>NZ_JANUIL010000001.1:520000-5320000 GCF_024788145.1 Bacteroides sp. BFG-606 | reverse complement strand
GATGGACCTTGGACGTAACAATCCGGGCGACAAGGGCGAACGTTTCTGTATGTCTGTTTTTGCTTGCAACACTTCACAGGAAGTGAACGGTGTAAGCTGGTTGCACGGAAAAGTTTCTCAAGAAATGTTCTCTTCTATCTGGAAAGGTTATTTCCCGGAAGAAAGCCACGTAGGATATGTAACGAATGGTGTTCACTTCCCAACTTGGAGTGCAACAGAATGGAAAGAATTATACTTTAAATATTTCAACGAAAACTTCTGGTTCGATCAGTCTAATCCTAAGATTTGGGAAGCTATCTACAATGTGCCCGATGAAGAGATTTGGAAGACTCGTATGACTATGAAGAATAAGTTGGTTGACTATATCCGTAAGTCATTCCGCGATACATGGTTGAAGAACCAGGGAGATCCTTCTCGTATCGTTTCACTGATGGATAAGATCAATCCGAATGCATTGCTGATTGGTTTCGGTCGTCGTTTTGCTACTTACAAACGTGCACACTTGTTGTTCACCGACTTGGATCGTCTTTCTAAGATCGTGAACAATCCTGATTATCCGGTACAATTCCTGTTTACAGGGAAAGCTCACCCGCACGATGGAGCAGGTCAGGGCTTGATTAAGCGTATCATTGAAATCTCTCGCCGTCCGGAATTCCTGGGTAAGATTATCTTCCTCGAGAATTACGATATGCAACTGGCTCGTCGTCTGGTTTCCGGCGTTGATATCTGGTTGAATACTCCGACTCGTCCGTTGGAAGCATCCGGTACGTCTGGTGAAAAAGCTTTGATGAACGGTGTTGTCAACTTCTCTGTATTAGATGGATGGTGGCTGGAAGGTTATCGTGAAGGTGCAGGTTGGGCGTTGACCGAAAAACGTACTTACCAGAATCAGGAACATCAGGATCAGTTGGATGCTGCTACTATTTACAGTATTCTCGAAACTGAAATCATGCCTTTGTATTATGCACGTAATAAGAAAGGATATTCTGAAGGCTGGATCAAAGTGGTGAAGAATTCTATCGCACAGATTGCTCCTCATTATACCATGAAGCGTCAGCTGGATGATTACTATAGCAAGTTCTATTGCAAACTGGCAAAACGTTTCCAGACTTTGGCTGCTAACGATAATGCGAAAGCAAAAGAAATCGCAGCTTGGAAAGAAGAGGTTGTTGCTAAATGGGATTCTATTGAAATCGTGTCCTGCGATACTGTGGAAGAACTGAAGAATGGTGATATCGAGAGCGGAAAAGAATATACTATTACTTACGTTATCGATGAGAAAGGTTTGAATGATGCAGTGGGTCTTGAATTGGTTACTACCTATACAACAGCAGACGGAAAACAACATGTTTACTCTGTAGAACCGTTCAGTGTAATCAAGAAAGAAGGTGACTTGTATACATTCCAAGTTAAACACAGCTTGTCAAATGCAGGTAGTTTCAAGGTGGCTTACCGTATGTTCCCGAAAAATCCGGAACTTCCACACCGTCAGGACTTCTGCTACGTACGTTGGTTTATCTAATAGCTTAAATGGTGGAGGTAGGGAAGTGCTACTTCCTTACCTCTCTGTAGTATAATAAAGATAGCCCCTGCAATCGATCGAATTGCAGGGGCTATTTCATGATGTGCAGGATAAAATTAAGGAAGTTGTACTAGAAGCAGTTGGACTTATATCACAATCAACTACGTTAACGGAAATAGGATACGATTTTAAGAACTGTGCCACCTTATTGTCACAACTGTGCCATCAGTGTGGCACGATTGTGACAATAAGGTGGCACAACTGTGACAATGGAGTGTCACAACTATAACTACTCTGTCAAGTGCAGAACCTTCTCTTTAACCTTTGGGGCTTACTTTACAGCTTCTGCAATTTTAGCTTGAAGTTCTTCTCCGTGCAGACCGCGGGCAATAATCTTGCCGCTACCATCGATCAATACAGTGTGAGGAATGCTGTTTACAGCATAAAGCTGTGCACCTTCACTTTGCCAGAATTTCAGGTCGGACATTTGCGGCCAAGTCATGTCTAGCTTCTTGATTGCTTCTTTCCATGCAGCACCATCCTGATCGAGAGATACACCTACGATTTCGAAGTTTTTGCCTTTGTACTTAGCGTATGTTTCTACCAGGTTAGGCATTTCGCGACGGCAAGGACCGCACCAGCTAGCCCAGAAGTCAACCAATACCACTTTTCCCTTACCTACATAATCAGACAACTTCACGCTCTTTCCTTCCGGAGTCTGCATTTCGAAATCAACAAATTGAGTGCCTACAGCAGTCTTTTTCTGTTTGTCAGTCATCTCTTTGATTCTTACGATTGTTTCGTCATTCTGGAAATTTGCAGGAATTTGTTGCAACAAAGCTTCGTTTTCGTCCGTAGAGTTATTGTAGAAAGTTTGTTTAAACAAGAATACTCCAACCGGGTTGGTGATATTCTTCTGTACACCTTCTTTGATTGCTTTGTCGTATTGTTCTTCCAGCTGGGCACCTTCTTTTTGTTTGGCCTCTTTCTGCTCATCACTTAAAGATGTGTCGCCCATTGCTTCATAAATGGCATTCATTTTTTTGCTGATGTCATTGATTTGAGCTCTGATTTCCTGGTATGCATCGTTGTTGGGAGTACCGGTAACAGCATCATTGTCCTTGGTCAGGGCAACATTGATTTTTCCGTTTTCCAGGAAGAAGTCGATCATCAATGGCTCTCCGTTCACTTCACAAGTGACATAACGGCTAACCACAGAATCTTGTGTGCCTTCGAAGGTAAAAGTGCCTTTGGTGATAACAGCTGTATCTAGTTTGGTCAGATTTCTACCATTGGCTTCTTGAAGATAGACGGTGTCACCATCGCTTGCACCTTCTACTGTGCCTGTGATAGTATATCCGGCTTTGTTTCCGCCAGTACAAGCTATCATGCTTAACGCTGCCGTTGCGATAATTAAATAAGTAAACTTTTTCATGCTTTTGTAAAATTGGTGAATAAATATTTATGCAAAGATAGATTTTTTTTCTGTCGGGCATCGAAAAACACTGTTATATTAGATTAACACGTAGGTAGAAACCGCAGAAATGTGTACCTTTGCAGCCCAAACTTTAGTATGAATATGCAAGAAGATAAATCCATCATTGAGGTGAGCCATGTATCGAAGTACTTTGGCGATAAAACAGCATTGGATGATGTGACTCTGAACGTGAAAAAGGGCGAGTTTGTGACTATACTTGGTCCTTCCGGTTGCGGTAAAACCACGTTGTTGCGTCTCATTGCTGGTTTTCAGACAGCTTCGGAAGGCGAAATCCGAATTTCGGGGATGGAAATAACACAAACCCCTCCCCATAAGCGTCCGGTGAATACGGTATTCCAGAAATATGCCCTATTCCCGCATTTGAATGTGTATGATAACATCGCTTTCGGTCTGAAACTGAAGAAAACACCGAAACAGACCATTGAGAAGAAAGTGAAAGCTGCTTTGAAAATGGTAGGTATGACGGATTATGAATACCGTGATGTGGATTCTCTTTCCGGTGGTCAGCAACAACGTGTAGCCATTGCCCGCGCCATTGTGAATGAGCCGGAAGTATTGCTGTTGGATGAACCGCTGGCAGCACTCGACCTGAAAATGCGTAAGGATATGCAAATGGAGCTCAAAGAAATGCATAAATCTTTGGGAATTACGTTTGTTTATGTCACTCACGACCAGGAAGAGGCACTTACGCTAAGTGATACGATTGTCGTGATGAGTGAGGGAAAGATTCAGCAGATCGGTACGCCGATTGATATTTATAATGAACCTATCAATGCTTTTGTAGCAGACTTTATCGGAGAAAGTAATATCCTCAACGGTACCATGATTCATGATAAACTCGTACGTTTCTGCGGTACGGAGTTTGAATGTGTGGATGAAGGATTTGGCGAGAATGTTCCCGTAGACGTAGTCATCCGTCCGGAGGATCTTTATATTTTCCCTGTTTCGGAAATGGCACAGTTGGTAGGAGTGGTGGAGACTTCTATTTTTAAAGGGGTGCATTATGAAATGACGGTGATGTGCGGTGGATATGAATTTCTGGTGCAGGATTACCACCATTTTGAAGTAGGGGCGGAAGTCGGTCTGTTAGTAAAGCCTTTCGATATCCATATCATGAAGAAAGAGCGTGTTTGCAATACGTTCGAAGGAAAATTGCTGGATGCTACTCATGTGGAATTCCTGGGTTGTAACTTTGAATGTGTTCCGGTGGAAGGAATCGCTTTCGATACGAATGTCAAAGTGGAAGTAGACTTTGAAAAAGTGATTCTTCAGGATAATGAAGAAGACGGAACGCTGACGGGTGAGGTGAAATTCATCCTTTATAAGGGTGACCATTATCATCTGACTGTATTGTCAGACTGGGACGAGAATGTATTTGTAGATACGAACGATGTATGGGATGACGGTGACCGTGTAGGTATTACCATCCCTCCAGATGCTATTCGTATAGTTAAAATAACCGATTAACAGGAAAGGAAGTGAATAAGAGGTTTATAGTCTTTTTGTCATCACGTAAGAGTTGGACTCTCCCTTACATTATTTTTTCGGCGATCTTTGTGATCATACCGTTGTTCTTAATTGTCGTATATGCCTTTACTGATGATAGCGGTCATTTGACACTCGCCAATTTCCAGAAGTTCTTCGAACATCCCGAAGCAATCAATACCTTTGTCTATTCGATTGGTATTGCCATTATTACCACCCTTGTTTGTATTTTGCTGGGTTATCCTGCTGCCTGGATCTTGAGCAACAGCAAGCTGAACCGTTCTAAGACGATGGTTGTACTGTTTATTCTGCCGATGTGGGTGAATATTCTGGTGCGTACCCTTGCCACTGTTGCCTTATTCGACTTTTTCAGTGTGCCGTTGGGCGAGGGAGCCTTGATATTCGGTATGGTGTACAACTTTATTCCCTTTATGATTTATCCTATCTACAACACTTTGCAGAAGATGGATCATAGTTATATCGAGGCTGCGCAAGACTTGGGAGCCAATCCTGTGCAAGTCTTTCTGAAAGCAGTCCTTCCGCTTTCCATGCCGGGGGTGATGAGTGGTATCATGATGGTGTTCATGCCGACCATATCGACATTTGCCATTGCCGAGTTGCTGACGATGAATAACATCAAACTCTTTGGTACGACGATTCAGGAAAATATCAATAACAGTATGTGGAACTATGGAGCGGCACTTTCGCTCATTATGTTGCTATTGATAGCTGCTACTTCCCTGTTCAGCACCGATGATAAGGAAAACTCAAATGAAGGAGGCGGGCTATGGTAAAGAAGATATTTGCACAGACTTATTTGTGGATATTGCTGCTCTTGCTTTATTCTCCGATCGTGATTATTGTGATCTACTCATTTACAGAGGCGAAAGTGTTGGGTAACTGGACGGGATTTTCTACCAAACTTTATTCTTCGTTATTCACTACCGGTGCTCATCATTCTTTGATGAATGCATTGATTAATACAATCACTATCGCTCTATTGGCTGCAACGGCATCTACATTGTTAGGAAGCATCGCTGCTATCGGTATATTCAATCTGAAAGCCCGTTCCCGCAAAGCGGTCGGATTTGTGAATAGTATTCCTATTTTGAATGGTGATATTATCACTGGTATATCACTCTTTCTCTTGTTTGTATCATTGGGAATCACCCAAGGCTACACAACCGTAGTGCTTGCTCATATTACTTTTTGCACCCCATACGTTGTTTTGAGTGTGTTGCCTCGTTTGAAGCAGATGAATCCGAATATTTATGAAGCTGCCCTTGACTTGGGAGCTACTCCTATGCAGGCCTTGTGGAAAGTCATTATTCCGGAGATTCGTCCGGGAATGATTAGCGGTTTTATGCTTGCACTGACACTATCCATTGATGATTTTGCCGTAACTGTCTTTACTATCGGTAATCAAGGTTTGGAAACGCTCTCTACCTATATCTACGCCGATGCCCGCAAGGGAGGTTTGACCCCGGAACTTCGTCCGCTTTCGGCTATCATTTTTGTCGTGGTACTGGCGTTATTGGTTGTAATCAATTACCGGGCAGGAAAAACGAAGAAAAAAGATTAATAGACTATCAAATGTGCTACTACGTAAATAATATGAAAAGAATAATTCCTGCTATCCTGCTCTTATTGGCTTTGACCGGGTGTTATAATTCCGGTGAACCTCGTGAGCGGGTTCTTAAAATCTACAACTGGGCGGATTACATCGGTGAAGGTGTACTTGAGGATTTCCAGGCATATTATAAAGAACAGACCGGTGAGAATATCCGTATCGTTTACCAGACATTCGATATCAACGAAATCATGTTGACGAAGATTGAAAAGGGGCATGAAGATTTTGATGTGGTTTGTCCTTCGGAATACATCATCGAGCGTATGCTGAAGAAGCATTTGTTGCTACCCATCGATACGAATTTTGCCCATTCTCCCAATTACATGAATAATGTGGCTCCATTTATTCGTAAGCAGATTAATAAATTGAGTCAGCCGGGTGAGAAGGCAAGCCGCTATGCTGTATGTTATATGTGGGGAACGGCTGGTATTTTGTATAACCGGGCTTATGTGCCCGATTCGGTAGCTTTATCCTGGGATTGCCTTTGGAATAAAAAGTATGCCGGAAAGATCCTGATGAAGGATAGTTATCGTGATGCTTACGGAACAGCTGTGATCTATGCACATGCAAAGGAACTGAAGGAGGGAACAGTGACAGTGGAAGAGCTGATGAATGACTACTCTCCACGTGCGATGGAGTTGGCTGAAAAATATTTGAAAGCTTTGAAACCGAATATTGCCGGTTGGGAAGCGGATTTCGGCAAGGAGATGATGACGAAAAATAAAGCCTGGCTGAATATGACTTGGAGCGGTGATGCGATTTGGGCGATTGAAGAGGCTGATGCGGTAGGAGTGGATCTGGATTATGAAGTTCCGGAGGAAGGAAGTAATATCTGGTATGACGGTTGGGTGATCCCGAAGTATGCCAAGAATCCGGAAGCAGCCAGTTATTTTATCAACTTTATGTGCCGTTCGGATATTGCCTTGAGGAATATGGATTTTTGCGGATATGTAAGTTCCATAGCCACTCCTGAAATACTGGAAGAAAAGGTAGACACTACACTTCAATATTATTCCGATTTAAGTTACTTTTTCGGACCGGGTGCAGATAGCATACAAATTGACAAAATACAATATCCGGATCGCAAAGTGGTGGAACGATGCGCCATGATTCGCGATTTTGGCGATAAGACAAAAGAAGTTCTTGATATTTGGTCGCGTATTAAAGGAGATAATTTGGGAGTGGGTATCACTATTCTTATTTTTGTTGTCGTTGCGTTGATGAGTGGTTGGATGATTTATAAAAGATGGCAGCGTTATAGCCGTCAGAAACAACAGAGACGCAGAAGCAGAAGGAAAAAGGTCAGGAGGAATTAGTTTTTCTCCGGATTACAAACATAAATAAATGACGCAAAAATAAAAGCGGTATCTACAGAAAGGAATAAGAAGCACGGTGAACGGAATGCTGATGGCAGGATGTTTACCGTACTTTGTTTTTATCGTCTTTTCATTTTCCGGAGAATGTCCTTGGTATCCTTATCTACCCGGAATGACTCGATTGTTTTTTGCAGTGCCTTGTTGTAAGTCCAGTTATCCAATGCGCTATGTTTCAGATACTCCATTGTCTTTTGGGGAAATTTGATAAAACACAGTGATATCATCCATGCCATAGCCATGCGTGCATAATAGGCATCGTGATTGAATGAGTCGGCATATTTCAGTAACGAATCAATATGTGCGTCATCTACATAATGGAAAAGCATCACAATTCCGAAACGTATTTCAAATTCTTTAGAGGATTTCAGATAGGGTTGGATAAATTGCCATACGTTTTCTTTTCCTTTTTTCACGGCAGTTTTCAGTTCACTGCAGAATATGTCGCATACAGCCCAATTATCTATGCGGGGAATGAACATCGTTACGTATTTCATTTGTTCTTCAAGTTCCATTTTTGCTAGTCCGATAATCATTCCCTGAAGCATTGTTTCTTCATAATAGTTAGTCTCGGTTGATTCGACAAATGTGCGCCAGTCTTCTTTCTTTATAATTTCTTTGGCCATTGTTCGCAGTTGGGGGATGCGTACGCCGAGAATGTTGTTAGCTCCCGGGAGGAGGGAAGAGTGAAATTCCTGATATTGGGAATCTACTAGCGCCTGTAATTCTTTCCGGATGTTTTCAGTTATAGTCATTTTTCATATCGTTGGTTATTTCACAAAGGTATAAAAAAGAGTATGCGTACTGTGGCAGGCATACTCTTTTTTGAGACAATTCCCATCATAATGAAAATACTTTGGGAAAGCTTGTCCGATCGGTTACTTCTTGACCATGTCGAAACTGAATGTGGTAATCGGGAAGTCTTTCAACGGCACTCCTTCTACTTCCACCTGGGTTGCTTTGATCACAAAGGTAAGTTTTTTATCTTTATATGTATATTGACCCTGTTCTTCTGCTTCTATGGTTACTTTTACAGTAATTTGAGGATCTTCTTCTCCATCCGCTTTTACTTGGGTCGGGGGCGTATATTTTATTTCCAAAGGTTCAGGTTTCAATTGAAGTAGAATGGAGCCTTTGCCATCATCATTAAAGGCAGCAGTATAAGGAATGTTGTAATTGATATCGTCCAGATTCTCAATGATAACTTCGGCAGCTTCTTCACCGACGATACTTCTGATCAAATCGTCAACCGGAAGTTTTTTAATCATAATTTGATTGTCTTTTACTTCAGCGGTAACTGTGGCTCCTTGCGGTTGTTCTTCTTTGGAGGAGTAGTTTTGTGGATTGACGGATGGAGCGGTTTCTGTCAACATCTTACCGGAATAGTTTCCATCCACATCTTTAAGTGAATATACGGGAATATCTGAATCGTCATCATTGCTGCATGCAGTGAAAGTGCTTATCAGGCCTGGCAATACTACAAGGAGAACAAAGCGATTAAAACAACGAGTTTTTTTTATTTCAGTTAAAATTTTCATACTGTTTAAAATTAGATTATTAATTTTCAAAATTAAGGTGTACGTACATAGAGTAAATGCCGGTATTTGTGAAATACTGCGTATGGAAATAAAAACAAAATGTTTTTTTTGCAGGAATGCTGTTGCAGAGGTCCCATTCATCAGGACCTTTGCAACAGATAGCAGACTTCGTATACTATTGTTTTTTTATAATAGATTCGCTTGGTGTTATTCCGAAATATTCTTTATATTTATGTCGGAAGTTTTTTAGATTCTTTAATCCTATCATTTCCGGAACCACATTTACAGAGTATTTTCCGCTTTCTAACAGTTCACGGGCTTTTTCCATTCGGATTCGGTATATAAAAAATTTAGGTGCTTCTCCTGTCAGCGATTTCCATTTATTGAAGAAAGTAGTTCTACTCATATATAGTTCGGACGCGACTTCATCAATAGTCAGGTTTTCCTGATCTATATTTTTTAGAATATAGTCTTTCACACGATCGATGAATACGTAATTATCTTCATTCAGGTTTTCGTTCTCTTTTATCTTTAAGAATTGTTCCCCGAATATTTTTTGTAGGAATGATTTTCTAAGGAAACGACTATTTTTGATTAGAACGTTTATTTCTATTTTTAAATCTTCTACATGAAAAGGAGTATGTAAAAAGACATCGGCCAGCGAGGCCTCTCTTGTGTTTTGTTGTTTGCCGTCCAGATATGAACCGTAAAGGATAATAGGTATAATAGAGGTCTCTCCGGACGTTTTCAGTCTTGAAGAGAGTTCGTTTCCATACATCCCATGCAACATCATGTCACAAATCACGATGTCCGGGTATTCTTCTCTGATGTATTTCAGGGCTTCCAGACCGTTGTCGAAGCTTTTTACAATGAAGTGTTCGGATAAGCGTGTTTCCAGATAAGACCTGAAGTCTGCATTACTGTCAGCAAGGAGTACTGTAGGCTTGGCTGACTTTCTTTTATGAGTCTCTTTACAGAACAGAGAGTCAATCTTTTTTTCTTCCTGATTGACTGTGAACTGTATGGGAGTATATTCGGACATATTTTTATGTGTATATTTTAATGGAAATCTTAGTAAAACACTCTGTTGGGAGTGATTGATGAGAATCTTGCCGTTGCACAGTCTTAACAGTTTCTTATAAAATATACTTTTATCGAAACTATATTCAAGTTCTTCTCCCCGTTTGAGTAATTGAAGCTTTTTGTATGTGTAACATTGGGTCAATCTCCTGCTTTTGTAACCGGTTATTCTAATTTGCCAGTGTTGAGGGTTTATAGAAATAGCCAAGATAATTGTTTGCTTTTGTCCGGCGTGGTCTATGGCGTTTCTTATGAATTTATCAATGATTGGAGATACCTTACTTTGGTCGAACCAAGTACTGGCATACTTGAATTCTGTCTTTATTTCCAGTTTTATTTGATTGTTGATGGCATGTTCTCTTAAAGAGTCGACTTTGTTCCTGATAAACTTTCCGAGTTCATATTCTGCAATATCCACACTTCCGGAATGGGTGAATAACTGTTTCAAATTCATCAGTCCGGTTAAATGTTCGTTGAGACAATCGATCTTTCGGATTGCCAGTAATAACTCCGTTTTGGCATTTTCGGGACAATGATCATTGTATATTGTTTTTAATGGAGTATGAATCGATGTGATCGGGGTACGAATATTCCCGAAGGAGTCCATTAAATATTGAATCCCTTCTTTTAATAAATTCTTTTCTTTTTGTATAAATATGAAAGACCAAATCCAATAAATTGAAATTCCGCCTGCAATAAACAGTGGGACAAGGTATAATTGATAAATAAGAAGTATAGTTATGACAACGGGAACGAGAGGTGATGTTGTTATTGAGTATTTCATTTTAATTTGTTTTAATGGTGCCACTTAGATGGGATACACCTATTTCCTACGTTTGAGATAAAAGAGTAAATTCACTGTAACTATAATCTCACAGTTATGTATTCATAAACTCAAAATATAAATATTTATGGATTTATATTTTGAGAGGTGATAGTTGAAAGTAAAATTTATATGAGGAGCTTGAATCCTAACAATTTGAATCATTCTTTGAGAAATGGTGGATTTCCTCCTGGCAACAATGATAAATAGATCTATTTTTGTTTATTGAATGTTTTTATTTACCGTGTGGTAATACTGATGAGGGGGGAACGTATTGCATATTCGGTACTATCGATACATATCCCGATAAGTACCACTTTGGATTTTCTCATATAAAGATAGAAAGGAAGTACGATTTATTCCTGCGAAGTAAAAATAATGATAAGTTGTAACAAGTGGATGATGATATGAATATTGGATGACAGTTTATTGTCGTTTGGTGTGTTTGTTGTGAAAGATGGTGAATTATAATTGTGATTTTTTAACCAACTGTCTGTCGTCGATAGAGTAAGGTTCCGTTTTCGTATTCAACTCATATAAAAAGTTGTATCATTAGATGGGCAGGACTATAGAAAGGTGCGGCGATGTTGAGAAAACCATATTTCACTTCTTCGTTGTCGAATCTCAACATATAGGTATGAAAACGTTGGTCGTATGACTTTATCGCTAAGTAGCCGCTTTGATAAATCATCGGAACAGGATTACTGATGTTCGCTCTGTTATCACTCAATGAGGCGGAAGAGACTTCAATGCCATCCAGTTGGCGAAAGTCGAAGTCCTTCTTTTTAAGTATTTCTATCAAGAATGTTGGTGTTCCGCTGGCAAACCAATAATCGCCGAAACGTGACTTGGAAAGGGCACTACATATTCAATATAACAGTACTATATACAAAGGTAACAAACATTTGTATATTACGTAATGAACATTAGTAATAATAAATTCAGGCTTCCTGTTAGCTATTTTATATGGATGTTTTAATCTTGCTGTTGGGTAACTGTAGGGATGCATAACTGAATCAGGCTTATTGCATAAGTCTGTCCATATAAATGCACAAGTGTAATTTCATTGTTGTTTTATTATCTGATAAGTCATGTCGTAAAAAGTGCAGTTCTCTTCTGATAAAATGTGGCAGCATTTAAAGTTTAAGAAATTTCGGTTGCTACTACTCTTATTTTTGCTCGAAACTTTCCCTCCAGTTAATTCTATGAGCATTGGAAGAGTTAGTAGCTTCCGAAGGATAATTGTTTGAATAGGGGAAGACCGGACACTGTTCTGTAATAGAACAGTGTCCGGAATCTTCCTACTTGGTTATTCTTTATTTTTCTGAGTCACCTCGATACCTGCAGGCCACAATACTGCTTTATTATGGGCTTTTGCATCATTCCCGTGGCCGGAGAAATCTTTGGCTATATCGCCTTCGCCTTCGTTGAACTTCCAGTAGGCGCATAGACCCGGGGCATTTTCTGGGTCTTCTATATTATACATGTTTTTGTAGATTTCCTCTTGAGTGCGGGCTGTGTTCCATATGCGTACTTCGCAGATTTCGCCGTCAAGTTGTCGACTCATGTCGTCAGGCTCACCATAAGAGTGGCCTATTTTGAACATGAATTGTTTACCACGCTCTTGCATACCGAGGTTGATGGGTAAGCCGTTTCCGTAGTCTTCGGCGCGGCTTTGTTCACGTCCATCAAGGTAGATGGAGGCGGTACGCGCTTCAGTGTCATAAACTACGGCTACGTGGTACCATTCATTGGGAAGTAGTAGTTTACTGTTGTCAGCGTTGGGTATTTTGTTTTCGTTGGCGGCGAATTGTAGTTGTTGTAAGGGGAATCCTGTATCGCCAAGGCGCAACAGACAATATTGCTCAATGCCCATGATGGTACAGATGTTTTTCGTTTTGGCGCCGTATTTGAAGTCATTCACACGAATGATGGCTTCGTAGGTGAGTTGCTTCAGATCGTTGACGATGTCGGCAGTGGGGCTGTTTTTGTCGAAGCCGGGCACTTCGAAGTAATTATCTTTCAAATTGACAGCGGTGGTGATGGCACTGGAACGTCGGATGATATAGCAGATGGTTTTCGAACCGTCGAGAATGCCGATTCCTCCTGTTGCCTGACTGATGGTGACGGGGAGTAGATAGCCGGCGTCGATAGTGAGTTCGGTGAGGGCGTCGAAGTCAATGGTGACAGGCGCTGAGATGGTTTTACCTTGCGGAATAACGGCTTGCTCGGTGGAGAGAGTGTAGTATTTGGGGGCGAGCAGGGTGTAGTCTGTTTCCAGGCGGGCGTTGTAGGTGTTTACCAAGGTAGGATCTACTTTAATGCTGACGTTGACGTCGCTTCCCGTCGGCTGTGAGAGCTGAGCGGCGATTGTTTGTTGACCGGTTTCGATGAGGCGGTTGAAGGTGAAGCTCGTCACGTCCTTCTGTTGGGCGACATCGAGGTAGACTACGCTGTCGAATGGGGAGGCGTTGCTATAGTCCTTGTTGTCGCAGGCGGCTAGTGACAGTAGCATAGCTGCGGTGAGGCTTGAGAGAGAGGCTGTGCATAGGATGCTTCGGAAGATTTTTGTTGTTTTCATGGCATTTGAATTTTTTGTTTCTTTACGGGATTGATAGATATATGTTGTTTCGAATTTCTTCGTTGATATTCTGTTTTTGTTAGCGTCCGTCCGTCGGGTGTTGCCGATGGGGGGGACGTTGCTGATGCTTCTTTTTACGGGGAAGCATTGTTATAAGGATTAGCGTTGTTCATAGCTGCTGGCTCTGGTTTCGAAATGAGAGAAGCCGGGAGTGCTGCTTGTGGAAGCATAGCTTTCGGAACAGTCTACTTTCGTGCGGACACTCCCGGTCTTTTCTTTTTTTAATTTGCTTTGTTTAGCGCAATGCTTACTTTTCAGCAGCCGTTGCAAAAAATTTAGCTATGAAGGCCATGACCCTACTAGTAGTTTTTAGGATATGAAGTACCGGTATAGCTAACTGTTTTTCCACCCCATACTCGTGAAGCAAAATTGTTCATTGTTCCGGAAGCATCATAATTACGTACATTAAACATCATGATTGCACCATAATCGCCATAGTTTTGCGCAGCACTTTGGATTTGTCTTGCACTAGGATAACCGTCGGTGTATTGTATTGACATACTTGCCCATTTGCTGTTTGAAAATCCGGAAGGAGCACCATATCCGTAACCGAAGTTAGGCCACATATAATTCATAGCGTTCAGAGCATTCTGATTGAAATATTGGGCATAGCCGTAATGGAAAGCAGTAATTAACTTACCAGACATTTTCGGATTCGCGCGTAAGGCTGTAATCAACGAACTGAAGTTAGTACCGCTGGGTGACGGGGTACCTGATATTTTTCCGTATTCAGCATATTCGTCATCAAAGTCTACACCATCAAGTCCATTAACTTCAATACAATCAGCCACTTGGTTAGCGAATGAAGTTATTTGCGCACTGGTTAGATTAGCAAATCCCACACCTGTATGATCACCCAGCAAACCGAGCAATACTTTGATACCCTTGTCCTGCAATGGTTTCACCAATGTATTTCTGTTGTTCAGAATGTAAGTCTGATTCGGGTTGTGATATAACTCTACAGTCGAAACTGTGCCGCGAATGTTCGATGCGAACAATATCACGTGATCCACTACATAGTCTTTGTCCGCTTCTGTACCGGTGAAGTAGTATTCACCCATATTTAACGGATTGATATCGTTTGTCTCGATATACGTTGTCAGTTTCGGTGTTTTAACGGATACACCACGGGTCGCTACCGGCTGGGCATCTTGAGATGCTACTACCAAGTCTTCATTGTTGCTGCAACTTGTAACGAACAATACCATAATTAATGTAACTAGAGTAAAAAATAAATTCTTCATGATTTTTTGATTTAAAAGTTAATAACTAATTGTGAATGGGAATTTTTTCACATATAAACACCTCCTTTTTTCTTTTAATTCTTATTATCTGATTATCATTTTTTATCTTGGTTTCTTTTGGTCAGATTATGATTGATCTTTATTTACCAGTCTTTCCTATAAGGATTGTTTTCAGGACCTCCATTTATCCTATTGTCCAAAGCTTTTCCATCATACAATACATCTCCCCATATTACTTCGTCTCTATTAAAATCCCAACTATCACCGTCATCCATGAATGGAAGAAGGCTATATGTGCCTAACATTATACCAACTGCTGTTTCATAGCCACCATACTCATTACCGATGAGATCATTTCCATAAACTATAATATTGCTTTTTTTATATCCTGCGGATTTCCATTTAGCTATTGTCTCTGCTGCCTGGTCTCTATGTTTTATATCAGTGCTAGAATACAGAGGTACATTTACACTACCGTAACATTTTTCATCCAATCCGGCAATGGGTTTTCGCGTGTATTTACTATAAACCTGTGTACCTTCCGGGTTGGGAGTGATGGCTTGCAAGTCTTCCGTTGGCGAAACGTAGCCGTGCCATGCATAATCAATGTGTTTGCCTACTTCGATGCCTCCACATTTGTTGATGTCGTAGAAATATTCCGTAGCGTCTCCTTTATCTACCAATGTGAGCAATTTGCCGGGTAAGGCTTCACGCAATGTCTTGATCAGCATGGGGTATGAAGTGGTGTTCATTGCCGGTGTTCCTGCTTTGCCGTATTTACTGTCATCATCCAATAGGTTTACGCCATCTAGTTGATAACGATTTACCGTAGCTTTCACTTGACTGACGAAATCGGTTATCTGTGTGTTGGTCATGCTGCAAAAGCCTATTCCTTTGCCACCATTTTCAATACAAATGCATACTTTGTGGTCATACTCCTGGAGATGGCGGATGTATTTATCTCTATGTTCCAATACGTAAGACAGGTCGCTACCCAAGCTGAACAAAGCACGTCCACTGGTAGCGTCATAGTCTATTGTTGCTTTTTTGAGGTTTACAATATTCCCCATGTTATATATTGGTGCAGGCATGGTTGAACCTTCCGCTTTGACACTCCATGCGTTGGCGATCAAAGGCTGATACGTTTCTGTATTTACATAAAATACTGAAGTCAGACCGGGCATCATCGGTGGGATTGGTATTGGTTCGTAGCCAGGTGTGCATGTCGTTATCTTTTCCCGGAAGCTTATTCTGTAATAAATCACTTGTTTGGCAGCTTGCACTTCTATACCTGCAAAGTCCCGTTCGAGCGTAATTGCCAACAGGTAGAGCGTTCCAGCTTCCAGTCCTTCGGGAGAAAGGGTGACACTAATATTTTCGGATACTTTCTTTCCAGTGGGTATGGTGAGTGAACCGCCGTCCTCAAAGGTCACATTGGTGACAGGAAATTCTTTCATTTCGGTGCTGTTGTCACTGTTGTATTTCGCTACGAGTTCCGGTGATGGAACAACTTTTACTGTAACGGTCGTTGTAGCGGGCTTGGTTAGTGCGTAAACTATTTCTTCGGTGGCTGCGCCATCGTCTTCATACATGCCCACGGTAATCATGTGGGAAAGAGTCTTTCCACTGTATAGCTGTCCTCCCATGCTATTCATAGGTGTTTCGTCAGGCAGCACACCTCCGATTTGTGTGATATCTCCTGCGGTGCATCCCGTCAATGCTACCAACAACATGGAAAGGGCGAAGTATTTGAATGAGTTATTCATAAGATTGATTTTATAGTATTTATGCATTGTTTTTTATCATTAGTTTCGGTTTCCTGCAAACTAATATTCCATAATTTCCATCCTCTTACTTTCGTCTACATGGATGGATTCATCGTCTGTATAGCCGTCCGGCAAGTATGGTAATTCTTTTCAGGTTGATAATAATCTTCACCTATGGAGTATATTGCCATTCCTCCCAAAGGACCCAAGCCAACTACACGGTTAGGTATTTCGAGCACGGCGTTATGCCATGTTCCGTTTTCGTCCGCTAACTTGCCGTTCATCTTGGTGGCTAGTATCAGTTGCTTTTTTGATAGCGTTGTATGCGTCTCCAGTGTATTTGCCACAAGCAGTTTCAATGCCACGGCTCTCTCTATGTCGGCGGTGTTGAGCACTACGTAGTTCAGTTTCTCCATGTCGGCAGCGTCTACAAAGGTGGGATCCCCTTCAAAAACGAGTGCTTTTCCTGTGGCGGATAGTTTGGAGACAATTAACCGTGCGGACGCTTTGCGTGCAGCCTGTTCAGTATCCGTACCACCATAAAGTGGTATGCCGCTGAAAGCGAAACCATCCATGTTTAACTCTGCAACAGTGGCTACCGCTTTGTCCAACCATGCGCCCAAAGCGGCGTCATCGGGAAGTTCCGTCATTTTCTTGGCATAATCTACGTGGTAGAGCACGCGGGTACTTTTCTCTTGTAGTCCGGGGATATCCTCACGGTCGGCAGCGGTGATGTTCTCAGAGTTTGCCAACGTAACAAAGTCCAGTGAATCGGGCAGGGAACGGAGATAGTTGCCTTCGTTCTTTGAAGGCTCAACGCCGTTGTTGAAGCTCGCGTATGTGATGTAGTGTTCGCGTTCGAGCTTGTAGATGCGAAGCGATTCCATATAACGTGCCCAGAGTTCGGGATTTTGCTTGTCCGGGCCTTGGATGGTGTAGTCCACCTCTTCCGGATCTGTCCAGTCTTCACAAGACGTAAACAGATATCCTCCGGCTATTGCGATTGTCAGGAGACAAGCCATTAAATTGGATCTCAAATAGCTGTGTTTCATATCTTTTTGTTTTTCAAGGTTTTACTTTTATTAATTATTCGGTTTGCAATCCCACCAGAGGCGAATATTTATTTGGTCTCCTCCCAGCATCTGTGCGGCTTCTTCCACGTGTCCTCCGTTGAGGCTGTATTCACTGGCAGGGTATTGCAGGCGACGTATTCCGATGTTAGTAAGTTCGGAATATGAGCTCTTATTGTCAACGATGGGGAGCATTTTGGGATAACCCGTGCGGCGGCGTTCACTCCATGCTTCGATGCCCAGCGGGTAAATGGCAATCCACTTCTGGGTGATGATGCGTTCGAGGTTTTCTTCAAAATGATCTTCCTTGCTGTCCGTGTTCCACGCGATTTTGATGTTGGATGGGGCACTGGTGTCGTATTTGCCCAGCGGATCGGCATAGGCTGCTGGCACCATGCTGTTGTCGGCAGCGTAAGCTTCGGCTCCCGATGCTCCGTGTTGGGCAAAGGAGAGGGCTATGCCTTGCTCATAGAGGTCTTTGGCCTCTCCACCCATTGCCCATCCCCGCAATGCGCCTTCGGCACGGAGGAATGCCACTTCGGCGGCGGTCATCCAGGTGTAAGGGTCGGTGGCGGTCATGAGGCGGTTGGAGTAGACGCTTTTCAGTTGGTCGTCGGTCACGCCTGTCGGTAGTGTGCCGATGCGGATACCGTAATAGCCTTCTTTACTGCCGGCGGTGCCGTCTGTTTTGCCGTTGCCTTTACCCATGGTGAAGTATTTTTCGCGGCGAGAATCCTGATAACCGTTCATGTAGCATAGAATGTCGGCACCAATCCGATAGTCGTTCCAAGTGTTGAAACAGAGGGCAGAACGGTTTTCGGCTACGTGAAATAGGGCGTTGTCGGCATTGTCAGTAATCACACCCGCCTTCACTGCCGCTTCGGCTATCCGTTGCACTTCTTCTTTCATCTCTGGCACGTAGCAGAGACGCATCGCCATGCGAAGTTGCAGAGAATGGAGGTATTTGCGCCATTGCTCCACGTTTCCGTAATAGACGTCGTCAAGCTTCTTCAGGGCATCGGGGTCGAGTGTGAGGTTGTCCTCAAATGCTTGGTCGGCTTCATCCAGTTCCTTGAACATCTGCTTGTAGATAACATCCTGCGAGTCGTAGGGAGCACTCAATGCAGCGGCTTCTCCTTCCACCACTATCTTGCTGTAGGGGATGGGTCCGAACATGTCGGTAGTGCGTTGCATGATCGCCACTCGCAGCACTTTGGCGATGGCTTGCGGAACGGGCACGTCATTCAGTTTCATCAGATTGCGGTAGTTAGGATAGGTGTTGGTGAAGATGGTGGAAAAGGCTCCTTCCAACCAATCCGACTTGGGATTATATGTTGAAAATTTTTCAATCCATCCGGTGTGCGTGTCACTAAAATATCCACCATAAGCACCACCGCACATGGCTTCCATAAATTGATACAAATGTTCCTGCGTGGGGATCACCTGACCTTCAAGTGTTTTTAATTTGGAACCTACGTTATAGTTGTCTCTCCCCATCTCTTCCTCAGTGGTTTCAAAAGGGTTTCGATTGATATCATTGTCCATGCAACTACTAAAAATAAGCAGCGTGGCAATTGATATCATTGTCAGATTGAACTGTTTTATGTATTTCATGCTATTCATCGTTTTTAGAAGTTAAGCTTAATGTTGAACCCGATGTTGCGGCTGCTCGGCATCATGAAGTAGTCGATACCCTGGTAGAAGTTGCCGGTAGAGGCTACGCTTTCGGGGTCGAACGGCGCTTTATTGTATATCATCCAAAGATTGCGGCCTACAAGTGATACATTGATGTCGCATACGTTGCCTATCCAGCGGCGGGGGATGGTATAACCGATGCGCGCTTCCTGAAGGCGGACATTCGTTGCGCTGTATGTATAGTACTGTGGCAATCCGCTGGAACCGGCGATGACCTCAAACCACTTTTGTGCGTCTACCATCGTACGGCCGTTGACGAGCACTCCACCGGCATCACGGGCGGCAGCGGTTCTTTCGGAAACTCCGTACTCATCCATAGCGGCCTGTGTAGCTGAATATGCGATACCACCGATGCGGGCGGAAATAAGGAATCCCACGTTAATGCCTTTGTAAGAGAAGGAGTTGTTCCATGCCAGATTAGCTTTCGGGAATACGCTTCCCAGTTTGATGTCGTTCAGGTTACCCACTTTGGAGACGTTGCCGGTGGCGTCTATCTGGACTTTTCCCTTGTCGTCGCGCACCACGTCGGAGCGGGTGTAAAGGTCGCCTAGCGAACCACCTTCTTTCAAGATGAACTCAGCCTGTGCCAATCCGCGTCCGTCAGACGTCTTCAGCGGAAGCCGGTCTTTGTTGATGATTTCTCCGGTTTCGGGATGCACGTAGTTTCTTACCAGTTCGGTCAGCGTGTTCTGGTTGCTGGAAATGGTGAAGCTGGTGTCCCAGTTGAAGCCGCTCCAAGTGTGTGCATAGCCTAACATAGCTTCCACGCCCACATTGCGCACGGAACCGGTCTGCACATACAGCTTGTCGTAACCGGAAGATACCGTAATCTGCGGGTCGAACGTTTGGTTGTGCGTGTTGGCGTAATAGAAGGAAGCGCTTATTTTGAAGTCACGGAACAGCGTTGCGTCCAAGCCTACTTCCCAAGAATTGGTGCGTTCGGGATAAAGTGTGCCGATGGGGTAGATGGATTTCTCTTTCCACTGTTGCAGTGTGGCGTCATACGGAAAAGTCGGTATGGTCAGGTAGCGGGGGTAAGGAGAACCCACAGAACTGTATGAACCGCGCACTTTCAGGTAGCTGACCCATTCGGGCAATTTCACCATTTCGGTGATTACTGCCGACAGACCTACCGATGGATAGAAGAAGGAAGGGTCTGTGGTGCCGTGAATTTGTGAAGCCCAGTCGTTACGTCCTGTCAGGGTGAGGTAGAGCATACTTTTCCAACCTACTTCCACGTTGGCGAAGATGGAATACGTTACGTCTCTCCACGCTTCCTGAACGGCACGTTTTTTCACATTGTCGAGGTCGAACACGTTGAATACGTTCGGGATTCCGTTCTCTTGTATCGGTCCACCGTAACTAAAGGTACTGCTGGCATTGTTGCTCAAACTGGTACCGATGTTGGCTACGAGGGTGAAGTCTTTGATACGTTTGTTGATATTCACCAAAAAGTCGGCGTACGTTTGGCTCGTTTCATTCTTAGCAATTGTATAATGCCCCTGGTTGCCGTCGGTCAGCGTGGCGATGGTTCCGGCATAAAGTTTCTGCTCGTATGTATTATTGGAGTTGTCGATACGGATACGCCCCGACAGGTTCAGCCAATCCAGTACATCGTAAGTCAGTCCGGCGGACATCATATAACGCTTCTTGTTGTTCTCGTGGAGATTGCGGTATGAAATCCAATACGGATTCTGCATACGGAGGTTACCTTCGCCCTGTGGCCAGTAAGGTAAGTTGATCTTGCGCGCGTCGCTCCAGCGTTCAAAAATCTTCACCAATGAGAAGTCATCGCTTCGAGGGAACAGGTAAGTCGATACCAAAGGGTTGGAGTATACACCCTGATTAACCATGTTGCGGTCATTCTGGATGATGTAACTGGCTCCTACATCGAGCTTCATCTTGTCGTTAAGGAAACTGGTCGTGTTGCGGAAAGTAAAATTATATCTGTTATACCTATTGTTGGGAACCATTCTGTCGGAATTAGTCGCTGCTGCGGAGAAGAAGGTCTGGTTCTTTTCCGTTCCGGCAGACAAGTTGACGGAGTTGGAATATACTGCTCCCGTCTCGAAAAAATCAGTGGGTTCGTACCCCATACGGCTCGCTTCGTTCAGCTTCGGTCCCCAACTGAGAGTTGTAGAGCCGTTTGCTTTGCCATAGCTTCCTGTTCCGTAGCGATTCTGGAATTTAGGCATTACGAATGGATTCATCCAGTCGATGCCGGTGGACACGCTTGCCTGTAGCTTTCCTACTTTTCCTTTTTTGGTGGTGACAACAATAGCTCCATTGGCTGCGTTGCTACCGTAGAGGGCTGCCGCTGCCGCACCTGTCAGTACGGAAATGCTTTCGATGTCTTCGGGATTGATGTCGGCGATACCTTCCGTAGCACCTTTTGAATCGAATTCCGTACCGCCACCACCGCCGAAATTAAACATCGGGATACCGTCGATCACATACAGTGCATTGCTGCTCTGCTCAATGGACTTCGTTCCACGCATCACCACTTTACTGGCACCACCCACACCGGATGAACTTGAATTGATTGTGACACCCGCTACTTTACCGTTCAGGCTATTAACGAAGTTCGCGTCTTTGATTTGAGTTAATTCGTCTGATTTTACCTGCTGTACATTATAACTTAATGCCTTCTGTTCGCGCTTGATGCCGAGGGCTGTTACTACTACTTCACTTAATTGCTTGGTGTCGCTCAGTAATTTTACGTCATAGATGTTTCTATCTGTTATTTTCACATTTTGAGATGCATATCCTATATAAGTGAAACTTAATGTACTGCCTGGAGAAGCGGTAATTGTGAAATTACCATCTATATCGGTGATAGCTCCTTCGGAACTTCCTTCCACCTTGATGTTTACTCCGATCAAAGGTTCATTGCTCTCGTCAACGACTTTTCCTGTTACTTTCTTTGCAGGAATTTCTTTAGGCTTGTTGTCCGGAATAATCATAATATATTTCCCCTTGAACAGGTAAGTGAATCCGCTCCCTTTAAGGATTTGTGAAAGGGCGTTCTCTAATGTGACAGCTCTTAGGTTAAGATTTAAGACGGGCTTGTCTTTCAACTGGGAATCATTGTATCCGACAGACAAGTCGGATTGTCTTTCAACTTCTTTAAGTGCCTCAATAATAGATATATTTTTCTTTTGAATGGTAATTTTGGCACTGTTTTGCGCAAAGGAGGGGGTCTGCATCAATAACATGCAGAAAAAAAGAATAAAACTTCTTCCCTTTGCTGTTTGGTTTACTATAAATTCATAAATTTGTAGCATTTTCTTAGTATTAGGTTATTAACTAATTTATTTCACGGTAATTAAGAGTAGAACTCTAATATTGAGAATCTTGATTTCATATCCGGGATAGAGTTCGGGCTCTGTTCCGGATACTTTTTTGCATGTCTGTAAAGGGTTAAAAAGGTTTGTTCTATATTGTATATTTTTACTGTTTGCTGTTTTTTCAGGTCATCTGTTACTTGGGAATCAAATAACAGCGTTTTCCTTTTATTTTATAGTCCATTTGACCGACAACATTTACTATAACGTCCATCACTTCTGATAATGTGGCCTGTTCTTTGAACCGGAAACTATATTTGTCTTCTTTTATATTTTTGAGCTGGTACTCGAATGTGTACGGATATTTGCGTTCGAGTATCGTTATTATGTCTTGGATATTCATTTCTCTGAATACTAGCTCACCACGTTGCCAGGCTGTCACATCCATCATGTCGGGGTTGTTCAGACAATGGAAGCGTGTATGCCTGTTGTACGCCAATTGCTCGTTAGGGCTTAAAATGACTTGTGAGTTCAGATTATTATATTCCACAAGTACGCTTCCCGAAATCAGGGTTGCAGCGGTTATCGCATTTTCCGGATAAGCTGACACATTAAACTCTGTACCTAATGCTGTAACTTGAAAGTCGTTGGATTTGACGATAAACGGGTGTTTTTTGTCAGGCTTGACTTTGAAATTGGCTTCACCAAGAAGAAATACACTACGGTCTTTGCCTGTGAATTCCTGCGGATATAAGAGCGTACTTTGTGAGTTCAGTTGCACTTCGGTTCCATCGGGCAGGATAAGAGTCCGTGTTTCTGCTGTCGGGATGTATTGTTGCAGCAAGTCAGGGGTTGCATCTTTTCCTATTGTAGAGAGATAGATGGAAGAAGCTGCCAAAAGGAAAAAGACGGCGGCGACTGCCTGCCAGATATGAACCGGACGAATCCTGCGTTCTTTCCGTATGGAAGGAATATTCGCATTCTTTCTTAATTGCTCGTATGATTGGTGTGTATTAGATACAATCTTTTGTTGAAGAGCTTCCTGCCAGAGAGTAAGTAATGCATCTTCTTTTTCGGAAGTATGTTCTTTGTCTACCAACCATCTGTAAAATTCTTGTTGAGTAGATTTCGGATATTCGCTTCTAGTGAATAAGGTCAATATTTTCTGGAAATAATTTTTCATTTATGCTATTTATTATTGGTGTTATATAAATAGCACACTTGAAGCGGATGAACTACTTACACGAAATAGAAAAAAAATGCAATAAAAATAATCTTTTTTAATTCCAGCATGGTTCGGTAGATTTGATGTTCTACTGTGCGGACGGAAATATTCAGTTTTTCGGCAATCTCTTGATTGCTCATATTTCTAAGACGGCTTAGTACGAAGATTTCTCTACGACGTTCCGGAAGACGGCTCAGAACCAGACGTACCAATAGCTCTGCTTCTTTATAATAGATAGGTTCGAGTGTGTTATCTGTTTGGAAAAGTTCTTCGATGAGGCTTTTTTCGATCACGCTTTCCTGATATTCTTCTACTATTCTTTTATGTTTGATGAAGTTGATAGTGATGTGTTTGGTCATGGCAAAGATATAATTGGATATCTCTGTGCTATCCCGATCCGACCATATTTGAGGTTGCGTCCATAATTTGGTGAAAACATCTTGGGTGATGTCTTCCGCATCCGCTTCGGATTTTAGTAGCATGAAGGCGAAATATTTCACCGCTGAATAATATCCGGTAAATATCGTCTCAAATTCGTGTGCTAGGAGTATGTCATCTCGGCTTTCGGTCATCGAATTAACAAATTGTTGGAAATTGATTGACAAATTTAAACAAATAAATTAAGATACGAAGAAAAAAAGAATTCTTTATAAAAAAAGAAAATAAAATAGTGACGCTATCCGGGTGGGATGGTGTCACTATAAGTGTTGGATAGTGACGGTATCTTATCGGGATAGCGTCACTATTTTTTAGTCTGTATTTTACCAGTTTCTTTTCACTGTACGGTAGCCATAGCCGATAATTACAAGGAAGCAAATAAACGGAAGAACGAATGAAGCGTTGACAGCGGGCAACCAGCCGACTTCTTTCAGATCAATAATGCTTGCTTGTAGCGGAGGGAGAATGGAACCACCCAGAATAGCCATGATGAGACCGGCGGCTCCGAACTTGGCGTCGTCTCCCATGCCTTTCAGTGCGATGCCATAAATGGTGGGGAACATCAACGACATACATGCTGAAACTGCCACAAGGCAATATAAACCGAGGATATTCTGCAGGAAGATGGTACCTAATGTAAAAATACCTCCGAAGATAGCAAGAATCATCAGTAACTTTCCGGCATTGAGATAGCGCAGGATAAAGGTACAGATAAAGCGGCTGATACAAAAAATAACCATTGCCACGATATTATATTGTTGTGATAACACTTCTGCACTTTTTTCGTCCATGCCTTGTGACATAAACAGTCGTGTTCCATACTGAATGATGAACGTCCAGCACATGATTTGTGCTCCCACATAAAAGAACTGGGCTATCACACCTTCACGATAACGTGTTTCCTTGAAAATGCGTTTGAGTGTAGGGAAGAAGTCTATTTTGTGATTCTGATCTCCGTTTTTAGGCATTTTGACGAATCGTATCAATAGCAGCATGGCAACGATAACCAGTCCGATGATGAGATAAGGAGCGATCAGGACACTAAGGTCACTCTCTTTGATCGCCTGAAATTCGCTGTCGTTAAGCAATGCGCGGTCTTCGGTACACATCGGATGCAATTTCGCTTGAATGAACTGCATGGCTACATACATTCCGAGAAGCGACCCCATCGGGTTGAAAGACTGTGCAAGATTCAAACGCCGGGTAGCCGTTTCTTCCGTTCCCATGGAAAGAATATACGGATTACAGCTTGTTTCGAGGAAAGACAATCCGCAGGTCAGAATGAAATAAGCAATCAGAAACGGATAATACTCACCCGTCATTTTGGCGGGGAAGAATAAGAATGCTCCGAAAGCATACATACCCAGTCCTAACAAAACACCTGCTTTGTAGGAATATTTGCGGATGAAGATGGCAGCCGGAAAAGCCATTGCAAAGTACCCTCCATAGAAGGCAACTTGTACCAATGCTCCATCGGTGGCACTCATCCGGAAGATTTTAGAGAATGCCTTTACCATCGGATTGGTAATGTCATTGGCAAATCCCCATAACGCAAAACAGGAGGTAATGAGAATAAAAGGTATAAGATAACTGATGCCATCTTTCGAAAGGATGGACTGCTTGGTGTGTTTCATGGTTGTTTCTGGTATTTTTTTAAGTATTATACAAATGGAACATTCTTTCCATCGGTTTCCATTTCTCTGCGGAACTCATTCCGGGTGCGGCTTGTTGGAAGATAGCCATATATTCTTCCCACTCCTGTTGGCGGGGAAGGGTGTTCAGGCGTTCCATAGCTGTGTCCCAGTCAAAATCAAGGGGAGTTTCGACAATCATAAACAGTCGTGTTCCCAGAATATAAATTTCCATTTCCAGGATGCCAACTTCCCGGATACCGGCAAGGATTTCCGGCCATGCTTCCGCTTGGCTATGTCTTTTCCGATATTCGGCGATTAGTTCCGGAGAATTGCGTAAATCAAGGGTTTGGCAATATCGTTTGACGGGAACGTCATAAGATTGAACCTGATAACCGGTTTTGGATGTTTCCATATACTTTTATTTTTTAGGGTAATATACTTGTGGTGTAACGCTGCGAGTGACAATTTCTCGCAATTCACGAAGATCGGCAATTTCTCCTTTAGCCATTGCCTGCGTCAGAATGTTTCCCATTGCAGTAGCTTCCACCGGACCTGCATAAACAGGAATGCCGAGTTCGTCAGCTGTCAGTTGGTTGAGTAACTTATTTTGTGACCCTCCGCCGATGATATTTAACTGACGGATCGGAGCGGGGAGACAACGGTTGAGCTGTTCCACAGCCTGACGATATTTGAAAGCTAATGACTGGAGTACACATCGTACAGTCTCTGCTTTGCTTTGGGGAACTTGCAAAGCATGACTCCGGCAATAATGAATAAGCGCGTTTTCCATATTTTCCGGATTCATGAATGTGGCGTCGTCTACAGGGATGATTGTATCAATCTTGGCTTTGGCAGCCTGCGGGATGATTATATTATAATCTTGTTCCTCACCACATACTTTCCACTCATTCATCAAGCGTTGCAGAATCCATAATCCTGTTATATTCTGGAGGAAACGGATCTTGCCGTCAACACCTCCTTCATTGGTGAATTGAGCTTTTCTTGCTTCTTCCGTCAGTATAGGTTCGTCCACTTCAACTCCCAGTAGCGACCAAGTGCCGGAACTAAGGAAAGCGATGGGGCTTTCTGTGGCAGGAACTGCGGCTACGGCACTGGCTGTATCGTGTGAACCTACGGCAATAACGTCTACGGCACCCAGTCCGGTTTCGCGTGCGATATCCTCTTTTAGTGTGCCCCTGATTGTTCCGGGAAGAATAATCTTGCCGAACAGATGTTCGGGAAGACCTAAGGCGTGTATGGTATTGAGTGACCAGTTCCGTGATTTGGCGTCCAGTAATTCGGAGGTGGAAGCGATGCAATATTCATTATTGGCTACTCCTGTCAGGAAGTAACTGAAGAGATCGGGCATGAATAGAAGTTGCCGGGCGACTTCCAACTGTATATCTTGATTCTGTTTCATGCTGTAAAGTTGAAACAGTGTATTGATAGGCATCACCTGGATACCGGTCTCGGCATAATGTCGGTGTTCATCTATAAACTTGAATACTTCTGCCGGCATTCCCTCTGTTCTCGCATCCCGGTAACAGACAGGATTTCCTAACAGGTTTCCATGCTTGTCAATCAGTCCGAAATCCACTCCCCAAGTATCAATACCAATACCTCTTACGGCATATCCTTTTTGTGCAGCCAGTTTTAGTCCGGTTTTCATATCTTCGAATAGAGACGGGAAGTCCCAGTAAACATGATTGCCAAGTTTGACCTGTCGGTTGGAGAAGCGGTATACCTCTTCCAATTCCAACTTACCGTTGAAAAGGAAGCCGGCGATGATCCGTCCGCTGCCGCCTCCGAAGTCTGCTGCTAAATAAGTGTGTTTGATGGTATCTTTCATGGTAATGTGCCCGGATGCTAGTTGCTTTTCTTTCCTAATACGTAAATTTCCAAATCTTCAATTTCTGCCGGTGTGAGCACAGAATAATCACCACCGGATTGAACGATGATGCGGCAAGCCATTTCGAAGAAGGTAGCCCGTTCGTATACTTGATCGAAATCTTTTCCGCATACCACTTGCCCGTGGTTAGTCAGTAAAACCGAGTTATGCTTTTGCATGGCTTCTACTACGGCTTTCGCCAGTTCCGGTGAGCCCGGACGATAATATGGAATCACCGGTATTTCCGAACCTACATGGCAAGGAATTTCTGCTGTTACGTTGAAGTTTGCCGGCTTGTTTTTCATGCAGGAGACAGCAGTGGCATATTCCGATTGGAAATGGAGAACGACATTGACGTCCGGACGTTCGCGGAGAATACCTAAATGGAATGTGCTTTCCATAGAAGGTTTTACGCCATTGGAAGGAGTGCCGCTGGCAATATTGCAGATCGAAACTTTTTCTTTGCCAAGTGTGGGAACCCAAGAACCCGTACCGGAAATCAATGCTTCTTCACCGATTCTCCAAGAAAGGTTACCGCTGCTGCAAAGCATTAATTTTGCATCCCCGTAACGGTGTGCTTGTGCAATGAATTGTTCAATATGTTCGTTAGTAATCATAGTGTTCTTATTTAAGTCGTTGTAGGGGAGAGGCTGTTCCGATATTTATTGGGTATACCAGGAGAAGGTAGCCCGCCCCCTACGAACGGCAAAGTTAAAATATTTATTTATACAGGACGAAAAAAACTTGTTTATTTATAGATCGGGCCGTAAGTTGCACAAGCTCTGTAGTCTGCTCCTTCTTTGTCCATGCCGAAGGCATTCCAAGCGGCCGGGCGGAACATCCGGTCTTCTTCCACATTATGCATACATACCGGGATGCGGAGCATGGAAGCAAGCGTGATTAAGTCTTGACCGATATGGCCGTAGCTGATGGCTCCATGATTGGCTCCCCAGTTATTCATAACTGAATATACATCTTTGAAAGCCGGTTTGTCGCACAGGCGGGGTACAAACCAAGTGGTAGGCCATGTCGGGTCTGTACGCATATTGAGTTTCTGATGGATTTCCGGATCGATTTCAACTGTCCATCCTTCTGCAATTTGCAGGACAGGGCCTAAGCCTTTAATCAGGTTCAGACGCATCATGGTTACAGGCATTCCACCTTTTGACAGGAAGTTGGACGAGAAACCACCACCACGGAAGTAATCACGGTCTGCCGGATACCAGGTTGTTGCTTTGAGACAGTTCTCTACATCAGCGTCCGTCAGGTTCCAGGGTTCTTTCATAACCGGATTACCTTCTGCGTCTACTGATTGGCCGGAACCGTCGAGAGTTGTTGCACCTGAATTGATAAGGTGGATGATACCGTTGGCTGCTGCACCGCTCAACTCTTTGCCGGTTACACGTTTTACAGCTTCAGGGCTCCAGTATGTACGTACGTCGGAGAATATTTGTGCGCGGTTGGTCAATAGATGTCCGAACAGCATGGCTACACCGTTGCAAGCGTCATTTTCGGTAGCTACCACAAATGCTTCACGGATGCCGTTCCAGTCGAAAGAAGTATTGAGTAAAGCTTCCGGATAGTCACCGTTAGGATAAAAGTCTGTCCATTGGCGTTGTCCTTGGAAACCGGCTGCAATGGCATTGTGTCCCAAAGCTTCTTCCTTGAATCCCATTTCTTTCAGTTTGGGATTTCCGGTCATCAGGTCGCGCATGATAATTGTCATTTTTACGATGAACTCCCAGTCTGCATCTTTCTGCTCACGGGTTTTACGCTTTTCAGGACGGTTCTTGAAGTCTTCACCTTCGTTGGTCTTGCAATGTTTTTCAGTCCACTCCATTGCTTTGGCGTATTCTTCGTGGTCATAGATACCTTCATCCATCCGGCGGATGATTTCTGTGAGGTCTATTGATTCATTGCGCATTCCCAGATATTCCTGGAAGAAATCAGGATTAACGATAGAACCGGCGATACCCATGGATACACTACCCATTGACAGGTAAGATTTGCCTCTCATGGTAGCTACTGCCTGTGCAGCGCGTGCAAAACGAAGAATCTTTTCCGATACATCTTCAGGGATTGTATTATCGTCCAGATCCTGAACATCACGTCCGTAGATACCGAATGCAGGAAGTCCTTTTTGTGCATGTCCTGCCAATACCGCTGCCAAATATACAGCTCCCGGACGTTCTGTACCGTTAAATCCCCAAACAGCTTTCGGATAATGAGGATTCATGTCCATTGTTTCCGCACCATAGCACCAGCAGGAAGTGACGGTAATGGTAGAGCCTACTCCTTCTCTTTCAAACTTTTCCGCACAGGCGGCACTTTCGGCTACGCGTCCGATAGTGCTATCGGCAATAACACATTCTACCGGGCTGCCGTCGCCGTTTTTCAGATTACTGCTGATTAATTCGGCTACTGCCTTTGCCAGATTCATTGTTTTTTCTTCAAGACTTTCGCGAACGCCACCTTGGCGACCATCGATTGTGGGACGAATCCCGATTTTCGGATACTTTTTCATGGTTTCTATCTATTAAAGGATTAATTAATATCTGTGCTGAACTGTGCTGATTATATTGTAAAAAAAATTAAAGCGACTTTCGAAGTCTTACTTCTGTCGGCAAGAACTTTTGTACCGTTACATTATTAAGAACGAAATTAGCAGCTTCGTTTCCCATCATTTCCCAGTCAATACTCAATGAGGTTATTCCTTCGTCAATCACTTCGTAAGAAGGAATATCATTGTATGCCAACAAGCCGAAATCTTTTCCGCATTTCAGCCCTTCCAATCTGCCTTGTTTCACTACCTTTACCACATCTTGTTGCTTGATAGCAATGTAGGCAACTCCCTTGCATATTGTCAGATTCTCGATATCCTCCTGAACCTCACAGAGGAATCCCTGTTCCTGACAGAAACGGGTGAAATATTCCTTGCTGCTTTGAGGGTGCTTCAGGCTTTTCGGAAACAGAAAAACAAGTTGGTGATAGTTTTTCAGCCTTTCCCTGAGCAAATGCAATGCCTGATAGAAAGATTCGTCGAAATCTTGACAGATATATGAATACTTCTCTTTTTCGAATTTGCCGAAATCAAGAAGTAGCAATTTGGTGGGATTAATTTTATTGAGAGCTGTGCTGAATTTCTCGTTATCGAAATTCATCACGATGTATTTGTTGTATTTTCCTATGGATTCCCGGATGATGGTGTTAAATAACCGTTCGTTGTATTGATGAAACAATAAATCTACCTTATAATTAATAGGCAGATGCTTGACGAAACTATTGTATAATGCTTCTTTGAAAGGAGTGTATTGGTCGAGCAGTAATAAAACATTGGTCACTTGGCTCGTCACGTAATATCCTTTTCCGGGAGTGGAGTCGATCAACCCTCGTTCGCGTAAATCAAGGAAAGCTTTGAAAACGGTGTCGCGTGATACTCCGTATTGAGCACTCAACTGATTGATGGAAGGCAAAGAATCTCCTTCAAGAAATTCTTTCCTGGAGATTGCCTGGCTAAGTGCGTCCGCTAGTTGCGTAACCTTGCTCGACTGTTGTCCGAATGTTGCCTTTTTATCAGTTCGTTTCATGCTGTAAAAATAAGTAATACTGTGCTGAACTATGCTGATGCAAAGAAAGACATTTTATTCTGAAAGAGAATAATTATTTGCTATGTTTTATAGCATAAAGTAATAAAAAAATCCCCTCCGGTGAACAGGAGAGGATTATAGCTTTTTCCTAATTTCTTATTCGGAATCTGCTGAAATTTATTCAGCAGCAGCTTCTGTTGCAGGAGCTTCTTCAGCCGGAGCTGCAGCTTCTTCTGCAGATGCTTCAGCAGCAGCCTTTTCAGCAGCTTCAGCAGCTTTCTTTTCAGCGAGTGCTTTTGCTTTCACTTCGTTGATTTTCTTTTCTGCTTCCAAACGTGCTTTCGCTTCCGCTTTCTTAGCTTCGTCCTGTTTAGCTTTCAAAGTAGCCAAACCTGACTGTTTGTTGTTTTTCCAAGCTTCGAATTTAGCTTCAGCTTCTGCTTCTCCGAATGCGCCTTTTGCTACACCGCCCAGAAGATGTTTCTTCATGTAAACTCCTTCACGAGAAAGGATGTTACGTACAGTGTCACTTGGTTGTGCACCTTTCAGTACCCATGCCAATGCAGCGTCGAAATTCAAATCTACTGTAGCAGGATTGGTATTTGGGTTGTAAGTACCAATCTTCTCAATAAATTTACCATCACGTGGTGCTCTGCTGTCTGCAATTACAATTGAATAGAACGCGTAACTTTTACGTCCGTGTCTCTGCAATCTGATTCTAGTTGCCATTTTTAATAATTGTTTTTAATGATTGATTTGAATTATGCTATTATCTCGTAATAGCGGGCACAAAGATACGGCTTTTCTTTTGATTGACAAACATTTCTCCTCTTTTTTACGAATACCGTTTCGGATAGCGGAACAAGATTGCGAGCAGGGCGCATGCTCCCATTGTAAATGGATAATAGAGATTGCCGATGATACTGATAGGGGAGATGCTGGCAAGTCCTGCTGCAATCAGCATCTGTGCTCCATAAGGGATAATTCCTTGTATCAGGCAGGAGAAAGTATCGAGGATACTGGCTGTTTTTCTCCGGTCGAGATGGAATTTTATGGCAATATCTTTGGCAATCGGTCCGGTTGTGATAATGGCAATCGTGTTGTTGGCAGTGCATAAATTGGCAATGCTCACCAGGGCGGCAATGCTTAGTTCGGCACCCCTCTTGCCATTGACATGGCGGGTGAGTTTCCGGATGATGAAATCAATACCACCGTTATAACGGATGGTTTCGAGCATACCTCCGGCCAGCAGAGTGATGATAATCAATTCTCCCATGCCTGTAATTCCTGTCCCCATGGCGCCAAACCAGTCGAATATACCGAAGCTACTGGTAGCGATGCCGATGATACCAGTAGTCAATATACCTATTATAAGTACGAGCATTACATTAATTCCGGCAATGGCTGTTCCTAATACTATTATATAAGGTATCACTTTGAGCCATTCAATGGTTTGTGTTTGAGTGGGAGCGGTAATGGACAATCCTTGGAATATATAAATACCCAGCACGATGATGGCTGCCGGCACCACTATCATCGAGTTTACCCGGAATTTGTCGCGCATTACACATTCCTGGGTTTTGGTAGAGGCAATGGTGGTGTCTGAAATAAACGACAGATTATCTCCGAAAAAAGAACCACCGACTACGACAGCCACCATAAAAGGGAGTGCTATCTCCGTCTTTTCTGCCAGTCCTACAGCAACGGGAGTGAGGGCGACAATAGTTCCCACGCTGGTTCCGATGGATAAAGAGATGAAACAGGCAGCAATAAAGATGCCGGCCAGCAGCAGATTATCCGGGAGAATATGTAGTGTCAGATTGACGGTGGCATCGATTGCGCCCATTTGCTTGGCGCTTTGTGCAAAAGCTCCGGCAAGAATGAATATCCATATCATCAGGAGGATGTTCTTATTGGCAGCTCCTACTGAGAATTGGTAGATACGCTGGTCCAGTTTCAAGCCGGGGGTAATGGCGATGGCATAACAAGAAGAGACGAGAAAGGCCACAGTGATAGGCACTTTATAAAAGTCGTTGACGAGGATGGACGTCACCAGATAGAGGCAGAGGAATACGAGTAACGGACTCAAGGCCCACCAGTTTCCGGGACGGTTTTTATGTATTTTTTCTTCAGTCATAAATGGACGTTGTGGTATTTATTTTATTCTAAATATTTGAAATAGCGGTGCAAAAGTAGTGTTTTTCGCAGGAAGTGGCAAAAAAGAATAGCTAAAGTAACATATTTATAACAAGCCCGAATATGTTATTGTTTCTAAAGAGAGTGGCTTGAATATATCATCTCCTATTTCATGGTTTTCACGGTCTTAAATAAAATAGGAGATGATATATTTCTTTTACAGTAAGATGATGCGCTTTTGTACGATGTCTATTAATTGGGCTTTTAACTGTTGTGCATTAATAGGCTTAGGCATATAACCGTCGAACCCACTTTCTATCACCTTCTGCTCATCTGAAGCATAGGCAAAGGCGGTAATGGCAATAATTGGCACTTTAGCCGAGTATTTCCGGATTTCTTTGGTTGCTTCGTAGCCGTCCATAACAGGCATATTGATGTCCATTAGTATGATTTGCGGATTATACTTATTGAACATTTCTACTGCTTCTTGTCCATCCCAAGCATGAATCAATTGGTATTCTCCCTTTAATATGGATGCAAATAATTTGTAGTTGCTGTCATTATCTTCTGCAATCAGAATGCTAAGCTTGTTTTTCTCTATGGTTATTGGTTGGAGCTCTGTCTTTGCAGTGTCTTCATCTACAGCCACTGCGGCTTTATATGGTAGTGTAAACCAGAATGTGGAACCTTTTCCTTCTTCCGAATTTACTCCGATAGATCCTCCCATGTGCTCTACTAATGTCTGGCAAATAGAAAGTCCTAACCCTGTACCTTGTTCAAAGCTGTTTAGTTTGACAAAACGTCCGAAAATGCTCTTCTGTTTGTCTTTGGGTATACCGCAACCTGTATCGCTGACATAAAAATAAATTTCTTTGTCGCGAAGTTCATAGCCAAAACGAATATACCCCTCGGTTGTAAATTTGATAGCATTGCTTATCAAATTGATGAGTAACTGCGATAGACGGTTCTTTTCAGTATGGATAAAGCAGGTTTCCATTGTCGGATGACAGCTTAGCTGTACTTTATCCGATTTAATTTTTAGCTGTAATGAGCTTGTTAACTCATTCATCACCTTATTCAAATCAATGTTGGAATACTGAAATTCCAATGTTCCGGCTTCAATCTTTGATAAATCCAGAATATCGCTGATTAATTGTAATAACAGCGTGTTATTATTTTCAATGATGCTCACATACTCCTGCTTTTCTTCTTTTTCGTCTGTTGATGCTAATATACTGGAGAAACCGACAATAGCATTGAGAGGAGTACGGATTTCATGACTCATGTTTGCGAGGAAAGCTGATTTGAGACGATTGGATTCTTCTGCCCGGTCTCTGGCTGTCATCAATTCCATTTCCATCTTTTTTCGTTTGGTGATGATTAAAGAGGAGCCGACCAGAGACAGTGGCTTTCCGTTTTTATCACGAGTCTCTACAGCAGCTTGCGCTTCTACCCATTCTATTCGATGGATGTGATTCTGTATGTTGACTACCCGATATTCTTCCCTAACCTTATCCGAACGTCCTTTTAGCAGATCTTCGTAGGCTTTTTCTACACGTTTGCGGTCTTCTTTGAATATTTTAGAGAAATATTGAGAGTCGGGTACTGCTAATTGTTCTTCACTTATATCTTTTTCATTTGTACTGAGTTCGATGGGTTTGTTGATGTCGCAAAGTATAGTTTTGCTTAATAAATCCCATTTCCAGGGCACAATATTGGCTACGTCCAGTGCCATTGCAAGCTTGTTGTTGGTAGCACTCAATTTTTGTTGGGCTTTGTATAGTTCTGTACTGTCCAGACAGAAAATATCGACAATGTTATTGTGGTGAGTACCTTTCAGGACTATATCATAGAATGCATCTATCTGTTTAAAGTAATATGGGAAAGTGATGGCTTTGTTTTCAGTAAGTGATATTTTGGTGAAATGCAGAAACTCTGGCATGGATTCAGGGAATAACTCACTGGCCTTTTTGCCTATTACGTCTTCTTTGCGGAAGAAGTTTTTTTCAAAGTGAGAGTTTACATTCCGATATATTAATTCTATTGGCGTGCCTTCTTCGTTCATAATTAACTCTTCTTGCATATAAAGTATAGGCATATTGTTAATCAGATTCTTGTAGGAAGTCATCGTGTCAATCTCTTTCTGTTGTAACTTCTTTAATTTATTCAGATGATTGATACGGTATTGAAAGAGTAGAGCAAGCAGTATGAAACAAACGACTGATCCTAAAATGAAATATCCGTATTGTTCCCAAAAAGTAGGTGGCTTGTTAAAGAAAATTGTGTTGGAAGGACATAGATTCGGTGATAATCCTTTACGGAGCAATACACTGTAATTGATTGTAGGGGCGGCATTCGAAGGTTCGTAAAAAGGAATTTCGGCTGCTTGTTTCCCATCTAATATTGCTTGGATTGTTTCTACTATTTTTTTGTTGTATGTATCTTGGTCGTAGACGTATCCTCCTATTGTTCCTCCTGTATTGTCTTTGATTGTCAACATGCCAAGACTGAATAAAGGAGCGGATGTTGTGGGGATTAGCCGGTGAGAATTTATAACCAACGAAGTGTTACCGGCAAATGTGTGTTTGTAGAACCAGGAAGAAAAGAGTATTCCTGTTATTTGGGGGTCAATAGAATAAAGAGTGTCTAACAAATGGTTAATCCGCATCTTTCGAGGAGATATGAATTGATAATTGATATCCGGATGATCCTTTGCTAATTCTTGCTCAATAACTGTGTTGTAAGTCTGGTTGTTTTGCCGTTCATCACCGATAAATATGAAATTCTTTATATGGGGAGTCATTCGGCAAATTAGTTCTATATTCTCTTTAATATAGAAATTAGAATGTAAGAAAGTTAGATTATAAGGTTTGGCTATGTCCGCTATTGGGATTCTTGCAGTTACGTCAATCGGTTTCTTTTGGAGATAAAACTCTTTCGGTCCGATATAATCTTCTTCGGCGCATAGTATAATCGGAACATTCCCCCACATCTTCCTGAAGTCATCCCGTAATATCATACTGGAATTTCCTATCAATATCAGCATTCGTGGAGAATGTTGTCTGTATTTTTCCAGGATCGTTTGTTTGAACTCTTTTAAAGTAGAGTCTGCATCCATCATTAGCATATTCATATGTTCGGTATAGAGTGCTAGTTGAGGAAGAGTTTGAGTGTATTCGGTTATCGCGGAAATCATTCTAAAACTCCAGGGAGCTGCTTCTGTATATGAATTAATAATTAGAAGATAATTGGAAGAGTTTACTGAATCTTTTTGAGCTAGACTCGGAGTGGTGAAAGAAAACAATAAACAGAACGACAAAAAAAGTTTTATAAGATAAGAGGTATTTGCTTTTATTTGATTGTGTGTTGTCATTAAATTTTAATGCTTTTTGATGGTTTATTAAGTTTATGTGATTACAAAGGTATTAATAATAAATGGATTAAACTAAACTTTGGTCATGAAAAGTAAATAAAAGAGAGAAATTTATACGCTTTTTAGACGGGCTTCTTATTTGACTTTATAAGGGTGCGTGAACCAGAAACGGGAACCGGTCCCTAACTTGGATTCAACACCGATAGTCCCCCCGAGGTGCTCGATAATACTTCTGCAAATAGACAGGCCTAACCCTGTGCCTTTTGAAAAAGAATTGAGTTTTACAAAACGTTCGAAGACCCGACTTGCTTTATCCGGAGCAATCCCCATACCCGTATCTGTGACGGAGAACTCTATTTCATCTGTTTCTTTTTTATGATGATATTCAAGGAGAATTTGGCCTTCTTTGGTAAATTTGAGAGCGTTATTTATGAAATTGGTGATTACCTGCATTAAACGCTTTTTATCTGTATAAATATAATATTGAGGTAAGTCCGGAGTCAGCAAAACGGGGACGGGCTTATCTTCTTTTATATCATAATTGCGCATTATATCTTCACAGAAGCTCTTGATGTCCAGATGATCCATGGTGAAGTCGAGTGTTCCGGCCTCTATTTTGGATAAATCGAGAATATCGGATATCAGTTGTAAGAGAAGTTCTGTGTTTTCCTGCATGATATCGACATAATCCTGGCGGTCCTTTTTGTCATCCGATTCGACCAGTAAACTGGCAAAGCCGACAATCGCATTTAACGGAGTGCGGATTTCATGACTCATATTGGCAAGAAAGGCCGATTTTAAACGATCCAGGTTTTCCGCTTTTTCTTTGGCTATTCTTAGTTCTTCCTCTATTGTTTTTTGATGGTTAATATCGACACTGGTGATTACGTGTGCCATCTGTCCGTCTATCCAGTCAAATGCGGCACTGAATACACGAAACCAACATTTGTCAAATGGACGTTGATAATCCCAGGAGTAAACTTTAGTTGGCAACCCGTTTTCATCTATCAAATGTTTCTTCGGGCAAAACTCACATTCTCCGGTTTTATCTTTATATAGAGCCTGCCAGCATTTTTTTCCTTCAAAATGTTCAATTCCTCCGTATGGAGCAGCCATGGATTCATTGGCATATAGCATATCATGAGAGTCGAAAGAGTTTACATAGATGTCAACTCCCATGTTGTTCATGATACTACTTAAAGTCTTGCTTGCCCGTACTTCCCTTTCTTTATATTCACGCACTGCTATTTCCTTGGAGAGTGATCCTAAAATGAGATGAATTATTTGCAGTTCCTCATCGGTGAAAGATATTGCATGCTCCCTGTCTGCAAATCCGATGAATCCGATGATTTTTCCTTCGGAGTCTTGAATTTGCCGGATCAGCAAAGAATTGACTCTATAAAAATCAATGATGTCTACATCATCCCAGGAAGCGTTTTGGGTTCTGCAGGCATAAAAAGGTTTGCTTTTGCCATTTGCGTGGGCAACGTGTTGATTGCTCATTTCACTGATTTCAAAACGCTGGCGCAGGATATTGTCGTTATTTCCAATTGTTTCCTTTAAATAAAAGTAGCGAAATCCGTCCGTTTGATAAATGAATGCTCTTTTAAAACCATAGTATTCGCAAATATCCGTAAGTGATTCTGTGATTTTTTTCTCAATAGAGTCACAGCTATTCAGTCTTTCTAAGAAATGAAGTAAAAATGCATGGTAATTCTCTCTTTCTCTGATCATATTGTTTTAGGCATCTTGTTTGGTTATTTAAACTCGAAAGGAGTATGCTGTTTATCTCTTTCAAATCTTCAAGCTGCTAATATACGGACTTTAAAAAAATGATGAATGCTGTTTCTGATTTTTGTAATGTTCCGTTTTTCTTTTTCTTGGTACGAAAAGAGAATGTAATGAATGATATTTCCCTTGGATTTTAGTTAACTAACAACGATCTTTTAAGAAATAAATAGGTGAACTTGTACGGATTTGTTGAATTAAACGCTGTTGGGGGAAGTTAGTCGGTATTTGAATTTTTCGAATCTGTAAGTGATTGATTATTAATGCGTAATAAATGTGCGTTTTTCCTTTAAAACCAACGGGTCGTTCCTTTTAAAGGAACGACCCGTTGCACACCGAGAAACACCCCATTCCTTTTAAAGGAACGTGCTTTTTCATCTTTAGATGCGTAGATTGATATAATAATGTTTATATTTATTGTTTCATATCTGCGCTGCGAACATTATTTTAGTGCTTCGATTACCTGCGGCATCATTGTCCAAATGGTGTTTTCATCTTGAGCAGTGAAAAAGTTACCATCTATCTCTGATTTCTCATCAGTAGCTGTTCCGTTTTGAATGGCTGGTTTGGCTAATGGGTGAACTGCTAGTTTTTTCCCTTTGGTTATACCTGTAAAGTCAAACATCATTGCGCCGGCGCAATGTCCGATCATCATTTTCCCTTTATCTCCGAAAGTTTTAATGACTTGCATCAAATCTACATTATAGGGCTTATCGGCATTCTGCTGAAATACAGGCACTGCATCGCCACATGAGAAAACGAGTGCATCGAATTCATCTTCGTGTCCTTTCAAATTAGCGATCACGTCATCTACTGTCAGGCTGATTCCCGAATTTGTTTTAATATCCTTCGTATCCGATACGGCAAATACTTTATATGAAATACCATTTTCGAAAAATGCTTCCAAATATTGGAATAGTCCACAACCATTTACCGGATTCACTGCTAAAACTGCAACTTTCTTTGCCATAATCATAATTATTTAAATGAAACAATAGTTATTATTAGTAAGTTTATTACTTTTGTGATGCAAATGTATCTTTCTTGTTTGAAAAATGCAAGAACGTACTTGAAAATAAGGAAGTTACATGAAGGTAACTATTGCTGAATTTCAATAAAATACAAAACGTTAAAGAATGAAAAACTTTCATCCGACAGGAAATTGTCCGGTAAGAGATGTGCTTAGCCGCTTGGGAGACAAGTGGTCGATGCTGGTACTTATTACGTTGAATGCCAATGGCACGATGCGTTTTAGTGATATTCATAAAACGATAGAAGATGTTTCTCAAAGAATGTTGACCGTTACCCTACGTACTTTAGAATCAGACGGATTGGTGGAACGGAAAGTGTACGCCGAAGTGCCTCCCCGTGTGGAGTATTGCCTGACAGATACGGGTGGCACTTTGATCCCTCATATTGAAGGGCTGGTAGGATGGGCCTTGGAGAATATGGATACCATTTTGGATCATAGGCAAATGAATCAGCAGCATTAATAAATGACAATGGTAGAAATGAATAAGGTAGAATTCAATATTTTAAAATATGGAGATAAAGTTAGTAGCTTCGGATAAAAAAGAATTCCTCGATTTATTACTTCTGGCTGATGAACAAGAAAGTATGATTGACCGGTATTTGGAGCGCGGCGATATGTTTGTTCTTTATGATAACGGATTGAAAGCTCTTTGTGTAGTGACTCGTGAAGGGGAAGGTATTTATGAAATCAAGAATATTGCTACCGTTCCTTTCTTTCAACGGCAGGGGTACGGAAAACGTTTAATCGAATTCTTATTTGAATATTATCGGGGAAAGTGTTCTGAAATGTTGGTGGGTACAGGCGATGTGCCTTCTTCCAGATCTTTCTATGAACACTGTGGTTTCACTGTTTCTCACCGGATAAAGAATTTTTTTACTGACAACTATGACCATCTGATCTATGAGGATGGCGAGCAACTGGTGGATATGATTTATTTGAAGAAAACTTTTTAGCGTGTAGTGATGGAAACTCAATCATTTGGATGAAATAAAGAGTTTTGTTCGTTTATGTTACTGCATGAGCAAACAGGCTATTTATATCCTTTGATTGTATGAAAGTGCATTTCTCTATTTTTACATTCGAAGAAGACATTCTTAATAAACGCAATTTCTGTTTATAATAAACTTTTGGGTAGTTTATTATAAACGGTATCAGAGTTTATTAAAAACTATTTTGGGCGTTTGGGAAGATTATACAAAAAGAAAAGTGTATAAATATAAACAAAATAGGGCAATGATCGTCAAATCATTGCCCTATGATATATCTTTGCTAATCCTAAATTAGATCAGCTTGAAAGCTTGTTATGTATCTATTTTTCTTATTATATTCATGTCGTTTATAGATTCTGTTTTCTCAAAGATACAAAATAAAAAACCGTTTGTCAAGTGTTTCTGAAGAAAAGCCGGTTATTCATTGAACCAGTCTATTTTCTTTGAGAAATACATCACTATTGCCAGTATAATAAACAGTCCTAAGCTGCCTGCCAATAATGCGAAAGTCTCTAGCTGAATAAGAACAAATATATAAATATAGAGTATAGCCAACAATCCGGACATGATTAATGACGGTTTCTTTTTTCTGGTGATTCCGAACATATATCCGCCTACCAGTGTGATGGTCAGTGCAGAAGATAATAAATAGGCAGGGTTGAATCCGATGTGTTCGGAGAAGGAGAGGAGCAAACTGTAAAATAGACAGAGTGCCAGTCCTACCAATAAATACTGCAAGGCATGAATACGGGTCTTATTCATAATTTCGGTGAAGAAAATCACTCCGAAAGTCAGTAAGATAATCAGGATTGCATATTTTGCAGAACGCATGGACTGTTGATACTGTTCCACCGGGATTTTGAAGTTAACACCGAAACTGGAGTTCTCAATGTCCTTGATGTTCGAGTGGTTGTAGTCAACCATCACCTGTGAGTAATTCCGGTTCAAATTTAAAACCTGCCATTGTGCGGAGAATTCTTTCTCCGTAATGTTGCGGTTATTGGGCAGATAGTTACCGGTGAAGCTAGGCGTATTCCAGTTGGCTTTCAGATCTACACGGGTTGTTTTACCCAATGGAATAAAGTTGAGTGACTGCGAACCTTTCAGTTTGATTTTTATTTCATAAGGCAGTTTTTTATTCTGTTTCAACTCCGATAAGTTTGCGATCGCATGAACTCCGGTGTTATCTATTCCTCTGTTGTCCATACCCGGTTCGAATATATAAACAGAATCTCCCAGAGTGATGCTGATTTGTTCGCTGATACCCCGCATATCGGTCAGATTCAGACAAATAGCCGCCCTGTCAAATTGCAACTGTTCCATATCTATTCTGCTCTTCTGCAGTTCTTCCGAACTGAATGAGCCTTTCAGTGTCAGTTCCGATTGATATACATTGACCTCGTAGATACTTCTTTTCAGAATTTCAGTCTTTAGTTGCCCGCTGACCATAAGCTCGTCGGGAAAAAGTATCAGGTCTTTCATAGAAACCTTCTTCTCGTCCTTATTTTCAGTGACGACCGGATACTGGAGATTCAGGTAGGGGCCTGTAATGGTCTGTGCCAGACTCCATTTTTCACTTACCTCGTCGATAGCTTCTTCCTGGGTTCGTCCCCGTTCGGAAATAAGATTTTCAATCATGAACATCGGTATCATCAGGAGAAGAATTAATAATCCGATGATGACAACCTTGATTGTTTTGGAGAAACGGTGGAGACATCCCATAGGTTGCTGCGCCTGTTGCTCATTTGAATTTTCATTGAAACCGTCCATAAGTCAGTAGTGTTTTGATGAATTATTTATTTTGATTTTAGAAATTTCTCTAAGGCTTCAATATGAGATTTGAAAGCTTCTCTGCCTTGCGGGGTTGCTTGAAAAACAGTTCGTGGCTTTCGTCCGACAAAACTTTTGTTGCATACGATATATCCCAGTTCTTCCAGGGCACGAGTGTGGCTGGCAAGATTGCCGTCTGTCAGAGAGAGCTGCTCTTTCAGAAAATTGAAGTCAGCTTCCTCATTTACCATCAGAACAGCCATGATACCGAGCCGGACCTTGCTTTCGAATGCTTTATTAATATATTGGAATGCTTCTATCATTTATGATCTCTTTCTTTCGTAGTGTAAATAGAACAATATGCCATAAAGAATATGGAAACCTCCGAAACCGATGGTCCAGAACAGCAGTGAATGACCTTCCCAAAAACAATCTGCGACGCCCAGGCAAATGAAAGCATATCCTAACCATACGATGCTGGAGTAAGTAAACTTGGATACGTTGACCAGTGCCAGTCCGTAAAATAAAAGCATGACGGAGGCCAGGATGTCATAATACTCATGCATTATGATGGAAATACATAAAACACCTCCGGTCAGCATCGGAAGAGAAAAGTTCCACAATGTCCGGTAAGTGAGGCGGCTGAAAAATTTCTGTCCTGTCTTCTTGGCTTTATAATAGGACAGGATGCAGGCGGTGACCGCAGCTGCTACCAATACGAGCGAGGCTATGATAGCCATCAGTTCGAGAGCAACAATTAAATGTGTGCCCGGTGTAATAACTTGTGTGGCGATGTATGCGCCAGCTAATGCGTAAATGCCCGCCATGATTGCAGCGAGACCACTGAGAGAGATAAACTTGGAGGACTTTTCCATCAACTCTTTTATCTCATTTACCGATTCTAATGCTTTATCTTTATTCATATAAAAAGTACTTTGTGATGCAAAGTAAAATAAAAGATTTCAGATGAACAAACTTTTTGCCTGAATATTTTGATGATAAAGATTTGAATGGTATGATAAAACGTTAATATATAGTTGTTTAATAGATAAATGAACGGATAATCGGGAATTATATAAAAATAGTTTGAAAATGAAATTAGTCAAACGTTTGACTAATTCAGGGGAAATACCTAACTTTGCCGCCGAAACGAAACAAGTAAAAAGAGTATAGAAAATGAGAGAAGGAGCAGAGTTTAGAGAACTCATGTTGCAGATTGTTCGTACCCGTATGGCTTTCCGCCGGTCTATGCAACGGACATTGAGAAAAAATAATGCGGGTATTACGTTTGAGATGCTTCAGGTATTGAGTAGCTTATGGCATGAGCAGGGAATTAGTCAGCAGATATTGGCGGAACGCATAGCAAAAGATAAGGCATGTCTCACCAATTTGATGAATAATCTGGAAAAGAAAGGGTATGTTTACCGGAGAGAAGATCCTGCCGACCGTCGTAATAAACTGGTGTTCCTGACCCCCGAAGGGGAAGAATTTAAAGAACAGATTCGTCCGATTCTCGATCAGGTCTATGTATACGCAGAAAAGATTATTGGTATAGAAAGCATTGAGACTATGTTGTCTGAATTAAAGAGTGTATACGATGTACTTGAAAATGTATAAGAAGTATGGGGCTGTTTTATCTTGCCTGTTTTTGGCTACTCAATCCATAAATGCACAAACAGATTCTTTGTTTCTCACTATCGATCAGCTTTTTGAACGGGGAGTACGGCATAGTCTGCAACTTCAGGCGGATGTAATGAAAGAATCCATGGCGCAGGAGCGGATACGGACCGCACGGTCTGCGCAGTTACCGGAACTGCAGATCGGGCTGAAAGGGGGATTTGTAGGGCAGCCTGTTGTTTGGGAACGGGGATTATCCGATCCTTCATATCCGGAAGCACCGGACTGGTCACAAAATTATGCGATTGATCTGGCACAGCCTCTCTATCAGGGTGGTAAAATCCGAAGTGCTATTCATAAGGCGGATATAGAAAAACAAGTTGCCGAACTACAAACGTTAACTGATGAGGCAGAAATAAAGTTACGGTTACTCAATCAGTATATGAACCTGTTTAGTCTATTCAAGCAGCATGAAATATTGATGCGGAATATTGAGGAGTCGGAACTCCGGTTACGCGATATCCGACGGATGAAAAAAGAGGGGCTGATAACCAATAATGATGTATTACGGAGCGAAATGCAGTTGACTAATGACCGCCTGTCTTTGGAGGAAGTGGAAAATAGCATTGCGCTTGTATCGCAGCAACTCAATATCTTGTTGGGGCAGGATGAGAACTTGTTATTACAACCGGATACAACCATTCTCTATCAGGCAGTTGCTTTGCAGTCCTATGATGACTATATTGTTCAGGCGTATGAGAATGATCCGGCGATGAGACTGCTTCGCGCACAGACAGAATTGGCAAGGAATGAAATCCGTTCTGCCCAATCCTTTTCTCTTCCCAGTGTGTCACTATATGCATCGAATACATTGGCACGTCCTGTTTCACGTACATTGGCGGATATGTATAACAATAACTGGAATGTGGGCGTATCGGTTTCCTATCCTTTATCCTCACTGTACAAGAACAATCATAAAGTAAAAGAGAGCAAACTGATGGTGTCTTTGCGGAAGAATGAAGAAGAACAGAAAATGCAGGGAATCCGCATGGATGTACGCTCTGCATTTTTACGCCACAGGGAAGCATTGCAGAGGGTAGAGGCTCTAAAACTGTCTGTCCGGCAAGCGGAAGAGAATTACCGTATTATGCAGAATCGTTATCTGAATCAACTGGCTATCCTGACTGATTTGCTTGATGCGAATTCCGTCCGTTTGAATGTGGAATTGCAGCTGGTCACTGCACGCACTCGTGTGATTTATACTTATTATCAACTTCAGAAGGCTAGTGGACGTCTTTAATAAACAGAACAGATATGGCAATTGAATGGAAAGAAAAACAGAGGAAACTGAAACAAGTAAGAGTTCGTAATATCGTTTTAAATTTAGTATGTGTCTGTTTGGCTGTCTCCGGACTTTGGTGGACTGCTAATTACTTCTGGCGTTATGTGAATTACGAAGTGACTAATGATGCTTTTGTAGATCAATATGTAGCTCCTTTGAATGTCCGGGCTTCGGGTTATATCAAGGAGGTTCGTTTTAAGGAACATCAATATGTCCATCAGGGAGATACTCTGCTGGTGCTTGACAATCGTGAATATCAGATTAAGGTAAAGGAAGCGGAAGCTGCATTGTTGGATGCACATGGCTCGCAGGATGTACTTCATTCGGGTATTGAAACTTCCCATACGAATATTGCCGTGCAGGATGCCAACATTGCTGAAGCAAAAGCGAAACTCTGGCAATTGGAACAGGATTATCATCGTTTTGAACGTTTGTTGAAAGAAGAATCTGTTCCGGAACAGCAGTATGAGCAAGCGAAAGCTGCTTATGAGGCAGCAAAGGCACGTTATCAGGCATTGGTTGCACAGAGACAGGCGGCATTATCACAATATGCGGAGACAAGTAAGAAAACAACCGGCACAGAGGCTGCCATTTTGCGTAAAGAAGCAGACCTGGATTTGGCTAAGCTGAATCTGTCTTATACGGTTCTCACTGCTCCTTATGATGGATATATGGGCAGGCGTACGCTTGAATCCGGTCAATATGTGCAGACCGGACAGACTATTTCTTATCTGGTGCGCAACAAGGATAAGTGGATTACCGCTAATTATAAAGAAACGCAGATTGCTAATATTCATATTGGCCAGCAGGTGCGTATTAAAGTAGACGCAGTGCCCGGAAAGATTTTTCACGGGGAAGTCACTGCGATTTCCGAGGCAACCGGGTCTAAATATTCCTTGGTTCCTACAGATAATTCGGCCGGCAATTTTGTAAAGGTGCAGCAGCGAATTCCTGTGCGTATCGACTTGGAAGATGTTTCTCCGGAAGAAATGGCACAGTTGAGAGCCGGGATGATGTGGAAACAGAAGCTTTACGCAAATGATTACCATGAAGGAATTGGAGGCACCTGTTCGTCAATGGGTGCCCGATTGGCTTGGGCTTATCAGCATTTTCATCGTGATTCTTCCGGTCACTATGCTCAATGGCTCGTATACAGGCAGTATGTTGGAAGTGTCGAACACGCTGGGTACTAATTCGGAAGATATTACGATGGGGTATTACGCTGCTTCAGCGGGTATGGCTATCGCATACCCGATTATTCCTAAGGTGTTGGCAGCCTTTTCCGTGAAATCTCTGTTATTGATTGATTTAGTACTGCAATTCTTCTTGAGTTGGGTTTGTGCACGTACGCAAAACGCGGATATTTTGATTGTCTGTAGTTTTGCTGTCGGTTTCCTGAAAGGGTTTCTCATGTTGTGGTTTATTCGTTATGCCCAGAAGATTTTCAGTCCGAAGAATGTGCGTAGCGAGTTCTATTCTTATTTTTATCCGTTGGTTTACGGTGGGGGACAAGTTTCGATGCTGGTAACGGCTTTACTGGCGTATCATTATAACTGGAAGTATATGTACTACTTTATGATGGTATTGATCTTGATTTCCATTCTGTTTGTTATCATCTGTTTCCGGCACAACCGCCCCAACAAAGCTGTCGCATGGTCTGATCTGCATATCCGTGAGATGTTTGTTATTTCAGCCGGGTTATTGATGTTGATGTACGTTATCAATTATGGCAAAGTGCTCGATTGGATGGCTTCCGGCAAGATATGTATTTATATTGTAATAGCACCTATGCTGATTGCACTGTTCATCTGGTATCAGAGCCATTCGGAGAATCCTTATGTAAGTCTGGCTCCTTTATTCCAGCCCAAAGCGATTGTGGGTTATTTTTATATGATGCTCGTGATGTTTTTCAGTACATCGACCACTTTGCTGACTAACTATCTGACTGTTATTCTGAAAGTAGATACTACGCATACCTATTCTCTTTATATTTATTTGCTTCCGGGATATGTAGTCGGTGCCTTTATCTGTTTTTGGTGGTTTCGCTGGCAACGGTGGCGTTTTCGTTTTCTGATAGCGGGAGGAATGAGTTGCTTTGTGATTTTCTTTGCCATTTTGTATTTTGGCATTTCTCCGGATAGTACGTATGAGATGCTCTACCTGCCTATCTTCTTTCGCGGTTTGGGTATGTTGACTTTGATTATTGCTTTTGCCCTGTTTGCCGTGGAAGACTTGAATCCGAAATACTTGTTGTCGAATGCTTTCTTCCTGATTATTTTCCGTTCCGTGTTGGCACCTATCATGGCAACTTCTTTTTATAGTAATGTACTGTACCGGCTGCAACAAAAATATATGTATTCGTTGTCGGAGACTATAACTGCTGCTGATCCATTGTCGTCAGCACGCTATAGCCAGTCGCTGAACAATGCGATGACACAGGGGCATCCGTATGATGAGGCTGCGCAGTTGGCAACCAACTCCTTATATAATACGCTACAACAACAAAGCCTGTTGCTGGCACTGAAAGAGATTCTGGGTTATCTGTTGGTGATATCTGTTGTCATAGCTGTGATTTCCCGTTTTATTCCTTTCCATAAAACAATCCGCGTTACGTTTAAGAAAACAGGTGATGATATGGTATAACAAAAAAAGAGTTGCTATCCTTCACTCAATGATAAGTTGAACGGGATAGCAACTCTATTGTTTTAACAATGTATCTTTTATCTTCGATATATTTGTTGTATCAGATAGCGACCTGTTTACAAGGTTACCCCTGTTTTAAAGATAGCAATTTCGCGATAGCCTTTCTTCTCGTTGTTTACGAATTCACCGCTTGCCACTTTGATGATATAGTCAATGAAGCGTTCACAAGTCTTTTCCATCGGTTCGTTTTCTACGATCACACCGGCGTTGAAGTCAATCCATCCCGGTTTGTTTTTAGCCAAGGTTGAATTGGTGGAAATCTTCATGGTCGGAACAAAAGTGCCGAAAGGAGTACCGCGTCCGGTGGTGAAAAGTACCATGTGGCATCCACTTGCTGCAAGAGTAGTGGCTGCAACCAGGTCATTGCCCGGAGCAGAAAGCAGGTTGAGTCCTTTTTTCTGTAAACGTTCGCCGTAAGGCATTACGCCGGATACATAACTCTTTCCACATTTTTGGGTACATCCCAGTGCTTTTTCTTCCAGAGTAGAGATACCACCGGCTTTGTTGCCCGGAGAGGGATTTTCACCTACAGGCTCTCCGTGTGACAGGAAGTATTCTTTGAAGTCATTAATCAGATGGACAGTCTGTTCAAACAGTTCTTCGTTTTTACAACGGTTCATCAGGATCGTTTCTGCGCCGAACATTTCCGGAACTTCAGTCAATACGCTTGTGCCTCCCTGTGCAATCAGGAAATCGGAGAACATACCCAACAATGGGTTGGCCGTAATGCCGGAGAAACCGTCAGAACCACCGCATTTCAATCCCACACGAAGTTCGGACAAAGGTACATCGGTACGTTCGTCTTTAGAGGCTTTTGCATACAAATCACGCAGGATTTCCATTCCTTCTTCATATTCGTCGCCTACCTTTTGGGTAACCATGAATTTGACGCGGTCTTCATCAAATTCGCCCAGGAATTCACGGAATACATCCGGCTGGTTATTCTCACATCCCAAGCCTACTACCAATACAGCGCCTGCATTGGGATGAAGCACCATGTCACGAAGAATCTTTTTCGTATTCTCATGGTCGTCACCAAGTTGCGAGCAACCGTAGTTGTGTGGGAAAGCGACAATGGCATCCACTCCCTTACCTTCGGTTTCGCGACGCAGTCCCTCGGCCAGTTGTCCGATGATACCGTTTACGCAACCTACAGTCGGGATAATCCATATCTCGTTTCTTACACCTACATCACCGTTTTTGCGACGGTAACCTTTGAAAGTAAGATCTTTATGAGGAATATCCAAAGAAACCTGAATCGGGTTGTACGTGTAGTCCAACAATCCGGCGAGGTTGGTTTTGATGTTCGTTTCGTTCATCCAGTCCCCCTGTTTCTTTGCCATTCGTGCATGTCCGATCGGGTAACCGTACTTAATTACATTTTCACCTTCCGCAAAATTCTTTAGTGCGAATTTATGTCCGGCAGGAATATCCTCGTTCAATGTAATCTCAATGCCATCTATAGAAAGATGCTCTCCTGCCGGGAGGTTAACAATGGCAACGGCAACGTTGTCGGCAGGATTAATTCTTAAATACTTTGTTTCCATGTAATGTACTTGTAAAGTTGTACTTTGTTGTTATTTGCTATGGTAATAGTCTATTGTCTCTACTGTTAACAGATCAATGGGCATATAGTTGATACGAGTCACTTCTTTCTTGAAAATAAGATGATCGCATAGAGCTTTGATGCCATTGGCTCCTTGCAGTTCCGGCTGCTGGGCGATGAGGAAGGAGATACTTCCTTCTTTCAGGCAGGTGACATTCCGTTCCAGAAGGTCATATCCTATCAGATTGAAGTCTTTCTTTCCACGGCTTTGCAGGTACTCGCCAACGATGTAGGCTTTAGAGTTGAAAGTGATTCCATTCTTAACCATCGGATAGGTACGGAAGAATTCGTCCAGCATCTCGTTGTCCTCGTCGTTGCGTTCGGCATGCAAGTCAAGTTCCAGTATAGTACAAGACGGATGATGTTCTTTCATGTACTGCCTAAAACCGATTTCTCTGTTCTCCTGCTGATTGGATCCTACAATTCCTTCATGTATTTTACGGAAAATCACAATTTCCTTTTCCTCCCGTGCCAGTAACATCATCATTCGAGCAGCGAAATATCCGCTTTGACGTGAATTCTGACCAAAGAAGGCGAGGGGAGGAACCTCTTTAATGTTGGAGTCTATATATATATAAGGTATATCTAGTGCCTGCAACTGATCGGTGAATCCTTTCGTATATTGCGGAGCGGTAGGAGCTACCATCACTCCGTCCGGCTGCAGGGCCAGGATGGCTTCGCTGGCGTTGACGAATGAATGATAATCGTATGGATCGTAATAGTTGATTTTCACCGAAGTATTGAAATCCGAATAGGTTGCAATCGCTTCGTGAATACCGATTTCTACAGCCGTCCAGTATTCGCCTTCCAGATGTTCCGGCAGAAGGCAGATAAACGTATATTTCTTGTTGGAAGCCAGAGCGCTGGCGTACATATTGGGCTGGTAGTCAAGCTGCTTCAGAATTTCTTCTACGCGTTTTTTACTGGCCTCTGATACTCCACTACGTCCGTGAATAACGCGGTCTACTGTTCCCACTGATACATCTGCTAGACGGGCGATGTCTTTGATTCTGATCCTTTCGGGCAATTTATTCATACGATAACCTTTATTTATATAGGTTTTTGTGCTCGCACACAATAATAATCTTAATATTTTCGATACAAATATATAACAATTTTTGTAATTACGAAAATTGTTGTATCTTTGTGCCCGCACACGAAAGGTATGCGATGTTGGTTGTTTTATAGATTAATGCTCATGTAGTCAGTGTGTTAACCCCTAAAATAGGGCTGAAATGATAAATTGAAAGTTCATAATATTAATAACTTAGAATTTAAAACATAAGATTATGGGAAAGAAAGTCGTTACATTAGGCGAAATCATGCTTAGATTATCAACTCCGGGTAATACTCGTTTTGTTCAATCTGATTCTTTTGATGTAGTATATGGTGGTGGTGAAGCTAACGTTGCAGTAAGCTGTGCCAACTACGGACATGACGCTTATTTCGTAACCAAATTACCGAAACACGAAATCGGACAGTCTGCTGTTAACGCATTGCGTAAATATGGCGTAAAGACAGACTTTATTGCTCGTGGTGGCGACCGTGTAGGTATCTACTACTTGGAAACAGGTGCTTCTATGCGTCCTAGCAAGGTTATTTATGACCGTGCTCACTCTGCTATTGCTGGAAGCTGACGCTGCTGATTTCGACTTTGATGCAATCATGGAAGGTGCTGACTGGTTCCACTGGTCTGGTATCACTCCGGCTATTTCTGACAAGGCTGCCGAGTTGACTCGTCTGGCTTGTGAAGCTGCAAAACGTCACGGTGTAACTGTTTCTGTTGACTTGAATTTCCGTAAGAAACTGTGGACTAAAGAAAAAGCACAGTCTATCATGAAACCGTTGATGCAGTTTGTAGACGTATGTATCGGTAACGAAGAAGATGCAGAACTTTGTCTGGGCTTCAAACCGGATGCTGACGTTGAAGCTGGTCATACAGATGCTGAAGGTTACAAAGGTATCTTCCAGCAAATGATGAAAGAATTCGGATTCAAATATGTAGTTTCTACTTTGCGCGAATCTTTCTCTGCTACTCACAACGGCTGGAAAGCTATGATCTACAACGGTGAAGAGTTCTATACTTCAAAACGTTATGATATTGATCCGATTATCGACCGTGTAGGTGGTGGTGACTCTTTCTCCGGTGGTATTATCCATGGTTTGATGACTAAACCTAATCAGGGTGCTGCCCTTGAATTTGCAGTTGCTGCATCTGCTTTGAAACATACTATCAATGGTGACTTCAACCTTGTTTCTATAGAAGAAGTAGAAGCATTGGCTGGTGGTGACGCAAGCGGTCGCGTACAGAGATAAGGATATTTACTATTGGACAATTTACTATTTACTATTTAATACTTTTGCCTGATGACAACGGTTGAACTTAAAAATAGGCTGAAGGTATTAGCAATACGTATTATTAGATTGGTAGATAAATTGCCCAATACTCCTGCCGGTAGAGCTATCGGCAATCAGATTATTCGTTCGGGTACATCTCCTGCTGCAAATTATAGGGCAGCGTGTTTGGGAAAGTCAGATAAGGATTTTCTTAATAAATTGAAGATGGTGGAAGAAGAACTGGATGAGACTTTATATTGGCTGGAATTATTAATGGAAGTTCAATTGGTTAAACCAGAATTGATGGCTGACCTATATAAAGAAAATGAGGAGCTTTTAAAAATAATTGTTAGTTCAATAACTACTATGAAAAGTAGGATAAATGATAAATAGCAAAAGTATCAAATAGTAAATTGTAAATAATAAAATAGTAAATAATAAGATGGCAAAATTCGATAAAATAGCCGTATTAAATAAGATCGGCTCTACAGGAATGGTTCCTGTATTCTATCACAAAGACGCAGAAGTTGCAAAGAAAGTAGTAAAGGCTTGTTATGACGGTGGTGTTCGTGCTTTCGAATTCACAAACCGTGGTGACTTTGCACAGGAAGTATTTGCTGAAATCGTTAAGTTCGCAGCAAAAGAATGTCCTGAAATGGCAATTGGTATCGGTTCTATCGTTGATCCGGCTACTGCTGCTATGTACTTGCAACTGGGCGCTAACTTCGTAGTAGGTCCGTTGTTCAACCCTGAAATAGCTAAGGTATGTAACCGTCGTTCGGTTGCTTACACTCCGGGATGCGGTTCTGTATCGGAAGTTGGTTTTGCACAGGAAGTCGGTTGCGATCTTTGCAAAGTATTCCCGGGTGATGTTTATGGAACTAACTTTGTAAAAGGCTTGATGGCTCCGATGCCATGGTCTAAGCTGATGGTAACAGGTGGGGTAGAACCTACTAAGGAAAACCTGACTGCATGGATCAAAGCCGGTGTATTCTGTGTAGGTATGGGCTCTAAACTGTTCCCGAAAGATAAGGTGGCAGCAGAAGACTGGGCTTATGTAACTGCCAAATGTGAAGAAGCTCTCGGTTATATCGCTGAAGCTCGTAAATAAGATTAGAGAGCGAAAGCTTATCTATGATAAAAAGAGGTTGATGCGACAGCCTCTTTAAAATATGCCTCGAGGGTTAGTTAGTTTAGTTAGTATATGAGGCATATTTTCATTTTGTTTAAAGGTGTTTAAAGGGGATAGGCCATCGGAATGAGTGACTCATTTCGGTGGCTTGTTTTTTTATTTCCTTTTTATATGCTGTCGATGTTCGAATATATAAATGGGCAGGAATATTAATAAGAAGCATAGAACACTGATGAGGGGTAGATAACGGTTGTAGAGATACTCTCCCTCTTGGGGAGGAGCACTTAACAAGCATCTTAAGCAATCGCAGTCCATATCCTGACTGTCGTGTTGGCAAAACAAAAAGCAGAAAGTAAAGAGGACGATGCCTAATAACAGGCAGATGATTAGTAGATTTCTGCGATAATGTGCATGTCTTTTGTCGGGGTTTGATAAAGAAACCATGTTTTGTTCTGATAGTTATCAATGTAAAATGAAAGAAATAAAGGGCAGACAATGCCTGAATAGGATTGTCCTGCCCGATACTATTGATTGGTGGGAAATGTATTTTTTAATGCTTATTCCGGAACATAAATAATCTCACCGTTATCCAGTTCGTAGGCTATCCCCACTTTTCTTCCTCTTTTTCCTGAATCCTCCTCTTTCTGACCGGAAGGCTTGTAAGTATTGATTTTCTTTCCTTCCTTGGAGATGATTTCCATATTTTCCTTACCAGGGTTCTTCACGATGGTGAAATCTTCCTGTCCGAAAACTTCCGTCATATTCATATGCATTACCATTGCTACCATCAATGCTACGGCAAATACCATCGCCACGTCGAACAGGTTTACTACTACACTTAGCGGGTCGGTATCCTCTTCTTTGAGGAATTTGCTGACTCTTCTATTTCTTTTCATTATTGGACTCTCCGGTTGTTTCGTTTAATACTCTTGATACATAATCGAGGTTGTTGACATCTTTGGCATACCAACGTTGTTTGAACTGCATGGATATCAATCCTACAGCACTAATAACCAAACCCACAACAGTCGTCGCAAATACTACCTGCATATTATATGCCATTCCGGAGATGTCTCCTGTAGAAAGTCCCACAAGTGCCGGACTCATGGAAATCAATGTTCCTATCAATCCGAGAACCGGACCTATCTTAGCCATCATTTTAGAAAGAGACACATCTTTCTCTGCTTCATTCTCGAATTTTGTTATCAGGAAGTCAGAGTAATCTGCACTGGCCGGATGGTAGAGCAGATCGCGGAGATAGCCCATATATAGTGAATTGTCTTTGTCGGGTAAAGCTGCTTTCAAATCGTCTATCCGTGCATCTTTAATGAGTTGGTCCAGTGCTTTGTCATTTTTACGTTTGGTCATGTACATGTTGTAGGTGCCTCCGATCAAAATCAGTGAGCGAACGAACAGGCACAGCAAAATAATGATATCGGGTATAAGTAAACTGTTTGCTACCCAGAATAATAATTTAGAAATGAGTTCCATATATATTTTTTATTGATTGATTTTACTTCTTTTTTTTAATTCTCTACGTTGTAATAAAGGCCATTTCAGTTTGTTCCAGGCAAATCCGATAAGAAACAGGACAACGAACAGACCGATGGATAAGATAATAGCTTTCCAGTTGAGCGCCTCTTCGGTGGCAGCATAGGTCGTTTTCCCATTGACAGTGGTCAGTAGTCCGAGGATGCAGATGAATAAGCTGACAAGGAAATGAACTTCCAACCGGAGATCGTCTTCGGGTACAAGATACTTCATCAACCGGCTTAACAATGGGATGGCGATAACCACTGTCCCTGCTAGTGACCAGGCTGTCACTGAAAAGTCTACGCCAGGTAACCGGAAGATAGCTTCTGTGAGATAGTAGAATAATACGGGGAAAAGCAACAAGCTGGGATACCAGCGAAGTAATTCCGCCCACCATACATTTTTCTTGCCATAAAGTCCGCGCAGGAAAGCCACGCAATAGCCGAAGCAGAGTGCTGACTCAAGCGTTATGATAATAGCCATGTTTTGCAATGCTTCCGTGTTCTGCAGATAATCAGCAATCTGTGTCTTTGACTGGAGAATAGCATACTGCCAGGTGCCGGCCACAAAAAGACCGGCAATCAGGCTGTATATTACGGTTTGCCAAAGTTTCCAGAAACTGAGTTTGAAACTGCAGTTAATCACGATAAACAGCATTAATATGTGAATGATTAACTCCATATTACATTACTTTTTCCGTTTCTTTTTAAGTATTAGCAACATGACAACAAATGCTACCAGAACAATACCTGCGATAAGGCTTCCATTCAAAGAGTTTTGCTCTTCCTGTGCCCCTTGTACGGCATCGCTCGATTGTTTCTTCAATACCATGCCTCCTTTGGTCGCTTCTCCGTCCAAGGTGGCTTGTTTCATTTGTTTCAGTTCCTTGTTGTAGTTGGCTGCGGTTTGCGCATCTACTTGAGAGGCGATGAACTGCTGTAATTTGGCATTGTCTCCGGTAAATCCGCTGCCCGAAGGACCGAACTGTCTGACAAGGTCTGTATGCAGCTTGGCAATATTGGAGAGTTGCTCCGGAGAGGCTTTCCAATATCCTTTGCGGGCAGTTTCCATCATCACGGCGGTCACTTCCTGTAAAGCTGCGGGATTCTGTTTTTCAAAGAAGTCTTTTACATTCAGTTTGTATTCGTCTTTGACATATACATCATATATGTTATCCCAAAGTTCCTTGTCGATAGCAGTAGGTTTCATCACATTCCAGCCATACGTATTCGTTACAGTCTGGGCAACCTCGCTTGCAGCAGAAGAACCGCCTTTCATTTTCTCTTTGATATAGGTAGGATTCAGAATCGTTGTGCGGCTTTCTACACCGACTGCTTCTTTAAGTTCCTGCATTTTCATGTTGTTACGGTTCCGGTAGTCGCTAAGATAAGCGTCCGGGTCTTTACCGGTAACATTGCGTACGGCAAGATTCATACCTCCCATAAATTCATATACGTGGTCGAGGCTTAATGCTCCCCAAGTGTTGCTTTGGCGGGGCTGAACGACCACATCAGTACTGTTCAATGCTGCTTCAAAAGCAAATTTCTGAAAGACTTCCCAGTGTTTTTCGTCACCGTAGAAGGCTCCCATATTATTGAGGTAAGTATCTGCAATTTCCGATTCACTTTCCCAACGGTCGCCGGATTCCACCATTCCCTGAATTCCTGTACCATACATGCCATTAGCACCTCCGAATACTCGGAAAGAAGCCATTTCGCGTGCATCTTTCGGACTGACACCCTTTTCGGTCAACACTCTTTCAGCTTCTACCACACTGGCGGCTACCTGATTTTCAAACTTGTCGTCTTTCGCTGCCGCAGCCATTTCTACTGCACGGTTAATCAGGAAGAGGCGGGAAGCGGCGATATCACGGAGTTGTCCGGAAGTCTGGACTACTACGTCGATACGTGGACGTCCCAGTTCGGTTGAAGGAATCAGTTTTAGATCACTGACACGACCGAATGCGTCACGAACAGGTTCTACTCCCAGCATATACAGTACTTGAGCAATAGTAGCCCCACCGGTTTCTATAAATTCGGAAGACCAGAGAGTATAACTCACTTTACGTGGAATTGAATCATTGTGACGTTGCTTGTAAGTATCAATCGTTTGTTTGGCTAAAGCGATACCTTTTTCCCAAGCGGATTCTGTAGGAGTTGCTTCGGCATTGATAGCATACATATTACGTCCGGTTGGTAAAGCATTCGGATTAGCAATCGGATCACCTCCGGGAGTAGGAGCGGTGTATCCACCTTCCAATGCATTCATCAGACTGCTTAACTCTTCTTCGGGACTTGTCAGAAGTGCGTTCTTGTAGTTGCCTACATTCTTGATTGTACGTTCTACTTCAGCGATGGCAAGTGCCAGTTCGATTTCTTCTTTACTGTATTCTTTCGGAGCTTTTCCCATAGCGGCCATCATGGCAGCCATACCTTGGGGCTTTTCTTTATTAGCTTTCATTCCGGCTTCCATTTTCTTCAATGCTTCCGGACTTGCTCCCATAGACTTAGCCATTTTCATAGCTTTTTCAGGATCCATGTTGGCGCCCATTTTCTTCATAGCCTCTTTCATGCTTTCGGGCATTTGACCATGAGGAGAACCCTCTTTAGAGACAGATGCCGGATGTCCTTTACCAGCTTTCTTTTCATCGGATTGTTCACTCTTTGCCGATGCAGCCATCATCATTGCCATCATACCTTTCGGAGCATTGCGGTCTGCTTCTATTTGACGAGCCTTGGCTAGTTCCTGTGCGGTGATACCGGCTGTACGACAAATCAGTTCATCTGTGGCCAGTGCAGGATTAGCGAGCAACTTTTCTACCAGATGGCGAGCAGGAGTCAAGTACTGTTGTGTAAAGAGGCTGCGATGCTTGCTAACAGCATCTGTCGCTTTACCACGTTGCTTGTCAAGAGCCAGCAGACTGTATGCGATAGGTTCTGTAGCCATTGCATAGACGGAAGAAGTGATCCGTTCCGTTTCATAAGGAACTCCCATAGTGTAGAGTTGTCCGGTGATTTTTTCGGTAGCCAGTTCTTCTGCGAAGTTTTCTACACGGGCGATTTCATCTTCCGTATATGGCTTGTTAGCAATGCTATCCAAACCTAAATCACGGTGAATTCCCATTTTCACAGTCAGCGTTTTGACAGCTAATGATTCCTGATCTTTATTCTCTTTGTGAGAGTTATTGTAAATCTTGATTTTTTCCATCAGCTCCCGATAAATGCCGCGTACACTGCTTTCAAGGAAAGGCGGAGTGAGGTATGACTGTATGGTGGCATACGAACGGCGTTTAGCCATCATTCCTTCACCAACATTACCAATAGAGTAGATATAGAAGTGCGGAACTGCTCCAACCAGGCGATCCGGCCAGTCATTGCTGCATAATGCCACTTGTTTTCTGGGAGTAAATTCAAGACTTCCGTGTGTACCGAAATGGATCAGTGCGTCAGCCTTGAAACCATGTTGCATCCATAGATAGGAAGCAATATAAGTATGGGGAGGAGCCATATTAGTGCCATGAATCACTTGGAAGGAGTTGTCTCCGCTTCCGGCAGCATTTTGTGGCATTAAGACTACATTCCCGAATTGCAGACGGGCAATACCCAGTTTGCCGTCGTTGGTCGCCATATAATTGCCGGGGAATTCGCCGAAAGCATCCACCACTTCCTGATATTTTTCAGGGCGGAGTGACTCTTTCACCCAACTTTCATATTGATCTTTGGTGATAAGTTCGGGATGCCCTTTTTGCATAAAGTCATTAAAGGCTCCCTCTGCGTAAGAGTTGAACACAGAGCCTTGAGCCTGTATCATTTTACCCAGTTCTTCTGCATTTGCAGGCAGGCCGGATATGTTGTAACCTTCCTGTTTCATGCGGACTAGAAGATTGTATAGGGAAGGAACCACCTCCATACCGGCAGCGGTCAATGCATTTTGCCCCGGACCTTTATAATAGTAGATAGCTACCTTCTTCTCGCTGTTCGGCTTAGTATTCAGATTCAAATAATTGTTGATTGTGGATACGAAAGTTTTCAAGCGTTCGGGTACTGCATACGAATGGCGCAATCCTTCTTCATCCTCATATTGTGCAAAGAGAGCGAAAGGACGGATGGCACCGTCAATTTCCGGAGTCACGATACTTTGTGACATAAATCCTCCTGCCATTCCCATCGGATCTTTTTCCCATTCATCTACCAGACTGTTGATGGTGAGCGGAGCAAACAAGAGGATGTTCTTAGTTTTCAGATAATCCACCATTTTGTCTCCCATGCGTCCGTGTGCCATGTTGATGATTGCGTCGGGCTGCACTTCGTCAATGAACGACATAAATTTCGTCATTGACTGAACCGGATAAACATTGTAACCTTCTTTTTCAAGAGCCTCAATAAGTCCGGTGGCATCAGCCATTTGTCCGGTTATCATGATTTTACGTGCCCCTTCTTTATAAAGACGGTTGTCCTTCATGAATTTCTCATAATCTGCTACGGTGAGGAACTCCAGTTCATCATCCGGGTTGGTGAGTCCGGCGTGATAGAGCATGTCGCTGGGTCTTTCTGCCGGGTCTTCCACTTCCGGTATGGAAGAGATTTTACCGTCAATAGCTTTACGGATATAATTCAGCATATTCCGGTAGTTGGTCTTTCCTCCGTTGGTCAGATAACCTCGTATCAGATTTTGTTGTACACTGTCCAGATTACAAATGTTATTGGCCGGGTTGGTAGCCATGGAAGTATATACAGGAATACCTTTGTCGGCAGCCTGTTGTATCTGTTGACGTTGTTCCTCGACGATACGCAGACCCATTCCGTTGATGAATACCATGTCGTAACCGGTCAGGCGGTCGAGGTTGTCGAGCGATACTTCACTGAGTTTGATGGATGAATTGTCGTTGGCTTTCGATATACTTCCCTGCTGTATGGTCTGGAAGTTGATGAAAGCAATCTTTGTAGGACTGAACCAGGTATTCCATACGGATATCCCTATCAGAGCTGCAGCAACGATGCATACACCTAAGATGATTTTACTTTTCTTTTTCATTTCTCTTATTTTTAGCTTTGTATGTAGTTTTATCTTTTTTATTTTTTGAAGAACCTGTCTACGTCTAATGCAAGTCCGATGGAGAAGTTAGTTCCCCGGGTATAAGGAGAGTTTGCGTCATAATAGCTCGGAACATAATTAAATATGTTGTTGACGGCCATATTCAGGCTGACTCCTTTCCAGATCCCTTGTGTCAGCGTCAGGTTCCACATCGTATATCCCGGATAAGTCACTCCGGTAGTCCCTTCATCCGGATTATTGCCCACATATTTATTGGTTTCTACTTTGGATAACGCACGTCCGTTCAGGGAAAGATTGAATTGATAATTATCCCATGATTTGCCGTATTCGATACGTGCGGTCGCTGAATGTGGGCGGGTACTGGAGAATTTCATTTGTCCGTCGCGCATAAACTCGTGGAGGTATCCGTAAGAAACACGTATTCCCAGACCACAAGGATATTTGGCGGAGGCGTTGATATCTACACCGGCGATGTCTACTTTCTCTGTATTGATATATAGCTGTGCCCATCTTCCGTCAGTGTCGCGGAATGAAGTCAGGTCGATCCGGTCATTGACAAGGTTGTAATATCCCGAAACGGTAAAATTGTAACGGTTCTTGGTATATTCCGCCGAGAGCGAGAAGTTATGGCTCGTTTCCGATTTCAGGTCGGGATTACCATAAATCATCATGGCATTTGCCATGTCGAAGTTCATATACATTTCTTTGAGGGTAGGAGAGCGGAATCCCTGTGAGTATGAACCACGGAGGGAGCAGTTGGCTATTTTGTACATCAATCCGATGTGCGGAGATATATGACGCACGTTAGATTGTGAGAAATAGTCGAAACGTACCCCGCTGATTACGTTGAAATGTTCGGTCGGGTTCCAGTCGAACTGTCCGAATGCATCTGCCGAGTGCATGGTATAACTTCCATTGTTGGTGAATTGATAAGACAATAGATAGTCACGCATATAATCTCCTCCTACGGTCAGAATGTTTTTATCGTTGAAGGTGTAATTGTAGAGTGCGCGTACGCTATGTTGCACATTGCTGTAATCGCGGACATCGTATTTGTATGAGGTCAGATAATCACTTTTATCATATTGGTCGAATGTATAGGCAACTTCCAGATTACTCATGATGTTGAAATCATAGTTGGCTTTCAGACCTCCGCTGAAATCACGATAACGGTCTTTGCTGTCTCCGGTCTTATCCCGTTCGCGGAAATAATAACCTCCGCGTGCAGTCAGTTTCAACTGTTCAATCGGTCTGTAAACAAGACGTTCTTTCACATTCCATGTGCGGTTTCCGAAGATGGTTGTCACATCTCCTTCCGGTACGTCGTAAGAATCGGACATTGTGTGTTGCACATTCGTCTGGCTGTTGAATTTACCGGCTTTGAAACTGAAAGTTCCGCCATATCGTTGGTCGTTATGTTCACCGAAGCGGCTGTTTATGTTTAAATTCCATGGGTCCTCGGAATCACGGGTGATGATGTTGATTACGCCACCTACTGCACTGGAACCATAGAGAGTAGAGGCAGCCCCTTTTACAATCTCTACCCGTTCCACGTTATCGAGGTTCAATCGGTTGTAGTCGACGTTGTTTAAAGTTTCCCCTGCCAGACGTTCACCATCTACCAGAAAGAGTACAGAGTTTCCTCCGAATCCCTGCATATTGATAGAAACCTGCTGATCCATTGAATAGGAAAACTCAATGCCCGGCAGTTCTGATTGTAATAATTGGCCTACGTTGGTTGCATCTACCTTCTTAATATCGTCTGCTGTGATTACACGAGTGATGATAGGAGCATCTTTCAGTAATTTGGGAGTACGTGTACCTGTGACAACCACTGTTCCCAGGTCAAACTGATCTTCCGACAAACGGAAACTTAGTCTTTTCTCTTTCCCTACAGTCAGTCTTTTTTCTTGTGGTTGATAGCCTACATACGAGGCGGTGATGAGGTATGTACCGGTTCCGGGGAGTTGTAATGTATATGTTCCGTCGACGGATGTGACGGTTCCGGTTCCTTTACCTTTGATGGAAATCGTTGCACCGGGGAGAGGTTCCCCTTCTGTATCAGTAACACGTCCGCTGATGTGATAAGTTGAGTGTTGTGCTAATGTGGTGCAAGTTGCTATAAATGAAAAAAGCAATAATGATATTATAAATGTAGGTTTCATTCTTGTTGATTGGTTTCATTGTTGTTGTCCTCGAACTCAAGCGGATACTGGAAATCGAAGTCAATATATCCTTTTATACCTCTGGCATTCATGTAGTTGGTAAAACGGATTGCTGCGTATGTATTGTCTTTCAAACGTATCAAAAAAACTTGGTTTGACATGGTGTATACCGGAGGCATCGTTGCGGTATTAACGTCCAGCCAGCCGGAAAGAACAGCATTACGGTAAGACTCTGTGTAGATAATGTTTCCGTCCATCATGCCCGACATGTCAATGGCTATTTTATCGGTTGTCCATTCATCTTCTACAAAATCTTCCGCTTTAGGCAGTTTACCTGTTGCTTTAAACTCGTCGATACTTGTGTAAGTTGTTTTGTAGGCAGCACCCTCGTTGGTTTTTATATCATAACGATGAATAGCGAAATCCCATTTTTCAGGAATTTGACTCTCATATTCCTCTCCGATTTTAACGGTGCTAACCGTACGCTCCGAAAGGTTAATGTAGGCCCATTCTGTATATTCAACAGTCTTGACTTGTGAAAAGCTATTCTCCTTGATTTCCATCTCCGTTTCGATGGGGGCATCATAAATATTTTCAAATATTCCATTACAAGCAGAGAGCGACATTGCCGCTCCCAGTACTATAGTATATTTGAAAATAGCGTTCCTGCTTCTTTTCATTGCTTATTTAATCGTTTATTGTGCGCTGTTAGTATTGCTTCCAGTAAAATCTGCTGTAATGTCCCATGGCATACTTCCCGGTTTAAAAACTACAGTAATAGTAGTTGTTCCGTCTGACTTAACAGTACCACTTAAACTCGTACCGGTGATTGCCAGAATTTCTCCTGTAGTCTTTTGGGTGTCTGCTTCAAAGCTATCGATATTGAGTGAGTAACTACCGTCGTTTGCTTTAGTAACATTTACTCCCTTTACGGTGAACTTTTCAAAATAATTCATAGAACCACTTGTGTTATTGAAGCCGCTAATTGTAACATCTACTGTACTGCCTGTTGGGTTTTCGATGATAACTTTGCAATCCTCAGTAGATTCAGTGGTATTTCCTCCTGGAATAGTGACTGAAAGAGATAAATTAGTTTGGTATTTATAAGTATCTTTTATATAATAACCAACAGGAGTTTCTCCTTGTATGAAATCAATCTCCATTTTTCCCATAGGTACAGGAATATCAACATTGGCTTTCAAACTTAACACTTTAGAACCATCTACACTACCTTCTAATGTGTAGTCGTAGCTACCGCCTGTGCTGCCGCCCATAGACATGGCAACTTCACCGGAACCGCTGAAAGATTTATTAGAAGAAAGTTTTAAATTATTCAGAGTGAAATCTCCGGATCCGGATTTATATACCAAATTGATGGTACCATCTTCGTTGGCAGTGATTGTTGCAGTGGATTCATCCCCCAACAAATAATCAGAGAACATATTGCATGCGCCGACTGAATAACCTTTATAAGCTCCTGCTATTTCTTTGGCAAGATTAGATTCATCGTCGTCGTTGTCGCTACAAGAAACGAAAGTAGAAGAAAGAGATAGTGCCATAAGGGCAACCATCCAAAAGTTTAAGATTTTCATACTTAATTTTGATAGATAATGATTAATTAAATTTCCAGCTGCAAAGTTACAGGGATATATATACAGGGGAAATACCTAAAAGAAATGAAAAAATGAAAGGGCTTTAATTATAAGTAGGTATTGGGAGGAGTGGTTTAACTCGTTATTTTTGCAGTCTTTTACTAAATTGATGATTAAAAACTCAAAATAAGAAGAAAATGAAAGGTGGTTACAGTAGAAAAAGTGTATTGACAGGGATTACTTCTTTCCTGATTGTATTGTTTACTATGCCGTTGGGGCATGCATTAATGATTTTTATGGAGCATGTGCTCTCATCCACAGCTCTTCACTATGCGGCTTTCACGATGGGAGCAGCAGGTCTGGTGATGGTGATTATTGGAGTGTTTGCAAAAGGAGATACACGACAGACGTTATGGGGATTATTCGGAGGACTACTCTTCTGGACCGGATGGATAGAGTTTATCTACGTATATTATGCACATCGTTATGAAGTGCAACCATTGCTGAACGCTGCCGGTGAAGTCGTGACAAAACCGGAATATTTAATTATGCCTTCCTCCTTCGGCTTTTGGGTGATGTTTATGCTGATTTACATTTTCAGTATAAAAAGCGGATGCGACTTCTTTACCTATCTTCAAAAAGTCTTTTTCCGTAAGAGTACCACCACGATTGTAGTACGGCCGATGACACGTCATACCTCGATTGTTACTTTTATGGAGTTAAATCTCATCATGTGGACGAGCTATCTCGTGCTACTCTTCTGTTATGATGAGAATTTTGTCGGCGAGCATAGTCCTGTTACTGCTATAGTTGCTTTCGGCTGTCTGGCAGGTTCGTTTTTTATGTTTAAACGCCTGTTGAAAATCACTCAATGGGGATATGCCATGCGCTTTTCTATTGCTACGGTAGTAGTGTTCTGGACTTTTGTAGAAGTATTGGGACGCTGGAATATCTTTCATGAAATATGGGTAGAACCAATGGCATATACGACAGAGATGATTACGATACTTTTGGCTTTCTTTGTTCTGTTGGCATTTCTGTTCTACCAGTCTGCTAAAAAGAAGAATAGTCATAACTAAAATATAGAATCAGAAATTATGTTAGAAAAACGATTGCTCGGAGAAGGAATACATATACGTTATATGGTAGACCGGAACAAATTTCTGGAAAAACTTGCCAGCCGTTAATACTGCCAAAAGCGGAAAGGGATGAACTAATCTCCTGATAAGATGTTTTTTATATAATTAGATATAATAACAATATATATAATGGAACCTCATCATCACGAACATAGTCATCGTTTGACATCGCTCAATAAAGCTTTTATCATAGGTATTGCTCTGAATATTACTTTTGTCATAGTAGAATTCGGAGTAGGATTTTATTATAATTCTTTGGGGTTACTTTCCGATGCCGGGCATAATTTGGGTGATGTAGCCAGTCTGGTGCTTGCCATGTTAGCTTTCCGGTTGGAGAAAGTTCACCCTAATAGTCGTTACACGTATGGATATAAGAAGAGTACGATACTTGTTTCTTTATTAAATGCAGTTATACTGTTGGTTGCTGTTGGCATTATTATTGCCGAGAGCATAGACAAATTATTTCATCCGGTTTCGGTTGATGGTTCCGCTATCGCATGGACAGCTGGGGTGGGAGTGGTCATCAATGCGCTTACTGCATGGCTTTTCATGAAAGATAAAGATAAGGACCTGAATGTGAAAGGAGCCTACTTGCACATGGCAGCAGATACACTGGTATCTGTCGGTGTAGTTGCTTCCGGTATTATTATTACGTATACGGGATGGAGTATCATTGACCCGATTATCGGACTTGGCATTGCTGTTATTATTATTGTCTCTACCTGGGGATTGCTTCACGATAGCCTCCGGTTGTCATTGGATGGAGTGCCGGTGGGGATAGATGCTCAAAAGATACAGCAACTTATCATGGAACAGCCCGGTGTGGAGAATTGTCATCATCTACATATCTGGGCATTGAGCACAACGGAAACTGCCCTGACAGCCCATGTTGTCATTGATGACGTAGAGAGAATGGAAGAGATAAAATGTTCAATTAAAAATAAGTTGGAAGAAGCGGATATTCATCATGTGACACTCGAATTTGAAGATAAAAGTATCTCTTGTGAAACTAAAAATAACTGTTATTAGGTATTACTAAGAAATAATATAGCAATTTGTTGCGATTGTCCGGGCCGCATTAAGTATTTAATTTTGCGGTCCGGATAATTGTTTATAACAAAACGCTAAAATGAGAGCATTTATTATTTCTTTTTTTGTAGTTATTTTCATTTCTGCCATTAGTTTTCAAGCTACCTATGCCCAACAAAAAGACATTGTGCTGACCGGTATGGTCACAGATCATCAGGGAGAACCGCTTCCTGGCGCTACGGTTCGTATTGGAAATACTCAATTTGGTACGGTGACTGATGCTAACGGACGCTATCAGTTGCGTGGAAGATGGAAAAAAGGAGACATGATTATCTTCTCCTTTATCGGAATGAAAGATGTCCGTGAAAAGTATACGGGACAGAATATACAGGATGCAGCTATGCAGCAGGATGCCAAATCATTGGATGAGGTGGTCGTGGTGGCACGGCAGAATATCAATGAGTTGGATATTCGTGCAAAATCCGGTGTAGTGCAGAATGTAGATATGGGACGTCTGAATAGCAAACCTATGATTGATATGTCGTTAGCATTGCAAGGAAGTGTTCCCGGACTGATTGTTACCAATACAGGTGATTTGGGCTCGAAGCCGGAAATTCGTATTCGTGGAAACTCGTCTTTTCGCGAAGGGGATGCTGCGAATGAACCACTATATGTAATGGACGGACAGGTAATCTCATCCGATGCCTTTATGACCCTTAACCCGGCGGACATTAAAGAAATAAAGGTGTTGAAAGATGCTGTGGCATGTGCCTTGTATGGTATCAAAGCCGCCAATGGAGTAATAGAAATCACTTCCTTGCGCGGGAATCCCGATGGACGTACAACTACCAGTTACAGTTTCAATATGGGTATTACTACTCGTGGACGCAGGGGAGTCGAGATGATGGATACGGACGAGAAACTGGAACTGGAGCGCCGATTACAAAATCGTTCTACTCCCGGTTATCGGTACAGTGAGGATTACTATAGGAAGTATTTCGCCAATGATCCGAATTTGAACCAAATGATAGCCGAAGGGCAGGGAATACTCGATTCTTTGCGCACCATTCATACTGACTGGTTCGACGAACTGATTCATTTAAATACCTATCAACGTCATAATCTGAGTGTCAGAGGCGGATCGGAAAAAACGTCTTATTATGTATCTGCCAATTATGCCCAGCAAGGAGGACGTGTGCCGGGGAATGATACACATCGTTTTACTGCCACTATGAGTCTTGACCAGCAACTGGGTAGGGTGGGATATTTGTCATTAAGTGCCAATGCGGGATATTCTGAAACAGATACGCCGAATGGAAGTTCATATTCTCCTACCGATTTGATCTATCAACTCAATCCTTATGAAACAAAGACGGGAAAATTAGTTTCTTTTTCTAATGAAACTTCAGATTACACTTATAATGATTTGTTAAGTCAGTACAACAGTAAATCGACAGACAAACGCGGTGGAGTAAGTGGGAGTTTGAATTTGGAACCTCTGAAAGGATTGAGTATCGATGCTGTAGCAGGTATTGATATGCTTTTGAATGAAGGCATGACGCTGGTGCCTTCTACTTCTATCAGCGAACGAAACAGCGGGGTGGATGAAGCAGAGCGTGGAAAGCTCTCCAAAGAGAAAAACGTGACAACGAATGTTTCATCGAATGTCCGCATCACTTATAACAAGATATTTGCGGAGAAACATGATTTTACTATTGGCGGGAATATGGATTATTATATGACGGATGCGGATAATGTTTCTATTACAGGATATGGAGTGGGTACGCAAATGTCACCATCCGCTATCAACCAGTCTATTTCCGGTAATAGAAAACCTGTGGTCGGTTCTTATAAGGAAAAGACTGCCCAACTGGGAGTGGGGCTGGTGATGGGATATAGTTTTGATAATACTTACGATCTTTTCGCGACCTACAAAGCGGACGCTTCTTCTATCCTTCCTGAATCCAAACGTTGGAATGCCGCATGGGCTATCGGTTTGGGATGGACGATCAGCCAGTATCCTTTTCTGAAAGATAATAATGTAATCTCCCGCTTGAACTTGAAGGCTTCTTACGGGCGAATGGCTAATTTGGCGGGAGTGTCTGCTTCATCAACGATTGGTACTTTTTCTTATTCGACTGATTATTATGGAAATGCACGTCTCCTGCAGTTACTCGCACTTTATAATACCGATCTGAAAGCGGAGCAGACAGCATCTACGGATATTAGTTTGTCGGTTGAACTATTCAAACGTCTGACTTTGGACGCCAACATTTACCGGCGTGAGACAAGCGATGCTTTGCTTGATGTTCCGGTTCCGTTGTCTAATGGATTCAGCACGATGAAACGCAATATTGGCGTGCTGCGCAATGAAGGCTACGAATTGAGCGCTTCCCTGAAAGTACTTGATACTTCTGATTGGCGTCTTTCGCTACGCGGATCACTGGCGTACAATCGTAATAAGGTAGTCGATTTATATTATGCCGATCGCTTATATGCAAGTGAAGAAGCTATTATTCCTGATTATGAGATAGGAAAATCGTATGATATGATTTATGGATTGAAGTCGTTGGGGATTAACCCGATTACAGGCCTTCCCGTATTTCAGGGAGCAGACGGGCGCGAAATACCAGCCACGGAAAATCCGTCGAAAGAGAACATTGTAGCTTTGGGTCATGCGACCCCTCCTTACAGTGGTATATTCAATTTAAGTTTTTCTTATCGTGATTTTGATTTGGATATGGATTTCTATTATGTATTTGGCGGAGTTAAATCTTATAGTTATTCATACGTCCGCTCTTCCGATGACGCTAATAAAAATGCCATAAAAGGGCAATTGCAGAATATGTGGTTTGAGAAAGGAGATGAAGGAAAGACGTACCATTCTCCTTTTTACAGTTCTTCGGCTATCGCCTCACTGGATTATCCGAATACGGAAACTGTTGGAAAGAGTGATTATCTGAAACTGTCAATGGTGTCATTGCGTTATCGTGTTCCGCACACATTTCTGGAGAAGAACTGTAATTTCATTAAATATGCCAACGTTGCTTTCCAGGCATCCAATCTGTTTATGATTACTCCTTATAAGGAATCTGATCCGGAAACAGGTTCGTTGGCGGGTACGATGCAGCCAGTGTTAACCATTAATTTGAGTTTGACTTTCTAAACATGGATGGATATGATGATTGTAAAAATGATAAATAAAAGTCGGATCAAAACTGTGATAGGCAGTCTTTTCCTGACACTTTGTTTCACTGCCTGCTCATTGAATATTCCGTATGAAAATCAGTTTTCGGATCCGGATGCCATAACAACGCCGAATACTGCCCGTGAGTTGTTGGCTACTGCTTACAAGCAGTTGCCAAGTCCGGAATTTGACTTATCGGTATTAGGCGATGATTTTGAAACAACTTCCTGGATTTCCCGGGATGCGAGTTTGAATAATCTTTATAAATGGCAGACGCAACCCATAGAAGATCTCGCCGTTTCCATCTGGTCTGACTATTATGCGGCGGTAGCTATAGCGAATGCAGTGTTGGAACGTGTAGATGGCATATCGGTATCTACAACTGAAGAGACGAAAGAACTGCAAGCAGTGGTGAGCGAAGCGAAATTGTTGAAAGCTTATTGCTACTTCAATCTTCTCCGGCTTTTTGCACCGGATTATGAAGACGGGCCGGAAAAGGATGGAATCATATTGAAGGATCAGCTGGAATTGGAATTTCTGTATCGGTCGAGCATTGAGGAATGTGTGACTGCCATTCGTGAGTTGCTCAAGGAGGCCTTGACGGTGGAGAACAATCCTTCGGATGTTTATTGGTTTTCACAGTATAGCGGTTATTATATGTGGGCGGAATTGGAACTGTATGCTCATAATTATGAGCAGGCGGCAGAGTATGCACAAAAGGTGATTGATGAAAAAGGCGGCTATGATGTGCTTGGTGAAACGGTGTATGCTACATTGTGGAGCAATTCGTCCTGTGCAGAACGGGTGTTTTCTTTGTTTACAAACAGCAGCTATTATACCGGTATAAATTATGATACACATAAAGGGGATTACATGACAGTGAATAGTTCCCTGATAACCTTGTATGCTGATGGAGATATTCGTTCGGGAGCATCTGTATTTACCAAAGAAATGACGGATGATGCATTGGGCAACACGACGATGGAGAATTGTTTGGGTAAATATAATAAAATGAACTGGGAGAAGATAGAGCCGCAATATATCAATAAATATCGTGTGGCTGGTGCCTGTTTTATTCTGGCGGAAGCATACTGTCGTGACGGAAAGGGGCACGATGGACAAGCTGTCGGGGTGATGAACCGGTATTTGGAACAGCGTAATGCCACTTTGTTGGATACGCAGTTGTCCGGCGAGCCTCTTCTAAAGGCTATCTTTCAAGAAAAATGGAAAGAGTTTGTAGGAGAGGGGGAACGCTATTTTGATTTGAAGCGATGTCGTAAGGGAGTACTGTCCGATTGGAATACTTCCGGTACGATGGCAACAGACAAACGTGTTCAGGCGGATGATTACCGTTGGACTTTCCCCATTCCGAGAGGAGAATATCTGTATAATGAGAATGTATCACAGAATGAAGGTTGGACAAAAATAGAGAACTGATAATTTTAATTATAAACGAATCAATAAAATGAAAAAAGAAATGAAGAAACTGTTTGTTTATACAATGGGAATGTTCCTGTTGTCTCTTGTCACATCGTGTGGAGATGATAAAGAAGATACTGGGTATACAGGCGTTAATAAGATTTATTTATCTGCAGAAAATCCGGTGATTGAAGAAGCGGAAGCAACTCCCCTGACGGTAAATGTCGATCTTACTACAGCTTGTGAGCAGGATGTTACACTTAATTTTGAGGTATTGGATGACGAAGCCGGTATTTTAAAACTGGTAAATAATCCGGTGACTATTCAGGCCGGTCAGAAGAAAGCGACTTTTCAAGTTGTATCCAATCAGAAAAATCTGTTGGCTGTAGATACTTATTTTCAGATTGGCATTTCTACTATTCCTGTAGAGAATATGGCTTTGAATGCAGTGTTAAGTGTGCGTGTGAAACCCGATCCGCAAATACCGGAACTTTCCGAGGAACAATTGGCATTGATTGAAGGCTATAAAACTAAATATAACATTGATTTGACAGACTGGCTGGGAATCGTTTCTTGTCACACAGTGGTAAATAGTCCTGCAGATGGATATTTAACTCCTTTTGTTCAAGCGTTCACAAAAGAATACGACGGGAAAACAATTATTACTTTGAGTGAGGAGGCTACGGCTGAAATGCCTGTGTTGAAAATGGTGGACAACCCGATGGGATTAACCGAATATCTATATTGGGTATTTCGTGCCGAAACGGTCGAAGACTCCGAGTATTGGACAGAGTCACCGGCATCACAGACCTTGATGGAACAGATTAATTGGAATAAAGATACCAATGAAAGCTTCTCCGCATCATTGAACGGTATAAAACTTAAAGATATTACTTCTTCTACTGCCACTGTGGACTATATAGGAGAAGGAACAGACTCTTATGGTGATCCGATAAAAGCAGTTCCGTTCTCATATACTTTTAGTGCATGGACCCGGCAACAAGAATTGATGAAAACAGATCCAACTGCTCAAGAAATCTATGAACAGGGGGGAAGGGCAGAACCCGATTATTATTTGTGCAATACAGGTATTGACGAAGATGGTTGGGAAGATCCGGAAAATTTTGAAGAGTCTACCGGTAGTATTGATTTTACTGCTAAAAAGATGACCTTTAAATTTTTGATAGACCACATGAATGCCGGTGGATATACCCATGTAACAGTGACCTATGAGAAGAAATAATAAGAACTTGTATAAGTATGTTTCCATAGCAGCTATTTTAATAGCTGCTATGTGTGTGTATATACCTGGGTATGCGCAATCTGCTCCGATTTCTCTTCCAAAAGGAACTGTAGAGGGGTATTTGCCTAACGGACTGCATTATTTAATATTGAAAAACGCTGTTCCTGCTTCAAGGGTAGAGTTCCGTTTGATTATGCGTGTCGGTTCTGTTCAGGAAACGGAGAATCAGAAAGGATGTGCTCATTTCCTCGAACACATGGCATTTGGTGGAACCAGGCATTTTCCCAAACGTTCATTGGTGAGTTATCTGGAATCTAAGGGAGTGAAATACGGAATTGATATCAATGCTTTCACAGGCTACGATCGTACCATTTATATGTTTGCTGTCCCCACAGATCATGGGCAGGAGGCTGTTGTTGACAGTTCGTTGTTGATTATACGTGACTGGCTCGACGGAATATCTTTTCTTCCGGAGAAAGTGGAGAATGAGAAAGGAATCATTCTGGAGGAATTGAGAAGTTATGATCTCAATGATGAATTCTATCAGTTGAAGATTGGACAGGGTGTTTTTGGAAACCATATCCCTTTGGGTACTGCCGATGATATTCGTAAAGTGACCCCTCAAGTACTCAAAGAATATTATAATAAATGGTATACTCCTTCACTGGCTACATTAGTGGTAGTGGGAGATATTTCTCCCAATGAGATAGAGGCTAAGATAAAAGCAGGTTTCTCTTCATTAAAGAAACGTGTGGCTAAAGATTTTCGCATTTATCCGTTGGAGTATGCAAAAGGTATTCAAATATCGGAAGTCAGAGATTCGTTGCGTAACCATACGAAAGTGGAGTTGATGATTCCTCATCCTTGTGTGGTTGAACGCACTATAAACGATGCTGTCAAGAAAGAAACCGGACGTCTACTGCTTCGGGCAATAACACAACGTTTTCGGGGACGTCACATCAAAGCGGATCTATCTGATTCCTGGTATTTGAGCGATAAGAATCATTTGGTATTGGCAGTAGAGGGAAACGACAGGAGCGAAATACTAAGTACTATAACTATTGCCGTAGCCGAATTAAACTGTTTGATTCGTGAAGGATGGGACAAGGAGGAACTGGCAGATGTCCGTACACAATTCTGCAATCAGCTAGCTGAAGGCAATCCTGACGATGCGCGTTCTTCTATTTATTTCTGTGATGATTTTACTGATTATGTAATATCAGGTGATCGTTATATGACTGCCCCGGCGGAGCGGAAGCAATTGAAAGAAGCCATGTTGCATGTGCAAAATAACGATTTGCAATTACTGCTGAAAGAATGGCTTACTTATCAGAAGCAAGCTATGCTTGTTGCCTGTAATTCTCATCCGGGGTTGGGGATGCCATTGACAAAACAGGAAATAGCAGAAGCGTGGGCAGAAGGTGAACGGGCAGAATGTATACCTTATACTTATGTTCGCCAGGAAGAAAAAGAGGAAGTGCCGGTAGAAACACCCGCTTGTTTGGCTATCCGTCCTCCTTTTGATGCTACGATGATTGCTCATATCAATGTCTATAATGAAATGGGGGTTAGGGAAGTAAAGCTGAAAAATGGTATTCGTTTAATAATGAAGCCCACACAGGATTCTGACAGCACCTTGTATCTGACTTCTTTCGCTCCCCTCGGCACTTCTTCCTTGTCCGACGAAGAATATCCTTTGTTAGAAGGTGTTGGAGGATATATCGATATGGGAGGTCTTGCGAAAGTAGATGGTCAAATTCTTTCAGAATATCTTTTTCAGAAAGAAATGTCAATCACTGTAGCCATGGAAAATCATTGGCATGGTTTTATGGGAATGTCTTCCACTGCTAATGCGCCGGAATTCTTCAACTTGATTTATGAGAAGATTTTTGATCCTGAACTGAAATACGAAGATTTTGAAGAGATACGTCAGGGATTGATGCAGAATGAAGGGAAAGAAACCATGTTGGAGAAAATGCTGAAAAGGGATTCAGGGCGTCAGTTGTCTGCCCGCATCAATGAATTGATGGGAGCATCTATTATGCGTCCATCTATTCGCTCTTTTGCAGAACGGTTGAACCTCGATTCCATAGCCGGATTTTATAAGAAATTGTATACACGTCCCGAAGGAACTACGTATGTTGTATGTGGTAGTTTCAATCCGGATTCGCTCATGCGCCAGTTTGTGTCTGTATTCGGAAGAATTCCGGTTTCAGGAAATACGGTGCAATACTCTTATCCTAGTTTTGAACTACCGGATAAAACCCTTATAGAGGGATTTCCTAATGATAACGAGACACAGACCTTGTTTGATTATTTACTTTACGGTCATTACCAGCCTTGCCAAAAGAACACACTCATGTTGAAATTGATGCGAGATGTAATTCGTAACCGCCTGATTTCAGTCTTGCGTGAGCGGGAGTCATTGGTCTATTCTCCTTATATTTCATTGTTTTATGAGGGAATCCCGTGGGGTACATTCTACTTTGACATAAATGCTTCTGCCGATAACCGGAATATGGGGCAGATAGACCGTTTGTTGAAAGAAATTCTTCAGAGGCTGAAGGAAGAAGAAGTAGATATACAGGAATTACAAACCATCAAGCGCTCTTTCCTCTTGGCAAAACGTGAAGCATTGAATGAAAAATCACCGGCGGCATGGCGTACCACGCTGGTCGGATTACTTAAAAATGGGGAATCATTAGCTGATTTTGAACAATACGAACAATGTCTTGATGAGATAACTCCGGTTGAGTTGCGTAAAGCTTTCAAAGAATGGATTGACTTGGATAATTATGTGCTATTATATTTGAGTAATAATAAATTAAAGAATGAAACAACAAATGATTAAGCGTTTATTAGTTATAATTTGGGGGTGTTTTTGCCTGCAAATGGTAACCTGTGCACAGGTAGGAGTGGACAAGCCTGCCTACGTGTTATATGATAATGCGGGGAAAGCAATTACTTACAGCCAGTTGATAAAGCAACTGGAGAAGTATGATGTCGTTTTCTTAGGAGAGATGCATAATTGTCCTATCACTCACTGGCTGGAGTTTGAAATAACCCGTTCCCTTTACCATATTCATAAGGACAAACTGATGTTGGGAGAAGAAATGATGGAGAGCGATAACCAACTGATCCTGAATGAATATTTGCAGCGTAAAATTTCTTACGATCGTTTTGAAGAAGAGGCTCGTTTGTGGCCTAATTATAGTACGGATTATTCTCCGGTAGTCTATTTTGCTAAAGAGAATAAAATTCCGTTTATTGCCACTAATGTACCCCGCCGTTATGCCAATGCAGTGAAAAACGGGGGACTTGAAGTGCTGGATTCACTGTCAGATGAGGCTAAAAGATACATTGCCCCTTTGCCCATTTCTTTCAATTATGATGAAAAGGAGAGTGAGGCAGCTTTTAGCATGATGAATATGATGGGAGGACAAAAATCCGGAGATAATTATAAGTTGGCACAGGCACAGGCTGTAAAGGATGCTACAATGGGGTGGTTTATAGCTCACAATATGAAAGACAAATTTCTGCATATTAATGGAAGCTATCATTCCGACTGGAAAGGTGGGATTATTCCCTATCTGCTTCAATATCGTCCCGGGACAAGCGTTGTGACGGTTACTTCCGTACGTCAGGAAAACACGGATAAACTGGATGAAGAAAATAAAGGTCGTGCGGATTTCTATATCTGTGTCTCGGAAGATATGGTAACCAGTTATTAAGAAAGTAAAAGAATCAGGTTAGTAAAACTCATAAAAGTCTCCATGATGCTGTGCGTCTGGAGACTTTTTTGTACCTTCGCGCCCTTAAACTAACTAACCTTTATTTTTATGTTTACTGACTTATTGCATTCCTCTTATTTTTCCCTTTTCCTGATTGTCGCATTGGGGTTTATGCTGGGAAGAATAAAAATCAGAGGATTATCTCTCGATGTGTCGGCAGTTATTTTCATTGCCCTTCTTTTCGGGCATTTTGGTGTTATCATTCCTAAAGAATTAGGAAACTTCGGTTTGGTGCTCTTCATTTTTACCATCGGTATTCAGGCTGGGCCCGGATTCTTCGATTCTTTCCGCAGTAAAGGAAAGACGCTCATTCTCATTACTATGCTTATTATTTGTTCCGCCTGCCTGACCGCAGTCGGATTGAAGTACGCATTTGATATTGACACACCGAGTATTGTCGGTCTGATTGCCGGTGCGTTGACCAGTACGCCGGGTCTGGCGGTTGCTATCGACAGTACCAATTCTCCTTTGGCATCCATTGCTTACGGTATCGCATATCCGTTTGGAGTGATCGGTGTGATTCTGTTTGTCAAGCTGTTACCTAAAATTATGCGGGTGGATTTAGATAAAGAAGCCCGTCGTTTGGAAATAGAACGTCGCGGACAATTCCCGGAATTGACTACTTGTATTTATCGTGTCACCAATTCGAATGTGTTTGATCGCAGCCTGATGCAAATTAATGCGCGTGGTATGACGGGTGCCGTTATTTCCCGTCTGAAACACAATGATGAGATATCCATTCCCACAGCTCATACAGTGTTGCGTGAAGGAGACTATATACAAGCCGTAGGTAGCGAAGAAGCGCTGGATCAGCTTGCTGTACTGGTAGGTAAGAGAGAAGAAGGTGAACTGCCTTTGGATAAAACGCAGGAAATAGAATCTTTGCTGTTGACCAAAAAGGATATGATAAATAAACAACTGGGGGATTTGAACTTACAGAAGAACTTTGGCTGCACGGTTACCCGCATTCGTCGAAGCGGTATTGATTTGTCTCCGTCTCCCGATCTTGCTTTAAAATTTGGTGATAAGTTGATGGTGGTCGGTGAGAAAGAGGGGATTAGAGGAGTAGCCCGCCTGTTGGGGAACAATGCGAAGAAACTGTCCGATACGGACTTCTTCCCTATTGCGATGGGGATTGTATTGGGAGTGCTGTTCGGCAAAATAAATATATCTTTCTCTGATAGTCTGTCATTCTCTCCGGGATTGACCGGCGGAGTGCTGATGGTAGCTCTTGTGTTAAGTGCGATTGGCAAGACAGGACCTATTATCTGGTCTATGTCCGGACCTGCTAATCAGTTGTTGCGCCAGTTGGGTCTGCTTCTTTTTCTTGCCGAAGTAGGAACTTCTGCCGGTAAGAATCTGGTAGCCACTTTTCAGGAAAGCGGATTGCTGATGTTCGGAGTGGGGGCTGCCATCACATTAGTGCCGATGCTTGTTGCAGCCGTTGTAGGACGTCTGGTATTTAAAATCAGCCTGCTCGATTTGTTGGGGACTATTACGGGCGGTATGACGAGTACTCCGGGACTTGCTGCTGCCGATTCAATGGTAGACAGTAACATACCGAGCGTAGCTTATGCAACAGTTTATCCGATTGCTATGGTATTCCTGATTCTGTTTATTCAAATCATAGCTTCGGCGGTATATTAACAAAATTTTGTATAATCATTGATTGTTAAATAAATAGTTCGTATCTTTGCCGCCTCAAAGAAAAAATGAGGTGAAACGATTGTTATTGAATATTACACGCTACTTCTTACCGATACTGTTTGTGTCGTATCTGGTAAGCTTTACATTCTTTGCCCACGTGCATGTGGTCAATGGCGTGACAATCGTCCATTCACACCCGTTTAAGAAAGGGGCGGCACATAAACACTCTACAGTCGAACTGCTGCAGATTCATTTTCTGTCTCACTTGACGGCAGACGGTGCAGCTATTGTTTTTGCTCTTTCCCTTTTTATTCCTTTCTTATTGTGTTTTCTGCTCGGACGTTCGCAATATGCTCACTATCACTGTCCGTATCATGGGGTAGTGGGACTTAGAGCACCTCCGGTTATTCGTTTCTCCGTTCTTTGAATGATGATACCGTACCTTGCATGAGGTAGGGCATTGTCTGTCTATCCATGTGAATACTTATCGAAAATGAATAACAAACGAAAAATGAAGAAATATATCTTTTCGCTTGTCTGCCTGTGCTGCGCATTGTTGCCTGCCCTTGAAGGACAAGCTCATGAATATCCGGATCATCCCGAATTACGTAAGTCAGATGCCAATATTATTGGTCATATTCTTGATAAAAACACAAAAGAGCACTTGCCCTATATTACAGTCGCCCTGAAAGGTACTACCATCGGAACAGTGACCGATGCTACCGGGCACTATTTCTTGAAAAAATCTTCCCGAAGGCAATTTTGTGCTTGAGGTTAGTTCGGTGGGCTATAAAACCGTCAGACGAAATGTGACGCTGAAGAAAGGACGTACATTGGAAGAAGATTTTGAAATAGAAGAAGACGCAGTTGCTTTGGATGGCGTAGTAGTATCTGCCAATCGTAATGAAACCACCCGCCGGCTGGCTCCGACACTGGTGAATGTAGTAGATTTGAAAATTTTTGAGAATACCAACTCTACGACTTTGGCGCAGGGGTTGAGCTTTCAGCCAGGCGTCCGTGTAGAGTCCAATTGTCAGAATTGCGGTTTCCAGCAGGTGCGTATCAATGGACTGGATGGTCCTTATACGCAAATCCTGCTCGATTCCCGTCCCATTTTTAGTGCACTCTCCGGTGTATATGGTATCGAACAGATTCCTGCCAGCATGATAGAACGTGTGGAAGTGATGCGTGGAGGCGGTTCGGCCTTATTCGGTTCATCTGCCATTGCCGGTACAATAAATATCATTACTAAAGAGCCGATACGCAACTCCGGTATGTTATCCCATACAATTACGGGAATTGGCGATGGAGACGCTTTTGATAACAGTACGGCATTAAACGCATCTCTTGTGACGGATAATCAACGTGCCGGTTTGTATATCTTCGGTCAGAACCGCCATCGCTCTGCGTATGACTATGATGGAGACGGATATTCCGAGATTCCTAAGTTGCATGGTCAGACAATCGGTTTCCGTTCATTCCTGAAAACAACGACTTATTCGAAACTGACTTTTGAATATCACCATATGGAAGAATTTCGTAGGGGAGGAGACTTGTTGAACCGCCCGCCCCACGAAGCGAATGTGGCGGAGCAGACCGAACACTCGATCAATGGCGGAGGACTGAAGTTTGATTATTTCTCACCTGACGAGAAACATCGTTTCAATGTGTTTGCATCCGCGCAGCATATCAATCGTGACAGCTATTATGGTGGCGGACAAGATCTGAATGCTTACGGAAACACCACCGACCTGAACTGGATGGCAGGATCGCAATATGTTTATAGTTTCGCAAAATGTATCTTCATGCCTTCCGACCTGACTGCCGGAATAGAATTCAATCAGGATAAACTGGAAGATAATATGTGGGGATATAATCGTACGGTAGACCAAAAAGTGAATATCGGTAGTGCCTTTCTTCAGAATGAATGGAAGAATGAGCACTGGGGATTCCTTATTGGCGGTCGTTTGGACAAGCATAATCTGATTGACCATGTGATATTCAGTCCGCGTGCCAATCTGCGTTATAATCCGACTGAGAATATCAATCTTCGTTTCAGTTACTCATCCGGTTTCCGTGCTCCGCAGGCCTTCGACGAAGATTTGCATGTGGAGAATGTAGGCGGTAATGTGGCGATGGTTGAACTGGCGGACAATCTGAAAGAAGAAAGATCACAGAGCTTGAGTGCTTCGGCAGATATTTATCACCGTTTTGGCGCGTTTCAGGTTAACTTTCTGGTAGAAGGATTCTATACAAAGCTGTCAGATGTATTTGCCCTTACCGACGGAGAGACAGTGGACGGAATCCTGACACGTACACGCTACAATGCACCGGGAGCCCGTGTGATGGGATTGACATTAGAAGGAAAGATGGCATATCTGACTAAATTCCAGCTTCAGGCAGGAGTCACTTTGCAGCAGAGCCATTACAGCGAACCGCACGTATGGAACCCAGACGCTCCGGCTGTGAAGAAAATGATGCGTACGCCGAATACTTACGGTTACTTTACAGCAACCTATACCCCGATAAAACCATTATCTATCGCTCTTTCCGGTACATATACCGGTTCGATGCTGGTTCCCCACGAACCTGTGCCGGGATTCCTTGAAAACCCGATAACGGTGAATACCAAAGACTTCTTCGACATCGGTTTGAAGGCTGCCTATGATTTCAAACTTTACAAGTCGATGAACTTGCAGGTGAATGCCGGTATACAGAATATTTTCAATGCTTACCAGAATGACTTCGATAAAGGAGCCGACCGTGACTCCGGTTATATCTATGGTCCGTCGTTGCCGAGAAGTTTCTTTGCAGGGGTGAAGATAAGTTATTAAGATTCGGTTAAGATTTAAAATCGTTATAAATAGGGATTGTTTTGTATAGAGACAATCCCTATCTTTGCAAAAAACAAACTGAACTCTGACTTTACTGCACGGAATAGATGTGCAAAATTACCGGATGAAACAATTGTACCTACATATAATGAAGTATTTTCTGCCTGTACTGTTTATTTCGTACATGGCAGGAATCACTTTGTTTACTCACTCACATGTGGTAAACGGGGTTACGATTGTCCATTCGCATCCATTCAAGAAGGGGAGTGAGCATAGTCATACGACGGTTGAATTCCAGCTACTTCATTTCCTGAATCACATATTGGTGACAGATAGCGGACTATTACCCGCGTTTATTGTTGCCGTTTTCTCTTTCTTGTGTATTCTGCTTGCCCGTCCGCAAGGTATGCGGTATTGTCGTACTTGTCCGGGCGTAATATCTCTTAGGGCGCCTCCTGTCGCTTAGTCTATACTTTTCGGGAATAGCATTTATTATTAGTTAGGAACAACGATTTATGATTGTTGCTTCCCTTTCCCTCTATTATTTTTTTTGAATTAAAACATTAAAAGACTAACGACAATGAAGAAATATCTTTTAGTCCTGGTCGGCCTGTGTTGTGTTCTGTCACACGCATCGGCTGAACATCCGGACTACCCTGAACTGAAGAAATCCGATGCGAATATAATAGGTCATGTACTGGATAAAAAAACGAAAGAACATCTTCCGTACATCACCATTGCACTGAAAGGAACGACCATAGGAACGGTGACCGATGCTACCGGGCATTATTTTTTGAAGAATTTGCCGGAAGGAAATTTTATACTGGAAGTTAGTTCAGTAGGTTACAAGACAGTGACCCGCAACGTAACTCTGAAAAAAGGAAAGACACTGGAAGAAGATTTTGAAATAGAAGAGGATGCGATTGCTCTCGATGGAGTAGTGGTTTCCGCCAACCGGAGTGAAACGACACGCCGTATGGCTCCTACTTTAGTGAATGTCGTCGACCTGAAACTTTTTGAAACCACTAACTCTTCTACTTTATCACAAGGACTGAATTTCCAGCCCGGAGTGCGTGTGGAGACAAATTGCCAGAATTGTGGTTTCCAGCAAGTCCGCATCAATGGTCTGGACGGACCATATACGCAAATTCTGATCGATTCGCGTCCCGTATTCAGTGCCCTTTCCGGAGTGTATGGGCTGGAACAGATTCCTGCCAGTATGATTGAACGTGTAGAAGTGATGCGTGGGGGAGGCTCCGCCTTGTTCGGTTCTTCGGCTATTGCAGGAACAATTAATATAATCACTAAAGAGCCTTTACGCAATTCCGGTCAGCTATCGCACACCATTACTGCTTTGGGAGGAAGCTCCTCATTCGATAACAACACCTCGCTGAATGCCTCATTGGTGACGGACGATCATCGTGCCGGATTGTATATCTTTGGACAGAACCGCCACCGGTCAGGATATGATTATGACGGAGACGGATTTACCGAACTGCCCAAGTTGAAGAATCAAACAGTGGGTTTCCGCTCTTATCTGAAAACGAGTACTTACTCCAAACTGACCTTTGAATATCACCATATGCAGGAATTTCGTCGTGGAGGGGATATGTTGAACCGTCCTCCTCACGAAGCGCATATTGCAGAGCAGTTGCAACATTCTATTGATGGTGGAAGTTTGAAATTCGATTATTTCTCTCCGGATGAAAAGAACCGTCTAAGTGTCTTTGCATCGGCTGCCAATACAGACCGGGACAGTTATTACGGACCGGGCAACGATCCTCTGAAAGCCTATGGAAAGACGACGGATTTAACCGCTATGGGGGGCGCACAATACGTACATACGTTTGGCAAGTGCCTTTTTATGCCTTCTGATCTCACAGCAGGGCTTGAATATAACCGTGACCGCCTGAAAGATAACATGTGGGGATATGACCGTCACACGGATCAGACGGTGAATATTTACAGTGCTTTTCTGCAGAACGAATGGAAGAACGACCGTTGGGGAATTCTGATTGGCGGTCGTCTGGATAAGCATAATATGGTGGATAATGTGATCTTTAGTCCCCGTGCCAACTTGCGTTTTAATCCTACCCGGAATATTAACCTGCGTTTGAGCTATTCTTCCGGATTTCGTGCTCCGCAGGCTTTTGATGAGGATATGCATATTGAAAATGTGGGCGGAACAGTGGCTATGATCGAGCGTGCAAAGGATTTGAAAGAAGAGAAATCCCAAAGTTTCAGTGCTTCTGCAGATATGTATCATCGTTTCGGAGCATTCCAGACGAACTTGTTGATTGAGGGGTTTTATACAAGACTGACCGATGTTTTTGTATTGGGCGAACCTTACGACCGTGGTGATGGTATATTAGTGAAAACACGTAGCAATGGCCCCGGTGCTAAAGTGATGGGATTGACACTGGAAGGTAAAGTGGCTTATCTGTCTATCCTGCAAATACAAGCGGGATTGACTTTACAGCGTAGCCGATACGATGAACCACATAAGTGGCATGATGATGCACCGGCAGAAAAGAAGATTTTCCGTACTCCCGATACATACGGTTATTTTACTGCCACATATACTCCCGTCAAACCTTTGTCTATCGCCCTGTCAGGAACATATACCGGCAAAATGTTAGTGCAACGTATGGATATCACTGCCGAGAATGCCAAACTGGGTGAAATGCCTGAAAGAAAAGCGGAAGCAATCAGAACACCTCGTTTCTTTGATTTGGGAGTGAAACTGGCTTATGACTTCAAGCTATACAAAACAGTTGATTTGCAATTAAACGGCGGAGTTCAGAATATTTTCGAGTCTTATCAGAAGGACTTTGACAGAGGAGCTAACCGGGATTCCGGTTACATTTACGGTCCTTCTTTGCCGAGAAGTTTCTTTGCCGGGGTGAAGATTAGTTATTAACCGGTCATAAAAATAGTTTCCCGGCACGGTACTTTTAGTTTCATGCGTTGAAACTATTTGTTCCCCTATGGGAAACTGTAGTTTCCCCGTAGAGAAACCATAGTTCCCCCATAGGGGAAACAACAGTTCCCTTGCGGGGAAAACATTGTATTCTTTGGAGAAACTAAAGTTTCAAGCGGCTGAAACCAATGTATCGTATAGAGATTCATTCTTTTTCCTTATTGATCATTGATTGATCAGGCAGGGTGATAGGTGATAGATGTGGTGATAGGTTGCAAACAACCTGTCACCATCCCTGAAAGTACCATGAATAAAGGTTTTTAGAAGTGCTGGTGATAGGTGATAGAGGAAAGTGAAAAAATCTCTGTGTAGAGATGGATTAAACCATATCTTTATCGACCCCGAATTTTTCTCCTGTCTGGCATTTACCGGCGGGTTCCACATGTACCAGAATGTCATATACGTTATCTATCGAATTGATAATGCTTTTCTCCACCGAATCGGCAATCTCATGAGCTTGCGTGATCGTGATTTCCGGATTCACTTCTATATCAAGGGTAATCATATAGAGATTTCCTATCATTCGTGATCTGACGCGATGCGGATTACTGGCACCGGGCACTTTCTCTACAGCCTCGAATATCTTGTTGTATACATTGACATCTTTCACTCCGTCCATCAGTTCCACATTCGAATCAATGAAAATACTGATGGAAGATTTGATGATGAAGAGGCTGATTATCAATCCTGTTATTGAATCGAGTATCGGTAATTTGAAGATGAAAGTAAATATCAATCCTAATAAGACACCTGTTGAGATGACAACATCATTCCGCATATTGATGGCATTTGCAGTCAGCATGGAGCTGTCGATCTTCTTTCCCTGTTTGTACTGGTATGAAGCCAGTAAGAGTTTACCGATAATAGAAAATACAGTGACATAGATGGCGATAGCCGATGGTATTTCTTTCACTTCATCCGAAAAGATACTTTTAGTGGACGATAGCAGCATTTGTGCGCCGGCATAGAATATCACGAGTGATAGAATCTTTGTTGCGATCCCTTCCGCTTTCTCATAGCCGAATACATACTTCTTTGAAGGAGGGCGGTTGATGAGGCGTGCCGTAAAAATCATAACGATAGAGATAACAACATCGGTTGCCGAGTCGATACCGTCGCCGACTACGGCTAAACTACCGGCAAACAAACCGATGATGATTTTGGATGCGGACAGGATTGCATTGCCAATTGTACTGATCCATGAGGTTTTGATTAATATTTGTTCTCTTGACATTGAAGTGATTCTTTAGATTTGTTTGTAATGGGATTGGGCAGCAAAGATAAACATTAATAGGAGTTTGTGACATGAAGTCGCAAAAAAAACTTTTTCCGCCTTTTTAGTACTTTATGCCTTTTAGTTGTATTATATATAGATGGTCAATTAAAAACAGGACAAATCATTTATTAAATAGTTAACCGCATGTTCAAAAAATTAAGTAGTTCTTTACTCATTGTGTCAGTTTGTGTTTTTTCTTCTTGTACGTCTACCGTCAAGCAAGAAATTGCAATCTTGCCTACCCCCGTTAGTCTGACCGAGCAGTCGGGCTCGTTTGTTTTAAAAGATGGCATGAAAATCGGAGTTTCCGATCAGTCGTTGTTTCCCGCTGCCGGATACCTGCAGGAAATTCTTCGGAATGTCATATCGTCTTCTGTTGAAGTCACTACCGATAAGAGTCAGGTAGATATGTATTTTCAGTTGAAAGATACTATTGGAAAGCCCGGTTCTTATAAGCTTGAGTCTGCACCGGAGTATATTCGAGTAGAGGCAACTGACTATTCAGGCATTATTTCTGCTATTACTACTATTCGCCAGTTGCTTCCTGCAACGATAGAAGTGCAGGGAGAGAAACAGAATTATTCTATCCCTGTCGTGCAAATAGAAGATGCGCCACGGTTTGAATGGCGTGGGTTTATGTTGGACGCTTCCCGTCATTTCTGGAATAAGGAAGAAGTGAAGCATGTGTTAGACCTGATGTCTTTGTATAAACTTAATAAGTTCCATTGGCATCTGTCCGACGATCAAGGTTGGCGTATAGAAATCGAGAAATATCCGTTACTTACGGAAAAAGGGGCTTGGCGTAAATTCAATACGCAGGATCGTACCTGTATGGCACGTGCGAAAGAAGAAGATAATACCGATTTCCTGATTCCGGAAGATAAGATACGTATTGTGGAAGGAGATACACTGTATGGAGGTTATTACACTCACGATGATATAAAAGAAATAGTAGCCTATGCTGCGCAAAGAGGAATTGATGTCATTCCTGAGATTGATATGCCGGGACATTTCCTGGCAGCTATCGGTCAATATCCGGAATTGGCGTGCGACGGATTAATCGGGTGGGGGGAGACATTCTCTTCTCCTATCTGTCCGGGCAAAGACGCAACACTGGAGTTCTGCCGGAATGTGTTCAAAGAAGTTTTTGAACTTTTCCCTTATGAATATGTGCACATGGGTGGTGATGAAGTGGAAAAAGCCAACTGGAAGAAATGTCCTCTTTGTCAGAAACGGATTCGTACGGAGAAACTGGGGTCGGTAGAAGAACTTCAGGCATGGTTTGTACGTGACATGGAGAAATTCTTCCTTGCCAACGGAAAGAAACTCATAGGTTGGGATGAAGTGGTATCCGACGGATTATCTTCCGATGCTGCTATTACCTGGTGGAGAAGTTGGGCGAAAGATGCATTGCCTACGGCAACTGCACAAAAGCAGAAAGTGATTGCTTGTCCGAATGAATATTTCTATTTCGATTATGCGCAGGATCAGAATTCAGTAAAGAAAATACTTGCGTATGATCCGTGTGCAGACGAGCGGTTATCGCCGGAACAGAAGAAATATATCTGGGGGGTGCAGGCGAATCTCTGGGCTGAATGGATTCCGACCATGAAGCGCATTGAATATTTGATTGTTCCCCGTATGATAGCATTGAGTGAGATAGCTTGGGCGGAGCCGGCAGCTAAACCGGGTCTCGAAGAGTTCTATCGTCAGCTTGTTCCGCAATTTAAGCGGATGGATGTAATGAGGGTAAATTATAGGGTGCCTGACTTGCAGGGATTCTATAAAGTGAATGCATTTATTGATGAAACAACTGTGGAATTGACTTGCCCGTTACCCGGTACTGAAATACGGTATACGACAGACGGCAGTATGCCTACCAAAGAATCAGCTCTTTATAACGGCGCTTTGGAAGTTGGGAAGACTACGGATTTCGCTTTCCGCACTTTCCGTCCGGATGGTTCTCCTTCGGATGTGGTGCGTACCAAGTATGTAAAGGCTCCTTATGCGGAGGCGGTGACTGCTTCGGCTGCTTTGCAGCCCGGCTTGAAAGCAGTATGGCACGATTTCCGTGGTAATCTTTGTGCGGATATGGATGCAGCTCCTGTCAAAGGGGAGTATGTGGTGGAATCGGTATCCATTCCCGAAGAGGTGAAAGGAAATATCGGTCTGGTATTGACCGGCTATCTGGAAGTTCCTGCCGATGGTATCTATACATTTGCCCTTCTCTCGGACGACGGTAGCACATTAATGCTTGACGGTGAATTGTTGGGAGATAATGATGGAGCACATTCGCCGGTAGAGATTATTGTGCAGAAGGCTTTGAAAGCCGGGCTTCATCCGATAGAGGTGCGTTACTTCGATTGTAACGGAGGCGTATTGCAGATGGAATTGGTGAATGAAAAAGGTGAAAAAGAAGTATTGCCAAGTGCATGGCTGAAACATGAATAACTATTCTGTTGTTTCAATCATTACTTATTCGTTATAGTCTGAATAGCAAATTTCATTATTTTTAGGTATTGTCCGTCTTGCCGGCGAGCCGTACCTTTGCAGAAAATAATTGAAAACTTATGCGAATCAGTGAGAGACGAGTCGAGATTAATCATATATCAAAGGTGCACATGCACCGGATTGAATGGGATGAAGAGAGCTTATAGAAATATAAGCTCTCTTTTTTTGAACGATTTCGAATATTGTTCTTTTTTGAAAACAAGCGATAAGTTAAATGATTGTCGAACTTAATATAGATTGAACGTACGTTATGAGTACATTGAAAAAACTTCAGAACTACATGGGTAAACGGAAAGTGCTTTTGCCTGCGGCAATGCTGCTGTCTGCCCTAAGTGCCCTGGCGGGCATGTTGCCTTATATCCTTATTTGGCTGATTGTGAGAGAACTGCTTGAACACGGAGAGATAACCTCTTCCGGTAATGTGGTGACGTATGCCTGGTGGGCGGCAGGCATGGCCGTGGCGAGCATCGTCCTTTATTTTGCCGCATTGATGTCTTCGCATCTTGCAGCTTTTCGGGTTGAATCGAATTTGCGTAAAGAAGCCATGCGCCAGATAGTGCGTATGCCTCTCGGCTTCTTTGACATTAATACGAGCGGACGTATTCGCAAGATTATAGATGACAATGCAGGGGTTACCCATAGTTTTCTGGCACATCAGTTGCCTGATCTTGCGGCTACTTTTCTAGTGCCGTTGGTAGCTGCCATACTGATTTTTGTGTTCGATTGGATACTCGGTCTGGCATGTATCGTCCCTGTAATTATTGCCATGCTGGTTATGGGTTTTATGATGAATGCGGAGGGACGGCAGTTTATGAAAAGCTATATGACCTCTCTGGAGGAAATGAATACCGAAGCTGTAGAGTATGTGAGAGGAATTCCCGTAGTGAAGGTTTTCCAGCAGACCATTTACTCTTTCAAAAACTTTCACCGCTGTATCATGAATTATAATAAAATGGTATTCGGCTATACACGAATGTGGGAGAAGCCGATGTCGCTCTATACCGTAATAATCAATGGTTTTGTGTTTTTCCTTGCTCCGTTGGCTATTTTGCTGATTGGTTATTCAGGTAATTATGCATCGGTATTACTTAATTTCTTCCTGTTTGTTCTCATTACTCCTGTATTCTCCCAAAGTATCATGAAGAGTATGTATCTCAATCAGGCTTTGGGGCAGGCGAGTGAAGCTATCGGACGTCTTGAGAATCTGGTTGCTTATGAGCACCTGACTGTTGTAGAGCATCCACAACCGGTAAAGGAATTCAGTATTCAGTTCGAAAAAGTTTCCTTCAGCTATCCGGGAGCTAATCAAAAGGCGGTGGATGATGTTAGTTTCACTATTCCGCAAGGAAACACAGTAGCTCTTGTCGGAGCTTCGGGCGGAGGGAAAACAACGATTGCCCGTCTAGTTCCCCGTTTCTGGGAGGCAACGGAAGGGAAAGTTTTAATAGGTGGCATCAATGTAAGAGAAATCGCTCCCGAAGAACTGATGAAATATATTTCTTTCGTGTTCCAGAATACAAAGCTGTTCAAGACTTCTCTGCTCGAAAATATCAAATATGGTAATCCCGACGCGACAATGGAGGAAGTGGAACGGGCAGTAGATATGGCACAGTGCCGGGAAATTATCAATAAACTTCCGCTCGGACTGAATACGAAGATTGGTACGGAGGGAACATATCTCTCCGGCGGGGAACAGCAACGGATCGTACTGGCACGTGCAATCCTGAAAAATGCTCCTATCATTGTACTGGATGAGGCGACTGCTTTTGCCGACCCCGAAAATGAGCATCTCATCCAGCAAGCCTTGAAAGAACTGACAAAAGGAAAAACCGTATTGATGATTGCTCATCGTCTTTCAAGCATCACTGATGCCGACAATATCCTCGTCATTGACAAGGGGAAGATTGCGGAACAAGGTACACATGCCAACCTGCTTGGTAAACAAGGCATCTATTATCATATGTGGAATGAATACCAGCAATCTGTTCGCTGGACAATAGGAAAGGAGGTTTCTAATGATTGAAGTAATAAAAAGACGTTTTGCCCTTTCAACTAAAGGAGCGAAAGATTTCTGTAAAGGTGTGTTTTTCACTACACTGCTCGATATTGTATTGATGTTGCCGGCGGTATTTGTTTTTCTCTTTCTTGAGGAATATCTTCGTCCTGTGTTTCAGCCTTCGGCTTCGGTGACGCATGGTATTCTCTATTATAGCATACTCGGTATTGTCTTTATGATAGTCATGTATATATTTGCGGTATTGCAATATCGTAGTACCTATACCACCGTTTATGATGAGAGTGCAAACCGGCGTATCTCATTGGCGGAAAAACTTCGTAAGTTGCCTCTGGCTTTCTTTGGCGAAAAGAATCTTTCCGACCTCACTGCCACGATTATGGATGACTGCACTGATCTCGAGCATACTTTTTCGCATGCGGTTCCCCAGTTGTTTGCTTCCATTATCAGTATTCTGCTTATTACCGTCGGCATGGCATTTTATAACTGGCAGTTGACGATTGCTTTGTTCTGGGTAGTGCCGCTTGCCGCCGCAATTCTTCTTTTCTCGAAGAAGGAAATACAGAAAAGCAATGAAAGTAATTATCTGAACAAGCGGATGGTGACCGAGCATATCCAGGAAGGACTCGATACCATTCAGGAGATAAAATCCTACAATCAGGAGAGAGACTATCTGGAAAAACTGGATGCGAGCATTGATACCTATGAAAAGGTATTGACTCGTAATGAACTGGTGCTCGGCATGTTGGTAAACGGTTCCCAAAGTGTATTGAAACTCGGACTGGCAAGCGTTATTATCGTTGGTGCCAATCTCTTGGCTTCGGGTACGGTTGATTTGTTTACCTATCTTATATTTATGGTTATCGGGTCGCGTGTGTATGCTCCGGTCAGTGAGGTGATGAATAATATTGCCGCTTTGTTCTATTTGGATGTGCGTATCAATAGAATGAATGATATGGAAGCATTGCCGGTACAAAACGGGACTACCGAATTCACTCCTCAAGGTTATGATATCGAATTCAGACAGGTAGACTTTGCTTATGAGCAGGGAAAACAAATTCTGAATAACTTGTCTTTTATTGCCCGGCAAGGTGAAAAAACGGCATTGGTTGGTCCTTCGGGTAGTGGCAAGAGTACGGCGGCCAGGTTGGCGGCACGTTTCTGGGATATCCAGTCGGGAAAGATTACCCTCGGCGGGCAGGATATCAGTCGGATTGATCCTGAAACTTTGTTGAAAAACTATTCCGTTGTCTTTCAGGATGTAGTTCTTTTCAATGCTTCCATTATGGATAATATCCGTATTGGCAAACGGGATGCTACGGATGAGGAAGTCCGGAGAGTTGCCCGCTTGGCACAATGTGATGAGTTTGTCACTAAAATGCCGCAGGGATACCAGACGATTATCGGTGAGAATGGAGAAACATTATCCGGCGGTGAGCGTCAGCGTATTTCCATTGCCCGCGCTTTGTTGAAGGATGCTCCGATTGTTCTGTTGGATGAGGCTACGGCTTCGCTTGATGTTGAGAATGAAACCAAGATACAGGCAGGTATATCTGAATTGGTACGTAACAAAACGGTGCTGATTATTGCGCACCGTATGCGAACCGTTGCCAATGCCGACAAAATTGTAGTATTGGAGAATGGAAGTGTTGCTGAAATGGGAACACCGGAGGAATTGAAAAAGAAAAATGGTATATTTGCCCGGATGGTGAACAGACAGGTTACAAATATGAATTGATAAATAGCAGCGATACTATGCAATTTTTGAAAGGAGATATACAAGAGGGAATCTTGAAGGCAGCCGAAGAAGTGTTTCTGGAAAAGGGATACAAGGATGCCTCTATGCGTGAAATAGCTTCGAGGGCAGGGGTGACGGTGAGTAATATCTATCATTATTTCACCAATAAGGATGAGATATTCCGTACGATTCTGAAACCGGTATTGAATGATCTGTATGCTATGATTTATAATCACGATGCAGATCAGATGACGATAGACGTCTTTATGGATTCGGATTATCAGAAAATGTCTGTACGGGAATATATCAGATTGGTCTCTGAACATCGTGACCGTTTGCGGTTGCTGCTTTTTCAGGCACAAGGTTCTGTTTTGGAGAACTTCCGTTCTGAATATACAGATTTGATGACGCGTACGATTTCTGTTTTTTTTCAAGGGATGAAACAGAAATATCCGCATATCAATATAGCAATAACTAACTTCTTTATTCACCTGAATACGGTATGGTTGTTTGCCCTGCTCGAAGAGCTGGTGTTGCATCCTGTGAAGAAAGAAGAGATGGAGAAGTTTATAGCGGAGTATATCGCTTTTGAAACGGCTGGTTGGAAAGAGCTCATGAATGCATGAGCTCTTTCACTTTATTCTCTTACTGATATAAAAAAACGTCCGGCTTTCACAAGCCGGACGTCCTTGCCTCTTTTAGAATATGTCATCTATTCATATTCCAAAATGAATACATTATATGGTTTTTTCAACTTAACAACCAAATAAAAGAAATGCGGGTGAATCACTTCGGCCGATTTCTATGTATTTTTAATGTGGCTACGTAATATAATTATGACTAATTAATTTAATTCTGATACTGCAAAGATAGGGGCTTTCCGCTTTTCCCGCAATCCCCTAAAATGGGTATTCTTCTATCAATTACTAGCTATATATAGTGGTTCAGGCGTTTGCATAACTATGCATCCCCCCAAGAACATAATTCACCCCGAAATAGGTCATTAAGACAGTCAGGAAAGCAAGAATCATATAGATATGGAAGAATAGAGGCTTGCGGAAAATGCGCAGGCTTTGTGAATGGAAGGCTACTCCATATACCAGAAAAGTAATCAGTGCCCATACTTCTTTCGGGTCCCACGCCCAGTAGCGTCCCCAGGAAACGTTTGCCCAAACTGCTCCCAGAAAGATGCCTGCTCCTAAAAAGAAGGTGGCAGGGTAGAGCAGCAAACGGCTGACTAGCGTCAACTGTTCTATCCGGTTGTCTTGTATAGCGTCGTTTCCGGAGATCTTGTTTTCCGATTCTTTTTTCCGGAGGCATAATGCCAGTATTCCGTTTAGCATGATAAATGCCAATAGGGCATAAGACATCATAATCAATGAAACATGAATACTTAGCCACGGAGAGACGAGCACCGGCATTAATGGGGTTATCTGGGGATTCATTTGTCCCAGATAGGAGACCAACAGAGCAAAGCCGGAGAGGAGGAATCCGAATGGAAGTGTAAATGGGAATCTTCGATGGAGCAGACAGGCTGTCAAAAGAATACAAAGAGCCATGAACTGCATGGTTTCGTAACCGTTGCTAAGTGGAATACGACCGCCAATGTACCAGCGCAGGCAATATCCTGCTAAATGGAATATGAAAGCAAGATAGAGTGTAACAGAAAAGAAAGTTCCTGCCATGCGGGAAATCGTTTTGGCTTTGGGCGAGAGGGTATTTCTTTGCAGGCTGTTATGAAGTAGAAGTAGGAAAGACAACATTCCCAATGACAGGTTAATCATAAAAAGAATCTTGCTGAACGGAATCCGGTTGTAGAGTAATTCTGCTTTTACTTCCATTTCGGAGAGAGGTTGCACGCTGCCATCAGTAGGTAATGGATGGATGAATGTTCCTTTTTCCAACATCAGGATCAGGCCTACTTTTTCATCTGTTTCCTGGATCGCTTTGGCGAGTTTGCTGTCTTTTCCCTGTTCTTGTTGCCAAGTTTTCTGAAGACGGTAGACCGGACCGTCAAACAAATCGGTCAAGCGTGCATAAGAGGTTTTCAAACCGAGTAAATGGTGTAGTTCGGGACTTTTTATATATATCATTGGTTCATTTTTCCATGATTCCGGGTAAAGAATCCAGCCACTTATTACTTGTTCGGGAGTGAATCCTTTATAGTAGGTTTTTCCTGTCAGTTTCTTGACAAAGTCTCTTGCCAGTGTATTGAACGGCACTACACGGTCATGGTAGATAACCTGTTGTTGTGCCAGACTGTCTGCCTGTATTTTGTTTAATACGCGAAGAGGCGTTTCCTGCGCTTGTGTTGTTCCTGTCAGGTAGAAAAGGAATAGAATGAATAATCCTCCTTTTTTCAATAAGGGATGATTTAATAACTGACGAAACTCCCCCCGGCGATAGAAAAGTAGTAAAATCATGGAGATGCCCAGTAGGATGTATCCGCTATAGGTTACTCTAGTACCCCATGGATCATAGTTTACTGTTAGCCAACTTCCTTCACCATCTTCATCAAATGATGACTGGTAAAAGCGGAATCCTTGCATGGCAAATATACGGTTCATTGAGATGCGTTCGTTATGCAAAGAATCTTTCTGGCCGGGAAGTGAGTAGTTGATATAACTGACGTAATCAGCAGGAGCTTCTGTACCCGGATAATACTCTATCCGGAAACTGTCCAGTTTCATTGTAAATGGCAGGTCTGTCTTTTTGTCGCCTTGTGGTGACTGGAAGCTGCTTTTTACTGTATTCAGACGTAAATGCATATATCCTTGTTCACTATAGATAAACGTAATCATGGCCCCCACCAAGATAACGAGGAGGGAGCCATGAAACAGCAAAACAGGGAGCCGGTGCCATAGGGAACGTCGGATGAGGGTAACAAACCCTATTACGGCAATTACTCCCCACAAACAACAAAACCAGATTGTGTGATATATATTTCTTTCTACAAACTCTGTCCCGTATGCTTGCTCTATGAAAGTGGTTGCAGCAAGTAATCCTATCAGACAGATATATAAAATGATAAGTAATCTTTTCAACGGTATATCTTTTAAATGCTATTAATAGGGAGCATATTCCTTATTCTCACAGGTTTTTACTCCCATACATTCCATCTCGATCAACCATCCCGGTCGGCATACCGGTGCATGTACAAATACTTTGGGTGTACAAGGAAAACGTTTGTCGTACATTTCTTTGACGATGGTATAATCTGCAATGTCACGCAGATAAACAATCATTTGCCCCATATCGTCAAATGTACATTCTGCTTCTTTTAGTAGGGCTTCCACATTCTCCCACATCCGTTCTGTTTGTTTACGGATATCTCCCGGACATACCACCTCGCCTTTATTATTAATACTTGCTGTGCCCGAGATGAATACTTGGCGACGATCTCCATAATCTACATACGTTCCACGTTCGAAACTGACGCCGTATTCATAAGTGGGATTCAGGTGTGTCGGCGCATAAAGGAAATGAATCTGTTCGGGTTTGATTCCGTCTACGGCATACGTGTCCATTTGTACAAGAACTTTGGGGTCAGCATGACGTCCGCCGATACCTGTACTGGAAATGTAGTGTGTCTTTTCCGTCAGGTTTTGAGTAACGAATACTTCGTTACGTGCCTTTACTACTCCGGGATAATTCACATCCACATTCTGTACGAAAAACCAGGTACGGATACAGTTGGCGGCTAGTTTGCAACCTTGTTCAATAAGCTGCATGACATAGTCATTTAATAGTAGCCGGGTCTGGTATTCCGAGTTGGCAGCCCGATTGAAAGAGCAACCACCCCAAAGATGTCGGTAGGGGCCATGTTTAACCTCAAAGAGACCATTATGCAGCATTTGTGTTTGCACCTTCGTTTGGAGGTAAATCCATACTGCTACTTTGGTTCCGTTCAACGGTGGCTGTTCGACGATAGAAAGTGCGCAATCCGAACTTTCAGTTGTAAGTGCCAATAAGGTGTCTGCCTGATTGGAAGCGTCGCTCAAGAAATATCGTTTAAAAATGGCGACGGTACCTTGCAACTCTTTTTCCCGTAATTGGTAATATGTATCTATAATGGCGTTTAATTGTTCCTCGTAAGCATCTTTCGGCTGGGTTGCGTGAATCATTAAATGATATTCGGAAACGCCGTCTGCTACTTCGTATTTAAATATTTCAGTTAAAGTTTTTTCTGATCTTAAGGGTGGTTGTTTTCTGCTGTTCATATCAAAGTTTCTGTTACAAGTTAATTGTTTTCGGCTCCTGCTTTTATCCAAGTACGGATTAGAGCACGGACTTCACGTTGTTCAGCTCCATTGAATATATCAATATGATTATCGTGCTCTAATACATCTAATAGATAGCTGTTGTTTAAATCTCCGGGAGTTACATAATTCTTTCCCTCGTCGGAATGGGGAGCTTTTACATTAATCAGTGAATTGTATGCTTTGGCTGCTGTCAGATCCAAGTCTCCGGCCGTTGTTGTACTTCCTCCATGACACATCACACATTTTGCATTGAAAACTTGTGTCTGGATGCGGCTGAACGAGGCCACTTCGATTGTTGTCTCCGGTAAAGTCAACGATTCTTCCGATGCATTAACGGGGAATGACTGATAGGCATGTACCAAAGACATACCGGACGTAACAACTGCTACGGCAATACTGTGCGTGTTTTCGGTTAAGTTGTTTAATGTCACAGTCACGGCTTCCGCTTCGCTGGATGGTTCCAGAATACGCTTTACCAATATGGGAGTAACTCCGTCCTCACCTAAGGAGATTAATGACATACTATTTTTTTGCGGCCAGGCATCCAGATGGGTGAAATGAAGGGTAACAGTAGCCGTACGTCCACTGTCAATCGTGTCGTCCGGATATATTTTACCTTCATCACAAGCTGAACACAAGCTTAGGCAGGTACAGGTTATAAATAAATATTTTAGTCTTTTATTCATAGACAGATTCCTCCTTCTGTACTTTAGAAAGTGAATTGTAACATGGCGGTAACGCTATGGCGTGATAGTCCTATTCCATCGTTGTCACGGTCAGTCTGTGTATCATGTCCGGTTCTGCCCAGATATTGGTACATCATTTGAAGTTTTAGATTAGAACCGACAAAGTAGTAATTAGCTCCAATGGCGGGCATATTCAACAAACCGCCTTCGTCTGTTCCGTTGCGATCAAATAGATCATAACGGAGAGCTGCTTGTAACTTAGGAGTTACAAAATAACCGGCTTGTGCGTAAGCTCCCCAATAATTCTGATCTTTGTCTTTATGCATGATTTCTGTAAAATGCATATTCATGAAATAACCTTCGGCTGCAAAATAGAAGCGGTTCTTTACCATCGCAAACTCTGCACCTATGCGCCAATCGCTACTACTGTGATCTTCTGCTTCGGCATTATAAGAGGTAGAAACACCGAATTGCATTTTATCTTCTTTCAGATTGTTCGGATTACCTTGTGTGGACGGCATTTCTCCTTTGGGCATATATACCAGACGACCGGAGTAAAGCAGTTGAGGCAACCATTTATGATCATCGCACATTCCTTTAGTTGCCGAATTGACATCAATTCCTGTACCATTGAAAATCCCTAACTGATAATTCCATTTTCCATTAATCAGACCATGTATCTGTACTCCTAAATCGAATCCGGTAGCCATGCTTGGTTTTACAGCGTTGATATCGTAGGGCATCAATATACCGCCTGCCACAGAGGTGGGTAATACAGGAAATAATGTTTCGCCCAGTGTGGTCAGGTAAGCATGCATGAACGGGGTTTTAAACTTTCCGACACGAATACGGAATGATTCTTTGAGGGCTACATCAAACCAGGCTTGTTGCAGTAGGGCAGCACCACTTTTTGCCGCATTTAGTGATAAGTTGAATGTGACTTTTCCAAATGCTTTGCCTGTAAATCCAAGGATGGCATTAGGAATAGCAAAACCACTGTTTGCCCAGTTGCGTGCATAGAGGCTTTCCAAACCTTGATCGTCGTATCGGTTGAAAGACAGGCTGGTTTGAACTAATGCATAGGGTTTGAATAGAAAATCACCGGCTTTGGTAGAAAAAGAAAAACCTTTCTTTCCCGCCAGTGAAACAACGTCATTCTCTACATATTTATCATCGATTTCTTTTGTATTTGAGTCTTGAGCATAAGAGTGGCTGCACATAAATGCAGTGAGCGCAAGTACTAGAAATTTTTTTTTCATTGTTGTTGCTGATTATATTATAAACTGTTCAAAAATGTAAGTAAGGCTGCGCGATCTTCTTTCGACATGTGAGAGAAAATAGAACGTGAAGCGGCTCCTTCACCGTCATGCCACATGATCGCTTCTGTCAGGTTACGTGCCCGTCCGTCATGTAGGAAATAGGTATGTCCGTTGACAATTTCCTGAAGGCCGATTCCCCACAATGGAGTAGTACGCCATTCACAACCGCGTGCCAGACCACTCGGATAATCATCTGCCAATCCTTGCCCCATGTCATGTAATAAGAAGTCGGAATAGGGGTGAATGATCTGATTACCCAGCCAGGGCAGTTGAGTTCCATTCAGTAATATGCTGCCTCGTGGGCGGGTATGTAAAGTAACGGTATGGCATAAATGGCATTTTGCCTGATAGAACATTTGCTCGCCATGTTTGATGGTTTCATCATCCACATTGCGGCGTGCAGGAACTCCCAATGTCTGCATATATAAATCGACATCTTCCATGTCACGGGTAGAAATCTCTACACCTTGGTTGGCAAATCCCATCATTTGTGATTGTCCTTCACCAACTTCATGTGGAAAACGGTCGTTGGTTACTCCCAAGTCCGAAGAGAATCCTAGTTCTACTGTTAAATCCTGATGGTTGGCTTTGTTGCCGGATATTCCAATGTCATATTTGCCTTTTTCCGTCACATAATTTAGGCGTCCGCTAATGCCATATTCGGGATAGTTGCTTTGAGCTGCCAACTGTTTCAGTTCATCATGGTTAAGTGCCATCATCTGCCCCATGCCGACATGTCGTAAAGGGGCACGTACCGAAATAATCAGATCTTCGGGCTTTATTTCATAATCATACCAATCTGTTATTTCATAATGAGGAGTTATCAATTCATATTCTTCTCCATCGGGAAATTTGAACTTTTCGGTAGTAGTGGTTATCTTTATTTTACCTTCGGCTTTTACACCATAAATGGACTGATCATGTAATACACGGCCATATTCGGGGAAGTATCCTCCGGTTTTGCGTGTAATATAAACCAGCATAGATGAAAAGCCTGCACCGGAACCACCTGTCACCCATGCAGGAGTCGTACGTCCTGTGTTTCTATGGCAAGCTCCGCAGGAATAACCTCCAAAAATGGGACCTAATCCATTACCACTGCCTGTACCTACTCCACGAGAATTATCATATAAACCATCGCCACGATTGAAGCGTGTTAATAATTCACCGGTGACCCAATCTGCATTGGTGTCGTAAGCGCCACTTACGGTAGAAAAGATAGTGGAAATGCCGGCTGATAATTCCTCCGGTTTCGCTATTTCTCCGTTTGGCTTATAAATAATGCCGTCAAAAGCATCATGATCACAACTTTGTAGGAAGCCTATATTTATCGCAACAAAGAGGATTCTTCCCAATCGCCTTGGGAATCCTCCTCGTAATGCTTTGATAACCGGCTTTCCTAAAAGAAAGAGCTTAGTCATCATAATTAGTATTGTTTATTCTCCTGCTAATTTTGCGCGGACTAAAGCCAGACCGCTACATAAAAATACGCATTGGTTTTGAGCATTCTTAACTTCAGTAGTAGCACCTAAATTGTTACGGAATGGGTGAGGTATATCATTGATTGCTGTGATTGTTTCCTGAATCTGCTTAACAACCATGTCATTCAATGTCGGATTCACTTTTTTCATGATAGAGCACAGACTTGCACTGGCAACAGTTCCGTCTAAACTACCATAGTAAGCATTACGGATGCTGTAAATGTTATCTGTATAATCATCTAAAGAGTTCCAGCTATACCAGGATTCTACGGCTAATACACCACCTTCTTTATCTCCGCTGTTCCACTTATCTACCGGATCTCCGATTTTCGTTGCACCTACTTCATTGGCAATTCCTTCTGCACCATTGTCAGAGTTTAGTATCATTGCAACAGATTGTTTGATATTGCTTATAGAGTAAGTTCCGTTAGGTGCTTTCATTGCATCTTTATAGGCACCGTTCTCCAGATTTTTACCTTCTGTCCAACCTTTTAACAAAAGCTCTGTGTCTTTTGACATACGTCCGACAACAGCCTTGAGGTATCCTATTTTATTAGCATCCAGGTCTGTGATTTTTTTTGCTTCACCGTCTTCAAACAATAAATATTCGGCTGTATGGAAACCACGCAAGTTCTGTGGTGCATCAGCTGGTGCGTCATCATCATCGTTTACATCGCCTCCAACAGCATCTTCCCAATTCCCAGACTGTAGAATTGCATCAATACCTCCTTTATCTAAAGGCCAGCTATCCAGACTAGGATCGAGCTTATTCAAATCTGCAGGACCATATAAAAAGGCCTCACTTTTTTCCCAAGGTTTACGTGCTGCAACCCAGGCGTCTGCTGCATTGGCTACATCATTATCACTGGAGGACGTTGATAACTTTTGTACTGCCGTGTTTAATGCGGTTACTTTATTGTACATATCTTCATAAGTAGGAATCACTACATCATCTACATACGTTGCAACCGCAGCTTTTAATTCATCATCTGTTGCAGTGCCACTGTCCGGGGTATTAAAACCCGCAAATGGATTTGGTGAAACATCTTCTTTTTTAGAATCTTCACTACAAGAGGTCATTGCCATACATACCCCTATTGCCATTATAGGCAAAAATTTCCATGTTTTCATTTTTGTTGTTATTAAAAAGTTATATTTATTTCTTGATAAACCAACCAATATAGGCTATGCCTACAGAGACTAAGTTTTCGTCGTTATATTTTCCACCTCCTATGGAGCGGTGAGTGTAGTCTGCTTTAATCACTAGATTGGGTAGAGCGTAGTAATTCAATCCTGCTGTTACGGCTGATACCTGAAAACGTTTGTCGGCCAACAAACCTGTGTTAGCTTCTGTCTTTTCCATCGGATTGTAATATTCATAACGAATAAAAGGATAGATACGGGGAGCTTTTGAGTTAAAGAAAGAACTTATATTATATCCTGCTTCGCCTCCATAACTGACTGCATTCTGTGCTACTGTTGTATTAGGGTAACCGGAAGCAGCTGAAGAACTGTTATTGATTGTAGTTAAGGCTCCGCTTGCCCCTAAATTTCCATAAACGGCATTTCCGCGTACAATCAGATTGTTATTAAAGCCTTTGTATTGTAAATCACCGGTTACAATAGTTACCGGGAATTTATAACCTGTATTTCTCCAAGGTTTAGTTCCATTCTTTGCAGTCTGGTTGTAATAGAAAGAAGCACCTACTCTTAATCCTTTCACTCCATGGTAGTTAACACGGGCTACAAAAGCCGGGCTAGTAAAATTGTTTACTTCGAAGGCTCCTTGTCTACCGTTTTTTATCCAGTCTTCACTGCGAAAGCCTTGTGGATCAAGACCATTGACTAATTGAAGTTCGTAATCAAATCGTCCTATCTCGCCAAATACGGCAATACCTGTTTCATGCCATGTTGAAGGTAATATGGTTGTTTCACCTTCCGGACGGTAGACTCCAAAGAAATTGATTGGCTCATGGTGGTTATTTGTCAATCCTACCGGTACAATCATATGTCCGAAACGCAGATTGATGTGTTTATTAATGAGGCGGGTGATATGAAATTGTTCCAAAGCTACTTCACCACCTTTTTCAATCTCTGTTTCATACTCGCCATTCTCTTCAAACCATTCTATTTCACGAGCTGCTCCCGTGCCTCCATATTCAAATTCGATTTCGGTGCTCAACACCCATTGGGAAGAGAATTTATAATCGAAGGCTAATACAAAACGTGGAATGGAAATCTCTCCACGATTTAGTTTACCGGAACCATTTGGAGTGAAACGATTAAAATTATAATCTTTATAGCTTGCTGCCATTTCTCCATATCCTCCGAAACGAAATTTAGTATATTCTTCTGTGGAAGAAGTTTTACTGTCTTTAGACTTCTCTTCTGTTTCCTGTGCTGAAAGTGTACAGTAAGATGACAGGAAACAAAGAATAATAATTGCAGTTAATTTTCTCATCTTTTTTATAATTTTTTCGACTGCAAAGTTATGTGAGGTTAAAAATAACCGCAATACCCAATAGTAGGCATAGTTATTTCTTAAATTCAGTATATGTAGGTAATTTAAAACTAATGAGTGAATATAAGGATATATGTAACGAAATAAAACAAATAAAGGTGTATTACAGTATGATGAAATTTACTGAAATACACCTTTGTTTGTTCTAACATGTGAGATTAGTCGGATTAGTATCTGTCGGCTGTCATGGACAAATAGAAAATGCTGCCAATGTATGGGCAGTGTGGTGTGGCTTTTGTTTGTAATTGAGCGAATCGTTTCTTTTACAGCCAGTTCCCTTGAGTATCTCTACCATCAAGAAACAGCCTTTTCAGAAACGATTCAACTCAGATAAACTACATACAAACAAAGCTAAACTTATGCTAAGGTTATCGCTTAAACTGCTATCTTTATACCTTCTTTTTTACTGCAATATCGTTTGCATTGCTGGCAAAGGTCATATCCCAGCATGGCTCCTAAAATAAAATCTTCTTCGGCAGTCAGTTGGTTTAAAGGACGGATGATGATGTGCCGCATGGCTTCCATACATTCTGCCTTTCCAAAAAACAGGTTGATTTTATTGGTTCCTACTTCCTGTATCATATAACTGATCTTTTGATTTTTCAATCGGCGGATGGCAAACTCTTCGTACTCTTTACTCATTGTGTAAAGTACCATGTTGCGTACGCCTTTCTTAAACTCATAAATATGATTAAGAAAAATCCGGATTTCGCCGGGGATGATTCTTTCAGTTGCCATGATGCAAAGTATTCTTTTTATGTTAAGGTAAAATTAGCTAATTTCTTGTTTCACTTGTTCAGCCCATGCGCTGATACGTTCGTCTGTTTTGCTATCTTCGTTGACTTCGTCAAGTGGAAGACCTACAAACTTACCGTCTACGACGGCAATGGAAGAATCGAAGGTATAGCCTGCAGTATCTGTTGCTCCACAGAATTTACAGTGGGTATCTTTTAGGTCTTCATAAAGAATACCTATTGCGTCACAGAATGTGTCGCTATATGAGTCAGAGTCGCCGCAACCGAATAGGGCTACAGATTTGTGGGATAAATCACACTTCTTTAAAACTTTTACTCCATCGTACCAGTCGTCTTGAAGTTCGCCTGCTCCCCATGTGGAAGAGCCGAGCACCAATACGTCATATTCATTGACTAATGCCTCTGTTAGCTTGGATACATCAAATACATCTGCCGATGGTACATCTAATTTCTCTGCAATTCGACGGGCAAGGTCTTCTGTTGTTCCGGTTGTGGAACCATAAAATACACCAATTTTATTCATCTTTGATTCGTTTTTAAATGTAACGCTGCAAAGATAGAGGGTCTTAAAGAAATAGGAAATCCCCATTTATAATGGAAGATTTGTCTCCTTCTCATTATAAATGGGGATATATGGAATAAAAAATGGTCGATCTTTTTAATGGTGGAACAAGCGGATGCCTGTAAATGCCATTGCCATATTGTATTTGTCGCAAGTTCCAATCACATGATCGTCACGTACTGATCCGCCCGGTTGTGCAATATAGCTGACGCCACTCTTGTGTGCGCGTTCTATATTATCTCCGAATGGGAAGAATGCATCCGATCCTAAAGCTACGCCTGTCATCGTATCCAACCATGCCCGTTTTTCTTCGCGTGTCAGTATTTCCGGCTTTTCGGTGAAGAACTGTTGCCAGATGCCGTCTGCCAGTACGTCGTCATAATCTTCCGAGATGTAAACGTCAATTGTATTGTCACGGTCTGCACGACGGATTTTCTCAATCCATGGCAAGTTCATCACTTTCGGGTGTTGGCGTAAATACCAGATATCTGCTTTATTTCCTGCCAAGCGCGTACAGTGGATACGTGACTGTTGGCCTGCGCCAATACCGATTGCCTGTCCGTCTTTGGCATAACATACAGAATTGGATTGTGTATATTTTAAAGTGATTAAGGCAATGATTAAGTCGCGTTTTGCATCAGCCGGGATTTTCTTGTTCTGCGTAGGCATCTCTTTCAAAAGACTTTCATCGATCTTCAATTCGTTTCTTCCTTGTTCGAAAGTTACTCCGAATACATCTTTATGTTCGATAGGAGCCGGGCGATATGCGGGATCTATCTTTATTACATTATAGGTTCCTTTTCTTTTATTCTTTAGAATCTCCAGTGCTTCGGGAGTATAGTCAGGAGCAATGACGCCGTCGGATACTTCACGGTTGATGATGCGTGCTGTTTCTTCGTCGCAAGTGTCGGACAATGCGATAAAGTCTCCGTAAGACGACATACGGTCTGCTCCACGTGCACGGGCGTATGCTGTAGCCAATGGAGATAGTTTCATGTCATCGACAAAATAAATCTTCTTCAGCGTGTCACTCATTTCTACCGCAACAGCAGCACCTGCAGGGCTGACATGTTTAAAAGAAGCGGCAGCCGGCAGTCCGGTAGCTTCTTTCAGTTCTTTCACTAGTTGCCAACTGTTGAATGCATCCAATAGATTGATATAACCGGGACGTCCATTCAATACTTCGATGGGGAGTTCGCCTTCTTTCATGAAGATACGGGCAGGCTTTTGATTAGGGTTGCAGCCGTATTTCAGTTCGAGTTCGTTTGCCATTTTATTAATTACAAATTACGAGTTACTAATTACAAATTGATAGCGACAAAATTACTAAAAAAAGACTAGCTTGCCTAAAGTTGCGCCACAAAATAGTAGCATATAATTAGTATTTGGCTATTTCCGGCGAATTAAAATACCTATAAATGATGATTGCATTTCAGCAAAATATTCCGTTCCTTTGCAGTCTCTAATATAAATAGGTATGATGGATAATTTACAAAAATATAAGCCAACTGATAAGATGATCGATCTCATCAGCGATAATTATTCTTTGTTGCAAGTGATGAGTCGTTTTGGGCTTTCGTTGGGGTTCGGTGACAAGACAGTCAAGGAGGTTTGTGAACTGAATGGAGTAGACTGCCGGACCTTTCTGATTGTAGTCAACTTTATGGCTGAAGGCTTTTCCCGGCTCGATGGAGATAAAGATGATATTTCCATACCTGCATTGATTGATTATCTGCGGCAGGCACATATTTATTTTCTGGATTTTTCTCTTCCTGCTATTCGTCGTAAACTGATCGAGGCAATCGACTGTTCGCAAGACGATGTTGCTTTTCTCATCCTTAAGTTTTTCGATGAATATACACGAGAGGTGCGTAAGCACATGGACTATGAAGAGAAAACCGTATTTAAGTATGTCGATTCATTGATTAAAGGAGTTGCTCCCAAAAACTATCAGATCAGTACATTTTCCAAGCATCACGATCAGGTAGGGGAGAAATTGACAGAACTGAAAAATATCATTATTAAATATTGCCCTGCCAAAGCAAATGAGAATCTTCTGAATGCGGCTCTTTTCGACATATATGCTTGCGAAGCCGGACTGGAATCTCATTGCAAGGTTGAGGACTATATTTTTGTTCCTGCTATTCTGAATTTGGAAAGGAGGATTAGGGAAAATGAAAAATAACGAAGTCGTTCGAATAGCTATTGCAGAGACTTCTGTAATTATTCGTGGTGGATTGACTGCTGCATTGAAGCGTCTTTCTAACGTAAAAGTGCAACCAATAGAATTGTTGTCTGTTGAAGCTTTGCACGATTGCGTCCGGACGCAATGTCCGGAGATGTTGATTGTCAATCCTACTTTTGGTGATTACTTTGATGTAGCTAAGTTTCGAGATGAAATATCCGGTAAAAGAATACGTTTAATAGCCTTGGTTACTTCTTTTGTAGATGCTTCATTATTGGGTAAGTATGATGAGTCTATTTCAATATTCGATGATTTGGAAACTCTTTCTAAGAAAATTGCAGGTTTACTGAATGTGGTTTCCGAAGAAGAAGAGATGGATAATCAGGACACGCTTAGCCAGCGGGAAAAGGAGATCGTCATCTGTGTGGTGAAGGGAATGACAAATAAGGAAATAGCGGAAAAGCTATTTTTGTCGATTCATACGGTGATTACACATCGGAGAAATATTAGCAAAAAATTGCAAATACATAGTGCTGCCGGTTTGACTATCTATGCTATTGTAAATAAGCTGGTTGCGTTGAGCGATGTGAAAGATTTATAGCCTGCGGAAGTGTTATAAAATATAAAACCGTTTGCGCACACGAAAAATATTCGTACCTTTGCAAAGCAGTTGAGAAATTGCTGTTAGTTTATAAGGTAAAAGAAAATATTAAATAAGGTATTAGATTAGATAGTTTTAAGGTATTAAAAGTTTTTTAGTTTAGTTCAATAGGATAAGTTTTTAATAGAAGGTAAAAGGATAACAATAGGTAAGACGTTTTTAGGTAAAAAGAAAATTGGTTTTCAGGAAATTTGAGGTACTATAGAAAAGCCTTTAGGCTTTTCTGATGCAGTGGCGAGTGGTTCTATAAAAAGAATTAGCTCGTTTTTTTATTATATGGGATTTAAGTCGGTCGTATTGTTATGGGTTAAACAGAGAGCATTATTATTAGTCTAGATTATATAGTGGGTTTAAGAATCCCTGTGAGCGTAAAAAAATAGTGACGGTATATGACAATGATACCGTTACTATCCCATACATATCCCGTCACTATCCTTGCCGGATAGCGTCACTATTTTGTGGACGAAAACTTATCGATGAATATGGTTGCTTGATCTTGCAGGTTAGGAGGGTAATAAAAAACAAAATCCCGACGAAATCGCTTCGGCGGGACTCTATTTCATTTTTTACTTAAATGTGGCTACGTAATAAAATTATGACTAATTAATTCAATTCTGATACTGCAAAGATAATGCGTTTCAGAATGTGTCACAATCACCTTTATGAGGTATATTCTGTAGCTATTCTCACTATTTATGGTTAGTAGCAGGTGTTTTCTCTACTTTTTTCCACTCTTTAGTCTCGAAATCGTATGTTTTTATGATTCTTGCAGGGCATCCGGCACATATTGAATAGGGTGGGACGGAATGACTGACTACACTTCCGGCAGCCACTACACAATGTTTCCCTAAAGTTACTCCCGGCAGAATGACCGAATTGGCGCCTACCCATACATCATCTTCAATGATAACGGGCAGTGTGCTGACGCCTTGTTCGTCAATCATCTTTTCTGCATCCTGATAATTATGGTTGAGCCCTGTGACCGTTACATTCTGTGCCAGGTTGACATGATTGCCAATATTAACCGGACCTATGATTGTGTTTCTCAATCCGATGCGTGTGTAATCTCCGATTGTTAAGTTGCCAACTGCATTATTCAGACAGGAGAAGTCTTCGACAACAGAATATCTACCCAAAGAGAACCGGTTGAAAGGAGGGAGGTCTTTGCGTACACTCCGATAGATGACAGAGCCCTTTCCGCGTTTCAGGTATATGAAATCGAAGAGCCGTATCCACCAATTAGGGCGAGTTTTAACGGGATGCATGATAAAACGATGTGCAGCTTGTTTTAAGCCGGGGTTTTCTTTAATTCGCTGTTTAAGTGTTTTCTTCTCCATATTGAATGTTTTTTCTTCTTTTTGTCCTCTACCAGATAATCAGGAATTGCCAGGCTATAAGTGATTAATAGACCGAAAAGTGCAATCCACCATCCGAATGATAAGGTCCAATTATATACGGTAATCAACGAAGCCCAGATACTTACGAAGATACATAATGTAAGCGGAGAAGGCGTTAATTGTTGTACGATCCGGTTGCAGAAACTCCAGTTTCCTTCAAATATGGAAGGGAGTAAGTAGGAAGTTGTTTTTCGAATACGTTTCCGGTAAGGACAGACGGGCGCAGACTGGCAATAAACGATCACATCCGGCAAGTAGTCAATGTATATATTCTGTCGGAATAATTTTCGTTCAATATTAGTCTTAGAACTTTTCATGTTCTTTTGCAGCCATTTTAGGTCGATTGCCATATTAGTCCCCAATAAATTGGATGACAGTCCGAATTGTGTATTGCCGGCTCTGCAGAGGCTGTTTTTTATTTCCTCACGTATGGCTCGGAAGCGATTACGGATGCCTTTGCGGTTTTCTACTACCGTATGTAGTTGGATGGCTTGTACACCGGCATCATAGGCATTATATATCTTATTCAGGAATTGCGGAGATAAAGCGCATGCTGTATTGGACAGGAAGAGAACCAGGGCGTATCGTTCCTGATCTAAACTGTTGATTGTCTGATGCAGATTGCTGTATGTGATAAACTCGTACGCCTCTTCTTTATACATGTCCGGAAGAATACTTCCCTCCGGAACGAGAATGGCGCAACCATATTCTTTTTGAGCTTTCGGGTAGATGATATGTTTGCAATGTGAGGCTATGGCCATCACAAAGAGGTATAGGAGCAAAAGTCCTGTACAGAAGAATACCAGATCATCTATTATGTAGATATAAGAGTCTATCATCTGGAAGGAGATTATACATTCTCTTTTTGAATGAATGCAGTAACTGTTTTCAGAATAATCTTTATATCCAACCAGAAAGAGAATGTCTTTGCATAGGTGATATCCAATTGCTTGCGTTCTTCAGCAGAAAGTTTACCGGCTTCGCCTCTTTTCTCTACCTGCCATAAACCGGTCAATCCGGCCGGACCCATAAAACGGTCGATGTGTTCATCGCTTGTCAGTAACTCGGCTTCATAGAGTGGGAGAGGGCGGTTGCCTACTATTGACATATCCCCTTTTAAGATATTAATAAGCTGGGGTAATTCGTCAATACTATATTTACGTATAATACGTCCAATCTTAGTTATTCGAGGGTCATTTTCCAGTTTGACGAAAGCATTGCTTTTTTCCTTGGACTTCTTATTAATGTAGTCTTCTTCGGAGATTACGAAATCGTCGGATATCAAGAGGATTTCTTCTTCATTGATTTCTTCATTCACTTCCGCTTCCGGTTCTTCTCCCCAAATATCCTCATCTTCCTGCTGGTATTGGTTAAGGGCATTGAAATCTTTTAAATGCTTGTCGGCATCGGTATACATCGAACGGAATTTAAGGAAGTCGAATATCTGATAATTGCTCCCTACTCGTTTGGATTTGTAGATAATGGGACCCTTGCTTTCTATCCGGATAGCTAGTGCAGTAAAGATTAAGAGAGGAGAAAGACATAATATCGCCATTCCTGAAAAGAATATATCAAAAGTTCTTTTCCATAAAGGCAGTCGGAAAGCATTTATATTTTGTGCTTTCAGTTGGAGTGCCTTTATTTTCTGATCTTTTCTTCGTTTAAGGAAAGTTGATAAATTTTTTACAGCCTCCTGGCTTGTTTCATATTTTATCGTATTGTTGATACCGGCTTTAAGGTATTCAGATGCTTCTTCCTTAGATAAGGAGTCGATAACGAGTACCATATAAAGCCCCGGATACTTTTTACGCATGTATTGGATATCTGCAATATCTTTGGATATGTTCACTTGCTCGAAAAATAGAGCGGCGTCGTATTTTTCGCGTATTTTCTCCAATACTTTGACAGCTTTGCTACAGTTGGGCGCAGCATAGAATACCCCAATACTTAGTCGGGAGAGTAGTTCTATTGTTTTGCTATCTCTGCCTATATAAACAAAATATTGCATGTGTAGAAGACCCGGTATTAGTCAATAATCTTTTTGATTCGGATTTTGAGTTCCAAAGGGTTGAATGGTTTCAGGATATAGTCTTCTGCTCCCTCTTCCAATAGTCTGATTCTTTCCGTTGTACTTTCCTCACTGGATAACATAACGATAGGAATTGACTTGAATAATTCATTGTTCTTCATGTATCTTAAGAATTCATCCCCCATCATGAGAGGCATACGAATGTCTGAAATAATGAGGTCAGGTACATTGCCTTCATTAAGCCATTCTATTGCTTTGATGGGATCTTCCAAATAGGTAAAATCATACTCTTTTCCTAGATACACACCGGCCACTTTTCCGATTGTCGATTTATCGTCGACTAGTAATATTTTTTTCTTCATACGAATAGACCTTTCTATCGCTTGCTTTGTTATTTGATTTGTAGATTAAGATTGTTGTCACATAATATTTGTGATACACTGCAAATATAGATATTATTTTAGAATAATCCCCAATCTGGAGAGTAAAATTCGTGATATATCTTTTTTTTCTATTAATTGCAACTTACAGCATCTTAATGAAAAAACACGGATTCCTGTTTTATGAAATCCGTGTTAAAGATTAATTGTTAGGCTTTATTTATATACTCTTGATGAATCAAAAGTTTTCCACCATTCTTCATTCTTAGTACCGCCACTGGTTACCCAACTTTCGAATAACGAGTAAGCAGATTTGATATTCACATATTCCAACGGCCATTTGAAGTCTGTCGGAACCATGATTCCCCATGCCAGGTTATCTTTGCTGATATAATATCTCTTGCGGGAAGTAGAGCTATCGTCGTTGTTTCCTCCGAACAAATCGGTATTTGCCAACTTAGTTGGCTGATAGCCGACAATATGAATCTCCTTACGCTGGTTCCTGTTTCCTTCTACGAAGATGAAAACATTCAGTTTGTTGATATTAAGTTCATCCACAGAGATAGGGTTGTTGAACTTTATAGTGAAGCTGATATTTTTAGGACTCGTATTAGCAGAGTGGTCTGCAATCGTGTTAATCTGTTCGTAACGGTCTCTTCCCAAAGCTTTGTGAGCATCGTCAAATAATGGAATAACCGCATAGTCCTGTCCGTTCTCAATCAGATTACTATTCACATTGAAACCTTTAAAAAGAGAGTTGTCACTGAATTCCACCGGCTGCGTAATGGTGCTGGCAGGAACACCGTCCAGCATGATAGCAGCTCCAATACTCTTGGTAGCTCCGGCAGCCGATAAATCAAGACTTAACGTGAACTCTTCTGCTTTATTGCTCTTGTTGATAGAGATCTTTCTTTCCTTGACAATCAGAACAAGGTCGTTCATATCGTAATCCCCATATAAAGGCCATTGGTCTTCAAACAGATAAGCATAATTACGATTATCATCCATGATGATCGGGAACTTAGGATCTTCAGGATCTCCTCCTTCATTACCATTATTCTTGGTACCTGTACAGACTTCTATCGCAACTTTGGATTCTCCCATTTTGGTAAAGTATGCGCCATTCAATACATGGAAGTTCTCCCACCATTGTTCCTTTTTAACGTGGTTATCACATTCAATAACCAAATTTCCATCATACGTGAAACCTTGTCCGGTGATAACCGGTGATTTTATCATAGAAGTATTTTCGCCTTTTCCATAAAACTTGGCATAACCGGGAGGTATGCTGATACTTGTCGTAGCATCCAGCATAGAACCATCACTTAAATTTACTGTTCCATTAACAAACTCCATTTTAGGAGCTTTCAAATATCCTTGAGTAAAGTTAAACGTCGCTCCGTTGGCATAGAAAGAGGTAGTTGCTTCCATGCTACAAGCGTTATTGACAGTCGTATTGGTAAGACTGATGGTTGTAAACTTCATGATGTTGTTGTTAGTAGCAACAGCGTCGGAATTTGCAATTAATTTCTCTCCATAAATCTCTCCGTTATTTTCCAATGAGAAATTAGACGGCAGATTTAATTCACCTTCCAAACTGATTTTATTGTCATTCACAATTTTCGTATTGGAATTGATTGAGATATTCTTGCTGGCTATGGTTCCTTTGTTGTAGAGTGTTGCACCGGAATGTAGCGTCATCGTGTTTACTACAGTCAGTGTGCCCCAGTTTCTTAATGCGGCAGGTGCTCCATTAGTGAATGATATATCCTCTGCATTTACTTCTCCCTTTTCCATAATGGTCAACATGGAGTTTCTAATGAACGTCATGGTTCCTGATGCTTCAATTTTAGCATTATTCATCACAATGATTTCAATTCCGTTTTGGAATTGGAATGTTGCGGGAATCGTCCATTTGGCATCTACATAAACTTTGGTTGCAATCTCACCATTATAACCGTCAAACTTGAATGTGCCGGTATAGTCGGAGGTGATTTTGTAAGAAGCATCACGCTGCAAAGTGGTTCCTGACATTTCAGTCACTTCTTTTGCATTAGCAGGTATGGAATAGTAATCAGGCTTTTCAAATGAAAAGCCTCTTGTAGCAGCGGCACGACTCATCAACGCCCTATTTTGTGCAGTGGATCCTGCATAATAGAGTTTACAGATCATGTTATCGCTGTTTTCCGGCACATCGAACTGATATACCTGTTCACGTCCTCTAGGGTCGGTTTGCTTCACATAAATACCCTTTTGAGTTGGCAGCAGACTGATAGCGGCTGTAACTTTAAAGTTGTTTTCTTTATTAGCTGTTCTTGTAGCTAGTACGGAGGCATTTTCGTTAGTTAAGGGATCATCTGCATATATTTCAACTAAATAAGCAAATAACCCTCCTTCTTCATCTTTCACTTCGACCGAGACATTTTTAGTGGTTATCATGCTCCAATCGATATCATCGGGAGCAGCAAAGCCATCTCCCATCGGGTTAGGTGTTTCGTAAGACGGATCATAGAGATCCTTTCCAGAGTCAACACAACTAGACATAGTACCTGCCATTGCTATTGCAATGATAGGTACAAATTGAATTGTTTTCTTCATCATAATGTATTATTGCTTGATTGTTTGTAACCAAATCCATTACAAAAATAACTGCATATCTTTTATTGGAAATGTTTTTTCTGTTATTTTATAGAGTGAAAACAACGATACTTCCGTTTTGGTTCTTCTTTGGCTCTTTTAGGTTTGATTCGGCCTTGATGATGATGAAAAGAATGCCCTTGATTTTCACTTTTATACAACTGTTTAAAATGAAAATCAAGGGGTTATAATAGATGGATTTAACTTAAGACTTGGTGATCTCTCCTATTAAGCAGGAGTTCATTTTATATCGGATATCCTTGTTGGGTAATCCATGTCCCAATAAAAACATGAGCTTTGTTATGGCACATTCGGGAGTACTGTCATATCCACTGATTACACCTGCTTCCAGAAGATGCATTCCTGTTTCGTAACGTCCCATTTCTACTGCTCCGGAGGCACATTGTGTAATGTTGACAATGATAATTCCACGATCGGTAGCTTCCTTTAGTTGGCGGATGAACCATTCTTTTTGCGGAGCATTTCCCGAACCGAAGGTTTTCATGACAACCGCTTTCAATCCCGGAACATGAAGCAGAGAAGTCACGATACTCTCTTGAATGCCTGGAAAAAGTGTTAGAATAACCACATTGGTGTCGAACAGATAATGTGGTTTTAACGGTTTTGTCGGGTCTGGTTTCCGAATGAGATTAGGTTCATATTTAATGTGGATACCTACCCGTGCCAATGGCGGATAATTGAAAGAGCGGAAAGCGTTGAAATTCTCCGCATTGATTTTGGTGGTACGGTTACCGCGCATTAAATGATTCTCAAAGAAAATACAAACTTCAGGAACGATGGCTGTACCATCCGGGTTTTTAGCTGCAGCAATTTCGATGGCTGTGATGAGGTTTTCCTTTCCGTCTGTGCGCAAAGTCCCGATCGGGAGCTGGGAACCTGTGAGGATGACAGGTTTACTTAGATTTTCGAGCATGAAACTTAGTGCAGAGGCAGTGTAAGCCATTGTGTCTGTTCCATGAAGGATGACGAAACCATCGAAATAATCATAATTGTAATTGATGATCTTTACCAGTTTTGCCCAGTAAGCAGGTTCCATGTCCGAAGAGTCGAGAGGGGGATCGAACTGGTAGGAAGAGATGCGATAGTTGAATCTTTTTAGCTCGGGCACATGTTTAAGCAAATGATCGAAGTTGAAGTTTTCTAAAGCGCCTGTTTCCGGATTCTCTATCATTCCGATAGTTCCACCCGTGTAAATTAACAAAACGGAAGGGGTTTCTGCTCTCATAATTGTTGAATTACTGTTAAAACACTGACAAAGATATAGATTAATTACGAATTATGAGCAGTAAATGATGAATTTGTATGTAGTTTATGATGAAATGTTATAAATCTGAATAATTATGCGGAATAATCAGATGGATTATAAGAAAATGGCTTCTATATCGTTATAGGTAAATAATCAAAGTAATTAAGCAGAATAACCGTACCAAATCATTCTACTTAATTACTGATTGCCGGATTGCTGTCTGTTGTACTTACTTCAATGCTTCTTTTAATTTCAGAATAGCTTTTTCCGGGTCTTTTTCTTCTTCAAGCAGAGTGACGAACTTGCTTCCGATGATAGCTCCGGAAGCATGCTCACAAGCTGCTTGGAAAGTCGCTTTATTGGAGATGCCAAACCCTACCATCAACGGATTGTTCAGGTGCATATCTTCTATCTTTTTGAAGTAAGCCCGTTTTTGTTCGTTGAAATCCTGTTGCGCTCCGGTGGTTGCTGCTGATGAAACCATATAAATAAATCCGCTGGTATGTGTATCTATCTCGCGTACCCGTTCTTCGCTGGTTTCCGGTGTGATGAGCATAATCACTCTGATGTTATAGCGTTCGGCAATGATACGATAATGTTCTTGATAATCACGGAAAGGGAGGTCAGGGATAATGACGCCGTCGATACCACATTCCACACATTTACGGCAGAAATTCTCAAATCCGAATTGCATGATTGGGTTTAGATATCCCATGAGTACAAGTGGGATTTTTACGTCTTTGCGAATATCCCGTAATTGTTCAAAAAGAAGTTTTAGAGACATACCGTTGCGCAATGCCTGAGTAGCGGCATTCTGAATAACAATGCCATCTGCCATCGGGTCACTGAAAGGAATGCCGACTTCAATCATGCTCACTCCGTGCTTTTCGAGCGTGCGGATTACATCGGCAGTACCATCTAAAGTAGGAGTACCGGCACAAAAATAAATAGAAAGTATGTCTTTCTTGTTGCTATTGAAAAGTTGATTAATTCTATTCATGACGTTGAAATTTTTAGATTATGATTTTAATTCATTTAAAAATGTCCGGATACGCTCCGGATCCTTTTCTCCCGGTTTCAATTCAAAACGGCTGTTGAGATCGTATCCGGCAAGCCGGGGATGCTTGAAGTCTTTCAGGGCATTGGCACTGTACGAGTTAATACCTCCACTCAATAGAAAAGGTATATGTCCATTGTACATATCCAGAATACTCCAGTCGAATTGATTTCCCGAACCACCATATTGTTCGCATTTGGTATCGAACAGAAAAAGATCACAGACTTTTTCGTAGTCATATACCTTTCTCAAATCTTTGGGACGGTCTACTGAAAAGGTCTTGATGATTTTCAATCCAGTGGAATGTAAGGACCGGCAGTATTCCGGCGATTCATTTCCGTGGAGCTGCACATAATTCAGTCCGAAACGATCAGCATACATGCTGATTGTTTGCTTGTCTTCGTTGACGAAAACTCCGACACGCTGAGCGTGAATGGGCAAGTAAGCCGGAAGCTCGTAGACATATCGGGGAGATTTAGGATAGAAGATGAATCCCAGCATATCTATGCCTTCGATAGACTCTACGTCCTGTATGTTTTCAGCTTCACGCATACCGCATACTTTGATAATTTTTCCGTTAATCATAGGGCTGTCCGTTTTGAATAATTAGTTTATTGGATTGCTTGCAGGAAATTCTGTAAAGTTTCTCCCGGTTGCTGTGTTTTCATAAATGTTTCACCGATCAGGAATCCTCGGAATCCGGCTGCCCGAAGTCGTTTTACTATTTCCGGATCGGAGATGCCGCTCTCGGATACCAATACAGCATCTTGGGGGAGTTGTCCGGCCAAGTGGAAAGAGTTTTCTACATCAGTGAAGAAAGTACCTAGATTACGGTTGTTGATTCCTACCATATCTATTTTCTTGTTGATGTATATTAATTCCTCGGAGCTGTGAATCTCCAGGAGAACTTCCAGACCTAGTTCATGAGCTTTTTCTGCAAGTTCATTACATTTCTCCGGTTCTAATGCGGCTGCGATAAGAAGTACGGCATCGGCACCGACAATTTTGGCTTGATAAAGCTGGTATTCGTCAATGATGAAGTCCTTCCTAAGAATGGGGATCTCTACCAAAGGGCGTGCAGTGCGGATATCCTTCAGGCTTCCTCCGAAAAACTTCTCGTCGGTAAGGATGGAAAGGGCGGAGGCTCCTGCTGCTGCATAGGAGGGGACAATCTCTTCCGGGCATGCTTCTTTCTTTATCCATCCTTTGGACGGAGACCGGCGCTTGAATTCAGCGATAATACCCGATGCAGAAGAGGATAATGCCTGCTTCATAGAACGAGAGGTCGGAGCTTCGCTGATACCTTCCTGTAATTGCTCGATGGAGATAGCCTGCTTTTGCAGGTCAACTTCAAATCGTTTGTTTGCTATAATCTCTGATAATATATCTTTCATCAGTTCGTAGGTTTTTATATTTATGATGATTTAGGCACGGGGTACACGGATTTTACGGCTTCGGATTAACAAGAACTGTGTAATCCGCGTAATCCGTGCCTAATTTTACATTTAACTATTTAACTCAATGAATTTCTTCAAAGTTGCTAATGCGCGTCCACTTTCCAATGACTCTTTGGCGAGAGCAATACATTCTTCAATAGTCTTCTCCGGACAAATCACATGGATGGCGAAAGCTGAATTGACTACCACTACATTCTTTTGAGCTTCCGTAGCTTTGTTATTCAGGATCTGGTCGAAAATCTTAGCTGCATCTTCCGGTGTTTGTCCACCATCCAGGTCAGTTTCCTTATAGCGGGAGAATCCGAGACTCTCGGGAGCGTAAATCTTTTCATGATCGCTGGTCGCCACTTTAAACTCATTTGTCAGAGAGATTTCGTCATATCCGTCGAGACTATGAACAACGGCAAATTTCGTCTTGCTTTCCTGATAAGTATAGGTATAGAGGCGAAGTAACGGGAGGTTGTAAACTCCTAAAAGTTGATAGGCCGGTAATACCGGATTAACCAACGGACCGAGCATATTAAAGAAAGTGCGTACTGCCAATCCTTTACGAACCGGAGCTACAGCCTTTAATGCCGGATTGAATAAAGGAGCATGCAGATAGGCAAGATTACATTTTTCCATGCTACGACGCAGTTGATCGACGTCACTGGTGAACTTTACACCGTGTTGCTCCATCACATTACTGGCACCGCTGACTGATGTTGCTCCGTAATTACCATGTTTCACAACCGGGAAACCGGCTCCGGCAACAGTGAAACAAGAAGCTGTGGAAATATTAAATGTATTTTTTCCATCACCTCCGGTTCCTACGATATCTATCGGAGCAAATTCACTTAAATCAACCGGAATACGCATTTCAAGCAATGCATCGCGGAAACCGCATAATTCTTCCACAGAGATATTACGCATCAGAAAGACGGTAATTAAAGAGGCTACCTGTACATCATTATATTTTCCTTGTGCGATGTTCTGTAAAATGGTGCGAGCCTCATCGCGTCCTAGATATTGATGTTCGAAAAGTTTGTATAGAATCTGTTTCATAAGTTTAATCGTTTAAGAAGTTTTTAATAATTTCTTTTCCTTGCGGAGTTAATACTGATTCGGGATGGAACTGAATACCATGTACATGGTAGGTCTTATGGCGGATTGCCATGATTTGTCCTTCCTGACTTTCTGCCGTTATTTCCAGACAATCGGGAAAACCTTCCCGGCTGACTACCCAGGAATGGTATCTTCCGACAGGGATTTCTTTTCCCAACCCTTCAAAAAGCAAATCCTGGTGAAGGATGGTAATCGGAGTCTGTACTCCATGATATACTTCTTTGAGATTTTCCAGACGTGCTCCGAAAGCTTCGCCGATGGCTTGATGACCGAGGCAGACACCCAGAATACTTTTGGTCGGAGCATATCTTTTAATAATAGGTAATAGCAGTCCGGCTTCTTCGGGTATGCCCGGTCCGGGAGACAGGATGATTTTATCAAATCGGTCTACTTCATCAAGCTCTATCTGGTCGTTGCGGACTACTTCTACATCTGTAGCCCCTAATTCTTTCACTGCGTGCAGTAGGTTATAAGTGAAAGAGTCGTAGTTATCTAAAAGTAATATTTTCATTTTTATTGTCATTGTAAAATGGTTGTTCAAATACTATCTCTGCTTTCAATTTTTTAGTTTGACAGCTAAATCAATCGCCTTTTTCAGTGCTCCCAGTTTATTGTTCACCTCTTGCAGTTCGTATTCATCCTGACTGCGGGCTACAATACCTCCTCCGGCTTGGAACCAGAGTTCATTGTTGCGGCTTACAAAAGTACGGATGGTGATAGCCTGGTTTAATTCGCCGTTCAATCCGATAAAACCGATACAGCCACCATAGGCTCCACGATTATGTGGTTCGATTTCGCTGATTAACTGCATAGCGCGTACTTTGGGAGCACCGCTTAATGTGCCGGCAGGAAACGTGTCAATAAACGTTTTTATTTTGTCTGCGCCCTCATTCAACATACCGCTGACGCGGCTTACCAAGTGAATGACATGGCTATAATATTGTGGTTCCTTATAGAATAGAACGCGTACATCATGACAATTACGGGAAAGGTCGTTTCTGGCAAGATCAACCAGCATGACATGCTCTGCATTTTCTTTAGGATCGGCTAGTAAAGCTTCTGTCAGTTCCCGGTCTTTTACTATATCTCCGGTACGGCGGGTAGTTCCGGCAATCGGATCGATGTAAGCACGACCATCTTCGATTTTGCAATGTGTTTCCGGTGAAGAACCGAAGATGCGGTATCCTCCGAAATCGAAGTAGAAAAGATAAGGAGAAGGATTGATGCTGCGGAGTGCGCGGTAAACTTTGAAATCATCTCCGGCATAAGGTTGGATAAATCTTCTGGAAAGTACGATTTGGAAAACATCTCCACGCATACAGTGTGCGATTCCTTTGCGGACATTGGCTTTATGTTCTTCGTCGGTGATAGGGCTGGTAACGGGACCTGTTACAGAGAAGTTGTAAGAAGCATAATTCCGGTTTTCGATGGCTGCTTCCAGTTCCGGCAAGCCGCTTTCTTCTCCTTCGGACAACATTTCAACGAGTGTCAATTCATTTTTGAAATGATTGAAAACAATGACATACTTATATAATATGTATAGCAAATCCGGAGCATCATTTTGCTCATCGTGACTTTCTTTCACCGGGATGTGCTCGAAGTATTTCACAGCGTTAAACGTCGTGTATCCGTAAAGTCCACATACATTCTTATTATCTCCGGTCACTTGGAATTGATTGATAAACCGGTTCATGGCCTTTTCTACATGGAAGGTTTTTGTCAAGGGTTCTTCCGTGCGGCTGTTATCGGGATATTTGGCAGTGACAATTCCACTGTTTATACCGATGCTTGCCAGGGGACAGAGGGCAATAAATGACAAGGAATTTTCTCCGGCATGATAATCGGAACTTTCCATTAATGCAGATTGCGGATACATGTCGCGGACTTTCAGGTAAATGCTGACGGGAGTATGCATATCTCCGAGCACTTGTTTGCTATGAGTTGTATAATTAAATGTTTTCATTTCTATAATTGCTTGATTATTGATTACGAATGATGGTTTACTAATTACTTATTGCTGTTTATTAAACGATAAATAGGTTTCAATATCTTTGTCTCCTCGTCCTGAAACAGTCAATACAACGATATCTTCCGGTTTGAACTTCAATTTTTTCAAAGCTCCTAATGCATGGGCAGATTCCAGTGCAGGGATAATACCTTCGAGTTTAGTTAGTTCGTAAGCGGCTTCTATTGCTTCGTCGTCATTGATTGCCAAAACGTTGGCACGTCTTTGTGCGGCAAGATTGGCGTGTATCGGGCCAATGCCCGGATAATCCAGTCCGGCGGAAATCGAGTAAGGCTCTTCAATCTGTCCGTCTTCGTTTTGGATGACGTAAGTACGCGCTCCGTGGATAATTCCCATTTTACCGAGTTGGATGGTAGCGGCGGTCATTCCGGTTTCTATTCCTTTGCCTCCGGCTTCTGCCAGAATGATGCCTACCCGTTCATCATTGATATAATGATAAATCGTTCCGGCAGCATTACTTCCTCCTCCGACGCAGGCTATCAGATAATCCGGATAGTCACGTCCTTCTTTTTCTTGCAGTTGTTTTTTTATTTCTTCGCTGATAACAGATTGCAGGCGTGCCACCATATCAGGATAAGGATGAGGGCCTACGGTAGAGCCGATGATATAATAAGTGTCGGCAGGATGACAGCACCAGTCGCGGATCGCTTCGTTGGTGGCGTCTTTCAAGGTCATATTTCCGGAAGTAACGGGAATAACGGTAGCTCCCAGCATTTTCATTTTCTCCACATTGATGTGCTGGCGTTCTACATCCGTCTTTCCCATATAAACGATACATTCCATATCCATCAATGCACACACGGTAGCTGTTGCTACTCCATGTTGTCCGGCTCCGGTTTCGGCGATGATGCGCTTCTTTCCCATGCGGCGTGCCAGCAAGATTTGTCCGATGGTGTTGTTGATTTTGTGTGCACCGGTATGATTCAGGTCTTCCCGTTTCAGATACAACTTGCAACCATACTTTTCGGAAAGGCGTTTTGCCAGATAGAGTGGGGAAGGGCGTCCTACGTAGTCGCGTAATAATTGCTCAAATTCCTTTTTAAATTCTTCGCTTTCAATCACTTCGAGGTACTTGTTTGTCAGTTCCTCAACACATTTGTGGAGGATTTCCGGTACGTAAGCACCACCGAATTCTCCGTAATAGCCATCCTGGTCAACTAAAAAACTTTTCATAATCCTATCTATTTTTTATGTTATTATCTAATCTGTTCGAAAATGGGCAAATAAAAAGAGCCCTGCCGCAAGTTGCGACAGGGCTCTTTCAAATCTGTTATATCTTTAATGAGGTATATACATACGAGCACTGCTCCCTTACGACTGTCGGAGTTGTAACGGGTGCCACCACCAATATGTATTTACTAACATTGTTCTCATTGTCTTTTGTAATTTTATGAGGGCAAATATAGACACTTTGTTTGAAACAGCAAACAAAAAATGACTTTTTTTCTCTTTTGCCTTCATTTTTCTGATATAGAACAATTTTCAACCTGAACTGTTCTTATAAATATTGAATATTTAAACAAAAACAATTATGAAACAGAGAAAAGTTTTAGTAGGTATTGCTATTGCCATTTTCATTATATTATTATTGTATTGGTTATTGGTAGCAGAGGATATGAAACCTTGGTTGTCGGCTATGGTTCCTTCCGTGGTACAACAATTCTTCGCTTGATTCTGACAGGGTTCGGATAAATCATGTATCTTTGCAAGGAGAGTGACTGATAACCAAAATAATAACAATAGACTAACGATATGGAAAATTTTATTTTTCAAAATCCCGTGAAACTGATAATGGGAAAAGGGATGATTGCCCGGCTGGCTAAAGAAATACCATCCGACAAGCGTATTATGATTACTTTTGGCGGCGGAAGCGTGAAGAAAAACGGAGTATACGATCAGGTAAAAGAAGCATTGAAGAATCATTTTACAGTAGAATTCTGGGGAATCGAACCCAATCCTGCCATTGAAACTCTTCGTAAAGCTATTGCTTTGGGAAAAGAAGAGAAAGTAGATTATCTGCTGGCTGTTGGTGGTGGTTCCGTTATTGACGGTACGAAATTGATTTCTGCAGGAATTCTGTATGATGGTGATGCTTGGGATTTAGTACTTGCCGGACGTCCAGTCACTCATACTGTACCTCTTGCCACTGTATTGACTTTGCCCGCTACCGGTTCGGAGATGAATAACGGGGCAGTTATTTCCCGTCGTGAAACAAAAGAGAAATATCCTTTTTATGCCAACTATCCAATCTTCTCTATTCTTGACCCGGAAGTAACCTTTACCTTGCCTCCTCATCAGGTGGCCTGTGGTTTGGCTGATACCTTTGTTCATGTGATGGAGCAATATATGACTACTCCCGGGCAGAGCCGCATTATGGACCGTTGGGCGGAAGGCATTTTACAAACTTTGGTGGAAATAGCTCCGAAAATCCGTGAAAACCAGCATGATTATCAACTGATGGCTGATTTTATGCTTTCGGCTACAATGGCATTGAATGGATTTATTGCTATGGGAGTGTCGCAAGACTGGGCAACTCACATGATTGGCCATGAAATTACTGCTTTGCACGGATTGACACATGGTCATACGTTAGCCATTGTTCTTCCTGCCACTTTACAGGTGCTTCATGAAGAAAAAGGAGACAAGCTTTTGCAGTATGGTGAAAGAGTCTGGGGAATTACTTCCGGTACGCGAGAAGAACGGATTGATGAAGCGATTTGTCATACCGAAGAGTTCTTCCGTTCACTTGGGCTGACTACACGTTTGCATGAAGAGAACATCGGACAGGATACTATCTTGGAAGTCGAACGTCGATTCAATGAACGTGGTGCTAAATATGGAGAGAATGGAAATGTAACGGGTGCTGTTGCCCGCAGGATATTAGAGACTGCACTTTAAGCATACTCTTACATTAAAAATATAGGATAAAGAGGATATTGGAACAGACTTTTCACGATATCCTCTTTTATTATTTCTCAATTTTCTCTGACCTTGGAATTCTGAACCAGAAGCAAGAACCTTCTCCTTCTTTAGATTGCGCTCCGATAACCCCGCCCAGTCTTTCTACTATGACACGGCAGATGGCTAGTCCGAGTCCTGTTCCTTTAATAAAGGAGTTCAGTTTGACGAAGCGTTCAAACACTTTATCTATCTTGTCAGCAGGAATTCCGATACCTGTATCTTTTACATAAAAGTATATTTCATCTTTGGCTTCTTCAATCCGGTATCCCATTTCGATAGAACCTTTAGGGGTGAATTTCAAAGCATTATTTGTAAAGTTGATGATAACCTGTGATAGACGTATGCGGTCGGTATACATCACGCATTGATCTGCTTTTTCTGTGAATAAGATTTGAACGTCCGGGGAAGAATTCTTTTCTTGCATTTGCCTGCAAATACCTTCCATCAATTCATTGATATCAGTCTGTGCAAATGTGAAATCCATAGTGCCGGCTTCAATTTTAGAAAGATCGAGGATGTCGTCTATCAGTTGCAATAATAAGATATTATTGCTGGAGATGATTTTTACAAATTCTTTTCTCTCTTCCTCCTCCTCCGTCTGGCAAACCATTTCGGAGAATCCTACAATCGCATTTAGCGGGGTTCGTATTTCATGGCTCATATTAGCGAGAAAGGCAGATTTGAGCCGGTTGGATTCTTCGGCTTTTTCTTTTGCTTCCTGCAGCATTTTGTCCATCTTTAGTTTTTCAGTGATGTTTTCAAAACGAAGTAATCCTCCAATAATTTCAGTTTCCTTTTCGTCGCCGAATACAGGAGTTGCGGTCACTTCAAAATCTACATCGTCTACTCTGATGGTATGCCGGATAATTTTGCCCTGTTCGATAGCTTTCTTGAAGGCACATTGTCCACACGGTTCATTACGAAGTGCACTGGTCTGATAGCAAATTTTTCCCGGTATGTATCGTCTGCCTTTTACCAGGCTGGCTATTTGTCTTGTTTCCTCCCATTGTACGCGGTAATTTTTATCAATATAGATAAGGCCGAAGTCGATACTTTTTAGAGCTAGTTTTTGCTTCTTCAATGCTTTTTCCAGTTCTTCCTTGGCGGCAACTAATTCTCTTTCATAATTCTTGAGTTGTGTGATATCCCACCGGGTTGCCAACAGCCATTTCTTTTCTCCTTCCCATGAAATAATAGATTTAACGGCAATAGTATCATGGGTGATTCCATCGGGAGTGGTGTATTTCTCTTCTTTGCGATATACTTTGCCTGCTTGTATGAGTTCTTTGTCGATATGCCGGTATTTTTCACCTCTTTCTTCTCCGTAAATTTCATAATCAGTATGTCCGATGGCTTCTTCACTGCTAATGCCGGATTGAGCGGCTGATTCTTTATTCCAGTAATAGTATCGGAAATCGTTTGTAATATCTTTTACAAAGATAGGAAAAGGAAGGTTATCGAGAATATCAAAGGAGAAACGGTAGGAATGATTGGTCTTTTTAATCGTTTTTTGTAATTTACGGATTCTATATAGTAAGCTGCTGATGACAAGGAGCAAAATAATTACCAGTAAATAATTATAACCCCAATGAGCTTCGTTGATCCAATAATTTAACAAAATATTGTTTGCCATAAAATGTTTGATATAAATGAGGTGTAAAGATATGAATTGTTCTTTAATTTTCAAAAAAATAATACATAAATATATTGTCTTTCAACATTATATTGTGAGGCTGTAATTATATGTGATGAAGAGATAGTAGAAGTGTGGTATTTTATAGTTCTTGTATAGTATCATATTTAGTTTGATTTAGAATCTTTTTTCGGAGAGAAAATGTATTAAAATATTAAATGATGTCTCATGAACTAAAATCATTTCTAATTTGTTTTAATAACGCTGGAGTATTTTCTATTTTTGTTCACCTGAATTAGTTTTGATAGAGTCAAAATAAAACAATCATTAAATTACGTATGCTAATAACCATTATCATTCTCGTTCTTTCGGCTGTCTTTTTTGTGAACGGCAAGGTTCGTTCGGATATTGTGGCACTATGTGCGCTGATAGCTTTACTTATTTTTCAGATATTAACTCCTGACGAAGCACTCTCCGGTTTCTCCAATTCGGTAGTCATTATGATGATCGGATTGTTTGTAGTGGGAGGGGCTATTTTTCAGACTGGGTTGGCAAAAATGATAAGTTCCCGTATTCTTAAACTTGCAGGAACTAGTGAGATTCGATTATTTCTGTTAGTGATGTTAGTGACTTCGGTCATTGGTGCGTTTGTCAGTAATACAGGTACGGTGGCGCTGATGCTTCCTATTGTTGTCAGTCTGGCGATGAGTGCCGGTATGAATCCGAGCAGGCTATTGATGCCATTGGCTTTTGCGAGTAGTATGGGAGGTATGATGACTTTAATCGGTACTCCGCCGAACCTTGTGATACAGAATACGTTGACTTCCGCCGGACTTGAACCGCTTTCCTTCTTCTCTTTCCTGCCTGTCGGTGTTGTCTGTGTAATTGTCGGTACACTTGTATTAATGCCACTTAGTAAATGGTTTCTTTCTAAAAAGGGTCAGAAAGATGATAATAAACGTTCGGGTAAGTCATTGAAGCAGTTGGTGAATGAATATGGACTTTCCAGCAATCTGTTCCGTTTGCAGGTAATAAAAGATTCCCGGCTTTTAGGTAAAACAATTATTGACTTGGATATTCGTCATAAATATGGTTTGAATATCATGGAAGTTCGTCGTGGTGATGCATCGCAACATCGTTTTTTGAAAACGATTACACAGAAGTTTGCCACACCGGACACGATGTTGCAAGCCGAGGATATTTTGTATGTGACGGGAGAATTTGATAAGGTACAACTCTTTGCGGAAGATTATCTGTTAGAGATTTTAGACGACCATGCAACAGAAGAAACAAAAAGTACAGTTAATTCGCTGGATTTTTATGACATCGGTATTGCTGAAATAGTGTTGATGCCAGCTTCTAATTTGATAAACCAAACTATTAAAGAGGCCGGTTTTCGTGATAAGTTTAATGTGAACGTATTAGGAATCCGTCGTAAAAAGGAATACCTATTGCAAGAGTTGGGAAATGAGCGCATTCACAGTGGTGATGTACTTCTGGTGCAGGGAACATGGAATAATATAGCCCGTCTTAGTAAAGAAGAGGCTGATTGGGTTGTCTTGGGACAGCCTTTGGCGGAAGCGGCTAAAGTAACGTTAGACTATAAAGCTCCCGTGGCGGCTGCTATTATGTTATTAATGGTGGCAATGATGGTTTTCGACTTCATTCCGATAGCTCCGGTTACAGCTGTTATGATAGCAGGTATATTGATGGTATTGACCGGATGTTACCGTAATGTAGAAGTGGCTTATAAAACGATAAACTGGGAGAGTATTGTATTGATTGCAGCTATGCTTCCTATGTCCTTGGCATTGGAGAAAACAGGAGCTTCGGAATATATTTCCAATACGTTGGTTAGCGGCTTGGGAGCATACGGACCTGTTGCATTGATGGCAGGTATTTACTTTACGACTTCGCTGATGACGATGTTTATTAGCAATACTGCTACTGCTGTCTTACTTGCGCCGATTGCTTTGCAAAGTGCCATACAGATTGGGGTGAGTCCGGTTCCCTTCTTGTTTGCTGTGACGGTAGGTGCAAGTATGTGTTTTGCTTCTCCATTCTCTACACCGCCTAACGCCCTGGTGATGCCTGCCGGTCAATATACTTTTATGGATTATGTAAAAGTAGGATTGCCATTGCAGATTATTATGGGGATTGTGATGATTTTTGTTTTACCTTTGATTTTCCCCTTCTAATTATTAACTTTTATTCTTTCGATAGGGAAATGAAGGAACTCGGGATTTTGTAGTGCTCTGTAGTACTGAATCTTTGTTGTTTAATTGAGAGTTGCATAGAATATGCAACTCTTTGTTTTTGCTTCATACTACAAAGCTTATACTTATAAGTTTTTTATTTTCAATGATGTAGCCGATTGTCTTTTAATGAGAATAATTAAAATTATATTAATAAAAGATGTTAACGGTGAGCTGAAAATACAACTTTAACTGTCTTTTATCTATAAATACAATTATCTTTGTGCGTTCATTACTGATTGTTGATTAGTGGTGATTTGTATTTTGTGCAAATAAAGCAAACTTAAGCATTCAAAGATTATGAAACAGAACATTGCAAAAGTCTTCACTTTTTCGTTGTTGGCGTCCTCCATCAGTTTTACTAGTTGTGTTGATAATGAGAAAACTCTGTTCAATGCAGATCAACTGAGACAAACTTACGAAGAAACCTTTCCTGTAAAGAACATCGATCCTAATGGGGATTGGACCATGTCGCATAAAGTGACGGCACATGTGTCGGTTAATGGAGATTTGGGCACAGATTATAAGATACAGATATTCGATGCTGACCCATTAAGCTCGGAAAGTACAGCAAAAATCTTAGCGGAAGGAACTGCCAATCAAAGTACAACTTTGAATGTAGTGATGGACTGTGCAACAGCTCTCAATAAAGTGTTTGTTGCACGTATAGACAATCACGGACATTATATGGTGCAGCCCGTGTCGATTGAAAATGGAGAAGTAACTGCACAACTTGGACATGAAAAGGATGTGCCTACACGCTCTATGTCACGAACTGTGCCGAAAACAGGTATACCGGCTATGGGAGCGCCTTATACAGCCGATGATATTAGTAGTAAAAAAGCGATAGCTACTGATGTTCAAGCTGGTTGGGATTTGGGTGCAGGTTCCGGATGGTTTGAATATGCTAAATTACCTGTATTCAAAGAAAAAGAACGTTGGTTTAAAATTCAGAGTGGTACTTTTAATAAAGGATTTACTACTACTGGAACCAGTGGTGGAGCCCAGGCTGTGAAAGTAATCGTTCCTCAAGGAAGTACATGGATTATTGAAAGTAGTTATCAATTTAGCGATATTACAGAAATTGTAGTTGAAAATGGTGGGAAAGTAGAGATAGCCAAAAATGCGAGCTTGGCGTTGACAAATAAGTCTTATTTAACAGTAATGCCGGGTGGAAGTATCATAGGTGAGGGAACTATTCAAATTACAAATGGTTCTAGTGGATTAAGAAACTATAATGCAGGCACTATTAATTGCTCTGTATTAGATTTCAACGGTGGTGTAGGAGTCTTTTATAATTATGGATTACTTCAGTTGGAACGCTATGAAGCTTCAACAAATGGAATGGAACTGGTGAATCATGGTACTATGGAGACTGAAAGTATCAATGGTAACAATAATACCAATATTAAAAATGGTTGTTATTTGAAAACCGGTAAATTCCAATTTGGCACACTTGTTATGGGGAATACTTCCGAAGCCATTTGCGAGGAGCTTGGTTATAATGGTAATGACAATGACATTGTAATGGAAGCGCAATCCATGTTGACTTGTACAGGTAAGGCCAGCTTATATAGAACTGTTACCGGTCCAACTGTGGGTACTGCTTTATTGAGAATTAATGAGATTGCTAATCTTAGTGGTTTGGCCCAATCTAATTCTAAAGTAACCAATAATATCATTTGTGAAATAACAGATCAGACATATAAAGGTGAAGCGCACTATGACTGGTCTCCTTTTGCATGGCTAGTAAATAAAGGATTGCAGCAAGGCGCTACCTATTGCAATCCGGGTAAGGCTGATTTTATACTTCCTGCTGACGGTGAATGTATCAAAGAAGGATACAATTCTGATGAAAATCCGGATGATGTAGAGATTCGAAATGCAGTTTATTCTTATGCCTTTGAAGACAATTATCCGCAAGCGGGAGACTATGATTTCAATGATATTGTGTTGAATGTCAATTTGCCTGCTGCTGGTAATGATGTGAAAGAATTGAAATATATAGTCGACCTGCGTGCGGTTGGTGCCGTGAAGCAATTAGGTGCTGGTTTAAGAATACGAGAATTCGATAAAAGTAATGTGGAAGAGGTCAGTTTTGGTGCAGGTGCTACCCAACGTACCAACTCATTAAATTCTGGAATATTTGAAAATGCATCTTATGAAACGAACGGTAATGAACTTGTGATTCCTTTATTTGGCGATGCACATTATGTGTATGGATATACTGGATCACAACGTCCTATGTTGAATACGGGGAATGCTAGTACTCCTCTTACAAACATATATACTCTTGAAGTGAACATAAAACTCAAGAATGCAATATCCATCCCTAGTGTGACAGACGGCTTAGATTTCTTTATTGCATATCAGGGGGAGCTCAGAAGAGAACGGAAATTCATCTGAATCAATTTAATTCGCCTACAGCGAACGGCCAATTGGCTGATAAGGAAGTGCTGGATGTAATCAAGGCGGTTAATAATACATGGGCTCTTTGCGTTCCTGAAAAATTTGCTTATCCTACAGAGACAACAGTGATAACGGATGCATATGCTAAGTTCGCCGACTGGGCGCATGATCAGGCCATGAATACTGACTGGTATAATACTGTAAGCAGTAATAAGGTAATGAAGTATTAAGCTATTGATTTTATAAAAAACAAGGTATCATAATATTATATTTACTAAAATATAAAAAGGTGATTAATACGAGGACTTTTCCAAATATTGATCACCTTTTTTTCATATCGTAACATATTACGAACTTATTACAATGTTTATTTGTTATTTTTATATGTCAGTAGAAACACTTATATTCGCAAAAGTATTGGAACAGACTCGGTTAAAAAAATAGAATTTATGAAAACAATGAATTATTCCCTTATTCGTATTCTCTTCGCACTTGTGATTGGATTGGTACTCGTGATTTGGCCTAATGCGGCTGCCAGCTATATTGTCATTACGGTAGGTGTTGCCTTCTTGATTCCCGGTGTTATCAGCCTTTTTGGCTATTTCGGCCGGAAAAGACCGGAAGGTGAAGCTGCTCCCCGTTTTCCGATAGAAGGAATCGGTAGCTTATTATTCGGACTTTGGCTGATTGTGATGCCTGAATTCTTTGCAGACGTCCTGATGTTTTTATTGGGATTTATCCTGATTATGGGAGGAGTGCAACAGATTGCTTCTTTGTCGATGGCTCGTCGGTGGATGCCCGTTTCGAGAGCTTTTTATCTGATTCCTTCGCTGATTCTTATTGCGGGTATCATCGCTTTGTTCAATCCGACAGGAGCGCGTAATACTGCATTTATAATTATTGGTATCAGCAGTTTGGTTTATTCTCTTTCCGAATTGATAAACTGGTTCAAGTTTGCCCGTCGCCGCCCGAAGGCTCCGGTTATGCATGACGATGATGATATTGAAGACGCAAAGATTATCGAATAAAAAAAGAAGAGGACTGCTTCACAGCACCCCTCCCCGCAAACTTAAAACAACCAACAAAAGAAATAGATAATTTCAATAACAGTGAACGGCTAACGGTGAATATTCTGCAATGATAATGCAGTTTGTTCACCGTTTACAGTTTATCGTTCACCGCATTTTTTTCTATCTCACAAATAACAGTTCCCTGTATTTTGGAAGCGTCCACATCTGATTGTCGACAATCAGTTCCAACTTGTCGATGTGATAACGGATTTCTTCCAGTGCCGGGACGATTGTGTCGTGGTAGGCAATGGCTTTTTCCCGTTCGCTTTCTATCTTGTTTGCAACCTTACGAGCCTCAATCATTGCATCTACATGCTCCTTGATGAAAGCTGTGCGGTCGGCAATCTCTTCAATAAGTTCCAGGTTTTTAGCAGACAATTTCGCAGCCTTTTCTGCCGGGAAAAGAGATTGCATCTTATAGACATTATTAATTAAGTCCGTCTGGTATTGAGTGGCAACCGGAATGATATGATTCATTGCCAAGTCACCCAATACACGTGCCTCAATCTGAATCTTCTTCGTATAAGTTTCCCATTTCACCTCGTTACGGGCTTCCAGTTCTTTCTTTGTCATTACACCGGTAGCTTCGAACATGGCAATTGTTTCCGGTTTCAGGTAATTGTCGAAGATAACAGGAACACTGGTTTCGCAATCCAGTCCACGACGGGCAGCTTCTTTTTTCCATTCGTCGCTGTAACCGTTACCGTCGAAATGAATGGCTTTACATTCTTTGATATATCCGCGAATGATTTCAAGAATGGCGGAAATTTTGGGTTCTCCCTTTTCAATCAACGCATCCACGTCCTTCTTAAACTTCACCAATTGATTTGCTACGGCCGAGTTCAATGCAATCATGGCAGAAGCACAGTTTGCTTCGGAACCTACGGCACGGAACTCAAAGCGGTTGCCTGTGAAAGCAAATGGAGAAGTACGGTTACGGTCTGTATTATCGATCAGCAATTCGGGAATCTGCGGAATATCCAACTTCATTCCCTGTTTACCGCTAAGGCTGATCAAATCATCTTTCGTACTGTTCTCGATATGATCCAATACCTGCGACAACTGTTTTCCGAGGAAAGAGGAGATAATTGCAGGAGGCGCTTCATTCGCTCCCAGACGGTGGGCGTTGGTAGCACTGGAGATAGAAGCTTTCAGCAATCCGTTATGATGGTAAACAGCCATCAATGTATTGACAACGAATGTAACAAAACGCAGATTGTCTTCCGGAGTCTTACCTGGTCCCATCAATAAGATACCTGTATCAGTACCCAAAGACCAGTTGTTGTGTTTACCCGAACCATTGACACCTTTGAAGGGCTTTTCATGAAGCAGTACGCGGAAACCGTGGCGACGGCTCACCTTACGCATCAGTGACATAATCAGCAAGTTATGGTCGTTGGCCAAGTTACATTCTTCAAAGATAGGAGCCAGCTCAAACTGGTTTGGAGCAACCTCATTGTGACGAGTCTTGACAGGAATACCCAGTTTCAGAGCTTCAATTTCAAGGTCTTTCATGAAGGCAGCCACACGGGTGGGAATAGCACCGAAGTAGTGGTCTTCCAACTGTTGGTTCTTGGCACTGTCATGTCCCATCAAAGTACGTCCGGTCAGCAATAAATCCGGACGTGCGGCATATAAACCTTCGTCCACCAGAAAATATTCCTGTTCCCAGCCTAGATAAGCAACCACTTTCTTAACTTCCGGATTGAAGTAATGGCATACGTCTACGGCAGCTTTATCTACGGCACGCAGTGCTTTCAATAAGGGAGCTTTATAGTCGAGAGCCTCACCGGTATATGCGATAAAGACAGTCGGGATGCAAAGCGTATCATCTACAATAAAAGCAGGTGATGAAGGATCCCAGGCACTGTAACCACGCGCTTCGAATGTATTGCGGATTCCGCCATTCGGGAAAGAAGAAGCATCCGGTTCTTGCTGCACAAGCAGTTTGCCTGTAAATTCTTCCATCATGCCACCTTTGCCGTCATGTTCGACGAAAGCATCGTGCTTTTCTGCCGTACCTTCGGTGAGCGGTGCAAACCAGTGTGTGTAGTGAGTGGCCCCCATTTCGATGGCCCATTTCTTCATGCCGGCAGCTACTTCGTCAGCAATACTGCGATCTAGCGGAGCACCATTATCAATTGCGTCAATCAGCGCATTGTATACCTTGCTGGGAAGATATTTGAACATCTTTTCCTTGTTGAACACATATTTGCCGAAGTATTCCGAAGGACGTTCAGCAGGTGTTGCTACCTCAACCGCTTTCTTCTTGAAAGCTGTCTCTACTACTCTGAATCTAAGTTTTGACATAATACCTGATTTGATTTGTTGTTAAATATGTTAGAGTTGATAATCTGTTTCATTTAGTTGTAAGCGGACTCTCCGTGTTCGTAGATATCAAGACCTTCTTCTTCGATACGTGCCGGAACACGAAGTCCGTGAATCTTGTCAAGTGCTTTAAAGATTATGAATCCCATACCTGCTGCCCAGACACCGACAACCAGTGCTCCGAATAGTTGTGCACAGAGGAATCCGAAACCGTGTCCGTAGAATAAACCTTCGCTGGTAGAGAACAAACCCGTGAGAACTGTTCCGAGAAATCCGCAAACACCATGTACGGAAGATGCGCCCACCGGATCGTCTATCTTTAAAATCTTGTCTATAAAATCGACAGAGAAAATCATTACAACACCACAGATTGCGCCGATTAGAGCGGCTCCTGCGGGAGATACTGCGTCACATCCGGCTGTAATACCGACCAAACCTGCCAGAATACCATTCAATGTCAGTGACAAAGAAGGCTTTCCGTATTTCATCCAGCTGATCGCCAATGCGAAGAAACCACCGGCACAGGCCGCAAGATTTGTAGTCAGGAATACGTGGGAGATTGCATTTGCATCAGTTTCGGTACTTGCTGCCAATTGAGAACCGGGGTTGAACCCAAACCATCCGAACCAGAGAATAAATACACCTAGTGCGGCAATTGTCAGGTTATGTCCCGGAATAGCTCTTGATTTGCCGTCTTTTCCATATTTACCGATACGCGGGCCAAGAATGGCAGCACCTACCAGAGCAATCCATCCACCTACAGAGTGAACAACGGTAGAACCGGCGAAGTCATGGAAGGTTGTTCCAAAAAGATTCATCATGAAAGACCTCTCTTCACCGTTCATCAGCCAACCGCCACCCCAAGTCCAGTGGCCGGATATCGGATATATCAGTACACTGATGAAAATCGTGTAAACCAAATACATGGAGAATTTGGTACGTTCTGCCATTGCTCCTGATACGATTGTGGCTGCCGTTGCACAGAATACGGTCTGGAAAACCAGAAAACCTTCTCTGGGAAGACCGTTGTCCATGAAAGAAAGGTCGAAGAAGTGGGGCATTCCGATGAATTCTCCTGCGCCAAACATAAGCCCGAAACCGATGAACCAATATAATAAAGAACCGAACATGAAATCAACAAAGTTCTTCATCAGAATATTGGCGGTATTCTTTACTCTTGTGAACCCAGCTTCAACAAGTGCAAATCCCGGTTGCATAAAAAATACCAGCATTGCTGCAAGCAACATCCAGACCGTATTCAGTCCTAAGGCCAGTTCACCAATTGTATCAGGGGTTTCTGCGTCAGTCTCGGCAGGAGCTGCTGTAATTTCAGTTGTCGTCTCTACCACCGTTGTAACAGTATCTGCAACAACTGCGTCTTGTGCTAGCGTGCCGGTGGCAAAACAGCATAACATAAACATGGTAGTGGCTATCCACAGCTTTACGAAGCTATGGCTTTTATATTTTGTATCCATAATGAATTATCTTATTAAATGCCTGTTATTAGTAATATTATAATTTCTTTTTCATATATGCCATCAACGTTTAATCCGCATGGGAATCTGGCCCCGGCATATTGCTGGTTGCTGGATTAGCGTTCTTGTTCAGCATTGTATAGGGCTATATCGCCACGTTCGGCGGTACGGATACGGATAGCGTCTTCAATAGGGATGACGAAAATACGTCCGTCTCCGATTTCTCCGGTTTGTGCCGCTTTAATAATGGCTTGTACAGTTTTCTCGGCATTCTTGTCGCGCACGACAATAGAGATTAAGATTCTTTCGATAGTGCTGGTGTCATATACTACACCGCGGTAGATACGTCCTTGCCGTGCTTTCCCAATACCTCTTACGTCATAGTAAGAAAACCATTCGATGTCCGCTTCGAGAAGAGCTTCTTTCACGTCCTCGAATTTGGTTTTACGGATAATAGCTTCAATCTTTTTCATATACCTTAAATATTAGTGTTGACCTGTAAAAGAAAGAGGTACAGGGGGCAGCCATAGCAGGTTACCATACAACAAACCGATAAAATCTAAACTCTAACTACCTGATCCCTATACGCTCTTTGATATTCTAAATTCTCTATTCTCTCTCCTAAAAATTTAATCCGAATGTGAAGTAAGCTCCTTCTGTTCGTGGATTCGCTGTAACTTTCGCAAATGCCGGGAGTGAGAAAGAATCTGTTATTTTGATTTCTTTGGAAGCTCCGATACTTACGTCTGATACGCAGAATCCACTTGTATAGCCATTGTAGAAAGTTGTCTCCCAAGGAACCATCCCTAAATCTACTGTCCAGTCGAGACCTCCCAATTTGAATGGTGCGCTAAGTGCGAGGTAAGAAGAATAAGCTCTTTTGCCATTTTCTTTCACACCGTCGGCACCTGCAAAGTTTGTATACCAGTTGACTGTCAGTGGTCCGAAGTCATATCCGACTTGTGCTTCAAATACATGAGCTGTTGAATGAGCTCCGTATTGAAAATACTTGTTAGTTGCTGTTTGGGTATTAAACCAATAATCCGTCACTGAAACGCTAAAACCACCCGTCGAATAACCGAGAGTTAAATCGAACTCTTTCGTATCTGTCGATTCGAACCCTACCGATCCCCATGCTCCGAGTGAGAAACCCTTGTAAGTGATTCCCAATGAAGGCTGAATACTAACTCCGCCTAAATCCTGGCCACGCCAGATGTAACCACTTACCAGATCGGCTCCAACGGAAGCTTCCACTTTATCTTGCGCCAACATTGCGGATGGAGCAAACCCTGTCAGTAATAATGCTACTATTATTACTCCCCATTTTTTGTTAATCGTCGTTTTCATCGTCTTTTTACCTTTAAGTTAGAAAAATGTGGATGTACGGTCCATGTATATAGTAGCGCGCGAAATACTATCTTATAACCAGTTTTTTATTCTTCTCATTGCTTCGATACAATCGTTACGTTCGCCAAAGGCAGTCAGGCGGATATATCCTTCACCGCTTGGTCCGAAGCCTACACCGGGAGTACCGACCACATTGGCTTCATACAACATCTGTTCGAAGAATCGCCATGATGAAAGCCCGTTCGGAGTTTTCACCCATAAGTAGGGAGCGTTGACTCCTCCATACACTTTCAGTCCTGTGGCTTCCAATCCCTCTTTCATAATTTGGGCGTTGGTCATATAATAGCCGATTGTTTCTTTAATCTGTGCTTTGCCTTCTGCACTGTAAACGGCTTCTGCTGCCCGTTGGGTAATGTAAGAAGTACCGTTGAACTTGGTGCACTGGCGGCGGTTCCACAATCTGTTGAGTGGGATGCGGTCTCCTTCCAATGTGGCGGCAGTAAGTTCTTTCGGAACTACGGTATATCCGCAGCGTACTCCGGTAAATCCTGCCGTTTTTGAGAAACTACGGAATTCGATCGCACACTTTTTAGCTCCCTTAATCTCATAGATAGAGTGGGGGACATTCTCATCCTGGATATATGCTTCATAGGCGGCATCGAACAGAATCAATGTATCGTTTGCCAATGCATAGTCCACCCATTTCTTCAGTTCCGGTTTGGTTAAGGTCGTTCCTGTCGGGTTGTTCGGATAGCAGAGATAAACAATGTCTATCCGTTTGTCCGGAATTTTCGGAATAAAGTTGTTCTCACTTGTGCAAGGCATATAAGTAACATTACTCCATTTGCCCGTCTCTTCTTCCAGCACTCCGGCACGTCCGCACATGACATTGCTGTCTATATATACCGGATAGATGGGGTCTGTAACACCTACGCTATTGTCATGGCGAAGAATATCTCCTATATTTCCGGTATCGCTTTTGGCACCGTCACTGACAAATATCTCGGATGCCGAGAAGTGAATCCCACGTGGAATAAAGTCATTTTTTATAATTGCTTCAATCAGAAAATCATATCCCTGTTCAGGACCATATCCGCGGAATGTATCTTTGCTGGCCAGCTCTTCTACCGCTTTGTGCATGGCTTCGATACACGCTTTCGGAAGCGGTTGGGTGACATCACCGATACCCAACCGGATAATATCCTGTTTAGGATGTGTTATCTTGAAGGTATTTACCTTTTTCGCTATGTCCGAGAATAAATAGCTTCCCGGTAACTTCAAAAAATGTTCGTTTACTAATGCCATCTTGTTATTGTTTTAAGTTCTGCAAAATCTAATACCTGATACCTAATACTTAATACTTAATATCTGATACTTACTAATACTTATTTATTACTTATCCTCAATCTCCCCATCGAAAACTTTGGTTGCCGATCCGGTCATTAATATATGCCCGGAGATTTCATCCCATTCAATGGTAACTGTCCCTCCATCCATGATTACATCGCTTTTTCTTCCTGTAAGTCCGTTGATGAAGGCGGCTACTGCTGTGGCACAAGCACCTGTCCCGCAAGCTTGAGTGATTCCCGATCCTCTTTCCCATACCCTCATCCGTATGGTGTCTTTGCCGACAATCTGTGCAAACTCCACATTAGTTCTATTGGGAAAAAGAGGATGATTCTCCAGTGCAGGACCGATTTCCGGTAAATCAATCCGGGTGATGTCCTCAACAAATGTGACGAGATGCGGATTACCCATTGATACTTTGGTTGACCGGAAAGGATACTTCCCTTCCCACTGAATCCCGTCTGTTTCCAACGGACTACCCATATCTACGGTGACTGTACTGACTGTTTTTTCCTCTATATGCAGTTTCAGAATTTTTATTCCAGATCGTGTATCCAGCGTAATTTCTGTTTTGTCAGTCAAGCCGTATTCATATACATATTTGCCTACACAACGGCTTCCGTTGCCACACATCATAGCTTCCGAACCGTCCGCATTGAAAATACGCATGCTGAAATCCGCTTTATCAGAGATGCCAATCAATATAAGTCCATCACTTCCGATTCCTGTATGAAACTTGCTCCATTCGATTGCCTTCTTTGCAGGGTCGGTTATCGGATATTGGGTTGTGTCTACATATATGTAGTCATTTCCCGCTCCATGCATTTTTGTGAACTTAATTTTTGATATCATTTTGATTGTTATTTATTGGTTGTTGTATCCTTTTGTTTTATTACGATGCAAAGGTATGACTTTTTGCTTTATATTTTACTAAAAAGTATATCTAATATCTATTTATTTTCCTCAAACTTATAATCGCTTTATATACGGCTGTGTTTAGTTATAATTTGAAATTATACCTATTTATATATTAATAAACTGTTATTTGGGTGAATTGTTTTGCATATTCTTCCATAATATATGAAGAATATTTAGCCTTGATAATCGGTGAAATCCACTATAAAAACAAGAAATATATCCTTTTCCTTTTGACGATATGAAAGTGAAAACCCCTATTTATCTATCATATTGCTCGCCGGATATGCTGAAGAACCTTTTCCTGTATTCATTGTTTTAGCACTATCATTAATATAAAAACGTAGAGATATGAATATAGAGAAACAATTAGAAACAGCAGCTAAGACCAACCATTTGGTGTTGGTAGTATTTTATGCCGACTGGTCACCTCATTATGAGTGGATAGGTCCTGTGCTTCGGACTTACGAAAAGAGAACTGTAGAATTGATAAGAGTGAATGCTGAAGAAAATAGAACAATAGCCGATGCGCATAATGTAGAAACAGTGCCCGCCTTTCTTTTATTGCATAAGGGACATGAATTATGGAGACAGGTAGGAGAGCTTACGGTAGGAGAGTTGAAAGAGGTATTAGATGATTTCCAGTAAATCGTTTGTAATCTTTTATTGGCATATATGAAAATGACCTTTTTCTTTTTCAAATGAAAAAAAAGAGTGTTCTTAATATGCTGGTATTTAGTTTGTTATGAAAGCTCATTTTTCCTTTAAAAGAAACGAAATAGGGCTTCGTGTGCCCCTTAGGGCATATGGAGCCTTTGTTGTACGTTTTCTATCTTTATTATGGGGGTTACTTCTGTATCTGTATTTTTTCATCAGTTTCCTTATGTCCCGTGCTTGCTTGTATACTTGCTTTTTCTCCCTTTCTTCATTCCAATCTCGCTCTTTTTCCTCCTTTTTCTTTCTATCCGGTGTTTTTACCGTGTTTTCCGTTATGTATATCCACAGAGCCTCTCTCCCAGGACTTCATTCTTCCTGTGAACATATTTTCTTCTTCAAAAAGTACCGTTCAGCGGTTTGGAACTTCCTCTTCCGGGTGGCGACCTGGCTGGTCTGAAAACTTCAATTGTAATCATCTGCGCCCCTCCGCAATGCTTGCATAAGTTATACTCCCTCCATTTGTCTTGGCAGAGTTCTTTCCACTTGGCTCTTTTCCTTTTAAGTGGTGCCGGTGGTACTTTCATCCTTATCTGTATGCTTGTCAACTTCCTTCTGTTGCATGCTGCCAGGAATCCGTAATGCCTGATACGTACAAATCCTGCCGGCAATATATGCCTACTGAACCTGTGTACGAACTCTTCTCCCGTGAGTGTCATCATCTTATGTTTTCCCCCATCCCTGTAATCCTTGTAGTCAAACATGACGGATGTATCTGTCATTCCCTTAATCCTGGCATTGCTGATGGCTGCCCTGTGCGAGTAACGCCCTAAGTATTCTATGACTCTTTCCACGCCCTTGAACGGTGCTTTGCTATATACCACCCATTCTTTTTCAAACAGCTTCTTTCTTGTTGCCTGGGGTACTTTCACATGTTTGCTCCACTCTTGCATGAACTTGGCTCTGAACACCCTGCCCATGGCCCTGACCGGGAATAGAAAAGGACTGTCCTGATTTGCCCCTGAGATCTTCCTCCATTCCCCCTTGTCATCTATCCCTCCTTCGGGCACTACACAGTGCAGGTGGGGGTGGTAGTGCAGGTTACTTCCCCATGTATGCAGGATGGCTACCATTCCCGCCTGGGCGCCTTTATTGGCAGCGAAGGCTGCGAGTGTCTTCCAGGCAGCGGCAAACAGGCATGAATAGGTGTGTCTCATATTACCCAGTGCCAGTGAATGCAAGTCGGCCGGCAAGGTAAATACCACATGGAAGTATTTCACGGGCAACATATCCTCTTTGCGTGCCTGTATCCATACCTCACGTTCGGCTCCCTGGCATTTGGGACAATGCCGGTCCCGGCAGCTGTTGTAACTAACACGTACGACTCCACACTGGGGACAGGCATCCACATGCCCTCCCAGGGCGGAGGTACGGCACTGTTCCAGGCGTGAGAGGACCTGAAGAACCCTGCCGCAGGGATGATGTTGGCTGATAAAGGAGGATTTGAAGCGGGAGATAATCTGACCGACCTCAAACTCCGTCCTCATGGTCGCTTATTGTTACTTCCCACCCCCTCAAGACGGTCCAGGGGACTGAAGGCGTAACCTCCGGCAGGAAGATTGACAAGGTGAAGATAAACCAGTGTTGTCTTTATATCGGCATGTCCCAGAAGGTCACGGATGCGAAGTATATTTTCGCCCATCTCCAGCAGGTGCGTGGCGTAACTGTGACGAAGGGTATGAAGCGTGCAGGGTTTAAGGATGCAGGACGAATGAACCGCTTGTTTAAAAAGATAGCGGATCTCGGAATCTTCGATTTGTCCGCCGAAACAATTGTTGAAAAGATATACCGCGGGTCTGTACTGGATGAAATACTCCCTGAGAAGAAGCAACAGGTTGCCGGAAAGGGGGACGTACCTGTCTTTTCTACCTTTGCCTTGGCGGATGAAAACCTGCATGCGCTTACTGTCAATATCACAAATTCGCATATTGACCAGCTCACGTAAACGCAGGCCGCAGGAATAAATCAGAGCCAGCAGGGCTTGACTGCGGATACTCCCGCAGTGACGCAAAAGGCTGCTCACTTCCGACTGTGAAAGAACAACCGGAAGTTTCTTCGTGCTACGGATACGGGGAAGAGAAAAATTAAGTTCACTAAGATGCATTGTCTTGCGATAACAGCGAAGACTGTAAACGGTGTGCTTGAAATAGCTCAAACCCGGTGAAGGAGTGCGAGAGAGCAACATGCTGAAATAATCGCGGCAATCATCTTCGCTTAAGTGTTCAGGAAGTTTTTTGAAGTGAAAGCTGATAGCAGCCAACTTATGGCCATAACTTTTTATACTACCAGGAGAATACTGCTCAATAAGAAGTTGTTTGGAAAATTTTTCGTAACTTTGACCAAACCCCGAGATGGAGTCACTGGCACGCTGAATAAAATTTGCCATAGTGGAGAATGTTTATTGGTTGAACATTGGAAATATCACCACTAAAATCAGCAAAAAAAGGAATCCCGCATACAGATAGCAAACTTTAGCTATTACGTATGCGGGATTTAGTACAACGGGTGGTTCCTTTAAAAGGAACCACCCGTTCGACACCGAGAAACATCCTGTTTCTTTTAAAGGAACGAAATAGGGCTTCGTGTGCCCCTTAGGGCATATGGAGCCTTTGTTGTACGTTTTCTATTTTTTATGGGGGTTACTTCTGTATCTGTATTTTTTTTCAGCAGTTTCCTAATGTCCTGTGCTTGCTTTTATACTTGTTTTTTCAGCCTTTCTTGATTCCAATCTCCCTTTTTTCCTCCTTTTTCTTTCTATCCGGTGTTTTTACCGTGTTTTCCGTTATGTATATCCACAGAGCCTCTCTCCCAGGACTTCATTCTTCCTGTGAACATATTTTCTTCTTCAAAAAGTACCGTCCAGCGGTTTGGAACTTCCTCTTCCGGGTGGCGACCTGGCTGGTCTGAAAACTTCAATTGTAATCATCTGCGCCCCTCCGCAATGCTTGCATAAGTTATACTCCATCCATTTGTCTTGGCAGAGTTCTTTCCACTTGGCTCTTTTCCTTTTAAGTGGTGCCGGTGGTACTTTCATCCTTATCTGTATGCTTGTCAACTTCCTTCTGTTGCATGCTGCCAGGAATCCGTAATGCCTGATACGTACAAATCCTGCCGGCAATATATGCCTACTGAACCTGTGTACGAACTCTTCTCCCGTGAGTGTCATCATCTTATGTTTTCCCCCATCCCTGTAATCCTTATAGTCAAACATGACGGCTGTATCTGTAATTCCCTTAATCCTGGCATTACTGATGGCTGCCCTGTGTGAGTAACGCCCTAAGTATTCTATGACCCTTTCCACGCCTTTGAACGGTGCTTTGCTATATACCACCCATTCTTTTTCAAACAGCTTCTTTCTTGTTGCCTGGGGTACTTTCACATGTTTGCTCCACTCTTGCATGAACTTGGCTCTGAACACCCTGCCCATAGCCCTAACCGGGAATAGAAAAGGACTGTCTTGATTTGCCCCAGAGAGCTTCCTCCATTCCCCCCCTTTCATCTATCCCTCCTTCGGGCACTACACAATGTAGATGTGGGTGATAGTGCAGGTTACTTCCCCAAGTATGCAGGATGGCCACCATTCCCGCCTGTGCGCCTTTATTGGCCGCGAAGGCTGATAAAGTCTTCCAGGCGGCGGTGAACAGGCAGGAATAGGTGGGCCTCATATTCCCCAGTGCCAGTGAATGCAAGTCGGCCGGTAAGGTAAATACCACATGGAAATATTTCACGGGCAACATATCCTCTTTGCGTGCCTGTATCCATACCTCACGCTCTCCCCCTGGCATTTGGGACAATGCCGGTCACGGCAGCTGTTGTAACTAACACGTACGACTCCACACTGGGGACAGGCATCCACATGCCCTCCCAAAGCGGAGGTACGGCATTGTTCCAGACGTGAGAGGACCTGGAGAACCCTGCCGCAGGGATGATGTTGGCTGATAAAGGATGATTTGAAGCGGGAAATAATCTGACCGACCTCAAACTCCGTCCTCATGGTCGCTTATTGTTACTTCCCACCCCCTCAAGACGGTCCAGGGGACTGAAGGCGTAACCTCCGGCAGGAAGATTGACAAGGTGAAGATAAACCAGTGTTGTCTTTATATCGGCATGTCCCAGAAGGTCACGGATGCGAAGTATATTTTCGCCCATCTCCAGCAGGTGCGTGGCGTAACTGTGACGAAGGGTATGAAGCGTGCAGGGTTTAAGGATGCAGGACGAATGAACCGCTTGTTTAAAAAGATAGCGGATCTCGGAATCTTCGATTTGTCCGCCGAAACAATTGTTGAAAAGATATACCGCGGGTCTGTACTGGATGAAATACTCCCTGAGAAGAAGCAACAGGTTGCCGGAAAGGGGGACGTACCTGTCTTTTCTACCTTTGCCTTGGCGGATGAAAACCTGCATGCGCTTACTGTCAATATCACAAATTCGCATATTGACCAGCTCACGTAAACGCAGGCCGCAGGAATAAATCAGAGCCAGCAGGGCTTGACTGCGGATACTCCCGCAGTGACGCAAAAGGCTGCTCACTTCCGACTGTGAAAGAACAACCGGAAGTTTCTTCGTGCTACGGATACGGGGAAGAGAAAAATTAAGTTCACTAAGATGCATTGTCTTGCGATAACAGCGAAGACTGTAAACGGTGTGCTTGAAATAGCTCAAACCCGGTGAAGGAGTGCGAGAGAGCAACATGCTGAAATAATCGCGGCAATCATCTTCGCTTAAGTGTTCAGGAAGTTTTTTGAAGTGAAAGCTGATAGCAGCCAACTTATGGCCATAACTTTTTATACTACCAGGAGAATACTGCTCAATAAGAAGTTGTTTGGAAAATTTTTCGTAACTTTGACCAAACCCCGAGATGGAGTCACTGGCACGCTGAATAAAATTTGCCATAGTGGAGAATGTTTATTGGTTGAACATTGGAAATATCACCACTAAAATCAGCAAAAAAAAAAAGGAATCCCGCATACAGATAGCAAACTTTAGCTATTACGTATGCGGGATTTAGTACAACGAGCTGTTTCTTTAAAGACGGATATTAAATAGTTTACTTTGTAATGATTTTATCTTATTGATGTTTTTTCAGTTCTTCTTGTAAGATGACTGGTTCGTTGGTGGTAATGAAATCTACTTTCTGTTCGATCAGCGATTTCATATCTTCCACTTCGTCCACAGTCCACACATTTACTTTCAAGCCGAGCTCATGAGCTTCTTTGATCCATTCGGGGTGTTTCTTAATCACTCCCATGTGATAATCAAGACCGGCAGCACCAAGTTCCTTTAATTCTTTGGGAGACAGTTCCCCGTTAAGGTAAAATACCGGAGTACCGGCAGGAGCCAGGCGGATAAACTCTTTCATGGCATGTAGGGAGAACGTGATATATTCCATGCGGTTTTCCAGTCCCATTTTCTTCACCATGGCAAGGATTCCCTGTACGGCTTTGGTTTCACGTTTCTTATTGCTATGTGCTTTCAGTTCGAGAATCAGTCGGGTATTACAGTTTTTCCCGGCTTCCAGATATTGTTCCAGGCTAGGCAAGTTTTCTCCGTTGGATAATTTAAGTCCGGTCAGTGCGTCACCTTTGGAATACTCCATCGGTCTCATCTTGTATACAGGATCATGGTTGACCACCAACTTGTTATCCTTAGCGATCCATACGTCAAATTCTGAACCGTAACAACTGATGGAGTCTGCTTTTAGAAGTGATGAAATACTGTTTTGTGATGATCCCGGAGTTTTCCAGAATCCGCGGTGGGCTATCACTTTTGTCTGTGCCTGCATACAGCAAGCAGCCATTAGAAGGGCAGAAGCCATCATCATTTTTTTTAAATTCATTTGTTTGGTCTTTTAAAAGTTTGATAGATTTAATTGGGTTTGGCCTCAAAATTATAAAAAAGAAAACGCAAATCAGACAATAATATGCTAATCTGCGTTAATCCTTGGGATTTTAAAATAGAAATGCTACAAAAGAATAACAGAATCTGCTCTTTCCGTTATTTTTATCAGTTAAGTATAGGCCTCTTCGTGTATTCCTCTCACCGCACGTCCGCTAGGCTCATTCAGGTTCCTGAAAGCAATATCCCACGCCAGCGCTTCTGCTGTGGAACAGGCCACACTGGGAACACTCGGTACGCTGCGTGCTGCACTTTCACTGGGGAAATGCTCTTCAAAGATACTACGATAATAGTATTCTTCCTTGTTTTGCGGAGTATGGATGGGGAAGCGTTCGGCAGCATGTTCCATTTGCTCATCGCTAACGGCAGCCGCTGTGATTTCTCTCAAAGTATCGATCCATGAATATCCCACACCGTCACTGAATTGTTCTTTTTGTCTCCACGCCACACTTTCCGGTAACATATCGGCAAAGGCTTCGCGAACAATCCGTTTCTCAATATCCTTTCCGGGGCACATTTTAGCTTTCGGATTCAGGTTCATGGCTACGTCGAGAAATTCTTTGTCAAGGAAAGGGACGCGTCCTTCTACGCCCCATGCTGACAGACTTTTGTTGGCACGGAGACAATCGTACATGTGTAACTTTGAAAGTTTACGTACCGTTTCTTCGTGGAATGCCTGTGGAGTGGGGGCCTTGTGGAAGTATAGATACCCTCCGAAAACTTCATCGGCACCTTCACCGCTCAACACCATTTTAATCCCCATCGATTTGATGACACGTGCCAGTAGGTACATGGGAGTGGAAGCGCGTACCGTGGTTACATCGTATGTCTCGATGAAATAAATGACATCACGCAGGGCATCCAGACCTTCCTGAACAGTATAGTTTATTTCATGGTGTACAGTACCGATATATTCAGCCACTTCACGTGCTTTAATCAAATCGGGAGCACCTTTGAGTCCGATGGCGAAGGAGTGGAGTTGAGGCCACCACGCATCACTCGCTCCGTCTGTCTCTATACGCTTTGCCGCATATTTTTTGGCAATAGCGGAGATGACGGAACTGTCCAGCCCACCCGAAAGAAGCACTCCATAAGGTACGTCACTCATTAACTGGCGATGTACGGCATCTTCTAATGCTGTTTTCACATCACCGGTTTGTGCGTCATTGTCTTTGACGGCTTCATAAGCTGTCCAGTCGCGTGAATACCAACGTTTCATTTTTCCTTCTTTGCTATGGAAATAATGTCCGGGAAGGAATACTTCATATTCGTCGCAAAATCCTTCAAGTGCTTTCAGTTCGCTGCCGAAGTAGATTCTTCCTTCTTTATCTTTTCCTATATATAAAGGAATAACCCCTATCGGATCACGGGCAATCAGAAATTCATCCTTTTCTTCATCATAAAGAACAAAAGCAAAGATACCGCTAATATCTTCCAGGAAGTGGATGCCTTTCTCTTTGTAAAGAGCAAGAATGACCTCACAGTCACTTCCTGTCTGAAAGTTATATTTTCCGGCGTATTGAGCGCGAATGTCCCGGTGGTTGTATATCTCACCGTTTACGGCGAGCACCTGTTTACGATCAGGAGAGTATAACGGTTGTCCGCCGCTCTGCGGGTCGACGATTGACAGGCGTTCGTGTGCCAGGATGGCACTTCCACCTACATAGATTCCACTCCAGTCCGGTCCGCGATGACGGATTTTCTGGGCCATCTTCAGTGCTTTATCTCTTAGTTCTTTCGTTTGAACCTTTATGTTGAGTATACCTGCTATTCCACACATAACTTTAAGTTTTTGGGGGTGATTGAATATGTTGATTGTTTATTCGCAGTTTCTAAGAAGCCCGATTGCTATTATTTATTCGTTCTACCTAGGTTGACTTTTCGTTCCACCATGGTTGTCTTTAAATTCTACCTAGGTTATCCTTAAGTTCCACCTAGGTGGAACGAACCGATAATAGCAGTCAGACTTCTTAGTATTCCTTACTTCGGAGATTATTTCGTCAAATAAGTGTCTATTTCTGCAGCCGCTTTTCTTCCTCCTGCCATGGCACGTACGACGAGGCTGGCTCCTGTATCCGCATCTCCGGCAAGGAATACATTTTCGGCAAACTTCGGCTGTTCCGGTTTCAGGAATCCCATCGCCAGCAATACCATGTCCGCTTCGATGACTTCCTTTTTTCCTGTCGGTTTCATCGTGGGACGTCCGCCATCTGTTGCCGGAATCCATTCCACTTCTTCCACTTCTACGCCTGTCACTTTTCCATTCTTTCCGAGAAACTGATTGGAGGCCAGACACCAACGGCGTGTACAACCTTCTTCATGGCTGGAAGTCGTCTTGAAGACTACCGGCCATTGAGGCCATGGAGTAGCCGGATTGTATCCGACAGGAGGTTTCGGCATGATCTCTATTTGGGTGACACTGACGGCTCCTTGTCGCACGCTGGTTCCGATACAGTCGGAACCTGTATCACCGCCACCTATCACGAGAACCTTTTTGCCTTTGGCATTTACCAACTTGTCTTTCGGGAAAGTCTGTCCTGCCAAAATCCTGTTCTGCTGTGCCAGCATTTCGAGTGCGAAATGAATCCCTTTCAGTTCACGTCCCGGAATACTCAAGTCACGTGCTGCCGGTGTTCCGGTACAGATGCAGTAGGCATCGAATCCTTCCGGTAAATGATTGACATCTATTTCCACTCCCATCTCAAACCGGATTCCTTCTGCGGCCAATATCTTCATCCGCCGGTCGATTACATTCTTGTCCAGTTTGAAATTAGGAATACCAAATCGTAGTAATCCTCCGGGAGCTTCATCCTTATCGAATAGAGTAACGCTATATCCTTTTAGATTTAACTGATTGGCGACTACCAGTCCGGCAGGACCTGCACCAATCACCGCTACTTTCTTTCCGTTTCTTTCCGGAGTCTTTACCTGTATATATCCTTCACGAAAAGCCGCTTCCACGATTGCCGCCTCATTCTCACGAATGGTTACCGGCTGATCGCACGAAAGTTTCAACACGCATGATTTCTCGCAAAGGGCAGGACAGATACGTCCTGTAAATTCCGGAAAATCGCAAGTAGATGACAATACTTCGTAAGCCTCCTTCCATTTTCCTTTGTATAATGCATCCTGCCATTCCGGTTGTTTATTTCCTATCGGGCATGCCCAATGACAGAAAGGTACGCCGCAATCCATACAGCGTGACGCCTGCAATTTACGGCTATTTGTATTCAATGTCTGTTCCACCTGACTATAGTCAGTGATTCGCTCGCTCACAGGGCGATATCCCGCCTCCTGCCGAGCTATATTTAAAAATGCTCTAGGATCCCCCATCTTGTTATTTACTATTTGACGATTTACGATTTACTATTTCTAGACTATCTTGTCATTTGCTATTTGACTATTTACAGACTATACATTCAAATAGTAAATTGTAAATAGTCAAATTGTAAATCTAATAGTCTCTTTGCATATCTGCAATTTTTTGTTGTAACTTTCTCATTTGTTCTTCCTGCAGTACTTTTTTGTATTCGATGGGCACTACTTGGATGAATTGGTCTACGTAATGATTCCAGTTGTCGAGTAGGATGCGTGCCAGTTTCGAGCCTGTGTAGAGGTAATGCTGGCGGATTAGTTCGTGCAACTCTTTCCGGTAGCTGGCTTCTTCGATGAGTGACAGTTCCACCATTTCCATGTTGCAGAAATAATCGAAGTTACCGTCCTTGTTCCATACATAAGCCACACCGCCACTCATACCGGCTGCAAAGTTACGTCCGGTTTGTCCGAGGACTACCACACGACCTCCGGTCATGTATTCGCAACAGTGGTCACCCACGCCTTCCACTACGGCGACTGCGCCGGAGTTACGAACAGCAAAACGTTCTCCTACACGGCCGTTGATATATACTTCACCGCTTGTTGCGCCATAAAGCAAGGTATTACCGGCGATTGTATTTTTTTCGGCTTCGAAGTGGCTGCGGATAGGAGGCAATACGGAGATACGTCCGCCACTCAATCCTTTGCCCAGGTAATCATTCGCTTCACCTTCCAGTTTAAAGTTAACTCCCGGTACGAGAAAAGCTCCGAAAGACTGACCTGCCGAACCTTTGAATTTTACATTCAGCGTATGTTCCGGCAATCCTTTGGCACCGTATTTCTTGGCGATCACTCCGGAAAGCATAGCACCTATTGCACGGTCTGTATTGGCAATCGTATATTCTAAAGAAATCTCTTTCTCATGTTCGATAGCTTCCTGTGCGGCATCGATGATGGTTACATCCTTTACAGTAGAAATTCCATGATCCTGGTCGATGACATGACGGATAGCCGCACTGTTGTCAACACGTGCCAACAATTTGCTGAAGTCGATTAAAGTATGCTTCGGATTCGGGTCATTGGCATCGGACTTGCGTTCGATTAAGTCTGTACGTCCGATGATGTCATCCATCCGGGTGAATCCCATTTCAGCCAAATGCTCACGGACTTCCTGTGCCAGGAATGTGAAAAAGTTTACTAAATATTCACTGCGTCCATGAAAGCGTTTACGTAACTCTTCATTCTGCGTGGCAACTCCTACCGGACAAGTGTTCTGATGACATTTACGCATCATTACACAACCCAATACGATTAATGCGGAGGTGGCGAAACCATATTCTTCGGCACCCATTAATGCCATTAAGATGATATCCCGTCCGGTTTTCAGCTGTCCGTCGGCTTGCAGAACTACTTGGCCACGAAGTCCGTTCAGAACCAGTGTTTGCTGTGTTTCGCTCAATCCTAATTCCGGTGAGATACCCGCATAGCGGATAGAAGAAGCGGGAGAAGCACCCGTACCCCCTTCAGCGCCGGAGATGACAATCAAATCCGCCTTTGCTTTTGCCACACCGGCGGCAATTGTACCGACACCGCTTTCTGCTACCAGTTTCACGCTGATTTTGGCCTGTGGATTTACATTTTTCAAATCGAAGATCAGTTGAGCCAAATCCTCAATCGAATAAATATCATGATGGGGCGGGGGAGAAATTAGCGAAATTCCCGGAATGGAATGACGTGTTTTCGCAATCACATCATTTACTTTAAATCCCGGAAGTTGTCCCCCTTCACCCGGTTTGGCTCCCTGTGCTATCTTAATTTGAATTTCGTCCGCATTCACCAGATACTCTGCCGTTACACCGAAACGACCGGAAGCTACCTGTTTGATCGCACTTCGTAAAGAACTGCCATCCGGCAACGGTTGGAAACGCGCGGCATCTTCACCACCTTCACCAGTATTGCTGCGTCCATGGATTTTATTCATGGCAACAGCCATTGCCTCGTGGGCTTCCTTGCTGATGGAACCAAAAGACATAGCTCCTGTGACGAAACGATGCAGAATATTTTCCACCGGTTCCACCTGATCGATAGAAATAGGATTACGACGGAATCCCAGGAAGTCACGAAGGAAAATAGGCTTCTCTTTTTCGTCTACCAGATGGGTGTACTCTTTAAATTTCTTATAACTCCCCAGTCGTGTAGCCAATTGCAGCGTGCTGATTGTTTCCGGATTCCATGCGTGCTTTTCTCCATCTTTACGGAAAGCATACAAACCGTTGTTTTTTAATAACTCTTCATTTTTAATACCTTCAAATCCATCTTTATGGAAAGCAATGGCATCTCTGGCTATTTCTTCCAGACGGATACCTCCGATCGGTGAACCGAGTCCTCCGAAATAAGCCTTGCTCAACTCTTCACTCAAACCGACAGCTTCGAAAATCTTAGCGCCACGATAGGAGCGGATCGTAGAGATACCCATCTTACTCATGATTTTAAACAAGCCTTTACAGATGGATTTGATATAGTTCTTTTCGGCAGTGGTATAATCCAACTGAATATCCTTGTCTTTTACCAGTCGGTCGAGGACGGCAAATGCCATGTATGGATTCAGGGCACTTGCTCCGAAACCCAACAATAACGCGGCGTGCATCACTTCACGTATTTCACCGCTTTCTACAATCAATGCCGTTTGTACCCGTTTACCAACTGAAATCAGGTGGTGATGAACAGCGCTTACTGCCAGCAATGATGGAATGGCAGCATGGGTAATATCCACCTCACGGTCGGTCAGTACAATGTAGTTTACACCTTCCGTCACGGATTCTTCCGCCATTTTACAAAGATGGGCCAGTGCTTCCTGCAATCCGGCTTTCCCTTTTGCAACCTCAAACAACATAGGGAGTTTGACCGTTTTGAAGCCTTTGTACCGGATATTACAAAGAATATCCAGTTGTGTATTGCTCAAAATCGGGTGGTTCAGGCGTACCATTTTACAATGACTTTCACTGGGTGTCAGAATATTCATGCCGACTGCTCCGATATATTCCGTCAATGACATCACCAGTTCTTCGCGAAGCGGGTCAATAGGCGGATTGGTTACTTGTGCAAATTGCTGACGGAAATAGTTGTAAAGCAACTGCGGCTTATCTGAAAGTACGGCTAGCGGAGTGTCATTGCCCATTGAGTTGATCGGTTCTGCTCCGGTACTTGCCATCGGCATAATCAGTTTTTCGATGTCCTCCTTGGAGTAGCCGAAAGTACGAAGCATACGGTTGTAGTTTTCCACCTGATGGGGAACTTTGCGTCCGCTTTTCAGTTCGTCTAGTTCGATCCGGTTGGTAGATAGCCAGCTGCGGTAAGGTTTGGCTTCAGCCAGCTGCTTTTTCAGTTCACCGTCATAGTAAATTTCACCTTTCTCCGTATCCACCAGCAGAATTTTGCCGGGCTGTAAGCGACCTTTTTCTTTAATGTCTCCCGGTTCGAAATCCATAACACCGACTTCCGAAGCTACCACCATCATATCGTTTTTAGTAATCAAATAACGGGCAGGGCGCAGGCCATTGCGGTCGAGCATACCTCCGGCAAATCGTCCGTCGCTGAAAAGTAGTGCGGCCGGTCCGTCCCATGGTTCCATCAGGATGGAGTGGTATTCGTAGAATGCTTTCAGATCTTCACTGATCGGATTCTTTTCGTTGAAAGATTCTGGTACGAGCATAGCCATGGCATGTGGCAGGCTCAATCCTGACATCACCAGGAACTCTAGCACATTATCCAGAGAAGCACTGTCGCTCATGCCCGGTTGTATAATCGGGCGGATTTCTTTTATATCGCCTAAAGTGGGAGTGGAGAGTACACTTTCACGGGCTTCCATCCATCCTCGGTTGCCACGGATAGTATTGATTTCACCGTTGTGTGCCAGCAGACGGAACGGCTGTGCCAATCCCCATGTGGGGAATGTATTGGTACTGAAACGAGAGTGCACCAATGCCAGTCCGCTGGTAAAATAGCTATTTGTCAGGTCCGGATAGTAGTTGCGCAGTTGTAATGATGAAAGCATACCTTTATATATAATGCTTTTGGTAGAGAGCGACACAACATAAAAATCGTCTTTTGCCGGAATAGATGACAATCTGACTTTATTTTCGATTCTTTTCCGGATCAGGTATAACTTCCGGTCGGCAGTTTCCGTTTCCGTAAATCCGGTGATGAATATTTGTTTGATATCCGGTTCGTTTGCCAGAGCTGATTCTCCCAGGATTTCGGGGCAGGTGGGCACATTGCGCAGATGCATCAATGTGAGTCCTTCTTTTTCAATTTCTTCAATAATAATACTTAGAATAGCTGCCTGGTCTTTTTCGTTTTTCGGCAAAAATAACAATCCTGTGCCGTACCGTCCTTTTTCGGGGACAGGAATACCTTGTAATAAAATAAATTCATGCGGAATTTGAAGCATGATACCTGCCCCGTCACCGGTCTTGTTATCCGCACCCTCGGCACCGCGATGACGCATGTTCTCTAATACCTTTAAAGCCGACTCAACAATGTCGTGTGACTTTTCTCCATGAATGTTAACCAGCATACCAACACCGCAGGCATCGTGTTCGTATGCCGCATCGTACAAGCCCATCTGTTTGGGCTGTCGTTGGTAAGGGAATCCTTCTGTTACGTTGTTAAAAAGTTCTTGTTTCTTCATTCTTAATAGCTTTATTGTATGATAATACCTGTTTGATGTATCAAATTGTTTGGCAAAGTTAGTGTTTTAATTCCAAAATGATAGCAAAATTTAGCTTTTGTGTGACGCGAAATAAGAATAGGAATCTTTATTCTTTTAAATTGTTATTAAAAACAGGAAATTTACTTTTAATTTGTTAGCTTATTTATCCTTATTTGAAACTGATTGTAATTTGTTTCTTTTTGAGCTAAAAATAATATATTATTTAACTTTTTGATGTGTTTGAAACTTTTTTATGCGTTTCTGTCAAATAAATCTGTTTTTTGTTGTCTTTATGTTATTTGTAATGTGTATATTTGCAGGCGAAATAAAAATATCATAATATGTGTGGAATAGTAGGCTATATTGGTAAACGAAAAGCCTACCCTATCCTTATCAAAGGGTTGAAGCGACTGGAGTATCGTGGATATGACAGTGCGGGGGTAGCAATCATTAGTGATGACCAACAGTTAAATGTGTATAAGACGAAAGGGAAAGTCTCCGATCTTGAAAATTTCGTCACACAGAAAGATATTTCCGGTACAATCGGAATTGCCCATACCCGTTGGGCTACTCACGGGGAACCTTGTTCCGCTAACGCCCACCCTCATTACTCTTCTTCCGAAAAGCTCGCTCTCATTCATAACGGTATTATTGAAAACTACGCCGTTCTTAAAGAAAAACTTCAAGCCAAAGGCTATCTTTTTAAAAGTAGTACAGATACCGAAGTCCTCGTTCAATTAATAGAATACATGAAAGTCACTCATCAGGTCAGTCTGTTGACGGCTGTTCAGTTGGCGTTAGGGGAGGTGATTGGTGCTTATGCGATTGCGATTCTTGATAAAGAGCATCCTGATGAGATTATTGCTGCCCGTAAGAGTAGTCCGTTGGTAGTGGGGATTGGAGAGAATGAGTTCTTTCTTGCTTCGGATGCTACTCCGATTGTAGAATATACCGACAAGGTGGTTTATCTGGAAGACGGGGAAATCGCTGTCTTGAATCTGGGGAAGGAGTTGAAGGTGGTCAACTTGAGCAATGTTGAAATGATACCTGAAATAAAGAAGGTGGAACTCAATCTCGGTCAGTTGGAAAAAGGGGGATATCCGCACTTTATGTTGAAAGAGATTTTCGAACAGCCCGATTGTATTCATGATTGTATGCGCGGACGTATCAATGTGGAAGCTGATAATGTGGTACTTTCTGCTGTGATAGATCACCGGGAAAAGCTGCTGAATGCCAAACGGTTTATTATTGTTGCTTGCGGAACTTCCTGGCATGCCGGACTGATCGGTAAGCATCTGATTGAGAGTTTCTGCCGCATACCGGTAGAAGTGGAGTATGCTTCCGAATTCCGCTACCGTGATCCGGTGATTGACGGGCAGGATGTGGTGATAGCAATCTCCCAGAGTGGTGAGACGGCAGATACATTGGCTGCTGTGGAATTGGCGAAAAGCCGCGGGGCATTTATATATGGTATTTGCAATGCGATCGGATCCTCTATTCCCCGTGCCACTCATACCGGTTCGTATATTCATGTGGGTCCGGAAATCGGGGTGGCTTCTACCAAAGCATTTACCGGACAGGTCACTGTCTTGGCGATGCTGGCATTGACACTTGCCAAAACGAAAGGAACCATTGACGAACAGCATTATCTTTCAATCGTACAGGAGTTAAATCATATTCCGGAAAAGATGAAAGAGGTGTTGGAATTGAATGATACTTTGGCGGAGTTATCGAAAACTTTCACTTATGCGCATAATTTTATTTACCTGGGACGCGGATATAGTTATCCCGTAGCTCTGGAAGGTGCATTGAAATTGAAAGAAATATCGTATATTCACGCCGAAGGTTATCCGGCTGCGGAGATGAAACACGGACCGATTGCCTTGATCGATGCGGAAATGCCGGTAGTGGTGATTGCTACGCAGAATGGATTGTATGAGAAAGTAGTAAGTAATATTCAGGAGATCAAGGCACGGAAAGGAAAAGTGATTGCGTTCGTGACGAAAGGAGATACCGTTATCAGCAAAATCGCTGATTGTAGTATCGAACTTCCTGAAACAATCGAATGTCTCGATCCGTTAATAACTACGGTACCTCTCCAACTTCTTGCTTACCACATTGCGGTATGCAAAGGGATGGATGTGGATCAGCCGAGAAATCTGGCGAAGTCGGTAACAGTAGAGTGATGTGATTTACAATTAGACAATTTACGATTTACGATTGAAGAATCAATGATAGATAGTAAATTGTTTGATTGGCAGGTGGTAATTTAAATCGTAAATAGTAAATCGTCAAATTGTAAATAGTATAGATGGAACAATTGAAACATGAATGTGGCGTTGCCATGATACGTTTGCTCAAACCGTTGGAGTATTACGAGAAAAAGTACGGGACATGGATGTACGGTCTTAATAAACTCTACCTGTTGATGGAGAAGCAACATAATCGTGGACAGGAAGGTGCGGGACTGGCATGTGTGAAACTGGAAGCAAATCCGGGCGAAGAATATATGTTTCGTGAACGCGCTTTAGGTTCCGGAGCCATTACGGAAATCTTTGAAAACGTTCAAAACAATTTTAAGGATCTCACTCCCGAACAGTTGCACGATGCAGCGTATGCCAAACGAACTTTACCTTTTGCCGGTGAAGTATATATGGGACATCTTCGTTATTCCACGACGGGAAAATCCGGAATCTCTTATGTGCATCCATTTTTAAGAAGAAATAACTGGCGCGCCAAGAATCTGGCTCTCTGCGGAAATTTCAATATGACGAATGTAGATGAGATATTTGCCCGTATCACTGCCATCGGTCAGCATCCGCGTAAATATGCCGATACATATATTATGTTGGAGCAGGTGGGACACCGTCTTGACCGTGAAGTGGAGCGTGTATTCAATCTTGCTGAAGCCGAGGGGCTTACGGGCATGGGAATCACTCATTATATAGAAGAATATATTGATTTGGCAAACGTGTTGCGTACTTCCAGCCGCGAATGGGATGGGGGATACGTGATCTGCGGATTGACCGGAAGCGGCGAGTCTTTCGCCATCCGCGACCCGTGGGGAATCCGGCCTGCATTCTGGTATCGGGATGATGAGATAGCTGTTCTTGCTTCCGAACGTCCGGTGATCCAGACTGCTTTGAATGTTCCGTTTGAGGAAATCAAAGAATTGCAACCGGGGCAAGCATTGTTAATCAGCAAAGAAGGTAAAATCCGTACTTCGCAAATTAACAAGCCGCGCGAAAATCATGCTTGTTCTTTCGAACGTATCTATTTCTCCCGTGGCAGTGATGTCGATATTTATAAGGAAAGGAAACGGTTGGGTGAAAAGTTGGTTCCGAGAATTTTGAAAGCGATCAATAACGACATCGATCATACGGTTTTCTCTTTTATTCCCAACACTGCGGAGGTTGCTTTCTACGGAATGTTGCAGGGACTGGACGATTACTTGAATGAGGAGAAAGTGCAGCAAATTGCCGCATTGGGGCATCATCCGGATATGGAGGAACTGGAAGTCATTCTTTCCCGTCGTATTCGTAGCGAAAAGGTGGCAATCAAGGACATCAAACTCCGTACGTTCATTGCCGAAGGAAACAGTCGTAATGATTTGGCTGCCCATGTGTATGATATCACATACGGAAGTCTGGTACCCGGTGTCGATAATCTGGTGATTATTGACGACAGCATTGTGCGTGGTACTACGCTGAAGCAAAGTATCATCGGTATTCTCGATCGTCTGGGTCCGAAGAAGATTGTGATAGTATCTTCTTCTCCACAAGTGCGTTACCCTGATTATTACGGTATTGATATGGCAAAGATGAGCGAGTTTATCGCTTTCAGGGCTGCTGTCGAACTGTTAAAGGAGCGGGATATGAAAGATGTGATTGCGGCTGCCTACCGTAAATCGAAAGATCAGGTGGGACTGCCGAAAGAGCAGATGGTAAACTATGTGAAGGATATCTATGCTCCGTTCACCGATGAGGAAATCTCTGCCAAGATGGTGGAACTGCTGACGCCCAAGGGGACAAAAGCGAAAGTGGAAATCGTCTATCAACCGCTGGAAGGACTGCACGAGGCTTGTCCGCATCATAAGGGCGACTGGTATTTTAGTGGCAATTACCCTACCCCGGGAGGGGTGAAAATGGTGAACCGGGCATTCATCGACTACATAGAACAAATGTATCAATTCTAACAACCATACAACGATTCAATAATAAGAATGAGAAATGTGACATTAATCCTTGACGACGGGAGCCGGTTTTCCGGTAAGTCGTTTGGCTACGAGAAGCCGGTGGCAGGCGAAGTAGTTTTTAATACTGCCATGATCGGATATCCGGAGAGCCTTACTGATCCTTCCTATGCCGGACAGTTGATGACGCTTACCTATCCTTTGGTAGGCAATTACGGTGTTCCTCCTTTTACCATCGAACCGAATGGACTTGCCACTTTCATGGAAAGTGAGAAAATCCATGCGGAAGCGATTATCGTAAGTGACTATTCTTATGAATACAGCCATTGGAACGCAGTGGAAAGTCTCGGCGACTGGCTGAAACGCGAGCAAATTCCCGGCATCACAGGCATCGATACGCGCGAGCTGACTAAGGTTCTTCGTGAACATGGAGTAATGATGGGGAAAATCGTTTTCGATGATGAGCCGGATAATGTGCCTGAAGCAGCATACGCAGGCGTCAATTATGTAGATCGTGTATCTTGCAAAGAGATTATTTGCTATCTTCCTGCCGGAACTTCACAAACTTTCTCCATAAATAGCTCCTATGCGCAGCTTAATTCTCAATTCTCAACTTTCAATTCTCAATTTAAGAAGGTTATCCTGGTAGATTGCGGTGTAAAGACAAATATTATTCGTTGTCTGCTGAAACGTGGTGTGGAAGTAATCCGTGTGCCTTGGGATTATGATTACAACGGACTCGAATTTGACGGATTATTTATCTCCAACGGACCGGGCGACCCGGATACTTGTGATGCTGCGGTGCAGAATATTCGCAAGGCGATGGCAAACGAGAAATTGCCTATTTTCGGTATCTGTATGGGAAACCAGTTGCTTTCAAAAGCAGGCGGAGCCAAAATTTATAAATTGAAATATGGACATCGTAGCCATAACCAGCCGGTGCGTATGGTAGGTACGGAGCGTTGTTTTATTACTTCACAAAACCACGGTTATGCTGTAGATAATAATACGTTGAGTGCAGACTGGGAGCCGTTGTTCATCAATATGAACGATGGATCCAATGAGGGAATCAAACATAAAAAGAATCCTTGGTTTTCTGCACAATTCCATCCGGAAGCGGCGAGCGGACCTACAGATACGGAATTCCTGTTCGATGAATTTGTAAACCTGCTAAAATAACCGACAATCATGAAAGAAAATATAAAGAAAGTATTGCTGTTGGGTTCCGGTGCCCTGAAAATCGGTGAGGCCGGTGAGTTCGACTATTCCGGTTCGCAGGCACTCAAAGCCTTGAAAGAAGAAGGTATTGAAACCATTCTTATTAATCCCAATATTGCTACGGTACAGACATCTGAAGGAGTGGCGGATCAGATTTACTTCCTTCCGGTGACTCCATATTTCGTAGAGAAAGTGATTCAAAAAGAAAAGCCGGAAGGTATCATGCTGGCATTCGGTGGACAGACGGCTTTAAATTGTGGAGTGGCTTTATATAAGGAAGGCATCCTTGAAAAATATAATGTAAAGGTGCTCGGCACTCCGGTACAAGCTATTATGGATACCGAAGATCGTGAACTTTTCGTTCAGAAATTAAATGAAATCAATGTAAAGACCATTAAGAGTGAGGCCGTAGAAAATGCGGAAGATGCTCGTCGTGCAGCGAAAGAGCTGGGTTATCCGGTAATTGTTCGTGCGGCTTATGCATTGGGTGGCTTGGGTTCCGGTTTTTGTGATAATGAAGAACAACTGGATCTTCTTGTAGAAAAAGCATTCTCTTTCTCTCCGCAGGTATTGGTGGAAAAATCACTGCGTGGTTGGAAAGAAGTGGAATATGAAGTGGTGCGTGACCGCTTTGACAACTGTATCACCGTTTGTAATATGGAGAACTTCGATCCGCTGGGTATTCATACCGGTGAATCTATTGTTATTGCTCCGTCTCAAACGCTTACGAATAAAGAATACCATAAACTTCGCGAGTTGGCCATACGTATCATCCGCCATGTTGGTATTGTGGGTGAATGTAATGTACAATATGCCTTCGATCCCGAATCCGAAGATTATCGGGTTATTGAAGTGAACGCCCGTCTTTCCCGTTCTTCCGCTTTGGCATCCAAAGCAACCGGTTATCCGCTGGCTTTCGTTGCTGCCAAATTGGGATTGGGTTATGGACTCTTTGACCTGAAGAACTCTGTAACCAAGACTACTTCCGCTTTCTTCGAACCGGCATTGGATTATGTCGTATGTAAGATTCCTCGTTGGGATTTGGGTAAATTCCATGGGGTTGATAAAGAATTGGGTTCTTCCATGAAATCTGTTGGTGAAGTAATGGCTATCGGACGCACTTTTGAAGAAGCGATTCAGAAAGGTCTTCGTATGATCGGACAGGGAATGCATGGTTTTGTAGAAAACAAGGAATTGGTTATTCCGGATATTGACAGGGCATTACGTGAACCGACTGACAAACGTGTTTTTGTCATTTCGAAAGCGTTTCGTGCCGGATATACCATCGACCAGGTGCATGAACTGACGAAGATTGATAAATGGTTCCTCCAGAAGTTGATGAATATCATGAACACTTCCGAAGAGTTGCATAGTTGGGGAAATAACCACAAACAGATTGCCGATTTGCCGGACGAATTGCTTCGTAAAGCTAAAGTTCAGGGTTTTTCTGATTTCCAGATTGCCCGTGCCATCGGTTACGAAGGTGATATGGAAGATGGAATTCTTTATATTCGCAATTATCGTAAGAGTGTGGGGATCCTTCCGGTAGTGAAACAGATCGATACGTTGGCAGCCGAATATCCGGCACAAACCAATTATCTGTACCTTACTTATAGCGGTGTAGCAAATGACGTACATTATCTGGGCGACCATAAATCCATCGTCGTACTGGGTTCCGGTGCTTATCGTATCGGTTCTTCCGTAGAATTCGACTGGTGTGGCGTACAGGCTTTGAATACCATTCGCAAAGAGGGATGGCGCAGTGTCATGATTAACTATAATCCTGAAACCGTATCTACGGACTACGATATGTGCGATCGTTTGTACTTCGACGAATTGACCTTCGAGCGTGTGATGGATATTCTGGAACTGGAGAATCCGCATGGCGTGATTGTATCTACCGGTGGTCAGATTCCGAACAACCTTGCTTTACGTCTGGATGCACAGAATATCCATATTCTTGGTACAAGTGCCAAGAGTATTGACAATGCCGAGGACCGTGAGAAGTTCTCTGCCATGCTCGACCGTATCGGTGTGGATCAGCCTCGTTGGCGTGAGTTGACTTCTATGGATGACATTCAGGAGTTTGTTGAAGAAGTCGGTTTTCCCGTACTTGTTCGTCCGTCTTACGTGCTTTCGGGTGCTGCAATGAATGTTTGTTCTAATCAGGAAGAATTGGAACGTTTCTTGAAACTGGCAGCCAATGTATCGAAGAAACATCCGGTGGTAGTAAGCCAGTTTATCGAACACGCCAAGGAAGTGGAAATGGATGCGGTGGCGCAGAATGGAGAAATCGTGGCATACGCTATTAGTGAACATATCGAATTTGCGGGAGTACACTCCGGTGACGCAACGATTCAGTTTCCGCCACAGAAGTTATATGTAGAAACTGTTCGCCGTATTAAGCGTATCAGTCGTGAGATTGCCAAGGCTTTGAATATCTCCGGTCCGTTTAATATTCAATATCTGGCGAAAGACAATGATATCAAGGTGATTGAATGTAATCTGCGTGCCAGCCGTTCTTTCCCGTTTGTCAGCAAGGTGTTGAAGATCAACTTTATCGAACTGGCAACGAAAGTAATGCTCGGTCTGCCTGTGGAGAAACCGGAAAAGAATCTCTTCGAACTGGATTATGTAGGAATCAAGGCTTCCCAGTTCTCCTTTAACCGCTTGCAGAAAGCCGATCCGGTATTGGGGGTAGATATGGCTTCTACCGGTGAAGTGGGCTGTATCGGTATGGATACTTCCTGTGCCGTACTCAAAGCAATGCTTTCTGTGGGCTATCGTATTCCGAAGAAGAATATCCTGCTGTCTACGGGAACAATGAAACAGAAAGCTGATATGATGGATGCGGCCCGTATGTTGGTGAATAAGGGATACAAACTCTTTGCAACGGGTGGTACACACAAAACGCTTGCAGAGAATGGAATCGAGAGTACTCATGTCTATTGGCCGAGTGAGGAGGGGCATCCGCAGGCATTGGAAATGCTTCATCGCAAGGAAATCGATATGGTAGTCAATATCCCGAAGAATCTGACAGCTGGAGAATTAAGTAATGGGTATAAAATCCGTCGTGCTGCCATTGACTTGAATATACCGTTGATTACAAATGCCCGTCTGGCTAGTGCATTTATCAATGCCTTCTGTACGATGAGTGTGGATGATATAGCTATCAAGAGCTGGGTAGAGTATAAGTAAGGGAATCAGTTGTTATGTAATAACTGGAAGAAGCCGTTTCTATATTTTTAGGAGGCGGCTTTTTTAGTTGTATCATTTAAACGTAAATAGAATTTGGCTACTTTCTCTCATTTTCCTTGTAGAATTAGACATTTTGGAGTAAATTGCGCAATTATTTAAAAAAAACAGGAGAATAACAGGTATGGATAATCATGTTGTAATAATGGCTGGTGGCATAGGGAGCCGCTTCTGGCCGATGAGCACTCCGGAATGTCCTAAACAATTTATTGATGTAATGGGATGTGGCCGGTCGCTGATTCAGTTGACGGCAGATCGTTTCGACGGTGTTTGCCCTAAAGAAAATATGTGGGTCGTAACTTCTGAAAAATACATTGATATTGTTCGGGAGCAGTTGCCGGAAATTCCGGAAAGTAATATTTTGGCGGAGCCTTGTGCGCGCAATACTGCACCCTGCATTGCTTTTGCTTGTTGGAAGATCAAGAAAAAACATCCGAATGCTAACATTGTAGTAACTCCTTCGGATGCATTAGTCATTGATACGGGAGAATTCCGTAGAGTGATGGAGAAAGCCCTTCGTTTCACAGATGATGGCAGCGCCATTGTAACGATAGGTATCCGGCCAACTCGTCCGGAAACCGGATACGGATATATTGCTGCTGCCGATCAGCTCCAGACAGATAAAGAGATTTACACCGTAGATGCATTTAAGGAAAAACCGGATAAAGAGACTGCCGAAAAGTATCTGGCAGAAGGCAATTTCTTCTGGAATGCGGGAATCTTTGTATGGAATGTGCGTACTATTACTTCCGTGCTGCGTGTATATGCTCCGGGCATCGCACAAATTTTCGATCGCATTTTCCCCGATTTCTATACAGAGAAAGAAAATGAAACGATCAAGAAGTTATTCCCTACTTGCGAAAGCATTTCTATCGACTATGCAGTGATGGAGAAAGCACAGGAGATTTATGTACTTCCCGCTTCTTTTGGCTGGTCAGATCTGGGTACATGGGGAGCACTTCGCGGTTTGCTTCCACAGGATAAGTCTGGAAATGCAACCGTAGGAACCGATATCCGTTTGTATGAAAGTAAAAATTGTATTGTGCATGCCAGCGAAGAAAAACGAGTAGTCATTCAAGGCTTGGATGGATATATCATTGCAGAGAAAGATAACACATTATTGATCTGCAAGCTGGAAGAAGAGCAAAGAATTAAGGAATTCTCGAAATAAATTTTATTTCGAGAATTGATATTCATGTGGTGTCATTCCTGTCATTCGCTTAAAGAACTTCGAGAAAAAAGAAGGATTAGGGAAGTTCAATTCATCAGAAATTTGATAAACAAGCAGATTGCTATGTTTTAGCAATACTTTAGCTTCTAATATAATGGACTGGTTTATCCAGTCGTAAGCATCCGATAAAGTACCCGTTTTCTCTGTCATATTTTCATAGCACCTTTGCCTGTGCAATATTGCATGAACTTCTAACATATTTTCATTATGACAAAAGAACAATTTACCTCTTTACAGGAACTGCATCGTTTAAGCGGTCTGAGTCTTCTGAAATTTCTGCAACGTGAACATGTCAGTTACTCCACGTACAATTATTGGAAACGTAAATCTTCCAGTGTTCCTGATCACGAGACATCTGCTCCCCAATCAGTCTTAGCCCCCATCAGCCTGACGTCCCCCTGTATTGCTTCCTCCTCTTCTGTTTCCGGAATGACCCTGTTGTTTCCTAATGGCGTCCGTGCCCATTTGGGTGCCGGTATGGAAGAGGCCGCTTCCCGTTTGATTAACCAATACGCCTGTTGCCATGTTCTGCCTGAATGATACGATGCGGTATTTTCTCTGCCCCGGCAGGACTGATATGCGCAAGGGTATCAGTTCTCTCTGCGGTGTGGTACACGAGCGTATGGGCTGCAGTGTCAGGAACGGTGATGTATTCATCTTCATTGGCAGCAGCCGTAAATTGATGAAGCTTCTCCATGCCGAGGATGGCGGTCTGGTGATGTATGTCAAGCGCCTTGAAGCCGGTCATTTCAAGATTCCCGAATATGACGAGAAATCGTGCAGCTATCCGATGGAATGGCGCGATCTTGTCATTATGGTGGAAGGAATCCGTGAATCTCCCGGGCAGCGTTTGAGACGTCTGAGGGCGGAACGAAATGTATATACTGTATAAAAATAGATGTCGTATTCCTTGTCTGTCCGGGATATATTTTGTACATTTATAGTGTAATTAAAAGAAACGGATTATGACTCAGGAAGAGATGCTTTCACAGATGAACTCAATGCTGCAGTCCCTGCAGCAGGTGAACGCATCCCAGGCTGAGACCATTATCAGGCTTACCCGGCAGAATGAATCCTTACAGAACCGTCTCAATGAGCTGACGGCTCAAGTCGCATGGCTGAACCGCCAGCTTTTCGGTCACAAGTCAGAGAAACTCCCGTCTCTTGATTCCAACCAGCCTGACCTGTTCGGTGACTTTCTTCCTGATAACGCGGCTGAACTGGAAAAAGCGCGTGAAGTAGCGGTGCAGACAATCACAAAAGAAACGGTGGAGAGCAAGAAACGGGAACGGAATAACCGCAGGATAATGGAAGGTCTTCCCGTACTTGAAAGGGTAATCATCGAGCCGGAAGACATTGACCTGGAACTGTACAGGAAGATTGGTGAGGAAGTGACCCGTGTGGTGGAACATAAGCCCGGACAACTTTATATAAAGGAGATTGTACGGCCCAAATATGCCCTTAAAGACAACACTTCACTTCCACCGGTCGGCAGAAAAGGAGTGGAGATAGCCGCCATGCCGCTGTTGCCTATATACAAAGGAATAGCGGGACCTACACTTTTGGCGGAGATACTCCTGCAGAAATATGAGTATCATCTTCCCTTCTACCGCCAGGTGAAACAGTTGCATCACCTGGGCTTCAAAGCTAGTGAAAGTACCATAGACGGATGGTTCAAGCCTGCGGTTGAACTTCTCAAGCCACTTTACGAGGTACTCAGGCAGGAAATCATGAAATCCGACTACATACAGGGGGATGAAACGACCGTACCTGTACTGGACAAGGCAGGACATCAGACCAACAAGGAATACTTGTGGATGGTCAGGGCGGTAGTCGAACGACTGGTGCTTTTCCATTATGACAAAGGATCACGGTCAGGTACGGTGATAGGGCAACTGGCTAAAGACTTCAAGGGTTATTTCCAATGTGACGGCTTTGAGGGTTACGAATCGGCTTTCAAGGTCAACCCGAATGTGCGCCTTGTTAACTGCATGGCTCATATACGCAGGTATTTTGAGCAGGCACTTGCTGAAAACAGGCAGATGGCGGAACATGCCTTAAAAGAAATACAGCTTCTATATCGCATAGAACATGACTGTGACCAGAAGCAGCTTACAGAAAATGAACGAATGGGAAAACGTCAGGAACTTGCCGGACCTATTATGGATGCCTTGAAGCTATGGATGGAAACAGAAGGGATAAAATACAGCCCAAACAGCCTGACCGGAAAGGCGATAACCTATGCCTATACCCGCTGGGAGAATATGATGAGGTATCTGCAGGATGGACGTATCCATATTGATAACAATCTGGCGGAAAATGCCATCCGACCAATCACATTGGGTAGAAAGAACTACTTGTTCTGTGGAGACCATCAGGCGGCCGTCAGCATGAGTGTCGTCTGTTCGTTACTGGCTACGTGCAAAGCGCATAAAGTAAATCCGCGCACTTATCTGAATGACGTTATAGCAAGAATACCATATATGCAGAAGGCAAATTATGAGGAACTGTTACAAATGTTGCCACACAAATGGAAGGAAAAGAATAAAGAATGATGGAGATACAACGATAGATGGCTGCTTACCAGGAAAGGAGATACAGCCATTTTTTTATAGTGTACTTTATCGGATGCTTACATCCAGTCCATTACTGTTTGTTGACTGGTTTGGCGGATGATAGTGTTAAGATAGCGGGGAGTGAGACATAGCTTATCCGCATAAAAACTAACATTACGTTCTCTCTTGCTATAAGCATTGACTAAAGAAATGAAACGCTGGAAAATCTCTTCCTGATGTGTCTGGCAGCTCTGTTCTTTTTGATTGCTGTTTTTGACAAGATATTCTATATTGCACAGAATACTGATCAGTAGATATTGAATAGCTTCCCGTCGGAATGTCGGTTCTTGTAATATATTCCATATTAAAGCAAAGTAACTCTTAAACAAGTCGTACTCATGTGAGGTCAGAGATAATATGAGGTTTTTCTGTAACTGTGAAAGATGAGTGAAGAAATTGTCTTTTCCGGCTATAGAAAGAAATTCTGCGTCCATGGCTACCATCTGCATATCAAAATCCGGAGAGACTTCTATAATCTGAAGAATGGAATTCGGAACAATTAATAGTAGCTTGTCCCGCTGAAAGGTTTCTTCTATCAGGTTGATTAATACGCGTGCATATCCCTGTTTGATGACTGCGATGCGTCCTTCTTTGATACGATAAGGCTGGCCCAGTATGATAAGATTGGATTCTAATTGGGCGAAGCTATTTACGAATCCAAAATGCGGAGATATGTAACGGAATTCGTTATGTCGGACGACATCCGGATTTTCTAAGATTTCGAGACCTATATTCAATGGTATTTTCTTTTCCATCTCTATCTGTTTTTTCCGTCAAAGATAATAAAAATCAGCAAATAGCCTTTTATTCTTTCTCTTTATCGAACTATTGGGATATTTTTACTAACTATCGGAATGTGAATGTATCTTTGAAATCTCTATCTTTGTCTTTTGAAGAAATTAAAGAAATGATGTGTATGAAAAGAATGTTTTTCAGTTTCTCCTTTTTATTGTTTGTATCGGGAATAAATGCGCAGATAACGTTGGAAGAATGTCAACGGAAGACGCAGGAAAATTATCCGTTGGTACATCAGTATGGTCTGGTGGAGAAAACAAAGGAATATAATCTTGAGAATGCGGCAAAAGGATATTTGCCACAGTTTGCCCTTTCGGCTAAAGCTTCTTATCAGAGTGAGGTAACAGAAATTCCGGTGAAGCTCCCCGGAGTGGATTTGAAAGGACTGCCGAAAGATCAGTATCAGGTGATGTTGGAGTTACAACAGAAAATCTGGGATGGCGGAGGAATCCGGATGCAGAAGAAACAAACGACTGCGGAAGCGGAGATAGAGAAAGAAAAGCTGAATGTGGATATGTATGCGCTGAATAGTCGTGTAAATGACCTTTATTTTGGAATTCTTTTGTTGGATGAGCAGTTGATACAGAATGCATTGTTGCAAGATGAACTGGAGAGAAATTATCGCCAGATTGCTGCCTACGTAGAAAATGGCATTGCCAATCAGGCCGATTTGGATGCTGTGAAAGTGGAACAGCTGAACACAAAGCAGAAAAGAGTAGAACTGGTTTCATCGCGTATGGCATATTTGAAGATGCTTTCACTTCTGGTAGGAGAGAAGTTGCCACAGGAAACGGTTTTGGAGAAACCTGTTCCTCAAGATGAGGTTTCGGCTGTCAGTGAGATTCGTCGCCCGGAATTGTCTTTGTTTAATGCGCAAGGAGTCGGATTACAAGTACAGGAGAAAGCTTTGAATGTGCGTCATCTTCCACAGTTCGGATTGTTTGTGCAGGGAGCTTATGGAAACCCCGGATTGAATATGCTGAAAAATGAATTTTCTCCTTACTATATTGCGGGTGTTCGCCTTTCATGGAATTTCGGTAGTTTGTACACCTTGAAGAATGACCGGAAGGTAATTGAAAATAAACGCCGGCAATTGGATAATAACCGGGATGTATTTCTTTTTAATACAAGATTGGAGATGACACAACAGGATCAGGCTATCCAATCATTGGAAAAGCAAATGCAGGATGATGATGAGATTATCCGTTTGCGTACCAATATTCGCAAATCGGCAGAAGCCAAAGTGGCGAATGGAACATTGACGGTGACCGAGATGCTTCGGGAATTGACCAATGAGAGTTTGGCACGTCAGTCGAAAGCGTTGCATGAAATTCAACGGTTAATGGGAATTTATCAATTGAAATATACTACGAATGATTAATATAACTTCTTTAGATATGGAACGAATGACAAAAATAGGAATGGTTGGAGTGGCATTGATAATGTTGGCTGCTTGTGGTAAGGGAATACCCAGCTATGATGCAACCGGTACGTTTGAAGCCACGGAAGTGATAGTCTCTGCCGAAGCTGCCGGAAAGTTGTTGCGACTGGAGGTAGAAGAGGGGACAAGGCTGAAAGCAGGTGAGGAGATTGGACTGGTGGATACGGTGCAATTGTATTTGAAGAAATTACAACTGGAGGCCAGTATGAAATCTGTGGAAAGCCAACGTCCGGATCTTGCTAAACAGATAGCTGCTACCAAACAGCAAATAGTAACAGCTGAACGTGAAAAGAAACGCGTGGAAAACCTGCTTGCTGCTGGAGCGGCGAATCAGAAACAGTTGGACGACTGGGATGCACAAGTCAAATTGCTTGAAAGGCAGCTTGTCGCACAGGAATCATCATTGCAGAATAGTACAAATAGCCTGATAGAACAAGGAAATTCGGTTGCCATACAGGTTGCACAGATGGAGGATCAGTTAGCTAAATGTCATGTCCAGTCGCCTATCGAAGGTACAGTATTGGCAAAATATGCAGAAGCCGGTGAATTGGCGGCGATAGGCAAACCTTTGTTTAAAGTGGCTGAAGTGGATCGCATGTATTTGAGGGCTTACATTACCTCCGAACAGTTGTCGCAAGTGAAATTGGGAGATGAGGTAACTGTGTATGCTGATTATGGAAACTCGGAGCAGAAAGCTTATCCGGGGGTAGTGACATGGATTTCCGACCGTTCGGAGTTCACTCCCAAAACGATTTTGACGAAAAATGAACGTGCTAATCTGGTATATGCAGTGAAAATTGCCGTGAAGAATGACGGAGCATTGAAGATTGGTATGTACGGAGGAGTGACATTGAAAAATTAATGATTAAAAATTAAACGCAAGGAGATGGAAAAGGGAGAACCCATAGTGGTTGTGAAAGAAGTCGGCAAGAACTATGGAAAGGTGGAGGCGCTGAAAGAAGTTTCTTTCGTTGTGGAACGGGGAGAAATCTTTGGCCTGATAGGGCCTGACGGTGCCGGTAAGAGTACCTTATTCCGTATTCTGACTACTTTGTTGCTGGCGGATAAAGGAACGGCCATGGTTACCGGGCTGGATGTGGTAGCGGATTATAAACAGATTCGTACGAAAGTGGGATATATGCCCGGTCGTTTTTCACTTTACCAGGATCTTTCTGTAGAAGAGAATCTGGAGTTTTTTGCTACCGTGTTCCATACGACAGTTCAGGAGAATTATGATTTAATTAAAGATATCTATCAGCAGATAGAACCGTTCAGGAAAAGAAGGGCAGGAGCTTTGTCAGGTGGTATGAAGCAGAAACTGGCATTGAGCTGCGCTTTGATTCATAAACCGGATATTTTATTTCTGGATGAACCCACTACCGGAGTGGATCCTGTGTCACGTAAGGAATTTTGGCAAATGCTCCGAAATTTGCGTGAACAGGGTATTACCATTGTCGTTTCTACTCCCATTATGGATGAGGCTCGGCAATGTGACCGGATTGCTTTCATCAATCATGGACAGATTCATGGCATTGATACTCCCGAACGTATTCTTCATCAATTTGCGTCTATCCTTTGCCCTCCTTCCTTGGAGCGGGAGGAAGTGAAGCATGAAGTAGCTCCGGTCATTGAAGTGAAGCAGTTGACAAAGTGTTTTGGAGATTTTACCGCAGTAGATCATATCTCCTTTCAGGTGAACCGGGGCGAGATATTTGGCTTTCTGGGTGCTAATGGAGCAGGAAAGACGACAGCTATGCGTATGCTTTGCGGATTAAGTAAACCGACATCAGGCATCGGAAAGGTGGCAGGATATGACATTTACCGGGAGGCCGAACAAGTAAAGAAAAATATCGGCTATATGAGCCAAAAGTTTTCGCTATATGAAGATCTGAAAGTGTGGGAGAATATCCGTCTGTTTGCCGGAATTTATGGCATGAAGGAACAGGAGATAGAACGGAAGACAGAAGAATTGTTGGATCGTTTGGAGCTTACAGCCGAACGGGATACTCTGGTGAAGAGCCTTCCGGTGGGATGGAAACAGAAATTGGCTTTTTCAGTATCAATATTCCATGAACCGAGAATCGTTTTTCTGGATGAGCCGACCGGCGGAGTAGACCCTGCTACGAGAAGGCAGTTCTGGGAATTGATCTATCAGGCAGCCGATCAGGGTATTACCGTATTTGTCACTACCCATTATATGGATGAAGCGGAATATTGCAACCGGATATCTATCATGGTAGACGGTCAGATAAAAGCACTTGATACACCTGCCCGTCTGAAACAACAATTCGGTGCGGAAACGATGGATGACGTTTTTCAGAAATTAGCCCGCGGTGCGGTGCGCAAAGCAGATTGATTATGAGACAGTTTATAGCTTTTATAAAGAAAGAGTTTTATCATATTTTCCGTGACCGGCGAACGATGCTGATTTTGTTGGGGATGCCGGTCGTGCAAATTATTCTATTCGGTTTTGCTATCACTACGGAAGTGAAAAATGTTCGGTTGGCGGTACTCGATCCTTCTAATGATGTGGTAACGCGAAAAATAATTGATCGTTTGGATGCCAGTGAATACTTCACCGTTACTGCACGTTTTCATTCGCCCCGGGAAATGGAAGCTGCTTTCTTGAAGAATGAAATTGATATGGCGATTGTCTTTAGCGAACGGTTTGCGGATGATCTCTATACGGGTGATGCTCGTGTACAGCTGATAGTAGATGCAACAGATCCTAATATGTCGACTTCGCAAGTTAATTATGCGACAGGAATCGTTTCTATGGTAGGCCAGGAGATGATTCCTCCGAATATGTCGGCTGCCCGCCTGACTCCTGATATCAAATTGCTCTACAACCCGCAGATGAAGAGTGCTTATAACTTTGTTCCGGGAGTGATGGGCTTGATTCTGATGCTGATTTGCGCCATGATGACCTCGATTTCCATTGTTCGTGAGAAAGAAACAGGCACGATGGAAGTATTATTGGTTTCACCTGTGAAGCCGCTATTTATTATTTTGGCAAAGGCTGTACCTTATTTTGTGCTGTCGTTCGTCAATCTGATAACGATCCTTTTGCTTTCGGTCTTTGTGTTGGATGTTCCGGTGGTAGGAAGTTTGTTCTGGTTAATCACGGTATCTTTGCTGTTTATCTTCGTATCCTTGGCATTGGGCTTATTGATTTCATCAGTCACACGTACACAGGTTGCCGCCATGCTGGTTTCCGGATTGATGCTGATGATGCCCACGATGCTTCTATCGGGTATGATTTTCCCTATAGAGAGTATGCCGGTGATACTTCAATGGATTTCGGATATACTTCCAGCACGTTGGTATATACAGGCTGTGCGTAAACTGATGATTGAAGGAGTACCAGTTGCATTGGTGTATAAAGAGATTGGTATCTTGTTATTGATGGCGGCGGTACTTATTACGATCAGTATCAAGAAATTTAAGTATAGATTGGAATAATATGTCGATATGCCAATTGATTGTATGAATATTATACAAGTGTGCTAATGGGCAGATTGATAAATGGAAGAATTATTTATGATAAAGTTCCTGATAGAAAAAGAGTTTAAACAATTGCTTCGCAATTCGTTTCTTCCGAAATTGATTCTTGTATTTCCATGCATGATTATGCTGCTGATGCCTTGGGCGGTAAATCTGGAAATCAAGAATATACAGCTGAATATTGTGGATAATGACCATTCGGCTGTTTCACAACGTTTAGTCAATAAGATTGCCGCCTCTACCTATTTCCGTCTGGTGGAAGTGCCGGCTTCGTATGAAGAAGGCCTACGGAATATTGAAATTGGAACGGCGGATATTGTGATGGAAATTCCGAGGCATCTGGAACGGGATTGGATGAATGGAGAAGATGCCCACATACTGATAGCAGCCAATGCCGTGAATGGAACAAAAGGAGGGCTGGGGAGTTCGTATCTATCTTCTATTGTTAATGATTATGCAGCCGAACTGCGTTCTGAATATCCTGCAACTGCTACAGTCTCCGGTGCTTTCCCTTCGATAGGCATTGATACGCAAGGGGTGTTTAATCCGAATCTGAATTATAAACTCTATATGATTCCGGCATTGATGGTCATGTTATTGACTTTGATTTGTGGCTTCTTGCCTGCATTGAATATAGTTAGTGAGAAGGAAGTAGGAACAATCGAGCAGATTAATGTGACTCCGGTTTCGAAATTTGTCTTTATTTTGGCAAAGCTCTTGCCTTACTGGTTGATTGGTTTTGTCGTGCTGACTGTATGTTTCATATTAGCTTGGTTAATTTATGGCATAGTGCCAGTCGGTCATTTTCTATTGATTTACTTTTTCGCAGTTCTTTTCGTTTTGGTAATGTCCGGTTTCGGACTTGTTATTTCCAACTACTCGGCAACGATGCAACAATCTATGTTTGTTATGTGGTTCTGTTTGTTGGTTGTAATTTTGATGAGTGGTTTGTTTACTCCTATTAGCAGTATGCCGGAATGGGCTCAAATAATTACCAGGCTCAATCCTTTGAGGTATTTTATGGAAGTGATGCGAATGGTGTATTTGAAGGGGAGTGGTTTCTTTGATTTACTGCCGCAGTTTGGAGTATTGTTGTTTTTTGCAGTAGTGTTTAATAGTTGGGCAGTGATTAGTTATCGGAAGAATAACTAAGGGCGATAAGGAGGCGTTGTCTGCAATAATAATATAAAAACAGCTCGTTTCCCTTTCAGGGAAAGAGCTGTTTTATTACTTCTCATCACCGTTTCCGGTGAACAGCAAGTGGTTACCGTATTACTTTATTTCGATTTGCCGATTTGGCTTCTTCACTTCTTCTTCAGAGAGTTTAGGAAGTTCGATGTTTAAAACGCCATGTTCTACGGATGCAGCAATTTTTTCTTTGTCCACATTGTCCGGTAGAATCATTGTTTGCTGGAACTTAGAGTATGAGAATTCGCGACGCAGATAGCGACCGTCTTTCTTTTCCTCCTTGTTTTCAGTCTTCTTCTCCATGCTGATAACGAGGTTGTTGTCTTCATCAATGCGAACATTGAAATCATCCTTCGTCATACCAGGAGCAGCCAATTCCACTTTGTATTCTTTTTCTGTTTCCAAAACATTAATTGCAGGTGCAGTAGCATTTGCTTTTACCATCCAATCGTTATCAAAGAAATCATTAAAGATACTTGGTAACCAACCTTGAGTTCTTCTAACAGGCATCATAATTTTAGTCTCCTATCTTTAAGTTAAACATTCAATTAATAAATCTTGAACTTCGGCGTTTTCACTTCCGATGGTATCGGTTATCCCGCCTTCCATCGTCCGCTCTCGAACCGTTGTTCGCTTCTATAAATGCAAACCTTATGCCAAGAGATTTTGGAGACTAAAATTGTCTATTTGTCATTGTAATAGTGCCAAATTTGCAATACAGGTGACAAAATGTATTCTGTTTTTATTTATTTTATATAAGATAGATATTAATTTGATAACCTGTTTACTTCTTCTCGATCAGTTTGAATCTTATTCTTAGTGTTTGCCTTTCTTCGTCATAATCATGACTAATGATTTTGAAGGTACCCACTTCAGAAGTATTGGATACATGCAATCCGATGCAGGCGCAGGTATCATAATCTCCAATGCGGACAATGCGAAGAGTTTCGCTTGCATCGGCAGGTAGTTTACTTAAATCTACGATGTCTTTGGCCTGTTCATGAGTCATAAACTCAACAGTCACAGGTAGGTTCTGACTGATTACCTCGTTCACTCTATCTTCAATAGACTGGATTTGTTCCGCTGTCGGACATGACGAAAGTATATAGTCACATTTGCTCTTTTTCCTTTCGATGTGTGCATTGCGAGAACGTGGGCAGCCAAAGGTTTTCACCATGGTTGCATTGAGTAAATGCTCTGCTGTATGCATAGGAGGGTATTCCTGCTTGTTGTGATCGTTGAGCTGAATTTGCTGTTGCATAATTTAATAAGTTATTTCAAGTTTATTATTCAAAGCATAATTATCTGCACTATTTTCTGATTTGTAGTTTACTGTTTTATTATAAACTGACCATGTATTGACACAATGTCCGATTTCATGCATTAATAAACGTTCAAGATAATATCTTCTTGCACTTTCTTCTGTGAATTCAATATACCAGTTACCTCGTTCTTTTACAGGTTCAGACGCATAGCCTTTATACCATGTCAGTAGTTTGTGACTGGGTTTGCTTTTTCCTATGGAGATTTTGTTGTTTTTAGGAAATGGATATAATATAATGGCATATACTCCACTACCCGTAGTAAAATAACCTTGGCAATTTACTTTAGAATTAGGTTTGCGTAGCCATATGTGTGTTATACATGATACATCTTTTTCGGGTAATTGATTCAATACACTTTCAATATGGTCTATTGTTATTGGAAAATAGAAATCTCTGGACGGATTTTCCATTATATAAATGGGGCATTTATCAAATTCTGTTGGTTTTAATAAAGAGTGTTCTCTTTTCACTATATTGTCCTTTAATTTGATTCGCATTCTTCCTCCTTTAATGTCACCAAAGGTGCGACTTTTCTTCCAGGCTGTTTTTTTCTTATTTTGTTGATGTCTCATAGGTTTTATCTTTTGTGTTTATTCATGGCATTTTATATTTAGTCATTTATTGTTTTCAATAATGATTTTCTCTCCCAAGAAATGAGGTTGTTTATCTGTTCCTAAATCTATGAACATTTTGACTCTTGCGAGTAATTCCCGGATGTTAGTTTTCAGTCCGGCATAAGCATTTACATTTTGGGCGTTGTACCCGATGGCGTCTATTCCATTTTTCTCTGCAAGATAGATTGCTCGTTCGTTATGGAATCGTTGGGAGATGATGGTCAGACGATTTTGTCCAAACACCTCTTTGGCACGTACAACAGAGTCGAGAGTCCGGAATCCGGCATAATCTAAATAAATGGATTTTTCAGGAATACCTTTTTGCATGAGTGCTTTCTTCATTTCTTCCGGTTCATTGTAATCCTCTTTACGGTTATCGCCACTGATGAGGATATATTTAATTTTCCCGGCTTTATATAACTCTACTGTTGCAAGAATCCGATAATCGAAATATAAATTGTTATTTCCATTTTTCAACTTGGGAGAAGTTCCGAGAAGTAATCCTACATTGTTGGAGGGGATAGTATTTACTTCCGTATATAGTTTGGAGACTGTGTGTTTCTTGATTGTCCTGTTACATACAATTATGCTGATTACACACAGGATAGCTATTATTAGAGTGGTATAAAGTAGTTTGCGTTTCATGTTTCGGATAATAATTGTGACTTTACAAAAATACCATTCTTTTTTAAGAAATCAAGCATATAGACATAAAAAAAGGAGCAACGCCTTGCTCCAACCTTTGTTAACCTTAAATCTAATACTATGAAAAACACAGTGCAAAGATACGGACTGCTATGGAATTAGCAAATAATCCAAGAAAAAACGCATGTTATATAACATAGATTAAGAAAAAACTCCTTCGACTTAACGGTTATTTGTTGTTTTGGATGCCTATATATGGAGTTTTTTTTATCTTTGCATAAAATATTATATTACTAATACTTAATATAAACATGGATAAAAGAAGATGGGGCCAATGGATATTATTGGCTGTTGTTTGCTTGAGTTTCTCGATAGGAGAAAGCTATGCACAGAAAAATGATTTTGCTAATCTACGTCGTTATTCAAAAGAAAATGCTGCACTTCCACAAGCGACCAAGAAAGACAAACGGGTTATTTTCATGGGAAATTCCATTACGGAAGGATGGGTAAGGACTCATCCGGATTTTTTCAAATCAAACGGTTATATTGGCCGTGGAATCAGTGGGCAGACTTCCTATCAATTCTTGTTACGTTTTCGGGAAGATGTGATTAATCTTTCTCCTGCTTTAGTGGTGATTAATGCCGGAACAAATGATGTCGCTGAAAATACACAAGCTTATAATGAAGATTATACATTCGGAAACATCGTTTCTATGGCGGAACTGGCGAAAGCAAATAAAATAAAAGTAATTTTGACTTCCGTATTGCCTGCTGCAGCATTTAAGTGGAGAATGGAAATAAAAGATGCTCCGCAGAAAATTAAATCTTTAAATGACCGGATAGAGGCTTATGCAAAAGCAAATAAAATTCCGTTTGTTAATTATTACAAAGCAATGGTGGTTGACGAAAACCAGGCCTTGAATCCTCAATATACTAAAGATGGAGTTCATCCGACGAGCGAGGGATATGATATTATGGAACCGTTGATTAAAAATGCCATAGAGAAGGCGCTTTGATTTATCATCACTTGAAGTAGGAGTAATCCAACTATAAAAAATGGGGAGGATTGCAGGAATAGATTCAGTCGTAATGAACGATCAGTCTATATCTGCAATCCTCCTTATTTATTCTTTAGAGAGTTTCCGTTATATCTTTCCAGCTGAGGCGTATAGACATAAAAAAAGGAGCAACGCCTTGCTCCAACCTTTGTTAACCTTAAATCTAATACTATGAAAAACACAGTGCAAAGATACGGGATTCCGGTAACTTTGCAAATTATCAGCCCTTAACAGGTGTTTTTATAACACTAATTAATAGACTAAATACGAAGTTACAGGTTTGTTAAGAGTTTCAACCCTTAACAATCAGGCTATGATAGGTGAACAATGGGGAAATTTTATCCCCATTTCTCTTTCATCAAGTCCTCCAGTTTCAATAATTCGTCACGATATTGTGCGGCTTCGATAAATTCGAGTTTCTTGGCTGCTTCCTGCATCAGTTTGCGGGTACGCTCGATACTCTTTTCCATTTGCGCTTTACTCATATACTGCACTACCGGATCTGCGGCGATATTCGGAGTAGAAGGTTCTATATAAGCATGTCTTTCTTTTAACAGTTCATCTGCCTCTTTTGCATTGCCGAATACAGACAAGTTTCTGGCCTTTTTAATCTGTTGCGGGGTAATTCCGTTTGCCTCATTATATGCCAACTGCTTTTCGCGGCGACGGTTCGTTTCATCAATCGTCAGTTTCATGCTATCCGTCATCTTATCAGCATACATGATTACCTTACCGTTCACATTACGCGCGGCACGTCCCGCAGTTTGTGTCAACGAACGGTGGGAGCGGAGGAACCCTTCTTTGTCTGCATCGAGAATAGCGACGAGAGACACTTCCGGAAGGTCGAGACCCTCACGAAGCAGGTTCACTCCGATAAGTACGTCATAAACTCCTTGCCGGAGATCATCCATAATCTTCACACGTTCCAGTGTGTCGACATCGCTATGGATATAGGTACATCTCACATTATTATTAAGAAGATATTCTGCCAGTTCTTCTGCCATTCGTTTGGTTAGTGTAGTGACGAGTACACGTTCTTCCTTTTCAATACGGAGCTGGATTTCTTCCATTAAATCGTCAATCTGATTGAGGCTCGGACGCACTTCGATGATAGGATCAAGCAGACCGGTAGGACGAATCACCTGTTCCACGACGATACCTTCCGACTGAATCAATTCATAATCCGCCGGTGTAGCACTGACGTAGATTACTTGTTTTGCCATCTCCTGAAACTCTTCAAATTTCAACGGGCGGTTGTCCATAGCGGCAGGCAATCGGAAACCATATTCCACAAGATTGATTTTTCGCGCACGGTCTCCTCCATACATTGCACGGATTTGGGGTACGCTTACGTGGCTTTCGTCGATAACGATCAGGAAATCATCCGGAAAGAAATCGAGCAAACAATAGGGGCGGGTACCGGCAGCACGGCCGTCGAAATAACGGGAGTAATTCTCAATTCCGGAACAATGTCCCAATTCCCGGATCATCTCCATATCGTAAGTTACTCGCTCATACAATCGCTTGGCCTCGTATTCTTTGCCGATAGATTCGAAGAAAGCTACTTGTTTGGTCAAATCATCCTCTATTTCATGAATAGCGCGGAGAGTAGCCTCTTTGGTAGTCATGAACAGGTTGGCCGGATAAATCTTATAGGCGTCAAATGGCGCGATAGTGACTCCTGTGATGGGGTCTACCTCTTCGATACCGTCAATCTCATCTCCCCAGAAGGTGATACGGAGCAGGTTGTCGGTATAAGCCAGATAAATATCCACCGTGTCGCCCTTGACCCGGAAATTTCCACGGTTCAAGTCAATATCATTGCGGACATACAAACTGTCTACCAAACGACGTAGAAACACATTGCGGTCCATCATCCGTCCCCGTTCTATTTCGATGACATTTTTGTAGAAGTCCGAAGGATTTCCCATACCGTAGATACAAGATACCGAAGAAACCACTACCACGTCTTTTCGCCCGGAGAGTAGGGCGGAAGTGGTAGCGAGTCGGAGCTTGTCGATTTCGTCATTGATGGCGAGGTCCTTCTCTATATATGTATCACTGCTCGGCAGATAAGCTTCCGGCTGGTAATAATCATAGTAAGAAACGTAATATTCTACCGCATTATTGGGGAAAAATCCTTTAAACTCACTATATAGCTGGGCAGCCAGTGTTTTGTTATGGCTCAAAATCAAGGTGGGTTTATTGATATTGGCGATTACATTGGCAATGGTAAATGTTTTTCCCGACCCGGTCACTCCCAATAAAGTCTGTGCGGGAACTCCCTGAAGTACCCCTTCAGTAAGTTGTGCTATAGCTTCCGGCTGATCTCCGGTAGGTTTGTAAGCTGATGTTAGTTCATAATTCATAGTTAAATCCTAAAAAGTGGAGCAATATTCGGTAAAATAATCGAGATAACAAATCATTTTTCCAAATAAATCCTTTACTTTGCAACATATTAATATCAAAAAACAGATTCATACAACTAGTAATACCGGAAACACATGATTTGGAATGAGAGCATTGAGTGTATGGACCGCGAAAGTCTTCGCAAGATTCAAAGCATACGACTCAAGAAAATTGTAGATTACGTCTATCACAATACACCTTTCTATCGAAAGAAGATGCAGGAAATGGGGATTACTCCCGATGACATCAATACGATTGATGATATTGTAAAACTGCCGTTTACCACGAAACATGATTTAAGAGATAATTATCCGTTCGGACTTTGTGCCGTGCCGATGAGCCAGATTGTACGTATTCATGCTTCTTCCGGAACAACCGGAAAACCTACGGTTGTCGGATATACCCGTAAGGACTTGGCTTCATGGGCGGAATGTATATCGCGTGCTTTTACCGCTTATGGAGCGGGACGTTCTGATATTTTTCAGGTATCTTATGGATACGGACTGTTTACGGGAGGATTGGGAGCACATGCAGGAGCCGAAAATATCGGTGCTTCTGTTATTCCGATGTCCAGTGGCAACACGGAAAAACAGATAACCTTGATGCACGATTTCGGATCGACAGTGCTTTGTTGTACTCCTTCCTATGCGCTTTATCTGGCAGATGCTATCAAAGATTCCGGTTTACCACGTGAAGAATTCAAACTGAAAGTCGGTGCTTTCGGTGCAGAACCCTGGACGGAAAATATGCGTCATGAGATAGAAGAAAAGTTGGGAATCAAAGCATACGATATTTATGGATTGAGTGAGATTGCCGGACCGGGTGTCGGGTACGAGTGCGAATGTCAGCACGGGACTCACTTGAATGAAGACCATTACTTCCCGGAAATCATCGACCCGAATACATTGCAACCGGTGGAATCCGGTCAAACGGGCGAACTGGTATTCACTCATTTAACCAAAGAGGGTATGCCGTTGCTTCGTTACCGTACGCGTGATTTGACGGCTTTGCATCATGATAAATGCTCCTGTGGCCGTACATTGGTACGTATGGATCGTATTTTGGGACGTAGTGATGATATGTTGATTATCCGCGGTGTGAATGTATTCCCGACGCAGATTGAATCAGTCATTCTTGAAATGGAAGAGTTTGAACCGCATTATTTGTTGATAGTGGGTCGTGAAAACAATACCGATACAATGGAACTCCAGGTTGAAGTACGTCCGGAATTCTATTCGGATGAGATCAACAAAATGCTGGCTTTGAAGAAGAAACTGGGAGGACGTTTGCAAAGCGTACTCGGACTGGGAGTCAACGTGAAACTGGTAGAGCCTCGCAGCATTGAACGCAGCGTAGGTAAAGCGAAACGTGTAATTGATAACAGAAAAATGTAAATAAGTATTGGGAAACAAGTATTAAGTATCAAGTATTATCGCAGCCATTGGCATATGTCTGCATAGCTAATACTTAAAACTTAAAACTTGATACTTGATGCCAATACTTAAAACTTAATACTTAATACTTAACAATGATGGTAGCAAAACAACTTTCTATTTTTTTGGAAAATAAGTCAGGCCGTTTGACGGAAGTGACTGAAGTGCTGGCGAAAGAAAATATCAACCTTTCTGCCTTGTGCATTGCCGAAAATGCTGATTTTGGTATTTTGCGTGGAATTGTATCTGATCCGGATAGAGCATACAAAGCTTTAAAAGATAATCATTTTGCAGTGAATGTGACTGATGTAGTAGGTATAAGCTGTCCCAATGTGCCGGGTGCTTTGGCAAAAGTGCTGGGATATTTATCAGAAGAGGGCGTATTTATTGAATATATGTATTCGTTTGCCAATAACCATATTGCAAATGTAGTGATCCGCCCCAGCAACCTGGATAAATGTATCGAGGTACTGAAAGATAAGAAAGTCGATCTATTGGCTGCAAGTGACTTGTATAAACTGTAAATATAACAGTGAGCAATAAATAATGAACGGTAAACAGTTGTGTTATCCAACTCAAGGACAACGCAACTGCTTACCGTTTTTACTATAAATATAGTGACGCTATCCAGTGAAGATAGCGACGGTATATGCTAACGATACCGTCACTATCCCGAACACATACCGTCACTATTGCGAGTCGTTTATAATCTGCTGTTTATAGTTTGTCGTTTGCAATTCGACGTCATTTTCTCTCCTTTTGTCGATGTTTAACGCCTTTTATGTATTAAAAAACACAGATTAATTGCTAAATTCCCAGCGAATAAGTAACTTTGCGCATTATTTTAAAATAGGATGAAGAAAAATATCATTATAACTTTGCTTGCGGCGGCTACTCTTACATCATGTGGAGAGTATAATAAATTGCTGAAAAGCACCGATTACGAATACAAGTACGAAGCCGCCAAAAACTATTTTGCGAAGGGACAGTATAATCGTTCAGCCACGTTGTTGAATGAGTTGATAACCATTCTGAAAGGAACTGATAAAGCGGAAGAATCTTTGTATATGTTGGGAATGAGCTACTATAATCAGAAAGATTATCAGACAGCTGCCCAGACATTTATCACCTATTTCAATACATATCCTCGTGGTACTTTTACCGAACTGGCACGTTTCCATGCAGGTAAGGCTTTATTCCTGGATACTCCGGAACCACGTTTGGATCAGTCAAGCACTTATCAGGCTATCCAGCAGCTGCAGATGTTCATGGAGTATTTCCCGAACAGCACAAAGAAGCAGGAAGCACAGGATATGATTTTTGCTTTACAGGATAAACTGGTTTTGAAAGAGCTTTATTCAGCAAGGCTATATTATAATCTGGGTAATTATTTGGGCAATAACTATGAGTCTTGTGTAATCACAGCTCAAAATGCATTGAAGGATTATCCTTATACTGATTATCGTGAAGAACTTTCCATTTTGGTTCTGCGTGCAAGACACGAAATGGCTATCTATAGCGTTGAGGACAAGAAGATGGATCGTTACCGCGAAACGATTGATGAATATTACGCTTTTAAGAATGAATTTCCTGAAAGTAAATATTTGAAAGAAGCCGAGAAGATATTCAATGAATCACAAAAAGTAATTAAAGACTAAATTTAAATAGATTTATGGACTACAAAAAAACGAATGCTCCTGCTACAACAGTAACCCGTGACATGATGGAACTCTGTGCTGATACAGGTAATGTTTATGAAACAGTTGCCATTATTGGTAAGCGTGCTAATCAGATCAGTGTAGAAATCAAAAACGATCTTTCTAAGAAACTGGCAGAGTTTGCTTCTTACAATGACAATTTGGAAGAAGTGTTTGAAAATAGAGAGCAAATCGAAATTTCTCGTTATTATGAGAAATTGCCGAAACCGGACTTGATTGCTACGCAAGAATACATCGAAGGGAAAATATATTATAGAAATCCGGCTAAGGAGAAAGAAAAACTTCAGTAATTTATTTTCTGACGAAGAATTTGATAGTCAAGTAGTAAGTGGGATGATGATCCCTACTCCTTATTGCTTGGCTATTATTGTTTAACTCAACTACTATTTAGAATACTTATGATTCAACGAATTCAAACTGTTTATTTATTGATTGTTGCAGGATTGCTGATTACAGCCATGTGTTTGCCGATGGGCTACTTCATTGATGCAATGGGAGAACATCCTTTTAAGGCATTAGGATTGGAAGTAAACGGTGCTATTCAGTCTACATGGGGCTTATTCGGAATTCTGATGGTTAGCACCATCGTAGCTGTGGCTACTATCTTTTTGTACAAGAACCGTATGTTGCAGATTCGCATGACAATTTTCAATAGCTTATTATTGGTAGGTTATTACATTGCTGCCCTTGCTTTTTATTTTGCATTGAAGAATGATGAAAATATGTTCCGTATAGGCTGGGCATTGTGTTTGCCGCTTGTTTCTATCATCCTGAATATACTGGCTATCCGTGCTATCGGACGGGATGAGGTGATGGTAAAGGCTGCGGATAGATTACGATAAAAAGGACTAAAGCTCCCAGAAATAGAAATCCCCGCTAATTCGTTTAGAGTTAGTGGGGATTTTTTTAGTTCGTTGTGAATGGGATTTTGTTTATAAATAAGAGGTTTTAATCTCTTCCTCCTTGAAAGAGGGGTTATTTCTTCAAATCAAATAAATATGTGAGCTTTATGGTAATTGTACCATGTGCTGCACGGGCGAAATAATCTTTCTTAGTAGTGCTGTAAAAATCAGACAGGGCAAAGTAATAGCGGCCTTCAACGATGAAGCTACCGGCTTTCTTTGTTCTAAGTTCTACACCACCGCCACCGGCAATACCATAGTCAAATTTATTTTGAATCTTAACTCCGTATAGGGCTTTCTGTGTATCAGATAAGCTATTCATGTCAATACCTTTTATTGTTTCCGATTCACTGATTAGAAAGCTGATTTGAGGACCTGCATGGACAAAGAATTGCAATCCTCTGTCTCGTCCGAAAGCGAGGTGAGCGAGGAAAGGAATATCTATATAAGTCATTTTGCGGGTGTAAGTTTTAGTAGGGTCCTTCGAAGTGACTTCATATCCGTTGGCGTCCAGTGATATTGTTTCAAATAATTGGTCCCAACCTCGTTGCGAAACATTCAACTCGACTTGTGCACCACAAATCATGGCAAAATACTTCTCGGATATATAACGTGCTGTCAAACCTCCGGTAATTCCCATCAGGCTATTTTGCTTGATGGTGGGGGTAAAAGAAACACTGTTTAAATTGACACCTCCATTGATACCTACCGATAAATTGCTTCGTGCTTCCCCGATTTGGGCAGCGGCAGGAAGGGTAAATCCTGTAAGTAGGAGTGTTGCGATCAAAAATGGTTTTATCTTTATCATTTTCGTATTATTCGAAGTCAAGTTTTACTAATTCAAAATTCTTAGTGAAACGTATGAAGAACACCTTTTTATTAATAAATCCTCCCCAGTTATTCACACGTTGGAATTTGAATCCCGTCTGGATAGGAGTCAGGTTCATTTTAGGCAGATTGTTTTCCAGTTCCGAGCCGTAAAGTGATAATCCTTTCAGAAAGAAGAAAACGGTGTCAAAACCCAGCATTGCGTAATTAGGGTATTTGCTTGCCAAGTCTTTGCTATACCATTTATGGTAAGCGTTGGTAAACTGCACAGCTGCCGGGAACAACGTATTTGTATAGAATGAAGAATAGAAATATACATCCAACTCAAAGAAATTTTCCAGATGATCTCTGGTATAGGTCTGCCATTCCGGATAGCCAAACAGATGAATATTCTCTGCAGGATTCTCTCTGACTAACAGCGTCAGTTGAGGAAGTATCTTAATCAGTAAGACGTTGTTGCCTGATGTCGGAATAAAGATGTTTTCTTTATCACTGCGGAGCGCTGCTTTCAGCGTTTCTTTCGTTGCGCTTTCGCTGACAGTTTTCATAGAGATGCCTTTGCTTTTCAACTCTTGTTTCAAGCCGCTGATAAATTCCGCTTTCTCCTTGTCAACGCTCACCGGTTCTATGAAGATAACGTTTGCATTGGGGAATTGACGGGTGAAGTGTTCATAAACCTCTGAATATAAGTAAGATTGAGGTGTGTTGATCTGATAAACTGCCGGGTTGTTGAATACCTCTTCTCCTTTTTGAGAGAAAGGAATCACCAGGCGTATGTCGTTCTTCTCTGCGAAGTCGGACAATGGCTTTATTTGATTCTGATGCATCGGACCGAAGATGATATTCATACTTTTCATCTCGTTCTTGGCAAGAATCGTATTTAATGTAGAAACGTCTTTTCCGCAATCATATACATATAGATCAAGAGAAATACCTGTACGCTTCAGACTGTCTACTGCCATCAGGAAACCTTCGTAATATTCCACCATGCGTTTGTCTTCCTGGAAAGGCAACAATAAAGCTGCTTTAATGGTAGACAGCTTTTGGGGAGTCTCTTTACTTTTGCGGAAAAGCTCGCTATTGCTGGGAGGAATAGCGTAAGGATCTTCCTTCTGTGTAGGTTGCACGGTCGTTGCTGCCGGGTAAGGGATGCAAAGGAATTGTCCCTTTTTCATGCTTTTTTTCAGTTCCGGGTTAGCCGCAATTAACTCCTGCTCGCTGATTCCATATTCACGACTCACGCTAAAAATAGTCTCTTTGCGCTTTACCTTATGCATATCCTTGCATCTCGGAACAACAGGGCCTTGAATGGTGGTCTGTTCAGTAGGCGTTGGAGTGGCAGTTTGCTCTTCTTTTTTCTGCGGAATCAGGATAACCTGTCCGATACGGAAATTTTCGGCACTCAAACCGGGGTTTGCTTCACAAATATCTTTGGCGGATACATTATACATGGTTGTCAGTTTGTATAGTGTTTCTCCGGCTTGAATCGTATGGAATGTTTCTCCCTTCTGACTCTCTTTCCCCGTAGGAATTTTGATTGTCTGTCCGGCATAGATCTTTTCGTCACAGCCCGGATTCAGACGTATGATGTCTGATGTAGTGACATTATACATCTTGGAGATGGAGTATAAACTTTGTCCTTTTTCGATGGTATGCAAGAAATAGGATTGGTTTTCTTGTGCATAACTGATAGCATATGAAACGCTTATAAAAAGCAAAAATAAGAATATACGGTTTATCGGTTTCATCAAATTATAACTATTGGTTCTTGAAATCAAGGAACAAAGGTACAAATAATGCCCTATATCTTCATAAGATTTGAGTTAAGAAAATAATATTGTGCTTTTTTAGGAGCATATTTCGGGCGGAAACATTAATTTTGCAACATTTATGGAAGGATATGAATATGCAGGAAACAGAATATATTAATGTGTACGGTGCGCGCGTGCACAATTTAAAGGATATTGATGCCGAAATTCCCCGTAACAGTTTGACTGTTATCACCGGATTGAGCGGTAGTGGAAAATCTTCTTTAGCCTTCGATACGATTTTTGCCGAAGGACAGCGTCGCTATATCGAAACTTTTTCAGCGTATGCCCGTAACTTCTTGGGCAATCTGGAGCGTCCGGATGTCGATAAGATAACTGGTTTGAGTCCGGTTATCTCCATTGAGCAGAAAACAACGAATAAAAATCCCCGTTCTACTGTAGGAACGACTACGGAGATATATGATTATCTCCGTTTGCTGTATGCCCGTGCGGGAGTGGCTTATTCGTATCTGTCGGGTGAGGAGATGGTGAAATATACCGAAGAGCAGATTCTGGACTTGATTCTGAAAGATTATAAAGGAAAGAAAATATATCTGCTGGCTCCGCTAGTTCGTTCACGTAAGGGACATTACAGGGAACTTTTCGAACAAATACGTAAAAAAGGATACCTGTATGTACGGGTGGATGGTGAAGTGCGTGAAATAACGCATGGCATGAAACTCGACCGCTATAAAAATCACGATGTAGAAGTGGTTATTGATAAATTAGTGGTAGCGGAGAAAGATGACCGGCGTTTGAAACAGAGTGTGGCAACCGCTATGCGTCAGGGAGACGGGTTGATGATGATTCTGGATGCCCAGTCTGAAAGCATCCGTCATTATAGTAAACGGCTCATGTGTCCCGTCACCGGATTGTCTTATCGTGAACCGGCTCCGCATAACTTCTCATTCAATTCACCGCAAGGAGCATGTCCGAAGTGTAAGGGATTGGGAGTAGTCAATCAGATTGATGTGGACAAAGTGATTCCCGATCGTGAACTTTCCATTTATGAAGGAGCGATAGCACCTTTGGGAAAATATAAGAATGCGATGATTTTCTGGCAAATCGGTGCTTTGCTCGAAAAGTACGACGCAACACTGAAAACTCCGATAAAGGAGTTGCCGGACGATGCGATTGATGAAGTCTTGTACGGTTCTGATGAACGGATTAAAATCAAGAGTTCGTTGATCGGTACTTCCTCCGATTACTTTGTTACTTACGAAGGAGTGGTGAAGTATATTCAGATGTTACAGGAAAAGGATGCTTCTGCAACAGCACAGAAATGGGCGGAACAATTTGCCAAAACAACGGTTTGTCCCGAATGTAAAGGGGCTCGTTTGAATAAGGAAGCTTTGCATTTCCGTATCCATGATAAGAATATCAATGAGTTGGCGAATATGGACATCAATGAATTGTACGACTGGTTGATGAAGGTGGATGAGTTCCTGTCCGATAAGCAGAAGAAAATATCGGTGGAGATTCTGAAAGAGATTCGCACCCGTTTGAAGTTCTTGCTGGACGTGGGGTTAGATTATCTGGCATTGAATCGTAGCTCTGTTAGTCTTTCCGGTGGTGAGAGTCAGCGTATCCGTTTGGCTACACAGATTGGTTCGCAATTAGTGAATGTACTTTATATTCTCGACGAGCCGAGTATCGGTCTGCATCAACGTGATAATCTGCGTCTTATCAACTCGTTGAAAGAACTCCGCGACATGGGGAACTCCGTGATTGTAGTGGAACATGATAAGGATATGATGCTGGCTGCCGACTATGTCATCGATATGGGTCCGAAAGCCGGACGTCTCGGAGGCGAAGTCGTTTTCGCCGGAACTCCGCAGGAAATGCTGAATACAGATACGATGACTTCGCAATATCTGAATGGCAAGATGAAGATAGAAATCCCTGCCAAGCGTAGAAAAGGAAATGGGAAATCTATCTGGCTGAAAGGAGCGAAGGGGAATAACCTGAAGAATGTAGATGTTGAATTTCCGTTAGGTAAACTGATTTGCGTAACTGGTGTATCAGGAAGTGGAAAATCTACCTTGATTAATGAAACTTTGCAACCGATTCTTTCACAGAAGTTCTATCGTTCCTTACAAGATCCTTTGGAATACGATTCGATTGAAGGGCTGGAAAATATAGATAAGGTAGTAGATGTGGATCAATCACCTTTGGGACGTACACCACGCTCCAATCCTGCGACTTATACCGGTGTGTTTTCTGATATCCGTAACCTGTTTGTAGGTCTGCCGGAAGCTAAAATTCGCGGTTATAAACCGGGACGTTTCTCCTTTAATGTTGCAGGTGGGCGTTGTGAAGCATGTACGGGAAATGGTTATAAGACGATTGAAATGAATTTCCTTCCTGATGTATATGTGCCTTGTGAGGTTTGTCACGGTAAACGTTATAACCGGGAAACACTGGAAGTACGTTTCAAGGGAAAATCAATTGCCGATGTACTTGACATGACGATCAACCGTGCTGTGGAATTCTTTGAAAATGTGCCGCAAATCTTGAATAAGATTAAAGTCTTGCAGGATGTCGGACTCGGATATATAAAACTGGGACAATCTTCTACCACTCTTTCCGGTGGAGAAAGCCAGCGTGTGAAACTGGCAACGGAGCTATCAAAAAGAGATACGGGCAAAACTCTTTATATCCTTGACGAACCGACTACCGGACTTCATTTTGAAGATATCCGTGTATTGATGGGAGTATTGAATAAGCTTGTAGATAAAGGTAATACTGTTATCGTCATCGAGCATAATCTGGATGTGATTAAAATGGCGGATTATATTATCGATATGGGCCCTGAAGGTGGTAAGGGCGGGGGAGAACTCCTTAGTCACGGAACACCGGAAGAAGTTGCGAAGAGCCCTAAAGGATATACACCTAAGTTTCTTCGCGAAGAGCTGGGGCTCTAATTTAAATCATAGAGTGCCAATTTATCGGACAATCTTCGATGAGTTGGCACTTATCATATCATATTCTTTATTTATCAGATACAGAACTTATAAATACAACGAAAATGAAAATCAATAAAACAAATGCCGCACGGCTGTTAGATAAGGCTAAGATAGCCTATGAGTTAATTCCCTACGAAGTAGATGAAAACGACTTGAGTGCTGTTCATGTGGCAGCAAGTTTAGGAGAGAACATCGAGCAGGTATTTAAAACGCTTGTTCTGCACGGCGATAAAAGCGGATATTTTGTCTGTGTCATTCCGGGGGAACATGAAGTTGATTTGAAACTGGCGGCTAAAGCTTCGGGTAACAAGAAGTGCGAGTTGATTCCCGTAAAAGAACTTCTGCCACTTACCGGATATATCCGCGGAGGTTGTTCGCCGATTGGTATGAAAAAGCATTTTCCGACTTATATTCATGAAACCAGTCAACAATTTCCGTATATTTATGTAAGTGCCGGTGTACGGGGACTTCAGATAAAAATAGCACCGGAAGATTTGATTCGTGAATCCAGAGCGGAAATTTGTCGTTTATTTGAGGAGTAAGTCTTATTATTTGTAGAGTAAATATGACTACATATTCTTTGAATGAATTAAAAAAAGTATATATTTGCAGAAAATATCAATTTTATTAATCTAATATTCTTGTTTATATGTTTGAAGGACAACCGAAAGGGCTATACGCTTTAGCCTTGGCTAACACGGGCGAGCGTTTTGGCTACTACACGATGCTTGCTATTTTTACACTTTTCTTACAAGCGAAGTTTGGTTACACGGCAGCAGAAACTTCTACTATTTTTGGCTCATTTCTGGCAGCAGTTTATTTTATGCCTCTTATAGGTGGTATTTTGGCTGATAAATGTGGTTATGGTAAGATGGTAACAACGGGTATCGTTGTTATGTTTATTGGTTATTTGCTTTTGGCTATTCCTACAGCAGCGAATCTTACAGGCAAGATGATGATGTTTGGTTCACTGTTTCTGATCGCTTGCGGGACCGGCTTATTTAAAGGAAACCTGCAAGTAATGGTAGGTAATCTTTATGATTCTCCGGAATATAGCTCAAAGCGTGATACTGCTTTCAGTTTGTTTTATATGGCAATCAATGTGGGTGCTTTATTTGCTCCGACAGCTGCTACCAAAGTGACTAATTATATCTTAAGTGGCGCAGGATTTACCTATAATGCTCAAATACCTTCATTGGCGCATCAATTTCTTGGTGGGACTATTACTCCGGAAGGTAATGTTACCCTTAGTGGATTACAGGCAGCGCAAGGCTTTGCCGGTGATACAGCTGCATTCTGTAGTACTTATATCGAGAAACTGTCAGAGGCATATAACTATGGCTTTGCCGTAGCTTGTATTTCTTTGATTATTTCAATGGCAATTTATATTTGTTGCCGTTCCATGTTTAAGCATGCAGACTATAACTCAAAACAAGCTAAGGCTGTAAATAACTATAATGAGCCGGAATTGACTCCGGCACAAACAAAAGAACGTATTGTTGCTTTGTTGCTTGTGTTTGCTGTGGTTATCTTTTTCTGGATGGCGTTCCACCAGAACGGTTTGACTATGACATTCTTTGCACGTGACTACACTACTCAATCTGTGACAGGAATTGATCGTATTGGATTCGATGTTTGGAATCTGGTTCTTGTTATCATTGCTGTTTATGGCGCATTCTCTCTATTCCAGTCAAAAACTGGTCGTGGAAAAGCCATTGCCGGTGTTGTCGTATTGGCTTCTCTTGCTATATTAGTGTGGAGCTATTGTTCTATGGATTCAACCGTAGAAATTCTTCCTCAAATATTCCAGCAGTTTAATCCATTTTTTGTAGTGGCTCTGACTCCGGTGTCTTTGGCTGTCTTTGGTTATTTGGCTAAAAAGAAAAAAGAACCTTCCGCACCGCGCAAAATCGGTATTGGTATGGTGATTGCAGCGTGTGGCTTCTTGATTTTAGCCATTGGTTCCATGGGCCTTCCTACTCCGAAAGCAGTAGAAACGGCTGGTATTAATCCGGATGTTCTTGTTTCTCCCAACTGGTTGATTTCTACTTATCTGGTATTGACTTTTGCAGAGTTGTTACTTTCACCAATGGGTATTTCTTTTGTATCAAAAGTAGCGCCACCCAAGTATAAAGGTATGATGATGGGAGGCTGGTTTGTAGCTACAGCTATTGGAAATTATCTGGTTGCTATTATTGGTTATTTGTGGGGTGATATGCAACTGTGGATGGTATGGAGCGTATTGATTGCTTGTTGTCTGTTATCAGCTCTATTCATATTCTCTATCATGAAGAAGCTTGAAAAAGTTGCTTAAAATAAGGCAGGTATTTGCCTGAGATCTAATAATAAATTAGGGTAATAAACGGTTTGTATAAAACCCGTTTATTACCCTAATTTTTAAATATCCAATCCCATAATATAATCATTCATGTAATATCCGTTACCAATCGGGAAATCACCCTCCCGTAACTTTCTCATTCCCATGTGTTCGTAAAACTGCAAAGCCTTATTATTACGATTTACGTTGAGCTCCATCAAACAAGGTTCCGGGTGTATCTCTTTGATACACTTGATGGCTTCCCTAAATAAAAAACTGCCGCAATGCGTGCCTTGAAAACGGGGGAGAACATATATCTTCTGAAGATGGAATACATCTTTTTCCTGTGGTTGAATGGAAACATATCCGCATGGTTCATTCTCCTTATAAGCAATGGAGTACACATGTCCCTCTTCCTCCATTTGTTTGCGCACATTGGAAGGAGCATACATCCAGTCCATCATATAATCCAGTTGTTCGGGAGATAAAATTTCCTTGTAGGTGGCGGGGAATACCTCCTTTGCCATCTTATGAATAAGCTCGCAATCGGCTACTGTTGCTTTTCGAATTGTAAACATATCTATTATCTATTCTTGGTTTAATAGGCACAAATATAGCCATTATTTCTTTTTATAATAAGGAGTACACTCTCTAATGTTTTAATTATTATTAATTTATAGTACTTTGCAATGCAAGGTACTAAAGTAATGCATATATTTGTGCCATCTAAAAGAAGTGAATAATGAAAGTAGACAATGTAAAATCACAGATGAGGAAAGGCATGCTTGAATATTGCATCATGCTTTTGCTACACAAGGAACCCTCTTATGCTTCTGATATCATTCAAAAGTTGAAAGAAGCCCAACTGATTGTAGTGGAAGGCACCTTGTATCCATTGCTTACCCGTCTGAAAAATGACGATTTGTTAAGTTATGAATGGGTAGAATCCACCCAAGGACCTCCCCGCAAATACTATAAATTGACCGAACAGGGAGAAGTCTTTTTGGGAGAACTTGAAATTTCCTGGAAGGAACTTAATGAAACAGTGAATCATATTGCCAATAGATAATCCGAAAAAGAAGAAATAAAAATGAAAAAGACATTGACCATAAATTTAGGAGGAATTGTCTATCATATAGATGATGACGCCTACCGATTGTTAGACAATTATCTGTCTAACCTCAAACATTACTTTCGTAAACAGGAGGGTGCGGAAGAAATCGTAAACGATATTGAAATGCGTATTGCCGAACTGTTTGCCGAAAAAGTAAATGAAGGGAAACAGGTCATCACAGTTTCGGATGTGGAAGAAATCATCGCCCGCGTCGGCAAACCGGAAGACTTTGGAATTGCTGATGAGGATATGGACTCACAGAAAAGAACGGAACAAACATCGTCCGCTAATCAAGGCAGTACACAAAACTCTGCTCAACGCCGTTGGTTCCGTGATCCGGATAATAAATTGTTGGGAGGTGTAGCGGCAGGATTGGCAGCTTACTTCGGTTGGGACATTACATTGGTACGTATACTGATGATTATTTTGGTGTTTGTACCTTATTGCCCGATGATTATACTTTATATTATCGGATGGCTTGTTATTCCGGAAGCCCGCACTGCTGCAGAAAAATTGAGTATGCGTGGAGAAGCGGTGACCATTGAGAATATTGGCAAAACAGTGACAGACGGTTTCGAACGCGTAGCGGACGGAGTCAATAACTATATGAATTCCGGCAAACCTCGTACCTTTCTTCAAAAGATAGGTGATGTATTTGTTTCCATTGCTGCCGTTCTCTTTAAAATATTTCTGGTAGCTCTTGTCATTCTCTGCTGTCCTGTCTTGTTTGTATTGGCCGTTGTACTGGTAGCGCTGGTGTTTGCAGCAATTGCCGTGGCAGTTAGCGGAGGAGCATTACTTTACCAGATGCTGCCTGCCATTGACTGGATGCCGGTTACTTCTTTATCGCCAATGATGACACTACTGGGTACGATTGCCGGAGTTGCCCTCATCGGTATTCCATTAGGAGCTTTCTTGTATACTATCTTGCGGCAGTTATTCCATTGGTCGCCGATGGGAGCAGGCTTGAAATGGTCGCTATTGATTCTATGGATATTGGGTGCAGTCATAATGATTATTAATCTTTCAGCTCTTGGCTGGCAACTGCCTTTGTATGGCTTGCACTGCTCTTAACGAAGTCTCATTCTATATAAAAAAGGATAATATTTATTCTTTTATAAGTAAATGTACCCCGATAGTGTGTCCGGGGTACATTTTTTGTTTACTCTAATTCATCGTAAATCGAGAAATTATTAGTAAGTTTGTAAATACGTATTCAGGAAATAAAAATGGGTGAACATATATGTTTTAGGAGAAACGAACGTTTAGCGACAGTCAACCCTTATTGGAGAGGAAATCCGATGGTGCGCGGGCGTTTTTTTAATCGGCAGCATCGCTTCCGTCCGGGGATGGGGAGTGTACTGAAATGGCGTCTTTCGCCCAACCCCCAACGCAAGGAGAAGAAAACGGTGAAATGGGATCCGAAAGTTTGTTATCTCCGTTCATTGGATGCGGTGGTAGGAGATTCCCTGATATGGCTCGGACATAATTCTTTCTTTCTGCAATTAGCAGGTAAACGAATCATGTTCGATCCTGTGTTCGGAAGTATTCCTTTTGTGAAGAGGCAGAGCGAGTTTCCCGCTAATCCTGACATATTTACAGGGATTGATTATCTACTTGTCAGCCATGACCATTTCGATCATCTGGACAAGCAGAGTATAGCCCGCCTATTGAGGAATAACCCGCAAATGAAACTCTTTTGTGGATTGGGAACCGGTGAACTGATTCAGGGATGGTTTCCTGAAATGAGGGTGATTGAAGCCGGATGGTATCAACAAATGGAAGATGAGGGATTGAAGATTACTTTTCTACCGGCACAACACTGGAGCAAACGTTCCGTACGCGATGGCGGCCAGCGACTGTGGGGAGCCTTCATGCTGCAAGGAGATGGAATCTCCCTTTATTATAGTGGTGACACTGGTTATTCCAGCCACTTTCGTGAGATTCCCGATCTGTTCGGAGCACCGGATTACGCTTTGTTGGGTATCGGGGCATATAAACCTCGCTGGTTTATGCGTCCCAATCATATATCGCCTCATGAGTCTTTGACTGCTGCCGAAGAAATGCATGCAGGACTTACTATCCCCATGCATTATGGCACATTCGATTTGTCTGACGAGCCTTTGCATGATCCCCCGAAAGTCTTTGCAACAGAAGCAAAGAAACGGAAGATCTCTGTGGAAATTCCTTATTTGGGAGAGATCGTGAAATTGAGGAAACAGAAATAAGAATATTTAGATACGAATAAAGAGATGAAGAAATTAGAAGTAAAAGATCTGAAAGAAAACTTTTTCGAAGCAATCGGAAAAGAGTGGATGCTCGTAACGGCGGGAACAAAAGAGAAGTTTAACACCATGACAGCAAGTTGGGGTGGCATCGGCTGGTTGTGGAATAAACCGGTTGCTTTCGTTTTTATCCGTCCCGAACGGTATACATACGAGTTTGTAGAGGAGAACGATCACCTGACACTTTCTTTCTTAGGAGAAGAAAATAAGAAGATTCATGCGGTTTGTGGTTCCAAGTCGGGACGTAATATAGATAAAGTAAAAGAAACCGGATTGAAACCTGTATTTACAGAAAAAGGTAATGTCCTGTTCGAACAGGCACGTTTGAGCTTGGAATGTAAGAAACTTTATGCTGACGCTATCAAACCGGAATGTTTTCTGGATAAAGAATCAATAGAAAAGTGGTATGGTGGTGCTCATGGAGGTTTCCATAAGATGTATATTGTAGAAATTGAAAATATTTACTCAAGGTAAAATTTAGCGGATTTTGGTTGAATGTAATGGAGAAGGCTCTGAACTCAAGTAGATTGAGAACAGAGCCTTCTTTTTACTTTATAGGAATATGTACCGTTTTTATTTGGACGGCGCTTTCTTTACCCATTTATCCAACCACTCAAAGAATGTGCGTTGCCATAAAACTCCATTCTGTGGCTTCAATACCCAGTGGTTTTCATCCGGATAAATCAGCAACTCTGCGGGAACACCACGCATCACGGCAGCATCAAAAGCAGCCATTGCCTGATTAGCCAGAATACGGTAGTCTTTTTCTCCATGAATACAGAGAATAGGAGTATCCCATTTCTCTACGAATAGGTGAGGAGAGTTGGCGAATGTACGCTGTGCCACCGGATTCTGTTTTTCCCAGTATGCGCCTCCCATATCCCAGTTGGCGAACCATTTTTCTTCAGTTTCCAGATACTGCATTTCCATGTTGAAGATACCATCATGAGCAATGAACGCTTTGAACCGTTTGTCGTGATGTCCGGCCAACCAATATACGGAGAATCCTCCGAAACTGGCACCTACACATCCCAGACGATCTTTGTCCACATACGGCTCTTTTGTCATTTCATCAATAGCAGTGAAGTAATCCTTCATACACTGGCCACCGTAATCGCCGCTGATCTGTTCGTTCCATTCCACGCCAAATCCCGGCAAACCGCGACGGTTCGGAGCAACGATGATATAATCATTAGCTGCCATAATCTGGAAGTTCCAGCGATAAGACCAGAACTGGCTTACCGGACTCTGCGGACCTCCTTCACAGAACAGCAAAGTCGGATATTTCTTGTTCGGATCAAACTGTGGAGGATAAATCACCCATGTCAACATCTGTTTGCCATCTGTTGTTTTCATCCAGCGACCTTCCACTTTGCCCATTTCCAGCTGGTCATAGATTTGTTTATTTTCCTGTGTCAGTTGAGTGGTAGAACCATCCAGTGCCACAGAGTAAATCTCATCACCCATACTCATTGAATGACGTTTCGCAATCAGCTTATCTCCGAAAAGAGCTACCCCTTCGTAATCGTACATTCCTGAAGTAATAGCCTTTACCGAATCATTTGTCAGGTCAAGCGCATAAATCTGCGACTCTCCATGCCATACACCTGTGAAATAGATCACTTTTGCATCTGCTCCCCAGACAAAAGCATCTACATTCGATTCGAATGCCTTGCTCACAAAACGCTTCTCGCCGGTTTCCAGGTTCATGATGAACAGACGGTTCAGATCCGCTTCGTATCCGTCACGTTCCATGCTCTGCCAGGCAATATACTTGCCGTCCGGTGAGTATTGCGGATTGGTATCATATCCTTTATTCTCTTCAGTAATATTTTCCGTTTTCTTGGTGTTCAGGTCATATACATAAATATCCGAATTGGTAGAAATCGCATATTCCAGTCCCGTCTTTTTGCGGCAAGTATAAGCCACTTTGTCCGAGGTTGTATTCCAGGCAAGTTGTTCGATGCCACCCCAAGGCTTCATCGGACTTTCATACGGTTCGCCGTTCAGGATATCCACGATATTGGAAATACCGTTACCATCAAAGTCAGCAATGAAAGGATGCGGAGCGGTCGTCACCCATTCATCCCAATGCTTGTACATCAGGTCGGTAACGATGATACCGGTGGCTTTCGGCAGGTCCGGATACTTATCAGCGGTGCTTTCTTTCGTCTTTACTTGTGAAATAAATAGCAGTTTTTTGCCATCCGGTGAGATGGAATATCCTTCGATATCTCCGTCGTAGCTGGTCAGCTGCTTGCGTCCGCTACCATCCGGATTCATTTCATAAAGCTGGCTGCTTCCGTTGTCATTGCTTAAGAATGCAAGTTTGGTGCCTCCCTTAATCCAAGTCACCTCATTTTCCTGATACGGGGTACGAGTGATTTGCTGGTTTTCGCTTCCGTCTGCGTTCATCACGAAAACTTCGCGGTTACTCTTGTTTTCCGGTACGCTGTAATACGCTACCGTATACGCAATTTTCTTTCCGTCGGGCGATACGGCGAATCCGCCGATACGTCCCATAGCCCAAAGTGCTTCGGGAGTCATGCGCTTCCCTTCGATCTTTATGTCCGATTTCTCGATAAGCACCTGATCTGTCTTGCCTGCGTCTTTGGTTCCTCCGCAGGCAGCTAATAACATTGCTGCCGACATCATAAATAAATTAGCTTGTCTCATATATTTTATAAAATGTTTATTTTCTTGCGAAGATAGTGAAAAAAGGATTTAAATCTTCTTTTTCTGCCAGTTTCCTTTCTTCATGTACCAGTAGCAGAATATCAGTATAAAAGTACCGTACACACATTCCGTCGTCCATGCAAATGCGATATCCATTCGTAGGTGCAGGATAAAATATGCAGAATATGCCACATAAATAACCAATACACAAAGTTCCATAGCCAGTGCTGTTCGAGTATTTCCTGTACCTGATACCGACTGGAAATAAACATTGGCAGGCACCAACACCAGGTAAGCGGAACACAATACCCATAGTGAAGATACGGATGCAGCCCTTAAATCCGGCATATCCGTATAGATACGCAGAATCAGATCCGGGAACAGGCAGAAGAATACCAGAATCGGCAATACAAATAGATATCCGATCCGAATGTGCTGCCTGATAGTTCCCCGTACACAATCCTGTTCGCCTGCACCGATCAGGTTACTTACCAGTGAGCCACAAGTAGCTGCAAATGCCATCGCAATCATGAACGGGATACCCGACACGTTACGGATAATGTTGGCGATTGCCAGAGAACGTTCTCCCAAATGTTCCACGAACAGAAAGAACATAAACCAGGTAGATAAGGAAACAAAGTTCTGAATCATGGTCCATACGGAGACGTTCAGTATTCGTTTCAATGTTTTCCCTTGGAATTTGGGCAGTATATTCAATGCATACTTCTTGCAGTCAATCCGTTTCCACGTATAGATAATGAAGAAAATCACCGATACCATTTCGGCCAGTGAAGAACCGATGGCAGCACCGGCAATACCCAGTTGCGGGAAACCGAATTTACCGAAGATCAGGATATAGTTGAACACCACATTCGAAAGTACCATCACAATCGAGTTCAACGTCAATGTTTTGGTTTGTGTCGTGCCTACAAAGAAAGCGCGGAACATTACCATGACAAAGGAGAAGAAGAACCCATACACACGCCACTGAATATAACTTTCGGCTGCATCATAAATATGAGGAGACGAAATTATATTTTTGAGGATATGGGGTGAGAATACAATGGAGAGCGTAAATAAGATCACAGCCATTACAAGCAGGAAATAAACGCCCTGATAGAAAATCGGGCCGATTTCCTTGTAGTTTCCTTCTCCGTTGCGACGGGCTATTAATATCTGTGCACCGATGCTGAAACCGAATGCCATCATAAAGATGGCAAGATAATATACACCTGCAATAGCAGAAGCACCCAGCTCGATTTCACCTACACGTCCCAGAAAGGCCGTGTCCGTCATACCGATCATCTGCTCCATAATCAGGCTGATTAGGATAGGGTAGGCAATCGTCCAGATTTGTTTATACGAATATTTAGTTTTCATCCTATTTTATTTTTTAGAGAAAGAAAGCCGGGCAACCAAAATTGGGTGTCCGGCTTTCTTAGAATAGATTTCGGGAATTACTCCTTATTTTTTATTCTGTCTTTGCTGCTGCAATAGCTCTTGTTGCTTTTGCATCGCCTCCAGGCGAGCAGCAAATCCGGTCTTTTTCATTTGTTTCGGGTCTTTCTTTTTCGCTTCAAGAATAGACAATAATTTGACCTCGTCGGTCGTTCTACGAAGCAGAATCATAGTCCCCACACTAATCAGCGTTGACACGAAGTAGTAATAGTTCAAACCTGACGGATAGTCGTTCAAGACGAACAAGAACATAATCGGCATCAGATACATCATCCATTTCATAGCTGCCATTTGTGGCTGCGCTCCGGTATCCTGCATAGACATTGTGTACTTTGTGTTCAGGATATTGGTCACCGTCATCAGCAAGCAGAACAAGCTAAGATGGTTACCCAGGAACGGAATATGGAACGGGAACGTGATGAACGCATCATAAGTAGAAAGGTCGTCCGCCCACAAGAAGCTCTGTTGACGCAGCTCGATAGCACTCGGCACGAACATAAACAAAGCCATCAGGATAGGGAACTGCAATAACATCGGCAGACAGCCGCCCATCGGGCTTACCCCGTACTGGCTGTAAAGGCCCATCACCTCCTGCTGTTTCTTCATTGCATCTTCCTGCTTCGGGTATTTCTTGTTGATTTCGTCAATTTTCGGTTTCAATACACGCATCTTGGCAGAAGACATATATGTTTTCCAGGTAGCCGGATAAACCAGCACTTTTACCATAATAGTCAGAATCAACAGAACGATACCCATGCTCAATCCCCAACCGGACAACCAGTCGAATACGTTGATCGTGATAAACTGGTTAATCCAGCGAATCAACGGCCAACCCAAGTAAACGAGTCGGTGAAGCTCCCATTTCTCGTCACGGCCTTTATCCAACGCTTTCAACGTCTTGAAGTGGTTCGGACCGAAGTAGAAATACATCTCTGTCGGTTCCTTACCTGACGGATCAAAGAAAGTATTCATTTCAGCAGAATAATCTTTGATATATCCGCTTCCCTGTTGTTCCATTTTTGACTTAACGGAAACCTTGTCGAAATCCTGTTCAGCGATAAATACAGACGAGAAGAACTGATTCTTGAAAGCTACCCAATCAATGCGTCCCGGCAAATCCTGACTGTCATCTTTGGCAGCAGACAAGTTGTCTACATTGTCACCTGTTACTTTATAAGTCAGTTCCGACAGACGATTCTCATAAGTGAATCCTTTTTCCAGTTGGCGGGCACGTTGTGACCAGTCGATGTCCACATACTTAGTGCTTGCCAACTTGTTTTCCATGCCTGTCGCTTTGATTTCAAAGTTCATCAGGTAGCTATCCGGTTTCAGCGTATAGATGAAATCGATATAGCTTGCGCTATCCGCAGCCAGACGCATTGTAACACTACTGTCCGTCTTGTTCACCGCTTCAAAGAAATAATCTTTGGTCTGGATGGCTCCTGCTTTGTTGTAGAAGTTGAAGTTCATCGAAGCATCGTCACCGTCGAACAACATGACCGGCGTCTTTTTGTCCTGTGCCATATAATCTTTCAGCATGGCTGAATAGACGCGTCCGCCTTTGGTTGTGAAAGTGATTTCCGCTACATTATTCCGGATGCTGATTTTAGAGTCAGTTCCATGCAAGGCATTGAAAAACAAAGCAGAAGAATCGGTAGCCGTTGCCACCTCTTTTTGGCTGTTAGCCAGTGCAGCTTCCGTTTTAGCCTTCAACGCTTCCTCCTGCTGCTGTACCACGGCAATAGAATCGTAGTATTTCTTTTGTGCAGCTATCTGTTCCTCGCTTGGACGGCTCAAAAAACTGAATCCTACCAATAATATACCTATCAGAACGAGACCTGTGATGGTGTTTTTATCCATTCTTATTTTAATTACAAATTATATAAATTACAAACTACCGGTTGTTTACCACGTATCGTTAGCCGTTCACCGTTGCTTTTTCGTTTTCGATGGCAGCTTTCACAAAGGCGACGAACAACGGATGAGGGTTCAGTACCGTACTACCATATTCCGGATGGAACTGTGTGCCGACAAACCATTTCAAAGCCGGGATTTCAACAATTTCTACCAGATCCGATTCCGGGTTGATACCTACACATTTCATGCCGGCAGCTTCATATCGGTCTTTATAATCATTGTTGAACTCATAGCGATGACGGTGACGTTCTTGAATATGTTCCTGTCCGTAAGCCTGATATGCTTTAGAACCTTTCTGCAAAACACATTCGTAAGCACCCAGACGCATGGTACCACCCATGTTGGTGATTGCCTTCTGTTCTTCCATGATATCAATCACGTTATGCGGAGTTTTTTCATCCATTTCACGTGAGTTGGCATCAACGTATCCCAGTACGTTGCGGGCAAACTCGATAGCAATACATTGCATACCCAGACAAATACCGAAAGTCGGGATGTCATGTGTACGTGTATATTTGATAGCGACAAACTTGCCGTCGATACCCCGTTGACCGAATCCCGGACCAATCATTACACCCGCCATACCTTTCAGAGCTTCACATACATTTTCGTCTGTCAACTTCTCGCTGTTTACGAAATGAACTTCCACTTTGCGGTCATTGTACGTTCCTGCCTGTGATAAAGCCTCACGGATAGACTTATAAGCATCCTGCAAGTCATATTTTCCAACCAGTGCAATATTGATCGGATCTTTTGTCTCTGCGGCGTGACGGCGTTCCAGGAACTTACGCCATGGGCCGAGTCCCGGAGTTTCTCCTACCGGCAGTCCCATCTTTTCGAGGATAGTGCTGTCCAGTCCTTGTGCCTGCATCAGGATAGGTACTTCGTAGATTGTTTCCGCGTCGATAGACTGCACAACAGCCTTATCGTCTACATTACAGAATTGTGCCACTTTCTTACGCAATCCGTCACTTAGCGGATGCTCGGCACGCAGAACCAGTACATCCGGCTGAATACCCACACTTTGGAGTTCCTTTACAGAATGTTGCGTCGGTTTTGTTTTCAATTCTCCGGCAGCAGCAAGATAAGGAACATAAGTCAAGTGTACGCAAAGAGCGTTCTTACCGAGTTCCCATTTCAACTGACGGATACTTTCGAGGTAGGGGGAGTGATTCGATGTCACCTACCGTACCACCGATTTCAGTAATCACAAAATCAAACTTGTATTTATTACCAAGCAGTTTAACATTCCGTTTGATCTCGTCTGTGATGTGAGGAATCACTTGGATGGTTTTACCCAGATAGTCTCCACGGCGTTCCTTGTCAATGACGCTCTTGTAGATACGTCCCGTAGTAATGTTGTTCGCCTTTGTCGTTTGTATTCCCAGGAATCTCTCATAGTGTCCCAGATCGAGGTCGGCTTCGTGTCCGTCTACGGTTACATAGCACTCCCCGTGCTCATAAGGATTTAATGTTCCCGGGTCGATGTTAATATACGGGTCAAACTTCTGGATGGTTACATTATAACCTCTTGCTTGCAGCAACTTACCGATGGATGATGAGATGATCCCTTTTCCTAAAGAAGAGGCAACACCACCGGTGACGAAAATATACTTTGTTTCTCCCACAGCTATAACTGTTTTAATAATTGTTACTTAGTAGTATTCTTACGAACTTAAAAAGCGCAAAATTATAAAAAAAAGGGGAAGATTGCAGACTTTCGTCTCTACAATTTTATTAAAAAATGCAATTTTGAAAGAATCCTATGATTTCTAAACAAAATAATGTAGCTTTGCAGCCTAAACCATAGACAAATATGATGAGAATTACTACTTTATGTTCAGCGTTTATCCTGTCAATCTTATCGTTATCGCTTTTTGCACAGGAGCCTGTCGAATCCGCTTCACTTCCGACTGACTCTCTGCAGCCTGCTCCTGCAGCGATCAAACCTGCCAAAACGGTTAAATCCTCAACAGTTGTGGCAAAAGCCAGAGTCGTGAGGGCAGATACCCTTTCTGCAGAACTTCAGAAATATTTGATGCTAAAACTTAATCTGTCTGGTCCGACTCCGAAACTGGATACCGTTTCTTATTTATATAATAAGTATGTTGCACAATTAGATTATTTGAACGACTTGTCCGTTCCGCCACGTTATATTCCGTCTGATCCCGATTATTTCCGCTTGTTTACACCTGTGGCGTATTATTATGCCCCGATGGCACAATATTCGAAATTGGAATGGAAACCCATACAATTGGATGCTACTCCTCAACTGACAACAGAACTTCTGCCATACGATACCTTGGCATTTACCAAAACCCAGCGTGCCGGTAAAATAGTGAACAGTGCGTTGATGGATCTGTATCTGGCACATCCGGATTTGGTTGTAACTACAGAAGATCGCATCATGAGCCGTGATGTGTTCCGTCACGATGTGAAGCCGAAAATATCTCCGAAAGCAACTGTTGTTCATCTGTTTCAACCGGAAAATATGGATGATAATGTAGGAAAGGCCAATATGAAGATTAGTCGACCTAACTGGTGGGTTACGGGAGGTAACGGGTCGTTGCAGATCAGCCAGAACCACCTGTCGGACAACTGGTATAAGGGAGGGGAAAGCAACTTTTCCGGATTAGCGACTTTTCAGGTTTTTGCCAACTATAATGACAATGAAAAAGTACTGTTTGAAAACCAGTTGGAAGCTAAAGTCGGTATGACTTCTACTCCGTCAGATGAATACCATAAATATCTTTTTAATACCGACCAATTTCGCTTGTATAATAAATTAGGTCTGAGAGCTTTCAAGAACTGGTATTATACCATTTCTTCCGAGTTCAAGACGCAGTTCTTTAATGGTTATAAAGCTAATAGTGAAGAATTGGTTTCGGCTTTCATGTCTCCGGCAGATTTGGCGGTCAGTGTCGGTATGGACTACAAACTGACTAAGAAGAAATTTAATCTTTCCGTGTTTATGGCACCGTTAACTTATAATTTACGTTATATTGGTAGCTCGGAAGTGGATGAAACAAAATTCGGTTTGGACAAAGGCAAATGTTCTAAAAATGACTTCGGTTCCCAGCTGCAATCGACATTCAACTGGACCATCATCTCTGCAGTGACTTTAGAATCCCGTCTCAATTGTCTGACCAACTACCATTGGGCACGTATAGAGTGGGAGAATACATTCAATTTTGTGTTGAACCGTTATCTTTCTACTAAGCTCTATATACATACCCGTTTTGACGACAGTTCGAAACCGACTGAAGGAGACAGCTTCTTCCAGTTGAAAGAATTGCTTAGTTTCGGTATTAATTATAAGTGGTAAGAAATTTAAAGTTTCCCCAAAGAAATAAAAGAGGCTGTTTAACAATAAAATGTTATTCAGTCTCTTTTTTTGATCCATATATTTGTTATATCACTAATTTATAATTCAAAATATAACTTATATGGCAACAGTAAAAGTGAAATTTCGTCCTTCTTCAGTTTGTAAAAAAGAGGGGACTTTATTTTATCAAGTGACTCATAATAGAGTCGTGAAGCGGATAAGCACGTGTTACAAGATTTTCCCGTCGGAATGGGATAACCGGTTTTCTTCGGTTATTACCTTCACTGATAACGAAGTTCGTGCACGTCATCTTGTTACATTAAGAAAATGCATTTTAGAAGATCAATCCCGGCTTAAAGAAATTATTCGACGGTTTGAGCGGTCGGCGGATACTTTTACGTCAGACGATGTAGTGAAAGCCTATAAAGTACCTCTTGTTGACGGTTTCCTGTCATTTGGGCGGAATCTTATTGTGCAGTTGGAGCAAATAGGTAAAGAACGTACCGCTGAAACCTATAGGGCAACCTTAAATAGTTTCGAACGTTTCATGGGAAGCCGTGGTGATATTCTTATTGAAGGAGTGGATTCTGCTTTTATGGTTGAGTATGAAACATTTTTAAAATCAACTGGAGTATGCCCCAACAGTTCTTCGTATTATATGAGAAATTTGCGTGCGATATATAACCGTGCTGTTGACAAGGGGTTGACGGTACAGCGTAGTCCGTTCAAACATGTGTATACTGGGATTGACAAGACAATGAAGCGTGCTGTGTCAATGACAGTTATTCGCCAGATAAGAGATCTGGAACTGGGATTTTCATCTTCAATGGAGTATGCTCGGGATATCTTTATGTTTTCGTTTTATACTCGTGGAATGTCGTTTATAGATATAGCATTCCTTAAAAAGAAAGATATTCAGAATGGCATCTTGTCATATCGGCGTCACAAGACGAATCAGCAGCTTTTTATCAAATGGGAAAAGCCTATGCAAGAAATCGTTAACAAGTATAATACGGTAGATACGCCTTATCTGTTACCGATAATAAAAGATATAGGTAAAAATGAAAGGCGGCAATATATAAATGCGGCACATTTGATAAACAGGAAATTAAAAATGATTGGAGAACTGTTGAATTTGAATGTGACACTGACAACATACGTTGCCCGCCATGCTTGGGCCAGTATAGCCCGAAGCAAAAATATTTCTATTTCTGTTATTAGCGAGGCTATGGGACACGACTCGGAGAATACTACAAAAATTTATCTTGCATCATTGGATACTTCAGCTGTGGATAATGCTAATAATCTTATTATCAATTCCTTATAATGATAAAAAAGAAATGAGCGTATATTATTGAGCCGGTACTTTTCTTATCAAGAAAAGTATTAATTTGATGCAAAATTATAAAAAAACGGCCATACAGCATTATATCCAACAACTTTTTTTATTCTGTAACAAAAAATATTAGCATTTTTTGTAAAATGTTAATTGAAAAAGCACTTTAATATAATCCAAAAGTATCAGTATCAGACAGTATTGTTGTCGGTACTTTTCTTGATAAGAGAAGTATTGGATTAAGCCATAAAGCAAATAGAATTGGGGTATAAACATATTTGCAGGGGAAATAAAGATCAAGATATATTTTTAGAATATCAGTAAATGCTAATTTGTTTATTGCTGTTTGTTTGGGGTAATGCTTAAAGAGAAATAGTAACAATTATTTGGCATAGGAACACACATAAATGATGAAACTAAGGATTCTTTTTCTGATAGTAGCCATGAATGGCGTGGCTTATACAATTAATGCGCAGAAAGTGGCGCTAAAGACCAATATCCTGTCCGATGTTTTCATGAATGTAAATACCGGTTTAGAGGTAGGACTTGCACCTCGGTGGACATTGGATATTTCCGGAGATTTCAACGCATGGACCTTATCGCATAATCGCCGGTGGAAACACTGGGCGGTACAACCTGAAGCACGCTATTGGTTTTGCGATCGCTTTGCAGGTCATTTTGTCGGAGCTCATCTCCACGGTGGACAATATAATATAGGTGGTATTGACACTGATTTCAAATTACTGGGCACAGATTTTTCAACTCTTAAGGACACCCGCTATCAAGGATGGTTTGTTGGCGGCGGTGTTGCTTATGGTTATGCTTGGATCTTGGGGCGTCATTGGAATATCGAGGCTGAAATAGGTGTCGGTTATTCCTATACCCGATATGACCGTTTCAGGTGCGCCGGGTGTGGAAAGAAAGTGGAGGAGAGCAAGCCGCATAACTATTTTGGTCTCACTAAAGCGGCAGTGAATTTAGTTTATTTATTCTAAAAGCGTTTAGTTATGAAACGAACTATTTTTATTATAACAGCATTGCTGGGAGCTGGCTGTATGCTGAATGCCCAGCAAACAATTGGAGTGACAACAGATAACCTTAAAATTGAACGGAACGGTGAATATATAGTAGTCGATATGAATATGGGGCTGTCTCCTCTTGATGTGGAGAGCAATAGAGCAGTGCTGCTCACTCCTCGCTTTGTGTGCGCTACGGACACGTTGGAGCTTCCTTCGGTAGGAGTTTATGGGCGTCGTCGTTATTATTATTATGTGCGTAATGGTGAAAGTATGCTCTCCGGCAAAAAAGAGATGACATTCAAAGCACATTCCAGACCAGAAGATGTGGCGTATCATGCTATTATTCCTTATTACAAATGGATGAACGGTTCTGCACTGGAACTGTATCGTAGTGATTACGGATGTTGTAGCACACTATTAGCGGAATGTATCGAGCCGTTGGGCGGATATGCCGAAATAGAACCGCTTTCTCCACAGTTGCTCTATGTATACCCACAGGCAGAAACAGTCAAAAGTCGTTCGCTTTCCGGTTCGGCTTTTATCGATTTCCCGGTCGACAAGACGGTTATATATCCCGAATATCGTCGGAATACTTCCGAGTTGGGTAAAATTCAAGCTTCTATTGACTCTGTCCGTAATGATAAAGATATAATCATCACTTCGGTATGGCTTAAAGGTTACGCTTCACCTGAAAGTCCATACTCCCATAACCGTGATTTGGCGATAGGTCGTACAGCGGCATTGAAAAGTTACATCAATCAACTGTACCATTTCAGGGATAGTGTAATAACTACCGCCTATGAACCGGAAGATTGGGGAGGATTGCGCCGGTATGTTGAGAAAACGAACCTTACACATCGTACGGAAATATTGGCAATGATTGACAGTGACATGGAACCGGATGCTAAGGAAGCAAAAATCAAGCGGACTTATCCGGAAGAATACCGTTTCTTGTTACAAAACTGTTATCCGGCTTTACGCCACACTGACTATCGCATAGATTACATTATCCGCAGCTTCAGTGATGTAGAAGAAATCAAACGTATTATGCGGACACAACCGCAAAAACTTAGTCTTAATGAGTTCTATCTCGTGGCGCGGACATACGAACCGGGAAGCGCAGAGTTTAATGAGGTGTTCGAAACGGCCGTGAGAATGTATCCCGATGATGAGATTGCCAATTTGAATGCTGCAAACTCTGCTATGCAGCGTAAGGATTTTGAAAGCGCAGAGCGTTATCTTTCCAAAGCGGGAGATTCGTCACAGGCGGTATACGCTCGTGGGGTATATGCCTTTGGAGTAGGGAAGTATGATGATGCTCGAAGGTTCCTGAATGATGCGAAGGCGATGGGAGTAGAGGAAGCGGAGATAATTCTTATTGAGATAGATAAAATAGAGAAAGCAAAAAAATAAATTAATTCATTAACATTATTATAAAAAGGAAGCTGCCGAGATTAATAAGGTTAGCTGATTGGATTAAAATCAAGAGATTAGAAGATAGATTTATAATAACTATTAATTTTTTAATTATGAAAATGAAGAAGATTATTTGGGGAATTTTTGCATGTATGGCATTATGTGCATGTTCCGATGAAAGTAAAGATGTGACGGATGGCAAGGGTGACAATGCTGTTCTTTTTCCTAATGGAGAAGCATATATCAACGTGAAAATTTCGGAAGCGGGTGCTTTGACGAGAGCTACGACTAAAGATGATGCGCCAGGTTTTGAATTTGCTGATAAGAATACGAAAGAAGGCGAAGTGAAGAATGCCAAATTCTATTTTTATGATGCAACGGGTGCTTTTGTTTTGAAAAATGATGTATGGGATGGCGGAAATATTCATGATCCAAATCCGGATAACATTGAATTTGATGGTAAGACAGTTGTTGTTTTGCGTGGTCTTACAGAAACAAATTTTCCGAAATATATGCTTACTGTATTGAATGCACCTGATAATTTTGAGGCAGGAGCTACATTGGACGAAGCACAGAAGAATTTGATGGCTTTGAACAGTGATGTGGAAGGCGTTTATAAAAATGGTGAAAATTTTGTTATGAGTACGACAAGTTACGTCAGAGAAGATGGTACTCCATACTATTGTGTAACAGTTTTGTCTACAGAAAATTTTGCTAAGTCTACGGAGCAGTTGAAAGAGACTCAAATTGTGAAAGTTTACGTAGAACGTTTGGCTGCAAAAGTTGCTTTGAAAACAACGCTTGAAAAAGCTTCCTCATATACGAAAGGGGAAGAGGAAGTGCCTCTCTACAAATTGAATGTTTCTATCGCAGGTGAAGAAAATAATGAGGGAGAAGTTGTATTCCCAAGTACAGGTGAGGGTACAACTGGCGATAAAATTCAAGCTGGGGCAACTGATATTTATGTAGAATTTGTTGGTTGGGGCTTGAATGCTACAGCAAAAGATTCTTATTTGCTGAAAGGTATCAACACAGCATGGCAGAGTACAAATCTAGGAGATAAGACAACTTTTGTAGGGTTCGATTGGGATGCGAGCAAATATTTCCGTAGCTATTGGGGTACGTCGTTTGCCTATGGTCATGAGATTTCAGCACAGTCTGCCGAAGACGTTGCAGCAGGTGAAGTAATAGATAAAGATGGCAATAAGGTATTTCATAATTCAAATAACTCAAAGTATTTGAACTACATCTCTGCAAACAATTGTAATGGAGTAATTGGTGCCGATGTTGCTTATTGTGCTGAAAATACAAATACGGCTGCTTATGCTGTATCTCGTGCAGCTCGTACAAGTGTAATTTTGGTGGCTCGTATTTGTGATAAGGACGGTAATGATTTAAGTGATGATTTAGTTCGTTTTAACGGTCTGCTTTATTTGAGAAAATCATATCTCAATTATGTACTTAATACACAAAAAATTAATTTGTATTATAAAGTTGATGGTGTAGATGAGAGTGCTACTGACGATGAAAAATACAAGCAAATCAATGATACTTATGTAGAGTTGGTTAACATGGGTGATGGTAAGGTAAAAGTAGCGCTTACTAAGGAAACAGAAGGTGCTATTACAACTCTTTATAAGAAGGATACGAATAAAAAAATGGTATCTGCTGAAGCGAGTGATATTGACGTTATAAATACAGCTTTATCATTTAAGAACTTTGAAAACCAAGATCCTGCAATTGGTTATAAAGGTGGTTTGATGTACTATAATATTCCTATTGAACACTTGAATAACGAAACTGAAACAATCGGAGATAAAGAAGTAAAAACATTCGAAGCTAATTACGGCGTTGTTCGTAATCACTACTACACACTTACAGTAAACAAATTGGAAAACTTAGGTAAGGGTGTTTATGATCCGGATGAAGTAATTGTTCCTAGTGAAGATGATGAAAAAGAAAACTACTATGTAGGTGCTACAATTAATATCCTTTCTTGGAAAGTTGTTAATCAGAATGTAGGTTTGTAATTTTTATTGCTAACACATAAATAGAAATTTATCTCGGAGGAGAAAAGGCTTTAATTCCTGCTCCTCCGGGATTTAACAAGAAAAAGTACTTCCGTTCCGGTACAAAGAAAGGGCGGCTTTGGAAAATGTGACGACAAAAAGTTGTCTATTTTCCCACTAACAATGAAAATTCACTACGGATGTATGTTCGTAGACAATATATATAACGAGAGAAATAATCCATGTATATAAACGATGAATACATTAGTTTATATGAAAGAAATAAATAAAACAACAACACTGCCAGTGCTTATGCTGCTGTCTGTTCTTTTTGTAATGACAGCTTGCGATGGAATTTACGAGGATGAAGGAGATTGCTCTGTGCATTATCATGTCAAGTTCCGTTATGATATGAATATGAAGTTTGCAGATGCTTTTGCACACGAGGTAAATTCGGTTACACTTTATGTCCTTGATGAACAGAATAATGTAGTGTGGCAAGGTTCAGAGCAAGGGGAAGCTCTTGCACAAGAAGGATATGCAATGGAAGTAGACGTGGCTCCGGGTAGTTATAGCCTGTTGGCATGGTGTGGGTTGGCAGGAGGCAATTCATTTGTCGTTCCTGTCTCATCTTGTAAGGAAGACCTGATTTGTTCATTGAAGCGCGAGCACAAGCTTGATGGAACAGCTTATGTCAAAGAAGATCTTAATAGGCTGTATCACGGCTATTTGGAAAAACAGACTTTCAGCAGTGAGGAAGGTACACATACTTTTGTCGTTCCGTTAGTTAAAAACACTAATAATATACGTGTTGTATTGCAGCATCTTTCGGGCGAGCCTGTCGATAAAGATAAATTTACGTTCTCCATAACTGATGAAAATGGGGTGATGAACTGGGATAATAAGCTGCTATCTGATGAACCTGTGACATACTATGCATGGCATACTGACTCGGGAACGGCGGGCATTGATGATGTAGATAGCAGGACAGTATCTTCATTTAGCGCTGCTATCGCAGAACTTACTACTGCAAGGTTGGTTAAGGAAAAAGCTCCCCGCCTGAAAGTGACGAACGATAAGGGAGAAACAGTATTTTCTATTCCACTGATAGATTATGCTTTGCTGGTGAAAGGAGAGTACAATCGTCGAATGGACGATCAGGAATATCTCGACCGGCAAGATGAATATAATATGGTTTTCTTTTTAGATGAAGGAGACCGTTGGATGGATGCTTATATTTACATAAATTCTTGGAAAGTTGTTCTTCAAGAGACCGGTATTTAAAAACATGTATATGATGAGAAAAGGTAAAAGCATATTGTCATTTTCTTGCTTGTTCTTCTCTGTCTGCATTTTGTTCTTATCGTGCAGTTCAGAGAGAGAATACCTTTCAACAGACCGGTATGAAGAAGAGGAGACTGTTCAGGTAGGTTTTCATATTGCGTTTGATGAACTCTCTGATACCCGAACAGTGACAAGGGCCGGTCGGGACGGGTATGACAACGGGATGGAAACAGATTTTGAAAATTACATCAATTTTGAGAATCAAGACTTTCGTATCCTCTTTTTCGATAAAGATAATAAATATATTTCTACTCTTCAGCTGGAAGGTATTATGCTTGTGGGCAATGCCGGTTATCGTTCAAAGTATTATGATGTAGTGGGTAATATTAGAAAACCGCTTCCTTCTACATTCAAGGTCGTGATGCTTGCCAACTGGAGGGAATATCCCCAAGAAAGTGAAATGGTTGTTGGGCAAACTACCATCAAAGATATATGTATAAGCCCGGGCAGTCAATATTCGTATGTTACTCCTTCTTTGTTTCATCTTTCAGAAGATTGTCTCATTCCTATGTATGGCGTGAAACTTTTCGAGAACGTGAAATTCTACTCTAATATGTGCACTTATTTAGGCACGCTCCATATGCTTCGTGCGATGGCGAAAGTGGAAGTTAACTATACTGTTGCCGAAGCCTCTGGCAATACTTCCGACTACACCTTAAAGTCTGTTACGCTACATCGCTACAATAGCCGCGGATATTGTGCACCGGATAATGTATTCGTGGAAAGCGATTATGTGAAGGGGGGATTATGACAAGGATTATGTAGACGACTTGCATTTGCCGGATGGCAAGAACGACAGTGATGAGAAAGAATTGCCTTTCGAGGAACTGTCGACAGGAACTCGTTTTGTGCTCTATATTCCCGAATATCAAAACCTTCTCAACGGTAACAAAGCTGTGGATGCAGCCGAGATTCACTTGAAATTTGCCGAGAGCGATCAAATACATACTATTGATTTTAAATATTATGATAATGCACCGAAAGACGTAGCATTAGGTACACCTTTCGACATTCATCGCAATTATTATTATAAATTCAACGTGACGAAAACGTACATAGATAAAATAGATGTTCATGTACAGGTAGTACCCTATGCAGAGGTCGAACTTGAACCCGATTTTGGCCTGGATCCGAAATCTGATTCTAACAATTAAACCTGAAAATGATGTGTCGTATGAGAAAGATAACAACTTTATTTTGTTTTGTTTTGCTTATGCTGCAATTCGTACTGACGACAAGTTGTCGGGATGATTATTTCATGACAGAAGAAATTGGCAAAGGAGATGCTGTCATTTCTGTATCCTTATGTTTTGATCAGGAGAATGCATTACTAGGCAAGACTCGTGCCGGAGAAGCGCAAAAAGAAACGGGTGGTGATGATGGAGATGCCATTCAGAATATCAACTCGCTTTGTATGCTGTTCTATAATGAAGCAGGCGAATTAGTTCATAATTATATCGTTTACAATAATGATGTGACGCCCGATCCGGATGTTGCCGATTGGAACTATAAATTAGAAGACAATCGTATTGACGAAGATAAAAATGAAGACGGAAGTCAGTTTGAGGACGATAAGACAGGTTCAGCCACCTTTAAGCTTCGTTCGATAAAGCGAGGACGCTACTATGTCTATGCGGTAGCTAATATGGGTGATCTGGGAGATTATTCTGATGCGATAAAGACCCGTGCAGGACTGAAATCAATTTCTCTTACCTGGGAGGATGAAATAGCAAAGAATAGTGAAATGTTTGGTATATTTAGTCTTAAGTCGGATCGTAATGCGAGTGATGACCAACCTGTCACTATAAATTCTCCAAGTGTGCAACTCCATAGCTGGTTGCGTCGTGCAGCTTCTAAGGTAACGGTTGCATTCGACGGTACCGGCCTTTATGAAAATGTGCAGATATATATTGAAAATATTGTAATAAAAGATATACCTAAAACCTGCGCATTAGGCAACCCGAATACACCCGGACAGGCTGATGTAAGCAAAGTGTATCCGTTGAGTGACTATATGGCTGAAGAAACAAAATGGGATGATAGGATGCTTGAGCGTTCTGTACGTTATTCCGCTTCTAACGGTTTGCTTGAAGAAGGTAAATCCATTATTATTCAAGAACTCCCGGATAAAGATCTTCAAACGCTCACTCCGGAAAACTATAAACATGTGTGTAAAACACAGCATCCTTATTTGGGTATGGGAGAGGATGGTGACGATTCCAATATTATCACCAATCGTCATGCCCATACAGCAAAGTCTCTGTTTTTTTATGAGAATATGCAGGGGAAAGGAAAGTTGAAATATCAGTCGAACGATGGTGGCCATTCGATATGGAAGCCCAATCCGGATGAAAATGAGCCGGGTTCCGGTTGGAAAGATGAAAAACCTTACGGTACGTATGTGGAGGTGAGTGGTTATTATCGTTGTACGGCTTCGGACGAACATTTGGGCGCAGGTCCGATTAAATTTCGTTTTATGCTTGGAAAAGATGTAAAAACGGATTATAATGCCGAACGCAACACTCATTACAAGCTGACTCTTAAATTCAAGGGTTACGGCAACGATGCCGATTGGCACATCGAATATAAAGAGCCGCCCGGCATTCATGTGACTACTCCACAGTATATTTCTTATTTGTATAATAAGGAAATGACGGCAACGGTGAAGGTGACAGGAACGATGAAGTCCGGTTATAAGTTGGTGGCAAGAATTTTGGCGAAGAAAGAAAAGAGCTATGCAGGTAAGCATGAGTGTGAAAATGACGAAGTTGATTCTTCATTTACAGGATGGAAGCCTTGGGGAAATAATACAAAAGCATTTCCGCTTGTTACTGATGGATTCTTCTATAATCAGCAGTCTGTTTATGAAGATGGTCCGTGGAATAGTTTTTTGTCGTTGATAAAAACTTCTACAGTAAAGGTTGGAAAACCTGAATGGGAAAAACAAATGTCGAATAAAGTAAATGTGTCGGATGCTTCGTTTTATAATTTTCAGTATTATAAAGGCATAGTTGATGGAAAAGATCGAAGTAAAAGAGTTTATGAATGGACGGGAAACGAAATGAGTGGAGGTAGTGAAGCTGATGGGAAATATACTGTGGTTGATAATGGCAAGGAGCTTGTATTCTCAATACCGCTTTATACGCGTGCCAAAGAATTGGTGACAAGAACAGGCTTTACCGGCAATAATCCCTACGTAGCTTATCCTCGTAAAGAGGTTGTGAGATTCACGATTGAAGATGAAAACAATAATAAAGTTGCCGGACCGGTAGATCTTGATATGATACAAGTCCGACGTGTCGAGAACCCCAAAGGGGTATGGCGTAGCCATAGTTGTTCGGACGATTTTCATGTGACGTTGATGCGGCTACCCAATGAAGAAGGTGATTTTGTACCATTCAAGTCTGAAGGTGAATGGAGTGCGGAAATCATGGAAGGTGGCGATAATTTTATAACTCTGGAAGGTACTAGTGAAAGTGTAACTGTCAAACCTGATAGAGTGGAAGGGAAAGGAGAGCAATTTATTGATTTTAAAATAAAATTCAACGGAACGATTGGAGAAAATGACGTGCGCTGTGCAATAGTTCGTGTACGCTATCATAATTATACGTGCGAACATGACATTTTTGTGCGACAAGGTTACGCCCCTTTAACATTGGAAGGTAATGTAAGTGATAGCAATCCTGCATGGGTTTCATATAATGTGTATCGTTTTGATAAGGATAACAATCCTGTTTATACCCGTTCGCCTTTGGAGGAAGGGTCGCTGTTCCGTCGCGGTAATAATACGGCAATTTTAGCCTCAAACAATGATAGACCGGGGTTTGGTTATGCAGATAAATACACATCGGCTCCATCAGAAGATTTTCACGTATTGAAGCCCGGAGAAACGAGTGTTTCGAATGTATCATGGGACGGGCTTGCTCCTTCTACAGAGGAAGAAAAAAACGTTTTAATGGCTCGTGGACCCTTCCGGGAAAGTCAGATGAGCGTATTGCAACCATTGATGATTTTTATCATACATTGGTGTCTACAGATATAAACGGTAAAATAAATAAGGGATACGGTATACTTTATGGAGATGGTGCTAGAGAAACAGCAACAGAAAAATCCATAGCACAGGGATATGTGCGCATTGAAGAACCGAATTCTCCGAATTCGGAAAAAGGTATGCGTGGATGTTTTGTATATAACAAAGACAATGGGCATTGCATCTTTCTTCCTATTGGAAAACTTGGTTATGGACGCAGGCAAGGTGTCGCACCATGGAGTGACAGTAGTGAGAAACCTGGTAAATTACGATATGCCTCCCGTAATACATGGTATGATAGTGGGGATATAATATATCAACCTTTATTTTATGACTTGTACAAACGTCCGGGAGCAGTTTATCATTGTCGCAATAGAATAGGAAATTTGGAAGTAACAGACCCTACTACCAAAGAAAAGTATACTGATGTAACAAAATCAAGTGCCTTGGATATTAATTATTTTACCATGGGGTTTGAGGGCTTTGAAAATGGTGCAGCGACAATCAAAGATGATGTATTAAAGCCTGACGCTTGTTTCTTGCGTACAGTAAAATATAAATAGCACTATATCTCTAATTATTCGAGTTCTATGGTCTTGTTCGGAAAATAAAAGAATCCGGATTTTGCTTGGATTTTTTTGCGTGTGGGTAGTTTTTTAATGGCATATTTTACCTTACGACTAAAAAGAGTACATTTTTTCTTGTTTATTATTTATAATTTTATCTATCTTTGTCACCGAATTCAATCCATTACCAAAGAAGTAACGGAAAAATGAGGGGTAAAAATACATGATCATTAAGAAAAATGACGATCAAAGAACTCTGCCAACAGATGTGATTGGCAGCAGCGTAGCGCGCTCAAAACGTTGGTTAGTGGCCATTGTGCGCATCTGTCACGAGAAAAAAACGAGTGAGCGGCTTACGAAAATGGGGATCGAAAATTTCCTTCCAATTCAACAAGAAGTCCATCAATGGAGCGACCGTCGTAAGGTTGTCGACCGGGTACTACTTCCGATGATGATTTTTGTTCACGTTGATCTGCAAGAACAAAAAGAAGTCCTGACTTTATCTTCTATCAGCCGTTATATGGTATTACGTGGGGAGAGTACTCCGGCTGTTATTCCTGACCAACAAATGTTGCGATTTAAGTTTATGCTCGATTACTCGGATGAGACGATCAGCATGAGTACATCGCCATTAGCTCCGGGAGAAAAAATACGGGTAATCAAAGGACCATTGGCAGGACTGGAAGGGGAATTAGTAAATATGAATGGGAAATCGAAAGTTGCTGTTCGATTGACGATGTTGGGGTATGCATGTGTAGATATACCGGTGGGGTGTGTAGAGCCGGTGTTTGAAAATGGGGATTTAGATGATTGAATAATCAATCTATTTTATAGGGGGTATGGGGATTTTACTGCAAAAATGTAATGAAAGTCTGTAAAATAGCAGACAGTCTATCTGACATCGGTAACCAAACAGTGGATATATTTATCGATGACCTCTCTCAAAAAAATCCATAAAAGTATTATGAATTATATCTTGTAAAAGATATAGTGTAGAAATGTATGTACGTATCGAAAGATGAAAAGATTCTCTGTTGGGTTACACTGACATTGAAATCTTGCTCATTGCCTTTGTATTGATAGTAATCAATCAGATAAATCAAACTTCGAAATATTATTTTATTCATTTATACTATAATGGAAAAAACATTGAAGGGCATAGTACAATATGCCCGCAAAAACTATTTCAGTTATTGGGTTGTTTTAGGTATTGACACGGCACTTTCTGTATTGTGTTCATTGGTAGCTTATGCTGTAATTCATTATATGGCGCATGTTCCAATGACAGACTGGATGCTCTGTAAATTTGCTTGTGTTTCCTTGGTGTCAAGTGTTGCGGGCGCTTTGTTATTCCATACTTATCGTAATACGATTCGTTTTTCACAAGCTCGTGAACTTTGGCGTATCATGTGTGCCGTTTTATTCAAAATTGTCTGTTTGGCCATTATTTCTTTTGGGCTTATATATGAGATTCAATTGCCATACAATTATAAAATATCCTATCTTCTATTTGATGGCTTATTGACTCTGGTGATTCTGACATCTTTTCGCGTATCGTTAATAATCGTCTATGACCTCTTGTTGGATTGGGTGAATAAAAAGAATACCCGTATTCTTATTTATGGTACTGACGAAGAGAGTGTGGCCTTGAAATTACGTCTTAGGGATAGTGCACATTATAAGGTAGCTGGTTTTTATGTATATGGTAAAAATAACAGCCGACGCCGATTGGCAGATCTTCCCGTTTATTACTTTGAAAATGAGTCGGATGTTGATTATATCATGCGGAAGCGTGGAATTAAGGGGATCCTGTTTGCCCGTTATGAAGACACTCGCTTGGAAGAAAAACGCCTTTTGGAATATTGTAAAAGCAATGAACTTAAAACATTGATAGCTCCTACTATCAGTGAAGCGGATTCTGACGGCAATTTTCACCAATGGATACGTCCCATCAAGATTGAAGATTTGCTGGGACGTGCTGAAATCAACATCAATCTTCGTCAGGTTGCGGAAGAATTCAGGGGAAAAGTGGTGTTGGTGACCGGTGCGGCAGGCAGTATTGGCAGTGAACTTTGCCGTCAACTGGTGCAGATGGGAATTCAAAAACTTATCATGTTCGACTCTGCAGAGACTCCTTTACACAATGTCCGTCTTGAATTTGAGAAAAATTATCCAAATATAGATTTTATTCCTGTGATCGGTGACGTGCGTGTGAAAGAGCGTGTACGTATGGTGTTCGATCTCTATCATCCTCAAATCGTCTTTCATGCCGCCGCTTACAAACATGTACCGTTGATGGAAGAAAATCCTTGCGAGGCTGTCCTTGTCAATGTAACCGGTTCCCGACAGGTAGCTGACATGGCTGTGGAATATGGCGCAGAAAAAATGATTATGGTTTCTACAGATAAAGCCGTGAATCCTACCAATGTAATGGGTTGCTCCAAACGTTTGGCAGAAATCTATGTACAGAGTTTGGGATGTGCTATTCGTGAAGGGAAAGTGAAAGGTCATACCAAATTCATCACGACACGTTTCGGAAATGTATTGGGCAGTAATGGTTCTGTCATTCCTCGTTTTAGGGAACAAATTGAGAATGGCGGTCCTGTCACTGTTACTCATCCTGATATCATCCGTTTCTTCATGACTATTCCTGAAGCTTGCCGCTTGGTGATGGAGGCTGCTACTATGGGAGAGGGCAATGAGATCTTTGTTTTTGAAATGGGCAAAGCTGTGAAGATTGTTGATTTGGCTACCCGTATGATTGAATTGGCGGGTTATCGTCCGGGGGAAGACATCAAGATCGAATTTACAGGATTACGTCCGGGTGAAAAGCTTTATGAAGAGGTGTTGAGCGATAAAGAAAATACAATACCTACCGAAAACAAGAAAATTATGATAGCTAAAGTACGTCGGTATGAATATGCAGATATCCTTGATACTTATGCAGAGTTTGAGAAGTTGTCGCGTACGGTAAAGATTATGGATACCGTGCGGTTGATGAAGAAAGTCGTGCCGGAATTTAAGTCAAAGAATTCTCCGAAATTTGAGAGGTTGGATAAGGAATAATAAATTTAATAATTTTATGAATAAATCATTTTACATGTATATGAGTATGCAAGGTATGGGACGTAATGTGTTTGCCTGTCTGATTGCAATATTTCTGCTCGCGTCTTGTCAGTCATACAAAAAGGTTCCTTACTTGCAGGATGTGGAAGTTGTGGAACAGACCGTCCAACAGGAAAATTTGTATGATGCCAAGATAATGCCTAAAGACCTGCTTACTATTGTGGTTTCATGTACCAGTCCCGAGTTGGCTATTCCATTCAATCTGACGGTAGCTAGTCCTGCTAGTGTGGCTGCTGGAAATTCGCAGTTGAGTGTCCAGCCGGTTCTGCAACCTTATTTGGTGGATAATGAAGGAAAGATCAATTTTCCGGTTTTAGGCGAATTAAAGGTGGGCGGTTTGACAAAGAAAGAGGCAGAACAATTAATTATAGAAAAGTTGAAACCTTATATCAAGGAGACTCCGATAGTAACCGTCCGCATGGTAAACTATAAAATTTCTGTACTGGGTGAAGTTGCACGTCCCGGTACCTTTACCATCAATAATGAGAAGGTGAATCTGTTGGAAGCCTTGGCCATGGCGGGTGATATGACTGTCTGGGGGCTTCGTGATAATGTAAAACTGATTCGTGAAGGTGCTGACGGCAAACAGCAGATTATAACGCTGGATCTGAACAGTGCGGAAACCATTCTTTCCCCTTATTATTGGTTGCAGCAGAATGATATTGTTTATGTGACTCCGAACAAGGCGAAAGCGCGTAACTCTGATATCGGTAACAGTACAAGCCTTTGGTTCTCAGCCACCTCTATCTTGGTGTCATTGGCAAGTTTATTAGTAACAATCTTCAAATAGTATCACTGTATGGTTGAGGAAAAAAAGGAAAAGTGTATGGAACATTCTGAAGAGCAGGTTAATATTCAGGAAATTTTTTTCCGTTGTCTGGTTCACTGGCCTTGGTTTGTGTTTTCAGTAATTGTATGTATCGCCTGTGCGTGGGGATACCTGCGACTGACAACGCCCGTTTATAATATTTCCGCCACAGTCTTGATTAAGGATGATAAGAAAGGCGGTGGTACAAGTATGTCTTCCGAACTGGAAAGGATGGGTTTGGACGGTTTTGTCTCTTCGTCCGGTAATGTCGATAATGAAATCGAAGTGCTCCGTTCGAAGTCTTTGTCCGGAGAGGTGGTAAACAATTTAGGACTGTTTGTTACCTATGTGGATGAAGACGAGTTCCCGAAAAAGGAACTTTATCAGACCTCTCCCGTATTGGTGAGCCTTACTCCGCAGGAGGCAGACAAGCTTCCTGGCAGGATGGAAGTCGCCATGACTCTTCAACCGACAGGTGTGATGGATGTACAAATGAAAGTGGGTGATAAAGAATACCGGAGACAATTTGAAAAATTACCTGCTGTATTCCCGACAGATGAGGGTACGGTCGCATTTTTCGCAAATAATGATACCTTGTCTGCTGTTCGTCCGGAAAACGTGACGAAAGAACGTCATATTACGGCTTTCATTAACCGTCCTTTCTCTGTAGCAAAAGGATATGCCAGCTCCTTGTCGATAGCTCCCACTTCAAAAACGACTTCTGTTGTTGTCATTTCATTGAAGAATACCAATCCCCGTCGTGGTAAGGATTTTATCAATAAACTGCTTGAGATGTACAACATCAATGCGAATAATGACAAGAATGAAGTGGCCCAGAAAACGGCAGAGTTTATAGATGAACGTATCGGTATTATTTCCAAAGAGTTGGGCAGTACTGAGCAAGATCTGGAAAATTTCAAACGTACAGCAGGTATTACGGATTTGAGTAGCGAGGCGCAGATCGCCTTGACGGGTAATGCGGAATACGAAAAGAAACGTGTGGAGAATCAGACTCAGATCAACCTTATTGTTGATTTGCAAAAATACCTTCAGGGTGATGAATATGAAGTGTTGCCTGCCAATGTCGGTTTGCAGGATGGTGGCCTGGTTGGAGCAATCTCGCGTTATAATGAGATGCTGATTGAACGCAACCGTCTGTTACGTACCTCAACGGAAAGTAACCCGGCGATTGTCAACCTTAATACCAGTATTCGTGCTATGCGTAGCAATGTGCAGGCCACTTTGGATGCTACCTTGAAAGGATTACAGATTACTAAAGCTGATTTGGATCGTGAAGCGAGTCGTTATTCCCGTCGTATCAGTGACGCCCCAACTCAGGAACGCCAGTTTGTAAGCATTGCCCGCCAGCAGGAAATCAAATCGGGACTGTATCTAATGCTGCTTCAGAAACGTGAGGAGAATGCTATAACTTTGGCAGCTACGGCAAATAATGCCCAGATAATTGATGCAGCGATTGCTGATGACAATCCCGTTTCCCCTAAAAGGATGATGGTCTATCTGGTTGCTTTGTTTTTGGGAATGGGAATCCCGGTAGGTATCATCTATCTGATAGGCTTGACCAAATTCAAGATTGAAGGACGTGCCGATATAGAAAAATTGACTTCACTTCCGGTTGTCGGTGATATTCCATTGGCGGATGAGAAATCCGGTTCAATTGCGGTCTTTGAGAATCAGAACAACCTGATGAGCGAGACTTTCCGTAATGTTCGTACCAATCTTCAGTTTATGCTTGAAAGAGATAAGAACGTAATTTTAGTAACTTCTACTATCAGTGGTGAAGGTAAGTCTTTTATTTCCGCCAATTTAGCAGTTAGCCTTTCTTTGTTAGGTAAGAAAGTCGTAATCGTTGGCCTTGACATTCGCAAGCCCGGTCTGAACAAAGTGTTCAATATCCCCAAGAAAGAGCATGGTATTACTCAGTTCCTGACTAACCCGAGTATGAACTTGATGGATCTGGTTCAACCTTCGGATATCAATAGAAATCTTTTTATTCTTCCGGGTGGAGCAGTTCCGCCCAATCCAACGGAATTATTGGCCCGTGACGGATTGGAGAAAGCCATCGAAACATTGAAGACTAACTTTGATTATGTGATTCTGGATACCGCTCCTGTTGGTATGGTAACCGATACTTTGCTGATAGGTCGTACCGCTGATTTATCGGTATACGTATGCCGTGCTGATTATACCCGTAAGGCAGAGTTTACTTTGATTAATGAACTTTCTGAAAATAAAAAGTTACCTAATCTCTGTATTGCCATTAACGGTTTGGATCTTCAGAAAAAGAAGTACGGCTATTATTATGGTTATGGTAAATACGGCAAGTATTACGGCTATGGCAAGCGTTATGGTTATGGCTACGGTTATGGAGAAAAACATGCTGGTCAGAAGGGTAAATAAACTACTATTGATAAACCCAAATCAAACATAATATGCGTGATTTCAAAGACATTCGGGTCGCAGTAGCCGGAACCGGCTATGTGGGACTGAGCATAGCGACGCTGCTATCACAACATCATCATGTAACCGCTGTGGATGTAATCCCGGAAAAAGTGGAGAAACTGAACAATAAGGTTTCCCCTATCCAGGATGATTATATCGAGAAATATCTGGCAGAAAAGCCGCTTGACCTTGTAGCCACTTTGGACGGGAGAGCAGCCTACGCTGACGCTGACTTTGTGGTAATAGCCGCTCCTACAAACTATGACCCGGTAAAGAATTATTTCGATACGAGCCGTGTGGAGGAGGTTATCGACCTTGTGCTTGAGGTGAATCCCGATGCCGTAATGGTCATTAAGTCAACGATTCCTGTGGGTTATACCCGTAACCTTTATGTAAAGTACGCCCAAAAAGGAGTAAAGAAGTTCAACCTGCTGTTCTCACCGGAGTTCCTTCGTGAAAGCAAGGCTCTTTATGACAACCTTTATCCGAGCCGTATCATCGTAGGTTATCCGAAGATCATCGACCGTCTGGAGTTTGTCGAAGAAAATAAAGCAATAGATTCTGTAACAGATGTTGAGATGTTGGAGGAAGCAGCCAAAATATTTGCTGCCCTCTTGCAGGAAGGGGCTATCAAAGAAAACATTGACACGCTCTTCATGGGCATAAAAGAGGCGGAAGCAGTCAAGCTCTTCGCCAACACCTACCTGGCTCTCCGTGTCAGCTACTTTAACGAACTTGATACATACGCTGAAATTAAGGGATTGGACAGTAAAGCGATCATTGAGGGCGTAGGTCTTGACCCACGTATCGGGACACATTATAACAATCCTTCATTCGGTTATGGTGGCTACTGCCTACCTAAAGACACCAAACAACTTCTTGCCAACTATCAGGATGTCCCCCAAAATATGATGTCCGCTATTGTGGAATCAAACAAGACCCGTAAGGATTATATAGCCGATGCAGTACTCCGTATGGCGGGGTGGTATGGCTATTTAGAAAATAACGAATACAATTATTCTGATTCCTCCAATCAACCTCCAATTGTTGGTGTGTATCGTTTGACGATGAAGTCAAATTCAGATAATTTTCGTCAGTCTGCTATTCAGGGAATTATGAAGCGTATAAAGGCTAAGGGGGCAGAAGTCATTATCTATGAGCCTACGCTTGAAAATGGCACATTGTTCTTTGGTAGCAGGGTTGTGAATAACTTAGAGGAATTCAAGGAAAGTAGTCGTGTAATTATTGCTAATCGCTATGATACTTGTCTCGATAATGTGAAAAACAAGGTTTATACACGAGATATTTTTGGAGAAGATTAAATAAATGAAAAATAGATGGCTATGAGTATTTTTACAGATAAAACCCTTATGATTACTGGTGGAACTGGTTCGTTCGGTAACGCGGTATTGAATCGTTTTCTTCGTACTGATATCGGTGAGATTCGTATCTTTAGTCGCGACGAGAAGAAGCAGGACGATATGCGTCATGAATATCAGTCAAAATATCCTGATGTCGCCCACAAGATAAAGTTCTTTATTGGTGATGTGCGCAATCTTCAGTCTTGTCGCAATGCAATGCCTGGAGTAGATTATATTTTTCATGCAGCTGCCCTCAAGCAAGTTCCGTCTTGTGAATTCTTCCCAATGGAGGCAGTAAAAACCAATGTTATTGGTACTGACAATGTGTTGACTGCAGCTATTGAGGCAAAAGTTGGTGCAGTCATCTGTTTGTCAACAGATAAAGCGGCGTACCCAATCAATGCGATGGGTATTACTAAAGCAATCGAGGAAAAAATAGCAGTGGCAAAAAGCCGTTATTCCGGTAAGACAAAGATTTGTTGTACACGTTATGGCAATGTAATGTGTTCTCGTGGTTCTGTGATACCACTTTGGATAGAGCAAATTCGTAATGGTAATCCTATTACTTTGACTGAACCTAAGATGACACGTTTTATTATGTCATTGGAAGAAGCTGTTGATCTTGTACTTTTTGCTTTTGAACATGGCAAAAATGGTGATATTCTCGTACAGAAGGCTCCTGCTTGCACTATTCAGACTCAGGCTGAGGCTGTATGTGAACTTTTCGGTGGCAAGAAAGATGATATTAAAGTGATTGGTATTCGTCATGGTGAGAAGATGTATGAAACACTTTTGACAAATGAGGAATGTGCTAAGGCAGAGGATATGGGTAATTTCTACCGTGTACCGGCTGACAATCGTGGTTTGAATTATGATAAGTTTTTCAAAGAAGGAGAGATAGAACGCAACATCATCTCTGAGTTCAATTCAAACAATACACGTATACTTACAGTTGAGGAGACCAAGACGAAAATAGCTGCTCTTGAGTATATCCAGAAGGAACTCTCCGGTGAAGGTAACTTTGTTCAGTAAGAAAATACCAAAGATTTATGAAGATATTGGTAACAGGGGCTAAAGGTTTTGTGGGACGAAACCTTTGCTCCCAACTTAATAACATAAAAGAAGGTAAGGCTAGCTTGTATAAAGATGTACAGGTAGATAATGTTTTTGAGTATGATCTCGGAAACACTAAGGAAGAGCTCGACCACTACTGCGCAGAGGCTGATTTCGTTTTCAATCTCGCAGGTGTCAATCGTCCACAGAATCAGGAAGAGTTTATGAAAGGCAATTTTGGCTTTGCCACCACTCTTCTTGATACGTTGAAAGCACATAAGAATGCTTGTCCTGTAATGCTCTCATCCTCAGTTCAGGCTTCTCTTACTGGGCGTTTTGGCAACTCTGAGTATGGTCGTAGTAAGAAAGCTGGTGAAGAACTTTTCTTTCAGTATGGTCATGAAGTGGGAGCAAGAATGCTTATCTATCGTTTTCCGAACCTTTTTGGGAAATGGTGTCGCCCTAACTATAATAGTGCTATCGCCACTTTTTGCAACAATATTGCCAACGACCTCCCTATTCAGGTTAATGACCGTAATGTTGAAATGGAACTTCTTTATATTGATGATCTTGTTGATGAAATGATTTCCGCCCTCGTAGGTAAGGAACATCGTTGTGAGTTTGAGGGACTTAAGGTTATTCCAACTGTCGAAGGTCACTATTGTTACTGCCCTGTTACTCACAAGACGACTCTCGGAGAGATTATAGACATAATTAATGAGTGTGCGGCATCTGTCAGTCCGGCAGGAGGCAAGGCCCTGACTGCATTGGCTTTACCGCAAGGTAGCCTTGAATACAAACTTATGACTACCTATCTTAGTTACCTTCCAAAAGAGAAAGCTGTTATTGATTTTAAGATGAATGTAGATCAGCGGGGTTCCTTTACTGAACTTATCCATACCCTTAATAACGGTCAGGTCAGCATCAATATCAGCAAACCGGGAATCATCAAAGGTGAACATTGGCATCACAGCAAGTGGGAAACTTTTATTGTTGTAGCAGGGCATGGACTTATCCAACTCCGTAAGGAAGGAACAGACGAAGTATGGAACTGTGAAGTGAGTGGTAATAGGATTCAGGCAGTTCATATGCTTCCTGGATATACCCACAATATTATAAACTTAAGTGAAACCGAAGACTTGGTGACCGTAATGTACTGCAATGAAGTTTTCAATCCCGATCGCGCAGACACCTACTTTGATCCAGTTGAAAAGAAATAACATAATGGAGAACAAATTTCCTAAATTTGATTATAGCGATATAAAGTGGCAGGGGAATGGTAAATTGAAACTTATCATAGTTGTTGGTACTCGTCCTGAGATTATCCGTCTTGCCGCTGTTATCAACAAGTGCCGCAAGTACTTTGATGTAATTTTGGCTCACACCGGACAGAACTACGATTACAACCTCAATGGCATTTTTTTTAAGGATCTCAAACTGAAAGATCCCGAAGTCTACATGGATGCTGTTGGCGACGATCTTGGTGCCACCTGCGGTAATATTATCAATTGCAGTTACAAACTGTTTAATCAAACTAAGCCCGACGCTGTCTTGGTACTTGGTGACACTAACTCTTGTTTGAGTGTAATAGGTGCCAAGCGTTTACATATTCCAATTTTCCATATGGAAGCAGGTAACCGTTGCAAGGATGAATGTCTTCCCGAAGAGACAAACCGCCGTATCGTAGATATCATTTCTGATGTCAATATGGCTTATTCCGAGCACGCTCGTCGTTATCTTGCAGAGTGTGGGCTTCCTCGTGAGCGTACCTATGTTACCGGTTCACCGATGGCGGAAGTACTTCATAAGAATTTGGCTGAGATTGAGGCGTCAGATGTTCACCAACGTCTTGGACTTGAGAAAGGAAAATACATCCTGCTTTCAGCCCATCGCGAGGAGAATATTGATACGGAGAAGAACTTTACTTCTCTTTTTACTGCCATTAATAGAATGGCAGAGAAATATGATATGCCTATTCTCTATTCTTGTCACCCACGTTCTCGTAATAGACTGGTGGCATCAGGTTTCCAACTTGATAAGCGTGTTATTCAGCAAGAACCTCTTGGTTTTCATGATTATAATTGTCTCCAAATGAATGCCTTTGCTGTGGTATCGGATTCTGGTACTCTTCCTGAGGAAAGTAGCTTTTTCACTTCAGTTGGTTATCCTTTTCCTGCTATCTGTATTCGAACTTCAACAGAACGTCCTGAAGCCTTGGATAAGGCATGTTTTATACTTTCTGGTATTGATACTGAGGGGCTGCTTCAGAGTGTAGATTTGGCTGTTGAACTCACTAAGGACGGCCAACATGGTATTCCGGTACCGAATTACGTTGACGAAAATGTTTCAACGAAGGTGGTGAAGATCATTCAGAGTTATGTAGGAGTAGTGAATAAAATGGTTTGGCGAAAATCTTAATTGAATCACTATTCTTTTATACATTACGTTTTACGTTTTGACAAAGTTTGAATAAACAAATAATATGAAAAAAAAAATAATGTTAATCTTCGGAACACGACCAGAGGCAATTAAAATGTGTCCTCTTGTCAAAGAGTTTCAGAAGAGGAATAATGAATTTGAAACAATCGTATGTGTAACAGGCCAGCATCGTGAAATGCTTGACCAGGTTCTTAATCTTTTTGACGTGAAGCCTGATTATGACTTGAATATCATGAAGCAGGGCCAAGATCTGACTGATGTGACTGCACGTGTTCTTACAGGTCTTCGTGATGTGTTCAAAGAATGTCATCCTGATGTAGTACTTGTACATGGTGACACCACTACTTCTACGGCAGGTGCACTTGCTGCGTTTTATGCACAGATTCCTGTGGGGCATGTAGAGGCAGGTCTTCGTACTCATAATATTTACAGTCCATGGCCGGAAGAGATGAACCGCCAGATTACTGGGCGTATCGCTACCTACAATTTCTCTCCAACTCCTCTCTCTGAGAAAAATCTTCTTGAAGAAAAGGCCCAAGGTAACATTTATGTAACAGGTAATACTGTTATTGATGCTCTTCACATGGTAGTAAATAGGCTCAAGAAAGATGAGATTCTTGCAAAGAAGCAAGATGATATACTTATGTGTGCCGGTTATAATGTAACTCGTCTTACCGATTGCCGTAAACTTGTACTTATCACTGGGCACAGAAGAGAAAATTTTGGTGACGGATTTATTCGTATGGTTACTGCTATGAAAGATCTCTCTGAGAAGTATCCTGAGATTGATTTCGTATATCCTATGCATCTCAATCCTAACGTACGTAAGCCTATACACGAAGTATTTGGTGAAGAACTCACTCGGTCAAATTTTTTTTTTCATCGAACCGCTACAGTATCTCGAGTTTGTATATCTCATGAGCAAAGCTGCTATTGTTCTCACTGATTCAGGCGGAATTCAGGAAGAGGCTCCAGGACTTGGTAAACCGGTACTCGTAATGCGCGATACCACTGAACGTCCTGAAGCTCTAGCTTCTGGTACCGTTCATCTTGTTGGTACAGATTACGACAAGATCATGAACGAGGTTAGCACTCTTCTTGATGATACAGTAGCATATGAAGCAATGAGTAAAGCCGTTAATCCTTATGGTGACGGACAGGCTTGTCGCAGAATTGCAGACGTACTTGCAGACAAGGAGATTGAACGTTATGAAGTCTGCTAATCTTATTCTAATAATAGAGAAAACAAATAGAAAAAAAATATTAAAATCAAACTTATGATTAATGTAATAGGATTGGGGTATATCGGGCTTCCGACTGCCCTCATGATGGCTTCTCATGGAGTTGATGTCATTGGTACTGACTATAATAAGCAACTTGTTGAAACACTCAATGCTGGTCGTACTACTTTTAAAGAGAATGGTCTTGATGAACTTTTTCAAAATGCTCTCAAAGCTGGCATTAAGTTTACTACAGAGTACCAGAAAACAGACATGTACATTGTGTCGGTTCCTACTCCATATGACAAATTTTCAAAGAAAGTTGATGCTTGCTATGTAGTGGCTGCCGTTAAGGAAGTAATGAAAGTTTGTCCCAAGGGAGCAACTGTAGTTATTGAATCAACAGTTAGCCCTGGTACCATTGATCGCTATGTACGCCCAGTTATTGAAGAAAATGGGTTTAATATAGGTGAAGATATTAACCTTGTACATGCTCCTGAACGTATTATTCCTGGTAATATGGTTTACGAACTTCTTCATAATAATCGCACTGTTGGTGCAGATTCTCACGAAATTGGTGAAAAAGTAAAAAAGTATTATGCGAGCTTCTGTCAAGGTGATATTGTTGTTACTGATATTCGTACAGCGGAGATGACTAAGGTCGTTGAAAATACTTTTCGTGCTGTCAACATCGCTTTTGCTAATGAGCTTGCACGGATATGTCGTCATGATAATATGGACGTTTACGAGATCATTCGTATCTGTAATATGCACCCTCGCGTAAATATTCTTCAACCAGGTCCTGGTGTAGGTGGGCATTGTATCTCTGTTGATCCTTGGTTTCTTGTTGGAGACTATCCGCAACTAGCTAAAGTTATTGACGAATCTATGAAGACTAACGATTCACAGCCTACTTTCGTCTTAAATCGCATCTATGAGATTATGAAAGAGAATGGTATTACTGATAATCGTAAGGTAGGTCTTTATGGCCTCACTTATAAAGAGAATGTTGATGATTATCGTGAGTCACCTGCTCTTCAAATGTTAGAGGCTCAGGAACGTCATCTAGCACGTCCACTTCGTTGTTATGATCCGTTCCTTGAGAACCATAAGATTGCTGATAACCAATACAGTAATTTTGATGAGTTTTTGGATGATATAGAGATGGTAGTTATTCTTGTTAAGCATGACCACATCAAACTGAACTGGGATAAACTTAAAGGGAAAGTAATTCTTGATTGTTGTAATATTTGTCCGCTGGCGGGAAGATACCATATCTAATTAAAAAAGGATACTAATTGGATAATACTATTCATATTGTTCAATTAGTTTCTTTTAGATATGAATAGGTAGGTTAGAATAAAAAAGGGAAGATAATATTTTAACAAATGAAATAGTTAGAATATTTTTAATCAGTATTTTGTAATAGAAATGAATTTTGTAAAGAGAATTATTAAAGTATTAATTCCTTTCTACTCTTCATATGTTAAGGTTGCAAGTTCGGGAGTACATAATGTGTCTTATTGGAACTATGTAAGATTTAGACTAACAGGTAATTGTAGCAAAGCGGGATATTATCCGGTACATCCGACATGTACAATTGCAAATGCAAGAAAAGTCTATGTAGGTTGTAATGCAACAATAGCACGACCTGGGTGCTACATTCAGGGAGCAGGCACAGTTTATATTGGAGACTATGTTCAATTCGGGCCGAATGTGGGAATCCTTAGTGCAAACCATGACATTTATGATCAAAGGAAATATAATGCGGCACCGATAACAATAGGAGATTACTCTTGGATTGGTATGAATAGTGTTGTCACAGCGGGTGTCATCCTGGGACCGAGGACGATTGTGGCAGCTGGTGCAGTAGTAACCAAAAGTTTTCCTGAAGGTTTTTGCATATTGGCTGGAGTACCTGCTAAAATAGTGAAATATCTTGATAAGGACAGTTTTCGACCTTGGCATTTAGAAAATGAATATTATGGATATATACCGAAAGAAGAATTCGAATCTGTTAGAAAGAAATACTTAGATATATAAATGTCACAAGAGCAGACTTCAAATTCCAAACAAGCAGTTTGGATAGCCATAGGTGGTTTCTTTTCATTTATTGTAGGTATCGTTAGTCCGATGATTTTGAGCCGATTCTTCGACAAAGGAGATTACGGAACCTATAAGCAAGTGATGTATGTGTATAATACCCTTCTTGCTGTTTTTACACTTGGTCTGCCTAAGGCATATGCATATTTTTTGCCAAAATTCGCAATAGAGTATTCAAAAGATATTATTTCCAAGGTGACGAAAATTTTCTTTATTCTGGGAGCAGTATTTTCTTTTTTTCTTCTGTGTTTTGCAGGACCTATTGCATTAGTAATGAATAATCCGGATCTGAAGATGGCTTTGATAGTGTTTTCTCCAACACCATTCCTTTTGTTGCCTACTATGGGACTAGATGCAATTTATGCATCATTTCGCAAAACTAAATATTTAACATATTATACAATTGCCACAAGAATACTTATTATCATTTGTATCGTTTTGCCAGTGATAATATTCTCTGGAAACTATATACATGCGATTATTGGATTTGATGTTGCTTCTCTGATTACATTCTTTTTTGCACTTTATCTGAAGTCATGGCCTGTAAAAGAGGTAGAACATTTGAAGTCATCTTTGACCTATAAACAAGTCTTTAAGTTTGCACTTCCGCTTTTATATGCGTCATTATGGGGAGTAATACCTTCTTCTGCAAACCAATTCTTTATTAGTAGATATTTTGGAAACGAAACCTTTGCAGAATTTTCAAACGGATTTATGGAACTTCCATTTGTCGGAATGATTTTGGGGTCGATCTCCACCGTTCTTTTACCTGTATTTTCAGGCATGGACAAGGGAGAAGGTATGGAAAATGAGACTCTTAATATTTGGAATTCTGCTCTTTTGAAATCAGCAAAGCTTATTTTCCCGATATTGATATTTAGTGTATTCTTCGCAAGACCGATAATGACCTGTATGTATGGAGATATGTATGCTCAATCATCGATTTACTTTGTTATTAAGAATTTGAGCGGACTTTTTTATATTATTCCATTTTACCCGATTATTCTTGCTATCGGTAAGACTAGTGCATATGCGAATGTGCATATGGTTGCAGCATTTGTTATTGTGATTGCTGAATACATTGTTTGTACAATATGTGATTCTGCTGTATATGTTGCGATTACTTCAGAGTTGTGCCTATTATTTAAAATATGGCTTTTGATGAGAGTTATTGTAAGCTATGCACATAAGAAGATTACAGATTTGATTCCACCAAAACCAATGCTAATATTAACTATTATTTCAGTGTTGGCTTGTGTTCCTCCGTTCCTTTTTATTCGTTTTGTAGAAATGAACAAATTTGCAACACTTTTCCTAAGCTTTGGGTTATTTTTGATTGATTACTATATCCTGTGCTGGATTAGTAAAGTTACTTATAGGGATATTGTTAGCGGATTTTTGAGAAAAGGTTCAAGATTAGCGTCTGTAATAAAAATTCTCCCTTAGTTTCTTAGTAATTCATAAGTAGAGATGATAAGAAATGATAAAATAATAAGGAACAAACTCCTATTATTTATTCTCAATCCATTTATTTTGGCGATTACCTCGCTGAAAGATATAAGGGATGGAGTTTCACATAAGTTCCTATATGCTTGGTTTCTTATATTTGGGATTGGTTTTTGTGCCATAAGTGAAGCTGCCGATTCGTTTAGATATGTTGAAGAATTCATGATTGAGCATAATTATACATGGTCCCAATACATGATGGAAATCAACGAGTACTTCACTTTTGAGTCGAATATCAAGGATATATATACATTGACAGTGAATTTTTTTGTCGGACGATTTACAAATAACTACCATTGGACGTATTTTATATATGCTGCGGTATTTGGATTCTTTTATATTAAGTCGCTGAAGATTTTTTTGCGTTACAATAATGTTAGTAACAACATTGTTTTCTATGCGTTGCTATTCATGTTTTGCTATAGTAATCCAATTTATAATATTAATGGTGTTCGCTTTTGGACAGCTGCTTGGATAGGAGTTTATGTGGCACTCAGTGTATTTGTAGACAAGAACTATAAAAAATTACCTTTGTTAATATTGCTACCTTTGGTTCATGGAACTTCTGTTATTTGGGTGGCGATAATGGCGATTGCTTTGTTACTTAATCGGTTTCAGACTATTACGATTGGACTTTTCATTGTTTCTTCATTTGTCTCAGCTGTATCCTATCTTAATATTCTGAATGATTATTCCTATTTGCTGCCTCAATTTTTGCAGAATCAAATATGGTCATATACTGAGTCAGAGATGGCACAGGGAAGATTAAGTGGCATAAGTGAATATGGAAAGGCTTATGCAGACTTCTTAATAGCATTACCTGGGTATTTTCAGATACTGTTGTCTTATTTGCTCATCCTCAATCGTAAGGAAATTAATCGGGATAAGCGTGCAGGACATGTTTTGACTATTATGCTTGCATTGGCTGCTATAACCAACTTTCTTTCCGGTGTTCCTTCAATGGGTAGATTTAAAGCATTAGTAACTCCTATGTTGGTGATAGTGTGGGCTTACAACTATAGGAGTTTAAAAAAATACGATAAATACTTTAATGTAGTACCTTTCATTTATGCCTATTCTCTTCTTTATTGGTGTAGACGAATGAGTGCAATTTCTGAATTATATTTGTATATTTTCCCAGCTCCATTAACTGTAATCAAATATCTTTTCTTATGAAAATCTTAATAATATCAAATCATGCATATCCTGCGCAGGGACCTCGTGCATTTCGCACTACGGAATTGTCTGAGCAACTTGTAAAAATGGGACATGAGGTTGTTCTCTATACAGTTCAAGGAAAATATGACTATACACAGTATGAGAAAGAGACTGGTGTGAAGAGGAGGGACATTAACCCTAGGTTTGCAACTTCCGCAGATGATGAGACACATAGATACAACCTCTTTGACAAATTCATGTACCATTTTTTTCACCGTCTACTCATGTGGCCGCAGTGTGAATTTCATTATGCTGTAGGTAAAATTATTAAGGAGAATCCGAATATGGATATGTTGATTACTATTGCCTATCCTCATTCTATTCATAGTGGTGCGGCACGAGCTAAGAAACATTATTCAGAGGTTTTCCCGAAAATATGGATTTGTGACTGTGGTGATCCTTTTATGCTTAATCCATTTATTAAGGCCCCAAAGTTTATGAAATATTTTGAAGATATGTGGTGTTCGATGTGTGACTATATTGCTGTTCCTACAAAAGAGAGTTATAAGGGATATTATGAGCAGTATTGGGATAAAATTCGAGTGATACCTCAAGGCTTTGATTTTTCAAAGACTCCTATTAAAGAATATAAAAAAAAATGACGTACCAACTTTCCTTTTTATGGGTTCAATTTATCCGGGAGTTCGTGATCCTCATGCATTTATGAACTATCTACTGGAGTTTGATAAGCCATATAAGTTTATCATGATGATGCGTACACCCCTTGAAATGAAATATGTGAAAGAATCTAATGGTCAGATAGAGTATATTACAGGTAAGGGACGTAAGGATGTAGTATGGGAGTGTAGCAAAGCAGACTTCCTTATCAATATTACTAACCCATCTAACGTACAGACACCTAGTAAACTAATCGATTATGGAATCGCAGGCCGTCCTATCCTTGATGTGCCTAATGAATTCTCAGATCCTTCACTCTTCTTGAGTTTCTATGAAGGAGATTATTCAAGACAGCATAATATTGATTTTTTGGATGATTATCGAATCGAAAATGTCGCTCGTCAGTTTGTAGAATTAGCATAATAATTAGTTATGAAAATATACGGAAAAACTATTCGATTAAGCCAATTATTCTTTTTGGCTGTCTACTATGGTTTTGCTCAGTATTTACCAGATTCCTATTGTATTGTTAGACCATTGGGGAGAGGAAGTAATTGGGTACGAGTATTTTGTGTTAAACGTATTTTTAAGAAATGCGGGCATATTAGAACTATTAACCGAAAAGTTCACTTTGCATCGGGTCGTAATATTGAAATGGGTGATGAATCTGGGATAGGAGCAAATACTTCTATTCCAGGAGATACTGTTATTGGAAGCCATGTTATTCTGAGTCGAAATTGTTTTATCCTTGATAAGAATCATATTTTTGAAAGGACTGATGTTCCATTAAATGATCAAGGTTGTTATCCTCCGAAAAAGACTATTATCGAAGATGATTGCTGGATAGGAATGAATACGCTGATAACTCCTGGACGTCACATATCGAAAGGAACAATTGTTGGAATGGGATCGGTTGTTACAAAAGATTATCCGCCTTATTCCATAATTGGGGGAGCTCCTGCTAAGTTGATCCGAAATCGTTTGGCAAAATAATGAAAATTCAGTTATATCATGAGAAATGAATATCAAGAGAATGTTGTGCTTGATTTTTTATTATGATAGTATCAGGGGGATTTGATTATGGTTTAGTTTCCAACACTTTTCGTGGAAAACTATGAATAAAATTCTATGATAGATATTTGTATATAGAATAGAAGCAATATTTGAAGATTTATGAAAATACTATTAGCAACCTCATCTGTGACCCCGAATGCAGGAATACCATCTTTCAATAGAGAATTGTGTAGTCTTTTGAATGAAGAGAACGAGGTTCATCTATTGGTTGATGAGAATATTGAATCGTATCAGGGGTATGTGAGGACATATTCTACATATGGAATTAATATTTATAATTTCGGTGATGCTTCAAATATTTTAAGTAAATTATTGATTGAGAATTATGATGTGATAATTAATAGTAATTCTCATATTATGTCTTTATTGGCTGCATTCATAGATAATAAAACACGGTTGATTACAGTATCACATTCTTTAGGAACAATGGATTGTGATAATGCTGCATTTAACAATGATTATATTGACAATATTATCGCTTTATCTAGCAGTTGTAAGGATTATATAAGCCGTCGTTTCGGAATAAAGAATAATGATAAAATTAAGGTTGTATTTAACTCTGTGGCTGATAATCCAGATTCGGCAGCTAAAAGACAAGAGAAAATGGTTGCTGAAAAGATCAAGATTGTTTTTGCTGGTGGATCTGCTGCTAGTAAGTCTCCAGATGTAGTCATACCAATTGTTAATGAACTGTGTAAATCAAATTTACTTTTTGAGTTTTATTGGTTGGGCATTACGACTCCTCCGTTTAAGAAGTTCCAGCCTTTCAAAGATATTCGTTTGATATTACCGAATGATGAAAGAGTAATAGTCACTGGGCTTATACCTCAACAGCAAGCTGCTGAAATCATTGCTTCTTGTAATGTATTTCTTGCTCCTTCTCGTAGGGAGGGATTTCCAATGGCTTTATTAGAAGCAATGAGAATAGGATGTATTCCAATTGTGTCTGATTTCAAGATAGCTAATCAAGAGATTATTCGGAATGGAATTAATGGTTTCATTATTTCACACAAGGATGTTAAAGGCTTTGTTGATAGACTGTCAGATATCATTGAAAATCATGCAAACTATAAGAATGTTTATGAGGGCTCATATAAGACTTTTGTTGAAGAGTTAAGTTTCCCTATATGGAGAAAATGTATCTATTCTATCATTTCAGGAGGTGCTTTATATCATAAACAAAGACGAGTAATGAAAAAGTATGCTTATAAAGCTGTTGTGAGTCAGTTTAAATTACTAGACAAATACAATCTTATAGAAAACTATATGACAGAAGTGTTGCCATGTGCAATCAAATTTTACAAGTATTACAAAAATAAATAATTATGCCAGTAGTAGAAGATAAAGGCAATTGGAGAAGCCGGTTTAATTCTTGGTTAGGCGATTTTGTCGCTAATGTGTTAGGTCAGCGTGTGAACTATACAATGCGTTATTATAGCCATCGTCATCATTTACCAAATTTCAAACACCCGAAAGATCTGTCAGAAAGAATACTCTCTGCAATGCTTTCTAAGGATTTTTTGAAATATGCAGACTATGCTGACAAGGTAAAGGTGCGTGAGTATGTTAAGGCTAAGGGGCTTGAGGATATTCTTCTCAAACAATATGGTGCTTGGGAGAATGCCAATCAGATCCCGTTTGATCAGCTTCCTGACCACTTTATCTTGAAGGCTAATAACGGTAGTGGAGGACACTACATCTGTACCGACAAATTAAAGATGAACATTCCTGTTGTCATTAAGGAAATGAATGCAACTCTTGAAGGAGCATCACATCTTCGTAATACCGAACCTCATTATTGTGCTATTAAGCCAATGATTTTAGCAGAGGAACTGATGGGTGATGGCTCTGTTCTTCCTACTGACTATAAGTTTCATTGTATCAAGGGTAAGGTGGCAGATGTTTTTGTTGTTTGCGAACGCGAGTCTGGAGCAAAGTACTGTACACTAGATACCAGTTGGCAACAGCTTCCTTACACCAAACCAGAGTTTATGCCTGCAAGTATTCCTCCTAAACCTGAGCATTTGAAGGAAATGGTAATTCTAGCAGAGAAGCTTTCCAGTGATTTTGAATTTGTCAGAGTTGATCTCTATGATTTCAACGGTAAAATCTATTTTGGTGAGTTGACTTTCAGCCCTTGGGGTGGTATCATGAACTCATATTCTAATGAGGGTGTGGAAATTCTTGGTAGAAAATTTGACGAATAATACTTGATATGAAGTTTGTTATCTGTGGCGATTTCGTAAGCCAAGACCCAAAGAGAATACAAGTTGATCAACGTCTGCTGAATTTACTCAAGAGTGCAGATTATGTAGCTGTCAATTTTGAAGCTCCAGTTAGAGGTGTGGGAAAAACTATATATAAGAGTGGGCCTGCGTTGACTCAGTCTCTAGATTCTCCTGCGTTTATCGAGAACCTTGGAGCTAACATCATTATGCTGGCTAATAACCATATGATGGATCAAGATAAGGAAGGATGTGAGACTTCTATCAGAGCATTCAAGGAGGATACCCTTATTGTCGGTGCTGGAAGTTTCAAGGATGCCTATAACCTTCGTGTGATCGAGAAGGATGGAATCAAGGTTGGTCTTTTGTGTTTGGTACATAAGGAGTTTGGGGCTTTAGGACTTGACTCTAAGTCTTCGGATTATGGTACTGCTTGGATCAATCATCCTCTTGTCAATAAGACTATTCTGAATGCCAAGAAGGAATGTGATCTACTGATTGTCCTTCCGCATGCAGGAGTGGAGGATGTCGTTGTACCCCTTCCAGAATGGCGTGCTCGCTATAAAGAGTTTATTGATATGGGAGCTGATACCGTTATCGCTTCACATCCTCATACTCCACAGGGATGGGAAGAATACAATGGCAAAAAGATTTTTTACAGCCTTGGCAATTTCTTTTTTCAGTTATTCTCTAACCAACATGGTGAAAACTGGTACAAGGGACTTATTGTAGAAATGGACATTGATGAGGATATGCAGCTATCCTTTGAGGTACACAACACGAGGTTCTCAGAAACTAGTCTTAAACTAGATGAGAGTACAGAATGTAAGTTATACAACGATTACTTGTGTGAGCTCCTAAACGAAGAAGACAAGTATTGGGAGTATCTCAATACCACCCTCAAATCTCTATGGATTGAGTATAAACTCTACTTACTCAGAGGATTGGGTGCTGTAGCTCCCACAACTGACATGCATATTCTCTCTCATGCGGTTTATGGCCTTTTGAAAGGTCCGGACATTCCGATGATGCTCAATAATTTTCAATGTGAAAGCCATAGGTGGGCGATTGAGAGGATGCTGAGGATGTAGTAAAGGATAAAAAGAATATTATGGCAAAAAAAATCGCTGTGCTTTTTCCTTATGCACCATTATATAGGGAAGCGATATATAAACTGATGGACAAAGAACTTGATGTGGATTGGTTCTTTTGTGGCAATGCGAAGCGTAATCTGAAGATGTTTGACTACTCTTTGCTTAAGCATTGTGATTTGTCAATGGAAGAGAAGAAGGTCTTGGGTCCTATGGTGTATTACAAGGGTATCAAGAAACTGAATATTCAGCAGTATGATGCCATTATCTGTCCCGGTGTTATCCGTTCTTTCTCGGAATGGTGGCTTTTGCAAAAATTGGGCAAGGGGATGAAAGATTCCAAACTTTACCTTTGGACTCACGGGTGGTATGGTAAGGAGTCCTGTTGGCAGAAAAATATCAAAAAGTTTTTTTTTAGAAAGGTAGACGGATTTTTCTTGTATGGAGATTATGCCAGAAATGAAATGATAAAGGAGGGCTTTGATGCCAGCAAACTGCATGTCATCAAGAACTCTCTGGATTATGATAAACAGCTGGAACTTCGTAATAACATTGTTACTTCTAATGTTTATAAAGAGCATTTCAAAAATGACAATCCGACTATTATTTTTATCGGTCGCTTAACTCCTGTGAAGAAACTGAATCAGATTGTGGGGGCGGTTGGCATTCTCAAACAAAAAGGTGAGAATTACAACATTGCCTTTGTGGGTGATGGTGAGATTCGTCAGTCGCTGGAAGTGGAGGTAGTTAAGTATCAGCTTCAAGATAATGTGTGGTTTTATGGTCCCTGCTTTGATGAGAAGATCAATGCGGAACTTATTTATAATGCCGATCTCTGTGTGGCTCCCTGGAAATATCGGACTTACTGCTATGCATGTACTTATGTTCGGTTGTCCTGCTATTTCCCACAATAACTTCAAGTGGCAGATGCCTGAATTTGAATCTATTATCCCAGGTCATACAGGTGGTTTCTTCGAGTACGATAATGTGGAAGATCTTGCTCGTAGCATCTCTCAGTGGTTTACATCAAAGAGCGGTTGTCGAGAAGAAGTCCGTAAAGCTTGCTATAAAGAGATTGATGATTGTTGGAATCCTCATTATCAGTTGAATCTCATAAAAAAAGTACTTGAGCTTAAATGAAGCTGGTTAGACGTACTATAGGAAAGTGTTGCCATATATTTCACACAAATGTGGCTAAATTCTTTCCTGAAAGAGGAAGAGTCTTGATGTTGCATTGGGTGGGAGATGAGGTGCAGGATGAAGAGACAGAGCCTTTTCGTATCTCTACGGAGCAATGCAGGGAGTTCCTTCAGTGGTTAAAGAATAAGAAAACTATCCGTTTGGAGAATTGGGAGAAAGAACAGGATTTTTTTGCACTTACAATAGATGATGTTCCTGAGAACTTCTATCATAATGCTTATCCTTTGCTGAAAGAAGCAGGTATTCCGTTCACTCTCTTTGTGAATGTGTCACTTTTGGATAAAGAGGAATTTATCACTCGAAAACAACTTGTGGAGATGTCTCAAAACAGACTTTGTACTATCGCTTCTCATGGTGTAAGTCATGGGGAGTTCGTTTTACTCAACAAGGACCAAGCATTGCAAGACCTTCAGGATTCTAGACGCGAGTTAGAGCAGATCATTGGTAAATCTGTAGAGATGTTTGCTTATCCTTACGGCTCTTATTATGCCTGCGGTTATACCAATAAGCATTTGGCAGGAAAGGTGTATAAATACGCCTTTGGTACAGTGGCTTGCCCGATTACTAAGCCATCATTCCTGAAAAAGTACTATTTGCCAAGGATTAATGTTGATGTGAAATTTCTAAATATGTTAAAATGAAGAATGTAAGTGTAATCATATCATTCTATAGTCATATCGACTAACTCTATGAGGCTATTGAGAGTATACTGGCTCAACTCCATTCCAACCATGAAATCATTATAGTGAATGATGGTGCGAAGGAGAATATAATAGAATTCTAGCAGAAGTATGGCATCAAGAGAGCGGCTGAACCTGATGATTCGTGATTTACGGATTCTATATTCTCTATGTAAGGTTCTTCGGAAAGAAATCAATATTGTAAAGGGCCTTTTTATCAAATGCTGTTAGACTATACCATACGCGCTAGAAAGGATGCATGTAAGATGTCCTTTCAAGCATACTTCGAAAGATAAAAAATAATAAATAGGTGTAATATAATGAATAGCAATGTAATACTCCATCTTATATGGAATATCAGTAGTAGGAAAAAAGTAGTGTTGTGCATCTCGGATTGTGTAACTTTAAAATATATGAGATATGCAGCCTAAGTTTTCAATAGTAATGCCTGTCTATAATGTTGAGAAGTATTTACGAAATTCAGTTCAATCTGTTCTCAATCAGACAATATCGGATTATGAGTTGATATTGGTAGATGATGGCTCTCTAGATGGTTGTCCAAGAATATGCGATGAATTTGCAGCACAATATTCCCAAGTGAGAGTGGTTCATCAAGAGAATACAGGTCTTTCAGGTGCCCGAAATGCAGGTTTTGCTGTCGCTAAAGGAGAGTATGTTTATTTTCCGGATAGTGATGACATTATTCAGCCAGACACGTTAGAGTATTTCGAAAGGGTAATTGTAAAAGTTCCAAATGTAAAATTTGTAATCTCTGATTTTCAGGATGTAATAGAAAATGATGTATTTAAGTCTACCAGTTATGATAATGGTATTGAAGTTTATTCTCGTTCCCAAATACAAGAATTATTTTTAAAACGTCAAATTAGAATATTAGCCCCAGGTTCATTACTGAACATTAAGTGGTATAAAGACCACAAATTGACTTTCGAAAATAATCCATATGGTGAGGATCAGCTGTTTATCTGGAAAGCCCTTCTGAGTGTAGATGAAGTCGTGCATATCAAGAAGCCACTTTATAACTATCTTCATCGTCCAGGGTCAATAATGACTGCATCGAATGTGTCGAAGATAGTGAAGGCATATCCTTTTTTCCAAAATTTGCAAGAGATTTATCTAAGGTCGGACAATACTACTTCATTTGTTAAATTGTATTTATTACCATTTTGGGTAAGAGGTATTTTACACTCGTCAGCCAAGATTGTTACATACAAGGAATATGAGTCGATTCTTGCCACCTTTGAGGCTGACAAGCATTGTGAAACTCTTAAGTCATATCCGTCTTTCATAGTTAAACTATTATCATATTCGTATTTTATAAGTAAAAGACTTTTTTATTTAGTCAACAAATTGCTTTAATTTTGAAACCTTATTTATCCATTATAAAGCGGAAGCCATTCCTCAGAGGTAAGCACTCAAATTAGGACTCTCTTTTTAAATCAAGACTTTTGCTGCAAACTAAAATTTATGTATAGCAGTGACGATCTCGAAAGATTTTATTTCAAGTACCAAACTGAGACTCTACTTCATGGAGAATCTCTCTAATCATTTTGTATCTACAATCAAGTTTCTTGTAGAATATTTCACAACATTTTTGGTTTATTTAATAGGAAAAAACTGAAAGGTGCTTTCTCTCCTATACGGTACATCAAAATTGAACTATTATATAGCAGAGCAAACTGAATGATAATAAATATGAAATTCTAAAAAATATAAGTATGAGTGAAGATGAATTTGAAGATGGATATCAAGATGTTGATGATATTAATTCTGTTGAAGACAATACTGATCTAATAGTTTATTCACGAGATTGGACAGTAGCAACAATTTTAAATCAAATAGAACAGGGAAATATCGACCTTAATCCTGGCTTTCAGCGACGTAATGCTTGGAATGACACAAAGAGAAGCAGACTAATAGAATCTATATTAATAGGTTATCCCATTCCTGAAATTGTGCTTGCTGAAAGTAAAGGAAAGAGGAATTCGTTTATTGTTATAGATGGCAAACAACGATTGTTGACTATTGCAGGATATAAGGATAATGAGAAGTACAAATATTGGGATAGAAGAAATCCAAAGACGGCAGATCTAAAAAGTAAATATAACGCTCTTTCCTATGATGACTTGTCTTCTGATACCGAATTGTTAAGGATTTTTGAAAATTCAGCTCTCAGATGTACTGTTATATCAAATTATCATAGTGAAAATTCTCTATATGATATTTTTTACAGACTAAATGCTGGCTCAACTAAATTAAGTTCTCAAGAGCTGAGGCAAGCACTAAATAAAGGCAAATTCTCAGAATTCTTGCTTCAAGTAACTGATGAGGATAATATTCTGCGTAATGTAATGAATATAAAAGGTCCAGATAAGAGGTTGCGTGATGTTGAGGTTCTGCTTCGCTGTATGTCTTTCTTAGAATATGCCTCTGATTACAAAGGAAATTTGCTCCAATTTCTAGATAACAAAACTAAAGTATTCAATGAGCGTTGGGATAGTGACCAAGAATATATTGAAAAACTTAAAAATCGTGTATTTGAAGCAGTAAAGAAGTTGGTTGATGTTTTTGATAATAATAATAAAGTGGGACGTAAATACAAGAATGGGGAATTAAATACGAAATTTAATAGAGTGCTACTTGAAGTTTTAGTTTTCTTTTTTGATAAAATAGAATATGAAAAGCTGACGATTGATAATAATTCAAAATTCAAAGATCTATATATAAAACTCTTTGAAGAAGATTTTGATTTTCAAGCTACTATTGATGGTTCAACGAAGAATATGGAAAACTATAAAATTCGATATTCAAGAATTCAAGATATTGTGTCAGAAGCCTATGGAATTCAGGGTAAAATAACGCCATTTGAATATGTCACAAGAAGAATTAGAAAATAAATTTAAAGAATTGGAGGATCATATACTTGAACTTGCAATCAAATATATAGCACCACATACAGACCCTTTAGAGAAACCCGTGGATTATAATTTGGACGTACATTCTTTCTGTATTTTATGCCATGCAGCATTTGAAGAATTTTTAGAAGATGTTACATTGTATTCTGTTGATAAGATAGAAAGGGAATTTAATTCAAAACTTCGTAAATTTTCTTTTGCGACATTTTGCTTTTTGCATTTTGATGAGCATCCATTGTCCCTTAATGATGAGAAAAAATGGGATAATACGAAGCTGAATGATTATTTGTCTGCGAGACTGCGTGAGCGTAAAAGTGAGTTAAGTAAATATGCGACACAAGACAACCATGGTATTGATGTAAAATATATGCGCAAGCTTTTACCCCCAATAGGTATTGATGTCCCTCAAAATGCTCGGGAACTTGCTTCTTTGGTAATCTTGAAAAATATAAGAGGAACGTATGCCCATTCTTTCGCAAGAAATAAAAAACCATTGGCTCCTGAAAGTGCACTAAATGCGGTATTTGATGTTTTTAATATGGTTGAGAAGATAAAAAAAAAGGCATTAAGTATGTCTTATTATTTGATTTAAAGTTATAATGAAGAAAAAGAAGATACTTTTTGTGTGTCAGTATTTTTATCCTGAGACGTTTCGTGGTAATGATATCGCCTTTCATTTAGTAGAAGAAGGGCATGACGTGCATGTGGTGACTGGCATACCAAATTATCCCAAAGGTACTTTTTTTCCAAGTTATGGGATGTTAAATAAACGACATGAAGTAATCAACGGAGTACGGGTGACACACCTGCCAATTATACCTCGTGGTGAAGGTAATAAGATTATGCTTATATTCAATTACTTCAGTTATCTGATTGTGGGTTGGGTGTGGATGTTTTTCCATGCATTGTTTCATAAATATGATATAGTGTTTTGTCAACAGCTATCACCGGTAACAATGTCAAGTCCAGCGGTGTTGTACAAGAAAATGCGACATGTGCCACTTTATACTTGGGTTCTTGATTTATGGCCCGAAAGTTTGGCTGCTGCAGGTGGTATTAACAATCAAGTTATTCTTGGATTCTTTAATTGGTTTGCGAAGAGTGAATACAAGAACTCGGATAAAATACTTACCTCTTCACGAAGTTTCGATCAAAGTATCTTACAATATGGTGATTATCGGGACAAGATAATCTATTTTCCACAGTGGAGTGATGGAACAACCAATATATCAGATTCGGCTTTTTTCTCTTCCAAGAGAATTGCAGAAACTGTCAGACAAAAATGATTTTATCATCATGTTTGCAGGTGCTGTAGGTGAGGCCCATGGTATGGAGTGTAATATGAAAGCTGCATTGAAAACCAAAGAGTATGGAAATATCAAATGGGTGATTGTTGGCGATGGACGTAAATTAGAATGGGTTCGTTCATTTGTGAAAGAATACGAGCTTAACGATACAGTGCTTACCCTCGGGCGTTTTCCATCTGAAACTATGCCAATGTTTTTTGAAAAGGCGAATGTTATGCTTGTGTCTTTGACCGATTCACCATTATTTAATCTGTATTCTCCTGCTAAGATAGCTTCATATATGGCAGCTGAACGACCGATTGTTGCTGTGCTAAATGGAGAGGGTGGTGAAGTTATAAAGAACGCAGATTGTGGTTGGAATGTTTCTGCAGGTGATTCTGAAGAATTGGCGGAACTTGTAATTACATTGTCGAAGATGAGTAAGTCGGAACTTCAAGAAAAAGGACGAAAAGGACGGGAGTATTACGATAAATTTTTCACAAAAGAAGAATGTCTGAAAAAATTAGATAAGATAATGGGATTATAATAATTTGAAATGAATACATACATTATTATTTTTATTCTGCTTCTCATTGCAGAACTCCTCTATTTCCGTATTGCGGATAAATGCAACATCATCGACAAACCCAACGAACGCTCATCACATTCTACGATTGTATTGCGTGGTGGAGGTATAATTTTCTTAATTGGGATATGGATTTGGAGCGCCTTCTTCGGATTTCAATATCCTTGGTTTCTAGTGGGTCTGACACTTGTAGCAGGCATTAGCTTTGTAGATGACATCCATTCATTACCGGACTCTGTAAGATTGGTCGCTCAATTTGCAGCTGCCGCAATGGCATTCTATCAGCTTGGCATATTGCATTGGTCAATGTGGTGGATAATATTACTGGCACTAATAGTCTATGTCGGTGCCACGAATGTGATAAACTTCATGGATGGAATCAATGGTATCACAGCAGGATACTCTTTGGCTGTATTGGTTCCGTTGGCACTGGTGAATATGGATGGTGTTTTTGTAGAACAGAGTTTGATCATATCAACGATTCTTTCTTCATTGGTGTTTTGTTTTTTCAATTTCTGTCCGAAGGGTAAAGCGAAATGCTTTGCAGGGGATGTCGGCTCTATCGGCATTGCTTTTATCATACTGTTTCTGTTAGGTAATGTGATGATCAAGACAACGGATATTACTTGGCTGATATTCTTGTTAGTATATGGTGTGGATGGCTGTCTGACTATTGTACATCGTATTATGTTGCACGAGAACTTGGGTGAGGCACATCGTAAGCATGCTTATCAGATTATGGCTAATGAGTTGAAAGTGGGTCATGTAAAAGTTTCATTGCTGTATACGGTTATGCAGTTAGTGATTTCCCTTGGATTTATCTATCTTTGTCCCGATACAGTGTTTGCTCATTGGTTATATTTGGTGGGTGTATTAGCTGTATTGGCTATCGTATACATATTGTTTATGAAAAAATACTATCATTTGCATGAAGAATATCTCATATCATTGAAACAATAACGATTATGGAATTTGATAAAGAGTTTTTGGGCAAGCTATTTGAACAAGCTATGGAGAATCCACGTTTGCGTCAGAACTTCGACCTACGCACCTCATCTGCCGATACTAGTCAACGTATGCTAAACGCATTGTTGCCAGAAACTAAAGTGCCTATCCATCGGCATGAAGATACCACAGAAACTGTAATTTGTTTGTGTGGTAAGTTGGATGAAGTTATTTACGAAGAAGTTATTTTGTATGAGAATAGTATATCTGGACTTCCACATAGTATGGATGTGCAGGATGTATCTCGTAAGGTGGAATATCGAGAAAGACAACGCATTCACCTCTGTCCTGCTGAGGCAAAATATGGTTGCCAAATCCCTAAAGGCGCATGGCATACTGTAGAGGTGATTGAGCCTTCTGTGATATTTGAGGCTAAAGATGGAGCGTATAAATCAGAGTAAGAAGGAGAGATAACTAGATGAGTGAAAATAACAACTGGGTATTATTGGAAAATAGCTATAACAAAGCGTGAAACCGAGTGGAATCACGCTTTGTTTTTAATTTTATGGTGCTTTTTAAAACTGCTTTTTAGGCTACTTTTGACAAGAAATTACCTGTGAATACTCCTTCACACACTCAAAACACGGACACTCCTTCATCGGATTTAAGTCCCGATGTCCCACAATCAACGCTTTCGGGAACTGCCTTTTCAACTCCCTCAACAAAGTAAGCAAAGCTCCTTTTTGCTCCACAGTACGCGTATCTTTCGGCTTTCCGCCCGCATCCAATCCTCCTTCATAACAAACACCTATCGAATGAGCATTATGATTCCGGCAGTGTGCTCCAACCTTTTCTAAAGCACGTCCCCGATGGATCTCCCCGTCGCGAGTAATGTAAAAATGATAGCCAATATCACGAAAGCCACGGTGCAAGATATGATCCTGTCGGCAAGCCTCCGCCGAAAGGGATTTTCCTTCCGGCGTGGCACTGCAATGAATGATAATTAATGTAATAGTCCGCATGGGGTTACATGCAACTCTGTACTCCGATCAAGCCTCCGATAGCGGTGGCAACGGTGATGATTACTTTGATAATGAAGCTCCATACGGAGCGGGGAGATGATGAATTACTCGTAAGCATCCGATAAAGTACACTATAAAAAAATGGCTGTATCTCCTTTCCTGGTAAGCAGCCATCTATCGTTGTATCTCCATCATTCTTTATTCTTTTCCTTCCATTTGTGTGGCAACATTTGTAACAGTTCCTCATAATTTGCCTTCTGCATATATGGTATTCTTGCTATAACGTCATTCAGATAAGTGCGCGGATTTACTTTATGCGCTTTGCACGTAGCCAGTAACGAACAGACGACACTCATGCTGACGGCCGCCTGATGGTCTCCACAGAACAAGTAGTTCTTTCTACCCAATGTGATTGGTCGGATGGCATTTTCCGCCAGATTGTTATCAATATGGATACGTCCATCCTGCAGATACCTCATCATATTCTCCCAGCGGGTATAGGCATAGGTTATCGCCTTTCCGGTCAGGCTGTTTGGGCTGTATTTTATCCCTTCTGTTTCCATCCATAGCTTCAAGGCATCCATAATAGGTCCGGCAAGTTCCTGACGTTTTCCCATTCGTTCATTTTCTGTAAGCTGCTTCTGGTCACAGTCATGTTCTATGCGATATAGAAGCTGTATTTCTTTTAAGGCATGTTCCGCCATCTGCCTGTTTTCAGCAAGTGCCTGCTCAAAATACCTGCGTATATGAGCCATGCAGTTAACAAGGCGCACATTCGGGTTGACCTTGAAAGCCGATTCGTAACCCTCAAAGCCGTCACATTGGAAATAACCCTTGAAGTCTTTAGCCAGTTGCCCTATCACCGTACCTGACCGTGATCCTTTGTCATAATGGAAAAGCACCAGTCGTTCGACTACCGCCCTGACCATCCACAAGTATTCCTTGTTGGTCTGATGTCCTGCCTTGTCCAGTACAGGTACGGTCGTTTCATCCCCCTGTATGTAGTCGGATTTCATGATTTCCTGCCTGAGTACCTCGTAAAGTGGCTTGAGAAGTTCAACCGCAGGCTTGAACCATCCGTCTATGGTACTTTCACTAGCTTTGAAGCCCAGGTGATGCAACTGTTTCACCTGGCGGTAGAAGGGAAGATGATACTCATATTTCTGCAGGAGTATCTCCGCCAAAAGTGTAGGTCCCGCTATTCCTTTGTATATAGGCAACAGCGGCATGGCGGCTATCTCCACTCCTTTTCTGCCGACCGGTGGAAGTGAAGTGTTGTCTTTAAGGGCATATTTGGGCCGTACAATCTCCTTTATATAAAGTTGTCCGGGCTTATGTTCCACCACACGGGTCACTTCCTCACCAATCTTCCTGTACAGTTCCAGGTCAATGTCTTCCGGCTCGATGATTACCCTTTCAAGTACGGGAAGACCTTCCATTATCCTGCGGTTATTCCGTTCCCGTTTCTTGCTCTCCACCGTTTCTTTTGTGATTGTCTGCACCGCTACTTCACGCGCTTTTTCCAGTTCAGCCGCGTTATCAGGAAGAAAGTCACCGAACAGGTCAGGCTGGTTGGAATCAAGAGACGGGAGTTTCTCTGACTTGTGACCGAAAAGCTGGCGGTTCAGCCATGCGACTTGAGCCGTCAGCTCATTGAGACGGTTCTGTAAGGATTCATTCTGCCGGGTAAGCCTGATAATGGTCTCAGCCTGGGATGCGTTCACCTGCTGCAGGGACTGCAGCATTGAGTTCATCTGTGAAAGCATCTCTTCCTGAGTCATAATCCGTTTCTTTTAATTACACTATAAATGTACAAAATATATCCCGGACAGACAAGGAATACGACATCTATTTTTATACAGTATATACATTTCGTTCCGCCCTCAGACGTCTCAAACGCTGCCCGGGAGATTCACGGATTCCTTCCACCATAATGACAAGATCGCGCCATTCCATCGGATAGCTGCACGATTTCTCGTCATATTCGGGAATCTTGAAATGACCGGCTTCAAGGCGCTTGACATACATCACCAGACCGCCATCCTCGGCATGGAGAAGCTTCATCAATTTACGGCTGCTGCCAATGAAGATGAATACATCACCGTTCCTGACACTGCAGCCCATACGCTCGTGTACCACACCGCAGAGAGAACTGATACCCTTGCGCATATCAGTCCTGCCGGGGCAGAGAAAATACCGCATCGTATCATTCAGGCAGAACATGGCAACAGGCGTATTGGTTAATCAAACGGGAAGCGGCCTCTTCCATACCGGCACCCAAATGGGCACGGACGCCATTAGGAAACAACAGGGTCATTCCGGAAACAGAAGAGGAGGAAGCAATACAGGGGGACGTCAGGCTGATGGGGGCTAAGACTGATTGGGGAGCAGATGTCTCGTGATCAGGAACACTGGAAGATTTACGTTTCCAATAATTGTACGTGGAGTAACTGACATGTTCACGTTGCAGAAATTTCAGAAGACTCAGACCGCTTAAACGATGCAGTTCCTGTAAAGAGGTAAATTGTTCTTTTGTCATAATGAAAATATGTTAGAAGTTCATGCAATATTGCACAGGCAAAGGTGCTATGAAAATATGACAGAGAAAACGGGTACTTTATCGGATGCTTACAATTACTCATAATAAGAAGTTTTAAATAAATTGATAATAGTTTTTTTATTCACCACGGAGGACACAGAGGACGCAGAGGAAAGAAATAATCTGTGGTGAAAAAACTCAGTGTCCTCCGTGTCCTCTGTGGTGAACCTTTTAGGCAGCCGGGTCAGGCGCTTCGCCGCCACCATCCGGTTTCGGATCAGGGTTATCACCCGAATCAGAACCTCCTCCGGCAGTTGTCGGTTTCTGATATTCCGCCTGCTGCTTCAACTGACTGTCGAGTTTCAGATTATTGGTCGACAGATTACCGGTGGCACGAGCTTTCAGACGCATACCGGTAATATTCTTCTCCAGCGAAAACTCTTCCAGCGTATCAGCCGCCTTACTGCGAATACCCACCCCAAAAATGGCAAGATCATCAATTTTCACACATTTGCCATCCAGCAACAATTCCTTGATGCAATCTACCATATCCGAAAGCACACCTTTGATGACACCACCGGAATACGGTGAATTGTGCTTCGACATATGCTCGGCAAGTTTTGCCAAATCAAACGTCTCGTCGCTTACTGCACGGGCGAACCACTTACCCGCATTCAAGCCTTTCTTCTGCTGGTTCTGATAAATCTTGTAACGAATCATAAAACAATAAATTAAAGGGTTAAACATCGTGTCCGGGGAATTATTTCCCTTTCGACGATACAAAGATACCACCCTCAAACTCCGGAAAATCAATAGTACACAGTTGCGTACGATTGTTGTCGGTTGTGTGCAATTATGATCGATTATTCAATGAAAAAGCGTTGGCTATGTAGAAATATTTTGCTATTTTTGTAACTGTAAATCAGAAACTTATCCATTATGAACGAATTCAAAATACGTGCCTACGGGCGCATGGAACTGGCTCAACTCTATTCTCCGGAACTTACCGATATTGCCGCTTATCGAAAAATGAAGAAATGGATCTCTCTATGTCCCGGACTTCTGCAACGCCTGTACGACTTAGGCTATGAATCAAAGCGACGTTCATTCACACCGTTGGAAGTAAGAGTGATTGTAGATGCCCTGGGAGAGCCTTGAATAAAGCGGCGTTTTTACGGTGCATAAAGCGCCGCTTTACGATGTCTAAAGCTTAGCTTTACGCCTCCTAAAGCGATGCTTTATGCAGTAAAAACAGATGCGGTAATCAAAATGAATGTACCAGTCCAAACGATTACAGTAAGTAAGGCGGGTACAGTGGGGACACTTTTCCCCGTTTCACTCATACACACACGCACGCGCGTAAGACCCTTTGCCGTCTACACTGATTAGCTTGCCTTGCCGGGTGAGACGTTTCAGCCAGGTGATGGCGGTGCTTTTGTTGATACCCAGAGCCGTTGCTTTTTCCAACAACTCCGTGCGGGTAAATTCCTTACCCAGTTGCTGGAAGAGGAAATCCCGGTCGGCATTGGGGCGGTGGCTGACTTCCGTGTTGGGGAGGAACGACAGGATATGCATGGCGTGACAGTAGAGAGGTTCCGCCAAATTTAATACGGCGTGGAAGTCTTCCGCCGAGATGGATACGTTCCAGCGGGTGACGATGCCGTCCTTGCGGTTGTCCGAAGGAATAGACTTGTCGGGTGTGAAGGGGGAAGAGGAGGAAATTTGGAGGCTGTAGGGATTCGGGTGTTCGAGAGCGCGCAACACGGCTACTTCCGACATGATCCTGCACAAATTGATAGCCATACGCGCCACAAAGCTATACATTTCTCTGTCGTTGGCTATGCTCGAACGATCGAACAACTCCGAAAAGACGGTGTCAATTTCGTTTTTCTGCCCGCTCGTGAGCTGTAGCGTGTGAATGCCATGTTCCCTTATCACGTCCAGTTGATTTTTCCATTCCAGTCCCAGAGCGTTGAATACCTCTTCCCAGTCTGTTTCGTCGTCTACAAACTGGCTGACCCATTTGTCGATTCCGTACATGTAGTAGTACAACTGGCGGGAGGATCCTCCGTCTTCCGTTGTCGGGATGAAGGCTTTCACCTGGAGTGGGGTGCCCGACATCAGGAGCGAAAGGCAGACTTTTTTTGTTTCCCGATATTCTTGGTTACCGCGACGGTTGTAGGACAAGAAGTCGTGGTCGAACGCTTTGCGCAGCGTGTCGCTCCAATGGCCGTGTTCCGATCCGATGGCGGTGGACAGTGTGTCGGCTTCCGACTCGAAGATAAGTCCTGTACCTTCGGAGTCCATAATGTTTTGTAGGATGCCTGTACCGGTGTTGTTGCCCGAAATCAAGAACATCTTGTTAGGGGGCATTTGCGGGACTTCCATTTTCGACCGCTCTTTTCCCATCGCGTCATATTCGGCCTTTTCTTTTTTATAGATTTTCATTTGCGCCGCCACTTTCGCGCGAATCTCGTCATGGATGGGTTGCACGAGCAGGCGGAGGTAGGAGAGGATGCCTTTGCCGGAAGCAGAGGGCGCTACGATGAAACATTGGAGGCTGGGATAATAGTATTTGCCGCCATAGAGGCATCGCACGTGGCGCGACATGCAAGCTCCCAGCGCGGTGAATGCTCCCATCAGCATGATGTCGCGTTGAATCTCACTTTTCGCTACTTTGATGATACGCTGCAGGAGTTTCGGCCAGTTTGCTTCCGGCAGGGTGGGTAGCGGGTGTTGCGGATCGCTACCGGATAGCAGTTCTTCTTTTTCTTCCGTGATCGTTTCTTCGTCTGTTTCCTCATTTGCCACCTTATTATACGCGCGTGCCTGTGTGAGAATTTGAGGGGCTGTCCCCACTGTCCCCACTGTCTCCACATAGCTGATGGCGACTCCCGTCGCTTCGGCAAGGTGGAAAGCCGTGCCCAGGTGCACTTCTCCACGTTGGGTGTGGAGCGCGTTGGAGAATACCCGTTCGGCATGTTCGCGCTGATACTTGGGAGAGACCCGGCATAGGCGGTGAAAAAACTCACGTCCTGCTTCACCGCAATCCGTTGCGATGGCGAATGACAATTGTACGTATTCAAGATAAGTGGGAGCAATGTCCGCTCCTGCCGTTTCAACTGCTTCGGTGAGACGGCGTAAAGATTCAATATCAGTCATGTCTTTTAATTGATAATTTTTAATTTATAATTTATAATTTCTTCTGAACAATGCTTCCGGGTCATAACTAAGGAAACAGGATCTCACGAGGTCTTTGCCGGAGAAATCTACTTTGGGTTTCGTTTCGGAAGAAACCGCTGTTACCGTATTGTATGCCGTCTCTACGTACCGCATCGCCCAACTCATGTTGTCTGTGATATTTTTGGCATCATCTGTCGTGGAGGAATAATGGCAAGGAACAAATGCCTTTACACCCAGTCCGCTGGGGCTGATAAAGGTGAGTACAGGTTGCAGGAGAGGATCGTCATAGAGCATACGGCGCATTTCCACTGCTTCCTGATAGGAGCAGAGACCGTCCACATCTACTATCACCAAGTGAGACGGGGAGACGAAATCCTTACTGCTGCGGCGGGTGAATGTGCCGCAGGGAGTCACATACGGTAGTAATGACGCTTTGGCTGCTCGTATATCCGCGGCATTCCGTACTTGTTCGGTCAGGGTTTTGAGATTCTCGTTGCAGGTAATCATTTGGAAAACTTGTTCGAGGGAGACTTCGCAGAAAGGGATAAGTGTGGGAGGAGTCATCAGTCGGCCTTGTTTGTCTTTGATAGGAGCGATCGGTGGCATGAAATAGGACATTCTGTAGTTGTTTGATATCATTTTCTTTTTGTTATAAGTTAAAATGTTTATTTTTGCAAAAAAATATGAGTGTGTGCCAAAACACGGCATGAAAGTAGTAATAACAAAATAGACTCTACCCTGATATGTGAGGATAAAAGTTAAAATAATTAATTATTGAAGTGTGTATTTAACAACAAAAAACAAAGATGAAAAAGAAAACGGTTTGTTGCAGTGATTTGGGAGCTTATATTAATGAGTTGCTTAAACGTGCGAAATTGAGAAATGAGTATGTCTGCGAGACCCTAGGTATGGGACATGATGTTTTGAATGGCATAAAAAAGGGCTAAATCTCCCATTGAACGATTATATAAAAGTAATGAATCTCTGTTTGAATGCCTACAACGAAGAGGAGATTGAACAGATTTTGAATACGTTGGTGAGAATGTATCTGCGCTACTACAAGAAGAGGATAGTGGAGTAATCCGTGAAATAATTGATAGAAAATCCCGGCTGAATAAATAAAACGGCCGGGATTTTTTTGTTTAAGATGTCTATTTGTCATTTTTGAAATCTATCAAATAGTAGCCATACCTTTTTCGTGTGCGATAACGAAAACGCAAAAAATAACATTTTATTATGTAGAAAAAGTTTGAGGAATGCTTCGTAGTTCACAAATAATGATTAAATTTGCCGCGATTTGTAATGTGGAGTTTGCAGAATGACGAATAATACTATAAAGCATCTAGGTATTGTGGAAAACATACAGGGTTCTCATCTGTCGGTGAGGATTGTCCAGACATCGGCTTGTGCGGCTTGTGGCGCAAAGGGACATTGTTCTTCGGCGGATAGTAAGGACAAAATCATAGATATCATAGATACGGCGGCTTCTTCCTATCAGGTGGGAGAGAAGGTAATGGTGGTCGGCGAAACGTCGATGGGCATGATGGCGGTATTGTTGGCGTTTGTACTTCCTTTCGTACTTCTTATATTCTCATTGTTTCTTTTGATGGCTTTGATGGGGAATGAACTGTATGCGGCTCTTCTTTCTCTGGCTGTCCTTATACCTTATTATTCCGTTTTATGGCTCAACAAAACGCGACTCAAACAACAATTTTCATTTACTATAAAACCAATAAATAACTAAAAACATTATGAATTTGATTCTGATTGCAGTGATTTCATTGGGAGCTATAGCGCTCGTGCTAGCCGCTATTCTTTATGTGGCTTCCAAGAAATTTGCCGTGTATGAAGATCCGCGGATTGCCCAGGTGGGAGAAGTGCTTCCCCAGGCTAATTGCGGTGGATGTGGCTACCCCGGTTGTAGCGGATTTGCCGACGCTTGCGTCAAAGCCGGTTCGCTGGATGGCAAGTTCTGCCCCGTAGGCGGACAGCCCGTCATGGCACAGATTGCTGATATCCTTGGGCTTGCAGCCGGAGAAGCTGAACCGATGGTAGCAGTGGTGAGATGTAACGGAACGTGTGCGAATCGTCCGCGTATTAACCAATACGACGGTGCGAGGAGTTGTGCTATCGCTGCTTCGCTGTATGGCGGGGAAACGGGTTGCAGCTACGGCTGTCTGGGATGCGGCGACTGTGTGGCTGCCTGTCAGTTCGATGCCATCCACATGAATCCTGAAACAGGACTTCCGGAAGTGGATGAAGCGAAATGTACCGCTTGTGGTGCCTGTGTAAAGGCTTGTCCGAAAGCGATTATTGAAATCCGTCCGCAAGGAAAGAAATCGCGCCGTGTGTATATCTCTTGTGTGAATAAAGACAAGGGAGCTGTGACACGCAAGGCTTGTGCGGTGGGCTGTATCGGCTGCGGCAAGTGTGTGAAGACTTGTCCGTTCGAAGCTATCACGCTGGAAAACAACTTGGCTTACATTGATCCGAACAAGTGCAAATCTTGCCGGAAATGTGTGGAAGTTTGTCCGCAGAATACCATTGTCGAATTGAATTTCCCTCCGCGGAAACCGAAAGAAGAGGCTCCGGCTACTCCGAAACCTGCTGCTGCAAAGACAACAGAAGCTCCAAAAGTAACAGAATAATAACAGAATAAAATACAGAATTGTATGTTAAAGACATTTTCAATTGGTGGAGTTCATCCACACGAAAATAAATTGTCGGCACATCAACCCATTATCACAGCGGAAGTTCCTGCAAAGGCTGTTATTTTGCTGGGGCAGCACATCGGTGCACCTGCAAAACCGATCGTTGCGAAAGGGGATGTGGTAAAGGTGGGCACACGGATTGCCGAACCTGCCGGCTTTGTTTCGGCAGCAATTCACTCTTCAGTCAGCGGTAAAGTGGCGAAGATTGATACCATAGTCGATGCCAGCGGTTATGCGAAACCTGCTATCTTCATTGACGTGGAAGGCGACGAATGGGAAGAAACAATCGACCGTAGCACCACACTGGTGAAAGAGTGTGAACTTTCCGCAGAAGAGATCGTGAAGAAGATTGCCGATGCCGGAATCGTAGGGCTGGGCGGTGCTTGTTTCCCTACTCAAGTGAAACTTTGTCCTCCTCCTTCTTTCAAGGCGGAATGTGTGATAATCAATGCCGTAGAGTGTGAACCTTACCTGACTGCCGACCATCAGCTGATGCTGGAACACGCGGAAGAAATCATGGTAGGTGTTTCTATCCTGATGAAAGCGGTGAAAGTAAACAAGGCATTTATCGGAATCGAAAATAATAAGCCGGATGCTATCGAACTGATGACGAAAGTGGCTTCCAGCTACGCAGGCATCGAGGTCGTGCCCTTGAAGGTGAAATATCCGCAAGGAGGTGAAAAGCAACTGATCGATGCGATTACCAAACGTCAGGTGGCCAGCGGCGCGTTGCCTATCTCTACGGGAGCGGTCGTGCAGAACGTGGGAACAGCATTTGCCGTTTATGAAGCGGTACAGAAGAATAAGCCGTTGTTCGAACGGGTGATTACCGTGACAGGAAAGTCGGTTGCCAAACCGTCCAACTTCCTGGCTCGTATCGGTACGCCGATGAAGCAGTTGATCGACGCTTGCGGCGGCTTGCCCGAAGATACGGGTAAGGTGATCGGCGGCGGCCCGATGATGGGTAAGGCGTTGGTAAACATCGAGGTTCCTACTGCGAAGGGCAGTTCCGGTATCCTGATTATGAACCAAAAGGAAGCCAAACGTGGGGAGGCGCAGACCTGTATCCGTTGCGCGAAGTGTGTGAGTGCCTGTCCGATGGGACTGGAGCCGTACTTGCTCGGAGCTTTGTCCGAAAACGGAGATTTTGAAACAATGGAAAAAGAAAGAATCATGGATTGTATCGAGTGCGGCTCTTGCCAGTTCACTTGTCCCGCCAACCGTCCGCTGCTCGACTATTGTCGTCTGGGTAAAGGCAAAGTGGGAGCTATGATTCGTGCACGTCAAGCTAAAAAATAACGAATATGGAAAATAAATTAATCGTATCACTATCGCCCCACGTCCATGGCGGAGACAGCGTACAGAAAAATATGTATGGCGTGCTGATCGCACTGATTCCGGCTTTTCTGGTGTCTCTCTATTTCTTCGGACTGGGGGCTCTGATTGTCACGGCTACTTCCGTTGCGGCTTGTTTGTTCTTCGAATGGGCCATTGGAAAATATTTAATGAAGAAACCGACCACCACCATCTGCGACGGCTCTGCCATCATCACAGGTGTGTTGCTGGCATTTAACTTACCGTCTAACCTGCCTATCTGGATTATCATCCTGGGCGCACTGTTTGCTATCGGTGTAGGCAAGATGTCTTTCGGCGGACTGGGTTGCAATCCTTTTAACCCTGCATTGGCAGGCCGCGTGTTCCTGTTGCTTTCTTTCCCGGTGCAGATGACCAGCTGGCCGGTAGTCGGACAGTTGACGGCATATACGGACGCTACCACCGGTGCTACTCCGCTGGCATTGATGAAACAGGCGATTCATGCTGCAGATAAGAGCGCGGCTATGGATGCTTTAAACCAGATTCCGGACGCATTGAGCTTGCTGATCGGACAGAACGGCGGATGCTTGGGTGAAGTGAGTGCACTGGCTCTGCTGATCGGGCTGGTTTATATGCTTTGGAAGAAGATTATCACCTGGCATATTCCTGTGTCTATCCTGGCTACCGTGTTTATCTTTGCCGGTATCATGCACCTTGCAGATCCGGAAAAATATGTATCTCCGGTATTGCAGTTGCTCTCCGGTGGTCTGATGCTGGGTGCCGTCTTTATGGCAACCGACTATGTGACTTCTCCGATGAGCAAGAAAGGGATGCTGATTTATGGTGTATGTATCGGTCTGCTGACAGTGGTTATCCGCTTGTTCGGTGCCTATCCCGAAGGTATGTCGTTCGCCATCCTGATTATGAATGCGTTCACTCCGCTGATTAACACCTATTGTAAACCTAAACGCTTTGGGGAGGTAGCGAAGAAGAAATGAAAAAGTTAGAATCATCTTTAAAGAATATGTTGCTGGTGCTTACGGGAGTGACTGCTATTTCCGTTGCGTTGCTGGCTTATGTAAATGAACTGACGAAAGGCCCTATCGCCGAAGCGAATGCAAAGACGCTGAACGAGGCCTTGAAAAAGGTTCTTCCTGAATTTACCAACAATCCGGTAGCGGAAAGTGATACGATCTTCAGCGAGAAAGACGGAAAGAAGATCGTTGACTTTATCGTTTATCCGGCCAAGAACGGGGAAGAACTGGTGGGCACGGCCGTTGAAGCTAAATCAATGGGATTTGGCGGTGAACTGAAAGTGCTGGTAGGTTTTAATGCCGAAGGAAAAATCTATAACTACTCCCTGTTGGCACATGCGGAAACTCCGGGATTGGGCTCTAAGGCCGACAAATGGTTCGGGGCTTATGATCCTGCAAAGGGAGAACAAGCGGTATCTCACGAAGAGAGTAAAAAATCTATTCTGGGTATGAATCCGGGTGAAGCTCCGTTGACTGTCAGCAAAGATGGGGGAGCGGTGGATGCCATCACAGCTTCTACCATTACTTCACGTGCTTTCCTCAATGCAGTGAATGCCGCTTATCAAGCCTATAAGGCCGAAGGCGGGGAAGTGAACGGTGTAACCGGTGCCTCTCAAAAAGCGAAAGGCGCGGACGCAGATGCTGCTGACGCTGCTACGGGAGCTACGATTAAAGTTGAACTAACTGATTCGGTCAGTGCTAAATAAGAAAGGAGACAGATATGAATAACTTTAAAGTAATGATGAACGGGATTATTAAAGAGAATCCTACGTTTGTACTCCTGCTCGGTATGTGTCCTACATTGGGTACTACGTCATCGGCTATCAATGGTATGGGTATGGGACTGGCTACCATGTTCGTATTGATCTGCTCGAATGTGGTGATCTCTTTAATAAAGAACCTGATTCCGGACATGGTGCGTATCCCATCGTTTATTGTGGTGATCGCGTCTTTCGTGACCTTGCTTCAAATGGTGATGCAGGCTTACGTGCCGGGACTGTATGCTACACTCGGTCTTTTCATTCCGTTGATTGTAGTGAACTGTATTGTGCTGGGACGTGCCGAAGCCTTTGCTGCCAAGAATAACGCAGTTGCTTCCATGTTCGACGGTATCGGTATGGGACTTGGTTTCACCATCGCCCTGACCTTGCTGGGTGCTGTCCGCGAGTTTCTGGGGACCGGTAAAATCTTCGATCTGACCATCATGCCGGAAGAATATGGAATGTTGGTATTCGTATTGGCTCCGGGTGCTTTCATCGCTTTGGGATACCTCATTGCAATAATTAATAAATTGAGAACTGAAAATTGAGAATTGAGAAATAATAGATATGAACCATATTCTTAATTTCATTTTCACATTCTCTGATTTTTTAATTCTCAATTTTCAATTTTCAATTTAACAACTATGGAATATATATTGATATTTATTTCGGCAATCTTTGTAAACAACATCGTGTTGTCGCAGTTCTTGGGTATCTGTCCGTTTCTGGGCGTATCCAAGAAGGTGGAAACTGCGATGGGTATGAGCGCTGCGGTTGCTTTCGTGTTGACCATCGCTACCATCGTCACCTTCCTGATTCAGAAGTTTGTACTGGATGTTTTCGGACTGGGATATTTGCAGACGATTACGTTCATCCTGGTGATTGCCGGACTGGTGCAGATGGTGGAAATCATCCTGAAAAAGGTGTCTCCGGCTCTGTATCAGGCTTTGGGTGTATTCTTGCCGCTGATTACAACGAACTGTTGTATTCTGGGTGTCGCTATTCTGGTGATTCAGAAAGACTATGACCTGCTGACAGGGGTTGTATACGCATTCTCTACGGCTATCGGCTTCGGTCTGGCACTGGTGCTTTTTGCCGGATTGCGCGAACAGATGAGCCTTGTGAAAATTCCGAAAGGAATGCAAGGAACTCCGATTGCTTTGATTACCGCCGGTTTGCTTGCTATGGCATTCATGGGATTCTCCGGCGTGGTGTAAGGTAAGGATTTACAGTTGATAATTAAATAGGGGATTGGAAGCTCTGCTGTGTGGCGACATACAGATTAGAGTTTCCAATTCTTTTTTATACCTAAATGCTACCAAATTGTACCTTAATTACTTTTTAGCAAATAAATTCGTGGCAAATTATTGCTATTCCATTTTATTTCCATACATTTGTAACTCAAACAATAATAAGCCGAGAAACTAACCATTTTATAAAGTATATGAAAGAAAGAATTTTAGTAACAGGCGGGACAGGATACATTGGGTCTCATACTGTTGTAGAACTACAAAACAGCGGATATGAAGTAATCATCATCGATAATTTATCAAATTCAAGTGCTGACGTTGTTGACAATATAGAGAAAGTTTCCGGTATTCGTCCAGTTTTTGAAAAGCTGGATTGCCTGGACTTTGCCGGTCTGGATGCAGTATTTACAAAATATAAAGGAATTAAGGCTATCATTCACTTTGCAGCTAGCAAAGCAGTAGGAGAATCGGTACAGAAACCGTTGCTTTACTACCGTAATAACCTGGTTTCTTTGATTAACCTTCTCGAACTGATGCCAAAGCATGGAGTAGAAGGTATTGTGTTCTCTTCTTCTTGTACAGTATACGGTCAGCCGGACGAGTTGCCGGTAACGGAAAAGGCTCCGATCAAGAAAGCGGAATCACCTTATGGAAATACCAAACAGATCAATGAAGAGATTATTCGTGACACGGTAGCTTCAGGTGCTCCGATCAATGCGATCATGTTGCGCTATTTCAACCCGATTGGTGCGCATCCTACTGCATTGCTGGGTGAACTGCCTAACGGGGTTCCTCAAAACCTGATTCCATATCTGACCCAGACAGCCATCGGTATCCGTGAGAAACTTAGCGTGTTTGGTGACGATTATGATACACCGGACGGTTCTTGTATCCGTGACTTTATCAATGTCGTTGACTTGGCTAAAGCACACGTGATTGCTATCCGTCGTATCTTGGAAAAGACACAAAAAGAAAAAGTAGAAGTATTCAATATTGGTACAGGACGTGGTGTTTCTGTATTGGAATTAATAAATGGCTTTGAAAAAGCCACGGGCGTAAAATTGAATTATCAGATTGTCGGACGTCGTGCAGGCGACATTGAAAAAGTTTGGGCTAACCCGGATTTTGCTAATAAAGAGCTGGGCTGGAAAGCCGTAGAAACTTTAGAAGATACTTTACGCTCTGCATGGAACTGGCAGCTGAAACTCCGTGAAAGAGGGATTCAATAAAAGGGAAACTTGTTTTAAATAACATAAAAGTTTAAACAAATCGTGCATGCGATTTGTTTAATTGATGCTAATCGACCTGAAGCTGTTTATGAGTATGCGAATATACGTAAATAGTACTTATGCCTCCCCGGCATAGACAGGAAAGATTGCATAGTAGTTTTGTCGTGTTTTATTTTGTGTTTGTGTTGTGACGGTACTACGACGTGAGTCGTGGTACCGTTTTTTTTGTGTTTGCCCGGAACGGGCGAACGATTATATGGCTCTTTACTTTATAGCTTTCCTTTGAAGCAGAATACGTCAGTTCCCCAATTAATTTCCGGTAAGACGAATCCGGGAGCAAACAATCCGAATACCGAAGATCCGGAGCCGCTCATGGATGCGTAGATTGCTCCTTGATGATAGAGTTCTTCTTTGATTTCTCCAATGACGGGATGTTGCGGGAATACACTTGCTTCGAAATCATTGATTAACGTATCCTTCCATTCTTGTACAGGACGCTGGATTGCCTCCATAACCGGATATTTCGGACGATGGGGATGAATGTTTGAAAAGGCTTCCCGGGTGGAAACAAAAACATTCGGTTTTATAATCATGATTTGGTAGCCGTTTAATGAAAGTTCGACCGGGGAGAAGATGTTTCCAATTCCTTCGGCAAATATCGGTCTGTTTTTGATAAAGAAAGCGCAGTCTGCTCCCAAAGTGGCAGCGTATACTTCCAATTGTTCTTCGGATACTCCCAGCTGATAATGATCGTTGAGCAACTTCAGCATGAAAGCGGCATCCGATGATCCTCCTCCCAGTCCGGCTCCTGAAGGGATGTGCTTGTATAAGTGGATTTCGACAGGAGGGAGATGAAATTCCTTATCCATCAACAAATAGGCTTTTGCTACCAGATTGTCTTCCGGGTTACCGGCTATTTCCATTCCGTGTTGGTGGAGAGTGAATTTCCGGTCAGCGTTAGGGGAGGTACGGATTTCCAGTGCGTCTTCCAGAGCTACCGGATAGAAAACGGTTTCCAGATTGTGATATCCGTCCGGGCGTTTTTCCGTGATGGAAAGTCCCAGGTTTATTTTGATATTAGGAAAAGCGAGCATAAGGTTATTTACTATTTTACAATTTACGATTTACTATTTGCAGTGCTGCATATTACAATTAAGCATGTGTTGAATGTAATTCGGGAGCAAAGTTAGTAAAATCTTCATTTTTCCTTATCCATTCTTCATGATTATATTCTATCTTTGTCGTCCCGACTGGAAGAATTCCGTGATAAATGTGATAATAGAGTCTGTCCAGTCGTAAAATAGTAAATTGTAAATTGTAAAATAGTAAATACCTCGATGGCCGAACAGAAAAGAAATACCCGCAATTCAAAGTCTACTAAAATACAACCGGTAAATGATTATGGTCGTATTCAGCCGCAGGCGCCTGAACTGGAAGAAGCAGTTCTGGGAGCTTTAATGATTGAAAAGGATGCTTACTCGTTGGTGAGTGAGATTCTTCGTCCTGAATCTTTTTACGAACGACGGCATCAGTTGATTTATTCTGCTATCACCGATCTTGCGGTGAATCAGAAACCGGTGGATATTCTGACTGTAAAGGAACAACTTAGCAAACGCGGAGAATTGGAAGAGGTGGGAGGCCCGTTCTATATTACTCAATTGAGTAGTAAGGTGGCTTCATCAGCGCATATTGAGTATCACGCCCGTATTATTGCACAGAAATCTCTGGCGCGTGAGCTGATAACGTTTACGAGCAATATTCAGAGTAAGGCGTTTGACGAGACTCTGGATGTGGACGACTTGATGCAGGAAGCGGAAGGTAAACTTTTTGAGATTTCGCAGCAGAACATGAAAAAGGATTATACGCAGATCAATCCGGTGATTGACGAAGCCTATAAGCTGATTCAGAAAGCTGCGGCGCGAACCGACGGTTTGAGTGGTCTGGAGAGTGGTTTCACGAAACTTGATAAGATGACTTCGGGTTGGCAGAATTCCGACCTTATTATTATAGCTGCCCGTCCTGCTATGGGTAAGACTGCTTTTGTCCTTTCAATGGCTAAGAATATTGCGGTGGATTACCGGAACCCGGTGGCATTGTTCTCTCTTGAAATGAGTAACGTTCAGCTGGTGAATCGTTTGATTGCCAATGTCTGCGAAATTGAAAGTGGAAAGATCAAGAGCGGACAGCTGGCGGGTTATGAGTGGCAACAGTTGGACTATAAACTGAAGAATCTGATGGATGCACCGCTTTACGTGGATGATACGCCGTCTCTGTCTGTGTTTGAACTTCGAACGAAAGCACGCCGTCTGGTACGCGAACATGGGGTGCGAATCATCATCATTGACTACCTTCAGTTGATGAATGCGAGTGGTATGGCGTTTGGTAGCCGTCAGGAAGAGGTTAGTACCATTTCCCGTTCGTTGAAAGGATTGGCAAAAGAGTTGAGTATTCCGATCATCGCACTGTCACAGTTGAATCGTGGTGTGGAAAGCCGTGAAGGTATTGACGGTAAACGACCGCAGTTGAGTGACCTTCGTGAATCGGGAGCCATCGAGCAGGATGCCGATATGGTGTGCTTTATCCACCGTCCGGAATACTATAAGATTTATCAGGATGACCGTGGTAATGACCTGCGTGGTATGGCGGAGATTGTCATCGCCAAGCATCGTAATGGTGCGGTAGGCGAGGTGTTGCTCCGGTTTAAGGGAGAATTTACCCGTTTCTCCAATCCGGAGGACGATATGGTGATCCCGATGCCGGGCGAACCCGCAGGAGCGATGCTGGGATCGAAAATGAATGCGGGCAATGCGGGGTCTGTACCTCCGCCGCCGGCTCCTGATTTTTCGCCACAGACAGCGAATCCGTTCGGGGCGCCGGGGGATGGACCGTTACCGTTCTAGTTGTGCTTTGTTTCACCACAGAGGACACAGAGGACGCAGAGAATACAGAGTTCTTTCTTTTTATTAAGTACTCATGTTGAATTTGTTGGTAAATGAATTATATACATTTGCTTATTACGAATTTACACTTATTTTTCATTTTTCCGGTATCCTCTGCGTCCTCTGTGTCCTCTGTGGTGAAATAACGCGCAATTTTTTATCAAACCTTCTCGGTCAACCGAAAAATCTTATTAACTTTGCAAATCTTTTTGAGAAACAATAAAAAATTAATCATATGAATATCTCTTATAACTGGCTGAAAGAGTATGTCAACTTCGATCTGACGCCCGATGAAACGGCGGCTGCGTTGACTTCTATCGGCTTGGAAACAGGTGGTGTAGAAGAAGTGCAAACCATTAAAGGTGGTTTGGAAGGACTTGTGATTGGTGAAGTGCTGACCTGCACGGAACATCCTAATTCTGACCATTTGCATATTACTACTGTTAATCTGGGAGACGGTGAACCGGTACAGATTGTTTGTGGTGCTCCGAATGTGGCTGCCGGACAGAAAGTGGTGGTGGCTACTTTAGGTACAAAACTTTATGACGGTGACGAATGTTTTACCATCAAGAAATCAAAAATCCGTGGGGTGGAATCTATCGGTATGATTTGTGCTGAAGACGAAATAGGGATCGGTACGGATCATGCAGGTATTATCGTATTGCCGGAAAATGCTGTTCCGGGTACGCTTGCCAAGGATTATTATAATATCAAGAGCGACTATGTGCTTGAAGTGGATATCACGCCTAACCGTGCGGATGCCTGCTCTCACTATGGGGTGGCTCGTGACTTGTACGCTTATCTGATTCAGAACGGCAAACAGGCTACTTTGCAACGTCCGTCGGTGGACGGCTTTAAAGTGGAAAACCATGACTTGAATATTGAAGTGAAGGTGGAAAACAGCGAAGCTTGTCCGCATTATGCCGGTGTTACGGTGAAAGGTGTCACTGTGAAGGAAAGTCCGGAATGGCTGCAAAACAAATTGCGTCTGATCGGGGTGCGTCCTATTAATAATGTAGTGGATATTACCAATTATATCGTTCATGCTTTCGGTCAGCCGTTGCACTGCTTCGATGCCGGAAAGATCAAAGGTAATGAAGTAATTGTCAAGACAATGCCGGAAGGAACTCCGTTCGTTACGCTGGATGAAGTGGAGCGTAAATTGAGCGAACGCGACCTGATGATTTGTAACAAGGAAGAGGCCATGTGTATTGCCGGTGTATTCGGCGGACTGGACTCCGGTTCCACGGAAGCTACGACAGATGTATTCATCGAAAGTGCTTATTTCCATCCTACATGGGTGCGTAAGACAGCCCGCCGTCATGGCTTGAATACGGATGCTTCTTTCCGTTTCGAACGCGGTATCGATCCGAACGGGGTTATTTATTGCCTGAAGCTGGCTGCTTTGATGGTCAAAGAACTGGCGGGCGGTACGATTTCTTCTGAAATAAAAGACGTGTTCACTACTCCTGCACCCGATTTTATAGTCGATCTGGCTTATGAGAAAGTACATTCTTTGGTAGGAAAAGTAATCCCGGTAGAGACAATCAAGAGCATTGTGACCAGCCTGGAAATGAAGATCACTAATGAAACGGCAGAAGGGCTGACATTAGCTGTTCCTCCTTATCGTGTAGACGTGCAGCGTGATTGTGACGTGATTGAAGATATTCTTCGTATCTACGGATATAACAATGTTGAAATCCCGACTACGCTGAACTCCAGCCTGACTACCAAAGGTGAACATGATAAATCGAATAAATTGCAGAACCTGATTGCAGAGCAATTGGTGGGTTGCGGATTTAATGAGATCCTGAACAACTCATTGACGCGTGCTGCTTACTATGATGGTATGGAGACTTATCCGTCCAACCACCTGGTGATGTTGCTGAATCCGTTGAGTGCGGATTTGAACGCTATGCGCCAGACTTTGCTGTTCGGTGGACTGGAAAGTATTGCTCATAATGCAAATCGTAAGAATGCTGATTTGAAGTTCTTCGAATTCGGTAATTGCTATCATTTCGATGGTGACAAGAAGAACGAAGAGAAGGTATTGGCTCCTTACTCGGAAGATTATCACTTGGGTTTGTGGGTAACCGGTAAGAAGGTTTCCAATTCATGGGCACATGCGGATGAGAACAGTTCGGTATATGAGTTGAAGGCTTATGTAGAAAATATATTGAAGCGTCTGGGACTGGATTTGCACAATCTGGTTGTCGGTAATCTGACGGACGATATTTTTGCTGCCGCACTCTCTGTCAATACGAAGGGGGGTAAGCGTCTTGCTTCTTTCGGTATCGTGACTAAAAAACTGTTGAAATCATTTGATATCGACAATGAAGTGTATTTTGCCGACTTGAACTGGAAGGAACTGATGAAGGCTATCCGTTCTGTGAAGATCAGCTACAAGGAAATCTCCAAGTTCCCTGCTGTGAAACGTGACCTGGCATTGTTGCTTGACAAGAATGTGCAGTTTGCCGAAATCGAAAAGATTGCTTACGAAACAGAGAAGAAGCTGCTGAAAGAAGTGGAACTTTTCGATGTGTACGAAGGTAAGAATCTGGAAGCAGGCAAGAAGTCGTATGCGGTGAGCTTCCTGCTTCAGGATGAGAGCCAGACTTTGAATGATAAGATGATTGATAAGATCATGTCCAAACTGGTGAAGAACTTGGAAGATAAGCTGGGTGCCAAACTTAGATAAACTTAAAATTTCAATCTAAAAATATAAACCAATGGGAAGAGCATTTGAATATAGAAAGGCCGCTAAACTGAAAAGATGGGGCCACATGGCTAAAACATTTACAAGACTGGGCAAACAAATCGCTATAGCTGTAAAGGCTGGCGGTCCGGAACCTGAAAACAACCCGACTTTGCGTTCGGTAATCGCTACTTGTAAGCGTGAGAATATGCCGAAGGATAATATTGAACGTGCTATCAAAAACGCAATGGGTAAAGACCAGAGTGACTACAAGAGCATGACTTACGAAGGGTACGGCCCTCACGGTATTGCTGTATTTGTAGATACCCTGACAGACAACACAACCCGTACAGTGGCTGACGTCCGTTCGGTATTTAATAAGTTTGGCGGTAATCTCGGCACAATGGGATCTCTCGCGTTCCTGTTCGACCACAAATGTGTATTTACTTTCAAGAAGAAAGACGGATTGGATATGGAAGAACTGATTCTGGATCTGATCGATTATGATGTGGAGGATGAATATGAAGAAGATGACGAAGAGGGAACAATCACTATCTATGGTAATCCCAAGAGCTATGCCGCTATTCAGAAACACTTGGAGGAGTGTGGTTTTGAAGATGTCGGTGGAGACTTCACTTATATCCCGAACGACATGAAAGAGGTGACTCCGGAACAGCGCGAGACATTGGATAAGATGATCGAACGTTTGGAAGAATTTGATGACGTGCAGACTGTTTATACCAATATGCAGCCGGAAGGGGAAGAAGAGTAAGGCAGGTTATGGAATATGTGTATAAAACCCGGGGAACTTGCAGCACTAACATCGAGCTGAACGTGGAAGATGGAGTGGTGAAAGAGGTTGTTTTCTGGGGAGGATGCAATGGTAACCTTCAAGGTATTTCCCGTCTTGTGAGAGGAATGAAGGTAGCGGATGTTATCGCAAAACTTGAAGGAGTGCGGTGTGGTGGCAGGCCGACTTCATGTCCTGACCAGTTGTGTCGTGCATTGCACGAGATGGGATATTAATCGACGACATTTATTCGGGCACGGATTACACGGATTTCACGGTTTCAATAAAATAAGAACCGTGAAATCCGCGTAATCCGTGCCTAATTTTTGTATACTTACTTGTCGGTATTTTGAACTAAAATTGACCTTCACTCGTTATTTATAAGTATATTTGTAAGGTTAAAACTATTATGCAAAAATGAAGAATATTTTTCAAGACTTAAAACGCAAAGATCATAAACGCTATCTGGGTGGACTGGATGTTTTTAAATATATTGGTCCGGGGCTTCTGGTTACCGTAGGATTTATTGATCCGGGAAACTGGGCTTCTAACTTCGCCGCCGGTTCCGAATTCGGCTATTCCTTACTGTGGGTGGTTACATTGTCTACTATTATGCTGATCGTTCTTCAGCACAACGTTGCCCACCTGGGGATTGTTACCGGACTTTGCCTTTCGGAGGCGGCCACTAAGTACACTCCCAAATGGGTGTCGCGACCTATTCTTGGTACGGCGGTACTGGCGTCGATATCTACTTCTTTAGCGGAAATTCTGGGAGGTGCCATTGCCTTGGAAATGCTCTTTGATATTCCTATTATATGGGGGGCTATATTGACTACGCTTTTTGTCTCTATCATGCTTTTCACTAATTCGTATAAGAAGATAGAGCGTTCCATCATTGCATTTGTCTCCGTTATCGGACTTTCGTTTATCTACGAATTGTTTCTGGTGGAAATAGACTGGCCGGCTGCGACAGCAGGGTGGGTGACTCCTTCTTTTCCGAAAGGAAGTATGCTGATTATCATGAGTGTGTTGGGAGCGGTAGTGATGCCTCATAATCTGTTCCTTCATTCGGAGGTGATACAGAGTCACGAATATAATAAGAAAGATGATGCTTCTATTAAGAAGGTCTTGAAATATGAGTTGTTTGATACTCTTTTTTCCATGATTGTCGGCTGGGCGATTAACAGTGCCATGATTCTGCTGGCTGCCGCTACTTTCTTTAAAAGCGGTATTCAGGTAGAGGAACTGCAACAGGCCAAGTCATTGCTCGAACCTTTGTTGGGAAGTAATGCTGCCATTGTATTTGCACTGGCATTGCTGATGGCGGGTATTTCATCCACCATTACGAGCGGAATGGCGGCGGGTTCTATCTTTGCAGGTATTTTCGGCGAATCGTATCATATCAAAGACAGCCACTCGCAGGTGGGAGTCCTTTTGTCTCTGGGAATTGCCTTATTGCTGATTTTCTTTATTGGAGATCCTTTCAAAGGACTGATTATTTCGCAGATGATACTTAGTATTCAATTACCTTTCACAGTGTTTCTGCAGGTGGGGCTGACGTCTTCCCGCAAGGTGATGGGAGATTATGTCAATAGTCGTTGGAGCACGTTTGTGTTGTATTCGATTGCTATTATTGTTTCGGCACTGAACATCATGCTTTTGTTTTCATAAAATGAATATAAATCAATAAATATAGATCGATGAAGATTATTACTTATAATGTGAACGGACTGCGTGCTGCCGTATCTAAAGGCTTGCCGGAGTGGTTGGCGCAGGAGAATCCTGATATTCTTTGTCTGCAAGAGACGAAACTGCAACCGGACCAATATCCGGGAGAGGTGTTTGAAGCGTTGGGTTACAAGTCTTATTTGTATTCGGCACAGAAGAAAGGATACAGTGGAGTGGCCATACTTACCAAGCAGGAACCGGACCATGTGGAATATGGGATGGGAATGGAGGCTTATGATAATGAAGGACGTTTTATACGGGCGGACTTTGGAGATTTATCGGTAGTCAGTGTTTATCACCCTTCGGGAACGAGCGGGGACGAACGTCAGGCTTTCAAAATGGTGTGGCTGGAAGATTTTCAGAAGTATGTGACGGAGTTGCAGAAGTCCCGTCCCAATTTGATTCTTTGTGGTGATTATAATATTTGCCACGAACCGATTGATATTCATGATCCTGTCCGGAATGCGACAAACAGTGGCTTCCTTCCTGAAGAACGGGAGTGGATGACACGTTTCCTGTCTGCAGGGTATGTGGATTCTTTCCGTACGCTTTGTCCCGAAAAACAGGAATATACTTGGTGGAGCTATCGTTTTAATTCGCGTGCCAAGAATAAAGGTTGGAGAATTGACTATTGTATGGTCAGTGAGCCGGTACGCCCGCTGTTGAAACGGGCGTATATCCTGAATGAGGCCGTACATTCCGACCATTGTCCGATGGCATTGGAAATATTATAGGATAGTAATACTCAATTTACGGGTGTCTTATATTTTTGTGCGAAATAAAAATGCAAAATAGTTTATGGAAGATAGAATACAGAAAGCAGTGGAGCTTTTTAAGAGCGGATATAACTGTTCGCAGTCGGTGGTAGCGGCCTTTGCAGATATGTATGGATTTACACAGGAACAGGCGTTACGTATGGGTGCTTCCTTTGGCGGGGGAATAGGACGAATGCGCGAAACGTGTGGAGCTGCCTGCGGCATGTTTTTGGTGGCGGGCTTGGAAACCGGCGCTACGGAAGCGACAGACCGGGAAGGAAAAGCTGCCAATTATGCGGTAGTGCAAGAACTGGCGGCTGAATTTAAGAAGCGTAACGGTTCGCTGATTTGTGGCGAATTGTTGGGATTAAAGAAAAAAGATCCCGTTTCAACCATTCCGGAAGAGCGTACTGCTCAATATTATAGCAAGCGTCCCTGTGCTAAAATGGTGGAAGAAGCGGCAAGAATTTGGTCGGAATATCTCGAAAAGCATCCTAAATGAGGTTCTAAAATGCTTTTTTATTACAAAAACGGTAAAAAAGTGCTCAATAAAGTGTTATATAACATAAAAATAACTATCTTTGCCTCCGAAATAAAATCTGAAAGTCTTTTGGACCGGATGATTTTAAGCATGTCTAACTAAAATTGCAAAGCAAATGTTGAAAGAAAAAGCTGGTGTAATTGCAGGTACTATCTGGAATGCACTGAACGAAACAGAAGGAATGACTGCCAAGCAGCTTAAAAAAGCAACTAAATTGGTTGACAAAGATCTGTTCCTCGGCCTTGGCTGGTTATTGAGAGAAGACAAAGTCTCTGTGGAAGAAGTTGAAGGTGAACTCTTCATCAAATTGATCTAAGCGAGTAACTCACTTAAGCAATAAAAAAAATGCGTTGGTACATGGTCATAATGTTATCAACGCATTTTTTTTTATTCCGCCATTTACGTATCTTTGCACACCAAAAAGCTAAAAATAATAAGAATTCAGAATGAAGAATATACGCAACTTTTGCATTATTGCTCATATTGACCACGGGAAATCGACTTTGGCCGACCGTTTGTTGGAGTTTACACACACTATTCAGGTGACTTCGGGGCAGATGCTTGATAATATGGATCTGGAGAAAGAAAGGGGGATCACTATCAAGAGCCATGCAATCCAGATGGAATATACTTATCAGGGGGAGAAGTATATCCTTAACCTGATTGACACTCCGGGACATGTGGACTTTTCGTATGAGGTGTCGCGCTCTATTGCTGCGTGTGAAGGTGCGTTGCTGATTGTCGATGCTTCGCAGGGAGTGCAGGCACAGACTATCTCGAATCTGTACATGGCAATTGAGCACGACCTTGAGATTATTCCGGTGATTAATAAATGCGATATGGCGAGTGCCAATCCCGAAGAAGTGGAGGACGAGATCATTGAATTGCTGGGCTGCAAGCGGGAGGAAGTGATCCGTGCATCCGGCAAAACGGGTATGGGAGTGGAAGAAATACTGGCGGCCGTGATCGAGCGTATTCCTCATCCGGAAGGAGATGAAGAGGCTCCGTTGCAAGCTTTGATTTTCGACTCTGTATTCAACTCTTTCCGTGGAATTATTGCTTATTTCAAGATTGAAAACGGTATGATTCGCAAGGGGGATAAGGTGAAATTCTTCAATACGGGAAAAGAGTATGATGCCGATGAAGTGGGAGTGCTGAAAATGGATATGGTACCTCGCAACGAACTTCGTACGGGGGATGTGGGATATATTATTTCCGGTATCAAGACTTCTAAAGAGGTGAAGGTGGGAGATACCATTACGCATATTGCCCGTCCGTGTGACAAGGCTATTGCCGGTTTTGAGGAAGTGAAGCCGATGGTGTTTGCCGGGGTTTATCCGATTGAGGCGGAGGATTTCGAAGATCTTCGCGCGTCTTTGGAAAAGTTGCAGCTGAATGATGCGTCGTTGACTTTCCAGCCGGAGTCTTCGCTGGCTTTGGGTTTTGGTTTCCGTTGCGGTTTCCTCGGATTGCTCCATATGGAGATTGTGCAGGAGCGTCTGGATCGTGAGTTTGACATGAATGTGATTACTACGGTGCCGAACGTGTCCTACCATATCTATGACAAGCAAGGTAATATGAAGGAGGTGCACAACCCCGGTGGTATGCCCGACCCGACGATGATTGACCATATCGAGGAACCGTATATCAAAGCATCTATTATTACAACCACCGATTATATCGGTCCTATTATGACGCTTTGCCTGGGTAAACGTGGTGAATTGATTAAACAGGAATATATCTCCGGTAATCGTGTGGAAATCTATTACAATATGCCTTTGGGAGAGATTGTGATTGATTTCTACGATAAGTTGAAGAGTATTTCTAAAGGGTATGCGTCGTTTGATTATCATCCGAATGGTTTCCGTACTTCCAAACTGGTGAAGCTGGATATCTTGTTGAACGGTGAGCCTGTGGATGCACTTTCTACTTTGACACATATTGACAATGCTTACGATATGGGACGACGGATGTGTGAGAAGCTGAAAGAGCTCATTCCGCGCCAGCAGTTTGATATTGCCATTCAGGCGGCTATCGGAGCGAAGATTATTTCGCGTGAAACCATTAAGGCGGTCCGTAAGGATGTGACAGCGAAGTGTTACGGGGGTGACGTGAGCCGTAAACGTAAACTGCTTGAGAAGCAGAAAAAAGGTAAGAAACGAATGAAACAAATCGGTAACGTGGAGGTGCCGCAAAAAGCCTTCCTCGCCGTACTGAAACTAGATTAAAAATACTGCCGCAAGCAATTTTTCAGAGATATGTTCTGAACAAATTGACTTGCGGTTAGTTTTTAATACACAAACAACTATAAATATGAGAAAAGTTCTGTCTTTTTCGGGCTTCCTGATGTTGGGGCTCATCGTTTCGCAATTCCTGCCGTTGATGGCAGGGGATGGGTATGGAGCTGTTAAATCCATATCGAATGTACTGCTCTATGTATGCCTTAGTTTTATAATGATTAATGTAGGCCGTGAGTTTGTCCTTGATAAAACGAGGTGGAAAAGTTACGCTCAAGATTATTTTATTGCGATGGCGACGGCTGCTTTACCGTGGTTTATGATTGCTATTTATTATGTGTTTATTTTGCTTCCGCCCGATTTCTGGAATAGTTGGGAAGCATGGAAGGAGAATTTGCTGCTAAGCCGTTTTGCCGCACCTACATCGGCCGGTATTCTGTTTACAATGTTGGCGGCTATCGGACTGAAGTCCAGTTGGATTTATAAGAAAATACAGGTATTGGCAATTTTCGATGATTTGGATACGATTCTTTTGATGATTCCTCTTCAGATTATGATGATCGGACTGCGCTGGCAGTTGATTATTGTGGTGGTGATTGTATTCTTGTTATTGTCGATCGGCTGGCAAAGATTGAATAAGTATGATTGGCGTCAGGACTGGAAGGCTATCCTCTTTTATTCAGTGATTATATTTCTGGCTACTCAAATACTGTATCTGGGGAGTAAAGAATTGTATGGGGACGAGGGAAGTATTCATATTGAAGTACTGTTGCCGGCATTTGTTTTGGGTATGATCATGAAACATAAGGAACATGATACACCGGTGGAACGAAAGGTGTCTACCGGAATTTCATTTTTCTTCATGTTTCTGGTGGGAATGAGCATGCCGCATTTTATTGGAGTGAACTTTGCGGAGACTCATGCAGGTTCTTATTCCGTAACCGGTTCGCAGGAGATGATGTCGTGGGGAATGATTCTGTTTCATGTGGTGATTGTCTCTTTATTGTCGAATATAGGAAAGCTTTGTCCGATGTTCTTCTATCGTGACCGGAAATTAAGTGAGCGGCTGGCTCTTTCCATCGGTATGTTTACCCGTGGCGAGGTAGGGGCCGGAATCATTTTCATTGCATTGGGATATAACTTGGGTGGCCCTGCATTGGTTATTTCAGTGCTTACTCTGGTATTGAATCTGATTCTGACGGGTATCTTCGTTCTTTGGGTGAAGAATCTGGCTTTGCGGAGTTATGCGGATTGACGTGATATGGAAATGTTGTGGAGAATTTTTTTAGGCACGGATTACACGGATTACGCTGTTGCTTTATGCAATCGTATTTCTAAAAACCGTGTAATCCGTGTAATCCGTGCCTGAATAATATCAGTTAGTAATCTGTCGAATCGTCCTCTACGTCAATGGGGAGAATCTTTTGGCTTTCTTCATGCGGCAACTGTTCCACTTGCCGCAGTTTGCGTTCGATGGCACGTGTCCGTTTTCCCATGACTTCTTCGAGTTGGTCACCAGCGCTTTGTAGGTTCTTTTGTACTTTTTCAAGCAACCCTCCGAATTTACTGAATTCTGTTTTGACAGCTCCCAATACGGTCCAGACTTCTCCGGTACGTTTTTGGATAGCAAGCGTGCGGAAGCCCATCTGAAGACTGTTGAGAATGGCGCCTAATGTTGTCGGTCCCGTAACTACAATCTTATACTCCTTTTGGAGTGTTTCGATGAGACTGGTACGACGGATTACTTCAGCATATATGCTTTCAAATGGCAGGAACATAATGGCAAAGTCTGTGGTAAACGGCGGGTCTACATATTTATCATGGATGTCTTTTGCCATCTTTTTGATTGTATTTTCCAATTGCTTGCCGCACGATTCCATCAATGCTGTGTCTCCCGCTTCGAATGCGTCGTAGTATTGTTCGTATACATCTTTGGGGAATTTGGCGTCGATGGGGAGGTAGACGGTGCTGTTGGCGTCATCTTTTCCCGGAAGTTTGATGGCAAACTCCACAAATTCGGTTCCGCTCTTTTTCGTTTTGACATTGGCGTCGTACTGTTCGGGGCTCATCATTTGTTCTAAGAGTGCACCCAGTTGGACTTCGCCGAACGTGCCTCTCATCTTTACGTTGCTCAATACCTTTTTCAGCCCACCGACATCTTGGGCGAGAGATTTCATTTCTCCCAGTCCTTTTTGTACGTTTTCAAGTTGCGAACGGACGATTTCGAATGATTGGCCGATACGTTCGTTAAGTGTTTTTTGTAACTTTTCCTCTACCATCAAACGCATATCGTCGAGACGTTTTTCGGTGGATTTCAGCAATGCTTCCTGCTGGCGGGCCATCATGTCGAATTTCTGTCGTTGCAGTTCTCCGGTAGTCATCATATTCTTGTGCAGAACATCTTGGAGCTGTTGCATATTCTGGTTCAGCGTTTGCGTCATTTCCATGCGAAGTTCCCGGATGCTGCGGTTCAGTTCTTCCCGGTTTTCCTGCATTTGCTGGCGCAAGGCTATTTGTAATTGTTCTGCTTGAGTTTGATTGTTGCCTTTGGTTAGTGATAATACAAGTAGGACTATCACTAACACGGCAATAACAATAAGTAGAATCAGTTCCATCAATATGTCAGAATTTCGTTTCCGGTTTCCGTTATCAGAATCATATTTTCCCATTGGGCGGAAGGCAGTCCGTCGTCGGTGCAGACAGTCCATCCGTCGGCTTCGTCTATGAATACTTCATAGGTTCCCATATTAATCATAGGTTCGATGGTGAAGGTCATGCCCGGCACAATCATCATGCCCGTACCCCAGCGTCCGAAATGTTCTACGTCCGGTTCTTCGTGGAATTGCATTCCTACGCCATGTCCGCAGAGATCACGGACTACGCTGAATCCGTTCTTTTCGGCATGTTCCTGAATGGCAGCGCCTACATCACCCAGCTGTTTCCAAGGTTGGGCGGCGGCAATGCCTATTTCCATACATTCTTTGGTTACCTGTACCAACTTTTGCATTTCAGGGCTGACGTCACCGATCATAAACATACGGGATGCATCGGAGAAATACCCTTTGTAAATGGTGGAAACATCCACATTGATGATATCTCCGCTTTTCAGAATCTCATTTTTATTGGGTATTCCGTGGCACACTACATCGTTGATGCTGGTGCAGACGCTTTTGGGAAATCCTTCGTAGTTGAGTGGGGCAGGGATAGCACCATGACTGGTAGTAAAATCATATACGAGCACATCAATTTCTTCGGTGGACATGCCTTCCCGGATATTTTCCGAAATATAGTCCAGCAGTGCAGTATTGATTTTGGCACTTTCACGAATCCCTTCCAGTTGTTCGGGAGTACGGAGTACTTTGCGCGGTGGGAGTTTGTAACCTTGCTTTCTGTATTTCTGTATTTTTGCTTCTACTTCAGCCGGATAATTAGAGGGAGTAAACCGGAATCCCTTGATAAAGTTCTTCATTATGATAGCATATTTAATCGTATGACAAATTTAGATAAAATCTCTGATTTTTAGGCCAGTTGTGATAAAAAGTCAAGCTCTTCGGCACAATTCCCCGTCTAATATTCGCGCTCTAAGCACACTGATTCGTATATTGAGGTTGTAACTTAAAACTCTTCATTATGAATAGACCAGACAGAACTGCGGGGATTAACGTTCACAAAGATAGTGTATTTATTTGTGTCATCGATCATTTACACCGGTCAAAAGTACAAATCTATATTCTTAATTAAAAGTCCGACAATCGATTGTCCCTTAGATAATCTTAATTAGAATTAGCCTCTAACCACTTCTTTATAGTCTTCTTCGTAGTTTGTTGTAACCCTTCAAATTGATGAGGATCCTCATTCGCATATCGTATTTTCTGATTCTGGTCATCTTGAAGATCTTCATACAATCTTATCGCAAAAAAGTTATCTTCTTCTGTCGCCATCTTCTCGATCAATAATGGTATAATTTCCCTTCCCATAGCCTTTAATTCTGCATATTGGGGCAATTGTCTTGTAGTAGCTGTATTACTACTAAAAGACCATGTCCATGCTTCTTTCCATTCATTAAACAAAGATTCAAACATTGACCTCTTACTAATTGCACGTGCCTTTTGGGAGATTATGGCCAGTTCACTCCGTGAAATAGTTATATTTTCTTGAGTAGACTCATGCATTTTCCTGATTTCTTCAGCGTTAATATCTCCCTGACTACTATGCCATAACAACCACGTTTGCCCCATCTTAGAGCGCTGGGAGTTACTATGTTTAAAATCACATAAACTTGCATGTAAAGGAGTGGGCCCCTGACTCCAAATTACCGGATATTTTTTTTCTGTTCCAAAGTCACTATCGCTATAATCATAATAAGCATGATACTTTGCTCTCGCATTGCCATATCCGAGATATAAATCGTCCCAGTTATAGAACTCTATCCACGAATAAATCCCCATCGAATATGCATAACAATTGTACAGTCCAGACCAGTTGTTCCAAACAACCGTATTAGTATAATCAACACAAGTAAATGCTTTTTGTAACTGAACTTTTTCTTGGGTAAAAAGTGGACGCGGCAAGCTGTTTCTAATAAGCTCTATCTGCTCTTCTGTTAGTTGATAGTCCCATCCATCTTTTAAAAGATATCCTGTTACATGATCTCTAGTCTTTGGAAAAGAACTAATAATGCTATCAATATATTCCATAATTTCAAGGCTATCAAGTAAATTAACAGTTTGTGCAGTCAATTCATTAGCCGGCTTTGCAGATTCCTCAACGGTACTTACAATGTCTTCACTGCTACAAGCGAAAAGACACAACAGAAAACACATAAAGGTTAAATGTTTCATATCATAAGTGTTTATGTGAATACTATACGAATTTATATATATTTTTCGACATATCCCAATACCTCTCAACTTTTTTTATCACAATCTATGATATTTCATTTTTCCGATTTTGAGCAACATATTTAAAGGGCTCAAAACAACACTAAAGTTGCAGAATATGCGCTATTAGCATCAATCAACGTATTTTAAATGTACGCAACTGGTCAATAGTAGAATAGAAAGTGGGATTCTCCCAGTTACGGGAAATCATGGATGTTATAGATTTTTACCATTCGTATGAAACGCTAACTTGAGGTATCCATTCCCATCTTTTTCGTATAGCATTATATTGGTATTGCATCCCTGTTTTGATTTTCCAGTTTTTATTTATTTTGAAAATGACATTACTTCCAAATTTGGTTGGTTCCACTTCGGAGGGGAGCCCGCGATATCTTCGGGTATCGAGGTTTTGTGAACCATATATGTCGAGAGACCATTTGGAGGACAATTTATATTCCATTTGGCTTTGGATATGAAAATGATTGGGATTTTCCGCAAAGTCGCTTTTACTATGCAGAATAAGATTCTTGTTTATTCTTAGCCAGGAATAAGTGGGTAAAAAGGTGGAACCTGGCTTTCGGAACATCTTGTATGTGTGAATAGAAGGTTTCGAAAAGATTGTGGAAGATTTTAAAGTGGGTAGTGTGGGATCAAAATCTACAAATGGTTTTCGAGAGTACATGTTTTGCTCTACTTTTTCGATGAACTTTCTATTTATGTTGATCTCCTGATCGGATTCCAGCATTTGCTGAAGTTTCAATGAATCTTGTTGGTTCCATTCTTGTCCTGCTGCGGATAAGGGGAACAATAATAAACAAAGAATATTCAATTGATATTTTCGAATGTCCATACTGTGTTGTGCTAGTAGAGTTTATTGTATGGACGATGGAAAACAGGAAATGCTGCTCTAAACGATCAATGAATAGTAATTATTTCACATAATATGGGAATACTTCTCTTTTATTTATGATAGTTTTTTAGCTTTGAAAACCGGTTGTATCTTCTGAATCTCCGATTCAAAACCAAACCAGTAACCATGTCCTTCTTCATCGGTGGGAAGGAAACATAATCGTAGATTCTCGCGATATGCTCCATATTCTATTTCCCAGCTTTCAGGTGGTAGCTGTCTTTTGGTCCTTACTTTTTCTGCCGGAGCCTTTTTTAATGACATACCCGCTTCTATCCATGCAATGCTGACTTGTGCCAGGTAGTCGGGATAATGATTCTTGCAGAAATCATAGAGGATTAATCCTCTTTTTTCCAGACTAAGAGGGGTGTCAATGACATCTGTTTGAACTAAATGGTCGAGTAACTCATGTATAAAATGAGGGTTTTCCAGAATGAGTATCCGTGTGATGCTTCGCCAAGTGGGAGTATTATAGAAACCGTCTAACAGGCGGGACAGATAATGTGCTGTCTGTAGTTCATCTACGGTGATTTCACGAGTTTGAAGAACTTCGTATGGAGGGAGTGGGGAGTACTGTATGCCTAACTCGTCCGCTCTTCTTTTCATTTCGGTGCCCGGAAGTAATTTGAGGGATTCCAGTTGAATTTCTCCTGCGCCATACTCTGCTAAAGTACGGACATCATCGAAAATCTCTGATAGATGGTAGAGTGGGAGTCCTGCTATCAAGTCGGCATGAGTTTCCATGTTTTTAAGTGAACATAGATATTTAAGTCCGGCCAGAGCGTCGGAAAGTTTTCCTATTCTCCGGCTTTGTTCAAGCACGTTTTCCCGTAGGCTTTGGATTCCGGCTTCCAGATGCAGCAGTCCTTTAGGGAGGGTGGCTAATTCCTGTTGGAGTTCATCGGAAAGGAGTGCGGGATGAATTTCCAGATGGAAACAGATATCCGGGTATTCGCGGAATAGATTTAGTAATTCTTTTGCCCGTTTGTTGTTGTAATTGAACGTGCGGTCCAGTACCCTCACGTTCTTGATTCCGTGTTGGTGTATTACGTCGAGACGTTTCCGGGTTGCTTCAAGAGATAGGGTGCGAACTGGCTTTTCACCTCCACTGACACAAAAGGCACAGGTGTTAAAACATCCGCGGGTGGTTTCTAACTGTACAAAAGGTTTGCTCCAGTTGAAGAAACGGCTCTTTTCGGGGGGAACCAATTCGGAAAACTTCATAACGCGGGCGAGTCCGTTGTCATGATATCCTCCCGATTCGTCCAGATAACAGAGTCCTGTGATTGATTTCCATTCTTTTCTTGGCTGATTCCACACTTTTAACCATAAAGGAAATACTTCTTCGCCTTCTCCGCGAAACACTCCGCTTACAAATTTGTTCTTATATAAGAAAGCTTCATTATCTCCTAAAAATTCGGGGCCTCCGAGTATGACACAACAGTGAGGTAGTAATGCTTTTGCGCGTGAAACGATGTGTAGGAGTTGCTCGTGATTAAATAGCCAGTTGGTAGCTGCGATGATGTCCGGTTGATGACGGTAGATTTGATTGACGACACTGCCCGTATTTTCATTGATAGTGGCGGAGACTACGCACCATTCAATAGTGGTATCGTCTGCTATTTGAGCATGGAGTGCAGGGAGTGCCAATGAGGAGTGTGCGTACGAACTATTTAAATCAAGCCAAAGAAGTTTCATGTGGAAAATTTAATATTACTATTGCAAAGTTACTACAAAAAAGTGAAATGCGGAAAGATATAGTGATAGAATTGAGTTACAAGGGTTTTGGTTGAAGTGGCGATAATCCGTGAAGCCATTACAATCCCTGCCGAAGCCAAATCCTGACGCCGCTACGTTACTTGTTCGTAACCATGCCCGAAAATGCGACAAACGGGTACGAATAGCGAAACAAGGCTCTAAGGAATAGTGAGTTATCCATAACTCATGCGAAAAATCAGGTTACGGAAAAAGATTGCGCCGTTCCTCCCCGTTTTGCGTACCAACACCGGACTCTTCACCAACTAATTTTGAAACCCAAAAATTAAGGACAATGAAGAGTACATTTTCAGTAATCTACTACCTCAAGCGTCAGGTAGTGAAAAAGGACGGGACAGTTCCCGTCATGGGACGCATCACGGTGGACGGCAGCCAGACACAGTTCAGCTGCAAACTGACTGTCGATCCGAAACTGTGGGACACCAAAGGTGGACGTGTCACGGGCAGAAGCACGGCGGCACTCGAAACGAACCGTATGCTTGACAAGATGCGGGTACGCATCAACAGGCATTATCAGGAAATCATGGAGCGTGACAACTTCGTCACGGCGGAGAAGGTGAAGAACGCCTTTCTCGGACTGGAACACCGCTACCACACGCTGATGCAGGTGTTCCGCCAGCACAACGAGGACTACGAGAAGCAGGTGGAGGCAGGCATGAAAGCCAAAGGCACGCTGCTGAAGTACCGCACCGTTTACAAGCACATGCAAGAGTTCCTCGACATCCGCTACCATGTGAAGGACATCGCCCTAAAAGAGCTTACCCCGGCTTTCATCTCCGACTTCGAGATGTTCCTGCGCACGGACAAGCACTGCTGCACCAATACCGTGTGGCTGTACGTCTGCCCGTTACGGACGATGGTATTCATCGCCATCAACAACGAGTGGCTGACGCGCGACCCGTTCCGCGAGTATGAAATCAAGAAGGAGGAAACAACACGCAGTTTCCTGACCAAAGATGAGATCCGCCTGCTGATGGAGGGGAAACTGAAAAACGCCAAACAGGAATTGTACCGCGACCTCTACCTGTTCTGCGCCTTCACGGGGCTGTCGTTCGCGGATATGCGCAACCTTACGGAAGAGAATATCCGCACCTACTTCGACGAACACGAGTGGATAAACATCAACCGCCAGAAAACGGGCGTGGTGTCCAACATCCGCCTGCTCGACATCGCCAACCGCATAATCGGCAAATACCGGGGACTGTGCGGGGACGGCAGGATATTTCCCGTTCCGCATTATAACACGTGCCTTGCCGGTATCCGTGCCGTCGCCAAGCGTTGCGGCATCACCAAGCATATCACGTGGCATCAGAGCCGCCACACGGCAGCCACGACGATATTCCTCTCCAACGGTGTTCCCATCGAAACGGTCAGCTCCATGCTCGGACACAAGAGCATAAAGACGACGCAGATTTACGCAAAGATAACCAAAGAGAAGCTCAATCAGGACATGGAGAACCTTGCCGCAAGATTGAACGGCGTCGAGGAATTTGCAGGTTGCACCATCTAAAAAGAAAAGCCATGAAACGTGACACAATCATCATCGAGGACAAGGCAGTCAGCGTAACCGGTAACGACGTGTGGATGACCGCCACCGAAATAGCCGGATTGTTCCATACGACCGTCCCGGCAGTGAACGCCGCCATCAGAGCCGTCCGCAAGTCGGACGTGCTGAACGACTACGAGGTGTGCCGCTACATGCAGCTTGAAAACGGGCTGCACGCGGACGTGTACGCCCTTGAAATCATCATCCCGGTCGCTTTCAGGGTGAATACCTACAACACCCACCTGTTCCGCACATGGCTGGTGGGAAAGGCACTCTCACAAGAGAAACGGCAGACATACGTGATGTTCATACAGAACGGAAAAGCCGGGTATTGCTGATTGCACATACCCCATAAGACAAGTAAACGGGTAGCACCACAAAAGGTGTCACCCGTTTACTTTTTCATGAAACCGCCTCACTCCAGCGGCTTGCGGTAGTTCGCTTCCAGTACCCCGCGCAGCCCCGTTTCCGGGTAAAGCACCTTCCCTCCCAAAAGTATGAAGGGCAACACGCGGTTGTTGCGGTATTCCTGCAAGGTGCGCCGGCTCACACGGAGCAGTTCCGACACCTCGCCGTCCGTCAGGTAACGTTCCCCGTCCAGCGGAGGACGGTAGCTTTCCAGAAATGCGGACAGCCATTTCGAGCCTTTGCGCATATCCTGCACCACAGAGGCTATCGGCTCGTCTTCCATCGTAAAAACATCGTTGTTCTCGTTCATCATAACTTCGGATTCAGTGGGTGAATAAATCAAATCATCTGCCGTGCGGATAGAGCGTGCCGACAAGCGGTATCAGCCGCTTCACCTCCTCTGGCTTGTAATAGAACCTGCGGTTTATCTGCGAGTAGCCGATAAGCCGCCTGTCACGCAGCGTCTGCAACGTGCGCGGGCTTATTCTCAACTGCCCGCAGACCTCCTCGCCCGTGAGCCATCTTTCCATGCGCCCCGTGTCGCTTTTGCGCCTCAGGGCGGCGACCTTCTCCGAGAGTGCGCCGAATGCCGCCACCATCATCTCGAAAGTCTTTTTCTCGATAGATACTATTTCCATATTCATGTCATTTAGAGTTTGCCGCAAAGGTAACGAAACGGCATACAAGACGTATCGTTTTCCGCTGAAAGGCTGCCTGTTGCGCCGTTTGACCGGGTTACGGAGCCATCTTCCGCAAAAATCTTACGTGAGTCACGTAGTGAGTTGTTAAAGCCCCTTTTGTTTATTGCCGAATTTTGTCGCAGAAACAAAAAGAAAGGACTGAACATGAAAGTGATAACAATGGAAAGTTCCGCCTACAAGGAGATGATGGCGCAGATTGCGAACATCGCAGGGTACATCCGCGAGGCAAGGGACGAGAAGAAACGGAAGCGGGAAACCGAAGACAAGCTGCTTGACACGGCACAGGCGGCGAAGATGCTCAACGTGAGCAAGCGCACCATGCAGCGTATGCGCACCGACCACCGTATCGAGTATGTGGTGGTACGCGGAAGCTGCCGCTACCGCCTTTCCGAGATACTGCGGCTATTGGAGGACAACACAGTAAGGAACGAGGAAGGGACAATAGACACCCTGTTCCACAACCACACGCTGCGCACGGGCGGCAAACCAAAAGGAAGGAGGACATAGGTCATGGAACTGCTCACACGAAACAACTTCGAGGGCTGGATGCAGAAGCTGATGGAACGGCTCGACCGTCAGGACGAACTGCTGCTGGCGATGAAGGCTGAGGGGAAACAGCCCACTATCACGGAAAGCATCCGCCTTTTCGACAATCAGGATTTGTGCATGTTGCTCCAGATAAGCAAACGCACCCTCCAACGCTACCGCAGCGTAGGCGCATTGCCCTACAAGACGCTGGGCAAGAAGACCTATTACAGCGAGGAGGACGTGCTGACATTCCTTTCCAACCATATCAAGGACTTCAAAAAGGAAGATATAGCCTTCTACAAGGCTCGTATCCATAATTTCTTTCATAAATAACCCATTAAAACATTTTTCAGATGGCAAAGAAAAAAGACGAAAAGGACGTGCTGGTAGTCCGTGACGAGAAGACAGGCGAGATCAGCGTGGTAGCCGGGCTGAACGCGGACGGCACACCCAAGCGCACCCCCGCAAAAGCGGAGAACGCGCAGAGTTTCCTGCAATTCGACCGACATGGCGACGTGCTGGACAACTTCTTCAAGAACTTCTTCCGGCAGTGCAAGGAACCCAGCCGCTTCGGTTTCTACCGCATTGCGGCAGACCAAGCTGAAAATCTCTTAGAGGTGATGAAGCAACTGCTGAAAGACCCCGAAGCGAACAAGGAGCTGCTCGCCCCTCACAAGGTGGACACCTCCGACTATGAGAAGAAGGTGCAGGAAGAGATGGCAGCACAACAGACAGAGAAACAAGAACCTCAAAAACAGGAGAACATGGAACAACGGAAAGAACAGCAACAGGACAAATCCGAACAGATGCAGGGCAAACGTGGCTACCAGCCCATCGACGAGAGTAAAATCAACTGGCAGGAGCTGGAGGACAGATGGGGCGTAAAGCGGGACAACCTTGAAAAGTCCGGCGACCTTACGAAGATGCTCAACTATGGCAAGTCCGACTTGGTAAAGGTCAAACCGACCTTCGGCGGCGAATCATTCGAGCTGGACGCCCGCCTCTCCTTCAAGAAGGACGGTGAGGGAAACATCAGCCTCGTGCCGCACTTCATCCGCAAGGAGCAGAAGCTGGATGAGTACAAGGAACACAAATTCTCCGACAATGACCGGAAGAACCTCCGCGAAACGGGCAATCTCGGTAGGGTCGTGGACATTGTGGACAGGGAAACGGGCGAGATCATCCCCTCCTACATCAGCATCGACCGCAAGACGAATGAAATCACGGACATTCCGGCAAGCAGGGTGCGCATCCCGGAGCGCATCGGCAAGACGGAAATCACCACGCAGGAGCGGGACATGCTCCGCGCCGGACTGCCCGTACGCGACAAGCTCATCGAGCGCAACGACGGCAGAAAGTTCGTCACCACCCTGCAAGTGAACGTGGAGCAGCGCGGCGTGGAGTTCGTGCCGGGAACCGGCAAGTCGCCCCGTACCGCACAGACACAGGAAACCAAAGGCGACACATCGAAAAGTCAGGCGCAGGGCGGGGAAAATGCCGCACAGACCAAGAAGGAGCAACGCCGCAACACGTGGACGAACGAGGACGGCAGCATCCGCCCCATCAGCAAATGGAGCGGCGTGAGCTTCACCGACCAGCAGAAAGCCGACTATGTGGCGGGTAAAGCCGTGAAGCTGGAGAACGTGACCGACAAGCAGGGCTTCCATGCCACGATGTATATCAAGTTCAACCCGGAGAAGGGACGCCCGTACCGCTACGACACGAACCCTGACAATGCACAGCAGGTTGCTCCGTCCAACGAGAGCCGCACGCAGGTGGCGGTGAACAACGATGGCAAGACCAACGAGGCTACAAAGAATCTGAGAGAGCCGTTGCAGAAAGGTCAGACCAACCCGAAGGACGCCCGCCAGCAACAGCAGCAGGAGAAGCCGCAGAAGAAAACGGGCAAGGGCATGAAAATGTAATCCCGTGTCCGCCACTGAATCCAAAATAAAATCCAAAGTATCAACAAAAAAGAAGAAGACATGAAGACAATCATTGCAGAAAAGCCCTCCGTGGCACGTGAAATCGCCCGCATCGTGGGCGCGACAAAGAGAGAGGAAGGATATTTCGAGGGAGGCGGTTATGCCGTGACATGGGCATTCGGACACCTCGTTCAGCTTGCCATGCCCGACGGCTACGGCGTGCGCGGATTTGTCCGTGACAACCTCCCGATTATTCCCGACACATTCACGCTCGTCCCCCGTCAGGTCAGGACGGAGAAAGGTTACAAGCCCGACAGCGGCGTGGTGTCGCAGATAAAAGTCATCAAAAGACTGTTCGACACAAGCGAACATATCATCGTGGCGACCGATGCCGGACGCGAGGGAGAGCTTATCTTCCGCTACCTCTACCACTATACGGGTTGCACCACTCCTTTCGTGCGCCTGTGGATCAGCTCTCTCACCGACAAAGCTATCCGCGAGGGACTGCGGAAACTCGAAGACGGCAGCAAATACGACAACCTCTACCTCGCCGCCAAAGCGCGGAGCGAATCCGACTGGCTCGTGGGCATCAACGGCACACAGGCGTTATCCATCGCCGCCGGACACGGCACGTATTCCGTGGGGCGGGTGCAGACACCAACGTTGGCTATGGTATGTGAACGCTACTGGGAGAACCGCCGCTTTACGTCCGAAGCATTCTGGCAGCTCCATATCGCAACGGACGGTTGCGACGGCGAAGTCGTGAAATTCTCATCCTCCGAGAAATGGAAAGAGAAAGAACCGGCGATGGAACTATATAATAAGGTAAAGGCGGCAGGTTGCGCCACTGTCACGAAAGCCGAGCGCAAGGAGAAGACGGAGGAAACTCCCTTGCTCTACGACCTGACCACGCTCCAGAAAGAAGCCAACGCCAAGCACGGCTTCACGGCGGAACAGACGCTTGAAATCGCGCAGAAACTCTACGAAAAGAAGTTGATAACCTATCCGAGAACGGGAAGCCGCTACATCCCCGAAGACGTGTTTGCCGAAATTCCCAAACTGCTCGCTTTCATCGGCACACAGCCCGAATGGAAAGACAAGGTGCGGGCAAAAGCCGCCCCGACACGCCGCAGCGTGGACGACGGCAAGGTGACAGACCACCATGCCCTGCTCGTCACGGGTGAGAAACCGCTCTTCCTCTCCAAAGAGGACAATACCATCTATCAGATGATTGCCGGGCGCATGGTCGAGGCATTCTCTGAGAAATGCGTCAAGGATGTGACCACTGTCACGGCGGAATGTGCCGGAGTGGAGTTTACCGTAAAAGGCAGCGTCGTGAAGCAAACCGGATGGCGTGCCGTCTATGGCGAGGAAAAAGAGGAAATTACCATCCCCGGCTGGCAGGAAGGCGACACGCTGACACCGAAAGGCTCGTCCATTACCGAAGGAAAGACCAAACCCAAGCCGCTGCATACCGAAGCCACCCTGCTCTCGGCAATGGAAACGGCGGGCAAGGAAATTGAGGACGACGCACTGCGGCAGGCGATGAAGGACTGTGGCATCGGTACTCCCGCCACACGCGCCTCCATCATCGAAACGCTTTTCAAGCGCGGTTACATGGAACGCTGCAAGAAGTCGCTTGTTCCCACCGAAAAAGGACTTGCCCTCAATTCCGTCGTCAAGACGATGCGCATCGCCGATGTTGCCATGACGGGCGAATGGGAAAAGGAGCTGGCGCGTATCGAGCGCGGGGAACTGTCCGACGACACCTTCCGCAAGGAGATAGAGGCGTACACACGTGAGATAACCTCCGAACTGATCTCGTGCGACAAGCTCTTCGGCAGCCGTGACTCCGGCTGCGCGTGTCCCAAGTGTGGCACGGGCAGGATGCGGTTCTACGGCAAGGTGGTACGCTGCGACAACACGGAGTGCGGACTGCCCGTGTTCCGGCTGAAAGCGGGACGCACCCTGTCCGACGATGAAATCAAAGACCTGCTCACCGAAGGGCATACCAAGCTGCTCAAAGGGTTCAAGAGCAAACAGGGCAAGAGTTTCGATGCTGTTGTCGCCTTTGACGGGGAATATAACACGACTTTTGTGTTCCCGGAGGCTAAAAAGGACAAGAAATTTTCAGGACGGAAGAAATAGTATTAACTTTGCCACTTGTTCAGAGTAATGAATTGTTCTTCGATACCGGATTACACTCATACTTTGGATTTAGTGGTGGCACTCGGAGGGATACCGAGTGCCTTTTTCTTCCTTTTTCCAACCGATTATCCCGTTAATTATCAATCCGCTAAATCCAAAGTAATGAACAACAAGAAGAAAAACGAGGGTCAGACCGACTTTTCCTATTACGGTCTGTACCTGCTGGACTATCTCCGCACGAACAAGTTTGAACAGGCTGACGACACCGCTTTCATACGGGAACGGGCCGACCGTGCCGCCGAAACGTATGAGAGGGCACGGCTTGAAGGCTATCCCGCCGATGGTGCGCAGGAACTGGCGATGGACACGCTGCTGCGCGGGCTGCATTATTCCCGTTACGCCATCCTCCGCGAAGTCGTGGAAAACGAGTTTGCCGATGAAGTGCCGGAAGAGAAGCGTGAAGCCTTTGTCCTGAAACTGCTGCCGCTTGTCGGCAACGTGTTCTCCGTCTATGACCTCTCGGATGACAATTTCGCCCTGTCTTCCGATTACGACCTGCTCTACACGGAGCTGACGGGAGCAACCGTCCTTTACTTAGACGAATATGGCGTTTAACCGCAAACAGAAACTGCGGGACAACATCGAGGCGATACGGACGGCATTCATCCTTGACAGGGAAAATAGGACAGCGACAACCGAAGAGCGTGCCATACTTCAAAGGTACTGCGGTTTCGGCGGTCTGAAATGTATCCTCAACCCTGCAAAGGAACTGACGGATGCCGTCCGGTGGGCGAAATCCGACCTCGAACTGTTCGCCCCGACGGTGGAGCTGCACAGGCTTATCCGTGAGAACAGCAAGGACGAAACAGAGTACAAGCGGTTTGTGGATTCGCTGAAAGCGTCCGTGCTGACCGCTTTCTACACCCCCAAAGAGATAACCGACACCATCGCGGACGTGCTGGCAGATTACAGCGTCCGCCCCGCCCGTATGCTCGAACCGTCGGCAGGTGTCGGCGTGTTCGTGGATTCCATGCTGCGGCACAGCCCCAATGCGGATGTGATGGCTTTCGAGAAGGATCTGCTCACGGGTACAATCTTGAGGCATCTCTATCCCGACCAGAAAATGCGCACCTGCGGTTTTGAGAAAATCGAAAGACCGTTCAACAATTATTTCGACTTGGCGGTGTCCAACATTCCGTTCGGTGACATTGCCGTGTTCGACGCGGAGTTTCAGCGGAGCGACTCTTTCGGCAGACGCTCCGCCCAGAAAACCATCCACAACTATTTCTTTCTCAAAGGACTGGATGCCGTGCGTGACGGCGGTATCGTGGCGTTCATCACCTCGCAAGGGGTATTGAATAGCACCAAGACCTCCGTGCGTAACGAGCTGTTCAGTCAGGCCAATCTGGTATCCGCGATACGCCTGCCCAACAACCTGTTCACGGACAACGCGGGCACGGAGGTGGGCAGTGACCTGATTGTCCTGCAAAAGAACCTCAGCAAGAAGGAAATGTCGCAGGACGAGCGGCTGATGACCGTGATACAGACGGACACGAAAACCGCCCTGACCGACAACGCCTATTTCATCCACCACCCGGAACGCATCGTGCATACGATGGCGAAACTTGACACAGACCCCTACGGGAAGCCCGCTATGGTTTATCTGCACGAGGGCAAGGCAGCAGGCATCGCCGGGGATTTGCGCCGTATGCTCGACGAGGATTTCCATTACAGGCTTGCCATGCGCTTGTATTCGGGTTCAATCCGGCAGGCAGGAACGGAAGAAAAAGTTGCCGTTCAAAATAAAGTAGAGCGTCCTGCCATAAAATTGGAAACAGTATCCTCGGCGCAGACGGTGGAAACTCCGACAGAAAAGCCGCAACCCGCAGATGAAAAGCCGGAGATAGAACCGCGCCCGCAATATTCCGCAGGCGTGCAGCTCACCCTGCTTGACCTCTGGGGGATGACGGAAGAGGTCAGCCAACCGAAAACCTCCAAAAAGAAAAAGACGGTGAAAAAGGCAGTTACGGCAAAGTCCACTCCGCCCAAACCGAAAGTCACGGTTACACCGACAGCTCCAACTGCAAAACCCGCAATGGAGAATAAGGAGGTGAAAGCGGAGAACACCGCCAAGCCTGCCGACCCGGACGACATCTATGCCACACTGGACTGGGATACCAATCCTCCCATCAACGGTTTCTATGAAATGATGATGGGTTTGACGCCGGAGCGTAGGAAAGAACTTCGGGAACTGGCAAGGCAGCATAACGAGAAACAAGTGGCGGAAAAGACGGAAGTGAAAGCCGTGCCGGAAACTTCCCGTGAGCAGCCACGACAGGAGGAAACACAGCCGGAGGCAGTCGCCGCACCTGCCGTTACAGATACCCCATCGGAAGCGGTGGGGACTTTCCTTTTCCCCGACATCGAAGCGGAAAAGCCGAAGGAGGAAGTCGTGGACCTTTCTCCGCGTGCCTACCACCGCACGCCGGAGATGCACCTGCGCGAAGGGTCGCTGGTGGCTGACCGGGGGCGTCATAACATCGGCTACCTGAAAGACATCACGCCATACGGGGCGACATTCCAGCCGCTCGACCTGAAAGGATACCAGAAGGAAAAGGCGTTGTTGTATGTGTCGCTGCGTGACGCCTACGAGCGTCTGTACCGTTATGAATCGCTCCGGCGCGAGGCAAATGTTCCGTGGCGAGAGCATCTGAATACCTGTTACGATGAGTTTGTCATGCGCTACGGCAACCTCAACGCCAAGCAGAACGTGAAGTTAGTGATGATGGATGCGGGCGGGCGCGACATCCTTTCGCTGGAACGGATGGAAAACGGAAAGTTCGTCAAGGCGGACATCTTCGAGCATCCTGTTTCCTTCGCGGTGGAGAGCCATGCCAACGTAGGCTCTCCCGAAGAAGCCCTGTCTGCGTCGCTCAACAAATATGGTACGGTCAATCTCGACTATATGCGGGAGATAACCGACAGCACGGCGGAGGATTTGCTCACTGCCCTGCAAGGGCGCATCTACTACAATCCGCTCGTGACCGGTTACGAAATCAAAGACCGTTTCATCGCCGGAAATGTCATAGAGAAAGCGGAACGCATAGAGGCATGGATGGGTGACAATCCCGAAAATGAGCGTATGCCGGAGGTGAAGCAGGCGTTGGAGGCTCTGAAAGATGCCGAGCCGCAGCGCATCGCCTTCGAGGATCTGGACTTCAATTTCGGGGAACGCTGGATTCCGACGGGTGTCTATGCCGCCTACATGAGCCGGCTGTTCGACACGGAGGTGAAAATCGCCTATTCCGCAAGCATGGACGAGTTTTCGGTGGTGTGCGGCTACCGCACCATGAAAATCACGGACGAGTTTCTGGTGAAGGGGTATTACCGGAACTATGACGGTATGCACCTCCTAAAACACGCCCTGCACAACACCTGCCCTGACATGATGAAGTCCATCGGCAAGGACGAGCATGGCAACGACATCAAGATGCGCGACAGCGAGGGAATACAACTCGCCAACGCCAAGATTGACGAGATACGAAACGGCTTCTCCGAATGGCTCGAAGAGCAGTCGCCGCAGTTCAAGGAGCGGCTTGTGACGATGTATAACCGCAAGTTCAACTGTTTCGTGCGCCCGCGCTACGACGGCTCCCATCAGACCTTTCCCGACCTCAACCTGAAAGGGCTGGCAAGCCGGGGTATCAAGAGCGTCTATCCCTCACAGATGGATTGCGTCTGGATGTTGAAACAGAACGGCGGCGGAATTTGCGACCACGAGGTGGGAACCGGTAAGACGCTGATAATGTGCATCGCCGCGCATGAGATGAAGCGTCTGAATTTGGCACACAAGCCGATGATTATCGGGCTGAAAGCCAACGTTGCGGAGATTGCAGCCACCTATCAGGCGGCATATCCCAACGCACGTATTCTGTACGCTTCGGAGAAGGACTTTTCGACCGCCAACCGTGTGCGCTTCTTCAATAATATAAAGAACAACGACTACGATTGCGTCATCATGTCGCACGACCAGTTCGGCAAGATACCGCAGTCGCCGGAATTGCAGCAGCGCATCCTGCAAGCAGAGCTTGACACGGTGGAGGAAAACCTCGAAGTGCTACGGCAGCAGGGAAAGAACGTGTCGCGGGCGATGCTGAAAGGATTGGAGAAGCGCAAGCACAACCTTGAAGCGAAGCTGGAGAAGGTGGAACACGCCATAAAGTCACGCACGGACGACGTGGTGGATTTCAAGCAGATGGGCATCGACCACATCTTCATAGATGAGAGCCACCAGTTCAAGAATCTGACTTTCAACACGCGCCACGACCGTGTGGCGGGATTGGGAAACAGCGAGGGAAGCCAGAAGGCACTTAACATGCTCTTTGCCATACGCACCATACAGGAGCGCACAGGAAAAGACTTGGGTGCGACCTTCCTCTCCGGCACGACTATCAGCAACTCACTGACTGAATTGTACCTGCTGTTCAAGTACCTGCGCCCGAAGGAGCTGGAACGGCAGGACATAAGGTGTTTCGACGCTTGGGCGGCGATATTTGCCAAGAAGACGACGGATTTTGAATTTAACGTGACGAACAATGTGGTCCAGAAGGAGCGTTTCCGCTACTTCATCAAAGTGCCGGAGCTTGCCGCCTTCTATAATGAAATCACGGACTACCGCACGGCGGAGGATGTGGGCGTTGACCGTCCTGCCAAGAACGAGATACTGCACCATATACCGCCCACGCCGGAACAGGAGGACTTCATACAGAAACTGATGCAGTTCGCCAAGACGGGCGATGCCACCTTGTTGGGCAGGCTGCCGCTTTCGGAAACGGAAGAAAAGGCGAAGATGCTCATCGCCACGGACTATGCCCGGAAAATGGCACTCGACATGCGCATGATAGACCCGAATTACGAAGATCATCCCGACAACAAAGCGAGTCACTGTGCCAAGATGATCGCGGAGTATTATCAAAAATACGACGCCCAGAAAGGCACGCAGTTCGTTTTCTCTGATTTGGGGACATACCAGCCGGGCGACGGGTGGAACGTCTATTCGGAAATCAAGCGCAAACTGACGGAGGACTACGGTATACCGCCAAGCGAGGTGCGCTTCATTCAGGAGTGCAAGACCGACAAGGCGCGGAAGGCGGTGATAGACGCCATGAACGCCGGGACGGTGCGTGTGCTGTTCGGCTCTACCTCTATGCTCGGAACGGGTGTGAACGCCCAGAAACGGTGTGTGGCTATCCATCATCTCGATACGCCGTGGCGACCGTCCGACTTGCAACAGCGTGACGGACGCGGAGTTAGGGCAGGTAATGAGATTGCCAAACATTTCGCCGGGAACAACGTGGATGTAATCATCTACGCGGTGGAGAAGTCACTGGACAGCTACAAGTTCAACCTCCTGCACTGCAAGCAGACTTTCATAAGCCAGCTCAAAAGCGGTGCGATGGGTGCGCGTACCATCGACGAGGGGGCAATGGACGAAAAATCGGGCATGAATTTCTCGGAATACATGGCGTTGCTCTCCGGCAATACCGACCTGTTGGACAAGGCGAAACTGGAAAAGCGGATCGCATCGCTCGAAGGGGAACGCAAGTCGTTCAACAAGGGCAAGCGTGATTCGGAGTTCAAGCTGGAGTCAAAGACCGGCGAGTTGCGCAACAACACGGCTTTCATAGATGCCATGACGGAGGACTGGAACCGCTTCCTGTCGGTGGTGCAGACCGACAAGGAGGGCAACCGCCTTAATATAATAAAGGTGGACGGAGTGGATTCCGCCGATGAGAAGGTCATCGGAAAGCGTTTGCAGGAGATAGCCAAGAATGCCACGACCGGAGGGTTGTACACGCAGGTCGGTGAACTTTACGGTTTTCCGATAAAGGTGGTGAGCGAAAGGATACTCAAAGAGGGATTGGAGTTCACCGACAACCGCTTCGTGGTCGAGGGGAACTACAAGTACACCTACAACAACGGGCATCTGGCGATGGCTGACCCGTTGGCCGCCGCCCGCAACTTCCTCAACGCGATGGAGAGGATACCCTCCATCATCGACCAGTACAAGGCGAAGAACGAGGTGCTGGAGATGGAGATACCGCAGTTACAGGAGATAGCGGGTAAGGTGTGGAAGAAGGAGGACGAGCTGAAGCAGTTGAAGTCCGAACTTGCCGCCCTTGACCGAAAAAATCAGCTGGAGCTTGCGCCACCCACGCCCGAAGTCGCAGAAAAGGAGAATGAAGGGCAACAGCTCAAGCCGGAAGCGGAAGATGTGAGGAACAGGCAGGCGCAATATCCCGAAAATGCACCGCCGCAGATACGCAGTCCGGCGGATAGTATCGTTGCCAACCATGTCATAATCGGGCGTCCGGGACTGTATGCCAAGGAGGAAACCCGGTCCAAAGGATTGAAAATATAACCTAAGGAATTTTATCTGAAGTATTAATAAGGGCTATCCCAAAAGGTCTAAAAGTAAATTTTATCCTTTCTGCAAGTATCTATAGGATGGCAACTGCATTTTTTTCTTTTTGGGCAGCCCTTATTAAAATTTATTCTTATTTTAGGTTATATACATTCATGTCCATTTATGTAAAAAATTCCTGCTGACCTTGTTTATGTCTTGTCAGTCACCATTTGCAAAACCATATTTGACCCTCAAAGAGGCTGAATTTGATAAGTAACTTGCTACATACTCATAATAAGGAGCTAAATAGAACACGAATGGGAAATACACAAATGCTAAACTAAAGAAGATATTGGCCAAAATAAACGCTATACCGAGAGAGAAACTTGATTTTTCAACTTCCTAAAACGGTGTTGTTCAAACATTTCTACTTATTTGTACTTGCCAGTTGAACCTACGCTTCCCTAATAAAATGTCTATGGTAAAAAGTTAAAAAATCCTCCCACTTTTGTTAGTATATTTTTTTGTGTAATTTTGTAATCGTTATGCGGCAGTAATAATATACATATTAATACGAGTTAGTAATCCTGTAGTTCTCATATGCTACGAGGAGGTATTAAAAGGTGCGTTTCGACAATGCATCTACTGTAGTATATTATTGCTTAATCCAAATGAATATTATAAATTTAGGAATTCTTGCTCACATTGATGCAGGAAAAACTTCCGTAACCGAGAATCTGCTGTTTGCCAGTGGAGCAACGGAAAAGTGCGGCCGTGTGGATAATGGTGACACCATAACGGACTCTATGGATATAGAGAAACGTAGAGGAATTACTGTCCGGGCTTCTACGACATCTATTATCTGGAATGGAGTGAAATGCAATATCATTGACACTCCGGGACACATGGATTTTATTGCGGAAGTGGAGCGGACATTCAAAATGCTTGATGGAGCAGTCCTCATCTTATCCGCAAAGGAAGGCATACAAGCGCAGACAAAGTTGCTGTTCAGTACTTTACAAAAGCTGCAAATCCCGACAATTATATTTATCAATAAGATTGACCGTGCCGGTGTGAATTTGGAGCGTTTGTATATGGATATAAAAACAAATCTGTCGCAAGATGTCCTGTTTATGCAAACTGTTGTCGATGGATCGGTTTATCCGGTTTGCTCCCAAACATATATAAAGGAAGAATACAAAGAATTTGTATGCAACCATGACGACGATATATTAGAACGATATTTGGCGGATAGCGAAATTTCACCGGCTGATTATTGGAATACGATAATCGCTCTTGTGGCAAAAGCCAAAGTCTATCCGGTGCTACATGGATCAGCAATGTTCAATATCGGTATCAATGAGTTGTTGGACGCCATTTCTTCTTTTATACTTCCTCCGGCATCAGTCTCAAACAGACTTTCAGCTTATCTCTATAAGATAGAGCATGACCCCAAAGGGCATAAAAGAAGTTTTCTTAAAATAATTGACGGAAGTCTGAGACTTCGAGACGTTGTAAGAATCAACGATTCGGAAAAATTCATCAAGATTAAAAATCTAAAGACTATTTATCAGGGCAGAGAGATAAATGTTGATGAAGTGGGTGCCAATGATATCGCGATTGTAGAAGATATAGAAGATTTTCGAATCGGAGATTATTTAGGTGCTAAACCTTGTTTGATTCAAGGATTATCTCATCAGCATCCCGCTCTCAAATCCTCCGTCCGGCCAAATAAGCCCGAAGAGAGAAGCAAGGTGATATCCGCTCTGAATACATTGTGGATTGAAGACCCGTCTTTGTCCTTTTCCATAAACTCATATAGTGATGAATTGGAAATCTCGTTATATGGTTTGACCCAAAAGGAAATCATACAGACATTGCTGGAAGAACGATTTTCCGTAAAGGTCCATTTTGATGAGATCAAGACTATCTACAAAGAACGACCTATAAAAAAGGTCAATAAGATTATTCAGATCGAAGTACCACCCAACCCTTACTGGGCCACAATAGGGCTGACTCTTGAACCCTTACCGTTAGGGGCAGGGTTGCAAATCGAAAGTGACATCTCCTATGGTTATCTGAACCATTCTTTTCAAAATGCCGTTTTTGAAGGGATTCGTATGTCTTGCCAATCTGGTTTACATGGATGGGAAGTGACAGATCTGAAAGTAACTTTTACTCAAGCCGAGTATTATAGCCCGGTAAGTACACCTGCTGATTTCAGACAGCTGACCCCTTATGTCTTCAGGCTGGCTTTGCAACAGTCAGGTGTGGACATTCTCGAACCGATGCTCTGTTTTGAGTTGCAGATACCCCAAGTAGCGAGTTCCAAAGCTATTACAGATTTGCAAAAACTGATGTCTGAGATTGAAGACATCAGTTGTAATAATGAGTGGTGTCATATTAAAGGGAAAGTTCCATTAAATACAAGTAAAGACTATGCCTCAGAAGTAAGTTCGTACACTAAGGGCTTAGGCATTTTTATGGTTAAGCCATGTGGGTATCAAATAACAAAAGACGGTTATTCTGATAATATCCGCATGAACGAAAAAGATAAACTTTTATTCATGTTCCAAAAATCAATGTCATTAAAATAATGGAGCGGTCAGGAAATTTCTATAAGGCAATACGGTTGGGATATATACTTATCTCCATTCTTATCGGATGTATGGCATATAATAGCCTCTATGAATGGCAGGAGATAGAAGCATTAGAACTTGGCAATAAAAAAATAGACGAGCTCCGAAAAGAAATAAACAATATCAATATTCAAATGATAAAATTTTCTCTATTGGGTGAAACAATACTGGAATGGAACGATAAAGATATCGAGCATTACCATGCACGGCGTATGGCAATGGACAGTATGCTCTGCCGTTTCAAGGCCACCTATCCAGCAGAGCGCATCGATAGTGTGCGCAGTCTTTTAGAGGATAAGGAACGACAGATGTTCCAGATAGTCCGGTTAATGGATGAACAACAATCTATTAACAAGAAGATAGCCAATCAAATTCCGGTTATTGTACAGAAAAGTGTGCAGGAACAGTCCAAAAAGCCAAAACGAAAAGGTTTCTTAGGCATATTCGGCAAAAAAAAGGAAGTAACTCCAGCAGTATCAACCACTATCCTTCATTCGGTCAATAGAAACGTAATCAGCGAACAGAAAGTGCAGGATCGCCAATTGTCGGAACAAGCCGACAGCCTTGCAGCTCGTAATGCAGAACTTAACAGACAACTGCAAGAATTGATTTGCCAAATAGAAGAAAAGGTACAAACCGAACTGCAAAGCCGGGAAAACGAAATAGTTGCCATGCGTGAAAAGTCATTTATGCAAGTAGGCGGTTTAATGGGATTCGTTCTTCTATTGTTGTTAATTTCCTACATCATCATACATCGTGATGCAAAAAGCATTAAACAATACAAGCACAAGACAACTGATTTGATAAGGCAACTGGAACAATCCGTACAACGGAACGAGGCACTGATAACGTCAAGGAAGAAGGCGGTACATACTATCACCCATGAACTGCGCACACCGCTGACAGCAATAACAGGCTATGCCGGACTGATACGGAAAGAACAGTGTGAGGATAAGTCCGGGCAGTATATCCAAAACATACTGCAATCCTCCGACCGTATGCGGGATATGCTTAACACTTTGCTTGACTTCTTCCGCCTGGACAACGGCAAGGAACAGCCCCGTCTGTCACCCTGCCGGATTTCAGCAATCACGCACACACTTGAAACGGAGTTCATGCCTGTTGCCGTGAACAAAGGGCTGTCCTTGTCCGTGAAGACTGGACACGATGCCATTGTATTGACCGACAAAGAGCGAATAATACAAATCGGGAATAACCTGCTGTCAAACGCTGTCAAGTTCACAGAAGAAGGCGGTGTTTCTTTGATTACTGAATATGATAATGGAGTTCTGACACTGGTCGTTGAAGATACAGGTACAGGCATGACAGAAGAGGAACAGAAACAAGCGTTCGGTGCGTTTGAACGTCTATCAAATGCCGCCGCAAAGGAGGGTTTCGGGCTTGGGCTTGCCATAATGCGTAATATTGTGTCGATGCTTGGCGGAACAATCCGTTTAGACAGCAAGAAAGGGAAAGGCAGTCGTTTCACAGTTGAAATTTCTATGCAGGAAGCTGAAGAACAGCTTGGATATACAAGCAATACACCTGTTTATCATAACAATAAATTCCATGATGTTGTCGCCATTGACAATGATGAGGTATTACTTCTGATGCTGAAAGAGATGTATTCCCAAGAAGGAATACACTGCGACACTTGCACCGATGCTGCGGCACTGATGGAAATGATACGCCAGAAAGAATACAGCCTGTTGCTGACAGACTTGAATATGCCCGATATAAACGGTTTCGAATTGCTGGAACTGTTGCGTTCGTCCAACGTGGGCAATTCACCAACAATCCCGGTGGTTGTGGCAACCGCTTCGGGCAGTTGTAACAAAGGGGAACTATTGGCAAAAGGCTTTGCCGGATGCCTGTTCAAACCGTTCTCCATATCGGAACTGATGGAGGTTTCCGACAGGTGTGCCATAAAAGCGACACCGGACGGGAAACCGGACTTTTCCGCCTTATTGTCCTATGGCAATGAAGCCGTCATGCTGGAAAAGTTGATAACTGAAACAGAAAAGGAAATGCAGGCGGTACGGGATGCAGCAAAAGAAAAAGACCTGCAAAAGCTGGATTCCCTGATCCACCACCTGCGCAGTTCGTGGGAGGTGCTCCGTGCCGACCAACCGCTGAATGTACTTTACGGATTGCTTCGTGGCGATGCTCTCCCGGATGGTGAAGCGTTAAGCCATGCCGTGACTGCCGTGCTGGATAAGGGAGTGGAAATAATACGGTTGGCAGAAGAGGAAAGGAGAAAATACGAAGATGAATAAGACAAAAATAATTGTGGTGGAAGACAACATCGTGTATTGCGAATATGTCTGCAATATGCTGTCACGGGAGGGCTACCGCAATATGAAGGCTTACCACCTCTCAACCGCGAAGAAACATCTGCAACAGGCAACAGATAATGATATCGTGGTTGCCGACCTGCGTCTGCCTGACGGCAGTGGCATAGACCTTTTGTGCTGGATGCGAAAGGAGGGAAAGATGCAGCCCTTCATCATTATGACCGACTACGCCGAAGTTAATACCGCCGTGGAAAGCATGAAACTCGGCTCGATAGACTATATTCCCAAACAGCTTGTGGAGGATAAACTTGTCCCCCTGATCCGTTCCATACTGAAAGAACGTCAGGCAGGACAACGCCGTATGCCTATATTCGCCCGTGAAGGTTCCGCCTTTCAGAAAATCATGCACCGCATAAGGCTGGTAGCCGCCACCGATATGAGCGTGATGATATTTGGTGAGAACGGCACGGGCAAGGAGCATATTGCCCACCTGTTGCATGACAAGAGCAAACGTGCAGGCAAGCCATTTGTGGCGGTGGACTGCGGTTCACTCTCCAAAGAGCTTGCACCGTCGGCTTTCTTCGGACACGTCAAAGGTGCATTTACAGGTGCGGACAATGCCAAGAAAGGATATTTCCATGAGGCGGAAGGCGGCACGTTGTTTCTGGACGAGGTAGGAAACCTCGCGTTGGAAACCCAACAGATGTTGCTCCGTGCCATACAGGAGAGGCGGTATCGCCCGGTCGGAGACAAGGCAGACCGGAATTTCAATGTCCGCATCATCGCTGCTACCAATGAAGATTTGGAGGTATCGGTGAATGAAAAGCGTTTTCGGCAGGATCTTCTGTACCGCCTGCACGACTTCGGGATAACCGTTCCTCCGTTGCGTGACTGTCAAGAAGACATTATGCCGCTGGCAGAGTTCTTCCGTGATATGGCAAACAGAGAGCTGGAGTGTAGCGTGAGCGGGTTCAGTTCCGAAGCACGTAAAGCGTTGCTGACACACGCATGGCCGGGCAACGTGCGGGAACTTCGGCAGAAAGTTATGGGTGCTGTATTGCAGGCGCAGGAAGGTGTTGTCATGAAAGAGCATCTGGAACTTGCCGTGACGAAACCGACCTCTACTGTCAGCTTCGCCTTGCGCAATGACGCGGAGGATAAGGAGCGGATATTGCGTGCGTTGAAACAGGCAAACGGCAACCGGAGTGTCGCCGCAGAACTGCTCGGCATAGGCAGGACAACACTATACAGCAAACTTGAAGAGTATGGACTTAAATATAAATTCAAGCAATCATAGCCCGTAATTCACTGAATTTGGCTATCTTTGCATAACATTTGAGAAAAACGGCGATTGGCAGGAGCTTTTCGCCGCCAACATATAGGATAAGACCGCAAGGCGTTTCAAGCGAAAATCTGGTAAATTGGAACTACGGAGACGATTGCGTGATGCTTATGCTATGCTTACGCATAGCGTGCATTCACGTACTCTCCGTAAAGGCTTTACCAGAGCCATCGCTTGAAGGTAGTGTGAATTGCACGCTACTTTTTTACCCTTGCCTAACGAAAGGAAACGATTATGGGTAAAGTTCAGATTCTCGCCGTACTGACGATGGACGGATGTCTTTCTTCAGAGTTATATGATAAAGCACATCAGGATTTGTGCCTTGACCGTTGCGGTCTTGATGAAATCAGGAAGAAAGCCTTTTACCGTGTGACACCGGACTATTCCATTTCAATGCTGCACGAATGGAGAAAAGACTGCACAAACATCCGTTACCTCGCGGAAGCCACACCGGACACGGCAGACTATATAAACGGACTGCTGCGGATGCACGCTGTGGATGAAATCATACTATACACCGTTCCTTTCATATCCGGAAGCGGACGACATTTTTTTAAGTCGGCTCTGCCAGAGCAACACTGGACGCTTTCCTCTTTGAAAAGCTATCCCAACGGTGTATGTCGCATTATCTATATCCTTGATAAAAAAGCAAGATAGCCAAAATGTGCGGCAAGCATACATTTCTATTTTCAGGAATAGAATAAATGTTCCGATTACAAACAATTTAAGTCGGAGATAATTTGTCCTTGTGAAAAAATACTGAATTTTATACCTCTGAAATCCAGCACTTTGTAAAATTGAGTGTTGGATTTTTTATTTTCTGCCGCGTTTTTTGCCAATTATATTCATGTGCGCACGCAGAAAACAAAGTGTAATTTTCAAAATTGACAGAACCATGAATTATTTCTTGCTGGCGGAAACCGACTTTTTCCGCCTGATAAACGAAGCCGGCGACTGCAATATGGAAACGGCATACACGGCTTTCGCCACCCAAGTGATCGAACTGTGCAACGGCGGCATGGACATGAACCTTACCGTCATCGCGCTTGCCTACATCGAAATCGAGTTGCAGCACCATCCCGTACGTAATCTGTCAGAAGAAAAAAGAGAGATTGCCGCCTACGTCAGCAAGGCTCTGTCTTTCGTAAGAAAGATGCAGAAATTCCTTGCCACGCCCCAAGTGCCACCACTAATATCCGCCAACAACGCAACAGAAACCACCGCCAGCCTTCTTCAATGGACGGGCAATGCCATCGACCTCGTGGAACTTATCTACGGCATAGACGTGATGGGCTGCATCAACAACGGCAATATGCCGCTCAAACAGCTCGCCCCACTTCTCTATAAGATATTCGGGGTTGATTCTAAAGACTGCTACCGCTTCTACACTGATATCAAACGCCGGAAGAACGAAAGCCGCACCTATTTCATTGACAGGATGCAGGAAAAACTGAACGAGAGAATGTTGCGTGATGAGGAGTTGGAGCGGATGAGAAAATAAAAAAATATCCATTACATATGAGAAGACAGGAATACTCGTATCCTGTCTTTTTATTTTCATTTAATTATATATTAATTAGCACAATATATGTGAGTTTTTCATTCCTATAAGGACAAATTTCAGAAACGTATGTCTGGTAAATTATTGAGTCATCATAGTATGAACATATATCATTACTAAAAACAATGAAACAACTTCCATAAGATTGTGGTTGTAAAAATCGCCATTTAATAGCCCGTTTTTTTTGTAAAATTCGCCAATTAAAAAAATATGATTATCTTTGCATTATATTTTATAAGGTATGGAAACAGTAAATAGAATACTTCAAGAGAAGATTACAGCACGAATCGCGCCCAATAAAGCAGTACTGATTTTTGGTGCTCGCCGTGTTGGTAAAACGGTAATGATGCGTAAAATTGTGGACAACTATTCAGGTAGGACGATGATGCTCAACGGCGAAGACTACGACACATTAGCACTATTGGAGAATCGCTCAATAGCCAATTATCGGCATTTATTGGATGGTATTGATTTGCTGGCTATTGATGAGGCACAGAACATACCACAAATCGGTAGTATTCTGAAGTTGATAGTTGATGAAATACCGGGAATAAGTGTCTTGGCAAGTGGTTCTTCGTCATTCGATTTGCTGAATAAGACTGGTGAACCGTTGGTCGGCCGCAGTACGCAATTTCTCCTTACACCATTCTCGCAACGGGAAATCGCACAGACGGAAACGGCACTTGAAACCCGCCAGAACCTCGAAGCGCGCTTGATTTACGGTTCCTATCCCGAAGTAGTAATGATGGAGAACTATGAACGTAAAACAGACTACCTACGTGATATTGTCGGTGCATACCTGCTTAAAGATATCTTAGCAATTGACGGCTTAAAAAATTCGAGCAAGATGCGCGATCTACTGCGATTGATAGCTTTTCAGTTGGGCAGCGAAGTTTCTTACGAAGAGTTAGGTAAACAACTCGGCATGAGCAAGACGACCGTTGAAAAATACCTCGACCTATTGGAAAAGGTCTTCGTTATCTATCGTCTGGGGGCTTATTCGCGTAACCTACGCAAGGAGGTTACAAAAGCTGGCAAGTGGTACTTCTACGACAACGGCATTCGCAATGCCATTATCGGGGCTTTCTCACCGCTGGCCATTCGGCAGGATGTCGGTGCGCTGTGGGAGAACTACATCATCGGAGAGCGGCGCAAAGCGAACTTCAATGAGGGACTGCACAGGGAGTTCTATTTCTGGCGCACCTACGACAAACAGGAAATCGACCTGATTGAGGAGAGTGCCGACAGTCTTACCGCCTTGGAGTTCAAGTGGGGAAATAAAATGCCGGCCGCACCGAAAGCCTTCCAAGAAGCCTATCCCTATGCCGAGTTTCATGTGGTAAATCGGGAGAATTATTTGGAGTTCGTATAATCAATAAATTACGTATATGGAAACAAAACTACAATCCAAACAGCAATATCCGCGGTTTATCCAAAATAAACCGTGTGGTATTGACAAATTCGATGGAGGTTCGCAAGAAAGGTTGGCAAAAACTATTGCTCGCCATTTTTGTCAGAATGATTCATTGGATGAGGAATGTACTTTACCTCGAATTATCGGCATCGAAGGTATTTGGGGATCTGGAAAATCCAACGTGGTTAAAATGTTGGAACGTGAATTATCAGACGACTATTACTTTTTTGAGTATGACGCATGGGGACATCAAGAGGACTTGCAACGCCGCTCTATATTGGAATTGCTTACAAGCAAACTTATTGATGATGGTATCCTATCTGGAAATGCAACAATAAAAGTCAAAGGTGGAGGTACGAAAACCGTATCATGGTCTGAAAAGCTGAAATATTTATTAGCCCGTAAAACGGAGACCGTAACCGAAAAATATCCCCTTATCAGTAATGGTATGGTTGCGGCATTTTTGGTTGCAGTTTTAACTCCGATATTTACATTTATTGCGTATGCAGTAAAACCTACACCCACAACATGGTGGTTTTCTTTATTGTCTATTATCATAGCTGCACTGCCAGTTCTTATTGCATTGTGCGTTTGGAAATGGGCATATAGCAAAGATCATAAATATGGATGGAGTTATATGTTAGCTATTTATCAAGATAAAGTCGAAAAGGACGTTTGCTATGAGACTTTGAGCGAAGACGAACCAACGGTTTACGAGTTCAAAACATGGATGCAAGACATTTCTGATTTTATCAAGGAAAAAGGACAACGTAAATTAGTCCTTGTTTTTGACAACATGGATCGTCTCCCCGCTGAAAAAGTAAAAGAATTATGGTCTTCTATCCATACGTTCTTCGCCGATAGCGGTTTTGAAAATGTTTGGGCTGTTATTCCTTTCGATGAAACACATTTAGCTTGTGCATTCGGAGATGAGACCGACGAACAAACGAAACAACTGACCAAGTATTTTATCAATAAAACTTTCCCTATTGTTTATCGTGTTGCTCCTCCTGTTATTACCGACTATCGAAGTATATTCAACAAACTGTTTGTTGAAGCATTTGGAGAAACAGAAAATGAAGCGAAAGAAACTATAAATCGGATATTCAGATTGGTAAATCCTAATGCCAATGTTAGGGAAATTATATCATATATCAATGAGATGGTCGCTCTTAAACAAGAGTGGTGTAACGAAATTTTGATGATAAACATAGCATTGTTCTGTTTGAAGAAGACGGATATTCTGGCAAATCCAGTAGAACAAATATTGTCCGGCGACTATCTGAATGGCATTCAAACAATAATTAACAATGATCTGCAAACACAACGCGAAATTGCAGCTTTGGTATATGGTGTCGATGTTGAAGATGCTCGACAAATTCCATTGAAAAAATATATTGAAGGCTGCATCAACGGAGAAGAAGACCACGACATAAATCAATATGCAGAGACTAATAAACAATTTGACACTGTATTAGAAGAAGTTATACAATGTATGGACAATGCGCTTATCGATAAGATTATACATTGTTTGCATAAATTAACTCGAAAGAGCGATGTTATTCTGCGTGTATGGCAAAGAATAGCACAATTGAAATTAAAAGAATCCATAGAGAAGCAGGTGTTCCCTGTCGAATACCAAGAACTGCTGTTGCATTTAGACACGGAAAGCCAAAACCATGTGATTGCTCAATTATATAAGAAGATAGTTCGGTTCAATGACTTCAATGGCGGCGACTATTTCAAAACGTTAGATGCAATAGACAGGTTTATTGCGCAAAATAAGTTGGCGTGCGATTTTACGTCATTGATTGAAGCAAAAACAGTCAAGCCAAATACATTTATCGATTATATTCAAGCTGCAAATGCAACAGATGCTGCCTATCGGGATAACGCGACAACTAAAGCATATAAATATTATCAAGTAGCAACAAATTCGGAGGCGCTCGATAATTATTTGGCAAACTTACTACCCGATAATTTCGACCATGCAGATATTGTAAAAACGTTAAAAGATAATTCTACCTATACGTTTCCAACGCTTTTGCAAGCGATCACGAATTGCATTGATGAACAGAATGTAAATAAAGATAATATAGGGGCTATATTTACAACCTATCGTTTATTGGCATCTGACGAAGAAAGACCTTTACCTGTAACGTTAGATTCAACCTACATAAATCAGTTGCATTCTGAATTAGAAACTGATGGCCGAAACATTAAAGAGTCTGGATATTACGATTTAGTCGCCATGCAATTGGCACATGGTCATTCCGTTTCCTTAATAGAGGGTGGAGATATAAAATATGTTGCAGAACTCATGGACTATTATGTGGATCATGGAGACTTATTAGTAAATAGTGTGGGATGGAATATACCGCTATTAAATGAAACACTACAATACATGGTAAATCATAAACTTGGCTATAAATTATTGCTCTCAGACATATTGCCCCAATTTGAAGATATTAAGAACAGAATAGGTGTAACGGATGAGGTATTTATCGAGCATTTAGCAGAGTGGAATACCGATTTGGATAAGTATATCACTAAGAACAATATTAAAGATGTAATTCCTGACGCATCTTTTTACGATTTGACCACTAAAATAAGCAATGTCCTGACCGATCATATCAATAAAATAGCGTTCGAAGCGTTGTCTGAAATAAGTGTTGATACATTATACGCCCAAAGAACAGCACATACATCATATTATTGGTTTGTCGCAATAAAACATTTACTGGCTAAAATCAAATCCTTGCCAGATAACTTGACTGAATTTGGCAAAAAGATTCTGATGGATATTGCTTCTGGAACTCAAAGTTTGAATCCTTTCCCTAATTGTTTCAAGAATATAGTTGAAAGATTGGATAAACGAAAAATTAAATCGACAGTTACCGATATAAGAAATGATTTCTGCATCGGTAAAAAGACTATCAATGCAATAAAGTTTCAATTTTTCGAAACATGGCTTAGATCGCATGGTAATTTGAAAAGTCAAGCTGGAGACGTTATTGATAAAATAGTGAAACCTGTAATTTCCGATGGGGCATGCCGTTCATTGATTCTGCAAAACAAAGATTTTTATATGGATTTAATAAATACAGCAGGGGATGATGCTTATGAATTGAAAAAGAGTCTCCGAAACCTCATACAAAAAGATTCAGATCCGCAATTGGTTAAATTTGTCAATTCGATAGATTCAGTACCTGAGGTTGAAACCGCGTAAGTATTTGTCTAACAAGTCCGAATTTTACGATTTTACCCGTCAGAACTGAAGTGCCCCCCAAAAAAATTGTATCCAACTTTTGGGGGTCACTTCAAACTTCGATAGGGATAATTTTCAATTTTGGGGACTTGTTAGACAGTCTCATTATCTGGTAGCAGTTTACACAGCACCGGATCGTTTTTGATACGCTCCAGTTCCTCCTGCACAATCTGCTTCACCTCTTCCTTGATGCGCCGGTAGTTCGCCTGCACCGTTTCCTTCATGCGGTCGTTGCCGTCCTCGTCCGTGAAGTTTGTAATGACGGGAATTTTCTTGTAGGCACTTTCTTCCCGTTTCACCTTTTCGGCATCCACCACAATCTCGCAATGAAAAATCTTCTGCTCGATACGCTCGTTGAAGTTGTCGGATACAGAACCGACAAACATTCCCTGCGTAAGCCCGGAAATCTTACTCGGTGGAATGAGCGCGTCCATCTGCGTGTTGATGGAGGTGGAAACATCCTGCCGGTTGATGGAGATGGACTGCCGTTTCTGCAACACCTTACCGAACCGCTCGGAGAGCGTCTTGGCTGTTTCCCCCACCACCTGACCGGAGAAAATATTGCCGACAGTGTTCATCACCACTTTCGCCTCTTTGTCCCCGTAGTCACGCACTAACTGGCTGAAATCCTGAAAGCCCAGACACACGGCAACCTTGTTGCTTCGGGCGGTAGCTATAAGATTGTCCAACCCTTTGAAGTATATTGTGGGCAACTCGTCGATGATGACCGATGACTTCAGCATCCCCTTCTTGTTGATGAGCTTCACGATACGGGAATTATACAGACCGAGTGCCGCACCGTAGATATTCTGACGGTCGGGATTGTTACCCACGCAGAGGATTTTCGGCTCTTCGGGATTGTTGATGTCCAGCGTAAACTCGCTGTCTGACATCACCCAGTAGAGCTGCGGTGAAATCATCCTCGAAAGCGGGATTTTTGCCGACGCTATCTGACCCATGAGCTGCTCCGCAGCCCCTCCAAGCCACGCATCCATGAACGGCGAAAGGTAGTTCTCCAGCTCCGGATAAGAGGTCAGTATCGGAAATATATCCTCGTAACGGCGGTTCAGAAACTCGATAGCATGGGGAAACGTGCAAAACTTCCCGTTCTGATAGATTTTGAGATACCAGATAATACTGGCAAACAGAATGATAGGTGACTCCACGAAGAAGTCGCCCTGCTTTTGCACCCACGTTTTATTGAGGTTGAGCATTATTGTGTAGGCACTCTCATAGGCATCCGTAATATCTTCCATAAAATCCGGGTGAATGGGATTGCACCGATGAGAGCGTCGCGGGTCGTCGAAGTTGATCACATAGAACTTCGGCTTTACCTTGTAGCCGTCCGGGTGGTTCAGCAAATGGTTGTAGGCAATAGTAGATAGGTCGGGATACTTGAAATCGTAGATGTATTGACTAAAGCCCTTTTCAATCTGTTGCTTGATAAAATTGTTTACCACGGCATAGGACTTGCCGCTGCCCGGCGTACCCAACACGATGGACGCACGGAAGGGATTAACTACATTGATCCAACCGTTGTTCCAGCGTTTCCTGTAATAGAAACGTGTCGGCAGATTGACCGAATACTCGCTTTCGATAAGCCTCGTTTCCTGCATGAAACTCTCGTTCTCGTTGTTGAAAACATCCTCCATCAAATTGTGTTTCAACAGGCGGCTCATCCACAGACCACCCATCAACAGGCAGACATAGCCCGTTCCAATGGTAAGGACATACAGTCCCGTCACCGCTTCAAGCGGCAGCGGCAGGGGCAGCAACCACCAGTTCAGGAAAAACAGCACGAACCCGACGGCAAATGCTGTCCAGATTCTCCCCCAAGTGATTTTCTCACCCTTGACACCCTTCGTACCCAGACAGGACAAGGCAAGCAAAAGGACGGAAAACAGCTTCGTGTAGAGAATGGAATGGAACAGCCCCGCCGTGCGGTCGAAGTTCAGAAGGATTTTGTCCACCACGCCGATGTTCACGCCCCACAGCCGGATGGCTTCGTAGCAGAACCAGTACACGTTCATGACCACTAAAATGATACTCACGGCACGCAGAAAATCCATGATTTTCGCCAATGCCCTCAAATCGTCTTCTTGTTGTGACATACATTGATTTTTTAATTGTTGATACTCTGATTACATACCCAAGCCCTTGCGTTTTTCTTCTTTTTTGCGCTTCATCGCCCGGATGAAAGCCTCTTCCTCGGCATCTACCGCCGGACCTTCGGGAGTGAGCAAGCCCATACCGCCCGATATATCTTCACTGTCGTAGGCGGTCTGCCCGTGTGCCTTGTCCGCAGCATCCACAGGGATGGATAGCGGTATCGGCGGTTGTCCGGCGTATGGCAGGGTGAAGTGTTCCTGCAAGGCATTCGCCGAAAGCTCCTTACCCATGCGCGAACCGTTCAGCACGCATCCCGTGCGGTGGTCGATGAAGGTAGCCCCATAGATGCGCCCTTCCTCTGTGTAGCGCAGTACGGTGTCGATGCCCTTCTCTTTGAGTTGGGATACAAATTTGTCCTTGTCATAAGTGCCTTGCAGCACGGAAAGGACGGTGCGTTTCGTCATGTCTGCCAGTTTCCTATCCTTGATTTCCGATTTGGAACGGACAAACTTCTTCTGTACGGCTTCATAGCCTGCGGACTTCCCGAAAAGCGAGGATTTGAACGGGTTGCCCACCTTGTTACCCTTGTCGTCCGTGACGGAATAGACCAGCCCGTGATACTCCCGTCCGCGCACGTTGCCCCTCGCTTCCTCCACCGTCATATTATATAAGGAAAGGAGCGCACGGTATTCGCCCATCGTCTGGAAACGGTACTGCCCATTCAGAGCCTTCACGGTGTTGCCTACCTGCTTCTTCACATCACCTGCCGATGCGGCCACCTTGCGCAACGGATTATCCAATCTCTGATTTTTACGTTCTGCCGGATGCAATCCGTACTTCTGTTCCAGTTCCCTGCGGATACGGTCGCTGCGGCGGTAGAGAAAATCCCGGTTGAGCCTTTTCCCGTTCTCGTCCACGTTGACCGTCACGATGTGCAGGTGGTGGCGGTCGATGTCCTCGTGCTTGAATACAAGATAAGGCTGGTTTCCGAAACCGAGTTTTTCCAGATACTCGCGGGCGATATTCTGCAACTCAATATCGGTCAGCACATCCTCCGGGTGCGGGTTGAGAGAGATATGCACCACCGGCTTCTCGATCTTCATCTGCGGTGGCAGGAAGGTGAGAAAACCCTCCATCGCCTTGCCTATGTCCACCGTTCCCGAACCGTCATTGTAGATGCGGTTGGTGGTGAGAAGCCGCCCCTGCGCCTCGTTAATCTTCTCCCCGTTGTAGGCAATCGCGCCGTACAACGAACTTCCTACACTGATTTTTGCGACCATTTTGCCTCCATTTCCCTTGAAAGTTCCACAATCCGGCGGCTCAGTTTCACGAGTTCGACGGTGTGTTGCTCTAATTTGTAGAGCAACGCCATCGCCTTTTTCTCTGAAAAATGCAGCCTCAGTTCCTTCACGACTTGGTTGTAATTCGTACCCACGGCACGGAATTGTGCATGAAAATCCGACAGTTTGGTGTAATAGTCCACCAACGTCTTGTCCACCTTCAGCACCTTGAACGGTTGCCCGAAGAAGTGCGCTTTGAGGAAAACAGACCGTGCATAGACACCCGATTTTCCGAACATGGCGAGGAAACGGTTGTGTTCCTCCTCGTTGAAACGGACGGTGTACCGGTACACCGCCGGATCAAGTTTGGGATTTCTCCCTGATTTGCTTTTCCTTTTCTCTTTCATATTACTTTGGATTTAGCGGATTGACGGCATAAGCCGCCGCTTCGGATTACAGCACCGCAGTTCTGAAAGGCTTCCCGACTTCGGAGGGAAAGCCCGCCCCCTGCAAGGGCAAGTGCTTTTCGTGGCTGCTCAAAATATTTTGAGCGGCTGAAAAGACATCTTGCTATGTTCAGGTGAACATAAAAATCCGTCAGGGGACGGATTGGGAAAATACCTTTCAGGACTCCGGGCCGCGCGTCATCGGCGAACCCTGCTGTCCGGGTGCAAAGTTACGCCCTTAAAGCGGTATCGGACAGATGCTTGACCCGGTCAATGACTGCCAACCGGCGCAACGTGCCGCCACTTGCCGGAGAAGTGATACAGGTTCCAAAATATACTTGTTTATTTGCAGCATGATTCAAGAAACGAACGATTTGAAGATATGATAAACGGAACATTCAAATACCCGGAAATCCGCTTCTTCGGATACTTGCCGAAACGGATACCCGAACCGTCGGAAACCCGGTTCTCCGACAATTCGGTGACGTATGGATTCAATGACTTCATGACGCAATGTCGTCAATCACCATTTGTCCGACGCACCGCTTCACCACAGAACCGGATACGCGACGACCCGCCTGCGTGTGTAGTCACGGAAGCGGATGGTGCGACAGCCAAATCCGTATGGAAACAGAAAAACAAATCATCAACAATTAAAATAAATGGAACTATGAGTAAGGAAATCTTCGTTGCATTCGCAACACAGAAAGGTGGCATCGGCAAATCCACTGTCACGGCACTTGCCGCCAGCTACCTGCACAACGTGAAAGGCTACAATGTCGCCGTCGTGGACTGCGACGACCCGCAGCACAGCATCCACGGGCTGCGCGAACACGAAATGGGGCTTATCGACAGCAGCACCTACTTCAAGGCTCTCGCTTGCGACCATTTCCGCCGGATCAAAAAGAACGCCTACACCATCGTCAAAAGCAATGCGGTGAACGCCCTCGACGATGCCGAGAGGATGATTGCCACTGAGGACGTGAAACCCGACGTGGTGTTCTTCGACATGCCCGGCACACTCCGAAGCAACGGCGTGATAAAGACGCTCTCGCAGATGGACTACATTTTCACTCCGCTGAGTGCCGACCGCTTTGTCGTGGAGAGTACCCTGAAATTCGTCACGATGTTCCGCGACAGGCTGATGACTACCGGACAGGCGAAAACAAAGGGGCTGCATCTGTTCTGGACGATGGTGGACGGCAGGGAGAGGAACGACTTGTACGGCATCTACGAGGAAGTGATAGCCGAAATGGGCTTTCCGGTACTTTCCACCCGCTTGCCCGACAGCAAGAAGTTCCGCCGTGACCTTTCGGAAGAGCGCAAGAGCGTTTTCCGCTCCACCATCTTCCCGATGGACACGGCACTGCTGAAAGGGAGTGGCATCCGGGAGTTTTCCGAAGAGATAAGCGACATCATCAGACCGCAGTGAGCATGGGCAGCAGGAAAGTGAACACGGAAGGCATCGACGAGGAACTGCTGTTAGCCTCCATCGGGCGGCGCACACAGGACGGGACACTGCGCCCCGCACAGGAAGTACCCGCAGCTGCACCGACCGAAGAGGACACCGCCGCACCGGAACCATCTCCTGTGCAACCCGTAACACGGGAAAAAGCGCAGAGGGAAAGTGGACGCCGGAAAAGGCAGGACGAGGACTACAACGAGCTATTCCTGCGCCGCAACGAGATAAAGACCCGCCAATGTGTCTATATCAGCCGTGACGTCCACGGCAAGATCCTCAGAATCGTGAACGACATCGCCGGAGGGGAAATCTCAGTAGGCGGATATGTGGATACCGTGCTGCGCCAGCATCTGGAACAGCACAAGGAGAGAATCAACGAACTGTACAAGAAACAACGTGAAGATCTGATTTGAAAATGGAAAAAGAAATGACACCGAATGAAAAAAGACCACAGCAAGACTGCGGAGGTATGTTTACCCAAGTGCAGGCGAGTGTGGAAATACTGTCGCCTGTCCCGGTAAGCGGCAAATGCAGTGAGAAGGACTATGAACGCCTGTTCATCCGCGACCCGGAAGTAAAGGCACGTGAGGGGAAGATGGCGTATGTGCGCCCGGAGTACCACGAGCGTATCATGCGTATCACCCGTGTAATCGGGCATGACCGGCTTACGCTGTCCGCTTACATCGACCATGTGCTGACGCACCACTTCAACCAGTGCGAAGATGCGATAAAGAGCCTTTATGCCCGAAATTACAATTCAGTATTCTAACCAAAAACGGAAGGATATGAATTACACAATCAGCATGACAGACATTCTGCTGGCGGTATCGGTCGGCTGCAACCTCTGGTTCCTGTTCCTGCTCCTTTACGAGCGCATCATGGACACGCGGATTGTCCGCTTCTTCAAGGGCATTGTCGGATTATGGCGGTCACTGGACGGGAATGAGGCTAAACGCATAGCGGCACACGAGGAAGTCCCTGCGGAAAAGGCGGACATCATCGGCAAGAGCCGTTTCAGGATGGCATCCACCCGGACAACCGCTGCCATACCGACGCAAGAAGCCGCCACTATTGAAAAAGGCATTGAGCTGTCGGAGGAAGAGGCTACTTTTGACGACGGAAAAACGGGAAACGCATCCCGCCCGGCACAAGTCCCGGAGGAAAAACTCGATGAGACCTTCACGAGCATACCGCCGGAGGAACTGGGATACGGGGACGACGAACCGGAAGAGGACGCCTCGGACACGCCACGGGCTTCGGGCAGCAGCTTTGACGAGATTGACGACGCCTGCAAGACCGCCAAAAACCCGGACGCGACACAGGCGGAACGTGAAAAGGCGGCTAAGGTGTTCACCGACATGGAGGGCACGGAGTTGTACGAGAAAATGATGGAAGGCTCTTCGGAGATAGGCATCCGCATCAAGGGGCTTATCGAGATTCGGCTGAAGAAATCTGAAAAGGAGTTCGTCGTGCCGGACAACATCGAGGAGTTCGACATTCGCAACTATGTATGACAACAATAAAAGAAATGAACATGAAAGAATGACATCAACCCACGCGGCGAGGAAACGCAAGGCGCATCCCCATCCGCAACGGACACGCCCACGTCCGTGGAAACAAACGGGCATCCACTAAAACCAAAGTAAAGAAACAAAGTATCAACCGCCCGACAAAGGACCATCCACCCTTTTGACGGCAAAAAACAAGAACAGTTTATGAACAAGAACATCTTGAAAAACAGAAAAGCAATCCTCTCCGCGGCACTTGTCATCGCCGCAACCGCCTCCGCTTTCGCGCAGGGAAACGGCATCGCGGGCATCAACGAAGCCACCTCTATGGTGAGTTCTTATTTCGACCCCGGAACTAAACTGATATACGCCATCGGTGCAGTCGTCGGGCTTATCGGGGGCGTAAAAGTGTACGGCAAGTTTTCATCGGGCGACCCCGACACCAGCAAGACAGCCGCCTCGTGGTTCGGCGCGTGCATCTTCCTGATTGTTGCCGCCACCATCCTGCGCTCATTCTTCCTTTAATAAATAATGTATGGCTGAATACCCAATCAACAAGGGTATCGGCCGTCCGGTAGAGTTCAAGGGCTTGAAGGCACAGTACCTCTTCATCTTCTGCGGAGGTCTGCTGGCTCTCTTCGTCCTGTTCGTCATCCTCTACATGGTCGGTATCGACCAGTGGATATGTATCGGCTTCGGCGCGGCATCGTCCTCCCTCCTTGTATGGCAGACCTTCGCGCTGAACGCCCGGTACGGTGAACACGGGCTGATGAAATTAGGAGCGGCACGGAGCCATCCCCGATACCTTATCAACCGGCGGCGGATAACCCGTCTGTTCAAACGACAACGAAAGGAAGAAAGACAATGAGGAATACATCGAAAATGACAACACTGGAAAACAGGTTCCCACTTTTAGCGGTGGAGCATGGCTGCATCATCTCAAAGGACGCCGACATCACGGTGGCTTTCGAGGTGGAACTACCGGAACTTTACACCGTGACGGGTGCGGAGTACGAGGCGATACACAGTTGCTGGTGCAAGGCTATCAAGGTGCTGCCGGACTACTCCGTCGTCCACAAACAGGACTGGTTCATCAAGGAACGCTACAAACCGGAGCTTCAGAAGGACGACATGAGCTTTTTAAGCCGCTCTTTCGAGCGTCACTTCAACGAGCGTCCGTACCTGAAACACACCTGCTACCTCTACCTGACCAAGACAACAAAGGAGCGTAACCGGATGCAGAGCAATTTCAGCACGCTGTGCCGGGGACATATCATCCCGAAGGAGCTGGACAGGGAAACCACGACCAAGTTCTTGGAAGCCTGCGAACAGTTCGAGCGCATCATGAACGACAGCGGGCTTGTCAGGCTGCGCCGCCTCTCCACCGATGAGATTGTGGGTACTGAGGGAAAGACGGGACTTATTGAACGCTACTTCTCGCTCATGCCGGAAGGTGACACCACCTTGCAGGACATCGAGCTTTCGGCAAGGGAGATGCGCATCGGCGACAACCGCCTGTGTCTGCACACCCTCTCCGACGCGGAAGACCTGCCGGGCAAGGTGGCTACCGACACCCGTTACGAGAAGCTCTCCACCGACCGGAGTGACTGCCGACTGTCATTCGCCTCCCCGGTGGGGCTTCTGCTCTCCTGCAACCATATCTACAACCAGTATGTGCTGATAGACAACAGTGAGGAAACCTTGCAGAAGTTCGAGAAGTCCGCCCGTAACATGCAGTCGCTATCTCGCTATTCAAGGAGCAACAGCATCAACCGCGAGTGGATAGACCAATACCTGAACGAAGCCCATTCCTACGGACTGACCTCGGTACGGGCACACTTCAACGTCATGGCGTGGAGCGACGATGCGGAGGAACTGAAGCATATCAAGAACGACGTGGGCAGCCAGTTGGCAAGCATGGAATGCGTGCCGCGCCACAACACCATCGACTGCCCGACACTCTACTGGGCGGCGATACCCGGCAATGCGGCGGACTTCCCGGCGGAAGAGAGTTTCCACACCTTCATCGAACAGGCGGTGTGCCTGTTCACAGAGGAAACCAACTACCGCAGCTCGCTCTCGCCCTTCGGCATCAAGATGGTGGACAGGCTCACGGGAAAACCGCTGCACCTTGACATCTCCGACCTGCCCATGAAGCGAGGTATCACGACCAACCGCAACAAGTTCGTGCTGGGTCCTTCGGGCAGCGGCAAGTCTTTCTTCATGAACCACCTCGTGCGCCAATATTATGAGCAAGGCGCACATGTGGTATTGGTGGACACGGGAAACTCCTATCAGGGCTTGTGCGGCATGATCCGACGCAAGACAGGCGGAGCGGACGGTGTGTATTTCACCTACACGGAAGATAAGCCCATCAGCTTCAACCCGTTCTACACCGACGATTACATCTTCGACGTGGAGAAGAAGGACAGCATCAAGACCCTGTTGCTGACGCTCTGGAAGTCGGAGGACGACAAGGTGACAAAGACGGAGAGCGGCGAGCTGGGCAGTGCCGTGAGTGCCTATATTGAGCGCATCCAATCCGACCGTAGCATCGTGCCGTCGTTCAACACCTTCTACGAGTATATGCGTGACGACTACCGCAAGGAACTGGCACAGCGTGACATCAAGGTGGAGAAGTCCGACTTCAACATCGACAACATGCTCACCACCATGCGGCAGTATTACCGGGGCGGGCGTTACGATTTCCTGCTCAACTCCACGGAGAACATCGACCTGCTCGGCAAGCGGTTCATCGTCTTCGAGATAGATTCGATTAAAGAAAACCGCGAACTGTTCCCCGTCGTGACCATCATCATCATGGAAGCCTTCATCAACAAGATGCGGCGGCTGAAAGGCGTGCGGAAACAGCTTATCGTGGAAGAGGCTTGGAAGGCCCTCTCATCGGCGAACATGGCTGAATATCTGCGCTATATGTATAAGACGGTCAGAAAATATTACGGCGAGGCAATCGTGGTGACGCAGGAGGTGGACGACATTATCAGTTCTCCGGTGGTCAAAGAGAGCATTATCAACAACTCGGATTGTAAAATCCTGCTTGACCAAAGGAAATATATGAACAAGTTCGACCAGATACAGGCGTTGCTCGGACTGACGGAAAAGGAGAAGTCGCAGATACTCTCCATCAACATGGCGAACAACCCTTCACGGCTCTACAAGGAGGTGTGGATAGGCTTGGGCGGCACGCAGTCGGCGGTCTATGCCACGGAGGTCAGCGCGGAAGAGTATCTGGCGTACACCACCGAGGAAACGGAAAAAGTGGAGGTTTACCGTCTGGCGGAGAAGCTGGGCGACGACATCGAAGCCGCCATCCGGCAGCTTGCCGAAAGGCGGAGAAACAAGGAATAACTAAAAAACAGAATGTATCAACCAAAAAAGAAAAACGCGTATGAATTTACCAAAAGTGAAAATGCTGCAAGTCAGCAAGTGCCTTATCGGATTGGCGGTCATGATGCTGCAATCCTGCGACGTGGCCGACAACCGCCGCGACATGCTGTGCGGGAACTGGGAGAGCGTGGAGGGAAAACCTGACGTGCTTATCTACAAGGAGGGCGAAGCCTACAAAGTGACGGTGTTCCGTCGTAGCGGTCTGCGCCGCAAGCTCAAGCCGGAAACCTATCTCTTGCAGGAGGAGAACGGCAACCTGTTCATGAACACCGGCTTCCGCATCGACGTGTCCTACAACGAGGCCACGGATGTGCTGACTTTCTCGCCAAACGGGGACTATGTGCGGGTGAAGCCGCAGCCGGGACATCCGACCGAAGAATAACAACCACTAAAATCCAAAGTAACATGAGAACAAGAATAACAATGATTATCTGCCTGTGCCTGCTTTTCGCGGGCAGGGCAAGCGCACAGTGGGTCGTAAGCGATCCGGGCAATCTAGCGCAGGGCATCATCAATGCCTCCAAAAACATCATCCATACCTCCAAGACCGCCACGAACATGGTGAGCAACTTTCAGGAGACGGTGAAAATCTATCAGCAGGGCAAGAAGTATTACGATGCCCTCAAATCGGTGAACAATCTGGTCAAGGACGCCCGCAAGGTGCAGCAGACCATCCTGATGGTGGGCGACATCACAGACATCTATGTGAACAGTTTCCAACGGATGCTCCGTGACGGGAATTTCAGACCCGAAGAGCTTTCCGCAATCGCTTTCGGCTACACGAAACTGCTGGAGGAAAGCAACGAAGTGTTGACGGAACTCAGGAACGTGGTGAACATCACCACGCTCTCCATGACCGACAAGGAGCGCATGGACGTGGTGGAACGCTGCCACTCGAAGATGAAGCGTTACCGCAACCTCGTGAGCTACTACACGAACAAGAACATCTCCGTGAGTTACCTGCGTGCGAAAAAGAAGAACGACCTCGACCGCATCATGGGGCTGTACGGGAACATGAACGAAAGATACTGGTAGCCTATGAAGTTCGACAACCTTCATCAGATTTTACGTTCACTTTATGAGCAGATGATGCCGCTGTGTGGGGACATGGCTGGTGTGGCGAAAGGCATCGCCGGGCTGGGTGCGCTGTTCTACGTCGCCTACCGGGTATGGCAGTCGCTGGCGAGAGCTGAACCGATAGACGTATTCCCGATGCTCCGTCCTTTTGCCATCGGTCTGTGCATCATGTTCTTCCCGACTGTGGTGCTGGGCACGATAAACAGCATCCTCTCACCCGTCGTACAGGGCACGGCAAAGATGCTGGAGGCGGAAACGCTGGACATGAACCGATACCGGGAGCAGAAGGACAAACTGGAATACGAGGCGATGGTACGCAACCCCGAAACCGCCTACCTCGTGTCCAACGAGGAATTTGACAAGCAACTGGAGGAACTCGGCTGGTCGCCCTCCGACATGGTGACGATGGCGGGAATGTATATCGACCGGGGAATGTACAACATGAAGAAGAGCATCCGCGACTTCTTCCGCGAGATACTCGAACTGCTGTTCCAAGCCGCCGCCCTCGTGATAGACACCGTCCGCACCTTCTTTCTCGTGGTGCTGGCGATTCTCGGTCCGATAGCCTTCGCCCTGTCGGTATGGGACGGTTTCCAAAACACGCTCACGCAGTGGATATGCCGCTATATACAGGTCTATCTGTGGCTACCGGTATCGGACATGTTCAGCACCATACTGGCGAAGATACAGGTTCTGATGCTGCAAAACGACATCGAGCGGATGCAGGCAGACCCGAACTTCTCGCTGGATTCGAGCGACGGGGTGTATATCGTATTCCTCTGCATCGGCATCATCGGCTACTTTACCATTCCCACCGTTGCGGGCTGGATTATCCAAGCCGGAGGCATGGGCGGTTACGGTCGCAACGTGAACCAGATGGCGGGACGAGCCGGAAGCATGGCGGGCAGCGTGGCGGGTGCAGCCGCAGGAAACGCAGTCGGACGTGTCGGCAAATTGCTGAAATAATCAATGTGCAATCATAAATTGGAAAATATAAATGGAATTCAAATCACTTAGAAACATCGAATCGTCGTTCAGGCAGATACGCCTGTTCGGTATCGTCTTCCTCTCGCTGTGCGCCGTGGTGACGGTGTGGAGCGTGTGGAACTCCTACCGTTTCGCAGAGAAGCAACGGGAGAAAATCTATGTGCTGGACAACGGCAAGAGCCTGATGCTCGCCTTGTCTCAGGATTTGTCGCAGAACCGCCCGGCGGAGGCACGGGAACATGTGCGCCGTTTCCACGAGATGTTCTTCACGCTATCACCTGAAAAAAGCGCGATTGAACACAACGTGAAACGTGCCTTGCTGCTGGCGGACAAGAGCGTGTACCACTATTATTCGGACTTCGCGGAGAAGGGGTACTACAACCGCATCATCGCCGGGAACATCAACCAAGTGCTGAAGGTGGACAGCGTGGTGTGCGACTTCAACGCCTATCCCTACCGTGCCGTGACCTACGCCACACAGAAAATCATCCGGCAGAGCAACGTCACCGAGCGCAGCCTCGTGACCACCTGCCGCCTGCTGAACGCATCGCGGTCGGATGACAACCCGAACGGTTTTACCATCGAGGGTTTCACCATCATTGAGAACAAGGATTTACAGACTATCAAACGGTAACAGGACATGAAAAGTATCAGAAAATCAATGTGGGGCATGTATTGGAAACTCCACGACAAACGGAAACGCTTGGCGGCAAGTCTCAAAGGGTATCTGGACGGCTTGCCGCCGGAAACACGCCGCCGCATCGTGCTGGGGATGTTCGCCGCCTTCGCGGTGCTTGCCCTTTACACCTTCGGCAGAGCCGTCTATGACATCGGCAGGAACGACGGCTCACATATGGAAACGGGACACGCCGGACGGGTGGAACTGCCGACCCCGGCGGAAACAGGCAATCACTTAACACCTTATTTATATGGAACAGACAAAGAATGAACCGACGAAAGAGAACAAAGCTGCTCCCGAAACGGGGAAACCGAAAAAGGAGCGCGAACCGCTGACAGAGGCGCAACGGCTGAAACGGCAGAAGATGATCGTGCTGCCCGCTATGGTGTTGGTGTTCATCGGGGCGATGTGGCTGATATTCGCCCCGTCCTCCGGCAAGGAGCAACCGCCGGGAACGGACGGATACAACACCGAGATGCCCGACGCTGACAAGGCGAACCGGCAGATTATCGGCGACAAGCTGAAAGCCTACGAGCATGGGGAGATGGAAGAGCGTCAGGAGAGCCGCAACCGTGCCATCGGGCAGCTGGGCGACATGTTCGACCGCGAGATAGCGGGAACGGAGAACGGAGTGGACTTCGACCTCGCCAATCCGGGCGGCAAGGAAGAAAGGGCAAAGCCAGCCACGCCGCAGACCATCCAGTCCTCCGCAGCCGCCTACCGTGACCTGAACGCCACGCTCGGAAACTTCTACGACCAGCCGAAAAACGACAATGCGGAGATGGACGAATTGTTGGAGCGCATCGCATCGCTGGAGTCGGAACTGGAAAGCGAGAGGGGCAAGGCTTCCTCTATGGACGAGCAGGTGGCTCTTATGGAGAAGTCCTACGAGCTGGCGGCAAAGTACATGGGCGGTCAGAACGGAGGACAGCCATCGGCGGAACAGAGGGCAGAGCCAACTACCGTGCAGAAAGGGAAGAAGAACAAGGCAATGCCTATCAGACAGGTGGAGCATCAAGTAGTTTCTTCACTCTCACAGCCTATGAGTAACGCGGAGTTTGTCGCCGCCTTATCGCAGGAACGCAACCGGGGTTTCAACACGGCTGTCGGCACGGCGGAGGTATTGGACAGGAACACCATACCGGCGTGCGTGCATGGGGCGCAGAGCGTGACGGACGGGCAGACGGTAAGGCTGCGCCTGCTGGAGCCTATGGCGGTGGCAGGCAGGACAATACCCCGGGGTGCGGTGGTGGTCGGCACGGGCAAGATACAGGGTGAGCGGCTCGACATCGAGATTACCTCGCTGGAATACGACGGCACGATTATCCCCGTGGAGCTTGCGGTCTATGACACGGACGGACAGCCCGGCATCTTCATCCCGAACTCGATGGAGATGAACGCCGTCCGGGAGGTCGCCGCCAACATGGGCGGCTCGCTGGGAAGCAGCATCAACATCTCCACCAATGCCGGGGCGCAGCTCGCCTCCGACTTGGGCAAGGGGCTGATACAAGGCACGAGCCAGTACATCGCCAAAAAGATGCGAACCGTCAAGGTGCATCTGAAAGCCGGGTACAGGGTCATGCTTTACCAAGAAAAATATTGAAAACAATAAAAATTACCACTAAAATCCAAAAGTAATGAGAAAAGTAATCATCATGTTTGCCCTCGCTATGGGCATCATAACTGCCAACGCGCAGGAGAATGTAACCGTTGAAACGACCAACGGAAGTGAACAACCGACCTTGACGAAGGAGGTCTATCCGCAGAAGGAGGCGGACGGCGACCTATATCACGGGCTGTCACGCAAGCTGACCTTCGACCGCATGATACCGCCGCACGGTCTGGAAGTGACCTACGACAAGACCGTCCACGTCATTTTTCCGGCGGAGGTGCGCTATGTCGATTTAGGCTCGCCCGACCTGATTGCCGGGAAAGCCGACGGAGCGGAGAACATCATCCGTGTGAAGGCTACCGTAAGGAATTTTCCCAACGAAACGAATATGTCCGTCATCACGGAGGACGGCAGTTTCTACACCTTCAACGTGAAGTACGCCGCCGAACCGCTGTTGCTCAACGTGGAGATGTGCGACTTCATCCATGACGGCAGCACGGTGAACCGCCCGAACAACGCGCAGGAAATCTATCTGAAAGAGCTGGGCAGCGAAAGCCCGATGCTGGTGCGCCTTATCATGAAGTCCATCCACAAACAGAACAAGCGCGAGGTGAAGCATATCGGCTGCAAGCGTTTCGGCATCCAATACCTGTTGAAAGGCATCTACACGCACAACGGCTTGCTTTATTTCCACACGGAGATAAAGAACCAGAGCAACGTGCCTTTCGATGTGGACTACATCACTTGGAAAATCGTGGACAAGAAGGTTGCGAAGCGTACTGCCGTGCAGGAGCAGATTATTCTGCCGCTCCGCGCGCAGAACTACGCCACCCTCGTGCCGGGCAAAAAGAGCGAGCGCACGGTCTTCACGATGGCGAAGTTCACCATCCCCGATGACAAGTGCCTCGTGGTGGAATTGAACGAGAAGAACGGCGGCCGTCACCAGTCCTTCGTGATTGAGAACGAGGATTTGGTACGCGCGGGTACCATCAACGAACTTCAAGTACGCTGACCATGAGAAAGTACATCGCAATAATCATCGCGTCGCTTGCCCTTTTTACAGGGCAGGCGCACGCCCAGCGGTGTCTGCCGAAGATGCAGGGCATCGAGGTGAGGGCGGACATGGCGGACGGCTTCAATCTCGGCGGCAAGGACGGCGGGTACAGCTTCGGGGCGGCTCTCTCCACCTACACGAAGAAGGGGAACAAGTGGGTGTTCGGTGGCGAATACCTGTTGAAGAACAATCCCTACAAGGACACCAAGATACCCGTGGCGCAGTTCACGGCGGAGGGCGGCTATTACTTCAAGATACTGTCGGACGCCCGAAAGATTGTTTTCGTCTATGCCGGGGCTTCGGCTCTCGCCGGATATGAGGCGGTAAATTGGGGGAAGAAGGTGCTGCATGACGGCTCCACGCTGCACGACCGGGACGCCTTCATCTACGGCGGTGCGCTGACGCTCGATGTGGAGTGTTACGTGGCAGACCGTATCGCCCTGCTTGCCAACCTGCGGGAGCGTTGCCTTTGGGGTGGCGACACACGGAAGTTCCACACGCAGTTCGGGGTCGGTATCAAGTTCATCATCAACTGACACGGGCATGGAAAGGACGGAAATAGATGCTGTCAGAAGGATGCCGCTTGCGGATTTTCTCGCACGGCTGGGGCATGAGCCTGTCAGAAGGAGCGGTAACGAGCTGTGGTATCTTGCCCCGTACAGGGGCGAGCGCACATCCTCTTTCCGTGTGAACGTGGCGAAACAGCTCTGGTACGACTTCGGTTTGGGCAAGGGCGGCGACATCTTCACGCTTGCCGGGGAGTTTCTGCAAAGCGATGACTTCATGAAGCAAGCGAAGTTCATAGCGGAAGCCGCCAATATGACGGTTGCCGGATGGGAAAAGCCCGTCTATCTCTCGAAGCCGACCGAATCCGTTTTTGAGGATGTGGAGGTCGCTCCGCTGCTCCGCTCACTGCTGACGGAGTATTTAGAGGAACGGGGCATCCCTTACGCCATCGCATCCCGTCACTGCTGCCGCTTGAACTACGGTGTGCGTGGGAAACGGTATTTTGCCGTTGGCTTTCCGAACATGGCAGGTGGCTATGAAGTCAGAAGCCGATATTTCAAGGGTTGCATACCTCCGAAGTCTGTATCACTGGTAAAGGCGAATGACATCCCGGCTGACGAGTGCCTCGTGTTCGAGGGCTTCATGGACTTTCTCTCTGCCGTGACGCTTGGTGTAACCGGTAACGCTGACTGTCTTGTGCTGAACTCAGTCGCCAACGTGGAGAAGGCGGCGGGATTGCTGGACGGATACGGGCGCATCGGCTGCTTCCTCGACCGTGACGAAGCCGGACGGCGGACGCTTGCCGCACTTACCATGCGATACGGGGAACGTGTCACCGACCGTTCCTCCCTCTATGACGGTTGCAAGGACTTGAACGAGTACCTGCAACTGACAACGAAAAAAACAGAAAAACAACCATCTAAAAATCGAAGAACAATGAACATACTGAACAACAGAAACAAGAGAACATCAATATTCAAGGCAGTGGCGTTATGCCTGATAGCCGCCATGTCATTCACCCTCGTGTCATGTGACGATGACATGGACATCCAGCAGTCCTATCCCTTCACGGTGGAGGTCATGCCCGTGCCGAACAAGGTAGTAAAGGGGCAGACAGTGGAAATCCGCTGTGAACTGAAAAAGGAGGGCGACTTTTCGGGTACGCTCTATACCATCCGCTATTTCCAGTTCGAGGGGGAAGGCTCGCTCAAAATGGATAACGGCATCACCTTCCTGCCTAACGACCGCTACCTGCTGGAGAACGAAAAAATTCCGCCTGTACTACACGGCGGCGGGTGATGAGGCGCATAATTTCATCGTGGTGGTGGAGGATAACTTTAGCAACTCCTACGAACTGGAATTTGACTTCAACAACAGGAATGTAAAGGACGACGATCTTACCATCGTTCCCATCGGCAACTTCAGCCCCTTGTTGAAATGATGCGTGTATTCATGACAATGCTCTGTTCACTTCTGACGGTCTGTTCTGTGTCCGCGCAGATCAGCCGCCAAGAGGGAACGGACGGGCAGGCGGCAATCTACCGACTGCCGCTTATGGAACGTGCTTTTTTATGCTGCCGCTACTTTGAAGGCTGGCACTCAGAAAAACACTACCCATACGTCGGTTGGGGTCACAAACTTTTGCCAAACGAGAAGTATTCGGCACGAACCATGACAAAACGGGATGCGGATGAACTTTTGCGGAAAGACCTGCGCAAATTTGTCGCCATGTTCCGTAAATTCGGGGTTGATTCGATTTTGCTTGGCACGTTAGCTTACAATGTGGGACCGGCGAAGCTGTTAGGCAGCAAAACAATCCCCAAAAGCACCTTAATCAAGAAGCTGGAAGCTGGTGACAGGAACATCTACCGTGAGTATATAGCCTTCTGCAACTACAAAGGAAAACGCCACGCCATGCTGCTCAAACGGAGAAAGGCGGAGTTTGCGCTGTTGTATATCCCATAAAAGGACTGACAAAACTGGCAAAAGACGTGCCATATTTAACTTGGCACGTCTTTTGCTCTATCACTTGATAGATTATCGTAGGATTTTCTCGTTAATTGACATCGTTGAGCCATTTTTGCCTATCGGTTTCCAAATAACACTTCAAGTTGTAAGTGTTGTGAGAGCAATACAAAACATAGTTATTAACCATAAAAAGTATAGCGAAATTATGAAGAAAGTATTTAGGAAAATTCAGAAAGGAACAACAAAAATGATTGAACGTATCAAATCGTTGGGGGAAATGGAGACGAAGCAGAAATGTGTAGTTCAACGGTTCGAGATTATCATTCCCCTCCACCAAAAAATAACGACCCAATATATAGCCTCCGCAAGTTTTACTTGCGGATTTTTTAGTTATCGCAGATTGGACAAAGGTTTCTTTGCTACTTTCTTTGTCCGCCATCATGCTCACTGAAAGAAAGTAGGGCGGCTCTCGCCGCCCCGCCACTCAAAAGCGTGTGTAAAGTCCCGTCACCATCGTGAACATTTCCTCCAGCATATCAAAATAGATACCCTCGTGTACGGCAATGTCCTTTGTCTTGCACTCAAAGGTCTTTTTGCTGAACGTCCTGCGGTAGAAGCGCATATTGTAGAGGTCTGCCCCTTCGTCATAGATGATGTCAAGGCGGTTGGCACTTGTTTTGTTCCTTGCAAGGCTCATCCGTAAGCCGTTGCCCATATCTATGAAATCACGGCTACCTGTCATGGCGGTGAAGCGTTTTCCGCCTATCTGCTGTAATATCGTCTTGGCTATCATATCTTTTGTTTTTAGGGTTTTAAGTATTGGCGGTGCGGACACCGCCATCCCGTTCAAAATTCTCGCATTTCGGAAATGGGGGTCTGCCGTTGTAGCCACTCTTTCACACATTCCATATTGTACTCGCTCGTGATGACTGCCGTATGGCTGTCGGTGGCGGTGAAACGTGTGCTTTCGTAATCATCTATCCACCCCTTGAGGGTGTCCGTTCCCCACGCTCCGGTATCGTCAAAGATACCGTCCAATGCCGTGATAGGTTCGCTGAACTTGACTATCAGCGTTTGATAGGTCGTGTTCATAGTCTGTCCTCCTTTCCCTTCTTTGCGTTCAGCCACTTGTCCCGTGCGGCTCGGCACTCGTCCAACGTGGGTTTGACACAAGAGAACAATTCTCTGTCTATGGGGTGGCGGTAGTCGTACTGCACAAGTGTCCGCCTGCGTCTTCCGATACCCGATTGGAAACGCTCGTATTTCTCCGTACCTGCTTCCGCGCAGGTGCTTACTCCGTTGATGGTCATTCGTGTTGTCATAATGTTGCTTTTTAGATGGTTAAAAATGTACTGACAGAACTCTGTTCTTCATCACCATTTCGGGGTTGCTTGTGTAGCGTTGGTGCAGGTAGAAATGGTGTGAGCCGAAGCCGTAAAGGAAAAACTTGTCAAGTTCGTGCTTCTCGGCAAACTCCTTTACGCTCTTTCTCAATTCCCCCTCACTCGTTGTGAGAGTGAGGAGGTTCACAAATTCAAGGAACATCGTGGGGATTGCATCATCCCACACACAAATCATACTTTCAATTCTTACTTCCATATCAATGTTGTTTTAGGGGTTATGCTATGCCGCTTTCATCCGCTCACGGATAAGGTTGGCGTTCTTGTTCACAAGGTCTATGATGCGCTCGTGATATTCGGTGTCCTGGTTGTGCTTGCCGTGGCACTGCACCACTTCGAGGGTTCGCAAGTCCACCTCTACGGTTTCAATAATCTCATCGCCAATCCTTGCCGATAGTATGAGGGTGTCGGCTTTCTTGTAGTATCCACTGCCAAACACGCAGATGCCCTGCGTCTTGCCCTCGTTGTAATACTCGTCTATGCTTTCAAGCACCTTGACGATTATTTCCTCGTCCGTGATTACCAAGCCGAAGAATTTGGATTTGTTGGCGATGAAATCCTCCGCATCTTTCTTTCGTTGGAGTTGTCGCTGTTGCTCACGCTCACGCCTTTCAATCTCCCAACGGCGTTGCTCTGCGGCTCTTTCCTTCTCGTGTATGGCTTCAATTTTTCGGGTTGCGTTGTCGTGTGCCGCCATGAAATCTTCGGGACAGATGTTCTTCGGGTTACGGAGGTCTTGACCGAGTTTTTTGAGCATACGCAGATAGTCGCACCACATTGAGAGGTTGTCTATCTGATACTTGTGACGCTTGGCAATCAGATATGATGCCCAACATTCATCGGCAGTACGGGTATTGAAAAGAAAGTGTTTCATGACCTCAATCTCACCGCCTTTCATAAGGGTTTCAATTCTTGGGTCTGAAAGCAAGGCTTTGAAAAGACGCACGGGGGAGATGCCGTGGAAATCGCCCTTGAAGCCGTTACGTCTGAGTTGGGGCAATATCCTCATCTTTGGATATGCACAGCTTCTTGCCACCACATCATCGTATAGGCTGTTGTGCGGTCTTACCTCCATATCGCTGCCTAATGCCCACACATCGCAATAGCAGAAAAGGAAGCCACGGAGCAACGCCATGTCCGTAACCTTGCCGTCGGGTGAAATCCAACGCTGCACGACCTCGTGGCAGTAGAAACGCATCGGTTCGCCTTTCCTGCTCTCGCATCTGACCTGCGCCACGCGGATTACCTGATACCCTTTGCAGGTGGTTATCACGCTGAAATTCTGCGTTTCCTTGTAGATGCGTCTGCGTGTGTCCTGCACTTTGAGTTCGGCATGGCATTTGGGGCAGGTGCAGCCTTCAAGGGTGTCGCATAGTCCGCTGTCGCTGTGCCACTCGTGACCGCAGTCGGAACAGGTGATGTTCCCTTTCTTGGTGCGGTAGCCGATATGCTCAACGCAGTGGCGGTATGCCCAATCTATTTGTGTCGCTGATATGGGGCGAAGGTTGGCGGAAAGTCTTGCCACCTCTTTCTGTATCTTGGTCTTCGGTTTCATAAGCCTAAATCAAATAATGAGGGTTGGGGTTGGTTTTCTTTTCTCGCTGACGGTCTGTGGCGGTTCTGCAACTTGCGGAGTTCCTCCTCTTGGTATTTGCGGACAGCGTTCTGACGTGCCTCCGCCTTTTCCTCTGCCGTGAGTTTCACAACGTGGTTCACAACCACTTGGCAGTCCATCGGTTTGCCCACCTCTATCTCGTTTTCCTCATAGTAGTGGATGGCTTGCCCGAATATCTCTCCGTCCGTGAAACCGTTGCAACCGCTTTTCTGCACATAGTTCAGAATGTGGGTCACGCACTCGTCCATGTTCTTGGCAGGGTTGCGGTACTTCTTTGCAAATAGCGCATCTTCCTCCGCACGCTGTTCCAAGTACATATATATCGTTCTCTTGAAATGGTCTGTTCCTTTCATATCGCTGTCATTTTTAGATTATCTGTTTCAGTATCTCTCTCCAATAGGTCGGCTCTACCTCGCTGAGAAGGAAGTCCATGAAATCCCTCCGTGCGTCCTTGTTCAGTTCGTGGTACAATCTTCGGAAAGTTTCAAAATTGCCGTTGATGTACGTTTCCACCATATACACGAAGATGTTGTCCACCTCGTAATATCTGCACTGCTGCGCTGCCGTCTTGCTGTTTCTTTTTGCCATGTCGGTAAGGGTTAAAGGGTGAATAACCAAAGGATGAAGCCAAAGAAGGCAATGGTGGAAAGGATAGCCACGATTACACCTATCGCCACTCGGAACACTCCGTTTACAATCTCTCTGATGATGCCCCAAAGGATGCCGAACACCCCGAAGGCGGTGCGCATCATCAAGCCGCATATCGCCAACCCGATGTGTTGCGCCATTTGTCTGAAATTTGCCGTTGCCGTCATATCTTCGCTGTTTTTGATTTTTTTGTTTTTAATGCGGATTCAAGAGCTGAGGGAGTTGAGTTTCAAACTATCTTATCTGCCTCTCGTTTATCCGACATTTTTTTTATGCGTCTTTCTGTCGCATCGGTCGTTTTCGTTTCGGGTGCTTGAAAAGGTAGGGATTAGGGAATGCAAGGTTTTTCGGTCAAAATACTACCCGCAGGGCTGGAGATTTTTACCGAAAACAGGAGGCTTGACCTTGCTTTCCCGTCCAATCCCGGAATTACCTTTGCGCCCAGAACGAAAATGACTGACTGATGCGGCTTACTGAAAGGCGCAAAATGGAGGTAAACGAAAACAGAGGCAGATTGTGTAGAAAAAAACTTCAGGGGAAAATCCGTAAAAAAAAGAATCACCAAAAGGAAAAAGACATCACCGGAAGCGTGAAAAGGGCAAACCACAACAAAGGAAGTATGATTGTTTCCGATCCGACGGAACTTGTTCAGCCGGGTGGCAACAATCATTCTTCCCGGTTTGTCCGGCTGTGTGTGGGCGCCTGTTTCATTCATGGGGCAGGCTGACACACTCTGCATTCACTTTCCGCTTCCGGCAAAAGAGACAGCGAAAAAAGAAAAATCATTTGAAAACCCGTAAAAGCACCTCTTGGCATAGGCGCAAAAGAAAGGGGCATTGCTTCATCTGTCTAAACATCGTTTAGGCGTGAGGCAATGCCCTTTTCTCCAGCTATGCGGTAGTCGGCACACGTTTGTTCCAAACTCGTTTTGGGCAATGGTGTGCCGACGGACAATACCGCTTTTACGGAAAATTCTTATGAATGAGGGGATAAAAAACGGGAGTTTATATCAAAATCTCGAATTAAATAGCTACTTTTGCATACGAAGAGTTCTTTGAAGGTTACGCAACGCGCAGAAGGATAATGCAGTAGATAACTAACTAAATCGTAACCTATTACTATCAAGAGCAATTAACCTACGCTCATTTCCAATAAATTACACTCTTTTCGTAACTTCTCTTTGCAAAGGTACAAAAAACTTGTGGCTTGTGATGTATAGTAAATATAAAATGCTAATTTTGTATTAATAAACGCAATAAACTAGAGAATTATGAAAATGATAAAAAGATATGCAGGTATCTTGATGATGCTGACTTTATTGGTTGGCTTTACTTCGTGTGAAGACGATGAAGATATTTATGACGATTTGATGGGACGCACCTGGGTGGGTGATTTGTGGTTCGGTTCTGATTATAATCCGATAGAAAGTGGTATTCGCTTGGATAATAATGGGCTGGGAATAGACTATCAGGTTTATGATTATAATGGTAAATCTGCAGGTGATTTGCCTTTCCGGTGGTGGGTTGATTATGGCACATTGTACCTTGATTATGGACGTGATTTTGCTTTACGTGAGATAAGGGGCGTTCGTGTCAGAGGGCGTTATTTGCAAGGTGACCTGTATCTTGATGGAGGATATATTGATTATATTGAGTTGCAAATGCAATAGAATAAGATCTGATTTTAATAGAAAAAGGAGTTAAATCAAAATCAATTGATCTAACTCCTTTCCTTTTTTTGAGTGTAGTTTTATTTTTTCAAAAATAGCTTCTTGAACTCTGCCGGATAAGGCGTCTCGAACTCCATCAAATCTCCCGTTACCGGATGATAGAAACAAAGTTTGAAAGCATGGAGTGCCAGACGTCCGATAGGATTGGGGGAATCTTCTCTTCCATATCTTCCGTCACCGATAATGGGATGACCTAAATCCTGCATATGCACACGAATCTGGTTCTTCCGGCCGGTTTCCAGATCGAGCTCCAACAGGGAATATCCGTTGGCACGTTTGATTGTCCTGTAGTGGGTTATAGATTTTGAGCCGCCGTCATCATACTCGCTGGAACTTACATAAAGCGTTTTATCAGTCAGCCAGGAAACGACTGTATCATAATCTTTCTCCATATTACCTTCCACTACAGCTACATATCGGCGGTCGGTCACTATATCATGCCAGTTGTCGCGCAGGGTCCGCTGTGTTTTTTCGTCTTTGGCAAACATCATCAGACCGGAAGTGTCCCTGTCCAGGCGATGAACGATAAACACACGGAATTGACGTCCGGAGCGTTGCACATATTCATTGAGTATCGTGTAGGCCGTGCGCTCTTTCTGGCGTTCCGTATTGACTGATAAAAGTCCCTGCATCTTTTCGACAACAATGATATAGGCATCTTCATACACGATTTTCAGCAGTCTGTTATTAAATTCTTTCTTTCCTTTCTCTTTGCTGATTTGTACCTTCATGCCCGGTTCCAACGGGAAGTTGAATTGCGTGGTTATCACATTATCAACAAACACCACCCGCTTGCTTAGCAACGATTTCAATTTGGTGCGACTTGCGTCCGGCATCTTGGCAGCGAGGAACTCCATTAGTTCCATAGGTTCTTTCACTGCATAATTTGTATATTGAGCGCGTGCTTTTTCAGCAGGAGTTCTTCTGGGTCTTTTTTTCATTTCTTTTTCTTCTTTTGAGATTTTATTTTTCACCACAGATTACACACATTATAATAATCAATAATAAAAATCTGTGTTAACCTGTGTAATCTGCGGTGAACTTTTTATCGAAGTTCCAGTAACACAACATTTTCTACATGGTGAGTGTGAGGGAACATATCTACCGGTTGGACGGCTTTCACTTTATACTTCTCATCAAGCAACTGCAGATCCCGTGCTTGAGTGGCAGGGTTGCAGCTTACATAAACAATCCGTTTCGGTTCAGCAAACAAAATGACGTCAACCACATCCTGATGCATACCGGCACGGGGAGGGTCTGTGATAATTACATCCGGACGTCCATGCTGATTGATGAAATCCTGTGTCAGCATATCTTTCATGTCGCCGGCATAAAACAGTGCATTCTTGATATCATTGATTTCTGCATTTACCTTTGCGTCTTCAATAGCTTCCGGCACGTATTCGATACCGATCACCTGACGGGCTTGGCGTGAGACGAAGTTGGCGATTGTTCCTGTTCCTGTATAGAGGTCGTATACCAATTCGTTTCCTGTTAGTCCGGCAAAGTCACGGGCTACTTTATATAAATTATAAGCCTGTTCCGAGTTGGTCTGATAGAATGATTTCGGACCGACCTTGAAACGCAGTCCTTCCATCTCTTCAAAGATATGATCTTTCCCTTTAAATACGTGCACATCCAAATCATTGATGGTATCGTTGCACTTATTATTAATAATGTATAGAAGGGACGTGATTTCAGGGAAAGAGTCCGCTACGAATTGGAGTAACTGCTTGAACAGTTCCATTTCGTGCTCTTCCGTAATCTTACAAATAACGATCACCATCAGTTCCCCGGTTGAGGATGTGCGTACGATCATATTCCGCAGCATACCTTCCTGCGTGCGCAGATTGATGAAAGAGTAATCATGCTCGTAAGCATAGTCACGTATTGCATTCCGGATGCGGTTGGATATATCATCCTGCAACCAGCATTTCTCGATGGCCAGCACTTTGTCAAAGGCTCCCGGAATGTGGAAACCCACCGCATTCATCTGGTCATATTTCACATCCTGACGGACTTCCTCATTAGTCAGCCAGCGTTTGTTTGAAAAGGTGAACTCCAGTTTGTTTCTGTAGAATTCCGTTTTGGCAGAACCGAGAATCGGGGAAATTTCGGGAAGTTCGATCTTTCCGATACGTCTCAAATTATCTTCCACTTGCTTTTGCTTATACCTGATTTGCTCCGAATAGGGGAGCACTTGCCACTTGCAGCCACCGCATACGCCATAGTGTTGGCAGAAAGGAACAGCGCGATTGGGTGACAGCTCGTGAAACTTCACCGCTTCAGCTTCGGCATATTTATTCTTTTTACGCTTGATTTGCAGGTCTACCACATCACCCGGCACTACATAGGGAACAAAAATCACCAGGTCGTTTACTTTTGCGATGGCTTTTCCTTCGGCAGCCACATCCATGATTGTTACCTTCTCCAATAAGGGAAGCTCTTTTTTCTTTCTTGCCACTTTTACACCAGTCTAATAATTACTTTGCAAAAGTAGGTATTTTTTTTGGAAAAAAATCGGGTATATAGAAATATTCCGGATTGTAATGTCGAAATTGCATTTTGATAGAAAGTTTTTTCGCAAAAAGTTTTCAAGTTTGCGAAATATCCTTAGATTTGCGAAAAGATAATAGTCATAATGTAACTTTAAACACAATATTATGGATAAAAAAGAGTTTATACCTTTGGTAATGGTCAGGCAGAAGGAAAAGCTGACATGAAGAATTTGCTCGGTGGTAAGGGAGCCAACCTTGCTGAAATGAATTTAATCGGAATTCCTGTCCCTCCCGGATTCACAATAACTACAGATGTTTGTACGGAATATAATACGCTAGGGCGTGATAAAGTGGTTGAGCTGCTGAAAGATGAAGTAGTAAAAGCGATCGCCCATGTGGAAGCGTTGATGAAATCTAAATTCGGTGACATTGAAAATCCTTTGTTGGTGTCTGTACGTTCCGGTGCACGCGCATCTATGCCGGGTATGATGGATACGATTTTGAATTTGGGATTGAATGATGAAGTGGTAGAAGGAATTATCCGTAAGACTGGTAATGCACGCTTTGCATGGGACTCTTATCGTCGTTTTGTACAGATGTACGGTGATGTGGTTCTGGGCATGAAGCCTACCAATAAAGATGATATCGACCCGTTTGAAGCCATTATCGAAGAGGTGAAGAAAGCGAAAGGGGTGGAACTGGATAACGAGCTGAAAGTGGAAGACTTGCAGGAACTCGTAAAGAAATTTAAAGCTGCCGTGAAGGAACAGACGGGAAAAGATTTCCCGACTTGTGCATACGAACAACTGTGGGGAGCTATCTGTGCCGTATTTGATTCATGGATGAATGAACGCGCTATTCTTTACCGTAAGATGGAAAGTATACCTGATGAATGGGGGACGGCTGTCAATGTACAGGCTATGGTATTCGGTAATATGGGTGATACTTCGGCTACAGGTGTGTGTTTCTCACGTGATGCCGGTACAGGTGAAGACCTTTTCAACGGTGAATACCTGATCAACGCGCAAGGTGAAGACGTTGTGGCCGGTATTCGTACTCCGCAACAGATCACCAAGATCGGTTCTCAACGTTGGGCTGTGTTGGCTGGCGTTACCGAAGATGTTCGCGCGGCGAAGTTCCCTTCCATGGAAGAGGCAATGCCGGAAATTTATAAAGAACTGGATGCTCTTCAGACCAAACTGGAAAATCACTATAAAGATATGCAGGACATGGAGTTCACCGTACAGGAAGGTAAACTTTGGTTCCTTCAGACGCGTAACGGTAAACGTACGGGTGCTGCCATGGTGAAGATTGCTATGGATTTGCTCCGTCAGGGCATGATTGACGAAAAGACTGCTTTGATGCGTGTGGAGCCGAATAAACTGGACGAACTGCTTCATCCTGTATTTGATAAAGATGCTTTGAAGAAAGCCAAAGTGCTGACTCGTGGTCTTCCGGCTTCTCCGGGTGCCGCAACCGGCCAGATTGTATTCTTCGCTGATGACGCTGCTGAATGGCATGCTGCCGGTAAACGCGTGGTGATGGTTCGCATCGAGACTTCTCCGGAAGACTTGGCGGGTATGGCAGTTGCCGAAGGTATTCTGACGGCTCGTGGCGGTATGACTTCTCATGCTGCTGTGGTGGCTCGTGGCATGGGTAAGTGCTGTGTATCGGGTGCGGGTGCATTGAATATTGATTATAAGAACCGTACTGTAGAAATCGACGGCGTTGTTTTGAAAGAAGGAGATTATATTTCTTTGAACGGAAGTACAGGTGTGGTATATAATGGCAAGGTGGAAACGAAAGCTGCAGAACTTTCCGGTGACTTTGCAGAATTGATGACATTGGCTGATAAATATACCCGTTTGCAGGTACGTACGAATGCGGATACTCCTCATGATGCGGAAGTCGCCCGTAACTTCGGTGCGGTAGGTATCGGTCTTTGCCGTACGGAGCATATGTTCTTCGAGGGTGAAAAGATCAAGGCAATGCGTGAAATGATTCTGGCAGAAAATGCGGAAGGACGTCGGAAAGCATTGGCTAAGATTCTTCCATACCAACAGGAAGATTTTAAGGGTATCTTTAAAGCAATGGCAGGTTGTCCGGTAACTGTCCGTTTGCTCGATCCTCCTTTGCACGAGTTCGTTCCTCACGATTTGAAAGGACAGCAGGAAATGGCAGATACTATGGGGGTGAGCTTGCAATATATCCAGCAGCGTGTAGAATCACTGTGTGAGCATAACCCGATGTTGGGTCACCGTGGTTGCCGTCTGGGAAATACTTATCCTGAAATTACACAGATGCAGACACGTGCCATCTTAGGTGCTGCATTGGAACTGAAGAAAGAAGGAGTGGAAACTCATCCGGAAATCATGGTTCCGTTGACTGGTATCCTGTATGAATTCAAGGAGCAGGAAAATGTAATCCGCTCGGAAGCAAAGAAGTTGTTTGAGGAAGTGGGAGATAGTATCGACTTCAAAGTTGGTACAATGATCGAAATCCCGCGTGCAGCTTTGACTGCCGACCGTATCGCTTCTTCTGCCGAGTTCTTCTCATTCGGTACAAATGACTTGACGCAGATGACTTTCGGTTATTCTCGTGATGATATAGCTTCTTTCCTTCCTGTTTATCTGGAAAAGAAGATTTTAAAAGTGGATCCGTTCCAGGTTCTCGACCAGAATGGTGTGGGACAATTGGTACGTATGGCTACAGAAAAGGGCCGTGCTATCCGTCCGGATCTGAAATGTGGTATTTGTGGTGAACATGGTGGTGAGCCTTCTTCTGTGAAGTTCTGCCACCGGGTAGGTTTGAACTACGTTAGTTGTTCTCCGTTCAGAGTGCCGATTGCCAGACTGGCGGCGGCGCAAGCTGCAATCGAGGAATAGCACGATATAGCTGATACTCAATAAAATAGGCGGTATGCTTTTCATTTACAAAGGCTTACCGCCTATTGTATTTTTAAAAGGTACGTTCATTCCGCACGGAAAATGAGCGTAATAAACGCAAATGTTTAGAGAATGTTGTTGTGCTTTTCGTTGGGTGTTTAGAGCGTGTTTAGAGCCGTAATTGATGATATGACAGAAAGTTAAGACATTGGAAGCTGTTTGGAATAAATTTAAATAATAATATAATAAAGACATAGAACGATATGGCAACATTTAAAGCGTGTGTTCAAAAAGAACGCAAGGACGGATTTTATCCGGTTTATATCAGAGTTACCCACCATAGGGGGACACAATTCATGAAGACCGACAAGATGGTCACGAAGAAAGAACTTTCCAGAGCGAAAGAAATCGAAGACCCCTACGTGCTTCAGTATTGTGCCGGGCGGATAGTGGAATATAACGAGCGGCTCAACAAAAAAGACATTGAACATTGGACGGTCAAGGAAGTGGTGGATTTTCTTACGAACGGCAATGACGATATTTGTTTTTCGGATTATGCGAGAGTGCATATCGACAGAATGATTGACCGTGGGCAGGAAAGGAATGCCAAGAACTACAAGCTTGCCCTACAACATCTGGAACGGTTCATCGGAACCAACCAAGTGATGTTCGCTCAGTTGACCTCTACGCAGGTGAACAAATGGATAAAGTCGCTTGAACAGACACATAGGGCAAAGGAAATGTATCCAATCTGTATGCGTCAGGTATTTAAAGCCGCCATGTTGGAGTACAACGATTACGATAACGGTATAATCCGTATCAAAGTCAACCCATGGGTGAAAGTGGAAATACCAACGGCTGATCGTGCGGAGAAGCTTGCCATTACCCCCGAAGCATGTCGGGAGTTCTTTTCATTCCCTCTGCCGGAAAGTAAGATGAAATATCCACAGACGGAGTTCGGGCGTGATGTTGCTATGATGGTGCTTTGCCTTGCAGGAATCAACACGATTGACCTGTACAATCTAAGAAAGCAGGATTACCGGAACGGAATTATCCATTACCAACGGGCCAAAACGAAGAAGTTCCGTGCGGATGGTGCGTATATGGAAATGCGGGTGCCAGCAATCATCCAGCCGCTATTTGAAAAGTACATGAACACGGCAAAAGATGATGAGCGTTTGTTCAATTTCTATCAGCGCATGACTACATCGGACAGTTTTTGCGCCAATGTCAACAGTGGGATAAGGCAATTATGCAAGGCTATGGGAATGCCAAAGGAAGAGTGGTATTCGGCTTACACGTTCCGGCATACATGGGGAACAGTAGCTCAGAATGATGTACGTGCCTCTATCTCGGAAGTGGCGTTTGGCATGAACCATAGCAATGGACACAACGTAACACGAGGGTATATCAAGATTGACTTCTCCCCTGCTTGGGAACTGAACGAGAAAGTAATTGATTTCATTTTCTTCTCCGGTAAGGCTTCTGTACGTGAGCAGAAACAGGAGGATGTGCATTTCCGCTTGTCATACCGCTATATGGTGAATGCGGCTGCATACCACAACGGGCAAAAGGTGGCGGGACTGACCGATGTAGGCTTCAACAATGTGGACGAGGTGATTGCCCGGCTCGTAACTATGCTGCCGGATGATATTCCGAACCGTTCAATGGTGATGTTCAAAATCGTCAACCTCGACAAAGACCAGACGGTGGTGTACCAACGGCAGAAAGGGAAAGGATTCTGATTTTTTTTGTGACTTCACGAAATGATATAAGCCTGCAAGGTATTTTTCTTTGTAGGCTTTCTTTTTTATTCAATTTTTATTCTTGCCCTAAAATCGAAAATTTCTTCACGTGCGCACGCACGCGCGGTAGATGTAGTAGTAGATATATATATTTATTTTATGGTATATCTTCCGAAGAAATGGGATATAATTGTACATTTATTGCTATTTCTTCCGAAGAAATACCCTTTTCTTCCGAAGAAATGTACATTTATGGCTGTTTCCTCCGAAGAAATACCCCTTTTCTGTACATTTATGGTTATTTCTTCTGAAGAAATAAATGTAATATCTTCTGAAATTATGTCAAAAAATAGCTCATTTCAGCCATTTCAGAAGATTTTTGAGGTACTTTTGAGCTGATTTTCGCATAAAAAATTCAATCTGTACAAGAATGTACATTTATGCGTGTTTTTTCCGAAGAAATACCCCTTTCCTGTACAATTAAGGCAATATCTTCCGAAGAAATCCGAAGAAATGGGATATAATTGTACATTTATTGCTATTTCTTCCGAAGAAATACCCTTTTCTTCAGAAGAAATTTTACGGTCTGGACATGAAAAAAGCGACATTCTCTCGAACATCGCTTCAAAGCAAATCAGTAAAATCGCCCCCTTTTCGGGTTGGGGTTCCCTTGACACATGAAGACAATCTAAAGTAGAGGGTAATAGATTATTCTTCCTCGTCTTCTTCTCCGGCAAGTTTGGCAAGCTTGTCCTCAATGGTGAGTTTGACCTCGCCATCGTCTATGCTGATATTCTTAGGCATGATGATTTTAATGAACTCTGTCGACACTTTCACCCTGTCTTTGGGGTCAAGTTCCATGAAGTCCTGCATTATTAGTGGCATCACATCTCCTTCGGGTATAGTGTTGTGCGTTTCAAGCCATTTCTCAATCATCCCTTTTGCCAGTGCCGTTATTTTGTTGGGCGTACCTTTTTGCCGCCCTCCGGTCTTTTTTCCTATTGCCATAATGATCTGTATGTAAAAAGATAAAATGATGATGCGAAGATAACGGCTTACTTTCGCACGCAAGGTATAACTTTTAATAATCAAAAACTAAAGTCTTATGGGTTTAATAGGAAGTGCCATAGGTGCAGTAGGCAGCATTTTCGGTGGAATCAAGGCATCCAAGGCCATGAAGAAAGCAAAACGTAATGTTGAGGCTCAACGGCAAAAGAATCAGGACTGGTACGACAGGCGGTACAACGAGGATGCCACTCAGCGGGCTGACGCACAACGCATCCTTACGCAAACTGAAGAGAGTATAAAACAACGTAACAAAGCCGCTGCCGGTAGTGCAGCCGTCATGGGCGGTACTGATGAAAGTGTGGCAGCGGCCAAAGAAGCGAACAACAAGGCTCTTGCCGATGCAACATCACAGATTGCCGCTGATGCAGAAGCACGTAAGGACAATATCGAAGCCACTTATATGCAAAACGACAATGCTTTCGTGGAACAGCTTAACGCCATTGAGCAAGGCAAGGCCAATGCCATATCGGGAGCTGTACAAGGAGTAACTAATGCGGTAAGTCAAATGCCTTTCTAAACTATTTCAATATGGCAACAATGGATGATATTTTAGGAAACGGAGGTGGTACGCCTCCGCTCAAAGGCTCTAAGGAATGGCACGAACAGCAGCAAGACGCTCCTTCCGTATCATCCCCGGTAAAGGGTACACAGAAATGGACGGAACAACAAGCAGCTGCGGCTCCTGCCGTTACCGGCTCCCAATCTGAAACGGTCGCTGCACCTCCGGCCAAACAAGCCGATGTGAACGGTGGCAGTCTCTCATACGCTGAATTGTACAAAAAACTCAATCCCTATAAACCGCCAACGGACGAGGAACTTGCTAAAGAAAAGAAGAAGCAGAAACGTGAACAGATATTCGCAGCCATTGGTGATGGTATATCGGCACTCTCTAACTTGTTCTTCACCACGCAGTACGCTCCAAATATGTATACCGGTAAGAATACCATGTCAGAACGTACCAAAGTGAGATATGACAAGCTGATGAAAGAACGTGAAGGCAAGGAGAAAGAATATTATGAGGGGCTGATGAGGGCAAGAATCGCTGATGAAGAAAGGGATGACCGTGAACGTAAGTGGCAAAGGCAGCTTGGTCTTGACAAAAAGAATGATGACAGATACAATGAGGGCATTCAACATCGCAACGAGCGAGAGAAGATTACAGATGACCGATATGATGCGGAACAGGAATACAAGAAAGGTCGGGACAAAGAAGCTGATAGGCGTTGGCAAGCAAACTATGATGAAAACAAACGTCAGGCAGACCGTTCCTACAATTTCCAAGTAAAGAGACATAATGACAATGTGGCTGTAGAGCGTGATAAAGCGAGAGCGACAGCCGCACGTGGTGTACGTGGCAAGCAGCTCGGTTTTTCTGACGGCGGCGGAAACCAAGTAGCCATTTACGAGAATGTTTGGAAAGGTTCGATGCAGCAGGTGTATGATGCTATGCTTGCCGACCTCTCTCCACAGGATGAGAAAGAGAAAAGGGCTTTTGACCGTCAAATGAAGAAACTTGATACACCACAGAAGAAAGAGGACTATGTAAAACAGAATTGGCACAAATCGCCTAAAGCCTCTGCAATCATGCTTTCCCTCTCCAAACTTGACCCTGCCACCATGACCTCGGAACTGAATGATGAGGTCGTGGACTATGTTCCCGGTGGCGGCGATGATGATGTGATTGATTATACACCCGGTAAAAACAAATAACTATGCCAATATTTGAATACAACGGAAAGAAATACAATGTGCGTGATGAACACATTGACAGTTTTATGAAAGACTTTCCCGATGCTTCTACAATCATGGAGCGTGAGGGGAAGAAATATCGTGTAAAGTCGGCAGACTACAGGACTTTCATGTCGGAGCAACAACAGCCCGAACAATCTGCCCTGGACTCTACACCTGAAACTCCTGTAACTCCTTCAGCAGAAGAAATGCCGTTGACGGAACAGGATAAAATACGCTTCAGTGCAAATATAGGACAGATGAAACGCCGCACGGAGCAAATGATAGACGGCTTCAACGAGCGTATGGAAACCATGCGTGAGTATCACGAAAACGCACCGTTGGGCGGCGGACAGACCGCAGAGGGGAAAATGCAGTTCAACCCGGAGAGCGGAAAACTGGAGAAAACCTACATTACCCCTCTCGGCAACCGATACACCAGCAAGGGACTTGCCGACATGGAGAGTTTCAGATACCGACAGGCGGCTGATATGTCTGTAAACGGACAGTTGCGCCGTGCAATGCTGAAACTTGCAGAGCTGCAAGAGAAAAGAGAGGCAAGTGCCAAGAGAGTGCATGAGCAATGGGAAGAAGATACAAAAAAGAATACAGCTCCTCTTGGATTCTTACTTGCAGCAGATACCTATGTTCCTCGTCAGATGAGCGACAAGGAAAACAGTACCTTGGATGTCGCCATTCGTCAAACGGAGGAACTTATCAAAGACCTTGAAGAGCAGAAAGACCGTGAGCAAGGCATCGATGTTGGCTTTTGGCGTGGTTTCGGTCGTGTGGCAGGAGATTTCCGCACTTGGGATTTCGGCATGAGCGATATGCGTGACGCATTGACCATGATGAACGCCGATGACCTGAAAGGTGAGAATGCCACAGAGGGAGAACGTGAAGCCTACAATGAAATGATGGGCGCACTCTACAACAAAGGACAGGCGGAGCAGATGTATGGCGGGAACGCCGGCTTTTGGAACAGAGCCGGTATGATGACCGGCCACATGCCTGCATTCATGCTTGACTTTGGCATTACAGGCGGTGGATTCAAAGGTATCAATGTTCTTTCCAAAGCCGGAACGAAAGCCGCCACAAAGGTGGTTGGCAAAGAAACGGTAGAGCAAATGGCCAAACAGGGCTTCAAGACATACGTGAAGGACAACGGCGTGAAAGGCTTGGGGCAGTATGCCACCAACTGGACTATCAAGGCTCTCGGAACAACCGCTGATGACCTGCTTCTCCGTGCTCCGCTGATGACCAACACTGTACAGGCTGGGAAAACCACGGCCGACATCATTGACAGGAAACTCGGTGATGTGGTTGTCGATGAGAACGGAAACTATGATTTTTCCAACGACAAGACTTGGGGAAATGCCATTTGGCAAGGAGAAGCCAATGCCATCGTTGAAAACTATTCGGAAATGTTCGGTTCGCACCTTGACCCTGTAGTTACTCTTGGAAATATGAGCAAACTCGCCAATGTGGTGGGTGCAAAGCGTATCGGTGCAGTACTTTCAAAGACTGATGCAGGTGCGTTGGACGGTATCATGGGACAGACACATCAGTTATTCAACAAAATGGGTGTGAGCGACTATTTCGGAGAGGTAACGGAAGAATACTATGGGCAATTGTGGCGCACCATGCTCAATCTCGACGATGCTTATCAGCAGAACCCGGACGGCACACGTACCAATTTGCTTGCGACAGGACAATTCCATGGCGACATTTGGGGCGGCATGGCTCTTTCTATGGGATTGATGGGTGCAGGTAAGGCTACTTTGTCGGGAGTACAGTATGCTTCAATGAAGCACGGAGTAAACAAGGCAGATGCCCGTGCAACAGAATTGCTTGGCAAAGAAATATGGGAGCCGTTAAGGGCGACAATAGACCTTACGACCAACGATGACATTGGAAGTGTGGCAGAGGGTATCGTGAACGACAAGGATTTCTCGGACGATGAGAGAGCCGCAATACTTACCTATATGGAGCGTTCGTTGATGATGAGGGGCTTTAACCTCGGTACTCTCGCACAGAAGCGGGGCGGCGAACAGGACGAGGATGTGCAGTCAATGAATGAAAGCTACATTGACGGTTACAACCTCGCAGACCCACAGGAAATGACCGATGCCAAGAATATGCGTGACTACCAGCGGCAGAGGGTTTCTGCCATAGTGGATGAAAACACGCTTGGCTTTTTGGATATACATCCTATGAATGCATTGGAGGAAATGCGGAACAATGGCCTTTGGGGAGAAAGCGAGTTGGAAACGGTTATTGACTACCTCAATGCCAAACAGGTATATGACGGCATGATTCAGCGTGTGCGTGATGATATAGACGCACGTGTGGAGCAAAGCAACGCAATGGTTGACGCACGCACCAACCGCACCTCCGGCATGATACAGGGGGCTACGATGAAGCAGGACGACCGCCGTGTGTATGTGGTGGGTGGAAACCTTGTGCAGTATGCAGACGGCAGCGGCATTGACAACCGGGCTTCGGACGGCAGTATCATTGTGCGTGATGCGGAAACAGGCGCACTTGAACAGGTGTCGCCCGATGCCGTATTGAACATTGATGAGCCGTTGAACCCGTCCGATGAGAAAATGACAGCGGAGGAGGCTATCATTCAACAGTTCGCACAGGAAGCATCCGACAAGATTGACGGTGTGGTTACATTCAACCCCGGCGATACATACACCATTACAGGAGATGACGCACAGATACAGGTTCAGATTGTAGCCAACGAAGACGGTATTGTGGATAATGGGGACGGCACAGTTAACGTATCGGACGGCGTGAATATCTTCCCGTTGGCAAAAGAAACCATACAGCAACAGGCTGATGCGGCAAACTTGGCACGTGTGGCGCAGTTCGAGCAGCAGAGAACCATTGAGAATGCCGAACGGAAACAGGAAATGCAAGAGGCTGAAAGACCACAATACGCCCTCAATGACATTGTTTCGCTTACCGATGAGAACGGCGTTACCGTCCGTGGCAATATCACAGCAGATGCCGATGCGGACGGCAAGTATGAGGTATTTACCGAAGCTCCTATCAACGGAAAACGTGTGAACCTGTTCACTCGTGATGAACTTGACAATATGCTGTTGGAGCATAACGGAGTGGCATTTGAACATCCTGCCGAAAATGAGAGCAACAATGGTGCGGAAAATATTCCCGAAAATGATAACAATGCCCCTCAAAATATTCCTGCCATGCAGAGAATACCAAAGGATGAGCAGGGAAATCCACTATATGAGCAGGCCGACAGCGACACAGCTTGGGATGCCATTGTGGAGCAGACTGAGGGTGATGAGGATATGGCACAGACCGTAGCCGATGGAATGGTTGCCGACAAGGAAGAAGCCTTGAAGAAGTTGGAGAAAGCCAAATCGAAAGGTGGCAACTCCATTGCCGAAAAGATTGCTTCCGAGAAAGAACGCAAAGCGGCGATTGATGCAGCCAAACAGGATTTGCTCGCTTGGCAGAAGATAGCCGGTACTGCCAACCGTAGAAGAATGGCAGCGGATGCGGAACGCAAACGAATGGCTGATGAAGCTGCCGCCCTACGCAAAGCGGAAGAAGAAAAGCTGCGTGCAGAGCGTGAGGAAGCCGAACGCGTCGAGCGTGAAGCCCTTAACGGAGTTCCCGACATGGTGGATGATACACCGCAGGATGCCCGCGCAAGGGGGTACAGACGTGTGAACGGCCATAAGATTGACAGGCAAGAACCATTGCAGACCGTACAAGGTAAAGAGGTGAACGTGAAGTTCAGCAATGATGTGCTGGCTCCCGGTCATGTGGCCGTGATTGACGCATCGTTGTTGCAACCGAGCCATATCCAAGGTGTGCGTAATCCTCTGCATTTTATTGATGAAGCGCAACCCAAGGAACGAAATGACGAAGCGAGCGTATTGTCTGCACGGAAAATCGCCGGGAACATTCGTCCGGAAGAAATCACATCGAGTATTACCGCTTACACCGGTGCGCCGACCGTAAACGAACGTGGTGAAGTTATACAGGGAAACAACCGCAGTGATGCCTTGCGTCTGATGTGGGAAAGCCATCCGGAACAGGCCGAAGCATATAGGCAATACCTGAAAGACCATGCGGAAGAGTTTGGTTTGCGTGCTGAAGATATTGCTGCCCTACAAAGTCCGGTGCTGGTAAATATGCTTCATGTGGACGATGCTACGGCTATTCCTCTGGGACAATACGTAGCACAGGACACCGAAAGCGGAGGTGTGGAACGAATCAAACCGAAAAATGCCTTACAGCGTATGGGAATCGAAGTACGTTCGTTTGCCAACCTGTTACTCAGAGCCTCGGACGATGAAGTGTCGTTTGCCGGGCTTGTGGATGCCAACGGTGCAAGTGTCCTAAAATGGATGAGCCAAAGAGGTTTCATCAGTCCCACACAATACAAGAGTGCGTTTGATAGCAAGGGTAACTTGACTCCCGAATCCAAGAATGATTTGCGTGGTATCATGTATCAAAGCATTTTCAAGGACGGTAGTACACGGTTGGAGGAAATGTTCAACGTATTGCCGGTAAAAGCACAAAAGGCTATTCTTGCCACTGCTTTTCGTGATTATGATAGTCCGAACAGTGAACGAATGGTAGATGAGATACAGAATTCCGTTCGTGCTTACTATGCTTTGTCCCAAGATAAAATGTTTGTAGAGGCAAAGAACTTCAAGGAAGCACGTACTGCCGTAGAAAGTTGGAAACGCCAGTATCAAATGGATGATGTCACTGGGGAAAGTTATCTCCCTGCTGATAATTTCAGTAACTTTGTCCTGCATTTGGCCGCAATGTATAAAGGTGAAAGCCAAAGCTTCATTCAAAATACATTCGGCAAGATTTATGACCTTATACAAGGCACACAGGAAGAAACTCTGTTCGAACAACCGGACAATACCCCTCGGACGCTCGTACAGGCTATTAAAGAAGCATTAAATTTAGATTACAATGGACAACAACGAAGCAATGTATTGGTTGGCGATACTGCAACAAGCCAACGAGGGCAGCAAGGAAGCAATGGAACTCTTGCGCCAAGAGAACGAGTTGAGAACGGAAATGGGACAACTGATGATACAGGAAGAACTGAAAGCATTGGTGGACAAAGCGAAATAGAATCTTCTTTATCACAAGAAGAAATGCTGTCTTCTGATGATACTGACAATCAACTTAGTGCAAAAATAGCAAGACGTATTGAAGTTCAAGAAGATGATTGGATTGAAAGCGGAAAGTATGGCGATACTTATAAACAGACAATTATTGTTGATGGTACTCATAAAGTTATAAAAGTTGATGCACCTGATACGAAAGGTAATTATATAGGTAGCGCTTATGAGTATGACGGTCAAACATTCGGAGACTTATTGGATGTTCTTAATTATATTGATGCATCTTTGTCTTTAGCCAATGCTGTTGCAGTGGCAGAGAAAGAAACCGATACTACTCCTACGGAGAAACAGAAAGAAGCTGGCAATTATAAGAAAGGTCATGTGCAGGTTGGTACATTCAATATCACCATTGAGAACCCGAAAGGATCCGTTCGTAGTGGAATAGACACAGAGGGCAACAAGTGGGAAACGATCATGCAGAACACCTACGGCTACATTCGTGGCACGGAGGGCGTGGATGGAGACCACATAGACGTGTTCCTCTCTGATGATATTGACGGGTGGAACGGACGCAGGGTGTTCGTGGTGGACCAGTATAATGAGGACGGCAGCTTTGATGAGCATAAGGTAATGCTTGGTTTCAATGAGACTGACGATGCCGAGGCAGCTTACTTCGCGAATTATGACAGCGACTGGGCAAATAATCACAAGACAGTGGTAACTGCCGTAAACTTGGAGGATTTCGAGAAATGGATAGATAGTAGCCACCGGAAGACAAAAGCGTTTGCAGAATACAAGTCAGTCAAAAGTGTTGAAGAACAGAGTTCAGGTACACAAGTCGACAGACTTTCTGAAATCAAGTCACGCATTGAAGAACTGCACAAGGAACAAGAAGCCGCACATGTTCAGAGTGATATATTTGAGGAAGCCCGCATTATTTCCGAAATAAACGACCTCTTTGCTGAACAGCGGAAGTTAGAACAAAGCAATTCCAATGAAGAAACGACAACACCGACTGATGCTGCATACACCATTACTCCGGCACAGTACACCACCAAAAGAGGTAAGGTGTTGGATATGCACCTTGTGGAGTTCAATAATGAATTAAGAGATACTGTTCGGAAGCACACCACAATGTTTGCCAAACAACTGAAAGGCTGGTGGGACAAGGAAAAGCAAGGCTTCATGATGCGGAGCAAGGAAGATGCTGAACGCTTGGCAGAATATGCAACCGATGCACAATCACAACCACCTTTGTCTTTGTCTGATTTGTCAGAAGTAAATGACGGCAATGTGCAGTTTTCAGAACCTCAACAACAGAAAGCCACGAAGCAGGAGGAAAGGCAGGAATATACTCCTATATGGCAATACTCTGTTTTTGTTGATAAAGAAACAGGGGAAACTACATTAAGTCGTGATGATGTGAGCGGTTCCATACCTATTGGTGATGCACGTTTTCGTCAGACAACCAACAGTCCAGAGGAAATGTTAGACATTCTTCGCAATCCTCAGAACGGTATGCAAGAAGTTTTGGATGCAGTTGGCATTTCGCTCGAAAATAAAATTAAGACCCGAGAACTTGATCGCAAGGCAAAGGATGAAATTCGTGACAAAAGGACAGATTTCGTTGTTGACAAGGAAATGGATAACAGATATTCTGTTCGTACTTTGATGAAGATGATTGATGCGGAAAAACAGGCTGTGATGGATTTAGGAGAGAAGCGTGGTGGAGACGTTTATCATGAAGGAAATATTATTTTCCTGACTAAAGATAGTGCAGATAAGTTTGCTAATGAAGTCCGAACTCTTATCAACGATATGCGGAGTGAGCAACAACAAGACAATTCGCAGAAAAAGACTGAAGCGAGTGGTAACCGTCTTGTTACTGATGAGCGTTATGCAGAACTTCGTGAGCGTATGCGTAAGAAGTTGCTCGGTCAAATGAATATAGGTATAGACCCTGAGATTCTTGCCATTGGAACAGAGATGGCTGTTTACCATTTGGAGAAAGGTTCACGTAAGTTTGCCGAGTATGCAACGGCCATGATTGCAGACTTGGGCGATGCCATACGCCCTTACCTTAAAGCATTTTACAATGGTGCGAGAGATTTGCCGGAGGTGGCAGAGAACGGACTGGATGCAGACATGACTCCATACGATGAGGTACAACAATTCGATGTGGCGAATTTCGATAAGAAAAGTATTGATGCGCTTGCTACCGCCGAAACCGTAACAAGAGAGACCGAGGTGGAGCAAGAGGCAGAGATTGCACAGGAACGTATCAAAAAAAGTCGCCCTGCACGTAAGAAGAATGAGAAAAAAGCAGTAAATTCACGGAATCAAACAGGTGGGTTATTTGGTGATTTACTTACTGAAAATGACAAGGCTGATGCAGAACTGCATCGCCAATTTGCAATGACAGTAAAGGCTGATATGCTTGCGGCTCTTGACAATGGGACAAAGCCATACAGAAGCATTTTAGACCTACGCAAGCGTGCAAGTGAGTTGGGAATGGAGGTAGATAATGATGGAAGAACTGATATTTTGTTGCAGGAACTTGTTGAGGACGGATTGGTCAGAGCTGCACGTGAGGTTATTGAACGTAAAGGAAGTGCTAGCAGAGAATCATACGATTTAATCTGCAAACTTTATGAAATGCAACCAACCATTTCGGCACGAAGCAGCAACCGTATAAAGATGCAGCAGTACTCCACGCCTCTTCCTATGGCTTGGATTGCCGGCCGATTTGCAATGGCTGACAAAGCAGACGGAAGCGTGTTAGAACCAACTGCGGGTAATGGGATGTTAGTTTTCACTATTCCAGTCGGACAGGTTCATGTAAATGAACTTGACAAAACACGACTGGACAACCTACGTGAACAGGGATTTGCACAAGTAACACAGCAGGATGCGACAGAGCCATTCGATGGCGATGTGCGTTATGATGTTGTTATCGCCAATTCCCCATTCGGAAAGCGTGAGGCAGTTGAGTATGATGGAAAGAAGATACCGGGACTTGACCCGCAAATAACATTGAACGCTCTTTCAAGCATGAAAGATGACGGCAGAGCCGCTATCATCATCGGTGGAAATATGGAGTATGCGAACAATGGTGCTATAAAGAGCATGAAACCATTTTTCACCTACTTATATGACCACTATAACGTGAAAGGCGTTATTGACATGGGCGGTGGACTGTATGCGAAGCAAGGTACAACATTCCCCACTCGTATGATACTGATAGATGGCCGCAGAACCAATGAGGAACGGGCGCAGACTGCCGTATACCCTCCTGTGGAGAACAAAGCAATCCGCAAGGCTGAAAGTTTTGACGACCTGTACGAGATTATTAACGAAGTATTGAATTTTAATGAAAAGACAAATGGAACAGAAGTATTACGTAGCCAAGGAGGGCGACATCTGTCTGTCGCTGACAACGCATCCGGGGAAACTGACGGAGCAGGACATAATAGACAATCTGAGGCGGATGATGAGAGTGGAAGCCAAACAGAACGGAGAGGAAGAACCGGATTGGAGGGAAACTCTGAGAGCGGCCAACGACCTGTATTGGGAAAACGTGGACAGAATGATACAGTTGGCGAGACCGGGAGAGGAACTGATACCATTGGAAAGCCTTCAACTGACGGAAGAGGACTTGAACAACGAACTGTGGGAAATGAGCCTCAGCCAGTGGATGGAGTGGACGTTCAACGAATCGGACTGGGATTAAAAGGAAAACCCAAGAAAAGAGATTTGACTGAAGAAAAACTTCCTTATCGTCCTCATAATACAGCATTCAGACTTGAAAGCGTTGCCCCCGCAGCTATGGTCGAGGCAATGGATAAAGTGCTTTCTCAAATTGAAGCACAGCACGGCAGCATAGATGAATTTGTCAAGACAGAACTCGGATATGATACCATTGCTGAAACGTATCAAGCACTTGCCGCCGAGCAGATGGACAGTGTCGCTATGGCAATCTATCAGATGAAACAGGAACAAGCCCTTATTATAGGCGACCAAACTGGTGTTGGTAAGGGGCGCCAAATGGCAGCACTTATTCGTTGGGCAGTGCAACGAGGTGAGAAACCTGTATTCATCACACAGAAAGCAGACTTGTTCTCCGATATTTACCGAGACTTGGTAGATGTTGGAAGTGGAGACCTCGTGCCGTTTATATTCAACTCTGACGGTGCTATGGTTGATAGCAAAGGTAATACAGTACACAAACCTCTATCTTCCGCAGAAATGGCAAAAGTCTTTGCATCGGGAGCATTGCCCGAAGAATATGACTTCGCTGTACTCACCTATTCGCAGGTAAACACTGGCGATGTTGTCAGTCAGCAAGAAATGGAGGAAGCTGCCAAAAAGAGTGGCGCACGCACCAAGAAAAGCAAGAACGTGAAGAATGGCAAGGCTACCCCGAAAGCCACATTCTTACGTGCCATTGCAAAGGATAACTATCTGTTCCTTGATGAAAGTCATACGGCGGCAGGTTCGAGCAATACAGGTGCCTATCTGCAAAGTATTCTTCGTGGAGCGAAAGCCGCCACATTTGCAAGTGCTACGTTCGCAAAGCGTCCCGACACAATGCCTTTGTATGCAATTCGTACAGCGATGAGCCAAGCAAAGGTTGATCCGGATAAGATGATTAGTATCATTGAGAAAGGCGGTGTAACTCTGCAAGAGATTATGAGTCGTGAATTGACTAATGCAGGGCAAATGGTACGCAGAGAGCGAGATATGAGCGATGTTGTTACCGATTGGAAAACAATCACTGACCCCGAAACTGTTAGACGTGCAAGAGAGAATTACGACCGTACCATAGCAGCATTCAATGCCATTATCAAATTCCAAGAGGACTACGTAAAGCCGATGATTGAAGCATTGGATATGGAACTTGCTGTTATGGCAGAGAGCGCAGGTGTGAAGCGAGGCACAGATAAAATGGGCGTTGAGAACGTGCCATTTGCAAGCAAGACCTACAACTACACCAAGCAGCTTATGCTTGCCCTCAAAGTCAATGCTATTGCAGATGAAGTGGAAGGCGAAATCAATGCAGGTCGCCACCCTGTTATTGCGTTGGAAAGCACAATGGAGAGCAGTATTAAGGACTATGCCGCAGGAGAAATCATTGATGAGCCAACATTCAGTGCAAGCCTACTGAAAGGACTTGACACCGTTATGCAGTACACCGTCAAAGATGAGGACGGTAACGAACGCCACGAGCGATATTCTCCACAGGCATTAGGTCCGGCAGGAGAAAAAGCATATTATGAGTTGCAGGATTTCATTCGTGAAAGCACAAGCGATATCTTTATCAGTCCACTTGATGCCATTATCGAGCGTCTGAACAAGAAAGGATACAAAGTAGGTGAATTGACAGGACGTAATATGTATGTTGAGCGCAACGATGACGGACGTGTCGTTGTCAAGCGTAGAACTGACAAAGACAAAAAGAAAATGCAGAGAGAGTTCAACAGTGGTGTTCTTGATGTCCTCATCCTCAACAAGTCTGCATCAACAGGTATCAGTTTGCACGCTTCAGAGAAATTCAGCGACCAACGTCAGCGTTCTATGATTATAGCACAGCCGCTGAGCGATATTAACGACTATATGCAGATGATAGGACGTATAGACCGTACAGGACAGGTGCATAGAGGTTATTACATCAACCTCGGTTTGCCTGTACCCGCCGAGAACCGTTTCCTGATGATGCTTTCCACCAAACTGAAATCGTTGAACGCTAATACCACGACCTCACAGGATAGTGAAAGTAATGATGTGGAAGCACCGGATTTACTCAACAAGTATGGTAGTCAAGTTGTTGTTGAGTATCTTCGTGATAATGTAGATATATACGAGAAAATGGGTACTCCTTTGAAAAAGGGAGGACTCGGAGGTGGTCGTGTGCAGGCAAGCGAACTTGAAGATTACAAACCGCAAGAAGATGATGCACGCAAGATTACAGGTTATGTCGCTCTATTGGCAACAAAAGAGCAGGAGGAGTTTTACGATGATGTCGTAAGGCGTTATAACGAATTGATTAAATATCTCAATGATACCGGCAGTAACGACTTAAAGATTACTGTAATGCCACTCCGCGCAACGACTATCGAGAAACGCATATCTTCTGAGGGCATAGACCCTGATGGAAACAATCCATTTGCTCGCAATTCATTTGTTGAAAAGGTGGAAATGGATGTGTTGAGAAAGCCGATGAAAGCGGATGAGATACGCAAGGTAATAGAACAGATAAACAAGGGTGTTGAGCCGAATACCTATCTTGACAATGTTATTGAAACTATCCGCAAGGAGGACGAAGTTAGAATTGCTGCAGAAGATGAACGCTACGAGAAATCAAAGGCAAAAGCCATTGACGACATAGCCAAGCAGACAGAAAAAATCAATGGTCAGAAGAAACGCAGCGATGAAGAAAAGCGTGTTGCCATAGATAACTTTATCGCAGAGACCAATGAAAAGGTAGAGGCAAAGCATAAGGACAACATCTTGCGACTCAACACGAACAGCGACCAGATGATGCGCCGCTTGAGAATGTTTGAAGTTGGCAAGTCTTATCTTGTGCCCGATAACCTTGAGTCAATGATTTTCGACTTTGCTACTTCTGCTATCTTCTGTGGCTACAAAACAAAGGATAGCAAGATTACAGCCTCAACAACACTTGCGGTATTTGCTACCCTTGACGGTCGCAGACGTATTGAAATTAAACTTTCACAGATTGATGCGTTGCGAAGCATTGACAAGGTAACCAATGATAATTGGGATGCTGCACGTGCCACCACACTTGATAATTGGGATAGTCAGATACCAAGTGAGACACGAAAGACAGGTTTCATTATGACAGGTAATATCTTGCAGGCTATAGCCGATACACAAGATGAATACGGAGGCTATCCTGGACAACTCATTAGTTATACAGACATTGACGGTAATGTTCACGATGGTATCTTAATGCCCGACAAATGGAATGCTTCTATGCTGAAAACGAGCGGTGCTCCATTGAGCAGTCGTTTACAACAGATAAAAGACTATACTCCTATAACAAGCCACGATGGAAAGGTCGAGATTATGGGTAACAGTTGGGCAAAGATGTTCTACCTCACTGTTCCAAAGACAAAGAAAGACGGTGCGGTTTACTACGAGAACAAAACCTTGCTTCGTGCCGCAGGTGGAAACTTCTACCCTTACCGAGGAAAGTTGCGTGCGGATATTCCCGAGGAGCGCATAATAGAAGTTGTCAAGGAACTTGCCAAATTAGGCGTAAAAGTAAAGGATGACACAACTGATATTCTCCAACGTAACGGCATTGGTGCATATAACGATGATGAAGTCAGTTATGAGAATGACCCAGTGGCAAAGCTGCTCGGTCAGTCAAGGAGAACGGCAAAGCAGCGGAGGGAATTTGCACGGCGTGAACGCCAAAGAATGGCAGAACGTGTGGAAAGCCTTGCAGAGAAACTGCATCTTGACAATGTGGAGGTTGTTACTGATGCTTCCGTCTTGGATGGAAAGAAGCAGCGTGCAAAAGGCTTCTACTCGAAGAGTACAGGGAAGATAACCATTGTTATTCCCAACCATACAAGTACGTTTGATGTTGAACAGACACTGCTGCATGAGGCTGTGGCGCACTATGGTTTGCGCCAGTTGTTCGGAGAACATTTTGATACATTCCTTGATAATGTATTCAACAATGCCGATGAGAACATACGCAGACGCATTGTAGATATGGCTGCAAAAAACGGTTGGGATTTCCATAAGGCTACCGAAGAATATCTTGCTTCGCTTGCAGAAGATACTGAATTTGAGAACATCAACGCAAGTTGGTGGCAACAGATAAAGGATTTCTTCTTGAATATGCTTCATAAGATAGGCTTTGAGGATTTCAGAGGGGTTACTCTATCGGACAACGAACTTCGCTACATCTTGTGGCGCAGTTACGAGAACCTTGCGGAACCGGGCAGATACAGAAACATATTGGGAGAAGCCGCTGATGTGGCAAAGCAGTATGAACTGAAAGTCGGAAATTATGCGGTTTCCGACCCACATCATCAGACTGTTGCAGAAAGTGATGATGCACTATACCGTACCGGTGACCCGGAAATACATGAAAGGGAGTTGGCTCGTGACCGTTATGAAAGGCGTGTAAAAAGCGGTATGTTCCAATCACAGGAAGCATTACAGGACAGTATGCTCGGCTTGAAAGAAGCCATGACTGCAATCCTTGGCAAGGAAACAAACATTGAGGATGTGGACGGATTTGAAAACGCATACTTGGGAGAAAACCGTCTGTCAAGTGTGAACAAAGCCGAAGCCGATGCGTTTGCCCACACCCTGTTCAAGCCCATGCTTGATGAGGTTGCCAAACTTGCCAGGACTGAGGCAGAGCGTGAGGAATTGACTGATTACATGATGGCGAAACACGGCCTTGAACGCAATACATATATGCGTAATGAAGCAATCAATAACGGAGCAACCGATGCAGACCAAACCGACTATGCCGGACTTACAGCCCTTACAGGTATGGATAATGTTGCTGATGCCGAAACGGAAGCACAGATAATGGTTAACGATTACGAACAGGCACACGACACTACCGACCTTTGGAAAAAAGTCAATGCCGCGAGCAAAGCAATACTTTCAAAGTCATACGAATGTGGCATGATGAGTAAAGCGACCTTTGATAAAATTTCAGATATGTATGATTTTTACATTCCGCTACGTGGTTTTGACGAAAAGACCAGTTCTGAAGCATACGCATATCTGACGCACAAGCAAAGTGCATTCAATGCTCCTATCAAGAAAGCGGAAGGACGCAGGTCGAAAGCGGATGACCCGTTTGCCAACCTGCAATCAATGGCAGAAGGTGCTATCATGCAGGGCAACCGGAACAAATTGGTAAAACAGCGTTTCCTTAATTTCGCCCTCAACCATCCGAGCGACCTTGTCAGTGTGAGCGACATTTGGGTAGAATACGATACGGTGGCCGACGAATGGAAGCCAGTGTTTCCTGACAACATAGACAGTACAGATACTCCCGAAGTGGTGGAACGGAAGATGCTGGACTTTGAAACTAAAATGGAGTCATTGGCACAGCAATATCCTGACCGGTACAAGCATGGCAAAGATACCGTGAATATTCCTTACCGTATTGTGGAAAGCCGGGATATGAGGCAGCACCAAATTGTAGTGAAGCGTGGCGGCAGGGACTATGTGATTACCATAAACGGCAATCCACGTGCGGCACAAGCATTGAACGGACAGACAAATCCCGACAACGATATGTCGGGGGCAATCGGGGCCATTCTCCGTGCCGGTGAAAACATCAACCGACAGTTGAGTGCGTTCTATACCACACGCAACCCGGACTTCATCGTATCGAACTTCATGCGAGATATGCTATACACCAACACCATGACTTGGATAAGGGAAAGCCCGAACTACGCACTTCGTTTTCATCGCAATTATATGTATGCCAATCCTGTAAGGATAAAGCAACTCTTGGCAAAGCACCGCAAAGGGACACTTGACATGAGTAACAAGACGGAAGCGATGTTTCATCAGTTCATGATGAACGGAGGAGAAACAGGCTATGCCAATATCCGGGACATTGAACAACATAAGAACGACATACGCAGGGAACTGAAAAAATCAAACGGCAAGATTCCTGTAAAAAAAGCATGGGACTTGTTGGGCGGACGTTTCGATGAGTACAACCGAGCCGTTGAGAACTGCGCCCGTTTTGCCGCTTTCATGACATCACGCGAAATGGGCCGGAGCATTGACAGAGCCATCTATGATGCAAAGGAGATAAGCGTAAACTTCAACAAGAAAGGCAGCGGAGCAAAATTCTATGACAGTACAGGGCAGACAAAGGCTGGTAATGCCAGTGCATTGGTATCGGGACTTGGTCGTAGCGGCTATGTGTTTTGGAATGCAGCCATTCAAGGTACGGCAAACTTTGGACGACAGATGAAACGCCATCCTGCCAAAGCTTTTACAGGTATTGCGGCGATGTTCCTTCTTGGTGCCATTGTTGCCTACTTGGGTGGCGATGATGATGACGATGATGACAAGAACGCATACTATAATCTTCCCGAATATGTAAGGCGCAGCAATATTCTTTTCAGGGCAGGAAACAGTTGGGTATCAATTCCTCTTCCGGTAGAATACAGGGCTGTTTACGGTATGGGCGAACTGATGATTTCCGTCCTTAACGGAAAGGAACATCTTACAGACGGAGAAATTGCCGAAGCCATAACAGGACAGGCTACACAGATATTACCTATTGATTTCTTGGAGGGCGGCGGAGGATTGAATGCCTTTGTACCGAGTGCCTACAAACCCTTGTGGGAAGCCTACGTTGCAGAAAAGAGTTGGACGGGTATGCCACTTTATAAAGACACACCTTACAACAAAGATATGCCCGAATGGACAAAGGCGTATAAGAGTGCCAATAAATACATTGTCGGATTGGCCAATGCCATGAATGAAGCTACGGGTGGAGACCCATATACAAAAGGAACGATTGACTTTAATCCGGCAAAGATTGAATATATGCTGAACGGTTATTTCGGTGGCGTGTTCGGAACAATCGACAAGTTGAGCAAGATGGTAGAAACCGTTACAGGCAACCGTGAGTACGACCCTCGCAGCTTCTTGTTGGCAAACAGGCTGGTCAAAGCCGGGGACGAACGCACCGAGTACAGGGCTGTGAACAATGAGTATTTCCGATTGAAAGAGGAGCATGACCGGTTGAAATCCCGATTGAAGCACTATGAAGAAGATACCGACAACGACATATTTGACTATGCGGAAAAGATTGATTTCCTTTACAATTCACCCGAATACGAGCGTTACGAAATCTTCGAGGATTACCGTGAAGACATTGACGACCTCTACAATGAATTAAAAGAAGCAATCAGTGACGAGGAACGCAAGGATATTGAAGCCGAGTTGAACGAACTCAAAAAGGAAATGATAGAAGAAATGAACAAAACCCGTAAATAGTTAAACATAGGATGATTGCCCGGAGCAGTATATTTGTTCCGAGCAATCATTAAAATGATAAAAATATGCATGTAAATAAAAGCGAAAGAAAATTGCTGCCAATGAGCCGTATAGCTCCGGGAAGAAATGATGCCGCCGAGATAGATACTGTTGTTTCTGCAAAACGTTATGGTGACCGCAGGGCATTTGACATTCTTATGGAAGCACAATACTATTGGAGCCAGATGGACGACTTTCGGAAAGACCGGGAGCGAAACAAACGCTATACCTATGGTTTCCAATGGGACGATATGATTTGTGTGGACGGAAAATCCATGAGCGAGGAAGAATACATTAAAAGTCAAGGCAACGTGCCTTTGAAAAACAACCTTATCCGTAGGCTTGTGCGAAGCGTGCTTGGCGTGTATCGAAGCCAAAGTAAAGAACCGACTTGTACCGCACGTGATCGGGATGAACAGAAACTTGGTGAAACGATGAGTACGATACTTCAATGCAACATGCAGCTTAACCGAATGAACGATGTATATGCCCGAACTATGGAAGAGTTCCTGATAAGCGGTTTTATCGTTCACCGTAAATCGTACGGTTGGCGTAATGGAAAAGAGGATTGTTGGACGGACTATGTACAACCCAATAATTTCTTTATCGACAACAACATGAGAGATTTCAGAGGTTGGGATGTTTCCGTGCTTGGAGAAGTTCACGACATTTCTTTCGGACAGTTGTGTGAACAGTTCGCATCAAGTCCGCAGGAATACAGACAATTGCGTGACATTTACAAGTGGGCGGCAAGGAAAGATTACATAACCACATACGCGGAGCGTTTCGGGTATAGCCGCTTGGAAAACTACGATTTTCTATTCACAAGCGAGCCGGGACGATGTCGTGTGATAGAGATATGGCGCAAGGAGCAAAAACCGAGATACCGTTGCCATGACTACCAAAACGGCGATATTTTCAAAATAGACGAAGAAGATTACGCACAAGTGGTGCTTACTGAAAATGAAGAACGTATGCGTATGGCCAAGGAAGCCGGTATGCCGGAAGATGAGGTTCCGTTGATAAAAGCTACTTGGTTTGTGGACGATTATTGGTATTTCTATTACCTTTCTCCTTTTGGCGACATATTGAGGGAGGGGGAAACGCCTTACGAGCATGGAAGCCATCCATATGTTTTCAAGGCATATCCGTTCATTGATGGTGAAATCCATTCATTCGTTGCTGATGTAATCGACCAACAGCGATATACCAACCGATTGATAACTCTCTATGACTGGATAATGCGTGCGAGTGCCAAAGGCGTGCTGATGATGCCCGAAGACTGCTTGCCTGATGGTGTGAGCATTGACGATATTGCAGAGAGCTGGACGGAATTTAACGGTGTCATCGTATACAAGCCGAGCAAAAGCGGAAAAGTGCCGGAACAGGTGGCCAATAATTCCACAAATATAGGCATTGCGGAACTGCTTAACATGCAACTCAAATTTTTTGAAGATATATCGGGAGTTACGGGCGCATTACAAGGAAAGCCCGGGTATTCCGGTGAAAGTGCATCGCACTATAACCAACAGACAGAAAACGCCACGAAGTCATTGCTCGACCTGCTTGAATGCTTCAGTTGTTTTGTAGTGGACGGAGCATATAAGGATGTGAAGAATATGCAGCAGTTTTATGATAGCAAACGTGTATTCAATATTGCAGGTAAGAGTGGTGCACAAATCGAATATGACCCGAAGAAAATACGTGATGTAGAATTTGATTTAAGCATTACCGAAAGCACTTCAACACCGGCATACAGGCATCTTGCTAACGATATGCTTATGCAGTTGTACCAGTCTCAGGCAATCAGTGTAGAGCAGCTGCTTGAGCATGGAGATTTCCCGTTTGCAGATGAATTGTTGCAAAGTATCAAATCACAGAAGGAACAGTTGGAGCAGGGCAAAGTGCCCGACGGTCTTTCTCCTCAATTGCTTCAACAGGTCGAACAAGGTGCAAATATAGATGCAGTAAATCAGTTACATAATGCAATGAGAACTTAAACCAAAGGGGCACATCATCACAGATATGCCCCTTTCTTTATTCTTTGGATAATTGGTCGCATTCAATCCATGTTCCTTCAGTATCATCAAAACGAACGGTACAACCGTATTTATCAGTATCTATATCTAATACAGTACCGCTTTTCCCATTATCATTGCACATCACCCGGTCTCCGATGTTAAACTTGTTGATATTGTCAAGTGCGAGCGGGTCACTGGTAAGTGTGGCAATGCCATCAATATTTCCGTACTTTCCCATTCTCTTTGGGATTTGAAAATGAATCAAGCCATGAGAAATACTGTTTTCGTTTCAATGCAATAACAGCAGAAGGAAGCATAGCTGAACCGTTTCCATAAGTCGTGCAGTAGAAGCATTCGCGTTCAAGGTCGCCCACAAACGTATTATGATTGATGTAGCCTTTCTGTTTCAACTTACGGAAATTCTTTCTATCCATAATGATAAGTTGACCTTTTTTCCCACCGGCAGGCATAACGTAGTAACGTTCTCCAGTTTCTTTGTGTTTTTCGTCTGCCTGTCTGACTGCTTCACGTAAACGAAGCGAAGCTCTGATTTTTCTGAAAATGTTCATTGTTCCTTGTTTTTATAGTTAAACTTATATTGTAGCTGCTGAAACAGCTTTTTTCTTTTTGACAACAAATCGTCCGATACGAAGCACAATCTTTGGAATTTCCATTTCAAAGAAACATATATGCAAGCCTATGGCTCTTGTCATTAGCAAGTCATCATGTTTACCGGTAATCGCTCCGAAAGCTCCGTTCGGTTTTTTCTCGTAACACAAATATTCGTCCAGACAACGTTCGTCACGTTCCGTGTATAAATTCTCACGAATAACCTTGACTAAGGTTGATATAATCATCGGTTTGGTTGAGACATTGGTATGGAAGCCGTATTTGGTAGGCAATCCCTCGCGTACGGCTTCTTCGGACTGACCACGTGCATAGAGATTAGGGTAAATCTCTTTGATTTGATTAAGGATGAACTGTGACTGGTCGCCATCTACCTGCCGCTCCTTGTCATGCGTTTCCAAGGTGTTGCTTTCTATCACCAAGAGTGAATTGTCATAAAAAGCCGCTATTTGTGCCGCTTTCCATGCAAGCTGGTCGATGTCGCAATGTCCGTACCATTGTGCCACTACGACAGGCTTGCCACCATCAATCATAAACAGACGGTCAAGCACAAGAACAACAGAGAAGTCTGCTTTATTGGAACGTCCACCCACATCGACAATCGTGAGGTAACGATTTGTAACAACTTCCTTTTCATCTGTTTCCGGCAACTCCCAAATATGCAACAATCCCTGTTTGTCTTTCACAAAACGCAAGTTCTGCAAAGCGTTCTTGCCCTCATCCGCATCGGCACAGACTTCACCGACATATTTAGGCTTCTTGCAGGTCTTGCGCATTGCATCGACCTTGTATTTGTCGAACACACGTGCTCCCGAATGTACGAAGGCTTCCACATCATCAGACGGAAATTCGGCAGCCATCTGCCCATGGTCATTGTACTTCCTGCGTTCGGCTATGTACCAATGGATAGCTTCGAGCGTAGCACCTTTTTCCCACAGCGACCAAAGATACTTACCGCATTCCTCACGTTCGGAATCTGTATTTTCATTGTCCCGATTCTGATAAAGCCATTCTGCAAAATCCCATTTTTCATTGTCCGAATCAAAAGCGAGTGTATATTGCTCGATGTCGAACCATGAAACGAACATTGCCTCGAACTGGGATTTCCCTTCTTTTGCGGCAGTATATTCGCGATGAAAGAAGTTCCCGGTGCCATTTGCTGTGCTTTCATAAACAATCATGGTGTAGGGCTTGAGGAGAATACCCGAACAGGCGGAGCGCACAATGTCTTCCGGTTTCTTTCCCTCCGTAGCCTTCCATATTCCCACTTCGGAGAGATGTACAAGATTGTAATCACCGCCACGACACGAATCCGGGCGTTCAGCCGTACCAATCTTGATTTTGCAGTTACGCTGCGGAATGCGCGATATACTTCCCGATTTTCCCACTCCTACAATCTTCGGCTCGTTCTCATTGTAGGCTTCATCAATTTTATAGAGCATTTCGACAGGATAACTTTTAATCATCCGGTCGAACATATCCTTGATTTCATCGGAGCCTGCGCCCTGATGTGCAATGATAAGTGAGTTTAAGCCGGTTTTGTGAAGCAACTGCAACCATGCCATATAAAGCTGTGAAGTGGTGGAACCACCCCATTGCCGTGCTTTAAGCAGGATGATGCGTATCGGTTTCCCTGCAATACGCAATTTCTCAAGCCGATCCACAAAACGCCGTTGAGGTCTTGTCAGACGAAACAGGACATCCTCACCACCGCCTTTGGCCTTGATATAGACAAATGTTGCCGCCCAAAACGGAAAATCCTCGCGGCTGCGTATTCGTACAAACTGCTCTATGACCTTCAAGCGATCATCCTGATTGTCTTCCACACCCATGTAGTCCGTGAGGAATTTGGAAATAGAACCGGCTTCGATGAGTTGGCGTACAAGCGGTACTTTCATGATACGTTCCGGTAACCACTGGGTATGTATAGGAAAGTCACTGATGGTACACTTTACACGTTTACCGACAGAACCTTCTCCGGTAATTGGATTGAACTTTGCATATACAATCGCATTGCGGCGTTCATTCTCTGTCAATATGTCCTTGATGGCCTTATCTTTCATGGTGCATGATTTTAACAGGCTTGTTTAGCAGAGCCATGATGAGTCCCAATACATAACACCAAAGATGCAATACGGCATTTATGCCCGGAAACAGGAAGCCTGCCACAAGGTAAAACAGCATCCATAACTGATAATACCGTTTACGTAATACCTCAAACGATATTGAACCAAACAGGGCGAAAACCAATCCGGACAATCCTACCGTTGGCGAATCCATTGTCGTGAAATATCCAAGGGTATCAACTGGAACTGTAACGGCAATCATATAGGCTGACAGCAATCTTCCTATCCCAATATCGTAAATGAAAATAATCGATAATAAACACCATGAATTGAGCAAGGCATGAAACATATTCGTATGGAAAAACGGATACAGCAAGCGTCCTGGCATATTACTTCCAGCGTAAATGCCGACAGTTTGCCAATCCCATTCTCCTGAAAATGACAAACACACAATCATGGCAGAAATCAGGAGAGCCGTAATCTTCTCAACTTTTCTTGCATCCATCGTTTTTTAGCCTTGCATATCATCATCTTGGCACTACCCGGCGTGAGGTAGAATTTCGGTGCGGGTTGAGCAATCACTTTAGCACACAGTTCAGAAATGGTAAGTTCCGGGTATTCTGATTTGAGAGCGACAACCCTTGTATGAATCTCCTCATACATTTCTTTCTTCAACGGCCACATACCGCTTAAATCGTTCTCACCCCTCATCATGGCGGAAACGACCAATGCTGCACGAATATCGCTGACCCAAAACCTCCGGGACGGCATGTTTACAATTACTTTATACACTTCAGGCATACGGATATAATCACACGATGAAATGTATTCATCGTATGCTCTCATCAAGTCGTTCATACGCTCCATAGAGTATTCCATAACTGCTCCTTTATGCTTCATTTTTCTTCCCGTTATAGTACCAAAGTTACCAATAGGAGCGTAAAAAGATAAACATGACATCCTGCTTTCCCTGCCTATTTTTGTCTTGTAGAATCTGACTATAAATTAAATTTTTGAATTATGCCTAATAATACGGAAGTTAAGAGCAATCGCGAGCGATACACAGAGCGATTGAAAGCAAAGTATCCGGACAGAGAATTTGCCGATGATGAAGCGTTATTCGGTCAAATCAATGACGATTACGATGGTTACGACAAGGAATTGTCCGGTTACAAGGAACGTGAAAAAGCACTGTCCGACCTGTTTGCAAGCAACCCGCAAAGTGCCGCTTTCCTTACTGACTGGAGAAAAGGCGAAGACCCTATCATCGGTATGGTGCGCAAATTCGGGGATGATTTCAAGGCCGCACTTGAAGACCCCGAAAAGCAGGAGGCACTTGCAGCCGCCAACAAGGAATTTGCGGAACGAATCGCCCAAGAGAAAGAGTACGAGGGAGAGTATCAGAAGAACCTCGACGAAACCCTGACCACCCTTGAAACCATGCAACAGGAAGAAGGACTGCCGGATGAGGACATCGACAGCGCAATGGATTTCCTTGTAGGCATTGTACGTGACGGAATCATGGGTAAGTTTACACGTGAAAGTATAGAAATGGCCATAAAAGCAATCAGGCACGACAGCGATGTGGAAGCTGCCGGACACGAGGGTGAAGTAAAGGGGCGCAACAGCAAGATTGAAGAAAAACTACGCAAAGCAGGCAAAAATGACGGTACAGCCGACCTTGCCGGTAAAAACGGTGGCGGCAGTGGCGGTTCACGGCAGATGCCTGACCTCGGTGCAATCGGGCGTTATGATGGTACACAGAACATTTGGGAGCGTGGCGGTGAAAAACGCAAGGCGATAAACAGATAAATATAAACCAATTACATTTTTAACTTTTAAAATTTCGAGCAATGAAGAAAACAATGAGTTTCTTTTGTCGCATTACGCTGATGATATTGGCGTTTGTGACGGGTGCATCAAGCGGTGTCATGATGGCAGAAGCATCGAACCTGCCTGATGCGGGTAAAACAACAGCCGGTGCGGACGGTACGGGTGGAACAGACGGTATTTCCACTGAAACAGGAGGGCGTGAAACCGGCGACCCAAATTTCTATTTGAGTGATGTGGACAAACGCATCGTGAAAATCCGTCCGATGGCTACTCCAATTGACCAAATCAGCCGTTATGCAAAATCAAGCTCCACCAATTCATTTGAAGTGAAGTATTACAGCGTGGGTACACGTGAAATCAAATGCAGTACCAACAAAAAGCTGGAAGCTATGCTCAGCGGTGCGAGCGTGTCGTTGCCGGTAGATGATTTGAATATGTTCACGTTGGATGATACCATTAGGGTAGTCGGTGTCAGCGCCATCACCAAACCGGACGGAACGAAATATACGGAAGATGACAGCAACGTTCCGGACCTCGTGCTTTGTGTGTGCGGAAAGGACAGCTCAACAAATCTTCCTACAGTGTATGCCGTAAATGGCAAAATGGATGATTCAAGCAAACAGCCGATTCTTGTTCCGGAAATTCCACAAGGAACAACGCTTGTACGCATGGGAAAAGCATGTGGGGAATTGGATGTTCAGACAGGACGATTCAATAATATCCCTATGCCTGAAACCCAGTATTGTCAGAACTTCATGATTCAGGTAGAGCAATCAACTTTTGACAAGATTGCCGCCAAAGAAGTGAACTGGAATTTCTCAGACATTGAAGAAGACGGTGTATATGATATGCGCCTCGCAATGGAAAATACTTATCTGTTCGGTGTGAAGCAGGTTATCAAGCACATTGCAAAGGACGGCATGAACACTTGGTTTACAGGTGGTATCTGGTGGATGGCCGGAAAGGACATCGAGGTGGGCGAATGGGATACTGACAAGAAATGCGCCATAATTACCGATGAAAACCTTGTGGATATTACCAAAGACCTTTTTGTTGGTACCGGCATCGGTAACAAGCGTAAGATTTTATTCTGTGGAAGTGATATGCTCTCTGCATTCTCCAAGATAAAGAGCGAAAAATTCCGCTTGAAAGATACCGTGGAGGTATGGAACTTGAAATTCAAATCTTGGGATACTGATTTCGGAGAAGTATTAACCATACATCATGAACTGTTCGATGTAAACGGAATGAGTGATTGCGGCTTTGCAATGGATCCGGAATATCTTTCCAAAAAAACACATGTGTCTTGGGCACGTAACGTACTCGACTTGCAAAAGGCCGGTATCCGCCGTACCGATGCGGTAGTTATCCAAGAGGTGAGCTGCCTGTATCTGCGCTATGCAAAGGCACATGCACGTATGAGACTGGCTAAAGCACCCGCCCAAGATTTAAATGCGGCATAATAAAGAGTTCATAAAGAATTATTAATTACCGGGGATGGGATAAGGTGTCCCGTCCCCTTTTTACTTTTAAGAATATGATTACGAAAACCTACAAGGCGAATACCAATATCAGTATTAATGTGGTACTTCCGAGCAAGAAGAACCTGCATATCGCATTCGTTCCATTGTCAAACGGAAGCAGTGTATTCACTACCGACAACGAGGACATACAGAAGTCTGTAGAGAACCATTACAAGTTTGGCAAACTGTTCAAACTTCATTCTGTGCACGGGCAATCCGAGACAGTAGAAACAGCCGGAAAAGCGTCTAAAAACGGTTCATCTGAAAAACTTCATGCCGAAAGTACGCACAATGGTGAAGACACGCCTGCCAACGAAACCGGCAGACAGGACGAAATGCCGCAAGAAGACGCAGGGGATAACAATACGACATCTCGCAAAGTCAAAGTAAGCGACATTGCAAGTGCAAAAGATTACCTTGCAGACACTTTCGGTATCAGCCGCACTTCCATGCGCTCGACCAAGGCAATCATGGAGCAGGCAGCAGCAAACGGAATTGAGTTTGAAGGTCTGGAATAAAGATAAGGGCTTATGGCTGTATATCAGAAGAACAAAATACAGGAGGATGTACGCACCGCCCTGGACCAAAACATGAACAGCGATACGTTGAAGATTATAGGCGATGTGGACACTCTTGCACTTGACGACATCATTGCATCAAAGATTTTGGAAGCAGTAAAGCGTGTGCACAGCTCTGCACCGTCCTATTTGCTTGACGGCGGACACAACTTCGGTGATGCCATATATTGGAAAGAGCATGAAAGCGGATGGATATTACTGCCGGAAGATTTCATGCGTTTTGTCGTTTTCCAAATGAACGATTGGGAGCGTGCGGTATTTAATCCCATAAACACCGATGACCCTGAATATGAAAAACAGTCTTCCCGATTTAAAGGCATAAGGGGAACATGTCAACGGCCTGTATGCGCCATATCCATACGGCCAGAAGGAAGAGTGATGGAATTTTATTCTTGCAAAACGACAGAAGCGAAAGTGAGCCGTGCTGTATATCTGCCTTACCCGAAAATAGACAAATATGGCGCGGTAGAAATCTGTGAGAAATGTTATGATGCTGTGATATATACCATAGCTGCATTAGTATTAACGACATTCGGCGATACGGAAAAAAGTGCCGCATTGAACGAATTGGCTAAATCTGTATTAATATGAGTTACGAATCAAAACATATAGACGGTGATGTCTCCGTTGGTCGCAATACAGCGATAGGTGGTGACGCGACCGTTCAGGGAAAGACCCACTTGAAAGGAAACGTAATGGTGGACGGCTGGCTTGAGGCAAAAAATATCAAGGGAGTGAGCAAAGGACTGTTCACGACCATCGAAAAACTGAAAGCGGCTTATCCTTTACCACATGACGGATGGTGGGCACTTGTGGGTGTTTCCTTACCAGCTCCCATATATGTGGGCGATGGCGGAGAATGGGTCCCGACCGGACAGAGTGGAGGCAACCCGACCATAGACAGCGGTCAGTATAACGAAGCCGTAGAAAAACTGCAAGAGGATATTACCAAACTGCAGGACGACATTACGGATATAGAAGCCCGCAACAAAGCGCAAGACACCAACCTCACCACGCTTGGTGATAGTGTCAACTCGTTGCAAGACCAAGTAAACACGACCAAGGATACCGCAAACAAGGCAAACAACAAGGCGAATGAAGTTGGAAGCCAACTGAACTCTTTCAAAGAATCAAAAGGTGAAAACGGAGGAATCGCCCCTCTTGACGAACAAGGGAAAGTACCGAGCCGACATTTGCCCGGATACATTGATGACGTGGTAGATTTTTATGGCATTTCCGTAGGCATTACTGTAAAAAATGAATCCATAGACAAAAATTCCAACGATGAGGGTTGTAAAGTTGTATATGATAAGGAACATGGTTGCTTTGTGCTTGCATACGTTCCGACAATCGGAGAATCCGAGACTGCTACTTATTATAACAACTGGTTGGATGCAGATGTTTTCGGTACGGCAAGTACAAACGGGCGAATACCCTCTTCCGGCAAAGTCTTTCTATGTGAAGAAGATGGAAAAAGTTATCGTTGGAGCGGTAAACAACTGACTTCAATTGGCTCCGACCTTGCTCTCGGACATACAAGCTCTACTGCATTCCCCGGTGATGAAGGTGCGAAGTTACAGGAAGATATGAAGCAGGTCGAAGAAAACAAGAAGGCAATACTTTCACTCAATAAACAAGTCGTATCGCGTAGCGTTGTGAATGTCAACCATCTGTTTGACCTTTCAGATAGGGAGATAACATTTTCCGTAGCACTTGACAGGTGTGCGACTTCTGAATATGCTTCTGCTTTGCAGATTCCGGGTGTTGTCTTGATATTCCTTACAGAAGCCGGATGGGTTTCAAAACAATGGACAAATACCTCTGATTGGAGTAAAGAAAGCAACTGGACGGATTTCGGGACTTCCGGTGGTGGAAACGTAGGCAACACCATCAACGTGAACGACCTTTGCGGAGATGGAGAATATACTTTGGGAACAGCCATAAAAGCTGTTGTTGACCTTGAGAAAGAAAGCGGGTTCTCTTATTTGAAAAGCGGTATCGTCCTTACATTCAAGACTGCGGAAAGTGATAAAAATGGCGCACCTGTATGGCTTGCCTATCAGTTCACACGCGATAAGAGTGACATCAGCCCTGATGATCTGAAACCGTGGGTAGCATTCGGCAGTGGCGGAAGCAAGGTGGAAACATCCGACAAACCGGCAGAGGGAGGAAAAGATGCCCTTTCCACAGGCGGGGCATACATAATGCAGGAGAAAGCTATCGGCGGATTTGATGAAGAAAGTGATGAAGACTACATTTACTACAAAGCCACCAATCTGAATGGCGGACAGATAGAGGATATTGTGCTTAAAATACCCAAAAATGGAGGTGGTGGCGGCTCCAGTGAGGATAGTACATTGTCTATCTACTTCGAGGAAGCCGCTCCTATTATGGCATTCGGCTCAGAGATAAAAATCAATGTAGCTTTGCGTAGTGTCAGCTATCCTGATGGTAACGAGGTGCTTGGTGTCATTCGTAACATCACTATTATTGATGCAAGCACCGGACTGACATTATCCAGTGAGGATATGAACACTGTAGGCTCTGCAAGTGCGACCGATTACAAGTTTGAACTTGACTTCACAAGTTATTTCAGCAGTGCCGCCAGCAAAAGCTTCTTTGTGCAAGCTACAGATTCGGATGGAAATACCAAGAAAAAAGCCATTACCATTATGGCTGTGGATATTACCGTAGAACAACCCATGGCTTTGAATTACACAAGTGATACTATCCTTGTTGCAGGTGGTCCGGCAAAAAATATCGGACAATTCTATAAATTCCCTAATAACACTTCATCCATTCTTGCAGTAGTGGAGATGTTCTATAATGGAGAATGGAAGAAACTTGGTGAAGCAACGGTAAGCGACAGTTATACCAAAGGCATCTCTGTCAATCCAACAAATGTATTCGGTGGCGGAGAAAGACTTTCGCATGGCGCATATCCTGTACGAATATACGGTACGGAGAAGAAATCCGGAGTAAAGGGAAACACCATCTATTCCGCTATCATGTGTGTGGACGAAAACAGTAATACTCCCATCGTCGCCATCAGGTTCAATGACAAGAACAACGGCACGTTACGTTTATATGACAACCTTACCGTAGAGGTGGCTGCGTATACTCCCGGCAAGACTGAAACGCATGTAGATGTTTTCTACAGCGAGGAGAAAGTTACAGCTGTGGAAGCTATGATTGCCGAAACGGTTACAGTGAACAAGCAGATAAGCGGATATAGTACGGACGGAAGCCAAAGTATTACCGTACATGCCGAAAGTGGCGGTGTATCCACCAATGAAATCAAGGTTACGATAAAAGGGAGTGCCATTGATATAGCGATCAAGGACGGTGCTTTGTTCGGATATGATTTTTCTACACGTAGCAACAGTGAGAGCGATCATACTATCACACATAACGGAGTGACAATGGATGTACGAGGTGCAAACTGGTCAAGCAACGGATTTGTAGACTTTCTTAAGGAGCGTTCTTTGCGTATTGCAGAAAATGTAACAGCTGAAATATTGGATTACCATCCTTTTGGAAACGCATCAGTGGAAACTACGAGCGGATGTGCCATCCAATTTGCCTTTGCCACCAAAAATATCAAGGAAGCTGATTCAAAGCTGATAGAATGCTATGACCCTGATAGCGGAGCCGGTTTCTATGTCTGTGGAAATAAAGCTGCGATATACTGCAAGACCGGACAACCGGCTTTGGTGGAACGCTCATTCCGACAAGGTGAAAAAATTACCATGGCCGTAGTTGTAGAACCATCTACCATTTATGTATCACGTGGGGGAAGCAATTATTCCTGTATCAAACTGTATTTGAATGGTGAAGAGGTCGGCTGTATAGGATATATCAGTAATAGCGGTGCTATCCTTAATTCAAAAACCATAACATTTGACGGAACGGAAGGAGACTTGTATTTGTATTATGTACTTGCCTACAACAGTCATTATGAATGGGCGCAAGCTTTTAGAAACTATTTGTGCAAGTTGACTGATACTTCAGCAATGATACAGGAGTATGAAGCGGAGAATGTGCTTGATACACAGAATCGTCCGACAATAGAAGCCCTTTCCGCAAAAGGCATACCTTATTATGTGGTCGTGTCAGACCAGCAAACTTTTGACACGTTTGACGGTGATATTGATACAAGCAAGAAGTTCAAATGTACGTTGTTCTATTATCATCCGACTATGCCGTGGAGAAGTTTTAAGGCTATCAATGTGCAATGGCGCAGGCAGGGAACCACTTCGGCAAAACGGCCTATCAAGAACGACCGTTTCTATCTTCAAAAGAATGATGGCTGGGAGGTAACTCCTATTTATCCGGATTATGACAGTGAAGATGCTCAAATATCATATAAACTGATGAGAATAGGTTATGTCCGTGTAGGCGAAGATTCTATTCCGGTAAAAATAATAACGGTGAAAGTGGATTATTCCGACAGCTCCAATGCCAACGACTGCGGTGTGTGCGGTTTGATGAACGCCACATTTCGTGCACTCGGAAGTAATTACCTGACTCCCGCACAGCGTTCATTTGATGGAACTTGGGCAAAGAGTGACATATCATTAAAGGGATTGGAAATGAATCACTCGACAGCCAATCATCCCATTGCCGCATTCCGTGCTACACAGGAAAGCTTGACAGACGCATGGTTTCATGCAAAAGGGAACTGGAAGGAGGATAAGGGAGAACAGGTTGCGCTTGGGTTTAAAGATACTCCCGGTTACAATAAAGGCTGCGTGAACTATGGAGATTTTGTGGAATATTTCGGACAAAAGGGCGAAAGCATCGACCAGATAGAAACACGTTTCAAGAATGATATTACCACCGATAAAGAAAAGCTTTATCTTCTTTCCCTATATTGCGGGCAGGACTACCGGTTTATGTCATACGAACGGGGAGAGTGGACGCGACAAGCCGGAGAGATGAAGCAGGAAAACGGCAAGTGGAAGATTACAGGCAAGGTCCTTAATCCGGTAAGCGGTTACGAATTGCTCACATATGATGGAATGAACTGGTGGCAAGGGGTTGGCAGCGTTGAAGACATGATGGAACCTACTACCGCAGAGTCCTCGTGGGTAACGAAACTCAAACTCGGACAGGAAACCTACCCGATGTGGACACGTTACTTCGAGTGCATGATTGACGATGACCAGTTACAGATAGACCTGGCCATGGGACGGAAAGTACCGTTCGACCTGTACCAAGTACTGAAATTCTGCGACAGTTGCGATTATGCCAAGGAAGAGCTCGCAGGGAAATGGCAGGAAATTTGGAAGACACAGATGTGGAAATACATCAATCCATACTCGTTGGTTTCCTATTATCTTTTCACCGATTATCTTGCCGCTGTCGACCAACAGGCGAAAAACATGCAACCGATGTTCTTCCTTGAAGACGGCTGTAGCGTCAAGGACGGTGTTTATAGCGGAGCAAACGGTATGGAAGCGCGAAGAATGTACCTTAATAAAGTTTATGACTGTGATACCTGCAACGGTAAGGATAATGACGGCGGGCAAACCATTGACCCGGAAGTTGACCCCGGTGATCTGACAAACAGTGCATACGCCGGAAGAGGAAGCGTGCTTTGGAATGATATACGTGGTCAGCAGACTATGGATGTAGACCAAAATGCCAATACAATTACATTGCCTGCAATAGCAGATACGATGCGTTCGCTTCCCGATACACTTGGAATCGGTGCCGGACCGTTTTCTCCCAAGGGAGCTGACTATTATTTTGTAAAACAGATAATGAAAAAATGGCCTAAGGTTGTTTCAAGTTATGACGGAGAACGGAAGTATATCAAATATACAGGATACAACGACCTCTATTTCTATGCATTGCAAGGACTGGGGCTGACATCTCTTCCCGCTTTTATAGAACAACGCTGGCGCATCCGTGACGGATACTACCGCTGTGGGGATTTCAAGGCGGAAAGCGGTTATATTGGTGGACGTATCGGTGCAAAAGAAGGTGCAGTCATCAGATTTAAAGCGGCCAAGAGTGGGTATTTCGGTATCGGTAACGATAGTGGAAACATTACACAGGGAATCTTTCTGAAGGCAGGGGAAAGCGGTACATTCACAGATTTCCAGCATGGGGAAAACATCATGCTGTACATATATCAGGCAGACCGCATGAGCATGATAGATTTAAGTGAAGTAAGTATTGACCCTCAATTCGGGAATACCCTTTCAAAAATGTCGTTGCTACAGGAACTGTATCTCGGTAGTGAAAATCATAAGGAATGGAAAATGTCGCCCGGAAACACCGGATTTCTTACCAATTTGGATTTAGGAGACATGCCGTTTCTCACTACATTGGATATTCGAAACACGGAAATTATAACCGTCAATTGCTCAAAGTGTCCACGAATGGAGAGTGTGCATGCCGATAATACTTCTTTGTCTGCAATAACGTTTGCTGAAACTTCTCCGATAAGTACGCTTGCCCTTCCCGGTACTATCACTGAACTTGTATTGAACAATCTGCCTAATCTGACTTATCCCGGCGGGCTTTCTCTTGGTGGTGTCAGTAAGGTTACAAAAATATTCGTGAATGAATGTCCGTATATTGATACGATGACTCTGTTGGAACAGGTGGTCAATGCAAGTGAATTGAAAACCGTCCGTATTCCCAACGTAAATGCTACGGCGAGTGTTGAAATGCTTCGTTCCATAAAAAACGGTGGGGCTATAGGATTGGATGCGAATGGTAATGCGTACGATGAAAAAGGACAGTGTAGCGGAATAACCGGACGATGGATATTGGTCGAACTGATAGAGCAGAACGAAATCGAAGAGCTTGTCCGGTATTTTCCCCAACTTGAACTTCATAATTCGCAGTTCTCTATTGTGAAAATCAGCGATACGGTAGACAATGATTCGTGTGAGAAGTATAGCAATCCCGAAAATAAGACGGGGGCGGATTATGGCAACACATATATTCCAAGCGGGCATACCCTTGCCATCAAGAAAGGATGCCATGCCTATAAATGCTCATTCAACACGAAGAAAAACCAGATGGAAGGCGTGCAGTTAAGCGATACGGATTTCAACTACCTGAAAAACGGCAGCAGCTTTGACATAACGGACACCGCCGGAGAGGGCTTTGATATATTCTGGCATGCTCCGCACCATTGGTACAAGGGAGTGAACGACTACAAGAACCAAGTAAAGTATTTTTTCCCTTCTATAACAGAGACCGAACCGCTCTCAACTGCATTGCATAGCAGAAAATCCCTGTTGTCGGAATTGCTATATATGGAAAATACCGGAGTGTATGCGATTGATGCCGTTGTCGGTGAAGTCATAGGCGAGGATGTCATAACCACCGCATCCAATACGAACAGCTACAAGATGGATGTGAGAGGAATGAAGCAGGTAAGATGGCCCGGTCTGAACCATGCCCGGCTTGGAGGCGTGTTCACTGACGAAAACAACCGTGTGCTCAGTACGTTCATCATGTCTGTAAGCCATACCTATTTTGACTTCAACATCGGTGATTATGTGTTCTGTGACATACCTAACGGTGCAAAATGGTTTTATTTCACTTCTTTCCGTGACATTGGCGACATAGAGTGCCTTGTTGTAGACAGCAGCAGTATTGAAGCCATAGAACCTGAATGGACCGAACACACGGTTGGCGACAACGACAGTCTGGTCGGTGTATATCCTATTACCGTTGACGGTTTGAAGATGCCACGCAGCCTTTCCGGTGATATACGTTCGAAGAAAGGCAACGGGACGTCCGTTACATCTAACGAATGGAAATACGACAGTGAGGGTAATCCTATTGAGATGCCTATCGGCGGTTTGAATTACACGGCAAAGGATTTCCAAAACATCTGCCGCTTACGTGGAGTTGGCTATCAGTTGCAGGATTACGAACAGCATAAAGAGATTAGCAATCTATGGTGGGCTTTGAGCGGAACAACCAACGAACAGTCGGTTGTGGGCAATGGCGGACATGACAGCATTCTGAATAAACTGGATTCCATCGGCATGGCTGACAGCAATAATACCGGCAATACGCTCAACTCCATACTTGGATTGAAGCATTATGTGGGTTGTGATTCAGAATGGATGGACTATATCGCTTTTAATGTGCCGAGCTATGAAGCGTTCTACAAGGCAAAATGCACGGAGAACGACAGTTCATATCCAATAGATTATACAGCGCATATTTATGACCCCGTAAACAAAACCGAACGGACTGTTAAAACAGTTGACGCTTCCAATGGAAATTGTGTCGTGCGCATAGTACATGGTGCCAAGTGCGATGTATTGCCCAGCAGAGTACACAAGGGAGATACAAGTATGTATGTAACACATTATGCAGCAGGATTTTGGATAAGTGGAAGCCGAGGCCGTTGTGTTTTGCGGTCCGGCAACTACTCGGATGCGTACAGCGGTCTCGCTTATGCGTTCGCGAACCACGCTTCATCGAGCTCGAGCACGAACTACGGGGCGCGTCTGGCCTTCCGCGGAAAATTCGTTATAATTGAATAGAGCGGACCTCGCGATTTCGAAAAAAGCGTTGGAGGGAGAGCCGTAGGCTGCTCCCTCTTTCTTTTTCTCGCGTAAGCGAGTCGATTTTTGAAACTAATTTTTATGTGGTTGTATTTTTGTCTGTAAAACGTTCCATATATAGAACATTTTCACTATATTTGCATTGTGAATGATATAAGATATGGAATTGAAAACGAGATTCAAAGTAATAATGTCGAGTGAAGCCGATGCATTTCTTGACACTCTGCGCCAAGACGTTAAGGATAAAATTATCTATAATGTAGATAAGGTAGCCAATGGTTATATGGACAAAGATTTATTCAAGAAATTAGATGATACTGACATTTGGGAGTTTCGCACCCTGTATAAAGGTATTCAATATCGTCTGTTGGCTTTTTGGGACACCGACGCGGAAACGTTGGTCATTGCCACGCATGGATTTGTGAAGAAAACACAAAAGACCCCACGCAAAGAGATAAACAAGGCGGAAGCCGTCAGAATATTATATTTCAACTCAAAAAAATAAGTATATGGAAGCAATTAAATTTTATACCCTTGATGAAGTTAAGGATAAACATATAGGTGAGGTCGGTACACCGCACAGGGATAAGTATGAAGCTGAATTGCAATCATTTTTGATTGGGGAAGCCATAAAAAAAGCCCGTAAATCCCAAAACATGACCCAAGAGGAATTGGCACAAAAAATCGGTGTACAGCGTTCACAAGTATCCAAGATAGAAAGCGGACGTAATCTGACCCTTTCCACCATTGCGCGAGTGTTTAAGGCCATGGGTATGAAGGCGTCTTTGAGTATTTCCGGTTTAGGAAGCATAACTCTTTAAAAAAATAAAAGGCGGACAATCCCTCGCGCCGTTGTGTTTTGCGGTCCGGCAACAACTCGAATGCGAACAGCGGTCTCGCTTATGCGAACGCGAACAACGCTTCATCGAACTCGAACACGAACTACGGGGCGCGTCTGAAATTCTGTTGGTTAAATTAATCGGAGACCCTGCACAGGTACGAGATTACCACCGCCATTCTCCGAGGGATTCGAGCCTCGGCAACAGCATGATAATATATATTTATTAATGGAAAGCCGGAACATATCTTTAACCACATGTGGGGAGAGGTTGGACCACTCCCCACGAGACCGGAAGGCGGTCAGCGATATATACGATTTATTCCAACCGGCCGTAGCTGCAACTGCGGTCTGTTATCCGTTATATAATCTCATACCGGAGATTATATCCGATGAGAATTTGGAAAGGTCATTCAAGCGTGTCATGGCAAATCTGAGAAGTGCAGATACCCGAAGCGGAAATCGGCAAAGAGAGATAGCTGTAATAGATGGCATTGAATGTTCACCAAGAATGGCCCGTTATGTAAAAAACAAGCATAAGATACTTGATGCGCTGAAAGAACAGATAGGTAACGGCACATTCCGTATAAAGAACCTCAAGTCGTTTACTGTGGATGACGGACCGAAAGTAAGAATTGTGCAAGCCCCGTCAGTCATAGAGCGTATTGGAAGCAATGCGATTATGGAGCCGTTGGAAAAGCATCTTTCACCCCTATTGATAGAAACAACGGCTGCATCCATACAAGGACGCGGACCGCATGGTCTGTTCCATCAGGTGCAGGATACATTGGCAGAGAACCCCAATATACACTATTATTATCAAAGCGATTATAAAGGATATTATGACAGTATTGACCATGATATATTAATCTCCACAATCAGGCGATATGTCGGAGACCCTGTCTTATTGCCTATTCTTGAAAATTTTGTCAAAGCACTATATCCCAACGGGAAGCATGGCATAAGCAAAGGACTGCGTTCCTCACAATTCTTTGGAAACCTTTACCATAATGATATTGATCACCGGATGATTGATGAATATGGTGCAAAACATTACTTCCGTTTTTGTGATGACATCTTTATTCTCGGTGAGAGTAAACGTGATTTGTGGAAATTGCGGGACAAACTACACTATGAAGCAGCTCAAATAGGGCTGACAATAAAACCAAGCGAAAAAGTGGCTCCCATATCCTCCGGTATGGATGCCCTTGGCTTTGTCAACTACGGCGACTATACATTGCTACGAAAACGGACAAAAGTAAATGCAGCCCGAAAACTTTCCAAGATTAAATCACGGAAACGGAGACAGCAAATAATCGGTTCATTCAAGGGTATGGCCTGCCATGCAGATTGCAAACATTTATTTTATATACTTACCAAGAACAACATGAAGAAATTTTCCGAAATGGGTGTTACGTACACTCCAGCAGATGGAAAAAAACGCTTTCCCGGCAAGGTTATGCGTTTGAGCGACATCGTAAATATTCCAATTGAGATACATGATTTTGAAACAGGAATAGACACCAAAGAGGGGGAAGACCGTTATCTGGTATCGTTCCGCAATCCCAGGACTCAAGAATGGGGAAAGTTCTTTACTGCATCGGTTGAGATGAAAGGTATTCTTGACCAAATCAGCGATATTGAGGACGGCTTTCCATTTGAAACAGTTCTCAAATGTGAAATGTTTGACGGAGGCAAACGAAAATACAATTTTACCTGACGGGAAAAAGATAACATACTAATCCGCTCGGTATCCGCTACTTTTGTCGTAAATCAAAATTCATGCAATGGAAAAGATTTACGGCACAAAGAAGCGGCAGGATTGTCTTGTACGTACAGGACGCTCCAAGTGGATACTGTTTTATGGCTTCGGGAAAGATGATGAGAATAGTGAGAATGGCTGGGAGTACCGGCATACATTCGACCATAAACCCACACTTTCCGAAGTCAAGGAACTTGTTGTGTCCGCTATAAACACGGCTACGGAGGAAAAGATTATAAACGGCTTTGTCTGGAACGGGAAAGCAGTATATCTTTCACCCGAAAACCAATTAAACTTTTCCGCTATAGAACGTAGTGAAAAGATTCCTTATCCGCTTATTCTAAAAATCAATGAACAGGAAGATGGTACGCCCATCTATCATACTTTCGAGAATGCAGATGATTTTATTGCGTTCTCCCAAGCAGCGTGCGCCTATGTGATAAAGACTGTTCAGGAAGGGTGGAAAGAAAAGGATGAAGTGGATTGGACGGTATTTAATTTAAAAAGTAATAACGATGAAAAAGTTGATTGAATGGCTCGGAATGAGTAACAGGTGGAAACACCTCATAGGAGGACTGATTATCGGCATTTTTGCATTTGGTTGGTTTACCGCAATGTATGCCGGAGTTTTGACAGCAGGTGCTTTGGAATATAAAGACAAGGTGCATGGCGGTAGATGGGATTGGATTGACTTTGGTCTTACAGTAGCCGGAGCAATGATAGGACAACTAATAGAAGGAACTTTAATATGGAACAACTAAGCACGATTATCCAAGTTGTCGGTTCGCTCATCACATTAGTTATATTGCCCTTGTTATTGCTTAGAAGCAAAAAGAAAAAGGCAGATGCCGAGGCTGAAAAAACCGAAGCAGATAACATCACAGCTTATGCTGCTGAATGGAAAGAATTGTACGAGAAGAAGGAAAAGCGAGTTGTCGAACTGGACGCCAAAATTGACCACCTTTACGCCGAGATAACCAAGTATCGTGACGCTATCCGCGAGCTAAGCGAAAAGAACAGCGAGCTTGCCGTTCAGAATCAAGCACTGGAATTCCGGAAATGCAATAAACATGGTTGTGCAGACCGCGTCCCACCAAGTGAATATTAACCAAATAAATAAGTATGAAGATATTGATTGATAACGGGCATGGTGAAAACACTCCCGGAAAACGTAGTCCTGACGGTTCGTTGCGTGAATATGCTTATGCACGTGAAATTGCAAATAGAATAGCACATGAACTTTCCGCAAGAGGTTATGATGCCGAACGCATTGTTCGGGAAACAGTAGATGTTCCACTATCAGAACGTGCAAGGCGTGTAAACGAAGTTTGCGGACGATATGGAACGGCCAATGTAGTTCTTGTTTCTATCCACTGCAATGCTGCCGGAAACGGTGCAGAATGGATGAACGCAAGAGGATGGAGCGCTTATACATCGAAAGGCAAGACAAAGGCTGATAAACTGGCAACTTTCTTGTATGAAGAAGCTGAAAAAAACTTTATCAGTCAAAGAATACGCAAAGATAATTCTGACGACGATCCTGACTGGGAAGAAAACTTCTATATTTTGAGTAAGACAAAATGCCCGGCTGTACTTACGGAAAACTTTTTTCAGGATAACAAGGATGATGTCCTGTACCTTTGTTCCGAAGAAGGCAAACAAGCTATTGTTAAAACCCATGTAGAGGCAATAACCAGATATATTCAGAAGTATGGTAAAATGGTTTAAAGATATTGTAGCAATATTGTTTGTGGTATTATTTTTCACATCACTGTTTTTTAATGTGCGTTTTTGCATATCGAATAAAAAGTTACCTATAAATGATACCACAAGAATAACTGTTTTCGATACCATACCCTATTACAAGCCTGTACCCAAGGATAGTACCGTTATTAAATACATCACGCAGATTCTTCCTACTGCAAAACCGGATAGTACGAAACAGACTCCGGACGTAGCAGATACGACTAAACCTCCAAATAAAGACAAAGACAGTGTTGAGGTTGAAATCCCCATTACGCAGAAGATGTATGAAACAGACACATATCGGGCTTATGTAAGTGGCTTTCATCCACAACTTGACAGCCTGATACTTTTTGCCGGGCGTGATATAATGACCGTAACAGGTAATTATCCCAAACCCAAGAAGAAAAAGTTCAGTATCAGTCTACAGGTAGGATATGGAATAACACTGAGAGAAACGCCGCAATTTTCTCCATGTCTTAGTGTAGGTTTATCGTATAATTTGTTTGATTTCTGATTATGATAGATATTATATTAACGGTCAATAAGGAAAAAGTATATGAAGAGGTAGCAAAGACCACATCGTACACCGGTGCGAAAATGGATGATGAGCTTGCCTACGATCGTATATTTACGACGGATGAGGATAAAAGCATGCTTGAACGTTTTTGGTGCGAGAGTAAGAATACCATATGCAACAGTTTAAAGAAAATGCTTCTTGACGAAACGGAAGCTGACAGTGAATACAGGCTTTCGTTGGGGCTGTCGAATTCATTCGATGAAGCTCTAAAAGAAAGTATGCAGCGTAGCTTGTTTTCATTCTTCGTGATGAATGTCACTGCAAAGTGGTACACGTTTACCAATAAGGAAGAAGCTGCCGGATATGCAACGGAAGCTGCTACCTATATGGAGGATATAATGCGTAAGGCATTTTTCAAAAGAAAGCCCATGCGCCCGACATACGAATAATCATTAATTCAAAATATTATGGCAGAAAATAAGAAAACATTAACCGTGACACAACAGGTCAAAGAACTTGTCTATGATATTCAGAACAAAGCGTATTTGACGGGACAGGCACGAGAAGCGGCCGGCAAGAGCTATCAAGTCGCATCCAATATGCAAGCAAGTGATGACGATGAAAACAGCTATCAGATACGTCGTTCGTTGGCCAATGCCTTTTCCTCTTTAAAAAGTCTGCTTGGAGAGTATCTCAATGAGGATAATACAACAAGCGATAACCTGATGGATGAAGAGATAGATAATAACGGTAAACTTTCATTGGAGTTTTTGCTTCCGTCTAACTATAACAACGCTTCGGCGGACGCACTGGGAAATGGCATACATTCATATCTTGTAGATATGGCACTTGGAGAGTGGTTTGCCATAACCAGTCCGGAAGATGCCAATGCGTATATACAACACTCCGGGGTGAGTCTTGAAAACGTGAAGCGTGCACTCTACAAACGCAGCCGTCCGGAAAGACCGACTTATGATTAATTGATGTTCAAGCCTATGGTATATTGTCAAAACAGCCAGTCTAAAACAAAAGCGGTAACACTTGTGTTTAAAAGGGAAGAACTGCTTTACGATGCGGAGAATTATTCTTTTGTAGAGGGCGACATTATGCAAGCGGAAGATGAACACGCCAGACATCAAGTATTCGACATCGGTCAGGACGGTAATGTGGACAGAGTTACGAGAATACTTAACCTCGTACATTCTGAATGCGTGGAAATGTTGTTTCCTTATACGAAAGAAGAAATTTCCGATAAGCAGGAACCCCTTGATAATGTTATGACCGTGCCGGAAGAATACCTCATAACCCTTGTTTTGCCTGTGGAATTTTCATTGTCTACCGTGAAGTTGCTGAAACATCTGATACACGAATATATGGTCTGCAAGGTCCTTGCCGACTGGATGAGCATAACAAATCCAGGCAGCCAAGCCAACTGGGAAGATAAAGCCCGAAATATCCGAATCAAGATACAGACTTCCCTTGTTTCACGAAAAGGCAAGATAAGACGAAAACTAAAACCGTTTTAAGAATAGACAAGAGCCGGGGTGCATCACGCATACCGGCTCTTTCTCCTTATAAACAATCTGATAACCTTAAAAATAACTGACCTATATGTTTCATTTATCGTAGTCTGTTGAGCATACGGGGATTGAACTGGACACTAAATCCTAACAGGCTTTCGGATTTGTCAAGTGTACAAATGAGTGCAATTCTAAATGCTTTGTACGGTGTTCCTCTGAAACCACGCATATATTTGTCTGTACTGCTCCATACAGTATGCCAATTAAACAAATCATTCGAACCGTACAGTACTTGTACTACATGTCCCGACTTAAAATATCCACGTTGAATGATGGTATCTATCGTCTTGAACACATCTGGCTCATCCATTTTGAAAGGGCGGGTAACCACTAATGCCGTTATGTTTTCAGCAGATGATGTAGAAAAATCCACAAGTCTGTTTCCGTCAGCCATTGCTAATGCTTCCGGATACGAATTGACATTGTTCACTATGTCTGACAGCATCATTCCCCAAAGCTTTGACTTCAACGAAAACACATAAGCATAGCGTACAGCCGGGTTATACACAATGATATGCTGATTGGTATAATCATATATCATCCGGCAAGCGGCAAGAAAATCAAAAAACGGAATCATAGCAATATCGTCAAGAGCCGTTCGTTCATTTTCGCTTGCTTTTCCATTATAAACTGATAGAAGTTTATCCGATCTTGGCAAATCAGAAATAGAAAACAAATCTTCCGCATTTAAACTTTCTGATATGCACTGCACAGTAGAACCACTTATCAGCATAATACCTCTATTGGTGGCAAACAGCACTGCATTATCAATTTGTGTGATACTGTTCGTATTTATACAAACCTCCCGTGTTACAGGTTGCCGTGCTGAGTATGATCCCGTATTTGATACTTCTAAGGCCCATACACCTTCTGATGTAAAAGCATAAAGTGGAAACTGACCGAACTGTCCCTCTGATAAAGCTTTTACAGCTGAAGATATACCAAGAATAGTGCCAGTACCTATTGTATTGATACCGAGAACCGGAAAGTGAAATGGATTATTGATTTCCGATGTGTATATTTTGTTCGGTAAATCAATTATTCGCTGTTCACGGGGACTTGCTGTAGGATAATCACTAAGTCCTGTCGGAGGATTTTCCCAACCGGCAAAATAAAAAGCTCCGTTAAGGAATTTGTGCTGTTCAAGTGGCACTTCATAATATTGTGGTAATCCATAATGCGTCACAATAACTGCTTTGTATGCGTTTATATTAGGGTAGAACAAAAACAGCAATGGCGGATCCAATATTGACGCTTGATAAGATTCTCCATTGACCACTATGTCCCGACCATCCTGCTTGATATAGAAGTATACAGAAACAGGCATTGTTCCATCAAAATAAGTAGGGGACATTCCATCAAAATTAGCAACATATCCGTTGGTATATGTAATCATCGCTCCTGTGTTATACAAGTTATATAATTCTTTTTGAATGTTTGCGATGTTAAGTCTTGAATTATAAACAAACGAATAATGTGGAAGCAATTTATCATGACTGTCATAATCATCTGTCATAACTTCTCGTGTTACCAATGACTGTAGATAATCTTCTTCGATTACCAGTTTTGTACGTGTAGTGGAAAGTTGTTCAATACGGAGACTTTCAAGCAGGTAGAATTGCGATGTTGAACGAATATCCTCTTTTACATCATCAATACTTCTACGAGGAATCATCAAACGTCCACTTGGATAAGTCAGTCCGTTGGGGTCAAATGTAAAGGCATATAGTTTATTGAATGTATGATGTTGATAACGAATTGGAAATTTGGAGGTAGAAGCTGCTTGATTTATATGTTTGCATACACAATAAGAATTATAGTTTTCCGATTGTGCAAATCTTGTACATTTTCCGTTTTGGTCATAAGTATAAATAGGTTTTGAAACAAACACATCAACAGATCGAACTATATCTTTCCAATTTTTAAGCATATCAAGGCGAGACTGAAGAACAACGGCACAATCAAGGTCGTGTATCATTCCACATATTCGAAGTTGCGCATCTGTATACTTTCCCTTTCCCGTCAGGTGTGTCCAAAAAACTTGCGGTGCAAGGTCTGATGAAGCAATCATCAGAATCGGAGCCGAGTGCATTGTCAATGTTCCATCGTATAGCCGATAGGCGTATCTTACAAAGAAAGGAAAAATGAATTTGCCCTTATTTGTAGACCTTTCAGCAATAAATTTATTGATATGGGCAAGTACTTGGTCTGTAATTCGCGTTTTATTGTTATCAGAGAATTCATTCCAAATGCTGCCTTCACTAATAGCATCAAATGATATTGAAAATTCATCTGTCCGAACCATTTCACCCTGCAACCCAAATGAAAGTGGGCATTCAGGTATTTTTGTACCAAGATATAAATATCCGTCATTATTTCCTTTCCATAGAAAATAATGCATACCGTCAGTTGACAAGATGAGAAGCGTATTGCCAATAGCTGTTACCTGATATACCTCGTTAAATGAACGAAGAAAAACAGGCTGATGTGCGTCAGAACCATTCCACCAACTGATAGAATTGTTGTTAAAGATGATATAGTGCTTGAAGTTAGCCGATTTATGAATATACATAACCGAATCACCACCTTTGAATTGTAATACTTCGGATGGCGGCAATATGGGTTTAAGTGCACCGTTTTCGGGAATAACACCTATCGATGTTGCCAAGTCCCCATCGGCGCACTCATAGTCCGATGGGTTGGCAGAATACCCGTTGTATTTTATTTCTTTAATCATATCTTTCTTACAAAAGGAGTTTGGTAATGATTGGTAGCAATGTGCCATGATATTGGCTTTCCTTAGGCTCTCCAACGCATAATCTCGCCTTGTCTGTTACACCCGACACATCAAGTATGGCGGAGCACAGCCTTTTAGATGAGGCTCTGAAATGTTTCCCTTGCCTATTGGATGGAAACACACATGCTTCATGCCGACCGCCGGTTGGTGAGCGGTATCTGACATAAAGATATAATTCTCCGTTCTCACTCATAATATCCAGGACATCACCTCGCGAGAGATGAAGTTGCTTGGCTATATGAGATGTAATGTCTATTCTTCCCGAAGAATAGAATACTATATCAGCCTTTCTTGTATTTCCTAATATACTTTCCATTGGGCTTTTCAATTTGATAATAGATGAGACCTTTGCTTGTATGATGTATAGACACAGACAGTTTGACTATACTATCACCGGGTAACCCATGCTCATAAAGCATAAGACCGACCGACGGGCACAGACTTTCAAAGCCTATGCACTTATACTTGTCATTATATTGAATATCGCATAGTTGAGTCGGTTGTCCGATATTTGGATTGACGGTGAAGCCGAAAGAATCTTGTCCGGCAATTCTGAAAACAAACACTTGGGCTGCATCGCCCTTTTTCGCCTTACCTTTGATATGGAGAAACAAGCGTTTGGATAGCGTGATTGAATTGTCGTTACCATCGGCAATCACATAGTAGTTACGTGACTGCCACCATGTTTTTAGTTTTTTGATAATCATAATACGAAAATAGAATGATTCACAGATTATTATGGTTTAACTTTTTACAGACGAATCGAAATATATCCGGCGTGAACGGAAAGAAACTGTTTCGACAAACCGGAATGACAGAGTTGTTTCGATTTCCAGTCGATGCCGGTTGGCGGCTTCTTTTGTTGCAAAAATGTAAGAACAGATTTCTTGCTTTGTTGTTCCTTTTGTTGCTACAATGTTGGCATAATATTTGCGCCCGAAAAGGAATGCCATGATTTCTTTTAATACAGTTGAGTTCATATTGTATGATTTAATCAGTGAATAAATTTGTCTGTCGGGGTTCTTTGGAAACGGAAGAAACTCCGGTAATACTATTTACACGTTCAATTTCTCCGTCAATTTCCGTTTCAAGTGCCTTGCATTTCCGCAAGTTTTGTTGGGTGCGACACTTGAAATAGTCTTTCTGTGCTTTGCGCATCAGAACTACCTTGGTAAAGAATGTTTTTGCATCCATATGATAAATACATTAAAATTCTTTATGGGTTGCTAATTGATAATCTTTCTTTTCTTCTTCTGATAGTTCGTTGTAGCAGCTTTCGCAAACAACAGGGTAACCGTGTTCTTCTTCAAAGTACACACCACAAAGTTGGCAACACCAACCGTCTATAATATCTTCTGCAATGCTCATGATTATTTCATTAATTCAAATTCATACGCCCAAACATAGGGATTGCTTTCCCAAGTGCCTTTACCGGAGACTTTATCTATGAGGGCGGCAAAGGCTTCACGTGGAGTATCAAATCCATTGTCTTTGTTTCCCTCAAATTCATAAAATATAGATGGCGGAAACTCATCATCACCCGAATCTTCATATATCCCTTCTTTCAAGCAATCTTCATCGCTAATGTCCTGTAAGCGTTCAACCTTACGATCTGTAAATTCAATATGGCGGGGCATTAGGTCGGCTTTCACAAACATTTTATTAGTCCAACCGGGATGTAATTTCAGTTCAGGCAATATAGAATCCAAGTATTCTAAGTAAGCTGCATTTTTCCCTTTTCTATGAAATCGGTCAACATCCATATAACTTTGCGCAATGGCAACAACTTCTCCAAGTTCATATTTCGGCAATATCTCGCCCATATCAAACTCTCTTTCATCAGCATCGTACATACAAGGCCAATCAACAATCTTTTTGTCAGAATGGCGTCTGTGTATATTGAATCCTGCGACCCATTCTCCCCTAAAAGTTCTTGGACATTTGATTATTCTTCTCGTCATAGTCTTCCGCCCTTCCAATACAGCTTGAGTTAAGCCAAATTTATCATTGAACATTATTTTCTTCATTGTAGTATTCTTTATTAAAGTGTCCGTTGGCAATCAGCCAATCAATAGCCAATACACAAGATTCGACAGGTGATGCGGTTTCAAAGGATTTCACATAGGGATAAGAGAGTAACCAAGCATCGCTTGTTTCGTGATGCAAGCCAAAAACATTCTCACTGGTTCCTATTCTGATTTCGGTCGGAAGTAACTCCAACAGCCTACACAAACTCCATGCAGGGACATCCTCACCCCACAATCTATCAAATACTTCTTCTCCGGCCATTGGCGATCCGTCAGGATGCTTGTGAAAAGGAAATGCAAGTTTGGCTATTCTTTGAGGAGTCCAAAACTTACCTCTCAATGTAGGCGGCTTGGTTTGTAACTCCCACTCTAAAGCTGGTACCTTACTCTTTGTATGATGATATACCATATCAGCCGTTTCCGGCTTTAGTCCCAAAGCGAGCAATCTTTTTGACTGCTCATGGGTAGTACATATTTGCGATTTAAATTCCATTGCTCTTATTTTTGTTATTAGTTAAAACTGATTGCCACATACCTATAGAACCGTATGTATCCGAAACAATAAGAGGGATTCTCTGTATTATCACCTATCTCAATTCGCACGTTATAGCCTTTCATCCGTAAAAAGCGTGCAGCTATTTCATAGGCGGTGTATCTTTTTCCATGAATATCCCAATAGCTGGATTTCCATACTGTTTGAGGAATACCTTTTTTCAGAATCTTCTTAAAGGCTTTGGCGGTTCGTATAACTTCTTTTTTATTCATATTTGTTCCGATTTTAATTTCTTGTTTATTTCTTTTTCAGCAGCTCTGGTCCCTTTCTTGAAACCCTCTACAAAGCTGTCAAAACAAGCTCTATGGATTTCTAAAGTGCATCTTTGCATAAGTGGACAAATCGAACATTTTTGGCTAAGCCCTGCGGACTTTTTAGCGAGTTTCGTTACATTTTTCATTGGTTTATCCTTTCATTCTGCCTAAAAAGGCAAGTTTAATCACATCATATTGAGTTCCTATCCATGCAAATTCCAACATGGCATTATCGTCTGCAATGTCATTAATTTGCATGATTGGGTAGTTACCTTGATTTGTGCTATAACAAACACACGAACTGTAAATAAAATCCTCAACCTCTTCTTGACTTCTTGGAACATTGAAATAACTGTCAAGGCTTCCGATTATATGCTCTTTCAAGTATTCGGAACTATATGCAGCAGCAATCTTATCTTGATTTCTAAGTGCATATCTCATAACTCATCTTTATCTCCTAATTCAGACAACGCTTGTTCAAACTCTTTGAGTTTCTTAATGGCGTAATCTCTACGATAAGTGATTATATCACGACTTGTATAATTTGTATAGAACCGGTCTATAAGGTTTTGAATAAAAAACCTTTCAGGCTCTTCGCAATGATTCAATAGAATTACATAATTCGTGTTTCGTGGGTGGAAACATAGGAATCTATAATAATTCACTTTGCCGCAAGAACATTCAATTAAGCGTTCATCAGTCTTTAATTTCCTAATGTCTTCAGTGTTCAATATAGGTTTCATGATTTAATCCTCCATATTAGGTAGTAAATCTTCGATGTATGCCCAACGGATAATTTCTGCTTTTTTGTAAAAGTTATCCCAATTCATCGAATCAGGGATTACGTTAAATCTACCATTTTTGCATTGAGCAAGATAATTTCTTTTCCTTTCCGGACATTCTTTTGCATCATGCCACACGCTATTGATGCGCCAGTTTGCACCCCATTCCGCAGCTTTAGTGTGTTCAATAAATCTATCCACAAACCCCGGATTGTTCGGGTCTGCTGCAAACTCATTTGCATAAAGATGTTCCTTTATTGCCTCCTTGATGTTTTTTTTCATTCTTCAACTCCTTTCGGTTTGTTTATCGGTTTCCAATGGGTTATCTTGTAGTCCTTGTAGTTGCAGGTTATTTGGTCTAAATAATCTTCCGTCCACCCGTATTTATTGTAATAAGCTGTCAAGTAATCTACTTTCCATTTGTTACTACAGCATAGATATTCTACCCTTAAAATGCAATATGTTCCAATTGGTGGCACGTCTTCCGTGTCCTCTTTGCATTCGTGCCATTCTTCATGCTCATTCCAACGCCTTGCGATCTCTTCACAAAGAATATTTGAGCTTTCCACATCACCCAAGTGGATTTCTGCTATTTGGTAATTCATACCGTCCTTTATACAAAGTTCCGCATCCAATTCATCCGCACCAAATAAGCGTTTGCCTCGTGCTGGTAGGCAAATAAGTTTCAATGTATCAGTATCTAATTCGCCTTTGGCGTATGCCCAATTCAGTTTTATTTTTGTCATAATCCAAAAATATTTTTGTAAAATTCAAAATTTCTGTTTTCTACCTTTGCATCTTCCGGATAATAAGTAGCGCGATGATACCATGCTTGATAGCATTTCGGGCAAAACCATTGATTTAGCACAGCTATGTAATAGCCTGTAGATGCAGTTTCGTTGCAGTAGTCACAAATTCCTATTGCACCATATTGTCCTAATTCCTCTACAAGTTCTTTCCTACTTATTTGGATTACCTTGAATCCTTTTTTATTGTCTTTTATATTTGCCATACCATTCCTTTTTTATTCACAAAGCCCATAGTAGCTCATACAACTTGTTGCCACATCATCGTCGAACAGAGAACCACCTGCACGTTTACTTTGTACATAACGAACAACATCGCTGATTAGAGGATATTCACCCTTATAATACTTAGATGAAATTTTATCAGGACCGAAAAAACTGCTGTTGAACTGTTGTTCGAGACCTGCAATGTAGCTTATCCTTTCTGGCTCTTGTACGCTGATATTGTAAATGTCTTGTTGTGAAGCCATCACGCAAGGAAAGCAACCAACACGTTTGTAGCCCATTCGGTAGAGAGGATTAGGCTGTATTCCATTTTCAAGTATATAGTCAATCACTTGTTGTGCCGACCAATCGAATACCGGACGCAATAGGTCATCAGCATATTTCTTTCGAAATGCCAATACATCTTTACGACGATAGGTGTGGTACTTGTCCTTACCATTCTTATCCTTACCGTATGGCTGCACATAATACTTGAAGTACGTACATTGCTTGGACATTTCGGCACGCTTGGCACTCTCGGCAGCACGTATTCCTTGTATAATCAGAACATCATCGTTTACTTCATCGAGTATGTAGTCAATCATCGGAATGGTTTTCAATTCAGATGTGCAGAATCTCCGTTGCGAGGATGGCCAGCGTGATTTCTTTTTTGTCAAATCTACCATACCGTTAAACTTCTTTGACTTGACGGTAATGAGATTTAAGCCAAGTTGTTCCTGTACTTCTTCGATATATTTATAGGTCAATGGGTGTTCCCAACCTGTATCACAAAATACTGTAATAAAATCTTTTGTTAGGTTATTACGCACCCAAAGAAGTGATGCAAGACTATCTTTGCCACCACTGAATGAAACTATTACTTTCATCCTTTACCTCCTTTCTTCAATTCTGCAATAAGAGCATCAGCACCGCTAATGCTCCACTGGGCTAACGTTTCGCTACTTGCATCCACACACTGATTATGTGAATTGGCTGAAAATCCTTTCATTATCTCTTTCGCAATCTCGTATCTGCGTTGTTCCCAGTCTATGGCTTTTTCAAATTCAAGTGCTGTTCCGGGCATTCTTCGACCGTCTTTCGTTATGAATGAACCGCATAAAACCTGCATAGTACCTGACGGTTCAACATCTATGACCTCGCCGGTAGCCTTTACTTTAGCTTTAAGTTTTTCAGCAGCTCTCATTTGTCTCGTGTGTTCTGCTACACAAGTTTTACACCTGTTAGGATATGATTTGCTGAACTCTGAAATATGCTTTGTTTGCCCGCACTCTGTGCATTTTTTATAAATTGAATTGTCCATGGTTATTATTGATTATAAGTTTCTTGAATAGCTTGGAATATCTCATACATTACTTGTGGGACAATCGCATTGCCATATGCCTTTATCGATTCCTGCCGCCACTTTGAAAAGGCAATACCGTCCAATCTGGTGGAAATCCCATCATCTCGGCTACAAACAGGGGATTGAGTTGGGAAGTTTTTCCACCGTTCTGCGAATGATGCTCTCCTAACATTACCGGCAGGTTGCACAGAGCATCCGTCCTCATTTTCCCATTTTTTCTTTTCAATGCTTGTGGGGAAACGGAGGGTTGATAGTCCCTCGCTGCTGGAGTAGGGAGCATCCCATTCACCGCCATTGCTGTCAAAGCTGTGCCCATTTGACTGTTCGGATTGTATTTCTTGCTGTACTTGTCCGCTTCCCGGGCATTGGGAGTAGGAAGCAACCGAACCATTCTCGCAAGTCCTACGCATCCGTTCTGTCCGTTCTGATTGATTCTCCTCGGAGTCCCGTTTCTGGTCGTAACAAATTGGTCGTTCTTTCCAATTATCGCTCCGGTTGTTGCATCGCTCGCCATCGGAGTGGGAAGAAGCCCGAACGCAGCCCCTGACGAAAGGTTGTTGAGTTTCGTACCCGTTCTGTCTTTCGTTCTCGCAGCAGCTTTCATGGGGTGTTCCACCACTTCCACGGCACGTGGTGTCGGAAGCAGTCCTACCGGATAGAATGTTGTCTTCCCATTTTCGTTGCATACCTTTAACCCCTGCGTCTGCACGGTGGGCAATAAAGAAGACACGGTCTCTTCTGTGCGGCGCTCCGACGGCACAAGCCGGAATAACAACCGGTTGGACGAAATATCCTTCACGTTCAAGGTCGTTACACACTGTTTCGACAACGTATTCCTGCCGATGCAATATTCTTTTTCGGTCAACCTCTCCGAACAGAGATTCTTCACGTCCCAACGCAGTTTCACTGCCGGGTTGTACCATTGAGAGGATTCCAGCAACGTTTTCACCAACAACCCAATCGGGCTGAATCTCCCGTATCGCTCGTAGCATTTCCGGCCAGAGGTAGCGGTCATCTTCCGCTCCCTTTCGCTGTCCGGCGCAAGAAAAAGGCTGGCAGGGAAAACCTCCGGTGAGGACATTGATTTTTCCACGCCACTCTGTAAAATTTGTTTTCGTGATGTCTTCATAACTTTTGCTGTTTGGGAACCAATAATCAAGTATTTTTCTCCCGAACGGGTTTATTTCACAATGGAACATATTTTTCCAGCCCATTTCCTCGGCAGCTATTTCCGGACCACCGATGCCGCTGAACAAACTACCATGGGTAAACTTATTCTTTTCCATGATTACGGATTTTTTGTTTTTGCTACTTTAGTTGGTTCATAGTACTTGCATTTGTCTGTTCCCGGATTGTATGCTGGCCATACCCATTGCAAACGTGTATCGGGTGGATCGGGCAAATAGCGTTTACAACTCTTGCGGATTGAGCAGGTAACGCCCGAACAATAACTATAATCTGTATTCATCGTCATAATGTTTTTAATTAGTTTACTGTTTTCTGAATGACTGCTCATTGCCGAAATTGATGATTAGCATCATTTCACGGAAACGGTCTGCAATTCGTTCGTCGTAATATTCTGCAATTTCTTTTGCCGTAAGATTGGATGAGACCAGCGTACAGAACTGCTCTTCATAGCGAAAAGACAGCATATCCATGGCGGCGGTTACGTAATCGCCATAATGAATGCTTTCTTTCGGTTCGGAGCCGAGTTCGTCGATTGCGAGTATTTCGATTTGGCGCAGCCTTTTGTAGCGTGCCACATCGGAGGTGTTGTCGCGTGTGGGATTGTTATACGCTTTAGCCAGCAAGACGAGTTCTTTAGCCGATACCATCATGTAGCCGCGTATCGGATATGCATCCGCATTGCTGTTATACCCCTCATCAGAGCGCAAGTAGTTTATAAGGTTTTGCAATGCACGCAGAATGGTGGTTTTCCCATTTCCGGCATCGCCGCAAAGGAACAATCCGAAAGTGGAGGCTTCCGATGTAATCCAATTGGAAATGTCCCAAAGGTGCTTTTTGTATTGTTCGGTGGCATTAAATTCCCTATGCCTATGAGCAACTTCCACCCGGCACGCTTCATATAGCATAGCGTAAACTTGCTTGGCGGTATATGGCAATCTAAAACGAGTTACCATATGTTTTCTCTTCATCAGATTTGAGAAGATTACCTCTGCGTTGATTTCTGCTTTCGGGTCTAACTTTATCATCTTTTCTTTTATTTTTATCATTTACAATTCTCAACCATGCGTTGAAGTGCTGTTTGGCATCCTGTAAGGAAGAATGCCGGTCTTTCCCGTCTGCCAGGCATTGCACCCGGAAGTCGTCAAGACTGCTGCGCAAAGAGGAAATATTCGTTGCATGAAGCACTTGTAATTGGTCAAGCCAACACTCGTCTTTTTTCAGTTCGGCAATTTCTTCATCGATAGTCATGGAGTAAGGCTCGTATTGCAGTTCGTTTTGCACTGTTGTACTACCTTGTATCGTTTGTGGATTGTCATTCTTTCGTGGCAGTTTTTCAGTTTGTTTGGGCTTTCTTTTCTCGATTAGGTTATAATCCCCAATATAGCAAACACGACGGCACTGTACGCATATACGACTATACCTTTCCTGAATACCTTTAGAAGTCAATACTTTTTCAGCGTCAAACAATTCTTTTGAAAACAACCCCAGTGTCAGGCAGGTTTTGATTACTTCTGATATATATGCCTCCTCAAATCCCGTAAGCTCCGAGCAAATGAAAGGCAACTCTTTATCCCACTTCATATAATACCCACTCTTGTAGATATTGCAGAGCAGCAGAGCATATACCGTTATAGCTTTTCCACCTTGATACTTGATTAGTTTTCTTATTTTAAGGTCGTTAAATATATCTATATCCAGAGGGAAATAGTCAAGACCTTTTTTAAAAGTTCGTGCCATATCTGACTTTTTTAAAATTCATTTCTCAAATAATCATCCACTTCACGAATGAAATCATCTAGCGAAAAGCACAGAACATATTTGTATTCTCCGTTTTCACATATTATCTTTTGCCATTCTTTTTGTGATGGAGATTGATAGCCGCCTTTCTTTTTCATTTCAATGAGCAGCGCACCATAATCACGATTGCTTTTCAACAGAATCAAATCGGATACACCGGCTGTTACGCCCTCAGCTTTCAATTTGCCACCTGTAACAGTATCACGTCTTCCTCCGTTCGGCACAGCAAACAACCGGCCTTTTAACTTCGGATACTTCAAATTGAACCACTTTACGCAAGAGCATTGTATGCGATGTTCCTCATCGTCATATTTTTGCTTCTTTTTTCGTTTCCTTTCCATTTGAAGCATTTCCTCAAGTGTCATTGTCGCTTTGCTTTTCGGGTGTAACAATGGTGTCTTTTCCGGTCTTGTCTACTACAACTTTTTTCCCACCAACGGTTATCGTTGTCCTGCAACCTTCGGGGAGAGATTGTATGAAATTTCGTACAACAGGCGAATTGGCATTTTCACTGATGGTATCCGTAATGGACTCATCTGCGGCATATGGATAGACGTCCATAATGGCAGTTTCCGCTACCGATGCAATTTGGTAGTCGGCCATTGTGCCTTTCATACCCTCATCCAGTTTATTTACTGCATCACGCAAGTCGGCTGCTTGTACCAGTACGTTGGTAGCCGTCTTTTTTTCTGCTCCACTTTTTTCATCTGAGGTAATGAAATACAGCTTGCACTTGAACCAGCGGTCGGCACTGTCTTCCTCACAGGGAAAGAGCTCGCTATAGTTGGCACGTTTAATGTCGGAAACTGTAAACTCACCGGAAATAAAGGGTGTCATTTCTTCAATGATGCGTGCTTCCGCTTCCGTGAAGCTGAGCGCGTCAACCAGATAGGGTTCTGTTACTTTCTTGTTCATTCCGTTATCCATTGTCTTTTCATAACGGATTTTACATTCAAACCACGTGTGCATCATGAGTTCATTTTTTCTTTGAGTTGTTTACTGACTACAAGTTTTACTGTTCGTCTTGCCGGAATGATTACCGTTGTTCTCTTGTAGATATTACGGGCTTTCCTTTCTTTTGTGATATAAGTCTTGATAGTGCCAAAACCACGTATATAGACACTTTCACCTTTACAAAGTGCTTTCTCAATAGCATCAAAAGCACAATCTACGGCTTGAATAGCCTGTGAGCGACTAATAGTCGTATTGTTGATAACATGTTCAACGATCTCAATTTTTCTCATTGTTTTTATTTTTATTAAAATGATAGATCACTATTGTTTGGTCTACAATTCTCAGTTTTGTATTGAGTATTTTCAACTGATTTTTTCATTATGATTCTTGATTTAAATCCGCAGATAGAAGTAGGACGATGGCTGCAATGGCAAAACTCATTCCTAAAATGGCATACGTATATGCTTTAGAGGATTTGGATTCTAAAGCAAAATGAAAGTTAACAGCAAAAATGATGATATTCAAAACAATAAATATTATATCAAAATAGATTCTCATATTACTTCTTTATTTACTGGTTACTATTATTTTTCCTCATAATCACAAATGCTAATAGGGATTCTTGTTAAATGTTAACGAAAGCCCATTTGTAGCGGCTGTTATTTCTATCTCTGGATATAATCTTTCTATTCCATGGATAAACTCCGTAGCATTGCTGTTATTGTCGGACAGATGCAGGAGTAGAATGTTGCATACTTGAGACAGGTCATTGGCTTGCAATGTGAGGAGACAGTTATCATAGGACATGTGCGACTTAATGGTGCGTTCGTAGCGTTTCTTGTCAATGCGCCCGGCAGTGAAATTTGCATCAAGAATTTCCTTGCTATAATTGCACTCCAACATTACATTGTTAAGACCGGGAAATTTGTATTTTAGGAAATAGGTGTCTGTGGCAAACAGCACTGTTCCGCACTCTTCATGACGGATGAGGTATCCGTAAGGTTCCGCAGCATCATGTTGTACAGGGAACGGTATCACTCTAAATCCATTTATCACAACTTGTTCGAATGGCAACAGCCCTTTTGCCCAATAGCTGGAAGAGAAACCAAGCGCATGTTTTGTGCCTTGACTCATATAGCAAGGTATGCAGGCGTTTATAAAATCGCCCACACATTTGGCATGGTCGCCATGCTCATGGCTGACGATACAACCAACAATGCTGTTTAGATTGAAGTCAAGAACTTTTTTTACTTTGTTGAACTTAACTCCGGCTTCCACTGCAAGTACCTCACCAGTCTTTTCAGACTGGAAGAGGTAACAGTTGCCTGATGATGAAGAACCTAACACATGAAGTTTCATTTCAAATAGGATTAATAGCCCGGTCCATCATCCTCGGTTGAGGCTTGGTTTTCGGTACTTGTTTCACCTTGGGGCTCTTTAATTTCTCCTGTTTCAGGGTCAACACCTGCCGGAACTTCGTTGGAAACCGGAGCTACTGCATCATCAAAACTGATAGTGCCTTTGTTGGCTTGCGTGGAAATTTCTTTCGCAACCTGTTCTGTAACATCGACATAATCGGCGTCCTCTACATTTTCTTCAACGGTACGCATACCCATTGACAGTTCCGGTGAGTATGTAGAGCACCAGAACGAGGCGGCACGGTAACGTAACATCTGTTCGGACATAGTACGCCACTTACTGCCGTTTTTGCTATACCAACCCTCATCAATCGCCATTTGTATGGTAACGGCTGTACCACGTAAGGCAAGTGGTGATTTTGATGTAACCGGTTTTCCGTTCTCATCATGCGTAACACCTTTAGGAGTAGTCCATGCCACACACTTGACATTTGCCACACCGTTATTGCAAACTCCATTTGATGTCAATTCAAACTTCAGTGGTTCAAAGCGTCCACAAGTATTGATAGTGGCAATTAGGAACTTGGACGACCAAGATGGGCGACCATATACAATGTACAAGTTCTGCATTACCATAAGAGGGGATGCGCCAATGCGTGTGGCCACATCGAATGCGATTACGCAGTTGGCTACTGCTTCGGCTTCAGAGACCGTTTTTTTAGGTCCTTCTCCGGTCTTACCGCCAACAACACCGCCAATGCGGTAACTTTCGGGTACAAGACTGGAATTGGCAAACATGGTGGAGAAACGGTTGAGCGTTTCAATGGTTGTCGGGTCAAAGAAGTTGATGCCAACAGGAACGTTACTTTGATGTGTAACCGGTGTGATTTGTCTTTCGTTCATAATTCTAATAATTAAAGATTTAACTATTTATTTTACTGTTAGTTGACTGTCTGTTGTAACCTGCAAGAATATCATTTGTGCGTTGGAAGCAATGAATGTATTCACGCTTTCGGCACGGTCAATGAACATTGGAGCATAGACTTCGTAATGCCTTGCCAATGTGTTGGTGATGTCAATACCTGCGTTCACTTGCTTTGCTGTATTGCACGTACCATAGGACACACCATCAATTATAGGGATACATACTTCGTATTCGTTTCCGTCAAGAGTGGTATCGAAAAGTTTCCAGTGTACCATGCCAAACAGCGAGTTCAAACGGCTCTCACAATCATCAATGCGAGCTTTGGCAAACTTAGCAGCTATATATTCACGTTTCTCTATGTCGGCTATCTTCTGTGCGAGTTCACGACCTTCCTTTTCAAGACGCTCTATTTCTTTATCATAGTTGGCGATAATGGTACGGTTGTTTAGTTGGATTTCCAAGTTCTTAATAGCAGATTTCACCAACTCGGCACGTTCGGACAGTTCGGTATCTGTCTGAGTATATGTGATATTTGCTATTTCTTTTTCTATCTCATCCAAACGTTTTAGGTTTGCTGCATACGCAGGCAGCTCGTTTTCGTTGATGGCGGACGGTGCTGCTTTCGGGGTGGATTTCAGACGATCATACAGCCCTGCAATACATTCGTCAATGGCAGTAATCTTTTTGGAATGCTCTACAAGTTCTTCATTACGCCTGTTTAATTCCTCTCGGTATGATTCGACTTGTGTCGACAGGGATTTTCCACGTGATTGATTCTCTTTGAGCCTGTTTTGTTTATATTCTTCAAACTTTTGGAGAACGTCTTGTATCATATTGTCGGGTAAAGGCTGGCCGCAATGAGGACAGATATTATCACCGGTGTACTGTGTGGCACGAATGGATGCCCATTCGGAACGTAATTCTTCAAGTCTGCTTGTTGTTCTAGTTATTTCTTCGTTCAAATACTTGATGCGTTCTTTTGCACGGGTAATGTCTATATTGCAATCCGATCGTTCGGAATGAATATTCTTCAACTCTTTCTCGATTTCATTACGTGTTTCGTTCTGCTTATCGGCTTCCTCCTGACGACTTCTCCTTTCTGCGGCAAGAATATCCTTCTGTTGCTGTTCGATTTGCCGTTTTTCACGGTTCAGCGCAGCTTTTTTATCGATGGCAGATTGCTTGCGAGCATCTTCAGAATGCAGAAGTTCGTTTATTTCTTCCAGCTCTTTCTTTTTGTCGGTGAGCATTTCTTCCAATGAGTTCCAATCCTCGGCTTCTGGTTTCATCTTGTCCGTTTGGTCGATACGTGGCTTGATTTCATCCGCTTGCATTTTTAGACGTTTTTTCTCTGCGGCAATCTGCCGACGATAATCCGCCAATGATTTGCCACTCAACATGTCTACGAGAGCGGTAAATTCTGCATTTCCCTGCGCCAATTCGTTGTCTGTTTTGGCTCCGGCAATGGACATTAACACTTCACGTTGAACATCTTGTTTTAACGATAGGAAATACTCGGTATTGGTTAGCATCTTGAAAAGGTTCTCATCAATGATTTCGGCATTTATACGTTCCTTATACTCATTGACACGAACAGGTACGCCGTCCCATGTGCATTCGGTGACATTCCCCTTGAACACTTCCTCTACTTGTCCACGAGGTTTGACCCATTGCTCCTTATACTCTCGTTTGATGGTAATTTCCGTTCCATCAACGACTAATGTTCCCTCTACGGAGCATTCACAATGCTGTAGGGGATTGCCCTTTTCGTCTGTGGTGCGCAAGTTGAAGTCTTTACGGTCTTTGCTGTCCTTGCCGAAAAGCAGCCAACAGAACGCATCCATGTGCCTGGACTTGCCGAGACCGTTACGACCACAGATACGTGTAACAGTGCCATCTGTATGGAACTGTGTTGTCCTTTCTTTTTCTCCACGCCAGTTGCGAAGCGTGATTGATTTTAGCTGAATTGCTTTCATCTACTTTGATTTTTAATAGTGAAAAAATAGTGGGAGGAACAGGATTTGAACCTGTGTCCTGCTGCATCTTGGCCATTTGGGTACGTACCGCCGCTCTATCCGCTGAGCTATCCTCCCTTATCATTTGAAATAGTCTTGTTGTAACCTTTGTAGTGTACGCAGTTCGATTGTGCGGTATTCAACTTTGCCCGGACGCTTGCAGGGGGTTATTTTACCCTGCTTGCGCCATCTATCCACATTGCCACGCCCAAACATAGCGTATGCTTTTCGCTGGCTGACCATTTCGGGATCATTGTGTGTATCGGCAAGCATACGGACTACAGAGGACGCTACATCGCGGACGAAAGTGTCATAAGTAACGGATTTATCGGGAAAATCAATAGTGAGCATAGGATTACGGATTAAAGTGAATACTCTGCACGATAATTTTCATCGGTTTTAATGAAATATGTAAGCACTTTTATTAGGGAACGTTTAGAACCGGGCTTGGCAATAGAGTCAACCAGACTTTCTCTCTTTTGCTTGTCTGTAGCAATAAAGATGTAGCCCACGTGTCTTGCTTCCGGTTTAAGAGGCTTGATTTGAGAATTTAATTTTTTGAAATTGATAGACATGATATTGTAAGTTAAGAGGTTATTTGTTTTCATTTTGAAACTCCATCCATGATATACGTACCAGTTTCCATGTGAGAAAGATGAATACAGCTGATACAAGATAGCCAATGAACGATGCGATGTTTCCAAGTATGATATGTGCCACAATGCTGACAACCACCGCAAAAAGCATGATGCAGGATAGTATCAGTTGTGAAATATTTACAAATTTGTTCATGATGATTACAAATTACGATATTCTGATTACTGTTATGATACGCTTTTCTCGGTCCGTTTCTGTCTGGTACTTACGATTCAGGATAAGTCCGAGATCGGAAGCCTGAGCACGGACGCTCTTAGTCTTTTCAATGGGGAAAGTAACCGTTTTACCTACTTCCAAATCCGTTAAAGTTGGACGTACTTTTACTTGATTTTCTGCCATTTTATTTGTTTTTTATGGGTTATTGTTTAACTTTATAGTGCAAAACTAATATATTTATTCGTGGCGAACAAATATTTTCGTCATAAAATTTAGTGTATGCGAAATTAAATATTAGTTGACTAATTCAAGTTCCTGTAAATCATGAATTTAGAAATTGTTAGAAAATTGAGCGAAAACAGAGGTGGTGGATTAAAGAAACTTGCTGCTGATGTTGGAATGAGCGAACAAAATCTACATAGATGCATTAGAAACAATAAGATTCAAGCGGCAGACTTAGAGAAGATTGCTTTTCTATTAAAAGCTGACATACGAATTTTTTTTGATGATGAAGTATCAAGACTATCAAATAATACAGTTGAAACAAACGGCGATTTTAGTCCTGCTTCGATGATGGGCAACGTGTCTGTAGGCACAGATGCTATTCTTGTAGAACGAGTGAAGCATTTGGAAGAATTGTTGGCTGAAAAGGAGAGGTTGATTAAGGTTTATGAAAAGTTAGTAGAGGGAAAAAAATGAGATATATAGTTGGAATAATATGTCTTATTACTTCTTTACTGTTATGTGCTTGCAGTGAAGATGACGAGAAAGGCGCTGAACGCTATTCGGGTGTATTTTTGAGTATGGAGGCTATAGATGCTATTACTCCGGAAGATTCTTTTTCTGATGTCATATTGCATAATGTTGAGTTTGAAAAAGTGGAAGTAGGAAAAGGAGAGCCTATAGAAGCTGGTGATTACACTGTGAAGACAGAAACTACTTACGACTTAATCATGCAAGAATCCGAAGCTGATCTGTATATAAAAACAGAAAAAAGAACAGATAAAATGTTTGAGGCAACTTATGTATATAAATATGTTTTTAAGCAGGGAACTTACGGAGTGATTGAAGTATCAGAAAATGCTATTACGGTCAACGGATATCCATATTGTAAACTTCAAAAATTTACACTAATACGTACTGAACCAATTGGAGAAAAATATTCCAAACAAGATACAGAGACAGAAAATTACAAGGGAGTATTCTCCTGCAAAAGCAATGGTAGAAGCATAACTTTGTCAAATAGTGATTATATGTTTGAAGCCGCGCTTGATGGTAACGAATGTAGGTTAACAGAATTATCTCCTGAACATAAAAATATCGGCACATTAGAAAAGCAATGAACGGAGAGTACCCATATTGTAAAACAGAGCCTTTTATGGATGAATTGAAAAAAGCCGCATTCAATGCTATCTACAAAGATGGTTGTGATAATTGTGGAGATTGGATAGATACATTGGTAAACTGTTATTCCGAAGAAGTGGTGGACACTCTTGGGAATAATCCCAATGAGGTTTATGCAGAATTGGAAGATATATGGGAAACCATGGATTATGAAGACCCTCGAACCGGTATTTGCCTAACTTATCAGAATTGGGCAGAATATTTCACAGGGGAGTTTGCCCATACAATCTACAATGAATTGATTAAATCAAAACAGGTGAACGAACGTAAATAATCCGTTTTAAAGCGTTCAAACCTTTAAGATGATAAAAGTATCGTTTTTCGTATTTGTGTTGATTGTGGCTTATCTATTTGCCTTAAATGGGTAATATATCAAGACTGGTAGCGGCGAGTTCTTCGATAAATGGACGAAAACATTAATCATAATAGACAGATACGAAGAAATTGAATAAACGAATATTGTTGAGAAGTATTATATAACTCATTGAAAAGTATCTTATTTTGGCAGCGGCGCAAGCTGCAATAGAAGGATAGTCAAATACGCTGGTTAGGTACTTAACTATCTGATAAATAGACTGTAAATACTTGTGAAAGTATTTGCAGTCTATTTTTTATTGTCCGCTTTGTCTTGGGCATTCGTTCTCTTGGTTAAATAAATATTTGGTATTTATTATAAAAAACTAACCAAATGTTTGTTTAATCGTAAAAACAGCTTTACATTTGCACCCCAGAAATCGACCGAATTGGGGTCTAACGTTTAATTTAAAAAAACAAAGAAGATGAAAAAGGGTTTATTATTGGTAGTTGTAATGTTGGCAACTATCGCTGTAAAAGCACAAGACATTTACGTAGGCGGATCTTTGAATCTGTGGCGTAACAGTACAGGCAACACTACCTCTTTTAAAATTGCTCCGGAAATCGGATACAACTTTAATGAGACATGGGCATTGGGTGCTGAATTGGACTATTCACACAATTATGTTACAGGACAAACTGCAAACTCTGTATTTGTAGCTCCGTACATTCGTTGGTCTTATTGTGAAACCGGTGCTGTCCGTCTGTTTCTGGACGGAACTGCTGCTATCGGCTTCGTGAAAATTAAAGATGGAGACACCACCAAGGCTGGACAAGTGGGACTTAGACCGGGTATTGCCGTTAAATTGAACGATCACTTTTCTTTTATTGCCAAGTATGGTTTCTTGGGATATCGTAGAAATGTAAATACGCTTGGAGATTCTTTTGGTCTTGAACTTACCAGTGAAGATCTTTCAATTGGTTTCCATTACGCTTTCTGATAAGAGGAAAACAGTTTAATCAAATAGGAAAGGGAGTTCTCAAAAATAGGGAATTCCCTTTTTCTATGTATAAACTCTATAAATTACGCACTTGTTAACGAAAAAGTTGTTTAATACGAATTACAATTATACATTTGTATTGTTAAATAGGGAGGGGTAATAAAATCCCTTAGTATTAATTTAAAACTTTAAAATTATGAAGAAGAGTGTTTTGTTTGTTTTATTTGCACTGATTTCAGTGGCAGGTTTCTCTCAAATTACAGGTTGGAATGCCAAAGTAGGTATGAACTTTAGTAATTACACCGGTGATCTTGACCTGAATGCAAAGGTTGGATTCAAACTTGGTGGAGGTTTTGAATATGCTTTTGATGATACATGGTCACTGCAACCTTCATTATTCCTGACTAGCAAGGGGGCAAAGAAAGATGGAAGTAGCATTAATGCAATGTATTTGGAATTGCCGGTAATGGCTGCTGCGCGTTTCAATGTAGCAGATAATACTAATCTGGTGGTTAATGCAGGTCCTTATTTTGCTTGTGGTATTGCCGGTAAGACAAAGTTTGACTTAGGAAATAATACGGAGCATAAAGAGAATACTTTCGGTGATGATGGTTTGAAACGTTTTGATGCTGGTCTTGGTGTGGGAGTCGCATTGGAGTTTGGTAAGATCATTGCAGGTTTGGATGGTCAATTCGGTTTAGTTGACGTACAAAAAGTTGGCAATCCTAAAAATATGAACTTCTCTATTATCGTGGGATATAAGTTCTGATAAGAAAACACTGAAAATACAGAAAGCCGTTGCAGAAGACAATTTGCAGCGGCTTTTTTAGTTCATGATTGAGAAAGTCATTTCTTTTATTGTGGGTATAATGGGAATGCACAGTCAGTTTACCATCGGCTTTTCATTAATCTGATAACTTCTTCAACTTTTTAAAGTGCTCGATTACGGCTAAATAGTTCTGATCCTGACAGGCATCGAATTTGTTCCAAAGATCTCCTAATACGACAGCCCCTCCAAAACCGAAATCTTTAATCTCCAGTAAATTATCTTCATTGATGCCTCCCAATGCCATTACTTTAGAGTCGATGATTTTCGCTCTTTGTGCTTCGCGCAATTCTTCGGCAGTATAGGTTGAATAGTAATTCACTTTAGAGATACTGTCATAGATAGGACTCATAAAAACATAATCATAAAAATGCTTTCTGTTTTTCACCTCTTCCACTGAATGGCACGAACAACTGATATGGCCATAATAGTCATGCGGCTCTTTGGGATTACGGGCATTCAGGTGGATTCCCATCAGATTGAATTCCTCTTTTAGATAAAAATGCTCATGCGTGACAATGCGGCGGTGGTATTTCTCCGGAATAAGAGTCAGCAGCCGTTCTGAATACATAGCCGGAGTCTCCGGTTTCCTAAGATGTAGGACATCCAGCCCCTCTTCGAAAAGAGCGGTAATTATCTTATCTTCTTCGACAAAGAAGGTAGGGGTGGTAACTACAATTAGTTTCATTTCTTTCGTTAAAATTGGATTGTCTAGCAAAGTTACTAATTAACTATGTCAGAAACCAACCTTTATAGTGAAAATTTGTTAGATTGCAATGTCCGCAGGTCGATTGTCCATAGTTTACCGGCTAAAACATCACCAAAATCACAGATAATTTTCAACACTTCCGTAGCTTCCACACTCCCGACAATAGCAGGAGTAACTCCCATTACACCTTTAGGCGGAGGAGGCATCCGCTGCATTTCTTCTTCGTCAGGATAAAGATCCCGGTAGTTTTTCTTCTGATTTCCGTAATTGAACACAGAAACCTGTCCTTCAAAACCACAGATGGCTCCATATACGTAGGGTTTTTCCTGTTTAATGCAGATGTCGTTAATCAGGTAGCGGGTGGCAAAATTGTCGCAGCCGTCGACCACTATGTCGTATTTCTGAATAATATCATATGCATTATCTTTCGTCAGCCGGGTAGAGTAGGGATAGATCCTGATCCCACTGTTGAGAGCGGAGAGTCGTCCGGCTGCACACAAGGCTTTCGGTTTACCCAATTCCTTTTCGGAATAGAGAACTTGCCGTTGCAGGTTAGTGATGCTTACCAGATCATCATCTACCAGTCCGAGACAGCCCACACCCGCACCTGTCAGGTAAAGGGCGATGGGAGAGCCTAACCCTCCCACGCCTACAATAAGCACTTTGGCTTCCTGTAGTTTCTTCTGACCTTCTTCTCCGATTTCGGGAAGTATGATTTGTCTGTCGTACCGCATCTGCTTATCTTTTAAAGTCAAAAGACTGGTCCCAATCCTTCCAGACCGGTTCACGGCCTAATCTCTTTAAATCACGTTCCACTTCAACCGCTTTCCGTTCGTCACTTACATGAAATTGTTCCAGCGTTTGAGGATAACTGTAATATCCTCCCGGTTCTGTTTTACTCTCTGCACTCATGGTTGTGACGCCGAGTGTTGCCATGTGATTTCGAATTTCTGCACTCTCACGGGTGGAATAGGAGATATCTACGTCATGGTCGAAGATTCGCATAGCGAATGTAAGTTGAGCCAGTTCCCGGTCGTTCATGACTACATTCGGCTGGAATCCGCCATTTTCAGACGGGCGCATACGCGGGAAATTTACACTGTACTTTGTTTTCCAGTAATGCTTCTGCAGATAACGCAGATGATAAGCCATCATCGTAACGTCTGTCCGCCATTCTTCCAGACCGATCAGGACACCCATGCCAATTTTGTGTACACCTGCCTGTCCCATACGGTCGAAGCCGTTTACACGCCATTCGAATTTGGATTTCATGCCTCTCGGATGGTACGTTTTGTAATTTGCTCTGTTGTAAGTCTCTTGAAAACAGATCACTCCGTTCAGGCCATGATTTGTCAGTTCCTTGTATTCCTCCGCTTTAAGAGGCATTACTTCAATTTGCAGATTGCTGAAGTAAGGCTTCGCTAAATCCAGTGCCTTGGCAATGTACGGAACGCCTGCTGCGGCAGGATTCTCACCAGTTACAAGCAGCAGGTTTTCAAAGGGAGCCAACCGTTTGATGGCTTTGTATTCGTTGACAATCTCTTCCTCTGTCAGTATTGTTCTCTTCATCGGATTGCTGATGTGGAAACCGCAATAGACACAGGAGTTGGTACATGAATTAGTCAGGTAGAGCGGTACGAACATGGAGATAGTCTTACCGAACCGTTCCATCGTATATTTCTGACTAAGGCGTGCCATCACTTCCAGATAAGGAGTGGCGGCAGGTGAAATCAGCGCCATAAAGTCGTTGACATCCAGATGCTCTTTTTTACCCAATGCACGGCGTACGTCGGCATCTGTTTTGGAATAGATGGCTTTTGTCGTCTCTTCCCAGGATATTTTTTCTAATTCGTCGGAGAACATTCTTATTAAATTGAGAATTGAAAATTAAAAATTAAAATGAGGGGAGGGCAGGTTCGGTCAGTGGGCTGACTTTTTGTTTCTCCCCACTCATTATTTGTTGGTTTTAGCGCTTTTCTTTAAATCGCGTGACAGTCTCATTGCACAGAAATTGGGTCCGCACATTGTACAATATTCTCCGTCGATATGATGTCCTGCACGGAAATAGGTCTGTGCCCGTTCCGGGTCGAGAGACAGGTCGAACTGATCTTTCCAGCGGAACTCATAGCGGGCTTTACTCAATGCGTTGTCCCGTACCTGTGCACCCGGATGACCTTTTGCCAGGTCAGCGGCATGAGCGGCTATCTTGTAGGTAATGACTCCTACACGTACGTCCTCCTTGTCGGGTAAGGCAAGGTGTTCTTTCGGAGTGACATAACAAAGCATGGCCGTACCCAGCCATCCGATTTGTGCGGCACCGATAGCAGAAGTGATATGGTCGTATCCGGGAGCAATGTCCGTCACCAACGGGCCGAGCGTATAGAATGGGGCGTCATGGCATTTCTCAATCTGACGTTCCATGTTCTCTTTAATTTTATGCATCGGAACATGGCCGGGTCCCTCGATAAATGCCTGAACATTCTTGTTCCAGGCACGAAGCACTAATTCTCCCATGGTATCCAGTTCGGCAAACTGCGCTTCGTCGTTCGCATCATAGATGGAGCCGGGGCGAAGTCCGTCTCCTAAGGAAACGGCTACGTCATATTGTGCCAGAATATCACAAATATCATCAAAGTGATCGTATAAGAAGCTTTCCTGATCGTGTACGAGACACCATTTGCTCATAATACTTCCTCCACGGCTGACGATACCGCACAACCGCTTGTCGGCAAGATGAACATTATGGCGGCGGATACCTGCATGGATGGTGAAGTAATCTACGCCTTGTTCACATTGTTCGATCAATGTATCCCGGTAGATTTCCCAGGTGAGGTCTTCTACTATGCCGTTCACTTTTTCAAGTGCCTGATAGATGGGAACAGTACCGACCGGTACGGGACAATTGCGGATGATCCATTCACGTGTTTCATGAATATTTTCTCCGGTGGAAAGATCCATCAAAGTATCTCCCCCCCATTTACAGCTCCACAATGCTTTCTCCACTTCTTCATCTATGCTTGAAGTAGTAGCTGAATTTCCGATATTTGTATTGATTTTCACAAGGAAGTTGCGTCCGATAATCATCGGTTCGGCCTCCGGGTGGTTGATATTGGCTGGTAATACGGCACGTCCCTCTGCAATCTCCTGACGGACAAATTCAGGAGTAATATGAGTGTTAATTCCCAGTTCCTCGCAATTCATGTTTTCGCGGATCGCTACATATTCCATTTCAGGAGTGATCATCCCTCTTTTGGCATACGCCATTTGAGTGATTGCCTCTCCTTTTTTAGCGCGATAGGGCAGGGCGATGTGCTCGAAGCGTAAGTGATCGAGACTTTTATCATCCCTTCTCATACGTCCGTATTCCGAAGTGATTTCAGGGAGTTGTTCCACATCGCCACGACTCACAATCCATTCTTCGCGCATACGGGGCAGCCCTTTTTTAAGATCGATGCTCATATTTGCATCGCTGAACGGTCCGCTGGTATCATATACATATATATCCGGATTGGGTGTTGCTATCTTTTCTTCGCCTTCAAAGCTGACACTGGGCACTTGTTCCACTTTCCGCATGGCTACACGGATATTCGGATAAAGTTTACCGGGTAAATAGACTTTCTGTGAGCGGGGAAATTTTATTTTTTGTTCCATAGTTTATTCGTTTTTAATCAAGAAAAGCCGTTAGAGGTGAACTTGCTTCTGCCACGAAGTCTACGGCTTGTAATCCTAATCCTGCTTCGTAAGCCTGTCTTCCGGCTTCTGTAGCCGCTTTGAATGCTTTTGCCATTTCTACCGGATTTCCGGCAACGGCTATTGCAGTATTTACTAATACAGCGGAAGCTCCCAGTTCCATTGCTTCGGCAGCATGACTGGGTGCACCGATACCCGCATCTACGACCACCGGGATACCTGCCTGTTCGATTATGATTTGCAGGAATTCTTTGGTCTGCAATCCTTTATTAGTACCGATTGGTGCACCGAGTGGCATAACGGTAGCTGCGCCCGCCTCTTCCAGACGTTTGCAGAGTACGGGGTCAGCCTGACAATAAGGCAACACGATAAAACCTAGTTTTACCAGTTCTTCCGTAGCTTTCAGTGTCTCGATAGAGTCAGGGAGCAGATAACGCGGGTCCGGGTGAATTTCCAGTTTCAGCCAGTTTGTTCCAAAGGCTTCGCGAGCCAACTGTGCGGCAAAAACAGCCTCTTCTGCATTACGTACACCGGAAGTATTGGGCAATAGCTGAATATTCGGATGGATAATATGTTTCAGCATGTCATCCTCTTTGTTGTCCATGTCGATTCGTTTCATGGCAACAGTAACCATTTCCGTGCCTGAAGCCAGAATAGCTTGTTCCATTACTTCATTGGAATTGAATTTTCCTGTTCCCAGGAAAAGACGGGAGTTAAATTCGCGTCCCGCAATTACTAACTTTTCCATTTTATGTATTTTAGTTGATTATTTAAATGCTAATTTATGAGTTCACCACAGAGGACGCAGAGGACACGGAGGTCTGATGATTTCTTATTCATTATGGAGTTACACAGAGTATATGTGTTTATCATTCTGTTTTAGGAAAGAACGAAAAACTCTGTGTACTCTGTGGTGAATCAATGATTCTACGTGTCTCTTCTACCGGATTGTCCGCTCCGAGAATGGTTCCCGACAGGGCTATCCCGTTGACTCCTGTATGAAGTATGGCAGGGATATCCTCATAAGTGATTCCTCCAATCGCTACTACGGGGATTTCGATATTCGCCTTTTTCATCTGTGAAAGGATGGAGGAATAACCTTCCAATCCCAGTACAGGGCTTAAATTCTTTTTAGTGGTGGTAAACCGGAAAGGACCGATGCCGAGATAATCGGCTCCGGCACGGTAGTGCTGTACGACATCTTCGAATGTATTTGCGGTGCCGCCGATAATGAAGGCTTCTCCAAGTATCTGGCGAGCTTGGTCGATAGGCATATCTTTTTTACCCAGATGCACACCGTCCACTTCCAGCTTTTGCGCCAGTTCGACGTGGTCGTCCAGAATCAAGATCGCTTCGTGTTCTTTGCAGAGCGGTTTCAGTTGCAAGGCTACTGCCTCCACTTCTTCGGGAGAAGCGTCTTTCATGCGTAGCTGGATCCATTTGCACCCTCCTTCGAGTGCCATACGTGCCGATTCGAGGTACGAATACCGTTCGGTCTGATGCGTGATAAATTGTAGACTGACCATTCCCTTATCCTCCGCAAGCAGCTTTGATAATCACCAGGTTGTCGTTCTCATGCAATATGAAACCTTCCCATTCGGTACGGGGAATCATTTTGTTGTTTACGGCGATAGCAATGCCTTGAACAGGAAGTTCGAGCTGTGCTGTCAGTTGTGTAAGGGTAGAATCAGGAATAATTTCCACCTCTTTGTTGTTCACTTGTACTTTCATTGTCCTATCAGAATAAATAAATTGAAAGTAAATACAAAGAGCGTGCTTGAATGGAAAGGCGATAACGAAGAAACACAATCCCTACGTCAGTACTAACTGCATCAGGTTCCTAGGGTATAATCTCAGCCCCTCGAGGGGCACCCCTTTGTCTTTACAGGGGCAAAGTAAGCGAAAAAGAAACAGAAAAACACTAAATCATCCGATTTTTTTTCATTTTTCTGTTGATTTTTGTTTTTTGATGGGATGGGAAAAGATAAACCGGGCACCATTCTTATAGCTTTTGTCAATCCAGATATCACCTCCCATATATTGGATGGTCAGTTTGCAGATGGCCAGTCCCAATCCCGTACCCTGCATGAATTCATTCAGTTTTTCGAAACGTTGGAATACGAGTTCCTGCTTGTCTTCGGGGATTCCTGTGCCGGTATCAGTCACGGAGAACAGCATACATTGCTTTTCCTCATCCACTTTATAATCCAGTGTGATACTTCCTCCGGCGGGAGTGAATTTCAGAGCATTATTCAGTAGATTGATAATAATCTGTTGCAGGCGTAACGGGTCTGTGTAGAGCTTATAGGGTTCTTTAGGCATTTGAAGTTTGATGTCTACATCCATTGTCTTGTTCCGGTTGGTCAGGGTAATCATATTCTGGCAATGGTTCACCAGCTCACACCATTCATAATTGAATTGCAGTTTCCCTGATTCCAGACGTGATATATCCAGTACGTCACTAATCAATTGTAGCAGTAAATTAGAATTGGTCTGGACAATATCTGCGTATTCTTTCAGTTCTTTATTTTGCTCAACAGAGCCGATAATCAGGCTGGAGAAACCGACAATGGCATTTAAAGGTGTCCGTATCTCGTGGCTCATATTCGAAACAAAGGCACTTTTCAACTGATTGGCTTCTTCGGCACGTTCCTTGGCGTCACGTAATTCAACTTCAGACTCTTCCAGCTTCTTTTTATCTTCCCGTAATTGTTTCGTCGTTTTTTCAAGGTGGTTCTTCAGGATTCTAGTCCGGTAATAGTAATACAAGGAAATCATCAGGCTTCCTACTAATACGAGAAATATGATCAGGATGAACTGCACTTCTGTCTTGTAAGCTACAAAGAACGGGATGGGCTGATTGATGACCATTGAGTTGACAGGTAACTTCTTGTCTTCAAATCCCCATTCTTTTAGTTTCTTCGCATCAAATTTATATCTGTTGGGCAAGATATTGATACTGCTGATATCAGTTTCCTTCTGGTCTAAAAAACGGTAAGCATATTCTCCCATGCTTTTTCCCACTCCTTCATATTGCGGGACATATCCTCCGATAGCCCAGTAACCAATGGCAGTGGAAGTCATACTGAACACAGGCAGGAGAGGATTGGCTTTGGAGAAAGCATAAACAGAGTTGCTCATGTAGGTGATACCCCGGCTGTCGATTCTCCAGATGCCAAGTAACATTGCCGTGTTTCTGGGAAGATTGCGCAATTGATTGACAGCCATATCAAGTGTATGGATGCGACCGTCGATGTAAGTGATAGATAACTGCGGGAAATGCTGCAGGTTTTTCTTGAACCATGCCAGTTCGGCAAGTCCGTTGTATGTATTATCCGATACAAATACCAGATGCTCGGTATCCGGATAGAAATCCTGTATCATTTCTATGTCTTTGCTGATATTGTATTCGTATGAATTACAGTATTTTACATTATATTCTTTCATTCGTTCCGTTAAGTCGATACTTACTGGATTATAGTCTCGGATATCGATCGAATCCTCCGGAATACGGATTCCGTTGCGTGATGCCATTGCGCAAAAAACAGGAAGCTGCTTGTATTTTTCATCTTCAAGATGGAGGAAACTGCTCCATGCTTCCCCACCCAGAAGAATCACTAATTTAGCTTTCGGATGCTTATCCAGAATATCGGTTAATGTTTTTTTCCATTGGTGTGCCTGCGTTAAGTCTGTTGCATTCATGTTTTCTACGATGGTCGAGTATTTTCCTCCCAATCGGGTGTAAGTTTCTATAAATGTACTGATGTTGTCGTAGGTATATTTAGTATCCGAATTATAAGAGGTGATGAACAGAATTTCTCCCGCAGATTCTTCTGTGGTGGAAGCATTGCAAAAAAGGGGGAAGAAAAGGATTGCAATGGAGACGATAAATCGTATTTTTTTTTCTTTTATATAGTATCATAATTGTTTGTTATGTTGGATTATTAGTTGCAAAAATACAACTAATGCGTCTGATATACAATAAAAGTCAGTTTTTTTAATCTGTAAAAAAGGTCGCTGTGAAATACACAACGACCTTTTCATAAGTATAGTTTAGTCTATGAAATCCGATTACATTCTTTTTTCAACCACATCCCAGTCGATGATATCCCACAGGGCGTTAACATGGTCGGCACGGCGGTTTTGGTAATCCAGATAATAAGAGTGTTCCCAAACGTCAAATCCGAGAAGCGGTTTCAAACCGGCGCGTACTGGGTTGCTTCCGTTCACTTCTTTAGTGATTTTCAGTTTACCGTCTTTATCTACGGATAGCCAGGCCCATCCTGAACCGAACAATCCGACTGCTGCTGCATTGAATTCTTTCTTGAAGTTTTCAAAGCTGCCAAAGTCACGTTTGATGGCTTCTCCCAGTTTGCCGGTTGGCTCCTTTTTCGAAGGTTTCGGGGCAAATTGCAGGAAGTACAGATTGTGATTCAATACTTGTCCGGCGTTATTGAAAATAGCTCCATCCGGTGCGGCTGCAACGATTTCTTCTACCATTTTACCTTCATATTCTGTACCGGGCACGAGGCTATTCAGATTATTTACATACGTTTGTAGATGTTTTCCGTAATGGAAATCTATTGTTTGCTGACTGATTACAGGTTCCAATGCATTGTTTGCATAAGGAAGTTTAGGCATTTCGTAAGTCATGGTCATCATAATTAAAGACATTAATATAGTATTCATAATGTTACAAGTTTTAATCGGCTTGTTATACTATAATAACAGAAGCCCTCTGCAAAATGTTCACACTATCTTGCTTTATTTATAAATGTACTGTATACGTTCCACATCTTTCGGATGATCACGGTTGGTACGGCAGGTCCATTGGCCCGTATTGTCATATTCATAATAAGAATTACTATCGATCCGGTTTCCGTATTTATCGTACAGGCAGATCAGGCATCCGGATGTTTTCTGGTTATTGCCCAAAATCCGTTGGTAGACGATCTGTGTCAGATAGCCGTATTTATCGTATTCATAAGCATCTTTTTGTGATATAATCTGATCCGGAGAGTTGGCAAAAAGCAAATTTTGATGTTGCGATGAAATCAATCTGCCCTTATCATCATATTTGTTTGCGGTGTACGCCTGAAGTTCTCCATTCTTATTATACTCTTTGGTTTCGGTCAATAACCCCTGTTTATCATAGGAACTTATGATAACTCTTCCGTCTGTATACTTGAGTGAATCACTCTCGATACTTCCATCCGTACCGATACGGCGTGTCCGCCGGTAGAGGTCCGTTTTGGTTTTCGGATTCGTTTGCACTTCAAAGATGCAGTGGCCTTGCGGATCGTATAATCTGTTCGTTTGTATTTCATTGCTTGGCTGACCGTTTTTTATGGTAAGCGACAGGGTGGAAATGAGCTGTCCCTTATCGTCATACGAATAAGTGGTCGATATATTTCCTGTACTGTCATTTTCCGCAGACTTTATCAATCGTCCTCCATTATAGTATTTCACAGAGGTAGGGGTGGATACGATTGTTTGTAGGATAAACGGTGTCCGTAGTGCATTAGCCTGGTCACGAAATTCCTTGTACCTGTGTGTGCAAAGAAAATCCTGCAGCATGCTCAATGATTCGGAACTGACAATGGCAGCTTTTAAAAGCTCGAAATCAGCCTTTTCACTAAGATATTCAAGATCATCCAGATGAGTACGCGCAGTGGAAGTCAGGTAAGGTGATTGCTTATACTCGTCAATGATCTGCCGGATGGCTGTCGCATTTCCTTTTTCCCGGAGGCTGTCGATCCCTTGAAACAGAAAATCGTCGTATAGCGTGCGAACTTCCGGAAGGAATGGACGCGTATCTTTATCAGTGAAAAATTTCTGCATATCGGCATTATCAAAGAATGCCTTGAAATTCTCCGATGTCGGATTACTCTTTACAATCTGGTAAAGCCGTTTGTTTTCCGCAGCGTTGATTTGAGAGATAAATTTGCCGTTCGGATATTCCGTGATGTACGTTTGATAAATATTCAGCGTGGGTGTTTTCAGCATACCTTCCAGTAAGGCCATTTCACGGATGTCCCGTACCTTTTGTAAAATGGCGGAGTCTGCCGGATAACCGCTTGACTGGATGCTGTCCATCAATGTCTTGCTAAAAGGAATCTGGTCTTTCGAAGCCTCCAGAACAGAGATGACAGCTTGTTCCGCTTTGTCTTGCACGTTGGAAAGTTGTATCTTCTCTTCTTCGCAGATATTCGGGAAATAGGCTTTCGCAGCCTTTTCATAGCATCCGAAATAATTGGCGGCGGCTTGTTCGCTTTGCTCGTTCCATAATTCGTTGAGCACATCCAATAATGCCAGTTCTTCGGCGTAATAGCTTTGAGTCTCGGTGTCTATCTTATCACGGTTCTTCTGCCATTTGTCGGCGTCATTATCGTTCAGATACCTTAGCAGCTTTTCCAGGCGGCTCTGCTTTTGTGCCATTGCCTGTGGGATGCAGGCAACCAGAAACAAACTCAAAATAATCGATAAAAATATACTTCTTTTCATTGCTTTTTGGTGTTAGGTTAAAATAGTTAGTGATGAAAATTCATAAAAATACCTTCATTCTCGAATGAATATTATACTTTTGTATTGAGAACAAATTTGAGTGCCAAGGGTTTGTTAAAAATCCACATAGTTTTTATAATGCTGTTATGAATACCAATTATATAGAGGAATTAAACGAGAGTCAGTGTGCAGCAGTGACTTATAATGACGGTCCTTCACTGGTGATAGCCGGTGCCGGTTCGGGAAAAACGCGTGTATTGACTTATAAAATCGCTTACTTGCTGGAGCAGGAGAACGGGTATAATCCATGGAATATCCTTGCATTAACCTTTACCAATAAGGCTGCACGTGAGATGAAAGAGCGTATTGCCCGTCAGGTCGGTATGGAACGGGCACGTTATTTGTGGATGGGAACTTTCCATTCCATCTTCTCACGGATTCTTCGTGCCGAAGCACAATATATCGGTTTTACTTCCCAGTTCACCATCTATGATACGGCTGATAGTAAGAGTCTGCTTCGCTCCATCATCAAGGAGATGGGATTGGACGAGAAAACGTATAAGCCGGGAGTAGTGCAAGCACGCATCTCCAATGCCAAGAACCATCTGGTTACTCCCACGGGGTATGCTGCCAATAAAGAGGCCTACGAAGGAGATATGGCCGCCAAGATGCCTGCTATCCGTGATATCTATACCCGTTATTGGGACAGATGTCGTCAGGCAGGTGCAATGGATTTCGATGATTTACTGGTGTACACCTATATTTTATTCCGTGACTTTCCGGAAGTGTTGGCACGCTACCGGGATCAGTTCCGTTATGTGCTGGTAGATGAGTATCAGGATACGAATTATGCGCAGCATAGCATTGTCCTGCAACTGACTAAAGAAAATCAACGGGTCTGTGTAGTGGGAGACGATGCGCAAAGTATCTATTCTTTCCGTGGGGCGGATATTGACAATATTCTCTATTTTACAAAAATCTACCCCAATACGAAAGTCTTTAAACTGGAGCAGAATTACCGTTCCACGCAAACCATTGTTTGTGCTGCCAACAGCCTGATTGAGAAGAATGAACGTCAGATACGGAAAGCCGTGTTTTCAGAGAAAGAAAAGGGGGAACCTATCGGTGTGTTTCAGGCATATAGCGATGTGGAAGAGGGTGATATTGTAGCTAATAAGATTGCAGAACTGCGTCGGGAGTATCGCTACGGATATGCTGATTTTGCTATCCTGTATCGTACGAATGCACAAAGCCGTATTTTTGAAGAGGCTCTTCGGAAACGAAGTATACCTTATAAAATTTACGGAGGACTTTCGTTCTACCAGCGAAAAGAGATAAAAGATGTGATTGCTTATTTCCGTTTGGTAGTGAATCCGAATGATGAAGAAGCATTCAAGCGAATCATTAATTATCCGGCGCGTGGCATTGGAGATACGACGGTCGGGAAGATTATATCGGCGGCTACCGATCATGGTGTAAGTCTTTGGGCGGCACTCTGCGAACCATTAACTTATGGGTTGGATATAAATAAAGGAACGCATGCGAAACTGCAAGGCTTTCGTGAATTGATAGAAAGTTTCATTGTCGATCAGGCGGATAAGAACGCTTATGAAATGGGAACGAATATCATCCGTCAGTCCGGCATTATCAATGATGTCTGTCAGGACACATCCCCCGAGAATCTAAGCCGTAAGGAAAATATAGAAGAGTTGGTGAATGGTATCAACGACTTCTGCGCTTTGCGGCAGGAGGAGGGTAACCCGAATGTGTCTCTTACCGATTTCCTTTCGGAGATTGCATTGCTTACCGATCAGGATTCCGATAAGGCGGATGATGGAGAAAAGATAACGTTGATGACAGTCCATTCGGCTAAAGGATTGGAGTTTAAGAATGTATTTGTGGTCGGTCTGGAAGAAAACCTGTTTCCCAGTGGGATGGTAGGAGATTCTCCCCGGGCACTGGAAGAAGAACGTCGTTTGTTCTATGTAGCAATTACTCGTGCGGAGGAACATTGTTATCTGTCTTTTGCCAAAACCCGTTTCCGTTATGGAAAGATGGAATTTGGAAGCCCCAGTCGTTTCTTGCGTGATATCGATGTTCATTACTTGCAACTGCCGCATGAGGCAGGAGTGAGCCGTGCTGTCGATGAAGGTGCGGGACGTTTCCGCGCTTCCTTACAGCAACGTCCGAAAGCACAGATCATTGCTCCCAGCGTACCGAGGAATTTGAAGAAAGTTAGTACTGTTAGCCCAAGTAACGGTGCACAGGCAACCTCTTCCACTTCGGCATCGGTAGCAGGAGTACAGGCCGGACAGATGATAGAGCACGAACGTTTCGGATTGGGTGAAGTGATTAAAGTAGAAGGAACGGGAGACAATGCGAAAGCAACTATTCATTTTAAAAATGCGGGAGACAAACAACTATTATTACGTTTCGCTCGTTTTAAAGTGGTAGAATAAATAATAACACTAAATAGAGAGACTCATGAAGAAACAACTAACAGTAATTTTGCTTTCCGCTTTGATTTTGAGTGGATGTGCGTCGGGGCGTATGGGAAATCCGGGAGCTATCATGGCAGGTGCTTCTATCGGAGGTAGTCTGGGAGGTTCGATAGGTGGACTTATCGGAGATAATAATCGTGGTTGGAGAGGCGGTTACCGTGGTTCTGCTATTGGGAATATTGTGGGAACCATTGCCGGTGCGGCTATTGGAAACGCGTTGACGGCGCCAAGACAAGAGCAAATAGAGGAAGATGCGTATATTCCTGAAGTGAGGGAAGTCCGTGTGCAAAAATATAAGAAGCAGCCACAGGTGCAACAGCCTATTTCTCAACTGAAGTTGCGCAAGATCCGTTTTATAGATGATAATCGCAGTCATGTGATTGATGCGGGAGAAAATAGCAAGATAATCTTTGAGATTATGAATGAAGGGAGAAATCCAGTTTATAATGTAGTTCCTGTGGTAGAAACGGTGGGGAAGGTGAAGCATCTCGGCATTTCTCCTTCCGTGATGGTGGAGGAAATTCTTCCGGGTGAAGGCATCCGTTATACCGCTTCCATTCATGCAGGTGAAAAATTGAAAGACGGTGAAGTGACATTCCGTGTCGCAGTGGCGGACGAGAATGGAGTGATTTGTGATTCGCAAGAATTTACTCTGCCTACACAGCGCGGAAACTAGAAATAACAGCCCGGAATATCCGGTTCAAACATAGTGACGGTATATGCCTGGAATAGTGACGCTATCCTAAGCATATACCGTCACTATGTTGGTGGGATAGCGTCACTATTTTAATAGCCATCTCCATATAGGAATTATATGTATTGTTTTGTTGCCGATAGTTATTTCCTCGGTTTCGTCATCAGTCAAAATTATTCCTTCGGTGAGATTATAGGTATTGAGTGCGGAAATTAATCCATTTATTTTACGCTGCCTTGTTTTTTCATCTTTCATCGAACGGGTGACTTGGCAGGCAGATACAATATGTCCGTTTTCACGCATAATGAAGTCGCACTCTATTCCGTCATTATGATAATAGATATCTTTTCCCTGGCGCTTTATTTCTATAAATACCAAATTCTCAAGTAATTGCCCGATGTTGTCGGTCGCATTGAATCCCACTTTGCCAATAATGGCATTATCTATGAAATACACTTTCTTTTGGTTGTTCATCTGTTTTTTTACAGACCAGTCGAACTTCATTACCTGAAATAGCAGATAAGTATTTTCAAGATATTCCAGATAGTTTTTGACTGTTTCCGTATGTTTGATACCTATCGTTTTTGCTAACGAACTGTACGAGAAACGTTTCGTAGCATTGCTGGCTAAGTAATAAACCATTTCCAGCAATTCTCTTTCACCATTTAGTTTGTTTCGAGTGACAATGTCTTTATAAATAATATTCTCATAAAGAGTGGATAGGTAATTGTTGTTCCGGTCTTTTATATAACGGGGAAAACCGCCAGTTTTCAAGTATTCGTCGAAGTGTTTTTTTAGCATACTTTTTCCGGTAGTAGTATAAAAGTCCTTTTGTTGCGGATATGCTTCCTTCATTTTTAGAAATTCGGGAAATGAGAAAGGGTATAGTTCAATTTGGCAATAACGTCCGGTGAGGTGTGTGCCTAATTCTCTACTTAGCATATTGGCATTAGAGCCTGTAACAAATACCTTACATCCACTGTCATGCAACCTTCTTACAAATCTTTCCCAACCGGGAATATTCTGTATTTCATCAAAATAAAATGTTTTTTGTTCTCCAAACAATTCGATGAAAGCTTCATATAAGGTTTGAAAATCATCGACTTTGAAGTTGATAAGCCGCTCATCATCAAAATTCATGTAAAAGTCTTGTTCTGACTGTTGCGAACGTATTTGCTGTAAAAGAACAGATTTTCCGCATCTTCTTATACCAGATATGACTAGCACTTCGGGATTGTTTACACAACTCATGTCAATATCCCTTTCTATCATTTGGGATATGTCTTTTTCACGCTGGTCGAATATGATATGCTTTAATAATTCTTTCATGATAACTGGGCTTTTGATTGCAAAGATATAAAACTTCTCATTATAAACGAATATAAAATGCTAAAATTGCTCATTGTGAATGAGTGAAAAGTGATAATACTTCTCGTTGATAATGAATGATAGATAGCAACTTTCATTTTCAATACAACAATGATACGGTTAGAAATAACAAATTCAGTCTCTATCTGTGTAAGATACGCGTAAAAACATTATCTTTGTTCATGTTTCAACTAATGCATTAGGTTTATATGAAAGAGATATTCAGAAGATATCCTATCGGGATACAGAATTTTGAGCAGTTACGTAATATGAATTGTGTATATATTGATAAAACCGCATTGGTTTATCAATTAGTCCATACTGATACTGTGTATTTTCTTAGCCGTCCCCGCCGCTTTGGAAAAAGTCTTCTAGTCTCTACTCTAGAAGCTTATTTCTCCGGAAAAAAAGATTTATTTAAAGGACTGGCAATAGAACAGTTGGAACAGGAATGGACTGTCTATCCTGTGTTGCATATTGATTTCAGCAGAACAAAATATACCACTATCGAAGATTTGCAAGAGCAATTGAATCTTTATCTAAGCGAATGGGAGAGGACTTATGGGAAAAATGAAGAAGAAACGAGCTATGCAGCCCGTTTAACCGGTTTGCTTCAACGAATTTATCAACAGACAGGAAAGCAGGTTGTCGTATTGATTGACGAATATGATGCACCTTTATTGGATAGTAATAGTGACTCTGCTTTACAAGGACAATTGCGAACTGAAATGCGGAAGTTCTTCAGTCCTCTTAAAGCACAAGGGCAATATCTTCGTTTCTTGTTTTTGACAGGAATCAGCAAGTTCAGTCAGATGAGTATATTTAGTGAGCTGAATAACTTGCAGAATATCAGCATGAGCGATGATTATAGTGCTATTTGTGGTATTACAGAGCAAGAGTTGCTAAGTCAGATGCAACCGGATATTGAGAGGATAGCTCAAGCGAATAATGAAACCTATGAAGAAGCTTGTCGGCATTTGAAACGGCAGTATGACGGTTATCATTTTAGCAAGAATTGTGAAGATATTTACAATCCGTTCAGCCTTTTCAATGCATTTTCGCAAAAAGATTATAAGAGCTTTTGGTTCTCTACCGGCACGCCTACTTTCTTGATTGAAATGTTACAGCGAATGGACTTCAGTCTTAATCTATTGGAAAAGATGGAAGTGAAAGACGAAGATTTTGATAAAGCGACAGAGGTTATTACCGATCCGATTCCTGTGCTTTATCAGAGTGGCTATTTGACTATTAAAGGATATGAACCTCTCTTTCGTACATATACATTAGGTTATCCCAACGAAGAAGTTAAAATAGGCTTTATTGAGACGTTGATCCCTTCCTATCTCAATCAACCGACACGAGAAAGTAACTTTTATGTAGTCTCTTTTGTAAGAGACCTGATGAAAGGTGATATTGAGCAGTGTCTTCTTCGTACTCGTTCTTTCTTTTCATCTATACCTTATGATTTGGAGAACAATCAGGAGAAGCATTATCAGACTATCTTTTATTTATTATTCCGTTTAATGGGTCAATATGTAGATGTAGAAGTAAAGAATGCTATTGGCAGGGCTGACGTGGTAATAAAGATGTCCGATGCAATTTATGTATTTGAATTTAAGGTAGATGGAACTCCCGAAGAAGCATTGGCTCAAATTAATAGTAAACAATATGCTATTCCTTACGAGATAGATCATCACAAGGTTGTCAAGGTCGGAGTGAATTTTGATAGTACAACACGGACTTTGGGAAAGTGGGTGATAGAGCATGAAATAAGGTAACAAGAAAGGAGACGAACCTATGCCGAGTAATTATATTCGTTTCGATTGGGCTATGAAGCGTTTATTACGCAATAAAGCCTATTTTGTAGTTCTTGAAGGCTTTCGTGGTATTTGTAAGTTACTGTTTTGTCCATAGAGGAAATAAAGAGGCTGCAATCAATTGCTTCTATCATATAATTGTTAATATCCTATATCATGTCTAAGATGTGATATAGGATTTTTTATATACGGAAATATTAGAATAAGAACATTCATAAAAATGGGATACTTTATGCGTTTCTTCTGTTTGAATTTGGAGCCAAGATATGATGTGCAAGTAAATATGCGAATGATGAAGGATTACAAAGATTCATAATGCTTCTGTTTGTATGTTGTCATGGTAACCATTGTTTGAAATAAATGACTAATCGTGGATATTTGTTTGTAAATTCGTCTTTTTATGGTATTTTACTATATATGTTTTTGTTGGAACAAAGCTTGAAATAGCAGGAAATATGCCAATTATATTGAGTCATCCCGATGAACATCTCGTTGGTCGGTGAGAAAAGAGTCGTTCCTCACTGACCAACGATACGTTCCTTTTAAAGGAATGGAGCTTGTTTAAAGGAGAATAATTCGTTTTTTATCGCTTAATTATGCATTTATTGGTCTGAAAATGTATATTCTTGCGTTAATTTATACATTTATTTCTCTTTTTACTTCGGTTTTGATTTGAAATAAAAGTGGAGAATCTTAAAAATAGAACAGACTCTCCTTGTTGGAAATATTATTTTGATGCAATATAAAAACTCAAAATTGTTTTTATATTGTCTGTCAATTATTGTAAATAATGCTACCTTTGTGCTATTCAAACAGATAAATAAGTCACACCATGAAATTAACAACGAGACTAAGCGATGCAATTACATTTAGAAATAAACAAAAGGTGTTCCTTTTGTTAATAATACTTCTTCTGGAGATAATATTATTTTTCATTCTAGGACAATTATATTGTGAGGCTAGAAAAAAAATGTTTAGTGAAAGAGTGGAAAGTGCTTTCAAAGAAGTTCTCTTGCAACAATTACAAGAAGATTATTTTGAAGGTTATTTTTACACTAGTGAGCGGAAACAGCGATTGAAGGAATACCCTGATACGGTTTATATAACAGATGGAAATGGAAAACATGGATATTACTTGGATAAAGAAAAAAGTCGTAAAAATATAACATTTGATCCGCGATTACGTTTCTTACATTCCACTTATTTATCAAAACATCCTTTGGTAGTGGGCGCTTTATATGAAAAGTGGCAACAGCATTTGAAACGGCAAAGCTTGTCTGGCACTTTTGCCTTGCAGCTTTTGGTATCCGATAAAGATGAAAACATTACAGATAGTGTCTACCCTGACACTTTTCTACTCGAAAATTGTATACCAGAGTTTGATATTACAGCAGGTTATCGTTGCGAAGTTGAAGCAAAGGGTTTTTTCTATTTTTCATTTTTTACTCTTATGGGTGTAAGAGGTTTTATTTATGGCTTTATTTATTGGTTGTGTGTCGTTGCTATTAATATAGTGCTACTTTTTGGAAATAGAGGGCAAAAGAATGTAGTTGCTCCTACTTCTGTTCATGTCTATCATATAGACCAAGATATTATGTTTGATGCAAACTTGAGAAAGCTTGTATTTGGTAAAGAGGAGATTCAGATGCCACCACAAACTGCTATTTTATTAAAACATTTTTTAGATACTCCAGATTACATATTGAAAGATGAAGAAATCAAAAGAATATTTTGGTCGGATAAATCAAATAATGATCCGAGACTTCATAATGCAATAAGTCGTTTGCGAAGAGTTTTCGAGAATGTTCCATCTATTGAGGTTCAAAGATATGAAAATACTGGATATCAGTTACAAATTAGAAGACATAAATAAGAAGCTATAATTTTCGATGAAATGGGATTTTTTTGAATAAAAGCCTTATCTCTAAAATGGTATATATAGTGGATAGATTCGGTTAGATAGAAATGGATAGATTAATTTATTGGCAGTTGTAAGCCAATTGCCTACTTTCGTTCCCATTAATTAATCGATAAAACTATAGTATATGAAAAAACTATTATTCTTTTCTATTCTGATAATGGCAGTTCTTTCTGTAAATTACTCATTAAAAGAACCTCGAGTAAATACATTATTATTAGATAATATTGAAGCTTTGGCTGCTGACGAGCACGATGTGCCTATTAATTGTTTTGGTAGTGGTTCTGTGGATTGTCCAGCTACAAAAGTTAAAGTGGAATATGTTGCTACCGGATACAGTCTTGAAAAATAATATAAGTCTCCTGTTTCTTTCTTTTTTCTTTTTTATCTCTTGCAACCATAAGCATAAAGAATATGCAAAGGATGTATTATTCTATTCGGAGTTTCCGCAAGAGAGAGAACTAAGAGGAGAAGTAATAGAGCTTGATACGGCTTTATTACGCTATCCGTTTAGGATACGAATCGAAGGAGATAAGGCTATTGTGATGGATTTACATGGTCTTGATCATTATGGACACTTATTCCAATATCCCAGCTTTCAGTATTTATCTTCTTTTGGCAGACGTGGTGATTCACCTACGGAAATGCTGTCAATGGAAAATTTTCGTTTGCACAATCATGGAGTCTGGACATTGGATGCCAATAAAAGTGAATTAACTAGGTTAGACTTTTCTTCATCCGGTGATTCGCTGCTTCGTGACGAAGCGGTAACATTGGATGAAGATATACTTCGGCCACTTGATTTTACTATATATAATGATACAACATTTATTATTCCTGATTATTCCGGTGAAAATCGTTTATGTCGAGTTAACTGTAATGGGAAGCTTATAGATAAGAGCGGAAGTATCCCAACAGTCAATAAAGAAGCATTGAAAAATGCTCGTCCGGCGTTAGCACAGGCATGGAGGAGTTTCCTTGACTACAATCCTAACAATGGAATATTGGCGGCAGTTACCCAATTGGGAGAAGTCGTTGAAGTTTATGATTTGAAAGATAGTACTCATGTTGTTCATATCGGTGAGCATGGTGAACCTGAATTCAAAATATCAGATGGATATGGTATACCGACGGGAATTATGGGATTTAGTGATGTACAAGTAACAGATAGTGCCATTTATGCAGTATTTCATGGAACAGCTTTTAAGGAGATAGCAAGACAAAGTGGAAGGCTTCCTGACGGAGGAATGTATATTTGCGTATTTAGCTTGCAAGGAGAACCGTTATGCAAATATGTGCTCGACCATTATATATATGGTATTTGGGTGGATGAAGCTACTAAAACGATAATAGCGACAGATGTAAATAATGATCAGCCAATACTTAAATTTAGCTTTGGCTGAATGAGATAATTAACTTGATTAGAAAGGAGCAGGATGATGAGTTTGTTCATCTTGCCGGATTTGCTTACATATCACCTGCTCCTAAACCTTTAAAAAGATTTCGATGCAAACATAAGGATAAAAAAATAATGTAGCAAATTATTGCTATTCTGTTGAAAGGATAGATACAGAAAAAATGATTTTTTTTACTAATATAAAGAATTAAAAATGAAAAAGAAATTATTAAGTGTAATAGCTGTAGTTGCAGTTGCAATATTTGCTGGATATAATGTATATGTATCACAACACGATGTAGAATTATCAGATCTATTTCTTACTAATGTAGAGGCTCTAGCAAATACTAGAGAATCAGATAAAGGATGTAAACTTAATTTGATTAGTATCTGTGAAACAAGTAATAGTGATCATTATTTATATCGTAATAGATAAATTAGTCATAAACAAAAGGATGAAACTTAAAATCAAGTTTCATCCTTGCAATAACTTATAATATGCGTATACTCATTTTATTAATGTTAGTGTTGACTATGGTTTCGTGTGGTCAATCGAATAATAAAAAAGTTGATTTAGAGAAAATTACTCAATTAGGGGATTTGGCAGAGATAGATTCTTTATCATTGTTTTTAGGACTTCCAACGATAGTAAAATTATTTGATAATAAACTTTTTATTGTTGATATGTTTGATGAAGGAAAAATAGTGAAGATATATGATTTAGAAAAAAAAGAAATACTTCTGTCTTTTGCTAAAAAGGGAGAAGGACCATACGAATATTTACATGTTAACAATATTGACATTTATAGAAATTCAGATAGCAGAGTTAAGATAAGCCTTTTTGATCCAGTTTCCTCAAAATTAGGTGTATATGACTATGATTCATTATTAATTATGAATAACAACTATCTACCTAAAATGATACTTTCTAAAAATAAAGATGTAAGATTTCATGAAATATTGAGAATAAATGAGGGGTATTTGGCAACCGGACTGACAACTGAAGGAAAATATACTCTTTTATCGGATTCATTGAAGATTATTGGTTATTTTGGTAAGTATAGACCTAAACCACAGGCTGGTATTTCTGATATGTCACATATTATAGCTAATTATGGTAAAAGTGTGTTATCGCGTAATAAGGATTTACTGATAGAAATTATTTATAATGCATCTGTTCTTTCATGTTATGATGTGAAAAAAACAGGAATAACTCAGAGATGGGAAAGCGTCATTCACGAATTGGATTATAGGATGGATGGTACATCTATTATAAATAATGCTCCTATAGGATATTTGTCTGCATATATTGGTGATGATAAAATCTATGCTCTGTATTCAGGTGAAGCAGATGATATGGATGCAGTAGCAACTTATGGAAAAGAAATTCATGTTTATAGTTATACTGGAAATATTATTGGTAGATATTCTATTTCTAAACCTGCATTTGCATTTTGCATTGATGAAAAAGCAGATAAAATCTATGTTTTGTCTCATGTACCAGAGCCTAATATAACTGTTTATGATATGAATTAATAGCTATTGTTCTAATGGGTGAAGTGCTATGAAAAGAAACTGGGTATGTTTATTGGGTATTAGTTTATCATTATTTGTATGTTCTTGCAGAGGACCATCAGACAGAATAATTCGTATAATTGATGAATGGAACGAGCGAAAAATTATTTATCCAACACAAATGTATTTTACAATATATGGACAAGATACTGTTTCTGCATATCCAGTTTTGGATAATAAATATTCTATTATCACTTATGTGGATTCTGTTGGTTGTATGAATTGTAAATTAAAATTGCGAGAATGGCTGGATTTTATCGTTGGGCTTGATTCTTTGGCAGATTCTTCTATACCGGTTCATTTCTTTCTACATCCTAAGAATAGAAATGAGATTATTTCAATTTTAAGACGTAGTAATTTTAATTATCCAGTATGTATAGATGAACATGATTCACTCAATATCTTGAATAATTTTCCGCAAGATATGGCTTTTCAGACATTTTTATTGGATAGAAGCAATAAGGTTATTGCTGTTGGAAATCCTGTTCATAATCCTAAAATAAAGGAATTATATTTGAAGATTATTACTGGTGAATCGATAATGACACAAGGTAACAAGATATTGACGCAGATAAAATCTAATAATAAATATATTGACTTTGGTAACTTTGATTGGGAACAGGAACAAACAGCTGACTGGGTACTAACCAATATTGGTAAAGCCTTGTTTGTTGTTGAAGAAATTACCACTTCCTGCGGTTGTACTATAGTGGATTATAGTAAAGAACCGATTCGTCCAGGGCAAGATTTAAGATTGAAAGTGAAATATCGAGCTGAATATCCTGAACATTTTGATAAAACGATAACCGTTTATTGCAATGTTGAAGGCAGTCCGCTCAGTGTGAGGGTGGTAGGCAATGCGAAATAGAAAATGATAAATATGGCGAAGTTATATTTAAAATGTATTTACTGGTTTCTGATTTCGGTACTTATCATAGTAGGAATTGATATTTTGAATAATATATTTTCTAAAGAACCTATCATTCCTAGGAAAGTTGCTTTGCAAGTGGCAGGTGATAATCGAAAGGAATTAGAAAAAGCACTTTACTATTATAAGAAGAATCCTGCTGATAGTTTAAAATATAAAGCGGCTTGTTTTTTAATAGAGAATATGCCTTTTTACACTTACTCCAGTGGAGAACAATTAGAGAATTATAAGTCTTATTATGCTTGGCTAAAAGTACGTAAGGGTAAAACACCGCAGCAAGTTTCGGATTCAGTCAAAAAAGTTTTTGGTCCAATGAAAGAACCTAAGAAGAAACGTGATATTATGGAAATAGATTCTGCGTATTTGTGCCATAATATTGATTGGGCATTTAAAGTTTGGCAAGAGCAACCATGGGGAAAGAATATTTCATTTGATACATTTTGCGAATACTTGTTGCCTTATCGAATAGGTGATGAACCATTAACTTATTGGCGTGAAACGTACTATGAAAAATACAATTCATTATTGGATTCATTAAGGAGATCTGATTCGCTGGATACCGAAGATCCGTTAGTTGCTGCTAAATATTTGTTAGAACGGTTACCAAATAAGAAGCATATTTTTACATCTATTACTCCAACCTCTTTTGGACATATCGGACCGGAATATGTACAATATTTGTCAGGATCTTGTAGGGAAGTAACAGATTTTTGTGTATATCTGTTCAGAGCTTTAGGAATCCCTTGCGCCATTGATTTTATCCCAATGAGTGGTTCTGGAAGTGACGGTCATTTTTGGTTAGTGACTTGGGATAAAAATGGAGAAGACTATAGAATGGACTTTCCGGAACCTTTGCAGCTGGTTCGCAAGAGTTGGTGGTATGGAATGGATATGAGTGCTAAGATATACCGAAATACTTTTAGCATTAATAGGTATCTATATGAATCAATGGTAGTTTATGGAGAAGAATTATATCCTTTTTGGCGACTACCTAAATTCAAAGATGTAACTCATGGATATGCTCAATATTATAAGAAGGAGATTAAAATACCTTTAGAGAAGATATATAGGGAAAAGAGAGATGGGAAGATTGCTTACTTATGCCTCAGTAGTCGTGATAGTTGGATTCCTGTAGATTGGACAGAATATGATAGGAATAATTTGGTATTCCGAAACTTTAAAAAAAGTTCTATGATGAGGGTAGCTACTTACGAGAATGGAACATTGCATTTTGTGACCGATCCTTTTATTGTGGATGGGTGGACTAATAAAAGCCATTATTATTCAGCTGGAGAAGAAAAACAAGATGTAATATTATATGCTAAATCTAATATCGATACGGAGAATCTTTTCAGAGATAGAATGGTAGGAGGCATCTTTGAGGGAAGTAATAGGGCGGATTTTGCAGATAAGGATACTCTATTTCTTATCCAGAGTAAACCTTGTCGTTTGAGAACAGTTGTCAAAAGTTGGTCTGATAAGAAATATCGTTATTTCAGATATGTAGGCCCTGAAAATGCTAATTGTAATGTTGCTGAGATAGCCTTTTATACATCAAATGATACTACTGCTTTGAAAGGTAAAGTGTTGGGAACCCCTGGGTGTAGCCAGCAAGATGGAAGTCATGAATATACAAATGCTTTTGATGGTAAAACATGGACATCTTTTGATTATATTGAGCCAACTGGAGGATGGACCGGACTGGATGCCGGAAAGAATGTACAGATAGATAGAATTGTTTACACCCCACGTAATAGAGATAATTATATTCGCTCTGGAGATGTTTATGAGCTTTTTTATTGTGATAGAAACTGGAAGTCTGCCGGTATGATAAAGGCGACTACCGATTCGATTGTCTATCGGAGTATTCCGAAGGATGTACTTTTGTTGTTACGTAATCATACGAGGGGAGTGGATGAACGGATATTTGTTTATGAAAATGGTATTCAGGTATGGAAATGAAAAATAGAATTATTCAGAATATGATTTTATGGATAATATCAATGAGTGCTGTCTTACTGGTATGGGCTTGCCATCGGTTCGAAAAAGAGAAAGTCTCTTCTTTGTCAGTTTATACAGTGCGACATACTTTAATGCCCCTTTCTCCTGATTTTGCGATAGAGGCTGACAGTGCTGCATTGTATAAGCAATATTTGCGGTTGTGCACAGGAAAAGAATTTCCTATGATTGGCATTTTACGTGTCGATGGTAAATTGTATCGTTTTATAGGTGGTGATTCACTGCGTATTGTCCCTATTGCTCCTGTTTATAGCGGTGAAGGATGGAGTGGTAAATATTCATATTTATATCCGGGGGCAAATTGGGAAAAACAGGAATTTGATGATTCGCAATGGCAGGATGGAATAGGTGCGTTTGGGGTTAAGAATATATATTATCCAGTCCATACTTTGTGGGGAGCGAATAATATTTATGTACGTAGGCATATTACTATTAATGACAAGGAGGCTTTGAGAGGGCGAAAAATGTATGTCCGATATTTTTGTGATGGTCAGATTGAACTTTATTTCAATGGAGAACATATTTCGCAGATAGAAGGTCAATCTACGCAAATAGAATGTAAACAGCTTTCTGGAAAGATTGTTAATCAGTTGCAGAGCGGAGATAATATAATTGCTGCATTTGGGCATAATAAAGGAGGAGGATTTGCATTATTGGATTTTGGATTATATATAGAAAATCAAATTTATTGTGAGCAGGATACGGCAACTTTGAAACAGGTGGATGTGCAAGCAACTCAAACTCACTATGTTTTTCAGTGTGGAAGTGTGGAATTACAGCTTGATTTTGTCTCTCCCGGCTTATTGGACGAATTAGGGGTGATGGGGTGTCCGGTAGGGCTTATAACATATCATGTAGTCCCTAAAGAAGGGGAATGTCCTGATATTGAGATCTTGTTTGATGTAGATATGGAATGGTCTTTTGATCGTTTTTTTGTCGAAATGAAGGCAGAAGGAGCAAAATACTCTTATGAAGACGGACATGCTATATTTTCACAGAAATTATGTGGAGAGCAAGCTGATTGTGGTGCTTTGCTTTTAGGATATGAGGAAGACAAAATTATGCAGTATGAGGGGGAGAATATGTTTCCTTGTTGGAATATGAAAGGGAAAAAAACAATAAAAGATATAATGACGCTTGTTGGGGATCAATGTTGGGTGTTAAAGAAAAAATGTGATGAGATGGATAATCTTTTACAAGAAAATGTATCTCGTAATGGATATAAGAGCAATGTAGCACAGATACTGCCCATGTATCGGAATTTTATGGCTAATCATAGGCTTGTGGTGGGTATGGGCAATAAAACCTATTGTTTCGGGGATACTCTGGGCAATATAAGAGAAATCTACAGATACTTTCCTACGCTATTGTTTTGGAGACGGGTTGATTTAATGAAAGGATTACTGAATGCTGTTTTTGAAACTTGTGAGAACAATGATTGGGTAAAAAGTTATCCCCCTTATGATATAGGGACTTATCCGATATCAGGCCGTCAGTCAAGTGTAGAAGATCATGGTATTGAGGTCGCTGCCGATATGTTGATGATGGCTTTAGCTATTGTAGAATTGGAGAAGGATTTTGATTATGCGGAAAGACATTGGAGATTGTTACAGCAATGGGCTACTTATTTGGAATCATGTATGCAGAATGAAACAATTTCTGTTTCTGAATTATTGGATGAGAATGATGAGCGAGTGAAAAAAATATTGGGATGGAGAGCTTATCGGAAACTGATACAATGGAGACAAAAATAATAGGTAGTATGAAGCTAAAAATAAAAAAGATAATAATTAGAATTCTGGATGTCTCATCTGTAATATGTTGTTTGATGGGATTGATGTTTCTAGGACAGTTATTCTGTTTTACTTCATTCAAGATTCCATCGAATTCTATGGAGCCTACATTAAAAGCCGGTGACCGGATATTGGTGAATAAGATGGTCATGGGGGCAAGGTTGTTCGATGTGGCTGCTGCATTGGAACAAAAAGATGTGAATATTTATCGATTACCTGCATTGGGAGCTTTAAATAGAAATGATGTGATAGTGTTTAATTTCCCTTATCAGGAATTTCGGTGGGATAGTATCCGGATGGATGTAATGCAGTATTATGTAAAACGCTGCATAGCTTTACCGGGAGATGTTTTAGAAATTAGGGAGGGAGTTTATAAGGTGAAGGGATGTAATGAGGAGTTAGGAAATAGTAGTGCGCAGCAAAATCTTGCGGATTTGGAGCATCCGGAACAATATGGCATTGTGGTAAATACATTTCCGTATGATGAACAACTAGGATGGACTATCCATGAATTCGGGCCACTGCTAATTCCAAAGAAAGGTCAGACAACAATGATGAATCGTACGAGCTGTCTATTGTACAGGCAATTGATAGGTTGGGAACAGAAAGAGAAACTATCTCTGAAAGATGGGCAAGTATTATTAGGTGACAGCATAATTACTCGGTATCGTTTTGAAAAGAACTATTATTTTGTGTCCGGCGACAATATGGCTAATTCGCAGGATTCAAGGTATTGGGGGATGCTGCCGGAAGAATATATTGTAGGTAAGGCGACCCATATATGGTATTCAGAAGACAAAGTTACGGAGAAACCTTGTTGGAATAGGATAATGACGAAAATCAAGTAAATAATGAAAGTCAAGTTGGAATTGAAGCAAATAACAAAAAAGAATATAGCGGATGTGATAGCTTTTACAGGAGTTGTGGCAATTTTGTGTGTAGTAGCTTTTCCTACTCCGAGCGATATTCCTGTTGGCGATATGGCATATCAAAAACTATGCTTGGGACGTATGGCAGTTGTCTTTATCATTTGTTGTTTATTTTCTTTTTGCTTGAATAGAAAAATCTGTTTGTCTTTTCCATCAATAGTGACATGGGTATTGATTGCATTGGGAGGGATTGAAGCTATCTGGGGATTGAGACAAATATATGGTTTGGCTGTCTCTAATCACTCTTTATATGCACTTACGGGGTCTTTCTATAATCCGGGACCTTACTCGGGATATTTGGCAATGATATTTCCGCTTTGCCTGCATGAATGGCTAAATCTGAAAGAAAAGACGGAACGTACATGGATAGAACGTGGAGTGTATTACATGGCATTAGGGGTTATGCTGCTGATTTTTTGTGTACTACCTGCCGGAATGAGCCGTTCGGCTTGGATTTCCGCCGCAGTATCAGGGGCATGGGTGTATGGAATACACGTTTCATGGGGAAGTAAGCTAAAGGAGATTAGAAAGAGATATAAGAGAAAAGTTCTGTTGGCTTGTATTGCAGGAGGGATTATATTTACAGTGGTCGGTTATTCACTTTTTCAGTTAAAAGCAGCTTCTGCCAGCGGACGCCTGTTTATGTGGAAAATCAGCACTCGTGCTATTGCCGAAAGCCCTGTTGTAGGATATGGAATGGGGAACTTTGTTTTAGCTTATGGCAGGGCACAGGAAAATTATTTTGCAAACGAAGAGTATTCGGAAACAGAAGAACTGGTGGCAGGTAGTCCGGAATATGCTTTTAATGAGTACCTGCAAGTAGCGGTAGAATATGGGATTCCTTTTTTATTTGTAGTTTTATTGATAATTGCATTTTGTCTTTGGAAGGGGAGTAGTGAAGGACGAACAGGTCTTTGTGGAGGGGTAATTGCGGTTTTAGTATTTGCCTTTTCTTCTTATCCGATGCAGATTCCAGGATTTGCTGTGACATTTTGTTTCCTGCTGGCTGCTTGTGTTATTGGACGCTTGAAGATTATATTATTGCTTTTTATTTCGATAATAGCTCTATTGGGAACATATTATTGGAAAAACAATCAATATGCTGTATGCAAGGATTGGTATCATAGCAAAATGCTTTATAATATCGGAGCATACCAATCTGCTAAAGAAGCATATGGAAAGTTGTATTCCGAATTGAAGAATAGGGGAGCCTTTCTTTTTGAATATGGGTATTGTTTGCATAAATTGAAACAATATGATAGTTCGACTCTAGTTCTGGAAGAAGCAATGAAGCACAGTTGCGACCCAATGATCTTAAATATTATAGGTAAGAACTATCAGGCAGTAGGAAAGTATGAGAAAGCGGAAGAGAGTCTGATTCGATCTACGCATCGGCTTCCGGGACGAATTTATCCATATTATCTTCTGGCAAAACTGTATGTGGAGCCGAAATACCAACAACCTGAAAAATTAAAGCGTATGGTTGAGGTTGTATTGACAAAAGAACCGAAGGTTCAATCGACAGCAGTAAAAGAGATGAGAGTGGAAGTAAAGAAACTATTGAAACAAATAAACTGATAAATATGATGAAACACAATAGTACATGGTTATTGTCATGTCTGACATTAGGAATGCTAATAACGTCTTGTTCTGACAAGAAAAGCGATGTGGATAAACAGGAACAAGGTGTTTCTACTGTTCTTCCTGATTCAAAGAATGAAGTTACTACTCAAATACTAAAGAAACGTGATTTTCATCACGAATTGGTCAGTAACGGTAAGGTAAGTGCTCTTGGGCAGGTTGATCTCCGTTTTGAAACAGGGGAGGTGATTGCTCATATTTATGTCAAGAATGGCGATCGGGTTCGTAAAGGGCAAAAGTTGGCTGAACTGGATAAATTTCGTCTGGAGCAAAAATTGTCTCAAACGGAAGATGCTTTGTTGAAAGCCGAATTGGAACTGAAAGATGTGCTTATTGGACAGGGATATACTTCCGAGGACTTCAGTAAGGTTCCTGCAGAAACAATGAGACTTGCGAAAGTGAAGAGCGGGTATGAGCAGTCGAGATCTCAATATGAATTAATGAAAAGAGAAACAGAACATGCTACACTGGTTGCTCCTTTCGATGGAATAGTGGCTAATCTGTTTTCTAAACCATATAATTTAGCTAATACTTCCGAGGTATTTTGTACGGTTATTGATAATCGAAGGATGGAAGCAGATTTTACAGTGTTGGAGAATGAGTTGGCTTTTATTAAAACAGGTGATAAAGTGATGATTACTCCTTATGCCGGAGGAGGTTCGTTTGAAGGTAGCGTATCCGAAATAAATCCGTTGGTAGATTCGAACGGAATGGTAAAGGTGAAGGCTATAATAAATGGACAGGGAAAGTTATTTAGTGGTATGAACGTAAGAGTAAGTGTCAAAAGAAGTTTAGGGCAACAATTGGTCATTCCTAAAACGGCTGTTGTATTACGTTCCGGTAAACAGGTGGTATTTACTTTACAAGAAGGAAAAGCTATGTGGAATTATGTGCATACAGGATTGGAAAATGCAACGGAGTATGTCGTTTCGGATAAATCACAGAAAGGTATTGAAGAGGGGTTATTGGAAGGAGATACGGTTATTGTGACCGGAAATCTGAATCTGGCACATGAAGCGGAAGTAAATATAAGATAATCAAAAAGGCACGGATTGCGCGGATTTCACGGTTTTTAGAATTGTGATAGTATACAACAACAGTGTAATCTGTGTAATCCGTGCCAAAATCGAGTAATTATGATAAAATTTTTAATTCAACGTCCTATCGCTGTATTGATGGCTTTTACTGCCTGCTTTATAATCGGGTTGGTGACATATAGTACTTTGCCTATATCGTTGCTTCCGAATATTGCCATTCCGGAGATAACAATACAGGTGTCTGCCGCCAATACCTCTGCTCGTGAACTGGAAAATACGATTGTGAAGCCTTTGCGAAGCCAACTGATTCAGGTGTCTACATTAAAAGATATTCATAGTGAATCAAGGGATGGAGCAGGTATTATCCGTCTATCTTTTGAGTTCGGCACTAATACGGATCTTGCCTTTATAGAGGTCAATGAAAAAATAGACGCTGCAATGAATTACCTTCCAAAGAATACTGAACGCCCGAAAGTTATCAAGGCAAGTGCAACGGACATTCCTGTGTTTTACCTGAATCTGACCTTGAAGAATGATAGTGCTTATAGCACTACAGGAGAGCAGGCTTTCCTTGATTTGTGTGAGTTTGCCGAGTCGGTAATCAAACGCAGGATAGAACAGCTTGAGGAAGTGGCCATGGTAGATGTGACCGGATTGGTGGAACGTCAGGTACAGATTGTACCCGATGAGGATAAGTTGGCCATGATGGGACTTTCTATTGAAGATATTGAATCGGCCTTGGCTGCCAATAATGTGGAGCCGGGCAGTATGACAGTGCGTGACGGATACTATGAATACAATATAAAATTCTCTTCTTTGCTACGTACTGCGGAAGATGTGGGAAATATATATCTGCGCAAAGGAGACCGCATTATCCAATTAAAGGATTTCTGTAAAGTTAGTATCGTACCTGTAAAAGAAAAAGGCGTATCTGTATCGAATGGAAAAAGGGCGGTGACACTGGCTGTTATTAAACAGGCGGATGAGAATATGGATAAGATGAAACAGTCTTTGGTAAGGACGATGGAGCATTTTAGGCGGTTATATCCTGATATTGACTTCAATATCAGTCGTAACCAGACGGAGCTACTGGACTACACCATCTCAAATCTGCAACAGAATCTTACTTTAGGTTTTTTCTTTATCTGTCTGGTAGCTGTCCTGTTTTTGGGAGATGTGAAATCTCCGTTGGTGATCGGACTTAGTATGGTGGTTTCTATCGTGATTAGTTTTGTTTTCTTCTATCTGTGCAATATGTCCCTGAATATCATCTCGCTTGCCGGATTAATTCTGGCATTGGGTATGATGATTGACAGTTCGATCATTGTGACCGAAAATATTTCACAATACCGGGAACGGGGATATTCATTGCGCCGCGCCTGTATAACAGGGACAAGTGAAGTGGTGACACCCATGTTGAGTTCTTCCCTGACTACCATTTCTGTATTTGCTCCCTTGATTTTTATGAGTGGTATTGCCGGAGCTATTTTCTATGATCAGGCCTTTTCGGTTACAGTGGGACTGATGGTTTCGTATTTTACCGGTATTATGCTTCTTCCGGTGCTTTATCTGCTGGTTTATCGGACAGGTATTCATACCCGGAAATGGAAATGGCTTTCTTTTAAATTTAATAATCCGATAAAGGATCATACATTGGATCGATTCTATGATGCCGGTGTGGATTGGGTGTTCTGTCACAAAACATTTAGTGTATTGTTTTGTATTATCTCTATTCCGCTTTGTGTATTCTTCTTTTTCTTTATAGACAAGCAGCGGATGCCTGATATAGAAGAGAATGAATTGATCGCCCGAATCGAGTGGAATGAAAATATTCATGTGGATGAAAACAGGCGGCGTGTGGATGAGCTTTTTAAGGATTTAAAAGAACAGGTATTGGAGCACACGGCATCGGTTGGCAGACAGGATTTTCTTCTGAATCGTGAAAGGGAACTTTCTTCTTCCGAAGCAGAACTCTATTTCCGAACGGAGACATCAGAAACAATCAATCCTTTGCAGCAGGAAATATATCATAAACTGAAAGAAGATTATCCGCTTTCCGTTATTTCTTTCTCTCCACCGGAGACGGTATTTGAGAAGCTTTTTGTAACGGGAGAACCGGATATCATAGCCGAATTTTACACCCGTAATAAGGCAAAAGCACCGGAAGCGGGAGATATCCGGATGCTGGAACAGGAGTTATTCCGAAGAACGGGAATCGCTCCTACAGGTATTGCTTTTGAAAATCAGTTGAACCTAAGTATCAATAAGGAAAAGCTACTGCTTTACCGTGTTGCTTACAATGAACTTTATCGAGTCTTGAAAACTGCTTTCCGGGAAAATAGTGTGACTATGCTGCATTCCTACCAGCAATATCTTCCGATTAACGTTGCGGGCAGTGAGAAGACTGTGAATGAAATATTACAGGAAACATTGATACAGACTGAACCGGACAATAAAGGCAACAGAGAGTATATTCCACTCCGGGAGCTGGTGACGGTCACTCCTGCCGAAGACTTGAAGAGTATTGCTGCCGGACGTAACGGGGAATATATCCCTTTTGATTTTTACGGTGTATCGGACGGGAACAAACTCATAAGAGAGGTGAAACAAACAGCGGAAGAAATGAAGGATTGGGATACCGGTTTTTCCGGCAGTTTCTTTTCCAATAGCGAGATGCTGGATGAATTGGTGGTAATCTTATTTATTTCGTTGTTGCTGATGTATTTTATTCTTGCCGCACAGTTTGAAAGTTTTTTGCAGCCTTTGCTTGTTCTGGCGGAGATACCGATTGACCTTGCATTTGCCTTGCTTTTGCTTTGGATTTGTGGACATACGCTGAATTTAATGTCTGCTATCGGACTTATTGTTACCTGTGGTATCGTAATCAATGACTCTATTCTGAAACTGGATGCTATTAATGAATTACGTAAGGAAGGTGTCCCGCTATTAGAAGCTATACATGAAGCTGGCCGAAGACGTTTACGACCGATCATCATGACTTCATTGACTACAATATTCGCAATGGTACCACTGCTTTTTTCTTCGGATATGGGTTCGGAATTGCAAAAACCTCTGTCTATTGCTATGATAGGAACGATGTCGATTGGTACGGCGGTGAGTCTGTTTATCATACCGTTGCTTTACTGGTTTATTTATAGGAACAAGAAAATAAGTATTAGGTATTAAGTATTAGTCCAAAAATGAGAGTTATGAATAGATTAAAGAAAAGAATTCCCGTTTTCCTCTGTGCCCTCTGTGTCCTCTGTGGTGAATCCCAGCTTCGAGCACAGAAACACCTGGTATTGGATTTGAACCGGACTATTTCTCTTGCCAACGACAGTTCGTTGGAGTCCTTCCGTACGCAGAATATGTATTTATCCGGTTATTGGGAATACAGGACTTACCGGGCAAATCGTTTGCCTAGTCTGACACTGGATGTTACTCCGGCACAATATAACCGGGATATAACGAAACGATACGATTCGGGGCAGGATTTGGATGTATATCGTACGCAACAGTCTTACTATGCTTATGGAGGGTTGAGTGTGAAACAGAACTTTGATTTGACTGGAGGTACATTCTACCTGGAATCGAATCTTGCCTATATGCGTAATTTCGGAGGGAACAGTGCGACACAGTTCACGAGCGTCCCTATACGAATTGGATATTCACAAAGTCTGGTGGGATATAATTCCTTTAAATGGGAACGGAAGATAGAGCCGTTAAAATACGAACGCGTAAAAAAGGAATTTCTCTATAATGTGGAAAAGGTGTCGGAAACTGCTACTAATTATTTTTTCTCTCTGGCTATGGCACAGGCGGAATATAATCTAGCCAAAGAAAATCTGGCTTCTACGGATACGTTGTATCGTATAGGGCAACAGCGTCATCGAATTGCGGCTATTTCGCAGGCTGATTTGTTGACGTTGAAGCTGGATCGTGTGAATGCGCAGAATACGTTACAAAATAAAGCGAGTGATCTGAAACGGGCTATGTTCTCACTGGCATCTTTTCTCAATCTGGATAAGAATACGCAAATTGAATTAAAACTTCCTTCCCGTCCGGAAAGGATGGAAATTCCGATAGATGAGGCTTTGAAGTGGGGTAGGAATAATAACCCGCAATTGTTGGGCCTGAAACAGAATGTACTTGAAGCGGAACGAAGTGTGGATAAGACAAAAAAGGAATCTCACTTTAATGCAAGTGTGAATGCGAGTATTGGCTTCAACCAGGTGGCGGATAACTTCGGGGATGTGTATCATAAGCCGATGCAGCAGGATTTGGTGGCAGTCAGTGTTTCTATTCCGCTACTGGACTGGGGTGTTCGCAAGGGAAAGTATAATATGGCGAGGAATAATCTGAATGTAGTGAAGATATCGGCACGTCAGGATGAGATAAGCATCGAGGAGGAAGTAATCATGACAGTAAGCGATTTTAATATCCAGCAGCAGTTGATAGCCAGTGCGGAAGAAGCGTTGGATCTGTCCATACTTGCTTACAATGAAACAAAACAGCGTTTTATTATCGGTAAAGCAGATATTAATAGTCTGACTCTTTCTCTCAACAGACAGCAACAGGCACAACGCAATTTTATCTCTGCCTTACAGAACTATTGGCTGAATTATTATAAGATACGAAGGCTCACTCTATTTGATTTTGCTTCGAAACTTTCGCTTTCGGACAGGTTTGATTTTAACGGAGGGAAGTTGATCAAATGATAATTTTAATTTAGGCACGGATTACACGGATTTCACGGTTTTCTGATATATGATTGTACAAAGCAACAGCGTAATCCGTGTAATCCGTTCCTCAAAATTCCCATTCATATAAATAATAATGCAAAATATAGATTCTGAAATAAAAAAGTCTTCAAAAGCTTCCGCTTTCACACTGATTGTGGCTTTTGTCTGTGTGGCATTGGTTGGGGTGGCGATTATTCCGTTGCTGCCTGTCAAACTGAATCCGTCACGCACATTACCCGGTTTCACGGTACGTTTCAGTATGCCGGGCACTTCGGCACGTGTGGTGGAAATGACGGCTACCAGTAAATTGGAGGCAATGCTCGCCCGTGTGAAAGGGATTCGGGGAATTTCTTCTACGTCAGGAAATGGATGGGGAAGCGTCAGTGTGAATCTGGATAAACATGTGGATGCGGCGGTTGCCCGTTTTGAGGCTTCTACTATTATTCGCCAGACATGGCTGGAACTGCCGGACGGGGTGAGTTATCCGTATATTCAGATGCATAGTCCGGGGCAGAGTAGTCAGGGACCTTTTATGGCATTTACGATCAATGCGCCCGCTACTCCTATCTTAATTCAGCAATATGCGGAGGAACATATAAAAACACGTCTTGCACAGATTCAGGGAATTTATAGGATTAATCTAGGTGGAGCTACTCCGATGGAGTGGAGATTGGAGTATGATTCAGAACAATTGCGTATACTTGGGGTAAGTACGGATGATATTCGTCAGGCCGTCCGGTTGCATTATCAGAAAGAATTTCTGGGTACTTATGATATGGAACAGGGAACTGCGGGCAGACAATGGATACGTCTGGCATTGGTTCCCGAGAATGAGATTCGGGAGTTTGATGCGGAGCAGATAAAGGTGAGAATGAAGGATGGTAAGATCATAGGTCTGAATGAGTTGGTAAAGGTTTCCCGCATGGAGGAACAACCTCAGAGCTATTACCGGATTAATGGGCTGAATTCGATCTATCTGTCGATTGTTGCAGAGGAAACGGCAAATCAACTGGCATTGAGTGAAAAGGTGAAGGCATCTATGGACGATATCCGGTTGTTACTTCCGGCAGGATATGAAATTCATGCCAGTTATGATGCAACGGAATTTATTCAGGAAGAACTGGGCAAAATCTATTTGCGTACAGGAATGACTGTAGCCATTTTGCTTCTGTTTGTATTGTTGATAACCTTCAGTCCTAAATATCTTTTTTTGATTGTGATTAGCTTGATTGTCAATATGACGATAGCTGTAATCCTTTATTATATATTCGGATTGGAAATGCAACTGTATTCGTTAGCTGGTATTACGGTCTCATTAAACCTGGTGATAGATAATACAATTGTAATGAGTGATCATTATCTGCGACGCAGAGACCGGAAGGCATTTATGTCTATTCTTGCAGCTACGTTGACAACAATGGGAGCCTTGGTTATCATTTTCTTTTTGGATGAGAAGATACGGCTTAATTTACAGGATTTTGCAGCAGTAGTCATTATAAATCTGGGGGTATCACTGCTGGTTGCCTTATTCTTTGTTCCTTCTCTGATTGATAAAATAGGATTGAAACGAAGAAAGAAGTCTTCTTTTTCAATAGTTAGATGGAGGATTGGGAATATACATTTCTTTGTGTGGATGCGTTCAAGAATACGCCGGATTCCGGTTTATTTTAGCCGTTTTTACAGGTGGTTGATACAAGTTTTTTGCCGTTGGAGGGTGGCAGTGTGTATTTTATTATTATTGGCATTCGGATTACCGGTATTTCTATTACCGGAAAAGATGAAAGGTGATGATAAATGGGCGATAGCTTATAATAAGACATTGGGTACTTCCACTTATAAGGAAAAGGTGAAACCAATAGTGGATAAGGCATTGGGCGGCACTTTGAGGTTATTTGTGCAAAAGGTGTATGAAGGAAGTTACTTTTCAAATAATGAAGAGGTAGTGCTTCACGCTAATGCCAATTTGCCGAATGGAAGTACACTTGAGCAGATGAATACACTGATTAAACGAATGGAGACTTATTTGAGTGAATTTAAAGAGATCAAGCAGTTCCAGACATCTGTGGAAAGTGCCCGCAGGGCATCTATTCATATCTATTTTACGAAAGAACACCAGAAAAGCGGTTTTCCTTATACATTGAAAGCTAATATGATTAGTAAAGCTCTTCAACTGGGAGGTGGAAATTGGAGCATATATGGCTTGCAGGACCAGGGATTCAGTAATGATGTACGTGAGAATGCGGGGTCTTTCCGGGTGAAGATGTATGGATATAATTATGATGAACTGTATGGTTGGGCTGAAGAGTTAAAAGCAAAGTTGTTGTCTCACCGTCGGATTAGAGAAGTGACAATCGGTTCTGATTTCTCTTGGTGGAAAGATGATTATATGGAATTCTATTTTAATCTGGATAAACAGCGAATGGCAGAGGAGGAGATTGGAGCCGGAAAGTTGTTTGCCGCTATCCATCCGATATATGGACGGAATATGGAAATTGGTTCAGTGATGGCGGAAGAGGGTACTGAAAAGATAAAGCTTTCTTCGCGTCAGTCGGTGGATAGGGATGTGTGGGCGATGCAGTTTTATCCTTTTCAAATAGGAGGGAGAGAATATAAGTTGTCGGAATTGGCAACTGTGGAAAAAGGGCAGATGCCGCAGGAAGTGGCCAAGGAGAATCAGCAGTATCGGTTATGCCTGCAATATGAGTATATCGGCTCTTCGGAACAGGGAAATAAACTACTGAAAAAGGATTTGGAAGAGTTTAATGAGATCCTTCCGATGGGATATACTGCTAAATCGGAAGATAATAACTGGTCATGGGGCGGAAAGGATAATAAACAATATCGCCTGCTTTTGATTGTGATTGCTATTATTTTCTTTATTACGAGTATTTTGTTCAATTCATTGAAACAGCCATTGGCAATAATCTTTGTGATTCCTGTATCTTATATCGGCGTGTTTCTGACATTCTATTGGTTCAAATTGAATTTCGATCAGGGAGGATTTGCTTCCTTTGTTTTGCTTTGTGGAATTACGGTAAATGCGAGCATTTATATCTTGAATGAATATAATTCCGTTCGTAAACGTTTTCCGCGTCTTTCACCGCTTCGGGCTTACGTGAAAGCCTGGAATACGAAAGTGATTCCTATCTTCCTGACGGTGACTTCTACCATTTTAGGATTCATTCCTTTTATGGTAGGTTTGGAGAAAGAAGGCTTTTGGTTTCCATTGGCAGCAGGCACTATCGGAGGATTGATAATGTCTGTAATCGGAGTATTTATTTTCCTGCCGGTGCTGACGTTGAAAAAGAAGTGGTTGATGATACCTAAAGCTAAGCTTTAGCACTTGTAAAGCGTAGCTTTAGATAGGATAAAGCTACGCTTTGTATAGTCTTACCAATTATTCCCGGCATTACTGCTACCGATAAGCATCTCCACACGTTGTTTATACAGGTTTGCTCCTTCAGCAATATTTTTCCCTGCGTCTGCCGTTCCCATTCCGTAAACAACAATAGGAGTTTGCCATGACATTCCCGAATGAATGGCACTAACCTGATAAGGACGTAATAATTCGTCCGTAGTGAAACGGTTTCTGCCGCCACTACGATAGGCTTCGTATTCGGACCCCGTAGTTGTTACTACTGTCAATGTCTTGCCGGCGACTGCCGGAGTCTTGGATAGGAAAGTAAAGACTTCATCCTGCCATTTCTTTAGCAATGACGGTGCAGACATCCAATAGAAAGGAAATTGATAGATGACAGCCGAGGCATCGGAAATGATTTTACTCCATTCATCTACATTGAAAGCGATTTCCTGCGACAGCTCGTAAAGATTGAAAACTGCCACCCCTTCCATGTCACTGACAGCATCAATTAATGCTTTGTTTGCTTGGGATCCCTTTATGTTTGGATGTGCCAGCAGAATCACTACTTTTCTTAAATCTTTATTCATATTCAATCAGGTATTTAGGATGATATAACTACTTATAGATTATAAAGGTGTAAAAATAAGAAAAAGTTCGCGAAAACCAATATCTTAATTAAAAATAAAACAATCCCTCTTTGCTTTTGAATTTGTATTTTTGCATTCACGTTCATAAGGCGTTATTTTAGATAATATTTTTATATATGATAGATTTTAATCAGTTCCCTTCTCCTTGTTACATCATGGAAGAAGAACTTTTAAGAAAGAACCTGTGTTTGATAAAAAGCGTAGCCGACAGGGCGGGAGTGGAGATCATCCTTGCTTTCAAGTCATTTGCCATGTGGCGTTCTTTCCCTATATTCCGTGAATATATAGATCATTCTACGGCAAGTTCGGTGTATGAAGCCCGTTTGGCATTGGAAGAGTTCGGCAGTAAGGCGCATACATATTCTCCTGCTTATACGGAACAGGATTTCCCGGAAATCATGCGTTGCAGCAGTCATATCACATTCAACTCAATGCAGCAGTTTGAACGTTTCTATCCGATGGTGGTTGCAGAAGGAAGCGGTATTTCTTGTGGTATCCGCGTAAATCCTGAATATTCGGAAGTGGAAACCGAACTTTATAATCCATGTGCACCCGGCACACGTTTTGGGATAACGGCCGATCTGCTCCCCGAAGCATTACCGCAAGGGATTGAAGGCTTTCATTGCCATTGTCACTGTGAATCTTCTTCTTATGAGTTGGAACGTACATTAGAACATCTCGAAGCTAAATTTGCCCGCTGGTTTTCACAGATCAAATGGTTGAATCTGGGTGGTGGACACCTGATGACCCGCAAAGACTATGATACTGATCATTTGATAAGACTGTTGCAAGGGTTAAAAGCACGTTATCCTCATTTGCGCATTATTCTGGAGCCCGGTTCGGCCTTTACCTGGCAGACGGGAGTGCTGACTTCCGAAGTAGTGGATCTGGTGGAAAGTCGTGGCATCAAGACGGCAATTTTGAATGTCAGTTTCACTTGCCACATGCCTGACTGTCTGGAAATGCCATATCAACCTGCCGTGCGTGGTGCGGAAATGGGAAATGAAGGAAAATATATTTATCGTCTCGGAGGAAATTCCTGTTTGAGCGGTGATTATATGGGGCTGTGGAGCTTCGATCATGAGTTACAAATCGGAGAGCGTATTGTGTTCGAAGATATGATTCATTATACGATGGTCAAGACAAATATGTTTAACGGAATTCATCATCCTGCCATTGCCATCTGGACAAAAGAGGGGAAAGCTGAAATATACAAGCAATTTTCTTATGAAGATTATCGTGACCGAATGAGTTGATAATCAAAATGATTGTTTTGCGGTCGATGCAAAGTGAACAGATTTCTGTGAAAAAAGTAGGCAGAATGTTTGCAGGTTTACGGAAAATCCCTACCTTTGCAACCGCAAACGAAAAAATGCGGAAATAGCTCAGTTGGTAGAGCATAACCTTGCCAAGGTTAGGGTCGCGAGTTCGAGTCTCGTTTTCCGCTCATGTTTCTTTGAAATGTTGGAACAATAATCTTTGCCCAGGTGGCGGAATTGGTAGACGCGCACGTTTCAGGTGCGTGTGTCGAGAGGCATGCAGGTTCGAGTCCTGTTCTGGGCACAAAGGTTAAACTTTAAAATTATGGAGAGGTGGCGGAATTGGTAGACGCGCTACTTTGAGGGGGTAGTGACAGTTATGTCGTGGGAGTTCGAGTCTCCTTCTCTTCACAGTTTATAAAAGTGAAATGCGGAAATAGCTCAGTTGGTAGAGCATAACCTTGCCAAGGTTAGGGTCGCGAGTTCGAGTCTCGTTTTCCGCTCTTGTTTCTTTGAAATAATGGAACTAAGTTTTGCCCAGGTGGCGGAATTGGTAGACGCGCACGTTTCAGGTGCGTGTGTCGAGAGGCATGCAGGTTCGAGTCCTGTTCTGGGCACCCATCTTTCAGATTTCTGAATGACGAAATTTAGTTTGCGGAAATAGCTCAGTTGGTAGAGCATAACCTTGCCAAGGTTAGGGTCGCGAGTTCGAGTCTCGTTTTCCGCTCCATATAGAATGAGGTTGTCAGTCGATAAGATTGGCAACCTTTTTTTGTATAATATTGGAAGTTTACCGGACGATTGTATCGATAGATTGAACGGAAAAACGTAATTTTGCAAACGAAAAAATCAATGTACTCCCCCCAAAAAGAGCGTCATTGATTCACACAGACCTTTAATTAATTTAACTATTTGTGATATGTTAACACAGATCATTAATGCACGCATCCTCACTCCGCAAGGCTGGTTGAAGGATGGGTCAGTTCTTATTCGTGACAATAAAATTCTGGAAGTAACCAATTGTGACCTTGCAATTATCGGAGCCAAACTGATTGATGCCAAAGGAATGTATATTGTTCCGGGCGGTGTAGAAATCCATGTTCACGGTGGTGGTGGAAGAGACTTTATGGAAGGCACCGAAGAGGCTTTCCGGACAGCAATCAAAGCTCATATGCAGCATGGCACTACCAGTATTTTTCCTACTCTTTCTTCTTCTACCATTCCCATGATCCGTGCAGCTGCGGAAACTACTGAAAAAATGATGGCGGAGCCTAATAGCCCTGTGCTCGGACTTCATCTGGAAGGACATTATTTCAATATGGCGATGGCAGGCGGACAAATTCCGGAAAATATCAAAGATCCCGATCCCGAAGAATATATTCCGTTGTTGGAAGAAACTCATTGTATCAAGCGTTGGGATGCCGCACCGGAACTTCCCGGAGCCATGCAATTTGGTAAATATATCACGGCGAAAGGGGTGTTGGCTTCGGTAGGACATACCCAGGCCGAGTTTGAGGATATACAGACAGCCTACGAGGCGGGATATACACATGCCACTCATTTTTATAATGCGATGCCGGGATTCCATAAACGGAAAGAGTACAAGTATGAAGGTACGGTAGAAAGTATTTATCTGATTGATGATATGACAGTGGAAGTGGTGGCAGACGGAATTCATGTGCCTCCAACAATCTTGCGCCTTGTTTACAAGATAAAAGGAGTGGAACGCACTTGCCTGATAACGGATGCATTGGCTTGTGCGGCCAGCGATAGTCAGGTGGCTTTTGATCCGCGTGTGATTATCGAGGACGGAGTATGTAAGCTGGCAGACCATTCAGCACTGGCGGGAAGTATTGCAACGATGGACCGACTGATTCGTACCATGGTGCAGAAGGCGGAAATACCTTTGGAGGATGCCGTGCGCATGGCTTCCGAAACCCCTGCCCGGATCATGGGAGTACTCGACCGCAAAGGAACGCTGGAGCGTGGCAAGGATGCCGATATGATTGCTTTAGACAGAGACTTGAATGTGAGAGCTGTATGGGCAATGGGAGAACTGGTGGAAGGCACCAATAAACTGTTTTAAATCTGATAAATAACGAAAACTATGTTGACTCAAATAATAAACGGAAGAATATTGACCCCGCAAGGCTGGTTGAAAGATGGTTCCGTATTGATTTGTGATGGAAAAATATTAGAGGTGACCAACAGTGATTTGGCGGTTATCGGTGCAACGGTTATTGATGCCAGAGGGATGACGATTGTGCCCGGATTTGTAAGTATGCATGCACATGGAGGTGGCGGACATGATTATACGGAAGCAACGGAAGAAGCATTCCGCATGGCAACTACTGCACATCTGAAACATGGTGCTACCGGGATATTTCCTACATTATCATCTACCTCGTTCGAAAGAATCTATCAGGCTGTCGATGTCTGTGAAAACCTGATGAAAGAGAAGGATTCTCCTGTTCTCGGCCTGCATATCGAAGGTCCTTACCTGAATCCGAAGATGGCGGGAACACAATATGACGGTTTTCTGAAAACTCCGGATGAAAATGAATATATTCCTTTATTGGAGCATACCTCTTGTATCAGACGTTGGGATATCAGTCCTGAACTGCCCGGCGCGCATGATTTTGCAAAGTACACCCGTTCGAAAGGAATTATGACTGCCGTAACACATACGGAAGCCGAATATGATGATATCAAGGCTGCGTATGCAGTGGGTTTCTCTCATGCTGCCCATTTTTACAATGCGATGCCGGGTTTCCACAAACGTCGTGAATATAAATATGAGGGTACGGTGGAGAGTGTATATTTGACGGATGGGATGACAGTGGAAGTGATTGCAGATGGTATTCACTTGCCTGCCACGATTCTAAAATTGGTTTATAAGTTGAAAGGTGTAGAGAATACGTGCCTCGTTACCGATGCTTTGGCTTATGCTGCTTATGAAGGGAACGAACCGATTGATCCTCGCTATATCATAGAGGACGGCGTATGTAAGATGGCAGATCATTCTGCACTGGCCGGTAGCTTGGCTACGATGGATGTATTGGTTCGCACCATGGTGAAGAAAGCGAATATACCTTTGGAAGATGCCGTGCGCATGGCTTCTGAAACTCCTGCCCGTTTAATTGGAGTGAGTGACCGGAAAGGGGCGTTGGCAAAGGGAAAGGATGCCGATATTGTGATTCTTGATAAGGAGCTGAATGTGCGATGTGTATGGTCGATGGGGAAGATTGTTCCGGGAACTGATATTCTGTTGCATAAAGAATAGTTGAAATAATCCCCAAAGAGGAGGGGCATAATGAATAATAAAACGCAGATTAACGCGAATTATCGCAGAAATAATTTTATAAGTCGTTGATTAATATATCAATATAAATGAAATAATCTGCGATAATTTGCGTTAATCTGCGTTTTGACACACTCCCTATATAAAAGCCAATGTTCTGTATGATATCAAAAGTCCGGCAGTTTATCATCATCAGAAGTTTCCCGGACTTTTAATGTATTTTTATTCTGAAAGTAAACTGGTTTCTATCAGTTCTTTCAATTGGTTTTTATTCATTGTACCTAATTTCATTGTCGGTTTGCCGTTCAGCGGGCAAAGTAACAGATTGGGAATGGTGCGGATTTTAAATGCACTTTCCAATTCCGGTTCCTGATCGACGTCTACTTTATAAATATCTAATTTCCCTTCGTATTCTTTAGCCAGTTGGTCTAATATAGGCGATAACGCTTTGCAATAAACGCACCACGGAGCATGAAAATCGACCAGGCAAGGTTTATTCCCTTTGAAGTTCCAGTTGTCAGGATAAGATTGATAATCAGCTACTTTTTCTACAAAACTATCTTTGGTTAAATCTATTATTTTCATATCTTCTATTTTTAATGGTTCATTTCATTTTCTCTTCTGCAAAGATAGGGGAGTTGGGATGAAAGAAGGATAGCCATTTTTCCTGTTGTGTTTACAATTCTTCCTTTATAGCTATTTTCTAATCGAATTCTAATCTGATATGAGAGGCTTATAATCGCTTTTTCCCATCTCTCCGGTTACAGAATTGTAATTTTGCCACGACAACTACAATAAGGTAATAAAGATAAATAGAGTAATGAATAGAGTATTTCTAATTTCCTTTTTTTCTTCTGTTGACAGGAGAAGTCTGTGCGCAACAAGTTACCACAGGAACATTAACCCTGAAAGAGGCAGAACAGCGTTTTCTGGAACGTAACTTATCGCTGATAGCCGAACGGTACAACATTGATGTGGCACAGGCACAAGTGCTGCAAGCCAAATTATTTGAGAATCCGGTAATCTCGTTGGAACAGAATGTCTATAACCGACTGAACGGGAAGTATTTTGATTTTGGTAAGGAGGGCGAAGCGGTTGTGGAGATTGAACAGGTGATTCATCTTGCCGGACAGCGAAATAAACAGGTGAAGCTCGAGAAAATCAATAAGGAAATAGCGGAATATCAGTTTGAAGAGGTGATGAGGACACTTCGACGGGAATTGAATGAGAAGTTCGTACAAGTCTATTTCCTTTCGAAATCCATATCTATTTACGAGAAAGAAGTGAACTCTCTGCAAGAGTTACTTGCCGGAATGAAACAGCAACAGGAGAAAGGAAATATTTCGTTGATGGAAATGTCCCGTCTGGAATCTATGCTGTTCTCTTTGAAAAAAGAGAAGAACGAACGGGAAAACGAGTTGCTGACCCTTAGAGGGGAACTCAATGTCTTGTTAAATCTTCCGGGAGATACTGTGATTAAGCTATCGCTGGATGAAGAAGTGTTAAAACAATTGGATCTGTCTCAATTATCGTTTGCCGACTTGAAAGCGATGGTGAATGAGCGTCCGGATCTCAAGATTGCCCGGAGCATGGTAAGTGCTTCCCGTGCGAACTTGAAATTGCAGAAATCGATGGCATTTCCGGAATTCTCGGTGAAAGGTAGTTATGACCGTGTCGGAAACTTTATCAATGACTATTTTGCAATAGGAGTGAGCCTGTCAGTGCCTATTTTCAACCGCAACCAGGGGAATATTAAAGCTGCCCGTTTTAGTATCCGGCAGGCGGGGGCGGAACAGGAAAATGCGGCTAACCATGCGGATATGGAGCTTTATACCGCTTATGCTTCACTGGATAAAGCTGTTCAGCTTTATCAATCTACCCATATGGAACTGGAACGTAACTTCGAAAAACTGATAGAAGGAGTGAATGAAAACTTTAAGAAACGGAATATCAGTTTGTTGGAGTTTATCGATTACTATGACAGCTATAAAGAAACTTGTATTCAGCTACATGAAATAAAGAAAGACGTTTTCCTGGCGATGGAAAACCTGAATACAACTATCGGACAAACTATATTGAACTACTAATATTCATAAATTATCAAAGACTATGAACTGGAATAAATTCCTTCCTTGCATATTGCTTACTACCGTATTGGGAGCATGCTCCGGTAAAGGAGAACAAACGAATGTTGAACCGACTGCCTTATGCCTGACAGATAGCTTGTTGAGAATTGTATCTGTCGATACAGTTCACGTTCAAGAGGTGATTGATGAACTGACATTGAACGGACGGGTGACGTTTAATGAGAATCAGGTGGCACATGTATATCCGATGTTTGGAGGTACGGTAACGGAACTGAAGGCTGAAATAGGAGACTTTGTTCGTAAGGGAGAGGTATTGGCAGTCATCCGCAGTGGAGAAGTGGCAGATTATGAAAAGCAATTGAAGGAGGCGGAACAACAGTTATTGCTGGCACGCAGAAATATGGATGCCATGCAGGATATGTATGCTTCCGGCATGACCTCGGATAAAGATGTACTTCAGGCGAAGCAGGAGTTGACAAGTGCCGAAGCCGAAGAAAGAAGAATAAAGGATGTTTTCTCTATTTATAATTTCTCCGGAAATGCTTATTATCAGCTGAAATCTCCCGTTTCGGGGTTTATTGTAGAGAAACGAATCAGCAGGGATATGCAGTTGCGTCCGGATCAGGGCGAAGAGCTGTTCACGATTTCGGGGTTGTCAGATGTATGGGTGATGGCGGATGTGTATGAAAGCGATATCAGTAAGGTTTCTGAAAGTGCTTCCGTACGCATTTCTACGTTGGCTTATCCGGATAAGATGTTTGCCGGTACGATTGATAAGGTGTATCATTTGCTGAACAGTGAAAGTAAAACGATGAATGTCCGTATCAAATTAAAGAATGAAGAGTATTTGTTGAAACCGGGGATGTTTACGAATGTAAGTGTGAAATGTAAAGCGGATGGAACTTCCATGCCCCGTATCGATGCTCATGCACTGGTATTTGAAGGAGGAAAGAATTATGTGGTCGTGGTGGAGCCGGATGAGCGTTTGCAGGTGAAAGAGGTGGATGTGTACAAGCAGTTGAGCAAGGAGTGCTATATCCGTTCCGGACTTTCCGAGGGAGACAGAGTGCTGAATAATAATGTATTGTTGGTATATAATGCGTTGAATGCAGATTAAAAACAGAAAATAGTATGCACAAATTCATAGATAATATAGTGGCTTTCTCGCTAAAGAATAAATTCTTTATTTTCTTCTGTACAGCGATTGCCGTTATAGCCGGAGCTGTTTCCTTTAAACATACTCCGATAGATGCTTTCCCGGATGTGACGAATACGAAAGTGACGATTATCACGCAATGGCCGGGACGTAGTGCCGAAGAGGTAGAGAAGTTTATCACCATTCCTGTTGAGATTGCGATGAATCCCGTTCAGAAGAAAACGGATATTCGTTCCACCACTCTTTTCGGGCTTTCTGTCATCAATGTAATGTTTGAAGATCGTGTCGATGATTTCACCGCACGTCAACAGGTATATAATTTATTGAATGATGCCGACCTTCCGGACGGGGTGACTCCGGAAGTACAACCTCTGTACGGACCGACGGGAGAAATATTCCGTTATACGCTTCGTAGTGACAAGCGCAGTGTGCGGGAACTGAAAACGATTCAGGATTGGGTGATTGAACGTAATCTTCGTTCGGTGTCCGGTGTGGCGGATATTGTGAGCTTCGGCGGGGAGGTGAAGACGTTTGAGGTAAGTGTGAATCCTCACCAGTTGATTAATTATGGCATTACCTCTTTGGAACTTTATGATGCGATTGCCAAAAGTAATATTAACGTAGGAGGCGATGTCATTACTAAAAGCTCACAGGCATATGTCGTTCGTGGAATCGGTCTGATTAACGATTTGGACGAATTGAGAAATATCGTAGTGAAAAACATCAATGGCACTCCCATTCTGGTGAAGAATCTTGCCGATGTACACGAATCCTGTCTGCCTCGTCTGGGGCAGGTAGGGCGAATGGATGAGGATGATGTTGTTCAGGGCATTGTAGTCATGCGGAAAGGAGAGAATCCGGGTGAGGTGATTGCAAACCTGAAAGATAAAATAGAAGACTTGAATCAGAATGTGCTTCCGAAAGATGTGAAGATAGTGGCGTTCTATGACCGGGAGGACTTGGTGAATCTGGCGGTAAAGACTGTGACGCATAACTTGATCGAAGGAATATTATTGGTTACGTTTATTGTATTGATCTTTATGGCAGATTGGCGGACTACCGTGATTGTTGCTGTCGTTATCCCATTAGCCCTTTTGTTCGCTTTTATCTGTTTACGGGTGATGGGAATGTCCGCCAATCTGCTTTCTATGGGAGCCATAGACTTCGGTATTATTATTGATGGGGCTGTGGTGATGGTGGAAGGAGTGTTTGTGGCTTTGGACAAGAAGGCAAGGGAAGTGGGGATGCCTGCTTTTAATGTGATGTCTAAAATGGGATTGATCCGCAACACGGCAAAAGATAAGGCGAAAGCGGTTTTTTTCTCCAAATTAATTATCATCACTGCATTGATTCCTATCTTCTCTTTCCAGAAGGTAGAAGGAAAAATGTTCTCTCCTTTAGCCTACACACTGGGCTTTGCACTGTTGGGAGCGCTGATCTTTACATTGACATTGGTTCCCGTGATGTCTTCCATGTTATTGAAGAAGAATGTCCGTGAGAAGAATAACCGTTTTGTCCATTTTATCAATACGAAGTGTTCGGCTCTTTTTGATTTATTCTATGCGCACAGGAAGCTGACTATCGGGTTGGCAACGGTCATAGCTGGTGTCGGATTATGGCTTTTCTCTTTCCTGGGTACGGAGTTTCTTCCGCAGTTGAATGAGGGATCTATCTATATTCGTGCCACCTTGCCACAAAGTATTTCGTTGGATGAATCGGTGGTTCTCGCCAATAAAATGAGAAGGAAACTTTTGACGTTTCCGGAAGTGCGGCAAGTGCTGTCGCAAACCGGACGACCGAATGACGGTACAGATGCTACCGGATTCTATAATATCGAGTTCCACGTTGATATCTATCCCGAAAAGGAATGGGAGAGCAAGCTGACAAAATTGGAACTGATTGATAAGATGCAGGAGGATTTATCCATTTATCCCGGCATTGACTTCAATTTCTCACAACCGATTACCGATAATGTGGAGGAAGCTGCTTCCGGTGTGAAAGGATCTATTGCGGTGAAAGTGTTTGGTAAAGATTTGTATGAGTCGGAGAAATATGCGGTTCAGATTGAAAAAATTCTTAGTACGGTTCAGGGAATTGAAGACTTGGGTGTGATTCGGAACATCGGTCAGCCGGAGCTTCGTATAGAGTTGAATGAACGTCAGTTGGCGCGTTATGGGGTTGCCAAGGAGGATGTGCAATCGATTATAGAAATGGCTATTGGCGGAAAATCGGCTTCACTGTTGTATGAGGATGAGCGGAAGTTCAATATCATGGTAAGATATAGCGAACAATTCCGTCAGAATGAAGAGGAGATAGGTAAGATATTGGTTCCGGCGATGGATGGAACGATGGTTCCTATCAAGGAATTGGCAGATATAACGACGATTACGGGACCGTTATTGATATTCCGTGATAATCACGCTCGTTTCTGTGCGGTGAAGTTCTCGGTGAGAGGCCGCGATATGGGTACGGCAGTTGCCGAGGCGCAGAAAAAGGTGAATGCTTCCGTGCATCTGCCGGCAGGCTATTCGCTGAAATGGACGGGGGATTTTGAGAACCAGCAACGTGCCACAAAACGTCTGGCACAGGTTGTTCCTATCAGTATTGCTATCATCTTTATCATCCTGTTTATTCTATTCTCTAATGCGCGGGATGCGGGACTGGTATTGCTGAATGTACCATTTGCCGCCGTGGGGGGTATTGTGGCTCTTCTGATAACGCAGTTCAACTTCTCCATTTCTGCCGGTATCGGTTTCATTGCTTTGTTTGGCATTTGTATTCAGAATGGGGTGATTATGATTTCCGATATTAAGGCGAATCTGAAACTGGGTTCGCCCTTGGAGAAAGCCACTAAGGAAGGAGTGCGCTCGCGTATCCGCCCTGTGATTATGACAGCGGCAATGGCAGCTATCGGTTTGATGCCCGCCGCCATGAGTCATGGAATTGGTTCGGAATCACAGCGTCCGTTGGCGATTGTCATTATCGGTGGATTGATAGGAGCGACTTTCTTTGCGCTGTTTGTCTTTCCTCTTATTGTGGAAGTGGTATATGAACGAATATTATATGATAAAAATGGAAAGTTATTGCAAAGACGTATTTAGTTCATTTCTATTCTGTGAAAAAAACTCTCATAGATTAAATTTGTAGGTTTTCAGTAGGTAGAGGGAGAAAGGAATAAAAGAAGGGTGAATTAAAAAATCACCCGTACTTTTGTTCCTTTTTCTATTTCTGAAAATATATCCAACTTTGCGTGATAAGCAGAGATGATTTTCAGGGTCAGGCTAAGTCCGATGCCTTGTCCGGCATAGTCCCGGGTATTACTGCCCCGATAGAAGGACTGGAATATGTGTGCTATTTCTTCTTGTGGAATACCGATTCCCCGGTCTTCTATATCAAGAATGATTTGTTGTTGCTCCCGGTAGAGAGTCACATAGACTTCTCTATCAGAGTATTTGCAGGCGTTATCTATTATATTCTTTAATGCTATCTTCAATAGATATGGATTGGCTTTTACGGTCATCTGCCGGTCTGTCTCTTCCAAATGAAGATGGATCCTTTCATCGGAAGCCGTCAACTCTTTTAATAGATCGGCCAGAATAATCTCTTCAATATTGTTTTTCAGGAGTTCTTCTTCTTGTCGTGAAAGAAAAAGAAGGTGCCGGATGAGGCTGGACAATCGTTTGCTTTCCGAAGAAATTCGTTGAAGGGATTCAATGTATTCTCCCGTACTTCTTTCTTTCAGCAGACTGATTTCACATTCTCCCTGAATGGCGGTAATCGGATTGTTCAATTCATGTGAAGCATGACTGACAAAGGACTTCTCTGCTTTGAATGCACTGTCCAGACGGTCGAGCATACTATTTAATGTCTTTATCATGTCCTCCAGCTCGTCATTATTGCCGGTGGTCTTTAATCGGCGGTTCAGACTGTTGGCACGTATTCTTTTCAGCTCCTTTAGTATGTGTTGCAGGGGAACCAGAATGCGGCCGGAGTATATTTTTCCGATGAAAAAGATCAGGACGGAACTGGCTAAGATGAGAAATATGGAAAGCAATAATAGGTGTTCCTTGATTTCTGTTCCGTAGGCATTCCGGGACATGACGAGTACGATAAAGTTTCCTTCATTATCCGGATAATAAAGGGCGGCTCCCAGTTGATCCTTATATTTGAAAGAGAAAGGGATGCTGTCCTGTCCTGCCAGCAGAAGAGCCTGCTGGTGTTGCGTGAGGTATTTATTCAGTGTATCACGCACTTCGGAGAGACTGTCCATATTTAAAAGAATCTCATGGGCTTCGGGCAGGAGTTCGTCATATTTGCGTTGGATAATCTGGTAGCTCTGTTCGTCTACTTCATCTTTTTCCCAATGCTTCTGTGCGGTCAGGTAGGCTTTTTCACGCAGGTAAGAAGCATAAAGCTTATTGATGTACTGTGTACTGAAAATATAAAATACGGCAATGATAATAACAGTGGTCAGTACACTGATTAATGTATAAAAAAGAGCTATTTTAGAACCTATTTTCATAGCCGGGGTGCTTGGGAGTTTAAGTATTCATGATATATCCTAGTCCTACGACTGTATGGATCAGCTTTTTATCAAAGTCACGATCAATCTTTACCCGGAGATAGTTCACATAAACATCTACGATATTGGTATTGGTGTCAAAGTTCTTGTCCCATACATCTTTGAGCAAGGTGATACGTGAGAGGGCAACCCCTTGATGGGTCATGAAATATTCGAGCAGGCGATATTCTTTAACGGTGAGGTCGATGTCTGTCTCACCTCTTCTGGCTTTCCGGGTATTGCAGTCCAGCACCAGATCGTCGCAAGTCAATAGATTGGAAGCTGCTTCCTTGTTGCGTCTCAATAGGGCTTTGATGCGCGCTTCCAGCTCCTGAAAACTAAAAGGTTTGACGAGATAACCGTCTGCTCCCGCATCCAGTCCTTTAACAATGTCTTCCGTTGTACCCAAGGCCGTCAGCATAATAACCGGAGTCTGATACCCGAACATCTGGCGGTAAAGGTGGCAAAGTTCCAGACCGTTTATTTTAGGCATGATAATGTCCAGTATCAAAAGGTCGAAAGGCTCGTCCTGAAGGATTTTCCAACCGGCGTTCCCGTCATGGCAGACGCTTACCGAATGCCCGAATTCTTTGAGTCCCCGTTCGATGAAAGAGGCGATATTAATTTCATCTTCAACCAATAGTATCTTTGCCATAATTCAGATTGTTTATGTGCAAAGATACTTTTTTCCTGGCATCCGGAGAAAGAAATCTGCGCTACATTTAAGTGTTTCTTCTTTTTGAGTTGTACTATATACAAACAATAGATATGCTATGAAAATAAATTGTGTCATTGGAGCTTTTCTGTGTGCTGGGATGTTATGGGTGTAGCAGTTCGAAAACAGAAGTGAAATCACCGGACGGTCATATCAAAATGGCTTTAACAGTAGACGACAACGGCAAACCGTTATATAATGTTTTAGTAGGTGACTCATTGTTGATTGAAAATAATGAAGGCCATCCGGTTTTCCAGTTCTTCCGCGACTTCGATCCGGATTGTGACGAATCGAAAGCATTGGCAGGAGAACCGGGTGAATTTGTAGCCATCGTGCGTAAAGCAAAGGGGAACTATTTTCTGAAAATACGTTGAACATATGAATGGCTCCGGAGGCGGACAGGCTATTTCATTTATAGCACTTTAAAAAGACTGATTGATTATAAAGTTAGACTGTTAATAATGGAAATAGGATTCGTTTTTAGGTAGAAAGATAGAAAACAGGTAGTATAAATAAAGTTGGTTAGAGGTTAGAAAAAAACGGTGGACAGTGTTGAGGTTGTTCACCGTTTTTGTTTTTATTTGCGAGAATACTTATCTTATTATTTGAGATATTATCCCTTTGCTTCCTGATACATAAAGCGTTTGATTGACTTTTTCGCAGTCTTTTCAAATTCTTCAAAATGGATTTTAATCTTGCTTATTTGAGAATAGTTAGGAAGCTGTTGATTCAATTCGATACGGTTTTGCTCCATTACTTTCTGAATATCCGTCTGCTGCAATCCATGAGCGAAAGCATCGTCGAAATCCGGGTAGATCAGGGCTACCAGCTTTTCGTGCTGTAAGACGATCAGTGACTCCGAAACATACGGCATGTTGTTCAGCTTGCTTTCAATTTCTTCGGGATAGATATTCTGTCCGCTAGAGGTGAGAAGCAGGTTCTTGCTACGTCCGCGGACTGTCACATAACCCTCTTCATCCAACGTACCGAGGTCACCGGTATGCAGCCAACCGTTAGCATCAATAATTTGTGCCGTAGCTTCCGGATTTTTATAATACCCCAGCATCATATTCATTCCTCTGCATACGATTTCTCCGGCATGCGTTTTCGGGTCCGGTGAGTCTATGCGGACTTCCATCCGGCTGGTTGCCTTTCCGCAGGAAGCAAGTTTCAGTGTTTCCCAACGGCTGGAACAAATAATCGGACCGCATTCCGTCATACCGTAAGCGATGGTGTAGGGGAACCCTATCTTTTTAAGGAAATCCTCTACTTCCGCATTGAAAGGAGCACCTCCGATAATAATCTCGTCAAAGTTTCCACCGAAGATTTCCATGGCAGCCTGTCGTGCCAATGATTTGATTTTATCATTCACAATAGGCACTTTCAGTAATAACTTGCCGATTTTGCTGTCTACTTTAGGAAGAATGTCTTTCTTGATAATTTTTTCCACAATCAACGGTACACAAGAAATCACTCTGGGTTTGATTTCGGAGAAAGATTGGGAAATGATTTTCGGAGACGGCATACGCGTCAGGAAATAGATGTGTGCACCTGCAGAGAATCCGTAAAGGAAATCATATACCATACCGAACACGTGTCCCATAGGCAACATGGAAACGATATGGTCTCCCGGTTTAACGGGAAGCATTTCGAAGCAATAAGCCACGTTCGACCAAAGACTGCGATAGGGGAGCATCACTCCTTTAGAGTAACCCGTGGTACCGGAAGTATAGTTGATGATAGCCAGTTCTTCCGGACGATCTTTCCGGTAACAAATATGTTCCGGGCGAAAGTTCTTGGGATACTGTTGGCCGTAAATAGCGTTCCGGTGTTCAAAAGCGTAAGTGAGTTTTTCGTTCCGGGACACTAATGCCGAGAAATCTGTCAGTGAAGCGATGCCCTCTAACAAAGGCATGGCATCTTCATTCAGGTTCTCCCATGCCTGGTCGCCGACGAAAAGTAATTTGGCCTCGGAATGGTTGACGATATTATGAATATTATCTGCCTTGAATTCATGCAAAATGGGAACAATAACAGCTCCGTAAGTGATGGTCGCCAAGAAAGTAACCGCCCAATGAGCACTGTTACGTCCGCAAACGGCTATTTTATCTCCCGGCTGGATGCCGGCACTTTCCAAGACGATGTGAAATTTAGCGATTTTACGCGCTACATCCTTATATTGGAGGGTAATTCCTTTATAGTCAGTTAAGGCATCTTTGTCCCAGTTTTTGATGATGCTTTGCTCAATATAATCAATGAACTGATGTTCTTGTTCCATTCGATTTTTGCACATTTAGTTTAAAACTGCGCAAAATTAATACTTCGTAGATGTAAACCGAATTTTAAATTCAAGTTTTACGGTTAATTAACGGAGGGGAATGAACAATTTTACCAGCCGGATAAAGGTCTTTCGTGTTTCTTCCTTAAAACTAGTTCATTGGCCTGTATAAAACGTTTCGTCTCCATGCATGAAGATGAAACGAATGTCTTGCAAAGGCAAGAGGTTTCATGCGTGGAGACGAATCAATTATGGTGTACTGAATAACTCTTTTCTGATGTTATTCTGAATCAGCATCTTCTTCTTTGGACTTCTCGGAAATAAGTAACAGTTTATCTCCTTCATGCAGTTTCAGCGTTCCGTTGGGAATCAGGAACTCATCTCCGCGCTTCACAATCATTACCAGCGTGCCTTTCGGAAGATTCATATCTTTCAATGTATCTGCTTCTTCCAGCATACTTTTAGTGATAGTCATATCACTAAGGTCAGAGTCAATTTCTTCCGGAAGTTCCACTCCGAAGTCGTTACCGGTTTTTTCCAGCGGTTTGGAAAGATTCAAAATCCGGGCGACGAAAGAAATGGTTGTTCCCTGTACGACCAATGAGACAATGGTAATAAAGAATACAATGTTGAAAATGAGGTTCGAACCTTCTACGCCCGCCACTACCGGATAGGTAGCAAAGATAATAGGAACTGCACCGCGTAATCCTACCCAAGACACGAAAATACGTGATTTCATCGTGATTTTCCGGAATGGAAGCAGACAGAGGAACACGCTTAACGGGCGGCCGATAATAATCATGAAGACACCAATCAACAATGCCACGGCAGCTACTTCCAGCATTTCGTGCGGGTTGACAAGCAATCCCAGGCAAAGGAACATGATGATTTGGAACAACCAGGTCAGTCCGTCCATAAAGGTGTAGATGTCTTTACGATGCATGATTTTATTGTTTCCTACCATGATACCCGCAATATATACGGCAAGGTAACCGTTACCTTTCAGTAAGTCGGTGATGGAGAAAGTGAAAAATACAAATGCAAGTAATAAGATAGGATACAAGGCCTGATTATCAATATTGAGCTTATTCAACATTCGGATGGCTAGCTTTCCAAGTATATATCCGGCAGCGGCACCAACGATGAACTGGATAATGAAAGATCCGACGATGGCTCCGACTCCCATACCTGCCGACTGAATGAACTGTATTAGGACAATGGTCAGCATATAGGCCATCGGGTCATTACTTCCGCTCTCCAGTTCCAGCATGGGACGAAGGTTGTGTTTCAAGTTCATCTTCTGTGAGCGGAGGATGGCGAACACCGAAGCCGAGTCAGTAGACGACATGGTAGAAGCCAAAAGCAGGGAAGTAGTGATAGGTAAATAGATATTAGACCAGCTCATACCTGATATCCACCAGATAAAGAGTCCGGTGAAAAGGGCTGTGAGTAGTACTCCGACAGTGGAAAGCACGATACCGGGACCTAGAATAGGTTTGATTTCTCTGAATTTCGTATCCATACCTCCCGAGAAAAGGATAATACTAAGGGCCACCATACCGATAAATTGGGCGTCTTTCGCGTCGTGGAACTGCAGGCCGAGGCCGTCACTTCCAAACAACATTCCTACTACGAGGAACAATAATAAGGTAGGTACTCCAAAGCGGTATCCGGTTTTTCCAACAACGATGCTGACGAAAAGTAAGATAGAACCGATAAGTAGAGTGTTTTCTGCTGTAAATATCATAGGCAATATATTATAAAGTTATAAAATTGTCGTATTAATTCTCACCGTGCGAAGTTACACATTATTAACAACAAATAAAAACCCTTTTTGGATGTATTTTTGTGAAAAAAGGGAGTTAAATTGTCTAAAAAGACTAATTTTGCAAAGAATAATCTACATTATACTTATGGATTCAAATAATCTTACACCTTTGAGGAAAGGGATGGTGGGGGTACAATTCTTGTTTGTAGCTTTCGGTGCTACGGTACTCGTGCCGTTATTGGTGGGGCTTGACCCTTCTACAGCTCTGTTTACAGCAGGTATTGGTACGCTTATCTTTCATGCGGTTACGCGTGGAAAGGTTCCTGTCTTTCTGGGGAGTAGTTTCGCATTTATTGCACCTATCATTAAAGCGACAGAACTTTATGGATTGCCCGGCACCTTATCCGGCATGGTTGGAGTAGCGTTAGTTTACTTTGTGATGAGTGCGCTTGTCAAATGGCAGGGAGTGAGGGTGATTGAACGGCTGTTTCCTCCTGTTGTCATAGGGCCTGTCATCATTCTGATAGGTTTGTCATTGGCGGGAACGGGAGTGAATATGGCAAAAGAGAACTGGGTACTGGCACTGCTTTCGTTGGTTACCGCAGTCGTTGTTTCAATGAAGGCCAAGGGGCTTTTGAAACTGATTCCTATCTTCTGTGGAATTGTTGTAGGGTATCTGGCTGCATGGCTTTTCTACGATTTGGATTTGTCCGGTGTCAGAGATGCTGCTTGGATTGGATTGCCGCAGTTTGTCTTTCCTAAATTCTCATGGGAACCTGTGTTGTTTATGATTCCGGTAGCCATTGCTCCGGTGATAGAACATATTGGTGATATCTATGTCGTTAATACAGTCACCGGAAAAGATTTCGTGAAAGATCCGGGGTTGCACCGTACTTTATTGGGGGATGGTCTGGCATGTTTCTGTGCCGGATTATTGGGTGGCCCTCCTGTGACAACTTATTCGGAAGTGACCGGAGCCATGTCTCTGACAAAGATAACCAATCCGCAAGTGATAAGAATAGCTGCCATTTCCGCTATCTTATTTTCTGTTATCGGTAAAATCAGTGCATTATTAAGATCCATTCCTAGTGCGGTACTGGGCGGCATCATGTTATTGCTTTTCGGAACGATTGCTTGCGCGGGAATTGGTAATCTTGTGAATAATTGCATTGATTTGAGTCGTACAAGAAATATAGTCATTGTGTCTTTGACACTGACTGTCGGTATTGGCGGCGCTGCTTTTAATTGGGGCGATTTTTCATTGTCCGGCATTGGACTGGCAGCTTTGGTGGGAGTGCTTCTCAATTTAATATTGCCAAAAGAAGATTGATATTCTATTTAAAAAGAAACTATTCAAAAAGATTCCATCGACTATGCGTGCGGGATAAACATAGAAATCCTGTTCAATATAGAAAAAGATAGTGACGGTATACGACAACAATACCGTCACTATCTTTATCATATACCGTCACTATTTTGCAGCCGGGAATCTCCAATTGAAATTTCCGGCTATTCCATTGTTGTTTAGGATAGGAACTTCACAATATCCTCATCTACTGTGCTGATGCCTCCGATTCCGAATTGTTCGATCAATACGTTCTTTACGTTCGGTGAAAGGAAAGCGGGGAGAGTAGGACCCAGATGAATATGTTTCACTCCTAAAGCCAGCAATGCCAATAAAACAATGACCGCTTTTTGTTCGTACCAGGCGATGTTGTATACGATAGGCAACTGATTTACATCATCCAGTCCGAAGATTTCTTTCAGTTTTAAAGCGATGACGGCCAGTGAGTAACTGTCGTTACATTGTCCTGCATCCAATACTCTCGGAATGCCGTTGATATCACCTAAAGCCAGTTTATTATATCTGTATTTGGCACAACCGGCAGTAAGAATCACGGTGTCACCAGGTAATTTTTGAGCAAATTCCGTATAGTATTCACGGCTTTTCATACGTCCGTCGCATCCTGCCATTACAAAGAATTTGCGGATAGCTCCGCTCTTCACGGCGTCCACCACTTTATCTGCCAGGGCTGTCACCTGTGCATGAGCGAATCCTCCGATAATCGTTCCGTTTTCAATGGCTATCGGTGGCTGACATTGTTTGGCGTGAGCAATCAGGGCAGAAAAATCTTTCGGTTTTCCGTCTTTGCGTTCGGGGATGTAATGTGCCCCTTCCAAACCACAGGCTCCTGTGATGTAAATACGATCCTTGTAGCTGGCATTTGCACGTGGCGGAACGATACAGTTACTTGTGAACAAGATAGGACCGTTGAAACTTTCAAATTCCTCTTTCTGCTTCCACCAGGCATTTCCGTAATTTCCTGCCAGATGCTTGTACTTCTTTAGTTGAGGATAATAGTGTGCAGGCAACATTTCGCTGTGAGTATATACATCTACTCCTGTGCCCTCCGTTTGTTCCAATAGCTCTTCCAGGTCTTTCAAATCATGTCCGCTGATTAATATACCCGGATTATTGCGTACACTGAGACTCACTTGTGAGATTTCCGGATTTCCGTAGCTGCTGGTATTCGCTTTATCCAACTGTGCCATTGCCGATACTCCATGCTTTCCTGTTTCCAAAGTCAGCTGAACCAGTTCTTCCACTGTAATATCATTGCGGGTCAGTTCGGATAAGGCATGTTGCATGAAAGCAAATATTTCCGGTGACTCGTAGCCCAGGTTATGTGCATGCTCTACATAGGCAGCCATTCCTTTCAGGCCATAGTGTACAAGTTCTTTCAGTGAGCGGACATCCTCGTTGGGAGTGCGAAGCACACCGACAGTTTTTGATTTTTCTTCAAACTCATCTTCGCTTCCATTCCAAAGACATTCGTCGGGAGCATTTTCAATCTTTACCTTGTTGGCAAGTTCCTTTTTCAGTTTCAGTCCTTCTTTGATTTTTTCAGTGATAGCCGCTTTATCAAAATTGGCGTTGGTGATGGTGATGAACAATGCATCATAGATAAATTTGTCTGCTTGTTCGGAAGGATGTCCATCTTTACGCAGATGTTCGTTGTAGACAGCAATTCCACGTACTACGAAGAGTAGTAAGTCTTGCAGGTTAGCCACTTCAGACGTTTTACCGCACACACCTTTCAAGGTACAACCGGTACCCATTGCGGTTTCTTGACATTGATAACAGAACATACTCATAACTTTTACGTTTTTAATTAGTCCAATAGTTTATTTCTTGAACGCAAAAGTAGAGGAAAGGTTTCAGGTGATTCTGTAACCAATGTTACAACAATGAATATTTTTTATATAGATACTTACTATTTGATTATTATCCGGTCAATATTCAATCCATGAATTTTTAAGTCGATTCCATTATTGGATAAGCCGGACCAGTTCTTCTTTCTGTAAGATAGTGATATGCTTACGATCGGCTATCAATAATCCGTCTTCCTGCATATGCGCCAGTTCACGGGCGAGGGAAGGACGGGACACCCCGAAGTAATCACTCAATTCCTGTTGTGAACGGTCGAGGGTGATATGTGCCTGTTGCTGCTGTTTATGTAGTCGGAGCAAGTACGAAGCAAGTTTCTGACGAATCGTCTTAAATGACATGAAGAAAAGCTTATCCGATAAGGTCCGTGCATAATTGGCAGAAAGATTCATATAGTTTTCCAAAAACTGCTCGTTTTTGCGGAATAAACTCAATACACTTGATTTAGGAAGTTCGATAACCTCTGTCGGTTCGTTGGCAGTCACTTCCACCGGATAGCGGTTCTCCTCACCGAACAGGAACAGAGGGGCAATCGCTCTTGGAGCAGCGATGTCCTCCACTTTGATAAGACGCCCCGAATAATCGATCATCTCTCCACGCACACTTCCTTTGGTCAGGATGACAAGGCGGTTGCACACAGCCCCCCTGTTGAGCCAGGATTTCCCCTTTCTTATAAGAACGTGTATGGAAACTGATCTCTTCCAGATCGGCAGAAAGTCTTTCCGGAGTGATTCCCCGGAATAAGGGATTGTTGACGAGTGCAGGTATCATATATCAATAGTTATTTGAATTTTAAAATAAACGTTGTTTCTTTCTCCCGCAGCAAAGTGAGACTTCCGCCCGAAAGACGCATGATCTGGCGTGAAATGCTAAGTCCGATTCCACTACCATTTTCTTTGGTGGTGAAGAAAGGTATAAAGATATGCTCTGCTATCTCCGATGGGATTTCAGGGCCGTTGTTCTTGATCTCGATCCATATTTCTTCCATGTCATTGCAATAAGCCCGGATCTCGATTCTACCATCCGGCTGGCTGCCGATTGCCTGAATGGCATTCTTTAGAAGATTGATAACCACTTGGGCGATGAGGTTTTCATCTGCATACAGGATTAAGTCCGCAGGAGAAATCTCCGTGTGGAAACAAATGTTGTCACACGGATTCTGATGGCGGGCAAGTTCAATCATCCTTTCTATGAACGCTTTCACGTAGAACAGCGACGGTTCCGGTGCAGGTATGCGTGTAAACTGCCGGTAAGATTCTACAAAAGAGAGCAACCCTTTTCCTGTGGTGCTGATGGTCTGCAACCCGTGACTGATCTCTTCATCTTTGCCCTCGGACATGGAAAGAAGAGTGTCACAAAGGGAAGTGATAGGAGTGACCGAATTCATGATTTCATGCGTCAGAACCCGTGTCAGGCGAATCCATGAATCTATTTCCTTTTCATCGAGTTCGGTATTGATATCGTTCAGGGCCAGGATACGCAGATGTTCTTTGCGCACATTGATTTCCGATACACGTATGGATAGATTAACGGTTCCCCGTTCGTTGTGAAACATCACTTGCAGTTTGTCTCCGGGACGGCAGTTCTCTATTTTCTCCATGAGCGTAGTGTCTACTTTACTTAACTGATGGATATGCGTGAATATATTCAGCCCCAAAAGACGGAGTGCTTCCTTGTTCTTCTGATAAACCGCCCCATTGTCATTGAGTACCAGCAATCCTGTACTGACAAAATCCAGAATCAGCTCGTAATATTTCTCTTGCTGGGCAGTTTCCGCTTTTACATTATATAAAATGTGTCCCACCCGGTTGAGTGCCCGGTTGATCTTTAGGCTTTCGGGAGTACCGTTTTCTTCGGGAAAATGAAAGGTGTTATCATTGTTTTCAAGCGCGTTAATCATGAAAAGCACCTGCTTGGTGTGAAGCTGGTACAGGCGGATTTGCCAGATGATGCTAAGCACCAGCAGACAAAGACTGACGCCCAACCAACCGTATGATTGATGAATACCGAACCAGACAGTCGATATACAGAAAAGTACAGTCAGCAAAACTCTGAACCAGTACCGAATCCCCAGTTGTTGGATCTGTGAGTTCATAATCCGAATTTTTTCATCTTGTTATAGAGCGTTTGCCGGGTTATTCCCAGTTGAGCGGCCACTGCCGATAAATTTCCCGCACAGGCATCGAGTGCTTTCCGTATCATCTGCACTTCCATTTCTTCCAGGGTGGAGATGTTTTGTTCCTGAATGGCTGTCCGTGGTACGGATAATTGGAACAATTCAGCAGGAATCAGCGGACTGTCATTGATGATAACCGCTTTTTCGATGACGTGCTCCAATTCGCGGATATTCCCATACCAGGGATGCGCAGTCAATTTATCCTCTGCTTCGGGAGTGAACTTCATCAACGACTTGTCATATTGCTTGCAGAAGTGAGACAAAAATCGTTCGGCCAATGGGATAATATCCTCTTTCCGTTCGCGCAGGGGAGGAATTTCCACATGAATGGTATTGATGCGGTAGAGCAAGTCTTCCCGGAATTCGCCTTTCGCTACCATCTCTTGCAAGTTCCGGTTCGTGGCACATATCAGTCGGATATCAATAGGAATTGGCGTGTTACTTCCCACTTTTACAATGCTTCGCCGTTGGATGGCAGTCAGTAGTTTTGCTTGCAGATGGTAGGGCAAGTTTCCTATTTCGTCCAGAAACAGCGTACTCTTTTCGGCAGCCTCGAACTTACCTGTCCGGTCGGTATGTGCATCAGTGAACGACCCTTTTATATGTCCGAAAAGCTCACTCTCGAATAAAGATTCCGTGATGGTTCCCATATCCACAGCAATCATTTCCTTATGTTTGCGGTTGGAAAGCGCATGGATTTCACGTGCCAGCATCTCTTTTCCTGTTCCGTTTTCACCCGTTATCAGGAGGTTGGCATCGGTGATGGCAACCTTTTCAATCAAAACCCGTAACTGTTGCATTACTTTGCTTTCTCCCCAGTACATAGGCGAGTGAGCAGGCTTTTCTTTGCTTGCTGTTTTCCTGTCATTGTGCGTAGAGGTTGCTGCGGTTTGCAGCGTTTCCACTAGTTTCTGGTTGTCCCAGGGTTTAACGATAAAGTCCGTTGCTCCCTCTTTAATCCCCCGGATAGCCAGTTCAATATCGGCATAAGCCGTAAAAAGTACGACCGGAAGATCCGGACGTACTTTTTTTATTTCATGTAACCAGAATAATCCCTCATTGCCGGTATTGATGCCCGATGTGAAATTCATGTCCAGCAATACCACTTCCGGCATTTCCTCCCGCAGGACGCTCGTCAGGGTGACAGGCGAGGAGAGGGCAACGACCTTTGAAAAATAACTTTTTAAAAGGATTTGTATGGCAGTCAGCACTCCTTTATTGTCGTCTACAATGATGATTGTTCCAGATTTACTCATTTTCGTTCAAGTTTGTACAGCGCAAACTTACGAAAAAAGGATGTGATAATTCAAGAATCATAATTCAAAATTGATTTTAGACTCCTTGTGCCCCCAATCAAAACCACTGGAACTTCAATCCGAATGATAAACTAAGGTAATCACGCGGACGGAGATAACTATTGTTTACCGCACTAATCACATAAAGGTCGCACGTACTTATTTCATAGAAAAAGGTTACGGACTTGGCCATAAATCTGCGTTGCGGGTCAATATCATAGGTCAGGCGTTGTCCCATAAAGACATGGAAACGCACTTTGCTTGAGAAACCATAATACCCTTTCGGATAACGTTCCGGCTCATTCACCCAGAACTGATTTCCAAATACGGTATTCACATAAAGACCACAGGTAAGAGGCTCCGTCGAGAATCCTTTTCCAATGTTAATGCTCCAAGGCATATAGTTCTGCTTGAGCGTCATGGTCACTTTTGCTTTCTTCGAAGAATATTTCGGGATGAATCCGAGCAATACATCCGTTTCCCACTGATTACGCTTTCCATAATCCCATCCTGTGCCGAAAGAGAGTAATCCCATATTTCCGGCATATTGTATTTTGGAATGAGTCGGGATAATCCGCTCCCAGTTTCTGCGGAAACGGTGAACCCGATTGTCATAACGGGTATGTTGGGTCTGTTCCGGTGCGTTTGTCTGGCAGGTGGCAGACATCAGACCGGAAAGCAGGAGAAGCACGTACAGTACTCCTGCGCGTAAGATATAATTAGTATTTAACCAGCTCATATTCGTATTTTTCCGGAGTTATTGTAAATACCAGATAAGTACGGTAATCCATACAATCACTGGTAACATAATGTATTCCATCATCAAAAATCACATCGTCCTGATAGTGATGGGTATGGGCGGCCGTGCAGAACTGTATTCCTGCATACTGTTTGACATAGTGCTGGAATACTTTTGCCACATTATCATTGAACACATCCGTATAGGGACGCGCGTGCATACAAATAACTGTCTTTTCAAACTCCTCCCGCCTGTTCGTTATCTCATTTTCCATAAAGGTAAAGTCCGGTACCGGTTCGGAGTAATCATACTCCAAAGCGTTGGTATTCAAGCAGACAAACTTCACATTGCCTGCGATGAAAGAGAAGTTTGTGGAGCCGAATACAGCCTTGTAGGTTTCCGCTCCCGTGCCCAAGCAGTCATGATTTCCGATCAGAGCCACATAAGGCACATGAAGTCCGTTCATGATATCCCTTTGCCAAAGAAATTCCTTGGTTAGTCCGAAGTCACTCATATCCCCTCCGTGGATGACGAAGTCAATATCATTCCGTTGATTGATCGCTTTTACAAAATCTTCCGTTTCGTCATACCATCGTTGTGAGTCGCCCATTGTCACGAACCGTATCGTAGTTTTACCCTGGCAGCTCGCTTCTATTCTTTCGATGTTGTGTGCATTGACCTCTGTTTCTCCGCTGATGCGGACGTCATACGGATGATAGTCTATCATACCGCATCCCGAAAGGAACAGGCACGAACACAGTGCATATAAATTCTTCCTCTTCATCATTACTTTAATAGTTTATAAAACTGAATGCAAAGATAAAGTTTTCTACCGGGATGGACAATCTCCCCATGGATAATAGAGACTGTTGGAACAATTTAAAGGAGAAATGGAATAGTCTCCCGGTTGTCTAAAAATTAGACGGTACTGTCTAATTTTTAGACAATATTCAGAAAGGTTGAAATGATAAACACCTGATAATGAATTGTTATTCTTTTTTGGCATGCTTTCTGCATGATTGAAAATAGAAAAACAAAAATAAAATATAATATGAAACAAATCTATTATGTGATCCGTACTTTATTGCGGGGGCATGGTTCCAACGTTATCAAAATCCTCTCTTTGGCGTTGGGGCTGACGATGAGCATTCTGTTGTTTGCCCGTGTGGCTTTCGAACAGAGCTTTGACAAATGCTTCAAAGATTATGATAACCTGTATCAGATCTTCTCCGTCTTTTCCGCCAATGGCCAAACCTTTGAGCCGCAGGAAATGAACTGCGGACCGGTGGCGGGTGCCATACTGGAGAATTTTCCTAAAGAAGTGGAGGCAGCCACCAGCTATTGCGTCTGGATGAGTGCCCCTCTTTATCATGGAAGTGTCCGTTTTGAAGCTAACAAAGTGACAGCCGATTCACTATTCTTTCAGACTATGGGTATCGACGTTTTAAGCGGTGTTCCAGAAAAGGAACTGATGCAGAAAGATGTTGTCTTTCTTAGTGACCGGTTGGCTCGTAAGATGTTCGATCAAGAAAATCCGATAGGCAAAGTTATCTCTTATAATAAGGAAATAGAACTGACAGTGAAAGGTACGTATGCTGACATACCTGAAAATGCTACCGTCAGACCGGAGGCTGTGATTTCTCTGCCTACCGTATGGAGCCGTGGATGGGGAAACTACTCCTGGAGAGGAGGCGATAGCTGGATTGCATTTATCCGTTTCCGTCCCGGAGCAGACAAATCCGTGGTGAATGCCCGGTTGAATGACTTGATAAAGAAATATCGTCCTGCAGAAGACCAGAAAGTAGTAGGTTATACCGCTTTTGTAAAGCCGATCCGTGATGTGTACAGGGAAGAGCCGGACGTGAAGCGGATGCGGAATATCATGTCTATCCTGGGAATAATCATCCTTTTTATCGCTACCTTGAACTACGTACTGATCTCCATCTCTTCACTCTCATACCGCGCCAAAGCTATCGGCGTACATAAGTGTAGCGGTGCAGGCAGCGGCAAAATTCTGGGAATGTTCCTATTGGAAACAGCTATCATTATTCTCTTCGCCTTACTACTGATGGGATTAATCTTACTGAACTTCCGCGACTTTATAGAAGATACAACCGCCGTTGAACTCGGAGCTCTGTTCTCTTTAGACCGTCTTTGGGTACCCCTGCTGACGGTAGCTATCCTGTTCCTCATAGGAGGAGCACTGCCCGGACGCATCTTTGTCAAAATCCCCGTTTCACAAGTCTTCTGCCGCTATACAGAAGGAAAGAAAGGCTGGAAACGCCCGCTATTATTCGTGCAGTTTGCCGGCGTAGCTTTCATCTGCGGACTGATGTATGTGGTGATGCTGCAATACTACTATGTCTTAAACAAAGACCTGGGATACAATCCGAAGCGCGTTGTCGTAGCCAATACCGGTTTCGGCAATAAAGAAAACCAAGACTATGCCCTGACTTTCTTCCGCGGCCTGCCTTATGTAGAGTCCGTGTCCAGTGCCGATTCCCATCCCGTATATAGTTATAGCGGAACGATGATTCAGGATGAAAGTGGACAATCACTTTTCTCTTCCCGTTTTTGTAAAATGATGGAAGACTATCCGAAGATGATGGGTATGGTGATGAAGGAGGGGCGTATGCCACGAAATGAAGACGAAGTAGTCATCAATGAAACATACGGCGAATGGATGCACTGGGGAACCGAACTATTGAACCGTACCGTCTATAATTCAGGCTACGTATGTAAAGTAGTGGGAGTGATTAAAGACTTCCGGATCGGTAATTTCACCAACCCGCAAGCACCTTTCATCCTGATGAGTACCAAGAATTTCGGGAGCTGTGTTCATGTCCGGCTGAAAGAACCTTTTGCGGAGAATCTTCAGAAACTGAATAAAGTATCGGCAGATGCTTTCCCCGATAAAACGGTCGATTTCCGTTCGATGGAGCAGATGATAAAAGAGAGTTATAACTCCATCCGCGTCTTCAGCAATGCTACCATACTGGCAGCGGTTACCATGTTCTTTGTGATGATGATGGGATTGATAGGCTACACAACCGACGAAGTCCGCCGCCGTTCCAAAGAGATTGCCATACGCAAAGTCAATGGCGCCGAAGCCTCCGGTATTTTGGAAATGTTGGTGAAAGATGTGCTCTATGTAGCCGTTGCAGCCGTTGTGATCGGTGTGGCGGCATCATGGTACGTCAATGATATGTGGATGGATATGTTTGCCGAACACGTGCCCGTCAGCTGGGCGGCGTATGTACTGATAGCGATTGTAAATCTTCTCGTTATCGTAGCCTGCGTACTTTGGAAATCGTGGCGGATTGCCAATGAAAATCCGGTGAATAGCCTTAAAAGTGAATAATTAAAAACATAAATAAAAAGATTATGATTGAAATAAACAACATCAGTAAAGTATTCCGTACTTCCGAAGTGGAGACAGTTGCCTTGAATCACGTAAACCTTGAAGTAAAAGAGGGAGAGTTTGTAGCCATTATGGGCCCCTCCGGTTGTGGTAAATCCACATTGTTGAACATTCTGGGGTTGCTCGATAACCCCACTGAAGGTTCCTACCGCTTGATGGGTGAAGAAGTGGGCGGATTGAAAGAGAAAGAACGTACCCATGTGCGTAAGGGCAAACTCGGATTCGTATTCCAGAGCTTTAACCTGATCGACGAACTGAATGTTTACGAGAATGTAGAACTTCCTCTGACATATTTGGGCTTTAAAGCATCCGAACGCCGCCGCATGGTAGAAGATATTCTGAAACGGATGAACATCAGTCATCGTGCCAAACACTTTCCGCAACAACTTTCCGGTGGTCAGCAACAACGTGTCGCCATTGCCCGTGCCGTAGTGACCAATCCGAAACTGATTCTCGCCGATGAACCGACCGGTAACCTCGATTCAAAGAATGGGGCAGAAGTGATGAACCTGTTGACCGAACTGAATAAAGAAGGAACAACCATCATCATGGTGACACACTCACAACATGACGCATCCTTTGCCCATCGTACAGTTCATTTGTTCGACGGCAGTGTGGTAGCCAGTGTGATAGCATAAACCAGATCAGAAGCTAGTATGAGACAAATCTATTATAGTATACGTACATTACTACATGAGCGTACTTTGAATATTGTAAGAGTGCTCTCCCTTTCTTTAGGACTAACAGTTGGCATCTTGCTTTTCTCGCAAATAGCTTTTGAGATGAGCTATGAAAAGTGTTATCCGGAAGCGGAGAATCTGATAATGGCGAGAATAGCGTCGCATAATAGGACGACCGGAGAAGTGCAGGGAGATGACGGAATGAATTATGACTATACTGTCTGCGATCCGGTAGCTTTTACCCTGGCGCAGGATATGCCTGAAGAAATAGAGTCGGCCACCTGTGTGCTTCCTTCCCAGTTTTATCATATTTATAAGGAAGACAAACTGCTGTCGAAAGCAAATTACATGAGGGTTGACACCTGTTTCTTTGAAACGATGGGTATACCCGTACTAAAAGGGAATGCGAAAGATCTCATTATCTCGAATAGCATATTTGTTTCAGAACATTTTGCCCGTGAAACATTCGGCAGTGCAGACCCTATTGGGAAAACCCTTTCGGCGGACAAACAGTTGGAACTGACAATTCGCGGTGTCTATAAAGACATACCCGAAAATTCGATGCTCTCCCGTGACTTTGTGATTACCATTCACCGCGATGGTCACTATGCGAGTGGTAACGGTTGGAATGGGAATGATATCTTTTATGCCTTTGCACGCTTGCGTCATGCGTCGGATATAGACAAGGTGAACAGCAAAATCCAACAAGTAATGGCAAAATACAGCCCCTTGCAATGGGATGACTGGAAGTTGGAATACAGCGTTGTTCCTCTTTCGGAACGTCATCTGGATTCTGCCGATACCCAGAAACGTTTGATGATATTCGGCTTCCTCGGCTTTTCAGTGTTTTTTGTAGCCATCATGAATTATATGTTGATTTCAATAGCCACTATCAGTCGTCGTGCAAAAAGCGTAGGAGTACATAAATGCAGTGGAGCCAGTTCAGGGAACGTCTTTGGCATGTTTCTGGCAGAAACCGGAGTCTTGGTTCTACTATCCATTCTATTTAGCTTCCTGTTGATAATCAACATGGGCGAATTGATCGAAGACCTGCTGGGAACCAGCCTTGCCTCACTGTTTGCCTGGGACATCATTTGGATACCGTTGCTCACTGTAGCAGTCCTTTTCCTCCTGGCAGGAGGTATACCGGGGAAACTGTTTTCACGTATTCCCGTCACGCAAGTATTCCGGCACTACACGGATGGGAAAAGAGGATGGAAACGTTCATTGCTATTTGTCCAGTTCACGGGTACCTCCTTTGTACTCGGACTATTGCTGGTTACCCTGTTACAATATTCTCACCTGATGAATGGAGATATGGGAATCAAGATTCCGGGACTGGTAGAAGCCGAAACCTGGATGTCAGGCGAAACAGTAGAATATGTAAAAGACGAGTTGCTTCGCCAACCGATGGTGGATGGGGTATCGGCATCCACACACAGCGTACTGGGAGAGTACTGGACACGTGGATTGATTGGCAACGACGGCAAACGCATTGCTACCCTTAATTTCAATATGTGCGACTATGATTATCCGAATGTGATGGGAATCAGAATAACAGAAGGCACCACCATCAAGAAAAAAGGCGATCTATTGGTGAATAAAGAACTCGTCCGTTTGATGAAATGGACCGATGGTGCCGTAGGAAAATCCGTGAGTGGGGTAGAAGGTACCATCGTAGGAGTGTTTGATGATATTCGTAATAGAAGTTTCTATTCCAGTCAGTCTCCTATTGCATTGATTGCCGATAAAGAATCGGCCAATCACACCATCAATGTCCGTCTAAAAGAACCCTATGACGAGAACCTGAAACGCTTGAACGAATGTGTGGCAAAAACATTTCCGAATGTAGCTCTGAACTTCAATTCAGTAGACAGCAAGATCCGGGAAGGCTATAAGAGTGTATATCGTTTCCGTAATGCAGTCTGGATTTCGTCCTGCTTCATCCTGCTTATTGTCATCACGGGATTGATTGGCTATGTGAATGGAGAAACTCAACGCCGCAGCAAGGAAATAGCCATACGCAAAGTGAATGGGGCAGAAGCCTCCGGCATCCTGAAATTATTGATATACGACATTCTGAACATCTCCGTAATCTCTGTTCTGATAGGTACTGCCGCTTCCTATTTTACAGGCCAAATATGGTTGGAACAGTTTAGCGAACGAATTGATATGGATCTGTTACTTTTTATAGGAATAGCCCTGCTGGTACTATTGGTTATCGTGGCTTGCGTGGTAGTGAAAGCCTGGCACGTTGCCAATGAAAACCCCGTAAAGAGCATTAAAGCAGAATAAATAATAAAAACCAATAGGCGGAGTAAAGCTGCTAATGCTTTATTCCGCTACCGTTTCCGGATGTTGTTTAGATACTTTCTTAATGTAAATCATCAGACTGACAACCGCCGTAATAAATGCCAGTGCATCCGATACCGGCATACTAATCCAGATACCTTTCAATCCCCACCAGTTGGGAAAGAGTAGCAAGCAAGGCAAAAGATAAAGCAACTGCCGCGTCAGCGAAAGGAAAATACTTATTTTAGCCTTCCCGATACTTTGGAAGAAGTTACCAATCACAATCTGCGCCCCTACAAACGGGAACATCAATACAGCCAGCCGGATACCGTCTACGGCCAAATCAATCAATTCATCGCTATCCGTAAAAAGAGCCGACACAGCATGCGGGAAGAACTCGCAGATAATAAACCCGCTACTGGTAATCACAACCCCGGAGATAATCCCCAGTCGCAACGTCTGTTTCACGCGGTCTATCTTCTGCGCTCCGAAGTTATACCCCACGATAGGCTGCATACCCATCGTCAGACCTAACACAATCATCACATAAAGCGTCAGCAAACGGTTGATGATTCCATAAGCTCCAATCGCCATATCACCTCCGTAATTTTGCAGGCTGTTATTGATGATAATCACAATGGCACACGCACACACATTCATCAGGAAAGGAGACATACCAATGGCGAAGATACTCTCCACAATTCTCCGTTTCATCTTCCAGATATTCCCCTCAAAATGCACCGTACTGTCTTTCTTGACAAAGTGGCTCACCACCCACACCATACCGATCAACTGCGAAATCACCGTTGCCGTAGCAGCTCCCCTCATTCCCCATTCAAAGTGGAAAATAAAGATAGGAGCGAGGATAATGTTCGCCACCACCGTCACCATCGAAGTCAACATCGCCTTTTTCGGGTATCCGGTAGCACGCATCACGTTGTTCAACCCAATCATCGTATAAGTGATAGGAGTACCCAATAAGATCACCTGCATAAAGCTCCGCGCATAAGGAAGCGTCTCGTTACTGGCCCCGAAGAAAACCAATATATCATCCAGAAAGATGAAAGACAAAATACCAAAGAAGAACGAATTAGTGATACAGAGCATCAACGTGTGTGACAAGATTTCCGTAGCCCCCTTCATATCCTTTTGTCCCAGACGGATAGACGCCAGCGTAGAACCGCCCGCCGATACCAATGTACAGAAAGCCACCACTAGATTCATCAGCGGAAAGCTGATGGCCAGTCCGGCAATCGCCATCGGGCCTACGCCATGTCCGATGAAGATACTATCAATAATATTATAGATAGAAGTAATCGTCATTCCTATAATTGCAGGAATGGAATATTGTAACAGCAATTTGCCGATACTTTCTTTGCCTAAGATATGTGGGTCGTTCTTGCTCATGCGCTAGTAGATTTTGTTGGATAAAAACGTATGTTACGTTTTTTTTAGCTTTGCAAAGGTACGAATTATTTGCCTGATTCGATGATTATTCGGAACTTTGCAGCGATGGATACACAAGGTTTAACGTTTAGGTAAAAAGAAAGTTTATATATGAATACAACGAAAACGATTGCGGCACTCTTCGATTTTGATGGTGTCATTATGGATACAGAAACGCAGTACACAGTCTTCTGGGACGAGCAGGGACGGAAATATCTGAACGAAGAAGATTTCGGTCGCCGGATCAAGGGACAGACATTATTGCAAATCTATGAAAAGTATTTCTCGGACAAACCCGAAGCCCAGCTTGAAATAAGCGCTGAACTTTACGTTTACGAGCAAAAGATGTCCTACGAGTATATCCCCGGAGTAGAAGCCTTTATAGCCGATCTTCGCCGTAACGGTGCAAAGATAGCCGTAGTCACCAGCTCCAACGAAGAGAAGATGGCCAACGTCTATAATGCCCACCCCGAATTTAAAGGAATGGTAGACCGCATCCTGACCGGAGAGATGTTTGCCCGTTCCAAACCGGCTCCCGACTGCTTCCTGCTCGGAATGGAAATCTTTGAAGCCACTCCCGAAAATACCTATGTCTTTGAAGATTCTTTCCACGGTCTGCAAGCCGGAATGACTTCCGGGGCAACAGTGATCGGACTTGCCACCACCAACACACGCGAAGCCATCACCGGCAAAGCACATTATATAATAGACGACTTCACCGACATGACTTACGACAAGCTCCTGACTCTGCATCGTTAAGAGAAAGAATAAATCCGAAACGCATTATTGCACTTGATAAATCGCTTCCTTATATCGTTAAGGAGCTTTTATTATACCTCACAGAATCCTTTCAAACGCCTCCCCAGCTACCTAAGCGAGGCGTTTGAAAGGATTTTTTGCATTTCCTTCTCTGTTATGAATTAAATGTTATAACTTTGCCGCGATTTTTGAAGGCGCTTGGCGTCGTTTTAATATTTAATCATTAATTTTTAATTTAAAAAGACATGGCTGGTTATATATCGGATGATACAAGAAAGGTGACTACTCATCGCTTGGTTGAAATGAAACAGAGAGGTGAAAAAATATCTATGCTGACTGCATATGATTACACAATGGCGCAGATTGTAGACGGTGCAGGAATGGATGTAATTCTGGTAGGCGACTCTGCTTCTAATGTAATGGCAGGTAATGTGACTACACTACCTATCACACTCGACCAAATGATTTATCATGCTAAATCCGTGGTACGTGGTGTAAAGCGTGCGATGGTAGTAGTTGATATGCCTTTCGGATCCTATCAGGGCAACGAGATGGAAGGACTTGCTTCTGCCATCCGCATCATGAAAGAAAGCCACGCTGACGCTTTGAAGATGGAAGGTGGTGAAGAAATCATAGACACGGTGAAACGCATCGTATGCGCCGGCATTCCGGTAATGGGACATCTGGGACTCATGCCTCAATCCATCAATAAATACGGTACCTATACCGTGCGTGCCAAGGACGACGCCGAAGCCGAGAAGCTGATTCGCGACGCCCATCTATTGGAAGAAGCAGGCTGTTTTGCCATTGTACTCGAAAAGATTCCCGCAACCCTTGCCGAACGCGTAGCTTCCGAACTGACCATACCTATTATCGGTATCGGTGCCGGTGGACACGTAGACGGTCAAGTATTGGTGATTCAGGATATGCTTGGCATGAACAACGGATTCCGTCCCCGTTTCTTGCGTCGTTACGCTGACTTGTACACGGTGATGACCGATGCCATCAGCCGTTATGTTTCTGACGTGAAGAATTGCTACTTCCCCAACGAGAAGGAACAATATTAAATATAGTATATGGCAGTTAAATTGTGGACAGTTCATTTTATGCGGATATGTGTAGCTAATTTGCTGTTGTTTATATCCTTGTATGTGTTATTTCCGGTGCTTTCCGTAGAGATGGCCGACCGTCTCGGAGTGCCGGCTGCACAGACAGGAGTAATCTTTCTCTTTTTCACCTTGGGGATGTTCCTCATCGGTCCTTTCCATGCCTATCTGGTAGATGCATACAAGCGTAAATACGTGTGTATGTTTGCTGCCGCCCTGATGGTAGTGGCGACCATCGGATACGCCTTTGTCACCAACCTCACAGAACTGATTCTGTTGAGCACCGTGCAAGGGCTTGCCTTTGGCATAGGCACAACAGCCGGCATCACATTGGCCATCGACATCACCAACTCCACGCTGCGCAGTGCGGGAAACGTCAGTTTCTCCTGGATGGCACGTATGGGGATGATCGCAGGCATTGTCCTCGGAGTATGGCTTTATCAAAGCCAATCCTTCCAAACCCTGCTCACTGTATCTGTCATAACCGGAGCTGTCGGAATCCTCATTTTATCAGGAGTCTACGTACCTTTCCGTGCGCCGATTGTCACCAAACTCTATTCCTTCGACCGCTTCTTATTGCTTCGTGGATGGGTTCCTGCCATCAATCTGATCCTGATAACCTTCATTCCGGGACTGCTGGTTCCCATGGTACACCCTTTCCTAAACGATTTCGTACTCGGAAACACAGGAATCCCCGTACCGTTCTTTGTAGGAACAGCCCTCGGATACATTGTTTCCCTGTTCTTTGCACGTCTGTTTTTCCTGAAAGAGAAAACCTTGCGACTGGTCATTATGGGAATCGGATTGGAAATGATAGCCATGTCTTTATTGAATACAGACATCTCCATAGGCATTTCCTCCGTACTCTTGGGATTGGGCTTAGGCTTTATCCTGCCGGAATTTCTGGTGATGTTCGTAAAGCTATCCCACCATTGCCAACGCGGAACAGCCAACACTACCCATCTGCTGGCAACCGAAATCGGCATTTCTCTGGGAATCGCTACCGCCTGCTACATGGAACTGGATACAGATAAGATGCTACATACCGGACAGATAGTAGCATCCATTGCTTTACTCTTCTTTGTATTGATTACCTATCCTTATTATATAAAGAAGAAAGTAAGATAGGAGAGTAGCCGGAATTAATTCCGGCTAACTTGTTTTACTCCCTTTATAGTACGTAATTTCTTGATAAGAGCCTCCAAACGTCCCGTATCACCCACCATGACCGTCAGTGTTCCGGAGAACAAACCGTCGTGCGAGTCAATACCGATGGAGCGCAGCGTGATACCATTCTCTTTGGATATAATAGAAGTGATATTAGTCACGATACCAATATCATCGTGTCCTACAACCCGCAGCGTGATAGGATATTGTGTACCCACCGATTTCCCCGCCCAACGAGCCTTCACAATACGATAACCGAAACGCTCACGCATCTGGTTGGCATTCGGACAATCCGCCCGGTGTATCTTGATACCACCGCTTACCGTAACGAAACCAAACACATCGTCCCCGTAAATCGGATTACAACATTTAGCCAACTTGAATTCCAACCCTTTCAGATTCTGGTCGATCACCAGTACATCTTCCTTAGACGTCGTTTCCTCCTGCGTAGCCTGCAAGTTATACCCTTCGGCACTGCGATACACAATTTCGTCGTGCGTATCACTGTCCCGTTTCTGTTGCTCTACGTATTTATCCAGAATCTCGTTAACGTCCAGTCCACCGTCGGCAATCCGCTGATAAAACTCCGTCACATTCTTGAAGCCCAATCGCTTGATGAGGCGCATCATGGTCGCTTCATCATATTCCAGCTTACGGTTCTTGAATTTCCGTTCCAGCGTCTCCTTGGCAAAAGCATGCTGGCGTGCCACCATCTCCTTGAGAGCCTGCCTTATCTTGGTGCGCGCTTTGGAAGTCGTCACGATGTTCAGCCAGTCCTGCTTCGGAGTCTGGGTGTTTGAAGTCATGATTTCCACTTGGTCGCCGCTGTTCAGTTTCTGTTTAAGCTGTGCATTTTTGCCGTTCACTTTCGCGCCGATACACTTGCATCCCAACTTACTATGGATATGGAACGCAAAATCCAATACCGTAGCCCCCTTGCCGAGCTTGAACAAATCCCCCTTGGGCGTGAAGACAAACACTTCATCCTCGTAGAGATCCATCTTAAACTGATCCATCACTTTCAGCGAGTCGTTGTCCGCATTCTCCAACGCCTCCCGCACAGAAGTCAACCACTCGTCCAGACCCGTTTCACCCTTGATACCTTTATATCTCCAGTGAGCAGCCAAGCCGCGTTCCGCGATCTCGTCCATGCGGCGGGTACGTATCTGCACTTCCACCCATTTCCCTTCCGGGCCCATCACAGTGATGTGCAATGATTCGTAACCATTGCTTTTCGGAATAGAGAGCCAGTCGCGCAGACGCTTCGGGTTCGGCTGGTACATATCCGTAACAATCGAATAAACCTGCCAGCATTCCTGCTTCTCCTTAGCCGGATCCGGTTCCGAATCGAGGATGATACGGATGGCGAACAAGTCATAAATCCCCTCAAAAGACGTTTTCTGCTTCTGAATCTTGTTCCATATCGAATGAATCGACTTGGTTCGCCCCTTGATGTCGAACTTCAATCCTGCTTCCGACACCTTCTTCTGGATCGGCTCGATAAAAGCAGCGATATACTTGTCGCGGGAAGCCTTCGTCTCATTCAGCTTATCCTTGATAAAATAATACGTTTCCTTCTGCGTATATTTGAGAGACAAATCTTCCAGTTCCGATTTCAGCTTATACAGTCCCAGCTTGTGCGCCAGCGGAGCATACAGATATGCAGCTTCGTTCGCCACTTTGATCCGGTCCCCCTCGTTGCCCGTATCTTTGATTTTGCGCATCACGTTCACGCGGTCCGCAATCATTATCAGGATTACACGCATATCCTCCGCGAAAGAAAGCAGCAGATTACGGAAGTTTTCCGACTCGATAGCCGGACTCTTCGCATAAAGCTCGTTTGTTTTCACCAATCCCTTGATGATACTTGCCACGTCATCCCCATATTCGGCGTTCACCTCGTCGATAGACAATACATGCCCTTTCACGATTTCGTGCAACATGATACCGACCAGGCACGAACCTTTCATGCCGATTTCCTCCGCAACGATCACTGCCGTTTGTAAATCTCTGATGACGGGATTCATCCCGAAGTTATTGCGTTGCAGACCGTTACACTGGGCCGCTTTGATAAGATGTCTCTTTAACTTTAGGCAATCCTTCCAGGAAATACTATCTCCTGCAGATTGCAACAAATGCCGGTAGAGTGAAAAAAGCTCCTTTTTTTCCTCCGATGTAAAAAAGTCGTCCATATTCAATCTTGTTAATTCGATGTAAAATTAGTTTTTTTCCCGGTTATTCGGCAAGAAGTAAATAACATTTTGTATTTTTGGGCATCAATTAATAAAATTAGATATTATGATAACGACACAGGACAAAGAGTTGCTTGCCAAGAAAGGCATTACGGAAGAGCAAATTGCAGAACAATTAGCATGCTTCCAGACGGGTTTCCCCTTTTTGAAACTGGATGCAGCCGCTTCCATCGAAAAAGGAATATTGGCTCCCGATGCAGAAGAACAGAAGGCTTATCTGGCCGCTTGGGATGCGTATACAAACACAGGTAAGACTGTTGTGAAGTTCGTGCCCGCTTCCGGTGCAGCGAGTCGTATGTTCAAGAACCTATTCGAGTTCCTGTCCGCCGACTATGACCGGCCGACTACCAAGTTCGAACAGGCATTCTTTGACGGAATCAAGGATTTTGCTTTCTATGACGATCTGAATGTAGCCTGCCAGCGTATCGACGGAAAAGATATTTCCGGACTGATCGAAGAAGGTAACTATAAAGCAGTGGTGTCCGCCCTGCTCGAAACTGCCGGACTGAATTATGGCGCATTGCCGAAAGGTCTGCTCAAATTCCATAAGTACCCCGAAGGTTCACGCACACCGATGGAAGAACATCTCGCCGAAGGAGCCATGTATGCTGCCGGAAAGAGCGGTAAAGTGAATGTGCACTTCACGGTATCTACCGAACATCGCGAACTTTTCAAGAAATTGGTAGCCGAAAAGGTAGACGAATTTTCCAAACGCTATGGAGTGGATTATTACATCACCTTCTCCGAACAGAAGCCGAGTACCGACACGATTGCCGCCGACATGGACAACCAACCTTTCCGCGACAACGGCAAACTGCTGTTCCGTCCCGGTGGCCACGGTGCACTGATTGAGAATCTGAACGACCTCGATGCAGATATTATCTTCATCAAGAACATCGACAACGTAGTGCCCGACAGACTGAAGGCCGACACCGTTACTTATAAGAAACTGATTGCCGGAGTGCTCGTGACTTTGCAAAAACAAGTATTCGAATATCTTACCCTGCTCGACAGCGGTAAATACACCCACGACCAGATGATGGAAATGCTTCAATTCCTGCAAAAGAAACTCTTCTGCAAGAATCCGGAGACGAAAGACCTCGAAGATTCCGTACTCGCCATCTACCTGAAAAACAAGTTCAACCGCCCGATGCGTGTCTGCGGAATGGTGAAGAACGTAGGCGAACCCGGTGGCGGCCCGTTCCTTGCTTACAACAGCGACGGAACCATCTCCCTGCAAATCCTCGAAAGCTCACAGATCGACATGGACGATCCGGAGAAGAAAGAAATGTTCGAGAAAGGCACACACTTCAATCCGGTAGACCTCGTATGTGCTGTGCGCGATTATAAAGGACATAAATTCGACTTGGTGAAGTACGTAGATAAGGCAACAGGCTTCATCTCCTACAAATCGAAGAACGGCAAAGACCTGAAAGCTCTCGAACTTCCCGGCTTGTGGAACGGTGCGATGAGCGACTGGAATACCGTCTTCGTAGAAGTGCCACTTTCCACCTTCAACCCGGTAAAAACAGTGAACGACCTGTTGCGTGAGCAACATCAGTAATTTATTCACCACAGAGGACACAAAGGACACAGAGATTTTATAGAGCTTTTATAGAACTTTTTCACCGGATTAATGCAATTGATTCCATTACTTCCGGTCTTACCTTACCGAAAAAACTCTGTGTCCTTTGTGTCCTCTGTGGTGAAACTTAAAAAAGAGTGTTTAGAATGAATCAGATAGAGAAGATCATCGATATTGCTACTTGGAACAGAAGAGAACATTACGAACATTTCAGTGCTTTTGACGATCCGTTTTTCGGAGTAACCGTTCAGGTAGACTGTACGCGCGCGTATCAGGAAGCCAAAGCCAAAGGCATATCCTTTTCCCTGTTAGTCCTCCACCGGATAACGACAGCCGCTGCTGCGGTAGAAGAATTCCGTTACCGCATCGAAGGCGATAAGGTGGTGTGTTATGACAGCCTTCTGCCCGAAGCTACCGTAGGCCGTGCCGACCATACCTTTTCTTTTGCCGCCTTTGAATACGATCCGGACGAACTCGTCTTTATCCGTCGGGCAAAAGCAGAGATGGAACGTTTGCAAGCCACTACGGGACTCAACAAAGGAGGCACTTTCCATCCCAATGCCATACATTATTCGGCAGTGCCGTGGCTCTCATTCACCGACATGAAGCACCCCACCAATATGCGTTCGGGCGATAGTGTTCCCAAAATCTCCACCGGAAAGTACTTCCGCGACGGAGAAAGACTGATGATGCCCGTTTCCGTAACCTGCCATCATGGATTGATGGACGGCTATCATGTGGCACAGTTTATTGAGAAGCTCCATTTGTAACTTCCGTTCTGAAAAGACAAACCAGACTATTATATGAGAGTAAAGATACCCAGATGGGAAATTGCCGTAATCTGTTCCGCTTTGCTTTTTCCCGGCACTTCGCTTTGTGCGCAGGAGGTAGGGCAGGAAGAGAAAGAGATGAAGGAAATGCGGCAAGAGGTGAAACAGCTCCGGCAGGACGTCCGCCAACTTCGTGAAGAAGTGCGGAGATTGCAGGAAGAAATTCATGGCTTCCGGCACAACAGTTTCCCGCAATGCGGAGCCGACACCGTAGCTCCCTACGTTCCCCACCATTTCATTCACCGGTTGGGGATAGAGGCGCGGCCGCAATACGTGTTCCCCACCAATCCTTTCCTGCAAGGCGAGAACGAACGGTGGAAACCCATCCAGAGTTCATTTGCCGCTCATCTGAAATACTCTTTCAAGTTTCGTCCCAACACCTGTGCCGACCGCATCTATGGCGGAGCCTATCAAGGTTTCGGCTTGGCCTTCACCACCTTTGGAGATAAAAAGCAGCTGGGTGATCCTGTGACGTTCTATGTCTTTCAAGGTGCACGCATTGCCCGTTTCAATCCCCGCCTTTCGCTCAATTACGAGTGGAATTTCGGTATCTCTGCCGGATGGAAACCTTATGACAACGATTACAACTCTTACAACGGAGCCGTAGGCTCACGGGTGAATGCCTATCTCAACGCAGGTATCTACCTTAACTGGTCGCTTTCCCGTTATTTCGACTTTATCATCGGCGGAGACTTCACGCATTTCTCTAACGGCAACACCAAGTTTCCCAATGCAGGTGTCAACACCACCGGAGCGAAAATCGGACTGGTGTACAACTTCAACCGGGAAGAAGCCGACCTCACTAAATCATTGGTTCATCCCTACGTTCCCCGTTTTCCGCGGCACGTCAGTTATGACCTTGTGTTGTTCGGCTCGTGGCGCCGGAAAGGTGTCTATGTGGGCGAGAAACAGATTGCATCACCGGGCAGCTATCCCGTAGCGGGATTCAACTTTGCTCCGATGTACAATCTCAACTATAAGCTGCGCTTCGGAGTCTCGCTGGATGGTGTCTATGACGGTAGTGCCAATGTGTACACCGAAGATGCGCTGGTAGAGTACGATGGCGGCAGCGGTTCCTCCCGTCGTAAATTTCTCGTGCCGGGCATTCAGCATCAGCTTGCGCTGGGACTCTCCGGACGGGCAGAATACGTGATGCCGTTTTTTACTATCGGTGTCGGCTTGGGAACAAATGTGCTGGGGCGTGGCGATTTGCGCGGACTGTATCAGGTCTTTGCGTTGAAGATAGACGTCACCCGGAGTTCATTCCTTCACATCGGCTACAATCTTCAGGATTTCCAGACTCCTAATTATCTGATGCTCGGTCTTGGTTTCCGTTTTAATAATAAATATCCTAAAGTACGTCATTAACCCCCAATACGCCATTCCCCCAAATGGAAAATATCATTCGTAAAATCAGGCAAATCTATCCGGTTTCCGACGAAGCACTTCAAGCGCTTCAGGCGAATATGGAATTAAGGTATTATCCCAAAGATACCTATATTGTTCAGGCAGGAGTGACAGACCGCTTGGTTTATTTCATTGAAGAGGGCATTGCCCGTTCTATATTCCATCACAACGGAGAGGACACCACTACGTGGTTCAGTCAGGAGGGTGACGTTACGTTCGGCATGGATTCGCTCTACTATCAGCAACCATCGATAGAAAGCGTTGAAACGCTTTCCGCTTGCAAAATCTACGTTATCCACATCGACAAGCTGAATGCCCTCTACGAAACGTATATCGACATAGCCAACTGGGGAAGAATCCTGCATCAGAATGTAAACAAGGAGCTTAGCCACATGTTTGTGGAACGCCTCCAACTTTCGCCCAAAGAACGCTACGAACAGTTCAACCGCCGCTATCCCGGACTGATAAACCGGGTGAAGCTGAAATATGTGGCTGCTTTTTTGGGCATTTCCATCTATACCCTTAGCCGGGTGCGCGCTAAAAAATAGCGATTAGCAGGGCTTTTTTGCTTTAGAGCAAAGAAACTTCGTAGCGCAAACCGTATCTTTGTCCTCTGAAAATACTAACTTACTAATAGAAAAACAAATGTCGAACATTTCTGCTTCAGCCTTTTCAGACACCAAGGCGCATTATGATCTTCTTGACGGACTTCGCGGTGTGGCGGCTCTTATGGTGATCTGGTATCATGTATTCGAGGGCTTCGCTTTTGCCAGTAATAGTGCTATTGAAACTTTGAATCACGGATATTTGGCCGTGGATTTCTTTTTTATCCTTTCGGGTTTTGTGATCGGTTACGCTTACGACGACCGTTGGGGTAAGAGTCTCACTATGAAAGATTTCTTTAAACGCCGGTTGATACGTCTTCATCCCATGGTTGTTCTGGGGGGCTGTTCTGGGAGCTATCACGTTCTGCATTCAGGGCTCTGTGCAATGGGATGGAACACACGTTGCCATATCCATGGTGATGTTGTCTCTTCTTTGCACGATATTTTTCATTCCTGCCATGCCGGGGGCGGGCTATGAGGTTCGCGGCAATGGCGAGATGTTTCCGCTGAACGGGCCGTGCTGGTCGTTATTTTTCGAGTATATAGGCAATATCCTTTATGCGTTGTTCATTCGCCGTTTGTCTAATAAGGCGTTGACTGTGATGGTGGTATTGTTGGGAGTGGCGTTGACGTCATTCGCCATCTTCGATGTCTCCGGTTATGGAAACATGGGGGGTAGGATGGACGCTGGATGGTGTAAACTTCTTGGGCGGATCATTGAGAATGCTTTTCCCTTTCTCTTTGGGTATGCTTTTATCCCGCAACTTCAAACCAGTGAAAGTGAAAGGCGCTTTCTGGATATGTACCCTTGTATTGATTGCCCTGTTTTCCGTTCCTTATTTGGAGGGCGCAGAGCCGGTTTGTACGAACGGTGTGTATGAAGCGTTTTGCATTGTCGTAGCTTTCCCTATCCTTGTGTGGCTGGGTGCGTCGGGAAGTACGACGGATAAGCGGTCAACGCAGATATGTAAGTTCTTGGGAGATATATCTTATCCGATCTACGTGATACACTATCCGTTGATGTATCTGTTCTATGCATGGCTGATTAAGAATCAACTCTATACGCTGGGCGAGACTTGGCAGGTAGCTTTATGTGTTTACGCATTATGCATTGTACTGGCTTATCTAAGCTTGAAATTCTATGATGAACCTTTGCGTAAATATTTGGCAAAGCGTTTCTTGAGCAAGAAACGATAGGTAGTAGTTTTTTTATAGAGAAAGTCCCGTTTTGTTGCAAGACAAAACGGGACTTTTATTTTTCTGATATGTATTCCTGTTTTCCTCCGAGGAGGTACTAATCGCAGTAAGTCGATTTTATAGCTTTTCTATTTCTTCTTTTGAAAGTCCGGTGCCTTTGGCAATCATTTCAGTAGTAAATCCCATTTCTTTGAACCTGCGGGCGGTTTCGATAAGAACTTCTTGCCGTCCTTCCCGTCGTCCTTTCTGTTCAGCAAAGTCCAACGTATTAAAATAATCGTTGTAAATTTTCCATTCTTCCTCGTACTGCGCTCTTTCTTCCTGGGTCATATTCGCTTTGGAAGCCAACTTCTCCAGTCGTTCAAAAACTGCTTTGCGAGCCTTGAAAGGCATTCTGTCAAGTGTGTCCATATGCTTTAATATATAAATCCAGCGTTCAAAATCGTTTTCACATTCATCCTCTTCTTTGTTGAAGTTTGGCAGTTCGATAAAGATTTGCCGGAACTTGTTGTTGAAGAGCTTCCCAGTATCCCTGTCAGAAAGTATAATATCCGTTCTGATTTTAGCGGGCATATCCTTGTCCATCACGAAATTCATGAAGAACACTCCATACACTGCATCCAACTGGAAGTCCCAAACACCTTTTTTTGCTTGCTGCGTGATGGCTCGTGAGAGATAGAAGAGGGCACGGTCTTTAAAATAAGGCTGTTCCCGATTCTGCATTTCTACGATAATGCGTTCGCCCGTGTCGGTTACGCAATATATGTCGTAGATAATACCTCGCTCTGTTTTTACTTCCGGCTGCTGTTCGTTGTTGAGGAACTGGATGTCGGTGATTATGTGCTCTCCTACGAGCAAATCATTCAAGAAGTCAATTAATAACTCCTTTTCTACCTCTCTGCCGAATAAAAACTTAAAGCCAAAATCGGTAAAGGGATTGATAAATCTTCCCATTGTATGTTGTGTCTCAATTACAAAACAAAGATAGCGCTTTTTTGTTGAATATGGTCAAGGAGAAGGATAAAATAATCCAAAAGGTGACTATTGTCCGGCTTCTACTTTTCCATCATCCGGCATGTTGACAGTTACAGTATATACATACTCTGTGTCCTTTTTCGTTTCAAATTAAATTTCCGTTACCTACGAAGTAACGTCTTATTTGTCAGGAGATTGCTTTCCCTCTTGACCGCTTCACAAAATCAATAATCTTTCCGCAGATAAGTAGACACCGTGTTCCAACTGCATCCATGTTCCCGTAGACTGTTCTCAAAACGCTTCAACCATTTGGGCGTCAGTTGCCGAAACGGCATCTTGTCCGAACCCAGAAAAGTGCGGATTGCATTCAAACTGCTTCGGTACACATGTCGACCGCACAGGGCAGCCCAAAGACACCCGTACCGAATGGCAGAAGCACTCACTGCGCGTATTGGTTCTCACGTTGTTGCGGGATTACCCGGATTGCAGGGTGTGCGGCCATCGTGATCTTAGTCCCGACCTGAACGGAAATGGTGAAATAGAGCCGGAAGAATGGGTGAAATCGTGTCCCTGTTTTGAGGTAAAAGCCGGATTCGGGTCGCCGGAGAAAGACATAATTATATAAATAGGTATGTAGAAATTTTTTTGGACGATGAATCCGGAGTCATTCAAAAGTGTAGTCCCGTTTCAGAGTGTGCGTATGCACTTTCTGGAACGGGATTCGCATAATAACGAAGATAAACTGATATTTTTCGGAAAGTGAGTGAAAATCATTTCTTTTTTTGATGTTTTTACTCAAAATACCAAAAATAAATCATAGATTTGCGAAGTTTATCAATATCACAAATAAAACAACAAGAAAATATGGAAGCACTAAAGTTCCGTAAAGCCATTTTGCTGGTAAGTCTATGCCTTTGGACTCTCACCGTTTTTCCTCAAGTGAAAGAAGATACCATTTTCCAGAGTGATTATCTGCTAATACTTAATACCTATACATCGGATGCTCCTTGGAGTAATGCCATCATTTCCCCTGTTTTGCAATGGCTGAACATGGAAAGAAAAACAGAGGTATATGTGGAAAACATGAATATGCTGATGATTGATGACAGCTTGAAACTGGCGGACCTCAAAACGAATATCTTTGCCAAATATGGAAAGAAGAAACCTAAAGCCGTATTGCTGTTGGGCAACTCGATGATGCTCTTCCGCAATGAGATGCGTGAAGCATGGGGAGATGTTCCCCTCATTTTGTGCGGGGAAGAGAGCTACATGGGTCCCGATGACTGCTACATCAAAAAATATCCGGTAGTACCGTCCGAACAGGTTCCGCTTACCAACTTCACCGAAGAGTATAATCTCACACTGCTCCAGACCCGTGTGTTTATTGAGGAAAATGTGAAGCTGCTGCAACATATGATTCCCGGTATGAAGAAGATTATCCTGATCGGAGACGGACGTTATGTGAATCAGCAACTCAATACTGACATGAAACAGTTATTGCAGAAGGCATATCCGGAGCTGGAATATGATTTCTATTCGGCTGCAAACATGACTACGGACAGTTTGCTGTTGAAACTGAACAAAGTGGACAGTGCTACCACGGGAGTACTTCTTTCATCCTGGTTCACCCGTCAGGTGGTAGCCGGAAATGTGCAGTTGCAAGCTAATTCATTCCAGGTAATCTCCAATAGTGTGACTCCGATATTTGCACTTAAAAACTCTCTGGTCGTAAATAGCGGAATGATAGGAGGGTTTATGTATTCACAAACGGATTTCAACGAGCAGTTGCTCAAAACACTCTCCGCTGTACTGTCGGGAGTTGCTCCGCGCACTATCCCGTTTTACATTCCGAAGGGAGAAAATATATTCAATTATCCCGCTTTGTTGCAACGGAATTTCTCGCCGGACAGTTGTCCGTCCGGTTCTGTCTTTTTCAACCGTCCGCAAACTGTATGGCAGCAGTATGGCTATTTATTCATAGCCATTATCGCTTTCTTTGTTATTCTCTTTGTGGTGCTTTATCAATATATAAGAATAAAAGCGTTAGGCAGGGTGCGTGAAGCCCAACAGACGCAATTGGAAACGGCACAAGAGTTGTCGGATTTGTTTGATAATATGCCTATCATCTATGCCCGTGAACGTCTGATACGTGATGATGAGGGCGAAATCGTTGATATGGAAATCTGTTCCATAAACAAGCATTTCCTGAAACAGTATGAATCTAAAGTGGATGTAATCGGCAAACGGGCCAGTGAATTGTTTGGAACAAACTTCCTTGCCTCTATAAACTATGTGAAGATTCTGGATAAGGGAAAACGTCCGATCACGTATTCATTTTATACCCCACAGACCAATAAGCATCAGGAAATCGTGCTGGCTCTTAGCTCGAAGAAAGATTACATAGATGTGTTTGGTGTGGACAGCACGGATTTGTATCACACCCAGCAAAAACTGAACGCCACAAACCAGAAGTTGATTATGGCTCTCGAAGTGGCCGACATCATTCCTTGGAAGTGGGATCTGGAACGGAGGATGATTCTTTGCGACATAAACCGTCCTATCGAATTGAGCACCGAAGAACAGGATGTTACCGAAGAGCAACTTTCTGTGCCGGATGCACAGTACTTTGCAAAAATATTCAGGGAAGACCGGCCACGCATCGAGAAGGCTTATCAGGATTTGATAACCGGAACTATTAAGAAGGTGAAAGAAGAATACCGGGTGGTTACCCGCACGGCTACGGGACTGCAAACGGACTGGGTGGAAGCACAGGCAACTGTTGCCACCCGTGACGAAAACGGTCGCCCGCTGACGTTGGTAGGTTCTTCATTGGTGATTACCGCCCGCAAGGCTTTGGAAGAGGAATTGGTAAGTGCCAAGGACCGTGCCGAGGAATCGAATCGCCTGAAGAGTGCCTTCCTTGCCAATATGAGCCACGAGATACGCACGCCGCTGAATGCGATTGTCGGTTTTTCCGGACTATTACCTACCGTAGAGGAACCGGAAGAAAAAGAAGAGTATATTACGATCATCGAAAACAACAACAAGCTGCTGTTGCAACTGGTGGGCGACATCCTCGACTTGTCCAAAATAGAATCGGGCACACTTGAGTTTGCTTACCTGCCCAAGCATTTGAGCGAGATTTTGCGGGGTATAAAATGCTCACTGCAAGCCCGAACGGAAGAAAAAGGGCTGGCTTTCAGCCTGATGGAGCCTATGCCGGATTGTTGTATTGAAACAGATGGCAACCGGTTGAACCAAGTGATTACGAATCTTATCACCAATGCAATCAAATTCACCGATAAAGGCGGCAGCATCACTTTCGGATATACACTGGAGAAAGAAGAGAATATGTTGCGCTTTTATGTGACCGACACGGGCTGTGGCATACAGGAGGACAAACTGGGAACGGTGTTCAACCGCTTTGTGAAGCTCAACAGTTTTGCGCAAGGCACAGGACTCGGACTTTCAATCTGCCAGATGATTGTGGAGCACATGGGAGGGAAAATAGGTGTGGAATCGGAGTACGGAAAGGGTTCTACTTTCTGGTTTACGCTGCCTTATCATCCTGTAAAAAAGATGCAGTCGCAGGAACCGAAGTTCGACATGATGCACGTGCATCGCGATGATATCAGTATTTTGATTGCCGAAGATAACGAGAGTAATTATAAATTGTTCGAGAATATCTTGCACAAGGATTTCAATATTATCCATGCCTGGAATGGTCAGGAGGCTGTCGATTTGTTCAAGGAGAAGCATCCGCATATTGTATTGATGGACATCAATATGCCTATAATGAACGGATACGAAGCAACGAAAGAGATACGCAAACTATCTGCCGAAATTCCTATCATCGCTATCACGGCTTATGCTTATGCTTCGGATGAGCAGCGTATTCTTAGCGAAGGGTTCGACGGCTATGCTTCCAAACCGATCAATGCTAATGTGCTAAAAAACAAACTTTTTGAAATTATAAACAAGCGGATGGTGTTCTTCTAAAGAATAAGATGGTGATGAATCGATAGATATTCTCTGAAAAAGTGAGGCGTGTGTCAATAAGTGGTAATCACTAACTTTCGACACACGCCTCGTTTTTTATCTTCTCTATGATTCCTCTAGTTTTCTATGGTTCTTTGGATTTTAATAAACCTCTACTTTCCCGGCAATTCTCTTTGCCTTATCACGCAGGGCATCCAAATCGGCATTCAGCGGAGCATAGCAAAGCACCACTCCCATACGGCGGTTGACGCGGGTAAACGGTTTGCCGAATATGCGGAGGTAGGTGTCTTCTTCTTTCGTCACTTCTTCCAGTCCGCGATATTGAGGGCGTTCCTGACTGGCAATCGGGGAAAGGATCACAGCGCTTGCACCTATCCGTTCTTGTTTGATGCCGGGAATGGGCAGGCCGAGCACGGCACGTAAGTGGAGTTCGAACTCATTCAGGTTTTGTGTGCCCGCCAGTGTCACCATACCTGTGTCATGCGGACGCGGAGAAAGCTCGGAGAAATAGACTCCGTTTTCGTGGCTTAGGAAGAACTCAACTCCCCAAAGTCCTGCGCCTGTCAGTGCACGGGTTACTTTCTCGGCCATCTCTTCCGCTTCTTTTAAATGGGCGGGATCGATGTGTGCAGGTTGGAAACTTTCACGATAGTCGCCACCTTTCTGCACGTGTCCGATGGGAGGGCAGAAGAGGGTAGGACCGTTCTTTTGAGTAACGGTGAGCAGGGTGATTTCGCTGTCGAACTTGATAAATTCTTCAATGATAAGTTCGCGAATATCGCCACGGCTGCCGCTGCATCCGTATTCCCAAGCGTGTTCGAGTTCGTCGGCACTCTTCACGAGCGATTGTCCTTTGCCGGAAGAAGACATCAACGGCTTAACGACACAAGGGAAACCGATTTTATCGGCAGCTTCTTTCAGTTCTTCCAAGGTTTTGGCATAGAAATATTTGGCCGTTTTCAATCCGAGTTCTTTAGCGGCAAGGTCGCGGATGGCTTTGCGGTTCATGGTGAAGTTCACGGCACGGGCACTGGGAACTACCTGAATACCTTCTTTTTCGAAGTCGTATAAACGTTCTGTACGGATTGCTTCAATCTCCGGAACGATAATGTCCGGGCGGTGTTTCTTCACCACGCGTTCCAGTTCTTCACCGTTCAACATGTCGAATATTTCAAATTCATCGGCCACTTGCATAGCCGGTGCTCCCGCATAGGAGTCACATGCAATGATGTGCTGGCCTTTACGTTGAGCTGAAATTACAAATTCTTTTCCTAGTTCGCCGGAACCGAGTAATAGTATTTTCTTCATCATTTTGAGTGTTTTATATTAAGTGGTGCAAAATTACAGCAAAAAAATGAGATAATAATTGTATAGAGCGTTATTATATTGCTCTTTTATATAAATCGGGAAGTTTATAAAGATGGATGTGGGTCTTAACGCAGGAATACGGAATATGAAAGAATGAATAGTAGGAAAACAGGGAGTCTAACTTTAAACTTTCTTAAGGAAAGCATGGAAAAACCGTCTTTTCTGTGTTCGAACACAAAACTAGTTGCCTTTGCTACTATTTTCTGTTCTGGCTAATTCATTGATTTTAAACAGGGAGATAGGAAACTGGAGGAGATAATTTAGTTTATTGATAGTTTATTAGTGCTAAACTTGTTTTGCTTTTAATTTATAGCAGAAAACCACCGGAATTGGTTAATCTGTAGTCTTTGTAGGTCTAATAAGTGTTATCGAACGACAAATAATGAAAAAGGAAGCACAACGACACGGAATTGTTTCTACATTTGCGCAGTTGTTTCTTTAACTATTTCTAAGGACAGAAGTTTATCGAATATAGAAAATAGTTGAACAAAAACTGAACTCAACTGTTTACTATAATAATGAAAATAGGTAAAACGCGAAAAATGTTCATTCCTTGTCATATTATAAAGTCAAAGGGAGAGAAAAGAATAATATAAATAAATTGAGATTGCTTATGTCACAGATTATCGGACATATCTCGCAGGTGATCGGCCCTGTGGTCGATGTGTACTTTGAGGGTACGGATGCAGAATTGGTGCTGCCAAGCATCCACGACGCGCTGGAGATAAAGAGGCCAAACGGCAAAATACTGGTTGTAGAAGTTCAGCAACATATCGGCGAAAATACGGTGCGTACCGTAGCGATGGATAGTACTGACGGACTTCAGAGAGGCATGAAAGTGTATCCCACCGGAGGCCCGATCACGATGCCGATTGGCGAACAGATTAAAGGAAGACTGATGAACGTAGTCGGTGATTCAATCGACGGTATGAAAGGACTCGACCGTAAAGGTGCATATTCTATTCACCGAGAACCCCCTAAGTTTGAGGATTTGACAACTGTGCAAGAGGTGCTCTTCACAGGTATCAAGGTGATCGACCTGCTCGAACCGTATGCCAAAGGTGGTAAGATCGGTTTGTTCGGCGGCGCCGGTGTAGGAAAGACTGTATTGATTCAGGAACTTATCAATAATATCGCCAAGAAACATAACGGATTCTCTGTATTTGCCGGAGTAGGTGAACGTACCCGCGAAGGTAACGACTTGCTGCGCGAAATGATTGAATCCGGTGTAATCCGTTACGGCGAGGCATTCAAGGAAGGAATGGAGAAAGGTCATTGGGATCTTTCGAAAGTGGATTATAACGAACTGGAGAAATCGCAGGTGTCTCTGATTTTCGGTCAGATGAACGAGCCTCCGGGCGCACGTGCTTCTGTGGCATTGTCCGGACTGACGGTAGCGGAATCTTTCCGCGACGCAGGAAAAGAAGGTGAGAAACGCGATATCTTGTTCTTTATCGATAATATCTTCCGTTTCACACAAGCAGGTTCGGAAGTGTCCGCCCTTTTAGGACGTATGCCATCCGCCGTTGGTTACCAGCCTACGCTGGCTACGGAAATGGGTGCGATGCAGGAACGTATCACGTCTACCCGCAAAGGTTCTATCACTTCCGTACAGGCGGTGTATGTGCCTGCCGATGACTTGACCGACCCGGCTCCTGCAACGACTTTCAGCCACTTGGACGCCACTACCGTACTCGATCGTAAGATTACGGAGCTGGGTATTTATCCGGCTGTAGACCCGTTGGCTTCTACGTCACGTATCCTCGATCCGCACATTGTTGGTCAGGAGCACTACGACGTAGCGCAGCAAGTGAAACAAATTCTGCAACGTAACAAGGAATTGCAGGACATTATTTCCATCCTCGGTATGGAAGAGCTTTCGGAAGAAGACAAGATGGTAGTGAACCGCGCCCGCCGTGTGCAGCGTTTCCTTTCGCAACCGTTTGCCGTAGCCGAACAGTTTACAGGCGTTCCGGGCGTGATGGTGGGCATCGAAGACACTATCAAGGGATTCAAGATGATTCTGGAAGGAGAAGTGGATTATCTTCCCGAACAGGCTTTCTTGAATGTCGGAACCATTGAGGAGGCAATAGAGAAAGGTAAGAAATTGCTGGAACAGGCAAAAAAATAAAAAGATAGCATGATGAAAGAACTGCATTTGAGTATAGTATCGCCCGAAAAGAGCATATTCGACGGAAATGTGAAGATTGTCACATTGCCGGGAATGATCGGTTCGTTTTCTATTCTCCCCGGGCATGCGCCCATTGTTTCGTCGTTGAAAGAGGGAACGTTGAGTTACACGACGATGGACGGAGAAGAGCACACGATGGATATTCAGGGCGGTTTTGTCGAAATGAGTGACGGTACGGTTTCCGCGTGTGTTTCCTGACGGAAGTTCCCCACCGGCACAAAGACTAAATATCAAAAGTGTGAAAAAAACGAGATTATAACTTTACAGAAAAACACAGTAACATGGTGAATATAAGTAAAACTAAACGGAATTTTATTTTTTTGCATACCTTATTTGCAGTAATAAGTGCGGCACTCGGAGCTGTCATTCTACACTTCGCTTTGCCAGGACATTATTTCGGAGGGTATCCGTTTATTCCGGTCTATTTTTACTTCTTTGGTCTGTTTAGCATCTATATGTTCGACGCTTGCCGCCGACATGCTCCACAGAGATTGTTACTGTTGTATCTGGCAATAAAGATGATAAAAATGATTCTATCGCTGATTCTGGTATTGATTTATTGTCTTGCCGTTCGCGAAGAAGCCAGAGCCTTTCTGCTGACGTTTATCTCGTTCTATTTGATATATCTGATATTCGAAACCTGGTTCTTCTTCTCTTTTGAGTTGAATCAGAAACGGAAAAAGAAAAATAAGAAGAAAAATGAAACAGTTGCATAACATAGTAGCTCCGTTAATTCTGTTCTGCCTCATGGCAGTGGTCAGCTTGCCGGTTCCTGCACAGGAGCAGGAGGGGGAAGTGGTGTCACAACAGACGCAGGACGAGATTACTCCGAAAGAGGAACAGGAGAACACGGTGGATGTGAAAGAAATTGTGTTCGGTCATATCGGAGACTCCTACGAATGGCATATCACAACGTGGGGTAACACGCACATTACTATACCATTACCTATCATAGTTTATAGTAGTACTACAGGTTGGCACACGTTCCTTTCTTCCCGTCTCGAAGAGAATGGAGGTACTTATGAAGGACTTTCCATCGCTCCCGAAGGAAGCAAGTACGAGGGCAAACTGGTAGAGTATAATGCGGCAGGCGAACAGGTTCGCCCGTGGGATATTTCCATCACAAAAGTGACGTTTGCTTTGCTGTTCAACAGCGTGTTGTTGCTCGTTATCGTATTGAGCGTGTCACACTGGTACAGAAAACGCCCGCAAGGAGCGAAAGCGCCGGGAGGATTTATCGGATTCATGGAGATGTTTATCATGATGGTGAACGACGATATTATCAAGAGTTGTGTAGGACCCAACTACCGGAAGTTTGCACCGTATTTGCTGACAGCGTTCTTTTTCATCTTTATCAATAACATGATGGGATTGATTCCGTTCTTTCCCGGAGGGGCGAACGTGACGGGAAATATCGCTATCACTATGGTGCTTGCAGTCTGCACGTTTCTGGCAGTGAATATCTTCGGTACGAAACATTATTGGAAGGATATTTTCTGGCCCGATGTGCCCTGGTGGTTGAAAGTGCCTATACCGATGATGCCGTTCATCGAGTTCTTCGGAATCTTTACGAAACCGTTTGCTTTGATGATCCGTCTTTTTGCCAATATGCTGGCAGGACACATGGCGATGCTGGTGCTCACCTGCCTGATCTTTATCTCGGCAAGCATGGGGCCTGCACTGAACGGCACGCTGACGGTGGCATCCGTATTGTTCAACATCTTTATGAATGCGCTTGAGTTGTTGGTTGCTTTCATCCAAGCTTACGTATTTACGATGTTGTCGGCAGTGTTTATCGGACTGGCACAGGAAGGTGCCAAAGTGAAAACAGAAGAAGATTGAAATGAAACGCGGTGAAAACGTCGATAAAAAAGATACGGAATAGGCGCGCGGAATGAATGATTAAATAATAAACAAGAGAAAATATAAACCATTTTAAAACTGAAAATTATGTTACTATCAGTATTGTTACAAGCCACTGCAGCAGCAGTAGGAGTTAGTAAATTAGGTGCAGCTATCGGTGCAGGTCTTGCAGTAATCGGAGCTGGTTTGGGTATTGGTAAGATCGGTGGTTCGGCAATGGAAGCAATCGCACGCCAGCCGGAAGCATCAGGGGACATCCGTATGAATATGATTATCGCTGCCGCCTTGATTGAAGGTGTGGCTTTGTTGGCGGTAGTAGTTTGTCTGTTGGTGTTCTTCCTCTAATCAGGCATATAACAAGCGAATTTCGCAGGCGTGAGCCATGTTTCAAATCATGATCAGCCGCGAAATCGTAAATTGTAAATCGTAAAATCGTAAATAAAGATTATGTCATTACTATTACCTGATAGTGGCCTGCTGTTCTGGATGTTTCTCTCATTCGGGATTGTGTTCGTGATATTGGCGAAATACGGCTTCCCCGTCATCATCAAGATGGTGGAGGGTCGCAAGACTTATATCGACCAGTCTTTGGAGGTGGCGAGAGAAGCTAATGCCCAGTTGTCTAAACTGAAAGAAGAAGGCGACGCATTGGTGGCAGCTGCCAACAAAGAACAAGGACGCATCTTGAGGGAAGCAATGGAAGAACGTGACAAGATTGTTCACGAGGCCCGTAAACAAGCCGAAATTGCCGCACAAAAAGAACTGGATGCGGTGAAACAACAAATCCAGATAGAGAAAGACGAAGCCATCCGCGACATCCGTCGCCAGGTAGCCGTGCTTTCTGTGGACATCGCCGAGAAAGTGCTCCGCAAGAGTCTTGAGGACAAGGAAGCACAGATGGGTATGATCGACCGTATGCTGGATGAAGTACTAACCCCGAATAAGAACTAAGGAAGATGGAAGTCGGAATACTCTCAATGCGTTATGCGAAAGCCATCATTGAATACGCACAGGAAAAAGGTATGGAGGATAGGTTGTATCAGGAGTTTTTGACTCTGTCACACAGCTTTTGTGAACTGCCCGGTCTGCGTGAAGCGCTTGATAATCCTGTCATCTCATTCAAGGAGAAGTTGGCGTTAGTCTGCACAGCTGCCGATGGTGACGGAAAATCGACCAGAGAGTTTGTCCGTTTTATCACTTTGGTATTGCGCAACAGGCGTGAAGGCTATCTGCAATTTATCAGCCTGATGTATCTGGATCTTTACCGGAAACTGAAGCACATCGGAATAGGCAAGTTGATTACAGCCGTTCCTGTCAATAAGGAAACGGAAAGCCGGATCCGTTCTGCGGCAGAGCATATCTTGCATGCCCAGATGGAACTGGAAACGGTGGTAGATCCCTCTATTGAAGGCGGATTTATCTTCGATGTCAACGACTACCGGCTGGATGCAAGTGTTGCCACGCAGTTGAAGCGAGTGAAACAACAATTTATTGATAAGAATAGGAGAATTGTATAATGTCTGAAAATATAAAAGTAAGCGAAGTATCTGATATATTGCGCAAGCAGCTCGAAGGAATCAACGCTAATGTGCAACTTGACGAAATTGGTACGGTGCTCCAGGTGAGCGACGGCGTAGTGCGTATCTATGGACTGCGGAATGCCGAAGCCAATGAATTGCTGGAGTTTGACAATGGTATCAAAGCAATTGTGATGAACCTCGAAGAGGACAACGTGGGAGCTGTACTGTTGGGGCCGACGGACAAGATCAAGGAGGGATTTGTTGTAAAGCGTACCAAACGTATCGCCTCCATCCGTGTAGGAGAGAGTATGCTGGGACGTGTGATCGACCCGTTGGGCGAACCGCTCGATGGCAAAGGATTGATCGGCGGCGAACTGTATGATATGCCATTGGAACGGAAAGCTCCGGGGGTAATCTACCGTCAGCCTGTGAACCAACCGTTGCAGACGGGATTGAAGGCGGTAGACGCCATGATTCCTATCGGTCGCGGACAGCGTGAGTTGATTATCGGCGACCGTCAGACGGGAAAGACTGCCATCGCTATTGATACGATTATCAACCAGCGCAGTAACTTCCTGGCAGGTGATCCTGTATATTGTATTTATGTGGCTATCGGTCAGAAGGGTTCTACCGTTGCTTCTATCGTTAATACGCTTCGTGAGTACGGAGCACTGGACTACACGATTGTGGTGGCTGCTACGGCTGGTGATCCGGCTGCATTGCAGTATTATGCTCCTTTTGCGGGTGCTGCCATTGGCGAGTATTTCCGTGATACCGGTCGTCATGCATTGGTGGTTTATGATGACCTTTCCAAGCAGGCGGTAGCTTATCGTGAGGTTTCTCTGATTCTCCGCCGTCCGTCTGGTCGTGAGGCTTATCCGGGTGATATCTTCTATCTGCACTCCCGTCTGTTGGAACGTGCTGCCAAGATTATCAGCCAGGAGGAAGTGGCTCGCGAAATGAACGACCTTCCGGAAAGTCTGAAGGGTATTGTCAAAGGTGGTGGTTCGCTTACGGCATTGCCTATTATCGAAACGCAAGCTGGTGACGTATCGGCTTATATCCCGACGAACGTGATTTCTATCACTGACGGACAGATATTCCTCGAAACTGACTTGTTCAACCAGGGTACGCGTCCGGCTATCAACGTCGGTATCTCTGTATCCCGTGTAGGTGGTAACGCGCAGATTAAGGCCATGAAGAAAGTGGCGGGAACATTGAAGATCGACCAGGCACAGTATCGTGAACTGGAAGCGTTCTCCAAGTTCAGCAGCGACATGGACCCGATTACCGCATTGACCATTGATAAGGGACGTAAGAACGGCCAGCTGTTGATTCAGCCTCAATACAGTCCGATGCCCGTAGAGCAGCAGATTGCTATCCTCTACTGTGGTACACACGGACTGCTCCACGATGTTCCCTTGGATAAGGTGCAGGACTTTGAACGTAGCTTCATCGAATCTCTGCAACTGAATCATCAGGAGGATGTACTGGATGTATTGAAAACGGGTGTGATTGACGATAAGGTGACCAAGGCTATCGAAGAGACTGCCGCCATGGTTGCTAAACAATTTATCTGATCGCCTTTAATTTTTAATTATTAATTTTTAATTATCACTATGGCTTCACTGAAAGAAGTAAAAACCAGAATAAATTCGGTCAAGAGTACCCGAAAAATCACTTCAGCAATGAAGATGGTGGCTTCTGCCAAATTACACAAGGCACAAGGAGCCATTGAGAATATGCTGCCTTATCAGAAGAAGTTGAACAAGATTCTGACTAACTTCCTAAGCGCGGACCTGCCTATCGAATCTCCTTATGTGCAGGAGCGTGAAGTGAAGCGTGTAGCAATCGTTGTTTTTTCTTCGAACACTTCTCTTTGTGGTGCTTTCAACGCCAACGTCATCAAAATGATGATGCAGACTATCGGGGAATTCCGTACTTTAGGACAGGATAATATCTTGATATTTCCGGTAGGCAAGAAAGTGGATGAAGCTGCCAAACGGATGGGTTTCAAACCGCAGGAGGTTTCTCCGACGCTCTCCGATAAACCGACGTATCAGGAGGCTGCCGAACTGGCTCACCGACTGATGGATATGTATGTGGCAGGCGAGGTAGACCGTGTGGAAATAATCTATCATCACTTCAAATCAATGGGGATACAGATTCTTCTCCGTGAGACGTATCTTCCTATTAATCTGACGAATGTGGTTGGCGAAGAGGACGGGAACAAGGAGGGAAACAGAGGTAAGGAAGATATACAGGAGAACGAAATTGCTAATGATTATATCATCGAGCCAAACGCGGAAGAATTAATCGCCAGTTTAATCCCAACTGTATTGAGCCAGAAGATTTTTACCGCTGCTGTCGACTCCAATGCATCGGAACACGCTGCACGTACGCTAGCTATGCAAGTGGCTACGGACAATGCAAATGAGCTGATTCAGGATTTGACGAAGCAGTATAATAAGAGTCGGCAGCAGGCGATTACAAACGAATTGCTGGATATTGTGGGGGGCTCCATGAAGTAATCTTCTTTCTTTTGTCTTGAAACAAAAGAAAGAAGCAAAGAAAAATTCAAGGCTGACTTTTTTCTCCTACTCGCTTCCTTCGCTTCGCTAAAGGGCAGAAACTCGCTACGCTCAAACAGTCTGCCCTTCTTAACGCTCCGTTACGGGCGCTCGCCTGACGGAGAAAAAAGTAGGCCGGGGAACCTGGCGGGGTGGGGTGCAGGATAGGTATTGCAGGATGTAGGGTAGGTTTGTGGGGAAGCTGTTTTGGAGGAGTTTGCGGGGAAGACGCGCGATATGTTTGGTATTGTTTTGGTGAGTCGCTGTTATATCGTTTGTAATTTTATTATATATTGTTCTGCTTTGCTATATTAAGTCGTATAACGTCTGCGGCTTTTATATAGCAAAGCTTTTTTATAAGGGGGGGAACCTTTTATAAGTCTCTTTATATTACTAGGCTACATTGGTTATCATTCTATTAGCTTTTTATTCTATTAAGCTTTTCATTTGGGACTTTAGCTACATTCACTTTCATTTTGTTAAGTCTTTATTCTATAAATCCTTTTTGCTATATTAGTTTTATTCTATATTCCTCTCTTATATAGTGAGTTTTTAGTAAATAAAGTTTTCCACATTGTAAGGCTTTCACGCCGCAGGTCTTCCGGCCTCGTTTTTCCGGCGTCAAGCGCAGGTGATTTCTCCGGCGTTAAAAAGGGCAGACTGTTTGAGCGTAGCGAGTTTCTGCCCTTTAGCCGGAGGAAGCACCGGAGTAGCCGGAAAAACGCAGCCTTGATTCTTTCTTTTTTGGTTCTTTTTTTTTCGTATCAAGACGAAAGAAAAAGAATATTCAGTAACTTTACCGAAAATTGTAAAAAGCATGGAAAATAATCCGGAACTGCAGCTTGCTTGGCAGTTCATTGAAAATACAGGCACACATTTATTTCTTACCGGAAAAGCAGGAACCGGGAAAACGACATTTCTTAGACGATTGAAAGAACATACTCCCAAACGCATGGTCGTATTGGCTCCGACAGGGATTGCAGCCATCAATGCGGGAGGCGTAACGATTCATTCTTTCTTTCAGTTGTCTTTTGCTCCTTTTGTGCCCGAAACCACCTTTAATTCTTCCCAGACGCATTATCGTTACAGTAAAGAAAAGCGGAATATTATCCGTAGTATGGATTTGCTGGTTATTGATGAGATCAGTATGGTACGTGCCGATTTGTTGGATGCGGTGGATGCAACTCTGCGGAGGTATCGCGATAGAGAGAAACCTTTTGGCGGGGTGCAACTGTTGATGATTGGCGATTTGCAACAGTTGGCGCCTGTCGTGAAAGATAATGAGTGGGAGTTGTTGAGAAAGCATTATGAGACTCCTTATTTCTTTGCAAGTCATGCCTTGAAAGAAACGGCATATATGACGATTGAACTCAAGAAAGTATATCGTCAGAGTGACACGTTCTTCCTTTCCTTATTAAATAAAATCCGGGAGAATAAGGCGGATGATGAAGTGTTGAATGAATTGAACCGTCGTTATCAGCCCGGCTTTCAGCCGCAAAAAGAAGAGGGATATATTCGTCTGACGACGCATAATAATCAGGCACAGAGGGTTAATGATCGCGAACTGGCATCGTTGCCCGGCAAGGCGTATCATTTTAGTGCCGAGATAGAGGGGGATTTTCCTGAATATTCGTATCCTGCGGATAAACTTCTGACAATTAAGGAAGGAGCACAGATTATGTTCCTGAAGAATGATCCATCGTCCGAGAAACGGTATTATAACGGTATGATTGGTGAGGTGGTAGCGGTTAATGAAACGGGTATTGTGGTGCGTGGTAAGGGAGACAGATCCGAATTTCAGTTGTTGCCGGAAGAGTGGGGGAATTATAAGTATGTGTTGAATGAGGAGACGAAGGAAATCACTGAAGTGATAGAAGGGACGTTCCGCCAGTATCCTATTCGTTTGGCGTGGGCTATTACAATACATAAGAGTCAGGGTTTGACGTTTGAACGTGCCATTATTGATGCACGGAATTCCTTTGCGCATGGGCAAACTTATGTGGCTTTGAGTCGTTGCAAGACGCTGGAGGGTATGGTGTTGGAGTCTCCTTTGCGCAGGGAAGCCATAATAAGTGATGCTACGGTGGATAATTTCACCAAAGCGGTGGAGCAGAATAAGCCAGGCAGCCAGCAGTTGAATGATATGCAAAAGGCGTATTTCTTTGATTTGTTGAGTGATTTGTTTAATTTCTATTCGATCGATCAGGCTTATAAACGGTTACTTCGTCTTATGGATGAGGATTTGTATAAGCTCTTTCCGAAGCAGTTGGCTGAATATAAGGCGTTGGCTCCCCATGTTAAGGAGAAGATTGTGGAGGTGTCCCAACGTTTCCGCAATCAGTATACCCGGTTGATACATGAGAGTGAGGATTATGCGACGAATGAGGAGTTGCAGGAACGGATTCGTTCCGGTGCCGGATATTTTCATAAGGAGTTGGAACCGGTTCGGGCTTTGTACAATAAGACTAATATGCCTCTTGATAATAAAGAGTTGAGAAAGCTGTTGGCAGAACGTATGCAGGCGCTGGATGATGCGTTGTGGATTAAAGAGTCTTTGTTGGAAGCTGTGTCTGCGAGAGGGAAGTTTGCTATCACGGATTATTTGAAGTTGAAGGCTAAAGTAATGTTGAGTCTTGAAGATGATTCTATGTCCTCCGGTTCTTCGAAGGCTTTGAAGGAGAAGAAAGAACGCAAGGAACGGAAAGAGCGTACGCGCAGTGCTGAAAAGGTAAAGGTGGAAGTTCCTACGGATATTCTGCATCCGGAGCTTTATCGCGCCCTGTCTGAATGGAGAACAGCCAAAACAAGGGAGATGAATGTCCCTGCTTATGTGATTATGCAACAGAAAGCATTGATGGGAATTGTGAATCTGCTACCGGATAGTCCAAGAGCTTTGGAGGCGATACCTTATTTTGGAGCCAAAGGAGTAGAGAAATACGGGCTTGAAATTCTGGGTATTATCCGCAAGTATATGGCGGAGAATCAATTGGAGAGGCCGGAGATCACAGATATGTTAATCTCCTCCGGTAATAGCGAAGATATGGCAAGGCAACGAAAGACGAAGCAGCAGAAAGAGGCAGAGAAACAGGAGAAAGAGGCGGAGAAGGAGAAAAAGAAGGAGGCGAAGAAAGATACGAAGTTGGTTAGCTATGAAATGTTCCGTCAGGGAATGAATATAGATGAAATAGCCAAGGCTCGTGATTTGGTATCCGGAACCATTGCCGGACATCTGGAGCATTATGTCCGTTCGGGAAAGATCAAAGTGGAGCAGGTGGTGAAAGCTGAAAATATAGCGAAGATTCGCAAGTATTTAGATGAACATGAATACATGGGAATATTCGCTATAAAGGTAGCATTAGGAGACGATGTCTCCTATGCTGATATCAAGTTTGTATTGGCTGTTTCCGGGCATTAATAAATAAAGTTATTATCCCGGACAGGGTTAAAGATTACAGAAGAAAGAAACGAAAACGGGAACGCTGATGTCAATCAGAATACCGTGCAGGATGGCGATGGGAATCATTTCTTTTCCTGAATATCTGGTGATGGAAGGCAGCAGTACATCCATCGAATTGACTCCTGCTGCTGAAATAGGAGCAAGTTTCCCGAAATACTTCTTGATGATCGGAGTACCAAGAAGTGCCATCATCTCACGGAAAATATTAGTCAGCAGGGCAATGGTTCCCAGTTCCGTAGCCAGTTGCAGTCCGATGGAGGGTTCTTTGAACTGCGTGATAAGGATGGAAGAAAGTGAATAGTAGGCAAATCCACTTCCCACTGCCATACAGTCGAACACGCTCCATTGACGCAATAGCAAACTTGCCAGGGCGGAGAATAACAGCGTACCGATAATCGTTCCCAATGGAATCAGCAACATTTTAGGGTGCAAATGTGAAACAATGGCTTTCAGGTTCTTATTGGAACCGATGCTGATTCCCACTTGTAGCATTAATGCATAAAGTATATACATGGAAACTGTGTGCGTATCGAACTCGAACTTATTGAAAGCTCCCATGATACAGCCTACAAAAAAGAATACTATAACGATCAGACTTCCTTTCATTGTTCACCTCCTTTCCTGAAAAATAATTGTAGTACCAAACGGGCAGCAATCAGACTTCCCAATACACCGGACACAGCAAGAACGATGGCTTGCCATCCGAACTTACCGAGATTGTTCACAATCAGACTATTAGAACCGATAGATACACCGAGAATAAAGAGCAACAGGAATATTGTAAGAGAAATTGTCTTTTCTGTCTTCTGCAGAATACTCCAGTTACGCAATACATAGCCGATGCCGATTCCTAAAAACATGGTAGATATAATAGAGAACATAATTGTATATATTTTGGGTTAGGTTAAACTGATGATTGACAACACACAAAGGAATTTTCAAAGAAGATGTTACATCTACTTGAAAATCAGAAAGGAATACTGCTGTGACTAACAAAACAAGTCAGCAGGTAGTTCCTGTAAAGAAATAGTTGGGAAATTTAGATGAATCCACTGAACCAATGCACATGCACGCAACAGGACTTACAGAAAATTGGTATTCCTGCAAGAAAAAGAGTAGCGTTATGTAATTGTAATGTTTGATTCATCATTGGTCTTTTTTGAATTTGGTGCAAAGATAGTTCTTTATTGCATATTTTCAAAATAAATATGCAATAAATGAAGAGAAAGAGAGAAAGGAATATCCTGAACGAGATAGATGGTTGTAAAAAGTTGGTTATGTGCTCTTTCCCTTATAGATTATCCCAGTTCGTAAGAATCTCTTTTAACTTTTTGGGCCTGTATCCAAGCATTGTCCGGGCTTTATCAATACTCATGCCACTGAAGCGGGGACGGGGAGTGCTTTCATTCATTTCTTCTGTGGTGGCAGGATGGATAAGAGAACGGTCGAGTTTCATATAATCTGCTATCTGATAGGCAATCTCTGCAATGGTCATACATTCATCTCCACAGATGTGGAAGATGCCATTCGTCGTATGTTCTATTAAACGTAGCACTCCATCCGAAACGTCTCCAACATAGGTTGGTGTCCGCCATTGATCGGACACGACACGTATTTCTTGTCCGGCTTTCAAACGGTTCATTACCAGCTGCACAATATTACCGTGTTGTCCCGGCAGTACCTTGCCATAAACAATTTCTACACGGACAATGGCATAGCTGTTGCAAGTTTCTGCCACTCTCTCTTCTCCTTTCCATTTGGTATATCCGTAATAGTTGACCGGAGCAGGGAGATCTTCTTCTGTGTATAACAGTCCGGCAGCTTTGTTTATCTTTCCATCAAAAACAAAGTCAGTAGATAAATGAATGAACCGGCTTTTGTATTCTTCGCATAAATCAGCCAGTTGGCCTACTGCAGTAACATTGGTAAGATAGGCTTCTTCGTGATGCGTTTCGCAATAGTCCGGCACGGACAGGGCGGAGCAATTAATGATTACATCGGGTTGAACCTCTTTGAAGAGACGCTTAACGTCCGCTTCATTCCGTATATCTGTTTCGACGAAACGATAATCCTCCGCGTTATTGGGAAGAATATCCGGATGCAGGGAGCAGCCCGTTACCTTATATTGTTTACAAGCAGACAAATCGTTTAAAATCTGGCGTCCGGTGAATCCGTTGGCACCGATAATTAATATCTTCTTCATTAGGTTCTATATATAGATGTTATAGATTATTTCTACAAAAATAAATAATAATATCAACTGCGCAAATAGATTTCGTACTTCCCTTCTTACTTTGCTCCCGATAACGAAATTTATATGAATTGATAAAAGAAAAGATGTATGGAAAAAGTAATTATGGGAACACGTTTACCCGCTAAGCTTTGGTTGGATGAAGTAGAGGACTCTTGTATGTCGCAGATCATGGATTTGACTTCACTGCCTTTTGCATTTAAACATATTGCCATCATGCCTGATGCCCATGCGGGAAAAGGAATGCCTATTGGTGGTGTGTTGGCTACCAAAGGCGTGATTGTTCCCAATGCTGTGGGAGTGGATATCGGTTGTGGTATGTGTGCGATTAAAACGAATCTAAAAGCGGAAGATTTTAGTTATACGGATTTGACTTCCATTATGTCGAAGATTCGTGCAGTTATTCCTTTGGGATTCGATCATCAGAATAAAAAGCAGGATCAGGAATTGCTTCCGCAAGGATTCGACATTGAAGAGATGCCTGTTTTGAAGAATCAGTACGAGGCTTGTTTGAAGCAGATAGGAACCTTGGGAGGAGGAAATCACTTTATTGAGATTCAGAAAGATACAGAGACATCTGACGTCTGGGTGATGATTCATTCCGGAAGCCGTAACATTGGTTTGAAGGTTGCCAATCACTATAATAAGGTTGCACAGTATTGGAATGAGAAATGGTATTCTGCAATGGTACCGGGACTGGCTTACCTGCCAATGGAGACACAGATGGCAAAGGATTATTTCCGTGAAATGAATTATTGTGTGGCTTTTGCCTTTGCCAACCGTCAGTTGATGATGAACCGTATCTGCGAATCTATCCAGGCGGTGAAACCTGAAACAGACTTTGAACCTATGATTAATATTGCCCATAACTATGCCGCTTGGGAGAATCACTTCGATCAGGATGTGATTGTACACCGAAAAGGTGCTACGCGTGCCTATGAGGGTGAGATTGGTATTATCCCCGGATCTATGGGTACTAAATCCTATATTGTTGAGGGACTGGGTAATCCGGAGAGTTTTAAAAGCTGTTCGCATGGTGCAGGTCGATTAATGGGAAGAAAGGATGCCTGTCGCCGTTTGTCACTGGATGAAGAGAAGGAAAGAATGGATCAGCAAGGTATCATTCACGGACTTCGTTCGCAGAACGAACTGGATGAAGCACCGGGAGCTTATAAAGATATTGCGCAAGTGATAGCGAATGAGCGGGACTTGGTGAAACCGTTGGTAGAGCTGGCTCCAATGGCAGTGATTAAGGGATAATGTCATGCCATGTTTAAAGGAGTATCTAGCGTATGGACATAAAAAAAGGAGCAACGCCTTGCTCCAACCTTTGTTAACCTTAAATCTAATACTATGAAAAACACATTGCAAAGGTACATACTTTTGGCAACTTAGCAAATAATCCAAGAAAAAAAGTATGTTTCATAACATAGATTAAGAATTTGATATTCCAATTCAATTTTTATTAAGACTTTTTGATTGCTTTATCTTCCTCTAATCCCTTTGACATATACTTTCAATTAGGCATCCTGAAATCATTCGGAGAACAACCTGTGATTTTCTTAAATAACCGGCTGAAATACTGTGGATTCTGAAAACCCAGCTCTTGCGTTATCTGATTGATCGTTTTATCAGTATTTACCAACCAATCTTTGGCAATCTCGAAGCGTTTGAATTCGATATACTCTTTAAATGATTTTCCCGTTTCATACTCCAGTAAGTCGTTGAAATATTCAGGAGACAAATGAAGCAGGTTCGCGCAATACTTATGTGAAAGTATATCAACAGGCGATACCTGTTTCGTTTCGAAATGGTTATTTATGATTTTATCGAATTGTTTGATAATCGTTTTATTCGCTTCATTACGTGTAATGAATTGACGTTCGTAGAAACGGACGCAGTAATCCAGCAATAGTTCTATATACTTGGAAACTATCTTCTTGCTATGGCGGTCAATGCAACGCTCGAGTTCCTGGTTTATTTTATCCATAAACTCCAGGATGATTTGCTTCTCGCGCAAAGATATATGTAATGCTTCTTCAGGCAGATAAGAGAAGAAAGTATAGTTATGTATATGAAGTCCGAGCGGAGTGCCACAAATCAGATCGGGATGAAAAGCCAATATCCATCCTTTAGAGGGAAAATTCTTACTGTTTTCCTTCATATTGATAGACTCTCCGGGACTAAGGCAGAGCAAAGTACCATCCGAAAAATCATAATACTGGTGACCATACATATACGCTTCACATTTACACTCACTCAATAGAATCGTATAAAAGTCGAACTTGATGCCCGTATGAGCTGACAAGTCAGCCTTTGAGAGATCAATGACACTTACCAGCGGGTGTAGTGTCTTACTCCCCCAGGCAACAATTGCATTGATGCACGGTTCCTATTTTGAGTACTTTATCTCCCATGATGTTGAGACTCCTGTATCTAAAATACTTCTAGTTTTTTTGTTTATATTCGTTCGGGGTGCAGCCGACATGCTTTTTAAATAACCGGCTGAAGTGCTGTGGATATTGAAATCCCAGTTCATAAGCTACCTGGCTGACAGTTTGAACACCTTCCAGTATTCTTTCTTTGGCCAGTTCGATAATCCGGCACTGGATATATTCCTGTGCAGTTTTTCCGGTTTCTTTCTTTATCAGGTCCCCGAAATAATTAGGAGAGAGGCATGCCTTGTCTGCAAAGTATTTCACGGATGGCAGTCCCTCGGTCATTGCCACCTGATTTTGGAAATATTCGTCCAGTAATTGCTCGAATTTAACGACTATATCTTTATTCGCCTGATTGCGTGTAATGAACTGCCGTTCGTAGAAACGCATACAGTAATCCAGTAGCAGTTCGATATTCCGTACGATAAGTTGCTTACTGTGCTTATCGATAGTATGCTCCAGTTCGAGCCGGATTTTATGTATACAATCGGTTACGATTTCTCTTTCCTGATCTGAAAGATGCAATGCTTCATTGACCTCGTAAGAGAAAAAAGTATAGTTTTTGATATTCTGTCCTAATGAAGTTCCACGGATTAAATCGGGGTGGAATAAAACTCCAATCGACTTGGTACGGGGAGCCGTACGGTTGCGGTTGTCTATTCCGCTCACTTGTCCCGGTGCCATGCAGACAACCGTTCCTTCCTGATAATCGTAATTCTTACGTCCGTATGTGAGATCCCCGCATTTGGCATCTTTCAAGAACAGACAGTAGAATCCGATGTTCATACGGATATACTCAACCGACTTGGTAGCTTTTGAGAAGTCGATTACATTAACTAAAGGGTGCAATGTTTCCAGTCCAAACAACTGGTCATACTGATCGACGGTTTCAATTTTTGTTATTTCATCCATATGCTTTGTTATTAATCTGATACAAAGATAAAACATTTGGAGGTATCTTTTTTATTTCATTCTTCAAATCAGTAATAAGGGTACAAGAATCAGTAATCTGTATACTACATAAACTTGCGGACGGAAAAATAAATGGCAATGATTGCTGGAAGTAAGTCATGGAATTGATATATTTGCTACGGAGAATATAAAAAACAGGTTTTATGAAAGCATTATTCATTGGAGGAACGGGTACTATCAGTACAGATGTAGTTGCATTGGCGCAACAGAGAGGGTGGGAGATTACTCTCCTTAACCGCGGCTCAAAAAAAATGCCGGAAGGAATTCACAGTATCATTGCGGATATTAATGATGAAGAAGCTGTGGCAAAAGCCATCGCACTTGAACATTACGATGTGGTTGCACAATTCATCGGTTATACGGCAGAAGACGTAAAGCGTGATATCCGTCTGTTTCAGAATAAAACGCGGCAATACATCTTTATCAGCAGTGCCTCTGCCTATCAAAAGCCATTGACTGATTATCGCATTACCGAAAGCACCCCTCTGGTCAATCCCTACTGGCAGTATTCCAGAAACAAGATAGAAGCGGAAGAAGTATTGATGTCAGCCTACCGGACAAGTGGCTTTCCGGTGACCATCGTTCGTCCCAGCCATACCTATAACGGAACCAAACCTCCCGTAGCCGTACATGGAGATAAGGGAAACTGGCAGATTCTCAAACGGATTCTTGACGGAAAACCTGTCATTATTCCCGGTGATGGCTCCTCTTTGTGGACACTGACTCACTCCAAAGATTTTGCCAAAGGCTATGTCGGACTGATGGCGAATCCACATGCCATTGGGAACGCTTTTCATATCACTACCGATGAAAGTATGACTTGGAATCAGATTTACCAGACAATCGCCGATGCGTTAGGCAAACCTCTGAACGCATTGCACGTAGCATCCGATTTCCTTGCCAAACATAGCGATCATTATGATTTCAGGGGGGAACTCTTAGGAGATAAAGCAGCTACGGTTGTTTTCGATAATTCGAAGATAAAGCGGCTCGTCCCGGATTTTATATGCCATATCTCCATGGCGGACGGATTGCGGCAAGCTGTACATTATATGCTTTCTCATCCGGAAACTCAAACACCTGACCCGGAATTTGATTCGTGGTGTGACCGTATAGCCAATGCAATCAGTGCGGCAGACAAAGCCTTCTGATTTACCAGATTTTAATAACTACCTGCCACTAATTAATTGCTATTTTTTTAGGCACGGATTACACGGATTAACGCGGTTGTTTTTCAGCAATGGTAACCCTAAAGACCGTGAAATCCGTGTAATCCGTGCCTAATTATTATTTAATAAGGAGCATTTCTTCCTTGCTGCACCTCAATTCGTATTCCGAAATTACCATTAGCAGATTTCAGTTCGAACGCTCCCCGGAAATTATTCCTTTCCCAAGGCATAGCGCTGCGGTTAGGCACCCGCCAGCCATCCTTGTTGTAATCTCCGTAAGTATTGATTCTCATTCCGTTTTTCAGTTTGAAAGATCCCATCTGCATAAACTGTGGAGAAGAAGACAATCCCCAACCATATCCGTATCCCCAACCGGAAAACCCGGAGTAAGAAGGCGAAGAAAAGGAGTCAGTGAATCCTTGAGAATAGGTAATATCCGTGTTTAAACGAAAGAGCTGATTATAATCTTTCGTCATATTAGGCATATCTAAATTAAACTTGGGAAGTTCGGGAGTTGCTACGTTCATTAACCCCATATCCAGCAGAAAACCACCAAACTCTTTGATATTGGTAGATGGAGCACGACGAATACTATCGGAAAGAATTTCCGACTGTGCGGATGCAAAACCGACTGATAATATCAGCGAAAGAAATAGAATCAGTTTTTTCATCTTCGTAAAGGTTGATTTACCACAAAGATAGATAATTTCCACCTGACTATCCGCTTCCGTTATGTTTTCTTAGAAAAAAACTTATCTTTTCAATTTAATCACCGGATAAATGACAGGAGTCGTCTCCCATTTCCTTTTCATCGGGTTGTATGAACGTTCCATGCCTCCATGGAGTTCGATATAATCGTTGAACTTGATTTCAATAATCATGCCATAACCGCTTTGCGGATAGATAGGAGTGAGATACCCCTGCGAAGCATTTCGTTCGCCATTCACAGAATATTCACCGAAAGCCCGTATACGCAGAAAATTATTAATCCGGTAAGCAGCCGAACCGCTAAAACCAAAATCATTTCTGGCGCCATGTTGGAAAGAAGGCATTGTATACTTGGCACTGAACAGCCCACCTGAAAACTCCCATCGTTCATTAGGGGCATACGTATAAATGGCACCTACCTGAATATGCGTCCCCATGGTAGGATACGTATTATGCAAACTATACGTACTTAAATAGCTGTTAGCATTGATCCCGAAAATATCCGACCGATTATAGTCGCGGCTGAAAGGATCGAAAGAAGTACCCAGTCTGGGAGTAGGCCAGGGAGTATCCATAAATTCGGGAGGAGATATATGAAGCGTCATGCTATCCGTTTGAATGGTTGGCTTCCTGTCATTCGGCGTTATATTCATATCGGGTAAGATGAAGCCCTCCTTATCCATATTTAATGGCTGCTTTTGCTCCGGTGGCAGAAGAACCGCACGGCCGATGCTATCCTTTTTCACTTCCACCTGTTGCGCAAATGCGGTACAGGTACAAAGTAAAAACATAAATCCTGTGAACTGTCTTTTATTCATGGCACTTTGCGGTGTTAAAGAGTTTAGTTGACAATCAGTTTATAACCGATTCCCCGTACATTGACAATACGTATCTGTTCATCTTGCGAGAGTTTATGCCGCAATTTGGTAATGAACACATGCAAGCTTCGGGAATTGAAAAAACTGTCATCTCCCCAAAGTTCGAGCAAGACATCCTGCGTGTTGACCACCTGATTCCGGTTTTCGCAAAGCCGTTTCAGGATTTCCGATTCACGATGAGAGAGTTCCTGTCTCGTTCCTGCGTGTAATAAAGTTTGTGCAACAGGATCAAACAGATAACTTCCTATCTCAAAATGATTGGCAACCTTATTCTCTGTGAAGAGAAAAGCCTTTCCCATCAGTGCTTTGATTCGGATAATCAGCTCTTGTATACCGAAAGGTTTTTTCAGGTAATCATTCGCTCCGAGTTCAAAGCCCTCCACCACATCATTGATGGTCGAACGGGCAGTCAGGAATAAGATAGGAGTCTGTTTATCCGTCTGGCGGATGCGACGTACCATTTCAAAGCCATCCATTTTCGGCATCATCACATCAGCTACAAGTATATCCGGATGAAGTTCGAAGAAAAGGCTTAGACCTTCCTCGCCGTCATTCGCCGTATGAATGATAAAATCATTTTCTTCAAGTGTATCTTTGATGATCATGGCGAGCGTCTGTTCGTCTTCTACCAGTAATACGGTAATTTTGTTTTTACTCATGATTTTATGGGTTTATAAAGTAATGGTAAAAGTGCTTCCTTTGTCCGGTTCACTCTTTACGGTGATAGTCCCTCCATGTTTTTCGACCATGCTCTTGACATAGAACAGTCCTAGTCCGTAACCTTTTATATTATGAAGATTGCCCGTCGGGACCCGGTAGAATTTATCAAATATATGCTTTTGTTTATCAAGTGGAATCCCGATTCCCCGGTCGGTAACGCTGATGGTTACTGTTCCCCCTGTCTGTCGGCAGGAAATAGACAATTCGGCTTCCTCTTTCGAGTACTTCACAGCATTATCTATCAAGTTACTGATGATGTTGCTGAAATGCGTACGGTCGGCAACAATAACAAGCGTTTCCGGTTTAATGTCCAATTCGATATGTACAGGCTTGTCCGCTTTTAGCTGGTGCTGCTCCATGAGCGGAGTAATCAGCTCCTTCAGGTTGATTTCCTCCGGATGCAAACGGAACGTTTTGCGACGCTCCATTCCCATGGATAAAATCTGTTCCACCAGCCCGCTAAGCCTTTGCAACTGCTCCTGACTGATGCGTAGATACTGGTCGCGCTTGCTTTTCTCTTCCGCTTGGTTAAAGTTCAGTAATGCGTCATTAGCCGCATAGGCTACGGCAATGGGAGTCTTTAATTCGTGCGTGATATTATTGGTAAAATCACTTTTCATTTCATCCAGTGTTTTCTGTTTCAGGAGCGTCCGGATAAGGAACCAGAAAGAGAATCCGAGAATCAGAAGAATTACAAATGAAGTGACCAGAATACCTGTCATCTGCTTTAATACCAATGAATTGATCGGCTCGAACACCAGTTGGTAGCGTTGGCTATGATGCATATTAAATTCATAGTCATAGCGAATTGCCTTGGGACTGGGAATATAACTGCTATCTCCCGCAATACCTAATGTATCCGTATATACAATGGAAGAATCGGCACTGGTTCCTGTATAAATCAAAAGAGTGTGATGAGGAATAGAAAGATTATGCTCTTTCATCACATGGGTGAGCAAACTGTCATATCGCTGCAGGTTGACATCTATATAAGTGTCCACACCTGAATGAATGCCCTGCTGAATACTCATTAACAACTCCTTTAGCGAATCTTGCTTTTTCAATAATACATCCAGTCCGCTTTCGCTACTTGCAACAGCTTTGGAATCTTCAGAAGCATTGCCAACGGTTTTTACCGTGTCTGTGGTAGTTTCTGTCCGGGAATGTATCGTATCCTGACGGCTACTATCCGTATAAGAAATCGTTTGTTGGGTCACTAATGAATTGCCGTCCGCATCATATCCGGCCGATACCGTTAGCGAACCGTGTTCCACATTATCTTTTTGCAAATCATTAACCCGGAGCACGACCTCGTTGAAGTCACTCGTCCGCATTGCATCTCTGATATTGCTCTCCATTTCCATTTTCATCGACCGGTAAAGCCCTGTCAACCAATAAGCTTGATAAACAAAAATTCCGATTAGCGAGCAGATAACCAGTATGACGATATGTTTTAGCGGTAATTTCATACTGACAAAGATAATAGGAAACTATTCTTATTCTTCTCTTTGATAAGACTAAATAACACTAGATAAGCCAGTGATAACGCAAATATCCATTTTTTCTACCGTATTTTGTCGTATTCTAAAAATAAAGACGAAATGAAACGGATTAATTTACTATTTATGTCTTTTCTTTGCGTGTGGATATCTGCTACAGCACAAATCGGACAACAGTCACAGGAACCTGTCGACAGTATCAGGAATATAGGTTATATGGATAGCTTGTTTCAGGAATTGCCCGAAGTAATGATTACGGGTGAACGCCCGATAGTGAAAGCCGAACAAGGCAAACTTGTGTATGACGTACCGAGGCTGGTAGGTAACCTGCCTGTGGATAATGCCTATGATGTTGTGAAAAATCTTCCGGGTATAGTAAATATGAATAATAGTCTGATGTTGGGAGGCCAGGAAGTTACCGTTGTCATCAACGGAAAAGTTACCACACTGTCCGCCGAGCAATTAGACGCTTTATTAAAATCGATCCCTGTCAGCCGGATCGAGAAGGCGGAAGTGATGTATTCCGCTCCGGCACGCTATCAGGTACGCGGACCGATGATTAACCTGATATTAGCACCCGGCACAGGACAGGCATCTTCCCTTCAAGGAGAACTTTATACAGCTTTGAATCAACATCACTACGAATCTTTGGCAGAACGTGGAAGTCTTCTGTACTCCGGACGTAAATTCTCTGCAGATCTTCTTTACTCTTACTCTTATGATCGCGACCGAAGGATTACGGAGAAAGAAGCACTTCACACGTTGGCCGATGGTTCGGTGCATCAGATGGATATGGATGAAATCATGACTTCCCGTACCAACACTCATCAGATGCGCCTCGGAATCGACTACTCTTTCGCTGAAAATCATCTGTTAAGCTTGGTCTATACAACAGCCTTTACCGATTCCAAGCATTATTCCATAGCTACCGGTGCACAGAATTCCGTTACCGATTCACAGGGAGACAGCCAGCTCCATAATGCAAAATTAGATTATCAAACCCCTTTCGGACTGAAAGCAGGCGTAGCATTTACATCCTATCATTCTCCCGGTAGCGAACTATTACATAGCACGATGGGAGCAGAGACGATGAACTTCCTAAGCCGGGATAAGCAGCAAATCAATCAATGGCGTTTCTATGCCGGACAAGAACATACTTTGGGCAAAGGCTGGGGATTGAATTATGGCATAACCTATACGACCGCTTTAGACCATAGTTATCAAAGGTATTATGACCCGGAAACAGACAACCTGTTACCGGATAATAACATGACCTCCCGCCGTCGCGAGCAAACCCTGAATGTGTATGCCGGACTGAGTAAAAGCTTCGGTGAAAAACTCTCGGCCGATGTTTCTCTGGCAGCGGAGCAGTATCATACAAATATCTGGAATGAATGGAGCCTGTACCCGGTAGCTAATCTAACTTATATACCCGCTGCCGGACATGTCCTCCAGCTCTCATTGAGTAGTGACAAGGAATATCCTGAATACTGGAGCGTACAGAATGCAATCTCTTACATGGGAGCATATTCTGAAATTCAAGGAAATCCTTATCTCAAACCTGCCACGAATTATGAAACCAGCCTTAATTATATATTAAAAGGCAAGTATGTTTTTACCGCCTTTTATAGCTATACAAAAGACAATCAAATGCAAACCCTCTACCAATCACCGGAACGCTTGGTAGAGATTTACAAATTCTTCAATTTTGATTTTTCATCACAGGCCGGATTGGTAATGATAGTTCCCTTTAAGGTGAAAAAATGGCTGGACTCCCGTTTCACCGCTATCGGTTTTCGTTATCGCCAGAAAGATAGTGATTTCTGGGATATCCCGTTTGACCGCAAACTATATACATTCGTCTTGACGATGAACAACACATTCACCCTTTCCACCAAGCCCGACTTAAAGTTTACCTTGACCGGATTTTATCAAAATAAAGCCATACAGGGAATTTTCGATCTTCCCCGTTCGGGAAATCTGGATGCAGCGCTTCGTTACACCTTTGCAAAAGGAAAAGCACAATTGACGTTGAAGTGTGACGACCTGTTCAATACCTCCACCATTTCGACACAAGTCCGTTACGGATTGCAGAATGTGAAAAACCACTATATGCGGACCACCCGTACATTCGGCATTTCGTTTAACTATAAATTCGGAGGGTACAAAGAGAAGAAGCGGGAAGAGGTCGATACTTCCCGCTTTAAATAAGTGGTGATTTTATGCCTTCCATGCTTTGGCATATTCTTCCAAGACGCACTTGATACTTTGTCCGATTTTCACATAATCGGCTTCATTCAAGTTGGCTAGTGACACACGCACACTCCATTTCGGTCCGGCAAATCCACCACCATTCAACAGAACGAGTGAAGTTTCGTTTGCCAGGCGGAAAACCACGTCCAATGGATTGTAGGTCTTTTGCAGATAAGCAACGAAGTCATCCCCATAGAATTTCTTCGCCCATACCAGCATATCGATCTCCGAATAATATCCGGCACGTAACGGATCTTCCACCAGTGTGAAACCTGTGTTATCCCACAACGCATGCAGACGACGATGAATAATTTCCTGCATCTTTTTCTTATAACTGTCTTCTTTATCCAGAAGCGAGAAAATGGCAAACAAACTCATCTGCATTTGTTGAGGTAGAGAAAGTCCTGCAGTATGATTCAATGCAATCTGCCGGCTGTCGGCCACCATACGGTCGATAAACTTCATCTTTTCCGGTTGTAGGCTAAGACTGGAATAACGTTTGTTCAATATTGATTTCTGCTCCTCCGACAGGCGGGCAATCATTTTGTCGTAGATGTTGTCCTCGTGTAGAGCGATCACTGCGGTTCTCCATCCCGTAGCTCCAAAATATTTGGAGAACGAATAAACGCAAAGCGTATTATGCGGCAATTCTGCCATTAATGAACGGAAATGAGGAATAAATGTCCCGTACACATCATCCGTGATAATCATCAGGTTCGGATTATCATTCTTCACAATGTTGATGATACGTTCGGTAGTCTCTTTACTAAGCGCATAACTGGGCGGATTACTCGGATTGGTGATAAATAATGCTTTGATCCGCGGATCTTTCAGCTTGTCTATATCTTCATCCTTATACTGCCAGGTATGTAAACCGTCAGGAGTCATCTGGTCAGCAGAAATTTCGGTTACGTCGAACTGATAGCGTCGCAGTTCCGGGATTTCTATATAAGGAGTGAACACTGGAATCATTAAAGCAATGGCATCCCCCTGGTTCAACAGGAAATTCTCCTGCAATGAATCGAACAGATAACACATGGCTGCCGTACCTCCTTCGGTTGCGAAAAGGTCAAAAGTTCCTTTTGGCGGACGGCGGTCACACATCTCTTGTGCCAGGTAATCCTGTACGATTAACTCCGTAAAATGTAAAATACGGTCGGGCACAGGATACTGGTCGCCAATCACCGATTCCGCCCATTCATGAATAAGTGTATCCGGATCGGCGGCATGTTCCATCAGCATATAATTGTAGCCCTCTTTCAACAGGTTAGCACCGGGAGCTTTCTCGTTTTCTTTCAGGAAAGCCTCGAAACGGGCGGCAATTCCCGCCTTTTGCGGAATGCCTGCTATTCCTTCTTCCAGTGAAAACGCATGGCGACATTCGCAAAGGCCGAATTGCCCCAGCAGAAAAAAGGCTTCGCGTGGTTCGGTAGCAATCCAGTTCGGGTTGCCTCTTCCGGCATTCAACATGGTATGTGCTATCTTCTTGATACTTTCATCTGCCATATCGATCAGTTTGTTTTTCAGCTCGAACGGGCTAATTGTTTCCATTTTCTTGGCATAACTTTTGGTAATGGCAGGGTTATTTGTTTTCTTTTCCATAATGATATTTAGTTAGTTAGTTTTACATAAGTAGCACGATGACAACTCCCCAGATAATCAGGAGTGTATTGCCGACTGCATACGTCACCGTATATCCCAATGCCGGTGTGTCGCTTTCCACTGCATCCTGAATAGCTCCCAACGCAGCTGTTGTAGTACGTGCTCCTGCCGTACATCCCAATGACAGGGCAGGGTGGAACTTGAACAGGTATCTCGCCATCAGCAATCCGGCGAGGAGAGGGATAGCCGTTGCCAATGCACCGACGATAAACAGGCTGACGCCTACTTCCTTGAATCCGGCAATGAAACTGGGACCTGCAGCGATACCGACCACTGCGATAAACATATTCAGTCCTACATTATTCAATACCCATAAAGAAGGTTCGGGAATACCTCCGAAAGTAGGATGCTTGCTGCGTAGCCAACCGAACAGAAGTCCGGCTATCAATGCGCCTCCACTGGTAGAAAGACTGATAGGAACACCTCCCAGATGAATAGCCAGTGCACCGAAAAGGCCACCGAGCAAAATACCCAATCCAACGAAAATCATATCTGTCTGATTGGTAGGCCGGTCAATATAGCCCATTTGTTTGGCAGCACTTTCCACTTCATGTTTAAGACCGGTAAGTTCGAGAATGTCTCCCGAATCTACGATTGTCTTAGGTAATACCGGAACGTTGATTCCGGCACGCTTTATATTCCGGATGCTGACCCCGTGCATAAACTTCTGCGATCTGATTTTGGAAACTGTTTCTCCGGCAAAAGTCCGGTGGGTCACCATTACAGGAAGAGTTTCTGCCGGGAAGTCAAGTAATTGTGCATCGATCACTTCCGGACCTATCCAGTCCTCTTCTCCAATCACAAATTCACGGCGTCCGCTAAGTACCACTTCGTCGTTCTTGTGAAGAATCAGGTTCGGATCTACTTCCTTCACCATTCTTTTTTGACGAATCCGTTCTACAAACAGACGTTTGTCATTCTTGCATAAATAAGCTTCGAGTTCACTGACTTTCTTTCCTTTGCCAAACCATTCGTTGGTGATTTTATAAGCACGGAATACGACCGGACGAAGAGCCGGGGAAAATCCGGGTTCATCAGCTTCCGATGTTCCCATTTGAGCCTCCAGTTCCTTGCAGTCGGCTTTCACCTTATCCAGTCCCCCCAGCATCTTAGGGCCGAGAGAAGCCAGAATCCATGCCGAACCGGCCGTTCCGAAAATATAAGTTACGGCATAAGCTACCGGAATTGCATTGATGAACGTGGCTTTCTGTGCATCGCTGATTCCCAGCTGGTTGATCGTATCGCTTGCCACGCCGATAACGGCGGATATTGTTTGTGAGCCTGCCAACAGTCCGGCAGCTTCTCCTACATGATATCCCATGATTTTGGCCAATATCCACGGGGCTACCAGACTGACAATACACATCAATACGGCAAATCCTACTTGTGGCAGACCGTCTTTCTTCAATCCGCGGAAAAACTGCGGACCCACCTTATAGCCAACGGCAAATAAGAAAAGCAGAAAGAACACGGCTTTCATCGGACCATCTACAGTGATATTCAGTTGTCCGACCAATACTCCGACCAGAAGAACGCTGGTGACTGTCCCCAAGGAGAATTTTCCTATTTTGAGTCTGCCGAGCCAGAATCCGGCAAAAAGCGTAAGGAAAATAGCAAGTTCAGGATGTACCCTTAGTTGATTAATAATCCATTCCATAATTAAGTTGTTGTTTAGGTTATGCTATCTACAACAGTTGTTGTGTGGAAAGAGTTTATAGTGTTTATGATAAATAGAGATATAAATATCCGATAGACTTTAAATTTCTCTATTTCGCTTTTTTGTTATACTTTTGTTCATTCAAAAATAAAACTAATCATATTCTGTATGAAATCAGACATAGAAATTGCTCGCAGCATTGAGCTGAAGAAGATTAAGCAAGTTGCCGAAGGTATCGGAATCCCTCGCGAGGAAGTGGAGAATTATGGCCGCTACATTGCAAAGATCCCCGAACAACTGATTGATGAAGAGAAAGTGAAGAAAAGCAATCTTATTCTGGTAACTGCTATCACAGCAACCAAAGCGGGCATCGGCAAAACTACAGTATCTATCGGTCTCGCTTTGGGACTGAATAAAATTGGAAAAAATGCGATTGTCGCTCTTCGCGAGCCGTCTCTCGGTCCGTGTTTCGGGATGAAGGGGGAGCAGCCGGTGGAGGATATGCACAAGTGCTTCCGATGGACAAGATTAACCTCCATTTTACCGGAGATTTTCATGCCATCACTTCTGCTCATAACATGATTGCCGCCTTGCTCGATAATTATCTCTATCAGAACCAGGCAAAAGGTTTCGGACTGAAAGAAATCCTTTGGCGGAGAGTGCTCGATGTGAACGACCGTTCATTGCGTAGCATCGTTGTCGGCCTCGGACCTAAATCCAACGGGATTACCCAGGAGTCCGGTTTCGATATCACTCCTGCTTCGGAAATCATGGCAATTCTTTGCCTTTCTAAAGATGTGAGTGATCTGCGTCGCCGTATTGAAAATATCCTGTTGGGCTTCACGTATGACGACCAACCTTTCACAGTGAAAGATTTGGGAGTAGCAGGAGCCATTACCGTGTTATTGAAAGATGCGATTCATCCTAATTTAGTGCAGACTACCGAAGGAACCGCTGCTTTTGTACATGGTGGTCCGTTTGCCAATATTGCCCATGGCTGTAACTCTATCCTTGCCACCAAATTGGCCATGTCTTTCGGTGATTATGTAATCACGGAAGCCGGGTTTGGTGCTGATCTCGGTGCGGAGAAGTTCTACAATATCAAATGTCGTAAGAGCGGGCTTCAACCTCGTCTCACGGTGATTGTCGCTACGGCACAAGGATTGAAGATGCATGGAGGCGTCAGTCTCGACCGTATCAAAGAGCCGAATATGGAAGGACTGAAAGAGGGATTGCGTAATCTCGACAAACACGTTCGTAACCTTCGCTCATTCGGTCAGACAATCATTGTAGCTTTCAATAAGTTTGCATCCGATACGGACGAAGAAATGGAATTGCTGCGCGAACATTGCGAACAGTTGGGAGTGGGCTTTGCCATCAACAATGCGTTCAGTGAAGGAGGAGAGGGAGCAGTAGATATGGCTCGCCTGGTGGTAGATACCATAGAGAACAATCCGTCAGAATCCTTACGCTACACTTATAAAGAAGAAGATAGCATACAGCAGAAGATCGAAAAGGTAGCTACTAATATTTACGGAGCCAGCGTTATTACCTATAGCAGTATCGCCCGCAGTCGTATCAAACTGATTGAGAAAATGGGAATCACTCATTATCCGGTTTGTATTGCTAAAACACAATATTCATTCTCTGCCGATCCGAAGATTTATGGTGCGGTAAACAACTTCGAGTTCCATATTAAAGATATTGTTATCAATAATGGAGCTGAAATGATTGTAGCCATTGCCGGAGAAATTCTTCGTATGCCGGGATTACCCAAGGAACCGCAAGCATTGTACATCGATATTGTGGATGGAGAAATAGAAGGATTGAGTTAATATATCCTCAAGAAAAAAATATTCCGGTATGATGTGCCGATAAAATAAATCCCCGTCTTTCCCTATAAAATAAAATGTGGAAAGACGGGGATGACTGTATATAGAGTCCAGTGCGCTTCTATTTTCTCTTCTTGCACACTGTACGGTTGAATTCGTCCTTGTTGTAAGTGATATATAACATCATATATTTCTTTTATAGTAAGAAAAACGAAATTCCGGACAGATGGTTCGGATAGGATTGTTAATAAATAAAAAAGTCTGCTCCTTTTACGAGGAGCAGACCTTAAATGGAAAATAAAGCTGCCAATTTGTAGCTATTAGCTTTGAAATTGTTTTTTAATAAGCAAAAAGAGGATATTTCTTCATTGTCTCATTGACACGTGCACGTACTTTTGCAATAACTTCCTCATTTTCTACGTTAGACAATACAGTCTCGATCATTTCGGCAATTTCGAGCATCAAGTCTTCTTTTGCACCACGGGTAGTGATAGCAGGAGTACCCAAACGGATACCGGAAGTCTGGAAAGCCGAACGGCTGTCGAACGGAACCATGTTCTTGTTAACGGTAATATCAGCAGAAACCAATGCTTTTTCTGCCACTTTACCTGTCAGTTCAGGATATTTGCTACGCAGGTCGACCAACATAGAGTGGTTGTCTGTACCACCGGAAACGATAGTAAAGCCACGGTCAATCAAAGCCTGTGCAAGTACAGCAGCGTTCTTTTGTACTTGTTTAGCATATTCCTTAAATTCAGGTTGCAGGATTTCACCGAAAGCAACTGCTTTAGCAGCAATTACATGTTCCAACGGTCCACCTTGAACTCCTGGGAATACGGCAGAATCCAGTAATTGAGACATCATTTTGATCTCACCTTTCGGAGTGGTCTTACCCCACGGATTGGGGAAATCCTTACCCATCATGATGACACCACCACGAGGTCCGCGAAGTGTTTTATGTGTAGTAGAAGTGACGATATGTGCATATTTAACCGGATTTTCGAGCACTCCGGCAGCGATCAGACCGGCAGGGTGAGCCATGTCGATCATCAGGATAGCGCCTACTTTGTCAGCGATTTCACGCATACGTTTGTAATCCCATTCACGGGAGTATGCAGAACCACCACCGATAATCATTTTCGGTTTCTCACGCAGAGCGACTTCTTCCATCTGGTCGTAGTCAACGCGTCCGGTTTCCTGATTCAGGTTATATTCGCAAGGAGTATAGATGATACCGGAGGTGTTTACCAGTGAGCCATGAGAAAGGTGTCCGCCGTGTGCAAGATTTAATCCCATGAATTTGTCGCCCGGATTCAGAACTGCGAGGAAAACAGCGGCATTAGCTTGTGCTCCCGAGTGTGGCTGTACGTTTGCCCATTCAGCGCCAAAAATTTCTTTCAGGCGGTCGATAGCGATTTGTTCGCTTTGGTCTACTACTTCGCAACCTCCGTAGTAACGTTTGCCGGGATAACCTTCTGCGTACTTGTTAGTCAGACAAGAACCCATTGCCTGCATAACCTGGTCACTCACAAAATTTTCTGATGCAATAAGTTCGATTCCTTTCAACTGACGTTGATGCTCTTTTTCGATAATGTCGAAAATGATGTCGTCTCTTTTCATTCTTTTATAAGTAAGATTAAATTTCTAATTCGAGATACCTATTTTAAGCGCACAAAGTTAATGAAAACAAAGGATAATTGACAATTGCCCCCTGACAATTGACAATCTTTAAACATTCAACCCTTTGAACCGCCACTCTTTATTTTTCAATTCTCAATTTTCAACTCTCAATTTCTTAAAGAATGAATCCCAGCGAAAAACTTAATGCGCTGTCGCGGCGACGGAAAATAATATTGCTCACCCCCGTGCTTCCGTCAGAATTGATGTTGTCGTAAATGATGGACTTGGAGATGTTTCCAAGGCCTTGCTCGTAACGGAAATCGAAGAAGATACGGGAGATGTTGACGCCTACGCCGATCACTGCACTGACATTGAACGGATACAGCCTTTCATGAATCCCCTTCTGGTCGAAATTCTTAAAAGTGATTTCATTGTGCTTTCCCCATAAATAGCGAAGTTTGGGACCTGCGAAGATAGACATTCCATAAGGTCCTTTTTTCACCACATTATAACCATATAATATGGGAAAATCGATACTGTGCAGCACCGATTGCACCGAAGCATAATCAGGTTCGATGGCAGGATGCTGCGAACCGAGCTTATCGAAAGTGATCTCACATTTGCTTACATTATAGGACACTTCCGGCTGAATGAAATGCTTCTTCATATTGATGCGCATAAAGAGGGCGCCGAAATAACCTATCTTATAGTTGTTCTGCACCTCATCGATAGTCACATCCTTAATTTTCAGTTCAGACACCATGAACATGGAAGAGTTGAATCCCGCCTTGATACCGATATTTATTTTTCTTGTATTGGGGCGGTCCACTCTATCTGCATTATAATTCTGACCGACAGCCGTGCAGGCTATGGCTAACAAACCGGGAAGAATGAATTTACGCAGCATATTCATGGCAATATCGCACTTTTTATGATTTCTTCTTTTCCACACTCCAACCGAACTTACCGATTTTCTCTCCCAGATTATAATATCCTCCGTGCACATATACCAGCGGATTGGCTTCTGCCAGTTCCAGCTTTCCGGTTTCAGGATTCAGGTTCCGGTCGTCCGCACGGACATTTACCACGTCAGCGATAAACATATCGTGTGAGCCGAGAGAGATGATTTCTTTCACACGGCATTCAATGCAAAGAGGAGATTCTTCAATCAACGGGGCACTGACCACCGTACACTGTCCGGGTGTCAGCTTCATCTCATCAAATTTATGATAATCACGTCCCGAACGAACTCCGCACCAGTCGGTGGCAAAAGCCATATCTTTCGTTGTCAGGTTGATGACAAACTCCATGTTTTTTTTGATAATGTCATAAGAATGGCGCTCCGGACGTACGGATATATAACACATGGGCGGGTTTGTACAAATCGTACCCGTCCATGCTACTGTGATAATATTATATTCGCTTTCTTCTTTTCCGCAGCTCACCAGTACAGCCGGCAGCGGATAAATCATCGTTCCTGGTTTCCAGTCCTGTTTCATACTACTTATATCTTTTTTCACCACAGAGGACACAGAGGACACAGAGTATATTGAGGTACAGAGAGTAAAAAAACTTTTTTTTCAAAGAAATAAAACTCTGTGTCCTCTGTGTCCTCTGTGGTGAATAGGAGTTAGAGGATTGTAATCTCTTCACGTTTCTGTTCTTTCTCGCAATAATGACATTTAACGATGCAATTATCCTTATCTATCACATGAAAGATAGTGGCCATCGGTTCGTTGTTGGTGATACATTTCGGATTGGCACATTTCACGATGCCACGAAGTTCATCCGGCATTTTCACCTCTTTCTTTTCCACTACTTCGTAATCGCGGATGATATTCAGCTTGACGTGTGGGGCAACTACTGAAATACGGTTAATCTCTTCGTCGCAGAAGAATTTATCTGCAATCTTGATGATCCCCTTTTTACCCAGCTTCTTGCTGTCGAGGTTGAATCCGATAGTGATATTGCTGGTCATCTGTTCCACACCGAGCAGTTGCACTACGGTAAAGAGCTTTTCGGATGGGATATGGTCAATCACTGTCCCGTTTTTCAGGGCAGCTACTTGCAATTCTTGTTTATTTTCGCTCATAATAAAATATCGTTTTTAACGTCATCTAATGTGATACCTAATACATCGCAAAGGATTGCTTCGCGGGCATACAGACCGTTTTGTGCCTGTTGGAAATAATATGCTTTCGGGTTGTCATCCACATCGTAGGCAATTTCGTTGACGCGGGGAAGCGGGTGCAGGATACGCAGGTTCGGACGTGTGTTCTCCAGCATTTTGTTACGGAGAATATATACATTCTTCACCCGTTCATATTCCATCAAATCGGTGAAACGTTCGCGTTGCACACGGGTCATATACAGAATATCAGCATCAGCGATAATCTCTTCGTTAAATTCCGTATGTTCAACGTATTTTATTTGGTGAGTTTTACAGTAAAGTTTGTATTCTTCCGGCATTTTCAGCTCTTCGGGAGCGATGAAATGGAAAGTCGGATTAAAGTGTCGCATCGCCATCAGCAATGAATGTACGGTGCGACCGTATTTCAAGTCACCCACCAGGAAAATGTTCAGATTTTCCAGCGTACCTTGTGTCTTGTAGATAGAGTAGAGGTCGAGCATCGTTTGCGACGGGTGCTGGTTGGCTCCGTCACCTGCGTTGACAATAGGCACCGGGGCTACTTCGCTGGCATACCGTGCAGCTCCTTCGAGATGATGTCGCATGACGATAATATCTGCATAGTTGCTCACCATCATGATCGTGTCTTTAAGTGTTTCCCCTTTGGCAGAGCTGGTAGCTTTGGGGTCAGAGAATCCGATTACTCGTGCACCGAGACGGTTGGCAGCTGTTTCAAAACTCAAGCGGGTACGGGTGGAAGGTTCAAAGAACAGGGTTGCTACAACCTTTCCTTGTAATAACCGGCGATTGGGGTTCATTTCAAACTGCTTCGCCATTTCGAGCATGTAGAGGATTTTTTCTTTAGAATGTTCGGCAATGGTTACTAAACTTCTGTTTTCCATTTTGTTATCTTTTATGTGGATAGAACTTGTTTTACCGGAGCGTAAAGGTACGAAGAATTTGTGAAAAGCACAGATTTTTCGTACCTTTTTTATCAGCTTTTAATCAGTCGGTTTATTTCCGTCCGCCGGCTAACGCTGCAATGATATATTTCCCCGGTGCTCCGATTTTGCTCCAGGTCGTATTGGAGAGCAGTTTCCACACCTGGGTGCCTTTCCTGCCATAGTCCGATAACCGCAGAATCGTCTGTTTCTCTTTCTGGTCAGTCACTTTATGGTTGTCCAGGCTCTCCATCAATCCTGCGATGTTGTGTGTAGCCAGATTGTAGGCATACCCCGGAATCTCAATCGAAACAACGTTGGTTTCTTCTTCATGATTTAGTTTAGTTTCCTTTAGTTTAGTTTGTCGGAAAATGTCTGCATTTTCTTGACTCACCTCCTCTTGAGTTTCAAAAATGTCTGCATTTTCCGCGTTCAACTCTTCTTTTTGCATCCCTTTTTTTCTTCTTGGTCTCTAATAGATAAGGTAGTTGGGAGAAATCTATTTTCCTCCGTGTAGTGGCTTCGAACCACACCCTTTGAATCTGTTCCGAAGTGAGTATGCCGTATTTTTCGTAGGTTTCTTTATGGAAAAATCCTTTCTCCAATAACAGGTCGACAATCTTTTCCATCATGTCCTCTTTGATCCCGCCGCCCACTTTACGGACGAAAATCAGGTTTTGTTCCTTTCCCCAAGAGATATAATATCCCTCTTTATATATTTTACAAAGCAATCGCATGACAATGTAAGAAGCTAATACTCCAAACTTAGCTTCTAATAGTTCCATCACTTCTTCGTCAAAGAAGTTTGCCGGTGTCGGAAAGTAAGGTATCCCTTTATTAATCATATTCATTGTTCAATATATTTTAATCTAACTTATACAATAGCTCTCCACTCCATCAGGTTCCCGATCATAAATCTTCTCCATCCTTTTTGTTCTTCACTCCAATAGAGAATAGACTCTTGTTTTGCTGTGATATTGAATTCTCTATGGAAGAATTTTTCATATCCTACCAGTGTTCCTCTTTCCAGACAAAACGTGCCATCCTGCTTGTAAAAAGCTATCACTACATTTCCATACAACATGCGATCTATTAGTTTAATGCACTCTTGTACAATTCTCTCCGCACATTTATCCGAAATCCCCTTTTCAGCAGTAATACGTTTTTTCCATACTAATTTGCAAGCTTCTAACTTGCCTTTCCTGATTTTTTGTCTCATTTTCTTCTGTTTTTAATTTTGAAAAATAAATTTCTGTTTGAGCGTAAATCTTCCCTTATAGATAGTGACGGTATGTTGTTGTCATAGCGTCACTATCCTTTCATTATAGTGACGCTATAACGATAGCATACCGTCACTATTTTTTTAAGAGAAAATCTGTTAGTTTTCGACCGGTTGAAAACGGCGGCGAAGGTAAGCCTTATATTCCAACTGTCCCATTATTTTTTCTTAGTACTTGCTTTTGACCTTTTCAGCCTGTTCTCTTTTTTCCTTTTTTTCTTTCATGTACTCTTCCTCAACAGGTTTTTTCAATGCACCCAATTCAGCATGTATACTGCTAAGTTCCATTAACTTATAGCCGCCATGTTTGTGGATGTATAATACTTTTTGGTCATAGATATATTGGGCTAGATTTATCAGCTTTTTCTTCTTAGGATGGCGGAAATGTCCATCAATAAAGATTTTTAAATACATGGTGAAATAAAGGCGGATATCTCCGTCGATTGCTATTCTGTTATCCAGCTCTTCTTCACTGATGATTTCTTCCTTTGAATGCTTCCCTGGAGCTTTTTTCATTGTTTGGACATTTCTTTTTACCTTGTCGTTTTTACTACCTTTTTTGGCATTTTTACTTTTCATAATCTACTAATTTTAACGTTGGTTAAACATGTGTTAATTCTAAAAATAATATCTGGAAAGTGAAATTGAACCTGCAAAAAGATTTGTTCTTTTGTCGCTTGCCAAATAGTATATATATAAAATAACTAGTGATGCAAATGATGAATAAAAATGGATTCAGTCGATGTGGGGAGAACTACATCAATCGTTTACGAAAGGAGGGGCGCTATTCTACAGCGCATGTCTATAAGAATGCCCTTTATTCTTTCAGTAAGTTTTGTGGTACGTTGAATATGTCGTTCAGACAGGTCACCAAAGAACGTTTGCGACGTTATGGTCAGTATCTTTATGAGTGTGGTTTGAAGCCTAATACGATTTCTACGTATATGCGTATGCTTCGTAGTATTTACAATCGGGGGAGTGGAAGCAGGGAGTGCACCTTATGTTCCCCGATTATTTCATGATGTCTATACAGGTGTGGATGTCCGACAAAAGAAAGCTTTGCCTGCCGGTGAGTTGCACAGACTTTTGTATGAGGATCCCAAATCGGAGCGTTTACGTCGTACACAAACTATTGCTGCTCTGATGTTCCAGTTTTGTGGAATGTCATTCGCTGATTTAGCGCATCTGGAAAAATCGGCTTTAGATCAGAGTGTATTACGCTATAATCGAATCAAGACGAAAACTCCCATGAGCGTGGAAGTGCTTGATACTGCCAGGGGAATGATTAATCAACTCCGAAGTAATCAGGAACCCATTCCTGATTGTCCGGACTATCTGTTCGACATACTTTGCGGTAATAAAAAACGGAAGGATGAAAGAGCATACCGTGAATATCAGTCTGCTCTTCGGAGATTCAATAATCGTTTGAAGGATTTGGCGAGAGCTCTGCGTTTGCATTCTCCCGTTTCTTCTTACACACTCCGTCATTCCTGGGCAACGACAGCCAAGTATCGTGGAGTGCCAATTGAAATGATCAGTGAATCATTGGGACACAAATCAATAAAAACCACACAAATCTATTTGAAAGGTTTTGAGCTAAGAGAACGTACAGAGGTAAATAAAGGGAATTTATCTTACATTAGGAACTATCGTTTAGGTAGATAATTAACGGTAAAGTGTTAGAAATCAAGGGCGAAATGTTTCTGTTACTTCTTAGGTAACGGATAATTATTCGGTGCAAAGATATGCAAAAATACAAATAGTAAACAAGTAAAATCTTCTTTTTTTTCTGATTTGTTGAAATATGCAACAAAAATATATCAGGACATGATGGTTTTGTTTTATCATGCCCGATATTCTTATATTCTGTTTTCAAAGATGTTTTTCCCTTCGCGTAGGTTAGAAAAACATTCCTGTAGGCGGTTCTTGTCCATGTTTTTCTGTTTTCATCTGTTTTCCTGTGAATGAATACCTTATCCGTTACCTAAGAAGTAACGGAAACTTAAGGGGTAAAAAAGTATGATTCTAACGAAAGAAACTTTAAGTGCTGGGCCTAAAATTGGGACAGGGGAAGGCGTAGCACACTCTAAACGCTGGTATGTCGCTCTGGTCCGTATGCATCATGAGAAGAAGGTAGCCGAACGTTTAGACAAAATGGGGATTGAAAATTTTGTACCGGTCCAGCAAGAAGTACATCAATGGAGCGACCGCCGTAAAGTGGTTGAATCCGTGCTGCTTCCCATGATGGTCTTTGTACATGCTGATCCTAAAGAACGTAAAGAGGTTCTTTCCTTTTCTACAGTTAGTCGGTATATGGTAATGCGCGGTGAGAGCAGTCCGACTATCATTCCTGATGAACAAATGGCCCGTTTCCGTTTTATGCTCGACTATTCCGAAGAGGCAATCTGTATGAATAGCGCTCCTTTGGCACGTGGTGAAAAAGTGCGTGTCATTAAAGGTCCTTTGACTGGTCTTGTAGGAGAACTTGTTACGATAGATGGTAGAAGCAAAATTGCTGTTCGGTTGAATATGCTGGGGTGTGCTTGTGCAGATATGCCGGTGGGATTTGTGGAGTCTGTAAGAACTTAAAATATGCATTTTTTTGAGAAGAACTCAAATTTGGACTCAAATTTAGAAATAGGAAGAGATTGTATGTTTAGCAATAATGTTATTGTACGTACTAGTGATTCTTATGCTATATATGATTTACATATAAACCAAAGAATAAACAAAACTAAAAGTGTTTCTATTGGAAATTATGTTTGAATAGCGCCGCAATCAATTATAATGAAAGGTGTGGCAATAGGCGATGGTTCTATCATAGGTTTTCGCTCGTTTGTGAATAAAAACATTCCAGAGTGTTGTTAGCACTTGGTTCACCTGCAAAAAGTGTAAAAACGAGTATCTCTTGGTCGCGAGAAGATATATTTTCGATAAATAAATGTCAATAGAAAATTTAAAAGACAAGACAATAGAAGGAGCTGGATGGAGTGCTGCTGATGCTTTTTTTGGGACAAGGTGTTTCTTTTATCTTGGGATTGGTGTTGGCACGATTGCTGTCGCCTGAAGATTATGGTCTCATTGGAATAGTAATGATTTTTGTGATAGTTCTTAATGGTGTTGTAGATAGTGGCTTTTCAACAGCTATCATACGCAAGCAAGATGCTGTAGATGATGATTATAACACTATGTTCTATACCAACTTGTTTTGCAGTGTCATATTGTATCTTGGATTGACGTTTTCCTCTTCATTAATAGCTGATTTCTTTGCCAGAGAGGAGTTGAGACGACTTTTACCGACAATGGGTTTTATACTCATTATCAATGCCATGTCATTGACGCAATACACCATTCTGACTAAGCGAATCGATTTTAAGACAAAAACTAAAGTTTCATTCATTTCGTCTGTCACTAGTGGGATTGTCGGTATCTTTTGTGCCTATATCGGGCTTGGTGTTTGGGCTTTAGTCGTTCAGAAAATCTTGCAACAAACTTTATATACCATATTCCTATGGATATTCAACAAATGGTGGCCATCACTACGATTCAGTATGGTTAGTTTTCGTTATATGTGGGGGTTTGGTTGGAAACTGCTATTATCTGGACTTCTGAATAATATTTGGAATCAATTATATCAAGTAGTTGTTGGAAAATATTATAATCCTGCAACATTGGGACAATACACAAGGGCTAAAGACTATGCGCGAATATTCTCCGAGAACTTTACAATGATAGTACAGCGAGTAAGTTATCCTGTACTCTCTGGAATACAGAACGATGAAGAACGAATGGTGGCTGCTTATCGTAAGGTTATAAAGGTTGTCATGTTTATTACATCAATTTGTATGTTTTTTATCGGAGCCATTTCAGAACCTCTGATTCTTTGCCTTATTGGAAAAAAATGGTTGGAGGCATCCACCTATCTTCCACTTATTTGCATTTCAATGTCTTTATTTCCTCTTCATGCCATTAATCTGAACATGCTACAGGTTCAAGGTCGAAGTGACATAATCTTATATCTTGAAATTATAAAAAAAATAATATCAATAGGACCAATTTGTTTGGGGATTTTTGTCGGTATCAAAGCAATGTTGATAGGTTTAATTATAACTGGTGTGATAGCTTACTTTATGAATTCCTATTATACAGGTAAGAAGCTACATTATAGTACATGGATGCAAATAAAGGACATCTACTTTTCATTCATGCTTGCTACTATAATTGCTGTAAGTGTTTATTTCATTAAATACTTGCCGATTTCTTGTTGTGCAGTTCTTGCTATTCAATTTTTAGTAGGTGTAGCTCTATTCTTTATTCTTTGTGAAACGACAAGGCCAATTGAGTACTTAGAATTTAAAATGATAGCTATCAGGATCTTAGATAAAATGAAACGAAAATAGAAATCAAATCATACATATATGGATAATAAATTGATTACAGTAACTTCACCGTTACTGCCAGATCTTGATGACTTTACTGCCGAACTCAAGAAAATCTGGGATAGTAAATGGATTACCAATAATGGATCTTATCATAAGAAGTTAGAGTCAGCCTTGGCTGAATATCTTGGTGTCCCTTACATAAGTCTGTTTACCAATGGTACCTTGCCATTAATTACAGCCTTGCAAGCACTGCGTATTACCGGTGAGGTAATTACAACACCATATAGTTTCGTCGCAACGACCCATGCACTTTGGTGGAATGGAATTAAACCTGTATTTGTCGATATAGACCCAGCAACGGGTAATATAGATCCAAATAAGATTGAAGCAGCTATTACTCCCAAAACTACAGCCATTATGCCAGTACATGTATATGGAAAGCCTTGTGATACGAGAAGTATACAAGAAATAGCAGATCGATATGGCTTGAAAGTAATTTATGATGCAGCACATGCATTTGGTGTTAAAGTGGATGGCAAAAGCATATTGAATGCCGGTGATTTGTCAACCTTGTCATTTCATGCTACCAAAGTCTTCAATACGATAGAAGGTGGTGCCATGGTAATGCACGATGCTAAAACTAAACAGCGTATTGATTATTTGAAAAACTTTGGTTTTGCAAATGAAATAACAGTTGTAGGACCAGGCATTAATAGTAAAATGGACGAGGTGCGTTCTGCTTATGGATTACTTAATCTAAAGCAAGTGGACGCTGCGATTGAAGCCCGTTGTCAGGTAGCTAATAAATACCGAGATGCTTTATGTTCTGTAGAAGGCATCACATTTTTTGATGATATGCCAAACGTACAACATAATTATAGCTATTTCCCAATTTTCATTGATGCGGCAAAATATGGCATGACGCGTGATGATTTATATGCAAAAATGAAGACTGAAAATGTACTTGGTAGGAGATATTTCTATCCATTAATTAGTGAATTTTCTACTTATAAAGGACTGGAAAGTGCCACACCTGAGAATCTGCCTAATGCGCATAAAATGGCGGATAGTGTTATATGCTTGCCTATGCATCATGCATTGAGTGATGAAGATATTAAACGTATTATAAATATAATAAAAAAATGAAGGTAATTTATACGTGGAATTCAACAAAGGAGATACTTGAGATTCCATCTGATTTTAATAAGAAAAGGCAAAATATAAGATATGGTAAGTTGGAAGAATTGAATTACCATGAAGATAAGTACAGTGCCCAAGTGCTTTTGCCCCCTGACTATGATAACCATCGATTGTATCCTACCTTATATTTGCTAAATGGTGCAGGGTGCAATGAAGAATGGATGAAGAATCATGTAGACATAATAATTGGTAATTTGAAAGAATTCGTCAATGATGTTATTGTTGTAATGCCTAGAGTTTTGACTGACGAAAGAGCTGATTATAGTAAGAAGATTTCTGATTATTATGCTATGAAATATTATTTTCAAGAATTGGTATCTTCTATTGAATGTAAATATAATGTTTATAAGGATAGGGAGTATCGTGCAATTGCTGGTAATTCAATGGGGGGAATGTGTGCTCTTTTTCTTGGTTGCATTTTTCAAGATATGATAGCAACGATAGCAGCTATATCACCAAGTGTATTACTGTTTGACATGCTTAACGGAAAAGGAGAAGAGGAGAAATTTAATCTTAAACCCTCTAATTCGTTTAATTTTTATTTTGCCACAGGGGATAATGATGCTTTGATAGCTAATGCTGGAGGAGCAATAAAATACCGTAGAATATTATTGAACGATAATAAAATAGAGTCTGCATTTATTGACATACCAGGGGAAGGACATAATTGGAATGCTTTTGGCCCATTGTTTTATGCGTTTATGTTTAAATTCTATAAGAAATAGTTGTTAAATGGATATTAATGCATTATTCTTAAGAAAAAAATTTTGGTTTTATGATTTCATTTTCGGTTCACCTATAGGTAAACCTTATAAAGAAATTGAATATATATCAGAACATTCTTGTATAGAGGGGCAAGTGATAAGGGAGCAGAAGCTAAAAGACATACTGAATTTTGCTATAAAAAATTGTCCGTTTTATTATACTGTAAAATCGGATAATTTATCAGATTTCCCCATTATGAATAAATCGAAGTACATTGATAGCTACAATCAGATTCGAGTCCCAGAAGATAAAATTAATCACCAAAATGGAACGGTTCATATTCAGAGAACTTCTGGTTCTACAGGAACTCCTTTCGCTGTTCCGCAAGATACAATGAAACGACAAAGGCGCATTGCTGAATTGAAATATTTTGGGCGTATCGTTGGATTTAACACGCATGAAAAGCTAATACACCTTAGGGCATGGAACAAATGGCAGGAAAAAACTACTAAGCAAATAAAATCAGAAAATATTATACCGTTTGATATTTCTGAGCTTAGTGATGACAAACTCGAAGAATTGCGCAAGCTGATTATAGAAAGTAATGCAATTTGTTTACGTGGTTATGCCTCTTCATTTGATATAATTGCAAAATATGTCATAGAACATCCTATAGAACATTCGTCTTTAAAAATATGTATAGCAGGGAGTGAGGCTTTACATGATGATGTTCGGGCATTGGTTAAGAAATACTTAAATTGTGAGATTATATCACAGTATGCGAATGAAGAATGTGGAATTCTTGCCCAAGAACGCATCCCTACTAAAGAAAGTGATAATGTGATGTACTTTAATAATGCAGGCTATTACTTTGAGTTTTTAAAAATGGACAGTGATGAACCTGCAGAATTTGGAGAATTATGTAGAATCGTGATAACAGATTTTCATAATCATGCTTTTCCGATTATTAGGTATGATAATGGAGATGTTGGTATCATATCAAAACCTGATGAGTTCAGCAACGGATATCCTGTTTTGCAAAAATTGTATGGAAGGAGGCTTGATGTTTGTTATACGACTGATAATATACCTTTATCTCCCATGGTGATTGGTCGTATATTGAAACACTATGAAGATATATCCCAATGGCAGTTCATTCAAAAGTCTCAAAATGAGTATATCTTAAAAGTAATAATGAGGAATGAAAAATCTGCAGTTGATTATCTTCAATCGCCTATTGGCATATTAAAAAAACATCTTGGTCAATCTGCTATTATCAGTATAGAACAAGTTAATGATATTCCTGTGCTGAATTCAGGGAAACGTAAGTCTGTCATAAATGAATGGAAAAAATAATATATGCTTTGGGGATTGGACATAACACTCCCGTTTTTATAGATCTTGCTGAATCCTGTGGTTATGTTGTAGGCGGTCTTTACCACTATAATGGTGATAAAACAGGTCAAATAGATCACGGATTTAAAATTATAGGTTCTTTTAATGACTTGCTTTCAAAAGGGAGCTTGGATGGTATGAACTTTTTACTTACAATGGGGGATAATGAACGAAGAACAAATCTTTCCGAAAGAATAATTAATATGGGAGGAAAAGTTCCGACTTTAATACATCCTATGGCTGTTATATCAAGATTTTCTAAAATATCTTCTGTGGGAGTATATATTTCTCCATTTACGTATGTACAAGCTGATTCTTCCGTAGATAGCTTTACTGTATTATTGTCCCATGTCAATATATCACATTCTACTCATATAGGAAAAAGCTGTTTTATTGCAGGAATGGCCGTAGTTGGAGCATATACAGATGTAGAGGATTATGTTTTTATAGGGCAAGGAGCTTTATCAATTTCCGGCAAAGTTAGTTCTATTGGTAAATTTGCATATATCGGAGCAAGAAGTTTAATCACCCGTGATATACCGGCATACTCTGTCGTGGCAGGAAGTCCGGCTAGAATTATAGAGAAGCATGAATATAAATAAAAATAATCAAACTCCTATAATGGTATCTATACGTTGTGCTGTATATAATCAAGAGAAATATATCAGGCAATGTTTGGATGGTTTTGTAATGCAGAAAACAAAATTTCGCTTTGAAGTAATAGTCCATGACGATGCTTCAACTGATGATACGGTCAGTATAATCAAAAAATATTCAGAGAGTTATCCTGAAATTATAAAACCTATATTTGAGAAAGAAAATCAATATTCTAAACATGATGGTTCTATACGTAAAATCATGAATACAGCATGTTCTGGTAAATATATTGCTTTCTGTGAGGGTGATGATTATTGGACGGATCCTTTAAAGTTACAGAAACAAGTAGATATTTTAGAATCTAACCCTGATGTTTCTTTTGTTTATACAGGCTTTCAAACCGTTGATTCAGAAAGCGTAGATATGTATAGAGAGAAATATGAAGAATTTCTAACGAAATCACATAGTGGCGATATCTTGAAAGAGTTGATTGTAAAAGGAAATTTCATAATGACCCTTACAACTTGCTTTCGTCGGGAAGTGTTTGATAGTGACATAATGAAAGAATCCTCGAAAGGCATGGATTATCTGTATTTTTTAGTTGCAGCTAGCATGGGTAATGCTGTATTTCTACCAGAAAAAACCGGATGTTATAGATATTCAGAAAACAGTGAAATGAATTCTAATCTTTCATTTGTTCAGAATCGTTATATGGATATAAAAAGATATATTATAAATGCGATTTTGGAAAAAAAATAGGGAAGAGGAGTTCTATAAAGAGGGTTTCACTTTATACAGGTATTGTGTCGAATGCACTGTCTATATATAAAAATGGTGTAGATAAGATGTATCTAAAATCAATACTAAAGAAAAAACGAAGTTTATATTTATTGCTTCCTATTGCATTATTTTCATTGATATTAAATAAATTAGATAGATGACAGCATTTGTATACGTATGCCTATATGTTATAATGCTTTTTTTATTATTTATTTCTGGAAGGAATATAAGCAAAAGAAAGAATAATGTTGTAAAAGCGTCATTGCTGGGAATAATTGCATTTTCATTGAATGAAGGACTTCGGTTTGGTAGAGGATTAGATTATAATTATTATGCTCGTGAATATGAATATGTAGTAAATACTCATAAATCTACTTGGGATATCTGCTTTGCTGAGATAGCAAAATTCTTAGGGAGTATGGATATTCCATGGCAAGGATATGTTTTTCTTATGAGTCTTGCTCTTATTGTATCTGGAGTTCTTTTTGTAAATAACTTCAAGGATGTTTCTAAATGGGCATTACCTCTATTTGCAGTCTTTACTATGCCTGCTGAGAATCTAATGCGATGGTTTTTGGGATGGTCTATCATATTAATAGGCTTGTCTTTTATATTGGATAAAAGAGATAGAAAATCAGTTTTTATATTTATTGCTCTATCTGTTATTGCTTGTCTTATACATTTGGGCTTATTTCCTATAATAATAGTATATTTCGCACTATTCTTTATAAATAAGCCTCTTTTAAAACCCTATTGGTCGATTGCTATATTTTTGACAATAGCATTAGTCTTTAATACTTCATTTATGGAGAGATTTATAGATATAATGAATCTTATCTCTATAAATGAGCGTACGGATTATTATGTGCGTAATGCGGAGTATTGGCTTATGGGCGGATATGCAGGTAATACTAAATCGGCATTTCCTAAATATTATGAATTTCTGCTGTTCTTAGTGAATATATGGTTTGGATATAAATTAACTAAATATCTAAATAGTAAATTCATCTATTTATATAACTTGTTTTTGCTAGGTTTTATTACTTATCCAATATGTAGACAAATAGAGTTACTTTTTCGTTATAATAATTTGTTTACGTTGTTCCAATTTGTAATACTGGCTTATATAGTACAAGAGATTGTAAGAAAACGTATACTTATTTTTCAAAATAAGTATATGCTGGTGTTATCTTTTTTGATAATATTGAATTATTTCAGGGTTTTATTATTTACCCCTTTTTATGATACACCAGATCACTTCTTATATATATGGGACAGTAATGGACGTGATTATTTGGATCCATATATTTATTGGATAAAAGATATGAAATAAATCATAGAATCATGTTTGATATAAAAAATATTTGCAAACAGATATTACAGCAGAACAATTGTCTGATGTGGAATCTGTTGACATACAAAAAAATGATGCGACAATTACTGTCTCGAAATGTTCTAAAAATTAACAATCGGGGAGGCTGCTATAAGATAAAAAAAATGGTGCGTGGAGCTAATAATTGTTTGATAATTGGAGCTGGAAGTTTTTTGAATAATGTTTCTATACATATTATAGGAAAGGATAATGTGATAGAATTTGGTGAGAGGGTTCGCATTGGAAAAAATTGTAGCTTTTGGATTGAAGGTAATCATTGCAAAATTATAGTGGGTGATAACACGACTTTCACCCAAAAGGTTCACTTCAATGCACAAGAAGATAATTCTGAAATTGTATGTGGTAAAGATTGTATGTTTTCCAATATGATTATTGTCAGAACAAGTGATTCTCATGCCATTTGGGATATGAAAACGCAAAAGAGAATAAATCCGGCCAAAAATGTGAATATTGGAGACCATGTTTGGATTGCTCCTAATTCTACGATAATGAAGGGAGTTACTATCGGTTTCAATACAATCATTGGTTCTCATACATTGGTGACGAAGTCAATTCCCGATTCAGTGTTAGCAGTGGGGATGCCAGCTAAAGTTATAAAAGAAAATATCACATGGTCAAGAGAAGATATCATATTTAATAAATAAATATTTATGGAGAAAAGAATCATCGCAATTCATCTTCCCCAATTCTATCCATTTCCAGAAAATGACGAATGGTGGGGGAAAGGATTTACTGAATGGCGGAATGTGGCTAAGGCTAAACCGAGATTTTGGCGACATTATCAGCCTCATATACCTGCTGATTTGGGCTTTTATGATTTGCGGTTGAAAGAGTGTCGTATGGCTCAACAAGAGATGGCAAAGCAGTATGGAGTCTATGGATTTTGTTATTATCATTATTGGTTCAACGGAAAATTGATAATGGAACGTCCTGTTGAAGAAATGCTCAAGAATAAAGAAGAAGATTTCCCTTTTATGTTTTGTTGGGCTAATGAAAATTGGTCAAGGAATTGGTCTGGTGGTTTTAATAAAACGCTTATCGAGCAACATTATAGCGAAGAGGACGATATCAACCACTTCAACTATTTGTTGCCGTTCTTTAAAGACCATAGATATATTAAGGTGGATGGGAAACCTGTGATTTGCGTCTACAAAGCACATCTAATTCCAAGCTTTGAAAAAACAGCACAAACATGGCAGAGCGAAGCGAAAAAGGTGGGTATGAAACTTTACATTTGTCATTTTGAAGCGGGTGAATCGCGTGATAAGAAATATTTGACTCCAACAGTAGATGCTGCTGTAGAATTTCAACCATTATATTTGGGTAAGTTCGGACGCTATTCGAATCTATTGTATAATTTAAGTAGAAAGTTTCTGCACAAAGAGATATTCAATAAGATTGTTAACTATACCAAATATGTTAATTATCTATGTACGCAATCTATTGCCGTGGATTATAAAAGGTATCCAAGTGTATGTCCTTCGTGGGATAATTCACCACGTCGTGTTAATGGACATTTTTTTGCTTTTACGCATAGTACTCCTGCGGCTTTCAAAAAGTGGCTTTCTCATGTTTATACCCATTTCAAACCATTCTCAAAAGAGGAAAATTTCATTTTCATTAATGCATGGAATGAATGGGCTGAAGGGAATCATTTGGAGCCGGATTTGAAAAACGGAACGGGCTATTTGGAGGCTATTAAGGAAGTGATTGATACAAATGAAAATCATGAAGCATATGGAGGTTAGTGTTGTAATCGTTTGTATGAACAATTTGAAAAATCTTTATCCATGTCTGCAAAGTATCATTCACAACACACAAGTGGACTATGAGATATTTGTAGTGGCTTTTCTGTTTTCAGAGGAAAACTTGAAACGACTACACTCCGATTTTCCCTCAGTAAAAGTAATTGTAAGCAACGAACTTCGAGGCTTCTCGGAAAACAATAATTTAGCACTGGAGCAAGTAAGTGGCAAGTACTGTTTTGTTGTAAATGATGATACCTACTTTTCGGGACCTGTGATAGACCGTCTTGTGGATGATTTTAAAAAAGTGGATAAAAATGTGGCAATTATCAGCCCTAAAACATTAAATGCGGACGGAACAGTACAGAGATGTGGTAAACCTAAATACAATTTAGTGACTTATTTTCTATATTGGATAAAATTGATAGGTGTGTATGAAAAACGTTCGAAGTATACCAATGGAAGGGGATTGTTCCGAACGTATAATATTTCGGGGGCATGTTTTCTAATAAAAACTTCTGTTTTCAAGGAAATGGGTTGGTTTGATGAAGAGTATTACTTTTGTCCTGAGGACATCGCACTTTCTACCAAACTGAATGAATGGGGATATAAATGCTTCGTGGATGCGGATTTGGAACTTACACATACAGGAGGTGGTAGTTGGTCGAAAACAATGTATGCTACAAAACCTGCTCAAATAAGAGGGGAAATTTTATTTTATGGAAGAACTTCTTTTATTAATAGGTTAATAATAAGCTGTTTGTTATTGCTGTTTCTTCCTATTTATTATATGGGATGGAAAATGTTTTTTTTCATAAGGCATGATACTAAATCCGCCCTCTTTTCGAAGTCTTATTTGAATGCAATCCAAATAATATTCTCTAAAAAAAGTCCTAAAGAAATATTCATTCGATTTTATAATAAAGCTAAACTATGAAAAAGATAGGCTTGGTTTCTGTGCATAATCCAAATTATGGAAGTCTGTTACAAACGTATGCATTGCATACCTACTTGAATGTGATAGGTGTGGATAATGAAATAATTCTCTATACAAAAAAAAAGGATGGCAAGCAACTGGTAAGATTGTTGAATGTTCCTCTTGTAATAATGAAAGGTCAAGTTTTGTTTAGAGACATATATTGCAAGTTATTTCATAAAGAAATAGCTGAAGGGTTATCTCTTCGCAATAAGAAATTTCAAGAATTCAAAAAAAAACATTTTAAATTTTCTCGAAATTATTTAGGATGGAAAGATTTGAAAAAGACCAATAATGAATATGATATATTTATTATTGGTAGTGACCAAGTTTGGAATCCCATAAACATAGGTACGGATTTCTTTAATTTGTTATTTACAGATGAAAGCAAATTCCGAATTTCTTATGCATCAAGTTTTGGCGTTTCAAGTATTCCGGATTCTCAAATAGAGAAAACGAAAAAGTATTTGAATAGAATTCAATGTTTGTCAACAAGAGAAACGACAGGAGTGCAAATAATCAAGTGTTTGACAGGACGTGATTCCGAATTGGTTTGTGATCCCACTTTATTAATTGACAAAAAATATTGGGATAAGTTAGCTGGAGAAAAGTCTTTTGTCGGTAGAAAATATATATTTTGCTATTTTTTGGGTAATAATCCACAACATAGAGATTTTGCTAATAGATTTAAGGTCGAGACCGGTTATGAGATTGTGGTATTGCAACATCTGGATGAACTAATTATTTCTGATATAAAGTTTGGTGATTATAAGCCATTCAATGTTGGACCTGCCGAATTTGTTAATCTTATAGCGAATGCTGAATATGTGTTGACGGATTCATTTCACGGAACTATATTTTCTTTGTTATATAAAAAGCGTTTTTTTACATTTTCACGCTTTGAGTCATCGAAAAAGTCATCAACGAATTCAAGAATAGTTTCACTGCTTAATCTTGTTGGGGCAACAGATCGATATATAAATGCTTCAGCAAATATCAAAGAATGCATAAACGGAGAGATTGATTTTGATTTAGTATATCAAAACATAGAAAAAATAAAAGACCACAGTAGAGATTATTTAATTCAGTCACTGAAGAAAGCTTGTTTTTATGATTCAAATCATAAATAAAAAAGATTGTTGCGGATGCACAGCTTGTTTGTCTGTGTGCCCTAAGAAATGTATCAATATGGAAGCTGATGAAGAAGGATATTTATATCCTAAAGTTGATACGAGTATATGCATAGAATGTCATTTATGCGAAAAAGTATGCCCTATTTTGAATCCTGTGAAATTAGGAAGCTTTGAACCCAAGGCATACGCAGTTCAGCACAAAGTTTTATCTATTAGAGAAAACAGTGCTTCTGGCGGAGCTTTTTCAGCATTGGCTGGATACATTTTAGAACATGGTGGTGTTGTCTATGGTGGTGCATTTAACTCTGATTTTCACGTATTGCATATTCGTGTAGAAAGTCTTACAGGACTGGAGGAATTACGTGGCTCAAAATATGTGCAAAGTGATATGGGTGAGATTTTTTCTTTAGTAAAAAAAGATCTGAAAAATGGAAGGATGGTCATGTTTAGTGGTACGCCCTGCCAAATAGAAGGTTTGGTTAATTCACTGGGTGGATTATATCCTAGCAACAATTTATTCCTAGTGGACTTGGTATGCCACGGCATACCAAGTCCACTTTTCTGGAATAAGTTTATTGCTCATTTGAGTAAAAAGTATGGTACATTGAAGTTTGTATCGTTCAGAAATAAATATTTCGGTTATGCAGGATCAACAATGGCTATGAAATTTGAAGGTGGAAAGATGAAATATTTGGATAGAGACATCCAATTCTATAAGAAATTATTTTTTGATGACATAAACACAAGACCTTCCTGTTTTCATTGTAAATTCAAAACGGTTAAACGTATTTCCGATTTTACGATTTTTGATTGTTGGCATGTCAATGAGGTCAGTAAGAAAATGGATGATGATTTGGGGACAACATGGGTAATAGTGCAGAGTACGAAAGGTTTTCACTTCTTTGAAACGATTAAGCCTAGTGTGAATTGGACAGAGGCGTCTATTGAAACAGCTATCAATTTGGATGGTCAACTTGCTGTTAATTGCACAATGCCAAATCCACGCAGAGAGCAGTTTTTTAAAGATATGCATAAGTATGAATTTGACAAACTATTAGAGATGTATTATCCGATGACAATGAAAAAGAGGCTTACAAATATTGTAAAGCCTGTTTTTGCTAAGTTTGGACTAATTAAACTATTAAAAAGGCTTCACTAATTATCCTAAGAAAATATATGAACCGTAAAATAAGACTTTGTTATTTAGTGTCTTCCCTTTGTAATGAGGGACCTGTGAATGTTATTTATAACATTCTTCAATATATTGATTATAATAAATTTGAAGTGTCTGTTGTGACATTCATTCCAGAAAAAGAGAATAGTCGCATGGACGAATTTGAAAAGCTACCAATCAAGATTTATCAGCTATCGTCAATTAAAAAAAATGGATTATTTACAATTTATGGACTATTAAAAAGAAAACTGAAAGAAATAAACCCCGATGAAATTCATGCTCATTGTCCACGTTCATTGTATTTAATGCCATTCTTATCAAAGAAGTATAAGAAAATATATACTATTCATATATATCCGGGAGAGCAACAAATACAATTGTATGGTTTGATTATGGGAAAAATAGTGATTAGCTTTAATCATCTATTTACTCGAATGTGTGATTTACCGATTGGTTGTGCAGAAAGTGTTGGTGAACAATATAAGAATCTTAAAGGATGGGAAATAAACTGTATACCTAATGGCGTTTCTTTGCCTGTATGGCATTATGATAGCAAGGAGAAGGAAGAGTTGCGGCAAGAGCTGGGATTAAAAGAAAAAGTAAAATATTTTATATTTATAGGGAGATTTTCAAAGGAGAAAAATCCAGATGTGTTATTTGAAGCTTTCAATAATATTAATAGAAATGATATAGGTTTCGTTATGTTGGGAATAGGTCCCATGTGGAAATCAATGAAGCAGAAATGTCCGGAAAATATCATTATGCCAGGGTTTACAACTCGTGTGTATGATTATTTAAAGGCTGTAGATTATTACATTTCAGCGTCAGACGTTGAAGGATTGGCAAATACCATACTCGAAAGCATGTCTGTAGGGTTACCAATGTTGTTAAGTGACATACCTTCTCATCAAGAAATAATGGCGAATTTTAATGAATGTTCTAAAGTTGGTTATATAATTAACAATCGGAATACGGAGGATATTCGTGCAAAAATAGGGGAGATACTGAAACTTGATGGTGAAAATACGAGGAGATTGCTGAATGATTTGTATCAAAGGAAATATTCAGCTAAAGTAATGTCTGAAAGTTATCAAAAAGCATATATTGATTTAATAGAGGACAAAAATGAAAATAGTTAACTTATAGAAAGTGCGGCTTTTATAGGGCATATTTCTCTGTTTATAAGAATATAAAATAAAAAATATGGATATGAAAGTAATTAAAACAAGTATTGACGGTGTTGTAATTATCGAGCCTCGTGTGTTTATGGATGCTCGTGGTTATTTCTTTGAAAGTTTCTCTCAGAGGGAATTTGAAGAGAAAGTATGTCCTATCAAATTTGTTCAAGATAATGAAAGTCAGAGTAGCTATGGAGTTATACGTGGATTGCATTTCCAATCTCCTCCTTATGCTCAGAGTAAGTTAGTTCGTTGTGTCAAAGGGGCTGTGTTGGATGTTGCTATGGATATTCGTAAAGGTTCTCTTACTTATGGACACTATGTAGCTGTAGAGCTAACAGAGGAAAATCATCGGCAGTTCTTTATTCCTTGTGGTTTTGCACATGGTTTTGCTGTGTTAAGTGAAACTGCTGTATTTCAGTATAAATGTGATGAATTCTATCATGCAGAATCGGAAGGTGGAATTTCGATACTTGATGATAGTTTAAGTATTGATTGGAGGATTCCTAGAGAACATATTATATTGAGCGAGAAAGATACTAAGCATCCTCTGCTGAAAGACTTTGATTCGCCTTTTGCTATTAATGTAGATTTATATAAGCAAATTTCAACGCAATGAATATTCTGGTTACAGGTGCTAATGGTCAGCTTGGAAACGAGATGCGATTGGTGAGTAAATCTTCAAAGGAAGACTGTTACATATTCTCTGATGTTGTGGCTTCTGATGGAACTGAAACAACTATTTTGGATATTACTAAGATAGATAATATTCGTTCTTTAGTGAAAGAAAGAGATATCAAGTGCATCGTAAACTGTGCTGCTTATACCGACGTGGATAAGGCAGAATCAAATGTAGAGTTGTGTGAGAGGTTGAATGCGGATGCACCAAATAATTTGGCAATTGCCATGAAGGAAGTAGATGGATTACTCATCCATGTATCTACAGACTATGTGTTTGGTGGCGCCCCTTATAATACACCTTGTAAAGAGGAGCAAAAGGGAACTCCAACAGGAGTCTATGGTAAAACCAAACTTCATGGAGAGGAAAATATTATAGCATCGGGAGTGAATCATATCATTCTACGAACAGCATGGCTATATTCTGAGTTTGGTAAAAACTTTGTGAAAACAATGTTGAACCTGACTGCAACCAAGCCGGTGCTCAAAGTGGTATTTGACCAATGTGGCACACCAACTTATGCAGGTGATTTAGCAGAACTCATCTATGATGTTGTTGAGAGGCGCAAGTATGAAGGCAAGACTGGTATTTATCATTTCAGTAATGAAGGCGTTTGCTCATGGTTTGATTTTACCAAGATGATTGCACAGTTTGCCGGTAATGACAATTGTGATATTCAGCCTTGTCACAGCGATGAGTTCTCAAGTTCTGTTACTCGTCCGGCTTATTCTGTATTAGATAAAACCAAAGTAAAGGAAACATTCCATGTCCGTATTCCATATTGGACTGATTCATTGAAAATGTGCATGGCGAATATGGAAGCCGTAAAAAAGTTAACTAAATAACCGTTGATATGAAAGGAATTGTATTAGCAGGTGGTAGTGGTACCCGGTTGTATCCCATCACAAAAGGGGTAAGTAAGCAACTTATTCCTATTTTTGACAAACCGATGATTTATTATCCGATATCAGTGTTGATGTTGGCAGGTATTCGTGAGATTCTGATTATCTCTACCCCCGTGGATTTACCGGGTTTCAAGCGCTTGTTGGGAGATGGGTCTGACTATGGAGTAAAATTCGAGTATGCAGAGCAGCCTTCACCGGATGGATTAGCACAAGCTTTTATCATCGGTCGTGATTTTATTGGCAATGATACTACTTGTTTGGTGTTGGGAGATAATATATTCCATGGTAATGGTTTCTCGGCGCTCTTGAAGGAGGCAGTGCGTACAGCCGAAGAAGATAAGAAGGCAACCGTATTCGGCTATTGGGTGAATGATCCGGAGCGTTATGGTGTTGCAGACTTTGATGCTGATGGCAACTGCCTGAGCATAGAAGAAAAACCTAAGCAACCAAAGAGCAACTATGCTGTGGTGGGACTATATTTCTATCCAAACAAGGTGGTGGATGTTGCTGCAAATATTAAGCCTTCTGTTCGTGGTGAACTGGAAATAACTACCGTTAATCAAGAGTTTCTGAGTAGTGGAGAACTAAAAGTACAGACATTGGGGCGTGGCTTTGCTTGGTTGGATACAGGCACGCATGATTCTCTGTCGGAAGCTAGTACGTTCATCGAAGTAATTGAGAAACGTCAAGGTTTGAAGGTAGCTTGTTTGGAGGGCATTGCTTTCCGTCAAGGATGGATTGATACTGACAAAATGCGTGAATTGGCTCAACCAATGTTGAAGAATCAATATGGTCAGTATTTACTCAAAGTGGTTGATGAAGTATTAGCTACTGGTAAGAGTAATTTGGATTAATGAATTCAATTGTAATAGACTAAATTTGTATATCTAAAAATGGCTTCTTTTAAAAGAAATATATTGATAACCGGTGGAGCAGGCTTTATCGGTTCGCACGTGGTAAGATTGTTTGTAAACAAGTACCCAGATTATCATATTATCAATTTGGATAAACTGACCTATGCAGGTAATTTGGCTAATTTGAAAGATATTAGAGATAAACCAAACTATACCTTTGTGAAAGCTGATATTTGTGACTTTGAAACTATCATGAAGTTGTTTGATCAGTATAAAATTGACGGTGTAATTCATTTGGCTGCTGAAAGTCATGTGGACCGTAGTATCAAAGATCCGTTTACTTTTGCTCAAACGAATGTAATGGGAACACTTTCTTTGCTTCAGGCTGCCAAGTCTCATTGGGAGGAGAATGATTGGAAGGTGAAGAACGAAGCAAGTGAAATGGTGGATTGCCGATTCTATCATATCTCTACAGACGAAGTGTATGGAGCACTGGAACTAACGACTCCGGAAGGTATAGAATCACCGTTCACCACCAAGGGGTCTTCAACAGATCACCATCATGCCTATGGTAGTGAGTTCTTTTTGGAAACAACGAAGTACACCCCTCATTCGCCCTATTCTGCATCGAAAGCTGGTTCTGACCACTTTGTGCGTGCTTTCCACGATACGTATGGTATGCCAACTATCGTGACAAATTGCTCTAATAACTATGGTCCTTATCAGTTCCCTGAGAAACTGATACCATTATTTATCAACAACATCCGTCTTCGCAAGTCATTGCCGGTGTATGGTAAGGGAGAGAATGTACGTGACTGGCTGTATGTAGTGGATCATGCACGTGCGATCGACACGATATTTCATAATGGCAAGATAGCGGAGACCTATAATATAGGCGGTTTCAATGAATGGAAGAATATTGATATTATCAAGGTGGTGATTAATACCGTAGATAGATTGCTTGGTCGTGCTGAAGGCGAGGATATGAATCTGATCACATACGTGATCGACCGCAAGGGGCATGATATGCGCTATGCTATTGACTCACGTAAACTGCAAGAAGAGCTCGGTTGGGAACCAAGTTTGCAGTTTGAGGAGGGAATAGAAAAGACCGTACAGTGGTATCTGGAGAACCAAGAGTGGATAGATTCTATCACCTCTGGTGACTACCAATCTAATTCCCTTAATAAGTGATTGATTACCAAGTGAATCATGTCATTTCTTTCACTCATGGACTGCGAGCGCAACTATCTCATCGGGCAATCAGTATCTATGATTACTTTCGCAAATCCTTGACAGGGAGAAGGGGGAGTACTTGCACTTATTTCTTTGCTCATGACCTCTACCATATAGTCCTGTTAATAGTCCTCATTTTGTGTTTGTTAAGTGGGAAGGAAGGGTGCAACTAGTATACAGCCTGTTTGTTATCACATCAATATAACGGCACAATCTCGTGATTTTAGAGACTCTATCACGTATGCCCATATCTGTTTCCATATTAATAGCGAATCCGTAAGAAAAAAAACGGGGGACTCTTCCGAGTTAGAAATAGCTGTTCAGATGAATGAACAGCAGGACACTACTTTAGTTCAAGTATTTAAGTATCCTTATGCCAACTCTTCTTTTATTGTTGATAGTCTTTACAGCGGAAAGATGATAATGGATGAAGCGAGGGATAGTATGTTTAGTGTCTGATACCATAACAACATAGAGTAGTGACTTCAAAAGGCGATTCGATTTGTGCAGCTGATAATCTTTACTTACTGACGAATGGCTTGATAGCCGAACCAGGCAATCCTTATTACTATTTGGATTTGGACTTTAGGATTTTTCATTATAAAATCCATCAAGTGCAATTTCATGTTTCATGATTCTTTTAGGCGACTTTTATCGATTTGGTAACAACGTACGCAGTTATGAATCCAACTGGAAGATTGAATATATCAATCCTCAACCAAGCTATGTGTCTTCCGGTTGTATAGCTTATATGGGAGATAGTTTTAAGGATCTCATAATCAATCAGGGTAAAATAACTTTTCAAGCTGTTGGCGTAGCTCCTAAAAACAAGGATGATCGTACTGAATTCATTACTTCTGTTTTGTTCGGTTTTTAGGTAGGTTTTATGTTTAGTATACTTATTGAGATATTCAGTAGATGGAAACGATTGAATGATAGACAAATAAATAGATAAAAATAACTAAAAGAATTTCTGATGACAAAAATATTAATTACCGGAGGTAGTGGGTTTATTGGCACTAATCTTATTGAACATTTCCTTTTAAATCAGAACATTGAACTTCTTAGTATTGATATTGAAAAGCCCAAAATCTGTGCACATAATCGCATTTGGAAACAAATAAATATATGTGATAAGGAGAGTGTCGTATCTGTATTTAGAGCGTTTCAGCCTGAATTTGTGATACATCTGGCTGCCCGTACAGATTTGAGAGGTGCTACGCTTCAAGATTACGATGCAAACATGAGTGGAGTGAGCAATGTATTAGCGGCTATAAATGGAGCCGGAAGTGTACAGCGTGCAGTTTTTGCATCTTCTATGTATGTTTGCGAACCGGGGTATATGCCAAAGGACTTTGAAGATTATGCACCTCATACTCTATATGGAGAAAGTAAAGTGGAGACCGAAAGAAGAATTAAAAAGGCCAATCCTATAACTTACACTTGGAGTATCATTCGACCTACAAGCATTTGGGGACCTTGGTTTGGCGAGCCTTATGATAAATTTTTTCATATTGTACTAAAACACATGTATTTTCATATGGGTGAAAAGGCTTGCAAAAAAACTTATGGTTATATTGATAATGCAATATATCAAATAGAATCAATTCTTCGGGCTTCTCCAGAAAAAGTAAATCGGAATATTTATTACTTAGGTGATTATGAGGCTTATTCTATCACGGATTGGGCTAATGAAATAGCAAATATCGAAGGTATTAAAATTCCTCATGTCCCTTATTTTTGCTTCCGATGGATGGGATATGTGGGGGGATTGTTTAAAAAAAATAGGGATCGCTTTCCCTATGACTAGCTTCCGACTGCATAATATGACAACGGACAATGTTCATAATTTGGAGCCTATAAAATCAATAGCTCCTCATTTGCCGATATCTAGGGTAGAGGGTACTAAGGTCACTTTGGATTGGATTCATAAATATGAGTAAAAGAGGCAGTATATGTTTTATTAATGGATAAAGCTGTTTTTTATGAAAGTTTCAATTATAACTTCGTGCTACAATCGTGCAGCAACGATTCGGAGTGCTATCGAGAGTGTCTTAACACAGGATTATAAAGACATAGAATTTATTGTGGTGGACGGATCTAGTACGGATGGTTCGTTGGATATTATCCGAGAATATGCAGATCGTATTTCGATCATTATATCGGAACCTGACCATGGTATGTATGAGGCTATCAATAAGGGTATTCGTGTAGCTACGGGAGAGATAATTGGATTGCTGCATTCGGATGATTTTTTCTATGATAATGGGGTAATTGGGCGCATTGTAGAACGGATGAAACAGACACATGCCGATTTCTTGTATGGTGATGGTCTCTTTGTGAATCCTGATGATACGAATAAAGTGGTACGCAACTGGATTGGGGGGAGGGTATCGTCTTTGGAAAGTGCGTCATGGATGGCTTCCTCTTCATCCCACTTGCTATATCCGACGTGATGTGATGATGAGACTGGGACTTTATAACGAGAGCTATAAAATAGCAGCTGATAGTGACTTGCTGGTGCGCTATCTGTTGACTGGTGGACTTACGGTGACATATCTCAATGAATACGTCGTGCGGATGCGTATGGGTGGACTTTCTACCGATAGTGCTAAACGTAAGAAGATGTGGGAAGAGGACATTAGAGTTTATGTCTCGCATGGATTATGGCCTACTCTGACCAAGTTGGAAAAGATGGCTTGGAAAGTACCGCAGTTTGTACTGGCATTGCTGAAAAAGTAGGTAATTATTTCAGATAATAATTGTAAAATAAAGTGTATGCAGGAAGTTCAACGTTTTAACAAAGTCCTAAAGTCTTTGGTCCTATTTGGTGACCTTATTTTGCTGAACCTGCTTTTATGGGGATTTAATTTGTTCCTGGGTACCCGTTTTTGGTGTACTCATTGCGGTTCTATCTTTCAGGGGATGACTCTTATCACTCTGTGCTATTTGCTTTGTAACATGCATTCAGGTGTTATTCTTCATCGTCCTGTGGTACGTCCTGAACAGATCATGATTCGTGTTTTACGTAACATGGTTCCTTTTGTCTTTTTTTCGGTTTGTATGTTGCTTGTTTTTCATTTTCATTTCTCTCATTCTCGTTATTTCGGATTGTTTTATGTGGCTTTAATAATTGTTATTGTCAGCTACCGCTTAATTTTTCGTCATTTCCTTGAGCTTTATCGAAAAAAGGGAGGAAATGTTCGCAAGGTCGTATTGGTCGGGAGTCATGAGAATATGCAGGAACTTTATCATGCGATGACGGATGATCCGACGTCCGGTTACCGTATACTGGGTTATTTTGAGGATTTTCCTTCGGACCGTTATCCACAGGAAATACCATATTTGGGACAACCTAATGAAGTGACTGTTTTTCTGGAAAAACACACGGGAGAGATTGACCAGCTTTATTGTAGTCTTCCTTCTGTGCGGAGTGCGGAGATTGTTCCTATCATTAATTACTGTGAAAACCATCTGGTCCGTTTCTTTAGTGTTCCTAATGTTCGGAATTATTTGAAGCGTAGGATGCATTTTGAGTTAATGGGCAATGTTCCTGTACTTTCCATTCGTTGCGAACCATTGGAGTCATTGGAGAACCGTATTATCAAGCGCGCTTTTGATGTTATTTGCTCGGGGCTATTTCTTACTACAGTCTTTCCATTCATCTATATATTCTTCGGAATCGCGATTAAACTAAGTTCTCCCGGTCCTATCTTTTTCAAGCAGAAACGCAGTGGTGAGGATGGTCGTGAATTCTGGTGTTACAAGTTTCGCTCAATGAGGGTTAATACGCAGTGTGATACTCTTCAGGCTACGGAGAATGATCCTCGTAAAACACGTATCGGAGAGATAATGAGAAAGACTAGTGTGGACGAATTGCCACAATTCATCAATGTGTTGAAGGGTGATATGTCCATTGTAGGTCCTCGCCCACATATGTTGAAGCATACAGAGGAATATTCTAATCTGATAAACAAATTTATGGTTCGTCATTTTGTAAAACCTGGAATAACGGGTTGGGCGCAGGTGACGGGATATCGTGGTGAGACGAAAGAACTTTGGCAGATGGAGGGGCGTGTGCAACGTGATATCTGGTATATAGAACACTGGACATTCTTGTTGGACTTATATATTATGTATAAGACGGTGTATAATGCCATACACGGAGAAAAAGAGGCGTATTGATAAAATTAACAATTAACAAGAAAACAAGAATAAAAAATTAGGAATTAAAGGGCGTTTAATTATGAATTTACGAATTATGATGAGAAGACTTAACAAAAAAAAATTATGGCTACTATTGTTGCCATTCCTATTGACTGCTTGTCAGTCTTATAAAAAAGGTTCCATATTTTCAGAATGTGGAGGTTGTGAACGGGGTAGAACAACAGGAAAAATTGTATGATGCCAAGATCATGCCTAAGGATTTGTTGACCATTGTGGTATCGTGTACTAACCCTGAATTAGCAACCCCTTTTAACTTGACAGTGGCCAGCAATGCCGGAATAGCTGTGAGTACTTCGTCTTATGTGACTACTCAGCCTGTATTACAACCTTATTTGGTAGATAATGATGGAAACATAAATTTTCCGGTATTAGGAGAATTGAAGTTAGGAGGTTTAACGAAACGGGAAGCGGAACAGCTGATTATAGATAAACTGAAGCCTTACATGAAGGAGACTCCCATTGTAACGGTACGTATGGTAAATTATAAAATATCTGTTATCGGTGAAGTTACCCGTCCTGGTACTTTTACTATCTCTAATGAGAAGGTTAATTTATTAGAGGCTTTGGCCATGGCGGGTGATATGACGGTTTACGGTCTTCGTGATAATGTGAAGTTGATTCGTGAGGACGCAAACGGCAAACAGCAAATTGTCACTCTTAATTTGAATAATGCTGAAACCATTCTTTCACCTTACTATTGGTTGCAACAGAATGATATTGTTTATGTAACTCCCAATAAAGCAAAGGCTCGAAATTCGGATGTAGGCAACAGTACTAGTCTTTGGTTCTCTGCCACTTCTATTCTGGTATCTATTGTCAGCCTATTAGTAAATATCTTAAAATAATGATTTGCAATGAAAGAAACAGATTTCAACGAAGCAAAAGAGTCTAATGATGAAAATATAGACGTTAAGGAATTGCTGTTTAAGTATTTGATCCACTGGCCTTGGTTTGTGGGTGCGGTTGTGGCGTGTTTGATCGCGGCATGGGTCTATCTTTATATATCCACTCCCGTATATAATATTTCCGCTACGGTTTTAATAAAGGATGATAAAAAAGGGGGGAGTGCCGGAATGCTTTCCGGATTGGAGAGTCTGGGATTGGATGGTATGGTCTCTTCTTCTCAGAATATTGATAACGAGATTGAAGTTCTCCGTTCCAAGACTATCGTCAAAGAGGTGGTTGAAGATTTGGGCCTCTATATCTCTTATACAGATAAGGATGAATTTCCTTCCAGAAACATATATAAGACTTCGCCTGTGCAAGTGAGCTTGACTCCACAGGAAGCTGATTTGCTGGAGAAACCAATGATTGTGGAGATGACATTACAACCACAAGGAAGTCTGGATGTGAATGTGAAGATTGAAGATGATGAATATCAGAAACATTTTGAGAAGTTGCCGGCTGTTTTTCCCACTGAACGGGGAACATTGGCCTTCTTTCTGACACCGGATTCTGTATTGTCTTCTAAAAGAACATTGGAAGAAACTACAGATTCGGAAAAGACTACACGTAATATTACGGCAACAATTAATAAGCCTTTGGCTGTAGCGAAAGGGTATTGCAAGAATATGACTATTGAACCTACTTCTAAAACCACTTCTGTGGCCGTCATATCATTGAAAAATTCAAATGTACAACGCGGCAAGGATTTTATCAATAAGCTATTGGAAATGTATAATATCAATACGAATAATGATAAGAATGAAGTGGCGCAGAAAACAGCTGAATTTATCAATGAACGTATTGGTATAATCTCCAAAGAGTTGGGTAGTACGGAAAAGGATCTGGAAAGTTTCAAACGTGGGGCAGGTATTACAGATTTGACCAGTGATGCACAGATCGCATTGACGGGTAGTGCTGAATATGAAAAGAAGCGTGTGGAAAATCAAACCCAGATTAATCTGCTGCAGGATTTGCAGAAATATATGCAGAATGAAGGTTATGAGGTTCTGCCTAGTAATATCGGATTGCAGGATGTGAATCTTGCGGCTGCCATCAACCGTTATAATGATGTGCTTATTGAGAGAAAACGTTTGCTGCGTACATCAACGGAGAATAATCCTACCATTGTAAATCTGGATATGAGTATTCATGCAATGAAAGAGAATGTCCAAGTATCTTTAGACAGGGTTTTGCGTGGATTGTTTATCACAAAGGCGGATTTGGATCGTGAAGCGAATCGTTATTCCCGTCGTATCAGTGAGGCACCTGGGCAAGAACGCGAGTTTGTGAGTATTGCGCGTCAACAGGAGATAAAGGCTGGGCTTTATCTGATGTTGCTTCAGAAGCGTGAAGAGAATGCTATAACTCTGGCTGCTACAGCCAATAATGCAAAGATTATAGATGACGCTATAGCGGATGATGCTCCCGTATCTCCTAAAGGTAAGATGATTTATCTGATCGCTTTAGTGTTAGGAGTTGGAATCCCTGTGGGTACTATTTATCTGCTCGAATTAACCAAATTCAAAATTGAAGGTCGTTCTGATGTGGAGAAACTTACCAGTTTACCTATTGTTGGTGATATCCCATTAACTGATGAAAAACAGGGCGCTATTGCTGTGTTTGAGAATCAAAACAACCTGATGAGTGAAACCTTCCGCAATGTCCGAACGAATCTTCAGTTTATGCTTGGAAATGACAAGAAGGTGATTTTGGTTACTTCCACAGTCAGTGGTGAAGGTAAATCCTTTATCTCTGGTAATCTCGCTATTAGTCTTTCTTTATTGGGGAAGAAAGTAGTAATCGTTGGCCTTGATATCCGCAAGCCAGGTTTGAATAAAGTATTCAATATATCAAAAAGAGAACAAGGTATAACTCAATATTTGGCCAATCCGGAAAAGAATTTGATGGATTTGGTACAGCTTTCCGATGTCAGTAAGAATCTGTATATTCTTCCTGGTGGAACAGTTCCTCCTAATCCGACTGAATTACTGGCCCGTGATGGCTTGGATAAAGCGATTGAAACGCTCAAGAAGAATTTTGAATATGTAATTCTGGATACTGCTCCTGTCGGTATGGTAACTGATACATTACTGATAGGACGTGTAGCTGATTTATCTGTTTATGTCTGTCGTGCAGACTATACCCACAAGAATGAGTATACTTTGATTAACGAACTTGCTGAAAATAATAAATTGCCTAAACTGTGTACTGTAATAAATGGTCTGGATTTAAAGAGAAGAAAGTACGGTTATTATTACGGTTATGGTAAATATGGTAAGTATTATGGTTATGGTAAACGATACGGCTATGGTTATGGATATGGAGAACAATCTGGTAAGGAAGAATAAATCTATTGATAACCAAAATATTTTTAAATTAATAATGTTATAGAGTGGTTTATAATACTTTACACAAAAGTGAGATGAAACATGTAGGTCCCTAACTTCATGCTACACACATGAAGATCCCTACATTTTGTGGTCAGGAAATACACAGCGGTGTATTCCTGATCAACGCCCTCATGTCGGTGTAAATCCGATGTGATTTCTATGATATCAACGGTCTGTGAAGATAGTTGATATTTTTTTTGTAAAGCAATGACTGATGGATAATTTTTAGTAGCTTTGTGAAAAATATGATTGATATGGAAGATTTGCAAAGATTATATCCTATCGGGATTCAGACATTCTCGAAGATACGGGAGGGGAATTACCTCTATATTGATAAAACAGCATATGTTTATCGGATGACTCATTCGGCTTCCAGTTATATGTTCTTGAGCCGTCCACGACGTTTTGGGAAATCATTACTTACTTCTACGCTGCATAGCTATTTTTCCGGACGCAAGGACCTGTTTCACGGATTGGCTATGGAGAAACTGGAGAAGGAGTGGACGGAATATCCGGTACTTCACTTCGATATGAGTATGGCGAAACATGTGGATAAAGGAGGATTGGAACGTCTTCTTGATTTTATGCTTGCTGAATATGAACGTACGTTTGCTATTAACACAGTAGAGGGGGATGCCAATCTACGCTTAGTCAATCTTATTAAGCGTGCTTATGAGCAAACAGGTAAGAAGGTGGTAGTGCTTGTTGACGAATATGACGCTCCTCTGCTTGATGTAGTACATGAACGGGAAAATCTGGATGTATTGCGTAACATCATGCGTAACTTCTACAGTCCGTTAAAAGCTTGTGATCCTTATTTGCGTTATGTATTTCTGACTGGTATTACTAAATTCTCACAACTAAGTATTTTTAGTGAGTTGAATAATATAAAGAATATTAGTATGGATGAGCCATACGCTGTTATCTGTGGAATTAGTGAAGATGAGATACGTTTGCAAATGAAGGATGATTTGGAAGGATTGGCAAAGAAATTGGGGATAACACCTGAAGAGGCTTTGATGAAATTGAAAGAAAATTATGATGGTTATCATTTCACTTCTCCTTCGCCCGATATATATAATCCTTTCAGTTTGCTAAATGCTTTTGCAGATGGAAAATTTGGATCTTATTGGTTTGGTAGCGGTACGCCTACGTATCTGATAAATATGTTGAAGAAGTTTGGCGTGGAACCTTCCGAAATTGGAAATAATAGGGTTTCGGTCGAGGATTTTGATGCACCAACAGAAAGGATGACAAGTATTATCCCGCTGCTATATCAAAGTGGCTATATCACTATTAAGAATTATGATGAGGAATTAGACTTGTATACATTGAATATTCCTAATAAGGAAGTGAGAATAGGCCTGATGAAAAGTCTTCTTCCACATTATGTCGGTAGTAAAGCTCCGGAAACCACGACAATGGTGGCGTATCTTTCCCGTGATATCCGTAATGGGGATATGGATACTGCATTACGCCGTTTGCAAACGTTCCTGTCCACTATACCGCAATGCGATAATACGAAATATGAAGGACACTATCAGCAGGTCTTTTATATCATATTTAGTTTATTAGGGTATTATGTGGATGTGGAAGTTCGTACTCCTCGTGGACGGGTAGATATAGTGCTTCGTACGAAGACTACATTGTATGTGATGGAACTGAAACTGGATAAAAGTGCGGGTGAAGCGATGGAGCAAATTGATTTGAAGAATTATCCGGAACGCTTTGCTTTATGTGGATTGCCTGTCGTAAAGGTGGCTGTCAGTTTTGATAGCGAACGGTGTACGATTGGGGGCTGGGAGATTATAAATGCTTAAGTATGTGAAAAATATGGTTGATATGGAAGATTTGCAAAGACTATATCCTATCGGGATACAGACATTCTCGAAGATACGGGAGGGGAATTACCTCTATATTGATAAAACGGAATATGTTTACCGGATGACTCATTCGGCTTCCAGCTATATGTTTTTGAGCCGTCCACGACGTTTTGGGAAGTCATTACTTACTTCCACGCTGCATAGCTATTTTTCCGGACGTAAGGAGCTGTTTCATGGATTGGCTATGGAGAAACTGGAGAAGGAGTGGACGGAATATCCGGTACTTCACTTCGATATGAGTACTGCCAAACATGCGGATAGTGAACAGTTGCTCCAAGAATTGAATCTGAAACTATATGGTTATGAACAGATTTATGGACGGCTGGAGGAGGAGGTTAATCCCAATCAGCGTTTGATGGGACTGATAAAACGTGCTTATGAGCAAACCGGCAAGAAAGTGGTCGTGCTTATTGATGAATATGATGCTCCTCTACTGGATGTAGTGCACGAATGGGAAAACCTGGATGTATTGCGTAATATCATGCGTAACTTCTACAGTCCGTTAAAAGCTTGTGATCCTTATTTGCGATATGTATTTCTGACTGGTATTACCAAATTCTCCCAACTAAGTATTTTTAGTGAGTTGAATAATATAAAGAATATTAGTATGGATGAGCCATACGCTGCTATCTGTGGAATTAGTGAAGATGAGATACGTTTGCAAATGAAGGATGATTTGGGAGAATTGGCAAAGAAATTGGAGATAACACCTGAAGAGGCTTTGATGAAATTGAAAGAAAATTATGATGGTTATCATTTCACATCTCCTTCGCCCGATATATATAATCCTTTCAGTTTGCTAAATGCTTTTGCTGATGGAAAATTTGGATCTTATTGGTTTGGTAGCGGTACTCCTACATATCTGATTAAGATGTTGAATAAATTCGGAGTGAAACCTTCCGAAATTGGATGTAAACAACTAAAGTCCTCAGCTTTCGATGCTCCTACTGAAACGATGACTGATGCAGTGCCTTTATTGTACCAAAGTGGGTATATCACTATTAAGGATTATAATAAGATGCTAGATCTTTATACGCTGGATATTCCCAATAAAGAAGTAAGACTAGGACTTATGGAGAGCCTTCTTCCTTATTATGTAGATAACAAGACACCTGAAGCAACTACCATGGTGGCATATCTTTTTTATGATATTCAGAATGGTGATATGGATGCTGCTTTACACCGTTTGCAGGAATTTCTGTCTACGATTCCCTACTGCGACAATACAAGGTTCGAAGGACACTATCAGCAGGTCTTTTATATCATATTCAGTTTGTTGGGGTATTATGTGGATGTGGAAGTTCGTACTCCTCGTGGACGGGTAGATATAGTACTTCGTACGAAGACTACATTGTATGTGATGGAACTGAAATTGGATAAAAGTGCGGGTGAAGCGATGGAGCAAATTGATTTGAAGAATTATCCGGAACGCTTTGCTTTATGTGGATTGCCTGTTGTAAAGGTGGCTGTCAGTTTTGATAGCGAACGGTGTACGATTGGGGACTGGAAGATTATAGGATGCTGATTATATTGTTGATTTATAGTTTATTATATACTTAGGTAAATGAAAATAGCTCCGTAAGGGGCTTTTTTCTTTTCTATCCGGAATAAAAGCTTCACCTTTGCATTGTTGATCAACAAAACGTGAATAAATAAACTTGAATTTAAATCTTTAAAAAAACGTAGTATGAGTGTAATTTACAAAGTCATTACGCGGCCAACAGATCCGCGTGTTCCCAATTCTCCTAAGAGATATTATCCGCATCTGATCACTTTAGGTCAGTCCGTCAATCTGAAATATATTGCACAGAAAATGCAGGATCGTTCTTCGCTGTCTGTCGGTGATATTAAGAGCGTAATCCAGAATTTTGTGGAAAAAATGAAGGAACAATTGCTGGAAGGTAAATCAATAAATATCGAAGGTTTGGGTGTGTTTATGTTGACTGCCCGTTCCAAGGGTGCGGAGTTGGCGAAGGATGTTAATGCTAAGAGTGTGGATAGTGTTCGCATCTTTTTCCAAGCCAATAAAGAGTTGCGTGTCACCAAAACTGCTACCCGTGCAGATGAGAAGTTAGACCTGATCAGTCTGGATGAATATCTGAAGAAAATTAGTGTTACTGTATCTCCCACAAATCCTGAAAAACCGGGTGAAGGCGAAGATGGTGGAGATGATGGTGATGATGGTGGAGAGGCACCGGATCCCGCAGCTTAATGCCTTGACAATTAATAGTTGACGGTTAGAGTGTCCATTTAGTGTTTAATTTAAAAAAAGAAATGTCTATGAAAAAAACGTGGAGTATTATTTTGAAAGTGATTATTGCTGTTGCCGGTGCGATTGCCGGAGTGGTTGGTGTGCAGGCAGCAACGTTGTAATTGATTATCTTATAAATAGGTATATTTATGAATGAATAACAGGCGGGAGAAATCCCGCCTGTTTGTGTTTAGATATAATAAGAGAGCTACACTTCTTCGCATACTCTCATTTCCATTCCTTTATATACTACAACAATCTTATGCAACTGTGTGGTGCCAATAGCATTTTTTACTGTATCTGTATCAGCATAACGGTTGGTTTGAGCGATACCTTCTAATCGTAATTCATCCACACGATTTTCGGGGTCTTTGTATTTAGCATATTTCAACTCGATTATGTAGCTGTGTTTCATATCCGGATAAATATCTAATAATGGAGATAAGAAGATGTCAGCATATCCTTCTTGTGTATCTGCTTCCGAAATAGGGCGGTAGAACCGGTTTTGTGCAGTCATGGCTAGCGTGAAACCATGCACGAAAAATTCTCCCTTTTGCTTGTCGCGTTGGGAGGCGTAGCGTTTCAGGCAATCAGCTATGTAGTCAAAATAAGCTTTCCAGGTACCTCGATAAGCGAGCGAACTGGATAATTCATTTTTCTCATAATTACTGAAGCTTAAGTTGGCTTCATTGTAAGTGTTCAACAAATAGGTGTAAAGTTGTTCGCGAACTACCTGATTGGGAATGGTGAGTTTGCACTTTCCTTCATGTGTGCCACTAATAGTAAGCATGCCAAAATAATAGAGTAGGCTTATGAAATTGTCCGGATCAATAATACTGGCGGCTGGGAATCCTTTTTTCACTTCTCCAGTGATGTATCCTTGGCTTACTAAAGTCTGTATGATGGAAGCATCGTGCGCAAACTCCTTGTCTTTGCGGATGAGCATACGCAATTTTTCGTAGTCAATACGGATGTTGTCTTCTACCATATCTTTCGGTATTTCACCGTTATATTCTATATAATTTTTGACGAAATAAAGCACCATATTGGAATTGTACATCGTATCTTTACCATAGCATTCCTGTGCAAAACAGTAATTGTCATACCATGGTTTCATGATTTCTATCAACTCATTGATGGTATGATTGAAATGCCCTGTATTAGAATAATAAGTTAACATTTCGCGAACCTCACTTTCTGTGAATCCCATCAGTTCGTTGAATCTTGGTGACAATGAGTAGTTAGTGCCGATATTGAAACCGCTGGTCAAGTCATCCATTGTCACGGGACTGACACCAGTGATAAAACAGCGTTTAATGCTGGAGTCTGTGCCGGATTTTATTTTATTGAAGAAAGCACGTAAATAACCTTCTTTGTGTGTCTCATCAGTGTAACGGTTTAAGCTGTCGACATCAGAGAGTATTGTATTGGTGAAATGGTCGTATTCATCAATGAAGAGATAAATCTTTTGATTGACACGGGCGCACTCCGTAAACAGATATTCGAATTGGCTGACGGCTCCGTCTTTTTCGTCCATTTTTTCTTTGATTCCTTCAGGTAAGTAGTCAGCATAAACGTCGCAGAAATAGTCAAATACGATTCTGCAATGTTCGTCCAGACCTTTGCGGTAGCTGTGTAAATCTCCACTTATTCCCGAGAAATTTAATTTTATTACCAGATAGCTATTGCGATCCTTTGTGGGATGCTTTCCAATATAAAGATCGCCAAACAAAGCGTCAAACTTTTCTTTGGCACGTACATCATAATAATGTTGAAGCATATTCAAAGTCAGACTTTTTCCGAATCGGCGCGGGCGGATAAAAAAGAAAAAACGATCTGATTGCTCTATCAAGGGGATGTAAGAGGTTTTATCCACGTAATAATAATTATCCAAACGGATGTCCTCGAAGTTCATCATACCATAAGGTAACAACTTCCTGTCTGATGATACATATTTCATAATTAATGTCTTTTATATGAATGCACTTTGAATAAGTGTATACAAAGATACTTTCTTTCCGCTATTTTCCCAAACAAACGTTCTTTCTTTTTGTTTCGTGCTATTTGTTAGGAGTATCGCTCTATATTTTAACAAAATAGAAAATCTAATCAAACTCGTTGGCTGAATAGCGGATTTTATCTACCTTTGCACCTTAATTAAATGCGTTATTTTAAGCGAGAAAAAACATGATTCGAAAAATAATAAAAGCTCTTTGGATATTTTTGGCAGTCGTTGTGTTGGCTATTGTTGTCATCTTTGTCTCTATCTCAAAGGGTTGGATTGGCTATATGCCTCCTGTAGAGGAACTTGAGAATCCGAGCTATAAATTTGCAACGGAGATTTTTTCTGAAGATGAGAAAGTGCTTGGTACATGGTCTTACAGCAAGGAGAACCGGGTGTACACGGCTTACAAGGATTTGTCACCCAGCATTATCAATGCTCTTATTGCAACGGAAGATGTTCGTTTTGTCGAGCATTCCGGGATTGATGCCAAAGCGTTGTTCCGTGCATTTGTGAAACGTGGTTTGATGTTTCAGAAAAATGCAGGTGGAGGTAGTACCTTGTCGCAACAGCTAGCTAAACAGTTGTTTACGGAAAATGTGGCGAGAAATACACTTCAGCGTCTTTTCCAAAAACCAATTGAATGGGTGATTGCAGTGAAACTTGAACGTTACTACACCAAAGAGGAAATATTGAGTATGTATCTCAATAAATTTGATTTTCTGAATAATGCTGTTGGTATCAAAACTGCTGCATATACCTATTTTGGCTGTGAACCGAAGGACTTGAAGGTTGAAGAAGCAGCTACGTTGGTGGGTATGTGTAAGAATCCGTCACTCTACAATCCGGTTCGTTTCAACGAACGTTCCCGTGGCCGTCGTAATGTGGTGCTCGAGCAGATGCGTAAAGCCGGATATATCACAGATGCAGAATGTGATTCTTTGCAGGCTCTTCCGTTGAAACTGACATATAATCGTGTTGACCACAAAGAGGGACTGGCTACTTATTTCCGCGAATATCTCCGTGGCGTCATGACAGCACCGAAACCGGTAAGAAGTGATTATCGTGGTTGGCAAATGCAGAAATTCTATGAGGATTCTATCGCTTGGGAAACTAACCCGTTATATGGCTGGTGTGCGAAAAACAAGAAGAAAGACGGTACAAATTATAACATCTATACAGATGGATTGAAGATTTATACAACTATCAATTCACGTATGCAGCAGTATGCCGAAGATGCTGTAAAAGAGCATTTGGGTGATTATCTGCAACCTGTATTCTTCAAGGAAAAAGAGGGAAGTAAGAATGCCCCGTATGCAAGATCACTGCCGGAAAAACGAGTGGAAGAGTTGTTGACGAAAGCAATGAAACAAACGGAACGTTATCGCCTCATGAAAGAGGCGGGAGCTTCGGAACAACAGATTCGTAAGGCGTTCGATACACCGGAAGAAATGACTGTCTTTTCCTGGAAGGGTGATAAAGATACGATTATGACACCGATGGATTCAATCCGCTACTATAAATCTTTCTTGCGGACAGGATTTATGTCAATGGATCCGGCAAACGGACACGTGAAGGCTTATGTGGGTGGACCGAATTATGTATACTTCCAGTATGATATGGCGATGGTGGGACGTCGTCAGGTAGGTTCTACTATTAAACCGTATTTATATACATTGGCAATGGAGAACGGATTTTCTCCTTGCGACCAGGCACGCCACGTAGAGCAAACTTTGATTGATGAGAATGGGACTCCCTGGACACCACGTAATGCAAATGATAAGCGTTATGGAGAAATGGTGACTCTGAAATGGGGATTGGCAAACTCCGATAACTGGATTTCTGCATACCTGATGGGTAAGCTGAATCCGTATGATTTGGTACGCTTGATCCATAGTTTCGGTGTACGCAATAAAGCAATTGATCCGGTGGTTTCACTTTGTCTGGGACCTTGTGAAATTTCTGTCGGTGAAATGGTCAGCGCATACACGGCTTTTGCCAATAAGGGAATCCGGGTGGCTCCATTGTTCGTTACTCGCATTGAGGATAGTGATGGCAATGTCATTTCTACTTTTGCACCGCAAATGGAAGAAGTGATAAGCGCGTCGAGCACTTACAAGATGCTGGTTATGCTGCGTGCCGTTATCAATGAGGGAACGGGTGGACGTGTTCGTCGATATGGAATTACCGCCGATATGGGTGGAAAAACAGGAACGACCAATGATAACTCCGATGCCTGGTTTATGGGATTTACTCCTTCACTGGTATCCGGTTGTTGGGTAGGAGGGGACGAACGTGATATTCACTTCGGTAGAATGACCTATGGACAGGGGGCTGCTGCAGCTTTGCCTATCTGGGCGATGTATATGAAGAAAGTATATGATGACCCGACTTTAGGATATGACCAGCAGGAGAGATTCAAACTTCCTGAAGGATTTGACCCGTGTGCCGGTTCGGAAACTCCTGATGGCGAAGTGGAAGAAAGAGGACTGGACGATCTGTTCAATTAAAGAAGTGCACAAGTATATTGTTTGCATAGGGAGTAATTACAATAGGAAAGAGAACCTGACTTTTGCCAGACAGAAGTTGACTGAATCGTTCTCTTCTATTTGTTTTGCTCCCGAACTGGAAACTAAACCTTTGTTTTTTAAGAATCCGGCTCTGTTTTCCAACCAAGTGGCTCTGTTCTATTCCGATAAGGATGAAGAGACGGTGAGGAAAATGCTGAAAGATATAGAACAGAGGTCCGGGCGTCGTCCGGAGGATAAGAAAGAGGAAAAAGTATGTCTGGATATTGACATGCTTTTATATGATAACAAAATATTAAAACCGGAAGATTGGCAAAGGGGATATATACAACAGTCATTATCAGCTTTCCATTCTTCATTATTTATTAAGTAGATGAAATTTCTTGGAATTATACCTGCCCGCTATGCATCCACTCGTTTTCCTGCGAAACCGTTGGCTATGTTAGGCGGAAAAACAGTCATACAACGTGTATACGAACAGGTGGCAGGCGTTTTAGATGACGCCTATGTAGCTACGGATGATGAACGCATTGAAGCTGCCGTTAAGGCGTTCGGGGGAAAGGTTGTGATGACTTCCGTTCACCATAAAAGTGGTACGGATCGTTGTTATGAAGCTTGTACCAAGATTGGAGGTGATTTTGACGTCGTAGTGAATATACAAGGAGATGAGCCTTTTATTCAGCCTTCACAACTGGATGCGGTAAAGGCTTGCTTCGAGGATGTAACCACGCAGATTGCTACATTGGTGAAGCCTTTTACTGCCGATGAACCGTTTGCCGTACTGGAAAATGTGAATTCACCGAAAGTGGTAGTCAACAAGAACTGGAATGCACTTTATTTCAGCCGTTCTATCATTCCTTATCAGCGTAATGCCGAGAAACAGGACTGGTTGAAGGGACATACCTACTACAAGCACATCGGATTGTATGCTTATCGTACAGAGGTGCTGAAAGAGATTACCATGCTTCCACAGTCTTCTTTGGAGTTGGCCGAATCTTTGGAGCAGCTTCGCTGGCTGGAGAACGGATACAAAATAAAGGTAGGTATCAGTGAAGTGGAAACTATTGGAATTGATACGCCGCAAGACTTGGAACGGGCAGAAGATTTTTTGAAGAATAGAAGTTAATCTTATGGATCGTACGATACAACCTGAAATACAAACCCTGAAAAATTTTCGTATACTTCCTCCTGTTCGAATGACGTTGCCAAACGGCATTCCGTTGACTGTTATTAATGCGGGTGAACAGGAAGTGGTACGCATAGATGTGCTTTTTGCCGGGGGACGCTGGCAGCAGTCGCAGAAACTGCAAGCTCTGTTTACGAACCGGATGCTGCGCGAAGGCACGAAAAAATATACGGCTGCTACCATTGCCGAAAAACTGGATTATTACGGCTCATGGCTCGAATTGTCCAGTTCGTCGGAATATGCATATATCACTGTTTATTCGTTGAATAAGTATTTGGCGAAAACATTGGAGGTGGTGGAATCCATGATTAAAGAACCGCTTTTCCCGGAGAAGGAATTGCATACTATTCTCGATACCAATATCCAACAATATCTGGTTAATACTTCCAAAGTTGATTTTCTGGCACACCGCAGCCTGTTGCAGTCACTTTACGGTGAACAGCATCCATGTGGTAAAATTGTGGTGGAGGAAGATTATCATGCCATCACTCCGGAAGTGCTCCGTGAATTTTATGAACGGTATTATCATTCGGGTAATTGCTCTATATTCTTGTCCGGCAAGGTGACGGAGGATATTATCAGTCGGGTGACAGATACATTCGGCACTTCTTTCGGTCAACATCAGCAGCAGGTGTCGAGATTAAGTTTTCCTTTTACTGCTGTTCCCGAAAAGAGGATTTTTACAGAGCGTGAAGATGCTATGCAGAGTGCTGTGAAGATGGGATATACGACCATTACCCGTAATCATCCTGATTATTTGAAACTTCGGGTACTGATGACTTTATTTGGAGGTTATTTCGGCAGTCGGCTGATGTCTAATATCCGTGAAGAGAAGGGATATACTTATGGTATTTCGGCAGGAATCATGTTTTATCCGGATAGCGGACTGTTGGCTATCTCGACAGAAACGGATAATGAATATGTGGAACCGTTGATACAGGAAGTGTACCATGAAATAGACCGCCTGCATCAGGAACCTGTGTCAGCCGAAGAACTGACTATTGTGCGCAACTATATGTTGGGAGAAATGTGCCGTAGTTATGAGTCGCCTTTCTCACTTTCGGATGCGTGGATCTTCATTGCTACTTCCGGGCTGGATGATGACTACTTTTCACGTTCTCTGCTGGCTGTGAATGAGGTTACTCCGATGGAAATACAAGATTTGGCACAGCGCTATTTGTGCAAAGAGACATTAAAAGAGGTCATTGCAGGTAAAAAGTTGTCATAATTTGCTTTCCGAAAGTGGGCTGTTTGGGATAGAAATTGTATCTTTGTCCAAATTGTAATTCTAAAATGAGTAACGACTAAAACCAATGAGGAAATATCTATATACTACACTTTTGCTGGCTCTTCTTGCACAAGAGGGAGTGATGGCACAAGAAAATGAAGGAAAAAAAGGCGGATTTTTCGGAAAAATTAAAGATACATTCTCCACTGAAATAAAGATTGGCAACTATACTTTTAAGGATGGCAGTGTCTATACGGGAGAAATGAAAGGACGAAAACCGAATGGAAAAGGAAAAACTGTCTTTAAAAACGGTGATGTCTTTGAAGGAGAATATGTGAAGGGAAAACGTGAGGGATATGGAATTTATATGTTTCCCGACGGAGAAAAGTACGAAGGACAGTGGTTTCAGGACCAGCAGCATGGAAAGGGTATTTATTATTTTATGAATAATAACCGTTACGACGGTATGTGGTATCAGGACTATCAGCATGGTGAAGGAACAATGTATTATCATAACGGTGATTTGTATGTAGGTAAATGGGTGAATGATAAGCGTGAAGGCGAAGGTACATACACTTGGGCGAATGGTGCCCAATATACCGGTCACTGGAAAAATGATAAGAAGAATGGCAAAGGTATCATGAACTGGGACGACGGCTGTAAGTATGAAGGAGACTGGAAAGATGATGTCCGTCACGGAAAAGGGGTGTTTGAATATACCAATGGAGATAAATACGACGGTGACTGGGCAGATGATATCCAACATGGGAAAGGTACTTACTACTTTCATACGGGCGATCGTTATGAAGGTTCTTATCTCTTAGGTGAACGTACCGGTGAGGGAGTTTATTATCACGCTAACGGTGACAAATATGTTGGTAATTTCAAAAATGGCATGCAAGACGGAAAAGGTACTTTTACCTGGGCGAATGGTGCTGTATATGAAGGAAGCTGGAAAAATAACAAACGTGATGGTAAGGGAGTCTATAAATGGAGCAATGGCGATGTTTATGATGGTGAGTGGAAAGATAACCGTCCCAATGGACAGGGTACTCTGAAAACCGTTGCTGGTATGCAATATAAAGGTGGCTTTGTTGATGGATTGGAAGACGGACAAGGCGTACAAATCGACAAAGATGGTAATCGCTTCGAAGGCTTTTTCAAACAAGGAAAGAAGAATGGTCCCTTTGTAGAAACAGATAAGGATGGGAAAGTGATTAAAAAAGGAACCTATAAATTTGGAAGACTTCAATAGATGATAGGTGATAAATGATAGTGGGAGTGGGCTGCGCATTGCGTGGCCTCTTTTTTATGGTACAAAGAAAAATGGATAATAACCCAAAGCGGTCATTATCCATTTTATAATTTCCTGTTGAAAGTAACTTCAACTATCAACTATCATTTATCACCTATCATCTATTAAATGATGTATTGTGAACTGATAGATTCGTTATTCATCACTCGTTTGATTGTTTCTGCAAACATATCGGCAATGCTTAACTGTTTCACTTTCGGGCATTTCTTTGCGTAAGGGATGCTGTCGGTAAATACCATTTCAGTCAGGGCAGACTCTTGTACACGGAAAGAAGCCGGATCAGACATTACACAGTGGCTGGCGATAGCACGTACAGATTTGGCACCGGCTTCCAGCATGATGTTGGCTGCTTTGGTGATTGTTCCTGCCGTGTCTACAATATCGTCGATCAATACAACGTTTTTACCTTCTACATCACCGATGATTTGCATAGATGCTACTTCATTGGCTTTTTCACGTGATTTGTTGCAAAGTACCAATGGTACACCGAGGTATTTGGAGAAAGTGCTGGCACGTTTTGAACCTCCTACGTCCGGTGTAGCAATAACCAGGTTTTCCAGTTGCAATGACTGGATGTAGGGAAGGAATACTGCTGATGCATACAGGTGATCTACCGGAATATTGAAGAATCCCTGAATCTGGTCTGCATGCAAGTCCATCGTAATCAGGCGGTCGATACCTGCAACAGATAGCAGGTCGGCTACCAACTTAGCGCCGATAGATACACGCGGTTTGTCTTTTCTATCCTGACGTGCCCATCCGAAATAGGGGATTACAGCCACAACGCTCTTTGCAGATGCACGTTTAGCAGCATCGATCATCAGGAGAAGTTCCATTAAGTTGTCTGAGTTAGGGAAAGTGGATTGAACCAGGAATACGTGTGCGCCACGAATTGACTCTTCATATGAAACAGCAAATTCGCCATCGGCAAAATGGGTAATGTTCATATTTCCCAGAGGACAATCCAGGCTTGCGCAGATTTTTTCTGCAAGATATCTCGAGTTTGTTCCCGAGAATACCATAAAGGGTGCTTTTTCGCTCATTTTGTAATAGATGTTACCTATTTGTTAATTTGCCTGCAAAGGTAGGAATTTCTCTTATTATTTAGAAGGACTTATTGTATAAAAAATATTTTTCTCTCCAACTTATCGGAAATATTTGTAGATTTGCTTTCTGAAAACAGTTAATAGTCAAAAATGAGTTCACGCTTTCCTTTATATATAATAGGTATAGTGTTGTTTGCCTCTTTTTTTTCGTGCACTGATATGGTGCCGACCAAAGAGGTGCGCCTGATTGATTCATTAAACGGGAAAGCGTATGCTTATCGTTATCGAAGCCTGGATTCTTCTTATAAATACGCCAATGAAGCCTATCGGCAGGTGAATTTCTACAAGTCGGGGAAAGCGGAAGCATCCAACAACCTGGGATTCTGTGCTTTTATGGCTATGGACTTTGACCGGGCGGAAGCGTTGCATAAGGAAGTATATAAACTGACTAAAAATGAACTCGAACTGTTGATTGCCGACATCGGACTGATGAAAATCTGTCAGCGGACGGCTATGAACAAAGAATTTTATGATTATCGTAACAGTGCGCTCAAGCGCATGAAACGTATTCGTGAAGAGAGTGACCTGTTTGCTGATCGTCACGAAGCACTCCGGCTGGATTATGCGTTCACCGAATTTTTCATCGTTTCTTCTATTTATTACTACTATCTGCAGCAACGGCAGGAGGCCATCACATCTCTCAACCGGATTCCCGAAGATGAAGCTTTGACAGATACTAATCAGTTGCTTTATTATCATTATATAAAAGGTTCGGCCTCATTGGTAGAAGCAACTAAGCCGGAAGACCGGAAAATGCGTGAGTTCGACCAACTTTATATTACGTGGCGGACAGCTGTTCAGACCAATCATCCTTATTTCGAAGGAAATGGTCTGCAAGGATTGGCTAATCTGATGGTTTCACCCAATAATTTCGAACTTTTCCGGACGAGAAGGGGATATGCGCTGGATCAGTTTGGTTTTCCGGTAGATTCGCTTTTGCCTTTGCGGATGGCACAGCGTGCGCTTGAAAAGTTCCGTGAGTATAATGATTTGTATCAGATTGCCGGTGCGTATGTGTCTATCGGTAAATATATGAATGAGCACGGACGTTATTCGGAGGCATTGGATACGCTTGCAAAAGCGTTGGATTGTGTGAATCAACATCACATGCTCTATTATCATCATGCGGCGGATACATTGGATAAACTATATGTTTTTGTAGAAGGAGATACGACTTATACCGGGGTTCCATGGATTATGCAGGAAGATGTGAGAACGGTACCTGAATGGATTTCAAGGATTCGGGAGCAATTGAGTGTGTCGTATGCGGGGCTCGGGATGAAGTATGCTTCTGACTACAACCGGAATATATATCTGGATATTTTGAATTATACCCGTCAGGATAAGGAGTTGGAGAGCCGTTATCTTTCATTGGAAGCCGATTCACGACAAATGACGCTTGTACTTTCTTTGGTTATTGTCGGACTTGTATTGGTGGTTATTCTTTGGTGGTTTTTCAATAAACGGTCTAAAATAAGGAATCAGGTAGACGTGGAGCGTCTGCAACGGATTCTGACTCTTTGCCGGGACATAACTTCGTCCATTCCGATGAATGTCCCATTAATTCAGCAAGGTATCGATCAATTGTTCGGGAAAGGACGTCTTCAACTGGAAATTTCGGAGGAGGGAAAAGCGGCACTGGTTCCTCTGCATCGGTTGAACCGTGATGAAAAAGCGTTAGTGCATGTGCTTGAACCGTATATTGTTTGGGCTGCGGATAATGAGCAGATGGTGGAAGCGTTGAGTGACGAGCGGATGCAGTTGGAAAAGCAGCGGTATGTTTACGAACAACATATTGCGGGAAATAAACGCCAGAATCTTATAAAGAAGGCTTGTCTGGCCATTGTCAATGGTATTAATCCTTATATTGACCGTATCTTGAATGAGGTGCATAAGTTGACGGAGAGGGGATATATTGATCATGCGAAGATTAAGAAAGAGAAGTATCAATACATTGATGAGCTGGTAACTACGATTAATGAGTACAACGATATTCTGGCTCTTTGGATTAAGATGAAGCAGGGAACGCTTAGCTTGAATATTGAAACTTTCAGTCTCAATGAACTGTTTGAGTTGCTAGGCAAGGGAAGACGTGCTTTTGAAATGAAAAATCAGAAGTTGGAAATTGAACCGACTACGGTTATGGTGAAGGCCGACCGGGCACTGACTTTGTTTATGATTAATACGCTGGCTGAAAATGCCCGTAAATATACTCCGGAAGGAGGAACCATTAAAGTGTATGCCCGCACTACGGAGGATGCCTATGTCGAGATCTCTGTGGAGGATAACGGAAGAGGTATTTCCGAAGAGGATGTGGTGTATATCATTGGTGAGAAGGTGTATGATTCCCGTGTGATCGGAATGAAGAATGCAGCCGATCCGGAAGTGTTGAAAGAGAACAAAGGTAGTGGTTTCGGATTGATGAATTGTAAGGGAATCATTGAGAAGTATAAGAAAACGAATGATTTATTCCGGGGATGCGTCTTTGATGTGGAGAGCGAACTGGGGAAAGGAAGTCGTTTTTATTTTCGTTTGCCTTCGGGAGTGCGTAAAGCGATGGGGGGATTGCTGCTTTGCTTGTTATTTCCGTTAGGGATGGTTTCTTGTCTGCATGATCCGATTCCTCCCATGTTGCAGGATGGCGATTCGATTGTAGTAGTTACGGATTCTGCGTATGAGGATTTGCTGGATGTAGCATCGGATTATGCGAATGCCGCCTATTTTGCTAATGTGGATGAAAATTATGAGTTAGCTTTGCAATATATAGATTCTGCCATGCTTTTTCTGAATGAGCATTATGAAAAATATGCGCGTCCGGATCGTCCACATCGGTATATGAAGCTGGTAGGTGAGGGAACGCCTGCTGAAATCAGTTGGTGGAACGAACTGTTTGATTCGGATTATCATGTAATTTTGGATATCAGGAATGAGGCGTCAGTAGCTTTTCTGGCTTTGAAACAGTTGGATGCATATAGTTATAATAATTCGGCATTTACGGATTTGTATAAGTTGCAGGGAGAGGATCAAACTCTCGAAGCATATTGCCGGCAGTTGGAGCGTTCGAATACTAATAAGACGGTAGGAATTATTTTATGCTTTGTTTTATTGATTGTTTCGTTGGTCGGATATTATTTTCTGTACATGAGAAAACGTTTGCAGAATCGTTTGAATCTCGAACAGGTACTTGAGATTAACCAAAAGGTGTTTGCCGCATCTTTGGTGAGACCGCAGGAACAGGAAAACGCAGAGGCGCTTCAACGGGAAGAGAGTACGCTTAAAGAAATTCCACAGCGGATTGTGGATGAAGCATTCAGTTCGGTAAATGAATTACTGACGATTGATCGGATGGGGATTGCTGTTTATAATGAAACGACGCACCGGCTGGAATATGCTTCTCGTCCCGGACAGGAAATGCCGGAGATGGTAGAGCTGTGTTTTAGTTCCGGAAAATATCTTTCCGAACAGCATCTTCAGGCAATTCCGCTGATGGTGGAAGCAGGAGGCGAGCATCAATGTGTCGGTGTGCTTTATCTGGAGCGCAGGGAGGGAACGGAACAGGAGACGGATCGACTGCTTTTTGAACTGGTAGCTCGTTATGTGGCTATTGTCGTGTTTAACGCAGTGGTGAAGCTGGCTACAAAATACCGGGATATCGAGTCGGCACACGAAGAAACACGCCGGGCTTCTTGGGAGGACAGCATGTTGCATGTACAGAATATGGTGCTTGACAACTGTTTGTCGACTATTAAACATGAGACGATTTATTATCCGAATAAGATCAAACAGATTGTAGGACGGTTGAATGCGCAGAATCTTTCGGAAACGGAAGAGCGTGAAGCGGTGGAGACTATGACGGAATTGATTGAATACTATAAGGGAATCTTTACGATTTTGAGTTCGTGTGCTTCCCGTCAATTGGAGGAGGTCACTTTCCGGCGTACGGTGATTCCGGTACAGGAGCTTTTGGATGCTGCCGGAAAATATTTCAAGAAGTTGATGAAGAATCGGCCGGAGAGGATAGAATTGGAAATAGAGTCTATGGAGGCGAAGGTGATAGGAGACGTGAATCAGTTGCGTTTTCTATTGGAGAATTTGATTGATGAAGCATTGACTGTGCGTGAAGATGGAGTGATACGTCTGCAAGCACGCAAGGATAATGAATATATTCGTTTCCTCTTTACGGATACGAGACGCGAGAAGAGTGTGGAAGAGTTGAATCAACTATTTTATCCGAATCTGGCACGTATGACTTCCGGTGAAAAAGGGGAGTTGAGGGGAACGGAATATCTGGTATGCAAGCAGATTATCCGCGACCACGACGAATTTGCGGGACGTAGGGGATGCCGTATCAATGCCGAGCCGGCTGAAGGCAGCGGGTTTACGGTTTATTTCACTATTCCGCGCCGATAAAAGGAAAACACATAAAAGTTATTAGATAAGGAACATGGAAGAACAGAAGTTTAAAGTTATTATTGTAGAGGATGTAAAACTGGAGTTGAAAGGGACAGAAGAAATATTCCGTCATGAAATACCGAATGCGGAAGTGATCGGCACGGCAATGACGGAAAGTGAGTTTTGGCCGTTGATGGAGGCCCAGCTTCCCGATCTGGTATTGTTGGACTTAGGACTGGGAGGTTCTACGACCATTGGTGTTGATATTTGCAAGAATATATTCAAACGTTACAAAGGAGTTCGGGTATTGATCTTCACGGGTGAGATTCTGAACGAAAAATTGTGGGTGGACGTATTGAATGCCGGTGCCGATGGAATCATCCTCAAAACGGGTGAGTTACTGACGAAAACAGACGTTCAGGCTGTGATGGACGGAAAGAAATTGGTATTCAACTATCCGATTCTGGAAAAGATTGTAGATCGTTTCAAGAAATCTGTAGCCAACGATGCCAAGCGTCAGGAGGCTGTCATCAGTTATGATATTGATGAATATGACGAACGTTTTCTCCGTCATCTGGCATTAGGTTATACGAAAGAGATGATTGCCAATCTGAAAGGAATGCCTTTTGGTGTGAAATCATTGGAGAAACGGCAGAATGATCTTATCGGACGTCTTTTCCCGAATGGTGAACGGGTGGGAGTGAATGCTACCCGGTTGGCAGTACGTGCATTGGAATTGCGTATTATTGATCTGGATAATCTGGAGCCTGACGAAGAGTAAATTAAGTATTAGGTATAAAGTATTATATGAAGAATAAATGGCGCATGCCCCATCCCGCTACGATGTTCCTTCTGCTGACAATGGCAGTGGTCTTTCTTTCATGGATATGCGATATCTATGGATTGAAAGTGACATTGCCGCAGACAGGTGAGGATATCCGTGTACAAAGCCTGTTGAGTCCGGAAGGAATCCGTTGGTGGTTGCGGAACGCTATTAAGAACTTTACGGGCTTTGCTCCGTTGGGCATGGTGATTATTGCTATGTTCGGATTGGGAGTGGCACAACATTCCGGTTTTATTGATGCATGTATCCGCATGGGGGTGGGAAACCGGCAGGAAAAGAGGAAAATCATTTTGTGGGTGATTGTGCTTGGTTTGTTGTCGAATGCCATTGGTGATGGTGGATATATCATTTTATTGCCTATTGCTGCTATGCTGTTTCAATGGGTGGGGCTTCATCCGGTTGCAGGGATTGTTACGGCTTATGTTTCCGTAGCGTGCGGGTATAGTGCTAATATTGTATTGAGTACGATGGACCCGTTGTTGGCGCATACCACGCAAGAGGCTGCATTGGCACAAACGGGTTATCAGGGAAATACGGAACCTCTTTGCAATTACTTTTTTATGAGTGCTTCAACAGTAGCCATTACGGCTATTGTGTATTGGATTACTCAAAAATGGCTTCTTCCTACGTTAGGTAAATATGAAGGCAGTATGAAAGTGGTGGCTTACCATCCTCTGTCTCGTAAAGAGCGGCGTGCTATTATGATTTCCATTGTTGTGGCAGCTATCTATGTGGCTCTTATCTTGTGGCTTACTTTTTCTTCTTATGGAATTTTGCGGGGTGTGAACGGTGGTTTGATGCATTCGCCTTTTATTGCCGGTATTTTGTTTTTGCTTTCTTTGGGAGCAGGTATTACGGGAATGGCTTATGGATTCAGTTCCGGGCGGTATCGCACTGATAATGATGTGATTGAAGGACTTACGCAGCCGATGAAGCTTCTTGGAGTGTATTTCGTTATCGCTTTCTTCGCTGCGCAGATGTTTGCCTGTTTTGAATATTCTCATCTGGATAAATGTCTGGCTATCATGGGTGCTGATCTGCTTTCTTCGTTTGAACCGGCTCCTTTGTCTGCTCTTGTCCTGTTTATTCTGTTTACGGCATTGATAAACCTGATTATGGTATCTGCTACTTCCAAATGGGCTTTTATGTCTTTTATCTTTATCCCGATGTTTGCACAGATGGGAATTGCTCCGGATATAGCACAATGTGCTTTCCGTATCGGAGATAGCTCGACGAATGCCATTACTCCTTTCTTATTCTATATGCCTCTGGTGCTTACCTATATGCGGCAGTATGATAAGCAGATTACGTATGGTTCATTGCTGAAATATACCTGGAGATATTCATTAGGCATTTTGGTTGTCTGGACATTGTTGTTTATCGTTTGGTATTTGTTGAAAATACCGATGGGATTGTAGGGCTAAGGAATGATTGCCGGGCTCCGGTTTATCAGATTGGAATTTTGTTTTTCTGAATTAATCGCTATATTTGCACCGTTCCTTAAAGAAAGACAACGAATGAATCTACCAGAAATCTCTGAAAATCTAATTGAACAGTTAAATCACGGTAATACAAAAGCATTTGATAAAATCTATCATACCTACTATCTTTATTTGTGTGCGATAGCCGTTTATTATGTGCATGATAAAAGGGTGGCAGGGGAGATTGTGAATGATGTCTTTGTTGCTTTTTGGCAGAATCGACATCATATTACTCATCCTGCTCTTCCGTATTTGCGGCGTGCCATTCAAAATGCGAGCATCAGTTATCTGCGCTCTTCTTACTTCAACGAAAAACAGATGACGGAACAGATGGAAGAAATCTGGGCTTTTCTCGAAAATCATATTCTTTCTTCCGATAATCCTTTGCAGGCATTGGAGCATAGCGAAATGAATACCATCATCATGAAGAAGGTGGAGGAATTGCCTGCCAAATGCCGTGCCATATTTAAAGCAAGTTTGTATGAGGGGAAGACATATAGTGAAATTGCCGAGGAGCAGAATATTAATGTGACCACTGTAAGGGTACAGATGAAAATAGCATTGACTAAGCTGCGCGAATCGCTAGGTACTCCTTATATGATAGCTATTTTGATGTTTCTCTAAAAAAAATCGCTTTTCTTTTAAACGTTTCTTTTTTTATTGCGTATCTAGTTATATACACCCATAGAAAAAGTACGTTTATGAATGACTCTTATCATATAGAAGAATTGGAAATCCGGATAAGCAACTATCTGTCCGGTAACTGCACCGAAGAAGAGAAAGAAGCTCTGTTCGCTTATCTGGCTTCCAATGAAGATGCTGCTAAAATTTTCCGGGAGATGTCCGCAGTATGGGCTGTTTCTTCTGTGCCTGCATTTGCCAAAGTAGAGGATGCTAATTTATCACAGATAAAAGAAAAAATAGCCGCTGCTGAGATGAAACCTGTCCGTTCGCGGAAGATAGTTCCTGTGTGGCTGAAAGTAGCTGCTGCAATTATTTTGTTGTTGGGCTGTAATTACTTCTGGTACACTTATACTGAAAATCTTACGGAAGTATATACGAATGCGGATTCTCCTTATGAAATTAAAGTGCCGGCCGGTTCGCGGACGAATATTGTGCTTCCGGATGGAACAGAGGTTTCATTGAATGCGGGTTCTGTGTTACGCTATTGTCGCGGGTTCGGTATTCGTGAACGTGATGTTACGCTTGATGGCGAAGGATATTTCAAGGTGGCGAAAAATGAGAAGATTCCTTTCTTTGTAACTACGAATGGTGTGCAGGTAAAGGTGGTGGGGACTGTTTTTAATGTCCGTGCTTATGATGACGATAATTATGTAATGGTATCTCTGTTGGAAGGTCGTGTCAATTTAGCCACTTTGTCCGGTTCGGTGATGAAGCTATTCCCTAGCGAACAGGCTTTTTACGATAAGAATACGGGCCGCATGGAGAAAATGAAATCTAATGCAAGTTCTGCCTGTGACTGGTTGGATGGTGGCCTGACATTTGAAGATGCTCCATTTGCCGACATTGCACACCGTCTGGAGCGCAAATTCCAGGTGAAGATCAGTTTAGGGAGTGAACGTCTGAAAGCGGAACGCTTTTCCGGATGTTTCAATAGTAATCAAAGTATCAATGATATATTGGGAGAAATCAACGTTGAGAAGCAATATACATGGAAAGTTAGTGGAGACACTATCTTTATAACTGACAAGAAAAAGGAGGTAAAATAAGAAAAAGTAAAGTATGATTGAGAACTTAGTCGATAGATATATCGGCGGTTCAGCGTTGTATAGAAAGATATTATGTTAACCTTTAATAGTGAAAAATATGAGATTAATAGTAAAAAGAATATTATTAATGCTTCTGCTTTTGTCTGTAGGAAATGCTTTGACTGGTGGTTTCCAGCTATCGGCACAGGTACAAAGTAAAAGTTTCAGTGTGAAAGTAGATAATATTACTTTAAAAGAAGCCATTGAAGTAATAAAGAAGCAAGGCAATTACTCTTTCCTGATTCGTAATAATGACATTGATTTGAATAGGAAAGTTTCTGTGAATATAAATAACGGTACTATTAATGATGTGATGGGACAATTGCTGGTCGGAACGGACGTCAGGTATGAAGTGAACGGAAACCGGGTGATTATGTTCCATGCAGTGACACCGCAGAAAGAACAGGAAAAAGCGTTTGTCTTAAAAGGACGGATCACTGATCCTACAGGTGAAGGGGTGATTGGGGCAAATGTGAAAGTGGTCGATTCTACGGAAGGTACCATTACGGATATGGATGGCAATTTCTCCTTGATGGTTACTCCAAATGCCCGTTTATCCATATCGTATATCGGCTATGCCACACAGGAAGTGGTGGTGAAAGATCAACGTCCTCTCAATGTAACTTTGAAAGAAGATACCCGGTTAATAGACGAAGTAGTAGTTGTTGGTTACGGCGTACAAAAGAAAGCGAACCTGACAGGTGCGGTGAGCAGTGTGAAGATGGATGATGTTTTAGGTGACCGTCCGGTGGTGTCTGTGAGTGACGCTTTGAAAGGGGCAATGCCCGGTTTGCAGATTACAGGTAATTCTGGAAGACCCGGTGAAGAAATGAGTTTCAATATTCGTGGTGTCAACAGTCTGGATAAGAATGGAAAACCGCTGGTACTGGTGGATAACGTGGAGATGGATATTAATATGCTCGATCCGAACGATATCGAATCGGTGACTGTTTTGAAGGATGCGGCATCTTCTGCTATTTATGGAGCACGGGCAGCTTTCGGGGTGATTTTGATTACTACAAAGAAAGGTTCGGATGCAACTAAACTCTCTATTAATTATTCAAATAATTTCTCCTTCAGCAGGCCTGCCAATATGCCTCATAAGGCTACTCCGCTCCAAACGGTACAGGCTTATAAGGACATGGGGACAATCAATTATCAAAGTGGTCAGAACGTAGATACTTGGTTGGGACTTTTGAAGGAATATAATGCTAATCCGTCTGCATATCCGGATGGTTATGCAATGGTGGACGGGCTGCGTTATAGCTTGGCAGAAACTGATCTTTTCGATGATATGATGGAGACTGGTTTCCAGCAAACTCATAATATCTCGGTAGGTGGCGGTACGAAAGATATTTCTTATCGTTTCTCCTTTGGTATGGTGAATGAAAATGGGGTACTGGCTTCGGATAAAGATACGTACAAGCGTTACAATGTGTCTTCTTATCTCCGTTCAGATGTGTTTTCATGGATTACTCCGGAATTGGATATTAAATATACGAATTCCAACTCTTCATTGCCGGAAACTTCCGGAGGATATGGTATATGGGGAGCAGCAGTCGCATTCCCTTCTTATTTCCCTACCGGAACAATGAATATCGACGGTGAAGAATTACCGATCAATACTCCTCGTAATTTGATTGACCTGGCATATCCGACCACTATTCAAAAGAATAATCTTCGTATTTTCGGAAAGGTAACGATCAGTCCTTTGAAGAATGTGAAGTTGATTGGTGAGTACACATTCAATCATCTAAGTAACGAGAAAACGAAATTTGAGAAGAAGTTCTATTATGCACATGGAGGCAATTTTGTGAAAGAGGTTTCCACTGCCAATTCCAAGTATGAATACTCCAATGGTATTACGGATTATAATGCATTGAACTTCTATGCTAACTATAACAACTCATGGGGCAAACATGATGTAACGGTGATGGGAGGTTTCAATCAGGAAAGTAGCGACTACCGCTATGCGGAGATGTCGCGTATGAATATGATTAATGAAGATCTGCCGTCTATCTCGCAGTCGACAGGTGACTATTTTGCTAAAGACAAATTTGAACGTTATACGGTAAGAGGGTTGTTCTATCGCATCAACTATTCGTTTGCCGGCAAGTATTTGCTTGAAACGAACGGACGTTATGACGGTTCTTCCAAATTCCCGAAGAATAGCCGTTTCGGTTTCTTTCCTTCTGTTTCCGCCGGATGGCGTATCAGCGAGGAAGCATTTATGAAACCTTTGAATTCAGTTCTTTCTAACTTGAAATTGCGTGGTTCTTGGGGTAATATCGGAAATCAGAGTATCACTCCTTATGCATATATTCCCGGTATGGATGCTGAACAGGCTTATTGGACTGTTTCCGGTATTAAAGTTACTACTTTGAAACCTGCTGCATTGGTCAGCAATAGCTTTACTTGGGAGAAAGTTACGACAATTGATGTCGGATTCGATCTTGGGCTATTGGATAACAGACTAAATATGGTGTTCGACTGGTATCGAAGAGATACTAAGGGTATGCTTGCTCCGGGTTCTGAACTTCCGGGTGTATTAGGTGCAAGTGCTCCTTTACAAAATACGGCTGACCTTCGTTCTAAAGGATGGGAAGTTTCGGTTGACTGGAATGACCAAATCGGAAAAGTGAAATATAGCTTAGGTTTCAATCTTTACGATTCGAAAACAAAGATTACTAAATACAATAACGAAACAGGATTATTTGGTAAGGACAAGAATGATAATGAAACATATCGTGTAGGAATGGAGCTGGGTGAGATCTGGGGATATGTAACCGATCGTTTGTATACAGTAGATGATTTCGATGCGGAAGGTAAATTGAAACCGGGTATTGCCAAAGTGGAAGGGTATAATCCGAATCCGGGAGATATATTATACAAAGATTTGGATGGTAATAATATTATCAACAGTGGTACCAGTACAACGAAAGATCCGGGAGACCGTAAAATCATCGGTAATAATACCCGGCGTTATCAGTATGGTATTCATGGTAGTGCAAGTTGGAACGGTTTTTCTCTGTCATTCTTGCTGCAAGGAGTTGGTAAACGGGATTTATGGGTGATGAACGATCTGTTTTATCCACATTATGATGCTTGGACTACCGTTTACGATTCACAGTTGAATTACTGGACTCCGGAAAATACGAATAGTTATTTTCCCCGTATTTATGAGAAAGCGGCCGGAAATACAGATGCCAATACACGTGTACAGACTCGTTATTTACAGGATGGATCGTATTTAAGTATTCGTAATATAACACTTTCTTATAATTTCCCGTCCAAGTGGATGAGTAAGATTGGAGTTAATAATCTGGCTGTGTTCTTCAGTGGTGAGAATCTTTATACGTTCGACCACTTGCCGAAGGGACTTGATCCGGAACGTTCTGTCACGGATGATTTAGGACAACGTGGTTTTACCTATCCGTATATGAGACAGTATTCGTTCGGTATAAACCTTTCATTCTGATTGTTTCACAACTTAAAGAGTAATTATTATGAATAAATATATACTATGTGTAAGCGTTAGTTTTTGTTTGTTGATGTCGTCTTGTCTGAATGACGAATTTCTGGAGGTTTATCCTAAAGGACAGCAAACAGAAGCATCGGTCTTTACTACTTATGACAACTTTAAAACGTATACATGGGGATTGTATAACGTGTTCTTCGGATATACGTATGATACAGGGCAAACGGATGAAATTTTCCGTGGTGATTTTGAATCGGATAACATGATAAAAGGATTGGATGGATATGAAGGTCAGTGGGCATATCGCAAAGCAAAGGCTACGGATGAATCTAAAGATTGGGATTACGATTATATCCGCCGTGTTAATCTGATGCTTGATAATATCGATCATTCGGAAATGAATGAAACCGAGAGGGAGCATTGGAGAAGTGTGGGATATTTCTTCCGTTCTTATAAATACTTTCAGATGCTTTCTAAATTTGGTGATATTCCCTGGGTAGAGCATGCTTTGACAGAGGAAAGTCCCGAGCTTTATGGAAAACGTGATAGTCGTGACCTGGTGGCTTCCAATATTCTGTCTAATTTGAAATATGCGGAAACACATATTGGCAGTAATATCGAAGCGGATGGGAAAAATACAATTAATATGTATGTGGTGAAAGCTCTTATTTCCCGTTTTGCTTTATTTGAAGGAACTTGGAGAAAATATCATGGTTTGTCGGGGGCAGATACTTATCTGGAAGAATGTGCCCGTGCTTCTGAAGAGGTGATTAAGCAATATCCGAATGTGCATCCTAAATATGATGAGTTGTTTAATTCGGAAACACTGGATGGAGTGACAGGTATTATTTTGTATAAGGCTTATGAAACCGGACAGTTGATGCATGGTTTGACCCGTATGGTGCGTACAGGTGAATCTTATATTGAGGCAACGAAAGACGCGGTAGACAGTTATCTCTGTACGGATGGACGACCGGTTAGCACGACGACTAGCCATTATGGGGGTGATAAGAATATGTATGGACAATTCCGTGATCGTGATTACCGGTTGTATTTGACGATCTGTCCTCCATATATGGTGAAGAAAGAAAACGGACCCAGTACGGCTGATTGGAAATATACGGATAATGCACAGGACAGAGAATTTATAGATTTAATGGCTACGATTTCCGGTGAAACTTATCATCGTTTGCCGTCTTCCAACTTTAAAGGATTCACTGTGCAAGGACAACCTCATTTTAAGAATATGAACTGGGGACAGGGCTGGAATGCTTCCCAAATGGGCTTCTGGGTATGGAAATATTATAATACACATACTGTAGCTACCAACGCGAATGGGGTGAATACAACAGATGCCCCGCTGTTCCGTATAGGTGAGGTGATGGTAAATTATGCCGAAGCGATGTGCGAATTGAACAAGTTAGACCAGGATGCTGCGGATAAGTCTATTAACAAACTTCGGGCAAGAGCTAATGTGGCGAAAATGGTGGTAAATGATATTAATGATGCTTTTGATCCGAAGCGTGATCCTTCCGTTCCTGCTCTCTTGTGGGAAGTGCGTAGGGAGAGACGAGTTGAGTTGATGGGTGAAGGTTTCCGTCTGGATGATTTGCGCAGGTGGAAGAAAGGAGACTATGTTAACAAACAACCGCTGGGTGCTTATGTGACAGGGGCTTCGGCCAAGAATTTGAAAGTAACGGGTGGTACAGGTGCTGATGAAGGATATGTTTATTTCTTTGATACCCCGCTTGGATGGCAGGAACATTATTATCTGTATCCGTTGCCTTTGAAGCAATTGGCTTTAAATACGAATCTGGAACAAAATCCGGTATGGACAAAGTAATTTTAAATTAAAATGATGCACAAGACCTGTAATATTTTAGTATATTGCAGGTCTTGAAAATTTAAGGTAGAAAATGAAAAATAGAATATCGATAAAATATGCGTTTTTTTGTGGAACAGCTTGCTGCATCTCATCTATATTACGGGCGCAACAGGATGTATCTCGAATGAATGTGCTTTTTATAATGGCTGATGATATGCGTCCCGAACTGGGGTGCTACGGGGTGGATGTAGTGAAAACTCCTAATATGGACCATTTGGCGGCAACTGGAGTCTTGTTTCAGAATGCGTATTGTAATATTCCTGTGAGTGGGGCATCCCGGGCTAGTTTATTGACGGGGGTATATCCTCATTATCCCGATCGCTTTATTAGTTTTTCCGCCTATGCCAGCAAAGATTGTCCCGAAGCAATACCTATTTCGGGATGGTTCACCCGGAATGGTTATCATACTATTTCGGACGGCAAGGTGTTTCATCATATCAGCGATCATGCGGATTCGTGGAGCGAGGCTCCTTACCGGAATCATCCGGATGGATATGATGTATATTGGGCGGAATATAATAAATGGGAACTTTGGATGAATTCGGAATCGGGAAAAACGATTAATCCGAAAACGATGAGGGGACCTTTCTGTGAATCTGCTGATGTTCCTGATACTGCCTATGATGATGGGAAACTTGCAAACCGGGCTATTCGTGACTTGAAAAGGATGAAAGAGACTGGCAAACCTTTCTTCTTGGCTTGTGGTTTCTGGAAACCTCATTTGCCGTTCAATGCTCCAAAGAAATATTGGGATTTATATAAACGGGAGGAAATACCTTTGGCTACCAATCGTTTCCGGCCTGAAGGATTACCGGAGCAGGTTCGTAATTCGGGCGAGATATATGCGTATGCACGGGTTACGGATACGAGTGATATTGACTTCCAACGGGAGGTAAAACATGGATATTATGCTTGTTTGAGTTATGTGGATGCACAGATCGGCAAGGTATTGGATGCATTGGATGAACTGGGATTATCGGATAATACAATTGTGGTTTTGTTGGGGGATCATGGCTGGAATCTGGGAGAACATGATTTTATAGGTAAACATAATCTGATGGATACTTCTACTCATGTACCGTTGATTGTCCGTGTGCCGGGAATGAAAAAGGGAAAAACAAAATCGATGGTGGAATTTGTTGATTTGTACCCGACTTTATGTGAACTTTGCAAACTTCCTGTTCCCGCTGAACAGTTAAGCGGACAAAGCTTTGCCGGGGTTTTCAAAAATCTGAAAGCTAAGACGAAAGATGAAGTTTATATTCAGTGGGAAGGAGGAGATAATGCTGTTGACCGGCGTTATAGTTATGCGGAATGGATGAAAGGCGACGTGAAGAAAGCCAGTATGCTGTTTGATCATCAGATTGACAGGAAGGAAAACAAGAACCGGGTAGATGAGAAAAAATATAAGAATAAGGTCGAATCATTATCTTCTTTTATCAGAATAAAGAAGTCATCATTAAAGAAATAATATGAGAACAGTTTTTTTACAGTCCAACCGTTTGGTATCGGTTGTTTTATTCATGCTTTATGGTATGTCGATGTTTGCCCAGCGACAGGATATCTTGTTAAATAACGATTGGAATTTCCGGTTCTCGCATCAGGTACAGAAGGGAACAGAAGTAAGAGTTGATTTGCCTCATACTTGGAATGCACAGGATGCTTTGTCCGGTAAGATAGACTATAAACGGGGAATTGGCAATTATGAGAAGAATTTATTTATTCGTTCCGAATGGAAAGGAAAACGTCTTTTTATTCGTTTCGAAGGAGTGAATAACATTGCGGATGTGTTTGTCAATCGTCGTCATATAGGTGAGCATCGTGGGGGATATGGGGCTTTTATCTTTGAGATCACTGGAAAGGTGGAATATGGAAAAGAAAATTCTATATTGGTACGGGTGAATAATGGTGAACAGTTGGATATTATGCCTTTGGTCGGTGACTTTAATTTTTATGGAGGTATTTATCGGGATGTACATTTGCTGATTACTGATGAGACGTGTATTTCTCCTTTGAATTATGCTTCTCCCGGAGTACGTCTGATACAGGATAGTGTAAGCCATAAATATGCTAAGGTGCGTGCTGTTGTTGATTTATCAAACGGAGATAGTGGTAATCGGGAAGTAGAGCTTAATGTACGCCTGTTAGATGGTCAAAGGGTGGTGAAAGAAGGAACAAAGAAAGTGAATCTTTCTGGAAACGCAGCAATGCAGCAGGAATTTACATTTGAAATCGATCAACCTCATTTATGGAATGGCCGTCAGGATCCTTTCCTTTATCAGGCGGAAGTGACTCTTTCCCGGAATGGTCAGATGGTAGATCGCGTCACACAACCGTTGGGACTTCGTTTTTACCGGATCGACCCTGATAAAGGTTTTTTCCTGAATGGAAAACATTTACCTCTTCAAGGCGTTTGCCGTCATCAGGATAGGAGTGAGGTGGGCAATGCATTGCGCCCGCAACACCATGAGGAAGATGCGGCATTGATGTTGGAGATGGGAGTGAATGCTGTTCGTCTGGCGCATTATCCGCAGGCTACTTATTTTTATGATCTGATGGATAAGAATGGTATTATTGTATGGGCTGAAATACCTTTTGTGGGCCCTGGTGGATATAATGATAAGGGGTTTGTGGATTTACCTGCTTTCCGTGCCAACGGAAAGGAACAGCTCAAAGAGCTGATTCGCCAACATTATAATCATCCTTCTATTTGTGTATGGGGGCTATTTAATGAGTTGACGGAGTTGGGAGATAATCCGGTTGAGTACATCAAAGAATTAAATGTGCTGGCACATCAGGAAGATCCTACTCGACTTACGACCTCTGCAAGTAATCAAATGGGAGATTTGAATTTCATAACGGATGCTATTGCCTGGAACCGTTATGATGGATGGTATGGTGGCACTCCCGCTGATTTGGGGAAATGGTTGGATCGAATGCATAAGGATCATCCGGAAATATGTATCGCTATCAGTGAATATGGTGCCGGCGCAAGTATTTACCATCAACAAGATTCGTTGGTTAAAACTGTACCAACCAGCTGGTGGCATCCAGAAAACTGGCAGACGTATTATCACATTGAAAACTGGAAAACAATCTCTTCCCGCCCTTATGTATGGGGAAGCTTTGTATGGAATATGTTTGATTTTGGCGCTGCACATCGCACTGAAGGAGACCGTCCCGGAATTAATGATAAAGGTTTGGTTACCTTCGACCGGAAAGTTCGTAAAGATGCTTTCTACTTCTATAAAGCTAACTGGAATGGGGAAGAACCAATGCTTTATTTGACAGGCAAACGTAACACGGCGCGTACACAACGTTTGCAAACAATTATTGCTTTCACGAATCAGTCAGGAGCCGAATTGTTTGTAAACGGTAAGAGTTATGGTAAAGCAACACCGGATTCGTATGCTATTCTGGAATGGAAAAATGTGGAACTACAACCTGGTGAAAATGAAATAAAGGTCGTCTCCACTAATAAGAAGTTACCTTTGAGCGATAGCTTTCATTGTAGATTGTGATAGGTACAATTGCAGCTAAGAGAAAATCAGGCACGTTCTCTCGTACAAATATACGTAATAATTGGGATTTGAGTGCATTGCGTGCTTCATCTGTTGTCCAGGCATTACAGAATATTTATGGTATAAATCCCAAACGCCTGACAGCTGCCGGTCGAGGTGAATTTAATCCGGTAGCCGGTAATGATACGGCAGAAGGAAAAGCTTGTAACCGCCGGAACGAGATTATTATAACTCCTAAACTGGATCAGTTCATGGATTTGATTGATCAGGCTCCTGATAGTTCTTCATCCGATACAATTGCTAATGAGGATGTGAAAGAGTAGAAAAGACCTTCACTTAGAGATAAAATAAAAGCGATGAATTCAAATTCATCGCTTTTATTTTAAGTGGTTAACATAAGATTTTGTAGGATTTGGACTAAATTATAAAACTCATTTTCTTTACAATAAAGTTTAAAAATTAAGTAGCACTACTGTATCTGATTGATAGATGAGGAGGGTCAGAGTTGCGGTCCGAAAACGACAAGTGCTTTGGCAGCGTCATTATCGCAATACTGCTTAAAGTTTTCCCTATACATACCAGCCAATTTCTTTGCTTTTTCTTTCCATTCATTGACATCGGTGTAAGTATTACGAGGGTCGAGAATGCCTTCCGATACATTTTTCAATGCTTTGGGTACATTCAGGTTCATGATAGGAATATGAATCGTATCCACTTCATCAATAGAACCATCGATGATGGAGTCGATGATAGCACGGGTGTCTTTGAGAGAAATTCGTTTACCCGTACCGTTCCAACCAGTATTTACAAGATAGGCCTTCGCACCGTGTTCTTTCATCCGGGCAACGAGTGTTTTTGCATACATGGTGGGATGTAATGTCAGGAAAGCTTCACCAAATGCTGGCGAGAATGATGGTATAGGTTCGGTGATGCCCCGTTCAGTACCTGCCAGTTTGGATGTAAAGCCACTCAGCAAATGATATTGAGCTTGGTTCTCGTCAAGGATAGAAACCGGGGGTAATACGCCAAATGCATCGGCAGACAGGTAAACGATTTTTTTTGCATGACCAGCTTTGGAAGGAAGTACAATCTTATTGATATGATAAATCGGATAAGATACACGTGTATTCTCTGTTCTTGATTTATCAGTGAAGTCTACACTTCCATCAGGACGTACCGTCACATTTTCCAACAGTGCATCCCGACGGATGGCACGCCAGATATCTGGTTCACTCTCTTCGCTCAGGTTAATAACTTTGGCATAGCAACCACCTTCATAATTGAATACACCATTTTCATCCCAGCCATGTTCATCATCTCCAATCAGATAACGTTTCGGGTCGGCAGATAAAGTAGTTTTTCCCGTTCCCGACAAACCGAAGAAAATCACCACATCACCTGCCTCGCCCACATTGGCGGAACAGTGCATTGAGGGAATACCTTGCAGCGGCAGGTAATAGTTTTGCATACAGAACATTCCTTTTTTCATTTCGCCACCATACCATGTGCCGCCAATCACCTGCATACGTTCAGTCAGATTAAAGCAGACGAAAACTTCCGAATTCAAGCCTTGTTCTTTCCAATTCGGGTTAACAGTCTTGGAAGAATTTAATACCACAAAATCCGGTTCGCCATAGTTTTTCAAATCATAAAAAGAGGGGCGCATGAACATATTGGTGACAAAATGTGCTTGCCAGGCCACTTCCATAATGAAACGTACTTTCAGGCGGGTATTCTCATTAGCACCGCAGAAAGTATCTACCACATATAACTTTCTCGAAGAAGAAAGTTGTTTTTGAGATAATGCTTTCAAGTCATTCCATATTTCGGTAGAAACAGGCTTGTTTATTACCCCGTCCCACCAAACAGTATTTTCGGTAATAGCATCTTTCACAATATATTTGTCTTTGGGTGACCGTCCTGTGAACTTACCAGTATTCACGGCTACTGCTCCCGTATCAGTCAGATAACCTTTCTCGAAACCTTCATTAGCTGGATTCATTTCGTCCTGAAACAATTGTTCATACGATGGGTTGTGTACAATCTCAAAATTACCGACAATGCCATACTTGCTTAAATCTACATTTTCCATACTTTCAAATATTAATGATTGATATATAAAATTTATTTCTTCATTCCTGATTTATTTATCGACGGCAAAGTTACAGCCTTTCCAAACGATGTCTTATATTTGCATAATTAATACTTTTAATGATATATATCGGAAATAATAATGGAACTGACGCAGCTTAGATATTTTATCCGACTGGCGGAAGTACTCAATTTTACGGAGGCTTCCAAACAATTATTTATCACCCAAAGTACCCTTTCACAAAGTATCCGTCAAACGGAAAGTGAACTGGGAACACCACTTTTTGAACGTATAGGGAAGAAAGTATATTTGACGGATGCCGGGCAGGCATTCTTACCTTATGCTCGGCAGTCGATTATCGAAACGGAAACGGGTATTCAGAAGCTTCGGGATATGCAGCAAATTTATAAAGGTGAGCTCCGTATTGGTGTGATTTACAGTCTGTGTCCCATGCTGGCGGAAAGCATTGTCCGTTTCTCAAAAGAATATCCCGGTATAAAACTGATACTCACACAGTCCACTTCCATTAATGATATGACTACGATGTTGCATAACAATGAGGTAGACTTTGCCTTGGCATATAAGCTGGATGCATTATCGTCATTGACGGAGAAGATAGATTTATGCCCGGACCCTTTGTGTGTGATTGTTCATCGTCGTTCTCCATTAGCTTCACAGCAGAAAATATCAATACAGGCTTTGACACATTATCCGCTCGCTCTGTTAAAGTCTGGGTCATATACCCGCAATGTGATAGAAAATGTAGCATCTCGAAGCGGGATTAGCCTCCAGCCAATGGCGGAAATAAATGATACTAATCTTTTGCTGCAAATGGTGCGCACTGGAGATTGGATTAGTGTTCTTTCACAGCATAGCGTTGATAATCAGCCTGATTTAAAAGCTGTGCCTTTGAAAGAAAAGGGAGGAGAAATGCACGTATACTTGTTTCAATTGAAAGGTAGGTATAAGAAATTGGTTACACGGAAATTTATTGAGATTATTAAAAAAGTAATGTCCCAAAATAACCTTATTCAGGCTTAGTTGGGAATTGGGGGGATTGGGTTCAAGATTACAGGATTTCTAAAAGAAGATTCATAGCCATGCCGTCATGAGCTAATTATTGTTTTGTCCAAAATGATTCATATCGGTACGGAAATGAATGAAACAGTGCGAAAATGAGTGAAACTGTACGGATTCGGTCATACATAGTGGAAAAATATCTATCATACTATCATTCATTTTAATAATATTCTAATTATCAAAATAATAGGTATGATAGATAGCTCTAAAAAAATGTATCTATCATACTTTTATCAGCAAAAAGGGACATCTATCATTCCTGTACTGTATCTATTTTAGTGTAGCATTAGGTGAGATAATCCATTTAAAGACATACGAATGCACACTTTATAGGATGATAACCAGTATTTGACAGCTTAATTATTTATGAGGAGCGGCAGTATTTCTATAGTTCACAAGTGTGTGCCGTACAGCCCACGCATGTAAACCATACAGCCTACATATGCAGGCTATACAGCCCACACTTGTGGGCTATAAACTTATCGCCGTTTAAGTGGGATTTTTGAGCTGCGATATTCGGATTTATATGGTTTCATCGTGATAAAAACAAGCCGTCTTATGCTTATTATAGAATATTTATACGGCTATTTTGTAGATGATAGATAACCCGTTTTTACTGGTAAAAGTATGATAGATACATTTTTTTAGAGCTATCTATCATATTTATTCTTTTGATAATTAGAATATTACTAAAATAAATGATAGCATGATAGATAGTTTTTTTATTGTGTAATGTTTAGTTTAAACCCCTATACAATGAATTAGTTCAAATCTGGTACGGAAATGAATGAAACACATTCCCCAACTTTTCAAACGGCCCCCGTTTTCGGGGTGACCCTCCAATTGTTTGCATGAAATTCGAGACTCTTTAGATAAAAAGAAAAGGATTGATAATTCTTGAATTATCAATCCTTTAAGTGATTCCGAAGCGATTCGAACGCTTGACCCACGCCTTAGAAGTTTTCACTTTAGGTTAATGCGTTTTATTGTCGAAATTGCTTAGTAATCAGATGATTATAAACAGCTTATATCTATTCCCTTTTCTTCCTTTGATACTGTTATTTCTACTGTTACAGTGTCTTGGTTAATAATTATGTTATTTCATTCTTTGTTATTTTATCTTTGAATTGTCATACCACTATCTACTACAATAATATAGCTGGTTGTATGACAATTCAATGGTTATTGTTATATATTCATTTTAAACTCTGTAATATGTTCAAAAGAATAAAACCTATTTCCAAAACTTCCCTTGAGGGAATAGTTTATCAGATAAGATATTTGATAAACGAGAAAAATGCATCAGACAGAACACTGATATATCGTTTATCAAATATTCTGTCTGATCATGGTATTCCTACTGAATTCATACCAGCACCGCCACCAGACTATATAAAAGATTAATCTTTCAGAATGTTTTCACATTCTTAATTGTCAGGAGTATCTACAGGGGGAGGGGCAGGAGCATAATCACTAGTAAAATCATACGATTCCGGTGATGATGGCATACTAGTATCAGCAGGCATTTGGGGTGCATAATCTGAAGTAAAATCTCTAGTTTCAGTTACCGGATTAAAATCCGAATTTGTAAAGGACGTACTGTAATCATCATTCATAATTTAAAAATTTAAGTTTATGATTTCATTAATTTTATTGATTGTTTTAGCAATAGTTATAGGAATACCACTAGCTATTTTTTTAGTTTTAATTTTCGCAGCATTTGTGAGATTCGCTTGGCAACTCGGGTGGTCCATTTATTACAATATGGGTTTGTGGTGACAACTAAAGAACCATACTTCCTTGATAATCTCACTTCCATTTCATATTGGCCTTTTAGATTCGGCTTTCTAAGTTTCTTTATATTAAGCGAATCTTTAAGTTCTTCAATAGGGTAAACAGTCTCTCTAATTTCAAAGAAACGTTTTTTTATTATTTCTGCATCAAGATTATTATCTTTAATATCGAGATATAATCTTTCTACTTGGTGCATGTAAGCTAAATATTTCACTCTTAGTTCCCGTAATTTACGAGCTGTATCATCATCCATCACAACATTTTTCTGGCATATAGATACTAATTGAACAATAGCCATGATTCCAAAGGTAACAGTTGGAACCCATTTCTCACCTTCAGGCACTAATTTCCATGCTGAAAATGAAGAAGCGCCGATGGTCGACAATACCAATAAGACGGTAGCATATACTTTACGATAATCATATTTGTAACTAACATATTGCGATAAATACTGTTCCCAATATGCAGAGTGTACTAATTCGTGCCATACGATACGTTCTATTCTTGTAATTTCGGGCATATCATTTCTTTTTTCTTTCCTCTCTTGGAGGATTTATATCATGATCACTTGTAAAGTCATAACATCTGTCGGGATACTTTTTTCTTTTTGGACTATTTGCTCCAGGGAATGTTGGTGATTTAACAGCCCGCCCATAAGATTCATTACCTATTCTTTCTCTCTTTATTGTCGGTGTTTTCTTACTATTTCTCATATTACCTATTCATATAATCAAACTTGCATAAAATAATTAGAATATATATTCATGAGATGTTTTAAGTTGCCATCTATAGCTTCAAATTGTACCGTTTTACAAGGCATGTGAATTTTTATAATAGCACTTCTCATAGATTTATATTCAATATTTGCGTACAATATTTTTAATGGATAAACTTCAAAATTTAAGATTCCATTACCCATAACATCTTTATAATTCAAGCATTTTATCATGGTATTTTTTGTAAATACCCATAATGACGTATCAGAAATATAATCATTCCCAGCTTTCCAATTAGAAATGAAAATATTAGTAACCTCCAATTTGTCACCAAAAAACTCTTTCAAATAGGATATAGCCGTATTTATCTGCCCTCGTATACTCCGACCATTTCCTATTATTAATGCATATTCGTCAATGTCAAGCATCATGTTTACTTTTTCATTAAATCCATTGTTTTCCATATCATTGATTTATTTAATGCTTTATAAAATTGGATAATATTCACTTTATCTTTTTTAATTCCGTCGTTCCACTTTTCTCAATGAAAAGTAGTTTATTGCCCTTAATTATTGCTTTATCACAATTATCGGGTTTGCCAATCAAGATTGTATCACTTACAAAAGAATATTCGCAGGATACTTCTCCTACAACTTCACCATTAGCTTTTATGGTAAACTCAACTATTGAGTCTTTGAATGTCATAGTAACATTATGTCCTTCTTCTTCAACGGTCCACGATGTATCTTTAACACCTGTGTTGGAAGAACATGCCAGTAGGCACATAAAAGGAATGATGTAAATTAATCTTTTCATTATTTTTCTTTTCTTATTTATTCTACAAGTACAATACGTCACATCTTAATAAACTCATTATTTTTATAGATGATAATGAATCCATCATCTATCCCGGCATAAGCTTCTCCTTTTCCCTCGGCTCCTTCCAGATTGAACATGATTTTGCCTTTCAAGGAAAAAGTGTCTTTTGCTTTTTTTATCTGATCCGGATTCAATTCTTTGGAAGTACATATTGTCATGCCATTATTATATTTCTTTGCAATTCGGCACTGGATTCCGTCTATTTGCCCTAGCAGATGGGAATCTTCAGTAGGTACTTTTTTTACTTTGCTATCTGGTATCTTAATAGCCATTCCTTTCACTGTAATGACAGACACAAACACCTTAGACATAAGGTCGTCAGACATCTCAACAGAAGGGATTATATTTAAATTAATGATCCCATTTGCTCCCATACGCTCCAGTTCTTTTATTATGTTTTTGAGTGCATCCTCAGTTGTAGGACGTTTCGGTCTTCCATTTACCCATCCGCCTTTCTCAGTTGCGACAATACTACCAACAGCAGTATAATCGAAATTCACGGAATTGGATTCCGTTACAAAAATACCAGCTTTAATCAAAGGAGTATAATCTATAACTCCTATTCTTGATTCCGGTTCCGGTAAGGAGCCACAAGCACCTAATAATAATATTAATAGAAGACCGCAAATTGTTTTATTCATGTGTGTATTTTATAAGAGTTCAATAATTTAATTAATTCGGCGCAAAATGCCATACATGATATTACAACTTATTTTTATTCAGTATTTTCACCACGGCATAACCTTTTTTTATACTTTCAAGTGTCAATATCTCATCATAAGTACACCCGTCTCCAATCGAATAGGATATTGGCGGATTTGAGAATCTATCGGAATGACGAATCATACAATTTTGTTTTCGACAAACAATAATTAATGGGCTAGATGCAATCTCATTGCTAACTTCTATTCCTATTTTAAAAGGAATAGTAGCTGTTTTTGAGAAGTCATTGCTATTATCATTGTAATTACCTAGGTATGTAGCGTAGTCTTCCCATCTTGCAAACCTTAAAATAAAACTACCTACGCACTCCAATTTATCCCCGGCCACACGATAAGCATAAAATACAGGCAGCTTTGGATTTTTGTCTTTCGATGTTATAGTAATACGAGCAGATATATATTTATTTCCTCGGTCAGCCGTGAACAAAAACCAGCTGTCATCATAGGCGTCAAAAGTAAAAGTAGATGCAGTAGAGAATGCTCCTATAGATATTTTATTGTAGAAAACTTCAACGGTTGATTCTTCTTTCAAGGCTTTAAAACCTAATGCTTTTACACGAGCTTGTTCAGCAGCTATTTTTTCTTTTTTGTCAGATATTATTTCTTCTTGTTTCGCACACTGTTTAGCTTCTTCTGATAAAGGAAAGAGCTCTCTAAGTAATTTTATCTCTTTAGTAGCTTCTACTAATTTATTTTGTTCTACTAGTGTTTTAATGTTCTTGAATCTATCAGAAGCAGGATATTGAAGAAGTTTTATCGTATCTTTCAAACTTTGATTTTCTGCGATTAGATTCTCTACCTTTTTATTTAAGTCTATTATGGTAACACTATCATGGTTGTTTGTCGTGCAACTCAATAAACATGATGTAAGAATTGCTATTGCTAGTATGTTTTTCATAACGTTTGTTTATATGCTTGATAATAAGTTCAATAATTACATTTCCATTATACTAACTACCCCAACGACTAAACTCATTGAGAGAATGTCCTCTTTGGGTACTGAAAAATCCGAATAATCCGGATTGTATGATACGCAACGAATCTTATCACCGTCTTCATATACTCTCTTTATAACAAATCCCTGTGTAGTATCCAATACATGTACCTTTCCCCATTGGATAAAGCGAGATTGATCAATATGCCGGCAAGCTATTTCATCTCCTGATTCGAAGCGGGGAGACATACTGTCGCCTTTAATAAACATAGTGAAATCATAAGATGGTATTTGATGTATTAGTGGCATCTGTTCGCATTGTTGCAAGGTAACTCCGATGGAATCACCAGATAAAGAACCCGCTGCTGCTGTAAGCGGAACACGGGGGCGGGTTACGCCAGTAAAAGAATTAGATAGATCCGCTGATGTAATTGAATCACCATCTTGTAATTTATCTGCGTGATTTTTCTTTCTTTTCATTAACTCGTGTTTGGGTGTTCTAACCTTAAGGCTTGTTTTCAATAATTCAGTTAACGCCTCATCATCTAGGTGTCTATAAATCGATGCTTCTAATCCTGCTCTAATAAACCGCTCAGCCAATTCTTTAGCACTTTGGGGGATTTCAATAGAAGTGAAACTACTTGGGTCCAGATTTTCATGTTCTGGATTTATCGATATATATTTTTTTTTCATTTCACCCTTATTAAGTAGTAGCCAGTTTATATTCAACTGAGGAAATTTATCAGAGATAATCTCTAATTTGTCAGGTTGAATCGACTTAGATATGTTATTGACATATCCACTACTAACTCCAATCTGCCTTTCGAACTCAGCAGTTGTTAGATTAATCTCTTTAATAAACTTCAAAAGCCGTTCTTTTACCGTGCTCATAATCAGTGATAAAACTTTATTTAACTATTTAAGATTAGAGAAATTCTCATATTTGTTTTGAATATATGAGAATTTCTCTAATCTTTGTACTCGTTATTCAATAACAAACCAATAAACGGATATAAAAATGGCTGTCACGAAGCGCGCCGTAATTCTATATTAATGCTTATTAGTCATTTGCAAATATAGATACTTCCACTTTAATATCCAATGTTTTACAACAAAAAGAACGAATTAAAATTATGGAGGAACAAATTTACACATCAGAAGATCTTATCCGGCTGCCTGTCGGAAGTAAAACGACTTTAAAATGTCGTGATGGAAGACATTGCGTGAGCGTAGCGACTTTATGTTACCGGATACCTAATCTTAATCCGGAATATAGAGACCGTAAATACAAATGCTCTATCAACTACATCAAATCAGAAATCACTATTGAGGTGAAAAAACTAGAGAAAACAAGAAAAAAATAAAATCCCCAAAGGCAGACTTTGCTGGGATGCCGATAGGGATTTGATTTATCAATTTTAAAAATTAACGAGACAAAGTTATGAAAGATTTATCAATTATCAAAGAAACGATGAGTTCAATTGAAATCGCTGAACTCACAGGAAAACCACACAACGATGTACTAAAGGCTATTCGTGCAATGGAGCCTGCATGGGAAAAAGTAGCTGAGGGGAAATTTTCCCTCAGTGAATACAAGGATTCAACCGGACGCAAACTACCAATGTACGAGTTGAATAAAATCGAATGTCTATACATCGCCACCAAGTTCAATGATGAAGCCCGGGCAAAGTTAGTTCTCCGCTGGGAACAACTGGAAAAGGAAAAACTGCAGGAGCAACAGCGTCCGATGTCTTCTGCTGAAATAATTCTGCAAATGGCGCAACTCGGAGTGGAACATGAAAAGCGTATTGCAAAGGTAGAACTCGACTTTAATAAAATTATAGAAGAAAGGGAGCAAGCCGAATTTGATTTGGACTATGTACCTGTGTCCGAAGAAATATTGCCGGGAATGAGTTTACGTAAAAAAATACTCGCTATTGTGAACGCCTACCAAAAAGCAACTCAAATGGCTCACCGGACACTGTGGGATAACATCTACAAAAAACTGTACTACAACTACGGTGTTGCCTTGACGCGTTGCAAGAAGATAAGGAAGTCCGAGACCTGGTTGGAAGTAGCCGAGCGGAAAGGACATCTGGAGAAAATATACACGATTGTTTCAGAATACGCCAAATCAAAATAAAGCTATGGATAGATTACAAGAAATTATGATGGCTGCTGAAGGTGTAACATTCAGTAAAAATCAAGCCTCGACCTTAGTTGGTGGGAGAAGAAGGCTGGAAAGATTAGCTGCCGAAAAGAAAATTGCTTTCGTAAAGACCACTGATAAAAAGAACGGCCGGTGGGAATGTAAAGGCTCTGATGTGTTGCGTTATGCTATGCCCCAAAACTACACTCGAGTATGAATAGGATCAGCAAGCACTTGCTAACAGTAGTTGTAGCAGTAGTGACAATAACAGGTTGTATCTATGCCGGAAGAACGGAGTACAATGATGATGTATTATCCGGTATGAGTGCAGAGAAGTATCAGTACATACACGACAGTCTAGGTTGTCGTGCCTCTCAAGAAGATGTAGTAAAAGAGTACATCGCTAATCAAAAATATTATGATTCAAGAATTTATTAAAACGATAAACGATTATGGACGACAAAAAAAAAACAGGAAGAGCTTAACAGCCTTATCGGTAAGAAGGAGATTGCTAAAGTTGGCAATTGGTATCCTAATCTTTATTCTCAAATGTCATACTCAATAGCTGACCTTCAAAAAGAAGAACAAGCTGTATATGACGAGATCAAAGAACTTTATGCGAATCAAGGTGATCTCATCGTAAACGAGATTTTAAAAAGTATTCATCATTCTTTCATTTTTGAGTTTATGGATGGAGATGGCAATCTTGGAAATGGAAGCGAAGAAGTAACCATTACTCGTAAAAATCTATATGACTTCTCGGGAGATCTTTATGCTAAAGTGGATGCTGTAATTCACTTGAAATCAGCCTTAGACCACTTCAATCGTATCAGAGAGCTTAAATATCGCATAGAGTTAACAAACAAAGGAATACTACTTTAAAAAATAAAAATGATTATGGATTTTAATGTAAATGTAAACGTGAAATTCGATGCCACGCCAGCTCTAGTAGGCGCAGTATCAACGCTGGTAGGTGCACTAAGACCTATCGAAGTATTACAACAACCTGTTATTGCCGCTCCGGCGATTGTAGCAAACACTGCTCGAGTACAAGAAGAGCAAGAGACAGTTCAGGCATCCCAAGAACAACAAACATCTTCCGGTGCTCCAGTCGCACAAAAACAACCGGAACCTGTAGAAAAGCAAGATGAGATTACAGACGAAATGCTTCGTAAGATTGTCGGACCTGTGTCTAAAGCTAAAGGCAAAGAAGCAGTGTTCGCTATACTTGAAGAATTCGGAGCGAAACGTGTACCGGATCTCAAACAAGAACAACGCCAGGCTTTCATCGATAAAGTAAATGCCCTATGAGTCACGCTGTCTTATCACCGTCTTCTGCCAGCCGATGGTTGGCTTGTACGCCATCGGCACGCCTAGAGACACAGTTCCCGGACAAAGCTGGTGACTTTGCGAAAGAGGGTTCATTAGCACATGAATTCGGAGAACTACGTTTGAAACGTTACTCGGGTCTGATTGATGAACTAGAATGGACTAAGAAAACCTCGGAATTAGTTAAAGATAGACTATACAGCGAGAGTTTGGAAGAGTATGCTGCCGGATATGCAAATTTCGTTTGGGAGAAATTTCTTCTTGCTCAAAGGACTACGTCGGACGCAGTACTACGTATCGAGGAACGTATAAACCTTACTGCTTATGTCCCGGAAGGCTTTGGCACGGGTGATGCTGTTATTCTCGCTGATGGAACTCTGGAGATTATAGACCTTAAATACGGAAAGGGCGTGCAGGTGTCAGCCATTGACAACAAACAGATGATGCTCTATGCTCTTGGTGCTTTGGACATGTTTGGTTTCATGTATGCCATTCATACAGTACGCATGACTATTTACCAACCACGACTGGATAATATATCAGAGTGGGAAATGTCGGTGGAGGAACTCACTACTTGGGGAATGAATGAACTGGCACCACGTGCCAAGATGGCTTATACCGGTGACGGTAGTTTCGTTCCGGGTAAGCACTGTCAGTTTTGCCGTGCGAAAGCCCAGTGCCGTACATTGGCCGAGAAGAACCTAGAAGCTGCTAAACATGAATTCGAAGACGCCTCTTTGCTATCAGATGCAGAAATTTCCGAGATACTGTTGCAAGTAGACCTGATTAAAAATTGGGTAACATCTGTCGAGGAATACGCCTTAGAAGCTGCTCTTGATGGCAAGAAGTTCTCTGGATTCAAGTTGGTAGAGGGACGGAGTATTAGAAAGTATGTAGATGAGAAGCAGGTAGCCGATAGACTCGTAGAAAATGGGTACAAAGAATCTGCCATCTATGAACCCGCCAAATTGAAGACTATCACCGCGATGGAGAAACTAGTTACCAAGAAAGCCTTTACCGCCTTGCTCGGAGATCTTGTCATCAAACCACAGGGGAAACCAACGTTGGCACCGGAATCAGACAAACGTCAGGAGTGGAATTCAGCAGAGAACGATTTTAAAAATGTGTAGAAGTGAAACTTATCGAAGTATTAACCTCCCTGAAATTGAATCATGTAACAAATGTTCAGGGTACAAGAATCGCAGCCCGTAGGCCAAGAGCCTACAGTAGCACAAATGATCCGGGATGCAAGGAATGTGTCTTTCAGAAAGAAAGAGGTGCGATAGACTGTGCCTTACGAGACAGTTGTATGGCGCATAAACGCCCGGACAAGAAATCAGTAATTTTTAAAATAGTAAACAACGTAAAAAAGTAAAACGATTATGAACGAAAATTTGAATACTAAAGTAGTAACAGGTAAAGTTAGAATGAGTTATGTACACGTGTGGGAACCTGCCGCCATCTCGGAAGGTGGTGATAAGAAATACTCTGTATCTCTCATTATTCCTAAAAGTGATACCAAGACTTTAGGAGCGATAAAAGCTGCTATCGACAATGCACTAAAAGCAGGTGTAGGCAAGTTCGGCGGTAAAGTTCCGGCGGTGTATAAGAATCCTTTGCGTGATGGCGACGCTGAACGTCCGGATGATGAAGCCTATGCTGGCGCATTCTTCCTGAATGCCAACTGCAAGACTAAGCCCGGCGTAGTGAATGCTATGCGTAAGCCCATAGAGAATGAGGATGAGTTTTACAGCGGTTGCTATGGTTACGCTTCTATTACATTCTATGCCTTTAACACGAACGGTAATAAAGGGATCGCTTGCGGACTTAACAACCTGATGAAAATTGCAGACGGTGAACCGCTGGGAGGACGTTCAACCGCTGAAAGTGATTTTGCAGATATAGAAGTTCCATTTGAAGCCCCGACAGGGGATGATGGCGATGGATTATTCTAGTCTCATACCACAAGAACAACTTGCCAAAGTAGCGTCCGGAGTAATCCGGCGCTATCGGCAAGATGCCTCGGATCAAGACTGCGAAGAGCTAACAGCCGCTTTCCTCATTCTTGCTAAGTATCTGAATAACTTCTTTACAGGCGAGTTCTACGCAAAAATAGAATGTTCAGAAGCAGAGTTTCAACAGTTGAACACCGTTGCAACGAGCTATCCAAATACTTTCGAGACCTGGAGCGAACTGATCGGCTTATCTCCTGCTGTTATCCGGTATAACGTCAGGCTAACAAATGGCTTTTCTATCATCTGTAATGAGATTGCAGTGAAGCTAAACGGCAAGGCTGCGGAGTACGACCGAGACCCTATCAAGGTGCTAGGAATAGACATAGAGACCTACAGTTCTGTAGATATAGGTAAATGTGGATTGTATAAATACGCAGAATCCGAAGATTTCACTATTCTGCTGTTTGCCTATGCTTGTGATGATAAACCGGTACAGGTTGTCGATTTTGCATCTGGGGAAACTTTACCGGAACGTATCTTCCAGGCGTTGACTGATCCAAACATATTAAAGACGGCTTTCAATGCCAGTTTTGAACGTATTTGTATTGGGAGATATTACGGTATTGACTTGCCGATTGAACAATGGGAATGTACGATGGTCCGGTCTGCTATGTTGGGGCTTCCTTTGTCACTCGCACAAGTTGGTAAAGTGTTGAATCTCGAAGACCAGAAGATGGCCGAGGGCAAAGCACTTATCAAGTATTTCTCATGCCCCTGTAAACCTACAAAGGTCAATGGCGGTAGAACCCGTAATCTACCGGAACATGCACCGGACAAATGGAATGTGTTTAAACGTTATTGTATCCGGGATGTGGAGGTAGAACAAGCAATACGTAATAAAACAAAGAACTTTGCTATTCCTGATTCTGAGAAGGAACTGTACGTCATTGACCAACGTATCAATGACCGCGGTGTGTTGGTTGATATGGACCTTGTAAAGTATGCTATCCGGATGGATACACTATATAAAGGTAGACTCAATGCAGAGGCTGCAGAATTATCCGGACTGGATAACCCAAACAGTGTGGCCCAACTAAAGGATTGGTTAGAGAAAGAAACAGGAAGTGAAGTAACCACTCTGAATAAAAAAGATATTCCCGACCTATTGAAGACGGTTGGCAGCGATGTGGTAGGGCGTATGCTTCGTATCCGGCAGGAGATGGCTAAGACCTCGACAAAGAAATACGAAGCTATGGAGAAGGCGGCTTGCGCCGATGACCGTGTACGAGGTTTACTCCAGTTCTATGGCGCTAATAGAACCGGACGATGGGCCGGACGATTGGTGCAGGTGCAGAATCTTCCACAAAACCACATCGATGATCTCGATTTAGCGCGTACGTTAGTTAAAGACGGTGATTTGGATATGGTTGAAATGATGTATGGTAATGTGCCGGATACACTGTCACAGCTCATTCGTACGGCCTTTATAGCAAAGCCTGGATATACTTTTATCGTCTGTGATTTCTCGGCTATCGAAGCCCGTGTAATTGCATGGTTGGCTGGTGAACAATGGCGTCTTGACGTGTTCCGTACACATGGCAAAATATATGAAGCTTCTGCCTCTATGATGTTTCATGTCCCAGTAGAAGAAATCACCAAAACAGATCCACGTAGACAAAAAGGAAAAATCGCTGAGTTGGCACTCGGTTATCAAGGTGGAGTCGGGGCGATGAAGACTATGGGAGGGGAGAAGATGGGATTGTCAGAAGCAGAAATGCAGGAAATTGTTACTCACTGGCGTAAAGCTAACCCCGCAATTGTAAGCCTGTGGGATAAAGTACAGGAAGCTGCCATGGTTTGTATCGATACCAGGACAACTACCACCATCGGACATGGAATTTATTTCTGTATGAAGTTCGGAGCCTTACTTATCCAGTTACCTTCCGATAGATGCCTATCATATCCGCGGCCATATATTGGGGAGAATCGATTTGGGACAAAGTCTATTTGTTATGAGGGATTGAGTCAAACGACAAAACAATGGGGAAAGCAAGAAACGTATGGAGGAAAGCTGGTGGAAAACATAGTACAAGCTATTGCCCGTGACTGTTTAGCATTGACTATTCTTCGGCTGGAAAAAAACGGATATCCAATTGTATTCCATGTGCATGATGAAGTCATCATAGAGGCTCGCACGGATAGTAGCCAAACACTTGAAGCAGTGAAAGAGGTTTTCAAACAGCCAATACCTTGGGCAAAAGATTTACCACTGAAGGGCGACGGGTATCTGACAGATTATTATTTGAAAGATTAATTCAAAACAATGAAGAAAGGAATAAAATGGATGATAAATTATATCCGGTTTGTGAACTAACAGCCGAGCAAAAAAAGGCTTTTAATAAGCTAAAGAAAGCATATAGGGAGTGCGAAAAGGCAGGTATTTACTTTGCTAACAACTATGGTCATTTAATGGCTTTTGATAGAAACTTAGTTTCTGGATATGGAGATGATTCGATGCCGCCAGATGGGGTATATACAGTAAGGCTTATTTATGGCAGTCCGGCTGAATCAATAAAGGTAGCTAATGAATGGGCTGATGATACTCATGTGCTGGGATTAACTAAAAAGGGAATGAAATTGTATTTGCAGGAGGAAGAGGAATGAGACTAATTACAAAACAAGCTGCCAAGCTGAAAGAACTTGAAGCCAGACGGGAAAGGATAGTTAATCGTGTTGCTAAACTCGACCTAAAAATCGAAGAGTAAAAAGAAGGAAATAAATTATGAAAACAGAATTAGAACAACTAGGTTACAACTTAGAAAATAAAGACGGGAGATTGTTTTATAACGGCTCTCTCGACCTCGAAGGCACATCCATTACCTGCCTGCCAGACAACCTGACCGTAGGTGGTTCTCTCGACCTTGAAGGCACATCCATTACCTGCCTGCCGGACAACCTGACCGTAGGTGGCTCTCTCTTCCTCGAAGACACATCCATTACCTGTCTGCCGGACAACCTGACCGTAGGTGGCTCTCTCGACCTCAGAGGCACATCCATTACCTGCCTGCCGGACAACCTGACCGTAGGTGGCTTTCTCGACCTCAGAGGCACATCCATTACCTGCCTGCCGGACAACCTGACCGTAGGTGGCTCTCTCTTCCTCGAAGGCACATCCATTACCTGTCTGCCGGACAACCTGACTGTAGGTGGCTCTCTCGACCTCGAAGGCACATCCATTACCTGCCTGCCGGACAACCTGACCGTAGGTGGCTCTCTCTTCCTCGAAGGCACATCCATTACAGATGCAAGCAATGTAAACCGAAACGCTCCAAGCTTTTACGAGTGGCGTAATCGGCAATATATCAAAGTAGATGATATTTTTTCCAAGGTTGTATCTAACAAAGGAAATGTGTATAAGATTAGGCAGATAGGAAAAACCAAAGAACGATACCTTGTTACAGATGGCTACGGTAAGTGGTCGCACGGTGACACGCTAAGAGAGGCTAAGGACGATTTAATATACAAGATTTCCAACCGTGACAAGTCGCAATATGAAAGCCTTACATTTGATAGTGAATAGACTTTTGCGGAAGCTATCGAATGTTATCGGGTGATAACTGGTGCTTGCTCAACTGGAACAAAGATGTTTGTCGAGGATGGGTTGAAAGAAAGAAAAGAAAAATATGCTATTGCCGAAATCATCAAATTGACTAAGGGGCAGTACGGGGGTGAAACATTTGAAGAGTTTTTCAAAATTAAATTAGCGTAAAACAGAATAAATATGAATAATATAGTAAAACTTACCGCATGCAAGGAAGTCTCACATGATATATATGCGTATTTTACCAATGATGTAAAGAAAGCAAAACAAGCTCTAAAGCTGGGTATTAATTGCACTGGAGTGCTGGGTGATAGAGGATACAATATCTATTATAACGACAATGCGGAGCTTTGCTGTGAGTATATAGAGGATTGCATTATAAAAGAATTGATAAAAGTTTCTTCAATTCAAGAAGCTGCTAAATGGATGGATAAAGTAATGTATGATTAACTAATATCTATATAGAAATGAATAAGAATATAGTCATAAAGAAAGAAAAGCCCATCGGTGAATTAGAGGGGCTTCCGGGAGTAAAGAAACGTAAGATTGATGCGTATCGTATCAATCTTACAAGTGATATAGAACCGACCTTAGAATTGGGATATGCGTGTACTTCTGCCGGAGATAATGGAGCTATAAATATTTGGAAGGATGATGCAGGAATAATTCGCGGGGAATTAATGCGGTACTGTGTAACTGTTGAAAAAAGAACGTTCGCTAGCTACGCAGAAGCGGAAAAATGTGTTAGTGATTGGCTTAAAAGGATTAACTAATAACAAATTAGAAATGAGTGAAAAAATAATTCATCCAATAATGGCCGCTAATAATATGAAACTTAAATGTAGCTTCTTCTTTTTCGGTCAGTGTCAACTATTGGGGGGGATGCCTTCCCGATAACTGTGAAAACTTTCAAAAGATAAAAGCTCATGGCAAAGGTAGCAATAACACGAATTACCGTCGTTGATAGTGCTGGACAAAAGATGTCACACAATGGACGGGTTATTATAGACAGTTCAGAATTGGAAAGTTATCGGAATAACATTAAGCTAAACGGTACCGATATCGATCATGTCTTATTCATTTACGAGGAGGTAGAGAATGATTAATGGTATTCCTTCTGAATTCGATAGAATCTATGATGTGATATTGATTAAAAGAAAAAAGGCTAAATTATGGCGGAAGAAAAAGAAATAAAAGTACAGAACGATGGTCCCTTATTTATCGCTGTCGGCAACGGACGTAAGGAACTGAGTTGGAAAAACCGGGAATGGTCATGGGGGCAATTCCTCAACAAGGTAAGAACGACTCAGCGTACAGCCGAATCAATGTCCGAATTTCGCAAGGTATCCAGAACGCGGCAGGACGAAATAAAGGATGTGGGAGGTTTTGTCGGTGGTTACGTTAATGGTGGGCGTCGTAATAAAGGCAGTGTAGCGGAACGCACGATGGCGACACTTGACATTGACTTCGCAGTCGGTGATGTCTGGGAGGATTTTTGCCTGATGTTCGGTTGCGCTGCTGCTATATATTCAACGCACAAACATACACCGGATGCACCAAGGCTTCGTCTTGTTACCCCATTCAGCCGCTCGGTTGGTCCTGATGAGTATCAGGCCGTGTGTCGGTACATTGCGGGTACCATCGGCATTGATATGTTCGACGATACGACTTATGAACCTGAACGGTTGATGTATTGGCCATCTACGTCGAAAGATGGACAATATGTTTTCCAGTATCAGGATGGGGTTTGGTTGGATGTAGACGCTATCTTGGCTACGTACAAGAATTGGAAAGACGCTTCCGAATGGCCTGTATCCAGTCGTGTAGATATCAGTGTAAGGCGAGAAATAAAAAAGCAGGGTGATCCACTGGAGAAACCCGGTATTGTCGGTGCTTTTTGTCGCACTTACGATATCCATCAAGCGATAGAAACTTTTTTGCCGGATGACTATATGCCTTGTGGGATAGAAGACCGATATACGTATGCTCATGGCTCCACGGGTGCCGGTTTAGTAGTGTATGAAGATAAGTTCGCTTATTCGCACCATGGTACGGACCCATCGAGCGGGAAACTCTGTAATTCGTTCGACTTGGTGCGTCTGCACCTGTTCGGTGACAAGGACGAGGATATAGATACGAATACCAACCGGAATATCACCAAGTATCCGTCATACCTTGCGATGGTAGAATTTGCCTCTAAAGATAAGGCTATTATGGCCACCATTGCCAGGGAGAAGTTAACGGAGGCAGGAGAGGACTTTGCCAATATCTTAGATGAAGAAGAAAGTTCTGATTGGCTCGCTGAAATGGATGTAGATAGAAAAGGTAATTATCTTGCCACACCTAAAAATGTGGATCTCATTTTAAAGAATGATCCGAACTTGAAAAGATGTTTTGCTTACGATACGTTCAATGATCGCAAGGCTCTGCTTCGCCTTCCACTGTGGAGAGTGAGAGGAGATATAGAAATGTTTATTCGTGATGACGACGAGGCTAATCTTAGGCTGTATTTATCGAAAGAACCTTGGGGGCTGGAGGGTAAACAAAAAATAGCTGATGCTTTGGATGTAGTATGTCGTGAAAATGCTTTCCATCCGGTAAGAGAATACTTTAATGGACTCGCCTGGGACGGTGTCCGTCGACTGGACACCCTGTTTATAGACTATTTAGGGGCGGAAGATACGGAACTGAATCGGTTGATAACAAGAATAGCTTTCACGGCTGCTGTTTACAGAACTTATGAACCTGGAACCAAATATGACCAAATAGTTGTATTAGTAGGTACGCAAGGATGCGGAAAATCTACAATCATTGAAAAAATGGCCATCAATCAAAAATGGTTCAGTAACTCCATGCCGTCACCGGACAAACCGGAAGATGCGGCACGACATTTACGTGGAAAATTCATAATAGAAGTCGGTGAATTAGTAGGATTCAAGAAAGCCGAAGTAGAAGCGATAAAAAACTTCTTATCAAAAACGGCAGATGATTTTCATGCCCATTACGGAAAGAATGACGTGCATCGTCCCAGGCAATGTATCTTCTTCGCTTCAACGAACGAGGAGCAGTTTTTGCGTGATAGTTCGGGGGAACGTCGTTACTGGCCTATTAAAAACTGTGTGATTCAGCCCAAATATAATGTTTGGGAAGATCTGACGCCTGATATTGTCGGTCAGCTATGGGCAGAAGCTATTCAGCGCTATAGAGAAAGAATGCCATTGCTTTTGCCGGTTGAATTATCCGATGCGCTTCATACCGTCCAAGAAGAATACAAGAAAGTAGATGAATGGCAAGGTATTATAGAAGAATTCTTAAATACCAGACTACCGTCTGACTGGCCTAAGAGAAACAATCAGCAGAAACGTGATTACTTCTTTCAGCAGGATGCGTTATCAGCCGAAGGAGTAATTCTAAGAGATAAGGTGTGTATAGCTGAGATATTGAACGAATGTACTACATTAGGCATAAAAGGTACTCCTGGACAGATTGAGAAGAACCGCATAAGTGCTATAATGAAGGAGGTCAAAGGGTGGAACAAGTCAAAGAATAAGATTAATGCGGGTAGCTATGGCAGGCAATACGGATGGGTAAAGGTCGAAAAGAATTTGTTTGAAGATGCGGAAGGCATTTTTGATAAGGTAAAATAGTGACTAGGATGACCGAGTTTAGTAAATACGTACTCGGTCAATATATCTGACTGAAATACAATAATTTATACTCTGTTGACCGAGTGACTATTATTTCTATTAAAAGATTTATGATTTTATTAAAATATATGGTAATAAATATTGATTAATTTAATAAATCTAATTGATTGGTATATCTCTATAGAAAAACACATAGACAGTCGGTCAACCAGGTCATTAAAAAAAACAGAAATTATGAACGAAAAATTAATAGAACGAAAATTACGGGAGTCGGTTAAAAAGCTGGGCGGCCTGGCACTTAAATTCTCATCTCCTTATCATCGTGGAATGCCGGATCGCATTGTACTCATGCCTGGTAATCGGATAGCCTTTGCGGAATTGAAGACTATTGGTAAGAAACCAACAGAGTTACAAAAGAAAGCTATCGCAGAACTGCGGGCGATGGGGTTCAAAGCGGAGGTGATTGATTCACAGGAAGGATTAAACAAGTTTCTGGAGGAAATATCATGCTAAATGAATCGAATTTGCACGAGTACCAACGTACAGCCGTACAGCATATAATTGAGCATCCATACGGAGCCTTACTGATGGAAATGGGACTCGGGAAAAGTATTAGTACTCTGACAGCTATAAAAAAACTGATGGACGAATATTTGGAAGTTAACAAGGTTCTTGTTATTGCACCTAAGCGAGTAGCCGAGTCCACCTGGAGTGATGAGATTGCAAAATGGGAACACTTGAAAGGTTTAACCGTTAGTAAGATTCTGGGTACAGAGAAACAACGGAAAGCAGCGCTAAAAGCCCCAGCCGACATATTTGTTATTAATCGGGAGAATGTAGTATGGCTTGTATCACATTTACAAGGATACTGGCCCTTTGACATGATAGTCATTGATGAACTGTCATCTTTCAAGTCGTCTAAATCTGCAAGGTTCCGGGCTCTCCGGCTGGTACGACCAAAGACTAATCGTGTTGTAGGTCTGACTGGGACGCCAGTCCCCAATGGTTTAATTGATCTCTGGTCACAATTATATTTATTGGATTTGGGTGAAAGACTTGGAAAAACAATCACGTCTTATCGTAGCAAGTATTTTCGTCCAGGGCGTAGTAACGGACAAATAGTTTTTGATTATAAGTTAAATAGTGGCAGTGAAGAAGCCATATACAAACAGATTGGTGATATTTGTATAAGTATGAAAGCTGAAGACTATTTGCAATTACCAGAACGGATTGACCGGACTGTGGAGGTACATTTGCCAGAAAAAATGATGAACCAGTATTTAGAGTTTGAAAAAGATCAAGTTCTGGCGTTGGAGAATGAAGATGGAGACATCTCTGCTGTTAATGCAGCCGCACTTTCTAATAAATTGCTGCAGTTTTCCAATGGTGCTGTATATGATTCAGAACGTAATGTGCACGATGTTCACGCCGAAAAATTAGATGCATTAGAGGAGATAGTAGAAGCAGCCAATGGACAATCGGTCTTGGTCTTCTTCTCTTTCCGGCATGACGTATCCCGTATACTTAGGAAGTTAAAAAGCTATCATCCAAAAGAGATTGGTGGTCCGGAAGACATCAAGGCGTGGAATGAAGGAGATATACCGGTGTTATTAGCACACCCTGCTGGAGCTGGTCACGGATTAAATCTACAGGCCGGAGGTCACATAGTCGTCTGGTTTGGGCTTCCCTGGAGTTCCGAACTTTATCAGCAAGCTAACGCAAGGCTTTATAGGCAGGGACAGAATAAACCGGTTATTATTCACCATTTAATAGCTAAAGGCACAATGGATGAGGATGTGATGAAAGCATTGGCAGGAAAGATAGACAAACAGGAGGCTTTAATGCAAGCCGTTAAAGCAAGAATACAAAAATGGAGGAAATGAGACATGGAATATAAAAAAAGAATTTCCGTACGACTGGATGAACGTACCGCAATGCTTTTAAACGAGCTGTCCAATATTACACAAACCGGTACATCAGTCATCATTCGGGGGATGGTTAGTCGCAGCATTGAAGAATTAATAGACGAAACAGGTAACTGGAAAATGCATAATGAGAAAAACAAGAGCAGGAAAAGCAAACTTTAAAGTTATGACCGTAATAGCTAAGAACTATGACCACTTGAAACAGTTATGTAGCTATCGCGGTCATGGTTTATTCTGTTCTAAAAGCCATGAAGACCTTTTCCATGATGCCATATTATTTATTTCACAAGATGACAAAGCATCTAGTCTATCAACCGATAAGGAGTTGATAGATTATTTCTGTTATCGCTTCCGAATGATAGAATATCAGGCCATCAACGATAATAAACTTTTAAAAGAAATACCTTATGCCGACTATTTACAAGCCTCAAAAACGACAGAAGAAGAGTGATAACTATTACGACATTGAACGTCGGAAAATATATAACTCCGATCGCTGGCGTCGGTTACGTGCCTGGAAATTTGCGTGTAATCCACTCTGTGAAACTTGTTTGAAAGAAAACAAAACAACTCTAGCCGAAGACATCCATCATATAACTTCATTTATGAGTACGGATGATCCGGTGCAACGTGTTTTTTTAGCTTATGACTATGACAATCTTATGAGTCTGTGCAAAAAATGTCATCAAGCAGTGCACAATAAAAAAGGGAGTAGAACATAGCTACTCCCCCAAATGCCTTTGCACGGTCCACAAGCAAAGGCGGTGTCAGATAACAGTTGTATTAACCAACTGAAAGTGAACCGATTTTATTTCCAATATCTTTTAAGGCACGATTAAATATTTCAAGTTCTTTCTCATTAAGTGTATACACATGCCCTCTAACCTTATATCCGTTAATGCGTTGATACAGCCAAGCACGACTCTTGCCAAAGTAGTTCTTGGCGATGTATGACACAGGGATTAAATCTATAATTTCATTCATCTGTTCCCGTATAGTGAGACGATTACTAATACTCTCAACGTTGTTAGCTATTGTGGCAAGAGTTTTATCCAGATATTTTCTAATAGCTTCTTTCTCTTCTGGCTTGGTATACAAAGCCTTCATCTCATACAAGTGTGCATCAAGTTCATCTCCATGCAAACTATCCATTTTCAACAAATCTTCTTCCAATGTTCTCATATCGTTGTTAGAGTTATGCCCCTCCGAAGAGGGGCGATTACTACTTCTTTAATTTCTCTTTCCTTTCAAGGAGTTCTGATATCCTTTCGAGTATTGCATCAGTACGGGCTTCATCATCTTCTTTTTCTATTTCCAATATAAGCACCTTACGTTTCCACTCTCTTAGATTCTGTTTCTCCTTTTCAATTTCGAACTCAATTCGCTCAAGTTCATTCAGTTCTTTCATGACTTTGTTTTAAAGGGTTAATACTTTGTTTATCTGACACTACAAAGATACATAATCATTTGTATATGTGCAAATATTTAGGGCAATATCTGTGCATGAATTGAATAAATAGGGATTTCCCTATGAATTCAATGTGATATTCCTAAAATTAAGTTAAAATTAACATTAAATGTGCTATGGAGGGGTATGGGGTCAAATTTTGAGAAAATGGAGCTCGGAAACCTCGCCCTACCCTGATTCACACACACGGCACTTTTTGAAAAATGCCAAACTGTTTCGTTTTGTTAAATATCTCGTTTCTGTCTGACAATCGTATGGTTTTATAATAAAACGAGTCAAAATCATGGAAAAAAAAGAAGAAAATCAGCTTTAAATTACCCGAAACAATCAAGCATAAAGAAGCCCGAAAGATTATATCTGACCTTGTGAAGCAATTGAATGATAGAGGTCAGCTGGAAATAGCCGATATTCCCCAGCTGCATCGGATGGCCACAGCTTATGATGCTTATCTGGAATGCGTTGAAGTCTTGGCGCAGGATGGAATGACGATGAAGAATCTAAAAGGCGAATGGGTGAAACGTCCGGAGGCGAATCTACTCAAAGAGAATTGGAGTCAATATCTGGAACTGGCAAAAGAATATGGGTTGACTGCTAAAAGTAAAGGGCAAATCAAGGCCATGAACGCGGGAGATAATGTAGAATCTCCACTTGAGGCGTATTTGAAGGGTAAGAAAGAAACTCGCTGATGCAGACAAAGGCTTACTATAAATACGCTCAAGACGTTATAGACGAGAAAGTCGTATCCGGTAAGTTTATTCAGCTTGCTGCTGAACGTTTTTTCTCCATGATGGAGGATGATCGATACAAATTCAAAGAGGAAAAAGCAGATGAAGTTATAGAATTCTTTTCCATTCTTCTACATTTCACCGGACGCCATGCCGGAAAGCCGTTCATCTTACAACCATGGCAACAATTTGTAATAGCGGCTATCTATGGGTTCTATATCAAAGAGACAGATGAACGACTTGTGAAGTATGTCTACATAGAGATTGCACGAAAGAATGGGAAAACAGCTTTTGCAGCCGGATTATCATTGTATCATCTAATCGCTGACGGAGAAATGGACGCAGAAGTGGATCTGGCAGCTAACTCTAAAGAACAGGCTAAAATCGCATTCAAGTTCTGCTCTCAATTCGCAAAAGGGATTGATCCGAAAGGAAAAGATCTTGTTTCCTATCGTGATAAGGTCAAATTTGAAAAGATGTTATCTCTTTTACAGGTCTTTGCCGCAGATGATTCAAAGTTAGACGGTTTTAATGCTTCGATGTATTTGATTGATGAGTATCACGCTGCAAAGAATACAGGTCTAAAAGACGTACTCCAGTCCTCACAGGGTATGCGTGATAATCCGATGGCGGTTATTATCACTACGGCCGGATTCAATAAGCTAGGACCGTGTTACCAGTACCGGGAAATGTGCACGGAGGTGCTGTCTGGACTAAAAGAAAACGACGCACTGTTTGCCGGAATCTTTTCTCCTGATGAGGGGGACGATTGGAAAGATCCGCAAACGTGGCAGAAGAGTAACCCTAATCTGGGAGTTACAGTCAAACCGCAATATCTACAGACACAAGTCCAATCAGCAGTTAATGCTCCATCGGAAGAAGTCGGCATTAAAACAAAGAATTTCAATATTTGGTGTGACTCGGAAACCGTATGGATACCGGACCATTATATTTTGCAGGCTTCCGCTAATCTTGACTTTGAACAGTTCCGGGATATGGATTGCTATGCCGGTATTGACTTGTCAAGTACCAGCGACCTTACCTGTGTTAATTTTATGTTTCCCACATCGGATAAGTACTATTTCAAAACACTCTATTACCTGCCGGAAGCTGCGTTGCAAGAAAAGAGATTCAAAGATCTATACGGAGAATGGCGAAGACAGGGACTTATCACTATTACGCCGGGTAATGTGACCGATTACGATTATATCCTGAATGACATAATGAGTATCCGGGAAATAGTATTCATTCAAAAAATCGCTTACGATTCCTGGAACTCCACTCAATTTGTCATTAACGCAGAGGAAAAAGGGCTACCGATGGAGCCATACGGTCAGAATCTCGGAAATTTCAACCGCCCGACAAAGGAGATGGAACGTTTGATTCTCTCCGGTAAAGCCGTTATTGACAATAATGTAATTAACCGGCATTGTTTCCGCAATGTCGTTATGGCAAGGGACAGGAACGGCAATACAAAACCGTCAAAACAGTTTGAAGAGAAAAAAATAGATGGTGTGATCGCCAAACTGGAAGCACTTGGAATATATCTCGTTTCTCCTCGTTATGGAGAATTTTATTAATTGTCTGACACTTTTTTGGTTAGTAGAAAAAGCATATATGAAATTTTTAGGATTTGAAATACGAAAAGCGAGTAAACAGGAAACGTCACAGGTTACAGCCTGGAGTTTTAACGGTTCCCGTCCTATGTTTACCAGCAGAAGTAAACCTATGTTGTTGTCTACTGTATACCGCTGTGTGGATCTCATTTCGGACAGTGTGGCCGTGCTTCCGCTGAAAACCTATCATTTAGATGCAGATGGATTTAAGGCCGAGGCTAAATCGCATCCGGCATATTACATGTTCAATATGGAGCCTAACGAAGATATGACTCGGTATGTTTTCTTTAAAACTCTTATGGCTTCTGTACTGCTAACCGGTAATGGCTACGCATATATCGAACGCGATAGTAAAATGAATGCAGCACAACTCATTTATTTGCCATCCAGCCAGGTGACGATAACTTGGATCACTGATCGTTTAGGGATTATGCGTAAAAGATATCAGGTAGTCGGTTTTCGGGAATTAGTAGATCCGAGAGACATGATACATGTGCTTAATTTCTCTTATGACGGTATTATTGGTGTGTCTACGCTGGAACATGCCCGCCAATCCCTAGGGATTGCAACTAGTACAGAGGAACATGCGGAGGGATTTTTTAAAAGTGGAGCTAGTGTTGCAGGTATACTGACAGTTGAAGGGACCCGATTGGATGAGAAGAAAAAGGATCAGATATATCAAACGTGGGAAGAACGTACGAATCCTATAACCGGGCACCCGAATGGTATTGCCGTGCTGGAAGGGAATATGAAGTACCAACCCATTTCTATAAGCCCAAAAGATAGTCAGTTCATCGAAAGCAGACAATTTAATGTTGTGGATCTCTGCCGATTCTTCTCTGTATCTCCAGTCAAAGCTTTCGATCTGTCTAAATCCAGTTATTCTACAGTAGAAGCTACTCAACTTCAATATTTAACAGACACAGCTCTCGCAGTCATTACGAAAATAGAATTAGAAATTAACCGCAAAGTCTTTCTGCCATCTGAACGAGGAAGATTTATAGCAGAATTCGACACTTCCGCTATTCTAAGAACTGATAAGAGCGCACAGGCGGCATTCTGGAAAGATTTGGCCACCGTAGGAGCAGCCACACCTAACGAGGTTCGAAGAGAAAATAATATGCCTAGAATTGAGAATGGAGACAAAGCTTTTGTACAGGTGAATGTGCAGACGCTGGACAATGCGGTTAAAGAAAAAGTCGCTGAACCGCAAAATAATCCAGATTTGTCAGACAACTTTTTGGTTAGTAAGTAAAAGCACTGTTATGGACGAAAAAAGAGAAATAAGAAATACTGCATTCCAGGTGCAACTAACTGGAGATACGGAAGAAAAGAGAACTGTAGAGGGTTATGCTTTATTATTCAATACACCATCCGACGGACTTCCATTCGAAGAAGTTATAGAGCGTGGAGCTCTGGACGGAGTTATTGAAAAAAGCGATGTATTTGCGTTGTTGAATCACGATCAGGCTCGTGGTATTCTTGCAAGATGTAAAGAAGGAACAGGATCATTATTGCTATCCGTGGATGATAAAGGATTAAAATACCGATTCGAGGCACCGAAAACGGCACTCGGAGAAGAGTTGCTGGAAAACCTCCGCCGCGGAGAGATAGATCAGAGCTCTTTCTGTTTCGATGTTGAAAAAGATACTTGGGAAAAGAAGAGTGACGGAACCTGGAAACGCACAGTACACAAAATAGGCAATTTATATGACGCCTCTCCCGTGTATAATGCGGCATACAGCAAAACGTCCGTGTGTTTGCGAGGAAAAGAACAAGCTGAAGAAGAACTTCGTAAGCACGAACAGGCAATACCAGAAGAGTATTACCAAAGCATAGAGAAATCATTAAATTTATAAATTTATGGCAAAAGAAAAAAGTATTACAGAGTTAAAGGACGAAAGAAATCAGCTGATTGCTCGTTCTAAAGAGATTATTAATGGCGCAAAGACTGAAAAACGTCAGTTCAAACCGGAAGAAGCCGAGGAACTTGGTACAAATCAACAGCGCAGAGCGGAAATTGATATTGAGATCGAAGAACACGAAGCCGCGAATCGTCAGCAAGGCAAAAGACATCAGCCGGTAGCAAATGAAAGTTTTTCGCTCCGTCGTGCTATCCTGGCGCAGATGAATAAAACAGAGCAACGTGCCAGTGAAGCATCGGTTATTGAGGATGCAACCAAATTACACCGTTCTGTAGCCGCCACTGCTGAAAATTGCGGTGAGTTGATTGTCCCTCTGACATATCAGAAACGTGCGGCTTACACTGCAGGGATAGAAGCCACTACAGGTGTCGTGATTGACGAAGAACAACAGGAATTGTTGCTGCCTTTAGAGGCTAATCTCGTATTGTCCCAAGCTGGCGTACGTATGATGACCGGATTAGTCGGAAATATCTACTGGCCAAAGCACAGTGCTGCACAAGTTTTCTGGGAAGGAGAAAATGACGAAGCAAAAGACGGTAAGGGAGAATTTTCCAAAGGTAAACTTTACAGCCCGAATCGTTTGACGGCTTACGTAGACATCTCCAAGCAATTACTGATCCAAGAGAATCGTTCTGTGGAAGGTCTGATCCGCCAATTGTTAGCTGTCGCTATCGCACAGAAGGTGGAGAAAACAGCATTGAGCAATGCTGTACATGAGGATAACGTACCTGACGGAATGTTCCAAACTCTCGGAAGTGTTAATGGTGCCATGGATTGGGCTAAAATTGTAGAATTGGAAACCAATGCCGACCTTAACAACGCACTGTTCGGAAATTTAGGGTATATCATGCACCCTTCATTAGTGGGAAAAGCTAAAACCAAAGTAAAAGATGCTTCCGGTGCGGGTGGGTTCATCTTTGGTAATGATGGTATTGGTATGCTGAATGGATACCGTGCTCTACGCACAAACAATATTCCGAAGGAATTACAGGAAGCAAAAGATGAATTCGGTATTGTATTTGGTAATTGGGCAGATTACTTCCTTGGACAGTGGGGGGCTATTGACTTGACTGTTGATCCGTACACACAAGCAACTAAGGGTATGGTTCGTTTGGTGGTTAATTCTTACTGGAATATGGGTATGATTCGTCCTGAATCGTTCACTATTGCATCAATGAAGTAATATGGCATATGTGACCTTAGATATGGCAAAAAGGCACTTGAATATAGAGCCCTCATATACGGATGAAGATCCGTATATAGAGACTCTTATCACTGTAGCTGAAGAAAAAACAGCGAAAGAGCTTTGTGTGTCAGTGGAAGAACTTGCTACCATTGACGGCGGTAAGAATATCCCGGCACCGCTGGTTCAGGCGATGTTGCTGTGTCTTGGTGCTTATTATGCAAATCGGGAAAATACGGCGTATGCCACTCTAAAGGAAATTCCTCAAGGGGCAAAATACTTAGTTGATCTTTATAGAGACTATTCAAAATGAGAGCAGGATTATTACGCGAATTGCTTGTATTCAAATCTCCGGTTGAAACGCAGAGTCCTACAGGGGCAGTGAAGAAAGAGTATAAAGAAGTGTTCCAATGTCGGGCAGTGCGCAAGAAGATGTCTCTTATTGCAGACAGGGACGGGGTTAGTGCAATGGAGCAATTTATCGGGCATACACTCGTTTTTCAGGTACGTAATTATCCGGCAATCAAAGAGAATCTCCATGTTACTTACAATGGTAATGAGTATAATCTCAAAATGGTTAATCCTCAAATAAACGATAATAGTCTGCTATTAACTCTTGAAAAAATTGACACATGATTAAGATTAAACAAATAGATCGGGAAAACATTCAGTACCTCGTAGACAATTTAGAGGACTTCGAAAAGGACAAGGCTATAAAGAGTGGTCTTCGATCTGCAGTTAATGTTTTCAGAGTTAAAGGTAGGGCTAATCTCCGGTCTCGTCTTCTTTACCACGGTAAACAGACCAACCACTTGATGAACTCGTTTACAAACCGAGTTAAACGGAATAAACTAGGAGCACTCGCGGGCTTTGATCGTCTAGGTGGTAATCATTCTCACTTGGTAGACTCCGGAACAAAAGTTAGAAGAACAAAGAGTGGTGCGAATCGAGGTATTATGCCAGCTAATCGTTTTTGGTCAGATACAAAAGTGAGTGAAGAGGGTAGGGCTATGAGTGCACTCTATCAAGGTGTCCAAAGAGCCGTTCAACGAATAAATAACAGAAGCTAATGAATAAATTGGCAATTACAACCGAGATTAGAAGCATTTTACTTGATTCAGAAGAGATCACCTCTCTGATAGGAAAGAAAATATTTCCTGTCGTTGCTCCATTGAAAACAGAAGGTGATTTCATCATTTATCAGCGTGATGGTTACAAACAAGAATATACTAAAATGGGCGTTGCACGGCAAATTCCTACTGTATTTGTAAATGCTGTTAGTGATGATTATGATCGCAGCCTACAGTTGGCTTCTCTAATATATGAGGCTTTAGAAGGTCAATTTTCTAACCCGGATATGACTATACACTTGGAAGACTCTACGGAGGATTATTCAGAAGGAAAATACTTTCAGGTGCTTCAATTTTCAGTAGAGTAAAAAATGAAACGTAAAACTAAAATTTTAAATAGTATGGCAGCAGTTAAACATGATTCAAGTAAAGACCTCGTAAGAGGTCAGTTATTCCTTTTCCTTGGTGAAAATCCGGTAGCGTTCGCATCCAGTTGTTCCCTGGAAGTGTCAGTCGAGGAGATTGATATTTCCAATAAAATGTGCGGCGATTGGGCTGCATCGTTACCGGGAAAAAAAGTTTCACCATCAGTAGCGAATCATTGCTTACCCGATTAGAAGGGGCAACCAGTTACGACGAACTACTGAAGCATGTAGATACGGGTGAAACATTCCAGTTTGTGGTCGGTGAGTCAACTATCACTGATAAAACCAACGTTGGTGGCAGCTTCGCAATTGATACTACCAAACCTAGTTACAAGGGCGAAATAATGCTTACCTCTTTATCTCTAAAGAGCGATAATGGGCAAATAGCAACGTGTTCCGCATCTTTTAAAGGTGTTGGTGCTTTGCAAAAGGTTGAAGCCGTTCCAGGAGCATAATAAGCAATAAGTAAACAAGCACGAAGGCGGTCAGATGATGGCCGCCTTTTTTATTCAAAAAATCAAAGTAATTATGGGCATATTCATAATATTAGTTATTGTCGTATTTGTGCTGTTTGTTGTAGCAGCAGTTATAAATAGTAGATGCCATTGTCCGGGACCTCCCACAATGATAAATGCCCCTGCTCCTAAAAAGAGATTCAGGCTAGACATGAGGATAAAGATAAACATGAAATCGGTTATACGATGGGAACAACTTCGGAAAAAGTCTTTTTCCCAGATGGACTACACTGACAAAGATGATGTAGATGCACTATTGTACACTACAACCATCTGTAACAATGATGATGTAATGTATACATTTGAGGTATTTCGGCATACACTTGCCAATGAGAAGATAACCCATGAAATGATTTCAGTATTAGAACGGGAAACAGCAGTTTTAAGCCAATTCCAGACAAAACAGGAAACATCTGATCTAGGTAGTACCGAGGTTAGCCCCAGCATGATCGGCGAACTAGTTTCAATACTCATCATATCCGGTTTGGATGCTCACTACGCATTGGAAGAAATGGAATTATGTGACCTTCCCATGTACATTGAAGCCTATGAATCTAAAAAGAAAGAACAGATGGAAAGTGATCGCCTCTGGACTTATCTGAATATCCTCCCTCATGTTGATGGCAAGAAGTTGCCGAGTGCCCGGGATCTATATTCATTCCCCTGGGAGGAGATGGAGGATATGAAAGAAGCTGAAAGAGCATTGGCGGAAGATGCAGAAACCTTTGAAATATTTATGAATAACGGAATAAATAATTGTAAGTAAAGATATTATGGCAGGACGTTTAAGCTTTAGTATAGCGATCAATCTCTTGACGGAAAACTTCAAGAGAGGTTCAAATCAAGTGAAAGCTGCATTCAAATCAATGCAGATGCAGTTTCTTACTTTTGCTGCAGCTCTGGGGGCCGGTGGCTTAGGTTTGAGTAATTTCGTTTCTCGGCTCATTGAAGTAGCCCGTGAAACTAATAGAGTGACTACCGCACTAAAGAATGTGTCCGGTAGTATGTCACAATATGCCGACAATCAGCGGTATTTACTGGACTTGGCAAAGAAGTATGGACTAGAGATTAACGCTTTGACGGCTAACTATGCCAAGTTTACGGCTGCCGCGTCCATCTCCGGTATGTCAATGATGGATCAGCGGAAAGTATTCGAATCTGTTTCCCGCGCTTGTACAGCCTTTGGGATGAGCGCAGACGATAGTAATGGGGTTATGCTTGCACTTTCTCAAATGATGAGTAAAGGCAAGATTAGTTCCGAGGAATTACGTCTACAGATGGGAGAACGTCTTCCGGTTGCATTACAGGCGATGGCAAAAGCTGCGGGTGTCTCTGTTGCCGGACTTGACAAGCTGATGAAGCGGGGTAAGCTAATGAGTAAAGACGTGCTTCCTAAGTTCGCAGAAGCACTCAACGAGATGATTCCCAACGTTGATACTGACAACTTGGAAACATCCGTAAATCGCCTGAAAAACGCATTTACAGAATTTGTAAACGGGACGGATGCACAGAGTAAATATAAAGCCCTGATTGATTGGTTGACCGGGGCCGTTCAAGGACTTGGGGATAATCTCAAGAATATAATGTTGCTAGCTTTTGCCGCGATTGTATTTGTTGCCATAAATGCCGCTACCAAAATGTGGAGAGGGTGGTCTGTTGCTTATGACAACGTAGCAATGAGCGGTGAAAGAGCATCCGCTAGAGCTATAGCAGCTACAGAGAAAAGGGTCTTGACAGAACAGACACTAGCCGTAAAAAGAAAAGCGGAAGCACTTGCAGAAGCCAATTATCAGACGGCGCTAGCTAATGGTGTAGCATCTGATGTAATAACAGCGGAGGTTGCAAAAGACAAGGCCATCCGGACTCGAATATCTGCTGAAAGTGCATTGGAAAAAGCTAGAGCGATAGAGCAAAAAGCACTTGATAAAGAAAAATCGATATCCGCAACTACTTCCGCTATGGCAGGAGCTAATGGCTTTAAAAAAGCCAGCATTATCATAGGAGGGCAAGCAAAAAGATTGATGCTATCTCTGAAAGGGCTTTGGAGTTCGTTTGCGCCAGCGATTATATTCTCTGCGTTGGTAGCTATTGGTGGAAAGTTATTTGAAATGTATCAGGAAGCCAAACGAATAAAGAATATATTCTCTGATTATCAGAAGAGTCTTTGGAGTGCAAGCAATACTCCAGAAATAACACGTATGCAAACTTTGATTAATATCATGAACGACAGAAAGAAAAGTCAAAATGAAATTAACATAGCACAAGGCGAGTTGCAGAAGATGTTAGGTAAAGAGAACTTATCACAAGAAGAACTTAACAAATTAGTAAAAACAAGAATAGCATTGCTTAGGGAAGCAGCCATGGCAGAACATGCTTTTAATACTGTCGGAGAGTATTCGGAAAAGAATGCGCATCTGTCAGGAAGCGTAGGACTAAGCACTGAACAGATGGATCGATTAGTCAAATTAAAGCCTATCGATGGCACGTCTAATCGAAACAGATTTACTTATAATAATGCTATCAGAGATGAACTAAAGAAAAATGGTAATTTAAACAAAGGAATTTCTTTGTCTGATGTGGATAAGGCAGTAAAAGAATATATCGAAAATAACCGTGTAATAGCAGATGCCACTAACAGAGCAGGTAAATACCAGGCCAATGCTAGCAAATTAACGACATCAACAGCAGATCCCGATGATAGCAAAAAGAAAAAAACTCCTCTACAAAGTGCAGAGGAAGAATATCATAACTCGCTACAAACGTATAAGAATCAACTCGCTGCAGGGGCTATCACCCAGCAAAAATATAATGAAGAAGTAGACAACCTAAATAAAAATACCGTTTCAAAGATTGGGGGCATTCTTGGTAAATCAGCAGATGCCAATGAAACTTATGCGGAGGCCTTGAAAGGTGCACTGAATCCATTGGTAACGAAGTCAGCGCAGGCACAAGGGGAGTTGACAAAGGTAGAGAATGAATATAACAAAGCACTTGAACTGGCTCAAACGAAGTTAGATAAAAAGCTAATTTCGGAGGATGATTATAGAGATGCCATTGTTGATGCAGCAACGGCCGCAGCGAACTCTGCTATTGCCATAGAGAATATAGGTGATGCAGCTAATGAGTTTATAGATAAGGTTAAGTCTGCTGCCATCTCTAAAATAAAAGCTCCGGTATTGGGTAAGCGAGATAATACTTTTGACTATAAAGCGACGGAAACCGATAAAATATCTGGTGAGCTGGATGTGTGGAAGAAGTACAAGGAGGAATTAGAAGCATTAAAGGACAAACATAAGGTACTCAGTAAAGATTTGCAGGACCAGCTGAATAATGCCATGAACAACGTTACAAATCTGGAGGATGCTTTGAAATTAGCACAGGTAAAAGAGGATATCAAGAATCTCAATAAAGAGCTTAATGAATCATTGTATTCTGGTGTCAAAGACATTGCAAGCAGTTCAGACCGTATTGTAAGTGCGTTCAGTAACCTTCGTGATGTTATGAATGACGTAGACGCAACTGGGTGGGAGAGAATTATGGCTATCTGGAATGCTATGACAAATGTGGTAGATGCTTTCTTATCTATCATTAAGATGATTGAGAGCCTGACAGAAATCACCAATAAACTCACGCGGGCTAAAGAACAGGAGGCCATAATGACTGATGTGGCTACCACATCGAAGTTGACGGAAGCTGCAGTTGATACTACCGTCACGGGGGTGAAAGTTGCAAATTCGGAAATTAAAAAAACTGCAGATACTTCAGAGGCCGCTACAGCAGTGACTACAGCAACAACGGAAGTGGCTGCCAATACAGCAAAGGGAGTAAGTGCGGCAGGATCTAGTGCTGCAAGTTTACCATTCCCGGCAAACATTATTGCTATTGGTGCTGCAATAGCTGCTGCGGTTGCGTTGTTTGCTTCAATTCCGAAATTTGCTACTGGAGGCGTTATAACCGGTGGCCCCACTTCTGGAGATAAAATACTAGCCCGTGTCAATGCTGGAGAGATGATTTTGAACCAAGGACAACAGTCACGACTATTTGAAGCTATCAATTCAGGTAGATTGGGAGAAAGTTGAAATATGTCTTCCACAATAACTACTAGAGTTCGGGCTAAAGACCTTATTCTTACAATTAATAATGAACTGAAGTCACAAGGAAAGAAACCAATATCATGAGTTACGGATTAATATATACAGTACCATTTGCCACACTGGACAATGCCTCATGTGTGGTAGAAATCGAAAAAAGAAAACTATACAGGTAAGTCAAAAGAATTAATCCCTGCTGGTGATTCTCCTTTTACAGTTGACATAGAAGATGAAGAATTTCTTTATACTCCTACTCGATTTAGTACAGCAACGATCCGGGTGGTTGGTAGCGACTACCTGCAAAGTTTGTTTTCTACGGCTTATCAAATGTATCGGGTGACATTGAAAGTAAATGGCTTAGCTACTTGGTGTGGATTCATAAAACCAGAACTTTACACACAAGACTACACTTTGAAGACATTTAATCTTGAACTGGAGTGCATGAGTGCTATGTCCACCCTTGAATTTATTGATTATAAACAAATGGGGGAGAGCCGCACATTTGTGTCTTTCTGGGACCTAATAAAAAAATGTATTACTTCGACTTCGGCTCAATACAATGCTGTATATTTCCCCCATGTATATGCGAAAGACGTAGAAAGTTATGCAACAGAAAGCAATGTGTTAGAAGGTATAACGGTAAGTGAACAGAATTTCTTCGATGAAGATGATAAGGCTATGAATTTGAAAGAAGTATTAGAAGAGGTTTGCAAATTCCTTAATTGGACTTGCGTTGATTGGAGAGGGGATTTATACTTCATAGATATAGATCATATCGGGGAATTCTATAAATATGGTCCTGTAACATTCGAGAAAATAGGAACAGAGGGATTGAACTTGCTTAATGTACAAAGTATAGGTTTCGCAGGATCCGATCATGCATTAGATATTTTGCCGGGCTATAATAAAGTTACAGTAAAAGACAGCAATTACCCAGTTGATTCACTTATTCCTGATTTATTTGGAGATTCTTTATTAAGTCCTTTGATTAAAAATAGTCCATATTATCGGAAAATAGATGGAGATCGTTTTTCATTCTTCGTAAAATTCTATATAAACCCTCGGTTCAACAATGTATTTAGTGACAAAGATTCTTTGCAAGGGATTGAAATTGATTTGAAATCATTAGGAAATAATGCTGATAATGCTGTTATTAACAATATAGGATCATTAATCAGCAAGCAGGCGAAATACAAATGGGAAGACGGTACTCCATCATCGTTAAGCTTTGAGGATGTGCTAATTATTGGAATGGGCTTAGGCAACAAGAATTATAGTTCTTTGACTGACTTGACACTATTCCTAAATAAAGATATCCCAGTATTACAGATTAATTCTGACTATTTGGTAGAAACTATAATCTCTCCATCTGATGGATCAAGTTATCTATTGCTTTCTGGACAATACTTTCAATCAGACTCACTATACACCAGCCCAGCGCAGGGAGGTGATGGCACTTGGAATAATACAGCTGGAGATAATTGTTGTAAATTCAAATTGAAGATAGGAGACAAATACTGGACAGGTGGAAAATGGACCAAGGAAGAATCTCGTTTTATTATTAAATGCGGTGGATATGGAAAAAGTAAAGTATGGTATGAGTGGAATGATTTTGAAAACAATGTAACTTATGACATGAATATAGATTCTAAAGGATATGCAATACCAATTAAAGCATCAGATAAACTTTTTGGAAAAATTGAACTTACAGTATTACGTCCTTTTCCCAATAATTACGGAGAAGGCGGCCGGATTAAACGCTATCCATATTATACTTTCATGCGTGATTTAAAACTACAATTATTTTCCGGGATACCAGAACAAGACGAAGAAAAAAATAATGATACAGATCGTATTTATGAAAATGTAGCAAATGAAAATTATATCAATGAATTGGAGGAAATAGAATTTAAGATTACTTCTCATAATAATGATGGAGCTTGTTATAGTAAAGTTATTATAGGGGATAACTATCTGACTGATAACTTATACTCCGTGATTGAAGGAACAACCATCCGCCCAGAGGAGCATCTAATAAGAAGAATAATTAAGCGGTATAGTGCCCCCCAGATAAAGTTAACACAAGTAATAAAAGAGACACCTGATTTAACGCCTATAACTCGTTTGTCTGACAATTATATGGTTAATAAGAGATTCATCAATGTTGGAGGCACAATTGATTATAAGATGAATCAATTTCAGTGTATAATGATAGAAGTATGAGTGATATCTTAATAAAGTCAAGAGTAATTCCATCTAACCCCCGGTCGAAAAATTATCCGGCTGGGGCCACTGTTGTACACTCTGGTAGCGGGGGTGGCAGTACGTTAATCACTGGTGGTGGAGGGACTAATATTGATATCATAAAGGTTGATGACATGCGATCATTAACCGATAAAAATGTTCTTTCATCTCTCCGAGTTCTTAGTGAAATTCTATCACGGATTATTAAAAATGATGATGAGACAGAACTTTCAGAGGAAAACACGCTATCATCACTCCGGATCACTAAAGAAATAGCAGAATCAGCCAAAATAATTTTAGATAAAATAGAGAAAACATATCTTTCTAAAACAGATGATGACAAAGCTGCTGGGCTTATAACTTTTTTGAAAGGTATAATATCTAAAGAGCTAATTGAAGCTGAAAGTGGCATTGAAATCGGCTCCTTTTTTTTCTGGTATTTTGGGTGCGGGTGGATGCTTCAAGGTAAATCCTCAAAACGGCAAAACATATATTGAGGCGGATGAAATTTATATCCGCTTAAAAGCCGTTTTTGATACTCTCGAAATTCGTCATAGCACTCATGTTGGTGGACAGCAGATATTGTCTCCTGCCGGAATGACGTGTATTCGTGTCGAAGAGTACGATACTTGTTATCGTTGCTTTATGAAAGCTGATGACGGAAGTAAAGCTATACAAAATCTTTTTGCAGAAAATGATCAGGCCCAATGCCGTGATATAAATGTTAAGGAAGGCATCTATGAGAATGTCAGTAATCAATATTATTGGCGTTTAGTAGTTGGCGTTGGAGATGATTATATAGACTTGAGTAAGGATGATTGCGATACAGGGAGTACTGTTCCGGCTGCCGGTGACAATATCTGCCAACTTGGAAACCGTCTATATAAAGAGAGGCAAAATGCTATTGTTATCTCTTCCTATGGTTCTGATTCTCCGTCATTTAAACAATATGCCGGAATTGATTCCTATTCCCTTGAAGGTAGGGAAGTAACAGTGTTGTCCCCATCCGGAAATGAGCTTTCCGGTAAATTACATATTCAGCCCGGTTCTACCGGTTGGCAGAGTCTTGACGGGTTACCGGAAGGAATTAAAGAGGCGGCAGATAGTGCGATTAGCGGCATTGAATTTGGAAAGAATAATCTGTTACGTAATTCCGGCTTTACAGGTGACTACCAGACGGCTAACTTGAATTCGGACACTTCTCTTGACGAAACATCGGAGTTGTATTCTCCATCCCTGAAATATTGGGATGTGGTTAATGCGGTTGCGCAGGAATCCGAAATTTCCATGTCTGGGAAAGAGGTTGTCATAAAGTCCGGCAGTATGACGCAAGTCTTATTCTATAGAATTATTTCAGGGGAATCATATATCTTTTCTTTTTATGGTAAAGGAACAAGTGTAACATTCTCGTGTGGCGGTTATGCGGAAACAATCCCCCTGACAGATGAATATAAACGTTATATCTGCCGTTTTAGGACACTTTCTGCGGGAAGTATTCTATCTATACACTCTGCAACAGGTAGTTTCTGCGAGCTACAACTGGAAAGGGGGACTGTTCCATCATCTTGGGGGGCATCCATGATGGATAACACTTCTGAACTGGCCCATTATCAGGAGCTGGAATATCTTGCGTCAGCAATAAAAGACGGTTCAGTAGATATTCTTGGCGGTCTGGTACTTGCTAATATACTGCAGTTAGGTAATTATAAGGATGGTCGGATGCATAAAGTGACGGCTGGTATCAGTGGTATATATAATAACGATGATGATGTATTTGCATTTGGAGGTGGTACGCTTGAACAAGCGATTTCTACAGTTGCTAAGTATAAGGACAATCCATCTTATCAACCTACCGATGAGGAGTTGAATAGTATTGCAAAGATTGTTTTTACCCATGGCGGGCGCACAATTCTGAACGATGTTGTTTTACGCGGATACATTTATGCCTTGGGCGGTGTCTTTTCAGGAAAGGTTTCTATTGCAGATGGGAAGATTCTTTTGAATGAAGACGGAACAGGGCATTTAGCTGACGGTAAATTATCATGGGATTTGGACGGGTTGTCTGTTACAGGAGCAATCCAAACACCTTACAGAGAATGGGTGATTGACCAATCATCTAAATACACATTAGATATAGATAAGCATCGATATGTATTCGTATATTACAGAAAACCTATTTATAATAAAGATTATATTAGTAGAATTAACTTACCGGATGTGGTAGAAGGGCGAAATGGTTCAGAAATTAGAATTTTTACATCCCACGAACGCTTTACGCAGGATACCGAACCGGTATATATTCAATATGGCCTTCCAATTTGGTTTCCCGGTTACAATTATTATAAAGATCCGCCGTTACGTACTCTATTATTAAAAGGGAAAGAAGCGGTTTTTAGATGTATGAGTTTTGGTGGCGCTGTTGGATGGTGGCTCCAAAATTATAACGACTTTACTGCTGAAGAACTTAATCCTGTAGAATTTGAACCATGGAACTGAATGAAATAAAAAAGACGGCTAGTTGGGGGAAAGTTGCTACCTCTATCAATGAAAATTTTCAGAAGACTTCAATGGAGATTGAATCCTTAAAATCTTCTTTGAAGTATTTCAAAGGATATTTCACCTCTGAAAGTAGCCTGAAAGCAAAAATTCCCCTTCCACGTGTCGGGGATTATGCTTATGCTGGCAATCCCTATCCGGGAATAGTGTATGCGTGTGATGTATCCGGAATATGGTACAGTACGGGGAAATCCCCGGCTGATACTCCCGGTGTCGACTTGAATGATTATGCGAAAAAGGAAGAAACGGATACTATTAAAGCTCAAACCCTGAATAATGCTTCTGATATAGGTCGTTTGAGAAATAGTGTCAATACGGTTAATGAACCCGGCTATCATTTTCCCGACTCCAGCGGAAGTGATATAATGAATTACACGGAAGCAGGCTTTGACGTAGCAAAGGTTTCAGCACACCTTTTGTCACTCATTCTTTCAACCGGAGTTATATCGAAAGAAATGCTTTCGGATGAAGTAAAAGAGTTAATTAATACATTAAATATCGGTGAAACTTCGGATACAGCCTATGCAGGAGATAAAGGAAAGGCTAATGCTGATGCGGTAAAATTGCTGAATGCCTCAATAAAAGCCATAAACGATTCGCTAGAATCCGTTTCTTCTATTATGAAAGTAATGGAATCCGGTTATCACTTTCCTGATTCTACAGGAAAGGACGTAATAAATTATACGTCAGAGGGATTTGATGTAGCAAAAATATCAGCTCATTTCCTTTCTCTGATTCTTGCAACTGGCGTGGTAACATCAGATATGCTTTCAGATGAGGTGAAAAAATTAATAGCATCGTCTTCTGGAAGTGTCGATTATCTGTCCTCTATAATCCTGAAAGTGTTGGAATCCGGTTATCACTTCCCTGACTCTACGGGGAAGGATGTGATGAATTATACAGAGAATGGATTTGATGTTGCAAAGGTATCTTCGCACTTTATCGAAGTTCTTAATAGTTCGGGAATTTCGGGGAGTCTAACCTACGAAATAATGAATGATAAAATATATAACTTTTAAAAATACTATTATGGCAGGACTTGCATTTTTTATAGATAGTACTTTCGATACACACTTGGATGTATCTCCCACACCTTCGGGTGATATTAAAGTAACAGGTATAAGTATAATTGGTGAGGCTTCCATTGATGGTGTCTCCGGCACATATTCGGTATCATATTCCCCTGCATCCACAACACAGAAAGGCGTAAACTGGTCTATCGTTTCAGGAGCGGACTATGTTTCAATCAATTCTTCCGGTGTCTTGACTGTAAAAGAGGGTGCTTCCGGTAGCTTAGTGAAGATAAAAGCATCATCATCCTACAACCCACTTATTTATGCAGAAAAAGATGTAACAGTAACGTATAATGATTCCGGTGCAAGTACGGTTATTTCTGAATATTGCAGGCATGTACTTGCTGATGGAGGAACTTTATTAAAAGGGTCTGCTGGGGCTACACAAGAGGAGTATGATCGCCATACTACACTTCTGGGAATAGAGCCAAAACTTGATTTTCTCGGATACAAAGAAACGGGAGGTGTTATTTCTAAACTTTATTCGATTGATTCAAAATATGATTGCGATAGTCTGACGGGAATCGTGCTAAATGATGGTATTATAACTACTACGGAAGCGGAAGGTAAGATTCTTTATAATAAGAATTTCAACAATGGTGATATTAGGACAGAGATGACGCATTTGTATTATGAAGGTCCGTTGAATACATATTCGACAACCGAATCTGTATTTGTTGCAAACATATTAAAGAGTTCATATTCCGGACGTTATGATGTACAAAGCGCTAATATATTCTACATGGGCGGTCTTATCAATGTACAGTATGCAGGTGGCATTAAGGCAGGGGACGGTTTCCCAGCAACTTCTCCAACGAAGATAAAAGTGGAAGTTGATGGTAATGCATTCGGTGAGGAATATGTGTCTGGTTATGTCAAGGCAATCTCTATCAATGATGTAGATAAACTTTCTACGCGTGTACAAATGACGGATTTCTGGTCAAATGATACAAAAGACGTTTCTTATATCAAGACATATCAGGGTTTTCAACTATGTATAGCAGGGTGATATGGAAAAGAAGATAGTACAATTATCCGATAAATCTAATAATCTGCAACCTTTGCCTGTAACGGTGTCTGATGCAGTTTATTTAGCAGGAATCAATCCAATACGGGGAACACTAGGGCGTTTTTCGGATGGAGAGGATGTAAATGGTCTCACTTTAACGGAGTTTATAAATAAAGCGTTCTGCTTTCAGGAACCATTCTCTTTCTTACATATATCAGACACTCATAAATCAATCTACGGCTTAAATAAGTGTAAGGAATTGATGGACACAGACGAGAGTATATATACGCTTGTTACAGGTGATTTGCAGCTTACTGCAGAGATGAAGGCAATTGTGGCATCAAGTGACAGGTTTCTTGTAATGTTGGGAAATCATGATGTGGCTGATGATTTCGCTCATAATCAAGCGGATGCGAAGGCTAATTATATCACTCCGTATATGACAACCAGAGCCGTAATGGGTGATCCTGAAGGCGCAGGAAGTTATTGGCATAAAGACTTTGTTGTAGACAAGAATACTATCCGTATAATTTCCTTTGATGAATATGAATACACAGAGGTTGGAACACCATCAGGTTCACAACATGGTGTTGTGTATTCACAGAAGCAAATGAACTGGTTTATTAATTTATTGAAGAATACTCCTTCTGATTATTATTTGATTCTTGCACATCATCAACCTGTTTCGGCTTATCGAAATGGGAATACGGGCGAGTTTGTTTCAGAAAAAGCACCGAATAATTATGAATACGAATCAATAAATAATGCTTCGGACAAAAGTAAATCATGTGATCCTCTTATTATTCCTAAAATAATGGATGCTTACTTGAAGAAAGCAGTGATAGAAGGCACTTTCTTTTGTGGTGATGTAAATGGTACTCAATTAACTATAAATGAAGATTTTTCCGCAAGTACTCCTTGTCAGTTCTTATTTCATATAGGCGGTCATACGCATTGGGATGTATGCGAATATCTGCCGCTATATCCGGAGCAGTTACAGCTGGTCATAGATCAGGATAGGCCACAGCAATATAAATATTCAGACTTGATAAGAAGTACCACCGATGAATCCGCATATTGCATAAATCGTGTAACAATCGATTTTGATGAAAAGAAAGTGAAGTTAGAGCGTATTGGCGCTCATTTAACTGATTCTAATAAGAATAGACAGAATCTTGAGTTTAAACTAAAAATATAAAGGTGTAATGGAACTAAACGACTGGCTAACAATACTCGGAGCTTTAGGAGGCTTGGAGGCAATCAAATGGATTGTAAATTTCTACGTCAATCGTAAGACTGATGCAAGGAAAGAGGATGCAGCAGCAGATGCAGCAGAGAATGAAAACGAGCGGAAACAAGTTGCCTGGCTTGAAGAGCGTATTGCTCAACGAGATGCGAAGATTGATGCCATCTATGTTGAACTCCGTCAGGAACAAGCGGAGAAGCTCCAACTCATCCACGATAAACATGAGCTGGAATTGAAACTGAAAGAAGCCGAGATAAAGAAGTGTGATGTTCGCGGATGTTCTAGTCGACAGCCGCCAAGTGATTATTAATTAAAATGGGAGGAAGAGAAATGAAAACTATTGATGCTATTATCATTCATTGTTCTGCCACGCGTGCCGGACAGGATTTGAGAGCTAAAGACATTGATCGGATGCACCGGGCAAGGGGATTCAACCAAATAGGTTATAATTATGTGATCGACCTGGATGGAATGGTAGAAAATGGGCGACCATTAAACATTGATGGAGCGCATTGTAACACGAAGGGCTTTTCGGAATCTTCGTATAATAAGCACAGCATTGGTATCTGTTATATCGGAGGTTTGGATGTGTACGGGAAGCCTGCAGACACACGTACTCCGGCTCAAAGAGCAACCTTGCGTGAATTGGTCGCGAAGCTCTGCAAGGAATATCCTATAATTGAAGTGCTCGGGCATCGTGATACTTCGCCCGATCTGGACGGAAGTGGAGAAGTAGAACCGGCAGAATATATCAAGGCGTGCCCCTGTTTTGATGTACGCTCCGAGTTTACCAACTTCTTGCGTAATACGGTAGTTCGACCATGAAGCGATTAATCTATATTATCATATTGCTGATGTCAGCATTATGTTTGTTTTCCTGCAAGTCTTCTCGCAATATTGAGACGCATAAGCAGGTGGATTACTCCGGAGACTTTCAATATCTACGGAAGGTAATGGAAGAGTTACGTATAGGCTTAAATAAGCAAACGAAGATTGTGAATGACCGGTTAAGTGATCTGAAGATTGAGAATACGACTGTTTATCTTTCAGCACCGGATTCAACCGGTAAGCAGCACGTAGTCAAAGAAAGTACAACTAAGGCTTCTAAACTAGAACAGGAAAGGAGTGAAATTGATGAAACACTATCTATTACCATGCGGCAGTTCTCTAGTCAATTGGATACTCTTAGTAATAAGGTCAATGCTTTACTAAATCAAAGAGAGAATGTAGTTGAGATGTCTTGGTGGGACATACATAAAGATAAAGTCTATATAGGTAGCATTATCTTAATCGTCGTCTGTTGTTTTGTGTGCAAAATAAGAAGGAAATAACTACTTTTAAACTTTGGGGTGTCTCGGCTTGGGAAAGTCGATGCTAATTAATATCAATAGGTAATTATTAGCGACTTTAATTCAGAATACGCAAAAAATCGATGAAATTATGCGCAAAAAATGAGTAAAATTATGCACATATAATATATATTTCTTATATTTGTGTACAGACGTGGATGTCTGTTGTATCATCTCTCTACGGAAAAGTTGCTAGTTTTCGAGAACGGGAGACAATACGTTATATACTCCAAAAAGAATGAGCCTCGACTAAGTGTAGTCGGGGCTTTTAATTTTTCTATCAAAAGACTTCTTTTAATATTTGGATATTCCGGCTTTATTTTTAATATTCGCTTATGAATACTCATATTGAATATTCATAATTATAAAACTAATAAGTAATGAAAGAGAAAGCCTTAAAAGCAAGTCCTAAAGGTCGCAATGATTTTAGAGATAGTAATCAACTCAATTATTGTGTAGTTAAAGTAACTGATGATAATATAGTTAAGATGAATAGAGTAAGTTTGTTCTTTAGTGGAAGAAGAATAAAGACTAATCTAAGTCTTCTTATAGGTAGTGAGATATATCTTATATTAGGTGGTGGAGTTAGAGTTATTAGAAATAGAGAAAATGTGAATACTAATTGGTTTGAAACTGATTGGAATATATTACTTAATGACATAGAAACACTATCTTATGAGAAAAACTAGGAAGGTTACTTTCTTTCCAGTGTTTAGCCAGTTTAAAAGAAAGAGGTAGAGGCAGTTCAATAAGCTACTATTTGTTTATGTTACAACTTTGATAAGTCATCACTTATTCGTAAGTTTGCCGGACTTTATAATCATATCCATAATGGTAGAACAAAAATACGATCACGACTCCGTTCAAGAGTTACTAACATGGGCGAAAGAAACGCTCAAAAATAAATCTTATCCGTCTGGCCGCTATCAAGTTAATAAGAGTACTACAATTTTAGATTGTGGAAAGTATCTTGAATCAATGATTGCTGTAATTTCCCGAAACTGGGAAAATTCGACTTTTCATCCGACTATTGAGCAATTACGAGAATTTAGAAAAAAATAGAAGAGGTAGCCGGATAAGCTACCTCTTAACTCATTATTTATATCATATCATCATTTGCATTTGTGCTCGCATCTCTATATATGGTTTGAACACTTCTGGATTATTAATATAATCAATAACTCTTTGAATTGCTGCGTCTGCCTGATGCTGTTTTACCCGAACATAAGAATTAATAGTAATGCTGGTCTTTATGGAGTGCCCCAAGCAGTATTCAATAATAGGATAGGGGATCCCAATCTCGGAAGCGAACTGGGCAAAAGTTTTACGGGCTGAATAAAAGGTTAATCCCTCCTTTATATTTAACTCTGTTGCTAGGAGTTTTAAGCATTTATTGATATAGCGTTGTAAATTACCAGCTGTGTATTTGTAGTCAAACTTTAGCTTTCCATTTTTCCCAATATATTTATTTATTATGTTTTTTGCTTCCGGGCAGACAGCTATACTCGTAGTTCGGTTTTTCGTTTTATGCTCACTACTTTTTAATCGTATATAACTAATTACATCTTCTGATAAATCTACTTGAATGAGATCTGCATAATTGATACCTCCTAAGTAGAATGATAGCAAAAACATATCCTTAGCTAAAGACAGCTGTTTGCTCTTTGAGACATCTGCGCTAATAATCTTTCTTATCGCGTCTACAGATATATCAAGACTCCTTGGCTCTGGGATGGGAATCTTTGTGTAGGCAAATGGGTGTTTGTCACATCGTATTATCCCTAACTTAATAGCTTCATTAATCCGTGCTTTTATGTGACTTAACCGAATCTGTCGGCCCCCGTCAGTATGGCCATGGAGTTTCATCCATCTATCAAAATGTTCAACGGTAATGTGATTCATAATAATCATTGGTACCTCACCTTCTGCGCTCTCAAAGATCTTTAAGGTGTCTTCTAGCATTTTAGCATGGCTAGTCTTTCCTTCTTCTTTCTTTTCCTTGATCCTCTGTCGCATGAAATCATTGAATGTACGCATGTCTGGAGCAATCTTATCTTGCTGTGTTAGTATAATTTTTAGTTGTTTGGCAGTATAACAATCGTAGTTGTCAATATACTGCAAACGTTCTTTGTATTTTTTCAACTCATATATAAGTTGTTTGTTCATCATTGTAGCATCATTGCGGGCTACTACTTTTCCGTTATACCATTGGCAAGCATCGTCCAATTGATATTCCGTTTTAATGTACTCCTTATCATTCTTGACTGATACGCGGATAAGAATAGGAAATTTGCCAGCCTTGGTGGGCTTAGCGGATAGAATAGTTAATGATAGTGTTGCCATAAGCTATAAGTTTTTAAAGACACTGTTTTTCCACTGTTGGTGACTTTCCGGTGAGAAATGGTATCTTTTTTTTATAGCCTTTCGACTTTTTATAGAAAAGAAAAAGGACTGATTATCAATGAATTATAATCAGTCCTTTAAGTGATTCCGAAGCGATTCGAACGCTTGACCCACGCCTTAGAAGGGCGTTGCTCTATCCAGCTGAGCTACGGAACCAGCCTTATTTGCGGATGCAAAGGTAGTGCTTTTTATGAAAATTCAAAAACTTTCCGGCATTTTTTTATTCATATATTTCTTTGTGACTATGAATCAGTAGTTTATAATAGAGATGAATTTTGTTTATTTATATGGTTTGGGAGTATTAAATAGAAAAACGCCATTTTTACGAAGAATAACGAACGTTATATAGGTTTCAAAAAGCTCAAAAAAATAAAATAGGGTTGTGTTTTTCTATTATAACTTCTACTTTTGAACGATAAACAACTAAAAAACACATAAAGTTATGAAGAAATTGATTTTTTTATTTGCATTTTGTATTGTAGTGACTAATGTTTTTGCACAAACCGACCCAGAGCAATTGAAAAAAGAAGGAAATGATGCATTTAATGCTAAAAATTATCCTGTAGCGTATGCGAAATTCAGTGAATATTTGAAACAAACGAATAATCAAGATTCTGCAACCGCTTATTATTGTGGTATAGCTGCCGATGCTGTGAAGAAGTATCCGGAAGCTGTGAGTCTTTTTGATATAGCAATTCAAAAGAAGTTCAATATCGGAAATGCTTATGCTCGCAAAGCTTTGGCTTTAGATGCACAAAAGAAGACTGCTGAATATGTAGCTACATTGGAAGAAGGATTGAAAGTAGATCCTAAGAATACAACAATGGTAAAGAATTATAGCCTTCACTATTTGAAAGCAGGACTTGCTGCACAGAAAGCCGGAAAAGCAGAAGAAGCAGAAGACTGTTTTAAGAAAGTAATTCCTTTGGATCACAAGCAGTATAAAACAAATGCATTGTACAGTTTAGGAGTTCTGTGCTATAATGATGGCGCTAATATCCTGAAGAAAGCTGCTCCTTTGGCAAATTCTGATGCAGATAAATATGCTGCAGAAAAAGAAAAAGCTGATGGTAGATTTAAAGAAGCATTAGACTATCTGGAAGAAGCTGCTAAGATCTCTCCGGAAAATGAAAATGTGAAGAAGATGCTTCCTCAAGTAAAAGCTGTTATGAAGTAATTTGACCAATCTTGTAAATGATAAAGGGTTGCCGATATGACACGTCGGACAACCCTTTTTTATTGCTATCTTTTTCTAATCTATACTTTTTGTGTACATTTGCTTTTTCTAAACGTAGAAGTATTTTATGCACTTATATAATAAGGAACAGGCTATCAAACGAATGAATCAGTTGGGACAACTTCATCGTCCTTTCATTTTCATTATAAATTATCTACAAGATGTGTCTTATATAGAGGAGGTTGCTGCTGTTGATTCTACTGAAGTTTTGTATAATCTGAATGGATTTACCAATCAGACCATATCAGATGAAGATGACATGGCTACTTACTCTGCAAAAGCAATGCCTTCACTACATTGGCAGCCTTTTGCAGAATCTTTCTTTTCCTATCAACGTTCGTTTAATATCGTGCGACAGAACATCCTGGCAGGAAATAGCTTCCTTACAAATTTGACGTGTCGCACTCCGGTAGAAACCAATCTCACTCTGAAAGATATTTATTTTCGCTCAAAAGCGATTTATAAGTTATGGGTTAAAGACCGTTTTACGGTTTTCTCTCCTGAAATATTTATTAGAATTCATCAGGGAAAAATTAGCTCATATCCGATGAAGGGAACCATTGATGCTTCAATTCCCTCCGCTGCTCAATTATTAATGAATGATCCGAAAGAGACTGCCGAACATGCTACCATTGTAGATCTGATTCGTAATGATTTAAGTATGGTTGCTAGCCGAGTGTCAGTTTCCCGGTATCGGTATATGGATAGGTTACAGACTAATCGGGGAGCCATTTTTCAGACGAGTTCTGAAATTCAGGGTATATTGCCCGAAAATTATCAGGAGCATTTGGGAGATATTATTTTCAGATTACTGCCAGCCGGTTCTATTACCGGTGCTCCAAAGAAAAAGACGATGCAGATTATCCAGGAAGCTGAAACCTACGATAGAGGATTTTATACAGGAGTTATGGGATATTCTGATGGCATTGATTTAGATAGTGCTGTTATGATACGTTTTGTAGAACAGGAAGGGGAAAAGATGTATTTTAAAAGTGGAGGTGGGATTACCTGCCAGAGTGATGTGGAAAGTGAGTATAATGAAATGAAACAGAAAGTATATGTACCCATTTATTGAGACTATCCGGATAGAGGATGGACAGATTTATAATCTTGATTATCACACAGAGCGCTTTAATAAAACCCGTGCAGCTTTTTGGAAAGACTGCACTCCGCTGGATTTACGGGAATTTATATCTCCGCCCACTTTAAATGGAATTCATAAATGCCGGATTGTATATGGAAAAGATGTGGAAGAAGTTACGTATGCGCCTTATCAGATGCGACAGGTTTCTTCTTTGCATTTGGTTGTGTCTGATACCATTGATTATACTTATAAAAGTGCGCATCGGGAAGAACTGAATGCTTTGTACGCTCAAAGAGGAATGGCGGATGATGTTTTAATTGTGAGAAATGGCTATCTGACAGATACCTCTATAGCTAATGTTGCTCTCTATGACGGAGATACTTGGTTCACACCGGCTCATCCGTTACTCTGTGGGACGAAACGAAGCGAATTTCTGGACAGGCAGCTCATTGTTGAGAAAGACATTCCGCAAATATGTTTGAAAGACTATTCCCATATCATGTTATTCAACGCAATGATTGACTGGAAACGCATTATATTGCCTATAAATGAGAAACATTTAATTCTATAAACTATAATTAACTGAAATATACAGAGAACTGCTGAACAAATGTCTCTTTTGTACTGTTATATTTATGTGTTTTTCATAGTATTAGATATAAGATTAATTAAAGAGATTGTACTTCACTTGTGAAAGCTAAAGTACGTCAGAGACAGAAGAGTCTGTTTTTTTGATAAATGTGTTAGAGCATCGGTTTTACCAGGCCGATGCTTTTTTTATCTCCTTTTACCCCCTTTTGTAGTTTATATGAAATAAAATTTGTACGTTTGTAGAGTAATAATAGAAAATGATAAAGATGAACATACCCGTTATCTTTCAGTTTTTAAAAGATCTTTCCGCGAATAATAATCGTGAGTGGTTTAATGAGCATAAGGCAGAATATGAAACAGCCCGTGCCGAGTTCGACAACTTTTTGGCAACAGTGATCGCCCGTATTTCCTTGTTTGATGAAACTATCCGGGGGATTCAGCCCAAAGACTGTACTTATCGTATTTACCGGGATACCCGCTTCTCTGCGGATAAAACACCTTATAAAATACATTTCGGAGGTTATATCAATGCCAAAGGAAAGAAGTCCGATCATTGCGGATATTATGTACACTTGCAGCCGGATGGTTCTATGCTTGCCGGAGGAAGCCTGTGTCTGCCTACCAATATCCTGAAAGCAGTGCGACAATCTATCTATGATAATATCGAAGAGTTTGTTGCGATCGTAGAAGATCCGGAGTTTAAGAAATACTTTCCGGTGATAGGAGAGGATTTTCTGAAAACAGCTCCGAAAGGTTTTCCGAAAGATTTCAAGTACATTGATTATTTGAAATGTAAAGAATATGTTTGCTCTTATAATGTTCCCGATAACTTCTTCACCCGACCGGATATGTTGGAACAGATAGACAAAGTGTTCCGGCAATTCAAACGGTTTGCCGATTTTATAAATTATACAATTGATGATTTTGAATAAATAATGCCTAGAATATAAACTTTAAAATTTAACTTATATGGTAGTAGATACTTTAGAAAATCTGGAGAAATATGCGTCTTTAAACCCTCTGTTTGCACAAGCTATTGAATTCTTGAAGTCTCATGACCTCCAAGCCATGGAAGTTGGTAAGACAGAACTGAAAGGAAAAGATCTGTTGGTGAATATTGCACAAACCAAACCTAAAACAAAAGAGGAAGCCAAACTGGAAACTCATAACGAATTTATTGATATTCAAATCCCATTGTCGGGAACAGAAATAATGGGGTATACTGCTGCTAAAGACTGTGTTCCGGCAGATGCACCTTATAACGCAGAAAAAGATATTACTTTCTTCGAAGGATTAGCAGAAACATACGTTGCCGTGAAACCGGGAATGTTTGCTATCTTTTTCCCGCAAGACGGTCATGCTCCCGGTATCACTCCGGATGGTGTGAAGAAAGTAATTGTAAAAGTAAAAGCATAATCCTAATTCAATTCTGATATGGAAAAGACACTTAATCTCATAAAAAACGATCCCTGGCTGGAACCTTTTGCCGGTGCTATTACCGGGCGTCATCAGTATGTATTAGACAAAGAAGCTGAATTGACGAATAAGGGGAAACAAACCCTTTCAGATTTTGCATCGGGGTATCTTTATTTTGGATTGCATCGCACCGATAAGGGGTGGACTTTCCGTGAATGGGCCCCCAATGCTACTCATATTTATATGGTGGGTACATTTAATAACTGGGAGGAGAAAGCTGCTTATAAGCTGGAAAAACAAAAGAATGGCAATTGGGAAATCAATCTGCCGGCGGATGCCATTCATCATGGCGATCTCTACAAACTGAATGTATATTGGGAAGGCGGACAAGGCGAGCGTATTCCTGCATGGGCTACACGTGTGGTACAGGATGAACAGACCAAAATATTCAGTGCACAAGTCTGGGCTCCGGAGAACCCCTATAAATTCAAGAAGAAAACATTTAAGCCCGACACGAATCCGCTGTTGATTTATGAATGTCATATCGGAATGGCACAGCAGGAGGAAAAAGTGGGCACATATAACGAATTCCGCGAGAAAATACTTCCTCGTATTGCTGAAGAAGGATATAATTGTATCCAGATTATGGCTATTCAGGAACATCCATATTATGGAAGCTTCGGCTATCATGTATCCAGTTTCTTTGCTGCTTCTTCGCGTTTTGGTACCCCCGATGAATTAAAAGCACTGATTGATGCTGCTCATGAGATGGGGATTGCTGTGATTATGGACATCGTTCATTCACATGCAGTGAAGAATGAAGTAGAAGGATTAGGAAACTTTGCCGGTGATCCGAATCAGTATTTTTATCCGGGCGCTCGTCGCGAACATCCGGCTTGGGACTCTCTCTGCTTCGATTATGGCAAGAATGAAGTAATCCACTTCCTGTTGTCAAACTGCAAGTACTGGCTGGAAGAATATAAGTTTGACGGATTCCGTTTTGATGGAGTGACTTCTATGTTATATTACAGCCACGGATTGGGTGAAGCCTTCTGTAACTATGGAGATTATTTCAACGGTCATCAGGATGATAATGCGATTTGTTACCTGACACTGGCTAATGAAGTGATTCATCAGGTAAATCCGAAGGCGATAACCATTGCGGAAGAAGTTTCCGGTATGCCGGGACTGGCTGCCAAAGTGGAAGATGGCGGTTACGGCTTCGATTATCGTATGGCTATGAATATTCCGGACTACTGGATCAAGACAATCAAAGAAAAGATCGATGAAGACTGGAAACCTTCCAGCATGTTCTGGGAAGTAACCAACCGTCGCCAGGATGAAAAGACCATTTCGTATGCAGAAAGTCATGACCAGGCATTGGTAGGAGATAAGACGATTATCTTCCGCCTGATTGATGCCGATATGTACTGGCACATGCAGAAGGGAGACGAAAATTATGTTGTCAACCGTGGTATTGCTTTGCATAAAATGATTCGTTTGCTGACCTCTTCGACTATCAACGGAGGTTATCTGAACTTTATGGGAAATGAATTCGGGCATCCCGAATGGATTGATTTCCCGCGTGAAGGTAACGGATGGTCGTGCAAATATGCCCGCCGCCAATGGGATTTGGTGGACAACAAAAATCTGACCTATCACTATATGGGTGATTTTGATAAAGAAATGCTGAAAGTTATCAAGAGTGTGAAAGATTTCCAGGCAACACCAGTTCAGGAAATATGGCATAATGATGGCGATCAGGTATTGGCATACGAACGTAAGGACCTTATATTTGTCTTTAACTTTAATCCGAAGCAGTCGTTCACTGATTATGGATTCCTGGTAACTCCGGGAGCTTATGAAGTGATACTGAACACGGACGATGTTGCATTTGGAGGAAACGGTTTGGCAGACGACTCTGTCGTGCATTTCACTATTACCGATCCGTTGTACAAGAAGGAAAAGAAAGAGTGGTTGAAACTCTATATTCCTGCCCGTACCGCCGTAGTACTTAGAAAGAAAAAATAATTTTATCTTTAAATCAAGAAGCCCCCGCAGATATTCAATAATATTTGTGGGGGCTTTCTCATTTATTACCCTGTTCTATGATTCAGTTCCTAGTTTTCCAGAAAGGTACTTGGCCCGAGAATGTCATACATATCACTAACGTTGCGCGTTTTGAGCAATACCCCTTGTGGAGTATAGAATAACTGATATTTGATGTCAACATTATCTTGCCCTACCTTAATTACTATAATGGCCTGCCATTTGGGAAACTCCACCATTGTCACATTATCTACCACCCAATTTGCGTATGGCCCGGATACAAAGGCATTATAGACTGTTGGAGTGAGCCGGTCGAGACTGACAAGATCTGTCTGCGTCATCACCCATTGTCCCCGGACGTCAAACCACACATTTTTAGTAAATCCATTCATTGGAAAGTTGGCACAATAATATCCATCGTCTTGTGACCAGGCGACGCCATTTGCTTTGGGATACATTTTCTTGAAAGTTGACTGTACATTGCCGGGAGGGGTATCTCCAAAGGCAGATGTAGATAATAGTAGAAACAATGCGATAGCACAAATCATAAATTTCTTCATAAGCTTTGAGTTTAGAGGATTATTTATCTAACTAAACAGCCTTTGAGAATATTTGTTTGAGTGATGTGCATAAAATAATCCCCCGGTCATTCATAAGTGACCGAGGGATGAAGGGTATACAGGTCTTAGTCTTTTTACTTAAAAAGTAATCTTCAAAATCTTTCCGTTATAGCCTCCTACTGAAACATCCGTGGGTTTATAAGGTAATAGGCTGATTTCTTCTTTAGCACCCGTCATCAAATCAGTGGCCTGATATGATTCCATTTGAGGAATCTGTAAAAAGTCGAAAGCATGTGAAGGCACATTGATAGCAACATCTACCAGTTGACTGTCGAAATTAATAATGAAAAACAGAATCTCATTTTTATATTTTCGCATAAAAGTATATTGCTTATGCTCATTGAAACGCCATCCGTTTATATTGGCATACATTAAGTCAAAGAATACTCCCTTGCTGATTGCCTGCTCTTTGTTACAAATAGTCAGTACTTTTTGGTAGATAGAGTAGAGGTGCTTATGCTCTTCAGTAAGCATCTTCCCGTCAAATTTGCCTCCGTTGCGCCAGCGTCGTATGGTGTCTACGCTCCAATAATCGAATATGGTAGTCCGTCCGTCCCTTCCGCTGAATCCTTCACTATCCATGCCCAGTTCTCCAAACTCCTGACCGAAGTAGATCATCATAGGATTAGTGTTCATACAGGCGGAAACAATCAGTGCGGGAATTCCTTTACGCGGGTTGCCGGCAAAGAAATCAGAAGCGATGCGCTGTTCGTCGTGGTTCTCAAGAAAGTTGAGCATCTTTTTCTCTATTCCATTCAGGCTTTGCCAACAATGAGTGATAGCAGATGCAGATTCATATCCACAAGCTACATTACGTAATGTATCATACAGCCCTACCTTATCATACAGGTAATCAAACTTGCCGCGGAACAGATAGTTGCGGTATTCACCGGGATTGTAAACCTCTGCGATGAAAAGTATTTCAGGATAAGCCTCTTTTACTTGAGGAATAGCCCATTCCCAGAATTCAACAGGAACCATTTCGGCCATGTCGCAGCGGAAACCGTCAATGTCTTTTGATGCCCAGAAAAGAAGAATGTCCAGCATCTTTATCCAAGTATCCGGAGTCGGGGAGAAGTGGCAGGTACCGCCATTCTGATAATCCACTCCATAGTTTAATTTCACTGTTTCATACCAGTCGGTGATATTGGGAGTAGCATCAAAACGGTTGTTACCGGTGGCTTTCGCCGGGAATTCCCGGTAAGGCTCTGCTGCACCGTCTTTCATATCGAACTGGGCATGAAGTTCCGCTTGCGGAATATAATAGAAATTATTATATGGGCTGAAAGATTGGCTGGAGTCATCATTAGCTCCCAATTCGGTCGTACCGTCCGGTTGTGCATCCGAATGATATTGGCGTGCTACGTGATTAGGTACAAAATCAATAATCACTTTCAAACCTGTGCGATGTGTGCGATGTACCAGATTCTCAAATTCCTTCATACGTCCTTGCACATCGTTAGCCAAGTCAGGATCTACATCATAATAATCCTTGATAGCATAGGGAGAACCCGCTTTTCCTTTTACAACGGCAGGATGATCCGGTCTGATGTTATAACGGCGATAATCCGTTTGAGTGGCATGCTCAATGATGCCTGTGTACCATATATGCGTAGTACCCAGTTTCTTGATTTCACCAAGTGCTTTGAGTGTGAAATCAGCCATTTTCCCACAGCCATTGGTAGCAATGTCTCCGTTGTAGACACAGTGGTTATTATTATTTCCAAACAGGCGGGTGAATACTTGGTAGATAATTATTTTATTTTCGTCATTCATATAGAGTAGATTATTAATATTCGTCTTCATTCTTATTTCTGATGGATAGGAGGTTATTTCCATATTTTCCCCTTTTCTTCCAACAGTTGATTAAGTATTTCGTTAGCCATATTATATCCTTGCTCGAAGATTTCTTCAGCTTTCTCCAGTTCTGTGTTACTGTATCCGTATAGGTTGTATGGTTCGATTAATAAATCGCATTTTTCTCTTTCGGGAAAGGTGTTGGCGCGGAACATGAAATGGAATGAGCGCATAGCAATGCTTACAATGTTCATTTTGTAATCCTGTGCCATGATGGGACTTACGTTGACAGCTACCACCTTATCGCAAATCCTGCGCAGGGTAGAGACCGGAAGATTCATCATCAATCCTCCATCCACATAGTTAGTGCCTTCTATGTTGACCGGAGAAAACATGACAGGCATACAGCAGGAAGCTGCGACCCGTTCCGCTATGTTTCCCCGATGAAAGTGAACCATGCGACCGTGATCGAGGTCAGTTGCTGTGATAATCAGGGGAAGTTGTAGCTCTTCCAGTTTTTTTGCTTTTAAGTTAGTCCGGAGAAAATCAATAAATTCACAGAGGTCAAATAATCCCTTCTTGGGGATCACCAATTTGGTTAAATCCTGGAATTTATGTCCGGAGAAATAATCAAGTACTTTGTGTGGCTCGTTGCCGTCGGCATAAAAGACACCTGCAAGTGCTCCTGCACTTACTCCAGAGATGATTTCCGGTTTAATATCATGTTCCAGAAGAGCTTGCATGACTCCCAAATGGGCAAATCCTTTAATAAATCCTCCGCTTAGTGCATAGCCAATCTGATATTTCCGGCTATTCCAGTTATTTGTGAATACCTCCATGAATTGCTTTCTTTAGTTCGCCACGAATTTAGTGAATTTATTGAGAGTAGGAGGAATATAATGGATAGTTTTTTTTAAAATCCATACCATCTGTCTTATTCACATTTGAAATAAACCGGCATAGAACATAAAATACGGATGGAAACTCTGCTCCGGCACCATGCCGGTCAGAATCCGAAATCGTCTATCTCAACTTTGTGCTCTTCGCTTTCTTTAAATGGCTTTGCTTCTTTTTGTACAGGATTTCCTTCGATATAGATGGCGCGGAATGGACGGGCGGGGCAAACATATTCACATCCTCCACAACCTACACATATTTCTTGATTTACATGAGGAATTGTCAATCCGTCCTTATACGGCACCATCGCCACTGCTTGCGTGGGACAGTGTTCGGAGCAGGCTCCGCAACTGGTTCCATCAGTATAAACAATGCAATTTTCCTTGATGAAAACAACATATCCCATTTGTGTAAGATGTTTTTGCTCTACACTTATGGGAAGAATTGCTCCATTGGGACAGACATCTCCACAGACAGTACAGTCAAAGTTACAAAATCCTTTCTCAAAGCTAACAGTAGGTTGCATCATGCCTGCCAAGCCATATTCCATGAAAGCCGGTTTCAAGATATGAGAAGGGCATTTGCTGACACAAAGATGACAGGATGTACATTGCTGTTGGAAGTGTCCCCGACTGATAGACCCCGGAGGAGTGATCGGATTCTCCTTTTTGTATGCCTTCTTACCTTCCAGACTTGCTACAGATTCCTTGGCCTGGGAGATGAGTTTGGGGGTTGCTCCGGCAGTAACAAGACCGGCGACCAAAAAACGGCGTTTGGATGAATCCAAATCCGGTGATGATGGTGCAGGAGTTTCTACATCAGACTGTTTTTTGAAAGAAGGGGCGTAGACTAATGCTTTTTGTTTGCATGCTCCCAGACAGTTGAAACAATCTACACAACGGCTATAATCAATAGCGTGTTCTTTGCTATTGATGCAAGCTGCTTTGCATTTGGTGGCACAAAGCCCGCATCCATTACATTTGGCAGTATCAATACGGACTTTGAATAATGAAAATCGACTCAATAATCCCAATATTGTTCCTACGGGACAAATCGTATTGCACCATGTCCGTCCATGTTTCCATGCCATTACAAAGATGACTGCAAGAGTAATAATAGCGATGAGAAGGGAAGAAATGCTCAAGATGGAGGTGTCTACCTGATAAAATGTATAATTGTCAAATCTGGCAAAGAGTGATTCCAGCAGATTATTCCCCAGCATATAGATAGGTTTGAATATGTGCACTACTACACGTCCATACGCACTGTATGGATCGAGCAAACCAACAATAAATGTAAATCCGCATAGAAACCCGATCACTGTCAGTCCGAGCACACCCCAGCGCAATTTGTTTTTTGCAGGACTGTAACTATATCTTTTTTTCTTTTTTCCCGTTGCTTTGGAAATTCGTGCAATCACATCCTGCAAGATACCCATAGGGCAGATTGTAGAACAATATACACGCCCGAATAAAAGCGTTAACACAATGAGAAATAATAAGATACCTATACTTAGTGAAAGCAAAGCTGGAACAAATTGCAAATGTGCCAGCCGATGGAAACTGTTCGGTAATATTTCTGCGAAATCGAGAAAAAAGAAAGAAATCAGCACAAATAAAAGTGCTGATATTCCAATACGTAGCCTTCTTAACATGGTTGTTTTACATCTTAATTCGCTTGACATTCAATTTGTCAATGTTCATGGTTCCTATTTTCAATGCTTCCCCATTGGCGAGATGTCCTACTGTATCCAGTGGCATCTCACGTACTTGATTGAAGAACTTGGCAGCAGCCGTATCCACGGCTACAATATCCGGTGAGATAAACAATCCTTTTGCCAGTACAACATCGGATGCAGAACGTCCCCGGGGACCGTTTGTTTTCATGATCCGGTAGGCGTCTACTACGTTGAGTACAGCTTTCTTCTGTAATGTACAGATATCTGCGATGCATTGTTGCAAATCGTTCTGGTGGAAGAATCCGCGATCCCACACAATCCCCATGTGATTTTTCATGGAGATAGTCAGATTCGCACCTCCGTGATTCTTCAGAATAGGAACATTGATCCATACATCACAATCCAGAATCGCTTCGTGCACTTTGGCTTTCTTCATCTTTTTGCCTTTCGGCAGATCGATTGGTTTGTAATACGATTCCAGATGTGCAGGCATTACTTTGGCTCCGGCTTTTTTGGCAGCAGCTTCAATACCACTGTTTTTGTAGCATTTCTGCCAATCGTCACAAGTATGGTCGAACACGACCACTTCTTTAGCTCCGGCGGAAAAACATTGTCTGACGATTTCTTCAATCAGTTTCGGATTCGTATTTCCCGCCAGTTCCGGCACTTTGTCCCAACCGATATTAGGTTTTACAACCACTTTCTGTCCCGGTTTGACGAATTGCTTCATACCCCCCAGTTCGCTTATGGCACGGCGGAACATCTCTTCGGGTTCTCCACCCATAACGGCCACCAGATCAGGATTGCTTCCGTTTGCTTTATTGATTGTTTGAGTTAACACCTCCATAGCCTCTGAACGTTGTATAGTCAGGGCGGCTCCGGTGATAGCTACTGTTTTTAAAAAGTCCCTTCTGTCCATCTTTCTATATTAGTTTAGAGTTTTGCAATTGCTTTCAGGAGGGCGTATCCGCCGAACCATTGCAGTAACATTCCCGGAATACCGATACGGAAGTCCTGTACTGCTTCGTAGAAACTTCCGACGATGGCCCATTCAAATGCAGTGCCTATGACCTGATAAGTGAGTACGACACCAAGAATGGCCAGTAATGAAACCGATTTTATAGTACGTGCTGCAAGAGCTGAAGCTCCGGCGAGTAAGGACGATTTGATTAATAGGATGGGAAGTACCGCCTCCGAGGGCATGGCAAACAATAAATGATTGATGACTGGTGAAAGGATAGCAGTCAATAATCCTACAAGAAAACCATATTTATAAGCCGCAATCAGCGTGAAAAAGTAAATAGGTAACAGGGTAGGACCACCATAAGGTATAAGATGGCATAATTGTGGAAGTGCAATGTTACCCACTACGAACAGTAAGGCGAACAGGTAGGTTTTCACATTGCTGTGTTTCAGCGAATAGAGTTTGGCGGATGTTTCCATTTTCGTTGATACTTTAATGTTGAATAGAACGATAATATATTAATAATAAGACTTTTCTCCTGATAAAAGGTTTAATCTGATTGGTATATTATTTTAATCCCGTAGGAAAAGAATTCATTCCCCCGTAGATAACCATAGTTTCCCCGTATGCAAACTGTTGCCTTATGGGAAACTTCCAAAGACAAGCAGGACTACCCATTCATCCTTTCCTTAATCTTTCCCCATGCATGCGTATCAAATAGACAGCTTTTCCGCATTGTCTCATACATCTCTTTAAATCTGGACATAGGTATGGTATAGCTTAGTTTGTCAGCTTCGAAATGAGGGCGAACCGATGGGTCGAAGAAACCGAGGAAAGTACGTTTGCCTCCTTTACGATTCTCTATCGTGGCTTGTGTCACTACGGCACTACAGCCGGAACCAAAGGTAGAAACGACGCAATCTTCTGCGTTATTATCGTAAAAAGCCCAAGTGGTTAATCCCGAAAGCATATCCGGATTTGCCAGAAATACAACTCCTTCCATCTCTTCAAGACTTTCTACCTTATCTATACGTGCAAAATGAAGAAACTTTTTTTCTGTTCGGGGAACTCTGATTTGCTGTATAAAGTCAATGACCATTTCGGGAGTCTGTTTGTATTTCTCTTTGAGTGAAACGAAAGTCGGCACATGTTCCGGCATTTCGGTGAAACCAGTATAGAATTTACCGCCGCCACAGCCGATGTTTTCGGCATTCAGGCTGATAATACCACCATCTCTTGCCGTCTTCATACCTTTAAAGAAGCAACCGTTTATCTTTTCTGTCTCTCCTTTTTGCTCATCTGAGTACCAGAAAACAAGAGGCAATTCAGCTTTTTCTCCGAATGCCTCTTTGAAATTTTGAATAAAAGTTTGGATATCCATAAGCTTATCAATTTTAGTTCTGTTGCACGTCTTTCTACAAAGTTAGAATAAAAAAGGATAAGCGCAAGTGATTTATCTTCGTTTTCAATAATAATTACTTATATTTGTCCGGAATGAAATAAGAAGAACCGATATGAAATATTTGTTAATGTGTGCAGGCTTACTTTTCACAGTCTTTCAGTCATGGGGGCAGGAGAGGCTTGCAGATAGAATCGCTCCTCCGTCAGGATATGTCAGAGAGACCTGCCCTGCTAATTCGTTTACAACTTATTTGCGCAATTTGCCAATGCTGCCTAAAGGCAGTAAAGTGTTACTCTACAATGGAAAAGAGAAAGCCAATCAGGCAGCTGCATTTGCAGTCGTAGATATGGAGATAGGCAACCGCGATTTGCAGCAGTGTGCCGATGCCTCCTGGCACAAAGCTATATGCCCGCCCAACAGATTCATATTCTGGTCAATCCAACCAGCCGCGACCTTTCTCCCTGGTATGAGCTGACGGAAACGGATGCAGGGAAACTATACACTCCGGAATGGATTTTTGAGAAGAAAGACCTGAAGCGTTTTAAATAGGAGAATAGACGTAAATGCAACATAACAAAGAAATAATTAAATCTTTTCTTACTTAATTTTCTATCTTTTCATTATCTTTGGCATTCAACAAACCGTTTTAATCATACAACAACGAAAAACAACCGATTATGAATTATGATTTATCAATGAATGCTAACCAGTTGGTGGCATTCCTTCAAAAACCAACTTCAGAGTTTACAAAAGCTGACATTATCTCATTTATCCAGCAAAAAAGATATCCGCATGGTTAATTTTATGTATCCGGCGGGAGACGGGCGTTTGAAAACTCTGAACTTTGTCATCAACAATCAAGCTTATTTGGAAGCTATTCTCACATGTGGAGAACGGGTAGACGGTTCCAGCCTTTTCTCATTTATAGAAGCGGGCAGTAGTGACCTTTATGTGATTCCCCGTTTTTGCACTGCATTCGTTGATCCGTTTGCCGAGATTCCGACGCTGTCCATGCTTTGCTCTTTCTTCAATAAAGACGGCGAACCACTTGAAAGTGCACCAGAACATACTCTTTACAAAGCAAGCAAGACTTTTACAGAAGTTACCGGAATGGAATTTCAGGCAATGGGCGAATTGGAATATTATGTAATAGCCCCGGACACCGGTATGTTTCAGGCAACCGACCAACGTGGTTATCATGAATCGGGTCCTTATGCTAAATTCAATGAATTCCGTACTCAATGTATGTCTTACATCGCACAGACAGGCGGACAAATAAAGTATGGACACTCTGAAGTAGGTAATTTCACGCTGGATGGTTATATCTATGAGCAGAATGAAATAGAATTCCTGCCGGTCCCTGTATCGCAGGCAGCAGATCAATTAATGATTGCCAAATGGGTGATTCGTAACCTGGGATTTAGATATGGATACAATGTAACCTTTGCTCCAAAAATTACGGCAGGTAAAGCCGGTTCGGGCTTGCATGTCCACATGCGTATCATGAAAGATGGAAAGAACCAGATGCTGAAAGACGGTGTTTTGTCGGATACAGCACGCAAGGCAATTGCCGGAATGATGGTACTTGCTCCGTCAATTACTGCTTTCGGAAATACCAATCCTACTTCTTACTTCCGTCTCGTTCCTCATCAGGAAGCACCTACCAATGTTTGTTGGGGAGACCGCAACCGCTCTGTATTAGTGCGCGTACCTCTGGGATGGGCTGCAAAAACAGATATGTGTACATTGGCAAACCCATTGGAAGCTGAAAGTCATTTTGACACCAGTCAGAAGCAGACGGTAGAAATGCGCTCTCCGGATGGTTCGGCAGATTTATATCAATTATTGGCTGGTTTGGCTGTTGCCTGCCGTCATGGTTTTGAGATTGAAAATGCGCTGGATATTGCTGAAAAAACTTATGTAAATGTGAATATCCATCAGAAAGAGAATGAAGATAAACTGAAATCACTGGCGCAACTGCCGGATAGCTGTGAAGCTTCTGCCGATTGCTTGCAACAACAACGGGCAATCTTTGAGCAATATAACGTGTTTAGTCCGGCAATGATTGACGGTATCATCCGCAGACTTCGCAGTTACGAAGATAAAACGTTGCGTGCGGATCTGGAAGGAAAGCCGATGGAAATGCTGGATTTAGTAAATAAGTATTTCCATTGTGGATGATTGAAAGACGATGGTGTGTCGGCGAAATGTGCAGGGTGTTCAGAATATAATTTTGATTGCCAGTGGTAAATCGGCATATTTTCCCCAATTATTGCCGTCACTTTCTACACAATTCCACACTAGTTCTACAATATAATAAATGAGTGTATCTTGTATTTGATTGATTACTAATGATATATGCTCATTCTGGAACTTTGGTACCTCTTTTGCTACCTATTAAGTGTAAGAAACAAGTTAATAATGATTTAGTAGTTCACACTTAAAAAATTACGATTATGAAAAAGGTATTAGTAGCAGTAGCATTGGTGATGGGATTGGGTAGCTCTGTAGCATTTGCACAGGAAGTTAGTAACGCTACAACTGTAGAAACTAACGTACAGGCTCCACAGGATGAGTTTACAAAGATTGATGTTAAAGAACTGCCGGAGGCAGTAGTACAGGCGATCGCTAAAAATTATGAAGGTGCTGCCATTACGGAAGCTTATGTCGCTGAAAAAGAAAGCGGTAAGATTTATAAGGTAGTCCTTACTACGGAAGATGTTCAGGTACTGACAGTGCTGATGAACGAAAAAGGTGAAGAAGTAAAAGAATAAAATAAAACTTCGAATGTAGTAATACTCATAAAGAAATCCTGGTTCGTGATGAATCAGGATTTCTGTTTTTATCTGCCAACTTCCCATCCAGTCCGATAAAGTCGTTAAAGGATGATTGGGTTGCGTTCATGATTGATTGTCTTTTATCAATAGTTTTGTATACAGAATGCAGGGTTTCGTCTACAATTTCCCGGCGGTGATTAGTTTAGCTCTATTTTTGTTGCATTCAAACCTAAAAGTAGACAAAAGATGAAGTGTATTTTATTAAGTGCGGTTGTTTTGATTTTATTGTTGCCGGAAGATGCGTATGCGCAAGTGACGGTCAGAACGGGATATATCTCTTCTTCACGATATAAGAATGAAGAGAATCAGGAAACAGACGGTAAAGGCGATATGCGGTTTGTTGAAGGAAACGTCAACATTCCGGTTTCACAGAAAATGAATGAAAGGAGCCAGCCTACTTCTTGGATGCTTTCAGCGGGAGGAAGTTATACAGCTATGAACAATAAGAACCTTCAATCTTATATAGATATAGATCAGATTATAAATTTGCAATTGAGCGTCATTCATATTCGTCCCATCAGCAAGAAATGGTTATTGTTAATGACAGTTGGCGCAGGAGTCTATACGGCTTCTGATGTAAGACTGAAGAATGTTCTGGGACAGGGGGGAGTTATTTTTATCCGGCAGTTCAAGCCTAATTTATCTCTTGGAGCCGGATTGGCTGTAAATAACACATTCGGTTATCCGATGGTATTTCCGGCTATTTATTTTGATTGGACTACTGAAGGACGCTATCAAATAAAAGTATCTATGTTGAATGCCATGGAAGTGTCGGTCGGAATGAGAATGAATAAATTTCTGAATCTAAGATTGTTGGCGGAAATGAACGGTTCACTGGCCTTGTTGGAGAAGGAGGGGAAAGATACTATGTTTTCCCAGCAATTCATTATTGCAGGTTTACAGCCGGAGTTAAGCATCGGGAACTCTTTTTCTGTTACTGCTACTGCCGGTGTATCGTGCAGCAGAATAGCTTATTACACTACCCGCACTTTAAAAGCCTTTTTCGCAGATATGTCCAGAGAGACTGACCCTTATTTTAAACCGGCAATGTATGTTTCGGTGGGAATGAAGTATAAGTTCTAAAAAAATGGTAACTTTATCGCCTGATGTCAGTTAAGATGCTATTATATACGTTACTGAAGCAAATAGGGATATTTCTTGTAGTCTCCTTTTTAGTGTTCAGAGGCACTTTTGTCGAAAGCGATAGTTTAGGGCTAAATCTTTCTACGGGAGTTAGTCTTTTACTTTCTGTCATCTTATGGGGAATCATAAATCTGCATACTTACTGGTTAATTCCCGGTTATCTGTTTCAGCGTAGATATAAAAAGTATATCATATATTTGAGTTGCCTTGTTGGATTTATGCTGACCGCCATGGTTGGTGCTATTTGTTTTCTAGGGCAATATTATGTTATACCCGAACAGATGCAAAGACTAAACAGTGATCTCCCTTTCTTTCTGTTGATAAATGCATTGGCGCTGATACTCTATTTTCTGGCTTTTTCTTTTACTATTTTTCTGCATCGCTGGGTGGCCTATCAACAACGATTAAACGAATTGGAGAATATTAGCATACAGACTGATCTAAATCATTTGAAAGATCAACTTCAACCGGAGTTTTTTTCGAGAATATTGAATAAGGTGCGAACCTTGTTGGAGGAAGATGGAGAAAAGGCATCATTGCTTATCTTTAAATTAAGCCGGTTGCTTCGATACCAACTTTATGAAAGTGAACGGCAACAGGTATTGTTGGGAGATGATATCGATTTTATGACTGATTATATGAAGTTGGAGAAATTATGCAATCCGGAGTTTAATTTTGAAGTCAACATCCTGAATGAAGTGCGATATATACAAGTTCCTCCTTTATTGTTTATGCCTGTGATAGAATATGTGATTCGGACAACGGTATGTGGAGAGAATGGAAAGGGAGAAAATATAAGGATCGATTTTCAAATGGAAGAGAATCAGCTTCGATTCATTTGTACATACTGTCTGCGAAAAAAGGAAAGTCTGCAAATAGTACCTGCTTTTGACAAGTTACGGCAACGATTGGACTTGCTATATCCGGGAGGTTATCAATTAAAAAGTGGCTATAATGATGGAATGTTGTGTACCATTAGTTTAATGTTGGAATTATGAAAGATACCTGGAATGTATACGATTGGGGGAAGAATCTGGTAAATGACCGTTTCAGGCTTATCAGTAATTTACTATTGCTATTTATTATACTCTTTTTGGGCTTTCAGAATGTATATGGAGATTTTACTGGAGAAGGTTTCCGATATGCATATCCGGTTAGTATATTGGTTTTTGCGTTTCCTATCTATCTGAATATATATTGGTTAGTGCCCCGTTTCCTGTATAAGGCCAAGCGCAAGTTATGGTGTTATTGGATTTCGTTTCTCGGAGTCAATTTAGTGAGTGTATTATTAGGATTTATATTTCTGTCTCCATTATATCAACGATACGGTATTCGTGAGTTTTGTATACAGGATAACCATGCTGTTTCTTTTGATAGTATTGCTTATGGAGTATTAGTACTACTATTAAGTGCAGGTGGCTGTACGAGCTTTGAACTATTCCGCCGCTGGGTTGTCTCCGATAAAAAGATTCTTGAATTGGAGAAGGCAACTAAGCAGGCAGAATTGCAACAATTAAAGAAACAGATCAATCCGCATTTTCTTTTTAATATGCTGAATAATGCCAATATTTTGGTAAAGGATGCTCCGGATGAGGCTTCACAGATATTGGAGAAACTGGACAATCTACTTCGTTACCAGTTGAATGACAGTACAAGAAGAGAAGTCTTTCTTACTGCAGATATACAGTTTCTCACCAGTTTTCTTGAATTGGAGAAGGTGAGAAGGGATCATTTTGAATATACTATTTTTCAAGAGGGAAATATGGAAAATATCTGTATTCCTCCGTTGTTGTTTATCCCTTTTGTAGAGAATGCAGTGAAACACAATTTGGATAGCGACAATTTATCTTATATTCACCTGTATTTTTCTGTGCATAATAAACAGTTGACGTTTCGTTGCGAGAATTCTAAGCCCCGTGTTCCTGTTAAGCGGGAAGGGGGAATAGGGTTGGCCAATGTGAAACGCAGACTGGATTTACTTTATGAATCACGGTACACGTTACAGATAGAAGATAAAGAAACAACTTATAATGTCAACTTACATCTAAACTTATGAATTGTATTATTGTTGATGACGAGCCGGTAGCTCGCAAAGGTATGAAGTCATTGGTGGAACAGATTCCACAACTGACATTGGTGGGTAGCTTTAATAACGCTATCGCAGCGTCCGCTTATATAAATGAATATACGGTTGATCTGATTTTCCTTGATATTCAGATGCCGGGAATTACCGGAATAGAGTTTGCGCAAAGTATTCCCGTGAATACATTGATTGTCTTTACAACGGCGTATGCGGAATATGCACTCGATAGTTACGAAGTAAGTGCCATTGATTATCTGGTGAAGCCTATTGAAATGAACCGTTTTCTGAAAGCAGTCAATAAGGCAATAGCATATCATAAACTGTTATTGTCGGAAACAGCCGAAAGAGTGGAGGAGATACAGGAAGAATATATTTTCATCAAATCGGAACGACGCTATATCAAGATAAACTTCAGTGATATTCTTTTTATTGAAGGACTAAAGGATTATTCCATTCTCCAATTGGAAGATCAGCGGGTGATAACTAAGATGAATCTGAAAAATATTCATGAGCAACTGCCCGCTAAACAGTTTCTCCGGATAAACAAGTCCTATATTGTCAATACCTCACGGATTGACTCTTTTGATACCAATGATATTTTTATTAAGTCTTATGAGATAGGAATAGGAGGTGGAAACTATAAGAAAACGTTTTTTGAGGAATTTGTAGCGAAGAATCTACAGAAAGACTAATCCGGTAGTTTATATGGAATGGCTTGATATAAAAGAATAAGAACGTTAAGTATTGGCCTATTTTCATAAAAAAGATGTTTTACAAGAAGAAAAAGGAGAGAATATAGTGCAATATCCCCAAATAATGCTTTTCTTTGTACCAACAACAATAAAGAGGTTTATTACGATTTGATTTTTTTACGTGAATCTTCTCATTTATTTGAGCATATCCATCTCTAATTAAGATCTTCCTAAAACTTTCTTATTGAATTATTAATTTTTTATATTTGTATTTTATGAATTTGTACATTGGAAATCTTAGCTATAATGTTAAGGAATCAGATTTGAGACATGTAATGGAAGAGTATGGAACAGTTGCTTCAGTAAAGTTAATCACAGATCGTGAAACTAGAAGATCAAAAGGTTTTGCGTTTATCGAAATGCCGGATGATGCAGAAGCTGCTAAAGCTATCGAACAATTGAACGGTGCAGAATATGTAGGTCGTTCAATGGTAGTAAAAGAAGCATTGCCAAAGAATTAATACTGAATACATATACAGTAATAGAGAAAGGCGCACTAGGAAACTAGCGCGCCTTTCTTCTGTTAATCCTCATTGTTATCTTCTTCATCATCCACCATATTATTGAGTTCCAATTCCAGGTCTACCAGCTCTTGTTCCCATAATTTCAGGATATCCTTCGGTGTATCTTTTGCAGCTTTCTTTATTCTTTCTTGAGCAACAGATACTTCATGCTCTAACTGTCTACGTCTGCTCATATTTCTATTGTTTTGATGGATCAGTTGTAATTCTTGGGGGATTTGGTTAAAATGCTTATTTTTGCATTATGAAAACGAACTCTAAAACTCCACTTCTTCCGGCTGATATTTTAAGCCTATTTCTGCCTTCCGGTATCCTTGAGTACTTCACCGTTGTTGATAGCCTTTCTCAAGAGACCTGCTTTATTCTCTTTTTAGAAGAAACCCCGGTTATTTCTTCTGAACTGTCCCATTTATCCCTTCATTCGAAAGGCTTTTTTCCTGAGATAGAAGTTCAGGATTTTCCTATTCGCGGCAAAGCCGTTTACTTGCGTATCAAACGTCGTCGTTGGGAAGATCCTTCAACCGGTCAGACTTATAGTCGTGACTGGAATTTAGTAGCCACCGGTACTCGCATCACAGCTGAGTTCGGTGCTTTTTTAAAAGAATTACTTAGATAATCATGCCGTTAGCTGTCAAAGTCTGGCCGAGCATTACTGCATGGACGGCAAACAGCTTCAAAATCAATATAAGGACCATTTGAGTGATTATCAGAGTTGGAATCAAAAAGAGCATGCCCAAGACCATATTCTTTACCCTAAAAATATAGGTTATAATCTATGTATCGATGAGACGGCGCTAAGTAAAGGTGAACTTTATACCATCTTACTCAACAGGGATAAACGAGGCCGTAAAGGTTCAATCATTGCCGTAGTCCAAGGAACAAAGGCCGAAGATATTATAGCTATCTTAATGAAGATTCCTAAAGAACAACGTAATCAGGTCAAAGAAATCACATTGGATATGGCAGGAAGTATGCAGAAGATTGCTAAAACTTGTTTTCCACGCGCCATGCAGGTTATCGATAGATTTCATGTCCAGAAACTCGTATACGAAGCCGTACAGGAGTTGCGTATTACTTATCGGTGGCAGGTAATGAAAGATGAGAACAAGGCAATAAAAGCTGCAAAGGAACAAGGAGTAGCTTATGAACCGGAGACTTTTAAAAATGGAGACACGCTTAGGCAGTTACTAGCAAGAAGTAGATATTTACTATTTAAAGCACCTGATAAATGGACTAAAAGCCAGAAGATTAGAGCTGAAATATTATTCAAACAATTTGATGATATCAAGCAGGTGTATTATTATTCTTTACACTTGGGAAAGATATTTTCCACAAACTATGATAAAGATGTAGCAAGAGCTAAATTAGCTTTATGGTATAGTAAAATAGAAGAGTATGGCTATGAAACGTTTGCAACCGTAGCAAACTCTATTGAGAATCATTATGAAAGGATATTAAACTTCTTTGTCAACAGAAGTACCAATGCGGCAGCTGAAGCTTTTAATGCGAAAATAAAAGCTTTCAGAGCCTCCTTCAGAGGAGTCGCAGATATGAGATTCTTCCTCTTTAGATTAGCTAAAGTATATGCATAGCAGAAATTAAGAATGGGTAATCCCCCAAGATTTCCAACTGAGCCATAACAACTCGTGTGTAGAATAGTTCGATAGGATAAAATTAAAAGTAATGGGGTGAACTATTCACAAATAAAGGATGTTTTGTAATCTGAAACTTTAAAAAACATACAGTCATGCTCAATTTAATAGCCGTTTTCTTAGTATGTTCAGGTATCGGAATTGCAGTACATATTGCCATAGACCTGACACATCGTCCGCAATCAATGAAGATAATGAATGCAGTCTGGATATTATCTGCATTATGGGGAAGTTATTTAGCTTTATGGGCGTATAATAAGTTTGGACGGAGTGGTCCGATGAAAGTTGAGGATGATGGGATGAAAATGGATATGTCTGATATGAAGGGAATGGATATGTCCGGTATGAAAGATAATATGGCGATGGATATGGCCATGCCGGGAGAAATGTCGATGCAAGGAATGCAACGTCCTTATTGGCAATCGGTAGCTTTGTCAGCGCTTCATTGTGGTGCAGGATGTACATTGGCAGATATCATAGGAGAGTGGTTTACAAACTATGTTCCTGTAACTGTGGCAGGAAGTCAGCTCTTTGGTAATTGGGTACTTGACTTTATCCTGGCTTTGATGATTGGTGTTTATTTCCAATTCTATGCTATTAGGGAGATGGAAAAAATTTCGGTAGGTAATGCCTTGGCTCGTGCTTTCAAAGCGGATTTCTTTTCTCTTTTGTCCTGGCAGGTAGGAATGTATGGCTGGATGGCGATTGTCTATTTTGTATTGTTTATCAATGAACCGTTACCCAAAGACACATGGATATTCTGGTTTATGATGCAGTTGGCTATGCTTTTCGGCTTCTTCTGTGCATATCCTATGAATGCTCTTCTTATAAAATTAGGTATAAAGAAAGGTATGTAAAATAAATGCAGATTTACTCTAAGCGATAAGTATGTAATTACTTATTTGAGGGAGTGAATCTGCATCTATTATGATATGACTATTTTTGTTTTTTCTTTCTCTTTGGGAGTTTATCTTTTCAATAGTTTCGGTATATCCGAAGGTTCTTGTGCCACCCGAATACCGGCAGCCTCTAAGGATTCAATCTTCTCTTTTGCCGAACCGGAACTTCCCGAAATGATAGCTCCTGCATGTCCCATCTGCTTTCCCGGAGGAGCTGATTGCCCCGCAATAAATGCCACTACAGGTTTGGTTACATTATTGCGGATATATTCAGCCGCTTGTTCTTCTGCGTTTCCTCCAATCTCTCCAATCAGGACGATCGCTTCTGTTTCCGGATCATTTTGAAACATCTCCAGCAGTTGACGGAAATGAAGACCTACAACAGGATCACCTCCGATGCCGATAGCAGTGGATTGTCCCATGCCATTCGCCGTTAAGTGATACACAATTTCGTAAGTAAGTGTTCCGCTACGGCTGATAACTCCGACATTTCCTTCTAAAAAGACCTGTTCCGGTAAAATGCCCACCATACTTTTTCCCGGAGAGATCAGTCCCGGACAGTTGGGGCCGATCAGCATAGCACCTTTTTGTTCGACAAACTGGTGCGCCTTAATTACATCCAGCGTGGGGATTCCTTCCGCAATGCAGACGATTAACCGGATGCCCGCATCTGCTGCCTCCATAATGGCATCTGCCGCAAAACGTGCCGGAACAAAAATGATAGAAGTATTGGCTTTCGTTTGTTCAACCGCGTCATACATAGTGTTGAATACGGGGATGCCGTCTACATCTGTTCCTCCTTTGCCCGGAGAAGTTCCTCCAACAACATGGGTTCCGTATTCTTTCATCTTCTTGGCATGGAAAAGTCCGTCTCTCCCAGTAATTCCCTGTACAATCAGGCGGGTAGATTTATCTATTAATATGCTCATAATTGCTTTATTTATTAATGATTTGGGTACTTATTATGCTTTCAGAGCCATAAGGGCAGCTTCTTTCATCGTTGTGGCTATTTGGAAACGGCTGTAATTCCGTAACAGTTCCCGTCCGATATGCTCATTAGTGCCTGTAAGCCGTACGATAACAGGTACATTACTGTTTATCTGCTCGAATGCTTGAAGAAGCCCCATTGCTACATCATCACAGCGGGTGATTCCTCCGAAAATATTAATCAGGACCACTTTCACTTTTTCATCCTGCAATAAAAGTTTCATGGCTTCAACTACTTTGACAGGATTGGAACTACCACCAATGTCGAGAAAATTGGCGGGCTGACCTCCATAAAGCTTAATCATGTCCATAGTAGCCATAGCGAGTCCGGCACCATTTACCATACAGCCGATGTTACCATCCATGTGGATATAGCTGAATCCTTTATCTTTAGCGTCTGCTTCTATTTTTTCTTCCTCCGTCGGATCAAATAAAGCATGTACCTCCGGATGGCGATAGAGCGCATTGTCATCAAAAACAATCTTTGCGTCAATAGCCATCAACGTACCTTTCTTGGTTAGTGCCAGCGGATTTACTTCCACTAATGATGCATCATTTTCCATGAAGATCTTATAAAGTTCCTGAAGGATGGCCGCCATTTTACCCGCCTGCTCCATTTGAGGAAAGAGGGAGAAAGCAAAACGCCTTGCCAGATAGTCGGGAAGACCAATAAATGGATGGATTGAATATCGGATGATTTTTTCCGGTGTTTGACGGGCTACCTCTTCGATATCCATACCACCGGATGCACTCATCATCAGAACAACAGAACGTGTATTCCGGTCGATGGTGTAACTGACATAATATTCGGCAGCAATATCTATCGCCTCACTAACTAGTACTTGATTGACCGGAAGTCCTTTAATACTCATTCCAAGAATATTCTTAGCTTCCTGATAAGCGTCTTCCGTATTATTTACCAGTTTCACTCCTCCGGCTTTTCCCCGTCCTCCGGTTAATACCTGTGCTTTTATAACCACTCTGTCTGTTCCCATCCTCCGGTAAGCGGCTATGACACCTGCGGCTGTACGGCATAAAGTGTGCCTCTCGACAGGTATTCCGTACTTGGAGAAAATCTCTTTCGCTTGATATTCATGTATTTTCATGGCTCATAAATTTGAGTAAATGATTCCTGTAATAAAAACAATAGCAAGATACGGAAAGTTTGCCGGAAAAGAAAAGTAACGGGGTGTTATACAACATGTTAGTCCGTATGCTATGAATAGGCTTAATATAAAAAAGCGTGTTGGCAATAGTTACCAACACGCTTCATATATTTAAAGATAAACTCTTTCTTACGGATGCTTATGCAATACCGTGAGCGTTGACAGTACCGTCAATTTTCTTAATCAGTCCTTGAAGTACTGCACCCGGGCCACATTCTGTAAAATCAGTAGCACCGTCGGCAACCATATTCTTAACAGACTGTGTCCAGCGTACGGAAGCAGTCAGCTGGGCAACCAGGTTCTTTTTGATTTCTGCAGGATCAGTGTGAGGAAGTGCGTCTACATTCTGATATACCGGACATTTAGGAGTATGAATTTCCGTAGCCTTGATAGCGGCTTCCAACTCAACTTTAGCAGGGTCCATCAATGGAGAATGGAAAGCACCACCTACTTTCAGCGGAAGGGCACGTTTAGCTCCGGCAGCTTTCATCAGTTCGCAAGCTTTTTCGATACCTGGTACAGAACCGGAGATAACGATTTGTCCCGGGCAGTTGTAGTTAGCCGGTACGCAAACTTCACCTTCTGCATTTACTGCTGCGCAGATTTCTTCTACTTTCTCATCAGGCAATGCAATAATGGCAGCCATTGTGGAAGGAGTAACTTCACAAGCTTTCTGCATAGCCATTGCACGAGCATAAACAAGTTTCAGTCCATCTTCAAAACTCAATGCACCGGCAGCTACCAATGCAGAGAACTCACCGAGTGAGTGGCCGGCTGTCATTTCCGGTTTGAAATCATCGCCCATGCAAAGAGCGGAGATAACAGAATGAAGGAATACGGCAGGTTGGGTAACCTTTGTCTGACGGAGGTCTTCATCTGTGCCATCGAACATGATATCTGTAATGCGATATCCGAGGATATCATTTGCTTTTTCAAACAATTCTTTTGCTAAAGCTGAGTTTTCATACAGGTCTTTACCCATTCCTACAAATTGAGCGCCTTGACCGGGAAATACAAATGCTTTCATATTTTTATTATTTAATTGATTTTTAATTGCGGGTGCAAAGTTACGTATTTTTATGATACAACCGCACAAAATGTACACATTTGTGCAACGGAGTCCGGAAAATGCCATAAAGGGCCGTTGCCGTGTCCGACATTCAATTCTTTTCCTGCGATAATAGCTTGCGTGATATACGTTTTAGCGTGCTGGATGGATTCTCTCATGGGGTATCCTTTGGCCAGGTAAGTAGCAATGGCAGAGGAGAGGGTACACCCCGTTCCATGCAGGTTATGGCTTTCTATCTTTTTCTCCTCATATATATGGTAGATAGATTCGGACGTGTGCAAAAGGTCGCACATATTGTCTCCCTCCAGATGTCCGCCTTTTAACAAGATGCTAGTATGATAATCGTCCGTCAGCATTTTGGCAGCCGCCTGCATGTCCTGAATGTTGTGAATACTTTTGCCTGTAAGCACCTTCGCTTCGTCGATGTTGGGAGTGATTAATGTCACAAGCGGCAAAAGTTCTTTTTTTATTTCTTCTATAGCTTCATCTGTCATGAGTTTCTTTCCGCTGGTAGACACCATTACCGGATCGTAGACGACGTATGCAGGTGAATATTTTTGTAAACAGTCGGAAATCACACGAACAATCTGAATATCATTTACCATTCCTATTTTGATGGCAACCGGTTGCAGGTCGTCCATCACTGCTTCTATTTGTCCACGAACAATATCAGGGGCGATAGACTGTACGGCACGTACTCCCAGTGTATTTTGTATGGTGATGGCAGTAATAGCCGATGCCGCATAGCCACCTAAAGCGGAGATTGTTTTTATGTCTGCCTGAATACCTGCGCCTCCCGAACAATCGGAGCCGGCAATGGATAAAATGACTGGATGACGTTCCATTTTAGTTTTTTTAATATTTACCCGACAAAGATAGAATAAAAAACGATAAGGTACAAAATGACATATCGTTTAAAATACAATAAGTACCTTTGCCGGTATCTGATGAAAATGATATGAAAAGTACTGATAATAAAGCGTCCATCTAGTTTTTGTACTTTGTACAATTACTCACTCGCGGAAATACTAAAATACATATTGTAATTCGTAAGATAACACTAACTATTCATATTGTAGAATGTATGATATGTATTTATATGAAAAACAATGTTTTATAGCATGGTTCTTATTTTTGTTTTGATGAGTTTTAGCCTCTATATTTGCACTGTATTAAAGAAATGGATATGCAAAATTTACAGAAAAATACACCTTTAGCAAACAATCATATATCAGTGGACTGTGTAGTGATTGGTTTTGACGGAGAACAACTGAAAGTGTTACTTGTAAAACGTGCAGGTGAAGATAATGGAGAAGTATATCACGATATGAAACTTCCCGGAAGTCTTATATATATGGATGAAGACCTGGATGAAGCAGCGCAACGAGTTTTGTATGAACTGACAGGACTTAAAAATGTGAATCTGATGCAGTTTAAAGCATTCGGTTCTAAAAACAGGACAAGTAATCCGAAAGATGTACGTTGGCTGGAAAGAGCTATGCAGTCAAGAGTGGAACGCATCGTAACCATTGCGTATCTGTCGATGGTGAAGATTGACCGCACACTGGATAAGAATCTGGACGATCATCAGGCTTGCTGGATTGCTTTGAAAGATGTGAAAACATTGGCTTTCGACCATAATCTGATTATTAAGGAAGCTATGACTTATATTCGTCAGTTTGTAGAATTTAATCCTTCCATGTTGTTCGAACTGCTTCCGCGCAAATTTACAGCTGCACAATTAAGAACCCTTTTTGAATTAGTATACGACAAAGCTGTGGATGTACGCAACTTCCATAAGAAAATAGCCATGATGGAATATGTAGTTCCTCTGGAAGAAAAACAACAAGGAGTGGCTCACCGTGCTGCCCGTTATTATAAATTTGATAAGAAGATATATAATAAGGTGAGAAGGTAGACCTTATTCAAGTATTAAGTATTAGGTATTAAGTATTAGGCGTTGAATGTTATAGCATTAATTGTCGGACATTGAGCGTTAAATCGTAAATAGTAAATCGTTTAATCGTAAATAAAATTATGTTTCTATTAGGTTATGACATAGGTAGCTCGTCTGTAAAAGCGAGTTTGGTGAATGCTGAAACAGGCAAATGTGTATCATCGGCATTTTTTCCGAAAACAGAAGCGAATATTATTGCTGTGAATCCCGGATGGGCGGAACAAGATCCGGAAAGTTGGTGGGAAAACTTAAAGTTGGCTACACAGGCTATTATGACCGAATCCGGAGTGAGTGCTGCTGAAATAAAAGCCATCGGTATCTCTTATCAGATGCACGGATTGGTATGTGTCGATAAGAGTCAGCGTGTATTGCGTCCTGCTATTATCTGGTGTGACTCCCGTGCTGTGCCATACGGTCAGAAAGCATTTGAAACAATCGGAGAGGAGAGATGTCTTTCTCATTTGTTGAACTCGCCGGGAAACTTTACAGCTTCCAAGTTGGCATGGATTAAAGAAAACGAACCTGCCATCTATGAGCAGATTTACAAGATAATGCTTCCGGGTGATTATATTGCCATGAAGTTGAGTGGAGAGATTTGCACAACCGTTTCCGGACTTTCGGAAGGTATGTTCTGGGATTTTAAGAACAACCGGGTGGCTGACTTCCTGATGGATTATTACGGATTCGACTCTTCTTTGATTGCAGATATTAAACCGACTTTCGCAGAACAAGGACGCGTCAGTGCAATGACTGCCAAAGAACTTGGATTGAAAGAAGGAACACCTATTACTTATCGTGCAGGTGACCAGCCTAACAATGCTCTCTCTCTGAACGTGTTCAACCCGGGCGAAATTGCTTCTACGGCGGGAACATCAGGAGTGGTTTATGGTGTGAACGGTGAAGTGAACTATGATCCGCAGTCACGTGTCAATACCTTTGCCCATGTCAATCATACAATAGACCAGACACGTCTGGGAGTATTGCTTTGCATCAACGGAACAGGTATTCTTAATTCATGGGTAAAACGCAACATTGCTCCCGAAGGAATATCTTATAATGAAATGAATGTGTTGGCTTCCAAAGCTCCTATCGGTAGTGCGGGAATCAGTATTCTGCCCTTTGGTAACGGTGCTGAACGTATGTTGAACAATAAAGAAATCGGTTGCAGCATCCGTGGACTGGACTTCAATGCACATGGCAAACACCACATAATTCGTGCCGCTCAAGAAGGTATCGTATTCTCTTTTAAATATGGCATTGATATCATGGAGCAGATGGGAATTCCCGTAAAGATGATCCATGCCGGACACGCTAATATGTTCTTGAGTTCTATCTTCCGCGATACGTTGGCGGGAGTTACAGGAGCCACTATCGAGCTTTATGATACAGACGGTTCAGTAGGAGCCGCGAAAGGTGCAGGTATCGGTGCAGGCATCTATAAAGATAACAATGAAGCATTTGCTACGCTTGACAAACTGGATGTGATCGAGCCTAATGTGGCGAAACGTCAGGAATATGCTGATGCCTATGCAAAATGGAAATACCGCCTTGAAAAGTCGATGACTGGTAACATACCGGCTCCGGCTCTTTCTTCAGATAAATAATTAACAATCTAAATAATAACCATTTAAAAATAAAAGAATTATGGCAACAAAAGAATTTTTCCCGGGAATTGAAAAGATTAAGTTCGAAGGTAAAGATAGTAAGAATCCGATGGCATTCCGTTACTACGATGCTGAAAAGGTAATCAACGGTAAGAAGATGAAAGATTGGTTGAGATTTTCTATGGCATGGTGGCATACTTTGTGTGCTGAAGGCGGTGACCAATTCGGTGGCGGAACAAAACAATTCCCTTGGAATAGTAATGCTGACGCTATACAAGCTGCAAAAGATAAAATGGATGCAGGTTTCGAATTCATGCAGAAAATGGGTATCGAGTACTACTGTTTCCACGATGTAGACTTGGTTTCTGAAGGTGCAAGCATCGAAGAATACGAAGCTAATCTGAAAGAAATCGTAGCTTATGCAAAACAGAAACAAGCTGAAACAGGCATCAAACTGTTGTGGGGTACTGCCAACGTATTTGGTCATGCACGTTATATGAACGGTGCTGCTACTAATCCTGATTTTGACGTAGTAGCTCGTGCTGCTGTTCAGATCAAGAATGCAATCGACGCAACGATCGAACTGGGTGGCCAGAACTATGTATTCTGGGGTGGCCGTGAAGGCTATATGTCTCTTCTGAATACAGATCAGAAACGTGAAAAAGAACACTTGGCAAAAATGCTGACTATGGCTCGTGATTATGCTCGTGCTCGTGGCTTCAAAGGTACTTTCCTGATCGAACCGAAACCGATGGAACCAACTAAACACCAGTATGATGTAGATACAGAAACTGTAATCGGCTTCCTGAAAGCTCATGGCTTGGATAAAGATTTCAAAGTGAATATTGAAGTAAACCATGCAACCTTGGCTGGCCATACTTTCGAACACGAATTGGCAGTAGCAGTAGACAACGGTATGTTGGGCTCTATCGATGCTAACCGTGGTGATTATCAGAATGGTTGGGATACAGACCAGTTCCCGATTGATAACTACGAACTGACACAAGCTATGATGCAAATTATCCGTAATGGTGGCTTGGGTAACGGTGGAACAAACTTCGACGCTAAAACTCGTCGTAACTCTACTGACCTGGAAGATATCTTCATCGCTCATATCGCAGGTATGGATGCTATGGCTCGTGCATTGGAAAGTGCAGCTGCTCTGTTGAACGAATCTCCATATAAGAAAATGTTGTCTGACCGTTACGCTTCATTCGATGCTGGTAAAGGTAAGGAATTTGAAGATGGCAAGTTGACTTTGGAAGACGTAGTTACTTATGCTAAAGCAAACGGTGAACCGAAGCAGACTAGCGGTAAACAAGAACTTTATGAAGCAATTCTGAATATGTATTGCTAATAATTAATTCACCACAGAGTAGCACAGGGTCTCGCAGAGTTCATTTTCATTTAATATTGTATTTCTCTGTGAAACTCTGTGTCACTCTGTGGTGAGATTTCCAACTACTACAACACTACTTTATCTACTTATAACCATGATTAATACAACGAACGAGGGTAGTAAACTCTACCTATATTCGATCACCTCTGTCGCCATTTTGGGAGGACTGCTTTTCGGATACGATACAGCCGTTATTTCGGGCGCAGAGAAAGGTTTGGAGGCATTTTTCCTTTCGGCCTCTGATTTTCAATATAATAAAGTAATGCATGGAATCACTTCTTCCAGTGCATTAATTGGCTGTGTACTGGGTGGTGCGATCTCCGGTATATTTGCTTCCCGTTTGGGACGTCGTAATTCCTTAAGGCTTGCTGCCGTACTCTTTTTCCTTTCAGCATTAGGTTCCTATTATCCGGAATTCTTATTTTTCGAATATGGAAAGCCGAACATGGATTTGCTGATTGCTTTTAATCTGTATCGTGTTTTGGGTGGTATCGGAGTAGGACTGGCTTCTGCCGTCTGTCCGATGTATATTGCTGAAATAGCCCCTTCCAATATTCGTGGAACGCTTGTATCATGTAACCAGTTTGCTATCATCTTTGGTATGTTGGTAGTGTACTTCGTGAATTTCCTGATTATGGGCGGTCATCAGAATCCTGTTATTTTGAAAGATGCGGCCGGTGTACTGTCTGTTAGTTCTGAATCTGATATGTGGACTGTGTATGAAGGATGGCGTTACATGTTTGGTTCGGAAGCTTTCCCTGCCGCTTTCTTTGGCCTGTTGTTGTTCTTTGTTCCGAAGACCCCACGTTATCTTGTATTGATACAGCAGGACGAAAAGGCTTACTCAATTCTGGAAAAGATCAATGGTAAGACAAAAGCACAGGAAATCCTTAATGATATTAAAGCTACTGCTCATGAGAAGACGGAGAAAATCTTTACTTATGGAGTGGCAGTAATTGTGATCGGTATTTTGCTTTCTGTATTCCAGCAAGCTATCGGTATTAATGCGGTACTATATTATGCTCCTCGTATTTTTGAAAATGCAGGTGCAGAAGGAGGTGGCATGATGCAAACTGTGATTATGGGTATTGTAAACATTATCTTTACACTGGTTGCTATCTTCACTGTAGACCGTTTCGGACGTAAACCACTATTGATAATCGGTTCTATTGGTATGGCTGTTGGTGCATTTGCAGTAGCAATGTGTGACAGCATGGCAATAAAGGGTATCCTTCCGGTACTTTCAGTGATTGTGTATGCTGCATTTTTCATGATGTCCTGGGGACCGATTTGCTGGGTGTTGATCTCGGAAATCTTCCCAAATACCATCCGTGGTAAAGCAGTGGCAATCGCCGTAGCTTTCCAATGGATATTCAACTATATCGTATCTTCTACTTTCCCGGCATTGTACGATTTCAGCCCGATGTTTGCGTATAGTTTATATGGCATTATCTGCGTAGCTGCTGCCATCTTCGTTTGGCGTTGGGTACCTGAAACGAAGGGCAAGACACTGGAAGATATGAGCAAACTTTGGAAGAAAGACAAATAAATTAGGTTAGTGTAATTTCATCATGTCATTATGACTTCGGCCTCCTGACATGATTCTGTTGAGATTATGACATCGTACCAATGGTATGGTGTCATAATTGTTTATATACATATCATACAGTAAATCAATCTTTTATTTTGCATTAATTGTTTTATCGTTGGTGTTACAATTAATGTTTTTGCATTTTTGAGTAAATATGTTCTCCAATGATACGCTTATCTTTGCGTTATAAAAATTGAAGTATGATAACAGAGCAATATAAAGATACCGTTTATTTCTCGAACCTTTTTGTACGTCACTACCCTAAAGTTTATGAAGAATTATCTAATATTCTTTCTCGCCATCATATAGCACATAGGACTTTGATGCACACTAAAGATTATTGGTGCCGAGATTATATGCCAATACAGTGGGGAGCTAATACTTATATTCAATTCCGCTATGAACCTGATTATTTGACGGATAAACCACAGTATAAAACTAATATTGTTCCCGTACTTAAAACCATGAGTAGCAAGATGGATATTATTCAATCGCCACTTATAGTTGATGGAGGGAATGTTGTTGTGTGTGAGGGAAATTCTAAGTGGATGGGATCATGTATAAGAAAGCGGAAACCAATTATTATCATGACAGAAAAAGTGTTCCAAGAAAATTCGCAGATCGATCAGGGAGAAGTACTGGCAATATTAAAGGCAAACTTTCATGGAGCAGATATTATATTTCTACCATGGGATAGATACGATATCTGTGGTCATACAGATGGGATTGTTCACAATATTGGCGATGGTAAGATTTTGGTCAACTTGAAAGTATATCCTCAAAAGATAGAACGGGAGATGAGACGTAGATTGAATGACATTTTTGTAGTTGTGGATTTAAAACTTAGTAAGTATTATGAGAATAGTTGGGCATACATAAATATGCTTCAGACACGTGATATAATCATTGTCCCCGGACTTGGATTACCTACAGATGGAGAGGCTTTAGAACAGATAAAAAAGTTATATCCTTTCTATGAGGGACGAATTTACCAAGTTAATATAGCTCCGATTGTAGAGAGATGGGGAGGTGCGTTGAATTGTTTGTCTTGGACTATGAGTAATTATGTATCTAGTTTATTTTCAAATATAATTTAAAAAGTAGAAAAATATGGAATTAATTATTGGGTTTGTAATATTATTTTGGATTGGTGTAAAGCTTAACCGATGGATAAATGGTAGCAGTAAAATTACGAGTAATCAAAAAAAGATCATTGAAGAATTAAGAAAGCAAAATCAAGTAAAGAAATGAGTATGATTAATCCTTATCCTAGCTTTGTGATATATATAGAGGGATCTCTTTTAGTGAAGGCTTTGGAAACAAGAGAAAATAGAATTCGAGATTTATTAAATTCTAGCTGCTTCGATTTTAGAGATTTATCATCAGGCTATTGGGAATGGAATGGACGCTTATTGCAGAAAGAAAATAATGAATGCATTGGAATATATGAGGTTAATCTAATTGTTTTTGGTACAAAACGATTTCCGAATTGGTTGTCTATTAGGCGCTATTTATTTAGTTTGCGAGGTGAATGGTATTCTAATTACCAATATACTAAAGAACCTGCTTTTTTTATCTGTTCAAAAGAATGGCTATTATTGCAAAAAAATCATTTAATCCAAAATTTTAAATATTATGATATCAACATTATCGACTTCCAAACCTATCCTTTATATTGATATGGATAATGTTCTAGTTGATTTTCAATCAGGTATTAACAAGTTGAGTGAATACGAAAAGAGAGAATATGAAGGACGATATGATGAGGTACCTGATATTTTTGCAAGAATGGGTCCGTATGAAGGAGCAATTAATGCCTACCATCATTTAGCACGTTTTTATGATGTATATATTCTTTCCACGGCACCTTGGAATAATCCTTCTGCCTGGTCAGATAAACTAATATGGGTGAGAAAATGGTTAGGTACTGATGGTTATAAACGATTAATTCTTAGTCATCATAAAAATTTGAACAAAGGAGACTTTTTGATAGATGATCGCCTCAAAAATGGTGCTGAAAATTTTAGTGGTGAATTAATCTTATTTGGCTCGGAACAGTATCCGAATTGGGACTCTGTTGTTGACTATTTGATATCATCTAAGTGAGAAGTAAAAAAGTTGATATATTCGGTACAACTCTTTACTAAAAAGATTATCTTTACTCAAAGAAATATTAATATGATAATAATTATGGATACTTTGAAAAAGGAAATTGCAGTTTTAATGCAATGCAGTGATTTTAACGAGATAGAGAAACAGCTTCAAGTAATTAATAAGTTAATAGTCACAAACTATATGTTTGAACTAAGTAATGGGCTACGGATTTACCCTATTGAAGTAGAAGCTTATTTTAAAGATGCAAAATTTAATGATGAGTTTGTGCATGGAAATGAACTGCAAAAAAATAATTATGGAAGATTTTATGTTCATCGCACAGGTATAACAAAGAATTCAAAATTTAAAGGTGGAACAAGAGGAGGCATTGATATTTGTTTATCTGATAATGCTAATGCATATTATGGTATTCTAATTAGAAGCGCTAAGTTTGATGATGGCACAATTAAATTTGGACCGAATAACGTTTTAAAATTTATTGTTGAGGATAAGAATGTAGATTATGATACTTTGGAAAAAGAATCTGTTTTAAAAGAAGCTGTTGAAGATTGCCGTGATAGAGAAAATAGATCAACCATCTTGCATTCTACACGTGTTGGTCTAAGTGACAAGCAAAGTGACGATTTTAAAAACTTGCAATTACGAACGATCGTAGGGCCGCTGCTTTCATCTTATGCATATAAAGAAAAGGAAAATGTATTTAGGAACTATATCGTTAATGATAACATCTCAAAAGAAGAAGCCGAGAAAATTTCTATTGACATCCTCGGATATTGTCCTAAGTCTTTGATAGAAAGTGTATATCAGGTATGATAGCTACTAATTTTGTATAAGGGTGAAATATCGCCCTTATACAAAATTATTTAACGATTGGAATCCAAACTTCAGTAAGAAGCTCTTTCACATCTGTGTCGGTGGGAGAGTTCAAGTAATGTTCCAGGATTGGAGTTTCTCCTAAGCTATAAAATTGCGGTAATTGTTTCAATATTGTCTCATAAAAGGCATCTAACAATGCATAATCTCCTTGATGGACATAAACTGCGTATGTACCTTGAGGTAAATCCATGTGTTTTATTGGACTAGTAAGAGGGGGATTGGATCCTATTCCTTTTTGAATAGCTATACAAGCGTAAAAACGGCATTTTTCTAATGAGGTAATGTCCGTGTCATCATAAGCTATCCCCCAATAATCTTCCTTATCAGGTAATAAAGAGTTTTCTTGTGCATATTCATATAGGCAATCCCAAGTGTATGTCTCAAAAGCAACTGTGCTACAAGTGTCATAATTGCCAATATAAGATAAAAATAAAACAGGTATTGTTTCTGATTTCACTATGCGGTAAGGAGAAATATATGAAGGATAAGTATGACTTGTTTCCAATAATTTTTTTTGTAGTTCTCGAGGAGTGAGATTGTATTTTTTTTGAAGTGTATTATTTAAAGCTGACTGGTTAGCAAATCCAATATATTCATATATTTCAGCTATACTTTTTTTATTATCTTTGAGTAATTGCTGGGCATATTCCATGCGTGTACGAATGATATATTGATGTAATGTTTCGCTAGTGTAAGCTTTAAACATCAGCTGAAGATTACGAACAGACATGCATGCCATTTTAGCTAATTCAGGTATAGATATCAAGCGATTGAACTCATCGGCAGTTTTGCCTGTCCAATTCTTTTGTATCATGGAATTTAGATAATGAAGAATTGTCTCGATTTGTCCTTGATAGGAGAGTTTGTTGGAATTCATATCTTTTCTTTACCTTTTGGGGTACTCTTTTATTTATGATTGATATTCGCAAAGATAGTATTTATATACGCATCCTATATGAAAATGATTCAAAAGTTGATTCCATGACTTCTCATATCCGTTTCTAGCTTGAAAAAAATCCTTTGGAAAATCTAATTGTTTTGTCTTTAGAATTTTCCAGACTAGAGAGAAGAGGATAGAAGAAGCAGAATCAAATAAAAGCAGCTCTTTTCCGCAGCTAAAGCATTGCTTTAGCCTACTTAAAGCGCCGCTTTCCTTCTCTTAAAACACTGCTTTTTTCTCTTTCTGTTTAAGCAGCATTCTCTATATATAAGAAACATTTTTTTATCTACCCCTTCATCTTTCTTCTGAATTACCTGTGAATAAGAATTTTGTGGGTGAAGGAGTGCTTCTTCACCTTTGGAATTTGCAGAAAAAGAGTGCATAAAATAGATAGTATTGTTAATTATTTCTTGGTTTGAAAACACAATTAAAGGAATAGCTATACCTTTGCATTATCTTTTATAAAACACATATTGTTATGGAACAACATCCGATAAAAATTAATAAAGTGCAGATACGCAATCTGCAAATAGAAGATTATGTACAGTTATCCCAGTCGTTTACCCGCGTCTATTCTGATGGTAGCGATGTGTTTTGGACTCGTGAGCAGATCCAGAAGTTAATTAAAATTTTTCCGGAAGGTCAGATCGTTACAGTAGTCGATGATAAAATAGTTGGTTGTGCTCTTTCCATCATTGTTGATTATGATAAAGTAAAGAACGATCATACGTATGCACAAGTGACAGGGAAGGAAACATTCAATACACATAATCCTGAAGGAAATATCTTGTATGGCATTGAAGTGTTCATTCATCCGGGTTATCGCGGTTTGCGCCTGGCACGTCGTATGTATGAATATCGTAAGGAGCTTTGCGAAACATTGAACCTGAAAGCTATCATGTTTGGCGGACGTATCCCGAATTATCATAAATATGCTGACAAAATGCGTCCGAAAGAATATATCGAACGAGTGCGTCAACGCGAGATTTATGATCCGGTACTAACTTTCCAACTATCGAATGATTTTCACGTGCGAAAGGTGATGACCAATTATCTGCCGAATGACGAAGAATCGAAACATTACGCCTGTTTGCTTCAATGGGATAATATCTATTATCAGCCACCTACGCAAGAATATATCAGTCCTAAAACTACGGTTCGTGTAGGATTGGTGCAATGGCAGATGCGTAGCTATAAAACGTTGGACGACCTGTTTGAACAAGTAGAATTCTTCGTGGACGCAGTATCCGATTATAAAAGTGATTTTGTTCTTTTCCCGGAATATTTCAATGCTCCTTTGATGTCGAAGTATAATGATAAAGGAGAATCACAGGCTATTCGCGGATTGGCAAAGTATACCGATGAGATTCGGGAACGGTTTATGAATCTGGCTATTAGCTATAATATCAACATTATAACCGGAAGTATGCCATACGTAAAAGAGGACGGACTGCTTTATAATGTAGGTTTCCTTTGCCGACGGGATGGAACCTATGAAATGTACGAGAAATTGCACGTCACCCCCGATGAAATAAAAAGCTGGGGACTGAACGGTGGTAAACTTCTGAACACTTTTGATACGGATTGTGCAAAGATCGGAGTTTTAATCTGCTATGATGTGGAATTCCCCGAACTTTCCCGCCTGATGGCAGATCAGGGAATGCAGATATTATTTGTTCCTTTCCTGACAGATACCCAGAATGCCTACTCCCGTGTTCGTGTTTGTGCGCAGGCGCGTGCTATTGAGAATGAATGTTTTGTAGTCATTGCCGGAAGTGTTGGAAACCTTCCTCGTGTGCACAATATGGATATTCAATATGCTCAATCGGGTGTGTTTACCCCATGCGATTTTGCTTTTCCAACGGACGGAAAGAGGGCGGAGGCAACTCCTAACACAGAAATGATTTTGGTATCGGATGTTGATCTGGATTTGCTGAACGAATTGCATACATATGGTAGTGTACGTAACTTGAAAGACCGCAGGAATGACTTGTATGAGGTTAGATTCAAAAAATAAAAGAGTGACGCTATACTGTCAAGATAGCGTCACTATGTGCCCTGGATAGCGTCACTATCCGGGGCATATAGTGACGCCCTTTTTATAGAATATTTTTTATTTGGAAGACGTGCCGCTCTCCAATATACTAACGATAGAAAACAGCGTAAAGCATATCGCTCCAAGCCCTGATAAAACACGTGCCGGAATGAAGTAATCTGCATTTACAGTGGCAAGCTCGAATACAAAAGCCGCCAAAAACAGACAAGCCAATGCTGTGAATACCGGAATTAAAGGAATACGGTTGGCGAGTTTGAACTCATGCCGCCAAATTTTAGCCAAAAGAATGACTTTACTGGAAATACTGTAACAGACTAAACCTAGTCCAAGCATGATATATCCGGTAGTACCGTTGGCACTGCCTGAATCGGCTAAGATTATAAAAAATCCCCAGATAAAAGAAATGGATCCCATCAATAAAACGAGTTTGGGCCATTGTGAACGTTCTTTTTCCGAATATACATTGCGTATCTGACGGGCTATGGTAGCTACCAATGCAATCAGACTGGTACAAATGCAGGCAAGCCCTGCCATTACATGACCAGCTACAAAATATGCCGGATGCACATGACTGTTAGCCAATAAAACAAACGCCCATATCCATGCGATAAGAGAAATGAGAATGACAATGATTTCCAATGCCCGTTCCTGACCTAAAGAAAATGCGCCTTCAGGAACTTCATTACCCGTGCCTCTGGAGTTTCCCGGAATCAAAGAAAAACGGGTAGAGGAGGTGGCAGCAGTGGCTACACAACCTGTAATAAAACCTACGCCGGTTATTACATGGCCTGCCACAAAAGCTGAAGTACCGTCTGCATTACTGAAAACACAGATACCTCCGATTATAGTCACTATAGCTGCCAGATAGCCGAGTATTGGTAAACCGTACTTCGCTGCTTGATTATATGTATGTATGATTTGCCGGATAATAGTAGCAGCCGTGCAGAACAGCGCAATGCATATCATACCTAATGAGAATATCACAGGGCCCGCTACAACACGACCGCCGGCATCTCCATAATCATAAATGAACGCTCCGTATCCGAAGCAAAAAACAGCCATCAACAAAGGGATTGCCCTGAATAAAATACTAATTCCATAATTCATAAGTTAAGTGTTTTTAGGTTTCCCACTAAAACAAGGAGATACCTGTTTTGTTTAGGCTGTAGGTGGTTTATAATCGTTAACTTCACACGAATCCGATTAAAAGTCTTAGCTTTTTGCTCAACTAAACAAATGTTTTTGTAAATTTGCACCCTTAAAAATGGGGATACCCCTCAAATTGTAAATTGTAAATAGTAAAATCGTAGACAGCTATGGGTAAGAGATTTACTGAATATTCGCAGTTTGACCTTTCGCAGGTGAACAAAGATGTGCTGAAGAAATGGGACGAGAACCAGGTTTTCGCCAAGAGTATGACAGAACGTGATGGCTGTCCTTCGTTCGTGTTTTTCGAAGGACCTCCCTCGGCTAATGGTATGCCGGGCATTCACCATGTAATGGCTCGTACCATTAAGGACATTTTCTGCCGCTACAAAACGATGAAGGGTTATCAGGTGAAGCGTAAAGCCGGATGGGATACGCACGGACTGCCTGTGGAACTAAGTGTAGAAAAAGCATTAGGTATCACAAAAGAAGATATTGGTAAGAAAATCTCTGTTGCCGACTACAATGCGGCTTGCCGGAAGGACGTGATGAAATATACCAAGGAGTGGGAAGACCTGACTCATCAGATGGGATATTGGGTGGACATGAAGCATCCTTATATCACGTATGACAATCGTTATATTGAAACACTGTGGTGGCTATTGAAGCAACTGCATAAAAAGGGATTATTATATAAAGGATATACGATCCAACCGTATTCACCGGCTGCAGGAACAGGATTGAGCTCACACGAGTTGAATCAGCCGGGCTGTTACCGAGATGTAAAAGATACAACGGCCGTTGCCCAATTTAAAATGAAGAATCCTAAACCGGAAATGACGGAATGGGGAACCCCTTATTTTATTGCCTGGACAACTACTCCGTGGACATTGCCCTCAAATACGGCACTCTGCGTAGGACCGAAGATCGATTATGTGGCTGTACAGTCTTACAACGCCTATACCGGAGAACCTATTACTGTTGTTCTGGCTAAAGCTTTATTGAATGTACACTTCAATGCAAAAGCGGCGGATTTGAAGTTGGAGGATTATAAAGCTGGAGATAAACTTGTGCCGTTTAAAGTGATTGCCGAATATAAAGGCACTGATCTTATCGGTATGGAATATGAGCAGTTGATTCCTTGGGTAAAACCTGTCGAAGTATCTGAAGACGGTACTTGGAAAGCTAGTGATAAAGCTTTCCGTGTAATACCGGGTGATTATGTAACTACAGAAGATGGTACGGGTATCGTTCACATTGCACCGACATTTGGTGCGGACGATGCGAATGTGGCACGTGCTGCAGGAATTCCGTCACTATTCATGATCAATAAGAAAGGTGAAACTCGTCCGATGGTGGACCTGACCGGTAAATTCTATCTGTTGGATGAGCTGGATGCTACTTTCGTAAAAGAATGTGTGGATGTAGACAAATACAAGGACTATCAGGGCGCATGGGTGAAAAATGCCTATGATCCTCAATTCATGGTAGATGGAAAATATGATGAGAAAGCTGCGCAGGCTGCCGAATCTTTGGATATTGTCATTGCCATGATGATGAAAGCAGACAACAAGGCTTTCAAAATAGAGAAACATGTCCACAACTACCCGCATTGTTGGCGTACAGACAAACCGGTACTTTATTATCCGTTGGATAGCTGGTTTATCCGTTCTACCGCTTGTAAGGAACGTATGATGGAACTGAACAAGACTATCAACTGGAAACCGGAATCTACCGGAACCGGCCGTTTCGGTAAGTGGCTGGAAAATCTGAATGACTGGAACCTTAGCCGTTCCCGTTATTGGGGTACTCCGTTGCCTATCTGGCGTACGGAAGATAATACGGATGAGATATGTATCGAATCTGTAGAAGAGCTTTATAATGAAATCGAGAAATCGGTAGCTGCCGGATTTATGAAATCCAATCCATACAAGGATAAAGGTTTCGTTCCGGGCGAATACACCGAAGGAAATTATGATAAGATTGATCTTCACCGTCCTTATGTAGACGACATCATATTGGTATCAAAAGATGGTCAGCCGATGAAGCGTGAATCAGACTTGATTGATGTATGGTTCGATTCGGGTGCTATGCCTTATGCGCAGATACATTATCCGTTCGAAAATAAGGAACTGTTGGATAGCCGTCAGGTATATCCGGCCGACTTTATCGCAGAAGGGGTAGACCAGACACGTGGTTGGTTCTTTACCTTACATGCTATCGCTACGATGGTATTTGACAGTGTGTCATACAAAGCTGTTATTTCTAACGGTCTGGTGCTCGATAAGAACGGTAACAAGATGTCTAAACGTCTGAATAATGCTGTCGATCCGTTTACTACGATTGAAAAGTATGGTTCCGACCCGTTGCGTTGGTACATGATAACCAATTCTTCTCCGTGGGATAACCTGAAATTTGACGTTGAAGGAGTGGAAGAAGTTCGTCGTAAATTCTTCGGCACTTTATATAATACGTATTCATTCTTTGCACTTTATGCAAATGTAGACGGATTTGAATATAAAGAAGCGGATGTGCCGATGGCAGAACGTCCGGAGATTGACCGTTGGATCTTATCTGTATTGAATACATTGATAAAAGAGGTAGATACTTGCTATAATGAATATGAACCGACAAAGGCAGGACGTCTGATTTCTGATTTTGTGAATGATAATTTGTCCAACTGGTATGTTCGCCTGAATCGTAAACGTTTCTGGGGTGGTGAATTTACACAGGATAAATTGTCTGCTTATCAGACATTGTATACTTGTCTCGAAACAGTTGCTAAATTGATGGCTCCTATATCTCCGTTCTATGCAGACCGGTTATATACGGACTTGATTACAGCAACAGGTCGTGACAGTGTCGTTTCTGTCCACCTTGCCGAATTCCCGAAATATCAGGAAGAAATGATAGACAAGGAATTGGAAGCCCGTATGCAAATGGCACAGGATGTTGCATCCATGGTGTTGGCATTGCGTCGTAAGGTGAATATCAAGGTGCGCCAACCGCTGCAGTGTATCATGGTTCCGGTGGTGGATGAGGAGCAGAAAGCTCATATCGAAGCTGTGAAGAACCTGATTATGAACGAAGTGAACGTGAAAGAAGTCAGATTCGTTGATGGCGCGGCCGGTGTATTGGTGAAGAAAGTGAAATGTGACTTTAAGAAACTGGGTCCGAAGTTCGGCAAGCAGATGAAAGCGGTGGCCGCTGCGGTTGCAGAAATGTCACAGGAAGCAATCGGTGAATTGGAGAAGAACGGAAAGTATACGTTAAATCTGGATGGTGCAGAAGCTGTTATCGAAGCATCAGACGTTGAGATCTTTAGTGAGGATATTCCGGGATGGTTGGTTGCCAATGAAGGTAAACTGACTGTAGCACTTGAAGTTACTATTACCGAAGAGTTGCGTCGTGAGGGTATTGCCCGTGAATTGGTGAACCGTATTCAGAATATACGTAAGTCAAGCGGCTTTGAGATTACAGACAAAATAAAAATAACAATCTCGAAAAATACGCAAACAGATGATGCGGTAAATGAATATAATACTTATATTTGTAACCAAGTTTTAGGCACATCTCTGGAACTTGTAGATGAAGTGAAAGACGGAACAATGCTGGAGTTTGATGACTTCTCGCTGTTTGTGAATGTGATAAAAGACTAATACTATATTGATTAACCTTTTTAAATTGTAAAATTATGGCAGAAAAGACTAGATATTCGGATGCGGAACTCGAGGAATTCCGTGCCATTATTATGGAGAAACTGGAATTGGCACAACGTGACTATGAACAGTTGAAAAAAAGTTTGATGGGACTGGACGGTAATGATACCGATGATACATCTCCTACATATAAAGTATTGGAAGAAGGAGCTAACACGCTCTCCAAGGAAGAAACAACCCGCCTGGCACAACGTCAGCTGAAGTTTATCCAAGGATTACAAGCTGCTTTGGTACGTATTGAGAATAAAACGTATGGTATCTGCCGTGAAACCGGAAAGCTGATTCCGGCAGAGCGTTTGCGTGCTGTTCCTCACGCTACGTTAAGCATTGAAGCAAAGAACAGTGGTAAAAAATAACAGATAGCAATAGGCTACAGGTAACGGGCTACAAGTAGCTGCGCAAAATTTACGCACGGCACTTGTAGCTCGTTATGTTTAATTTATAATAAACACATGAAGAAACTATTCACAAAGGGAAGAATTGCCCTGTTCGTTATCTTTTCCGTATTGATTATTGACCAGATTATCAAAATCTGGATTAAAACTCATATGTACTGGCATGAAAGCATACGTGTGACAGATTGGTTTTATATCTATTTCACCGAAAATAACGGAATGGCTTTCGGTATGGAAATTTTCGGCAAGCTGTTCCTGACAACATTCCGTATTGTTGCGGTGGCATTGATAGGATGGTATCTTTATAAAATAATAAAGAAAGGGTTCAAAACAGGCTACATTGTTTGTGTGGCTCTTATTCTGACCGGTGCTTTAGGAAATATCATAGACAGTGTGTTCTATGGAGTTTTCTTCAATGAAAGCACTCATTCGCAGATTGCCAGCTTTATGCCCGAAGGCGGTGGATATTCTACCTGGTTTTATGGAAAAGTAGTGGATATGTTTTACTTTCCGATTATAGATACAAACTGGCCTACATGGATGCCGTTTGTGGGCGGAGAGCATTTTATATTCTTTAGTCCGATCTTTAATTTTGCAGATGCTGCTATCAGTTGTGGTATCATTGCCCTGTTACTTTTTTATAGTAAATATTTGAATGAGTCATATCATTCGTTGGATAAAGATAAAAAGGAAGCTACAGATCATGAAAAGTAAATTTCGGTTTCATCTGTGTCTCATCTGCATGTTCGCTTTTGCAGTAGCCGGGTGTAAAGTGAAAAGACCCAGTGATGTAATCTCGGAATCGAAGATGGAGAATTTGCTGTATGATTATCATGTGGCAAAGTCTATGGGAGATAATTTGCCTTATAGTGAGAACTATAAGAAAGCATTGTATATCGACGCCGTTTTTAAGAAATACGGGACTACGCAGGCTGCATTTGACTCGTCTATGGTTTGGTATACACGTAACACAGAGATTTTATCGAAAATTTATGATAAGGTGAAGAAGCGTTTGAAAGATGAACAGGAACTTGTGGGTGACTTGATAGCCAAACGTGATAAGAAACCGAAAATGACTAAGCAGGGTGACAGTATTGATGTCTGGCCGTGGCAGCGTATGATTCGTTTGACCGGTGAGATGATGAATAATCAATATGTATTTACTTTACCGACCGACTCTAACTACAAAGACCGTGATACGCTGGTATGGGAAGTACGCTATCGATTCCTCGAACCGATGCTTGCCGACTCTTTAAGAGGCGTTACGATGGCCATGCAGGTGATTTATGAGAAAGATACGATCAATCATTGGAAAACGGTGACTGAACCGGGTGTGCAACAGATTCGTTTGTTTGCAGATACATTAGGTCCAATGAAAGAAATAAAAGGCTTCATTTATTATCCGGGAGATAGTCTGGAAAAGGGAGGAGCATTATTGGCTGACCGTTTCATGATGACTCGTTATCATTGTACGGACACAGTTTCGTTTGCTGTCCGCGATTCTTTGAACAAGATAAAAGCTTTGAAAGCGGATTCTTTGAAGAAGATATCTGCTAAAGAAAATGCCGACTCTTTGCATAAGATCATAGACAAGGAGAAAGATGACATGCAGCGTCTGACACCGGAAGAAATGAACCGTCGTCGTACGGGAACTCATCGCGAGAAGAAACCGGAACAGATTGAAGTGGAACAACATATCCAGAAGGAAAGAATGGAGCAAAGAAAGGAGCGTCAGATGAATCAACGCAGGCAGCAACAACAAAGACGTCAAAATCGCTGATTGTAATGAAACGTTTTGCTTCTCATTATTTGCTGATACCTGCTGTAGGATTTATGAAGCAGCAGGTGGTGGAGATCACCGGTGAGGGAATTGTTCGAGATGTATTTCCACTGACTGAAGAGATTGAGTCGGTCGAATGGATGCCGGGAGTGATTGCCCTGCTTTCTGAAAACCAAATGGAAGAAATAAAAAACACTGGGATGATTTTTAAAAACATCCCAGTGTTTTCATCCAATCTTCCCAATGTTCCGAATCAATCTTCCCAATGTTTGATGGAGTATCTGCATGAAGCGGAAAAGAAGGGGGAAGCCCTATTTCCTTACTTATTTTATCCTTTTGATTTTACTTCCATGCAGCCTGTCGACGGAACTCGGCACAGATTACTGCGGTAGCGATGGCTACATTAAGAGACTCGGATGTCTCCTGACCTTCCGGATAATTGGGAATATATAATTTTCTGTTAATCAATGCAGCGACTTCTTTTCCTATACCATTCCCTTCATTTCCCATTACTATCAGGCCATTGGCAGATAATGGTTGCTCATACATATTTTTTCCGTCCAGAAAAGTTCCGAATATAGGAGTGTCTCCGAGTGAACGGATAAAATCGGGGAGGGAAGTATAGTGCACTTTCACGCGGGTAATTCCTCCCATTGTGGCTTGTATGGTTTTAGGGTTATATACGTCTACCGTATTCTGTGAGCAGATAATATGTTCGATGCCAAACCAATCGGCCAAACGGATAATAGTACCGAGGTTTCCGGGATCTTGCACATCATCCAATGCAAGGCAAAGTGATTGGCGCACGACTTCCGGATTCAACGTATAGGATGGTTGTTCGAAAATGGCAAGTACCTGTTGGGGAGTTTTCAATAAACTGGCCCGTGAAAGATCTTCCTGTGAAACTTCTACCAGTTCACTTGCATCTATATCGGGATGTTTTTGAAGCCACGAGGAAGTGGCTGCTAAAAAACGACAAGGAAAATGTCCGAGTAAATCACCTACCAATTTAGGACCTTCAGCCAGAAATACTCCCTCTTCTTTGCGTATTTTCTTCAGTTCCAGCGAGTGGATATACTTTATTTTGTTTTTACTTAGTGATGCCATAAATTTGATATTCTTTTGCAAAGCTATAAAGATATTTCCAATCTATCCTTACTTTCCTCTCTTTTTCTTAATTTATTTTTCCCGTCAGAAAATATAATTTATCTTTGTAAGCGCATTTTTTATGCTATCGATGTAAAACCGTATGAGGAGAAATTTTCTTTATTTACTTGCTTCTGCTGCTGTCTTGTCACTTGCTTCGTGTACTACCACTAAGTTTGTGCCGGATGGTTCTTATTTGCTGGATGAAGTTAAAATTCGTACGGACCAGAAAAACATACGGCCTTCTTCCTTACGTATGTATGTTCGGCAAAATCCTAATGCCAAGTGGTTCAGCCTGATAAAGACTCAACTTTATGTCTACAATCTGTCGGGACGTGATTCAACCAAATGGGGAAACAAATTTTTAAGAAGGATAGGGGATGCTCCTGTAATATATAGCGAGGACGAAGCGAAACGCTCTGAAGAAGAGATCACTAAGGCGGTGCATAATATGGGATATATGGCGGCAACCGTGAAGCGTTCGACCAAAATAAAAAAGAAAAAGATTAAGCTGTATTATGATGTAACGGCAGGCAAACCCTACGTTGTTCAATCTATCAAATATGATATTTATGATCCTAAAATAGCCTCTCTTCTCAAACAGGATTCTGCCAGAAGCTTGCTGAAGGAAGGAATGTATTTGGATGTGAATGTATTGGATGCGGACAGGCAACGCATCACGAATAAGTTGCTTCGGAATGGCTACTATAAATTTAATAAGGATTATATCGGATATACGGCCGATACGGTTCGTAATACTTATAATGTAGATTTGACTCAACATTTGCAGATGTATAAAGTGCATGCGAGTGATTCGGCAAGGGCACATCAGCAATATTGGATCAATAAGATTAATTTTATTACGGATTATGACGTTTTGCAGTCTTCTGCTTTGAGTAGTGTGGATATTAATGATTCGGTTCATTATAAGGGATATCCGATTTACTATAAGGATAAGCTCTATTTACGTCCTAAAGTGCTTACGGATAACCTCCGGTTTGCTTCCGGCGATTTGTTTAATGAGCGTGATGTGCAACAAACCTATTCCAGTTTCGGACGTTTGTCTGCATTGAAATATACGAATATCCGTTTTATCGAGACTCAAGTTGGAGATTCAACAATGCTCGATTGTTATGTGATGTTGACTAAGAGCAAACATAAATCGGTATCTTTCGAGGTAGAGGGAACCAATTCTGCCGGTGACTTGGGAGCAGCGGCTTCCGTTTCTTTCCAGAATAGGAATCTCTTTCGCGGATCGGAAACGTTTATGATAAAATTCCGTGGAGCGTATGAGGTTATTTCCGGGCTTCAAGCTGGTTATTCAAATAATAACTATACGGAGTATGGGGTGGAAACGAGTATCAACTTTCCTAATTTCCTGTTCCCATTCATTTCCTCTGACTTTAAACGGAAAATCAGGGCTACAACAGAGTTTGGTTTACAGTATAATTATCAGTTGCGACCGGAGTTCTTGCGCACGATGGCTTCTGCTAACTGGAGTTACAAGTGGACGCAGCGTCAGAAGATACAACACCGTATTGATTTGATAAATATTGCTTTCCTTTATTTGCCCCGTATCTCTGAAAGGTTTAAGGAAGACTATATAAATAAGGGACAGAACCATATATTCCAGTATAATTATCAGGATCGGCTGATTATAAATATGGGATATAGCTATAATTATAATAGTGTAGGAGGATCGATTATCAATAATACGATTGCTTCTAATTCATATTCCATCCGTTTTAATTTCGAATCGGCGGGAAATGTAATGTATGCTCTGTCAAAGGCTGCAAACATCCGGAAGAACAGTGATGGTGAATATGCTATTCTAGGGATTCCATATGCTCAATATCTGAAGGGAGAGTTTGATTTTGCTAAGAATATCAGAATTGATTATCGTAACTCTTTTGCGTTTCATGCCGGTGTGGGAATAGCTGTACCTTATGGAAATGCGAAGACTATTCCGTTTGAGAAACAATATTTCTCCGGTGGAGCCAATAGTGTCCGCGGATGGAGTGTTCGCGATTTGGGACCGGGCTCTTTTGCAGGAAATGGGAATTTGCTCGATCAATCCGGAGATATTAAACTGGATGCCAGTATTGAATACCGAAGCAAGTTATTCTGGAAGTTTCAGGGGGCGGTATTTATTGATGCCGGTAATATCTGGACCATCCGGAGTTATGCCAATCAACCTGGAGGGGTTTTCAAGTTTGATAAGTTTTATAAGCAAATAGCAGTGGCCTACGGATTGGGTCTTCGCTTGGATTTAGATTTCTTTATTCTGCGCTTTGACGGAGGTATGAAAGCTGTCAACCCCGCCTATGAAACGAGGAAAGAGCATTTCCCCATCATCCATCCTAAATTCAGTCGTGACTTTGCTTTCCATTTTGCTGTGGGATATCCTTTCTAATCAGCCATTTATTATTTACTCTTACTAACTCGAGCGTATCTTGCAGGGAACTTACGTATTCCATTTTTCCTCCGATAGGATGAATGACGAATGCATTTTTGATTTGGCAGACAACTGACGCTTCTTCTAAATTAGCATCTACCTCACTTGAAATAACAGAAACTTTTGCAGCGCCTCGTGTCTTGAGTTGCTCCAGATGGGTTTGACCGACATTGGATGCCAAGAAACTAAGATAAGATTGGGAAGAAGGCGTGCTCCATTCTTTGGCGACCGGATAATTGAAATTATAAAAGGCTTCGCAGAAATCAATGGCTGTCTGTTCTATTTGAGTTTGAGGAGTTTGTTGCTGACAAGATAGGCAGGTGAAGATTAGAACAGAATAGATAAGTGTATGTAGTTTATTCATAGTACAAAAGATTCTTGATAGAAGAAGATAAGATTGAAAAAGGAGATGAAACTCCCGTATGATGTTTCATCTCCTTCGTATTTGTTTTTATTTTTAGCGGGCGGCAAACATAAGATTGCTCATTGTAGCCTGGCGTGCTGCCAGCATGCCTTGAGCATCCAACGTTACATTCATCTTTTCGCCATTTGGCAAGAACAAATCAGCAGTGCCATCATTGTTCATTTTTACTAATTCAGCGCTTTCACCGTTTGCAACGACATTCCATGTATTGGCTTCTTTGTTGTAGATCAGGTCCATTGAAGCAGTTTCGCCCTCTTTAGTAATGGAATATCCATTCTCAAGAGTTTTCACCATGTAGTTGCCGTTTTCTCCTTTTACTTTCTTTACATCACCTACATTAGCCATCGGATTGGAGCCACTCCAGAATTCGATTGAGTTGATAACTAAAGCATCAGCCAGGTAAGCTACACCATAAACCGGAATAATGTTGAAAGCAAGGAATACGAGTTCGTTTACAAACTTGTTTCCAACTGATTGATTCCAGGAAGACAGGCGGTTGAATAAACCGAATGATCCTACACAAGAACTGAATAATAAGCTACCGCTAAGTACTACTGCGACTAAAGTCAGTTTCCCTTTTTTCATGTTAAAATGTTTTTGATTAATAAAAAATATTGATAATTTCTCTCTTATGTGTATGCAAATATAATATTTTTTAATTAATCGGGGCTATTATTTCTAATTTTTGTATGCTCTTGACTTCCGCCGTGACAATTCGTTTCCTATGATATGGTCTATTGAAAATTTACCGGGACCGGCAATATACATCAATATAAATACGACCAAATAGATGAAAGCTAGCTCTTTAACTGCAAAAACGTCATTTGCATGAACTACAAAGAAGGCTACTATCATTGTGAAAATCATCGGGATCATTGCCAAGCGATACAGGAATCCGATGATAAATGCCATCGAACATACGAGTTCGCCAAAAATTGCTAATCCGAGAGATAGGGGACTTCCTATTCCAAGCGGATCAGGAAACACTGCTGACATCTCCTGGAAGTTACTCCATTTCTGGATACCATGGTTCATTAATAATATACCGAAGATGATCCGGACAGCCAATAGCAACAAAGATACCTTCGTTGTATTCGATTTTGTGGGAAATAAAAAACTATAAATCATAAGTTGTTCTATTTTTAAGTTTATATCTATTTATATAAACATAAAAAATCTTGAATTTGTTCTTTATTGATAGCAAAATTTGTTTGGACCTTATTCCTTATTTAAAACATAATGGTCTGCAAGTTCTCCGGTTATTTCTTGTTTATCCATTGTTAGCTTGCGTAAATGATTTTCTCCCACTTTATAATAAGAAAGTTCTCCGCCTTCTTCTTTAAGAGTCAACAGATTGTCTTTTAAAATATATGTACCTTTCTCGTCAAATGAGCTGTCTCTATCGATATATACGGAATGGAGGCTGAATGTTTTGTCCGGATTTAATGTCAGGGTTATTTCAATGCCCGGACAATCGGCAGCAGGGAAAACTCCTTTATAAGTCCCTTCGTAATCAAGTGAATTTTCCGCATTATGGATATCGGTTGCTTCGATTGAGGTGCTGTCTGCACCGGCACTCTTGTTTGTTTTCGCGCTATTGTTGCAGGCTGCCAAAAGGGCACATGAACATACTAAAATGAAAAATTTCTTCATAATTATTGCTTCTATTAGTTAGTCTAATTGAGTATATTGGACGTAAAGGTATAAATTTAAAATGGAATCTTTATAGTAAAAAGAAACGAACAACTTTATTTATGAATAAATAAACTTTGTATCTTTGCGGAAAATTCTAAAGAGATGGCACAACATACTTATGACAATGAAGCTGTTCAGGAATTATTGAACTGGGCAAAAAAGATGATTGAGACAAAGAATTATCCAACAGAAAGATATCAGGTCAATAAATGTACTACCATTATTGATGGTAAATCGTATTTGGAATCTTTGATTGCAATGATTTCGAGAAACTGGGAGAATCCGACTTTTCATCCTACTATTGAGCAATTATGGGAGTTTAGGGAAAAGTGGGAAAATAATAAAGAAGCATAGTAAATCGCGATTCAATGTTGAATGATAAATCATTTATGAATATGAAAATGCACTCTTATCTGACATGATTAGAGTGCATTTTTATTTATTAGTTTGATATTTATCAGCTTCCTAGAAAGGCAGCCACCTTTTCTTCTTTTTTAGGGATGTTTTTTCTTCTTCTCCGCTTTGGCTATAGACATCTGCAAACGTCTTTTTCTCTTTGATCATTTCGTAAATGACTCCCCAGTCCGGCAAACCACCCAGGTTTCGGTCGTCAATGAACATATCGGCTTTCAACTTTCGAGAGAATCCCTGATGGTCTTTCTGCTCTTCAGGATAGTCCTTATTAACGGCATAAAATTCTAAACCTCTGGCTTTACACCATTCGACAGCTTCGTCCAAAAGTGCTCCTTCACGCACACTCCATAGTATTAAACGATGCTTTTCTTGTTGCAATAACTTCAATGTGTCAATAGCGAATGGAATCTCTTCACCAATGCGTGGATAACGATGTTCTACAATCGTTCCGTCAAAATCAACAGCTATAATCATAGTTTTTAATTACCTAATTTGGAACAAAGATACGGACAGTAAGCCAAAAAAACGTATCTTTGTCTCAAATTAACATTTTAATAAAAATATAAATACATGAACAATTCCCCTCAGCGTGCTGCTAAAGGCTTTACGAGAGCATTTTGGGTCAGCAACACAGTCGAACTGTTTGAGCGTATGGCATATTATGCCGTTTTTATCGTTCTCACTATTTATCTATCTTCCATTTTAGGTTTTAATGATTTCGAAGCAAGTATGATTTCCGGGCTTTTTTCCGGTGGATTGTATCTGCTTCCTATTTTTTCCGGTGCTTATGCTGACAAGATCGGTTTCCGGAAATCAATGATTATAGCATTTTCCTTATTATCCATCGGATATTTAGGGTTGGGTGTACTGCCCACTTTGCTGGAAGCTGCCGGTTTGGTTAGCTATGGTGCCACTACTCAATTTAATGGTTTGCCTGATAGCTATACCCGGTGGATTATCGTGCCGGTTTTGTTTGTACTTATGGTGGGAGGTTCTTTCATTAAGTCCATTATCTCTGCTTCTGTGGCTAAAGAAACAACGGAAGCAACTCGTGCCCGTGGTTATTCCATATTTTATATGATGGTAAATGTGGGGGCTTTCACCGGTAAAACGATTATCGATCCTTTGCGTAATGTCATTGGTGAGCAAGCGTATATCTATATTAATTATTTCTCCGGTGCGATGACAATAGTTGCTTTACTTGCTGTTATTCTTCTTTATAAATCGACGCATACGGCAGGTGAAGGAAAAAGCCTCCATGAGATTGGACAGGGATTTATGCGAATCATTACAAACTGGCGTTTATTGATTCTTATTTTGATTGTTACTGGTTTCTGGATGGTGCAGCAGCAGCTTTATGCCACTATGCCTAAATATGTGATTCGTATGGCTGGCGAGACGGCAAAACCGGGTTGGATTGCCAATGTGAATCCGTTTGTGGTGGTTTGTTGCGTTAGTTTTATCACCCGTTTGATGGCCAAACGCAGTGCGATTACTTCGATGAATGTGGGAATGTTTTTGATTCCTATTTCGGCATTACTGATGGCATGTGGAAATCTGCTGGGTAATGATCTTATTACAGGCATGAGTAATATTACTCTGATGATGATTGCGGGTATAGTTGTGCAGGCGCTTGCCGAATGTTTCATTTCACCGCGTTATCTGGAATATTTCTCTTTACAGGCTCCTAAAGGAGAAGAAGGAATGTATTTAGGATTCAGTCATTTGCATTCATTCCTTTCCTCCATTTTCGGTTTTGGTCTGGCGGGAATTCTGCTCACTAAATATTGTCCGGATCCGGCTTTGTTCGAGACGAGGGAAGCATGGGAGGTAGCTAGTGGAAATGCCCATTATATATGGTATTACTTTGCTGCTATAGGTCTGATTGCCGCTGTAGCGCTACTATTATTTGCAAAAATCACCGAATCCATCGACAAAAAGAAGGAAGCTTCTCGGTAATTCTCTGCTTTTTTATGTATATTTGCCGTCACTTTGCTGTAAAAGTTGACGGCATTTTGCATTTTAATAAAGAGGATAAAACATGAAAGTAAAATTTATAAGCCTGGCGAGTGGCAGTAGTGGGAACTGTTATTATCTGGGCACTGAAACCTATGGGATACTGATAGATGCCGGAATCGGCATACGTACTATCAAAAAATCACTGAAAGATTATAATATCTTGATGGATAGTATTCGTGCGGTATTTATAACGCACGATCATGCCGACCATATTAAAGCAGTGGGTAATCTGGGAGAAAAAATGAATATTCCTGTTTATACAACTGCACGTATTCATGCTGGAATCAATCGTAGCTATTGTATGACGGAGAAACTTAGCTCGTCAGTTCGGTATCTGGAAAAGCAAGAGCCTATGACGCTGGAAGATTTTCACATCGAATCTTTTGAAGTGCCACACGATGGAACGGACAATGTGGGATATTGCATTGAAATTGACGGCAAAGTCTTTTCTTTCTTAACCGACCTTGGAGAAATTACTCCTACAGCTGCTTATTATATCAGTAAAGCCCATTATCTGATACTTGAAGCTAACTATGATGAGGAAATGCTCAAAATGGGCCCTTATCCTCAATATCTGAAGGAACGGATTGCAAGTAAAACCGGACACATGAGTAACTCTGATACTGCAGAGTTTCTGGCGGAAAATATCACTGAACATTTGCGATATATCTGGTTATGCCATTTAAGTAAAGACAATAATCACCCGGAGTTGGCTTATAAAACGGTGGAGTGGAAATTAAAGAACAAAGGTGTTATTGTAGGCAAAGATGTGCAACTGCTTGCTTTAAAGCGAAATACGCCTTCCGAGCTTTATGTGTTCGAATAAAGACGAAAAAAAGATAGTAAAAAAGCTGCATGATTGTTTGGTCAAATAAAATAAAAGACCTACTTTTGCAACCGCAAACGAGGAATTAAGCACTCTTAGCTCAGTTGGTAGAGCAACTGACTCTTAATCAGTGGGTCCAGGGTTCGAATCCCTGAGGGTGTACAAATTCGATGTTGCAATAAAAATAAAATGTTGCACTCTTAGCTCAGTTGGTAGAGCAACTGACTCTTAATCAGTGGGTCCAGGGTTCGAATCCCTGAGGGTGTACAAAGATTATTAAAAGGAGAACCTAAAAAGTTCTCCTTTTTTGTTTTGTTGAGAGTCTTTTGTTGTTACAGTTCAGTTGTGGGAATAAAAAATGGGTCAGTCCGAAAAAATACCGCTACTCAAAGCTATATTCGGCTTTGGGCAGCGGTATTTTTATAGTGTAACTACTGTCTGTTAGAACTTGAAGAAGTTCTTGGCATTGTTGTAGCTGATATCTTCAATCATTTGGTTTACACGATCCATTTCAGATGCCGGAATTTCTCCGTTTTCTACGTCGCGTCCTACCAGGTTACACAATGTACGGCGGAAATATTCATGACGCGGGTAGGATAGGAAGGAACGAGAGTCTGTCAACATACCTACGAAGCGGCTCAAAAGACCGAGTACTGACAAAGCATTCATTTGTTTTTCCATACCATCTTTCTGGTCAAGGAACCACCATCCGGAACCAAATTGGATTTTTCCCGGGATAGAACCATCCTGGAAGTTACCCAGCATTGTTGCAATCACTTCGTTAGCGCATGGGTTCAAGTTGTAGAGGATTGTTTTAGTCAATTTTCCATTAGTGTTCAGGCGATCAAGGAATTTAGCCATTGCTTTGGCAGTTGTGAATTCACCGATAGAATCGAAACCTGTATCAGCACCCAGTAATTTAAACATCTTCGTGTTATTGTTACGAATAGCGCCGTAATGGAATTGTTGAGTCCATCCTTTTTCCCAGTCCATTTCACCGAAGATCACAAGCATTGCCGATTTGAATTTCAGAATTTCTTCCTTGGTCAATTCTGCACCACCATATACCTTATTAAAGATGGCTTTGATTTCAGCATCTGTGTAATCTTCTGCGTAGAATTCTTCAATACCATGGTCAGACAGACGGCAGCCTTGTTCTGCGAAGAAGTCATGACGTTTGCGCAAAGCAGCGATCATATCATCAAAGTTGGAGATGGTAACACCGCTTACCTCTGCCAGTTTTTCTACATAACTGCGGAAATCTGCAGGGACTTCTACAGCCATAGCCTTATCAGGACGCCATGTTGGTAACATCTTGATTTCAAATCCGCTTTCGCGTGTTTTGATATGATATTCCAATGAATCGATAGGATCATCCGTTGTGCAAACAGTTTCTACATGATAACGACGCATCATTCCACGAGCTGAATATTCGGGTTGAGCCAGTTTCTCGTTACATTCATCGTAAATTTCACGTGCGGTTTGTGGATTCAATATTTTATTGATACCAAATGCAGTTTTCAGTTCGAGATGAGTCCAGTGGTACAATGGATTGCGGAAAGTGTAAGGTACTGTTTCCGCCCATTTTTCAAATTTTTCCCAGTCTGTGGTATCTTTTCCCGTACAGAAACGTTCGTCTACACCATTTGTACGCATTGCACGCCATTTGTAGTGGTCACCGCCCAGCCAGATTTCAGTCAGTGATTTAAACTTGTAGTCGTCAGCTACCATTTGAGGGATAAGGTGACAGTGATAGTCGATAATCGGCATTTTAGCCGCATGCTCGTGATACAACTTTTGCGCAGTTTCTGTTTGCAGCAAGAAGTTTTCGTCCATGAAGTTCTTCATTATTACTGTGTTTTAAGTATATAAAATTATTACTTTCTGTATTTATACCTATATAGTATTGATTTTAAAGCTAATAGGCGTAAATCTCGTTTTAGTTTTATTAACCGTTATCGAACACAAAAATAGAAAATTTACTTGGAGTAACAAAATAATTCGTATATTTGCAGCGATTATTTATAATATTTAAGTTTTAGCACTATGGAGGACCAGAACTATACCATTAAAGACATTGCCCGTATGGCCGGTGTTTCCGCCGGAACGGTTGACAGGGTGTTGCACAATCGCGGTGACGTGTCTCCCAAAAGCAAAGCCAAAGTACAAAAGGTGTTGGATGAGATTCATTATCAGCCCAATGTGTTTGCTATCGGTTTGGCTGCTAAAAAGAAATATTCTTTCCTCTGTTTGATACCTTATTATATAGAGCATGATTATTGGCATTCGGTAGTAGGGGGGATTGAGCGTGCCCGGCAAGAGTTGCGTCCTTTTAATGTGAGTATAGATTATCTGTGCTATCACCATGGGGATGAGAAGAGTTATCAGGAAGCCTGCCTTTCCATAAAAGAAAAGAATGTGGATGCGGTATTGATTTCTCCGAATTTTCGGGAAGAGACACTGGCGCTGACAGCCTATTTACAGGAAAATAAGATCGCTTATGCTTTTGTCGATTTCAATATGGAAGAAGCGAAAGCATTGACATATATCGGGCAGGATTCATATAAGAGCGGATATATCGCAGCGAAAATATTGATGCGCAATTATTCGGCAGGAGAAGGCCAGGAGTTGGTTTTGTTTTTAAGTAACAATAAAGATAATCCGGCTGAAATACAGATGCAACGCCGTTTGGATGGTTTTATGAGTTACATTGCCGAAGAATATAATAACTTGGTAATCCATGAGGTAGTACTTAATAAATCCGATCAGGAAAGTAACCAACAGACATTGGATGAGTTTTTTCAGGCACATCCGAAGGCTTTACTGGGAGTTGTATTTAATTCCAGAGTGTATCAGTTGGGAGAGTATCTTCGTCATGCGGGACGTAGCATGAAAGGACTGATAGGATATGACCTTCTGAAAGCAAACGTAGATTTATTAAAATCCGGTGATGTGCATTATTTAATCGGGCAACGTCCGGGTTTGCAAGGATATTGTGGGGTGAAGGCTTTGTGCGATCATGTCGTGTTTAAGAAGTCTGTTGAACCTGTAAAATACATGCCTATTGATATCCTGATAAAGGAAAACATTGATTTTTATTTTGAATTTGTATAATATCAACTTTATAAATTACAACTAACATGAAAGCATTAAACAAAGAAACTGCTCCTAAAACACAACGTCCGGAGCGTATTATCCAATTTGGCGAAGGTAACTTTTTACGTGCATTTGTAGATTGGATTATTTATAACATGAACCAGAAAGCTGATTTCAACAGCAGTGTAGTAGTGGTTCAACCGATTGATAAAGGGATGGTCGATATGCTGAATGCACAAGATGATCTTTATCATGTAAACCTTCAAGGATTGGATAAAGGAGAGGCTGTTAACAGCTTGACAATGATTGATGTAATCAGCCGCGCTTTAAACCCATATACTCAAAATGACGAGTTTATGAAGTTGGCAGAGCAACCTGAAATGCGTTTTGTTATTTCAAACACTACAGAGGCTGGTATTGCTTTTGATCCGGCTTGTAAACTTGAAGATGCTCCTGCTTCATCTTATCCGGGTAAGCTGACTCAATTACTCTATCATCGTTTTAAAACATTCAATGGTGATAAGACAAAAGGTTTGATTATTTTCCCTTGCGAGCTTATTTTCCTGAATGGTCATAAGTTGAAAGAAACAATTTATCAATATATTGAATTGTGGAACCTGGGAAACGAGTTTAAAACTTGGTTTGAAGAAGCTTGTGGTGTATATGCAACATTGGTAGACCGTATTGTTCCGGGATTCCCGCGCAAGGATATTGCTGCTATCAAAGAAAAACTGCAATATGATGATAATCTGGTTGTTCAGGCTGAAATTTTCCATTTGTGGGTGATTGAAGCTCCGCAGGAAGTTGCAAAAGAGTTCCCGGCTGACAAGGCAGGCTTGAATGTATTGTTTGTACCGTCAGAAGCTCCTTATCACGAACGTAAGGTTACTTTGCTGAATGGCCCGCATACAGTTCTTTCTCCGGTTGCTTATCTCTCGGGAGTGAATATTGTGCGTGATGCTTGCCAGCACGAAGTGATTGGTAAATATATCCACAAGGTAATGTTTGACGAACTGATGGAAACTTTGAACTTGCCGAAGGATGAGTTGGAGAAATTTGCAAATGATGTATTGGAACGCTTCAACAATCCGTTCGTGGATCATGCAGTAACCAGTATCATGCTGAATTCTTTCCCTAAATACGAAACTCGTGATTTGCCGGGATTGAAGACTTATCTGGAACGTAAAGGTGAACTTCCTAAAGGACTGGTGCTTGGATTAGCTGCTATCATTACTTATTATAAAGGTGGTGTACGTGCTGATGGTGCTGAAATTGTTCCGAATGATGCTCCTGAAATCATGAACCTGCTGAAAGAACTTTGGGCAACAGGTTGCACAAAGAAAGTTGCTGAAGGTGTTCTGGCTGCAGATTTTATCTGGGGAGAAGATTTGAATAAGATTCCGGGATTGACAGAAGCCGTAAAAGCTGATTTGGATTCTATTCAGGAAAAAGGAATGCTTGAGACCGTTAAAGGTATTCTGTAAGATATAAGATATAACCTAAGGTTGATAAAAGTAGAGGGCATTTTGGTAGAGTATACAACTATCAAAATGCCCTTAACTGTTAGATAATTAAGAGGCGGTAAGTTATTAATTGTTAAAAATCAAATTTGCATTCTTCGTATTTTTTATTTCCATAACCTTCTTTTTCTTCGTTTTCACGGTTTGAAAAGGCTCAAATCCTTAATGACCGATTTTGTCTCTTTTTATATGAATTATTATTCTACTTTTTTGTTTTATAAATGCTTGGTTTATAAGGGGAAAACGAATTTGATATGATGAATATTGCATAAAAAAGTCATCTGTAAAATACAATGAATCAAGACCTTTTTTACCATGGTAATCTTGCTTGTAAATCTCGTAATGTGTTCATACCTTTGTTGCGAAGTCAATAGTGTGGCTTCCTAATATTGTTTAACTTTTTAATCTTAGGCGTATATGGCTATCAGATATAAAAAGAAAAAAATCACCTTATGTTTCGATAAGGAAAATAAGGTAGAAAAGTATGTTGCAGCAAACGTTCTAGTTGGGAGCATCAACTATAACAAGTTATGTGATGAAGTAAATCAGCGGACAGGCGTTCATCGGGCTATGGTGGATGTGGTACTGAAAGGAGTGCAAGATACTATGGTGTCATTTTTAGAAGAAGGATTCTCTGTAAAGTTGGGAGAGTTCGGTTCATTTCGTCCAGCTATTAATGCCGAGAGCCAAGATAAAGCTGAAGACGTGAGTGTTAATACCATTATTAGGAGGAAGATAGTCTTTACTCCGGGAGGTGCATTCAAGGAAATGCTTGGATCAGCTAGTATAGAACTGTTTGGAGATAACGTAACCAATCCTAACGGGGATAACGGTGGAGAACCTAGCGAAGGAGGTGGCTCTTCTGGAGGAGATTCGGGAGAAGCTCCGGATCCGGCAGCTTAATTCTTACTAAAAAATAACTTTAGATAGGGAAGGTTCTTTCAGGAGCTTTCCCTATTTTTTTGATATTTCGGGTAGAAATGCTCTAATTCGCCGTTGGGCAATGGTGAATTTGTGGTTGCCTGACGACATTTTTTCCGTTGCCCAACGGTGAATTTACTGTTAGGTGCAAAATTTTAGTAAGATTTGTATGCGGAAAGTAGGATTTCTACTGGATTTATAATTTGTTTTTCTATCTCTTTTTATCACCTATTTTATCAAAAAGTAAGAAGTATCTTGATTTTTCTTCTGTTAGCTTCTTCTAGAAAAATTATTTGTGAAAATATTTTTAATCTTTGCCGCGTTATAGCAGTAGATTGTTCAAACGCGTATTATCCTCAAGATACAATGAAGATAATTAATCTTCAATATTGCTTTTCATCTCATTTTATCCCAAATTTGCAGTCTCAATACCCCAAGAGTGTTGTTTATGCGAAATATTTTCTATCTTTGTAGCGTTGCAGCAATAGTGTTTGCATGTGCAACATTACATATTAATAGATGAAAGTGTTTAGCTTTTATCCTTGTTAGGAAATCTGGTAAATTTCAATTGACATAAGGATAGCAATAACACTCATCACTTGTATAGTCGTGTGTAATTTTATATTGCATATATATACGAGTGTGGGGTATTGTTTATTTATGTCAAGGTTTTACCAGAACCTCCTAACAGATAAACTAACGACTCCACACTTTTTTTATAGACTTACCACTGCTAAGGAGTTGAGGTGGCGACAAAAACTCTAATAATTATGATGAAAAAGACAGTATTCTTTTTCTTAATGATTGCAGCTTTAAGTACTTCATTCTATAGCTGCAAAACAAACACTGATGATTTATGGGATAGTATTCATCAATTGGATGGCAGGGTAACTTCACTTGAAGAACTCTGTAAACAGATGAATGGAAACATTGGGGCGTTGCAAACGTTACTACAAGCTTTGCAAAGTAATGTAAGCATCACAAAAGTAAATCCTGTTACAGAAGGTGGTAAGACGGTTGGTTACACTATTTCTTTTTCAAAGGGAGATCCCATTACTATTTATCATGGAGAAAAGGGGGATAAAGGTGATACGGATATTGCCGGTAAGGATGGAGTAACGCCGGTGGTTGGCGTGAGACGAGATACGGATAATGTTTATTATTGGACGTTAAACGGGGAATGGTTAATTGATGATGCTGGGAATAAAGTAAAGGCAGTAGGTGAAGATGGAAAAGATGGAGAAAATGGTATAGATGGTAAACCTGGTATGGATGGCATTACTCCACAATTGAAAATAGAAAATGGTCGTTGGTGGCTGTCGGTGAATAATGGCAGTACGTGGTCGAATATAGGGCAGGCTACAGGTGATACTGGTAAAGATGGAGTGGATGGTGACGATATGTTTAGTGATATAGATTACACTTCCAGTCAGGACTTTGTTACTTTTACCTTGTCGAATGGAACTGTTATAAAACTGCCGACTTGGTATGCTTTTGGCAAATTGCAAAGCTTGTGTGAACAGATGAATACTGATATTTCGTCTATACAATCAATCATTGAAGCACTACAACAAAAAGATGGTATAACTAATGTGGTACCTTTGAATGATAATGGGAAGGTGATTGGTTATAAACTTTATTTTGAAAAACGTGAACCGATAACCATATATCATGGTAAAGATGGGGCAGATGGTAATGATGGTCAAGACGGTTCGGATGGCAAGGATGGGGTGACACCTGTTGTCGGAGTGAAGCAAGATACCGACGGTATCTATTATTGGACGTTGAATGGAGATTGGATGAAAGATGATAATAGTAATAAGATAAAGGCACAAGGTGTTGACGGCTCGAATGGAAATGATGGACAAGATGGTACAGACGGTAATAACGGTGTTACTCCGCAATTGAAGATAGAAGAAGACGGCTATTGGTATATATCTTATGACAATGGTTCAAACTGGACAAAACTTGGAAAAGCGACCGGTGCGGATGGAACAAGTGGAGACGCTTTCTTCAAGAATGTGACGGAGGATGATGATTATGTTTATTTGGAGATGCAAGCCGGAAACATTATCTCCGTACCCAAACACAAAAAGCTGTCTATCACTTTCAATGAAACGGAGGATATACGGGTATTGGCCAATCAGACTTATCCCATTCAATATACTATTACGGGGGCTACAGATAAGACAGTAGTGAAAGCTTTGGCGCAAGATGGTTTCCGTGCTGTGGTAAAATCCTCGGGTAATGCTTCTGGAGTAATTGAGGTAAGTACACCGGGAACGATACTTAGTAGTGAGGTATTGGTTTTCGTCTCCGATGGTGAGGAACGGACTATCATGCGTTCTATCAATTTTGTGGAAGGAGTGATTAATATCACCGATCGTTCTTATACAGTTCCTTATACTGGTGGTACAGTGAGTGTGCAGCTTTCCACTAATATCGATTATACCATAGAAATTCCAGAAGCGGATAAAACATGGATTTCTATCGCTCCGACATCACGTGTCGTAATGCGGGATGAAACGATTACATTCAATGTACAACAAAATAATAGTACTCAATTGCGCTATTCGATTATTAAATTGGTTGATAAATTGGGAGTTACTTCTGAAACAATACAGATTACTCAACGTGGAGGAAGTTCGCAGGATATCTACGTGGCAACAGCAGGAACTTTGGAACAACAAATTGATAGTGAAGACGCTAAAATTATAGAAGAGTTGAAAATCACAGGATATCTGAATACCTTTGATTACGAGTTTTTAAAGACTATGCCTAACTTAAAAACGGTAGATCTTTCAGAATTGGGTGATGTAAGTATACCTGCTAGTGCCTTTAATAGTTCTAAAGTTTCTACGGTGTTGTTACCTTTGAACTTGAAAACAATTTCAGATAGAGCGTTTTATAATAGTTCTATTACTTCCATTTATATACCTCAGACAGTAGAAAGTATTGGTCAATATGCTTTTGCGAACACTCTTAAATTAACAGGGAATATTGTGATTCCTTCAAAAACTGCAACTATTGGAGAACGCGCTTTTGAATATTCTGCTTTTAACGGGACTTTGATATTAGAAGAGGGAGTGCAGAGTATTGGAACAGCAGCATTTGCTGGTTGTAGCAAAGTAACAGGAGACTTAGTGATACCGAATAGTGTAACAAGTATGAAAGGGTCTGCATTTCAATCTTCTACTTTTACAGGTTCATTGAGTATAGGAAATGGGTTAACGGATATTCCGGCTTATGCTTTTCATGGTTGTAGCTCTTTTAAAGGAAAAATTACTATTGGAGAAAATGTTAAGAGTATTGACGATCATGCTTTTGAAGGATGTGCAGGATTTACTGGTAACTTGGTAATTCCTAATAAGGTTGAGACTATTGGTATTTATGCTTTTTATGCTTGTATTGGATTTGATGGATATTTAAGTATCGGAAATTCAATGAAATCTATTGGAAAGTGTGCATTTGTCGGAGAAGAAAAAAATTGGGAAAGGAACTGTGCCTAGCACTGTAGGACCGGATAAAGAGTATGCTCGATGTTCTTGGACTCCCATATTTAATAAGGTATATTGTAAAGCTATAGAATCACCTACATTAGGAATAGAAAATTTATTTGATGGTTATAAGAATGTTTCAGTCTATATCGTCTTTGGAACTAGTCATACTGTGAAATATGGGGGGAGGTCCCATGTATATTCCCGAGCCGACCATGTGTAATGAAAATTATCCTCAATATCTATTTATTCCAATAAATGCTTCAGGATATGATAAGAATGGATGGGGAGGATTTGAAATTAAATCAGAAGTCGAATTTTAAACTATATAATTATGAATAACTCAGGTTCAAATCCTTGCAACCAAATTTGTAAAAAACAAGTCGCATACGACAAGGCCGTTGAAGCCTATCAGTTCCATGTACAGCGTTATCATACATGGGTTAACTATTACGCCATTTTTGTTGGCGCTTTGTTTGTGGCATTTTATACCATTATACCGCAATCAGAAAATGTTCAATGCAGTCCTTGCAGTGGAACTATTTTTTCATTTTTAGATAGTATATGGCTACCACTTTTGATTATTACTTTAGGATGGTTTGCTTCTATGTGTTGGCTGGCTAGTATTATTGGGCATTATGAATGGATGAAGAGTTGGATACGAATCGTGAAAAAGAGAGAGGTCGATTTCTTTGAAACAACTTCAAGTCAACCATCCAATATCTCACCGGTTTCATCTGAAATATTTGTATATGGAAAAGTAATGAGAGAACCGGATAGAAGTGTACCTAATAATATGCTGCCCAAGTTTATCTCAACTCAAAAAGTAACTCAATGGTTTGTATGGAGTGTTATTTTAATGTGGATAGCAAGCTCTGTTTTTCTTTGGAGATTTGTAGACTATTATTGGTGGATTCCCTCTTTCGGTTATTCACTTCTTACGGCTATAATTGGATATTGCCTTTATGGGAAAGCTCATAAATTGTATTCTTCGGAACATCTGGATATAGCTTGAACATAAAACAATGAAAAAAGGATAGGAATATTACCAATATATAGATTCCTATCCTTTTTTATTTCTGTTCATATTGGTAATGCCATTTAATATGAACTAGAATTGTACTTCCTACGAATCGAATGATTCAAAAACAATAAAAAGAAGATTAAACTTTATCTGTTTCCAGATATATTCATTAACTTTGTAATTAGCTCAAATTAGCTTTATACAGGATTTAATATGGAAAATCTGATTGAATTATCACATACTGAAGTGACATTAGCATTTGTAGCGTCCTGCATTGAAAGTACGGCACGCCGATTAGGTAAATCATATCAAGAAGTTTTTACCCGCATGAAGCGTGTAGGTATGATTGAGAATTACATCTTGCCTTGCTATGATGTATTACATACCGAGAGTCGCGAGCATGTGACTGATAATATGATAGAATGTCTGACAACTTGGGAGGCAAAACGATGAAAATAACAGTATATCATGGAGGAACGGAACGAGTTGATGTTCCTATTTGTCGTTTAGGAAGGGAGAATCTTGATTTTGGTCGTGGATTCTATGTTACAGACATCAAAGAGCAGGCTTGTCGTTGGGCTATTGCAACGGCTAAGCGACGCAACACCCAAGCCATTATTAATATTTACCAACTTGATAGAGAACTTGTTTTGGAAAAGGCTCGTTGTAAGGTGTTCAAAGCTTACGATTCGGAATGGTTGGAATTTATTGTAGCCAGTCGTCGTGGACTGAATCCAGCGGCAAATTATGATTATATAGAGGGAGGTGTCGCGAATGACCGGGTAATTGATACGGTAAATTTATATATGTCTGGTTTGATGAGTGCTGATGTGGCATTACAGCGTCTTGCTCAACACCAACCAAATAATCAGATTTGTTTGTTAAACCAAAGTATTACGGATAAATACCTTATTTATGATGGAACAGAACTGGCAGAATGATCCTGTAAAGTCTCCTGAAATTCAAGAGATAATATTAAGTAATCGTATCGGTATCATTGCTGCCGAACTTTCAAAACGCTTGGAAATTACTCCAGTCAGAGCATTGCAATTGTTTTATGAAAGCAAGACTTGCGCTGACTTGCATGACAAGGAAACAGGGCTTTATCTTTATGGTAATCTCTATATCGCTGATGAATTCATGCGAGAGTATCAAAATAAGTTATAAGTTCATTCAGCCGTATGCAAAATAAATGTGGTAGCTCCAATTGTCACAATAGCGCCATCTTCAATACGTACACGGTCTTTATCTCCCAGAATTTCATTCATAAGGAAAGTACCTGTGAGACTAGGAGCATCTCGTAATGTGTAGACTAGCTTTCCTTGCTTATTACGCTTTATATTAATGATGCAATGGCGTCGATCCATGCTCATATCACCACTTTCAATGGGAGTATTAATGTTTGTTCCTACGCAACGGCGGCCTATGACATTGTCACCTTCTTGCAAGGGAAGTAACTGTTTAAAACCAAATACATTTTCGATTACAGTGATATATCCGAACTCTTCTTTATGAGATTCAGCTTCTTCTTCCAGGTTTTCTTCCTTTCTAAGAGCCTTAACTTTACTTTTTCCTAGCCGGATACTGAATTGCTTGCCACAATGTTCGCATTCAAATACCAGTGATTGGCCTTCACTATACTTGGTTTCATCAAAATAAAGATAATTCTCACATTTAGGACAAAGAACTCGTTTCATGCTTTTTAAAAGGGATTTTTATTTAGCCAGTAACCAGGCATTCTTATAAGTTTCGTTTTTTCTTAGCTCAAGTAATTGCTTGGTCGCTTCATCACGGTTGTTGAATGAACTGATACTGACACGTACTTTGCCATCAGTGCTCAGAGCTTTTGCATCTGCAAATCCTTTTGATTTTAATTGGTTCGCAATAACTTCTGCATCTTTCAGGCTGATTCCTCCTGCCACTATGATATGAAAAGGATGATTTGCACTTTCTTGAGATTTCACTGCAGGAGCAGGAGCCGCTGTTTCCTGTTTTACCACTTTCACTTCTCTTACTGCGATCGGTTTGGAAGTCTTGGCTTTATCCGTTGTATGCTTTTTAGCAGAAGAAGTTTTGGTTGAAGCGGAAGAAGCGGAAGAAGCAGAAAGCTTCTTTGCTTGTTGCGCAGCATCGTTCTTAACATAAACAGGAGTTACTGCAACCGATTGCTTTTCTATTTGCTCAAAAAGCTCGCTGGGCAATAACTGTGCATAATTGTTCTTTTGAACGTCGGTATTCTCTACCGGAGTTGAAAAGGCAAAGAACAGTACGATGGCAGCAATCATTGCTGCAGCATTGCGGAGATACGCGCGGTTGATACTAATTTCAAAAGTCTTCTTTTCCTTTTCCTGATAAGTCGGTACCAATACTTTTTCTTTCTGCTGCAGAGCCGAAAGTTCATGTATTTCAAAAGAGTCGAGACCATATAATGAAGGAGTTGTTATCTTATAATCATAAGGAACGAACTCGTAGTTACCATAAATATTATAATGAATCTCGCCTATATTATCCAGATGGGCTTTCCCTTCTTCATGAAGGAGACCGATAAATTCGTTTACTTCTTTTTCTACTATACGGCTGGCGTCAGCAAAACTTGTGTCGTATACTGACATATAAGATTGCACCAGTACGCCGTCATTCAGTTTTAATTGAGGATTAAAACCAATTATACGGGTAGGAGGTAAAAATATATTTTCTTCCTTTGCGCGGGTTGCGGGCGAATAATGCGCTACAAAACCACCAAATCCCGGAACAATGACGCAGTCGTTTTCCAGTAGTAAAGTCTCTATATGTTGTGCCAATTCAATCATGTCTGCAAAATTAAGAGATAAATTGAATATATCCCAGAAAACTTCGAAAAATTCACTACTTTTGCATCGTTTTATTTATCACTATCAATAATGAACTATATACAGACAGAAATAGATGGAGTATGGCTGATCGAGCCTAGAGTTTTCTCCGATGAACGGGGCTATTTTATGGAAGCCTATAAGAAAGAAGAGTTTGAAGCCAATATTGGTCCCGTAAACTTTATACAGGACAACGAGTCGAAATCATCTTTTGGTGTATTGCGTGGATTGCACTATCAAAAAGGAGAACATAGTCAGGCGAAACTGGTTCGTGTTCTTAAAGGAGAAGTGCTCGACGTTGCCGTTGATTTGCGTAAATCATCGCCTACGTTTGGAAAGCATGTTTGTGTATTGCTTAGTGAAGAAAACAAGAGACAATTTTTTATTCCCCGTGGTTTTGCTCATGGCTTTGCTGTCTTGAGTGAAGAAGCTGTTTTTACATATAAGGTAGATAATAAGTATGCTCCGCAGGCAGAAGCCTCTATTTTATATAATGACGAAGCATTGGGGATCGACTGGCCGTTGGCAGAGTCGCAAATGTTATTATCTGCGAAAGACAGAGAGGGAACTGCTTTCAAAGACGCCGTTTATTTTGAATGAATTTCTAAACAAACAATAGATTAAGTATGAAAATTGCAATCGTGGGAACAGGGTATGTGGGTCTGGTGTCAGGCACATGTTTTGCCGAAATTGGCGTGAATGTAACGTGCGTAGACACGAACAAAGAGAAAATCGAATCTTTGCAAAAGGGGAACATTCCAATTTATGAAAATGGATTGGAAGAGATGGTACTCCGTAATATGAAAGCAAAGCGATTGAAGTTTACTACCTCATTGGAAAGTTGTCTGGATGAAGTGGAAGTTATATTCAGTGCAGTTGGAACTCCTCCGGATGAAGATGGCAGCGCTGATTTGAAATACGTATTGGAGGTGGCCCGTACCATTGGTCGCAACATGAAACAGTATAAATTGGTAGTTACCAAAAGTACCGTTCCGGTAGGCACTGCCAGTAAGGTTCGTGCGGTTATTCAGGAAGAACTGGATAAGAGAGGCGTGAAGGTTGATTTTGATGTGGCTTCTAATCCGGAATTCCTTAAAGAAGGAAATGCTATCAGTGACTTTATGAGCCCGGACCGCGTGGTAGTGGGAGTGGAGTCGGCACGTGCGGAGAAATTGATGTCCAAACTATATAAACCATTCTTATTGAATAATTTCCGTGTGATTTTCATGGATATTCCGTCTGCGGAAATGACTAAATATGCGGCAAATTCGATGCTGGCAACCCGTATAAGCTTTATGAATGATATTGCAAACTTGTGCGAGATTGTTGGTGCGGATGTGAATATGGTGCGTAGCGGAATAGGTTCGGATACCCGTATCGGACGTAAGTTTCTGTATCCGGGCATCGGATATGGTGGTTCTTGTTTCCCAAAAGATGTGAAGGCATTGATTAAAACGGCAGAACAGAATGGTTATACCATGCGGGTACTTACAGCTGTGGAAGAAGTGAATGAGAACCAAAAAAGCGTCTTGTTCGAAAAGCTAGTGAAGCAGTTTAATGGTGATTTGCAAGGTAAGACAGTTGCTTTGTGGGGATTGGCATTTAAACCGGAAACGGATGATATGCGTGAGGCTCCGGCATTAGTCCTGATTGATAGATTGCTCAAAGCTGGTTGTAAAGTACGTGCATACGATCCGGCTGCCACGCAAGAATGTAAGCGTAGGATTGGCGACACCATCTATTATGCTTGCGATATGTACGATGCCGTACTGGATGCTGATGTGTTGATGCTGGTTACCGAATGGAAAGAATTCCGTCTGCCTTCATGGGCCGTTATCAAGAAAACGATGTCCCGGCAGATTGTGTTGGACGGGCGTAATATATATGATAAAAAAGAGATGGAAGAACTCGGATTTATTTATCACTGTATTGGTAAATAAAAAAATAAGAGTATCTTTATACAAAACTAAAATAGATGATGAAAAATGTGGCTGTATCGTTAATGGCAATCTTTTTCGCGGCATGTAGCGGCAATAAGAATCCCCATTCTCTTCAACAAGAGAAGGAGGATCTTAGTGCAAAAGGGCTACTGCAGGGAATTTGGCTGGACGATGAAACGGAGAGCCCGTTGATGCGTGTAGAAGGAGATACGATCTACTATGCAGATGTGCAAAGTACTCCCATTGCATTTAAAATAATACGGGATACTCTTTATACTTATGGAAATGATACTACTTATTACAAGATTGATAAGCAGGCAGAACATATATTCTGGTTTCATTCCATAACGGATGATGTGATTAAGCTACATAAATCCGAAGATGCCAATGATTCAATCTATTTTGTCCGTCAGGAATTAGTAATTCCGGCATATACGGAAGTAACCAAACGTGATAGTGTGGTGACTTATAATGGCACTCGCTATCGTGCATACGTATATATTAATCCTTCTAAAATGAGAGTCATCAAGACGACTTATTCCGAAGACGGGATTAGCATGGATAATGTATACTATGATAATGTGATGCACATTTGTGTGTATGAAGGTAAAAAGAGCCTGTTTGCCAGCGATGTTACCAAACAGATGTTTGACAAAGTACTTCCTGTCGATTTTCTGGAGCAATCCATCCTGTCAGATACAAAGTTTGTGAAAGTAGACCGGAACGGTTTTCATTATCAGGCTGTCTTGGCCATTCCGGAAACTTCCATATATAGCATTGTAAATATGGAAGTAAGTTTTAAAGGAGATTTGACTATCATTTCATCCAAAAAAAAAAGCACCATACATTCAGATCGTATAGTGCCGGATTAAAAAGCCTTGCTTTAATTTTGTCTGGGGGGAGACGGACGGTTATTTCTCTTTCCTCCGTTATTATTATTCCTTTTTCCCCGGAAATCTTTTCTTTTGTAGTTGCCACCCTTGCCCTTGCTAAAAGAACGTGGCTTGTATTCCGGAGCTTCTCCCAATTCTTCAGGAATAGGAATTTTATAAATCTCTTTTTCCAGGAAGTTCTCAATACTTTTGAAGTTGCTTTGCTCTTTCTCGCTGATAAACGTAAGTGCTACGCCATCGTTGTTGGCACGTGCCGTACGTCCGATGCGGTGTACATAATCCTCGCTATCGTGAGGCACGTCGAAGTTGATAACCAGTCGAATATCATCAATGTCGATACCACGTGCAACGATATCCGTAGCTACCAATATATTGATTCGTCCGGCTTTAAACTCGTGCATAACAGTTTCCCGTTGAGCCTGTTCCAGATCCGAATGCATTTCCCCTACATTCAGTTTCATGGACTTCAAGGCCTTAGCCACTTCTTTGACTTTGATTTTGGAAGAAGCAAAGACGATCACACGCTCCGGAACTTCATCCATAAAAAGACTGCGTATAATTCCCAACTTTTGATTCTCGTAACAAACATATGCCGCCTGAATAATCTTTTCTGCAGGTTTAGAAACTGCAAGCTTTATCTCTGACGGATTATTTAAGATTGTGTTTGCCAATTGCTGAATCTTTGCAGGCATTGTTGCAGAAAACATGATTGTCTGTCGTTCCTTCGGCAGATATTTCGCAATTTGCATGATATCTTCATAAAATCCCATGTCGAGCATCCGGTCTGCTTCATCCAGAATAAAATAAGAAACCTTGGAAAGATCTACATATCCAAGGCTTAAATGGGCGATCAGACGTCCGGGAGTAGCAATAACAACATCAGCTCCTAAAGTGAGTCCTTTTTTCTGTTGTTCGAACAATACTCCATCATTTCCACCGTATACGGCAACACTCGATACCGGCATGAAATAAGAAAACCCTTCCATTTGCTGGTCAATCTGTTGGGCCAATTCCCGGGTAGGAGACATGATGACACAATTAATCGCATCTTCCGGATGTTTACCTTCAGATAATTTATTCAATATAGGCAGTAGAAATGCGGCCGTTTTACCTGTTCCTGTCTGTGCTACTGCGATCAAATCTTTACCCTCAAGTATGATTGGAATTGCCTGCTCCTGTATAGGCGTACATTCGTCAAATCGCATGGCATCAAGCGCCTCAAGCACATTTGCATTTAATTGTAGTTCGGAAAACTTCATTCTTTTATTTAATTTGTCAGCAAAGATAATCTATTTTTTTGTCTAATTACATATTCAAGTAAGAATCTTTGAATCCGAGGAAATAGAGCACCCCATCCAGTCCGATGGTGTTGATCGATTGCTTGGCATTTGCCACCACTTTAGGCTTTGCGTGGAAGGCAATTCCCAGTCCGGCAACCCCTAGCATAGGGAGGTCGTTAGCTCCGTCTCCTACAGCGATGGTCTGTGCAATATCCACCTTTTCCACTTGTGCAATGAGGCGGAGCAATTCAGCTTTCCGTTTTCCGTCTACTACATCTCCCAGGTAACGTCCGGTCAGTTTGCCATCAATAATTTCCAGTTCGTTGGCATAGACGTAATCTATACCGTATTTTTTTTGCAGGTATTGACCGAAATAAGTGAATCCTCCCGAAAGGATGGCGATTTTGTAACCGTACTTCTTCAATACATACATCAGCCGCTCTACACCCTCTGTGATAGGCAAGCTCTCGGCTATTTCCTGCATTACCGATTCGTCCAGCCCTTTCAATAGTGCTACACGGCGGGTAAAGCTTTCTGTAAAGTCTATTTCTCCACGCATGGCGCTTTCTGTGATGGCCTTTACTTCGTCGCCTACACCGGCACGGATAGCCAGTTCGTCAATCACCTCTGTTTCGATTAATGTAGAGTCCATATCAAAACAGATTAGACGGCGCATACGACGGTACATATTATCCTGTTGGAAAGAAAAGTCCATTTCCAGTTCGCTGGCCAACTTCATCAGCTTCTCCTGCATCGCAATGCGATCTTTCGGAGTACCTCTCACTGAAAACTCAATGCAAGCCCTGGTACGTGTATCTGCCTGACATTCATCCAACGGGATACGACCTGTCAGACGTTTAATAGCATCGATATTCATGCCCTGCTCGGCTAAGATGCTTGTAGCGGCAGAAATCTGTCGGGCGGAAAGCTTGCGTCCCAGAACCGTCAGGATATAACGGTTTTTCCCTTGCATACCTACCCAGTTTTCATATTGCTCGGTGGTGATAGGTTCAAACCGGATGGTCACTCCCAGAGAAGAAGCCTTGAACAACAGTTCCTTCATAATGAATCCGGAATGTCTTTCTTCACTCTTGAACAGGATACCCAGCGATAATGTATTATGAATATCTGCCTGGCCGATATCGAGAATCGTGGCATCATATTTGGCAAGGATTTCGGTCACGGAAGCAGTCAGTCCCGGGCGATCTTCGCCGGTAACTCGAATCAGAATCAATTCAGTATTTGATGGTTGCATAAAAAATAGACTTTAACTCTGCAAAAGTAGAGAAAAAAGTTCGTTTTTATGCTAAATAACATAAAAAGTTATACCCCAAAAGTGAGATTTTTGCTTATTTGCTTGGAAGTTAATTTAATATTTACTTACCTTTGCACCCGGTTTCAAAAATAAAGGCTCTGATAATCAGCGGATTCCTCTTCGCCTGATGCCTGAAAAGACAACGTTTCGGGAAGAAACCACTGTTTAAGGACAGGCCCGGATAGTATTAACTAAAACCTAATTACATGAAGCATGTAAAATGGATTTTTGTTGTATTACTGATTTGTTCCTTGACCGCTTTCGTTGAGAAAGACAAACCTACCGGAGGTTTGAGTGAGGGTGACGTAGCCCCTGATTTTAAAATCGAATCTACGTCAGACGGGCAACCCGCCTTTAAATTGGGAAATTTGAAAGGTAAATATGTGTTGCTAAGTTTTTGGGCAAGTTATGACGCGCAGTCCCGGATGCAAAATGTAAGTTTGAGCAATGCGCTTCGTTCTTCTCATAATGTGGAAATGGTTTCTATTTCATTTGACGAATATCAGTCAATATTTAAGGAAACCGTTCGTAAGGATCAAATAGTTACGCCCACTTGTTTCGTGGAAACAGAAGGCGAGGATTCCGGCTTATTTAAGAAGTACCGTTTAAACCGGGGATTCACTAACTATTTATTGGATGGAAATGGTGTAATTATAGCCAAAAACATCTCTGCTGCAGATCTTTCTGCTTATGTAAAAGAAGTCGGTTAACGATTTTAAGAATGTAAGGAGAAAGAGGGATTTTCCAAATCACCGTCAGGTGAAAACAATGGAGAATAGACAAAAGAGGAAATGGATACAACAAAAAAGTTCCGCCTGCACTTGCATTAGCAAGAATAGGCGGAACTTCTCTTTATACTTTTCGTTTATCCGGTGCATCCAAAACACTAAGATCTTGTATCTTAAAATACTATTTCTTAAATGAAAAAGCCGTGGGTAAGGAATCAGAAAACTTACAGAAATTATCTGCCAAACAAAATATTTCAATAACTTTGCATTCTGTAAATATAGTGATAAAGGTTTGGTATGTGTTTATAATTAGACACTATAAATATGCTACTTTTATTGTTATTCTCCAAATAATCAAATAATTATAATTCGTCGAACTGACGTTATATACGAAAAGGTATGAAATCTAATGACTCCACCCTCTCTGCATGGGAAAAGATGCAACTTGACATGATTTACGATGACTTCGATGAAGATTTGTTTAAACGCCGTGTAGAGGCAAAAAACATCTTCAAGAAGTTCAATCAAACAACCGATGAACAACCCGAAGAGCGTAAGCAGCTGTTGAAAGAGCTATTTGGTAGTATTGGAGAAAATGTGTATATTGAGCCAAACTTTATTTGTGAGTTTGGTAAGAACATTTACATCGGCAATGACGTTTACATCAACTTCGGTGCTGTGTTACTTGATTGCTCACGTATCACCATCGGCAACCATGTTCTCATAGGTCCTAATGTAGGTATGTACAGTGCCAACCACAGTCTTGATCCCGAGGAGCGTGCTCTGGGAGCACTCATAGGCGGTCGCATCACCATTGGTGACAAGGTGTGGATAGCCGGCAATGTAAAAATCATGGCAGGTGTAACTATAGGCGAAGGAGCCGTCATCGGTTGTGGAAGCATCGTCACGCATGATATTCCTCCCCGTACCCTTGCTGCAGGCAATCCTTGTCGTATCATCAAGCAAATAACCGAAGCGGACAAGGTTGGATTCGTGAAATAACGTTCATAAGAAGAAACTGAATGCACCAGATGATAAAGTAAAGGCACGAATCCGTGAAGACTGTGGAAGGCTTGCCTACCTTTTATTTAGGCGCCTTCTGGTACAAGAAGAATGCGATACCCGCATAAAGGATATTAGGAATCCAGACTGCAATGGCAGGCGGCACATTTCCGTTCACGGCAAAGGTAGAAGTAATCGTCTGGAACAGAATATAAGAGAAACTTAATCCTAATCCGATACCCAGATGAAGTCCCATACCACCTTTCGTTTTTCGGGACGAAAGCGATACACCGATGATGGTAAGGATGAAAGAGGCGAACGACATAGCGATTCGTTTGTGATATTCAATCTCAAACTCCTTGATGTTGGCAAATCCTCTTCGTTTCTGTTTGGCGATATAATCGCTCAATTCGGGACTGGTCAGCATTTCCTGCTGATTTTTCATGATAAGAAAGTCAGAAGGTTCCATGTTGATGATAGAGTCTATTCGGTCTCCCTTAGTGATATTTTCCTTTAAACCATCCAGTTCGCGTACCATATAATCGTGGATCGTCCATTTATGAACGGTGGTGGTGTCGTAGGTAATCCGTCGTGCAGTTAAATGCGAAACTAATTTTTTATCCACAAATTTATCCAATGAAAAGCGGTTACCGGTTTTCATTGCGTTGTTATAGTTGTCGATATATGCAATCACTCCGCTATCCACTTCCAGCTGCACATTGCTTACCGAGTTTTGTTTCTTTGGTTTGATATACCGATCTTCAAAATTCAGACGCGTAACACTTCCTTTCGGAATCACATACGAACTTAGTGTGAAGGTGACCAATGCGATGATAGCGGCAGAAATCATATAAGGGCGCATCATCCTTTTAAAGCTCATACCGGTGGAGAACATCGCGATAATTTCGGAGTTTTCTGCCAGTTTGGAGGTAAAGAAAATAACAGCAATGAATACGAACAATGGACTGAACAGATTGGAGAAATAGGGGATAAAGTTCATGTAGTATTCAAAGATGATTTTATCCCATGGAGCTTCATGCTCCATTAGTTTGTCCATCTTTTCGTTGAAGTCGAATACCACTGCAATAGAAATGATTAGTGCAATAGCAAATACGTATGTCCCCAAGAACTTCTTGATGATATACCAGTCCAGCCGTTTTATAAATCGATTGCTTTTCATTTCTTATAATCTAGTTGATACTCTTTTAACCATCATCGGCTTCCAGGTCGAGAAATCTCCGGCAATAATGTGCTTTCTTGCTTCCCCTGCCAGCCACAGATAGAATGCCAGATTGTGTATGGAAGCGATTTGCATAGCCAGTAGCTCTTGTGCATGGAAAAGATGGCGCAAATAAGCCTTGCTGTACAATGTATCCACGCAAGAGGCTCCGTCGGCTTCAATAGGAGAGAAGTCTGTTTCCCATTTTTTGTTCCGCATATTGATAATGCCATCTTTGGTGAACAACATGCCATTTCGTCCGTTTCTTGTAGGCATAACGCAGTCGAACATATCCACGCCGCGTTCTATTCCTTCAAGAATGTTGACAGGAGTTCCGACCCCCATCAGGTAACGGGGTTTGTCTTTGGGAAGTATTTCATTGACAATCTCGATCATTTCATACATCTTGTCTACCGGTTCACCTACCGCCAAACCGCCGATAGCATTCCCGTCAGCACCTTTGGACGCTACAAACTCTGCAGATTGCTTGCGCAGGTCAGGATAAACGCATCCCTGGACGATGGGGAAGAGAGACTGGTTGTAACCGTATTTAGGTTCTGTCTCATTAAAACGTTGTATACAACGGTCGAGCCACCTGTGGGTTAATCCTAATGACTTTTTGGCATACTCGTAATCCGAGTCGCCCGGAGGACATTCGTCAAAAGCCATCATAATATCCGCACCGATAGTCCGTTCAATGTCCATCACCTTCTCCGGAGTGAAGATGTGCTTGCTTCCGTCGATATGCGAACGAAATTCAGCTCCTTCTTCACGCAGCTTTCTGATTCCGGCTAATGAGAATACCTGAAAACCACCGCTGTCAGTCAGCATGGGGCGGTCGAAACCGTTAAAGCGGTGCAGTCCGCCTGCTTTCTCGATCACGTCCAATCCCGGACGCAAATAGAGGTGATAGGTATTACCCAGAATAATCTGTGCCTGAATGTCTTCTTTTAATTCGGTCAGATGTACTCCCTTTACAGTGCCCAGTGTGCCCACCGGCATGAAGATAGGTGTTTGTATCTGCCCGTGGTCTGTTGTTATCAGACCGGCACGGGCATTACTTTTAGTGTCTGTATATTGTAACTCAAATGTCATTCCTGGCTGGGTTTCTTAACAGATAAATCAATAGGATCCGTTACTTTTTCGTTGGTCAATGCAATAGCGAATACCTCTTTTATATCGTTTACATAGTGGAAAGTCAGTCCTTTCAAATAAATATCCTGAATTTCATCTATGTTCTTTTTGTTCTCGGCACTCATGATGATTTCCTTGATTCCGGCACGTTTGGCTGCCAATATCTTCTCCTTGATGCCACCCACAGGAAGCACTTTGCCGCGAAGAGTGATTTCTCCCGTCATGGCAATGTTGGCTTTCACTTTTCTTTGAGTCAGGGCAGAAGCCAGTGAAGTGGCCATCGTGATACCTGCTGATGGACCGTCTTTCGGAATAGCCCCTTCAGGAACGTGGATATGGATATTCCAGTTGTCAAAGATCTCTTCGTCCAGACTAAGGACAGAAGCATGCGCCTTGATATATTCAAGTGCCAGCATGGCAGATTCTTTCATCACATCTCCCAAGTTACCGGTCAATGTAAGACGTCCGCCCTTGCCGCGGCTCAAACTGGTTTCTACAAATAAGATTTCGCCTCCGACAGCTGTCCATGCCAATCCGGTGACTACACCTGCGTAATCATTTCCCTGATACTTGTCGCGTGTATATTCGGGTGCTCCGAGGAAATCATACAAATCTGTCGGTTTGATTTCCGTCTTAGCGAAATAACCGTCCGTAGCATATTGGCGAGCCGATTTGCGAAGAATCTTACCGATCTTCTTTTCCAGTTCGCGAACGCCGCTTTCACGGGTATATGACTCGATTATAGCTTCCAGCGTATCTTTAGGAAGCTTGATATCCGTTTTTTTGAGTCCGTTGGCTTCCAATTCTTTGGGTAGCAGATGCTTGCGGGCAATCTCGACTTTCTCTTCCGTGATATATCCGCTTACTTCAATCAATTCCATACGGTCCAGCAACGGACCGGGGATTGTGTTCAGGTTGTTGGCTGTTGCAATAAACAATACCTTGGAGAGATCGTAGTCTACATCTAGGAAGTTATCATGGAAAGAAGTATTCTGTTCCGGGTCGAGCACTTCCAGCAATGCAGAAGAAGGGTCCCCCTGACGGTCGGCACTGACCTTGTCTATTTCATCCAAGATGAAAACAGGATTGGAAGCACCGGCTTTTATCAAGCTCTTGATGATTCGTCCGGGCATAGCACCGATATAAGTCTTACGATGACCACGAATCTCCGCTTCGTCATGCACACCACCTAAAGACATACGTACATATTTCCGTTTGAGCGCAGATGCGATGGATCTTCCAAGAGATGTTTTACCCACTCCCGGAGGGCCATACAAGCAGATAATCGGTGATTTCATATCACCTTTCAGCTTCAATACGGCTAAGTGTTCCAAAATACGTTCTTTTACTTTCTCCAGTCCGTAATGGTCTTTGTTCAACGTCTTTTCTGCGTTTTTAAGGTTCAGATTGTCAGTTGTATAAGTACCCCATGGGAGATTGAGCATCGTTTGCAGATAGTTGAGCTGTACGCTGTAATCCGGAGATTGCGGGTGAGTACGCTCCAGTTTGGCAAGTTCTTTCATGAACGTGTCTCTGACTTCTAAATTCCAGCGCATTCTTTCTGCCTTCTGGCGCATTTCCTCTATTTCCTGCTCTTGGCCGCCGCCACCCAGTTCATCCTGAATAGTCTTGATCTGCTGTTGCAGGAAGTATTCGCGTTGTTGCTGGTCGATATCTTCACGGGCACGCATTTGGATGGATGCCTTGATTTCTGCCAACTGCACTTCACGGTTCAGAATTTCCAGTAAGTGATAAGTGCGTTCACGCAATGAGTTGATGCTCAACAAGTCCATCTTCTCATCTTTCTTGAACGGCAGGTTTGAGCAGATGAAATTGACCAGGAACATTGGGTTGTTGATGTTTTTAATAGCAAACGACGAATCCTGATGCATCACATCTGACGATTTGATGTATCTCATTGTCAAGTCCTTGCAAGTTTCCACCAAGGCTTGAAACTCTTTATCATCTTTGCCTGGGACATCTTCCTCCAAAAGTTGTATTTCACCTTTCAGGTACGGATGAGTTTCGATGATGTTTGTCAGACTTAAACGTTTCATTCCCTGAAGAATGACAGTTGTTGTCTGATCGGGCATTTCCAATATCCGCACAATTCGTCCTACGGTACCGATATTGTGTAAATCCTCCAGTTTCGGATCTTCTGTATGTGCCGATCTCTGGCATACTACTGCAATATCTTTATGTTTCTTGTCGGCATCTCGTACGAGTTTCAGAGAAGACTTGCGGCCTACCGTGATCGGCAGGAATACTCCAGGAAACAACACCATATTACGTAAGGGGAGTACTGGAAGAATTTCACCAGATTTCACATTTACATCAAATGCTTGTTCATCGTTCCCATCATAGTCTGTGATTAGCGAGAAGCTGTTATCGCCTCCATCTTCCAATAAATATCTTTCTTTCATCTTTTCGTTTTAATTTAGTTTATGTCATACTGATATGCATAAATCGTTTGCAAAGTTAATTGATTCTCTCTAATAATAAAGCACTGCGCAGAATAAAAACACAAAAACAATGCCAAAATATCGGCTTATAAAGGGAGTATTCCATAATTATTATTTATTTTTGGCGATTTGCAATAAAATAATAGTATAAAACGGCTTTAAGATAAACGGATAAAATGTCGAATCCTTATTTTAAATTTAAGCAATTTACGGTATGGCATGATAAATGTGCCATGAAAGTCGGTACGGATGGAGTACTTCTGGGGGCTTGGACTCTCGTTGAGAGTGCGCACCGGATTCTGGACATTGGGACGGGAACTGGGTTGGTGGCTTTAATGTTGGCGCAACGCAGTTTGCCGGATGCAAATATTGTAGCGTTGGAAATAGACGAAGCGGCTGTTGGGCAAGCCAGGGAAAATATCATTCGTTCGCCTTGGAAGGAGCGGGTAGAAGTGGTGCAGGCTGATTTTAAGAAATACAGGTCTTCGGATAAATTCGACGTAATTGTTTCTAATCCTCCTTATTTTGTCGATTCGCTGGAATGTCCGGATCGTCAGAGAGCCGCGGCTCGTCACAATGATTCTTTGACTTATGAAGATTTGTTGGAAGGGGTAAGCGGATTATTGGCAGAAGACGGATTTTTCACAATGGTGATTCCGGCAGATGTAGCTGAACGGGTAAAAAAGATAGCTTATATGAGAAAGCTATATGCAGTCCGTCAACTGAATGTAATCACTAAGCCCGGCGGTATTCCGAAACGTGTTTTGATTACTTTTTCTTTTTCCAATCAAGAGTGTATTGTAGAAGAACTATTGACAGAACTGGCTCGTCATCAATATAGTGAGGAATATATGACGCTAACCCGGGATTATTATTTGAATATGTAAAAGGGTGACGCTATCCGGTAAAGATAGTGACGGTATATGACAGCGATACCGTCACTATCGCGAGCATATACCGTCACTCTTTCAAAGCTGGTTCAAATACGCTATTTTGAGATCTTTGTTTTGTTCTTTTCTAACTCATAATTCAAGAGAGTAATTTCTAGCTTTTGAACACTATTTTTTAGCAGTACTTTCTGAAGTTGCTCTCGAAGTGAAATTATTATTTTGTCTTTTGATAGTCTTAAATTCAATAAGCTGCTGCAATAACTAAACTACTCTCTTAAATTATTTGTTTTGTATATGCTTTATTTTAAATTCTTTCAGTGACTTTTCTATCTTTTGATAAAGGTCTGTCGTTTTTGTTGAGTATGTAGATAAAGAGCCCCTAGGCTCATCTGCAAATCTGAATAATTCATCTGCATCTGCATATATTGATACTAACTCATTATAAGCATCTTTACAATTTGAAGGATAATCATTTAGTTGTGGCATTATAGCCTCAATTGAATCTTTCTTTTGTTTGAGCCTCTTATAGGTGTCTGTTGTGATTATAAACTCCTGATGCTTCGCTAAGGCTTCATTGAAATCAGTACAATATTCTCCATTGTATTCATGATCATAAATCACTTTTCTCCAAGTATCACAATAATGAAGAGCTATTGCTTCACTTAAATCAGCTTCTTTCTCAATCATGGAAGCGGTATTAGAGAGCTTTGCTATATACTCCTTTTCTGAATTACATGAAACCAAAACGATGGCTAGTATCGCACTCAAATAAAAAAACTTTTTCATCATATCGTTACTTTTGTTATACAATCAATTTATTGGAATCCTGTTTGTAATACTGTATTAGAGTATTACAAGGTTGATATTTTATATTCAAAAAAAACATCTATTTTATTACTTGAAGAATATCCAATGATACGCTTATTTGATTTTTCTGGAATTCTAAAATTCAGAAAGGGACTTTGTGAATGCGAATATAATGAAATGAAAATAACAACGAGCATCAGCAGAGTTTTCTTCATGTGTTTAAGTATTTTGTTTGTTATCGTTTTCTCTATAAACAATGTTTGTATTTCCGCTATAAAGTTAACGCAAAACATTGATAACGCCAAAATAAAAGGGGAATAAAGTTAACAAAATAGATTTTTACTCTAAATTAAATAAAAAAATGAAGATAATGCTAGGAATCTGTTCAAAGATGTTTCAAAGAATTGCCCTTTTTATTTGTCCCCAAACAGGGATAATTGCACTTATCCTATATATAATAAAAAAGCCAATACTAATTGTACTGGCTTTATTTTGTGAATCTTGACTTGATTTTCTTCGTCGGGGTAGCGGGATTCGAACCCACGACCCCCTGCTCCCAAAGCAGGTGCGCTAACCGGACTGCGCTACACCCCGAAAAACTTTGAACTTAATAACCCTCTTTTTGTAGTCGGGGTAGCGGGATTCGAACCCACGACCTCCTGCTCCCAAAGCAGGTGCGCTAACCGGACTGCGCTACACCCCGAAAACTTTGGGGTTATTATTTCCAAAAGCGGTGCAAAGATAGGGAGTATTTTTTAATTAACAATAGCTAAGCGAATGTTTTTTATTTATTATTTTTCAATACCTTGAATCTCATTGCTTTGCGGCTTCACTTTTTTTTCTTGGCAGAGATCAGAAGCATCATGGGGCGTCGTAGTTCATCTTTCATTCCCGGAATAGTATCCAACAACTTTTCGTCGGGTTGTGGCTCTATCAGTTCGCATATCTCAAATCCGGTTTGAAGGAGGCTGTTTATATAGGTAGTCAATGTTTTGTGGTATTTGACCACTTCTTCGCCCAGAAAGACTGCCGTGCGTTTACCTTCTGTAAAATAACGATCTACCGGCCAATGGATAGGATTCCCCTCCTGGTCGTAATGCCAATCCTGATTGCCGTAAGCTGTAAATATAGGATGCTCGACAGAAAAGACAAAAGCCCCTCCCGGAGTTAAGCAATGATTAATTTTCCGGCATATATCTATAAAAGATTCGAGGTAATGGAAAGTTAATGAGCTGATAACTATATCATAAGAATCCGGCTGAAAATCAAAGTCCTCAATAGCCATACATTGATATTCAATGAGTGGAGACGGGTTTCTTTTCCGGGCTTCTTCGAGCATTTTTTCAGAAATATCAATTCCGGTAACGTGTGTCGCTCCATGTTCTATTGCATAAATGCAATGCCATCCGAATCCACAGCCTAAATCCAACACCCTTTTTCCTGCAAAATTGGGGAGCATTTTCTGTAATACGTGCCATTCTCCAGCACCTTTCAAACCTTCCACCGAACGGGACATTTGCGAATATTGACTAAAGAAGCGATTATTATCGTATTTGTTTTCTTTCATAATTTATTAAGAGGATAAGTGGAATGAAAGCACAAATATAAGATTTAGTTTGTATATGACGGAAAAGATATACATAAATAATCTGCGGGTATGAACCATCTTTCGCTGTTTTCTGTTCTCTAAATAAGAAATTTAAAATGAAAAGTCTTATGAAAACAAAAAAACAAAACGAAGCAAGTGAAAAAGAAGTGCACTTGTTAGAGCAAAAAGGATATGAAAGAATGGTGAATGAGATTGTCCCCGTACAACAGGGGGAAGCATACCGCAAGCCGAGTAACAAAGCAGTCAAAGAGGCTGTAAAGGAGCTGAATCCCGATGCGAATAGCCTGGGTAGCAGAGGATAATTCCTCTGCTGTTACCCTGATTATTACATCAGTCCCAAAGGTTCAGAGGCTTTCAGTGATTCTCATTTAGGGAAAGTAAGAATAAAATAACTTCCTTTCCCTGATTCCGATTTTATATTGATACTTCCGTCATGCAAAGTTATGATTTGTTTGCACAGGCTCAATCCGATGCCCGAACCGGATGTTTGGGTAGTAGAGAATTGGATAGGAGGGGGTGAGGTAAAAAACAGAGGTTCCGTTTGCTTGAAACGAAGCCTCTGAATGTATCAAACGGAGCTTCTTCCGCACAGGTTTGGAGCCTTCATTTAGGGGATAAAAAAAGCGTCTTTTTTCTGAACGCATTGCGAAGGACACGGAAAATATTCCGTCGCAAATTGCGAGAACGGTTTGAAGCCATTGATGATGTAGGTTTCCGTGCCTGTTTTGTCTTCTTTCATTATAAAAAATTAAATTGTATATCAAACCTGTATTGTCGGCTTAATTTCCCGCAAAAGTATGAAAAGGAATTGATTTATAACTGTAAAATAAATTGATTTTTAAGGACGTGAATTAGGTGTGTCAAAATCTATTTTTAGTTTTGTTTTGTCGAATAAATTCGGCTGTTAAATCAGTAAACAATAATTATTAAAAAAGCTGATGAAGAAAGAAGATTTGATTTCGTTTATGAAAGAAATCGCTGTCTTGATAAGTTCAACGAGTTTAAAGTGAACAGCGAAAAATATGAACTCACACTAGCGCTTAACGTGAAAAAGGGTGATTATGCCGCTATCAAGGCCGAGCTAACCAGCAGTAAAGGAATGGAAGTAGCTATTGTAAAAGTTACCACTCGTGCAGCTGCTACTCCCTGGGGTGTAGAACTTACCAGTCCGACATTCAAAGAAGATAAGACGATTGATGTTAACGCTAAGGTAACTTTCTCCTACCGGCAAATACAGTCTGCCAGATGGTCGTTAATAAACCCTGCTGCCTGCAAGTGAGCATAACAAATCGTAGCTCCAAAGAATTTAAATCCTCGTTTCTTCATATCCTTGCTCATGGCATCAGATTCGGGAGATGATACCGGAATCTCACTCAATGACTGAAAGGTATTGATGATCGGTTTTCTTTCGGGAAAGAACGACAGTGTATAGTCGTAAAAACTACCGAATTCTTTTTGTATGGCTAAGAACTGTCTTGCATTTGTAATTGTCGCTTTGATTTTCAGACGGTTTTTCACAATGCCATCAAATTGCATCAGTCGTTCAATATCTTCATCGTTCATTTGTGCCACTCGTTCAGGGTCGAAATCACAAAAGGCTTTGCGATATCCCTCTCGCTTTTTAAGGATAGTTATCCAACTCAATCCTGCTTGAGCACTTTCCAGCACAAGAAACTCAAACAGTGTCTTGTCGTCGGTCACTAACTTTCCCCACTCCTGATCGTGGTATTTCACATACAGTTCGTCAGTTCCGCACCAACCGCAGCGTCCGTTTACTATATCTTGCATAATCACACATATTGTTGTAGGCGTAAAGATAATAAAAAAGTCTGATACATTACTGTACCAGACTTTTTTAGATGATTTATATAAATCGGATTATAAAATATCCAGTGCTTTAAATGCCTTAACCAGCTTCTCTACAGCGCGGTCAATTTGATCTTTTGTATGAGTAGCCATCAATGCCACACGTACCAAAGTGTCTTGCGGTGCACATGCCGGAGGAATAACAGGATTGATAAATACACCCTCGTCGAAAGCCAATTTAGTGACCATGAATGTTTTTTCCGTGTCACGTACATAAAGAGGAATGATAGGTGATTCTGTTGCACCGATTTCAAAACCTGCTTCACGGAAACGCTTTAATGCATAGTTGGTAGCTTCCCACAGCGCTTCAAGTCTTTCCGGTTCATTCTGGATGATGTGGAGAGCTTCAAGAGCAGATGCGGTAGCAGCCGGAGTGTTGGATGCACTAAATATATAAGTACGTGCGTTGTGACGTAACCAGTTGATGATAGAAGAATCAGCAGCAATGAATCCACCGATAGAAGCCAGCGATTTGCTGAAAGTACCCATAATCAGGTCAACTTCGTGAGTCAGACCGAAATGGTCGCAAACGCCACGTCCTTGTTTTCCGAATACCCCCAATCCATGAGCTTCGTCTACCATGATAGTAGCGTTGTATTTATGTTTCAAGCGTACGATTTCGGGCAAGTTTGCCAGGTCGCCTTCCATAGAGAACACGCCGTCTACTATGATGAGCTTCACTGAATCCGGGTTGCACTTTTGAAGTTGCTTTTCCAGATCCGCCATATCGTTATGCTTATATTTCAGTTGTTGAGAGAAGGAGAGGCGACGGCCATCTACGATAGATGCATGGTCGCGGTCGTCACAAATGATATAATCATTGCGATCTGTCAAAGCAGGAATAACTCCGGAATTCACCGTAAAACCGGTTGAGAAGCAGAGTGCTTCATCTTTGCCTACAAAGGCAGCCAGTTCTTTTTCCAATTGAACGTGCAGGTCAAGTGTACCATTCAAGAAGCGCGAACCTGCGCATCCGGAACCATATTTATGCATGGCCTTGACACCCGCTTCAATCACTCTTTCATCTCCCGTAAGGCCAGTGTATGCATTGGAACCGAACATCAACACTTCGTGTCCGCCCATTTCTACCTCTGTACCCTGTTTTCCTTCTATCTCACGGAAATATGGGTAAACGCCCTGTGCCATAAACTTTTGTGGCAGGTCGTACTTAGCTAACTTCTCTTGTAATAATCCCATGAATTATAATTTATTATACTCATAATCAGATCGTTCGCTGACGATCTAGCATCTTTTTATCTTAACAAGTGTTTAAAAACAGGGGGCAAAGATAACAAAATTTGCTTTTATCTGTTCTTTTTAAGAGAAAAAAGTTGCTTGCATGTGATTAGAAACCTCTAATAGATTAAAATTTAAGATATTTATATTACTTTTGTCGTCTACAATTGACAAAAATGGCATGAACGAAAGGATGAAAAAAATAAAATTCGTCGTCAACCCTATTTCGGGAACACAAAGTAAAGAATTGATTCTTAACTTGCTGGACGAAAAAATAGACAAGGCGAGATACTCTTGGGAAGTAGTGTATACGGAAAGAGCCGGTCATGCAGTAGAAATAGCTGCCAAAGCTGCCGAAGAGAAAACTGATATAGTAGTGGCTATCGGCGGGGACGGGACAATCAATGAAATAGCTCGTTCGTTGGTGCATACTGATACCGCACTGGGAATTATTCCTTGCGGATCGGGCAATGGACTGGCGCGGCATTTGCATATACCGATGGAACCGAAAAGGGCGCTGGAAGTGCTGAATGAAGGTTGCATGGATGTTATAGATTATGGTAAGATTAATGGTGTGGATTTTTTCTGCACTTGCGGATTGGGGTTCGATGCTTTTGTTAGTCTGAAGTTTGCACATGCCGGTAAACGCGGGCTGTTGACTTATCTGGAAAAGACCCTGCAAGAGAGTCTTAAATATGAACCGGAAACGTATGAACTGGAAACGGAAAACGGAGTTTCCAAGTATAAGGCTTTCCTGATTGCCTGCGGAAACGCGTCGCAATATGGAAACAATGCTTATATCGCCCCGCAAGCTACGCTGACGGATGGCTTGCTGGATGTGACCATTCTTGAACCATTCACCGTATTGGATGTCCCCTCATTGGCTTTCCAGTTATTCAATAAGACAATCGATCAGAATAGCCGTATCAAGACTTTCCGTTGCAAGCAGTTGTGTATCCGCCGCACTTCTCCGGGAGTAGTGCACTTTGACGGCGACCCCATGGAAACGGACGCTAATGTGAACATTGAGTTGATCCAAAGGGGATTGCGCGTAGTGGTGCCGCAAGCGTCGGAAAAGGATGCTGCCAATGTGCTCCAAAGAGCGCAGGAATATATGAATGGCATCAAATTGATGAATGAAGCCATCGTTGACAATATAACAGACAGAAACAAGAAAATATTGAAAAAGCTGACAAAGAAAGTCTGATAAAATAACGGATTACTGACAACGAATTACAAATTATTGCGTACTTTTGCGCAGTTTTGGTTCAATCAAAATAAAAACGCGAGTGATAATCGTTTAAATAAAAAATATATGTTCAGAACGCACACATGTGGAGAACTAAGAATCTCTGATGTAAACAAGCAAGTTACGCTGTCCGGATGGGTACAGCGCAGCCGTAAAATGGGAGGAATGACTTTTATTGACCTCCGCGACCGTTACGGAATTACCCAGTTGGTCTTTAACGAAGAAATTAATGCTGAACTCTGTGAACGTGCTAATAAATTGGGACGTGAGTTCGTCATTCAAGTGACAGGAACGGTTAATGAACGTTTCAGCAAGAATGTAAACATTCCTACCGGAGACATTGAAATTATCGTTTCCGAACTGAACGTACTAAATACTGCAATGACTCCCCCGTTCACCATTGAGGATAATACGGATGGTGGTGATGATATCCGCATGAAATATCGTTACCTGGATTTGCGTCGTAACGCTGTCCGCTCTAATCTGGAACTGCGCCACAGAATGACGATTGAAGTTCGCAAATATCTGGATAGTCTGGGCTTCATCGAAGTGGAAACGCCTGTTTTGATCGGTTCTACTCCTGAAGGTGCACGTGACTTCGTGGTGCCGTCACGTATGAATCCGGGACAGTTCTACGCACTTCCGCAATCTCCGCAGACATTGAAGCAATTGCTGATGGTTTCCGGTTTCGACCGTTACTTCCAGATCGCAAAATGTTTCCGCGATGAGGACTTGCGTGCTGACCGTCAGCCGGAATTTACGCAGATTGACTGCGAAATGAGCTTCGTTGAGCAGGAAGATATTATCACTACTTTCGAAGGAATGGCTAAACATTTGTTCAAAACACTGCGTGGTGTGGAACTGGCTGAACCGTTCCAGCGTATGTCTTGGGCGGATGCCATGAAATATTATGGTAGCGACAAACCGGACTTGCGTTTCGGCATGAAATTCGTGGAATTGATGGATATTATGAAAGGTCACGGATTCTCTGTTTTCGATAATGCTGCTTATGTGGGTGGTATCTGTGCCGAAGGTGCTGCAACCTATACCCGTAAACAACTGGATGCATTGACGGAATTCGTAAAGAAACCGCAGATTGGTGCAAAAGGTATGGTATATGCCCGTGTAGAAGCGGACGGAACTGTGAAATCGAGCGTGGATAAATTCTATACGCAGGAAGTGCTTCCAGCAAATGAAAGAGGCATTTGGTGCTAAACCGGGTGACTTGATTCTGATCCTGTCCGGCGACGATGTGATGAAAACGCGTAAACAACTTTGTGAGCTTCGTCTGGAAATGGGCGCTCAACTGGGATTGCGTGATAAGAATAAGTTTGTTTGCCTTTGGGTGATTGACTTCCCGATGTTCGAATGGAGCGAGGAGGAAGGCCGTCTGATGGCTATGCATCATCCGTTTACTCATCCGAAGCAGGAAGATATTCCTATGTTGGACACTGATCCGGCAGCTGTACGTGCAGATGCTTATGATATGGTAATTAATGGTGTGGAAGTTGGCGGCGGATCTATCCGTATCCACGATGCGAAATTACAGGCGAAGATGTTCGAGATTCTTGGATTCACTCCGGAGAAGGCAGAAGCACAGTTTGGCTTCCTGATGAATGCCTTTAAGTATGGTGCACCTCCTCACGGTGGTTTGGCATACGGACTCGACCGTTGGGTATCTTTGTTCGCAGGTTTGGATTCTATCCGCGACTGTATTGCGTTCCCGAAAAACAATTCCGGACGTGATGTGATGCTGGATGCACCGTCTGCAATCGACCAGACTCAACTTGATGAACTGAATTTGATCGTTGATCTGAAAGAGGGCGAGTGAAAGAATCTGTACGTATATTCCGTTTTATAGTCATCGGTACAATGAACGCCTTAATTATGGCGTTGGTTGTATGGTTAATGATGAAAGAAATGTCATTCGACGGTGACTATATGGTGGCTAATATAACAGCGTATCTGATAGCTCAAATCCATAACTTTATCTGGTGCAAATACTGGATATTCCCCGTAGAAAATAAAAAGAATAGTATCTGGAAACAGATACTGCTCTTTTGTTCTGCTTTTGCCGTGGCTTACACCGCACAGTTCTTATTTCTTGTGTTATTGGTAGAAGGATTGGACGTGAATGAATATCTGGCCCAATTCCTGGGATTGTTTATTTATGGAGGGGCTAATTTTCTAGCCAACAAAAAAATAACGTTTCAATGAAATAGTTATTTATGATAATATATTGAAAGGGCACAGAGTTCTAAAATTAGATTTGAACTCTGTGCCTTTTTTTTTCTTTATTAGATAAACTTTATATAGGAAACTTTATGTGATAAAATTCAGGCAATAAATTTCCTGTAATAAACTTCCTACAATAAACTTTTTGCAGTAAAGCTATGTTGGAGCAATCTTTAATCCAGAAAGCGTTTGGTTAGCCCATCATATTCGTCAATCCGGCGATCACGAAGGAAAGGCCACCAACGGCGAACGTTTTCCGAACGTTCCATATCTATTTCCACTACCATGTTTTCCGGGTGATCGTTTCCGGCTTGTGCCAGAAATTCCCCTTGTGGTCCCGCTACAAAACTGTTTCCCCAGAATAAGATACCGTTTGTTTGTCCGGATGGATCAGGCTCGTGTCCTACACGGTTGACGGAGATAACAGGAAGTCCATTGGCAACGGCATGAGCGCGTTGTGAAATAATCCAGGCATTGAGTTGACGGGCTTTTTCATCGTCCGTATCGCTGCTTTCCCAGCCAATGGCGGTAGGATAAATTAAAAGTTCTGCACCTTTCAGTGCCATCAGACGGGCAGCTTCCGGATACCATTGATCCCAGCATACTAATACGCCCAGTTTTCCTAAGGAAGTTTGAATCGGTTCAAAGCCGATGTCTCCCGGAGTGAAATAGAACTTTTCGTAGTAAGCCGGATCATCGGGAATATGCATTTTCCGGTATTTTCCTGCAATGCTTCCGTCGCGGTCGAATACGACAGCGGTGTTATGATAAAGTCCGGGAGCACGTTTCTCAAAAAGAGAGGTGACAAGGACTACTTCATTAGCTGCTGCCAACTCGGAATAAAAGCCTGTGGAAGGCCCGGGAATTGGTTCGGCAAGATCAAACAGGTTAGTGTTTTCTGTCTGGCAGAAATAAAGTGAATTGTGTAACTCCTGGAGCACAATCAGTTGTGCGCCGTGGGCGGCACAAGCCTCGATACTCTTTGCGAGGTTCATCAGATTGGCTTTAATATCTGCGGTATTGGATTGTTGGATGATTCCGACTTTTATCTTTCTCATGATGAATAATTAGTGGGTTGATTCATTCATTATTTTATAATTCCTTTATAGCTTCTTTGTAATTCTTTTATGACTCCTTTATAACACCCAGCGGATATTGCATGGTGACGCAGTGTAGGGAACCGTGCTGTTTAATCAGGGCGCGACAGTCTATTCCAATTATTTGATAATTTGGAAATGCCTGTTGCAATACTTCTTCTGCTTTTTTGTCATTCGCCGGCTGATTGTATGTCGGGTAGAGAATAACGTCGTTCATAATCAGGAAATTGGCGTAAGTTGCAGGCAGGCGTTCGCCGTCTTCTTCTATCTTGTCTGCCATGGGTAAGGCCAATAGGCGATAGGGTTCTCCTGCTAAGGTGCGGAATGTTTTCAGCTGTTCTTCCATTGCGAGCAGTGCTTCGTAATGTTCATCTTCTTTGTTTTCACATTTCACGTAAGCAATGGTGTCCGTAGAACAGAAGCGTGCCAAAGTGTCGATGTGGCTGTCGGTATCATCACCGGCCAGATAACCGTGATCTAACCAAAGCACCTTTTGCAGGTGGAAGGTTGATTTCAGGTATTCTTCTATCTCTACCTGGTTCAGTCGTCCGTTTCGTTGGGGGGAAAGCAGACATTCGGAAGTGGTGAGCAATGTACCCATTCCGTCGCTTTCGATAGAACCTCCTTCAAGAACGAAGTCAAGATGGTCTATATACTGGCCTTTCAAGGCTCCGGCTTCTACGGCATGCTTGGTAATTTGATTATCCAGTTCGGAAGCAAATTTCAGTCCCCAGCCGTTGAAGGTGAAGTCGAGCAGGGAAGGGGTGCCGGTATCTATCATTGTAATGGCTCCGTGGTCGCGTGCCCATGTATCATTAGTGGCACATTCCAGAAAGCGGACGTTATTCATATTGACAGTGGCAGCTATCTGCTTTTTCACTTCTTCCGGTTCGGGAGTGACGATCAATAATAATTCACGCTTTGCTATTTCTCTGGCAATATTGATAAAACACTCTTGCACTTCTGCTAGCATGTAGGCCCAATCTGTACCGGCATGTGGCCATGTCAACTGTATACCGCTTTGCATATGCCATTCGGCAGGCAAATGAGGTGCTCTCATTTCTACCTGCACGGTCATATTTTTGCCGAAGTTCAACTGCAAATCTTTCTCCGAGCCGCTTGGGCTGGGGAGTCCAACCATGATTCCCATTAGACTATATATATTTAGTTATTTATAAAATCAGTTTATTGTCTGCATCTAAAATCTGTTTGTTTTCTGCATCAATGTGACTGTTATACATTGGTTTCCTGCTTCGGTTTCCGGTCAAAGAACGGATTCTTGGAGGATGCGCTTACGGGGATTGCCATTACCATCTTGCAGTCTTTCAGCCAGTTCAGGCGTTGTGCTGCCAATCCGGCGGAGAACATGACGCGTGTGTCTACGCGTAAATCGGCTGCCGTGGCGCACGCGGAACCTATTGCGATACCTACATCTATGCTGTTCAATGCGCAGGGAACTCCATCAGTACGTCCGGCACAGGTGGTAAATCCGCAATGGCCGCAATTCAAGCCCTGTGTCTGCTCGCGCGTTCCTATTAATACAACACATTCGGCACTTAGGATGTTGTCGGCATCACGAAGGAAGAATTTCATTCCGTGTTCTTCTACCATAGCTATCATAGTGTCCGATAATTGCTTAATCTCTTCATCAGTGATTAGGGCCACTTCAATAATATCGATTCCTTTTCCCTTGGGAGCAGTGCGTGCAGCCGTCATCATCTGGCGGGCTACCTGCAATATATGCTCGTGACGAGTGTCTCTTTCGTTCAGCATCATAACTTTCTTGAATTAATTAGTAAGGCAAAGATAAATGAAAATTGGCAAAATCACACTAGATGATGAAATAAATAGGAGTATTGGCGATGTTATTAGTCATGGATTTAGTAGTGTTGTTAGTGATAAACTTAGCACTGTTATTATTAGTGGTGAATTTGGGACTGTTGTTAGTCGTGAATCTGTTTCTGCTATTATATGAATTAAAGGACTTGTTGTATAGATAGATGTAAGTACTGATGTTGATAATAATGATGGAGCTAATAGTGGTGTTGTTGATAGAACTTAGAATTCTGCCGTATTTTCTTGTTTTTGTAATCATTTACGCTTAAAATGAGTTATAACACATTGGTATATAGTGAATTAAAATAAATATTGCACTATCATTTTGAATTGACATATATAGTGCTATTTTTGTCAAGAAGTCAATTGAGTGACTTCTTGATATAACTATTAATTTAAATATTTATTATTATGGCTATACGCTATAGAAAGAAAAAAATCGTGCTGAACTTTGATAAGGAGAACAAGCAAGAGAAGTACGTTGCTGCTAATGTTCTTATTGGTAGTATTAGTTATGAAAAACTATGTAATGAAGTAAACCAGAGAACTGGTATACATCGTGCCATGGTAGATGTCATACTAAAAGGTGCAGAAGATACCATGATTACTTTCTTGGAAGAAGGTTTCTCTGTGAGGTTTGGTGAGTTCGGTTCATTTCGCCCTGCTATTAATGCTGCGAGCAAGGATAAAGAGGAGGATGTAAATGCTGCTACTATTATTCGAAGAAAAATTGTATTTACTCCTGGACCCAAATTCAAAGTAATGCTTGGTAATGCAAGTATTGAATTGTTCTCAGATAGAGAAGTAAGTGCAAGTGCTGGTGATGAAGATGAAACCGGAGGTGAAAAACCAGATGGAGGTGGAGGTTCTGGTGGCGAAGCACCCGATCCAGCAGCGTAGTTTTTATTCTAATCTTTATGAAACAGGGAAAGTCAATTTACTTTCCCTGTTTTTTTTGCAATTTTGCATATTCTATGCAAAATTGCCGTTGGCTGACGAACAATTTCCCATTAGGCAATGACGATTTCGCCGTTGCCTAATGGGAAATTGTTTTATCATCAATGGGTATTGATTATAATTGTTTACATAAATACTTTTATAAACCATCATTTTTTTTTAGGTGTGGCAAAAATATAATTAATAACTAGATTAGTTTATACTTTTTTCATATATTTGCATCGTTTTCCACGCCGATACCTTTTCGTAAGGTGGATGGGGTGGGGGACTATTATATAAAGAAAGACGTTTACTTGACGTTTTGTCTTTGGCTTATCAGAATCTCGCAAATTTTGAACAGAAGTCGAAACAAAGCAGCAGTAGATGTTCATGGGATGTGTTTATACTATTGTTATGCTTTTATTAAAGGCATGGTCAGTTATACATATCGGCGTGGGCTTCTGCGTTGCTCGTTCAGACTTCTGTGGGCAATGCGAGAGCCTTGATAAGCGGGACGAGTGACAGGTACAGATTCCCGCGCTTTTTCTTTTATAGTAGTAACTTTTCTAAAAATGAAGGCTCAGTTGGAAATCTTGGGGGATTACCCATTCTTAATTTCTGCTATGCATATACTTTAGCTAATCTAAAGAGGAAGAATCTCATATCTGCGACTCCTCTGAAGGAGGCTCTGAAAGCTTTTATTTTCGCATTAAAAGCTTCAGCTGCCGCATTGGTACTTCTGTTGACAAAGAAGTTTAATATCCTTTCATAATGATTCTCAATAGAGTTTGCTACGGTTGCAAACGTTTCATAGCCATACTCTTCTATTTTACTATACCATAAAGCTAATTTAGCTCTTGCTACATCTTTATCATAGTTTGTGGAAAATATCTTTCCCAAGTGTAAAGAATAATAATACACCTGCTTGATATCATCAAATTGTTTGAATAATATTTCAGCTCTAATCTTCTGGCTTTTAGTCCATTTATCAGGTGCTTTAAATAGTAAATATCTACTTCTTGCTAGTAACTGCCTAAGCGTGTCTCCATTTTTAAAAGTCTCCGGTTCATAAGCTACTCCTTGTTCCTTTGCAGCTTTTATTGCCTTGTTCTCATCTTTCATTACCTGCCACCGATAAGTAATACGCAACTCCTGTACGGCTTCGTATACGAGTTTCTGGACATGAAATCTATCGATAACCTGCATGGCGCGTGGAAAACAAGTTTTAGCAATCTTCTGCATACTTCCTGCCATATCCAATGTGATTTCTTTGACCTGATTACGTTGTTCTTTAGGAATCTTCATTAAGATAGCTATAATATCTTCGGCCTTTGTTCCTTGGACTACGGCAATGATTGAACCTTTACGGCCTCGTTTATCCCTGTTGAGTAAGATGGTATAAAGTTCACCTTTACTTAGCGCCGTCTCATCGATACATAGATTATAACCTATATTTTTAGGGTAAAGAATATGGTCTTGGGCATGCTCTTTTTGATTCCAACTCTGATAATCACTCAAATGGTCCTTATATTGATTTTGAAGCTGTTTGCCGTCCATGCAGTAATGCTCGGCCAGACTTTGACAGCTAACGGCATGATTATCTAAGTAATTCTTTTAAAAAAGCACCGAACTCAGCTGTGATGCGAGTACCGGTGGCTACTAAATTCCAGTCACGACTATAAGTCTGACCGGTTGAAGGATCTTCCCAACGACGACGTTTGATACGCAAGTAAACGGCTTTGCCGCGAATAGGAAAATCCTGAACTTCTATCTCAGGAAAAAAGCCTTTCGAATGAAGGGATAAATGGGACAGTTCAGAAGGAATAACCGGGGTTTCTTCTAAAAAGAGAATAAAGCAGGTCTCTTGAGAAAGGCTATCAACAACGGTGAAGTACTCAAGGATACCGGAAGGCAGAAATAGGCTTAAAATATCAGCCGGAAGAAGTGGAGTTTTAGAGTTCGTTTTCATAATGCAAAAATAAGCATTTTAACCAAATCCCCCAAGAATTACAACTGATCCAAAATGAATCGTTCGATTCGGGAATCTGCGGGCAGTATAATAACAATATGAAGCAGTTGATGTTTTTAGTACTATCCTTATGTAGCACAATTTCTTTTGCCCAGAAGCAAAAAGAGAATATTTTTGAAAAAATCTCAGTCAATAATCCTACTATCCCTAAAAGTAAAGTTGTTAATCCCATAACAGATGTTTCTACAATAGCTATAATAAATGATTCTAAAGGACTAGCGCGAGAGGTTCTGGTTCGATTAAAAAGCGGTGATGACACTTTGTACCGTATTATAGATATGAATGCAAAAACAGAGCAAGATATTTCAAATGCTAATATATATTTTGTATTAGCAAATCTTGGTTATACCGTTCCTGAAATAAAGGATAAATGTTGGAGCATCATCAAAATTCAAGGAATCGATTATATAGCGTTATTTATTGACATAAGTAAATTTAATAAATAGGTTTTCATTATAAAGGTGCGTTTTATGATTAAGAAGAGTATTATGAAAAATCTCATAATGGTACTAGTTTTGGCGATATTCATAATGATTTTAGGAGGTGCAATCTTCGCAATGCGTGAATGGAATAAAACAAGATTAGAAAGAGATAAATTCAAAAAAGCCACATTTGCCGCTTATTGCGATTTTAAGATTACTAATCCTGGTTTCAAAATTTATTTTAACGAAGAGGATGGTGGGATAGATTATATTTATATGATTGATTCTATTGGTCATCCCCAAGGAGAATGGCATCGAACTGATAATAATTTTGTTTATTCCCACTCTTTAGAACCTAGTCCAGAATTAAAGGCGCATATGGCTGTCAAGTATATGGAACAACAGTCAGAAGACACACCTTTTCAAATGGATCAGCTAATGTTAATAGGGGAAAAAGTTACTGAACAAAATTTGAATGAACTTTTTTGGAATTATCTGTATATATATCCGCAAAATGAACAGTCTGTATTAAAGTCTATTGAATTATCGTCTGATAATAAAGTTAAAAGCGTAATATTTTATAATAATTTCGGAATTGTATTATCCGCTAATTTCAATCCATGGGGAAATTATTATTATAATGTTCCAGAGTTAGTACGAGAATATATGAAAGAATTAGATTGTTCTTATGAGGAAGCTAGCCAAATATTATCATTACACTGTCGGAAGGCTTTTGAAGAGTTACAAGAAGGTGTGTTAATCATGGGAAAAAGTCCTCTTCTGATCAGATAGAAATTGCTTATAACAAAAATACAATATACATAATTGAATTAATAAAAACAGAGAAGTATGAAAGTCATTTTTAGTTTTATTTTGTTCCTCGTAGCTATCAAATGTTTTAGAGCTGCTTATATTGAAATGAGAGACGGCACTTCATGGTGGGTTATGTGGGGAATATTTGCCGTATTGGCTGTTTTAGGTGCAATTGCACTATTTTAGCGCAGAAGGATTACACAACATTAGCTATGACGTTGTTCACTAACATTTGAGTCCGGTATGAAAAAACTTTCGTATCGGACTTTGTGTTATTGGGTGGAAAAGGCTATCTTTGTATTTGTCAACTTATAAAGTTATGAGTATATGAGTAATAAAATTTATCCTATCGGCATACAGAACTTCGAGAAAATCCGCAAAGGAGGTTATTGCTATATAGATAAGACTGCTTGGATACTTGAAGGTTTAAGATGACAGAACAATTTTGGCAAGATTTTCAAGAGAACAAATAGATGTTACATATTAATAATGCCTGTATTGCTTTTGGTACGGAAGTGCTTTTCTCCGGTTTCAATATGAAGCTGGAAAGGGGAGAAACGGCTTGCATTGTCGGTCAATCCGGTTGTGGAAAGACTTCGTTGCTGAATGCGGTAATGGGGTTTGTGCCTTTGAAAGAAGGATCTATACAGGTAGGGGAAACATTGCTTGATATATCGACTATCGATAGTGTCCGCAGACAGATTGCATGGATTCCTCAAGAATTAGCGCTACCTTTTGAATGGGTCAAAGAGATGGTGGCTCTTCCGTTCGGACTGAAAGTGAATCGTTCTGTACCTTTTTCGGAAGAAAGACTTTTTACTTGTTTCGATGAATTGGGACTGGAACACGAATTATATACAAAGAGAGTGAATGAAGTATCGGGTGGTCAACGCCAACGTATTATGCTGGCTGTGGCTGCAATGCTCAACAAACCTCTCATTATCATAGATGAACCGACTTCTGCTTTAGATGCCGGATCGACCGGTAAAGTCCTGTCTTTTTTCCGGAGACAGGCAGAAAAGGGAACAGCTGTGTTAGCCGTATCACATGATAATGACTTTGCTTCGGGCTGCCATTATTTAATAGAACTGTAATTAATTGAACTGTAACGCAAATCGGATAGAATTGTTAAGAATAAATTGTGGGAACGATTGATATATCATATTATAATCTCTTTATAGGGTTACTATTGCTTGCCATTCCGTTTTTTTACCTTTGGAAATTTAAAACGGGACTGCTGAAACCTGCCGTGATTGGTACACTACGGATGATTATCCAGCTGTTCTTTATCGGCATGTATCTGAAATATCTCTTTTTATGGAACAATCCCTGGATCAACTTCCTTTGGGTGATAATTATGGTATTCGTGGCCGGGCAGACCGCATTGGTACGCACCCAGTTGAAACGTAGTGTTTTATTAATTCCTATTACGGTAGGATTTCTTTGTAGCGTTGTATTGGTAGGCATCTATTTTATAGGTATTGTTCTCCAGCTGGATAATATATTTAGCGCTCAATATTTTATTCCAATATTCGGAATTCTGATGGGTAATATGCTGTCGAGCAATGTAATAGCCTTGAATACTTATTATAGCGGATTGAAACGTGAACAGCAACTATATCGGTATTTATTGGGAAACGGAGCGACAAGGCAGGAAGCACAGGCTCCATTTATCCGGCAGGCCATCATTAAATCGTTTAGTCCCCTGATTGCGAACATTGCCGTGATGGGACTGGTAGCTCTTCCGGGCACGATGATCGGACAAATTCTGGGAGGAAGCAGCCCGAATGTCGCTATCAAGTATCAGATGATGATTATGGTGATTACTTTCACAGCATCTATGCTATCGCTGATGATTACTATTTCATTGGCTTCACGTCGATCTTTTGATGCATACGGAAAGCTGCTGGAGATAACAAAAGAACCCAGGAAATGACTGTTATTGACCAGATATTCCATAAAGTAGCTGAAATAGCTATTCCACACTTCTTTATAACAGTGGAGTTTTCAGCATCCGGCACAGAAATGCCGGAACATATCGAAGCTTTCTTGCAGGAAAAATACGAAGCAATTCTTCGTGGAGCCAGTGGACGTAAATTTATCTATAAGGAAGGAGAGTGGCGGCTTATTTTCACTTTCTTCCCTACGGACAGAGTCGTAGACGAACGGTATGCACTGAAAAACAAGGTACAAATGATAAATAAGGTGCAAATGAAAAGCAAAAGCTAACCGGTTTTAGCGTTTTTGTTATTTGCCTTTCAACATTCCCCATAAGCAGCGAAGCTGCACGAATTGCTCTCCGGGTTGCACATAACCACCTTCAAACATCTTTTCCGTTACTTGAAATTTGGAGAGGTGATGGCGTATATACTTCTCTACATCAGGCGATTGTTTCTTGACGAATGACAGCAAATCAACCTTCCCGTCTTTGCGAATGAGCACCTTAGCTTTGATTGTGCGAAAACCGTACTCTTTGCAGTGTTTGGTTTCTACTTTATCAATCCAGAAGATAGCGGTAGCTTTGACCGTATCTGCCGCACAATTTTCGATACTGTCAATCTTTGCAGCCTCGGCTACGGACATTTCGATACTATCACTTTTCTTAGGCTGGCAAGAAACCATCATAACTAGTAGGAACAGTAAAGTCAAATTTGTTTTCATCGTATTCATTATTTAGATGAAGTAAAAGTACAGAATTTCAATAAATAACGGAAGTTTTAGGCGAAAAATTATAATTAGTTTTTATTCCGGAACCGGTTTTATCCGAATTTATCCGATGAAAACAGGCAAAAGGCAAAAAGAATATGAACTCTTTTTGCCTTTTGCCTATTGATAAAACTGAAAAATGAAATTAACTGTTTAATCTGAAAATAGTTACGGTTTAGCGGAAGTCTTTCAGTTCTTCCTGTAATTTCTGACGGGTAAAGAAGATCCGGCTTTTTACAGTACCCAACGGAAGATTTAGTTTTTCTGCTATTTCACGGTATTTGAATCCGGAAACGTGCATGGCGAACGGAACCCTGTATTCTTTCGGAAGAGCATTGACTACACGGTGCATCTCTTTCAGGTCGTATGTCCTTTCAGTACTTTCAAACCCTGCATCTTGCGGCAAATTAAGATGATAGAGATTGTCAGTCTTGTCGACAAATGTCTGGTCGCGAACTACCTTACGATAATTGTTGATAAAGATATTGCGCATGATGGTATACATCCATCCTTTGAAATTTGTATCGGGTGTATATTTATCTTCATTATCTAATGCTTTCAATGAGGTTTCCTGCAGCAAATCGTTTGCTTCTTCGCGGTCTGTTGTCAGTTTGTATGCGAAACGTAGTAATTCTTCCTGAACTCCTACCAAATCTTTTCTGAAGCTTAAACTTTTCATATGTGTTGTTTTTAAAATGTGAGTATTCGTTGTAAAAATTTTGATGATGCAAGTTTAAGATATTTTGTCGACCTTGGTAGGGGGGAATCAGACGTAATTTAGGGGAATTTCTATCAACAGATAGTTTTTAGGTCCTTTTTGATAGTTTATGGGTGGTATTTTATATCTTTTACGGTGGTCTCAAAAAATGGATAACGATAAATTCTCTAAAAAACGATCACTTAGTATATTAATTCCTATTTTATTTATTATCTTTGCAGCCAAATTTTCTACCAATAATGAAAATTAAGGAAATAGTAAGCGCCCTTGAACGATTCGCGCCTCTGCCATTGCAAGACGGATTTGATAATGCCGGCCTGCAAATCGGATTGACAGAAGCGGAAGCAACAGGGGCTTTGTTGTGTCTTGACGTTACCGAAGCTGTGTTGGATGAAGCTATCGCGTTAGGGTATAATCTCGTTATATCGCATCATCCGCTCATTTTCAAAGGCTATAAATCTATCACGGGCAAAGATTACGTGGAACGCTGTATGCTGAAAGCAATAAAGAATGATATTGTAATCTATTCAGCACACACTAATCTTGATAATGCACAGGGTGGAGTCAATTATAAGATAGCAGAGAAAATAGGGTTGAAGAATCTGAAAGTGCTCGAACCGAAAGAGAACAGTCTGATTAAGCTGGTGACTTTCGTGCCTGATGCACAAGCCGATAGTGTACGTGAAGCACTGTTTGCAGCCGGATGCGGAAATATAGGCAACTATGATTCATGCAGTTACAATCTGAAAGGAGAGGGAACTTTCCGGGCAAAAGAGGGAACGCATCCTTTCTGTGGAACAATCGGTGAGCTGCATCATGAAAATGAAGTAAGGATTGAAACCGTTCTTCCTATATATAAGAAAGCGGAAGTTATAAAGGCTTTATTGTCTGCACATCCTTATGAGGAACCGGCATTCGACTTGTATCCGTTGCAGAATAACTGGTCGCAAGCAGGTTCGGGAATTGTAGGTGAATTGGATGAATCGGAAACGGAACTCGAGTTTCTGAAACGTATCAAGAAAATCTTCGAAGTGGGTTGTGTACGTCATAACAAACTGACAGGGAGAGAAATACAGAAGGTTGCCTTATGTGGTGGTGCCGGAGCTTTCCTGCTTCCACAGGCAATTCGGACGGGCGCGGATGTCTTTATTACGGGAGAAATTAAATATCATGATTATTTCGGCCACGAGGGTGATATTCTGATGGCAGAGATTGGTCATTACGAAAGCGAACAATATACAAAAGAAATTTTTTATTCCATAATCCGGGATTTATTTCCTAATTTTGCACTCCAATTGAGTAAAATAAATACGAATCCCATAAAATATTTATAAGTAAAATGGCTAGAGAAGCAAAAAAAAGATCCGAATGAGTTGACGGTAGAACAGAAACTGAAGACACTGTTCCAACTGCAAACGATGTTGTCTAAGATTGATGAAATCAAGACATTGAGAGGTGAACTTCCGTTGGAAGTGCAAGACCTTGAAGATGAAATTGCTGGTTTGAGTACCCGTATCGACAAGATCAAAGCTGAAGTGGATGAACTGAAATCTGCTATTGCCGGCAAGAGAGTAGAAATCGAAACAGCAAAGGCTTCCAGTAGAAAAATATAAGTCACAACAAGACAATGTTCGCAATAACCGTGAATATGACTTCTTGACGAAAGAAATCGAATTCCAGACATTGGAAATCGAACTTTGCGAAAAGAGAATCAAAGAATATTCTGCTGATAAAGAAGAAAAAGAGGCTGAAGTAACGAAGAACGATCAGATTCTTAACGAAAGACTGAAAGACCTTGAGCAGAAGAAGAGCGAACTGGATGAAATTATCTCTGAAACCAAACAGGAAGAAGAGAAATTGAGAGACAAAGCTAAAGATTTGGAAACTAAGATCGAACCGCGTCTATTGCAGTCGTTCAAACGTATCCGTAAGAACTCTCGCAACGGATTGGGTATTGTATACGTACAGCGTGATGCTTGTGGTGGTTGCTTTAACAAGATTCCGCCCCAGAGACAACTGGATATCCGTTCTCGTAAGAAAGTAATCGTTTGCGAATATTGTGGACGTATTATGATTGACCCGGAATTGGCTGGCGTACAAATCGAACACAAGGTGGAAGAAGCTCCGGTAGCTACTACCAAAAGAGCTATTAGAAGAAAAACTGCTGAATAAGGAAGCAGTGAAGTAAGTAAAGTTACTTTTTGATATATAGTAAGCCCTGCAGTAATGCAGGGCTTTTTTTTGTTTTAGCAAGTGCTTGTATAAAAAAGAATCGATAAACAAACTTACCCTTTAGTTGTTATCTTTTCATTTCATAAAACCTGAACTGATATGAATATACGAGTGTGGGGCACATCGCTCCTTATGTTTCTTTCAACTGTGACCGCGGTTGGACAGACCGCAAACCGTTATTTGAAAGCTCCGCTTCCTCAAGATTGGGAAGAGAGCGGGGAAGTGTTTCAACAAATACTTCCGGTGGATGACCATTGGTGGAAGTCATTCCAAGATACCAAACTGGATTCTTTGATAGCTTTGGCAGTAGATCGTAATTACTCCGTTGCCATGGCAATCAACCGTATAGCTGCCGCTCGTGCCAATCTTTGGATAGAACGCAGTAATTTCTTTCCTTCCATCGGATTGAATGCAGGATGGACCCGTCAGGAAACCAGTGGAAATACGAGTTCACTGCCCCAAACAACCGATCATTATTATGATGCTTCGTTAAGCATGAGCTGGGAGCTTGATATTTTCGGTAGTATTCGGAAACGGGTAAAAGCGCAGAAAGAGAATTTTGCTGCCAGCAAGGAAGAATACACAGGAGTCATGGTCTCGTTAGCTGCAGAAGTAGCCTCGGCTTATATCAATCTAAGGGAGTTGCAACAAGAACTTGAAGTGGTAAAGAAAAACAGTGCTTCGCAGGAAGAAGTCCTGAAAATCACGGAAGTACGCTATAACACCGGGCTGGTTGCTAAACTCGATGTGGCACAGGCCAAGTCTGTATTATATAGCACAAAAGCCTCCATTCCCCAGCTGGAAGCGGGTATCAATCAGTATATTACAACATTGGCTGTCTTATTGGGAATGTATCCCCAGGACATTCGTCCTGTTCTTGAATCCAGTGGCACATTGCCCGATTATATGGAACCTATCGGAGTGGGAATGCCTGTCGATTTATTGCTGCGACGGCCTGATGTACGAAGTGCGGAATTGAGCGTAAATGCACAGGCAGCATTGCTCGGAGCTTCGAAAGCGGATTGGCTGCCGAAAGTTTTCTTGAAAGGTTCATTTGGATATGCCGCCCGTGACCTGAAGGATCTCACCAAAAGTAAAAGTATGACTTATGAAATTGCTCCGTCATTGAACTGGACTATTTTCAATGGAGGACAGCTGGTGAATGCAACACGGCTGGCAAAAGCGCAACTGGATGAAGCGATCAACCAGTTTAATCAGACGGTTTTAACTGCCGTACAGGAAACGGACAATGCTATGAATTCCTATCGGAATTCAATCAAACAGATTGTAGCCCTGCGGGAAGTGCGCAATCAAGGTATTGAGACATTGAAACTTTCACTGGAACTTTATAAACAGGGACTTTCGCCTTTCCAAAACGTACTTGATGCACAACGTTCTCTGTTATCTTATGAGAATCAGCTGGTACAGGCACAAGGTAGTTCGCTTTTGCAACTGATAGCCCTCTACAAGGCTTTAGGGGGTGGTTGGAGAGAATAAAAATCAATCTATAAAATATATAACCTAACAGATATGAAAAAACTGATGTATATCCTTCTTGCACTGCCTATATTGACGGGTTGCAAGGAGAAGAAAAGTGCAGGAGCGATGGGAGGTATGCCAACTCCGGAAATTAGCGTGACCAAACCCATAGTGGAGGATATTACTTTGACGAAAGATTATCCGGGTTATCTGACAACAGAAAAGACGGTGAATCTTGTAGCCAGGGTGAACGGAACCTTGCAATCTACCTCTTATGTCGCAGGTGGACGGGTGAAACAGGGGCAACTGTTGTTTGTCATCGAACCAACCTTATACAAAGATCAGGTGGAGCAAGCAGAAGCAGAACTGAGAACTGCCCAGGCGCAATTGGAATATGCCCGTAATAATTATAGCCGTATGAAAGAGGCTGTAAAGAGTGATGCGGTCAGTCAGATACAGGTACTTCAGGCTGAATCTTCTGTGAAAGAAGGTGTTGCAGCTGTCAGCAACGCGGAAGCAGCTTTGAGCACCGCCCGTACAAACTTGGGATATTGTTATGTCCGTGCACCGTTTGACGGCACCATAAGTAAGGCGACTGTAGATATAGGAAGTTATGTAGGCGGTTCATTGCAACCAGTCACATTGGCTACTATTTATAAAGATAATCAGATGTATGCTTACTTTAATGTTGCTGATAATCAATGGTTGGCAATGACGATGGATACCCAGCAGTTACCGACTGATCTTCCTAAAAAAATAATGGTTCAACTGGGAAAGGGGGGAACTGAAAGTTATCCGGCTACGCTCGATTATCTTTCACCAAATGTAGATGTGAATACAGGAACACTGATGGTTCGTGCCAATTTTGATAATCCGAAAGGGGTATTGAAGAGCGGATTATATGTAAGCATAACTTTACCTTATGGAGAAGCTAAAAATGCCATGCTGGTGAAAGAGGGTTCTATCGGAACCGACCAGTTAGGCAAGTACTTATATGTTGTAAATGATTCGAATATAGTTCATTACCGGCATATTGAAATAGGGCAGTTGGTCGACGGCACTTTACGGCAGGTATTGGGTGGACTTTCCCCGCAGGAACAGTATGTCACGGAGGCTTTGATGAAAGTCAGAGACGGAATGAAAGTAAAGCCGCTTCCTGATTCTCTTCCTAAAAGAGGGAAATAAGGTCTTTGGGATAACTGATTGATTAACAAATGCAATCAATAAAGGTGATGTACTTAAAACCGATTAATTAACAAAAGTAACTTTCTGCTCCCTCTCTTTGGGAGAAGGCTGTAGAGAGGCTGCTTTTAAACCTATACATTATGTTTTCTAAGTTTTTTATCAACCGACCGATATTTGCTACTGTCCTTGCCCTGCTTATTGTAGTAGCCGGTCTGGTCACACTCAATATATTGCCTGTGGCGCAATTTCCGGAGATCACACCGCCAACGGTGCAGGTCTCTGCCGTTTATCCCGGGGCAAATGCTGAAACTGTTGCTCAAACAGTGGGTATTCCTATCGAACAGCAGGTGAATGGTGTAGACGGCATGCTTTATATGTCTTCCAATTCTTCGTCTTCGGGAGCATATTCTCTGACTATTACATTCGCTGTTGGTACGGACATCGATATGGCAACTGTGCAGGTACAAAACAGGGTCAGTATCGCACAATCATCACTGCCGGAACCGGTGGTGGTGCAAGGAGTCACTGTGCAGAAACAGTCTTCAAACATTGTGATGTTTTTGACAATGACTTCGCAGGACTCTGTGTACAACAGCCTGTATCTGACTAATTATGCCAAATTGAATTTAGTGGATCAGCTGACACGTGTGCCCGGAGTGGGTGCTGTGAATGTGATGGGAGCAGGGGACTATTCGATGCGCATCTGGCTCGATCCGGAGGCTATGCGTATACGGAATATTTCACCGCAGCAAGTCTATCAATCCATCCAGTCGCAGAATGTGGAAGTATCTGCCGGATATATCGGTCAGCCTATCGGACAGGATAATAAGAATGCTTTTCAGTATACTTTGAATGTCCAGGGACGATTGAAATCTCCTGAACAGTTCGGAGATATTATTATTCGCCGTGAGCAGGACGGAGCGATGCTTCGTCTGAAAGATATTGCACGTATTGATTTGGGGTCTGCTTCATACAATGTAGTGTCGCGATTGAATGGAAAACCTACGGCTGCTATTGCTATTTACCAGCAACCGGGTTCCAATTCGCTGGATGTTTCAAAAGGAGTGAAAGCTAAGATGGAAGAACTGGCGGAAAGTTTCCCGTCAGGAGTGGCCTATAATGTCACTTTGGATACGACTGATGTCATCCATGCTTCCATTGATGAAGTGATGGTTACTTTCTTTGAAACAACTTTGCTGGTGATACTCGTTATTTTCTTGTTCCTGCAGAATTGGCGGGCAGTGATTATTCCTTGTATCACTATTCCGGTATCGTTGATCGGTACATTTGCCGTAATGGCGGCATTTGGTTTCTCTATCAATACATTAACATTGTTCGGACTGATTTTGGCAGTTGCTATTGTGGTGGATGATGCGATAGTGGTGGTGGAGAACGCTTCGAGGTTATTGGAAACCGGGCAGTACTCACCTCGTGAAGCGGTGACAAAAGCGATGGGAGAGATCACGGGCCCGATTGTCGGGGTGGTTCTCGTATTGCTTGCCGTGTTCATTCCGACGATGATGATTAGTGGAATTTCAGGTCAGCTGTATAAGCAGTTTGCACTGACTATTGCCGCTTCTACCGTATTGAGCGGTTTCAATTCGCTGATATTGACTCCTGCGCTTTGCGCACTGTTTCTTGAAAAGAGTAAACTTTCTAACTTCTTTATATACAAAGGTTTCAATAAGGCTTATGACAAGACGCAAGGAGTATATGACAAAATTGTCAAATGGTTGCTTCAACGTCCGGGAATGGCTCTTGCTTCTTATGGCGCTTTGACTGTTATTGCTCTATTGCTTTTTATGCATTGGCCGTCAACTTTTATCCCGGACGAGGATGACGGATATTTTATTGCTGTTGTTCAACTTCCGCCTGCCGCCAGCCTTGAGCGTACGCAAGCAGTGGGAGAAAAGATAAACGGTATTTTGAATTCTTATCCGGAAGTAAAAAATTATATTGGTATTTCCGGCTTTTCTATCATGGGTGGCGGCGAGCAGAGTAACTCCGCAACTTATTTTGTGGTGCTGAAAAACTGGAGTGAGAGGAAAGGGAAGGAGCATACGGCTGCTGCCATAGTCAATCGTTTTAATGGTGAAGCGTATATGACTATTCAGGCTGCGGAAGTGTTTGCTATGGTTCCTCCGGCTATTCCGGGGTTGGGTGCATCCGGTGGTTTACAGCTTCAGTTGGAAGACCGGCGTAATCTGGGACCGACGGAAATGCAGCAGGCCATCAATGTCTTGCTTGCTTCTTATCATTCGAAACCGGCTTTAGCATCTGTATCCAGCCAGTATCAGGCAAATGTTCCGCAATATTTCTTGAATATCGACCGTGACAAAGTCCAGTTCATGGGAATTGCCTTGAACGATGTTTTCTCTACATTAGGCTATTATATGGGAGCGGCTTATGTGAATGATTTTGTTGAATTCGGACGTATTTACCAAGTGAAGATTGAGGCACGCGACCAGGCACAGCGGGTAATTGATGATGTCTTGAAGCTAAGTGTGCCGAATTCGGCAGGAGAGATGGTGCCTTTTTCTTCTTTCACCAAAGTGGAGGAACAGTTGGGCCAAGACCAGATTAACCGCTATAATATGTACTCGACTGCTTCTCTGACTTGTAATGTTGCTCCGGGAAGTAGTACCGGGCAAGCTATTCAAGAAGTGGAAGCATTGTTTAAAGAACAACTGGGAGATGAGTTTGGGTATGAATGGACTTCCGTTGCCTATCAGGAAACCCAGGCTGGGAATACAACTACCATTGTTCTGATTATGGCGTTAATTGTTGCTTTTCTGGTACTTGCTGCACAGTATGAAAGTTGGACCAGCCCGGTAGCAGCCGTCATCGGATTGCCGGTAGCATTATTAGGTGCCATGATTGGCTGTCTGATTATGGGAACTCCAGTCAGTATTTATACGCAAATCGGGATCATTCTGTTGGTTGCACTTTCTGCAAAGAACGGAATTTTGATTGTGGAATTTGCCCGTGATTTCCGTGCCGAGGGTAATTCAATTAGGGAAGCTGCCTTTGAAGCGGGGCATGTCCGCTTGCGTCCGATCCTGATGACTTCTTTTGCTTTTGTATTAGGAGTGATGCCCTTGTTATTCGCCACCGGTGCAGGTGCACAAAGTCGTATAGCATTGGGTGCTGCTGTTGTATTCGGTATGGCCATGAACACTTTATTGGCTACCATTTATATTCCTAATTTCTACGAATTGATGCAGAAATTGCAAGAGCGGTTCAGCAAAAAGAAAGGAAATGAGGATGGTGGGAAAGATACTGTCATATAGAAGTAAAAAACTGTTTGAAGGCTATCTGAAAGGGTAGTTGATATAGTGACGCTATCTGTTTGGGATGGTGTCACCATAGTAAGCAAATAGCGTCACTATCTTGAATGGATAGTGACGCTATTTTATTCTTGCAGGTAAGTACGTTTTTTGTGGCAAATGAAGCGGAACATTTTTATAAAGATTTGTAATCAGGAATATCCTGAAGGAACGTATAACTCTGATTCTCATAATCCATCCGGCAACAATAATGTTGCATTCCGTTGCTGACAATCAGATAATCTACTTTCAATACCATATTATACCGGGTGATCTGATCGAAAACAGCCTGTGTGATTTCGATATGGGGTGCTTTATATTCCACAATCATCCGGGCTGATAAATCCCTCCGATAAAGTACGGTGTCGCATCGTTTGGTAGTACCGTTCAACTTTACCATTACTTCATTGGCCAGGAGGGCAGTCGGATATCCTTTGTGTGCAATAAGAAAGTGAACAAAGTGTTGCCGTACCCATTCTTCAGGGGTAAGGGCGACATATCGTTTACGAATTACGTCGAAAATTACATTTTTTCCGTTTCGTACGTTTATTTTAGTGTCGAATACTGGTAGGTTTAACGATAACATTTATTATTTTTGTAAGTTAAATAATGGTTCCCATTATTGGGAGCACAAATTTAATAGATAATTATGAAAACAAAAGAAGAAATCGTAGCTAATTGGCTGCCCCGTTACACAAAACGTAACCTGGAGGATTTTGGAGAGTATATTCTGTTGACTAACTTCAACAAGTACGTCGAGATTTTCGCAAATCAGTTTAATGTTCCCATCTTAGGAAGGGATGCAAATATGATTTCTGCTTCTGCCGAAGGCATCACTATGATTAACTTTGGTATGGGAAGCCCCAACGCTGCTATCATCATGGACTTGCTGGGAGCTATTCAACCCAAAGCTTGTTTGTTTTTGGGAAAATGTGGTGGCATCGACAAGAAAAATCAGCTTGGCGACTTGATTCTCCCTATTGCAGCTATTCGTGGAGAAGGAACTTCCAACGATTATTTCCCTCCTGAAGTTCCTGCATTACCTGCATTTATGTTGCAGCGTGCCGTTTCTTCATCCATCCGTGACAAAGGCCGTGACTATTGGACCGGTACCGTATATACCACCAACCGCCGTATCTGGGAACATGATGATGCATTCAAAGAATATCTGAAAAAGACCCGGGCTATGGCAGTTGATATGGAAACTGCAACTTTGTTCAGTTGTGGCTTTGCCAATCATATTCCTACCGGCGCATTATTATTAGTGTCCGATCAGCCAATGACCCCCGACGGAGTAAAAACAGATAGAAGTGATAATTTGGTTACCAGAAATTATGTAGAAGAGCATGTTGAAATTGGTATTGCTTCTTTGCGTATGATTATTGATGAAAAGAAAACTGTTAAACACTTGAAATTTGACTGGTAATCCGGTCTTTCTGAAAATTATATATGGCAAAACAAGAACTGACCTGTGATGACATCCTCAAGGAACTGAGAGCAAAGCAGTATCGCCCTATCTATTACCTGATGGGAGAAGAGTCGTATTATATCGACTTGATTGCAGATTACATAACGGATAATGTGTTGAGTGAGACGGAAAAAGAATTCAACCTGACTGTTGTGTATGGGGCTGATGTGGATGTGGCAACGATTATAAATGCTGCAAAGCGTTATCCCATGATGTCGGAACACCAAGTAGTAGTAGTAAAGGAAGCGCAGGCGGTACGTAATATGGAAGAGTTGTCGTATTATCTTCAAAAGCCTTTGCTTTCCACCATTTTAGTGATATGCCATAAGCATGGAACGTTGGATCGTAGAAAGAAGCTGGCTGCCGAGGTGGACAAAGTTGGTGTGCTGTTTGAATCTAAAAAAATAAAGGATGCACAACTCCCCGGTTTTATAGCTTCATATATGAAACGGAAAGGAGTTGATATGGAACCTAAAGCAACTGCTATGCTTGCTGATTTTGTAGGTTCAGATTTGAGTCGTCTGACCGGAGAGCTTGAAAAGTTGATTATCACTTTACCTGCCGGACAAAAACGCGTAACTCCTGAACAGATAGAAAAAAACATAGGCATAAGCAAAGATTATAATAACTTTGAATTGCGCAGTGCTTTAGTGGAAAAGGATATATTGAAAGCAAATAAGATAATAAAATATTTTGAGGAAAATCCGAAAACTAATCCGATCCAAATGACGCTGTCTTTATTATTCAGCTTTTACTCCAACCTAATGTTGGCTTATTATGCACCGGATAAATCAGAGCAAGGGATTGCAAATATGCTAGGGTTAAGAACTCCTTGGCAGGCTCGGGATTATATGGTAGCAATGCGAAAATATAGCGGAGTAAAGACCATGCAAATTGTTGGAGAAATACGATATGCTGATGCAAAATCCAAAGGAGTCCAAAATAGTTCTATGACAGATGGAGATATTCTTCGTGAATTAGTGTTCAAAATTTTGCATTAAGTAGGATTAAGAATTACCTATATAATCAGACATATACTTTTACCGTAGATAGAAACGGGAAGTATATGTCTTTTTTTGGTATTCCCGCAATTACTTCCATTATAAAAAAGACTTTCACAATACCAGTGATTATTTTACAAATAGATTTACTCCTTTTATAGTTTTATAGAGTTACCCATTTAACGAACTACACAAAGTCTATTTTTAGAATTTTGTATTGATCTACCTTCAAGGAAACTTTTTCTTTTAAATAGGAGCTTTAATTTTTAAACGAGAAAAATTAACTTATTCTTGAGTTTATCAAAAAAGCATTTTGGATTTTAAAGGTATCGTTTTATAGTGAGAATGGAGATTTTTTTCTTTTCTCTAAAATCATCCATTAGTGTCATTTTGATAATCCAGGAGTATATTTGATTACTATAAGCCTATTTTTTCTAGTTTAATAGAAAAATAGAATATGAATTATAGTGGTAAGTCTTTGTCTTTCATTTATTTATGCTAAAAATGAACCTCCTAGAATTGAAAAAAAATAAATAAGTGGAGATCGGTACGGAAATATTGCAAGGATTTTCTTTTTAGAGAAGATTGTAAAGGATGATTAGAAAAAAATAGCAATATACATTGGTAAAGTATGAGTGGCTCCCTTCCTTTTATTGCTTTTGCAACTATCAATATTTACTTTTGTGTATATATGTAATTACAAATGTGTAATATATTTATGTGAACATACTCCAAATGTAATCAATGGTTAGTGTTTACAATAATATATTTATGTATTTACAAAAATAACACCTGATATACAAATGTAGTTGTTGGGGCATTAACAAATGCTTTTATATCTATTATCTTATTGTAAGCCAGCGTTATATAGTTTATTATGTCAATTTGTACTATAAAAGTCTTCTCTATGTGGTATGTATATTTGTGAATACTCCTATTTGAGGTTTATTTATATTATATATGTAGCTGTATATCTGTATTTTGCATTTTATAGTTAAACTGAAACTATATATTTATAATAGCTCGTTTTATTCTATATACAAGCGTAATATTCGATTTGTATAATGCTCTATACTTTTGTAATATTAATATTTTCATATTTGTAATTTGCTTTTGTGAATCTAAATATTTACCTTTGTATAATCAATGAGATCGTGCGTATTTTTGTGAAATAGATACATAACACATACAATTGTAATATAAAGAAGGTAGTATGGAAATAAAAGACAGAATCAGAATGATAATGGAAAGAGAAAAAGTTCCTCCTAGAGTTTTTGCTGAAACAATTGGAGTGCAACAATCTACTCTCTCTCATATTTTAAACGATCGGAATAAACCCAGCTTAGAGGTCGTTATGAAGGTTCATCAAAAGTATGACTATGTAAATCTTGAATGGTTGCTTTATGGTAAAGGCGAAATGATGGTGTCTGAAGAAGGAACTTCCTTTTCTTCTTCTAACCACGATTACCTGCCTTCTTTATTCGACGAGAATCCCGTAAATCCGTCCAAAGAGCCGACTCTTCCGGAAAATCGCAAGGAAATGCCGTTAAGAAACGCCGAAAATGCCCCAAAAGAGATTGTAAAACAAGAGATTAGGTATATAGAAAAGCCTGCCAGGAAAATCACGGAAATAAGAATATTTTTCGATGATAACACCTATGAGACGTTTCGACCTGAAAAATGAAGAGTAAAATCGGTGGTTTGAGCAATTTCCTGTATCTTTGCATCCGGAATACGAATTTATACTTTTATATCCATACATGAAGAAATTTATTTTAGATCTGACAGTGACTGAGAATATCAGATTGAATGCAAACTATGTATTGCTAAAATTGACCTCTCAGTCATTACTGCCCGAAATGTTACCTGGGCAGTTTGCCGAACTCCGGGTGGACGGTTCGCCTACTACATTTTTACGACGTCCCATTTCTATTAACTTTGTAGATAAACAGCGAAATGAGGTATGGTTTCTGATCCAGCTGGTTGGTGATGGAACAAGACGTTTGGCAGAGGTTAATCCCGGTGAAACAATAAATGTAGTGCTTCCGTTGGGAAATGCATATACAATGCCTCTGGAGGCTTCTGATAAGCTCTTATTAGTTGGTGGAGGTGTCGGAACAGCCCCTATGCTTTATTTAGGTGAGCAGTTGGCTAAAAAAGGCCATAAACCTACGTTCCTGTTAGGTGCCCGTAGCGACAAAGATCTGTTGCAGCTGGAAGAGTTTGCCAAATATGGAGAGGTATATACTACTACGGAAGATGGTAGCCATGGAGAAAAAGGATATGTTACCCAACATTCTATATTAAATAAGGTACGATTTGAGCAGATTTACACTTGTGGTCCCAAACCGATGATGGTGGCTGTGGCAAAATATGCCAAAAGTAATCAGATAGAATGTGAAGTATCTTTGGAAAATACAATGGCTTGTGGTATCGGAGCATGCTTATGTTGTGTGGAAAATACGACAGAAGGTCATTTGTGTGTATGTAAAGAAGGTCCTGTTTTTAATATAAATAAACTACTATGGCAGATTTAAGTGTAAATATTGGTGAATTACAAATGAAAAACCCGGTGATGACAGCATCTGGTACATTTGGATATGGTGAAGAGTTCTCCGACTTCATTGATATAGCGCGAATAGGCGGTATTATTGTAAAAGGAACTACTCTTCACAAACGTGAAGGAAACCCTTATCCGCGTATGGCAGAGACTCCTTCTGGGATGTTAAACGCTGTGGGACTGCAAAATAAGGGTGTTGATTACTTTGTGGAGCATATATATCCCCGTATAAAAGACATCCAAACGAATATGATTGTAAACGTTTCGGGATCTGCCATCGAAGATTATGTAAAAACAGCTGAAATCATTAATGAACTTGACAAAATTCCTGCTATAGAACTAAACATCTCTTGCCCTAATGTAAAGCAAGGTGGTATGGCTTTTGGTGTGTCAGCAAAAGGGGCATCAGAAGTAGTAAAAGCAGTGCGTTCAGCTTACAAAAAGACACTTATCGTAAAACTCTCCCCAAACGTTACGGACATCACTGAAATAGCTCGCGCAGCAGAAGAAAGTGGTGCGGATAGCGTGTCATTAATCAATACATTGCTGGGTATGGCGATTGATGCGGAACGTAAACGTCCTATTTTGTCAACTATAACAGGCGGAATGTCGGGAGCAGCCGTAAAACCTATCGCATTACGTATGGTATGGCAAGTTGCCAATGCGGTAAATATTCCTGTCATTGGATTGGGAGGTATTATGGATTGGAAGGATGCTGTTGAATTCATGCTTGCAGGTGCGACAGCCATCCAGATTGGTACGGCAAATTTCATAGATCCTGCTGTTACTATTAAAGTGGAAGATGGTATAAATAATTACCTGGAAAGACACGGATGTAAGTCTGTAAAGGAAATAATTGGTGCGCTTGAGGTATAATTGAAAACATACAATAACCCTTCGCATTAAGTCTGCAAGAAAAATGCTATTTCTCTTTTAAATAGAGAAAGGATAAACAGGCAGGTAACAGCAGATGAAAAAGAAGTTCGTGTTTAGAGGAATTGTCTACGGATAGAATCTTTAGATTGAAGACAAAATAAAAACGACGGTGAGGATTTACGTAATCTTCATCGTCGTTTTTATTTACACTTTATTTTACTCCCCTAATAGGTCGGGACGAAGTTTTCTGGTGCGTTCCAGGGACTGTTGCAGTTCCCATTCTTTGATCTTTGCTTCATGTCCGGATAATAGAATATCGGGAACTTTCCAGCCTTTATAATCAGCAGGTCGTGTATATACAGGTGCTGCCAGCAAATTATCCTGGAAAGAATCGGAAAGTGCGGATTGTTCATCGGAAATGACTCCGGGAATGATACGTACGATAGCATCTGCCATCACTGCTGCCGCCAGTTCTCCTCCTGTTAATACATAATCGCCGATACTGATTTCTTTGGTAATCAGATGTTCGCGGATACGGTAATCAATGCCTTTAAAGTGTCCGCAAAGAATAATGAGATTCTGTGCCAGAGAGAGTGTGTTGGCCATCGGTTGGTTGAATTGTTCTCCGTCAGGGGTCGTGAAGATAACTTCATCGTAGTCACGTTCTGCCTTTAGAGCATTGATGCAGCGTTCGATAGGTTCTATTTTCATCACCATTCCGGCAAATCCTCCAAAAGGATAATCATCGACACGGCGATATTTATCTTCGGTGTAATCACGTAAATTGTGAATATGTATTTCTGCAAGTCCTTTATCTTGAGCTCGTTTCATGATAGAACAATTGAAGAAACCTTCAATCATTTCGGGTAAAACTGTTATAATATCAATGCGCATAATCTTTTAATTTTTCGCAAAAGTACAAATATTCAAAGATAAACATGTATTTTTGCCTTAAACAATCGAAGAAATATGGATATAAAAGAAAAAATAGAGGAATTGCGTGCCGAACTTCATCGGCATAATTATAATTATTATGTGTTGAATGCTCCTGAAATCTCGGATAAAGAGTTTGACGATAAGATGCGTGAACTTCAGGATCTGGAACAAGCACATCCGGAATATAAAGATGAAAATTCACCCACTATGCGCGTGGGGAGCGACTTGAACAAGAATTTTACGCAAGTGGCCCATAAATATCCTATGCTGTCATTGGCAAATACATATTCGGAAGCGGAAGTGACGGACTTCTACGATCGTGTCCGTAAAGCGCTAAATGAGGATTTCGAGATTTGTTGTGAAATGAAATATGATGGTACTTCTATTTCGTTGACCTATGAAAATGGGAAGTTGGTTCGTGCCGTCACCCGTGGAGATGGAGAAAAAGGCGATGATGTGACGGATAATGTGAAAACAATCCGTTCTATTCCGCTTGTATTACATGGTGATAATTATCCCGCTTCTTTTGAGATACGTGGGGAAATTCTTATGCCATGGGAAGTGTTTGAAGAGTTGAACCGGGAAAAAGAGGCGCGTGAAGAACCGCTTTTTGCCAATCCGAGAAATGCGGCGTCCGGTACATTGAAGTTGCAGAATTCTTCTATTGTAGCTTCTCGCAAGCTGGATGCTTATTTATATTATTTATTGGGAGATAATCTGCCTTGTGACGGACATTATGAAAATCTTCAGGAAGCGGCAAAATGGGGCTTTAAAATCTCTGATTTGACGCGTAAGTGCCAGACATTGGAGGAGGTCTTTGAATTTATCAACTATTGGGATGTAGAACGTAAAAATCTACCGGTTGCCACAGACGGGATTGTTTTAAAGGTGAACAGTTTGAGACAACAGAAAAATTTGGGTTTTACGGCTAAGTCTCCCCGATGGGCTATTGCCTATAAATTTCAGGCAGAACGTGCATTGACCCGATTGAATAAGGTGACCTATCAGGTAGGAAGAACCGGGGCAGTCACTCCGGTAGCTAATCTGGACCCTGTACAGCTTTCGGGAACTGTCGTAAAACGTGCATCCTTACATAATGCGGATATCATCGAAGGACTTGATTTGCATATCGGAGACATGGTTTATGTGGAAAAAGGTGGTGAAATTATTCCTAAGATTACGGGGGGTAGATAAAGATGCACGTAGTTTTATGCTTGGGGAGAAGGTTCGATTCATCGTCAATTGTCCTGAATGTGGTAGTAAATTAGTCAGGTATGAAGGGGAAGCCGCTCATTATTGCCCTAATGAAACAGCGTGTCCTCCTCAAATCAAAGGCAAAATCGAGCATTTTATTAGTCGAAAGGCTATGAATATTGATGGATTGGGACCGGAAACTGTGGATATGTTCTATCGTTTGGGATTAATTAAAAATACGGCCGACTTATATAAACTCACAGCTGATGATATCAAAGGTTTGGATCGTATGGGAGAAAAATCGGCGGAGAACATTATAACGGGGATTGCACAAAGCAAAACCGTTCCTTTCGAACGTGTTATTTTTGCTTTGGGAATTCGCTTTGTTGGTGAGACTGTGGCCAAAAAGATAGCAAAATCGTTTGAGAATATAGATGATTTGCAACAGGCAGATCTAGAAAAATTGGTAAGTATCGATGAAATCGGAGAAAAAATAGCCCAGAGTATACTTGCATATTTTGCGAATGAGTCTAATCGTGAGTTAGTTAGCAAGCTAAAGGAGGCCGGACTACAGCTTTATCGTACCGAGGAAGATTTAAAAGGATATACGGATAAGTTAGCGGGACAGTCTATCGTTATCAGCGGTGTGTTTGTCCATCATTCACGTGACGAATATAAAGAGCTTATCGAGAAAAATGGAGGGAAAAATGTAGGAAGCATTTCTGCGAAAACAAGTTTTATACTGGCTGGGGACAATATGGGACCTGCAAAGCTTGAAAAAGCAAAAAAACTTGGAATAACCATATTAAGCGAAGACGAATTTCTGAAACTTATATCGTAAGATAAGAAAAATATTCGTACTTTTGCGGCTAAATAAATTAGAGATTATAATTAAAACTCATGATACAGACTAAATTGAAAGGAATGGGGGTAGCACTGATTACTCCTTTCAAAGAGGATGAGAGCGTTGACTATGACGCGTTGATGCGTATGGTGGACTATCTATTACAGAATAATGCGGATTTCTTGTGTGTGCTGGGGACTACAGCTGAAACACCGACTCTGACCGAGGAAGAAAAGAAAACTATAAAAAAGATGGTAATTGACCGCGTTAACGGAAGAATTCCTATTCTGTTGGGTGTAGGTGGTAATAATACTCGTGCTATTGTAGAAACATTGAAAAACGATGATTTCACAGGAGTTGATGCTATATTGTCTGTTGTGCCGTATTATAACAAACCTTCTCAAGAAGGTATTTATCAGCATTATAAAGCGATTGCGGAAGCTACGGAGCTCCCCATCGTATTGTATAATGTTCCGGGACGTACGGGGGTAAATATGACTGCTGAAACTACTTTGCGGATTGCCCGTGATTTTAAGAATGTAGTTGCTATTAAAGAAGCATCCGGCAATATTACGCAAATGGATGATATTATTAAAAATAAACCGGAAAATTTCAATGTAATCTCCGGAGATGATGGTATAACCTTTCCGCTTATTACATTGGGAGCCGTTGGTGTGATTTCAGTAATCGGTAATGCTTTTCCTCGTGAATTTAGCCGTATGACGCGCCTGGCGCTTCAAGGAGACTTTGCCAATGCATTAACCATTCACCATCGATTCACGGAATTATTCAATTTATTGTTTGTTGATGGAAATCCGGCAGGAGTAAAATCAATGTTGAATGCCATGGGTATGATCGAGAATAAACTTCGGTTGCCACTGGTTCCTACTCGTATTACCACATTTGAGGCAATACGCAAGGTTTTGAATGAGTTGAATATTAAATGCTAATGCTTCTTCAGCGAGGAATTCATAATAAACATCTAAGTGTTTAAAATAAATATCCCAATGATTGAATTCAATCATTGGGATATTTATTTTAAATCAGCCTATGATTTATTTTAAAACGGCCGCTGTCTATTGTGAAAGAGGTATATTTCTTATTAATTACGTTTTTTGATACAGGTTTTTCACCTTTCTAAAGCATAGCTTTAGGGAACGGAAAGCTACGCTTTAGCCTATCTAAAGCATAGCTATTTGAGGGCTCAGTTGGAAATCTTGGGGGATTACCCATTCTTAATTTCTGCTATGCATATACTTTAGCTAATCTAAAGAGGAAGAATCTCATATCTGCGACTCCTCTGAAGGAGGCTCTGAAAGCTTTTATTTTCGCATTAAAAGCTTCAGCTGCCGCATTGGTACTTCTGTTGACAAAGAAGTTTAATATCCTTTCATAATGATTCTCAATAGAGTTTGCTACGGTTGCAAACGTTTCATAGCCATACTCTTCTATTTTACTATACCATAAAGCTAATTTAGCTCTTGCTACATCTTTATCATAGTTTGTGGAAAATATCTTTCCCAAGTGTAAAGAATAATAATACACCTGCTTGATATCATCAAATTGTTTGAATAATATTTCAGCTCTAATCTTCTGGCTTTTAGTCCATTTATCAGGTGCTTTAAATAGTAAATATCTACTTCTTGCTAGTAACTGCCTAAGCGTGTCTCCATTTTTAAAAGTCTCCGGTTCATAAGCTACTCCTTGTTCCTTTGCAGCTTTTATTGCCTTGTTCTCATCTTTCATTACCTGCCACCGATAAGTAATACGCAACTCCTGTACGGCTTCGTATACGAGTTTCTGGACATGAAATCTATCGATAACCTGCATGGCGCGTGGAAAACAAGTTTTAGCAATCTTCTGCATACTTCCTGCCATATCCAATGTGATTTCTTTGACCTGATTACGTTGTTCTTTAGGAATCTTCATTAAGATAGCTATAATATCTTCGGCCTTTGTTCCTTGGACTACGGCAATGATTGAACCTTTACGGCCTCGTTTATCCCTGTTGAGTAAGATGGTATAAAGTTCACCTTTACTTAGCGCCGTCTCATCGATACATAGATTATAACCTATATTTTTAGGGTAAAGAATATGGTCTTGGGCATGCTCTTTTTGATTCCAACTCTGATAATCACTCAAATGGTCCTTATATTGATTTTGAAGCTGTTTGCCGTCCATGCAGTAATGCTCGGCCAGACTTTGACAGCTAACGGCATGATTATCTAAGTAATTCTTTTAAAAAAGCACCGAACTCAGCTGTGATGCGAGTACCGGTGGCTACTAAATTCCAGTCACGACTATAAGTCTGACCGGTTGAAGGATCTTCCCAACGACGACGTTTGATACGCAAGTAAACGGCTTTGCCGCGAATAGGAAAATCCTGAACTTCTATCTCAGGAAAAAAGCCTTTCGAATGAAGGGATAAATGGGACAGTTCAGAAGGAATAACCGGGGTTTCTTCTAAAAAGAGAATAAAGCAGGTCTCTTGAGAAAGGCTATCAACAACGGTGAAGTACTCAAGGATACCGGAAGGCAGAAATAGGCTTAAAATATCAGCCGGAAGAAGTGGAGTTTTAGAGTTCGTTTTCATAATGCAAAAATAAGCATTTTAACCAAATCCCCCAAGAATTACAACTGATCCTATTTGAGGGCTTGATAAGAATTCTAATAACCATTGACATATTTCATTTCCAAACAAGGTGAAAAGGCTGTGTAAGAGTTGCCCTTCACCCGTAAACGACTTATTTGTAGGGAGCCCGGAAGAAAGGTGAAGGTGAAGAGGGTATTGAAAACAAGGGATATGAGGGGATGTATTGCTTGTTTATAATGGCTGACTTTTGAATCTTTTAGTTTAGTTATAGCTAATTTCTTCGATGAAATGGGGGGAAATAAAAATCCTCCGCATCAAATGCAGAGGATTTCGTGATCGCGACAGGATTCAAACCTGTAACCGGCTGATCCGTAGTCAGCTACTCTATTCAGTTGAGCTACGCGACCTCAAATAATATAACTTGTAAATTTTTCAGTGACCGCGACAGGATTCAAACCTGTAACCGGCTGATCCGTAGTCAGCTACTCTATTCAGTTGAGCTACGCGGCCATTCTGTTAATTCAAAAAAGTGATCGCGACAGGATTCAAACCTGTAACCGGCTGATCCGTAGTCAGCTACTCTATTCAGTTGAGCTACGCGACCGTTATTTTGTTTTAACGGGTGCAAAGATACGGACTTTTCCCGAATTAGCAAGCTTTTCACCGACTTTTTTTGTAGAAAATTATTCTATGAACCGATAATTGAATAGTTGTAAACCTATACTTAGTCCGACATTCCACTCCCTTTTCGGTGAGCTATAATGATTTACATATGCAGAGATATCTCCAAAAGGCAATTGACATACAACAGAAATTTCTCCTAAATATTCAAACTTGGAGAAAGCTTTTCCGTAATATGCTTTATTCAACGAGTTTTTTTCGATTGGATAAATAGGCATAAAACCATAGAATTCTCCCCCGGAGATGGAACATCTGGCTTAAACGGTAAATAGGCCGAATGCCGGCTCCGACAAATTGATTGGCACGAAAGGCTTCATTGTAGGTCAATTTGCTATGTAATGTAGGGGAAAACTCTCCGGCTTGCATCATTGTTGCCGTATAGTTCTCGGAGAAGTTTTTGGAGGCATACAGGGCTTTCAAATACCATCCTAAAACCCAATGTTCACTCATATTATGATATTTCTCTTTCATATAAGATAATTGCAGCCAGGAGTGATGATCTTTGTTGTTACTGGTCGTACTTCCTTCGCCCGGATAGAATCGTTCTTTTCCAACGAAAATCTGGGCTACAAGGGCTTCTCTGTATCCACGTGTAGGATATTGTTTGGAATTAAGGGTACTTCCATTAAAACTAATTGATCCACCGAACAAATCATAGCGGCTTTTATCAAATTTGTCATTTCCAAAGTCAATGACACTTTTTTGAAAATATTTATCCTCTATTCTTGCAATTCCTACTCCAAACTCTGCTCGTTTGCTCGAAAGGAAAGGTAATCCAACCTGTAATTTCAAGAAACGTTCGTCTTTTTGGTTAAAGGCTGGTTTGTTATTTCGCGAAAAAAGTTTGTCCTTTTTAAAATAGTCGAAAGTGCTGATCGAACCTATGAGACGGTAAGAGGTAGGAATGGCAGTGGCAAAGTCTATTTTTGCCATAAATTGCACGTTGTTATATACCTTTCCAAGCTGTCCGTCAAGAATAAACTCTTTGGCATAGTAGTTTAAGTCCTGATAACTAAGTCCCAGGTAGATCTGATTCGAATTAGAGGTGGATATGTTACCTCCCAGCCGTACAGCAAAGTTGTTTTCCAGTTTGACTTTTAAATGCAGATCATAGGTGTCATCTTCCGGATTATAAATTGCATGCGGTATGATTTCTGAAATCATTTTATCTGATAGCAATCGAAAATAACCTTGTTTTAAATCTTCATAGGTAAATTCTTTGTTATCTGACTTATGAAATTCTTTCTTTATATATGCTTGTTGTTGTGGATTAGCTCCATCAATGATGATATTTTTAAAACGTAGTTCAGGGAAATTACTACGGTATACCATTCTCCTTAAACGAATATTGTCCAGATTCACACGCCGATGGATACGGCTTTTGATAGAATCCATCATGCTGATGGTTCGATTATATCCTATATCATGTAATTCGTCGATGCGTTGAAAATCCATCAAGTTGACATTGTCATATTTGAACGTCATTAAAATCCCCATAGAGTCCGGAATAGAATAATCGGTTTTCTGCATCACCATATTCTCAATTTGACTCATGAGGTCATTTTCCTTGGGTTTAGTGGGATTGGTGGATACAACGCTTCCTATAATGACATCCGGATGGAAATCATCTCTCATGACGTCCGTGGGAAAGTTATTATAGATACCTCCGTCGTAGGCCAGTACATTGTCTATTTCAATGGGTTTAAACATGAAAGGGAAGCTCATGGAAGCTCTGACGGCATCTCCTAAATCTCCTTCCTTCATGACTAACTGTTTTTTATTGTACACATCGGACGCAATGCAACGGAAAGGAACAAAAAGTTTATCAAAATCTCCCTTACAAGCGGCCGTAGCACGTGCATATAGGTCAACAAATACGAGATTCATTTGAATCGGGTTGACAACACTGGTAGGCAGGAATTGAGGTTTTAAACTCTTCAGTGAATCTTTGAATGAAAAACGAATATTGAAAAATTCGGGAGTGGGAAGATTCTTTTTGAAATGGTATACATATTTCTCTTCCACCTCTCCGGAATACCATCGTTTAAAGTCCTCCGATTTGAGCAGTTCTACCATGTCATCAGGAGAATACCCCATAGCATACAAAGAGCCGATAATAGCTCCCATGGAAGTACCTGCAATGTAGTCAATAGGGATGTTATTTTCTTCCAATGCGCGAATGATACCAATGTGTGTCATTCCTTTGGCGCCACCACCGCTTAATACAAGTCCTACTTTTTGGGCATGGATAGCCGGAATAATCAGCCATAAAGTAATGAACACTAAAAAAATCTTTCTCATAACCCAAATCAAACAATTGAATTTTTTGTCTATTAAGTGTTCAAATATATACAATACTTTTCAATTAATCGATATTTTGCCGATCGTTTTAAATTGAAAAAGAGCATTACAACGTGTATTTAACGTTGAATGCTCTTTCTTGAAGTATGTGTTATGTTTAAAGGGACGATATTAAATCAGCTCAATGCTACGTTTTACGAAGTTATTCAAAGCTTCACCTCTTAACATATTGTTTTGAAGTAAGGCCAGATCGATAAGCTGGCGGATAACTTTGTTATTGCTTGCATAGCCGATAAAGATAGCTTCTTTCTTGCTTTTCAGATCATCCCACTTCTTGTCGAGATCGTTTAATTCATCTTTTTCAGCTGTCGGGATGTCTTCTTCTTTTTTATCCTTCTGTTTGTCTTTCAACTCATTACGTTGTTTGTTGACGTTATCCATTTCGGAGAGTATCGGAGCTACTTCTGCTTGACAGGCATTCTCTTCTTCATTCAATACTTGTTTTATCAACTTGTGGTCTGAATTCAGGATCAGATTGAACATGTCAGGCATTTCGCCGTAGAAGCTCATTCCGGCTTGAATATTCGCCATTTCTTTCATACGACGCATATATTCGCTTTGAGTAATCATGACCGGAGCCGAATTTTCTCCCAACGCCTGCGTCATCACATTGAATTCAACCTTATCCATTTTAGGCAATTGGCTCTTGAAGGCTGTTGTGATTGCATCTTGTTTGTTGGCTTCCAGAGTTTCACCTTTCTTGTCTTCTTTTACAATCAGATTGTCAACAACATCACTGTCTACACGGGTGAAACGGGATTTCTCAAGCTTTTGCTCCAACATACTTACCATAGCTACATCTAACTGGCCATCCATGAGTAAGACATTGTAGCCTTTGTTGGTTGCAGCTTCAATATAGCTGTATTGTTCGTCCTTGTTATTTGCATACAGATAGATTAGATTTCCATCTTTGTCTGTCTGGTTATCTTTAATAAGGGTCTGATATTCATCGAATGTGTAATGCTTGTCATTTGTATCGGTGAAAAGGGCGAATTTTTGCGCTTTATCATAGAAATCCTCTTGTGTGAGCATTCCATAATTGATAAATATTTTCAAGTCATTCCACTTTTCTTCAAACTGCTTACGATCATTCTTGAATATAGACTGCAAACGGTCGGAAACTTTCTTGGTGATATAAGTTGAAATCTTCTTCACGTTTGAGTCGCTTTGCAAGTATGAACGGGAAACGTTCAACGGAATATCCGGAGAATCTATTACTCCATGTAACAAAGTCAGGAAGTCCGGCACAATGCCTTCAACAGAGTCTGTTACATATACTTGATTGCAATATAACTGAATCTTGTTCTTATTTAATTCAATATTGCTCTTTACCTTCGGGAAGTAGAGGATACCAGTCAGATGGAATGGATAATCCACATTCAAGTGAATCCAGAAGAGTGGTTCATCAGACATCGGATATAGCTTGCTATAGAATGATTTGTAATCTTCATCCGAAAGTTCGCTAGGCTTGCGTGTCCACAAAGGAGTGGTATCATTGATTATATTATCTTCAGCCGTTTCTACCTGTTTGCCGTCTTTCCATTCTTTCTTTTTTCCAAATGCAATAGGAACAGGAAGGAAGCTGCAATATTTCTTCAGAAGTTCGGAGATACGTGCTTCTTCGAGGAATTCTTTGCAGTCATCATCAATGTATAAGATGATATCTGATCCACGGTCGGCTTTTTCTATTTCTTCAATAGTGAATTCAGGGCTGCCATCACAAGTCCATTTTACGGCTTTTGCATCGTCTCTGTATGATTTAGTGATGATCTCCACTTTCTTTGCAACCATAAAGGCAGAGTAGAAGCCAAGTCCGAAATGTCCGATAATGGCATTTGCGTCGTTCTTATACTTCTCCAGGAAGTCATTAGCTCCGGAGAAAGCTATTTGATTGATGTACTTCTCTATTTCTTCTGCAGTCAAACCGATACCACGATCAGAAATGGTAATAGTATCTTTGCCTAATTCAACGTGAACAGTTAAGTCACCCAGTTCACCTTTGAATTCGCCAATAGAAGCAAGCGTATTCAACTTCTGAGTGGCATCTACCGCATTGGATACTAACTCGCGCAGAAAAATCTCATGGTCACTGTACAAAAACTTTTTAATGATAGGGAAAATGTTTTCTGTTGTAACCCCAATATTACCTTTTTGCATAATACGTATATTTTTTAGTTTATCTATTGATTAATTTTAATTGATGTTTGTCCATATAGAGACAAAAAAAATGCCAGACCCGAAGGTCTGACATTATGGCATATAAAATTATTTTCTTATTCAGGAAATAACTCTATTCCGGAGAAACAACTTTCATCTCCAATTCGCCTTTTTCTTCATTAAGGGTTACTTGAATAGTATCTCCCTCTTTTAAAGACGAGGAAATGATGAGCTCGGATAAACCATCCTCCAGATAGGTTTGAATTGCGCGTTTCAAAGGACGGGCACCATATTGTACGTCATATCCCTTGCTAGCGATAAATTCTTTCGCCTTATCTTCAATAACAAGCTTGTAACCAATAGATTCTATTCTATTGTACAATCCTTTTAACTCTATGTCTATAATCTTTGTTATCGCTTCCATAGAAAGTTGATCAAACGTGATAATCTCATCTACACGATTGATGAATTCAGGCGCGAATGATTTATTTAGAGCTTTTTGTATTACACTTCGCGAGAATTCTTTATCATCCAGGCGACTTTGTGTCGCAAAACCGACACCACGTCCAAATTCTTTCAGCTGGCGGGTTCCGATATTGGAAGTCATGATAATAACGGTATTTTTGAAATCTACCATTCTGCCATAACTGTCAGTCAGACGACCCTCATCCATTACCTGAAGCAGGATATTGAATACATCCGGATGTGCTTTTTCTATTTCATCAAGCAATACAATAGAGTATGGTTTACGGCGCACTTTTTCTGTCAGCTGGCCACCTTCTTCATATCCTACGTATCCTGGAGGTGCTCCAACCAAACGTGAAACAGTGAACTTTTCCATATATTCACTCATATCGATACGAATCAGTGCATCGGCAGAACCGAACATATACTTGGCCAATTCTTTTGCTAAGTGAGTTTTACCAACTCCTGTCGGACCTAAGAACATAAACGTGCCAATGGGCTTATTGGGGTCTTTGAGTCCTACACGGCTTCGCAAAATGGCTTTGACCAACTTTTCTATCGCTGTGTCTTGTGCGATGACTTTAGCTTGCAAATCTTCTTTCATACCTGCTAACTTGATGCCTTCAGCCTGTGCCATTCGTTGTACTGGAATGCCTGACATCATTGAGATAACATTGGCAATTTCTTCTGCATCAACAGTTTGCCTGTTTTCTTTTAGATTGGCTTCCCATTCTTTTTTCATCTCATCCAATTGGATAGAAAGCTCTTTTTCCTTATCGCGGAAGCTAGCTGCAAGTTCAAAATTCTGCGATTTTACAGCTTCATTTTTCTTATTTTTAGCTTCTTCGATCAGTTTTTCCTGTTCTTCTATCTCTTTGGGTACATTGACATTAGTAAGATGTACACGTGAGCCGGCTTCATCTAAAGCATCAATGGCTTTATCAGGGAAATTACGATCTGTGATATAGCGGTCTGTCAGCTTGACACATGCTTCCAATGCTTCATCCGTATAATACACATTGTGATGATCTTCATACTTATCCTTGATATTACGCAAAATCTGCAGAGTTTCGGCAGCAGTAGTCGGTTCTACGATTACTTTCTGGAAACGGCGTTCCAAAGCGCCATCTTTCTCAATATTCTTACGATATTCATCAAGAGTGGTGGCACCGATACATTGTATTTCTCCTCTTGCCAATGCTGGTTTTAACATATTGGCAGCATCCATAGAACCTGCTGCAGAGCCTGCACCAACAATCGTGTGAATTTCATCAATGAATAATATAACATTCGGATTCTTCTGCAATTCATTGAGAATGGAACGGATACGTTCTTCAAATTGTCCACGATACTTTGTTCCCGCTACAACAGCAGTCATGTCAAGAGCAACGACTCGTTTATCAAACAGGATACGTGAAACCTTTTTCTGAATGATTCTCAATGCAAGGCCTTCAACAATCGCTGATTTTCCTACACCGGGTTCACCAATCAGAATCGGGTTATTCTTTTTGCGCCGACTTAAGATCTGCGCTAAACGTTCGATTTCTCTTTCTCTGCCCACGACAGGATCCAACCGCCCTTCTTCTGCCGCTTTTGTCATGTCAGTACCAAAATTGTCAAGTACCGGCGTATCATTAGACGGCTTCTTGGAAGCGGTTTGCGCCTGTTGGCGTTCATCCGAACCACCTCTGCCGGAACGAGGAGAAGACATTTCTTCGTCATCCTCATCGTCTTCCGAAAAGCCCATACCGGAATTGATATCCGGCTGCAATGTAGCTTGCTCCAGTACTTTCACATAGTTTATATCGTTTGCTTCAAGTACGGAAGCCGCCATATTGTTTTTTTCTCTTAAAATAGCCAATAATACATGTTCTGTATCAGCGATGTTACTTTTCATTCCACGAGCTTCTAAAATACACATTTTTAATATCTTTGCCGCATCATTAGATAACGGTACCTCTGCATCAGGCAATAACATATCATCAGCTTCTGCCTTCAGCTGAGCTTCAATCTGTTGCTTTATAGCAGCCAGATTGGTGTTGAGTTTAGACAATATCTCGATAGCTTTTCCTTCACCGTCACGGAGTATTCCCAGAAGCAGGTGTTCGGGACCTATATACCTACTTCTCAACCGATTCGCTTCTTCCTTACTATAGACGATAATGTCGGAAACTCTTTGTGAGAATTGATTATTCATACTTTTTTCCTCTTCTTCTAAGGGTTATTCACTGGCAAATATACGCATTTAATCAAGTTTGTATTGCAATATTTGCTTTATTTCTTATATCTACAAATGGCGTGCCATAAAAACAGTGTATTTGTATTATATATATAAGGTATAACAAATAACAGGCTCTTTTTTGCCGATGTTATTTATCTTTCCATATTATATTTATCGTTTTTATCTTTTTATTTTCGTATTTTAAAGTTTAGTGGGTTATCGTCCCGGTCATGATAAAACTTTCTTTCTAAAAACTTTCGTATATCGGGGAAAAGTAGTACTTTAGCGTGGTTTTTCACAAACCGTAGAATGTATAATTAATAATCATTTTAAATGCTTGAACAAGACAGAATTATAAAGATTAACATCGAGGAGGAAATGAAGTCATCGTACATTGACTACTCCATGTCGGTCATCGTTTCGCGTGCCCTTCCGGATGTTAGAGATGGATTTAAGCCTGTTCACCGTAGAATTTTATACGGAATGATGGAATTAGGCAATACTTCAGACAAACCTTATAAAAAGTCAGCGAGAATCGTGGGTGAGGTACTTGGTAAGTATCATCCTCATGGGGATTCTTCTGTCTATTTTGCAATGGTACGTATGGCGCAGGAATGGGCAATGCGTTATCCTTTGGTAGATGGACAGGGGAACTTTGGTTCTGTGGATGGTGATAGCCCTGCTGCTATGCGTTATACAGAAGCTCGTCTTAATAAGTTGGGTGAAGCAATGATGGATGACCTGTATAAGGAAACCGTTGATTTTGAACCTAACTTTGATAATACACTGGTGGAACCTAAGGTGATGCCGACGCGTATCCCGAACCTTCTGGTGAACGGAGCATCCGGTATTGCTGTTGGTATGGCTACCAATATGCCTCCTCATAATCTTTCGGAAGTGATTGAAGCATGTGATGCATATATTGATAATCCGGAAATTACGGTAGAGGAACTGATGGAATTTGTCAAAGCACCGGATTTCCCTACTGGCGGATATATATATGGTGTGAGTGGGGTACGCGAAGCATATTTGACAGGTCGCGGACGTGTAATTATGCGTGCGAAAGCTGAAATTGAAAGCGGACAAACACATGACAAGATCGTAATAACAGAGATTCCTTATAATGTAAATAAGGCCGAACTGATTAAATATATTGCTGATCTTGTAAATGATAAGAAGATAGAAGGTATCTCAAATGCCAACGATGAGTCTGACCGTGATGGTATGCGTATTGTTATTGACATAAAACGTGATGCAAATGCAAGTGTAGTGTTGAATAAACTCTATAAAATGACAGCTTTGCAGACCTCTTTTGGCGTTAACAATGTGGCTTTGGTTCATGGACGTCCAAAAACGTTGAATCTAAGAGATTTAATTAAATATTTCATTGAGCATAGACACGAAGTTGTTATTCGTCGTACTCAGTTCGATCTTCGTAAGGCGAAAGAGCGTGCGCACATTCTTGAAGGTCTGATCATTGCTTCGGATAATATTGATGAAGTAATTCGTATCATTCGTGCTGAAAAAACTCCGAATGATGCTATAACAGGCTTGATTGAGCGATTTAACCTGACAGAAATTCAGGCTCGCGCAATTGTAGAAATGCGTTTGCGTCAGTTAACTGGTCTGATGCAGGATCAACTTCATGCAGAATACGAAGAAATAATGAAGCAAATAGCTTATTTGGAAAGTATTCTGGCTGATGAGGAAGTATGCCGTCAGGTAATGAAAGAGGAATTGTTAGAAGTTAAAGCGAAATATGGAGATGTACGTCGTTCTGAAATTGTTTATTCTTCAGAGGAATTTAATCCGGAAGACTTCTATGCAGATGATCAGATGATTATTACAATTTCTCATATGGGGTATATTAAACGTACACCATTGACCGAATTCCGTGCACAAAATCGTGGTGGAGTAGGTTCGAAAGGAACGGAAACCCGTGATGAAGACTTTGTTGAGCATATTTATCCTGCTACTATGCACAATACCATGATGTTCTTTACACAAAAGGGTAAGTGTTATTGGTTGAAAGTATATGAAATACCTGAAGGAACGAAGAATTCTAAGGGCCGTGCTATTCAGAACTTGTTGAATATTGATTCAGATGATAATGTAACTGCATACTTGCGTGTGAAGAGTTTAGAGGATTCAGAGTTCATCAATAGTCACTATGTATTATTCTGTACTAAGAAAGGTGTAATAAAGAAGACATTGCTTGAACAGTATTCTCGTCCCCGTCAGAATGGTGTAAATGCTATAACTATCCGTGAAGATGATAGCGTAATTGAAGTTCGTATGACGAATGGAAATAATGAAATCATCATTGCAAACCGCAATGGACGTGCAATTCGTTTCCATGAGGCAGCAGTTCGTGTAATGGGACGTACAGCAACAGGTGTACGTGGTATTACGTTGGATAATGATGGTCAGGATGAAGTAATAGGAATGATTTGTATTAAAGATTTGGAGACAGAATCTGTAATGGTAGTTTCTGAACAAGGATATGGTAAACGTTCTGAAATTGAGGACTATCGTAAAACGAACCGTGGAGGTAAGGGTGTGAAGACTATGAATATTACCGAAAAGACAGGTAAGTTGGTAACAATCAAATCAGTAACCGATGAAAATGACTTGATGATTATCAATAAGTCTGGTATCACTATTCGTTTGAAGGTAGCGGATGTTCGTATAATGGGCCGTGCTACTCAAGGCGTTCGTCTGATAAATCTTGAAAAACGTAACGACCAGATTGGTTCGGTATGTAAGGTTATGACAGAAAGTCTTGAAGATGAAATTCCGGCAGAAGAGGCAGAGGGTACAATCGTGAGTGATCCGAATGCTTATGCTCCTGATATTGATGATGTAGCGGACGTAAATGAAAACGAAAGCAATAACGAAATTGAGGAATAGACATAATATTAATAATTAATCAAACAACAATCATGAAAAGAGTATTATTTTCGATGGTTTTATTGATGGCTGTTAGCTTCTCATTCGCACAAATGAAGAATGTAAAGGAAGCAAAGAGTATGGCTAATGACGTAAAACCTAATTTTAAGCAGGCTGAACAGCTTATTAAGGAAGCTATGAAGAATCCTGAAACGAAGGATCTTGCTGACACATGGGACGTTGCTGGATTTATTCAGAGACGTATCAACGAGGAGCAAATGAAAAATGCTTTTTTGAAAAAGCCGTATGATACATTGAAAGTATACAATAGTATTTTGAAAATGTATGAGTACTATAATAAGTGTGATGAATTAGCGGAAATACCTAATGAAAAGGGAAAAGTTAAAAACAAATATCGGAAGGCTAATGCTTCCAGTATGTTGGCTGAACGTCCAAATTTGATTAATGGTGGTATTCAGTATTTCAATCTGGACAAGAATAAAGAAGCTTTGAAGTTTTTTGCAACCTATGTGGAGTCAGCTTCTTATCCGATGTTAGCTGATAAAGAATTGGCTAAAAATGATACTCTTATTCCGCAAATTGCTTATTACGCAACATTAGCTGCTGATAGAGTGGGTGATAAAGATGCAATTATCAAATATGCTCCTATGGCTTTATCTGATAAAGATGGTGGCAAATTTGCAATGCAGTTGATGGCTGATGCTTACAAGGCTAAAGGGGATACTGCTGCATGGATTAAGTCTTTGGAAGAGGGCATCCTTAAGTTCCCTGGAAATGATTATTTCTTCGCTAATTTGGTTGATTATTATAATAGTTCTAATCAAGCTTCTAAAGCTATGGAGTTTGCTGATAGAATGTTAGCTAATGATCCTAATAACAAGTTGTATTTGTATGTAAAAGCATATCTTTATCATAATATGAAAGAATATGATAATGCAATCGAATACTACAAAAAAGCTATTGCTGCTGATCCGGAATATGCAGAAGCATACTCTAATGTAGGTTTGGTATATTTGATGAAAGCACAGGATTATGCTGATAAAGCAACAACGGACATCAATGATCCTAAGTATGCTGAAGCACAGGCTGTGGTTAAGAAATTCTACGAAGAAGCTAAACCATTCTATGAAAAAGCCAGAGCTTTAAAACCCGATCAACAAGATTTATGGTTGCAAGGTCTTTACAGAGTTTACTATAACTTGAATATGGGACCTGAATTCGAAGAAATCGATAAGATGATGAAGTAAGATCGTTTTCTGAAAAAATATAAGAAGGCTACTAGAAATAGTAGTCTTCTTTTTTATTCATATAATTTAAAGTAGTAATTGAAAAATCTTATATTTGATATGGACTTGAGTGGAACAGATCATTTTCTTTATTTAAATAAAAATAGAAAAAGGAGTAAGGTCATTATATTACTCCTTTTTATATTAAACATAATATTAATTATTCCCTAATCTTGGACGCTTATTTTTTGCCTGATCTGATCAGCTGTTAATAACAAGCAATGGTGTATCTGAATGAAAAACCATTTTTCTGGCAATACTTGGATTAAATAATCGAGCAAATATATTCCTTTTGTAAGAAGTCAAAGTGATTATATCTATATGATTATCTTTGATATACTGATCAAGTCCCTTTAATAAATTATCATTCATCACTACGTCATAATGAATTTCAAGCCCCGGATATTGCTTGTGAAAATATTCTTTTATACCTGCCAGTTTTATTTCATTCCAGGTGTCTTTAGAATCTGTAAGGTGTATCAAAGATACAGAAAAATGGAATGATTTCCAAGTATTAAAGAATGCCTCGAAAGCAATTAGATCTCTTTGATCAAAATTGGTAATAAAGGCAATCCGTTTTGCTTCACTAAACTGTTTGAATGGTGTATTTTCTGGAATAGCCAATACAGTCGTGCGACTTCTGTCAATAACTTCAGCGGTTACACTGCCAATTAAATCAATGTCTTTCTGATTTTTACCTCGGGTACCCATAATGATAACCATAGGACGCTGTTCTTTGGCATATCTTAAGATTTCCTCCTCTGGAATACCTTCACGTAAGATGCAGCTATATTTAACGTTGGGAAATTCGCCTGATGCAACTTTTTCTTTTATCTTCTCTGATAAAGCATTGAGATCAGAATGGACTTTTTGGATAATCGTTTTTACAGATTCTTCATCTCCAATCTGGTAATTGAAAACATCTCCATAAGGCAACGACGAAGCATATATAGGCGTAAAATAGACATGCAACAGGATGACTTCCGCATTTTCTATTTTTGCCAGGTTAAATGCAAATTCACATGCTTTCATCGAATAATTAGAGAAGTCGACAGGAATTAAAATCTTATTTGATTTATCTTTCACTTTGGGCTCCTTCTCTCCCACTATACTTTCAGACAGCCATGTAGAACTTTCTGTTATTTTTAAAGCACGTGGCAAATCGCTTTCTTTAATTCTTAAACGCACTCCCGATGAAACAACCGGTTGTATTTGATTAACGTTATGAATGTAGGTTTCTATACCTTCATTTTCCAAGACATTCTTTAAGATCTGCGCTTTGGTGTATGTCAGAATGGCCAGGGTTACTAATTTGTCTTCCATAAATGTACATTTTATAAGGTGAAAACAAATAAGAAATCCCAATTGTTTGATTCAATTGGGATTCAGTTTGTTATATTTTAAACTTGCACAGATTCGGTAGCCTGTTCTTTTTGCATACTCATATTCAATTCATCTAGGATTTTTAAAGCCCGATCAAGAACGGTCGTGTCATCCAACATTACAAGCCCACCATCTGGACCGGGCTCGAGATGTATTCCGACGCTTTTTCCCTCCTTGAAATTGTGTCCTCCGAAGAAGTTTCGCACTGTATCTACGTGCAAACCAAGTTCGTCTGCTATTCTATGCATGCTACCGCTAGGCAATGAATCTTTAATTTTACGAAGTTCATTAAACGTTATTGTTCTCATGTCTCATAAATTTAATGGTTAATACTATGTGATTTTTTTATCACGCTATAAACTTAACAAGCAAAAAAAAGATAAAACAAATTATTTGCTTATCTTTTTTTCTTGAATATATAAAATCTATTAATGACCTTTATATCACCTCGATAGCAGAAGCTGGTACCCACCCGACTTTTCCATCTTCCAGTCGAATTTCTTTCCATTCTTTCATGGAGTTGTCTTTGACACTTACCTTTCTCCCTTCATGGAGAATAAACAAGCTAGTCCCACTTTCGCTTGGAGTACTCCGTACTGTTACACTCGGATTCATTACTATCGCCTCACTTCGATTAACCAAATGTTCTTTTTGTTGCGAAGCAAAAAGATTAGAGCAAATGGTGACAATCAGCAAAATGAGTCCTGATATGAATCCTATTTTCTTTAACATAATCTGTTTGGAGAATATAAAGAAATAGAGAGCGATAATCAATAGAATAAAGGAGACAATCCCCCATGTGGCCCATGCATCTACACTCATACTATTTGTCAGAGACTTGATCCATGATACAAAGAACACTTCAGGAACAGGTTCAACCTTGTCTATTGTTTTTGCACGTGCCACTTCAAGATTAGCACGGATGTCACCATTTCCTGGTTGTAATAGCAGAGCACGCTCATAATTTAAAACAGCTTTCGCTATCTCCCCTATTTTATAATAACTATTTCCCAGATTGTAATAGACATCGGCAGCTTCTCCATTTTTCAGTAATGCTTCATATATCTGAATAGCTGCTGCATAATCTTCTTTTATATATGCGGAATCTCCTTCAGCTTTTGTTGCATCTTCCAGTGTATTACTGGAAAATGTGGTATGCGAAGCGTGGATAGAATCAACTCCATTCGTTTGTCTAGTATCAATGCTTAACGAATCTTGTCCGAAACAAGTAAGCGACATTGATAATAATATAAAAAATAATATCTTTTTCATGACATAATCTCTTCTGGGTTAATGTTTTATTGAATTCTCCATTTTGCTTATTACTTCTATTGAAGAAGAATAAACTTTATCCATAGCTTGATTCTCATCACCTGGAGCAAACCGGGCAAATTCACAATCATTCAATGCGTTCAGGAATTCTTTGATCAGTTCCTCATTTACTCCGTGATTTCTTAGTTTTTCTTCAATATTATCTTTAGATAAACGAGATACCGGAATATTCAGTTTGTCACTTATATATCCCCACAATGCCTTTAATACCTCATCGTAGAAAGCATCTTTTTTATTTTCGGAGAGTAATTTTCCTGCAAGCTTCATTCGCTTCGTTGCCACTTTATTTGCTTTTTTCGTACGCATTTTAGCAACATTTGCATTTTCAGCAGCTTGTTTACGATAAATAATGAAGAAAATAATAAAGGCAAGAGCCGGAATGATATAGAACAACCAATATGTCATTGAACCATAGAAGAAACTTCCTTTAGGTTGGAGAGTAACTTCATTCTGTTTGATATAACGGATGTCTTCACCTAATACTTTCAAGTCCTCTTTATTCGTGAAGTTAGCAATTACTTGATCCGCATTACCTGCACCTTTCTCAACATTTACTACATAATCTTCTGTTTTCAGTGTTTTGTAAGACTTGGAGCGAATATCAAAATAGCTGAAAGATACTCCCGGAATCTTATATGTTCCGGCATGTCTTGGAATTGCCAAATATTCAATAATTTTATTGCCTGTGAGTCCTTCCCGGGTTAATCTGACTTGATTGTCTACTTTGGGATCATATACTTCAAAATCATCCGGGAATTTAATTTCCGGATTAGAAATCAACTTCAGGTTACCTGTACCGGATATTACCAGTTTAATAGTAATAGCATCATTGGTTTTCAGTTCCTTACTGTTGATAGAAGAAGATATATTGAACTCTCCCACTCCACCTGAAAAATCTGCAGGTTTACCCGTAGGAAGCGGATTGACATTTATTGCTATCTTAGGAGTGGAAATATTTTTTTTAATTTCAATGACATTACTTCCTCCATTGAAGAAGGCATCAAAAGGATCATCTGATTGCACAGGTTTTCCGATAGTCATCTGGAACTGTGCCGGATCAATATATAGCTTTCCTGATTGTTGTGGGAAGAGAACAAACTGGCGATAAACCGTTGTATAGTAATTACGTCCCTGATAATGCTCCGGAGTCCATCTTGCATTAGTTGTCATTTCTATTTCTTGAGAATGGAAACCTTTAAAGTCGGGCAATTTCGCATTATTAAGTTGTAAGTTGGATTCTCTGGTGTATATTTTATAGGTCAGGACAAAAGCCTCCTGTTCATACACATTTGTTTTACTGGCACTTGCCATAATAAAAAGGTCCTGATTAGAGACACTTGTACTAGATGAGGAATGTATAGAACCACTACTACTATTATTTTGCCCGTTATTGCCACCTTGATCTTGTGGCAATACTTTAATCTTTACTGAGTTTGACACCATTTGGTCACCATCGGCAACAATGGAGGCACCGGGTATTGTGTATTCTCCGGCATTATTAGCCATTAATATGTATGTAAATGTAATACTACTAGTAGATGTAACATTACCATTCACTATTTGAGTACTACTTTGTTGTGAACGGCTTGGACCCATCAATACATCAAAACCTTTGATTGATGGTGCCCGAAAATCTTTCACTTTTTGTGTAGTTACAATATACGACAGCCTGAATTGTTCGCCTACTACCACTGCATCAGGAGCAGAAGCAGTAAAAGACACCTTATCAGCAAACGCATGAGTGCTATATGCTATCAATGCCATCAATATAATAATCAGTTTTTTCATTGCTTATGAAATTTATATCATCAACTTTATATTACCAATCTTTTTCCAAGCGACCGCCTTGCATAACTTTTTGTTGTTTCTTCACTTTATCCTGCACATCTTTCTCGTCCTGCATGACAGAATTCAGTAATTGTTCAGCATTCTCCTTCGACATCTGATTGTCTTGTTTCTTTTCAGATTTCGGTGGTTGCTGCTGATCTTTCTTTTCATCTTGTTTCTGATCCTTCTGTTTGTCTTTATTCTGGTCTTGTTTCTGATCTTGCTTTTGCTGATCTTTGTTTTGGTCCTGATTTTGATCTTGATTCTGCTGATTTTGTTGGTCTTTCAGCATTTTCTGTGCGAGAGCCAAATTGTACCGGGTTTCATGATCGGTAGGATTATTACGCAGTGACATTTTATATGCATCTACAGCTTTGGCATAGTCTTTACCAGCCTGGAAAATTACTCCCATATTGTGGTAAATATGGGCGAGTTTCATTTTATCTTTTTCTATTTTGCTGGCCGATACATATTGTTCCATGGCATCCTGAAACTTTTGCTGTTGCGAAAGGGTATTTCCTAGATTATACATGGATACCGTAGACTTGGGATTAGCTTCCAAGGCCTTTCGGTAGTTCACCTCTGCATCAACAAATACGCTATCATTAAACAGACGGTTTCCCTTACGGATATAGTCGCGTTCTGCTTTCTGAGCCGATACACCAGCTGCCGCTAACAGAAATACAGCGAATAGAATATATTTACTTTTTAACATACGTATAACTATTTCTTATTAGAAAACAGGTGAATGTTCTTAAATAAAGGATTTTTGCGATCCAGAATTAAGATTTCTGCCAATAACAATAGTAGAATAACCCATGCAATAGCCTGGAATTGTTCGTTAAACTCCGTATATACTTTCGACTCTACATCAGACTTCGCCATTTTATTTACTTCTTGATTGATGGCCTTTTGGGCTGAATTAGAATTATCTACTCGTACATATATACCTTTTCCTTCTTTTGCAATTTCCTGACACATAGCTTCATTCAAACGGGTAACGATCACATTACCTTCCCGGTCGCGGCGGTAATCATTCGTTCCTTCCACCGGTATTGGAGCGCCATCAGGCATACCTACTCCCAATACACTTACCTGAATACCCTTTTCTGCCGCAGCTTTGGCAGCTTCCACTGCACCACCTTCATGATTTTCACCATCAGTAATGACAATAATGGCGCGACCTACCCCTTCTTGCGGGGTGAAACTACGGGCTGCCAGATTGATTGCTTCCCCAATAGCTGTACCCTGTTTAGAAATCAACGAAGGACTAATGGATTCTAAGAACATCTTAGCAGAAATATAGTCACTTGTAATTGGCAGCTGTGTAAAAGCGTCACCGGCAAATACAATCATACCTACCTTATCATTATCAAGCTCATCTACTAATCTGGATATTAATCTTTTTGCTTTTTCTAAACGGCTAGGCTGTACATCCTGCGCTAACATGGAGTTTGAAATGTCCAAAGCAATAATTACCTCTACTCCCTTACGTTTAACCGTTTCCAGTTTTGAACCGAATTGAGGGCGTGCCAGTAATACGGAGAACAAACCAATAGCAACAAAAATAATCCAGAATTTTACATCCGGACGATATTTGGATACGTCAGGCATTAACTGAGCCAACAAAGTCGGATCTCCGAAACGTCGGATATTCTTTCTCCTCTTGTAATTGGAATACAAGTAGAAAGCTGCTAAAATAGGTAATAGCAGCAATAAATATAAATATGTAGGTTCTCCAAATCGAAACATCTTCTTACTATTTTATGATTGGCAAATAACGATTGACAAACATCCTTATGGAATTTTCTTGAGTACCGAATTACGTAATAGTACTTCCAACAAGACACAGAGGAAAGCTGCTAAAGCAAACCAATGATATTCTTCGTCCCGCTTACTATACTCTTTTACATTCAGTTTAGTCTTTTCCAGTTTATCAATTTCTTCATATACTTCTTTAAGCTTCGAGTTGCTCGTAGCCCGGAAATAGTTACCATCTGTCGTTCCGGCGATCTCTGTCAATGTCTTTTCATCAATTTCTACCGGCATACTTACATATTGCACCGTATTTCCGACTGGATAAGGATAAGGAGCCATTCCATTGGTACCTACTCCGATGGTATATACACGAATACCAAAGCTTTTTGCTATTTCTGCCGCTGTCATTGGCGAAATATCTCCCTTATTATTAGTACCATCCGTCAATAGGATAATAACTTTGGATTTTGCTTTGCTATCTTTTAAGCGGGTTACAGCATTTGCAATACCCATACCGACAGCAGTACCGTCAGTGATAAGACCACATTTGATATTATGTATCATATCCAACAATACAGCATGGTCTACAGTCAACGGACATTGGGTAAAAGTTTCTCCTGCAAATAATGTAATACCGATATTATCATTGGGACGTCCATTGATAAACTCTGCAGCTACGTCTTTAGCAGCTTCCAGTCTGTTTGGCTTCAAGTCTTCAGCCAGCATACTGGTAGAAACGTCGATAGCCAGCATAATATCAATTCCTTCTATCTCACTGTTCTGCCACTTATTAGTAGTTTGCGGGCGTGCAAGAACCAAAATAACCAGTACTAAAGCAAGGCAGCGTAATAGAAATGGAACATGCAACAAATAATTCTTATAACTTTTAGGTGTATGTGCATATACCCGGGCATCCGAAATTTGAAGAGTTGCTTCACTTTTCTTTCGCTTCAGGATATACCATACAATATACGGTATAAGCAATAATAGCAAAAACAGATATTCAATATTGGCAAAAACCATTTTATTTATGATTTAACAGTTTACTATTTAGTATTAAGCTATACATCCTTTATACAAAAAGATTGTATAACTGTAGACCTATATATATAAAGGTACCGATCAATGCTGCTGATAACAATGCAATTCCACAAATCAGCATAGCTTTAACACGTAAAGAACGTTTCTCAATAATAGTGATTTCCGTTGGTTGCGGTTTCTGATTTTCCTCTTCCGGTTGTTTGGTCTCATTGATAAAATCAATGGCATTGATCAAATTAGCATCGTTTTCATTCATCTGAGGATTATGCTTCGCGAACTTCACTAAATCAGCAGTCTGGAACAATAGTTTTAGGTCTGATATGGCTTCTTTATCATTCATTTCCAATAACTGATCGATTATTTCAGAAGAAGTCATTTCCAATGCATTAAATCCGAAACGGTCCTTAATATATGTACGAATAGCATCGGTTAGTTCGGTATAGTACTCCTTCGATTGCCCTTTCTGCCATACCTTCTCTGTCTTGATACGTTCTATCTCTTTCATTGCAGCCTGATGTGGCGGCAATTTGGGTTCAACTTTAATTTTACGGATAATCGGCTTATTATCACGTATACGAACAATCAGATAAATCAGTAAACCAAGCAAAGGTAAAGCCAGGAATGAGCAAGCGATCAATCCATACCAGTCTTCCCATGCGAAAGGCGCTTTCATCACAGGTTTTTGTCCGAAGAACTGGTCAGGATGTAAGGTGTCAACCGGCATTGAATATACTTTTAATGCCAAAGCTTTGGAGTTGTACACTTTCCCATCTACGGTAACCGGCATTGGCGGCAGATAATATAGAGCAGAGTCAAAAGAAGTGATAATGTACTCCTGCGTAATCACCATCCGCTGGCGATCGTTCAGGAATTGGGTATCGGGTTTGACTGTTTCTATAATTTCCACACCTCTTACCAACGTATCAGTGTAAGCAGGAAAAATAGCACGCTGTTTGGCATCCATGGCTACTTGCAATTGCACTTTCGCCTGTTCGCCGATCAGTATCTGCAATGAATCAATTTTTGCTTCTACTGTAACAGACTGTGCTACTGCTTTACTGACAAACAATAGACCTAATAATGCTATCAGAATAATATTTCTATTCATCTTTGATTCCATTAATTTCGTTTGGCAAATAAATTCAACAATGCCTTTACGTAATCCTGATCGGTTCTGACGGATACAGCATCTACGTTGCTTTTGGTAAAAGTATCGTTCAGTTCAGTCTGCTTTTGTATCCACCAGTCGCGATGTGCCCGGCGTACAGCTTTGGAAGAGGTGTCAATCCATTGTTCATGCCCAGTTTCTGCATCTTTGATTCGCATCAGTCCTACTGGAGGAAGATCACTAAGTCTCCTGTCGTATACTTGCAATGCTACTACATCATGTTTCCTGTTAGCAATGGTCAGCGCATTCTTAAAGCTTTCCTGGTCAATAAAATCTGATAAGATAAATGCAGTGCAACGTCTTTTCATTACGTTTGTCAAATATTCCAAGGCAAGACGAATATTTGTGCGACGGCTTTCCGGTTGGAAATCAATCAATTCTCGGATAATATATAAGATATGTTTACGTCCTTTCTTGGGAGGAATAAACTTCTCTATCCGGTCTGAAAAGAAAATCACACCTATTTTATCATTATTCTGGATGGCAGAGAAAGCAAGAGTAGCAGCGATTTCCGTCACCATATCTTTCTTTAGCTGCTTGATCGTACCAAATTCCAAACTTCCGGAAACATCAACCATTAACATAACTGTCAGTTCACGTTCTTCTTCAAACACTTTCACATAAGGTTTATTGAAGCGCGCAGTCACATTCCAGTCTATGTCACGTATATCATCACCGAATTGATATTCACGGACTTCCGAAAATGACATACCCCTACCCTTGAAAGCCGAATGATACTGGCCTGCAAAGATATTGTTAGACAATCCTCGTGTCTTTATTTCAATTTGGCGAACTTTTTTAGTATTTCACTTGTTTCCATTTATACAGTAGTTAATTAGTAGGTAGTTAAGTAGTCATGCATAGATACTTATGACTACTTATTGACTGTATTATAACTACAAATTAGGGCACTTCAACCTTATTCAGAATCTTACTGATAATTTCGTCCGAAGTCATGTTGTTAGCTTCAGCTTCGTAGGTCAATCCGATACGGTGGCGAAGAACATCATGTGCTACAGCACGTACATCTTCCGGAATAACGTAGCCGCGACGTTTGATGAATGCATACGTACGAGCAGCTAATGCCAGATTGATAGACGCACGAGGTGAACCTCCGAATCCGATCATATCTTTCAGTTCCTTGAGGTCATATTTATCAGGGAAACGAGTTGCAAATACAATATCTACAATATAACGCTCGATCTTCTCATCCAGATAAACTTGACGAACAACTTTACGTGCTTCAATAATTTCATCCGCTCTTAGAATAGGCTTCACATTAAACTTCTCACCATTGATATTCTGACGAATAATCAATTTTTCTTCTTCCAACTTCGGATAATCAATGACTACTTTCAGCATGAAACGGTCAACCTGTGCTTCAGGAAGCGGATAAGTACCTTCCTGTTCGATAGGATTCTGAGTTGCCAATACAAGGAAAGGTTCCGGTAACATGAATGTTTCTTTACCAATAGTAACCTGACGTTCCTGCATTGCTTCCAGCAAAGCACTTTGTACTTTTGCAGGAGCACGGTTAATTTCATCAGCTAATACAAAGTTTGCGAAAATAGGTCCGCGCTGCACTTTAAAAGATTCATCTTTCTGACTGTAAACCATTGTACCGATAACGTCTGCAGGCAATAAGTCCGGCGTAAACTGGATACGGCTATATTTCGCATCAATCAGAGAAGCGAGTGTCTTAATAGCCAAAGTTTTCGCCAAACCAGGCACACCTTCCAAGAGGACATGGCCATCGGAAAGTAATCCGATAAGCAGTGATTCAACCAAATGTTTCTGACCAACAATGATTTGGTCCATACCTGTCGTAAGATTGGTAACGAAAGCACTTTGTCTTTCAATCCGCTCATTTAGCTCGCGGATATCAATTGATTCAGCCATAAATACTTAATATTTTATTATTTAAATCCCATTAATTTTATGTAAGCCTTGCCTGTGTCATAAGGCTTTTTATTTTGCCCCAAAAGTACGCCATATAATTAACGATTGCAACTAATTTTTATTAAAAAACAATGCGAAATCTTTAGATTAAGGTACTTTCATACGCTTTTGTACATCCATAACACTTCACCCGACCAATACAGGATTTGCATGGTCGGGTGAATGGATTATAACTACTTATTCTTTTGTAAGTTCCGGTATTTCAATAGTTGTGCCATACGGTACATTGTTGGGGTTCTTAATAACCTTCGGATTGTGTTTCACAATGTATGGCCACATTGCCTTTGTACCATAAAAACGTAAGGAAACCCTAGTCAAAGTTTCTCCTTCTTTGATTGTATATTTCGTCTTAGTTCCTGTAATCTTATAAGATGCTGAATCCAGATAGACAGGAGTAGCAGGTTGTTGTGTGACCGTTTGAGGTTCTGCTTTAACAGGAACAGCTTCTTCTTTTTTTGGGGTAACCGGTTGTGTCGTGGTAGCGACTTTGGATACATCAGGCGTTATTGCCTTTGCAGTATCCTTATGTGCAATCGTATCAGAAAGCTGCGCTTCCGGTTGAACGGGTTGGGTGGTTACAGGCGGCATATCCATTGCATTCTTGTCAGATGAAGAAGAAAATAAATCTGGATAATAAATAAAAAGAATGACACCTCCGCATAATAGCAAAACGACTACAATAACAGCTATTAAATAAGGTACAGGAGATTTTTCCTTCACTGGGGCTGTCTTTTTAGAAACCGGTTGGGATACTTGTTCCGGTTGGACAGGTTTTATCATTTCTTTTTCAGCAGGAGGCACTATGGGAGTCACAGGTTGCAGATTTGCTTTTAGAAGCTCTTGCTCTATAATCTTTTCGGCAGTGATCTCTTCTTTTTCTTCTTCTATAGATGCTGCTTGCTGCTCATCGATTATCACTTCCTTTTCCGGAACCTCTTCATCTTCCAGCTGTTCTATCTTTTCTTCGATATCAGTCTCTGTAGACTCTTTAGGAGAGGTCTGTTCTGTCGATTCCTGTGCTATTGCAGATTCCTCAGTAATAGCAGGTTTTTCAATAGACTCTTCCACAGGTGGCTGACTGGCTATTTGCTCTTCCTGAATCGGCTCTTTTTCCGAAAGACCATCATCAGTACCTTCATTTTCTTCTATTATAGTAGTTTTAGAATCACCACCCACCTCATTCAAGACTGCCTGTGCTGATGCTTCCTCTCCTGTTTCTTCTTCCTCAGTCTCTTCTATCGGAGTATCTTCCAGAATTGTATTTTCATTCAACACAACAGTCTCAAAGTGTGCAAAAGGTTTATTTATCGTATCCCTTAGATTTGCATCCGGAGAAAATGAGACTTTTGTATGTCCTTTTATCTGGAAACGCTCTCCTGTGTTGACATTGACACTTTCCCGGCTATCTACATCAATAAGTTTGAAAGTTCCCAATCCTTTGATTTTTACAGTCTTTTCGTTTTCCAAGGCTTGCTCTATCAAGAGAAAAAACTCTTTAACAAACGCTTCGGCGTCTTTCTTGGTCATGCTATGTTTGGCTGCCAATAAGTCAGTAAGGTCTTGAATTGTTAGTCTTTCATTCATAACGGGAAATATTTATTTAAACTTATCTTTCAATGTATTGCTAGGTCTATACGATAATACCAATTTAGGTGGAACCAGCATGCGTTGTTTGCTTGCCGGGTTGATTGAGATCCGTTCCGCTTTCTTTTTCACTTCAAAAGAACCGAATCCTTGAATTGCAATCACATTACCTTCTTCCAATTCTTGTGTCATACTGGACAGCAAAGAATTCATCAATTCGGAAGTATCTTTGATTGTATATCCCAATCTTTCCGCTAGTTCGGATGTAAATTCCTTATTATTCATAGTCATTTATAATCTTTGCATATAAATCAAAATCGTCCGCATTCACCACTTCTACCTGATAAAACTGTCCGATCTTAAGCTCTCTCTCTGAACGATCAATCAATACTTCCGGATCTACTTCCGGTGAATCAAACTCTGTCCGTCCGATATAATAATCTCCTTCCAGACGATCGATTATAACTTTCATCTGTTTACCGATCTTTTCTGCACTTAACTCTGCCGAAATACCTTGTTGGATATCCATCAATTCATCAAGTCGGGCTTGTTTAACCTCTTGTGGGATAGAATCTTCGTATGTTTCTGCAGCATAAGTCCCTTCTTCTTCGGAATATGCGAAAGCGCCCATCCGATCAAAACGTACTTTACGTACAAATTCTTTGAGATCTTCGAAGTCCTCCTCTGTTTCTCCGGGATGTCCTACCATCAAAGTCGTCCTCAGGTGAATGCCCGGCACTTCTTTACGGAATTGTTCGATCAATTGGTAAGTATCCTCTTTGCTCACTTGTCGGCGCATTAACCTCAACATATTGTCACTGATGTGCTGAAGGGCAATGTCCATGTATTTGCATACATTGTCACGTTCGCGCATAACCCGGAATAAATCTGTTGGAAAATGTGCTGGATAGGCATAATGCAAGCGAATCCATTCCACCCCGGGTATATCAGAAATACGTTCAATCAATTCCGGAAGCATTTGTTTCTTATACCGGTCGATGCCATAATAAGTCAATTCCTGTGCGATCACTTGAAATTCTTTCACGCCTTGCGATACCAAGTATCGTACTTCGTCCAGAATTTCTTCCATTGGTTTGGAAATATGATGTCCTGTAATAATGGGGATAGCACAATAAGAACATTTACGGTCACATCCTTCTGAAATTTTCAGGTAAGCATAATGCTGGGGAGTTGTCAATGTCCGTTCGATATATAATTCATCGTGATAGACCTTTCCCAAGTCCTGTAAAAGCTCCTTCCAATTAAACTTCCCATAAAATTTATCTACCTGTGGTATCTCAACAGCTAGTTCCTTGAGATAGCGTTCGGAAAGACAACCCATCACGAAAAGTTTCTTTAAATCCCCTTCTTCCTTTCTTTCAGCGAACTCTAGAATCATATTTATGGATTCTTCTTTGGCATCACCAATGAACCCGCATGTATTGATTACCGCAATTTCCCCTTGCGGATTTTCAGTGTCATGAGTTACGCTGTATCCGACTTCCTCCAATTGACGCATCAGCTGCTCGGAGTCAACCAGATTTTTAGAACATCCTAAAGTAATAATATCTATCGTCTTTCTTTTCATGCATTTTCTCCAAACAAGGAATCAACGAATTCATTTTTACGGAATACCTGCAGGTCTTCCATGCCTTCGCCTAGTCCGATATACTTAACAGGAATCTTGAATTGATCGGAAATACCAATCACAACACCACCTTTGGCGGTTCCATCAAGCTTAGTGATGGCCATAGCGGTAACTTCCGTCGCCAAAGTAAATTGTTTGGCTTGCTCAAATGCATTTTGTCCGGTGGAACCGTCCAATACCAATAAAACTTCATCCGGTGCATCAGGCACCACCTTTTTCATTACATTCTTAATTTTGGTCAGCTCGTTCATTAAGCCTACCTTATTATGCAGACGACCTGCTGTATCAATAATAACCACGTCTGCGTTATTGGCAACGGCCGAACTAAGAGTGTCATAAGCCACAGATGCGGGATCCGCTCCCATTTTCTGTTTGACTACGGGAACTCCTACCCGTTCTCCCCAAATCATTAGCTGTTCCACAGCTGCAGCGCGGAAAGTGTCGGCGGCTCCCAGATAAACGGATTTACCTGCTTTCTTGAATTGATAAGCTAGTTTGCCAATAGTCGTAGTTTTACCTACCCCATTTACTCCCACAACCATAATGACATAAGGCTTTCTTGCGATGGGTATGTCGAAATCAGCTACATCATCCGAATTATTTTCAGTAAGCAGAGCTGCTATTTCGTCACGTAATATAAGATTCAGTTCCTGAGTGTTTACATACTTATCTGCAGCAGCACGTTTTTCGATGCGCTTGATAATATTTAAAGTTGTTTCTACACCGACGTCAGATGTAATCAGCACTTCTTCCAGATTATCTAATACTTCATCGTCTACTTTTGACTTGCCAGCCACAGCACGAGCTATTTTACTGAATACGCTCTCTTTGGTTTTAGATAATCCTTTATCTAAAGTTTCCTTCTTCTCCTTTGAAAAAAAACTAAAAAATCCCATATTTACACTTGTTTGTATAATACATTTGCTACAAAGATATAACAAAGGATTGGAAAAGTAAAAAAAGAAGCAATAAAAAATCCCCTCATTGTTTGCCAATGAGAGGATTTTGCAGTTATAGCGTATATGCTATTTCGATTATTTTTTGAAAAAGTCTTGTACTTTTTCGTTCGGAACCATTTGTTCATCAAAAACGTATGCTCCAGTTTTTGGAGATTTTACCATTTTGATAACCTTGGTATAAGCACGACCTTCTTTAGAACCTTCGTGCAAACTTGCTACTGTTTTCTTTGCCATGAGTTATACGACTTTATTATTTAATTTCCTTGTGTACTGTTACTCTCTTCAGAATCGGGTTGTATTTTTTCAACTCAAGTCTTTCTGTAGTATTCTTTCTGTTCTTAGTTGTGATATAACGAGATGTTCCCGGCATTCCACTGTCTTTGTGTTCTGTACATTCCAGAATCACTTGCACTCTGTTACCTTTTGCTTTCTTTGCCATTGTAAGTTTTCTCCTCTACGTTTAGCCGATTACTTTAATGCTTTTCCAATCACAATAACCTTTAGCCACTGCTTCAGTCAGCGCAGCATCCAGTCCTTTTTTGTTGATAATACGCAACCCGTTAGCACAAATGCTAAGGCTGATCCAACAATCTTGTTCTACATAATAGAACTTTTTGTTAAACAAGTTCAAATCAAAGGTTCTTTTAGTTCTTCTCTTTGAGTGTGAAACATTGTTGCCAATCATGGCTTTCTTTCCGGTAATTTGACAAATCTTCGACATTTCTATCTTATTTTTATAGTTTTATATCTATACTTCTTTCAAACAGGACGCAAAGTAAGCACTTTTATCCGTATAAAACAAGAATTTCCTAAAATAATTCACTTCCAGGCACCTATTTTTCTTTTATTTGAGTAAATCACGGAGCATTAATAGTGCATTATTGCCTGCTCTTTCGATATTCATGCTTCTTCCGCGGTTCGTTTCCTGTTTGTAAGTACAAATTTCGTTTTTATAACCAGCGGCTATCCAAACAGTTCCCACCGGCTTCTCGGGAGTACCACCTCCGGGGCCTGCTATCCCTGAGGTAGCAATGGCGCAATCGGTTTTTAGTGCTTTCATCGCACCTTTTACCATTTCAATCACAGTTTCTTCACTGACAGCCCCATGTTGCTCCAATGTTTCGGAGGAAACGTGTAAAAGTCTCATTTTTACTTCATTGGAATAGGCTACTACACTTCCGTTAAAATATTCAGAACTACCGGCAATGGAAGTCAAACGTGCGGCAATACTGCCTCCGGTACAACTTTCTGCGGTGGAAACGGTCAATTTCTTCTTTTTTAAAAGTTCACCGACTATAACTTCCAAAGGCGTATCTTCTTCACTGAAAATGTCCTCACCAAGTATTTCCTCTAATTTTACTTTTTCACGTTCAAGAAGAACTTTTACTTCCTCCCTGTTTTGTCCGCGTCCTGTCAGTCTAAGACGAATAATACCCAGCTTAGGCAAGTATGCCAATTTGATACATTCCGGCAAAGTGCTCTCCCACGGTTCCAGTTTTTCTGCCAATACGGATTCCGGATAGTTTTGTACGAGAAATGTTTGGTGCATAATCACATCCGTTTGAAACCTCTCGTGCAGCTTAGGCAATACACTTTCTGTCATTACGGCAGTCATCTCTTGCGGAACGCCCGGCATGGAAACAAGTACTTTTCCATCTCTTTCGAACCAGCTGACAGAGGCACTTCCTACAGGATTATTTATCACCGTACAATCTTTCGGAACCATTGCCTGGCTTTTGTTGAGTGCATTCATAGGTATTTTCCCTGCCAGTACCCGTTTTACGTTTTCGAATACTTCTTCGTTGAAAACCAGTTCCGTATGAAAGTATTTACATAAAGTTTGTTTGGTGATATCGTCTTTGGTAGGTCCGAGTCCTCCGGTTACTAAAACAATATTCACCCTTTCCATCGCATTATCAATCGCTTCCATGATTTCCTTTTCCCGGTCACGGATTGAAACAATACGAAGAACCTCAATGCCTATTTTATTTAATTCCTGCCCCATCCAGGCTGAATTAGTGTCGACAACCTGTCCTATCAACAGTTCATCGCCAATGGTTATTATTTCGGCAAACATACTTCTTAGTTTTTATCCTATTATATATAAATAAGGTATACCCAATTATAACGTCACACGAGAATAAGCCGGAAGATCAATAGAACAAAAGTCCTTATCCAGATATTTGAAATATCCGGTAATGGCGATCATGGCTGCATTATCAGTTGTATAACTGAATTTAGGGATAAAAATATTCCAGCCATATTTCTCGGCATGTTCCCGGAAAGCATTACGCAATCCATTATTTGCAGAAACTCCTCCGGCTACAGCTATTTCATTAATCTTATATTCTTTGGAGGCTTTTCGTAATTTATCCATCAGAATATCCACTACAGTAGCCTCCAATGATGCTGCAAGGTCTACTTTGTGATGTTCTATGAAATCGGGATCTTCCTTTAACCAGTCGCGTAATGAATATAAAAAGGAAGTTTTCAATCCGCTGAAACTGTAATCCAGACCAGGGATATGCGGTTTGCTGAATGTAAAAGCTTTCGGATTTCCCTGACGAGCCAGTTTGTCAATGATCGGTCCGCCGGGATAACCAAGTCCCATCACTTTAGAGCATTTATCAATAGCTTCACCTGCGGCATCGTCAATAGTCTGTCCGAGAATCTCCATATCATTATAGGCTTTGACCAGTATAATTTGTGAATTTCCTCCGGATACTAGTAAACAGAGAAATGGGAAAACAGGTTGTCTCTCCTCTTCTCCTTCTGCTTTAATAAAATGAGCTAAGACATGTCCTGTCAGATGATTAACGTCAATCATTGGAATATTTAAAGAACGAGCGAATCCTTTTGCAAAGGAGACCCCAACAAGCAAAGACCCCATCAATCCCGGTCCGCGAGTGAAAGCTACTGCGCTCAACTCTTCTTTGGTGACGCCGGCACGTTTTAATGCTTCATGTACTACCGGTACGATGTTTTGTTGGTGTGCCCGTGAAGCCAACTCGGGTACTACTCCGCCGTATGCTTCATGTACGGCTTGACTTGATACCACATTTGACAGCAAATAACCATCCTTGATTACGGCTGCCGACGTATCGTCACAGGAGGATTCAATTCCTAAAATTATTGCACTCATAAGTATTTAAACTATTAAACGGTGCAAAAGTAATCATAAAACTATGATTCGTAACGAACTATTTTATATTTTTGTTCGCAAAATAAAAGTAATCGCATATCAGAACGCTGAAAAAGACTGTACGCTGGGTAGTAGGTATTGTACTGGGAGTATATATCGGGACTATTGTTTTGCTGAATATACCAAACATTCAGCAAACAATGAGTGTATTTGTAGCTGAAGAACTTTCCGAAGTTTTAAATACAAAGGTAGTGATTGGTAGAATTAATATCGGTCTATTGAACCGTATTATTATTGATGATGTATTGCTTGACGATCAGAGTGGTCAGGAAATGCTTAAAGTCACACGTTTGTCCGCCAAATTCGATATTATGCCCTTTTTTAAAGGAAAGATATCCATTAGCAGTGTTCAGCTTTTCGGATTTAATATCAATCTCCTGAAAGAGACTCCGGATTCACCTCCTAATTTTAAGTTTGTTTTGGATGCTTTTGCTTCTAAAGATACGGTGAAGAAAGAAAACTCCCTTGATTTACGTATTAATTCCATCCTGATTCGTCGTGGAAGGATGTCTTATCATGTGTTGTCGGAAGAAGCAACACCGGGAAAATTTAATGCTAAGCATATTCAGCTTCAAAATATCATCGCTAATATATCGTTGAAGGCATTAAGTAAGGACTCTTTGAATTTAGGGATCAAGCGATTGAGCCTTGATGAAAAAGCATCCGGCTTCTCTTTGAAGAAAATGAGTTTGAAACTGGTTGCCAATAACAAGCAGACAAACATTGATAATTTTACAATAGAATTGCCCGAAACCTTCCTCAAACTCGATACCATTCATTTGGAGTATGATAGTTTGAAAGCTTTTGACCGTTTTACAGAACAAGTACATTTCTCTTTCCGTACTTTGCCGTCGCAAGTTACTTTAAAAGATATTTCTCCTTTTGTTCCTATCCTTTCGCATTTCAAGGAACCGGTGACATTGGATATGGAGGTGAAGGGGACTGTGGATCAGTTGACTTGTTCGCATCTGGAGATTACAGCCGATGGCCGTCAGTTTCGTCTGCGAGGAGATGTATCGCTTCAGGACTTATCGCGTCCACAAGATGCGTATGTATATGGAACTCTTTCCGAACTTTCGGCCAATGCTCGCGGAGTCGGTTTTTTAGTGCGTAATTTAAGCCATAATTATAATGGAGTTCCTCCTCTTCTCGAACGTTTGGGAAACGTGAGTTTTCAGGGAGAAATTTCGGGATACTTCACAGACTTAGTTACTTATGGGCAATTACAAACGAGTCTTGGAAATGTAAAGACCGACTTGAAATTGAGCTCTGATAAGACAAAAGGATTGTTTGCGTATTCCGGAGCTGTCAAAACAGAGGATTTTCAACTAGGTAAATTATTGGATAATGAGGAGTTGGGAGAAATTACTTTCAATCTGGATGTACATGGCCGGCATATTGCTGACCACTTGCCTGCCGTAGAATTGAAAGGACTGATTGCTTCGATAGATTATAGCAGATATAGATATGAAAATATCACACTGGACGGAGAATACAAACAAGGCGGATTTAATGGAAAGATAGCGTTGGATGATCCTAATGGCTCTATTTATTTGAATGGAGACGTAAATGTTGCATCCAAAGTTCCTACTTTCAATTTTCTTGCAGTAGTCAATAAAGTACGTCCACATGATTTGAATCTTACCACCAAATATCCCGATGCAGAGTTTAGTTTAAAACTGAAAGCCAATTTTACAGGTGGATCAGTGGATGAGATGATTGGAGAAATCAATGTGGATAGCTTGGAATTTACAGCTCCGGATAAAGCATATTTCATGCAGAATTTGAATATCCGGGCAACCAAACAAAATGGAGAAAATCAGCTTAGATTGACTTCTGAATTCCTGAAAGCAAGCATAGAGGGAAAATTCCAATATCACACATTACCTGCCAGTATTCTGAATATTATGCGGAAATATGTGCCGTCTTTGATATTACCTCCCAAGAAGCCGATTGAAACCCATAATAACTTTTTGTTTGATATACATATATATAATACGGACATTTTATCTACGATATTTGATATACCGTTAACGGTGTATACTCATTCTACGTTGAAGGGGTATTTTAATGATGCTTTACAACGCTTGCGTGTAGAGGGATATTTCCCCCGTCTGCAATATAAGAACAACTTTATTGAGTCAGGCATGATTCTGTGCGAGAATCCGGCAGATCATATCCGCGCACGGGTTCGTCTGACTAATTTGAAAAAGAAAGGAGCGGTCAATCTATCTCTGGATGCACAAGCTAAAGATGACGATGTCAGTACGACTTTGGATTGGGGAAATAATGCTGCAGCAACATATAGCGGGAAATTAGCAGCTGTTGCCAAATTTCTACGTACAAGCGGAGAAAAGTCCTTATTGAAAGCGATGGTGGATGTGAAACCTACTGATGTTATTTTAAATGATACTCTTTGGAAGATACATCCTTCGCAGGTGGTAGTCGATTCCGGACGAGTGGATGTGAACAACTTCTACTTTAGTCATCAGGATAGATATGTACGTATTAACGGCCGGCTTTCCGAGAATCCTAAAGATACTGTAAAGGTTGATCTAAAGGATATAAATATGGGATATGTATTTGATATTGCAAGTATATCCGACGATGTTAATTTTGAGGGTGATGCAACAGGAACGGCTTATGCAAGCGGAGTGCTTAAAAAGCCTATCATGAATACTCGTTTATTTATAAAGAATTTCTCACTCAACAACGGTCGTTTGGGTGAACTGGATATATATGGTGAGTGGGATAATGAAAACAGAGGTATCCGTTTGGATGCATCCATTCAGGATATATCCCCTTCTCCATCGCGTGTCACGGGTATTATTTATCCATTAAAACCCGAGAGCGGACTTGATTTAAATATTGAAGCAAATGAATTGAATTTGAAATTCCTCGAACATTATATGAAGTCTATTGCCAATGATATTAAAGGGCGGGGAACAGGAAAAGTACATTTCTATGGAAAATTTAAAGGATTGAACCTGGATGGTGCTGTAATGACAGACGCATCCATGAATTTTGATATTTTAAACACGCATTTTGCAGTAAAAGACACCATCCATCTGGCTCCTACCGGATTGACATTCAATAATATACATATTTCTGATATGGAAGGACATTCGGGAAGAATGAATGGATATTTGCATTTCCAGCATTTTAAGAACCTAAACTATCGTTTTGAGATACAGGCAAATAATATGCTTGTGATGAACACAAAAGAATCGACAGATATGCCTTTTTATGGTACGGTGTATGGTACCGGAAATGTATTGCTCTCTGGAAATGCCATACAGGGGCTCGACGTAAATGTGGCCATGACTACAAATCGAAATACTACCTTTACCTATATTAATGGTAGTGTAGCATCGGCTACTAGCAATCAGTTTATCAAATTTGTAGATAAAACACCTCGTCGTACTATCCAGGATTCTGTTCAAGTAATCTCATATTACGAACAAATACAGCAAAAACGTCAGGAGGAGGAAGAACAGAAAACAGATATCCGTTTGAATATTCTGGTGGATGCAACTCCCGATGCCACCATGCGAATCATCATGGACCCTATTGCCGGAGATTATATCAGCGGAAAAGGTACGGGAAATATCCGGACGGAATTTTATAATAAGGGTGATGTGAAGATGTTCGGTAATTACCGGATCAATCAAGGAGTATATAAATTTAGTTTGCAGGAAGTGATCCGTAAAGACTTTATTATCAAGGATGGAAGTACAATAACATTCAATGGTGCACCTTTGGATGCTAACATGGATATACAAGCTTCATATACAGTGAACTCTGCTTCTTTGAATGATTTGATACCGGATGCTTCGGCTATTATACAACAACCCAATGTGCGTGTAAATTGTATCATGAATCTAAGTGGTATGCTGGTACGGCCGACTATCAAACTGGGTATTGAGCTTCCGAATGAAAGAGATGAAATACAAACATTGGTGCGTAATTATATCAGTACGGAAGAGCAGATGAATATGCAGATTCTTTATTTGTTGGGTATTGGCAAGTTCTATACGGAAGATGCCCGTAATAACAATCAGAATTCGAATGTGATGTCATCGGTGCTCTCATCGACTCTTTCCGGCCAGTTGAATAATGCACTTTCACAGATCTTTGAAACGAATAACTGGAATATCGGTACGAATTTGAGTACGGGTGATAAGGGTTGGACAGATATGGAAGTAGAAGGTATTTTGTCGGGACAATTATTGAATAACCGTTTATTGATAAACGGAAACTTCGGTTATCGGGATAATCCGATGGCTAATACTAACTTTGTAGGAGACTTTGAAGCAGAATGGCTGATTACCCGTTCGGGAGATATCCGTTTGAAGGCTTATAATGAGACAAATGACCGTTATTACACAAAAACAAATTTGACTACACAAGGTGTAGGTATCATGTATAAGAAGGACTTCAATAAATGGAGTGATTTATATTTCTGGAATAAATGGCGGTTACGCAATAAGCGGAAACGGGAAGAAGCTGAAAAGGTGAAACCACAACAAACGGACAGCATCACTGATAAAACTGCTAAATCGGCAGTGAAAAGAAAACGTGCACAGGAACAGTAAAAAACAATAAACGATGACATATCCACCAGGAATAATGTCATCGTTTGTTGTTTGTGAGAATTAGGTTTCAGAATTATACACTTTGACCTATGAAAGGACAGTACCGTTCTCGCCTATGTTTACTACTTTATCTACATTCCCCTTCTCAAGTTCAATTCGATAATATATGCTACCATCTGCTTTTTCAACATACTCCGCTTCGTCAAAACGATATTCTCCATATTGATTATTAAGAGTACTTTTTACCGCTTCAGGCAATTCATTCTGACGTACTTCCCATGAAGTAGAATACCAATTTCCAGTCTGGTTGAACAATACATCTTTTGAGATTCCATTATGAATGATATCTACCTCTGTATATCCGAAATCCCAATCATTTCTATCATCTTCTACGTCTACTTCCAAGATTCTTGCATTCGGATACTTTTCATTGATGAAGTTTTTCATAGCTTCAGTCAATTGTACAGGAAGATGTTCGGTGTTATCATCATCAGTGTCTACAATACTTTTAATCAGAGTTCCATCGGCAGAATAATACAAATCTACCTCCTGATTCTGCTTTTCGACTTCAATCACGAAAACAGTTTCAACGCCTGTCCGTTCCAGTTTGTCTATATCATCCCGTTTCCATGAGGCATATTCGCTGCTCTCAAAAGACGTTTTTACGGCTTGTGGTAATGCATTATAAGGAATGTCCGTTTCTGTCATTTGCCATTTTCCATCCTGGGTGAACCATGCAGATGCTTCATATCCGTCATAGAAATCGGCTACATAATATCCGGACTTAGTTTCCCACTTCACATTTGCAGCATTAGGGAATTTGGATGAGAATGCACTTTGAAGTTCGGCAGGAACAGTTATTGAACCATCGTCATCGTTGTCACAACTTTGCAGACTCCATGTGACGCTTAGTGCCAGTAAAAGTGTATAAATCTTTAGTTTCATCTTTGTTCAATTTAAACAGGTTTAGAAATCAATATCAATCAAATTAAATTTCAGGTCAAACTTCAGTTCCGTACGGTTGGATAGTTTTACTTCATAATCTTTCTTATCTCTCTCAATTTTCAGAATTTTAGCATCAGGGTAATTGGTCGTTACATATTTCTGAATAGCTGCCGGAATAATTGCTGTAGGTACAGAACTATATTTGCAGTTTACTTCTTCCCAGTTACCTTTGTTATCAAACTCCACTTTATCACCATTCGTGAAAATCACTTCATAACTTTTATAGAAGAAATCACTTTCCATTTTGGCTAATGCTATTTTGCTATCGGCAAAATGCTGTTTAATGAACTGCTGTGCCGGTTGTGGCATTTGAGTTACCTGGATTGGTTTGTCGTCATCTGCACGAGCTACTGTTTGCAAAGTGAAAAGACATACTAATAAGAATACTAACTTTTTCATAATCGTTGTTTTTTAAATATTGGTTTTTACTATTATTAATTTTATAATGCAAAGATGAGAGGAGAATCTGAAAAGATTTGGGAATTTTGAGAATTTCCCCCAAAAAAATCGAAAAAATATAGTGACGCTATCCGATTAATATAGTGTCACTATATATAAAGGATACCGTCACCATCCTATAGGGATAGTGTCACTATAATTTCTTTCTGAAATTAGATTCTTTATGATTCTTTTAAAACTACTAATATACACATCGTTTATTTTTGCACACACAGATTTGACAATATTCATATTAAACAACCATAAGAACTTTTTTATGACTATGAGAACAAATTATTTTTTATTATTAGCTATTCTATTGGGGATGCTCCCTATGAGTTACACGCACGCCAATGATTCAATACCTAAGAGCGTGATTCTGTACACACCTTACACAAAAATCTCCGTATCTCCCGGAGCGTCAATTGACTACAGTATTGATCTTATCAACAACACAGACCAGTTGACGAATGCGAATCTTTCTGTCAGCGGATTGTCCGCCAGTTGGAAACACGAAATGAAATCCGGTGGCTGGAGCCTTAGCCAACTATCAGTACTTCCCAAAGAGAAAAAGACTTTCAATTTAAAAGTCGAAGTCCCATTAAAGGTGAATAAAGGTAATTATCACTTTGTGGTATATGCCGGAAACGCCAAACTTCCGTTGGATGTGGTGGTTGCTCAAAAAGGAACATACCAGACTGAATTTACTACCGACCAACCCAACATGCAGGGAAATTCCAAATCAACCTTCACTTTCAGTGCCACTTTAAAGAATCAGACTGCCGACCAGCAGCTATATGCTTTGATGGCTAATGCACCCAGAGGTTGGAATGTAGTTTTTAAACCTAACTATAAGCAAGCCACTTCTGCACAAGTGGAAGCCAACAGCACTCAAAATGTAAGTATAGATATTACTCCTCCTGCCAATGTAGAAGCCGGCAGTTACAAAATTCCGGTACGTGCCGCTACAGGTACCACTTCTGCCGAATTGGAACTGGAAGTGGTTGTTACCGGCTCTTATCAAATGGAACTGACTACTCCCCGTGGGCTATTGAGTACAGATGTCACAGCAGGTGATATAAAGAAAATAGAACTGGAAGTCAGAAACACAGGCTCTTCATTACTGAAAGATATTCAGCTATCTGCCAATAAACCTGCTGACTGGGAAGTAACTTTCGAACCTTCAAAAATCGATGCACTAAAAGCTGGAGAGACATCAACGGTTATGGCTACTTTGAAAGCTTCTAAAAAAGCATTGCCAGGCGACTATGTGACTACCATCATGGCAAAAACTCCTGAAGTAAATGCCGATGCGCAGTTCAGAGTTGCAGTAAAAACTCCGATGATATGGGGATGGGTAGGCGTTCTTATCATTATTGCCACCATCGGCGTGGTTTACTACCTGTTCCGTAAATATGGAAGGAGGTAAATTATGGGCGAACAAGTGATCGTACTTACCGATTTGACCAAACAATACGGTAATTTCACTGCTGTAGATCATATTCGCCTGAATATCCGGAAAGGAGAAATCTTCGGATTGCTGGGACCGAATGGTGCTGGAAAATCAACTACTATCTTAATGATGTTGGGATTGACAGAGCCTACTTCGGGAACAGTTGAAATTTGTGGAATCAATTCTACTACACACCCCATTGAAGTAAAAAGGAAAATTGGGTATTTGCCAGAAGATGTAGGATTCTATGATGATATGACTGGACCGGAGAATTTGATCTATACAGCGCGATTAAATGGTATTGCTGATAAAGAGGCAAAAACTAAGGCTATGGAACTGATGAAGCGGGTAGGCCTTGAAGATCAGTTAGCTAAAAAGACCGGGAAATATTCTCGTGGTATGAGACAGCGGTTGGGATTGGCTGATGTACTTATTAAAAATCCGGAGATTATAATTCTCGATGAGCCGACCTCAGGGATTGACCCTGCAGGTGTTCAGGAATTTATCGAACTGATTCGCTGGTTGAGTAAAGAAGAAGGACTGACTGTGCTTTTCTCTTCCCATCATCTGGATCAGGTACAGAAAGTGTGCGACCGGGTAGGTTTGTTCAGTAATGGCCAATTACTTGCTTTGATCGATATGGCAGAATTGAAAGATAAGAAGCAGGAATTATCTGATATTTATAACCATTATTTTGAGGAAGGAGGAGAAAGGCATGAATAAAGTCAATCATCCTTTTTGGGTTATCGTCAACAAGGAAATTTCCGATCATGTCAAAAGTTGGCGTTTTATTATATTAATAGGTATTATAGCACTTACCTGTATGGGGTCGCTATATACGGCACTCACCAATATTAGTGAAGCCATCAAACCTAATGATCCGGACGGTTCGTTTCTTTTCTTGAAGTTGTTTACGGTTTCAGATGGGACTCTCCCCTCTTTTGTGCTGTTTATTAACTTCTTAGGGCCTCTATTGGGAATCGCTTTGGGATTTGATGCAGTCAATTCCGAACAAAATAAAGGAACATTGAGCCGTATGCTGTCCCAGCCTATTCATCGCGATTGCATTATCAATGCGAAGTTTGTGGCTGCTCTGATTGTGATAGGTATCATGTTGTTTGTATTGGGCTTTCTGGTGATGGGATGTGGACTGATTGCTATTGGCATTCCTCCCACGGCAGAAGAGTTTTGGAGAATTGTTTTCTTCATCATTACCAGTATCTTTTATGTAGCATTCTGGTTGAATCTGGCTATTCTGTTTTCACTCCGTTTCCGTCAGGCAGCGACTTCCGCATTAGCATCTGTGGCTGTTTGGTTGTTTTTTAGCGTATTCTATACCATGATTGTTAATTTGGTGGCTAAAGGGTTGAGTCCGTCACAGATGGCATCACCTTATCAGATTATCAGTTATCAGAAGTTTATTCTAGGGTTGATGCGTTTGGCGCCAAGTGAACTGTTTAATGAAGCTACCACCACATTACTGATGCCTTCTGTCAGAAGTTTGGGACCATTGACTATGGAACAGGTACAGGGAGCTATCCCTAGTCCGCTCCCATTGGGACAAAGTCTTTTAGTTGTATGGCCGCAGCTGACCGGATTGATTGCGGCAACGGTTATTTGCTTCGCTATTTCTTATATCATGTTTATGAGGAGAGAAATACGCTCCAGATAACTGATTCATCATAAAAAGACAAAGGACACGGAGAAACAGGTGAATGGATATACCTGACAAATTGGTTTATGATAACCGACAGGTCGTTCACTTTAAATCCGTGTCCTTTGTGTTTTCCGGGTGAATCTTATCATTGGGAAATCTCGAAGCAATGTTCATTCTGCTCGAAGTAATAATTTATATTCAGATGTTGCAAACGACAGATGGAATCGGCTATAGCTAATCCCAGCCCTGTAGATCCTTCCTTTTTGCTACCCTGATAGAAACGTTCGAAGATATGTTCCTTGTCCAGCGGATGCTCCACCCCCGAATTTCGGAAAGTAATACCGTTCTTAGTAACGGTGATTCGGATATGTCCCCCGTCAATATTATGTACAAATGCATTTTTCAGGAGGTTAGTGAGTAAAGCAACAGCCAGAGATTCGTTCATTGTCACCTTGAAAACACCTTGTTCATCTATCGTGACTTCTATGTTGCGATAATCATAAACTTCTTCGTAATCTTGCAGATATTGTTTGAGAAGTACATTGAATTCCAATTCTTTGGTATCGGTAAACTGGCCATTATCAATTTTGGAAAGCAATAATAGAGACTTGTTTAATTTAGTGATGTATTCTAAAGTCTGATGCGTTTTCATCAGTTCTTCCAGTTGTTTTTCTGATAGCGAATCATCTTCCATCAACATTTCCAATCGGTTACGGCAAATAGCAAGTGGAGTTTGTATCTCGTGTGAAGCATTTCCGATAAACTGTTTTTGTTGTTCGAACATTTGCTCCGTACGTTCTACATAACGGATGGTAGCCTCATTTAATTTCCGGAATTCCGTGATTTGAGTATTGTTACTCAAAGGTTTATTCCTTTTCCCTGTTTGATAACCGTCCAGCCAGTGCAGAAGTACATAGAGCGGTCGCATATTCCGGTAAAATACCCATACGGAAATAATAATAATGCAGAATAATAAAGCTACATATAGAAATATTATCCACACCTGGATAGCATCTCTCAAATCATCTTTTTCAATACTGGGGGTCGATACTGTCAGTTCGTGGTATCGTCCTTCATCGTCTTTAAAGATAGTAGTAAGAATACGTGCCGGCTCGGTTTCTCCTTTCTCTTCAATATATACCATAGAGTCTTTATACTGAATATCGTCCTGACTTTCCGCATATTCTTTGCTCACTTCCATCATATAATATTGATTGTTGGAACCGTTAGTTTTAGACGGTAGCTCCTCTCCTGCCAATGCCCGGATAATGATGGTTTCCGAATAATCTTCCAAAGCGTCATCCACTTCATCGTTGACTTCATCGATCATCGTAACGTAAAAAAAGATAGCCCAGACCGTCAGTATAAGGGTCAGAGCAAGTGTAATACGAAGAATGATGTAATATATTAATTTCATGGACAATAATCTCTTTCCTTTTTTATTCTACCACCATTTTATATCCAAATCCATAGACCGCTTTAATTTCAATCGTTGCACCCGAATCTTTGAGCTTTTTGCGAAGATTCTTGATCTGTGCATATATGAAATCAAAATTATCAACCTGATCGATATGATCTCCCCATACAGATTCGGCTAAGGTATTTTTATTGATTAATCTTCCGGGGCGGTTGATGAAATATAATAGGATATCATACTCTTTTCTATTTAGTTCCACTTCCAGATCATTCACAAAGACACGATACTTATCCGGTTCTATCCGTACATTGCCCTGGCGGATATCAATCTCTCCATCGTGCTGATGACGGCGGATCACGCTTTTAATACGTGCATTTAATTCAACCAGATGAAAGGGTTTCGGCAAATAATCATCAGCTCCGAGTTCTAATCCCAAGACTTTGTCTTCCAGGGAGTCTTTGGCGGAAATAATAATCACATTTTCCCGTTTATGGAGTGCTTTCAATCGTTCGAGAAGATCAAGTCCGCTTCCGTCCGGCAGCATGATGTCCAATAAGATACAATCATAGTTGTAATCTTCAATTTTGCGTAGAGCAGAATTGAAGTCACCGGCTGTTTCTACCACGTAACGTTCTTTTTCAAGTGAACATTGAATCAGTTCTCTCAAAGAGGGTTCGTCTTCTACAATCAATATCTTCATAATTTTGTTCTCCTTTCTTTTTTTACATACTGCAAAGAAAAGGGATATTTCTGAAATAAAACTGAAATGGAAGGAAAAAAGAAAAGGATGAAAACGATTCAATCGCTTTCATCCTTTTTATAATGATATACAATTTCTATTTAATAAGAACGTGCAAATATGACGCGGCAAGCAGATGGTTTACCTGTAACCATACATTTACCCGGTTCTTTGTCGCCCGGAACAAATGAATCGAACGGAATACAACGAATAGTTGCTTTGGTTTCTTCCTTAATCTTTTCTTCTGTTTCAGTGGTTCCGTCCCAATGAGCCAGAATAAATCCGCCTTCTTCGATTTTTTCTTTAAATTCGTCGTAGGTATCTACTGTTGTTATCTTGGAATTACGGTAATCCAATGCTTTTTTGTAGATATTAGCCTGCATTTCTTCAAGCAGGTTCTGAACGTATGTTTCAATGCCTTCACAGGTAACTGTTTCTTTTTCCAGTGTATCACGGCGCATCACTTCCATCGTGTTGTTTTCAAGATCGCGACCACCCATAACCAAACGAACAGGTACACCCTTCAATTCATAATCAGCGAATTTGAAGCCCGGGCGTTTGTTATCCGCATTATCATATTTCACAGAGATACCCAGTGCTTTCAACTTAGCTACAATGCCTTCTACTTTAGCATCAATTTGTTTCAGTTGTTCGTCATTCTTATAGATAGGAACGATTACTACCTGAATCGGAGCCAAATGTGGAGGTAATACCAATCCGTTGTCATCCGAGTGAGTCATAATCAATGCACCCATCAAACGAGTAGAAACACCCCATGAAGTAGCCCAAACATACTCCATCTTGTTTTCCTTGTTAACGAACTGAACATCGAATGCCTTTGCAAAGTTTTGTCCCAGGAAGTGGGAAGTACCACTTTGCAATGCTTTTCCGTCCTGCATCATGGCTTCTATTGTGTAAGTGTCAAGTGCACCTGCGAAACGTTCATTGGCTGATTTCACTCCCTTTACAACAGGAACAGCCATATATTTTTCTGCAAATTCACCATATACATTCAACATTCTGATAGCTTCTTCCTCTGCTTCTTCACGGGTAGCATGAGCGGTATGTCCCTCTTGCCACAGGAATTCGGCAGTACGCAGGAAAAGACGGGTACGCATTTCCCAACGGAAAACGTTCGCCCATTGGTTGCAGAGAATAGGTAGGTCACGGTATGACTGAATCCAGTTCTTATAAGTATTCCAGATGATTGTTTCTGATGTTGGACGGATAATTAATTCCTCTTCCAATTTAGCTGCAGGATCTACTACAACTCCTGAACCGTCTTCTGCATTCTTCAAGCGATAATGTGTTACTACGGCACACTCTTTCGCAAACCCTTCTACGTGTTCTGCTTCGCGGCTTAAGAATGATTTCGGGATTAATAGCGGGAAGTATGCATTTACGTGTCCTGTTTCCTTGAACATGTCGTCCAATTGACGTTGCATTTTCTCCCAGATAGCGTATCCGTAAGGCTTGATCACCATACATCCGCGCACAGCAGACTGTTCTGCCAAATCAGCTTTTACCACCAAATCGTTATACCACTGTGAGTAGTTTTCACTACGTTTGGTAAGGTCTTTCAGTTCTTTTGCCATTATATTTTTCTATTTAAAGTTTTCTTGAGTGTTAAAACAGGGTGCAAAAATACGAAAAATGCATGAACTGCCCTATTCTTCATGCATTAATTTTCTAAAGTCATGTGCTTCCATATTACATATCTCATTTTTCATATTCGTTATATGGTTGCATCCCCGACTATGTTTGTTCAGCATAGTGCCTTTTTGAGAACTAAAGGCACTATGACCCGATGAAAAGGTTTTATACAAAAGAAATAAGCTTTTCCTACCCAATTATGGTATTTTACTAATGTGGTAACCTCAATCATTTGTTTTCCTGTTTCCAATGGTGTAATGAGAATATCGACATAAAACAATAAATGTTTATCGTCTTTTCTCATAATTGCTTCTTGCTTGTCTTCCTCTATAATAAGTTCTTCACTTTCAATAGCTTTAGTTTCTATACCGAAAGGTTTGACTAAACAGGCCCTTATTGCATACAACATTCGGAGCCAAGCGGGGTTATGAGCAAAGACTTTTAAAATAATATCTTTAGGTGACAGATGGTTTTCTGTAACTTCTATGGAAAAACTGTCACTGTAATCTACGGGGAGATATTTCTCTATTTTCTTAGCCATATTGGTTATTCAATTAGGGTTATTTTACAATATGTTCAGTTTAGGTTTACTCCGATAATAGGTAAAACGGCTCAGTTGTAATTCTTGGGGGATTTGGTTAAAATGCTTATTTTTGCATTATGAAAACGAACTCTAAAACTCCACTTCTTCCGGCTGATATTTTAAGCCTATTTCTGCCTTCCGGTATCCTTGAGTACTTCACCGTTGTTGATAGCCTTTCTCAAGAGACCTGCTTTATTCTCTTTTTAGAAGAAACCCCGGTTATTCCTTCTGAACTGTCCCATTTATCCCTTCATTCGAAAGGCTTTTTTCCTGAGATAGAAGTTCAGGATTTTCCTATTCGCGGCAAAGCCGTTTACTTGCGTATCAAACGTCGTCGTTGGGAAGATCCTTCAACCGGTCAGACTTATAGTCGTGACTGGAATTTAGTAGCCACCGGTACTCGCATCACAGCTGAGTTCGGTGCTTTTTTAAAAGAATTACTTAGATAATCATGCCGTTAGCTGTCAAAGTCTGGCCGAGCATTACTGCATGGACGGCAAACAGCTTCAAAATCAATATAAGGACCATTTGAGTGATTATCAGAGTTGGAATCAAAAAGAGCATGCCCAAGACCATATTCTTTACCCTAAAAATATAGGTTATAATCTATGTATCGATGAGACGGCGCTAAGTAAAGGTGAACTTTATACCATCTTACTCAACAGGGATAAACGAGGCCGTAAAGGTTCAATCATTGCCGTAGTCCAAGGAACAAAGGCCGAAGATATTATAGCTATCTTAATGAAGATTCCTAAAGAACAACGTAATCAGGTCAAAGAAATCACACTGGATATGGCAGGAAGTATGCAGAAGATTGCTAAAACTTGTTTTCCACGCGCCATGCAGGTTATCGATAGATTTCATGTCCAGAAACTCGTATACGAAGCCGTACAGGAGTTGCGTATTACTTATCGGTGGCAGGTAATGAAAGATGAGAACAAGGCAATAAAAGCTGCAAAGGAACAAGGAGTAGCTTATGAACCGGAGACTTTTAAAAATGGAGACACGCTTAGGCAGCTACTAGCAAGAAGTAGATATTTACTATTTAAAGCACCTGATAAATGGACTAAAAGCCAGAAGATTAGAGCTGAAATATTATTCAAACAATTTGATGATATCAAGCAGGTGTATTATTATTCTTTACACTTGGGAAAGATATTTTCCACAAACTATGATAAAGATGTAGCAAGAGCTAAATTAGCTTTATGGTATAGTAAAATAGAAGAGTATGGCTATGAAACGTTTGCAACCGTAGCAAACTCTATTGAGAATCATTATGAAAGGATATTAAACTTCTTTGTCAACAGAAGTACCAATGCGGCAGCTGAAGCTTTTAATGCGAAAATAAAAGCTTTCAGAGCCTCCTTCAGAGGAGTCGCAGATATGAGATTCTTCCTCTTTAGATTAGCTAAAGTATATGCATAGCAGAAATTAAGAATGGGTAATCCCCCAAGATTTCCAACTGAGCCGGTAAAACCATGGAAAAAGGAGGCTTGAAAAATAAAAAAATCAGGCAGTTTATTTAAGATAACCACCTGATTTTCAAAAGAGCGGTAAACGAGGCTCGAACTCGCGACCCCCAGCTTGGGAAGCTAGTGCTCTACCAACTGAGCTATTACCGCATGCTTACTGCATTTCTCGACTCAAAAGCCTTATGAAATGGTGATGCAAAGGTAAACATAATTTTTATATCTCAAATAAAATCGCAGAAATTTTAATGCAAGAAAAAAGTGAAATCAAAGTCTCTTCAACTCTTTTGTGTTGCTGAAAAAACAACCGGATATGAAAAAACGCATATTAGTGACCCGCATAATTAAAAATATACAGACTGACGATAGTCCCTATAGGAAAAACTCCAGGATTTCTGGTTAATAAGATTCAGACACAAACTAATTTAGTGGATAATCTATCAATAGGTTCTAACTAGAGAACAAATATTGAATATGTGAGACTAAAGTTGCTTATATTGTTTCAAATAGATAGTTTTAGTCTCTAGTAAAATAAATAAGATTTAGAAACCAACGGGTGCTTTATGAGCTGTTTGGGAGCTTGCTTTTAAAGGGAGAACACGCTTCTCACCGACCAACGACTGGTTCCATTTAAAGGAACGGAGCTTTTCATTTAAAGAAACGACTCCAATATGTATTTATATTTTGTATATTCAAGTAGTTTATATCCATTAATAACACGTATATTGTATATACTTGCATTATTTTATGCATCATTTTTTCTATCTGATCGAAATGACACAAGCGTGATTCAAAGAGAAGATGAAAAATAGAACATCTTATAAAAAAGCGTTGAAAACTCCTTTTGTTGTATCGCTATATTCTTTCTAATGAACAAACCTCTCTTTTCATCTGTTAGAATATCTCAAATTCAGATATAACCTAACCAGTATGAAAAAAAATAAGCGACTTTTTATACTATTGACTTTGTATTTTTCCATCGGTCAGATAGATGCACAGACACCATTGAGTTTCGAAGAATCACTGCATCTGTTGAATCAAGGAAATCAGAGTCTGAAAATAGCAGATAAGAGTATTGAGATTGCAAAGGCAGAACGTGATAAGCTGAATGCTTTCTGGTATCCCAGTCTTCAGTCTACAGGTGCGTTTGTACACATGTCGGAGAAGATCGAAGTCAAACAGCCTTTGTCGCAGTTTACCGATCCGGCTAAGGACTTTGTACATTCCATTATTCCGGATGACCAGATTATTTCATCTATATTGGATCAAATTGGGGCAAATACCCTTATATTTCCTTTGACTCCAAGAAATCTGACAACTGTCGATTTATCAGCCGAGTGGGTACTTTTTTCCGGCGGTAAGCGTTTTCGTGCCACCAACATCGGAAGAACGATGGTCGACTTGGCACGGGAAAGTCGGGCACAGGTATCGGCCAATCAGCAAAGTTTATTGGTTGAAAGTTATTATGGGCTTCGATTGGCACAACAAATTGTAACTGTCCGTGAAGAAACTTACAACGGATTGAAGAAACATTATGAAAATGCCTTGAAATTAGAGGCGGCAGGAATGATTGACAAGGCAGGCAGGCTTTTTGCCCAGGTAAATATGGATGAAGCCAAACGTGCCTTGGAAGCTGCGCGAAAAGAAGAAACAGTAGTGCAAAGTGCCTTAAAAGTCTTGCTGAATAAAAAGGATACAGATGCCAACATCACTCCTACCTCTCCCCTTTTTATGAATGATTCATTGCCACCTAAAATGCTATTCGATCTTTCTGTAAACAGCGGGAACTATACACTCAACCAATTACAGTTGCAGCAGCATATTGCCAAACAAGAAGTGCGGATTGCTCAGAGCGGCTATTTGCCGAATATAGCCCTTTTCGGAAAGCAGACCTTGTATTCGCATGGTATTCAGAGTAATTTATTACCGCGTACCATGGTAGGTATTGGTTTTACATGGAACCTCTTTGACGGGCTGGATCGTGAAAAAAGAGTGCGGCAATCGAAATTAACGGAACAAACTCTGGCTTTAGGACAGATGAAAGCCCGTGATGATCTGGCTGTTGGGGTAGATAAACTTTACACGCAGTTGGAAAAGGCACAGGATAATGTAAAAGCTTTAAATGCAACGATTGCTTTAAGTGAAGAATTGGTACGCATCCGAAAGAAATCATTTACAGAAGGAATGGCAACTTCTACCGAAGTTATTGATGCTGAAACCATGCTTGCCAGTGTAAAAGTGGCTCGTCTGGCAGCATATTATGAATATGATGTGGCACTTATGAATCTACTCTCGCTTTGTGGCACACCGGAACAATTTGCAAACTATCAACCTAAACCGTAACAAACAATGAAACCAACTAGTAGAACCCTATCATGGGCTTTTGTCATCATTCTTCTGGCTGTCGGTATTTTCACCGGCCTGGGAGTTATAATCATGCATAAACAGCCGCTGGTCTTGCAAGGACAAGCTGAAGCAACAGAAATCCGTATCAGTGGGAAACTTCCCGGCCGTATCGACACTTTCTTCGTTCAGGAGGGAGACTGGGTACATCAGGGAGATACTCTTGTTGTCATTAATAGCCCTGAAGTACATGCCAAGTATCAACAAGTGAATGCCTTGGAACAGGTAGCAGTGCAACAGAACAAGAAAATAGATGCCGGAACCCGTCGTCAGATTGTAGCTACTGCACTTCAATTATGGAACAAAACGAAGAGCGATCTTACTCTCGCCCAGACAACCTACAACCGTATTCTTACTTTATATAAGGACAGTGTCGTTACTTCTCAAAGAAAAGATGAAGTAGAAGCTATGTATAAAGCGGCTGTAGCAGCCGAACGCGCTGCCTATGAACAGTATCAGATGGCTGTAGATGGTGCACAAAAGGAAGATAAAGCGTCTGCTGCCAGCATGGTCGATGCTGCCCGAAGCACAGTGGATGAAGTCTCGGCTCTGCTGGTAGACGCCCGGTTGACCGCTCCGGAAAACGGACAGATAGCAACGATCTTCCCTAAACGTGGAGAGTTGGTTGCACCGGGAACTCCCATTATGAATTTGGTGGTGATGGATGATATACATGTTGTTCTTAACGTGCGGGAAGATCTGATGCCGCAATTTAAAATGGACGGAACATTCGTTGCGGACGTGCCTGCTATCGGTAAAGAAAATATTGAATTTAAAATCTATTATATTAGTCCGTTAGGCAGTTTTGCTACCTGGAAATCAACCAAGCAAACCGGAAGCTATGACTTACGTACCTTTGAGATTCATGCCCGTCCAACCCAAAAGGTGGATGACTTGCGTCCCGGTATGTCCGTGTTATTGACTTTAGATTAATAGACATCAAATAAACCAGAGAATGGATGAATCACAAACATATTCCCCTTTTCGTTCCGTACTGCTCAGAGAGTGGCGGCGAATGACTTCGCGGCGCCTTTATTTTGGTGTCTGCATTGTCTTGCCATTGTTCACCCTTTTCTTTATGGCTACGATCTTTGGCAACGGACAGATGGAAAACATTCCTATCGGTATTGTTGATCAGGACAATACTGCTACTTCCCGGACGATAGTCAGGAACATTTCTGCCGTACCAACTTTTAAAGTGACAAAGCATTTTGTAAATGAAGCAGCTGCCCGTGAATCTGTGCAAAAAAAAGAGATTTATGGATATCTTTCCATACCTCCCCAATTTGAACAGAATGCGATTACCGGAAAGAATGCAACACTCTCCTACTATTATCATTATGCATTAATGTCGGTAGGTGGTGAGTTGATGGCGGCATTCGAAACTTCCTTAGCTCCGGTGGCTCTTTCTCCTGTGGTGATGCAAGCGATGGCACTCGGAGTAGAGCAGGATCAGATTACCACCTTTTTATTACCCGTACAGGCTAATAATCATCCGATATATAATCCTAGTCTGGATTATTCGGTATATTTAAGTCAGCCCTTTTTCTTTGTTCTGTTTCAGGTTTTGATTCTGTTGATTACCGTGTATGCGGTTGGCATTGAAATCAAGTTCCGCACAGCAGACGATTGGCTGGCGACTGCCAAAGGCAACATAGTGACAGCTGTTTTAGGTAAATTATTACCTTATACCATTATATATATACTGATAGGATGGCTAGCTAATTACGTCATGTTCGGCATTTTGCATATTCCTTTTCAGGGGAGTTGGTGGCTAATGAATATCATGACTGTGCTTTTCATCATTGCAACACAGGCTTTAGGACTGTTTTTATTCTCGCTGTTTCCGGCAATATCGTTGGTTATAAGTGTAGTTTCTATGGTAGGTTCTCTGGGGGCTACTTTGTCCGGAGTGACCTTTCCGGTTCCCAATATGTATCCGTTGGTGAGGGATGCTTCCCATTTGTTCCCAGTCCGTCATTTTACGGAAATGATGCAAACCATGCTCTATGGAGGCGGTGGGTTTATCCATCTTTGGCCGTCGGCTGTGATACTCTGTATCTTCCCGTTGCTGGCCCTGTCGCTGCTTCCTCATTTAAAACGAGCTATAGAAAGTCATAAGTATGAAAACATTAAGTAAGTTACAACAGTTGTCATTCATCATTCGTCGTGAATTTCTAGCTATCAGTACCAGTTATGCGGTTTTGCTGGTGTTGATGGGAGGAATCTTCGTTTATGGGTTGCTCTACAATTATATGTATGCACCGAATATTGTAACCGATGTACCTGTTGCCGTAGTCGACAATTCGCACAGTGAATTGAGCCGTAATTTTATCCGTTGGCTGGATGCTACTCCCCAGGCAGAGATCTCCAGTCAGGCTATGGATTATCACGAAGCAAAAGAATGGATGAAAGAAGGCAAAGTACAGGGAATACTCTATCTGCCTCATGACTTTGAAGAGCGGGTGTTCCGGGGAGATGAAGCCGTATTTTCCCTTTATGCAACTACTGATGCCTTCCTGTATTTCGAAGCTTTGCAAGGTGCTTCTTCACGTGTCATGCTGGCTATTAATGATAAATACCGGCCAGATGAAGCGGTGTTTCTTCCGCCACAAGGATTGCTTGCCGTAGCTATGGCGAAACCGATCAATGTGGAAGGCACTGCACTCTATAATTATACCGAAGGATATGGTTCCTATCTTATTCCGGCAGTCATGATGATTATAATTTTCCAGACCTTGCTGATGGTTATTGGTATGGTGACCGGAGAAGAATACAGTAGTAAAGGAATCCGCGCATATACTCCTTTTGGGTATGGCTGGGGAGTTGCCATTCGTATAGTAGCAGGAAAAACGTCTGTGTACTGTGCTCTTTATGCCATCTTTGCCTTTTTTCTATTAGGCTTGCTCCCTCATTTTTTCAGCATACCTAATATTGGAAACGGATTATACATTGTGTTATTATTGATTCCATATTTGATGGCAACTTCTTTCCTGGGATTGGCTGCTTCCAGGTATTTTACGGATTCTGAAGCTCCCCTACTCATGATCGCCTTCTTCTCCGTAGGATTAATCTTTCTTTCCGGGGTTTCCTATCCAATGGAACTAATGCCCTGGTATTGGAAGGTGGCCCATTTCATTTTTCCAGCTGCACCAGGTACGCTTGCTTTTGTGAAACTGAATTCTATGGGAGCCAGTATGGCTGATATCAGACCGGAATATATAACTCTCTGGATACAGGCACTTATTTATTTTATAATAAGTATATGGGTCTATAAGAAGAAACTGGAATCACATTTGATTGGTTAAATTAACAAAAACAAAACATGCGCTAATTATAACATATAGCAAAAGAACACTTTCAGATAAATCAACTTCGCAAGGTGAATAATCAATTTTGGAAATAAAAATGTTTCTAAATAGATGTTTTCTAGTAGAATCTCTCTTATTTCTTTGTATTTGTCATTGCTTTTGTCTAGTTTCGTTAACTGTTATGTTTATATGATCGTTAGAAGTAGTTTAAAAAACAATTGTTTATATGAAATACATTGTATATATTCTTCTCTTTTTTCCTGTTTGGGTTACAGCACAGACATACAAATATATAGGAATAGAAGATGGCTTGAGCAATCGCCGGATATTCAATATTCAGAAAGATGCTCAGGGTTATATGTGGTTCCTTACAAATGAAGGGATGGACCGATACAACGGTAAAGATATAAAACACTATAAATTAAATAAGGAAGGTAATACTTTAGATGCTCCCATACGTCTGGGATGGTTGTATACAGAACCGCATATAGGTATCTGGGTGATTGGCAAGCAAGGGAGAATCTTTCAATATGACGCTAATAAAGATGATTTCCGAATGGTATATAGATTACCGGATACTTCTGAAACAATTAGCTGTGGTTATTTGGACCGGAATAATAATATTTGGTTATGTCGCAAGGATACTATATTGCTTTATAATATCAAAGATGCTCGCATATTCCAATTTTCCAATATATTCCATACTAGTATTACGGCAATAGAACAAGTAGATGAACATCATTTCTTTATAGCAACGGAAACAGGTGTACGGTATGTTAAATTGGAGAATGATATTTTAGAGATTATACCTGTTGAAACATTAGACTATTTCCATGCTCAGGTGAGTGAACTGTATTTTCACCAGCAATTAAAAAGACTGTTTATCGGTTCATTTGAAAGAGGAGTTTTTGTATATGATACGAATACGCAGGAAATTATACGGCCGGACGCTGACCTCAGTGACGTAAATATTGCTTGTATCAGTCCTTTGAATGAAATGGAACTGTTGATTGCAACCGAAGGGATGGGAGTATATAAAGTTGATGTGAACACTTGTAAACTGGAACATTACATTGTAGCCAACTATCAGAGTTATAATGAAATGAACGGAAATAACATTAATGATGTCTTTGTAGATGAAGAAAAGCGAATATGGCTCGCCAATTATCCCACCGGAATCACAATAATGGATAATCGCTATGAAAATTATCATTGGATGAAGCATTCCATAGGGAATGATCAGTCGCTAGTCAATGATCAGGTACATGCAGTCATTGAAGATGAGGATGGCGATTTATGGTTCGGAACCAGCAATGGCATTAGTCTTTATCATTCAAAAACAGGTAAATGGCATTCGTTCCTAAGTTCTTTTGACCAACAGATCAAAGATAAAAACCATATCTTTATTACTTTATGTGAAGTATCTCCCGGTATCATATGGGCAGGGGGATTCACTTCCGGCATTTATAAAATAAACAAGAATACATTGTCGGTTGAATACTTCTCTCCTTACCTGCTTTCCCACGTCAATATGCGCCCGGATAAGTATATTCGTGATATAGTTAAGGATTCGAGAGGATATATCTGGTCGGGAGGGTACTATAATCTAAAATGTTTTAATCTGGCAACCAACAGTGTCCGTTTATATCCGGGGTTGAATTCTATCACATCTATTGTTGAAAAAGACAAAGACAATATGTGGATCGGAACCGTTGGAGGATTGTATTTATTAAATCGAAATACCGGTGAATATCAGTTTATTGAAATGGAAATAGGAGCTGCTTATATCAATACGCTTTATCAGGCGGATGATGGATTGCTATATATCGGAACAAACGGTGTAGGAGTATTTGTGTACAATCATCAAAATAAAACATTCGAGCACTATTTTTCTGATAATTCCGCATTGGTTTCAAACAGGATATTTACAATACTGCCGGAAATGAACGGGCGTATAATGATGAGTACAGAGAATGGAATCACCAGTTTTCATACTAAAGAGAAGATATTTAATAATTGGACCAGAGGAGAAGGATTATTACCTGCCTATTTTAATGCATCTGCAGGAACAGTGCGTCAGAATAAAGGCTTTGTATTTGGAAGTACAGATGGAGTTATTGAACTTCCGGAGAATGTGACGTTTCCCAAATATGAATTCACGAGATTGATATTCAGTGACTTTTATCTTTCTTATCAACCTATTTACCCAGGTGACAAAGGTGCTCCCTTACAGAAAAATATTGATGAAACAGATGTACTGGAACTCGGATATGATGAGAATACTTTTTCGTTCGAGGTTTCTACAATCAATTATGATTCTCCCGAGAATGCATTATATTCTTGGAAGCTGGAAGGATTTTATGAGAAATGGACACTACCGGGAGCTAATAATTTGATTCGTTTCACCAATTTACCTCCGGGCAAATACACCCTTCATGTGCGTGCTGTATCCAAAGAAGAACATGATATTGTTTTTCAGGAACGTAGTATGAAAATTATCATCACACGACCTTTCTGGTCGAGTTGGTGGGCCATTTTATGTTATATCTTGTTTGTAATCGGAGGGTTTTATTTCATTCTACGTGTGATAAATCTAAGAAAACAAAAGAAGGTATCGGATGAAAAAACGCAATTCTTCATTAATACAGCTCATGATATACGTACTCCATTAACTTTGATAAAAGCACCTTTGGAGGAATTGCTGGAAGAAGAGAATCTTACCGACAACGGGATAACCCGTACGAACATTGCATTGAGGAATGTGGAAGTTCTTCTACGACTGGTCAGCAATCTGATTAATTTTGAACGAACGGATGTATATTCCTCTAAAATGAGTGTTTCCGAGTATGAGCTGAATACTTATATGAATGAAATATATGATACATTCTCTTCTTATGCAGCCATTAAGCGCATTGAGTATACATACGAGAGTACTTTCAGCTATATGAATGTATCGTTTGATAAGGAGAAGATGGATTCTATTTTGAAGAATATAATATCGAACTCGCTAAAATATACTCCGGAAAGTGGAAAGGTCAGTATTTCCGTATCTGATACGAATGATTCATGGAAAGTGATCATCAAGGATACAGGTATAGGTATTCCTACCAGTGAACAAAGTAAGTTGTTCAAGCTACATTTTCGCGCCAGCAATGCCATTAACTCCAAAGTGACAGGTAGTGGCATAGGATTAATGCTGGTAGGAAAACTGGTCAGCCTTCATGGTGGTAAGATTAGTGTGGAGAGTGTTGAACATCAAGGAACGACAATCAAAATTGTCTTTCCGAAAAGCAATAAAAACTTTCAAAATACCGGGGAGGAAACACACGCTAAGTTTGAAGCGTTGGCTCCTGTACTCCCCACTCCGAATGTACCTGCAAAGACAACTGTCGTTGTGGATAATCCTAATTCACAACGAATTCTGGTTGTAGAAGACAATGATGAGTTACGCTCTTATCTGGTCAGTTCATTATCTTCCATCTATAATGTGCAAGCTTGCGCCAATGGAAAGGAAGCATTGATTATTATAAAAGAATTTTGGCCGGAACTGGTACTTTCTGATATTATGATGCCGGAGATGAGAGGAGATGAATTGTGTGTCGCTATTAAAAGCGATATTGAGACTTCACATATTCCTGTATTGTTGCTCACAGCTTTAGGAGATGAAAACAATGTTCTTGACGGTCTGTCCATTGGTGCGGACGAATACCTCATCAAACCTTTCAGTGTGAAAATTTTGCGGGCGAATATTGCCAACTTACTGGCAAACCGGGAACTGTTGCGTATGAGATATGCCAATCTGGATATAGAAATGAAATCAATGGTTCCTTCAGCAAACGGTACTAACAGTCTTGATTGGAAGTTTATATCAAATGTAAAGAAAATCGTGGACGAGAATATAAATAACCCTGAATTTACTGTTGATGTGCTCTGTGAATCAAGTGGGATGAGCCGTACCAGTTTTTATTGTAAGTTGAAAGCTTTGACGGGACAGTCTCCGACAGAATTTATCCGGATGATGCGTTTGAAACGTGCTACCGAATTACTGAAAGAGGGTGTATATGCTATTAATGAGATTTCAGACATGGTTGGATTCTCTGAAACTAAGTATTTCCGGGAAGTATTCAAAAAACACTATAAGATGAGTCCGAGCAAATATGCTAAAGAAGGGGGTAATTCCACTACTGCTGATCCGGAAGATGACGATGAAGAAGATTGATAAATAAAAAGCAAATAGATACGTTGTATTTAAAAAAGTTCTCCTCTGTTATAGACACACATAACAGAGGAGAACTTTCTTTTTCAAAGCTTATAACTCTTTTCTGGGAAAAGCGGTTATTGATAAGGAAGTTATTTGCGAATCAAATATCTAATGAATAAATAACCTCCGAATACTTGCAGGCACATTCCGGGTATTGCAATACGGAAATCCTGAATGGCATTGTAGAAATTACCTATATACATCCACTCTCCCAATGTTCCTACAACTTGATAAGTAAGTACCACGCCAACCAATACCGGAATAGAAATACGTCCGAAGCGTTGTGCGGCCCAGCCGGCAGCAATGGCAAGCAACACGGACTTTAATAAAATAGCAGGTAGTACCGCCGGTATCGGCATGCCAAAAAGTAAGGAATTGATAATGGGGGAAAGAACAGCAGTCAGTAGACCGACTTTCCACCCGTACTTATAAGCTCCGATCAGTGTGAAGAAATAGATAGGCAGCCAGGTTATTCCTCCTTGCGGTATGAGATGAAAAAATTGGGGAAAAAGGATGTTTCCAACGATGAATAACGAGGCTGTCAGATAAGTTCTCACATTGCCGTAATTCAGCGAATAGAGTTTTACAGTAGTTGATTCCATATCATTTTATTATTTAAAAGTTCAAATTAATACCACCCATAAACGTAGCTTTGGGCATGGGATAACCTGCATTTATTTCATAACGCTGTGCCAGCAGGTTTTCTCCCTTTATGAATAGGTTAGCGAAACGGCAGATACGATAATTTCCACGAAGATTCCATAAAACAAAATGGTCTTGTTGCTCGTTACCCTTTACAACAGAAGTATAAAGTCCTTTCACATATTGTACTCCTGTCGATACACTCCAACGCCCGGAAGTATAATCCACCCCTGCATACAATTTATGTTCGGGGGCAGCAAGAACGGGATTCTCCATGTGCAACCAGCTATAATTGGCGTTCACATTCCAGTGTGAATTGATATGGTAGCCCATATTCGTTTCAATTCCCCAGTTCTCTATCTCTCCGGAATTGATATTCAATGGAGGCACGAGTCCATTTGACATAATCAGATTGTCGCCATTAATATAGTAAAGGCTGACTCCGTAGGACAATGCCCCTTCCAGCAGACGTTGTGAGTAGGAAAGTTCATAGTTGATTAGTTTTTCCGGTTTCAATTCTGGGTTGGCAGGAGGAAACATATACATCTCACGAATGGTCGGATTACGGTATCCTTTGCTGACCATTGCTTTAAGTTCTGCATTCTTGGGTAAATGAAAAGCCAGTCCGCCTTGTGGAATCCATTCTGTACCTACGTGTGAATGGTGGTCTACACGAATACCTGCGTCCAGTGAGAACCAATTGCTGATATCCTGACGGAAATCAATGTATCCGGCAAACTCATCCATTTGCTTGTCTACTCCCGGAGTATGTTCACCCGTAGCCAGTACTTTGTTCCATGATTCACCTCCGAAGTGCTGATAATCAAATCCTACGGTTAAACGATTACCGGTAAAGAAAGTAGCACTCTGATACCATGAAACACCCAGCATTTTGTCTTTAGAATTGAAATGTGATTTTTGCGGTTCTTTTCCTATCTGATAGCCATCGTTGATTTTATGCCGTCCCCAGTTATAGAAAAAGCTCAAACCTCCTGAAGTCTTTTCATAACGATTTTCCAAAGCAAATGATGTCATTCCACGGGTGATACGGGAATCGTTGTCGATCAATGGTACTTGGATAGTTCCCGGATTGGAAGCATTAAAATGAGTCACGTTTACATCTCCCCATACTTTCCAAAAAGAGTTGAGCTCATAGCCTAGCTTTGCATATCCACCATATTGCTCAAATCCCATATCGGGACGATGTCCATCTGTACGATTATATGATCCGGTTACGACGCTGCTGAAACGTCCCTTCTTGACACGGTTGGAAAATTCAGTCTGCAACGTGTTATATGAACCGTACCCAACTTGCACATTTGTTTTCACACCTTCTTCCTGTTGCCGACGGGTAACAATATTAATCACACCACCCATGGCATTCGAACCATAAAGTACAGATGCGGGACCTCGCAAAACTTCCACTTTCTCTGCCATCATAGATTGATAAGCGTCTGCTATCGGATGTCCCATCAAGCCCATATACTGTGGATGACCATCAATCAACACCAATAATCCCGCTGTCGGACTACCACCGATACCGCGCAAGCTCATGCCACCTGCAGCCCCGGTAGATACGCCATATCCCATGATGCCACGACTGGTAGTAAATAATCCCGGCACCTGCTCCGTCAATAACGGCAACAGCGAAGACTCATATCTTTTCTCAATCTGTTGCCTGCCGACTACGGAAATCGTCATTGGAAGATGTCGTACATCTGTTTCATTACGTGTTCCGGTAACTACAACTTCATCAATCATATAATTTCTTCCGGCCTGTATGCTATCCTTTTTAGTCTGTGCCATTCCCGAGATGGAAAGCAAGCTACCGAACAGGAATAAACAAGCTGTATTTCTTCTCATACTTTATTGCGTGTTTCAAGTTTCTTCTTTTTACTTTTTATTTCTGATCTTTTCCAGGAAATCGCGGATCAGTGGTAATATTTCTTCTGCTGATTCCGCTTCGCTACACATTGTTTCTACAGGACATCCTCCTGTATGGTTACGGTTCCAGATAAAAGGTACTTTCTCTGTAAAATCAACTTTTATATCTGATTTCTGAAGTAACTCCAAAGCTTTGGTACTGATAATATCGGTATATAACTCTTTGATACCTCCCAGAATCATCAGGGCGGCAGCTCCCTTTCCGACTACCTTATCAGCAATCGAAGCTCCTTTAAGAAACTCCGGTTCCAGGGTCAGTAAATCATAGATATCGGCCACACCACGTTGAGTGAAAGTGCGGATTTCTCCTTTGTTGGCAATAGTACAGGAATATCCTCCCGTATGTAGTAAATTGATTAATTCTTCCATCTTTTCTTTTATAAAGTACCTTGTTTCAATTGTTCTACAAACTGATCTATCCAGTGCAGCTCTTTCGGAATATCAATGTTCTGCGGACAGTGTGCCACACACTGGTTACAACCGATGCAGTGGCTTGCCTGACGAAGTTTGGGCACGCTACGGTCATATCCGACTAGAAAAGCACGCCGGGCTTTCGCATAATTCTCATCCTGTCCGTTCCTGGGGACATTCCCTTCATTGACACAACGGTTGTAATGCAACAACACAGCAGGTATATCCAACCCATACGGACATGGCATACAATATTTGCAGTCGTTGCAAGGGATGGTAGGATATTTCAGCATTAATTGTGCCGTTTCCTCAAGAAACTCTTTTTCTTCATCTGTCAACGGTTCCAAAGGAGAATAAGTGCGGAGATTATCTTGCAGATGCTCCATATAAGTCATGCCACTTAATACAGTCAGAATGTCCGGGAATGAACCGGCAAAACGGAAAGCCCAGGAAGCGACACTGCTTTCCGGACGGCGTTGTTTGAGCCGTGCCACCAGATTGTCGTTCAATTTAGACAAACGACCTCCTAAAAGCGGTTCCATGATGATAGATGGAATTCCTCGTTTATGCAATTCTCCATACAGATATTCAGCATCCGTATTCCGGGTATTGGTTTCTTTTGCATGTTTCCAGTCTACATAGTTCAACTGTATCTGCACAAAATCCCATTTGAATTCATCGTGCCGTGAAAGCAGGTAGTCATATACTTCGATATCCCCATGATAGGAGAATCCCAGATTGCGGATACGGCCTGCCTCCCGCTCTTTCACCAGAAAGTCAAGCATTCCGTTATCCAGGTAGCGTCCTTTAAGGGCTTCCATTCCTCCCATTCCGATGCCATGAAGCAGCATATAATCAATGTAATCTACCTGCAGGTCCGCAAATGATTTGTGGTACATCTTGAGCGATGCTTCACGAGACCATGTATCGGGAGAGAAATTGGATAACTTGGTGGCGATATAATATTTGTCACGGGGATGACGGCTCAATGCAATACCCGTTGCCTTTTCGGAAAAGCCCTGTACGTATGCCGGAGATGTATCGAAATAGTTTACTCCGTGAGCGATTGCATAATCAATCAGTCCATTCACGGCATCCTGGTCGATGACTTCACCATTACCGTTGGGAGCAGGTTTGAGAGGCCAACGCATACAACCATATCCCAAGAGTGAAACACGGTCACCGGTAGTCGGAGACGTGCGGTAAGTCATTTTATCGGTAGGCACCTCTCTTTCTCCTGTTGCGCTGCTTGAAGAGGAAGTACCTTTTGAAGAGCATCCGTATAATAGCCCTGTCGACGTGGCTGCACTAATACCTACAATCTTAATGAAATCTCTTCTATTTATATCTTTCTTATTTTTATCTTCCATACTCTTATACTGATTTAGATCAAATAATTCTATGCATCTGATGTCCGGTCACATAAATAGCGCTGAAAGGACGGGACGGACAAAGGTTCTCACACGCCCCACAACCGATACAATTTTCTACATTTACTACCGGAATCTTTGGAGAATCTGTTTTTTCAGGATCGGAAGCTACCATCTGTATGGCACCTGTCGGACAATGGCGGGCACAGTTGCCACATTCCATTCCATCTGTCAAAGGTACACAGTTCTCTTTAATCCATACGGCATGTCCGATCTGAATAGCTGATTTCTCGGCAAGACTGGTGAGATGAATAGCGCCGGCGGGACAAACTTCCGAACATTTAGTACATTCGGGACGGCAATACCCACGTTCGTATGACATTTCCGGTTGCATCAATGTCAATAGGTTGCCTGACGGACGCAATACCTGATTGGGACAAACAGAGACACATAATTGGCAGGCTGTGCAATGTTGAGTGAAATTGCGTGCGCTTAATGCACCGGGAGGATAGATAGGATTTTCTCTTTGGGGAATCTTTTTATCTTCGATAGTAGCCAATCCTCCGTCTACTTTCTTCTCTTGTGCTTTCAGTACAGAAGTTGTTGCAAAAATGGCCGATGCTGAAAGGAAGCTACGACGGGCGTTGTCTACCTGTTCAGTAGTGACAGACTTTGCTTTCGAATCTTCGCTCGTAGCTGTTTCGTTCTTAGGTTTCCGTCTTGTGTATGTAATGGCTCCATGCTTACACTTTCCGATACAATCCATACAAGTCACACAACGGCTATAATCTATTTCATGGGCTTTCGGATTAATACACGATGCTTTGCAATTGCGGGCACACAAACCGCAACTATTGCATTTGGAAGTATCAATTACCGGTTTGAATATCGCATATTTGGATATAAACCCTAATACAGTACCTACGGGGCAGATCGTATTACAATAGGTTCGTCCGTTGCGCCACGCCAGAATGAAAAGAACAACAAGGGTGGCAATGGCAATCAACATCGTCGAAAGACTCTTCATCCATACATCTACCTCATAAAAAGCATAACTATCCATTCGTTCGGCGAAATACGCCAACAGGTTGTTTCCCCATTGCCAGACTGGTGCAAAAAGACTGGAAGCTATCCGGCCATAAGCACTATATGGTGCCAGCAAGATAGCCAAAGAGTTCAATCCTGCAACCATCATGATAATGAATACTCCTAAAACGCCATACCGCAACCATTTCATTGCTGGTGAATAACGGAACCGGTTTTTCTTTTGTTTGCCGGACACCCACGAAACAATGTCCTGAAACACTCCCAACGGACAAATAACAGAGCAGTAGATACGTCCGAACAGGAATGTAAGTACAACTAAAAACAATACGACACCTATGTTCAAGGCTAATAAAGCCGGCAGAAATTGAATTTTCGCCAACCATCCGAACCATGTGTGCAATGTACCCGTGAAGTCGAGGAACAGAAGGGTAATAAGCGTAAAGCACACAATGGCAGTTGTAAGTCTGATAGTACGCAGCATAAATTTATTAATTTTCAAATTATAGTAGTTATATCTCAATATCCGAAACGTTCCGTCCTAATATACGATATTCCATCAGAATTGATTTTTGTACTTTTTATCGCTGCAAATTTAATCAGATAGATTCGGTTATCAAGTATATATATTACCGAATGTTATACCAAAATTACAGATTCGTGATATTTGATTATAACGCTGCCTGTCAATACAGCGAATTGATATTGGCAGGCAGCGTTATAATGATTATCTTATTGTAGAACTATTTTAAAGGAGTAAGTTCCAAATATTCTCTCGACATATGTATCTGACCATATTCTCCCCATCGGTCATAAACGGCAAACTTTTTTGTAGTAAGTTCTTCTATATCCCAATAGTGGTCATCGCCGAAGTATATCGTTTTGGAACTCGGATCATAGAAACTCCATCGTCCGGTGATACTGTTTTCATTCACTTTCCCATCAGTGTCAATACTTATAAACTTTCTTATATACGTGCCGTTTTTCTCCAATTTATATACGGTATAGTGTGTATTGCCTTCATCATCGACTATTTTCTCACTCGCCCATGTATTATCACATATCAAGGATATGGTATCTTCTTCTCCATTAGAATAATATCCCGTTTTCTCAACGCAACTGGATGCAAGAATCAGAGTTACAAAAACGATAAAAATAGATTTCTTCATTAGTGTAGGAAATTAAGGTTCGCGATATGAGCATCTCCATTTGTGTTTATCACTTCAAAATTCCAGTCTACATCATTTCCTTGATTGGCAGACCACTCAAAACTGGGATTGATATGAAAACCTACACCACAAAATAATACACTGGCTAATTCTTTATTACCATTATATCCCACTCTACAAGTGACAAGAAATGCCCACGCGGCATTTTTATAAGATTGGGGATATAATTCTATTACTGTTTCTATGTAATCGCTCGAATTGATATAAAACTGTTCCTTATAATCCGTTATGTTGCATGTTGCTATTAAAGAACGGCTCATACGGTCATCGGATAGTTTTCTCTTCAAGTGGACAGGTGAGTTACCTTTTGTCTGACTGATATAAATTTCACTTTCAGTAATCATAACAATGTAATCTACTCCATGAGAAGATGACAATTGACCGGACAGACTGTTTATCTGACTAATGCTCTGCTTGAAACTGTTAAGATTAACAGGATTTACAGCGTTAAATTCTTCCGCATCTGTATTCGTTAAATAAGAAAGTGCAGTACTTTTTTTGTTTGGGTTGACATAATACTCATGAGTAGTCTTGTTAATATCCACAAAATCATTTAAAACTGCAATATCCTGTTGATAATTCCGGCTGGCTGGTACTGGAAGGGTCAGATTGTTTTGGCAACTCTGTAGGAACAAGGTTATTAACACTACAAATAAAGAATAGATTTGTTTCATAATAAAAGGATTTAGTAAATTTATGTTGAGAAATATTTCTTCACAAAGTTATCATTTTCCTCTGGAAACAAACCGTTTACAGTGTGAATAATACGTAATGAGTTTAGATTTAACTTCCTTTCATTGCAAGATCACTATTTCACCAATTACAGGCATCAATACATCCAAAGAATCTTTATTCTTCATCTCTTCTGCATTTTTGAGAGGTTCATCCCAACGATGTTTGGCCAGTGCATATTTAGAATGATGTACGGTCAGAATTCTTTTCGCTTTTAAATCTCTGGCCGTCTGTGCCATATACTGGGGCATCAAATGGATCAAGCTCCATTCTTTGTCGTATTGTCCGTTTTCGAGGATCGCAAGGTCGATGTCCGGAAATCGATTGCCTATTTCTGCATAATGTGTATCATATCCTCCGTCTCCGCCGATGTATATCTTTTGTGAAGGAGCTTCTAACAGGAAGGAAGCCCAAAGCGACTGGTTGGCAGTAACTCCGCGACCGGAGAAATGACGGGCAGGCAAACAATGTATCATAAAGCCCGGAGCGAGGTTTGCCTCTTCATTCCAGTCAAGTTCTATCAGAAGCTCTTTATCAAATCCCCAATATTCGAAATGTTCGCCGACACCCAACGGACAAATCACTGCTCCAATCCGATCTTTCAGTTTTTTGACCGTGTTGTAATCCAAATGATCCCAATGATCGTGACTAATCACCAGATAATCAATGTCCGGCATATCATCCGGTGTATAAAGTTCCGTACCTTTGAATGGCTTGTTAATAAAAGATACGGGAGAAGCCATACAGAATACCGGGTCAACCAATATTCGCTTTCCTCCCGTTTGAATCAAGTAAGATGAATGTCCGAACCATACCAATATTTCTTCATTACGGTCAATCTTCCGTAAATCCGTTTTGATTGCTTTGACAGCCTGTTCGGGGCGCAAACCGTCTATCTTTTTGAAAATGAACTCCCAGATTCCGATAAAACGTCCCCTGTCGGAAGTCATCAATAGGGTTTCATGCTGATTTTTAAATTCTCCGTTTCTGTAATTAGGAGATTTCATGACTCTTTCCAGCCGTTCCCCACGGGGAGTTCTGCCGAAACTGGCTTGATTGATAAAAACAATGACTGACACCGCCAGCAATGCTATTACAGCTAATATACATCCTACAATCATACGTGCTTTGAATTTCTTGAATATGATACGCATATAATTCATCACTAAATTATTTCACGCAGCAAATATACAGGTATTCAGAGAGCTTGTTAGTATATATATTACAGATTGTTATACCATAATTACTGAAAGCAGTTGTCTGTTGGGTGTCAATCTATTGTGTGAACAAACCCTTTTCTTGTTCAGTTATTTAGAAATAAATTTTGTAACTGATGTTCGGAATCAGACCCGCTCCGTCTTTTTCTTCTACTACGCTCGTTCTTTCATTGTATTGATAGAAATGCATTCCGGTACGCATACCCACATTCAGTATCTTCAGAGAAAACTCGTGGGATACTCTTTTCTTATTGATCCGGAAGCTGATGGAAACATCACCGTTTATAGATGGATTGAATCGTTTAGTATATGCTTTGCTCTCGTCAAAGACAATGTCTTTTTCTTCCTGACTTTTTTCTTCATCCACAGGTGTATAGCGTCCTCCTCCCTGAAAGAACAGGCGACCGTTTATACTTAATACATTCTGTTTGAGTCTGCCAACCATCCATTCTTTTCCGGCGAGCAGGTTCACTAAAAAACTTTTATCCAGTCTCGTATTTCGCCAGATACGGTCTCCTCCCCTATATTTCGATTTGAATAATGAAGCTGTAAGCATATAGTAGAAGCCATTCTTCATGTATTGTTCCAGTGTTATATCTATTCCATAGTTTTTGGCTATTCCGGTGTTTGTCAATATGCGGTCTAAATAGAATTCTTCGTAATTGATAATCGAAAAGGAGGAGTTTTCCTCAACCGGTATGTGGAACAAGTATTGATAATAGGGTTCTATTTTCAGATGTAGGCTCTGATTGATATTCCAGTCATAAGTGAATCCGAAATGATGTGCCTTTGAGAAGTCCAGGTACCGATTTGATTTCTTTTTACCATTGATTATCTGTTCAACAAAGTAATAGTCGAGCCTTTCCCGGCGGCTATGCAAGCCGTAAGCTGCTGCTAAAGAATGTGCAGGATTTATTTTCCATTTAAGGGCAACTCTCGGTTCTATCGACCAGTTCTTGTTTAAAGTAAAATATTGTCCGGTAACCCCTAAACTGGTTGTCAGATTGTTGCTCAAGTTTATTACGGAATTACTATATGCCGAGAGGACTGTACTTTCTCCACTGCCTTTCGATATTTGTTCCATAGGTTTGTTTAATCCCAAATAAGGGCTGACTTTGTAATCAAGATCATATTTAAGTTCCGTAATGGTAATCCCTGTTCTGTTGGTATGCCTCGGACTGAATTTCTTATTCAGATATGAATTGAATACTAAATTCCATCTGCTATTCTGAATATCTGCCACATTAATAATAGCGTCGTCGGTATGTAAGTCCGCCAATGAACGGTCTTTGGAATAGGTAGTGGATAGAGAAGAACGGATATAAGTATTTTCATCCAGTACATATTTGTGCGCTAAGCCACCTGCCAGTTTATCCAGTTTATTATATCCCGACGACCGGTCTCCCATCGTTTCCCATTCGGAACGTTCCAAAACATCTGCTTTATTCCTGTCTATCAATCCTAATCCCCAAATCGAAAAGGTTCCGGCTTTACGTGTGGGAAAATTTAGTTTGAAGGCTAAATCCTGATATTTCAGGTTGATGTCATTACCCGATGCCAGTGAAGTAGTAGAAAAGCGATAATTCACCAGATAGGAACTTCCCCGTTTTTTACTGATAGGACCTTCCGAAGCTAAATCTATGCCCATGAGTCCGACCTGAAAGGCATGTTCGTACTTCTGATTATTACCATTGCGCAAATGCATATCGAAAACACCGGATAAGGCATTAGTGTATTCCGCTGGGAAAGCTCCATTGTAGAAATCGGAGTTTCCGATAACTTGTGTACTTAAAGCGGACAAGAATCCTCCTCCCAGCCCTGCTAAATCGGCAAAATGAGTCGGGTTAGGTATTTCAATTCCCTCCAGTCTCCATTGGGTAAATTGCGGAGCGTTTCCCCGGATGGCGACCGCATTGGTACCGACATCTCCTGCCACTCCAGCAAATGCAGAACTTAACCGTGCCGGATCATCAAACCCATTGGCAAATCGGGACGCTTCTTCAATACTAATCATACGTCCTCCCGTAATAGCCATCGGGTTGACTGTCCGGTCTTTTTTATTTCCGGTTTGACAAGCACTTCAGCCAAATCCTGCACATTTTCATCCATAGGGATTTCTACAAATACTTCTTTGGATGATGTGACAGACACTTCGCTAATGATACTTGGGCGATACCCCATAAAAGATGCCTGAATATTATAACGTCCTATCGGGACGTTATTAATCCGGAAATTTCCCCGGTTGTCAGTTGAGCCTCCCAGTGAAGGTTTCTCTGCTATACAGACGGAGGCATATTCTATTGGCGTATTGGTTTTGGAATCAACAACGATTCCTCTTATGGTTTGAGTCAGTTTTTGTGTATCGTCATTGGCAGGCTTTTGCCGGTTATCCTGCAAAGAAATAATAATATGATATCCTTTTATTTTATATACATATCCGGTTTCTTTTAATAGTTGAGTCATCGCTTTGTCGACAGCTACATTTTTAAGAGATAAAGAATGCTTCTTTTCTAAATCCAGATTCGATTGTTCGTAAGCGATGCTATATCCGGTTTGTGATTCAATTTGGGCAAAGGCCTCTTTTAATGATATCCTTTTATTTTGTATGGTAATCTTTTTTTCTTTATTCTGCGCGACTGTTGTAAGAGAGAGAAAAGCAAAAAATAAAAAAATGGCGAGCTTAGCTGCCCGTTTATTCGTATTAATTCGATTCATTATTCTATATTTGTATGTTGATACTTCATTTTACGTCACTTGTTGAATGAGGATAGACATTTCAGAACTGGGAAGAGGGTCTCAAGCTGCTTCCCGGTTCTTTTTGTTCATAGGCTGTTTCTTTTTATGGTTGGGTTAATACTATTTTATTTTCATGTTGTTGATAATCAAAGCCGATGATATCTTTCAAGATATTCAGTATTTCATCCAGATCTTCATCTTTCAGAAATTTGACAGTATATCGTTTGGACACAGGGATATTTGCCTCATTATCAATCGTGGTGTTATAGTGTCTTTCGAGGGTTCGGAATATTTCTCCGGCAGTAGCATTGGTAAAGATCAATTTTCCCACCACCCAACTGTTGGTATCATTAGTATCTATCACTGATATATGGATGTCTGACGACTTCTTATCGTATGTAAGCTGTTCATTGGGTTTAAGTATCCGGGGAGGTTGGGACTGGACGCTCACTTCTACCTTGCCGCTCGTCAGTGTAGTCGTTATTTTTTCATCATTAGGATAGGCTTTCACGTTGAATTTGGTTCCAAGAACCTTCACGGAAAGTTGGGAAGTTTCCACGATGAAAGGACTTGCAGTATCTTTTTGGACAGAGAAATAAGCTTCACCGTTAAGAATGACCAAACGTTTATCTTTAGCAAAAGTTTCCGGATATACAATGGTGCTTCCCGCATTCAACCAAACTTCTGAACTGTCCGGCAAGATTAGACGCTTCTGTTCTCCGTAAGCAACGGATACTTCTATCATCTCGTTTTGGGGAGAAAGATAGCAGAACATTCCTCCTGCCAATAAAAGCAATGGAACAACAACAGCGGCAACATGGGCAAACCTCTGATAAGAAGCGATACTCGCCAGATGTTCCTTGTTGTATCCGGTTCTTAAATTTACCCGTTCCAGTGAGGCATAAGTGCTCGAATCGGCTTCTACGTCCAATTCATTCCAATAATCTAACGAAGCTTTTGCTTTCGCCTGCTGGTTTTTATCTTTAATGATCCATTTCTGCACTTTCTCTTCCGTTTCAGATGGAAAGCGGGCGGAAAGGAACATTCTGATGATTTTGGTGATATTACTTTTCTTCATTTTTGCTGCACTTTACTATATATACAGTTTGGTGGCAAAAAGCTCAATAAGAAAATGAATATTTTTTATGAAAAAATAAGTAAAGAAGAAAATAAAGTTACAATAATGATAACAGAAAACATGAAATGACCTTCCGTATCTCTTTCAAAGCGAGGCTTAGCTGGCTTTCAACATTTCTTTTGGTAGTGTTCAGTCGTTCGGCAATCTCGGCATTGGATAATCCTTCATTGCGACTTAATGTATAGATCATTCTCCGTTGTTCGGGCATTCCTCCGACAAGTTTGTCAATCAACATTTCCAATTCCTTGGCAATAAGGTCTTCTTCGGAAGTAGAGCTATATCCTGTTTCTTGATTATGGTTCAGGTAGGCATCGGACACATATTTATGTTTCAGAAAGTTGATTGCTGCATTTCTTGCAATGGTGTGCAAATAAGAATTGAATGATTTAGACATATCAATCGAATGACGGTTGATCCAAAGATTGACAAATAAATCCTCTGTCAGCTCTTCTGCATCAGGCTCCGATTTTATATATCCGTCAATAAATGCTTTGGTTTTGTTGTAGTATGCAATAAAAATAGTCTCAAAGGCCTTGTGATTCCCATCCTGAAAGGCCTCCAACGTTTTTATATCAATATTGTTATTCATACTATTTCCCAACTTTCATTTCATTGGGACAAAAGAAGCAATAATTTATTTTATAAAGATGGTCTTTTTTGAAATATTAATGATATTAGAAAGATTTATTCTATTTTAATGACCGATAGAGAATACCAAATACATTCAGCAGATACCCCAATAAACACAATAACGGGGCAATGCGTATACGTGTTCCACTAAATATATCGGGATTATAGGCGGCAGAGGTACTCCCCTCGCCGCTCATTAATATATATCCTATGATAATCAATATCGAGCCGATAATTAAGATGACGTAATTTCTTTTGCCCAATACAGTTTTTATTTCTTCTTCTCTTATTCTTTTCGATTTCATATTCTTTGAATTTAGTTGTGATCATTCATTAGTTGAGTAAAGCGCATATATTTCTTTTCAAATTGCTGAATCCTCTGTTCATATCTCTCTTTATCCATATTCTTCAGTAATTCATTGCACTGATTCCATTGCCAGAACCTATACAAACAATCCCGTTGAACCATCCCTATCCGGTTATCTCCCAATGAGAAAGCCCAGTCGATATAATTTTCCGATTCTGCTATCAGATGATTCAATAGATCGGTCGCTCTCTGCGTTTCTCCTATGGAAGCATAAGCGGTGGCTATATCATACGAACCACTCTCGAATACTTCGGGAACATTATATGCCGGAATAGCTTGCCCAGCATATTCCAATACTTTTCTGGCACGGATGTCGTCTCCTTGTTTCACCAGTTCTTTAGCCAATTGTGCAAAGAGCCTTCGATGAGAATAACAGATGCGCAGGGTTGTTTCGTCCAGATAAAGTCCGGGAGTATCCAATCCTCCGTATTTATATCTGTTCATCACATTCTCGTAGAGTTTCTCCGTATCTATGGCATATCCATTGCCTTCTTCTACGTCTCCCCATTCTTTATAGTTGAAAGGAGTAAACCGGAATGCTAACCCTTCCTGAACAAAGTAGTCATCAAACTTCAGTTTACTGGAGTTGCCTACCGAGATAGCCATGTACAGGGGACGTTCCCAGTTACAGTTAGCCAAAATCTCGAGCATGAGTAAGTCTACTTTAGTCAGCAGACGTATATCTTTTAGAGAAATAGACAGTTTATCCGGTATTGCATCTCTTAGTTCTTCCCCTTTTAAATGACGAATGGCTTCAGGCAACATCATTCCCGAACGGAGTACTGCATCCTTATCAATATGGATATTTATTGTATCGGTAGGTATCACATGGAATTCCTGTTTCTCCGCAAACACCCAATATTTCAGGATATTCTTTATTTCATACGGATCATCTCCAAAACTATCACGGGCTTCTTCGGGATGTTTCTGATACAATGCTTCTATCTGTTTCTTCAATTCCGGACGAACAGCCACATATTCGTTCTTCCCTTCCTGGTATTGATTTTGATCCCAACTGATCGGTAGTCCGGGAGCATCGTATAGAGGACATTGTTGCTGATAAATGTACCAGTCGGTCTGCGCATAACTTAAATTGCAGATACGTACATCTCTGCGTACTTCTTCCGTATCCTGATTATACCACAAGGGGAACGTATCATTATCCCCGTTACAGAATATAATCGGATTTCCTTTGTCGGGAAGTGTCATCAGATAGTTAGCTCCAAAGTCACGACAGGTATACCGGTTGCTTCGATCGTGGTCATTCCATGTTTGACTTGCCATTTGTATGGGGACAAACAGGCAAAGCAGCATGAGTAAGTTGACCGGGAGGATTTTTGCCTGTTTTCTGCGAAACATGTCACAGCATCCGGCGGCTCCCATTCCAATCCAGATAGCGAACGCATAAAACGAACCTGCATACGCATAATCCCGTTCACGAGGTTGTCCGGGAGTCTGATTCAGATAGAGCACAATAGCCAATCCCGTCATGAAGAAAAGGAAAAATAAGACACTGAATTGCTGCTTGCCTTTTTTCCCGCGTGTCCATTGCCAATAGATACCGAGTAATCCTAATAATAATGGTAAGCCATAGAATACATTGTGACCTTTGTTCTCACGCAAAGATTCCGGCAAAAGTTTTTGATCCCCCAGCCGCAGATTATCGAGCCAGGAAATTCCTGTAATCCAGTTACCATGTTCCGGTTCACCGCTTCCTTGAATATCATTCTGTCGTCCGACAAAATTCCATAGAAAATAGCGCCAGTACATGTAGTTGAGTTGGTATGTGATAAAATAAGTCAGGTTCTCTTTTTGTGTGGGAGCCTCATTTGCACCTCCTCCGGACCATCCTTTGTAAGAAGCGGCCGAACGATCATTCCACATTCGTGGAAACAACATATTTTGAGTGTAGCACACGTCTTCTTTATAGCGGATAATTTTATACTTGCCTTCTTTCTTATCCGGTCGATAGATAGCAGTCCCTTTTTCGGTCTTTACCTTGTAATAGTCTCCTTCGGGCACATACTCCGGTTCGGATGCATAGGTTCTCCCATAAAGTAAAGGAGCACTTTCATACTGTTCGCGATTCAGGTAGCTTTTGAGCGTGAAAATATTATCCGGTGCATTCTCGTTGAGTGGCGTATTAGCATTGGCACGAATGAGTATGACCGCATAAGTGGTATATCCTATGGTGAGCATGAGTAAACACCACAAACCGGTATTCACGATGCGTTTTCTAAACCGATAAATGGCTCCTATCAGTAAAAACAGGACCAAACCCAGAAAGACGATCAATCCTGACTGGAAGGGTAATCCCATCACATTGACAAAGAATAATTCGAACCATCCTCCTACATCAGCCATTCCGGGTATATAAATAAAAAGAATCAATACAATAAGAATACCGGATAATGCAATGGCCCCAATAACTCCCTTGAGTGATAGAGTCTGATATTTTTGGTAGTAGAACACTAATACAATGGCAGGAATACAAAGCAGATTAAGCAAATGCACTCCGATTGAAAGACCTATAATATAGGCTATCAGGATAATCCAGCGGTCACCGGACACAGAATCTGCTTCATCCTGCCAGCGAAGAATCATCCAAAATACCAAGGCTGTAAGGAAAGAAGAGAAAGCATATACCTCCCCCTCTACCGCACTAAACCAGAATGTATCACTGAAAGTATAAGCTAAAGCTCCCACAAAACCTGCTCCCAGAATGATAATAACATCCATGACAGATAATTTCCGTTCATCGCCCACAAGCAAGGCTCTCACTAATCGGGTAATACTCCAGAAAAGAAACAAGATACAACCGGCACTCAATAGTGCATTTAAAAAGTTAACCATTCCCGATACTTGCGAAGCATCGGAAGCAAACTGGGTAAACAGGTTTCCAACAAGCATATAGAAAGGTGCTCCCGGTGGATGCCCTATCTGTAATTTTTCAGCACAAGAAATAAATTCGGGACAATCCCAAAAACTTGCGGTTGGTTCGATGGTCATTCCATACACAAACGCTGCTATCAGAAAGACCAGCCACCCACCGAAATCATTCCATCTTTTAAATAATAAGTTGCTCATTGTTCTGTACTTTTTTGTTTGCAAAGTTACAGGACATGTTGCCAAAACTGGTATTTTTTACCGGACGGTTACGGACGGGAGTTAACGATAAGATGTTGATAATCAACAATAACAAAGATGAAAGAATAGACGAAAACAGACAGAAGATAAATCAGGTACAAATAAAGCAATGGCATAGGATAGTAAATGGCATGAGAATGCCAAGGTGTCACATATGGATTCATTAGGATATTAGGAAAAACAAGTGTCACTCTTGCTTTTTACTATTTAATTTCGTATCTTTAGTGATTTCAATCTTTTTGAAAACAGATAATCATATTACAGAATGACAAATATCACCTTATAAAGTGACATTTGTCACCCTATAGGATGACCATCGTCCCGTTATAACGGGACAACTACCCGACTGCATAAAAGATGACTAATTTCTGTACTAAAAACCATTAATCTCTGCAACGAAAATCCTTAAATGTAGTAAGGAGATAATGAATCATTACCAGATAATAATTAATTGCTGTACTAAAATGAAGGAGCCCCCAATGATTTCACAATATCTTCCAGTGACTCTTTAGAATTTGCCAACATCAGTTTCTCCGTTTTTATTCTGGAGATTCTCCGGGTCAGCGTTTCTGTAGTCAGTTTCATTAAATCAGAAAAGCAAGCAGGTTGGACTCCCTCCCGCAGAAAAGCACATACCCTTAAATCCTCTTCCGTGAGCTTCGGACCTATTTCTTTTAATTTAGATACAAGTCCATAAACATTTTCCTGAAGTCGCAGTAACTCTGTCCAGTCTTTCTCGGAGAAAGAAGGGATCTTAGAAGACAAAACATTCCGTTCTTTAAACTGTCGTACTTTTGAGACAACGGGAGAACTTTCATAGATATGTAGTTGAAGAGACTGATACTTCTCTTCAAGGTGGTTACATTGCAACATCAGCTTATCCGATTCAACATCTTTCTTCAGTATTTCTTCTTTGAAAAGATCCAGTTGGGAAAGTACGTGCCGGTTTTTCTTCCAGAGTAGTCCAAGCAATAAAGACATCACACCAAACATTCCTAAAGCAGAAGAAAGAATCACTGAGGAATCGTTTTTACCGTCATTCAACATCAACTGACTGGCGTATGCCTTTCTTTCCATTTCCAGTGCTTCATCAAAGTTACCGTATTTCTGATAATAAAGACTACATCGTTTGCAGATTTTTGCCAGATGATCGTATTCCTCGGTTTCTTTGGCAAGTTGGATTGCCTCCTTAAAGTGGATTTCTGCCTCCTCTTTCTGTTCCAGATCACTTTCCACACAGGCAAGATAATAATATGCTTTTGATTTTTGATATTCATTGCCATTTTTCTCATAATAAGATGCCGCCTGCCTGATCTGCTTATCAGAAGAATGAGGAATGCTTTTGTCCTCGTTGAGCTGGGTACATAATAAATTATATTCTGCCAGTTGGGCTTCATTCATTTGACTTGTCTGAATAGTCTCAAGAATAATAGATGCCGTATCCGGGTCCTGCGCCATGAGCTGTGCGGCTTTGTCTAACCCTTGCTTCACACTCGTTCCTTCCGGATGGCATGCAGCCAATGAAAGGAGCATCATATACAATAAAATTCGAAGGTTATTCATAACTCTATTTCTGTCTTTACAAAGGATTGATTGGATTTGCAAATATAAAAAATAATCGGTATTTATCCTTCCCTAAGTCATACAAAAAGTATAGTGACGCTATCCGCTCCTTATAGCTACGCTATCCGGGTGTGATAGTGACACTATTTGGCAAGGATAGCGTCACTATGTTTTTTTGACAAATATCAAGCCATTGTGCACTGCTAATTAAGAAGATAAGCCGTATCTTTGTAGCAAACAAAAAAATTATATATCATGATTAAAAACATTGTATTTGATTTTGGAGGGGTGATTGTAGATATTGACCGCGACAAAGCTGTTCAGGCATTTATCAAACTGGGACTGGCAGATGCCGACACTCGTCTGGATAAATATCACCAGACCGGCATCTTTCAAGAACTGGAAGAAGGTAAGCTAAGTGCGGATGAGTTTCGGAAACAACTGGGGGATTTATGTGGTCGTCCATTGACGATGGAGGAAACCAAACAGGCATGGCTGGGCTTTTTCAATGAAGTGAATCTAAATAAACTCGATTATATATTGGAATTGAGAAAGTCATATCATGTGTATATTTTAAGTAATACCAATCCTTTCGTTATGTCATGGGCATGCAGCCCTGATTTCTCGTTAAGGAAAAAGCCGTTGAATGATTACTGTGACAAACTATATCTGTCTTATCAGGTCGGTCATACAAAACCTGCACCGGAAATATTCGATTATATGGTGAACGATTGCAATATCATTCCTTCTGAAACTTTATTTGTGGATGACGGCGCCTCGAATATCCAAATCGGCAAAGAACTGGGATTTGAAACTTTCCAGCCGAAAAATGGTGAAGATTGGCGGGAGAAAATGACTGCTATTTTAGAGAAATAACCTTATTGGTTAAAACAAAACATTCGGTTATTCTCTTTATATTTGTCGGAAATACAAGTTATATGCAACCACAAGTTATACTTATAACCGGAGCATCTTCCGGATTTGGAAAGATTACCGCTCAAATGTTATCAGAACAAGGGCACATTGTTTATGGAACAAGTCGGAAACTTTCCGAAGACATGAATGAGGTGAAAATGCTGGTTGTCGATGTTATCAATTCACTTTCTATCCGCCAAGCTGTTGATAGGATTCTATCGGAACAGGGACGGATTGACGTACTGATTAATAATGCCGGGATGGGTATTGGCGGTGCATTAGAACTTGCTACGGAAGAGGAAGTAAACATACAGATGAATACCAATTTCTTTGGTGTAGTGAATATGTGCCGGGAGGTATTGCCTGTCATGCGTAAAAACCGAAAAGGGAAGATCATCAATATCAGCTCTATTGGTGGTGTAATGGGCATCCCTTATCAGGGATTTTATTCTGCTTCCAAATTTGCGGTGGAAGGATATAGCGAAGCATTGGCTTTAGAGGTTCATCCGTTCAATATAAAGGTTTGCGTGGTAGAACCGGGAGACTTCAACACTGGATTTACTGATAACCGGAATATTTCCGAACAGACAAGACTGGATGCCGATTATGGAGAAAGCTTCCGGAAATCATTGGAGATCATAGAAAAAGAGGAACGTAATGGATGCCATCCACGGAAGTTGGCTGCTGCAATCTGTAAAATAGTGGAGCGTACAAATCCTTCTTTCCGAACGAAAGTAGGTCCCTGGATACAGGTGTTGTTTGCAAAGAGTAAAAAGTGGTTGCCTGATGCGGTGATGCAGTATGCTCTGCGGATATTCTACGCAATTAAGTAAATGTGATATAATGCAAAAAGTCTTTCATAGCCATTAAAGCTAGAAAGACTTTTTTGATTTGAATATCTTCTATGTGTTCCGGATCAATTCTTCGGAACTAATTCTAAAAACATGGTAGTAGTCAGCAACACAGCCAGTCCGACGCAAACGCTTATCAATAGCCAATTGATATATTTGGCTTTCGGCTTGGTGTCGGCATGCAGATTGTTCAGGAAATATTCTCTGAAGAAAAGATACAATCCGGGGATTGTGGCACTTGCCAACAGGAAATCTTCCGGAATCTGGAAGAAATAAGTTTTGGATAATCCGATCAATGACCAGTGGCAAAGGAACAATACCAGAAACATATTGACTTTTTGCGCAAACAGCAGTAATAATCCGATGGTAAACACAACTACCGAACAAGGCATTACCGGAGAAGTCATTTCCGGGAACGAGAGTCCGCGTGCCAGTGAAACCAGAGGATATATAAAAGGCATTGCCAACAGGACGTAAGACAATAGATCATATTTGTGGGTACGCTCGAAGGTCGTATATCCCGTGATTGCATCCCATACCCAAATGACAGCCATAACGCCCCAGAACATTGCCATCACCCCATTATAACTGCGCTCTTCACAATAGATATAATAGTAGACCACAGAAATCCATGTATAAAGACCTATCATATAGAACTTCATCGCCATTTTCACCCACGGGCGTGGTTTACCGATAAGCAATCCGGTCAATGCAATACCAATCAGGATAATAACTATCTGTAAAAGCCAGGTAGCTGAATTATAATATGCAATTGTTCTCCAAAAAATCTCCATAAAAGTAGTTTTTAATGTCTTGTTAATGAAAAGGCCCTATGTGGGAACAGGAACATCGGGAAAGTAGCTCCTACTGCCAACATGAAAATCACTGTACTTGCTATCAGAGTGTTAGAGAAGAACATTGACATGAACTTGTCCAGCTTATCCGGATCATTCACATTCTGCAGGCACATGATGAGTGAAAATACCATGTTGTAGGCAAACTTACCCGGAATCATGGGAAGCAATGCCGGAATGTAAAGTACTGTCATCGGGCAATATACTTTTTTCCCCAGCCACAAACTGCCGAAGCCGATAACTAATCCGGCAAACAAAGAACCTGTGGCAATATCCACACCTAAATAAGTCATTAAGCAAAAACGACAAGCGTGCCCCAATGCTGCCAGTATAGCAATCATCTTGAATGCACGCAAAGGAGGATCGGAAATCGCACCAAATCCTATACCTGCTACTGCTGCAAAAAATCCATCAGTAAGAATGTCAAGTGCTATCATATCAAATTAAACTGTTTTTTACCATTAATAATGTGAAGGAAAGTCCGATAGCGATGCTGACAATTAACAAAGAAGCTTCTGTCAGACGGGCAAATCCTGTTAACACGTATCCTTCTACTACATCAATCACGCCATTAATCAAAGGAACACCGGGCACAAGATAAAGTACGCTGGTTGCCATTGCGATCTCCGAGGTTGTATCGAAAATCAGCGCGGTGGAAGCACACAGGGAAGCAACAAAAGCCGAGACAATAAATACGACGTAATGGTTGATCTTCTTCATCTGCATTTGTTGTTTCAGGTAGAATCCTGTAATAGTAGCAGAAAATACAATTCCCATGGAAATTAAATCACCACCGAACAATTTACAGAAAGACGCATTGGCAAATCCTACTAATAATAAAACGAAAAGAGGGTGTATCCGCGGAGCAGAAATAATCTTTTTATATCTATCTTTCAATTCCTCCAATGACAAATGATGGTCTACTGCTTCCCAGCTCAAGGCACTTAACTCTGAATTATGCTCAAAACTGATCGGGTGTGCAGGAATGTCTATAACCTCATTACAAGCCTCGTTTGTGTCTTTGTCTATAATAGTCAGAATGATATTTCTATGAAATACGCTTAATTTTACATCTAACCCGAAAGCCTCTCCGATACGCTTTGTATTGCGTACTACCCGCGAGGTGTGTACTCCGGCTCCCATTAAATGGGCTGAATATTCTGCAATAAATTTACCTATGGATAATAAAGATTCGCCTGTCTTCATGAATTTGATATTTTTTAATCGGGCGCAAAAGTACAAAAAAAATAGATACCTTTGCCGCGATTAAAAATAAAAAATGCATGAATAACCAATTTACGCATCCCAAAGAGAGAATACGTTTTGCCATATTGACTTTTTTCTTTGCTCAAGGACTTTGTATGGCAAGTTGGGCTAGCCGGATTCCTGATTTCAAAGATGTTTTTGCTGCAAATTATGCCTTTTATTGGGGATTGATCTTGTTTATGATTCCTGTAGGAAAATTTGTGGCGATACCTTTGGCGGGCTATCTTGTTTCGAAGTTGGGAAGCCGGAGTATGGTACAGGTCAGTATTCTGGGATATGCTTCTTCCTTGCTTTGCATCGGACTGGCTCATGAAGTCTATCTGCTGGGCTTTTTACTATTTTGCTTCGGTGTGTTTTGGAATTTGTGCGATATATCATTCAATACACAAGGGATTGAAGTGGAACGCCTGTATGGTAAAACCATTATGGCAACTTTTCATGGAGGATGGAGCTTAGGAGCATGTGCCGGGGCACTTATCGGTTTTGTGATGATTCTGGCAGGAGTCTCCCCTATCTGGCACTATACACTTATATTCATTGTCATCTTTATAATAGTGCTTTCCGGACGAAACTATTTGCAGGAGAGCGCACCGCAGCAAGTGGAGGTTTTTGAAACGAAGGAAAGAAGTATGGCCAAAGCCCCCAATGGCTTCCGGTTATTGTTTCAAAAACCGGAAATGTTGCTTTTGCAGCTAGGACTTGTCGGGCTGTTTGCACTGATTGTAGAAAGTGCGATGTTCGATTGGAGTGCCGTTTATTTCGAATCAGTAGTTCACGTACCTAAATCGTTGCAGATCGGTTTTCTTGTGTTCATGATTATGATGGCAACAGGGCGTTTTTTGACTAACTACGCTTATCAGCTTTGGGGAAAGAAGAAAGTCTTGCAACTGGCGGGTAGCTTTATTTGTATCGGCTTTTTTATCTCTGCCTTGTTAGGAGGTGTTTTTGAATCTATGGCTATGAAAGTCATCATCAATTCATTGGGTTTTATGCTGGTCGGTTTGGGAATATCTTGCATTGTACCTACTTTGTATAGCTTCGTAGGAGCCAAATCGAAAACACCGGTCAGCATTGCACTTACCATTCTGTCAAGTATCAGTTTTATAGGTTCGCTGATTGCTCCTCTCCTTATCGGTGCCATTTCACAAGCATTCGATATTCGTATTGCTTATATGATTATTGGCATATTGGGTGGATGCATTGTATTAATTGTCAGCTTCAGCAGCGCTTTCGATATTCAGGAATCCACAGGAAAGCCTGAACAGGATAAATAAAAAACACAGTCTTTCACAGTGTTTAAAATTAAACTTCCTGTGAAAGACTGCGTCAATCTTTTAATGCCTTAACTAACCTAACACTTTATCTAACTATCTAACCTATCTACAAAATACCCGAAAAATCTTTTATACTACTAATAATCCTATCTTTTAATTCGTTATTTTCAACTATTGAGAAGTCGCAGACTACATTTGCCGGAGCCAATAACACGGCTTTAGCTTCTTCTGCATCTGCCATCTCTTCCGGGTGCTCTCTGAAATAAGTTTCCCATTGGGAAGCTGATTGTGGAGTTACACCCAGCACATAGTTGATAAAATCATCATCCGTCAAAAAATCTTTTACCTTTGAGCACATATCGCATCCTTTTTAAGCGTTTACATAAATAGGACGACGTTATCCTGTATATGTACTCAACCAGTTTATCTTTTTACTAAAATTAACTTGCCAGAGTACGCAACTTTGTCAGTCCGCGATGCATCAAGTTGCGTACAGACTGATAATTCATATTCATAATCTCACAAATATCCTCGTATTTCTTTTCTTCTATATAATATAAGGTAAGCGCTTCACGCTGGCGGGGAGATAATTGATCCAGCAGACGTCTAACCAATGAAAATTCATTCTTGCGCTGTTCTTCTTCCATATAATCATCTTCTACATCTGTAGGAGTAGCCACGCTAACTTCCTCTACTGCCGTATCAGACATATACATACGTTTGCGAAGTTCATCACAAAGTTTATTCTTTAATGAGATGAATAAGTATGATCTCAAATTATCAATGATGCCTAATTCATCTTTCTTTGTATAGAGTTTCACGAAAATGTCATGAATACAATCTTTCAGCAACTCTTTATCAGTGGTCAACTTCAATCCGTAATTAAAAAGGACATTGATGTGCAAATTATACAGCTGTGAAAAAGCTGCCATGTTTCCCGCTTGAAAAGAAGCGAGTAAAGTTTCGGTTGAATGATTAGTCTGTTCCATCATAGCATTAATTCGATTGATTTGATGTTGCAAAACTAAGCAGTATCGACCGCAACCTTAGGTAAAATCTGGTTTGTGGATTGAAAAAACAAGTATCATGTTTTATAACACTCTTTTACTAGAATTTACCTATAAAAACCAAAAATCCCGCTGAAGACTCTTCAACGGGATTTTCTGTTTTATAGCTTATGGAACCAATAAATACCTTCTTTTTTATCAGGTACCTTTAGATTGTATAATCCATTTGTTTTCAATGATTTATTTATTGTTTCAATCTTTCCGGAAGCAGGGTGTATGTACTTTAATGCATACTTTCCGGACGATAATTGAACAGGAATTTCTGTTCCGGACTTGGAATAAATGATACTTCCAATATCAGATTTTACCATTTTCTTGTACTCATCCGTATTCGTTTTTTCCACTTCCATGGCTGCTGCATCCTTCAGGAATGCCTTATCTGTGCATGGAATTACAGGACATGAACCACCAGCCATGAATACAGCCCATCCCATAGCCGGATAATTCTGTGCGTAGAATGTCACTGCCTTCTGAGGAAATTTCTGTCGATACTCATAGACAGCTTTATATGCTTCATTGAAAGTGACCTTTCCTACTTTCATCTTACGCATGTGCTGACGCGGTGCCATATTCTTTCCACCTTCCGGTGCAAAGATCCCATCCGTCTTATAATGCCAGTAACGGATATCAATGATATCTACTATGGCAGCGCGTTTGGGGTCTGCAAGGATAGCATCCTGCACATCTTTCGTGGTACTTAATGCCACTTTGGCTTTCTTTCCGGTTTCAGTCTCCCATTCGGCTATCACATCCAACCAGAACTGTACGAAGTGCAACGGTCCTGTAAATTCAGCACTTGTCAACTGAATTACATTCGAATTGTCTGCGAAGTTATTCAGGCATTGACGTATATATTGCCTGTGCAATTCACGACGAACAGGATGGCTGACGTCATAGAACATATCCGCTACAAAGATTCGTTTGTCACCGGCAAATGGAGCAGGTTCAGGAAATCCGGTCTGATTGATGTTATTGCTGCTTCTCCACGGAGAATCTACCCAATGTGCACCGGCTTCCAGAATGTTGTGCTGGAAATAGTTCTCATGAAACAAAAGCAGTCCGTCTTTATTTCCCTTCTCCGCAAACTCTTTTAAACGACTCCAGTACCATGTATTGGGACGTTTCAAATCATATTTGCTCAATCCTTCCCACGCTGTTTCCTGACCGCTGCGTCCGAATGGCTGCTCATAGAAAGGTCCCCATACATCACCATCCCGACGGCGAATCCGTTCGTGGTCATCGCGACGGCGGTCATACCAAAGACCATAGTTCTGATCGAAAACAAGTATGTTTTTCTGTTTCATAAAATTGATAACAGAATCAATGCGGTCTGTCAATCCCAGTCCCTCGCGTCCCGGAACAAAGCGGGTAATGGCCGGACTTGCCTTTTTTAGATAATTGGTTTTGAGCTTTCCATTCCACCAAGGGGTGGTATGACTGTTTCCAACCAATAAAATACCATCCATTTGGATACGTCCGTTAGTTATAGTTACTTCCGGTTGAGTGTGTGATTGGATAGTAGAAGAATTTGCAGCTAATGAGGCTCCCCTCTTCTCTTTAATGTCATCAACTGATTTTACTCCGGCTGACTCCACCGAAGGAGCAAACTTATGATCGTCTATCCAATGTTCCAACGTTAACCGTGGATGATAAGCCTCTTTAGCCAGTTCCATAGCCACTTCAACTGTAGGGCTACTGGTTGCACTTGTATTTCTAGGCAAGATACGTGCACGTTCTGCACATTCTTTATTCAATCGTTCTTCCAATTGGGCATAAAAGATACTGCGAGGTTGTACGTGATTGTTGGATTGTTCCCATTCACCGTCACCGGAGAACTGCGCCCAACAGCCGTATGCACGGTTCATCGCATCCTTTGCCGGAGCATAACATTCGATTTCTGCTGCGGTACATTGCCAGAACAAGCTATTTGCCGTATTCCAACCGGCTCCATTTTTATCTTGTCCCAAATTCTTGAAAGTCAGGTTATGACCGTCGATATTTACCACATCGAACAACAGTCCACATGCCCATGCATCGATAGAGCCGCTGAATCCTAAAGATTCGTATGAATCACATTGTACAAAAGCGTTGGGGCCGGCTGCACAATATCCGGCAGCAAAGTCATGAATACCTCGTTCCGAGTAACAACGTTGAAATAAAGTTTGTTGTCCCAGTGTGTGGAAAGTGCAACGACGCATTCCTCCGATTTCTGAAACAGGTTCTCTTGAGATACAGTCTTCGACAGTGATTTTGGAACCTGTACGCTGAACAATCACGGCACTTCCTGCAAAATGTTTGAAATTGAGTTGTCTTACCCAACAGTTTTCCGCATTCTCAATGGAAATACCTGTCCAGCAATGATCTTCATCTTTAGGATAACGCTTGTCATAATCAGAGATCAGTGTCATATTCTCTACTCCACAATCGTAGATACGTCCGTTCCATTGATAAGTCAATAGAGAAGAAGCACCATATTTAGCATCCAGAGCTACAGTCAGCGGAGCATCCAATGTTATCCGGTTGCCATTTACTTCACAGACCCTTCTGTCCCAGGTCAGATCCATATCCCCTTCTTTCCATCCCAAAGCACTGATTCCTCCTCCAAAAATGTCACAACCCAAAGAGGCAATCCACTCCTTGCCGGAGGGACGGGCAACCATTACACGATCTCCTTTTTTCAAAGAAATACCTGAAGCCACTTCCAATGTTCGTGTGTTTACCGGAACATAGTTGGAAAGTATCTGCAAAGTGTCTTGTACATTCAGGTCATCTATTCCTTCCATATAAATAAGGGCACCTCTGCCTACGCCTTTCTTCAGCAGTATTGTTTTTTCTTTATTCGTTCCCCGCAATACAATTCCGGAGGTGGAGATACGAATACTGCCGGACAGGGCAAACTCACCCTGATCGAGCAAAACAGCTCCACGAAAACCGGAAGCATCGGGAGACAGCGAGGCTACATAATCAATGGCACGTTGAATACGTGCAGTGTTATCTCCTGCTTTCCAGGGGACAAACACAACATTGCGGACAGAAGGAATATCCTGTTCGGAGGATTTATATCCGCATGTAGAGAAATCGAGAATACGGTTTCCCCGATCATCATTCAGGTAAGTGATTTGGTCATTCTTAACCTGTAAAGCAAAGGTTTGCGCATAACTTTGCACAAACCCAATGCTCAATAATCCCAGAAGGATCGTTCTTACTTGTATATTCAGTCCAATCATCTTTAATCTTTTTTCATCTGCTTATAACAGACTTTTCCGTTTAGACAATGTATCGTAATTGTTCTTCAAATCTGTCCAGTCCACTTTCTTTTTAGTGTCTATACCATTGATATATTTTTCAATATTGGTATATCCGTCACCATTGCAGTCCATAGTTGCGTCGGTCGGGTCATTCGGATTCAGACCGTTAGCTATTTCCCAGGCATCCGGCATGCCGTCACCGTCCGAGTCTACTACTGCTTCTCCTTTATATTCGGGAAGTCCGCCTACCTGACGAATGTCTGTAATGATACCCTGCTTATAAGAATCAGCCGGTAACCGTCTTTTCACATAAGGAGAGACAAACTCCGGTGCATCTTTCACATAAATGGCTTTTCCTGTTTGCACAGTCTTTATAACACGGGCATCCACAGCGTCCCGTTTGGGGAAAGTAGCTCCTACATTATCCAATACAAAGTTATAAGCTTTTTTTGGTATCCATCACAGTAACCGGAGGCATTTTGAAAGCTTCGTCCGATTTAATTAAGGGCAGGAACTTTGTGGCATCCACATCTTCTTTCAGTTGTACGCCTCCGTCCCAGTTATCTTTTGTGACCTTGGCATTGCCATGAATAATATTCCCGTTTACATAAGCTTTTCCGAATGAGAGAGGTCTGCTTTTGTCACGTCCCGCTTCCGGTTTGAGAATACGATAAGAGATCGGTTTACCTAGCGGAGTGATGGGGCCGGGTTTAAAATAATTGTTTATCATGTTGTAGAAGCTGTTGTGGTCACCTCCGTCTACAGAACGATTCCACCAGTTGAATACAACATTATTGACGAAGTTAAAATCACCGTCCATACCCACCGAACTGTTCCGGCTGATGTTGGAAGCAAAGAGATTCCGGCAGAACATACTGTTATGACCACCGATGGTTGCACCAAAAGCATGGTTGTATGTATCCAGTGCTTCAGAGAAAATAGAATTTTGAATGGTAATGTTTACTGTCGGAAGTTTCAGACCGTGTCCGTCTGCCCCTCTGTTATATACATGACGGTAGATAGACATATTTTCATCCAATCCCCAACTGGCGGAGCAATGGTCTACCATGATATTTCCTACCGCATTCCCTCCTACCGCATCATCGCGGAAAGCCACGTCCTGCGCACCGCGACGGAAGCGCATATGACGAATCACGACATCGTGTGTATCGATCAGGAAAGATTGTCCGGTGATACAGATACCATCTCCGGGAGCTGTTTGTCCGGCAATGGTTACATAAGGGGCGCGTACACTGATCGGGCTTTTCAGACGGATCACTCCCGAAACATTAAATACAATGATACGTGCACCTCCTGTTTCACAGGCTTCGCGGAATGTTCCGGGACCGGAGTCTTCCAGAGAAGTGACAACAATCACTTTTCCTCCACGTCCACCGGGAGTATACATACCTCCGCCTTCCGCACCGGGGAAGGCCGGGATATTGCTCTTTATCAAATCTTCGGGTTTGGAGGCCCATGGCTTATAAGGGCGTCCTTTCTTTGCTTCTTCTAAAACTGTCGGCAAAGCTTTTTCCCATGCCGCGTCGGATTTCCGTTCGAACTCCGCTTCTTGTTTTGCTCCTCTTTCTTTTACCGAGTCCGGAATTACAGGATACTGGGCTGCCACAGGTAGTACACAGGCAACCAGCATCCACGCTGATAATACTTTCTTCATGTTATTCATTCTTTCGAATCTTAATAGGTTTCTAAAAGGACGATTAAGAAAGCATTTTGTAATCGGTTATCTCTCTCCTTTCCGCCATTCATTCATGTATTCACGAGGGGTTTGATTATATTTCTTCCGGAAACACTTGCTGTAGTATCCCGAATCCTTGAATCCGACAGCAAAAGCAATCTCGGAAACACTTAAATCCGTGTTCTTAATCAGCTCGACTGATTTATTCAAGCGAATCTCTTTTACCAGATCTACAGGGGCCAGACCGGTAAGACTCTTTAGTTTCTTGAAGAATGCCGAACGACTCAATCCGATACCGGATGCTATGGTGTCAATATTAAAATCACTGTCGTCCATATTTTCTTCAATGACCTGATGTATCTTTTCTAGGAACTGTACGTCTTTCTTTACCAAATATTGTTCGTAGCTGTCTTCTTCGGTCGTTGTCTGGTTTTCCATTTGCTGGCGGATTCGTTCACGGAACAATTTCCGTTCGGCAAGCAGCTGGTCGATACGTGCCAACAGGTATTCCTTGCTGAAAGGTTTGGTGATATAGGCATTTGCTCCTAAAGTAATAGCTTTGGTCTTGGCGCCTTCATCATTTTTCGCGGTCAGGATAATAACAGGAATATGGCTGATCTGGAAATCTTTGCGGATAGATTGCAACATTTCAAGGCCGTCCATTTCAGGCATCATCTGATCGGTCACTACGATATCAGGATGATACAGGTGCACTTTCTTTAAACCTTCTACTCCGTTATTGGCAATATGGATATTGAACTTATCTTCCAACTGAAGTTTTATCAACTGGCAAAGGTCCTTATTATCCTCAACCAACAAAAGGGTCGGTAATGAAGCATCAATTTCCGGTTCTTCTTCTGTATCTTCTTCGGATATGGCATTGGCAACAGGTTCCTGTTCCACAGAAACGGGAACTGTTTCCGTACCTCCCACATAAAAGTCAACTTCCGACGGACGATAATGCTCCTTATCCATCAGGAGTTCCACAATAAACACTGCCCCCTGTCCTTCAGGACTTTCAGCACGAATCTGTCCGTGATGAAGATTAACGATTTCCCTTGAAAGTGCCAATCCGATACCTGTGCCCTGATAATAGGAGTTTTTCGCATTCTCTCCTTGTGAGAAGCGTTCAAAAATCTCGGTCAGTTTATTTTGTGGAATACCTACCCCGTTATCTTCCACCCGTACATAACAACATTTTCCGTCGTCTGTCAATCCGGTAGTTATATAAATGCTTCCACCGGAATGAGTGAATTTGAATGCATTGGATATGATATTACGGATCACAATGCTCAATTTCTCCTTGTCCGCCCATACCATAATCGGTTCATCCGGTAACTGGAAAGTGAAACTGATTTCATTTTCTTCGGAAAGCACGCGGAACTCTTTCTGGAAAGAGGCTATCATCTCATTAAAATCAATCAATGACACATGCAAACGCATTTTCCCGTTTTGAATCTTCCGGAAATCAAGTATCTGATTCACTAATTGCAGCATCTGATTGGTGTTCTTCTCCATCAAATCCACATATTGCAATCCTTTCGGAGACAGCTTTTCACGTTCCCTTAATTCTTGTATCGGACCTTTTATCAATGTCAAAGGAGTGCGCAATTCGTGGGATATATTGGTAAAGAACTTGATTTTCATCTCCGAAACTTTTTGTTCGATATAAATATCGTTCTTCATTTTAATCATGAAGAAAGCCAGACGCAAACTAAAATAGAGAGCTGCCAGACCCAAGATCACATAGATAAGAGTTGCCCACCAGCTTAACCACCAAGGGGGAAGAATGGTGACGGCCAGCGTGCAGTTGGAAACAAGTTCCGGATTGGCTTCATCCATTGTTTCTACACGGAATGTATAATCTCCGGGAGGCACATTGGTGTAGGAAGCGATGCGATTCTTCCCGTTATAATGCCACTCTTTTTCATAACCTTCAAGTATATAACGGTATGACACCCGGTTCTGATTATAGAAATTCAATGCCGCAAATTCAATCGTGAACATGGATTGATTGTAGTTCAGCCGGATTGCTTTGGCGTATGTGATGGATTCTTTTAAAATCGGACATTCGCGGAAACTACGCAAATCGCGATTGGATACTTTGAAATCAACGATACGTGTATCATAATTTGTATGCAGTGTTTCCAGTTTGTCAGGAGAGAATGTCAGGATTCCCTGACGAGTGCCAATCCACAAGTCTCCATTCAATGTCCGGAGTGCACTGCCCTCTTCCAACTCCACGTTCAGGAAACCGTCGTATTTGTCGTAATTGCGGAACTGCTCGGTAGCTTTGTTGAAGCAAGACAAACCTATTTCCGTTGTAAACCACAAGTTGCCGTTTTTATCTTCTACGATGGACTTGACTACGTCGTTATTCATTCCTTCACGGATACCATAAGATTTGAAAATAGGTTCCCTCTTTTCCTTGTCATAACGAACCAGTTTATTCAAACCGCCTCCGAACACACTCACCCAGATTTGAGAATCAGTATCTTTGTAGAGTACATAAATATCGTTATCCGCTACATTCGAGTTTTCACTGACTTGACGGTACGTTTCAAACTGAATCTGTTCGGGCGTGGAAAAATGCCCGTCGAAAGACATCAAACCATCCATAGTTCCTACCCAGATACGTCCGTCTTCATCTTCCGTCATGGTACGTACCTCCATATAAAGGCCGTATGCAGGATATTGTTTCAGTCCATTGTATTTATGGATGAAGGTGATGGCTCCATTTTCTTCGGAAATCAAATTCAGTCCTCCACCTAATAGTCCTACCCAGATGCGTCCCCGGCTGTCCTGATAAGTAAAGTATACATCGTTGTTACTGATAGAATTCGGGTTCTTGGGATCATTGATATAACGGGTAAAACGCAACCCGTGCGGAGAATTCATATCCGGTTCAGCTTTGACAAGCCCATTTCCTTTGGTGGAAAACCAAAGATTACCGTCCTTGTCTTCCATAATATGATATACAGTTCCCAATAGATAGTTCTTATCCGAGAAGATCTGTTTCACTTGTCCGTTACGATCCAGACGGTACAACGCCTGCCAACGGGTTCCTACCCAGATATCGCCATTTTGTGCCTGGAAGAGGGCACGTATCCCCTGATTCCAGGAGTTTGATCTCTCGGGTATTAGCGGAGAAGGAGAAACTTCCGTCAACAGTTGGAATTGCTTTTTGGGGAAATTAAGTCTGTATACTCCGCTGCTTGTAGATGCTAACCAGAGGATTCCATCTTTGTCCAACAGAAGATGGAAAAAAAGCTGGTTGGGAAGATCATCCGAGAAAGGTTTTAATTGGTTAATACGGGTCATTTCCAGTTTTTCTCTGTCGAATAGAAGAATTTCTCCTCCCGGGGTCATGAAGAACATACCTTGTTCACCGGCATCCTGCATTTCAAAATTGCCGATGGCATTCTGATTGGGGAATGTAAATCGGTGGTGGCTTCTATTCAGAGGATCATAATAGGTCAATGCCTGATTACCCTCCTGAAACCATACCTTATCATATTTATCATAAAATATGATTCCGCCGTCCTTTTCGGGGATGGTGAATGGAAGTTTGGTCAATTGTTTGTAACCGATATTATACTCGTACGTTCCTTCGTTAGTAGTGATGTACATCAGACCGGACTCTGTTATCAGCAGATTAGAAATCGGGCGTTTGATTTCCGGTATCTCATAACGGTTGACAACTCCATTTTGAGGATCAATACTATAAATGTGTCCTTTCTTATCTCCCAACCATAAGAATTTAGAATTATAGGAGGCACAAGTAAACTGATCCGGATTGGCAGATACCTTTTTCTGTATAAAGTCAGCGGGCTTGTCTTTCAGAGCCGCCCCTTTCCGGAGGGACAAAATCTGATAATCCATACCAATCCAATTGATAAATTCTGCAGTTTCGCAGAATACGTTATGTTTCAGACGCATATCATACACATTCACGTTGGGACGCGAATCGTGCAACTGCTTCATCGTTATTTTACCTTCCTTGTCGGTATATGCACGCAAAAGACTTTTATCTTTTGTCAACAACAATACATCCCCGTCTTCGGTTGTCTGAATCTTAATAATCTGGATGTTCTCCGAATATTCTTTTACATCATCATAGACAGCATGGAAACTCTCGTGTCTTTTATCGAACAGGTAGAGTTTGCGGTCGATGGTCTTAATCCACAGAAAACCATTTTTATCTTCCACGATACGCTGAATCTTACGTGGTGGAATGTCGGTGGAATAAAAACCGTCATGATTATCATAGGAGCGAAACTTGCTTCCATCGAAACTACATAATCCATACCATGTGCCAAACCAGATAAACCCATCCTGTCCCTTTAAAGTGCAGTTGACGATATTATTGGGCAACCCGCGTTCGGCTGTGTAGTGTTCTACAATCATATTCGGATAGGCAAAAGCATAAATGCCTATCATGGATAGTAATAGTATTAGAATATTTCGTTTTCTCATTGGTGGCTATAATTGGAATTAAAACGTACCCCAAAGGTAATCTTTTTTTTGATATAAGCTTATCATCATCATTCGTTTATACCATAAAGTTAGGCACAGATTACACGGATCTCACAGTTTTTGGAAATATTAATGTATAAAGCAACCATGAAATCCGTGTAATCCGTGCCTAATTCTCTGTCCCAAATTCAGTTTGCTGGCGTTCCACCTCATCCAATACCCGTTGACGTTCTTCTTCTGTCAGTTGTATTTTTCCTTCTGATGATTCTTTAAAAGAATTTACTTCCGGAACGGACGATGCAGTTCTGCGTTCTTCGTAAGTGGATTCCTCATAACAGAAAGGCAGTTCTGCCGGAATGCTTTCCAGTTCTATTTCAGTCGCTGTTGGAGCTTGGGTTCCCTCAAACTGTACACGGGCTTTCACTTTCATCTTTCCGGCTTTCCGGGTGGAACGGATCAACACGGGAGCAGAACCAAATTCCACTGTACGGGGATTGGCGCCGATAGTAGCATCTCCGATGATTTCTCCTTCACCTTCTATGGTGAAAACAATGTTCTCTTTTGCCAGACGGCGTACATTTCCACTATCATCGGTTACTTCGGCAACAACAACGATAAAGTCGGAGCCGTCAGCTATCAGGTTCACTTTTTGAGTATCTACATAGAGGCGTAGTTTCGTGGAACGCCGGGAAGGCATTTTCTTTTGCGTGCATACTACTTTTCCGTTGATGATCCCTTCGGCCACCATATTTACTTTTTGCCAGTTTTTTTGAGTATAGCTATATCCGCGTGCTTCCCAAAAATCCCAGACATTTTCGAATACAACCGGTGCATTCGGCATATGTCCTTTGGCATGGACTACCGGTTTCGTCCAGGTTTTCGTTCCATCATAAATAGAAAGACGCACAGAATCACAGTTGGTAAATATAACCACGTCTTTATCGGAAAACTGAGACATTTCATGAGCAATGAATATCATCGGACCACATTCTGCCAATGGATGCTGAAGACCGGCAAGCGACTGGCTACGGAACATTTCGTATGCATATTTCTTCTGACGGAAAGCATCGTAGATGCCACCCCAGTAAGGGTCAGGATGATAACCGCGCTGATGATCGAACGGATGCCATTGCGCACCACCGATAAATAAACCGGTAGTACGATACATCTCGTCATAACTCTTTGCCAGTGAAAGTGCCTGTACCAATAACGGGCGTTCTCCCCAACTGCGGCTGGCACGGTTGTTATTATTGTGAGCATACCAATCATCCACATTCTCTCCAAATTCACGGGTGAAAATACATTGTTCCGGCCTGTCTTCTTTTTCGTCATCACCCGGCCAGCCATAAACAACATCGTAATGTTCTTTCACTCCTGCAGAATGAACATCGGCAGCGGCTACCGGACGTCCCGGATAAGGATATTCCTCTTTGGTGATTTCAAGAGCCTTTAATGCAAAATCAAGTGGATAGCGAGTCTCATTCAATATGGGTTCCCACATTAGTACGGAAGGATGGTTACGGTCGCGACGAATCATTTCACGGGTATTCTGATGAACCAACTCACCGAATTTCGGATCTTTGTTCCAGTACTGCCATCCCGGAGTAGCGACAATCACAAACAGACCGAGTTCATCACAAGCATCCATAAAGGCAGGATCTTGCGGATAATGCGCCACACGAATAATGGTGCATCCGGCATCACGCAGACGTTTGGCATCACGCCATTGCTGTGAGTTCGGTAAAGCATTGCCTACATAGGCAAAATCCTGATGGCGATTTGCTCCTACCAGTTGACCGAAAGGTTTTCCATTCAGCCAGAAACCGTCTTTTCCACGAAATTCTGCCAAGCGAATACCGACACGGGTAATGCCGCCATCCATAGATTTATTTCCTTTTTTAATACGGGATTGTACTCTATATAAATAAGGTGTATCCGGTGACCAGAGTTTTGGATTCTTCACTTCCATCTGTTGCTGGATGGATTTCTTCTCTCCCGGTTTTAAAGACAGCTTTCCGGAACAGTGTTTGATTACTTTTCCGTCAGCATCTGTCAAAGTCGTTTCTACAGTGACCGATTCAGTACGTACATCCTCATTCTGAATTTCCGTATTTACATATACTTGTGCACTCTTTTCACTGATCTTATCAAAATGCACGAATACGCCTCCACCGCCAACGGCTTGTGAATCAATGGCATCGGTGATAGCTACCGGAGATTTGGCAATCATCCATACATCACGATAGATGCCGCCATGATAGGCGAAGTCTAGTGTATATTGGCGTTTTCCGGGGGGATAGGATTTGTCATCACTGTTGTCTGTGAAAACAGCAAGCAGGCAGGAGTCTCCGGCTTGTACGCCATTGGCTGTCAAATCCAGAGTGAAAGGTAGATAACCTCCCAAATGTTCCTGGATGCGTTTGCCATTCAGATAAAGAATCTGTTTACCCATGGCTGCTTCAAAATGAAGAACAACCCGTTGGCCTTTTGTTTCGGCAGGGAGAACAAAATGTTTACGATACCAGGCTGGTCCCTGATAATTACGGCATCCACTTCCTTCGGCAGGCATTAATTCTACCGTATGGGGAGTGGAAACTACTTTCCAAGAACGGTCATCAAAGTTTACTGCTTCTGCTCCCCGGACATCGCCTTTGAAAAAGAGCCATCCCGGATTGAAATTATAAACTTGTCGCCCACTACCGGGAAGCTGGATAAATCCGGCAACCGATGTTTCAGGACGGTAAGTTTCTGTCGCCTGTCCTTTTTCGATTCCTAAGAACAGTAACAGAAAAGATGATAAGATGATAAACGGTCTTTTATTCATAGTTCTTTATTTATATATTTCATTCGAGTTTTCACCACAGAGGACGCAGAGGACACAGAGTTTTTTTGTAATATATTGTTAGTTCTGTCATTCTGCTTGTCTAAGAATCTCCTCTCTATATGTACACAAAGGGAGTAAATTCTTAGACTATACGTTCCCTTAGACAGATAGATTTACTGTTTAAAAAGCCTCTGTGTCCTCTGCGTCCTCTGTGGTGAAAAAAATCTCATTTTCAATCATTATAATGATATCTTTCTTTCTACTTTCAGGTAGAACTTTCAAGTTTGTTACTTTCCCGTCTTTCAGAGTAGCTTCTACTGTTGTTTCACCAGGAGCATGCAGTTTGAAATGTACATTCCATTCTTTCGGCCATGCGGGGAAAAGAAGTATTTGTTCTCCGTTTGTTTGCAATAGCATTTCCTGAAGTCCTATCATGCCGCTACCTCCCCAATTATGGTCGGGTGTCCAGTCATAGCCCGGTCCCCAAAAAGCAGGAAAGCGGTGCGGCCCGTTGGAGAGTTTGGCAAGGGATAACCTTTTCGCTTCTTGGGTCAGTCCCAGGCAAGCCGCCCAAATGTTGTCCTGTTTCCATCCGATATGCGAACGGAATTTGATGGCATCCGAATCATAAAAATAGGTATTGCGTGCTATGTCCAGATTCTCCTTTCCTACTCCATAAATACGCCATGGAAATACCGGATAAAGTTGTGGCGTTTCGACATTGTTAATTCGTTCCCAACTTACAGCAGGCGAAATTGTTCGCTTCAAAACCGGAGCAAGAGTAGGATTCAACGTATCTTTTATTTCTATGTACCGCAATGGAATCGGAGGAATTGTCTTTAGCATCTCTTCTTTCTTTCCATAAGTTTCCAATACTGTTTTTAGAGCTGCGATGGTGCTGCTGGCATTATTGGTCATTTTATATGTCTCACAGGCAGAACCCGGAAAAAGAATCAGATGTCCGTTGCCATCCAGCGCCTTCCGTCCCCGACGGGAAGCAAGTTGCCGATAATGTTCGTCGAAGAATGTCAGTGAACTTTCAATCAAAGGCAAATAAGGGGTGATATCAGCATTCGCATAGTTCTTTGTTTCCAGTATCATCTGGCAGAATTCGAGAATCGTATCCCATTCATATTCCAGCCAGGCATTATATTCCAGCCCTTTGTCGAACCAGTCCGGCCGTTTGAAACCATACTCTGCGGGATTGGGCAGACCGAAATTTTCTATTTGTTCGCAGAAGCAAGCTCCGTCATGTTGCCAATATACACGACTCCTCCATTCAGCATTCTTCAACATACGGTTATAGAAATCAAACTGGGAAGGCATCATATCGAAGTCCCCGCTTTTCAGCATCGGCCAATAAACCAGGCGTTGATTCTGTGCTGTCATTGTACCACCTCCCCATTTCCGGTAGTCGGGAGTAAAGGATTGTTTTTCGTCGATGTAACAAGGATCAAAAGTGAACAGTCCGCCATTGAATTTAGTTGGTACGCTACCGTAGGCATTACAACCCAGCATGTAACGGAAAAGAGTGTAGTTTCTGGTTATTTCTTTTGCTTCTCCCTCCGCTTCAATGAAGCTGCGTTGCCAGAAAGCATTCCACCACGAACGGGTTTGCTTTTTATCCTGTATGAGAATCTTCGATGAGACTTTGCCTTGCGGGGCTATTCTTTGCAAAGCAGTTTGCAGTCCCTGCTCCCACTGTTCTATTGTTTCTGTTTGGGCTGTATGCAATACAATACAGAAATGTTCTTTTCTGGACGCTTTGGAAGAACGGAATTTCCAGGCGCGGTAGTCTGTTCCGGCATACACGCCATCCGTGGTGCCTATAAATTCAAGGTTTTCTCCGAACAGGATTCCTCCGAAAGTTAGATTTTTCAAAGGATTCATCATTTCAGACTTTACTTCGTCCATTCCCTGTTGGATCACAACAGCATCAAAAACAGTCTGTTCCGGATTGCGATGGTAGAACAGGAGTTGATTGGCAGAATGATTGGTTTTGCCTAAAGAAATAAAGTCAGCCGCTGTCACAGAACCTTTCGGAGGAGCCCATTTGTAAGAACATTGTTGTCCCTCTCCTTTCCTGACAGGTCGTTCCTGATAGCGCCAATTCTCATAAAAAACTTCAGTTTGTAACGCTTGTGTATTGGTTACCTCCACGTGTATAACCGGATGAAAAACATCTACCCAGAATTGTATCTGCGTGTTTCCTGCTGCAACTTCTACATATCCGTCCTTCAGTTTCAATTCTTGACGAAAATCTTTCGTATCTTTAAAAGGATTGGGGGACAGACGGAGACGTATGCGTCCTTGTTTTAGCAGACAGTTGTTTTCGTCGAATGTGCCGCTACGGCTCACATAGAACATAATGTCACCCTCTTCTACCCATATATTCATCCCGATATCTCCGCCACCACAGGGCATGGATTCTGAAGAATTGCGGCTAGGAGTATTCCAAATGACATTGGCATGTTGGCTCCATAGAGCCGACACGCCAACAAATATGAATAAGAGAACAAAAACTCTACGCAAATGATTCATAATTTATAATTTCATTAGCAGTTTACCAATCATCCGAACGAAAAGAACCTAAAGGCAATCCGTCACCATATACATCTCCCTCCACATAGTTTTCAAAACAATATCGAACAGCTACCGGGTGCGGCACTTTATCGCTTTTCACCAGCATCTTGCTACGTTCTATCCATGCTTTAGCCGGATAAAACACCTTGTCTTCGCCGGCTACCTGAAAGTTTTTCGACTCAAAACAGTTCTTGCCGCTAATCCACATATTTGCACGTTCAAAGCTAACGACTACTGTATCATTCTTTATTTCAATGCTTTTATAGTATGGACTTTCGCCATTCACGCCTTCCACTCCGTAAGTTTTAGTCAGGGCGAGAAGTGCCAAACGTTCTCCGGCAACTTGCTTTTTTGCCGGGTGGATTCCTTTTTCCATACCTGCATCCAGTAATACGGCCATGCCACTGTTGGGTACACGATGTTCTACTTTTGCCTGTGCCTCCCGAAGATAGGCGGAGTTTATCACTTCTTTACCTTTTTCTGTGATAATCCCATAATCATACGGAGCTATTTGGCAATAGTAAAAAGGAAAATCTCCCTGTTTCCATTCAGCGCGCCAGCCGTTTATCAATGCAGTAAACATATTCGCATACGTGTGCGCCCGATTCCAGTTATCTTCGCCCTGATACCAAATCACTCCTTTCATCGTCATGCCGATAAGGGGATGCAACATACCGTTGTACAGTACGGTCGGAGTACGGTTCTTTGATTTTATATCGGCTTCCGATTGAGGAATCTTTGCATCAGGAAAAGCTTTCAACCAGTCAGCGGTCATCCATGCTTCGCACGCCGATCCACCCCAGGCTGCAACTACCAATCCTACCGGAACCTCTACTATTTCATTGATTAACCTCCCGAAATAATAAGCCGTAGCACTGAAATCACGAACGTTGGCCGGAGTTGCTTCTTTCCATGAACCGATAACATCGGTCTGCGGAGTCAATGTAGAAGTACGTTTTACGGTAAACAAGCGAATTTTCGGATTCTTGCTGTGAAGAATATCCATATTGGCATTCTCCACTGGCTGATTCTTGAATCCTTTCATTGGCATTTCCATGTTACTCTGTCCGGAACATAGCCACAATTCACCTATCAATATGTTATTCAGTGTTTTTTTACTTCCATCATCAAAGGTGACAGTGTAAGGACCTCCTGCTTTGGGAGTAGAAACCGAAAGTTTCCATGCCCCGTTCTTATCGGCAGCTGCCACGTATTGCTTTCCATTCCAGCTGGTAGTTATGGTCACTTTCTTGTTGGGAGTGGCAGTTCCCCAAAGATTTGCATTTGTCTGTTGCTGCATCACCATGCCATCAGAAAAAATAGCCGGCAGTTTTACTTCTGCGTGTGTTGACAGGCAGGCGGCCGCAAGCAGAAAGCTAGCCAACATTGTACCTGTTTTAATAATTGAACTTTTCATTATAAGTATATCTTTATCATTTAAGTACTACATTATGATGAATTAGGCACGGATTACGCGGATTACACGGTTTATAAGAATCGTATTACATAAAGTAATAGCGTAATCCGTGCCTAAAAACTTTCACTCTATGGCAGAAAAACTCAAAGGGCCGAGTAATCCTGCCGGAAGCAGTTTATTTTCCTGTTTCCGGTATTTTGCATTGGTCCAAATGCCTTCAAATGGTGCTTTTCCTTCATCAGCTCCTTTCAAGGCATTCGCCCAAGTGTTCGTAACCTCTATTTCAAGTATATTGATTCCTTTTTTCAGAGTAGTTGTAATATCAGCACGATAAGGAGCTGTCCAAATGGTACCACAGTCTACGCCATTCACACGGACAGTTGCTAAATTACAAACCGTACCCAAATTCAGGTAAATCTGTTGGCCTTTTTTCAGTTTATTCTTCCAGCGGAAAGCCGTCTTATAAGTAGCTGTCCCCGAATAATAACGTATCTGTTCGTCCGGCTCTTTGCTCCAGTCGAAAAGTTCTTTCCGTGTGAGCGTTTTCTTGTTAGCTGCAAAAGTTATCATATATTCCTCTGCTTCCAGAGCTATATTTAAAGGCTCTTTGGCTACCTCCTTTTTCTCTTTCTGTAGTCTTGAGGAGTCCTCTCCATAACCTTCATGTGCTCCCTCCATAGGATATACGATGAATACGGACTCATAAGGAGCCAATGTGAGAGTAACTTCCGTCCGATTTCCATTGATACGATAAGAAGGACGGCTGTTCATTTCACCCGTCACCGGATTCCAACATTCCGGTTTCCTATCGTTGATACGCATACTTGCGGTAAATGTGCGTGTTTCTTCTCTTTGATTGGCGATAAAGTAAAGTTCGCCAAGTTCACCACGACGATGTGTCCAGGCAATATCTTCCGGTACAATCATGTCACGTTCCAACCCATATACGGAGAAATCATCCGCTGTATAAGGCAAAGAAGGTATCAATACACCCGCTTCTTTTAATTCATTGATCTTCTTCTGCACTTCCGAAGATAATACAGGTTCGGGATTCATCGGACGTGCAAGAGGAATTACCAATGCTTTATAGCTGGCTCCACCCGGCAGTGTCATTCTGCCGTCTTCCACTTTGGCCAGACGTAGTAACGCATCTTTATTAAAACTATCATAAGCGTATCCGCGAAGTGGATTCACCCATTTTTCGGGATCAGCCATATTGGCTGAATGTGTGACACCTACCGGACGCACACGCAAAGGTTGTCCCTCATTCGCCAAACGAATGCGTTCGCTTTCCACACGTTCCGCACCGAAAATTCCCGGAAGGGACGGAACCAATCGTTCCGGCAATATCGAACGTCTTGGCATTTCTTCACCTGTAAATACTGCAATATCTGTCACCGGATGTCCATATTGCAATAATGCCTGACAACGGGTAGCATATTCGGAAAATGCTTTTGCACCTTTATCCCACCAAGTCTGATCGCGTTGGAAGAAAAGTCCGATGCCATCCAATGTCATGCCGGGTTTGCAATCCAGCCAGGGATTATGTACATATACGTGATAGAAAAGACGATTGATTCCTAATGCGTAATTACGATCCAGCAAGGCTTTCAACATAGCAGGATATTTGTCCCACGTGCCGCGTACTTCGGTGAATCCTTCAGCCTGAATGATGTTCTTTCCGTAGATATGTGCCCCGCTAATAGCATCCAGCATATCATTCGGTTTATCATGGGTAGGGCTGTTCAGCCAAAATTCTCCCATAGGAAGATCTACCTTTTGGTAATGCAGCAAGCCATCGCTTACCATGGTCGGTGCTACACACTCCGCTGAAAACTGACAATCATATTCTTTGGCACAATCTGCCAATACCTGATAGAATACATCCACCACCAATTCGGCAATCGTTGTACGGACATCTCGCAGAATCTTTTCACTTCGTTCTGCACTTTCCATAGGAATACCTGCCAATAGTGGTAAATAAGGCATCAGGTCATAACCACGACGTTTCTGAAATTCTGCAGCGAAATTTGGATTCCAGTTCTGGCTTCCACATTCCCAACTATCTACATGCATATATTTCAATACACGACGTGCTACTTCTGGATTCGTCTTTACAAATGCTTGTGCAAACCAGTTATCAAATTGTTTTCGCACCGTTTTCGGATCGAACTTATCACATTCCAAGCCCTTTCCGCCACCGGCTGTTGCATTGGTATGTCCGGTAGCTGTATGTCCCATGCGGAGCAATTTCCATTTACCTTTAGGGAGAACAGCTGTGATTGTTTTTTCTTTAGAATGACTAGCCGGGGCATTCTTATATTGTTCCGTCAGATTAATAACCTGTGAAAGTGAATAGCAGTCCTCCTTTCCTATCTCCTCTTCTTTGGTAGATTCAGCAACACGCCATACCAGTCCGGTTTTTCCTTCCCACTGATTCAAACGGGCTTCCTGATGCAGGTGCAGTTGTTTGATCTTCAGATTAGGTTTCCATTTTGCGGCATCCATATCTTCACTTCCCGGTTCGCTCCCCTCGGGTGTCCAGTAGAAACGGAAATAACGGGCTGTAGTTGCAGGAATACTATGAGTAGAATTTTCATCTGTATTTTGCCATCCCTGACGGGCAGGGACTAGCTGTTTCACGAAACGATAATTTACGCCATCGTCACTTGCCATTACTTTCAAGCGATGTGCCTGATAATTATTGCCATTTAAAACGATTTCTATATTCCGGCAGGTAAAAGGCTGTTTATATTCATATTGAATATAGCATGGATACGAAGAACGGATAACGCCTGCCGCATCCATATTCACTGTTTGAGCAGATTTTACATTGTTCGCTGTTGCTAAGTTTACGCAAGTGATCTTTGCGGGCATTTCGTCTGCCGCATCCTCTACCGGCAAAGCAAATAGCGCAATATCTTCATAATAGTTTTCATAAGCTTCCGGCTGTGGCAGACGTAATGCATTGAGCTTTCCACCATCAATGATTGTATCGCTCCAAACAACTTTCTGCATTGATTCTTTCGGAGTAATCCAGGGGACCTCCTGCCAATGCAAAACCATCACAAATATGCATTCCCAGTTTCAACCCTAAACGGTCGGCTTCCTCCATGCTGAAACGCACCATTTCCCACCATTCAGGAGTCAACTGCTGTGCCTTGCCGTTATATTGTGTACCTTCACTAACCCCTTTGATCGGCATCAGATAAGTACCTCCGAGTCCTGCATGTTTCATCGCTTCCAAATCGGCAGTTATTCCTTCTTTGGACACAGCACCATACATCCAGTACCAAAAGGTCCAAGGCTTCGCTTCGTCAGACGGATTCTGAAATTGGTCGCGAAGTGAGCGTGTTTGTTGTGCATCGACAGGACATACAGCTGTCCATGCCAATAAAGAGAATGCAAATATTTGTTGCTTCAGTCGGCTTTTCATTCCAATACTATATTTTTTCTATAATGAAGACGAAAAAAGGACTGTTTTGTACTCACTATTTGTAGTTGAGATTAGAAAAGATGTAGAAAATGAAAGATGTAGAAGAATGGTTGTTTGTTTTTACATATATCATTCAGCACATCAACCATCAATATTGAAAGATCAGAATATTACTACCAGTTTTGTCTCTGGATTTTAGGGAATCATCCGTTTCTTTAAAAGAAACATGTTGTTGTACTAAATCCCGCATACGTAATAGCTAAAGTTTGCTATCTGTATGCGGGATTCTTTTTTTTTTGCTGATTTTAGTGGTGATATTTCTAATGTTCAACCAATAAACATTCTCCACTATGGCAAATTTTATTCAGCGTGCCAGTGACTCCATCTCGGGGTTTGGTCAAAGTTACGAAAAATTTTCCAAACAACTTCTTATTGAGCAGTATTCTCCTGGTAGTATAAAAAGTTATGGCCATAAGTTGGCTGCTATCAGCTTTCACTTCAAAAAACTTCCTGAACACTTAAGCGAAGATGATTGCCGCGATTATTTCAGCATGTTGCTCTCTCGCACTCCTTCACCGGGTTTGAGCTATTTCAAGCACACCGTTTACAGTCTTCGCTGTTATCGTAAGACGATGCATCTTAGTGAACTTAATTTTTCTCTTCCCCGTATCCGTAGCACGAAGAAACTTCCGGTTGTTCTTTCACAGTCGGAAGTGAGCAGCCTTTTGCGTCACTGCGGGAGTATCCGCAGTCAAGCCCTGCTGGCTCTGATTTATTCCTGCGGCCTGCGTTTACGTGAGCTGGTCAATATGCGAATTTGTGATATTGACAGTAAGCGCATGCAGGTTTTCATCCGCCAAGGCAAAGGTAGAAAAGACAGGTACGTCCCCCTTTCCGGCAACCTGTTGCTTCTTCTCAGGGAGTATTTCATCCAGTACAGACCCGCGGTATATCTTTTCAACAATTGTTTCGGCGGACAAATCGAAGATTCCGAGATCCGCTATCTTTTTAAACAAGCGGTTCATTCGTCCTGCATCCTTAAACCCTGCACGCTTCATACCCTTCGTCACAGTTACGCCACGCACCTGCTGGAGATGGGCGAAAATATACTTCGCATCCGTGACCTTCTGGGACATGCCGATATAAAGACAACACTGGTTTATCTTCACCTTGTCAATCTTCCTGCCGGAGGTTACGCCTTCAGTCCCCTGGACCGTCTTGAGGGGGTGGGAAGTAACAATAAGCGACCATGAGGACGGAGTTTGAGGTCGGTCAGATTATCTCCCGCTTCAAATCCTCCTTTATCAGCCAACATCATCCCTGCGGCAGGGTTCTTCAGGTCCTCTCACGCCTGGAACAGTGCCGTACCTCCGCCCTGGGAGGGCATGTGGATGCCTGTCCACAGTGTGGAGTCGTACGTGTAAGTTACAACAGCTGCCGGGACCGGCATTGTCCCAAATGCCAGGGAGCCGAACGTGAGGTATGGATACAGGCACGCAAAGAGGATATGTTGCCCGTGAAATACTTCCATGTGGTATTTACCTTGCCGGCCGACTTGCATTCACTGGCACTGGGTAATATGAGACACACCTATTCATGCCTGTTTGCCGCTGCCTGGAAGACACTCGCAGCCTTCGCTGCCAATAAAGGCGCCCAGGCGGGAATGGTAGCCATCCTGCATACATGGGGAAGTAACCTGCACTACCACCCCCACCTGCACTGTGTAGTGCCCGAAGGAGGGATAGATGACAAGGGGGAATGGAGGAAGATCTCAGGGGCAAATCAGGACAGTCCTTTTCTATTCCCGGTTAGGGCTATGGGCAGGGTGTTCAGAGCCAAGTTCATGCAAGAGTGGAGCAAACATGTGAAAGTACCGCAGGCAACAAGAAAGAAGCTGTTTGAAAAAGAATGGGTGGTATATAGCAAAGCACCGTTCAAGGGCGTGGAAAGAGTCATAGAATACTTAGGGCGTTACTCGCACAGGGCAGCCATCAGCAATGCCAGGATTAAGGGAATTACAGATACATCCGTCATGTTTGACTACAAGGATTACAGGGATGGGGGAAAACATAAGATGATGACACTCACGGGAGAAGAGTTCGTACACAGGTTCAGTAGGCATATATTGCCGGCAGGATTTGTACGTATCAGGCATTACGGATTCCTGGCAGCATGCAACAGAAGGAAGTTGACAAGCATACAGATAAGGATGAAAGTACCACCGGCACCACTTAAAAGGAAAAGAGCCAAGTGGAAAGAACTCTGCCAAGACAAATGGAGGGAGTATAACTTATGCAAGCATTGCGGAGGGGCGCAGATGATTACAATTGAAGTTTTCAGACCAGCCAGGTCGCCACCCGGAAGAGGAAGTTCCAAACCGCTGAACGGTACTTTTTGAAGAAGAAAATATGTTCACAGGAAGAATGAAGTCCTGGGAGAGAGGCTCTGTGGATATACATAACGGAAAACACGGTAAAAACACCGGATAGAAAGAAAAAGGAGGAAAAAGAGCGAGATTGGAATGAAGAAAGGGAGAAAAAGCAAGTATACAAGCAAGCACGGGACATAAGGAAACTGATGAAAAAATACAGATACAGAAGTAACCCCCATAATAAAGATAGAAAACGTACAACAAAGGCTCCATATGCCCTAAGGGGCACACGAAGCCCTATTTCGTTCCTCGGTGAGAAACGGGTCGTTGTACTAAATCCCGCATACGTAATAGCTAAAGTTTGCTATCTGTATGCGGGATTCCTTTTTTTTGCTGATTTTAGTGGTGATATTTCCAATGTTCAACCAATAAACATTCTCCACTATGGCAAATTTTATTCAGCGTGCCAGTGACTCCATCTCGGGGTTTGGTCAAAGTTACGAAAAATTTTCCAAACAACTTCTTATTGAGCAGTATTCTCCTGGTAGTATAAAAAGTTATGGCCATAAGTTGGCTGCTATCAGCTTTCACTTCAAAAAACTTCCTGAACACTTAAGCGAAGATGATTGCCGCGATTATTTCAGCATGTTGCTCTCTCGCACTCCTTCACCGGGTTTGAGCTATTTCAAGCACACGGTTTACAGTCTCCGCTGTTATCGTAAGACGATGCATCTTAGCGAACTTAATTTTTCTCTCCCCCGTATCCGTAGCACGAAGAAACTTCCGGTTGTTCTTTCCCAGTCCGAAGTGATCAGCCTTTTGCGGCACTGCGGGAATATCCGCAGCCAATCCCTGCTGTCTCTGATTTATTCTTGCGGGCTGCGTTTACGTGAACTGGTCAATATGCAAATTTGTGATATTGACAGCAAGCGCATGCAGGTTTTCATCCGTCAGGGCAAAGGTAGAAAAGACAGATACGTTCCCCTTTCGGGCAACCTATTGCTTCTTCTTAGGGAGTATTTCCTCCAATACAGGCCTGTGGTATATCTTTTCAACAATTGCTCCGGCGGACAAATAGAGGATTCCGAAATTCGCTATCTTTTTAAACAGGCGGTTCATTCGTCCTGCATCCTTAAAACCTGCACGCTTCATACCCTTCGTCACAGTTATGCCACGCACTTGCTGGAGATGGGTGAAAATATTCTTCGCATTCGTGATCTTCTGGGACATGCCGATATAAAGACAACCCTGGTTTATCTTCACCTTGTCAATCTTCCTGCCGGCGGTTACGCCTTCAGCCCACTGGACCGTCTTGAGGGAGTGGGATATAACAATACGCAGCCATGAGGACGGAGTTTGAGGTCGGTCAGATTATTTCCCGCTTCAAATCATCCTTTATCAGCCAACATCATCCCTGCGGCAGGGTTCTCCAGGTCCTCTCACGTCTGGAACAGTGCCGTACCTCCGCTTTGGGAGGGCATGTGGATGCCTGTCCCCAGTGTGGAGTCGTACGTGTTAGTTACAACAGCTGCCGTGACCGGCATTGTCCCAAATGCCAGGGGGCAGAGCGTGAGGTATGGATACAGGCACGCAAAGAGGATATGTTGCCCGTGAAATATTTCCATGTGGTATTTACCTTACCGGCCGACTTGCATTCACTGGCACTGGGGAATATGAGGCCCACCTATTCCTGCCTGTTCACCGCCGCCTGGAAGACTTTATCAGCCTTCGCGGCCAATAAAGGCGCACAGGCGGGAATGGTGGCCATCCTGCATACTTGGGGAAGTAACCTGCACTATCACCCACATCTACATTGTGTAGTGCCCGAAGGAGGGATAGATGAAAGGGGGGAATGGAGGAAGCTCTCTGGGGCAAATCAAGACAGTCCTTTTCTATTCCCGGTTAGGGCTATGGGCAGGGTGTTCAGAGCCAAGTTCATGCAAGAGTGGAGCAAACATGTGAAAGTACCCCAGGCAACAAGAAAGAAGCTGTTTGAAAAAGAATGGGTGGTATATAGCAAAGCACCGTTCAAAGGCGTGGAAAGGGTCATAGAATACTTAGGGCGTTACTCACACAGGGCAGCCATCAGTAATGCCAGGATTAAGGGAATTACAGATACAGCCGTCATGTTTGACTATAAGGATTACAGGGATGGGGGAAAACATAAGATGATGACACTCACGGGAGAAGAGTTCGTACACAGGTTCAGTAGGCATATATTGCCGGCAGGATTTGTACGTATCAGGCATTACGGATTCCTGGCAGCATGCAACAGAAGGAAGTTGACAAGCATACAGATAAGGATGAAAGTACCACCGGCACCACTTAAAAGGAAAAGAGCCAAGTGGAAAGAACTCTGCCAAGACAAATGGAGGGAGTATAACTTATGCAAGCATTGCGGAGGGGCGCAGATGATTACAATTGAAGTTTTCAGACCAGCCAGGTCGCCACCCGGAAGAGGAAGTTCCAAACCGCTGGACGGTACTTTTTGAAGAAGAAAATATGTTCACAGGAAGAATGAAGTCCTGGGAGAGAGGCTCTGTGGATATACATAACGGAAAACACGGTAAAAACACCGGATAGAAAGAAAAAGGAGGAAAAAAGGGAGATTGGAATCAAGAAAGGCTGAAAAAACAAGTATAAAAGCAAGCACAGGACATTAGGAAACTGCTGAAAAAAAATACAGATACAGAAGTAACCCCCCATAAAAAATAGAAAACGTACAACAAAGGCTCCATATGCCCTAAGGGGCACACGAAGCCCTATTTCGTTCCTTTTAAAGGAACGACCCGTTGGTTTTAAACCAAAAATAGTAAATATAGAGTGTTGTATATCAACCTATTACAAAAAAGAATTCCGCATCGATAACCTGGAAATTTTTCTCAACATTCAAAATAGAATTTAAAACTTAAAAGGACGATTTATGCAGAATTTTTTATTACAAAGATTAAAAAAACTATGGTTAAATTAAGCTGTATCTGGAGAAATACACGCATATCCGATATAGACAGCGTATTTAATTATACAAAAGGAATATTATCCTTCTACTGCTTAACAATTTCCTCAATTCTCAATAACAGGTTAGGATTACTTGGACGAGCAACAGTGCCATAATCAACTATTTGTCCTTTTCTGTTTATCAAGATATAATATGGCAACCTATTAATTTTGAACTGTTTGGTAATCTTCTGATAATTCTCCAGTCCAATATAATCAGCAGCATAGACACATTCTATATCATGATTCTTCATCGAGTATTTATCTAAACACAATTCCCATTGCTTTTTGGTATCATTACCGCCGGAACAAATGGAATAAATAATCAAATCCTTCGTAGAATATTGGCTACGCAACTTCTTCAAGGGTTCCATCTCTGCCAAGCAAGGCGGACAAGTTGTAGCCCAAAAATCGAGATAAATCACTTTTCCCCGGTTTTCTTCAAGGATCTTATATATGCTCTCCATATACGACATTGGAGTTAACGTATTTAAACTTTCATTGTATTTGCCATACAACAAATTATCAGAAACAGACTGTGGATTCTCCAAGAACGCTTTAGTTTGCCTGTACATCTGTGCTATTTGTCCCTGCAAATGAGGTATTTTTACGATTGAGTCAAATTGCGAACGCTTCCTTGAGAGGGAAATTGTATCATTAGCTTCAAGGCTATTAGCTGTAACTTTAGTATATAGATATTGATTCAATTCATTTTCTCCTATTTCGGACATAATATCATCTATCGTTGGGTATTCTTTGTTTTTAAGAACCATTCCTGTAGGAATATAATTTTCTATCCAATCGACTATATCAAACAAGCGGGCTGATAATATTCCTTTTTTATATAATTTATTGATTTCGGGCAACAGCGTGTGATATCGTGCGAACTCTTTTCTTGTCCGATATTGACATTGGCTCGCATAAACCAGGATCGTATAATAATAATCCTGTTTCAGTAATTCCTCCGTAAACATGACGACATCTTGCATAGGATTGTATTTCTGCAAATATTCGGCCCTGCGTTCTAAACGTGTATCATATTCTTTCTTTAACTCTGCTTCAAAATCCTCGACACTCAAATCATGCCTGATACCATAGTCACGCATATAATAATATCCGCTTTCTGTAAAAGCCAATATCTCCTGATTCAATTTTTCCGTATCACCTGTTACTTTAGGATGAAACATATCCTTGAAATCAATCTCTAAATGGATACTGTCACCCGGATGCACATATAAATGCTCTGCATAATTACGAATAGAAACCTCCCGTATTTTAGCATAAACAGGAAAAGTAAAATAGAAAGAACCATCCTCTTGAATGGGAGTACGGTACTGATTTTCCATATCTCTGAAAAATGGAATAATAAGTGTCAGTTCTTTTTCTTGTGGATAAAATTCACAGTTCAAAACTTTACCTGTGATAATAATCTCTTCAGCATATTCTTCCGGAAAATCATAAACGGTTTCTGTCTGACTGGAAATATCCGGCTGAAAGTTACTTTGTACTTTTTGCCGACAACTGATAAATAATATAAATATCGGCAAAAAAACGAATAGGCAATGCTTCATTCTCATAGGGCGTTATTTGTGTATCAATATAAATACTTACTTTGCGAATATAGTGATTAAATTCAGTATTTTATAGTGTTTCCTGTTAAAACTTCTTCCCCTATCTTATAGCCAACGCACAAACTTCCTGATATACCAGTTCTTTACTATTTGCGTCAAAATGCAATAAGAAAGCAAAATTCCAATCAGCCAGGGGAAATAGCTCAAAGGAAGAGCTGTCAACCCGATGGAACGTCCGAAAGCGGTGAAAGGAATAAGAATACCTATTGCCATGATTAAGAATGTCAGTCCCATTACAGGCCATGTGGCGCGGCTTTGTATGAACGGTATCTTACGGGTACGTATCATGTGGACAATCAATGTCTGTGATAACAAGCCTTCTACAAACCATCCGGTCTGAAACAGTGTTTGATGTTCGGGACTGTTACAGCTGAACACATACCACATGACCAGATAAGTAATAATATCGAAGATGGAACTGATAGGTCCTATATAAATCATAAAACGACTTAGATCGGACGCATCCCATTTACGGGGTTTCTTCAGGAACTCCGGGTCCATACGGTCAAATGGAATGGTTGTCTGCGATATGTCATACAGTAAGTTCTGAATCAACAGATGTATCGGCATCATAGGCAGAAACGGCAGGAATGCACTGGCGAACATCACACTGAACATATTACCAAAATTGGAACTGGCAGTCATCTTTATATATTTATTGATATTGCCAAATGTCTTTCTTCCTTCGAGCACTCCGTCTTCCAATACCATCAAATCTTTTTCCAACAGGATAATGTCTGCACTTTCTTTTGCTATATCCACTGCAGAATCGACAGATATACCAATGTCTGATTGACGTAAAGCACCTGCATCATTGATTCCATCTCCTAAAAATCCTACTGTATTGCCCTGTTCCTGTAATAGAGAGATGATTTGTGTCTTCTGCAATGGAGTTAGTTTTGAAAATAAAGTGGTATTCTTTACCGCTTCTTTCAATACCGTTTCATCCATATTCTCTATTTCTATCCCGGTAAGAAAATGACTGGTGTCAATTCCGACCTGCCGGGCAATGGCTTTTACCACGATATCATTATCTCCCGACAATATTTTAACAGCTACTCCATGTGCATATAATTGTTCGATGGCTTCAACAGCAGAAGGCTTCGGAGGATCAAGAAAGGCAAGATACCCGATCAGTACCATTTCTTTTTCATCTTCGATGGCAAAATTACAATCTTTCTCGATAAAACTTTTTTGGGAGACTGCCAACACTCTCATTCCCTGCTGATTCATTTCTTCACTAATCATCTTTGCTTTGATTTTCAAAGCATCAGTCAAGGGATGAATCTGCCCATTGAACTCGGCATAGGAACAGACATCGAGAATCTCTTCTACCGCTCCTTTAGTAATGATCTGCCGTTTTCCTTGCTTGTTTTCTATCACAACAGACATTCTTCTGCGTGTAAAGTCGAAAGGTATTTCATCCACTTTGGTGTAGTCATCTTTCAAATGTTCCAGATTCAGATCTCTTACATGAGAAAGAATCGCTTTATCCATCAGATTTCTTAAACCGGTCTGGAAATAACTGTTAAAGTAGGCATGACGAAGAATACGTTTACTGTTGTCGTCGCTACCATCTGCATTGATATATTTCTCCAGCACGATTTTATCGCAAGTCAATGTACCGGTTTTATCAGTACAGAGTATGTCCATTGCTCCAAAATTCTGAATAGCATTGAGATTCTTTACTATTGTTTTCTTTTTGGACATGGCTATCGCTCCTTTAGAAAGGTTGGCAGTCACAATCATTGGCAACATTTCCGGGGTAAGCCCCACTGCAACGGATATGGCAAAAATGAAAGCCTCGAACCAGTCTCCTTTCGTGAAACCATTCACGAAAAACACAAATGGAACCATTACCAGCATAAAGCGAATCAACAAGAAGCTGACTTTACTAATACCTTTATCAAAAGCTGTAGTGGCACGATGTCCAACCAGACTTTTTGCAATCGTACCCAGATATGTTTTATTCCCTGTTTCATAAACAATACCTTTTGCTGCGCCACTTATCACATTGGAACCCATATAACAAATATTGTCCAACTCTATGACGCTTCCTTTCCGAAACTGCTGGCTCTGTATCTCCGGAAACTTCTCTATCGGTTCGGACTCTCCTGTCAATGAAGCCTGACTGATAAACAAGTCTTTTGAATCGATGATCCGAATATCAGCGGGAACCATATCCCCAGCTGCCAGATACACAATATCCCCCGGAACGAGTTCCGTGATATCAATCTCTTCTTCCTGTTCACCGGCACGTTTGGCAAGACAGGTGTTCTTTACCATCTTCATTAAAGAATCCGTAGCTTCACTTGCTCGCCATTCCTGCCAGAAACGCAGGATAGCGCTGAATATCACCATGGATGAGATAATGATTACTCCTGTCCATTCCTGTTCTCCGGGTTCGGCCATCAGTACATCCAGAAACAAGGATATAATGGCAAGTCCGGTCAGAACACCAATGAAAGGATTGATAAACGTTTTGATAAACAGTATAAACGGGTTCTTTTTTTGTTCATGGACCACTTCGTTTCTTCCATAGATGGACTGCCGCTCTTGCACTTCTCCCAATGTCAATCCGAGCTTTGTTGTCTGCAAGTATGAATAGATTGACTTACCGGGTTGTGTGGCAACCAAAAATACTTTCTCTGAATTGAATGTGTACTGTGATGAACGCAGTTTTTTCTTCCATACCATACTCTCTAATTTTTTTAAGTTACTAACTGCATTTATTAATTCGATGCAAAAGTAAGAAGGACTTCACAAGGAAGCTGTTAGAGAATGATTAGAGTGGTATTAGAAAACGATTAGAATTTCTTAGATATGCGGGAGTTTTACCACAAAGGTAGTGCCCTCATCCTTATGGGAAGATACGGTAAGTTCTCCTTTGTGAAGGTGAATAATCTTTTGTGTCAGGTTCATGCCTATACCATTTCCAGGAGCTATATTCTTGTTTTCTCCACGATAAAACAGTTTAAACAGGTTTTCCTTATCTGCATCGGACATTCCTACACCATTATCGGATAAGCGGATGATTGCCCATTGCTCCCAATAGGCGATCAGGACTGATGAAGTCCGGTTGGAAGAATATTTGCAGTTATTCTCTACCAGATTTACAAAGGCGGTAGTCAGCAGATAGCTGTTTCCGATGACTGTCAGTACATTATCCTCTTCGGCTTCCTGTTCAAAGACTAATTCGATATGATAATCCGGATGCGCTTTCAATACCAGTTCTCTGGCATCCAGCAACAGCTCATCCAGACGGACTTCTTCCATTGTTATCTGTTCCGGCTGATAATCGGCTTTTGCCAAGTTCAATAGTCCGTCAATCAGGTTTACAATTCGGTGGGAGTCTTGAAGAGCATTGCCAATAGCCATCTGATATTGCTCGGAGGTACGTTCTTTCAATAAAGCTAAATCCAGTTCGGCTGTAAGGGCCGCCATGGGAGTACGCAATTCATGAGATACATTACTGACAAACATCTTCTGTGAGTTGAAAGACTTCTCCAGGCGTTCCAGTAGAGCATTGAATGTCGTACTTAATTCTCCCAGTTCATCCTGTTCATTTTTTACGGGTAATCTTTTATCGATACGCGATGCGGTGATTTTCTCCGCTTCTTTGACAATGCTGCGTATTGGTTTTAAAGTGCTTCGAGACAGGATATAACCCACAATCACCAATACACTTAATCCTCCGATAAATGACAGGATGAGTATATTTCTTAACGCATCCCGATTGGCGTATCCGTAACCATCATAGGCGGCAGCGGTAACAACATAATCTTTGCCTTCAAATGGATACACCAATCCTACTGCCTGATATTCGTCCACATAGAAATTGATATCCTTCTGTTTCAGAATTCGCTTTATCATCTCCGGTGTTTCCTTGACAATATCGTTCTGTAGTGCATCGTGATATAATATTTTAAAATCGGTTGTATAGACAGCAACTTCTACTTCATCAATAAACTTCTGATTATTTAGATAAATAGACTGCATAGTTTGTGTATCTACTTGATTTTTAAGGAATAAATGTGCTTTGGTTATAGCTTCACTTTGCAGATTACGAAAGAAAGCATTACTACGCGAATGTTCACTCACATAGTAGACGGCTATGACAAATATGAAGAATACCGCAGCTGTCAGCCCTGCATATTGTAGGGTCAGTGTTGTTCTGATTTTCATAACTTATCAGTCAGTATAAAACCCATTCCGGCTTTGGTATGAATAAGTTTTGGTTCAAAATCCCTGTCTATCTTCTTACGGAGATAGTTGATATATACATCTATGAAATTCGTTCCTGTATCAAAATGGGTGTTCCATACTTTTTCTGCTATCTCAACCCTGCTCAATACTCTTTCAGCATTTTCTACCATATATAGCAGCAAGTTATATTCCTTAGGAGAAAGTTTTATAGATATGCCGTTTCGTTCTACGTCCTTACGTTGAAGGTCAATACGTAAATCTGCATAAACAAGTTCCTGTGGCAATTCCTGTGTATTGCCTGCCACACGTTTCAGGAGTACTTTGATTCTGGCATTCAACTCTCTGAAATCAAAGGGTTTCACCATGTAATCGTCTGCACCGGCATCGAAACCGTCCAGTTTATCATTCGTTGATCCTAATGCTGTCAACATTAATATAGGGATATGGGGATTGGTCTTGCGAATTTCTTTCGCCAGTTCAAATCCGTCCATCTTGGGCAGAACAATGTCGGATATGACCAAATCGAATGTATGGGTCTGGAAAAGCCGTAACCCCATCAATCCGTCATAAGCCACCATTGCCTGATAACCATTTTCTTCCAGCCCGTTCATCAGCAAACTTGCAACTCTGGGTTCATCTTCTATAATTAGTATTGTGTACATAGGAAAGAATTCATTCATCTGGATGTATAAAACGAAACAAAAATAAAATAAAAAAAGGTACCCACATTATATTGAGTACCTTTTTATTATTTATTTATATAAACCGGAAAACGATCCGTCCGGTTTGTGGACCATTTACCCATTTCGGTTGTGAGGAAGGACCACACAAATCGGTAGAGTTTACTTTATTACGTACCGGAGGAATCACATTCAGAAGAGAAATTCCACTCTCGGGAAGAGTATAAAGCAAACGGTCGCGACCGTCACGAGGCTGATATACTCCGACATAAGCATCGGGAGTTTCGTTTGTTAGGCTGATAATGCCCTCTTTCGTCCGGATATTCATCCAGGAAACATCTCCAAAATATCCTTTGAATTCGGGATAAGTGAAAGTTTCACCAGGAATAGGGTCGTTATAGTCGTTTTCCCATACATCGTATTGTGTACCATGAATACGATTCTGCCATACACGATAGGGTCCGGCTCCCAACCAGCGTTTACTGATTACCTGATCTTCCGGATAATCGAAACAAACACCCATTAAATCCACCACACCGGAGAAATTGTAGGTATAATCCAATACCAAATCCCCACTCGGGCTGATTGTCCATTGAGCTTTATCTAAATTACCCAGTTTATAATTGGCGGTAACAATCAGATCACCTCCCTCTTGTTTTACGTCCAGTTTCGTAAATACGGCAGCATCGGGGAATTCGCTATATGTACGGTCTTTTTCTTTTGCTTTCTCATCATCATGGTTATAGAATTGATCCAATGAGCGGTCTGCACGACGGGCTCCAATGAAACGGGGACCATTGGCGAAACTAATTTTACGATTATCTACAGATACTCCTTTTAATTGTCCGTCTTTCTTTGAGAAGATGAACGTACGCTTGTTCGCCTTCACTGTGAGATCATTTTCAGTTTCCGTATAGGTAGGGCGGATGGATAAAAGAGAGAGAGGTTCAGTTTGCTGGTTCAGTTTATCAACCGGGAAAGTCCAGCGCCAAAGTTCATGACCGTATTTATCAATAGCTGTCAGGTAAAGAGCATCTGTATTGGCGAGGATATTTGTTTTTATATCCAAGACACCCGCCGAATGAGCAGCCACGTCACTACCCTGCACTTCTCCTTCTTTCAACACTTGAGCAGCAGTATTAGAAGCATCCGTTGCCTGTGGAAACTTCACTTGCTTCCAAAGGAAACGACAGGTATTCAGATTCAGATAATCATAACGGTTTTCTACGGAAAATTTGCCGTCAAATTGCCTGTCGATAGAAGTATTCATAATCTGTATTGGGCTCCATAACTGCTTGATAGTATAGTAGCTACCCTCCTTTTCGTGATGTGGTCCTACAATACCGTCGGCTCCAAAGTTTCCCTGATTATCAATGAAGCCATCCATATCCACACGCTTCACTCCTTCGTCTGCCAATACCCAAAGGAAACCACCGATACAACGGGGATGCTTGCGCATCATTTCCCAATAATCATATAATCCGGCACCATGACCTCCATCGTACAAACCATGCAGGAATTCTGTAGGCATAAAGATTTCTGGCAGACGCATATAGTTCTGGCTTTCTCCGTAAGAGCGGTAATGCATTGTTTCAAAACCGGAGAAATTGCCTTGCGGGTGAATAACCGGACGTTTCTGCGGGTCGTATTTATGAAACTCTCCGTCCAATTCAGTATTCCATCCTTTTTCATTACCATTGCTCCACCAGATAATAGACGGATGATTCACGTCACGTTCTATCATGCCTTCAATCAGACGTACTCCGGTGGGCGTATCATATTTGCCATGCCAGCCTCCCAATTCATCCATCACATAAAGCCCGAGAGAATCACAAGCTTCCAGAAATTCCGGGTCAGCCGGATAGTGGCTCAAACGGACAGAATTCATATTCATGTCTTTCATTAAAAGAACATCTTCGATATTCTTCGCTTTACTCAATGTACGGCCACTTTCAGGACGGAAGCTATGACGATTGACACCACGTACATTGATACGCACTCCGTTTATATAAAGTCCGTCGCTTTCACGTACTTCAATGGTACGGAAACCAAAGTTTTCCGTTTCACTATGCAGCACTTTACCGTCCTTATCCAATAGGGAGAATTGGGCTTTATAAAGATTCGGAGTTTCCGCAGTCCATAGTGCAGGGTTAGAGACATTCAGTTGCAGGGAAGTCCAGTCGCCACCCGCTTTTACAGGTACAGTGGTTTCCGCTAACTTCTTTCCTTTTTTATCCAGAATCTGTGTACGAATACTCATGCCGTCATTGGAGATATTGGTGTAGCAGTTGGCACGGAAAGATCCATCCATCTTTGCATCAATAGCAATATGTCGCAGGTTTACAGCAGGTTTCACCTCCAGGAATACCGGACGGAAGATACCTCCAAAATTCCAATAATCAGCACGACGTTCAGCCAGATTCACACTGGCATTTTCACTCTCTTTGGCAACAGTGACTTCCAACAGGTTTTTCTTACCATATTTCAGGAAATCCGTGACGTTATATGAAAAACGATAGAAAGCCCCCTGATGTTTGGAACCCACTTTGCGTCCATTCACTTTCACTTCCGTATCCGTCATTGAAGCTTCGAATACAAGATTCACCTGTTTGCCGCGGAATTTTTCCGGAACTTCAAACTCATACTTATACATACCTTTTTCATTGGCAACGCCTTCAGGGAATGGTTTGCCATAGAAAGTGATTCCATACTGATAGGTGCCGAATCCTTGCAACTCCCAGCAGGAAGGTACACCGATTTTCGTCCATTTCCCGGAATTGCGTCCGTCGGTACAAAAGAAGTCCCATTCAACCATGTCGTCGCATCCGTGACCGGAGAGATATTGCCTTTCCGTTTGTGGTAGGTTTTGAGCAGCCAAGGTAGTTGCCAACGCTAAAGTTGATAATAAAGTGGTTACTTTTTTCATTGTTACTTTTATAATTGTGTTAGTTATTTATTTCTATCATTGCTTACTGATACGTAGATGCAGCGTGTGTTCCTTTTTCTCTATGGCATATTTCTTCAATACACCCGGTCCGCAACTACTGTTTCCTAATCCAAGCACGGCAGCATCCATACTTAGAATGACTTCCGCACGTGGTTTTAAATTACAATCATGAGTTTCTTGATAGATATCCTGCACAGTATAGTGCAAAGCAGATGCGGAAAACACATTTTCTACCGCATCAACACGAATACCTTTATTCTGTTTGTCAGTCAGGGTAAGATAGTGTACTTCTTCTTTATTTCCACTATCCTGCGGACGGGGATAATGCACATATTGTTCCGCCACATTTTCTTTCCAAAGCCCTATAGCGGCAGATGTTTTACGGTCAGGATAATTGTCCTGTGGTCCTCTGCCATACCAGGTAAATGTATTGTAAGCAGGTGTCAGACAGAATGCGATTCCTAAACGGGGGATTTCGGGAAGAACTCCTTGTGGTAGGAAAGTCGTCTTTAAATCAATCGTTCCATCTGAAGAAACAGTATAAACAGAAGTTGTGGTCACTTTTCCTTCTTTATATAAATTGCTTGTTTGAATCCGTACAATTACCGCCCCGTCTGCACGTACTTCATGGTTGAAAGATTCTAAATTTATCTGCGGACTATCCATTGCATGCAATTTCCAGTCTTTAGCCAGCCAATTCCCGAAACTCTTGTCATTGTCTGTCGGAGCACGGAAAACTTGAGTGACGGGTTGAACTGGAAAATCATCTAAATGAGCCAATATTTCTTTGCCATTATATATAAGGGAAGTCATGCTTCCGTTCATTTTCTTTTCCCACTGAACGGAAAAACCGCGTCCGCTAATCAATAAGGACTGATTATCCTCTTTCACTTGAAGTGTTCCTTTATTGACTAGATCAGTAGAGATCAAATCTCCTTTCTGCAAGCAGAATTGCTCCCAAGTCACTTCATGCCCTGCTTTTGCCCAAAGGGCATCCGATTTCAAAACGATGCTTACTTTTAGCTGGCAATCAGACAGAGCTTTCCCTTGACCTCTCTTTGTTTGATTACTCAAAGAACCGGAGCCTTTCAATGAGTGGAAAGTCGGCAAATCTATCATCTGACTCCCTCCGGGAGCTATTTCCGGTAAGGTAATTTCTCCCTGTTCTTTCTGCTTTCCATCGATTGACACAGTCCATAGGCAACAATATTGAGACAAGCCGGTGTGGTGATTCCGGTTCGTCACTTTCAATTTCCCGTTTTCCATTTTTAGTTCGACGGGTGCATACACTTTCTTTACTTCCCAATATTTAGGCGTAGTTTCACGCTCGCTCATCAGCAATCCATTAAAGCAGAACGCTTTTAAATTCGGTTTATCACCAAAATCGCCACCATAAGCCACCATGGTACGGCCATCGGGTAAAGTTTTGTAGATTCCCTGATCTACCCAATCCCATATAAAACCACCCAGCATACGGGGATTGCCATATATCTCATCCCAATATTCCTTGAAATTTCCCAATGCATTTCCCATGGAATGTGCATATTCACTTGTCATTACCGGACGGTCGTCATTGGTGCGTTCCGCAATCTCCAGCAACCGTTCCCAACGTGCATTTTCAGCGCGTTCTTTATCCTCTCCTTCGGCAATACCGGGATTCAAGTATTCTTGTTTCACCCGGGTATAAAAGCGGCTGATAACATCGACAGTTTTCGGGTCAGGATCGCCATCCACTCCTTGTGCTCCTTCATAATGTACAGGACGAGTCGGGTCAAAATCATGCAGCCATGCAGAGATAACGGCGAAGTTCGGTCCATAACCACTCTCGTTTCCCATGCTCCACATGACGATGCTTGGATAATTCTTATCACGCTCCGCCATACGAGCTGCACGGTCCATAAATGCTGCATGCCAGTCGGGAGTGCTTGCCAATGTTCCGCGCAATCCATGTTCTTCTATATCCGCTTCGTCCATCACATACAATCCTAAACTATCACACAGTTCGTACCAACGACTTACGTTCGGATAATGACTCGTACGTACCGCATTTATATTAGCCTGCTTCATTAAAAGAATATCCTGAAGCATTCGTTCTTCACTCATGACGCGTGCCGTCCGAGGGTCATGTTCGTGGCGGTTCACCCCACGAAAACGTACCGGATTCCCATTAACCAACAACTGCCCCTTTTTTATTTCTACAAAGCGGAAGCCCACTGCCTGTTCTATCTGCTCTATCACTTTTCCGCCATCGCTCAACAATGTCAAATGTAGTTGATACAAATAGGGAGTTTCCGCCGTCCATCTCATCGGGGATTTTATCAGAGCGCTCATACGTCCCATCTTCCGGGGACCGCGTTGCGGATACCATTCGTTCATCCGGCTAGCCTTATGTTCCAAATCGAGAATATCTTCCACATCCCCTTTCAATGTAGCAACTTCCTTCCCTGAAGCATCCTTCAGCACTCCTTGCAAAGTATAACCTTTGCCACTCATTCCTTCATATACGCTGAATTGCGGGTCTATCTGTAAAATGAAGTCTTGATAATCATTTGTCGATGCAGGAAGAGTACGTACTGTATAATCACGGATACGAATATCCGGTGTATGTATCAAATGGATGCTGCGGTGAATTCCCCCAAAACGCCAAAAGTCCTGGTCTTCCAAATAAGAACCATCGCTATACCTGTACACTTCCAATGAGATCTGATTCTCACCGGGTTGTAGATACTTAGTAGCATTAAACTCACTAGGCTCCATACTACCCTGGCTATATCCTACCCGTTCACCATTTATCCAAACATAAAAAGCACTCATTACGCCCTCAAAGCGAAGAAATATTTGTCCGTCAGCTTCCCATCCGGCAGGTAGAATAAACGTGCGACGGTATTGTCCTACGGGATTTCTCTCTTTATACGTAGTATAGTCAGCTTTCGGCTCTCCCATCACTCTAGGCGGGTCTATCTTAAACGGATAACCTGCTGATACATAAATAGGTGTACCATACCCGTTCACTTCCCAGTTTGCAGGTACTTCAAAATCACTCCAACCTTTATCATCAAAATTCTTCTGATAGAAATCAACGATTCTTTGTTCGGGAACAGGAGTCCACCGGAATTTCCAAGTTCCATTCAAACTCATGGAACAATCGCCTTTTTGTACAGAGTAAGGAACGAAAGCAGCTCTCGCCGGCTCACGGTTAATTTGGAGTACATGATGATTTTCCCAGTCATGAACAGTTTGTGCTGATATTGAGCCGGGAAGTAGTATTCCAAGTAGTAAAGTATATATTTTCATTCTTCGTACTTTTTACTTCATATCAAGAAGACGGATAAAGCACGATTTTGTACCCTTTTCTTTTACGAAAATATTAAAGAATAATAAAGGTTAGTGCACCCCTTAAAGAAAAACTTTACCTTGCAAACCATTTCTAATTCTAAAAATAATATTATGGAAAAACGACTATTCAGCAACCTTCTCTTATTAAGCTGTTTCGCCATACAAGCACAACAGGAATATACTATTGAAGGTCACGTGGAAGGAGTAAAAGATGGAACTCTTGTTTCGTTATTTCTGCTTGATGGCAATGTGGGAAGTACAGTAGCCACAGATAGTATACGTAATGGCACATTCCATTTCAAAAGGAACGCAGGGGAAAGTGGTTTAGACCGATTATCTCTCATGTGTACTCGGGAACAAGATTTTCCCTCTATGTCGTTGTCTATTTATGTAGCCCCCAATGCTAATATAAAAGTGACTGGTACAAATACCTTAATATATACTTGGAAAGTAGACAGTCCGGTAAAAGAGCAGCAGGAGTATAATCGTTTCATAGATGTTTCACGTGATTTATGGGATGAATTTCAACGATTGAGCATTAAAGAAAAAGGAATGCGCTCAGCTCTGGAAACGGAACGAAAGGCAATTCGTGCAAAAAAAGACAGTATATCAGACCTCATCAGTAGTAGGGAATTAAAATTAATGCAAGAACTGCCTATTTCTACTATTTGGATGGAAAAGTTAGGAAGACTTAGTACATCTGCGAAATATAATCCGAAATTCTCTTATAAAGAAGAAACAATAGCTTTGTATAATAGATTGAACGATGAGCAGAAGTCCTCTATGCAAGGACAAGAAATAACGGTAAATCTCTTTCCGCCTACAGTAGTTAAAGAAGGAGATGATATGGCAGATACCGACCTTTTTGATTTGAACGGAAAACTTCATCATTTGACAGATTTCAAAGGAAATTATATATTACTTGATTTTTGGAGTAGTGGCTGTGGCCCCTGTATTATGGCTTTGCCTGAAATGAAGGAAATTCAGGAGCAATACAAAGAGCGTCTTACTATTGTCAGCCTTAGCTCGGATACTAAAAGCCGATGGACGACTGCTTCAGCACAGCTTGAAATGACTTGGCAGAATTTAAGCGATTTGAAACAAAGTGCCGGATTATATGCTAAATACGGTGTTCGTGGTATCCCCAATTATGTTCTTATTTCACCGGAAGGCAAAATTATGAAAATGTGGTCGGGATATGGTAAAGGCACCCTGAAACTAAAGATGCGGAGATACTTGGATGCCCCCAAACATGAAACAAGTATCATTCTGCAAGGCAATACGAAAATCGTGAATTATCCGGTGGTGGAGTTTACGAATACTGATATTGTCGAAATAAAGCAAGTGGAACTGACAGATACAGCTACGGTTCTTCGCTTGAAAGCTTTCTACATTCCAAAGTATTGGATACAAGTTAGTCCGAATATTAAATTAGTAGATGAAAAAGGGACATCATATACCTTAAAAAGAGCAAATGGAATTAAGCCCGGTGAGCACTTCTTTCTACCCGAGAGTGGAGAAGCCGAATTTTCTTTAATATTTGCCCCCTTATCTACTCTAACAAAGACATTTAGTATCACTGAAGGTCAAAATAAAAATGATTGGCAGATAAATGGGGTAAGACTCACAAAATAAAGCTAAATAGAAAAGTTAATAATAAGAACAAAACGACTTTCATATGTTTTGAATGGTAATAAACAAAACACTAAATTATGCGAGCAGTAGTCCATAAAAAAACAGGTTTTTAAGGAGTATTCCGTTTCTTTAAAAAGGAACGGCCTGTTGGTTTTAAACCAAAAACACGGTTTATATTCGTTTGAATATCAATATCTTGCGACAAAAAGTTTTGAACTGGGCAACCACATGTATTTTCTGTACAAATCGAATACAATTCATTTTCCAAGACGACATCAGTACGTAGTATATTTTCACATTTCAACTTCTAATTTTGATGATTACTACCACAGTTATCATCAAGCTATATCAATCTTGACATATGCATACCATCAATTAAAATCAAAATATTGAATATTAAATTCAGAATATCATATTAACATGATAGGTATTGTAAATTTAAATAAGTATTTTTGGGAAGAAAAAAGAGCTGATCGGTCGATACTACTTCTCGAAAAAATCACGTTATTTGTTATATATTCTTCGAATTGTCGAAGGTATGACTATAAAAACAAAATAAAGATGAATATTGATAAGAGAATAGAATACGACAAAGAGTTATTGAATATTCTGCCTGACGGAGTACTTGTATTAAACTCTGATGGAGAGGTGACTCAAATTAATCAGCAAGCACAAACAGAGTTGCATATAAAATCTTCGCTAGATAAATTCGCCCAACCTTTGCAGATAGAAAATATAATCAATTTGATATATCATAAAGAAAATATTCTTCCTGTCGTTATGGAAGGTCTACGCAAAGGTGAGCAAGGATACACATTGCCCGAACACATAGATATTCAGGAGAAAAACGATTATACTCAATTTCCTGTGAACGGACGATTCGTGACAGTCAGAGCTGACGGTAAACTGACAGATATTCTATTCTTTTTTCGTAATATAACAGTGGAACTCACGCAAGAATATATTCTAAACACAGCTTTACAGCGAACTAAAATATATCCTTGGTATTATGACATAGCCCGAAGTGAATTTACGCTCGATTATCGTTATTTTGAACATTTAGGAATCACTCCGGGTATAAATAATACACTGACGATGGATAAATATGTGGAAATGATTCACCCGGACGACCGTCAGGCTATGGCTGACGCTTTCATTATTCAACTTAGTGGTATCGAGACGTTTGAAAAAGTTATCCCTTTTCGCTTACATCGCGGAGATGGAACGTGGGAATGGTTCGAAGGACAATCCACGTATATTGCAAACGTATCGGGGCATCCATATCGCTTAGTAGGTATTTGTATGAGTATTCAGGAATATAAGGATATTGAGAATACATTGATAGAAGCCCGCAAAAAGGCGGAAGAGAGTGATAAACTCAAGACGGCTTTTCTAGCTAATATGAGTCACGAGATTCGTACTCCACTGAATGCAATAGTCGGTTTTTCTGATGTAATAGGTTCTACTTATTATGAATTAAGTGACGAAGAACGGGCAGATTTCGTAAGATTAATCAGCATTAACAGCGAACACTTGGTTAGGTTGATTGATGATATACTCGACTTGTCTAAAATCGAATCTAATACAATAAAATTCACTTTTGACAGTCGCTCTTTAAAATCCCTTCTCAATGATATAGAAAAAGAACAGGCTATGAAGCCTATTCCTGAAATAGAGATAAAAGCATTACTGCCGGATTATGATGTTTACATTATGACAGATACTACTCGTTTGAGACAAGTGATATGCAATTTTATAAATAATGCCCGGAAGTTTACAGAAAAAGGATACATTCATTTCGGGTTTATGATGGATGAAACAAAAACAGATGCTGTTCAGATATTCGTAGAAGATACCGGTGTAGGAATTCCGTATGAATGTCAAAAAGATATATTCGACCGTTTCTATAAAGTGAATACTTTCAAGCAAGGAACAGGATTGGGACTTTCCATTTGCAAAACTATCGTAGAACATCTACAAGGAGAAATTTCCGTTGTATCAGAACCGGGAACAGGTAGTCGTTTTACGGTTACACTACCACTAAGCGGACAAAGGGAATATTAATTTCCCCTGTACTCCTGGGGAGTGGTACCGGTGTGTTGCTTGAAAAACTTATTAAAAAAGAAATATTGCTGAATCCTAAGGATAAAGCAATATTCTTTACAGGTTCATTGGTCGATTTTAATTGGGACTTGGCATCCATCAGAATCACTGAAGCAATGATTTTCAACGGGGTATCTCCTGTTACCTTCTTGATTGTCGAGCAGAAATGAGGCAAACTGATTCCTAAAAGCTCGGCATAAAACGAAACTCCGTGATGAACCGTATAATGCTTCATTACTAATTGCAGAAACTCCTGATAAATTTCATATTTCCTGGACGAAGAGAATAGCTTCAAGTCACTCCGTGCTTTATAGACTTCTGTTGCTCCCTGAATAAATATGGTGAGAACTGCCTTTATTATTTCCTTATTTGATTTCGTCCACAACGATTTATAAGAGCAAATAAATGATTCATAAAACATTTTATAATTATTGGCATCTGCTTGGGATAATCTGACAACCGGATTTTCTTTGATAACAGGAAGAAGATGTTGCGTGGATTTCATCAGATTAATGCTCTCTATAAAACGGGATGAGAAACCAGCATAATAAATCTGAATATCCGGTGAACAGCCATGAATCTCCATCAAATAATCGGGAGGTAAAGTCATTAAATCATTACGCTCAATATTATAAGTATTAGTATTGATTGTTATCTGCAAAGTTCCTTTCATACAGAGAATAAAGAAACCGGATTCTATCTTGCAAGGAAAATTTATGTATCTGTTTAATAAGTGTCTTTCAAACCCTTCTCCTACAATATAATCAATCTGTAAATCATACTTGGGTATATCGCTTCCCATTGTTATTTTGTTTTTGATTTCAAATATAGAGATTATTTAAAACATACTCTCCGAATAATTAAAATCAGAATATCGAATCTTAAAAAAATAACATCTATATTTTATTTCTAAGAAAGCAATTTGAGAAAAAAGAGAGAAAATAAAGAAACGAAACATAGAAAGCAAAATCAACTTTCTTATGTTCCGTTTCTTTATTATCTATGAATAAGATAATTCAATTCATAGTGGGAATTTATTGAATATCCAACGCATCAAAACCAAGTCCTTCCATATTTTCTGCTGAAAGTTCAACTTTATAATGTCCGGCATTGATAAAGGTTCCGGTGGTGGTGCTCATCATCTTCCATTTATCCGGTGTCTCCGGGAAGGTCAATACATCCTCTTTCAATACCACCCCTTTCGAATCTATGAACTTCATTAGGACAGGCATTGGTTTTCCGGAAGTATTCATATACTTAAAGCGAAGAGCATACACTTGAGCCAATCCGGTAGAAACATTCCATTCAATGCTGTTCCCTTTTCCTTTGCCAAAGAACACTCCTGTCTGTTTACGATGTTCCTTCTTCTGATAGTTACCTTTCAATGTAGCAGCTTCCGCTTCCATAGGCTACACTGACACGGGCGTTCTTGTCTTCAGGAAGCAACTCTTTCGGAGTCTTTTCCATCACTTCTTTATCTGCCTTTTCCCAACTCCAATCGGATGCAGGGAATACCGTCGGTTTCAGTTCCATATTTGTGGAAGCAATAGCAATGCCCGAAATTAAGGCTTGACCTGCTTTCACTTCCGGAAAATTAATTCTTAACATTCCCCCTTTAACTGTGGCATATACCACCTTCTTGCAAACTCCGTCATGACCGCTTTCTGCCCAGATATCCAAGTCGTCTAATACGACAGAATCATTCACGGCAACATCGAATATACGCAGTCCTTCACAGTCGGTAGAAGCACTTCCACCTGTGCCATGCCAGGGTTCTGTGAAATACAGTTCAATACGATATGTTCCATCTGCCACAGGGAAACGAACTTCCAACTGATGACGTCCGAAACGGAAATGCTGGAATAACTTCCAGTCACGAGTGCCATGAATCGGATCATTGGTAGTACGTTGGCTGGCAAGATATGGATTCAGATCTTTGAAGTTTTCCGCCCATGAATGGGAATAGTTCGTATTGTCCTGCAACCACAACTGTCCGAAACTATCCGTATAATCATCTCCTCCGCAATTAAGACGATATAGATAATTATATCCTGCCTCTCCTTTCAATATTTTTTTATCGTCCTGATAAAGAAGTTCGAAATTCGGGGCCTGTTCCAAACCTTTAAACACAATCAGGTCTTCCGCTACCGGTTTACCTTTATAATATCCCACAGCACGAAGTACGTTATAACGAATATCCCGGTTTTCCCACATAAAATGAGTACCCGTTCCGTTGTTCTTTTTACGTCCGAGGAAGGTTGCCTTTTCATTTGTCATATCATTGTAAAGCAACACTGAATCACAATTACTGTAAGCCTCTATAGTAGCACGGCGACGTCCTTTCTCAAAACGGTCGGTCCATGTATGGGATACGAGATAGACCATCGGATCTTTGGCTGCGGAAACATAGTTGGCACGATACATATAATACACATCCAACGGTTCTTCCCATGGAGTAACCAATCCTTTGTAATTGAACGGACCGACTTTATCTATTTTGCGATATGCTTCATCCGGTTGGCGGCGTCCGGGATTGTCATGGCTGCTGTATATCCACTGAAACTGTCCGCAAACACTGTCTTTAACCTGCTCCGCCAAGCGGATTTTGGTTTCCATCAGCTGACACATACGGTCTTCACTCCACACTCCATTCACTTGGAAATCTTCCGGTTCCGTATGCAAACCGATGCTTCTCCATGCTCCATATTCCCCATTCAATAATTGGTTAACTTGAGAAAGTTCCCGACCATATTTAGTCACATCTCCCCCATACGTACCGCTCCAATTCTGAATCACATTCCAGTCTGTACCTTCGCCGCCATTACAAGTTGTAATGACACGCATTGTCTTTGCAGTCGGGTCCATCTCACGAATAATATCACTGCATTCCTGTGCAAATTCACGAGGTAAAGTACTTTCATTCTGTAATCCCCACATTACCACTGAAGGAGAATTGCGACGTTCTTTCACCCATTGACGAAGTAACTTCTTGAAGTTCTCGCGAAACTCCGGAGTATCATACCATACATGAGCAGATAATTGTGTCCAGAAGAGGACTCCCTCTTCATCCCAATACTTCTGATAGTCGAGATGATGGGGCTGGTGAGCATCCCGGAATGCATTAAACCCGGCCGCACGTATCTGTTTTACTCTTGCAGCCACCTGTTCATTGCTGAATGCATGGCTCTGTCCGAACTGATGTTCGTACTCGCATACCCCATTAATAAACACCGGTTTTCCGTTCAGGTAAAAACGTCCGTCTCCATCATTCCGTTTGACTGGCCAGCTAATGGTACGGATCCCAAACGGTGTTGAAATCTCATCCGTAGTTTTCGTATCACGCTTAATCATACTGGCTAGTTTATAGAGATATGGAGTTTCTGTATCCCACAAAACAGGTTTCTCGACAGGAGCTTGCTGGCGAACGACTTTCATTTCTCCCGGAGCCAAAGTTACTTTCTCAACCAAACGAAAAACTTGTTTTCCATCAGCGTTACTTAGTTTATTGACCAACTCTATCGTTTCTGTTGTCTTACCATAATTCTTAACCTCCGTTTCAACAAATACGTTAACAGCCTTTTCATCATTCCAGATGTGTACACCAAAAGGTTCTATACGAATTTCATCGGTCACCTCCAGCACCACAGGACGGAAAATACCGAAGGGCTGTGACCCCTCACTGAATCCCCATTCCGATGAACATCCACCACATACCCAAGGCATATCGGCAATCATTTCCGGATGCTCGGCTTTTACTTCCAGGCGATTTGTTCCCTGCTTCATTGCATCTGTAACATCCAAGGTTAATGTAGTACGTCCAACAGGATGACGTCCGAAGTCCGTTCCGTTTACTTTAATGGTAGCGTATGTACCCACTCCATCAAAACGAAGGAAATATCGTTTCCCGGATTTTATATCGGCGGTGAAGTCTTTCACATACATGGCAGTTCCATGCATATTTCCATGTGTCAACTGGCGATATCCATAATAATCATCCCAATTATGAGGGATATTCACCGTCTTTGCAGGCATCATAAAATTACCTTTCAAATGAGTCGCTTCTGTAATCCAAGTCTTCCAACCCTCATTCAATGTAGTGATTAACCGACGATTTTTAATTTCCGGTTTCGGAAAGCGAACCGCCGAACGTCCCATCGGCTTACTGGTAGCGATGGCAATGCCACGTTGCTCTGCGTTGTTTACCGCACAATAAAAATGATAAACCACCCCATCATGCTTTACCACATAACTCTTATGAGCAAACAATTCATCATAGTTTTTGGAAGGAATAATCAAGTCAGCCCCCTTCCAGTCCGTCCAGTGTACCAAGTCATAGCTGGCGGCAAACGTATTGAATGCCTTATATTTACGCGAAGGCTCAAAAGCAGAGAAATAGAACATCACATACACATCACCCATCTTCTGGATATGTGCATCTCCTGTAATTGTTCCATCCGCTTCATGCGCAAAGACTGGATTTCCCGGATAACGTTTCCAGGTCTTCATATCCTTGGAAAGAGCGATGCCGACACGTTCTCCTTTTAAATCCGTTTCCGGATGACGGCCACCTGCATTGTAATACATTACAAACGGAACGCCCAATGTTTTATCCTTATCCCAATAAACAGTACTCTTATATTGAGTCAGTTTCTCCCACCATTGGGCATCTTTATCATGGATGCTCAAGATCGGTTTGTCCAGAGATTCCCATTCGTGGGCAGTGGAAATATCTCCTTTTGTTGATGCCAGTCCGATGTAAAGCGGAGCTTTCACTGCTTCGTAGCCGGTGCCTTCGCCACCGATATACGTCATCCAATGGCGGCCTTTATAAGTTTGAAGTTCATAGCTTCCACCCCATTCCATATCCGGTAATGCAGGAAAGCCGCCACGCTGGTTACAGTCCCATTTTCCATCCCGGTAAGAAAGAATTCGTCCCAAAGTACGCCATTCAAGCAAATTGTCGCTTTCCGCTATCCATGTCTCGTATCCGCGTCCGTCCATTCCACTTTTACCGTTATAGACGACGTAGGTCATCAACCACTTGTCTCCCTGACGGAAAACGGTAGGGCAATCGATCTTATGATGATTGTCTGCCGGTGCGATGGCAAGACCGTACTTATACGGTGTCTTCACTTCCTCATAAATCTGCTCCATCCGTTCCTGCGGAACTTCGCGTTGCGCATACAGAGAGAAAGTAGTGGTTATACTAAAAACAGCCAGCAATAACTTCTTCATGATATTTTTCATCTATAATCATTCATATAATGATGTTCATAATTAGTTTATATGATAATTTAGGCACGGATTACACGGAATTCACTGTCTTTAGTGTTGTCATTATTGCAAAACAACCGCGTTAATCCGTGTAATCCGTGCCTAAAAAGATAGCAATTGATTAGTGGTAAGGACTTAGTAAAATAACCAATCCATTGTTTCTTCATCCCCGGCAAGTCCGGCATTACGCACCTTCATATCCGCAGCAGTAAATCCTAGTACTTGCAGATAACCTTTGGGTAACATCAGCGTATGCTTTCCGGCCGGAAAACTATATGCATGTACATTTGCCAAAGGCATTCCGTTGATACGGACAGCATTCGTCAACACAGGTTCCGCCTGACCGTAATCATTGGCTGATGCATCGATTTCCAGTTTCGGAGCCTTTGCATACTTTTTCTGGTCATCTTTGAAATAGGCTACTAATAATTTCACCGGAGCATCTGTTTCAAAAGTGATACTCGTACCTTTCTCTCTCTGCTCGTTTCCATTGAAACGAAGCGCTTTCATTCCCTTCAATTCAGGGGCTACTGCTTCTATCTTACCCGGAAGATCGACAAATAAAGAAGTGCCCTCCTCCACTTTCACTGCCGGATAATTAGAAATCAGTTTTACGTTTGCAGGAGCCCAGGCAGCAATCTCTACAGTTTCAGCCACCGCATTTCCATTCTGTTTTTCTTTCAACAGGACGAGATTAGCTTTGAAGTTCTCCAATTCTTTTTCGTAGTGTACCAGCAATTCTTTCCAAGTCTTATTCTTTCCATCATCTCCACCGATAGGAATACGACGTTGAGCTGTCTGCATACTGTTGGCATACAAATAATGTTCGTCTGTCAATTCCACCAATTTACGATAATGCTCCAGACTTTGTTCCATCAAAGGAATAGCTTCTTCAAGTTTTTTGATGTCTTTGCCCCATTGATAATCCAATACCAGCTTGGCGGCTTTCACTTTCAGGTTGAACGCATACGCAAATTCACGATAACAATGCATATCATTTTGTAAACGGGCAAATTCGTCCTTATTTGAAGATACGGAGGCGGCCGCCTTATCAATAGCCGCTACTGCCTTATCCCCGTGCTCTATTACTTGAGCAACAATATCCAAAGGCATTTCACCTACATGAGGTTGCTTTTTCCATTCTTTCTCTACATATTCTATCAGCTTCTCCCCTTCCGGTCCGCAACTTTCATAGAATCCCGGATAGATGGTATATTTATATGGATTGACAAGTTGACTCATAAACATACCCAGCAATAATGTCTGGCGATTTCCTTCTGTGATACCGAAACGACGCAATAGCTTCGGAGCAATCTCACCACTTTCTTCATAAGCTATGCGGATATTGCTTGCATTTTCGTCAGATGTTCCGTAGAATTTGCCTAACTGATGATTCCAGTACCCCATTTCATCTGTACGATCTCGGTGGCAGTTCCATGCATAACGTCCCCATGTCTGATACCAAATCCAGTCACGATCCAATTGGAACTCACGTTCGTTGTTCGGTAATTTATCAGCCGTATAGGGCCAATCCCAATAGGAAGCTTGCGGATAAAGATGTAGTGCATTGGCACCGTGTACATTGTGCATGGCAGTTACCGCTTTCTGTACGAAATCCGGAGAGCCCCAGCGGAACGGTTCCAGATTGGCCAGGATATGTACGTTACTGATATGGATGGAACCCAATGAACTCAAATCTGTATGTATTTTCGACCAGGGGCCACGAGGTTCGTAAGTTGTCAACGATTCACCATTATATTTATGCATCGTATAAAGATTCTTATAATGCGGCAATGCAGCATCCATCACCAGTTTACAGTCCGTGTCGTGTGCACGCAACAAAAGAGGCGGTTCATCCGTTCGTCCCAATGCCTGTAATCCGTCTTTCACTCCCGGAATAATTGTTTTTGTAAACCATTCCACATCATCCTCTACCGTACACATTGCTTCCCCCAGACAAACAAGTAGTCCTACATTGGGATATTTTTCTATGAAAGCAGCAATGCTCTTACGTGTATAATCGGCAATCAAAGGAGTAATAGGACGATTACGGTCCTGTGTTTTCAGCCCGTAATGTTCAGCAAAAGGTTTGGAAAGAATAATATTATAAAACATCTGTATCACAAAGATACCGCGCTTGTCCGCTTCTTCTGTGAGGAAAGAAAACATTTCTTCATTCATCTTGAATGTTTTTTCATCTACTTCCAGTGCAAACGGATAATCTTCCAGTTTCACCAATGATGCAAACGGATGTCCATTCCAGAGATACAATGAATTCATGCGGTTGGCAACCAGCATATCCAAATATTTAATCCACTGTTCTTTATCATAAAACCAGGGGAAACTTTCCGGAGTATACGGATATTCGTACACACCATGTCCCGGCAGGTAGGTCATCTTCTGTAATCCTACACAAGCCCCACGCAATACCATTTCAGGAGCGTCTTTCAATTCCTCCGGGAAATTCAACCGACCATCCGAGTCATTCACACGGTCTATCAGTTCGCGACATCCGTAAATGACGCCACTCCCATCCCTGCCGGACACTCTGGTCAGGTTACCGGTCGTCGAAATATGAAAACCTTCTTTCTTGAGTGTCGTGTCATTCACTTCCGTCAGCAAGATTGTTTTGATTTCGGCGTCGGAGAATGTTGTGTCTCCCTGTTGCATCATTACCTGATAACCGGCTTTATCCAAGGTAGCCTGTAACTGCTCCGCACCAAACAAAACACGATTTGACGCATCCGGCGGAGTCATAATCTTCACGGTTTGCCTGCCACACGCTGCTAAAAAAAGTGTGCATGCCGCAAACATGAATAATCTGGTATTTTTCATTCTTCTGATATATATTATAGATTATATAATTCACTTCCTAACTAAGAAGAAGACGAAATAATCCCCTGTTTGTACTCATTTGTCTCTTTTTCCACTTTTCGGCACCAGACTTCCATTTTCCTCCCGCGATGATACACAAACGCCTCATTATTTAAAAGTTATACTTATCTTTGCCAGCTAGTGTCTTAGAATATAAAAACAGAAAACAAGAGCAGACAATATGAAAGAACAAACAAATTATGACTATGAAAAATACGTTCAGATAGCACAAATGGCCAAAATGGGATGGTGGGAGTCAGATTTGAAGAATCAAGAATATATCTGCTCTGACTTTATTGTAGTCTTACTCGGTCTTAAAAGTAACCGTATCAGTTTCACCGAATTCCATCAAAGAATACGTGAAGACCATCGGCTACGTCTTAAAAACGAATACCTGTCCTTATCCAATTTACAGACTTACGAACAAATGTTTCCTATCCGGGCAAAAGACGGGGAAATTTGGGTGTACTCCAAAATCAGTTTCCAGAAGCCTGATAAAGAGGGATACAGGAATATGACCGGCTTTCTACAATATATTGACAGACCTATCGATAATTCAAATGGAAACATTGATTTCCTTCAAGTCAGCAGTTTGCTCTATCAGCAGAATAATATTTCATATTCATTGCTTGCGTTTCTGCAATGTGATGATGTGACTCAAGTGATTAACGAGACATTAGGAGATCTCCTCAAACAGTTTCAGGGTGATCGTATTTATATCTTCGAAATAAACAGAAAAAAACAACGCCAGGACTGTACTTATGAAGCCACAGCCGAAGGCATCTCCAAAGAACAGGATTTCTTAAGTAATATCCCTTGGGACCCGTCTACTTGGTGGAATCATCAGATAGCCGAAAGAAGGGCAATTATCCTGAACACTCTGGATGACATGCCAAAAGAAGCAGAAGAATATCGCCGTACATTAGAAATGCAGGATATTAAATCACTGATGGTAGTCCCTTTAATATCCAAAGAAGAAGTATGGGGCTACATGGGAATCGATATGGTAAGAACACAACGAAGCTGGAGCAATGTGGATTATCAATGCTTCTCCTCCCTCGCAAATATTATCAGTATTTGCATCGGATTACGGAAATCGGAGTTGCAGGCCAAAGAAGATCGTATTGCTTTGGACAACAGCGAAAAGATATTGAAAAACATCTACAAGAATCTTCCGGCAGGTGTCGAACTTTATGATAAAGATGGCTATCTGGTAGACATCAATGATAAAGAACTTGAAATATTTGGTTTATCTGACAAGAATGAGGCACTAGGAATTAATTTGTTCGACAATCCTAATATCCCCACAGAGGTGAAAGAAAAGTTGAAAGCCAAAGAAGATGTAAATTTCTCCATTAATTATGATTTCGCAAAAATAAATCAGTATGTAGACACTCATAGGGAAGGGATTATCAATCTTACTACTAAAGTTACCGCTCTCTATGATTCTCAAAACCGATTTATCAACTATCTATTTATCAATATAGATACGACAGAGACAACCAATGCATACACTAAGATACAGGAATTTGAAAATCTGTTTCTCCTGATCGGTGATTATGCCAAGGTAGGGTTTGCCCATTTCAATGTACTGACAAGAGACGGGTATGCCCAGGATACATGGTACAGGAATTTGGGAGAAAAGGAAGGTATTCCTATGCCGGAGGTTATCGGAGTATATGCTCATGTGGTTCCTGAAGATCAGGCGGTTCTGAAGAACTTTGTACGCGAAGTGAAAGAAGGAAAAGCAACCAGTTTGCGCAAAGAAGTTCGTGTCTGCAGAGAAAATGGTAAATATACATGGACCAGTATTAATGTAATGGTCAGAGATTACCGTCCGCAAGACGGCGTTATTGAGATGCTATGTATCAATTACGACATCACGCCTTTGAAAGAGACTGAACAGAAATTGATTATTGCCCGCGATAAAGCGGAAGAACTGGATCGCCTGAAGTCGGCTTTTCTGGCCAATATGAGTCATGAGATCCGTACTCCTCTCAATGCTATTGTTGGCTTTTCCAGCTTGTTGGCTGAAACGGACAGCAGAAGCGAACGGCAGGAATATATCAAAATCGTGCAAGAGAATAATGAACTTCTTTTGCAACTGATATCGGACATTCTCGATCTTTCGAAAATTGAAGCCGGAACATTTAATTTTGTATATACCAACGTAGATGTAAACGAGACTTGCTCTGAAATCATCAAATCAATGGGTATGAAAGTGGATAAAGGCGTTGAACTGATTTTTGAGGAGATACTGCCGGAATGTTATATCTACACAGATAAGAATAGATTCACCCAAGTAATCAGTAACTTTATAAATAATGCATTAAAGTTCACCCGGCAAGGCACTATCACCCTTGGCTACGAACAAATATCCCATCAGAAAATAAAATTCTATGTGCACGACACAGGAATGGGAATACCGGAAGAAAAGCAAAAGAGCGTATTTGAACGTTTTGTGAAACTGAATACTTTTGCCCAAGGTACAGGACTCGGACTTTCTATTTGTAAGAGCATTGTTTCCCAGATGGGAGGAGAAATTGGCGTGGATTCGACTGAAGGAGTAGGTTCCTGCTTCTGGTTTACACACCCGTACCACGCTGCTGACTAGACTGACTATATATGAAAGGGGGTATTCTATGAATGATGGTTAGTACTAATAATGAATGGCCTCCAACAAGAATCGGCTGCAGGATCCTGTAGCCGATTCTCTTTTACCACTTTCTTTTTTGGTATACCTAAAATTAAAACAAAAAGTGACAGGTGTGACAGAGGAATTGCAACTTATTACTTTTTTATTTTTCTATCTATATTTTCTAATAAAAAAAAATCGCGAATGTTATAAATCCTCTGTCACACCTGTCACTTCTTCATCGGTTCTTTTCAAAAGACAGCGAGAAATTTGAAAAACACAATCGTCTTTTTCAAATTTCCCGCCACGTTTTAAAGAAACCTAAAATCAGTTTAGCTCCTTATTAATCTGCAGTTTACAAAAGTAATACCCATAAATTTTCATTCCATATTATCTGTTTTAGGTCTTAAAAGGTACAATTGTAATCCTAGTGCAAGCGCAACTACAATACTTAGCATGGCAAATCCTTCACCTAAACTTCCTCCATCTGTCCATTTTCCCAGTAATTGAGTTACGGCTGCTCCTGCAAAGACTCCTGTCATATTCATAATTCCATACGCTGTTCCCCTATATTTAGCAGAAACAAACTGGCATAAAATAGGCATATTATTAGCATCAAAAATACCAAAACCAACGCCAAACAGCAATCCCGCACCTATGACACTGACAAACCCATGTCCGAAACCTAGCAACAATAAGGCGGGAATTGTCATCCCCAGTCCGATGGCTCCCGTATACACACGTCCACGAATATTCTTCAGCACCCATCTATCTGACAAAAATCCACCAAGTATCACTCCGACAAATGAAGACAAAGCAATGGTAATCGTTGATATAGGTCCTGCCTGCGACATCGGAATATCCAGGTTCTCGGCAAATAGAGTCGGCAACCAGTTCTTTGTGGCCCAGCCGGGTAAACTCGGAGCCGCAAAATAAAACAATATCACCCAAAAAGAAATATTAGAAAATAGCAGTAATAACCCTTTCCCTATCGAATCGCCTTTGCTAACACCACTTACAACCACTTTTTCTATTTTCATCCGAATAGGATTCTCATGCAAGAAGAAGATAAGGACTACAGAATAAGCAACACCGACGATTCCAAACCAATGGAAAGTGCTCTGCCAGGAAAAAGCAGCCGCAGCTGTAGCACCAAACCCGCCAATAGCCTGACCGACATATAGTCCGGTCATATGTACTCCAATAGCTAACGAGCGTGATTTATCCTGATGCCAATCGGCAATCAGCGATAAAGCGGAAGGAATATACAATGCTTCACTAACCCCCATCACAGCACGCAAACCATATAATTGTTCGAATGACGTTGCATATCCCATCAGGAAAGTCACGGCAGACCAAACAAATAAACTCCCGACGATTAGCCATTTACGACTGATCCTGTCTGCTATGATACCGGCAACCGGACTCATAAAGCCATATATCCAAAGAAATACAGCCATCAACGCGCCGAAAGCTTCTGCTTTTGTCAGTTCTACAATATCTATTTTCATTGCTTCCTGCATTGTAGAAAGCATTTGTCTATCCATGTAGTTGAGCAACGCTACTACCCAAAGCAACGCAACTACTACCCATGGATAAATATTTTTATTTTTCATGGTAGTTGTATTTAAAAGATTTTTGAGACTGTTTTTTTAAACTCTTACTTTGGCTATCAGTTTGCGTATCCAGCCTTTACCGATAGCCGGAGCGTGGGGGTCTTCCGGGTATACAATGACGAATTGTCCGGGTAAGAGATTGATGAAAGTAGTGGGAACATCACCATAGAGAGCACAATCGCTCTTTTTATCATAAGCTTGCCTTTCCACTTTTAATTCTTCAAGGGCTTTCCAACCAATGGTTTCTGTACCTTCAAGTAAGATGTGCACGTCTATATAATCATGATGCAGTTCTAACAAACGTTTCCCTTCAGCAATACATTCAGGATAGATGTTATTGACAATCAGGTTATCACCATCCAGTCTGATAGTTCCCAGTTCTTCGTGTAGCAGGTCATGTGATTTCACATAATCGAAAAGTTGCTTGAACAACGGGTGAAGTTTCTCCACCCGTTGGCTATGTTGTAAATTGGATACAATCATTTTATTTCTTTTTTTGTTTCAGACATTATTTCCTCACAAAGCATATATCCTTTTGTCATCATGCGGGGAATATGGAAAGGACCTTTAAATAAATTTCCCTTTGCCGGTTGGGCTACCGTACCATCCCGGTGAAGATAACCATACCACTCTCCATATTCTTTATCCGGGAAATGGGTATAGGTCCATTCACTGATTTGCTGATGCATTTCCAAGTACTTATCTTCTTTCGTTATCAGATAGGCATAGAGAGTAGCGATAATTGCTTCTGTTTGCGGCCACCAAAATTTCATGTCTTGAGCATAATCTTGCGAGGGAAGATTTTTGCAATCTTTGAAATTAATAATGCCACCAAATTCTTTATCCCAGCCCCACTCCCATGACCAGTCTAAAATCTGCAATCCCAGTTTTTCTATCTCTTTATCTTCACCTCGCAATTTTGCTTCCTCCAATAGGAACCAGGCTGTTTCAATACAATGTCCGGGATTGATGGTACGCCCCATATTAGTATCTATAAACTCACCGTTCGGTCCTACTGTTTCCAATAAGGCTTTAAATTCGGGATGCAAGAAATCATTTTTTAATTGAGCGATAGATTCATCAATCTGCAGTGTCAGACATTCGTCCTGAATAGCTTCCCGAATCCGGGAAGCTACATTTATCAGTATCATGGTGATGGAATGTCCTTTCATGGGAAGTGTATCCAGATATTTAGGTGCTAACAATCCGGGAGTTTGCAGAAAATACTGCATACGTTTGAACAGTTCGAGCGCTTTTACTGCATAAGTTCTATCTCCTGATGCAATGGAGTATTCGGACATCGCTATGGCTGCAAATGATTCGGAAAAGATGTAACGCCGCTTGCGTAAAGGTCGTCCGTCTGCTGTTACCTCAAAGTACATGTGCCCGTTCGTATCAAAGCAATGCTTCTCTATGAAGTCAAGCGTGCTTTTGGCTGCATGTAACCATGCCGGGTTCTTTTCGATATGATTATAGGCATAAGAACAAGTAAAAGCAAAACGTCCCTGAAACCAAACGGATTTTGTGGTATCCATCAATGTGCCGTTGCGGTCTACGCAAGTATATAAACCGCCATTCACTGTGTCCAATCCATGTTCCATCCAAAAGGACATGATATTATTCTGCATATCATTCTTGTAGGTATCCGCCCAATGCTGTATATATTCACTTATATTCTTCATACTTTCTTCCTATTAGAATTTATTACAACGATCGAAGAAATGTATTTCTTCCAGTTCCGCTTTCATCTGTTTTTCTTCCTCAACAGTCATATTTTGGAAAGGAGTACGGTTACCGCCCAAATCAAGGCCAATCAGCTTCATGATGCGTTTACCGCCAACAATATTTCCACGGAAATGACAGATAACGTTAATCACTTCCTGCGAGAAGTTTTGCAGTTCACGGGCCTTCTCCAGTTCGCCAGCTTTCCATGCATCAATAATTCCTACCAGGTTTATGCCATTATAATTGGTTGTCCCACCAATTCCCCCTTGTGCACCTCCCATTGCCAGGCAAGGAAGAATCGTTTCATCCTGTCCATGAAGCATATCAAACTTACCATCTTTATATAAGCGGCATTGATTGTATTCATACAGACTTTCGAAAGTATATTTAATGCCTGCAAAATTAGGAATACGGTTCTCAACTGCTTTCAGGAAAGCAAGCATCGGCAAAAATGCTCCGTTAAATGCAGGAATATGATAATAGTAGAATGGAAGTTCCGGTGCTCCGGCGGCAATTTCTTCGCAGTACTTTACCAGTTCTTCTATCCGTCCGATTTTAGGGAAAGGAGGTGCCATAGCACCAATTCCCCAAGCTCCGATTTTCTGTGCGTGTTCTGCCAACATCCGACTCGACTTTGCACAGCAACTACCCACGTGCACAATCACTTTAAAATCTTTCGGTGCAACTTCCATCCAGCGTTCCGCCAGTTTCATCCGTTCTTCATCGGTCAGCATATAGCCTTCTCCGGAGGAGCCATTGATAAAAACACCTTTCAAACCATTTTTTATAAGCAATTTTGCATATGCCTCGATAGGTTCATAATTTACTTCTCCATTTTCATAAAACGGAGTAAAAGGGGCATTGATTAATCCTATAATCTTTTCCATCATATAATTTTTTAAGTTCAATATATTTAGTTATTTCTCTATTTAATTCACGGGGACATCTATCCCCTTGTCCGATAAGCCCGGTCCGCCACCGCTTGTGTAACCACAACTTTCACCTGTTTGCCATGCGGAAATCCAAAATGAATATAAATCGGCTTTATTCAGATAAAACTTTAACCGAATCATTCTTTCCTTTAAAGATTCCAGTTCCGAATGCTTCTTCCATGAAATCATTAGTTTTGTCTTATCCGTATTTTTTATCTGTGTGCAATCCTTTTTTGTGAATCCTTCCAGAGGTTGCCCGTTTTCTTCTAAGACTTCCACCGCTAAAGTTCCTTTCACATCTGCATTGACAAACAGGTATTTTCCATCTTTCGGAATCAGAGTTCTTACTATCACATAGCCTTCTTTCTTTTCCGATCTCATAGAGACAAAGCCATCCCGACGGAGTGTTGCCAATCCGGTGGCAAAGTTCGAATCATGCTTGGGTTTGCTATTATAGCGTCCACTGACATAGAAATAAAGAGAGTCTCCCACAATGAGAGGATTGCCCGCAGTGGATTGCACATTACCAGCATTCCATGCATGAAAATCTTCACTTACCGGAAGGAAAGCAGTTTTGTTCTCCCGGTTCCAATGGAAACCGTCTTTGCTCCAGCCTATCAATACTTCATTTCTTTTTTGAATATTCAAACTGTCGCAAATATTATTCTCCGGTCCTTGCCAAACTGTAAAATATCCCAGCATATATCCTTCATAGGGCATTGCTTCATGGTTATATATCTGTGGACGCAATTCCGAAAATTGAGGATGACGCGGGTCATCGTCGTCGGCATGAAACCAATACCGGATAAATTTGTCACTTTGGTTATCATATACCCTGTGTGCCAGACTAACCAACATTTCCGGGTCTTCGTGTTCCAAATAATTACGTGAACGACGGTAAATGTCATTTATTGTTTTCAACGATAAAATATACTTGCCGCGGAACGGATCATAATAAGCCGCACAGCGGTCGTACAGTTCACCTGAAAGTGCTTGGGGAGCACTCCAGTGAATCCCATCGGAAGAATATTTGAGTTTCATACTGACAGTGGAGCGATTATTAAATTCTACAACAAACATTTTATAACGTTTGGCAGAATCTTTCTCAAATTTGTCTAGCAATACCGAAACGCAATCATGTTCCAGCGTATCCACTATATTTGTGCCCGGAACAATAGTAAGTTCCGGCTTTATCCAGTTCTTTCCGTCCGAAGACTCTGCGTAGCAGGTGACAAGTCCTAATAACTTGCCACCACCGGCAGAATACCACATCTTAAACTTCCGATCCGTTTCATCATACCATACCCCGCCGCTGAAAGGAGCGGCATAGGGGTCTCCGTTTATATTCAGTTCCCATTTCTTATCGGCTTTCAGAACAGGATTACCTGAATAATAAAGAGGAAGATGATGTATTCGTTGGAGATCTGTTTTCTCAATTTCTATCGTATCTACAAAAAGTATGCGGCCAGGTTGTCCTTTTATCAACCCTGCATATACGAAGGATAAGAGAATGACCAATGATAAATATCTCTTCATAATTTTCCAGTTAGCAGGATTGTCACTTTTGTAAACCGGTACGTTGGGGATTCTGTCCTTTCATAGGCCATGCAGAGTCAGCATAGGAAGTTGCTCCTGACGAGATACATACCATATCCGATGCACCTGCCACAGCTTCGATTCCCACATATAAATATCCTTTTGAGTCCATCACCGGGCTGGAGAAACATTTGACTCCCAATTCGGCGGAAGCTAGCAAGCTACCATCCTGCTTCACAATATAGTAAACGGCTTTATCCGAAATAATGTGGATATATCCTCTGTTATCAATCACCGGAACGCAGTTGTTTACATCATCTGTCGTAGCGTAATGCCATTTCAGAGAACCGTCTGTATTCAGAGCGACAACACCTGCCGAAACTTCATCGGCAACCGTTTTTCCGCCATTGGCATAAATTGTTCCGTCTGCACCGATTGCAACACCACCGTTGATTATAGCTCCCGGAGTTTTATATACCCATTTTTCTGTTCCATCAGGATTCAAAGCTACTATGGCACCACCTGTAGTCAGTTCGGCTACGGTATAGATTGTTCCGTCCGCTCCTACCGTATAGGAGTTTCCCTTTAATGCTGTACCGCCCAAATCTTTCTGGTACACAAACTGTTGAGCACCCGTAGCGAAGTCATAACCGAAATATCCGTTTTTACCGGAAGAACCGAAATAAATCGTTCCATTCTTAGATAAGGATACACCGGACAATACTTCCATATCCAAAGCTATTTCTTTGATAACATTACCTGCCGGGCTCAAGACAATCAATTTCTTACCTCTATGTCCGAAATAGATATTACCTGAAGCATCAATAGCCGGAGTCACTGCGTATAAGTTAGAATCTGCGGCTTTATATGCCCATTTCATACTACCATCACTTCCTACGGCAAACAGGAATAATGCGCGGGGATGTTCCGCACCCGCCGGTTTCAAGTCACGGACTGTTATGTATATATCTCCATTGGGTCCTACGGTCGGACTTGCATATACCATACTGGCTCCGCCGCCGGGATTCAGTTCGTTCATCTTGGCGGTCACATCGAATGCCCATCTTTGAGCCCCATTGGAAGTATCATAAGCGAACAGTTTCACATCAAAAGCTCCGGTAGAAGTCTGATCGGTTATCATGTAAACAGTCTTGCCATCTGCTGATAATGCAGGTGAAACGGTGTTTTCAATCGGGCCACCCATCTCCTTTTGCCACATCACATTAATTGCTTTTGCGGGGTCCAGAATCGTGAGATCTTTCTTTACACTGGCACGTAATCCGTTATTGTCAGTAACGGTCAGTTTGATGGTAAATGTGCCATCCGACTGATAGATAAAGGTAGGATTCTGTTCCATTGAAACAGACTTTGCCGCATCTCCGAATTCCCATAGCCAAGACACAATCTGATTTCCCTCATCGGGAATGGAAGCATCTTTAAAGACAGCAGTCTGTCCCAATTCGTACATATCTTCACCGATGGTGAAGTCTGCTTTTGCCGCAGTATTATAATAGACTTTATCTTCTTCGCATGAAGAAAACAGAAGGATACAAATCAGTGATACTAAACAAGTTACTTTATTCATAGCATTTACTTTTTAATTGGTTTTATCTATTCCGGAAATATTCAGTCCTAGACCTCCACCCGCAGTATAGCCCATACTTTCCCCATTCGTGGAAGGAGAAATCCAAAAAGCGAAAATTTCACCATTGTCAATATAGAATCTCACTTTTATTTGTTTGTCTTTAAGAGAGGCTAACGAAACATTGCCGGTCCATTCGATCCTGGCTTTTACATTATCACCCTTAAAGACTTTGCAGTCGTCTTTGGAGAAGCCTTCAATTATTTTGTTATCGGAGTCTAAAAGCTCAACTTTCATTTCTCCTGCAACGTTGGCATTCACAAAGAAGTAAGAACCATCAAATTTCAGTAAGGAGGTTTGCAACTCCCCTGTCCCCTTCATAGATGCAAATCCATCCCGGCGAAGCATAGCCAGTCCGGTGGTAGTGATTTCTTGTGTTCCTCTCAAACGTCGGCCACTCAAGTAGAAATAGAGCTTATCGCCCACAATCAACGGAGCTCCGGCCACAGATTGTAAGTTACCTTGATTCCAGGCATCCGATGCGGTCGTGTTCACTGCATGGAAAGGATTCATGTCTTCACGGAACCAACTATATCCATCCCGGCTATACCCTACCATTATCTGGTTTCTCTTAATCACATTATCAGATGCACAGACATCATTTTCCGGACCTTGCCAAACAGAGAAGAATCCCAGCATAATACTTTCATAAGGAGTGGCATCCTGATTGTATATTGCAGGGGCGATATCCGGATAGTCAGGATGACGTTGTTCATTGGCCCATGGACCGAACCAAAACGCACTCAATAAGGCTTCTGCTTTCTTTGTACCAGCCTGTGGATCGATATTTTCATAATAATCTCTGGCACGTACTAATTTGTTTGCATCTACCCGGACATTGTGCCGCATACTATATACCCATACGTTTCTGAACGGATTTTTATAGACTGTAGAACGGTCGGCAATCGGTTCCGATTGGGTTGCAGCACGCCATACTTTACCATCTGAAGAAGTTTTATAATTATATCTCCATTTTCCGGCTTCCCTCGCCACTAAAAACATTTTGTATCTTTTCGAAGCATTACTTTCCTGTTTGTCTACCCAGACAACAGATGCATCACGTTCCGAGTTATAGTCAACAATGTTGGTTCCGGGGACGACCGAAAGAATCGGTTTTGTCCAGTTAATACCATCCGTCGATTCTGCATAACAAGTCACTCCTGCTCCGCTGGTTGCATAAGAACCACCGCCTGCCATATACCACATCTTGTATTTTCCCTCCTTTTCGTCATACCACACTCCATCGCTGAATGGAGCGGCAAAGGCGGCACCTTTTGTTCCGGTTTTCTCCCACTCCTGATCCGGTGTCAATATCGGATTGCCCGAATAATATTCAGGATAATAGAAAGTACGTTTCAAATTGGTAGATTCTATCAGAAAATTATCTACGAACAACTGGCGTCCTATCGAAATATGGATGATAGAAGGTTTGTCCGACAGATAAAAAGGAGACATCCCTTTTTCTAATTCGGACGAAGAGGAACGTACCGGAGGCCATTGCTCGGGTAAACGAATCCCATTGTATAGTAACCGTGGGTCGGTCGGTTCTTCGTCAGGCGGAACTACTACCGGTGGATTGTCACCTCCACCCGGAGTATCATCGCTACCACCACAGGCTATCAGCATACAGGGTAGGCAAAAGAATAATGTATAAAATAAACGTTTCATAGTCATTTATCTTTTATTGATTCGCAGGGACATCTATCCCACTGGCAGACAGTCCGGGTCCGCCACCGCTTGTATATCCGCGACTTTCACCTGTTTGCCATGGAGAAATCCAAAATGCGTAAATATCAGCGTTATCCAAGTAGAATTTCAATCGGATGTTTTTCCCGATGAGCGATGCTATATCCTGGTGTTTCTTCCATGTAATCAGTTGTTTGGTTTTATCTGTCTTCTTCACGGGGACGCAGTCTTTCCGGGTAAATCCTTCCAATGGATTTCCATCTGCATCCAAGACTTCGACGAACATACTCCCTTTTACGTCTGCATTGACAAAGAGGTACTTGCCATCAAAACTAAGATTCTCGGTCAGCAGGTATCCGCCTTTGTCTCCATGCATGGAGACAAAACCATCCCTGCGCAAAGTTGCCAGTCCCGTAGAAGTATAGCTGTCCCACATAATCTCGTTTTTTTGTCGTCCACTGGAATAGAAATAGAGTGAATCCCCCACTACTAAAGGCACACCGTTGATAGACTGCATATTGCCCCAGTTCCACGCTCCATCCGTCTCATTCACTGCCATGAAAGGCTTGAAAGAGGGACGGTAGAAATGGAAACCGTCACGACTGTACCCCAGGAAGATTTCGTTCTTCTTCTGGATACCCAGTTTGGCACAAACTCCATTTTCCGGGCCTTGCCATACACTGTACAGTCCCAGCATAACGCTTTCATAAGCGATGGCATCGAAATTATAGATGCCCGGATCTACTTCCGGGAACTCCGGGTGGCGTGGCTCCTTATCACTTGGAGTAAACCAGTAGACTATATTTTTATCGGGTACTCCTTTTCGGATACGATGTGCAAAACTTACTGCTTCTTCAGGGTCTTTGTTTTCCAGATAGCTACGCGAGCGGGAAGAGACATTGGTTCCATAACGCATACTTAATGCCCAGACATCACGGAAAGGATTGTAGAATACGGATGAACGGTCGTATAAATCACCAGATTGCGCCACTCCTTCTCCCCAATGAATCCCATCGGACGAATATTTCAGGACAAACTGCCACCGACGGTCAGTGGGACGGCGTTCTACATTGAACATTTTATATCGTTTAGACGGATCTCTTTCCCGTTTATCCAACCAAATAGTGGCTGCATCACGATTACAGGTGTCTACGATATTGGTTTGGTCCCAAATATCCAGTGTTGGTTTTGTCCAGTGTTTACCGTCTTTAGATTCGGCATATCCTGTATAGAATGTCTGATTGTCTCCTTTATGAAGAACACCCGCACCTGCCAGATACCACATTTTGAACTTCTGGTCTTTTTCATCATACCATATCCCGTCACTGAAGGGAGCTGCATAGAGTCCGCCTTCGGTTGTCTTCTCCCATTCTTTGTCTGGTCCGAGTACCGGGTTTCCTTCGTAGAACCGGGGAGTATGGATAATCCTTTCCAGATTGGTTTCTGCAATCAGAAATGAGTCAACAAATAACTGTCTACCTACATTTACAGAGATAACTTCAGGTTTCTGCTTTAGATAAGGCACTGGCATATCTTGTGCCTTTTGTGGCTCCCCATAACGGGGAGGCCACTGTTCAGGCAAGTGTATACCATTGTAAAGTACTTCTGTTTGGGCAATAGTCAGGCCCGGTACTAACAAACTGAAGAGTAGTACCGCCATATTTTTTATATTTATCATGCTAGTTCTTTCTTATTTAATATCCCGGATTATTTTCTGTGATATAAGGGTTAGAATTCACTTCATTAATAGGAATCGGCAACCATTCATGTTTGTTGGTGACAAATCCTTTGAAATCATCTGCAGATACGAATTTCTTGAAGTTAGGATCGGATTCCTGCAACTCTGCAAAGCGGCGGGATAGTTTGCCCCAACGGAGTAAATCATAGAAGCGATGTCCTTCTAAAGCAAATTCAAGGATTCTTTCATTCTCAATATCAGTCATGGTTACAGAAGGCAAATCGCTAAGGTTGGCACGTCCGCGTACTTTATTCACTGCCTGCAAGGGAGTCATGTCCGACGCTTGTGCGCCACCGCTTACGACGGCTTCCGCATACATCATCAATACATCTGCATAACGGATATACCGCCAGTTCACACCGTGCGCGCGAGGCTGATTATAGACATATTCTTTGACACCCGCACCTACCCCTATCAGTTTGGGAGTACCATCCGCTTCTGTCTGTGTAGGCATGGAACAATCAATACCTTTCTTTATACCTGCTTTAAATGGATGTGCCAATGGATTGGATACGGTGGCAAACCCTTCTTTTCCGTTCTTTGCCGGGTAAAGTTCTTCCCATTTGTAGCCGCCGGGACCTTTCAGACGTACCGACTGTCCGCCGGCATCTTTTCTCAAATGTATATTCGCGTCCAAGTCATTGAATATCATTGTAGAGAACATACGGATATCAGTGTTACCGTCCTTATCTATGGAATTTACAAATGCATTGTAAAGCCAATTATGCACTACTCCTTCATAACCTACTCCTGCTCCCGGCAGCATCAAACCACGTGAATCGAATGCCAGACCGGAAGTGGCAAGTCCCGGATTGAATCCCGCATTGTCCACATCGCCCAGGAACTGGAATTCAAGAATGGATTCTTCGTTATTCTCGTGGGCGACATCGAAATTATCCGCATAATTATTGGTCAGGTCATAAGCTCCATACTTTCGATCTATAATGTCGGCAAATTCTTTGGCGGCTTCACTGTAAAATGTAGTCTTATCTTCACCATAATATGATTCGATTCCACTACGATAGAGGTAGGCTTTTCCCAATAAAGCGGCTGCAGAAGCTTTTGTTACACGACCTGCATTTTTGCTGTCCCAGTATCCTTTTGCGGGTAGCAATTCTTTGGCATGTGACAGGTCTTCCTGAATAAAATTCCATACAGCGGCAGGTTTCTCTAACGGACGTACATAGTCATCACCATTTCGCGGCATCTGTCTGATCGGAGATATATTCCGGAAATTAATCAATAAGTAATAGTGCGCAAATGCTCTCCAAAAATAGGCTTCCCCCATGTATGCATTCCGTAGTTCCTCATTACCACTGAAGTCAACAGACGGAGCTGTTTCAATGATATATGACGCTTGAGATGCAGTAGTGTACATCAATGTATAAGGCTGTTCGATAGTGTAGTAACTGGCATTGAGGTCTGCCCCGAACATACCCGGTTTCCCATAATCCGAGTTGGATGATGCTTCATCAGAACGGATAATCGTTGTTTTGGAGCCGGAAGCTCCCAGGCAACGCTGCGTAGACATATACCCGTACATAGTCATCACTGCGTCATTTACAGCAGACGGACTGGTGAAATAAGCTCCCATACTCGGCTGATTCGGATTAATTGCCAGTTCATCGAAGATGCCATTACATCCGTGTAATATCAAGCCGCCTGCCAAGATTAATGCGGCATATACTTTCTTATAGTTTTTCATATAAATCATATTTTTAGTTATCAGAATGATGCGTTAAAACCAAAGGTAAATGTTCGGGCATTGGGATATGAACTGATGTCAATACCACGTGAAAACAATACGTTCGAACTAACTTCGGGGTCGTAACCTGAATATTTGGTAAGCGTAAACAGATTCTGTACGCCTGCATACACGCGCAGTTTGTTGAATCGAATCGCTTCCAACCACTTTTTAGGTAATGAATAACCCAACTGAAGGTTCTTCAAGCGTAAATAGGAACCGTCTTCCACATAAAATTCACTGGGCAATGAATTTCCGCCACTTGTATTTTGAGTTTTCATAATAGGTATACCTGTATTCTTATTTGTCTTTGTCCATCCATTCAAGGCATCCTTGACTACGTTGTTAGAGTAGTCGAAGTAATAGGTATACTTTTTCTGATTGAATATATCATTTCCTTGTACTCCCTGGAAAAAGACAGTCAAGTCAAAGTCTTTGTACTCCATATTGATATTCAGACCGTATGTGAAATCAGGGATAGGACTACCCAAAATCACTTTGTCATTGGCATTGACTACTCCATTCTTGTCCGTATCCGCAAAGATGAAGTTTCCTTCCGCATCAAAGCCTTCTATCTTGTAGCCATAAAACGAACCGATAGCTTCTCCCGGCATGGTAATGGAAGGTGCATCGCTGAAGTAACTGGACATTGCACCGGAAGTAATCGGCTGTACGTTTTCTCCCAATGACAACACCTTATTTTTCAACGTTGCGATGTTGAATGTTGCGTCTATATGAAAGTCTTTCGTCAACTGTTTCCTGTAATTCATCATAAACTCCCAACCTGTATTCTTTACGGAAGCTGTGTTTACATACGGTTTCTCACGGGAACTGTTAATTTCAAAGATTTGTCCGGAAGACAGGTTCAAGTCGATTTGTGCCAGCAAATCCACATTTTTCTTCACGAAATAGTCCAGAGATAAAGTCAGGTCATTATTGAAGAAACCCAGTTCGATACCAATATCCGTAGTCTTTGCAGTTTCCCATTTCAGATCTTTCGATTTCAGATAGGCAGCGCGTCCTGTCACATAGCGTTCTCCGCCCACAGTGTAAGGAATAGGTCCATAAGCTATGGCATCGAAATTATAAGGGTTGAGAAAATTAGCTCCCAATTCACCATAACTGGCTCTAATCTTTAATTTACTCATTACGGGATTTTGGAACCACTTTTCCTGATGCACATTCCATCCGGCAGAAACAGAGGGGAAGTAACCTACTCTATTATCTTTGTGGAACTTAGAAGACTCATCGCGACGAACGCTTAGAGACAACAGATACTTATTGTCATAGTCATAGTTCACACGGGCGAAGAAAGAAAGCAATGCCGCATTACTGTCACCTGCCGAAATTTTACCATCCTCATTCTGGAATCCGGTAATATCCGTTCCTCCCAAATCGTTAATCGTGGAGTTAGTCATGTAGCGATAATATTCTCTCATCCAGCTTGTACCCAGTAAAGCGTCTATGGAGTGACGAGCTATTGTCTTATTGAAAGTCAGTAAGTTGTCAATCGTGTAAGTGAATTCTTCACCCCTTGTTTCGGATACGCTATTGCGTGTGTTTCCATAATCTTTATCAGGAGTTCCATCTGAATTCCATTTGGTGTAGTATTCAGGAGTATGCGTGTAATTATGCTTATTACTATAATTTCCACTTAATGATAATTTATATTTTAATCCTCCCCAAATATCCAGTTGGGCATTCAAAGAACCGATCAAATCCGTTACTTTATTAAATTGATCCGTATAATGCAATGGAGCTATTTTATTCTGCGCCTTGCCATCTTCAGGATTGATGTAATAATCGGGGCCACCGGAAGTAAATCGTCCCAGCTCGTCGTAAATAGGTAGCGTCGGCAATGCGATGTTGAAAGCCGTTGTAGGAGTCTTGTCCTTATGGGTTAATCCGAGAGTCTCGGTAAATGAGAACCGACCTTTTTTATAAGAGGTATTCAAGCGGAAGTTATAACGTTTGTAATCCGAATAGATTGTCATACCTGTTTGGTCAAGATATCCCAAGCTTGTGCTGAAAGTTGAATTATCACCACCGCCTGCAATACTGGCATTCAAGTTCCATACCGGAGCAAATTGAATCCATTCTTTTGACCAGTCAGTATTCAAGTTCGGATTCGTCGGATTGTCATTTTCCGGTGCATGGGGCAAACCGCTATTATCCGCTACCATATTCGCAAAATTTCTCCATTCTGCTGCATTCAGAAAATCCGGGATGTTGGTAGGCGTTTGGAATGCAAACGAGCCGTCTATCTGAATAACGGGTTTACCGGATTTTCCTTTCTTTGTAGTAATCAAAACTACACCATTGGCTGCACGTGAGCCGTAGATGGCAGCTGCCGCACCATCTTTCAGAACTTCGATGGATTCAATGTCATTGGGATTTAATGAGCTTAATCCGGCATTACTGAATGCACCGTCAATCACATACAACGGTTCGGTAGCACCAAAAGAAGCAGCACCACGAATCACTATATTTACATCTGCTCCTGCCACACCTGCCTGCTGTAAGATGTCCACGCCCGGAGTACGTCCTTGCAAGGTCGAAGCAACATTGGAAGATACTTGTTTGCTAATATCTTGAGAAGAGATGGAAGCGACAGCGCCTGTCAGGCTCGATTTCTTCTGCACACCGTAACCAACTACCACCACTTCATCCAGCACTTCCGTATCGTCTTGCAACTGAATAGAATATGAATTCTTACTTCCTACCCTTACTTCCTGTGTTTTATAACCAATATAACTAACAGCTAAAAGTGCATCTGCCGGGGCATCCAGTGTAAAGTTACCGTCCACATCTGTCACAGTACCTGTCCCCATTCCTTTTATCAAAACACTGGCACCAATCACCGGTTCTCCTTTGGCGTCTGTCACTGTTCCTGTTATCTTCTTATTTTTCTGATTTCCCACTGATGCAATGGAGGCTTCTTTTGCTTTCAGGTATATCTTCTTTTCCCCAATTTCATAAGCCACATTTGTACCCGCAAATAACTCATCTAAGACTTTAGAAAGGTCTTTGTCTTTTGCCTGGACGGAGACAATTCGTTCGGGGTTGACAATCGTACGACTGTAAGCCACCGTAAGTCCTGTTTGTTTGGTAATGAGCGAAAATACTTTCTCCAACTTGACTTGCTGAAGATTCATTGTTATTTTTTGAGCTGATGCCGCAAGGCTTACAGCAAAGCTCAATAACAATACAAGCAATACTCTGTTCTTCATACTTAGTTTGTTTAAAGTTATAAATTGATTCTTAATCTCTTTGTATTTAGTGGACACACGAGATTAAGAAGCGGGTGAGGCAATATACGTTTTTTTTCGAAGTTTTTTTGTTTATCAAAAAGTTAATCCAGCTAGTTTGCTTATTTCCAATGAGATACCATTCATTATTTATGGATAAGAAAAAAAGAAATAGAAACAAAAAAGTCCTTCCGGTTTTCATTCGGAAGGACTTTTTATAATTATTAATTATTATCACTTGGGATGATGTCACTATCCCGATGATATAGTGACGCTATCAGTTAGGGATACCGACACTATCACAACAGGATAGCGTCACTATGTTTTTTTCCAAAATCTAATAAAGTTCCTTGTGTACCAACTCGTCAAAGAGCTTTGCATACTTTTCTGCAACCGCTTCAGCAAATATCTTTCCTCTCTCTGCAGAAGCTCCTCTCGGGTCGCCTACACCAGTATCTTCAGATATCTTTTTCCAGTTTCTCGGAATCCATGCCACTTTCTCATTCAAAGACTCCACGGCAAATGTTTTATATTCACCTGGTCCGGCTTCTTCCAAATTCACCAATTCGGGATGATAATGCATCATTACCGACGTTTCTAGTTCGTCCGCATGGTCGCCCGGATTCTCAAAATAATCTTTTGCTTTCAATACAGTGTACCATTCACTCGATGCAATCAGGAAATCGGGATAGTCTACGGACAGGTCACGAATCATACTCTTGAATGTATTTCCGCCGTGGCCGTTGATAATCACTAATTTCCGAATACCTTGGGCGTAAAGAGAAGACACAATATCAGCCAGTATAGCCTTTTGCGTTTCATAACGGGTATGAATACAGAATGGCAGTTCCCGTTGTCCCGGATTCTGGGAACCCATCCCCACAGGTGGCATTACCATACAATTTACATTATATTTATTTTGAGCTATCAAGGCGGCATCTACTGCTACATCATGAGAAAGAATACAATCCGTCATATAAGGCAGATGTAAGTTATGAGGTTCAGTAGCTCCCCATGGCAATACCACGATGTCATATCTCCTATCTTTTACTTTTCCATAACAAGATACAGACAAATCAACTTCTTTATTCATATTATACTTTTTATTTAAGTGCTTATACTATTTCATTTTCACGATGACTTCTTTTTTATCTTCATTATAATCGAATTTCACCGGAGCAATCTTTTCCAGATCCATCAGTACTTTTTCCAGTAAAGTATTGTCGGATGTCAAAGTATACACATAGGTCAAGGCACGTTCATCTTCTATCTTAAAATCCACGTCATACCAGCGGTTCAACACTTTGATTACTTCCGGCAGCGGGGTGTCTTTAAATACGATCACATTCTGTTTCCACATTGACAAACGGCGCATATCATCCATTCTGGAAATAGTGCATTCATTGCTCTCCTTATTATAGATCAATCTTTCGCCGGGACGCACCGGATATTTCTTTTCAGTAGGAAGAGCCAGATTTATATTTCCTTCATCCAGACATACCACAATGTCTTTGTTTTCCGGATAATCCTGTACGTTGAAAGAGGTTCCCACTACCTGAATCGCAGGACCATTCAGATTGACAATGAAAGGACGGTTTTTATTCTTGGCTACCACAAAATAGGCTTCTCCTTCAAGAAAAACTTCGCGGGTGTTCAAAGCAAATTTCTTTGGATATTTCAGCTTCGAATCAGAATTGATATACACCCTTGTTCCATCCTGGAACATGATTTGTATCCGTTCTCCTTTGCCTACAACGACTTCTTCATATTCAGAAGTTCCGAACAGGTCAACTTTAGAGTTCAGTTGTATATAGAATCCGATAATAAATAGTACGGGTATCAACACTGCCGCCACTCTGAAGCAAATGCGTTTCAGTTTTTTCACCCGAATATTCTTTCGTATCTGTTCTAACATCTGCCTGGAAGGAATATCATGATTCACATACAAATCTGCTACTTCATTTTTTATCAATTCCGAATCCCGTGTCATTGCAGCTTCCAGATAGTCACTGCCTTCTTCGGTGGTAAACCATTCGGCTACTAACTTTGCATCTTCCGGGGTAGCAATTCCTGCCAGTACTTCTTCTATTTGTTTATCTGTAGGTCTATTCATCTTTATCACTTTATTAAATGGACACTCAAAACAGTCATCAGAGTGGTAAATACAACAATTATTAACATCTTACTTAAATGAATACGGAGAAGTTTCAAGGCTTCCGAATAATGCGTTTTGATGGTATTTATGGATAAGTTCATCCGTTCCGCTATCTCCTGATTCGTCAGTTCCTCCTGAACTTTCATTAAACAGATTTCCCGTTTCTGTGCAGGAAGCATATCTACTGCCTTATAAAAGCTGGACATCAATTCTTTCTTCTCTAAATTCTCTATCAGATTATCTTCGTAAGGTGAAGCAGCTTGTGCCATCTCATAGTTCTTTGCAATCGCACTGTTTTCATTACGAATCAAGTTTAAGACATAATTTTTTGTCATAGTGAATAGGTAATTCTTCAGGCTGATTCCAACACGCAGTTCTGAACGGAATTCCCACAAACGGGTGAAGACATGCTGTACTGCATCTTCTGCCATATCGGAACTCATTAAATAACGGTAAGCCAATACATACAATAGTTTATGGTATCTTTCATAAGCTTGGGTGAAAGCTCTTTTATCGCCTTGTTCGATCAAGGCAAAGAGTTTTTCATCATCTGTATTAGTATATGGAACAATCTTGTTTTGCATTCTTCGGATTTTGTTTATTTGTTTCCAAAAGAACAAAAAGTGTATTACTTGCTGCTATCTTTATAAAGAGCAAATGTAGCAAATAACTTAGAAAACCTAAATGTATTTACGAAAAAAGTCCCTGATTAACAATCTCCACTATAAAAGAGGATCCGTTAATCAAGGACTACTCCACTAACTAATTAACAATGAATTATAAATGATAGGTAACAATTCTTTCTTCGGGTGAATCAATCCAGAGACGCCACACTCCTTCCGATACTTTCTCCGGTGTTCCGATATTTGCTTTGGGCGGACGACGACTATTGATTGTCAGATAGCCTTTCCCTTCTGTTGCTTTCACTTTCATCATTTTGCCATTCATATAGATATGGATATCGCCATTCGGAGTGGGTACAGTACCCTCCATCCATTTCAGTCCTCCCAATACAGGAGCGATAGTAAACTCCTTATATCCTTCTTTCACTGGTTTCACACCCAAATAATATTTGCCGAGCAGATAGATAGGACTTGCTCCCCAGGCATGACACAGACTCTTGCCATAAGGACGGCCGTACATGGCAAGATGTTGCGTTCCAGTTTCTTCAGGGTTGTATTTTTCCCAGAAAGAGGTAGCACCCTCCTTCAACATACCGCCCCAATAAGCTTTCATTTCCTTCATGACAGCCTCCTGTTCACCCAGAGCACAAAGAGCTTCCAATTCATAAAAACGCATATAAGGCGTTGTGATTTTCAGAATGCTGTCATTCAGAAGAACAGAGTTCTTGATGGCTTGCTGCTTATCTGCGTTCAGATACTGGAAGAATACAGAAAACATATTGGCATAACGCGTCACAGCATCACTTTGCTGACCATTCACACGATTATGTACAAATGCCTGTTTTTGATTGTTCCAGAAAGTAGGTTCTAACTTTGCTTTCAGAGCAGCAGCCAGCTTCTCATACTTCTGCTTCCCAATCTCATCCCCGACTAAATCAGCACACAAAGCCATTGTTTCCAGACTTCTGCAAAATAAAACTTGCTCAAAAGAAAGTTCTCCTTTTTTATCCAGATAGCCGTCCGCCCAGTCCACAAATACCCAGTCACCGGTCATACCTTCCACCATGCCATTTTTATTTGTACGTCCCAATACATAATCCATCATCGTTTGCATACGTGGATACAGTTGGTTGACAAAGTGGCGGTCGCCACTATACATATAATAATCATATACGCTAAGGAACCAATAGAAAGTATAGTCCATGATCGTATTGCTGTGGCTGGTCACAGGATCTTTGCCACGAAGCAGCCAGATCGTACGTTTCACGGATTCACTATCGAAGAAAAGATAATAATTCATCAGATAACTTTGGATAGCATCACCACTCCATACCCAGCGGTCACGTTTGATACCGTCAATAAAGAACTCGCGCGTAGTGAGATGCATAGTATAAGCCCCCACTTCCCAGATACGGTTCAATTCTTCATCATTGCAACGGAAACTTCCACGATACTCTTCAGGAAGATATTCATATTGCATGGATACTTCTCCTATTTGTACACCCGGTTCGTGGGTAACATAGACATATCGAAAAGCTTTACTGTTCTCCAACGTATATTCGTTATCAGAACTATTTAAAGGAGAAGTGCTGCGGATGGCGAGGTCAGTCACTTGTCCCGGCTCTAACAACAGTTTGTCCAAAGTTTCACAATATGCTTTATCTTTTGCTTCTTCCGGACTTTCACCATAATAAATCTCTATTTTTCCTTTTCCGGAAAGATTCTTCAATGTGATGAATCCGAATGTCTCTTTTCCAAAATCATAAAGAATACCTCCTTCAGCCTGTACTGTCTTCGCAACAGGTTGCTTCGGTTCACGCATCAGACTGAATTGGGAAGGAAGTTGGGTAGCCCCGTCAAAGTTCCAGCATCCGGCATCCATATAGATCGTAGCAGATGTATCACTGGCTTTTCCGCTCTCGTCAATCCATTCTTTATCTTCGTATGTCACTCGCCAGGAGGAATCAGAATTCACCGTCTTCCCTTTCACATAAATAGTGGGAGGAGTAGCCTGATTCCAGACTTTGATGTTCAAGCTATGTTTACCGGCAGGAAGAGGCATCGTCTCCGGCATACCGAATTGAAGCTTTCCATCCAGCTTGACATTATACTTTCCTTCCGCAGCAATAAAGATCTCTTCCGGCTCGGAAAGATTCAGTTGCTTGCTGAACTCTACGACTACATAATGACTGTCCGTTTTCCAGAAAGGAGGGAAAAATGCCCCCCGTTCCGTACGACGGTTGTTCATTTGATTTCCCAGCCAGATTTCATAATCTCCCGGATACCAGATCCAGGTCTGGGCAAATGTGCTGCTTGCCAAAGACAAGACACTAAGCAATATCATATATTTCTTTTTCATTATTCTTACTATTATTAACTGACTGTGTTATAAGAAACAATTCGTTCTACAATAGTTGATGTTTAGTTCCACATCTGTTTCCCTTTAGTTCTACAAGTGTTTTCCTTTAGTTCCATATCTGTGGAACGAACCGCATATTGCAGTTAAATGATTTACCAATCACTATCGAATATTCAGCAAATCCTTGTATCCTGCTTCCAATCCTGCACGTTCACGAATAGCATCATCCACTTTCGGACCATTATTCTCCCATACATTTCCGGGACCATTGGCATTTTGCAGATACTTCTCTCCCTCCGTCCAATTGTCACGAACAGTGATGAAAGAAGAACCCTCATCCGTATAAAGATAGAACCAATGATTAGGATCGTGCACGTAACCCGGTTTATAGATACTATGCACACAATTCTCCGTTACATAGCTTTTGGGCTGTGAACCGAGCGTGTAAACACCCGCTACATCATACATGTGTTTCGCATAATGATGAATCAGATTTGCATGAACTCTGTTATTACGCATACAATTCACAGTTTGTGTCCATCCCCAACCAAGACTGATGCCACTATAAGGAACTTCACTGATTTCATTATGCTCGATATTAATATCACTCACATACCCCGCAGCAATGGCGAGACATCCCCAGTCCTCAATCCCAACTTCCGTGAAATAGCAATTATTGATTTGCTGGTGTGTGCATACTTCCCGGCGGTCAGCAGGATCATAAGGCAAATGCGTTTCGTGAGCAGCCGGAGAAAAACTACCGGTCAGCAAACCATTTCCTGCAATATCGCGAAAGAAACAACCACGAACAATACCGCCCTGCACCGCTTCCTCATAATCCAGTCCGGTAGAACCCAAATGTTCAAATCGGCAACGCTCAAAATCAATCTGCCTGGCAGCAGCTATCCGGACAGCAGCCGCAGGACGACCCAACCATCCTTGATTATCCAACGGATGATTCAGATAATCCCGTTGCATCTTCGGATCAATCCGATACCCATCCGTCAGATACATGCCTGCCTGAAGAGGCACATGTCCTTTCTCTGACGGACGCAGCCATGTAGTATAAGAAAAAGTAATTTTCTCAAAACGAATATGACACACAGGACGATCCAAAGTACCTTCTACCTGCACTAACGTCTCAACGGCGGGTACCATCACTTCCGCCTCCTGCATCTTCTCTCCTTCCCGTGGATAATAATACACTTTGCGGGCATCCATATCGTGATACCATTCGCCCGGTACATCCAATAGTTCACGGGCATTCGTCAGATAGAAAGCAGAATTATGTCCGTCTGTCGTCACCATTGGACGCGGCCAAGGGTGTTCAAACTGAATCCGGCTTTCCGGCTGGTGAAAACGTACCGCCGCACTATCTCCCTGCACCTCAATAGACCGAATCCGAAGATTGGCCACACACCACATCTGATGGATTACCATTTCGGCATATTCAGCCTTCATTTTTCCCTTATGATCCATAAGTCTGCGCACCGCAACCGCAGGAACATAAAGAATTTCATTCTTTTCATCCACGCTGCAAATACGGTTCATCTTTTCGAAATCCTCTACATCACGGGCACGGACAGCCTTTTCTCCATTCACCCACAACTGACGGAAATCCAATGGACGCCCATTAAATGCCGGCACATCTGCCACCCAGAGCTTTCCTTGTTTCTTCCAATTCTTAATACAGATTCCTCCACTCAATACCACCTTTTCATCGGCTGCCGAACGGATCACCGTTGGTGATTCCTTTGTCCCACTATCTTCCGGACGGATAAAAACCGGCTCATACAGAGCATACATTCCACCCTCCATATAAACAGTGATTCCTCCCTGCACACGGTCATCTTCCGTCCTCCGCCACTCACGCGCCTGCCGTAAAGCAGCAGTCAGCGTTGCTTTGGGAGACTGACGGGTTCCATCATTCAAGTCATTACCTTTGGGAGAAACCCATATCTCACCGGACCATAACCAATGACTGCACAAAATACATATAGCCGTTAAAAATAACTTTCTCATCCTCATTTCTTCATTTCTGTATCATGATTTATCTGGCAAGAGGCATCCATACGGTCATTTCTCCTTTTCCTCTATTTCCCCAGGCATAATAAGGAATCAAACGAATATCCACCGTCTTTTCAGCCTGAACTACCGGACGATAAAGTACTCCTTCCCAAGAAGTTGCAGATGCCAGACGCGCTTTACCTTCGAGCGCTACAACCGGACTGCCTTCAATCGTAATCTTCTTCGGAGTCAATTTTATATCAGCAGGGATCAATACATCATCAATCTTCTCTCCATTCGCTATGTCCATATTTTCCAGACAATAAACCAACGGTCCGCGCTTTACGACCACCTGATTACGAATCTCCTCTGCCAACGGATGAGCTTCAAGCAAGCACACAGGCATATCCATTGCCAGTTCCACTACATCTCCCTTCTTCCATGCACGATTTACTTCCGCATACGAATTTGCCCTCGCATTGATTTGCAGCGGCTGCCCATTCACCGTAAGCGTAGCCTTTTCGCACCATTCAGGGATACGTAAGAAAAGCGAGAAACTACCCGCCTTACGAGGAACTTTATTCAACGTTACACGTACATTTCCATCCCAGGGATAATCCGTCTCCTGCGTCAGAGCTACTTCTCCCTTCTCTTTCCAAGTCGTTGTCAATGTATTTGCTCCATACAGATTACAATAAATCCCTTCCGGACTCAATGTATATGCATAGTTTTGTGCCTGGTACAGTGTACGCAATGTGTTCGGAGGACAGCAGAAACAACTGATATATTCCGTCCGTTCCTTCGGCCAACGAAGCGTGTAAGGAAGATCGGCACTGATACGAAGCGGATTCGTGTAGAAATACTTCTTTCCATCCAGACTAATACCGCTCAATACACTATTATAAAGACAAGTCTCCACAAGATCGGCATATTTCGCATCCCCTGTCACCTCCAGCATCCGCCAGTTGAACAGCATATTACCGATATTGGCACACGTTTCATTGTGAGCAGTGCTATTCGGCAACTGATAGGGACGTCCATAACTCTGATGCACTTTCTGAATACTATCCGGCTCATAACACGTACCATCAGGCGATGTACCATCATAAAGAGCACCGCAAGCACCGGTCACATACATTTTCCGGGTCACGATATCATTCCAGATACTAGTCAGATTCTTCATTAATTGCTGCTCACCGGTTTCTGCATATACATCCGCTACTCCGGCATACAGATAGTTGGCGCGTACGGCATGTCCCATCGCACGATATTGATCGCGGAAAGGAATACGGTCCTGATTATCGTCTGTACCGTTCTCCACCATACCACGGATATCAATCAGATTCTTTGAAAGTTCCAGATAACGGGGATTTCCGGTAGCCCGGTACATTTCAACTACCCCCATATAATGAGAGGGACAAATAGCATTGCGAGCCAGTTCGGCAGAAGCCGTTTCATAAAAATGACAGAGGAAATCCGTCGCTTTCACAGCAGCATCGAAAAGAGTAGTCTTTCCAGTGGCACGACGATGCACAATACCCGCCATCATCAAGTGTCCCAGATTATAAGTCTCAAAGTTCAGCCGATTGGCAAAAGCTCCTTTTTCATTCTCGTCACCTACTTTCGTTCCAATGACCGTTTGTTTATGCTGATCTCCCAATGCATGAGAGTCAATCCCTTTATTCAGTTCTTCAATAACAACAGGCGTATGTATATAACCGTCTGCACGCTGGGCTTTTACAACACAAGTAATAAAGTTATCCATTAATTTGTCCAGCTCCGGATCTTTATTAACTGCATAGACAGAAGCCACACCTTCCATCCATTTATACATATCTCCGTCATGAAATGGAGGTCCCCAATGCTCTCCTTTGCACACCCCGGCAGCAATCTCAAAATTACGGAAACCGTGAGAGATTTCCGGCGTATTCCAAGTGTTCCACATACTTTGCAGGGAAGTCCGGCTAAATACCTGAAAGCGATCTCCCCAGAATCCATCCGTCCAATGTACTGCACCGATTCCGGTATTCGCCATCTTCGCAAAACGGCTCTGACTCATATCCGTCAATCCATTGCTTTGCGCAAGTGCTCCCGTAACGGAGGCGGAAGCTAAAAGAAGTAACAGTTTTATCTGTTTCATTAATATGGATAATTTAAAATTTACACAATATCTTTATAAAAAGACGTGATTATCCGTATTTTGTACTCAATAAAACAAAAAGCGAAGATTGCCAAGCAACCCTCGCTTTCAGTAAAAAAATATCTAAACTAACCTTTTATTTCTTGTTTATCAGGCATATAATTCAATCCTGCCTTCCTCGCCTGCGAATGTTGAAACTGTCGGGCAATCTTGTATTCATGTCCCTCTTTCAGCAAATAACTCCCAGTCTGCTTGAACCAAAAGCCGACATTCGCATCTATACATTGCTGCCGGATATCCAGCACCCACTCATAGTCACACATCCGGGCTTCCTTCCCCGACTCCCCTCCGGCAACCACCTGTTCCACCCAATCTCCCAACTCGCCTCTGAAATCAATCCGGCTAAGAAGCGGCTCGCAGATAATGATTTTATGTTTAATAGGACTTTCTTTATAAATAGGCAGACGATAATCCACCCTATCCTGATTCTCCATTGTACAGCAGATTGTTACGTTCTCATACCCATCACCCCAATCCAGAGGCAGACACTGTTGTAATCGATCGATTCGTTTGGTGATAAAAAGGAAATGCAAGTCCTGCCGTATCCGCATCATCTCCCATGCTTCGGCACGCCATTCGTCGGCATCTTCTATCAGAAAATCCGAAGTAAAACAAGTATATACCAGATTTCCCGAAGGTATCTTATACGTACCATTCTTTTTTCGAAGCAAAGGTAAATCAAACTTCTCCGTCTTTGTCACCACCGAACTGTCTTTTCCATATTTACCATCCGTCCGATATACATAACAATGGCGGCAGCCCTCACTCAATTTGTGACAGCCGTGCCAGAGATTCCACATTGAAGCTTTTTCACCCATCTTCTTTTTTCTTCAAAGATATATTTAATCTATTATATAACCATAAAAAGAGTGCACCTTATTCTTCAACAGAATAAAGGTGCACCAAAACACAAACAAAACAAACAATAGAGCGACCTTCACAGGCAGCCGATCCACGAGGGATCTTTATCTTAGTCAGCCCATCTTGACGATGGCAGCTTTCTTTTACAGCGATACTCCTACTGCCGGCACAAGTGTAGGCAAAAAGCATTCCGTGTATTGCCTTACATGAATCCGGTTTTCCATTTCCTCCCAAAATTCTAATTGCTTATAACGGGTAAAGTAGCACCCAAAAATCATAAAAGAATGTTTCTTTTTATCGAGAAGCCATTTTGCTAATCGACTATTATATATAATCATTAATCCCTAATATTGTTTGTTAGTTACCTTCTGCAAAAGTCCGCATAATCACGAATATGGCAAATTGTATTCATGTCTAAGAGAACAATATCTGTTTACAAACAAGACTAATAGCAAATATTTTAAATAGCCTGTTTCGATATATGCAAAATTCAAACTCAAAAGCTACCACTTTTACGTTATTCACACATTTAGGGCTACACAATCAATTATCACAATAAAAAATTTCGCCCTCATTCTCATTGTATATCCCGATGATGAATATGAATATTATTGAACAATCACTCCATTAAGCCCGATATACCTCTACAAAGATAGTATTATTCTATATATTTCTATGCAAATCCTCAAAAAAGAATTCTCCTCTTTTTATAAATAAAGTAAAGTAACATCAATGCCGATATACTAATTATTAGCATCCAACTTATATTTTTCCTATAATATAAGCTATTCTCTTCCTCCTCACCAACCACTTTATGACGATTCGTGTCGATAAAGGATGATATTTGAGTATCTTCTTTCTCATCTATCCTCTCTTTCTTTTCAAAAACCTTATTCACCGTCTTTCTGCTACCTGAAATAAAACAGGTGGAAGAGAAATCCCCTGTCGCAGTATCTTTCCCCAATACTACCAATATTTGTTCGGTAGACTCCTCCATCCGTTCCAGCATCTTCCTTTCCTGATTAACATCATACGAAGCCACATGGGAAGAATGCCCGGAAGAACTTGAATCCATCTGCACCTCACTGCTCCTACTGATAACTTCCTTCTTAGTCCTGCATCCCGAAAGTACCCCCGGAAGAACGAGACCCAATAATAAAGCAAACAGCAACTCCCTCCCACTCTTCATAAACTCTCTCATATCAAAACAAGGACACACTTTCACATATTCATAAGGTTCGATCACCCCGTCTCCATTCAAATCCGGCGAAGTATCCCGGTGTCCCAATACCTGAAGAATAGTATATTCCCGTTGCAAATCCATTATTACTTGATAAAGCACCCGTTTTTGCGCATTTGTCCGGGTATCTGCCGGATGTCCGTTCTCATCCAATCCCCCGATATAACAGATCCCGACACTTCGCTCATTCCAACCTTTGCAATGCGCTCCTGCCAAATCAATCTCCCTTCCTTTCTCCAGTCTTCCATCCAGGCGGATAACATAATGGTAACCGATACCGTTGAACCCACGTTCCCGGTGCCAACGGTCAATATCTGCGGCGGTAAAATCCTGTCCGGCTTTTGTAGCCGAACAATGTACTATAATAGAATCTATCTTTCTCATAACATTTTATTTTTATCAACTAACCTCATTAATATTCCGAAGGAGGAATGCGTTTCACACACCCTCTGATATCACACTTTTTCACCTCCGACTCTTTCTGTGCCAACTCCACCTCATGGCATTTATGTATCCAGTCGATCTTCTCTTCCTGCTCCTTGCGAAGCTCGATGTAAAGCCCGTCTATTTTCTCGTCCCGCTGTGTCAGGCGATCTTCCAGCCAATCCACTTTTTTACGACGATTTTCTTCTTCCAGACTACTCACGTCTGCCTCTTCTTTCCGTGCATCCGTTTTTCGGCAAGTGATATATCTCACCATCCATTTCACCGCTTCCAAACCGCCCATAGCAGTAATGAAAGCAAGGATTGTAGTTATTTGCATATTGATCTATTTATGTAGTTTAAAGAAAGAATGAGGCCGAAGCCCCATTCCATACAAAGTCGCTAATTTTCATTTCCCGCTTATCAAGCTGCCGGATCGGGTGCTTCACCATTATCTCCCGAACCACCGTCAGGATTCGGTGTTTCCTCTCCTTCACCTGCCCCACCATCAATGATACTTGAGTCGTTGATATGATCCAAATCCTTAAACTTCAATCCATCCGAACGCGTCGAAGTTCCCGTAAAGAGACGGATATCCGAATTAGCACGAAAACAAACCCGCAGGCCGCTGATGTCAGATACAGTAAAGTCTTCTGCCTTTTCTGTTCCTTTGCTTTGAGCCGCAAGAAAAAAGTAACCCAATCCCTTAATGTTCACTGAACGGCCCGAAAGTAATGTCTTACGTAGAAGTGTACGAAAATCTTTCAATACACTAATCGTTTCACCCTCACTGACACCGGAAGTAGAAGAGATTTCTTTCGCAAACTCATCCAGTGTAGCGCTCGTATCGTATTGATAAGAAATTACTGGATACACTTTCTTTCCTGCCTCTTTGTTTGTCGGATCACACAGACGTTGAACCCTTTTAAATCTAATTGCCATAATACTTTTCTTTTTTAAATGAATACTGTTTAATTATTACTTCGCTAACGTTAACGATGCAAAGATGCGGCATATTCAACGGACATGAAACGACAAGCGATTATCGGCACTACAAGGCCTACAAACAATATTTATAGCAAATAATCAACCCAATACCTTGAAAAAAGCGACAAGCAGGGAGACAAGGGAGCATAAAAAAGACCGGCAAACAAAGTTACGCTTTGTACGCCGGCCCCACTACCTAAAAACAAATTCCTTTTCTAATCCTATCGATCACGAGTCCAGGTTAAAAAGAGAATCAATGACTAAATTCATTTTACGTAATGTTCCAATCCTTTCTGTAAAAACTCAATATAAGAAGTAATATCTTCATTATATGCATACGACTTATTCAACGGATTCCCGTCATTATCCAGCAATACATAAAAAGGCTGTGCATTTGCTCCAAACTTCACACGTTGCAGATAGCTCCATTTATCCCCTACCGTGCGTAAGGTACGTTCCGTTCCATTTTCCGTTACTTTGAGCGGCTCATTCAATGGAGTCTTATCATCTACATACAACGAGATAAGCACATATTTATCATTGATGATACCGCCTACCTTACTATCTGTCCATACAGCCGCCTCCATCTTACGACAATTCACACAACCATATCCGGTAAAGTCGACCATCACAGGCATTCCCTGTTGCCGTGCATACTCCATCCCAATATCATAGTCCTTAAATTGGGGATGAACCTCATTCGAGTATAAATTGAAGTCCTGTGTCATCACAGGAGGAGCAAATGCACTGACAGCTTTCAAAGGTGCTCCCCAAAGTCCGGGGATCATATACACAGCAAACGCTAAAGAGACAAGTGCAAGAAAGAAGCGGGCTACGCCTACCCTACTTTCATCACCGTCATGCGGAAACTTGATCTTTCCTAACAGATATAACCCCATCAGTCCGAAAATCACAATCCATAATGCAAGGAAGGTTTCCCTATCCAGAATTCTCCAACCATAGGCTAAGTCCGCAACCGATAAGAATTTCAAGGCAAAAGCCAGTTCCAGAAAGCCCAATGTCACTTTAATTACATTCATCCACCCTCCTGACTTAGGCATTGATTTCAGCCACGAAGGAAAAAGAGCAAACAGTGTGAATGGTAAAGCCAAAGCGATGGCAAAGCCTAACATTCCGATAGCAGGAGCAATCACGCTACCAGTTGTAGAAACCTGTACGAGCAGAAAGCCGATAATCGGCCCTGTACAAGAGAAAGACACCAGAGATAACGTAAATGCCATCAGAAAAATACTTAGCAGCCCACTCGTCGCTTCCGCTTTGCTATCCACAGCATTACTCCATTTAGAAGGCAAAGTAAGTTCAAATGCCCCAAAGAAAGAAGCTGCAAAAACAACCAACATCAGGAAGAAAAGAATATTAAATACGGCATTTGTTGATAAAGCGTTCAATGCACTGGCACCAAATATTAAAGTAATTGCTAATCCCAGTGTTACATAAATCACGACAATTGAAGCACCATAAGTCCATGCATCCCGAATCCCTTTCTTCTTATCCTTGTTTCTTTTCAGGAAAAAACTCACAGTCATAGGAATAATCGGCCATACGCAGGGAGTGAACAAAGCCAATAATCCGCCAAGAAATCCAGTGACAAAGACATACAACCAAGATTTATCCTCTTGAGAATGTTCTTCACCTAACACTTGCAATTCATTGATTACCGGTTTCCAAAGATCACTTTCCGATTGCTTCTCTACCACATTTACCGGAGCCTCTTCCTCCCCTTTTGTAACTATTATATCTGCTTCTGCTTTTTTCCCATATTGAAAAGGAATTTGAGTCGGAGGTAAACAGCTCTCATCGTTACAAGCTCCAAACTCCAGAAACCCATCCATAAAGTAATCATTTCCTGTAAATCTCACTTTTTGGATAAACTGTACCGTATCTTCAAAATAACGCACGTTCATCTCGAACATCTTATCATAGATGCTGATTTCTTTTCCAACAGGTTGCAATTTACCCATTGTTTCTACATGATTACTCGCATTGATGTTGAAAGTAGCGGAAATAGGCCCATCATCCCCTAGCCCGGTCGAATACACATGCCATCCTTTCTCTATCGAAGCAGTAAACACGATTTCCGCTTCCGTTTCAGATGTCATTTTCAACTCATTTTTGAACTTTACAGGCTCTTTGATTTGTGCTTGTATATTTCCGATTGTGTACCAACCCAATAATAAAAATAAAATAATTCTCATTTTTCTAAGTTCTAAATTATAATCTATTATACAACAAATTTATTTCACTGTTTATATTCTATTGTGCTCGTCGGTCTCTTATATCTTTCAGCATCTCTATATATTCTGGAGAAGGATTCTTATTAGAGGTATCTGCATTTGATGGCGGGGGTATCACTTTGATGAATAAGAAGATGCAGAATATTACCCAAATAAGATTTATTGCTAAAAAAATCCAAACTTGCTTCATACGTTGTCGTTGTTTTTCTTTAGTTTCATTACGATATTTATCAGCAATAGACAAATATTGTCCATCGCTAATAAATAATCTATGAGCAACAAAAGTGAATATAACAGCCAAAAGTATACCTAACTCTTCATTGTTTGGTACTTCCAATGAATGTAATACTCCAACTATTGGGCCAACAAAAACAAAAGTAAACAATGAAGTCGGTAGTAATAACCCTGCCACTTCTGGCGACCGCTTTTCTCCCCACAATCTAAGCTGCCATATATATGTTCGATAAAACAGATATTCATATATCTCATATATTTGTTTAAGTATATTCATTCTCAATATATTTTTTTATATGGTTCAACATAAGTATTATCAGATGAACAGAAAGTCGGTTCTGTTATCGGACAAAATATAAATCCATGAGGAGCAAAAGTCATAGAATAATACATTGTTCCCACAATCATTCCAGGAGGTCCACCATAAGTAGAAATATATCCGAAAACAATATTTGCCGAAGATTGGAATATAAGTTCGTAATTATTTTCAGAAGCATTGTTCCAAATTATAACTCCATTAATTACAGCATCAAGACAGAACATATATTTACCAATTTTCTCTAAACGTAAAGCCTTTTTCATCACAGTGCTACGAGCCCCTGTATACTGATTACCTCCCCAAGATGTTTTGTACCATTTACCGTCCATTCCACGCCACATTCCATCATGTACATGCGAGTAAGCTTTTATTCCAGTATATGTCCCTACTGCATAATTTATCATAGAATAAGCATCACCTACACTAGGAAAGCCAGTTTCCTCTTTTTTCGGAAGCTTCCCATGAATTGTGATTTCCCCATCACTTACAGTCCCATAACTACTCAAGTCATAGCTACCATTGTAAGAAAATACAGCAACTCCATATACTGCATAGGCTCTAACAAACTCATCGTGAGTTAGATAAAACCAATCATTACTTACAGAATATGGTTTGCCAAACATATTCTGGCCATCCTTGTATAAATTAAACATCCGGTCTATCAAGTCAGGGTCAGACGTACTCCACATATCTTCTCCTGTTAAATCAATCCATTTTAATGGATTTCCATTACAATAAGTATAAGGATTAATTATATAATTCATGGCAGCGTGAGGATCAACACTAATAAAGCAACCAATTAAAGGATCATAGATTCTCGCATTCATATTAATCAGGTTCATTTCATCAATATGCTCATGAGTTGTAAATCCACGTCGCGTAATACGATAAGAATCTATCAATTCTATAGAAGTCAATTTCTCGCCAGTCAATGGATTGCGGCGTTGCCCCCATGCGTCATACCCCAACTGCTGTACTACATTCCCTTGAAAATCAGTCAAGCATCGAATAGAACCTAAATTATCAGAATAGACAAAATATATAGTCGCCTGATTTTCTGTAGTCTTTCTTAAAGCTACCAAATTTTCACCTGCATAAATATAATCAATATCAGTCGATTGGTTATCTGTACATTCTTTTTCATAATTAGAAAAATAATATTTAGTTAATCGTACAATGCCATTTTCTTCCAACACCGCTTTTGCACGCATCTCATTCACATCATAATCATAAGTCCATATCTTATCTTTTTCTTGTATTGTAGCAATACGATTATTTGTTGAAAATGTTAATATCTGTGAAGGATAATAATCTCTTTCTGACACTGTGGATATGCTATGAATTCGAGATTTATCGCTAGTATATAAATAAGTCCCCATGTCGGATTTTGATGCAATCCGATAACCGGAAGAATATGAAACCTCTTGGCCTGTTTTTCCTTTTCTTTCAGATGCAATAAGCCTTTCATAAGTATCATAGCTGAAATACTCATCAAATCCTTTCCATAAATCATCCGTATAAAACTTTTCTTTACGTGAAAGCATCAAATCACGATGATCATATTGATATAAAAAATCAATAACTCCCGGAGAATAAATATGTGTATATTCTCCACGATTATTATACGTATAATCTACTGTTCGATTATCTCCATTAATAACCTGTGAAATATATCCCAAAGAATCGACCTTCGTGCGTTTCCATAGAATTTTTGAATCGCCTGTAGTTATATCACGAATCTCAACCAATTCACAAAATCTATCATCATATACATTCTTTTGCTTGAAACCAGACGGAGAAGTATACACTGATAAACGTCCAAAGTTGTCATACTGATATTTCTTGACCATCGGTATCCCTAATGTCGTTTTCTTTTCTTCAATAACCCGTCCTATATTATCATATAAATATTCCAGTTTATGTGACAAAGATTCAATTCCTTTTAGCCAACCAGTAACTGCGTCATAAATATAATGAACAGTATTTTCCCCTGTCGTTTTTGTTATTATTCTTCCCTCTTTATCGTAAGCATATTTAATCTTATTTCCTTGACTATCAACCTCTTTAGCTAATTCATTGAAATTGTTATATTCACATGTCGATTTACCTGTAGAATTATTGAAATGAGAAATTCTCAATCCATAATCTGTATATTTATCCTCTGTCGGATATCCTACCGTTTGTACCTTTATTAAGTTATCAGCACTATCATATTGGTAAACTATTGAATCACTATTTTCGATTCTTAATACAGGTAAAGCAGTACGATTATATATCATTATTGTAACAATAGAATCAGTGGTAGATGCATTAGTTATTACAGTTTTTACCTTTTTCCCTCTCCTGACATTTGGATCATAATAAACATAGTCTATAGTTTTTCCATTTTTGCCCACATCTACTGGAGATGATATTTTCTCTTGTATAATGCGATTCTTATTATCATAATACATTTCTTTCGAATTTACTAAAACTTTCCCTCTATATGAATACAACTTTTCTGACAACCCTTTTTTGTTATAATAAATATCAACATGTTCGCATATTCCATTTAATAGAACTTTTTCTTTTCGAATTTCTCTCCCCAGACAATCGTAGTGTATGGCATTATTAAAAATAATACTTTTTTCTGTATTTCCATTCAATATAACATAATTCGCAACATAGAATCCTTGTTTATCACGTCCCCCTCTTATTGCTTTCCGGACTGAAACAGTACCATCGGGAGCCTTAATTTTATAAGGTCTGAATAAATCATCATAAGTATAATATGTTTTCAGATTTCCCGGTCCGGTATGAATAAGAATATTGCCATAGACATCAGTTGTATAAGTTGAGATTAAACCTGTCGGAGATATAGTCTTACTTCGATGTAGAAAGTTAGTATCATATTCATAAATAAACTGTTTTTTAGTGATAGAATCTTCTATACTCTCCGCAACCAAAAGCCCACAAACATTATATTGGTATCTTTTAAAATATGAATTAAATGATTCTAAAGAAATTTTTCCTTGTGGCGTATAATCGTATCTTTTCACCTGAGTGATACTATTAGCTTCATCTCTTGTGTAGACAGTTGTAATTTTTGAAGGTTTCTTCTTATAATATAGATTATCCGGACGTACATATTGATAATTGGTTAAAACTCTTTTTTCTGGTATATTATTTACCCTAGCAAATCCTTGATAACTAACATCAGAAATTATGATATTATCTACTTCATCATAAGTATATTGCTCCACTTTTTCACATTGCTTATCCAAGTCTGTTTCAAAAACGGATGTATGTCTCAAATAATAGCTCCCTGACAAATCATGTAATTCAGCTCCATAGTTAGTAGACGAAACGATTTCATGTCCAACACGATACTCGCTTTTGGCAAGATATAATATACAGGGAGATCCTAATACATTATAAGTATTAACCGTGATAGTATTTAAAAGAGAATCTGTTATTATTTGTTTTTCAAATCCAACAAAATTACCTTTATCCTTTCTATAAAAAGGAGTAGTATATGAATATGACTTCTTACCAATATGAATGTTTTTATGCAAATCGGATGTTAGTACATAATTTACATTTCGAATTAATGCATATTGCTTATTCCAATGAGTATATAATCCTTTTATTAGCGGATTCTTACTCACACGTGATTGTACATGACTATTATATTCAATAGAGCGCCTACCCGCATTACCATCTATGATATCAATCACCACATCAGAAGAACATTGTTCATCAAAAGTTACCAAACTGTATTTTACGTCACGAAAACGTGTAATCACCCCTGGCCCTGTTACTCTGGATTGAGAAATGGCTAATACATCAGCTCTACCATCCCCTGTAAAATCACCGGCAAAAAGATCGTGTTTTATAGGATAAACATAAGATTTTCCCTTATATGAATACACATCATCTAATCTTGTAGTTCCAGGAGAGATATCAGGAGATAGAAATAAATCCGTAACATCAATATTGTAGGTATTACTCGTAAAATGACATCCAGGATAACTAACAGTCGCAGCTTTGGTCTCTTTATCTTGGTCAATTGTATAATAACAAGACATTAACTCTGATATACCATCATTATTAAAATCTGCAACTAAGAAAGATAAATTAGGATGTGATTCCGTAATTTCTCCCTTAACAAATTCATTTCCGTTGTAATAATATATAAATTGTTTATATTGTTCCCCGGATTTACAATAAAAAAAGATATCCGCATATTGATCATTATTGAAATACCCGAATTTAATATCCTCGATTTCCCCCTCATTACAGGTAAAATGTGTCAATTTACGAAGATTCCCACTATAATCAATAATAGCATAAGCTGTAAATTCTTTCTTCTTTTTATCATATACAACAATATCATCGTATTTATCTCCATCAACATCTATGACTGCATAACTCCCATTATCTGGTAAAGTTTCTATATTTAGAGAAGTATATTTAACTAATTCATCATCAAAAGAGTAGTATTTATTTCCGATTAGAAGTTGATCTTTTCTATTTCCCTCAAAATGCCCAACTAATACAGGACTAGCAACTCCCCCCAACCTGGTCGTTGTTTTATAACCTAATTTTCCTTCCTCATTCAGATACGCTTTCATAATTGTGAAATGCGTATCATCCTTAGTTAACATAGCTAAATCCAATAAACCATCTCCATTAAAATCCCCAGGAATTACAGTAAAAGAATAGTTTTGGTCATAAATGGTTGTAGTCCATACTTTTTCACGATTTCCTTTTTTATCTATTGTTTGGACTTCTAATACAATATTTATAGAATCCATATATTCTGGAGGTCTCATTATATATTGTTTATCTATTGTCAGAAAATCCTCTATTCCATCACCGTTAAAGTCTCCTTGAATCACATCTGTCGGACGATGTTCAAACGCATATTTTTGCAAACATTTCTCACCTTGATGATTTCCCCAACCTATTATAATAGGATTATAAGCAACATTATTCTTTCCAAACTCTTGTATGCTATTAAGTTTTGGATATATATCTTTCTCATCTTTTATATACTTCATTTTATAGGTACGTACCTGTTCACTTCCTGCAAAAACGGAAATTTCTTTCAATATCTTATCACGTTTAATCCTGAAACCATTCAGGAAACCAGTTGGAACATCTTTCACACGATTATATAAAAAATCAATTCGATTGGTTTGTGTATAATTACATGAATTATTAAATGTATATTCAATTGACTTTAACCATATATCTGCATTTTCAATATCTTGTTGATAATTATACAATATATAATTTCCATAAGGATCTTCTTGACAAGCCAAATACCAGGAAATAATAGTAGTCTGGTCAGCATTAGATAATTGGTATGCTTTGGTATCTTTGTAATCACCATAATAATATTTCATTCCATCTTGAGTGGTCAATACAAAGTAACGTGTAGAGTTATCTCTGGTTATTAAGGAATAATCATTATTTTCTTTATAATAGACTATTTTTCCATCCACCCATTTCTCTATTAGAGGTATACCGTCCAGATAATATTTATTCCAAGAATGTAATTCATTAAATCTAGACTCTTCATTACTACGAGTAATTGAAGATAAACATGACAAATTTATTCCTGTACCTAAAACTCCATCTCCACTATAACTATTGTATACAATTTCCAAATTAGGTCCTATTCCACCATTGCCAACAGGCAACGAGAGAGGAATTGAAAAATTAGAAGCACCATTTGCTGCTATATCAAAAAAATAAGGAGTAGATCCTACTGCTAAAAGTGTATCAAGAGTATGATTATTTACATCAACAGCTACATCATATTCCAAATATGGAATATCAACAGAAGCAGCAATCATTATTCGACGATCTTTACTCTCAATATTATTTGTCCGTGAAATTCGATTTCCATTATTATCATAGTCATAAAACAATCGATTATTCTGTGATAAAACCGAATTGTTTCCTAATAATAGACTTACTAGTGCAATTTTCCAGAATCCCATAATATGTCATAATTATTATATGTGATTTGTATCATACCCATGAGCTGCTAATATTGCTTTATCAGCCTCAAGAATAGAAGAGTACCCATTCTTTTTAGTTAATTAATTATTTACCTGCGTAATAGAACGAAACCACTTATACTCCCCCTCTACTCCTTCTCTCCATACTTTCAATTGATATGGCTTGGTTACAAAATATTTGTTTAAAGTAGGATTGTAAATTCTTACAGCAAAATTATATGTTCCTTCACCACCATATAGTACTACAACAGTCGTATACCAATCAGAATTAAATATTTCCTTCATAGACCCATCGGCAGGTACAGGTCTATATATCCAATGTCCATATTCATAGTATTGATAGACCCCTCTCGGTATGACTATCGGATATTCAGAATCATAATTGACTATTGATATGTATGTATTAGATAAAGGACATTTATCACTCTCCCCAATACATAACAATTCGCTTGAAGGTACTGTTTTTTCGTAATGAGAGGGTGAATACCAACTAGTCACCACATTATCCACCACTTCATATTGTGATTTACTTTCAGAATCATCATCCGAACAACTGCTTATTAATCCTAACATTCCAATGAATATGATTAATTTATATAACGATTTATTCATCATAATATTCCATTTTATTTCTATTCATTTATAGAACAAAAATGGGGATGCCCTCACTAACACCTTACCGAGAAGCATCCCCTTAAACTTAAGAGAAAATTTATTTCACAAGAGATTTAGTCTTACTAATATAAGTTTTCCACTTCCGGCTTGTTATAAATGAGCGAGCCAAAAGTTCCCACAGGGCGTTTCAACGGTACAGACGGTACTCTAATGATTTCATCTTGTTGCGAACGGGTCATTCCTGATCTTCCGCTACGTTTCACCGGTTCACCTGTCGTCGGATCCACCCCTTGAACATCACATAGTGCCCAATATAATGGATAATTGAAATCAAAGTTATCCCAATCTCCGAAAGCATAAGGAAATACGTTATCAATATCATCCTCGTAATCTGAGTTTTGATTGTTCAGCATGACATCCGGATCCATGCCACTAGCATAATCTCCCCAATCTTTTGCATTGAAAGAACGGAAAGTAATCGGAGCAAATTCATAATATTTATTTCCATATTTATACTCTTGCACTTCCATTCCCACGTTCTTTCCCTCCGTGCGGCTACCAAATAATTTCACAGGAAAATCTATTCCTCTTAGTCCATTAATTATCAATTCACTGGCAGAAGCCGTTTCTTCCGAACAGATGATTCTTACAGAATTAAGATTTAGATCATCACCATCTCCAAAACGGATATACTCATCCGCACCGGAATTACGTTGCATTTTCATAAATACATCCGAACGATGTGATGTACCGGCGATAGAAGCGGCTAAATAACGAGCTAACTCAACTGAACCTCCATTGTTGAAACGTAAATCTAAAATCAAATCTGTAATACCTTCCGCCTTGAACTGCTGAATCACATATTTCAAGTCTTCTTCAAAATTCAAATCAAAACTTAGATAAACTAAATAACCGATATTGAATTTATTCTCTTTTTTATCTTTTATAAACATTGAATTCAAGATAGGGCTATTCTTATAACTACCGGTAGTTAATGTAGTAGCTCCATCCACTAAATCGTAGCCGCCCTGTTTTTCATCAAAGATTTTACGCCTATAGCCGATCTTAAAAGTTTCACCTCCACCTGCATAAAACAAAGTGCTCATGTATTGCTGATAATTATTCTTGTTCAAAGTAACCCCATCAACAGAAACAATCACGTCGCCCCGTCTCAATCCGGCTTTGGCAGCCGGAGATTCCAAATACACATAACCAATGGATAGTCCAATAGTTGTTCTATCCGGCATATAAGAAGAGAAAAACGTACCAAGTCCCGATCCTACAACACTTGTTGCACGAGTATTCGCACGGGTTCTACTGGAACCTGTTTCCATAATATAAGAATAGATATAGCGCTTGCCTGCATTGGCCGAAAATGCACGATAAGTTCCACCATCTTCCATATTGGTTTTCATCGGTAAAAGATAAGTCGGCAGGAAATTTTCATAAGATACTGATGCATAATCTATATCCAACGTATTATATTCCTCATTGAACAAATAATGTTCCTTCAAATATTTATCCATATACTCATTCAAAGCCAAGTCCACTGCCGTTCCGGAGCCTGCTCCTTGTGTGATAGTACATACTGTAACGGGAACCTTATATCCCTCCACTTGCACAGCTACAGTCAAGACCCGTTCTTTTCCGGATTCATTTTTATCAACCTTTACCTTTAATCCGCCTTTACCTGCTGTAGCATTACCACTGGTATTAGTGATGGAAGCCCAATCCGCTCCTGCAGAATATTGTAAAGAAGGAGACCATTTTCCTGCCGCAGTAAATGAAATCTCGACAGTTTCCCCATAAAGAGACACGGTCATTTCTGTTGCACTGGCAATCGCAGTGATTCCATTATCCGCACCACCTACTTCTCCGCCGTCATCACCATCCGAACAGTTACTGAAAGCAACCAGACACAAAGCAAGTAATACTACACTATAAAAACTATTAAATAAATTTTTCATCTATCATTTTATTAAATTAGAAAATTAAAAGATTATTGTGCAGGAACGTTTACCACAGTTTTAGAAAGCTCATAAAGCCGTCCCTCCGCATCTACCCAAGTTACATTGATATTAGTTGGCAACGGTCCGTAAATACTTCCAGAATAAGTGGTTGTTTGTTTGACTCCATATTTCATCACATACTTGATTTGTTCATCAAACATACCCGTCAGGTAGTCTGCAGATCCGGCAAATACATAAAACTGTTTGCAACCGGCTTTAGGCTTCACGGTGTACGTAACCGTATAGAACTTATCCTTTTCTATCTTGTCAATCGTTACCTCCGGCTCACCGGCTTTCCACAAATCCGCATCTTTCTCTATTCTGACGAAAGTCGGTTTTGCACTGGTATACTCCTTCTTTGTCATAGTTGTAGAAGGATTACCGTCTGCATCAACTGCTATCATGAATAATACATAGTCAGCTTTAAACTCTATGTCCTCAATAACCAGTTGATTCTTTTTCAAATCAGCAACGGTAACCTCTGTTACATCCTGATTCATTACCAAAGCCTGCTTTACCATTTCATCATCCCCCCAATATGGATAGTTTCTGAAATCATTCAATGGCATATGGACATAACGGTATTTTACCGGACTACCGGTCGGGGTCAACGTCAACGTCGTGGATAAAGCTCCCGGTTCTATCAATACATCGACCGAAATAGAAGAATTATAGGACATTTCCTTAGAATCAGCCTGCACTTTAACCAACGAACCGAGCTGCCCTTTTTTATCCAAAGCTACTGCAACAAGAAAACCTTTCGTGCCTGGTTCCAAAGAAGCCCTTTCAAAATTTTCAGCCTCTTTGGCAGACTTGCCGTTTTTGATAAGATAGGATATCACATCTCTGTCGGTAGCATAATTAGCCATAGCCGTTTCCTTCATGTAAGAATAATAATATTTATAGCAATCCGTTCCGGGAGTAAGAGGCGCACTTACACTTGTAACCGTAGCAACCACATTACCCACATTTACCGTTGCCGTTCCGTCATATGTCAGCGCAGGAACAGGAATTTCAAGCGATACCAGTTCTTCTGTCTTATACTTTCCTTCTTCATTATAAGGAATAGCCCAAAGCACATACGTTGTTCCCGGCACAACTGTCGGAAGGAAATCCAACACCTTACCCTCCAGCGGTCCGTTATAATCCGAATACTGTTTGGTTCCGCCATCATAAAAAGACACGTCTTCGATGACTGCATCAGGTGAATAATTAGACTTATCCGTGATTCCTGTATAATAAATGTCACACCCCTTTCTTGTTGCAGAAACCGTTGCACCTTCAAATGTAATATCCGAAACCTTCAATTCCACAGTCGCAGCAGTCTTAATTGCAGCAGCAATTACATCATCAGACTGATACTTGTCGCCTGTTTCAGATGGAGGTACCGCCCAAATCATATACGTCTTTCCGGGTTCTGGATCCTTGCCCAACAATTCCGCCAAGGGCATTTTTTCAAGAGCGGCTGTTTTCATGTACATACGGGCAGAATATCCATTTACTAATTCAGCTACCATTTCTGCGCTGTATTGATCTATTTCCATCACTCCCAAATAATACATTTCTATTCCATTTTTCAAAGTGGTAGAAACCATCTGCCCTTCAACGGATATAGCCACAGGAGCTTCCCCTATTACTACCGGAATCTCCGAAATAAGACTCTGCCCGTTAGATGCAACAGCTACTATAGCGACCTTACCACCTGCCTCTGCATACTGATTTTCTGCAACAGGAGCAATAATAGTCAACCCCTTTCCAGTCAATGAAACTTTCCAGCCGTCAGGTTTGGTCACGGTATATTTCGAAATACCACTCATTTCAACCGGAAGCAATTTCTCCTCACCGTTCGCAAAATACTGTTTTCCTGTCAATATCTCACATTTCAGTTCTTTGGATTTTACAACCTTCAATATCGTACCATCTTTCAGAGTAAAATAAGCATAATCATCATCCTGGCTTACTCCGCTGAAAAGTGAAGTGTCCCCCGTCCCTTCTCCGGAAGCGTAAACACCGGTCGGTTCCCAGTTTTTTCCATTATCGGTAGAGATTTCCCATTCTTTCGTGTTCGTATTAATACGAACCTTAGGAGCGGCAGCCGTCACAGGCATCATATTCCCTTCTCCATCTTTCAAGAGTGTTTTCTTACCGTCCGTACCGGTGATTCCCCAATAATAAATACCATCTTCTTCATTCTTTATAACGGTTATTTGTGGAGCATCCTCTCCATCTTCACCATTATGAATGGTCACTTCTGTCTGGTCTGAAAATTTGATAGTATAACTTCCATCTTCGTTCTCCAGCACAGAAGCGATCGATTTATTTTGAGACAGGGCATCGGTCAATGTCTTTAATGTAGAAATATCACTTTGTATACTCTGCAATGAAGCCTCCAATTTAGCCATACGATCTTCCAGACCGGAAATCGAATTCTTTAAATCATCGTCATTATAACATGACGAAAACATCACAACACATACTGCCATTAGGAAAAATGTACATTTTCCCATGCTACATAAAAATTGATTTCTTCTCATATCTAAAAAAATTAATGATTAGAGAAAACCGCACGATAGATAACACACTATCGTGCGGAAAAATAGTTCTGCCGATATTTATTTGGCGTGAGGATGTTTTCCTAATCTCTTCAAATCAAGATAAATAGTACTTTCACTTTTCATAGCTCCCGGAACATTCTTTTCCACCTGTTCATTAACAATCAGGTTTGCAGGTATCCGGCTATCTTTCTTCACTACTTGAGACTTAGTCATTCCCATTATTCTCTTCTGCGATTTCGGGGCATCCGGGAATAACACGGAAGGATCGGTAACAATACCCTTGTCTTTATCCCAGAATACAGCATAGAGGTCACCAATCACTTCATTGCCGTCAGCATCAGCACCAATAGGTACACATAAAGCAACCAGACGTTTGGCTTCACTTGTCTTATCATATGATTGAATTGTAGAATTAACAGTAGTCAAACCATACTCTAAACATTTTTCTTTCCATACTTTCATACAATCCTCATAGCTATAATCGCCACTTGCCGAATACTCATCCTCCACTATCATATGAAAGATCTTGGCTACATCCTTTACCATTGAGAACTGAACAGTAAAATTCCCCAACTCACTCATATAAGCACTCAGTTGCATAGTCGGGTCAGGACCTGCTATAATAGCTTCGGTTGAAGCTTTCACTATTTTCACATCAGTCAGTACACCGTCCCAGTCTTCTGCCATATAAGCAAATATATATTCAGTAGCAGGGTCCAAACCGGTAAACGTATAATCTTCAACCCCTCCGTTTGCATTTGCAGGCCACGTATTTGAATCCTCTGATAACAGATATTGAATCAATTCAGCTTTATTAGCCTCTTCCAGCAAATCAGGCGTCATGATATACTGATGATAAAATACTGCCGCTTCCTGATTATATTTATAATTCAACTTCAGACTTGTCCTTCCCGGATTGGAAATAGTAATATCTATTGTAGCCTTGGATGCTCCCGGATTATCAGTCACACGTTCCTGTGTTGAAAAACGGCTTGTTTTCACTTTTGACAACTCCCCATATTCATTACGACCAATATAAGCGACAACATAGGAACCATTCGGAGCAAGATCATATTGGAATTCGGACTTTGTATACGAACCTTCCTGACCGATATTTAGATTCTTAATACCCCATCCTTCCTGATCCAGTGCCTGTGCCAATGCTGTCATCGTAGCCTCGTCCGCATTTTCATAAGGGGCATAGTCTGACTCACTGAAGATACGATAGAACATGGCATAACAGGTTTTTTCCAGAGTTACATCCATATTAACAATAGAAGCACCCGTTTTAGTGATTGTCATTGCACATTCTGCTTCGGGCGCATTTTCAGGAATCTGTTTTAATTGAAAGTCCTGACGTACATAATCCCCTTTATTCTTGTTTGCATCCAAGCCGATAGTCGTAGCCGTAATTTTTCTTGTTGCATCGGCAGTATAACCAAAGTCTACGACATAGTACATTTCTTCTTCAGGCACCTGTGCATCTCCTGCCGTCTGCGTCCAATGTCTCATAAAGTCAATATACATATCCTTTCCGTAAGCTTCGATAAACGCATCGATAGGTTCAGCATCTCCGCAAAACTGATAGAAATACTTACAGTCCTCATTCGGAAGGTATTGTATGCCAACCGCCTGATAACTGGGATCAACATCAATATCCACACGAGGATGACCTACTACATCTCCGGAAGGAGTCTTGAGATGACAGATTTTCATATCGGCCGGATTTTGTCCGCCTTCATCATTACAGCCTACCGTTATAATCAGATATTCTGCTCCCGGCACAATCTCCGATTGGGAATACTTGGAATTCGCCCAGTCAAATTCCGCATTCGGATAACTATCCCCTAATGTACTCCTGCTGAAAGTGTAAGCACCGGCACCTTCCGAATTATAAAGAGCTTCCAGAATCAAATCTTCAATTTCTTCTTCGCTTGCACCTACACCTCCACTTTCAAATAAGTAGTTATACATACGGCATAAAGGATAAACATCCAAACGGTAAGATTGCACCTTATCCCCCGGAGTACATTCAAACACAAAATTGTTGGCAGTTCTGCTGGTCACCTTGATGCCCACTCCACGTTCACCGCCATCCACTTCGTTTTCCACCCATTTGATAGGGGTCGGTACAGGAGGAAGCGGAGTATCCGGCTCTTCAGGAGGCGCGGGATCAACTCCCTGTTCATCCTTATCCGAACATGAAATCATCATAGGGCTTATAACTAAAAACAGCCCTAGCAAAAGTAATAAACTAACTAATTTCTTCTTCATAATTAAAAGTGATAAATGTGATTAATCATTTACATATTCATAATCGGCATTGCCGTTTATAGCTTCGCAAACAGCCAGGTTATTCACATAGCCGTTTTCGTCCGTTACTAATGCATAGAAAGAAAGTTTTTCAGCTTTCCATGCATTATCCAATATCACTGTATACTCTTTCATTACTTCCTTATCCTCCGGAAGCTGCCCCAGCTTGTCACCATCAACCGAAGCAGAAAGTAATTTCCTCACTACATGATTGTGCGTATAGTCACGATAGTTGCCGCCATCATTCTGTTCATACTTCAAACCGTCTTCCACAGCATATACTATCAGACGATAGTCAGCCGTTTTCTCCGGAGTCACCCTCACCGTAACTTTAGCTTCGGAACCGGCTTCATTATAAAGAGAGCTGATAGCTACCCCACAATGGACAGGATATTTTTCCAAAGACTCATTGAATATTGACCGCATGACAGTATAGTTTTCGGATAATCCCATTTCCTTACGCATATCGACAACACATGAAGGGTAACCGGGGATAGCAAACTTTTTGGAAAGAATTGAGGACTGTTCGATTGCCATCGGATCAGCACTCGTTCCATTTACATGAAAGGACATCAGATAAACAATCCCTTCATAATCCGAATTTATCAGGTAATTCAGGCGAGTCATTCCTGCCGGACACATGGCACACCATGTTCCGGTAAACTCCATCGCACAAATACGCCTTACAAATCTGGATAGTGTGCCCGACGTACTTTTCGCAACCACTGTCATCAATTTGGATACGTACTTGTCGTAAGATGCTTCAAAAGCATAGGTTCCTGCTTTAGAAGTAGAAAAGGTGCTTCCATCCAAGGTTTGCCCGTCCATCACGGAACGGATGACTGCATCGGCAGTTACATCTATTCCTGCATACATGACCGTAAAAGTTATAACATCCTTTCCGTCGGCAATCAAGGAGTTTTTGCTAACGCTCAAAATCACTTCCGTCTGTTCCGAATCATCGGTATTGCCCGAACAGGAAATCCCGAAAATCCCAATGCCGCAAATGCAGACCAGCAATGCTATTTTATAAATATTTATATACATAAGCCCTCTTTATTCATTATACAGATAATCTACCGATTCTCCAAGCTTGCACTCATTTACGTTATTACACGTATAAGTCTTTCCGCCGTCCAATGTTGTCAGCATCGATACAATCACACGCATATTTTCCACATTCCATCCCGGTTCCAACTGATAAGAACGCTGCATGGTAGACTCTACTCCTGCATTTATTTCACCAGTGAAGCGGTCACCGTTCAACGATGTGGAAAGTACTGCGCGAACTACATTGTTATGGGTATAATCATTTCCACCGTTCGTCTGGAAATATTTGATTCCGTCCTCCACCAGATAGATCAGGCAACGGTAAGTGTTTGCTACATTAGAGGTTAATTTGCCTGTAACTGTCACCGTACGGTCAGAAGCATTATATACAGATTCAATGGCTACCCCACATGACGCAGGATAGTTCTTCAGTTCATTCTGAAGTTCCTCTTCAATCTGACTTTTTATACTGATCATATCTTTAGTACCTTTACGCAGATTGTAAAATAAACGGGGCAATCCCGTGAAATTACCAAGAATATTGGTCCGGTAGTTATTGGTGGCCGCGATAGTCATAGGGTCTGTCATTCCCCCGAAATCCATGTGAAAAGAAGCTACCGCCAATCGTCCCGGCTGTTCTGTCTGGATGGCCTTCAATGTAGTACTAAGTGCCGGACAAGCCTGACACCCGATAGAAGTGAACTGCATCCCCAGCAACTTATGATAATAACTTACCCCGCCTGATGTCGAATTAGCCTGAATAGTCACTTTATTTTCACTGACTATCGACTTACCCTCATAATAACGGGCTTTAAAAACATAAGTACCCGGCACCGAAGTACTGAAAGCACGGATACCATAATCCAGGTTTTCCTCCCCTGATTCTTTTACCAGAATCAGGTTCATCGTACTTTCTTCACTTACATCTTTAGCACCTAGTCTGACTGTAAAAGTCACCCTCTCCACACCGTCTGCCTGCATGACTGTCTTATCAGCAGTAATACGCAGAATACCGTCATCCGCCCCTCCGTTCTCTGTTTCGTCCGAACTTCCGGAACAGGATGACAGCATTGCTAAACAAAGGATCATTACAATTGGTAGAATTGTCAGGTATAATTTCTTCATAAGCCTTAGTCATTATAAATATAATCTACGCTTCCGTCGATAGAACATTGGGTTATATTATCCACCATATATGCGTCATCAACCTTACGTAATGCATAAACCACTACACGTGACGTTGAAGAGTTCAGGTTCGTTGCTCCGGAAATCATAAAAGTACCGGCAGTATGTTCTTCATTCGCTTTTACAGTAAATCTTCTATCGGTTGACATCGCCATGTAATTGTTGGAAATAGCTCTGACCGTATAATCATACGAGGTTTCATTTCCTCCGGATGCGGTCAAGCCATCAGTAACCAAGACATAAACCAGATCATATTCTCCTCCCTGGCTCGACTTTAACGCTGCATTTACCGTAATCTCACCACTTGAAGAATTATAAGACGTATTCACTTTGATACCGCAAGTGGCCGGATATTTTCTGATCTGGTCTTTCAAGGTTTGTTTGATGGCACTTACATTTCTGTCTATCGACATCACCTTCAAATCATAGATACAGGTAGGAAAACCGGTTGCTCCAAAACGGGTCATAATAGTGCTTGTCTGCGACAAATGGAACGGGTCGGTAGCAGAACTGCTGGAAGCATGAAAAGCCATTTTCACCATACGATCCGGCATTATCTCTTCTACTTTCTTCAATGCCGAAGTCATAGCAGGACAATAAGTACACCAAGTTCCGGTCATTTTGAAAACACCTACCTTACGATAAAAAAGTTCATAGTTTTTCCGATTCTGTACAGTCACGGAGACTTCTTCCGACTCCCAGTCCAGATAATAGGCCTTAAAACGATGTGATCCGTTTTCTACAGCCGAAAATGTGTTGGTTCGTCTATCTAAATAATCACCGGTATTAACATCTTCAAAATACACATTTTTAATATATTCAGAAGTTGTCAGCACTTTTCCATTCGCATCGGTCACCGTGAAAGTTGCCATATCAGTTCCATTGGCTTCAATCTTAGCTTTATCCACAGTCAAAGTAATAGGTCCCGTCACTTCACCGCTATCCGGCACCTCAGTTTCGTCAGAATTGCCGCTGCATGACACCAAACATCCGCACAGGCACATCAGGCCCGGCATAAAAAGCATTGCAAATTTTCTCATATTCTATATTCTAATTAATAAATGATTCACTGACCTCAAAACGAAGTGGTAATAGTCAGGTTAGCACCTGTGTATTTAGGAATCGTCCGGCAAACTCCCCCGGAACATACATATCCTTCCCTGTTACGACCATAACTCAACGCAATACGCGTACGTGATTTTGCATAGCTGGCCCCCACATTGTAATAATGGATTTTATCTTTGCCATGATTATACATATCACTTCCGTAAATGCTCCATGCCGGAGCAAAATTCAGTTCCAGCAGAGCTGCCATCCAGTCCTTTTGATCTTCTTTTGTATTAAGGTATTGTAACTCCATACGAGTGGAAAAAGAAGGAGTGAATTTATATTGCAAATCTGCTACAAAAATATTCGACAGCGAGGTCGTTTTTTTCGCTCCGTAAGAAGGACTATATTCCTGCATGGAATAAAGCAGGTTCATTTTGAATGACTTTGTCCACTGCTTTTCTACATCGAAACTAAAATCACGGAACGCCAAGTTACCCATCTGGGCTGTGCCTTCTTTTTCTAAAGCGTAATAGGTAGAGAAGTTAGCATGTAATTTCAGACCGCGCTTACCTCCAATCACCGTTCCTCTTTTGAAATGATAAAAGACATCCAGTTGTCCCCCCATCTCACCGCTGATTGTATTCGTCACATCTCCCACTTGTGGAGTATGAGGATGTAAATTGGTCAGCATATAGGTATATTGCGTACTCATCGCCGGGACGTAATTCAACAAATTCGAAGTAGAACCATTACCAGCAATAATTTCACTGTTCATCCATTCCAGACGACGTCCAGTCAGATTCACACCTAATCCGCTGCCACTATAGCCCAGTTCCAGCAATTGTGCATTGGCACGTTTCCTTACAAAAGCTTTGTCGTCGTGGATGAATCCATAATATTTATCACCGCCATCTACATATTCCCCCTTCATTGTAAACCCGGAACGTTCAAAATTCACCCGCCCCGAGAAGCCATTCGAATAAGGCTTTCCTCCTTCTTCTTCGAGGTCGATACTGATCTTCTCATACCGGTTCAATGCCCCTCCTTCGATACTCAAGGAGGTATTTTGCCATTTAAGCATTTCAGACAGGGAGAAACTTACATCTACACCACGTACTTGTGTATCAGAAAAATCCATACCAAAACGTGGAGTTCCCCAAATAGCCTTCAACCCTACAATATTCTTGTAATTGTAGGTAAAACGTGCTCCCATCACCGCATTATTTAAACCAAGCATACGGTCCTCCCAGCTACGGAATAGCAGTCCACTACCGAACTGCTCATAAAACGTACCCGCTGTTATGGAGAAATCCTTGTCGGCCCAAGATACGTAATAGTTGGTCAGCTTTGCCTTTTCCAATTCTTTCGGGTATCCCACCAGTACCGGTTCATAGGCTTCCAACTGTACGCCTACGGCAAACTTGCCCTGATAGTAATCCAATTTCAGATAATTATTCGAACCGAAATGATCTTCCGGAGATTCTGCTTCTGTTTTACTATCATCCTTATAGTAAGTCGTATTTGTTTCAAAGCTCCCCGTCAGATAACCCTTCTTGTTATCTTCCTGTGCATAGGTCAGAGTTGATGCTAACGCTAATAAAGCAAACATCCGAAATCTTATTCTAGTCATGTCATTGCGTTTATCTATGAATAATAACAGATTTACTTCTGTAATTTTTTAATCGCTTTCAATAGTTCCAGTTCACTTCCCGGAGCATAGCCGGTATGTGAATAGACAATTTTTCCCTCCGCATTTACCACATATACCTGCGGGGTCAGGCTCACATTCATAGCTCGCATGAACTCCTGATTCTTATCATACAACATGATAAAATCATCCCATCCATGCCCCTCCGCCAGCGCACGCGCTTTGGCTGTAGAACGGCTGTCATCTGTTGAGACAGCTACCACACGAAACTTGGCTTCTTCCAACCAGTCGGGCAACAGTTCATTAATAGCATCCAACTCACGAATACAGGGTTTGCACGTTGTTGCCCAAAAAGAAATAATCATAGGCGTCTTGTGATTAACCAGGGAAGCGGTGTTCACCTGCGTTCCTTTGGAATCTTCAACCTTGACTGACGGTATTTGTGCCATAGCACAAGTTAGAAAAGCAAACAACAGGGTAATGCAGACAATTAATGCTCTCATAAATTCTTTTATTAGTGATGTTTATAATTTTGTTTTTTTATCTGATAAGTTCCATCTTACAACCAAAAAGCCTGAATTTTTGTATCTGTATCTCACCTTCTTTATACATATCGCCTATCAGGTTAGCATTCTCGAAAGTGACCGTTTGTGTTTCAGCATCGTATTCTCCCCGGTAAACATCGGAAGAACTTCCATCCAGAGCAAGTCTCCTGAAACGAATGGTATATAAGCCATAGGAAGCAACATCTTCGTCCGTCACGATAGACAGATAGGTTTTCTGCTTAGCTGCATCATATTCATAGTGCAACCGCCAGTTAAATTCCCACTCAATATCATTATCCGGATCAAACCCATTCTTATTTGAACAAACCATATAGTGTCCGTAAGCCTCCGTACCTTCTTCCGCCGTATTTACTTTTACAGAGAAGCCTATCGGCACATTGGACACATTGGTGGCAGATGCCGTTCCGGTAAATACCCAAGTTCCTGAAAGAGTTTCATAAAGACTGGAATCATTGTCTTCAATAATCACCGTCAACCGCTTGTTTTCACCAATGGACGCCCCTTCCGCACTAGCTATTTCAATATCAAAGGAACGGTCATCATTGACTATTTTGTCATCTACAGTTTTAAACTCAAAATTTATAGTCTCCTGTCCGGCAGGAATAAGTAGTGTTTTGGTGGTGACGATGTAATTTTCATCTTCTTTTGCACTATGATCCTTTAACTCGAATGTCACACGGATAGTTCCGGTATGTTCACCTGTCACTACGACAGGTACAGTGCACAAACCTGCAGATTCTTTCACTGTCATCGCTGTCTCCTGCAAGTTTACCGTAGCCGCTCCGGAGTTAAGCTGTTCCTCGTCATCCGAACAGGCAGTTATTAGAACAGCACACAGAAGAAATGCATATATTTTCAGATAGTTCATTTTACTCAAGTGTTTGATAATTTACTTTATTCAATTTATTAATATCCCGGATTCTGCTGACCTGCCAGTTGAGGATTGGCGTCCATTTCAGCTTTAGGAATAGGCCAAAGCATCCGCTGGTCATCAGCAGGTTTATCCAGTCCGTCAGTGCTTGCCTGTCCCGGGAAAAGTATCAACCCTTTGCTTTGTGCTTTTCCGCGTTTCACACCTTTTCCCCAACGTTTCAGGTCCATCAGCCGGTAGCCCTCACCCACCAGTTCACGTTCGCGTTCGTTCATGACTTCATTAAGCAAAGCCTCCTGATCGTAGGTCGCATCAGCCAGTCCCTCGATTCGTGCTTTCTTTAGTGCATTCAGAGCATCATTCGCTTTTTGCACAGATGCCGCAGTTCCGATCCTTGCATTGGCTTCAGTGACAATCAGATACATTTCAGCAATGCGGAATGGTTTCGGCTGATTCAAATACCGTGTTTCACTTCCTAATGCATTGTAATACTCATTACCCGGATATTTATTAAAGAAATATATATCCGCTGCATTACCGGACGATACGGTTAAATGATACTTCCCGAAATAAGTGGCCAACCGGATATCTTTCTCATTATATAAGTCAATCAGTCTTTGTGTAGGAATATAATCCTTCTTTGTGGTCGGATAACCGATAAAAATAGTTCCTAAAGGGACACCGGCGTCATCAGCACTGGTCATGGCAATCTGCCAGATGGTTTCCGTTCCTTTGTCATCCTTCCATATACTTTCAAAGTCCTTCGCTGTATTCGACAATGGATATCTGTTTGAATTAACCAGGTCACCCGCATACTTCGCAGCATTTTCATAGTCATCCATCTGCAGGGCAACGCGTGCTTTCAGAGCCGCCACCACATCTATCGTAATATAATTTCCGCAATTCTTGGGAGCTGTATTCACGGTCACATATCCGCCGTTGATATATCTGTCATAATCAGCAATACCATTTTTGGCCGTTTCTATGCGCTCTTCAGCTTCTTCCAGATCATTTAATATCTGTTTATAAGTATCCTCCAGTGAAGAACGTCCCGGATATTGGGTAGCAGAAAGTTTGGGTTCATATTTCACTTGAAGCGGCAGTCCCTGAGTGCTGCTTGCAGTAGCCACATTGTAATCACGACAAAATAATGTTGCCAGATAAAAGTAGCAGTATGCTCTTGTGAAATAAGCTTCCCCCTCGTAGACATTAATCTGCTTTCTTTGGATTTCAGTCAACTCAATCTCCGGATTCTCATCTATCTTGTCTACTCCGTCGATAAAGAAATTGGCACGTCCGATAGCAGCGTAACAGTTTGCCCAAATTGTTTCTATAGCAGAGTTGGTACTCTCGAAGGTCCAACGGTGCAACTCACCATATTTATTAGAGAAATCCGCCACTGCATTAAAGGCATCCGCCTGAACTTCGGGCACCAGCACATAGCTGCCGCCAGTCAGTCCCAGATATACAGAATAGATACCGGCACGCGCTTCTTCAAAACCGACTATGGTTGTCAATGCTTCCTCTGTCGGAATAGCATCATATGGCATTTTATCCATATCACAGGAAGTCATTCCAAGTGTCAGTACAGTCAATGCTATTATAGATATTTTCTTCATATTCACCATTCTTTATGTTTTTAGAAAGTTAGTTCGACGCCAAAAGAGTATTGCTTGGTATTGGGGTAGTTACCCAACTGGATATTACTGTCCACTTCCGGATCATATCCTTTATATTTAGTCACAGTTAGCAAATTACGTCCTACAAAATAGATTCTGGCATTACTGATTACTCCGGTTTTCTGAATCAGCTTGGTAGGGAAAGTATATCCGACAGTCAGATTTTTCATACGCATAAATGAGGCATTTTCCAACAAATGCGTGTCAAACTGCATCGGAGAATCCGGAGTAGAGATTCTGGTTACGTCTCCCGGTTTCTGCCACATATTAAGCATTTCCACGGTTTGATTGTCCGAACCCGCGAAGGTCGGATTTTCTGTAAAGAAGCGTTCATTATTCAACATATACTGGCCAAGCATAAAGGAAAAGTCCGCGCTGACGGAAATCCCTTTCCATCCGAATTGGGTGCCAAAACCACCTGACCAAGGTGCGTAACGTTGCTTACCGATAAAAACGGCATCTTCTTCGGAATAACTTTTCGTCAGATTTCCATTTTTATCATACCACATATTATATCCGTCACGCGGATCGACTCCCGCCCACTTTACATAGTAATATTCTCCCCAAGGTTTACCGACTTTCATTTTCAAACCGGTATCGGGTAAGGTATATTCATCCAACCCGTTAAACAGTTTGGTTATTTCATTCTTATTATAATTCAAATTTCCGGAAACACTCCATGAAAAGTCTCTTGTTTTCAGAATATCCACTCCCAGTGTAATATCAAAGCCACGATTACGCATACTCGCCACATTTTCCACACTACTGCCATGTCCGGTAGTGTATGACAACGGATACGCCATCAGCATATCTTCTGTCTGACGGTTATAGAATTCCAAATCCACAGAAAAACGGTCAAACACCCTTGTGCTGATTCCTATATTCAGTGTTTTCATACTTTCCCATGTCAGGTTATCATTCCCAACGGTGGAAGGAGCAATACCTGCCTGCCCGTTATACAGCAAACCGGAGCCAACCAATGCCAAAGCGTTATAGGCACTGATACCGGAATTACCTGTTGTTCCATAGCTCGCTTTCAACTGCAAGCTGTTCAACCATGAGATATTCTGCATAAAATCTTCTTTTCTCATATCCCACATGGCTCCTAATGAATAGAAGTTTGCCCATTGGTTGTTTTTGGCAAACAAAGAAGAACCGTCACGTCGTGCTGCCAAATCAATATAGTATCGGTCAGCAAAGCTATAGCTGATTGTACCGAAATAGGAATTGAATACTTTATCATACATTGAGTGTATGGGTACTTCTGATTCGGCTCCTGCTGCCATCAGCATCATCCGGCTGTCTACCATTTTTTTAGAAGTCGCCGAGAAATTCTCATTTTTGGTTATGATGGATTCCTGTCCCGCCAATACCGTAAAATGATGTGCACCCGACAAACTGAACTTATATTCTGCCGTATTGGTAAAAGTAAATGAATAATAACGTTCAAAAGACTCGGATGCTACTCCTGCTCCCTCAAATGGTCCTTCCGGATATGCTTTATGAGAGTTGCGGTAATCAAAAGCATCTACTGCCTGTGAAGTACGGATATTCAATCCTTTTATCGGGTTTATATTAAAGAAGGTATTACCGTTGATACGTACCGTACTCCGGTCGTTAGGCTGAAGCTCTGACAGATAATACGGATTATAGTATCCCATATCGTCTAAATGATCCAGTCGCTTGCCATAACCTGTAAAATTACCTTCTTCATCGGTCAATATTTCATTCATCGTCTGATCGGGACGATAAATGCGGGCAGCATATGCTTTATTATAAACGCTATTGGCTTCCGTACCAAAAGTGGTTGTATTATATTTCTGATAGGAAAGGTTCACATTAATTCCTGCCTTCAGCCAATCGGTCACCTTCACTTCTACATTACTACGCAAAGTCTCACGACGCAGGGATGAATCATCCATAATTCCATCCGTATCATAGTGACCGAATGAGACATAATAGTTGATACCTTCAGAGCCACCGACCACATTTACATCATATTGCTGGGTAGGAGCTGCATCTCCGAAAAAGACGTCCGACCAGTCTGTCGATATACCATTATCTACATAGAACTTTTTCCGTTTTTGGAATGTCGTATCATATACTTTCCCCGGGTCCAACATTTCCTGCAGAGTGAGCCATTGTTCGCTGTTCATCATCTCGATATTGTCTCCCGTCATTTTAGACCAGCCATATTGCGCATTAACGGTTACACGGGCTTTCTGTCCCATTTTACCTTTCTTACTAGTCATTATTACCACTCCGTTAGCAGCACGGGATCCATAAATGGCTGTTGAGGACGCATCTTTCAATACAGTCATGCTTTCGATGTCATTCGGATTTAATGCAGTAAATGCACCGGAGGAGATAGGTGAACCGTCGAGAATAAAAAGAGGTTCTGTATTTGAGTTGATCGAACTTACTCCACGCAATCTCATTACGACAGTTCCGCTCGGTTCCCCACTAGGAGTAAAAACCTGCAAACCGGCAACCTGTCCTTGCAATGCATCCCCGGCATTGGCCACAGGTTTATTGGCTATCTTACTATTATTTACTGTTGTTACAGAACCTACTACCGAACCTAGTTTCTTTGCCGAACCGTAGCCCACCACCACAACTTCGTCCATCAGTTGTGCATCAGATTTCAAAATAACTTTAATAGTCGGCTGTACAGAAACCGACTCCGTTTTCATACCTATATAAGAGATTTGTATTATTTTTGCTGAATTTGGTACATTTAGCAAAGTAAAACGACCATCCACGTCTGTTATTGTACCTAAATTTGTGCCTTTTATGACAATCGAAGCCCCTACAACAGGCTGTTTGTCATCATCGGAAATCACAGTCCCCGTGACTTTCTGCGTTTGAGCTGTTATCAGCCCGATACCTATAAAAAGGTATCCAAATAGCAGCGCTAATTTTTTCTTCATAAATCTCTTTTTAAGTTATTAAATAGCCCTAAAACAATTAAACTCACTTTTCACACTTTATTAAGTTCTATCAGAACTTAATAAAGATTCATTGCTTTTGTTGTGTTTTTACATCAAATATGTTATCTAGGGAAGAAATGTTGCTTGATTTTACTTTTTCGATCAATCCATATAACGATTTCGCAAAAAAAATATGTCTTTTCGTTGTTTTTTGCAAAAAGAATATATACTTTTGTTCCATTAAACGATACCAAAAAGGAATTGTTAATAAATACAACTTGAGAAAGATTGATAATTTACATTTTAATAACTTATACACTTATTTTAATATAAATAGGGTATGAAAAATCACCAAGTTCTGATAGAACTTGGTGATTTTTCTTTTAATGAAGTACGCTATAGCCATTTTAGCTCAATTAACCTCCTATCAAACCTTTCATCAATATTATAATTAAATTTCAAATTGATCTTAAACATAAAATAAAATCAGAATTATAAAAGAGTCTCGTTTAAACTATGTTAAATAGGTACTATCTGAAAATTCTCCATATATGACACTCGGTATATTTCTTTATACAAATAAAAACACTCAAACACATAGCGATACAATTTCTTTACATTGAAATAGATTAGATTATTTCACGATTTCAATTTTTTGAGAGATTTACTATAGTTTTATCTCTTGATTTTAAGGAGCGCCTCGTTGCTTTAAAACCAACGGGGTATTCCTCGGTGTCGAACGGGTCGTTCCTTTTAAAGGAACGACCCGTTGGTTTTAAACCAAAAATCACTTATGTAACCACCTGAAATCCAAATCATTACACAAGCATTCTCTCGTACCTTCCTTTTATAAGAAAATTCTCAACACAATAATGCAAATGCCAATATTAAAAATGGTACTACTCTGATATATATTTTACAAATAAAATCTAAAAAACAATGATTACAGTTACTTTCCAAATCAAGCCCTATCTAGCGGCTTACATGTACGTGCGCTATAAAAATCACCTCGACGTACCTCCAGACCGCTTTTCCTCCTCGCCTTCCGCCATCCATCTTCTTGACACCCAGCCTCTTTACCACTTCCTCCACCAACTTTCCATCCCACACCCTCCCAATGCCTCATGGCACGAAACCGGAAATATCACCTTTACTCTCCCCCACCCAAGAAACGGAAAAAATCCAAATGTATATAATTATATAGGTCACGACAGTGCACTTATCATTGAAAAAGCAATGGAAGTAGAAATGAAGGCCGAACTTTATGAATTTCTTCTGGAAAATAAATACTGCCACGGCATCATGTTCAAAAAATCAATGGAAACTTTCGTCGCACATTATAATATGGTAGAGTTAGTGGAAGAAGAAAGTTTAATGAGGGCGTTTCAGAGGTGGAGAAAGATAGTGAAGGAGGAGAAAAACATGTGATAATTTATAGGTTCCATATAAAATGGACCGTTTTTTATTATTTTTGTGTGCAACAAAATGTCTAAAGTATGAAATTGAATAATTTTTTAATCGAAATAGGCAAAGTTTGTCTTGTCGAGCAAGAACGGATGAAACAGAAGCAACGAAATGGAGATTACTTCAACGTTTTCAACACGCTTGGACTATGGTCTGATGAGGTAAGATTACATTCCGCATTTCTTGCAGAATTGTTAAATCCTAACGGAAGTCATGGACTGAAAGATGCTCTACTTAAAGAATTCCTTGCAGTTATTGGCTTAAACAAAGATTATATTTCCAATTGTAAAAGCAATATAGTCGAACGATATATTGGTGAGCGAACAGAGTCCACTGGTGGGCGCATTGATATAATCTTAGAGGATGGCGAACATGCAGTTATCATTGAGAATAAAATATATGCTATTGATCAACACCATCAGTTATTGCGATACAACAACTATGGAAAACAACACTTTCCAAAAGGGTTCAAACTGATTTATCTTACACTTGACGGTCATGAGGCAAGTAAAGATTCATTGGGAAACGAAGAGATGGACTATCATTGTATCTCATACGATGAGCATATTCTCCATTGGCTGTCGCAGTGTGTAATGTTAGCATACGACAAACCGTTGGCAAGAGAGACTATTTCCCAGTACATAACACTTATTAAACAAATAACCGGACAAGATATGAATAAAGATAGTAGTGATAAAATAGTAAATTTAGCCATCAATAATATAGAGGCTGTTGTGGCCTTGATGGATAACAGAGCTGAAATTAGCAATAGATTAAGGAATGAATTCGTATTTAAACCGTTAGGTAAATTTGCGTCCCAAATGGGATTGTTTTTTGAAGTCAAAAAAGGGAATGAAGGTCCGGCTATATTATTCAAAAAGCCAAATTGGTCTCACTATATAACGATAACGAGAGATGATGGGAGAGATTCGGATTGGAAGAATCTTTATATTGGTGTCTCAAAATCTTATAACTCTGATGGTAAAGATCGGCCTTTGCCTCGTGTTCAGCTATCATGTTTTTCCGGATAGAATCCAGAGACTTATCCATGTAGTAATTCAAAAAATGGAAGATTGTATGAAAGCTCATGCAAAATAGACGATTATGAAAGTATACACTCAATATGATACGACGAACCATATTATACCTTAAAGACATAAAACAGAATAAGTATTACAATATACTTACTGTTATTGAGAATATTTTGGATGATATGCAGGATTACAATCCATCAATGTCAAGAAAAAGTTTCCTCGATCGTGGTAAAGATGATGCTCCATTCCGTACCGGACTACTAATTGAGGATATTGATACCGACATTCTACCTCAAGCTCCTATGGATGAAATTACTATATACGGAATGCCTCTTTATTTTTTGAATGATTCTTTTGGGCAATACCCCTCTGGTAATCCCCTAGGAAAGCTATTTATAGAATTGGAGAAAAAAGACTTGATTACTTTACCGGATATATTACCTAAACGCAAATGTTCTTTCAGACTGAAAGGTTTCTTTGATCCTAATTCTCAAATGCTGAAGGAACTTCAGTTGAAAGGTTTGCTCCCAAAACTCTCATATCTCACAAAGAAACATTTAGGATATGACATTATGGAATATACCAGCCATATCGGTAATGTATATATCCTACATAATAATGAGATATTTCGGAATATTGACTTTCGGGTATCTGAAAAACCAAATGGACTTTACATGCAAATGAAATTCAGGAAACCATATGTAGATTCTTTAAAGGTGAGAATAACGCAGTATGATAATGAAAGTAACATCATAACCGAAACGGATACAGTTATTGATTGCAGATCTGCGAATATATTTATTCCGCTACCATTCTTCTCACTGCAAGTTGGCATAAAGATATTCAATAACAATGGTGAACTGATTTGGATGAATAAACGTGTCATTTTTCTAGGAAAAGAATTCAGTTATGAAACTTTTTCATCTAAAGAAATAGAACTGGAGAAAAGTGAATCAGATGGCAGCAAAAGAACTGTAACTGTGACAAAAATCGTCTTGAATGGTAAGAAAAAAAGGAAGTCAAATAAAAAATTAAAGGATAATCTCGCTAATGATGAGTCACGTTGTTTAGCTGAATTGAATGAAAAACACATGGAGTTTGTATTTTTTAGTGCAGATACTAATCAGAATAAAGAAAATAAAGAAAAGGCAAGAGAATATGTCATGCAACTACTCAACTCTGCAGAAAACGAATGTCTCATTTGTGATCCTTATTTCAAGAAAGAAGATTTCGAAAAGTACATATTCTTTATGAAAAAACTTGACGTAAAAGTAAAAATTATCAATAGCGAGAAACAGCTAGGTAATATAAGTTCACCGGATTCCGAAGACTATCTATTGAAACTGAACGATTGCATCAACTATTACAATAGAAAAGTGGGAAGAGAGGTGGCAGAATGTCGTTCGCTTACTAAGAATCTGTCTATTCACGATCGTTTCATTATCATTGATGATTGTGGCTGGCTTATTGGTTCTTCATTAAATGAGTTCGGTAACAGAGCATCTTCTATTTGCAAGATACCACAAGGTAGTTTAGAATATATGCGTAAGAACTTCGAACGATGGTGGAATGACACAGAAAACTCGGAGTCACTTGACAGCTATATCCAACGCAAAGTTAAGCTCAATGCAAGCCCGAAAGGGAAACTATTAAAACATATTGCTCATTTGACCAGAGTTTTGAACTCACTGAAATCTCAATTAGCTAAATAAAAACATTATGAATCTGGATATTGAAATTCCGAATAGAAACTTCCATGAATTATGTAATGTCATAAAATGGAAGGAAGCCCCACATACATATAATAAAGAAGAGTTGCAAGCAAAATCAATAGCAGATGTACTTTACAATAACATGACATTCGATTCTGACGATGTACTCAAACATTCCTATTCTTGTGCTCATGGCAAAGAAGGAACGTTCAATTATCTATTATCAGGAAAAAGTGACGAAGAACTGCAAAATGATGTTTCACAAATATATCATTGTTACTCCTGCTATATACTTTTACCTAGTGAATATTATATACTTTCCAACAGGTTACTACGAGAAGGCAACTATTTGCAATGGCTCACTCTACTACAAAACTTAAAACATTTATTTCTGCAATCAGTACTTATTATGGAACTTAAAGCAGAGCAACATTTTCTTGCAATACTTCATAATCTTGAAAAATACCATTTCGAATATCCTAAAACGATGGCTGCCTTGATAAGAGAATATTGGTTCGAATGGAGTCAACAAGTGTCTATAAATCTCCATTCTTATACACTGAATGAAGACAATGATTATGATAAGAGATTTCTTCAAATTCAAAGACAAGGTGAGCTCAAATACAATGATTGGAAGGCTCATTTAAAAGATCATATAAAAGTGATGTTTGAAAAGTTACAAATATGTTTCACGGAACAGGAACTAACCAGATGGGCAGCAACACTGAAACTGAAACAAAGAGAAAGCAGGAAAGATGTGCATTATGAAGCATATAATAAGTTAACTGAATTAATAAAGGATTATATTATTAATAAGTATAATGCAACCTATTGGGATATAGATACGGGAGACTTTGACTACTTGGTACTCGTGATAGATATACTCCTCAATGATGAAGAGCCAAATGTATCTAAGTTAGAATCGGCTATAAAGACTATCATTAATAATATAAAGAATAATACATATAAATGGTATCCAACACTGGATTCTAACAGTATTGCTAATCTCAATACAATAATCAATGCAATAACACATATGGGAAATTCTGGCAAATTATTATTAGAAAAGGAATCGAAATTATGCCATATTGTGTATGAGGGATGGAATGCGACGTCAGAGAATAATCTTTATGACAAGTTACAATCAGAATGTTTCATCTTCTGCTGCCAACTACTGCTTGTTAGTGCTTCTGAAGCTTTCAATGATGAAATAGAACGAGAGTTATTTTGGAATAAAGTCACAGAAAGTCTATTTCGCCAAATACATGTCTGCGATAATAAACATTTTATAGAACGATATTACAAACATGTACTGATACTAGCTGCCCTTATCATCAATCAGAAACACAAGGAAGGAGAAATGGAATTCCTGAACAAAGTAAAAATGGAAATCATTGATGAGAATATACAAAAAGAAATCATATCGCAAGTTTTACATAAGAAATAGGATTTTCATTTTTCGGGAGCGTAAAATAAACTGTGTCAAGCCTTCTTTTCTCTAAAATCTCTTCGGTCGGGGAACGCCCAGCGGCAAGGGGCGGGACCACCCGTCCCGACGAGCGACAAAATTAGATTAAAATCAATCGTTCTCCAAATTTAATTGCTAATTGTTGTGCAATTATAGCCCAATTAGCAATAGGCATAGTCCACTTTTTACGTACGTTCCGGTAAGCAAGATAAACCAATTTTTCAAGGGCTGTATCCGTAGGGAATATGCCCTTGTTTTTGGTAACCTTACGAATCTGCCGATGATATCCTTCAACAGTATTAGTAGTGTAGATAAGTGTTCTAATACCTTGAGTAAATTGGAAATACGCAGATAGCCGTTCCCAATTATCCCTCCATGATTTTATCACAATAGGATAAAGTTTTCCCCATTTCTTATCCAAATTATCCAGTTCCATTTCAGCTGTTTCTTTGCTTACAGCTTTGTAAACAAGTTTAAGGTCTTTCATAAATTCCTTTTGATTCTTGCTGGCTACGTATTTGATGGAGTTGCGAATTTGGTGGACAATACAAAGTTGGACAGTAGTATCAGGATAAACACTCGCAATAGCATCAGGAAAACCTTTCAGGCCATCTACACAAGCTATCAGAATATCCTTCACACCACGATTCTGAAGATCCGTAAGGACGGACAACCAAAAATTAGCGCCTTCGCTATGAGCAATATACATCCCTAAAAGTTCTTTATGACCTTCCGAGTCTATTCCCAAAACATTATAGATAGCGCGGCTGACAGACTGACCGCGATCATCCATTACTTTATAATGAATAGCATCCATGAAAACAATGGGGTAAACAGAATCAAGACTGCGAGACTTCCAAGCCTTTATTTCCGGAAGTACACGATCGGTGATTGAACTAATTGTATCGGCAGATACACGATTACCTAAGTTTTCCTCCATCCAATCACTGATTTGACGCGTACTGTTACCCAAAGCATACAAACCGATAATACGATCAGAAACGCTCTCCGCAAGAACCGTTTCACGCTTCTTTATAAACTGAGGATCAAAGCTGGAATTACGATCACGGGGAGTGGAAACAGTGACCTCCCCTAAGGGAGTTTGAACCTGCTTATGCATCCTGCCATTACGGCGATTACCCTCTTTACGCTCTGTTGGACTAAGATGCGCATCCATCTCACCTTCCAAGGCGGCGTTAAGAATACTTTCTAAAAGAGGAGCAAAAGCACCATCTTTACCTAACAAGGATTTACCCGATTTAAGTTGTTCGAGAGCCTTGTTCTTAATACTTTCAAAATCAAATTCTTCGTTCATAAAAAAAACTGTGTTAGCAAAATTAATTCTTTTTTCTTTCCTGACACAGTTTAAATTACATTCTCCATTTTTCTGTTTAAAGTTCCTTCTTCTTTCCCATAGTTACAAAAGATTATTCAATAGTACTTAAATAAGGAACGGCACCATAACGTCCTTTTATATAATTACGTTCAAGATTACCATCTCCTCTCGGCTTCGTTCCGTCAGGTAACACTATATGCATCAAACTGTACAAATCTGTAGATTCAGCCTTATCTTTCTCTGTAAACCATAACAGTTTGATTATATGTTGAGAAAACAATGGGTGCATTTTAGCATCCAATTCATCCATCACCAACAACCGACCATGACGTAAAGCTTCAAACAACGGTCCTGCCAGTTCGAAAAGTTTCTGTGTACCTTGTGATTCACAATAATCAAAACGAAAAAGTTGTTTACCTGTTATTTCTCCATCTTTATTATATATATTATGCACAGTAAAAACATCTATCGCTTTTCTGCCTTTTTCTATCTCATGCTCATCGGTTTCTATATCGATGAAACCTAGCTGCAAATCTTTGAAGAATTGTAAAGCATCAACTGATTCTGCTTCTTTATTCAAAAATTGTCTTTCCGTCAAGCCCTCATAACCTTGGCTATTCAATCCAGATATAACATTGTATCCAGAATTAAAAAAATTTAAAACATTTTTGCTGATAGTTCCACCAAGCTGAGCTACCAATGACAGGAACAAACGATTATCATTTGTTCGTTCTTCCCAACCTATACCTTCTGCAAAAAGCATTTCATCAACGCCAATACCTTCTTCATCACGTACGAAATAAGGCAATTCTTTCTTATTCTTTTTACTGATAAACAACCACTCGCGCTCTATTTGTCGCAATGTATAATCAAAGCCATACCTTACACGAGTCTCATCTTATTGGATTTAGAAGCCAAATAATCTCTTAATAAGGCCAGACGTTCATGACACAAAAGCCTGTTGAATTGGGTAGATATCTAATCAGAAAACCCGGGGGATATCATTCTGTATAAAACAAGATTTGCAGTCAAAGAGAAAAAGCGTAAAAAGGTATAAAGAAAAGAGGGTGTACAAGCACCCTCTTTTTCTATACTCTTTTATCCTACAATACTCTTTATATAATCAGACGGACATACATGATAGAAGTCTTTGAACTTCTTTCCAAAGTATTTGGCATCGCAATAGCCCAGTATACCTGCAATATCCGAAATATTGTACTGCTGGGAGGCCAGCAATTTAAGTGCTTTGTCCATTTTGAATGAATTGATATAGTTTTCGGGAGGGTTGCCCGTAATCTCTCTTATCTTATTATAAAAAGCAGTGCGGCTCATGCCTATATCAACGCTTAATTTATCTATTGTATATTTATCAGTAGAGAGATTTTTCTCCAGGATTTCATTGACTTTATCCATAAATTTCCGGTCGGCATTTTCTGTTTCTATTTCGGCTTTTGTGGAAATCATCGGAGAAATGGCATCTGACAGAAACAGCCTGATCCGTTCGCGTAAGACCATGCGGTTTTCGACAAGCATACGTATGTCTGCCCTAAGTTTACAAATGCTTTCCGTACGCAATCCCAGACGGTCTGCCCCACTCCCTAAATGTGACAAATAGCTTTCGTTATCAAAGGCTCTTAATAGAAGAATGATTGGTATGTATCCTATCGTTTTATCTTCCTTAATTTGAGTGCTAAGTATATCTCCGCTTATTCCATTCACATTGTCGTCAATAATGATAGCATCAGGATTTTGACTGATAGCCGTATCCATTAACAGCTCCGGATTATCAAGAACTGAAACTTGAAAATAGCGTGATAAGGTTTTCTTTAAATAATCACTGAATAACTTATCTGCCATTACTAATAGGATATGGGAAGTTTCTCTCGCTTTAGTGTTTTGTTTATTGCTCTTAGGACTCTCGCAGGAGTCATTTGTTGGGGTCTTCGTTTTTGTAGAAGAATGTCTCAATACCGGGCATGACTGATTCTGACAACGGCAGTCTGTCGGAATGACGATTTGAAAAGTAGCTGCTTTACCATGTCTGCATCCGGTTATTTTTCCGCCATGCAGACGGATGATTTTTCTTACCGTCCATAAATCACTATATCCATACACGGGAAATATAATAGGAATAAAGGGAAACATTTTCTCTGTTCTTTGCCCGGCTATTTCGTTATTGCTAATCTGCAACTGCCAAGAATTTATTGTGTGGGTTACGTTGATTGATATGCAACAGCCTGGCTCGGAAATCAAAATCATCTTGTTGATAAGGTGTTGAAGTGCTGCAGTCATTATGTTTTCGTTTATCCTGCAACTGACGCAATCCGAACATTCACCAACAGTCAGCTGTATCTGGCGGGAGTTGGCATAAGCCCGGCATTGATTGACAATGGAAGTAACATAAGTGGAAAGTTCCAAATTTACCGTTGACGTTTTAGGAGGAATTCTCTTATTTACTTTATTTAGAGTTGCAATATTCTGGTTACAATATATGATACATTCGGCATATCCCAGTGCTTCTTCCACTTGTTGGGAAAGAGGTTCAGGGAGGTTGCCTGTTTTGAGTTCTTCCAATTGATTCCGCAGCAATATTAACGGTGTATGTGCTGTATGGAGCATGTTCATGGCAATCTTAAATTTTTCATGCGATAATAACTGCACATTGTATTCTATTATAAGATACGCAAATAGAATCACAAACAGTCCAATACCGAGACTTTCCACAGGGACCGCATATCCAAGCAACGACAAATCGGGTAAAATGATGCCAATAGTTTGTTTGCTGTTTACTAAATTGGCTCCAGGATCTGAAGAGGATAAAGCTCGGAAGCTTACTAATAAATTCAGGTAACAATCATTCATACTAATATCGGATTTGATTAATATTCTACACCTTTCGTAAAACACGCCTGATAATCTTTTAACGTGCTTAAAATCCGATGCAAGTATAAACTTTTCAACGTTCACACAGGAGGTGGTTTCCAACAAAAACAATGGGTGTTTTCTATCAAAAATGGTAACAATGTCTTTTGTTACCGAAATATTAAGAGGGGTATACTATCAAGTCTTCGTTTTACCCCAATAGCCTCTATTAGTTAATTATTTTCATCATAATAATACGCTCATAATATCATGAAAAAATTAATTGAATCATCAAAACAATAGATTCTATTGAGTCATAAAGCTACGTATATAATTAGAAAATTATATATGTAAGTGAGTATCATTTAACCATAAGGAACATATATATCACAGAAATACCTCATCATACAATGGAATATTCTTCGCATCGTAGACATGAGTGACTGCAAATATATCGTCTTTCTTGATTAGTAACCAGTCTCTGTCCTGATCGTCCATATTCGTATGGATAAGGGTAAACAGGCCTTTGAGCTTATGACCATGTAATTTGAATTCAAGTATTCCGTTTTTAATGGCAGCGGAAATGTTACGATTATTACCGACACAAGCATAGGTTCCGCTATCCCATATTTCCACTGTACCCGCTCCATAGTTGCCTTCGGGTATAACTCCCTCAAAGTGTGCGTAACTCAAAGGGTGATCTTCTACTTGTATAGCCAGTCTTTTATCTTTCGGATTCATGGAAGGGCCTTTAGGAACCACCCAGCTTTTCAACACTCCATCCACTTCCAGACGGAAATCGAAATGAAAATGACTGGCTTCATGCTTTTGGACAACAAAAACAGGTATCCGGCTTGGAGTTTCCACTGTATCCGCCGTCGGTTCGGGAGTCTCACTGAATAGTCTTTTTGCCTGGTACTCTTTGAGGTTGCTGAAAGAGGGATCTGCCTGCTTTTCCACCATTTTTGTACTTTTTCCTTCATCGGGAGAATTCTTTGCCATAATCTGTATTTTTTCAGGTGAATAAAAAACGAATGATTAATTGTCACAACAATCAGCATATCTGTTTGTTGCCGGAATTCATCTATTTTAATGGCTTTAAAACCGTATTTACGTTTGTTTATAGCAAAAAGCGGGTAAATATGTAACATTGCACATATTTACCCGCTTTCTGCAGGATCTAATTTCTTACTTGCCGGAAATTGAGTCTTTCTTACCTTGCTTATTTACAATAGAAGGACTTCCTTTGTATTCAATATCTCCGCTGCCACTGGCTTTTGCGTCCAACTGTTTGGAAGCGTAACAAGATATATCGCCGGAACCTGAAACTGTAGCAACGACATTAGTAGCCGTCAGCTTGTCGGCACTGATATCACCGGAACCATTCACAGTCAGCATAGCCATTTGAGTGGCACCTTTTATTTTCACGTCACCGGAACCGCTAACTATCGTTTTTACAGTAGTGGCCTTCACATTCTTCACGTCAATATCTCCACTACCTTTTACAAAAGCGGAAAGATTGGTATATTGCAGATTTTCAGCTTCAATATCTCCGGAACCTGTTATATTCAGATTTAAGTCAGCTCCTTTGATAGTACCTTTCAGATATACATCGGCCGAGCCTTTAATATCGACATTATCCAATGAAGGAGAAGAGGCAATCACTTTCAACCGGCGTTCTCCGCTAAGAATCTTAACGCCTTTCTTTATATTTACCTGTAGCACTCCATTTACCGTAGATACCTCCAACAGGTCAACCAGATTATCCGAGCCATATATAGAAACTGTTGTTTTAGAACCATTACTCTGACGATACTCAACGTCGGGACTACCCAGAACTCTGATTGAACTGAAATTGCTCACGTTATTCAGTTCTTTCGTGATATATTTCTTACTAGGAGTAACGGTTTGTGCCTGTATTCCTGTAAAGCACAAGAACATCAGCACTACTAACATAGATGTAACATTAAAACTTTTCATAATTTCTTCTTATTAAATATTCTACTGACAAATATAGGAAGTATATTTCAAAGTATGGCAACTGAAAGAATAATAAATCATTCCTACTTCTTAGTACCTGCATAGTGGGTACAAAATCCCCCATTAAACGTCCTTTTATAAAAGTATAAAAGCAGTTAGATGGAAATGAATAAAAAAAGATTAATCGGGTACCTGTTTGTACTGATGTCTGTGGGCTGCATTCATGCGCAGGAAACGAATGTGTCTGCACAAGAATATAAACTATGGTATGACTGCCCGGCACAGGTATGGACAGAAGCACTACCTTTGGGAAATGGACGCCTGGGAGCCATGGTTTATGGGACACCAGGGACAGAACAAATACAACTAAACGAAGAAACGATCTGGGCAGGACGCCCCAATAACAACGCCAATCCGGACGCGCTGGAGTATATTCCCAAAGTGCGTGAACTTGTTTTTGCCGGAAAATACCTGGAAGCACAGACTCTCGCTACAGAAAAGGTGATGGCAAAGACGAATTCCGGAATGCCATATCAAAGTTTCGGTGATTTGCGAATTGCCTTTCCCGGTCATACCCGTTATTCCAACTATTATCGGGAGTTAAGTCTGGATTCAGCCCGTGTGATGGTGCGTTATGAAGTAGACGGAGTGCAATATCAACGCGAAACGATTACTTCATTTACCGATCAGGTAGTAATGGTGCGCCTGACAGCCAATCGTCCCGGACAAATTACATTTAACGCTCAACTGACTTCGCCTCACCAGGACGTAATGATCGCTTCTGAAGCAGGAAACTGCGTAACTCTTTCAGGAGTATCCTCCTTGCATGAGGGGTTGAAAGGGAAAGTGGAATTTCAAGGCAGATTGACTGCTAAAAATAAAGGTGGAGAAATAGCTTGTGCCGATGGGATACTTTCTGTTGAGAAAGCCGACGAAGCAATCATCTATGTATCTATTGCGACTAATTTCAATAATTATCAAGACATTACCGGTAATCAAGTAGAACGGGCAAAAAACTATTTGGAGAAGGCAATGGTTCATCCATTCATCGAATCGAAAAAGAGCCACGTTGATTTCTACCGGCAATACCTGACACGCGTTTCTCTCGATTTAGGAAAAGACCAATATGCAAATGTGCCAACCGATAAGCGTGTGGAAAATTTCAAGAACACCAATGATGCTCATCTGGTTGCCACTTATTTCCAATTCGGACGTTATCTGTTGATCTGTTCTTCCCAACCGGGAGGACAGCCCGCCAACCTGCAAGGAATCTGGAATGATAAATTATTCCCTTCCTGGGACAGTAAATATACCTGTAACATCAATTTGGAAATGAATTACTGGCCTTCAGAAGTAACGAATCTAAGTGAGTTGAATGAACCGTTATTCCGCTTGATAAAAGAGGTTAGCAATACAGGAAAAGAGACGGCTAAGGTTATGTATGGAGCCAACGGATGGGTATTACATCATAACACGGATATATGGCGCATCACAGGGGCGGTTGATAAAGCTCCTTCAGGTATGTGGCCCAGTGGTGGTGCATGGCTTTGCCGGCATCTCTGGGAACGTTATCTATACACCGGAGATATTGAGTTCCTGCGTTCTGTTTACCCGATACTGAAAGAGTCCGGACGTTTCTTTGATGAAATCATGGTGAAAGAGCCGGTACACAACTGGTTGGTAGTCTGCCCCAGTAATTCACCGGAGAATGTACATTCGGGGAGTGACGGAAAAGCCACTACAGCTGCCGGATGCACCATGGACAACCAATTGGTCTTCGATCTTTGGACAGCAATTATATCTGCTTCTCAAATACTGGACACAGATCAGGAATTTGCCACTCACCTGGCCCAACGTCTCAAAGAAATGGCTCCTATGCAAGTAGGACATTGGGGACAATTACAGGAGTGGATGTTCGACTGGGATGACCCGAAAGATGTACACCGCCACATTTCTCATTTATACGGACTATTCCCCAGCAATCAGATTTCTCCTTATCGTACTCCTGAATTATTCGATGCAGCACGTACTTCTCTGATTCATCGCGGCGACCCGTCGACCGGATGGAGCATGGGATGGAAAGTTTGCCTCTGGGCTCGCTTGCTTGATGGTGACCACGCTTACAAACTGATTACAGATCAGTTGACTCTTGTGCGCAATGAGAAGAAAAAAGGAGGCACCTACCCTAACCTGTTCGACGCGCATCCACCATTCCAGATCGATGGAAACTTCGGTTGTGCCGCAGGTATTGCAGAAATGTTGATGCAAAGTTACGATGGTTTTATTTATCTGCTTCCTGCACTTCCTACCGTCTGGCAGGAAGGTTCTATCAAAGGAATTATTGCACGTGGAAGTTTCGAACTTGATTTGAGCTGGAAAAACGGGAAAGTAAGCCGTCTGGTTGTGAAATCTCATAAGGGAGGTAACTGTCGCTTACGTTCACTCAACCCATTAACAGGCAAGGGTCTGAAGCGTGCCAAAGGTGAAAACCCGAATCCTCTTTATGCCGTTCCCACTATTCCCGAACCATTGATTAACGAAAAGGCAAACCTGAATAAGGTGGAAATTGCAGAGACTTATGTCTATGATCTGCCTACCAAAGCAGGACAAGAATATGTATTGATTGGAAAATAATAACTCGACCGATATGAACAAAAACTTATTAAAACTGATGGTAGCTTGTGGAACGGTTTGTTTCCTGGCATGCACAGCACCTCAAAAAGTAGAAACAGAAAAATGGAGTGAACGCATGGCACGTTCCGAAATGAAACGTTTCCCCGAACCCTGGATGATTGAAAAAGCTAAGAAACCACGTTGGGGATATACCCACGGACTAGTAGTGAAATCCATGTTGGAAGAATGGAAACATACCGGAGACAGCACATATTATGATTATGCCAAGATCTATGCGGATAGCTTGATTGATGCCGACGGACGTATCAAAACCATGAAATATCTTTCATTCAATATTGATAACGTCAACGGCGGAAAGATTCTTTTCGATCTTTATGCACAGACCGGAGACGAACGTTATAAAATTGCCATGGATACTTTGCGCAAACAAATGGCAGAGCAGCCCCGTACCAGTGAAGGAGGGTTCTGGCATAAATTGAGATACCCTCATCAAATGTGGCTGGACGGAATCTTTATGGCTTCTCCTTATCTGGTTCAATATGGGGCCACTTTCAACGAACCGGCTTTATTTGACGAAGCAACGAAACAGATTCTTTTAATAAATAGTAAGACTTATGATCCTGCAACAGGATTGTATTATCACGGATGGGATGAAAGCCGGGAACAGAAATGGGCAAATCCCGAAACGGGTTGCTCTCCTAATTTCTGGAGTCGCAGCATCGGATGGTACGGAGCGGCTATCGTAGATGTACTGGACTTCCTGCCACAGGAAACTGCCGAACGCGACAGCATTATACAGATTTTGCAAGGATTGGCAAAAACGCTTGTGAAATATCAGGATCCTCAATCCGGAACCTGGTATCAGGTGATCGATCAGGGAGCACGGGAAGGTAATTATCTGGAGTCATCTGCTACTGCCTTGTTTATCTACACTCTCGCCAAAGCTATCAATAAAGGATATCTTGGCAACGAATATATCGAACCGACAAAGAAAGCCTTTGATGGAATGGTAAAGACATTCACCCGTCTTGAAGAAGATGGTAGCTATACAATCACTAACTGCTGTGCAGTGGCAGGATTGGGCGGAGACTCGAAAAGATACCGTGACGGCTCATTTGAATATTATATCAGTGAACCGATCATAGAGAATGATCCGAAATCGGTCGGTTCATTTATTCTGGCTGCCATTGAATATGAGAAAATGACAGAGAAAAAATAATTTTTAGACACGGATTACACGAATTTCACGGCTTTTGAAATATGACTAGCAACAGCGTAATTTGTGTAATCCGTGCCTAATATTCGAAAACAATAAACTAAAAACGATAAAATACAATGAGAAAATTCAAGATTCTTCCTCTCTTATTGCTGTTGCTAACTTTAGTTATCCCGGCAGCGGCACAGAAGAAAACGCAAAAGACGTACATTCCCTGGAACAACGGAAAGCTTGTAGTTTCCGAAGAGGGACGTTACCTGAAACATGAAAACGGTGCTCCTTTCTTTTGGTTAGGCGAAACGGGATGGTTATTACCCGAACGCTTGAACCGGGATGAAGCCGAATATTATCTGGAACAATGTAAACGCCGCGGATATAATGTGATTCAGGTTCAAACATTGAATAATGTTCCGTCTATGAATATCTACGGACAGTATTCGATGATTGACGGATACAACTTCAAAAACATCAATCAAAAAGGTGTATACGGTTACTGGGATCACATGGATTATATTATCCGTACAGCAGCAAAGAAGGGTTTGTATATTGGTATGGTCTGTATTTGGGGAAGTCCTGTGAACCGGGGTGAAATGACTGTTGACCAAGCAAAAGCATACGGTAAGTTTCTGGCAGAACGTTATAAGGACGAACCGAACATTATCTGGTTTATCGGCGGAGACATCCGTGGCGATGTAAAAACCGCCGAATGGGAAGCTCTGGCCACTTCTATCAAAGCTATCGACAAGAATCACCTGATGACATTCCATCCGCGTGGAAGAACAACTTCTGCTACTTGGTTTAACAATGCTCCCTGGTTGGATTTCAATATGTTTCAAAGCGGACACCGCCGCTACGGGCAACGTTTCGGAGACGGTGATTATCCTATTGAAGAAAATACGGAAGAAGATAACTGGCGTTTCGTAGAGCGTAGCTTGGCTATGAAGCCAATGAAACCCGTGATTGACGGTGAACCGATTTACGAAGAAATTCCTCATGGCCTGCATGATGAGAACGAATTGCTCTGGAAAGACTATGATGTACGCCGGTATGCTTACTGGTCGGTATTTGCCGGTTCTTTCGGACATACATACGGTCATAATTCTATCATGCAATTTATCAAACCGGGTGTAGGTGGTGCTTATGGCGCTAAAAAGCCTTGGTATGAAGCACTGGATGATCCGGGTTACAATCAAATGAAGTATCTGAAAAACCTGATGTTGACTTTCCCGTTCTTCGAACGTATACCCGATCAGTCTGTCATCGTAGGACAGAATGGAGAACGTTATGACCGAGCTATCGCTACACGTGGTAATGATTATCTGATGGTATACAACTACACCGGACGTCCGATGGAAGTTGATTTCAATAAGATCAGTGGTGCGAAGAAGAACGCTTGGTGGTTCACTACGAAAGATGGCAAGCTGGAATATATCGGTGAATTTGATAATGGAGTGCACAAATTTCAACATGACAGTGGTTACTGCAGTGGAAACGATCATATCCTGATTGTAGTGGACAGCTGTAAAAACTATATGGAGAAGGACTGGACAGAGTTACCGGATGCACAACAAAAATGGAATAAATAATTATATTATGAGGCACGGATTACACGGATTTCACGGTTGCTTTGCGCAATCATAATTCTAAAAGCCGTGTAATCCGTGTAATCCGTGCCTAAATTTATAGATGAAAACCTACTTATGAATAAAAGAATATTTATATTATTCCTATTTTCCCTTCTGCTCTTTACCGGGTCCATATACGCAGCCATAGGTATCACTGACCTGCGAACAGAACAGTTGAAAAATCCGGCAGGTATCGATGTGCGCCAACCTCGATTGAGTTGGCGCATCGAATCGGATGGACAGAATGTGATACAAACTGCGTATCACATTCTTGTTGCATCTTCCCCAGAGCTATTGGAACAAGGAAAAGGGGATATCTGGGATTCAGGAAAGATTGAATCTGACGCTTCCCAATGGATCGCTTATCAAGGAAAAACGCTAAAGCGTAATGCTCCCTACTATTGGAAAGTGAAAATCGACACCAACAAGGGGACAACAGATTGGAGTACTCCGGCTTTCTGGACTACAGGACTGTTTAATGAAGCGGATTGGCAAGGGCAATGGATTGGTTTGGATAAAGCTGCTCCCGGAGACAGCGAAACACAATGGAGCCGCTTGGCAGCCCGCTATCTCCGCAAAGAATTTGCATTGAAGAAAGAAGTGAAACGTGCCACAGTGCACATTGCCGGAATGGGATTGTATGAACTGTTTATCAACGGACAACGTATCGGCAATCAAGTTCTGGCTCCTGCTCCTACCGACTATCGGAAAACGCTTCTGTACAACACCTATGATGTCACATCGTTGCTTCAAACAGAGAATGCTATTGGAGTAACTCTCGGAAATGGTCGTTTCTATACGATGCGCCAAAACTATAAACCGTATAAGATACCGACTTTCGGCTATCCTAAACTTCGGTTGAATCTGATTGTGGAATATGCAGACGGCAGCAAAGAAACGATTGCTTCAAACACCACTTGGAAATTGACAACTGACGGTCCTATCCGTAGCAATAATGAATACGATGGTGAAGAGTACGACGCCCGTAAAGAGTTAGGAAACTGGACTCAAACCGGGTATGATGACAAAAACTGGATGCCGGCACAACGTGTGAGCATTCCTTCGGGAACATTGCGTGCGCAAATGATGCCCGGTATGAAAGTCACAGAAACGTTGAAACCTGTTTCCATTAAAAAGCTCGGCAATAAATATATCTTGGATATCGGTCAGAATATGGCAGGATGGGTACGTTTCCGAGTTAAAGGACAGGCTGGTGACAGTATCCGCCTCCGTTTCGCAGAAAGTCTGCAAAGCAATGGTGAACTTTACACCAGAAATTTTAGGGATGCCCGTTCTACAGATGTATATGTTGTCAGTGGACGCGAAACAAAAGATGCTACCTGGGCACCTCGTTTTATCTATCATGGATTTCGCTATGTAGAAGTTAGCGGTTATCCGAATGCGAAGGCTGAAGATTTCGTTGCTGAGGTAGTAGAAGATGAAATGGAGCATACCGGAACTTTCAGCTGTTCTGACGAGACTCTGAATAAGATTATCCGTAATGCATTCTGGGGAATCCGGAGTAATTATAAAGGTATGCCGGTAGACTGTCCACAACGGAATGAGCGCCAGCCATGGTTGGGCGACCGTACCATGGGGTGTTGGGGAGAGAGTATGCTTTTCGATAATTATGCCATGTACACCAAATGGACGCGTGACATTCGCGAAGCACAACGTGAAGATGGCTGTATTCCTGATGTGGCTCCGGCATACTGGAATTATTACTCGGATAATGTGACTTGGCCTGCCGCTTTACCTATGGCCTGCGACATGCTTTTCACTAACTTTGGAGACAAACGTCCGATCGAGGAGAATTATCCTGCTATCAAGAAATGGGTATCTCATATCCGCAAATACTACATGACAGAGGAATATATCATCACCAAAGATAAATATGGTGACTGGTGCGTTCCACCCGAATCACTGGAGTTGATTCACAGTAAAGACCCATCCCGCAAGACTGATGGAGATTTGATCGCAACCGCTTATTATCTAAAGGTACTGCAACTGATGCATCGCTTTGCTAGTCTGCAAGGACTGGAAGCTGACGCAAAAGAATGGGAAGATTTGGAACATCGCATGAAAGATGCATTCAACGCCCGTTTCCTACACGTAAAAGAAAGCACCTCACTCGTGCCGGGACATGCCTTATATCCGGATAGTATTTTCTATGGCAACAACACGGTTACTGCCAATATTTTGCCACTTGCCTTCGGACTGGTTCCTAAAAATCAGATCAATGCGGTAGCCCAAAATGCCGTGGCTTCTATTATTACGACCAACAAAGGACATATAAGTACCGGAGTAATCGGCGTACAATGGTTATTGCGTGAATTGAGCCGCCGTGGACATGCCGATGTAGCTTATTTACTGGCTACCAATAAAACATATCCTTCCTGGGGATATATGGTTGAAAAAGGTGCTACCACTATTTGGGAATTATGGAACGGTGATACAGCCAATCCTGAAATGAACAGTGGTAATCACGTGATGCTTTTAGGTGATTTATTACCTTGGTGTTTCAATAATCTGGCAGGTATTCGTGCAGACCGCTGGAAGTCCGGTTACAAACATATCGTTTTCCAACCGGCTTTTGAAATCCAGGAGTTAAGCAATGTGGATGCATCATACATGAGCATCTACGGGAAAATAACCAGTCGGTGGGCAAAGACTCCTATTCATCTGGAATGGGACATCGAGCTTCCTGCCAATACAACAGGTGAAGTGCACCTACCGGATGGACGGAAGGAAAAGATCGGATCGGGAAAATATCACTTCAGTGTAGACATCCCCACCCGGAATACGGCTATTCTAAGTGATGAATTCCTGTACGAGAAAGCTTCTTTCCCCGAATGTCACGGAGCTACGATTGTAGAATTGAAGAACGGTGATCTCGTAGCTTCTTTCTTCGGAGGAACCAAAGAACGCAATCCGGATTGTTGCATCTGGGTATGTCGTAAGCCGAAAGGTTCCAAAGAATGGACTGCCCCCAAACTTGCCGCTGACGGTGTGTTCTTGCTCAAAGATTCACAAGCTGCATTGGCTGGAATCGATTCAACTTGTACACCTGTGAAAGATGAGAAAGGAAAACTTATTGCCCGCAGAAAAGCTTGTTGGAATCCGGTTCTTTTCCAGATTCCCGGAGGTGACTTGATTCTGTTCTATAAAATAGGTCTGAAAGTGAGTGACTGGACAGGATGGCTGGTTCGTTCACGTGACGGAGGAAAGACTTGGAGCAAACGCGAACCGCTTCCGGAAGGTTTTCTTGGACCTATTAAGAATAAGCCGGAATATATCAATGGGCGTATCATCTGTCCTTCCAGTACGGAAGGAAGTAACGGATGGCGTATTCACTTCGAGATTTCCGATGATAAAGGCAAGACCTGGAAGATGGTAGGTCCACTGGATGCCGAGTTATCCGTCCCCACCCAAAACCGTAAAAAAGGTGGCATGAATGTGGACGATCAGGAAGGAGGAGAAGCGATCAGAGGAGAAGGAGCCAAACCTGTTTATGCGATACAACCTAGTATTCTGAAGCATAAAGACGGGAGATTACAGGTACTCTGCCGTACACGTAATGCACAAGTAGCAACTGCATGGAGCAGCGATAATGGTGATACGTGGAGTAAAGTAACGCTGCTGGATGTTCCGAATAATAATTCCGGAACGGATGCTGTGACAATGAAAGACGGCAGACATATACTTATCTACAATAATTTCTCTACATTACCCGGAACTCCGAAAGGTCCGCGTACCCCGCTTTGTGTAGCCGTATCAGAAGATGGCATCAACTGGAAGCCTGTTCTTACATTGGAAGACAGTCCGATCAGCCAATACTCTTATCCTAGTATTATCCAGGGAAAAGACGGAAAACTGCATGCTATTTACACTTGGCGTCGCCAACGAATTAAATATGCAGAGATAGATCCGACGAAGTTTTAAATTGAACCGTCATCTGAATAAAATCGACCGCTCCTTTGTCCGCAAAAGAGCGGTCGATTCTTTGTATTTATCCATTTTATATTTTACATTTGCCAATAAATAAAAAAGAACGATGGCAGATAATTATATAGAAAGACAACAGGAACAATATGAAGCCAGAAAGGCTGCTTGGAAACAAGCACAGAAATATGGTAAGAAGAAATCTACAACAGTTCATCCGGCTGAATCGGCTTCGTGTAGTCCAATGACCTCAAAGTCAGCCCCCTCCAAAAGAAGAGTATTTATAACAGGGGGAGCGGAAGGTATAGGCAAGGCAATAGTAGAAGCTTTTTGCCTGTCCGGCGATCAAGTCGCTTTTTGTGATATAAATGAAACAGCGGGACAAGAGACTGCAAAAGCAACCGGAGCTATATTCTATAAAGTCGATGTCAGCGATAAGGATGCACTTGAAAGTTGCATGCAACGTATTCTTTCCGAATGGAATGATATTGATATTATTATCAACAACGTCGGTATCAGTCAATTTTCGTCTATCACCGAAACGAGCGTAGAGGATTTCGACAAAATTCTTTCTATCAATCTACGCCCTGTATTTATCACCTCCCGCCTGCTTGCCATACATCGTAAAGAGCAGTCCTCTCCTAACCCATACGGCCGGATTATCAATATCTGCTCCACACGTTACCTGATGAGTGAACCGGGAAGTGAAGGTTATGCAGCCTCTAAAGGTGGTATCTATTCTTTAACTCATGCACTGGCCTTGTCGTTATCCGAATGGAATATCACCGTCAACTCTATTGCTCCGGGATGGATACAAACTCATGATTATGACCAACTCCGACCGGAAGATCATTCACAGCATCCTTCGCGACGGGTAGGCAAACCGGAAGATATTGCCCGTATGTGTTTGTTTCTCTGTGAAGAAAACAATGATTTCATCAATGGAGAAAATATCACGATTGACGGAGGAATGACGAAAAAGATGATTTATCCGGAGTAACTTGAGATGATATTATTACCTCTGTAACAGATATAATAATATCTATTATTGCCCAATATTATATTTATCAGATACAATGATATGTCTTTATCATATCATTAATCACCATGAGACTCTTGCAACACGCTTCGGGTAACTTCCACTCCTGTCTTCACTATCGAAGCTGCATGATGAAACTCCAACATATCATAGGTATCGCCGGACATCTGAATTAAGATATCCGGCTGACAACGCTCTATCTGGTAACGAGTGATTTGTTGCATCATCATTCTTGAAGATTCTGTCAATAGATTATAAGGAGATATTTTCTTTTTCTTTCCGGAATCGAGGGGTGCATTCACATCGACAGCTATCAGGATATCTCCTTCAATGCGTTTTACATGAGCCAATGGAAGAGGATTCAGAATGCCTCCGTCAATCAGAACCATACCGTCTTTTCTCAACGGACGGAAAAGCATGGGGATGGAAATAGATGCACGGATAGCTTCATGTAAGCTCCCCCTGTCAAACCTCACTTCCTGATCGCGGACAATATCCGTAGCCATTGCTACATAAGGGACAGGCAGGTCTTCAATATTCATGTCCGGAATAATCTGTTTCAGTTCTTTGATAAAACGGTCACCTTTCACCAATCCATCCCGGCTTAAGGTAATATCCGCCAATTCCCACATCTTACGTTTATCCCAACTATATAGCCATTCCTTACATTCTTCCATCTTTCCTGAAGCGTACATCGCCCCCACCATAGCTCCCATCGAGCTTCCTGCAATAGAAGTGATCTCAAAATTGTGACGGAGCAATTCTTCAATTACTCCTATATGTGCTATCCCACGTGCTCCTCCCATAGAAAGGACCAATGCTACTTTTTGCTTATCCATATCATCTACATTTCAAATAGTTATCTACAAAATAACACATTTTCAGCGAAAAAGATGTTTAGTAATCGCGAAGAAATAATTTATAGCAGCGTTTTATGAGAGCTAAAGCTATGCTTTAGAGATGATAAAGCTATGCTTTGTCTGTTGCAAAGCATAGCTCTATTATATTCTTCTTTATTGTCCCGGATTATACTCCGATATATAGGAAGGAAAAAGGTCTTACCCCTATTTATTTCTTTTCTTGGGCTTTTTTTTTCTGCGTTTCGCTTATTCACATAATCCTTGAACATCTGACGCCAGTTACGACCGTGCTCATTGAAATACTGTTCGCATTTGGTTTTATAAATTTCGAAGATAGCAGAGATCTGCTTCATATTCTTATAGTCAATAGCCTGTTCGCGAGCCAGCTTCAACTGTTCCAGGATGTAAGCAGTTTCCTCCTCTGTCATATTGGGCACAATGGCCTGATAACCTTTCAAGGTAAAAGCGACTTTACCTACCGTATATTTATCGAGGATTTGTTCTATCTGTTCTTCAGTCAATACTCTGCGTAACTCTTTCATTAGCCTTTCATGTACTTCTTTCGGCATAGCAGAATCTGCAATCATTTCACGGTCGAGCTTGGAAAGCGGTTTGCCTGTAAGAGGATTGATACCCTCGGGAATTGTTGTATAGGGATGCTCATTGTGCCAGTCGCGAACTTTACGAAGATGGTTATAAATAGCTGTTGCCGCAAAACCTGCCTTTTTCTCATCATCCAACTTTAAAGAAGCTACCCAGTCCATAGCTTTCTTTTCAAGAGAAGCATCTGATTTTAAATCAGCAAAGGCCTTCTTGTCAAAATAGGCGGCTACCTTGTCAAATGACCGGATGGCATCTTCGGGAAGCAAAGCTCCTTTTTCTCCAAAACTATACATCGCAGATTCCGGTTCAATGGTAACTTTGCTTTCGTCCAGCATCTTTTTGTCCAACTTGAACACGTCTGCGAAGAAATCATAAACAGCATTCCGTTTGTTCGATCCAAAGTCGTGTTTCTCCTTGAGGAGATGCACATTCGTTACTTTGTCTTTCGCGTTATAGAATCCATAAATTCGTTGCAAATAAGGAAATTCAAGAGTAGGAACACTAGCCGTCCAGTCGCCACCATCAGATACAACGAGTTGTGGACGAGGGGCAAAAGTAGCAGCTAGTTCCGCATTACAGGTTCCTCCCGCAGAAAGTTGAATGGGCATTCCGCTTTCACACGGACAGCCACCGTCAAAGTGAGAAGCAAGGCTCACCACGGGAGCAGAAGCAGTAAAACGGTCATCTAATACACTCAACAAAACAGTATGAGTGCCCCCGCCAGAACCACCATTCGTACCGATACGACTGGTATCAATATCCTTACGGGAAGCAAGCATAGACTCAAGAATCAACAAGCCATTCATTGCCTGAATAGTGTGCGCCGCACTACTACGATGTGCCGCACTGCCAACTTGTAAAGCCGACTCTCCCCATCCGAACAAATCATAATCCACACAAATAGCTCCCATACGTGCTAAAGTGCCCATACGTTGTTGCTGGTCCTCGCGATAACGTCCGCCACCAAAATGTCCGTTAGGACAAATAATCAAGGCATGTTTTCCTTTTGATTGAGGTGTGTAGATAGAACCGCAAACATATAAGCCGGGAAGTGTTTCAAGTGCAAAATTCTGCACTGTATAGCCATCAAATTTACGTATCTTCGAAAGAATAGGTTTGGATTTAACACATTGAGCTAGTAAAGTATCGATACCTAAACGCTGACGCACTTCTTTTTTCAAAGAATCAACACGAAGTTCAAAAGCCTGCCGATCTGCATAAAGAGTATTCAAATAAGCCAGCATCTTTTCTCCGTCTGCATCCGTACGACGTGGATATTCATACGCTTTTAGCTTATACATATTTCCTTTCTGTTTGACAAATTTATAATCGAAAGGTGCCAATACATTCGTCAGGGATTCTTCTACAGAATAAGGACGAATACGAAAGTCGGCATAAGGCAACACTTTTCCTACCGTATCAATATCATATTTCAGACGGACTCCGAAACGGTTTTGAATATCCGTCAGTACTTCATTCAAGGGACGGGCAAATTCCGTCTCGTATGTTTGTGTCTGCGCTTCAGCCGAAAGAGATGCGGCAAGAAGCATGGTAAAAAGGATTCGTTTCATTTTTAATTATTTGATTCTAAGTAAGTCATCATAAAGACATCAGATGTAGAGCAAGATTACATTTTAATCTCTTCACCATTGACGATCACATCATCCATCGTGATACGCTCACAATTTTCGAAGATACATTTCTGTTTTCCTCCCTGAATATGAATATCACGCAAAACAATGTCAGATATCGGTGCTTCTTCCAAACCCACCATTTTGATTGGAGTCTTTACATCTGTCACAGTCATTCCACTGATATGTACGTTACGGAAGATCGGAGTGCGTTCACTCTTTGGTTCTGCAGGCATTTTACTGTATTTCAAATTCAACACGACCGCCTCCTGTTTAATATTGCTCATAACAACGTTGCTAACGCGAATGTCTTCAACAACTCCTCCCCTTCCACGGGTTGATTTGATGCGGATTCCACGATCCGTTCCATCAAATACGCAATTGGAAATAGTCACTTTACGCACACTCCCACTCATCTCACTGCCGATAACAACGCCTCCATGGCCCGAAAGCATGGTACAGTTGGTTATGGTAATATTTTCGCAAGGTACTCCCAAACGACGGGCCTGCGCATCTCTTCCGGACTTGATGGTTATGCAATCGTCCCCCACTGATATATGGCAGTCACTGATATGCACATTGCGGCAGGATTCCGGATTAACCCCGTCTGTATTTGGTGAAGGGGCATTATCAATAGTTATACCCTTTATTGTTACATTATCGCAAAATTCAGGATTCACCGTCCAGAAAGGAGAATTGATAATTTTCACTCCTTCAATCTTTACTTTCTTACAACGGACGGGCTGGATAAACGGAGGACGGAAAAAGCGACGCTGCAACGTAGTTACATAATCCTTATTCGTTTCAGCATAAATCGCTGTCGTATCGTTTGCTGCATCCCACATCGGCTGATATTTATTTATATCACGCATGCCGTTATCTTTCAAATCAATCATGACACGAAAGAACTCCATCCACCATTTCTTTCCCTGTCCGTCCAAAGTTCCTTCTCCTTTGATGGTAATATTCTCGGCATCTACCGCATAGATCAAAGGCTGGAAACTTTTCATCATCACTCCTTCGTGACGAACCTCAACAAAAGGAAGGTAGTCATCGAAGTTGTCAGAAAAGAGCAAAGTAGCTCCGGCTTCCAACTCCAGTGTAATGTTGCTTTTCAGATGGATACTTCCTGTCAGGTAAGTCCCGGCAGGAAAGAAAAGAGTACCTCCGCCACCACGGTTCAAACGATCAATCGTCGAATTGATTAGCTTTGTATTAAGAGCCTTACCATTTGCTTTTGCACCGGCCTTCAACATATCCACACGCTCGGCACGAAGAACTGTGGTTGCACAGAAGCAAAGAAAGACGAGAAGAATTGTCCGTAAATTCATAATCGATATTATTAAATTATATTTCATCATTGCCTTCTAAAAAATCATGAATGCATTGTTTTTTTAATTCTACAAATATATGCAAAAGGTTCTTTCATTTTGCACAAACCAATTGATATGTTCCACTCTGTATCTCTTTGGGTTCTTTTTCTCCCGGAAGATAAACAACAGCCGTAGTATTCACCGGAACAGATATGTTTAAAGTGAAAGTTCCATTCTGGCTAGTCCAATCCACAACAATAGTACCATATAAAGTTTCATACGATGCTTTGACATATTTCAAATCTCCTACAGGCTGGGGAGCGATGATAAACTTTTGATAAGTAGTAGATGGACGAATACCGACCAGTGAATTAAAGAACCACTCATCAATCTGTCCCATCATAAAATGATTCCAGGAAGAACCTTGGCGGGGATCCCATTGCTCGGTTAAGGTTGTTGCACCGAATTTCAACTGGAAGCCATATCCGGGAGCTTCTTCGTGGTTGAACATCTTATAAATAAGTTCGTGCTGACCATTACGCGCCAATGTCTGAATCAGATAGCGGTTACCCACATCACCGGTCGTTAAGCGATTGCCATGTGCTTCCACATCTTTAATCAGATTCATAAGTACTTTCTCATCCAACTTTGCATCCGGTTGATAACTGCCTTGTTCATCTGAATCCTGCGTCATCTGGAGGAATAACGGAAGTGCATTACTACATTGGCTCCCTGTACCATACTGTGCTGTCTCTTTATTGAGAAAACATTTATTAAATGCGGCAAGTATTTCATGTGCCAAAGAAGTATAATAATGAATATCAAAGTCATTGCCAACCATTTTCGCAGCTTTTATTAGATACATTACTGTCATATAATAATGCGCGGTAGCCACCAGGGGAATCGGTGTGTTCCTAGAGAATCCGGCACGAAAATCTCCATAATCATACCAATCTCCCAAGCCGAAAGAAAGAATACCCATCTCTGCACGAGTCTTCAAATAATCCACATAACGGCGCATATTCGGATAATATCTCTTAATCAACGAGTCATCTCCATACGTCTCATAGTACATAAATGGGAAAATAACCAGAGAACCACCCCATTCCGGAGATTCGGCAAAAGCATCCATGCCCGGACCTTCAAAAACCACGTATTCCGGAGCAGTTGTCGGCATGGCACCGTTGGTATGTTGCGCATCTGCCATATTCTGCATAATCTGCGGAGCATAAGCTGTCAAATCATAGTTGTATAATAACCCAGGACCATTCAGATGCACCTGTTCCAGCCAGCCTAGTTTTTCACGATGCGGACAATCTGTAAACACAGACTGCATATTGCTACGCACTGCTTTTTCGATCAATCGATGGGCAGCATTAAATATCCGGTTGGATGATTCGAAAGTGGAAACTTTCTTAGCCGAATTAAATACGAAACAGGATTGAATATTCTTCAACACAGGCAACTTCTGCGGATTCTTTTGTCCTTTTAAGACAGCTCCTTCGACTTGAATATATCTAAAACCGTAATAAGAGAAACGAGGATGCCAGGTTTCGTCACCTTCACCTTTCAGTGTATATTCATAATAGTGTTGACGTCCCGTTTGTCGCTGATTACAGGCACCTTCATCCGTCAATGCTTCGGCTACGAGCAGAGTCACTTTCTGTCCACGTTTACCACGTACTGTTATTTCCGGAAAGCCAGCCAGATTTTGCCCCATATCCAACACGAAAGCAGAAGGATCGACAGTTCTTTTAGTCGATTTAGAAGCTGAAGCAACCTGTTCCGCATTTAGTTTGGTTACCTTTTGAATATCATATCGTTCCATGATTTTCACCGGAGGAGCCATCTGTGGACGTAGTATTCCTTTAGGAGCTTCCTGTATAACTACCGGACGCCAATGACTATCATCAAAGCCAACCTGATTCCATCCTTTTTGCTCACGACGTGCATCATAATCCTCACCTCCATATATGCAATTGAAGGTCACCGGACTAAAATCATATTTCCAGTCATTGTCAGAACGGAGTGTAGTAGATGTTCCGTCTTCGTAATTAATAACCAGTTCAAATAAAAGTGTAGGAGGCCCAAAACTTATCTGTAATTTGCGATAACGTCCTCCCTGCACATTATAGAATCCATTCCCCAATAAGATTCCCACAGCATTCTCACCATGCCGTAATTGTTCCGTTACATCATATGTGTTATAGTAAACAGTTTTATCATAATCACTCCACAGCGGAGCAAATTCACTGTTGCCCACTTTCTTGCCATTCAAAGAGAATTCATAGAATCCCAAGCCACAAACGTATGCGGTTGCCTCTACTATTTTCTTGCTTGATTGACGGTTTGTATTCCCTTCTGTTGTATCTCCCACTGGAATGTTCTTCGCAAACAAATACTTTTCTTTGCTAAAGTATCCACTGCTTCCCAAGCTGCCTTTACCTCCGGTTTCTTCAACTCTCCACCGTGAAACTTGCGTCCTTCCGGTAAATGAGCATTCTGGCGAGTGATAGCTCCAATCCATTTTCCTTCGGAAAGTCTTGAGGAAGCAGAGCGGAACTGTGCTTCACGGCTCCATTCAGAGGGTGCATCTGTCTCATCCCAAACACGAACACGCCAACTATAATTGAACGGATTATCAGGACGTATATCTGCTCCTTCTATAGAAACCAATTGGCTCTGTGAAGAATAGACTTTTCCACTATTCCAAATTTGACGTCCTGTAAAAGCTTCCCGAATGTCAATCTCATAAGCGGATTGTCGCGTTCCATTTTCCGGCGATTCCATCACCCATCCCAAACGAGGTGCCCCCTCAACTACAACCAAACCTTCCTGCATTTCACAAGTAAGACGGCTGATTGTTATATTCTTCGCCTGCATGAAACATGGCAGACAAAGCAGTATTAAAAGAAAATAATTTCTAAAATTCATCTTTCATATATCTTTATTTGATAAACGATAAATCAGGCACGGATTACACGGATTTCACGGTTTTTAGAAATATGATCGCGTAAAGCTACAGCGTAATCCGTGTAATCCGTGCCTAAAATTTATCATTCAAGAACATTTGCACAAACGATTCTTGTCAATGTATCTGAATGACCGACTTCTTTACCATCCACAAAAATGCGTAAGCCTTTTCCACAATGATAACGATCGCCGTTCTTATCCCAAAGAATCGTCAGATTATGACCGTGATATAGTACATTATCCAAGCAGAACCAATCCCATTTGTCGGCAGGGATCAATGGATTTACTTCAATTGTATTATCCAGACGCGGACGAAGTCCAATCAGCCCTGTAATCATCAGATCGTTGAAAGTAGAATGATTATAGTAACGGCTACGTTCCTGATCCCCTTTCAACCAATAACCGGTCACTTCATCCAGATATTCGCCAATGTAAGGACGACCACGATGGTACTGTGACTCCACATACAATTCCATCTGACGGAAATATACACTGTCAGACAATACGGTCTGCGGATAATTATTCATAAAGTTAGCCATTGCTGTCAATGTCTGTGCAGAAGCAAACGGCCAGATAGCTCCGTCCCACTCACACTTACCCACTCCACGTGTACGGAATTCCGGATGACGACGTTCTGCAGTAGTTAATCCGTAAGGAGCAGAGAAACCTTTTTCATCCAGAATCTCTTTCCAGGCAACTTCATATTTCTTTGTCGTATCCGGCAGGTTGAAATACCAGGGAATATATCCGATTGCTTCACGGACATTTGCTGAAGAGTCTGTACGCATCGTTTCAAAAAACTGGTGACGGGTATTCCACAACTCATTTTCTACCAGATTTCTTAACGTGTCTGCTCTCATACCATATTTCATAGCCATCCCCTCGTCACCGGAAAGAATTCCCATACATGAAAGTGCTTTGGCATTGCCATACATATAACTATTGATTGTCGGGCGGGCATATTTTTTCTTCCGTCCACCACTGATAGATTCCTCCATACCATCCTGTACATCCCCCTGCCAGTACAATCCATTCTTCAAACGGTTCGTACGTTCCCAACGTTGATATTCAGTTTCCAGATCTTTTTTCATATCCAGCATAAAATCTTTATCCCCATCTACCATATAACGGGCCAATACAGCATCCGCATTCCATGAGCTGAACTTATCCATTTTCTTCATCGGACCGCCGTCATTGCCACGATACCATGTATGAATAATCTGATCCAGATATTTCGGGTCACGTAACCAACGGCTCTCATAAATATGATGTCCGATCGCACAAGCGATCAGGTTATATTTATCAGAATAGGAACGCTGAACGAGGAACTCCGTCATACCATATCCCACAGGAGTTTCTTTGATATGCTTACGCAATGACCACCAACGATAATAATACATCTCTTCAAAGTTATGTTGCGGACATTCAAACAAAGGAATATTTTCCTCCATCCATTCCGAGGCTTTTGCATTAGGAATTGCCTGAACGATGTTCTCATCTTCCATACTGTTGAAATAGTCGGCATAATGACTGAAATCAGCATACTTTAAAAAAGCAGAAGATGCATCTTTATCCGTAGAAGATGTTTTCACATTGGCAATACCATATTCTGTCAATGAGTCTTGTGCACCTGCATTTGGCAGATCATAAGTCTGATCGGCAGGAGTATCTACAGTCGGGAATGTACGAGGCGTACCAGTACGGAATACGATCCGTTCAATAGCAGCCACAGGTGCGTAGAACATACGCAGCCCTACTCTTTTACCATCTACATATACTTGAATATTACGATCGGCAGTAGAAAGGACCGCTTCTACATGATAAACCTTTCCTGCTTCATATTTCATCATGTTGGCAAACCGCGAGCCACCTTTCATTCGGAAAATTCCATTATCAGTAAGTTCCATACGGGAACATGCTATTCCGTTCTCATCCAGGAATTCAATCTGAAGGATGCCTTTATCATTTTGCCCGGCTTGCAAATCGAATGAGACTTTCAACTCTTTAGAAGCCGGTATTTTACGTTCCACTTTAGCATAATCAAACGGGTCTTTATCTTGCAGTTTCAGCCATTGACCTTCCAGAGAAACCGGAGCCCAAACCGGAGAATAAATATTCCAGTCAGTCAGTTCTGCAATTGATTTATTGTTTGAGAAATCATCGTCCGCATGTGCTGAAGCATTTATCTCTACCGGAACAGGAATGCGGGAAATCCACATATCTTCCTTATTCACACTGTAAGAAACCCATAAATCACCATCTGCAGGTATTCCATTACCTTCCTGAATACCACGTGGATATTGGGGACCGTATGATTTATAATTTCCTCCATAGCGCATGGGAGTGATTTCACCATGTACCAAATTTAATGTCTTATATTCCAATCCATCTTTACTCAAAGAGATGGCTAGCGGCCAACGAAATTCCGACGGATTATATACGGTAGCATACGTTCCGTCACTTAGACGTTGTCCCCAGATTTTTGCATTGCTATTGACAAAACCTTTTGCACGAAGCACCGGTTCCGCCCAGGTATGTCCGCCATCCTCACTGATAGAAGTAAGTGCGTGTTTCCAAAGACTGGCAATACGTCCATCCGGCAATGTATAGCAATTGAATGCTTTATATCCTTTCTTCAGCGGAATGATAGGATCTTCACGGTCGGCTTCTTCCACCCACTGCATCATATACAGCGGATTATCAAGAATTTCCTGACAAGCTTTTACAAACTCACGATCCTTACTTTTTTTAAAATATGGATAATCGGTATTCTTTTCATTAAATCCATGATTATAATAAATGAAATAGATCGGTCCGAAAGAGCCGTCTTTCTTTATTTCACGAACTACGCGGCCAATACCGTTTCCATCATTGGGGTCATCCTTTTTATCCAAAGCAACTCCATAATTCCCCATTGTAATCAGTTTGCCGGATTTAGAGACATAAAATCCGACACGTTGGTGCATAATGGCAATCAGATCTTTGGCCTGCACACCCGGACGAGACTCTTTGGTATATCCATCGGGCACTTTATAAGGAGGAAATACAATTTCCGGATTCGTCCAGTGATATCCATCCTTCGAAGTCATCAGAAAAGTCTGTGAAGGCGGTACGTGCTCATCAGAAGGATCTGCCAGATATTGATAGAAAAATTGCCCATTCCAATAAGCGAGCATCGGTTGGTGATTATAAGTCCATCCATTACCGTTCGAAGCATCCGGATGTTCGCGATTAGCACGCACCAATTGAATATTATGTACTCCGACTACCGGAGACAGTTGCCCGTCGTGATAAGCAGGATTCGATAATTCTTTTCCTGTATAATGGATTCTATCTTGTGCAAAGGCTGTAGTAGTCAACCATCCGGCAGCCAGTACAAAAAGAATTTTAGCAGAGTTGTTCATGATTTATTTCTGATTTTAAATTAGTTCCGGATTTATTTCTTTTCTTCCAGCAATGCCTTTACTACTGATTCCGGAGCTTTGAATATTGTTCCATGCTTATGCCCCACAGGGATGCTTACTTCTTCTGTTACGTCTGTAAAGTTCCGGAAATCCTTTGTACGCATAGCACCATATATTTTTTTCTTATACACATCAAAATAGATTAAATAATCATCGCCCAACTTCTCTACAGACGGTCCTTCTACAAAGGATTCTGTAAAAGGCTGTGATGCCGGCGAATAAGGTCCGGTCATAGAATCGGAAAAAGCGATTTTCAGATTGCGCTCCGGACGGGTATTATCCTTAAGCACCATGACATAGTCATTCTTCGCCCGTTTCACGATGACAGCATCAATGGTGCTGAATCCCGGGTCGTACAGAAGTTTTGCTTTCGAAACTGTCTTAAAATCTTTTGTAGTGATATAGTATAAACGATGATTGTTATTCTCTTCCTCTATCCCCTTTTCAAAACGCCCGGGGACACAAGAGGCCCATACAACCATAAACTGTTCACTCTCGTCGTCATAGAAAATCTCCGGAGCCCATACATTAATGGTAGTCGGTTCGTCTGCCATTACAGGAATCATCTGTTGCTCCGACCAATGAATCAGGTCTTTGGAATGTGCGTAACCAAATCCCAAATCGCCTTTCCAACTGGTAGTCCAGACCAAATGGTAGGTTCCATCCGGAGTGCGCACCATTGAAGGATCCCTCATTAGTTGATGCTGCCCCAATTCCGGTTTCAACCAGATTCCCGGAATACTGTCCCAATGTATTCCATCCTCACTATATAAGTATCTCAATCCCTCATCAGCCGGTTCATGAAATGAAGTGAACATATAGTAGTCTTTGTTACCTCCACAAGAAGCCAAAAACAGAAGACTTATTGCAGCTAATGTATTTCTTAACTTTTTCATTTCTATATTCTATAATTGTATCCTTTATACAGAGGAGACGATAATAAGTCTAATTTGTACTCAAATATAACAGAAGAATCATTAGATTCAAAATTTATATATGATAAAAGGGCGACTCTCCGAGCCACCCTTTCCACCATCAAACAAACTAACCATTTACAATGGGAAAGAATTTCGCTTCTTTTTATAGTATCTTATTTTTTTATTATAGAGAACCTCCACGGGCTTTTACACGTTTATACCATTCCTCACGTTCTTTCTTCAGGTCATATCCACGTTTAGCCAGATAATTATTGATACGTCCTTTGTACTTTCCGAAAGCAGCATGTTTCTTGTTCGAATTTTCGGCATCCAATGCGAATTCACGTGCCTCTATCAGCCAAGCATATATCTGGGCTTTTTCTTCTTCTTTCAAAGTCGGAATCATGTCCAGATGTGAGTCATAAGTCACTTTCACCACTCCATAAGTCATGCCATCCTTCACTGCCTCTATTTGCTTTTCATCAAGAAAGAGGGATAAATCGGCAGGAAAAGCGAAATGTGAACGGTATAATGCCGCATCTTTTTCATTTTCGGCAGCTTTCAGTGCTTCATTTTTAGCATCACCAGTCAACCCTGAATCTTTTACCTTCTTGACTTTTGCATCCCGTACTTCATAAATATCATTTAATTCGAAGTAACGATTGGCTATGATATTCCGAACGTCTTCGGCTATTTTCGCATCTGTAAGCCCAAGTTTATCAACGATCTTCTGTGACCGACCGACAATAGACTTCACATATTCAGGATCACGATTCTCTTTATTCAAGTCGACTGTCTGTGCGGACATCCAACCGGAAATAAAAAGCAATGATAGTATCAGTATCTTTTTCATTGATATTGTTTTTAAAGCAAGATGCCGAAAGAAAACTTGACCCCGGCACCTTACCTGCGATTACATTAATTTTCCTTTTTCAGCCAATGTATCGTAGTTGTTCTTCATATCTCTCCAATCTACTTTGTGCTTTGTGCTGATACCGTTGATATATTTTTCAATATTAGTATATCCGTCACCTGTACAATCCTTATTAGCATCACTCGGATCATTCGGATTCAAGCCATTGGCAATTTCCCATTCATCCGGCATACCGTCACCGTCTGTATCTACATAAGGAGTACCTTTATATTCAGGGAATCCACCCATCTGACGGATATCAGTAATAATACCCTGCTTATAAGAATCTTTAGGCAAACGACGATATTTAAATTGTCCGTCTTCACCCATTGATTTAGGAGACAGACCGGTTAGATCGCCATAAGCATCTTTCGGAAGTTTCTTTTCATAATAAGGGATGCCCGTTTTCACTTCTTCAATCACACGTTCATCTACAATATCACGACAAGGGATAGTTGCACCTGCATGTTTCAATACATAATCATAGGCATCATTTGCACCCATAATATTAATATACGGCATTTCAAACGGTTGATAGCTCCGTATGTTTTCAGTATACCCGTCAGTATTTGATTGGTCTTCAATCTGAATACCACCTTTCCAATTGTCTGCTGTAATGGCAGGATAACCTTCCATGATGTTTCCATCAGCATAAACTCGTCCGTAGACGTGATGATCCAGTTTGCTGCGTCCTGATTCCGGCTTCAAAATACGATGTCCTACATTAGAGTCTTTCGGTGTAGCAGGTCCCGGTTTGTAGTAGTTATTAATCATATTGAACATAGCGGTATAATCACCACCATCAGAAGAACGGTGAACCCAGTTGAACACTACATTATTGACAAAGTTGAATATTCCATTCCAGCCAATAGAAGGGTTACGTCCTGCATTACTAGCCCATAGGTTACGGGCAAATGCACAGTTTTCACCTCCCAAAGTGCTACCAAATGCATGGTTGTATGTATCCAATGCTTTTGCAGAGATTGTATTCTGAATAGTCACATTTACAGTAGGAAGTTTTAAATCTTTGCTTTCATATTGACCTTCACTAGGATCATACATATGACGGTAGAAAGATATATTTTCATCCAAACCCCACGTACAAGAACAGTGATCAATCATAATATTACCAACCGGATTTCCTCCGAAAGAGTCATCACGATGCCAAACCTTTGTTTCTCCACGGCGGAAACGCATATGGCGTACAACAACATCATGCGTATCTACCCAAAATGATTCGCCGGCAATGCAAACGCCATCACCGGGAGCTGTCTGTCCTGCAATAGTAACATAGGGAGCACGAACTATAATCGGAGACTCCAAACGGATAATACCTGCCACATTGAACACGATAATACGAGCGCCCCCTGTTTCACAAGCTTCACGGAAAGAACCGGGTCCACGATCATTCAAATTAGTCACAGTAATAACTTTACCGCCGCGACCACCGAAACTATACATACCGCCACCTTCTGCTCCAGGAAATGCCGGAATATTCGCTTGTGGCAAATCACATGGACGGCTAGCCCAAGGAATATAAGGACGTCCCTCCTTTGCTTCTTTCTGCACTATTGGCAGTGCCTTCGCCCATGCTTCATCAGAGCGCTTCCGCTCTTCAGTCATCATCTTTTTATAGTTTTCTTTGGCTTCGTCGGTTATTTGTGGGTATTGAGCCCATGCAACAGTCGGAGTCAACATTGCAGCAGCAAAAGCTGCTAATAATACATGTTTCTTCTTCATTTTTATTTGGTTTAGTGAAGTTGTTAATTCAAAAATACAATAATAAGACGAAAGAGAAAAAGATTTGTAATCAGTAGAGCAGAAATTATTATTCAAAATATGTTTTTCTACATAACTCAAATCTTTATAAAAGAATAACGTCTCTAATCCTCCTATTCAAGAGGTATTAGAAACGTTATTATATAAATTGGAGATTATGAACTTATTCTGCTAATGGATCGAAAGTACCATTAGCACCACCATTGTTATAATCTGCCCAACCAATAGTTTGTGGCAATGTTTGATTAGCTTTTTGAGCTCCTTCTGCAAAACCCAGGAAATAATACCGAGGAAGGAAATTCATATATTTCGGTGTATGATCAGTAGTATATGCATCTCCCTTCTTCATTTTACGTGTTAGATAAGTATTATAAAACTCAACTAACTTATTCTGTTGACTTGAAATATCCGCCTGTCTCAAATCTAATGCATCCGGACGTGTTACATCTTTTAATGGATCTGGATTTACCCCATTTATTTCCCACGATGTACCACCAAGTCCTTTACTCTCATGAGCGCTGCTTACACGGAATTCAAGATTATCGCGACGCTGTCCATTTAGTTGTTTAAAACCTAAATAAGTACAAGTATTTCCATTCCAACCAGATGGGAGCCATGTGTCAGGTGCTCCTTCTGCTCTTTCCGCACCACCATCAAACAACATCCAACGACGTAAGTCATCAAAACGTTTACCTTCATAAGCCAACTCAATCTGACGTTCATACAAGATGGCGGCAAAACATGCAGACTGATCACTTGACAAATTGGTTTGCAGGCCAAAATTATTTGCTGATGTATATCCCACACGAGCACGTATCTTCTTCAACTGTTCAACAGCTACTCCCATTTCACCGGCACCACATGCTGCTTCCGCATAATTCAACAACACTTCAGCATAACGAATCTCCAAATATGGACTACCACTAAATTTAAAGCCGTTTGCTTGGCTAAATTTGTATCTGGCATTTGAATTTACATCTAAATCATCCGAACGTTTACGTATATAAAAACCTTTGGCATTCGTCAACAGGTTATCTGCACCATATGTATTGGAACTACTAGCTTCCTCATTATCTCTATCATTTTCATTAGCATACCAAACATAGTTCCACAAATTATACTTATCTCCTGTATAAGGATTATTATTGCTTGAGTTCTTTGGATCACCACTGAAAGCCCAACGTACTCCCGGAAAAGCAAATGTCCTATAAAAACGAGGATCACGATTAGCAAACGGAACATTTTTATCATAAACGATAGAAGATTGCTCTAATGTAGTATAAGTATTGCATGTAGAAGGTCTCTTACCATCAGCCATAGGGAACATATCAACCATCATGGCTGAAGGAGTTTTACCACCTCCTCCCATAGCATTTGATGGTCGAATACCATGTTCCCATGAATTATTTTTGCTAAAATCAGGTACTCCCCCGTCGCTATGTCATTATACAACGTTACAAATACCGCTTCTGTATTACCATCAACCATAGAAAATACATTCGCCCAGCCTGAAGCATTCGTTCCGACATTACTTTCATTAACTAAACCATAGCCACAAGCATTTATTCTAGGTAGATCAGTCGTAATTTCATTATAAGCTTTCCTCCAGCGTTCTACGTCATTTTTACGATTAAACAGTGGACTTGCATATAACAAAAGAGCCCGTCCTTTCAATGCAAGTGCTGTACCAGAAGTAACACGTCCAAAATCGCTAGAAGGCCATCCGCCATTTTCTGTAAATGAAGCAAGTAACTGTGCAGAACGTTCCAAGTCTCCACAAATAAAATCAATACAAGCTTTTGTCGTAGAACGAGGAACAATAGCTCCTGCCACTGGCTCCTGCACTTCCGTAATTATGGGCACTCCACCATACCACTTCACTAAATTATAGTAACACCATGCACGAAAGAAATAGACCTGTCCTAATAGTTCATTCTTTTCTTCTTCTGAAAGAGTACTATTCTCTATACCATAAATAACATCATTGCAATTACGAATACGCCCCCAAACACTTGCCTGAATATTATTACCACTATTATGGAAATAATCAGGAACCGTATTATTTCCACTTTGGCTAGTCATCGGAGCATCAGGATCTACAAATGATCCAAACCCACTGTACTCTTCTGTAGACTTAGATTGGAGATCAGCTGCTCCTGTACTGTTATATTTCCAGCTTGGTTCTGAACTCGTATTAGGCAAGCACCAAGCATATATATCATCCACACGTGCCTTTGCGCCACTAAATGTATTATATGTACTTGCATCAACATAATCGTAATTTTTTTTATCTTGTAGAAACTCATCACTACATGAAGTGAAAGTGCCTATTGCCATTAAAGCAACACTGAAAGCTATTATATTTTTTCTTTTCATCGCTATTTCTTTTTAGAATGTCACATTTACACCAATAGTAAACTTACGCAAAGTAGGATAACTACCATAAGAAGTCATTGGGTCTATAAAATTATCAGGATAAGGATTATAGAAACTAAATAAATTCTGCCCCGTCACATTGAAACGACAACTTTCAATACCTATTAATCTTGTAAACTTAGATGGTATACTATATGCAAGTGTCAAACGATTCATACTAACACGAGTTCCACTCACTCTCCAATATGTAGAATTCACACTATTAACACTACCCCATCTTAAGTTTGGATATTTTGCATTGCGATTAGCTTTTACAACCACATTCCCTGACGCATCAACTACATCATTATAAACGAACATATTATCTGTGTTCCAGAAAGATGGCATATTGGTATATTCCAAATCTGTATAAGAACTCGATCCAGAGCCGACCATATTGCCGATCTTAAGTGCTGATGTTGGAATAAAACTATATCCTCCCCAACTTGCGCTTATCTGTGCAGATAAAGAAATTCCTTTCCATTCCGCACTCAAATTGGTAGTGAAACCATAAGGGTTATTTCGGTTTGATAAACGAACTTGATCATTTTCATAACTTACAACTCCATCTGGTCCGGCATAGGTTCCATCAGTCTGTTCTGCACCACGAATATCTTTATAGATCAACATACCAGGCTTTACATTATCTTTGGTCATACCCATATATGATGTAATATTATATTTAGCAAAATATTCATCAATATCTTGATAACTGCGAAACATGCCAAGACACTGCATTCCCCATGTTCCCATATCCGTACGACTTCCCTCATGAATCTTCATATAACGTTGATTGGTTTCCCAGTCCATCATAAGCACTTTATTATCCGTATACCCTGTATTAACAGACACCTTATATTTAAAATCTTTCCCTATTCTATCTCTCCAAGTCACAGACAATTCCATACCATATGTATTTAACTCTCCGTAATTAAAATTCGCTGACTGTGTTCCTACCGTACCTGGAATAGAAGCAGAATATGGAAGTAACATTTCTCGATTCCACTCATAATAACCATCAATATTGAATGACAAACGATTATTCAAGACGTTGAAGTCCAAACCAAAATTTGCCTTATATGACTTATCCCAATGTGCATTACGGTTAACAGCAGAAATCTCCTTATTAATTGTTATATGATTACCAGCATTTGTTGATGTGTTGACACCAAATATAGGTCCTTTATCTTTATCAACTGCATAATTTTGCATCCATTGCCATGCTTTCGTATTATCTCGACCTGTCAAACCAAACGAAGCACGTACTTTCAAATAGTCGACCCACTTCACACTCTTCTTAAACCATTCCTCTTGTGATATTATCCAACCAGCAGAAACGGAAGGAAAAACACCCCAATAATTTTCAGGAGCAAACTTGGTTGATGCGTCTGAACGAAGCAAGAACTCTAACAAATACTTGTCAGCATATGCATAGTTCACACGACCAATATATGATAATGTTCCAGACTCCGCACGCTTGAATTCAGTAGTAGATGCACTATTATATTGAACAAGATTGGATTGTCCATTTGTAAATTCATAAGGATTAGTAACCTGTCCTACCAAATATTCACTTTCAGCCTCCGACTTTTCAATAGAGAATAAAGCACCTATATGATGATTACCAAAGTCACGGTTATAAGTTGCCGTAAAGTTCATCTGATAATTATCGGCACGACTCATCGTACGAGATAAATAGGGATCTCCACTGGCATTATTGATAGCAGAACCATTATTAGCAAGTAAGAAATTATTTTCTCCCAGTAACTCTTCATATAGAGATTCCTGTCCTTGAACAGGTGTATATAAATGATTTCCACTTCCTGCACGTTTGGACATATAATAAAGTTCATATGATGAACCATATTGATTATTTTTTGTTGAATTGATACTCTTTGAATAAGAGAATTTCAGTTTTAATCCTTTCAGCCATTTATTCCATCCAAAATCATATTCCAAACCGGCATTAATATTCATATTCGATGTTTCTGTCCTATTATAATCCCCTGCATTCTGAAGTAGAGAAAATGAATAATTCTGTGAAGAACTTATTTGCGAATTACTAATACCATAAGGCACAATTGGAATACCATTTACTTCTTCAGGAATATAATACGGACGAACTAATAAAAGATTATAGTCTTTCTCATCATTACTACCTCCTACCTTTACATTCGGTTTGTTTTTCTTTCCATAATCACCAGAAACCTGAAGACTTGCTTTTAACCATTTACTAATCTTCACATCAACACCAGCACGATAGTTCCAACGGTTATAATCCAAATTTCCTAGATTACCATCTTGATCAAAATAAGATATTCCCCCAAAATAATTAGCTCTTTCCGAACCACCGGTCATATTAATACTATGCTTTTGTGTCAATGCTGCTTTCCAATATTTATCCAACAGGTCGTAATTCAGCCCTCTCATTGCATTCAACTCATCTGCCTGAAATAAATCATTCTGCAAATTAATAGATACGTCAGTCGGATCAGCCGCACGCACGGCATTCCAAAGTTGACCATATTGATAAGCATTCAACATCTTAGCACGCGAAACTTCATCCACAACGCCAAAAGTTCCACTATATGAAATCTTAGGTGCACCTTGTTTACCCCTCTTTGTGGTTACCAATATAACACCATTAGCAGCACGGGCACCGTATACTGCAGCTGCAGCATCTTTCAAAACTGAAATACTCTCAATTACAGATGGGTCTAAATTATTAAATGCTGTTGCTCCCAAGTTTTCTGTCACATCACCAATCTTCACTTCTACCGGATAAATATACCCATCGATAACATATAATGGTTCTGAAGCTGTTCCACCAATATCTGATAAAACATCATTCTGACGAATGTTAATCCGTGCATTTTCACCAGGGCGTGCATCTCCACCACTAACACTTAGTCCATTTACCATACCACTCAATGTACTTGCCAAGTTACCAGAAGCAAGGTCCTGAATATCATCCATTGGCACAGTAGCAATGGCTCCTGTTAAATGCGCTTTTTTCTGTGTACCATAACCGACTACCACTACCTCATCCAACTGTTGAGTATCTTCTTTCAGTTCAATCTTAGTCTGCTTAAAATCTGATAATACCTGCGTTATATATCCTATATAAGATATTTCAACCTGTTTCCCTGATGGAACAACTACCATAAATTTACCATCCAAATCAGTTATTGTTCCAGTAGCTGTTCCTACCACTTTCACAGAAGCCCCAATGATAGGTTCTCCCGTCGTATCTACTACTACCCCCTTGAATGTCATGTTTTTCTGGGCCAAAGCAGGTAAAGCTATCACAAAAACCAGAAATATGCCAAGACACAATTTGATTATGTTATTATGTTTCATTATTATAGCATTATAATTTATACTTTATATTTATTTATACCAACGAGGATCACCACTTTTATTTTTTACAGCTTCTGCACCCTTAGGCTCAAAATTAACACCACCGTTAATTTGTGATAAGTCCAATTCCTGTAAGAAAGGACCTACGAACTCTGGGTCTTCAAGTGTAGCAAACGGATTTCCATTATCATCTTTTCGTCCTCCTGTATCATTACCGTTAGGAGTTCCACCATCAACTCCCCAAATAGTATTACCAACAGTTGATTTCTTATTATTACTTTGAAGATATTGATATAAACGATATACATCATAGAATATATTATATTCAACCTTCTGGGTTATTGAAGTCTTATCATTAGGTATATTATTACCAAAATCTTTATTTGAAAATGTTTTGCAAAATGTATTATTAATAATAATATGAGTTGAAGTATTATCGCTCTTTCCAAAATATTTCCAAGGTTGTGAGTTGTTTTGATAACGAATAAAATAAGCTGAACTATTTTTTACTAAATTATAGAATGTACAGTTCTTTATTGTCATATCTTTAATTGTACCTGTAGCACCATATAAATTAATAACCCCATTAGAACCAGAATTATTCATTTGTACGATACAATCCGTTATACGGAAATCACGTAAAGTCCATGGTTTCTTATTGCCATAAAGCAAGCTATTTTGTAGGTTTTTGATATTACATTCTTGAATAATTACAGGTTTATTGATGATATAACCATCTTGATTAGCTTCATCCTTATCATAACCTAAGCTCTTTATTGAGATCGTTTCACTTGGTTCCCCACTAAGAGTCAAAAAACCAGCTCCAGTCATTTCCGAGCAATCAAAATTGATAAATTTAATTTTCAATCCAGCTTGCGTTACCAATCCTCCATTAGCACCAATTTTTACTATTGGTCGATTCTCTTTATCAGTACTACGAAGCGTTATCACATTCAATCTAAAATCAACTACACCATTCAGGACATAAGCTTTACCAGCTTCTAAAGCAAAAGCTTGCTCTTTATCACTATCTTTCAATTGATTATTAATATACTCTGCTATATCTTCCCCTACAGGAATTGTTGTAGCAGGTACCAATGCTACATATTTAAAATCAGTGCTCTCTTGCGCTTCCTTATTATTCAGTTTTTCATTTCCAAGAGTCTTAATCTTTATTTTATAGGTGGCATCTTCCGTTTTCGTAAAAACGACAGACGAACCATCTACAATACTATCCTGCATCACAACTATAGGATTTTCTGCAGTTACTGTAGGATCTGCCGGATCTTCTATAAGAGATACATTAAGCAAATATCCTCCTGCTCCCATAACTACTGGCCATGTTATCTTTACACTTTCCGAGCCATCAGAGTTTGTCAAAGTTGAAAAGCTATTATCGTCGAGAATGGGCGATTCTAACTGTGTATTTGTCACACCTCCAGAAAAGGTTTCATTATCGTTAAAACCTTTAGCACAAGAAACAAATAAAAGAATTGCTGATAAGCCCCATAACTTCCCGGCAATCTTCATTTTAATCTTCATCTTACTCTTCATAGATTAAATTTTAATTTAAACAAAAATAATATATTATATCTTCAAAATCCAAAAGTTCTTTTTAAGGAAAGACGTACAATCAAAAAATATGTAATCACTTAAAAGGATAAAAAATAGATTTTGCACTTTTTTCTCTCTCCTTGTAATATTAACTATATCATAATCATCCTCCTATCTTTACTGAAACACTTCTTTCAAATACTTAATATTCGTGCCATAATTCTTCTTCACGTTTCGTACATCATCCTTATCACGTGAACGTTCTACTACTAGCCATCCACTCCATCCCATCTTGTCCAAAGTCTTTTTCACCTTATTCATGTCCAATCGTTCATTAAAAGGTAGAGTCACTCCATCTGTATCCGTACAGTGAATCTGGCAAATATTCTTTTTCCCCAGAATCTTCAATTCCTTACATAAATCCCTTCCATTCTCCAATGCATTTTGAAATTTAAAATAGATCTTGATTCCCGGAGAATTAATTTCTTTCAGCAGTTTCACATCTCCTTTAGCATCCAGTTGAGTTTCAATGCCGATAACTACTCCTTCAGAAGCAGCCATATCTCCCATCTCCTTCAAACGTTTTATAACTTCAGTTCGAAGTGCCGGATTCTTTTCCCATCCAGTTTCGATTCCCCCCAAAGGAAGAAAAGCTACCTTAGTATTCATTACTTTCATTGCATGAAAGCAGTCTTGAACCAACTCTTTATAATTAGCACGTTCCAGAAAAGACTGCCCGTAGAAACCGGACATAGCAATGGAAGAAACCTCTAATTGATATTTTTGAGCAGTTTCACGAAATAGCTGCTGAAAATGAGGTTCCCGCAATTTGTTATCAAACATTTCTCTCTTGCCAAGGCCACCCATATCCAACTCAACACCGTCACCATTCAATTCGTGTACCAATTGAAATGAACCGATTTTCTGACGCTTCAAAATCATCCAGTCACATACAGCTATTTTATAACGTTGTTCCTTTTGCTGCGATCCGGCAATCGCTAATAGAGGGAAACACTCTGCAAGTATTAATATCCAAAGGATATGTTTGAATAAATTTCTTCTTATTTTCATCTTATTGCCTACAATTTACATAGTAGACGTATGAAAGAGATTTTTGTAATCACCTATAAAACAGAGAATAACTATAAATGTGGCAGAATGTGGCCTAATGAAAATAAGATAATGACGGTATCCGGAAGAAATAGTGACGCTATCATAGCCGGATACCGTCACTATCCCGAGCATATGGCGTCGCTATTTTCCGAGAAGTAATAATAAAAGTAAATGTAAAAAAAATAGGCTGCCGGACCATAAAAGTCCGACAGCCCTGTCAACCCAAAAACGATACCTATGAAACACTGTGTGTTATTTCAATTCAAATTTTAAATATTTGCCGTGAACAAGTTCATCATGTGTGATATGATATTTATTGAACTTTTTGCCATTCAGCAGTACCTTATCAATATATAAAGTTCCTGGTTGAGTGCGATTAGCTTCAATAATTAACTCTTTCTCTTTATACCATTTCGGATCTAACCGAATCGTTACCTTATTAAAAACCGGAGTCGTCAATGTGTATTCAGGCAGTCCGGGACAATCAGGATAAAAACCAATCATATTGAAAATAGCCCAAGAAGACATCGTTCCCGTATCATCGTTTCCCGGGATACCATCAGGTTTGGTAGTAAAGTACTTGTCTATTAAACGTTGCGTCTCTTTCTGTGTGCGCCATTCTTCACCTTTAAAGTATGAGAATAAATGGGCATAAGCAATATCCGGTTCATTTGCCGGGTCATAAAGCCCTTCGTCAAAAACCATTTGTAGCTTATCAATAAAAGGTTTCTTCCCACCCATTAGTTTTGCCAGACCATACACATCATGTGGCACATAGAATGTATAATTCCAGGAATTACCTTCATGGAAACCGGGATTCGGTTCAAAGTTCTCTCCTTGTCTCGGATTGAACGGACTGTAAAATGTTCCATCAGGAAGAATCGGACGGAAAGTACCAAATTCTTTGCTATAATAATGTTTATATCCTAAAGAACGCTTGTAGAACATCTCTGCATCTTTCTTTTTGCCTAAAGCCTCTGCAAAACGGGATAGTGCAAAATCGGCAATATAATATTCCAATGCATGAGATACAGAATTGTCATACTGTTCGCGAAGGGGCACATATCCCTTGGACATATAATCATCATTATCGGGACGCATCAAGTTTTCCGCTCCCGGTAACGTAGCAGACTTGTACATTGCTTCATAAGCCAGATCAACATCAAAATCACGCAAACCTTTCATCCAGGTATCTACAATCACCGGAATACTCGGGTCACCTTCCATTGTCAATGTTTCCCTGCCATATAACTCCCACTTAGGCAACCATCCATGTTCGCGATACATATCAAGCATTGTACGTACCATTTCCATCTGACGTTCCGGATAAACCAAAGTCAACAATTGATGAACATTGCGGTAAGTATCCCAAAGAGAAAAGACAGTATAGCGATCTCCTTTTGTTGTCAGAATCTTATCACTTTCCATTGCCGGATATTCTCCGTTTACATCCTGCAAAATATTAGGATGAATCAGCAAATGGTAAAGTGCTGTATAAAATACAGTCTTTTGAGCATCCGTACCACCTTCTACAGTTATACGTGATAAGTCATCATTCCATTTGGAGCGTGCTTCAGCATGAATCTGCTCGAAATTCTTTCCAGCCTGTTCACGATTCAGATTCAACCGGGCATTTTCTATACTTACAAAAGAAACTCCCATTTGTACTTCTACCTGTTCACCTTCTTCTGTGTCGAAGGAGAAATAAGTACCGATGTCATCTCCTGCTATTTCTTTTCCGTAGCGAGTATAAAGTTTATATTTTCCCTGATCCGGATCCCATTCAGCCTCAACACCCGTCATCGCACGTTGTTTCTTCCAATACCCTGTTGCAGAAGGGCTCTTTTTAACTCGTAATACAAAGTAAATAGGAAATACAGCTTGAGGGTTATAACAGAATGTACCAAGCAATTTGACTCCTTCCACCTCACAATCGCTTACACGACGAAGCATGGCACCACTCTCATTCGTTAATCCTTCACCTAAATTCAACAATATATGACTTTTTCCTTTTGGAAAAGTAAAACGGGCAATGCCGGTACGCGGAGTAGCCGAGACTTCCGTTTTTACATTATATTTAGTCAGATAATTAGAATAATAACCCGGTGAGGCCTGTTCATCCTTATACTTACTACCATATTCTTTATAATCCACATTCAATTCTCCGGTAGTAGGCATCAGCAATAAAGAACCTAATTCCGGACAACCGACTCCACTCAAATTCACATGAGCATATCCGGTAAAGAAACAGTTTGTATATTCATAAGGCGTAGACCACCACCGGGCGTCTTTATCATAAGTATTTTCAGAAGATCCCATCACATTGAAAGGAACCACAGACATCATACCATTCGGACAAATCGCTCCGGGATTGGTAGTCCCGAAATTAGTAGTTCCGATAAAAGGATCTACATAATCTATCAAAAGACTTTTATCCGTATTTTTTAGGGGAGGGCTTCCCCCTTCCCCCGCATAAGCGGAAAGAAGGGAAAAAGCAAGTGTGTAAGTTAATATAATACGTTTCATATCTTAATTAAATGATACTCGTTCGTTTAGTAAAATCGATAATCTCTTTTATATATCCGAAAGCCATACCTACCACCGTATCTGCTGCACCATAATAAACAGCCACACGTTCACCATCCTGCAAAGCAGCACAAGGGAATACCACATTGGGAACATCTCCTTGAAGTTCATAAGGAGCAGCCGGACCGATCAGGTATTCACGTGTACGGTAAAGTACTTTTTCCGGATGATCTTTATCTAGTATAGCAGCTCCCATAGCATAACGGAAACCGTTGCAGGTAGTAATAACGCCATGATAAAACAGCAACCAGCCTTCGTCAGTGAGGAAAGGCACTGATCCTGCACCAATCTTCGTACACTGCCAAGCACTTTCCGGGAAAGGAGTCACTTTCATTACACAGCGATGTTCACCCCAATATTTCATATCCGGGCTATAACTTATATATATATCACCGAACGGAGTATGTCCATTGTCACTCGGGCGACTCAACATAGCATACTTGCCATCAATTTTCTGTGGGAAAAGTACGCCATTACGGTTGAAGGGCAGGAATGCATTCTCACATTGGAAAAATTCCTTAAAGTCAAAAGTGTATGCAATACCAATTGTAGGACCATGATAACCATTGCACCAAGTCACCCAATAGCGATCTTCAATCCATGTAACACGGGGATCATATTTATATTCCGACTCAATCATTTCTGTATTACCAGCCTTAAACTGGATAGGTTCATGATTGATATCCCAATGAATACCATCCTTACTGAAACCTGTGAAGATATTCATTTGCACCGCTTTGTTATCACAACGGAATACACCGGCAAAACCATCCTCAAAAGGAACAACAGCACTATTGAATATACTATTAGATGAAGGAATATGATAACGTCCGATAACCGGATTTTGTGAGTAACGCCACATAACGTCCGTACATCCGACAGGACGATCTTCCCAAGGAATTTGAATTTTATTCATAATCGTTATTTTTTATATTATTATTTTTTTGAATCATCATACGTGAAAGGGATGAAATAAGTAATCAGGAAAGCTGGAATAGTTGCAATTAATACATAAATAAAGAAATTTCGATACCCAAGCAAGTCGCTAAGATAACCGCTCACCATTCCCGGAAGCATCACTCCCAGGTTCATGATCCCTGAAGCAAATGCATAATGCGACATTTGATGTTTTCCTGGAGCAATCTGTTGCATCATAAACAACGTCAGTCCGACAAAGCCAAAACCATAACCAAAATATTCCATTGTTATACAAGTTCCGATTAGATATACATTAGTAGGCTGTGCAACTGCCAAAAAAGTATAGGCTACGAACGGAAGATTAAAAATACAACAGAGAGTGAATAATGTCTTTTTCAGTCCGAACTTAGAGACATAAATTCCTGCCAACAATGAACCTAGAACGAAAGCTGCAGAACCAAAGATACCATTCAACGTACCGATCTCGGTTAATGACAATCCTAAACCACCTACATCTCTTGAAGCACGCAAAAACAGCGGAGCTATTTTCATGATAAATCCTTCTGCCAGTCGATACAAGATAATAAAAGCGATGTAATAGAAAATATGTTTCTTAGTAAAGAAATTCCCTATTACTGCTATCAATTCTTTTTTTATTTCCGAAGTCGTCTTTTTAGTTGTTACGGGCACTTGTGTAGAAGGCAAGATTCTGATATGATAAATACCGATCAGTACCATTATTGCAGCAATCACGCCGAAAATAATCATCCATGCAGATGAATATGCCCCTTTATTAGCATCTATTGAAGCACCTTCTATCGCTCCAAAATGTTCTGCCAATGCTCCTGCCATAGCAACCAATCCTCCATTAGCGACCAATTTGGCTACATTATAAAAAGCACCTTGCACTCCGATATATTTTGCCTGATCTTCTTTGTTCAATTCAGCCATATATACACCATCACAAGCAATATCGTGTGTGGCTCCACTAAAAGCTATCACTGCCATCGTAGAGATACTTATAGCAAAAAAATAATCGAAGAACAAAGAAAAGGCTACTACTCCAAACAGTACACCGCTCAACAATTCTGTAATTAATACGAAGAATTTTTTCGTTTTATACATTTCAAGAAAAGGGCTCCACAAGAACTTCAATGTCCAAGGCATCATAATTAGAGAAGTCCAGAATGCAATTTGCGTATCCGAAATTCCCAGATCCTTAAACATGAAAACGGAAACCAAATTAATAGCAATAAAGGGAAGTCCCATTGCAAAATAAGCGGTAGGCACCCAGCAAGCCGGGCTAATAGTGTTTCGTTGAGAAGCAGTTTTATTCTGTTGCATAAATCATAGTATATAGATGAAAAAATCCATTTTTCTAACCCATCTATATATAATACAACTAAAAGGGGGAAACTACTAACGTCTCCCCCCTACTTTTTTTATTTTATTATCACTTCGTCTATAAAGAACCACGAAGGATGTCCTACACCGTAATGCCAAGTCGGGCATTCTTTCGTCCCGGTAACTTCTACTTTTACATAACGAGCTTTTACCGGTTCAACTGACTCTGCCTTGACTCCACGGAATTTCACCTCCCCCGTACGCTCTTCCGGCAAATCAATCGTTTTCCAATGTGTATAATGCTCACCGTCATCAGTATACGAATAAACCACCTTTAAAGGGAAAAGAATCCATGCCCCTATTTGATGAAGAAAATCCGTTTCCACACTATGTATTTCTTTCGTTTCACCTAAATCTATAACAAATGCACCATCCGTTCCTTCCCAACCAATCCAACTATCAACAAAGGTTGCTCCACCAAACAAACCGTCAACCAATGCAGTCTTTCCTAACGCTGCATATTTTCCGGTAGGGGGAGTTATATAAGTAACCTTTGCTCCCAAAGCCAGACTATTCTCCTTTTGTGGCATGTAACGTTCCCGATACAATTTACAGTAGTCTATCGGTGAATTGGAACGCTCATTCAAGGTAGGGACTTGAAACTCTTTCACACGTTCCTCAAAAAGATCCAACTTCTTATTTATATCTGCCAAGTCTTTTTCAGTCTCTGTCCGTGCGATCTCCAGTTCTGAATACTGAATTGGCAGACGCGCCCGTTGAACTCGCTTCAAGAAATCCGGCTCTGTTGCGACAGCCTTTTCGGCCAAATCAAATAAATGATTATAACGACGCATCAAAGCAGGCTTCAACATGCCATATTTATGTGATACAGGAGAATCATAAATCCATAATCTCTGTCCGCTACCTATTAATGCACCTTCCATAACCTTTATGTATTGATAAAGATGTGGCGCAGCTTCACCATAATATCCATGTAGGAAATGTTGCATCAAAGAATCTACATTAGCTTCGGGATTCCACATTAACTTTGAAACTAAATAGGCACGAAGTTCGGCAAAATCTCCTCCCCTGCTCCCTGCTATTTGAGAGAAATGCATAGTGGCATGATTCTTCTTGAAAAGACGGATATTATCCTGTAAAATATGGAAGTTAGGAAAAGGGGCCAGATAATTATCAAAGTTAATACCATAATCCCATACGAAAATATTATTGGTTATTTTAGACCATCCCTCCATGGCTTTCACAAATTCCTTTCCCGAAGCATTCTCTGTCAAGGTTACCTCACGATCGCAGTCAATATCACACAACATAATATTCACATTCGGCAAAGGCTTCACATGCTTCGGTGGATTCATCGTATACAGATAAGCCAATGTAGAAAACTCCTTATCCGGAAAACGAGCTGCCAACTTATTCAGAAAAGTAATCACACTTCCCGATAGTGCCCCTTCATAATCATCAATTGCCTTACAATCATCACAGGTGCAATTCGTATAATTACCATCATTCTGACTAACGGACATGATATGTTTATCGGGATTAGCTTTGAAAATAGAGTCAACACGTTGAGCTACAATCTCAAAAACTTCCGGATTACTCAAACACCACTGACTGGCTTTTCCCGGATGACGTTTTCCTTTAAAATAAGAATAATACTCCGGATGTTCTTTCCCATAAACAGATGAAGGCAGAAGCTTGTCAAAGGTATGTACCCAATAACCGGCAGCAAACACTTCATTGGGTTCCTCTAAACGATTCCACCACTTATAAATAGAATCTGTACGGATGGCATAACATTGTGTCTGACGATAACGAAAGGCCGGGTTTTCGACTTTATTAATCAAGGGCAAGGTCACCGTCTTTTGAGGAGTAAAAGAATATTCATTCTCTCCCCAATAATCGACTCCCAGATATTGTTCCAACAAAGTGACAACTCCATATACAACTCCTTTTTCTTTTCCTGATATCCTTAAAATACCATTTTGAGTAGAAATAGAGAAACCATCTTCCGTCACTGTTTGAGGAGTTTGACCGCCAATCAGTATATCTCCTTTTCGAGGCGTTTTATCATATTCAATAGGAAGCCTGCTTTTCGAAATATGATAGAGAAAATGTTGTAAGAGCTCCGCTGATGTCTTACTATTTGGCATTTTGTCCTGCACAATAATACGAGCATTACTCTTGCCATCTTTTACTAGTGTTATTTGTGCTGAAACAGTACTACATACCATCAGCAAAACAGATAATAACCAATGTTTCATGTTTGTTAGAAATTAAGTTTATACGAGTATTTATTATAAATACAGTTCAGAAGAATAAAGTTCTAATAATTTATGAATACTTTAACATATAAAAAAAAGGATATGCCCTAAACTGGACACATCCTTCTCTTTTATATAAATTATTTACCTAGTACATTCTATTTATCAAATCTGATATTATGTTCCCACTTTTGAAGAGCACCATTAGAAGTTGCATCATGTCCGTTGCCTGTTGCATCTCTAAAGGAAGTGCCATCTCCTTCATCCATTGGCCAAAGAGCTATCAAATTCGGATTCTTAGGATTTACCTCAAAATACATATTGTTCACGATCTCCGATTCTGTACGCGCTACTTTCCACAGACGAACCTGGCTCATAGCACAATTATTACGGAAATAGCTACCACTATCAACTATTTTCATAAAATCAAAACGAACGTTTCCACCTTTTGGTGCAGGAGGGTCAAAGAATGTATCTTGTTTTCCATTTCTATAAATAGTAAGTGTTGTTCCATTATAAACGAAAGCCCAATGATACCAAGTATTTACCTCCAAATCACTAGCTGTTTGTTTCTGTCCTCCCAAGGACTTTATCTGTAGATAATTGTATGGTCTATTAGCATCCCCAAAACGGATATAAATTTCATGATCATTACTGCCGGATGTGAAAATAGCTTGGTTATTTATACTATAACCATCCATACGTACCCAAGCTTCCAATGTCCATGCATCCACCGTAATACCCCAATCTGTTTCAGGCAATGTTGTTACATTTCCGGCATTACCACGTAATACTGGAACAGAAACATTCAAAGGTTTTGCCAATACATAAATGAATCTACTCTGAACTTTTGATTTTGGAATATCACCTTTTAGAACATTTCCTAATGTGAGAGGAATGGCATAAGTGATACCATTAGTCACAAAATCATCTACATGAAGTCGATAACTGGCACTAATTTCACCTGCCGGAATCGTCACTGTAGCATTCTTCGGAAGCATATTTTCGGGCAACACTTCATATTCTGTACCGCTGGTTTCATTGTACTCGGCCAATAATTCAGGAGAGAACTGAATTTCCACTTCTACGTCTTCCTCAACTTTTTGGGCCAAACGCACGACAACGTTAATGTCTGCACCGTCATCCATAGTAACAGTAGTGGCAATGTCTGTACCAGCTGCATCTGTTATGTAAAGACTATTTGCCTGTACCTTGTATTCTGCATTCTCACATCCTGTAAGAAAGAATGCTGACAATACAATCATAAGACTTGATAAATAGATATATTTCATAATTTTCATTCTTATAAAATTCATTTAATCATTATTCCTCACTAACCGCATTCATGCGATCATAGAAATTTCTGTATATATTCGTAATTCCCTGGCGTAAGAAGTAATATTCCGGTGAGCCATCATAATCACCCTTACCCTGTGCATAGTCAAATCCTACCCTATAAAGACCACATCCGCCAATCAATTGATCTATCTCATAAGGTTTTCCATTAACGGTATAAGTACTTTTATATACGTAATTTGACATACCGAGGAATCCTCCTCCAGAATTGGCATAGGATTCAAAATTTTCGGTTGCTATGGTTCTGCGGACAATTTCATCCGGAGTGATAATCCCTTGCTGTATCCAATCATCCATATCACGTAACACTCCCGTCATTCTGTAATCTGCCATTCCACCATAAGCCTGCAAAACAAAATAGTCTACATAATATGAAAGCCATTCTTTATCCATACCGGTTCGGATTCCGACCTCACCGTCAATTAAGAAAAGGAGACGTTTCTCTGGCATAGGACGGTCTCCACGATCGCGATTAGGATCCATAGCACCATGTCCAAACCAATAAGAGAGTTCCTCTACAAAGATGGTTCTCTGTACTTTATTTGACCAAAGCGGACCTACTCCCATTCCACCACCCGGTTCATAGTCCCAATCATAGCCATCATAGCCACATTCGAGACAAGCTCTGTAAAGATCTTCGGCATAGGCTTTAATTGCAGGTCTTACTTTTTCCGGATCACTGCTAGTTCCGGCTTCGTGATAAATTTCTTTATCCGGAAGGTCATCGCCAATGTTTTGAGAAAATAAAGTAACGACCACCTTTGTACCTTTCACTTTTTGCACATATTCCATATCAGCCTTTCGTTCCGGAGTCAATTCAAATTTCGGATGTCCCCCCCAGTTGGAAGCAATGGTTACGGAATCAGGCAAACCTCTCAAGCTATTTTCACCGGTAGGAGAAGTTCCCGTCCAATTGTCGAACCATACAAACACTTGTGGAAGGCCCGGTGTCTCTTTCCATTTACGCAAAGCAGCAAAATATTCATCAGTCTTGACGGTTTGATTCAAATCAACATCATTAATAGATTCCACATCCGTACATCCAACGAAGAATGTTGCGGCAAATGCAAATCCTAATGCATTCTTTATATGCTTTATATTCATATTCTATATTTTATCAGGTTAAAAATTAGTTCTTTTTTGCCCACCACAAATCCGTAGCTCCAGTGTCCGGACCACCTAACATCGTTGCAATAGCTGCCGATACATTAGCAGAATTACTGGATTTTTCTGTTGTAGGATATGGCAAACGGCGAACCATACGTTTACTATCAATGTCACCTATATAGCCAACAGAGCTTAGATTGTCACGTGCAGTGAACAGCTCAGGATAGCCGGTACGACGATAATCACACCAAGCTTCAATTCCCAATGGATAGTTGGCAATCCATTTTTGAGTAATAATCTTCTGGAGCTTATTACTTCCGTTTTCCCACGCAACAGTAGGTACATCAGTAAATGAAATATTGTTTTGAGAATTCCATCGATCTGTATACCCTTGAGGAACAACTGTGCTTGAAAGGTAATCACCAATCTCTACACCATGTTGATTCATTGAAACCTGAATGCCCTGTTCATAGTAATTCTTAGCCGCTGCTGCTCCACCTGCAATCCATCCCTGTAAAGCTGCTTCCGCTTTCAAGAAATATGTTTCTGCCGCATAGAAAACCGGCATAGGAGAAGCTTCTGTAACAGCTGGTTTGGAATACCTTGCGGCACTACCTTCAACACTTTTACTTGTATCTTTAATGCCCATACGTACACCACGATACTCTCTATATGAAGTCGAGGTATTCATATATTTGCTAATACGCGGATCATTATATCCATTCATGTATGCGGAAAGTGTCGCATTGATAGCTAAGTCACCCCAATCAGAAGCGATCCAGAACGGATTATATGGCATAGAGGGGAAAAAGGCATTATCCTCATTAGATTCTATTACTCCCCCGTTAATCGCTTCCGCCATCATTTGTTTAGCATATTCCGTATCTTCAGTATTAGAGGCAATACGCACAGCCATGCGAAGTTTCAAAGAATTAGCATATTTGATCCATTTGCTAAAATCACCATTATATATGATATCATATTCGGCAACAGGCACTTCTTTTCCTTCATTTTCTTGAACAAAAGCCGAAAGCACATTAATACTACGTGTCAAATCATCAAACATATTATGATAGAGTGTTTTCAAATCATCGTATGCCACCTGAAATTCTCCTTTTCCCATTTCAGAATAAGGAATAGGACCATAAATATCGGCAACACGAAGCATAACGCCTACCCGAAGAATAGATGCCCACGCATAAATATACCCGGTACCCCCGGTAGATTCTTTTATTGTCTGGAAATTTGGATAAAATTCCGTAAACATATCTTTGTAAGGAACATCTACCCAGTCGGCACTAGGATTGAATGTTCCGAAATTAGTGCCATTCCAAGGAGCAGTTGTCGCGAAATACCCGCCATACTGTCCCACCATTTGTTCGGTGTGCTGACTGTTATTTTCCTGGCAGGCATTCAATAAACGAGTCATAGACACAAACAACGTACCTACCCGCTCTGTCGGAGTCATATCCTCTGGATACACGTCCGTTGGATGTGTATTTAATTCATCAAAGTTTCCCGTACACGAAGCGAATAGCAGAGTAGTAGTAAAAGCTGCCACGCTTACAGTCTTGATTATCTTGATTTTTTTCATTATTCGTTGCTTTATTAGAATTGTACTTTTATACTAAATCCCATGTTTCTTAAGCTAGGCTGCATGAAATAATCCACACCAGTATAGAAAGTGCTGGTAGATGACGCAACCAATTCAGGATCGAACGGTGCCTTGCAATATATCATAGCGAGGTTGTTTCCAATTAAACCTAATGTCACATCAGCAATGTTATATAACCATTTTTTAGGAAGTGTATATTCAAGACTAACCTCCTGCAAACGGATATTGGTTGCTTCGTACACATAATGGTCACCTTCACCAGTACCAGCCGCTACTATACCCAAATAATCTTTAGCAGACACATTTCTGTTGTTGATCATTACACCTCCAGCCTGACGAAGTTGCGCGCTATATTCGGAAACGCCACAACGGTCAAGAAACGCTTGTGTATTAGACACAACCAAACCACCAAAACGTCCACTTAACAATACATTCAGACGTATACCTTTATAAGTAAATGAATTTCTCCATCCTAAATTAACTTTTGGAAGCAATGAACCAATTTTCCGATATTCAGTCTCCACCATACTCGGCAAACCAGTCTTGGCATCCAAATAAATATAACCATTATTATCGCGTTTGAAGTCACGGTTGATATACAAGTCTCCCATAGAACCACCCTCTGTCAGACGTACTACCGGTGAAGTTGATCCTCCTAATCTAGCTTTGTCTACATAAGGCATTTCAATCGGTTCACCTGTTATTCTGTTAGTTACACCATCTGCCAGCCTTTTGATTTTATTTTTATTATAAGTAAAAGTAAAATTACTGGACCAACCAAAATCACGCCATTCATTTTTGTATCCCAAAGCCATCTCTATACCCTGATTCTGTACACTACCTGCCTGGATGTTGACAGCTGTATAACCAGAACTTGCCGGAAGAGGTGCAGCAAACGTTTGGTTACGCGTATCAGAGTTGTAATAGGTAATATCAAAATTCAATGTATTTTTGAAGAAACGCATATTCAATCCCGCCTCATAAGATTTGGTAATTTCAGGTTTCAAATCAGAGTTCGGATACAGGGATTCTGCTTTGTATTGATCTAGTTGGTCGTCATACGTATAACGCACCTTTGTTAAATATGGATCATAGGCATTACCCACAGAAGTGAAAGAGAAACGCGCTTTCAAGAATGAAAACCATTCGGGCAAATCAATAACTTCACTCAAAATACTTGAAATACCAATAGAAGGATAGAAGAATGGTTTATTTCCTCTTTCTGAAAGAGCTAGAGAAGAATCCCAGTCAGCACGTCCGGTAAGACTTAAGTAGAGAAAACTTCTCCATCCAATTTCCGCATTGGCAAAAACTGATTGAGTCTGACGCTTTAAACCATCAGCATTTACTTTATAATAACCGCTGCGTGTCAGATTTTCGATAGTAAAATGGTTAGTCACATTATTCAAGTCTCCATGTAAAGAAGTCAATTCCATACGGAGATCTTTAATAGAAGCACCCAAATTGGCTGTTACATTAAACTCATTGAATGTTTTGTTGAAATTCGCCAATACATCCGCATAAACTTGTCTGTCCAGACGGTTTTCTTCTTTATATCGCCCTTTCGAACCAGCAAAGTTACCAACTGTACCAGCGTGGAATTTTTCTGTATATTTACTTTCGGTATTATCAATGCTCACACGTCCTTGCACATTTAACCCATCAATGATGTTATATTGTAGGCTGGCAGCCAACTTATAACGTCTTCTATCATTCTCACGGTTCATGCGATTCATAATCCAATAAGGATTCTGAGATGAAACACCTCCTAAATCACCATATGGCCAATACTGTGTATTTACCCCCGATAAATCATCATAACGTTCATATACAGTTACATCAGAAAAGTCTTCACCACGTGGAAACAAATACAAAGAAGTAAGCGGGTTGAAATACTGTCCTTGAGATACCATATTCTTATCGTTTTGAATAATATAGTTGGCACTTGTATCCAAAATAAACTTATTATTCAGAAAATTGGTAGTATTACGAAATGAGAAATTATATCTATCGTAGTCATTATTAGGCATAATGCCTGCTGCATTAGTTGTAGCTACAGAGATATAACTTTGACTCTTATCATTGCCAGTGGAAAGAGAAAGTGTATTAGATACATTACTTCCTGTGTTAAAGAACTTTGCAGGATCGTATCTCTTATCCGTTTCCAATCCCCAGCTCATCACTTCCCCCGTCATATTACCATAAGTATTCTGAAACTTTGGCATCATCATAGGATCGCTGAATGTAGTATTATTACTATAAGTCACAGTTGTCTTGTCAGCACGCCCTTTCTTAGTAGTAATTAAAACAACTCCATTAGCCCCTTCATATCCATATAACGCAGCTGCAGAAGGTCCTGTCAGCAATGACATACTTTCAATATCATCCGGATTAATGTCAGCAATTGATTCACTGCCCGGTTGCGTTGCCATCGCTCCATCACCACCAGAAGAAGCGCGATTGTACATTGGAATACCATCAATCACATAGAGTGCATTATTGTTTTGCGTGATAGATTTAGCGCCTCGCATTACCACCTTTACACCACCACCAGGACCTGAAGCACTAGAATTAATCTGCACTCCCGCTGCCTTACCAGCCAGTGCTCCCATAAAGTTTGTACTTTTTACAGTTGTAAGTTCATCCCCTTTCACCTGTTGTACATTATACGTCAAAGCTTTCTCCGAGCGCTTGATACCCAATGCAGTAACAACAACTTCATCCAATACTTGCGTATCTTCTCCTAAAGTTACTTTCAGAGGTTGAGCATTGGCAAGCGTGATTGCTTGGGAGGCATAACCGATATAGGATACTTCAAGCACATCACCTTTGGCAGCCTGTATTTTGAAATTTCCATCCATATCAGTGATAGTACCATTTGAAGTTCCTTTTACCAGAATACTAACTCCGATCAATGGTTCTCCTTTTGAATCGGTAACAGTACCACTCGCCATAATTGGAGTTTTTTTCTGCTGATCTTCTTTATTACTCTTTGCAGAAAGTACAATATGATTATCTACTATTGAAAAACTGACATTAACTCCTCTGAACAACTGATTCATTACATTATTCAGAGATTCTTTTGTTACCTTGATGGATACGATGCGATTTATATCAACATCATTTGTGTTATAGACTACTGACATTGAGGTTTGTCTCTCAACTTCTTTCAAAGCAGTATTTAAGGGTACTTTTGATAGATTAAGAGTGATCGTTCGTTCTTGCCCATAAGCTGAAGCAAAACACGAAGCCAACAAAAGGAAGAATAACAAGTATGAGAACTTGTGTTTTATAATTTCTTTCATCTTATTCTTTTTAATTAGAAATAGTTTTTAGAGAGTTTAATTAGGAACGGTAACTAAAATTACCGTTTTCACACAAAGGTTTCATGTATCTCTGTTTCTCATAATTAATAAATTTAAAGGTTACACTTAAAATAAATTCCATAAGCGCTTATTCAATAGTAATACATTCTATGTTGTAACCTTACTAAACGAAGATAAGATTTTTTTTGAAAAAAAATAATAGAAGCAAATTCCTAATTGAAAAATAAATACTCAAATATTTGATAAATAGAATCTTATACACTTATTGAAATCAGGCTGATTTATTATATTTGCATACATTTTGCATACAAATCATGTATATTTCAGTTAATGTATAGATATAAACATTCATTTTTATGTTCAAATATTCAAGAGATGGAGTCTCTGTATTAACCATATTAGATACCAGAAGAGTGAAAAAGAGCGGGTTGTTTCCTATTAAAGTTCAAGTGGTATTCAGAAGAAAACAAAAGTATTACTCAACAGGAAAGGAACTTTCAAAAGAAGATTGGAACAGACTGCTAAAAGCGAAAAGCAGGTTATTGACAGAGATACGAAGTGATATAGAAAGTAGTTTTTCTAATGTAAAACGGCACATTAATGAACTAATACAAAAGGGTGAATTTAATATTGAGACTTTAAGTATTAGGTTAGGAAGACAAATGAAAGATATGAACCTGCATAGTGCTTTTAATCTGAAAATGAAAGAACTAAAAGACAATGAGCAGGCAAGTACTTATCTAAGTTATCAGAGTGCACTAAAAAGTTTAGAGAGTTTTGGCGGAACATATATTCCTTTAGAAAGAATTACAGTAGATTGGCTCAAACGATGTGAGCGTTTCTGGCTTTCAAAAGGAAAGAGCTATTCAAGCATTAGTATTTATTTCAGAGCTTTAAAGTGCATACTAAATCGTGCTATACAAGATGGCATATTAAAAGAATCATCATTTCCTTTTGGAAAAAATAAATATGAGATTCCTGAAGGCTGTGGACGTAAATTAGCACTCACTCTTGCTGATATAAAAAAAGTAATGTCCTATCAAGATGGAACAAAAGATATAGAAGAGTTTCGAGATCTATGGGTATTTTCTTATTTATGCAATGGTATCAATTTCATGGATTTACTATTTCTTCAGTATTCAAATATTGTAGATGGAGAGATATGCTTTGTACGTTCTAAAACTTCGAGGACAGCTAAACATAGTAAAGAAATACATGCAATAATAACTCCGGAAATGTGGAATATCATTCATAAATGGGGGAATCCTAGAATTAATCCACAAACATATATCTTTAAATACGCTGACGGAACAGAAAATGCGTTTGAAAGAGTTAGGCTAGTGAGGCGTATTGTTACTAAATGCAATAGAAGACTCAAAAAGATAGCTCAAAATACAGGGATTTCTCAATTAACAACCTACACCGCTAGGCATTCATTTGCAACAGTTCTAAAACGTGCAGGTGCTAAGACTTCTTATATTTCAGAAAGTTTGGGGCACTCCAATTTAGCTGTCACAGAGAACTATCTAGCCTATTTTGAGAAAGAAGAAAGAATAAGAAATGCTCAATTGCTTACCGACTTTAATATTTAAATTAGAATAGTGCATGCAAATTGTATGTACATTCTTTATTTTCTCTAGTTTTTCAATACAACAATTTGTGAAAAAACAGAAGAGATAAATGGACTTTTCATATTCATTTTTAATTACAGAAAAATCATGTTATATATCAATTAGACAGTTTTACGTCAAATTTTATAAATAAGCCATTTGCATGATGATAATGTTTATAAAGTCTATAAGTATCTGTTCTACATTTTACTTACTTGAAGCATAGCTTTAGGGAACGAAAAGCTATGCTTTAGGTAGGCTAAAGCTATGCTTTGGAGAATTGGTAAAACAATATTTGATTTTCCTACATATATGTTTTTTTTCTATCCCCTTTCACCTTTTTTATGAACACCCAGTGACTAGGCCGTTTATGGGTGAAGGAGGACTCTTCATCGTTACATTCATATCGAAAGAATGTTGTAACAGCACTTTCTAAAATCATTGCGTTAATTGTAAAAAACACTGTGATGTTTTTTACAATCATCCCAATGTTAAAAAAAACATCCCAATAAAAAATAATCTATGAGCAAATTTCATTTCCAAGTAAGGTGAAAGAATCGCCCTTCACCCATAAACGTCCTGTTTATCGGGAGTCCGGAAGAAAGGTGAAAGATAATAAATATTATTGGTGGTGGTGAATTGTAGAGACAAGACACTGCAATCATATGCATAATGCTGTTTAATTTTGAACAATTACTTATTGATAAATAATAAAGGTGTTATATATTTTATTCCCTAATCATAATAATGCACAGTTTCTCCCAAACAATCACGCTTGCCAATGCTCAACCTCTGAAAATCTCAATGGGTGAAGATACAAAAGTGCTGGACGAAGTAGTTGTTACAGCATTAGGTATCAAGCGTGAACAAAAGGCATTGAGTTACAACGTGCAACAGGTGAAGGGGGATGAGTTGACTACAATCAAGGATGCCAACTTCATGAATTCCTTGGCAGGAAAGGTAGCCGGTGTACAAATCAACTCCTCTGCAGCAGGTGCCGGTGGAGCCGTTCGCGTAATTATGCGTGGAACAAAATCGTTGGTGAAAGACGATAATGCCCTTTACGTAATAGACGGTGTCCCGATGTTTAATGTAAATTCTGGCGCAGAAAGTGGTGGTACGATGACAACTCCTCCGGGAACAAACAGTGTGGCGGATATTAATCCGGAAGATATAGAAAGCATGAGTCTTCTGACAGGTCCTTCTGCAGCAGCACTTTATGGTTCGAGCGCAGCGAATGGAGTTGTATTGATTACTACAAAGAAAGGAGTGACAGGAAAAGTAAAAGTAACTTATAGCAACAGCACTACTTTTTCTACTCCTACTTTCCTGCCTAAGTTTCAGAATACTTACGGTAACACTTCTGGTGACAGCCAAAGTTGGGGAAAGAAACTGGAAACACCCACTTCTTACGACCCTGCTGATTTCTTCAACACTGGAGTCAATGAGATTAACTCTTTTACCTTTACAACCGGCACGGAAAATAATCAAACATACGCTTCTGCTGCCACAACTAATTCTACGGGTATTCTCCCGAATAACTCCTACAATCGCTATAATTTCTCTATTCGCAACACGGCGAAATTCTGGAGAAACAAGCTGACTCTTGATGTAGGTGCACAATACATTATCCAGAATAATAAGAATATGGTAGGAAACGGAGAATATTATAATCCGCTACCCTCTCTCTATTTATTCCCCAGAGGAGAGAATTTTGAAGAGATACAGATGTATGAACGGTATGACGAAGCACGTAATATCATGGTTCAATACTGGCCGGACAATATCTTCGGAACTTCACTGAATATGCAAAATCCATACTGGATTATGAACAGGATGAATAATACGTCGAACAAGAGACGCTACATATTCAATACCAGTTTGAAATGGGACATCACTAGCTGGATTAATATCATCGGCCGTGTGAAGGTGGATAATCAGGACATGGATGTTTACAGAAAACTTTATGCAAGTACCAATGCGACTTTTACCGAAGGTAGTAGCAAAGGTTTTTACCGTCATGAGAAGCAGAACAACCGGAATATCTATGCCGATGCCATTGCGAATATTTCAAAGAACTTCCTGGAAGATAAATTGTCGCTCAATGTGAACTTGGGTACTTCGCTGAACGACACCCGCACGGATGTTCTTTACTACTCCGGAGGATTGAAAACGCTTCCGAACTTCTTCCATATCGGAAATATCGCCATACCTTCTTCCAAACGTGGAGAAACTGCCTGGCACGAACAAGTGCAAAGTGTGTTTGCCAGTGCCGAAGTGGGATGGAACCATAGCATTTATCTCACGGTAACCGGAAGAAACGACTGGGATTCACGTCTAGCAAGGACTTCAAAGACCTCTTTCTTCTATCCTTCTGTCGGATTGTCCGCCGTCATCAGTGAGATGGTGAAGATGCCGGAATTTATTTCATACGTGAAAGTACGCGGTTCGTGGGCGGAAGTAGGTTCGGCACCGGAGCGTTTCCTTACCTTGAAACAGTATTCTTATGATGATCAGAGAGATACGTATGTATATCCCAGCAGCCATTACAACACCGACTTGAAACCAGAGAATACGAAATCATGGGAAGTGGGTTTGAATACAAAGTTCCTGAAGAACAAGATTAATCTGGATTTCACCTGGTATCGTTCTAATACCTACAATCAGACTTTCTATGTGGAAGCATCCGCTTCTTCCGGTTATAAAAACAACCTTATCCAAACCGGTAACATTCAGAATGAAGGTATAGAGATGGCTTTGGGATATAGCGATACGTATAATAAAGATTGGAGATTCTCTACCAATTTCACTTATACAATGAATAAGAATAAGATTAAACGTCTGGCTAACGGGGCTCTTAATCCGGATACGGGCGAACCTATCAAGATGGATTATCTGTCTAAAGGAACATTGGGCGCGGGTGGCGGTCCCACTATCCGACTGTCCGAAGGAGGAACGATGGGCGACCTTTACACGAACCAGCGTCTTCGCCAGTCGCCAAACGGTTATATCTGGGTAGAATCGGATGAAGTGGCACTTGAAACTACTGAGTATAAGAAGATTGGCACGATTCTACCTAAATTCCATTTAGGCTGGACGGGCAGCATCGGATGGAAAGACCTGAATCTGACATTTGCCTTTACCGGTCGTTTCGGAGGATTGGTTGTATCGGATACGCAAGCTTACCTTGACAAATACGGAGTTTCGGAAGAATCGGCGAAAGCGCGCGACAGAAATGACGGAAAAGGAATACCTGTCAACAGTGGTTATGTGTCTGCCCGCAATTATTACGATCAAATATCCAATGCTATCGGTACTTATTATACTTACAGTGCGACTAATATCCGCCTGTCGGAATTGAGTTTAAGTTACAACCTGCCGAAGCAATGGTTCAACAATAGAGTCGGGATGACGGTGGGATTTACAGGCAAGAACTTGTGGATGATTTATTGCAAGGCTCCTTTCGACCCGGAGAATACAGCATCTACTTCCAATACTTTCTACCAGGGTGTAGACTACTTTATGCAACCGAATACGCGTAACTTGGGATTTAATGTCAAACTTTCATTTTAATGGACATGAAAAGATTAGGAAAATATATGATACTAAGTGTGACTGCCGCTGCATTGCTAGCCGGTTGCACGGGAAAATTTGAAGATTACAACACGAACCCCTATGGTCCCACCGACGGTGACATGAAAGGAGATAACGTGGAAACTGGTGTGCTTATTCAAAGCATGACACCGGCTATCGTGCAGGGAGGCCAGAATGATTCGCAGATGATTGACCAGATGATTGGTCTGGAATATGGCGGACATGCTGCTATGATTCAACCCTGGCAGGGAACGAACTTCCAGACTTACAATCCGGCTATCGGCTGGGTAGGTGCTCCGTTTACGACTATCATGCCTCAGATTTACACCAACTATTTTAAGATTAAAGAAAAGACCGAGGGGAAAGGTGTAGTATATTCCTGGGCTCAAATCATCAGAGTGGCTGCTTCGATAAAGGTTAGCGATTGCTATGGCCCCATTCCTTATTCCAAAGTAACGGGTAGTGAATATACGGTAGCGTATGATTCGATGGAAGAGCTGTATATAGCTATGTTCAAGGATTTGACGGCTGCTATCGAGACATTGAAAGGAGCTGTGGCAGCAAATGCAGACTTCTCTTCGTTGAAAGATTTTGATTATATCTATCAGGGAGATTTCAATAAATGGGTGAAGTATGCCAATTCATTGAAGTTGCGCATGGCCATCCGTATTGCTAACGCACCGATGACGAAAGGCGATGCAAATCTGGCGCAGAAGATGGCTGAAGAGGCTGTAAGTGATGCTACGGGTGTGATGACTACCGTAGGAGATGCAGCATATAGCACGTTCTCTGACGGAATGAATCCTTTTTACCGTGCGGAATATACCTGGAATAACGGTGGTGAATTTAGAGCAAGTGCCAATATCACTTCTTATATGGAGGGGTATAATGACCCGCGCAAAACTATCTATTTTGATAAAGATAGCAGAAGCGGCTACAGAGGTGTGCGCAATGGTATAGATATGAATCAGTCCAAGCGTGCTACTTGTCTCAACTATTCCCGGATAAGATTGCAAGAGGGGGAACCTTTGCTTGTGATGTCAGCCTCTGAGGTATGGCTTTTGAGAGCGGAAGGAGCTTTAAGAGGATGGAATATGGGTGGTCAGACAGCCCAACAGTATTATGAGCAAGGCATCCGGGTGTCTATGGAAGAGAAGAAAGCCACGTTGGGCAACTATCTAAGTTCTACTGCACATCCGGCCGATTATGCGGATTATGAACAATCCTACAAGTATAGTGCTATGTCTACTGTTTCTCCGAAGTGGGATACGGCTGCCGGATTTGAGGAGAACCTGGAACGCATCATCATTCAGAAATGGATTGCCACTTATCCGAGCGGATGGGAAACATGGGCGGATATTCGCCGGACGGGCTATCCAAAGTTCTTCCCTATCGTGGATAATAAGAGCAATAGTACGGTAAGTTCGAGCCGGGGAATGCGCAGATTACCTTTCCCAGAATCGGAGAAGAACACGAATACTGCCAATGTGGAGGCTGCCGTTGCCATGCTGGAAGGTTCGGATACTGCGGCAACCGACCTTTGGTGGGCTAAGAAAGATTAACCTTTAAATTAAAGAATGGAATATGAAAACAATAAAAAAGATGATATATGTTGCAGCAATAATCTGCTTTTTCTGCCAAGGATTCTTTTATTCAGCATGTAGTGACTGGACGGAGATGGAGGCAAAGGATTATTGGGAGGAACCACATTCGGAGCAATATTATAGAGATTTGAAAGAGTATTTTAAATCACCTCACAGGGTGATGTTCGGATGGTATGGCAACTGGATAGGAAAAGCCGGCTCCTCCATGCAGAATGCTTTGTGCGGACTGCCGGATAGTGTGGATTTCGTAAGTCTCTGGTTGTGCTGGGGAAATCTGACACCTGCACAGCAGGCTGATTTGAAAGACTTTCAGGCAAAAGGTTCAAGAGCTGTGCTCTGCTGGCGTGCGGGTGATATCGGAGATAATCTGACGCCCGGTGGAAACGCTCGTGACAATAAAGAGAAGTTTTGGGGAATTGTACCAGACGATGAAAACAGCTATCTGGAAGCCGCAAAGAAATATGCTTTGGCTATTGTGGATACTTGCAATAAATATAACATCGACGGGTTCGATTATGATATCGAAGATGATGGAACTTTGATGACTGCCATGCATCCCGAACGTGCCAATACTTTTATGAGGACACTGCGCGAAGAGTTTGATAAAACTGGTAAGATGTTATTATGTGATATCCCTGGTGGTAACGTCTGGTTGCGTTATTATGATATTTTAGCTGAGGACGTCGTAGAAAGTCTGGATTACATTGTTTGGCAAACATACGAACCTAACTACAATCCACTTGATTATTTCTTTGATGACGTGAAGCGCAGAAAGCCGGAAATATTCGATAACGTATTAAAGAAATCCATTATTACAGCTACTTTCGAGCGGGGAGGGGATAAACACTGGTTGCGTGATGTAATGGAAAGCTATCAGTATAACGGACAAGATGTCGGAGGGATAGGAGCTTATCATATTGAATATGATTATCCCGGCAATCCGGATTATCCGACAGTACGTGCTGCAATTGCCGCACAAAATGCACCTAAAAATGAAGAGAAAGGAGTAGACAATGAAAACTAAATTTATTATCGGCGTTTTTGCGCTAGGGTTATTAGCACTGGTTAATACCTCTTGCGAGAATGCGGAAAATTCCGCTATTGATAATTTGGCATACTTTACGGAAGCATCATCCAATAAATTGAAGTCTGTCACGCTGAAAAGCGAAGAATTGACTGTCGCTTTAACTGTTCGGTTGGCAAAAGCAATAGAAACTGATGTGACAGCAACGATAGATATTGATGAAGCTGTACTTAATGACTATAATGCCCGAAATGAGACTACCTATAAAATGATAGATGCATCCCAAGTGGACTTTGATAAATCTACCGTAGTTTTGGCAGGTAACATCAGTGCCAAACCTCTCAACATCCATGTGAAACCGTTTAATATGAATGGTGCTCAATATGCAATTCCTGTGAAAATTGCTTCGGTAGACGGACCGGTGGGCAAAGCGGAGGCATCTTCCCAGTTCCTCTTTATTCTCGACCAGCCATTGATACAGCCTGTTCCTAAGTTTGGATATGACAATAAGATGAAGGCAGAGCCAACCGACGAAAACTGGGGAATAGAACTTCCTAATTATACATTGGAATGGAAGTGTAAGATGGATGGGTTTAGGATAAACAACCAGGCTATTTTTAGTTTCCCTGCTTCTGAAGAATTATATATCCGTTTCGGAGACGAAGTTTACGGTAGAGGGGTTTATAATTTCTTACAGATAAAAACTATGAACTCTCAGTTCGATACAGGCGACCCGAGGGCAGGATTTGGATTGAATGCAAACGAATGGTATCATTTTGCCCTTACTTATAATGCGGAGAAAAAAACTGCTTTGATGTATAAAAACGGAGAGCAGATTGCATCTCTTACCACTGCCGGTAATGCGTTGACGATTAATGGGCTGAATATGATTTCCTCCGGTGCACCTTATTTCCAGAATAAATGTGAGCTCTGTCAGGTTCGCTTGTGGAAAACAACGCGTACGGCGACTCAACTGAAAGCTAACATGGATAAGGCTGTAGACCCCGAAAGCAAAGATTTGGTATTTTACTTGCCGATGAATGAAGGAAGCGGAAGTCTATTGCATGACATAACCGGAAACGGTCATAATGTGACAATTGGTAATACGGGTACGAAGGCTGAGGCTTATGCTTGGACAACGTATGAATTTGGTGAATAATTAACTTGGTATTTCCAAGAACCAAAGAGTAAATTGTCATCAAGTTAAAATGCGGATTAACGCAAATTATCGCAGACTTTCTATTTAAATCTGCGATAATCTGTGTTAATCTGCGTTTCAATTTGAAAGCGATAGAGCTGTTTTCATTTATATTTAATCTTGAAATAATCCAATATCGCCTTATAATAATCTTGTGCGGTAAGGCAAGTATCGAGCAAGTATTCACGGATATGATTCCATTCATGCAATCCGCGATAATAAAAGCTCTTTAGTTCGTCTGTAATAATGAAAGGAACGAAATTATTCGCCAAACATTCTTTAAATATAATCAACCGCCCGACACGTCCGTTGCCGTCCTGAAAAGGATGAATGACTTCAAATCGTTGGTGCAAGTCGATTATATCTTCAAAAGTTTTCTGTTTCTTCGCATTATATTCCTTGAGTAAGGCTTTCATCTGACGATGAACGTCTTCCGGAGAGCATGTCTCCATACCTCCCACTTCATTAGGCAGACGCTTGTAATCACCTACTGCGAACCAATCTTTACGGCTGTCCGAAGTTCCCGATTTCAGTATATTATGTAGTTCTTTAATAAGAGACTCCGTCAATTTTTCTTCGGCACGGTCAATTATGAGGTCAATACAGCGGAAGTGGTTCGTTGTTTCGATGATATCGTCCACATTTACGCTTTCATCTGTGATGCCTATGGTGTTAGTCTCGAATATATATCGGGTTTGGTCATGTGTGAGGCGACTTCCTTCTATATGGTTGGAGTTGTAGGTCAGGTCGATTTGCGTACGGTGGTAGATACTGCCTTTCAATTTCATTTCTTTTTGTTCGCGCAAGATAGCGAGCAAAGGAGAAATCTTTCTCTTAACTTTCTGATGCGAGGGAAGAGGGGAATTTTCCGGTATATTCCATGTTTTACCCGTCAAAAATGCTCCTTCAATCTTTCCGGCTGCACAATAATTGCGTGCCGTACGTTCCGAAATGCCGTACTTCTCGGCAAATTCGCTAACTGAAAAATATTTCATATTTAAAGTTTATCGGCAAGTTTAAAGTTAAATATTTGCTTCAAAGATAGTGATTTTTGCCGATATCGGCAAGAAGTGAAAGAATAAATATAGAGAAGGTTAAGTGAGTATCAAGTGAAAATGAAGTAAAAAGAGATGTCTTATTAAAAGCAAGTAAGTCATCTAATTTCAAGAACAGTTTTTTAATCGTGCACCTTTCTCCCAAGCAATCACGCTTGCCAATGCTCAACCTCTGAAAGTAACTTTAGGAGAAGATACGCAAGTATTGGATGAAGTTGTTGTTACTGCATTGGGTATCAAGCGTGCAACAAAGGCATTAAGTTATAATGTACAGGAAGTAAAAGGTGATGAATTGACAGCTGTAAAAGATGCCAATTTTATGAATTCACTATCAGGAAAGGTTGCCGGTGTTCAGATTAATAGTGGTGCAACCGGTGCTGGTGGTGCCACACGTGTTGTTATGCGTGGAATGAAATCTCTGACTAAAGATAACAATGCATTGTACGTGATTGACGGTGTACCTATTTTTAATACAGGGAAAAGCGGTGGTGAAGGGTTATTCGGAGACATGGGAGGATCAGATGCCGTTGCTGACTTAAACCCGGATGATATTGCTAGTATCAGTATGATGACCGGTCCTTCAGCGGCAGCATTATATGGTTCTGCTGCGGCAAACGGTGTTGTTTTAATTACTACTAAAAAAGGCCAAACAGAGAAAACTACCATAACAGTATCCAACAGTACTACCTTTTCTAAAGCATATATTATGCCGGATATGCAGAACCGTTATGGCACAAGTTCCGGATTATTCAGCTGGGGAGAATTGACAAACCGTCGATATAACCCATCTGACTTTTTTGAAACAGGATCCAATGTTATCAATTCGGTAGCATTATCTACAGGAAATACCAAAAACCAAACCTATCTTTCTGCTTCTACAACTAACTCTGGTGGTATTCTTCCGAACAACTCCTATAACCGTTATAATTTTACGGCACGTAATACCACCCATTTTCTAAATGATAAGCTTACTCTGGATATCGGTGCACAATATATCGTTCAGAACAACAAAAACATGGTTTCTCAAGGACAGTATTATAACCCTCTCCCATCACTGTATCTATTCCCTCGTGGAGACAACTTTGACGAAATTCGTTTGTATGAACGTTATAATACTAACTACGGCTATATGGAGCAATATTGGCCTTATGGTGATGCAAGTTTGTCATTACAAAATCCATATTGGATACAAAATCGTATCAACCGTACTTCCAACAAGAAACGTTATATGATGAATGCTTCTTTGAAATGGCAGGCTACAGATTGGCTCAATGTTGTCGGTCGTGTCAATCTGGACAACTCCGACTACCGGAATAAAAACGAAAAATCAGCTTCTACATTAACAACATTCTGTGGTGTAAGCGGTGGTTTTGAAGATGCTATGCGTCAGGAACGTTCTTTATATGCCGATTTCCTGGCCAATATAGATAAAACATTCGGTGATTTTCATTTAACAGCCAATGTTGGTGCTTCCATATATCATACTTCAATGGATCAGTTATATATTGCAGGCGACCTGGTTATTCCCAACTTCTTCCAGATCAACAATATTAATTTCTCCGCCAACTATAAACCGGACCCTACCGGATATGAAGATGAAATTCAAAGTATTTTTGCCAGTGCTGAATTAAGTTGGAAAAATCAACTGTATTTAACTGTAACCGGACGTAATGACTGGGATTCAAAACTTGCATTCTCCAAACAGAAATCTTTCTTTTATCCGTCAGTCGGTTTATCGGCTTTATTATCAGAAATGGTTAAACTACCAGAGGTGATTTCTTATGCTAAAATACGCGGTTCGTATACAGTGGTAGCCTCTTCCTTTGATCGTTTCCTTACTAATCCGGGTTACGAATACAACAGCCAGACACATAACTGGGCGAATCCGACCGTATATCCGATGGACAATATGAAACCTGAAAAGACTAAATCCTGGGAAATCGGTTTGAACTTGAAATTCTGGGGAAATCGGTTTAATTTAGACGCTACTTACTATCGTTCTAACACATTAAACCAAACATTTAAGGTGGATATCCCCTCTTCTTCCGGATATAAACAAGCGATTGTACAGGCCGGTAACGTGCAAAATCAGGGTATTGAATTAGCTTTAGGATTCAGTGATAAATGGGCAGGATTCGGATGGTCTTCTAATGCTACCTTCACTTTAAACCGTAACAAGGTGAAACGACTGGCAAGCGGCAGCGTGAATCCTGTGACAGGAGAAGCTATCCAAATGGATGAAATGAATGTGGGTTGGTTAGGTAAAGAGAATGTAGCTCCCCGCGTCATCCTGACAGAAGGAGGTTCCATGACCGATATCTATGTATACAACCAACTGACAAAAGACAATAACGGTAATATAAAAGTCGATCAGAATGGTAATCTGGGTATCACTTCATCAAACACTCCGGTAAAAGTCGGTAATCTGGATGCTGATTTCAACCTCGGATGGACCAATCATTTCAATTACAAAGGAATCGACTTGGGAATTGTATTATCAGCCCGTGTAGGCGGATTAGCTTATTCGGCTACTCAAGGTATTTTAGATTATTATGGAGTGTCGGAATCATCTGCAACAGCTCGTGATAATGGTGGTATTCCTATTAATAACGGTAAAGTTGATGCCCAAAAGTATTACCAAGCTATCGGTACGGGTGAAGGTGGCTATGGCCGTTATTATCTATATAGTGCAACCAATGTACGTTTGCAGGAATTGAGCTTAAATTATACACTTCCTAAAAGATGGTTTAAAAATGTGGCGAATATTACTTTAGGTGTTGTAGGACGTAATTTATGGATGATCTACTGTAAAGCTCCATTCGACCCGGAATTGTCTGCCTCTACCTCCAGTAACTATTATATGAATGTAGACTACTTTATGCAACCCAGCTTGCGTAACTTCGGTTTTAATGTGAAAGTTCAATTCTAAAAGAAAAAGCTAATGTTATGAGAAAATATTTAAGAAATATCACAGTCGGTGCCGCTCTATTGTTACTGGCAGGAAGTTGTACCGATAAATTTGAGGAGTATAATACGAATCAATATCAAATTCATGATGCAGACCCTGCTACTTTGATGAAGTCTATGATTGAAACAATTGTGAATATTCAGCAGAATGACTCTCAAATGCAGGATCAGATGGTGGGACAGTTAGGTGGCTATTTATGCTGTTCTAACACATGGAGTGGTACAAACTTCAGTACATTCAATCAGAGCGACGCCTGGAATGCCACCCCTTGGAACACTCCGTTTGAAAAAATATACGGAAACTTTTTCCAGATACAGGAAGCAACTAATTCTACCGGACATTATTATGCTTTCGCCTGCATGATACGTGCCATAACGATGCTTCGCGTTGCAGATTGTTATGGACCGATGCCTTACAGCCAAGTAAAGAAGGGGAATTTCTATGTATCTTATGATACCCAGGAACAGGTCTATACTAATATATTAAGTGATTTAGCCAATGCAGCTGATGTTTTGTACAACTATCATGTAGAAACAAATGGTAATGCCCCATTGGGAGCCAATGATCCGGTTTTCGATGGAAATTATTCAGGCTGGGCTAAGCTAGCCAATTCAATGCGTTTACGTGTTGCAATGCGAATCAGCGGAACATGGCCAAGCATTGCTCAAGAGGCAGCTGAAGCAGCAGTAACACATAAGGCAGGATTGATTGAAAGTAACTCGGATAATGCTATGCTTTCTTGTGGCACACAAAGTAATCCATATCAACTGGCAGCTGTAAGTTGGGGTGATCTGCGTGTGAATGCAAATATTGTAGACTATATGAATGCATATGACGATCCACGTATGCCGAAGTTCTTTAATAAGTCTACCCTTACCGGAAAAACAGATGAATATGTAGGTATGCGTACTGGAGATGCTGATTTTAAAAAGGCAGACGCAGCGGGATTCTCTATTCCTGCATATACGGCAACTTCTAAATTAATGGTTTTCTGTGCTGCAGAAACGGCTTTTTTACGTGCAGAAGGAAAATTGCGTGGTTGGAATGTCGGTTCTAAAACAGCAAAAGCCTATTATGAAGATGGCATTAATTTGTCAATGGAACAGTATCAGGTTTCAGCCACTGAATACTTGAAGATTGACGAGGCTCCTGTCGTATCACATGAAAGTGATGCTGTGCAAAATGCTACTGCTACAATTACCAATACAGTGAGTGTGATGTGGGATGACAACGAGGCTGATAACGTAAATGGAAAGAATTTCCAACGTGTCATTACTCAAAAATGGATCGCCAATTATCCATTAGGATTGGAAGCATGGGCTGAATATCGCCGTACAGGTTATCCGGAACTTTATCCTTGCATTGACAATCTATCTGATTGTGGTGTGAGCAGCCAACGCGGTATGCGTCGTCTAAGCTTCCCTTATACAGAGGCACAAAACAATAAAGCCAATTATGATCAGGGAGTAGCAGAACTTGACGGTGCTGATAATGAAGCTACTGACTTGAAGTGGGCTAAGAAGAACTAATTTATATAATGCATAAAAAGGACTTTTATGAAGAAAATTTATTTATTATACATTGTACTCATATCACTGGCAACGACCTCATTGATCGGTTGCAATGACTGGACGGAGTCGGAAGCAAAAACTTTTCCCGAATCGATCGTATCAGATGAATATTATGCGGCCTTGCGTGCCTATAAGCAAACAGATCACCAAGTTGCCTTTGGCTGGTTTGGTGGCTGGACAGGTGAAGGTGCTTTTATGAAAAGCTCTCTAGCCGGTATTCCGGATAGCGTAGATATTGTTTCTATTTGGGATAATGGAACAAATCTTTCTGAAGCTCAACGCAAGGATATGGCTTTTTGCCAGAACATGAAAGGTACAAAAGTTATATATTGTTCAATTATCGGTGGTGTGGGAGACAAACTGACTCCACAGAATATACTGGATAATTGGAAAGAAATGGGATATAATAGTAAACAGGAAGCTATTAATGATTTTTGGGGATACCCGTCAGACGAAAGTAATATAGAAGCAGTAGAAACTTCAATCCGCAAATATGCAAAAGCGATTGTAGATACTTTAAATCTATATGGCTATGATGGATTTGATATAGATTACGAACCAGTGGCCGGCCCCTACACCGGAAATATTGTCGATTCAGATGAACATTTGTTTTTCTTTATTGACGAATTAGGCAAATATCTGGGACCGAAATCCGGAACTGGAAAACTATTGGTCATTGATGGTGAACCTCAAAGAATTACTACCAAACCTGAAATTGGGACTTACTTTGATTATTTCATTATTCAAGCTTATAACCCGGGTGGTGATTCTAATTTGGATGGAAGACTTATTGATGGTAACGTATGGGGACCGGCATTAATAGCTACTTTTAATGGGGTGATGAGTGAGGAAGAAATCACCAGAAGAACAATAATGACTGAAAATTTTGAAGCAACTGATGCTGCTATGGATGGCGGATATGATTACAAAGATCGTTATGGTAATAAAATGAAATCTCTCGAAGGTATGGCACGCTGGCAGCCTAGAAATGGTTTTCGTAAAGGTGGGGTAGGAACTTATCACATGGAAGCAGAATTTGGTACTTCACCGGAATATAAGAATATACGTCGTGCCATCCAGATTATGAATCCATCATCACATTCATTACTTAAAAATTAATGTAAACTATGAAACGTATGAATTATATAAGAACTTTATACTTCTCTGCAATTATAGCAGGCTTAGGAAGTATGGTAAGTTGCGGAGATGCGAAATATGATGCTTTAGACACACATGCTTATATTGAAGAAGCACTTTCAAGTACAAGCCAAAAAGTAACTGTACAAGCCTCTGGCGAAAGTTTTACTACTCTAAATGTGCATCTTAGCAATCTTTCTTCTACAGACAACCATTATAAGTTGGTCACGGACCAATCTGTATTGGATGCTTATAACCACATTAATGGAACCGGATATATAATGTTGCCCGAAGGATATTATACACTACCGGAAACTATTACAGTGAAAGCCGGACAGTATGCCACTGATGCCCTCTCTATTGCCTTGAAAGCTTTTAGCCAGGAAATGATGAAGTCAGGAGAATCATATGCGCTGCCTGTAAAACTTGTATTGCAGGATGGAAGCATTTCACCAATGGAAAATACCGGAACTTTTGTTATTTTAGCTGAAAGTATTATTGAGTTTTCAGCCCCGATGTTTACCGGTTCTGCTAATTTAACTTCTAATAAATATGCAGAATCATCTGAAACGTATGCACAATATACGATAGAGGTTCGTTTTCAAGTAAGTAATATGAATAATCGAAATCGTGCTATTTTTAGTAATGGTAACGGTGATGCCCTGAATAATATCTTGTTGCGTTTTGAAGACCCGCAGTCTGATAATGAAAATTTCAAGGCTCATTCATTAGTACAAGTTGTGGGTCGTAATAGTCTTTATTTGAATCCAAGCAATTCTTTTAAGCCTAATGAATGGCAACATCTAGCTCTAGTATGCGATGGTTCATCTTACCGTCTTTATATTAACGGAATAGATTCAGGTGTCTTGAGTATTCCATCGGGACCCACTATTTTTTCCAGTATAAGTTGGTTTTCTGCCGATACATGGTGGAGTGGTTGTAAGATCTTGATGAGCGAAGCACGTATTTGGTCTGTAGTTCGTTCCGCTTCTCAAATTCAGAATAACATGACTCAAGTTAGTCCAAAATCTGTGGGTCTGGAAGCTTATTGGCGATTCAATGAAGGACAAGGCAATGTATTCGAAGATGCAACCGGCAAAGGTCATACTTTGACTACTTCTGTTACTCCTACCTGGATTGACGGTATTTTATCTACAGATAAATCTACCGAATGGAAATAGTAATAATTTAATCGTATGTACATATGAAAAATATATTTCAATCACTATCAATAGCAACTCTACTCGGCTTATTTGTACCGTTCATTTCGTCCTGTAAGCGATGATGAAGAAGTTTTTAACGAGTGGAATGCTACGTATGTGTCTCTACAGAGAAATGACTACTTATCGGGGAATGTAAAAAAGTTCAATCTGACTCATGATGCGAATGGAATCGGAGGAGATGAAATTAAGATGGCTTTTACTGTAAAAACACAGAAAGCAGTCTCTACAGATATCGTTATCACATTAAGTGCAAAAAGTGAAACAGAAGGGCTTGACGCAAGCCAGATCGTTTTAAGTTCCTCACAGGTTACTCTCAAAGAAGGACAGATGACTTCTGAAGAAATCACAGCGACGGTTGATCCGACGATATTTGCCAGTATCATGGAAAAAACAAGTTTCTCTTTCAGTGTCTCAATCAGTAATGTAACGACCAATGATAAGAACACTGTTATTAGCAGTAGCTTAAGTACATTACCTGCCATTATTAATAAAGCTGCCTACTGCAATCTAAAAAGTGGTACTCCTGACAATAGCCAACTTATCAATAATCGTGCAGGTTGGATTATTAATGTAGAAGAAGGAGTAGAAGGCGCACCCAATAATTTAATCGATGGCAAGACTGGAACTGACGTTGCTCTAAATAATAAAGGATTCTGGTTTACCGTTGATTTAGGAGAAACTAAGCTTTTAACAGGTATCAAAACGAATCATTGGGGATATGCATTTGCTCCTAGAGAAGTGGAAATATTACAGTCTGAAAATGGTACGACATGGAAATCATTGAGTTCATTAACAATACCCAGTAATAGTACACAAAACATTACGTTCATCTCTCCTATTACTACGCGGTATCTGAAATATCAGATTATCACTATCTCTACAAACGGTCGTACGGATGTTACAGAATTTAATGTTTACGAACCCAAAAGTGAATAAACATAATGAATAGATAACATAGAAATGATAGAATAAAGGGTAACCCATTGGATTACCCTTTTTCTTAGAAACATACCTCACAAACATACAGGTCAGTCCGAAAACCACGCTTTAGTTCATACCCGTACCGATTTGAACTAATTCATTGTGTAGGAGTTTAAACTAAACATTACATAATAAAAAAACTACCTATCATGCTATCATTTATTTTAGTAATATTCTAATTATCAAAAGAATAAGTATGATAGATAACTCTAAAAAAATGTATCTATCATACTTTTACCAGTAAAAACGGGTTATCTATCATCTACAAAATAGCCGTATAAATATTCTATAATAAGCATAAGACGGCTTGTTTTTGTCACAATGAAACTATATAAATCCGAATATCGCAGCTCAAAAATCCCACTTAAACGGCGATAAGTTTATAGCCCACAAGTGTGGGCTGTATAGCCTGCATATGTAGGCTGTATGGTTTACATGCGTGGGCTGTACGGCACACACTTGTGAACTATAGAAATACTGCCGCTCCCCATAGATAATTAAGCTGTCAAATACTGGTTATCATCCTATAAAGTGTGCATTCGTATGTCTTTAAATGGATTATCTCACCTAATGCTACACTAAAACAGATACAGTACAGGAATGATAGATGTCCCTTTTTGCTGATAAAAGTATGATAGATATTTTTCCACTATGTATGACCGAATCCGTACAGTTTCACTCATTTTCGCACTGTTTCATTCATTTCCGTACCGTTATGAGTGAAATTATAAATAAGGAATTAGGCACGGATTACACGGATTTCACGGTTTTAGCGTAGTGAGTGCGCAAAGCTACCGTGTAATCCGCGTAATCCGTGCCTAAATTTATGATCTGTTTAATTCAAAACGGTACGGTTTTGAGCATAATTGTGATATGTATTCAGCGACAAAAAACTTTATTATCTTATTTCTTCATCATCCGGACAATCCGTCCGTCTTTCTTGTAAGAGAAATGATTAGTATGCATTAAAACATTCAGTATTTCATCAGCAGTGCTATCAGTAGAGAATTCACCGGTAAACCGTTCTGATTTCAATGTTTCATCCTTATAGATAAATTTGATGTCGTACAACTTCTCCATAATATTGGTTATTTCCAATAAAGATTGTTGCTTAAATTCCAACTTGCCATTAATCCAGAGAAGCACATCTGTAGGCTGGTTATATTCAATTAACTCTGCTTGATAAGTATCCGTATTCACATTCAATGTCTGTCCCGGTTTCAACAAATAGCCATTCTCTTCCGTTCGCGGAGAATCTATCCGTACCAGTCCTTGAAGCAAGGTAGTCACTACCCTATTCTCATCTTGGCGTGCACGCACATTAAATTTCGTACCAAGCACACAAGTCTTGATTTGTTTGCTATTTACTATAAATGGAGCATGTTTATCATGGGACACTTCAAAATAGGCTTCACCCGACAAATCAATTTGACGATCCGAACTCCAAAAAGAATTATGATAAACTATTTTTGAAGATGCATTCAGCCATACCTTACTACCATCCGGCAACACAGTCTGCGCTCTCTGTCCGGCAGCAGTTATCACCTCATAATCCGAAAGCTTATTAGAAAGTAATCCCCAGGCAATTCCACCGGCAAAAACGAGTCCGGTAAGAAAAGCAGCCGCCACAGTAGCATAACGTCCCCAACGGATCGAGATACTTTTCCGCTTAGCCTTTTTCTCCTTTTCTCTGATAGCTGATTTAAATTGCTCCAATGACGCCTCTGTATCTACAGTATTCATCACCGCTATACGCTCACCTACAAAAAAAGTGTAATAAAGTTGCTCCAAAGCTTTCCGGTTTTCCGGTCCTTCCTCGCACCAAGCCTCCACCCGAGCAGCTTCTTCATCATTACATTCGCCTTGCAGGTAATTCACCAAGATAGTTTCATCCATGCTCTTTTATCTTTTTACAAAAAAAACTATAATACCTTTGTAGTAATACAGTTGTGAGTACAAATATACTAAAGAGAAAAAGAAAAAAATATTTTTTCTCGCATTTTTATTTCATTTATCTACTTCTTTCATTATTTTTGTCTTACATAAATTAAAAGAGAATGTCACAATCTCCGATATATTTGGATATTAATAATAATAAGTCCGTTATCACTGCCCTAAAAGCAGGAGAAGAAAAAGTTTTTGACGTCGTCTACAGACATTATTTCCGTAGGCTATGTGCTTTTTGTTCCCAATATGTAGGCGAGCAGGAAGAAATAGAGGAGATTGTACAAGAAACGATGATGTGGCTGTGGGAAAATCGTTGTACTCTTATGGAAGAGCTGACACTCAAAACACTTCTTTTCACAATTGTCAAGAACAAAGCTCTCAACCGTCTTTCCCATTTTGAGATCAAACGAAAAGTTCATCAGGAAATCGTTGATAAATATGATAGTGAGTTCAATAACCCGGACTTCTATTTGAGTGATGAGCTTTTCCGTTTATATGAAGAAGCACTAAAAAAACTTCCGAAAGAATATCTCGAAGCTTACGAGATGAACCGCAATCAACATCTGACGCATAAAGAAATTGCCGAGAAGCTGAATGTATCTCCACAAACGATTAATTACAGGATTGGACAAGCCTTAAAGTTATTGCGAGTAGCTTTAAAAGACTATCTACCCTTATTCATACTTATTTTCGGACCTAATTTTTTCGAACAATCATGAAATCAAAATTCGTATTTAGTAGTTCAAGCCTGTTTATCGGACTTTTTCTTTTCTTCTTCACTGAAAACGTGTGTTCACAAGAATCCGCAGATAACTGGACTCTTAAACAAGCCCGTCAATGGACACAAAAACAAGAATGGGCGAACGGATTGAAGGCAATGCCTCATAAAACGACCGATTATCAGGAATTTGCGTCACAATATCATAAGAACAAGAAAGTATGGGACAAAACTTTCCAATGGCTAGCTACCCACGACCTTGTGAATATGCCTGCCGGACGATACGAAGTGGATGGCGAACATTGTTACATCAATGTACAGGATGCAACAACGCAAGATGTCAGTAAGCGTAAAATCGAAGCACACCGCCACGGCATTGATCTGCAATATGTAGTAAAAGGCACCGAACGTTTCGGAATCACTTCAGCAGAATATGCAGAGCCTATCACTGAATACAAACCGGATGTTACTTTCTACAAAGCCAAGAAAATAAAATATGTAGATTCCACTCCGGATACATTCTTCATGTTCTTCCCCAAAAACTTCCATCAGGCATTGGTAAAAGCTGGGAAAGAACCGGAGGACATACGCGTCATTGTTGCTAAAATCGAATATATCCCATAAACAGAAACATGAGTGAACTTTTAGTCTATAAAGCCTCCGCAGGTTCGGGTAAGACATTTACCTTAGCAGTGGAATATATCAAACTGTTAATTCTCAATCCCCGCGCCTACCGGCAAATTCTCGCTGTCACCTTTACCAATAAAGCAACAGCAGAAATGAAAGAACGTATTCTTAGTCAGCTTTACGGCATACAGATAGGCGATAAAGATTCCGAAGCCTACCTCAACCGAATTAAAGAAGAGACAGGAAAAACCGAACAGGAGATACGGGAAGCGGCAGGCGTCGCCCTTAGCTATATGCTGCATGATTACAGCCGATTCAGGGTAGAGACTATCGACTCATTTTTTCAATCTGTCATGCGCAATCTCGCACGGGAACTGGAACTTAGCCCGAATCTGAATATCGAGTTAAATAACACCGAAGTTCTTAGCGACGCTGTAGATAGCATGATTGAGAAACTAGGACCCACTTCTCCCGTCCTCGCATGGTTGCTCGATTATATCAACGAGCGGATTGCCGATGACAAGCGTTGGAACGTGTCGGACGAAGTAAAAAGTTTCGGACGCAATATTTTCGATGAAGGTTATATTGAAAAAGGAGAAGGACTCCGGCAACGGTTACGAAACCCAGATACCATCAAAGAGTATCGCAAGCAACTGAAAGCTCTGGAAACGGAAATTATGGAGCAAATGAAAGGATTCTACGACCAATTCGAAGGAGAACTGGATGGACACGCACTGACTGCCGATGATCTGAAAAACGGTTCACGCGGAATCGGAAGTTATTTCCGTAAACTTAATAATGGCGTTTTAGGCAATGATATCCGTAATGTCACAGTAGAAAAATGTCTGGAAGACTCAAAGAACTGGGCAACCAAGACTTCTCCCCGCTACGCGGACATCATTAATTTAGCCAACTCCAGTCTCATGCAAATTCTGGAAGATGCTGAAAAGTTACGTTCCAAGAATAATTTGTTACTGAATAGTTGCCGATTATCCCTGCAACATCTCAACAAAGTGCAACTCCTCGCCAATATCGATGAAGAAGTACGTCAGTTGAATCACGACAACAATCGTTTTCTATTATCAGATACGAATGCCCTGCTCCATCAACTGGTGAAAGACGGTGACTCTTCTTTTGTATTCGAAAAGATAGGAACGAATATCCATAACGTCATGATAGATGAGTTTCAGGATACCAGCCGGATGCAATGGGGAAATTTCAAATTGCTCTTACTGGAAGGATTGTCTCAAGGAGCAGACAGTTTGATTGTAGGAGACGTTAAACAATCCATTTATCGTTGGCGAAATGGCGATTGGGGAATTCTCAACAGCCTGAATGACCACATCGAACATTTCCCGATCCGCGTCAAGACACTGGCTACCAACCGGAGAAGTGAAACCAATGTGATCCGGTTTAATAACCAAATCTTTACAGCTGCCGCCAACTATCTGAACGGAGTATATAAGCAACAGTTAGGCAAGGATTGTGAGGATCTGCAGAAAGCCTATGCCGACGTTGTGCAGGAATCTCCACGAAGTACAGAAAAAGGATATGTAAAAGTCTCTTTTCTCGAACCCGACGAAGAACATGATTATACCGAACAGACATTAATTAGTCTGGGAGAAGAAGTAAAACATCTCCTCACCTCCGGAGTACGACTTAATGATATAGCCATCTTGGTACGGAAAAATAAAAGTATTCCCCGAATCGCCGATTACTTCGATAAGGAGCTACATTATAAAGTGGTATCAGACGAAGCCTTCCGTCTGGACGCCTCTCTTGCCGTTTGTATGATGCTGGATGCACTGCGATTCCTTTCCGATGAAAACAATAAAATAGCACGTGCCCAACTGGCCGTAGCCTATCAAAACGAGGTTTTACAGAAAGGACTGGATTGGAATACTCTCCTACTCCTCCCTGCCGGGAATTATCTTCCCGCAGCTTTTCTTGAAAAGATAAAGGAACTAAGGCTAATGCCTCTCTATGAGCTTTTAGAAGAACTTTTCAGCATATTCGAGATGAATCTTATTAAAGATCAGGATGCCTATTTATTCGCTTTCTTTGATGCCGTGACCGATTATCTGCAAAGCAATTCTTCCGAGCTGGACGGATTCATCCGGTATTGGGACGAAACATTATGCAGTAAAACAATTCCAAGTGGAGAAGTAGAAGGTATCCGGATTTTTTCCATACACAAATCCAAAGGATTGGAATTCCATACCGTGCTCCTTCCTTTCTGCGACTGGAAGCTGGAGAATGAAACCAATAATCAGCTTGTATGGTGTGCCCCGCAAACAGCACCGTTCAATGCATTGGATATTCTTCCTATTAACTATTCCACCCAAATGGCTGAATCGATTTATGGTAACGACTACCTGCAAGAGCGTCTTCAACTTTGGGTAGATAACCTCAATCTACTATACGTTGCTTTTACCCGCGCAGGGAAAAACCTTATTATCTGGAGTAGAAAAAGCCAGAAAGGCACCATGTCCGAACTATTGGCAAACACCCTACCGATAGTAGCCCAAGAAGAAGGGATTGACTGGGAAGAAGACTGTTACGAGCAAGGGAAACTGTGCCCTTCAGAAGAAGAAAGAAGAAAGACATCCACAAACAAGCTAACCCAGAAACCAAAAAAACTCCCTATCCGGATGGAATCCATGCGGCATGATATTGAATTTCGTCAGTCCAACCGCTCTGCTGACTTCATTCAGGGCATTGAAGAAGAAGATTCGGACGACCGCTTTATCAACCGCGGACGCATGTTACATACTTTATTTTCTGTCATCGAAACGGCAGAAGATATCGATCCGGCCATCGAACGGCTTATTTTTGAAGGAGTTATCAGAAATGATGAGAAAGAGAAGGTGGCTCGTGAAGTTGCAAAGAAAGCTTTTTCTTCCCCTGAAATTCAAGATTGGTATTCCGGAAAATGGACGCTGTTTAATGAATGTGCTATTATCTATAAAGAAAAAGGAGTTTTGCAAACCCGTCGTCCGGACCGTGTAATGATGAAAGACGATCAGGTTGTTGTAGTTGATTTCAAGTTTGGTAAGGAAAATCCTAAATATAACAAACAAGTGAAAGGATATATGCAACTTCTTACCAAGATGGGATATAAAAATATCACCGGCTATTTGTGGTATGTGGATGAAGAAAAAATAGAAAAAGTATGAAAGCTGTTCCTCTCATCGGCATTGCCCGCCATCGACTAACGATTGACGGTGAAGGAGTTACAACATTAGTTGCTTTCCATGGCTGTCCGTTGCGTTGCAAATATTGTCTCAATCCAACCTCTCTACAGCCTGATGGCGTTTGGGAGAGATATGATTGTAACCAACTCTACGAGGAAGTACGTAAAGACGAACTTTACTTTCTGGCGAGCTGCGGAGGAGTCACATTTGGAGGTGGAGAACCATTATTGCAAAACGAGTTCATCCGGCAGTTTCGCCAACTTTGCGGACCGGAATGGAGAATCACTGTCGAAACGTCTCTCAATGTTCCACTACAGAATGTAGAAGAGTTGATTTCTATTGTAGATAATTATATCGTCGACATCAAAGACATGAATAATGACATTTATCAGCGATATACCGAAAAAGGTAATGAAAGGGTTTTATGCAATCTCCGGTATTTAATCGAAGAAGGCAAAGCCGGGAAAATTATCATTCGGACACCGCTCATTCCTTCTTATAATACAGAGAAAGATGTAGACTACAGCATAGAGCTTTTGAAAGAAATGGGAATCACCCAATTCGACCGATTCACCTATAAAACCCCTAATGATTAATGCCATGGCACGAGGAAAACAAACCTGTAAAATTTTAAAAGAGATTCGTCGGCAAATAGCCGAAGCGAATGATATTGAATTCATCACTTCTGAATGTCAGTATCAGGGAGATTGTTTGGGTACTTGCCCCAAATGCGAAGCAGAAGTTCGATATCTGGAGCAACAACTTCTCAACCGCCAAAGGTCCGGATTAAGTGTAAAAATAGTGGGCGTATCTCTTGGGCTATCTGCTGCATTGATTTCTTCTCCTCTATATGGACAAGAAGCGATAAAGGACAGTCTAAGTAACAGTTGTGATTCACTTCCTAAAGTTGAAGTTACGGGTGGAAAAACAGAAAAAATACATCAGGTAGCAGGAACCACCATTACTGCAGAGGAGCTAAAAGCCTTGTCGTTGAAAAAAGAAGAGGCTATGTTTGGGATCGTCGAGGCAATGCCTGAATTTCCTGGAGGTCAAAAAGCATTAATGGCATATATAGCCAAAAATACAAACTATCCTCAAGACGCACCTTGTATTTCAGGACGTGTTATTGTCCAGTTCACTATTACTAAAAAAGGGAAGATTATAGATGCAAAAGTTGCTCGTGGGATTCATCCGGTTTATGATAAGGAAGCATTGAGAATTATAAAAAAAATGCCAGCGTGGAAGCCCGGAACTCAAATGGGAAAACCTGTAGCTGTAAAGTATACAGTTCCAATCGTATTCAGAGCCAAACAATAATATCTCCTTTTCAATATAGATAATACCATGAAACGAGGAAAACAAACCTGTAAAATTTTAAAAGAGATTCGTCGGCAAATAGCCGAAGCGAATGATATTGAATTCATCACCTCTGAATGTCAGTATCAGGGAGATTGTTTGGGCACTTGCCCAAAATGCGAAGCTGAAGTTCGATATCTGGAGCAACAACTTGAGCGAAAACGCCGTGTAGGTAAGGCCATCACTCTGTTTGGACTATCAACTGGCATACTTACAATAATACCTCCTACTTCATTGAACGCAGAAACACTACAATGCCCTAAAATGAATTGGACCATTACTGTTGACAGCCTGATACAAGAAAAAGACATGAAAGGGGAAGCTCCCTTTTATGGTCCGGAGAAGCTACCGGAATTTCCCGGAGGAACAGAAAAATTTATAGAATTTCTGAAAGAAAATCTTCGTTATTCAGAAATAGATAGTATTGCTAATAATACATATACTGATGTACAATTCACTATAGATCATGACGGACAAGTTATCAACCCAAAGATTACTCGCAAGATACATCCCAAAGTTGAAGCTGAAATATTAAGAGTCATGTCTCTCATTCCTCGTTGGACACCCGGCATGTTGGCAAATGAGACAGTACAAGTGACATACAATCTGATGCTCTCATTCAGTGCGATGTATGGCCCGGAATTGAAAATCACTTATACTCGTATAAACTATCCTGACGTTTACGAGAAAGTACCTGTTATGCCTGATTTTCCTGAAGGCCAGCAAGCTCTCATGGAATTTCTTGCAAAAAAGATTCAATACCCTAATACAGGAACAGAAGGTAATGGTGTGCAGGGGCGTACTATTATTCAGTTCATCGTTGATAAAGAAGGAAATGTAGTCAAGCCAAAAGTTTTACGTGGCGTAGATCCTTATCTGGATAAAGAAGCTTTACGCGTCATTAATCAAATGCCTAAATGGAAACCGGGAGAACTGGAAGATGGTACTAAAGTTGCTGTTTATTTCACTGTTCCTGTTATGTTCCGATTACAATAAATACAAAAATCAGAAAATAGTTTAATCAATATGCAATCATTTCTCCAACTAGTCGCTCATGATTTATATACCAAGATAGGAAACGACCTGTCACGTACAGCACTCATTTTCCCTAATAAACGTGCTAACTTGTTCTTCAATGAATATTTAGCAGGAGAATCCGATCAACCGATCTGGTCACCAGCCGCCATGAGTATCAGCGACCTGTTTCAGAAACTATCCGTACAGAAAAGTGGTGATCCTATTCGATTGGTATGCGAACTTTATAAAGTGTTCAAAGAGGAAACACAGAGTCAGGAAACATTGGACGATTTCTACTTCTGGGGAGAGTTGTTGATTAGTGATTTTGATGATGTAGATAAAAATATGGTCGATGCCGACAAATTATTCAGTAATCTACAAGATTTGAAAAATCTGATGGATGACTATGAATTCCTTGACAAAGGGCAGGAAGAAGCCATACAACAGTTTTTTCAGAATTTCTCCATTGAAAAACGGACCGAACTAAAAGAAAAATTTATTTCCCTTTGGGACAAGCTAGGTACTATCTACCATCGTTACCGGGCGAACCTGACAGAGTTAGGCATTGCTTACGAAGGCATGCTCTACCGGAACGTGATCGAACAACTTGATACTGACCAACTCAAATACGACAAATACATATTTGTCGGGTTCAATGTATTGAACAAAGTAGAAAATGACTTTTTCAGAAAACTGAAAGATGCGGGCAAAGCACTCTTCTATTGGGACTATGATATTTTCTACACCCAACAAATCAAAAAACATGAGGCCGGAGAATTCCTGAAACGTAATCTCGGGGAATTTCCGAACGAACTCCCGGAAAGCTTTTTCAACACCTTTAAAGAACCGAAGAAAATACGATCTATTTCCGCTTCTACCGAGAATGCCCAGGCACGTTTCCTTCCCGAATGGATTAAGGCGATAACAAACGATCATTCGCAAATTGCCATAGAAAAGGAAAAAGAAAATGCCGTAGTGCTTTGTAATGAAGCTCTGCTTCTCCCCGTGCTTCATTCCATTCCGCAGGAAGTGAAAAACGTCAATATCACCATGGGATTCCCATTGGCCCAAACTCCCGTTTATAGCTTTATCAATGCCGCAATGGAATTGCAAACCAATGGTTACCGCTCCGACATCGGCCGATTCACTTACGAGGCAGTATCTGCTATATTGAAACATCCCTATACCCGGCAATTATCATCTCATGCCACTCCCCTGGAACATGAGCTGACCCAAACCAACCGTTTTTATCCACTTCCATCGGAACTTAAACAAGATGATTTTTTAGCTACCCTCTTCACTCCCCGTAATGGTATAAGAGAGCTATGCGATTACCTGATTGAATTAATCAAAAACATTTCAACCATTTATCGCAAAGAAGGAGAATACAATGATATTTTCAATCAACTATATAGAGAATCGCTCTTTCAAAGCCATACCAAAATCAACCGTCTCTACAGTTTGATTGAAAGCGGAGAGTTAAATATACGCACCGATACTCTGAAACGACTGATTACCAAAGTACTGACATCTTCTAACATTCCTTTCCACGGAGAACCTGCTATCGGAATGCAAGTCATGGGAGTATTGGAAACACGTAATCTGGACTTCCGGAATCTCATTATATTGTCTCTCAACGAAGGACAACTTCCAAAATCCGGAGGAGATTCCTCTTTTATTCCCTATAATCTCCGGAAAGCATTCGGCATGACCACTATCGAACACAAAAATGCAGTGTATGCCTACTACTTTTATCGACTGATACAACGGGCAGAGAATATCACGCTACTCTACAATACTTCTTCGGACGGTCTCAACCGTGGAGAAGAATCCCGTTTCATGCTGCAATTACTTGTAGAAGGTCCGCATGATATCACTCGCGAGTATCTGGAAGCCGGACAATCTCCGCAAAGTACCCAAGAGATACGAGTAGAAAAAACACCTGAAGTACTAAGACGACTCTATCGTGCTTACGATAGCACTAATCCAAATTCAGTGATTCTCTCTCCTTCCGCCCTTAATGCTTATCTGGATTGCCGGTTGAGATTCTACTACCGCTATGTAGCGGGCTTGAAAACACCGGACGAAGTTAGTGCAGAAATTGATTCCGCCCTATTCGGAACCATTTTCCACCTCTCCGCCCAATTGGCATACACCGATCTGACCGCAGCCGGAAAAACGATACAAAAAGAAGATATCGAACGCTTATTACGCAATGAGGTGAAACTACAAAGCTACGTTGACCAAGCCTTCAAAGAAGAATTATTCAAGGTCTCTCCCGAAGAAAAACCGGAATATAACGGCATACAACTTATCAACTCCAAAGTTATTGTTTCCTATCTGAAACAATTGCTGCGCAACGACCTTCCATATACTCCTTTCGAAATGGTCGCTATGGAAAAGAGAGTTTCAGAAGAGATAACTATACAAACAGGACAAGGACCGTTCACTCTCCGTCTGGGTGGCACAATAGACCGTATGGATGCAAAAGAAAGTACCCTGCGGATTGTTGACTACAAAACAGGAGGAAGTCCTAAAATACCTGCTAATATCGGGCAACTGTTCACCCCATCGGAAACACGCCCGAACTATATCTTCCAGACTTTTCTGTATGCCGCTATCATGAGCCGGAAACAATCATTAATGGTAGCTCCTGCCCTACTCTACATTCACCGGGCAGCATCGGAAAGCTATTCGCCTGTTATCGAAATGGGAGAACCCCGTAAACCCAAAATACCGGTAAACAACTTTGCTTTCTTTGAAGATGAATTCCGCGAACGCCTGCAAGCATTATTAGAAGAAATATTCAACGAAGAAGAGCCATTCACGCAGACAGAAGATACTAAAAAATGTTCATATTGCGATTTTAAGGCTATCTGCAAACGATAGGCCGAAAACAGAGTATACCCAATAATAAGGGCACGATTTACATATTCATGCAAACCGTGCCCTTATTAATTCTAATCCGTATTATCTATAGTTATTCTTATTTCTCCAACAATGGGATTGAGAAACTAAATGTAGACCCGTCTCCCTTTTTTGAAGTAAACCACAGTTTACCGCCATTCTTGACAACAAAGTCCTGGCACAATAATAATCCGAGTCCCGAACCTTCCTCATTGTTTGTACCAAAGGTACTGAAATGAGTATCGGTATGCAACAACTTCTTCTGATTTTCATCATCGATACCGCAACCGCTGTCTTTCACACTTACGATTGCCATACCGTCTTCTTCTGCCAATGACACCACTACTTCCGAACCTTCATTGCTAAACTTAATCGCATTACTGATTAAATTACGGATCACAGTCTTAATCATGTCAATATCAGCACGGACAGCCATATTTTCCACAGTCACATCCTGTACAATCTTAATATTCTTCAGACTGGCCACCATCGTAAAGATTTCGCTTACGCCCTCTACCACTTCTACCATATCAATATCCTGATAAACCACTTTCAGTTTACCAATCTGGCTCTTCGTCCATTTCAGCAGGTTATCAAGCAATGAGAATACATCTTCAGTTGTCTGATTGGCCATCGTTAGCAATTCATACATCTCCTCACCAATCGTTTCGCTTGGCAGATTCAGAATCAGCATATTCAATACCATCTTGATAGATCCCATAGGCGAACGCAAGTCATGTGCAATCACAGAGTAGAGCTTGTCACGTCCCATAATAGTCTTACGCAACTCTTCCGTTTGTGCAACAATGATTCTTTTCGCTGCGACTAACGAAATCTGGTGTGTCACACGAATAATCAGCTCTTCTTTGTTGAATGGCTTTGAGATAAAGTCGTTACCACCCACCTGAAATCCTTTGACGATATCCGCCGTACTGTTAAGAGCAGTCAGGAAGATAATGGGAATTTCAGCCATTTCGGGATCCGCTTTCATTTGTTGAGCCACCTCAAATCCACTGATATCCGGCATCATCACATCCAGCAATACTAGATCCGGATTTTCCTTCTTCACTTGTTCCAACGCCTGTGTCCCATTACCGGCAGTCACAATTTTGAATTTCTCGTTGGTCAAAAGTACCTTTAATAAAAGGACATTTGATATTACATCGTCCACAATAAGGACTTTATATTCGGAAGGATTAATTTCCATATTCATAATTTTCTTTTTTTATGCTTCAGACATTTTTAAAATATTCAATCATACGCTTCAGCCCCTCTTCCAGTTCAATGGTAGGCTGCCAACCCAGTTTCTCTTTAGCCAATGTAATATCCGGTTGTCGCTGTTTCGGATCATCATCCGGCAAAGACTTAAATACAATTTTCGAAGATGAGCCAGTCAGACTAATGATCCTTTCCGCCAGTCCCAACACCGGGAACTCATTCGGATTCCCCAAATTCACAGGTCCTGTAAACCCATCCTCCGTATTCATCATTCTTATCATTCCCTCAATCAAATCATCAATATATTGGAAACTACGTGTTTGTTTTCCATCACCATATATAGTTATATCCTCATTATTCAACGCTTGAAGAATAAAATTAGAAACAACCCGGCCGTCGTTCGGTAACATTCGCGGACCATATGTATTAAAAATACGGATAATCTTCACACGCACACTGTTCTGACGGTGATAATCCATAAATAACGTTTCTGCGCAACGCTTCCCCTCATCATAACAAGACCGGTAACCTACCGGATTCACATTCCCCCAGTAGCTTTCCGGTTGCGGATGAACGATCGGGTCTCCATATACCTCGCTCGTGGAAGCTTGCAAAATCTTGGCATCCAGCCTCATTGCTAATCCCAACATATTAATAGCCCCCATCACAGATGTTTTAGCTGTTTGAATCGGGTCATGTTGGTAATGGATAGGAGATGCGGGACATGCCAAATTATAGATTTCATCTACTTCTGCCGAATAAGGATAAGTGACATCATGCCTCACCACCTCAAAATGATGATTATCCATCAAATGAATGATATTATCTTTCGAACCCGTAAAAAAATTATCCAGGCATATCACGTCGTGACCTTCGTTTATAAGCCGAGTACAAAGATGAGAGCCTATAAAACCGGCTCCGCCACTTACCAATATTCTTTTCATTCTAAGTTTTTCTATTGTTTACTAAAGAGACGCTGTCTCTTCGTTTTGTTTATGGACACAAATGTAACCGATTTGCTTAAAATAAACAATTTTCGGAGAGGATATTTTAAAAAAAAGAAGATTTAAATAGTTTCAAATTCCGAAACAACTTGCCACAGTGAAATGTTTATAATACAAAAGTACATTTTATTTAGACTATTATGACGATAAATGACCCTAATACAAACCTGATAGAGGCGATGAAAGAAAAGCTTCCGGCAAAAGGTAAACTGGCAGATATACTAATGGATACACTATACATAGGCAAAGAAGCCGTATATAGAAGATTACGCGGCGAGGTACCTTTCACACTACAGGAAGCAGCCCTTGTTTCAAGGAAACTTGGCATATCGCTGGATAAGATTATAGGAACCAGCTTCAAATCGAATGCAATGTTCGACATAAACATCGTAGATTATGATGATCCGTTTGAAAGTTACTATAATATCTTATATAAATATGCATCATTGATCAATACGATGCAGGATGATCCGGAGTCTACCATGGGGACTTCTTCTAATATTATCCCCCAGACTTTCTATCTGAAATATGACCTTTTGGCAAAATTCCGTTTTTTCAAATGGATGTATCAAAACAAATATATTCAGTGCAACAATTTCGATGAACTGGAGATTCCGGTAAAATTACTCAATATCCAGAAAGACTATGTGGATATGACCCGTCATATTCATTCCATAGATTATATCTGGGACAGCATGATTTTCCAGCATCTTATCAATGATATCCAATACTTCTCTGATGTTCATCTCATTTCGGATGAAGCGAAAATGCAGATTAAAGAAGAGTTGTTTCTACTTACAGACGAATTGGAAGAACTCGCTATGCGAGGAAAAACCAAAGATGGCAATACAGTCCGTATCTATGTGTCTCACATCAATTTTGAGGCAACATACAGTTACGTGGAAACCAATTCGCTACAGCTTAGTCTGATACGCATTTATTCCATCAATTCTTTGACTACCCTGGACCATGAGATATTCCATAGTTTAAAAGAATGGATTCAGTCATTAAAGAAATTCTCTACCCTGATATCCGAAAGTGGTGAAATGCAACGTATCCATTTCTTTAAACAACAACGGGAAATCATTGATACTCTTTAATTTCCATTTTTTCGTAAAACAGAAGCAAATAAATTATAGAATTACAATAAATGAAAGTAGATAACCTCATTATCTACTTTTTTTCATTATATGCCCCCGCTCTTTTATTTTCTTTCCAATCAGAAAATAAGCATATAACTCATAGCCGTTTTTCCACACTAATCTTTCACTTACAAGCCTTAATTTTGCATAAAATGTATCACAGTGATTATTAATATTAAATGCGAGGAACAGACAATGAAAAATGGTATTCTAAATGAATTAATAACAGTTATGAAAGAGAGGGTTCCCAAAGGGCAAAATCTTGCCAGTAATTTGGCGGATATCCTATGTATGGGCAAAGAAGCTGTATACCGCAGACTTCGGGGTGAGGTGTCTTTTTCGATAGAAGAAGTAGCCATCATATCTCACAAATTGGGAATTTCTATCGATCAGGTAGTCGGCGATCACCATTCTAACAAGGTGACTTTCGACCTCAACCTGCATCATTCTTCTAATGCGATAGATAGCTATTACGAAATACTTAATCGTTATCTACAGATATTTGATTTTGTAAAAGAAGATAATAGCACAGAAATATATACGGCTTCCAACCTTTTACCTTTTACACTTTATTCTTCCTTCGAGAATCTGTCTAAGTTTCGTCTTAGCCGATGGATCTATCAGCACGGACAAATCAAGACTCCACACTCTTTGGCGGATATGCAGGTAGAGAAGAAAATCGTGCAGGCGCATAAGAAGTTGAGTGAAAGTGTGAAGCAATGTCCTAAAACCTTTTTTATCTGGGACACCAGTATTTTCCATTCTTTCGTCAATGAGATCAAGTACTTTGCCAGTTTGCATATGATTACCCCAAATGATGTAGCGAACCTGAAAGAAGAACTATATCAACTACTGACGTATATAGAAACGTTATCAAGTAAAGGTGAATTCGGCGAAGGACGGAAAGTGTATTTCTATTTATCCAATATAAACTTCGAAGCGACTTACAGCTACATCGAAAAACTGAACTACCAGATTAGTCTATTGCGGATATATTCGATCAATTCTATGGATTCACAAAGCCCGCATATCTGTCAGATGCAACGTGACTGGATTCTATCTTTGAAACGTCACTCCACTCTGATCTCGGAAAGCGGAGAAGCACAGCGTATCATATTTCTACAAAATCAAGAAAGTATAATTGATACCTTGTAAAAAAGAACCGGCTAAGTTAATTAACTTAGCCGGTTCTTTTTTTATCCCTTACTATACTTATGCATTCTTTCAGGGGTTTCTCTCTATTTGTTGATATTACAATTCTCCTTCTGTCTGCGAATAAACAGTCCATCCGTTAATCACGATTCTCATGGCAAGCCATGAATCAGAGATGAAGAAAACGATATGATAGTTACTTTGGCGATCAAAATATTCCTGCATTCCGATTTTCTTATCCTCCATATTAGTCATAGCAAGATAATCAATCAGATTAATATCGAATACCTTTTTTGCAGAAGATTTCTCCGTCACCACTAACCGGGTTTTCCGGTCCTTCATCAATCGCATCGTATTAAGGTCTACTGAAGCAGCAGCAGAATTCACCTGATCTCTGCGATAAGGCTGGAAGCTAAGCATATCATCCTCCAACAAAGAGTTATCATGCCCCAGATACCCATTGGATTCCCGAATCTCATAATCATAATCATCCACGTTGAGTTCCCAGTTATTGGTATAACCCTGGAATATAAAACGTACCCGTTTTGTATCCCTTATCAGGTTAACCGTCTCTGTCTGAAGACTTTTTCCTGTAAAGTTCACATCGATAATCTCACCATACCAAAGCGTTTCCAACTCTTTATTGATGATAAGAGACTCTTCGCGTTTCAATTGCAATCTTAGATCGGAAATTGTAGAAACACCGGGAGTTAACGAAGTAATATCGTATGAATCACGTGCACCTGCCCATGCCATAAACTGATACTCGCCTACAGGCAATGCTACCCCCATCAGATAATTTCCCGTCGATAATGAACTTCCTTCTTCTGCCTGTTTAAATAAAAACTTTCCGTCCTTATTAAACACATAAAGCTCTACTTTATCAACCTGTGTATGGAAAGCGTCTGCAAATTCCATATTATAGTCATATTTGAACTTTACAAACAAACGACATTCCGGCAGGTCTTCATTAAAGTTATCACAAGAAGTCATTATCCAGGAGCTAATGATGAGAATCCCGAAGGTGACATGACGTACAAGGCTTTTTAGGTTCATATTTCTATTCTTCTAATTCTATCAAACTATAAAGTTTTCTATTGTTTGTTTTCTATTTTCTATTGTTTGTTTTGAAGGTAAAGAGAGTGTCCCCTCTTTACCTCAAATTATATTAAAACAATGAATTTCATATTATAGTGGTTCAACTTGACTGTACCAAGTCCATGGATTAACCTCAATCTTGATAGACAAGTAACGGTCTTCTTCTTCATCCGGTGCACTAGGATCCGGATCGGGGATGATTGGATATCCCGGATTATTTATTTTATTTACAGTAATATCATAAACAGAGTTACGAACGACACCAAACTCACCCAACTTATTCATGATGGTAGGACTATCATCATGCTTAATCATGACTTTATAGTAACAAATACCTTCTGAATAGTATTCAACACCTTTCAGGTTCTTGCCCCCTTTACTTGCTGTTGAAATTTGGGTAGCAAGATTGCTAAACTCCAGTGTAAGTTCCTCTGCCATTTCTTCTGCTGTTTTAGCATCATCCTTATCAGCAGGAATCGTTACTTGGGTATTAAGAAGTGCGTTTATATACTCATTATAAGAATCTGTGATATCCGTAGCATATTCAGACGGTTTACCATGTTTATATTTACCGACCAATTCTTTTTCAATATAAGTCAATATCGAAGCTTGAGTATAGAATATACCATTCATGTTAAACCAATCCGTTCCGTTAGCTAAAGTCACCTTTGAACCATCCTCGTTAGTAATAGTAGTAGGAGCATAACCTACTTTCAGTAATACCTGCGTTGTATAGGCATGTACATTGAAGTTTACAGCATCAGTTTGATTCTGTGTATTTTCAAGACAGTATTTAACAGACGTATTTACTTTATTCCAATCTATATCCTCTTTTTTAGTAGCAGATGACACATAAAAATAGTTGCCAGCATACACCGTTTGATCATCATCATCCCATGCGCCAATGTCATTGACTACCCCAAAATTCGGATCTATTCTGTACGAACCGAGACTATACTGGTCATAAGGAGTCCATGTATTCATGGCTGTCTTCATTCTTTTTGATGCAGGATAGAATTTCTTGTTCGTCACGTTCAAATACCACTCTGTTTCATCCGAGTCTATAGTTGCCGTTTCACTAAGTTCTTCACCACTGTCAGGTTTCACATATACCCGCACTTTTGCCGATATACGGTCAATTCTAATTGCCAGAGGAGAGCTTGTTGCTGCTGTTGGCGTATTATACAAAGTCAATACTTCCGGATCTCCATTCGTTTTTGAAGGTTCCAGGTCACCTTTAGCATTTGTCATAACAAATCCGCCTGATTTTGCTACCCCAGTAGTCACCTCGGTTTCTGCCGTAAGCGTTATTACCTTATTTACATTCTCATAAGTATCACCTTCCTGAATGGTCCGACCCAGATTCTGCGGATTAGCAATAATCAATACAGCCTCCGAGCTAGAAGGTATTTTAAATGCATTTGTTCTGTTAGGCAGGTTATTGATGTCCTCTGTTCCAAAATCTATAATTTTCGTTACGATACTTGCATCAGTATGTCCATCAAAGAAAACCGCATAAACCTTAGTAATCGTACTTTCATCGGGCGTACCATTTTCTTGATTGGGGTTGTTCAGTGCACGTGTTTTGGTTGATTGTACACTTAAAGCCACCCATGCATCTCCATCAGAGTTAGTTACATCAGTCCCGTTTTCCCCATCAGGAACGATGTCCTCATTACTACATGCTGCAAATGCAATAGCAGCAAGTGCCAGCATAAAAAAGTTTTTTTTCTTCATTGTTTTTTTACAATTTAATAAAAGCGTTTGTAATTAATTTATTTATCCCTATTTTTATTTTCAATTTCAGCTGCATTTGTTCTCTTCCTAGCCAATTCTTCCAAATTATGTCCGGCAGCTTCCAGACCCGATCCGGCGGCTATTTTTAAATACTTTTCTCCTTTTTCATATTCTCCTTTTAATAACATTAGTACCCCGATGGCATTATTATATTCTGATAAATTAGTATTCGAGTATACCATACCCAGATAACGTTCTGCCGATGACAGGTCATTACGCGACAAGGCGGCAGCAGCGGCATTCATATTAGCAATCTCATCTTTCGGATAGAGCCGGACAGCCGTCTCGAATATATCAATGAAATCTTGCGAACCAACCGGATAGGTATTAGCTACCAAAAACATCTCATTCAGACTTAAATTCTGCGGACGGCTTTTAATGACCTCTTTCGCTTCATCTATATTAAAATTCTTAACCTCATAATTCACTTTACAGATAGCTACACGAAGACTCGGAAAAATATATTTCAGCATATACCGGTAAGGCACTCCCCCATGAAGTTGCATCAACTTGGTCTCTCTTCCTTTCTCTATAGGTATATTCCTTATAATTTCCAGCACTTCATCTTTATATTCCATTTCCATTGTATTCAGTGCTTCTTCCAAACCTTCCCAGTTCTCACCGCCAAAGATGATATAATATTGGTTTCTTGGGAAGTCATATCTGGACGCCAGATACTCCCGGAGTGCCATGGCACGTCCTTCAGACAAGCGTTTGTTAGTTGCCAATGTCCCTTCCGGAGAAGCATAGCCTATGATGTCCAAACGATTAACCTTCACACTAGGATCAGACTTCAATTCGTCAATCATCTTACGAATTTTAGCCAACTCTTGAGGATTGTTCATATATTCGGGACGTATGTTCACCTTATTCACTTCAAAATCAAGGAAACACTCTGCCTGTATATCACGACGTTTGATCTCTTCAGCCTTTGGTTGCAAATATGCCAATTGAGGTGATACCACGTATGGCAACAATACACGTTCCAACGTAACCTTATCAAACTGCTCCACATCCATCAATGCTGTTTCACCACAACCACACTCATCACGCTGCACATCCAGACGCGCATCTTCCATCCAAGGTTCAAAACGCACCACATATCGATAGTGAATCGTATCATTTCTCAATTTGCTTCCTTTTTCCACCACATAAGGCTTCTCATAGGTCTTCTTCTCTTTGGCACTCATCACAGCAAGTTCACGTTCATAAGCCAGATATTCATCACGACCTTTAATAGATACCTTCGGAAGATTCAAAGTACGTCCCGGAGATACCAGTTGAGGAATAAAATCCACTCCGCGCGCCGATTTAACCTTCACATTATTCAAGCTAAAGTCTATATTGATATGAAGAAAGTTTCCTTTTTGTTCCAGTTGAACCGGCTTCACTGCAATGTTGCCCTCATAAGAGCGGGATTGTGCCATGACATTCTTTATATTCAGGCTGCAAACCACTAACATACATACGATAAAACCTATATTTCTTTTCATCATCATTCTATTTAATTATATAAATAAGCGACACACTTGCTTTAGTAGGTCCAAAGTAATTCTTACTACTTTCTTTCTCCTTCGTACCGCAAGTGGTACAGGGATATTTATCATATACAATATGGGCATATCCCACTCCAACAGATGCTTCAATACTCCATCGTTTTTTCAAGATCCAAGAGTGTCCCACTGAAAAACCGCCTCCATATAAATGTCCCTGATAGCGATTCTCTTGCATATTTTTGCTGATGAAAGACCAATTAGGCCACCCTCCCACATTGAAATCCGCATAATGCCCGTGTATTCCGATAAACGTACGGCGGAAGCGTTCGCAAAACCAATAACGAACTTCGGGTTGTATTCCCCAATGACGCAACCGTTTGCCATCGGAAGGTTTCCATGGATTATAATTGACCGGGATATCCAGTGTCCATTTACGTGCCAATCCCAACTCCAGCCCTAAGTTCATGGTAGCGGTAGCGTCATACAAAAGGTTGCTTTTAAGAGCAACTTTTTGTGCCTTACTCTCGGAAAGAATACATCCGAGCATGAATAAAATGAGTAAACTTACTTTCTTCATTAACACCATGTTTACTTCCCTAATTGAGTAATATCTAATTTTATACGTTGCACGGAGTTTACACTAACACCACCAACAGACGCCATGGTAGTTAGATGCACAATGCCGGATCTGGGAGTTGCGCTTGTATTAGGTAACACTTCAACATATATTCTCCCGTCTTCTACGATAATATGATCTTCTCCTGTATGTCCTTCCGGCATTGCAGAAGAGTATAAACGAATCCACTCCTTAGGATTGTCAGTCCCCTCTTCTACCTGGCCAGTAAGACAGAAATAGTTTATTTCGCTTACTACCGGATCGGTATTATTAGTAGGCATAAACTTAAGCGTGCTTCCTCCTGCGGAAATCGCTTTTCTTTGTCTGATATGAACTTTTTTTTCCAAGTTTCCAAGTTTTAATGTTATATACGCATTTTTCTTATCATCAATTCCCTCTTCATAACCCATCAACTGGTTAGTGACTCCAACTGTTACCGGTGTTATTACCGGATTTGTTCCATTGGAAGTTACTATCGGCACTTTAAATGGTCCGCTTAGCTGAAAGGCTCCTGATACTTCCTGTTTATTATCTGTTATTGTCCGAGCATCCGGAAAATCCTTTGTACAGTCAGTAATCACACTAAAGGCATCATAATCCTTCACATTTTCACCACTGTAATAGGCTATAAAAACCGAGTTGCTCACACCCAGATAATAGTCATTATTGGCCAGGATCTCATAAGATTCACTATCATCTACCATAATCTCAAAATCAAGACCAGTATTAGACGGCTTCGCAATCTTCGCATCACTTACCGTATCGTAGCCGGGTCCTTTAGCTCTGTTAATCGTAAATGTGTATGAATGATTACGCTCTATATCCATCGCCTGCAGGCTACTATTGAGCAGTGACATCTTATAATAATAGTCTTTATTGTCATAAGTACCCTGAATAATAAGATATGTATTATTCTGCACATCGGACTCGTACATATATATGGGGAATTTCTCTGTACTCTGCACGTCAGTTGCAATCGTTTCCGCTTTTATCAAAGGAAGTGAGTAAGCAGCATCATATTGGTACTCTGTCAGATTGGCTGTATTATTCATTAATGCTCCATCAGCATCATGCAATTCACCCTGCCGGGGTACATTCATGACAGCAGTCACTCCTTTCAAAATAAAGTTAGATGCTTTATTGACAATGACAATCTTAGCAACCACACGGGTAAGCAATAATGAACTTCCATCAGTATTGGCTATCTTCGTGGTATTGTCTATTTGATCCACTTCCAATCGGTAACTCATCGGAATCGTCTCTTCATCACTACTATACGGTATAGTAGTAAGCGGATTACTATCCAATGGTTTAGTCAGTAACTTGCTACAAGCTTCCCCATAAGTAGTCACTCCCGGAGTTAACTTGGAAAGCAAAGCTGCCTGGTTAAAATCATATCCCGTAGATGCATTTCCATAATAGAACTGATCCAACGGATTAGCAAGTATTAGTAATTGGTATTTGTTACCAGCAGGCTGTCCAGTCAATAACACATATCGCTTGCTTATCATTTCAAAAGCCTGTACAGCTTCTATAAAGGTGGCTCCTGTCCCCTGTCCCTTAAAGACCAGTATCCATGGAGTTTTACCGACCTCACTTTCCAAAGCTCTGGTCGGAGGCAAAGAGTACGATTTTGCCCTGGCAAAAATCTCTATTTGCACTTTTTCTTTCAGTACTTCCTCTTCATTCTCTTGGTCCATTATGCTTACATCATGCTCACACCCAACCATAAATAGAAGAAGAATCAAATAGAAAAAAACAGTTATATATCTCTTACTCTCTCTCATTACCTTATTAAACACCTCTTAAACACCTCATTCTTGGCGATATCAAATTTTATCCAAATCTCATATTGCAAATTTCGGAATATTAAAGGAGATACAAAATTGTATTCATTTCTGATACAGATAATCAGATTCCAGAAGTAAGACTATTAATGCTATTTACAGTCGAAGGGGTTACGCATTATAAAAGAAGAATGTTGATGGAAAGTATTTTTTGCGATATGCGTACCTTTTTAAAGAAAACAGTTTCGCTTATTGAAACTGCACTAACAAGATATGCTAATAGTTTTTTATGTCATTTAGATATAATTCAGGCACAAATTAAGCAAGATAAACGACCATTTTATACAATAAAACAGCTTAATAACTTGTATAATTTGTGCCTAAATGACAAAATGTTCAATTTCTGTATATATATAGCTATCAGATTATAAGCTTTTTGCGTTCTGTTTCCGTAGGAGCCACCTCATCAGGAATACTGAATTCGCGATTGGCAAACAGATCGGCAAGTCCTGAAATTTGTTTCAGGCGCAACAATTCATCACGATCCATACCGATATTTTTCATAATCCATTGATCGGACATACCTGCCTTGTCAAGCTCTGCAACGATGTTGCACATCAATTCAATGTTATGCATTCCGCGGGCACGGTTGTGCCGGATTGTCGAACTCATACGGTTAGACAGGTCCTTGTCTATCACCACAATCGGCAATAAACCGTTTTCACGCTTATAGATTCGTTGGGAAGTTTTCAATACCGTATAACGATGGTAACCATCTACCAGGATATAATTGTCCGCCTCCTTATCATAATAACATACACAAGGCATCGTGAAACCATCTTCCCAAATAGAAAGTTCCAGCAACTTCATTTCGGGTGGTGCTACGACATTCGGATTATAATCGTTCGCACATACTTTTTCTACGGGTACCGCTTTTACCTCGTAAACAGGGCTTTTATCTACACTCATGATACTATGATTCTATATTGTTCCATAACTTGACTTCTTTTACTCATCTCCTCTTTTGTCGGTGAGAATCCCATGTATTTGCAAGCATGGTCATTCTTGAGGATACAGACACACATCCGCTTATACGTGGGTATTTCCTTGAACTCCGGAATATCAATATCATCCTGATATTCCATACGCACCGGTTTCTTCAATGTTTTGTAGTTGCTATTGTCCATAACGATGATCGGCACTTTCGCATCAATCAGCTTTTGGATAGTGGCATCACTTAGACATCCGCCTTTTGTCCGCCAGAAATTCACACTCACCGAAAGTTTCCGGAGATAATTCTTCCTCGCCCGCTCCGGCAGAGTGGACAACAAAAAATACATAAACTCGCGCCATGTATATCCTTCGGGAAGTTTCACCGACTGCCATCCCATTGCATGAGTACCACCATACATACCGGTAAAGTTCACACCGTTCACCCTTCCCACCATTTTCCCCAGGTATTGGGATCAAGCACCCGGTAAAGCTGTAAACTCTCTTGTGCCTCATTAATAAAGGGACTTGCTACACGCTGACGCTCCAGATTGACTCCGGCACGATAATAAAGATCGTATAAAACATTATAATCCCACTGGAATTTTCCATTGGCAGTCCATACATCCGTTGTCTTCCAGTCATAAATAGGGTAGGCATTGTAAATATCATTCCCCACTTTTGAAGTCCATTTGTATTTATGATACATCTGGAATTTACGGCTCATATAGATACATCTCCACCGATTGAAACTTTCCTGTGTACGAATCCCGATCAGACAACAAGTGCGCACTGCATCATTTTTATTATGTATCCATTGCGCAAAACGCATCTGAAATTCATAATCCCACATGGTTGTATTATAAAAAGGAAAATCTTCTTTGGTCATTGCTTTTTTAGGCATGGAACGAACCCATATATTCTTTTTGCTGTCCTCCCACGGACGCCAAAAAGATTGATACATCGAGGTGCAGGTAGCCACACGGAAAGGGATGCATACCCGGTATACATCCAAAATATCCTTATTGGCCTCCAGCATCCGGTCTACATAGTCAATAGTCATTTTATACTGGATTTCATAATCCATGTGAAAAACTCCCAAACGTATCTTCAAATTATTCTTCCGGATATAATCGATGCACATATTCAGCAATACCCCACTATCCTTACCTCCGGAAAATGACACATATATATTATCGAATTCATTAAATATAACTTTCAGTCGTTCTTGTGCTAGTTCATATACATTCTTTGTGCCTAATATTTTCTTTTTCGCCATAAGTCATCTATACATTTTAACATACCGTGTCCACTTCTTGTCCATGGATACAAATTCAAACTTTTCAAATGTTTCTTTATCTTGTACCAGTGTGACCGAATTGAGTAACCAACTCTGGGGTCCGAACTCCGCAACAATGGCAGGCAACAGATGCGACAGGATTTCCTCCCGTACGGTGCCTTCTGCCTTCACGTAATAATTATTGATTACAGCTTTCTTCCGGTTTTTCTGTTCCACGGGGACAAAGCCCACCACTTCTTTATCTTCAATCGCAATGAACCACACATACTCTTCGCCCGTCTTGAAAGGGTAATTATTGTTTGCGCGTATCACTTCGGGATCCATCACCATCGGCGCTAAAAGCCGATATAAATGTTTGTCTTTTCCTTTTAATCGTATTATCTGTATCATATCATTCAAAAATGGACACACAAAAATAAGGAAAAAATATCAAATCCGTCATTTCTGTTCCTAAAACATTTGTTTTTCACACTATTATCTCTATATTTCAATATTTTTGAAATCACCCATACGCCATTCCTCTTTCACGTTTAAAGTAAGTCAGTATAGTGGCAAAGCTTAAATATTCCCGTCCGGGAGTATGCAACCGACTTTTAAACTGATAGCGGGCAAAGATGACTTCGCATGCCAATTTATATTTGAAATGCAGTTTTAAACGGTGCTGCAAAAACTCAAACACCCGGCATAGATATGCAAACACCTCTTCCACCCGGGCATTGGGAATCACTCGTGGCGCACGATTTGCATCCGCTATATGCTCCATCTCACTAAGCACATATTCCAGTTGCTCAATTTCCTCACTGGTGTTTTGCATTGTACACTTCATTTGTTCCATTTTCTCTCTCTGATGGATGTATTGCTCCCGCTTTCGTTGTAAACGATCTTTTATTAGACCTATTCCTTTCAACATTATAAAATTTAGTTATATATAAATGGTTTTACATTACTGATTATTAATCGACAAAATCGCCATATAAAATCTAATTTCGAATGCAAATATAGAGAAGATTGTTTAAATAATTAGATTTTTATTTAAAAATATTCGTACTTATTTCACATTTAAATTACCAGTATCAGAAAAACGGTTTTTCCATCCAATGAAATGAGTTGTATTTTTGCGGCGTACTAAAATATTTTAAACAATGGATAATCAATCTTTTGACTGGCTGCTTCACGGTTGCCACGTACTGTCCGAGGTGGCAGTAGCTTATTTCCCCAACTATCAGTATAATTGTTCAGCGGTGAAAGCATTCCGCCGGACCATCAAAGAACATGCGGTATTACTGTCCCAACTCACGGAAGCGGGATTCACCCCGCATACTACGACACTCACTCCGCAGCAAATTGCCATTATTGTAAGGTTCTAGGGAATGCCTTCATTAGTATCTGAAATGATAAAAAAGAATTCATATCTCGCTGTCCCGAAAATGAAGAAAAAGATATAATGTATTTTAATACATTCTTTTCTTATTTATATATTAATGGACTAAGGGGTGGTCGAAGTGCAGAAATAGCAAGTCGGCTTCCCCCTTTAGCAGGGCGTTTAAAGAGAATGCAGGAGGGCGTTCTGGAAGGTTCAAAATATTGGCACACAATCAGAGCAATCGTTACATGAGCCAAAATTACAATATTTAGCCATTTATAACCTGAAAATTGTACAACTCAACCGACCAGGCTACCTTCGCAGCGAATTAAAATAATATGAAGCATGATTAAATCTACAGCAGAAATGCTAAAAAAGGGATATCTCCTCTTCCCTAAAGTCTTATTCGAGGAGCAAATAAAAGTGACTAAAGGTGCAACGGGTTATTTTGACGCGTTTATTCTGGTATTAACCCATGTCAATTATAGCACTGTAGAGTGCCACATCCACCATTACACCTTTCAATGCCGGCGGGGTGAATCTGTAATCTCCATTGCCCACTGGGCAGAACTATTTGGGTGGAAACGTAGCCGCACACGGTATTTTTTTAATAAGATGTATGATGAAGGTATTATTGAAAGGGTGGTTAATCCGTATATCACTCATATCCGTATACCCGACTACGATCTGCTGGTCGGGCAGAAACGCCGCGAGAGCATCCGTGCCGAAGCTGACGGCATCACTTTCGATGCGTTTTGGGAAAAATTTCATGAGATTACCCGGAAGCCTAAAACCAATATCGGCCGTGCCCGCCGGGAATGGAAAAAGTTATCTGTCAACGAACGTTGTCTTAGCCTGAATCATATTGATGAGTATTATGATAATCTAACAGATATCAAGTATTGTATGCAGGCGGCTTCCTATCTGTCAAATAAAGCATTTATGAATGAATATGATTGTTAGAAAAGAAAATGAGTGAAATAACAAACCCGCAGGACGTCGAACTCGAGGAAATCGTACTCGGCGCCTGCTTGCTGGAAAGTAAAGCCATCACACTGGTTGTGAGCATATTGCGACCGGAAGTGTTTTATACTGAAACGAATCGTGAGATTTATGCTGCCCTGCAGAGTCTGTATCATGCCGGTCAGGCAATTGACATCATGACTGTAAAAGAAGAACTTGCCCGACGTGGCAAGCTCGAATTGATAGGAGGACTTTATACACTGGTGCGCATCAGTTCACGTGTAGTGTCAAGTGCACACTTGGAATATCACGCACGGATTCTCAAACAGAAATATATCCGTCGTGAAGCAATTTTGGGATTCCACAAACTGCTCGCACTGGCAGCCGATGAAACAACTGATATAGACGATACGCTGACAGATGCCCATACCCTCCTCGACCGGTTAGAAAATGAATGTGGTACTGCCGAACATCTCCGTTCCATGTTGCAACTTATGGAGGATACCATAAAATTGATAGAGGTCCGCATGGCCAATAACAAGAACGGTGTTACAGGACTGCCTACAGGATTTGCCGACCTTGACCGGCTGACATGCGGCTGGCAACCCGGTGAGGAGATCGTTATTGCTGCCCGTCCTGCAGTAGGTAAAACGGCATTCGCGCTGCATCTGGCACGTACCGCTGCTTCTGCCGGTTATCATATCGCTGTGTATAGTCTTGAAATGTTAGGTGAGCGTTTGGGAGATCGCTGGTTATTGGCTGCTACTACAGGAGTGAACCCCGACCATCTCCGCAGCGGACAACTGACTCCCAGTGAACTACGACAAGTACACGAGGCATCCACCGAACTTTCCCGTCTACCCATCCATATTGACGACAATCCGTCTGTAAGCATGGATTACGTTCGTTCTTCTGCAAAACTGCTGCAAAGCAAAGGTAAATGCGATGGTGTCATTATCGATTACTTGCAACTCTGTGACATGAAAAGCGACCAGCACAATCGCAATCGTGAACAGGAAGTGGCACAAGCCAGTCGCAAGGCCAAAATGCTGGCAAAGGAGTTGAATATACCTGTGATACTACTCAGTCAATTAAACCGTAATGTAGAAGGACATCCCGACAACCGCCCCAACTTAAGCGATCTTCGCGAGAGTGGAGCTATCGAACAGGATGCTGACGTCGTATTGATGCTTTCCCGTCCTGCCCTCTCCGGACGTACTACAGACCGTAAGAGTACGTACCCTACCGAAGGGCTGGGTGTAATGGATATTGTCAAACACCGTAACGGGACAACACGTGAGCTTTATTTCAGACATGACCCAAGTATGACGAAGTTGGAAGATTACGTGCCCGGAATAGATTGGATGAAAAAGAACACGACTGCTGAAACCGTAAAATAGCATAGTGCTTTGTAAGGTCTAAAGCTTAGCTTTAGAGGTCGTAAAGCTATGCTTTAGGCCATGCAAAGCGCCGCTTTACGATCTCTTCATTTTTCATGTTTCAACTATCCTTTTTTACAGGTCTCATGGTTCTCCCAATGCATCTATAATGACTCTTACTTCCAGTGGTGTGTAAGAGCGGCAGTTAGGCTGGTAGCCCAAGTCATACAGGCGTTGTAAAAGCCCCGGACATAATTGGATCCATTTTTTCATTTTTCGGTAAGCAGCGATGTCGGTAAGTTCGGGAGAATAAAGTAATGCCAGTTCCATACGGCCATAGGCACGTATTGTGAATTCTTTCATGATGAATATGCTTTGATTTATATCTACAAAATTAACAAAATATTTTCACATATACAATGCTTTTCCCGATGAATAACTGACTATTACTGCACATTACTTTTAACAAAAATCGCCTGCTAAAAATAAAACGAAATTTGGTCAAATATTCCTTTTTATTAATTAAAAAGGCTACAGTTTCACAAACTACTATTGGAATTCGGTCTCTTTTCCATATATTTGCGCCCGCATTTTTATTCTCAGAACAAACCTCCTTTTTTCAATTTACCAAAACTAGATAAAACGAATGGAAAAAATAAACGCAGTAATTACAGGAGTCGGAGGATATGTACCCGATTACATTTTGACCAACGATGAGATTTCCAAAATGGTAGATACTACCGACGAATGGATTATGGGGCGTATCGGCATTAAGGAAAGACATATTTTGAAAGAGGAAGGACTGGGAACTTCTTACATAGCTCGTAAAGCTGTCAAACAGTTAATAGAACGCACCCAAACAAATCCGGATGATATTGATCTGATAATTGTAGCCACAACAACCCCTGACTATCGTTTTCCTTCCACGGCTTCTATTTTATGTGAAAGACTGGAGCTGAAAAGAGCTTTTGCTTTTGACATGCAAGCTGTTTGCAGCGGTTTCTTATATGCACTGGAGACTGGAGCTAATTTTATCCGTTCCGGAAATTATAAGAAAGTGGTAGTTGTAGGCGCTGAAAAGATGTCGTCAATAATAAACTATACCGACCGTGCAACTTGTCCGATTTTCGGTGATGGCGGAGCAGCAGTCATGCTTGAACCTACTACTGAAGATTTAGGTATTATGGATGCTGTGTTAAGAACAGATGGTAAGGGATTGCCTTTTTTGCACATTAAAGCGGGTGGCTCTGTATGTACTCCTTCTTATTATACATTGGATAATCAAATGCATTATATCTATCAGGAAGGGCGTACTGTATTCAAATATGCAGTATCCAACATGGCTGATGCCTGTGAATCTATCATTGCAAGAAACCATCTTAGCAAAGACAACATCGACTGGGTAATTCCCCATCAGGCTAATCAACGTATTATCGCTGCCGTAACACAACGTTTGGAAGTTCCTGTCGAAAAGGTCATGGTCAACATTGAACAATATGGTAACACTAGCGCCGGTACTCTCCCACTCTGCCTCTGGGATTTCGAAGATAAACTCAAAAAAGGAGATAATCTAATTCTTACAGCATTTGGAGCAGGATTTGCATGGGGAGCCATCTATGTGAAATGGGGATATGATGGAAAAAAGGGATAGCGATATTCGCTATCTTCAAAATAAAGAATCCTCTGATTTCTAGTAAATCAGAGGATTCTTTTATTTCCTAATGCGGTGCGTACGGAAGATGAACCTTAGTTTTATTCTTCACATACTCAATATCTTAGCAATCTCTAAAATCTTTCTCCCACTAATAACCCCACGTGCGCAATTCTTTAGATTGCTTGGTGTTGCGGTGGTTGTTTGAGTTGGTGCAAAGATAGTAATATTTAGAATGTATTTCTGCTTTTAGGCAAATTAATCTTCAATAAGTTGTTCAGTTTCCTTTAACTTATTCTTGGTGATGTCTGCACACATTCTTAATATGATTTCATTATCTTTCTTAATTTGCTGTTTTTGATGTTCATCAAGGGAATTATCTTCATCTACTCTATTATTAGACTGATTAATTATACATTCAACAGCTTTATCTACCGTTGTAGATTTTATTTGAGATTTATATCCCATTGCATTAATAATAATAACATTTAAAAATTCAGCGCATTCAGGAATGCGAATGAAAACTTTTAAACATTTTACCATGTTTTGCGATTGTGTATCTTTATTTTTAGACAGAATATCTATAAACAAATCTACTATTGTAACATTTTTATTTTCCATTTTATTACTATTATATGATATTTACTTATTGAACAAACCTAACCTTTGAGCAAAATTTACAGCCTCAATCGAATTATTGGCTTTTAGCTTTTGCAATATATTTTGTCTATGAGTATTCACCGTATTGATGCTAACTTTCAAAGTGTTTGCTATCTCTTTACTTAACAAGCCTTGCTTCATCAAACGCAAAACCTCCAACTCTCTATTTGTTAAAGGTTCATCCAATGTATCAGATAAATCTATAAAAATCTGTTCTCCAGTTTTAAAGTTATATAGGTGGCTTTTAATAATTTCTGATTCATGGCTTGCGTCAACATCAATAACCGACAGCATAAGCCAAATATTGCCTGATTTATCCAACTCAATGACCTGTTCCTGCTCTATTATACGGATATATTCACCTCGTAGATTCCTCACCCGCATTTCATGAATGGCTTTATAGTTCATTTTTTCTTCATTGGAGAACGAACTCAATATCGAATAGATTTTCTTTCTTACAATTAATCCGTAGTATATATCATCTGGATGTATAACCTCTACTACTGGCTGATGCCCGTCTATAAACAATCTATGGGAATCAAGCCCATATAATTCAGGAATGTTATCAGAAACAAATACAAATTTTTTAGTGTAGCAATCAAACGCCAACACAATACTGTGCGTAACTTCCGAGAGTTTTTTCCAGTCCTTTTTCCTTTCTTCGAGAATGGAATAGTCTACCTCATCAAGTAGTATGTTTGATGTCGGGAGTAAGTTTATTATTTGCTTCTCAATTTCCTCAATTATCATATTTTAAAAATATCTGATTATTAGATATTTGCACGTTCTCTCATTATAAATGACTATTGCCTTTAGAGTCTATTGCTTCTATCTTTGCACAAAGATAATGAAATCAGTATAAGTATAAGATAAATAGATGTTTAATATTTTAATTCATGTAGTATGATAAAGAAAATTTGTTTAATGACACGTGGCGGAAAAGAGGTTGTAGGACGTAGAGTAGTTGTTACTTCTGAGTTTGAAGCTAACAGGGAAAATATTTGGTGTAAAATTCAGGATATTGATACCTTAAGAGAAATTTGCAAGCCAAAAGCCAGTTTTGTATCTTATGATAATACTTCTCCTACTTGGAAAGAAGGGAAATCTTTTTGCTTTAAAATGTTCCTACATGGATTTATTCCAGTAGGAAAACATACAATAAACGTAATCAAAATGGATAAAAGCACAGGAGAGATAGTAACAAATGAGTATAATAAAAAAGTAACTATATGGAATCATTATATCAACATGGAAGAAATTTCTCCTAATGTAACAAGATATACAGATATGGTTGATTTATATGCAGGTGGTTTAACAGCTCTTGCCGCTTGGTGGACGCTTAAATTTTATAAACATAGGCAGAAAAAATGGCAGAAGATAGCAAAAAACTTATAAAACAATTACACTTTTTCTTCTAAGAAATATTATGCCAAAATGGGATTTAACAGAAAAGCAAATATATAAATTGCTAAAGCATCCTTGCCAAAAGGAAAAATCTGTGATAGAAGAAATAACTTCTGCATATCTTGAATTTGTTGAAGATTTATTCGATTATCTCAATAAAGAGCACGATAATAAAATACGGATCAGGCAATTAAATATGAGTTATATAGATTTTGGAACAATAAAAGCATTAGAAGAAACTTCTCCTACTGAAAATAGTAAACTGAAAATTATATATCTTGATAAACTCTTGTCTTTAATAAATATGGAACAAGAACTAATCTATCGCCAAATGGAATATCCAAAATTTTTCATCAATATAGAATCTGATTGGAAATCTCCATTCTACTTAAACAATGAGGTTATTAAAATTGTAGATATAATGGAATTGGTTTGTGGTATTTTTTACATCAAAGATGGAATAGTTCGGATTGATAACAAGGACATATTTTTAAGTGATGTTGCCCGGATTTTTGAAAAGATGTTCAACATTAATTTTGGAGATATATACAAAAAAGAAATTGCGGTTATCAAAAGGAAACCTACTAAAATAACAGAATTTTTAGATAGCTTGAAAGTCGCTATTATAAAAAGAGCAGAGATAATGGTTATAACCATTTGTAAAAAGGAATTTTCTGTTATATTGATAATCAACGTACTACAAATTATTTATGGGGGATTAGGTGTACCATTCCCCCATTTTCTTTGCTTCCCTTTTCCGAACTTTGCTTCATCAATCGATTGGTAAGCATTAGTGTATAACCTGAAAAATGAAGCAATATGTATGTAGATAGTTACGAGTTCAAAGACTGGATGCAAAAGCTACTTGATAAACTGGAAGAAGTCGGCAAAGATGTAAAGAGTTTGCAAACCAACCCAGAAGTAATGCCGAATGACAAACTTTTGGATAATCAGGATTTATGCCTGCTGTTCAAAGTCAGTACCCGGACATTACAGAGATTAAGAAGCAAAAAACTGCTACCCTTTATGATGATTAGCGGAAAAGCCTACTACCGGGCTTCCGATGTGCGTGAGTTCATAAAGGAACGGTTCGATGTGGGCACGCTCCGAAAGTTCGAGAAAGAACACGGAGCGAATAAGTAAGAGTGAAATTCATCCCGGAGCTGTACACGTGGCAGTTTCGGGATGTTTTTCTTTTGGCAAGTCTGTATTTACTTCCCTGCTGATATTGTTCCCTCTTCCCTATAAGATGCTTCAAACTGTTTGGTAAGCGCAATAATCTGCTGGTTCGTCTTTACCAGTTCAACAGTATATCGTTCCAGTTTGTAAAGCAAGGCAAGTGCTTTCTTTTCCGCAAAATTGGAATGGAGTTCTTTCACCGTTTGGTTATACAGTATGCCTATGCTCCTGAATTGTGAAAACAATTGGGAGAGTTGGATGTAATAATCTACCTTGCTTTTATCAATTCTAAGCACCTTAAACGATTTCCCGAAAATACAGTTCTTAATGAAATGCGCCTTTACCTTGTAGCCTGATTGGTCGTAAAAGGCTAAGAACTTAGCGTTCTCCACATCGTCTAAATTAAGAGAATAGCGGTGTGTTCGTGGGTCAAGTTTAGGCTTGCGCCCACCTTTGTTAAATGGCTTCTTTTTCTGTTCCATAATGATAATTATTTACTGATTTTACGACTTCGGAGTAAAACCAACCACCTTAAAAGGTGGCAAGGTTTTGAGGCACAAAAAGCGAAGCGCGGGCCTCAAAACACAACTTGCTGTTATCATGTGATAACAAAAATCTTCCCTATAGTCAGATTGCAAAAGCAAGCGGTTTGGCTTTATCCTCTGTCTGTTTATCAGTTGCAAAATTACAGACAGTAATTCCCTCCCGAAATATAGGCGGTTGCGCCAAATTGTGACATAAACAGACAAAGTAACCCCATTTTTAAAAGCGTTTGTTTTTACCTCTTTCTTTGCTGAAAAATGATTGAGTGGTGGCAATATATAAGACAGTAAAACAAGGTCTGAATATAGTTTTAAACCATGTTTGAAAGCTATTTAAAGATAAAGGGACATAGTTATAAAACTGGTTTGCATTTTTTCAATCAGTATCGGGAATCAATCAACTTATTTATAAATCATTAAAAATTAAATGTATGGAAGAAGTAAAACAATCATTACAGGAAACAGCAAGTAAGGAACGGGAAAGTTATAAATCGGTGTTCCTTAAAAAACGGTCGGTTTGCAACCGTCAAAGCGTGTACATAAGCGGAGAGATACAAAAACGTATCGTTCAGATTGTAGGCGTGATTACAAACAAACAAGTAAGCATCGGAAATTTCATTGATAACGTACTGGAAGAACATTTAGGTGCGCACAATGATGTCCTTTCGGCTCTCTACCGGGAAGAAATACAAAAAGGAATATTCAACCAGCCAAAAGAAAAAGACGTATGAATATCGTAACTATTGAGGAACAGACTTTTAAACAAGTATGTGGGCGGTTCTCCGGTTTCATCAGTCAGGTGGAACGGATTTGTAAAGAGAATACCCACCAGCCGGAGAAATGGTTGTCAGGTCGTGAAGTGTGCGCCCTGCTCGGTATCAGCATCCGAAGTTTGCAGAACTACCGGGACAGTGGCAAATTGGGTTACTCCCAAATCGGTAATAAACTGTACTATAAATCTGCCGATATTGAAAGACTGATTGCAGAATGTACGGAAAACAAGAAAGCGAATTATAAATCAAACAATAAATAAATATTGCCCTATGAAAAAGAAAGAAGAAAATAATACAGGAGTAAACCAGTCATTCAAATTGTCTGTTATTGTCGGAATATGGGAAAGTTTAAATCTTCATCCTACGGTGATGATATACCAAAGCAAGAGAAAGTATTTCCTTTCGATGCTCCATTTATCGGATAACGGACAGGCAAAACCAGCCGTTTACGAGATACAGAAAGAAGATAGCCGTTACTTCATCGTTTCAGCCTTTAAACGGCTTTATATAAGCTATGATGCGGTCAAAGATAGTATTTCCTTATCTTACTATGGCGAGTATCTGCGTAACTGACAAGGTGTGTGCCTGTCATCATTTAAACCAATTATAAACCAATAAAACGATATAACAATATGGAACTGATAAACGGCAACAGTGAGATAATTAATGATTTCTTTCAGTCTATGGAAAGAATGTTAGAGGGTATCGGTAAACTGGTAAAAGAAAGCAAACCACACCTGAACGGCGAAAAGTTTCTAAGTAACCAGGAAGCATCCAAATATTTGAAAGTAAGCATCCGGACGCTGCAAGAATGGAGAGATACGGGCGTTATCCCTTATATTCAGATAAAAGGCAAAATAATCTACCGTGAAAGCGATATAGAACGGCTTTTGCAGACCTATTACAACAAGGAACGACAGGAATGACCTACCGTCCTAAAAAAATACATTTTTTCCGAAACTGACTAAGAACATTAACTCTACCAGTGTAGTAATCCGTCTGTGCAAGCCTTTGGAAGAAAATACTACCCGGAGCGTAGCGCAGGCGTGGAGATTTTCTTTCAAACCCGTAGGGCTTGGACTTGAACGGACGGAATACGGAGCTTACCTTTGTTAATGTTTTATTCAACTTCGGAAAGTCTATTTACAGAATGAATACTTATAGTAAATTTATGGTTTATCATATTACGAAATAGCAAAATCTATTATTCATCATGTGTCGTTATCAATCTAATCATTTTGTCTAACAATGGTTTTGTCTTTATTTCGACATCTTTTGATTTATTGACCATATTTGAGAAAGCTATGAAAACAAGAAAAGCTTTCAATATCGCACTATCAATATTAGTTGTTATCAGTGGTTCATTATACTGTATTTGCATTAATCCTGATATAGAGAGAAATAAGAAGTATGCTAAATAAATAAGAAAATTCACATTATTCTTATTGATAACATAGAGAGCTAATTCAGTCTGAACAGCTTCATATTTATGGTTTTCCCAATTCTTCAATGGAGAGTGTTCTTTTATCATCCAATGAATAAATTTTGCCCCGTGAACACTGATAATAGAACCTACTGCAAGTGTAATGAAAAACATAGTCTCCCATGAAATATTCAGACCAAGCAAGAAGTTTAAAACTATCACAATTACTATAGGTACTCCAAATGCATATGCCCCCAGACACATGTAGCTCATTAAAACTATTATTGTTGGATGCATTAAATTGAACAATATCTTAGTAATTACTATTGGTAAAGAAATTGCAAAATTAATTGTCTTTACTATTCTATTTTTACTCTTACTGATTAGTGATTGTAAAAGCATAAATATAACGATATATCCAATAAAAAAAACAATGGCTTTCCATTCTAATTTTATTATTATCCATGAGTATAAAGAAGTTAAAGCAATACCTATGCTAACAAATGCGAGTATAATTAATGAAAGTTTTACTTTTTCGGGTATTGTAATCTGTGTCCACCATTTAATAAGACTCCTTATTTCTATAACTTTTTTATGTTCAGGATTTATACATTGTATGGGTCTTTTTATAAACTCATGATATGCATGTTCTGTTTTTGTAGGCTTATGATACTTCAATTCATATTCTAAAATTTCTCCATTAGATAATAACACTAACATATAAGTACCAGTTATAATACCGTATGTACCTTTTGTATCTTGATGGAATTTACGCTTCACTTCATAGACGTTTTTATCATACCTTTTTAATTCATTATGCAGACGTAAGTTCACATTTTTGTTCATCATCATCTCCTCTACCACTTCATTATCTTTACATGGATAAACACACCAGTACATAAAAGTAAACATAAATAAAAACAGTAGGGGAAATAAACTATAGGTAGTATTAAAGCATAGATATTCAGCAAGTATCACAGTTCCAATACATGCACCTATAATTATAATTATTAATGGTTTCTCCATTGGTTGTTTCATATTATAGCTAAAACAAAGATTTCCTTCTTTGTTCTTCCAAGTCCTTATGCTCTTTGTTGTCGTATTCATAAAAAATAAGTGCTTATATAATAATATCACAAATACAATTATCTGCTGCTTACCAAAGATATAGTTATTATATATATTATCAAAATACTCGTTAGAGATTTATTGATAAAAAGCAAACATCTACTGTTTTCTATTAAAGTTTTTTTCTACGTTTATCATATCACGCATAATGGAGCTATCCAATATCCGTGCATAATGCTGTGTCGTTCTGATATTGGAATGTCCCAAAATCTTAGATACATTTTCCATTGATACATCATTAGCGAGAAAAACAACGGTAGCCGCAGTATGACGGGCAACATGAGTGGTCAGCCGTTTGGCTATGCCGCATACATCAGCAATTTCTTTTAAATAGGCGTTCATGCGTTGATTACTGATTACAGGCAAAAGTACTCCTTTTTTATGCACTCTACATTATCTTCATATTTCCTCAATATCCTTTGAGGAATGGATAAAACAGGAATATTACACATCTGATTGGTTTTCTGTCGTGCCTTGCGTATCCACAAAGCACCGTTATTGTCTTTTATTAGGTGTTCACGGCTTAACTGCTGCACATCCACGAAAGCAAGTGCAGTAAAACAGGAGAAGATTTTAAACGTATCTATTGATTAATAGATGTTTAGAATAAAGAGAAAGAACAATGGGTAACGATATAGAAATGAGCGAACTACTTTAGTTTACTATGCTTTACCATTGTTTCAAATAACTATGGTACAAAGATACATAACTATTTTAAGTACTCCAATAAATGGGAAAACAATCTATTGAATCTTTTGAAAAAACACAGTCTATAAGTGGAAATTTTCTTTTTTACATCAAAGTCCGCAAAAGAACTCCTACATTTGTAATTCATTGATTTAGATTATGCCTGAAAGTATTCCTCAATTCTATAAAAGAATACAGCGTTGCGGCCCGAAACTGGACACAAGCTATTCTAAGGAGAAGCCTTATTTCAATATCTTCTCCCGACAATGCAATTTTGGAGCAGTCCAATTTAGCTATAGAGATTTTTATAAAGTAACTTTAATTGTAGGTACTGGAAAACTGTATTATGCGGACAAGTGGATTTTAGTTAATCGTCCTGCACTGCTATTTTCCAATCCTTTAGTCCCTTATGCTTGGGAGTCTATCAGTGAAGAACAAAAAGGAATGTTTTGTATATTTAATGAATCGTTTGTACAAACGGAAGAAAAAAAGGCTCTTTAGCCAACACTCCTTTATTTAAAGTAACAGGAGATAAGGTTTTTTTCTTAAATGATTTACAAGTATCTAAGATACAAAATATATATGCCCAAATGCAAGAAGAAATTCAATCGGAGTATATTGCTAAGTTGGATGTATTACGTTGTTATTTACACTTATTGATACATACGGCATTGAAGATGCAGGATTCAAATCATTATGAATCACATCCCAATGCTTCACAGCGTATTACGGAACTATTCTTGGAGTTATTGGAAAGGCAGTTTCCAATTGATTATCCTCGTTCTACATTGAGCTTACGTACTCCTGCTGATTATGCTACTCGATTATCTATACATATAAATCACTTGAATAGGGTGATCAAAGAAACAACAGGGAGAACCACATCTGAGTTGATAGCAAAAAGAATAGTCAAAGAATGTTCGCAATACTTATTGCATAGCAATCTTTCAATATCAGAAATCGCTTTTTGTTTAGGCTTTGAAACTGTTTCTTACTTCAGCAAATTCTATCGAAAGCATACTGGAAAATCTCCTACTGAAATCAGAGAACTAACTATTATTTGATTTGTACAAATGATACTTTGATTTGTATTAATCTGCCAATATATTATCACCTAATTTTGTATCGTTCAAAATTATAAAAATTATGAAGTACAGAGAATTAGGTAAAACAGGTGTGCAGTTATCCGCTATAGGATTGGGCTGTATGGGTATGAGTGCTGCATACGGAGTAGCCAGTGAAAAAGAGAATATGGCGACACTGCATCGTGCATTGGAGCTCGGTGTTAATTTTTGGGATACTGCCGATGTATATGGCAATGGTGCAAATGAAGAATTACTTTCTAAAGTACTGGTAGAAAAAAGAAGTCAAATTTTTGTTGCAACGAAATTCGGTTTTCGCTTGCATAACAATCAGGGTAATGTATTTGCTGGTGGTGGTAGTTATATAGATGGCTCTCCCCGATATGTGAGACAAGCAGTAGAAAGTAGTCTAAAAAGATTAAAAATTGAAACTATTGATTTATATTATGCCCATCGGATAGACCCAACTATTCCGATTGAAGAAACGGTTGGCACTATGGCTGAATTGGTTAAGGAGGGCAAAGTACGTTATTTAGGATTAAGTGAATGTTCACCTGAATCATTACGAAAGGCTCATACGGTACATCCTATATCTGCTATTGAAAGCGAATATTCATTATTAACTCGTGATGTTGAAAAGGAAATATTACCATTGACTAAAGAACTTGGAGTAACCTTAGTTCCTTTTTCTCCATTGGGTAGAGGATTAATTACTAACACAATTAATGTAGATACATTATCCGAAAATGATTTTCGTAAACATTTACCCCGTTACAATGGTATATATTGGGAAAATAATCAAAAATTGATGACTGAATTTGCAGAGATAGCCAAAATTAAAAATACAACTCCTGCTCAATTGGCTTTAGCTTGGATATTGGCTAAAAGTGAAAATATAATTCCAATACCCGGAACAAAGCAAATCAAATACTTAGAAGAAAATATCAAAGCTGTTGATGCCATTTTATCAATAGAGGATATAGCAAATATAGAATCGCTTATCTTAAAACATCCTAACGTTGGCGATAGATATAATGAGCACGATTTTAAATTCGTAAACAAATAATTTTTATTCAAACAGACAGTTCTGTCGAAACTAATTACCGGCTAGAACTACCATTTTACAAATAAGATGAAAGATTTGTTACAACAGAGATTTTTCCGACTATTGTCGGAATACTCACAGAAAGAATTTGTCGTAAATGATTTTACGACTGCATTGCAAGAACTTGCCAATCATTTGGCAAGCATTGCTATAAATGAACAGGACTATGCCGTATTGTTACGCTATTTGTCCTTTGGACTAAACAGGCTTAAATCGCATCGAGTGCAATTTGAGCAGGGGGAAAAATGCCTTGCTATTGCTTATTGACGAAGCAATAGGGCTTGTAAATACAGAAATCCGCATACTTAATATGCGAATCAAATATCCGGTTCAGTTCCAGAGCCGGAAGAACAAATTCCCACTCTCACCACTTCACCTAACTGACGAAACCTATCTTATTGAAATTATGGAGATGGTGAGCGGACTGTTCTTATCTAAACGAGTAGTTACCCATAACGGAACAGAATCACCACTAACAGAAATCGGAAGAGCGTTTGAACACCTCTTTAATATCAAACTGGGTGACATTCACAAGAAGCATGAGAGTGTTATTAAGCGTAAGCCATCCAAAGTAACCGAGTTTTTAGATATACTTCGCAAAGCCATTGCCGAAGAAAGTAAGAACAAAGGGTATTTGTAAATCAACAACTTACCAACTATTTATAGGGGTGTACCACTGGTACACCCCTAACTTATTTGCATCCATTTGCCGAACTTTGCTTCATCAATCGATTGAAAATCTTAATGTTTAATTTAAAAATGAAGCAAAATGTATATAGATAACGAAAACTTCGATAAGTGGATGGAACGACTGTCGAAAAAACTCTCTGAAATCGGGCAAGACCTGAAATCGCTAATCAATACCGACAACGTATTAGATCCCAACGACAAATTGTTGGATAATCAGGATTTGGCGTTTCTGCTGAAAGTATCTCCCCGAACCCTGCAACGGTATCGGACAAGTGGGAAGCTCCCGTACTTTATGATTGGGCATAAGACCTACTACCGTGCCGCTGATATTCGTGCATTTGTTCAAGAAAATGCCGATTGCACTACTTATGAGCGGTTCAAAAAGGAAAATCAACTCGATACGCAAACCGATGCAAAACAGGGTGGGTAATGTTACCGCCTGATGCAGTGCCACCACTCACCATTTAGCAGAAACCGCCTCGCCCTGTGGCTCGGCTCGTTTTGCTAAATGAAGCAAGAGGGAACTGGACAAGTCCTGTTCTTCCCTCTTGCCCTGCGGGGCAAAGCCTTCGGCTTTAACAGGTTACGTTCGTAACCGTTTATAACAGTGATTATAAGTCGAAAATGTATTTCGCTTATAATCAACTGAATGAATCTCATATTCTTTATAAAAAAGTTATAATCATGGATAAGACCAGTAATATATCCACCCTTACCACCATCGGGATAGACCGACAGACAGGTAAGTTGATAGATAAGCTCTGCAAACGCTATTCGTTGAAAAAAGGGGAAATAGTCAGGTTGGCATTTGTCTATATTGATAAAGCGTGTATCAACCCATCGGAAGCACCGGAATCCGTAAAATCGGAACTGGCAAAAATAAACAAACGACAGGACGATATAATCCGCTTCATCCGTCACTATGAGGAAGAACAACTGAATCCCATGATACGAACCGCCAATTCTATTGCGGTTCGGTTTGATACCATCGGCAAGACATTGGAAACCCTTATTCTTTCTCAACTGGAATCCAGTCAGGGGAAACAAACAGCCGTACTACAAAAAGTAAGTGAGCAGTTCGGCAAACATGCAGACATAATTAACCAGCAAGGAAAACAACTCACCGCATTGTATCAGATACACCAACGGGATTATAAAAAATTGCTTCAACTGATACAACTCTATTCAGAACTATCCGCTTGTGGTGTGATGGATAGCAAGCGGAAAGAGAACCTAAAGGCGGAAATTATCAATCTGATAAATACATAGAGCCATGCACATAGATTTTGCCCCGTCATCGGGTGGAACATATAACAATGCGGGTAGCAGTCGGCAGTTGATAGCATATTTAGAGCATGAAGATTTAGAACGGATGGAGAAAGGAATCTATACTGATGGTTTTTTCAATCTGACAGAGGATAACATCTATAAATCAACCATTATAAAAGATATAGATACCAATATCGGGCAATTACTGAAAACGGATGCTAAGTTTTTTGCTATCCATGTCAGCCCATCGGAAAACGAACTTCGGGCAATGGGGAACACCGAACAGGAGAAAGCCGAAGCCATGAAGCGGTATATCCGAGATGTGTTTATTCCTGAATATGCCAAGAACTTCAACAAGGAATTATCCGAAGTAGATATAAAGTTTTACGGTAAGATTCATTTTGACCGTAGCCGTTCCGACAACGAACTGAATATGCACTGTCATTTGATAGTGAGCCGTAAAGACCAAACTAATAAAAAGAAATTATCACCGCTCACCAACCACAAAAACACCAAGAACGGAGTAATAACAGGTGGTTTTGACCGTGTGAACCTATTCCAACAGGCAGAACAGGGATTTGATAAGCTGTTCAGTTACAACCGCCAATTATCAGAATCCTTTGAGTATGCCAACACGATGAAGAACGGAAGCATGGACGAAAAACTGAAAATGCAGGAACAGGAGTTGAAAGAGCCAAAACAATATTTTACTGGCGAAAAGAAAAAAGAGATATTCCAATCCAGTGAAAAAGAAAACATGACTTCTTGCAATCTTGATAGCAAGGGAGATAACAAACAGTCTTACAATCAGCAAAATAATAGTGGCGGTGATTCTCTTTTGTCTATCTTTTCATTGGGAGATGGCAATAATTACGATGCAACACTGGCAGAGGAATTACAAGCGCAGAAACGTAAAAAGAAAAAGAAGAAAGGGATTAGACGATGATTGAATATGAGGAACTAAGAGCTGATATAGACCGCTACCTGATGGAGCGTTTCAAGTATCGCAAATCGTTTGTCTGTCTGACGATAGATAATGTTATCACCACCCGAAGAAACAGCCGTATAGACCTGTATTTGCGTATCAGAAAGATTGAAAGCCTATTCCCACCTGATTGTCTTATCATTGCCCGATTGGGATTCAATAAAGAGCGAATAGGACATGGAACGCACTTTCTTAGATTTTTGACCGAAGTAGCCCAAAAGTATGGTTTCAATCATATTGGCATTGAATGCGTCAATGCTAAAAGCAGAGCATTTGTCCAAAAGTTAGGTTTCTATTCCAGAGATAGCGAGAACTACACAGTAACAGTATCCAAACTAATATCTTATTTTTCAAAGGAATAATCTTAATTAATCCTTTCTTTCTCTGAACACAAAGGTATATTCCAAGAATAAAACGTCAATGCCAAGCCCTACGGGTTTGGGAGAATTTCTTCCTTTTTGCTTCACAAAAAGAGTAAATTCCCCCAAAGCATTGCCTTATTCATTCTTTCCATATAGTTAATGCTTATCAGAGAAAAAAAGGAAAAAATATGTTGCTGGGGTGTGGGATGAAGCCTACAGCAGCCAGTTCAGTCCACCGCATACACAGTTTCCGAAATCAGAGTTTTTTATCTCTTTCTTTGCAGCAAATCATTGCAATGACAGGAGTTTATAACAATCTAAAACAACATCAATATGGAAATTGTAGCCATCGAAAAACGAACCTTTGAACAGATGATGCAGAGGTTCGAGGGTTTTGCCAAGCAGGTAAATGAACTTTGCGGACAGAACCGAAGTAATGAAAATTGGTTAGATAACAAGCTGGTTTGTGAACTGCTTAAAATCTCTCCCCGTACCCTGCAAACCTACCGAGATACCGGAGTTTTACCCTATTCTCAAATCGGGCGTAAGTGCTATTACAAAGCTATCGACATTGAACAGTTTATCAATCAAATACAAACCAAGAAATAACGACTATGGAAAGAGAATTTTTTGATTTAGATATACTGGTCGGGAATTGGGAGAGTATTAACCTGAATCCTACCGTGATGATTCATCGGAACGGTGAGAACCACCAGTTAAGTATCATTTACATGAATGAAGCCACCAAACAGGCAAGTCCATCAACGTATGAGATTCAGGAGGACGAGGATGGATATTTTATGTACCTCAATGGAAAACGGACTTCGATTACCTATTGCCAAAGGTTGGGTATGCTAACCATCGCCACACTGGGCGATTATATGAGAAACTAAAAATCAATGAATCATGGATATACTAGATAATAAATCTCCGCAAATCGGTTCATTCTTTACGGCTTTGAATGAGCTTTCAGATACCATTCAAAAAGCCTTACAAAACTGCACTCCGCACTTGAATGGTGAAAAGTATCTCACCAACCGAGAGGTTTGCCAACTCTTGCGTATTTCATCCCGTACCCTCCAAAATTGGAGGGACACGGGGAAAATCCAGTTTATCAAATTACAGGGGAAGATTCTGTACAGGGAATCGGATATTTTGAAAGAGTTCAAAAAGTAAAATCGCAAAAAATAATCGGCAGGGAACACCTTGCCGATTATTTTTTGATGTAATTATACCGTTTTAAATATGGTTTTCTGAACACGCTTCTTTGTGGGAACAACTTCCGAGAACTCATATTTACCCTGAATCTTATCGGATAAATGTGTCATATCCTCATTAATCTTAGTACGGGTAACCTCTGCATAGATTTGAGTAGTCTTGATAGAAAGGTGTCCCATCATTTGGCTAAGGCTTTCAATCGGAACGCCTTGCGTCAGGCAAACGGTCGTTGCAAACGTGAAACGGCTCATGTGGAATGTCAGCCGTTTATCTATATCGGCAGCTTTGGCAATCCGTTTTAGTTGCCAGTTCATGTTTACATGGGTTTGAAGCGTGAAAACTTTTCCGTCTATTCCGGCAAACTCCGTATCTCTGTATCTTTCAAGAATCTGTTTGGGAATATCCAACAGGGGAATATAAGAAGTCGTTCCGGTCTTTTGCCTGTCGAGAATAATCCACTGGCTACCGTCTTCCATTTCCTGAATGTTAGAATGTTTCAGATTTCGGAGGTCAATAATCGCTATGCCCGTAAAGGTTGAGAAAATAAACATATCACGGGTAAAACGCCATGTGGCGAGTTTCAATTTCGCTTGCATAATGCGTTGTATCTCATCGTTGGAAAGCCACGGACGTTTAGGGATAACCCGTTCAGGAACAAAATCGAAGAATGGGTTCTGTCGTAGCACTACTCCTTTATTGCAAGCCCTCACAACAGCCTGACGGAACGGGTTCATATTGGTTTTAACCGACCGTGCCGTCATCTTTAAGTCAATTTTCAGATAATGAAAGTAGGCTTCAACAAATGGGGGATCAATCTTACCGAATGGAATATCGGTAAGGTTATACTTTTCTTGTAGAAACTCTTTCATGTGGCGGTAGGCATTGGTATATACAGGAAAGGTACTTTTGGTTATTCGTATTCCAATACTTCTTCGCTTTTCGTCCAACAATTCGGCAAACTCCTGCATCAAGGTATTACGGTTTATACCGATACCACGCAATGCGTTTTTAAGGGCTTCAGCGGTAACGTAGCCATTGTTATTCACCATGTTGTTGTAGTGGGAAGATATTTCGTTACGGGATTTATCTATCTGCTTATTGATAGAAACTGATTCCTTAGATTGCCCCTTTGCCGTTCCTGATTGGCTATCCCAATCATCGGGCATTATTTCCAATCCGGTGCTGAATGTGGTGTTCTTTCCATCCACAGTTATACGTCCGACTATCGGACAAGTGCTCGATTTCTTGGTCTTACTGGTGTTTGGATAGAAAAATATAGAAAATGTACTTCTGTTCGTTTTCATGGTTTACTGCTCTTTATAGGTGAATTTATTAGAGATTCGGAGAGATAATTGCTTCATGTCGTTGCCTATCTTCTCGTTATTAACACGTGCATACCGTTGAGTGGTGTTTATATTCTTGTGTCCCATCATCCGGCTAACGCTTTCGATGGGTACACCTTGCGACAGACACAGTTCGGAAGCGAAAATATGCCGCCCGACATGAAAGGTGAGTTTGGTCGTAATATTACAATGCTTAGCAATTATTTTCAGAGCAAAATTTATACGTCCTTGCCCTAATAGATGGAATACGTTATCGCTCTGTCCTAATCCTCTGTATTTCTCTATAATCTGCATTGGAATATCTAATAATTTGACATGAAACGGTATTCCTGTTTTTTGTCTGTCTGTGGAAATCCACAAGCTACCATCCTCTTCGGTGATTATCTCTTTCCATGTGAGTTGCTTCAAATCTACATACGGAAGTCCAGTAAAGGCTGCAAACACAAACATATCACGGATAAAACAGAGGCTTTTAGATTCTAACGGGGTGGATATAAGCCGCTGAAACTCGTCTTTGGTTATTGAGCGTATTTTGAAATCGGGCTTCTTCAATTTGAAACCAAAAAACGGGGGATGCACGATTAGTTTTCGGTTCAGAGCTATACGTACTACCTTGAATAACACCAACATGGTAGATGATACGGATTCATCCGTCATTTTCCGTTCTACCCTCAAATGAAAATCGAATGCTTCGATAAAGGTCAGGTCTAACTGGTTCAGGGGTATGTCCTGAACTTTGTATTTGACTTTCAAAAAGCGTTTTACCTGTTTGCGAATGGTAATGTATTTCCGATAGGTGGATTCTGCTCTGTCTATGCCAATACGTGTTTGAAAATTCTGCATCATCTCGCCAAAGAGAACGAGCAACGTTTTTTGTGCGGTTGCTATTCCTTGAAAAGCGTTTTTGACATCTTGGGCGATAACCGTTCCAGTACGCTCCAAAATATCCCTGTAATGCGCGTGTATGGAGAGATTAATTTTATTAATCTCTCTGTTGAGTTCAACGGCTACACGACTTTTGCCAATGGCTCGACCTGATTTTACACTCCAAAGCCGTTCTTCAATTTTCAGTTTGGAACTGAATTGGGCGATGGAGTTGCCAATAATGATTTTCCCGACAATCGGATAAACGGCATCGGGGTTTACTTCTGTTCTTTCTGTGCTTCCTTCCCGTTTGAGGTAGAACAAACTCCGATTTAAGCCAATGGGAGCCACTGATAGACAAATGTTTCTTTGTCAGTGATTTATGCCGTATTCTTCGTTGCATCGCAGAATAGGCAAAATGTAAACCAATGCAGTTTGCAGAAACGGTTAGGTTTCCAAATCGTAACCCTGCAATTTTGCATATTTGATGGTCTTGTGTTTGTTTTGCGCCGTTCTGCGCAGGTTTGCTTTCAGCCATTTGGCGCATGTGAAACTAAATTTGCAACCAAAAAAAGAACGGTATGAGAGCAACATTCAAAATCCTGTTCTTCGTGAACAGAAGCAAGGAGAAAAACGGCATTGTCCCCATCATGGGACGAGTGACAATCAACGGGACACAGGCACAGTTCAGCTGCAAGTATTCCATTGCGGTAGAGCAGTGGGACACCAAGGCGAACAAGGTGAAGGGCAAAGGCAAGGATGCCCGCGACATCAACTATGCCCTTGACAACATCAAGGCGCAAATCATCAAGCATTACCAGCGTATATCGGACAAGGAGGCGTATGTGACGGCTGAAATGGTCCGGAACGCCTATCAGGGCATCGGAACGGAATATGAAACCGTGCTTCGTGCCTTTGACAAGCACAATGCGGATTTTGCCAGACGTGTAGGGAAAGACAGGGTCAAGGAAACATTTTACAAACATACGATAGCCCGCACCCATGTCGCCAACTTCATCAAGTATTACTACAAGCGCAACGACCTCGGCATGAACGAGCTGACGGAGGACTTCATGAACCAGTACTGCGTCTATCTACGCAACGAGGTGGGTGTCCAGCAGTCCACGGTCCGGCTATACACGACGACATTGAAGTCCATCGTCTCCCATGCGCACAAAAACGGGCTGATACCGAGAGACCCTTTCGCCAACTGCCGTGTCAGCGGAGGAACGAAAGAGCGTGAGTTCCTGACGGAGGATGAGGTGCAGACGCTGATGTCGCACCGTTTCAACGACCCGGCAATGACACTGGTTCGGGACATTTTCGTATTCGGATGCCTGACCGGAATCTCGTTCATCGACATAAAGAACCTGACCACCGACAACCTTGTCACCATAAACGACAGCCTTTGGATTTCATCGGCACGTCAGAAGACGAAAATACCGTTCCGTGTGAAGCTGATGGAGAGTGCCCGTAAAATCATTGACCGCTACGAGCCTTTCCGTTGTGGCAACCGCCTGTTCAATGTTTACCGCAACGGATGGACCAATGTCCTGCTGAAACAGATAGCAGAGGAATGTGGGATAAACAAGCGGCTGACCTTTCACATGAGTCGGCACTCGTATGCGGTGATGGCTATCTCAAACGGTATGCCGATTGAAAGTGTGAGCAAGATTTTGGGACATACCAAAATCACCACCACCCAACATTACGCAAAGATAACCACCGAGAAACTGGACAAGGACTTGTCCGTTCTTGAAAGCAAAATTGGAGACAAGATGAAACTTGTATAACATAAGCCGAAGCGAGCATGGAAAGAGGTATCATAACAATGGATGAATCCGGCAACATTATCATGTCTGAGAATGCCGCTGACATTTGGATGAGCGAACCGGAACTTGTGGAACTGTTCGGGGTGATGGCCCCTACACTCCGAGCAACCATCAGAACCGTGTATAAAAGCGGTGTCTTGAGAGAACACGAGGTGCAGAAGTATATCCGATTGGAGAACGGCTATCACGCTGACGTGTTCAGCTTCCCGATGGTGGTCGCACTTGCTTTCCGCATCAATACTTTCGGTGCGGAACAAGTGCGCAATGCCATTCTTGAAAGGGTGTACTTGCGAAAAGAGAAAACAAGCATCTTCTTTTCGCTGGGTATAAACGACATGAAAGTTACCAAGTATCAAGCATGAAACATAACCATGTGACGACATGAAGCAGTGAAACCGATGCGTATTCCATTTGCCAACAATATATTCATGTCGATAATTGAATAGGCGTATTGCCATTCACACATACGAATACGACAAACCCGAATAAACATCTGTCAGAGTGGTGTTTATTCGGGTTTGCTTTTTCACACGATTTTCATCCACGGATTGCTCACTTTTTGGTTGCAAGGTGTTTTATGCTGCGTTCTGCTGTGATTTGCGTATCAAGTTTTCCAACAGTTGATTATACTTTTGTGGCTGACATTTTACCAAACTAAAATCGAATAAAATGACAGCCAAAGAATCGAAAAACAGCCGCCGACCGCCCACGGATAGCGGTATGGCAAGCGAAGAGTTTATCCGTGTCGGTACAATGCTCTACAAGATTGTGGACCAGCCGACTTTGAACGGAGGGTATGTGAGGAAACGCATCGCATGGAACAACGAGACCCTGCGGCAGGACTATGGCAAGGACTATCTCGCCACAGTGCCGAAGTATGACGGTTTCTGCACCGTACCCGAACACGTGGACTATCAGCCCGTGGTCGGCAAGTTCCTCAACCTCTACGAGCCGATAGACCACAAGCCGATGGAGGGCGATTTCCCCTCTATCCGCTCATTGGTGGAACACATCTTCGGGGAGCAATACGAGTTGGGGATGGACTATCTGCAACTGCTCTACCTGCAACCTGTACAGAAGCAGCCCATCCTGCTGTTGGTATCTGAGGAACGCAACACAGGCAAAAGCACGTTTCTGAACTTCTTGAAAGCCCTGTTTCAGAATAACGTGACATTCAACACCAACGAGGATTTCCGCAGCCAGTTCAATTCCGACTGGGCAGGGAAACTTCTTATCGTGGTGGACGAAGTGCTTTTGAGCCGCAGGGAGGACAGCGAACGGTTGAAGAACCTTAGCACGACACTATCCTACAAGGTGGAAGCCAAAGGCAAGGACCGTGACGAGATAGCCTTCTTCGCCAAGTTCGTGCTGTGTTCCAACAACGAGTATCTGCCTGTCATCATTGATGCAGGTGAAACACGTTATTGGGTGCGCAAGATAGAACGCTTGCAATCGGATGATACCGATTTCCTGCAAAAGCTGAAAGCGGAGATACCCGCCTTTCTCTACCATTTACAGCACAGGCAGCTATCCACCGAAAAGAAAAGCCGTATGTGGTTCGCCCCCTCGCTACTGCATACCGAAGCCTTGCAGCGCATCATCCGCAGCAACCGCAACAGATTGGAAACGGAAATGTACGAGCTTATCCTCGACATCATGGCAAACATGGGTGTTGACACTTTCTCGTTCTGTCCCGAAGACATTCTCCGTTTACTGGCAAACATATACGTCAAGGCGGAGAAATACCAAGTAAGGAGGGTATTGCAGGAGTGCTGGAAGCTGAGACCTGCCCATAACACCCTCACATATACCACCTATCAAGTGGATTATAACCGTGAATGCCGTTACTCCCCGGTTCGGAAAACCGGACGATTCTACACCGTAACGAAAGTGTTTTTGGAAACACTATGATTCTTTTTTTGATGAATTGATGAATAAGAATATAACAGAGTTGAATATCAGTAGAATATACCATCATCAAATCTTAATCAAGAATAAGATGCTGATGAAAAGAGAACACAGCACGGACAGACCATGCCCGACATTGCAAATGATGACTTTCTCTTTTTTGCAAGCAATTTGATGAATGTATGATGAGAATATATAATACTGTATATCAATATATCAAATATCTAAATCATCAAAACATCGTTTTATCAACCATCATCAAATCCGTAGGAATACACATTATGACCATACAAGAAGCAAAACAAATCAGAGTCGCAGACTATCTGCAAAGTCTGGGCTATTCGCCCGTGAAACAGCAAGGCGAAAGCCTGTGGTACAAATCCCCGTTCCGGCAGGAAACGGAAGCGTCATTCAAGGTGAACGTAAACCGCAACCTGTGGTTCGACTATGGGCTGGGCAAAGGCGGCAACATCATCGCATTGGCGCAGGAATTATATTTCTCCGACCATGTGCCTTACCTGCTCCGTAAGATAGCGGAACAGGCTCCACACATTCGTCCTGTGTCTTTCTCTTTTCGCCAACAGGCATCAGAGCCGTCCTTCCAACAGTTGGAGGTAGGGGAACTCAAGCATCCTGCACTCCTCCGATATTTGCAGGAGCGTGGGATAGACACTGCACTTGCGAAATCGGAGTGTAAGGAACTGCACTTCATCCATAACGGCAAACCTTATTTCGCCATCGGCTTCCCGAATGTGGCAGGAGGGTTTGAAGTGCGCAACCGATTTTTCAAGGGCAGCATCGCACCGAAAGACATCACCCACATCCGACAGTCGGGAGAACCGAGGGAGAAATGTCTGGTATTCGAGGGCATGACGGACTATCTCTCCTTCCTCACGTTGAGGAAAAGGAACTGCCCGACTATGCCGAACCTTGACGGGCAGGATTATGTCATTCTCAACTCCACCGCCAATGTGCCGAAAGCCATAGATGTGCTGCACGGGTACGGGCGTATCCATTGTCTGCTTGACAATGACGAGGCAGGGAGAAGAGCCTACCAAGAACTGGCAATCGGGTTTGACGGACGCATCCGGGACTTCTCCCACAACTATCACGGGCATAAAGACCTGAACGATTTCCTGTGTGGTAAGCGGCAGAATTTAACCGTCAATCCACCGCTCCGAAACATCGTTAAACCGAAGAAAAAAGGACTGGGATTATAAAGCATCAAAAGGGAAAAACGGGAGTTGCCCGAAATTGATTCGGTTAGAATCGTGGGGTAGCAAGTTTGTGTTTCGGGACACCCGAAACCGCTTGCCACCCGTCCCCCGAATATCAGGGAGCGGCATCCCGTTGGTCTATTCATTAATTATACTGACAATACTTGAAAATGGAACATAAGGAAGACAAGAAACGCAACAAGGGCGGTCGCCCGAAGAAAGGGACAGCCGAGAAACTGACATACCGTGTGGCGGTGAAGCTGGCGGCTGCCGACTACTTCCGTCTGATGACACGGGCGTATGAAGCCGGAGTGTCATCAAGCGAATACATGAGGGAGTGTTTCCGAAACGGTCACGTGAAGGGACGGCTGTCGGAGGAACACGCCGCCCATGTGCGGAACCTGTGTGGCATGGCTAACAACCTGAACCAGCTTGCACGCAGAGCAAATGCTGGGGGCTTCTATGAGGAACGTGATGACTGCAAGGTGGTAGTGGCAAGAATCCATGAACTCTTAACCAAGATAGGGATATGATGGCGAAAATCGTAAAGGGGAGCGATTTCAAGGGTGTGGTGGACTACATCCTTGACAAGGGCAAGGGAGTGCAGGTAGTGGTTCATGAGGGCTTGTTCATGGAAAACAAGGACACCATCGCAATGAGTTTTGACATCCAGTCGCAGATGAACGGTAAGGTGGCGAAGCCTGTCGGACACATCGCCCTGAGTTTCTCCAAAGAGGACGAGCCACACCTGACAGACCGTGTAATGGCAGGAATCGCACTTGACTACATGGAACGGATGGGCATCCGGAACACGCAATACCTCATTGCCCGTCACTTCGACAAGGAGCATCCTCATGTGCATATCGCCTACAACCGTATCGACAATGACGGCAATACCATTTCAGACCGGAACGAGCGGTTGCGCAGCACCCGTATCTGCAAGGAGCTTACTTTGAAATACGGTCTGCACATGGCTAATGGCAAGGAGAACGTCAAGCGCGACCGTCTGAAAGAGCCGGACAAGACGAAATATGAGCTGTATGACATCCTCAAAACGGAAGTCGGCAGGTGCGGCAACTGGAACGTGCTTGTCGCCAACCTGAAGCGGCAGGGCGTGGATGTCCGTTTCAAGCATAAGGGGCAGACAAACGAGATACAGGGTGTCGTTTTCACCAAGAACGGCTACCACTTCAACGGCTCCAAAGTGGACAGACGTTTCAGCTATTCCAAAATTGATGCTGCTTTGCAGCGCAACAGAAACGAGGAACGTATGGGATTGATGCCCAAAGGCTATGGGGCAGATATGCAAAACGCACCGTCAGACACAACCCAAAGCGAACTGTTCAGCGGTTCGCTGGGATTACTCAACGGCAACGCTTCGTCATACAATGCCGCTGATGCGGAAGCCAATCAGGAGATGGCAGAGATATTGCGCAGGAAGAAGAAAGCCAAACACAAGCGAAGATTGGGATTATAAAGTCTCTCTTCGCTACACTCTTCGCTACTTGTTACAACCATGACATTTTTCTACGACTAAAATCTGTATTCTTGGGATAAAGCGATATCTTTGCATTTTAAATAACAATGGACAAACTGCCACAACATAAAGCATCGCTGTTTTCCGATTTCGGGGTGTATCTGCGTAGGATCAATTCCTCGCAAAGCAATCATGCACCCATAACATACGCCCATCAAGACGATTATTACATCTTCGGACTGGTGGAAAACGGTGAGGGATGCGGTATCATCGATTTCAAGGAGCAATACTTTGCTCCGGGTGACGTATTCCTGATACAACCGGGACAAGTACACCGTTTCGTCAGTTCGGAAAATGTGGAAGGTTGGGCACTTATGATCGACAACAGCTTTGTGGATAGTGCCGATAAGTGCATCTTTGATAATTTCTCGTTGTTTGCTTCGTCATTTCAGATGGATGAACAGCGGAGAAACGAGTTAAAACAGATACTTTCCCTCCTCGCAGGTAGAATGGATGGCATCACGGACAAGCAGACAAAGGCAACGGCAAGGCGGATGGCAGAAACCTTTATCAGCATTGTCGCCGAAGCGGTGCATGACATCAACCTTCAACAGACGAGTCATAGCCGCAGGCATATGGAAATAGTCTTGTCGTTCCGCCATCTGCTTGCCGAACATCTTGCCACGAATCGCCAGCCGTCCTATTATGCTTCGCTCCTGAACATCTCGACTGTCTATCTGAATGAAGTGGTGAAATGTGTCACCGGCATGAACGCCACTTTGTACATAAAGAATGAAGTGGTGTTGCAAGCCAAGCGGTTGCTTGTCCATACCGACCTTGCCGTGAAGGAAATCGCCGACCGTCTCGGCATAGGCGATTACGCCTATTTCTCCCGTCTGTTCACACTGGCAACGGGCATCAGTCCTACTCGGTTTCGGAAAAGAAACCTTGAATAGTCCAAGCCTTACCTCGTTTCCTCTATCTCATTTTTCGCCTGAATATCTTAACTTTGCAGGCAAAAAAAGAGATAACAATGAAAAGAATATCAACTAAGTATGTAGCCATGAATCCACGTCGATGCGTGGCTTGCTGGGAGTGTGTGGGGAAGTGTCCGAAACATGTTATAGGAAAGGTTGGTTTCCTGTGGCACAAACACGTGGCTTTCAAAGATGCGGATGCCTGTATAGGCTGTAACAAGTGTGTTAAGACTTGTCCAAACGGTGTGTTTTTCAAACCGGACGAAGCACTCCTGTCCATTCTCTCTAAATTCGGACGCAGATGAAAACATCATTCACGATAGAGCGGCTGTTGCCATTGGCATTCGTGACATCAGCCGTCAGTGGTATCGGCCTGCATATTGCCGGACATGGAACCAGCCATGAAGTATGGCACAACTGGGCCGTGGTTCATGTTCTGTCAAGCCTGCTTTGGCTCATCTCTGTAGCATATCACATCAAGCGGCATGGATGCTGGTATAAGGCAATGGCATCAAAAGGAATCGGAAAGAAAAGCCGTACGACAATTGCCCTGTCGGTCGTGTTCCTAATTGTTGCAATCACGGGTATTATGCTGATTGCGTACGTGGACGGGGCAAACTCCACTATTGGACTATGGCATCATAAGTTCGGACTTTTACTGATAGTCTTATCCATCATCCATATTACCAAACGAACAAAACGAATATGATTTATCAAAGTGTTACTTCTCGCTATTGGCAAGGACGACACAGTACGCCAAGATGGAGGAATAAGGGATAAAGGTTGAAAAGACTTTCAAATGATGTAAATAAATGTCTGCCCATTTGATGATTTCCGGATTTTTATTGCTACTTTTGCATTGACTAAAAGCGTTATTTGAAAAAGCAAACTTGAGCAAACTGAAGAAATCAGCAAGTTGGCAAATCGTAACCCGTTAGAGCGAAAAATTTATATAAGTTCTTGAATAGCAAATCAGAATTTAAATTAAGGCTCTTTTGAGGTAGAAGGACACTTTCAGTTCGTTGTTCATAACGCTCACATTTTAAGTTTGTAAAATTACTCTCTTTGTGAGTTATTTGAACAATGTAACAAGCAGACAAACAGTGCTATAACCAGACGTTTAAGGTCATTGGTTTGCCGTGATTTTCTCTCATTGCAATGGGTAACGATTTAGAAATGGAAAGTTTGCTTAAATCTGCTTTTTCCTGCAATTTCACTATCAGACACCCAAAGACACTAAAAGACATACATTTCTATCATTCAATTAATTACCTTGCTTTTCTCTTTCTCGCTTCTACTGTAATAGGTTACTGAAACAGCAAAAGATAAAAATATCTCTTACCTGCTCCAGCCGTTTGATAGCAAATTCCTTGTTCATCAGAATATCCAGTTCTTCACGTGAGAGAAACTCTACATTTACTTCCTCCTGCTTGAAGTGGATGCCGTAAAACGGGTCTTTCTTTATCCAGTCATTAGCCAAAGCAATGCGAACAACCTTTTTCAAGTTCTTCAAATGTTTCAATGCGGAATTGTTTTGGCAATGCTTCTCCGTTTTCAGCCAAAAATCAAAATCACGGATAAATTGCCCGTCCAGTTCTGCCAACATTATATCATCACAGTGGTAACAACTGCGGATATATTCTTTCAGCCGGTTTATGGAAGTATCAAACTTGGTAACGGTGCTTTCTGTATATTCCTTGTCAATCAGGGCACGACATTTTTCGTTATGCTCTGCATACACCTCCAGCAAGCTACGCTGTACCTTATCCCGTCCGTAGAAACAATCCTTAATTGTATCAGCTGTTATTGGCTTGTTGTCTATTTCCAGTTCACGGTGTATCTGTAATACTTTGGCACGAACCGTATTAATATAGTAGTTTAGTTCAGTGGCTACACGGTCTTTTCCTTTGGAACATTCCTTTTTCTGATTCCATAAATCTACAGGAATGCTCCGTTTAATCATAACTTCGGCTACTCGTTTGTTTACGGTGATGCGCATGCAGATAGGAGCTTCACCGTTTTTCAGAAGTTTCGCTTTCTTGATGATGAACAATACGCTTAGTGTGTTTCTTTTCACTGCTCCCATAATTCTTTGATTTTTAAGTGGTACAAAATTAGTTTGCTACACTCAAAAACCAGCTACGCAAAAAGCTGACAATCAAAGACAAATGCGTCAATTCGTGGGAACAAAAACGGCTTTCAAAAAGTCCCACGAATAAGCCACGTGAGAACTGCCTGAAACCGCTATTTTTTGCCGAAGCAGAGAAAAAGAAAAAGCTCTGAAATCCTTGAATTTCAGAGCTTTGCTTTCATTTGCTATTTGCTTTCGCGGTGCGTACGGGACTCGAACCCGTGACCCCATGCGTGACAGGCATGTATTCTAACCAACTGAACTAACGCACCAAAATATTCACTTTAGCATCTCTCTCGATTGCGGATGCAAAGGTAGATATTTTTTTGAAACCTGCAATAGCTTCAGTATCTTTTTTCTGAAAAAGTGGGTTTATTAAGAATTATCGTGTACATTTGCAGCTACTAATAAAATAGAAAATAGAATGAAAAATACACCAATTGAGCGACATCTGATTGATGAAACCATCAATGAGTTTCAAATTGTCGATTTTTCCAAAGCTACCATTCGTGAAGTGAAAGCTATTGCTTCAAAAGCAGAAGCAGCATCGGGAGTTGAATTTATTAAAATGGAAATGGGTGTTCCGGGACTTCCCCCTTCCGCAGTAGGCGTGAAAGCGGAAATTGAAGCGTTACAAAATGGCATTGCCAGCCTATATCCCGATATCAACGGATTGCCGGAACTAAAAAAAGAGGCATCCAACTTTATCAAAGCATTCATCAATGTTGATTTAAGTCCGGAAGGTTGTGTGCCTGTCACCGGTTCCATGCAAGGTACATTCGCTTCATTTCTTACTTGCAGCCAATGTGACGAAAAGAAAGATACGATTTTGTTTATCGATCCGGGGTTTCCGGTACAGAAACAGCAGTTGGTTGTAATGGGACAAAAGTTTGAAACATTTGATGTGTATGACTACCGTGGAGAAAAACTGAAAGAGAAACTGGAAAGCTATCTGAAAAAAGGAAATATATCAGCCATCATTTATTCAAATCCCAATAATCCGAGCTGGATTTGCCTGAAAGAAGAAGAATTGAGGATTATCGGTGAATTGGCAACACAGTATGATGTGATTGTTCTGGAGGATTTGGCTTATTTTGCCATGGACTTCCGCCAAGATTTAAGCAAGCCGTATCAACCTCCTTTCCAGCCATCGGTTGCCCATTATACGGACAATTACGTATTGCTGATTTCCGGCTCGAAAGCATTCAGCTACGCCGGGCAACGTATCGGTGTAAGCTGCATCTCTGATAAACTATACCACCGAAGCTATCCGGGACTGACCCAACGATATGGTGGCGGAACTTTCGGAACGGTTTTCATTCACCGTGTGCTTTATGCGCTTTCTTCAGGAACCAGCCATTCTGCACAGTTCGCCATGGCCGCTATGCTGAAAGCCGCCAATGAAGGACAATATAATTTCCTCAACGAAGTGAAGATATATGGTGAAAGAGCACAGAAATTAAAAGAAATCTTCCTCCGTCACGGTTTTCATCTGGTATATGACAACGATCTGGGCGACCCGATTGCAGACGGATTTTATTTCACCATCGGATATCCGGGAATGACCAGTGGCGAACTGGCGAAAGAATTGATGTACTACGGAGTAAGCGCTATCTCATTAGTGACTACAGGAAGCCATCAGGAAGGATTACGCGCGTGTACCTCTTTTATTAAAGAACACCAATATGCTCAACTGGATGAAAGAATGAAACTATTTGCTGAAAATCATCCGATAGCCTGATTATTTGATATGAGATATTCATAAAAGCCATTCTTAAAATGAAAAAAAACGGAAAGAACGATTGTTATTCCGTTTTTTTTCTTACATTAGTGGCATGAATATCGACTCTGACATATTTAAGATTCAATCGAATAATGTGTTGCCATCGAGAGGAAAGATTTTAATATCGGAACCTTTTCTGCGTGACGCAACGTTTGGCAGATCCGTAATTTTACTGGTCGATCATACGGATGAAGGAAGTATGGGATTGGTGATCAACAAACAACTGCCATTATTCCTTAATGATATCATCATGGAATTTAAATATTTGGATGAGATTCCTCTATACAAAGGTGGACCTATTGCCACTGACACCTTATTTTATCTCCACACATTATCTGATATACCAGGATCCATTTCTATCAGTAAAGGGCTTTATCTGAATGGAGATTTTGATGAAATAAAGAAATATATATTACAAGGGAATAAAATCAGTGAATGCATTCGTTTCTTCTTGGGATATTCCGGCTGGGATAGCGAACAATTGAGTAACGAAATCAGAGAAAACACTTGGCTGGTGTCCGAGGAAGAAAAATCATATCTGATGAAAAACAATATTAAAGATATGTGGCGGAAAGCTTTAGAGAAATTGGGCAGCAAGTATGAAACGTGGTCACGTTTCCCACAAGTGCCCACTCTCAATTAGTACCTCATTTCTTAGGATTCAAACATTGGAGAAGCAATGCGTCTTTGTAACAGCCCTCCACCTGCAACCAGTTTTTTAAGATTCCGCATTGAACGAAACCACAAGAGGTGAACAGTTTTACACATACTTCATTATCCGTCATGACATGTGCATAGAGCTGACTTAAAGACAGAAAATCAAAAGCGTATTCACAAAGTAATTTCAATGCGTCAGTAGCATAACCTTGTTGCCGATAATCCTTATGGACGGCAATCCCTACTTCTCCCCGCGAATGAAGAGGTACAAAGTCTGTAATATCAATTGTACCGAGTATGCACTGGTCAGATTTGCGTACAATCATCAGCCGCAATTGCTTATCGGCAAACACATCGCACTGTGAGCCTTCGATGTATTGACGAAGCACATAACGGGAATAAGGAACCGTAAAATTGCTAATGTCCCACATGGAAGGGTCATTTTCCATCTCGTACATAATATCCATATCTTCCGGTTCCACTGCACGAAGATAAATACGTTCGTTCATTAAGAAAGAGTGTCTCATCGTTTTTCGTCTTTTGCTATGTGAAGCTCGTTACGTAATCTTTTCTCACTAGGAAGACAAAAAAGTGATGCCGTCAAACCAATCAGCATACAGAGATTGCCCGTACTGCTTAATGTCAGATAGTAACACAAAAGATTCACTACAATAGCTACTTCAAGCACTCCCAAACGAACAATATTCCATTGCACATATCGCTTCAAAGCAAGCGTGATAGTCATATAATCTATCTTCTTTTTAAGCACCAAGCTAAACAATTTGAGAGAAAGAGGCACACACAAAGCTGTGAGCAAAATGCCGATTGTCTCAAAATAGTAGATAGCTTGTGCATTATCTGCCAAACCTCCTACGGGAAAGAGTTCAAACTCTCCTGCTCCAAGCAAAAAAGCCGGGAGCACCCAAAAGAAAACATAACTAATATTCAAATTTCTAACAGCTCGTTTTATCTGTTCTTCCATGTTCGTTCTTAAATAATTAATAATGATTATACTGTTCCGGTAAAAAGTGTCCGGTTCACAATGCTGCGTCCCAGAGTTACTTCATCGGCATATTCAAGTTCATCGCCAACAGATATACCACGGGCAATTACACTTAGTTTCACGCCCAGCTTATCCAACTTGCGATAGATGTAGAAGTTGGTAGTATCACCCTCCATCGTGGTACTTAAAGCCAGAATGACCTCTTTGATTCCACCTTCAGTTACCCGCTGCACCAGACTTTCAATCTGAAGATCACTCGGTCCGACTCCATCCATTGGAGAGATAACTCCTCCCAAGACATGATAAAGTCCGCGATACTGCTGGGTTGCTTCCACTGCCATTACATCACGAATATTTTCCACCACACAGACAGTGGAAGCATCCCGTTGCGGATTGGCACAAATCTGGCAAGTTTCAGTATCGGATATATTATGACATACTTTGCAATACTTCACCTCACGTTTCAAAGTAATGATAGAATTCCCGAAAGCTTCCACAGTAGCCGTATCCTGACGGAGCAGATGCAGGACAAGCCTCATGGCTGTCTTACGCCCGATACCCGGAAGTTTGGAAAATTCGCCGACTGCCTTTTCAAGCAGTATAGAAGGATATTGTTGATTCATAGATAATAATTGCTGTTCTATCGATAAAACCTTGCAAAGATACAGATTATTGTTTTTAATACCTACAAAAATTACTACCTTTGCATCTGTTATGATGATACTTGTCACTATTATTTGCTACTTTGCGGCATTACTACTAATAGCCCGTATCACCGGACGCAGGGGCGGATCGAATGCAGCGTTCTTCAAGGGAGAGAACCAATCACCTTGGTATATAGTCTCTTTCGGAATGATTGGCGCCTCTATCTCCGGAGTCACTTTTGTCTCTGTACCGGGAATGGTGCGCGGAATGGATATGACTTACATGCAAACGGTACTCGGATTTTTTTTCGGGTACATGGTTGTGGCTCACGTCTTACTCCCTTTATATTATAAACTAAATCTGACAAGCATCTACGGGTATATCGGCAACCGTATCGGATTGCGTGCTTATCGCACAAGCTCTTTTTTCTTTCTATTATCGCGCATGCTGGGAACCGCAGCCAAACTTTATCTGGTCTGCCTCATTCTACATACTTATGTATTTCAAGAAATGCATGTCCCTTTTTGGCTGATTGCTGTCGGCTCTGTTACACTGGTTTGGATATATACTCATAAAAGCGGAATAAAGACCATCGTGTGGACAGATACCTTACAAACATGTTGCCTGATTGCCGCCCTGATCTTTATCATCTATTTTACGATCCAAAGATTAGACCTTGACTTTAACAGTATTGTCCAAACAATCCAAAGTAGTGAACATAGCCGTATTTTTGTATTTAACGACTGGGTATCGCGGCAAAACTTCTTCAAACAGTTTTTCAGCGGTATCTTCATCGTTATCGTGATGACCGGACTGGATCAGGATATGATGCAAAAAAATCTTTCTTGCCGGAACCTTCGGGAAGCACAAAAAAACATGTATTGCTACGGCTTCTCATTCATCCCACTAAATTTCCTTTTTCTATGTCTGGGAATTCTATTGATAGCACTAGCAGGACAAATGCAGCTCGAGCTACCGGCAATGAATGATGATATACTACCCATGTTTGCAGCACAAGGTTATCTAGGTCAACCCGTATTAATACTCTTCACAATCGGTATTATCGCAGCAGCTTTCAGTAACTCGGACTCCGCTCTGACAGCAATGACAACCAGCGTATGTGTAGACCTGCTGAATACGGAAAAAGACACAGAAGAAGTGGCACGTCGCAAAAGGGATAAGGTACATTTACTGCTATCAATCTTATTGGCATTCTTCATTTGCCTGGTAGAAATGCTCAATAACAAAAGTGTAATTGACGCTATATATATCATCGCCTCCTACACGTACGGTCCCCTACTCGGAATGTTTGCCTTCGGACTCTTTACCCGAAGACAAACAAATGACCGATGGGTCCCTCTGATAGCCATCCTTTCACCACTACTCTGTTATCTTGCCGACTGGTGGATTGGAAAAGAAACCGGATATAAATTTGGTTATGAATTGCTAATGTTAAATGGAACGCTTACCTTTGCGGGCTTAATGTTTATGTCTAAAAAGGAGCTACAAAGAAATAAATGACAAGAAGATGGAAATAACAAGTGCTGAATTTGTGATTAGCAATACGGACGTGAAGAAATGCCCGGCCGGAATTTTCCCGGAATATGCCTTTATAGGCCGTTCAAATGTGGGAAAATCAAGTCTTATCAATATGCTGACTAACCGTAAAGGACTGGCTATGACTTCCGCCACTCCGGGAAAAACAATGTTAATCAACCACTTCTTTATCAATAAGAACTGGTACCTCGTTGACCTTCCTGGATATGGCTATGCCCGACGCGGACAAAAAGGAAAAGACCAGATACGTACCATAATCGAAGATTATATCCTGGAACGGGAGCAAATGACCAATCTTTTCGTCCTGATAGACAGTCGGCTGGAACCTCAAAAAATAGACCTGGAATTTATGGAATGGCTGGGCGAGAACGGTATCCCTTTCTCCATCATCTTCACCAAAGCCGACAAACTCAAAGGTGGACGCTTAAAAATGAATATCAATGCCTACTTACGTGAGTTGAGTAAGCAATGGGAAGAACTCCCTCCTCACTTCATTTCTTCCTCGGAAGACCGTTTGGGGCGTACAGACATACTCAACTACATCGAAAACATAAACAAGAATCTCAACACTAAATGAAAAAAAAGAATGAAAATGAAAAAGAGTTTTTTATCGATTGCCTTAATGGCAGTATTTATGCTAATGGCGACTAACAGCCAAGCACAATCATGGTCAGACTTATTGAATAAGGACAACATCTCAAAGGTAGTGAATGCCATAACTGGAAATACCGAGTCTATCGATATGACCGGAACATGGAACTACAAAGGTTCGGCTGTAGAATTCGAATCGGACAACTTGCTGATGAAAGCAGGAGGAGCAGCCGCAGCTACTATGGCTGAAAGCAAACTGAATGAGCAATTAAGCAAAATAGGTATTAAAGACGGTCAGATGAGCTTCACCTTCAATGCCGACAGCACTTTCACCAGCACAGTGGGTAAGAAAACATTGAAAGGAACTTATTCTTACAATGCTTCAACCAAACAAGTAGACCTGAAATATCTGAAACTGCTGAATCTGCATGCAAAAGTGAATTGCAGCTCCAGTTCACTGGAATTACTGTTCAACTCGGACAAGCTACTGAAACTGATGACTTTCATCGGCAGCAAAAGCAACAGTACCGCACTGAAAACAGTTAGTTCACTCGCTGAAAATTACGACGGAATGATGCTGGGATTCCAACTCTCAAAATAGCAAAAGAGAACCGTTTAATACTATTTCGCACTCTATAAAGTATATTTTAGGGGAAAAAGCATTATCTTTGGCATTCGTAATCAAAAAGAGAAGGAAAAATGAAAAAGATACTTTTTTTAATGACCCTGTTAGTAATGGGTGTAAGCTTTGCATTTGCGCAAACAAATGCAGATATCAAGTTTGACAAAACAACTCACGATTTCGGTAAGTTTTCTGAAAACAGTCCGGTTGTCAGTTGCACATTTACCTTTACTAATATCGGTGATGCTCCTTTGGTAATCCATCAAGCTGTAGCCTCATGCGGATGTACAGTACCCGAATATACAAAAGAGCCCATCATGCCGGGCAAAAAGGGAACAATCAAGGTGACTTATAACGGAACAGGCAAATATCCGGGACATTTCAAAAAATCAATCACCTTGCGTACCAATGCCAAAACAGAGATGGTAAGATTGTATATCGAGGGCGATATGACAGCAAAAGATGCAAAGTAGGAAAAAATAGACTATTACATAAAGGAGAATCTTTCGGTTCTCTTTTTTTTTTGTTTACTTTGAGGACGGAAATGTAAATTGACACATTAGCAAATTATAAAAACTATGAAACAAGAAGAAGACAAATTCACCGGGTTACCCGAGAATGCGTTCAGAGAGTTGAAACCCGGGGAAGTGTACAACCCGTTGATGGGTCCCTCAAAAAATTATCCGGAAGTTAATATCTGGTCAGTTGCATGGGGCATTGCCATGGCAATCCTTTTTTCAGCCGCCGCTGCCTATCTGGGGTTGAAGGTCGGACAAGTATTTGAAGCCGCTATTCCGATTGCCATCATTGCCGTAGGAGTTTCCGGAGCCGCAAAAAGAAAAAATGCGCTGGGAGAAAATGTAATTATCCAGTCTATCGGAGCTTGCTCCGGTGTCATTGTTGCCGGAGCGATCTTTACCCTCCCCGCTCTTTATATTCTTCAAGCCAAATATCCAGAAATGACGGTTACTTTCATGCAGGTATTCATCAGCTCCTTACTGGGTGGCGTATTGGGTATCCTGTTCCTGATTCCTTTCCGAAAATACTTTGTTAGTGATATGCATGGAAAATATCCTTTTCCGGAAGCAACAGCCACTACACAAGTGCTGATCTCCGGAGAAAAAGGGGGCAGTCAGGCTAAACCATTGTTGATGGCAGGTATGATCGGTGGACTATATGACTTCATCGTAGCTACCTTCGGATGGTGGAACGAGAACTTTACCACCCGTGTTTGCAGTGCCGGAGAAATGCTCGCAGAAAAAGCGAAGTTAGTATTCAAAGTAAATACCGGTGCTGCTGTACTCGGTTTGGGATATATCGTCGGACTGAAATATGCTTCCATCATTTGTGCCGGTTCATTGGCTGTATGGTGGATTATCATTCCGGGAATGTCTGCTATCTGGGGAGACAGTGTATTGAATGCCTGGAACCCGGAAATTACATCTACCGTAGGAATGATGAGTCCGGAAGAGATATTCAAATATTATGCCAAGAGCATCGGTATCGGTGGTATCGCTATGGCAGGTGTGATTGGTATTATCCGTTCCTGGAGTATCATCAAAAGTGCTGTCGGACTAGCTGCTAAAGAGATGGGTGGTAAAGGAAATGTAGAGAAAAGCATTATCCGTACGCAGCGGGATCTTTCAATGAAGATTATCGCTATCGGTTCGATCATCACATTGATACTAATCGTATTATTCTTCTACCTCGACGTTATGCAAGGGAATCTGTTGCATACGTTGGTAGCTATCGTTTTAGTTGCAGGCATCTCTTTCCTGTTTACTACAGTAGCCGCTAATGCCATTGCCATTGTAGGTACTAACCCGGTTTCGGGAATGACATTGATGACACTGATTTTGGCCTCCGTAGTAATGGTAGCTGTCGGTCTGAAAGGTCCTTCGGGTATGGTTGCCGCATTGGTGATGGGTGGTGTGGTATGTACTGCACTGTCAATGGCAGGAGGTTTCATCACCGACTTGAAGATTGGGTACTGGCTCGGAAGTACACCCGCCAAACAGGAAACATGGAAGTTTCTGGGAACGATCGTATCAGCTGCAACAGTGGGTGGTGTAATGATTATCTTGAATAAGACATACGGATTTACAAGTGGTGCACTGGCTGCTCCACAAGCCAATGCAATGGCAGCCGTTATCGAACCGTTGATGAGTGGTGTAGGCGCACCCTGGTTGTTATACGGCATCGGTGCTGTCTTAGCGATTATTCTGACTCTTTGTAAAATTCCTGCATTAGCTTTCGCGCTGGGTATGTTTATTCCATTGGAACTGAACGTGCCGTTGGTAGTGGGTGGAGCTGTTAATTGGTTTGTGACCACCCGTAGCAAAGACGCAACCCTGAATACGGAAAGAGGGGAAAAAGGAACCTTGTTGGCATCCGGTTTCATTGCCGGAGGTGCATTGATGGGAGTGATCAGTGCTGCAATGCGCTTTGGCGGAATCAATCTGGTCAATGAAGCATGGTTGAACAATACTTGGTCTGAAGTGTTGGCATTAGGAGCATATGCATTATTGATTCTTTACTTTATAAAGGCTTCAATGAAAGTTAAATAATTAATTATGAGGAGACTCTTATCCATCATAGTATCGCTTATAACTGCAATAACATTTGCACAACAGCCCGTCGAGCTACCTTTGTGGCCCGACGGTGCTCCCAACTCCAGTGGGTTAACCGGAGAAGAGCAGGAAGTACGTCCTCATTTTGTCACAAATGTCACATACCCCACTATGACAGTCTACCATCCGGAAAAACCAAATGGGATGGCCATTATCATGTGTCCCGGAGGCGGTTATCGTGGACTCGGTATGGATGGAGAAGGGTATGATATGGCCCCTTGGTTTTGCGGACAAGGTATCACCTATATTGTATTAAAATACCGGATGCCGAACGGACATAGCGAAGTCCCCATATCAGACGCTGAACAAGCAATTCGCATGGTACGGCAACATGCCAAGGAATGGAATGTCAATCCTCATAAGGTAGGAATAATGGGAGCCTCTGCAGGGGGACATTTAGCTTCTACAATCGCCACTCATTATAATTCGGAAACACGTCCGGATTTTCAGATATTGCTTTATCCGGTGGTCACGATGATGCAAGTCACCCGGGGAAATACAAGAGAGGCATTGCTCGGAAAGAATCCCACGATGGAACAGATACAGAAATTCTCGGCCGAACTGCAAGTAACTCCCGATACTCCTCAAGCATTTATAGCTCTTACCTCCGACGATCCTTCCGTACCGCCTTACCATGGAGTAAACTATTACCTTGCTTTACAAAAAAATAAAGTTCCGGCCACTCTCCACATCTATCCTACCGGAGGACATGGCTGGGGATTTCAGGACAGTTTTAAGTATAAGCAACAATGGACACAAGAATTAGAGAAATGGTTGCGCGACGGTGTTGTATTCCCGGAAGATTCGGAACCTATGTTACGGATCGGGAAATCTTACCTGGGAACCAAATATGTGGCCAACACATTAGACCAAGACGAAAAAGAAACGCTAGTGATTCGGACTGATGCGGTAGATTGCCTCACTTTTGTAGAATATACACTTGCACAGGCACTCGGCTCTTCCTTTGCTGACAATCTGCAGAAAATACGCTATCGGGATGGCATCATCAACGGATATCCTTCCCGGTTGCATTACACTTCTGAATGGATTGAAAACGGCGTTCGCCACGGATTCCTCACAGATATTACTGCCAAGAACAGTCTACATACAAATAAATTAGCTCTTTCATATATGTCCGCTCACCCCTGGCAATACAAAAAAATGGCTGATTCGCCGGAAAATGTACTACAAATGGCCGAACATGAAAAAGCTATTTCCGGAAAAGTGGTACATTGGCTGCCGAAAAACGAATTGCCGGAAGCCGGATTGCCTTGGATTATGAATGGAGATATTATTGCTATTACAACGAAAATGTCCGGATTGGATATAGCTCATGTGGGAATAGCAGCATATAGACATGGAAAACTACATCTGCTACACGCTTCTTCTACATTGGGAAAAGTAGTTGTCAGCGATGAACCTCTCAATCACATGCTAAACAACAATAAATCATGGACAGGCATACGTGTTGTCCGGATGTCTCACTCTAAAAATAACTGATTATGAAACGAGTAAAACATTTCCTTCTCGTCTCGTGCTTATTCCCCACTTTGCTGGGAGCACAAGAAATGGCAAACGCCTACTTTCTGGAACTTACTCCGGACGCCCAATCGGCAGGTATGGCAGGTACAGGATTAGCTACCACCGATAACGGTAGTACAGCTATCTTTCATAATGCTTCTACCATCGCCTTCTCACAGGAAGTGATGGGGGCGAGTTATTCATACGCCAATATCAACAAAGACTATGCGCTACATAGTGCCTCCCTTTTCTATCGGATCGGCAGGGAAGGCATACATGGATTTGCTATAGGTTTCCGGCATTTCAAAGATCCCAAAGTATTTGATTACCGTCCGCATATATGGGATCTGGAAGCTGCCTATTTCAGAAATGTAGCCAAGAATCTATCTATGTCATTAACGTTCAGATACCTGCAAGCCAAAGCCGCAGAAGGTGCAGACACCAAGAATAGTGTTTGCCTGGACTTCGGTGCGACTTACTATCGCAGCATGGCTCTGTTGGACGAAATGGCTTCCTGGAGCATTGGTTTCCAAGCTGCCAACTTAGGCAAAAAACTGGATGGACAGAAATTACCTGCCAAATTAGGCTTAGGAGGTACGATCGACCTGCCATTCAGTATAGAAAATCGTTTGCAGGTTGCGCTCGACTTTAATTACCTGCTTCCTTCTGAAATCCGTCATTTACAGGCCGGTATAGGAGCCGAATATAATTTCCTGAAATATGGTGTTGTCCGTGCAGGATACCATTTTGGAGACAAAGACAAAGGAATAGGTAACTACGGCACTTTAGGCTGCGGAATCAACTTCTGGCCGATACGTGCAGACTTCTCTTATGCCTTGGCTGACAAGGATTGCTTTATGCACCGCACTTGGCAGCTGGGAGTTGGAATAGTTTTCTAAGCTCATCTTCGAGGCGTTGCTTCACTTCGTCCATCGGCACATCGTGCTTTAATTCCTGACGAAGAGAAGTGACGCCTTTATCTATAAACCCGCAAGGGTGGATATAGCTGAAATAACGCAAATCCGTATTCACATTCAAAGCCAGTCCGTGCATAGTGACAAAGTGACTGCTCCTCACTCCGATAGCACAAATCTTACGTGCACGGGGCGTATCACCCTCCAGCCACACTCCTGTCGCTTTCTCTAAACGTCCGGCTTCAATGCCATAAGAAGCACATACACGAATCACCGCTTCTTCCAACAGATGGACGTATTCTTTCAATCCTAACTGAAATTCTTCAAGATTCAGTATCGGATAGCATACCAGTTGTCCGGGGCCATGATAGGTAATATCCCCTCCCCGATCAATATGATAAAGAGTAGCGTCAATAGCTTTCAGCTGTTCACCACTCAACAGCATATTATTTTCTTTCCCGCTACGCCCTAATGTATAAACATGGGGATGCTCGCACATTACGACACGATTTTCATAACTCCCGCCCTGAACTTTTGCCCGGACAATCTCATCAAACCATTCTGTCTGCCGTTGCCATGCTTCGGCATATGGGATAAAATTCCAATCAATAAAAACTGTTTTCATGAAAACAAAGGTAAGAAATAAAAAGAAAATGTGTACATTTGTTGGCCTAATATAACAAACACAACTATGAAAATGGACTTTCCACAGGTAGACTTGCCTACCGAAGTATTAGCATGGACGAATGTTACGGAAGACATTCTCAATATTTATAAGCAATCGTGCCGGTTGCAGGCATGTATTGTTGCCATCTGTACCGAAGGTTCGATGAAAGCCTCCATCAATCTGCTTGATTATGAAATTCGTCCTAATGACCTGATAACATTGTTACCGGGAACAATCATCCAGTTCCGGGAGAGAACAGAAAAAGTATGTCTTTGCTTTGCCGGCTTCTCTGCCCATTGTGCCGGACGAATCAATCTGATGAAGAATATCGGTAATGCATATCCCAAACTGATAGAGCAACCGGTGGTTCCTCTTAATGAAGAAGTAGCCAGTTATCTGAAAGACTATTTTGCTCTATTATCACGGGCCAGTTGCAATGAGAACTTCGAAATGGATTCCGAATTGGTTGAGTTATCCCTTCAGACTATCCTGACAAGCATACGACTGATATATCATAAATTTCCGGGTGAGAACAGCAGCTCAAACCGCAAAAAGGAAATCTGCCGGGAATTGATTCAAGCCATCACCGAGAATTATAAGAATGAACGTCGTGCACAATTCTACGCAGACAAACTGGGAATCTCGCTTCAGCATCTAAGCACAACCGTGAGACAAGTGACAGGTAAAAGTGTATTGGATACCATTGCTTATATTGTAATCATGGATGCCAAAGCGAAACTGAAAGGCACTAATATGACTATCCAAGAAATAGCTTATTCTCTAAATTTCCCCAGTGCCTCATTCTTTGGTAAATATTTTAGGCGGTACGTAGGAATGACGCCATTGGAATTCAGAAACAGATAATTCCTATGAAGAGCGATAGAGGATAAAATTATAAACAACGAATTGCAAAAAAACGAACGGTGAATAAATTGCGCATGATCCGCAAAGTATTCACCGTTTATTATTTACTTACAGTTTGTTTTCTTTTTACAGTCGCTTACTCATTTTCTTCCCAAGCTCAATGAATTGAGCACTACACTCACACTGGAGAAGGCCATTGCAGCACTTGCCAACATCGGATTCAATAACAACTCATTCAATGGAAATAAGATACCGGCAGCAATAGGAATCCCGATCAGATTATAAATAAACGCCCAGAAAAGATTCTGATGAATCAGTTTGACCGTCTGCTTTGACAGCTGAAAAGCTTTAGGAAGCAGCAATAAATCCGATGTCATCAAGGTTACCATAGCTACGTCCATAGCAATATCAGTTCCTTTCCCCATGGCAATGCTAACGTCAGCCAGTGCCAGAGCCTGCGAATCATTGATACCATCTCCTACCATAGCGACTTTCTTTCCCTGCATTTGAAGCTCACGCACAAATTCGGCCTTATCGTCCGGCAGAGCGTCAGCAACAAAACGTTCAATTCCTAAACGGGAAGAAACAGCTAATGCCGTCCGCTGCCCGTCACCCGTCAACATACAGATGTCAATACCTTGACGTTTCAGTTCTTTTACCGCTTCGGCAGAAGTAGCCTTTATCGGGTCAGAAACAGCAATGATAGCCAATAACTCGTTTTCGCGTCCAAAGTAGATAATACCATTGCCATCCGATTCATAGCGAACCAGCATTTCAGCCATCACATCATTTACTGTCGCACTGAAATCTTTTAGGAGTTTATGACTACCTACCCAGTAGGTATGTCCTTCATAAGAAACTTTGATTCCTTTTCCCGTAATACTTTCGAAACTATCCAACGTAGCAGGTTTTATTTTCTCTTCATCCTGAAGTGCAGAAACGATAGCACCGGCAAGCGGATGCTCCGATTTCATTTCTGCGGCTAAAAGCACATCTTTGAAATGAGGTTCCTGCGATTGTGCCCATAACCATCCGGTAGCAGTAGGGTGTCCTTCAGTCAATGTCCCGGTTTTATCCAGTACAACGACATCCACTTTACGCATTTGTTCCAAAGCTACTGCATCTTTAATCAGAATATGCTGGCTGGCAGCTTTACCTATTCCCACCATCAATGCAGTAGGCGTAGCAAGTCCCAAAGCACACGGACAAGCAATGACAAGAACAGAAACAGCCGACAGAATACCATAAGAGATATATTCACTACCACCGATGGCAACCCATAAAACAAATGTCAGGATGGCAATACCCAATACGACAGGTACGAAAATTCCAGTAATACGGTCGACGATACGTTGCACGGGAGCTTTGCTACCCTGTGCTTCCTGCACCATGGAAATGATGCGGGCAAGCACCGTTTCACTACCTACCTGTGTGGCGTGTATGATAAATGAGCCACGCTGGTTGATCGTTCCTGCCAAGACTTTATCGCCTTTCTTCTTTTCTACCGGAACCGGTTCACCACTAATCATGCTTTCGTCAACATACGAATCGCCTTCGGAGAGTTGACCGTCCACAGGTATCTGTTCTCCCGGACGTACAACAACCATATCACCTATCTGGAGGTTCTCGATCAAAATCTCCTCTTCCACTCCATTGCGCAGAACCCGGGCAACTTTAGGCTGCATTCCCATCAACTTGCGAATAGCAGTCGAGGTATTGCCTTTAGCACGCTCCTCCATCAATTTTCCGGTAAGAACGAAAGCGATAATCACTGCAGAAGCCTCATAATAGACGTGCGGTTCCAATCCGCGAGCATACCAAAATTCGGGGAAAAAAGTATTGAACAGACTGAACAGAAAAGCAATGGAAGTACTAAGTGCAACCAGTGTATCCATATTGCTCCGTCCCAGTTTAGCCTGTTTCCAAGCCCCGGTAAAGAAACCACCTCCAAAAAAGACCATGACAGGGATAGCAAGTAGCATTTGAATCTCATTAGAGTATGGTACATGCATCAGTATCATGGAAAATACCAACAACGGTACTACCAAAATCCAAGCCCCAATCACTTTCCACTTCAAACGAGTGTAACGCATCTGCTGCTCCTCTTCCCGGCGTTCCTCTTTGTGGGCTTCTTCCACAATCAGATCATAACCTGCCGCAAGCACAGCCGCACGGATTTCTCCGGGAGTCAGCTGGTCTTTCTCATAAGAAACGGTCAATGTATTGGTAGCAAAATTAACGGAAGCCTCAATGACTCCCGGCAATTTTTTCACTGTTTTTTCTACATTATTGGCACATCCTGCACAATGCATATTAAGCACAGGAAATGCCTTTTTTATTGTGTTACCCATATAATTATTATTTATGGTCTTCCCTTCCTCCCGGAAAGAAGTCGGGGAAGAACCATTGTTTGTTTATAGAAACAAGCTAATACAGGTATTTGTTCAATTACTTCTTATCAGTCTTCTGATCGTCTTTCTTTGTTTCTTTTACAAATTCAGCTTCATAATTAAACTTGTTAAATCCTGCTTGCAAGTTCTTTACATTCGTTTTTTCAGCATCATATGTGATAGTCACCAATTTAGTTTTTACTTCGGTCGCAATATCCTTCAATCCTTTTTCAAAACGCATATTGTCTTTTACTTTCTTTTCGCATTTCTCACAATGCATCTGGGACACTTTAAATACGACTACACGAATATCTTTTGCCAATACAGCTGCTACACTCAAAAGAGCCACCACGCAAGTGGCCATCCATCTTTTTGTTTTCATTTTTCCTATCAGTTTAAAATTAGTATTCTTTATTTTCTATGCGATCGTTTCGCTACTCACTATTCTTCTGTTTTTACTCACTATTCCTAGCTAAATTAAAACGTATTCCGATATATCCTTTTGCCCCGTGTACCGGTCCCCATATCATCGTGGAATCAAAGTTGCTTCCCCAAGGATTTGCCGCATCGATAATCGGATTCTTTTGTTTGAAATTGGTCAGGTTCTCGCCTCCTACATAGATAGACCAGCGGCGGAAGTAACGTGTCACCTGTAAGCTCAACTGCTCAAAACTACCATAACGGCGTTCCCAAGACAACTGTCCATCTCCCAATTCATAAGGAGTAGGCATCCTACCTCCACCATTCAGTTGCAGTGTTGCATCAAACTGCCAAATTCCCAGCGGAGTCTGGTAGGAAGCAGTGAGCAAGCCTTTGTATTTGCTGGTTAGAGGTTTCTCCATTCGCACTCCCTTGTAAGTCGTTTTTGCATCCGTGAGTCGGTAAGCTCCTGTCAAGGTAAATCCTTTAAAGAAAGGATAACTTGCTTCCACCTGAAATACATGCGAGTAAGAACGTCCATCCAAATTATAGAAAGCCACTTCATGAGGGTTGCTATCCATATCCACTATTACTTGTTTCAAGAAATCCGTGTAATAGTATTCCGCATTTACATTCAGCGTCTTGCCGAATATAGGAATATAAGTAGATACACTAGCACCGTAATTCCATGCTTCTTCCATATCCAGATTCTTAGCTATTTCTACCCTACGACTACTGGAAAGCAGATAATTGTTTTCTGCCAGCACATGATTGGTACGATACCCTTTTCCGGCAGAAAGACGGAAGTTCACATAATCATTCGGATTGTATTTAAGATGTGCACGCGGAGTCACAAAGAAACCATGTTCGTTACTGTAGTCTCCACGCAAACCCGCCATCACCATCCATTTATCATTCAGGTTCAACGTATATTGCACGTATGCACCGGGAACAGCTTCCTTTTCAAAAGCTTTGAGAGGATTATCCGTATTATTCTCCAAACGATAATGCTGGTCGTAAGCGTCATAATTGAAGCTTAATCCTGCGGAAAAACTGTTCTGCGGATTAAATTCCGTTTCAAACATTAGCGAAGCATAAACGTTGGTTTGATCCACATTATACAGTTTGCGCCCATACGTAGCATCCTGATTGTGCAAAGTAGCGGAAAGAATCAATGCCAGATTCGTATTCTTCTCCTTATTAAATATGTAAGCATTCTTGGTGAAGAATTCATAACGTTCCGTATCAATCCCCACTTTATATAAATCACCGGAGTGTATTGCCCCTCCATGATTGGCTTGTCCGCTGGTACGTGTTTCGGAAAGAGCTTTGATACCTGCCTGAAAAACATAATGGTCGCCCATATATGCCCATCGGTTCCACACGTTATACTGCTCTACTTGAGGAATATCCACAAATCCGTCATCATTACCATCATGTGCCTTAGTCTCATTTTCATAATGCGCCAGCAGAGAAGTGCTCCACCGTTTGGAAAGTTTCAATGTAGCATCTGCATTGGCTTCATACCGGTTGGTAGTGCTTGCAAAAAGATTGGCAGATACCCAGTCGGCTTCCGGCAACTGCGGCTTCTTAAATTCCACGTTAATCTGTCCCGTGATGGCTTCATAACCATTCTTTACTGAAGATGTTCCTTTGGAAACTTGTATACTCTGCATCCACGGACCCGGGACATACCCTAGTCCATAAGGAGAAGCCGCCCCACGATAATTCGGAATATTTTCCGTCAACATCTGCACATAAGTGCCGGACAGTCCCAACAATTTAATCTGCTTGGCCCCTGTTGCTGCATCAGAATAGCTCACATCTACCGAAGGATTGGTCACAAAACTTTCACCCAGATTACAACAAGCAGCTCTACTCAGTTCAGCACTGCTTATCATATCTTCGTTCATCACGCTACTGCGTAATTTCATCGTTCCTAATTTGCGAGTGACAATATTCACCTCATTCAATTCCACTCCATCACGAAGCACAATATCCAACTGCTGATTTTTACTGCTCACATGAATGGTATCATTCTGGAAACCAATAAAACTGATTATTAACATGTGGCTTTTGGAAGGTTTTACAATAGAAAAACTACCATCTTCCTTAGTTGTCACTCCTTGTCCTGTATTCATCCAAAACACATTTGCACCCGGAATAGCCTCCCCAGCACTATCTTTCACTGTTCCCCGTACTTGCGCATATATATTACCGGCAAATAACAGGAACAGCCCTATTATCATATATTTCATTCTTTCTAAAGTTACTTTCGAGATACAAAATTAATTCATTTCTCATGCAACTTAGTTGCATTCAGTTTTGCTTTACTTTCATATTCAATAGAAAGCAAAGGAATAAATAAGAAAGAAATAGTGGCTAAATAATATAAGTGGAATATAACGCCAACTTCTGCCTCGAACAGAGAGGTGGCGGAGAGGTCAGACTATCATATTCTACCGGTTTATCCGCATAGGTCGGAGTCAACAGATAGCAAAAATGCTCACACAAAAGATCGACTACCAAAGCAGATGTTGTCAGTTCAGTAGCATGTTTCATCAAATCGAGCTTATAGATAGTAGCTGTACAACCTTTATCTTTACAACCTTTTTTTGAATCACAAGTATGAGCCTTTTTACACTTCGGACAGCCTGTATCACAACAGCTCTGCACCGTTTCACAACGGGCACAGCAATAACGCACAATAGAGACTCCGCCTCCTGAATAGATAATCAGGAGAGAGAGGATGAGTGCTGTTATGTAGGCTAGTCTTTTCATTTCAGAGGACAAAGATAAGAATAAAAACAGATTTTCCTATAATTTTTCGTAATTAAGATTCAATCAATCCGTTACAGACACCATTCCCTTTCCTTTATTTGGCTATTTTAGAGTCATATCAGCACTATTAACTCTTTTTACTCAACAATAAAACCTATCTTTGCCCCAATAATTCCTCTGATTTTTAAGTAAACACTATGCTTACATATTTACTGATTATTATCACTCTTTATCTGGTAGGTAATGCCTACATATTTATCAGAGCAAAACAAGCTCTGAAGGTTAAATCTCTCGGAGTAAAAATATTCCTGACCGTTTTATTCTGGATATGTGCTTTATCCTTTTTCGGCACGATGCTGGCTCGTAACCTTGAGATACCTGTCTTTATCTCCCATTCGATGTACACCATTGGAACAAGTTGGCTGATATTTACTTTATACATGGCATTATTCCTACTTTTGTTTGATATCTTGAAATTATTCAAAGTTGTCTGCAAATATAGGTTCTATCTGTCTTTAGTGTTCACGTTGGGACTGCTGGGATATGGAGTGTATAACTATCATCATCCGGAAACCAATGTAGTCAGCATTTTAACCAATAAACAATATGAAGATACTCCCCAAGCAATTAAAATCGTTGCAATCAGCGATGTTCACTTGGGAAATGGTACAGGGAAAGCCGCATTAAAAAAATATGTGGAAATGATAAATGCGCAGCATCCCGACTTGATTCTGATTAGTGGTGACTTGATTGATAATAGCGTCGTACCTCTTTATACAGAGAATATGGCGGAAGAATTGGGCGACTTGAAAGCTCCTATGGGTATCTATATGGTTCTCGGCAACCACGAATACATTAGTGGTATCGATGAAAGTATCCGATATATAAAAAGCACTCCAATACAATTATTGCGCGATTCAGTAGTCACACTTCCTAATGGCATCCAACTGATAGGACGTGATGACCGCCATAACCGCAAGCGTCGTTCCCTGCAAGAATTAATGGTGAATGTCGATAAAAGCAAACCTATCATTTTATTGGATCATCAACCTTTTGATTTAGAAGAAACAGAAGCTGCCGGCATCGACCTGCAATTCAGCGGGCATACACACCACGGACAAATATGGCCTATTAGTTGGGTGACCGAATCTATATTCGAGCAAAGCCACGGTTATCGCCAATGGGGAAACAGTCACGTGTATGTATCTTCCGGATTATCTCTTTGGGGACCACCTTTCAGAATAGGAACGTATAGTGAAATGGTTATTTTCAATTTTCAATGAATATTATGCAGTTTTGTCACATATGTTACAGTTTCTGAGTAATCTCTGCCCTATCTTTGCAGAAAAAAAAGATTATGGAACAATTACATGCTCATGAAGTCCTCCACATGATGGAAGGAAATAGCTACTCGGAATCATCATTGCGGGAAGCAATCATTAAGAAGTTTGGCTCACAGCAACGTTTTTATACTTGCTCGGCAGAAAACATGGATGTAGATACCCTTATCGAATTTCTCAAAATGAAAGGGAAGTTTATGCCTGCTGAAGATGGATTCACAGTAGATATCACTAAAGTTTGCAAGCATTGATTGGCGGATAATATCCGCCAATCCCATTTTAGGGGATAAATAGCTGCAAATTTTTCTGTTTTTATTAGCCCGATTCACGAATTTCATCTATATTTGTCAATAGTGAATGATAAAACAAATGTTGAATTTACAGAAAAAACGGGTATGAAAAAACAATATGTCAGTCTGCTTGCAATTATACTTTCGGTAAGCGGCTTTTTGTTTTCTTGTCATGACAAGATGAACAAAAACACAGGTGCGTTACAGTTTGATAGCATTCAAGTGAATAAGACAGCGCACCTCTTCAATGATACAGCCAAACCGGCCTGCAATATTATTATTAATTTTGCTTATCCGGTAAAATCATCGGATGATATGCTGAAAGACAGTCTGAATACTTATTTCATTTCGGCCTGTTTCGGTGATAAATACATCGGTGAAAAACCGGAAGAAGTTGTAAAGCAATATACCGAGAATTATATCAGCGAATACCGTCGCGATCTCGAGCCTATGTATACCGAGGATGAGAAAGACAAGGAAGACGAATCTTCCATCGGTGCCTGGTATTCTTATTATAAAGGTATAGAAAGCCATGTGCAACTGTATGATAAAGACCTGCTTGTATACCGCATCGACTATAACGAATATACCGGAGGTGCACATGGTATTTACATGGCAACTTATTTAAATATGGACCTCACCCTGATGCGTCCGCTCCGTCTCGATGATATTTTTGTCGGAGACTACAAAGATGCATTGACCGACCTGATCTGGAATCAGCTCATGGCGGACAACAAAGTGACCACTCACGAAGCATTGGAAGACATGGGATATGCTTCAACCGGTGACATCACTCCGACAGAGAATTTCTACCTAAGCAAAGAAGGAGTCACCTTCTATTATAATGTATATGATATCACTCCTTATTCTATGGGACCTGTAAAGGTAACAATCCCATTTGCTATGATGGAACATCTATTAGGCAGTAACCCGATTCTGGGAGAGCTGAAAAATTAAAATTCATAAAAAGCTGAACACCAATGAATACCCTGTTGTTATCACTTCCATGTGACAAAATAGGATATTCATCCACATCTATCATTCAAAACTTATAATTCAAAATTCAAAAGTGGAAATCATACTGAAATATTTTCCTGATCTGACGGAAGAGCAGCGCAAACAATTCGCAGCTCTATACGCCCTCTACACTGACTGGAATTCAAAAATCAACGTTATCTCCCGCAAAGACATTGAGAATCTATATGAGCATCACGTGCTCCATTCATTAGGCATTGCCAAAGTCATCCAATTCCGCCCCGGAACCAGCATCATGGACCTGGGTACAGGAGGAGGTTTTCCCGGCATTCCTTTAGCAATCCTGTTTCCCGAGGTAAAATTCCACCTCGTAGACAGCATCGGCAAGAAAGTACGTGTAGCAACCGAAGTGGCAAATGCCATCGGACTGAAAAATGTGACTTTCCGCCATGCCCGTGCAGAAGAGGAGAAACAAACGTTCGACTTTGTTGTCAGCCGTGCCGTAATGCCTTTGGCGGATTTGATTAAGATTATCAAAAAGAATATCTCTTCGAAACAACAGAATGCATTGCCCAACGGACTTATCTGTCTCAAAGGCGGTGAACTGGAGCACGAAACAATGCCGTTCAAACATAAAACGGTCATTCATAGCTTGAGCGACAACTTCGAGGAAGAGTTCTTTAAAACAAAAAAAGTGGTATATGTTCCGATTTAAACAAGACTATATGTTCTGATAGATGATAAATCATAGAGAAACCATGAAAATAAAAAGATTTGAATTTAATATGTTTCCCGTAAATTGCTACGTATTATGGGATGACACTAAAGAAGCAGTCGTAATTGATCCGGGCTGTTTCTATGAAGAAGAAAAGCAGGCACTGAAAAAGTTCATTCTGACCAATGAACTGAATGTAAAGCATCTGCTGAATACTCATTTACACCTGGATCATATCTTCGGAAATCCGTTCATGCTAAAAGAATTCGGATTATCGGCAGAAGCAAACAAAGCAGACGAGTACTGGATTGACGAAGCACCGAAACAAAGCAGAATGTTTGGTTTTCAGTTGCAGGAAGAACCTGTACCACTGGGCAAATACCTGCATGACGGAGATATCATCACTTTCGGACATACCAAACTGGAAGCGATACACGTGCCCGGACATTCACCCGGCAGCTTGGTGTACTATTGCAAAGAAGACAACTGCATGTTCTCCGGCGACGTCCTGTTCCAAGGCAGCATCGGCCGCGCTGATCTCACAGGAGGTAACTTCGATGAACTGATAGAGCATATTTGCAGCCGTTTATTTGTTCTCCCCAACGAAACAGTCGTTTATCCGGGGCACGGTGCTCCCACGACTATCGGAATGGAGAAAGCTGAAAACCCATTTTTTAGATAATAAAAAAGAATAAGTATCAAATATTAGGTATTAACAAGGTGAATCGCCCATTAACTGCGGTAATACTTAATACTTGATACTTAACACTTAATTTAATACTTGATTATTATGAAAACCGATTTGTTAGCTAGCCGTCACATCGGCATCAATGAACAAGATACAGCCATAATGCTCCGCAAAATTGGCGTGAACTCACTGGACGAACTGATTAATCAGACAATTCCCGCCAATATACGGCTGAAAGAGCCACTAGCATTGACTAGTCCGCTGACGGAATACGAATTTGGAAAACACATCGCTGAACTGGCAGCTAAAAACAAACTATATACTACATATATCGGTTTGGGATGGTACAACACGATCACTCCGGCCGTTATCCAGCGGAATGTATTCGAAAACCCGGTATGGTATACTTCTTACACTCCGTACCAGACAGAGGTATCGCAAGGACGTCTGGAAGCATTGATGAATTTCCAGACAGCCGTATGTGACCTTACTGCCATGCCACTCGCCAACTGCTCACTTTTGGACGAAGCAACTGCCGCCGCCGAAGCCGTAAGCATGATGTATGCCTTACGCTCTCGCGCACAACAGAAAGCCAATGCGAACGTAGTCTTCGTAGACGAGAATATTTTTCCGCAGACATTAGCTGTTATGACTACACGTGCCGTACCCCAAGGCATCGAACTACGTGTAGGCAAATATAAAGATTTTGAACCTTCACCGGAAGTGTTTGCCTGTATTCTGCAATATCCGAACTCACATGGAAACGTAGAGGACTATTCCGAATTTACCGAAAAGGCACATGCTGCAGACTGCAAAGTAGCTGTTGCCGCTGATATTTTAAGTCTCGCCCTGCTAACTCCTCCGGGAGAATGGGGAGCAGATATTGTATTCGGAACCACACAACGTCTGGGTACTCCAATGTTCTATGGCGGTCCGTCGGCTGCTTTCTTTGCTACCAAAGATGAATATAAACGGAATATGCCGGGACGAATCATCGGATGGTCCAAAGACAAATATGGCAAGCTCTGCTACCGAATGGCTTTACAGACACGTGAACAACATATCAAACGGGAAAAAGCAACTTCAAATATCTGTACCGCACAGGCACTATTAGCTACTATGGCAGGCTTTTATGCTGTTTATCACGGTCAGGAGGGTATCACTACAATTGCATCGCGTATACACAGCATTACTGTATTTCTTGAAAAGCAATTAAAGAAATGCGGATATACACAAGTCAACGCTCAATACTTTGACACCTTACGTTTCGAATTGCCCGAACACGTTTCGGCACAGCAAATCCGTACGATAGCACTTACCAAAGAAGTTAATCTGCGCTATTATGAAAATGGCAATGTCGGTTTCAGCATTGACGAAACAACAGACGTGGCAGCTGCCAATGTGTTGCTCTCGATTTTTGCCATTGCCGCCGGAAAAGATTATCAGAAAGTGGACGATATTCCGGAAAGAAGCAATATCGACAAGGCTTTGAAACGTACAACGCCTTTCCTGACACACGAAGTATTCAGCAAGTATCACACGGAAACAGAGATGATGCGTTACATCAAACGTCTGAACCGCAAAGATATTTCTCTTGCACAATCTATGATTTCCCTCGGTTCATGTACAATGAAGCTGAATGCAGCCGCGGAAATGTTGCCTTTAAGCCGTCCCGAGTTTATGGGTATGCACCCGCTGGTCCCGGAAGATCAGGCAGAAGGTTATCGTGAATTAATCAAGAACCTAAGTGAAGATTTGAAAGTTATCACCGGATTTGCAGGAGTCAGCCTACAACCCAATTCGGGTGCCGCGGGAGAATATGCAGGCCTTCGTGTGATTCGTGCCTATCTCGAAAGTATCGGTCAGGGACACCGGAACAAAGTCTTGATTCCGGCTTCGGCTCACGGAACAAATCCTGCGTCAGCTATACAGGCAGGCTTTGTGACTGTTACCTGTGCATGCGACGAGCAAGGGAATGTAGAAATGGCCGACTTGCGTGCAAAAGCAGAAGAGAATAAAGATGATTTGGCTGCACTGATGATTACTTATCCTTCTACACATGGTATCTTCGAAACCGAGATAAAAGAGATTTGCGACATCATTCACGCCTGTGGTGCACAAGTATATATGGATGGAGCCAACATGAATGCACAAGTAGGATTAACCAATCCGGGATTCATCGGTGCGGATGTCTGCCACTTGAATCTTCATAAAACATTCGCTTCCCCTCATGGTGGCGGAGGTCCGGGAGTCGGTCCTATCTGCGTAGCCGAACATCTGGTTTCTTTCCTTCCCGGACACGGAATCTTCGGCAACTCACAAAATCAAGTATCAGCAGCTCCATTCGGCAGTGCAGGTATTCTGCCTATCACATATGGATATATCCGTATGATGGGTGCGGAAGGACTGACACAGGCAACTAAAATTGCGATCCTGAATGCCAATTATCTGGCTAGTTGTCTGAAAGATACCTATGGAGTTGTTTATCGGGGAGCCAACGGTTTCGTAGGACACGAAATGATTCTGGAATGCCGGAAAGTACATGAGGAAGCAGGTATCTCGGAGAATGATATTGCCAAACGTCTGATGGATTATGGTTATCATGCTCCTACCCTCTCTTTCCCTGTCCACGGTACGTTGATGATTGAACCGACAGAAAGTGAGAGTCTGGCAGAACTAGACAATTTCGTAGATGTCATGCTGAATATCTGGAAAGAAATTCAAGAAGTAAAGAATGGCGAAGCGGATAAAGATGATAATGTATTGATTAATGCTCCTCATCCGGAATACGAAATTGTAAGTGATCGTTGGGAACACTCATATACACGCGAGAAAGCAGCCTATCCTATAGAAAGCGTACGTGATAATAAATTTTGGATAAATGTAGCTCGCGTAGATAATACCTTGGGAGACCGCAAACTGTTGCCAACCCGATATGGATCTTTTGACTGATATGTCCTTTTGAAACAGGGCAGACAGTCTACCTAAATCAGGAAAGATAGTATAAAAATAAAGCGGCGTTTTAGGAGTCCTAAAGTGCCGCTTTAAGTATCGTAAGACACCGCTTTAAGCGTATTGAGGTGTCGGACCAAGAACATCAAGATACCGCTTCAAGAATAATGAAATGTCGTTTCACAAATAGAGTGCCGGGTATTTCTATTCCACGATGGTTATCGCACCGGCTTTTATCTTTTTCTCTTTCATCGGAATCTTAGGATCGGCATATCCCAGAGCTACACAACCGTAGACTTTATGATTGGCAGGAACACCTAAAGCAGTAATAAATTCACGAACCTCCGGATCGTCACATGTTGTTCCCAACTGATTGATCCAACAAGAGCCGATACCTAAAGACTGGGCAGCCAGAAACATATTTTCTATAGCACAGGCACAATCCATACCAGCCCACCATTGAGTAGGCTCATTAGATACAATCACTAAAGTCGGAGCATGATAATAGCAACAATAAGTCTTGCTATGTCCACGTTCCTGCAAACGAGAATCGCCGCTTTTTGCAAAAGCTCCTTTAATCCGTTCATTCAGTTCTGTCAACTTATCCATATTTTGAATAGCTGTAAAATGCCATGTTTCCAAATGCATTCCACTCGGTGCATAAGTTGCAGCTTCCAAAATGGCCTGCAAATCCTCTTCTGAAACTTGCTGGCCTGTATAAGCCCGTACGCTACGGCGTGCTTTCATGTTCTCTAAAACTTCATTTGTTTTCATGGATAACAAGTATTTTATATAAGTATGTCATCATTATTAGTTTGACTCATCAATGCTTCGTACTTTTCTACCGTTTGACCAGCCCAATCTTTGCATTCAGTTTGAAATAATAGACTCCATTCTCCCTCTCCAAAAATCCGTATTTGTCTTTCTCTAAAGATCCTTTTTCTAAACGAGTATTTAGAAACAAGAAATCCTCCATTATTTGCTTTTCCGATTTATGATAACAGAGCACTTCTCCACTTCCATCCACCAACAGAATACCTTCCACAGCCGAATCCAATCCATTGTAAATCTTTGCAGGACGCATTCCCAATGCTAATGCCATCAAGAACTGCTTCATCTTGAATTCATAGAACTTATGCTTATTGATTAGTTCATCTTTAATCTTCAACGGATTCATTTGTTTGATAATTTCTGTCAACTCACCAATACGGGAGATGCCATCCAAATGCATGATACGAACCATTTCTGTCAGTACACGTGGAAAATGCAGATCAATCATCAACAGATTACTGCGGAACACACGGTCGGCTACATCAGCGTATTTAAGTACGCCACCCAAACGTTCGATCATCATCATCCGTTCGGCAACCTCATTCGGAGATTCAGGCAAAGCATTGATTTTATTCACTGTTGGAGTAGCAAATTTGATTCCGCTCTGTTCCAATTTAAGATTCGCTGCACGTCCTCCGTCCAGCAACGGATTCATTGCGCCCAATCGTGAGCGGACATTGAACCCTCTTAACGGAGCTTTCGGATGCCAAAATGCAACGGAAAAATCTGTGCGATCTTCTGTTTTTGCTTCCAAATCGAAAATGGCAGCTTCGTCTAAAAACTCTTCTACTCCTTCCGGAGAAGCAACATCATTTTCCGAAGAAGATTTCACTGCCTGCAATATCAGATCAGCTACAATACCAAAATCTTCACGAGGCATGGACTTACTCCCATTCTCTCCTTCTATACGAATCGTATCTTCTTCAATATAATATTGACGTGTTCCATCATGTTCTTCCCGTTGAATCATTGCAACAGGCCAAAATGTATCTCCCGCCTTTGCTTCTGCCGTGCCTAACACTACTTTTCCGTCTGCTAAGAGACGAAAGAAAGAATAGAGTTCGCACCATTCTTTTTTGGTTGCTTCAAATGCCATATATTTTTGTTCTTCTTTATTTTACTACAAATGTTTTATCTTAATCCTACTACTGAATTTTCCTAACTATGAGTTGCTTCTACTGATTGATAACCTGCGGTAAGGCTACAGACGACACAACCGGAGGAACTATATGAGTCACCTCCTCCAATGGAGGGAGCTTGCCTACTTGTGCAAACAGGGAATTTCGTATCCATTCTCTAGGAGTGACTATGATAAATCGTCCCGTCCAACAACCATCAAAATAGGAAGGGTTACCCGGCTGTTTCTTAATAGGATAACAGATGTTTTCTCCTTTAGTCCGCATCTCCGGCGAACGTCCGGGATCATTCACCCACACATGTTTATCATCAATGCCGCGAAGTACCATCCAATGCCCTCTCGGACCGGGACGCAAACCACGAACTGCGCCTGTATATCTCACATTCACAAGCACAGGAATGCCACGATCAATATAATCTTTCAATATCCGGTAATCTTTCTGCTGGAAATGTTCGGCACTTATCATGTTTTCATAATAACGTGTCAACGAATCAATTTCAAAAGAATAATATCCTCCCTGCCCTATCGAAGTACGGTGACGGAAAGGAGCACGTTTTTTCATAAAGTAATTCCGCTGATATTCAATTAGTTTCTTTTCTGCATCCTGGGCTGTACGTTGTGTATCAGCCGTCATTCCCTTAAAATAATCAAAGACCATTAACGAAGAAGCCAGAGAGCAATGCGAGTAAGGACATCCCGCGATTTTCTGCGAATACCACGGAACAGGAATATTATTAGGAGCCAGTTTTTGAGCTTCCTGTACTTGTGCTTGCGCCTGAACGCTTATCCATACAAAGGAACTTAAAAACAGACTAAAAAATATGTGACATTTATTTATCATGCGATCCACTCTCTATCTCTATTACCACTCTAATACTTTACCTACAAAATATTCTCATCATCAAGAATCCGCGCTGTCTCCACCTTCTCCAAACGTGCACGCAACTTAGACATCATCGAACGACGAATCCGCAATGTCATGCTACAATCCATATCATACGACTGATTAAGAATCTCCGGTTCTTCTTCTTTCACAATGCGCATAACATCGTTCATAAAAGGATATTCAAACATTACCGTCACCTCCTCATCTACCGTCTTTTCTATAATGGTAGCGGCAGCAATAGCTTCAGCAGCAGCAGCCTTGTAAGCAACGATCAATCCGCTCGTTCCCAATTTGATTCCTCCAAAATAACGGACTACTATAATCAGTATATCCGTCAGTTCATTCGAGTTTATCTGTCCGAGAATGGGTTTACCCGCTGTTCCGGAAGGTTCTCCATTATCATTGGCACGGAAATCCTTTCGTGCAGCTCCCAACATATAAGCATAGCATACATGCCGTGCATCATAATACTTTTTCTGATACGTTTCAAGATGCATCTTTATCTCATCGAGAGTACGCACAGGAAGGGCTATAGCAATGAACTTGCTTCGTTTTTCCGTATAAATACCTTCGGAAGGCTCAATGATGGTTTTATAAGTATCTTCAGCAGTCATGTTGCAAAGATACGGCTTTAATAAGAAAAGTCAATCTATCGTTTGGAAATATTAATGTTCCACTTATCAATGACAGGTAGTTGGAGGGATTGAAAATAGTGACGCTATCCAATAAAAATAGTGACGGTATACCACAACGATACCGTCACTATCCCGGGCATATCCCGTCACTATTTTTTCTACATCAATCAAGCGTCACATCTGATATAATTCCCGTCAACAATGATTTTCGCATAACAGATATTTCTTAATCTAACTTATGAATCACCAGCCCTGAACGGAGTTTCGGTTCAAACCAAGTAGTCTTCGGCGGCATAATATTGCCTGTATCTGCAATATCCATCAACTGTTTCATAGATACAGGATAGAGAGCCAAAGCCACTTTCATTTCACCACTATCCACACGTTTCTTGAGCTCTCCCAATCCACGGATACCACCTACAAAATCAATACGTTTATCAGAACGCAGATCCTTTATGCCTAAAATTTCATCCAAAATCAGGTTGGAAGAGATTGTAACATCAAGCACCCCAATAGGGTCGTTATCATTATACGTACCGGCCTTAGCGGTCAAGCTATACCATTTACCACCCAAATAGAGTGAAAAATTATGCAAGCCGGACGGTTTATAGATGTCCGCGCCTTTTTCTTCTACTACAAAGTTTTTATCAAGTGCAGCCAAGAATTGTTCAGGAGTCAAACCATTAAGATCTTTCACCACACGGTTGTAATCAATAATGGTCAACTGATTTGCCGGGAAGCAAACAGCCATAAAGTAATTATATTCTTCATCACCGCGATGATTTGGATTCAGTTTTGCTTTCTCTGCTCCCACCAATGCAGCAGCGGCAGAACGGTGATGCCCGTCAGCAATATAAAGGGCAGGCATTTTAGCAAATTCGGCAGTAATTGCAGCAATATCTGCCTCCTGGTCGACAATCCAGAAAGTATGTCCAAAACCATCACCCGGAGCGATAAAGTCATAAACCGGCTTATTTGCTGTATATTTCTTTATAATAACATCCAACTTCTCATTGTCAGGATAAGCAAAGAAAACAGGTTCAATATTAGCGTTGTTCACACGTACATGTTTCATACGATCCTCTTCCTTGTCACGACGGGTAAGCTCATGCTTCTTGATAACCCCGTTCATATAATCCGGGACATAAGCACCGACTACCAACCCATATTGTGTTTTCCCGTTCATCGTCTGGGCATAGATATAATAGTTTTCCATCTTATCCTGCACCAACCAACCTTTGTCCTGAAACAGTTGGAAATTCTCGGCAGCTTTAGCATACACCTGTTCGTCATGTTCATCCGTACCAACAGGGAAATCTATTTCCGGTTTAATAATATGATAAAGAGACTTCTCGTTACCTTCCGCTTCTGCGCGGGCTTCTTCAGAATTCAATACATCATAAGGACGTGAAGCGACCTGTTCTACGAGGTCTTGCGGAGGACGAATGCCCTTGAAAGGTTTGATTATTGCCATGATATTAGTATTTTATATGTAAAAAATTAAAGCCACAGACTTCTTGAAAATCTGTGGCTCAAATATACTACTTATTTCTAAAAAAGACATTCTGCAACGGATTGTTTTTATTCAGATACTACCATAGTTATCCTAAAAAATCCGGCTGACTTATTCAGAATCTTATTTGTTTACTCTAAATTTCTCGCAACCATCTTTCAAGAAGCCAACAATTTGTTGAGCGGCAGCAATACCGGCATTGATATTTGCTTCAGCAGTTTGAGCCCCCATCTTCTTGGGAGTTGAGAAATAACGTCCGGCAAACTTTTCTGCAAACTCTGCGTTAGCAGCAGGCATGATATCTGTGATATATTTGAAGTCTGCACGATCTTCCATCAATTTAATCAGTTCTGCTTCATTAATCACTTCCTTACGGGCAGTGTTTACCAACATAGCACCTTTCGGCATATCTTTCAACAGAGCATAATTGATAGAGTTCTTTGTTTCGGCAGTTGCCGGAATATGAAGAGATACCACCTGGCAAGTCTTATACAATTCTTCTGCAGAATCAAGTGCTTTCACACCATCTTTTTCGATTACTTCTTTCGGACAAAATGCATCATAAGCATACACTTCCATTCCGAAACCTTTGGCAACACGAGCTACATTGCGACCTACGTTTCCATAAGCATGAATACCCAATTTCTTGCCCATCAATTCCGTACCGGAAGTTCCGTTATAGAAGTTACGGACAGCATATACCATCATACCCAAAGCAAGTTCGGCAACAGCATTAGAGTTCTGTCCCGGAGTATTCATCACACATACATTGTGAGCAGTGGCAGCAGCCAGGTCAACGTTGTCATATCCTGCACCGGCACGGACTACGATTTTCAATTCTTTAGCAGCATCCAGCACCTCTGCATCAACAATATCGCTACGGATAATGATAGCATTAGCATCTTTTACTGCATCCAGCAATTGAGCCTTATCAGTATATTTCTCAAGTAAAGCAAGCTCAAATCCAACTGCTTCTATTTCTTTACGGATACCATCTACTGCAACTTTAGCAAACGGTTTTTCAGTAGCTACAAGTACTTTCATAATCTAATTCTGTTTATAAAGACTCACCACAGATAACCCAGATTCTCACAGAATTAAAAAATCTGCGTCCGTCTGTGTAATCTGTGGTGAAAATATTATTAATGAAGTTTTTCAAATTCCTGCATGCAGTCGATCAAAGCCTGTACGCTTTCTTTCGGCAGAGCATTGTAGCAAGATGCACGGAAACCACCTACAGAACGGTGTCCTTTGATACCTACCATGCCTCTTTCAGTAGCAAACTTTAAGAAGTCTGCTTCAAATTCCTTGTATTCAGGAGCCATTACGAAACAGATATTCATGCGTGAACGGTCTTCTTTGGCAGCAGTACCAACAAACATTTTGTTACGATCGATTTCAGCATACAGCATATCAGCCTTTTCGATGGCACGACGTTCCATTTCTTTCACACCACCCTGTGCTTTGATCCAGCGCAGGTTCAACAATGCAGCATAGATAGGCACTACCGGAGGAGTATTGAACATAGAACCGTTATCAATGTGTGTCTGATAGTTCAGCATTGACGGGATGTAACGGGAAACCTTACCTACAGCGTCATTCTTAACGATAACGAATGTAACACCTGCAGGAGCCAGATTCTTTTGTGCACCACCATAAATACAGATATATTTAGAAACGTCGATCGGACGTGAGAAAATATCAGAAGACATATCGGCAATCATCGGAACTGGAGAATCGAGGTCTTTCTTCAATTCTGTACCGTAAATTGTGTTGTTAGTCGTGATGTGGAAATAATCTGCGTCTGTTGGGATTGTATAATCTTTGGGGATATAAGTATATGTAGCTTCAGCAGAGGAAGCAACTTCTACAACTTCACCAAACCCTTTAGCTTCTTTCATTGCTTTCTTTGCCCATACACCAGTGTTCAGGTATGCAGCCTTTTTTTCGAGGAAGTTATAAGGAACCATGCAGAACTCCATACTAGCACCTCCGCCCAAGAACAGTACCGAATAGCCTTCGGGGATATTGAGTAATTCCTTGAATAATGCCTCTGCTTCGTCAACCACAGGTTGGAAGTCTTTGGCGCGGTGGCTGATTTCCATCAAAGAGAGACCAGAGCCGTTGAAATCTAAAATAGCCTTCGCTGTATCCTCTATCACCTCACGCGGAAGAATGGAAGGTCCTGCATTGAAATTATGCTTTTTCATTTGAAGTTTGTTTTTGGTTTAACAATTTCGTTACTTTTGTCTTTTGACCTTGCGAATTTACGAATTTATTTCCGCTGCACAAATCTTTCCTTATAAAAATACTGTTTTAAAGCAGATTTCCCTTTCTTTTTATTGGTTTATACAGGATATATACACCATTTTGTTATCCATAGATGTCAAGTAAGGTATCTTACAGAAAAGATCTTTACTTCGCTTCTTCTATAATAGTCTTCATTCCTTTGATTTTCTCCCCCTGAATCAGATTCAAGAGCTGCTTCACCTTAGCCCGGCGAATAGCAACGAAAGCATAATGCTCTTTGACGTCAATCGCTCCGACATCTTCGCGGGTCAGATTTCCTTTTTTATATAAGAATCCGGCAATATCCATCCGGCTAAGTTTCTCCTTTTTTCCTTTACCTATATAAATGGTAGCCCAAACCGATTTCGGAGGACGGGGAGGATTTTCAGGTAACACTACTGTTTCCATATCTTCCGGAATATAAGGAGGAAGTTTCTCTTCGGCATGCAAAATCAGATAGGACGTTCCGGTAGCATCCCAACGTGCTGTTCGTCCATTGCGGTGCGTAAAAGCTTCTTCATTCACCGGCAAATGATAATGAACAATATGTCCCACCTCCGGAATATCCAGTCCACGGGCAGCCAAATCGGTAGAAATCAACACATGACAACTGCCGTTACGGAATTTGTAGAGCGCACGTTCGCGGTCCGGCTGTTCCATACCACCATGGAAACGTTCTGCAGACTGTTTTTTATCCGCCAATAACTGATGCACACGATCCACTGCATCCCGATGATTACAGAATACGATGCTCGAACTGCTTCCCAATGTACAAAGCAGATTATATAAAGTATCAATCTTATCTTTGGAAGGAGAAAGTACCTTCATCAGTTTCAAACGGGCCCCCTGTTCTTCAGAAGCGTCCGAAAGAAAATCCAACTTCACCGTGCGGTTCAATCCTGTAAATTCAGGAATCTCTTCAGCATCGGTAGCCGAAAGTAATATACGTTTTTTTAATCCCGGAAGCTGCGTGATAATCTCTGCCATTTCATCATGGAAACCAAACTCCAAAGATTTGTCAAATTCATCGATAATTAAAGTCTCAATGGTTTCAGGATTGAAATTTCCTTTCGACAGATGGTCGGTGATACGTCCCGGAGTACCGATGATGATAGCAGGATGATTACCCACTATACTCTTCTTTTCTTCAGCGATAGGATGTCCACCATAACAACAACAGGTTTTCCAGGGAGTCCCCATTGCTTTGAACACAGAGTCAATTTGTAATGCCAACTCACGTGAAGGAACCAGAATCAGCACCTGCACGCTGTCATCATTCGGTTTTAGGGTAAGAAGCAAAGGCAACAGATAGGCCAATGTCTTGCCCGATCCTGTCGGTGACAACAGTATAACGTCTTTTCTTCCGGTAGCTTGTTCAAGTGATGCTTCCTGCATCGGATTCAGCTCTTTAACCTTCAAATTGCGGAGAGCCGACTGTATAATTTCATTTTTCATACAATTAAACTTTAGCCATGCCGGTCAATATATAATAACCTTTCAGGTTGTTCTCTTTCATGTAAATGGTTACTTCTGTCCTACAAGCTGTTACTAATGCATATCCCGTTAAGTTCGAACTCATTGCTTTAACAAATGAATACTCTGTATCATTGTGGATGAAAGATATACGATGATATTCCATAACCTATTGTGTTTAAAAATTCTATTGTGTAGCCAAATATACGAATATAATAGATAAGTACAGATAAAAAAGGAGAACTATCTTTTAAACAGACATAAAATAGATAGAAAACATAGCGGAAAGACATCATGGAATACCCTAAAAAAGAAGCGGGAAATCCAAGAAGCACTACTGCTTTTCAGATTTCCCGCTCTGTTTTATATATTCTTTCCGGTCATTTTACCGACCGATTGTTCTCTTCCGCGAATTATCCTCCGAAGTTATCGAACATCAGGTTCTGTGCCGGAACGCCAAGATCGTCAAGCATCTTCTCAACAGCTTTCGACATCGGGCCAGGACCACACATATAGTATTCAATATCTTCAGGAGCTTCGTGATTCTTCAGGTAAGTTTCGTAGATTACGTTGTGAACGAATCCCGGAGTATACTTCACGCCTGCAGCATCAGCAGCAGGATCCGGACGGTCGAGTGCCAGATGGAAAGTAAAGTTCGGGAAATCCTTTTCGATCTGCAGGAAATCTTCCAGATAGAACACTTCATTCAATGCACGAGCACCGTAGAAGTATGACATCTTACGATCAGTAACGTGCAGCGTCTTGGTCAAGTGCATGATTTGTGCACGCAACGGAGCCATACCGGCACCACCACCAATCCACATCATTTCCTTGTTAGAATCCAGAATCGGGTGGAAGTCTCCGTAAGGACCGCTCATTATTACCTTATCACCTGGTTTCAGGGTAAAAATATAAGAAGAAGCGATACCCGGCATTACGTCCATAAATCCAGGACCCTGTTCTTTCGGTTTGAACGGCGGAGTAGCGATACGTACTGTCAACATGATACGGTCACCTTCGGCAGGATAGTTGGCCATAGAGTAAGCACGAATTGTTTCTTCGTCATTCTTACATTTCAGTCCCATCAAACCGAATTTCTCCCATGCAGGCAGATATTCGTCACCGATCAATTTTTTATCAATGTCCTTGTCATAATCCATTGAGAATTTAGGAATCTTGATTTGTGCGTAAGAGCCCGGGATAAAGTCCATGTGTTCGCCTTTAGGCAAAGCAACGATAAACTCTTTGATAAACGTAGCCACGTTCTTGTTGGAGATTACTTCGCACTCCCACTCCTTCACACCCAAGATAGATTCGTCGATCTTGATAGCCATATCACTTTTCACTTTCACCTGACAGCCCAGACGCCAGTGGTCTTGTTGCTGTTTACGGCTGAAGTGAGGAACTTCAGAAGGCAGGATTTCTCCACCACCTTCGAGTACCTGGCATTTGCACTGTCCGCAAGAACCCTTACCACCACAAGCAGATGACAGAAATACTCCGTTTACAGACAGCGTATTGAGCAAAGTAGAACCGGAAGCCACTTCCAATTCCTTTTCGCCGTTGATTGTCAGTTTCACGTCTCCTGATGGCACCAAGAAATTCTTGGCAACCAACAAGATTACAACAAGCAACAGAATAACCACAAGGAATACCCCAATGCTCGCTAATATTAAATTCATATCCATTGTCTTATTCCTTTCTTTTTAGATGTTCAAACCAGAGAAACACATAAATGCGATTGCCATCAGACCTACTGTGATAAATGTGATCCCCAATCCTTTCAACGGAGCAGGTACGTCAGAGTAAGCCATTTTCTCGCGGATAGCAGCCAGACCTACGATAGCCAGTAACCAACCGATACCGGAACCCAATGCATAAGAGAGAGCATCCCAGATATCTCCAATGTATTTCGGATCGCTTGGAGCGAGATTGATACGTTGCTGCATAAACAGAGAAGCACCCATGATAGCACAGTTAACGGCAATCAACGGCAGGAAGATACCCAGTGAAGCATACAGCGACGGACTGAAACGCTCTACCACCATCTCCACCAACTGCACGATACCGGCAATAACGGCAATGAAAAGAATAAAGCTCAAGAAACTAAGGTCGACACCTTCAATGATAGCATTAGCAGCCAGCACTTTGGTTTGCAACAAGTAGTTCACCGGAAGCGTTACCAGTAACACGAAAGTCACAGCAATACCCAGTCCTACGGCAGTCTTCACATTCTTCGAAACAGCCAGGTATGAGCACATACCCAGGAAGAATGCGAATATCATATTGTCCACAAAGATAGAGCGGACGAATAAACTTAATAAATGTTCCATATCTTTTAATTAAGAATTAAGAATGAAGAATTAATTACTTTCTTCTTGCAGTTCTTTGTGACGTGCACGTTGATACCATATAATGCAAGCTACGATAATCAATGCCATCGGCGGCATCAACATCAAACCGTTATTTACGTATCCGATATTCCGGATAGGCTCATAGTTCAGGATATTGAAACCGAGCAATGTTCCCGAGCCAAGCAGTTCGCGGAAGAAAGCGACGATTATCAAAATTTTGGCATATCCCAAACCATTACCTACACCGTCCAAGAAAGACTCCCAAGGACCATTCTGCATGGCAAATGCTTCCAGACGCCCCATCAGGATACAGTTAGTGATAATCAAACCTACATATACAGAAAGCTGAACACTTACATCATAAGCATACGCTTTCAGAACTTCACTTACAATAGTTACCAAAGCGGCTACCACTACCAACTGAACGATAATACGGATACGGTTAGGAATGGTTTTGCGCAACAATGAAATAACGACGTTAGCAAATGCAGTAATCACTGTTACTGAAAGTCCCATTACAATAGCAGGCTCCAGTTTTGCAGTGACAGCAAGTGCAGAACAGATACCGAGCACCTGTACGGTTACCGGGTTATCAATTCCCAACGGAGCAGAGAATACTTCTTTATTTCTCTTTGAAAACAGTTGTCCCATATTCTATCTTTCTCCTCCTTATTATTTAGTTAAAAAACTCAAGTAACTATTCAGGCAAGTCTTCAGCATGGCATCTACACCTACAGAAGTGATTGTACCACCAGAGATACCGTCCACCTGATATTCAGGTTTTTCCACCTTGCCATTCTTCACAACTCCAAGAGCAATAGAGCCATCCTCCAAAGTCTTCTTTCCAACGAATTCATTCTGGAAATGTTCGGTTGCAATTTCAGCACCCAAACCCGGAGTTTCACTAGCGTGTGAGAAATAAGTACCGTAAACGGTATCTTTATCCTCGTTCAGTGCAACATATCCCCAGATAGCTCCCCAAAGACCGGCACCATAAACAGGAACCACATATTTGGTCTGACCGTCCACTTCGCATACAAACACGTGCAGACGTTGTTGTTCTTTCGCTTCTTTCTCGTAGTTGGTAGCAAATTCACCTGTATTTTCAGTCAGCGTACCGTCTACGTTCATCAGCATGTCCCCTTTCACATATTTCTTATATTCAGCATCCGCATCTTCCACATTTTTAATGTTCAATGCAGCGAGTATCTGTTTCTTAGTGTCCAACTGCACATTCTTATCTTGTGTAGATTTCAATGAAGAACTAACGAATGCCAGCAGGAATGCTACGATAATAACCATTACCGAAGCATAAATGATAGTATAACTATTACTATTCGTATTCATTTTCTTTCGGTATTTATTGGTTAGACTTGATAGCGCGTTTTTCGCGACGGCTGATGTTACCCTGTACTACACAGTAGTCGATCAGCGGAGCGAAGATGTTCATCAGCAGGATGGCAAGCATCATACCTTCCGGATAACCCGGATTCAGTACGCGGATAACGATAGCCATCACACCGATCAGGAATCCGAAGATATATTTACCTCTTTCCGTACGAGCGGAAGTCACAGGGTCAGTAGCCATAAATACGGCACCGAAGCAGAAACCACCGAGAACGAGGTGTTCGTACCAAGGCATTTGAGCCATTGTGTTGTTTTCCATGCCGATTGAGTTGAATACCCATGCCATAAATGCACCACCGACAAATACGGAAATCATTGTCTTCCAACTAGCAACGCCTGTCCAAAGCAAGATAACCGCACCAATCAGAATAGCGATCACGCTGGTTTCACCGATAGAACCCGGAATCAGACCTGTAATCATATCCATGTTGAATGCAGGAACACTACCAGATGTAGCAGCTTGTCCCAGCGGAGTGGCAACGGTAAGTCCGTCTACGCTTTGTCCCAGACCGAAAATGCTGTCGCCTGATACCCAAACGGCATCACCGGACATCTTAGTCGGATATGCGAAAAACAGGAATGCACGCGTAATCAACGCAACGTTGAATACGTTCATACCTGTACCACCGAATACTTCTTTTGCAAAGATAACAGAGAATGCAGTAGCTACGGCAAGAATCCACAGCGGACAGTCAACCGGAACGATCATCGGGATCAAAATACCGGAAACGAGGAATCCTTCCTGTATTTCTTCTTTCTTCCATTGAGCTACCACGAACTCAATACCCAAACCTACTACATAAGATACGATAATTTTAGGCAGTACTGCCAGGAATCCGTATGCAAACATTTCGATAAAGCTGCCAGTAGCACCCGTGTGAGTGAAATGCTGGTAACCTACGTTATACATACCGAACAGCAAAGCCGGTACCAACGAAATAACCACAATCGACATGATGCGCTTGCTATCAATTGCGTCATGTATGTGCGTTCCCGTTTTCGCAGTCTTGTTGGGCACGAACAGGAATGTTTCGAAGCCGTCAAACACCGACTGGAATGCGTGGAATTTGCCGCCCTCTTCAAAGTTCGGCTTTATCTTATCGAGATAATTTCTTAACGCTTTCATTTATTAAATTGAGAATTGAAAATTGAGAATTGAGAAATAGCTACGCTGTGTTTACCAGAAGACAATTTCATAAAGTCTCAACTATCATTTTTTAATTTTTAATTTTTAATTCTTAATTCTCCTATGCCATTTCCGAACGGAGCATATCAAGTCCGGCACGAACGATGCGTTGCAGTTCCATCTTCGAAGAGCAGACGAATTCGCAAAGAGCGAAATCTTCAGGAGCCACTTCATAGATGCCAAGTGCTTCCATACGGTCGATGTCACCGGCGATGATTGCTTTAATCAGATATTCGGGCAGGATATCCATCGGGAATACCCTATCGTATTCACCCGACATAATCATGTGACGTTCGCCACCTTTGATGCGGGCATCCAGCGTATATTCCTTCTTACCCATCAACCAGCTGAAATAAGAATGGTTGGCACTGAACTGGTTGAAGCGCGGCATGATCCATCCGAGCATTTCGTGAATGTCGTCACCTTCGGGGATCACAGTCAGTTGGCTGTGGAATGCTCCCAAGAATCCGTTCGGAGATACTTGCTTTCCTGTCAGCACATTACCGCTGATATAGCGTAAGTCTTTGTCTTTTGTTACATTACCGGCAAACACGTTGGTGAGCAATGCGCCTACCCGGAGTTTGCAGTATGCAGGTTTCAACACTTCGGAACCTGTCACAGCTATTGTACGGGTGAAATCTACACGACCTGTATTGAAAAGGCGGCCAATGAAGATTACGGCTTGCGGATCAATAGTCCATACCGTTTCTCCCTTGGATACGGGGTCGAGATGGTTTATCTGAACACCTACATTACCCGCAGGGTTCGGTCCGTCGAAAGCGGTGATTGTAACATTCTTAGCCTGTGTCAGTGCAGCAGCGTTCTGTTTCACACTGATATTCAGATAGGTTTTTGCCAGTTTGGCAAGAGCATCAAGTCCTGTCTGGAAGTTTGTTTCTTCACCTTTGAGGGCAAACTCAAAATCCGGAGCTAACGGATTAGTGTCGAATGCGGATACAAAGATTCCTTTCGGAGTGACCGTCGGATCAGCAATGATGTCATAAGGGCGCTGTTTGATAAACGCGAAAAGTCCGGCTTCCAACAAAGCGGTTTTCACAGCTTCAGCATCCATCGAAGCAACATTCTTTTTTCCAAAATCTTCATAGTCCTGCTCTGCAGCAGCTTCCACTACGATGTTCAACACCTTACGACGAGCACCACGTTCAACACTCGTCACCACGCCGCTCACCGGCGAAACAAATTTCACTTCAGGATGATACTTGTCGATAAACAAGGGTCCACCAGCCATTACATACTCCTGCTCTTTCACGACTACCTTAGGCGTCACTCCAGGAAAGTCATCGGGTACGAGTGCGTAGAACCCCGGTTCTTTTACTGTTGCGTACGTTTCAGCAGCTTTACCTTTCAGGTTTATGTCAAGGCCTTTACGTAACTTTATTACATTTGCCATGCTAGATAAAATAATGGTTTCATAAATTTGCCGCAAAAGTAATAAATAAGATTGGGATTCGGGAGGAAAAAAGAAAGGAATTACGGAAAAATATCCGTAATTCCTTTCGTGTTCGTGCACGTTCTTTCTTTTGCCTCTTTGAAGCAAAAGAAAGAACCAAAGAAAAATTGGAGACCTCGCGGCATACAGGTCTATGCAAAGTGGTTATTCCTCTCCGGCAAACATAGGGTCCCAGGCAGGAAGTCGAATAGGCTTCTGTTTCAACACCTCAAGTGCTTTTTTCGATGCGTATTTCGTTTCTACTACCAGACGGAACATATATTCATCAAACCAGTCATCCGTCATGATGAGATGTCCTTGATAACCGGAGGTTGCTCCCCAACTATTTTCAACCATCCATTTCGTCGGTTTTCCGTTTTTGTCAAGATCGACGGCCATAAGAGTCATGGCGTGACTGGAGCCACTGGCGAAACTTTGGATGCGTTGCTTCTTGTTCATGCCAAAAGAAGTACCCATAAGGGATTCGTAATCGTAGTTTTTGACATCCAGTAAACCACGATCGGAGTTTAGGAATTTACCTACATCGCAAGAAAAATACATCATTGTGCTATCCCTGAGAGAAGAAATAGCCATTTCTTTGATGTCCTCGATGGGGAGATTGACATACGTCCAGTTTTTGCCGTCGTAACGGTGGCGGTCGTAGTCTATCTCATAACATTTATAATATTCACGGCTCGGATCGTTCATTAACATGACATAATTGTCAATCAGTTTTTCGTCACCATACTTCTTCAGGAAAGAAAGCGGAGTGTAAGTTTCGGTAGATACAGGCTCGCCTTTAGCGTTGTATTCAGTCCAGGTAAATTCAGTGGGAGGAACACCGAGATTCAGCACTAACATGCGATAGATGGTGCTCAACATTTCTGTTTTTGTTTTCTCAAGGGCAGCAGGTTTGGCACCTTGCGCAGCGAGATCACGGAGTTGAAGCCCCTGCTCACGAAGTTTCAGGGCGATCAGACCTGCCATGCGGGAGGTATTTTCACTGCTATTGGTTTCCGGCATCACATCTTTGGGAACAAGCCCGTATTTACTGACGATATCGGCTACACCGGTGAATGTTCCACCGTCACTCAAAGGATTGCGGAAGAGCCATTCCACCATTTTATCGTCCATCGGCTTACTGCTGGTGTCGATAATACCTTGTAGAAAGAGATTAGCTTTCTCCAGCTGATCGAAGAAGAAAGGATAAGTTTGCGAGAATTCGAACGAGCCGAGGTTATGCTTGGCAATCGCTTTGGCACGCATCACATTCAGACCAGTGAAAAGCCAGCAACGACCGGAAGATTTCTGATCGGTAATACCTTTGGAAGGCACTTTGATGGAGAAATGTGTATCCATCCCCTTCAGGTTATCCTGGTTGAGAGCCAGTTTACGGATGTCGTTGCTGCCGATAGCGTTGCGGATAGCCTTGTCGGCAGGAGTGTTTGCGTAACTCTGCTTGATTTGTTGCATCATGGAGTCGCTGATGCCACCTTTCACTTCTTGCGCTTGTGTAGAATAAGAAAAAGCACAGAAAACAAAAATTGATAAAATCTGTTTATTCATTGATATAAGTAATTAATTAATAGGCTGACGGATCATGATACACTAATAAATACAGTTTGAATGTATGAGATTAAATCATGCGATTTTATTTATCAGCATATCGGAAAACATCATATTCCGCAAAAATACGATTCTTTTTTAGATTTATTATCTAAGAATATCAAAACTAATTGGAATAAAAGAGTTTTCTTTGCAGTCAAATTCCTCACAGAGAAATTATGAAGAAATATATAATAGGAATATTGATGATGCTTCCATCCATCAATATGATGTCAGCCGCGGCTAACAGTACGGCAGTAAAGAGCGATGTAGATATTGAAGACATCCCGTCAGATACCATTCCTGCCCTTTCAAAGCGCGAGTTGCGCCGCCAGCGTGTAGCAAAACGAAATTTGCACTATAACATATTAGGTGGTCCCAGCTACACACCGGACTTCGGTGTATTGGTAGGCGGTAGTGCCTTGATGACGTTCCGGATGAATCCGAGTGATACCACCCAACGACGTTCGGTAGTGCCAGTGGCCATTGCCTTGATGTTCAAAGGTGGGCTGAACTTGATGACAAAACCACAACTTTTTTTAAAGGAGACCGCTTCCGTATCTTCGGAACTTTTTCTTATAAAAATACGATTGAGAACTTTTATGGCATCGGCTATTCCACTAATAAAGATTATGAACGTGGAGAAGATACCAGCGAATACCGTTACAGCGGCATCCAAGTAAACCCCTGGTTCCTGTTCCGTCTGGGAGAAAGCAACATTTTTGCAGGTCCCCAAGTCGATTTGAACTATGATAAAATTACCAGGCCGGCTGCCGGAATGGTTAATGAACCCTCGTATATGGCGGCAGGAGGTACAGAAAGCGGATACGAAAATTTCAGCTCCGGACTCGGTTTCCTGCTGACGTATGACACACGTGATATTCCCGCAAATGCATATAACGGAACCTACCTCGACTTCCGGGGAATGATGTATAATAAAGTATTCGGAAGCGATAATAACTTTTACCGTTTGGAAATCGACTATCGTCAATACAAAACAGTAGGCCGCCGCAAGGTGATAGCCTGGACAGTGCAAAGCAAAAACGCATTCGGAAATGTGCCCCTAACAAAATATGTACTTAGCGGAACCCCCTTCGATCTTCGCGGTTACTACATGGGACAGTTTCGCGACAAGTCCTCGCATGTCCTGATGGCCGAATACCGCCAGATGATAAATACGGACAAAAGCACTTGGGTGAAAAAGATGTTAAGTCATATAGGATATGTAGCCTGGGGAGGATGCGGATTCATGGGCCCCACTCCGGGCAAGATAGAAGGTGTGCTTCCCAACCTCGGACTGGGATTACGCATTGAAGTTCAACCCCGTATGAATGTACGTCTCGACTTCGGAAGGGACATGGTGAACAAGCAGAATCTGTTCTACTTCAACATGACAGAAGCCTTCTAATACCATTTTAGCAACGATCTGTGCACAATTTACACGCAAGATTGCAAAATAGATAATAAAAGACTGTACATAAATGAAATTAATCCTTATATTTGCGCAAGCTATAACACAGCAAGAGCAAATAATAGGATTTTTTTATGAAGCAATTTATATGTTTTTTTTCGGGGCTATTACTTCTATTCATCTCTACCACCCGTGTAGTTGCACAAGAAGTGTCTGACTATTCTCAACTAAATGAAGAAGATTATAGTAAAATAATTCTCCCCCCACTATCCGTTTTATTCGAAAACGCCAAGAACAGCCCTATTTATGAGATGGCGGACGTAAAAGCGAGAATCGAGCGCAAATTACTCCAAAAAGAGAAATGGTCATTTCTAGGTTTCTTCAGTTTACGGGGAAGCTATCAATATGGAATGTTCGGCAATGAGTCCACTTTTACGGACGTGGCAGTCGCTCCATACCTCACCTACTCCACCCAGGCACAGAATGGTTACACGGTAGGTGCAGGTTTAAGTATTCCATTGAACGATTTATTCGACCTCAAAGGACGAGTTAGCCGCCAAAAGCTTACGCTCCGGAGTGCAGAACTAGAACGAGAAATGAAGTATGACGAAATCAAAAAAAGTATTATTGAAATGTACACAATGGCAACTTCGCAGATGAAAGTTCTTCAAATGAGAAGTGAAAGTTTGGTGCTAGCTAATGTGCAATACGAGATTTCTGAAAAGAACTTTGCCAATGGGACTATTGAATCTACCGATTTATCTACAGATAAGGAAAGACAATCTCAAGCCCGTGAGGCATATGAGAATAGCAAGTTCGAATTAACAAAGAGTTTAATGATACTCGAAGTTATTTCACGCACTCCCATCATACGAAAATAAAAGACTAAGATATGAACTATATCATTTCTATCATACGAACCCTATTTCGCCATCGTTGGCTGATATTGATAGGAACCGCTTTCTTCACATTGCTGGTTATTTACTACACACGGCATATGCAAGGAGGATATGATGTAAAAGCTACATTATATACAGGGGTAGCTTCTGGTTATAATCTAGAGAGTGATAAACGTACAGACTGGGCAACAGTACAAAACTCAATGGACAATTTGATCAGCATCATGCAGGCCGAAAGTACGTTGAAGAGAGTATGTCTACGGTTATTTGCGCGAATTCTTATTCAGGGAAACCCAGATAAAGAAAATAACGGTATTACTGCTTCAAGCTATAACTATACTTACAATCACTTGAAAAATAGTCCGAATGGGGCTGAAATTCTAAAACTAATCGACAAGTCGAGTGAAGATAAGACAGTAGCTAATCTGGAAAAATATATGCGTCCGCATAAAGATAACTATATCTATGGACTATTTTACTACAATCACCCCTTTTATAGCTATAATGCCCTGAAAAACATCAAAGTACAGCGTCGATTGACTAGTGATTTGTTGGATATCAGCTATTCATCCGGTGATCCGGGCATCGTCTACAATACAGTGAGTATTCTAATGGACGAATTTGTAGAAGAATATCGTCGCATTCGTTATGGAGAGACGGACAAAGTAATCAAATACTTTGAAGAAGAGTTGAAGCGCATCGGAAAGAAACTAAACTTAGAAGAAGAAGACCTAACGAAGTATAATGTAGAGAAACGCATCATCAACTACCTTGACGAGACCAAGGAAATAGCTGCCATCAGCAAAGAATACGAGCTAAGAGAGCAGGATGCACTTTTTGCTTTTAATAGTAGTAAATCCATGCTTGAAGAACTAGAGAAGCATATGGACAGTAATGCAAAACAGGTGCTCAAGAACATGGAATTTGTAGACAAACTGCGAGAAGCTTCCAACATTACTGGTAGAATATCGGAGGCCGAAGCGATGACTGTTTCCCAAAAAACAGACGATCAGACCTTGGTAAATGAAAAGAAACGGCTCTCTGAAGTCAAGCAAGAATTAAATGACTTAACATCCTCCTATATCGGTCATAAATATACCAAAGAGGGTGCCTCACGAACCAATATCATCGACCAATGGTTGGAACAAACTCTACTATACGAGAAAGCCAAAGCTGAATTACAGATTGTACAGAATGCACGTAATGAATTGAATGACCGATATGTCTTTTTCGCACCAGTAGGTACTACCATCAAGCAAAAAGAGCGTATGATAAATTTCACCGAACGCAACTATCTCACTGTACTTCAAAGTTATAATGAAGCCTTACTGAGAAAGAAAAATCTAGAAATGACTTCTGCCACTTTGAAAGTACTCAACGAACCAACTTATCCGATTTCGTCCAACTCAACCAATCGGAAACAGATTGTTATAGCTGCTTGTGCTGTCAGTTTTCTCATCATAGTCGCTTTATTGTTACTAGTCGAAATGCTTGACAGGACTTTACGAGATTCCAGCCGTACCAAGCGAGTCACCGGATTTAAGGTAATAGGCGCTATTCCCAATACAAGTCCCTCTCGCTATGGAGGTCTGACCAAGACTTATGTTCAGCTTTCCGTAAAAGAATTAAGCAATTCACTACTTCGCTTCCTGACTAAGCGCAAGTCTCCCGGCGTGTTCATCATCAACCTTTTCAGCACCAGTGACAATTCCGGAGAAGAAGAATTGGGAAATTTGATCTGCGGATATATGCAAAGCCGGATGTTAAATACCAGATTTATCACCTACGAAGTAGATTTCAATACAGACTCGACCCAATTTCTACTAGCCAAGAGTGTTACAGACTTTTACACTTTGCAAGGAGAAGATGTGCTGATAGTTGCTTATCCACCATTGTCGACCAGCAATATTCCAAGTGCTCTGCTACATGACGCCAACGCCAATATCCTAGTGGCTTCGGCAGACCGTGGCTGGAAAACTATTGACAAGCAACTTTGCGAACAACTCACACAGCAACTGGGTAAGACGGATGTTCCATTCCGTATATGCCTCACAAATGCGAACCGTGAAGCAGTAGAGGACTTTACAGGACAACTTCCACCCCATACATTGCTGCGCAGAATCGGCTATCGTCTCAGTCAGTTATCATTAACAGAAAAAATCATATTCAATCTCAGAAGAAAAGCCAAAGAAGCAGAAGACGAGGACGATGACGAATAAGGTAACCGCTTTCCACCTCCTGCTTGCCGCACAGTTCGCACTAATCGCGGCAAGTATGTTCGTAAACATCAAGATAGGATTATTCTCAATGGTGCTTATCTTATTGTTTACTACGATCTGTCTGATACAACTCAGCAATGACGAGCGCACTAACTGGAAACTCGGACAAAATATAATGTCCTATTTATTCATTGTCTGGTTATTGTATTATATACTGGAGATACTGAATCCAAACAATGTGATGGCAGCTTGGAATATTAACCTCACTCCTTATGCTCTCATCCCCTTGATATGTGCATTCGTCGTTCCGATCGTAATGCGTACCAAGAAAGACATTGAACTACTATTAATTATATGGTCAATATTTGTTTTGATATTCACCCTAAAAGGTTATTGGCAGAAGAATCATGGGTTCAGTTCTAAAGACCTTTATTTCTTACATGTAGTGGGAGGTGCACGTACTCACATTATCTGGTCAGGCATTCGTTATTTCTCTTGTTTCTCTGATGCAGCCAATTACGGCGTTCATGCCGCCATGTCTGCTGTGACCTTTGCCATTGCCTCATTCTTTGTTGACTCCAGATGGAAACGCATCTACTTCCTTTTTATTGCTTTTTGCGGCATTTATGGAATGGGAATCTCCGGAACCCGCTCTGCCATGGGCGTCCTTATGGGTGGCATGCTGATGATAACCGTCATAGCAAAGAATTGGAAAGCATTATTGGGAGGTATATTCATATCTATCAGCGTTTTCGCATTTTTCTATTATACCAACATCGGGAGCGGAAACCAATACATTCACAAAATGCGTTCCTCTTTCCATCCAACCGAAGATGCTTCATACCTCGTACGTGTCGAAAACAGGATGCGAATGAAAGAATTGATGGCAAAGAAGCCTATCGGATATGGTGTTGGGCTTTCAACCGGAAATTTCGAACCGAAAGAACAAATGCCCTATCCTCCAGATTCATGGTTAGTCGGTGTATGGATAGAAACAGGAATTGTCGGACTCATTCTCTATCTGGGTATACATAGCATTCTATTCGCTTGGTGCTCATGGCTACTGATGTTTAAAGTACGCAATAAGAGCTTGCGCGGATTAGTGGCAGCCTGGCTTTGTATGGATGCCGGTTATTTCATTGCGGCCTATGTCAACGACGTAATGCAATATCCCAATCCACTGACTGTATATATAGGATTCGCACTCTGTTTTGCCGCTCCTCATATAGACAAGCGCATCAGTGAAGAAGAGAAAGAAAAAGAACTAGTATCCACTCAAAAGACTGACGAACAAATATGACAAACAATATTCCAGACATATCATTTATCACAATCTGCTACAATGGATTCAAAGACACATGCGAACTGATAGAATCACTACAGAAAAAAGTACATTCTGTAAGTTATGAAATCATAGTCGTAGACAATGCTTCACACGAAAACGAAGCAGCTAAAATACGCCACCTGTATCCCACCGTTGTCGCTATCCGCAGCAATGAGAACAGTGGTTTTTCCGGCGGAAACAATATCGGCATCCGGGCAGCAAAAGGCAAATATATATTCCTTATCAATAATGACACCTACATCGAATCCGACAACATCGCATGCTTAATAGAACGATTAGAAAGTCGTCCGGAAATAGGAGGTGTATCTCCCAAGATACGCTTTGCATTTCCACCGCAACACATACAGTTTGCCGGCTTCACCCCTTTGTCACGAATCACGCTACGCAATAACATGCTGGGCTTCGATTGTCCGGACGACGGAACATTCGACACTCCCCACTCTACCCCTTACCTGCATGGGGCAGCCATGATGCTCAAACGGGAAGTCATTGAAAAAGCAGGAATGATGCCCGAGATATTTTTTCTCTACTATGAAGAACTAGACTGGAGCACAAGCATGACCCGTGCCGGATATAAGCTATGGTACGATCCTCGCTGCACCATTTTTCATAAAGAAAGCCAGAGCACTGGACAACTTAGTAAATTGCGTACTTATTATCTGACACGCAACCGTCTGTTCTATGCCCGACGCAATCTGAAAGGGTTCAACCGCATCGCCTCCATTGTTTATCAGAGCACCGTGGCTGCTACAAAGAATAGTCTGGCTTTCATACTCAAAGGTCGTTTCGACCTGGCGGCAGCCATATTTTATGGAATAAACTCCGGACTTTTTCGCCCGTCATCCGATAAAAAGAGCATTGTCTCACCTGATAAATAAAACGTTGTGTCATAAATTCCAACTACTATGAATATCGTCGATTGGATTCTTTTTGTACTTTTCGCGCTTTGCGTATGTTATCTGTTGCTATACGCCATTGCTTCCAAGTTCTACCGGGCACCTCAATTTTCAGAAGCCCGTACCCTCCGACGTTTCGTCGTACTCTTCCCGGCTTATAAGGAAGACCGGGTGATCGTCTCTTCCGTACGCAGCTTCCTGGGACAGGAGTATCCGAAAGAGATGTTTGATATCATCGTTATCTCTGACCAAATGCAGTCTGCCACCAACGAACTCTTACGCTCCTTGCCTATCCGACTGCTGATAGCCGACTATAAAGACAGCTCCAAAGCCAAAGCACTGACAATGGCAATGGATGCCATCGACGGAATACCCTACGATGTAGTAGTTATCATGGACGCTGATAATCTGACTTCCCCGAACTTCCTGACAGAGGTAAACCGTGCATTCGATAGCGGTGTGCGGTGCATACAAGCCCACCGGACCGGCAAAAATCTGAATACAGACATTTCTGTTCTGGATGGCATCAGCGAAGAAATCAATAATGGCATCTTCCGCAGCGGACACAACGCACTAGGACTTTCAGCTGCATTATCCGGTTCAGGAATGGCTTTTGAAGCCGACTGGTTCCGACAAAACGTCCGACTTCTTGAAACAGCAGGCGAAGACAAAGAACTAGAAGTACTTCTTCTGCAACAACGCATTCACACCACCTACTTACCGGAAATTCCAATCTATGACGAAAAAACGCAGAAAGAAGAAGCCATCAGCAATCAGAGAAAACGCTGGATAGCTGCCCAATTCGGCATTCTCCGCAGTTCATTTTCCGGATTACAGAAAGCAATCCGCCAAGGTAACATTGACTACTGCGACAAGATAATTCAGTGGATGCTTCCTCCGAGACTGATCCAAATGGCAGGTGTTTTCGGACTGACATTCATTTTCACAGCCATCGGTATCTGGTCAAGTCTGAAAGGCGATTCCGGAAACGAATGGATGATAGCCATAAAATGGTGGATATTATCCATAGCCCAGATAGTAGCGATGATATTGCCCATACCAGGAAATCTGCTTAACAAACAATTGGGTAAAGCGGTCATAAAAATCCCGATGCTGGCGCTCACTACCATCGGCAATTTGTTCAAGTTGAAAGGAGCTTATAAGAAGTTTATCCATACAGAACATGGAGAAAACCATTCTTAAAGAAAATTTTCTTGAGAAACAGGAGAATATTTATAAAGAAATGAGACTCCCTAGAAACAAAAAACTTATATAAAAGAGAAAAACATCCCCACCACTAAAAAAGAAAGAATATGAAAATAGCCATTGAAGCCCAGCGTATTTTCCGCCCCAACAAGCATGGAATGGATTTTGTCGCTCTTGAAACAATTCGGGAACTACAAAAAATGGATCATGAAAATGAATACTTCATCTTTGTCAGTCCCGGTGAAGACAAGTGTCTGGAAAGTTCCGACAACCTACATATCATCGAGCTAAAATGCCCTACTTATCCATTGTGGGAACAGGTAGCCCTGCCGCGTGCAGTAAAAAGCATCAGGCCCGACTTGCTGCATTGCACCAGCAACACGGCTCCTCTGCATTGCCCTGTGCCTCTGGTTCTAACATTGCACGATATAATCTATCTGGAAAAGCGCCAGTCGTCCAGCCTGTCGTGGTATCAGGAGATGGGATGGCATTATCGCCGGTTAGTCGTTCCGCGCATACTCCCCAAGTGTGAGAAAATTATTACCGTTTCGCAGTTCGAACGGAAACGGATTCTTGAAGCGTTACATCTGCCGGAAAAGCAATTAGTGTCTGTATATAACGGTTTCAACAGCCATTTCCATTTGCAGCCCAAAGCTCCGGAAATTACCCGGAAATATATCGATGCAGACGAATATCTGTTTTCCCTGGGAAACACGGATCCGAAAAAGAATACTCCGAGAGTACTGAAAGCGTACAGCGAATATTTGAAAAAATCAACAAAGAAGTTACCATTACTTATTGCCGACCTTAAAGAAGATGCCATTGACCGGATATTGGAAGAAGAAAAGATGATGGATATCAAAAGTTATCTCCGCTTCCCCGGATACATTGCGAATACAGACCTTGCAGCGCTCTACGGTGGTGCATTCGCATTTCTATATCCCTCACTTCGCGAAAGTTTCGGTATCCCGATGCTGGAGGCGATGGCTTGCGGAACACCAATCATTGCAGGAAATACTTCAGCAATGCCCGAAATTGCAGGCGATGGGGCTTTATTGGTTGATCCATTCAGTCCCGAAGATATCACGGCAAAAATTTTGAAACTAGAAAATGATGAGACATTCTACCAGCAACAAGTAGAATACGGGCTTAAACGCAGCCAGATGTTTTCGTGGAGAAACACAGCAGAATCGTTATTGAATATATATAAGGAACTTTCTTTATCAAACATATGCCCCGTGTCTAAGTAAGACTCACTGTAAGATAACCTAAGAAACGATAAAACGAGAAAAGACTTGTGACCGAGTATATAAATACTTGTCACAAGTCTTTCTGTAGAGTACATTACATTTTTGAGCAGAATTCTTTCACCTCAAAGCACGGACAAGCCTTGATCCACTCTTCGGGTTCGATCTCTCCGTTTCCGTTCAGGTCCGGACTCAAATCCCGATGTCCGCACACTTGGCAACCGGGATAGTCGCGCAGGAGTGTGAGGATCAGTACCTGCATTGAATGAATCTGCCATTCGGTGCGTGTATCGGCAGGACGGCCATGGCAGTCAAGTCCTCCCTCATAGCAGATACCTATACTATTCCGGTTGTATCCCTTTGCATGTGCACCGATTCGTTCGATCTCGCGGGTAGTTTTTATATCCCCATTCTTGCGGATATAAAAATGATACCCCGCCCCGTTGAAACCACGCCGACGGTGGCACACTTCCAAATCTTCTTCCGTAAAATCCCTGTCCGCCCTTGAGGCGGAACAGTGGATCACAATCAAGTTGATGGTTCGCATAAACTTATCCCTCCGTTTCAGCGACCATCTGTACTCGCTGCACACATTCCTTGCTGCTACACTGCAGAGCCGCAGCCTGCGTCAGTTGTCCTCGCAACGAGAAGATCTCCGCGTGCATCTCTTTCACTTTCGAACTAAGGTCGAAATAATCTTTCAACACTTTCTCCAACTGCTGCATCAAAAAAGTATATTGATCTTTCACCAGTTCGCTGAACTCTTTCACTTCTTGCGCCATCATCTGGCGCTTCTTGCGACTACTGCCCAGAAAGGGCAGAATCGTCATAATGATTTCGATGATTTTATCTAACATTTTAATAGATTGAGATGATAAATTGATAAATGGAGCACAAAGTCAATCAAAGCAGTTTATGCTGCCGGATCCGGAGCTTCTCCACCGCCGGAACCGCCGTCTCCCTCACCGTCGTCACCGGAGCCGCCACCGCCATCCCCAGCGGCGGATTTCTTATCCGTATACAATTCGAACATCATGTTATTATCCCCTCCACGAGTAGTTGCCGTGCTGTCATTGGCAAGGCGCAATGAGTTGTCGACTTTGAAACGAAGATTGATGCGAGTGATATTTTTCACCGTACAATCCTTTTCCTGTTCCACACCCGGACAGGTCAGCGTGGTATAAAAAATACCCAGTCCATCCACTTTCACCTTATTCCCTGCTACAAGCACTTTTTTCATCGCACGGACAAAGGATTTCATAACGTGCGACACGTCTTCCACCGAAAGCGAGCCGATAGATTCGATTTCCTGTGCCAGTGAATCGATTGAATAGATTTTCGACTCCCCAGCCTTGGGCTTGAGAAGATACATCATCGGTGATTTATCATCACCAAGCCGTTTTCTGCGCTTGTAGCGCACAACTGTAACTGTTGCCATATTAAAAAAATGTTTCTACGAAAAGAAGTACATTCTCCTTTTCTGTTGGTAAAACAAAGATACGACAACAGAATAGCGACCACCGGATTACAACGGACTACAACGGATTCTGCCGGATTAAAACGGATTATACCGGAATATATAGGATTATCTCCTAGTTTTCGAGAATCGGTATTCTATTATTTTCAATTCTTTTATGAATACACCCGAACATCTGCTCCCAAAATTTACCTATCCCACTAAAAATGAGTAACTTTACTTCAAATACAGTAATCCAAAAGCACAACTATAAATGAAAACAAAAAACAAGATTCTCCCCGAACAAGAAGAAGAAAAAACATTCCAATACCGCACCTATGGGAAAGGCGAACTTGCCTTGTTGTACCTCCCCAATATCCTGCAACAAAGCGCAGTAGACCGATTCAACGAATGGATCGAAGCTGCACCCGGACTAAAAGAACGGCTCCTGGCCACCGGCATGAATCCACGTAGCAGATACTACACTCCCGCACAAGTAAGACTCATCGTCGAAGTACTCCAAGAACCTTAAATTAGATGATAGGTGATAAATGATAGGTGATAGTTGATTGAGCGACATATAGCTGATAATCGGTAAGCTCTGGCTATTGACATGCTTATCCCGCATAACTATTGTCTATTGCTTATTGTCTGCCATCTATCATTTATCAACTATCACCTATCATTTATCACCTATCCCCCATTAAATCTTTTTCCGGTAACCAGCAGGAGTTGTCGAACATCGTATTTCGGACACGCTGGTCAACGGAGAGAGAAGGGTCATGAGATTCTTCACAGGGCAGGTATCGTCCGCTTACGGGATCGTAGATGAAGGATACCATTCCACCGACACCGAGATGCTTGAATTTCACCTTGTCCACATATACGCGGGTGACGCCGACCTCCTTATCGCGCTCCACAATGATGCCGTAATCCGCTTTGTTATAGAAATCGGCAGAGCCGTTGATGTCATACATTTCCACACGAGGGGTAATGCCCGTGACAGGGTTACGGTTCATTTTACGAGGATGGACTACGACCACAAGCAGGCAATTATGTTGCACGGCAAATTCTGTGAATTTATTCAACAGGTTGGAAATATATTGCGTTTCCGTCTGTCCCGGCTGCGGGTTGTGGTCGAAACGGTTGAGCGGGTCGAAGACAATGATGCGGCAGCCACGGCGGACAACGAGTTCATGAGCCTTGGCCAGTACACGATCCGGAGAAACATTACCTTTCAGAGAGATATGAGAGACATTTTCAGTCAGAAAATTTTCCGAGTTCGCAAGAAGCCCCTCCGTCATGCCACAGCCGTTTTGAAAACGGTGTCCGGTGAGTTTCTCAATCAGTTTGCGGAGATGATAGACGATAGGAGTATTTTCCGGGCTAAAGAACCCGATTTTCCATTGATGCCGCAGGCAAAGACGCAACACTAATTCGTCCACCCATTCGGATTTCCCTGTACCGGGAACTCCGGTGACGTAGACACTTCGCCCACGTTCATACGTGCAGATCTTATCCATTTCCTCCCATCCCGTTTCCGCTCCGGGACCGAAGCCATTGTCGAAAAGAGCCCGCAGGTCGTCATGCAAGTCGGCAGCGGTGAAGATACCTTCGAGCGGAACTTCTGCTGCCTGTTCGATGGCGATACGGAGACTGGCGATACCATATTTACAGAGATGCTCGTTGGCATCTTTGCACTCCGGACCATAAGTCACCACCCGGCAGCGTTCAGCTCCCAGCCGGTTGATGAGTTCATTGCGCAACCGGATTCCGGCAGAATCGGCGTCGACAGCAATGATGATTTCTTCCAGATCCTCGAAGTGCGTCTCCATGAAGCGGTCGAGCCAGGAGAGGTTCGAATTGGCTCCGGCCGGCACGGAGATGACACTCTGAAATCCGGCGGCGATGGAGGAAGCAGCATCCAATTCACCCTCGTGGATGATGCAGGAAGTCTGCCCCAGGATGGAGTCGATGTTGTAAGGAATCAGTTCGGCACCCTGCACCATTTTGAAGAGTTTCGGGAGAGCACGAAACTTGGTGTTGATCAGTTGCTCCCCCTCAAAGTAGTTGAAACAGATGCAACGTTCCTTTTTGCCGGATTGCGGCATAAATTCCTCCTGTTCGGTGATGCGCAGGGCGGCTATGACGGACTGCGGGATGCAACGCGTCTCCACCAGCCAACGCTCCGTTTCTTCGGAAAGCGTGGTTTTCGAGGCATCAAACACCGGACGCTGGAAATGCTGCGGAATGGCTGCCGCACGACGTTTGCGAGCTGCCGCACGCTCGGCATTCTTACGCTCTTCCACATCATCGGGAACATAGAAATCAGCTCCACAATGGTAACAGTGGCAATGTCCCGTGTCGACGTTGACACGTAGCGAACGGTCGCGCTTGTTTTTCCGGGTAGGAAGACATTTTTTACAAATCGTTTTGAGGACTCCACTCGATTTACCGTGGATGTCGACATCATAGTTGGCAAAATTTCTCATAATTTTTTCCTTTTTTCATTAAAAAAAATAGTTTAAAATAATCATTCACACGCAGAGGACTTACCTGCCGGACGAGTGTCTGCCACCTGACGGACGAGCTTCCGTTACCTATCAGACGAACATCGGCCACCTGCCGGACGAAACCAGCCATCTGCCGGATTAATGCGCCCATCGTTTCTTCACATCATCCCACACAGCCGACGCATCGGGACGTGGCGGCGCATCAGCCGGAATGAGATGTCCCAGATACGTTCGCTGCCCGTCGACGACGCTTTCAAAGCGGTTTACACCCTTGTCGACCGTATTCTCAAGCTCTTTCAGCAAGGTTTCCCTCAACGTGCGGCAAGTAACGGAACCGGCTGCGATATAATTTGAAAAATACCGTTTCACGTCCTCCGGGAAAAGCAGTCCGGCTCCCTTGTCATAAAGGCGGATATGTTTTTTGAAGATTTCCAGAATAAGTTTTTGATGGTCAACAAAGAGCTTTCCCAAACCGGAATGTTGCCCGGCCAGCTCCATATATGACTGGAAAGTAGAAAGTTGATCCACCAACTTTTCCCAAGGCAACACGGGTTGTAACGGACAATGATTGCCTTCATCCGTCAAACGGCTCACACGGGACGTTTTTTTTATATTACTACTGTTATTATTTACAACAGAAATATTTCCTTTACTCTTCTCTTCTTTACTCTCCTCTTCTCTACTCTTCTGGTTTTCATTGGCTTTTCTCCCTTTATCGACGGGCGTTTCAGCACGTTCTACCACCTTTTTCGGACGCCCTCCTTTTTTTACCGTTTTCGCTATTCGTTTTCCGCTTCTCTTCCAAGCTTTTCATCACCCTATCCAAGTAGGAAGAACGAAACATCTGCCGTTCCTCATCCACTTCGAAGAGATCGAATTCGCGAAGCACCCGCTCCACCGCCACTTCATCCATATCATACCGCCGGGCCATAGCCTTCAGTAAAACCGGTTTGCACGACGCCTCGTAAGCATCTTTAGTGCGCAGATGCAACAGCAACATCACATAAATTCCGAGTGCTTCCGCAGCATTCATCTCCGACATCATACTGGCAATATTGTCGTCATTCAACAAATTTACCTCCAAATTGAAATACTGATCTTTCTTCATTTTCAATCATCATTTATTCATTATTCCACATTTAATACTTCCGGGGCGCAAAGGTGCGAAATGTATTTTATTCCAGCTATCGCAAAAATGAGAGGGAGATTATATATTTTTTATCAGATCTTTGCCAAAAATTATTAATAACCCCAAACAATATGGATACAAAACGCAACCAAACTTTGGAAGAAATAGAAGAAAATAAAATAGTAAGCGAACATTACCAGAACAGAATAATGCTGATAAAAAAGCTCCTGAATACGTCACAGCTAGCCACAGTAGACCTATGCGTGCATATCAACATCAGTGAAGCCTCCTACTACCGTTACATAAATTTCACCAGTTATATGAAAGCAGACATTTTCATACATGCTTGCCTCTTCCTCAAGCAATATATCGAAAGCAACCACATTCCTTATACCCAAGAAGAAAAACGGCTTATAAAAACATTAGACCTGTTTCAGAGTTCCTCAAATAGTAACTTAAACAGCAATTAAAACACAGAAAAGAAGAAACTTATCATAAGTTTTATTACATTTGCCGATGTAATAAAAGTCTTTAAAACTCAAAAAATGAACGATAGCGAAACAGACAGCCAATCAATAAACGCACTGATCGTTTTCAGAGAAAACGGAGAAACCGACAATCTATTTGTTCCTATCTTATGCGATGCTATCAAAATGGCTGGAATTGATGTGAAATGCTCCCAAAAAGAATTCTGGGAATCGGACACGACTTATGACATCATCCATTTCCAATGGCCGGAGGAGGTAGTGGGATGGACATGCGAAGACCCCGACGTCATCCGCCGACTGAAAGAACGTATTGCCTTTTTCCGCTCGCGGGGGGCTCATTTCATATACACACGACACAACATCCGCCCCCACTATGCAAATGATATCATCAGCCGGGCCTACGACATCATCGAATCGGAAAGTGACATCGTGGTACACATGGGACATTACAGCCAGACGGAATTCATGCAAAAATATCCCGACAGCCGGAATGTCATCATCCCGCACCACATCTACCAATATACCTACAAGGAAGATATCAGCATAGAGCGCGCGCGCCAATATCTGAACCTGCCACAAGAAGCATTCATCGTCACCGCCTTCGGGAAGTTCCGCAACTGGGAAGAAAGACGCATGGTGCTCGGAGCATTCCGTGACTGGGACGAAGAACAGAAACTACTGATAGCCCCTCGCCTATACCCCTTTTCAAGACGCAATAACTATGGCAGAAATGTCCTCAAGCGATGGACTTCACGAATCGGATACTATATACTCATACCGTTGTTCAACCGTATGTTCAGACTACAAGCGGGAGCCAACGACGAACCGATAGACGAGTGTGACCTCCCTTATTATATGGCTGCCTCTGACGTGATATTCATCCAACGGAAAAATGCACTAAACTTTGTAAATATTCCCCTTGCTTTTCTCTTTCACAAGATAGTCGTAGGACCAAATACCGGCAATATGGGCGAACTTTTAAACAGTACAGGCAATCCGACTTTCAACCCGGATCATAAAACAGATATCATACGGGCACTGAAAAAGGCTTGGCAGTTATCTACTTTGGGAAAGGGAGAAATGAACTATGCCTATGCACTAGAAAACATGAGCATAGATAAAGTGGGCAAACAATATGCCAAAGTATATAGAGATTTGAACAGCAGCTTGTAATGCCACTGCTAGTATCAATAATTTATCAGCATACGAAAAGCATGAAATATAATGAAATAAAAGTCAGTGTCGTCATCCCTGTTTATAACACTGAAAAATATGTTCGTCAAGCAGTGGAAAGCGTGATGTATCAAAGCTTGAAAGAATTAGAAATAATAATTGTAGATGACGGATCGACAGACGAAAGTTTAAGAATAGTAGAAAAATTAGGTGACACTGACAAGCGTATACAAATATATGTACAAGCGAATCAGGGACAATCAATTGCGCGTAACATGGGGATCTCACACGCACACGGAGAATATATCTATTTTATGGATAGCGACGATCTGCTGGAAAAAGATGCTTTGGAACTGTGTTACCATAAATGCAAAGAAAAAAAACTTGATTTCGTCTTTTTTGATGCTTTAGTTTTCTTTGAAAACAACGTTGAAAATGCTCCAACACTGAATTACAAACATACAGAAAAATTAGAAGACAAAATCTATACCGGCCAAGAAGCACTTAAAGTTCAATTACAAAATAAAGAATATACTCCTTCCGTCTGCCTGCACTTTATTCATAGAAATGTTATAGAAAAACATAATCTATCATTTTATCCAGGAATCGTACACGAAGACCAACTGTTTACTACCTTGCTTTATTTACAAAGCACGAAAGCAGCTTGCATTAAACGAACTTTTTTTCATCGTCGTATGAGAAAAGATTCTACAATGACGAGTAAATTCGCAATGCGAAACATAAAAGGATATCTTGTCGTCACAGAAGAGATTCTTAGCTTTAGAAGACAGACTACCGAAAATAAAAACAAAGAAATTATTGATTTATATTTATCCCAAATGCTTGACGCTGCCATGTGGCAAGCACATTCACTCAAATTACCGGAGCGGATCAAACTCGCACGATTGTGCCTGCAAAAATATAAAAAATATGTATCGACAAAAACGATAGGGGCATTACTTTTCAAATTCCTATTTGTAAATCATTAAAAAAACGGTCAACAATGGCTAGCAACATTAAAAATCAACTCCTTTCAGGAGTATTCTATACCGCACTGGCCAAATACAGCGGCATTGTCATTTCTCTTGTAGTAGCAGGAATACTGGCCCGCCTCCTCTCTCCGGACGACTTCGGAATCGTAGCCGTTGCCACTGTAATTATCGCTTTTTTCAGCCTCCTCACCGATATGGGAGTATCTCCCGCCATCGTACAACACAAATCGCTGACAAAGGATGAACTATCAAATATTTTCTCGTTTACCGTATGGACTGGTATCGGAATCAGCATCCTGTTTTTTGCCGCTTCATGGATGATTGCCGACTATTATGAAAGCGAAATCCTGCGAACACTGTGTCAACTGCTGTCCGTTAATCTATTCTTTGCCTCCGCTACCATCGTACCAGGAGCACTATTCTATCGGAACAAGGAATTCAAATTCATCGCTATCCGTAGTTTCGTTATCCAGATTTCCGCAGGTGCGGCAGCCGTGACCGCCGCCCTCTGCGGAGCAGGACTATATGCACTGATTATCAACCCAATAGTATCCAGCATACTGATATTCGTCATCTCCTACCAACGCTATCCGCAACGACTGCATTTCACGCTAGGCCTGACGGTGCTCCGGAAAATATTTTCCTATTCCGCCTACCAGTTTCTATTCAACGTCATCAACTACTTCAGCCGTAATTTAGACAAATTGCTGATTGGCAAATACATGAGTATGTCCGACCTCGGGTATTACGAAAAATCCTACCGTCTGATGATGCTTCCCTTACAGAATATCACTCAGGTCATCACTCCTGTGATGCACCCCATCTTCAGTGATTTTCAGAACGACAAAGCAAAACTAGCCACCTCTTATGAACGTATTCTCCGATTCCTCGCTTTCATCGGATTACCTCTTAGCGTGCTGCTCTTCTTTACAGCAGAAGAAGTGACGTTGATTATTTTTGGAGACCAATGGCTGCCCTCCGTACCCGTTTTTCGGCTACTCTCCCTGTCCGTAGGAATTCAAATCATACTCTCATCCTCCGGCTCCATTTTTCAGGCGGCAGGTGATACACGAAGCCTATTTGTATGCGGAATGTTCTCGTCTACGCTCAATGTAGCGGGTATACTACTGGGAATATTCTATTTCGGAACGCTTACGGCAGTGGCAAGTTGCATTGTAGTCACATTCACGATCAATTTCATACAATGCTACTGGCAGATGTACCGGGTGACATTCCAGCGAAGTGTCTGGCCGTTCATTCATCAGCTTATTTCTCCGTTAGTTATTAGCGTGCTGATGGCATTAGTCCTCACCCCTATGCAATATGCACTAGATGGAATGAATATTTTTGTGACAATTATCGCTAAAGGTATCGTTAGTTTTATTATCTTTGGCACATATATACAGGCCACGCATGAGTATGACATTATCGGTAAAGTGCGAAGCATCCTGTGTAAGAGATAACTAAAAAGAACAGAATAAACAATATAAGAGACTTGAACAACCAATGAAAGCCTTGTTCCTTATATTCCACGGCTTCGACAAAGCCAACGGAATTAGTAAAAAAATACACTATCAGGTAAAAGCCCTCAAAGAATGTGGGCTAGATGTTCGTTTATGTTATTATGACATAAGCCTTTCTGGTGAACGCCGTTGGATGGTAGACAATGTAGTGATTGCTGAATTGGGACAAGGAATGTTTGCGAAAATTCGCAAACGACTGGGTCTAAACTGCATAGCAAACTACGTACTTCGCGAAAATATACATTTTGTCTACATCCGTTCATATCATAACGCAAACCCTTTCACCATACATATGGTGAAACGTATGAAGAGAAAAGGAGCAAAAGTGGTCATGGAGATACCTACTTTCCCTTACGATCAAGAGTACATCACATGGCCTATGAAATTCAAAAGGCTCACTGATCGTACTTTTCGCCATCGCCTAGCCTCTTTCCTTAATGGAATAGTAACCTTTTCAAACGCTAAAAACATCTTTGGCGAACGAACAATTCGCATATCTAATGGAATTGATTTTGATGCCATTCCTATGAAGAAACAAATGAATGACACGACCCATGAGCTACATTTAGTAGGAGTAGCCGAAGTACACTACTGGCATGGATTCGATCGGCTTATCCGTGGATTAGCTGAATATTATTGTACGAATCCTGACTACAAAGTTTATTTTCATATCGTGGGACCATTATCCGGCGAACGTGAAAGGCAAGAAATTCTTCCCATCATTCGTGACAATAAACTAGAACCTTACGTTATCCTTCATGGACCACAGCATGACCAGCAGCTTGACGCCATGTTTGAGCAAGCAGATTTTGCTATTGGCAGTTTAGGTCGACACCGTAGTGGTATCACACATATCAAAACTTTAAAAAATCGTGAATATGCTGCACGAGGATTGGCATTCACTTATTCAGAAATCGACGAAGATTTTGATAAAATGCCTTACATTTGGAAAGTATCACCAGATGAATCACCTATTAATATTCAACAGTTAATCACCTTTCAAAAGTCTCTGACTATGACTCCGCAGAATATTAGAGAATCTGTCCGTCCATTATCCTGGACAGCACAAATGAAAAAAGTCATCAATGAACTGGACATCAGACCATAAGATACAATACTTGGAAAATAATCCTATGAATAAAAAAGTAAAAATAGCCTACTGCATCCCCTCGCTCTATTATCCTAGTGGAATGGAGCGTGTACTTACACTAAAAGCAAACTATTTCGCAGAACATTTAGGGTATCACATACATATTATATTGACCGATGGAAAAGGAAAAGAACCTTACTATAAGTTGTATCCCTCCATCACCACACATCAGCTTGACATCAACTATGACGAATTATATGGTCTTTCCTTATTGAAACGAATTCACAGATATTGGAGTAAACAAAAATTGTTTAAAAAAAGGCTGGAGACATGCCTCAATGAGATTGAACCGGACATTACCATCTCTCTCTTACGACGTGATATAAACTTCATCAATAAGATGAAAGACAAAAGCATAAAGCTTGGAGAAATCCACTTCAACAAGTCCAATTACCGGGAATTCAGCGACAACCGCCTTCCTAGTTTCATTCAGCGTGCCGTCAAAAAATACTGGATGTGGCAACTCATCCGGCAGGTGCGACAACTCAAGCGTTTTGTCGTCCTCAGCCATGAAGATGCTGCCGAATGGACAGAACTCAATAATGTAACCGTAATCTACAATCCACTCCCGTTTTTCCCAAAACAACAATCGGATAATACCCCCAAACAGGTCATTGCCGTAGGCAGATATGTCCCTCAAAAAGGATTTGACCGTTTGATATCTGCTTGGAGCATTGTCAATAAAAAACACCCGGACTGGATTCTCCGTATCTATGGTGATGGTATGCGGAAACAACTTCAGGACCAGATCAACGAACTAGAAATTAGCTCCAGTTGTATTCTGGAGCATAGCACACCGAATATTGTCGATAAATACTGCGAAAGTTCTATCTTCGTCCTTTCTTCGCGTTATGAGGGATTTGGCATGGTTATTATAGAAGCAATGGCATGTGGAGTACCTCCTGTCTCATTTACATGCCCCTGCGGACCACGTGATATCATCAGCGACGGAATAAACGGACTATTAGTAGAAAACGGTAATATAGAGGGATTAGCAGAGAAAATATGCTATCTGATAGAAGATGAAAATGTACGACAAAAAATGGGACAGCAAGCTCGAATGGATATAGAACGTTTCAGGATCGAACCAATCGCAGAACAATGGAAAACATTGTTTGAAAGTATCATTGAAAAAAATAAAAAATTATGAAATGGTATACTAAATATCTGCAAGTTTACGAACAACCTTTCGCTTCAGCGCCAAAGGAAGCAGTAGATTTCGTAAAAACTAAATTGCAGAAATTATCGGAAAACAAACAGCCCTTAGCATCTGTCATTCTCATCTGCTATAATGAAGAAAGACGTTTGCTAAGCTGTTTATGGTCGCTTTGCGACAACATATGTGACTTTCCGATCGAAATTCTGGCTGTCAACAACAATTCTTCCGATCGAACTGAAAGTGTGCTCCAACAGCTGGGAGTCATTTATTTCAATGAGCTTAAGAAAGGACCGGGGCATGCCCGCCAATGCGGATTAAATCAGGCAAAAGGAACATACCATATCTGTATTGACACCGATACCATGTACCCGAACAATTACATCAAGACACATGTAAAAAAACTAATGCAACCAAACGTAGCCTGTACGTTCAGCCTTTGGAGTTTTATTCCTGATGAGCAACACTCTAAATGGGGATTATGGTGGTATGAATCATTAAGAGATTTTTACCTGCGCATTCAAGCCATACAGCGTCCGGAACTTTGCGTACGTGGCATGACATTTGCATTCAAGACAGAATTAGGCAGGCAGCTAGGATTCCGCACAGATATCATTCGTGGTGAAGATGGTTCACTAGCTTTAGCGATGAAACCATATGGAAAACTCGTCTTTATCCATTCTTCAAAAGCACGAGTTATGACTGGATATGGAACAGTAGGAGCCGATGGAGGACTGTTTAACAGCTTTAAAGTGCGTTTTATCAAAGGATTAAAAGGTATTGGAGGAATATTCACCAGAAAGAAAGAATATAAAGATAAAGACAGCAATTTAATCAAATAAGCAAATGAAAATAATAAGAAAAATTATTCTAGTTGTTATTTGTGTAGTATTAATTGACTATATATACCAGTATAATCAATTCCAAAAGTATAATCAGGCTCCATTAATTATCAAGACTCCGGAAGGTAGTAACCAACCCTATCACCCATCAGTAATATACATTCCGGAAGGATGGAATGGATATAAATACTGGATGGCAGAAACTCCATATCCCTTAGGCGAGGATGGCAATTGGAAAGGATTGCCTCCTTATAGAGAACGATGGGAAAATCCATGTGTGCATGTATCTAAAGACGGAATACATTGGAAAGATTTTGAAGACTCTCAAAATCCAATAGATGATTTAGATGAAAACAACATCATCAATAAAGATTATTTTTCAGACCCACATTTAGTCTTTTATAAGGACACTTTAGAGTGCTGGTATCGCATCAGCCATCTAAAAAATAATGCTACTTATATATTACGCAAATATACTCTCAATGGAAAAGACTGGTCTCCCCGAGAGATGATGATAAATCTACAGGATACCTCTATCATAAAAAATGAAACAGGTAATATGGTTATAAGCCCTGTAATACATAAAAGTACTAATGGATATGTAATGTGGTATGTGAACAGTATAGAAAAACCAAGAGAAATCTGTAGAAGTTTTTCTACAGATGGAAAAAAGTGGAGCAAAAAAGAAACATGCCATCTACCTGACAATTCTGTTACTCCTTGGCATATTGATTTAGCATATATAGACAAAAAATATTATCTACTCATATATGATTATGATACTAATAACTTAGTATTATACTCCAGTTCCGACGGCTTATCATTTAACAACAAAAAATATATATTATCCAAAGCTCCAATGCTGGGTTCTTTTTATTCATATGGTTTATATCGAAGTTCACTTATTAAGGACAATGAAAAATATAAGCTATATTTTAGTGCTTTTGAGAAAAGAACTGCTATAGGACTAATGGAAGGAAATTCAATAAGCACATTACACGCTACTTCCGTAGAGGGAAAATATATACCTTTCTACAAATTTCCAATTGTATATTTGAGGAATAAAAAACAGTCTCTAAAGGAACTATTTCAATAGCATAATCGAAAACAAACAATACAATTAAGATTGGCAATACCTTTAGCGCATGCAAAAGTATTTACAGATAAAAAAGTGAGATAGAAATATGAATATAAAAGTATTAATCAAACAATTTACATTCCCCTTGTTGTTAATATTGCTGTGCTATATTAATTTACAATATATGCACTACTCAATTCTTATCGACAAGTATTCTCTTACCCCATTCTCATATCTGGAAAATATCATTCATGCTTTTATCGATACATGTCTATTATTCTTTATTCCGCTTTATCTAATTGGGAAAAAGACTTATTTATTTTTCATTCCATATACTATCATTACAATGCTGGTAATCGTAAATGTATCTTATAGTAGATTCTTCTATACATATATGCCTCCAATATTATATGGTGAATTCAACAATCTTGACGGACTATCAGCTAACGTATTTGCAACAATTAGATTCTCTGACATTACAATACTGATAACAACTTTTGCAAGTATCTTATTTTATAAACAATATCATAGAGGTTATTCTGAAATAAAAAGAAAAACACGAAGAATCTTTTCTCTTTACATATTAGGAATTGCATTTATTCTATTGGGAGGATTAACTGCTATTGCGACAATACATTGGTCATCATTAAACTACAAATATGTCCACCCTTTTAAAAATAGTCCAACAGAAAGTATATTCAAATTCGGAATAATTTATGGGACCATTATACAACGTGCATCGAACAACAAACAAGACTGTAACCCAGAAGAAGTGGCAAAACTGGAACCATTCTTTTACGAATCAAAATATAGTATTAAATATCCACCAAGAGAAAATATTATTCTCATTCTTGTGGAATCCTTTCTATCGTTCCCCACAAATCTAAAAATAAATGGAATAGAAATTACTCCTACTCTCAACGAATTAGTAGAAAAAGGAGCATACTACAATAATAACATGACTTCTCAGATACAATTAGGTGAATCGAGCGACGGACAATTCACATACCTCAACGGACTTACACCCAAAAAAAAGGTGTTACCATCTACGATTATTTTAATAATACTTTCGTATCCTTTCCAAAACTTTTAAAGAAACAAAAACCTGGAATCGAATGTAGAATGGTTATTCCTACTTCATCAAAAACGTGGAGACAAGATGGAGTATGTATCCAATATGGGTTCGACAAACTCTATTCACGAAAGGAATATACATTGAGTAATTATAAAGAAAATTGGTTAAATGATAAACTTCTTTTTGAATATGCAGCAAGCATAGACAAAAATAGCAAACAACCTTTTTTCTCACTTATCCTCACATCATCAACGCATTCTCCATATACCAAAGTATTTGAAGACTACCTAATTCCATTCCCTGACACATATTCAGAAGAATTAAAAAATTATCTATCTAATGTGCATTATATGGATAAATACTTAGGTAAGTATTTGAATTTCTTAAAAGAAAATCATCTTTACCACAATTCTCTAATTATAATAGCCAGCGACCATTCCATTTCAAATGACTGGCTTAAATCCAAAGAAGAAGATAATGTTTCTTTTCAAATCCCATTGTATATTGTAAACTCTCCACAAAAGATCGACAAAAAAAGCGATTATGCTATCACGCAAGCTGATTTATTTCCAACCCTTCTTGATTTGGCAGGTATTGATTCTAAATGGAGAGGAATCGGAAATAGTTTACTTTGCCCTGATTCTATTTTGAACACAGAAAAAGAAAAAAAACGAATAATATATAGAGAAAAAATTTCTGATATTATATTAGATAGTGATTATTTTAAAGGAAAAGAAATAACTAAATAAATATAGCTATGAACGAAACCATTACCCCTTGTCTTGAAATTATTTTCTGGCTTGCCCTGTTCGTTGTGTTCTACACCTATTTGGGCTACGGAATTGTGCTTTATATTCTTGTCAAGTTGAAAGAGCTTTTCGTGAAGCCTGTGAAGCGTTCGTTGCCGGCATCGGACGCAGATCTGCCGGAAGTTACCCTCTTCATTACGGCATTCAACGAAGAAGATGTAGTGGACGAAAAGATGGAAAACAGTCTTGAGCTGGATTATCCTGCGGACAAGCTGCACATCGTATGGGTGACGGACGGAAGCAACGACGGTACGAACGAACGACTGCAGACCCGTTGGCAGGGAAAAGCGACCGTATATTTCCAACCGCTCCGGCAAGGTAAGACGGCTGCAATGACACGTGGAATGACGTTAGTGGACACTCCGCTCGTTGTCTTTACGGATGCCAACACGATGGTGAACCGGGAGGCCATACGGGAAATCGTGCTTGCTTTTCAGGATCCGAAAGTGGGCTGCGTGGCTGGTGAAAAACGGATTGCCGTGCAAACCAAAGACGGGGCGGCTGCCGGTGGTGAAGGTATTTACTGGAAATACGAATCAACCCTGAAAGCACTTGATGCACGACTCTACTCTGCCGTAGGGGCAGCAGGCGAACTGTTTGCCGTGCGTAACGAGCTATTCGAAGCGATGGAACCGGATACGTTGCTCGACGATTTTATTCTTTCACTCCGGATCACAATGAAAGGTTACACCATCGCTTATTGTACGAATGCTTATGCCATCGAAAGTGGTTCGGCAGATATGCGAGAAGAAGAAAAACGGAAAGTGCGCATCGCTGCGGGAGGATTGCAGTCTATCTGGCGGCTTCGTCCGTTGCTGAATCCTTTCCGTTACGGGATACTTAGCTTTCAATATACGTCGCACCGGGTATTGCGATGGTCTATTACTCCGTTCCTGTTGTTTGCCCTCCTCCCACTGAATATTGCGATTCTGCTGTTGGGCGGTTCCACGATCTTTTACGGAGTGCTGCTTGCCATGCAGGTTCTTTTTTACGGGTTAGGATATGGGGGATATTACCTATCTACGAAACAGATAAAAAACAAGTTGCTCTTTATCCCCTACTACTTTTTATTCATGAATATCAATGTGCTGAAAGGCATTCGCTATCTCAAGAAGAAAAAAGGAAGCGGAGCCTGGGAGAAGGCGAGGCGTGCCGAAAAGTAAGAACAAATAAAAAAACAGACATGGACAGAATATTACATGATGCGAATAACGCACAAAGAATATTGAAACTGACGGCAGATACAATGCTATTGGTTGACAGGCATGGCGTCTGCGTAGACATTGAGCCTCATTGTGATCTATGGTTTCTGCAAGAGGATATACTTTTAGGAAAAAATGTATTTGAGCTTTTACCGGAATATACAAGAGAGAGGGTGATACCCATCTTTCAGATTGTACTCGAAGAGCAGCGAAGCATCAGCAAGAACTTCAAGCTGGTACTGAATGACGAAATTTTCTACTTCAAATGTCTCATGTTTCCGTATGACGGCATGGTGCTTTGCCAATATCGTGACATCACGCAAAGAAGTAACGTGAAACGTCAGTTGGAGCAGGCGAATCTTACTCTAAGGGCCATCCAGAAGGTTGCCCAGATAGGACAATGGACATATAATACGAATCAGAACGTTTTCCATTATTTGGGTTATACAGGCGTTTTGTGTGAGGAAAGTGTGCAGAATCTCGCCATTGAAAAATATGTGGGGCTGATTGTAGAAGAAGACCGTCAGAGTTTCAGGGAATGGTGTCGCATGAACGGGAAGGAACTCAACATGGAGAGCATCAGCTATCGTGTGCGCCTGAACGGGGAAATCTTCTATATGCGTATCCAGACTTATCTGCGTGAAGAGTGCTCCGACGGTAGTTTCAACATCGAAGGGTATATTCAGAACATCACGGACATACAGCATCGCCGAAATGACATCAACACGCTGACGCACGCTATCAACAATGCCAAAGAAAGTATCTTTGCCGCCAAGCCCGATGGCACGATCATTTTCGCCAACCGTCGTTTCCTGCACAATCATGGTATTCCCGAAAGTGAGGATATCAGTCAGTTGAAAATCTACAACATCGCCGCAGATATGCCTACGCAAGAGGCTTGGGACAAACGCTGCAAAGATGTCATACATGGTGGCAGCAGTAACTTTATGGCTCACCATCCGTCGAAAATCAATAGAGAGATATTGGCTTACGAATGTACAATGTACAACGTTACCAATGATTCCGGTGAAGAGAGTTACTGGTCGTTTGCCCATGATATTTCCGAACGGATCCGGTATGAGGCCCAAATCAAGCGGCTGAACCAAATCATGGATACGACGATCAACAATCTCCCCGCGGGGATTGTTGTAAAGGAGATCAATAATGACTTCCGGTACATTTACCGGAATCGGGAGGCTTACAACCGTGATCTTTACAAGAACGATCCTGTCGGCAAGAATGACTTCGATTTCTATCCGCCTATCGTGGCCGAGAAGAAGAGACAGGAGGATATTCAAGTGGCCACCAGCGGAAAAGGTATGCACTGGACGGTGGAAGGAAAGGACCGGAACGGAAACCTGATTATCCTCGACAAGCGGAAGATCCGGGTGGACGGAGACGAATTGTCTTCGCCTATGATCGTCAGTATCGAATGGGATGTCACGGAACTGGAAATGATGAAGCGGGAGCTACTGTCTTCGAAGGAAAAAGCGGAAATGTCTGATAGTTTGAAATCGGCTTTCCTTGCCAATATGAGTCATGAGATACGTACTCCGCTGAATGCTATTGTGGGGTTCTCGCATCTCATTGCCGAAAGTGATGATGCGGAAGAACGAAAGACGTACTACAACATCGTAAACGCGAACAACGAGCGTCTTTTGCAACTCATCAACGAGATTCTCGATCTCTCGAAGATTGAATCGGGGACTATTGAGTTTTCTTTCGGACCTGCCAGTCTACATAATCTCTGCCGGGAAGTGCACGATGCGCATATATTCCGTACTCCGCAGGGAGTGAGTCTTGTCTATGAGCCTTCGGACGAGAGTCTGGTGATTGAAACGGACAAGAACCGGGTGTTCCAGGTGATTTCGAATCTGATTGGGAATGCTGTTAAGTTTACGAAAGAAGGAAGTATCTGTTATGGTTACAAGCTGGTGGATAACCAGATTGTTTTCCACGTAACGGATACAGGAACGGGAATTGAACCGGAGAAAGTGGGACGTGTGTTCGAACGTTTTGCCAAGCTGAACAATCATGCACAGGGCACTGGATTGGGATTATCTATCTGTAAATCTATCGTTGAGCGTCTCGGGGGCAAGATTTCCGTCAGCTCCGAATTTGGTAAGGGAACGACGTTTACATTTACTCTGCCGTATACGGTTGCAGAATCTGTGAGCGTAGATTCGGAGAAAAAGAATGGTGATGAGACGAGTGAAGGTATGAGCAGTGCTGCAAATACACGGCATGCCTGTATTTTGGTTGCCGAAGATACGGACAGTAACTTTGATTTATTGGAGGCTATCTTAGGTAAGGAGCACCGGATTATACGTGCACATGACGGAATGGAGGTTGTCACGATGTTCGATGAGGTGAAACCTGATCTTATCCTGATGGATATCAAGATGCCGAATTTGGATGGATTGGAGGCTACGAAGATCATTCGGGAACTGTCTGCCACTGTGCCTATCATTGCTCAAAGTGCCTTTGCCTATGAACAGGACCGGAAAGCGGCGAAGGAGGCCGGATGCAACGATTTTATAGCTAAACCGATAGCGGATGATAAGCTGAAAGCTATGATTCATAAATGGCTGTCGCCTCCGTAAAAGGGCACATATTGTAGAGTACATATTATATAGAAAACGATTTAATAGTGATATAATCACCCAATAATTCAGATTAGATGAAAGCCTTTTACAGACTGTTTTATTACATATCCATCGTGCTGACCAGTATTTTGGCAGGAGTTACCATTGCGGGCGCCTTCGTAGGTAATACCGCACCGGATAGTTTCAAATTTATGCCTTTCATCGGTTTGATATTACCGATACTTTTGTTGGCTAATCTTGCTTCTGTCATTTACTGGACGATCCGTTGGCGGTGTTGGGTTTTCATCCCTCTGATTGCTATATTTAGTAACTGGAGCTATATTAGTTGTGTGATTCAATCTCCTTTTTTCAGCCCGGCTTCGGCTCCAATGGTCAAAATGAACGCGTATACTCCTGGTATTCTAACTGTTGCTACTTACAACGTTGATGCTTTTAATCATGAGCATACCGGTTATTCATGCAAAGAGATAGCCTCTTACATGAGAAATCTGCAAGCAGATATTCTCTGTTTTCAGGAGTTTGGCATTAACGATGAGTTTGGTGTAGACAGTATAGCTGCGGTTCTTTCTGATTGGCCGTATCATTTTATTCCTATTTCTCCCGAGGGAAAACATTTGTTGCAGCTGGCTGTTTTCAGCCGCTACCCCATCAAGGAGGAGAATCTTATCGTCTATCCTGATTCGAAAAATTGCAGTCTTTGGTGTGATATTGAGATTAATGGCCGTACTATCCGCCTGTTCAACAATCATCTCCAAACAACGGAAGTAAGCCAGAACAAGCGCAAACTGGAAAAGGGACTCCGTACGGATGATTCTCAAAGGGTGGAGCGTGCTGCTGTGGGATTGATTGACGGATTGCATGAGAATTTCCGGAAACGTGCCGCACAAGCTGATATCCTAAAACAACTGATAGCTGCCTCTCCCTATCCTACTATCGTCTGCGGTGACTTTAACTCTCTGCCGTCTTCGTATGTTTATCACACTGTAAAAGGTGATAAGTTGCAGGATGGCTTTCAGACGAGCGGTCATGGGTATATGTATACTTTCAAGTTTTTCAAGCATCTGTTAAGAATCGACTATATTCTCCATTCACCGGAACTGAATAGTACGGATTACTTCTCTCCGGATCTTACTTATAGCGATCATAATCCGGTGGTGATGAGGGTGAAGTTATAAAAGAGTAAGAGGATGATAAGCAAATAATCATATCCTTAAAGATATTCCGTTTATATCAAAATCTTACTGATAATAAAAAAGGCTGTCCCGAACAAACGAGACAGCCTTTCATTATTTTGAGATTTTATCGAATTAATGGAATATATAACGAAGACTAAACTGAACAGAGTAAGTAGATCTAAAATCTTTATACTCTGTATAAGTTTCCGTCAACCTTTTGCCACTATTCTTTTGGAATGTATATCCCTTGCCTTCTCCAGTAGTACTATTTCCCTTATCGTAAGCCAAGAGATTGGTATTATTTACGGTCTTATACAATCCCCAATCTGAATTTAACAAATTCAAGAAGTTCTTAATATCAACACCAAATTGAAGAGTATGACGTTTACCACCAACTTTAAGATAGAAATCTTGCATAAATTTCAAATCCAATTGATGATGCCAAGGCATAACCACTCCACCGCGATCTACATATTCACCTTTGTGCTTCTTCAAATAGCTATCTTGGTTGATATATGCCCAAAAGTCATCTTTTTGTTGATCCGCACTATAAATTTGCCCGTCTAATTTATAGTCATCATATGTTCTATTTACACTATTATATGTTTTTTCCGCAAATGTCCAATTATTCAGCTCTTCTCTTGAAGCAGGAATATATAACAAGTTATTAGCTCCACCATCGCCAACAATGTTGCCAGCAAATGTATAGGAATAACGAGCATAACCATAACCACCAGCATATCCCATATTCATTCCTTCATAAATGAATGATAATGAGGAAGCAAATCTTTTAGCATATTCCAAACGATAACCAGCTGAAGCTACAATACGGTGAGGAGAAACATAGGTACCATAACCTGTTTCATGTTCATTAATACCGCCTACAGAATAAGTATTTGTTCTATATGCAGAAGTTACCTGATCACCAATACCATCACTGTACGCCTTAGCTTTCGAATATGTATATGCTGCAGACAAATACAAGCCAAAATCAAAAGATTTAGCTAATTGAGTAGTAATAGAATAATAATGGGCCTTGTGACCACCATTCTCTATATAGAATACATTCTGTTTTCCACCTGCGTTTGTCCATGAAGCATCAGAGTATTTGCTATATGAGTCACGTGTATCATTCGGATTAAAAGTGATCGTAGCTTCTGAAGGCTTAATAGCTTTATTAGAAATAACGGCAGGATTGATGTCTTTATTAAAAATACCTTCTATTGAGAAATCAATATCCCCCGGAAGTTTAGCATCAAAGGCTAAAGAGGTTTTCCAAGTAGATGGCATCTTTAAATCTTTATCAATAATAGTTGGATCTGTAGGAGCTTTAATATCAGCAATTCTACCATTCGGATACAATTCATTCAATACTCCTGATACAGAAGGTTGAAAATAAGGTTTCAAAGCAGCATTAGCCACATTTGTATAATAGTACTGATTCTGACCGACATTAGAGTTTCCAACCGCAGATACTAACCATACAAATGGTAAACGGCCTACATAAAGCCCAGTACCTCCACGAAGAACATATTTACGCTCACCGGTAATATCCCAATTGAATCCTACACGTGGAGACACAGATATCTTTGCAGAAGGAACTTGATCTGTAGAGTAGCTTACTCCGCCAAACTCACATCTTGCAAAATCTTCATTATAGTTATTCTTCAGAGAAGGATATTTAGGCATCTCAAAACGAATACCAGCAGTCAACTTAAAGTTCTCACTAATATTCATCTGATCTTGTAAATACAATGAATATTGCAAAGTTTTCATTTCAGCCTTAAATTGGCTATAATCTGCCGCATTAGAGTGTGTGATAGCAAAAGCCTTAGGATATTCATTGTTTACGAAGCTATCCCATGATTTATACACATAATATCCATTACCAGCTTGTTGGAAACCATTTGTAGCCTTGTTATACTCAAACTGGAAACCAGCCAATAAATTATGAATACCTGCCGTATAAGACATTTCATCTGTGAGAACAAATGTTCTGGCTTGAGCTAAGTTGCCCGGAGAAAAGATATCTGGTCCAATACGTGCATAAACAGCACCGTCTTCCAAAATATCAATTGATGGAAAATCTGCTGCTCCCTCATAGCTTCTTGGCTCATCTTGGAAGGAGTAAGTGACACGTGTCACATTATTCAAACTACCATCTAACCATTTTGAGTTCCATTCTGAAGCATACGATGTAAAGTTATATTCCTTGAAGTAACGAGAATTTTCAAAATACATAGCAGCATTATGATTCACATTCCCAGATCCTTTGGAAGCTGCTGTTCCACCATCATAAATATCTGTTGCATAGAAAGGAGAAACAGAAGAAGTTGGGCCACTATTATCTTTTGAATGGGCACGTGTAAAACGGAAATTGAGTTTATTATTATCATTAATATTCCAGTCCAAACGTGCCATGATCTTGTAGGCCGGAGTCTTGATAGAGTATCCCTGATAACGTCCCGGATCATAGTCATACTTGTCTATAAAATAGTTGCGAATCTCATCCATCTTTCCTACTGTAGGACGATTCACATTGGCTGTATTAGATCCCCAATCATCACTGTCGCTTAAACGAGCTCTGCTCTTAGGACCAGCTGTTACATTATCTTCATATTCACCGTTTACAAAGAAAAACAACTTATTTTTTATGATTGCACCTCCAAAACTAGCGCCATAGAGGTATTTTTGAGATTTCTCACGTATTAACTCTAAATCACCTACCTTATCACCATTCAAATTCTCATTATTTAAATAAGTATAAGCTGTTGCATAGAAATCATTGGTACCACTTTTAGTTACAGCATTGATTGCCCCACCAATGAATCCACTTTGGCGAACATCAAACGGAGTTACAGATACTGCTATTTGTTCCAATGCATCCAAAGAAATAGGTGAACCTCCGCCCGGCAAGTTAGAACCGATACCAAATGAATTACTGAAAGCAGCACCGTCGACAGTTACAGAAGACTGACGGTAATTACCACCACCTACGGCAAAACCATTACCTGTGTTAGCTCCTTGCGGAGTTAAACGCATAATATCATTCATACTACGTCCAACAGTAGGGATCATAGCCATCTGCTCTTCTCCAATATTAGTAATAGCGCCTGCACGGTCACTCTTCATATTGCTGTTTTTTGAAGCCGTCACCACGATTTCATCTAACAATTCAGAGCTTTCTTTTAAAGAAACATTTAAAACATAATTCTCTCCCAATGAAAGGTTAATTCCCTTGTAAATTGCTGTTTGATAACCAACATAAGAAATTTCTACTTTGTAAGGGCCGCCGGTACGCATACCCTGCAGATTAAATTGACCACTGACGTTAGTCACTGTACCATAACGAGTGCCTGATGGTTCGTGAACCGCAACGACTGTTGCTCCAATGATTGGTTCATCTTGTGCGGTCACTTTACCACTCATCGTGGCTGTTGTAACCTGCGCGCTCATCGTGACAGCAATAAACAACATTACTAGCACTAAGAAAGATCGCATTCTCTTTAACATAAATGTAGTTGATTAGTTAATATAAATTGTTTGCTTTTAAAAACTGTGCACAAATATAATTAATAATATTTAGAACTACATTACGATTATACTACAATTTTTTAAGAGAGATAAACGTTTTACTACCTTATAAAATGATAAAGGCTCTACAATATTTGCAGAGCCTTTTATTTTGAAACAGAAAGCATTAGAAATGCTTCAATCTATTACTTTATACTAGTCAGTCATTAACTTTCTATAACGAACACGCTTCGGCTCTTCATTTCCCAAACGTTTCATTTTATTTTCTTCGTATTCTGAATAAGACCCTTCGAAGTAGAATACATTGGAGTCTCCTTCAAAAGCCAGAATGTGTGTACAGATACGGTCGAGGAACCAACGGTCATGCGAGATAACTACGGCACAGCCGGCAAAATCTTCCAGACCTTCTTCCAAAGCACGCAGTGTGTTTACGTCAATATCATTGGTAGGCTCATCGAGCAACAGTACATTGCCTTCTTCTTTCAAAGCCATCGCCAAGTGTAAACGGTTTCTTTCACCACCGGACAGTACACCGCAAAGTTTTTCCTGATCGCCTCCGGAGAAATTGAAACGGGAAAGGTATGCACGCGCATTGATGTCACGTCCTCCCATGCGGATCAACTCATTGCCACCGGAAATTATCTGGTAAACACTCTTATTCGGATCAATGTCTCTGTGTTGCTGGTCTACATACGCCACCTTTACAGTCTCTCCTACTTCAAATTCTCCTTTATCTACTGTCTCCAATCCCATAATCAGACGGAACAGTGTCGTCTTTCCCGCACCATTGGGACCGATCACACCGACAATACCATTAGGAGGAAGCATAAAGTTCAAATCGTCAAACAATAGTTTATCGCCGTATGCTTTGGCCACCTGTTTCGCTTCAATGACTTTATTACCCAGACGCGGACCATTCGGAATGAAGATTTCAAGTTTTTCTTCTTTCTCTTTCACGTCTTCATTCAGCAACTTGTCATAAGAGTTAAGACGTGCCTTACCCTTTGCCTGACGGGCTTTCGGAGCCATGCGCACCCATTCCAACTCACGTTCCAGTGTTTTGCGACGTTTGCTGACGGTCTTTTCTTCCATTTCCATGCGTTTTGTCTTCTGCTCCAACCAGGAAGAGTAGTTACCTTTCCAGGGAATACCTTCACCACGGTCCAGTTCGAGAATCCATCCGGCTACATGATCGAGGAAGTAACGGTCGTGCGTCACGGCAATAACCGTACCTTCATATTGCTGAAGATGTTGTTCCAACCAGTCGATAGATTCTGCATCCAAGTGGTTGGTAGGTTCGTCCAGCAAGAGCACATCCGGTTTCTGCAACAACAAACGACATAAAGCTACCCGGCGACGTTCACCTCCGGACAGGTTTTCTACCGGCTGATCTTCAGGCGGACAACGGAGAGCATCCATCGCACGTTCCAGTTTGCTATCCAGATTCCATGCATCAGTCGCATCAATGATATCTTGCAGTTCGCCCTGACGAGCAAAAAGAGCATCCATCTTATCCTGATCCTCGTAGTACTCCGGTAAACCGAACTTCTGATTGATTTCTTCGTATTCTGTCAGTGCGTCAACAATGGGTTGCACACCTTCCATTACTACTTCTTTTACTGTCTTTGTGTTGTCTAAATAAGGTTCCTGTGCCAAGTAACCCACGGAATATCCCGGAGAGAACACCACTTCTCCCTGATAGGATTTCTCCAAACCGGCGATGATCTTCAATAACGTTGATTTACCGGAACCGTTCAAACCGATAATACCGATTTTCGCTCCATAGAAAAACGACAGGTAAATGTCTTTCAGCACATTCTTATTGGGGGTGAAAGCCTTGCTCACTCCCACCATCGAGAAGATAATTTTTTTATCGTCAGCAGCCATATGTATGATTATATATTGTTGATAATGGCACAAAGATAAGAAAAATGTTTGAATTCTTTTGGAGTTATAAAAAAATGTTCTACCTTTGCACCCGCATTCGAAAGAAAGCACTGAAGGACCGATTCGCTAGCTCAGCAGGTAGAGCACAACACTTTTAATGTTGGGGTCCTGGGTTCGAGCCCCAGGCGGATCACTGAAACACAGAACAGAAAAAGATAACTCCTACAATATCAAGGTATTGCAGGAGTTTTTTTTATATTATATCCGTAATCAATAATCACTATCATATTTTCTAAAAATGATAGTCACACTTTTCTCTGCAACTCTTTCACCATATGAAAAGGTGCGTCCTGATAAAGCCCTGACTTATCTAATGCACTACTTATATGCTTATATCCGCATTTTTCATACATAGCAACAGCATTTCCAAACTCGTGATATGAAACAATATACATATGTGTATATCCTGCCTTTATTGCTCGTTGTTCTATTAGTTGCAGTAGACGTTTTCCAATTCCTTTTCCCCTAAGTTCCGGTTTAAAATGGAATTTTGACAATTCAGCATACTCTTGGGGCAGGCCTTTAGTTGGATAAAAGCCGGCACCACCCAATATTACACCGTCACATTCAACCACCCAATATTCTGCATTTTTTATATTAAAAGTCTGAAACATCATATCTGTATGTGGATCATCATAAAATGTACCGACTTTAGGAGCGTCATGTTCTTCAACTGAAGCACGAAGTACACAAGCAATTGAAGTATTATCTTCTTCCTCTATTGGACGTATAACAATGGGCGCAACCTTCTTAACTGCAAGATTTGTTTCCTTTTCGTTCATTGTATTATAAATGAAGTCCATACTATTTATTATCTTTTGCAGTTGGTTATCATTCAGGTGTGCAAAAATTTCCTCCACAGATTGATTAGCGGCAGCATTTAAGCGATGATAAATTTCACATCCTTTTTGTGTGAGATTTATCAGCCCCATGCGACTATCTCTTTCTGTTCCTTTTCGACATATATACCCTTTTTGTTCCAGTTGTTTTAATAAACGGGAGAGCAAACCTTTATCCATGTTTAACTCACTGGATATATCTTTGGAACTTCTATCAGGGTGCAAATAAACATCCTGAATAATGCGAACCTCGGGAAGTCCAAATTCACTTTCTAAATAATACTTATTAAGTACGCCTAACAACTTTGTATAGAACCTATTAAAGGCTCTTATACTATTCAAATGTTCCTGTTTCATGGCGCAAAGATACGCCCTTTAGTTGACTTTGTCAACTAAAGGAAGAAATATATTATTTATCACAAACTTTCATGGCAACAGTCATGAACAAAGGGGATCTTTCTTTTTTATATTTTCCCAATATACTTATTCAACAGGCATAGAATGGCACGGTAATTCGATTACAAAAGTAGTACCTGTTCCCAGTTGGGAATCTACTATTATCCGTCCGTTCATCTTTTCGACAATCAACTTACAGATGGATAAGCCCAAACCTGCCCCTTGAGCAAAAGAGTCCAACTTCTCAAACCTTTCGAATATCTTTTCAAGCATATTCTGCGGAATACCCCGGCCGGTATCTTTAACACCGATTCGGACAAACTGCCGGTCTACCTCATAGAAGACTTCCACATATCCGGTGGTGGTGTTCTTTAAGGCATTCGAGAGGAAGTTTTTCAATATCAGCTTAATGCGCGGCCTATCCAGTTCCACCAAAGAATCATGCTCCGGATAGTGGGTCAGGAGTTCAACACCGGAGGGTACTTGATGAATGTGCTCCGCTACACTCTCGTCAAGAAGTTCGGTAAGATTGACCCAATCCGGATGCAGTTCCAGATAACCGGACTCTATCTTAGAAAGATCAATCACATTATTAATCAGATCAAGCAGAAGTTTGTTGTTATGACTGATCTGGGAATTATAGAATTCTTTTTCCGCCGCATTTTCCGTACTGCCCAACAAACTTGAGAATCCAACAATGGCATTTAAAGGAGTACGGATCTCGTGGCTCATATTAGCCAGGAAAGCAGACTTTAAACGATCGGATGCCTCGGCTTTATCACGTGCTTTGACAAGCATTTCTTCTGTTTTTTTTAGCTCTGTAATATCATAATTAATGCTGATAATTTCGATCATCCGATCTTGCGGAGCGTATCTCTTTACTAACAGATTGACATACGTCCATGTGCATGTGCCGTCCTCCCTAAGGATACGCATCTCTTTACCTAGTTTGACAGCAAGTCCCTTTCGTGCATCGTCCAGAAACTGAATCAGCAGGGCACGGTCGTCGGGATGAAAATGCCGGTATGTACCAAGAATCTCGGATAACGGAGTTCCATCCGATTCACCCACATTTCTGTACCAGTTTTTTTGGGCATAGCCGTGTCCATTCAAAACATTAAAGTGAGCATAACCGACCTTGGCATAATCGCCAACCAGTTCGAAAAACTCCTCAAACTCCTGTATTTTATTATAGGCTATGGTTGTTTCTGTCTTATCTGCATTAATCAACAAATAATTGATCGGTTGGCATTTGCTATCATATAATGTAGTCACTTTAGTCACCAAATCAATCGTGCCTTCCTTTCGGGAGCTCTGATAATAGGTTCCGACTTTCGAGAAGTCATAACGAAAAGTAAAGTCGGCATCCTCATACATCTTCAACCGTTCTTTCATCTCCTTCGGGAAAATTGGGTTCTCGAAAATATTGATACCCAAGATGTCTTCTTTCTTCTCCACATGAAACATCTCCAATTCCCTATCGTTCAAATCCACCAACGTCCCATCCATATCATACAACTCGATACCAATGGGTAAATGCTTGAAAATGTTATATAAGAGACGTTCACTGTATTGCAAGGCCTGATAAGCAGATGCCATATCAGGACCATCCTGCACTTCGGCTATTCCATAAACAATTTCATTTCCGTCTTCGTCTGTTTCTCGAAAGCAAATCTTACTGCGTATCCAAACGGCTCCTTTTACTGTATCGAGCAAATATACCGTTTCCGGTCTTTGATGCATACCAAAAGAATGAACAGTTGTAGGAGGTTGCTCTTCTTTCAGAATACGTTTATTGAAATCTTCAAAACTGATCATTCCGGTCTGATCCAGACCTAACAACTCCAATATAAGTTCAGAACATTCATAACTTGCAGTTGATAAATTGGCTTTCCACCACCCCATGTTAGCGTTAGCCATCAACTGCGAGAAAAAAGTAAAATCTTGTAGTCTATTCATAACGCTATTTATCATTTTAATATTTTTCGGGCGCAAAAATAGATATTACCGCCAAACCAGACTTTCAAAAAGATACTTTTTTAGCATATTATAAGAAGATTATTCGTCATTAAACTAAAAAACAAACGGTTGGAACAATCTCTTTGAGAGAAAGTTCCAACCGTTTGTTTGGGGTAGTTCTCGCGTTTCTGTTTTACTTTTTCAAGGACTGATAAACGGCTTTTGCCATCACTTTAGCGCCTTCTTCATTCGGATGAATCTTATCAGGGAACAAATCAGGCATTCCGTCCATTGCCACATGAAGATCGATAACAGGCAGGCCATTTTTCTTAGCAACCTTCCTTATCATCGGAATAATTTCTTTAGAGATAATATCATCGTTAATATTATCTCCGGTCTGATAGGCTTTGGAAGGATAGCAAAGATAAATCTTCGGTTGAGCAGGCAATGCTTTGAAAGCATCTACCATCGTCTGCAAATCTTTCGTGAAGTCTGCCTTATACTTCCAATTGAATGATTTACTGTCATTTGTACCCAATTTGATAACAACGATATTGGGATTGAAGGCCAGTGCATCCTGATAAGCCTTCTCATTCATATAAGGATGATCGCCCTTGTTCAACAGAGTGCGTGCACTTACTCCGAAATTCTTTACCCAATAAGCCTCCCCCAACATACGACTTAACACAGCCGGATAACTGTCACGATTGCGATTCTTGATACGTGCCCCATACGTAATGCTATTGCCGATGCAAGCTACACGGATAGCATCTTTATGAGGCACTTTGAAACTACGGAGCCAGGATGTCAGTTCATTCAGCATTTCATTCTTGTAAAGAAAACCTTCACGAATCCCCCATCCATGCCCGCCGGAAGGATAGATATGAAGTACTGAAGGAACATTGTTCTTGTTCAGAGCCAGATAATAATTAACTCCATTAGCAGGTGGAACGACCTTATCGTCATCACTATATACGATAAAAGCACGCGGCGTATCTTTCGTCACTTGCTTTTCATTGGAATATTCTGTTTCCAGTTCGGCAGAAGCATCTTTACCCAATAGATTATCATGAGATCCCATGTGGGTATATGACTTATCCATCGTAATCACAGGATAGAAAAGAATCTGGAAATTCGGACGAAGTTCCGGTTTAGCATGAGTGGCAATGGTGGATGCCAGATGTCCGCCGGCAGAAGAGCCCATAATACCGATGTCATTCGGATTCAGATTCCATACATCAGCACTGTCACGCACAGTTTTCATAGCAGCTTCGGCATCCGAGATTGGCAGTGTGCGGTCGCCTTTCGGCATCCGGTATTTCAAAACAATCAACGCAATTCCTTGTTTGTTGAAATAGGGTGCCCAATCATACCCCTCGTGGTTGACTGCCAAACCGCTATATCCGCCACCCGGACAAGCGACCACGGCACGCCCCGTTGCCAGTTCCGGTGCAGGAAGGAATACGCGAAGTGAGGGCTGTTCGATATCAAAAGGTTTCGGAGCATTCTGTGCTACCACTTGTGAACCTGCCAGTAAGATAAATAACAGGAGAAAAATAGTAGAAAATTTCTGTTTCATAGTATCTATATACTTTGTTTAATGAATAATTAGACGTGCGAAGATAGTAATTTTACGTATCTTTGCACCTCATTTTGAATAGAAAAATTATATGCAAGGAATAAAGAATCTGACAAAAGGCCCCATCAACCGTCAACTGTTTAATCTGGCAATGCCAATCATGGCAACGTCGTTTATTCAAATGGCATATAGTCTCACAGACATGGCATGGGTAGGACGGTTGGGAAGTGAAGCCGTAGCCGCCATCGGTTCCGTCGGAATCCTGACGTGGATGTCCGGTTCTATTTCCTTATTAAATAAGGTGGGATCTGAAGTGAGTGTCGGACAATCCATCGGTGCACAAAGCCAGGAAGATGCCCGCCACTTCGCGTCCCATAATATCACGATTGCTTTAATTATTTCCATTTGCTGGGGCGGGCTCCTTTTTATATTTGCAGAACCTATCATACGTATTTACGAACTTGAAGAACATATCACGGCCAATGCCATTCAATATCTGCGGATTGTTTCTACCGGATTACCTTTCGTTTTCCTTTCCGCTGCCTTCACCGGAATTTATAATGCAGCAGGACGTAGCAAAATCCCGTTCTTTATCAGTGGCACAGGATTGATTTTGAATATCATTCTGGACCCACTCTTTATATTCGGTTTCGGACTGGGAACAAACGGTGCGGCATATGCCACTTGGATTGCGGAAGCAAGCGTTTTCCTGATTTTCATCTATCAGTTGCGTTGCAGGGATGCCCTGCTGGGCGGTTTCCCTTTCTTCACCCGGCTAAAGAAAAAGTACACGCGGAGAATCCTTAAACTGGGATTACCCGTAGCCACCTTAAATACACTGTTTGCCTTCGTCAACATGTTCCTCTGCCGCACTGCCTCTGAACAGGGAGGACACATCGGCTTAATGACGTTCACCACCGGGGGACAAATCGAAGCAATCACCTGGAACACCTCACAGGGATTCTCCACCGCACTAAGTGCCTTCATCGCCCAAAACTATGCTGCCGGACGAATCGAACGGGTACTTAAATCCTGGTACACCACCCTATGGATGACGGGAATCTTCGGTACACTCTGTACTTTGCTATTCGTTTTCTTCGGAAACGAAGTTTTTGCCATATTCGTGCCCGAACAGGCAGCCTACGAAGCCGGAGGTGTATTCCTTCGGATCGACGGATATTCCCAACTCTTCATGATGCTCGAAATCACCATGCAGGGAGTTTTCTACGGCATCGGACGCACCATACCTCCCGCCATTATCAGCATCAGTTGCAACTATATGCGTATTCCGCTTGCTATCCTGTTTGTGCGGATGGGCATGGGAGTGGAAGGAATATGGTGGGCAGTCTGCGTCACCACCGTTGCCAAAGGTTTAATTCTTTTGAGTTGGTTCATTATTATTAAAAAGAAGAGCTTAAGTATTCCTTCAACGATAAAAGGATAATGATCATTTTCCTTTATTAACAAACAAAGGGATTCATCCGAGTTATTTTAACTTAAAAAGTACACGCTTGCCAAATAATATGTATCTTTGCATTGTTATTTATAATACGAAGCGATTCGTATAAAAACATTATTTATAAACCAATTTAAAAAAACATCAACATTATGAACAAGATGAAATTTATGGTTCTCTTCATGAGTATTGCCATGATTTTTGGTAGCTGTGGAAGTATGAACAACACTGGTAAAGGTGCTGCTATCGGTGGTGGTTCGGGTGCTGCACTGGGTGCAATCCTGGGAGGTGTTATCGGTAAAGGTAAAGGCGCCGCTATTGGTGCTGCTATCGGTACGGCAGTAGGTGCAGGTACGGGTGCTCTTATCGGTAAGAAGATGGACAAAGCAGCAGCAGAAGCAAAACAAATTGAAGGCGCACAAGTAGAACAGATAACAGACAACAACGGATTGCAAGCCGTGAAAGTAACATTCGATTCGGGTATTCTTTTCACTACCGGTAATGCAACTCTAAGTGCTGCTGCTAAATCTGCTTTAAGCAAGTTTGCCAACAATGTGCTCAATCAGAACCGGGATATGGACGTGTCTATCTACGGATACACCGACAACCAGGGCTGGAAAAACAGCACTGCCGCACAAAGCCAGCAGAAAAATCTGAACTTGTCACAAGAACGTGCACAGAGCGTGTCCAGTTATTTGTTGAGCTGTGGTGTTTCCACCAATCAAATCAAAGGTGTACAGGGAATGGGTGAAAGCGATCCCGTTGCAAGCAATGACACTGCTGCCGGTCGTGAACAAAACCGTCGTGTAGAAGTATACATGTACGCAAGTGAACAGATGATTAAAGATGCACAGGCAGCTGCTAATTAAAAAAATTCTGCGCTATACGCGCAACCTGCTGATTTTCTTCTTTGCATCCACCCTGTTGGCAGTGATTGTGTATCGGTTTATGCCGGTTTATGTCACTCCGTTGATGGTTATCCGAAGCGTTCAGCAGATTTTTTCAGGAGATAAACCCACGTGGAAGCACACGTGGGTTTCTTTTGATAAGATATCTCCCAACCTGCCGATGGCGGTCATAGCCTCCGAAGACAACCGTTTTGCCGAACACAACGGATTCGATCTTGTAGAAATCAAGAAGGCGATGAAAGAGAACGAAACACGCAAACGGAAACGCGGAGCAAGCACCATCAGTCAGCAGACAGCTAAGAATGTGTTCTTATGGCCGCAATCTTCATGGGTACGCAAGGGACTCGAAGTCTACTTTACGTTTCTCATCGAACTGTTCTGGTCGAAAGAACGGATCATGGAAGTCTATCTCAACTCTATAGAAATGGGAAATGGCATCTATGGCGCACAAGCTACCGCAAAGATCAAATTCGGAACAACAGCCGCCCAGCTGACCCGGGGACAATGCGCACTTATCGCCGCTACCCTGCCCAATCCGATACGGTTTAACTCGGCGAAACCTTCGTCATACATATTAAAACGACAAAAGCAGATATTACGGCTAATGAATCTGGTTCCAAAATTTCCACCTGAAGAAAAAGCCGTTGAAAAGAAAAAAGGCAAAAACAAGAAAAGCAAGTGACAATTGAATCATAAATAAAAAGAAAGGAGCAACGAGGATCTATCCCCTTGCTCCTTTTGCTTATAAGCTTGTTTGTATGCGTTATCCTCATTTATACAAAATCTTTCAACTCTTGTTGTAAACGTTGACGGGTGAAGAATATACGGCTCTTCACTGTACCTAATGGTAATCCTAATTTCTCTGCAATCTCACGGTATTTGAAACCTGATACATGCATGGAGAAAGGAATCTTATACTCCCGGGGGAGTGCGTTGACGATGCGATGCATCTCTTTCAGGTCATAAGCACCTTCGGTACTTTCAAATCCTGAATCTTGTGGCAGATTTAAGTGATAATAATTATCAGTGGTATCAACAAAGGTCTGATCGCGTACTATTTTGCGGTAGTTATTAATAAAGATGTTACGCATGATTGTGTACATCCATCCTTTGAAATTTGTGTCCGGAACATATTTCTCTTCATTGTCTAATGCTTTTAAAGATGTTTCCTGCAATAAATCATTTGCTTCTTCACGGTTGGCCGTTAATTTATAAGCGAAACGAAGCAACTCCTCCTGTACTCCAATTAAATCTTTTCTGAAACTTAAACTTTTCATACTTTAATGGTTTTATGGTTAATATTTCGTTTTTCTCGACGTTTGCAAGTTTAAAGGTTTTTTGTGTATCCAACAGGGGATAATTCGTCATTTTTTAGGGGGGTTATTCTATCAAATGATAGATTTTAGGTGCTTTCTGATAGTTTTTAGGTGGTATTTAGTAAATATATCCTCTATCTCTTGGTTAAAAGAACCAAATAGATTACTTTTGATTTTATATTACTAAATAAAACAAAAGGCTATGACCATACTTATTATTGTAGGAATTATTGTATTGCTGGGCATTATTTTCGCCTCCATGTACAACTCATTAGTGAAATTGAGAAACAATCGTGAAAACGCATTTGCCGACATCGATGTGCAGTTGAAACAACGTCATGATCTCATTCCACAACTGGTAGACACTGTGAAAGGATATGCCGCACATGAGAAAGAAACGCTCGACCGGGTGATTCAGGCACGTAACGGTGCAGTCAGTGCAAAAACGATTGACGATAAGATAGCTGCCGAAAACCAATTAAGCTCCGCTCTTGCCGGATTGAAGATTACCCTCGAAGCTTACCCCGATCTGAAAGCTAATCAGAATTTCCTGCAATTACAGGAAGAAATTTCTGACGTAGAAAATAAACTGGCTGCTGTCCGCCGCTACTTCAACTCGGCCACTAAAGAATACAATAATGCCGTGCAGACATTTCCGTCGAATATAATAGCAGGAATGACCGGATTCCAAAGAGAAATAATGTTCGACTTGGGAAAAAACGAACGTGCGAATCTGGAGCAGGCACCTAAAATTAGTTTCTAAAACCTTTATTTACACCGTCCATCCAATTACAAAAGTCGAACACGCATGCAATACGTCGGAATCCAAACACAGCAGAGCCGGAATAATCTGCGCTCTGCGTTTCTGCTATTCCTGTTTCCTTGTCTCGTAGCGGCACTCCTCTATTTATCCTGTTACCTGTTGGTTCTTTTTGGATACGGAAAGAGTATGGAAATAGAAATAATGCCAATGGTCAATCATTTCTTCTTCTCTTCGTTGCCATATACCATGGGGATCGTATTAATTTGGTTTCTGATTGCCTATTGGGCTAACACAAGTATTATCAATTCCGCCACCGGTTCCAAGCCGTTGAACCGTCGGGAGAATAAACGAGTTTATAATCTGGTGGAAAACCTTTGTATGTCTCAAGGCATGAAAATGCCGAAAATCAATATCATCTATGACAGTTCCCTGAATGCATTTGCCAGCGGTATCAACGAACGCACATACACCGTTACCCTATCGGAAGGTATCATCCGGAAACTAAATGATGAAGAACTGGAAGCGGTAATTGCGCACGAGCTAAGTCACATCCGTAACCGTGACGTGCGCCTGCTGATTATTTCCATCGTCTTTGTCGGGATCTTTTCCATGCTGACAGAAATCACATTTTATGCCATCACGCACATACGCGTGCGTAGTAACAATAAAGGTAGCGGCGGCGTGTTTCTCTTTATTCTTATCGCTTTAGTGATAGCCGCCATCGGCTATCTCTTCGCAAGCCTGATGCGCTTTGCCATTTCACGCAAACGCGAATACATGGCAGATGCAGGTTCGGCAGAAATGACGAAAAACCCATTAGCACTGGCCAACGCTCTCCGCAAAATATCGGCAGACCCTGCCATCGAGGCAGTAAAAAGGAAAGACGTGGCACAATTATTTATTCAGAATCCCAAAAAGAATTCTAAAAGTATATTCAGCGGACTTAGCGGGTTGTTCGCCACTCATCCTCCTATCGAAAAGCGAATTGAAATACTGGAACAGTTCTAAATCGGGCTAAACTTATAAAAGACAGGGATTTCTGTTTAATTTTCATTAAAAGAAACAGAAGTATCCCTGTCTTTTTTAGTATATTTGGTTGTTATACATATATACATCAACCTAAATACAACTGATATGAGAACGAAGAAACAAATCTTTATGCTGTTATTAGCCTTATTAATGGGAATCCCTACCCTTTCGGCTCAAAGTAAGAAGGAAAAGAAGGAACAGAAAAAAGAAGCGGTAAAGAAACTGATTGAATCAGAAAACTACAAGATAGATGTCAACACTGCCATGCCGATGCGCGGACGCTCCATCCCTTTGACGTCTTCCTACTCACTGACAATCAGAAATGATTCGGTTATTTCTTATTTGCCTTATTATGGACGGGCTTATAGCATCCCGTATGGCGGAGGTGACGGACTGAATTTCAAAGCCATCCTTAAAGAATATAATATGGAAATGGACAAGAAAGGGAATGCCGTTATCAAATTCGTTGCACGTAATCCTGAAGACAGATATGAATTCAGAGCCAAAGTCTTCCCCAACGGTTCGGCAAGTATCGATGTCAATATGCAAAACCGTCAGTCCATTAGTTTTCAGGGAGAACTGGATATAAAGGAGGAAAAGTAATGCCGTCCTTATTCTTCCGGCTCTTCACTACCTTTTAATATAGGCAGGCAGATATGATATTTGACAGCTAAGATGCGGGTCAGGAATACCGCCAGTCCGCCAATCAACTGACAGGCGTATGATTCCAGACCTGTGGCGTCGCAAATCCAGTATGCAATACCACCTACGACGCAGGCCATTGCATAAATTTCTTTTCGGAAAATGAGAGGTATTTCATTGATAAAAACGTCACGAATCACTCCACCTGCTGCTCCCGTAATGCTACCCATGATAATCGCCACCCAGAAAGGATAGCCTAAAGCAATGCTCTTGCCTACACCTACCACGGTAAACAATGCCAAGCCGATAGTATCGAAAATAAAGAAAGTATTATTGAGCCGTATGAGCGAACGTCCGAAACAGATCACCCACAGCAAAGCCAGTCCCGTACAAATCAGATATATAGGATCAGTCATCCATCCCGGTGTCACATCGAGCAGGACATCACGGATGGTACCGCCACCGATAGCTGTAGCAAGTCCTACCACATAAGCACCGAACCAGTCGAAACGTTTCGCCGAAGCCAGCCGGATGCCACTAATAGCAAAGGCAAATGTGCCTATAAAATCAAGAATTTGAACGAATGTGGGCATATATTTGTTATTTTGTATGCAAAGTAACAAATAAATTCCGTAAGAAAATGTACTTTTGCTTCACGAATTAAACCGAATAAGATAGAAACAATATGAAAATAACAATTGTTGCGGGGGCACGCCCCAATTTTATGAAGATAGCTCCCATTACACGCGCTATTGAGGCCGCACGGGCGCTGGGTAAAAGTATCTCTTACCGACTGGTATATACAGGAAGGAAAGACGATACAAGTCTGGATGCTTCTCTCTTTTCGGACCTTGATATGAAAGCTCCCGATGTTTATCTGGGAGTGGAAAGCAGTAATCCAACGAGTTTGACAGCCGGAATCATGATAGCCTTCGAACAGGAACTGACGGAGAATCCGGCACACGTAGTTCTCGTGGTAGACGATCTGACTGCCACCATGAGCTGTGCCATCGTTGCCAAGAAACAAGGAATCAAGGTAGCGCATCTCGTAGCCGGAACCCGTTCTTTCGACATGAAGATGCCGAAAGAGGTCAACCGCATGATTACAGATGGAATATCCGACTATCTGTTCACTGCCGGCATGGTTGCCAACCGCAACCTGAACCAGACAGGAACGGAAAGTGAAAATGTATATTATGTAGGCAACATTCTCATAGATACCGTTCGTTACAACCGGAACCGTTTGCTCAAACCGATATGGTTTTCCGTATTGGGACTGCAAGAGGGAAATTATCTCCTGCTCACCCTCAACCGTCGCGTATTGCTGAACAACAAAGGAAACCTGCGTCAGTTACTGAAAACAATCATTGAAAAATCTGCCGGTATGCCTATCGTAGCACCGCTGCACACATACGTACGAAATGCCATCAAAGAATTAGGCATCGAAGCTCCGAACCTCCACATAATGCCGCCACAGAATTACCTGTTCTTCGGTTATCTGATAAACAAGGCAAAAGGAATCATTACGGATTCGGGCAACGTGGCCGAAGAAGCAACATTTATGGGTATTCCATGTATCACGCTCAACACGTATGCCGAACATCCCGAAACATGGCGCATGGGAACCAACGAACTTGTCGGGGAAGATCCTGCCCTGCTTGCCAAAGCAATGGACACCCTGATGCAAGGTGAATGGAAAAGAGGCGAACTTCCCGAGCGTTGGGACGGGCGTACAGCAGAACGTATCGTGCAGATATTGACTGATAAAAAATAGTACTGCTACAGGGATACATTTCATCTTCCGGCACGTTACTTTCCATTTCATGCCGGAAGACTTTATTTACCCCGTAAGGGAACTGTTGTTTCCCCGTAGAGAAACAAGAGTTTCCCCATAGGGGGAACAAAGGTTTCCCATAGAGAAACAATCACTATCTACGCGGGAAACTAATTTATCGAAAGGTGAATTGCCCCATTCCCTTTCATTGACGGACAACCAAAGCTTGTAAACAACAAAAAACGATGGGTAAAAAAAGTTATATATTCTGTTATCCTTAGAGTTATTTGTTAACTTTGCGCCCTACTACGTACGTTATGAAACAACAATATAGCAAAATACTTATACTGTTCTTACTCGTATTGGCAGCTTCAAATGCTTTTGCGCAGCAAATAAAAGGGGTAGTCACTGATTCTGTTACCCACGAGCCATTGATGTATATCTCTGTTTACTATCAGGAAAAGAGAGATATGGGTACCATCACCAATATTGACGGAGAATACAGTCTTGAAGCCCGCAGAAACGGAGGAACTCTTGTGTTCTCCGCTGTAGGTTATATCAGTAAAACAGTTAAAGTCGGTTCCAACAATCAGACGGTAAACGTTAAGCTGGCTCCGGATAATGTGCTCCTGAACGAGGTTGTAGTGAAACCTCAAAAGGAAAAATACTCCCGTAAAAACAACCCGGCAGTCGAATTCATGAAGAAAGTAATCGAACACAAAAAGGCACAAGTCCTTGAAGTGAATGAATACTATCAGTACGACAAGTACGAGAAAATGAAGATGTCTATCAACGACCTCACGCCGGAAAAACTGGAAAAAGGAATCTACAAGAAATATTCATTCCTAAAAGATCAGGTGGAAGTTTCGGAAACAACCAATAAATTGATTCTCCCGATTTCCGTACAGGAGACGGCTTCGCAAACCATCTATCGCAAAAATCCCGAAAACAAAAAAACGATCATCAAAGGCAAGAACTCCAATGGTATAGAAGAATTCTTCTCCACAGGAGATATGCTCGGCACTGTACTGAAAGACGTATTTGCTGACATCAATATCTACGACGATGATATCCGGTTGCTCCAACAGCGCTTCGTGAGCCCTATCGGTAACAATGCCATCTCATTTTATAAATATTATCTGATGGACACATTGATGGTAAACAGGCGCGAATGTGTCCACCTCACGTTTGTTCCGCAAAACTCGCAGGACTTCGGATTCACCGGACATCTTTACGTATTGAACGACTCTACTTATGCCGTTCAGAAGTGTACGATGAACCTGCCTAAAAAGACAGGGGTAAACTTCGTCAACCGCATGGACATCGTGCAACAGTACGAGCAACTTCCTAACGGCAACTGGGTATTGGCGGATGATGACATGACCGTAGACCTATCCTGGAATTCCAACAAAACGGCAGGCGGATTGCAGGTGGAACGAACTACAAAATATAGTAATTATAAATTCGATCCTATCGAACAACGACTGTTCCGGTTGAAAGGCAGCGTGATAAAAGAAGCGGATATGCTTTCGAAAAGCGATGAATATTGGGCAAGTGTCCGTCAAGTACCGCTGACGAAGAAAGAAAGCTCGATGGATGTATTCGTCAACCGCCTCGAACAGATACCGGGATTCAAGTACATCATCTTCGGAGCGAAAGCACTGATTGAAAACTTTGTGGAAACAGGAAGCAAAGGCCATCCGAGCAAAGTGGATATCGGCCCTATCAACACCATGATTTCGAGCAACTACATTGATGGTACCCGTTTCCGGTTGAGCGGCATGACAACGGCTCATTTCCATAAACACTGGTTCTTGAACGGATACGGAGCTTACGGTCTGAAAGACGAACGCTGGAAATATAGCGGTACGGTGACTTATTCGTTTAATAAACGCGATTATGTTGTCTGGGAATTCCCGAAACATTATCTTTCGGCTACGTACAGTTATGACGTAATGTCTCCGATGGATAAATTCCTGTTCACGGATAAAGACAATATCTTCCTGTCGGTAAAAACAACAACAGTAGACCAAATGTCGTATATGCGCGACGCTACCATTAATTATGAACTTGAAACGCTGACAGGATTCGGAGTGAAAGCCATGCTGCGCCATCGTAACGACGAACCTACCGGCAAACTGGAATATCTGCGCAATGATGCCGCACAAACCCGTGTACATGATGTCACGACTTCGGAAGCAAGTCTGACGCTGCGTTATGCTCCGGGCGAATCATTTGTCAACTCCAAACAACGCCGCGTGCCCGTATCGCTGGATGCTCCTATCTTTACATTGACTCACGCCATGGGTTTCAAAGGAGTACTAGGCGGAGATTACAGTTTTAACCGTACGGAAGCAAGTGTGTGGAAACGTTTCTGGCTTCCCTCTTCCTGGGGAAAGATTGACTGTAGCTTAAAAGCAGGTGCTGAATGGAACACGGTTCCTTTCCCATTGTTGATCTTGCCGGAAGCTAACTTGTCCTACATCACCCAGCGCGAAACGTTCAACTTGATTAATAACATGGAATTCCTGAACGACCGTTACGCTTCCATGTCATTATCTTATGATATGAATGGAAAACTATTCAACCGTATTCCCCTTATCAAGAACTTGAAATGGAGGGAAATGTTCCGCGTACGTGCCTTGTGGGGAACATTGACGGATAAGAATAATCCATTTAAGAGCAACAATCCCGATTTGTTCCGTTTCCCGACACGCGACGGTAAGTTCACCAGTTTCGTAATGGACCCGAAAGTGCCGTATATCGAAGGAAGTGTAGGTATCTACAACATTTTCAAGTTGCTGCACATTGAATATGTACATCGTTTCACTTACCGTGATAATCCGGGTATCAACAAAAACGGTATTCGTTTCATGGTATTAATGGTATTCTAAAAAATTATGCAACCTTTAGCAGAACGGTTACGGCCAAAAACTTTGGATGAATATATCGGTCAGAAACATTTAGTTGGACCGGGAGCCATCTTGCGGAAGATGATTGACGCAGGGCGCATCTCTTCTTTTATTCTCTGGGGACCTCCCGGAGTAGGTAAAACGACTCTTGCACAGATCATTGCCAACAAACTGGAGACGCCTTTCTATACTTTGAGTGCTGTAACTTCCGGTGTGAAGGATGTGCGCGAAGTGATAGACCGTGCCAAGAGCAACCGTTTCTTTTCGCAGTCCAGTCCGATTCTGTTTATCGATGAAATCCATCGGTTCAGCAAGTCACAGCAGGATTCACTGTTGGGAGCTGTAGAGAACGGAACAGTCACGCTGATTGGTGCAACAACGGAAAACCCGTCGTTCGAGGTCATCCGCCCTCTCCTGTCCCGTTGCCAGCTTTATGTACTCAAATCTTTGGAAAAAGAAGATTTGCTGGAACTTCTGCAACGTGCCATCACTACGGATACCGTGCTGAAGGAACGAAAAATTGAATTGAAAGAAACAACAGCCATGCTGCGCTTCTCCGGTGGAGATGCCCGCAAACTGCTTAATATATTGGAACTTGTTGTACAATCGGAGACGGAGGAAATAGTTGTCATCACCGATGAAATGGTGACCGAACGCTTGCAACAGAATCCATTGGCTTATGACAAAGATGGAGAGATGCATTATGACATTATCTCGGCTTTCATCAAGTCTATCCGCGGCAGCGATCCTGACGGAGCGATCTACTGGCTTGCCCGTATGGTAGAAGGAGGCGAAGATCCTGCTTTCATTGCCCGCCGGCTTGTGATCTCTGCTTCCGAGGACATTGGTTTGGCAAACCCGAATGCATTGCTTCTCGCTAATGCGTGCTTTGATACATTGATGAAAATCGGTTGGCCCGAAGGACGGATTCCTTTGGCTGAAACAACGATTTATCTGGCTACCAGCCCTAAAAGCAACTCGGCATACAGTGCAATTAACGATGCATTAGAGTTAGTCCGGTCAACTGGTAATCTGCCTGTCCCCTTGCATCTGCGCAATGCTCCGACCAAACTGATGAAACAGTTGGGATACGGACAGGAATATAAATATGCACACAGCTATGAAGGTAACTTTGTCAAACAGCAATTTCTTCCGGACGAATTGAAAGACAAACGGATATGGCAACCGCAAAACAATCCGGCAGAGCAGAAACATGCCGAGCGAATGATACAGTTGTGGGGAGACAAATTTAAAAAATAAGTGTTCGTAAAATAAGTCACTCCCTTCTGTAAGAAAAGCTAAAAGCAAAATAAAGCAGTAGGAAACATTATAACATATTAATAATATTGAAATTGAAATGAAGATTGTAGTTTTAGACGGCTATGCCGCCAATCCCGGAGATTTATCCTGGGAGGGTATGAAGGTGCTTGGAGAATGTACAATTTATGACCGTACAGCTCCGGAAGAGGTATTAGAACGTGCAGCCGGTGCAGAAGCAATTCTGACTAACAAGGTAATCATCAATGCAGACCACATGGCTGCACTGCCCGAACTGAAATATATCGGTGTGTTGGCTACCGGATACAATGTGGTAGACACAGCTGCTGCAAAAGAACGGGGAATCGTCGTTACTAATATTCCTTCATACAGCACCGCTTCCGTTGCTCAAATGGTATTTGCGCATATCCTGAACATCACTCAACAAGTGCAACACCACTCTGAAGAAGTGCATAAAGGTCGTTGGACCAACAACAAGGATTTCTGTTTTTGGGACACTCCGTTGATGGAACTGCGGGAAAAGAAAATCGGTCTGGTAGGACTGGGAAATACCGGATATACCACAGCGCGTGTTGCGATCGGTTTCGGTATGCAAGTGTATGCATTGACTTCTAAATCGCACTTCCAGTTACCACCGGAAATCAAGAAGATGGATTTAGATCAGTTGTTCAGCGAATGTGATATTATCAGTTTGCACTGCCCGCTTACTCCGGAGACACGCGAAATGGTAAATGCACGCCGTCTCGCCATGATGAAGCCGACAGCTATCTTAATCAACACCGGTCGCGGCCCGCTTATCAACGAACAAGACCTTGCAGACGCTTTGAACAGTGGCAAAATTTATGCAGCCGGAGTAGACGTGCTTTCTACTGAACCGCCTTGTGCCGACAATCCATTACTAACTGCAAAGAACTGCTACATCACTCCGCACATTGCCTGGGCAACCATCGAGGCTCGTGAACGTCTGATGAATATTGCAATCAGTAACCTTCAGGCTTATATCGCCGGAAAGCCGGAGAATATAGTCAACAAATAAAAAGCGATCTATTTGAAAAGATAGAAAAGGCTTATACATAAAAAAACTCCCCTCATTTAACTTCTCTACCATGACATAGAGAATTAAATAAGGGGAGTTTATTTGCTCCTGCAAGAATCTCAATGTTGAAATTCTATACAGACAACATATTATGAGTCGAACAAAGTATTAATATGAGTGTCCTCCTTCATCCATTTCCTTCTCGGTTATTTTGTGACGATCGATACTACGCCAAGCATAGAAAATATATGCAATTACGAACGGAACAAGAATAGAGACATAGGCCATTGTCTTTAGCGTAAATTCGCTGGAACAGCTATTGGCTAAAGTTAATGAGCTTTGCAAGTCTGTATATGACGGATAATAAGCAGTGTTGTTGTACCCTGCTACCAGCAATAAAGATAAAACAGTCAGTACCGTACCGATTCCCGTAAACCAGATTCCTTTGTCAAACGTCTTTTTAAGCAATGTCTTTCCAATGCCGAAAAGAACCAGTACCACACCAATCAGGAATAAAGCCAGCACTACGGGCATTTCGATAAAGTTAGTGAGATACTTATATGGTTGCATATAAATTTCCTGTGTATCCGGATTAACGGCAAAACCATCAGATACCAATGTACGAATGACAAATGCCAAAAAGAATACAAGGAACAAAACTGTATTATTGCGTACTGCACGACGACATTTATCGGTCAACTCTTTATCATCAATATTATTAATGAAGTAGAGCGATCCCAACACACGCGCAAGGAAGAAGACAGCCAATCCAAGAATTACATTCCAAATGTTGGTCAACGCATCCAATCCGTGCCAGCCATTTCCCCAATGACTGATTACCGGCATAATGGTATCCGTCATATTAGCCTTATTAATATAGAAATCAGAACCGGTAAAGAATGTAGCCACTGCCCCACCAAGTAACACAGGACCTACCACTCCATTAATCACCAAAAAAGTCCGGTATGTCTTTTTACCTAACAGATTTCCGGCCTTACTCTGAAACTCATAACTGACAGCCTGCAATACAAAACTGAAAAGTATAATCATCCAAAGCCAATATGCACCACCGAAACTGGTACTGTAAAACAACGGGAAAGAAGCAAAGAAAGCTCCCCCAAACGTAACCAATGTAGTAAACGTAAACTCCCACTTACGTCCGGTAGAATTCACCATCATCTTACGATGTTCTTCGGTTTTACCCAGACAGAACAACAATGAATTACCTCCTTGTACAAACAATAAGAACACGAGTATGGCCCCTAACAAGGAAACGACAAGCCACCAATATTGTTGCAAAAATATATACATATAGCTAAAATATTAAGTAATAAGTAATAGGTAATTATCAATTCTCCGGTCCTTTTTTGATAGCCTTTACCATAATTCCGACACCTGCAATCAGCATCACTGTAAACAGGAGCAGGAAGATAAAGAAAGTCGTTTGTACAGAGCTTACATCCAGCTTGGAGATGGCAGCCATTGTCGGCAGCATATCGCGGATCGCCCACGGTTGACGGCCACATTCGGCAACCACCCATCCGGCTTGTCCGGCGATGTATCCCAAAGGAATCGTCAGCAGAGCAATCCAGTGCATCCAACGCATCTGGCTTAAATCTTTCTTATAGATAAAGAAGAGAACGACAATAAAGAACAGGATGAAGTATCCGCCCAAGATTACCATTACACGGAACGCATAGAAGTTCAGAGGAACATTCGGAACCAGTTGGTTCACATCTTTGATATATCCGTAACCGAAATATGGAATATTCTCCTGCAATACTTTATATGCAATTTGAGCATCCTCCTCGTGTCCTGCACTCTTTGCAGCACGATAGGCAGCCAATGCACCGATAGCCGTTTTTCCACGTTCTATCTTCTCGGCAGCAGAAAGAGCTGTCGATCCGTCTTTCTGTTGATAACCACCCTCGATGATATTCGTAATGCCCGGAACGTAGCCGTTTACATCACGTTCTGCAAGGAAAGAAAGCATGCTGGGGATTTCAAAACGGAAGAGGAAAGGATCTTTTCCATCATTGTAAGTCTTCTTTTCCGGATTCAATACTCCTATTCCAACCAGACCTACATGGGTGCCGCCTTCATACAAACCTTCCACAGCAGCCAGTTTCATCGGTTGCGTCTGGGCAATCTGATAACCGGAACCGTCACCTGTCCAAGCAGAAAGCAATGATGCCACTAATCCGAAAATAGCACCAATCTTGATGCTGGCAAGCGCAAACTCACGATTACGTTTCTTCAGCAGATACCAACAACTGATGCCGACTACAAAAACAGCGCCCAGCACCCAGCCGGACAATACCGTATGGAAGAATTTATTGACCGCTACGGGTGACGTAGCCACTGCCCAGAAATCTACCATCTCATTACGAACCGTATCGGGATTGAATTCCATGCCTACCGGATGCTGCATCCATGCATTGGCTACGAGAATCCACCAGGCAGAAATCGTAGCTCCCAAGCCTGTCAGCCAGGTGGAAGCCAAGTGGAAACGTTTACTTACTTTTCCCCATCCAAAGAACATGACGGCGATAAATGTGGCTTCCATAAAGAATGCCAAAATTCCTTCTATAGCCAACGGAGCACCGAAGATATCCCCTACAAACCACGAATAATTGCTCCAGTTCGTACCGAACTCAAACTCCAGAATCAAACCGGTTGCCACACCAATGGCAAAGTTTATACCGAAGAGTTTCATCCAAAACTGGGCAGTCTTTTTCCAAAATTCATTGCCTGTTTTATAATACAGCGTCTCCATGATTCCCATCACCACTGCCAGTCCGAGTGTGAGAGGAACAAAAATCCAGTGGTACATGGCTGTCATCGCAAATTGGGCTCTCGACCAATCGATCAGCGAGGTGTCAATACTTTCAATCATAATCCTATGTAGTTTAAGAGTTAAAAATCAGTAGATTTACCGGGGATGGCACGTTCTATCAGTTCGTTTCCCACGTATGTTCCCTTGTCGTCATCCGTAGGATGGTCACGGAGGAAATCAGGGAAGAAGAACATTTTAAGGATGAAGAACATGACGAATAATTTCAGCAGAATGATAACCCAAAGGGTACGCCCCAAGGTCATACTACGGAAGCCCTCCAAATAGAAGTTCCAGATCGTAAGCAGTGTATTCTTCATATGTTGACGTTATAATTTGTAATGAGTACAAATATACATTTTTTATAATTAAAACAAACAACTAGTCAAAAAAGTTGTGTGATTTGTTGTGTTTTTCTTCAAAAACCTGCCTATCGACAGAAAAAAAACATTTAACGGCGAAAATCCGTCATCCGTCTATCGTTTTTGCGGCATATATAATATGTACGTACCTTCGCCAACAGTAAATCAATAGAAGTATGAATATGATAAATGTAAGAAGATTGACAGTGATGACATTTCTTGGAGCAGGTATGCTGTCCGGCATATCCGCCCAAGTTTCTCCGCTGCAAGTCGATACGCTGAAAGAAACGAAAATTCCGGCTCAATGGGATTTGCAGTCATGCATCGACTACGCAAAAGAGCAGAACATCACGATTCGCAAGAACCGGATCACTGCGGCTAGCACGCAGATTGATGTGAAGACAGCTAAGGCTGCCTTGTTTCCCAGTCTTTCGTTCTCTACCAGCCAGCAAGTGGTGAACCGTCCGTATCAGGAGACGAGTAGCCGGGTGAGTGGCAGCGAAATTATCAGTAGTAACAGCAAAACAAGCTACAATGGTAATTATGGACTGAATGCGTCGTGGACTCTATATAATGGTAACAAAAGACTGAAAACCATCCAACAGGAAAAGTTGAACAATCAGGTAGCCGAACTGGACGTAGCGACTTCCGAAAATAACATTCAGGAATCTATCGCCCAAGTGTATATCCAGATTCTTTATGCAGCCGAGTCTGTTAAAGTAAACGAAAGTACCCTGCAAGTTTCTATTGCGCAGCGCGACCGCGGACAGGAACTTCTGAACGCCGGAAGCATTGCCAAAAGCGATTTTGCCCAACTAGAAGCACAAGTGAGCACAGACCGATACCAACTTGTCACAGCGCAAGCCACTCTTGAAGATTACAAATTACAACTGAAACAACTGCTCGAACTGGATGGGGAGAATGAAATGAACATCTATCTCCCCGCCCTGTCCGACGAAAATGTACTGGCTCCATTGCCTACAAAAAAAGATGTGTACATTAGTGCATTGAGTCTTCGCCCCGAAATTGAAGCGAGCAAACTTAATGTAGAAGCTTCCGAACTGGGTATCGATATTGCCAAATCGAGTTATTTTCCCACGATCAGCCTTAGCGCCGGAATCGGCACCAACCATACCAACGGCAGTGACTTCACTTTTGGAGAGCAAGTGAAAAACGGATGGAACAATTCCATCGGATTATCTGTCAGTGTGCCGATCTTCAATAACCGTCAAACTAAAAGTGCCGTACAGAAAGCTAAACTGCAATACGAGACGAGCATGTTATCCTTGCTCGACGAACAAAAGACGCTGTACAAAACCATTGAAGGACTCTGGCTGGATGCTAACAGTGCACAGCAACGCTATGCAGCAGCAAACGAGAAGTTGAAGAGTACACAAATCAGCTATGAGTTGATTAGCGAACAGTTTAATCTGGGAATGAAGAATACCATAGAACTTCTTACTGAAAAGAATAACTTGCTGCAAGCACAGCAGGAACAGCTTCAGGCTAAATATATGGCCATACTGAATATGCAACTGCTGAAGTTCTATCAGGGAGATCAATTAGCAATCTAAATAAAAGCATAATAAACGAATGAAAACTAAAAAGATTATCTTAATCGCTGTGGCAGTCGTTGTGGTAGCAGGTGCAGGAATCTGGTTCTTTGCAGGTTCACCGGCCAAGCACAAAGTCACCTACGCCACTGCCAACGTGAGCAAAGGCGATATTTCAAATTCGGTGACTGCTACCGGAACCATCGAACCGGTGACGGAAGTAGAAGTCGGTACACAGGTTTCCGGTATCATCGACAAGATTTACGTAGATTACAACTCGGTAGTAACCAAAGGACAGTTGATTGCCGAAATGGACCGTGCCACATTGCAAAGTGAACTGGCATCACAACAGGCAACGTACGATGGTGCAAAAGCCGAATATGAATATCAGAAGAAGAATTATGAACGCAGCAAAGGCTTACATGAAAAGTCACTGATTAGTGATACGGATTTCGAACAGGCCCTCTACAACTACCAGAAAGCAAAAAGCAGCTATGACAGCAGTAAGGCATCGCTCGCAAAAGCGGAACGTAACCTGGCTTATGCTACTATCACCTCACCGATTGACGGAGTAGTCATCAGCCGTGATGTGGAAGCAGGACAAACCGTTGCTTCCGGATTCGAAACTCCGACACTGTTCACCATCGCTGCCGACCTGACACAGATGCAAGTGGTAGCCGATGTGGATGAAGCCGATATAGGCGGCGTAGTAGAAGGCCAGCGTGCCAGCTTCACGGTAGATGCTTATCCGAATGATGTATTCGAAGGTGTAGTTACACAGATTCGTCTGGGAGACGCAAGCAGCACGAGCAGCACAAGTACCACTACTACAGTGGTTACTTATGAAGTTGTAATCTCTGCTCCCAACCCTGATCTGAAACTGAAACCGCGTTTGACGGCTAATGTCACGATCTATATTCTTGATAAAAAGGATGTGTTGTCCGTTCCGAACAAAGCACTGCGATTCACACCGGAAAAACCTCTAATCGGCAATAATGACATCGTAAAAGATTGCGAAGGCGAACACAAACTCTGGACTCGTGAAGGAACTACATTCACCGCTCATCCGGTAGAAATCGGAATCAGCAACGGTATATCTACAGAGATTATCAGTGGTATTTCCGAAGGAACAAAAGTTGTGACAGAAGCTACCATAGGAGCAATGCCCGGTGAAAATGTAGCCGCTGAAGGGAATCAGGAAAGTGGCGGAGAAAGAAGTCCGTTCATGCCTAGCCGTCCGGGAAGTAAGAAGAAATAATAATTATTAAAGAGGGTGCCATAATGAATAATAAAATGCAGATTAACGCGATTTATCGCAGAAATAATTGTATAAGTCGTTGATTAATATATCAATATAATTGAAATAATCTGCGATAAATTGCGTTAATCTGCGTTTTGACACACTCTCTTAACACATTATTTACGATGAAAAAAGTAATTGAAATACAAAATATCAAACGTAACTTTCAGGTAGGCGACGAAACTGTCCACGCATTGCGGGGCGTTTCGTTCAATATCAATGAAGGGGAGTTTGTCACCATCATGGGGACTTCCGGTTCGGGGAAATCCACGCTGCTTAATATATTAGGCTGTCTGGACACCCCAACCAGTGGAGAGTATCTGCTCGACGATATTCCTGTACGTACGATGAGCAAGCCTCAACGTGCGGTACTAAGAAACCGGAAGATTGGCTTCGTGTTCCAAAGCTACAACTTGTTACCTAAAACGACGGCTGTAGAAAATGTGGAACTACCGCTTATGTACAACTCTGCCGTGAGCGCTTCCGAACGCCGTCGCCGTGCCATCGAATCCTTACAGGCTGTAGGATTGGGAGATCGCCTGGAACATAAATCCAACCAGATGTCCGGTGGACAGATGCAACGCGTTGCCATTGCACGCGCATTGGTCAACAATCCGGCAGTGATTCTTGCCGACGAAGCGACCGGAAACCTCGACAGCCGTACCTCTTTCGAGATACTTGTACTATTTCAAAAGCTTCATGCAGAGGGACGTACGATTATCTTTGTCACACATAATCCCGAACTTTCGCAATATAGCAGCCGGAATATCCGTCTGCGTGACGGTCAGGTTATAGAAGATACAACCAATCCGAAAATTCTGTCTGCCGCCGAAGCGCTGGCTGCATTGCCGAAAAACGACGAGGATTAATAATTATTCAATGTGCCGATATACTAATGTGCCGATTGGCTGTACAATAAACAGCTTGGGTGACTATACCTTCAGGAAATTACCCCATTAGTATATGGACAAATTAGCAAATTATTCATTATGAATGGAACTAATTTATTTAAGATAGCTCTCCGGGCATTGGCGAACAATAAGCTGCGTGCTTTTCTAACCATGCTCGGTATCATTATCGGTGTTGCTTCCGTCATCACGATGCTGGCTATCGGACAAGGTTCGAAGAAAAGCATCCAGCAGCAGATTTCCGAGATGGGATCGAACATGATTATGATTCATCCGGGAGCCGATATGCGTGGAGGTGTCCGTCAGGACCCGTCTGCCATGCAGACTTTGAAGCTTGCCGACTACGAAGCCTTGCGCGATGAGACAAGTTTCCTGTCCGCCATCAGTCCCAATGTTTCATCATCGGGGCAACTCATTGCCGGAAACAACAACTACCCGGCTTCCGTGAACGGTGTCGGAACAGAATATCTCGACATCCGCCAACTGACTGTTGAAAACGGAGAGATGTTCACAGAAGCCGACATACAAAGTTCGGCCAAAGTGTGTGTGATCGGAAAGACGATAGTAGACAATCTTTTTCCGGACGGAAGTGATCCGGTAGGTAAGATTATTCGTTTCAGTAAAATACCGCTTCGTGTGGTAGGTGTGCTCAAAGCCAAAGGCTACAACTCTATGGGACAAGACCAAGATGCAGTAGTGCTTGCACCATACACCACAGTGATGAAACGTCTGCTTGCCGTTACATATTTGCAGGGAGTGTTTGCCTCTGCCCTCACCGAAGATATGACGGATTATGCTACTGACGAAATCAGTACGATCCTCCGTCGCAACCATAAACTGAAAGCTTCGGATGACGATGATTTCACCATCCGTACCCAACAGGAATTGAGCACGATGCTCAACTCAACCACCGACCTGATGACAACCCTGCTGGCTTGTATTGCAGGCATTTCGCTGGTAGTGGGTGGTATCGGAATTATGAATATCATGTATGTATCCGTTACGGAACGCACCCGTGAAATCGGTCTGCGTATGTCCGTCGGTGCACGTGGAGTCGATATTCTAAGCCAATTCCTTATCGAGGCCATCATGATTAGTATCACGGGAGGTATCATCGGAGTAATTATCGGTTGCGGGGCCAGCTGGATTGTCAAGAGCGTAGCGCATTGGCCTATCTATATCCAGCCGTGGAGCGTATTCCTTTCCTTCGCAGTATGTACCATTACGGGCGTCTTCTTCGGATGGTATCCGGCTAAGAAAGCAGCAGATTTAGACCCGATAGAAGCCATCAGATACGAATAATTGATTGACAACCGTCGGTTGTCAATTAAAAAAATTATCTTTGTCTTTATGAAACAAACCTTTACATCCGCACGTCGTCCCCTGGAGATACTGATACACATTATCAGCTGGGGGATTATGTTCGGTTTCCCGTTCTTCTTCGTTGAACGTGGAAACGGGAACATTAACTGGATGGCCTATATACGCCATCTTGCTGTACCACTCTCTTTCATGATTGCGTTCTACGTGAATTATTTCATTCTTGTTCCCCGTTACCTGTTTCAGAGTCAGGCCAAAAGATATATCGTCTACAACATTATCTTTTTATGTGTCATCGGCATTTTGTTACATCTCTGGCAAAGCCTGACATTCGATCCGTCATTTATGCCCAAATCCAAAAGACCGGGAATGCCTCCGGGATGGTTGTTCTTCCTTAGAGATATGTTGAGTCTCGTATTTACTATCGGCCTAAGTGCCGCTATCCGTATGAGCGCGCGATGGACGCAGAATGAAGCTGCCCGCAAAGAAGCGGAACGAAACCGTGCGGAAGCGGAACTGAAAAATCTACGGAACCAACTGAACCCTCACTTTCTGCTGAATACGCTGAATAATATCTATGCACTGATTGCATTTGATTCGGACAAGGCGCAACAAGCAGTTCAGGAGTTGAGCAAACTGCTTCGTTATGTGTTATATGATAATCAACAGACATACGTTCCTCTCTGTAAGGAGGTTGATTTTATCCGGAATTACATTGAACTGATGCGCATCCGCTTGTCGGCCAATGTACAGATGATTACTAAATTCGATATTCAGCCCGACAGCCAGACGCTTATAGCCCCGCTTATCTTTATCTCATTGATAGAGAATGCTTTCAAGCATGGCATCTCCCCTACTGAATCGAGTTTCATCAGTATTCATCTTTCGGAGAATGATAAGGAGGTGATTTGCGAAATCCGCAACAGTAATCATCCAAAGACAGTGGAGGATAAAAGTGGCTCGGGTGTGGGACTGGAGCAAGTCAGCCGCCGGTTGGAGATTCTTTATCCCGGGGCTTATACTTGGTCGAAAGGCATCTCAAAGGATGAAAAAGTATACGAATCGAGATTAAGCATCAAGATCAAAGAGTAGATTTCAAAACATTGGATATAAGAACTTTAGATATAAATTAGTATGATGTTACGTTGTGCAATTGTTGACGATGAGCCGTTAGCTCTTAGCTTGTTAGAGAGTTACGTGAATAAAACCCCGTTCCTGCAACTCGTAGGAAAGTATTCCAGTGCGGTTCAGGCAATGAAAGAATTGCCTGGCGAAGAGATTGATCTCCTGTTTCTGGACATCCAGATGCCGGAGCTTAATGGTTTGGAGTTTTCGAAGATGGTAGATCCGCACACCCGCATTGTGTTTACCACTGCTTTCGGACAGTATGCCATCGACGGTTATCGTGTCAATGCACTCGATTACCTGCTGAAACCGATCTCATACGTCGATTTCCTGCAAGCCGCCAACAAAGCCCTTCAATGGTTCGAACTTGTGCAGAAACCGGAAGAGATAGACAGTATCTTTGTGAAAAGTGACTACAAACTGGTGCAAGTGGACTTGAAGAAAATCATGTATATCGAAGGACTGAAAGATTATATTAAAATATATACGGAAGATGCCTCCAAACCCATTCTATCACTGATGAGTATGAAAGCAATGGAGGAACTTTTACCTTCCAGCCGTTTCATACGTGTGCACCGCTCATTCATCGTACAAAAAGATAAGATACGCGTGATCGACCGCGGCCGTATTGTTTTTGACAAGACATATATTCCTATCAGCGATAGTTACAAACAAGTTTTTCAGACTTTTCTTGACGAAAGGAGCTGATTATTCATGAATTTATCGGTAAAAAAGTGATTTTTGTCGATTATAGTTTGTCAAAACCCGTTTTATATCTACCTTTGCAAAGAACAGAAAGGGATTGTGAAATTCCAAGAATAGAATAGTTTAGTTAAGTCTAGTTTAGTTTTTGTGTTGATAGCTCCCTCGTCGGCGGACGAACAAGGGAGCTATTTTTTATTTATTACAGGAATATAATTGCATAAAATATACATATTTTCCATAACTTTGCAGTGACAAAGGATCACACAAATGGAATATAGTGTAGAAGAACTAAAAAGTGAATTAATAGAGAAATGCAAGAGCGAAGGTATCCTGTATGCAACGGTTGCAATGGACCGTCATACTAAAGAAATGATTCTTCCTGATACTTTACAAGGAGCTCTGAAACATCCGGAATTCTTCGTATGTACTTGCAAGAAAGTAAAAGACCAATATGTAGTGGAGGAGATTACCAAAGTGTAATCCTCCTCCAGTCTTTTATTTTTTATTCGCCCAGTTCACCCAGTAAATCGTAGGAAGGAGCAAAGAAAAGTGTTCCCGTTACTGCTGTACTAAAGTCCAGTAAACGGTCGGTATTGCCTACCGGATTGCCAATAAACATACTTTCCAACATCTGCCGGGTAGTAGTGAACGTACTTGCATAGCCGATGAAGTAGGTACCATATTCTCCTTTAGACGTATTGGCGAACGGCATATTGGCACGCACTATTTTCAGGTCATCACCAATATTAGTGACGGCATTATGCGCATTTTGAGGTTTCTCCTCGTCAGACAGTTCGACATCGTTAAACTTGCGACGCCCGATCACTTTCTCCTGTTCTTCCACAGGCAAGGAGTTCCACGCAACCATATCATGAATATACTTCTGCACAAAGACATAGCTACCTCCTGCAAAATCAGCATCTTCCTCTCCTACAACTGCAAAATGATAGGGATTTTCATCAACTGCCGGATTCTCCGTTCCGTCTACAAAGCCGATAATGGCCTTGCCGTCCATATATCTGAAACCGTGAGTTTCATCAACAGGCTCAACTACGCCTTGAAGTTTCTCATCAATGATGGAAGCAAACTCAAAACATAATCCCATCTGTTTTGCACGGATATGAAACAATAAGTCGCCCGGAGTAGAAACTGCCGTATGCTTCTCGCCTTTTATCTCTTCGAAAGTGTTCAGTTCTTTGGGTTTTCCCTGTTCCGGGAAAAGACGGCTCCAGGCATCAGCTCCAAATCCCATGGTACAACTGAACATCATATCGGGAAAACGGTTACGCATACTGCGAATCAGGGCCGAAAAATTGGCACACACATCTTTTACTTTGTCAAGAGTTTCAGGCGAATCTTTTAAAGCATAAACAATAAAGATAACATTTTCGCCTTGTTTCCCAGCTACGTCTTGCGGGATATTACCACCAAATGAATGTTGATAAGGATTCATATTCTTCTTTTTTCTATTAGTTTCGTCAATGAAATAGTTATTGTTCTAACTCTTCTTTTTATTAGGATCTTCAATACATGCGGCAGCCCCTTTATCCATAAACAATTCTACATTTTGAGCATGATGAGCTACATAGGCTGCGGGACCAGTGTCTCCCGAATGGCAGATTTCTTCCACTACATCAGCTTTGTTTTTTCCGGTAATCAGGAAAATGACATAGCGGGCATTCTGAATGGGATATCCCGTCATTGCGATACGCTTCTGCCCGTTACGGGGATGTGCACTGACCACATAAATAGAGTTTGAAGTCAGCAAATCTTCTTGTCCGGGAAAGATAGAAGAAGTGTGTCCGTCATCTCCGGCTCCCAACAGTATAATATCGAATTCGGGCCAACCACGTTTAAACGGCACTTGCTGCCGGACTAACTCCGAATAGCGAACCGCCTCTTTCGCAGGCTTTTCCTCTCCACGGATGCGGAATACATTCTCATAAAGAATAGGAGTTATGCCCAGAAGAAGGTTGCGCATCATTCCGTAATTACTGTCCGAATCATCGGGAGGCACACAACGTTCATCCACCCAATAAATCCGCATACGGTCCCAAGGGGTGATTTCCAGATATTCATTCGCCCATAAATCGAACATCAGAGCAGGGGTATTACCACCGCTGACTGCGATATTGAACACTCTGTCCGGCTCTTCATTCATGATTTCCACCAGGCGGAGTATCAATGCTCGTGAAGTTTCAATAGATGAGGGAAAAACTGATATTTTCATAATTCACAATATTGATCTGTATTTGTCAAATTCTTACAAGGATTCGTCCAGTCGGCCCCATGTTCATGCATCATCGCTTCGCTTTCCAAAGGCCCCCACGTACCTGCGGGATAACCGTAAAGAGGCGCGTCGGGATTATCTTTCCAATAGCGCAGCACCGGATCGAAAAATTTCCATGAGGCTTCTACTGCATCACTTCGAGTAAATAAAGTCGGATCACCCTGAATACAATCGTCTATCAGACGGGCATAAGCGTCGCCACTAGGCACACCGCCCAACTGTGCATAACTGAAATCCATCGTCACCTGACGGACTTCGAAGCCTGCACCAGGGACCTTCATTCCGATCTTGAGCACTATTCCTTCATTCGGTTGCAAACGAAGAATCAATTTATTCGCCCGCGGACAGTTGCCACCGGCACAATGAAACATCTGATGAGGTGTTTCACGAAAATGAACAACGATTTCCGTTACTTTCGTCGGCATTTGTTTTCCTGTACGAATGTAGAACGGAACGCCACTCCAGCGCCAGTTACTGATGCCCAGTTTCATGGCAATATAAGTTTCCGTGCGCGAATCGGGAGCCACTCCTTTTTCTTCACGGTATCCCTTTTTACTACCGGAGGCTGTATATTGTCCGCGAACAATATGTTCGTTCAAATCGACATCGTTCAATGGAGTAAGAGATTCGTAGACCTTCACCACTTCATTACGGAAATTGTCTGCATTGAAAACAGCAGGCGGTTCCATAGCCGTAAGGGCTACAAGCTGTATCAGATGGTTCTGCACCATATCCCGCAGCGCACCTGCCGTTTCATAGAACCCGCCACGTTGCTCGATACCCAGATTTTCTACGGCTGTAATCTCAACGTAGTCGATATAGTTACGGTTCCAGAGAGGTTCGAAGATACCATTGGCAAAACGGAAAGCCAGTACATTCTGGGCCGTTTCCTTACCGAGAAAATGGTCGATACGGTAAATTTGATGCTCATTGAAAACAGAGGCATACGTTTTATTCAGTTCAAGTGCCGATTCGAGATCATAGCCGAAAGGTTTTTCGACGATGATGCGCGAATGGGGAGTGTTAAGTCCGGCAGCTTTCAAGTAGATGGGCACTACTCCGTAAAGTGATGGCGGAGTGGCAAGGTAGAACAGCAAATTGTCCGGATCTACCTCGTTAGTCAATTCCACCAGACGTTGGCGGAGTTGTGGGTAACCTTCTTCTTTTGCCGGGTCCATCGGTAAATAGTAGAGATGGGAGACAAACGAAGCCATAAGAGCTGCGTCCTGTTCTTCGGACTTGACGAACTGTTGCAGTTCTTCTAATATATAGGAACGGTAGTTATCGTCAGAATAGACCGTACGCCCGATACCCAATATGGAAAACTCTCCGGTCAACCGGTTTTCACGGTAAAGGGAGTAAAGGGCAGGCATCAGCTTACGCTTGGTCAAGTCACCCGACGCACCGAAAATTATCATTGCAAATTTATCCATCATTCAAGAATTGTTTTGATTTATGTTTTGAAATGGTAAATAATCATTTATGAGTCCACCACAGAGGACACGGAGAACACAGAGTTCTTCTCTCTCTTTCTGCAAGTAAAACAGAGCGATAAATACAATTATAAATACGTGAAACTCTGTGTTACTCTATAGTAAATAAAATATAAAACCTCTGTGTCCTCCGTGTCCTCTGTGGTGAAATATAATTTATCATTTCAAAACTATTTTTCTATTTAAACATTATATGTACCCGATTTCGTATCTCCTCCGTGGCCTGTCCAGTTCTCGTGGAAGAACTGTCCGCGCAACTCATCCTTACGCTCAAAAGTGTGCGCACCGAAATAATCGCGTTGTGCCTGCACAAGGTTGGCGGGCAGATCGGCAGAAGTGAGCGAATAGAAATAGTTCAGGGCAGAAGAGAAAGCAGGAACGGGAAGTTCTTCTTTCATGGCTTCCGCCACCAGACTCTTCCATCCGGGAAGCAATGTCTTCATTTCTTCTTTAAAATAAGGAGCCAACAACAAGTGTTTAGGCTTGTCGGTGGCTTCGAAGGCAGCAGCAATATCGTTCAGGAATATACTGCGGATGATGCATCCCCCACGCCACATACGTGCAATGGAAGCCAGGTCGAGATGCCAGCCGAAAGCGTCGGAAGCACGTTGCAACACGGCGAATCCCTGGGCATAAGAGACGAGTTTGGAAGCATAAAGAGCAGAAAAAATATTCTTTACGAGTTCCGCCTTATTATATATAGGTTGTGTATGTTGACACTGGAATTGCTTGGAAGCCAAGTGACGCAAGTCTTTCTGTGAAGAAAGGCTTCGTTCGAATACCGCCGTGGCAATTAGCCCTAACGGCATACCGAGTTCCATCGCATTGATAACCGACCATTTACCGGTTCCTTTCTGTCCGGCTGCATCCAGAATTTTATCAATGAGATAACCTCCGGATTTGTCTTTATGCCGCAGAATGTTGGCGGTGATTTCAATCAGATAACTGCGAAGTTTGCCTTCGTTCCAACGGGCAAAGACATCAGCCATTTCCTCATTGGTCAGATCAAGCAACTTTTTCATCACCCAATAGGCTTCGGCAATCAGTTGCATATCACCATATTCGATACCGTTGTGAATCATCTTCACAAAATGACCGGAGCCGGCAGGACCCACCCATTGGCAACAAGGAGTGCCGTCCGGAGCTTTTGCCGCAATACTCTGAAGAATCGGTTTCACTTCAGGCCATGCTTTTTCCGAACCGCCGGGCATAATAGAAGCGCCATTCAAGGCTCCCTCCTCACCACCGGACACACCGCTACCGACGAAAAGAAATCCCTTTGATTCCGCCAGTTGGACACGACGGTTGGTATCTTCGTAATTAGAATTACCGCCATCAATAAGAATGTCTCCCGGTGAAAGCAACGGGAAAAGCTGATCCATCAGTTCGTCTACCGGACTTCCAGCACGAACCATCATCATAATCTTACGGGGAATAGCTATCGAATCTACAAATGCCTTTATATCCGTGAATCCTTCGATGTTTTCACCTTTTGCACGACCATTCAGGAAGCGCTCTACCACCCCCTCTTCTACTCCGGGAACAGTACGGTTATATACCGACACGTGCCATCCCTTACTCTCCATGTTTAAAGCAAGATTCTCGCCCATCACAGCCAAGCCGATAAGTCCGATATCTGTTTTATTCTGATTTGCCATAACTTGTATATTTTGAATATTCTTTATCTTAGTAACATTTAAAATGCACATTTGTTCGCAAGATTTTAGATTAAAACATTATTTTTGTAGTCTACAAATAAAATCAAGGATGAAGAAGATCAAAATCGGTTTGCTGGCACGCATCGTTATCGCCATCATTTTGGGTATTGCCATCGGCACAGTTTTCCCGGCTCCGCTAGTGCGAATATTTGTTACGTTCAATGGCATTTTCAGTGAATTTCTCAATTTCTCTATCCCATTGATTATCGTCGGGCTGGTCACTGTGGCTATTGCCGACATCGGGAAAGGTGCAGGAAAAATGCTGCTCCTGACTGCTTTGATCGCTTACTTCGCTACTCTTTTTTCCGGCTTTCTCTCCTACTTCACAGGAGTCACAATATTTCCCTCACTTATCGAACCGGGTGTGCCACTTGAAGAAGTAAGCGCAGCGCAGGGAATCCTCCCCTACTTCTCCGTTTCCATTCCGCCGCTGATGAACGTGATGACAGCCCTGGTTTTAGCTTTCACACTGGGGTTAGGACTGGCGTCACTCAACAGCGACGCATTGAAAAATGTGGCACGTGATTTTCAGGAAATTATCGTACGAATGATAAGTGCCGTCATTCTGCCTTTGCTGCCGCTTTATATTTTCGGCATATTCCTCAACATGACACATTCGGGACAAGTATATTCTATCCTGATGGTGTTTATTAAAATTATCGGAGTCATCTTCGTTCTTCATATTTTCCTGTTGGTTTTTCAGTATTCCATTGCGGCATTGTTTGTGCATAAAAATCCATTCAAATTGCTTATCAAAATGCTGCCGGCTTACTTCACGGCATTGGGCACACAATCATCCGCAGCCACCATCCCCGTGACGCTGGAACAGGCCAAAAAGAACGGAGTATCTGCCGAAGTGGCCGGATTCGTGATTCCGCTATGTGCCACCATCCATCTATCGGGCAGCACATTGAAAATCGTAGCCTGCGCACTGGCATTGATGATGATGCAGGGAATGCCGTTCGACTTCCCCCTGTTCGCCGGGTTTATCTTTATGCTGGGTATCACAATGGTAGCCGCTCCGGGAGTTCCGGGTGGAGCAATCATGGCTTCCCTGGGGATTCTGCAATCCATGCTCGGTTTCGACGAATCGGCACAAGCTTTGATGATTGCGCTTTACATCGCCATGGACAGTTTCGGCACTGCCTGCAATGTGACGGGAGACGGAGCTATCGCTTTGATTATCGACAAAATAATGGGAAAAAACCGTGCTGAATGACTGTGCTGAAAAATAATTGGAAAGTCACTTGGCTGGGTCACAAAAAATGCCGACATTTGCACCCACATTTTCAATTATATAAATAATTAGCGTATGAAAAAAGCCCTAATTTCAGGCATCACCGGACAAGATGGTTCTTATCTTGCCGAATTTCTATTGCAAAAAGGTTACGAAGTACACGGTATACTCCGTCGTTCTTCTTCGTTCAATACAGGACGTATTGAACATTTGTATTTTGACGAGTGGGTGCGCGACATGAAACAGAAACGTACGATTAATCTGCATTATGGGGATATGACAGATTCTAGTTCGTTAATTCGTATTATTCAACAGGTGCAACCGGATGAAATCTACAATCTCGCAGCTCAAAGCCACGTGAAGGTTTCGTTCGACGTTCCGGAATACACTGCCGAAGCAGATGCTATCGGTACGTTGCGTATGCTCGAAGCTGTACGCATCCTGGGACTGGAAAAGAAAACCCGCATCTATCAGGCTTCTACTTCCGAATTGTTCGGTAAGGTGCAGGAAGTTCCACAAAAAGAGACAACTCCATTCTATCCCCGTTCTCCGTATGGGGTAGCCAAACAATATGGTTTCTGGATTACTAAAAACTACCGCGAAAGCTATGGTATGTTTGCAGTAAACGGTATTTTGTTCAATCACGAGAGCGAACGCCGTGGTGAGACGTTCGTTACCCGTAAAATTTCGCTTGCTGCCGCACGTATCGCACAGGGCGAACAGGACAAACTGTATCTGGGTAATCTGGATGCACGCCGCGACTGGGGATATGCCAAAGATTACATCGAATGTATGTGGCTGATCCTGCAACATGATGTTCCCGAAGATTTCGTTATTGCTACTGGAGAAATGCACACGGTGCGCGAATTCGCAACGTTAGCATTCAAAGAAGCAGGGATCGAACTTCGTTGGGAAGGTGAAGGCGTAAATGAAAAAGGTATCGATGTAGCTACCGGAAAATCTCTGGTAGAAGTTGATCCGAAGTATTTCCGTCCATCAGAAGTAGAACAGCTGCTGGGCGACCCGACAAAAGCTAAAACACTATTGGGTTGGGATCCGCGTAAAACATCATTCGAAGAACTGGTAAGCATCATGGTTCGCCACGATATGGAGAAAGTGAGACGAATGATTGCTACCAAACACTAAATGAATTTCATTTCACCACAGAGGACACCGAGGACACAGAGGAAAAAATAAAATCCTCCGTGTCCTCTGCGTCCTCTGTGGTGAACTAATAAAAGATAGAATGGAAAAGAATGCAAAGATATATGTGGCAGGACACCGCGGACTTGTGGGATCTGCTATCTGGAAGAATTTGCAGGATAAAGGATACACAAATCTGGTAGGCCGCACTCACAAAGAGCTTGATCTGCTGGATGGCGCGGCTGTCCGTAATTTTTTCGATGAAGAACAACCGGAATATGTATTCCTTGCTGCTGCCTTTGTGGGTGGTATCATGGCGAACAGCATCTACCGTGCCGACTTCATCTATAAGAATCTGCAAATTCAACAGAATATCATCGGAGAGAGCTTCCGCCACCATGTAAAGAAGTTGCTCTTTCTGGGTAGCACGTGTATTTATCCACGTGACGCCGAACAGCCGATGAAGGAAGACGTATTGCTTACTTCACCGTTGGAATATACCAACGAACCGTATGCAATCGCTAAAATTGCCGGACTGAAAATGTGCGAAAGTTTCAACCTGCAATATGGAACGAACTACATCGCTGTGATGCCGACAAACCTTTACGGACCGAATGATAATTTCGACTTGGAACGCAGTCATGTACTGCCTGCCATGATCCGCAAGATTCATCTGGCACACTGTCTGAAAGAAGGAAACTGGGAAGCTGTACGTAAGGATATGAATCTGCGTCCGGTGGAAGGTGTGAATGGCGACAGTCCGAAAGAAGAAATCCTGGCTATTCTGCAAAAATACGGAATCAGCGAAACGGAAGTCACTCTTTGGGGTACAGGTACTCCACTCCGCGAGTTCCTTTGGAGCGAAGAAATGGCGGATGCCAGTGTCTTTGTTATGGAGCACGTAGACTTCAAAGATACCTATAGAGAAGGTAGCAAAGATATCCGCAACTGCCACATCAACATCGGCACCGGTAAGGAAATCACCATCCGCCAACTGGCCGAACGTATTGTAGAGACTGTAGGGTATCAAGGAAAACTGACCTTCGACAGCAGCAAACCGGACGGCACTATGCGCAAGCTGACCGATCCTTCGAAACTGCACGCTTTGGGGTGGCACCATAAAATTGAAATCGAGGAAGGCGTACAAAGAATGTACGAATGGTACTTGAAATAAGAATCTAAAGAATCAATCAATATGCTATGAGCAGAATTATTTTTGCTTATAGCATATTTTTTTTGATTATAGCATAATGATTTTTGGTTATAGCATAATGAAATTAGCTATAATCATATTCTTTCCTCCTACCGGCCTGTCGCGATCTCACCGCATCGCCCTTCCCCCATTTCCAAAAATTCTTCCCTCTTAATTCTTCATTCTTAATATAATTGCTATATTTGCACAAATTAATACCAAATGTGCAAAACAATGGAACAAAGTTTTATAGCCTACATTGAGAATAGTATCAAAAATAATTGGGACTTGGATGCCCTGACCGATTATAAAGGTGCAACATTACAGTATAAAGACGTAGCTCGCAAGATCGAAAAACTCCATATCATTTTTGAAGAAAGTGGAATCCGCAAAGGAGATAAGATTGCTGTTTGCGGAAGAAACAGCTCTCATTGGGGAGTCACTTTCCTTGCTACACTGACGTATGGGGCAGTTGTTGTACCCATCCTCCATGAATTTAAAGCGGACAATATACATAACATCGTCAACCATTCCGAAGCAAAATTACTGCTTGTAGGAGATATGGTATGGGAAAACCTGAATGAGTCGGCAATGCCGCTACTGGAGGGTATCCTGATGATGAACGACTTCACCCTGCTAGTGTCACGCAGCGAACGACTGACTTATGCACGCGAGCATCTGAACGAAATGTTCGGCAAAAAATATCCGAAGAATTTCCGCACAGAGCATATCGCATATCATAAGGATGAACCGGAAGAACTGGCTGTTATCAATTATACTTCAGGAACAACAAGTTACTCGAAAGGAGTAATGCTCCCCTATCGCAGTCTGTGGTCGAATACCAAATTTGCTTTTGAAGTGTTAGACCTGCAAGCCGGAGATAAGATCGTATCCATGCTCCCTATGGCACATATGTACGGACTGGCTTTCGAATTCCTTTATGAGTTCTCCGTGGGTTGCCACATCTACTTCCTTACCCGCATGCCGAGTCCGAAAATCATTTTCCAAGCTTTCGAAGAGGTGAAACCGAATCTGATTGTTGCCGTACCGCTTATCATCGAAAAAATCATCAAGAAGAGCGTACTTCCGAAACTGGAAACTCCTGCAATGAAGATCTTACTAAAAGTACCTATCATCAATGACAAGATAAAAGCAACGGTACGCGAAGAAATGATTAAGGCATTCGGCGGAAACTTCAAAGCTGTTATTGTAGGAGGTGCTGCTTTCAATCAGGAAGTAGAACAGTTCTTGAAAATGATTGATTTCCCTTATACAGTAGGATATGGAATGACGGAATGTGGTCCGATTATCTGCTACGAGGATTGGAGAAGATTCAAACCGGGTTCATGCGGAAAAGCTGTGCCACGTATGGATGTGAAAGTGTTGTCATCTGATCCCGAAAACATTGTTGGCGAAATCGTATGTAAGGGCCCGAATGTGATGTTGGGATATTACAAAAACGAAGAAGCTACCCAAGAAGTTATCGACAAAGACGGATGGCTGCATACAGGTGACCTGGCTTTGATGGATGCCGAAGGAAATGTTACGATCAGAGGACGCAGCAAGAACCTGTTATTGAGTGCCAGCGGACAGAATATCTACCCGGAAGAAATTGAAGATAAATTGAACAACCTGCCATACGTGGCTGAAAGTATTATCGTTCAGCAAAACGAAAAACTTGTCGGACTTGTTTATCCTGATTTTGACGACGCTTTCGCTCACGGTCTCAAGAATGAAGACATCGAGCAAATAATGGAAGAAAACCGTGTGGCACTGAATGATATGCTACCGGCCTACAGCCAAATATCCAAGATGAAAATCTATCCGGAAGAATTCGAAAAGACACCGAAGAAGAGCATCAAACGTTATTTATATCAGGAAGCAAAAGGCTAATATAAAGTTAGCTACATAGAGATATAACTTAAACCGAAAAGAGAAAGGAATGAAGATAAAGAAAACAATATTCACGGCAGCTATACTAATGGCTGCCGTTTGTTTACCGGCACAGAACAAGAGTGCAGGTATTAATATATCCATCTGGAAAGATATTTGTACGCAACCGCATGACAGTACACAGACGACTTATGTGAACATCGGTCTCCTGTCTACAATGAACCGTCTGAACGGTGTGGGCATCAATGCATTGGGAAGTGTGGTACATGGTGACATGAACGGAGTACAGGTCACCGGATTAGCCAATCTGGCAGGTGGAACAATGAGGGGTGTCCAGCTGGCCGGTATCAGTAATATCAGCGGTAACAACACCGTAGGACTTTCTGCTGCCGGATTGGTAAATATCACCGGTGACAGAACGCAGGGAGTAATCATATCCGGCTTAACCAGTATCGGAGGAGATAATACCTCGGGGTTAATGATTAGCGGTTTCATGAATGTGACGGGCAATATGGCTTCGGGGCTACACTTTTCCGGAGCGGCAAATATCACAGGACAGAGCTTCGGCGGTTTGATGGCTTCCGGACTTTTGAATGTGGTAGGCGAACACATGAACGGCTTGCAGATTGCAGGAATTGCCAACATAACCGCATCGAAACTGAATGGGGTGCAAATAGCATTATGTAATTATGCAACGCAGGCACGCGGGCTTCAAATTGGCCTTGTCAATTATTACAGGGAAGATATGAAGGGGTTCCAACTCGGACTGGTGAATGCGAATCCTGATACAAAAGTGCAAATGATGGTATATGGTGGAAATGCTACGCCTGCCAATATAGGTGTACGCTTTAAGAACCAATTGTTTTATACTATTCTGGGAGTCGGCTCCATGTATCAAGGATTGAATGATAAGTTTTCGGCAAGTGCATCCTATCGTGCCGGTCTGTCATTTCCTCTTTACAAAGGCTTATCCATCAGCGGAGACCTTGGCTACCAGCATATCGAGGCGTTCGATAACAAAGACGAGGTGATTCCGAAACGTTTGTACGCATTGCAGGCACGTGCCAATCTGGAATATCAATTTACCAAGAAGTTCGGTATCTTTGTGACAGGCGGTTATGGGTTAACCAGATTCTATAATAAATCAAGCAATTACGATAAAGGAGCGATTATAGAAGCAGGTATTGTTCTTTTCTAAACAAGAATCGGGCAAGATATACTGCTGAAAAGATTAAAACACTAATATCAAGATATTGCTTTACTAATGATAATTCGTTCCACCTGGATGTTTGTTTCGTTCCACCATGGTTTTCCTTTCGTCCCATCCGGGTCACCGTTTAGTCCCACCTAGGTGGAACGAATCACTCAATGCACTAAAAGTTATTGAATTTCATATTGCAAAGGAATAACATTCATTTCAAACCTTCTCCTTTATCAGACCAGTACGATAAGCAACAAGCAATTTCTTCAAATCCTGTATTTGAGTCACCAGTTCTTTTCCCTTATCGGTATCTTTCACCATCATTCGTTGCGAATTAAATTCGAGAACAAAGTTGGTCGATTTGATATCAAGCCCCTCTTCAATGGCTTTCTGACGGGACTGGAACGGTTCATGCTGTACGAGCTGCATACCATGAGAATGATAAACAAGTGTATATCCCGCAATTCCCGTTTCCGGTTGATAAGCTTTCGAAAAGCCACCATCAATAACGAAAAGCTTGCCATTGGCTTTCATGGGTTGTTCTCCCTGAATCGTTTTCACAGGCACATGACCGTTGATAATATGCGAATGAGGCCCTAAAACTCCAAACTCTGTCAAAATCTGGTCACAAATATCTTCCCGGTTACGCAATGTGTAATAATAGCCCTTCTTTTCTTTATGTAACTCTTTATCTTCTAGGAAATAACGCTCAAAAGTCGCCATCTTATCCTTATCAAACAAGGGAGCCTCCGGCCCACACCACATATACCAGATATAATCCATAGCAAATTCCTTATCCTCCTCTCCTTCTTCATCGAAGTAAGCGGTACGGATCAGTTGATCGGCTTTATCCAGCAATTTATGTCCCCAGTATTCCTTTCCACGTATTTTGACATGCTTAAAACTGCCATCCTCATTCAGAGGAACAGAAGCATGATAAAGAAGATTCGAGTTTGAAACCAGATACATGCCGCCATAGGTAAACAGACAACGCATATGCTTCTTCAATTTCTCGCTATTCATAAATGAATAATGAATCTTTTCTACCAATTCGCGTTCTTCTTCAGTCAACCGGTAAGGATTTGCCGGGTCTACAGTCGGGAAGTTGGTATCGCGCAAAGCATATTCTTTTCCTTCGTACACAAAGACACCACGTTCAAAATCAATCTTCTCCAGAAGTTTACGATTAGCCATTCCGAATTCCGGACGGCGGTCGATGATTTCAGCTTCCAGTTTAAACTGGATAATGGTAATGGCTTTATGCATTTGAGTAATCAGACGCAAAGTCTTCTCATTATAATGAGCATCGGCAAAGTTCATTTTCGGCATGAAGATCGTGCAAGGATCATCGGCATACGTATCCATTGCAAAAGTAGCCAATGGAAGCAAATTGATTCCGTACCCGTCTTCAAGCGTACCCAGATTACCGTAGCGCATGGACATACGTATCACATTAGCGATACAACTATCATTACCGGAAGCTGCTCCCATCCAAAGAATATCATGATTTCCCCATTGGATATCAAAGTTGTGGTAATTGCACAATGTATCCATAATGATATGCGCACCGGGACCACGGTCGTAAATATCTCCTACGATATGAAGAGAATCAATAGTCAAGCGCTGAATCAGATTACACATAGCGATAATGAAATCGTCGGCACGCTTCGTAGTGATAATCGTGCTGATAATTACATTAATATAAGCATGCTTGTTCGGTTCGATAGACGATTCGTGCAATAACTCCTGAATGATATAAGAGAATTCGGCAGGCAGTGATTTACGAACCTTCGAACGGGTATATTTGGAAGACACGTTCTGACAGACCTTCACCAGTTGGTTCAACGTAATCAGATACCAATCGTCCAGATCCTTTTCACGGGCCTTCACCAATTGGAGTTTCTCTTCGGGATAGTAAATCAACGTGCAGATTTCTTTCTTTTCAGCTTCACGGAGAGTATTGCCGAATATTTCATTTACTTTACGTTTTACCGCACCGGAAGCATTTTTCAGTACATGCTGAAAAGCTTCATATTCTCCATGAATATCAGTCAGGAAATGTTCCGTCCCTTTAGGTAGATTTAAGATAGCCTCTAAGTTGATAATTTCCGTACTGGCATCGGCAATGGTAGGAAAACTTCGGGAAAGCAGTTGCAGGTAACGGAGATCACTCACAATGCTTTCAGGAGTTATGTTACTTTGAGCAGTCATTCTATTTACTATTTTACTATTTACAATTTATTAATTGGCAACTTATTATTCGTTGACAACTTACCATTTAGTAACTCAAAAAAGGAATTTATTAACTCCTCTCCTTTTCTTGTTACAAATTTATCTATTTTAAACGATTCCTGATTAAGAAATGACTTCTTTTTATTTACAAATCCATCATTTCTCAATTTTCAATTCTCAATTCTCAATTTAACAAGAACATCAACAACACTTGAGCGATAATTACCCGCAGGAACATACACAGCGGATAAACAGTCGCATAGGCTACGGATGGATTGTCGCTGGGAATGGTATCGTTCACATAGTTCAGTGCCATCGGATTTGCCATACTTCCGCACAACATACCGGATACAGTACCGAAATCAATCTTCATCATCTTGAAAGCTACAAATCCGACCAACACGGTTGGAACAATAGTCAATCCGGCCCCCAAAGCGATCCATAACAAACCTTCCGGACGGAATACAGTGTCGAAAAAATGAGCTCCGGCATCCAGTCCCAGACAAGCAAGATACATGGAAAGCCCCAAGGCACGCAGCATCAGATTCGCACTACGGGTGGTATAGGTAATCATGTGTATCCGCGGTCCAAAAGTTCCCAGAAGGATACCAACGATAATCGGTCCACCCGCCAATCCCAGCTTCACAGGAGTACTGACACCCGGAAAGGAGAAAGGAATAGCTCCCAATGCCAAGCCAAGTACGATGCCGATAAACACAACAACCAGATTGGGTTCTTTCAAGCTTTTTACAGCATTTCCCAATACTTTCTCCACATTCTGAATAGCAGCAGCCTCTCCCACTACCGTCAGGCGGTCTCCTAATTGAAGTATCAATCCCGGAGTAGCAAGCAACTGCACACCCGACCGATACACGCGGCTGATGTTAATCCCATAATGGTTTCTCAATCGGAGTGACCCGAGTTTCTTACCATTCAGTTCGGGACGGGTAACGACAATACGCTGCGAAATCAATTCACTATCAATCGCATTCCAGTCAATGTCCTCTTTATTCCAATCCGTATTTTCCTGTTCACCAAAAAGCACGGTCAAGGCCAAAGCATCTTTCTCCGCAGTTACCACCAGCAAACGGTCACCTTCCTTCAATATCTTGTCAGAAGTCGGAATACTGACATGTCCGTCACGCCATAAGCGGGAGATGACAAACTTCGGGTAGCTCATGCGAGCTATATCCTTGATGCTTTTATTGAAAATAGCAGGATTGTGTACTTGAAACGCTGCAATGTAGGTTTTGTTCGCATCGTCTTTCTCTTTTATCTCCAAGTCTTCTTTGCGAACCAGCACTTTGCGAATTAATAAAACGGCAAGGATTACACCAACGACCCCCATCGGATAGGCTACCGCACATCCTAAAGCAGGAGTACTGCTGTCCATTCCCATCTGTTTCAGCGTCTGTTGTGCGGCTCCCAACGCCGGAGTATTCGTGGTTGCTCCACAGAGGATACCGACCATATCAGGAAGAGAGACGCCTGTTGCATAACTGGCTACCACCGTCAACAAGGTTCCCAACAGAACAACTCCCATTGCCAACATATTCAACGTCACCCCTCCTTTGCGGAAAGAGCTGAAGAAACCGGGACCGACTTGCAAACCGAGAGAATAAACGAAAATGACCAGTCCGAAACTTTCTGCGTAGTTCAACATCTGCGGATCGACCGAAAGCCCGAGATGTCCGGCAAGGATACCTGCAAAAAAAACAAAAGTGACTCCCAGGGAAACTCCCCAGAAATGCACTCTTCCCAAGCCCAGACCAATGGCAGAAATCAGTGAAAGTACCACAACAGCCTGTAAGGCAGAATGTTCGATAAATAGACTATATAACCACTCCATGTATATAAAAACTAATAGGGCGCAAAGATAAAAACTATTTAGTCCGGTTCAAAACTTTTAAGCTTTCATTTCACGCCCTATTGATACCCTGATTCATATATCCTGAAATCTTATTGATTACCCTTTTACTTCGTTACCTATTATTTTGTTCCTAATAACTATCCTATTTCTATCTTAACTTCCTTATCCTTCTCTTTTCACCTGCATCTTGTTATCCTTCAAACGATCTTTTCCCTCTGTTTCTTTCCTCTTTATCTTTCATCATTTCCCCTGAAACTCTACAAAGTTATTTCGTCCGTCCAGATAACCGCTTAACCTGTTTCCACCGATGTACACATCATCCAGATATGAAACATCATTCGGTCCGTATGACATACGAATGGAAGTCTGCGCATAATTCTCCCAGCTCCAACGGAAATTATATTCATATTGCTCTACTGCTCCGTTAGGATATTCCACCCGTATATAGTCAATTCCGGTACGATCTAAAAAGAAGTCCAGTTCCTGACGGCAATAGTTACCGTCCATGTCCCGGTAGAAACTAACCCAAGTACGGCTACATAAATCAGCCGAACGATTATAGTACCCTGCACCATTATGATCATCATCATAGAAACTATCTATTTCCACTTCGCAAGAGGTAAAACTTACCATCAATACGGCCATCAAAGCCAAACCGAAGTATTTAAATGTGTTCGTTTTCATATTCCTTTATTTTTAACGGTTCTCTAATTATTATCTATCATTAATCTTTCGATAGAACAAAAGTAGAGAATGAATTTTCCTTATAAAACTGAAAACTCCTACTTATCGGGAGGAAATTGCCTAAATCTGTGGGTAAATCCCCCCAATGAAGTCTATTTCAAAGAATTCTTGTATCTTTGCCTCCTGCTAACAACACATGAAATCATCTGTCGCATGAAGTCAATCAAATCCCATATCACCCAACTACTGAAATCCCTCAATGAGGGAGTATTCGAAAAAGAACATACCATCGCACTCTCCCTATTATCTGCCATGGCAGGTGAAAGTATCTTTCTATTGGGCCCTCCGGGAGTAGCCAAGAGCTTAGTGGCGCGCAGGCTCAAACTGGCATTTAAAGATGCGGATGCTTTTGAATATCTGATGTCCCGTTTCAGTACACCGGATGAAATATTCGGTCCCGTGTCCATCTCAAAATTGAAAGATGAAGATACATACGAACGTATTACACAAGGATACTTGCCGACAGCATCAATTGTCTTCCTGGATGAAATATGGAAAGCCGGTCCTGCCATCCAAAATTCTCTTTTGACGGTAATCAATGAAAAGATATATCGCAACGGACAATTTACGGTGCGTGTTCCTCTGAAAGCGCTGATTGCCGCGTCCAACGAACTACCCGCAAAGGGTGAAGGACTGGAAGCCTTATACGACCGTTTCCTGATCCGCCAGTTTGTGGGATGCATTGAACAGGAATATGCTTTCGACCAGATGATCTCTTCTACACGGGAGGTAGAACCTGAAATCCCCGCAAAACTCCAGGTAGACGATGAATTATACAATCAAATACAAGCTGAAAGTGAGAAAGTAGGTATTCACTATACCATCTTCGAGCTGATTCACAATATCAAACGAGAAATCGAACAGTACAATACGGGACGGGATGAAAACACCCCTCCCATCTATATATCCGACCGCCGTTGGAAAAAAATAGTAGGTCTGCTCCGCACCTCGGCCTATCTGAATGAATCGCCGGGGATTCACTTCTCCGACTGCCTGCTGATGAGTGCCTGCCTGTGGGATGAAGTTTCGCAGCTCCCCATCATCGAAAATATAGTGGAACAGTCGATTGCACGGGGAATCAATACCTATTTATTAGGAGAAAAACGGCTGGAACAGAAACTGGATACGTTGAAAGAAAACATGAAGTCCGAACACAGCTTACGGGAACTTAGCGATCCGGGAATCCAGGTGGTAGATACCTTCTATCATCGCATAGAAGGTTACCACATTGCCGGAAATTTACTCATCTTTGCTTCAGATTACCAGTCTTTGAAGAAAGACAGTAACCGGCTGTTTTATATCCAGCAGGATAAATTCCGTCCGGTCAACAAAATCCTGAAAGCCTACGATTTCGTAAAGAACAGAAATATCGCACAAAAGAATATTTATTCCCTCCGAAAAGGAAAACGATCTGTTTTCGTCAACAATCAGGAGTATCCACTACTATGTTATGACAATTGCGAACCTTTGCCAGCACAGCAGGACGACAGTACTCCGTTCGAATTTACATTGCAGGAAGTGATAGATTTACTTCAGCAAATGGAAGTAGAATATAAAACAATCTCCGAGCGGGAAACAGCATACACCAAGGAACATCTTTTCTTAAGTTCATCGCAAAAAAGCAAGATTAAGCGAATCTTGGGAGAGACTGCACATATCATAGAGAACTACCGGAATGAACTTCGCATCATCGCTCATGCCCATGAACAAGAGAACAGAGAGTATTAGGCTCAAACACCTGCAAGACATTTATTACGAAAAATTGCAGGGAATAGCCTATGATGTATACAACGAACAACTGCACAATCAGATTATCCGTCCCGAAGAACTGGATGCGGACATTCACCTATATTTTCGTCACACACAACCCTCCCTGCAAGATTTCTACTCCCGCTATGCATCGCAATGGGAATACTTTCATGAAATGAATGAAGCATCGGACGCAAAGTTTCTTCAATTCCTGAAAAACAGCGCATACCCCTTCTCCATGAAATATCACCTGGTAGACCTCAACGTAAAATACTATCTCCAACGTTTTGATGCAATCAGCCCGCGTTCCAAAGAATGGAAAGCGTTGCGGACTCTCTTTTTCGACAAGTGGCATACGCTGCTCTCGAACAATGAGTTCAACTATCAGATGGAACATATCGAGCAACTCTGTGAGGATTTCTACCGCATTCAACTGTCATTAGCCAAAAATCTTCCGGTACGCGGTGGCTCACGCCTCGTCTGGCTGCTTCGCAATCATAAACAGATAGCGGAACAGATTTTAGAATACGAAGAAACGATCAAACGGAATCCCGTTATCCGCGAACTGGTAGAAATCTTAGGCAAGAAACACCAAAGCAGCCGGAAACGTTTCAAAATGACCGCAGGTATTCATCGGGAACAAATTATATCTCACGCCACCCGAAGCGATATTGCAGGCATTTGTGAAGGAAATGATTTGAATAGTCTTCTCCCTCTGGAATACTGTTATCTGGCGGAAAAGAGCCTGCAGCCTATATTTTTCGAGCGTTTCATAGAGAAGAGACTACAAGTCATCGATTATCAATCGCACGAGAAGCAAACCATCAATGATAAGAAAACAGCAGGAAATGAAGTTTCCGAAGAAGCTGAAGGCCCTTTCATCGTTTGTCTGGACACTTCCGGTTCTATGGCAGGAGAACGGGAAAGAATCGCGAAATCTACTCTACTTGCCATTGCCGAATTGACAGAAGTACAACATCGGAAATGTTACGTCATCCTTTTCTCCGATGATATCGAGTGTATTGAAATAACCGATTTAGGAAGTAGCTTCGACCGCCTTGTCGATTTCCTAAGCCAATCTTTTCATGGTGGAACAGATATGGAACCGGTCATCACGCATGCTCTGCGAAAAATCAGCGAAGAAGGATATATGGAAGCAGACATCATCACCGTATCGGATTTTGAGATGCGTCCCGTCGATAAACTGCTATCCCGGTCCATAGAACATGCAAAAGCAAAACAGACAAAGATGTATGCCATTTCTTTAGGAGGCAAAAGTGCCGAGACCAGTTATCTGAAATTATGTGATAAATATTGGGAATATAGTGTTCAAAACGCTGAAAATCTTAATAAAAATAGAATTGAGGAATCAAATATTTAATCAATGTTATAAAACATCTCTTTTTTCTTGTTTTATTTGCAAATTCACCAGAAGTCCGTATATTTGTACTGTGTTTTTCATAGTATTAGATTTAAGGTTAACAAAAGATTGGCTGTCTGGGATAGATAGCCTTTTTTTATGCCCTTTTCCAAGGTTAAATATACCGTCACTATCCAATCCCGATGATTACCCTATCCCATGAAGATACCGTCACTATAATGAACGGATAGCGTCAATATGTTTCAAGTCGTCCGCCCATCGATAAAATTTAAAAGCTTTCGAAAAAAAAATTCCTCCGTTTAACATTTGAAACATAGCAGGTTATCTCATTTTACAAAAAACAGGTAAAAAAAATCTTGCTAAAAGATTTGCGTAGTCCAAAAGTTCCCCCTATATTTGCACCGCATTTGAGAGAGAATGCGGGTTCAAGGAAGTTTGGGTGAGTGGCTGAAACCACCAGTTTGCTAAACTGACGTACTCGTAAGGGTACCGGGGGTTCGAATCCCCCAGCTTCCGCAAAATCTCAAAATAAAAAAGAGCTAAGTTTTGTAGACTTGGCTCTTTTTAAATCTATCAAATTCCGGTGGGTTCGTCTAACGGTTAGGACACATGCCTCTCACGCATGTAATACGAGTTCGATTCTCGTACCCACTACCACTTGATTATCAGCCTCTTACAAACAAGTAAGAGGCTTTTTTATTGCCTTATATCTATATCAAAGTATCGTTTTAGGCGATATAAATTAGGTATTTTCAAAAGAAAAATGCAAATTTAATGCAAAATTTCATCTTGCATTATTATCGCGCTATCCCATTAATGGACTCTCTTTTTCTTTATAGATCTCGAAGTAAGATTCCTTATCAATCCTCAACCGGACTCTGTCCTCCCTTTTCTGACCTGCCAGATTCACAAACAGATTGAAATACAGTTGGCTGAAAGAAAGGTTGGAACGGTCATAAGTTATATCGAACGTCCAAGTTCTGCGGAAAGAATCGAACGTAGCATACGATTGTTCACCCCCTTTACACATAAACACTTCCGGGAAAGACGTAGGAGGATAAGGCTGGAATAAGCCGGCTAATTGAGCATAAATATAATCAATCATCCATTCATCTCCTGTTAAGGTCAATTCTCCTTTTAAACGGAGTTTGATGGCATAACTGGCAGTCACGTCGGGCGAAGTATAAACAGGGACCTGGCTTTCTGCCGGATAGTTGCCGTCTTTATATCCAAGACTCATCGTTAGTTTGGATTGACCGACACCATTAAAACCACTCACCTCCTGATCCGTCAACCGGTTTTTCAGACTAACCATAAATGTCAATTTACCGAGCGTCGGATCACCCGGATATTGCGCGAGCGTGTCCAGTACATAATCTTCGGTATTATAACTACGGGCTATCAAATCACCCTTTCCAGCCTCCAAAGCCGGACCGCCTCTTTCCACATCCACGTTGCCAACCGGATAATAAATAGCATCATTATCCCTTACACAACCACTAAAACAGAACAGCAACACTGCCAACTTTATTATCTTATTCATTATCAACTACATTTTGATTTTGCGGACAAATATACATCTTTTTTGTACCACACATGATTTATGTCAACCGTTTTTAGTATTTTTGCACACACCAAGACAAAAAGACATGGATACACTATTAAGAGATACCGTAAATGCTGTTGTTAATTCCCGCTTTCCGGAAATGAGCATAGAAGGAAGACGGCAGATAGAAAACATATTGATCCGTGAAGAATTTCCCAAAGGAGCAATAGCGCTGAATGAAGGAGAAGTAGCTCACGAACTCGTTTTTGTTGGCAAAGGTATGCTTAGGCAGTATTATTACAAAAATGGAAAAGACATAACCGAACATTTCTCATACGAAGGCTGCATCGTGATGTGTATCGAAAGTTTCTTGAAACAAGAACCTACGCGGCTGATAGTGGAAACTCTGGAACCTTCCATCATTTACCTATTCCCCCGTGATATGATACAAAAGTTGGCAAGAGAAAATTGGGAGATCAATATGTTCTACCAGAAGATACTGGAATACTCCCTAATCGTATCGCAGATTAAAGCAGACTCCTGGCGTTTTGAATCCGCCCGCGAACGCTATAACCTCCTGCTCGAAACACATCCGGAAATCATCAAACGTGCACCTTTGGCGTACATCGCCTCCTATCTTCTAATGACACCGGAGACATTAAGCCGTGTACGTTCCGGTGTTTTATAAATTTAGCGGCTTTTCCGGTATTCCTTAGGAGACATACCGGTGTAATGTTTGAAGTATTTTCCAAAGAAAGACTGGTTTGCAAAATTCAGCCGGTCGGCAATCTCTTGTATATTCATACTTGAAGAATTCAGAAGTGCTTTCGCCTCCAGAATCACCAATTCGTCAATCCACTCTCCCACTGTTTTCCCACTGACCTCTTTCACTACTCCCGAAAGATGCTTCGGTGTCAGACATAACTGATCGGCATAGAATTTCACACTGCGTTCAGACTGGTAGGACTCTACTAAAAACTCATAGAAACGTTCAAAAATATATTCTTTCCGACTTTTATTCTTCACTGTGACAGTATTGGCAGGTACATGGTTATTAAGAATATTATACAGTTCGAAAAAGAACCCCTGCATCAATCCCATCACAACCTCTTTGCGGTACACCCCCTCCTTATTTCTCAATCTCTTCCTGATAAACATATGATATTCCTTCACAACCTCCTGCTCGTGCGAGTGAAGGGCGAGACACGGATAGTCTTTCAGATAGAGAAATAAGGAAAGCACATTCCCTATTTTAGGCAACACCTCCAACATATTCTTTGACACAGCAAAAAATATTCCCTTAAAATCGGGACTAAAGCACCGCTGTTCAATAATCTGGCTGGGCAACGCTATCACCATCAATCCGGGAGACAACTCAAATTCACGCAAACTAATATTAAATGCACCAGTACCTTCCAGGCAAAGCCCTACAGTCAGCACTTCCAGTTTGGTAGGTCCATTATACAATGATATAACGCTCTCCGTATCGAAAAGTGCTATATCATTATCCATAACATCAATATGGTCGGCATCTATATGTTTGGAATGAACTACCGAAGAAATACCTATTTTAGGAACACTCTGAATATCCATACTCTCTCTTTTTTGCGACAAATATACCAGCATTTAATCAGATACACAAGCCATTCAGGAGTATTATCGGACATAATGAACACTTTTGACTACTTATTGAACAGACCGGAATAGATATTCATAATCACGTCTGGCAGCCGGCACTGTCCATTTCTCCGGAACAAACTTCCACTGATTCAGGGCTTTGGGGTCCATCTTACCTTTCTTTTCGATATAATTCATCAAATAGAAACGAAGGTCTTTATCCGTAGAGAAAATAATACGGTCTTTCAATTTCTCCTGCGGAATACCCGATCCTTTCGTCAACAGTTCTCCACCGCCATTACCACGATAAGAATTTAAGGCCACTTTATATATCTTATCCATACGGAAAGGAGAACCGTCGGCCATACTCGTAATCGTAATCTTTTCTCCCTGCGGTTTAGTCACGTCCACCGTATAAATAATGCCGGAAGCCGAGTCGAAATTAAAACTGAAGTTCCGGAAAGAAGCCCTGTCTTCCGCACCTTCCCGAGGTTTCTCCTTGAACCAGAGCAGATGATCTTCCGGTGACTTCATCCGGTTCGTCCACATATAATAAGACATCTCCAGAAACTCCTTAATCTCCTTCCCGGACAACGTCATCACGTACAACATATTCTCGTACTTATATAAGTTGAACATATCACTGACAAACACATCCCCCTTCTTTATCTCCGCATCAAACGAAAGCGGAGCGGCAAAAGAGATGTCAGCTCCGGTAATGTCGAGCTGTAAGGTATGTATCAAATCGATAAAAGCGGAAGGACCGAAGAAAGCAGGACGAGTAGAGATACTCTCGGTAAAAGTTCCGATCTTCTTGGATACAAACTTCTGCACCGCCTCATATTGCGGAGCAAAATACTTCATGAAATCCTCGCTGATTCCGTAAGTTTCCGTCTCCGTCAACTCCCCCTTGATATCCTTGCTCTGCACCTTTCCATCTTTCAATTTCAAGGTCACATCGATATTAGACAATACAATTCCATTGCTGGCCGGATCGATAATCAACACCGAATCTCCGGCCACGTTCATCACCTTCTTACATTCGCGGGCATGATCGTGTCCCATCAATACAATATCGAATCCCGGGACATTCTTCGCAACGTTGAGAGAAGCATTCTCATTGTATTTGCCCGACATTTTGAAAGCCTCCTGTCCGGCATGAAACAATCCGATCACTACATCGGGATTCTCTTTTTCATGGATAATCTTCATCCATTTGCGTGCCGTCTCTTCCATATCGTCGAAACGCAACCCTTTCCACAGATTTTCAGAAAGCCATGCAGGGATGGCAGGAGTAATCATACCCAATACCACGATCTTCACGCCATCACGTTCCAACACCTTATAAGGAGCCAGATGGGGCTTTCCCGTAGACGTATCAATGATGTTGGCACCCAACACAGGGAAGTCACAAGTGGCTATCCAACGGTCGAACACGGCACGCCCCGTTTCCACATCATGGTTTCCCATATTGCCGGCATCATATTTCATATAATTCATCATTTCCGAACAAAGATGAGGAGACACCGTATCTATATAATTATAGTAATAGGCAGTAGGCTGCCCCTGCAAAATATCACCATTATCCAGCAATATCAGATTCTCTTTATACTGTTCGCGCTCCTTCTGCACGAAAGAATAAATACGTGCCAGACTCCCCTTCCACTCGTGACGGGTTATAAAATTGTAAGGATAATAATTACCATGTACGTCACTTGTTTCCACAATCTTCAGCTTCACTACCTTTTCCTGCGCCGCAACAGACAGTACGAGACAGAAAAGCAAGCCATAAATAAATCCTATTCGTTTCATTCTTTTTCTATATTTAGCGGATGCGAGAATACGAACCGTGCCCCACCGGTATAGTCAGGGTCGATCCATATACTTCCTCTCCATTTATGCACAATCAATTTACAGATAGACAATCCCAATCCGGTTCCCTGGGCATACTCATTCAATTTTTCAAAACGCTCGAACACAAGTCCCTGTTTTTCTTTCGGGATGCCGCATCCGGTATCCGTTACCGAGAAAATAGCCATTTGCTTTTCCTCATTCACAGAAAAGTCCAATGTAATCTTCCCGCCTTTCGTAAATTTGTCAGCATTGGACAGCAGATTAATGATTACCTGTTGCATACGCTGCACATCCGTCACCATCCGGAAAGTTTCAAAAGAGGTGGAAAACAAAAACTGATTATCCGACGACTGCCGTGAAAAACTAACAGAGGCAACCACCTGACTACACAATTGCACCACATCACATTCCTCCCACGTTAAAGTCACCCGATTGGCCTCCAGACGTGAAAGATCGAGAATATCATTAATCAGACGAAGCAACAAATCCGAATTGGTTTTGATAATCTGATAATAAGACTGCTGTTCATCCTCCGTGCTATCACCCATTGCTAGTACATCCGAGAAGCCGACAATCGAGTTCAACGGTGTCCGTATCTCATGACTCATATTAGCAAGGAAAGCACTCTTCAGACGATTAGACTCTTCCGCCCTGTCTTTCGCTACACGCAAATCCTTCTCCGATTTCAGAAGCTCGTCTTTCAAACGTTTCGTACGGAAATAATAGAAGAGAGAGATACATAAGCCAAGTACCAGAATCACGAACAAAGCACAAGCAGACCATATCTGATAAGTATATTGCTGATAGAACGAAACCGACTGGTTGACAAGCTGCACTTTAAAAGGCAACACATTCGGGTGCAGCCCCCACTCTTTCACCTTCCGGCTATCCAATACCGCTTTGCAGCCGATGACCGAAAGATGCTTTTCCGTATCCTCCGGATGCTGATCCATCCGTATAGATTCCAGAGCCATTTCTCCTCCCACTTTCCGATAATCGGGCAGCACTCCTCCTATCGCCCAATAACCGAGGCTCACCGATGAAGGAGTAAAAGCCGGGATGGTAGGAGTAGCTTCCATCATGGCATACGTAGCATTTCGCATGAAATACCCTTCGTTCATGTCCACACGCCACGTTCCCACCAAGATAACTGTGTTTTCGGGCAGCTGTCTCAATTCCTCAACGATGGTATAAATAGAATGTGTCCGGCCGTCCATCAGAATCAAATCCAGATCGGGGAAGTTCTTCATTTCTTTTCGCACCAACGCTTGCATGGTCACCCCGCCATAAGTATTGTCCGAGATAAAAGCAATGTGTTTCGTTTTCGGGTAGAAAGCTTGAATCATGCGGATATTACCTTCTATATTATATTGGTTGATAAATCCCGATTCCAGTTCGGGAATATCCAGATGATCCTCAAATATATCGATAGATTCGGGCATCCAGCGATCAAGGTTTTTCACCGTATCTTTTGGCAATATCACCACATTGCTACTGGCCAGACTGCACATCACAGGCACTTTCACCTGCATTTCATCCCTCTGCGACAAATAAGCAGCCCATGCCTCCTGTCCCAACAGGATAATTTGCGCCGGATGCTTTTCCCCCTGATATTTAGCCAGAATCTGCGTCATCATTTCGCTCCATAACGGAGCTTCCGAGAAGCTTTTACAGTTCATGTTTTCGATGATAATGTCGCGCTGTCCCCCCAATTTACTATATTCATCCATATAATCGGAAATAGTGACCGAGGTTTGATGCGCAGCCGGATTATAGGAGCAAATAATCAGAATAGGTTTCTTATCTTTAGAGACAGCCAATACTTCCGTTGACTGCAGAAGCCAAAGGAAACAGATAAAAAGATATCCAAGACGTCCCAGCATAATCATGCAGTTTTGATGTGTTAATTCATTAATTAAGTTGCAAATATAGTAAAACTTGTCGGGTTTAGCAGATTAATATGTATTTTTGTCGCTCATTTACTCTCAAAAAATACAAATTATGGAATTATTTCACAAGATGATTTCCGGTTTTTTGGGTATACCGGAAAGACAAATAAGTAGTACGCTCCATCTTTTGGGTGAAGGTGCTACGATTCCCTTCATCAGCCGTTACCGTAAAGAAGCCACCGGCGGACTGGATGAAGTGCAGATAGAGCAAATCAAAGAGCAACACGATAAGTTGTGCGACATAGCCAAACGGAAAGAAACGATTCTCGGCACCATCAACGAGCAGGGAAAACTGACTGCCGAACTGGAGAAACGTATCAACGACACTTGGAATCCGACGGAACTGGAAGACATTTATCTTCCTTATAAACCCAAGCGGAAGACACGTGCTGAAGTAGCCCGCCAGAAAGGGTTGGAACCGCTTGCCATCCTCCTGATGTTGCAAAGGGAAAACAACCTTAGCGCCAAGGCTGCCTCCTTCGTGAAAGGAGACGTGAAAGATGTGGAAGATGCCCTGAAAGGCGCCCGTGACATCCTTGCAGAGCAGGTGAACGAAGACGAACGTGCCCGCAACACGGTACGTAATCAGTTCAGCCGCCAGGCAGAGATTAGTGCCAAATTGGTGAAAGGAAAAGAGGAAGAAGCAGCGAAATACCGGGATTATTTCGATTTCTCCGAAGCACTGAAACGCTGCACGTCCCACCGCCTGTTGGCCATCCGCCGGGCAGAGTCGGAAGGCCTGCTGAAAGTATCTATCCAACCCGACGACGAGGCATGTATCGAACGCTTGGAACGTCAGTTCGTACGTGGCAACAACGAGTGTAGCCAGCAGGTGGGCGAAGCTACGGTCGATGCTTACAAGCGTCTGCTCAAGCCCTCCATCGAAACAGAATTTGCCGCTCAATCCAAAGAAAAAGCCGATGAGGAAGCGATTCGGGTATTCACCGAGAACCTCCGCCAACTTCTTCTCGCCCCTCCATTGGGACAAAAACGGGTGCTCGCCATCGACCCCGGATTCCGTACGGGATGTAAAGTCGTCTGCCTCGATGCGCAAGGCAATCTGTTACATAATGAGAATATCTATCCGCATCCTCCGGTGAACAAAACAGGAGAAGCTGCTTCCAAACTCCGTAAGATGATTGAGGCCTATCAGATAGAAGCCATCTCCATCGGCAACGGAACGGCAAGCCGTGAGACAGAAGATTTCATCAACAGCCAGAGCTTCGACCGTCAGATACCCGTGTTTGTAGTCAGTGAACAGGGAGCTTCCATTTATTCGGCTTCGAAGATTGCCCGCGACGAGTTTCCCGATTATGACGTAACGGTGCGTGGAGCAGTCTCCATCGGCCGCCGCCTGATGGACCCGTTGGCAGAATTGGTGAAGATAGATCCTAAATCCATCGGTGTAGGTCAATACCAGCACGATGTAGACCAGACAAAGCTGAAAAAAGCACTCGATCAGACCGTAGAGAATTGCGTGAACCTGGTCGGCGTAAACCTGAATACGGCAAGCAGCCATCTATTGACTTACATCTCCGGACTGGGACCGCAACTGGCTCAAAACATCGTCAACTACCGGGCGGAAAACGGAGCTTTCGGTTCGCGGAAAGAATTGATGAAAGTTCCGCGCATGGGCGCCAAGGCTTTCGAACAGTGTGCCGGATTCCTCCGCATCCCCGGAGCCAAGAATCCGCTGGACAACACCGCCGTGCATCCGGAAAGCTACCACATCGTAGAGCAAATGGCCAAAGACCTGAAATGTACCATCGACGAACTGATAGCCGACAAGGAACTCCGCCGGAAGATTAACATCTCCGCCTACATCACCCCTACCGTCGGCCTGCCCACCTTACAGGACATTCTGCAGGAACTCGACAAGCCGGGACGTGACCCGCGTAAGGCTATCAAAGTCTTCGAGTTCGACAAGAACGTGCGCACCATAGCCGATTTGCGCGAAGGAATGATTCTTCCGGGCATCGTAGGCAACATCACCAATTTCGGGGCGTTTGTCGATATAGGTATTAAGGAGAACGGACTGGTGCACCTCTCGCAATTAGCGGAACGGTTCATTTCCGATCCGACGGAAGTGGTATCCATCCATCAACACGTCATGGTCAGAGTGATGAATGTAGATTATGACCGGAAACGGATTCAGCTTAGTATGATCGGGGTACCGCAAGACTGATTGCTTCTCTTTTTTCTCCCCACCACACAATCAGAATCGTAAAAACAATCATAAGTACTGTGCAAATGAGCGAGCCTTCAAAACCGAAGGCTCCGCCATTCAGTACGTTTTCTTCGGGCATACGCAAAGTCAGCATGCTCGTCGTGAAATTATTTCCGCTTACCTGATAACCCAGAATCGGACCCTGAATCCAATTCCAGAAAAGATGAAGAGAGATAGGGAAACACAGATTACGGGTATATAGATAGGAAGCACCCAGCAGCATACCGGCAAGCAATAGATTTAGCATCGGCAGGAAAGCTATTTCCGGATTAAAGATATGCATAAACGCGAATAATGCCGACGAGATGAAGAGTGCCAGGAATTTATTCATATTGGTATGAAGCAGACGTCCGAGGATATAGCCGCGCATCAGAATTTCTTCAAACAACGCCACTAACAGGAAAAACACCCACGACCCCAATAAATCCAACGGCTTAAACTGGAAACCGGTGACTTCTATTTCTCCCAAAACAACAGAGATTCCGAAACCCAGCAAATAGAGCAAGATTGCCACCAGGAGGCCATACCACAGTCCGTTGGCATGTCCTTTTAGGGAAAGTCCCAAATCAGAAAACGGACGACGTTCGAGACGAAGCAAGATGACGGCGGCAGTAAGAACGGCCAAAAGCATACCGGCCTCCACGAAAATATACCCTACTACTCCCGGATGGCGAGCCTCCACTCCAAGAACCAACGACAGGCCTCCGCTGACCAATGTCCCATACAATCCAATAAATATGAAAAGTACCACAATAAACAGCGGGATACATGCCCACACAGGAAGTCTTTTGGGTTCTTTCTTCCCATCTATGTTGTCTGCCTCCATTTTTACAATTTGTTAATCCGGCTACAAAATTAGATATAAAACATAAAAAAACATCATGTATTCTCTATTTTTCCTATATTTGTCAGAACAAATCTACAAAATTATGAAAATTAAACTACTATTGATAAGTTTCTTACTGGCCGCTAATGCATTAGGAGCCACCGCCCAAGTGAGTAAGACGTATTATGTGAGTAAGCCCGGTACGCTGATTTCCATGATGACTGAAGAGGAAGCCAACAGTATCACCCATCTCACACTGACCGGAAAACTGAATGCAGAGGACTTCCGGCATCTCCGTGACGAATTTGCCAATCTGAAAGTATTGGATATTTCGAACGCGGAAATCAAGATGTACAGCGGAAAAGCCGGTACTTATCCCAATGGAAAATTCTACATTTATATGCCGAACTTCATCCCTGCCTATGCTTTCTCGAATGTGGTAGGCGGAGTGACCAAAGGTAAAGCCACACTGGAAAAAGTGATCCTTTCCGAGAAAACGAAGAATATCGAAGATGCTGCCTTCAAAGGCTGTGAGAATCTGAAAATCTGCCAGATCCGGAAAAAGACAGCTCCCAACCTGTTGCCGGAAGCATTGGCAGACAGTGTTACCGCCATCTTCGTTCCTTTGGGCAGCAGCGACGCTTACCGCTACAAAGACAGATGGCAGAATTTTGCTTTCATCGAAGGTGAACCGGTAGAGACTACCCTGCAAGTGGGTGCAATGGGCAAACTGGAAGAAGAGATCCTGAAAGCCGGACTGCAACCCAGAGACATCAACTTCCTCACCGTTGAAGGGAAACTGGATAACGCTGACTTCAAACTTATCCGCGATTATATGCCGAATCTCGTATCGGTTGATATTTCCAAGACAAATGCAACGGCTATCCCCGACTTCACTTTCTCGCAGAAGAAGTATCTGCTGAATATGAAATTACCTCATAACCTGAAATCAATCGGACAGCGTGTATTTAGTAATTGCGGCCGTCTATGCGGCACGCTGGAATTACCGGCCAGTGTAACGGCTATCGAGTTCGGCGCTTTTATGGGATGCGATAATCTTCGCTACGTATTGGCTACGGGGGATAAGATCACAACACTGGGAGATCACTTGTTCGGGGAGGGAGTTCCGAGTAAGTTGGTTTATAAGAAATAAAAAGAATTACCCTGATATAAATAATTAGTTAGTTATTCATATCAGGGATAAACAATCATCTTATCTAGTATGAGATTCCTTCTTTACAGCTTGCTTAGCTTGCTTCTTTTGGCTAGCTTCATCCAATGAATACGCATTCGCTCTCACCGCCATCCGATATCCGAGAAATATTCCCAATAAAAGTAACATTAGATAATCAAATAAAACAGATACCCGATCTAAATAAAAAATTGCATACGCTCCAAAAACATAACAATAGACTTGCATTATTATTTTATCTGATTTCAAATAAAATGTCCGAATGATTCCTTCTTCTTTCAATGGTCGTTTAGGAGTCCGTATATAGGGAAATAAATAACTCATCATTCCGCCTATTAATGTAATCGCCCAAAAAATTAAGAATATTGTCTGCACACAGGATGACAGATAAGGAATCTTATATATATAAGGCAAGAAGATACGATAGGCAATTAGGATTATACTACCTAACAAAGCTGTTTTTTCATATATTGCTATTAAAAGATATCTCATATATTTATAAATTAAAAGTTTATTTTCCAATCAAAATACTCCTCCCATATAGTTGGACCATATATTTCTTTTTTTTCTACTTTTTTCGTATGGACTTCATAAGAATCTTGTGACGGGTCAGGGTTGGTAACGTCTAATGTTTCCTTCGATAATGTTCCTATAGCCCCAAGAATCAAACCTACCATTGTTTTCTTTCCTCCATCTTTTGGATTTCTTTTCGGAGCCGGATCACCATTCGGCATCATCCCCGATACGTTAGTATCAATGCTTTTTGCAACATTCGCCTGATTCCTATCCAGTTCTTCTTTACTTTTCCTTTCTCTATTCCGCTGATGCTCATATTCCGGACTGATAGCATTCTTCGCTTGATAGTATAAAAGAGTACCAAAAGCGTAAGACATCTTAGGAGTATCTGTTATTATTTGTCCAACTTCTGCAAACTTTCCTGACGCATGTCTCATTATTTGTTGATCCGAAGGCAAATTATAACTTTGAGGATACGTTATCGGAGAATAGAATGGAAGAGGTGCATAAGGCATTGGAACAGGTATTACTTGCTTTCCATCTGGGTCAATATATTTAATTGTATTGTTCTGACAATAAACATACACGCTCCAACTATAATCCTTATCCGCCATCGGATCCACCACATGCCATCTTCCCAATGCCGCATCATACATTCGCGCTCCATAATCATACCAATCCAGTCCGCCTTTTCTATCCAGCTCTTTCCCGTTATATTTATAAGGTTGAACGGATGAAGTTGAAGCAAACATACCACCAAACGGATAATAATGATTCACTTCTTCCACTGCTCCGGCTTGGTCTGCAACGACCCGATTGTTACCCTGATGATCTTGTAAGTAATAATGATACTTATTATCATTCAAAGATACGAATCCGGCATCTGTCAATAAAGTCTTAGGAATTCCATTTTCATAGATCACATTACCGCAATAATTGGTAGTAGTTGTATTTCCTGCGATACTATGTACAACACGTAGTTTCGTGCCTGCTGCATCATAAAGGTAAGAAATAGAGCTGCCATCTTCAAACTCTATACGGTTCGGTAAATTTAGGAAATTATACTGAATATCAATTATCTTTTTATTCAAATCTTTCAATAAATTGCCATTAGCATCATAAAAATACTCCGTACTTTGTTTTGCTCCGTCTTTAAAATCAAAATGATTCCAAGTAAATTAGCTTATCAATAAAAAAACAGCCCTGACATAAATTAATATTTAGCCAACTTATATCAGGGCGAATTTTCAGAATATTAGGAACTAAAAATCTCTAGTATTCTGCCTATTTTCTAATTCTTTGCGATATGCTCTCTTCATATAGTTTATTGCAGACAGAGTAACTCCACTACCAGTCCATAATCCCAATAAAAGAAAAAACACATTTCCAAAGAGCACATTTATCTCGACATCTAAACAGTAAAGAATCCCCATTCCTAACAAGTCCACAAAAAACAAAGTAGAAAATATTCCATACACGCGTTCAGATAAATAATATAATAATCTTTCTATTTTCATTTTAATTTTCTCTTTAATAAAGGTATAGTAATTAGCAAAGTTAAAATCATTAATAAAAATATGGGACTTCTAAAAAAAGAGGGCATATATTCATTAAAGAATATGATAAATATAATATTTATCAAACAAATAGAATATACAAAATATTCTATATAAGTCATATACTTACCAATTTTTTTTAAATACTTCATCTAATCTATTTTTTATTGGAGTTAAGATAAAATTATTATCCTTTTCTATATTAATATTTTCATTAGATTCTATGTTTTTGCTCTGACACCCATTACTGGTTTGGGAAGATCCCACAACAAAATGATCAAAATAATCTTTTACTGTCACAGCCCCCCACGTTACCCCAAGTACTATTTTTTGCCAAGTTTTTAATTCGCTTTTCGGAGCCGGATCACCATTAGGCATCATCCCCGATACGTTAGTATCAATGCTTTTTGCAACATTCGCCTGATTCCTATCCAGTTCTTCTTTACTTTTCCTTTCTCTATTCCGCTGATGCTCATATTCCGGACTAATAGCATTCTTCACTTGATAGTATAAAAGAGTACCAAAAGCATAAGACATCCTAGGAGTATCTGTTATTATTTGTCCAGCTTCCGCAAACTTTCCTGACGCATGTCTCATTATTTGTTGATCCGAAGGCAAATTATAACTTTGAGGATACGTTATCGGAGAATAGAATGGAAGAGGTGCATAAGGCATTGGAACAGGTATTACTTGTTTTCCATCTGGGTCAATATATTTAATTGTATTGTTCTGACAATAAACATACACGCTCCAACTATAATCCTTATCCGCCATCGGATCCACCACATGCCATCTTCCCAATGCCGCATCATACATTCGCGCTCCATAATCATACCAATCCAGTCCGCCTTTTCTATCCAGCTCTTTCCCGTTATATTTATAAGGTTGAACGGATGAAGTTGAAGCAAACATACCACCAAACGGATAATAATGATTCACTTCTTCCACTGCTCCGGTTTGGTCTGCAACGACCCGATTGTTACCCTGATGATCCTGTAAGTAATAATGATACTTATTATCATTCAAAGATACGAATCCGGCATCTGTCAATAAAGTCTTAGGAGTCCCATTTTCATAGATCACATTACCGCAATAATCGGTAGTAGTTGTATTTCCTGCGATACTATGTACAACACGTAGTTTTGTACCTGCTGCATCATAAAGGTAAGAAATAGAGCTACCATCTTCAAACTCTATACGGTTCGGTAAATTTAGGGAATTATATTTAATATCGATTATCTTTTTATCCAAATCTTTCAATAAATTGCCATTAGCATCATAAAAGTACTCCGTACTTTGTTTTGTTCCGTCTTTAAAATCAAAATTATCACCAAAAGCGGAACCCGAAACAGAATCATCAACCCTTTTCAGTTGATTGCCATTCAAGGTGATGGTCAGATCATCTACTAATCCGTAACCATTGGCAGAAGTCTGTCCGTATCGTTTCAACCCCAAGATATTACCATTGTTGTCGTAACCCGTTATTTGCTCATTAAAGCGGTTGGCATTCAGAGAGAGCTTTTCTCCCTCACCGTAAGTGGCATTTTTTAGCCGGGATAACAGATCATATTCAAAACAATAGTTACGAACGTCCGTGTCTACGCCGGTCTTCCAACTCATACTACTGATATTTCCATTATAACAAGGTGTGCCGATACCATCCGTATAATATAGTTTCTGGGAGAATAACGGACTTTCGATAGAAGTCAGCCAACCCCGTAAGTTATAACGGTTGGTCAAAGTCAGTGAATGGGCTCCATTCCCTCTTTTGAAACTGGCGATACGCCCCAATTCATCGTAATTATACGTCAGAGTATCAGATGCCAAATCATTAACCAAACGAGCTTCTGTCAACAGTCGCCCGGCATGGTCATAAGTCTTGTGTTGAACAAGCGATATATTCTCCACTTTATCACTGGATGCTATGACATGGTCGCAGAAATCATACGCCATGCTCTGAACATGCACCTTGCCATTTATATCAGTACTGCGCACTTGCACCGGACGTTGATAATAATCATAATAGGTAGTGGTGCAAAGCATTTGATCTGTACCGATAACCCGTATCATCATTCCGGTCTGCAAATTCTTGCAGTGAAGCGGTTCAGAGTCGTCTCCATATCGATGCCCGTAATCATTGCTATCTATATAATCCATTGCCGCAGTGAAGCGGGAGTTAGCCTTTTTATATTGATAGGTATCATAATATATCACCTTTTGAATATCCAGGCTATCCATCTTTAAATAACTACTAAAGAGATAACCATAATGGTTGTTTAGCCTATCCGGAGCAAATTCAACCGATTCAGAGATGTTGTATGGCATCTGACCTTTATAAATGCCTGTCAACACTTCTCTTCTCAACTTATCATAAAAAGTACATTGCCATTCATGCCTCTTGCGCATCTCCCCATCTCGAATTCTCAATAACTTTCCATCCTCGTCGAAACACATATCTATCCATTCCGCACCGGGAAGTTTCTTACCTTTATAATGATTGAGCTCATCATAGCGATATTGATAAGCATAAAGGTCTAACGCATCTTTCTGTCCGAGAGTATGTAAACTACTGACCGCCATCGGTGGAAGAACAAAAACCAGATTCCCGAAATCATCATATACCTGATAAGTATCGAGCGTGTCCGCACCACTGATGGTACGTGACAAAATGGTTTGTTCCAATTTATTCGTATAAGTAAGCGTAGGAAGCCCTGCTTCATCTTTCTTTTCTTCCACTACCAATTCTCCGGTTGCATAAAATCCTTTTTGAGACAGAACAGGATTATCTTTTTCTCCGCTCACCTCAAATAATCGAACCTGTGATGCTCCCGAATTCGTCTGATAAGAAACTTTTTCACTATGCCCCGTAGTATGCCAGTCCTTTCCCGGATTATATTTCTCGGTCAATCGGTTCAGGGGCGAACCGTCATAAAAAGATTTTCCACAAGCGTACTCATCATTATACAATTCAAGGATATGCTTTCTGAAATCGGATGATGAAACATAATTCCTCGAACCGGGACAAACTGCCGGAAGCCATGAACAGCTATCACGACACATCCTGTCATACTCCTTTCTACTCACCAGACTGTTGAACGCAGGAGTCACACCATATTGTATTGTCTGTTCTGTCCTGCCAAACGGGTCAAGGTAATTTATTTCATGGGTGGCATGCAATGGACTTTGCAGATCCGAAGAAAAAGGAGTATTGGTAGTCGCTTTAATCGTTGATATATAGTTTTTCGTATCAGACCATTTTCCAATAGTTTTCTGACCTTTCACCTTTATATGTATAGTATTGAACCCTCCTTCCGTTGTAAAAAAGTAAGTTCCCGGCGACAGATTAAAAGCATCAAGGATAGTGAAAGGGTCTTCTCTCTTGACTTTTCGAAGCATGCGATGGGTTGAATCGTACAAAACAATACTATTCAGATAATCCTCCGATATAATAGATATATCCATTTCATCTTTTATGGCAAAACGATGATATACAATAGGATCGTAAGAATTAGGAAAAGCGAATGTTGGGGAATAATAAGAATTTTCATAATATAAACTATCCGAATAATTACCTGCCTCAAAAGGACATTCCCAATCAATTCCCGTATAATCTACAACTCCATTTACATTTAATTTGACTTTTCTATATATAGAATCCGGATAATAAACATGAATATAATGCTTACCTATTCCACATCTGGCATCCTTTATTTGTGGTAAGGAATCCTCATTCAACGGATATTCTTCACTGCTTGCAAATGCATAACCATGTTCGTCTTCCAATTCAATAACAGGTTTCATTCCCACATTTTCTTGAGGAGCTACACTTATCATATTTAAACTATCCAAACTAAATGTATGATATACATCTCCGCTGCTAAAAATCCCGGATCTTATATTTTGAGAAAAGTTTCTTATAAAATGTCCTATATCAACAGAAGTATATTGATCAACTCCCACTGGGGACAAATAGATATTGGTTTCAAGTCTTTTGGTAGGATTTTTTTCATTATTTGACGCAATACTATAGAGCTCATATTCGCCTGGGTCTAAAACGTCATACAATACGGGAGAGTGGAGATGTACTTGTGTGAGATCTTCGTCAAAATTTAAATTAAATTTATCCTGATCACGAAGTACATCTTTTGCTCTATGACTATCATCACTAACTGATTTATTTCCGAATCTACCAGTAGTAGAATTAAATGGTCTATAAAAAAGGCGCAAAACGGTATAATCCGTATCAGTTCCCATCATATTGGCCATGAGCAAAGTAGAGCGATTCTGTATGGTAAAAGTATAGACAACGTAATTATGAAGTTCGCCTTCATAGAAAATATAACGAGGAACATCACTAAAATGGGCGACTTTCGGCTCTTTATAAATATCTGCAAAATGTACTCTTTTATCACTAAACTGCGGAGCGCTATGACCGTTTACCGCCATTAGTGTGCAGAACAAAAAAAAGAAGAATATTAACTGCTTTTTCATGATTGATTTCTTATTTAGAATAATGATATTTATTGTATTCCATCAACTGGAGTTCTCTCTTGTCTCCCCTCCTGAATCTCTGTTTCAGGCGTCCTTGATCATCAAATCGGAAGAAAGAGATTCTTCCACTGGGTTCCGAAATATATTTCAGCCCTACCTGTTGCTTATAAGCAGAGATCGTAATCTGGGCATGAGGTAGAAGTGTACGCAATTGCTCCATTTTCTTCATATTAGGTTCACTCTCTTCTGAAAGAAGTTCCGGTTTTCCTCCTAAAGCAGATTTAACCTTATCATAAGTACTTCCTTTTATTTCAGCTATCGGATATTTACCGTGATACGACCATAGATAAATTGTGGTATTATCATAAAGCCCCCTTAAGGTTACAACATTCCCATATTTATCATAGTTATCATAAGCTTCAATAAAACGGTTCATACTGTTTGAATAATCTGTCAGATCTATATCTTCAGGTAATGTTTTTGCAAAGTTAGCACCACGAAGAACTCTTTTCTGAATACCTGCATTATTTGTCGGTTCATAAATAGCGTAAATAAAATCTACCATTCTCCGTTTCTCATCCTGTGGTTTCTTCAAATACTTTATGATGCCTATCGGTTCCTCTATTCTATTCGAACTAATTAAACTGTCCCAATATATATTAGATGGAAGATTGAACGATTCTCCCGGACGTACATACTTCAAATACACATGATCCCCATTACTATTGACAGTCTCTTTTTCTGTGACAAATCCTTTGGCATTATATTCATAATTATGAAGAATTTCCACTTCATTCTCATCCGTCAGTTTTTCCTGAATCAGCAGACAGGGGACAGTAAATATTTTACTCGCCAGAAAAGCTCCGGTATTGGTATTTATCGAAACTTCATAATCGGTAGTTTTATTTTCTACGTTATAATGATACTCTTCCTCTGCCACTTTATGATAGCGATTGTCATAAGTCTTTTTAAACAGCAGTTTCCCTCTGAAAGCAGAAAGGTCGTTGGGGGCATAGTTCAAAGCTTTGTCTAATATCTGGTAATAGCCGAAACTTCTATTAGTCATATTTCCATACGTTCTGACAGGGCATCCAAAAAGTTCCACATTATCAGGAACATCAGCTAATGAAGAAAAGTGGTAGTGGCAAAAACTTCCATCATCAAAAGTCTCTGTAACATCACTATAGCCTATCAGATATTCGGATATATTACTTAGTCGCCCGATGCAGTTGCTACTGACTGAGTAAGCATGCAGATTTTTTATTTCTGTATGATCAAAAGAATCATAAACATACTGCATACTTTCTTGGGGCATATGATAGCGCGGCAATTCATTGATTCTTCCACTTTCTATTCCTGTCGTAGGATCAAGATAACTAAACGAACGTTGCCTATTCTTTCCAGTTACAGGATCATGCAATGTCAGATTCTTAACACGTACTCCACTTAAAGGAGTATCATAAGCCGCCGTATTAGAATCCCACGCAAAAGAGTCCGTTCTTTTAGTCTGGTAATATCTAAAACGGTTATATTCATAATCAATCGCCTCTTCCCCTTTCGTTGGATAAGTTATCCTTTGCAACATCGTACAACTTGCAACATTTGTATTGACAGCCTTTCTCTCTTCAAAATGACCGTCATTGAGAAACGTATCAACATTATCTATATTTTCATAGCCACCATTCCAAAATCCCCAATGGTCAATACTTGTAGTCAGTGGATCCGGCAGATCATTGCTCATATTATAATCAAAAGAGTAAATAGCAGGATTTTCACTTTGATCATACAAGGTCACGTTTTTCAGAAAGAAATACCGTCCCGATATCTGATAATCAAATTTGCATGATTTTATAACCTCCGGTTCTTTGGTCATTGTTATGCTTGAGAGATAGATCAAATCATTTCCATCCGAATCTCCGAAAAAATTGACAGGAAAAGTTTCAGTAATAAAGTTTATTTTCACATCATCGGTATTAATTGTTTTCAGAATAGGAGCATACACTTTATCTTCCATCAAAAAATGGTCAGTATTTATATCGTTTACACTCGATGATTCTGAAGGTTTAGTATATCCTTTACTATCAGGCTTATAATGTATCCATCGAATTCCACTCACATAAGAGTTAATAAAAAGATGATACTTATTCTTTTGCAGACGACTCTGGTATGAGAAGGTGATACGATGATTTTTTGTCTCATCCCGGATAGAGGTTAAATACCAGGAAGTAATCTGCACAGGTCTGCTTCTTAATTTACTGGGATTATTGGGTATGCTGTATTCTAAACATGAGACGTCTCCCCCAAAATAGTAGAGATAGCCATCCGGTGTCGTGATCTTGATGACAGAGGATTTAGGAGCATTCGTCGTGCTATAATCCTGAACGGTCATTTCACTCAAGTCAATCTTATATCCGCCTCCTGATATACATTTAGCATTTCCGTTATTGTCGATAATAAAACGTCCTTTATGCCGCCCGAAATTAAAATCGAAGATATCGGGAGCCATGTCGTATTCAGTTTCCGGATAAGGACGATTTTTCGTAGCATGGGGAATATTCAAATTGAGCAAATCCTCTTTGCTATACTGCTTGAACTGCCCATCACGGATGGCGGCCAACAATCCACTCTTCTGTTCCTGACGAATATCATCAGGCTCCCCCATTACATTTCGTGTTATCGATCCACCCACATTCAATATCCAATTATTGCCAACCATCGATGGACGTCTGCCCGGCTTGAAACCATCGGAAATATACTTGATAGACATATCCAGCTCAAAAGCCGTATCCTTGTAATCGAACAACGGGATATCCAGATCAAGCAAACCATTATAATAGTTCACATTTGTGTTGCCATATTGCACAAATTCAGCTGTCTGTGGTGTGGCGAATCCCAGATTTTGAGGAGAAAAGTAGTACCCTTGAAAATCTGTCGGAATAAATCCCGAATCGCTTTGTGCATGTATATGTGTACCTATGCCCAACAGCAGGGTAAAGCACAACATTTGTTTTATAAAATTTTTCTTTTCCATTTCTTTTTCTGATTTATTTCATGATTAGTAAAAAAAATAGAGAGAGGGTGAAAAAGATAGAAAACTTATACACCCTCTCTTCAAATGAACTAACTTCCTGTAGACTACAGATTCATCGCATTCGCACCAAATACGCCTGCTACTGCCGAAGCCACCGCGATGACTACCTTCAAAATAGTATCCCAAAGGGATCTTTTGACTGCCATAACTTTACACACCTCCTTTCCACGCTCTTTAGTTGACCACAGAGGACACAGAGGGCACAGAGGAATATTTATTTCCCTTCTCCGTATACGCTGCGGTGGTTTGTTTTTTTATACTAATTTTCCTCCGTGTCCTCTGTGTCCTCTGTGGTGAAACCTTCCGCTTTCACCTCAAAACACGGACACGCTTTGATCCATTCTTCCGGTTCAATTTCCCCGTTTCCGTTGCGGTCGGGACTTAAATCCCGGTGACCGCACACCCGGCTACCGGGGAAAGTCTCAAGCAATTGATGTACAAGCAAATGAAGTGTTGCCCGTTGTTCCGGTGTCCGCGTGTCCGCCGGACGACCATGACAGTCCAGCCCACCTTCATAGCAGATGCCTATCGAACAAGCGTTGAATCCTTTCACGTGCGCACCGATACGTTCAATCGGTCGGGTGATGTGCACCGTTCCGTCTTTGCGGATGTAGTAGTGATATCCTGTTCCGTTAAATCCACGCCGACGGTGTTGCGTTTCCAGATCATCCGGGGTGAGCGAACGGTCGGCACGGGTGGCGGAACAGTGAATCACGATCAAATCAATCTTTCTCATTATAGTGCCACTGTTTTTCTTATCAGTTGTAAGCATTATCTACGCTCTATGGCTCAAGCTGCCGGATCCGGAGCTTCACCACCGCCATCACCACTACCTCCACCGGAGTCTCCTCCTCCACCTTCTTCACCGGAATCTCCACCTTCGGTTTTCTTTTTCTTAGGTGCATCGAGGTCAAGGAACTCGATTTTCTCACCGGCACGGGTAGATGTCAGATTAGGACGGACGCTGCTGGAAGGACGGAAATTGATATTCACGCTCCTGATGTTCTTCATCGTACACTCTTCTTTCGTATCCGCCCCCAGTGTGGTAGCGGAAAGACTGAATACACCGAAGTCGCGGATATTGACGGACTTACCGTCGAACAACGCTGCACGCATCGCTTCAACAAGATTGGTTAGCACACTCTGGATATCGCCCAGCGACAAGGAACTTTTCTCTTTCATCGTGTAAGCGAGTTTATCCAGGTCTACACTCTGTCCCTGCGTCACAAGTTGTGGGTGATACTTCACCACCCCATCAACCTCTCTCGGATCTTTACGACCCATTCTTTTAAATGGTATTGCCATGATAAATTAAAAATTGAGAATTAAAAATTAAAAAATAAATGTTACAGATTGCGGTTAGCGCAATGGTATCGGAAGAGAGGAACGAGCTCTGTTTCTTTTCTTTCGATACCTCAAAGGTAGTGTATTACAGGGGAATGGAATGACGTACTTTGTCTCCGATTGGCTTACTTCGTCTTACTTTCATTTAGAATGTATTTACTTTCATTCAGAGTGATTTTATTTTACTTATACATTTGGAGTTCCTATGGATTTTTTGTATATTTGGAATACTATAAACATAATTCCCCGAAGATATGAAAGCAGAAACAGAAGAGGCGGCGGAAGAGCCGTTTGTCATACGTCCGTATTTGAAATCGGAGCTGGCGCATTTATATAATCCTTATGTACCGTTGGTGTATGCCATGCGAAAAATGAGGGAGTGGATCAGAAATAACAATGAACTATATGACGCAATGTATAGTGGCGGTGAAGGAAAAAACGACCACGCTTACAGCGCAAGGCAGGTACGGCTCATTGTGAAGTATCTCGATGAGCCATGAATCTCTTTATGGCAAGTGCTGATTAGCTATAATGAAAATGAAATTAGCTATAATGAAATCGAGATTAGCTATAATGAAAATGAAAGCGGCTATAAGGGATTCTGTGCAACACACAGCATCTTGAGGATAAACAGGCCATATGAGTTTTCTTTATATAATAATGTCCACGTGCGCAGGCGCGGGAGAATATTCTTTTAGATAGAAAAAAGCGTGTATTTGAGGGTGAGGGGTTCACCCTCAAATACACGCTTTTTCCATCAAATAAAATCTATAAAGAGAATAAACAACATAAGTAAATGATAGGAACAAAATAAAATGTACCTTTGCGTCTTTTTAAAACAACATTTTTTAACAACATTGAAATAACACTTAAAATTATGAGAAAAAAGACATTTTTTCCGAAGGCTTCGTTTACCTGAACAAGCAGGCTATAACGCTCGAAAAGGGAGAATTCCCCCAAGTATCCCAGTTTATCACACAAACGCTTGACACCGTCAATAATTTGTATAACAACAGGATAGATGTAAGTCCGCGCGAACGCAAGAAGTATCTCCTTCCCTTTGTCCATCTCTGCTATGATCACGATTCTCCTTTTAACACTAAAGGTCCCAAATTCTTTGCACAATTGTTGTTTATGACTGTTAATTTCAAGAAATATGATGATTCGGACGAATCATTAAGCGTAGAAGAGATTGACTATGAGATACAAAGACTAAAAAGAACGCTTTTTGACGATTAACATTTAAGAGCCGACTGTTAAAAAACTGCTTTTTGAGTACCAAAAGCAGTTTTTTTTATCTACAGGAAAAGCCGTCCTTTGCAGTGTGTTAATATTGACACGACTTAAATTCATATCAACAAATCAAATGGAAAATATCGTAATAACCACATACAGAGGATTATCACTCGTATCAGGAAATATCAGCATCCGGCAACTGTTCGAATTTATCCGGGGAGATGTCTATCGGGACAGAATCCGGAGACTTCGGGAAGCAATGGAGGCAGGAGACACGGCGAAAGCAGACCGCATGAAGAAGCAACTGCCCTACCACACCATCACAGCCACTTACGTAAAGGAAAGACTGGCTTACAGCCTGGACAAGTATCAGGACATCATCACGGTAGACTGTGACGATATGCCGGCAGAAAAGCTCCCGGAATTCCGCCAACTGGCGAACGATTGCCCCGACACATTAGGAAGCTTCATCAGTCCCCGCATGCACGGGTTGAAAATCTTCGTCTACCTCACCGGCAAAGAGGCGGAAGCCTTACGTGCCGAACTGAACGCGCTGGGAACCGTCGACTTCCCCACCCTCGAACGATATCACCACCGAATGTACGCCTTGGCAAGCAGCAAATACGAAACACTGCTCAATACCAAAGTAGATACAAGCGGAAGCGATCCGGGACGCGGATTCTTCGTGTCGCATGATCCGGACGCTTTCTTCGCTCCCGAACGACTGGAAAACGTAAAGCCGCTGACCGTAAAAGTGACACTGCCCACCGAGGAAGAGTGCAAAAACAAGAAACGCAAAAATCCGGCAAAACGTTCTCCGCTCCTTCCCGTGCAGGAGAACGCGTCGCCCATCGACCTGCAAGTGCAACTCGACTTCCGGAAAGCGCTGGAATACACCCAACGCAAAGAACGTCTGAAGACAGGCAACCGGGACAATTTCTTCTATTGTCTGGGCAACCAGTGTTACCGTCGGCATATCACGGAAGAGGAAGCCGTCAGTCTGGCACACAGCCATTTCGGCGAACTCCCCGATTTCGACCTCGAACTCCCCCTGCACAATGCTTACCAATATACCTCAAAGACTGACTGTGCGGAAGAAGAAGAGAAAACACCGAGAATCTGCCAGGTAATCAAATTTATGGATGAACACTACGAAATCAGGAGAAACGTAGTGAAAGAGCAAATCGAGTTCCGGAAACTAATACCCGGTGTTCCCCCCACAGAGCTGCCGCCTTTCAGCACACTTCGCGTAAAGGATGTCAACACATTCTATATCAACGCGCAGATGAAGAAGATATACGTCTCACAAGCTAATTTGAAAGCGCTGGTAGACTCGGACTATGCCAAGCCGTTCAACCCATTTGTCCATTATTTCACCTCACTCGAGGCATGGGACGGGAAAACAGACCACATCGGTCAACTGACAAAAACAGTAAAAGCGGCAGATCAGGCTTTTTTTGAAGACAGTTTCCGCCGCTGGCTGGTGGGAATGGTGGCATGCGCCATCAATGACGAAGTGCAAAACCACCAGTTGATGTTACTCCACGGCGCACAGGGAAAAGGCAAGAGTACCTTTATCCGCCGTCTCCTCCCGCCGGAGCTTAAAGATTATTATCGCAACGGCATGATTTATCCCGAAAACAAAGACCATCTCCTGCAAATGTCGTCCTGCCTGATCATCAACCTGGATGAGTTTGACACGCTCTCTCCCGTACGGATGCAGGAGTTGAAAAGTCTCATCACGCAAGATGTGATGAACGAACGGAAGGTTTACGACATCCAGAATTATACGTTCACCCGCCGCGCCTCGTTCATCGCCAGCACCAACAACCCGCACTGCCTGCCGGACATTGGTGAAAACAGGCGTATCCTGTTCAATACGCTTCTGAAAATAGACTATCACACGCCTGTCAACCATCAGGGGATATATGCACAAGCATACGCACTCTACCGGCAGGGATTCCAATATTGGTATGAGAACCAAGAGATTACGTTTCTCAACAACCGCAACGAGGCGTTCCGCCAAAAAGATCCGATGGAAGAGAATCTTTTCTTCTATTTCCGGGCTGCCAGGCCGAACGATATACAGGCGAAATGGTATCCTGCCTCCTACCTGCTGTCGGTATTAAGCGTGAACGGGCGCACACAGGCCAACGCACAGATGAAACAAATGCTGGTCACGGTACTGGAAAACAACCATTTCCACTCACGGAAGACCTCCAACAATGTCACAGAATATTGGGTGGTGGAGTATACACCCCAGGAACGTACAGAAAATTCAATACGACCGCAAGTTCCGGTTCAAAAAGGATTAGAGTTATAATCAATCTGCCAAGCAGCAGTTTTTCCATAAAATAACGGATAAACGGATAAATTAATGGCATTAACGATGTCACATTCATCCGTTTTCCGTATATTTGCTACGATATGAATTAAAGAAAGGAATCGCAATATGATGAAACAAATACCATACGGATTGACGGATTTCGGAGCCATCATCAAAGATAATTTCTATTATGTAGATAAAACCATGTTTATTGAAAAAATAGAGAAGCAACCCCGTTATCTGTTTCTGATCCGTCCCCGACGCTTTGGAAAAAGCCTCACGCTGGCAATGCTGGAAGCTTATTATGACGTTCGTTACGCTGACCAGTTCGACGAATTGTTCGGCCAGCTGTATATCGGGCAACATCCTACGCCGATACATAACCAGTTTCTCATCATGAGATTCAATTTCTCGGAGGTGAGTTCGAATATCAATGAGGTGGAGGAATCTTTCCGGCTGCATTGTTGCGGGAAGCTTTCCGATTTTGTTTACAGGTACGAACATCTGCTGGGAAAAGATATCTGGAAAGTGCTGGATGAAAAAACAAAAGAAGAGCCCGGCGCTTTTTTGTCAGCTATTAATACCTACGCTACCCGCAAGGGAGACATCAAAATTTATCTCCTGATTGATGAATACGATAATTTCACGAATACCATTCTCTCGACTTACGGCACGGACTTATATCGGAAAGCGACGCATGGCGAGGGATATATCCGGAGATTCTTCAATGTAATCAAAGCCGCCACGACGGGAATGGGTTCTGCCCTCAATCGTCTGTTTATCACGGGAGTAAGTCCGGTAACAATGGACGACGTGACAAGCGGATTCAACATCGGCACGAATATCACCACCGATCCCTGGTTTAACGACCTTGTAGGTTTCAGCGAGAAGGAACTGCGCGAGATGCTGGCGTATTATAAGGAGCAAGGCGCTCTTTCCATGTCAATAGATGATGCGGTGGCAATGATGAAACCCAACTATGACAATTATTGCTTCAGTGAGAATAAATTAACGGATTGCATGTTCAACTCGGACATGGTGCTCTATTGCATGAAGTCATTGATATTGCACGGAATCAAGCCAAAAGAGATTGTCGATCCCAATATCCGTACCGACTTTAACAAGCTTGCCTACCTCGTCCGTCTTGACCACGGACTAGGAGATAACTTCTCCGTCATCAAGGAGGTTGCGGAAAAGGGAGAAATAATAACCGAAATTGTCACTCATTTCTCCGCACTGGAAATGACGGACGTGAGCAACTTTAAATCTTTGCTGTTCTATTTCGGACTGCTTTCTATTAAAGGGGTCGATATGATGGGGCGTCCCATCCTGCACGTTCCCAATCTGGTGGTTCGCGAACAGCTATTCAATTTCCTGATTCAAGGATATGCCCGTCATGATATCTTCAAGCTCGACGTGAACCGGTTGCTTACGCTGTTTGAGAATATGTCTTTCAAGGGAGAATGGGAACCGTTGTTCGAATTTGTAGCAGAGGCCATTCGGGAGCAGAGCCGCATTCGGGAATATATAGAAGGGGAAGCTCATATCAAAGGATTCCTCCTAGCCTATCTAAGTATGTTCCGCTATTATCAACTGTATCCGGAATATGAAATGAACAAGGGTTTTGCCGATTTCTTCTTTAAACCCAGTCCGGTGGTACCCGTATCTCCACCCTACACTTATCTGCTGGAAGTGAAGTATGCGAAAGCCGATGCACCGGAAAAGGAAATAAGGACGCTTGCCGATAATGCGCGGGAACAGCTGATTCGCTATAGCAAGGACGAATGCGTGGCGGAAGCTCGTGAGAAAGGGAAACTGAAACTGATTACGATCGTGTGGCGCAGCTGGGAATTGGTGCTGATGGAAGAGGTGTTATAGGGTTATTTGTCGCATGAAATGTGCGGGTGAGTCTTATTAATAAATATAATTGGATATAGAAAAACATACCTAGTAGTATTTTTCGATTCCCCCAAATCCTTTTATCATTTTATTTTCCTTCGTTTTGTGGATGAAGTTGTTCAATCGCTTTTCAAATTCTTCCGGCCGTTTCCTTGCGGCTTCAATGTACGCAATTCGGATGCGCCTATACGCATCGGAAAATTGGAGGTAATTCTCCCATACTGTTTTATCCTCTTTCAGTTTTCCGATGATATCATTCGGAAAAACGAAAGGAGCTGACAATACTTTTCGTATATTATCTTCCCAATCAGGGTGAATCATTTGATGTTCCAGCAACCATTTCAGTCTCTCTTTGTTGGCTTGCGAATAGGAACTTTTAGGGTTTCTGGGCGTGAAATGCTGGATTTTATGTTCTTTGTCGAGCGCCTTTATAGTGCTGTCGATCCATCCGAAACAAAGGGCTTCTTCGACGGCGTCGTTGTATGTAACACTTTTTTCGCCCGAAGATTTGGAGGGGAATACAAACCAAACGTCACTGGCGGTTTCAAAGTTGTCCGCCAGCCATTTTCGCCAATCTCCTCTGTTTTCAAAATATTTTATTTCCATAGTGCTAAAAAGAACAGCAACCCATTGTTGAGAATAGGTTGCTGTAAAAATAGGTTATTCATCAGACTTCATGTATGGGAGTCAGGGGCCTTTATTCGTCCGGTCACTTATTTGTCTCCGTACATCTTCGCCCGCAATTCCTTAATATGGTCGGAAGTGATATATTCGTCATATTCCATCATCTTGTCGATGATACCGTTCGGTGTCAGTTCGATGATGCGGTTGGCAACGGTCTGGATAAATTCGTGGTCATGAGACGAGAAGAGGATATTTCCCCTGTACGTCTTCAGGTTGTTGTTGAATGCCTGAATAGATTCCAAGTCCAGATGGTTGGTCGGAGTGTCCAGAATGAGGCAGTTGGCATTGCGCAGCTGCATACGGGCAATCATACAACGCATCTTTTCACCTCCGGAGAGTACGCTTACTTTCTTCAGCACCTCTTCGCCGGAGAAAAGCATACGGCCGAGGAAGCCTTTCATATATACCTCGTTGCCTTCTCCAAACTGGCTCAACCAGTCTACCAGATTCAGGTCGGAATTGAAGAAGTCGGTGTTATCCAGCGGCAGGTAAGCAGTGGTGATGGTTACCCCCCAGTTGAAGGTCCCTGCATCCGGTTTCATGTTTCCGTTGATAATTTCGAAGAAAGCAGTCATCGCGCGCGGATTGCGTGACAGGAATACCACCTTGTCACCTTTCTCTACATTGAAGTTCACATCGTTGAAGAGCACTACACCTTCTTCCGTCTTCTTGCTCAATCCGGACACTTCCAGAATCTGGTTGCCCGGCTCGCGTTCGGGAGTGAAGATGATGCCCGGATACTTACGTGAAGAAGGTTTGATTTCTTCTACATTCAGTTTCTCCAACATCTTCTTACGGCTCGTTGTCTGCTTGCTCTTCGCTACGTTCGCGCTGAAACGGCGGATAAATTCTTCGAGCTCTTTCTTCTTCTCTTCAGCCTTCGCCTTCTGGTTCTGTTGCTGACGGAGAGCCAACTGGCTGGATTCGTACCAGAAACTATAGTTACCGGCAAACATATTGATTTTTCCGTAGTCGATGTCTACGGTGTGCGTACATACAGAGTCGAGGAAGTGACGGTCGTGGCTTACCACCAATACGGTATGCTCGAAGTTGGCAAGATATTCTTCCAACCAAGTCACTGTTTCCATATCCAAGTCATTGGTAGGCTCATCGAGCAAGAGGTTGTCCGGATTTCCGTACAATGCCTGCGCCAGCATGACACGCACTTTTTCCTTACCACTCAATTCACCCATCAATACGTAATGCTTATCTTCTTTCACGCCCAGTCCGCTCAACAGCATAGCTGCGTCGCTTTCCGCATTCCATCCGTCCAACTCGGCAAATTTTTCTTCCAATTCGGACACTTTCAGTCCGTCTTCGTCTGTGAAATCTTCTTTTGCATACAATTCTTCGCGTTGCTTCATGATGTCCCACAACACGGTATGACCCATCATGACGGTATCCATGACGGTATATGAGTCCCACTTGAAGTGGTCCTGGCTCAACACCGAAAGACGTTCGCCCGGTCCGAGCGCAATCGTACCTGTTGTCGGGTCCAGATCTCCGTAAATCGTACGAAGAAACGTAGATTTTCCCGCACCGTTCGCACCGATAATACCATAACAATTACCACTCGTAAACTTCAGGTTTACGTCATTAAACAACACTCTTTTACCAAACTGAACCGATACGTTCGAAACTGTAATCATCTTATTATTTACTATTTTACTAGTTACTATTTACTATTTGAGCGTGCAAAGGTAGACATTTAAAATGAATTATGAGCTATCTGATATGTGCCAATCTGACATAAAAGTGTTACCTTTGCTGCGTTTTTTGGCAAAACGGCCAACTTGGCAAAGTTTTTGCAGACAAAATCTGTGACATCCGGTCAGTCCGGTATGTTTATAAGCGGTATCTTGCATAGATAACGTGTGTTTCTAAATAGTAAATAGTAAATAATAAAATAGTAAATACCAAGATGGATCCGAAAGAAAAAAAAGTGAAGGAAGAGGAACTGAATGTGGAGGAAACTCAAAATCCTGCGGAAGACCAACCGCAAAACGAACAAACGGAGGAGTCTGCTCCGCTGACTCATGAAGAGGAGTTGGAAAAGGAACTGGAAAAAGCTCAAGAAGAGATTGAAGAGCAAAAGGATAAATATCTGCGCCTGTCTGCCGAGTTCGACAATTATCGTAAACGCACTTTAAAGGAGAAGGCCGAACTGATCCTGAACGGTGGCGAGAAGAGCCTTGGCAGTATTCTTCCGGTAGTGGACGACTTTGAACGTGCCATCAAGACGATGGAAACGGCAACGGATGTCAATGCCGTAAAGGAAGGGGTGGAATTGATTTACAATAAATTTATAGCTGTCTTGGCTCAAAATGGCGTGAAAGTCATCGAGACGAAAGACCAACCGTTGGATACTGATTACCATGAAGCCATCGCGGTAATCCCCGCACCGTCGGAAGCACAGAAAGGTAAGATTCTGGATTGTGTGCAAACGGGATATACACTGAACGACAAAGTGCTCCGCCACGCCAAAGTGGTAGTAGGGGAATAAGGATTGATTACGGATTATGAATGATGAAAAACGAGGGACTTCCCGCAATAATTCATCATCCATAACCCGTAATTCGTAATTCATCATTCATAATTTTAAAAGAAGCATGGCAGAAAAAAGAGATTATTACGAAGTATTGGAGGTGACGAAGACAGCCACAGTAGAGGAAATTAAGAAAGCGTACCGTAAGAAAGCAATCCAGTATCACCCTGACAAGAATCCGGGGGATAAGGAGGCTGAAGAGAAATTTAAGGAGGCGGCCGAGGCTTACGATGTGTTGAGTAACCCGGAAAAGCGTTCGCGTTACGATCAGTTCGGTCATGCGGGAGTGAGCGGTGCGGCAGGTAATGGCGGTCCGTTCGGTGGTTTCGGTGGCGAGGGGATGTCGATGGATGACATTTTCTCTATGTTTGGCGACATCTTCGGTGGCCGCGGCGGCGGTTTCGGGGGAGGCTTCGGAGGTTTCAGCGGATTTGGTGGCGGTGGCGGTTCACAGCAACGCCGGTATCGCGGCAGTGACCTTCGTGTGAAAGTGAAGCTGACGTTGAAGGAAATCTCTACCGGAGTAGAAAAGAAGTTTAAACTCAAAAAATATGTGCCGTGTGACCAGTGTCATGGCACGGGGGCCGAAGGTGATGGCGGTTCGGAAACTTGTCCTACTTGTAAGGGTAGCGGCTCGGTGATCCGTAACCAGCAGACCATTCTGGGCACTATGCAGACTCGCGTCACTTGCTCCACTTGTGGCGGTGAGGGTAAGATTATCAAGAACAAATGTAAGAAGTGTGGTGGCGACGGAATCATTTACGGTGAAGAAGTGGTGTCGGTGAAAATCCCTGCCGGAGTGGCAGAGGGTATGCAGCTCTCTATGGGTGGCAAAGGAAATGCCGGCAAACACAACGGTGTGGCAGGCGACTTGCTGATTCTCGTAGAGGAAGAACCGCATCAGGACTTGATTCGCGACGAGAATGATTTGATTTATAATCTGTTGCTTAGTTTCCCGACTGCTGCCCTGGGTGGAGCCGTGGAAATTCCGACTATCGACGGCAAAGTGAAAGTGAAGATTGATTCGGGTACTCAACCGGGTAAAGTACTTCGTTTGCGCGGCAAGGGATTGCCGAATGTGAACGGGTACGGAACGGGGGATTTGCTCGTCAATATCAGTATCTATGTGCCGGAAGCGCTCAATAAAGAGGAAAAGAGCACGCTCGAAAAGATGGAGGCTTCGGACAATTTCAAACCTAACACGTCGGTGAAGGAGAAGATTTTCAAGAAGTTCAAGAGTTTCTTCGACTAATTTTTTGCTATGAGTATGGGTACATAATTAGTTTATATAGTAATTTAGGCACGGATTACACGGATTTCACGGTTTTTAGTGTTGTCATTACTGAAAAACAACCGCGTTAATCCGTGAAATCCGTGCCTAAAAAAGATAGAAATTTATTAGTGACAAGTACTTAACATATAAAAGTGAGCTGCAATCTTTATTTGTAGCTCACTTCTGTTTTTGGGCTTATCCTTCCTTTTTCACTCTGTTCGGTTAAATAAGTCGATAAAGAATTGTCTTTTTAAAAAAAGGGCATATATTTGTGTAGCAAATAAATAGATACTAAATATAGACTTCAAGTATGGCAGAACCTTTTAAGAATATGTATAACGAGCAATTTTTCGATCTATTTACGAAAGATTTGAAACTTGTTATCGATGATTTTGATGCTCACGGGTTTGTTTCTCAAGTTATGGATGATGAATGGGAAGGCAGGGAACTTAAACAGCGCTGCATACATATCACTACCATTCTGAAAAAGTTTTTGCCGGCAGACTACAAAGAGGCAATCGCTAAGATTCTTGAGTTGTTGGATCATGTAAAAAGTACGCGGCCTGATTTTTCGGTGATAGACGATACGAAGTTTGGATTGATGCTGGAGTATGGGGCGATTCTGGATAATTATGTCGAGCAATATGGGTTGGATGATTATGAAACGTCTGTCAAGGCGATAGAGAAAATCACGCAGTTCACAAGTTGCGAGTTTGTGACTCATCCTTTTATTATAAAATATCCGGATGAAATGATGAAGCAGATGTTGGTTTGGTCGAAACACGAGCATTGGGGAGTAAGGCGGCTTGCGTCAGAAGGTTGCCGTCCGCGTTTGCCTTGGGCGATGGCTTTGCCGAATCTGAAAAAAGATCCGACACCTATTATTCCTATTTTGGAGAATCTTAAAAATGATCCGGCAAGATTTGTACGGTTGAGTGTTGCCAATAATTTGAATGATATTGCAAAAGATAATCCGGAAATAGTCATTGATTTGGCAAAGAAATGGAAAGGTGAGTCGAAAGAGGTAGACTGGATTATAAAACACGGTTGCCGGACGCTCTTAAAGCAAGGGATTCCGGAGGTGATGGAGTTGTTTGGCTTTGATTCTATCAGAAATAATATTAGTGTGGAGGATTTTCAGATTTCAAGTCCTAAGGTTAAAGTCGGGGATTCGTTGGAGTTTGGTTTTAACTTGTTGAATCATAGCAATAAGACAATCAAAATACGGCTTGAATATGGTATTTATTACCAAAAAGCAAATGGAACGCTGACGAAGAAAGTTCATAAAATCAGTGAAAAAGAATATACCGGGAATTCTACCACACGAATAACGCGAAAGCACTCTTTCCGCGTGGTTACAACGAGAAAATTCCATCTCGGGCTTCATCAGATTGCTATAATAATCAATGGGAGTGAATTTGAAAAATATGATTTCGATTTGATTGAGTAATTCGATTGCTGCAACAAATAATATAAATCCTCGATTCTCCGGATGAAAATCGAGGATTTTTTATTTGGGGTCGTCTTTATCTCACACTGGCTGGAAGTTGAATATATAGCACTCTATGTATTACAATAAATTGATTGCCGATAACTCCTTTGATAAAGCCTGAATACCTTTTTGTATTTTTTCAAGTTGTTGCCTGCGAGGCTTATGCACTCCGGCAGCATAATGCCATAATTGCCGTTCATTAATACCCGTAATCCGACTCAATGCAGCCTTAGTGAAGATGTTGCTATAATAGTTTATAAATGTAGCAGCATCAATCTTGAATTTTAATTCAAACTCTCCGGACAATACTTCACAGGGATTGGAATTATCTTCCAAATACAATTCAATCGCCTCTCGCATGTTGTCCTCAATCTCTCTCATGTCATTGCCAACAGTGATAACCGGAGCATCTTCAATATAAGCACTCAAGTTCTTTCCTGCGTGTTCCACAATTACTTCTACTGTTTTCATATCTCCTCCTATATTAAATTACAGAAAACAAGGGGGCTACTTTAGCCCCGCTTGTTTCAAAATGCTGTAATAAGTGCCTTTCTCAACGCCTTTGCTATTATGATTCGGTACAATAACTACCCTACCGTTCTTCTCAAACTTCATGTGGCTACCTTTCTGACCTTTTAGAACAAAACCGTTTTCCAGCAACATAGTTACAACGTCTTTAACTGATTTGTAACTCATAACGCTTTGGACTTAATTACTGCACAAATATAGTAATTATATGAACACTACCAAAAGAAGTATTCATATTTTCACTATGATTTCTTCCTAATACCCCGGATTCTGTTTCAACCTCTCATTCATCACCCGTATTTTCTCCGGTATAGGAAATACAGTTGTATATCCACTTGCTTCATCCGGCAGTTGCGGACGGCTGCTGTAAGCTCTTGTAAACTTCCCGAAGCGGACTAAGTCCTGTCGTCTCCATCCTTCCCAAGCCAGTTCCAGCTGACGTTCGGCAAGGATATTCTCTAAAGTGGCAGTGCGGGGAGAAGCGTTGACACGGCTACGAATTTCATTGAGTTCTTCATCTCCGTTTGCTCCGTTCCGGACTTTCGCTTCACTTTTCATCAATAAAGCGTCTGCATAGCGGAACAATACAATGTCATTCTCCATCAACTTACCGTCTTTTGTGGCAGTCGGGTCGACTTCATACTTTTTCATGCGGGCTCCTGCGGTTTGTTCGTATGGGGTATCTGTTATATCCAGAGATACTTTCCAGGGCAGATATTCCAGTACCGTTCCATTATCCAGTTTGATTATGTTTCCTTTCAGGTCGTGGACAATTCCTGCAAAATAGCAAATATCAAAACGGGGATCTTGTTCCGCGGTTTCATAACCGAAAGTTTCGAGGGCTTCAATGGTGGCGCTAGGACCGTTCTCACCGCTTAGTCCGTAAGCCTTGGCATGATTATAGTGGCGGGAACGGAAGAGATATTGCATCTGGTTGGTATACAGAGTTTTGTTCATCGGGATAGTGAAGACATTCTCTACAGACGGTTCGTTGAATATGGAGAAATTCGTTTCGTATTCCGGTTCCAGTTTGTAGCCCATAGTCTTGAGTTGGTCACAGTAGTAGATGACTGTTTCCCAAGCATTGAGTTCGCTGCCGTTCACAATGAACTTTATATTTTTTCCATCCGGACGTTGTCCGTCCGTCCAATCATTGTCTGTATAAACTTCGGAGTTCAAAGCCAGTTTGGCCAGTAAGAAACTTACCACGGGGCGAGTGATACGGCCATAGTAAGGGCCGGACTGGTTGCTATGTGCATCGCTCAACAAAGGAGCCGCCTCTTGCAATTCCTTGACAACAAAGTCAAAGACCGTTTTCCGTTCACTTTGCACTACATCTTTCATGGCTACGGAAGAGGATTGAACTAGCGGGATGCGTCCGAACAAATCCATCAGGTAATAATAATACATAGCCCGCATGGCACGTACTTCAGCGCGGTATGCCGGTAGTTCCGTAGCGGAATGAGTTTCGGCGAATTTGTCTATCCGCTCCAGTGATTTGTTACTTAACATGACGACTTTATAGAGATATTCCCATGTAGCCTGAATGGCATCATTCTCTATTCCCCAATCGTGCAGGTAAAGTCCTTGCCAAAAACCACCGTCATACCAGTCACCTCCACGGGTGGGGATAATGGCTTCGTCGGAAGTAAAGGTGTTCAGGTCGTAGACTCCCCTACCCGTTCCCTGCAATCCCTGACTATCACTATAACCGCCTACGTATGTATAAAGCGAAGCTACTGCATTGAGATATACTTCCGAGATCGTATTGTAAACGTCATCTTCGGGTAACTTATCTTTCGGATTTTCCTCCAAGAACTTATCACATGAGAATAAGCCCAGACACGCTATAAGAAGGAATACCAACACTTCCGAAGGACGTAAGATCTTCTTTGAAAACAGTTCCGCTATCCTTGAAAGCTGTTCTTCTTTCTGCAAAAAACGACTTTTATTTTTCATATATTGTTTCATCATCTCCTCCTCCATTAAAAGTTAATACTCAATCCCAGTGTGTACGTCCGCGCCAACGGATATCCCCGTTTATCATCCACGCCTAAAGTGGAGTTCACCGTGGAACTGTTAATCATGGGTGAAAGTCCCGAATAACCGGAAATGGTTGCCAGGTTGTTGACTGTAAATGCCAGACGCAGGGAACGGACATATTTCTTCAGTTTCTGCACTTTCTCAATCGGCACGTTCCAACCCAGCGTCACATAGTCGAAGTTGACATAATCTCCTTTTTCCAACCAATAGTCGGTGGCGGTTTGATCCTTGATGTTCTGTTTCGGGGCTTTCTTCATTACGTTATAGTCGGGAAATATATTCATGTTCATATAGGTCAGGGAAGTTCCGTTGTAGATTTTATGTCCGAAAGCTCCGTTAATCTGCAAAGACAGGTCGAAACGCTTGTAGCGGAAACTGATGTTGGAGCCAAGAATCGTTTTAGGTACGGCTTGTCCTGCCACGTAGCGGTCTTCACCATCTTCAAGGCTGACACCTCCGCCATTCAGGTCGGCGATGCCATAGGTGTATCCACCGTTTCCGTCGGATTCCAGTCCCGTACTGTGGGGAAGATAGAACACGCCCAACGGTTGACCCACCATCTGATATACGATGTGGTTGTATCCTCCGTGAAAGCCGGCTCCGTCGAGGCCGGCAAGACTTTTATATTCGGGGGCAGAAAGCATTTCACCATTGTGCATACCGCTTAAAGAGAGCAGTTTGTTGCGCTGGAAAGTGATATTGGCATTGATATTCAGTTCCATATCCTTCGTCTTCAAAGGGGTGATGCCGATGGCGATTTCCGTACCCCAGTTACGCATGGAACCGATGTTGGCAAGTAAGGTGTTATAGGTGAAAGGCGGTACGCTTACGTTGTAAAGGTAAAGCATGTCTGTGGTTCGGGAGTTGTAATAGTTGGCGGAAAGCAGCAGGCGGTTGCCGAAAAGAGCTACGTCGATACCGGTATTAAAGGTATGTTTCACTTCCCATTTCAGGTCGGGATTTGTGTTCCGTAAGTCTCCTAAAGATACGACGGCGGAGTTTCCGACGGGGACTACACCGTTCGGCTTTACAAGGTTCAATGTAGTGTATGAGTCAATCCCGCTCTGATTGCCTGCCAGACCGTAGCCGATACGGAATTTCAGATTGTCTACCATCGGCAAGTGCTTCATAAATTCTTCCTCACTAATCACCCATGCGGCAGATGCGGAGGGGAAGAATCCCCATTTATGGTTCGCTCCGAATTTGGAGGAAGCATCTGTACGGGCGTTCAGCGTCAATACGTAGCGGTCGGCATATGTATAGTTGAAACGTCCCATGAAGGATGCCAGACGGGGTTGGTCGTAGTATGAATTAGTGCCTTCCCACAAGCGGAGTGCGCCTGCCTGAAGATTATTATACCCGAATTTGTCGGTGCTGAAATTGCTTACTGTCGTATAATATCCCGTGTAGGTTTCTTTTTGAAGTTCGGCAAGTGCCAGCACGTCAAAGAAATGTTTTTTCCAGTTTTTCTTATAGGTCAGCATCATGTTGCCCAACAAGGATTCTCGCTTTTTGGTTCCTTTGTAAGCCTGACCGTTCGCCCAGACGGAGGTGGGGAGGTATTGCGAATTTTCCACGATATTATAGGTATAGGCGCCGAAGAGGTTTAGTTTCAGTCCTTCCAGCAGATTGAAAGTCAGACGGGCGTGCGTGCTGATGTGCGAAGTGGCATCATCGTCCTGCACTTCCATCCATGCCAATGGATTGGTGATTTGGCTGGCGGTTGTTATTCCGTCCCAGGAATTGGTGACGGGGTCTTTATGGTTGGGATAGGTGGGGTTGAATGTGGCTGCCGAATAGAACGTTTTCTGATAATCCACCAGATTATGATTCTTCTGAATGGAACCGAACATTCCCAGCTCGCAGTTCAGGAAGCCGTCGAACATCTGCTGATTCATGTTCATATTCGAAGTGAAGTTCTTCATGTCTTCATTCAGAATCACTCCCTGACGGTCCATGAAACCGAGGGAAACACGATAGCTGGATTCACTGGAACCGCCATAAAAGGCGACGTGATGGTTTTGTTGTAGTCCTGTCTGTTCAATCTCTTTCTGAAAATCGGTGTTGTTTCCTTTATCCAGAATGGAAATGCCACGCTCCGAAGCCACACGGCGGAATTCATCGCCGGACAGCATTTTCAGATTCTTGTAGACGGTGGAAACTCCGAAGCTACCGTTGTAGGCTACCTGTGTCCTGCCGCTCATTCCTTTTTTGGTGGTGACCTCAATCACACCGGAAGCTCCTCGTGAACCGTATTGTGCGGTTTCGGAAGCGTCTTTCAGAATGGTGAAGCTCTCAATATCCGTAGGGTAAATGGAGGTAAGCATACTCAAGTCGCCAAATACTCCGTCGACGATTATCAAAGGGTCATTGCCACTGGTCAGTGAGGTGGTTCCCCGCAGGCGTACCGCATCCAAGGCTGCCGGACCGTTTGATCCGCGTTGGATGGTCAAACCCGGCACACGTCCGCGGATTGCTTCCAAAGGGTTCGTTATCTGGTCTTTATTCATCTGTGTCTCCGTAATCTTCTCTACGGAACCGGAGAGGTTTTTCAAACTTCCGGTGGCATATCCTACAGTTATCAATGAGTCTATGGGCGTGACGGGAATCTTCTGCGCCAAGGTGCTCTCGCACGGGATTACCAGAAGAAGAAGAAGGCTGTAGAAAATGAGTCTAGCGTGTTGTACCATATTCTTAGTTTTTAAGGTAATAATACAAATATAACAATAAAAGAGGGAATCTGGTTGAGTAGATTCCCTCTTTTATTCATAAATGATATTGACAATGTCTATTTCACGATTATCTCATCCGTAAATATCCAGCCTCCGAGTTCGCTTCCGGCCTGTGCCTGGTAACGTACGTATCTTCCTTTGGCTTCTCCCTGCCATGAAATATCCGTAAAACGGATGGGTGTTTCTTTACTTACTTCAAAGTGTTGTTTTTGCAGCTCCGTGAAGTTTATTCCATCATCGGAAATGGAAATAATCACTGTCTCCGGCAGGAATACTTCCGCGCCGACCACTTGCATAAAAGCGGCGGTAACGGAATGGATAGGGGTTTCTTTTTTCCATATCAATCGTCACATCGAGACGATTGTCCGAGATAAATCCTTGCCATGAACCGTCACCATAAGTCCAGTCACCACGTATGCCGTCTGTCAGGGCTGTGTTGCCTTGTGCGGGATAATGGGGGCTGTAGGGGGAGTTATAGATCACTTTTTTACCGAGTGCCAAATGGCTGACTGGCTGAAGAGATTCGGGACGGCTGCCGATTTCTTTGCTCAAATCGAAAGGATGGTATCCTTTTTTCTGTAAATCGGCCACTGCTGACAGTGCACGGGTATGGAAATCGGACCATGACTTACGTTCCGGAGCCGACCAGGCTACTTCCGCCAATGCCAGCATACGGGGGTAAATCATATATTCCACGTGTTCGGGAGTGGGGATATATTCCACCCATAGGTTGCCCTGCACACCGTAGACTAACTTTGCCTGCTCCGCAGTTAAGGAAGCGGGAACAGGATCATAGGTATATACTTTCTTCAATGGCAGGTAGCCGCCGATAGCTTCCGGCTGGGAGTATGGGGCGTCCTGATAGCTGTCCAGATAACAGTATGCACCCGGCGTCATGATGGCATGATGGCCGGAGGTGACGGCAGCGATACCACCCTCTTCTCCACGCCATGACATGACGGTTGCATTGGGCGCAATGCCTCCTTGCAGAATCTCGTCCCATCCCAAGAGACGGCGTCCGTGATTGTTGAGGAATTTTTCGATGCGGTGTATCAGATAGCTTTGCAGCTCGTCTACATTGGCCAGATGCTCGTCTTTCATTCTCTTCTGACATTTCGGACAGGTCTTCCAAGCCGATTTGCCGGCCTCATCACCTCCTACATGAATGTATTCGGAAGGGAAAAGTTCCATAACTTCCGTCAGTACATTCTCCAGAAAGGTGAAAGTTTCTTCATTGCCGACACAGAAATCGGAGTTCTTGTAAGGTTCTCCCGAACAGGATAGCTGCGGGTAGGCAGCCAGCACCTCTTCCGAATGGGAAGGCATTTCAATCTCCGGAATCACGGTGATGTAGTGCTGACGGGCGTATGCCAGTATTTCACGAATATCGTCCTGGGTGTAATAGCCTCCGGAAGCTCCGGGTTCATCGTAACGGAGGTATTTACGTCCGCCGTTCCACCATTTCTTCCAGGTGGGGTCTGTACGCCAAGCTGCAAAATCGGTCAGTAAAGGATATTTCTTAATTTCAAGCCGCCAGCCTGCCGCATCGGTCAGGTGCAGGTGCAAACGGTTGATTTTGTAATATGCCAATGCGTCTATCTGCTTCTTTATAAACTCTTTGGTAGAGAAATGGCGGGATACGTCCAGCATCAGTCCGCGGTAAGCAAAACGCGGGGTGTCTTCTATCTCGACAGAGGCTACGGAATAGCTGCCTGTGCCCGCCGGTTGCATCAGCTGTAACAGGGTTTGCATTCCATAGAATAATCCGGCTCCCGAAGTTGCCCGGATCTCGATTCGTTGAGGGGTGACGGAGAGTGTATAGCTTTCCGGTGATGGCAATTGGGGGGTCTTGGGGGTTATCAATAAGAAAAGCATCTGTTTCCTGTCTTTCATTCTCGCTTCTTTCAATTGAACAGGCAATGCTTTCAGGTAATTCTCCCAGAGTTCCGCTTCTCCACCTTGCAGGTTTGTATAAAGTTTAGTCTTTTCTGATAGTAAAAAAGAGCCCGTCCCCTGCTCCATTTTTAATGGGACAGGTATGACGGACTGTGCCAGAATGGGATGTGCATGGAAGCACATCCCCAATATCCATAAGAAAAGACAAACTTTAGGGTATTCTTTTCTTATATTCATTAATCAATTTTGATTTCGTCTACAAATAAAAATGCGTTTTTACCTTTTCCTCCATGCCATGCCGGAAGTGATTTCTCCGGTGAAGCAATGACTCTCACGTATTGGGTGGTCACAGGATCAAAGGTTAGTTTATGCTCAACGATTCCGTCTTTGTCTGTCTCTTTCATCTCCGGGTATTCTTCGGAAGCAATCTTTTTGAAGTTCTTGCCATCATCTGAAGTTTCTACGGACAGGTTTCTGGCATCAAATACCCAGTCTCCTTTTGCTACATTGGTAGAGATTGTCACGCTTGAGATTTCAGTAGGTTGCTGGAGGTCGATAGTCATATCCATGTCATTTCCGTTGAAAGCGATCCAACGGCCTGACCTGTAGCTGCTATTTCCTTTCAGACCGTCTACCAAAGTGGAAGCTCCTTTGAACAGGTATTGTTCATTGATAGGCTGATTGGCTACAATCGGCTTCATGCTGGATTTGCTGAAATCAATCTTCTCCGTCACAGTCTTGCTTTCGCCGTTGGGACGGATGGCTTTAGCGGACAGGGTGACATTTTCCTTAATTTTCAATACTCCTTCGTAAACGGGGGAAGTGGCAGTAGGTTCTGTGCCGTCTAACGTATAGTAAATAGGAGCACCGTCGATGGTAGACAGGGTAACGTCCATTGTTCCTTCTGCCGGATTCGGGTCAAACTCGGCTTGTACGTCAAATACGTGTTTAGCGTAATTGTATCCTTCTGCATCGTACCACTTAATCAGTTGTGGAAGACGGGACAGGAAGTCGGCATAGTTTTTCTTTTCGGGGCTGGACCACTGAATTTCACACAAAGCAGCCCAACGAGGCAATACCATGTATTGTGCATGTGGGAAAGTAGCGATGTATTCTGTCCAGAGGTTGGCTTGCACTCCCTTGATGTATTTCTGTTCTTCGGGAGTAAGAGAAGCCGGCATCGGCTCGTAGCTATACACTCTTTCCATGGGCAGATAACCACCGATACCGAACGGTTCGTTTTCTACGTCTTTAGCTTGGTAGTAGTCGAAATACAGGTAGGTGTTCGGTGTCATGATGACATCATGTTGCTGCTTCGCAGCTTCGATACCACCTTTCTCACCACGCCATGACATCACGGTAGCATTCGGAGCAAGTCCGCCTTCGAGGATTTCATCCCAACCGATGATTTGACGTCCATGGTCGTTCAGGAATTTCTCAATATGGTTGATGACAAAGCTCTGCAAACGTTCTTCTTTGCTGTGGTTCTGATCTGACTTCAGTCCCAATGCTTTGATACGTGCCTGGCATTTCGGACATTTTTCCCATCTTACTTTCGGGCATTCGTCGCCACCTACATGAATATATGGTGATGGGAAGATTTCAATCAATTCACCATAGACATCTTCCAGGAATTTCAAGACCTGGTCGTTTCCGGCGCAAAGCACATCTTCGGATACGCCCCATTGTCTCCATACTTCGTACGGACCACCGGTACAACCCAATTCAGGGTAAGCGGCAAGGGCAGCTTGCATGTGTCCCGGAAGGTCGATTTCGGGAACAACGGTGATGTAGCGTTCGGCTGCATAATCTACGATTTCTTTGGCTTGTTCCTGGGTGTAGAATCCACCGTAAGGTTTGCCGTCGTATTCGCCGGAGTTACGTCCGATGACTGTTTCTGTTCTGTTAGCACCGATTTCAGTCAGTTTCGGGTATTTTTTGATTTCCAGACGCCAGCCTTGATCGTCGGTGATATGCCAGTGGAGGCGGTTCATGTTATGCAAAGCCTGCATGTCGATGTAGGTCTTTATTTCGTCCACAGTAAAGAAATGACGGCTGGTATCGAAATGCGCGCCACGATAGCCAAAGCGGGGAGCGTCATTGATTTCTACGGCTGGCATGGCAATATCCGCACCGACAGCCACAGGCAATGATTTGCGCAGGGACTGGATGCCATAGAATACACCGGCTTCCGTAGGACCGGTAATCGTGATTCCGTCACCGGTAACTTTCATCTGGTAGGATTCCGGATTTTCGTTCTCCGTGCCTAATGCCAGTATGATTGCGTTTTTACCTTCTGTTCCGGCTTCAATGGCGAAATCTTTTCCGGTAGCCGTTTTCAGGTAGTCTGCCAGAAATTGTGCGTTGCGTTGCATCTTCTCGTTTCCTTCCGGATAGAGAATCTTCACACTGCTCTTCAGGATGAAGGGACTTCCTTGAGCGGTTACAATCTCTTGTGGCATGGGGATGATCTGGTAGTTGGCTTCCTGTTGCGCCGATTGGCAAGAGGCAAAAAGTCCTGCTAGTGCCAGACATCCGGTTAATTTAAAGAGTTGTTTCATAAACTAAAAAATTAGGTGTTAAGTTATTAATAGATTAATTATAAGTTTCACGAATATGTTTGATTGTCAAGGGCAGCTCCTCTCCTTTCTTTATTTGGGGAGAAGTGATGACGACCGTTTTACGTTCCCCGGGAAGAAGGTCGAAAAAGTTGTCGCTGAAACGGGCTCCCTGCAAAGGAATTTCAATAAAGACATCTTTTGCAAGAGTGGGAGAAAACAATGTCAGTTCACACATGCCGTCTTTCTGTTTCATCTTGCAGGAAACGGTTGTTTCAGGCAGAAGCAGGTCTTTTGTTTTTCTAAAGAAGTATACGGTTTCGGCAAGAGTATTTCCTGCCTTGTCTTTCAGGGTCAGTTGCATGAAACAGCGTTGCTGTTCTTCCGGTGATAGCCAGATATCGGGTTTTATACGGTACACACATTGGGAAGTGTTAGCCGGAACTGACAATGTGTTGAGTCGTATCGGCTTGCCTTGTTTCTTTCCGTCAAAATCTGTTACTTTCATTTCCAACGTCAGGTGGTCTTTGGTGTCCGGACAGTCGGAAATCAGGTAGATATTGAGGCTGTCGTTCTGCCGGATAGGATTGATGAGAATTGGAGCAAAGGCTCGTTTGGCTTGGTAATGCAGGGCTTTCCAGTTACCGTAATAGTCGATGCTCGACCAGGATACTACCGGCCAGCTGTCATTCAGTTGCCAATACAGGGTGCCCATACAGTAAGGACGGTTCCGGCGGTGTGCTTCCAGTCCGTGACGCATTCCTTGTCCTTGCAGCACTAGTCCGACATAGACAAAGTCTTCAAATTTTTCGGGGATGATATAGTCGCGCTCCATGTAGGTACGAATCAGGGCGTTGCCGATGCTGCTTTTCTGATGAGCATTCATCACTTCCGATTCTATCTGATAATCTTCCGGAGCGGCGAAAGTGGAGATGGTCTTCATTTCCGGGAAGGACTGGAAACCGAATTCGCTCATGAAACGGGGCAGGTCTGTATCAAGTGACTCGAATGTTTTTTGACCATACCAGACTCCCCAGTTATGGCTGTCTCCTATCCCCCAGGATTCGGGACGCCCCCAGTTGGCAAAATATGGGGAGCTGTGTATGTAGAAACGGTCGGCATCCAGTTCCTTCACCTTGGCAGGAAGGAGCTGATGGAACAGTTTGTCGTAGCCTCGAAACATTTCCTGATAGATTTCGGGCGGGAAGTTCTTGTCGAATCCCCAATATTTTAAGGCTTCCAGTATTTCGTTATTGCCGCACCACATCGCCAGGGAAGCATGATTGCGAAGGCGACGGATATTATAGCAGGCTTCCGCCTCTACCCTTTTCAGGAAGGTGGGGTCGGACGGATAGGGAGTGCAGGCAAACATGAAGTCTTGCCACACCAGTATTCCGTTTTCATCTGCCAGGTCATAGAAGCGATCATCTTCGTACGTCCCACCTCCCCATACACGAATGACATTCATGTTCGCTTCGCGGATGTCGCGGAATAAGGTTTGGTAGCGTTCGGTAGTGACGTTAGTCAAGAGTGCATCCTGGGGGATGTAATTGGCTCCTTTGGCAAACATCGGTACACCGTTTACTTCAAAATAGAAGGATTCTCCGTCTTTATCTTTTTCATTAACGAGGCGAACGGTACGCAGTCCTATCCGGTGCGATTGCTCGGCTACGACTTTATCTTCTACTATGATTTGAGCGGAGAAATCATACAGGGCGGGCTTTCCCCATCCATTCGGCATCCAACGTACGGGGGATGCCACTTCGGAAGGTATGGAAACATGATTGATTCCGGGCTGTAAGGTGATTGCCTGGCTGATGCTTTTTTCTGCACTTCCTTCGAATGAGGTATTGATTCTCACCTCTGCCTGAAGTGGGCGGGGGAGTATGTTGTTTATTTCTAACTCATTAGACAGGTTTGCGAGCTGGTCGGTCAGTGCGAGTTGCTTTACATGGTAGTCACTGATAGAAGCTGCGTCATAAAAACGGATGGTCACCGGACGCCAGATGCCGCTGGTCACCATGCGGATTCCCCAATCCCAGCCATAGCTGTAAGGGGCTTTACGGGAGAATACGCTTAAATGTTTGTCGTGATGGTCGTTGTCTGCCGGATAGTTGAATCCGTTCGAGTTATATTGAGGCAGTGTCTGCCGGATGGGGGAATGAAAATAGATGTGAAGAAGGTTTTCTCCGATACGGAGTTGGGACTTGACGGGTATGGTATAGCCGACAAACATGTTATCGGTTTTCAGCAACAGTGCTCCATTGAGGTATACATCGGCATACGTGTCAAGGCCTTCAAAAACCAATTGGGCGTCATCCCGTTTCAGTTGTTCGGGGGTAACTGTAAAAGCAGTCCGGTATTCCCAGTCTTCATTTTCCACCCACTGAATCTTTTGTTCATTGATGCCATAAAAAGGATCGGGTATTTGTTTATGGTTGATAAGGTCCTGATGAACGGTGCCCGGAACCTGTGCCGATTGCCACAGCTCTGTTTCTGCCTGGGAAAATTCCCAACCTGTATTTAGAACGACAACTTCGGAATTGTCATTGCTCTGTGCATATGCCATACTGCAACAGCATAGTAATCCACATGCTATTTGAGCCTTTTTTCCGATCAAATTAATCATCATAGTGGGGGCATTAGATATTAACGGATTCAAAGATATTGTTTTTTCAGCAAATTTCACTGATAATTTAACAAAATATGTTGTTTTTGCATGCTACGATAAATATACGGCTTTATTCTTTTATCATATCAGATAGTTTAACCGCTATTATATCTTTCATTTCACTCCTAACAAATCTGTTAATTTCACCGTCTGAAAAGTCATGTGTGCCACACTGCTCTCATATAGAATACCGATTGTCTCTTTATCAATCATCGTCAGGCAACTATATCCCCATCCTTCTGCTTCGTCGAGCATGATTTGATGTTCGGGCAACCAGGTAAGTCCTTTATCCAGACTTGCTTTTATTGTTATATGATTGCGCCCTTTAGTCGTATCCGGATTTGAAAACAACAGGAGGTCTTTATTCAAAACGTTGTCCTTGGCATCGACATGAATCAAGCTGGCCATACATACCGGTTCCTGAAGTGCCTTACGTGAAGACGGATGTTCTGTCCAGGTTTTTCCCAAATCTTTGGTTAGGGCGACAGCACGGCTTCCTCCTCTATTATCACGCATATTCAGCATTAATACTCCCGGTTCTATTTCAGCAACTTGTGCTTCCGTCGTATTAGTCCGTGCCGGATGATGCATTTTCCATGTTTTTCCCCGATCTTTACTATACATGATTCCTGCATTCGGGATACGGGTAGAGTCGATAAACTGTGTTGGAAAGACTAATGTACCGTCGCTCATCGTTATTCCTCGTCCGGGACCTTGAAGCAGAAAATACCAGGAGGGATCTTTTACCTGTTCTGTTATATTGATCGGTTTCGACCAGGTTTTACCATCGTCTGTACTCTTTGCCAATACCAGCTGTGCGGTATGGTTTATATCCATTCCCGGATGGGAGCTCCACCAGGCACGTTGATTACCCATACCATGGGTCCATGCGGCAACCACCCAGACGGTATTCGTTTGGGTATCTACCAAAATAGAGGGATCTCCTACCCCATTCTGTGCTTTAGGTAAACCACCGTACTCACCAAATGAAAGCGGAAGACGCATCTTCTCCCAGCTCTTCCCTCCGTCAGTGCTACGACTTAAACCCACATCTACATATTCCTGTAAATCGACACTACTATTATATCGGACATCGTACACTCCCAATAATGTTCCTTTATTGGTTGTCACCAATCCGGGAATACGGAAGGAAGCAGAACCATCATTACCGGCATGACGGACTCCGACTGCCATCCGGTGAGTAACATTCTTCGGAGAAATAGATTTACAATAGAGTTCTTTCCCGTCCACTTTTACAGCACGTAAATCAGAGACTACTTTAGTATGCAAAGAGGCATCTGTTTTCATCTGCAAACTGATCCAAAAAAAGTTGACACCTGGAAATAAATTGTAATTACCTCTTAATACGACTTTTTCTGATGGTCCGACCTCTGCACATTTTATGGAATAGGAAGGATTAGCCGCCAATGTCGCACCCGGTCGATGGCTGGATATGTACTCTACAGGGGCAAAGCGATTTTTGTTTTGATCTTGTAAGGCCTCTGTTCCTCCATAATAGAGTTTGATTGCCTGAACATCCGCTAAATTGGTACTTTTACTGAAATCTAAAACTACTTCATCGAGCATCTTGCTTTCCTTTGCATCCAACCGGATATAGAACAGAACATTGTCCTGCCGCTCTATCAAAACCGGGATTTGTGTTTCATGAATAAACACTGTGTCTGAAGCTTTTACGTCAAAAGAATAGCCTAATAAGACAAGGAAAAGTAAATAAAAAATTCTTCTCATAATGGGGGTATTAGTTAGTTTAACGCGATAAAGATAAAACTTTTCTACCATAATACAGCTATGCAAACAGTTAACTTTCATTTTACCAAGTTCTGGTAGGACTAGTCAATACCTTGACCACTGTTCTGGCTCTTGTCATCATTGATAAGGTAGGCCGCAAGAAGCTGGTTTATTACGGAGTTTCGGGAATGGTTGTTTCTCTGATTCTCATCGGCCTGTACTTCCTCTTCGGAGATTCCCTGGGAGTATCCAGCCTCTTCCTGCTTATTTTCTTCCTGTTCTATGTATTCTGTTGTGCCGTGTCTATCTGCGCTGTGGTGTTCGTGCTCCTCTCGGAGATGTATCCCACCAAGGTTCGCGGACTGGCCATGTCGATAGCAGGATTCGCTCTCTGGATCGGAACGTACCTGATCGGACAGTTGACCCCCTGGATGCTCCAGAACCTTACCCCCGCCGGAACATTCTTCCTGTTCGCCCTCATGTGCGTGCCATATATGCTGATTGTCTGGAAACTCGTGCCGGAGACTACCGGGAAGTCACTGGAGGAGATTGAAAGATATTGGAACCGTTCGGAATAGTAAAACAAAAAGACCTTAATAACTTAATAATAAAAGATGTATGGATTTTAAGAAATTGGCAAATCAATACAAGGATGAACTCTTGAATAATGTTCTTCCTTTCTGGCTTGAAAACTCACAAGATCATGAATATGGAGGCTACTTCACCTGTTTGGATCGTGAAGGAAGAGTTTTCGATACAGATAAGTTTATCTGGCTGCAAGGCCGCGAAGTGTGGATGTTCTCTATGCTTTACAATAAAGTGGAAAAACGTAAGGAATGGCTGGATTGTGCCGTTCAAGGTGGTGAGTTTTTAAAAAAATATGGACATGATGGAGACTATAACTGGTATTTTTCCCTTGACCGTTTGGGTAGACCATTGGTAGAACCATACAATATCTTTTCATATACATTCGCTGCCATGGCTTTCGGGCAATTAAGCCTTGCAACCGATAATCAGGAATATGCTGACATTGCTAAGAAAACCTTCGATATTATCCTTTCCAAAGTAGATAATCCGAAAGGTAAATGGAATAAACTTCATCCGGGCACTCGTAATCTAAAAAATTTTGCCCTGCCGATGATACTATGCAATCTTGCTATGGAAATTGAGCATATTTTAGGCAAGGACTATTTGGAACAAGCGATGGATACTTGTATTCATGAAGTTATGTCTGTCTTCTATCGTCCCGAACTTGGTGGTATCATTGTTGAGAATGTAGATGTGAATGGTAATCTGATAGATTGCTTTGAAGGACGGCAGATTACCCCTGGCCATGCGATTGAAGCCATGTGGTTTATAATGGATTTAGGGAAACGCCTAAACCGTCCGGAATTAATCGAAAAGGCTAAGAACATCACTCTTACAATGCTTGAATATGGTTGGGATAAAGAATATGGAGGTATCTATTATTTTATGGATCGTAACGGTTGTCCTCCCCAACAACTGGAATGGGACCAGAAACTATGGTGGGTGCATATTGAAACACTCATATCTCTTCTGAAGAGTTATCAATTGACCGGAGATAACCAATGTCTGGAATGGTTTGAAAAAGTACACGATTATACATGGAGTCATTTTAAAGATAAAGAATATCCCGAATGGTATGGCTACTTAAACCGGAGAGGTGAAGTACTACTACCATTGAAAGGAGGAAAATGGAAAGGATGTTTCCATGTACCAAGAGGGTTATACCAATGCTGGAAAGTATTGGAACAGCTATAAACAATAACGGATATGTTAACCAATCTATATTAATAATCTAAAAATTAATTCTATGACAGAGTTTAACTCAAAAATCAAAAAAAACTCTCGTATATTGAAAATATTTATGTTTTCATTATGCGCACTATTTGCATGTGCTATCAGTAGTCATGCACAGAGTTTTGTGAAAGGAACTGTTACTGATGGTATAGGGGAACCTCTACCAGGAGTAAGTGTTGTTGTAAAAGGAACTACTAATGGCACAATTACAGATGTAAATGGAAAATACAGCATTCAGGCCACAGCAAAAGACATCTTATCATTCTCTTATGTTGGAATGGCAGATCAGGAAATAAAAGTAGCAGGTCAGAATACCATTAATGTGGTTCTGAAAGATGATGTGGCGGCTTTGGATGAAGTTATTGTTGTCGGATATGGTACTGCCAAAAAACAATCTTTGACCGGAGCCGTATCTGCGGTAAAAGGTGATGAACTGTTGAAAGCACCGGCAACCAATGTATCGAGTCTTTTAGGTGGACGCTTGCCGGGTATTTCATCCGTCCAAGTATCCGGTGAACCGGGAGATGACCAGGCTACATTACGGGTTCGTGGCTCTATTTATAATGTTACCTATATAGTGGACGGAATGCCTCGTTCTATTAATGATATTGATCCTAATGACATTGAAAGCGTATCTGTCTTAAAAGATGGAGCTTCTGCAGCAGTTTATGGATTAAAAGGAGCGGGTGGTGTTATTATTATAACTACTAAAAAAGGTCAGGAAGGAAAATCTAGAATCACTTATAACGGTTCAATAGGAGCATCTATGAATGCAAACTTCCCACAGTTTATGAATGGACCTCAATTTGCTTATTATTATAACATGGCTGACATGATGGATAAAATGGCAAATGGAAGTATTTCGGAGATTAGTCAATATACTCCTGTTTTTACAAAGGCAAATGTAGAAGCGATGTTGAATGGTGATCCTACTGACGGATGGGATAATGTTAACTATATTGATAAAGTATTCGGAACCGGTATCAACCAGAAACACAATGTAACAGTACAAGGAGGTAGTGATAAGATGCGTTACTTTGCTTCTGTGGGTTATTTAGGTCAAAAAGGTAACATTGATAATTTCTCTTACAAGAGATATAATTTGAGAACTAATCTCGAGACTCAATTGGCTAAGAACTTCCAGTTAAGTTTAGGTATTGCAGGAAATGTTGGCAAGCGTGAGACTCCGGGATATGCTTCGGGTGGTACGGATTCTAATTCCGAACTAGGTGAACAAGGCTGGTTGTCAGTAGCTCATCAGACTATAATGATGCACCCATATTTGCCGGAAACATACGACGGACTTTATAGTGCTACTACACAGAATAACACAAGTCTGCCCAACAGTCCGTTGGCTGCTATTTATGAATCCGGATATAAGCATACTAACAGCTTTGATTTACAGACCAACATCTCTTTACAATATAATGTACCTTGGGTTAAAGGCTTGAGCGTGAAAGTAACCGGAGCTTATGACTATACAACTTCTCATAATAAGAATCTGAATACGCCTTATTCTACATATATACATAGAATGCCGACTTCAACAACAGATTGGACTTGGTCTAAAGCAGATGATCCCCGTGGTACAGCCAATGGAATAAATTTAGGTGAAGGACAATACAGCTCTCATCAAATGGTAGGTCAAGGGAGTATAAACTATGCAAACTCCTTCGGAAAGCATAATGTGGAAGCAATGGTATTAGCGGAAATCCGGGACTATAAAGAAAATAGCTTCTCCGGATATAATAAAAATATGAGTTTCTCCGAACTTCCTGAATTAAGTTTTGGTCAGCCGGCTGACTCCCCAATCTCGGGCTACAGTGATGCAAATCGTAGCATAGGTTATGTTTTCCGTCTGAAATATGACTATGACAATAAGTATCTGGCAGAATTTACAGGTCGATATGACGGCTCTTATAAATTCGCGGGTAACGTCAGTGGAAAACGTTGGGCGTTCTTTCCATCAGCATCTGTAGCATGGAGAATATCCAAAGAAAATTTTATGTCTGATTTGACATTCTTGGATGACATGAAGATTCGCGCATCCATTGGTTTGTTAGGAAACGATGCAGTGAGCCCATACGCATTCCTTAGTACTTATGATTTGATGGATAGCAACAAAAATGCATACCAGACAATTTTGAATGGAAAAGTAATGCAAGCATTACGTGCTTCTGTTATAGCTAATCCTACTCTGACTTGGGAGAACACTTTAACCTACAATGCGGGTTTTGATTTTACCATGTGGAATGGTCTGTTAGGTGTAGAATTCGATGCATTTTATAATTACACCTACGATATCCTGACATCCATGGGAGGTGATTATCCACCATCCATGGGAGGATATTATTATACCTATGCCAATTACAATAAGGTAGATAGCAAAGGAGTTGAAGTAACGGTGAGTCATCGTAATAAATTAAATTTAGCAGGTAAGCCATTCTCCTATGGTGCGAGCTTCAATCTGACATTTGCAAGAAACCGCTACCTCCGCTATCCGGATAGTCCTAATACAGTAGAATGGAGAAAACGTACAGGACGTAGTGTAGATGCCTCTGTTGTGTGGATTGCAGATGGTCTATTCCGTTCGGAAGAAGAAATAGACAATTCAGCCTGGTATGGCACCCGTCCTAATGTAGGTGATATCAAGTATAAAGATTTGAATGGTGATGGTAAAATAGACGAAGATGATAGAACACGTGTTGGACGTGGTAATCGTCCGGAACTAACTTATGGTTTGAACTTAAATTGTGACTGGAATGGATTCGATTTAAGTGCACAATTTACCGGAGGTGCATTGTTCGACGTATCATTGACAGGTACTTATTATAATGGCTATGACGACAACACTGTTTGGACACAAGCATTTAAAGAAGGTGCCAACTCACCATTATACTTGGTTCAGAATGCATATACAGTAGAAAACCCGAATGGAACATTCCCCCGACTTACGCTGGGCAATCAGGGGCATGGAGGAGATAATGGACTAGCTTCCACTTTCTGGCTGCGTAATGGTAGATACCTTCGTCTCAAATCTGCACAATTAGGTTATACATTCCCCAAGAAATGGATGAGCCCCGTAGGTATTCAGAATCTAAGAATTTATGTAGAAGGTTCCAATTTATTCACGATTTGCGGTCTTCCTGATGGAATCGATCCTGAATCTCCGGGAGTAAATAACGGATACTATCCTCAACAACGCACTATTATGGGCGGTATAACTTTGACTTTCTAAACCTTTAAAAGTTCTATTATGAAAACAAAAGTATTAAGTATCATATTGTTGGGAGCCTCTTTAGGGCTTGGCTCATGTAGCGATTATCTGGACATGACTCCAACAGACAGAGCATCAGATAAACTTGTATGGAGTAAACTTGACTATGCAGAGCAAGCAGTCAACGATTTCTATCGCTATATAGATTATTTAGGAGTCTATCGGGACGGACAATGTTTGGCAGGAATGACAGAAGCTTTGACGGATCAGCTTAAATATGGTTCTTACAACTATATGGCCAAATGTCAAATACCCAGTGAAATTGCTTATGGAGGTTCTGTCCTTACGGTGAACTATGTTAGTACTTATTTAGGTAACTGGGGTACTATGTACGAGTACGTGCGCCGCGTCAATGAAGGTATCAACAAATTAAAGAAGTATGCTTCATTCAATCAGACTGATGAAGAACGCCTGGAAGCTGAAATGCGTTTTTTCAGAGGATATCTCTATACAGATTTATTAAAACGTTATAAAGAAGTTATCATATACGATGAGAACTTGGATAATATCCAAAAGGATATGCCGGTTAGTTCGGAAGCCGATGGATGGAACTTTGTATATAATGATTTGAAGTATGCTGGCGAACATTTGCCTGTCGATAAAACTCCTAACGGACGTCTAACCAGCGGAGCTGCTTATGCAATGTTGTCAAGAGCTATGTTGTATGCTGAAAGATGGGATGATGCTCGCATCGCAGCTGAAAAGGTGATGGCAATGGGCTATGAACTGGAAGCAAAAGAAGACTATTCAAATGCCTTTAAAGCGGGAAGCAAAGAAGCCATTTTACAATATTGTTATGATAAAAGTTCTACTGTGACTCATGACTTTGATGGATATATGACTCCTGGAGGTGATAAAGTATTGGATGGTAACTCCATGACTGGAGGATTTGGTACCCCAACACAAGAAATGGTTGAATCGTATGAATATGCAGATGGCAGTGGTTTCCCTGATTGGAGTGCATGGCATACTGCTGAAGGTACTACAGCTACTCCTCCTTACGATAAGCTGGAACCGCGCTTTAAAGCTACCATTCTTTATAATGGAGCAACATGGAAAGGTAGAACTATAGAATCTTTCGTAAATGGTACTGATGGCTGGGCTGCATGGAAAACGGATGCGAAGCCGGAAGGGCGTTCTACCACCGGATACTATTTGCGCAAACTGGTAGACGAGGATCACAACTTTACTTCCATACAAGCCAGTACGCAGCCATGGACGGAAATTCGTTATGCAGAAGTCTTATTGAATCATGCAGAAGCCTGCTATCATTTGAATGGCTATACGGATAAGGCAAATAAAGATATTAAAGATATTCGTAACAGAGTCGGCTTATCTTACACAGACAAAAGCGGTAATGATTTAATAAAAGCCATCCGTCAGGAACGTAAAGTGGAACTTGCATACGAAGGACATTACTATTGGGATATGCGGCGTTGGAAATTATCTGCAACAGCATTTACCGGTATTCGTCTTCATGGAATGAAAATAGAGCAAAATGCAAATGGATCTTTCACTTACATTTATACACAATGTGACGATAAAGATCGTAATTTCCCGACTAAGATGTATCGTTTCCCAATGCCACAGGCAGAGTTGGATAATAACGGTGCAGTAACTCAATATGCAGAATGGCAATAAATCTAAAATGAAAACATTATGAAAAAGAATATACTATATCTATTATTAGGGGTTTTGGCTCTCACGAGTTCTTGCCAAGATCCGGAATATGTGCTTCCTACTGCGGACAGGCAGGGAATCACGAGCTTGACTGCGCTCTTTACTTCTGGACCATACGTAGATAAAGAAGCAGTAGTGTATACCATTGCAGATGCTTCTGTAGATAAGTATGTAATCCCTATGCCATGGTATTATCCTGAAAATAGCGATAATGAAACTTCAGAATATATGAAGACGATGAGGGTTCAGGCAAAGTTGGCGCCCAACTGTACCATTGAGCCGGTTCTTTCAATTCTGGACTTGACTAAAGAAAACTATTTCACTTACACAGACGCTCAAGGATATAAGAAACAAATCTGTATCACAGGTGAAAGAGTTAAGTCTACTAAATGTCAGTTACTAAGTTTCTCAATACCATCAGAGGATATTACCGGTATTATCGATGAAGACCATAAAACTGTATCTTTAATCTCTGCAGAAGACTTATCTTCTTGCTTGGCAGATTATTCATTGTCAGCCCATGCAACCATGTCACCGGATCCTAAAACGGAGCCGCTTAATTTTAACTCGCCTGTGGAACTTACGGTGATAGCTCACGATGGAGTGACAAAACAAACGTATACCATTCAAAAAGCAGTACCGGATAAGATCCCTTACGGATACAGAAAAGGTAGTGAAACAGAATTATTCAAATTGGATATGGGAGTTATCGGATTACCTTGGACCGATGCTAATTCACCCTCTTTGGCCGTTAGCGGAAATAATTTGGTAGTTTGCCTAGGAGATGGTGCCACCACTCCTACATATTACAATGCATCTACCGGAAATAAGATTGGTAATGTAACTTTGGGAAGTGTGAGTGTTGCTTCTTTGGGATGTATGACGAGTGATAGTAAGGGAAATATATTATTAGCTACCAAGGCTACTAACGGTAAATCCTTCTCTATCTATAAAACTTCGTCTGTGACAACAGCTCCGACTTTATTGACAACTTATACCAATAGTACAGGTCTGGATATGGGTACGAAAGTGTCTGTTCAAGGAGATATCAATACTAATGCCTCTATTATTGCCACTTGCGACGGAGCATCGGGCTCTGGTTCCAACAAGTTTGTCCGTTGGATTATAACAGATGGCGTACTGGGAAGTCCTCAAGTTGTTTCAGTAAACGGTGTAGATAGTTGGGGAGCACCTGTATCAAACACTAAAGTTGTGACTAAGGGAACTACCGCTCAAAGTGATTATTTCTTGTCATATTATGACGCTAACATACTTTATTGGGTGAATGGAGCAAGTAACAATGCAGCCAAATCTTTGGCAGATTCCGACAATGGTAATTCTTGGGCAATGAACAACAACTGTCTGGATGCAAGAAGCTTTAATAATGCACAATATCTTGTATTGGTATGTACAGCTCATTTCCCACAATGGGGTGGAACTCCATACCTATATATGTATGATGTAACATCAGACGGATCATTCACCGGTACAGTATCTACTTCGGATGCTTTGTCATTCAATCCGACACTTTCTTCGTTCAACTCTGCTGATGGTGTAGCTGCAACAGGCGATGTATTGCTTGCCCCAACAACAGATGGATATAAACTCCGTGTTTACTACGTGGATAACAACTGTAAGGTTATCGGAGGATATGAATTTGATTGTATCGACAAATAATTAAAGTAGTATCTACTTAATAAAACAAATATGATATGAGAAAATTTCTAGAAATACTAATACTGACTTTCTTGGGAGCAGTTACAATAACCTCCTGTAGTGATAATTCTGATGGAATTCCCGGATGGCCGTGGAACGATAATTCGACAGAAAAGCCGGACGAGCCGGATGTTACAGAAGCTAAGCCACGATATATTTGGATTGATGCGGCTGCTAATTTTCCTGACTATGCCAATAGTAAGGAAAACATAGCCAAAGATATGGAAAAGATAAAAGCGGCAGGATTCACTGATATTATTGTCGATGTACGTCCCACTACAGGAGATGTATTATTCAATACAAATGTTGTAGATCAGGTGAAACGTATGGATGTATGGGGTAATTCCGGATATAGTTATTATGAAAGGACGGAAACTTGGGATTACTTACAAGCATTTATTGATGAGGCTCGTAAACAGGAATTAAAAGTGAATGCATCCATCAATACATTTGTAGGCGGTTATTTATGTCCGTATAATCTGGGGCATGATGGAGTATTATTCCGTGATGATTCTAAAAAAGGATGGGCTAGTGTAGCTAATTTGGCTGATGGGCTAACCAATACAATGGATTTGTTGGACGATGAGACTGATTATGGGACAAAATTCTTCAACCCGGCTAATGATGATGTACAAAACTTCGTTTTACAATTATTGGCCGACTTGGCTAAATATGATCTGGATGGCATTATACTAGACCGTTGTCGTTATGATGACTATGGTTTAGAAAGTGATTTTTCAGACATTTCCAAACAGAAGTTCGAAGAATACATCGGTGAAACTGTAGCAAACTTCCCGGCAGATATTATGGCACCCGGTACGGATGAACTTCCTTCGGAACAGCCTGCCTATTTTAAGAAGTGGCTGGAATTCAGAGTGAAAGTTATTCATGATTTCGTTGTAAAGGCGCGCGACAAGGTTAAATCTGTCAATAACAATATCAAATTTGGAGTTTATGTCGGTGCTTGGTATTCTACATACTATACGTCAGGTGTAAACTGGGCCAGCCCTAAATACAACACCTCTACTTACTATCCGAAATGGGCTACTGCCGATTATAAAAATTATGGATATGCAGATCATTTAGACTATATCTTCTTGGGTGCCTATGCTTCCGTGAACAATATATATGGAAGCGGGGAGTGGACCATGGAAGGCTTTTGCAAGAATGGACGCGAATTGCTACAAGGTGATGTACCTTTTGCCGGTGGACCGGATATAGGTAACAGTACCGGATGGACCGACGGAGGACAATCTGCCAAAATTCCGGATGCCATTGATGCTTGTATCAATAATAGCGACGGTTTCTTTGCCTTCGACCTTTGCCACATTAAGATGTATGACTACTGGAATGCTTTTAAAACGGGCTTTGATAAATATCTGGAATCTATCGAAGAATAAGGTTTGAACTAACCAACTAATTATGAAAATATATTTATTACAATTTTTTTTATTAGTAGGTCTGGGCTTGAATTTACAAGCCCAGATTCCTTCTAATCATATTCGCGGGAAAGTGACTTGCGATGGAATAGGAATTCCAGGAATAGTAGTTACCGACGGAATAGACTGTACGTTGACTGACCAACAAGGCCAATACACTCTCCTCTCCAATAGAGATGTTCGTTTTATTTATTTATCCACTCCTTCCGGATATTTGCCGAAAGCAGAACAAACAATACCTTTATTCTATCAAAAGCTGAATCCGGCCAAACAAGGTGTTTACGATTTCGAATTGATAAGAAATCCGCAAAATGAAATGAATCATCTTTTTTTGGTGCAGGCAGATGCCCAAGTGACTTCCGAGGATGATGTAAAAGCCTATGCAAAATATTTGCAGGATATGAAAGAATATATTCGTCCTTATATAGGTAAAAAAGAGGTATTCGGTATAGATTGTGGGGATATTGTAGGAGATACCCCCTCTTTATATCCCTCATATATAAACACGGTATCATCATTAAAGCTTCCCATATATCGGGCAATCGGTAATCATGACATGACGTATGGAGGACGTACTTTTGAATACTCCTATCGTACTTTCGAAAGTTATTTCGGTCCCATCTATTATTCATTTAATAAAGGAAATGCACATTATATCGTACTCGATAATTGCTTTTATGTCAACCGTGATTATCAATATATAGGTTACATTGATGAACGCACTTTCCAATGGCTGGAGCAAGACCTCTCATACGTGCCTAAAGACAAACTTGTCTTTGTGGTAATGCATATTCCTTCCAGTCTTCAGAAGAAGTTAAGATATAATACCCTAGATCAGGATGAAACTGTAAATACAGCTGCACTGTACAAACTATTGGAAGATTATAATGCTCATATCATTTCCGGACATACACATTTCAATTTGAACGTATGCTTTAATGATTCATTAATGGAACATAATACAGCTGCCGTATGCGGTACTTGGTGGCGTGCAGATATTAATGTGGACGGCACTCCGAGGGGATACGGAGTATATGAAGTAGATGGGAATCAAGTGAAATGGATATATAAAAGCGCAGGCTATCCGGCAGAACATCAGCTACATGTATATCCTGCGGGATCATCCGACGAGCATCCTTCTGATATCATTGCTAATGTATGGAACTGGGATGAACAATGGAAAGTGGAATGGTATGAAAACGGAAAGCGAATGGGAGAAATGCAACGTTATAAAGGGTACGATCCTACAGCCAAAGCAATCTGTTCTGACAAAGAAAAGGTGAAGTATGAATGGATTTCCCCTGTTCTTACCGAACATCTTTTTCATGCTACTCCCCACAATAAGAATGCTAAAATGGAAGTGAAAGTAACAGACCGCTTCGGTAATGTATACACTAAAGCTATAGAAAATAAATAAAGATAATATGTTGAGAGCCAGATATTTTATATTATTGATATGTTTGTCGTTTCTTTTGAAGGCAGAAGCTAAAGTAACTCTAACTTCCATTTGGGGGAGTAATATGGTGTTGCAGCAACAATCAGAGGTTACTTTCTCTGGAACGGCAACTTCGGGAAAACGCGTGCAAGCTATCGCTTCATGGGATAATAAAAAAGTCCAAACGAATGTTGATACAAAAGGTGAATGGAAACTTACGCTTCAAACACCGAGAGCCGGAGGGCCATACAGTATAACGTTCTCGGACGGAGAGGAACTCAAGTTACAAAATATTTTAATAGGAGAAGTCTGGTTCTGTTCCGGACAGTCGAATATGGAGATGCCTGTAAAAGGATTCCGTGGACAGCCAGTGTTTGGCTCCCAGCCGTACATTGTATCTGCCAATCCTCAACGTCCATTGCGTCTCTATACAGTAAAAAATGCCTGGAGTACCACTCCACAGGAAGCTGGGGTGGAAGGAGAATGGGAAGAAGCCTCTCCGGAAGAAGTTGCTAATTTCAGTGCGACAGCTTATTTCTTTGGTAATCAGCTACAACAATCTCTGGATATTCCCGTCGGACTGATACATTGTTCCTGGAGTATGTCAAAAATAGAGGCCTGGATGGATAAAGAGACTTTGTCGGACTTCCCGGAAATAGCATTACCCTGCGTGGAACAGAAAGAGTTTGAATGGATGGCAGGGACTCCCACATTATTATGGAATGCAATGGTAAATCCATGGAAAGGATTTCCTGTTAAAGGAGTTATCTGGTATCAAGGCGAAGCAAACACACCCGATCCTGGATTATATAAAAGATTATTTCCTGCGATGGTTTCCCAATGGAGAACATTCTTCAATAATCCCCAAATGCCATTTTATTACGTACAGATTGCGCCGTGGAAATCGGAAGGCAATGATAAACAGGATTGGGCTTGGTTCCGTCAATGTCAGTTGGAATTGATGTCAGAAGTTCCTAATGTCGGGATGGTGACAACAGGAGATGCCGGAAGTGAAAACTTTATTCATTCACCTTATAAAATAAAGATCGGTGAGCGATTGGCTTATTGGGCATTGGTAAAGACCTATCATCGTAAAGGTATTCAATATTCCGGTCCTATATATAAATCACACCGGATAAAAGAGAACATAGTAGAAATAGATTTTGAACATGGTGAAGATGGATTGACTCCTGAAAATCAAAATATAAAAGGATTTGAAATAGTCGGGACAGATGGTATATTCCGATCGGCTAAAGCAGAAATAATCAATGGCTCATCCACTGTAAAAGTATGGAATGATTCTGTAAATGATCCGGTAGAGGTGCGCTATTGTTTCCGGAATTATATGTTGGGAGAACTATGTAACAATGCGGAAATTCCTGCTTCTCCTTTCCGGATTGTAATCAAGAAGAAACCTGCTTTAATGTGGTTTGATGCCGAAGCTAATTTCGAACGTTTCAGTCATAAAGACTCGATAGACTACTATCTGGAGAAAATCAAATCATTAGGTTTTACCCACGCAATAGTGGACATCCGCCCCATTACCGGAGAAGTACTTTATCAAAGCCAGTTTGCCCCACAGATGAAGGAATGGAATGGTGCAAAAGCTGGGAATTTTGATTACTTGCAACATTTCATTAAAAAAGGGCATGAATTGGGACTTGAGATTCATGCTTCCCTAAATGTGTTCTGCGCCGGACACAATTATTTCGATCGCGGAATGGTATATAGCGGACATCCGGACTGGGCATCAATGGTGTATACTCCCGAGAAAGGCATTATTCCAATCACGGAAGAAAAACAGAAATACGGTGCTATGATTAACCCCTTGAATGAGGAATATCGGACGCATATTCTGAATGTACTGAAAGAAGTGGTGACCAATTATCCTGATTTGGATGGACTGATGCTCGATCGCGTACGTTATGATGGAATAACAGCCGACTTTTCATCACTTTCGCGTGAGAAATTTGAAGAATATATAGATAAGAAAGTGACCAAGTTCCCCGAAGATATTTTTGTTTGGAAGAAGAATGCTGGTGGGAAGTATATCATGCAACCGGGAAAGTTTTTCCAGAAATGGATTGAATGGAGGACGAAAAACATTACTGATTTTATGGCATTGGCACGTAAAGAAGTTAAAGCTACCAATCCAAAAGTTTCTTTTGGCACATATACTGGAGCTTGGTATCCGTCTTACTACGAAGTAGGAGTTAATTTCGCCAGTAAAAAGTATGATCCGGCTCAAGATTTCAGCTGGGCTACTCCCGAATATAAAAATTATGGATATGCAGAGCTGATTGATTTGTATGCAACTGGAAATTACTATACAGACATAACAATAGAAGAGTATAAGAAAACGAACCACAGTATCTGGAACGAAACAGACTCACAAGCTCAAGCCGGTACATGGTACTGTGTGGAAGGTTCTTGTCAACACTTACGTCAAATTCTGAAAGATAACAAGTTTATGGGTGGTATCCTAGTAGATCAATTCTACGATAACCCGGGAAAATTATCTGAAACAATAGAAATGAACCTCCGTCGATCGGATGGACTCATGGTATTTGATATTGTACACATCATCCAAAAGAATCTTTGGAAGGAAGTAGAAAAAGGAATGCGTGAAGGGGGAGCTTTATGAATAACAGAGCTTTAGCTTTAGATGCTTTAAGAGGATATGCAATTATTACGATGGTACTTTCGGCTACCATCGTAACGCATGTTCTTCCCGGTTGGATGAGTCATGCGCAAACGCCTCCGCCAGATCATGTGTTTAATCCGTTGTTACCCGGCATTACTTGGGTAGATCTTGTGTTCCCTTTTTTCTTGTTCGCTATGGGAGCCGCGTTTCCTTTTTCCATAAGGAAACGTGCTGAAAAAGGTGATTCAAAACTGAAACTTGTTTATGAAGCTGTCAAACGGGGGATTCAGTTGACTTTCTTTGCTATTTTTATCCAGCATTTTTATCCGTATATGTTAAGCTCTCCACAAGATATGAGGGCATGGTTGCTGGCTATACTCTGTTTTATTGTTCTATTTCCCATGTTTATGCGTATTCCTTTGAAGATGCCGGATTGGGTACATACTTCAATAAAAGTTGGAGCTTACATTATCGCTGCTATCATGTTAGCAACCACCTCTTATGCGGATGACAAGACATTCAGCCTATTCTCCAGTAATATCATCATTTTGTTGTTGGCTAATATGGCTATTTTCGGCTCTATTCTTTACATTTTCACAATGCATAATCGTTGGATACGTTTAGGAATTCTGATATTGCTACTGACAATGATATTAGGGAGTACAGTGGATGGTTCGTGGACACAGAGTGTATTTAATTATACTCCTCTGCCATGGATGTATCGGTTTGATTACTTGAAATACTTATTCATCGTTATTCCCGGCAGTATAGCTGGCGAATATTTAGCGGAGTGGATGAAAACATATCAAAAAGAGACGGATGATTATGCTACATCTCCTTATCGTAAAATGAGTATCATGTTGATGATATTATCCGTCGTTCTTATCATTAGTAATCTTTACGGTCTCTACACTCGTAATTTGGTTATTAATCTGGTGGTTACAGTTTTATTGCTGCTAACAGGCAAATGTATATTTCCCCACAAGGTGGATGGAATAGTCCTATTATGGAAAAAGCTGTTTAATGCAGGCGCATACTTACTTCTTTTGGGTTTGTGTTTTGAACCTTTTCAGGATGGCATTAAAAAAGATCCGACAACTTTTAGTTATTTCTTTGTTACTTCCGGGCTGGCTTTTCTGGCTCTTATATTCCTAAGTATTATTTGTGACTATTTCCGGTGTGTCAAAAGTACTCGTTTTTTAGTCATGTCCGGTCAGAATCCAATGATAGCTTATGTGGTCGGCGATTTATTGATTATGCCATTAGCTAACATATTAGGAGTTGCTTCATTGTTATCTTATTTTCAACAAAGTGCTTGGTTAGGTTTTCTCCAAGGAGTAATTCTTACTTCTTTGGCAGTTTTAGTGACTATGTTCTTCACAAAAATCAAATGGTTTTGGAGAACGTAAATATCAATGCGATTATTTTATATTAAAAAGATTTGCTTTCTGTCGCTTTTTTATAGATTCTACTATTTCCTATCCTTTGTAAATGAAAAGAAGTAGAGAAGTAAACAAATAAAATACGGTATTTATATGCATAATTACGAATAAAAGAACGGTCATTTGCATATAAATTACCGTATTATTTGCGAAAAACATACGGTTGATTCTAATGAAACGTACGGTTGGTTTTAAAGAAACACAAGGTTGGTTTATAAGAAACGCCACGTACATTTAAAAGGAAACATATTCTACTCGTAAAAATAGGATTTCTTGATTTATTAGAGGTGTTTTTAGGACTCTGTTTAGTTAAACAAAAAGCATGTATGGATTGATAAATGCATTCACTATGCGGCGCATAATATTCAATAATAATGATTATGCTCTATAATAGAAGAATTTCTTCGATTCCTGAATTATACAAATCACTAATCCGTACGATTCTTTTCTACGCCTGGCATTGAGACTGAATAAATTCGATTATAGTGCAATTCAAATATCAAAATGACATTTTATCATTTTGATATTTGAAGATTTGTTTCTATTGATATAGCGTACGAAAAAGCCGCCTATTAAGATTATTAAAATAGTGACGCTATGTCAACAGGATAGCGTTGCTATAAGCTTCATATAGCGACGCTATACCAAGCCGATAGCGACACTATTTTATTTGATTGCTTTTTTTATGATTGGACAGACAAGATCAGCATATCTCATCATGCCTAAATCTGTGAAATGAATACCATCAATTGTGGCTTCTCCATCTTCTCCCAGCATATTCTTTGAAGAGATTAAAATAATATTCTTCTCATTTTCCTTCTTTAGTCGGTTGAATATCTCCCTTAGCGTATCATTCTTTCTTTGTACTTCCTTAGCAATTCTTTCATCATAAAGTGTATGAGTGAAGATAGGATCTTCTATAAAAATGATTGGCGTATCCGGATGTTTACTACGAATGATGTGATAGAATGTTTCCATACGTTCTTTCATCTGTTCTACAGAAGCATTAGGCACAAAGTCCAAAACAAAAACACTGGCATCTACCTCGGCTATCACTTTGGCGACTTCTAAATCTAGCAATGCATTTCCACTGAATCCCAGATTGATACATTCACGATTTAATCTTCTTGATATAACGTTTGTATGTGCCATTCCGGGACGTGAAGCACAACCTCCCTGAAGAATACTGGTTCCATAAAATACAACCGGCTTCTGACGAATTGGATAATCAATTAAAGGCTGATTGATAGTAGCTAACGAATCAATCCCTATAGATAGGGAAACCAAACCGTCATAGAGAGGAAGATAAAGCATATATTCTCTCTCTTCCGGTTGCATGTTAGCAATGATTATTGCTTGATTTATTTTTCCATTCGGACGACCACTGTTTACAAAACGCCACTCCCCATTCTTCTGAAGACAATAAAGGTCTAAGCCTTTTGCACCTGTATCAGTCATGTGATTCATATGAAAATTGATAAGAGCTTCCCATTTTGCAGCTATCGTGGTAGAATTACTGCAAAAACGTATCGCCATTCCGGCAGAATTACGACTTAAATTCCATAACGGAGCACGGGAAATATTCTTCAATGAATCCGGAAGTCTTTCATATCGTACTCCGGTGGCTTCGGTGGCTTTTCCTAATAGAGGGAACTTTGATGCATCATGATATACTAGTTGGGCATATATATGACACATCAAAAAAAGCATTATAAAAACACAAATTCTTCTTTTCATATTTTGAATATTATTGTTTCAAGTTCTCCAAAAGCATTTTATTCGGGTAAAGAACATGGTTACCAATACTGATAATGCCGTTAATACTACCCCTCGTAAAAATCCCATCCATGCATTCTCATTGAAATAAACAAGCAATGATGCAATTCCTAATAAATTGATTACGGGCATAATCAACAGATCTCCTACTACATAGGCCATCATGGGATTTTGTCCGGGCATTACAAGAAAACGGGTACTCTTTACACAACGAAAATAATCACATATCACATTTAAAAGCAATAAAGCCATAAATGCCAGACCTGAAGTGAGAAATAAATAACTCAAAGTGGCGGGATCTTTTTTTATACCTCCCTGAAAAGGTTCAAAGCATAATCCCAAAACAACTAAGAAAGCTCCGGCTGTAAAAAGTTCTCTCCAAAGCTTTATAAATCCTGTGCCCTTTCTCAATAAAAAGACTCCACTTATCAGCAACGGAATATTTATTATCAGGTTCAAGACTGAACAATGTGTATAAAGTCCTGCCAAATTTACAATAATTATAGCTAATGTCAAAAGAATCATTGCGATAGCTTTCCATTTATTTGTAGATTCAACAGACGAATCATTGTGCTGCTTCAGCCACTCCATCAAATACTCTCCGGCGATGCTTCCCGGAATCACGATAAGGAGATATTGTAAATACTCAAAATGAAAAGCCCAAGGTAGAGGTGTGTAGGTGTATATAGCTTGTGTCCAGGAATTGTCAACCTGTCCACTTAATAACAAAGCCATCAATATTAGTAATACACCTATTCGTGCCCGGAGATTTTGCATTGTGAAAATATATATGACCGAACCAAAAACAGCCATATTTGCCAGCAGTAATATGATTATGTTGTTGAATGATACATCAAAAGTTCTTTCATTTGCATATTGAGTTGTCAGTAACAAGACAATGGCTATTACATAGGCCGTTACCTTGATAACTGTACGCATCCAATCTGGCATTTTCAGAGGGATGCGAATGAACATAGGAAATAGTATAATAAAACAAAGAATGGATAATAACCAGGCACGCACGTCTTGTGGATTACTTAAAACATACGGATAAAAATGTTGAATAAAAATAGCAAAGAAAGTCAATTGCACACCTCGCTTGATAGCTTCATATACTAATCGTAACTTAGTATCCCCTTTCTCAAATCTTTTTTGATCGAGAAAGGGAAAGCAGCACCCATTGCAAACAGGAAGAATGGAAAAACAAGATCCACCCAGGTGATTCCCGATAAACTGGCATCGAAAGCTCTGTCCGGAGGAGGAGTTTGTGCGTGATACATCCATCCGGGTAGAGAATTCCATGCAACAGTTGCCGAAAGCACCATCGTGATGATGGCATAACCTCGTAGGGCATCTAAAGCATAAGCACGTTTATTCATATATCTATGGATTGATTGTTTGAATATATTCTTTGCCAAAACGGTCGGTTACTTTAACCGTTATATGAGCATCTTTATTTTTAGGAGTTGCCCGAAACATATGTTGGGTAGGTCTTGGGGTAATCCATGTATATACCATCTTTTCCCGGTCCGAACATACTACTGATGCGTATGGATCTAAACCAGTATATCGTGTCATGTTTCCCATCAACTGACCGTCTTCCAGCCATTCCACTTTCCACAGTTTATCCCAGTTCCATACATTAGCAATAATATCTGACGGATGTTCCTTAGAAGCTCCTACAGGATAAGAACGAAATTGATGTTCTTTGGGATATCCGGAACTTTTGTAATACCATTTTACATCGTTATCATTTACTTCATATACGCCATAACCACGTGGAGTACCATCCAGACAAATATCCGCTTTCCACCACGTACCACAAACTGCAGCCGTATTATGTTCCATCAGATTCTCATCGAATACGACATTAAGATTGTAATGAGTATGTCCTGTGATAAGATGTGCTTTGTAGGGTTTCAACATCTGATGCAGTGCACCTGCGTTGACCATCTGATTACCAATCATATCATAGTTATACAAAAAAGCTTCTTGTTTTTCTGTTTGGCGGGAAGGGATATGCATAATGAAGAATACGAGTGCCCCTTTCGGTACGTATGATAAATCCTTATCAAGCCATGCAAATGTTTTCTCATCCAGATAACCCATATAGAAATAATCACGTCCGATAAAGAAATTATTGTCTACTACAATATAATGGGCATTTCCCTTATTAAAAGAATAGTAAGAAGGACCAAAAGTATCTTCAAAAGTCTTGTAGGAAGTTTCATGCGTGCGACCGTCATAATTCATATCATGATTGCCAACTACACGATAGATAGGTATATCCAGTTGATCGGCTCTTTTCAAATAATCGGGATATAATTCTTGATGATCGCCTACAATGTCTCCACAATCAATTCCAAAAACTTCTGTTGTTGCATAAGAAGAGAGAAGTTGTTTGCAATCGTCGACTACATGTTGATAAATAGCCAGTTCGTCTCTGGAAGTAACTTGTATATCAGATTGAGCTACAAAAACATGGGAAACATCATCTTTGGGATTCTTCTTCAGATTAAAATTATAGTTTTGCTTTTTAGAATAATCAATAGGTAGATAGAAAGAAGGGATAGTTCCTTTCCGGTCTGTCAGATAGCCTGAAGGAGTACAAATATATACAAAACGACTGTCTCCCAAAGTGGGGATACTATATTTCCCTGAAGCGTCGGTCTGCACACATATATGGCCGTCGGTAACCATTACTCCCCCCATTCCTTTACCTTCGCAGGTGACTTTACCTTTGATAATGTTGATAGAGGCTTCCGCCTGAACTGAAAGGTTCAGGCAGAAACACATTAAAAGAAATAAAAACAAGTGTAGTTTATTCGTTCTCATATTGAGGTATACTTTATAATTTTATCGAATGATTTCTTTTGCGTATTTTTTATAGATTTGGCGGGCTAGTTTTATTCCGTCACCGCCTTCGTTGTAGCTGATTCTGTTACTAGGATTTACCCATTCGTTTTCATAAATCCGTGATTGATTAAAGAATTCTTCTTCATCAAAATTCTTCTTCTTTTCAGCAGCCTCGATTACTTTATTTATAAAACGATCCCACCGAACAGAATAATATTGATTGGTTAGACCTGCCCATGATCGATTAGCATAGTCGGTCAGGTGATAGCTATCTCCCCAAATGGTAATCAGAGAACGGGCATTCATTTCATAATAGTTTTTAGAAGCGGTATCATGTCCCATATCACGAGCATCAGTGATCCATTTATGCAGTGAGAAAGTTGGATGACAGCTAACGAGTTTATCAAGGTCAGCAAGAATCTCTCTCATCTTATTCCCCCGGTTTTTCATCATCGGTATATCTCCCGCTTCATATGCAAGGGTGAACTCATCACGGACTACATTAAAATAATTCCCTAAAACTTGTCGTCCAATATTGACCAGATCAAACTCATAACTATCCCGTTGACAGTCTTTTACAGATAATAGCAATCTCCATGCTTCAACTAAATCTTTTGGTTGATATTCAATCGTTGGTTTGGTAGTCCAATGTCCATTTCCTTTCAAACAGGGGCGCGCATTGGTGAGTGTGCCTTGTCCCACTTGTGCTGGTTGGACGTACACTTTATTTGCTAGTATTTCCCATGCTTTTCTCGCTTCAGGAGATATCTTGCCAATTCGTCTGTCTGCCAGTTTAAAGAACCATTCTTTATCTGTCTGACCTCCATTCCATGCTTTGTCAAGAACAAATTCATACATAAACTGATTCAGGTCTATGCCTTCGAGAGTGGAACCTACTCCTTTAAGATTACTGCCGCCATTCTTTAAAGCATCTGCCAATCGTTCGCTCACCAAATTTACCGGACCTGACAGAAAGGAATTGCCACCAAAATTACCCAGATAACACCAAAGATAAGGTTGACCGAAATAACTGTCTGTCTGTTTCCAGATTTCTGTATATTCACAGAAATAGTCTAATAGAATCAACCTGTCTTGAGGCACAGAACGAAGATAGGATTTGATACGTGGAGTGGTCCAATGCTTGATGTCAGCATAAAACAGCCATGTCATCTGCAACCATACCGCTTCAGGATCTACAGCAGCTACAGATTCATAGATATGCTTAGCCATCATTCCCAAAGAATCGGCATCCCATGAAGGAGGATCTATTTCATTGAACGGATCGATGCCATAGATATGGTTTGTACCATATAAACGAGTCTGTTCGGTAAGATATTCTTTTTGTATGATCGCATACAAAGAATCCATGGGATTCAGGAAAGTACAACGATATTGATCGGCAAAACCTCCCCATTCGCTTACTCTGGTTGTTTTTATATTGGGATAAACCCGTTTCAATGCTGCCGGTACATGCCCGGCAAAAGCCAGCAATACAGGTCGCATATTAAATTCACGTTCACGGGCAACAATCTGTTCCTGCAACGCTGCCTGACTTGACAACCACTCTTTAGGTAAAGGACTTTGCCAGCCATCCAAGTTACACATTCGATGCCATGGAAGATGTGCAGGACCTGTAAAGTATCCCCGTATTTCTTCATCTGTCAATCCCAGTTTACTCCAGACTTTATACCAGATAGCTTCCTGACCGGTAATAGCAAGAGGCATATTGATTCCATTTAAAGCCATCCAGTCGATAAAATGTTCCCAATCACTCCATTTCCACCAAGTCATTGAATACCCGAACGTACAATAGTTTAGAAAGAAACGGGTCGGGACATTTGCCTTAATAGTGACTTCTGTTGATATGGAAGGGAGAGTTTTAGGTAATTCTATCGGATCATCCTTATACCATGAAATAGTGGTCAGACAGTAGTTTTTCAAATAATGATTCAAACCTACTGCCATAGAGTTAGCGTTATTTCCGGAAATAATAATTTTATTCCCTTCACTTTTGATGGTAAAAGTGTCTGCTGAAGTATTATTCAACAGACGGAAATCAAAAGATGAAGCATGTTGAGGAAACAACCGTTGTGTCATTTTATGCATGGTAGTGATATTAGCATCTTCCGCACGTATTTGGCAGACAACAACTAGAAAAAGGAGTATACTTAGTATTTTCTTCATAATCATATTATTGTTTGATAAAACGAATAGCACATCCACCGCTTGTTGCCAGTTTGACATGAAGTGTGTCAGAAGCTGTTACTATTTTCTCTTCATATTTGAAAGAAGTCGGATTCGTTTTCCATTCCGCATCGTCACCGTCAGCATATATTTGAGCAGTATACTTCGCGTCCGCATCCAAAAAGCTCAAAGGAACATCCAATTCTCTTGCATTTTCGTCTGTGATGCAGCCTACATACCAATCGCTGGTGTTACGGTCTTTCCGCGCAAACACGGAATAATCACCAATTTTGGCATCTACCACATAAGTTTTATCCCAGTCGGTAGGTACATCTTTAATGAAATCGAACGCTTTGATGCCTTTGTAGTTTTCTGGTAAATCCGAGGCCATTTGTAAGGGGCTGTAGATCACGACAAATAGCGCTAATTGCTTGCAAAGTGTAGTATTGACACGAGTTCCCGGATATGCCTCGTTAGTAAAGTTGAAAGTTCCGAATGTGAAGTCCATGGGCCCGGCTAATCCTCTAGTAAAAGGAATAACAGTTGTATGTTCCGGCGGATTTCCTCCATCGGGAGACCATGCATTGTGTTCCTGTCCGCGCACGCCTTCCTGGGTCATAAGATTAGGCCATGTGCGCTCAATACCGGTAGGCATAACAGGCTCGTGGTTGTCAATAGCTATTTGATATTTGGCAGCAGTTTCTATCACTTTCCGATAGTGACGTACACCATACTGACCGTCATGAGCTTCTTTAAAATCCATTAGGCGATTCACATATCCAGTTTTCACGGCATGCACTCCATATTGTTGATAGAAAGCGAAGGCTTTGTCCAATTGGTTCTCGTAGTTGCGGGTAGCAGCTGCTGTTTCATGATGTCCAATCAATTCTACGCCTTTCTCACGGGCATAATCAGTGATTGCCTTAATATCAAAATCCGGATAAGGTTTGGTGAAGTCTAAAGAATCCCCGTGTTTCATCCAGTTTCCTTCCCAGCCGACATTCCATCCTTCTACCAACACGCCGGAGATACCATTTTCTGATGCAAAGTCTATATATTTCTTTGTATTAGCAGTGGTAGCACTGTGTTTGGGACCATAATACCATGTTCCTTTACCCAAATGCATTTCCCACCATATACCGATGTATTTCCCTGGCTTTATCCAGGAAGTATTTTTGATTTTGGAGGGTTCGTTGAGATTCAACATCAAATAAGATGTAACCAGATCACCCGGTTTATCACCAATAACAACTGTTCTCCAAGGGGTAACAAATGGAGCTTTGATGTATGCTGCAACTCCATTAGACCAAGGAACTAATGAAGCGCAGAGTGTGGCAGAATCCTTGACTGTCAGATTCATTTTGGGATAATCTGTCAGGTTAGCTTCGTGAATGGCAAGATACTTTCCTTCTGCAGTTTCCATTGTTAGAGGAGTGCGTACAGTATCCAGTTCATTTATGGGAGAGAATGTTGCTATACATTCATAATATGGGTCGGATGCGGGAATCCACCAAGCTTTATGTATACGCGGCATTTTAAACTCTGTTGCTTCGCTCATAATAACTAATGAATCCATGGATTCCTGTTGCGGAAACTCATAACGATATCCGATACCATCATTAAAGAGACGGAATATTATATTAAGTTTACGTTTTTCTGCTACCTCTTGAAGTAGTACTTTCAATTCATTATAGTGGTTGCGTACATATCGACTCTCTCCCCAAGGTTGTTCCCAAGTTTCGTCCAAGGAGGAGCGTTCGGTGCCTTTAATTACAAAATGGTTTAAGCTATCTCCATGTTCCAGGATAAACCCTAGTTTAGAAGGGAGTATCACGGTTGCATTCTCTTTATTTACTGCGTATGATATTGTATTATCATTCTCTGTGACTGTTAGTTGTATCTTACCATCCGGGGATTTTAGTACCAGATTATCAGTTTGGCTACAAGCTGAAAGGAAGCTGGTGATTCCCACAATATAAAACACTTTTCTTAATGCAGTTAGTTGATTCATTTTCTTTCCTTTTTTATGTTTTTGCTTATTTAGGTTGCTGCATTTTACGGGTATATACATTACCGCAATGATCTGTAACTTCTACACGTATTTCGGAATCCTTCATTTCAGGAACCACATAAAACAAGTGTTCAGTAATGTCTGCTCCCAAATACTTATGCTTAAATGTAGAACTGTTTTTATCACAGTATTCATAAATAGCAGGGTCGTATCCGGAAAAACGAGTCATTTCTCCTCTGTCAATACCGTTTTCATACCATTTCACTTTCCAGGTTGGGTCGTAATTCCAAACATTTGCCACCACTGCTTCCTTTTTATTTCGACTGGCACCTACCGGATAAAGTTCAAATTGATAGTCCTTATCTTTTCCTACACATTTGTAATACCAGTTAACTTTACCTCCGTCAAACTCGTAGACGGCATATCCGCCCGGAGTTCCATCACAAGCCCAGGGAGCTTGCCAAAACAATGTTGACAAGGGGGCGTGCACGTGTTCGTAAAGATTGTCTGCCAACACATAATTTTCATTATAGTGTTCATGTCCTGACATGATATGAGCATTGTAAGGTTTTAGCAACTCATACAAATGAGAGCGGTTATTCATTACTTTCATAGTAGACTCCTTTCCCCATTCCTTTCGGCGTGCTTCTCTTGAATAGGTAGGGATATGTGTAGCAACTACTACTGTGGATCCCGGAGTAACTTGTTTCAAATCCTGTTCCAACCACTGGAGCTGTTGCTCGGTAAGATAACCAACATACAAATAGCTTTTTGCAATAAAGAAAATATCATCGAGAACAACATAATGCACATTTCCTCTATTGAATGAATAGTAAGTGGGACCATAATAAGATTTATAAGTAGTACGTGCATGTTCATTGGAACGTACATTTAAATCTAAGTCATGATTTCCAATTACATAGAAGAAGGGAATTTCCGTTTCGGCTATTGCATCTATCATGGGCGCAAAATAGCTGGGCTTTTTATTGATGTCACCAATAATATCTCCACACACTATTCCATACGCAGGGATTCCCTGATAGCTAGTTGCCAACAGCTCTTTCACATCTTTTGAGGCCTCCCGTACTTGTGGCATTTCTTCGTCAAAATACACTTGTGGGTCAGCCCATACAACCAAAACATGCTTTTGATTATTCGTAGATGATTGTGTCAGCTCAAAATCAAAATGTACTTTCTTTGAAGGTTGAGCAGGTACTTTTTGAAAGAATACAGGGATTTTACCTTTCATCGGAACGTCATAACCATCAGGAAGGGTAATATAGATGTATTCTGCATCAGAGGTACTTGTCATGGAGTATCGTCCTTTATTATCTGTAAGGACAATCTGCGTACCATCTGTCACAGGTACGTTAGCAACTCCCTTACCTCCAGACAGTACTTTCCCGTAATAGACTACGGGAGTAGTTTCAGCCTGTACACTAAAACAGGAAAAACTCCATTGGAACAGGCATAAAAGTAATAATAGTCTTAATTTCATTCTTTAATCCTTTCTATTTTAATCAAACGCGTAAGAGGCTTGTTTATTTTATATATTTGAGTTATCAACTGGTCTATTTCAGCCTGCCAGGCTTCACGTATCTGCGGAAACATGGCTTGAGTATAATTGGTATATAAATACTTCACCAGGTAATGACTCTCCCGTTCCGCTTTGGCAACATCAAGAGCAGCTTTATTATCTGCAAAAAGTAATCCTCTATGCTTAAAAAAGACATACTGCATAGCCATATATTGACGTAAACGTTTTTCTATAGCACACCTTTCTTCATTCAGATGCATGATAGACAGACTCTGTTGGTATTGGGGTGTACATGTTATTTCTGCCAGATTAACTCCTTTACTCAATTCGTCGCCACTCCAACAGCCAATTTCTATTCCATCAATAGTTACCCGGAAAATGCCATGCAAATCAGTTACTTTCATTATTTCCTGGTTCATTTCCTGCATAAAGGGAATTTGTCTGATAGCATCCCGAGCTGTGCCTTTCGTTCCCCAACGAGGAATCGTGTCGATAGGGAAAGGCAATGAACGGGATAAATATCTGAAAGATATTGTATCATTCTCATTCTTTATATGAGATATTCGGCAGTTTCGCTCTTCCATTGCTTTCCTGTTAGTGGCATTGATTTGGAAAGAAGCGATTTCCTGTCCTGCAAGTCCCTGTGCTTTCAGAAATAAGTACGCCATTACCATATGACCGTCTTTATCAGGATGAATCCGGTCACCGCCACAGAAAGTAGCTGTAGAATCAGATAGCTGAATCTGCTTATTCAACCCGCACATCACAGTATTGAAATTGACAAATCCCCATCCTCTCTTTTGGGCAACTTCTACCTGCATTTCAATAATTCGTTTGATCGTCTCATTCTTTCCGTGTAGAGCTTCTACTCCTTTCAATTTCACATTCTCATCATAGGGAGGAGAGCCTAGAAGTACTACGCTTTTTATTTTTTTGTCAGCAAGAATCTGCCGTTGCAGTTTTTCAAACTCTGTGTGAGCATACTCTACCTGCTGATTCGCATACTTATCATATCCGGGCTTATTATATCCGTCGAATCCGGAATCATTCATCCCGAAAGAACAGATCAGATAGGTCGGCTTTTTGATTTTAATATCTGAATCGAAACGATAAACCATGTGGCTCACACAATCACCACCGATTCCTCCATTATACATACGAAGAGGTAAATTGGGGAAGTGCGTCATGTAATACAGCCATATATAAGAATGATAATGCCCTCCTTCCGTTATACTATTTCCAAGAAAAACAATTCTGTCATTTGCTTTAAATGACGGAATTTGCTGCGCACTTACAGGAAACGATAAAATGCAACAGGTATATAATATAAATAGTATTTTCTTCATTACTAAACCTTTTTATTCAACCGGAGTAAGAATTGCTGCCCAACCGCCACCTTTAGCCATGGTGATGTTAATTAGTTCATCTTTTGAAACCATTACCTCTTCTGTTTTAAAATCCGAGGCGTAAACATCTGCATTCACACCGTCTTTGAAAATTTCCATTTTATATTTGGATGCTTCAAGAAAATCCAGTTTCACTTCAATGTTACGGGCATTCCAGTCTGTTAAACCTGCCAAATACCAATTCTTACCATTCTTGCGGGCAATAACTAATTGTTCTCCGATTTTAGCTTTTATAGCTTTAGTATCTTCCCAAATGGTAGGTATGCGGGAGATAAAAGAGGCAAATTCTGGAGCTTTATAATAATTTGAGGGAGAATCTGCTAACATTTGTAACGGGCTTTCATACACTACATATAAAGCTGCCTGATGGGCGCGTGTACCTAAACTGATCGGATGTACGAAATTGATGTAAAAGTCTTCCGCTGTTGCATTGTTTACTGCACCGGGAGTATAATCCATCGGACCGGCTACCATTCTTGTAAATGGAAGAATCAAGTCATGTACCGGATTAATATCTCTTGAATCCTTATCGTGCTCTAATCCCAGTACACCTTCAAAAGTCATCACATTGGGATATTTCTTCTGTAAACCGGAAGGTTTGAAAGATCCATGGAAATCAACGAGTAATTTACGGTCCATTGCGGCTTTTCCTACCCGTTCGTAGAAATTAACCATATATTGATCCGAACGTTGCATAAAATCTACTTTTATACCTTTGATTCCCCATTTTTCATAAACATCCAGAATTTCGTCCAATTCTTTATCAAGTGGGTTCCATAAAGTCCATAACACAAGACCAACATTTCTTTCCTTTCCATATCGTACCAGTTCCGGTATATCCAATCCGGGTATTGGCTCCTTAATATTCCAGGTTCCGGCTGACCAGCCTTCATCTAATAAAATATATTCAATTCCGTATTTTGAAGCGAAATCAATGAAATATTTATAGGTATCAGTATTCACACCTGCCTTAAAATCTACCCCGTATACGTTCAGTGTACTCCACCAATCCCAAGAAATCTTTCCGGGTTTTATCCAGTCTGTGTCTTGAGTAACAGATGGAGAGGCTAATTGATACACTAAGTTATTTTCAATTACTGCTTTGTCGTCTTCGTTAATCATTAATACACGCCAAGGGAAAGTTCTTGTTCCTTCAGTTTCAGCAATGTAAGAGGCTTTCTCCAATAATACTTCGTCACGGTCGGCACCTTCCTTTAAGGCACTTTTTAAAACTACAGGAGGAAATTCACCGGACAGCGTGTTATTACGATCACCTGTCAAAAATAGATTGGGATAATCGAAAAGATCGGATTCCATAATAACAACTTTCGTTCCTTTAGGGGTAGAGAGATAAATGGGTAGATAGCCTTTCATATCTTTAGTGAGCGAGGAGATGTTTAATTCATCAAAAATGGCTTCGCAGTGTGTGAGATATTCTTGATTCTTTTCTCTTGGCCAATATAGCTTACACCCTTCAGTCCAGTTCTGTTCGATGGTTTCAGTATTAATAATAACTTTAGGTTGCTTTAATGAAGTCTCAAAACGATAAGCGGCTCCATTGTTATATACTCTGAAGACTATTGCGTAGTTACCTTTACAAGTCAGAGTTAACTGGTTATATTGATCTTTGATAATTCTTTGTTTAAGTGGAATGACAGCTGTTTGCTCCGAATTTACTTTGAGTGTTTCAGCTTTTATTACTTTCGGATTTACTCCCGGTTGTTCAGTCTGCCCTTCAATATCCATCTGCATCAGACTGGGATTTAGTATACGTTCACCATTGTAATCAATACTCCAACTTAATAGTTTTCCGGCTGTTACCGTCACCTTGATTTTTCCATCCGGTGAACTTACAGTGTAGTTTTTGGCTTGAATTACCATGCATGTGCATAAAATAATGTGTAATAATATAAGTACTCGTTTCATTTTATATATTATATTTTATTGAATATTCGCTATTTAAAGACTCTCTGCTCGTTGAATTCCTTCCTTAATGGCTGCCCACTGATTGAATTCTATTACTTGCACAATGTCAAACACCATTAATCCTTCGGATTGGGAAAGACAGACATAAACAGCATCTGCTATATTGTCCTTATGATTTAAAGCATACAAAGTGCCATAGACTTTACATGCTCCATGAACAATGCGTTGTGCACGCGCTATACCATATTCTATGGATTCGGGATCGTTCAATCCAAATATTTTGGTTAAATAAGTTCCACATAGAAAGGTGTCTAACAATCCGGCAAAACCTGTATTTTTATATTCAGGTGAAGCCCAACTGTATTCTTTGGAAAAATCGTATTCGGTGGATGCCCAATTTTGTCCTTGCCCATAAATAGCATGAATCCATGAGGCAGCCCAATATTCTAATTGAATATCCGGTTTAATGTTTTTAATTTCTGTGCGCACCCGTTCTACAAAATTACGTATGACCATAGAGCGGAACTCCCACCATTTCTTATAATAAGTCCCTGTCCGTTTAGTGCCATCTGTATTCCAAATGAAAATATCATCTGGGAACCGATCTAATTGCTTTCCGATGTATTGTTCGAAAGCCGTTTTTGTTGCCTCCGAAAAATCACTTTCATCTCCCGGATAACGGCAATAGTCTAAGGCAAAACCATCAAAATTGTAATTTGTAACTAACTCTTTTATAAAATTCAGACAAAAGTCTTGTACTTCCGGTAAAACTGGGTTTAAAAAGGCGGAGACTTTTGTTTTATCGTCCTTAATATCTATCAAACCCTGATTTTTGGTATATTCCAAACAAGTTTTTCCATCCCATGTATCATCACGGTACGCCATACCATTTTTAGAAGAAGGTAGGCCTGCCGTAAATATAGTAGCAGAGACCGTAACTTTAAGTTCACGTTTATGAGCCTCATCAATGAAAAATTGAAGATAATCCCAATCTCTTTCGATATGTGTACCGGCAAGATCGGTCAATGGGGTTAAATAGGAACTTTTAAACAGGGCATCGCCTTGTACAGGACGCACATCGACTACAATTTTATTAAAACCTGTTGATCTGGCGAGATCAAGATAATATGTGATATTCTCTCTTTTTGGAGAAACGTTCAAAATTTGCTTCTGCATCAAACCAGAGCATTTTTTCTTTTTCAGGAGTTGGTTCTTCCGGAATGACAGGAGTGGGAGGATTTGGCTCGGGAAGCTCTGATTCTACAGTCTTTGTAGAACAACTACTAAGTGATAGAAGAAAAAAGAATAATAAAATGCTTGGAATGTATTTCATACTTTATTGTTTTTATTTCCCGACTTCAAGCTGGTATTTAGAAAAAAATACAGCCTGAAATCGAGAATAATAAGAAAGCTAAATAAAATAAACTTGTTATCCTAAAGATCTTTCGACCGTTATTTTAAAGCTACTGCCGTAGTTATAGCACGTTGGGCACCAGCACTTGGCTTTATCACCGGTTGACCGTTGACCAACATACAAGTTGAACCACCACCATCAAGATTCATAGCATCTACACAACCTAAGCTCTTCAGGACATTAGCCATCATAGCCATATTCATACCTTTTACACCTTCCGTTACACTGCGGCCTTCACAAACAAAAAATATCACCTTATTATTGGCTGTTACTCCGATAGCGGTTCTTGGATGATAACTTTCGGGAGCAACTCCACTTTCTTCATCAAAAAGTTCTTCAATAAAAGTATTTCTCACACTTCCGTCTTTCAACAGGATCGGTCCACCTCCAATCGCCGTTTCTGCATTTAATTTCACGCCTCTCGTCGGAAAATAAGCCGAAGGTGCAGGTTGAGGCTCATAACCGGACTTATTGGGAGAAGGTTGTTCATAGGTATATGTCACACCATCAGTTGTTGTATAAGCCCAATCTGTGGAGAAATAGCCATTCTTTGACAGCTGAAAGATACCTCGTGTAGGATAATAACTCTTTTGAGAACGTATTTCCTCCTGCGAGTTCACAGCTAAGACCTCTCCTCCACGGCATAGCAGACTGACAGACTTACCGGCTCCCATTACAAAATATCCACCATTCATAATTATCGGATATTTTTGTTGTTCTGCTTGCCAGATTTGATTGGGAGTCTTAGAGTATATCTGGTCTCCGATAGTTGCAAAATTTGCTTTTGACATATCCGCAACAGCAATAAAAGCTATGGCTTTCATGCCTTCCAGCTCTGACGGAGATTTGTATACACTTATGTATTCAGGTAATGTGCCAAACTCTGTTGTCTGTTTAACCCAACCTAATGTTGTCGGATCAGGATCCGGCATTACCACCTTTTCATTATCATCATCTGAACAACTTGTCGCAGACATGGCGGCAATCATGAAAAGAAGCCAATATTTTGATATATTTTTCATTATCATATCGATTTAATCGTAAATATTTATTTTTAGTTATCTCTGTGCTTCCGCACGTTCTATACCTTTTTGGATATCATCCCACAGATTCATTTCAATAACCTGTACTATGTCGAATATCATCAATCCTTCCGATTTCTCAAGACAAAGGCTTACTGCATCGGCTATATTGGTTTTATGATTTAAAGCATATATCGTTCCGAATACTTTGCAATCATTACCAACCAATCTCTGTGCACGGGCAATACCATACTCTATAGATTCCGGATCATCCATGCCGTAGATACGCTCTAAATACGTTCCACATAAGAAGGTATCCAGATAAGGTGCAAATCCTGATTCATTGTAGGCTTCCGATCCCCACGGATAATTTAATGAGAAATCAGATTTTGGACTGGCCCAATTCTGCCCTTGTCCATAAATACCATGAATCCAGGAAGCGGCCCAATACTCTAGTTCTACTTTATTATTGATAGAATGAATTTCTTTACGTACTTCTTTCACAAAACTAGTGATAACATTAGCCCGGAATGCCCACCATTCTTTATAATAAATACCAGGATTTTTCGTTCCATCGGCATTCCAAGTGAAAATATCGTCTGGAAAGTTCCGGACTTTTTTTCCTAAGTAATGTTCAAAAGCTTTACGACTGTCAGCAGAGAAGTCACTATCATCTCCTGGATATCGACAATAATCTAATGCATAAGCATCAACATCATAGTTTTTCACTATTTCACGAACAATACTTAAAGCAAATTTGCGGACATCTTTACGAACCGGATTTAAAAAAGCTCCTACTTTTTTCTTATCCTCTCTGATGTCAAGCATCTTTCCGTCAGGTGTATATTCCAAGCATGTTTTCCCATCCCAACGTGACTCATCATAGACCAGACCTTCGCGGGTAGCGGGATGTCCGGACGGAAACATTGCAGTGGAAACAGTGACTTTTAATCCTAACCGACGAGCTTCATTGATAAAATACTGCAGGTAATCCCAGTCACGATGAATTACTTTACCATTCACTGTTGTAAGTGGAGGTAGAATTTTACTTTTATACAGTACTTCCCCGTATATAGGTTTGACGTCTACTACTACTTGGTTGAATCCTACTGATTTGGCTTTTTCCAAATAGTAAGAAATAGAATCTTTAGAGGCAAAGCGTTCAAAATTAGCTTCTGCATCAAACCAAAGGTATTTAGGTTGTTCTTTGCCCCTGTTCCCGGCAAAGGAACAGGTAGCAAATAACAATAGAAAAAACGATATAATGCTTTTATTCAACATATTTCAATTCTATATAATTAGGAGTATGCCTATTTCTCGTATTTTGTAAGTTCATAACAACGAATACCTACACCATAACCGTAATAGAGATATAATGATTCTCCGTCATCACTTGGTGAACAAGTAGTCCAGATACAAGAGTTGGTAGTCCATGGCTCAATTGTTTCTGTGATAGGTAATGAATGATTACTAGACGGGTCTAGCAGATGCAGTCCAACCCAGCCCCAACCACAAGTTATGGTTGCTCCGTACCATCTGCCATTGAATGGAATACCTCTACCGGAAATAAGTACATGATTTCCCCAGCCAGCGTATCCTTTCTTATTCCACATGTCTATATATGGACCTGTGATGCTGCTAAATGCCCCTGCCGTATTTGCTTTATAACCGATTTCCGGTCCCATTACACCTCCGGCATTCACTGCGTCTATTACGTAAAATGGTGGGTTATCCGACACGTCGAGTACAGCCACAATCTGTCGCCAGTTACTATCATTACTGGGACGACCGGTAACCAAGGTTGAAGTGCCTGTATATGTACCATTCTCAAATTTGTAAACTGCATGTGTACCTACACCATCAGGTTTAGAATCATAAACATATCCCACTTTGTCAATATCACCGATTGCAGAAACTTTATTTGCTCCGGGAGTTACATTAGCAACCTTTTGTGGAGCTCCCTCAACAGTAGTCCATCTGTATAACCCTACATTTTTTACTACACCGATCAAATTACCGGCGTCATCATTGACTAACTGGCACAAAGAAGCGTCTATTCCTGTCACATTCAAAGTCTTATCTACTTTCTGCCCTGTATATTTATCATAGAAATTAAATTGGGTATCTATTATATAATTACCAAACACTGCACCGAAACCATCTTTGTCTTTATTAGATGGAGTGGGTACACTAATTTCCCATTTTTTGAAAAAATATTCAAAACCTTCTCCATCATTTACTTTTCCGCCATAAGTCCATTTTACGGTCCAGTCAGTGGTTGTGCCATCTTGCGCCTTCACTGTGTAATGTACATCTTTTGAAAAATCTTGAGGTACATCGGGGGTAGGTGTAACTGTTGCATATGGAGAGATAAAGAAAGAACAAGTAACTCCATTGAGTTTGCTCAAATCTAAGTCCGGAGTGATCTTAAATTCAATAATGTTACCATCCTTAACGGTACCCTGTTTATAATTACCCTCGCCCAATCTAACTTTGAATCCGGTTATATCAGTGTCAGAGTATAATGTTGGATCATCCGAGCATGCGGAAAATACAACCATTGTTGCCATGACAGCAACTTGAAGCCAATTATGATATTTTATTTTCATAACATCTACTTTTTTAGTTATTTGGGTGTTTAGCAATCAAAGTATACTCCTTTTGCGTTCCATCACCTGCTACAATAGTTAGTTTAAATGGAGTAGATAAATCTTTAGCACCAGTCAATGAAGGATAAGCAAATGCTGCTACAGGCAAATTGGCTGTTACATATAATTCGCTCAATTTCACTTTTGCCGGAAGTTCGAAAGTTATATTTCCATTCTCTGATATGAGCCCATCATAAGTAGTACCATCCTCCGGAGAATTAGCACGAACCATAATGGATATGATATCACAATCAGAATGATAATGGATATCATCATGCTTTTCACAAGAAGAAAAGGAAAAGCTAAATGCTATCATTAATATGATGTATGTAATTACTTTGAAATTTTTCATAACTATAATAATCTTTTAATATTACCAAGGAGCATTATTCTCACATAACGGATTATTCTGTAATTCATCTACAGGAATAGGTAGCAAGTAATAGCGTTCTGGAAAGAAGCGGTTTATATTGTCGTCACATGACACTTGTTCATAAGTATAAGAATTATCATCTTTTTTGGTTATTTTTGTTCCATGTGCCTGTTTTCCATCAATAACTTCGCCAGCCAAACGCCATCTGCGTAAATCCCAATAACGGAATCCTTCAAAGGCCAATTCACAAATACGTTCCTTACGTAATAGTTTCATAAATGAGTCTTTATCCGGTGCTTCTTGTGTTGTACGTTCCGGTAGGTCAACACGTCTTCTTACTTCATTGAGAGCTTCCAAGGCATCATCCTGATTTTTAGCATAATCCTGTTCTGCCAGAGCTTCAGCCAGATTTAACAAAACCTCCGCATAACGCATTTCAATCCAAAACTGATCGCTTCCCTTATCATCAAATTCGGTATTGTTTTCTTGTAGATATTTTCTGATGAAATATCCGGTAACAGTTTGTTTTTCTCCCGGATTCATGTTATCTCTGTAAGCTGCAAAACCGTTTTCTGCGTCTACATAGGTATAAATAGTCTTTTCTTTCCAAGTAGCCCCATTATATATAATGGATGCATAGAAACGAGGTTCACGACCTACATAAGGATCTTTGGCCATGGAGCCGCTCCACGAGAAAGGAGTTCCGTCAGCCATATCATAAGAATCAGCCAGCTCACTTGTCGGGACAGCTCTTCTTATCCCTTGTTTACCGTCAGGAGCAAAATAGCGATCGAAATAATGGGGCATATCCGGAATTTTGTATGCTATGGAGAAAATAATTTCTTTATTACCTGCCACTTTAAATACATCTTTATATTCATCCATTAAATCATACTTATTGAGCTTTTTAATCTCATCAGCAGCGGTAATAGCAATATCCCAACGTTTTGCAAAGAGTGCTGTACGACACATATAGGCATACGCTGCTCCTTTAGTCAAACGCCCATCCCATTTGCTGTCCCATTCTTCCGGAAGGTGTTTGGCTGCGAATTCCAAATCCTTCAGAACAAAATCCCATGATTCGGCTTCAGTTGCTCTTGCTTTTGCTTTTTCCCCTTCTGAATCAACTCCATTTGTTTCGTCACGAAGAATAACTCCTCCGAAAATTCTTATCATACGTGCATAATTCACAGCGCGAATAAAACGAATTTCAGCAATACGAGTATTGAGAAAATCTTCACTAAACTTACTTCCATAGATGCCAGCATCACGCAGAAATACATTTTCTCTAAATATGTCGGTATAAAGTCCCCACGATGACATCGGATTATTATCTGATGTTATTGTGTTTTGCTGCAATAGAATCTTGTTATGAGCACTCCATGTTTGTGGAACTCCATTTCCATACTTAACTAAATCTGTATATCCATCGGTTAAGGATAAAGAAGAAAAGTTGGATAAGCCATTGAGAGGCTTATATAAGTAAGTCACATACATATCTAAAGAAGATTCCGAGCTCCAGGCTACTGTTTCTGAATATGAGTCTGTAGGATCTTTCTCCAACAAATCATGGCACGAGGTTAGAAACTGTGACGTAAACATCAGCCCTATCCCTAATAGATATAATCTTTTTATTTTCATAATTATTGATTTAATTAGAATGTGATATTTAATCCAACACTATAATTCTTTTGTTGGGGATAATAACCATTATTTATAATAGCCATTTCAGGGTCGCAATATTTAAATTCTGTGAAAGTAAACAGATTGGTGCCTGCTACATATACACGAACGTTAGATAGTCCAATATTGGCTTTCGCAAGTATTTTTTTAGGAATTGTGTAACCAAACTGTAAATTCTTCAAACGCAGGAAATTACCATTTACTAACCACCAGGAAGAGGTATATGCATTATTTCCGTTATGAATGGCACTTAATCTGGGATAACGGGCGCTAGTATTTTCCGGTGTCCATGAATCTTCTACCAGATAATAAGGAGCATTTCCTCCCGAGTAGAATGGTCGTGTATAGACCGTATTGTCCATTGAACCATGATTATAAGTACCATTCAACGTATAACTAACAATAGCAGCTCCTTGCCATAATGCACTCAAATTGAACCCTTTCCAGTTGAAGTCCATAGACAGAGAGTAGTTTAACTCTGGCAAAGTGCTGTGACCGATTTTAACTTTATCCCCATCCTGCGTAATTTTACCATCTCCATTGATATCCTCATACATGATATCACCTAAACGTTGAACTCCATTACCAACAAAAGGACGGTTATCCAATTGCTCTTGTGTTTGATATAAGCCTATAGCTTTATAGCCATAAATTTGTCCTAAAGGTTCACCTATGTTTGTCCGGTACCAAGGAGTACTTTCACTTTCAATCCGCGACAGAACTTTATTTCTAGCCCACGCTACACTACCGGTTATACTATAGTAAAAATCATTAACGTGGTTTTGGTGCTTCAATACCAATTCAAAACCGCGATTGTCGATCTTACCCGTATTTCCTTTTTGAGCATAATTTCCACCTAATGAAGGAGGGAAACCACCACTCCGGCTTTCTTGTATATCTTTTGTCAGCTTATAAAATAAATCGAATTCTACTCCCAATAATCCATTCCACATTGTCAGGTCAGCACCAATATTGTAACTGCGGGTAGTAGACCAGGTTAAGCTGGAAGTAATAGAGTTGGATGCACCTAATCCTGCATAAGGAACTCCTCCGAATATGTAGGCATTCTTCTCTACGTTAAAAATACTTCTATGTAAAAAAGCATCTGTATTATCACTTCCTAATTCACCGACAGAAGCACGCAGTTTTAATAGGTTGATAGAAGAAAAATTGTTTTTTATGAAATTTTCTTCAGAGATTACCCATCCCAAAGATACAGAAGGGAAGAATCCCCATCTTCTATCTTTTGCGAATTTATAGGATCCATCTACACGGAAAGCAAATTCAGCAAGGTATCTTTTATCGAAAATATAATTGAAACGTCCTACATAACCAATGGTAGCTTTATCGCTGTGACTACCTGTAGGATTGGATATAAATTCAGTACCTAATGAAAGATCAACCGGATCATTAAAATTATAACCACCCATCTTTCCTGTCATTGTAGAACCTTTCAATTGCGTCTGTTCATATAAGAAAAGGGCTGAAACTGCATGCTTGCCAAAGGTATTAGCATACTCCACACTTGGGCGGACCATAAATCTTCTGAAAGAAGATGCGGATTTTGTGTAATTACCTTTCTCGCTTGTAGAAGAGGCACGCATTAAATTATATGATTTAGAATCTGCACTATAAGCATTAACATTGTATCCTACCAAGAAACCGTTATCTTCCGAATAACTAGTATCATAAACTAAACCTAGAGAAGCTTTCAACCCTTTTATCCAAGGAAAGGCATAACTGATTTTCATTGTACCATCAAACTCATGTCTTTGGTTTTTCTGAAATCCGCTATTCCTTAAAGTAGCGAGTGGACTCTGTGTGTTGGAACTACCGGGACCAATCCAAGCTGTATATTCTCCTTGATAATAAATAGGAATAATAGGGGCTGAATAAACAGCCTGCTGAATGGGGTTTTGTTCAGCCTGTGCGCTTGTACTAATTCCGGGCCAGTTCTTTTCTTCATAAAAGCCAGAAATATTAAGTTCGAACGTTAAATCTTTGGTAATATTACCTTCTACGTTAGAACGGACATTGTAACGATCATAATTCACATTTTCGATGATGCCGGATTGATCCAACATACCTATACTGGTGAAGAAACGGATATTCTTGTTACCACCGGAAGCAGAAATATTATGTTGATGTGTGAAGCCATAATCCTTAAAAACTTCTTTCGTCCAGTTTGTATTTCCATATTTACCTTCCGGATCATAGTTATTAGCCACTTTCGTCTGAATATCAGCTCCATAATATGGTCCGTTGCCATCAAGTTCACTCGCCTTATTATACCAATAAATATAGTCAGGACCATTTAGCATTTCAGGCATAGCTGTATTTTTCTGGAAAGTAACAGAACCGTCATACGAAAGGGTTACCTTACCTTCAGTACCTTTCTTGGTCGTTACCAGGATCACTCCATTTGCCGCTGCCAAACCATAAACAGATGCTGTAGCTGCATCTTTCAAAATAGATATGTTTTCTACATCATTAGGATTCACTGTATTCAACATACGTTCAACACCATCCACTAATATCAGGGGACTAGAATCTAAAAAAGTACCTAAACCACGGATGTTGATAGATGTCTGGTCGTTTCCGGGAAGACCGGAACGTTGAACACTCGTTACCCCCGGTAACTTACCTGTCATCATATTGGAAAGGTTCGCTTGAGGAGCCATCATCAACTCTTTAGAGCCTACTTGAGAAACGGAACCTATTAAGAATTTCTTTTTTTGAGTTCCGTACCCTACCACCACAACTTCATCCAATGCTTGTGCATCTTCTTGTAGTCTAATAGTAATTTCTGAACGACCATGTAAAGCAACCTCTTGAGTCTGGTACCCAACAAAGGAAACGACTAGAGTTGATTTTAAGTCCTGTACATTTAGGCTAAACTGTCCGTCAATATTGGTAATAGTACCGTTGGACGAATTCCCTTTTACACTAACAGTAGCACCGACAAGCGGCTCATTGTTTGAGTCATACACTGTCCCTTTCACGTTCGTGTTTTTTTGAGCATGAACGTTTAAGAAAGAAAGCGAACAGATGAATAAGGCTATAAACCTTATACTCCATGTGATTTGTTTCTCCATATTAAATATTAATGTTAATAAAACAAGATAGTTATTTATAATTCATCAAATCTTCTAATGTTTTCCAGCACTGATACAGCCCTCTTGGCACATGGAAACATCCTTTCCATTTTCCACCTTTGAGTGGTAGTAACACTTCTCCTCTTCGGTTCAAGTAGCCATACCATTCAAGATATTCTTTATCCTTGAAATGCTCCCAAGTGTAGTCATGTACCTTTTCAAACCATTCCAGACACCGTTTATCTCCGGTCAGTTGATAGCCTTTCAGCAAAGAAATAAGTGTCTCGATATGCACCCACCAGAGCTTCTGATCCCATTCCAGTTGTTGAGGAGGACAACCGTTACGATCCATAAAATAGTAGATCCCCCCATATTGCTTGTCCCAGCCATAATTAAGCATCGTGAGAGTAGTCTCTTTGGCTTTCTCTATCAATTCAGGACGATTCAGGCGCTTGCCCAGATCCATGATAAACCACATAGCTTCAATGGCATGCCCCGGAGTCACCTGACGGCCTTCAAAACAATCGACCAGATTACCGTCAATGTCCACGTTTTCAACAATGATACCTCCGAGTTCGGGACGATAGAAAACTTCCATCACTTCATGAATACAAGTATCCATTGTTTCCCGCAGATACGTTTCATCCAATAAATGCTCTATCTCCAGTGCCAGGTTACAGAGGATCATTGGCAAGGCAAAGTTCTTCAGATTACGGGTACCCGGATGAAGCTTATTCCATTTCCCTTTCGGATTATCTACTTTGGAAAGAATAATGTCGAAAGTTTTCTTGGCAATATCCGCATATTCCTGATTACCGGTTGCAAGACTCAACTGTCCGAAAGCCATGGTGGCGAATGTATACGAGAATATATTATACGGTTCTACCAATGGTCTACCCGAACGATCAAGGGAAAAATACCAGTTATAGTTACCATCATGTCCGTATTTTTTTTAAAAATCCACCACCTTGAACAGCACAATCCAGCCATTCTTTGCGTTTTTCCACTTTATTGTAAAGCATGGAGAACATCCACACTTCACGACATTGCAGCCAGATGAACTTATCCGTATCGAACACTTTTCCTTCACGGTCCAGACAGGTGAAGTAACCACCATACTCGTGGTCTTGGGAGTGTTCGAGCCAGAAAGGGAGGACACTGTCCAGAAGTTCATTCTTGTACAGACTTGCCAGTTTTTCGAAATCCATACTATTATTTCCATTATAGATTGGTATGGGCAATTCAGCAGTGAAAGAAATGTCCGCTGAATGACCAATGTTGTTCTTACTATCCATATTTATAAGATGTTAGTTTATTGTTACTAAGGTCTGTTTTATATTTATTCCGAACGGGTCCAATATCTTTCAATCTCCTCCAGTGACTTCCCGGTAGTCTCCGGCACGAGTTTCCAGACAATCAGCATATACGGCACGCACATGAGGGCGAACAGGAAGAATGTTCCGGCGGGGGTAAGGTTCTGGAGCATCCAGGGGGTCAACTGTCCAATCAGGTACGTTCCGATCCAGAGAGCGAATCCTGCTATCGACATGGCCAGTCCGCGAACCTTGGTGGGATACATCTCCGAGAGGAGCACGAATACCACAGCGCAGATAGACACGGCACAACAGAATACATAGAACAGGAAGAAAATAAGCAGGAAGAGGCTGGATACTCCCAGGGAATCTCCGAAGAGGAAGTACAGGCCGATGAGAATCAGAGAAACAACCATTCCCGAAACTCCGTAATAAACCAGTTTCTTGCGGCCTACCTTATCAATGATGACAAGAGCCAGAACAGTGGTCAGGGTGTTGACTAGTCCTACCAGAACTTGGTAAAAAAGAGAATCTCCACCTGAAAGTCCTGCATTTTCAAAAATAGAAGGGCCGTAATAAAGCACTGCATTCACTCCCATAAATTGCCCTAAAATAGCAATACAAACACCGATAATAACAGCTTTGAAGATTCCGGGCTTCATTAATAGCGACCATTCCGATCTCGTTTCAGAGGTCAGTACAGATTTCGTTTCTTTTAATTGACTTTTCGCTTCTGTAATTGAATTGTATATTCTTTCCAGTATATTCACAGCTTTTAAATCTTTACCACGTACGATTAACCAACGAGGGCTTTCCGGAATAAAGAATATGATAATGAAAAATAAGATTGCGGGCAATGTTTCCATCCCTAACATACCTCTCCAAACTTCAGTAATAAATACTTTATTCAACCAGTCTACACTTAATTGAGTTCCACTCTCTGCCCATGCCAATAATTGATAATTAATCAAATAGGCCCCTAAGAAACCTACCGTTACAGCTAATTGATATAGCGATACCAAACGCCCTCTATACTGTGCCACAGATACTTCAGATATATAAAGAGGAGAAACGATGGAAACAACCCCTATCCCTACTCCACCCATAATCCGATAGATCACTAACTGAGAAAAATCGGCACATAGAGCACATCCTAAGGCTGATGTAGAAAACAATACGGCTGAAATAACCATCGTAAGTTTTCTTCCTAACTTATCACTTAAGATTCCCGCAAAAAGAACACCCACAATAGAGCCGACTAAAGCACATCCTACATACCATCCCTGTTGCAATGTATCTAATTGAAATAGTTGAGTTACCTGGGCAATTGTTCCCGATATAACTGCAGTATCATATCCGAACAAAAAGCCTCCCAATGCTGCCACGACAGAAAGGAATATAAGATAACCAAAATTGATTGTAGACTTCACCATATTTATTTTATTTCAAAATATTCTTTATATCTGTCATATAAATGCCCCGCTTGCAAATAAGCTGATTGCGGACTCATAAAATGAGAAAATTCGAAGGTGATAGCCTTATCATATCCAGCACGTTTTGCCGCTTCCAATTTCATCCGAAGTTTATCGAACTTAATGGGTAGAAAACGAATAGGCATATCACGGTCAAAAGATTCGGCATTTGTCCAACATTGCATACCATACTTATCTGCTAACTTTTTATTGACAGAAAAGAAGGCATCCAGTTCATCATAATCAATATGACCATCTTGAAAAGCGCATGCGTCTACCACCTCATGAATTCCATCAAAAATTTCATCCCACTCTTTTTCGTGTTGTTGTACAGAAACGGCATCTTCCTTAGTCATCTTTGTCGTTCCCATTATTGCTTTTTTGCCATCGATCCAAGGAGATATAAAAGTAGGCAATCCATTGGATACATCTTTACATTGTTTACCTAATGCATGAAAAGCACCAATCGCACCTTTCGTTGCCCGACTAATTTCACCACTGATGTACCATCCACCAAAACTTTTATACTTGGAACCATAGTTTTTCCAAACCTCATCAATCACATATTTATTATCTTCTACTTCCCAGGTCATATCTCCTGTGTCCCAGTATTTACCCGAATCATATAATCCAAAATAGAATTTCATTCCATACTTTTCAGCTAAACGCAAAAACATATCCACCAAATCAACAGAAGGCATATAGCAACCTTTTTTCAGCAAATAAGGAGAAGGGAAAGTTACAAATTTACGATAGCCCGAACGGATCATTATTACCGTATCAATTCCTATATTCTTCATGTGTTGAAAATCTAGGTCCCATTCTTTCTCACCCCAATTCTGATGTGGAATGTCATGCGATATCTCATCCAGAAAAGTTCCGGTAATTTTTAATCCATTGTTTTTAGGAACAATGAGTTTACTTTCCAGACCATCGGTTGCCACTATTGTACTAGCATTAGCTTTTGAAGTACAAGATTCAAACAATGTTGGCACAGCCAAAGCCGACGCACCAGCCAATGTGGCTTTTTTTAGAAAATTTCTTCGATCTAATGTTTTCATATTAGTTTAATTAAAACAGCTGTTAACATTTATATTTTTATTACCTATTGAATATACTGTCCTGTAATATCTATTTTTTTATTATTGAAAGGATCTAATATCTGATCTATCAAAATAGCCATTTCACCCCGTAGAATATTTCGATTCATATCTAAATCTTTCAAGCCAAATTCACTCCAGATTTCTTCAATCCTACCCTTCTTCAACTCAATACTTTCTTTTTCAGCAATCCCTTCTATCATCTCTACCGCTTTCTGAATTGATATGGTATTATTACCTTCAAAATTTTGCTTATCAACAAAGGGATACACATCTCTTAGCCCTTCCAACTCATTTGCCAATAACAAAGTATCTGCTCTAAACCACGTTTGATTTGCCCAGTCAACACTTTTACCTATACCTTTTAAAATTCCTGTAGAACCTACACGCTGTAATGATTTAAACATTGGATGATCCATTGCAACATCTAAATAAGGTAATAAATATCCTTTCGCATCCAAAATTGCATTTTGCACTTCCCGAACAGACACTTCACTAATATTCTTATTTTCTTTCACTGCAAGAGCTGCCAATGCTCCCGCTGCCTGTCCAATCTGCATTACCATAGGTTGCAAGCGAGTGGTACCATTAATTATATTGGAAACGGATATTGATTTTTCAGCAACAATCAAACCTTCAACATCTTTTGGAATCAGAGTTCCTAAAGGCAATCCATACGAAGGTACCGGATGAAAATAGAGATTAGGCAATTCTTCATATCCATGATAACGGGTATGATGATGATCTACTGGATAATTTCCAACAGCAATGCAAGTGCGATAAAGTGGTTGAGACTGGTTGAACGGCTCACAAACATGATTTAAATTAAAACGAACCAATCCATGGATTCTTCTTGACTCCCTATGATAAGGAATAAATGGCAGTTTGTCGGCCGTAGGATATTCATCATCAGCCAATCCCAATGTATTAAAGCCTAACTCATGTTGCAGGAAATAAACAAAGCACATTGTATAATGCTTGGCATATTTCAATGCTTCTTCACGTTCCTCGCGAGTCATTTCAATCAGGTTAACATAATAATCATTGCCTTCTATCGGCCAATTTATCATATACTTATTATTAGGAAGCTTCCCATATGTTATCATCATTTCCTTAGACCATACACGATCCGGTTCTTTAGGTATGATACAAACAGGACTGGCGCATGCACAAGCAAATTCATCTTTATTGTATCCTTCAGGACAAGGAATCGTCACATCCTTACCGTAATCTTTCAAGGTTGCAACGTATGTAATATCCTGGACTATATTATTTTTCTCTTCCGGGGCAATATCTTCTTTAGTATCATGACGGCTTTCCATGCCGATATTATATTTCACACCGCACATTTTTGCTATATCACCCAATTCAGTACCATCAATCAAAATTTTAGCGCATACTTCTTTAATCGTATTATCCTTCATCTGAATTTGAGCAATCCAAGAATCATCTTTTCTTTCCAATTTTACCAGAGTAGTATTATGCCATACTTTTAGTTTTTTCTCTGCACCAACCATTTCATGGAAAATTTTATTTCCAACAGAAGGTTCAAATAGTACCGCACTAACCCAACCGGTTTTTAAGGAATCAAGCCCTCCGTAATAATCAACCAAATGTCCACGAAACTCACCAAATAAGCCAGCTGGTAAATCATAATTTCCATCAACAGCACTTACACCCGCAGAAGTTAGCATTCCACCCAACCAATCTGTTTCTTCCACTATTAATGTCTTAGTTCCCATTCGAGCAGATTGAATACCAGCGGTCACCCCACTAGCACCTCCACCAACAATCAACACATCAACAGAATCATCCAAATGAGAACATGCCATGAAACATAAGGCTATTAACAAATATAGAGTTAGAAAATAGTTTCTCATATTTAATTCATTTAAGGATACAGACTTTTATTAATAATATCACGGCACAAATATAGCTATATTTATTAAATAAACAATAGATAATAAAATATTTTATTAATAAAAACATTATTGATAGCATAATTAATTAATAGAAGGGGTAATTAATTCACCAATCATCATATTCCATTTATTATACCCATAATCGATCACCCTTATATTATCCTGTATATAAACTCATTAGATAACATATATATAGTATAACATCCAAGATATTCTAATTTTCAAGGTTCTAAAACCGTAAATTAATAAAAAAATTAATTATCTTTGTGTGAATTACCAAATAAGCATAGTTATGAACCAACAATTCTTGAAAGAAATAGAAAAGGGCTCTAAAAGCGCTCTCGTCAAAAAGAGAATTATTACACATTATATATATAATGGCAGTTCTACAATTCCCGATCTTTCAAAAGAGCTGGATTTAAGTGTACCAACTGTCACCAAATTTATTGGCGAAATGTGTGATGACGGATATATTAATGATTATGGAAAATTGGAAACTAGCGGCGGACGCCATCCAAACCTTTATGGACTTAATCCCGAATCCGGTTACTTTTTAGGTGTAGACATTAAAAGATTCGCTGTCAATATCGGCCTGATAAATTTTAAAGGCGATATGGTGGAACTGAAAATGAATATACCTTATAAATTTGAGAACTCAATTGAAGGGATGAATGAGTTATGCAAACATATTCTCAATTTTATAAAGAAACTCACTATTAATAAAGAGAAGATCTTAAATATTAATGTAAATGTATCGGGTCGTGTAAATCCTGAATCAGGATATAGCTTCAGCCAGTTTAATTTTGAGGAGAGACCATTAGCAGATGTATTATCCGAAAAATTAGGATATAAAGTGACTGTTGACAATGATACGCGTGCCATGACCTATGGAGAATATATGCAAGGCTGTGTAAAAGGAGAAAAAGATATCATTTTTGTAAATGTAAGCTGGGGAGTAGGGATCGGAATTATTATTGACGGGAAGATCTATACTGGAAAATCCGGTTTCTCCGGTGAGTTTGGACACATGAGCGCTTATGATAATGAAATAATCTGCCATTGCGGCAAAAAAGGATGCCTGGAGACAGAAGCCTCCGGTTCAGCACTGCACCGTATTTTATTGGAACGTATTCAGAACGGGGAAAGCTCCATACTATCGACTCGAGTCGCCACAGAAGAAAATCCGATCACTCTTGATGAGATAATTGCTGCCGTGAATAAAGAAGACTTGCTTTGCATTGAAATCGTAGAAGAAATCGGGCAGAAACTGGGAAAACAGATTGCCGGACTAATCAACATCTTCAACCCGGAACTGGTAATTATAGGGGGAACTTTATCTCTGACCGGCGATTATATCACCCAGCCCATAAAAACAGCCGTACGCAAATACTCACTCAATCTGGTGAATAAGGATTCAGCCATTATAACATCCAAATTGAAAGATAAAGCTGGCATTGTTGGCGCTTGTATGCTAGCACGCAGCAGAATGTTTGAAAGCTGATTATCTTCTACGCTGGGAGAAAAAGTTATCTATAAAGCGAACGATATAGACTACTGCCACTCCGGCAACTACTAAAACAATAATACGACTCAACATAGATTACATTTTTATATTTCACATCTATTACATACACTGAATTTTCCTTTCATAGGAAATTGGATATTTTATAAAAATTAGAACGCTGATTATTAGTTAATAATCAGCGTTCTAATTTGAGAGCCGCTAGCCAGACTTGAACTGGCGACCTACGCGTTACGAATGCGTTGCTCTACCAACTGAGCTATAGCGGCGTTTGTCTCTCGTTTACGGCGTGCAAAATTACAGCTTTATTTGAGAAAACAAAAAGAATCCGATTATTTTTTGAGCTTATTTTTTAAATCAACTTTTGTTGACGTAATCTAAAACTTTTCTTTGCGCTCAAATTTCCCGTCCTCGGTATAATATTTCCATGTACCTTTCGGTTTATTATTTGCATACTTTCCACGAAGTTTCAAGGTACCATCTTCATAATATTCACGGTAACGGCCGTGACGTTTCCCTTCTTTTACTTCCGCTTCACTCTTCAATGCGCCTTCCGGATAGAACTCCCGCAACACATTCCCTTCAAACTTTTCGACATAGAAACGTTTCAGTTCGCTCATCTGCTCTTTCTCGGTTTCAGCATCTTCGTTCATTTCCTTATCATCTTCATCAGTAGCAATAGCAACGGCAACCTCTTCCGGTTGATATGGGCTATAATCCATCACATACTGCAAAGAAGCCGAGTGATCCTCTCCTATAATCTGCATAGTCCAGTAAGGGAATGAATACAAAACGTCTTTGTTTGATTGTATTTCATTCCATGTGGCAGGATTCATCATCGGTTTCAACTGGGAATAAAACTTGCGCACATCTGTATATAAGAAAATAGTAGAACTTGATTTTAAATATGACAGTGCATTTTCAAAACCCGGATTATTTTTCAATAAATTCTTCTGCTCGTAATCTTCTACAAAGGAAAGTAAAGAAGCAGCTTTATTACTAAAAACGACATAATCGTCAACATAAGTATAGTATGGCTTCTCAAATTTATCAAATAGCTTCCCAAAGAACAAGCGGAAAAAGCCTTTCATCTCGATATAATTAATCTCGAAATCCTTATAATTAGCAGTCTTAATCTTAACCGGAGTACGTCGCTTAATCTTCTTTTCAATGAATTCCATGTTCTTACGGGCATCTTTAATACTTTTAGCCCTGATAGCCAGAATCAGTTCGGGATCATGCCCTAACAAACCTGGTTCGGATTGCGTAATAGCAAACTCTCCTGACATCCAACTCAAGAAGTTTTCTTCCAAAGATATACCGAATAGCCCTTCTATCTTTTTCCGGGAACTTTGATAAGAATCATACAGCTGTTTATTGTGAACCGACAGTGCATTCTCCAATTCCTTTACAAAAGTTACCGGACTATTGAAACCTATATTCGTATAAAGAGCTGTCCGCCCGGACAGAATCTCATGCGCTTTCATTTTATGTTTTCCCGAATTCAACAAAGCAGTGACATAAGGATCGGCAGAATCTTTTTTCAACGTATATCCTTTCACCTCCATCCTTTCCTTATTCATATTTAAATAAAGTCCCGCAAAATTCATGGAATTGCTAAACAGATCGATATACTCATTTCTTGTACCTAAATAAATAGACATAAATTGAGGTACACGCGCATAATTGATAAAGACCCTGACAAGCCCCTTACCGGAAACCAACTTCTCTGTTTCAATAAAAGACTGATCAAGCCCGATTTTAGGTTTATTACGAGAATCAATAGCCGACTCGACAAGTCCGGATGTATAAGAACCGACCAAATGATTATCGACAAAAGCAATATAGAAAATATCCCTCGTCTCGGGATCGCGCATTTCAAGGATATTAATACCATTATGCATCCGGTTAGTCACAGTAAAACCACTCATAACCAATACGGTTTCAACCTGGTCTTTCAATAAGTCCATCTTTGATGTCTTCTGCATATCCAGGATAAGTAGAAAATCCCAATTAGTGGGACGAGTCTTATGGAGCGAAATAAGCATATCCCGCTCACCAACAAGCGACAATAATACCTTATTGCTTTTGACAACGGAATCCAGCTTCTCCACACTTTGCGTCACCTCCTCAAAAGATTTCGCTTTCTTCAGGCATTGCCACGTCTCGCTTCCACTAAACTTCTCCCAATCTTCAATCGGAGCCGATGACTGAATAATAAATGCCGCATCTTCCGGAACCAGATAGATCTGCTGAATATTCCGATCAGGCGAGACAAATAAATAAACCACGGAATATACAACATATACCGCCAAAGCCAATGCAGCCACAACTAAAGTTCTCTTCACTATTTTCGAGGTACTTTTTTTCTTCTCCGGGCCTGCATATTGCTCTTCTTGCCCGCAATTTAATTCATCCATTATTGAGTTGTTATAAACTTGAATGGACAAATATACAAAAAAAACTATTCTGAATAAAACATAAACCATTGACTCGTATCGTAAATATGTACTAACTTTACCGCATGAAAAAGAAATTCCAACTCGAAGTTCCGGGAGGAGCCGATAAGGTCTTACTTCATACCTGTTGCGCTCCTTGTTCATCAGCCATTATTGAATGTATGATGCAACATCACATTACCCCTGTTATCTATTATTGCAATCCTAATATCTATCCGCTGGAAGAGTATATGATAAGAAAAAACGAATGTACACGCTATGCCCAATCATTGGGATTGGAGATAATAGATGCTGATTACGATCATGAAAACTGGCGATGTCATATAGCAGGAATGGAGCAGGAACCCGAAAGAGGAGGACGCTGCCTACGTTGCTTTAAACTACGCTTATTGGAGACCGCCCGTTATGCACACGAACATGGCTTTTCCGTAATAACCACAACGCTTGCTTCCAGTCGTTGGAAAAGTCTGGAGCAGATTAATGAAGCCGGACAATATGCCACTGCTTCATACCCGGATGTCACATACTGGGAGCAGAATTGGCGGAAAGGCGGACTTAGTGAACGACGCATTGCCATCATTAAAGAGTATAACTTCTACAACCAACAATATTGCGGTTGCGAATTCAGCATGAGAAAAGAAGAATAAAACGAACCCGACATCAGCAGCTAACCAATGAATCGAAGTAAAAAAGGTAAAAACAGAAAGCTATTCAAAAAGAAATTACATTCCAATAACAAGTTAGGATGTATCATCGCCATCATTGTGCTCATTCCTATTCTTTTTGGCGTCTATTTGTATTGCCAACAGATTAATATCCAGAAAAATAATGAACTGCAAACCGATGCTTCCCTTCAAATTCCACTTGGCAAAGATCTGGAGACACCCATATCATTAGCTCCCCGGCAAGAACAAATCATCCGGCATAGCGGATATACCGTATCATATAACAAAGATTTAAAGATCCCCAACTGGGTCTCTTACGAATTAACCCGGGAAGAAACCAGAGGAAAAGAAAAAAGAGGCAATCGTTTCATTGCCGATCCATTAGTGACAGGTCCGATTGCCACGAATGCCGACTACACCCGTTCAGGATATGATAAAGGCCACATGGCTCCTGCAGCAGATATGAAATGGAGCCCCGAAGCCATGAAGGAATCATTCTATTTCAGCAATATGTGTCCACAACATCCACAGTTAAACAGAAGAGGGTGGAAAAATCTGGAAGATAAAATCCGGAATTGGGCCATAGCAGATAGTGCCATTATTATTATATGTGGACCTATTATTGAAAAACAGCCTAAAACGATTGGAAAAAATAAAGTCGTAGTACCTCAACAGTTTTTCAAAGTAGTCCTATCCCCTTTTGTCAAACCGATACGGGCCATCGGCTTCTTATTCAACAACGAGCAGGCAGTAGAACCTCTATCTTCATATGTAGTCACAGTGGATAGCATCGAGAGCCTGACTAATATGGATTTCTTTGCCCCCCTGCCCGACGAAATAGAAAACAGGATAGAAGCGGACGCTAATTATTCCTTATGGCCGAACTAACTTGCAAAACTCATTCAGCTGAAACGAATTCATCTCCATACGCCAATAGTATTCTGTTACAACAGTCCTTCACCTTATTATAAAGGGATGCCGTAGCGATTCTAACGGTTTCACACGGTATCATCAAGTAATTCAATTAGTCCCACATATTATGGGAAAGTATTCTTTTATATTGTGGGAAAGTATTCCCACAATATATGGAACTAATGGAGTTACTATACAAAAAAGGAAATACTCTAAAGATCCGGATAAATCAAGAAGGGTGAAACGCAAGATGAAGAAACAGCTTCATAAACCGCACCAAAAGAAAACAAACTTTTGATGCGGCCGCCCTGTGATTCATCATGTAAAGAGAACAATCCTATCCAAATTCTTTTTATCTTTGGCGAACTTTTTAAATATACCTCAAAAGATGAAGAGAAAAAAGAGAAACATTCTATTATCCATTCTAATCGGAGCATTCCTCCTTTGTGCAATTGCCGGAGGCACCTTTTATTACTATCTGTTTGCTCCTCAATTTCATCCATCTAAAACTGTATATATTTATGTAGACCGGGATGATACAGCCGATTCTATCTACCATAAAATAAAAGAATTCGGGCACGTCAATAAGTTCGCCGGATTCCGGTGGATGGCAAAATACAAAGATTTCGATCAGAATATCCATACCGGACGTTATGCCATTCGCCCCAATGACAATGTCTATCATGTATATAGCCGCTTTTCCAGAGGTTATCAGGAAGCGGTCAACCTTACTATCGGAAGTGTCCGGACATTAGACCGGTTAGCACGAAGCATTGGGAAACAACTCATGATAGACTCTGCCGAAATCGCCAGCCAGTTATTCGACTCTACTTTCCAGGCTCAAATGGGATACACAACCATAACACTCCCCAGCCTTTTCATACCTGAAACCTATCAGGTATATTGGGACATGAGCGTAGACGACTTCTTTAAACGAATGAAGAATGAACACGAACGTTTCTGGAACAAAGAACGTCTGGCACAAGCCACCGCCATCGGCATGACACCGGAAGAAGTCAGCACTCTTGCTTCCATCGTCGAAGAAGAAACCAACAACAATGAAGAAAAGCCAATGGTAGCCGGATTGTATATCAACCGTTTACATCAAGATATGCCTCTGCAGGCAGATCCTACCATCAAATTTGCACTGCAGGATTTCGGTCTGCGCCGAATCACCAATGAGAATTTGAAAGTCAACTCCCCCTATAACACCTATATAAATACCGGACTGCCTCCAGGCCCCATCCGTATCCCTTCTAAAAAGGGAATAGACAGCGTATTGAACTATACCAAACATAACTATATCTACATGTGCGCCAAAGAGGATTTTTCCGGAACTCACAACTTTGCATCCAATTATGCCGACCACATGGCAAATGCAAGAAAATACTGGAAAGCCCTGAATGAAAGAAAGATTTTCAAGTAAATTTGTAATAAAACGAACGGAAAAGCCTATCTTTGCCCGATAGATTAACAAACTGTGATCAACACTAAATAAAAGAAATATATATGAGCAAGCAACTCTTACTTGGCGATGAAGCCATTGCACAAGCTGCACTGGATGCCGGACTTTCTGGTGTTTATGCCTATCCTGGTACTCCTTCAACTGAAATTACGGAATATATTCAAATGGCCCCAATAACGACCGAACAGAATATACACAACCGTTGGTGTGCCAATGAAAAAACAGCGATGGAAGCTGCGTTGGGTATGTCATTCGTTGGTAAACGGGCATTAGTTTGTATGAAGCACGTAGGTATGAATGTAGCTGCCGACTGTTTTGTCAACTCTGCCGTCACAGGCGTGAAAGGCGGATTGATGGTGATAGCAGCAGACGACCCCAGTATGCACTCTTCGCAGAACGAACAAGACAGCCGTTTCTACGGAGATTTCTCACTGATCCCCATGTACGAACCCAGCAATCAGCAGGAAGCGTATGATATGGTATACAGTGGCTTCGAATTCTCTGAAAAATTGGGCGAACCTATCTTGATGCGTATGGTAACCCGCCTTGCACACTCCCGCTCTGGAGTAGAACGCAAAGCACAAAAACCACAGAATGGCATCTCTTTCAGCGAAGATCCCCGTCAGTTCATCTTGTTACCGGGAAACGCCCGCAAACGCTACAAAGTATTGCTTGCCCGCCAAGACGAATTTATCAAAGCCTCGGAAGAATCACCTTATAATAAATATACAGATGGTCCTAACAAAAAGTTAGGAATTATCGCTTGCGGTATAGGTTACAATTATCTGATGGAAAACTATCCTGAAGGTTGCGAATATCCGGTACTTAAAATCGGCCAGTACCCATTGCCTAAAAAGCAATTACATCAATTGATTGACTCCTGTGACGAAATCCTCGTTCTGGAAGACGGACAACCATTTGTAGAAAAACAATTGAAAGGTTATCTGGGCATCGGCGTTAAAGTAAAAGGACGCTTGGACGGCACTCTGTCACAGGATGGAGAATTGAATCCGGACTCTGTAGCCCGCGCCGTAGGCAAAGAGAATAAATCGGAATTCGGCATTCCTTCTGTCGTAGAAATGCGTCCGCCTGCACTTTGCGAAGGTTGCGGACATCGCGATATGTATATCACATTAACCGAAGTTCTGAAAGAAGAATACCCATCTCATAAAGTATTCAGCGACATCGGCTGTTACACGCTAGGTGCGAATGCTCCTTTCAATGCAATCAACTCATGCGTAGACATGGGCGCCTCCATCACGATGGCAAAAGGTGCGGCTGACGGAGGTCTTTTCCCGGCTGTAGCTGTCATCGGAGACTCCACATTCACCCATTCCGGAATGACCGGACTATTAGATTGTGTGAACGAGAATGCCAGTGTAACCATCGTCATCTCCGACAATGAAACTACCGCCATGACAGGCGGACAGGACTCTGCCGGAACCGGACGTATCGAAGCGATCTGTGCAGGTATCGGAGTAGATCCGGCTCATATCCGCGTCGTTACTCCGCTGAAGAAAAACTATGAGGAGATGAAGCAAATCATTCGCGAAGAAATCGAATATCGCGGTGTATCTGTCATTATTCCACGCAGAGAGTGTATCCAAACATTAGCACGCAAAAAAAGAAGTAAGTAAGCCATGAAGAAAGACATTATATTATCAGGAGTCGGTGGACAGGGAATTCTGTCTATTGCTACAGTGATCGGCAAAGCTGCCTTGAAAGAAGGATTATATATGAAACAAGCAGAAGTGCACGGAATGAGCCAACGCGGAGGAGATGTTCAATCCAACCTCCGTATCAGCGACCAGCCGATTGCTTCAGACTTGATCCCATCAGGTAAATGCGACCTTATTATTTCATTGGAACCCATGGAAGGATTGCGCTACCTCCCCTATCTTAGCCCTAACGGTTGGTTGGTGACTAACGAAACTCCGTTTGTCAATATCCCCAATTATCCGGAAGCAGACAAAGTAATGGCAGAAATCAATAAGCTGCCTCACAAAATTGTGTTGAACGTAGACAAAGTAGCCAAAGAAGTAGGCTCCGCCCGTGTTGCCAACATTGTCTTATTGGGAGCAACGATTCCATTCCTCGGCATCAATTACGAGAAAGTGCAAGACAGCATCCGGGAAATCTTCCAGCGCAAGGGAGAAGCAATTGTAGAAATGAATCTTAAAGCATTGGCCGCCGGCAAGGAAATTGCAGAAAAGCTAATGTAATAACAGACATTATCATGAGTACACAATACTGGGAAGAAGAACTAGAAACCATGAGCCGGGAGAAGTTGCAGGAATTACAACTTCGACGGCTCAAGAAAACAATCAATATAGCTGCGAACTCCCCATATTACAAAGAAGTTTTCAGCAAACATGGCATCACAGCAGATAGCATACAATCATTAGACGATATCCGCAAATTGCCCTTTACTACCAAAGCCGATATGCGTGCCCACTATCCTTTCGGGCTGGTAGCAGGTGATATGAGCAATGATGGTGTACGTATTCACTCTTCCAGTGGTACTACCGGAAACCCGACAGTTATTGTTCACTCACAGCACGATCTCGACTCCTGGGCCAACCTGGTAGCCCGTTGCCTATACGCAGTAGGAATACGCAAGACCGACGTCTTCCAAAACAGCTCCGGATATGGTATGTTTACAGGGGGGTTAGGCTTCCAATACGGTGCAGAACGCCTGGGCTGCCTGACAGTTCCCGCTGCAGCAGGAAACAGTAAACGACAGATTAAATTCATCAACGACTTTAAGACTACCGCTTTACATGCTATCCCCAGCTATGCCATCCGCCTTGCCGAAGTCTTTCAGGAAGAAGGACTTGATCCCAAAGGAACCACACTGAAAACGCTGGTTATCGGTGCCGAACCTCACACCGACGAACAACGCCGGAAAATAGAAAAGATGCTGGGCGTAAAAGCATACAACAGCTTCGGTATGACAGAAATGAACGGCCCCGGCGTTGCTTTCGAATGTCAGGAACAAAACGGAATGCACTTCTGGGAAGACTGTTATCTGGTAGAAATTATCGATCCTGAAACAGGAGAACCCGTTCAGGAAGGAGAAATCGGAGAATTAGTGCTTACAACTCTCGACCGTGAGATGATGCCGTTAATCCGCTATCGCACCCGCGACTTAACCCGTATTCTTCCGGGGAAATGCCCCTGCGGCCGCACGCATATCCGTATCGACCGTATCAAGGGACGCAGTGATGATATGTTCATTATCAAGGGAGTAAATATCTTCCCGATGCAGGTAGAAAAGATACTCGTACAATTCCCCGAATTAGGCAGCAATTACCTGATTACACTGGAAACGGTCAACAACCAAGACGAGATGATCGTCGAAGTAGAATTAAGCGACCTTTCCACTGACAATTATATTGAACTGGAGAAGATCCGCAAGGATATAACCCGCCAATTAAAGGATGAAATATTGGTGACTCCCAAAGTTAAACTGGTAAAAAAAGGCTCTCTCCCACAAAGCGAAGGAAAAGCCGTCCGAGTGAAAGACTTAAGAGACAACAAGTAACGATTCAAAATTCCATGTGCTAATATACCAACCGCTGTTCACCATGCGGAATGGAATATTAGCACATTATTTAATTAATATCATACAGCATGCAATTACTTAAAAAAAGAATTCTGCAAGACGGAAAGTGCTACGAAGGAGGTATCCTGAAAGTAGACGGTTTTATTAATCATCAAATGGACCCTGTCCTGATGAAATCAATCGGAGTTGAGTTTGTCCGCCGTTTTGCAGCCACAAACGTAAATAAGATTATGACGATCGAAGCCAGCGGCATCGCCCCTGCTATCATGACAGGCTACCTGATGGATTTACCTGTTGTATTTGCAAAGAAAAAGTCTCCTAAAACCATCCAGAATGCACTAAGCACTACCGTGCACTCATTCACCAAAGACCGTGATTATGAAGTCGTTATCAGTGCAGATTTTCTCACTCCGAACGACAATGTTCTTTTCGTGGATGACTTTCTCGCATATGGAAATGCCGCATTGGGCATTATTGACCTCATCAAGCAATCCGGAGCAAATCTGGTAGGAATGGGCTTCATTATTGAAAAAGCCTTCCAAAATGGCCGTAAAATGCTCGAGGAACAAGGTGTCAGAGTAGAAAGTCTGGCCATCATTGAAGACTTATCCAACTGCTGTATTAAAATCAAAGACGAGTAGATTGATTGGGGTTGAAATACTGCCCCTTATCTTTCGTCCTTTTTCCATATTGCACCGCATGCTGCGGACAAACATGATAACATGCCAGGCATGAGGTGCAATCCATTCCCCAAACAGGCCTTCCGTCCACAACTTTAACATTCTCCACCGGACAAATCTTCTCACAACGCTTGCACCCAATACAAGCATCGGTAGCATAAAAATGCTTGGAAGACATCTGAAAACGATTAAACAACGGATTTATAATCCTCGTCTTGATAAAAGGCATACTCCCTTCATGACAGAGAAACATCTCTTCCCTCTTACTTATCAAAGCATTTATTTTACTGACAGTCGAAACAGCCTCCGCTAGTTTTTTCTCTTCCAACTCTTTATTATCCACGTCAAAACCGGGAAGCAAGACATAATTATTAGGCATAGTCACCGAAAAACCAGCGTGACATTCCCAACCTTTATTCTTCAATGCCTTCGCCAGCACTTGCTGGGTAAGCCCGGTATCATCACCACAGGAACAAACAAAAAACAAATATTGTCCTTTATATCCCTTTAAAGAAAGTTGTCGAACAAAGTTCAATACAATTTCAGGAGGTCCCCACGAATAGATAGGAAATACAAAGCCGATCTTTTCATCTGCCTGCAAACTAAACTCCAATGCTCCATTCTTTAGCGCATCGGGAATAAAAACCAACTCTTCTTTTTGCTCTTTGGAAAGCTGATTTGCAATCCACTTAGAATTACCTGTACCGGAGAAATAAAATATCATAGAAAAGTATATAAAAAAGCCGCATCGACGATGTGATGAAACTCTGATAGAACAAGATTTGAGCGCTCGCCCTCTTTGTAATCCACCGGCTTAAAGCTGTCCCGAAGGATGTGGCCCGCCATTGAAGAACGAAGCTTTCTCGGTGCATCAGATTAATTTGAAGAGTTTCCCGATCCAGTCGATACGGCTAATATTTTTGTATCACAAATGTAATAAGAATCTATGAGACTAACAAGAAAAAAAAGGAATTTGTTTACCTACTAACATTTTTTTCACTCCCTTTTATCCGCCTAACAAAAGAAAAGTGTCAGTTACTGGCTTAGTAACTGACACTTTGTAACTCGTAAACTATTGATGCTTAAGCAGCTTTAGCCTTAGCAACTACAGCTTTGAAAGCTTCCGGGTGATTCATAGCTAAATCAGCCAAAACCTTACGGTTTATTTCAATACCGGCTTTGTGCAGACCGCCCATCAATTTAGAATAAGACATTCCTTCAAGACGTGCAGCAGCGTTGATACGTTGTATCCAAAGAGCGCGGAAGTTTCTTTTCTTATTTCTACGGTCACGGAACGCGTAAGTCAAACCCTTTTCCCAAGTGTTTTTAGCTACGGTCCATACATTCTTTCTTGCACCAAAGTAACCTCTGGTCAATTTCAAAATTTTCTTTCTTCTTGCTTTTGAAGCAACATGATTTACTGATCTTGGCATAGTTTTACTTTTTTTGAATGTTAGCGCCGCTACTTCACGCAGCGAACTTCAGGCTAATGCATTCGGTTAATACTTTAATAATACTTTTACGCTTTTGATTACTTCATTGCTAAGAGTTCCTTAACCTGGCTTACATTTGTTGTATCAACAGTTGTAGAGTAGCACAGATTTCTTTTTCTCTTCTTGGATTTCTTAGTCAAAATGTGACTGTGAAAAGCGTGCTTTCTTTTGATTTTACCTGTTCCGGTAAGGGTAAACCTTTTTTAGAACCGGAGTTAGTCTTCATCTTTGGCATCTTACTTGTTTTTAAATTATTAAATATATAATGGCAACGCACTATACCTGCGCGTTACGCATCCTTTTCTTATTCTTCGCTCGTTTCCGGCTTCTCTGCTTTTTGTGCAGGAGCAGCAGGTTTCGGTGCTCCGGCTGTTGCAGGCTTTTTAGGAGCTTCTTTCTTCTTCGGAGAAAGCTGTATAGTCATACGCTTACCTTCCAGTATCGGCATCTGATCTACTTTAGCATAGTCTTCCAAATCATTCGCAAAACGAAGCAACAATACTTCACCTTGTTCCTTAAAAAGGATAGAACGACCTTTAAAGAATACATAAGCCTTCACCTTATCACCGTCTTCCAAGAATCCTTTAGCATGCTTCAACTTAAAGTTGTAATCATGGTCATCTGTCTGGGGACCAAAACGAATCTCCTTCACATTAACCTTCACCTGCTTCGCTTTCTGTTCCTTCTGACGTTTCTTTAATTGATAAAGAAATTTAGAATAATCAATAATACGACAAACAGGGGGTTGAGCATTAGGAGAAATTTCCACTAAATCCAATTCTTTTTCTTCAGCCATTTTCAGAGCCTGAAAGATTGGATATACTTTCGGTTCAATATCATCGCTTACTATGCGAACTTCCTTGGCACGAATCTGTTCATTGATTCTGTATTGCCCTTTTAGAGTGTCATTCTTCATTAAAAACGTTTACTTCCTGGTTTGATCTTTTTATTGTTATACTAAATATTTTATTCTGAAACGGCTGCAAAGTTACCATTTATTTATCATATTCTGAACTTCTTCGTTCAAAATTTTAGCAAATTCTTCAAATTTCATGGTTCCTTTGTCACCTTCGCCTTGTCTACGAACAGAAACTTCACCATTTTCAGCTTCTTTTTCACCGACAATCAGCATATAAGGAATGCGTTTCATTTCATTATCACGAATCTTACGACCGATCTTCTCGTTACGATCATCTACAATCGCACGGATTTCGTGTATTTTCAGATACCTCTTCACCTGCTCTGCATATTCATTGAACTTCTCACTGATCGGCAGAATAACTACCTGTTCCGGTGTCAGCCACAATGGGAATCTACCGGCAGTGTGCTCAATCAATACGGCAACAAAACGTTCCATTGATCCGAACGGAGCGCGGTGAATCATCACCGGACGGTGCTTCTGATTATCAGAGCCCATATACTCAAGTTCAAAGCGTTCCGGCAAGTTGTAGTCAACCTGAATTGTACCCAGCTGCCAACGACGACCAATAGCGTCTTTCACCATAAAGTCGAGCTTAGGACCATAAAAAGCAGCTTCTCCATACTCAATCTTAGCAGGCAAGCCCTTCTCCGCACAAGCCTCGATAATAGCCTGTTCCGCTTTTTCCCAGTTATCATCGCTACCAATATACTTTTCACGGTTCACCTTATCACGCAAAGATATCTGTGCTTCAAAATTCTGGAAATCCATAGAACGGAACACAATAGATATAATATCCATCACACGAAGGAACTCATCTTTCACCTGCTCCGGACGACAGAAGATATGCGCATCATCCTGCGTAAAGCTACGAACACGAGTTAAACCATGTAACTCTCCACTTTGTTCATAACGACAAACCGTACCAAATTCAGCTATACGCAACGGAAGGTCTTTATAAGAACGTGGGAAGTTCTTGTAAATCTCACAGTGGTGAGGACAGTTCATTGGTTTCAAGAAATACTCTTCCCCCTCTTCCGGAGTATGGATAGGTTGGAAGGCATCCTTGCCATATTTTGCATAGTGGCCCGAAGTCACATACAGCAACTTATTACCGATTGGCGGAGTAATCACCTCCTGATAATCGTAACGTGTCTGGATACGACGCAAGAACTCCTGCAGACGCAAACGCAATGCAGTACCTTTCGGCAACCACATAGGAAGCCCCTTACCTACAGTTTCGGAGAACATAAACAACTGCATCTCCTTACCGATCTTACGATGATCACGCTTCTTCGCCTCTTCCAACAACACCAGATACTCATCCAGCATTTTCTTCTTCGGGAACGTGATACCATAAATACGTGTCAACATCTTACGGTCTTCATGACCACGCCAGTAAGCACCAGCCACAGAAGTTAATTTAATAGCCTTGATCGGAGCAGTCGTCATCAAGTGAGGACCACGGCAAAGGTCAGTAAACGCACCCTGTGTATAAGTCGTAATGTGTCCGTCTTCCAGTTCGGAAATCAATTCACATTTATATGTTTCGCCACGATCACCAAACATTTTCAAAGCATCCGTTTTTGCGATGCTTTTTCTGACTACGTCTTCTTTCTTTGCAGCCAGTTCCAACATTTTAGCTTCAATGGCAGGAAGGTCGCTTTCTTTTATTACCGCCTCACCCGGATCCACATCATAGTAGAATCCGTTTTCAATAGCCGGTCCGATACCAAACTGGATACCCGGATAAAGTTCCTGCAAAGCTTCCGCCAACAAGTGTGCACTTGTATGCCAGAATGCATGCTTACCTTCTTCATCATCCCATTTATAAAGAACAAAATTTGCATCTTCATTAATAGGACGTCCTAAATCATAAGTCTCGCCGTTCACGCCACATGCCAGCACTTCCTGTGCCAGACGCGAGCTGATACTTTCAGCAATCTGTAAACCGTTCACTCCTTCGTTATATTCACGAACGGAGCCATCGGGAAATGTTATCTTTATCATAATATGATGATGTTATATTTTCATAATTTGAACGCAAAAGTAACTAAATCTTTTGAGTTTTCTGTTTTTTATCAAAAAAATGTTATTCCGATTGATCCGTAAAACGTTTGATAACATTATAAGCGGAAACAATCCCCAACTCACCGGCTTTACTCAAATCTGAAATACCCAGCTTATTATTTCCTAAAAAAATATGAGTCAGTCCACGGTTGAAATAAGCATCCGCAAAATCAGGATTCAGCTCAATCGCCTTATCGTAGTCGATAATTGCGGCACGGTAATCTTTCAACATAGCAGAAACATTAGCACGATTATAATATGCGTATACAAAGTCCGGAGCCAGATTAATCACCTTATCCAAGTCTTTTCTGACCACTTCATAATCTACCGCAGTAATCTCTTTACGCTTATTATCACCCGGAACAACATCTGTTTCGACAGCTTGTTCAGCCTTCTGATATTCCAACTGTTTACAACGGATCAGTGCACGCATAAAATATGCCGGGAAGAAATCACCATCCAGCAAGATCGTCTGGGTCAAATCGGAAACCGCACTCGAGAAATCCTGCACCAGATAAAAATCAATCGCACGGGCAAAACGTTTCGAAGCATTCTTATCATCTTCCACAATCGCCGATGTATGCGTATCAATCAAGGCAAAATGAACTTTCACCTGTTCTTCCGTCAACGGAGCTTCCATATTTGTGATACGAAGACGTTTCGGAAGTATACCTGTACGGTTCATGTCTTCAATATATTTGTGGAAGTTCACCGAACGCTTCACGTCACTCATCTTCTCATAATAAGTCAAAGCGAACATCGGTTCCAGCGTTATATTTACGTTCTTATCCTGCACACGACCACGATAATCACTTGTATAGCGTTGTTCGGCTTCAGAATCATCCGCAATCACTATCTTACGATAGTTATTCATATTCTTATCGGATTTCTTACGGGTCTTCTCTCCGCCTTCCTCCTCATTTTCCTTATCCTTGTTCTGCGCTACATCTTTATTCGTCACACCATTCTGCTTGTCGATCTGCGCCTTCATGACCTTAAACTCGTCCTGCTCCGCACCCTTCTTATCTCCAATCTTTCTGCGAGCTTCCGAACGCTGATAATATCCGGCCAAGAAGTTCGGATACTGATTGATAACGGTGGTGTAATCTTGTATAGCTCCGCGATAATCACCCGTTTGCGCACGAAGCAAACCACGGTTAAAGACAGCCATCATATTATCCGGTTCCATCTTGATGACAAAGTCGAAGTCTTCGATAGCCCGGTTATCATCTCCTACCTGTGCACGTAACAATCCGCGGTTATAATGACCGATAAAGTTATTCGGGTCAATATCCAATGCCAGATCATAATCGCTCATGGCCCCTCTTAAATTATTCTGATGAAAGCGTGCCAATGCACGGTTTATATAATTTCCTGCATTCTTAGCACTCAACGGAATAGCACGGTTGAAATCCGCTTCTGCTTCCGCATACTTAGCCTGCTGTAATTTAACAATCGCTCTTGCAGCCCAAGCATCCGGATCATATTTATCCAGTTCAAGCGCCTTATTGAAGTCATTCAAGGCAGCAATTGTATCTTTCTGTTGCAAAGACACTTCCCCCCTCATCAAATAAGCACGGGTATAGCGTGGAGACACCTTCAACAAGCTTTCCAAATCCTCTTTCGCAGAATTATAATCCTTCTTCTGGATATGAGATAATGTCAGGTTATGCCATAAGGTAATATTCTCCGGATCATAATGCAATGCTTTCTTATAATCCTCAATCGCCCCATCAAATTTACTCTGACGAATCCTTGCCAAACCACGAATCTGATAAGCACCTACCACAAACGGATTGCGTTGGATAGCTGCATCACAGTCCGCTTCAGCACCCTGAAAATCCTCCAGATTCAGTTTGGCCAATGCCCTGAAGAAATAAGGTTCATACAGATAAGGCTTAGCGTTAATGACCTGGTTAAAGTACTGAATAGAAAGCACATAGTCCTCAAAATAAAGAGCATTTCGGGCAATAGTCATCACCCGATCCGTATTTATTTGAGCACACACCAGCGTTGGGAACAGTAATAAAACTGTTAAGATTCTTTTTACCATTGATATTTTATGCTTGTAAACGAAGCAAAAATAATGCTTTTCGCTTACTTAACAGGGATATAAACGTTTTTTATCTTTATTTCACCTGTTTCATCTTATATGAACTGCGCGCTTTTCCCTTCAACATCGTATTCAGCTTTCCTTTAATCATCTGCTTACGAAGCGGTGAGATATGGTCGATGAACATCTTACCATCCAAATGATCGAACTCATGTTGCATCACCCGAGCCAGATAACCTTCCACCTCTTCCTCATGCTCCACAAAATTCTCGTCCATATATTTCACGCGAATTTTATTACCTCTTTTCACTGTTTCATGAATACCGGGAAGGCTTAAGCATCCCTCTTCCATATTCACTTCTTCCCCCCCAACTTCCAATATGTGGGGATTGATATAAGCCTTATTGAAGTCTTTAAATTCAGGATATTCCTCCGAAAGCGGATCCAATGTAATCGTGACCACGCGAATAGGCAAACCGATCTGTGGAGCAGCCAATCCTACGCCGTCCGCATGTACCATTGTTTCGAACATGTTCTCAATCAACTCTTTCAGATTCGGATAATCCGGTGTTATGTCCTCTGCAACCTTTCTCAATACAGGTTGACCATATACATAAATAGGTAAAATCATATTTTTATACTCTACTAAAAAATTAAGTTATTCTTATGTTCTATACTAAAAACGTTTACTCTCCAAATATGTTTGCAAAATAATAGTAGCACTTATCTCGTCCACCAATGCTTTATTTTGCCGGTCCTTTTTCTTCAAGCCGGCCTCCAGCATGGTACGGTGTGCAAGAACAGAAGTGAAGCGTTCGTCCACATATTCGACCGGAAGGTCCGGATAGCGTTTTTTCAGCGAACGAACAAAAGGCTCTATATTCTTCATATTCTCCGAAACCTCATTATTCATTTGCTTGGGCAATCCAATAATAATCCGCTCCACCGGTTCTTTAGCTATATATTCACCGATAAAGTTCAGAAGTTCATGCGTGGGCACCGTTGTCAATCCGTTTGCGATCAACTGCATTGTATCGCTCACAGCTATTCCGGTACGCTTTCTTCCATAATCTATTGCTACTATTCTGCTCATGGGGTACAAAAATACAAAAAAGACGCTTCCCATGAAAGGAAACGTCTCTTTTATTCTATTATTTCAAATGTATATTATTCTTCAACAATAGCTACACGGCTCAACTTAGCATCATCATAGAACATGTTGCCTACGCCACCCTTGTAATCAACCTTCAATTGAGAAGCAGGAACACCAAATTCATTAACCATCAGGTCACGAACAGCTTCAGCTCTCTTCTTACTCAACTTCATGTTGTATTCAGCAGAACCAGTACCCTTATCAGCATATCCTGTTACAGTAAATACTTTATCAGTTGCTTTGATACCCTTAGCCATAGCTTCGATATTCATGTATTCTCTCTTGCTGATGTTGCTCTTTCCGATATTGAATACAACAACCAGACGTGGAACGAATCCAGCTTCTTTCTTAACGATCACTTCCGGTTTCTTGTTACGAGCTTCAACCAAGTCACGTTTCAAAGATTCGTTTTCACCCTTCAGGGCGTTCACTCTGTCTCTCATGTCGTTCAACTGGCTTTCCGGAACCATTGGTACAGTAGGAACAGCATCCCAACCACGTTTCTTAAACTTGTAAGTAACACCTACAGTCAGACCGGCCAATCCTTCAGGACCTGAATTGCCGAATGCGCCTTTCATCAAAAGTCCGCGCAATTCAACGTTGAGATCCAAAGCAGAAGACAGACGGAAACGGTTGATCAAACCGGCATTGATACCCAATTCGTCATAACCCGAACCTTTTCCTGAATGAACGAATCCAGCTCCTACATAAGGAATGAATGAATACAGACGATCTTCTCTATAACCACAAATCATATTGGAAAGATTCAGCATTACATCTCCATGGAAGTTCATCACATTCCATTTTTCTTTGTAATAGCCATTAGAATACTGTCCTCCGTCTACAAGCGGACCATTAGCATCAGGAGTAGCACCTTTAGCCTGAAGACCGTTATAAGCAACACGTAATCCGATACCCGGAGTAAACCACTTACCTACAGCAATGTCAAGTGCCGGAGCAAGACGTTTTCCGAAGTCAGCTTTACCATCATTGTCGCCAAAATACATTTGTGCGCCAACGCCACCACTAATAAACCAGTTAGCACCAAAGCGATTCGTTTCCACTCTATAACTCTTTGCTGCATTTTCTTTTTTCTTGTGCAGGCAGACATACAGAGACTGCTGCCAATAAAATAAACAATAAACCCTTTTTCATCTCAATTTATTTTAGTAAATAATATATTTCAATTGTCTTACAGGATAGAAGCACAACCCAAATGCTCTACACCTGACTAAGAGACAATAAACATCATCCTTCTTTCTAAATTTAGTGCAAATATAGATATTTAATATAACACAAACAAAAAAACACGTAAATTTTCATTCATCCATAGTTTTTTATAGAACGATAAAAGTGTCATATAACACCAGGAGGCATCTGAAGGCATTTATTATAGAAGAATTAAAACAAAAAAAAATAGTCAATGATAAATTATATCACTGACTATTTCCATTCTTCAACTATATACCTTATTAATATACCAGTTTCACATTGTCAATCCATAGCGTATTTCCCGGAGAACCAATATAGGCTCCTCCATGACTGGACGTGAACTGAAGACACATATGAGTCGGAACATCATTTTCATCTCCCCAGGCCACCTCATGAATAGGCACACTTTCACCTTTGCTGTTCACCGTATAGTTTTCGGTCACTTGCAGACGCATCATATGAGACTTATATTCCGGACGGTTCGTTATGTCACCATACATAATCTCATAGGTTGCATTATTTTTCCAATCCGTAGAATGATAGTAATAAGTCACCATTGTCCCTATCCGTTTCGCATACACATTACCATTGGCATCCTCCCAGCGTTTTTGCAAAAACAGGATAGCTGCCGGATAATCTTTTCCGGGAACATCCGTAATCTTGCTGAAACCGGTAGCACGAATACGATTCTCCCGGTCAGACATCTTCACTTTGTAATCAAACTGAAGGGCAACCGGTTTCTTTGTAAACGGAATGCCGGTCTGCAACATTTTCTGCGGATTTTTAGTACCCTTAATCGGCTCATGCACCGAACCAGTGAAAATAGAACCGGCCGCCAGTACTGTGATATTAACCAATCCCATCACTTTCACACTTTCCATGCGCGTATCCAAACGTGCACAATATCCATCCCCCCGTTTCTCCGGGAATACCGAAGTATTAGTTTTCGTTATACCGGCAACCTTCGCCATTACATTTGAAGTGCCCCAAGGCGATCCGCCCATATTCTTATAAACCTGATCTCCCTTAATCACCGTCGTCGGCCCTATCGCATATACATTCTTTGTATTTCCACCAATAATGCTCGACTCCTTTATCTGACGGTCCACCCATTGATCCATGTCCCCAAAAGGAAGCATTTCAACTTTATGTTGCGCCATCAAAGACAAGGAAGAAATAAATGCAACGAAACCTGTCATCAACAGGCGATGAACGTTTTTCTGAATCATCAATACTTTCCCTTTCTTTTTCTTCTTATAAATTATAATCCCATTGTTTCAAAGCAAAATCCCAGTTCTCTTCTACTAAACGAATCGTACGGTCGTCATATTTATACTTATTCTTCTTATATCCCTTCTTTCCGCCCACATATTTTTCTATATCACTACGCGCTTCGGCAAATCCGGGGATAGAAAGAGACTGATAAATATTCTCCGTCATTCCCATCGCATCCGCTTCGAAATCTTCAAACTTCACTTCCATCAAGTTACCTTCCGGAATAAATTTCTTATCCGATTCATACTTATGATAAAGCTTGGCATAAATAGAAAGGATATTTTCCTCTAATTGTTCATTGCTGACATCCTGCAATTTCAGCGGCTGAATCGTATTTGTAAAGAAACTGCGTGTAGATTCGAATACAGTATACGGATTACGCATCAGGTAGATAAACTTAGCATTCGGGAACATTTTCACCAGTTCCTTCACCCTGCCGGTATGCGGAGGATTCTTGCTAAGGAATTGAGTACCATGGGTATTCCACAAAGAGATCTTAATCAACTTCGTAAACACCTCTTCAAACACTCTCAATTCAGCATCCGTTATATCATCAAATAAAAGATATTTATCAGCATATTCCTGTTGATATTTCGGCAAAAACCAGAAATTATAATATGTATAAGGCATCATGTTCGACAAAGCAAACTCCTCCTCTTGGGGAAGATCCACTGCCAGCTCCATATTATCCGTCGGACGCTTATCCGGCATCAGCCAACTCATATTCTTTTTGAAGAAAGGCTGTCCCCACATCATCAGATGAGGAAATACAGTCTGATAAGTAGTGTTATACCCAAAATGCTTGTCACAAGAGAACACATTATGTACAAATGTAGTTCCACTCCGCCAGTGTCCCAAAATGAACACCGGATCATGCTCCAATGGCTGATCAGCCAGCAACTTCTCGTAACGCCTGTCTTGTAATGACGCCAATGGAGAAAGCAATCGGCACACAGCCTTCGTCAATCGGTATTTACCTTTGTAGGCTGCGTCAATTTCACGACCGGCGGTGATAGCCTTGAATGTCTTCCAGTCGGCACCTACCAATGTATTAATCGGAAGTTTATTAAATTCGAGTAATCCCACTTTATTAATTAGAAATTAGAAATCAAAAATTAAAGACGACAGGATACTGTCATTTTCAGTTTTCAATTTATTGTTGAACAATCTATTTTATTAGTCGCACTGCAAGACCCTGGCGTTCCAGTTCCTTCACAGCTTTTTCTACCGCTTCGTAATGTTCCGGAGCAATTCCCAGTTTTGCCATATCCAATACCGGAATACCCTCCGTGTCACTCATATCTTTCATTTCCACACGGTCAATAATCATACCTACTGCCGAAGTATTATTAGTGATCGGGTCAATCAGGATAAATGAGCCACAAGATTTATTCTTCTTATAAGGATCAAAAAACAATTCCTTAGCCGTAGTCAGCACCACACGGGCAATCTGATTCAACTGCAAAGGCAGCGTTTCTTTAGTCAGCTGACCATTCTCCAGAGACAGATGCTCCATGGTATTCACGTCCACCTTATATTTTATCGTATCAATTCGCGTACGGCTCAAATTGGTAGTCTGCTTGATAAAGAACGACTTATTTACATCCATCGGTTCTTCATCCATCCAGACCATCATAGCATCAAAGTTACGATCCACCGTCGGCAGATTATCAGGATGCACCAACATTTCGCCGCGCGACACGTCGATCTCATCCTCCAAAGTCAAAGTCACAGACTGCGGTGGGAAAGCGTAATCCAATTCCCCGTCATAAGTCACGATACTCTTCACCTTAGACGTTTTTCCGGAAGGAAGTGCCATCACCGTATCCCCCTTGCGAACGATACCGGATGCAATTTTACCACAGAATCCTCTGAAATCCAGATTCGGACGAAGCACATACTGAACCGGGAAACGGAAATCCGTAAAATTATGGTCATTATCAATCTGAACCGTTTCAAGGAAATCGAGCAAAGAAATCCCCTTGTACCATGGAGTACGTTCAGATTTATCCACCACATTATCCCCATCCAATGCAGAAAGTGGAATGCAGTTGACGTCAGGAATACCTAATGGAGCAACAAACTTCTTATAGTCAGCCACAATCTCGTTAAAACGCTCTTCCGAGAAATCCACCAGGTCCATCTTATTGACAGCCAATACCACATGCTTGATTCCCAGCAAAGATACCAGGAAAGTGTGGCGACGAGTCTGGGTTATCACTCCGGTACGGGCATCCACCAGAATAATAGCCAAGTTAGCCGTAGATCCTCCGGTAATCATATTGCGGGTATATTGCTCGTGTCCCGGAGTATCCGCGATGATAAACTTACGGCCATTCGTTGAGAAATAGCGATAAGCAACATCAATCGTAATCCCCTGTTCACGTTCAGCCTTCAATCCATCGAGCAATAACGCATAGTCAATATGCTCACCTGCATTTCCCACCCGTTTGCTATCACGCTCCAACGCATCCAACTGATCCTCGTACAGTTTCTTACTATCAAACAACAAGCGTCCGATCAACGTTGATTTTCCATCATCTACCGAACCCGCAGTCAACAGTCTCAACAAGTCTTTCTGTTCATCCTTGTCCAGAAAAGCTTTTATATCTAATTTATTATCTGCCATTACTTCTTAAATTAAAAATTGAGAATTGAAAATTGAGAATTAAAAACTACACACTATTATTTTTTAATTTTTAATTCTCAATTCTCAATTTCCTAAAAGTATCCTTCACGTTTCTTTTGTTCCATGCTACCCTCCTGGTCAAAGTCAATCACACGGGTAGTACGTTCACTCTTCGTTGTAGTCATCATTTCCTCCACAATCTCTTCAATCGTAGCAGCTCCACTTTCCACCGCCCCTGTCAGAGGCCAGCAGCCCAATGTACGAAAACGAACCATCTTCATTTCAATCTGGTCACGGTACTTTTCAGGCAAACGGTCATCATCCGCCATAATAATATTACCATCCAAATTAATCACCGGACGCTCCTTAGCATAATATAGCGGAACGATCGGAATATTCTCCAAACGGATATACTGCCAAATATCCAACTCAGTCCAGTTGCTAATCGGGAATACACGGATACTTTCCCCCTTATGCACGCGGGCATTATAAATATCCCACAATTCAGGACGCTGATTTTTCGGGTCCCATTGGTGAAACTTATCCCGGAAAGAGAAAATACGTTCCTTCGCACGTGACTTCTCCTCGTCACGACGTGCACCACCAAATGCAGCATCAAACTTATACTTATCCAGCGCATGAAGCAAAGCCTGTGTCTTCATCAAGTCCGTATGCACCTTACTTCCATGCGTAAAAGGTCCTACCCCTGCATGAAAAGCCTCCATATTACTTTCAACGATCAGATTCCATCCATACTTCTTCGCATATTCATCACGAAACTGAATCATCTCCTTGAACTTCCATTTCGAATCGATATGCATCAACGGGAATGGCACTTTACCCGGATAAAACGCTTTTTCAGCCAAGCGTACCATCACCGAGGAATCCTTTCCGATACTGTAAAGCATCACCGGATTCTCAAATTCCGCCGCCACCTCGCGGATAATATGAATAGACTCGGCTTCGAGCTCCTTCAAGTGGCTTAATTTATATTCTTCCATATTTATTTCATTTTATACACTTCACTTTTGGCAAAACAAGCTCCAACAAACGGTTCACCGACTCCTCCAAAGTCAATTTGGAAGTATCCAGTGACAAAGCCGGATGTTCGGGAACCTCGAAAGGTGCGGAGATTCCTGTAAAATTCTGAATTTCCCCTTTCCGTGCCTTCGCATACAACCCTTTCACATCACGTTTCTCACATTCCTCCAGCGGAGTACTAACGAAAACCTCCAGAAAATCATCCTTACCAATAATGTTTGCAGCCATTTCGCGAATATCATTATTAGGGCTGATAAATGCAGCAATCGTAATGATACCGCTATCCAGAAACAACTTCGACACTTCCGCTATGCGACGGATATTTTCCACCCGGTCCGTTTCGGAGAATCCCAGGTTATTATTAATTCCACTACGGATATTATCCCCATCCAAGATACGGCAAAGCAATCCGCGCTCATGAAGTTCACGTTCCAATGCAATGGCAATCGTGCTCTTTCCGGAACCACTTAATCCGGTAAACCAGATCATCACACTGTGTTGCCCCAAAAGCTCTTCTTTGTCCTGCCGCGTCATCATGCGGTCAAATATCGGATATATATGATTCTTTTCTTCCATTTACAAATTTATTTATTAAAAGTTCCAGATCAACGGGATCAGAATAATAGAGATTAAGAAAGTGATGATATTAAGCGGCAATCCGATACGTACAAAATCCGTAAACTTATAGTTACCGATACCTTGCACAATCAAATTAGTCTGATAACCAATCGGTGTCGAGAAGCTGGCAGATGCAGCCATACAGATCACCACAAAGAAAGGTGTAGGACTGACTCCCAATTGGGCAGCAATCGACAATGCCAACGGGAAAGCCAAGGCAGCAGCTGCATTATTCGTTATCAGTTCCGTAAACAAATTCGTAATGATAAACAACATTGCGAGCAACACATGCGGGCCATAATCATCGCTCAACCCGATAATAAACTTCGCAACGCTATCCGCCACACCGGAGTTCACCATCGCCTTACTGATGGCAAAAGCACAAGCAATAGTAATCAGAATATCCCACGAAATATATTTAGTATATTTACGGGCAGGGAACAGATTCGTCCATGCCATAATAATAGTAGTAATAGACACAAAGAAAAACATATCCAGCTTGATATCCGGAAACATCTCCTTAGTTACCGGAAGCTCACCCACCGTTGCGCCGACAATCATCAGAACCAGCAACAGCAAAGCAAACCAACGCTTCTTCTTCCCGGTAGTATCCGGCTCATTCCCGTTCGTCAACAAGACAAATACAGAAGATTCCCCCCATGTCGGGATAAACGTATCATCAGCCATCACAACCAATGTATCTCCTTCGTGAAGCACCACATCCTCCAGATTCGACACAAAACGCTGTCCGTTACGTGTTTTAATCTCTTTTACCTCCGCACCGTAATGACGCTGGAAATTAAAATCCTTCAGTTTCTTATTGATACCGGGAAAACGGGCCCCCAAAACAGCCTCTACCCGATGTAACTTCTCCCCTTCCTCTACTTCCTCATCCGGCACAGCCGTATCCGGACGTGCATCCGGCAAAAGACGTTTGGAGAAAAGAAATATATAAACAATTCCGGCAATAGCGATAAAAATGCCCACCTTTCCGAGTTCGAACATCGAAAAGCCTTCAAATCCGGCCTCCAATATCATTCCATGCACCACCAGATTGGTAGAAGTACCGATCAAGGTACAGATACCTCCCAAAATAGTCACATAAGAAAGAGGAATCAGAAACTTCGTAGCCGGGAGATTCACCGACTTAGCCCAATGTTTGATAATCGGGGCAAAAATAACCACCACAGGCGTATTATTCAGAAAGGCGGAAATAAATGCCACCGAAGGTAAGATACGCAACTGTGCCTTAAATACGGTCGTCTTTCCTTGCGGAAGCAACTTTTTAATCACTTGTCCCAATGTGCCCGACTGGCGAATCCCCTCACTCACCAGAAACAGCAGAGCAACGGTAATCATCCCTTTATTACTAAACCCTTCCAGCATCTCTTTAGGAGTCAGGATGCCGGCACACAGAAACAAAACCACTACCGAAAAAAGTATCATGCCCGGACGCATCTTATCTGCTACCAAAGCCGCTACCATTCCTAATAGGGATAATAGTACAAATACAATTTCAAATGTCATATAAACATTATTTAGTGTTCTCTTTTTGGCTCAACGATAAACCACGGATTCAATAAATCCTCCTTATTATATCGTAGAGGTTCTTCCTCTCCAGCCTGATATACTTCCATCCCTGCAGCACGGGCTATCGCATGCCCGGCAGCCGTATCCCACTCCATCGTCGGAGCGAAACGCGGATATACATCAGCCTTACCTTCAGCAACCAGACAGATTTTAATAGAACTTCCGCTCGAAATCAACTCCACACTGCCGTGTTTCTTCTTCAAATCTGCAATATATGATTCAGTTTCAGGCGACAGGTGCGAACGGGAAGCAACCACGATCAAATGATCGTGCACCTCCTTCAAAGGTATCTGTTCCGACTTCCCAATCAGCTGTTCCAATGCCACGCCGTCATCTTCCAGACTGACAATACCGGAACATTTATAAGCCCCTGCACCTTCGATCCCGAAATAAAGTTCTTTTTTAACAGGCACATAAATAACACCGAACACAGGTACAGCGTTCTGCACCAAAGCGATATTTACCGTAAATTCTCCATTGCGCTTAATAAACTCCTTCGTTCCATCCAGCGGATCTACAATCCATAAAGTATCCCATCCTCGACGGATCTCATACCCTAAATGCTTCCCTTCTTCACTAAGAACAGGAAAAGGAGTATCGTTCAGAATAGCCACAATCGCTTCATGCGCTTTTCTGTCTGCTATAGTTAACGGAGAGTTGTCAGCCTTCCTCTCTATCTCAAAGTCCGATGCCGGATCATTATAAATAGAAAGAATCTTTTCACCCGCTTTTAGAGCCGCATCAATAGCAGCCATAACATATTTTTGTTCCATTCAATCTCTAAAATTAATGCCCTATTCACATTCAGGCAATACATCCTCCAAATTAAGAGTTGACAAAAGTAAAAACTTTCTTTGCTATAAAAGTTTCCCCACTATCATTTATAACTTCTTTTAGTAGAAAGATAAAAATATCTAAACGAAAAAGCCACTCATTTTCAATAAAAAAGCAGTAACTTCCCAGTTACCGCCTTCTTATTCGGAAAAAAACGTTCGTTCTTTCCAATATATATTACCAAAAAGAAATCAATATACACGATACAGCAACCAAGCACCCTGGAAATCCGAACGGTTCGGATATTTAGCCTTGAATGCATCGCGAGCTTCAGCAGCAGCAGCCTTGTCAGCAAAAGAGTTCACAATCACACGATACATTGCCTTATCAGCATTAAATGCAATCGTAGAGTGATATCCCTGTCCGTCCAACCAATCTTTCAGGCCTTCAGCATTCGCTTTCACACCAAAGCTACCTGCCACAACGCTATAATCTTTCAATCCTTCGTTACCGGAAACCACTGTAACCTTTTCCTGACGAACGCCGGATGTATCTGCCACTTTAGTAGTTGTCACAGGAGCTGCAACCACCGGAGTAACCTCTACCGGAGCTTCCACCTGCGGTTCTGCCAATTCTTGCTGTTTTGCTTTTTCGTAAGCTTTCTTATAGGCACTTTCGCTGGATTTACAAGATGCAAATGCCAGCACCAAGCATACTCCCATTCCTAATACGACTAATTTTTTCATAATCCTATACTCTGTTTTAATTAATAATTCAATATTCTCGTCTATTATATTTAGTTTCGGGCAACAAAATAATAGAAATTTTATCATCCGGCAAAGAAATCCGTCAAAAAAACGTCTATTCCGGCTTCTTCTTATACGAAATAGTGCCTGTAGCCTGATAAGTAGGCATCAAAAGTACCTCCGCAATCTGAATATGTGCAGGAGCCGACGCGGCAAAATAAACAGTTTCTGCAATATCATCTCCCGTCAACGGACGAATCCCTTTATAAAAATTATCGGCAGCCTCCTTATCTCCCCGATAACGCACCACTGTAAAGTTTGTCTCCACCATTCCCGGTTTTATATTCGTCACTCTCAACGGAGTGTCCACCAGATCGATCCGGAGCCCGTCCGAAAGAGCTTTCACGGCAGCTTTCGTTGCGCAATACACACTTCCACCCGGATAAGCGGCATCCCCCGCAATAGATCCTATATTAATAATATGTCCGCGTCCGCGTTCCACCATACCGGGCACCACCAAACGCGTCATAGCCAGCAGTCCCCTTATATTCGTATCGATCATGATATCCCATTCATCCAGGCTACCCTCGAATTCCTTATCCACACCGATCACCAGTCCGGCGTTGTTCACCAACACATCAATCGCCTTCCATTCTTCGGGCAATGATTCCAAAGAGGCGGCAGCCAATTTCCGGTCGCGCACATCAAAAGGCAATAAATAAACCCGGACACCATACCCCCCTTCCAGTTCAGCTTTCAGTTCTTCCAGTTTCGATACGGTACGGGCATTCAGAATCAGGTTCCATCCCTCCTTCGCAAATTTACGGGCACAACCTTCACCAATTCCGCTACTGGCACCGGTTATAAAAACAATCTTAGCTTCCATTATGTTTTGATTTACAATATTCGAAAGCAAAAGTACGCCTTAACCTTCAAAGGATAGCTACGAAAGTCAGTTAAATAAGATTAAACCATAAAAGAAAAAAAGAATTATAAAACGAGGCACTTTTTTTTCAGTTTTCACGAACAACCTTTCGATAAAAATGTTATATTTGTTGTATCATAATCATTTTAAACATTATACATTATGAAAGGATTGAATGTTTTAGCAGCTTTTTTGGGTGGTGCAGCCGTAGGTGCAGCCCTTGGTATTTTATTTGCTCCTGAAAGGGGAGAAGATACCCGTCATAAAATCGCAGAGATTCTTCGTAAAAAAGGAATCAAGCTTAACCGCAGTGAAATGGAAACTCTCGTTGACGAGATCGCTGCCGAGATGAAGGGAGAAATAGCAGAATAAGTAAGTAACCAAAGACTAAAAACAGAGCGACCATGTTTGCAGACGATAAAAGTATTGAGAATTTTCAGCAGTTGTTTTTCGAGTTCAAGAAATATCTGGAGCTTCAAAAAGAATATACCAAATTAGAATTGACGGAGAAGTTAACCATACTTTTTTCCACGTTAATTATGATATTAGTACTTATTATCCTTGGCATGGTTGCCCTGTTTTATCTGCTTTTTGCTCTTGCTTATATATTGGAGCCTTTGGTGGGCGGTCTGATGTCGAGTTTCGCCATCATAGCAGGCATCAATGTTGTTCTCATCGCCCTGGTTATTATTTTCCGCAAGCAGCTCATCATTTCTCCGATGGTGAACTTCCTCGCTAATTTATTTTTAACCGATTCAAATAAATAAATTATGAATGCGCAGACCCCGCAGAAATTTACATTAGAAGAGATTGCCGAACGTAAAAAGAAGCTTTTAAATGAGATCCATGCTCAAAAAAAAGCCATGACAGCTACTACACGCGAAATATTTGCCCCACTTGCTCCGGCAACCAACAAGGCGGATGCACTCATGCGTTCGTTCAATACCGGTATGGCTGTATTTGATGGCGTAGTGATGGGAATCAAGATTATGCGGAAGATACGGGCGTATTTTAGGAATTTGAGATAAAAAGAGCTACTCTTCCACTATCCATTTTTCTATATTTCTTGTTTGCGAACTAAAGTTCACACCTACTTTAAAAAGCTTACGATTATCCGCTTCAAAAGGAAGTGAATAATGCTTCTCGTTAATCTGTCTCAAAGCTTCTTCTGCCGTGCCATTCAGTTTAAATTCCATGACATATATGAATTTGTCCGTCTGCAAAACAAGGTCGATGCGTCCTTCGCTTGTATGATATTCCACTTTAGTATAAAAGCCTACGAGTTTGAAAACGATAAAAAGCACATTTTCGTAATGCAACTCCTGCTCGCGAATCACGTCATAGCCTGTATCTGCAAAGAAACTTTGCAAACGACGGAAGAAAGAGTTATAATCACCAGATTCAACTTCACGGACAAACTTCTGAATTTCAAACGGAGACTCCACCTTATTCACGTTCGCATAATAAGGAAGCAGGAAACGAACAAACCCCTCTTCCACTTCACGATTCGGAAAACCTAAACGATATATACCAAAACGTTCGTCATACCCCTTAATGGTGAGATATCCGCTCTGATAAATCACTGGAAGGGGATTACTAGATTCCGAGTCAATGCTGTTCAGCACCTGTTCGTCTGTTTCCTCATGAGCCATCCGTTCCAAATCATAGTGATGCTTCTTCAACAAGTTCACCAGATAAGTGGGTGTCCCCGTCTCAAACCAGTAGCTGCCGAACTTCATCTTATCAAACGTGTTCAACAGACTGAAAGGGTTATAGATTCCTATAGTATGTTCCACAAAGTGATAGCCATCATAACATTCTTTCAATTCTGCGCACACCTGCTCATAACTCATCTTCTGCTTTTCTGCCAACTGATGCAATTCCTCCTCCAGATTGTCATGTATTTCTTTCTCCGTGATACCGCAAATATGCACAAAGCGTTCATCCATTGAAATATCCTTCAAATTATTCAAGTCATTGAATACGCTCACCTTGCCAAATTTTGTCACCCCGGTCAACAACGCAAATTTGATGCAGCCGTCCATCGTCTTCAAAGCCCCGTAGAAAGGCTTCAATGTATCCCGGAATTGCTTCTGTAAGTCCTCATTGCCAATTGCCTGCAACATCGGCTTGTCATATTCATCCACCAGAATAACTACCCGTTGTCCGGTCTTTTCATAAGCGCGCTCTATAATACCGGCAAAGCGTAGAGAGAACGAACGTTCCGATGGTTCGGCACCATAAAGTTTTTCCCAAGCGGTCAACGATTTATCCAGAATATTATCCAGACTCTCCGGAACATCATACTTCTCAATATTAAGGTCGAGATGCAAAATTGGATGTTCTATCCAATCTTTTTCGAGCTTCTCCACCATCAGTCCAGCAAATAGTTCCTTCTTCCCTTGAAAATATGCTTCCAGGGTAGAGATCAGCAGACTCTTTCCAAAACGGCGCGGACGACTCAAAAAGTAATAACTCCCGGTCTTTACCATCTGATACATCAAGGCCGTTTTATCAACATAGAAATAACCGTCTTGACGGATTTTCTCGAAGTTCTGGATACCAATAGGATATATTTTATTGCTCATACATGTACAACCTTTTAATTATGGTGCATACAAATATACTGCTTTCATTCTATAACACAAAGCTAGCAATGATTTTAATTCTATGATAGAAGAAACTTTGGGGTGAATTATATTCGGATGCAGAAGGTACGGACATATTTTAGAAATTTGAAATAAAAAATCATTTAGTCAATCGCTTGATTGGATACTTTCAAATCGTCTATGATTTGTTATAGCACATCTTTTAACTTCGGCAAATCATGTTTTATCACGTCATAAACAATTTCAGCATCTAAATCATAATGGTGTGCAACTATATCCCTCATTCCCATTACACCTTTCCAATCCATCTCTGGATACAATGATTCTATTATCTGACTTTTACACATAAATTCCATCTTTATTGATACACCCCCTCAATAATTCATCCATATTATTTCGCAACCGAACCACATCAACAGGGCATTTCAATAGTTTTTCCAATTCTTCTTTAATATGAACTAAAGTAAAGATAGAAGGTCTATCAATTTCAACACAAATATCGACATCACTACCCTCATGTTGTTCACCACGAGCAACGGAGCCAAATATCCCTATGCGAGAAATACCATATTTAGCAGCATTCTTTCGCATATACTCACGAAGCAAAGATAAATATTCTACAGTAGTCAACATAATAAATTGCTTTTATCTATACTACAAAGAAATGCATTTTCTTTCAAAAACACAATAGATAATCAATAAAAAACATTCTAATTCTTTCTATTATACAAAACTAGAAATCTGAATATTATCTTTAATCAATAAACATGCTATTAAAAAGTAATATATCAACGATCTTCACAGACAGTTGATATATTTAGAATACATATCAGCATTTGCCAATATGAGGGGACAGATCAGGAATATACCGCTGTATTTTTCCCAACCTGCAGAATGTAGGGGATTCATGTGTGTAGCATGAAGTTAGGGACCTACATATTTCGTTATTATTATATGCTATTTAGACTTGTATATACCTTCGTAATAGCTCTCGTAAGCACCACTGGCGATAGTATCCATCCGTTCTTGATTATCTAGTCACAATAGTCGGCACACTATAAGTATCGTGAAAAGCGCGTACAAAGTGATCACTACCTGCTTTCGAAGCCGAGTAGGACGACTCTGGTCTCTTTGAAATTCAAAGAATATTCGTACGAGCAAAAGTAAACGGATCTCTGATACTACGGTCCACGTGACTTTCGGCAGCTAAATGAATGACTCCATCTACATGATATTGCTTGAAAATTTTCAGCATCATCTCAAAGTCACAAATATCCGCTTTTACAAAAGTGTAGTTTGGTTTATTCTCTATATCTTTCAGGTTAGTCAAATTCCCCGCATAAGTCAATTTATCCAGGTAAATAATATGGTAACCGGGATACTTGTTCACAAATAAACGTATCACATGGCTACCAATAAATCCGGCACCACCAGTAATAACAATACTTCTTCTATTCATTAGTTACCCTTTTCCTGTGCGTCCACTTCCTCTACACTGCTCAAAACGATACCTTCATATTATTATTTAATTCTATTATTCCTCATAAAATTTCATGATAACAATTGATTTTCTATCAGTTATCTACACTACCAAAGTGATTATTATCTTTTCAACAATGCTAATACAAACTGCGGCACTTTCCATGCCATTTTCTCCAATTTCGTCAATGTAGGAGCCATACCGTGTGAAGCATACACCCGTATATCCTCATCCCACATTTTTTTACGCTTAGCACTATCAGTAGAAAGGCCTCCCATACGCATCTTTACAATATACTCCCCCAAATAAGTTGTCGTGAGTCCTCCTGTAATAAGATAGCGCAACAACAAATCGCTATCTGCTGCTATTTTATAGCTCTCATTATAGAGTCCTAAACGATTTACCACCTCGCGACGGATGTAACAGGTGGGATGCAGTGGTAACCAACCATGACGTACTTTCCAAAGTCGATAACTACCTCCAATCCAATTGCGTACTACCTTATCAGTATTATCAGGATCCACAAAAAGTCCATCTCCATACAAAAAGTCGGCTCGAGTGATTTTCATACGCTCCACAATACGACTTACCACCCCATTACTATAGAAAAAATCATCCGAATGCAGTAACCCTATTACATCACCTGTAGCCACACGAATTCCCTTATTGATAGCTTCATACATTCCATGATCAGGCTCCGAGATAATAGTTGAGATACAACCTTCATATTCCCTAATGATCTCTAACGAACCATCTGTACTCGCCCCATCTACAACAATAAACTCTATGTTATTATAGTCCTGCGCCAAGACACTCTCTATGGCACCACGAATCGTCGCCGCACGATTAAAGCACGACGTTATTATAGATACTTTCATAAAATTTATCTTTGAAAATTCCTAATCACTTGAATTATCACTTTGAACTTCTCACGCTCATTGTGAAGTAAAGTACAACTTCTCTCTTTTCTTTTATATGAAAGAAAAGATACATCCACCCAAAGTACTTTAACATAAGTGTAAAATTCCACCTCAGACCCTCTTCCTAGCTACAAGGCTTTTCCAGAAATAACTTCTGCTCCTTATTCAAAAGCCTTGAGTAGACAACATAAATCACTATTTATAAACATTTAATACATACAGAAGAATACTATAAATATTTCTCTTCCAAATATGCCTTTATTTTTTCTTCATTCCATTCGTATTGCTTCTTCAATTCATACACCTTTGCATCCGCTAAAGAACGATACCAAAAGCCTTGTAGAAAATGCCACAAAAATCCCTCCTTACCATCAAGAAAACCACCTCGAAAGATGTAGCGAAGTATAAAAAAACCAAAAGCACGCCAGAAAAGAGGCATCTTGATGTATTTCAGCTTCTTTCTGCGGATAGTAGCCGAATGTTCACCCGAATTTACGACCGATTCTTCATTCAAGTTATACTCCGTCAGTAACAAGTCAATAGCCTCACGAGTAGCATAACCATTATGCTTATTTGTCCACCAAGTTAGTCCATTCAGATTATCATCATAGAAAGGGCACTCTAGTTCACCAATTATACCTTCAGAAAGCTGGATGTGTTCATCCATATACCGATTCTCACATACCGCATTCTTTATCTTAAAGAGACGAAGCAAAATCAATGGTAGAATACCATGTTTGATATATTTCCCCATAAAGATACGTCGACAAGGAGCTGTAAAACCATTAACATCATCTTGTAAACAAGGGAGCTTTTTATGTAATTCTGTTATTAGCTCATCCGACAGATACTCGTCCGCATCCATACGCCATACCCATTCCGTAGTAATCGGCAAATTTTGCAATCCCCAATTAAACTGTTTCGAATAGTTTTCCCATGCATGCTTATACACCTTTGCACCCATTTTCTCTGCTATCTCCACCGTCTTATCAGTAGAAAAAGAATCTATGATAAAAATTTCCTTTGCGAACTTTCGGGCATTGTTCAAACACCGTTCTATATGAATTTCTTCATTATAAGCTAAAATAACAACTGATATGTCTAACATGTTAATAAATTATTTGAGTTCTCTCTTTTTAATAAATTTAGCGGGATTTCCTCCTACAACAGTCCAAGGTTCAACATCTTTAATCACTACTGCACGTGCTGCACATACAGCACCCTCGCCTACCGTCACCCCTTGCCCAATGAACACCTCAGCACAAATCCATGCCAAATTCTCAATCACAATTGGCGCATCTGTTTGATGATGATGAGGGTCTGTTATGTCATGCCCTGCCGTACAAAGAAAAACTCGTTGGCTCACAGTAGCATTACGCCCTATGTAGATAGGTGCTGCATTATAGCAGTCTACTCCTTCAGCCAGACAAGCGTAATCATCCATTGTCAGTAACCAAGGCTGAAATACCTTTGTTGTAGCATAAACTACTGCCGTAGGTGCAATCTTTGCCCCAAATGCACGAAGCAGCGTACGCTTCCACCCCATAGCGGTAGAGCGAGGAAATGGACGAGCAAAGCAAGCCCAAATCACGCTCCATATCAATCTGCGCAGTTTATTACTCTTCGAGTATGGAGTTTTAAATTCCATCAAATCCTTTTTCATAAAATTGATTTGTACATATCCACAAATTCCTTTGCCACCTTACGCACTGAATACTTCTCCTCTACCAGTTTACGACCATTACGTCCCATCATCTCCAGTTCATCTTCAGTAAGCGATAAAAAGTTACAAAGTGCTTGTGCGGTTGCCTCTGTACCTACCTCCGTCCACCAGCCACACCGCTGACTCTCCAGCTCGCTCCATGGTGTCCCCATAGTAGTTATCACAGGCGTACCACTAGCTAGTGCCTCTGCCACCACAATACCAAAATTCTCACTGTGTGTAGGTAATATAAAGAGATCCGCTTGACGAAATAATTCCCATTTACGATTACCATATACACCACCTTCAAAGATGATTAATTGTGATATACCGAGACGTGCTGCTAATTGCTTTAATTCCTCAATATAGGTAACATCCCCTTCACCAGCAATGCGTATCACATAGCCTTCCATCTGTTCCTTCAATTGAGCAACTGCCTCAAGAAGAAAATTAATCCCTTTCTTCACATGTATACGGCTCAAGAAGAGAATTTCCTTGTTACGCTTCCATGATGGCTTCATCTCTATATCCTCCACATCAATGCCGTTAGCAATGACCTTAATCCTATCGTTATAACCTAACCTCTGCAAATTTTCTTTCTCGCTCTTTGCAGTAGCGTGCAACACATCCGCCTTCACCACTGCTGACTTTTGATAAAGCAACAATGCAGGAACTTTCTTTGACCAGTAATGACGCGCCATAATCCACGGCTCTAGCATACCGTGCGGTGTAAGTACCACTTTATATCCCAACGCCTGTGCCCACTTTTGTGTAAAGGCACAAGCAGGCATCCAACAACAGTTTATATGCACCACATCAGGTTGTAATTGAGTTAACAATATCCTCCATTGTCGCTTTATCTCCATGAAGTTGCTAATTTCAGGAATGAAATACACCTTACAATTATCCATTTTTACAGGATTCCCACTAGCGTGACTCACCACATGAAGCTCTACCAATCGTCCCAATTCTTTAGTCAACAATTGCATATAAGCAGTTGTTCCACCCGATGTACGGTCTAAACTAGGAATATAATGTATTACTCTCATAAGCGTTTATTCATAAATTTTGTATTATATAATTTGCCACCGCTTTACCTGAAATGTAGTTTCTACTCCATACAATGCGTTCATTTACCGTCTCCCTTATCCAATCTTTTTTTGCAATACAGGCATCAACCACATTACTTAATCCCTGTGCTTCTTCTAGAGTAAATACCATTCCCTGTTGCTTATTCTTCAACAAATACGAAGCTCCACAATGATTGCTTGTTATCACATACAATCCTACTGTCAACGCCTCATTCACAACAGCCCCCCACCCATCATGTTTTGAAGGCAAAATCAGTACATCATATTGTTGCATAATCTCCGAGACCCTCTCCATAGGTTGTATACCATAGAGTGTTACTTCTGTTTTAGACTGGATGTTCATTTCCTCGATCTGCGTTCTCTTCTCGCCATCTCCTACTATACCAAGCTCTAATTCTACTTTTTGACACAACACCTGAAACATTTCCACCACATTCTTTCTATCTGACAAACTACCCACATAGAGCATCTTAAGCCTCTCTGAAGTCGGTATAGGATGTGTACGTTCTTTCCACTCCGTACAATATATAAAAGGTAATACTTTCCATTTTTTACTCCAAAAGCGATAATAAGGCACGAATTCATCTCCCATCACTAATAAGTAATCAAAATACTTTATATATCGCCAATCTTTCAATGCAAATCTTAGTTTATGCTGCCATAGTGGATGATTATAGAGTAATGGTGGCTCGGTTATTACCCCTCGCTTAAAAGAATAATTGAATGAGAGTTTCATCCATGGTACAATTTCAGGAAAAGCATTGATTCCAGAAAAAAAACAAAACGTTTCAATACCTTTGCACTCCTCATATAGTTTTTGCACTACTCCTATAGTAGGAGTAATCAAAAACTCTATTCCCTCTACCTTAAGCAATTCTGGAGTCTTCCATCCCATCTGTTTGCGATCATCATAATCAATACGTGGCGCCACTACCACCACCCTATCTACACTTTCATAAACAGGCAATTCTTTAATATATGGCATCTGATGAGGACTGATACAGTTTTGCAAGAATATTAAATTCATTTCAAAATGAAGTTTTGTAATTGTTTAAAAAATTTCTGTAATGAAAATGCTATTAGCATACTAATAAGCAGTATCATCCAAGCAGAGAGTGAACTATGTACCATACCCAACATCTGCATATGTACAAGATACAGTTCATATGATAAAGCACCACATAATGCTAAAACAGGATTAATCACCCATCTATGGGGTAACAACCAAAGAATAATCATAACAGAAATTCCCAAAGGTAATTTTATGCCAAATTCTACTAGAGAGTAAAATGGTGTACCACATAAATTCCTCACTTCTGGCAACTGCTTGATTGCTAATGAGACTAACCCTATAATACAGAATATTGCCATTAGTTGTACATATTTTCTTTTTGAGAGCAAAAGAAACTTTTCTTTTTTCTCAGACAAGAGTACACCTATCGGAAAGCTCAAACATTGTTCTGCCCTAATAGCATCCATACAAAAAAATGTATAAATGGCAAAAGCTACCAATAGATACCACCTATATTTATAAAAGAATTTAAATGCTACCCAAAACACCAAATAGCAACGTAGCATATAGTGCACATACCAATAATCATCTTGTCTGATACTACATATATTCAGAAAAAGATTCTTATAGTTATGCTTATCGTAAAGCAAATAAATACCAATATAGAACAATAAGAAAGGCACCCATACCCTCCACAGTTTACTCTTCAAGAATCCTCTCATGCCTCTCTTACTAAATGATTCTGTCAACCCAAAGCCAGATAAAAGCAAGAATACTGCTACACCTATTCCTCCAAAAGGAGTAAAAATATTAGTTCCCAACTCACCAGCACAGTGTTGCAAGGCTATTAAAATAATAGCAACACCTCGATAACACTCTGTCATCTCTTTATCATAGATATTCACCTCTCCCAATAATATCCCTACGCCACTTCGACAAGTGATTAATGCAATAGTACCAATTACTATTATTACAAGTAATATTGATTGAGTCATATAAAATTCATCTTCCCACAAGCCATGGGGCATATTTATTAAAGCTTCTTATTAAAAAATATAAGGTAAATGCCAATAGGAGCAATCGCAATATTGCATCTTGTACAGTGGATAGAGACAAACACTTTGTTAATATCTTCATAGAATTATAGATAATCTGATGGAACGCTACTATAATCAATGTATTTCTACCAATAAAGCACACTGTAGAATTTAATAAAGTTACAGATAGTCTTGATAACAATATACTAAGTAAACCCAATATTATTATACCGCAAAAGGCCGGTAAGATGTGAAAATATCCATAGCTAATAGGTTGTAAAAGGCATGATATTATAATCAATACTATCATTACAGAACTTACCAGCCAATATCTAATTTCATGCATGTTTAAATTAAGAGCCATATTCCTTATTACGTGACCTACGGCATAATAAAAAAGTGGCATACTAGGTAATATCACACCAATAGCCTCATTTCTAGTTAAACCGATATATTCAGGAGTAACACCACGAAAATAATCAGATAGAACTATTAAAAGGAATATTATAAATAACTTCAATACCCAATTGCTTGCCAGTTTATTAATGAAGAAATACCACAATTCTGAAACAAATAAAGCACGAATAAAGTACATAGCTAAACAGCCTGTTAAGAGTTCTGTAAAATCAGTCTGAATATGAGATATATTAAGTCCTTTCACTATCAACCATAACAGTGTATTCAAGCAGAAGAACGGAATAATTAATGTTTTTAATCGTCTTTTTATATAGGACCGAAAGTCACTATACTTGCTATCATTCAACATCATGCCTGAAAGCATATAAAACATCGGCATATGAAAGGAATAAATCCAATTATAAACCGTCTGCGATATTTGTGCAATACTAGTATGACCTATTACAACCAAGAAGATACCAAGCCCCTTGCAAATATCAATCCATTCAATTCTCAAAGATGATTTCTGCATGCTTATTTCAGCCATGTATCACGTTGTATTTTATCAAAATTTTTCTGTACTAGAGGGATTTGTTCCAGTTTATTATATATGGCTTTTATCACCTTTATCTGCGCCAATTTTGCATAAATTCGCTGTTTAAAGTTCATTTTCTTCCAGCTATTCTTCACCATATGAAGAGCATATGTATTTTCTGTCTGCTTAGAGGGGTGAGTAAAGTACTCATCCGGGAAAAGATGCATATCCTCTTTCAGTGTCTGAAATTCATTCACATATCTAAAACCATACTTTTCTGCTTCTAGAGCCATGATTACTGGTACAATTATCTTATCATAATATGTTCCATCTGGTAAAATAAAGTGTTTTCCTATATAATAATCTAAACAATCTTTTATAAAGGGATGATTCTTCTCTGCTGCAAATATGCTTGACTCTATACATATATCAATGATTACATCCTCTTTATTTTTTTTGTATCCTTGGGAAGTGAGTTGATCTTCTACGTGGTTAATCCGGACATTATCTCCGTGATACTCCATAGCAGTAAAGAAACGATAGTTCAAGAACTCATCAAAGCGCTTTAATACTTGAATATCAGTATCCATATAGATACCACCATATTGATACATAGCCCACATACGCACATAGTCAGCCACGAAGGCATACTTTTTCACTTGATATGCCTCCTGCACAAAAGGCAGTGAAGCAGAAATATCAAATGTAGTCTCGTCCCAACATTTTATTTCAAACTCTGGAAATATCTTCTTCCAGCCATCTATATATGTTAAAAATTCATATGGAAGTGGACTACCCCCAAACCAACAATAATGAATAATCTTAGGTATCATACTCGTTTTTGATTAAAAAATAAAGGTTTTAAATGATTGATTGAAATCCATCCCATTCTCAAACTGTAGATAATTCCTTGGGTTAAGAAAAAAATAGACTGTAAATTGACAGCCTACAGTAGTGATATAGCCTTCACCAAGAGAATTAATACAAAAAAAAGTGAGTAATGCTCCCAACAAACAATGCACAAAATGTCCATCTTTTCTAGATAAAAGGTATCTAAAATTCTTGTAAGTAAGCATTATAAAAGGAACAGCTCCTAGCAAACCTAGTTGAGATAAAAGTCCGCCCCAGCCAGTCGTAGTTTCCACCATTCCTGTCATTAATGAAAATTCTGTAGGATTTGAAACAGAAGCAAAACCAATTCCATATATGGGGCTTGATGTGAACTCATCCCATCTTGTTAACCAGGTACTTTCTCTTGATCTCATATTGAACGATTCCGTACTACCACCCTGTTTATCGAGTATACCTACAGTATAATCCTCCCATATCGGAAATGTAAAAATAGCCAATGCAGCTAACATAGCAAATAATGTAACAGTACTTCCTATTTTACCTTTTTTCTGAATATAAATCATTATTAAAGCAGAACCAATTATACCAACAATTGAGTTACGCGATGATGATAATAATAGACATAACAGTAATCCCAATAACAACCCCGTAAATATAAATACATATATTTTTTTTATATTTTTCCTATACAATAACAATGAACCAGCATATAATATCCCCATACTGCACAACATACCAAGATAATTGGTCCCTATAGTACCTGCATATACTCTATTACCCTCCATAATAGAAAGGCTCCCCGTTCTGTATAAATAGTAATTTAGAAACCCAACAAAAACTAGTAATAGACAAGTGTATTGAAGGAATTTGAAACACATTACCGCTTTTTTCCTATTAAAAAGTATAGGAGTAATGCCAAATAATAAAATGGTATAAGCTGTAAATCGGAAAGGAGTTTTAAATACTGGCAATATTTCGTTAAGTAAGATACTTAGTAAACAAGCTAATAGAAACCATCCAAACACAGAGTTTAAATTATTTCTCTGTATTTTTCTATTGTAATATAAACAAATAAATAGTAGCATTGGATAGTATAATATATATCCTATACCACCTGTAAAAGTGGATACGAACATTGATGCTACAATCAAAGCAAAATAGAATGGTGGTTCTTTAAGAGCATGGAAAGTGAAATCTTTCATTCAAATAATATTCTAGAATTAAAGTAATGTAGAATTATCTAATAACTTAAGATGCTTTTTTATAATATATAGCTATCATAAAAAAGAAATACCAATCCATAAGTTTAAAGTGTTTCCCTCTCATAAACAGCTTATAGCCTAAACGAACCAACATATTAGCTCCCCGGCTATTATCGCAAATGATTTGTCTAATCTCCGGTGCCATATTCTTATAAAAATTCACACGTTCTTCTCTCGATAGTTCCTTTTTGATATACATACTGTTTCGTACCCGTGCAAAAAGCATTGAAAGGATGGAGGCTGATGAAGAAAACTGCATCAAGTCTATATCAGATATGACAGAAAGTATGTTCATCTGTGCAATATACTTGTAGAAACAGCTACGCTCCATTTCAAAAGTGAAGAACCTCCCACTAGCACTACCACTACGCAAATAATAGATATAATCTGCATATGGTATATACTTAGCTCTTGGACTTACCGTAAGATATTGCATCACAAAAATCAGATCTTCGGAAAACCTTATTTCTTCAGGAAAACGTAGTGGCAGTTCATGAGTAACCAAACTCATGGGCCAAATACGATAACATTTAGCGCATGCATAACCATGAGCACTTAGTTCGTTGTCCGAAAAAATTTCTGGCAACGAAAGAGTACCGTAACTTTTATAGGATAATCGCTCACGACTACCATCTTCGTGAACAAACACTGCTTCAGATATAATTATATCTACCCCCTCTTCCATGGCATCCACAAAGTGTTCCACATAGTATGGAGTGACTTCATCATCTGCATCAGCAAAGCACACCCACTCTCCTTTCATTACGTTAAGGGCATGATTTCTTGCTCGTGACACTCCGCCATTCTGAAGATGTAATACTCTTACACGACTATCTCGTTGAGCATATTCATCACACAATATACCACTACGATCTTTGCTTCCATCATCCACCAAGAGAATCTCTATATATGTGTAGGTTTGCGCTAGTAATGCATCTACACATGCTGTGAGATATTGTTCTGCATTGTAAATGGGTACAATCACACTAACTAGTGTTCTATCCTTCAGATTCTTCACATTCATCCTTTATAATTTTTCATTGCACTACACATCCTATCCACAACTTTTTCCCAACGAAAGGTATCTTTCACATACTGCTGACCTAACTCACCCATCACTTTAAGTCGTGCTTTATCACTCATTGCATCTATAATGATATCAGCCAGTTGGTGAGCATTCTCCTTTTCACAGAGAAAACTCCATTTGCCATTGCCAGAGAACTCGGGGGGTGGCAAAACGATTCAAAGCCACAAAGGGTGTCTTATTACACAAGGCTTCGAGGTAAGTCATTCCATTAGGTTCATTGCGCGAAGGCATCACGTAGAGTGTAGCTTTTCGAAAGAGTTCTATAGTCTTTTCACGTGGTACATCCATATAACAGTCCACTCCATCTAAGCCTTTGTATTGTTCATTACCTACTACAGCCAAACGCACATTTGGACATTGTTTTCTCACTATGGATAATGCCTCTACAAGCAGATCTAATCCTTTAACTTTAGCATTGTACTGTCGAAGTACAATAAGCAGTAAATCATTATCATACAACTTCTCGCCTTCATAAGTTTTAAGATTGATGCCAAATCCCACATTTATTATCTTCTCTGGCTCCAAGCCAAACTTTCTCATTAACGATTGCCGAGTCCACTCATTCTGTGTGAAGATAAGATTCTGACGTCGATAAGCTATTCCAGCTTTTTGGTGATAATAATTCAGGTAAAAGTTAAATAAGAGTTTTGTACGATTTATATCGGTTTTCATCACTTCCTCAAAATCAGCGTCCACATAGGTGCAAAATTTCTTATCATGAGGAAATTCATCTGTTATAGTTTTGGCAATAATCCACTCGGCACCCATCAGTTTGACTTCTTTCAAGGTTTTTCGTTTGAACAGTGGATACATCTGTAACTCGAAAGGGTTGCCATCCTTAAAATAGAAGCATCTACTATATAAGGTTAACAATTTCTGATACCATCTAGAGATATTTGGAAAAACAGATACCCACTCTATACTTTCTATTGAATCATGCTCTCCAAAATATTTATCAAAAGCATCCCATGTACCACTCCATAGCCCTTTACGATCTCTGCCACAATACGTTATTCCAAGCCTCATATATTTTCTTTATATTCTCTTTCGTTAAGTTGATTACAAAGTTCTTCTTCTTCCGTTTCAAAAATTCGCTCATATCCTTCCGCTACAATTTTTGCAGGACACCCAGCTAAAGTTAAATGAGTTTTACCATCTTTGGCATAATTTTTATTTGTCATACTGCCTCCAGCTAAAATAGAATACGCAGGCATTCTAGTTCCTTTATTAATTGTTGTCCGATTTCCTATCCAACAATGATCATCAATAAAAACAGATTTATTTATATAAGGAATCATACCAGTTTCTATATTGCGCATAAAATGGAAATTAGAGTCAAATAATTGAACCTCCCAACTAAATCTAATATGGTTTTGTAATACAACATTTTTTCTGATAAAAATACGTGCACGAGCTCCGAAAACGATATCTTCTCCCATTTCAAAAATTGCATTCTCATGAATCTCTATTTGCGATCCAATTCCCATACACATAACCGAACCATTAAATTTCCATAGACCATCAATTGTTATAATTGTTGGCTCTTTATGAAAGATCTCATACTGAAAACGACCAAACTGAAATTGGCCTCGCCTTACCTGTCCATTAAGTTCCACTTTGCCTCTTAAAGATTGGAATCGAATGGCTCCATAGAAATCAAATGGAAATTTTACCGCTTGCCTAAACGGTAACATTTTAAAATTAAAATATAATATCGCCCACCAATTACGACGAAACAAATTTACAACCTGCATAATATATTTATTTATTTTTACGAATAAAATCTTCTTTTGTACCCCAATCTTGATAGTTTTTCACTATCTGAGGGCGAAAATGAGCCTGCTGCAACAACAATGAATAGACTATGTGAGATAAATGAAGCTGTGGCAAGGTAGAAAGCTTTTCATACTCCAACACAAAATCTTGTACATCCTCAATGCCGTATCCACCCGCACAGAAAAAACGGCTTACAATTTTCTTCTCAATAATATTAGTAATGTAATACTGTTCATCAATCGTTACATAACTTTTATTCTGCGGATTTACTACCTGCAAACCATCTAGCGGAAAGATGTAAAGCATATTTTCAGGATACACTTCGGTTGTGAAATAACTATCACCATCCTTAAAAAGCACTGCACCTGTGATATGATTCCCCACAACCGTATGATAAAGCGTTTCAGGCTGTGAAGAAGTAGACTCCCAAAGCTCGTAAACATGTGTCTTGTGTGCAATACCTAGTCGTTCAAACTGAACCTGCATCATTTCTAATAGTTTATAACGTAAGTTATGTTTGTGCAGAATAGTGAAATAGATATCACTAAAAGCTTCTAACGGTAACCCCATGATAGATTTTACGCAATACATCAAGCCATTGCTATCCAGCCCGAACAGATAAGGCATTTCGGTCCCCATTTTATCAGTGTCAGCAGCAATGGGAACAATCAATGTATATTTACTCATAATTTAATATGCTTTGAATAGTTTTCTTAAGATAAGCCACAATTTTCTTCTCTTTAGCATACTGTAAAATACGTAGAAAATTCATCAACTGTAAAGTATGATAAAAAGTACGATACCATGTATACTGTTTAAAAGCACCATCAAGTTGATGATCAATAGTATCTGACACTATATGAAAGCGCGTCTCATCAAATTCCCCTTCATACATCAGTGTACTCCAACGATAGCGCGTATCTTGACGAATTTTCACCATATCAAGCAGCGGCGACTCTATAAAAGAATCTAAAAAATCTATCAGATAATAATTATTACCATTGAAAAGAATATTAGAGAAAGTAAGATCGCCATGACAACAACCTACAGGTATCTCCAAGACTTCGGGCAGATCTTTGAAGCAAATTTCAGATTGTTGTAGCAGATATTTTATTTCTTCATCCATACACAACAATATATTTTGATTTACTTTACTCTTCACGTCTTCAAACTTCTCGATAATCATTGAGCGTGGTACATCTGTCATAGTTGATTGCTCTATTTCTCGCTTTAAGAATAAATGCATAGCTTTCACAAAATAATTCACTTGCTCAAATCCAGCGGCCTCAAAATGATCTATAAAATTATGTGAATATACATACTCCATCTTCATCATCATAGTATCCGTTTGTCTCTCTATATATACAATCTGCGGCACACGAATGTACTGATATTCCTGTTCACCAGCCCTCTGTTGCTTCAAAGCCTGCTGATAAAGTCGCTCCACATACTTAGGGTCACAAGTACCTTTAAGGATAAACAACTCCTTACCTTCGCGTACTATATCAATGGAACAACCACTATGACCTTTTACTTCAATATCCATAAAATGCTTGATTTATTTTTACACACTGTACTCCCGAAGCCTCAGCAGCCTCAAAACCTACTTCCGAGTCTTCAAAAATTAAAGTCTGCTTAGCAGATACTTCCATCCTTTCCATCACTTTTAGATAAATCTCTGGATTAGGCTTACCGTGAGTCACATCTTCACCTGCCAAAATACAATCAAAGAGTTCTGTTAAATGTAAATATCGCAACGCATTAACCAGGTTCAACCGACGCGCGGTAGAGGCTATTGCGGTTTTTCCCCCACCCCTATGAAACGCACGAATGAAATTGATAAGCGGTTCGTTAGATTGTAAATATTCGAAGTAAGAAGGATATACTTCCCCCTTTATTTTCCTGATACGTTGTCGTACGTCAGCATCGTCAACGCCTACCGCTCGCATAAAGTCATCATACCTATAGCCGAAACATTGTCTATAAGAATCGCGAGTCAATTTTCTGTCACACTGTGTAAATGCTTCAGCATAAGCTTGATAATTGGCTTCGAAGGTATTTACCAATGTTCCGTCAAAGTCGGTTATAATAAGTTTTAGATTCATAAGTCAAGAATATCAAAATAACCTAGCCTTCACCCAAATAGACAATTGAGAAGTACAAAACTACAGTATGAAAACAACAATCGGTATACAATAATCTTAAACAAAAGATACTCCTATAAATTGAATAAAGAAGCTGAGCAGATATGAATATCCTATTTACAATATAAATATGAAGGCTGTTCTCCTTCCCTATTTTGCAAAGGCAATCTCACGCATAAAAATTATCTACTCCTGATAGTTTCGATAAAAATTGTTGCATTACTCATTATATTCGGATTGTGTATATCGATTCAATTCCTCGGGCGTCCCATAAGAATAATACTCCTCCATTTCGGCAAGTCTCACTATTTCACCTCGCTGCAACAAGTAATTATAAAGCAAGCTAACATAATACTCAGGCTTTGAGAAATTAGTTTGATGCATCAAGCTATCAGCCGCATAAATAAACGAACGTGCCGATGAAAAGAAGTAAGCACCGCAAAGAGCATGACGACTTATCACCTCTTTTTCCGCCGTACGCGTCACAAACCCTTCCGAATTTACCGCAGCATAACTGTATCTAGCCTCATTAGAATCGAAGCTCACCAATATTCCGCCATTTACTTCTTCTACGGATTTTGAAAGGATTTCTTTGATCAGCACATTAAATCCTTGACTAATAAACTCCAAATCACAGTCCATCACTAGCACAGCATCCTCCTCTTCAATAACCTCACGAGCCATCAAACAAGTCTCCACCGCACCGCGTGTCGTTTCCTGAACGGCAAAGATATTAGCGTGTGGTATAACAGCTTTTATTTCTTTATCAATACCATATTTGTCTATATGTTCCTGCCGCACTATAAAACTATACTTCATTTCTATTCCTGAAATATCTATGCTATCAATAGCATGCAAAAAAAGTTCTCTGCCATTCAGTTTAATCAAAGGCTTAGGCGTAGTCCACCCCTCTTTCATAAAGCGAGAACCTTCGCCCGCCATTGGCATAATGATATGCAACGGTCTCTTATTTTGATACATATTTCTGAATTTTATTAATTATCAAATGAAATAAAAAAGCAAGAATACCTGTCATAAATACAACATAAACAACACATTGAAAATTAGCGATAGTAAACATTGTATTTGATGTAGATTGATTCATATAATGCGTAACAAAAGGTATGGAAATACATTGTGAAAGATATATCTCAAAAGAATAATCAGGAAGATGATATCTTGTAAGAAATGATAGTTTACAAGTTTCCAAAGTTATAATAATGACACTAACCAAAACTAATGCACTTATGGTACAACTGATAAGTCCATTGAATGTTTGGAGACTATATGCCACATGAAGCATCCTTAAAAAATATGAACGCCACGAACACACGAAAACAATCATCAACACCACAAGTATTCGGTATTTATATTGATGAATGAATACAGAAAAGCGACTTTCATTTTCTGCATACCATACACCTAATGCAAAACAAGGCGATGTTATATATACCCATTCACCTACTTCCAATAGGAAAAATATTATATAACCAATTATCAATATAATATAAATCAAGACAGAACGTTTCCATTTTATGGAGAGATAAAACATGAGATATAAAAACATCAAAACAACAAAATACCAGCCATATGGGAGAATGGGATAAACAGACAATATCTGCCACACCTCATATGTGTGTACTATTTCATGAATGGGAAGGGGCGAGAGAACTACCCATAACAATGTTGCTATAAAATAAATTAAAAAGATCTTCAAAAGCCTCTTCTTTAAAAAGTCTTTCAAATAATTTTTCTTATAAATACAAGAATATGTTAATCCATATCCCGAAAGAAAGAAAAATACAGCTACTGCATACGTACCAAAATTAAAAAACTGTGAAAATACAGGACCAAGATATATCAGTTTACACAAGTGGCAAATAACGACTGATAACGCACAAAAGTATTTAATATACACCCATCGCTGTACAGCCATTGCCTCAAGTTTACTGTAATTTTTCATTATCATCTAATTATTCATTCGCTAAACTAAGTACCTAATAAATATTATATTTATCTAATATGATTCGTTCTATAAATATTATCAAAAGGATCACTTATAAAATCCGAAGATTCTCATTTCATTTTATATAATAGTTCAAGTCCACTGTACGGCAAATGCATGATAGCAAATAGTTTTATTTCTTGTTTTATAGGTAGTTTAATATATTTAGACGGTGACACTACCTGTTTTATCAATTTTCTACAATCTGCTATTATTTTTTTCTTTTCTTTCACCGATATTGAAACCTCATTCATTATCTGTTCAATAATCCTAAGTACACCTGAAGCTAAGATAAAAGACGCAAAGTAATTGTTGATAATAAAATTGTCAGAATATCTTTCTTGAAAATAGATATAATCTATAGAATGTAGCTTTAGAGCTTTGTACACGGTTCTATAGTCGATAATTTTATTAGACAAAGAATTTTCTATCTGCCTATAATAATAGCTACAATCATCAGATACATAGACCGTATTAATATGTTTAAAATAATTAAAGCAAAAAATAAGATCTTCACAAAAAGATAATTTATCAACAAAACGAATTTTATATTCATTCAATATTGATTTTTTAAACATCTTCCCCCATACAGCCAGGCAAAGTCCATTAACTCCAATCAAACCTGTGATAGCATCTTCAACAGTTATGAGGTCAGTAGGGGCATTTGAAAAAAAGATTTTTTTATCCCCCCCTTTTCAAAACCCTTAATTAGATAAAGATCTTTATTAGGGTATTCGTTTATATTGAAATTCCTTAAATAATCGGCACCAATAACGTCATCTGAATCGATAAAAACAATCCATTCTCCCAAGGATAATTCAATACCTAAATTTCGGGCTGAACTTACTCCACCATTTGTTTTATGAAATGCACGAACGCGAACATCTTTCTCTGCGTACTCATCACAAATAATACTAGAGCGATCTAAGCTACCATCATCAATAAGCAATAGTTCAAAGTCTGTAAAAGTTTGTAAAAGTATACTATCTATACAATAATTGAGATAGTTCTCCACGTTGTATACAGGTATAATAACAGAAATTTTAGGCTTCACAGTATATTATTAAGAATTATTTCGTTTGAACATGATTATTAGTCTACTTACAAAATCTCTTGTTCCATGAAACAATAGATAAAAAACGCCAAAAGTTAATACAGCACAAATAAGAAATACATATAATGAACTAATAATTAATTGCTTCAAATTACTTATAGTCTCTATCTGTAAGTAATCAAAGATAAAATATGTAACTACAAATAAAAAAAATATACCAGCATATCTAAAAATGGTTGGAATAAAATATTTACTAGCTTCTACTTCTATCCCCTTTACGAAAAGAAAATAAGGCTTCCATATCAAAATTATTATCATTTGGCTGATTATTATCCCTAATACAATTCCATTTAGAGACCAAAAGTATCCTAAACAGATTGATAATCCCAAATTTAAAACAGCTTCTAATACAGGAGCCCATACATCTTGAAACAGACCATATGCATAAATGTAACTGTCTACAGTAGTCCGTAGCATACTAATACTGGTTAATATAATAAATAATAAAAGAAAATCCTTTCCTAAACAATAATTAGCACCTAACCATAATGTTATCAACGGATTAGTAAGATAGAATAAACAAAGAATGCAGATTGTACTAATACACATTCTGGAATCGCTTAATTCCCAAAAAACATCTATGATTCTCTTTCTATCATTACTAGCAACCAAATTTCCCACTGCAGCTCCTGTACTGTTGAACATTGCACCCATAAGAGCTCCAACTTTTGACACAATCAATAGATAATTACCATATAAAGCAACAATGGATAAACTTGTGAACGCATAAATAACCAACGGACTTGATTGTGATAAAATGACTCCACCCATTTTATGAAAAAATGCTTGTTGGGTTTTTCTCAATACCTCTGGATATTTCTTTAAATAGCTCTTCCCACATGAAACATTTCCCTTTAGCCATGAATATTCCTTCTTTAATAGTCTATGTAATAAAAAAGACGTAATGACTGCTGAGAGAAGTTCAACAACTATCCAAAACACATATGGAAATGCACTGTAGGTGATACCTAAAATTTGGATTATAGTTTTAACAACCACAAATCCTTGTACAACTATCTGAATTTTATATCCTTTCTGGTCTGCGTTAAGAACTATTTGTCTATAATTAAAGAAATACCCCAACATTGAACTAAACAACAGAACTCCAAAAGTAGAATAGGAATACCACAGAGATAATGGAGACTTAGCAAATATCAATGGAAAGAATACCATTAAAATAGCAGAAACTCCTAGCATAAAATACGCAATCTTTCTATAGAGCCATCCTTGCAAAGAGACTATTTCGTTAATTTTCTCATGATCTTTTTCAAATAAAGGCTTATATAGAAAATAACCAACTGAAGTTCCTATCCCAAGTTCTGCTAGATTCAAAAATCCTAATAAATTTACAACAGTTGTATTTAATCCTAATATTTCACTACCTAAGTAATCAAAAAATGCTTTTCTAGAAAAAAAGCCCAATAGTATCTGTATCAGATAAAAAATTAAAGCTACTTTCGCATTTCTAACACTCTTTTCTGTTCTTGTCTCTAACATATTGAAAATTCTTACTTAAACTTCGACTAGACCTATAAATTACATACAATAGACTTCAGATAGCGAAACGCTCTTCATAATAACAAATAATCGTTACATGCCATATTCCTGACTAAAATAAATATTACTCTAGTCAATGTTATATCCCTACACATAGAAATCATTTTTTTACTTTATTTTCTCCATAGCCATAACCATACCCATAACGTTTACCATAACCATAATACTTACCATATTTACCATAACCATAATAATAACCATACTTCTTCTTTTGAAGATCAAGAGCATTAATTACAGTACAAAGATTAGGTAACTTATTACTATTAGCCAATTCATTAATCAAAGTAAACTCGGCTTTTCGAGTATAATCAGCACGACAGACATACACCGATAAGTCTGCTACACGACCTATCAATAAGGTATCCGTCACCATACCAACTGGAGCTGTATCCAGAATTACATAATCAAAGTTCTTTCTCAATGTTTCAATCGCCTTATCCAAGACATTACGGGCTAACAGTTCTGTCGGATTAGGAGGAACAGTTCCACCAGGAAGAATAAAAAGATTCTTGTTGATATCAGAAGGCTGTACCAAATCCATCAGATTCTTTTCTGGATTTGACAGATATTGAGTAATACCCAATTCTTTACGAGGAATATTAAACACCTTATTCAAACCGGGCTTACGAATATCGAGACCAACAATCACAACCTTTTTTCCCAATAAAGAAAGGCTGACCGCTAGATTTGAAGAAATAAATGATTTACCTTCACCACTGACCGTAGAAGTGACCAGTATCACTTTTTGGTCACTTTTAAGCATAAACTGAAGATTAGTACGGACATTGCGAAAAGTCTCACTCATTAAGGTATTTTGATTCTCGAATACGGCAATAGCTCCATTATTTTCAGTAGTTAAAGGTACATCACCTACAATAGGCCGACTCGTTAAATTCTCAACATCACCACGTCCCTCTATTTTGAATTTAGTCAAACCAATCAGGAAAATAACACCAACAGGTAGCCCCATACCTACTACCAAAGCAATCATATAAATAATTTTGGGCTTTGGAGATACCGGACCACCTTCAGCTACCGGCTCATCTATAATCTTAGCATTATTGGCTGTAGCGGCTAAAGTGATGGCGTTTTCTTCACGCTTCTGCAAAAGCATCAAATAAAGTCCTGCCTTAATTTCTTGCTGACGTGCAATACTTACATATTGACGCTCTTGCCCCGGAGCATCACTGATACGACGAGAAAAACGACTCGCTTCACGATCTAAATCAGCCTTCACAATAAGTAAGCCCTGCAAAGTACCATTAATAGCAGCCTGAACATTCGATTTCATAGCACGAATGCTCGTATCCAGATTCACTATCATCGGATTGCTCTCCGTAGAAGTACGAAGTAAACGTTTACGTTCAATAATTAATTCATTATAACGTTCTATCTGAGTAGTCAATCCATCATCAGATAAACCGATATTACCAGGTAAAACTTCATATTCATTTGACGGATTATTGATATATTTAGCAAGGTCGCGAACCAAATTAATCTGAGTTCCATTCTCTACACGTTTCCTTTCATATTCAGCATTTCCCGATACTGCCAATTGAGCATCACTGCTAATATCTGTCAAACCCGCATTTCTTTTAAAGGCTTCCAATTTATTCTCCGTACTTCCTAATTCTTCATCAATAATCTTAATACGTTCATTGATAAATTCCCTTGTCTTTTCAGCAACCTCATTCTTGTCATTATTTGTATTCCGATTATACATTTCCATCAACTTATTGATAAAATCCTGTCCTCGCTGTATATTCGTATTCATCAATGAAACAACTGCTACAGAAGTCGTTTTGGAGGTGGGTGCTATTTCCAATGCCCACTGATATCCTTTTGCTACTCCAAACGGCTGGCTGACCACAGCGCTGATATTTCGCACCACATTTTGTCCTTCTATCCTCCCATTCGCCAAGGAATCTTTCAATGCAAACCCAAATGTACCCGCATCTGTAGGTAACACTGCTGGGAGTTTATCAAAATGTTCAGTATATTCATTCAACCCTATTTTCAAATTTACATCCAGACCACCTTCTGGAGCAAGCTTCATATTAATCAAAGCTATATCCGGCAGTTCATCAGCTTCCTGAGGTGTCAGGTTTACAACTACTGGAGAAGTCTTATATAGTTCTTTTTTAGGGAACTCATCCTCATCATAATAAGTTATATAAAGTTCCAGATTATTGATAACTTCTTTTAAAATCGTTTTTGAACGTAAAACTTCAATCTCATTATCAATACTTTGTGCTGAAGTTATCACTCCTCCTAATCCTAAATTCTCCAAATCTGTCGACCCTGAATTTCCTCCTTTCTTATCATCCTTTATCATGATAGAAGCAGAAACTTTATACACAGGGGTCTGAAAATATAAATATCCCCAAGCACCAATCAAACAAATCAAAATAGAAGCCACAAACCAAGGCCAGTGAATTATATATCTGAAAAGAAGTTCCTGATAATTGACTTTCTCCTCATCCTGTTCGTTCATATTATTTTCGTACAAGTTTTCTTTCATTTTTGATCATTTATTTTATGATTTTATCGTAATATAGTTATCATTAGGTTGGCTAATGAGACCAAAATAGAAGTAGCAGAAACCCACAATCCCGTACTAGTCCCAACATCCGAATTCTTAGCCTTAGTCTTATTAGGTGTCACATAAATTATATCATTCTGCTGTAACTGATAATAAGGAGACAGTACCGTTTCAGCCTTATTCAAATCTATTGTAATAATTTCTTGCTTGTTATCTTGTCCTGTCCGGATTAATTTCACATTATCACGCATACCATAAATAGTCAAATCACCTGCCATAGCGAGTGCTTCCAGCAAATTAATCTTCTCGTTAGAAACAACAAAACTACCCGGACTAGCGACCTCACCCAATACCGAAATCCGATAATTAACAATACGTACAGTTACAAGCGGTGCTTCTTTCAAATAAACTTTCAATTTCTCTATAATCAAGTTTTCTATTTCCAGTTTAGTCAATCCACCTACATGAATCTCACCCAATACCGGAAAGTTGATATTTCCCTGATTATCTACCAAATATTGCTGTGGAGCATCAGTACCCGAATTTACCAAATTGAAAGGTGCAGCCAGTTCCGGAGTGGAACAAGACACGGCAATCGTCAACAAATCCTTTGGCATTACCTTCACACCTGTCTGATGAACACTCTGTTCTGTATCATTCACAAAAGCTGTATCTTGCAAATAAGGCACTTTCTTGTATGCTTGGCAGGATACCAGCAAAAAAGTAAGTAACAAGCAAAGAGTCAATCCAGCCATTTTTTTCATAACCGCCTATAATTTTTAGTTTTTAATCTTTAATTATTTCAATAAGCCTCTTTATCCCCGCGGATGACATTATACACAGTTTTATACATGATATATAAATCCAAAAGAAACGTCCAATGTTCGATATACCAGATGTCACGTTGCACGCGTCCTTCCATCTGCCAAAGCTCTTTTGTTTCTCCACGAAAACCTGTCACCTGTGCCCAACCTGTAATACCCGGTTTCACAAAATGACGAACCATATATTTATTTATTAAATGGGAATATTCTTCTGTGTGCTTCAACATGTGCGGACGAGGACCCACTAAAGACATATCCCCTTTCAGTACATTAATAAATTGAGGAAGTTCATCCACATTCGTCTTACGAATCAAATCACCGATTCGGGTTTTACGAGGATCATGTTCGGTAGCCTGTAATGTATCACATAGAGCATTCACCCGCATCGAACGAAACTTATAGCACCAAAATTCACGACCATCTTCACCACTTCGTTTCTGTTTGAAAAAGACAGGTCCGGGAGAACTTATCTTTATAGCCAGTCCCACAATGACATATATAATCGGGAAAAGGGTACAAAGGAACAGTAGCGAGCAAATAATATCAAAGCTACGTTTCACAATACGATTTTCCAATAACTCTAGTGGCTCACGACGGATAGAAAGTACCGGAACATTACCTAGCATTTCAAAATGCATTCTCCGTTTCAGATAGTTCCGGACATTGGGAACACTGAAAAAACGAATCAGATGGTTCTCACAATAGTTGATAATCGGCACAATTTCAGCACTACGGGCGGAAGGAAGACTGCAATAAAGCTGGTCTACTTTTCCCGCATTACGGGTCAAATAATCAACGGCTTCGCATGGCTGTCCCAAATATGCTACATTCATAGGATAGCGGTCTGATGGATAATCTTCAAAATATCCCAGTACCCGAAATCCGGATGTCGGATCATCCGTCATGGAATGATAAAGTTCCTGCATATTTTCATGGCTACCCACTAGTACTACCTTTCGGACATTTTCCCCACTTTTGCGATAAAGCTCCAGAATATAACGAAACGTCAGGCGATAAGAAATAATAACGATAATGAGAACTACGTAAAATGCCCCCAGCTGACGCAGGTTAACACATTCAAAATGGAAAATGTATGAGAGTCCCAACACCATCAATACAAAAGGAATCATGTTCCGTGCCACTCGAAGCATGATTTGCTCCGGACGAACCACCGGACGATGAAGGATCACTCCGGAACGAATGTTGCAAACCAGATAACATAAAGTCATCAAAGCCATGCTCTGGAAAAGAGGCATGGAAAACTCAAAAAGGGAACGGTTTCCCCAAAGAGAATCGAATACCCACAACAGTAAGTTCAGTAAGATAATGTCCCCTAAAAGGACAAAAGATTTTAGGACTTTATTAAAACGTTGGACTTCCTGCATAATATTATTTATCTTTTTTCATTCAATCATCATATGCTAGCTCTACCACTCCATTAGTACAGTTTTTATCATTGTTAGCAAGTTCCTCTTTCTTCTTTTTCCTGTACCGAAGATACATCAATGCCCACTTTTCTATTTTTTCAAGAATTTCTTCATCAGTAAGAGCGTTACAATAAAAATCAAGAATACCTTCGTAATACTTCAGATGTTTATCGGAGCCCCCCTTAGATCAGAGTAAGTCGTATGCCCCATGTGCATAGCATCACACATTGCTGTAATATTCACCCCCGCACGTCTCAACTCCTCCTCAATCAGGATTCCTAAAGCCTCGTGGCGAATTTCGTTTCGCATGTCCATTTCTTTGTTTTTTGTTAAATATGTAAGTTTCACGTTAATTATTTTCACATTGTTCCCGACATGTCGGGAACAGCATTTTAAAATCTTTGCTGATCTTCGCCCATGCTTTTGAAAGACAAAGCAATTACTGAATTAAAAACTTAAAAAATTAAATGATGACAAACGATTTCAGAATGTCTTATTTCATGCCTCCCATTGCTCCCATCAAAAATGAACAGGGACGGATTGTTACTCCTGCAACACTTATTCCCTCCTGCGAAGTCTCCGTAGAGCAAGTTTTTCAAATGATAACCTGCAACGAGAATCTCAAAATCCTGACCGGACAAGTACGCAATTCCGAAGATATACGGACCGCAAAAGCATCACTATTGCCTTATGTGACTCCCTGTGGTACGTTCTCGCGTCGAAACAGCAAATGTTTCGTAGCTTCTTCACATCTGGTGGTGGTAGATATCGACCATCTCGACTCCTATCAGGAGGCAGTGGAAATGCGCAGCGCATTGTTTAATGACCACCTTCTGCATCCTGTACTCACGTTTATCAGTCCCAGTGGACGGGGTGTGAAAGCATTCGTACCCTACAATCATTTACCCATGGCTAACGACACAAACAGTATCATCGAAAATATGAAGCTGGCAATGATGTTCACCGTGCTGCTCTATGGTACGGAAACACCTTCTCCATTCGGAGAAAAACGCAAAGGGGTAGACTTTTCCGGTAAGGACATTGTAAGGTCTTGCTTTCTTAGTCATGATCCGGGAGCGTTGTTTAGAAACAGTAAATAATTAGATATTAAAAACTATAAATTAAAATTATGGACGAAATTGAATCGTTATGCCGCCTCTGTGAGGCGGTTGAAACTGCAGGAGCGGATATTGCCCCTACGTATGCTGAATATGTACAACTGGCGTTCGCCATCGCAACCGATTGCGGAGAAGCTGGACGCGAGTTTTTCCATCGGTTGTGCCGGGTGTCTGCCAAGTACGAACGGGAACATGCCGAACGGATATTCTCCAACGCACTTACTACCCGGCATGGAGATGTCCATCTGGGCACTGCATTCCATCTTGCTGAAAGGACGGGTGTAACTCTCTGCAAAGAGGAAATGATGAACCACCGGAAAAATGCAAAAAATGCAGAAAATACACCGACCAAAAATCTCACACACACGCACGTATATAATAAGGTGGACAATGAAGAACCGGACGAATCCGAAGAGCTGCAGGACGGTAGTGAACCGAACCAGCCATTGCCCTCTTTCACCGAAGCGGACTGGCCGAAAATCCTGTTGCTCATCATGAGTTATGCCACCAGCCCCACACAACGCGATGTCATGCTGCTCGGAGCATTGACCGCCATAGGTGCCAGCATGGAGCGATATGTGAGATGTCCATACGCCGGCAAACTCCAGTCTCCTTGCCTGCAAAGTTTTATTGTAGCTCCTTCCGCCTCGGGTAAGGGAATTCTTTCGTTCATCCGTCTGCTTGTAGAGCCTATTCATGACGAGCTCCGCCAACAAGTAGCGGAAAAGGTCAAGGCCTACAAGAAAGAGAAAGCCGCCTATGATGTCATGGGAAAGGAGCGCTGCAAAGTGGAAGCTCCTCAAATGCCCAAGAATAAAATGTTCCTCATTTCGGGTAATAACACCGGAACGGGTATTCTGCAAAATATCATGGATGCCAACGGCACAGGGCTTATCTGCGAAACCGAAGCGGACACCATCTCTGCAGCTATCGGCTCTGAATACGGACACTGGAGCGATACGCTCCGCAAAGCGTTCGACCACGACCGTCTGTCGTACAACCGACGCACCGACCAGGAATACCGGGAAGTAAAGAAAAGCTATCTTTCCGTCCTGCTTTCCGGTACACCCGCACAGGTAAAACCACTTATTCCATCGACAGAGAACGGTCTCTTCTCGCGCCAGCTGTTTTATTATATGCACGGTATATGGACATGGATCAACCAGTTTGAAAGTGGCGAAACCGATCTGGAAGCTGTCTTCACAGACATAGGTCTGGAATGGAAAAAGCAACTGGACCTGATGAAAGCACACGGGCTTCATACGCTCCGGCTCACTGATGAACAAAAGCAAGAGTTCAATGCTCTCTTTGCCGATCTGTTTTTCCGTTCGGGACTCGCCAACGATAACGAAATGAGCAGTTCCATAGCCCGACTGGCTGTCAACACGTGCCGTATCATGGCAGAAATAGCTATGATGCGTGCACTGGAATGCGACCAGCCTTATCAGTTCAAAGGTTCTTCCGCCCCTCTGCTGACTCCTGACAAGGAGATTGCTGCCGATAATATCAAAGACAGCATTATCACCCGTTGGGATATGACAATCACCGCTGAAGATTTCCATGCGGTGCTGGAGCTTGTAACTCCGCTCTATCGTCATGCCACACATATCTTATCTTTTCTTCCTTCCACAGAGGTCAAACATAGAGCCAATGCCGACCGGGATGCACTTTTTGAAATAATGGGCAACCAGTTCACCCGCACACAGTTGTTGGAGCAGGCTGAAAAGATGAAAATCAAACCTAACACTGCTCTTAGCTGGCTGAACCGTCTGATAAAAAAAGGATTGCTCATCAATACAGACGATAAAGGCGTTTATACGCGCACGCATGTGTGCGTGTGTTAGGGAGCCCCCGGAAAAAGTGCATTCTTTGCATTTATATAACAACAGGACGTTTCATGAAATCTAAAGCGGCGCTTTAGAGGTGGTAAAGCATAGCTTTACGATTGCTAAAGCGGTGCTTTACTTTTCCGCTCTTCTAAGGTTCTCCCAAGGCGTCTACAATCACTCTCACCTCCAACGGGGTGAATGAGCGGCGCTTTGATTCGTAACCTAAGTCGTACAGACGTTGCAGAAGTCCGGGACATAAAGAGATCCATTTCTTCATCTTTCGATATGCAGCAATGTCAGTTAGTTCCGGAGAATAAAGTTGAGCCAGTTCCATGCGGCCGTAGGCACGTATTTTGAATTCGTTCATAATGAATAAGTTTCTGATTTACAGTTACAAAAATAACAAAACATATCCACATATCCTACGTTTTTCCATTGAATAACCGACTGTTACTGCGCATAATTGACAACAATCGTACGCAAGCGCATACTATTGATTTTCCAAGGTTTGAGGGTAGTATCTTTGTATTGTCGAAAGGGAAAAGAATCCCTCGGACACGATGTTTAACCCTTTAATTTATTGTTTTATGATCCGTTACAAAATTTATCAAAACCAACAACAGAAAGGCCTGAATGCAGGCAAGTGGTTCGCCCGTGCAGTAAGCGACGAGACGTTTGATTTGGCAAAGCTTGCCGAGCATATGTCGAAGCACAATTCACCGTATTCCGGTGGTGTCATCAAAGGTGTGCTTTCCGACATGGTTGACTGTATCAAAGAACTGCTGCTGGATGGCAAATGTGTGAAAATCGACGACCTTGCCATCTTTGGTGTGGGCATCCGCAGTAAGGCGGCTGATACGCTGGAAGATTTCTCACTGGAGAAAAACATCACTGGTATGCGTCTGAAAGCCCGTGCTACCGGTAATTTGTCAACCACCAACCTGAAACTCGACAGCCAGTTGAAGCAGCAGGCCGAATATCAGAAACCAACAACTGCCGGAGGAGGTTCTGATTCGGGTGACAACCCTGATCCGAAACCGGATGGTGGCGGTGAAGCGCCTGATCCGGCTGCTTAAGGGATTCACCACAGAGGACACCGAGGACACAGAGTTTTTTCACCACAGATTATTTCTTTCCTCTGTTTCCTCTGTGTCCTCCGTGGTGAATAAAAAAACTATTATCAATTTATTTAAAACTTATTATTATGAGTAATTCATCATCTCCCCGCTCCGTATGGAGCTTCATCATCAAAGTGATTATCACCGTTGCCACCGCTATCGGAGGTTTGATCGGAGTACAGAGCTGTATGTAGTCCTATGCGTACCATCACTCTGATTATCATTCATTGCAGTGCCACGCCGGAAGGAAAGTCCCTTTCGGTGGAGGCTTGCCGACAAGATCATATCTTGCACCGGAGATTCCGTGACATCGGCTATCATTTCTACATCACCCGGGACGGAGAAATCTGCCAGGGTCGTCCTCTGGAAAAGGTCGGGGCACACTGCCGTGACCATAACACCCATTCGATAGGTATTTGTTATGAAGGAGGGCTGGATATGGCAGGACGTCCCAAAGACACGCGTACATTGGCACAACGGGCTTCTTTGCTCGGTCTGCTCCGCGAATTGAGGAAAATATTTCCTAAGACGTTGATTGTAGGCCATCATGATTTGAATCCGATGAAGGAGTGTCCGTGTTTTAATTGTACGGAGGAGTATCGGGAATTAGGTGGTATTATCTAAGTATATTGACCAGCAAACTGGCAATAGACACCAGGATGGAAAATCCCGAAACCCACATCGTCGTACTTGTTCCTATGTCTGCGCTCTGCGCTTTGGTTTTATTAGGAGTGACATACAGGATGTCATTCTGTTGCAACTGATAATAAGGAGAGATTAACAAATCCGCGTCGTTCAGATTGAGTGTAACAAACTGTTTATGCCCATTCCTGTCTTCGCGGATTAGTTTTACATTATCACGAACACCATAAATTGTCAAATCTCCTGCCATGGCAAGTGCTTCGAGCACATTGATCTGCTCATTCACCACCGGATAAACACCGGGGGAAGCCACTTCTCCCAAAACCGAAACTTTAAAGCCGGACATACGGACTACTACCGTAGGACGTTCTTTCACGTAAGATTTCAGTCTCTCCGTTATCAGGTTTTCAGCTTCACGACTTGTTAAACCGGTTAAAGAAAGTTTACCTAAAACCGGATAGTTGATATTTCCCTGGTCATCCAGCAGAAATGTACTGCCTTGTTCATTGAATGGCTGCGAAACAACCGGATCGGAAGTGGAAACAAAAATGGAAACCTCATCGCCCGGTATCAGTCTTGCGTCCTGAACAGGTGCAACTTGCGTATTCGCCTGTTTCAAAATCTCCGCATCCTGTAAATAAGGTACTTTCTTATAGGACTGGCAAGCCGAGAAAAAGAAGAAAAAGAATATCAGTGCAAAAGCACAGGATAATTTCGTATTCATGTAAATGGTGGATAAATAATGACTGACGGGTATTAGTTTTTCTCGCAGATAGCCTCGACATAACCAATAGGCATATTAACACAAGCGCATCCCAGCATATTCAGCCGGACAGCAATCTTGCTTTTGCCATCGACATTGACCAGTTCACCAACCAGCCCGGTCAGAGGTCCTTTCACAACACGGACCCTTTCACCACGTGCCAAAGGAGAACTGTTCATACAAATAGCTTCCTCTGAATAGTCGAGCATGAAACGGAAACGAGCCATCTGCTCATCAGGAATCACCGCCGGAGAACTCTCACCGCGCATCACCATATAACGGCTAACAGTAGAGAAACCCAGAACTTCTTTGCGTTCTTTCGGATTTACATGCACAAACACCATCATGGGCAGAAGAACGGACTCAACCATCTTGCGCCGGTCACTCCACTGGTGAATTTCTTGTTGGACAGGAACGAAATTCTCAATCCCCATTTTAGATAAACGCTCGGCTACTTTCTTCTCGTGGTGCATACGAACCAGAGCGACATACCAGCGTTTAGAGTGTGCTACGCCTTCCCCTGTCCCATCACTAGGCCCAGCACTAATTGATTTTGGTTTTGTTAAAATCATGTTTTTTTACCCCATGTTATTCCGTTACTTCTTAGGTAACGGACAATACATACACAAGGCACGCATCTCAATAAAAATGGAAATCACATATAGGAATAGGGCACAAGAATGGAACTGCCTAATACTCAACAGGAAAAATCCAGAGATTAGGCAATAAAAAAGTATAGAGCATGAAAATTAGATTATTTCATGTTCGGATAGTTTTTTTCCTTATATTTCAGATAAAACGAAAAAAAGTGGAAGAATATTTGCTTACTATCTATGTTTTTGTCTATCTTTGCGTCAAATTTAAGTTCCGTTACCTAAGAAGTAACGCACATATATCAATACTGACTACTAGCACTTTACACTTTTCTTTCTGTCTACACAACAGTTTCTGACGTAAGATAAATTCCCTTTATTTACCTCTGTACGTTCTTTAAGTCCAAAGCCTTTTAAATAGATTTGTGTTGTTTTTATAGATTTATGGCCCAATGATTCACTAATCATTTCAATAGGTACTCCCCGATACTTCGCTGTCGTTGCCCAAGAATGGCGAAGTGTATAGGAAGTGACGGGAGATTGCAGACGTAAAGCTCTAGCCAAGTCTTTCAAACAATTATTGAACTGACGGAGAGCGGACTGATATTCCCGATACCCTTTTTCATCCTGACGTTTCTGTTTGCCGCTAAGAATGTCAAACAGATAATCCGGACGATCGGGTTGGGCATCTTCCCTGTTACGGAGCTGGTTGATCATTTCCCTGGCTGTATCAAGCACTTCCACACTCATCGGAGTTTTGGTTTTGATACGATTATACCGCAACACATTCTGATCCAAAGCCGATTTCTCCAAATGAGCCAAATCGGCAAACGACATTCCACAAAACTGGAACATCAGGGCAGCAATAGCCTGTGTACGACGCAATCGCTCCGACTTTGGATCTTCATATAGAAGCTTATGCAATTCGACAGCAGGCAGGGCTTTTTTCTGGCGGATATCCACACCTGTATAAACATCATGAAACAGTCGCGGCACATAAGACGCAATACCTGCTTCCACTCCCCGGTTGTAAATGCTACGAAGCATACGCATATACGTAGAAATCGTGTTGGGCTTCAAACCACACTCGTAAAGGTACTGCCCGTAACGCCGTAAACTTTCCCGGGTGACTTGTCTGAACGACACATTGAACGTGCCGCAAAACTTGCTGAAAGAGAAGAGAGCATTCTTGTAAACATGTGCTGTAGAATGGCGTCCCTCCTTTCGCAAACGGCCGATGTAGAACTCTGCACACCGGCTAAATCCATTTTTGTTCCTCATTACATCATTTATTATTTTATATATTTCAAAAAAAATCATCCGGCTTTGTCCATCATGAGAACGGAACAAAGTCGGATGAATTCCATTTTGTACGATATTATCTTACACGTATGTTTCCAGCAGTTTCACATTTCCTCCTTCGGGAGTGATTGTGACATCTTGCGTGGTAGCAGGCAACAGGATAGATTCTCCTGCACTGACAGTCAGTTCATTACCTTCATTGTCTCTCATCTTGCAGGATCCTTCCATACAGATAAAGATTACGAATGAATCGAGTTCGGAATAGTCGCAACTGATTTCTTCAGTCATGTCATACAGAGAAGTCGTGAAGTAAGTGCAAGCAACCAGTTCTACCGGTTCGTCCTTCAACGGTTCGTATTTAGTGCGATAGTCATCCAATACCTCATAGTTGATGGCTTCACGGGCTAAATCGGTGTGAAGTTCGCGGGTTTTGCCATTCGCATCTTTACGGTTGAAATCGTAGATACGGTAAGTTATATCAGAGGTCTGCTGAATCTCGGCGATGAAAGAACCTGCCCCGATGCTGTGCACACGTCCGGCAGGAAGGAAGAATACATCACCCGGATGAATTTCATATTCCTGCAATACGTCGGTAATCGTATTGTTCAACACGCGTTCTTTATATTCTTTCGGGGTAATCTGTTCAGAGAACCCTGAACGCAATTTAGCTCCTTTGTCGGCATCTACCACATACCACATCTCGGTTTTTCCCATCGAATTGTGGCGTTTCTTCGCCAACTCATCTGTCGGATGTACCTGGATTGACAAATCCTGTTTGGCGTCGATGAACTTAATGAGCAGTGGAAATTTATTGCCGAAACGAGCATAATTCGCTTCTCCAACCAGCTCCTCGCGATACTTTCTGACCATATCGGCCAAGGTTAGACCTTTATCCGGACCATTAGCCACTACGGATTCATTGTTCTCAACGCCAGAAATCTCCCAGCTTTCTCCTACTCCTTTCAAGTCTGAATTCAAATGCTTGAATGGAATAATTTTGTCGCCCCCCCAAAGCGTCTGCTTCAGAATAGGTTCGAATTTTAATGGATACATTTTTGTTTTTCTTGTTATAAACTTAGATTAAATTCGCTCGGATTGTTACAATCCGGCAACAAACATACAAAAAATAGTTCAGTTTTTAAGAAAAGGAGGATGAAAATTCATTTAAGAAAGCATCTTTTATTCTTGCATTCGAAGAAGATGAAGTAATAAAGCTAAACTTTCCTAAAGCATCTACTATATTTAGCCGGAATAATTTGTGAGTAAGAAAGAATTTCCCTTTATTTGCAGGAAAATTTTAATAATACCAGACATGAATAACACATTCCCAACAGAAGGGAATCTATCAGGGCTTAGCCGGAAAGATTTCCAAAAGGATATAAATGATAAGAAAACTGATTTATTTATCCTCAAAAACGCAAAGGGAATGGAAGTAGCTGTAACCAATTACGGATGCGCCATTCTTTCTATCATGGTACCGGACAAAAACGGTAAGTATGCCAATGTAATCCTCGGACACGACAGCATCGACCACGTCATCAACAGCCCGGAACCTTTCTTAAGCACTACTATCGGACGCTACGGCAACCGTATTGCGAAAGGAAAATTCACTTTGTTCGGCGAAGAACATGAACTCACGATTAACAACGGACCTAACTCTCTGCATGGTGGACCTACCGGTTTCCACGCCCGTGTATGGGATGCTGTCCAGATTGATGAGAGTACGGTGCAATTCAACTATGTTTCTGCCGATGGCGAAGAGGGATTCCCCGGCAATCTGGAAATAGAAATGACCTACCGCCTGGACAACGAAGTAAATGCACTGAATATCGAATACCGAGCTACCACCGACAAAGCTACAGTCGTTAACTTGACTAACCACGGTTTCTTCAACCTCGCCGGTATTTCCAACCCTACTCCTACCGTCAACAACCACATCGTTACGATCAACGCTGATTTCTATACGCCTATCGACGAAGTTTCTATCCCTACCGGTGAAATTGCCAAAGTAGAGGGTACTCCGATGGATTTCCGTGCCCCGCACACTGTAGGCGAACGTATCGACGACAAATTCCAGCAACTGATTTTCGGTGCAGGATATGACCACTGTTACGTACTGAACAAGTTGGAAAGCGGTTCGCTCGATCTGGCTGCCACTTGCAAGGATCCGGAAAGCGGACGTATCATGGAAGTATATACCACCGAAGCGGGTGTACAACTCTATACAGGCAACTGGCTCAACGGATTTGAAGGTGCACACGGAGCTACATTCCCTGCCAGAAGCGCTATCTGCTTTGAGGCACAGTGTTTCCCGGATACTCCGAACAAACCGCATTTCCCATCGGCTACTTTGCTGCCGGGTGATGAATACCAACAGATCACTGTCTACAAATTTACGGTAGAAGAATAAGATTTGAAAAATAACTAACCTAATTTTATAAACTAACATTTTTTTGAACCATGACACAAGAAAAAAAGAATGGAAAAATCATTGCGATCATTACGATGATTTTCCTTTTCGGTATGATTTCATTTGTTACTAACCTCGCTGCCCCTATGGGTATCGTATTGAAAAACCAGTTCGACGTATCAAACGCATTAGGTATGCTGGGAAACTTCGGAAACTTTATTGCTTATGCAGTAATGGGTATTCCGAGCGGCATCCTGTTACAACGCGTGGGCTATAAGAAAACAGCACTTATCGCAGTAGCTATCGGCTTCATAGGCGTAGGTATCCAGTTCTTATCCGGCCATTCAAGCCCGGAAATGGCTTTCGCTGTTTATTTGATCGGTGCATTCGTAGCAGGTTTCTCTATGTGTTTGCTTAACACTGTTGTGAACCCGATGCTGAACAAACTTGGTGGCGAAGGTAACAAAGGTAATCAGCTTATCCAGGTAGGTGGCTCTTTCAACTCTGTAATGGCTACCATTACTCCGATGTTTGTAGGTATCCTTATCGCCGGATCTATCGAAAAAGCTACTATTTCTCAAATATTCCCTGTGATGTACACCGCTATGGCTGTGTTCGCTTTCGCATTCTTCGTGCTTTTGTTTGTACGCATACCAGAGCCTAACGCCGCTACCGCAACAGAACCTATCGGTAAATTGATGAAAGGTGCTTTGAAGTTCCGTCATTTCGTCCTGGGAGCTATTGCAATCTTTGTATATGTAGGTATTGAAGTAGGTGTACCGGGAACTTTGAATTTATTCTTGACAGACCCTGTAGAAAAAGGTGGAGCAGGTATCGCTTCTACAATCTCGGGATTCGTAGTAGGAACATACTGGTTCCTGATGTTGATCGGACGCTTGACAGGTGCTTCTCTTGGTGCTAAAATCTCCAGTAAGGCTATGCTTACATTTACTTCTGCTTTAGGTTTGATTCTGGTATTCCTTGCCATCTTCTCATCTACAGAAACAATGGTTGATCTACCTGTACTTCAACAAAGCGCTACCGGTAGTTTGTCATTCGGATTTGCAGAAGTTCCTATCAATGCCATGTATCTGGTATTAGTGGGCTTATGTACTTCTATCATGTGGGGTGGTATTTTCAACCTTGCTGTAGAAGGTTTAGGTAAATATCTGGCTGCTGCTTCCGGTCTGTTTATGGTACTGGTATGTGGTGGAGGTATCTTACCTGTAATTCAGGGATTAGTAGCCGATATCGCTGGTTTCATGCCTAGCTATTGGGTTATTATCGCCGCTTTGGCTTACCTGTTGTTCTACGGTCTGGTAGGTTGCAAGAATGTAAATAAGGATATTCCTGTGGAATAAACAATCACATAGAATAGAATTCAATTTATTCACCTTTAAAATATAAATATCATGGATACAGAATACGTAAGAAGTCGATTCATTAAACACTTTGACGGAACTACCGGCTTTCTATATGCTTCTCCGGGCCGTATCAACCTGATCGGCGAACACACTGACTACAACGGTGGATTCGTTTTTCCGGGAGCGGTAGATAAAGGGATGATTGCTGAAATCAAACCGAACGGTACTGACAAAGTAAAGGCTTACTCTATCGACTTGAAAGATTATGTGGAATTTGGCTTGAATGAAGAAGATGCTCCACGCGCCAGCTGGGCAAGATATATTTTCGGTGTATGCCGTGAAATGATCAAACGTGGCGTTGACGTGAAGGGATTCAATACTGCTTTCGCAGGTGATGTGCCTCTGGGTGCAGGTATGTCTTCTTCTGCTGCTCTGGAAAGTACATATGCCTTCGCATTGAACGAGCTGTTCGGTGAAAACAAGATAGATAAGTTTGAATTGGCTAAAGTGGGTCAGGCTACAGAACATAACTATTGTGGTGTGAACTGCGGTATTATGGACCAGTTTGCTTCCGTATTCGGTAAAGCAGGCAGCTTGATCCGTCTGGATTGCCGTTCACTGGAGTATCAGTATTTCCCATTCCATCCGGAAGGTTATCGCCTGGTTCTGATGGATTCAGTGGTGAAACACGAATTGGCTTCTTCTGCTTACAACAAGCGTCGCCAAAGCTGTGAAGCTGCTGTTGCCGCTATCCAGAAAAAACATCCGCACGTAGAATTCCTGCGCGACTGTACAATGGCTATGCTGGAAGAAGCAAAAGCTGATATCAGCGCTGAAGACTATATGCGTGCAGAATACGTAATCGAGGAAATCCAACGTGTACTCGACGTTTGTGAAGCATTGGAAAAGGATGATTACGAAACTGTAGGTAAGAAGATGTACGAAACTCATCATGGTATGAGCAAGCTGTACGAAGTAAGCTGCGAAGAACTCGACTTCCTGAATGACTGCGCTAAAGAATACGGTGTTACCGGTTCACGCGTGATGGGTGGCGGATTCGGCGGTTGTACGATCAACCTTGTCAAAAACGAATTGTATGACAACTTCGTTGAAAAAACAAAAGCTGCTTTCAAAGCTAAATTCGGCAGAAGCCCGAAAGTGTATGATGTAGTAATCGGTGACGGTTCCCGCAGACTGGAATAAGAATTCATTCGAAATTAAATAAGTAAAAAGGGCGGCTTCCTCACGGAAGCCGCCCTTACTTTTACAATTAACAAAAATTTAAAACCTATTACTTGGTATTCTGAGCTAACACATCTATTTATTTCTTCTTAAATTTATAAACAGCAAATGTAGTCGGTTCCAGTTCGGTAACAAACACGTTGCCTTCAATCGATACCGGAGTTTCCTGTGGAGTGATGGCGGAAGGTTGTTCAAGCGTGTTATCCTTGTCAAGATCAAGCGAATGAAGTTTGATGCAACGGCCGTCTGAAAGTACATCCTGTTTTTTCAAACCTTCAAAGTTCAATGAAATCGGTTGGGCCGTGGCGGAAGTGTTAACCACCTTAACAATCAATTCATTCTTATCCTTATCATAAACAGCACTGGCAAAGAGTCCGTTTTGCCCTTCAGCTCCTGTTACATTTTTCTTATTCATGGTAAGCGGAAGCACGTTAGTTCCTTTGTTATGTGCAAACAACTGCTGTACATAATAGCTTGTAGTACGCACGGAATTCAGGTTATCAAACCAAATCATATCCGGACGCCATTGCCATCCTTCTACGTGAGCGAAAAGAGGAGCATAAGTAGCCATGTGTACGATGTCAGCGTTACGTTCCAGCCCTGTCATAAAAGCAGCTTCAAGCAGAGCAGCATGGTAATGATTCCATTTTTTGCCTTTTCCGTGGCAGGCATATTCTCCGGCAAACACTTTCGGACCTTTACGGTCATAGTTGTCATAGCGTGCGCCTTGTGTCAGAAACCAACTTTCAGGACGATAGAAGTGTTCATCCACCAAATCAGCTTTCAGACGTTTCATTTCAGGCCACAAATAATCAAACTCTTTTCCTTCGGAATTCGGACCGGAGCTACCTACGATTTTGATTTCCGGATGAGCCTTACGAATGGCTTTGATAAACGGTTCAAGACGTTCGGGATATTCTTTTCCCCATTGTTCGTTACCGATACCGATAAACTGCAGATTAAATGGAGCAGGATGTCCCATATCGGCACGTACCTTCCCCCATGTAGTATTGACGTCACCATTGGCAAATTCTATCAAATCGAGTGCATCCTGAATATAGCTATCCAGATCACAAACTGCAACGTGAGCTTTCGAATCATTATTCTGATATTGACAGGAAAGACCGCAATTCAGAATCGGAAGAGGCGCTGCACCCATTTCTTCGGACAACAGGAAGTATTCGTAGAATCCTAATCCATAGCTCTGATAATAATCCGGGAAGAAACGATGGGTAAAGGTATATTGCCAACGGTTCTCATTCAAAGGGCGGTTTTCTACGGGACCTACCGATTTTTTCCAGTCATAACGGGTATTGAGGTCAGTACCTTCTACGATACAACCACCGGGGAAGCGGAAGACTCCGGGATGAATATCCGCCAATGCTTGTGCTAAATCTTTGCGAAGACCATTTTCATGTCCTTTCCAGGTATTGACCGGGAAAAGAGAAACGTGCTCCAAATCAACCGTTCCTTTAGAAGTAAGGAAAATGCGGAGTACGGATTTTGGATGGGTAATGCCGGACTTCAAGATGACTTGATACTTTTTCCATTCGTTGGAGTCAATCGTCAGATTCTCTGCGGCAAAAGCCTGACGTTCACCCATTGATTTAGTATCGACAAGTTCGATCCTCAATGTTTCTTTCGTACTTCCTTGCGGCAAACGCGCCCAAACAGAAAAGCGATACTCCTCTCCTTTCTTGACGCCAATACCGAAAAAGCCTTCGTTATCCAGGCCGGTATGTTTGTGTCCGTGTCCCGGATCGGAAAGGCGTACATAATGCGGATTACGTTCAAAAGGTCCGTCATCCATCAGTGTCACTTTGCCATAGGTATTCCATCCCATCAGATGCTGGGGGAACTCGAACGAGCGGTTCTTTACCAGTTCCGCGTATAATCCGCCATCAGCAGCATAGTTGATGTCCTCAAAAAAGAGTCCGTACATAGTAGGTTGGATTTCCGCTCCCAGCTTCTTCGTTTGTATCACCAACTCATTGGTTTGCGCATGAAGTGCAAGGTTAGTAAACAAGGCTAATACTGCCAATAAATTTGTGTATCTTCTCATGGTTCTCAATAAAAAATTATATATAGTTAAAATGCAAAGATAATCAGATTCTCAATTTTCCGCGTACCCGATTTTATCATAAACAGGTGTTTATCGGTCAAAAAGGATCAAATTCCATTCATTTGCACAAATTTCCATCTGGTATCCGTATTTATAATACGAAATCAGATAAAAAAACACCTATTTATTACAATCATATAATACAAATATGAACTGCAGGAAAGCGTATATTTATATATATAATAAGGTGTGGAAAAAATTATAAAACATACCTTTTATGCTGCATAACATATAAGAGTGTATTTGATACACCAAACAAAAGTGTTACTTTTACACCCAAAATAAGATAAGCATCTCATTTACATTAAAAATAAAACCATGAAAAAACATTTTCTACTTGCAGGAATTGCCGTGCTGATGCTGGCTGCGTGCAATAACAAACCGGCTTCCGAGCTGACCTTGTCCGGTCTTGATCCGGTAAAATTTCAAACAGAAGTGAATAATGCCCAAACAGCTCTTTACACACTAAAGAATAAGGCAGGCATGGAAGTATGCATCACTAACTTCGGAGGACGTATCGTGTCTATCATGGTACCCGACAAGAACGGTCAGATGCAGGATGTAGTTTTAGGTTTTGACAGCATTGCTGATTATATCAATATTCCCAGCGACTTTGGCGCTTCTATCGGACGCTATGCAAACCGTATCAACCAGGGACGTTTTGTATTGGATGGCGATACGATCCAGTTACCACAAAACAATTACGGACACTGCCTGCACGGAGGTCCGAAAGGCTGGCAATACCAGGTTTATGAAGCCAATCTTATCGATCCGACAACACTGGAGCTGACTCGTATTTCACCGGATGGAGATGCTAATTTCCCGGGCAACGTAACAGCTAAAGTGACTTACAAACTGACTGATGACAACGCTATCGACATCAAATATAGCGCAACTACTGATAAAAAGACGATCATCAACATGACCAACCACTCTTATTTCAATCTTTCCGGTGATCCGTCTAAAATTTCAACCGACCATATCATGTATGTGAATGCAGACTACTATACTCCGGTAGACAGCACCTTTATGACTACAGGCGAAATTGCTCCGGTTAAAGACACTCCGATGGACTTTACTACTCCGAAAGCCGTGGGTAAGGAAATCAATAACTATGATTTCGTTCAATTAAAGAATGGAAACGGATATGATCATAACTGGGTATTGAACACTAAGGGAGATCTTTCTCAAGCAGCCGCCAAACTTACTTCACCCGAAAGCGGCATTACTCTGGAAGTATATACCAACGAACCGGGTATACAGGTTTATACAGGTAACTTCCTCGATGGAACCGTAACCGGCAAGAAAGGTATCGTTTACAACCAACGTGCTTCCGTTTGTCTGGAAACACAACACTATCCTGACAGCCCTAACAAGGCAGACTGGCCGTCTGTTGTTCTGGAACCGGGACAAACTTACAACAGCGAATGTATTTTCAAATTCTCTGTAGAGAGATAATATTAACTCATAAATCATTTTTATCGTGGAAGCATTAGATTGGCTAGTAATCGGAGTCTTTTTTCTGGCTCTGATTGGTATTATTGTTTGGGTAGTCAGACAAAAACAAAATGACTCGGCAGATTATTTCTTAGGTGGACGTGACGCAACATGGCTTGCGATCGGTGCCTCTATCTTCGCATCGAACATTGGCTCGGAGCACTTGATCGGACTGGCAGGAGCCGGAGCATCCAGTGGTATGGCTATGGCTCACTGGGAAATTCAAGGATGGATGATTTTGATTCTGGGATGGGTGTTCGTGCCTTTCTATTCACGAAGCATGGTATATACGATGCCGGAATTCCTGGAACGCCGCTATAATCCTCAATCACGTACTATCTTGTCTGTAATCTCTCTGGTTAGTTATGTCTTGACCAAAGTAGCCGTAACTGTATATGCCGGTGGTCTGGTGTTCCAGCAGGTATTCGGCATCAAAGAACTTTGGGGAATTGATTTCTTCTGGATTGCAGCTATCGGTCTGGTAGTGTTGACCGCAATTTATACCATCTTCGGAGGTATGAAATCCGTTCTTTATACTTCTGTTCTTCAAACTCCAATCCTATTGTTAGGCTCCTTAATTATCCTTGTGCTTGGTTTCAAAGAACTAGGCGGATGGGACGAAATGATGAGAGTCTGTGGTGCTGTGACCGTAAATGATTATGGTGATACCATGACCAACCTGATTCGTAGCAATGATGATGCAAACTTCCCATGGTTGGGTGCTTTGATCGGTTCAGCTATCATCGGATTCTGGTACTGGTGTACTGACCAGTTTATTGTGCAGCGTGTACTTTCAGGAAAGAATGAGAAAGAAGCTCGCCGTGGTACTATCTTCGGAGCTTACCTGAAACTGTTACCTGTATTCCTTTTCTTGATTCCGGGTATGATTGCATTCGCCTTGCACCAGAAATATATCGGTGCCGGTGGTGAGGGTTTCCTTCCGATGCTGGCTAATGGAACTGCAAATGCCGATGCCGCTTTCCCGACATTGGTTGCCAAATTACTTCCTGCCGGGGTAAAAGGTCTGGTAGTATGTGGTATTCTTGCCGCTTTGATGAGTTCTCTTGCCTCTTTGTTCAACTCATCGGCCATGTTGTTCACTATCGACTTCTACAAGCGTTTCAGACCGGAAACTCCGGAAAAGAAACTGGTTGGTATCGGCCAGGTTGCAACAGTTGTAATCGTTATTTTAGGTATTCTTTGGATTCCTATCATGCGTAGTGTAGGTGATGTACTTTACACCTATTTGCAGGATGTTCAGTCAGTCCTGGCTCCAGGTATCGCTGCTGCGTTTTTACTGGGGGGTCTGCTGGAAACGTACTTCTGCTCAAGGTGGTATGTGGGGACTGATTTCCGGTATGGTCATCGGCTTGACGCGTCTGGGTGCTAAAGTATACTATAGCAACGCGGGTGAAGTGGCTGATTCTACATTCAAATATTTGTTTTATGATATGAACTGGCTGTTCTTCTGCGGATGGATGTTCCTATTCTGTATGATTGTAGTAATCGTAGTTAGTCTAACAACAAAGGCCCCGACAGCAGAAAAGATTCAGGGACTGGTATTCGGTACAGCTACTAAAGAACAAAAAGCGGCTACTCGTGTCAGCTGGGATCACTGGGATATTATTCATACTGTAATAATCCTGTCTATTACAGCCGCTTTCTACTGGTATTTCTGGTAATTAAATAATTCACTACGACAACAATGAACAATTATTATAGCTCAAATCCGACTTTCTATGTCGGCATCGACTGTATCATCTTCGGTTTCTCCGAAGGGGAAATCAGCCTGCTCCTGTTGAAGAGAAACTTTGAGCCGGCAATGGGTGAATGGTCTCTGATGGGAGGATTCGTGCAGAAAGATGAAAGTGTGGACGATGCCGCCAAACGTGTATTGCATGAGCTCACCGGACTGGAAAACGTTTATATGGAACAGGTGGGAACCTTCGGAGCAATTGACCGCGATCCGGGTGAACGGGTAATCTCTGTGGCTTATTACGCGTTAATCAACATCAATAAATATGATCTGAATCTGGTTCGGAAACACAATGCTCACTGGGTGAAAATAAACGAGCTTCCCCCACTTATTTTCGACCATCCTGAAATGGTGGAGAAGGCACAGGAACTGATGAAACAGAAAGCGTCCGTGGAACCTATCGGATTCAATCTGCTTCCGAAACTCTTTACGTTGACTCAACTGCAAAGTCTATATGAGGCCATTTATGGTGAGACGATGGATAAACGGAACTTCCGTAAAAGAGTGGCTGAAATGGATTATATAGAGAAAACTGATAAAATTGATAAACTAAGTTCTAAACGCGGCGCTGCCTTGTATAAGTTCAACGGCAAGGCTTACCGCAAAGACCCGAAATTTAAAATCTAATCATTATGCTGGAAGAACTAAAAGAAAAAGTATTTCATGCCAATCTCGAATTGGTAAAGCATGGATTAGTCATCTTTACCTGGGGAAATGTTTCTGCCATTGACCGTGAAAGCGGATTGGTAGTAATCAAACCCAGTGGTGTAAGTTATGATGACATGAAAGCCGAAGATATGGTAGTAGTGGATCTGGATGGCAAGGTCGTTGAAGGACGGCTGAAGCCATCTTCAGACACCCCTACTCACGTAGTGCTTTACAAAGCATTTCCGGAAATCGGAGGAGTGGTACATACACACTCTACCTATGCAACAGCATGGGCACAAGCCGGATGTGACATTCCGAATATCGGAACCACTCATGCAGATTACTTCCATGATGCCATTCCCTGCACAGCGGATATGACGGAAGCGGAAGTGAAAGGTGCTTACGAGCTGGAAACCGGTAATGTAATAGTGAAACGTTTTGAAGGCTTGAACCCTGTACATACACCGGGAGTATTGGTGAAAAATCATGGTCCTTTCTCTTGGGGAAAAGACGCATACGACGCCGTACACAATGCTGTGGTTATGGAACAGGTAGCTAAAATGGCAAGTATCGCTTATGCGGTAAATCCCAATTTAACAATGAATCCGCTGCTGATAGAGAAACATTTCAGCCGCAAGCATGGCCCGAATGCTTATTATGGACAGTAAAACAATTAAAAATTATAAATTTAAACTATAACATGATGAATAACGTATTTGATCAATATGAAGTATGGTTCGTAACAGGAGCACAGCTTTTGTACGGAGGTGACGCAGTAATCGCAGTAGATGCACACTCTAATGAAATGGTTAACGGATTGAACGAATCCGGTAAACTTCCTGTAAAGGTGGTATACAAAGGAACAGCTAATTCTTCTAAAGAAGTGGAAGCTGTTTTCAAAGCAGCCAACAATGACGAAAAGTGTGTCGGTGTTATCACTTGGATGCATACGTTCTCCCCTGCTAAAATGTGGATTCACGGTTTGCAACAGTTGAAGAAACCTTTGTTGCACCTGCATACTCAATTCAACAAGGAAATTCCTTGGGATACCATGGACATGGACTTCATGAATCTGAACCAGTCTGCTCACGGTGACCGCGAATTCGGACATATCTGTACCCGTATGCGTATCCGTCGTAAAGTGGTGGTAGGTTACTGGAAAGAAGAAGAGACTTTGCATAAGATTGCCGTTTGGATGCGTGTTTGTGCCGGTTGGGCAGATTCACAGGATATGCTGATTATCCGTTTCGGCGACCAGATGAACAACGTAGCTGTAACCGATGGTGATAAAGTGGAAGCTGAACAGCGTATGGGTTACCACGTAGATTACTGTCCGGTAAGCGAATTGATGGAATATCACAAAGATATCAAAAATGAAGATGTAGATGCATTGGTAGCTACTTACTTCAAGGAGTACGATCACGATGCTTCTTTGGAAGATAAATCAACTGAAGCTTACCAGAAAGTATGGAATGCTGCCAAGGCTGAACTGGCTATGCGTGCTATCCTGAAAGCTAAAGGTGCGAAAGGGTTTACTACCAACTTCGACGATTTGGGCGACATTGAATACAATGGTTTCGATCAAATCCCGGGTCTTGCCTCACAACGTCTGATGGCGGAAGGTTACGGATTCGGTGCTGAAGGTGACTGGAAATCGGCTGCTCTTTACCGCACTGTATGGGTAATGAATCAGGGACTTCCTAAAGGCTGCTCATTCCTGGAAGATTACACTCTGAACTTCGATGGTGCAAACAGCTCTATCCTTCAGTCACACATGTTGGAAATCTGTCCGCTTATCGCTGCCAACAAACCTCGTCTGGAAGTACACTTCCTCGGTATAGGTATCCGCAAGAGTCAGACTGCACGTCTGGTCTTCACTTCAAAAGTCGGTACTGGCTGCACTGCTACTGTTGTAGATATGGGTAACCGTTTCCGTCTGATCGTGAACGACGTAGAATGTATCGAGCCGAAACCGCTGCCTAAGTTGCCGGTTGCTTCTGCTCTCTGGATTCCGATGCCAAACCTTGAAGTAGGTGCAGGTGCATGGATTCTGGCTGGTGGAACTCACCACTCTTGCTTCTCTTACGACCTGACAGCAGAATATTGGGAAGATTATGCTGAAATCGCAGGTATCGAAATGGTACATATCAACAAGGATACTACAATCAGCTGTTTCAAGAAAGAACTGCGCATGAACGAAGTTTATTACATGTTGAATAAAGCACTTTGCTAAACCTTAAAATATTGATTTCAACATGAAATTAGATGCAAAATCAACCATCGAGGCAGGTAAAGCTATTCTTGGCATAGAACTCGGTTCAACACGAATAAAAGCTGTCTTGATTGATCAGGAAAACAAGCCTATTGCTCAAGGTAGCCACACTTGGGAAAACCAGTTAGTTGACGGACTTTGGACGTATAGCATTGAAGCCATCTGGTCAGGGCTGCAAGATTGCTATGCCGATCTTCGTACGAACGTAAAGAATGCATACGGCATAGAGATCGAGACGCTGGCTGCCATCGGTGTCAGCGCCATGATGCATGGTTATATGCCATTCAACAAAAAAGAAGAAATCCTCGTGCCTTTCCGCACTTGGAGAAACACCAATACAGGCCGCGCAGCGGCTATTTTGTCCGAACTATTTGTCTATAATATCCCTCTGCGGTGGAGCATTTCCCACTTATATCAGGCTATTTTGGACAACGAAGCACATGTGAATGAGATTGACTTCTTGACCACTCTGGCAGGTTATGTGCATTGGCAGATCACAGGCAAAAAGGTGTTGGGAATAGGTGATGCATCGGGTATGCTTCCTATAGATCCGACTACTAACAACTATTCTGCCGAAATGGTGGCTAAGTTCGATAAGCTGATTGCTCCGAAAGAATATAGCTGGAAGCTGCAGGATATTCTGCCTAAAGTATTATCGGCAGGTGAAAATGCAGGTGTCCTCACACCGGAAGGTAGTAAAAAGCTCGACGTATCGGGCAATTTGAAAGCAGGAATACCCGTTTGTCCTCCGGAAGGAGATGCCGGCACCGGTATGGTTGCAACCAATGCTGTGAAACAGCGTACCGGAAATGTATCGGCAGGTACTTCTTCATTCTCTATGATTGTATTGGAGAAAGACTTGTCCAAGCCATACGAAATGATCGACATGGTCACAACTCCTGACGGAAGCCTCGTAGCCATGGTACATTGCAATAACTGTACTTCTGATCTCAATGCATGGGTCAACCTGTTTAAGGAATATCAGGAACTTCTGGGCATACCTGTAAATATGGATGAAATCTATAGTAAACTCTACCATATCGCACTTACCGGTGACACAGATTGCGGAGGTCTCCTTTCATACAACTATATTTCAGGCGAACCTGTAACAGGACTTGCGGACGGAAGACCGTTATTTGTACGTTCTGCCAATGACAAGTTCAATTTGGCCAACTTTATGCGGACTCACCTATATGCTTCAGTAGGTGTTCTCAAGATTGGTAATGATATCCTGTTCAACGAAGAAAAAATCAAAGTGGATAGAATTACAGGTCACGGAGGACTGTTCAGAACAAAGGGAGTAGGTCAAAGAATCCTTGCAGCAGCTATCAACTCGCCTATTTCGGTGATGGAAACAGCCGGTGAAGGTGGTGCCTGGGGGATTGCCTTGTTAGGTTCTTATCTCGTGAACAACGAAAAGAAACAATCTCTTGCCGACTTCCTGGATGAAAGTGTATTTGTCGGAGATGCCGGTGTCGAGGTATCACCCACACCCGAAGATGTAGCCGGCTTTAATACATACATCGAAAACTACAAGGCAGGATTGCCCATCGAAGAGGCAGCGGTCAAATTTAAATAGTTGACAATTGGCAATTCCTTGTTATATATTCATCAAGAAATTGCCGACAAATCGCTGTTTAGCAAGAACCAATTCTCACTAAATATTAACATTAACTATCCCCACCCCTCTCCTCTTTGGGAGAGGGAAAAGGGGAGACTATTACCATGAAAACCACCTCGTTCATACTTAGCCTTGTCCTGTCCGCCTCACTGGCTAAAGCACAAAATGCTCCACAGGTGTCTTACTTCCCTTTACAGAATGTAAAACTATTGGATAGCCCGTTCCTGCAAGCCCAACAGACTGATTTACATTATATACTTGCCTTAAACCCCGACCGTCTGCTCGCTCCTTTTCTACGCGAAGCAGGTTTACAACCTAAAGCTCCTGGCTATACCAACTGGGAAAATACCGGATTGGACGGACATATCGGCGGACATTATCTATCCGCCCTCTCCATGATGTATGCCGCTACCGGAGATACTGCTGTCTACAACCGCCTCCACTATATGCTGAATGAGTTGCATCATGCACAGCAAGCTGTAGGTACAGGATTCATCGGAGGAACTCCGGGAAGCCTCCAACTTTGGGAAGAAATAAAAGCTGGAAAGATCCGTGCCGGAGGTTTCGACCTTAACGGCAAATGGGTACCTCTATACAATATACATAAAACGTATGCAGGATTACGGGACGCTTACTTGTATGCAGGAAGCGATCTGGCACGTAAAATGCTGATTGACCTTACAGACTGGATGATAGACATCACTTCCGGTTTGAGCGACGAACAAATGCAGGATATGCTTCGTAGCGAACATGGCGGATTAAATGAGACTTTCGCTGATGTGGCTGAAATCACAGGCGACAAGAAATATCTGGAACTGGCCCGCCGTTTCTCCCACAAACTTATCCTCGACCCGCTTATCAAAGATGAAGACAAGCTGACAGGTATGCACGCCAACACACAGATTCCCAAAGTGATCGGTTACAAACGAATAGCCGAACTTTCGCAAGATGACAAGAGTTGGAATCATGCTGCTGAATGGGATCATGCCGCCCGTTTCTTTTGGAATACGGTAGTCAATCACCGTTCCGTCTGCATCGGAGGAAATAGTGTCCGTGAACATTTCCACCCGGCGGATAACTTCACGTCCATGCTGAACGACGTTCAAGGACCGGAAACCTGTAATACTTACAACATGCTCCGTCTTACTAAAATGCTTTACCAGAATTCTCACAATCCCAACAATACACAGGAGCCTGATCCCAACTACGTAAACTATTACGAACGTGCGCTTTACAATCACATTCTTGCATCGCAGGAACCGAATAAGGGTGGATTTGTCTATTTCACTCCCATGCGCCCGGGACACTATCGTGTGTACTCACAACCGGAAACATCCATGTGGTGCTGTGTCGGTTCTGGCTTGGAGAATCATACCAAATACGGTGAATTTATTTATGCACATCAGAAAGATACGCTTTATATCAATCTCTTCATCCCTTCACAACTGACCTGGAAAGAGCAAGGCGTAACTTTGACACAGGAAACCCGATTCCCTGACGACGGTAAGGTAACTTTGCGAATAGATGAAGCGCCCCAGAAAAAACGTACTTTAATGATACGTATTCCGGAATGGGCTAACCAATCCAAAGGCTATAGCATCAGCATCAATGGGAAAAGAAAAATATTCATTATGGCAAAAGGTAATCAGTATCTTCCTCTCTCCCGCAAATGGAAGAAAGGAGATATCGTTACTTTCAACTTACCGATGAAAGTCAACATGGAACAGATTCCCGACAAGAAAGATTATTATGCTTTCTTATACGGTCCTATCGTTCTTGCAGCTTCCACGGGCACTGAACACCTCGATGGTTTATATGCCGATGATAGTCGTGGCGGACATATCGCTCATGGCAAACAAATTTCGTTACAGGAAGTTCCGATGTTGATAGGAAATCCCGATTCCATCCGTAAGTCTCTTCACAAAGAACAAGGCAGCCGGATCGCTTTCAGCTACAACGGAGATGTTTACCCTGCACAAGGCAAAGCATTGAAGCTTGTTCCCTTCTTCCGCCTGCATAATTCCCGCTATGCCGTTTATTTCCGGCAGACAAGCGAAGAGCAGTTCAAAGCCATTCAGGAAGAAATGGCAACGGCTGAACGAAAAGCAACCGAATTAGCTAATCAAACCATTGATCTTATCTTCCCCGGCGAACAGCAGCCGGAATCCGACCATGGCATCCAATATGAGCAGGCAGAAACCGGAACGAACACAGACCGGCACTTCCGTCGTGCCAAAGGTTGGTTCGGCTATCAACTGAAAGTAAAAGAAGAGGCAAGCCGCATACTGATTACAATACGGAAAGATGACCGTAACAAAGTAGCTATTCTACTGAATAATGAAAAGTTGGCTGTTAATCCAATGATCAGTGAAGCAGATAAAGATGGTTTTATCACCCTTTCTTATGTCCTGCCTCAAAAACTGAATACAGGCAGCTGTCCGATACGTTTCATCCCTGACGGAACGGAATGGACACCTGCAATTTACGAAGTACGTTTACTAAAATAAACGTTCAAAAAGAAATAACCATCATCAAAATCAAACATCTATATAATCATTAAACAAATACCATTTATGAAAGCAAAACTATTAGTCAGTACGGCCTTTCTGGCAGCATCAGTATCTCTTTCCGCGCAAAAGAGTGCTACCATAACTGTACATGCCGACCAAGGCAAAGAAATTATCCCGAAAGAAATCTACGGTCAGTTTGCCGAACACCTGGGTTCATGTATCTACGGTGGTCTTTGGGTAGGCGAAAAGTCAGATATACCCAATATCAAGGGATACCGTACAGATGTATTCAATGCATTAAAAGACTTGGCTGTTCCCGTTCTACGCTGGCCGGGTGGCTGCTTTGCCGATGAGTATCATTGGATGGACGGCATCGGTCCGAAAGAAAACCGTCCGAAGATGGTGAATAACAACTGGGGCGGAACGATTGAAGATAACAGTTTCGGTACACATGAGTTCCTGAATCTTTGCGAAATGCTGGGTTGTGAGCCTTACGTAAGTGGAAATGTAGGTAGCGGTACCGTAGAAGAACTCGCCAAATGGGTGGAATATATGACCTCGGACGGGGACTCTCCCATGGCCAATCTCCGTCGTAAGAATGGTCGTGACAAAGCATGGAAGCTCAAATATCTGGGAGTAGGAAATGAAAGTTGGGGTTGTGGTGGCAGTATGCGTCCGGAATATTATGCGGACTTATACCGTCGTTATTCTACCTATTGCCGCAACTACGACGGCAACCGTCTGTTCAAAATTGCCAGCGGTGCAAGTGATTATGACTACAACTGGACAGACGTATTGATGAATCGTGTAGGACATCGTATGCAGGGGCTTTCTCTCCACTATTACACCGTAACCGGATGGAGCGGCAGCAAAGGAGCAGCCACTCAATTCAACAAGGATGATTATTATTGGACAATGGGTAAATGCCTGGAAGTGGAAGATGTGCTCAAGAAGCATTGTGCCATCATGGATAAATATGACAAGGACAAAAAGATCGCTCTTTTACTCGACGAATGGGGAACCTGGTGGGATGAAGAACCGGGAACCATCAAAGGACACCTGTATCAGCAGAATACATTGCGCGATGCTTTCGTTGCTTCTTTAAGCCTTGACGTATTCCACAAATATACAGACCGCCTGAAGATGGCAAATATCGCGCAGATAGTCAATGTACTTCAATCCATGATTCTGACGAAAGACAAAGAAATGGTGCTCACTCCTACTTATTATGTCTTCAAGATGTATAAAGTACATCAGGATGCCACTTATCTTCCCATTGAGCTGACTTGCGAAAAGATGAGTGTACGTGATAACCGTACCGTTCCGATGGTAAGCGCCACAGCTTCCAAAAACAAGGATGGAGTGATTCACCTTTCTCTTTCTAATGTAGATGCTGACGAAGCACAGGAAATCACCATCAATTTGGGTGATACGAAAGCAAAAAAAGCAGTTGGAGAGATTCTGACCTCCGCCAAACTGACCGATTACAATTCTTTTGAAAACCCTAATATTGTAAAGCCGGCACCTTTCAAAGAGGTAAAAATCAATAAAGGAACAATGAAGGTAAAACTTCCTGCTAAGTCCATTGTTACTTTAGAGTTACAGTAATTTTAGGGCAATTACTTATTGTATCACAAACAAGAAGACTGTAAAATTGTCGATAAAAAAGATAGCTCTTTTGGATTGTTAAATCCACATAAAGAGTTATCTTTGCGAACAATCTGACAGAAATCAATTAAATTTTAATGATATGAACGATAACAAACTTATGAATCGTGCAGCGGATAACATCCGTATTCTTGCTGCTTCAATGGTTGAGAAAGCCAATTCCGGTCACCCGGGTGGCGCCATGGGTGGTGCTGATTTTGTAAATGTACTCTTCTCTGAGTTTCTAGTATACGATCCTGAAAATCCCCGTTGGGAAGGACGTGACCGCTTCTTCCTGGATCCGGGCCATATGTCTCCGATGCTTTATTCTACACTGGCATTGACCGGTAAATTCACTCTGGACGAACTGAAAGAATTCCGTCAATGGGGAAGCCCTACTCCGGGACACCCAGAAGTGGATATCATGCGGGGCATTGAAAATACTTCCGGTCCGTTGGGACAAGGACACACTTTCGCTGTGGGTGCTGCCATCGCTGCCAAATTCCTGAAAGCCCGTTTCAACGAAGTGATGAATCAAACAATCTATGCTTACATCTCTGACGGTGGTATCCAGGAAGAAATCTCTCAAGGTTCCGGACGTATTGCCGGTGCACTGGGACTGGACAACCTGATTATGTTCTATGACTCCAACGATATCCAGCTTTCTACTGAAACGAAAGATGTAACCGTTGAAGATACTGCCATGAAATATGAAGCATGGGGATGGAACGTACTTAGCATCAACGGTAATGATCCTGACGAAATCCGCGCAGCAATCAAAGAAGCACAGGCTGAAAAAGAACGCCCTACACTGATTATCGGCAAAACGGTTATGGGTAAAGGTGCACGCAAGGCAGACGGCAGCAGCTATGAAGCTAACTGCGCTACACACGGTGCTCCTCTCGGTGGCGACGCTTATGTAAATACAATCAAGAATTTGGGTGGTGATCCTACTAACCCGTTCGTTATATTCCCGGAAGTAGCCGAGCTGTATGCAAAACGTGCAGAAGAGCTGAAGAAAATTGTAGCTGAGAAATATGCTGCAAAAGCTGCATGGGCGAAAGCAAACCCGGAACAAGCTGCCAAACTGGAACTTTTCTTCTCGGGCAAAGCTCCGAAAGTGGACTGGGCTGCTATCGAACAGAAAGCTGGTAGCGCTACTCGTGCTGCATCTGCCACTGTACTGGGCGCACTTGCCACACAAGTAGAAAACATGATCGTTGCTTCTGCCGACCTTTCTAACTCTGACAAGACTGACGGTTTCCTGAAAAAGACTCATTCTTTCAAGAAAGGTGATTTCAGCGGAGCATTCTTCCAGGCAGGTGTATCAGAATTGTCGATGGCTTGTATCTGTATCGGTATGTCACTCCACGGTGGTGTAATCGCTGCTTGCGGTACATTCTTCGTATTCTCCGATTACATGAAACCTGCCGTACGTATGGCTGCTTTGATGGAACAACCGGTGAAATTCATCTGGACACACGACGCATTCCGCGTAGGTGAAGACGGTCCTACTCACGAACCGGTAGAACAGGAAGCACAAATCCGCCTGATGGAAAAACTAAAGAACCACAAGGGACACAACTCTATGTTGGTACTTCGTCCGGCCGATGCAGAAGAAACAACTATTGCATGGAAACTTGCCATGGAAAATATGTCTACTCCGACAGGATTGATCTTCTCTCGCCAGAATATTGCCAACTTACCGGCAGGAACTGATTACGAACAGGCAGCTAAGGGTGCGTATATCGTAGCAGGTTCTGACGAAAATCCGGATGTAATCCTGGTAGCTTCAGGTTCTGAAGTGGCTACATTGGTAGCCGGCACAGAATTGCTGCGCAAAGATGGCGTAAAGGTACGCATTGTATCCGCTCCGTCTGAAGGTCTGTTCCGTAACCAACCGAAAGAATATCAGGAAGCTGTTCTCCCGGCAGATGCAAAGATTTTCGGTATGACTGCCGGTCTGCCTGTTAATCTTCAAGGTCTGGTAGGTTGCCACGGTAAAGTTTGGGGATTGGAATCTTTCGGTTTCTCTGCTCCTTACAAAGTGTTGGATGAGAAACTTGGATTTACTGCCGAGAACGTATATAACCAGGTAAAAGCAATGCTCTAATGAAAACAATCGGATTAGCATGCGACCATGCCGGTTTTGAACTGAAAGAATATGTTCGCGGCTGGCTGGAAGTAAAAGGCTGGGCTTACAAGGATTTCGGAACTAACTCTACCGCTAGCGTAGACTATCCGGATTATGCTCATCCACTGGCTCTTGCAGTGGAATCGGGAGAATGTTATCCCGGTATCGCTATCTGCGGCAGTGGAAACGGAATCAATATGACGCTGAACAAGCACCAGGGAATTCGTGCTGCTCTCTGCTGGAATGCAGAAATTGCGCACTTGGCTCGTCAGCACAACGACGCTAATGTTCTGGTCATGCCGGGACGCTTCATCAGCACTGAAGAAGCGGATATGATTTTGACAGAGTTCTTCTCTACAAAGTTTGATGGCGGTCGTCATCAGAACCGTATTGACAAGATTCCGGTAAAATAAAGCCTGAAGATAAATCAAACATGAGTAAAGCTGTTCTTCTTTTTGAAGGGCAGCTTTATTTTTATACTGATATCAGAGTTTCTTGTATATGAGGTTATGAAAGGAAAGTACTTATCGCACCAACCCCACAATAAACTGATAACAAAAATAACCGCAAACAACAAACTTTAGAAAAGTTCCGAATATAAATCCGATTAATGAACCTACACCGGATTTGAGTGCTTGGAAAAACTCTTTATTTCCCAATAATTCACCAATCACCGCTCCTAGAAAAGGACCAAGAATAATTCCCCAAGGCAAAAAAAGAAGGCCGACAAGAGTTCCTATAATACATCCCCAATTTCCCCATTTACTACCGCCACTATACTTGCTCCCCAGCATCGGCATGAAGTAATCCAATACTTGCAAAACGACCACAATCAAAAGCCACACAATTAATTGTGTTGTAGTATATTGCACTTTATCGGTAAGATCCAGAATGACCAGCCCTAAATAAGCAATGGGAGTACCGGGAAGAAACGGAAGGATACAACCCGCCAACCCAGCTATCATACAAAGCACGCCAATTACAATCAAAATAATATCTAGCATAGTCTGTTCTTTTTTAATTCTGCACAAAAATACCGTATCTTTCAGTAAAAACAAGCTAACATCAAGAATTTTTCTACCCCTTTCCCCTTCACTGCCTGCTTAATAATGACAAGAGCGTGTAGCATATCAGAGGATAATCCGCCTCTACTATACAATATACAATAAAGTCCAAACGTTGTAAATTTCCGTCTTCATTTGCCCCATTTACACAAATAAAAACTATCTTTGCGTTTCAGAATCCCGAAAGACGAAAGAAATGGAGCAAATAGACAACCTAAAAGAGCTTATCAATCAGGGGGATGTGGACACAGCGATTAAGCAATTGGACCAGCTTCTCCAGGACACTTCTGTCGAAAAAGAGAAAGATACTCTTTACTATTTACGGGGAAATGCCTACCGAAAAAAAGGAGATTGGAAGCGGGCACTGGACAACTACCAGTATGCCATCGAGCTCAATCCGGACAGCCCTGCCGTTCAGGCCAGGAAAATGGCAATTGATATCCTCAATTTCTACCACAAAGATATGTTTAATCAATAATCGAATTCAAAGATAACGTAATAAAATAAAGATTATGGCAAAAATCAAAGGAGCAATCGTAGTCGACACGGAGCGTTGCAAAGGATGCAACCTGTGTGTAGTGGCATGTCCGCTCGATGTAATCGCCCTCAATAAAGAGGTAAATATGAAAGGCTATAACTATGCCTGGCAAGTAAAAGAAGATACCTGCAACGGATGCAGCTCGTGTGCAACGGTTTGTCCGGACGGATGTATTTCAGTGTATAAAGTAAAAGTAGAATAAAAGAAAAGAATATGGCAGAAGAAGTTGTATTAATGAAAGGAAACGAAGCCATCGCCCATGCAGCTATCCGCTGCGGTGCGGATGGATACTTCGGATATCCTATTACTCCCCAATCGGAAGTGTTGGAAACGCTGGCCGAACTGAAACCGTGGGAAACAACCGGCATGGTAGTACTCCAGGCAGAAAGTGAAGTGGCAGCTATCAATATGGTATATGGAGGTGCAGGTAGTGGAAAAATGGTTATGACATCATCCTCAAGTCCTGGTGTAAGTCTGAAACAGGAAGGTATCTCTTACATCGCAGGTGCCGAACTTCCTTGTCTGATTGTGAATGTGATGCGTGGCGGTCCCGGACTGGGAACCATCCAACCGAGCCAGGCAGACTACTTCCAGACTGTAAAAGGTGGTGGTCATGGTGACTACAGACTGATAGCACTCGCACCGGCATCCGTACAGGAAATGGCGGATTTCGTAGCACTGGGATTCGAATTGGCATTCAAATACCGTAATCCGGCTATTATTCTTGCTGATGGTGTGATCGGACAGATGATGGAAAAAGTAGTTCTTCCTGCTCAAAAAGCACGCCGCACGGAAGCGGAAGTAATCGAACAATGCCCATGGGCTACTACCGGAAAGGCGAAAGGCCGCAAACCGAACATTATCACTTCTCTGGAACTGAAACCGGAAGCAATGGAAATCAACAACCTCCGCTTCCAGGCCAAGTATCGTAAAATCGAAGAAAACGAAGTACGTTTTGAAGAAATAAACTGCAAAGATGCAGAATATCTGATCATCGCCTTTGGTTCAATGGCACGCATTGGCCAAAAAGCAATGGAACTGGCTCGTGAAAAGGGTATCAAAGTAGGTATTCTGCGTCCGATCACCTTGTGGCCATTCCCGACAAAGGCAATTGCCTCTTATGCTGATAAAGTAAAGGGCATGCTTGTTACGGAACTGAATGCCGGACAGATGATTGAAGATGTCCGCCTGGCTGTTAACGGTAAAATAAAGGTAGAACATTTCGGACGCCTCGGCGGTATTGTGCCCGACCCGGATGAAATTGTAACTGCCTTGGAAGAAAAAATAATGTAATTAGACGATTAGACTATTTACGATTTACGATTAAAGTAACTATGGTAAGTCGCAAAATAATCTTAATCGTAAATCGTAAATAAAAAATAGTAAATAAAGCGATGAATCCCGATAAAATAAGAAACGTACTGAATATCCTCTTTATGATATTGGCCGTCGCAGCCATCATCATCTATTTTGTAGCCAAAGAAGATTTCAAAATGTTTATCTACGTATGCGGCGCGGCAATCTTTGTCAAGCTGATGGAGTTTTTTATACGGTTCACCAACAGATAAGGAGAAGAAGTTATGACTAAAGAAGAAATAATCAAACCCGAGAATCTGGTTTACAAAAAACCGACTCTGATGAACGATAACGCCATGCACTACTGTCCGGGCTGCAGTCACGGCGTGGTACACAAACTCATTGCCGAAGTAATAGAGGAAATGGGCATGGAAGATAAAACAGTGGGAATCTCTCCGGTAGGATGTGCGGTTTTCGCCTATAACTATCTGGACATTGACTGGCAAGAAGCAGCACACGGGCGCGCTCCTGCTGTGGCAACCGCTGTCAAACGCTTGTGGCCGGACCGTCTCGTATTTACATACCAAGGCGACGGTGACTTGGCCTGTATCGGTACAGCTGAAACCATACATGCTTTGAACCGTGGCGAAAACATTACGATTATCTTTATCAACAATGCCATCTATGGTATGACAGGTGGTCAAATGGCCCCGACTACACTGGTAGGAATGAAGAGTTCGACTTGTCCTTACGGACGTGACGTGGAACTTCATGGCTATCCGCTGAAGATTACTGAAATCGCTGCCCAATTGGAAGGAACCGCTTACGTAACCCGCCAGTCCGTACAATCCGTACCGGCTATCCGCAAAGCTAAGAAAGCAATCCGTAAGGCGTTTGAGAATTCCATGAGCGGTAAAGGTTCCAACCTGGTGGAAATCGTTTCTACTTGCAGCTCCGGCTGGAAGATGACTCCCGAAAAAGCAAACAAATGGATGGAAGAACACATGTTCCCATTCTATCCGCTAGGTGATTTAAAAGATAAAGAATAACGCTAAAAGTCAACAGAACAATGAAAGAAGAAATTATTATAGCAGGCTTCGGTGGACAAGGCGTATTGTCTATGGGTAAGATTCTGGCATATTCCGGTCTGATGGAAGGCAAAGAAGTGAGCTGGATGCCGGCTTATGGTCCTGAACAACGAGGTGGAACGGCCAACGTTACAGTTATTGTAAGCGACGACAAGATATCTTCACCGATTCTAAGTAAATATGATGCTGCCATCATTCTGAACCAGCCTTCACTCGAGAAGTTCGAAAGCAAAGTGAAACCCGGCGGTATCCTGATTTATGACGGTTACGGAATTATCCACCCTCCTACTCGCAAGGATATCAAAGTATATCGTATTGACGCAATGGATGCAGCCAACGAGATGAACAATGCCAAAGCATTCAACATGATCGTACTTGGCGGTTTATTGAAACTTCGTCCGGTTGTAACTTTGGAGAATGTGGTTAAAGGATTGAAGAAAACCTTGCCGGAACGCCACCACCACTTGATTCCTATGAACGAGGAAGCTATCAAGAAAGGGATGGAGTTAATCCGTGAGGTTTAATAAATTAAAAATTAAGAATTGAGAATTAAGAAATAATTGCTCGCCAAGTAAAGGATGCAACATATTTTTCAATTCTCAATTCTCAATTCTCAATTAAAGTAAGTATCTTTGCCTCCAATTATGAGACGAATCTTACTATTATATATATTACTTTCCGTTATAGGTTTGACGACTGTTCAGGCACAGTTCGATAATGGTCGCCAGAGAGTAGACGAAAACGGATACGACCAATACGGAAATCAGGTAGACCCTGCCATGATTCCGGACAGATTGGATAGTGCAAATGTCGAAGTACAGGGATTGCCTCCAAAATTGTATATGTGGCGTATCAAAAACCAGTTGGGCGACCGGACCATAGTACCGGCAGATACAGCCTTTCATCATTTCCAGAATTCAAACCTGACCGAAGGACTTACCGGACATTACAATTATCTGGCCAATATGGGTTCTCCCCGTATGTCACGCATCTTCTTTGACCGCCGTGACCCGGAACCGACTATTTTCATGGAGCCTTTCTCCAGTTTCTTTATTCGTCCTACGGAATTTAATTTTACCAACAGTAACGTACCTTATACGAATCTGACGTATCACAAAGCCGGTAATAAAGTGAACGGGGAAGAGCGTTTCAAATCTTACTTCTCTGTCAATGTAAACAAGAAACTGGCTTTCGGATTTAATATAGATTACCTGTACGGACGAGGATATTACAATAATCAGAATACGGCGTATTTTAACGCAGCTGTTTTCGGTAGCTATATCGGCGACAAATATCAGATGCAAGCTATATACAGCAACAATTACCTGAAAACAAACGAAAACGGAGGTATTGAGGACGACCGCTATATCACTGCACCGGAAGAAATGGCGCAAGGTCAAAGAGAATATGAGTCAACCAATATTCCTACCGTACTAAATGCAACGACCAACCGTAACCATGACTTTTATGTCTTCCTGACCCAACGATATAATCTGGGATTCAGTCGTGACATACCACAGGCTGAAAATGACACCACTCCCGCCAAACAGGAGTTTGTCCCCGTTACCAGTTTTATACACACCATCCAGGTAGAACGGGCACGGCATACCTTCAACTCGAATGATGATATGCGCGAGAAGAATTATTATCAAAACACTTATTTAGACCCAGATAATCCTACGGCCAGAGACAGTACCACCTATGTAGGAATCAAGAATACCATAGGTATTGCTCTATTGGAAGGCTTTAATAAATATGCCAAAGCCGGATTGACGGCATTCGCTTCCTATAAAATCAGCAAGTATACATTGATGAATATGGAAGGAAATCCGTTGCCCGACAAATACAACGAAAATGAAATATTTGTTGGAGGAGAATTATCCAAACGTGAAGGAAATGTACTTCATTACCATGCTATCGGAGAAGTGGGATTGGCAGGAAAAGCCATCGGACAATTTAATGTAAAAGGAGATATTGACCTGAACTTCCCGTTATGGAAAGATACCGTCAGTCTGATAGCCCGTGGTGAAGTCAGCAATAAGCTTGCTCCTTTCTATATGCGCCATTATCATTCCAAGCATTTTATGTGGGACGACGATATGGACAAGGAATTCCGTACCCGTATTGAGGGGGAATTGAGCATTGCACGTTGGAGGACACGCCTGAAAGCAGGAGTTGAAAACATCAAGAACTATACTTACTTCAACCAAGAAGCAACACCAGAACAGAACAGCGGAAGTATACAGGTATTATCTGCAAGTCTTAATCAGGACTTCAAGTTGGGAATCTTCCATCTGGACAATGAAGTGACCTGGCAGAAATCCAGTGACCAGACTGTACTTCCCCTACCTGATCTCTCGCTATATCATAACTTCTATATGCAGTTCAAACTGGCGAAGAAAGTACTTAGTGTGCAATTGGGAGCCGACGTGCGTTATTTCAGCAAATACAATGCACCTGCCTATATGCCGGCCATTCAGAATTTTCATCTGCAACCGACAGACGACCAAGTACAGATAGGAGGTTATCCGATTGTGAATGTATATGCAAATTTACATTTAAAGCGTACACGTTTCTATGTAATGATGTATCACGTGAACCAGGGCATGAGCAGTCCGAATTACTTTTTGTCTCCGCACTACCCCATCAACCCACGTGTGCTGAAATTCGGTCTTTCATGGAATTTCTATGATTAACAAAAACTATACGGCTTATGGTATCACGCCCCAAATTGAGACTGTTCAGATATTTAGTGCCAGTGATTGTTGTATTGGCATTTATCTCCTCTTTCCGTCAATGCGGCAAGCAGGAAAAACCTGCGGGACATCCGCGTGATTATGCTGCCATTGCCAAAGAGGGTATCATACGTGTAGCCACTGAATATAATTCCATCAGTTTTTATGTAGACAGTGACACTGTTTCCGGTTTTCATTACGAACTGATCCAGGCATTCGCCCGGGACAAAGGGCTCAAAGCCGAAATAACACCTATCATGAGTTTCGAAAAGCGGTTGGAAGGATTAAGCGAGGGACGTTATGATGTGATTGCTTATGGCATATTAGCCACCAGCAAGTTAAAAGACTCTCTGCTTCTCACCTCTCCCATTTTCCTCAACAAGCAAGTGCTGGTGCAACGCAAAGAAACTGGAGAGAATGATTCGCTCTATATCCGTACCCAGCTGGATTTAGCCCAGCGAACACTTCATGTCGTAAAAAGTTCTCCTTCTATTTTGCGTATTCAGAATTTAGGCAATGAGATCGGAGACACGATCTATATCAAAGAGATTGATAAATACGGTTCCGAACAATTGATATCAATGGTAGCGCATGGAGACATCGACTATGCCGTTTGTGACGAAAGTATCGCACTGGCAGCAGCAGATTCGTTGCCGCAAATAGATATTAATACAGCTATCAGCTTCACGCAGTTCTACTCATGGGCAGTCAGCAAACAATCCCCCGCCTTACTCGATAGTTTGAATACATGGCTGGATAAATTCCAAAAGGAAAAGGAATACCAAAAGATTTATAAGAAATACTATGATAAAGAATAACCTTATTTCTATTACACAAAAACTTCGATTCCATATACGTTCATTTTCTTTTATTGCTTTCCTGATTCTCCTGACTATCTGCTTTCCACGGACCCATGCCGCAGAAAGCGGGATATTCAATTTCTCGAATATCAATCTCAAGAATGGCTTGTCGCAACTATCAGTCCTTGCCATTGCCCAAGACTCCAAAGGGTATATCTGGTTTGCCACCCGCAATGGATTAAACAAATACGACGGGGAGAAATTTACTGTATACAAGCATGATAACGATGATCCTCATTCATTGTCGGACAATCATATCACCTGCCTGTTGCCGGACGATGCAAATGACGGATTGTGGGTAGGCACCAATAACGGGCTTAATTATATCAATCTCAAAACCAATCAGATTACCAAATATCAAACGGACGATTATCCAAGCATGGCAGGAAACAACATTGCCGTTCTTCAATTTGACCAGTCCGGAAATCTGTGGGTTGGTACCCGAACAGGGTTATGTATATGGTACCCCCGTTCCGGGGAATTCAAGAAGAAATATTCCGACCATATCCCGGAGAATGAAGCAATCATGCAGCTTTATATTGATGCAGAAAAACGGCTTTATATTGGTACCCACCGTCACGGATTATTTATCTGTACGCCTGAAATGGAGTTGATTCAGCAACTCAATAAAAGCACACTGCCTGCCCTGTCGGACGACGCAATCAGTTGTATTTTCGAAGACTCCCGACATCAGATATGGATAGGAACAGAAACCAGAGGACTGAATAAATGGAACCCGAAGACCAAAGACTTATCCATCTACAATCAGAAAAACAGCGGACTGACAAATGACTATATCCGTTGCATCACCGAGCAGGACCAGAAATTGATTATCGGGACGTTTGACGGACTTAGTATTCTGGATTTAAGAAATGATGATATATCCAAGTACAACCGGTTCGATGCCAACCAGAACAGCCTAAGTCATTTTTCCGTCCGCAGTATCTACATCGACCGGGAAAAAACGCTCTGGGTAGGTACCTACTCCGGTGGTGTGAACTACTATAACCCGCTCAATAACCGATTCATCTTTTACCATCCGGTAGAGAATAACAACCAGAAGTTATATAATATCTTTGGCACGATGGTGTATGATTCCACTTCATTGTGGATTGCAACAGAGGGAGGAGGATTAATGCAGTTCGATCCCATCACCAAGAAATATACCAACTTCCTGATTGAACAGACATCCCAAGGATTGTTTAACAAGAACATCATCAAATCCCTGTTACTGGACGGAGATTACATCTGGTGTGGCACAAGTACCGGAGGAGTCTATAAATTCCATATTCCCTCCAGAAAGTTCACATTAGTATATTCATTCGACCGGGAAAAAAATATAGCTATCTATACTTTTTATAAAGATGCAGAGAATAATCTATGGATTGGAACGACAGCCGACAAAGGACTGGTGAAACTGTCTCCGGACGGAAAAATCACGAATCAGTTCCCGTATGGCAAAGAGAAGAAGGAGTTTGTCAACTTTACCAGTCTCCGGAGTTTCCTGCCACTGAATGCCCATACCTTTCTGATAGGAACCCGGTCGTTCGGGCTCTACGAATATGATATGCAAAAAGGAACGGTGCTCCGTTGCAATATGTCAGAGACAAATCCCAATCAGAAACTCGAAAATAACTACATCACTTCCATGGTGCGCAAAGCGAACGGTGAAATCTGGTTCAGCACTTTCGGAGGGGGAATATACCTGTATAAACAAGGAACAGGCGTCGTCAAACATATTGGCAAGAAAGAGGGGCTACCCAATAATGAGGTATATGCCATGGTGGAGCACAATAATAACTTATGGATTAGTGTCGATAAGGAAATAGCCGAGCTGAATACCAAGACCGGGCAGATACGTAGTTATGACTGTTTTGTCGGTTCTGAAACGTTGGAGTTTACACCGCAGGGAGTCATCAGTCTGCCCCACGGTGAGATCTACTTTAGCGGAAGCAATGGTTTCCTTTCTTTTACCCCCGGCTCTCTCCTAAAGAATAACACCATGCCGCCGGTAGTACTGACCCAACTGACCGTAAACAATAAGGTTATCACACCGAATGATGATACTCATCTGCTGGATAGTGCCCCGGATGATACACAAACATTGGTACTTGCCTACAATCAGAATAATTTTTCCATTGCATACAGTGCCTTGAACTACATTCTGCATAAACAGAACCAATATGCCTATAAACTCTCCGGTCACGACGAAGACTGGAATTACGTAGGTAGTCGTAAAGAAGCATTCTATACCAACATCGCTCCGGGAAAATATACATTCCAGGTCATAGCATCCAACAATGACGGCGTATGGAATGAAACCGGAAAGAAAATGGAAATCATCATTCGCTCTCCGTGGTGGGGAACGCCACTGGCCTATATTCTCTATGTCCTATCCGCATTGGGAATCATGTTTACTATCGGCTATTATATGTACAGTAAGCATAAACTGGAACTGGACTTGCGCATGAAGCAAATGGAAAAACAACGCATGGAAGAATTCCATCAGACAAAGCTACACCTGTTCACCAACTTCTCGCATGAGTTACGTACTCCACTGACACTTATCATCAGTCCGTTGGAAGAGTTGATGAAACGGGCAGAAGTTCCCCAGTTTATCAGAACACAACTGGAAATGATTCTGAAAAATGCCCGCCGATTATTACTTCTCGTCAATCAATTGATGGATTTACAGAAGAACCAGAGTGGTAATCTTACTCTCCAACTGTCTCAAAGCGACCTGAATGCTTTCCTGCTCGAAATATTCTATACATTCAGGCAGATTGCCGAAAGCAAACGGATTCACTTTGAATATCAGGCCCCTCAAGGTGAGGTGACAGCCTGCTTCGATCAGGGCTTACTCGAAAAAGCTGTTTTCAATTTATTGTCGAATGCTTTCAAATTCACAGTACCGGGAGATACGATCACTCTGCGTTTATTGCTGATTACAGATATAGACACTCTCCGCCAAGAACATAGCGACTGGCTATCGGAACATTCTCCGCTTATCACCTCCCATCAGGGAAGTTATTTAGTGATTCAGGTAGCAGATACGGGAAAAGGAATTCCAGAAGATGAACGTACCCAAATCTTCACTCCCTTCTACCAGGTTGGTCACACGACAGGTAGCGAGAATATGAATGGCACAGGTATCGGATTAAGCCTGACTCAATCTGTTGTTCATCTGCATCACGGAGAAATTGGAGTCACAGCCAATACCCCCAAAGGAAGCGTATTCACTATCCTATTGCCAAACCACACCATGACAGAAGAAGAGGTAGCGGATGCCGTTGTTCTCCCGGAAGAAACCAATGAACAAGTAGAAAAAGGTATGTCCGGAGCCATTGATTCCGAAAATACCGTTTCCGGAGCCACTCCATCCCTACCCGGCAAAACAGTTCTATTGGTAGAAGACAACGAAGAGATACGAAGTTACGTAAAAGGACACTTGGAACAATATTACCATGTACTGGAAGCCGACAATGGTTCGGATGCTTTTGAAATTATCCTGAAAGAATTTCCCGACCTAGTGGTGACGGACATTATGATGCCCGGTATCGACGGACTGGAACTTTGTTCACTTATCAAGAACAATTTGCAGACAGGACATATTCCCGTTATTCTACTCACTGCCCGCACGATGGTGATGCATGTCAAAGAAGGATTCTTGTCGGGAGCAGACGATTATGTGGTCAAGCCATTTAATATTGATGTCCTGCTGGTACGTATCTACAATCTTCTGGCGCAGCGGGAGAAGCTAAAATCCGTATATAGCAAAAACTTCTCCCTGCAATCCATGGGAATTGAAGTGGAAACGACCTCCGCCGATGAGAAATTCATGCAGAAACTATTTAAAATCATTGAAAAGTATCTCACCGACCCCGATTTGAAAGTAGACAAAATCTGTGAAGAGATGGGATTCAGCCGGAGCAACCTTTACCGGAAACTGAAAGCTATCACCGACCTGCCGTTGAATGACCTTATCCGTCATAAACGTTTGGAAATAGCTACACAAATGCTGAAGCAAACAGAAATGAACATTACCGAAATTGCAACGGCTACGGGATTCAGTACTCTTGCCTATTTCACGAAATGTTTCAAATCAGCTTACGGTGTTTCTCCATCGGAATATCAAAAGTCACATTCAGGCCATACAGATATTGATACCATCCGGAAATAGCCGATTTACAAAATCGTCCCAAACAATAAAAAATGTCCCAACAAGGCTTACAGAGCGGATTTTTTTATTTGTTTGGGATGAAAATGCAAACATCTGGCATCATTAGACAAACCGATTCTACTCTGTTTCCATACATTTGCAATGTTGTTCTACTTAATATAATCATATGGAAACAAAGATTAAAAACTACTTGTTGGTCTTCGGACTTGGAATCATCACACTTACCAGTTGTAATCACTCTAAAGAGCAAGATATCGTTGCTTCTAACTTCGCATTTGCCGAACAGCAATTAAAATACGCACTGACTCAAATAGACGAGGCACGTGCCAATGAATCACAAGAGAGTAGAGAAAAGAGAGAAAACAAAGGCTGGGGGAATTAACCAATCCCCGCAGTATCAAACCGGACGGTTCACTGGAACTGGTTGTTTCTAAAGACTGGACCAGTGGATTCTTCCCCGGTGAGCTTTGGTATCTATATGAGTACACGCACAATCCATATTGGAAAGAGCAGGCGCAGAAACATACAGAAATTCTGGAACGCGAAAAAAATAACGGAAAAACACACGACATGGGCTTCAAGATGTATTGCAGCTATGGAAACGGTTATCGTCTGACCGGAGATTCCACTTATAAAGATATTCTGTTGCAATCCGCACGCACCCTGATTACCCGTTACAAACCGGTAATCGGCTGTATCCGTTCCTGGGACCACCATGCAGACAAATGGCAATTCCCCGTTATCATCGATAATATGCTGAATCTTGAACTTCTGTTCTGGGCATTCCGCGAAACAAACGACTCCACCTATTATAATATAGCAGTCAACCATGCACTCACTACCATGAAGAATCACTTCCGTGAAGACAACAGCTGCTATCATGTAGTAGATTACGATACCATCAACGGAACGGTACGCAGCAAAATGACGCATCAGGGATATTCCGACGAATCGGCATGGGCACGCGGACAAGCATGGGCCTTATACGGATATACCATGTGTTATCGTGAAACCGGCAGACCCGAATTCCTGCAACAGGCGGAAAAAGTAGAGAAATACATCTTCAGTAATCCGACCCTGCCGGCAGACCTGATTCCTTATTGGGACTTCAACGCACCCGGAATACCGAACGAACCCCGTGACGCATCCGCTGCATCCTGTATGGCATCCGCTCTTTATGAACTAAGCACATACGTTCCCGAAAAGAAAGAACAATACAAGCAGGAAGCCGATAAGATTCTCCAGAATCTGACGCATAGCTATCGTGCGCAACTGAACGGGGATAAAGGATTCTTGTTGCTGCACAGCACAGGTTCCAAACCACACGACAGCGAAATAGATGTCCCGCTTTCATACGCCGACTATTATTTCCTGGAAGCCTTGCTCCGCAAAGCTAAATTGGAAAAGGAAGAAAGTCTTTTCTAAATCTTCCGGCAACTCTCACGATCACATCACTTTACTATTTATCCTTATTAGTACATTACTAATTATGAAAAGATTATCTTCCATATTCATCCTGTTCATTCTGCTGATACTCCCGTTAAATGCCATGATTCCGACTCAACAAAGAATCCGGCAGACAGACTCATGGGAATACCTGAAAGGTGACTTGGGAAGCATTTGGGAAGCAATACGTCCCGCCGACCCCGGTTCTTCCGAAGCAGTGCCTATCTGGCAACAGGTTACCTTGCCCCACTGTTTCAATGCAGAAGATGCAGTAGACCCGGATATCAATTATTATCAGGGCGCAGGATGGTATCGCACGCAGCTTTCTATCAAGAATCCATATCTCAATGGACGCATCCTGCTGGAGTTTGAGGGAGCAGGACAAAAAACGGAAGTGTATGTCTATACATATAAAGTAGCCAGTCACACAGGAGGCTACGACGGTTGGAGTGTCGATATCACCGAAGCCGTTCAGCAAGCCCTTGCCAACCCGGATTGCGCAAAACGCTTCAATGGCAGAATTCCATTATCCGTTCGTTGCGATAATACCAGAGATACGGAGATGATTCCGTCCGACCTGTCGGATTTCAACTTATACGGTGGTCTTTACCGCTACGTGAATCTGATTTACCAGCCCGAAGTGTCCTTCAGTAATATACAGATAAAAACCCCTGTAGAGAAAGATATGAAAAGCGCTTCTCTAAAGATACAAGGAACATTTCATAACCCGAATGATATTCACCAGGCAAGCATTCACCTTTTATTAAAGGCACCTAATGGAGAAAAGGTATGGGAACAGACAACAACGATTCTTCCGTTGGGAACAAATCCTCTGTTCGAAACAACGATTAAGAATCCGATTCTGTGGAGTCCCGACCAGCCTCAACTCTATACCTGCGAACTGACATTGACTACTCCTCAAAGCAAACAGACTATTACAGAATCCGTCGGATTCCGTCACTTTGAATTCATTGAAAACGGACCTTTCCGGTTGAACGGAGAACGTCTGCTGTTAAGAGGAACCCATCGGCATGATGACCATGCCGGAGTAAGTGCCGCTATGACAGAAGAACAAATGGAAGCGGAAATGAAACTGATTAAAGAGATGGGAGTCAACTTTATCCGTTTGGGACATTACCAACAATCGGACATCATTCTCCGTTTATGCGATCAGTTAGGCATTTTGGTATGGGAAGAAATCCCCTGGTGCAGAGGTGGACTGGGAGGAGAGAAATATCAGGCACAAGCCCGCCGGATGCTGACCAACATGATTACCCAGCACCACAATCATCCCTCCGTCATCCTTTGGGGATTGGGAAATGAAAATGACTGGCCCAATGATTTCTCAACATTCGAACAATCGGCCATCCGTGCTTTCATGAAAGAGTTGAATGACTTGTCACACCAACTCGATCCGTCACGTATGACTTCCATCCGCAGATGTGATTTCTGCAATGATATTGTAGATGTCTACTCTCCCTCCATTTGGGCAGGCTGGTATCGCGGACAATTCACAGACTACAAGAGCATTTCGGAGAACGAGATGAAACGGGTGAAACATTTCCTGCACGTAGAATGGGGAGGTGACTCACATGCCGGACGTCATTCCGAATATCCTTTCAACCCGCTACAGGCAATTACGAGTGGAAACAGTGCCGACGAACGGGCAGGCGACTTCGCCCTGCAAGGCGGAGATCCCCGTGCTTCCAGAGATGGCGACTGGTCGGAAACATACATCGTAAAACTATTCGACTGGCACTTGAAAGAGCAAGAAACAATGCCTTGGCTGACAGGAACCGCCTTTTGGGTATTCAAAGATTTCTCCACCCCTCTCCGCCCCGATAATCCGGTGCCATACGTCAATCAGAAAGGAGTGGTAGAACGGGATCTCACTAAAAAAGAGGCCTACTACGTCTTCCAGTCTTACTGGACTAAACAGCCTATGATTCATATTTACGGTCATAACTGGCGGACTCGATGGGGCAAAGTGAACGAAGAAAAAGAGATTCTGGTATATTCCAACTGTGCAGCAGTAGAACTGTTCGTGAACGGCGTCAGTCAGGGAGTCAAGCAACGCAACAGCCAGGACTTTCCGGCAGCGGGACTTCACTGGAACTGCCTACTGAAAGCAGGAGAAAATAACATAAAAGCGGTCGCTGTGAAAGGCCCTGGTAAAGGTAACATGAAAGCAGCCATTACGGATGAAATAAGTTTCAACTACCAGACAGAAGAATGGGGCAATCCGAAACAACTGAAGTTGAAGACATACCCCGATAAAGGTTCTATCGTATGGGTGGAAGCCCAGCTGACTGACGACAAAGGGATCCCCTGCCTGGATGCTGCAAATGTAATCTCATTTGAAGCTGCGGGCGACGGAAAACTGATTCAGAACTTAGGAACATCCACCGGTTCCCGAAAAGTACAAGCTTATAATGGCAGAGCTGCGATTCGCGTTGACTTGAACGGCACATGCCAGATAGCCGTAAAATCACCGGGCATTCAAACTGCTTTCATCGAAGTGAAAGCTGAATAGCAGTGAAAGCTGAATAAGAAAAGGAGAAAAGTACCATGAGAAAGACAATAGTTTCAATAGGTTTCATTATATTCTTTGGCACTGCTACGGCAGTTGCCGGAGAAAACACAGCCGAACAGATCCGTCACCTTTTAGAAAAAGAAACGATACAACGGGCAGATGCCGCGCTTCATGAGAAACCGGTCACAGTGACCGCTACCCGCGCGACAAGAAGTGCCGGAGGTATCCATGACTTCTATTCGGAGGGTGACTACTGGTGGCCGAATCCGGAAGCTCCCGACGGTCCTTATATCCGCCGGGACGGAGAAACCAACCCGGAGAATTTCACAGCACACCGGCAGGCCATGATTCGCATGAGCCAACTGGTAGGCGACCTTACTTCCGCCTGGATACTTACGGGTAAACAAGTATATTCCGATGCAGCCATGCAACATATCCGGGCATGGTTTATCACCCCGGATACACAGATGAATCCCAATCTGCTGTATGCACAGGCCATCAAGGGAGTAGCGACAGGACGAGGAATAGGAATTATCGATACGATTCACCTGATCGAAGTAGTGCAGTCGCTCCGGCTTATGGAAGCGAAAGGGATAATTGACAAGGAAGAACTGGGGACTATCAAACAATGGTTCTCCGATTATCTGACCTGGATGTCCACACACCGTTACGGAATCAAAGAAATGGAAGCGAAAAACAATCATGGTACCTGCTGGGTCATGCAAGTCGCTGCCTTTGCGTTGTTCACGGACAACCGGGAAATGATTCGTTTTTGCACGGAACGCTATAAAACAGTACTTTTACCTAATCAAATGGCTGCAGACGGCAGTTTCCCTTTAGAACTGGAACGCACCAAGCCCTATGGTTATTCTCTTTTCAACCTTGACGCAATGGCCACTATCTGCCAACTGCTCACTACCGAAGAAAAAAACATATGGAACTATACCACACCGGATGGCAAAAACATCGATAAGGGTATCGCCTGGCTTTATCCATACGTAAAAGACAAAAGTAGCTGGAAGAGACAACCCGACATCATGTTCTGGGAAGAATGGCCGGTGGCGCAACCGTTCCTGTTATTCGGCACATTACATCATTTCAACAAAGAATATTTCAAAACATGGATGCAACTGGAGCATTTCCCCACCAACGAAGAGGTGGTACGTAATCTTCCCATCCGTCACCCGTTATTATGGATTCAATAAACTAGAAAATCAATAGAATATGAAAAACTTATTAGTATGCACATTATTGTTCGCCTCTGCTTTCACACTGAACGCACAGGTAGCCAACACCCGCATCTATGCTGCGGAAAAATTAGCTAAAGTAAAAGAAAAAGCCGATTCACCTCTATATGCCCCTGCCGTCAAAACTCTTTTAAGAGATGCCGACAAGGCTTTGAAGATGACTCCGCCGTCCGTAATGGATAAAACGATGACAGCAGATAGCGGAGACAAACACGACTATATGAGCATGGGGCCTTATTGGTGGCCGGACCCATCCAAACCGGACGGTTTGCCCTATATCCGTAAAGACGGACTAAGAAATCCGGAATTGGATAAGCTCGACCGCAACAAACTGGGAGATATGTCGAAAGCAGTCACCACACTGGGACTTGCCTATTACTTCTCCGGTGATGAGAAATATGCGCAAAAAGCCGTAGACTTCCTGAATGTCTGGTTTCTGGATGCCAAGACAAAGATGAATCCGAACCTCACTTACGGACAAACCATCCCCGGAAAGAATAAAGGCATGGGACGTGGCGCAGGTATGATTGATATTTACTCATTCACAGAAATGATTGACGCCATGACATTGATGGAGAACTCGAAAGCATTTACTCCCAAAGTAAAGAAAGGGATGAAAGAATGGTTCACGCAACTAGTGGAATGGATGCAGACCAGTCCCGTAGCTGCCGAAGAACAGAGAGCAAAGAACAATCACGGTCTGGCTTATGACGTGCAACTGACAGCTTATGCTCTATATACAGGCAATCAAGATCTTGCAATGAAAACCATTCAGGAATTTCCCGAAAAGCGTTTGTTCGCGCAGATAGAACCGGACGGCAAGCAACCGTTGGAACTTGCACGCACCACCGCCCTAGGATATACCATCTTCAATCTGGGACATATGCTCGATATGTGTTCGATCGCCTCCACTTTGGGACAGGATATTTACACCGCCACCAGTCCGGACGGACGTTCCATTACGGCAGCACTGAAATTTCTGATTCCATATATCGGCAAACCACAGAGCGAATGGCCTTACCAACAAATCAAGGAATGGGACAAGAAACAGGAAGAAGCTTGCTGGATTCTTCGCCGTGCCTCCTTCTTTGATCCGAAAGCCGGATATGAAGCCATCGGCACTCAATTCCGCAAGACACCTGCCAACAAAAGAATTCATTTAATCTATAGTTTAGAATAAGAAACACTTAAAATACTAATCAGATGAAGAACAAATTTATTCATTACCCTTTGGTAATGGCATTGATGCTGTTATTCTGTGTTCCGTGCGTTACCGTCACTTATGCACAGTCGTTTACCGTCACCGGAACAGTGACCGACAGTCAGGGTGGAATCCCCGGAGCGAATGTGAAAGTAAAAGGTGGTACCGCAGGTACAATCACCAACATGGACGGTCAGTTTACGTTGAGTGTCCCCTCCTCCAAGTCTATCCTGGTGGTTTCATACATCGGATACATCCCACAGGAAGTTGCCATCAACGGTAAAAACAAATTGGATATTCACCTGCTGGAAGATACCAAGACACTGGATGAAGTGGTAGTCGTAGGTTATGGTGTGCAGAAAAAGTCCCACTTGACGGGATCTGTGTCCAAGATGGATATCAACAACCTGACAGATATTCCCGTGACCCAAGTAGACCAGTTATTACAAGGTAAAATTGCCGGTGTCAATATCCAGAACTCTACTTCCGAAGCGGGAGCCGCCCCACAAATCCGTGTGCGTGGTATGGGTTCTATCAGTGCCGACAGTTCTCCGTTGATTGTCATCGACGGCTACCCCACACCGGACGGTCTTTCCACACTCGATATGGCGGATATTTCTTCCATCGAAGTATTGAAAGATGCCGCTTCGGCAGCCATCTACGGTTCACGTGCCGCCAATGGCGTTATTTTGGTTACTACCAAGACAGGAAAAGCCAGTAAACCAAAATACAGCGTGAAAGCCTCCACTGGTTTGAAATGGGCTTATAAGTTACATCCCATCATGAGTTCACAGGATTATTGCAGCATGATCGGATATGAATCGGTATTGAAAAATAAAACAATGTCACAGACAGAGGAGGCTTTCGGCCTCATTGATAACTACACCGACTGGCAGAAAGAGGGATTGAACAGCAGTCCGCAGATTCACCAGGTGCAGCTCTCCGTATCGGGTGGCAAGAATGACATCACTTATTATATTTCGGGCAACTATGCACAGGAAGACGGTATCATGCTCAACAGCAACTATACCCGCCTGAACCTGCGTTCACGCATCACTGCCAAACTATCCAAGCGGGTAGACTTCAGCTTGAATCTGGCACCGTCGTACACCAAGACAGAAACTCCTGCCACCAACTTCATGGATTTCTATCGTACGCCCTCTTTCATGCCTGTACGCCATACAGCCGCCACCTCCGCACTGACCGGCAAACCTATCGGTTCGTATGCACGAGGCAGCGACTTCAGCAATGTTACTTATACCCGTGAAGACGGAACCACTTTCACCCCGACCAGCAGTCCTTTCGGTTCGAGCAACAACAATCCGCGTTCACTGATGGATACGGAAGAACGTTTCCGCGAGGATTACAACCTGCAGGCGAATGCCTCTTTCAATGTCCAACTGATGAAAGGACTGGTATTCACCACTTCCAACGGTTTCTTTATCAAGTATCGCCAGAACAATCAATATCGCGATTATGCAGCGAAGAAAGATGAAGAATCAGCTATGGGTACTTATACCAACCGTCTGTATATCGACTTATTGAGCGAGAACACGTTGAACTATACCGGAAAGACAGGGAAACATGACTACTCCGTACTGGCCGGCTACACAGCGCAGACTACTTCTGAAAGAACTGCCGGTATCGTCGGACTGGGCTTCCCCACCGACTATATCCATACATTGAATGCCGCAACATCTTTCGACCTTGACGGAACTTACACCCAGAAATACCGTACGGCAATGATGTCCCTATTGGCACGTGCCACATACAGTTATGATGAGAAATACCTGTTCTCTGCCAGTATCCGTACAGACGGAAGTTCTCTCTTCGCCGACGGGCATCAATGGGGCTACTTCCCCTCGGTATCTGTGGGATGGCGTGCTTCGGAAGAGTCTTTCCTGAAACAATTCGGTTGGCTGAACCTGCTGAAAGTCCGTGCCAGTTTCGGTGTGACGGGTAATAACAGTATTCCCGCCAATTCATTCTATGACCTGCTCTATCCCAACAACTATGCATTGGGAGAGGGAAACGGCAACCTGATCTCCGGACTCGCCAAAACTAGCGAAACCAAAGGTAACAACCGCATCACCTGGGAACAGACTTACGAATACAACGCCGGATTTGACTTGAGCATCCTGAACAACCGCATCAACCTGACAGTGGACGGATACTACTCCATCACCAAACAGTTATTATTCAAACAGCCGGTTCTTTCTTTCACCGGATTCAATAACTACTGGAATAATATCGGACGCATCCGCAACAGTGGTATTGAGATAGAACTGAACACTCATAATATCCGCACCAAGAATTTTGAATGGGAAAGCTCATTCAATATCTCTTCCAACTTCAACAAGTTACTGGAACTTTCGGGAGAAGAACGACTGATCTCTACGGGTGAACGTAACGAAACATATCTGGCACAGGTAGGCAAGAGAGCCATTTCTTTCTTCGGCTACAAGACAGACGGCATTTACAAAAGTCAGGAAGAGGTGGACGCTGTTCCCCACTTGGCCAGCGCCGTACCGGGCAGTCTCCGGATTGTAGATATCAACGATGACGGAGTGATTAATGACAAAGACCGTACAGAAATAGGCAACCCATTCCCGACAGCAACATGGGGATTCACCAATACACTGACCTGGAAAGGATTCGACCTTTACGTCATGATTCAGGGAGTTCACGGACTGGATGTATTCAACGGTGACGGTTACTTTACCGAAACCAAGAAGTTCAACCGCAACTACGTGAAAAACCGCTGGATCAGCGCAGACTACCCGGGTGACGGAAAAACTCCCTCTTTCGCAGCAAACGGCGGTGTCGCCTGGGAATTTACGGATTACCTGATCGAAGACGGCTCGTATGTGGCATTGCGCAACGTGACTTTAGGTTATAAGTTCAATAAGAAGCAATTGAAAAAGATCGGAATCAACTCACTCCGTCTCTATGCTTCAGGACAGAACCTGTTCTATATCTGGTCCAAGGACTACCGTGGTATTAATCCGGAAGCACGCAAGACGAGTGGTTCTTACAGTTCTCCCCTTATCAACGGTTACCAGTCCGGAGGTTTCCCCCTGCAATCGACAGTCACTTTCGGATTCGAACTTAATTTCTAACTCCTTAAAGACAAATAACAATGAAACTAAAACATACATTCATCGGTATTCTCTCGACCTGTGCGTTGGGACTCGCCTCCTGCGACTTGAACATCATGCCAGATTCTTACATAGCCGATATCAACTTCTATAAGAATGAAGCGGAAGTGAATACTGCTATCATCGGCTGTTACGGAGGTATGCACAATCCGTTAAATATAGAATGGGCGCTGACGGAACTCCGCTCGGACAATACCCGCATGAACAGCACCCGTTCCAGTAATGACGCATTCATGCAACTGCTGGCACTGGACCTCGGAACAATGGACGCCAGCAACCCGAATATCCGTACTTACTGGGAGGCTACTTATCAGAACATCAATAACTGTAACTCGATACTGGTTCCCGAAGTGTTGAACGTAGTGGAGGACGAAAAGAAGCGTGCACAATTCGAGGGTGAAGCACTCTTTATCCGTGCTTATCATTACTTCAATCTGGTGCGTCTTTTCGGTCCCACCTTTCTGGTGACGGAAGAGATCAGTATGGAAGAATCATTAAGAAAAAACCGCAGTTCGGTACAGGCTACCTACTCACAAATCATCGACGACCTGAAACGTTCTGTCACGGACTTGCAGGATGTTACGTATAGTTCCAATGACTTGGGACGCGCCACGGTACTGGCGGCCAAGTCACTACTGGCAAAGGTTTATCTTACCCTCGGACAGTATGAAGATGCCAAACCGTTACTAAGCGATGTAGTGACTGTTAAAGGCGAAACGCTGAATGTCAAATATGCCGATGTGTTCGACACGACCAAAGAAATGAACGATGACATTATCTTCACTGTACGCTACAAAAGCGGCAGTCTGGGTATCGGTTCTCCGTTTGCCAATACATTTGCACCGCAGAACAGTGGCGCGAATGTAATCACCGGTAGCGGTGACGGTAAGAATTACCCGACGAAAGAAATATCCGCTGCTTACAGTAAAGAGGATTTAAGAAAGGACGTCAGCATGGCAGACAGTTATTATGATAAGAGCAAAGAGATGGAAGCACAGGTTGCTTATGTCAAGAAGTTCCTTTCAGAAGTATCTGTACGATACGATGCTGAAAATGACTGGCCCATTATCCGTTACGCAGATGTGCTGCTGATGTATGCGGAAGTATTGAACGAAGTAGACGGTCCTTCTGCCGGATTGAAATACCTGAATCTGGTACGTGAACGTGCCGGACTAAGCAAAATCGAGAGTAACGCTGTGAGTACCCGTAACGTATTCCGTACCTATCTTGAGAAAGAACGTCGTTTGGAACTGGCTTTCGAAAATCAACGCTGGTTCGACCTCTTGCGTTGGGGCAAGGCCATAGAGGTGGTCAACAAGCATATTCAGGAAACGGAATGGGATTTCTATGCTGGCTATACCCAACAGATCAACAAGTTGCAGGATTACCAATTGATACTGCCGATTCCACAAAGCGTGATCGACAACAATCCGGGCGTCATCACACAGAACCCTAACTATTAATACTAAAAGACACTGAATCATGAAAAATAAATTCTATAGCCTATTCATCTTCTTCGTTCTCACTGCGCTGGCAGGTTGCAACGAAAAAGAATCGACTGATGTCACCGAACAGGGTGATCCTCAAATTATAGAGTTCACCCCGACGAGCGGTAAGTTCGGACAGGAAATCACTGTCAAAGGAGAATTCCTGCGCGATATACAAAAAGCAACGATTGGTGGCGTAGAAGCTACGATACGCTATAAGCTCTCTCAACAGGAGATTGTTATTGTAGTTCCCGCCAATGCCGGAAACGGGAAAATCGTTCTTAGTACGAAAGAAAAAAAGACGGAAAGTGAGCAGTCATTTACGATTGTATATCCGGTTCCCCAAGTGAAGAATGTTCCTGCCGGGGCGCACGTGGGAGATCAGATTGAAATACAAGGTGAGAATCTGGACATCGTGTCTAAAGTTTGTTTCGGCGATAAAGAGGCTTCCATCTCCTATCAGTCCGAAAGAGAAATTGTAGCAACCATTCCTTTCGTCATCACGGATGCCGCTCCTATCTCCCTCTATTATCTTGACTCTACAGGAGAGCAGTTCACTCAACCGGAGGGTCCTGCTTTTGAGATCATCAAAGATATTCCGACCATTGACGCAATGGCAGAACGGGTGACCGAGGGAAGTCTGATTACCCTCAACGGAACTTTCCTGAATCTGATTGAAAGCATCCATTTCGGGGATGAAGTGAAAGTGACTAACTTCGTTGAGAAAACTGCCAACAGCATTGTATTCCGTGTTCCGGAATTGCCGGAGAGTGCTACTGTGGACGTTCTGGCCAAATATTATGAGGGAACAGGCAGTCTGACGCTACGGAATGACTGTTATGTATTTATTCCGAGAGTATTCAGCTATCCGAATCTGAAGATGGGTGCACACCGCAATGAAGATTTTGGTAATATGATTAACGGAACTACCGGACAGGTTTCCACCACTTGTATCCTGAAAGATGTTGATTCCCGTGCCCTGATTGATTTTGCAGCGGTACACAACAGTAATAATGACTTTGCATTGAACGGTCCGCAGAACATAAAGGCTAATTTGAGAAATTACTGGTGTAACGGTACTCCATTACCTCCATTGAAGAGTTCTTCTACGGAAGCCGAAGTCAACGAAAACTTTGGTGAGTTTACTTCTACTGTCACCAAACTTCTTGTACTTCAGGAAAGCAAAGGATATGGCGAACTGATTAGAAACATTAAAGAAGGAAACATCGAAGAAATATCTCCTACCGACGAGATTACCAAAGCATTATTCAATATTGATATGGATGCGGAAGGCTCCAACTCGGTACGCAGCCGTCAGAAAGCGGAAGCGGAGGATAAGGAAGCATCGAATATATACAAGGCAGGCAGTGTCGTTGTGTTCAAGAACCTGAAGAAGAATAAATTCGGTATTATGATTATCCGTTCTGTCAATGTAGACTTTGACGCTGTTAAGGCGACGAATGATGCCAATGCAACGATTACTTTCGACCTGTATTACCAACGTTACTAAAAAAGACGAAAGACAATGAAAAGACAATATAAATTTACCGCATTATCGGCAGTCCTGTTCTGCCTGATAGGTTTGTTGTACGGATGTACCCGTGACAATGAAATCATAATTCCGGAAACATCTGTCAATCCACCGGCTACGGATTATTCCGTAGCAATCGGTGACGAGGTTACCTTTACCGGACAGAATATGCATCTGATCTCTAAAGTGGCTTTTGACAATCAGGTGGTCAACATCACTACCGAGCCATCCAACCGTTCGCAAACCACACTGATAGTGGCGGTGCCCGATAATTTCGAAGTGACACAACATATCTCTGTCGTTGCCACTTACAATTCTGTACACAAACTGACTTTAAGTGATGCTTTCGAAGTGGTAGTGCCGGGTGTCACCACTGATGTGAGTTCTGCTACTATCGGAGATAAGATCACACTTACAGGAAAGAATATGCACCTGATTACTAAGGTAAACTTCGGAGATCAAGTGGTATCTTTCGATCCCAATCCAGACCGTTCGCATACTTCACTGATGGTAACTGTGCCCTCTACTTTCGATATAACTAAAAAGGTTCAGTTGAGCGTTACGTATACCACCCATACCGTGAATGTATCTAATGATTTTGAAGTAATCGTGCCACCGGTTATTCCTACTGTCACCACTGTTCTGGAAGGAGAAGTGGGCACAGGAGCCACTATTACGCTGGCCGGAACCAATCTGAATATTATCAAGAAACTAATGGTAAACGGACAAGCATACGAGTTTACAGCTACCGCTACCAGTCTTTCTTTCAAAGCTCCCGAAGACATTACCGAAAATTTAGTAATCGACAATGTAGTATTAGTGTATGACAATGTGCTGGGGGATAATCAGGAACTATCTGTATCGGGAAGCGTAACAGTGAAACCGACACCTACCCTGCCATACATCCTTTGGGAAAATATCGAACTGGGAAGTCATGGAACGGAGAATGCTTTCTTTGATGTTACGAATGGACGGACGATGACTCCATGCGATGTAGTCGAACATAAGGAATGGGTTACTTTCGCAATGGATAATACTAGCGGTGCGCCCACAGCGCGTCTGTTGAATCCGGCCAATATCGGAACCAATCTTCTGAACAGTCAGTTTTGCAATGGTATAGCTTTGAATCTGAATGATTATGCCATCTGGAAAGAGCCTACGCAGACAACTCCGTTCAAGAAAGTCACGGATGACGCACTGATTGCCAAAGTGACAAATGGTGAAATCACCAATATTCGGGATGACATCGGAGATGTGAAAGCGTCTGATATCAAAACAAATACTCCGACTGTTGCAGCAGGAGAAGTGTATTACTTCTATCATAAGGAGAAATTCGGATTGATTTGGGTGAAACAGCTGAATATTCAAACAGACAGAAAACTGAACACCATCATTATGAATGTATATTACGAGAAATAGACAATACAATAAAACGAGTACCCAAAAAGTTATATTATCCCATGAATCTACGAGCGAACTACTCCAAGAGAATCCGTTTGTCACTGGCTTTCAGCATTGTTGCAATGACTGTTTGCGCCCAGAGCATCTGGAATGCGGAACATCTGGAACAAGTGAAAAAGTCTCTCAATCAAGCCGCATACAGCGCCACTTATCAGAACTTACTAAAGCAGGCAGACAAGGCTTTGAACGCCCACTATCTTTCTGTTATGATGAAAGATAAAACGCCACCAAGCGGAGACAAACACGACTACTTGAGCCAGGCACGCTATTTCTGGCCGGACCCGACCAAGCCGGACGGTAAACCTTATATCAGCCGCGATGGTGTATCCAATCCGGAACTGGATAAACTGGACCGTAACCGCTTGGGAGAGATGGCAAATAATGTCACGACACTCGCACTTGCGTGGTATTTCAGTGGCAAAGAACAGTATGCACTAAAAGCAACCAAGCAGATTCGTGTCTGGTTTCTGGATAAGAAAACCTGCATGAATCCACATCTGAAATATGCACAGGTTGCGCCCGGACATAATAATGATCTTGGCCGTTGCTATGGTGTGATAGATACTTATTCGTTAGTGGAAATGCTGGATGCCGTCCAGCTTCTTGAAAAAATCCCGTTCGTTCACCTCGAAAGATTCAGAGCAGCTAAAAAAATGGTTCGGGCAATTACTGGACTGGATTCTGACTAGCGAACAAGGAAAAGAAGAAGCCAGCCGCCCCAACAATCATAGTACTGCTTATGATGCACAAGCCATCGCATTTGCACTCTATACAGGCAATCATAAAGTAGCCGAACGGATACTTCGGGAAGTTCCCGAGAAGCGGGTATTCAAACAGATTGAACCGGGCGGCAAACAGCCCGAAGAATTACGCCGGACATTGGCTTTCGGATATTCAGAATTCAATCTGCAACATCTGATAGATATTGCGGCTATGGGAGAAAAAGCCCATATACCTGTTCTTTCTGTCAGCTCTGCCGACGGACGAAGCATTTACAAAGCTGCCGATTTTCTGAAGCCATATCTCGGTAAAGGAGTCAAAGAATGGCCTTACAAGCAAATCAGCGAATGGAACAGTAAACAACAGGAATTATGTAAAGACCTGTATCGACTGTATCTGCTCGATTCCACTCGCACCGATTATTTAAAGGCATATCAGCAGTTCCGGAAAAAGAACTCCAAAGAGCTTTTCAATCTTCTTTTCCTGAAAGAGAAAGATGCATTGTAAAAAAGGAGAATATACTCCGGAAGCTTACCCATCCAATCCGGTGGAATAGAGAAATAAAAAGCAAATAAAGCCTCAAAGACTTGACTTTCGCTTCCGAATATCGTATCTTTACAGAGTTAATGATAAAGTAGCTTCAATTAAACTACACGCAAAGGAGGGAATTGTGATTCCCTCCCTTTTTTTTATATATCAAAGGAAAAATCATATTCATAGAGGGGAAAGTTCCCCCCACCCCGGCTTTCCCTTCTGTTTTGCCCGGTATTCTTTCTCCTTCAACCCGGGGCATAGCGGTCTTCACCTTGCTTCTTACCGGAATTAGAGTGTGCGTTGCCATCTTTTAGAGGCTCTGTTTTCACCAAACAGACCGTCTGTTCAGGTAAAGCAGAGCCTCTATTGAAGTAAAACGTAATGTCTGTTTTCCCACTGTCTCTGCCAAGTTAATAATCAATAAAGTTGCTCTTGACAAAAAATAGCTTTATCTTTGGGGAGTTGTTAAAGCAGACACAATAGGTATATATTATGAGTGAAAAGATTATCAAATGGGGCTTTATTGGTTGCGGAGAAGTAACCAAGACAAAAAGTGGTCCCGCTTTCCAGAAAGTAGAACATTCGGAAGTCGTAGCCGTAATGAGTCGTGACGGTGCGAAGGCGAAAGCGTATGCCAAAGAGAGAGGAATCAAAAAATGGTATGACGATGCACAAGAACTGATCGATGATCCGGAAGTAAATGCTGTCTACATTGCCACTCCTCCTTCTTCACATGCTACGTATGCCATTATGTCCATGAAAGCAGGCAAACCTGCTTATATTGAGAAACCAATGGCTGTGACGTACGAAGAATGTACACGCATCAACCGCATATCCAATGAAACGGGAGTTCCTTGTTTCGTAGCTTACTATCGCCGTTATCTCCCCTATTTCCAGAAAGTAAAGGAATTGGTAGAGAACGGGACTATCGGTAATGTCATCAATGTGCAGATTCGTTTTGCCCAACCGCCACGCGATCTGGATTACAATCGCGATAATCTTCCCTGGCGTGTGCAGGCTGACATTGCCGGAGGTGGCTACTTCTATGACCTTGCTCCGCATCAGATTGATTTGTTGCAGGATATGTTCGGCTGCATCCTCGAAGCAAGTGGTTATAAGAGTAATCGGGGTGGACTTTATCCTGCTGAAGATACATTAAGCGCCTGTTTCCAATTTGATAACGGATTGGTTGGTAGCGGTTCCTGGTGTTTCGTAGCCCATGACTCTGCCCGCGAAGACCGTATTGAAATTATCGGTGACAAGGGAATGATTTGTTTCTCTGTTTTTACTTATGAACCTATAGGCTTACATACCGAAAAAGGACGGGAAGAAATCTGCATCGGTAACCCGGAACATGTGCAACAACCTCTCATTCAAGCAGTGGTAGATCACCTATTGGGTAAGTCCGTTTGCTCCTGTGACGGTGAAAGCGCAACGCTTACTAATTGGGTAATGGATAAAATTTTAGGCAAACTATAACCCCAAAAAGCAAAAAAAGTATCATTCTTCTCCGCAGTTTACCGATACTGTAAAAAAATTAATAGGGATATTCCATTGTATATTGTTAGTTTTTTCTATCTTTGTATAAAGAAGGTGCGACAAGAAGTCGTACAAGTAATTGTTCAGCATAATGTCTGAACCTGTTGTTCCGTCAACAGTAGCCTAAAGAGGCGTGCTTTACGAGTAATTGTTTGGTGCGAAGCCCTCTTGACAATATGGTTCTATGCAGAAATATCCAATGTATAGGCTGTTAGGCTGACCGATATGAGTAACGTATGTGAACCGCTGCACCATCGTAACAAAAGAATAGCTTACGGATATTTACAAGCTATAGCCAAAATGGCGGGCAGTCAGGATAGTTCTCTCTTTTTCAGGACTACACGGATGCAGCACTGCCGGTGGATGGGCGGACTTTAAGTCGGTCGTAAGTTACTTGTACGGAACTTGGTAAGCCCGTATCTCTCCTGTCCTTTATCGGACAGGTAAGCCAATCGCAAGAGAAGCCGAATGATGTGCGGGTAAAGGATTGCGGAGAAAGCGAACGCTTCCGTGTAATGCGGAAGATAGAGGTTTAAACGTCACCTCATGCGAAAGCAGGCAGACTTCCGCAGGGTAATTCTTTGTGAAACGATTGTAGAACTTTAACGAAATGAAGAAACAGCAAAGGAGCAAGGCGAAAGCCGAGTGTGCATCTTCAGCCGAGCGTAACACAACATGGAAAAGCATTGACTTCTCCAAATGTGAACGAAAGGTCAGAAAGCTGCAAGTCCGAATAGCAAAGGCTCATAAAGAAAAGAGGTACAACAAGGTTAAAGCCTTGCAGCACCTGCTTGTCACTTCGTTCGAAGCCAAGGCATTGGCAGTAAGGAAAGTGACCTCCAATAAAGGTAAACGCACGGCAGGGGTTGACCACATAAAGTGGGATACCGATGCCAATAAAATAGAAGCTATACGTTCTTTGACACGGAGAGGATATAAAGCCCTCCCATTGAAAAGAGTTAACATACCTAAGGCAAACGGCAAGACAAGACCGTTGGGAATACCGACCATGAAAGACAGAGCCATGCAGGCACTGTATCTTATGGCATTGGAACCCATAACGGAAAGTGAAGCGGATGCAAACTCTTACGGATTCAGAAAGTTCAGAAGTACGGCAGATGCGATAGATGCGCTTCACAGATGGCTAAGCAGGGATTGCTCTCCCGAATGGATATTGGAGGGAGACATAAAAGGCTGCTTCGACCATATCAGCCATGAATGGCTTCTCGATAACGTACGAATCGACAGGCAGATATTAAGAAAATGGCTGAAAAGTGGAGTTGTATTCAACAGACTGCTTCAACCGACTATTGAAGGGACACCACAGGGCGGCATTATTTCACCGACACTTGCAAATGCAACTCTTGACGGCATGGAAAGGATGCTCAAAGAGAAGTACAAGGCAAGTTATGTCAATGGAAAACTTTACTGCCCCAAAGTCAATCTCGTAAGATATGCGGATGACTTCATTGTCACTGCTGACAAAAGGAAAACGTTACTTGAAATAAAGGAAATGTTGACAGTTTTTCTAAAGGAAAGAGGACTTACCCTATCCGATGAGAAGACACTGATAACACATATCAGTGACGGATTTGACTTTTTAGGTTTCAATGTCCGGAAGTACAACGGCACATTGTTAATAAAGCCGTCAAAGAAAAGTCAGAAACGTTTCACTGACAAGCTGCATGAGGTTGTGCTGACCAAAGGTAAGGCATCATCCCAGCAGGAGCTGATAGAGAAACTCAATCCTATAATAAAGGGATGGGGTAACTACTACAGCCATGTGGTATCAAAGGAGGTGTTCTGCCGATGTGACCATATCTTAATAAATCAACTTAAAAGATGGTCATATCGCAGACATACCGACAAGTCAAGGAAATGGATAAGGAAGAAGTATTTTATCCGAAAAGGTGGCAGAAATTGGATTTTCGGTTTTGAATATGTATGTGGAGAAATAAAGGATAAGTTCACATTACAGCAACTGACAGAAATTCCAATCAAGCGACACACAAAGATAAGATGCGAGGCCAATCCGTTCGACCCATCATGGGACGAATACTTCGAAAGGCGGAAACTCAAAAGTGCCCGTCAACGTGCGTGAAGAAAACTTTATCGGAAACAAGTCATCGCAAGATGATTATGAGCCGATTTAATTTTATGAGAATTAAATTTAGAATTATCGGAGCTGTATGCGGTGAAAGTCGCACGTACAGTTCTTAATGGGGAAAGCGGCAGCAATGCCGCCGACCTACATAACAGAAGGAAAAAATGAAACTAACAATATACTTTTTTGTACCATGACTAAAGAAGCCTTAATGAGGAAAGCAATCGAGCTTTCCAAAGAGAATGTTAAAAATGGTGGAGGTCCTTTCGGTGCTGTGATTGCCACGAAAGAGGGGGAAATAATTGCAACAGGAGTGAATCGTGTTACGGCATCTTGTGACCCAACTGCTCATGCCGAAGTGAGTGCAATACGTGCCGCAGCTGCCAAACTCGGTACTTTTAATCTTAGCGGATACGAAATCTATACTTCCTGCGAACCTTGTCCCATGTGTCTCGGTGCTATTTACTGGGCACGTTTGGATAAAATGTACTATGGAAACAATAAGACCGATGCCAAGAATATTGGCTTCGATGACTCTTTTATTTATGACGAACTGGAACTGAAGCCTGAAGACAGAAAGCTTCCTTCCGAAATCTTATTGCATAATGAAGCCCTTACTGCCTTCAAAGCCTGGGCGGCCAAAGAAGATAGAGTAGAATATTAAAAAACCTCTCACTATTATTAACCTATTAATTATCCCTCAAATGAAAAGAAAAAGCCTTTTATTTGTTATGGCATCAGTATGCCTGTTCAGTTGTCAACAACAAGACGAACTGCAAGACCCCAGTAAAGAAGGTATCAACTTTCTTACTACTGTCGACAATGAAAGTATCACTGACGCTGTTACTCGTAGCAGCAGTAACCTGTCACTTCCTTTAAAAAGTAGTTTTTCAGCCGGAGACGTCATTTCAATGTCTGTTTCCGAGCAGGAATATCAGCCTTTTATCTTGGGAGTAGATAACCAAAATTGGAGCGAGACAGCTACAGATTCGGAAGCTGTAACTTTCTATGCTCATTATCCTGAATTGTCCGGTGATGTAACGACTAGATCCCTCTTTAGTCGCTACCGTGACATCAAAGGCGGTTTAGAATATTTGTTCGGCACAGCCCAAGCCCGCAAAGGTTCTAGCAATGTAGCCCTTACATTCAAGCGAATGACTGCGCCCGTTATTCTACTTGATGAAAAAGGCAACCCGTACGAAGGTAAAGCAATCGTTAAACTTTTCCTGAAGAACAAAGGTGTGCAGGATCTTTTCAACGGTAAAATCGAAGCTGACAAGAATGCAACCCCGGAATATATCAGTATCCGGAAAATTTCAGAAGGTATCCTGACTAACTTGATTCCACAAATAATCAAAGCTGGTGAGAAGATTGGTTCTGTAATCGTAGACGATAAGGAAGAACCTATCATCGCAGATCAGGATATTACCATAGAAGCCGGAAGTCCTGTTACGATGAGACTTTACGGAGGTCGCGGAATTATTGATGAACGGACTCCGTTACGCAGATAAAACAAAAGAATAACAGCGATACTAATAAAAATCCCCGGAACCGCTGTAGACACTCAGCATTCCAGGGATTTTTTACACACAAAAGTTATTATTGAAATTGAAAACTGTCTCTTTATTAGATTAGAAGCGCATACCTACGGTTAATAGTACTTGACTACGTTTATTGGTAACCTTAGTTGCATTTGGCACAATGATTGTTTCAAAGTTTTCTCCTGTTTCATTATAGAAAGGATAAAAGTCCTCCTTATAAGTATGGAACTGATAAGCTAAGTCAGCATAGAAAACAGCTCCTTTATATCCCAGTCCTACTGTATAATTATTGGTTGCTTTCAAGTTAGAGAATTCTGTACTTGTACTGATACTGTTAAGTGCAATTCTCTTAAATGTATCGTCATACATTGCTGCTGTCATATAATTATATCCTAAACGGAAAGAGAATTCAGGTGCAAATTTAATTTCAGCACCAACGCGTAATGTATGTACTCCTTTCAATCCCGTTTTTATTTGAGATGTTTCATTCTCCATTTTCAGACCATCATCATATTTCAGTTTGGCTGAAGAATAATCACTATATTCATATTCTGCTCCTAATGCTACAGAACGACCAATGGTATACCCCAAGCTTAAATTATATTTCCAAGGAGTTACTAATTGATATTTAGTTTTTGATTCACCAGGGAATTCCATCGTATCATATTCAAACAATTCATCCTTTTCAATGATTCCGTTACTATTCATATCAATATCAGAAGTCATGATGGCGGAAGTTCGGTCTTCCAAATTAAACCATGTAGGTGTGTGTATTGCAGCACCGATACGGAATGAAGAGGATTCAAATGGACGTACAATCACTCCTAACTTAAAATCAACTCCCGTTCCACTTGTATCAAACCAATTCTCTAAAGAATAAGTTGAAACATCTCCCTCATAACTTTCCCTATAAATAGAATTTCTTGAATAATCTACACTATAAGCTCCTATCGTAGCACCCAAATAAATGCGATCATAAAAGTTTAGCGCAACATTAAAGTCATAGGAATGTAACCCACCTCTTTCTTTAGATGTATAGGCTCCCTGCACCGGCAAATAAATAGGTTCACCTCCCTCACCCACCATATAGCCTACATTGCTGGCATATTGATCATTATTTTCACCATTATCGCCCACTGCTCCAATCACTCTAGTCCGAAGAGCCATAGCGCCTAACCACGGTGCAGCATCGATACCTCCATCAGTAAAAGCGGCATTAGAGCTCAAATATCTTTCAGTAAGCCCATGGGATAAAGTAGCAAAAAAGTCACTTTGTGACAATGGTCCTTCCGAATCTTCTATCAGTCCATTCATTACCATATTTTTATCAAAGGACTTTACCTTACGATAATTAAAACCAAAGTTCACAAACCGCAAAGGTGTCTCATTTCCGATACGGCTTGATATAACAAAACCGATATTATCAAATGAACCAAACAACTTATCTTGTTCATTTTTGCTGCCGTTCATAGTAGACTTCATTCCAATATTACTGAAACCAAATGAAGTCATTACGTCACTACTTCTGTATATTCCGATACCTGCCGGATTGGTCCCCATAGTTGATATGTCACCGCCTAGTGCTCCCATGGCCCCTCCCATGCCGACAAATCGTGCAGTTCCATTCAAATCATTCCCCATAAACCGGGCTGCATCGTATAAGCTCTGTGCACTTACGATAGTACTACCAACCAAAGTACACAGTATCACTATTGTAAATCTTATATTTTTCATAAATATATCTTATTAATAATACCCAATCATTATCATCTTCTTCGACTTCCACCGCCACCAGAGGAACCGCTAGAACGAGAACTTCCACCACCACTTGAGTAACCACTCGAGCGAGACGATGAAGACTGACTCGGTGAGTAGCTGGAACCTGATGAAGAACGACTTGGAGAATAAGTGGAACTAGAAGAAGAACGGCGACTACTACTATTATCCGGGGAATAACTCCGTGGAGTCGTAGAACTTCCACGGTTATATGTAGAAGAAGAACGACTGCTACTGCTATTCGTTGTTCCATAAGTTCTGCGAGAAGAAGAGTTGGAACGACTGTTATCATATGTCGAACTGCTACGTGTACTGCTCGGACGAGTGTAGGTAGAACTCCTGCGGGAAGAGTTTGAGCCTGTGGTAGTCCCTACTCTTGTATTCGTACGATTACCTACAGTTCTTCTGGAAGAAGAATCATAAGTTGTGCCGCGGCGTGCAGATTGGCTTACACCTTCTCCATTTGTACGACGTGTACCAACTGTTGTACCGATTCTGCGGTCACTACTTGTTGGGTAAGAAGAACGGCGTGCACTTCCAACACTGTTTCCAAAGTTAGAACGACGATTATTATAATAGGTATTACGTGCCCAATGGTTTCCACCTCCGCCCCAGCCCCAGCTAGGACCACCGTGCCAGTGGTGGTGATGTCCCCAATAACCGCCGCCATACCAGCCACCCCAGTAGCCGCCATACCAGCCGCCCCAATAACCCGGAGAATATCCCCAAGCGTAATAAGGACGATTCCATCCCCAACCATAGTTCCATCCCCAGCCGTAAGAGCCATAACGCCAATCCCACCAGAGCGGATTACTGAATGTCGGGAATGCATAAGCATACATACCATCGGTATATACGTTCCAGTCCCATGAATTCGGACCGTAAACTACATCCCAATACAACGGACTGCTGATGCTGATAGCAAAACGCGGATTGCGGAAACGGATGATACGTTCAGCGTATTCATAGTCGTCTTCCGTACCATTGAATTCACCTGTCACCCATTCTCCGTCCAAATCCGGATTAGATTTTTCTTTTATATATAAGGTATCATTATCCATTACGAATTCATTATCACGTGCATCGTAACGGCGGTTATATTCATCCACATCCCGTGTTCTTCCCTTACGGTCCTGAACCACTACTGTAGTACCCGGTGAAGTATAGATGTTGGTCACCTGTTTCTTCGGTTCCTTCTTAACCGGAGTTTCTTTCTTCTCCTGTTTGTCTTTTGAAGGAATGAAGTAAAGGTCGTCATCAACGCTTTGTGCCATCAAGCCTATCGGGAGGCACAAGGCAAATAGCAAGAAATAAACAATCTTTTTCATATCATCTCGGTTTATGTAATTACTTAAACTTATTCACGTTACAAAGATAAGGAAGAGATTTTTCGTTCGAGGGAGATTTTCCCCAAAGGATAATAGGGAAATCCCTATTTCACTACTTTTATAGAGAAAAAGAGGTGTTTGATTCTATCGAAATACGTCTATTTAACTTATGATATCAAAGGTATGGTAAACTTCACATACGATATATACAAATCAAAGAAGTCCATTTGGAGCTTTTGTTGATAGCAACATATACTTCATTAAAAAACTTCGTCAAGACTTCGTTTTTGAGTATCTTTGCCCCATCATTATTCAGATAAAAAGAAAGATTATGAAATATTTTGAGTTTTCATTTCAGACACATCCTTGCACCGAAACGGTGAATGATGTATTGGCTGCTGTATTAGGCGAAGCCGGATTCGAAAGTTTTGTTGAAAGCAAAGGCGGATTGACTGCATACATCCAACAATCCTTATGTGACGAAACTGTTATAAAAAATGCGATAGATGAATTTCCTATACCCGACACAGAAATCACCTATACTTATATTGAAGCAGAAGACAAGGACTGGAACGAAGAATGGGAAAAGAATTTCTTCCAACCTATTATCATTGGCAACCGCTGTGTGATTCACAGTACTTTCCATCAGGATGTTCCCAAAGCGGAATATGACATTGTTATCAACCCGCAAATGGCTTTCGGCACCGGACACCACGAAACGACAAGCCTTATTATTGAAGAATTACTGGACAACGAACTGAATAATAAATCCCTGCTGGATATGGGTTGCGGAACTTCAATTCTTGCCATTCTGGCACGAATGCGAGGTGCACGTCCTTGCACGGCTATCGATATCGACGAATGGTGTGTACGCAACTCCATCGAAAATATCGGATTGAATCATGTAGATGACATTGTGGTTTCACAGGGAGATGCTTCGTCACTGACCGGAAAAGGACCTTTCGATGTCATCATTGCCAATATCAACCGGAATATATTACTGAATGATATGAAACAGTATGTTGCCTGTATGCATACTGATTCTGAAATCTATATGAGCGGATTTTATGTAGACGACATTGACTCCATCCGGGAAGAAGCCGGAAAAAACGGACTGACTTTTATCCATTATAAAGAGAAGAATCGTTGGGCAGAGGTGAAGTTTATTTATAAAGGGGCAACCGAAAATCATGGTTGATATACGCTATTAATAAACACAAAACTCTTGATTGATATAAAAAAAATAGTGACGCTATATGACAATGATACCGTCAGTATCCCAATCATATACCGTCACCATTTTTATTGGATAGCGTCACTATCTCGTAGAAGAGAGAAGATCAGATTATTATGAACGAGGTCTTCACATAGTTGTTACGCGAACTCCCTCTTTATCTGTTGGCACCATTCCTTTATTTTCTCTTCCGCATGTTCAGACTGATTATCCAAATCAACAACCAGACCACACCATTGCCCGCCACGCAAAGCTTTGGAACGTTCGAAAGTGTAACCCTCGGAAGAAGTAAAGCCGACTAGCGTAGCTCCATCCTCTTCAAATACCTCCGCCAACAATCCGATGCCATCCGCAAAGTTTTCCGGATAACGTATCTGATCTCCTAACCCGAAGATTGCAACTTTCTTTCCTTTTAAATTCATTGTCCGTAACTCCGGCAACAATTCATCCCAATATGTAGGAAGTTCTCCGTCAAACCAAGTTGAAGCACCGACAATAAAACAGTCATAAGCTTCAAAGTCATTTTGCCAAGCCTGTTCAATAGGCACTGTTTCTATCTTTTCCTTACTAAATTCTTTCTGTATTTTCTCTGCCACCCAACTCGTTCTTTCAGCTTTGGTAGCATAAAATAAGCCTATCTTTTTCATAATCCACACTATTTAATATTCCAATAATTTCCGGGCAGCCTCGTATATCTTGGTCTCATCCGGCAGAATTTCCTTTTCCAGAATCGGATTAAAACCGACAGGGGTAAAAGTAGACCCCACACGCTGCACCGGTCCATCAAGATAGCGGAACATCTCTCCACTAATCATAGCAGCAAGTTCCGCACCAAAACCGGAGAAAACTTTATCTTCATGAACGACCAATGCCTTGCTCGTTTTCTTGACCGATTCGAATATCGCCTCTTTATCCAACGGAATCAAGGAGCGAATATCAATGACTTCCACTTTCCAGCCACCTTCTTTTTCCAATCGTTCTGCTGCGTGCAGGCAGAAATGGGTGGTATTGCCATAGGTAATAATGCTCAAATCTGTTCCCTCACGACGAACACGTGCTTTCCCGAAAGGTACTTCAAAATCTTCCGGCACTACTGCTGCCGCTTCTACCGAATTATACAATGCTTTCGGTTCGAGGAACAGCGTAAAGCCTTTGGATCGCATACTGGTACGAAGTAATCCGGCAGCATCATCCGCAAAAGATGGGCAGACAATACGTGCCCCCGGTAAAGTGGTCAAAGCTCCCTCCAGGTTTTGAGAATGATACAAGCCTCCACCGATATAACCACCGGAAGCCAGACGCAGAGTTATATTCGGAGCAAATTTCCCATTGCTACGCCAGTACTCATGTGTACACTCCACGTATTGCTCTATGGCAGGCCAGAAATAATCGGCAAACTCCGCTCCCTCAATCACCACATGAATTTTAGGATCAAAACGACTCATTCCATTGGCAGTGCCTACAATATAATCTTCCGCAATCGGTGCACTAAATACACGGGCCTCGCCGAATTCTTGCTGCATACCTTTGGTTACATTAAACACGCCTCCTTTTTCCCTGTTTGCCACATCCTGCCCCCAAATAAAGGTATCGGGATTATGGCGGAATTCAGCTTTCAATGTTTCATTAATGGCATTGACCAGAAAAGTCTTCTCCCCTTCCGCCTCATGTGTACCGTCTTTATATTTCTGTGGCTGATAAGGTTCGGGCATTACAAAATCATAAATGCTTTTAGGATCGGGATCGGGAGCAGCCAAAGCCTTCCGGTTGGCAGCAGACAATTCTTTCTTTGCATCAGCTTCTATTTGTTGCAGTTCTTCCTCGGTCAGACGTTTATAACGCAGCAGCATCCGGCGGAACTTCATCAAGGGATCAGCATCTTTCACATATTCCAATTCATTCTCATCCCGATACAAGGTGTGTTTATCTGAATTGGAATGCGAACCGATCCGGACACAATTCGCTTGCACAATAACCGGATTACGGGTACTGATAGCATATTCCCGTGCCTCGGTCATAGCATTCATCGAATCGAATACATCCTTTCCGTTGCAATAGATAATCTTCAGGTTCTTGAAGCCCGAGAAGTTCTCGGCCACTTTACGGTTGGCAGTCTGTTCCGATTTGGGTACGGAAATACCATACCCATTATCTTGTATTACAAAAATCACCGGAAGACGTTCGAGACTGGCACCATTGATAGCTTCGTAAACGAATCCTTCGGAAGTAGCCGACTCTCCGTGAGAAGTGATAGCCACGCCTTTATGTCCATAATATACCATTGCTCTGGCCACACCTGCTGCGTGAAGGTCGTGTGTGCCAGTAGCAGAGGAGATGTTTTCAATGTGCCATTCCGGTTTGGCGAAATGGTTCGACATGTGACGTCCTCCGCTACCCGGGTCCGTCGCTTTTGAAATACCGTTCAGGATCACTTCTTCAGCAGTCATTCCGGCAGAAAGCACGGTTAACATATCCCGGTAGTATGGGAACAGGAAATCTTCACCGAGGGTGAATACCTGACCAACGGCAAGTTGAATACCATCATGTCCTGCATAGGGAGCATGATAAGACCAACCCAAAGATTGCAACAGATAAGACGGTGCCTTTTCGTCCAAGGCACGCCCCAATGTCATCAGATGATACCACTTTTTCAGGGTTTCTACATCTGTAGTTTTTATATCATATTTCTTTTTCATGAGTAATGAAGTTCTTAATGAATGAAACAATCAGTTATCAGCCTTTCCAATTTTCGAGATAGTCGGCTATAAAATGCAGGAAGTTACCTCCCAACATTCCGTCTACTACCCGATGATCGTAAGACAAAGACAAGTACATTTTATGCCGGATTGCAATCGTATCACCCTCCGGAGTTTCTACAACAGCAGGTTTCTTCTCAATATACCCTACTCCCAAGATAGCTACTTGCGGCTGATTAATGATTGGCGTACCGAACAGGCTCTTGAATGTACCAAAATTGGTTATCGTAAATGTGCCCCCATCAATATCTTCCGGCATTAATTTGTTATCCCTTGCTTTCAAGGCCAGAGAATCGATAGCAACAGCCAACCCGTTCAGATTCAGATGATCGGCATCATGTACCACAGGAACAATCAGGTTTCCATCATTCAAAGAGACGGCAATACCGACATTAATATGCTTTTTGAAAAGAATATTATATCCATCTACCGATACATTCACCTGTGGATAGGCAGCCAATGCTTTTGCCACGGCTTCTGTTATCACAGGCATATAAGTCAGTTTCACTCCTTCGCGACGGAAGAAAGCGTCTTTATTCTTTTCACGCCAACGTACCAATTTGGTAACGTCTACTTCTACTACATTGGTCACGTGAGGAGATACTTTCTTAGACATAACCATGTGGTCGGCAATAATCCGGCGGACACGATCCATCTCTTTGACTTCGACTCCAGGCATTGCTACAGGAGCAGACGATTTAGATAAAGTGGCAGCCGGCTGGGCAGCAGCGGCAGATGTAGCCGGAGCAACCTTCGGACTTGCCTGTTCAGAAGAAACAGCAACTGATGGTTTGCTTGCGGCCGGAGCAGCAGATGCCGGCTTCGGTTCAACGCTACCTCCTCTTTTCTTCTTTTCAATATAATCTTTTATATCTTTCTTACTCAATCGCCCTTCATAACCGGTTCCTTGTATAGCATCCAGCTCTTCTTTCGGAATCTTAGCTTCCCGCGCCAACTGAATCACAACAGGAGAGTACCAACGTTCTTCCTCTGCAACAACAGGTTTCGATGCAGTATTCGCTGATACGTTCTTAGCAGTTTCCGCTGACGATGGTGATGTTTCAGAAACATTTACCGGCTCCGTTCCTGAAGATTCTTCTCCATCCAAATCAATTATAGCTACTACTGTTCCTACAGCAACCGTATCACCTTCCTTATATAAAATCTCCACCACTTTTCCCGCTACGGGAGAAGGGATCTCCGCACTTACTTTGGCAGTATTCACTTCAAAAAGCACATCGTCTTCCTGAATCATATCACCTACCTTTACAGACCAAGAGACGATGGTCCCTTCGGTTATACTCTCGCCCAACTTAGGCATTTTTATTTCGAATTTCGACATAGACAGTTAATTTATTATTCAACCTTGAGATATTACAACAACGGGCTGAAATAGAAAGTTTTAAGTTAAGTAAATTTTAACCGGATACTGACAAAGCCAGTCCGGACATCAACGACTATATATCCACTCTTTCTGAATATATTTCTCTTTCCGGAGCTGATTGACAGCCTCTATTTCCTTCCCGTTAAAAGCACTGACAGATTGGGACTTACTGAAATACTGAAAAGCCTTCTCTTTAAAATCAGTTACAGTTCCCTCCGGCAAGTGACTCCGAATATTGGTTACCTCACTCCGAACGGAAGGAACAGCATATACTGACGATAAAGTTTCATCATCAACCATCGGTTCCGGATTCAAAGCTTTATACAAGGCAGTCAGATCCGTATCATACAACAGAGTGCAATGATACAACACCCGATTCTTATGTACGCATTGCGCACTCCCTGATATTTTCAATCCATTCAAATAAATCCCCAATCGTTCATCTCCTTTTACCATCAGGCCTATAGAATTCAAGAAATTCAATGTCCGCTGCAAATAAGTAACAAATTCCGGCAGACGGGGAGCCGTTTCTATAAAAGTCAGATTGACATTACCCAAATCATGATACACCGCTCCCCCACCCGAAAAACGACGGGCAATATGTACTCGTCCCTGTTCCGCCCATTTCTTATCGACTTCCGACCGCAACCGCTGATGCTTACCTATTACCACAGAAGGAGTATCCTGCCAAAGCATGAAAATATCTTCATTTCCCTGCTTCAACAGATATTCCTCTGCTGCCAAGTGAAAGTAAATATCAGTAAACGGACTATAGATACATCGAATCATAGATCAAGCGGAATAAGAGTTAAAACATTATTTCGTGATAAATCTCTCCGACCGTAGGATGCGGAAACACAGTCTTCTGGAATTCCTCCACCGTGTACCCTCTCTGAATAGCAATACCTGCTATCACAATAAGTTCTGATGCCGGATTTCCCAACATGTGACAACCGATAATCCTCCCGTCTTCATCCTGGATCAGCTTACAGAGTCCGTTTCCCTGTTCATTCTCCGCAACGAACCGTCCGGAATAAGCCATCGGTAATTTTGAAACACGGTAAGGAACTCCTGATTTTACCAGTTCTTCTTCTGTCTTTCCCACTCCCGCCACTTCAGGGTTGGTATAAACGACTCCCGGAACACAATCGTAATTCATACGGTCTTCCACTCCTAAAATATGATTGATAGCGACTTCCGCTTCACGGATAGCGGTATGCGCCAATAAAGAATAGCCTGTAATATCACCACACGCATATACACGAGGATGCGAAGTCAACAGATGTTCGTCTACTTTCACCCCATTCCGATGCAGTTCTATATTCAGCTTGTCCAGTCCTACCTTGGATAGATTTGCCTTACGTCCTACACTAAGCAAAATCTTCTCCGCTTCAATAGTAGACGTCTTGCCTTCTTTTTCTATCACAACTCCATGAGGATTTACTTCCACCACTTTCGTATTCAAATAGAAAGTGACTCCACGTTTGGCATATTCGGCACGAAGCATACCGCTGGTTTCCTTATCCATCGCTCCCAGAATCTCCGGCATCATTTCTACCACATGCACTTTCACACCCATACTGTTGAAAAAAGAAGCAAACTCCATCCCGATCACCCCGCCGCCAATAATGACCAGCGTCTTTGGAAGTTCCTTTATTTCCAATGCCTCCTTGGAAGTCCAATAACTGATTTCTGACAGTCCCGGTATAGGAGGAATCACTGTATCAGAGCCGGTACATACCAGCAAATATTTCACGGAATAGGTTTCTCCATCACAAATGATTTGTATTTTCCCATCTTTTTCTCCTTCTATCAGAGCTTCCTTTTCTACAATAGTCACTCCGTAAGAACTCACAGTCATCTTCACACCGCCCGTCAACATTTTTACTGTTTTATCTTTACGGCTCATAATCTTGGATAAATCGAACGAAGGAGATTCGGCAGAAACGCCATATTTGGAAGCATTCTTGATGCTATCCAGTATTTTAGCAGAATATAACAAAGTTTTAGTAGGAATACACCCCTCATTGAGACATACTCCACCCATTGCCTTTTTCTCAAAAAGAACGGCCTTTAATCCGTTGGCCCCTGCCCGTTCGGCAGCTGTGTACCCGGCCGGACCACCACCAATAATAGCTATATCAAAGTTCATAATCGTATCTTTTAAGTAATAATACGATTATAACAAATATGAGAAGAGATAAGTTGTAGGGAAAAGAAATACCCGTTACTTAATTGTCAGCTTTTTAAGTTCCTCTAACGAGCCATTGAATACATTCAAATCTACGTCTTCTTTAATACCGGGAACACTTCCCACATCCGTATGTTGCCAAAAGTGCCATTTTCCCTGATACCTTACAGAGTCCACATAATAATGGGCAATCCAATAAGGGTATGCATTGAAGATAGAGTCGTCCAGATAACGGGTTTTAAATTTATAAGAGGTATAAAGAATAGGCTTCACCCCATAATGAGATTCCACCCGGTCCAGCCAGCGTTTGATGCCTTGCTGTAATTCCTTTTTCTCTTTTCGTCCGGTCACTTCCACATCGAGAACCGGAGGCAGGTCACCGGAATCCAGTTTTACCGTGCGAATAAAGAAGTCCGCCTGTTTCAAAGCATCCGTGCTCGGAATATAAAAATGATAAGCGCCACGGATAAATCCATGATTACGGGCATTGGCAAAGTTTGCCTCAAATGTAGTATCGTTATGATCTCCTCCTTCTGTTGCCTTCATAAAGACAAAATGCAAAGGAGTAGCCGTCTCTTTATTCTGCAACAGCTTCTTCCAATCAATCTTTCCCTGATAGTGAGAAATGTCAATACCATGAATATCATATCCGTCAGGGATGCAGACACCGTATTCCTTTAAGCCATGGCAAGGTTTCCATCGATAAGCATAAGGACGGATAAAGAAATAATAGAAAGCTGCGGAGAAACAACCGACAATCATCACTGCCAGCATATTACGGAGCCAGGTAGGCATCACAGTTCGATGCTTCACCTGTTCCTTTTTTGAGGTACGGGAAGTTTTGGAAGAAGAGGTCGTTCCCTTTCTTTTAGTGGTGGAAACAGTTCTTTTCTTCTGTACGGCAGACATCGGGTTGTTGCGTTGCGGCATTTACTTTAAACGATCAATATTTTTAGAGATAGGCACGGATTACACGGAATACACGGTTTATTAAGAAATAACTAAAAAACCGTGTTAATCCGCGTAATCCGTGCCTGAAAGAACCCTTCATTGCAGCTGTTATTGCAACTATTACATTAACAACTGCTCTGAAGTGTATTTATTTAGCTTGTTCCAGTTGCAAAGTCTTAGTTGCCTGGTCGCAAACTTCTGTAGGACCGAAGTATTGGATCGGACCCGGATATACATAATCCGTTTCGATAGCCCAACGTTCGCGTTGTGAAGCAAATGCTTTGAAAGGAGCACCATCCAGTTTTACCAATGCTTTCTGGATAACCGGCTTCATTTCACCGTGACGACGTTCCATGTTCATCATCATGGTAATAGGCACACCACCAGCAATCCATTCAGCAGCAGGAGCTGTTGTGTTACGTACAGAAGACATATAACCAGTCTTACCGTTAGCAATCAACATAGAAGCTGTGTAACCCAAAGAGTAGCAATAGTCAGCGTCAAAGTTTGACGGAGCAGCACAACGTCCTTCATAACCGAAGAAGTGGTGTTGAGCAGCAAATTTACCAACATACTTGCCTTCTTCTTTCCATGCAGCCAACTTAGTAGCTACCATTTCAGACAACAGTTTTTCAGTTTCGATCAATGATACCTGAACGTTTCCATGCGGGTCACGATCCAAAGTCAACTGACGGGCAACACCTTCCGGCAGACTTGCATAGATAGCAGAGTTTTCCGGAGAAAGTTTGCGGATGATATAATCACGTTGGTGAGATTTCTTAATCTGACCGAATTCTTCAGCATTAGCAGCCAGGAAGTCATTCAATTCAGCAATCAGACGTTTCATGGCAGGAATGAACTCAACCAGTCCTTCCGGAATCAATACTGTACCGAAGTTGTGTCCTTGTGCTGCACGGTCTGCTACCACTTTAGCGATGTAAGTCACTACATCATCCAAAGACATATCTTTTGCTTCCACTTCTTCTGAAACGATACATACGTTAGGCTGTACCTGCAAAGCACATTCCAGTGCAATGTGAGAAGCCGAACGACCCATCAATTTGATGAAGTGCCAGTATTTACGTGCAGAGTTACAGTCACGTTGGATGTTACCGATTACTTCAGCATAAGTCTTACAAGCTGTATCGAAACCGAAAGAAGTTTCAATCATATCGTTCTTCAAGTCACCGTCGATTGTTTTCGGGCAACCGATTACCTGTACACCATACTTCTTAGCAGCATAGTATTCAGCCAATACGCAAGCATTTGTGTTAGAGTCGTCACCACCAATGATAACCAGTGCCTTGATACCCAATTCTTTGATGATTTCATAACCCTTTTCGAACTGGCTTTCAGCTTCCAGCTTCGTACGTCCGGAACCGATAATATCGAAACCACCCGTATTACGGTATTCGTCGATGATATCAGCAGTCAGTTCCATATAGTTGTGATCTACCAGACCACCAGGACCCAAAATAAAACCATATAATTTGTTTTCCGGATTCAATTTCTTGATACCGTCGAACAAACCGGAGATTACATTGTGTCCGCCCGGAGCCTGACCACCGGAAAGAATTACACCTACGTTCATAGCAGGAAGAGCAACAGCTTCACCGGCTTCGAATGTAATCAACGGCATTCCATACGTGTTCGGGAATAATGCTTTGATAGCTTCCTGATCGGCTACAGATTGAGTAGCAGCACCTGCTACAGCCTTAACAGCTCCTGATGCCAATGCTTTCGGAAGTTTGGGCTGGTAAGCAGCCCTTGCGATTTGCAATGCACTTTTAGTCATTTTCTTTAATTTTTTATTTAAAGGTGTTAGTAAGTTTCTTGTCAAACTTGAAAAGCGTTGCAAATTTCGCACTTTTTTCCGAATTATGAAAATTCTTCTTCTGTTGTTTTTAAGACAAAAGGAAGAAGAAAGAAAAATTAAGGCTATCTCCCGACGTGGGAGATAGCCTTTACGTTTTCTTCAGCGAGCTAATTTATAATATAATTCTAGGGATTCTGCTCCCAGCCTCCGCCAAGAGCCTTATAAAGTTGAACCACCGCAATCAACTCGTCACGAATGGCATTACTCAATCCGATTTGGGCATCAAAGTATCCACGTTGGGCATCCAATACATCCAGATAGTTGATGACCCCATTGATGTACTGCAATTGTGCCAGGTCCATGTAGCTCTTGGCCGAACGTTCCAGATTGGCACGAAGTTCGTATACTTCCTTGATCTTGTTGAAGTTGACAATCGCGTTACGTGTTTCTTTGAAAGCTTCCAGTACGGATTTCTCATAACTATGTACTTCAGCCTCATAAGCGGCCTTCTTCGCTTTCAATGCCGCACGGTTCTTTCCCCAACCAAATATAGGAGTCAATAAAGCTCCTTCCATAATTGCGTAGGGAGATTTCAGGAGTTCCGACAAAGAAGTACTTTCACTACCGAAACCGCCTGTCAAGGCAAGACGCGGGAACATATTCGTATAGGCCACTCCCACTTTTGCATTGGCAGCAATCAGTTTCTGCTCTGCCTGACGAATATCGGGACGGCGTTCCAACAAAGTAGACGGTAATCCTACGGGAAGTGTTTCCGGAGAATTAAATTCCTGAAGCAAACGGGAACGGGCTATCTTATTAGGATATTCACCCGCAAGATAAGCAATATCGTTTTCTTTCAGAGAGATTTTACGTTCCAAGTCAGGAACCAGAGTGGCCGTACGTGCCAACTCCACTTGTGCCTGTCGATAGGAAGTCTCGGAGGTCAATCCACCGGCAAACCGGATACGTGCCAGACGTACCCCTTCTTCACGGGCTTTCAACGTCTGTTTGACAATATCAAGCTCTGTATCCAAAGCTACCAGTTCATAGTAAGCCTGCGCCACTTCAGCCACAATCGTCATCTGCAATGCACGTTGCGCCTCAATAGATTGCAGATACTCGGCAATGCTGGCCGAACGTGCCCAACGTAGATTTCCCCAAAGATCGAGTTCCCATGAAACAAGAAATTGTGCTTCAAAGGTATCTGATCTCTTGAAAGCGTCTCCTCCATGATTCTCAAGTTCACGTTCCCCTGTCACTTTTCCTTTAATATCCGGAAGCAATGCCGCCGTAGAAATTCGTTTCTGTGCAGCCATTTCTTTCACACGGGCAGCAGCAATCAGCATATCTTTATTATGATCCAATGCACGCTCTATCAGACTTCTCAATGTAGCATCCGTATAAATATCCCTCCAGTCCTGAGCACCGAAGCTGACCGAATCCTGTGATCTTTCCAAGCTGTCGGGTAAATGAAGATCAGGACGGACATAGCTTTTCCCTACCTTGCAGGAAGTCAGTACTCCGGCAAGTAACAGGATAGCAATATATAGTTTCTTTCGTTTCATTATTTCTTATGTTTTAAGATTTTCGACTTTGTTTTATACACCATCACAAAGAAGAACGGCACAAGAATGATACCAAATACGATAGCAAATATCATTCCGAAAAATACACCTGTACCGATTGCCTGCCGGCTTGCCGAACCCGGACCACTTGCCAGTACCATCGGAAGCATACCGAGCACAAAGGCAAGAGAGGTCATCAGAATCGGACGGAAACGCAATTTGGCTGCGTATATGGCCGACTGCACCAAGTCTTCACCTTTATCTACCTGCACCTTTGCAAACTCTACAATCAAAATCGCATTCTTAGCGGCAAGTCCGACCAACATAACCAAGCCAATCTGGAAATAAACATCGTTTTCCAATCCGCAAACCCAGACTCCCAAATAGGCTCCCAAAGCAGCCACAGGTAAAGAAAGCAATACGGCAATAGGCACTGTCCAACTTTCGTATTGTGCGGCAAGGAAAAGGAAAACGAACAAGAATACCAGTGCCATCACCATACCTGTCTGACCTCCCGCCTGCTTCTCCTGATAGGAAAGACCGCTCCATTCCAGACCGATATTATCGGGGAGATGATCTTTGGCAATCTGTTCCATGATCTCCATCGCCTGTCCGGAACTATATCCTTGCGCAGCTGCTCCACGAATAACGGCCGTAGTAAACATATTGAAACGTTTGATACTTCCCGGTCCTGTGGTATATGATGCATTTCCCAGAGAAGTCAACGGTACCATCGCTCCATTGGAGGCTTTTACGAAAAATAAATTAATATTGTCTTTATGTTCCCGGTAAGGAGCTTCCGCCTGAATATAAACCTTATATATACGGTTGAACATATTAAAGTCGTTCACATACACCGAACCGGTATAAGCCTTCATGGTAGAAAACACATCAGCCAAAGGCACACCCAGCATCTTCACTTTGTCTCGATCCACATCAAAATAGAGTTGTGGGATTTCCGACTGCAAAGAAGATGACAAGCCGGCCAGCTCTTTACGTTTGGATGCATAGTACATTAATGTATCTGCTGCGTCTACCAAATTATCAAAAGTGGCTTCTCCGCGGGCTTCCAGCTGCATCTCAAAACCTCCCGAACTACCCAGTCCCGGAATCACCGGAGGGGTGGACAGATAGACTTTACATTCCGGATATTCCTGAAGATGTTTTTCCACCGTATGCATGATTTTCTCAATAGTAGTACTCTTCCGTTCTTCCCAAGGTTTCAGGATCACCGTCAGTTCAGCACGTCCCTGGTTACTTCCGACACGCGGACTACTTCCCGTTACATTCTGTATATACTCAATGTACGGGTTCTTTTCCAAATAAGCAATGGCACGCTCTGTCACGATACGGGTACGTTCCAGAGTAGCTCCTTCCGGTAGTTCTAATTCAATCTTGAAATATCCCTGATCTTCTACAGGTAAGAAACTGGTCGGAATAATACGATGAATCAACATGATAGCAATCAACACCATACCAAAAGCACTCAAAACTCGACGAGGATGCTTGATTGTACGAGTTACGGCAGCCACATACTTATTACTACCGATACCCAGCCATTCATTAATCTTCCGGAAAACGATATTCTTTTTCTTTCCGCTATCCGGCTTCAGAATCAGCGAACACATCACCGGACTCAATGTCAGAGCCACTACCGTAGAAATAAGTACGGACACTACAATTGTCACCGTAAACTGGCGATACAACTGTCCTGTAATCCCACTTAAAAAGCTAACCGGGACGAACACAGCCGCCAATACCAGTGAAGTGGCAATCAATGCACTGGAAAGTCCGTTCATCGCTTTTTTCGTAGCTTCATAAGGGCTTAGGTGCTCCGTTTCCATGATATGTTCTACACCTTCCACCACCACAATCGCATCATCCACCACAATACCGATGGCAAGGATCAATCCGAGCAATGTCAGGATATTCAGTGAGAAACCGAAAATCAGCATGAATCCGAAAGTACCGATCAATGAAATAGGTACCGCCACTACCGGAATCAACGTTGCACGCCAGCTCTGCAAGGATAGATAAACCACCAGAACCACCAAAACCAACGCTTCAAACAACGTCTTATATACTTCATGAATAGATTCGGAAATATAGGTCGTCATATCGAACGGAATCTCATAGCTCAATCCCTCCGGGAAGTTCTTGCTAATCTCATCCATCGCCTCTTTTACTCTCTCGGCCACTTCCATCGCATTGGCACCCGGTAACATATAAATACCAAGCACGGCAGCATTCTCACCGTTAATACCACTCTCTGTATTGTAGGAAGAAGCTTCCAGCGATACACGTGCCACATCTTTCAATCGAATGATAGAACCATTCGCATTAGCACGCACTACGATATCTTCAAATTGTCCTACAGTGGAAAGACGTCCCTGTGTCGTGATAGGAATCGTGATATCCAATCCCTGTACAGGCTGTTGTCCCAGCACCCCCGCTGCCGATTCACGATTCTGATCTTTCAATGCATTCTGCAAATCCTGTACGGTCAGTCCGAAGTTTGCTAGCTTATCCGGCTGCGCCCATATCTGCATGGCATAATAACGGCTACCGATATTGGATACACGCCCCACTCCGGGAATACGGCGAATCACATCGAGCACATTGATAGTAGCAAAGTTACTCAAGTAAATCTCATCGAACTTTGGGTCAGTAGAAGTCAGACAAAGCGTCATCAACTGACTGGGAGCCTGTTTCTCTACCGAAATACCATTCTGAATCACTTCCGCCGGCAAACGGGATTCTGCCAGTTTCACACGGTTCTGAATCTCAACAGCTGCCAAATCCGGATCAGCAGATACATCAAAAGTAACTGTTGCCGAAAAGCCTCCGGAGTTAGAACTATTTGATTCCATATAAAGCATCCCCGGAGTACCATTGATTTCCTGCTCAATCGGAGTAGCCACTGCCTGTGATACAGTAAGTGCACTCGCACCCGGATAGGAAGCACTGATCTTCACTACCGGAGGGGTAATCTGCGGGTATTGATCCACCGGAAGCATCGTCAGACCGATAATACCGACAATCACAATCACGATGGAGATTACAGCCGAAAAGACCGGCCTATCTATAAAAAAAGTAACTTTCATCGTTTATTCTCCTTTCGCATTATCCTTCATTCCGGTAACATTTTCTTTCGCCCCGACCACTTCATTTTTTGTCGCAGTTATACTATCCTGGGCCTCTGCATCCGATTGGCTCACCCGTACTTTCATACCTGGAGTCAACTTATGGAATCCTTCCACAACAACCATTTCTCCTTCTGCCAATCCTCTTTCTACCACCACATTATTCCCGACTTCCGGTCCTAATTCGATAAAACGCTTTTCTACCGCATTATCTTTACGCATGGTATAAATATAAGCTCCTCCCTTTTCGATGGTAACGGCTTTCATCGGAACAACGAGTGCTCCTTCACGAACATCCAGCAACAATTTCACCTTTGTAAACTGCCCCGGCAATAATACCTGTTTCGGATTAGGCATTTCTGCACGTACGGAGAAAGTACCGGTTTGAGGGTCCACCTGCGGTTCGGCAAAATCCACGTATCCTTTGAATGGATAAACCGTGTTATCCGCCAATGTAATGGTAATATTGGGCTGCCAGGAACGGGTAGAGTCCTGTTGTCCCAAATTAATATTTCTTTCTTTACTCTTCAGATAATCGAGTGCTGTCATACTAAAATCAACCAACACCGTATCACTCTTCACAATAGTAGCAAGCAACGATTTTCCCCCGGGTCCCACTAACGTACCCAAATCCACATTTCTTTCACTAATGTGTCCCGACAAAGGCGAACGGACAATGGTGTAGCCCAGCTCCAGTTCAGCCTGTGCCAGATCCGCCTCACTCATGGCTACCGTTGCCTCGGCACTTTCATAAGCAGCTTCCGCATTATCCAAATCCAACTGGCTTGCAGCATTCTGCTCAAACAACGGACGGATACGTTTTAAATCACGCTCCGCTTTCAAAGCCTGCGCTTCGTCTTTTTTCAACTGCGCCCTAGCCTTATCAGCTTTGGCACGATACTGGTCCTGATTAATGACAAACAAAACCTGATTCTTATTGACATATGTACCTTCGGCAAAAAGCATATTTTCCAGATAGCCTTCCACCCGGGCACGGACTTCGACGAACTGCTGGGCGCGAATACGCCCTACATATTCCCCGTATATCTCTACATCATCTTTCACTACCGGTTCCACAATGACTGTCGGCATTTCCGGTGCAGCCTTCTGAGGTCGGGTCAGTATCCAATATACACCCAACACAACTACCGCACAGATTATAGCAGCAATGGTTCTCTTTCTCCTCAGTTTCAACTCATGTTTCGAAAAGAATAATCTCATATCGAATCTTATTATTTAATTTAACTTATGTTTGTTCTTTACTCTTATATGCAATTCACATACCAAAAATGCGTCGCAGACATTATTAACTTACAATCAAAGCATTACAAATTCTTCTTCTTTTTGCAAAAGTGTGGAAATCCGCTGTATTGTGTAGAAATTATCCACATTTCCGACTTTTGGAACATTTTTTTTAATTCCCATTTCAACAACTAAACAAATTATGCTCTACATTTGTATTATATTAAACATCAACACTAGACCATGTCCTAATGAAAAAACAAATCTTTTCAACATTAGTTTTATCAATTGGCTTATTATTGCCTTTTTCTTTGCATTCTCAGGAGCAAAGAAAAAAGGTAGGTGTCGTACTGAGCGGCGGGGGTGCCAAAGGAATGGCACACATCAAAGCACTGCAAGTGATCGAAGAAGCCGGCATTCCTATCGACTATATAGCCGGTACCAGTATGGGAGCTATCGTAGGTGGTCTTTATGCCATCGGCTATACTCCGGAACAATTGGACAGTATGGTACGGAAGCAAGATTGGACGTTCCTGTTGAGTGACCGTATCAAAAGAAGCGCCATGTCATTAACAGATCGTGAGCGATCTGAAAAATATACAGTCTCTATCCCTTTCACCAAAACTCCCAAAGATGCCGCTACCGGAGGAATCATGAAAGGAGAGAATCTGGCCAATCTGTTTTCAGACCTTACCGTGGGATATCATGATTCTATCAATTTTAATAAACTTCCCATTCCTTTTGCCTGTGTGGCTGCCAATGTTGTCAACGGAGAGCAAATCGTATTCCATGACGGAATACTTTCTACTGCCATGCGCGCCAGTATGGCCATCCCCGGTGTATTTACTCCGGTACGGCAAGACAGCATGGTGTTAGTGGACGGTGGTATTGTAAACAACTATCCGGCGGATGTAGTGAAAGCAATGGGGGCTGATATTATTATCGGAGTAGACGTGCAAAACGCTCTCAAAAAGGCCGACAAGCTCAATAGCGTCCCCGACATTTTGGGACAGATTGTAGACATTACCTGTCAGTCTAATCATGAAAAGAATGTAGACCTCACAGATACTTATATCCGTGTCAATGTAGAGGGATATTCATCCGCCAGTTTTACTCCGACTGCTATTGATAGCTTGATGCGAAGAGGTGAAGAAGCGGCAAGAGACCAATGGGATTCGTTGCTTGCCTTAAAAAAGAAAATAGGAATAGCCGAGGATTATACTCCCAAACAACACGGCCCTTATTCTTCCCTATCCAATGCACGTACTGTTTATGTGACCGACATTTCATTTTCGGGTGTAGAAGTGGATGACAAAAAATGGCTGATGAAGAAATGCAATTTGAAAGAAAACAGTAATATCTCCACTCTACAAATAGAACAGGCCTTGTATCAGTTACGCGGTAGCCAATCCTACTCAAGTGCCAGTTATACATTGAAAGAGACACCTGAAGGCTATCATCTCAACTTCCTGTTGCAAGAAAAATATGAAAGAAGAATCAATTTGGGCATCCGTTTCGACTCGGAAGAGATCGCATCGTTGTTGGTCAATGCAACGGCAGACCTCAAAACTCATATTCCTTCCCGGTTGGCTCTTACCGGTCGGTTGGGTAAACGATATGCCGCCCGCATAGACTACACGTTGGAACCCATGCAACAACGTAATTTCAACTTCTCGTATATGTTCCAATACAACGATATCAATATTTACGAAGAAGGTGACCGTGCCTATAATACAACTTACAAATATCATCTGGCCGAATTCGGTTTCTCTGATGTATGGTACAAGAATTTCCGTTTCGGACTCGGTCTTCGTTTTGAATATTACAAATACAAGGATTTCCTGTTTAAGAAACCTGAAATCTCCGACCTGAAAGTAGAATCGGAACATTTTCTAAGTTATTTTGCCCAAGTACAATATAATACCTATGATAAAGGACGTTTCCCTTCTAAAGGAAGTGACTTCAGAGCTGCCTATTCGCTCTATACGGATAATATGGCACAATACAACGAACATGCTCCATTTTCAGCACTGAATGCTTCGTGGGCAAGTGTCATTCCAGTGACCCGCCGCTTCTCTGTCATTCCTTCCATTTATGGACGTATCCTGATCGGAAGGGATTTTCCTTATCCATTACAAAATGCTATTGGCGGTGATGTCCCCGGTTTCTATATTCCACAGCAATTACCTTTTGCCGGGGTTACCAATCTGGAATTAATGGATAACACCATTATGATCGCCTCTATTAAATTCAGACAACGGATGGGAGCCATTCATTATCTCACATTGACAGGTAACTACGGGCTAACGGATAGTAATTTCTTCGATATATTGAAAGGGAAGCAATTGTTCGGTGTTAGCGCAGGTTATGGTATGGATAGCATCTTCGGACCATTGGAAATATCATTAGGATATTCTAATCAGACAGATAAAGGAAGTTGCTTTGTGAATTTAGGATATTATTTCTAATGGATTACAGTATTTCCAAAAAGCAAAAGAGGAGACCGCTTCACAGTGACCTCCTCCCTCTATACTCTATATGAATATGCTAAAAAGGGTTTATTGAAAAAAAGAAGCATATTCAAAAGGGTTTTATTAAAAAATATTACATAGCGATTCAATGAATCGCTTTAAAATCATATCAACAATCTTCACAGACAGTTGATATGTATGGGAAATATGTATCAAATTATATTTTGGTACATGGATCAATTTACATGCTACCACCTTTACCACCACTATGTGTCGGGTTATAAGTTACCGTCTTATATTGCTGGTCAGCACCTGTATAACGTTTTGCAGAGATAGATATCGTTTTTGTCTGCCCGTTATAGATGACTGTTGTAGTCAATGTAGTTGTACGAGTCTTGGCATAACAAGCATAATCCATCGTAGTATAGCCATTTACATTTACCGTATTATATAACACACAATCGAGAACAACCGAAATGAAAGCAGAGAAAAACATCGACAATTACAGTAATAGAAGAGTTTTGGCCTTTAGCGAAGGGGCAAATTCTTTTTTTAACAGGATATATAAATCATAGGGCAAAAACAAGGTATCCAAAGAGGGCTGTACAAAGCGCTGAAACGCCCGCCAGTAAAGGGGGAAAAGCCAACGAAAACCAGTAGAGTAGAGAAGAGAAGAGAAAAGTATTATTTCTGTTATAAATAATAGCAATAATATAGGGCAGAGAAAATGGCTTTAGCTGCTACCGCTGTCGGTTCGGATCACTTCGTCGGTGCCGTTTCTGTACCCGCGTCCCTCATGAGTTATTCGTCCGGCAGATGACCGGCTTTCGTCTGGCAGGTTGTTGATGCTCGTCCGGTGGGTAACGGACATTCACACGGTAGATAACGTACGTTTGTCCGTTAGGTAAATTCTATATTATTTTTCGGGTTACCGCTTCACTAAAAAATAATATTTGGCTCATACATAACCAAAATACTATTCAGGATCACAATCAAACCTGTTATTCCATCAATAATAGCCTGTGAAATTATTTAAATAAAGGGATAGAGTTAAGAAGATGAAGGCCTGAATAATGTTTTTCCCTATATTATTCGCTAGAATCAAAGAAAGTGCCTATCTTTACCGCAAATATTTTTATTATTCACCATTAAATATAAAGATTATGGCAAGTAGAAGAGAACTCAAAAAGAACGTAAACTATATCGCAGGAGAATTATTCACCGAGTGTTTAATTAACAGCATGCTTATCCCCGGCACAGACAAAGCGAAAGCTGATGAACTGATGGCAGAGGTACTGAAGATGCAGGATGAATTTGTTACTCGCATCAGCCACACAGAACCGGGCAACGTGAAAGGTTTTTATAAGAAATTCCGTGCTGATTTTAATGCAAAGATTAACGAGATTATTGAAGCTATCGGAAAATTGAACTAAAAGCAGAAATGAAAAAAGCAATTTATAGCTTTATCTATTACCGCCTGTTAGAGTGGAAGACAAACGTTACGGTGCCTAATTATGATAAATGCGTGATATGTGCCGCTCCACACACAACAAATCTTGATTTATTTATTGGAAAACTATTTTATGGTGCTATAGGCCGTAAGACAAGTTTCATGATGAAAAAAGAATGGTTTTTCTTTCCACTCGGAGTTTTTTTCAAAGCTGTTGGCGGAATTCCCGTTGACCGCAGCCGAAAAACTTCGCTAGTAGATCAGATGGTTCATAATTTTGCTAAATATAAAAAGTTTAATTTGGCTATCACTCCCGAAGGAACCCGCAAAGCGAATCCAAACTGGAAAAAAGGATTTTATTTTATAGCCTTGAAAGCCCAGGTTCCTATCGTTCTGATTGGCATTGATTACAGCAAGAAAACAATCTCTGCAACGAAAGCCATCATGCCATCAGGAGATATTAATAAGGACATGAAAGAAATCAAACTTTATTTCAAAGATTTCAAAGGAAAACATCCGGAGAATTTTGCTCTTGGAGAAATATGATTTTAAGTATTAAGTAATAAGTATTAATCGTAGCTTCTGACATACCTATCCGCACGGTTTAATACTTAATACTTGACACTTAATACTTATTTAACACTTAGTTAGTATGGAGTCTATCCGTATTTCCATCATACAAACCGATATTGCTTGGGAAAATAAACAAGAAAATCTCCGTTTGCTCCACGAAAAGCTGCAAAGTCTTCGTGGAATAACGGAGATGGTTGTTTTACCGGAGATGTTTTCCACCGGATTCAGCATGCAGAGTAAAATGCTGGCAGAGCCGAACTCCGGAGCGACCATTACAACACTCAAGCAATGGGCTGCCCAATTTCAGCTAGCCATTTGTGGAAGTTATATAGCAACTGAAAACGACCAGTTCTATAATCGGGCCTTCTTCCTGACACCGGAAGGAGAAGAATTCTATTATGACAAACGTCACCTGTTTCGTATGGGAAGGGAAGCTGAACATTTTTCGGCTGGTGATAAACGACTTATCATCCCTTACCGTGGATGGAATATCTGCCTGCTGGTTTGCTATGATCTCCGTTTTCCTGTATGGAGCCGGAACGTAAACAACGAGTACGACCTTTTAATATATGTAGCCAACTGGCCTATCCCCCGCCGTCTGGTTTGGGACACTCTACTCCGGGCACGTGCCTTGGAAAATCAATGCTATGTATGCGGTGTCAATAGGGTAGGCATAGACGGATATCAGCTTACATATAATGGAGGAAGCAGAGTTTATTCTGCTTTCGGAGAAGAAATAGGCTCATTTCCAGATGAAAAGGAAGGAATAGCTACTGTGAGCCTTAATCTGAATACTCTTAACCAATTCAGAGAGAAGTTCCCGGTATGGAAAGATGCAGACGAATTCCATCTGTAACATTGGCAAAACAACAAATGTTAAAAACAGATTATTGCAGCAACAATACCTATAACTCGGTAGTTAATTATATAGACTTCTTTTGTATCTTTGTCGTGAAAATACAGTCGTAAGGACGCTAATCTTACATAACTTAATTAACAACTTTATGAAAACAAATCTTAGTTCTCAAATCAGTCTCCACCGGGTCTCCCCCAGATACTACAGACCGGAGAATGCATTTGAAAAATCAGTCTTGACAAGACTCGAGAAAATCCCTACGGACATCTACGAATCCGTAGAAGAAGGTGCTAACTATATTGCGCGCGAAATAGCACAAACCATACGCGAAAAACAAAAGGCAGGACGTTTCTGTGTATTGGCACTTCCCGGAGGTGACTCACCCAGCCACGTATATACCGAACTTATCCGTATGCATAAGGAAGAGGGACTTAGCTTCCGCAATGTGATCGTATTTAATATGTATGAGTATTATCCGTTGTCTCCCGATGCAATCAACAGCAACTTCAACGCTTTGAAGAGTATGTTGCTGGACCACATCGACATTGACAAGCAGAATATATTCACTCCCGATGGAAGCATTGCCAAAGATACTATCTTTGAATATTGCCGCCTGTATGAACAACGCATTGAAAGCTTCGGAGGTATTGATATTGCTTTGTTAGGTATCGGTCGTGTAGGTAACATTGCGTTCAACGAACCGGGTTCCCGACTGAACTCTACCACTCGTCTGATTTTGTTGGATAACGCATCACGCAATGAGGCATCCAAGATTTTCGGAACGTTGGATAATACTCCGATCAGTTCTATTACAATGGGAGTAGCCACTATTCTTGGTGCAAAGAAAGTGTATCTGCTTGCCTGGGGTGAGAATAAAGCAGCTATGATTAAAGAATGTGTGGAAGGTGCGATCACTGACACAATTCCTGCTTCTTACCTGCAAACTCACAACAATGCGCATGTAGCTCTCGATCTTTCGGCAGCCATGAACTTAACACGTATCCAACGTCCTTGGTTAGTCACTTCCTGCGAATGGAACGATAAGTTAATCCGTAGCGCTATTGTTTGGCTGTGTCAGCTGACCGGCAAACCGATTCTGAAATTGACCAATAAAGATTATAACGAAAACGGGTTAAGTGAGCTTCTGGCACTTTATGGTTCTGCATACAATGTAAATATCAAAATTTTCAATGATTTGCAGCACACCATTACCGGATGGCCGGGTGGCAAGCCCAATGCTGATGATACCTATCGTCCGGAACGCGCAAAACCATATCCGAAACGCGTAATCATCTTCTCTCCGCATCCGGATGATGATGTTATTTCCATGGGTGGTACACTTCGCCGTTTGGTAGAGCAGAAACACGAAGTACACGTAGCTTACGAAACTTCCGGTAATATCGCTGTAGGTGACGAGGAAGTAGTTCGTTTCATGCATTTCATCAATGGATTCAACCAACTCTTCAATAACAGTGAAGACTTGGTTATCAATGAAAAATATACAGAAATACGCAATTTCTTGAAAGAGAAGAAAGACGGTGATATGGACAGCCGTGATATTCTGACTATCAAAGGTCTGATTCGTCGTGGTGAAGCCCGTACGGCTTGTACTTATAATAATATACCGTTGGAACGTTGCCATTTCCTTGATCTGCCATTCTATGAAACAGGTAAGATTCAGAAAAACCCGATCAGTGAAGCAGACGTAGAAATTGTACGCAACTTGCTCCGTGAAATAAAACCTCACCAAATTTTCGTTGCAGGTGACCTAGCCGACCCACATGGAACTCACCGTGTATGTACAGACGCTGTATTTGCTGCTGTCGATCTTGAAAAAGAAGAAGGTGCCAAATGGCTGAAAGACTGTCGTATCTGGATGTACCGTGGTGCGTGGGCTGAATGGGAAATCGAGAATATTGAAATGGCAGTGCCTATCAGTCCGGAAGAACTTCGTGCAAAACGTAACTCTATCCTGAAACATCAGTCGCAAATGGAAAGTGCTCCGTTCCTGGGTAACGACGAACGTTTGTTCTGGCAACGTAGCGAAGATCGTAACCGTGGTACAGCTACTTTGTACGATCAGTTGGGACTGGCTTCTTACGAAGCAATGGAAGCATTTGTAGAATATGTTCCATTATAAGAGTAATCATTCTTAATTAAGAGAATATAAAACAATGAAAGAAGAGTGGGAAGTTTCGATACTTCTCGCTCTTTTTTGTTTATTTTTGCAGGAGAATTCACCACAGAGGAAAGGAGGACACAGAGTTATTATGAACAACCATTTTATATCGCTATATCGCTTCATAGATTTAACCTCTGTGTCCTCCTTTCCTCTGTGGTGAAAATGAAAATAAAAGCATTGAATGATGAAAAAGATAATAGTGTTTCTTCTATGCCTCATTATAGGCGCAAACTACCTTTTCGCTCAAGACATTGAAAGAAATGTAAAAGAGCGGCTGACGGATTACTTCAACCAATATACCGCAACAGCCAAAATCAGCACTCCTAAACTGAATAGCTTCGATATTAATTACGACCGTAAGACGATTGCAATCTATGCATCGGAGAGCTTCGCCTATCAGCCTTTCCGACTGGAAACTGTAGAAAACATTTATAATCAAGTAAAAGAGTTGCTTCCGGGTCCCGTTCATTATTACCAGCTTACCATTTATGCGGATGGGAAACCCATTGAAGATTTGGTACCTAATTTCTACCGGAATAAGAAAAAGGATAAAGAGCGGTTATCCTTAAATGTAGATTATAAAGGAGCTCCCTGGGTGAAAAACACTTCACGTCCTAATGAGATCTCACGCGGACTACAAGACCGCCACATTGCAATCTGGCAAAGCCACGGCAACTATTTCAAAAATGACAAAAACGAATGGGGATGGCAACGTCCCCGATTATTCTGCACCACAGAAGATATGTTCACTCAATCTTTTGTCCTTCCTTATGTAATTCCAATGCTGGAAAATGCAGGAGCGATTGTCTATACTCCCCGCGAACGGGATACACAAAAGAATGAAATCATTGTAGATAATGATACTCCCAACGCTTCTCTTTATTTGGAAGTGGGTGGTAAAAAGACTAATTGGACAAATGCTCCGGTAAGAGGATTTGCTCAAAAGAAAACAATCTATAAAGAGGAAGAAAATCCTTTCACTGACGGGACCTGTCGTTTTATTCCAACAGAGAAAAAGAAAAAGAAGAATAAAGACCAGGTATTTGCCGAATGGGTGCCTACTCTACCGGCAACAGGCAAATATGCAGTTTATGTTTCCTACCAGACATTACCCAACAGTGTAAGCGACGCCAAATATCTGGTATTTCATAACGGTGGAGTTACCGAATTCAAAGTAAACCAAAAGATAGGTGGAGGCACATGGGTTTATCTCGGCACTTTTGAATTCGATAAAGGGAACAACGACTACGGCATGGTGGTTCTTAGCAACGAGAGCAGCGAACATGGAGTTGTATGTGCCGATGCAGTACGTTTTGGGGGAGGAATGGGTAATATTGCCCGTGGAGGAAGAATCAGTGGGCTACCGCGTTACTTGGAAGGAGCACGCTACTCTGCTCAATGGGCGGGAATGCCATACGAAGTATATGCCGGACGAAAAGGTGAAAACGACTATATAGACGATATTAACACACGCTCTAACGTTATCAATTATTTATCGGGCAGTTCCGTCTATAACCCACAACAGTCGGGTCTGGGCGTACCTTTGGAAATGACGATGGCATTGCACAGTGACGCCGGATGCAGCAAAACAGACGAACTGATCGGATCACTCGGCATTTACACCACCGATTTCAATAATGGCAAACTGAATGCAGGAACAGACCGGTATGCCTCACGTGATCTGGCAGACATTCTGCTGACACAGATTCAGAAAGATATTTATTCAAGCTACAGCTTGCCGTGGACACGCCGCAGCATGTGGAACCGGAATTATAGTGAAACACGTCTTCCGGCTACGCCTTCTACAATTATTGAACTACTCTCCCACCAGAACTTCGCAGATATGCAGTTAGGACATGATCCGAACTTTAAATTTACAGTGGGACGTGCCATCTACAAAGGAATTTTGCAATTCATTACCAGCCAGCATGATAAAGAATACATCGTTCAGCCTCTGCCTGTGAGCAATTTCGCCATTCAATTCGGAAAGAAAAAGAATACATTAGAACTTTCATGGAAAGGCGAAGACGATCCGCAAGAACCGACTGCACGACCACGGGAATACATTGTATATACCCGCATCGGTTATGGAGGTTTTGACAATGGCACTTTAGTCAGCAAAACGTCCCATACCGTTAAGATAGAACCGGGACTCGTTTATTCATTCAAGGTAACTGCTGTAAACCGGGGCGGGGAAAGTTTTCCTTCTGAAATCCTCTCCGCTTATAAAGCCAAACGTGAACAGGGAAAAGTAATCATCATCAATGGCTTTGACAGAATCAGCGGTCCGGCGGTCGTTAACACTTCTGAAAAAGCCGGATTCGATCTAATGCAAGATCCCGGCGTTCCGTATATATCGAATATTTCATTTTGCGGAGCACAAACCAGTTTCGACCGTACACAAGCCGGTAAAGAAGGAAAAGGAAGTCTGGGGCATAGTGGAAACGAATTAGAAGGAATGAAAATTGCAGGAAACACGTTCGACTATCCTTTTATTCACGGAAAAGCGATTCAGGCAGCCGGAAAATATAGCTTCGTATCATGCAGCGACGAAGCGGTAGAGAACGGATTAGTTACGTTAGAAGATTATCCGGTGGTAGATTATATTTTGGGACTGGAAAAAGAAGATCCTGCAAGTAAAGCATATTACAAGACATTCTCTTCGGCTATGCAACGGATTATGACCAGCTATTGCCAAGCGGGAGGTAACCTGTTTGTCAGCGGTGCTTATGTAGGAAGTGATATGAGTGGAACACAAGGAAACCGGGAATTTACGGAGAAGATACTGAAGTATGGTTATCAAGGTAGCCTGACGGATAAAAGTTCGAATCAGATTAAAGGATTGGGCCGTACTATTACAATCCCACGTCTGCCTAATGAAAGCAGCTATGCTGTGCCTGCTGCGGATTGTATTGTTCCCGTAGATACTGCCTTCCCCGTATTTACGTATGCACCCGGCAATCAGAGTGCAGGTATTGCCTACAAAGGAAACTACCGTACTTTTGTATTGGGCTTTCCTTTTGAAAGCATCCAGTCCGAAGCGGACCGGGCAACCATTATGGCAGGCATCCTGGGATTCTTTACTCAAAAATAAAAAATATCCTTTTTTTTAATCCGTTTTTCATTTTAAATTCTATCTTTGCTACTATAATAACCTTTAAAACTAAAAAACAATGTATACTATACAAGCAAATCCCAGCGGTACACGCAGCATAGAAGTATCTAATGAAAATTTGAGAACGATTGAAAAATATGCTCTGTTCCGTCATCTTATCGACAGTACCGGTATTGTAGATGAAGCAGTTTTGGATAAGTTGAAACTTAATGTCCGTTCCCTTATCGCCAGCCAGGAGGAAGATAGCAAAGACTTGCTGGACCTTTGTATCGACGTGATTTATCACAATAATATGAAGGCATTCGGCTTGCAACAGCTCATCAAGCTCTATCTTACCTGGCTCTCCAGTCCGGAAGCGGAAGAAGAGGAGGAATAATGATTACGGTAGATACCTGCGGAATAACAGCATACAGTCCGCTGATTCCTGCAATAAAAGCGATGTGCACTGCCTCTCCGGGTGAAACGATAGAGATTATCATGAACCATGCCGATGCGTTTCAGGATCTAAAGGAATATCTGTCCGAGCAAGGTATTGGTTTCCGTGAAATCTATGACGGTGAACAAATGACATTACAGTTCACAATCAACGGGAAGTTAAAAAAATATCCTAATAATTGAAAGAAAACATCCTAATGAACGAAGTGAAACATCTCAATGAATAAAAAAATCATTGGGATGTTTTTTATTATCCGTATCTTTGCGGCATGAAAGAATATCGATTGACCGACTGGTTACCCACTACTAAGAAAGAAGTAGAACTTCGAGGATGGAATGAATTGGATGTCATTCTATTCAGTGCTGATGCATATGTGGATCATCCTTCTTTTGGTGCTGCCGTTATCGGACGCATTCTCGAAGCGGAAGGTTTGAAAATAGCCATCGTTCCCCAACCTAACTGGCGTGACGACCTGCGTGACTTCAGGAAGTTGGGACGTCCACGGCTATTCTTCGGTATCTCCGGCGGATGCATGGACTCGATGGTTAATAAATATACCGCCAACAAACGACTACGCAGCGAAGACGCCTATACTCCGGACGGCCGACCGGATATGCGTCCGGAATATCCTTCCACGGTTTATAGCCAGATACTAAAGAAACTCTTTCCGGATGTTCCGGTAGTCATCGGAGGAATCGAAGCCAGTTTAAGACGGTTGAGCCATTACGATTATTGGCAGGACAAAGTGCAAAAGAGTATTTTGTGCGACAGCGGGGCAGATCTGCTCATTTACGGAATGGGGGAAAAGCCTCTTGCAGACCTGGTGAAGAATATGAAAAGTCTGCTCACCGCTGAAGAACCTGTACTGACAAGCAGCAAATTCAGAACAATTATCGGTTCTGTACCCCAAACAGCCTATCTTTGTCGTGCAACAGAATGGACATCTGCGGAAGATGACCTTCAACTTTATTCACACGAAGAATGTCTGGCAGATAAAAAGAAACAGGCTAGTAATTTCCGACATATCGAAGAAGAATCCAATAAATATTCGGCTTCACGAATCACACAAGCAGTAGGAAATAAGATAGTAGTTGTCAATCCTCCCTATCCTCCGATGAGCCAGAAAGACCTCGATCATTCGTTTGATCTACCATATACCCGCCTGCCTCATCCAAAATATAAAGGGAAACGGATTCCGGCATACGATATGATTAAATTTTCCATCAACATTCACCGAGGATGTTTTGGTGGCTGTGCATTCTGCACCATTTCCGCCCATCAGGGAAAGTTTATTGTCAGCCGAAGCAAAGAGTCTATACTGAAAGAGGTAAAAGAGGTTATTCAGTTACCCGATTTCAAAGGATATTTAAGTGATTTGGGAGGTCCTTCCGCTAATATGTATCAGATGAAAGGGAAAGAGGAAGCTATTTGCAAGAAATGCAAACGACCGTCATGTATTCATCCGAAAGTTTGTCCGAATCTAAATACCGATCACCGCCCTCTACTGGATATTTACCATGCTGTAGATGCCTTGCCCGGAATCAAAAAATCGTTTATCGGTAGCGGTGTACGCTATGACCTGTTACTTCATCAAAGCAAAGATGAAGCTATCAACCGTAGCACTGCCGAGTATACCCGCGAATTAATAGTCAATCATGTGAGTGGCCGGTTAAAAGTAGCTCCGGAACACACCAGTGACCGGGTATTATCCGTAATGCGCAAACCTTCTTTTGAGCAATTTGAAACATTCAAGAAGATATTCGACCGTATCAACCGAGAAGAGAATCTGCGTCAGCAACTGATTCCGTATTTTATCTCTTCGCATCCCGGATGCAACGAAGAAGATATGGCGGAGCTTGCCGTTATCACTAAACGTCTGGACTTCCACCTGGAACAAGTACAGGACTTCACTCCTACTCCGATGACAGTGGCTACCGAAGCTTGGTACACCGGATTCCACCCATATACTTTAGAACCGATATTCAGTGCTAAAACTCAACGGGAAAAACTTGCTCAACGGCAATTCTTTTTCTGGTATAAACCGGAAGAACGAAAGAATATCATCAATGAGTTGAGACGTATCGGACGTTCAGATTTGATAGACAAGTTATACGGAAAAGGAAAGGACATGGAAAGAGGGAAAGGAAAAAGATAGAATGAAATAAATTATAAATCAAGCATAAGGCATGATTATGAATCAATTATAACTTGTGATTCTATTGGCTACTTTTAAGTTAGCGCTCTCCAATTGATATATATTTGATTACCTAGTAAGTTTTCGTTTGACTATAGTCAAACGATAGTTCAATTATTGTCGGGCGTTAGTTCAACTTAAGTCAAACGAAAACTCATTAGGCAATCGAAAAAATAATATAGGTAAGAGAAAGAAATAAAAGCTACATAGTGATGAGTTGTTGCCAATAATAGCATCTTCAACTCATTTATGCTTCCTTTACCGGCAAAGCCACAATCTCCTGCAACACACTGACTGCCGTTTCCACATTAGTAACATCCTTAATCAGCATACTCCGTCTGCCGTTCTGTTCACGCAAATCACAACGACGGGTATATTTCATCATATAGTCTATCACTTTACCAAAAGCCTTACTTTGATAGAACGGACTATCCGGATTGGAAACAAAGAACAAGGTCATCCGCCCACCTTTCAGGAAGATTTTCTCTGCACCCAAACGGGCTGCAAGACGGCGTAGAGGCACAATACGGAGTAGTTCTTCCGTTTCCCGGGGAACCGGTCCGAAGCGGTCTTCCAGACGAGCACGGAAAGCTTCCACATCTTTGTCCAATGTCAGTCCATCCAGTTCACGATATAGCAACATGCGTTCGCTGCTGCCAGTTACGTAGTTGGCGGGCAATAATAGTTCGAGGTCGCTTTCTACCTGACACTCGTCTACAAACTCTTCTCCACTAATTTGACCTTCGCCTTTGATTTCATCCGCATACAACTCTGCAAACTCATCTGTCTTCAACTCATGGACAGCTTCGGTCAGAATTTTCTGATATGTCTCATATCCCAAATCGGCAACAAATCCGCTTTGTTCGGCTCCAAGCAGATTTCCGGCTCCACGAATATCCAAATCCTGCATGGCAATATGAATACCACTTCCCAAATCACTAAAGTTTTCAATCGCTTGAAGACGTCGCCTTCCTTCGGCTGTCAAACTACCCAACGGAGGAGCCAGCAGATAACAAAAAGCTTTCTTGTTGCTACGTCCTACCCGTCCACGCATCTGATGGAGATCACTCAATCCAAAGTTTTGCGCCTGATTGATAATGATAGTGTTGGCATTCGGAATATCAATACCACTTTCGATGATTGTAGTTGCCAAGAGTACATCATAGTCGTAGTTGACAAAATCCAGAATAATCTTCTCCAGCTCTGTCGGTTCCATCTGTCCATGTCCAATTGCTACACGGCAATCCGGGATATGACGTTCGATCATCGCTTTCAATTCCGGCAAGTTCGCAATCCGGTTATTGACAAAGAAGACTTGACCGTTGCGGCTCATCTCAAAATTGATGGCATCCGTTATCACTTCTTCATTAAAAGTATGCACTTCGGTCTGAATCGGATAGCGGTTGGGTGGCGGAGTAGAAATCACACTCAAGTCGCGTGCACCCATCAATGAAAATTGAAGGGTACGGGGAATTGGAGTAGCAGTCATCGTCAGTGTATCCACATTTACTTTCAACTGACGCAGCTTTTCTTTGACAGAGACTCCAAATTTCTGCTCTTCGTCCACAATCAACAATCCCAAGTCTTTAAACTGGACATCTTTTCCCAAGATACGGTGGGTACCTATCAGAATACCGACATCTCCCTCTTTCAATCCTTTCAATACAGCTTTGGTTTGTGCGGCAGTACGTGCGCGGCTTAAATACTCCACCCGGCACGGTAACCCTTTCAGACGCTCACGGAAAGTCTGAAAATGCTGGTAAGCAAGCACTGTTGTCGGAACCAAAACGGCTACTTGTTTATTATCGGCAACGGCTTTGAAAGCCGCACGGACCGCTACCTCGGTTTTTCCAAATCCTACATCTCCGCAGACCAGACGATCCATCGGACGGTCACTTTCCATATCCGCCTTGACATCAATCGTCGCCTTGCTCTGATCCGGTGTATCTTCATAAATAAAGGATGCTTCCAACTCACGCTGCAAGAAACTATCGGGACTATAAGAGAAACCTTTTTCCTGACGACGCTGCGAATACAATTTAATCAAATCGCGGGCAATATCCTTGATTTTACTCTTCGTACGTTCTTTCAGTTTCTCCCATGCACCTGTACCTAATTTGTTAAGGCGGGGAGCCTCTCCTTCTTTACCTTTATATTTGGAAACCTTATGCAGGGAATGAATAGAAACGAACACCACATCTTCATTTTGAAACACCAGTTTCAAAACCTCTTGCGTAGTATCACCATTCGGAATACGTACCAAGCCGGAAAAACGTCCGATACCATGATCCGTATGCACCACATAGTCTCCCGGAGTGAACTGATTCAGTTCTTTCAAAGATAGTGCCACTTTTCCCGAACGGGCTTTATCACTTTTCAGATTATATTTATGGAAACGATCAAACAACTGATGGTCTGTGAAGATACAGAGCTGCAGTGTGTTATCTACAAAACCTTCGTGAATAGTACGTTCTACGGGAGTAAAATTAATCTTATCACCCCGATCTTCAAAAATCGCTTTGATACGATCTGTTTGCTTCGTGCTGTCACTACAGATATAAAGCGAATAGCCTTTTTCCAGATAATCCTTGAAAGAAGAAGCTACCAGATCGAAATTCTTATGAAAGATAGGCTGGGCAGATGTATTGAAAGTAACACTGACATTGGGCGTTCCGGTCGGTTTATTACCAAATTCCAACCGGCGGAAATCGAGTGCCCGTACAGTAAACTCACTACCGTCTATCAATTTCCCTTCCAATGTAATGCCACCATTCTCTTCGGCCTCCTGAACGGCTATTGCCTGTGGCGTCAGCGCCTCATCATGTACTACCTGGATTCGCTCGCGCAACCAAAGAAAATCGCGCATCGCCAAGGTAGTCTCTTTCGGAATGAAATCCAGAAAAGAAGTCGTTACATCACCTGTCACCGCCAAATCGGGAACAATAGACACTCCATCTTTCTTCTCACGGGATAATTGAGACTCCACTTCAAAGGTACGGACACTTTCCACTTCATCACCAAAGAAATCGATGCGATAAGGATATTCCGAAGCAAAAGAGAAAACGTCGATAATACTACCGCGAACAGCATATTGTCCCGGTTCATATACGTAGTCTACATATTCAAAACCATAACTATGCAACACATCGGTGATGAAAGTGGTATCCACTTTCTCTCCTACATTCAGCTTCAGCGTTTTATTACTCAATTCCTTGCGCGACACCACTTTCTCCGCCAATGCATCCGGATACGTAACGATACATAATCCCTCTTCCCCCTTTTGCAAGCGGCTAAGTACTTCTGTGCGCAAAATCTCATTGGCCGCATCTTTTTGTCCATACTTGATGGAGCGACGGAATGAAGATGGAAAGAACAAGACTCTTTCCGTACCTAATATCTGCGTCAAGTCGTGATAGAAATATCCGGCTTCTTCAAGATCACCTAAAATAAATACAAACGGGCAACCACCCTCTTGCACCAGTACAGAAGAAAAAAGAGAAGCGGCGGATGCACACAGTCCTCCGCAAAAAACAGTCTGAACGGAAGTGTCCTTCAACAAGCGCTTCATTACTGCCATATTGGGGTGGGCAGCATATTGTTGTTGCAACTCAGTTATTGTCATACCTATAAAATTTCCCCGCAAAATTACAAAAAAGATTGGGAGTATACACCCAAAGAACAGAAGTATTATAATAAGGTATCTGCCGGACATTACTTAGATGTGGGGCGAGTGCTGTTAAACCGTGGGCTAAACATCCGTGAGCCGTGGGATGAGCACTGCTAAGGCGTGGGCTTACCCCAAGCGAGGTGCGGGCTTAGTTCCGACAACATGCCGTCTTATTCCGAATGGGGGTATGAAACACGTTAAATTTTCCTTAGTTCAGCTATAACTAAAGGAAAAGAACTACTTTTGTTTCTAAATTTTATAGTATCTATATGCAGACATCGGATAGCATTGTAATTATCCCCACCTATAATGAACGGGAGAACATAGAAAATATCATCCGTGCCGTTTTCGGCCTTCCCCAAGTATTCCATATTCTGGTCATAGAAGACGGCTCTCCGGACGGGACGGCAGCCATCGTAAGAAAACTGCAACAAGAATTTCCCGAACGGCTTTTTATGATTGAACGTAAAGGAAAACTGGGACTGGGCACTGCCTACATTACCGGATTTAAATGGGCACTAGAGCACGCATACGAGTATATTTTTGAAATGGATGCAGACTTCAGTCATAATCCGAATGATTTACCCCGTTTGTATCAGGCTTGTTCGGAACAAGGAGGAGATGTATCTATCGGTTCCCGTTATGTCAGTGGAGTGAATGTAGTGAATTGGCCGATGGGACGGGTATTGATGTCATACTTCGCCTCTAAATATGTGCGGTTTATCACCGGAATACCTGTACATGACACCACTGCCGGATTTGTTTGCTACCGGCGTCAGGTATTGGAAACGATCGATTTAGATCATATTCGTTTTAAAGGATATGCCTTTCAGATTGAAATGAAATTCACTGCATCCAAGTGTGGTTTCAAAATCATCGAAGTTCCCGTTATCTTCATTAATCGTGAATTAGGGACTTCTAAAATGAATAGCAGCATCTTTGGAGAAGCCATATTTGGTGTGATAAAATTAAAAGTAAATAGTTGGTTCCATAAATTCCCACAAAAGAAATGAAACGTACACTGATTCAAAATGCCGTTATTGTCAACGAAGGAAGAAAAGTTCTGGGTTCAGTAGTAATCGAGAATGAAAAGATAGCCGAAATATGGGTCGGTGAAGAAAACGCAACTGCCCCCTATGACGAGATAATAGACGCAACCGGATGTTATCTTTTGCCGGGTGCCATCGACGAACATGTGCATTTCCGCGATCCCGGACTGACTCATAAGGCAGATATCACCACAGAAAGTCGTGCTGCGGCAGCAGGAGGTGTCACCTCTATCATGGATATGCCCAATACCAATCCGCAAACTACTACATTGGAGGCTTTGGAAGAAAAATTTATTCTGTTGGGTGAAAAGTCGGCTGTCAACTATTCCTGCTATTTCGGAGCAACGAATAATAACTATACCCAGTTTGCACAACTGGATAAACACCGGGTTTGTGGAGTGAAGTTATTTATGGGGTCAAGCACCGGCAATATGCTGGTAGACCGGATGGCCAGTCTGCGTAATATATTCGGTGGAACTGATCTGCTCATCGCTGCTCATTGCGAAGATCAGGGAATTATCAAAGAAAATACGGATAAATATAAGAAAGAATACGGAGACGATGTACCTTTGGCTCTTCATCCGCTCCTTCGTTCGGAAGAGGCTTGCTATCGTTCATCCGAACTGGCAGTGCAGTTGGCACGTGAGACAAACGCCCGCCTGCACATCATGCATATTTCCACAGCTAAAGAGTTGAGCCTGTTTTCTAATGTACCTTTGGTACAAAAAAGATCACGGCAGAAGCCTGTGTTTCTCATCTGCTCTTTACGGAAGAGGACTATCAGACACTGGGTGCCCGCATCAAATGCAACCCTGCCATTAAGACAGCGCAAGACCGGAAAGCTTTGCAAGAGGCTGTCAATAGCGGTTTGATTGATGCCATTGCCACAGATCATGCCCCACACTTACTTAGCGAAAAAGAAGGCGGTGCCTTAAAAGCAATGTCCGGAATGCCGATGATTCAGTTCTCACTCGTCAGCATGTTGGAGTTGACAGAAAAAGGAGTGTTTACTATCGAAAAAGTAGTAGAAAAGATGGCTCATGCTCCTGCGCAGATGTATGAAATACAAAACAGAGGATTCATTCGCAAAGGCTATCAGGCTGACTTGGTATTAGTCCGTCCCGGAAGCGAATGGACGGTAACAACCGATTGTATTCTAAGCAAATGCAAATGGAGTCCATTAGAGGGACACACATTCGACTGGAAAGTAGAGAAAACATTTGTAAACGGACATCTGTTATATAACAACGGAGAAATAGACGAGACTTATCGCGGACAGGAATTGTTCTTTGAGCGATAAATAATATTTCAGGCACGGATTACACGGATTTATTTCACGGTTTTTAGAAATATGACTATATAAAACAACAGCGTAATCCGTGTAATCCGTGCCTAAGAACATCAATATCCTGAAGGAAATCTTGCCTGGCACTACGTTACCGCCATTAAACTCCTATTTAATTGCATAATTTATGATTTTATCTTATAAAATACATACAGTCACTCCCTACATCAACTGGATTTACTTTTTTCCACGCATGGGGTTTCCAACCGCGTTTTGCAGCCATCGCCAACATTCACGGATGTGATGCCTGCCGTGCTTCGTGGCTGACAACTTTCCCGGAAGAAGAGCGTAATAAAGCTTCCGAAGCAATGCAGCTATTCAAAGAAGCCAATCGGATGCTCGATCTGCTTGACCGGGATTATGAAGTAAAGACCATCTTCAAGCTTTGCAAGGCAAACTCTGACGGGGATAACCTGATTATTGAGAAAGAAAAAGACCGGTTCATCACCTTTCCTTTACTGCGCCAACAAACGCCGAAAAGAGATGGTAGTCCTTTTCTTTGTCTAAGCGACTTTATCCGTCCGATTTCTTCCGGCATCCCGGATACCATCGGTGCTTTTGCTTCTTCCATTGATGCGGACATGGAAGGATTGTACGAACAGGATCCTTATAAACACCTGCTTGTCCAAACTCTCTCCGACCGACTGGCAGAAGCAGCAACAGAAAAGATGCATGAATATGTACGCAAAGAAGCATGGGGATATGCCAAAGACGAGAATTTAGGCATAGCGGATTTACTGGTCGAGAAATATCAAGGCATCCGACCTGCTGTCGGCTACCCGTCCTTACCGGATCAATCTGTCAACTTCCTGTTGGATGAACTATTGGATATGAAGCAAATAGGCATTTCACTAACCGAAAACGGAGCTATGTACCCGCACGCTTCTGTTTGCGGACTTATGTTCGCGCATCCTGCTTCCGAATACTTCTCCGTCGGAAAGATTGGACAAGACCAACTCGAAGATTATGCCCGCCGCCGGGGAAAAAGCATCGAAGAAATGTGTAAGTTTCTGGCAGCCAATCTTCAATAGTCCTTATTCTCCTGTGATTTTTCTCCTTTTCTCACGACTAACTAACCAGAAAAGTAATCATAGACTCCATGAGAGAACAAACAACAGAGGTCAGCGCCCCTATTGAGCAAGAGTTTTTGTCGGTGATCCGCGAATATGAACGGGTGATCTATAAGGTATGCTATCTGTATGCCAATCCCAATGCTCCTCTCAATGATCTGTATCAGGATGTGGTATTGAACCTTTGGAAAGCCTATCCTAAATTCAGAAAAGAATGTAAGGTTTCCACCTGGATTTACCGTATTGCCCTCAACACCTGTATCAGCTTCTATCGTAAAGAAAAGAATGTGCCGGAAATAGTCAGCCTCACCAAAGATACCGACTGGGCCATAGAAGCACACGACCCGATCAACGAAATGCTGAAACAGCTCTATCAGATGATCAACCAACTGGGACAACTCGACAAATCAATTATCCTGCTTTATCTCGAAGACAAAAGTTACGAGGAAATAGCAGAAATCACCGGACTGACGGTTACCAATGTAGCGACCAAACTAAGTCGTATCAAAGACAAACTTAAAAGAATGAAAAAGGAGGAATAAGATATATGGAACTGGAAGAACTGAAAAAATCTTGGAATGCCCTGGATGAACACTTGAAAGACAAAAAGTTCATTAAAGAAGAAGAGCTTGAAAAGCTGATAAGGCATGCGGACAAAGGTATCCACGCCATTGCCAGCCTGAACATCAAGCTTATTCTGATTTCTCTGCCGATACTGATCTTATTTTTAGCGGAGGTACTGTTGCACAACAGATTGAACCCGATCTATATCATTATCATTTTCGCATGGATTCCTGCTCTTTGCTGGGATATCGTCACCACCCGTTTCCTCCAACGGACACAAATAGACGAGATGCCTTTGGTAGAAGTAATCAGCCGCGTGAACCGTATCCATCGATGGACCATCAGGGAACGATTGATTGCTATTGCCTTCCTCCTAGTCCTGGCTATACTTTCATTTATCTACTGGCAAGTGTGGCAATATGGAATGGGTATGATAGTTTTCTTCATCCTGTTATGGGGCGGAGGACTAGGCCTGATCTTATGGATTTACCGCAAGAAGTTCTTAAATCGTATCCACGAAATCAAGAAGAATTTAAGCGAACTGAACGAATTAATGTAAAAGAATCTAAGCTGAATAATTCATATACAGTAGGCTAAGGAGTGTGCTTACCCCACCACGGTAAGCACGCTTTTTCCATTCACTTTTTTATGTACCTGCACCTGAACAGAAATCCGTTCACTCATCTCCTGCACATGAGAGATGACTCCTATTTTCCGTCCCTGCATCTGTAATTGCTCCAATGCTTCCATGGCTGTACGCAAACTTTCCGCATCCAAAGAGCCGAAACCTTCGTCAATAAAAAGAGATTCAACTTTCAGATTATTACTTGACAAGGAAGACAAACCTAAAGCTAGTGCCAAAGAAATCAGGAACGATTCACCTCCGGAAAGAGAGTATACAGTCCGTATTTCATCACACATATCGCAATCTATTACCTGAAGTGCCAACGTATCGGGCACCTGTTGTAGCTTATAACGTTTAGAGAGATAAGATAAATGTTTATTGGCATGAAGCAGCAGCAAATTCAAAGTGTAACTTTGAGCAATCACTTTAAATTTCGCCCCATCCGCACTGCCAATCAGTTTATTCAATTTTGCCCAACGTTCGGCAACCGTCTGTTTCTCTGCCAGTTCCTTCGCAATCTGTTCCACAGTCAGTTTATTCTTTGCTTGTTGTAGCAGGCGGGCTTCCATGGTAGAAAGGGCACGTTCGACATTCATATTTTCTTCTTGTTGCTTCTTTATTATTTCGGGAAGCAGTTCGGGAGACTCTATCTTTTTATACTGTTCCTGCAACTCTCCTATAGCCAGTGCAATTTGCTTCATCTCTCCTTGCAAACCGGAGAGCCGGTTGTGTACCGCCTCTACTTCTTTACGCGCTTTCTCCAAAGCGAGATTCAGCTCTTTCTCTCTTTTTGCTACGACAGCTTCCGCTTCCATCCGCACTTTTTCCTTTCAATAGCTGCGAACGTTCCTGACGAAGCACATTCAGCGCTTTTTCTATCACTTCAAATCTCTTTAGCTCGGCCGAAGCAGCATTCTGTAAAATTACCAGCTGTTCTTTGGCTGACGATACTTTCTGCATAGCCAAACGACAGAGAGAAACATTCTCACGGAGGGCTTCACAATGTGCACGCATCTTTTTAATTTCTTCATCGCCGCGCTGCCATTCTGCGTAAAGATTGCGATATTCCAAAATACGTTCTGCCAGTTCCGCCAAACGATGTTGTATCTGCTCTTCGTTTCCGGCTTCAATCCCTGCTTTATATAATGTTGCCAACTGTTCTCCGATTTGTCCGTCCACCGTTTTTTGATGTGCCAAATCACGTTGCAGGGCAATGCTCCGGTTATTCATCTGCTGACAGTTGGCTGCTGCTGCATTATACTCCTGCTCTATACTCCGGAAAAGAGTATCTACCACCTCCTGCCCCTGATGATAAGGATGCGCTGTGCTTCCGCAAACCGGACAAGCCTCCCCTTGCTGTAATTGTCGGCGCAATGCTTTTACATCTTTTCCCACTGCCATACGTGCATTTTCGTAAAGACGTTGAGTAACTTTCAATGCGGTTTCTTGCTCCGTCAATTGTTTCAGACAATCGGCCACTTCTTTCTCCAGCCTTTCTATTTCCGTCTTTGCTTTCGTCTGCGTTTCCGTTAATTGCCGGATATTCTGCTGACGAGTCAACTCTTTTTGCAACTTCACCTGTTCTTCGGCCAATAACGGATATCCGAAAGAATTTAAGCGCAATAAACGTTCCTCATTCGTACTTGTAGCGGCAGCCAGTTTGCTTTCTTCTTGCCGTAGAATCTCTTCCACCTGTTCAAGTTGCAGTGCTTCTTCTATCCCTACATGGCTTAATAAGCGGTTCAGAGAAGAATAAGACACCTGTAATTGTTCCGCAGCCACCCGCATTTTTTGTTCCTGCTCCGCCACCTGCCTATTAGCCGCCTGTAAAATCTGCTGCGACTGTGTATAACTGCTTTGCTGTGATTGTATCTGTACATCCAATTGACGTGCTTTCTTCAAGTCCGGCTGTATGGCCTCCCATTGTGCCTTAAAATGCACCAATCCTTCCTCTTGGGAAGCTAATGCACCCTGCAGTACTTTCTCCCTGGCCTGTTCCTCCTGTTCTTCCTGCAGCTTTTTCTTCCAAAGTTCTTCCTGTATTTTTAATGAACGAACCACATTCAGTTGTTCATTCTGTTCTGCCAGCAGTTTAATCCCTACTGCACGCTTTTCAGTCGATAGTTCTTTCTCTTTTTGCAGAGCAAGCAGCTCTTCTTCCGGCATCAGTTCGATCACATTCATTCGATTCTGAATCAAGGTCACCTCTTCTTGTGCCGCCTTATTCCGGGCATAAACCTCTTGAGAAATCCGGGAATAAACACCGGTTCCTGTCAACTTCTCCAGTAATTCTGCTTTCGCCGCCCCTTTTGATTTCAGAAATGTAGCAAAATCATTTTGTGCCAATAATACTGTACGGGTAAACTGTTCATACGTCAGGCCAACCAACTCCACCAACTGAATCAACAACTCTTTCTTGGTACCTTGAAATTCTTTCTCCGTATCCAATTCTTTCACTTCCAGCGTTTGTGGCTGCAAAGAACCGTTTATCTTGTTTCTTGTCCGCCTCACCGACCAACGAGAGCGGTAACGCCGTCCGTCAATACCTAAGAAATCGACTTCCGCATAACCGTCACTTGTCCCCCGGCGCAACAAATTTCTAACATCAGACTGATTAATCTGATTATCTCCCACATCTGCCAGGTTCACATTTTCCACTGAAGTAGCGAAGCGGGGAGCCTTATCATACAATGCCAGACATAAGGCATCTAATAAAGTAGACTTACCTGCACCGGTAGGTCCTGAAATGGCAAATATACCTGCAGAATGTAATGGTTCTGCCATAAAATCCACTTCTACCGTCCCTTCTATCGAGGTCAGATTCTTCAATCGTATAGCTAGTATTTTCATTCTTCTTCCTCCTCTTCTTTACGGGTAGCAGCCAAATAGGCCTCTTCAAACAAACCTGTCAGTTCTACAGGCATTTCCACCTGATAAATCTTCTCAAAGGCAGACTGTGCAATCTGTAAGGGAGACATCTCCTGCAACCCCCTCTTCCAGTTTTCATTTTCTTTCACCGTATTTCCGATATCAGTGTGATAGGTAGAAACAATACGCGCCAACCGATAGTTTTTATCTGCCAGTGCCTCTTCAATCTCCTGTCGAAGCATGGGTTCCGGTTCCTCCAACAATACCTTTACTTCCAGATATGGAGCTACGGCTTCTGTCTCGGGTAGTTCCTTCAAGGCTTTCAAGATAGCTTCCGGTGAGACGGGTTCTCCATTCGGCACACTCACCAAAGGTATTAATTTCGGGCATTCCAACCGTTCAATATCCACCGCACAGCCTCCGTCGAAAGTCACCATCACGACTCCATGATGATAATGTTTCTCGGCAAAAGACATCGGAATGGGGCTTCCGGCATATCTCACATTCTCTCTTCCGGACACTCGCTGCGCTTTATGTATATGTCCTAATGCCGTATAAGCTATCTGTTCGGAAAAAGCTTCCGGAGATACACACTCCAACCCGCCAATCACGGTACGCTCGCTATAATCCTTCTCTGCAATCTCCGATCCTGTGGCCTGCAAATGACCGATGGCAAGAATCGCCTGATTCTCCGTCCTTCGCTTCCATAATCTTTGCAAAAGTTGTGCATAAAGTTCGCGAACTCCTTCCGCATACGGATTACCTTCCGTTTGCACGGCCGGATAATCTCCCTGACGCAGAAAAGGAACTGCCATGCAAAGCAATTCTACTTCCCCTTGCCGGTTCTTCAGTTCTACAGTCAGATGGTCATAATCGATCTCTCCGCCTTCGAGCTTGCGAACTACCCCTCTGACTTCCGTCCGCATAGCTTGCAACAGAGGCAAAGGAGCTTCCAGGCGTGCTGCCGAATCATGGTTGCCGGCAACAATGACAATCTGCAAATACGGATTCTCTGCTGTCACCCGATAAATAAACTGATAATACATGCTTTGGGATGCAGCGGAAGGGTTGGAAACATCAAAAACATCTCCGGCTATAATCAATGCATCAATCTCTTTCTGACGAATTTCTTCTGCCAGCCAATTCAGGAATACTTTATGTTCTTCCGTGCGATCATAACCAAAAAAGGTTTGTCCTAGATGCCAGTCGGCAGTATGCAATATACGTATCATAATTTTGTAACTATCTCTAATAACAAGAGGCAAAAATAACACAATCGAAAAGATTATATCACATCTGCCCCTCTTTTTTACCAATAATCATGTATATTTGCAGGATAAAAATCCAACCCTATGAAGATACTGTATTATATTTATCAGATTTGCATCGCTTTGCCTATTTTATTAGTGTTGACCATCCTCACGGCAATCGTCACTATTGTAGGTTCTCTCTTGGGAGGAGCCCACATCTGGGGATATTATCCGGGGAAGATTTGGTCACAATTAATTTGTCTGTTTCTGTTGATTCCCGTGAAGATTGAGGGACGTGAAAAGTTGCATGACAAAACTTCCTATATTTTCGTACCTAATCATCAGGGTTCATTCGATATTTTCCTTATTTATGGCTTCATCGGAAGAAACTTTAAGTGGATGATGAAAAAAAGCCTGCGTAAACTGCCGTTTGTAGGAAAAGCCTGTGAAAGTGCAGGACATATCTTTGTAGACAGATCCGGCCCTAAAAAAGTATTGGAAACAATCCGGCAGGCAAAAGACTCATTGAAAGATGGGGTTTCTCTCGTTGTCTTTCCTGAAGGAGCGCGTACATTTACAGGACACATGGGATACTTTAAGAAAGGAGCCTTCCAGTTGGCGGATGATTTACAGCTGGCGGTTGTACCCGTCACCATTGACGGCTCGTTCGAAATTCTGCCACGCACAGGCAAATGGATACACCGTCATCGCATGATTCTGACTATTCATGAGCCTATTCCTCCCAAAGGGAAAGGAATGGAAAATATCAAGGCAACCATGGCAGAAGCCTACGCTGCGGTTGAAAGTGCCCTGCCGGAACAATACAAGGGAATGGTGAAAAACGAAGATCAAGACCGATAATCAGTACATAATATTTATATAAATATGAGGATGCTCACGCACCCCCATATTCCTAACCAGTTTTATGCATCAAACTATTAAATTAAGAAATTCAGATATTTAGATGTTTTGCAAGGTTATGGTTTGGTTTGACATCATTTGTAATTCTTGAAAAGTCAAATTAAAACTTTTATAAATTTCCTTTTCTAAATTCTCTAATGGGAAAGATTCATTTCTGACGCCATTAATCTTCCCTCTAAACCGATTGTTATAATGCTTGCGGAATGTATCCGGAGTAACCAGACCTCCCAAGCCATAATCCCCCACTACAATCACCGGCTTTCGGCGCAATACCCCTTCGTAAGCGGTAATTCCCGCACCAATAATCAAGTCGGCTTCTTCAATCAGTTTACCGATTTCACTCTCGGAGGATATATAATCCACCTGATACTCTGAATATTTACTTAATAGAACTCCTATCCTTAACCTGGTGCGAGAATTAGCTATTCCGACAACAATGCTGACTTTTTGTTCTATTAACTGCAATTCGTCACCTCTCAAAGAAGAGGCGGCAGATAATTCATTAGGATTTTTCATATAGCTATTTGGTTTTTGTTGTGTCAAAAGTACGGCATGCATCCGAAAACACAAAAAAAGTCACCCGGACAAAATCAGCGCGCCTGATTTTCCGTAAACACCTACATTTCAATAAAATACAGACTATCGTTCTATTAATGACCCGGACAATTCATTTTTTATTTATCAAAAGTCCCTTAAAAACACATTCAAATCTTCTTGTGGAGAAATGCCTAATCGACCTTTCAGCCTCCCTTTTGCTTTAGTGACAGAATCGGAAGAGGTCTGAAAAATACGTGCCAGTTCTTCATTGGTCAGTCCAAATTTAAGAAAGCAACAGATCTCAAGATCATGTTTAGTCAATAAAGGAGTTTTGTCAAGCAACCGGGTAACGTAATTAGAATAGAGTAAATCAAACAGGCTAAACAATTTATAGCGTTCTCCATTAGACAATTTGCCTCTTAATGTTCCCTCTTTGATAGCAAGCAGCAGACGAAAAGCGGATATGTACTGTTCAGAAGAGGGTCCGACAGTTAATTCTCCTCCCAGTTCTTTCAACAGTCCCGATAAGGTTTTGTTCTGCATACTCAAAAGAACAATCTTTCCATTCAACTCGCCTACCTTCATTCGATTTTCTTCCAGTATGCGGTTCTCTTCCAGTACTTGATCTTTCAACTCCTGAATTTCTTCCATCTCCTGCTGGTATCGCTTTATCTCCTCTTCATTATCTCTAATCTGGGATTCGATTTCGGCAATCTTCTTCCTGTGATTCTTACTTTTGTAGTAGTAATAACACATATAGAAGGCCACAATCAGGAAAATAACCGTACCGCAAAATATAAAAACCGTACGGTCCACTTTCAGTTGTAAATTATCATTCCGGAGCTTCTCGTTCTCGTACTGCTTTTGCAGTTCTGTTATCAGCTCCTGCGAATCGACTTCATCCAATACATTCACGATAGAGTCCGCTTTTTCATGATAGATAATCGCTTCCTCAAAATTATCAATATCTTTTTCCAGAAAGTATAAATTGTTATATGCGTCAATACGGGTATATTCTTTAGAAGAATTGATACTCATCTTAAAATATTTCCGGGCGTTCTCTACATCGCCCATCTGTATATACAAATAACCGAGAGACATACACTCCACGTATTTCCTTTCTTCATCCGTTTCTTTTTCATAAGCAGCAAGAAAATAGCGTTCTGACTTTTTCAGTTCTCCCATAGAACGGCACAGTATCCCCAACTCATGTAAAATGGAAACTTCAGACGAATATTGCTTTTCCCTGGCTAGTGCTAAAGCATTAATATAATAGAAATAACAGCTATCCCATTTATTCTGAAACAAATAAGCCCGGCCTATATTTTGCCCGGCTCTGACAAGACTCAAAGAATCTTTCAACTCTTCATAGATTGTATATGACTCCCGAAAATTCTCCAACGACTCCTGATACAATTTCTTTTTCCGGTTAATCATCCCTATCTCATCAGTAGCCATTGCAAGCATCTTACAACATTGAATATTCCCGAACATTTCTTTTGCCGAAGACAGGAATGTCAAAGCCTCTTCATCTTTGCCCAGTTCACGCAACACTCTTCCATAATAATACTGTGCTTTAGCACGTGTTGCGGAGTCACCACGCTCTACAGTATAGTAATTCAGTGCCAGTGCAATCAATGAGTCAGAAGTAAACTTCACATAGTTCCGATCCATCGCCTGCGTCAATAAAAGTGCATAATCCGCCTGCAACTTTCCACGTAGTTTTTCAGTATGAGGTATTGACTTTAATAGATACAGAGCTGTATCCGGAAGAGATTCCATGCACATTTCGATCCTCCGGAATGCCACATCAGGGGCCTCCGAATCTCTATGACAAGAAACCGATAAGACTAAAATAAAAAAGAAAGCGGCGTATACCGGAACAGTAGTCGTTTTCACTTTACTTGAGTTTTGTACAAAAATACACAAAAAACTCAAGTATTACTTATTTGTTGAAGCATTTTGTTCCAATCGTTGATGTTCTTCTATCAACTTCATGTTTTCTCTTGCTTTAGACAGGAATTCTCTAACCAGCTTATTATCTTTAAAAGAATAAGGAGCATCCTTGATTATATCATCAATTTGCGGAGTCATAATCGGATAAGGCAAAGAGCTGCAGAGCATCATAAACACACTGGGTCCCAGCACATTTTCATAATTATCGGAGATGAACGTTTTTACATACTGATTCATCGCTTTCATCAGTGAGTCTCCTTCCACCACCAACTGACCGTGAATTTCATCCAGATCGCCTCCATCCAGTACCATACGGGTTTCCTTCTGCTCCAGTTCACCAATGCTTTCTTCCAATTGGTTTCTTTTGCTGATAAACTCATACAGGGCATTATTTAAAGATGTTCCGACTGCCTTGAGGTCCGTATTGCTAATGGTAACTGTTATCTTCCCACTTTCCAGCACAATCGGCATAATGCTTTCTTCATCCATGTAAAGTGTCACCATCTGTACGGAATCTATTTTCCCTTTCATTGAGAACAGACCATGCACTACTTCAGCTGAATCCAGCTTCACCCACTCTCCATCCCGAAGGGATTTAAGATACAGCATCTTTCCATCCAGACTATTCACTGAAGAGGTTCCTTCAATCTTGTACTTACTGGTGCAGGAAGCAAAAAACGGAAGCAAAAGTAAAAAAGGCAAAATTTTATTCACGTTCATCTATTCATTAAATTCTGGGTACAAAGGTACAACTGATTCAGAATTCAAAGAAACATTTTATCAATATTTAAATCTTGTAAGACTCTTTTCTTTAATAATCCTTATAAACATAGGTACAAGGCTCTTTTTTTCATTTAGTTTATCTAATTTTGCAGTCATGAAAACATCAACATTTGCCCCTTTTGCCAAACCGCTTTATGTAATGGTAAAGCCTGTAGGTGCCGTATGTAATCTAGCATGCGATTACTGCTATTATTTGGAAAAGGCCAACCTATACAAAGACAATCCGAAACACGTAATGAGCGATGAACTTCTGGAAAAGTTTATCGACGAGTACATTAACTCACAAACCATGCCACAGGTGCTTTTCACCTGGCACGGAGGAGAAACGCTGATGCGGCCGCTCTCCTTCTATAAAAAGGCAATGGAACTACAAAAGAAGTATGCCCGCGGACGAACGATCGACAACTGCATCCAAACCAACGGAACCATGCTCACCGACGAATGGTGTGAATTCTTCCGTGAAAACAATTGGCTGGTAGGAGTCTCTATCGATGGTCCCCAGGAGTTTCATGACGAGTATCGTAAAAACAAAATGGGAAAACCCTCTTTTGTGAAAGTGATGCAAGGCATCAATCTTTTGAAAAAACATGGGGTGGAATGGAATGCGATGGCAGTCATTAATGACTTCAATGCCGACTACCCACTAGACTTTTACCATTTCTTTAAAGAAATCGGTTGCCAGTATATCCAGTTCGCTCCTATCGTTGAACGTATTCTCTCACATGAAGACGGTCGTCACCTCGCTTCTCTTGCAGAAAATAAAGCCGGAACTCTTGCTGATTTTTCGATCACCCCGGAACAATGGGGTAACTTTCTTTGTACTCTTTTCGACGAATGGGTGAAAGAAGACGTAGGCAAATACTACGTACAAATATTCGATTCGACTTTGGCGAATTGGATGGGCGAACAACCCGGTATATGCACAATGGCAAAGACCTGTGGTCATGCCGGTGTGATGGAATTCAACGGAGATGTTTATTCTTGCGACCACTTTGTATTCCCCGAATATAAATTAGGTAACATTTACAGTAAAACTCTGGTGGAAATGATGCATAGCGAACGTCAGCACAATTTCGGGAACATGAAATATCAGTCTCTCCCTACTCAATGCAAGGAATGTGAGTTCCTATTTGCCTGCAACGGAGAATGCCCGAAAAATCGTTTCAGCCAAACGGCTGAAGGCGAACCTGGGTTAAATTACTTATGCAAAGGGTATTATCAGTTCTTTAAGCATGTAGCTCCTTACATGGACTTTATGAAAAACGAACTGATGAATCAACGCCCGCCTGCTAATATCATGGAAGCACTGAAAAACGGAGATTTAAAAATTGAATACTAACCAATCATATATTGTAATTTTATCATTTAATAATGAACAGATTAAAACTTTATCTATTAGCGCTGACCGCGCTTTTTGTATGTTCCGTTAGAGCGGATGAGGGTATGTGGCTATTGCAACTGATGCAACAGCAACACTCCATAGACATGATGAAAAAACAGGGATTAAAACTGGAAGCACAAGACCTATATAATCCGAATGGCATTTCTTTTAAAGATGCTGTAGGTATATTCGGAGGAGGGTGTACCGGAGAAATTATCTCACCCGAAGGTTTGATTCTAACCAATCACCACTGTGGCTACGCTTCCATCCAACAACATAGTAGTGTTGAACACGATTATCTGACTGACGGTTTCTGGGCTACTTCCAGAGACAAAGAGCTCCCTACTCCGGGACTGAAATTTACATTTATTGAACGTATCGAAGATATTACGGATATTGTCAATGCCAAGATTGCGGCGAAAGAAATCACCGAATCCGAATCATTCAGCAATATATTCCTTCAAAAGCTGGCTCATGATCTTTATTTTAAAAGTGACCTGGCAGACAAAAAAGGAATTGTTCCGCAAGCTCTTCCGTTCTATGCCGGAAATAAATTCTATCTTTTCTACAAGAAAATATATCCGGATGTACGTATGGTAGCCGCTCCCCCTCTTCTATCGGTAAGTTTGGCGGTGAAACAGACAACTGGATGTGGCCGCGTCATACCGGCGACTTTTCCATGTTCCGTATTTATGCAGATGCAAATGGTGAACCGGCAGAATACAGTGAGAGCAACGTCCCACTGAAAACCAAGAAACATTTGTCTATCTCTATCAAAGGATTGAAAGAAGGAGATTATGCAATGATTATGGGATTCCCCGGAAGTACGAGCCGCTACCTGACTGTATCAGAAGTAAAAGAACGTATGGAATCGGAGAACGATCCACGTATCCGTATTCGTGGTGCACGTTTGGCTGTCCTGAAGGAAGTAATGAATGCCAGTGACAAAATCCGTATTCAGTATGCTAACAAGTATGCAGGTTCCAGCAACTATTGGAAAAACTCCATCGGCATGAATAAAGCCATCATCGATAATGATGTATTGGGAACAAAAGCTGCACAAGAAGCCAAATTCGAAGAGTTTGCAAAAGCACAAAACAATGCTGAATATGCAGCAGTAGTGAAGAATATTGATGACCTGGTAGCTAAGACAACTCCTCTCAACTATCAGTACACCTGTTTGAGAGAGACTTTCTTCGGAGCTATCGAATTTGGCAATATTATGTTGGCTAAAACACGCGAAGCATTGCTTGAGAAAAACGATTCTGTAATCGAAGCACGCATGAAAGCCTTGGAAAGCACTTACGAAAGCATCCATAACAAAGATTACGATCATGAAGTAGACCGCAAGGTAGCGAAAGCCTTGTTCCCCTTATATGCTGAAATGATTCCGGCAAACCAACGTCCTTCTATTTATAAGGTTATTGAGCAGAAATATAAAGGCGATTATAACAAATTCGTTGATGATATGTATGACAACTCTATTTTTGCCAACCGGGCAAACTTCGAGAAGTTTACAAAGAAGCCTTCAGTGAAAGCGATTGACAATGATCTGGCACTGCAATACTGCCAGTCTAAATACGACTTGATGGATACACTGGCTTCCCAACTCAAGGATATGGATAAAGAATTGGCTTTGCTACACAAAACTTATATCCGTGGTCTGGGTGAAATGAAGTTGCCTGTACCTTCTTATCCGGATGCAAACTTTACCATTCGTCTGACCTATGGTAACGTGAAACCTTATGATCCGAAAGACGGCGTACACTACAACTACTATACGACCACTAAGGGAATTCTTGAAAAAGAAAATCCGGAAGACCGTGAATTCGTTGTACCTGCCAAACTGAAGGAACTGATTGAAAAGAAAGATTATGGCCGTTACGCTTTGCCGAATGGTGATATGCCAGTCTGCTTCCTGTCGACCAACGACATCACCGGTGGTAACTCCGGTAGCCCGGTACTGAATGAAAACGGAGAACTGATCGGTTGTGCTTTTGATGGCAACTGGGAATCATTAAGCGGTGACATCAACTTCGACAACAACCTGCAACGTTGTATTAATTTAGATATCCGTTACGTCCTGTTCATTCTGGAAAAATTAGGAAACTGCGGACACCTGATCAACGAAATGACAATCGTAGAATAAATGAGAAAACAAATCCTATTTGTCCTATTTTCACTGGCAACTCTTAGCATCCACGCCGACGAAGGCATGTGGATGCTAACCGATCTGAAAGCACAGAACGCTATTGCCATGCGCGAACTTGGTCTCGAAATTCCGATAGAGGAAGTATACAACGCAAATGGTCTTTCTCTAAAAGACGCTGTTGTACACTTCGGAGGAGGATGTACGGGAGAAGTTATCTCTTCCGAAGGACTGGTACTGACTAACCATCACTGTGGTTATGGAGCTATCCAGCAACATAGTAATGTAGAACATGACTATCTGACAGATGGTTTCTGGGCTATGAACCGTGATGCGGAACTTCCTACTCCGGGATTGACCGTCACTTTTATCGACCGTATTCTCGATGTGACCGACTACGTCACCGAGCAACTGAAAAAAGATCCGGACCCGGATGGTGTTAACTATCTATCACCAAGTTATCTTGGCAACGTAGCAGAACGTTTTGCCAAAGCCGAGAATATAGAAATAACTCCTGCAACAAAGTTGGAGCTCAAGGCTTTTTATGGAGGAAACAAATATTACCTGTTCATCAAAACTGTGTATAGTGATATTCGTATGGTAGGGGCTCCTCCTTCTTCCATCGGTAAATTCGGAGCTGATACCGACAACTGGATGTGGCCTCGTCACACAGGCGACTTTTCTCTCTTCCGTATTTACGCGGACAAGAATGGAAAACCGGCAGAATATTCTAAAGACAACGTTCCTCTGCAAGTGAAAAAACATCTGAAGATCAGCCTCGCCGGAGTTCAGGAAGGAGATTTCACCTTTGTCATGGGATTCCCCGGACGTAACTGGCGGTATATGATTGCCGACGAAGTGGAAGAACGGATGCAAACGACCAATTTCATGCGCCAGCATGTACGCGGAGCCCGTCAGAAAGTACTTATGGAGCAAATGCTGAAAGATCCGGCAGTGCGTATTCATTATGCAAGCAAATATGCTTCTTCGGCCAATTATTGGAAAAATGCCATCGGCATGAATGAAGGACTGATACGCCTCAATGTACTGGATACCAAACGTGCACAGCAAGAAGAACTGTTAGCCCGCGGCCGTGAAAAGGGAGATGATTCGTATCAGAAAGCCTTTGATGAGATTCGTTCTATTGTATCTCACCGACGCGATGCGCTATATCATCAGCAGGCTATCAATGAAGCATTAGTCACTGCCCTTGATTTTATGCGTATTCCTTCCACGACAGAATTGGTTACCGCTCTGAAATCGAAAGATAAAGAGCAGATAAAAGAAGCAAAACTAAAACTGAAGAAAGAAGGAGATAAGTATTTTGCTTCTGTCCCCTTTCCGGACGTAGAACGGATGGTAGCGAAAGAAATGCTGAAAACTTATGCCAACTACATTCCTGCAGAACAACGAATCAACATCTTCGAAATCATCAATTCCCGTTTCAAGGGAAGTATTGACGCCTTCGTTGATGCCTGTTTCGAACATTCCATTTTCGGCAATCCTAAAAACTTTGAGAAGTTTATCAAGAAACCAAGTTTGTATAAAATAGGATATGACTGGATGGTATTATTCAAATATTCTGTTACCGACGGAATTCTGAAAACAGCCATTGCCATGAAAGAAGCCAATCAGAACTATGACGCAGCTCATAAAATATGGGTGAAAGGCATGATGGACATGAGACAGGAAAAAGGAATGCCGATTTATCCGGATGCGAACTCTACTTTACGGTTGACATACGGCCAGGTGCTTTCTTATGAACCGGCTGACGGTGTGGTTTATGACGCTCATACCACCCTCAAAGGTGTGATGGAAAAAGAAGATCAGGGAAACTGGGAATTCGTAGTGCCTCAAAAACTAAAAGAACTATATAACTCCCAGGATTATGGACGTTATGGCAAAAACGGTGAAATGCCTGTCTGCTTTATCGTAAACACCGACAATACAGGAGGAAACTCCGGCAGCCCGGTATTTAACAGCAAAGGGCAGTTGGTAGGAACTGCTTTCGACCGCAACTTTGAAGGCTTAACAGGCGACATTGCTTTCCGTCCTTCATCGCAACGAGCCGCTTGCGTCGATATCCGCTATACCTTGTTTATCATCGATAAATATGCGGGAGCCTCTCATATCATCAATGAACTTAGCATTGTTGAGTAAATTGAGAGTTGAGAATTAAAAATTGAGAAATATGATGCCAGATGGCATAACTTTTATTTCTCAATTTTTAATTCTCAACTCTCAATTTATATAAATTCTTCCACCATATACATCTCGTCAATCATCTCATTCATTATATTCTGTAAATTCTGAACTGCTTCTTCAGGAGATTCCCCATAAGCATTACATTGCATATTTACAGTCAACCAGGCATAATAGCCACCATCTGATGCGCGTTCAAGCACATAATCCGTTCTGTTTAGCTTCATATTGGTAAATAATTAGTGAATGTTGGTATTGAAGTTATTTCTGAATGTGAAGCTGCCGGTTTCTCCAGTTCACGGATCATCCGACGTTCACAGCTGCGAACCCAATAAACGAAATGACGGTTCGGAGTATATTCTCCTGCAAAGCGAAGCAGCGGCTGCAAATCAAAGGAATCACTGATTATTCCTGCCCCCGCTTTCATTGCATCATAGGCATTGCAGTCTTGTTCAATATGTGCCGGAACCATTAATACAGGTTTTCCAAGATACATTGCTTCGCAAATGGACTCGAAGCCTGCCGTACTGGCATAAGCCTTGCAACCCGCCATCGCATTAAGAAACTTCACATCATCTATTTGATGGAAACTCAATGTTTCGTCAATCCGTGTCACCTCTTCGGCATCCGATCTATCCCAGAAAAAAGTTAAAGGAAGTCCCGGATGCTTTGCATGAAAGTTCTCTACGCTATCGGCAAACCCGGAATTAACCATATATCCATGAATATAATCACCCTCTTCCGGACGGATAGCTGTCACTTCCGGACGAATCAATGGAGGAACGGTCACTATTTGATTCATATCATCCTGTTCCATTTCCAGAAAAGACAAAGCCAGTTTCTTCGAAGATCTTAGAGCGGTCATCCGGGTAAAGAAACGCAGCATCCATAACTGGCACGAATTTTTATCCGGAAACTCGAAATCACGATGTAAAAACAAATACTGATGTCCAACACAAATATACGGAACGGAGGGACGGAAGAGTGCATAGGTAAGTCCGGTTAAAAGTTCGTAGAAGTTGATGACGACTTCCGCCCCTGTCTCCCTGATCCGCTGATTTATATAATACATGCTACGAAGATACTCCGGTAATCTTAATAAATTGTATGCAACGCTTTTCGTCAGGTTCGCCCGTTTATTGTCTGCTGCAGGCAGAAAGTTCGGACTAATGAATCGCTTCACCGGTGCATGAATACTCCGATTGAAAAATCCCGGCAAAGTACGTGTCGAACTTTTCCCGACCAAGACTTCCACTACTTCATGCCCATTGCGCAATAACATTTCTTCGAGGGTGATTGCTTGTGTAAAATGCCCTCTCCCCTCACCTTGAACAATAAATAAGAATTTCATAGTTCCATTATTTTTAGATACGCAAAGTTCCCTCTTTCACATTACAAGATGATGACTCCCTGATTACTATTTCATGAACAAAATCTGCTTTTTCTCGTTATATTAATAAAATAGAAAATCTATTTGCGGTCTTCAAAGACTGCTTTTTAACTCTAAGAAAGAAAAGATTATGGAAAAATTTGAAGATTTAATACAGTCACCAGTGCCCGTTTTAGTTGATTTCTTTGCAGAATGGTGTGGACCTTGCAAAGCAATGAAACCGGTTTTAGAAGAACTAAAACTTATTGTGGGAGATAAAGCACGTATTGCAAAGATAGACGTTGACCAGCATGAAGACCTGGCTACTAAATATCGCATACAAGCTGTACCGACCTTTATACTGTTTAAGAATGGAGAGGCTGTCTGGAGACATTCCGGTGTAATCCATAGTAGCGAACTACAAGGGGTTATCGAGAAGCATTATACATAAAAAGATAATAATAACGAATGAAGAAAGTATTAGTAATGGTAGCCCTCGTCATGATAAGCGTGATTGTATACGCATTCAACGACAGTAGGGAAACTAATCAAGGTGAAAAAGAGGTAACAGGTAACGGTGAAGTCGTCGTAATGGACAAAGAAATGTTTCTGAAAGACGTCTTCGATTATGAGAAATCAAAGAAGTGGAATTATAAAGGTAATAAACCCGCCATCATCGACCTATATGCAGATTGGTGCGGACCATGTCGCCAGACAGCTCCTATCATGAAAGAATTGGCAAAGGAATATGCCGGAAAAATTGTCATCTACAAAGTCAATGTAGATAAACAAAAAGAACTGGCAGCTTTATTTAATGCAACAAGTATTCCATTGTTTGTATTCATTCCCATGAAAGGAGATCCACAGCTTTTCCGTGGAGCTGCTGACAAGGCAACTTACAAAAAAGCGATTGATGAATTTCTCTTGAAGTAAAGAAGAAAATATAGTGACGCTATCCGGTCGGGATAGTAACGCTATACTAGGAAAAGAGTGACGGTATCCTTGCGGGATACCGTCACTCTTTTGTATATCTTGCCAATCCTTATTTGAAGTATCCCACAGGATGATTCATCATTGGCATTTGGCTATCTTTCAATTTCAAAACTTTCTTCAATTGTTCATTGTCCATCGAGGCGCGTGGCACTGTTGCTATGTTAGCAGCGGAACAGAATATTGAAATATTTTGAGAAACGATGCCGGAATCCATAGCGCCCATCAACTGGCTGCGTGCACTCTTCGCATCTCCAAATCTGGAAAGATCACTGATTAACACCAAAGACACCGGAGCTGTTTTCACAAATGCCTGTCCACCGGCTACTGCTCCACGATGATCTCCTTCAGCAACCAGAGTCAACTGGTGATTTTTAGCATCATACAGATAACTCCCTTCAGGTAATACTACATATACATCCACATCCTGCTTATTCAACGCTGACGGAGCTGTTCTCATTCCAGATTCCTTACGGTTTATCCCATTAGCAGCCCATAACAAATCAGACAGATCCGACAAACTCAATGATTTAGAAGCATACTCGCGAGTTGAATGTCGTTCAGACAATGCCTTCATCACCGCACCGGTACGGTTTAAATTAGGCTTCGGCAATTTAATCACTTTATCAGCAGCAAAAGCAGCAGCCGAAAGCATTAAACAAACTAACAATAGTTGTACTTTTCTCATAACTGTGGTATTTAAAAATTGATAGACAAATATAAATAAAAAAGGTCTGTATTCGTTGCAGAATACAGACCTTTTAAGAGTTTATTAGGCTTAATTATTTCTTATCACCGAAATAACGGTTGTACAATCCTTCAAAACCTTTACCATGACGAGCTTCGTCTTTGCACATTTCATGTACAGTGTCATGGATAGCATCCAGATTCAGAGCTTTAGCACGAGTTGCGATACGTTTTTTATCTTCGCATGCACCTTGTTCAGCATCTTTGCGCTTCTGCAGGTTTGTTTTAGTATCCCACACGCAGTCGCCCAACAATTCTGCAAACTTAGCAGCATGTTCAGCTTCTTCCCAAGCGTAACGTTTGAAAGCTTCAGCTACTTCAGGATAACCTTCACGGTCTGCCTGACGGCTCATAGCCAAATACATACCAACTTCAGTACATTCTCCCATGAAGTGATTGTTCAGGTCCTTAATCATTTCTTCGTCACAACCTTTTGCCACACCAATAACGTGTTCGTCAGCAAAAGACAATGCGCCACCTTCTACCTCAACCACTTCTACGAATTTGCTAGCAGGAGCTTTACACAAAGGACATTTTTCAGGAGCTGCGTCACCTTCATGAACGTAACCGCATACAGTACATCTAAATTTTTTCATTTTCTTCTCAATTTTAAATTAATTAGTCAATACGTGTTTCTTTATCTTTACTTAAGCAATTCTTGCAAATACCTTTATAATAATAATGAACTTCTGATACCTGATGACCATCCATGTCTACATTCTCCACTTGTTTTATGGCTTCCGGGCATTTCAAATCATAAATGTGTCCACAACGCCTGCACAAAAAATGAGAGTGTACGGAAGTGTCAGCATCAAAGTTTGTATTCTTCTCATCAATCGTAAGCATCAAGGCCGCTCCTTGTTCAGAAAACAATTTCAGAGTATTGTAAACCGTAGTTTTTGAAAGTGTCGGCATCGAAGGAGATAGTGCAGTATATATATCATCAGCTGATGGATGAATCGGATTATCCATCAGATATTCCATGATAGCGATACGCTGCATGGAAGGCTTGATATTATGCTCTAATAATCGTTCATATGGTTTCATTATCTCTTCCTTCTTTTCAAAGTTGTATTCATTACAATTATAAATTTAATGCAAAGATAACGAGTTATTTGGAATTATCAAATAAATTCCCATATTTTTGGCGTATTTTTTTAAGAATATTATTATTGAAAACCTATTTTCCTTTTACTTACCATCCATTTGCATGACAATAAAAGATCAGCAATTTTTTTGTTTAAAAATACCCCTCACAAAAGAGTTTTGTGAGGGGTATTTATATTTCGAAAAGTTTTATATACTCCTTTTCTTTTAAAGAAGCTAAAAATCAATTTTATTCGTCCACTTTTACTTCCGCTATAATTTCGTCCGGCACTTTGTTACAACGCACATATTTGCTCACGTCGCTATCATCATCTTTTGCCGTCCAGACCATAGAGCCAGATTCCTGCAAATCGGTTACGATATAATCGTGATTCCACTCTCCATTGCCGAAATCGTAGTCTCCGCTAAGCACGTAGCCCAGATAAGGGTCGTTCTTAATCTTGAAAGAACCGGTGATGCAACGTGCGTACATACTGTCGAACTTCTGGTACATTTCAAAAGTGAGTTCCTTGCGGTTAAACTCTATGTAGCAATAGGTACCTTCCGCCAAAGGCTGCCCGTTCCATTCGGCAAGTTGCCATACTCCGTTCAGATTGGCAGCAGTGACCGGCAATGTAGGAAGGGCTGTATCTTCATCGTCATCACAAGATGAGAAACAAAGCACGAAGGCGAATAAAGCCATTAATTTGAAAATATTCTTCATGTCTTCTTTTTATTTTATCGTTATTTAATACGGTTTACTTTAATATTCAATGTCCGTTCCGACGGTTGCCCCTCCACTCCTTCTATCACAAGCGGAAAGGTAAATGAACTGTCTTTATCCGCAGGAATCAATGAGGCATCTATCGTAACCACTATATCGGCTTCACTACCCGGAGTGATAACTTCCGGTTCCGTACGGAAAGCAGCGAATGCCGGAAGACGGGAAGCCGACAAGCGCAGCGGCTGGTCGCCACTGTTACCGCACAGAACCCGTTCCGAAGGACGCTTTCCAGCAGCCACTTCGCGAAATTCCATCCGATTTTGTTTCAGCCTCAACTTTCCCATTACATATGGATAGCGCGCCCATTCATCCGCTCCGGGAAGCACATTTCCTCTTAAGGTGAGGCGTGCCGCCGGCAGACTGTCCGAAGAAGCCAGATAGATGAAAGCATTCGTGTCGATCGTTCCCGGATGATTCTTCGGAGTGTAAGTCAATGCTATCACTCTTGTTTCGCCCGGAAGAATCTCTCCCATACGGACATCAGCCGCCGTACAACCGCAAGTTGTCTTCACACAGGTGAGCTTCACGGTTTTACCGCTTACGTTCGTGCAAGTGAAACGGTAGGTCTGCGGAGCATCGTCTTCGGTCAGTGTACCGACATCCAGTACCGTCCGGTCGAAACGCAGAATTTCTTCCTCCTGCAGAACGGAACGGACATTCCGGGCTTCTACCGCCCGGAACGGTCCGACAACCGCACAACATATAAATAACCGTATCCAAATAATGGGTTTCATTGAATATCAAAATTACATCCAACCGTTGTCATTGGCTTTTTTACGAACTGTGACGGTGATTGTTTGCTCCGTTCCATTGCTTACTTTCACCGTGATACGGGTCGCTCCGGTTTTTACACCGGATACCTCCATCAGCGTACCTGTTACCTTTACCGTAGCGATAGCTGTATCAGCAGACGTACAGGTATAAGTCAGGTTGTCACCATTTACAAAGTAGGAAGCAAGGTCTACCGTCGATGTTGCTGCTTCTGACACATATACATTAGGCACTACCATGTCCGAACCACTGCCGTCGATTTTGTTCAACAACTCTCCGGCGTTTGCCAGTCCCTCACCCATCTTGCCGACGTATCTCGACAACTCTACTTTCGTAGCGGAAGCTCCGTGAGTAAGATGGTTACGATAGAACCTTTTCACTGCTCCATTACTATAATAGGGATCCAGCGGCTTCGCTGATTTTTTCAGCAGTTCCACAAACTCGCTTGCCTTAAAGTGACGACGCAACTTAACGGCATACGACAATCCCAGTGCAGCTACTCCCGATACATGCGGGCAAGCCATAGACGTACCGTCCATATATCCATAGGCAGGCTGACCGTCCTTTATCAATGTGGAGAGAATAGAACCGGAATGAGCACCGTCTATTTCTTCCCATATTTCAGGATCATTCTCTCCCACCGGATTATAATATTCCGTATCACCGCCCGGAGCTGAGATCGTGACTTCCTTACCATAGTCGGTATAAGAAGCCGGAGTAAAGTCGGCAGCCACCGCACTTACTGATATGCATTTAGAGTAAGCAGCAGGGAAAGAAGGCATAGCCGCATATTCATTGCCGGAAGCGAAAATTGCCAGACCACCGTCGATCACCCCATTGGGAGAACCGGCATTGTTGATAAAGTAATCCAATGCTTCTTTTTCCAGCGGATAAAGTTCCGACCATTCTTCTTCCGAACCCGGACCCGGAGTATATCCGTCTACCAGACTTGCCAAAGCAGAGTTGTAACCCCAGCTACATTGCAGGATAACAGCGCCATTATCTGCCGCATATTTGATAGCCCGCGCCTCACCATCCAGACTCACACCATACTCACCGGAAAACACCTGACACGACATTATCTTCACGCCCGAATTAGGTGTACCGTCGCCACCGGCGATACCGCAGACGCCTTCGTGATTGCCGTTCATAGCAGCAATCGTACCGGCAACGTGTGTGCCATGTCCCGAATCGTTGATATCCTGCCATGTAATAACAGGCGAATTGCTTACGAAGTTGTAACCGTACTGATCATCCTCATAACCGTTACCGTCGGCATCTTTACCGGCATACAATTTTTCGCCTTCGTTAATCCAGATATTATTTATCAAGTCGGGATGAGTATTCATGACGCCTTCGTCCAGCACGGCAACAATAATAGACGGGTCACCCGTACATTTCTTCCATGCTTCCGCACAACCGACATCACATCCTGCTTTCGAACCATTCTGCAGTTCATTCTGATTATCAAATGCATTAACTCCGCTGTTGATATAATGCCATTGATACGACAGACCGGGATCATCGAATATGCTTTCTGTTTTCCCCGCACGCGTAGTTGCCTTTTGTTTCAAAGCGCTTTCGCTAATATAAGTGCGATAGGATTGTTTCTTGTAAGCACGTTGAATGCGGCTGTTTGCCTGTACTTTGGAAACTTCGCCCAACTGACTGAGCCGGCGGGCTGCTTCTTTCACATCCGTATTTTCATCAAACTTCACCCGATACCACAGATGCAATCCTGCGGTGCGGGTCCGTTCTTCATTTCTGGGATCTACCGGAAATATACGTTCAAAATGATAAGCCCCCAGAATAGCCAACACCTCGTCGGTAGAAGGAATCCCGGAACGGGTCATAGCTCCCCCGCTTCTGGTAGCAACCGCAAGAGTCCGGTCAAGGATCTCCGTCATTGCCGGGTCGAACTTTATCAGCAATTCACCGGAAGTGACATCCGTCGGAAGTTGGACTTCCGTCCCCCCTGTCGGGGTGGACGGTTGTTCAATCAGCTCTTGTTCCGAGCAGGCAGTCAGCGTCAAGGCAAACAGTGCTGTATATAAGAATTTATTCTTCATTGTTCCTTATTAAATTATTCTTGTTAATGATATTTATTCTACTGTATCCGATAATACAAATACTTTGTAATACAACGGATAAGCTACGCCGTCAACCTTTTGGTTTGTTCCAGGGTCTTCACTGCCGTAGTAGTAAGAATAATCGTAGTTCACGAGTTCCACATTGCTGAATCCAACTGTATCTCCTGAAGAATTCTTACCCCCTTCCTGCTGGTTAAATACCATCGTTTCCGGATTCCAGTATGCAAAGTACGGATGGAACAGCAACCAATTCGGTATTTTACCAGTCATGAAGTTCAGATTAAGATGTAACGTACGGGCAAACGGCAATACACGCAGAATATCCTGTCCTCTTAACGCATCCTGATCCTTATAAGTAACCCAATTGTCAGTGGATAACAACCATTGGCAAGTATCCTGAGATAACTTAGACTCATAGATAGCAGGAGTAGCATCCAGTTCATCTTTAGTAAAGAAATCTTCTTGCTGATAAGTAAGCGGTTTCTTCGCTGCTGTCAACGCATTCTTCACTTCTTCGTCCGTCGGGAATTCTCCTTCGAGGAAGTTATACGACATTTCTAATGAAATCAACTTATCCCATGTCAACAATTTCAAGAAGGCTTCTTTTTCCGTGTATTCTTTGGATACGTCTGCATGCAAGCCGACGTCTCTTCCATTATATTTGCCTCCACTAATAAGACTTAAATCACGCAATACATCCGTAGCACGGCATCCGGTCAATGTCAAAGCCTTCAACTTGCCGAAATTCTTCTGATTCACCACATTGGTAATCACAGACAATGACGGGAAATTGTTACTTCCCAAATACAATGTTTCCAGCTTATTCCCTAAGTTAATAAAATTATCGGGGAAAGCATTGATACCTACAGAATATACAGTCAAATGTTTCAAATATTGTAACTCACCGATTTCCTCTCCTAGAGAGATTGTACGGATCTGACTGTTTTCATTACTCTGAACTGCGAATGATTCTATATATTTCAAATGCCGAATCTCCTTGGGCAAGGCTTCACCATCTTGCAGGTTAATCATCGCAAAACTTACAGAACGCACACGGCCTACCGCTTCCTCAGGAAGTTCGTTGTTTTGTATTTCTTTATCCGTAGCTTCCCAAAGCGTCACATTCGCCCAGTTCATCATATTTTCACTGGCATCAATCTGCGTCATAGACTGAAGTTTATTATTGATAGTAATCACCGCCAGCGAGTCGCCCGAACGGTTATCTTCAATCTTCATAGCAGCTTCCTGTCTCACAGTCAGCACCACTGCATCTATCTTATTACCGTTTTCATCGACCAAATCCTTCAGGTCCTCGGGATCTTCCGGAATCAGACGAATTTTAGCTACACGGGTATAAGGAACCACATTCATTCCCCAACGGAAATCTACTTTTATGGTACGCGGACGCGCTCCACGGTCTAACTCCACATTCAAATCTTTCTCTTTCGGCAATGTCAACCAATCTGCGCGGTCACTCTCTGCATCCGCTTTTTGTTCCTCCGACATAGTTGCCTCTTCAGCGAAAGAATAATCTACTCCGTCTATTCTGAATTTGACATTTGTAGAGATAGTACTTTTGAAAACACGTTCGTCGTAACGATCCGAACTAGCTATTTTCACTTCCGACTCTTTTATCAAGATTTGCTTGCTAAAACCAAACTGTGTAACCGTTACCTTTTGAGGTGTTCTGCCGTTCATGGCGAAAAGTATCTCCGTTGTACGTGCAAGGTTTTGCAGTGTGGAGTCGATAGCTATCTCACATACCGCCGAACCGATACCGTTGGCAGGCGAAATGGCTAACCAAGGTTCCTTGGTGCTCGTCACCCATTGATCGCTGGACGATACGGCAATCTTTTCGACTCCACCTTCGGCACCCATCGTAATTTCGGTCTTATCCAATGCAAGCCCCTCGATTCCCGGTTCGTCATCATCCTTGCACGAGGTCACTAACGCCGTGCAAAGAATCAGTCCTAATGTTATTTTACTAATATACTTCATTAATAGAATCTTTTATATTATCGTTCAATACCCAAAGCATCACAACCACGAATATCCTGTGTCTTATCATAAAGCAATACATACATGCCTGCCTCGATATAAGGACATACACTGGTTACATCCAAAGAGATATTCGGATTGTCTGCAATCTCTAATATATAGAGCCGTGAAGTGAGTGTTTCGTTCACTTTACGAATATCATTCGAACCAATCTGCAATTGCAGCAAACTCGGACAAGTAGTGATACCCGTAGGCCATTCACGCAAAGTACGGTTACCATCCTTATCGCGCTGGTGGCGGATACCGAAAGCTTTCAACTGGCTACTGTTCAGCGGCTGCGTCGGGAACTTGGAGAAACAGTTGTAGCTGACATCCATATTTGTCAAATAAGGCAAAGTCGTTGCACGGAAGTCATCCGACAGGCTTGTCAACTTATTGAAGCGCAAATCTATCACCGTGAGCAGATGCGTATTCTTATAGTTTCCGTTCTTCGGTTTCAGTGAGTTTTCCGGAATAGAGGTCATCATGTTACCGCTCAAATCAATAGTTCCAATTGGAGAACCTGTTGCAAACAGTTCTGTAGGGAATTTACTGATTTGATTATTTGACAGACTGACTGTGCTGGCATTGATACCCTTATAATCCGCCATAGAACAATTAATATTCTTTCCATCCACCGAGCCGATCTCATTGTAAGAGAAATCCACTGATGCCATTACATATACTGATTTGGCATTGAAGATATTCGGGATATATTTCAACTTGTTATTAGAGAAGTTCAGTCCTTCTACCTGCTCGGTAAAAGCACAGAAGTTATCCGGAATTTCTTCAATTTGATTATTGCCCAACATCAGGGTGGTCAGTTTAACCTTCGTACCAAAAGCATGTACCGTATGTATATTATTATGCACGCAATCGAGCAAGCCAAGCTTAACCATCTTCCCTAAAGACTCAGACGGCGGAAATTCTTCCAGATTGTTATAACCCAGATAAAGTATCTGGATTTTAGGACCAGTCTTCTCCTCAGCAAGCTTTGTCCAGTCAGCTTTCAGTTGACCGGCACTAATGCCTTTGTTGCAGGCAAGGTTCAGAGACTGTATCTCGGGCAATTCATAGATAAAATCCGGAACCCTATCCATCTTAGGACAGTTATAAAGCTCTATATCTGTTAAATCTTTCAGATTGCTCCAACTCAAATCTTCATCAGCATACTGCTTAGCATATTCCGAGTTCTCATTCTCCCACTCCGTAGCAATAGCATCGGCGAGAATAGGTGAATTGGCGATATTAAGGTTCTGCAATTTTGTCAACCGCATGAGAGCTTTCGAGATAAATGTGATACGGTTGGTAAGCGTACCGATTTGCGTATCTTTCAGCGTGATGCGGTTATCCTTCTTTATCGGCTTCATATCCGGATCACGGTTGATGCTTTCTTGCAGCATTTCCGACATATGAGAGCGCGGGTCGTAATCAAGGAAAGTCCGCTTATAGTGCATGCGTATCCTCTCTTTCTTCGCATCGTCCATGTCTGGTGTCAATTCTTCGTCACCGAATAGTCTGCCGCTCAGCATTTCGCTGTGTGTACCGAAAGCAAGGGTTTTCAACTCCGTCAATTGTCCGATAGCATCAGGCACTCTTCCTTTAGCACCGAAGCCTGCGAGCGAAAGTCCGGTTATACGACCGTTTTCGTCCAGTTCGACGCCCGGCTGGTTCCCCCACATATCCAGTTCCTTATTGAAGTTCCAGTTTTTACTGTGAACTGTATTATCCACCGTACCGCCATTGTAGCTCCAATTCTTTCCGTCCAAAGCCTCCCAGATTTGTTTCAAGGCTTTATAGTCCTTGATATATTCTGCGGTTTCCTTTAACTGGATAGGTACGATCGCTTCGCTTGTCAGTTCGTTATCTTTCACAACAATAGGCTCGCTTCTTACAGCTTGCGTTTCCAGTTGGGGTTTCGTGATACCCTTTTGTGTGTAAGTGGTATAAGCTACTACCTGATAAGTACCGGAAGGAACCCATACGGCAGAGTCGCAGGTTGCTTCTTCTATATCCATGTACTTATCTTCCGGATTAGCAGGATTCACACTTTCCTTTGAACCTTCTTTATAAGTAACCTTCATGCCTTTCAACTCTGTAGTTTCACGGGTAAAGGTATTCATCAAGGTGACATCGATAAAGCGAATGCTGCTGAACAGATATTCACCTGTGGCACGTGTGTTAGCCCATTGTTTCGTCAACTTGAAAGTCAGCATACCACGAGATACGGCATCTACTGTCAATGCTTTCTCTTGAAGTCCTCCGGCTATAACGGTAAAATCTTCGTTATCTCCACCGGGACCTGCCATGATTTCCTTATCGAGTTTGTCATACAGCACGTAACCGATCACCTTATACGTACCGACTACTAACTTCAATTTATCACTGCGCACACCATATTCCGCATTGCCTGCATTATATGAGTTCAAGGGCAATGTTTGTGAAACGGTGGTACCGTTGTGCACCATCACCACCTTTATCTTCTGTGCCGTAGACAACGTTTCCAGTTTGTCCGTCACACGGGTGGTTCCTTCCTTTCCAAAAGAGGCGTCCTTGTAGAGTTTGAACTGCACATAGCCGTATTGGCTTTGCAGTATTTCCTCATCATCGTCGGAACAACCGCTTACTACCACTATTGTCAGTAGACTGACGATTAGCGGCAGGAAGAATATTGAGTATAATTTATGTAAATTCATTTACTAAGTTATCTAAGTTAATTAATTGGCAGGAGTAATTACCAGAGCTTTCTTAAAGATCCAATCAGTTCCTTTAAAAACAACTATTAAATCCTCTGTAAAAGGAGTAGGTATAGTGATTCCCAAATACATACCATCAGAATCCATTGAAGTTTCGAGACGTACTTCTACATCTTTATCCTCACGATTAATAACATAAGCCTCTCCCGTCCATTCACTGTCTGATAATAAGGGATAAATAGAGAAGTAATTTCCTGCATCAGCGGAGATTGAATAAACCTTAGCATTCTCTAGCTGATAGTTTCCTTGAAGAAGATTTAATATATCCTCATCAGTTGCTTGCGTTGCTGAAATTTCTTCATATCCAGATTTCTTTATCAAAAAGCTTTTCGGTCCCGTTTCTTCTTTCACTTCTTTTTGAGTAAAAGCCATGATAAGATTACTTTGTTCATATCTATACTCTATTTCTCCTTCTTCATCAAGAATAACTTCTTCTTCCTTATCTTTAATATCCCTTTCATATACTTCACGTGGAAATGCAAGAATATACCCGCTTCTTTCTTCTGGATCACCATTCCAAGAGTTAGGCTTATATTCATCAATAATGATACTTAAATTCCCCTTTTCCCCTTCGCAATGCATCCAGTCATAAGTAAAGAAGTCATACATTGAACCTACAAGGTGAATTTTATCGTCCCAACCCTTACTCATGAATACAATTACATAGTCATCTTCCAAAGTTTTAATAGTAAATGGCAGTCTCCTTTGTAGAGTTGTAGTTCCTGTACCACCTATACTTTGTTGAGTAAGTGTCTTTCCATCCATTGTAACAACCCAACCTGTAGCAAAAGTTGTTGGAGTAGTAAGTTTTATCTCCGTTGGATTCATTCCCTCATAATAAACAGGAAACTCATAGAATGCTTTTCCTTCTTCATCGGCAAACGTAATCACATTTTTCTCAATATTTGCTTCAACCGGATACTTCTCACGATTTTCATCTTGTATGATCTTCAAACCGCCTGTCACTTCTTTATCCACAGCGCCAACAAAAGAACCACCTTGCAGTTCTACCCAGCCCGGCAGATTAGTAGCAGCAAAACGGAAGTTAGCTTTTACTTTGAATTGAGCAAAGTTGTCATATCCTACCTTAAGTCCAATGGTTTTATCGATTTCATTTCCCTCAAGGTCGAATATCTTCAATTCCGTACCCACAGCCGAACGAGTAACTTCACCAATCACGATAGTCTCACCATCCATTGTCAATTCCAATTTAGCTACGCTCGCTTTCTCTATCTTTTGGTCGTCGTCCGTAGCCATAACGGTTACTGTATGCGTACCGGCAGTTCCGGATACCACATATTCTTCCGTAGTATCACTTTTGAACTTACACCAAATGGCAGAAGAAGCCAAGCTCCAGTTTGTATTCGCCGTAAAAGTAAAATCGGTTGTTTCACCAGCATTGCAGACGATATTCTGCTTTGCCGGAAATACAGGAGTCTCCGCCTTATCATCATCGTCCGAGCATGCCGCCAAACAGAAAGTTGCGAGCAAGCCAATGAAGAGCCAACTTTTGCAGAACATCTTCATGCAGGAACCTCCTTGTGGTTTTAAACTAAACTTTTTCATATCTATTTTCTATTACTTATTTTTTTAATATCCTTGTTCTTTTAATTTTTCCGCTTCCGCATCACTTATCCATTCGATGATATTGATAAACGTGCCCACTATGCCATAAAGCGAACCATCTTTGTTGTTCACACTCAATGTGACATACTGCATGATGAAAGTCTCATTCGTACTATAGAAAGAAGTATAAGCTGCCGGCTGGCTCATCAGCAACTTTCCGTCACCGTGAATGGTGTTGAAAGCCTCTGCCGTAGTGGCACACATATGTTCTTCCATTTCAACCAACGGCTCCAATACATCTTCCCGGTTGAAAGTGATTTCCGTATCATAACCGTCAAAGTAAAGACCATGAATGGCAATCGTATTCTCCTTGCCTTCCACTACATCCGACTTAACCAGACGAATGTCCGTCTTCTTCGGATAATAATCGGACGACAGATAACTGGAAGTGACCTTACACCATCCAGTAAACTCCTGAATGTCAAACGGAAGAATCTTCTGCATCACCACTTTCGCCCCTGTGCCGTATATATCCCAACGATCTTCTTCGGGCACGACGAGCCGTAGGGAGAAGCCCAGCGAGTCGGTAATCTCCATACTGTCATACATACCTTGCACCTGCAAGTTGGCAACTCTTTCGCCCGCTTTGATGGTGACGGTGTTCGACAATAACTTATAATGCTTGCCTTCTACGGCATTGCTCTCCCGGTCTATCACTTCCACAGCAAAGGTGCGGTCGTAGTTGGCTGCCACAGTAGCAGCGACGGGAACGTTGAATATCTCATTCGTTTCTTGCACGGCATAAGTATAAAGCGTGTCAGAAAACATAAGATAATTAGCTCCGCTGTATGTCACCTTGTCCTGCTCGCAGCCGGAAAAAACCGTCAGCGCAGCGACGGCTGCCATACATCCTATTAATAATTTCTTCATTATCGTATGCTTTTAATCTTATTTGTTACTTTCATTCGGTTGTACTTGTGAGCCGGGAGCATCCAGTTCATGCTGCGGTATCGGCCATACGAACAAAGGATCGTCGGCTTCTACTTTCAGTTTACTGCCGTTCTCCAATGACTGTGCCTGCGGCTTGCGTTCAAATCCGTCATGCCAACGTTTCAAGTCGTGAAGACGGAAACCTTCCATATAAAGTTCCTTCACACGCTCTTCTTTGATCACCTTCATCGCATTGGATGCGCTCAAGGCGGTAGAACCTCCGTAAGTAGCGTAGCGAGCCGTACGAAGCGCAGTAATATCTTTTCCGGCACGTCCATAATCGGGAGCCGACTGACTGACATATGCTTCGGCACGAATCAGGTACTGTTCCGACAAGCGGAGCACTTTCGGCATGCACACGTGAAGAATATTCTCGTTTACAAACGATTCATTGCCAAAATACTTTATCAGCAAAGGCCATGAAAGCCCGTGGCTGTAACCAGTCTGATAGGTCAGGAAGAAAGTGGATACGCGCAAGTCGTTGTTATCGTATAAGTTGATAACCCACTCTGCCGGCACGTAATCGGGACGGACTGTACTGAAATCGTAATTAAAGAAAATCGTTCCCAGCCTGCCGCCATAAGAGTCAATGGTAAAACCGACTTTGAAGATAATCTCCGTAGCGTTGTCGTTGGTCCACATATACTTATAATAACTGGCGGTAGAAGTATAGTTCTGCGTACAACTGGACAAAAGGTAGTAACCGCTGTCTATCACTTTGCTGGAATACTTGATAGCATCTTCCCAGTTCTTCATATAAAGAGCGACACGCGCACGCAGAGCGTAGACAGTGTATTCGTTGAAATAAATAGCATTGTTGAACAAAGCGCCGTCGGTAGCTGGATCATAATCTTTATCCAATGCCAACAGTTCGGCTGCACGGTCAAGATCGTCGAGGATAAACTGGTAAGAGTCCTTCAGCGAAGCACGCTTCATTTCCTCATTTCCCTGATAGTGCCGGGTCAGGATAACACCCAGTTCATTGGCTGCCTCCGCATCGCTTTCGTAAGCCTTGCAGAAACATTTCACCAACTCCGAATAAGCAAGCGCACGGGCAAAATAAGCTTCGCCGCAACACTGGTCGATCTGGTCGAGGTCATTGTCATCGGTTGTGTTCTTTCTCACCGCATCCACGCGGTCGAGCAGGAAGTTACACCGGTTGATTACACTATACAATCCGGCATATACAGCCTCAATGCTTGTATTGGTAGCCAGAATGTCTTTCCAGCGCCAGATGTCTCCGTAAGTATTCGTATTTCCGTTTATTCCGTACACGAAATCCGCCTGCAAGTCGGGCAGCAAAGTGAGGTTGCCGGAATAAAGGGCGCTGTTCTTAAAAGCATCGTAAATACCTACCACTGCCAGATTTACATCATCCACCGTCTTGATAGCGTCATCGAAAGGAATGGAATCCTCCGGCATCTTATCCAAACAGGAGATGGTGGAACATGCCACGGCAGCCAACAAGATATATAATTTAAATTTCTTAATCATGTTTCTTTAATGTACTAGTTAAAATGAAACTTCAACCCCCAGAGTAAACTGGCGCGAAGACGGATATTGTGCTCTGTAAACATTATCGGCCACTTCCGGGTCGAGTCCGGTGAAACCGGTCCATGTCAGCAGGTTCTGCCCTTGCAGATAGATGCGGGCGGAAGAGAAGAAATTGGTCTTCTTCAGCCACAACTGCGGAAGCGAATAAGCCAGCGTCAGATTCTTCAGACGAAGGAAAGAAGCATTCTCGAGAAAACGGTCATCCAACTGGGCTACCACGCCATAACGGGGGGATATCCGTTACGTCACCCGGCTTCTTCCAACGGTCATACAGCAGTCGTTTCGACTGGTTGTAGGAGCTGTACAGTCCGTTACTTTCTTCAAAGAAACGGTCGTTGTTCATCACATAGCGGTCTGCCATCCAACTGAATTGTGCCGACAGTGAAAGACCTTTCCATGTAAGGGTTGTCCCGAAACCGCCCGCCCACGGAGAGTCGAACGTCTTGCCGGTCATTACTTTGTCTTCTTCACGGAATTCGGTAGTCAGTTCTCCGTCAGCAGTATACCACAGAGCGTCTCCGTTGGCAGGATTTACGCCTGCATAGCGGTTCATGAAGTATTCATGTACGGGATGTCCCACTACATACTTCAATCCGGTGGTGGAGTTTACATATTCTTGCACGCCGTTGTAGAGTTCAAGCAACTTGTTCTTGTTGTAAGAAACGTTGGCGCTTAGGTTCCAAATGAAATCCTTCGTGCGGATCACATCACCGTCTACCGCTATTTCCACACCGCGGTTCATCATGGCACCGATGTTTTCCCAACGCCACCCTTCGCCGGTGCTAGCATACGAAGTAGGCACGTTCATCAGTATATTGGTGGTTTTCTTATGATAGAAGTCGATGTTCACGTTCGCACGGTTGAAAATACCGAAATTTATGCCGACGTTGTTTGCCCATGTCTGTTCCCAACCCAGATCTTCGTTTCCGCTCTGTGCAGGATACAGGCCTGCTTGGTTGAAGTAATTGGCGTTGCCGGAAACCAGTGCGAGATGCTGGTAGAAATTAATCTCCGAGTTACCCGATGTACCGGTGCTCAACTTGATTTGTGCGCTTGTCAGCCATTCCACGTCTTTCAGGAAAGCCTCGTTCTTGATGTTCCACATAAAACCGAGCGACCAGAAAGTACCCCAACGGTGGTCTTTACCGAAACGGGAAGAAGCATCGGTACGTACAGCACCTTCGGCATAATATAAATCTTTATAGTTGTATTCGCCACGGAAGAAGAACGACAAGTAAGCGTAAGAGCTAGTGGTATCCACCCATGAAGAGGCGCGCGTACCGGCAGTGACATTTGTCAGACGGTCGTTGTTCTGTCCTCTGGTGACTACTTGGAATCCGTTAGAACGATAGTCCACGCCTTCCTGTCCCAGCAGGAAATTGAAAGAATGGTCGTCGTTCAGCGCCCAACGGTAATTTGCCGTAACGGTTTCCGTCAGATTCAGGATATCCGATGAACTACGTCCGGCGCTACCTGAACTGTTATTGATAATGTAGCTCGGGAAAGACTGCATGAAAGCCGTAGAGTGCGCATAGTCCGCACCGAACTGTGCACGCACAGTGAGGTCTTTTACCGGAGTAAGCTCTGCAAAGACGGTAGACAACAATTTATACTTCTTGTGGTTCACCGGATTATTAGACATCCATTCGATAGGGTTCTGTCCGATTCCCGTCCAAGTTCCGTCGTTCTGCGAAGCCAGAGAACCGTCCTTATTATAAGGACTCCAATAAGGAAGCATGAAACGTGAACCGGAGATCGGAGTATAAAGTGCCATTTCTCCTTCTTCTGCCTGCGCCACTTCTTCATAAGCCATCATTGTGTTGGTTCCCATCTTCAACCAGTTGCTTGCTTTCACTTCTGCATTGGCACGCAAGTTGTAACGACGGAAAGTAGAGTTCTGCGCAATACCGTCCTGATCGTAAAAACCACCGGAAACGTAGTAGTTGAGGCGATCGGTAGCACGGTTGACCGACAATTCGTAGCTCTGCAACGGAGCGCGGTCGTTGAAAACTTCATCCAGCCAATTGACATCGGTACGCGAAAGCAAGGTGTAATCCTGACCGGAGTCCAGACCGATTTCTTTTTCAAACTGGATACGCTCGGGCGTATTCATCATCATCCAGTTGTCATCCGACGCCAGTTGTGAGAACCCCCACTGCGCACGCAACGATACCTTCGCCTTGTCCAGCGACAATCCGCGTTTGGAAGTGATTACCACCACGCCATTTGCCGCACGGGCTCCATAGATAGAAGTGGAAGAAGCATCCTTCAGCACAGATATGGATTCGATATCTGCCGGACTGATTGTATTAAAATCAGCGCTCGAAATAGGCACACCGTCCAGAATAAACAACGGAGACGTGCCCGAATTGATAGAATTCGTGCCTCGAATCTGGAAGACCGCCGATTTGCTGGGTTCTCCGGAATTGGAGATCACCGTCAGACCGGGCGTCTGTCCCTGCAACGACTGGTCGAAACCCGCTGCCGGTACATTTTCCATCTTTTCCGCTTTTACAGTGGACACGGCTCCGGCAATGGTTCCCTTTTTACGGGTTCCGTACGCCACCACCACAACTTCGTCTATTAATTCGGAATCCGAAACCAGCCGTACATTCAACGTCCCCGTATGCGGGTTGACTTCATGCTGCTGAGATTGCATACCGACATAAGAGAACAGCAAAGTAGCCTTCGCCGTACCCTTAATTTCAAGAATGTAGTTACCGTCTACATCGGTAATCACACCATTTGTTGTCCCTTTCTCCAGAATGGACACGCCAATCATCGGCTCATTATCTTCCGCTGAAACTACATGTCCTGTGACTTTATATCCTCCCTGTGCCAGAATCATGAGAGGGATATTCGTCAGAGCAAAGAGTACAAACAAGAGAATTGATTTTCTCATCTTTGATACTTGAATTAAAAATTAATATAATTGATTTATTTTTATAAAATTTCTATAATAAGGAATACACTTATCTTCGCGTATGAAATAATAATACGCTCCTTCCCCCAATCGGTTACAAACATATCTTGCATCGATTTGGGGTAGATTATATTTTCTATAAAATACAATAGGAGTTAGACTAACTTGGCAGATTTTTTATATTACGCCAAATATCCAAATAGATTTTTCGTGTTACTGCTGTGTGAATTAAATGTTTGACCATCTGCTCTCTTAAGTTATAAATTAAACACTAATATTACTTGTTCTGTTTTAGGTTTATGTACTTTCAATGTTGTTATATTTTGGTTACAAATATATATATTATAATTAAATAAAAAAAACAATATGTCGCATTTTTTATACCATATTTCCACTTCTATCTTTTTGCTACATATTTAAGTCTATATAATCCTTTTAAAAAACAAATTCAAAATATATTCCAGCATAAATTAGATATTCACATTCATTTTGATAGTTTAATTAATTGTTTAAACAACAAATACCATAACCCATAAAAATAGCTTATTGAGAGGATTCAATACAGAAAAGAAAAATATTCAAAACTATTTCCTATTTTTGCACCCATTATATATAAAAAGGTATAAGATGAACTACGGATTTGTGAAAAAGTAGCTGCAGCTGTGCCACACATAAAGGTGGCTGACTGCAAATTCAATGTAGAGAAGATAGAAAGCTTGATTGCAGTAGCCGAAGGCAAAGGAGTGCAAATGATCGTATTTCCGGAAATGAGTATTACCGGATATACTTGTGGCGACCTATTTGGACAGCAGCTTTTGCTTGAAGAGGCAGAAATGGGGCTGATGCAAATCCTTAATAATACTCGTCAATTAGACATTATTTCTATTGTTGGCATGCCTGTTATTGTCAATTCGACAGTAATCAATGCAGCCGTAGTGATCCAGAAAGGGAAAGTATTGGGGGTTGCCGCCAAGACTTATCTGCCGAATTATAAAGAATTCTATGAACAGCGCTGGTTCACTTCGGCACTTCAACTGACAACCAATAACGTACGGCTTTGCGGACAAGTAGTTCCGATAGGTGCCAATCTGCTTTTTGAAACTTCGGATACGACTTTTGGTATCGAAATATGCGAGGACCTTTGGTCTACCATACCTCCCAGCTCTTCATTGGCATTACAAGGCGCAGAAATTATTTTCAATATGTCTGCTGACAATGAAGGCATCGGAAAAAACAATTATCTCTGCTCTCTTATCAGCCAGCAATCTGCACGTTGTATTGCCGGATATGTATTCTCATCCTGCGGCTTCGGAGAGTCTACTACCGATGTCGTTTTTGCTGGTAACGGACTGATTTACGAAAACGGTTCGCTTCTTGCGCGCAGTGAACGTTTCAGTATGAAAGAACAACTTATTATTAGTGAAATAGATGTTGAACGTATCCGGACTGAACGTAGAATCAATACGACTTTTGCCGCCAATCAGGCAAATCTGGGAGATAAAAAAGCTGTTTCTATTGCAACAGAATTTGTTAATAGCAAAGAACTGGAATTAACCCGGAAATTCAACTCTCATCCTTTTGTACCACAGGGAGCAGAATTGAACGAGCATTGCGAAGAAGTATTCTCCATTCAGATAGCCGGACTGGCACAAAGATTGGTTCATACCAGAGCTAAAACTGCCGTAGTCGGCATTTCCGGTGGATTGGATTCAACACTGGCACTGCTTGTTTGCGTGAAGACTTTTGATAAGTTGGGATTGTCCCGGAAAGATATCCTTGGAATCACAATGCCGGGTTTCGGAACAACAGATCGTACTTATCACAATGCCATTGGTCTGATGAAATCGCTAGGTATTTCTATTCGTGAAATCAGTATAAAAGAAGCCTGTATCCAGCATTTTAAAGATATAGACCATGATATAAATGTACACGACGTTACATACGAGAATTCGCAGGCACGGGAACGTACACAAATATTAATGGACGTAGCCAATCAAACTTGGGGAATGGTGATCGGTACAGGAGATTTATCAGAACTTGCACTGGGATGGGCAACCTACAATGGCGACCATATGTCGATGTACGGAGTAAATGCAAGTGTACCGAAAACTCTGGTGAAGTACCTGGTACAATGGGTAGCGGAAAACGGCATAGATGAAAATTCAAAAGCGTTTTTACTTGACATAGTAGACACTCCTATTAGTCCGGAACTGATTCCTGCAGATGAAAACGGAGAAATTAAACAAAAAACAGAAGATTTGGTAGGTCCTTATGAGCTGCATGACTTCTTCCTTTATTATTTTTTACGTTGTGGTTTCCGCCCATCCAAGATATTCTATCTGGCCAATATTGCATTCAAAGATGTCTATGACGAAGAAACCATCAAGAAATGGCTCTCTACCTTCTTCCGTCGTTTCTTTAATCAACAATTCAAGCGTTCTTGCTTGCCGGATGGCCCCAAAGTAGGAAGTATTTCTATCAGTCCAAGAGGAGATTGGAGAATGCCAAGTGATGCTAGTTCAGCCATGTGGCTTAAAGAAATAGAGGCTCTATAAGGCAGCCTACCGATATGTTTGTGCCACCGCATTGGCACAACTGTGCCAACAGTATGGCATGGTTGTGCCAATGCGGTGGCACAGTTGTGACAGAGTGATGGCACAGACGGGAATATTAGAACTCTCCGCCTGCCATTACTTCTTCTCTTATTAGCTCCACATTGGCTTCTTTAATTCTTCTAATAATATTCTTATAGATTCGATGAAAGCCATATCCCCCTTTTGTCATCTCACGGATGGCATCTTCTTTCGAAGCATTTTGAAAAACGATACGATAAAAGGCACAAACAGCCCCTGTGCGATCAGAACCATGATGACAATGGAAAACAATAGGGGCCGTACGATTTTTAATAATGCGCAATGCTTGTATCAATTCCTTTTCACTAATCGAATGTGCTTTGGTTTTTACCCGGTGAAGTTTTAGACTTGTTCCTTTTGCTTCGTCATCATCGCTGTGTCTGTTCCGTAGATTAAGAACTTCCCCAATCCCATACTTTTCCAAAGCTTTAAAATCATCTTTAGAGGGTTGTTCCGAGCGGTATACCCCGGAATCAATCTTATACAGATTGGTCAACTCGCTATCGGGAAGAGTAATCTTCTCTACTTTCAAATTCTGACTAAAAACAGATATAGAGAAAATTACTCCCCAAAGTAGGCTTAACAAGATTCTTTTCTGCATAAGTCTATGTATCATCATTAGAAAATTAAAGAACCCCTTTACTGGATGGAAGTTCAAAATGATAGATATCACGTTTCAATGCCATCTTTAGTGCACGTGCAAGAGCTTTAAAAATTCCTTCTATTTTATGATGTTCATTCTGTCCTTCGGCTTTGATGTTCAAATTCATCTTCGCTGCATCGCTCAATGATTTAAAGAAATGAAGGAACATTTCTGTTGGCATCTCTCCTATTTTTTCACGCTTGAATTCAGCATCCCAAACCAGCCAAGGACGACCGCCGAAGTCCAGACAAACCTGACAAAGACAATCATCCATCGGCAAGGCATAGCCATAACGTTCAATCCCTCGTTTGCTACCTAAAGCCTGATAGATACATTCGCCCAATGCAATAGCGGTATCTTCGATCGTGTGATGTTCATCTACTTCCAAATCTCCTTTTACACGGATGGTCAAGTCCATGCCGGAGTGTTTTCCAATCTGCTCAAGCATGTGATCGAAAAAGCCAAGACCGGTAGAAATGTCACAAGTTCCATTTCCATCCAGATTCAAAGCAACATAAATATCTGTTTCTTTTGTAGTACGGCGTACTTCCGCCTTCCGTTCTCCGGCAAAAAGGAATTCAGTTATCCGGTCCCAGTCAGTAGTTGCAAGGGCACAGACTTCTTCTAATCCTTTTTCTTTCAGAGCTTCGGTTGAGTCTTGCAAATAAATTGCCCGGCAACCCAGATTTTTGGCAAGTTCCACATCCGTAGGACGATCACCTATCACAAAACTTCCGGCAAGATCATAATCGGGACTATTCAAATACTTCGTCAACATTCCCGTACGTGGCTTGCGGGTAGGCGCATTGTCTTCAGGGAAGCTACGGTCTATCAGAATTTCATCAAAAGTAATCCCCTCTCCTGCCAATGTTTTAAGCATCAGATTATGAGCAGGCCAAAATGTCTCTTCCGGAAAAGAGGATGTACCCAATCCATCCTGATTGGTGACCATCACAAATTCAAAGTCAAGTTTACTACGGATGAAACCCAAGTTACGGAATACCTTCGGATAAAATTCCAGTTTTTCCAATGAGTCGAGCTGATAATCAACGGGAGGTTCGATTACCAACGTACCATCTCTATCGATAAATAATACTTTCTTCTTCATAAATTATCCTTGATAGTTTTTAAGGGCAGCCAATAGGGTATTATTTTCTACACGGGTACCGACAGTCACACGCAAACAGTTGCAACAAAGTGAAATGTTATGACGATTACGCACAATGATTCCTTCACCGACCAAATAGTTGTAGATTTTCACAGCATCTGTCACTTTAGCCAAAAAGAAGTTGGCATCAGAAGGAAACAGTTTGATAGTACATGGGAGTTTTTCAAATTCCGCTTCCAGATAATCACGCTCTTCTTTCAACGTTTTCACCCAACGTTCTATCTCATAGTGCTTATGCAACATAGAAATAGCTTGTTGTTGAGTCAACTGATTGACATTATAAGGATATTTGATTTTGCTAAGGATATCTATAATTTCTTTGGAAGCAAAAGCCATTCCCAGACGGATAGCAGCACATCCCCAAGCCTTGGAGAATGTTTGGAATACGACAAGGTTGGGATATTTATCCAGCTCTTCGAGGAAAGACGGAGCTTGGGAAAAATCATTGTATGCCTCATCCAGCATCACTAATCCTTCGAACTGGCAAAGTACCTTTTCAATTTCGGAACGGAGCAAATCATTTCCTGTCGGGTTGTTAGGCGAGCAAAGGAAAATCAATTTGGTGTGTTCGTCGGTAGCCTCCAGCAGTTTATCGGCAGAGAACTGGAAGTTATCATCCAGCAATACTTTCCGATATTCCACATCGTTCACATCGGCACAAACCTGATACATACCATAAGTAGGATCGATGGCTACGACATTATCTTTTCCCGGTTCGCAGAATGCACGAAAAACCAAGTCGATGGCTTCATCGCTACCGTTTCCAAGAAAAATATGCTCGGGGGATACTTTTTTGATTTTCGACAACAGCGTCTTCAGTTCACACTGCATAGGATCCGGATAGCGGTTATGAGGTGTATTGTAGGGGTTCTCGTTCGCATCCAGGAAAACAGAGGCTGTAACTCCTTTATATTCATCTCGTGCCGAAGAATAGGGTTTTAATTTCCAGATATTCGGCCGGGTTAGTTCTTGTAACGTTTTCATCTTCACTTATTATTTATTGAAACGCAGATTAACGCAGACAGACGCAGATTAAATTTTCCTTTGCGAAAATTCGCGTAAATCTGCGTTTCATATTAATTAATTATTAAGCTAAGCTTTTCAGACGAACTGTGACAGCATTTTTATGTGCATCCAGCTGTTCATTAGCGGCCATTTCTTCTATAGCAGGGCCAATCGCTTTTATTCCTTCCGGGAGAATTTCCTGAAATGTAATCTTACGGATAAAACTATCCAGACTTACACCGCTATAGGCTTTGGCATAACCGTTGGTCGGCAGAGTGTGATTCGTTCCGGAAGCATAGTCGCCGGCACTCTCGGGAGTTAACGAACCTAAAAAGACAGAACCTGCATTTATCACACGTTCGGCCACTTCCATATAGTTTTCCGTTTCTATGATTAGATGTTCCGGAGCATACGCGTTAGTCAGTTCCAATGCTTCATCAAGATCCTTCACTAAAATCAATTTACTATTCTCCAGTGATTTCGCTGCAATTTCACGACGGGGAAGTTCTGCTAATTGACGCTCTACTTCTGCCATCACCTCTGTTTGAAGTTTCTCGGAAGTGGTAATCAATATAGCCTGGCTATCTATTCCGTGTTCTGCCTGTGACAAAAGATCTGCTGCCACAAAAACCGAATTGGCAGAGGCATCGGCCAGAACTTCCACTTCAGAAGGACCGGCAGGCATATCGATAGCTACATCACGCAGGCTCACCAATTGTTTGGCAGCTGTCACATATTGATTGCCGGGACCAAATATCTTATATACTTTAGGTACACTCTCCGTTCCATAAGCCATAGCAGCAATCGCTTGCACCCCACCAGCCTTGAATATTTTGCTGACACCTGCCAGTTGCGCGGCAAAAAGGATAGCCGGATGAATATCCCCATTTTTGTCGGGAGGAGTGCAAAGAACGATTTCCTTGCATCCTGCAATTTTAGCCGGAACAGCCAACATTAATACAGTCGAGAAAAGCGGTGCTGTTCCACCCGGAATATACAACCCGACCTTTTCGATTCCTACAGATTTTTGCCAGCAAGTTACCCCATTCATTGTCTCTACCTTCTTCCCGACAAAACGCTGGGAAGAGTGGAATGTTTCAATGTTTTGTTTAGCTAAAGAAATGGCAGCTTTCAGTTCATCGCTTACCAATGATTCGGCTACCTGTATTTCTTCAGGAGTGACAGCAAGTGCAGACAAGGTCACTTTATCAAAAACAGCCTCATATTCCAATACTGCTTTGTCGCCTTCTGTCTTTATCTTATTTATAATAGAACGAACAGTATCGAACAAACTTTCCGTATTTAGTGCCGGACGTTTCAAAAGTTCCGTCCATTGCTCTTTTGAGGGATATTTAATCAATTTCATGGTTCATATTTTATTAGGCACGGATTTCACGGATTATGCGGTATCTAAGATTAGTGACTACATTATCTGTGTAATCCGCGCCTATATCTATTTATACAATCATCTTTTCAATCGGCAGTACCAAAATACCTTCCGCTCCCAGTCCTTTCAGTTTTCCGATGATTTCCCAAAAACGTTTTTCATCAAGTACTGTATGAACAGAACACCAGCCTTCCTGTGCCAATGGCATCACTGTAGGACTCTTCATACCCGGCAATACAGCAATGATTTCTTCCAGTTTGTCTTTGGGAGCATTCATCAATACATATTTTTTATCTTCGGCTGTTTTTACTGCGTTCATACGGAACAACAGTTCTTCAAGCACTTCTTTTTCCTCGTCGCTCATGTTCTTGTTGCCAATCAACAATGCTTCCGACTTCATTACAACTTCCACTTCTTTCAAACGATTGCTGACCAAAGTAGAACCGGAACTTACAATATCAAAAATGGCATCAGCCAATCCAATACCCGGAGATACCTCCACCGAACCGGTTATCACATGTATTTCGGCATTTACATTATTTTTTTCAGGAAGTTACGAAGAATCACCGGATAAGAGGTAGCAATCTTCTTGCCTTCAAACCATGACAGACCGGGATATTCAATATCTTTCGGCATAGCCAGTGACAGACGGCATTTGCTGAATCCGAGACGTTTGACAATTTCAGCATCTTCCTCCTTTTCCATAAACTCATTCTCACCCACAATTCCCAAATCAGCTACCCCGGTAGCTACCGTTTGCGGAATATCATCATCACGAAGAAATAGAACTTCGATAGGAAAGTTAGAAGACTGTACCAACAAGGTACGTTTAGTAGTGCTTAACTTGATATCTGACTCTTCTAAAAGTGCCATTGTCTCTTCGAAGAGACGCCCTTTGGCTTGTACTGCGATTCTTAACATGACTTTATTTAATTACTAATTTATTAATTACAAATACAATCTGCGTTGAAAAACAAAAAAGGCTTACCGTATTCGGTAAGCCTTCGTTATCGTTTATATAGTTATACACAATATCATCCACGCCCACCGATTATTCGTTAGGAAAATGATGATGATGATGTGTAGCTGTATATTTCATATTTCTTCTATTAACTGCGACAAAAGTAAAGTATTTGTTTGATACTACCAAACATTTATCACAAAAACTTGAGTTTTTATTTCAAATTAATGGTAATATCTCCTCCGATTCTACATCGCATTTCGAAAAATGCATTTCATCTTTCGACTTTTCTTTCGAGAAAGTAAAGTAAGTACAAACTGATTCTGTACAGACTTCTCCATCCTTATTATATAACTTTGCTTCAACAATAACGATGTTCCGCTTTACCTCTTTAATAGACGCACGCAGTACTATATGAGAATCCTTAGTATCAATCGATTTCCGGTAACGAGTTTCCATCTTCGACGTCACTCCCGTGGTTTGTAGTTTACGAAGTATAACCCAGGCACAGATTTCATCCATCAAGACAGCTTGAATACCGCCATGCAAGGTATCAATCCAGCCTTGATATTCGGGACGTGGTTTCCAAATGCTGACCACTTCGTCACCATCTTCGTAAAATTCCATTTTTAATCCGGCTTCATTATTGGAAGCACAACCAAAGCAGTTGTACCCCTCCAAACCCTTCCAAGGGTTTATTATCTTCTTCATAATTCTCTCTTTTTAGTTAGTTTTACTTCCCAAATATAAGCAATTTATGGAAAAGAGAAACCTTTTTCGCCGATTTACTTTCTTATGCAACGAATGGCAAAGGCTTTTGTATCAACGCCTGCGTTAGATTCTTCAATAATATCCGTATCGCTTTTCAGATAGAAAACCTTGGTGTCGATAGCGGTATTTGCATTATCCAGTGTCCAATATGCCAGATGTTTTTTCTCGTAATCAGTTTGAAAAGCCCCCACATACATTCCTACAGGTATTCCATTAAAACCGGATAAATTAGTTGCAGGCTGTACCTGTTCTCCCGCTTTCAAAGGTAACCAAGTACCTGATTTCAGCAAAGAAGCCTCTCCATTCAGATAGTCTTTTAAAATGTTCCAGTCTTTCCAATCCGGTATACTCCAATGAATAGGTAGAATTTTATTAGAAAGTGCAACATTAGCTGTATAAAAATAGTGTTCCGTAGCAGATTGCAGATATCCGAGAACATTCGCTGTCACTGCATCCAGTCTGGGAAGTGCTTCACCGTCGACATACGAAGATACCTCCAGATTATCCCGCATCCAATATTGAGTTCCGATCTTCACTAACGGATAATTATGAATGATTCCTCCACGTACATCACGAGTGATATCTTCCAATGCCAAAACAGATAGTATGTCATCTGCCGTTGTAACGGATAAAGAAACGGTTCCGTCTGCCATCACATATACATTATTACGAATCGGCAAAGTTCCGTCAACATAGACCAACGAGTGATCTTCCATATTCCATGATACACTTCCTCCATTCACTTTTCCGGTTTTTCCTAGCAACTGTGCCACAACGCCTTGAGATAAGTCCACACTACCATTTTCTCCCATCGGATAGGCAACGATTGCCTGCGAAGAAAATTCCGGAGTAACAAGATACTCCTTACATATTTCGGCTACTTGCTTTCCCGAATGTAACACTTTATACACATTCGACTTTTGAAAAGTCAACTTCGAAACATCTATGTATTTATGAAGCGTGACCGATTCAGTATGATCTATTTCGGTTCCATCCCAATCCCCGATTTCCCCATTCACTTTGCTCATTAATACATCTTCGGCTGATACAAACTTTATTTCCAATTCGCGCTGCTTTCCACTTTTTAATTGTAGAGTAGATGGTAATAGACTTGTATATAACTTTCCTGCAGCTTCCAACGTTATGTATTGGTATCCCGGAGTCGCCTCCTGCGGTATCAGAATAAATTCCTTTCCTATCAGTCGACCGTCTTCTATCCCCCATTCTCCTGCAGGAATAATATCCTTCTCTTCGGAATAACCAGAGAAAGTTTTTTTCTGAAAATCATAACTTGTTTTAGTATAAAAGCCACTCACCGAAAGTGTAGGCTTAATGGATAACATATCTTCCAAATTCTCTTCCTCTCCAGGAACAAGAACAATTTTCAGACGAAAAAACTGATGATTATAGGTTAAAGCGACCGCCTCCTTACTGGCTGGTACATCTTCTTTAGAAGCAATCAGGAAATCAGAATGTGAATAATCATCAGAAATATTTTGAGTCGTTGAAACCGCTACCTGCATGATACTCTCCCCTATCCCCACTCCACTCTTTTGGTAAGGATAATAACTGATTAAATCCAATGTAACTCCATCATCCGGATAGTATACCGACTCGTTAGATTCAAACTCACCATTAGATGAACGTATGAAATGAAGATTATCCACATAACGTTCTTCTTGCATTGTAGTAGTTCCGGCAAGAGCGAACAGACCGACTTCATCCCCTTCGGCAAAGTTATTATTTGCCATACGGGTATCAACCGACTCACGAATATCAGCGATAAACTTCAATGGAATATCTCCATCATTAACAATATCCCCCTCTTCCTCCGAAATATGGTTCACACAAGCACCAAGCAAGATAGAACAAAAAACAAGTAAACCCACGCCCCTTTGTAGGTTATAAAATAGTTTCATCACATTTATTTTTTAATTTCCCAATAGAAACTTTTGATTGAACAGAAAGAATGGCATAAGAGGAAGTATTCGCTTTCAGTTATGGGATACTGAACAACACGTCTGTTGTACTGTGGAATCATCAATTTCAAGATATCATTTTGATGTCTTGAAAACAAAAGTATATAATTATATTAAACCGAAGTATAGTTTCTATAGGAAAATTTTACATTTCAAATTAAAACACAAATAACCAATAAGTTATAAATAACCAGTCAGAGATCAAGGATTAAGCTCTCACATTATTATATTAAGAGCCTACCAATTTCAGAAAGAGTACCCCACTTCTATTCCGGCAATGTGTCTGCCTTGTGAAGATGCATATTGATAACAATAGAATGCATCCAACGACCAACGCTTGGCTAAAGCTATTTCCACTCCGGGACGATAGCGCATACGATCGGCTCTCCAAAAAGAAGCATCATCCAGACTCTGATAGATTTCAACAGAGAAATAGGGAGAAACAATTCCTTTTGTAGGAGCATAAGACAATTTCAAGCGGGAACGCAAACGAGTTTCAGAATTTCCACGATCAAAAGTCTGCTGAAATCTTTCCCTTACAGCTACTTTCAGCCATTGATAGCGAAAACTGGCAGTGGTAGTTATATAATAACGATGTCTGAACTTCCAATCCGAATCACCCAGATTCAGAAGATGGGTTTCATAGCCAACACCCAGATTCAGAAACGAATAAGGCCGGTAACTTCCACCAACAATAAGCCCCCAACGATCCAACTTTCTCACATCATCTTTCATGCGCAATTCCAAATCACCTGAAACTGAAAACCGGGAATCTATCTTATGATTTACCTTGAATTTAGTCCATGTATTGAAATCGTCACTTTGTGCCCATGCAGAAAATGATATTCCAAACAACAGCACAAATAATAGCCAAGTCTTAGTATTTAATATTATTCTACTCATTGATTTTCGGGTTAAAGTAGCAAAGATAGTAAATTATTCTACGCAAAGAAAAATCATGATACTGAAAAGATTCTGAAAAGATTATATTCGTATTCTGTCTAAATTCTCATTTGCATATTGTATCTTTGCGTAAGAAACTCTAAAATCATCGGATATGGACAACTTGATGCGTAAACTTCCTATTGGAATACAGACATTCGAAGGGATACGGAAGGATAATTATCTTTATGTGGATAAAACAGCACTTGTATGGCGTATGGCTAACCTAGGAAAGCCATATTTTCTAAGCAGGCCACGTCGCTTTGGTAAAAGCTTATTAATTTCTACATTCGATGCTTATTTTCAAGGAAAAAAAGAACTATTCAATGGTTTGGCTATTGAACAACTGGAGACGAAATGGGAACAGCATCCGGTTTTACATCTTGATCTGAATGCCAAAAAATATGAAACGGCAGCAGATTTAATTGCAATGCTAAACCAATATTTAGAAAAATGGGAAGCTATTTATGGTGATGAGAAAAAAGACCGTAGCCCTGAGGAGCGCTTTAGTTATGTAATCGAACAAGCTTCCTTGAAAACAGGAAAAGGTGTCGTCGTATTGGTAGACGAATATGACAAACCTCTTTTGCAGGCTATTACCCGTCCGAAATTGTTCGAAGAATATCGTCAGACATTGAAAGCCTTTTATGGAGTATTGAAAAGTGCTGACGCATATCTCCGTTTTGTTTTCCTGACCGGAGTTACGAAGTTCTCACAAGTCAGCGTATTCAGTGACTTGAATCAGTTGAATGACATTAGTCTGGACTATTCTTACGCCACGCTTTGCGGTATCACCCGCGAAGAACTGAAAAGTACTTTCAAGCCCGAAATTGAAACTTTCGGCCGCAAAAATCATCAGACTTCAGAAGAGGTAGTTACAGCAATGGAATGCAACTATGACGGTTATCATTTTCATCCGGATGGTGCAGGAGTATTCAATCCGTTCAGTGTGTTGAATGCTTTCAGCAAATTGGAGTTGGGTAGCTATTGGTTCCAGACTGGCACACCGACATTTTTGGTTGAACTACTGCAAAAAAGTGAGTATGATTTACGTACTTTATTAAATGGCATAGAAGCACCTGCATCTTCTTTTGCTGAATACAGAATGGATGCAAATAATCCCGTACCGCTGATTTATCAAAGTGGATATCTGACTATTAAGGATTACGACAGACGGTTTAATAATTATTTACTTGACTTTCCTAACGATGAGGTACGTTACGGATTCATTAACTTTCTTGTGCCATTCTACACTCCGATGAAGAACAATGATCAGGGATTTTATATTGGAAAATTCATTGATGAATTGGAGAAAGGTGATTACGAATCTTTCCTCACTCGTCTGGAGGCTTTCTTTGCCGATATTCCGTATGAATTGAATGACCAGACTGAACGTCATTATCAGGTTATCTTCTATCTCGTATTCAAACTGATGGGACAATTCACGGAAGCAGAAGTACGCAGCGCCCGTGGACGTGCCGATGCTGTAGTTAAAACACCGAAATATGTCTATGTGTTTGAGTTCAAATTAAATGGAACCGCAGAAGAAGCAATGAAACAGATTGATGAGAAAGGATATCTGATTCCTTATCAGAAAGACCACCGGGAAATAGTGAAAATTGGTGTGGAATTTAGTGCGGAAACCCGTAATATCAATCGTTGGCTGGCAGAAACGACATAAATATGATAAAAACATTTCGGGAAGAATCGTAGTTACGAACTTCCCGAAATAAAAACCGATACCATTGAAAATAAACATTTGTCATCCTCTTTTGGAAACAAGTTTTTTCAATCTAACCTAATATACCTGATATATCTAACATACCTGAAACTAATCAGCCTCTTTTGATTTTGCATTCCAAACCAATAATGCAAAGAGTACTGACAGCAGAGCTGCACCAATCCAGAACCAATTGATGTATGTGAAATCATAAACATCGACTCCGTTCTGAACCGTCTTCTGACCATCTATCAGAATACCACTCATTACGTCCTGTAATCCGGCTCCAATATAACTGGCAATACCCACCACTCCCAATGCTGCACCAGAAGCATTACGGGGAGCAATATCAACAGCCATCAGGCCACCTAGAAAACAGATGAGAACTCCGATACCCAAACCGAAAAGAACCATGGCAAGTACATCTATCCAGAAGTGTACACCGGGAACCAACAAGAACAGGCTAAGTGCAAGAACATTCATCAATCCGAAAATCAGGGCAGGAACATTTCGGCGACCACCAAACAACTTGTCAGAAATGACTCCCGAAAACATAGTACCGATGATACCACAGACCGGACAGATGGAAATAATGAAACTGGCATCCAACGTGGAATATCCTTTTTGCGCTTCCAGATAAAAAACGCCCCAACTATTGATGGCATAACGACTAATATACATAAAAGCACTCGAAAGAGCCAGTATCCAGATAGCAGGCATCAACAAGACCTGCCGCTGCGCCTTATTGAAATCAGCCGCTTCCGTAACGCTCATCTCCTTTTTCTCCTTGGGAATATTCACTGGCAGAAAGCCCTGACTTTCAGGAGTGTCATGAAAGAACTTCCAGACGATCAATGTACCAATCAACCCCACGATACCTGCCCCAAAGAAACCGTAACGCCAACCCAATACACTAACGATAGACGCAATAATCAGAAAGGTCAACGCTTCACCGATATTGTGGCTGGCAGACCAGAATCCATAATAGGATCCCCGTTCTTTGTCCGTGAACCAACGGGAAAGTCCCACGACACAAGAGGCGGCTCCCATAGACTGAAACCATCCGCTAATTCCCCAAAGTATGGCAAACAGGAGGAACGAATTAGTAAAACCTAAACAAAGGTTGACCAAAGCCGTGACCAGTAAACCGGTAGTCATAAAGCGATTGATATTGCTACGGTCGGCAAGGAAACCATTCGTGAATTTCCCAATGGCATAAGTAAAGAACAATACCGAACCGATAATTCCCAGTTCCGTTTCGGAAAAGATCCCTTCATCTACTATGGGCTTCTTCACGACATTCAGGCTAAGGCGGCAAACATAGTACATGCCGTAACCGAAAGTGGCTGAAAGGAAAGTAGACCATTTCAGGTATTTCAGACGACGGGCCTCGGAATGAAGATGCTGTGAGTCGGATGAAGACAAAGCTTCCCCGTTACAAGGTCTCGGTGAAGAGACCTTGTAAAAGTTTATAAGTTGTTTCAACATGAGAAAGTCTATTTAGTCGTGAAGCTTCTTTTTGCGCAGATACTCCAATAAGAGGGCAGGACGGTCAGTTTGAATTAATTTGGCTCCCTGATTAATGATCCATCCCCAGCTTTCATCCGGTTGATGAAGTTCTACTGCACGGTCGTCATCATGACCACCGCATAATTCAGGCCAAAGAGAATTTATGAACAACTTAGAACCTGTATCACGCACTTCTTTTATCAGATTAAGCACCTCCGGACTATCATTATCAAACACTAACTCATAAGCAGCAGGCTTCATGTGAGTCTGATAACTGTCAATAATAGCTTCGGCTCCTTTTTTATGCAACTGTACAATAGGCATAAAAATCACTTTGTCCAATACAGCACCGTTTTCGGCTTTCACCTGTTCATAAGGAAGACCGGCTTTGATAACACATTGGTCAACCGTTCCCGTCTTTTCAAGTATGATATAAGCTTCCTGAAAATAGTCATACCCCTTATCAATATTTACCATAATCTTACCTTTGCAGAGCAACATCACTTCTTCCAATGTAGGAATCTGATGTCTTGTCTTACAAGCCACTCCATTTTTAAGACGCATTGCTTTCAATTCAGCCAATGTATAATCTTCCACCAGTCCTTTTCCGGACATGGTACGATTGATCGTTTTATCATGCATCACTACTAAATGTCCGTCTTTGGTTCTTTTCAAATCGATCTCCACCATATCGACACCCATATCAATGCAATTCTGTATACCTTGCAATGAGTTTTCCGGGGCATTACGCCAGTCAGCCCGGTGGGATACAACCAATATTTTATCCGGATGATTTCCCAGCAGATTTTCTCTGATTTCAGCTATTCTATTTTGGGCAACAGCCAGTTGCACCAAACACAGAAGAAGTATGAAGTTACATATCCGTTTCATAAGTTCAAACATTAAGTATTTTAATTCAGTTTATTGTTTTTCCAGACCAGTTTTTCTCCCCACATTGGTACATAAGTCTGTTCACAGTTAATCTTCGAAGCCCGTTCGAGTGCCATATCCAATGACCATCTCGATTCATCAACACCTGCATGAGCCAGTTCCAAGATATGTGATAACAAGACATAATCCGGTTCCACCTGTCCCGCACCTGAACCCAGAATATTATTTTCGGTCAGAGCATTGGGAGCATAACGCGGTATCAAGACATTCACATGAGAAGCCAAATTCGTATATTGTTCCGGTTTATAGTTGGAGTCTCCTACATGCATAAAGACGAAGTTACCAGTATCTTCCCCGCAATCAATCGAAAATACAGTCACAAAATTAGATAAGCCGGAATTGTTGTGATCGGTGATACAAGTTTTAATCTTGAATTTTCCAATTTCATAATCTTTATCCCCCTTTGCAGTATAAGGATATGTCGTGTCTTTCAGATAGTTGGACAACACCGGTTTACCTAAATCAAACATAGCCTGAATAAGATCATTATTATAATGATCGGAGTGTTTGTGGGTAACACAGAGAAAATCAATATAAGGTGCCAGTTCTTTCGCCCAACGATGAGAAATGTCAATAGCAAAACATCCTGACGGAGTTTTTACCACATATCCCATATTATAGAGTAACCAGATCGCTGCCGTACCATTTTCTACTTTTGAGTTTTTAATTCCATCCATCACACGATCAAATGCACTCCGATAAAAATAGATAATCGGATCACACTTTTCCATACTCGTACTCGCCTGATCGAAGCCATTCAGATAACTGACGAAATAATCATCTTTACATTGATCCGCATATCCCTGAATCTTGGTCAAAGTAGTGGTACGTCCGGCATTGACAATCAAAGGAGAAGAACTCCACAACTGTTCCGCAGTGGCATCTACTTCCTCTGCCAATTGCGTAAGAATTCCTTCATGACCAGTTTCGGTACTGTTGTTGTCATCATCATCACAAGCAACAAAACCTATTGCCAAAAGGCAAAACAGTAAATATTGTATTTTTCTTATTATATCCATCTTATTTCTGATTTTTATAGTCATTAATTATTTTATTGAAAGTCTCAACCACCCGTTCCGGTGTCGGACGCGTGTTGCCGTTTTCATGGTCTTTGGTAGCTTCATACATGAAAACCCCTTCATAGCCGATTCCTTCGAGTGCATGCATTAACTTTCCCCATTGAATGTCACCTTGTGTAGGAAGCCAGTGACACTCGTTGACAAAGTCAAAGTCCGAGGCATGTATAGTACCTATACGTTCACCAACAGTTTCTACAAAATGCTCTGTCGTCCCTTTAGTATAATGATTGGTATCAAAACAAACCTTCACACCCGGAATATCTTTGATTATCTCCAAAAGCTCTTCAGGAGTATTACCCAAACAAGTTCTCGGCAGATTTTCGATGCACAACTGTGCTCCTATTTGATCCGCATATTTTTTCAGATAAGCGATAGACCTGGAAGCGTTAGCTATTCTTTGTGCCCGAATACTGTCAGCGATAGGTTCGGAACTAGGATGCAACACTAAACACTTCGGCTGAAATTGAGCGCACTGTCCAATCATCTCCGCCATAAAATCTACATTTTCTTTCCTTTTCTTTTCATCCAGCACCGATATGTCCAACGTGCGTGAGAAAGGAAGATGTATAGACCAGACCTTGATACCGGCACTATCAATTTTTGCTTTCATATCCCGGATACGAGGGATGACTTCACCTGCCGGAACTCCTCTATAACACTGGTTAAATGCTACTTCCACATACTCCACCCCCACAGACCGGGCTTGAGAAAAGTCTGTGGAAGCAGGTACTTTCCACAAAGCTGTAGTCGTACCTACTTTATATTTCTGTGCATATAAACCCATTGTCATCGCCATAAATAAGATAAAAACAGAAACTCTCATTATCGCTTACTTTTGACGGTTTGTACCTTGAATATCACCACCACGAATACTCCATGAGTCTGTTGCTAATGTCTTATTGACAGCAAAAGCCTTTACTGAACCGATATTATTAGATCCGATTGTTCCGCAATAAAGCCGTTTGTCCGGACCGATGGTAACAGCTGCCATGACCTGTTGCCCCACAGTCTCTTCAAAAACAATGTTGCCATTAGTAATATCGAGTCCCAGCACTTTGTTATTCGATTGGGTACCTACATAAAGAATACCATCCGTACTCAAAGCACCTCCACTGTAATTCAAATTATTACCCACATTTTTCTCCCAGATTTTAGATCCGGCGGCATTTACTGCATGAACAGTCTGCGATCCTTTTTCCGTAAAATAGACATTGCCATTTTTATCAGCAATCGGGAAATAAGCATCCCCTTTCGTAGTCGGATACGTCCATTTCTTTGTCCCGTTTGTCATATCAACAGCAACAAGTCCGCCCCCTTTCAAAGTCGCATAAAGCACCTGCTCCTTCAAAGCAAACGTAGCCTGTTCCGTCACATTTACTTCTTCCAATTTCCATATCTGATCCTTATTCGGTTTAAAAGCATAAATAGCAGCACTTGTACCTGCATAAACATTTCCGGCTTTATCGATAGCCACAGCACTACCAGTTGCTCCGTCAAGTGATTGTTGCCATTTAATAGCACCACTGGATGCATCCAACGCATACAGCGTACTCTTATTGGTGAGACAGTAAAGAATACCATCGACCGACAATGCAGGAAAAGCTCCTATCGCAGCATCCAATTTTACTGCCCACTTTTGAGTTCCATTCGGATTAATAGCATATACATTATTAATAGCGGCATTTCTTACACACTGATAGATTGTACCATCAGGAGCCACCAACGCACCTCCACCATAGGTTATCTGACTGATAGCAAACACCCACTTGAATTCACCGCTCACTACATCAATAGCAAACAAATGACCTGCAGGAGTAGATGTCGGGATATACATTGTTTTTCCATCCGGAGAGAACACCGGATTGGAGGTCTTTACATATCCGGTAAGCCCACCGAAGTTCAAATCGACAGAATTCCATTTATAATTGCCGACCGTGACAGTCAGACTGCCCGACTCGGTGGTATTATTAACATAAGTCACCGTTACGGCCACTGTATAAGTACCGGTAGTAGCAAAAGCATGTACCGGATTGTTTTCTCCTGATGTCGTACCATCACCAAAATCCCAACTTACCGATTTCACTTCACCAGTCATGAAATACATATCGTTATAAGCAAAGGTAGAAGGTTCCCACACAACCAGTTCCGTACTAGCAAGAATAGGATAGATCAACCCAGGAGTAGCAGAAGTTTCCACCGCAATAGAATTGCCTGTAGGATAAACACAGACTACATTGAATGTATATTCCTGATCGTTAGTCAAACCATCAACGATGTATTCCTCCAATGAAGTATCATCCAGATTGATAATCTGATTACCGGGATTCACGGTAACCTGATAGCGAGTGAAACGTTCACTTGCAGGTTTCGTCCATCTCAAACGCACTCTTTCATTGCCGGCTGCTGCCGTCAGATCAGAAATCGGATATCTTGCATTCTTCGGTGTACAGGCAGCAGTAGTTTTGCTGGCCAATCCTCCTGCATAACGAGGTTGCACAGAAAAAGTGTAAGCAACATCATTCACCAGATTATTGATAGTGGCAGTCATTGTTTTTGCATCCACAGTCATCTCGCCTCCTTCCGCTTCTGATGATCCGGAAGTCCAAAGAATCAAATATTCATTCGGACGGGCATTCTCGTATGCTTCCCAGGAAAGAGTCACATTCATATCTCCGGCTGTTGCCGTTAGTGACTTCAGTTCATATAAATCGAAACTTGCCTTTGGCAGATCTTCTTCACAAGCAGTAAAGACTACCGTGAAAATAAACAACAAGCTATATAGTATTTTTTTCATCGTTTGATTTCTTTTAGTTTAATCCTATTAATATCCCGTATTCTGCCACAACAGTTCTGTGTTGTTTATTCTTTCCAACTCCGTTTTTGGAATAGGATACAGGAATTGATAGTCCTGAATAATATGTCCTTCTGCTTTCATAGCCTCCTTAGCACCTCCCATACGTACCAAATCGAACCAACGCTGTCCCTCATAAGGAAACTCCTGTTGACGTTCCAACATAATCGCTTTACGGAAACTATCCTGATCGGGAAGCTCTGTTATCTGAAGCGGAGACAATCCGGCACGGGTATGTACGGCATTCAAAGCAACCATAGCTTCTGAATTCTGCAAATTACTATAACTGATTTCATTCAAAGCTTCGGCGTACATCAACAACACATCGGCATAACGGAGAATAATCTGGTCATTACCGACCGTATTATAGGTCGCACTTTTGACATCTTTAAATTTATTCATCACGCATACTTTATCTTCCACCTTTACATAGGTAATCAGATCTTTGCGCTTATCTCCCTCTTTGTAGCACTCTTTCAGAGACTTTGTCTGATTGGTATCATCAGTCAGGTTAATAATAGAGAACCAATATCCATGTCCTTCTCCTTCGACATCTTTATTAAAGCGAACAGCAAAAATAATCTCATCATTCATTTTATTGTTCACGTCAAACACCTGTTCGGGGGTAGTCATTAAAGAATACCGACCCACTAGTTGGGATAGCACATTGCGGGCTTCCGTCCATTTATGGAAAGTCAGGTAAATCTTGCCGAGCAATGCCATTGCAGCACCGGAAGTCACACGTCCCATATCGGCACTTGTATAAGAAGACGGCAACATATTTTCATTAATAACCTGATTCAAATCACCGACAAGAAAATCATAAACCTGTTGATCGGAACTGCGCCCGATTTTAAGAGCTTCAGCCACTGTCACTACCTTATTAGTCATCGGTATCCCTCCCCACAAACGATACATATTAAAATAAGTAAGGGCACGGATGAAAAGAGCTTCGCCTTTATATTGTTTTTTCAGAGTCGCATCGAAGTTGGCCTCATCAATTCTATCTAATACAAGATTGCAACGATAGACTCCATTATTAAAGTTCGCCCAAGCATCTTCCAGAATTCCGTTAGAGGCTTTATCTGCAAACTGATCGATATCATAACGGTCTTGAGTTCCGGCGGTGGGCGCACTCAATGTCAGATTATCACTCCGATATTCACAACACTCTGTAAAATAGGAAACTTGTGTCTGCAATTTGGAATAACATCCTATCACGGCTACATTAAAATCTTCCGCTGTCTTATATACCTTGTCAGTAGGAACACTGCTACTCGGTTCCAAATCAAAGAAACTATCTGTACAAGCAACTGATAAAAAAGCAGTTGACAGGAATAGTATTAGTTTATATTTTTTCATATAACGTGTATTTAAAGGATGATTAAAGTGTTATATTCAGCCCAAACAAGAATGTTTTAGCCAATGGATAAGTTCCATAGTCCTCACCCGGTGAAAGAGAATTACTCGGACGTGCATTTACTTCCGGATTATATCCGCTATAATTAGTCGAAGTCCATAAATTTTGTCCAGAAACGTAAACTCTCAATTTTTCCACGAAAAAGCGTTGAGTCAGATTCTTCGGCAAGGTATATCCTAGCGTCACATTCTGCAATCGCAGATAAGAACCATCTTCCAGATGCCAAGTTGAAGTACGGCCATTATACCCCTTTGACTTACGATTGGCGCGGTTCACCTGACCGTTTCCCGGATCTTCCGGACTTTTCCAACGGTTCAAGGCTATAGTGGTGCCATTGGTATTACCTTCCAGATTATCAATGTAACGACGATTCAGATTCAGAATCTCATTACCATATACTCCTTGAAAATTAAAATCAAGGTCAAATCCCTTAAACCAGACTTTACCACCAAACCCATAAGTAAAATCGGGCATATAGTTACCTACGATCGTACGGTCTTTATCCAAGTCCATCACTCCATCCCCGTCGACATCCACAAAGCGGAAATCTCCCGGCTGGGTATTGCTGAAATGAGGATACTTTTTTAATTCTTCTTCATTGGAGAAAATTCCATCCTGCACCAACAGATAATAACATCCGATGGGTTCACCGACTTTCGTTATGTAATAAGCATGATCTACGCTACCGGTAGATATGATAGGAGCATTACCCGGACCGAGTGCCTTCACTTCGTTCGTATTAGTGGCATAATTGGCATTGAACGAATAACCGAAATCTTTAGTTATATTCTTCTGTGAGGTCAAGGCAACTTCCCATCCCCTATTATTCACTTTACCGATATTCATCAATGCAGTGCTATATCCGGTCAGGTGGGGAACCGGTACATTCAATAACATATTAGAGGTATTGGTATTATAATAATCCACAGTCAGTCCCAGCAATCCTTTGAACATCTGTAAATCGATGCCCACATTCACCATCGCATTCTTTTCCCAACTCAAATCTTCATTCTTTATGGTACTTGGCTTGTAACCATTCACTAATTGTCCGTTTCCTGTACCAAGCACATAATTATCCAAAGCCATCAGAGACAAATGATCATAATTGCCAATCTGGAAGTTACCGGTCACTCCATAACTCGCTCTTAACTTCAAATCATCAACAAACGACAGATACCTAGCCTTCGTAAAGAAGTCTTCTCCGCTTATTCTCCACGCCAAAGAAGCTGAAGGAAAATATCCCCACCGATTGTTCTTTCCAAAACGGGAAGAACCGTCTGCACGAATAGCTGCCGAAGCCATATATTTACCTTTATAACTGTACTGCATACGTGCCAGATAAGAAGCAATCGTCCATTGGGTTTTATCAGATGCACCTTTCGTCACCGTACCTCCGGAAATTGTTTGTATATAGTCGTTCGGGAAATCGGTTGCCGTCACATTATCTCCTTTATATGTCTCTTTTTGAGCCGACTGTACTAAGACCACATTGATAAAATGAGCATCCTTAATCGTTGTGTTATAATTGATTTTATTCTCCACCAACCAGTTGAAATAAAAACCTGATGAACTGTAGGCTGTCGGATTTGACTTTACATCATAATACTTCTGTCCCAATAAAGGAAGTTCCGAAGAACGATATTGGTCATTATGCGAACCGTAATAATCGCCACCAAAAGAAATGTTATAGGTAAGCCCTTTATACAATTCCAATTCAGCAAAAACTTTTCCGACAATCGCCATACGGTCTACGACATCCGATTGTAAGTTTGCCATAGCTACCGGGTTCAATACGGCATTATGCTGATAGTCATTTCCAATTCTCCAATAGCCGTTTCCCTGATAATTATAGCTGCCATCCGCATTATACACCGGCCATACCGGAGGCATCATCAATGCCGATTGCACAATACCATTAGATCCGGAAGCATCTACCCGATTGGAAGTAGAATAGGAAGGCGAGAAATTCAGACCGAATTTCAGTCTTTTATATTTCCCGTCCAAATTCATACGCATACTATATTTCTTAAAGTCGGAATTAATTATAATACCCTCTTTATCATAATAGTTGGCAGAAATGAAATAGCCGACTGTTTTTCCTCTGCCGGAAATAGAAACATTGTGGCTGGTAGTAGCAGCAGTACGAAAAATAGCATCTTGCCAATCCGTATCCGTCAACCCCTTATCACCATTCAGATAGGGAAAGAGTTCGGTAGGAATACGTTCCCATGAGTTCGGGCGCATTCCGTTCGGATCATCCGGTGACCCTCCGGGATTAGCATCCAGATAAGCGTTGTCATGACCATCCTTTGCAAATTCGGCAAACTGATATGCATTCATCATTGAAAGTTTCTTCGAAACACTCTGGATGCCATAATATCCATCATACTGCACTTTCATCTTTTCCGACTGTCCCTGCTTGGTCGTGATAATAATGACACCGTTGGAACCGCGACTACCATAAATAGCTGCCGACGAAGCATCTTTCAAAACTTCCACAGATTCGACATCATTATTATTCAGATTGGCAAATCCACGTTCTACCGGCACGCCATCAATAATATAAAGAGGATCACTACCGGCATTAACCGTACTGATACCACGAACACGGATACTTACACTTCCCTCCGGATCACCACTTGGCTGTGTAACCTGTACCCCCGGCATCTTACCCGCCAACGCCTGACGAAAGTCTGAAGCAGAAACGTCTGCAATTTGTTCAGCTTTCACGGAAGAAATAGAAGTAGAGACGTCTCTTTTCCTCTGCACTCCATATCCCACCACTACTACCTCATCAATCATCTTACTATCTTCTACCAACGTGATTTTCGCCGTATTTTTATCCTTTGCAGAGATATTTACCGTTTTATATCCAATATAAGAGATGGTCAATGTTGCAGACTCCGGTACATTCATGATTGAATAACGTCCGTCGATATCGGTAATCGTACCACTACCCTCTCCCTTAATCTGCACACTGGCACCAATCACCGGTTCTCCTTTATCATCTGCAACAATACCTTGTATAGTACGTGTACGTTGAGCAGTTTCTTCTTTCTTAAGCGGTTGTTTGCTGACAGCAATTGTATGATCGGTCCTGTTGAAATAAAGCTTGGCCTGGGAAGTAATTTCTCCCAGAATCTGTTTTAATGAAGCATTTTTAATGTCGAAAGAAACTCTCGGAGCCTTGTTCACCGTCTCCTGATCATAGAGAAACTTAAAATTAGTCTGTTTGCTGATTTTATTGAAAACACTCTCTACCGGCTCGTTTTGCACACGAAGCGTAATATCATGCTCTTTCAATGTCTGAGCAGCAGCCGGAGCTATTAAAATGAAGGTGAATAGTAAAAAAGCTAAAAACGAACAGCTATTTTTACTTATCCCTTTACAAATAAGAAGATTATTCATAAATTTGTGCGTTTTAGTAATTGACTAAAGTTATTAAAAACAAGCAATGCGCGATACGTTATTCATTTGGGTCGAAGCTTATGAATATCCGTCCGGATTGCGGATAGAGGCATTCCTTTGGAGTGCTTCTATCATTTTGGGGAGGTTCATGAAGGAGCTGTTTTCATCTATTATTTTTTAAAAGGTTAAACATTATCTATTATTCATCTCATTCTTTATAAAGAAGCACATGGATGCCCTCTTTCTTATATTTGATATCACCGCTGATAAATTCAATGGATTTAAGTACCGCTTCCAAACTCTTGTTATCATGTTCGCCGGTAATCAAGTTGTTGAAATCCTGACCGGAAGCAAAAGTAATCCGGCAATTATATACCCGTTCCAGTTCCTTTGCCACGTCGCGGATAGGTGTACTGTAAAAACGTAACCCGCCTTTCATCCAGACAGCCACTCCCCTATCCTCCGTTTTCTTACTATATTCTCCGGAAACAGTATTGATAAGCACCTGTTCTTTAGCAGTCAGCCTCATCATCGCTTCCGGTAAATCAACCTGTACCTTACCACTCTCCACACTCACAGACACTATTTCATCTGTTGAATAGGATTTTACATCAAATCGGGTACCTAACACCTGAACATCCAGCCGCTTCGTCCTCACAATAAATGGCATCTTTTCATTGCGGGCAACACGGAAATATCCCTCACCTTCAAGTTCCACTTCACGGAGATCTCCAACAAAACGATCCGGATAACGCACTTGCGAACAAGAGTTCAGAACCAAAAGAGTTCCGTCCGGCAAAGTCACTTGTCTTTTCTCACCAAAGGAAGTGGTGATTTCAGCCAGTGTGACCTGTTGTGCATTCATATACCGGAAAAAGTTGACACTCCCTATGATAATGGCTATTACAGCCGCTGTACTGACTGCCACCACAGAAGCCCGGCGGAACCATGTACGTTTTTTGTGTTCAATACGCTTCAGCAATTGGCGTGCTTCTCTCTTATATTTCTCCCGCTCCAAATCATTACCAGGTTGCAGATTCCCGGATTCTTCCCAAACCTCTGCTGCCAGTTCGTCCAATATATCTTGGTTTTCTGAATCCTTAATACTTTGCAATAACTGTGAAGCATCTTCCCGGGTATAAAGATCATCCAAGTAGCGATGCAATTTATCTTTTTCTGTCTTAGTATCTTTCATCATATATTCAAAATAAGGATATTAATTTCCTTCCCTTTGTATAAGTAATACACAAAAGTAAGAAAGAGCTAGGGTATGATTAACATTTATTATAAATTCAAGCACAATAGAATCAAAAGTACATCGGCTGATGTACTTGAATATTTAGTCAAATAGGAACGAATCACTTTTAGAGAAAGAGAAATATGTTCTTGCACCGTATGAACAGAAACACCCAATGCTTCGGCTATTTCTTTATGAGACATCTGAAGTTCACGGCTCATTTTGAATACCTCACGCTGGCGGGGCGTTAATTGCTCCAACGCACGGGCAATAATCTCTTTCAAATCATTGAGCAGAACATGATTATTCGTTTCGTTCGTTGAATCAATCGCTTGAGAAAGAATCTGTTCTTTCAGCTGATCTTCATTAGCCATGTCCCGCAATTGATTCAAAATACGATTACGCACAATAGTATAAAGATAGGAAGAGAAAGAGGCTTCGGGATTGATGAAACGACGGGTTTGCCAGACTACTGTAAATGCATCCTGGAAAATATCTTCCGCAAATTCACGCGACTTGACGAATTTCAGAGCAAAGTAGAGCAAACGATTCTTATAAGCGGCATAAAGTTCGCAAAAGGCCTCTTCATCTCCGTCTATCAGGCGAAGAACTAATTCCCGATCATCTATAAGAGTGTCTGTTGCGTACATATTTTCTTTATTTTGGGCACAAAGGTATTGTTATGATGTTACAAACGTATGTATTTTTTCTGAAATAAAAAAATAAAAGCGGTCTCACCGTTTCGATGAGACCGCTTTTATTTATCCATTATTCAAGACCAGACATTATCAGAGCAATCGTTATTTCCCTTTCTTATAATTCTCCAATCCGGTCTGTAAGAATTCAATATACTTAGGAATATCTTCGTTATAAGCATACGACTTATTCAACGGTTTACCCTGATTGTCCAGCAATACATAGAAAGGCTGGGCATTAGCTCCGAATTTCACACGTTGCAGATAGCTCCATTTATCGCCTACAGTACGCAAGGTACGTTCTGTACCGTTTTCGATAATCTTCACGGGTTCGGTCAACGGAGTTTTATTATCTACATAAAGTGTAATCAATACGTAGTCGTTATTAATCAAATCACTCACTTTCGGGTCAGTCCATACCGCTGCCTCCATCTTACGGCAGTTTACACAACCATATCCGGTAAAGTCGAGCATAACCGGTTTTCCATTCAGACGGGCATATTCCATTCCTAAATCATAGTCATCGAATTTCGCGTGTACATCATTCTTATGCAGATTGAAATCTTGCGTCTGCATAGGCGGAGCAAATGCAGATACGGCTTTCAATGGCGCTCCCCACAAACCGGGAACCATATATACGGCAAATGCTAAAGAGATTAACGCCATAAAGAAGCGGGTGACTCCCACCTTATTATCATCGTCATCGTGCGGGAATTTGATCTTGCCCAACAGGTAGAATCCAAGCAAAGCAAAGATGACAATCCATAAAGCCAGGAATGTTTCGCGGTCAAGCAATCTCCAACCATAAGCCAAATCAGCAACTGACAAGAATTTAAGTGCAAATGCCAATTCGAGGAAACCCAGCGTAACCTTGATAACATTCATCCATCCGCCGGACTTCGGCATCGATTTCAGCCAAGACGGGAACAGGGCGAAGAGTGTGAACGGCAACGCCAAAGCAATGGCAAATCCTAACATACCGATTGCCGGAGCAACTACGCTTCCTGTTGTAGATACCTGTACCAGCAGGAACCCGATAATCGGACCTGTACAAGAGAAAGATACCAACGAAAGCGTGAAAGCCATCAGGAAAATACTTAGCAATCCGGTCGTAGATTCAGCCTTGCTATCTACCGCATTTCCCCACTTCGACGGCAGCCTGATTTCAAACGCTCCAAAGAATGAAGCAGCAAAAATCACCAGCATCAGGAAGAAGAGAATGTTGAAAATAGCATTGGTAGATAAAGCGTTTAATGCACTGGCTCCGAAAATCAAAGTAATAGCCAAGCCCAATGCCACATAAATCACTATGATAGATGCACCGTATGTCCACGCATCACGAATTCCTTTCTTTTTGTCTTTACTACGTTTTAAGAAGAAACTGACTGTCATTGGAATAATCGGCCATACACAAGGGGTAAACAATGCCAATAATCCACCCAGAAAACCTGTTATGAATATATATATCCAGGACATGTCTTCCTGGCCATGCTCTTCTCCTAAGGCTTGTAAATCACTGATTACCGGTTTCCAAAGATCACCCGATGCTACAGCAGGCTGAATATCCGTAGCAGCTTCGGTTGTAGTTGCAGACACCAGCTCCATCATCGCAGAAGAATCCTTCGCAGCAGCAGGAACGGGTTCTTCTTTTTGCTTATCCGCTGCCTTTTGCTCCGGTTGCTCTGTTTTCGTTGCAGCGGCATTTCCGGCTTTTGCTACTCCGGAATACTTGAACGGCACTTGAGTAGGAGGCAGACAACTCTCGTCATCACAAGCTCCGTATTCCAGATAACCTTCGATTGCGTAAGCTCCACCCGTAAATTTTACTTTCTGCACAAACTTTGCTGTGTTCTCGAAATAGCGTACCTTCATTTCGAACAATTTATCGAAAGTAGATACTTCTTTGCCTACAGGCTTCAGCTTGCCAACAAGCTCGACACCCGACTTATTATCAACATTGAATGTTGCGGAAATAGGACCGCCATCTCCCAGATCAGTAGAATAAACATGCCAACCTTTATCTATGGTAGCTGTAAACACCACCTCTGCCTCCGTATCGGAGAGAGGTGTCAGCTCTGTTTTAAACTTTACCGGATCTTTGATCTGCGCTTGCAATGCATATACAGCAAAGCTTAAAAGCAGGAAAGAGATTATTTTTCTCATCTTTATCTTGGGGTTTATAATTCATAGTCTACGCACGCACGGCTTTCCTTCGTTTCAGCCAGAATCTTTCCGGCAGCCACGTGGTCGGGATGTGTTGCGTAGAATTTAACATCTTCTAGTGTATCAAACTCACTGTAAAGCGCAATATTCCATGTTTCACCAGGATTCATATTCAATCCGACCTCTACTTTGCGAATTACAGAAATTTTAGCAGGAAGAGCTTCTATCGCTTCCTTGAATTTAGTCATGACTTCCAGTTTCTCTTCAGCAGGAACTTCGTCTTTTAACTTAAATAATACAATGTGTTTTACCATTACGTTGTTATTTTAATGAATTGTTTCTATATTTGTCTTGTTAATGTGTTTACCACATTAATAGTAATGCAAAAATACTCTATTTGGTTCAAATATACACTTAAAGAGATGTTAATTATAGGAATAGCAGGCGGAACGGGTTCCGGAAAGACCACCGTCGTACGGAAAATTATAGAAAGCCTCCCCGCAGGAGAGGTAGTACTCTTACCACAGGATTCATACTACAAAGACAGTAGTCATGTCCCGGTTGAAGAACGCCAGAATATCAATTTTGACCATCCGGATGCTTTTGAATGGAGTCTGCTTTCCAAGCATGTCATGATGCTGAAAGAAGGAAAGAGTATTGAACAGCCCACTTATTCTTATCTCACATGTACGCGTCAGCCCGAAACGATTCATATCGAACCTCGTGAAGTGGTTATCATTGAAGGAATCCTTGCCTTATGTGATAAAAAGCTGCGCAATATGATGGACCTCAAAATATTTGTTGATGCCGATCCCGACGAACGCCTGATACGTGTCATCCAAAGAGATGTCATTGAGCGCGGACGTACTGCCGAAGCTGTAATGGAACGTTATACACGGGTTTTAAAACCTATGCACCTGCAATTTATCGAACCTTGCAAACGATATGCCGACCTTATTGTACCCGAAGGAGGCAGTAATAAGGTAGCTATTGATATACTGACCATGTACATCAAGAAGCACCTTAAGAATTAAAAATTAAAAATTAAGAAATGAATGTCAAGACACTGAGTATTCCTTTATTTCTTATTCTATTTTGTTGTATGCTCGGATGCCGGAATAAGCATCATAACAAGATGGATGAGACAGCGCGTGATCTTCCACAAATAAAAGATAGTGGCGAACTCGTTGTATTGACATTATATAGTTCTACTTCCTATTTCATTTACCGGGGACAAGAAATGGGGTTCCAGTATGAACTTAGTGAACAGTTTGCTAAAAGTCTGGGACTAAAACTTAGGATTGAAGTAGCCAACAGCGTCAACGAAATGATCCAAAAATTATTGGCAGGCGAAGGAGACATGATTGCCTATAATCTGCCAATCACCAAAGAATGGAAAGACAGTCTTCTTTATTGTGGCGAAGATGTAATTACTCACCAGGTAATTGTTCAGCAAGGGAGAGGAAAACAGAAGCCGTTGGAAGATGTAACCGAACTGGTCGGAAAAGATATATACGTAAAACCGGGGAAATATTATGACCGCCTCGTCAATCTGAACAGTGAATTAGGAGGAGGTATCCGGATTCATGAAGTCACCAATGACAGTATCACTATTGAGGACTTGATTACGCAAGTAGCGCAAGGAAAAATTCCATATACGGTGGCCGACAATGATTTAGCCAAACTTAACAAGACCTACTATCCCAATTTAAATATCGATCTGTCCATCAGTTTCGATCAACGGTCTTCATGGGCGGTACGAAAAGACAGTCCCGAACTGGCAGCCGCCGCTACCCAATGGCATCAGGAAAACATGACTTCTCCTGCTTACACAGCCAGTATGAAACGTTATTTTGAGAATAGTAAAATGATGCCGCACTCTCCTATCCTCTCCTTAAAAGAAGGAAAGATATCCCATTATGACCATTTATTCAAAAAGTATTCCAAAGATATCGGATGGGATTGGCGTATGCTTGCATCATTAGCGTATACAGAATCCAATTTCGATACCACAGCTGTATCTTGGGCAGGCGCCAAAGGACTCATGCAGTTGATGCCTGCCACTGCACGTGCAATGGGAGTACCTCCCGGCAAAGAGCAGAATCCGGAGGAAAGTGTGAAAGCAGCTATCAAATATATTACCGCCACCGACCGGAGTTTCAGCATGATTCCCGACAAACAGGAGCGGCTCAACTTTATCCTGGCATCTTATAATGCCGGTTTGGGACATATATATGATGCAATGGCACTAGCCGAAAAATACGGGAAGAACAAATTAGTATGGAAAGATAATGTAGAAAACTTCATCTTGCTTAAAAGCAATCAAGAATACTTCAACGATCCTGTCTGCAAAAACGGATATTTCCGTGGCATCGAGACTTACAATTTCGTTCGAGATATTATGTCGCGCTACGAATCCTACAAAAAGAAAATAAAAGCTTGAAATAAGTATTAGGTATTAAGCCATGCGGATAAACGTATCAGAAGCTACGGCTAATACTTAATACCTAATACTTATTTTTACTCATCAGACTGATTACGACAATAGCCAATACAGATAATGGTAAGGCAAATAATATCGGGTCAATCACAGGGAAAGGATAAGTGGTAATCAACACATCCCGTCCGAATAACGCTTTACAGATACCCAATGATGCAGATTCTTTCTGATGAAGAAACACAAGAGCAAACAGACTGCCGATTGTTCCCACCCAAAGACTTGCCATGACGCCTTGTTTAGTAGCTTTCTTCCAATATAAAGCACAGAAATAAGCCGGAAGAAAAGCGGCTGCACAAATTCCCATAAAGATAGAAGTTCCGCGGGCTATAATATCATGAGGCAACATATAACAAATAATATAGCTGACCAGGATAGAGAACAATACGCCCAGACGGATCACATTGGTAAGTTTATTCCGTGAACGGGGTTTATAAGTTCCGTAAATATCAGAACCTACCGAAGCCCCCATCGTATGGAACTGCGAACTTAGCGTAGACATACTGGCTGAAAGGATGCACAACATAAAGAGTGCGGCAAACCAGTCGGGCATCGCTTTATTAATAAAATATGGAATTATCTTATCAATATCCTGCACAACTTCGGTAGCAACCGCTCCTTCTGTTTTCAGGAAGAAAAGATTACTCAACGCTCCGGCATGATAGATAGCTCCTACTGTTATAATCAGAAAGAAACAACCGATAAATACACCACGGTTCAACTGCTTGCTACTCTCCACGGTCATAAAGCGAACCACCAACTGCGGCTGTGCAAGACAGCCGATTCCTACTCCTAAAATGAGAGAAGTTACCAGCGAATACCATTGTGAAGAACCTGTGATAGGCATTGTAGTCCATCCTTGATGTCCCAGCGCTTTAAACTTTTCCGGAACTAGCGGAGCAATGGCAGTCAATTCTTTATTAGCTTCGGTAAAGCCCATGCCGAGCACCTGATATAGAGAGAATAACAGAAACAGCATACAAGCAAACATAATAACGCCCTGCAAAGCATCCGTATACATTACCCCTTTCATTCCCCCGCTATAACATAAGCAGCAATGACCAATGTAAATATCAACAAAGAGATATTGAAATCAATCTGGAAAATCTGTTCGATGAATACGGCTCCACCTTTCATTACAACCGCTGCATAAAGCGGCATTCCGATGAAAATAACAGCAGCAATAAATACCTGTATATTACGGGAGCGGAAATGACGGCCTAGTAATTGAGGGAAAGTACTCACATTCAGCTTCACCCCCATACGCCGGGTGCGCAAACCGAAAAAGATAAAAGCTATAACCACCCCTACGAACATATTGAGGAAACAGAGCCACTGAATACCCATTCCAAAAGCAGCCGCCACTCCTCCAAAACCTACAATAGCAGATGCGGAAATAAACGTAGCACCATAAGAAAGTGCCATTACGATAGGATTCATCTGACGTCCGCCTACCAAATAGTCACTGCTATTCGTCGTTTTCTTATATCCCAAAAAGCCGAGGTAGGCCAGTGACAGCAGATAAGCTACCACAATTAGTCCAAGAGTAAATGTATTCATCGGGTTTCGTCTTTTTCGTCGTCCTTATTCCAATATTTCAGCCCAAACCAAGCAGCAAAAATCACACATACCACCGAAAGTAGGTAAGGCAGAATAATAAAAGGGTCGTCTATTCCAAACATTTGCGTATCAGATTTTAATCAATTTGGACGCAAATGTAAGGAAATTATTGAAAAGACAAAACTTTTGTTTACTAATACTGATTATAATGTATCTTTTTCTCGTCAAATTTCTGTTTCGGGTTCTCTTTTGTAGCCGGATAGCCAAAAGGGATGACACAAAGTGGAAGAATATTATCGGGCAGGTTAGTATATTTACGCACTACTTGCATACGGTCTTCGTAAGGATAGGCCGCTGTCCATACAGCACCCAATCCCAGACTTTCAGCAGCCAGCAAAATATTCTGTGCTGCTGCGGAGCAATCTAAATACCAATATGACGAGCGTACAGAATCTCCACAAACGATGATGGCGTTACGGGCTTGCGTCAGCATTTTGGCATAAGGAAGTGCTGCTGCCATTGAATCCAGTTTGGCACGATCGGATACTACTACGAACTCCCATGGACGGATATCCCTACCCGTAGGAGCAGCCATTCCGGCACGAAGCATCAAGTCGATTTTCTCTTTCTCTACTCCTTTATTCAGATAAGCACGCACACTTTTGCGCTCGAAAATATTATCCAAAACAGCATTTCCGGTTCCGGATGTTCCTTTTTCTTCTTTTGCAGAAGAACAGGAGGTCATAACAGTGATTACTACAATCAGATATAAGAAAGAGAAAATCTTTTTCATTGTGACAATGTTTAAAACAGGTTCAACTTATTTTTCTGTGCTTCTTCCAGCGAAACAGTTTCACGCTTCATCAGCCCACTCTTTTCACGAAGTGCTTGATATTCAGCCTCCAATTCATTCACCAGTTCGGCTTTTGCCTGCGGGTTGAGCAATTTGGAAGCAACGCCTGCATTTTGGGAAGCATCTTTCAGGTGTACTACCGGAGCATGATAGACAGGGGCAATCTTTAATGCAGTATGCATCTTCGATGTAGTGGCACCACCAATCAGAAGAGGAATATCCAACCCCGCTTTTTCGAGTTCAGCAGCTACGTGAGCCATTTCTTCCAGAGATGGAGTAATCAGTCCACTCAACCCGATCATATCGACCTTTTCTTCAATAGCCCGCTGGACAATGGTTTCTGCGGGAACCATTACTCCTAAATCCACAATATCATAACCATTGCAGGCCATCACTACAGCTACAATGTTTTTTCCGATATCGTGCACATCTCCTTTCACCGTTGCCAGTAACACTTTACCTGCCGAAGCACTTCCTGCTACTTTTTCCGATTCAATAATCGGCTGCAAGATAGCTACAGCTTTCTTCATGGTACGGGCAGTCTTTACAACTTGGGGAAGAAACATTTTGCCGGCACCAAACAGTTCACCAACATGGTTCATTCCATCCATCAGCGGTCCTTCAATTACATCGACTGCTTTATCGTAAAGAGGCAAAGCTTCTGCCAAGTCCTGTTCCAGAAAATCTCCGATTCCTTTCATCAAGGCATACTTCAAACGTTCCTGAACAGTTCCTTCTCTCCATGCGTCTTGCTTGACAGCCGGCTGTCCGGCAGTTTCGCTCATGTTTGCTTTCAGAGATTCTGCTAGTTCTATCAAACGTTCAGCTGCATCCGGACGACGGTTTAAAACAACATCTTCTATCTTTTCCAAGACATCAGCCGGAATATCAGTGTACAATACGGAAGTTCCCGGATTCACAATCCCCATGTCCATTCCTTGCTGGATGGCATGATAAAGGAACACTGCATGCATGGCCTCACGAATATAATTGTTACCACGGAAAGAGAAAGAAAGGTTGCTGACTCCTCCGCTGATATGTGCACCGGGGAGATTTTTCTTTATCCAAGCGGTAGCTTCAATAAAATCTACAGCATAGTTATTATGTTCTTCAATCCCCGTAGCTACGGCAAGCACATTGGGGTCAAAAATAATATCGTGAGGATTAAAACCGATTTTATCAACCAAAAGACGGTAAGCCCGTTGGCATACTTCGATTTTACGGGCGGCTGTATCTGCCTGTCCTTTCTCGTCGAACGCCATAACTACAGCAGCGGCTCCATATTGCCGGATGATTCGGGCATGTTCAAGGAAAACTTCCTCTCCCTCTTTCAAAGAAATAGAGTTGACGATTGACTTACCCTGAAGACACTTCAGTCCGGCTTCAATAACTTCCCATTTGGAAGAATCGATCATAATCGGAACACGGGCTATTTCGGGTTCGGACATGATAAGATTCAGGAAAGTAGTCATCTCTGTCTTTGCCTCCAACAATCCATCGTCCATATTGATGTCAATCACTAAAGCACCGTCCTCCACTTGTTGGCGGGCGATAGAAAGGGCTTCATCATATTTCTTTTCATTGATGAGACGAAGGAACTTGCGCGAACCGGCTACGTTGCAACGTTCGCCGACATTCACAAAGTTTATTTCCGGCTTCACTTCCAGCAGTTCAAGTCCGGAGAGCCACATACAATCCGGCGCAGAGGCAGGAACGTGTGGTTCAGCTCCTTCTATAAGGGCGGGATATTCAGCAATATAAGCATCTGTCGTACCACAACAGCCACCAATAATATTGACTAATCCTTCTTCAATATATTCTCTCACTTCGTGAGCCATATCCGCAGGTGTCTGGTCATACTTACCCAGACTATTCGGTAATCCGGCATTCGGATAGGCACTAATATAATAAGGTGCACGGGATGCCAGCTGTTCCAGGAATGGTTTTAGCTGCCGGGCACCGAATGAACAGTTCAAACCGACAGAAAAGATATTGGCATGTTGCACAGAAGCCAGAAGTGCATCCAATGTTTGTCCGGACAATGTTCGTCCGCCAATATCAGACACTGTTACAGATAACATGATCGGCACTTCCACACCTGTCACTTTCATGGCTTGTTCGGCAGCAAAAATTGCAGCTTTGGCATTTAGGGTATCAAAGATTGTCTCTATCAGAATGGCGTCTACCCCACCTTCGAGCATTGCTTCCATTTGTTGCTGATAGGATGCAGCCAGTTCGTCGTAACTCAAAGCACGATAAGCCGGGTTGTTTACGTCCGGGCTCATTGAGCAGGTTTTGTTGGTAGGTCCTACGGAACCGGCCACAAAACGTGGTTTATCGGGATTCTTGGCTGTATACTCGTCAGCAAGGTCACGTGCTAGTTTTACGGCTGCAAGATTCATCTCGCGCACGTATTCTTCTACGTGATAATCAGCCATAGAAACTGTGGTCGAACTAAATGTATTGGTCTCGATGATATCCGCACCCGCTTCCAGGTATTTACGATGAATATCCTGAATCACGTCGGGACGTGTCAGACACAATAAGTCATTATTCCCTTTCAGCTGTCCGGAAATATGCGCAAAGCGTTCACCACGAAAATCTTCTTCCTTGAGATTATATTGTTGAATCATTGTACCCATTGCCCCATCCAGAATAAGGATGCGCTCGGATACGATCTGAGAAATTGTCTTTTTCATTACCCTATCACATTAATACCTAATTACCACTCTGCCAACATCTGCCAGACTTCTCGTAGTCCGGCGTTTTATCTTATAGCGCTTTTTACTTACCGCTTAAACATTCTTGCCATATCTCTACGGTCGTCTTTCTCCTTAATAGATTCCCGTTTATCATACTCTTTCTTACCTTTCGCCAAAGCTATGACCAGTTTCGCCAAACCTTTCTCATTGATAAACAAGCGTACAGGGACAATCGTAAAACCGGGATTTTTCATCTCCCGCTGAAGTTTTTCCAATTCTTTTTTACTAAGCAACAACTTCCTCTCTCTACGTGCCGTATGATTATTGTACGATCCATAGAAATATTCGGCGATGTGCATATTCTTCACCCACAATTCGCCTTTCGTAAAATAGCAAAACGTATCTACCAGACTGGCTTTTCCCAAACGAATGGATTTTATTTCCGTACCGGTCAACACAATACCTGCTGTGTAGGTATCTATCAGCTCGTAATCAAACGTAGCCCGTTTATTCTTTATATTTACAGAAGGTTGTTTCATCTTCACTCATTAATTAAGTATGGCCGTCAGTCTATTAAATACAATCTGTATCACCGCCGGACATAGTATTAACAATACAGACGACAAAAGGGTGTATTTTAATCGTTGTTTTTCTTCTACTCCCATCAATACAGGAACTCCCTCCCATACCACATAGACGATGTAGAACTGCAGCAACCAAGCAATAATTCTAAAATCAGGTAATAGTCCGGTTACTATCTGAAGCAGGAAAGGCACAACTAATGCATATCCTGCAAACTGTTGTGTCAATGGCATATTGCTATGCATACCAAACATTCTTGTTCCCATTTCATTCATGGCATAAGCCGCCAGAAAATAGCCACCGAACAGGGCTACAGCTACAGCACAACAGTTAGTCATAGCTATCTGGAAACTTTGCGGGCCACCCCATCCATTCGTCAATAGTGAACCGACGAACACGGACAGACCGCATAAACCAATCATAGGATAGACAAAAGTCATATATACTTTTCGCCTATCCTCTTCCATAGAAATTTCCTCCCAGGCCTTGGCCGGAGAGGAAATCAATTTCATTGCGATGTTAAATAGTTCTTTGTAGTTCAATGTTATTGTACGATCTTTGAATAATCTATTTCAAATTTTTCTTCCCTTGTACTAGAATTATCCAATTTATTAGACGAAGTATTTACTTGAGCATGTACTATAATCTTTTTCAGATTTGTGAAGTGATACAATACCGATGATAAATCATAAGCCTGATAACTTACAGTATAAGATGTACGAGTTTCGTCTTTATCTTCAGTAATAATGTGGTTCACATATAAATCTAAAGTTTCACCACCTTCAGCAACTTTTTCCGCATCGTATGAGATAATAAATTTATGTTTCTTCAACTCTGCTTCTAACTCAGTTGATACTGATGAGTTTTTAAAATGAAACATTGCAGGAAGAATTAATGTATTCTTATCAAAAAAATAAGGATAATATGTATTCTCATAATTCAAAGCATACATTGTTGCATCAGCATCATCAGGTGTAGAAGTTACGCTCGGTCCATCAATATTGGTAGGAGTTGAAGTCAATGTAAAAGTTATAGAAGCAGCATTAACATTCACATCTTCTATATTATACTGACCATTAACAATATACATTCCTGAATTCAAAAGCATAATGCTAGTAGGGTCAGTAGGAACCAATTTAGTTCCATCTATCATTTTAAAATTACTACCATAAGAATCCAGTTTTGCAATGACACTCAAAGTCCGCGGTCCATTATTATCATCTCCATTCATACATGAAGTAACCGACACACCCATAACCACAGCCATCAAAGCCACCAAGAAAAATTTCATCTGTTTCATAAACATATTTTTTAGATTTTGCAAAGATATAAATTCTAATTCATAATTAATAAATGCAAGGACTTAAAAAATACTGCATCCATTACTTTATTATTTTTGCAAAAAGCTCTAAGTGATCATCCACATAACTCGCAATCAATGCTGTAACTTGTTCTTCCATTTCCAAATAAGTCTCTTCCAGTTCATCGAAAGCTTCATATTGCTCATACATAGCCATAAATTCATCATCTGTCCGTTCCTTCTCCAAGTCTTTCCGGTTGGCATCAAAGATTTTCTTAGCCTTATAGACTAATTTAGAGAATTCTTCTGCCCCCCATAAACGCATCACTTTCGCAAACGGATTATCAAAGATATATCCACCATAGCCGTTCTGAATTAATTGGCAAAAACCGCCAACCATTATTTCATCACGAAAAATCTGATATGCCAGCAAAGAATGTTGCTCGCCAGTGAGCAAAGGCATCGTATCAGCAGTCAATTCACCACCAATCACTTCCTTATATTTATCAGTAAACACTTGGATGAATTCATCCATTCCTTCACCCGCTGCCTTTTGCAATGCAGATTCTACAACTTCGATCATAATCTTTCTTATAAATTATGTGGCAAAGCTACGAATTTTATTCTACATCTGGTGATAATCCTTGCACAATCTTACCTATCTTAACTTCATTATCCACTCTTCACGTCTTTCACAAGACGCATATCAACTCATTTACAGGTGCTTCCGGTGAACTAATCAAATAAAATACGGTATTCACACCATTCACACCTTCACAATATATGCATTTCACAGTCTCATTATATAGCGAAAATGGCTATATAACATCGGCCGACTATAGTCGACCATATAGTCAATTCCAGTCATCCGATCAGACAACAGGAGTTGTCCAGCTAGCCAACAATAGACGGCCGACAGGGATATTGCTAGTTTATTTATGAATATATGCCCCTATTCAGGCAGCTTATCATGCATGTAAATGCATCCCCAGATACACACCTATTAAATAAGGTATGAGCCAAATGCACCAAACCACAATACTGAAACGATTAAAATGCTTTTTAGCTTTAGGTGATCCCTTTACATAAGTCCATATTGCCCACGAAGCATGCACAAACATTAGAAGAATAGCAATAGTTCCCGTCACCGTATGAATTTCGTCATGTAGATGAGTCAGTTCGGCGATGTGCTCCATCAGGCTTGTGCCAACCGTATCGGCAAGCAAACCGAGAAGGAAGAAAATGATATGCCAAAACTTCAATTTCTTTTGAATACGTTCGCCCCAAACACCTATCGTATAAAAAATAAGCGCAGATGAAATAACGCAAATTGCCCCTATTAAATAATGTATATCTACTTGATTCAGTTCCATAAATTTTCGTTTTCTAATAACAACAAAGCAAAGAATAGATAGTTCTCCCAGCTTCAATCTTTCACAAATGCAATCCCGACTTTACAAACGAAGAAAAAACGGAAACAGATTTGTCTCTTTTCACAAAAAAGTAATAAAAGGCGATTTGCAGAAACAAATAAATCGACTACCTTTGTGGGCGATTTAGAGAATCGTGACTACGTATTTTTAATTATATCACTTAAAAAAAGAGCTAATTATGACTTATTCACACGAAGTGGAACACATGTGTGTTGTAAAGAAGGGTCCTAACCATGGACCGGCTCCCATACCCGAAGAAGGCAAATGGGTAAAATCTAAAGAAATCGTTGATATTTCTGGTTTGACACACGGTATCGGTTGGTGCGCTCCTCAACAAGGTGCTTGTAAACTGACACTGAACGTTAAAGAAGGTATCATCCAGGAAGCCTTGATCGAGACAATCGGTTGCTCTGGTATGACTCACTCAGCTGCTATGGCTTCTGAAATCCTTCCGGGTAAAACAGTTCTTGAAGCATTAAACACTGACCTTGTTTGCGACGCTATCAATACTGCAATGCGCGAACTTTTCTTGCAAATCGTATACGGACGTACTCAATCAGCTTTCTCTGAAGGTGGTTTGATTATCGGTGCAGGTTTGGAAGACTTGGGTAAAGGTCTGCGTAGCCAGGTAGGTACTCTTTATGGTACTTTGGCTAAAGGTCCTCGTTACCTTGAAATGGCAGAAGGTTATATCAAACAAATCTTCTTGGACAAGAACGACGAAATCTGCGGATACGAATTCGTACACATGGGTAAGTTCATGGACGAAATCAAGAAAGGTACTGATGCTAACGAAGCTTTGAAGAAAGTTACAGGTACTTATGGACGCGTAACAGCAGAACAGGGAGCAGTTAAATCTATTGATCCACGTCACGAATAATATAAGGAGGAAAGAAACTATGATTAGAGAAGTAAAATTCGAAAGCCAAGACCGTCGTATCAAAGGTATCATTGAAGCCTTGAACGCTAACGGCATCAAAGACATCGAAGAAGCTAACGCTATCTGCGAAGCTGCCGGACTTGATCCTTATAAAACGTGTGAAGAAACTCAGCCTATCTGCTTTGAAAATGCAAAATGGGCTTATGTAGTAGGTACTGCTATCGCTCTTAAGAAGAACTGCACAAACGCTGCTGAAGCTGCTGAAGCTATCGGTATCGGTTTGCAAGCATTCTGTATCCCGGGTTCTGTAGCTGACGACCGTAAGGTTGGTATCGGTCATGGTAACCTGGCTGCTATGTTGCTGCGCGAAGAAACTAAATGTTTCGCTTTCCTGGCAGGTCACGAATCTTTCGCTGCTGCTGAAGGTGCTATCAAAATCGCTGCAAAAGCAGACAAAGTACGTAAAGAGCCGTTGCGTTGCATCCTGAACGGTCTTGGAAAAGACGCTGCTCAGATCATCTCTCGTATCAACGGCTTTACTTATGTTCAGACTCAATTCGATTACTTCACAGGTGAACTGAAAGTTGTTCGCGAAATCGCTTATTCTGACGGTCCTCGTGCAAAAGTAAAATGTTATGGTGCTGACGACGTTCGTGAAGGTGTAGCTATCATGTGGAAAGAAGGTGTAGACGTATCTATCACAGGTAACTCTACTAACCCGACCCGTTTCCAACACCCAGTTGCAGGAACTTACAAGAAAGAACGTGTTCTTGCTGGCAAACCTTATTTCTCAGTTGCTTCTGGTGGTGGTACAGGTCGTACTCTTCACCCGGATAACATGGCTGCCGGTCCTGCTTCTTATGGTATGACTGACACGATGGGTCGTATGCACAGTGACGCTCAATTCGCCGGTTCTTCATCAGTTCCTGCTCACGTAGAAATGATGGGATTCCTGGGAATTGGTAACAACCCGATGGTAGGTTGTACAGTAGCTTGTGCGGTTGATGTAGCTCAGGCTTTAAGCAAGTAATTCAGATTACTTTATATAGATAAACTCCTGTAGTCCTTGCGATTGCAGGAGTTTTTTTGTAGTAACTTGTAATAGATGGCAGTTACAAACACTTCATTCCAGACATTATTTAAGGCTACAGAAGATGAAATAGCTGAATATATGGAAGCACTTGGTTTTGAAATGGACTATATAGATGAATTCCATAATGAACAATACAAAATCTTTGACGCTGTCCCTAACAATGTATTATATGGTATTGATGGTGACTTATATTTCATTGATACGCAAATAAGATTAAGAACATTTAAGAAATCAGCACTATACCCATTATAAGAATTAAGATCAAAGGTAGCCTTTCCGTTATTTACAACCACATTCCCTTTTGAATAGGTATACATCTCCATTCATCAACAGATATAACTTAATATAAACCTGCAAGAGCAAATAATGTAGCTAATTCGAGAACTTTTGTACGACTTCGCCTGTTTACATAACAGATACTAAAACATTATACAACAATGCTACTCACATTCTTAAATACACTTGCCACTATTATCAGTGTTATTAGTCTGCTAATTGTCACTTACGGAGTATTAGTCTGCTTCATTGCCTTTTTACGCAATGAGATAAAACGATTCAACGGAACATATACGGTTAACAATATACGACAGTTGAGGGCGGATTTTGGTACTTACCTTTTGCTTGGATTGGAGTTTCTAATTGCTTCCGACATACTAAAAACAGTGGTTGATCCGACGTTGGACGAATTGGCAATCCTAGGTGGAGTAGTCATAGTGAGAACTGTGCTTTCTGTATTTTTGAATAAAGAGATCAAAGAATTGGCCGAAAATGATTCAGCGAAAGAAATATAGCATATTACCGCACAACTAAGTTTCTTCAAAGCCACGTCCTTTTTTATTGCCTGATATTTCTATTTTACCTACCTTTGTACGGGAAACATTTACACACTGACTGGCAAGGAATAGAAACACGTCAAAAAAAATGGGAATTACACATCTATCTATTGAGCTTACACTTGATCTGATTGCGTTAATTATAGGAATCATCCTTATCATACGCGCCAAAGATAATTATCCGAAATTATATTGGGGAATTATAGCTACCGGCATCGGTATTATGTTTTCATGGGAAAATATCGGATGGCTGACAATTGTCACAGACACTCCGGAATACAACTTCACAGAATTGCTCAACATTGAGAAAATGCTCAAATGGTATGCTTTAGCAAATATTGTAGCCCTGTTCCCTATCGCTTCTTTATCGCCGGGCTATCTGAACCATTTCAGAATATTTACTTTTCTATTATTACCCATTATTACGATAACCGTAGGAATCAGCTATTTAAGCTTCAATGGGAATATCACTCCCATCCACTCCATGGATGAAATTATTCCGAATATCCATCTAATAGATGTCAAGCTTAGGGTTTGCATATTCCTGTTATCCGTTTTTACCCCGCTCGTTCTTCTTATTTATCCTATGATGAATAACAAGACCTACCGCAGGATAAATAATAACATGTATCTATTCATCGGTTTTCTATTCGTATTTTTAGGGATATACATCTTGTTCACTCTAAATATCAATGAATTTGTTTTCAACCTGTTCGGCATTATGGCAATCGTTTTTACGGTCTTATTCTCCATACAATATTTACGTTACGAGAACCCGTTTTCGAACCATATAAACATGATTCATAACGCAAAGAATACGGAAAGCCCCATAATGCCACAAGCCGGAAAATCATCTCCTCCTCTCCCGCTCTTCTTAACGATTGAAACCTATCTTCAGGAACAGCATCCCTATACCGATCAACGGTATAATATAGAACTTTTAGCCAAAGCTCTGAATAAACAAGAACACGATATTTCAGCAGCAATCAAAAGTCGGGGTTTTACAGGTTTCCGGGAATACATTAATTATCTTCGACTGGAATATTTCAGACAGCTAGCCGCCGAAAATCCAAAGAGTAATGTAAAAGAACTGATGTTTGCATGCGGTTTCACCTCCCGGGCAACTTTCTATCGTAACTTTTCAGAAAAGTATGGTGTATCACCCAGCAAATTCATTGATAGTCAAAGAGTAAAGCAATAAATTCCTTTTTTTTAAAAGCATAATTCTTACTAGTAAAAGTGTCTCATTTCAGGAATGAGACACTTTTTATTTTTGTAGCTAAAAGCAATCCATTACTTTTGATGCAAAATAAAACTACGACGTTCACATCATCAACAGATTAATCAGATACCAAGATAAATAGAATGAATATGAATACTGATAATTGCAATCACACCAACACAGAGAAAAATCAAGAAGAAAAGATCTTTTTATATACTACTATAACTGGAAACTTGCAACTAATCCATTTAGAACAGATTGGCTATTTCCGGTATAACTCCAAGAGTAAACTATGGGAAGCTGTATTAAATAACAATCATATCCTGGCACTCAGAAGAAATACAAACTCACAAAAGATATTGAGTCTGCATCCCTATCTTATCCAGATTAGCCAGTCACACATTATCAATATAAGCTATCTGGTTTCGATTGAAGACAACAATTGCATATTGCTTCCTCCATTTAATGAAATGGAACTTTTACAAGTAAGCAAGTCTTTCATGAAGAAGCTAAAAGAAAAATATCCATGTATCTGATTCCCTATAGCTCATCTTTATGCTCTATGCAACACCCAGCAGTTCCACTTCGAAGATCAATGTCGAGTAGGCAGGAATAGAATCAAAAGATTTGATACCGTATCCCATTGCATAAGGAATATAAATAATCCATTTATCGCCAACATGCATTTTCTGAAGTGCCACCTGCCATCCTTCTATTACATCACTAAGACGTAGGGCATCGGGACAAGTACGCTCATAAGAATTATCAAACACCCGGCCATCAATCAGACTTCCTTTGTAATGCACGGTAACAATACTCCGTGCACCCGGAGAAATCGTACTTTCGCCAGTTTCCAAAACTTTGTAATAGATTCCACCCGGCAATGCGAAAACACCCTCCTGAAAAGACAGCTTTTTCAGAAATCGCCGATTGGCCTCTTTGTATTCTTTCTTTTTCCCCATAAATAAATTGATTAAGAACTTGCAAAAATAATCAGAATAACAAAGGATTTAGCATAAAAACTGTATATTTGTTCGTTGAACTATAAAAAGACTCCTCGCTATGGGACAAACAAAGACTACACGTAGCATCAGTGCTACCGGACTATTTTTGCTCATCATGATAACTGTGGGCCTATATTCATGCACACGCACTCAAAAAGACATCATTCCTTCTGCCGATTATGCACCGTATGTAAACGCGTATACGGGAGGAGTCATCTCGCAAAATTCGACCATACGTATAGAACTGACCCACGACCAACCCATGGTGGATCTGAACAATGAGTTAAAAAGCAACCCATTCAGTTTCTCACCTTCATTAAAGGGAAAAGCATATTGGGTAAGCAACAATACCATTGAATTTGTGCCTGAAGAAGGAGCGCTGAAACCGGGAACACTTTACGAAGGAACTTTCCGGCTCGGAGACTTTATCGAAGTAGAGAAAAAGCTGAAAGAGTTCAACTTCTCATTCCGCGTACAAGAACGTAACTTCACCCTGCAACTGGAATCATTACCGATTACAGCTACCCAACCGAATGAGATAAATATGAAAGGAGAGATACGTTTCAGCGATGTAGTGAAAAAGGAAGAGGTAGAAAAGATGCTGACTGCCAGTGACGGGAAAAAGAGTTATCCGGTGGAAGTCACCGCAACCGACAATCATACCCGGTATTTGTTTAGTATCAGACAAATCCCCAGAGAAGCTGATGATTACCCCTTGACTATCACAGCCAACGGCACCCCGGCCGGCATCGACCGTAAACAAAGCGAAGAAGTACTGATACCGGCGAAAGATTGTTTTCGTTTTATGTCTGCCGAACGCATCGACCAACCGGAAAACGGAATCGAGATTGTTTTCTCCGCTCCCCTATCCACTACTCAAGATTTAAAAGGACTGATTGAGATCCCGGAAATCTCCTCATCGATCTTCCAAATCAGCGAGAACAGAGTTTTTATCTATTTCGAAGCAAACACACAAAATAAACTGACGTTGAATATCCATGAAGGAGTCAAAGACAGTCAAGGTAAAGCGTTGGGAACTTCCCATACGATCTCATTCAGTGAAGTGAGCCTGAAACCACAAGTGGAAATGTCTACTACCGCCGCTATCCTGCCCGATTCGAAAAGTCTGATTATTCCTTTCAGGGCTGTCAACCTGTATGCTGTGGATTTGAGCGTGATCCGCATTTTTGAGAACAATGTATTGATGTTTATGCAAACCAATTCACTGGCCTCGGCCAATGAGCTGCGCCGTTCGGGCAGACTGGTTTACAAGAAAACGTTATGGCTTGCCAAAGATGCTTCCAAAGACATTCATCATTGGGGAGATTACTCGATAGACCTTGCCGGATTAATCCATCAGGAACCGGGTGCCATCTATCGTGTAATACTTTCATTCCGTCAGGAATACTCCGCTTATCCTTGTGGAGGAGTCGAGAATCAGGATATGAAATTCGCCGACAGCAGCACCTCCGACGGACTGACTAAAGTAAGTGGAAGTGTCTTGTCCGAAGAAGATGAAGCAATCTGGAATACCCCCGAAGCCTACTATTATTACAATGGCGGAACAATGGACTGGAGTGTGTACCGATGGACGGAACGCGACAATCCCTGTCATCCGTCTTATTACATGAATTCAGACCGGATAGCTGCCTGCAACGTTTTTGCTTCCAACCTGGGAATGATTGTAAAACGGAACTCACTGAATAAACTGTGGATTGCTGTCAGTAATATTTTGGATACAAAACCGATAGGGAAAGCACAGGTAACAGCGTATAACTTCCAGTTACAACCCATAGGGAAAGGAGAAACCAATGGGGAAGGATTCGTTGAAATCACTCCGAACGGTGTGCCTTTCATTATCGTGGCAGAATCGGAAAAGCAAAAGGCATACGTGCGCGTTGTAGACGGTGAAGAACAGTCCGTCAGCAGATTCGACGTGGGAGGTAAAGATATTCAAAAGGGACTGAAAGGATTTATATATGGCGAAAGAGGGGTATGGCGCCCGGGAGACACGTTGCACATTTCTTTTATATTGGAAGACCGCGAAAAGAGAATCCCCGACAAGCATCCCGTAGCACTAGAGATTTACAATCCGAGAGGACAGTTCTACACGAAAATGATTTCAACACAAGGAATGAACGGATTCTATACATTCGACGTTCCGACACAGGCAACAGACCCGACCGGGCTTTGGAATGCATATATTAAGGTGGGAGGAACCACCTTCCACAAAGGTCTGCGTATCGAAACCATAAAGCCCAACCGCCTGAAAATAAATCTGGCATTGCCGAAGGTTCTTCAAGCCACGGACAAGGATTTCTATGCCCCACTCACTTCAACTTGGCTGACAGGAGCAACTGCCTCCAAACTGAAAGCCAAAGTAGAAATGTCTTTATCGAAAGTGAATACACAGTTCAAGAATTACGGACAATATATCTTTAACAATCCGGCTACGGATTTCACGACTATCAAAACAGATATATTTGACGGCACACTGGATGCAGAAGGAAAAGCAAACGTCATGCTGAAAGTTCCGACCGCAACGGAAGCGCCGGGTATGCTGAACGCTACTTTCACCACCCGCGTGTTCGAACCGGGAGGAGATGCCAGCATCTACACTCAAACGATTCCATTCTCACCATTCACCTCTTATGTCGGTATCAATCTGAACCAGCCGAAAGGCAAATATATTGAAACTGACAAAGATCATGTATTCGATATTGTAACTGTAAACACGCAGGGACAGCTAGTGAACAGTTCTAATCTGGAATACAAAATATACCGCATCGGCTGGAGTTGGTGGTGGGAAAACAGTGGTGAATCTTTCGGAACGTATATCAACAATAGTTCCATCACTCCTGTTGCCAGCGGCAATTTACAGACAAAAGGCGGAAAAGCATCTTTCAAATTCCGTATCGATTATCCGTCATGGGGACGCTATCTGGTTTACGTGAAAGATAAAGAGAGTGGACATGCCACCGGAGGTACAGTTTATGTTGACTGGCCGGAATGGCGGGGACGTTCGAGCAAGACTGATCCCAGCGGTATCAAGATGCTTGCTTTCTCACTGAACAAAGACTCTTATGAAATAGGAGAAACAGCCACAGCAATCATTCCTGCAGCAGCGGGAGGACGTGCACTGGTATCCATAGAAAACGGTTCTACCGTATTACGGCAAGAATGGATAGAGGTTTCCAACGGAGGAGATACGAAATATACATTCAAGATTACACCGGAGATGACTCCGAATGTATATCTGCATATCAGTTTGTTACAGCCTCATGCGCAAACAGTCAATGACCTGCCCATCCGTATGTATGGCGTCGTTCCGGTATTCGTGACTAACAGTCAGACGGTGTTACAACCGCAGATACAGATGCCGGAAGTGTTACGCCCGGAAACCAACTTCAATGTGACCGTCAGCGAAAAGACCGGAAAACCGATGACTTATACATTAGCTATTGTAGACGACGGTTTGCTGGATCTTACCAATTTCAAGACCCCGGACCCATGGAATGATTTCTATTCACGCGAAGCACTCGGCATCCGGACATGGGATATGTATGATAATGTATTGGGAGCTTCCGCCGGAAGTTACAGTTCACTTTTCAGTACGGGTGGCGACGCGACATTGAAGCCTGCCGATGCAAAAGCAAACCGCTTCAAACCGGTAGTCAAGTTTGTAGGTCCTTTCTATCTGGGAAAAGGTAAAAGCCAGACGCATACACTGAAACTTCCGATGTATGTGGGTTCGGTACGTGCCATGGTGGTTGCCGGACAAGAGGGCGCGTACGGCAATGCGGAAAAAACGGCTTTTGTACGGACTCCGTTAATGATGTTGTCCACCTTGCCCCGTGTGCTTAGCATTCAGGAAGAAATCACCGTTCCGGTCAATATCTTTGCGATGGAAAATCAAGTGAAGAATGTAACCGTATCACTTCAGGCATCCGGTGGAGGAGTACAGATTGTAGGGGCCAACCAACAGTCGCTCAAATTTAGCCAACCGGGTGACCAGCTCGTGTTCTTTACCTTAAAAACAGGTAGCAAAACAGGAAAGGCTACCATCCATCTGACAGCCAATGGTGGCGGACAACAAACGAAAGAAACCATTGAAATAGAAGTACGCAACCCGAATCCGGTAGTAACCCTGCGCAACAGTCAATGGGTAGAAGCCGGACAAAGCAAAGAACTTTCATACAATCTAAGCAGTTCTTCTGCAAATAATCAGATAAAGCTGGAAGTATCACGCATACCTTCGGTTGACATCAGCCGCCGTTTCGACTTCTTATACAACTATCAGCACCATTGTACGGAACAGTTGACTTCCAAGGCTTTGCCTCTTCTGTTTATCGGTCAATTCAAAACAATAGATAAGATAGAAGCCGAAAAGATAAAGACAAATGTACAGGAAGCTATCCGGCAGATTTATGGTCGTCAACTTCCCAATGGCGGATTTGTATATTGGCCGGGAAATGCTGTTGCCGACGAATGGATCAGTTCTTATGCAGGAATGTTCCTGACACTGGCACAAGAAAAAGGATACGCCGTTCATTCGAACGTACTGAATAAGTGGAAGCGTTTCCAACGTGCTGCCGCACAAAACTGGCGGATGCCGCAGGATGCAAGCGGCTGGCAACAATGGCAGTCGGAATTGCAACAGGCTTTCCGTTTATATACGCTTGCATTGGCAGGAGCACCGGAATATGGTGCCATGAACCGGATGAAAGAACAGACAGGATTATCCATTCAAGCTAAATGGAGACTGGCAGCAACCTATGCACTGACCGGAAAGATGAAACCGGCTGAAGAACTGGTGTATAATGCGGAAACAACAGTAAGCCCCTACTCTTCCATGAATCAGATTTACGGTTCCTCCGACCGTGATGAAGCTATGATTCTGGAAACACTGATCCTGATGAACCGGGAACGGGATGCTTTGCAGCAGGCAAAAGTCGTTTCAAAGAATCTGTCACAAGAGGAGTGGTTCAGTACCCAATCCACCGCTTTTGCTCTTATGGCAATGGGACGTCTGGCCGAAAAGCTGTCAGGCACACTGGATTTCGTATGGACATGGAACGACAAACAACAACCTGCCGTGAAATCAGCTAAGGCTGTGTTTGAGAAGGAAATAGCCACCACTCCCAAATCCGGTATGATTGCTGTGAAAAATCAAGGAAAAGGAGCGCTTAGCGTAGACCTTATCACACGCACACAGTTGTTGAACGATACATTACCGGCCATCAGCGACAATCTTCGCATGGATATAAGATATGCCAACCTGAACGGTACACCGATCTCTGTCAATGATATTATACAGGGAACTGACTTTATGGCTATCACCTCCATATCCAATATTAGCGGAACTTCCGACTACACCAATCTGGCACTGACGCATATCATACCGTCCGGTTGGGAAATATACAACGAAAGAATGGTTGCCCCCCGAAACGGAAAGCGTAGCAACCGACGGTTCCGGTAAGTCCGTCAGCAAATATAATTATCTGGATATACGCGATGACAGGGTATTGACTTATTTCAATTTGCGTCGTGGTGAAACGAAAGTATTCACTGTCAGACTGCAAGCGACTTATGCAGGTAACTTTATTCTTCCTGCCGTTCAATGTGAAGCAATGTATGATGTAAACGTACAGGCACGCAGCAAAGCGGGAAGAACAACTGTCAGTCGATAAATTTTAGGCACGGATTACACGGATTACGCGGTTTTGGTTAACGAGTAGAACCGTGAAATCCGTGTAATCCGTGTAATCCGTGCCTAATTATTTCTTCCCTAATCATGTTTCAAAAAGATATGTCTCTTAGCTTTTAACATTTAAATGAACCCGATATATAAATTCTTCAAACGATTATCTGTCACTAAGAAAGTAATGACAATAAGCATTACCCTTTTGACGATAGGATACATCTTTTGCCTTCCCCGGCAACTATTTCATGTACCCTACTCCACCGTTGTGACTGATCGAAACGAAGAATTACTGGGAGCACGTATCGCTTCGGATGGTCAATGGCGGTTTCCTCCCCGAAAGACAACACCTGATAAAATCAAGCAATGCCTTATTACCTTTGAAGATAAACACTTTTACCACCATTGGGGAGTTAATCCGTTATCTACCGGAAGGGCACTCTATCAGAATTTAAAGAATAAACGTGTTGTAAGCGGAGGTAGTACCCTTACCATGCAGACCATCCGTCTCGCCCGGAACAAACCCAGAACTATCGGAGAGAAAGTCATTGAAATGATCTGGGCTACCCGTTTGGAGTTCCGGACTTCCAAAGAGGAAATCTTATCCATGTATGTCTCTCATGCACCATTCGGAGGAAATGTGGTAGGACTGGATGCTGCTGCCTGGCGTTACTTCGGTCATTCTGCCGAAGACTTATCATGGGCGGAATCAGCCATGCTGGCTGTCCTGCCCAATGCCCCCGCCATGATTCATCTATCCAAAGGACGAAAAACACTTCTTTCCAAACGCAACCGTCTATTGAAACAACTTTTTGAAGAAGAGATTATTGATGCGTCCACCTATGAACTGGCTATTAGCGAACCGTTACCCGACGAACCACATCCTCTTCCTCAAACAGCCCCACATCTGGTTACCCGCTTCTATCAGGAAAGAAACGGATTATATACCCGCTCAACCATTGATAAAGGAATACAAACCCATATAGAGAGTTTGGCGGAACGGTGGAGCAATGAATTTAATCGAAGTGATATCCGCAACCTAGCTATCCTAATTATAGACATTCCCGCCAATCAAGTGGTAGCATACTGCGGAAATGTACATTTCGACCGCAAACAAGGGGGGAATCAAGTAGACGTGATTCAAGCTCCCAGAAGTACAGGTAGTATTTTAAAACCCTTTCTCTATAGTGCCATGCTACAGGAAGGAAGTCTATTACCGCAAATGCTGTTACCGGACGTACCCGTCAACATCAACGGCTTTACTCCACAAAACTTCAGCATGCAGTTTGAAGGAGCCGTCCCCGCTTCCGAAGCTCTTGCCCGCTCATTGAATATCCCGGCTGTCACCATGTTACAAAGGTATGGAGTACCCAAATTTCATCACATGCTGCAACAAATGGGATTCAAGACTATCAACCGATCAGCTTCCCATTACGGATTATCACTCATTTTAGGAGGCGCTGAAGCTACTTTATGGGATGTAACGAATGCCTATGCACAAATGGGACGAAGCCTCTCCAACAATCATTCCAACAATCTTCCCCAAGAAAAGGAAGTACAGATACTACTGGGAACAGAAGAAAAGACTGTTTCGGGAAGAGATGATTCAAGAAAAGTTACTTCAGGAAAGACAATTTCAAGAAAGACAACTTCGGAAAAGGCTATATCAGAAAGAATAATAGCAGAAGGAGCTATTTCTGAAGAGGTTATTCCAGAAGGAGTTATTTCAGAAGAAGTTATTTCGGCAGGAGCAGCCTGGCTCACCCTTTCCGCCTTAACAGAAGTCAACCGGCCTGAAGAGATTGACTGGAAATCAATTCCTTCCATGCAGACTATCGCATGGAAGACCGGAACCAGTTACGGATTCCGTGACGCCTGGGCCGTTGGCGTGACTCCCCGCTATGCAGTAGGCGTATGGGTAGGAAATGCAACCGGAGAAGGAAAACCCGGATTGGTCGGTGCACAAACGGCCGGTCCCGTATTATTCGATATATTCAATTATCTCCCATCTTCACCCTGGTTCGAACGTCCCACAGGAGTTTTCGTTGATGCAGAAATATGCCGTCAATCCGGTCATCTGAAAGGACGTTTCTGTGAAGAAACCGACACCGTACTGATCCTTCCTGTCGGATTACGGACAGAGGCTTGTCCTTACCATCATCTCGTCACACTATCCGCCGACGAAAGCCACCGCATCTATGAAAACTGTGCAAATACGGAACCTACCATTCAGCAATCATGGTTTGCCCTGCCACCCGTATGGGAATGGTACTATAAACAGCATCATCCGGAATATAAACCGCTGCCACCTTTCAAAGCCGGCTGTGGAGAAGATTCTTTCCAACCCATGCAGTTCATCTACCCTCCGATGAACGCCCACATCAAGCTGCCCAAGCAACTGGACGGCAGCAAAGGCTTTATCACGGTGGAACTGGCACACAGCAATCCCAATGCCACTATCTTCTGGCATCTCGACGACACCTATCAGACACAGACACAGGATTTCCACAAAATTTCACTGCGACCTGCTCCCGGCAAACATTCCCTGACGGCAGTAGACGGAGAAGGTAACACAGTTTCCACCACTTTCTTCATCGAATAAACATCTTATTTTATTATCTTTGCCGCATGAAACAGCCATTAAAAGAAAACGGTGGACTACCGGCATCTATCCTCTGGACACTTGCTATTGTGGCCGGTGTCTCGGTAGCCAACATCTATTATATCCAACCCCTATTAAATATGATACGCCATGAACTTGGCATATCAGAGTTCAGAACTAACCTGATTGCCATGGTCACGCAAATAGGCTATGCGGCAGGATTATTGTTTATCACCCCTCTGGGAGATTTATATCAACGTAAGAAAATCATCCTGGTCAACTTCACCGTTCTGATATTCTCCCTATTGACCATCGCCCTGACGCACAATTTTCATTTGATACTTATCGCTTCATTCCTCACGGGAGTTTGTTCAATGATTCCACAAATATTCATTCCGATAGCCGCCCAGTTCTCCCGTCCGGAAAATAAAGGCAGGAATGTAGGAATTGTCTTATCTGGATTACTGACCGGTATTCTGGCTTCACGGGTTGTCAGCGGATTTATCGGTGAACTGATTGGCTGGCGGGAAATGTATCACATCGCTGCAGGCATGATGCTTATCTGTGCCATTGTTGTACTAAAAGTCCTTCCCGACATTCAGACCAACTTTCAGGGGAAATATAGCGGCCTGATGAAATCCCTGTTAGCCTTAGTGAAAGAATATCCGCAACTACGGATTTATTCCATCCGGGCGGCATTGAACTTCGGCTCCCTCCTCGCCATGTGGTCTTGTCTGGCTTTTAAAATGGGACAAGCTCCGTTCTTTGCCAACAGCGACGTCATTGGTATGCTGGGACTTTGCGGAGTGGCGGGGGCATTGACTGCCTCTTTTGTTGGAAAATATGTAAAACAAGTCGGTGTACGCCGCTTCAACTTTATCGGCTGCGGATTGATTCTCTTTGCCTGGTTACTGTTCTTCATCGGTGAAAACACCTTTATTGGTATCATTGCCGGAATCATCATCATTGACATAGGGATGCAATGTATCCAACTTAGCAACCAGACAAGTATCTTCGAACTGGACCCGCGCGCTTCGAACCGCATCAATACAGTTTTCATGACTACTTACTTTATTGGCGGTTCGATGGGAACATTTCTGGCGGGCAGCTTCTGGCAACTGTATGGTTGGCACGGAGTGATCGGTACCGGAGTCGTTTTAACAGGGATTTCTTTATTAATTACGACTTTCTACAAGAAGTAAATCAACAAAACAGACGGTCAAACCGTTTATTACAATAAAATAAGCCAATGAAATACGGAGTTAACAGACAAATCTTACTTATCACAGCCGGTGTCGTCTGGATTATAGCCGGTGCCAATATTCTGCGAATAGGAATTGTAACATGGTTAAACACCTCCCAAGATTGGATGTTCAAAATAGGAGAAGCTACCGTCGTTTTCTTGTTATTCTTCGTTCTGGTGTTCAGAAGACTTTATTATAAACATACCCAGCGAATCGAACAAAAGAAAGAACACAGAAATTGCCCGTTTTCATTTTTCGATGTAAAAAGCTGGATTACAATGATCTTCATGATTTCTCTGGGAATTACCATACGTAGCTTCCACCTTCTGCCCGAAACGTTCATTTCCGTTTTCTATACCGGATTATCCATTGCCCTCATCCTGACGGGAGGGCTTTTCATCCGCTACTGGTGGATAAGACGTAAGACTTTCGCCAATTGAGCCGGGCTTATACATATTCCGATCAAATACAAACTTATAATAATTTTTATTGCCTGACGTTTTGAAGCAAAAGATTTCATCCTTTTTTGTTGTATCTTTGCGCGGCTATAAACAAAACAGTAGCCGGAAAATAAATAAAAGGTTATAAGAATCAACATGAAGAAAGCTCCCTCGCCCCTCGTATCATTGATACCGATCATTGTACTGGTGTTATTATTGTTTGCCACTATCCGCACATTTGGCAGCGATGCCCTAAGCGGCGGAAGCCAAGTGTCACTGCTCACCACTACAGCTATTTGTATCCTTATCGGCATGGTGTTTTATAAAATTCCCTGGAAAGATTACGAGCTTGCCATAACCAACAATATTGCCGGAGTGGCGACAGCTATTATTATTCTATTAATCATCGGTGCGTTGAGTGGGATCTGGATGATTAGTGGAGTAGTGCCGACGCTAATCTACTACGGGATGCAAATTATCCATCCCAGTTTCTTCCTGGCATCTACCTGCATCATCTGCGCATTGATTTCCGTTATGACCGGGAGCTCATGGACTACCATTGCTACCATCGGTATCGCTCTGATGGGTATCGGAAAGGCGCAAGGTTTTGAAGACGGCTGGATTGCCGGAGCCATTATTTCGGGGGCATACTTCGGAGATAAAATATCTCCTTTATCCGAAACCACTATTCTGGCTTCTTCCATCACAGACACTCCCCTGTTCCGTCACATCCGTTACATGATGATTACTACGGTTCCATCTCTTGTCATTACACTGATTATTTTCACCGTAGCGGGATTCTCTCATGATGCCAACAATACACAGCACATCGCAGAAGTGGCAGCAGCTCTGAATGAAAAGTTTCATATCACTCCGTGGCTGTTGATAGTTCCCGTAGTAACCGGCATATTGATAGCGCGGAAAGTGCCGTCTATCGTTACGCTGTTCCTGTCCACCCTGTTGGCAGCTGTTTTTGCTTTGATCTTTCAGCCTGATTTAGTGGAGGAAATTTCAGGAGTCGCCGCTTCCGGATTCAATTCATTGTTCAAAGGACTAATGATGACTATCTACGGAGAGACAAATTTGCACACGGATAATGCCGTTCTGACAGATTTAATTGCCACACGTGGCATGTCAGGAATGCTGAATACGATTTGGCTGATACTATGTGCCATGTGTTTCGGCGGAGCAATGACAGCAAGCGGCATGGTGGGAAGTATCACTTCTATCTTTGTGCGCTTTATGAAGAAAACAGTCAGCGTGGTCAGTGCGACGGTCTGTTCCGGGCTGTTTCTTAATCTGACCACTGCCGATCAATATATCAGTATTATTCTGACGGGAAATATGTTTCGCGATATTTATGCCAAGAAAGGATATGAAAGTTGCTTACTAAGCCGCACGACGGAAGATGCAGTAACCGTTACATCCGTATTGATCCCGTGGAACAGCTGTGGAATGACCCAAGCCACTATCTTGAGTGTACCCACACTTGTGTATCTCCCTTATTGTTTTTTCAACATTATCAGCCCCTTAATGAGTATCACTGTGGCAGCCATCGGATATAAAATTGCACGACGCTCGTGAACAATCTGGCATACACATTGTTTTTGCAATAAACGAACAACGTATTAAACCTAAACAAAAAAAAGTTATGAAAAAGTTTATTGCATTATTAGCATTAGTATTAGTGAGTGCAAGCACAATGATGTATGCACAAGAAAGTAACGCAGCAGCACGCCGCGCAGAAAGAAAAGCAGAAAGAGATGCAGAGAGAGCAAAACTCCGTGCCGAAGAAGAGGTGCAGGACATGGCAGCCTATCAACAAGCTGTGCAGGCTTTGAAGAACAAGCAATTTGTACTGGAAGCCAATCAGGTTATTTTCCGTAACGGTATGAGTGCATTCGTTACTTCAAACACCAACTTCGTCTTGATGAACGGCAACAGAGCTACCGTACAGACTGCCTTCAATACTCCTTACCCGGGTCCTAACGGAATCGGTGGTGTGACAGTGGATGGTAATTCTTCGGATATGAAGATGAATATCGACAAAAAAGGAAATGTGAACTGCTCATTCAGTGTTCAGGGTATCGGCATCTCCGCTCAAGTATTTATTAATATGAGCAGCGGAAACAATACTGCTTCGGTTAGTATCAGCCCGAACTTCAACAACAATAACCTGACGTTGAACGGAAATATCGTTCCGCTTGACCAGTCAAATATCTTCAAAGGACGTTCCTGGTAATCCGGATCTTAAGAATCTTATCATAACTCCGCTGCAAATCGCGCAAAATGCGTACATTTGTAGCGGAGTTTTTTTATTCAGCATGGCTTATGAGAGAATTTATCATTGCAGACAATCAGGATATCAGTAAGGCGGGAATGATGTTCCTGTTAAGTAAACAAAAGGAGGTGTCCCTCCTTTTAGAAGCTGACAACAAGGCTGAACTGATTCAGCAGCTACGATTGTATCCGCAAGCAGTGATTATACTGGACTATACCTTGTTCAATTTTGCCGGGGCAGATGAATTGATTGTCTTGCAGGAAAGATTCAAGGAAGCCGACTGGATTCTATTCTCCGATGAACTGAGTCTGAACTTTCTCCGTCAGGTATTATTCAGCAGCATGGCTTTCGGGGTAGTGATGAAAGATAACTCAAAAGAAGAAATCATGACCGCCATTCAATGCGCCACCCGCAAACAACGGTATATTTGCAATCATGTCAGCAATCTGCTGCTTTCGGGAGCTTCTTCCCCGCTGGTAGCGTCAAACATGGACGACCATCTGCTGACGCAAACAGAAAAGAATATCCTAAAAGAAATCGCATTAGGAAAAACGACGAAAGAGATTGCTGCAGAGAAAAATCTTAGTTTCCATACGATCAACAGCCATCGTAAGAATATCTTTCGTAAATTGGGAGTGAATAATGTGCACGAGGCTACTAAATATGCGATGAGGGCAGGGATTGTGGATTTAGCCGAATACTATATCTGATTATACGCTTTACTTCAAGCCATTTTGTTTCAAAAGTTGTTCTATTTCCTTGTCTGATATAGAAGCCCTGTCTGCTTTATCATAAATATAGAGAAGATTCAAAATTGCATCTTGCTGGGAAACAACCAAAGTGAAAGTGATAACTCTTGCACCTCCGCTTTTTCCTTTCCCTTTCGCAGTAATTTTCATGCGGACTTTGCGCAAGCCATGACCTAAATCGGTACCTAATTGCGGATTCTGTTCCAACTCATCAATCAATGAAGCAAAATCTTCTTTAAAAGAAGAATAATGTTTTGCCAATCGTTTAGCTTCCCGCTGAAACGTTGGCTTAACTATTATTTCATAGTTCATTCAAAAACTCCCTTGCACTCTTTAATTCCAACTTGCCATCCATAGAAAGTTTTACCTCTTTCAGTCCTGCATCAATCCCTGCAAGAATCTCCTCTTTTGTGATTTCTTCCATTTCTTTTTCTGCTTCCATTTTCTTAAGTCGTTTCAAATAGTTCTTCACCCGATTGAGCATCTCTTTGTCATTCAAACTCAGGAGTTCCTCCACCAAGTCCATTTTCAGACTTTTCAATTCCATCGTTGTCATAAGCAATCCTCCTTTATTTATTATTCTACGAAACAAAAGTAGTGAAAATTATCCTGATTATCGAATCCTCACCTTTCAAAATAAACTATTTAACAGATGATTTCTCCGCTTCCCACGCAAACTTTCGCCTCTTCATCATAAATCACCCCAAACTGTCCCGGAGCAATGCCTTGCAGCTTTTCAGAGGACAAAATGTGGAATTGCGTCTCCCCTTCCTGTATCAGTTTTCCTTTGGTAAAGTCGGGAGTGTGACGAATCTTGAAAGTGATGTCTATCTCCTTCTCCTGTCCTTTCCAGGGATTATCAGTAATGAAATGGAAATCATGCATCCGGAATTCATTGCCATACTGTGTTTCCACACCATAACCGCGGGACACATAGATTGTATTTTCTTCCATATCCTTCTTGACTACGAACCAGGGACCACCACTCAATCCAAGCCCTTTGCGCTGGCCGATTGTGTGAAACCAATAGCCGCGATGTGTACCCAATTTCTTTCCGGTTTCCCATTCAATAATCGCCCCTTCCTTTTCTCCTAAAAACCGACGGACAAAATCATTGTAGTTTATCTTCCCGAGAAAACAGATGCCCTGACTATCTTTCCTTCTGGCACTCGGCAATCCGGCTTTATTGGCAATCTCACGCACTTCCTGTTTCATCAACCCTCCAATGGGAAACATGAGTTTGGAAACTTGCAGGTAATCAATCTGTGCGAGAAAGTCCGTCTGGTCTTTCACAGGGTCTTTCGCTGTGCCCAGCCAAGTTTTACCGTTACGTTGCAAGGTGGTGGCATAATGACCGGTTGCCGTAAAGTCGAAGTCTTTCCCGACACGCTGTTCAAAGCAGCCGAATTTGATAAGCTTATTACACATCACATCCGGATTCGGTGTCAGTCCCTGCCGGATTTTATCAATGGCATAGGCCGCTACATTCTCCCAATACTCCTGATGCAAATCCACTACCTCCAAAGACAAACCGTACTTACGTGCCGTAGCAGTAGATAATTCAATATCTTCCTCTGCCGAACAGTCCATATATTCCGCTCCGTCCATGCCTATCTTAATATAAAAAAGAGTGGGCTTATATCCTTGCTCACAAAGGAGATGCACAACAACTGAACTGTCGACACCTCCTGATAATAATGCAGCTATATCCATGAATAATGATTCGTCTATTAATAACGTTCTATATGTAAGCTAATACCTATTAAAAATTTCTATGCTACAAAGATAAGGCAAGAATCTCTAACAGCCAATCACATATTGAAGGCATTTTTATACCATAAATGTGGTAGATAAGCAAAGTATTTCCTACATTTGCACAGTAAAAAGCTTTTTATGATGACGAAATTAAGAAAGATAATCCTCATACCTGCCCTGAGCATCGTATTTATCAGTGGCTTTTTCTCCTGTGGTGTCGACCGCTGGCCGGAGTATGCCCACCAGACCGCACTGGATACATGGATGTACGACATCATGCAGCAGAACTATCTGTGGTATCAAGATCTACCTTCCTACAATGATGTGAATCTGTTTCTGGATCCTGCCTCATTCTTGTCTAAAGTGAAATCGAAAAGCGACAGTTATTCGTTTGTGGATTCTGTGATGGAAACTCCCCTGCCTACCTATGGATTTGATTATTCACTGGTTCGAAGTGCGGATATTGATACAGCTTATAATGCATTAATTACTTACGTCATTCCCGGTTCACCGGCAGAAGCGGCCGGATTGGTGCGCGGTGACTGGATTATGAAAGTCGATACTTCTTACATCAGCAAAAAATACGAGACTCAATTACTGCAAGGAACCAAAGCCCGGGATTTAGTGATGGGAGTATGGAAAGAAGTTCCTGTTGAGCCTGAAGAAGGGGAAGTAGACGAAGAAGAAACAACTGTATATAAGGTCGTTCCGAATGATAAAATACTAAAACTACCTGCTGCAAGAGTCGTTGAAGACAATCCGGTACATAAAACAGAAATACTTACGGTAAAAGAAAACAATAGCGACATCAAGGTCGGCTATCTCATGTACAACAGCTTCACCGCCGGGACAAAAGCTGATCCGGAAAAATACAATGACGAACTGCGTCAAATCTCGCAAGAATTCAAGACAGCAGGCGTGAAGTATGTCATACTTGACTTGCGCTACAATGCCGGAGGTTCATTAGATTGTGTGCAGTTATTAGGCACAATCTTAACATCAAATGCACGGTTAAACGAGCCAATGGCCTATCTGGAATACAACGACAAGAACAGGGATAAAGATGCTACCATCAACTTTGATCCTACCATATTAGGAAGCGGTACTAATTTAAACCTGCCCGGTCTGTTTGTTATCACCAGTGGAACTACAGCCGGAGCACCGGAAATGTTAATAGGGAGTCTCTTCTTGAAAGACAGCTATCCCGTTGTAAGCATAGGTAGTGCCACTAAAGGGCAAAATGTAGCAACAGAGCAGTTTGTCAACGAGGAATTCCTGTGGTCGGTGAATCCAGTGGTTTGTACAGTTTATAATTCTAAGCATGATGAAAACGGTTCCTTCGTACCTAACGCAGATCTTAAAATCAGTGAGACAACCATTGATGGAATTACCAATTACAGTGAATTCCTGCCATTCGGTGATCCCAATGAAAGACTTCTGAAAGTAGCCATCGGAGTTATAGAAGGCACTTATCCCCCGAAAAAAGAAGAAGATACAACTACAAAAGCACAATTCAAGATAGAGAAAAGTGTTATTAGTCCCGCAAGTAGGCGGTTTATCGGAGGCGGCGGTCTAAAGATTAAATAGAAGCAAAACAAGAATCAAATAGACTGAAGAGAGTGTATCAAAACGCAGATTTACGCATCATTAACAAAAGAGTCCCATTATTCCACCTTTTTCCGAACAGGCTGTCTGATTCTACTGAATAAAGCATCGGTTTACATCTAACAAAGCATCGGTTTATACTTAACAGAACGTATGATTTACCCTGATAAAACAGCTGATTTCCTGTCCCCCGGCAGCTAAAACCTCTTCATACACCGACTTACAACCGCTACAAGCCGGGGTGAGATTCTCCGTCACCGCAGCATACAACAAAAAAGGAGAAAGCTTTCGCCTCCTCCTTCTATCGTAGTTTAACCTCAATCTATTTTATGATTCTGTATCCAAAGATACGACATTGAAAAGCCAAAGTCAAGCATTCCCGGATTTATTTCTTGAAAAACTTATCGAAGAACAGAATCTGGTAATCAATGGAATTATTCCAGTACTTTCCTGTATGCCCACCCGGACGAGTGACAAAGTCGTGATTAATCTTTCGTGCCAACAGACGGTTGTGCAAATCCTTGTTCACGTTCAGGAAGAAGTCCGCTTCACCACAGTCGATGATAATTGCCAAATCCCCGTTTTCTATTTTATCAATCTGATTGATGACCGTATATTCATCCCATACCTTCTTGTTAGCGGCAAATTCTCCCAACTGCTTCGCCATCTCCCAGTTCTGCGGAAACGGGCGAATATCCATCCCGCCACTGGTAGTTCCGGCAGCACCAAATACATCTTTATGACGGATCGCATTCCACATCGCTCCATGTCCACCCATACTTAATCCGGTGATGGCACGCCCTTTCCTGTCGGCAATCGTCTTGTAATGTCCGTCGATATACTTCACCAATTCCGATGAAATAAAAGTTTCATAACGATAAGACGGATTAAGCGGACTATCCCAGTACCAGCTATTCTTTCCGTCCGGACAAACGAATATGATTCCTTTTTCGTCCGCAATTTGAGGAAGATCCGGTTTAATACCCATCCATGTTTTAGCGTTTCCACCGTAACCGTGCAACAAATAAATGGCGGGGCAAGCAACCGCTTTCTTCCCCAGCGCAGCATCCGGCGTTACCACCACCACTTGCACTTCCTTATTCATAGAAGGACTTTTAACTAATAAGGTATCTACTTTGGCAGCAAAAGAGGGAGCCACCAGAACTAAAAGAAGAACAATTAATAGAAGTTTTTTCTTTTTCATTATGTGTTATTATAGTTAGATATAGTTATTCCTCTGTCACTGCGGAAGGATCAAATTTAGAAACCGGCATTTCGAAGGTTTTATGACACTGCTTACAAGTGTAATTCCAGTGGTTGTCTCCCGGAGGAATAACCATCAATGCCGAAAGTATGGCAGCCCCCATCGCACGCCATCGCTTTCCTTTTCTCAAAACCAACCGGATATCCGATGAACCGCAGTACGGGCAAAGCGTCAACTCCTCCGGCCAACTATCGTTATCCCTCAACACTTGAACAGCCCTATCATAGTCTTCATCTGCCACCAATATATCCACCCCCGCGATGCTGCTCACACAGCTTTTATACAAAGTAGAGAAATTCTCATTGTGCAGAATAGACTCAATACCTTCGTTCTCCAATGCCCCTTGAAGGATATGCGCCTTCATCGCATCATTACAAGTTATCAATTTTACAGTCTTCATCAGGAATCTGTTTTAATTTCCCACAAAAATAAGATATAAAAATGAAATGTGAAACAAAATCCGGCTAACTTTATCAAGAAGTAAAACGAGCCAGATAAGAAGTGATTCTATTTTTATTCACGGAAGGTATCATTCTTTAATGCTTTTTTTGTACTTTCGCAGCAATAATTTGCAATCACATGAAAAAACTGTTGACACTGCTACTATTTTCCAACCTTCTGTTTTCCCTGCTACAGGCACAACCTGTACACCAAATTAAGGGAACGGTTATTGAAAAAAACAGCCGTCAACCATTAGAGTTCATTAACGTAATGGTTCTCGGGCTGAACAAAGGTGGCGTCACCAATGCGGAAGGCCATTTCACTATCGAACAAGTGCCTCCCGGCATCTACCGCCTGCAAGCGACAGCCATCGGCTACAAGAGTGTCACTACTCCCGAATATATTTTATCGACCAAAGATCTGAACATCTCAATAGAGATGGAAGAGAACCTGACCGAACTGGCAGGAGTAACCGTCACCGCTTCTCCTTTCCGGCGTGATCTGGAAAGTCCCGTCAGTCTTCGCATTATCGGATTGCAGGAAATAGAAAAGAGTCCGGGAGCCAACCGGGACATTTCACGCATCGTACAATCTTATCCGGGAGTTGCCTTCTCACCAATAGGTTACCGCAACGACCTGATCGTGCGCGGTGGTTCTCCTTCAGAAAACCGTTTCTATCTGGACGGAGTGGAAATTCCCAATATCAATCATTTCAGTACACAAGGAGCATCGGGCGGCCCCGTAGGAATCCTCAATGCCGACCTGATACGTGAAGTCAATTTCTACACCGGTGCTTTTCCCACTGATAGAGGAAATGCACTTAGTTCCGTTCTTGATTTCAAGTTGCGCGACGGAGATATGGAGCATAACTCAATAAAGGCTACCCTCGGAGCATCCGAAGTCTCGCTCGCCTCCAACGGACATATCGGGAAAAAGACCTCTTATCTGGTATCCGTGCGCCAATCCTATCTGCAGTTCCTGTTTGACATGCTCGACCTCCCTTTCCTGCCGACTTTCACTGATGCGCAGTTCAAATTGAAAACCCGGTTTAACGAACAGAACGAGTTGACAGTGTTGGGACTCGGAGGAATCGACAATATGCGGTTGAACACGAAAGCGGATAGCGAAGACAATGAATACATCCTTAGTTACCTGCCGAAAATCAAGCAGGAGACATTTACATTAGGGGCCGTTTATCGTCATTATGCAGGCGCACATGTGCAGTCGGTGGTAGTCAGTCACAGCTATCTGAACAATCGCAACACCAAATACCGCCAGAATGATGAAAGCATTCCGGAGAATTTGATGCTCCGTCTCCGCTCTACCGAACAGGAAACAAAATTCCGCTTCGAAAACACTTCCTCTCTCCGAAACTGGAAGGTCAACCTCGGAGTGAATCTGGATTATAGCCAATATACCAATACCACCTTTCAAAAGGCATATACCAATCAGGCACAAACGTTTGATTACCATACCTATTTGGGAATGATGCGCTGGGGACTTTTCGGCACTATCAGCTACTCTTCAATGGATGAACGCTTCACAGCTTCTCTGGGATTGAGAGCGGATGCCAACAATTATTCATCGGCGATGAAATCACTCTCCGACCAGCTTTCACCGCGCATATCGCTTTCCTATCAGCTTGCCGATCACTGGTTTCTAAGTGGAAATGCAGGACTTTATTACCAGTTGCCTCCTTACACAGCTCTCGGTTTTAAGGATAATAACGGAACGTATGTCAACAAATACAATCTCCGCTATATGAAAGTCAGCCAGGAAAGCTTGGGCATCAGTTGGCGCAAAGGAGATACTTTCGAAGTGTCCGTGGAAGGATTCTACAAAGATTATGATAAAATCCCACTCTCCGTTGTAGATGGCATCCCTCTTACTTGCAAAGGGAATGACTATGGGGTAATTGGCAATGAATTGCTGACCTCTACCGCCCAGGGACGCTCGTATGGTGCGGAGATTCTGGCGAAATGGCTGATCGCCAAGAAACTGAATCTGGCTTCTTCCTTTACCTTATTTAAAAGCGAATACCGCAACGACAAAGAGAGTGAATACATTGCATCTGCATGGGACAACCGATATATCTTCAACTTACGGGGAACCTACAATCTACCGCGCCAATGGAGCATCGGAATGAAAGTCAGTTGCATCGGCGGTGCTCCTTATACGCCTTATGATGAAGATAAATCATCCTTGGTATCTGCCTGGGATGCACAAGGCAAAGCCTATTACGACTATTCGAGATACAATAAGGAACGGCTTCCGGCCTTTGCACAGGTAGACCTCCGTATCGACAAGACATTTTATCTGAAACATTGTATGCTGGGATTCTATCTTGACTTGCAAAATATCACGGCAAGCAAACTGAAACAGCAGGACGTACTGATGAGTACGGGCATTATTGAGAATCCGGAAGCTCCCGCTGATAGCCAACACTATAAAATGAAACGCATCAAACAATCGAGCGGAACATTACTCCCTACATTAGGAATAACATTTGAATATTAACTATACATAAAACATCAAACTAGAAAAAAGTATGAAAAGAGAAATTGCTATGATTGCCTTCGTATTGTTAGGCATGGGTATGACAGCTTCTGCACAATTCGGCAAGAAGATTAATCTGGGAAAAGCGTTACAAGCCGGTAAAGACGTAGTATCAGCCGTTACTTTATCCGATGCGGACATTGCTAACATGAGCAAGGAATATATGGTATGGATGGATGCTCATAATCCTTTAACTAAACCTGATTCCGAATACGGCAAACGTCTGGAGAGACTGACCGGACATATCAAAGAAGTGGACGGACTGAAACTTAACTTCGGTGTATACGAAGTGATAGACGTAAACGCCTTTGCCTGCGGTGACGGTAGTGTACGTATTTGTGCCGGTCTGATGGATGTTATGACAGATGAAGAAGTAATGGCTGTGGTAGGACATGAAATCGGTCACGTTATTCACACAGACTCAAAAGATGCCATGAAGAATGCTTATCTCCGTTCAGCTGTAAAGAATGCAGCAGGCGCCACCAACGATAAAGTAGCCAAGTTGACTGACTCTGAACTGGGAGCCATGGCGGAAGCTTTGGCAGGCGCGCAATACTCGCAGAAACAGGAAAGTGAAGCAGATGATTACGGTGTAGAGTTCTGTGTAAAGAATGGTATCGATCCGTATGCGATGGCTAACTCACTGACCAAACTGTCCGAACTGTCAAAAGATGCTCCACAGGCTTCTTATCTGCAGAAGATGTTCTCGTCACACCCGGATACAATGAAACGTATCGAGCGTGCCAAAGCAAAAGCAGCAACCTACGCTAAATAACAAGTAAGAAAACTCTTCAAATACGGATGACGCGGAAAACACGGATCTATCATTTTATTAGATCTGTGTTATCCGCGTCATTTGCATCTAAAAAGACAACACGATTATTAAATATTCATTAATCTGTCACACATATTTGCATCGTGTCTTGATTTCTTGTAATTTCGACCCTATAACCATTTTAATCCATTTATGGAATTTCTTATCATACTTCTCTTACTTGTACTGAATGGCATTTTTGCCATGTATGAAATTGCGCTGGTATCATCCAGCAAAGCACGTCTTGAAACACTTGTCGCCAAAGGCAACAAATCAGCCCGCGGAGTTTTGAAACAATTGGAAGAACCGGAAAAGTTCTTATCTACCATTCAGATTGGTATCACTCTGATCGGTATCGTATCCGGTGCCTATGGTGGTGTGGCTATTGCCGACGACCTTGTTCCTTTCTTTTCCCTTATCCCGGGAGCGGAAACCTATGCACGCAATCTGGCAATGGTTACTACCGTAGCAATCATCACCTATCTTTCTCTGATTATCGGAGAGCTAGTACCCAAATCTATCGCTCTTAGTAATCCGGAGCGTTATGCGATATTATTCAGTCCTATCATGATCCTGCTGACAAAGGTTTCCTACCCTTTCGTATGGTTGCTAAGTGTCTCTACCCGGCTACTGAATAAACTGATCGGCCTGAAAAGCGAAGAACGCCCTATGACACAAGAAGAAATCAAAATGATTCTCCATCAAAGTTCGGAACAGGGTGTGATTGACAAAGAGGAAACAGAAATGATACGTGACGTGTTCCGCTTCTCCGACAAACGGGCTAACGAACTGATGACGCATCGCAGAGATCTCATTATCCTTCACCCTGATGATACGCAGGAAAAGGTGATGAAGACGATCGAAGAAGAACATTACAGTAAATATCTGTTGGTGGACGAACGGAAAGACGAAATTCTCGGTGTTGTTTCCGTAAAGGATATTATCCTGATGGTAGGCAGTAAAAAGCTGTTTAACTTACGCGAGATAGCCCGTCCTCCCCTCTTTATTCCGGAAAGTTTGTATGCAAATAAAGTTTTAGAGCTATTTAAGAAGAACAAAAACAAGTTCGGAGTTGTTGTTAACGAGTATGGCAGCACAGAGGGTATCATCACCCTGCACGACCTGACTGAAAGTATCTTCGGAGACATCCTTGAAGAGGATGAAACGGAAGAAGAAGAAATCGTCACCAGACAGGATGGTTCGATGCTGGTGGAAGCTTCGATGAATATCGACGACTTCATGGAGGAAATGGGTATTTTATCCTATGAAGATCTGGAATCGGAAGACTTCACCACTCTGGGGGGATTAGCCATGTTCCTGATTGGCCGTATCCCGAAAGCGGGAGACATCTTCACCTACAAGAATTTACAATTCGAAGTAGTGGATATGGACCGCGGACGAGTAGACAAACTGCTTGTCATCAAACGGGACGAGGAACAGGAATAGAATAGCAAAAACGAGCAATAGCTCACTATATTTATATTAACTTAAAGCACTTAACGATGAAAAAAGTAATTATGTTAGCAGCAGTCGTAGCTGCTTTGGCATCATGCCAATCAAAAGCAAACAAAGCCGCAGAGGCTCAAGCAGACAGTCTAGCTCTTGCTATGACTCCGATTACCGAATTGACTGAAGTTTATGAAGGTACTCTTCCTGCTGCCGACGGTCCGGGTATTGATTATGTACTGACCCTGAACGCTGCAACTGACGGTATGGACACTGTGTATACATTGGATATGACTTACCTCGACGCTGAAGGTCAAGGACAAAACAAGACTTTCACTTCAAAAGGAAAACAAGAAACTGTACACAAGGTAGTGAACAAAAAACCTGTGACTGCTGTTAAGTTAACTCCGAAGGATGGCGAAGCTCCGATGTATTTCGTGATTGTGAATGACACCACTCTTCGTCTGGTGAACGATAGCTTGCAAGAAGCTGTCAGTGATCTGAATTATGACATCATCAAGGTAAAACAATAAAATAAACCTAACCCTAACCAGTAAAAAAGCTCTGCACAGAACGAAGGTTCTGTGCAGAGCTTTTCGTTTTTATTTTCCGGTTTAAAGAAAAGTTGTATTATATCAATCACTATCCAATAATAGAATCATCATAAATTGCCCGGCTATGTCTTACTGCCTTTCAAATGAATATGTCTTTCCCGGTTCAGTCATTATATCATACTCATAGACCTTATATAACATAGGAAATTGCGGATGAATATCTTTAGCAACAAGCGGTTCTTTTATTCCGGCACGCTGAAAGACTAAATTCGTATTTTCACCTTTTGCTTCACACAGTCCTTCACCTTTCAAAGGAACATACGAACGTAACCGGAGATTTCCTCCTAAACGAGAATGTATAATCGCTTGGGATAGTTGTACACCATCCCACTCCATATCTACCACGAAACCTCCCCGTGCAACTAACCCGCTTACAGTACCTTTCCGCCAAGCATCAGGTAATGCAGGAAGTAAATGAACAGCACCATCATGGCTTTGCAAAAGCATCTCGGCTACTCCTGCCGTATATCCGAAATTCCCGTCAATCTGAAAAGGAGGATGAGCGTCGAAAAGATTAGGATAAGTACGTCCATTTCCATTCTCCGGTTCTACCAACACTAACATATTATTGATAATCTTAAAAGCATGATTTCCATCCAAAAGTCTTGCCCATAGATTTATTTTCCAGCCAATAGACCACCCTGTCGCCTGATCTCCCCGATGAACCAGTGAATTTCTGGCAGCTTGAAAGAGATGGGGATGTGTATAGGGAGAGATCTGATTGCCCGGATATAATCCGAAGAGATGAGACACGTGACGATGTTCACTTGCCGGGTCATCTACATCCTCCAGCCATTCTTGTAGTTGATTATACTTACCAATCTGCATCGGAGGCAAACGATTTATCATCTGCTGCAGGCGATCTGCATAAATTACATCTTCCCCCAATATCCGGCAAGCCCGCAAAGTATTGGAAAATAACTCAAAGACTATTTGATTATCCATCGTACAGCCGGCTATTGTTGAGGGAGCATCTTTTTTCTCGTCTCCCTCCGGACCATGTTCCGGAGAATTGGACGGACAAGTCACCACCCATCCATATTTAGGATGTTCAACTAAAAAATGCAGGAAAAAATCAGAAGCTCCTTTCAGAATCGGATAAGCTTCTTTCAAGAAAGCCTCATCACCAGTATAAAGAAAATGCTGCCACAAATGTTGGCATAACCAAGCACCTCCATTAGGCCACATCCCCCAAAAAGCTTTATCGACCATACCTGTACAACGCCAAATATCAGTATTATGATGCAACACCCAACCATCACAACCATACATCGTACGAGCCGTTTCTTTTCCTGATTCCGAAAGTTCTTTTAGCATTTGCATTAATGGCAGGTGAGTTTCACTTAGATTGGTTATTTCTGCCGGCCAATAATTCATCTCTAAATTAATATTTACTGTATACTTCCCATCCCAAGGAGCCAACAGGCTATTATTCCAAATTCCCTGCAGATTAGCCGGTTGTCCCCCTGGTTGGGAAGAGGAAATAAGCAGATAGCGTCCATATTGAAAAAGCAAAGTAGCCAATGAGATATCTTTCCCTTCATTGAAATGTTTCACACGCAAATGGGTTTCCTGTTTCGCTTCCTCCGATGTTCCAAGATCCAGTTTTACCCGGTTAAATTGTTCCTGATAATAGGCTATATGTTCTTTATATGCTTGTTCATAAGGTTTCTTGTGGGCGTTATTCAAATAAGCAGTAGCTCTTTTATGGGCATTTCCACTTACGTCTTTATAATTCACGAAATTAGTTGCAGCAGAAATATAAAGAATAACAGCATCCGCCCCTTCTACTCTAATTTCGTCATCGCTCACTGTCACTTGCCCTCCTTCATTTTTCACTTCAGTCTGTGTTTCCATACGAACCACACCGGACACACCTTCATGATCCGCCCCTTTTCCTTTCAATAACAATCTTTTTCCTGATTTACTTACTTCGTGTTCTAAAGGAGATTTATAGGAAACTGTAAAAGACAATGCTTTCGGCTTATCCGCAGTCAACCGAACTACAATCACATTATCTACAAAAGAGGTGAAAATCTCACGATTATAATTCACTCCCCTCACTCTGTAACTTGTAGTCGCTATTGCTTTCTCTATATCAAGATCACGATAATAATCAGTTGCTGACTCATGACCGGGGAAATGAAGCATCAAACTACCGATTGTTTGATAAGGCATTCCATTGCGCGGAGTCTCAAAATTTTGAGCTACCATTGCCTGCGCCTCCCGATAACGTCTCTCAAACACAAGTTGTCTGATTTGAGGTAAAGCTTTTAATGCTTTAGGATTATCATTGCGATAAGGACCACCACCCCACATCGTCTCCTCATTCAACTGAAGTTCTTCGTCATCCGTGCCGCCATAAACCATCACTCCCAACCGGGAATTCCCTAGAGGCAACGCCTCAGTCCAAACTGTTGCAGGACGACTATACCACAATTTCAACTCATCGGCAGATACGGTCAATGAACATACCATATATACTAACGCCATCAAAAACTTTTTTAATCTTACCATAGAAATATCCTTGTTTGTCAATTATTAAACTTTACCATGAATCCCTTCTTTCCGCCATCCATGTGACAGGTATGATTTCCGCTTTTCGTATATCCGCGCCATCTATCGTTGGGCGTAAGCTGACAACCAAATGATTTTCACCTCCCAGATTCAACCAACACTCTGGAATATAATACTCACGCTGGGGTCCTTTATGCCAGCAACGTCCGATACAATGTCCATTCAGATAGATAAAACCGTTTCCTGAATGCTCCAAACGAAGATGATAAGGAAACCATATTCTATGAGGATATTCTGGCAAAATGAAAGAATATACATGCCATAATAATAGAGGTTCATACGGCTTTCCAACTCCTGTCTGCATTTCTTGCGACACAATCCCCTTAGACAAGTTAAGACCACGTTCATTTTCCGTATATGCATATTCCAAAGCAAGCTCCTCACCATTACATCTTACATAGTTTACCCCAATCCCCCAATAATCTTCCACAATCTTTTTGGTGTGATAATGCAGTCCCTTACTTTCAAATAGCATAATTACCTCCACCTGCCCGGTAATAGTAGAATCGCCCGGTAATTGATAATATGCACTATACGCATCTTCTTTCCATATATGCAGCCTTTTTCCGTGAACAGAAACTAATACTTCATCTGCATCCGTACCATTTATCAATTTATGTCCTATACGACCCACCTCAAGAATTTTTCCTTGCGGAGCATAAGTCCGATAATAAACAAAATGCCGTCCATAGATGCCATCATTATCCAAATATTCTCTTTCTTTCCGTTTATTCCAACGTATGGGAAGCAAGTCGGGGATCTGTTTATCAAGTTCCAACTTTATAGTATCAACTTTGACCACCGGGCGTGTCTCCAGTTCGGGAAGCTTAGGCCACCAATCTCCTTTACTCTCACCGACGGGTAAATAATAGACCATAGAACCGAATGGCTCTAATGCAAAATTGAAAGTAAATTCAGAAGTCTGTATACTACCAAAATGATGACGGGTATGTTCCTCTGTTCTCACAAAATAATATCGGTCACCATTGGAAGCCTGACGCAGTGCCAGTTTCACATCAGGATCGGTGGAAATATACTCCACAGGAAACACATTGGCACGAGCTATTTGGGTACCATGTTCCTTCAGCAAATGCGCCAACCCCTGAAAACGACGATATCGCTCATTGGTAGAGCCATTTTCAGCAATGCCAGCAGCATAATCATAGGTAGCAGTCATTTGTCTGGCCCCCCAATCATCAAAGTTTGTCCCGCCTACAGTCATGTAATAATTGATTCCACAAAAGCCACGTTGTAGAGCATATAATGTTATATTCTGTGTTTGTCCAGGCGATAAACCATCTTGTTCCCAACTCAACTTACCTCCCACTTCACTCATCCATCCACCTTGCAGTTCTCCCGAAATAAGTGGTTTACCGGGTTGTGTCTGCAACTGCTGATTAATTAAACGTCCAAAATTCTTCTCTATCTCCCAACGTGGATAACTATTGACCATATCTACCACGCCGTTAAGAACTCCGTTCTCTACGTTACGGGCTTCATTGGTCCAGCAAGTTATGATAGGAACATCTATTCCATATTTGCGAACGATTTGCGAAAGCTGAACCAAATACTCCTTCTTCGCCTCTTTAGGAAACCATTTTATCCGATTAAACTCATTTTCTACCTGGAACAGGATAACACCTGTACGTCCTCTTTCTTTCCGGGTCAACTGATGAGGTGCCACTACACGACATACAGCTTTGTACCAATGCTCATTCCAACGCATAAATTCAGGGTCGTTACTTTGCAGCCAAGTATCAAAAGTAGTCTTTGCAGGTTTCTTTTGCATTATCCATTGCGGAAAACCACCTCCGCTCCATTCTGCACAAATATAAGGTCCGGGACGAACAATCACATAAAGCCCGAAATCCTCTGCCATTTTCAGAAAGTCATCCAGTTCTTTCATATCCAAACAAGACTCGTCTTGTGGCGAATGGGGCATTTTTCGTTCATGCCAATTCCACGGTATATATGTTTCCACACAATTGAATCCGCCTTCTTTCAACTTTTTGAAACGATCCACCCACAAAGGTTGCGGTACACGGAAATAATGGAATGCACCGCTGAACACGAATACATCTTTACCATCAATTTGTATGCAACGCTGGTCATAGCGGATTCTGTCCGGATGAATAAACACAGAGTCGTCTATGGACGATACCTGCGAATCGTTCTCAATCAAAATATCTGCCGATTTGTCCTTCATCACCGCTATATCCGTGATATTTTGAGCTGACAAAGAAAACAGTCCCGAAAAAAACACCGCAAATAAAAACATCGTTTTCATGGTTGTGATAATTAATCAGTTCTCTAAAAATTCAAAGAGGGTACATTAATGTCAATTAATTCTCAATGTACCCTCACATATATATTTATATATTGAACTAAATACTTAAACAGGAAATCTTATTAATTTCCGGGCTTTACAATGTCAAACGCTCCTTCCGGGTTACCTTCCAATGCCTTTAAATCATCAAAACGAATGGTGCGCTCATGCTCATCAGCCACGTAAAGACCGAATTTACAACTAAGATAACTATCATCTAATGTATTGGAGTCCGTCCATGAACCAAATCCCAAATTAATATTTTCAAGATTTAATGTAGGTTGATCTTCACTAATTTCTTCACCCACCCAAATACGAATGTGCCCCTTATTGCCAGTTCCTGCCTGAAAATTGATAACTAGCTTTATCCATTTGCCCCACTCTAACGAACTGACCTCTGCATCAATTTGCGCAGTGCTCGCCGAAGAGCCACGATAAGCAATAATCAGTTTTTCGCCATCGATGTGCAAATGACCTGCCCACGTATTACCATAGCCATTATTAAAGATTTGTGTGATGATAGTACCTGTGGCATTTTTCGGAAACTTCTCCTCTGGAAGATAAAGTCGGTAACCATACCACCCTTCACTCTTGGTAGAATATTCGTCACAAGATACCTCTGCTCCTTTATAAGCACGCTCTCCCGGATGCTCAACCATCATTTGCGGATCATAGTAAAATTCGGCACACTGATCTACGACCTTTACATAGTTGGTTCCCACAGCACGTGCCAGAAAAGGAAGGAGAAGAGTTCCTTCATCGAAATTATTGGCATAGAGGTTATAGCCTGGTCCCGATTCATTATCCACCTCTATTCCGCTAGTCTCCTGATCGTCAGCATAATGAAGAATGAGATTCGTAAGGTTACAAACCCACGAAGTACCATCGGCTAAATAAGAGATACGAAGATAATAAGTATTACCACCTTTAAGTTTGAACGGTCCATAGGAATAATCCCCCATGGCAGCCCATCCACCCAAGTTTTGTATTTGCTTGGTAAGTGACTGATCAATAGCTTTAGCATTCAGAACATCCAGATCCGTGCCCATGTCAATATTGACATAACAGTTGTAGCCTTGATTTGTTGACATTTGGGCCTTGATATCGTAAAGACCATCAGCTTCGGGTACAACCTTATAAATCAAGTAAGCACCGTTTTTGGTTCCATCAATATAGTTGTCAGACACAACGAATGTTCCTCCACCCGCCTCATAATTTTTGGTATCCACCAAATAATCAGATACGATAATCACAACCTTTCCTACGGTGAAAAGTGGCCCTTCCACAGTCTGAATGTCTCCAAATTGCACGGTAATATTACCTGTTTCTGCTCCTTCAGGAATTACGACCGTAATAGCACTGGAAGTGACAGAAATAACAGAAGCCACGGCATTACCGAATTTCACAATGACATCTTCAATATCTATTTCAAAGAAATTACGACCGTTAATGATTAACGTTTCTCCTACAGGAGCTGTATTTTGAGAATAACCTTGAATGACAGCACTCGGGATAAACGTAAATTCTTCTATAGAAAAGCCGAAAGCATCACCATTCAATACACCGATTCTACCCGAACTAGCATTATCGGGCACTCTTACTACGACGGCATCACTTGAACGAGATACATATTCAGTAACCTCTGTTTCATTAAAAAACACTCTTGCCTGATCTCCAAGACCAGAAGCAGTGATAAGCACCTCCGTTCCGGGCAACCCTTCCATCGGTGTAAAACCGTTAATATCGATAGACGCTGAACCTAACTTTCCATCGTCGCTACAACCGGCAAACACACCATGCGTTAATATACCGGCTATAATAAACATATATCGCAAAATATTCTTCATAATATTATCCGTTATTTATCTGTTAATTGAATATTTCTATAAACTTGAGACATGCCGTGCCACCACTACCTGCTTCATTGAGCATCACGACTCTGACATAATAAGTGCCAGGTACAATCAATGAATATCCACCAAATTCCAGTTTATTAGAAAAATCATTCCACTTACCATTGTTGACGATACCCATCGTATGGCTACCATTCAAAGATGAAACATCTTTCAATGTTTCCAAGTCGTTGCTAACCTCTACATTCGCAGAAATACCATTAGCATTTGTCGCCGAAGCGCAAGATAGGTAATATCGGCCTATATCCGTGATCTCTACTTTGAAAATAACCATATCACCCGAAGTAGAATCCCACAGTGCAAAACTCTTTGCATCACTGCTACCTTTGTAATCCGCATTTTTCCCCATTTCGCCAATGCAACCGCTCGTGGCATCTTCACTGGTATAGTCGCAAGGATTAGCTTTACCTGTAAAATATACTACATCTTTACAGATCACAGTTGTACGGAATGTACCCATTACATAATTATCTTCTGGATTGCTGCTTTTAAATTTAAAATATTCTTCTGTCCTTGTCACCGTATTTCCCCTTTTAATGGTAATTGGACCACTAACATAGCCATTGGGAACGACAGCTACAATTTCTTTGTCTGTATAGCTGACATATTCCGCCGCTTCTATACCATTGAAATAAACATTGCCTTCGAAAGAAGAACCTAAATATTCTCCGCTAATAGTCACTTGCGTACCAGCATCCCCCTCCTTTGGAAAGAAGCCCGTTACAATGGGAGGTGTACTGGAACTATCCGAACCGTCATTGCTACAACCTATACATAAACAGGTACAAAGCAATAATATTCCCCATAATAAATTATTCATTTTATTCATTGTCTTTCTTTGCTATTATATTATACCCATTAAAAAATTATTTAATAAAATCTTCTATTATTATACGATATACTGCTTTTTTCCCATTGGCTGCCGTCACTTCATAACGGTAGTCCTTACCTATTTCAAAAGTTTCCGGAACGCCTAAGCTTGGCGCACCCTCCAAAGGTATAATCTTGGCAGCAGAACTGATAACCGCAATCAAATACAAGCCGTCCAGCGAAACATGCTGTCTCACTTCCTTAGGGAAAGATGAACTTGCAGAAGGTACAGTAACCGTAATATGGATCTCATTGTTTTCGTTTGGAGTAGTACCAGAAAGTGTCATCTGCTGGCGCGACAACTGATCATAGCCATTTGCATTTTGGGTGATCCAACGATATTCCATTGTAAGAGAAGATATGGAACATTGGTCAGAATCCTCAATGTCATCAAGGCCTGATTTCAAACAGGATGTAAACAAAACTATACATCCGAGCAAAAGGAAAAATATATTTTTCTTCATCAGTTTCAATCTTTAAAGTTAATATCTGGGATTTTGCTTATAATTGGAATTGGCATCAATGTATTCCTTAGCCACAGGGTATAAATAACGATATCTGTTAAATACAAGTCTATTGGCTTCAGCTTCAAACGGTAGGCCTATATATTGATAAGAGCTTCCGTCAGATGCAATATCCAGTTTCTGCATATATCCACGATTCAGTTGATCTATCACTTCTGCATTCAACTTATTAATGCCATATCGCAATAAAGTAAAGTAGCGGTCATTCTCAAGCATCAACTCGGCGTTACGTTCATCCAAATAAATTTTCCACAATTCATTATCAGATTCAGAAGTCAATGCCGGTAATCCGCCATGGGTGATACGTGTCTTATTAATATAAAACCGGGCATTTTCCCAATCATCTTTCAATAGATAGGCTTCTGCTGCATTCAGATAAGCTTTGGACAAACGAAGACAAGTACGGTGGAATCCAGACAAATCGGCAGAAGTCCAACTTTGAGTCTGCGGCACAGATTTGACAAATAAATAACCAGTTACCGAACCATAAGCATTATTACTTGCCTTAAAGGATTCCGGGTGCATATTCCCACCCCTTCGGGAATCAAATTTATTCCCAAAATAAGTTCCTCCGTCATAAGCAACTGTCTCATAGAAACGCTTGTCACGATTCTCATACATCAAAGCAGAAATATCAGTAAGTCGGTTCGAGCTAGCTTGGGCATTCAATGCACGAGTACCGTCAGCCTGCACTTCCACATATTTTTGAAACTTCTGCGATTCTTCCCAACGACGTGCCTTGCCATCTAAATCAACTATATAAAAAGTCTCTTCCACCACAGTCGGATTGGGAGCTATTGTCTGCCACCCACTGTTTGGTGTAAATCCCGGATAAGGATTACCATCATATTTGTTAATAACATCCAACTTCAAATTATCCGCCACCATTGTAGGCAAGTAGCAGTTAATCTCCACCATTTTGTCATTTGAGAGCGGATAAAGCCCAGGAGGAGTGAACTGTGCCAAAATGATTTCCTGTGGTAAACCAGAGGCGTATGACAAATCATTAAACTGCTTTCCCCAATCGCTTCCGGCTATTTCTAACTGATATTTTCCCAAACTTTCCAATCTGTTGACACTGCTTATCACTCCATCTAAATAAGGAGTTAAATCCACTGTTGATTGTTCATTATTAATTATTGCATACTTGATGTAGGCTGCCGCATTCAGATAAGCTTCAGACAACAAAGCATAAGCAGCTCCCTTGTTCGGACGCCCTGACGGAGAAGTGGCATTCAAAAGCTCGGCAGCTTTTTCCAATAGTCCGATACCATAATCAAAAGTTTCTTTGATAGAAGCGCGAGGCAAGCTTAACTCGTCATCTACCGTTAAAGTCCGGTCTATGATTGGATAACCTCCAAATGACTTGGCACGTGTAACATATATCAACCCCTTGCCAAAGTAAGCCTGTCCCAACATATCATCCTCTATTTCTTTTTTGAATCCACATCCTTTCGTCAACTTATCAATGGCAATATTTGCCCGACGAATATCTATAAAGTTATCAAATAAGCCGTTATTGGTATTTTCTGTCCAACCGGCATCATTACGAACAACCGAACCATTTCTATTCCAACGACAATAAGGATTGTCCGACACGATGTCCGTACCCGGTGTCAGAGGACCTGCATACAACGAGAACCACGTTTCGTTCTGATAATCATGACGACCTGTCGCATACCAGATTCTATTCAGATAAGCTTGAGCCATACCAGCATCACTCCAAACCATATCTTCTGTTGTCAAATCCAAAGGAGCCTTATCCAAAACATCGTTACATGAAGAAAATGTAAATATGGACATGGCGGCTAAAATTCCTATTATATATATCTTTCTCATATTTTTATCATTTTAAAAGCCTAAATTAACCATTACAGAAAAAGTTCTCGTTGTGGGATAAGCTGCAGTTTGCACTGTTGAGGTATCGTTGATGGGACCAGTTTCAGGATCACCATACTTCAATGACGGACAAATAGTAAACAAGTTTGTTCCAGTTAAGCTGACGGAAGCCGCACTCAACCAATTGACATGCTTCAGCAACTTATATTTCAAATTATAAGTGACACTTAAATTCTTGAGACGAGCATAAGTTTTATTCACACGCCACAAAGCAGAAGAAGCCCGGTTATATTCACCATTCCATACGCCATAGTCATTATCAGCACGAGGATATCGAGCTGTCTCATTTCCTGGGTAATAAATATCCAACTGGTCTTTATAATAAATTTTATTCCAACCGGTTCCCTTGATATTATTATGTAAGATTCCATATTGGCGTCCCGAACCTTGCAACAACCCTTCTAACGACCATGCTTTCCATTGCAGACTGAAAGGAATCCCCCACTGCATAATAGCAGAACGCGGTTTGTTGTCATAAATCATATCTTCTTCAGTGATAGCACCATCTCCATTGACATCTACATAACGAACGTCCCCCGCCATCATACTTGTTCCGGCAGATTGTATGGGAGAATTCAAAAGTTCATTAGCATCTCTGAATAAACCGTCATAGATATATATCAGATCTCCCTGCCCAATCGTCTTATAAGTAGTACGTTTATTAGGATTAGCCAAGGTTACAGCATCATCTCCCTGCGCATATTTTTCCCATAACTGGTCATAAAAAGTCAAGTTTGCGCCAATACTATAAGATACATCTCCGATTTTATCTTTCCAATTCAAAGAGAATTCAGCACCTGCACGACGAAAAGCGTCATCGGATTTCACTTTAGGAAGACCGTATGTATATGTATTGCCATTCCGTCCTGTCTGGTTTCCCAATGTCGAATTATACCTATCAATCGGGTTAATCAGATAACCAACAGTGCGACGAAAGAAATAATCAGCAGTACCGGTTAAACGATTATTCAAGAAACCGAAATCCAAGCCCACATTCCATGTAGTGGTAGTATACCATGTCAAATCATTACTTGTCAGCGACGCGGGAGATATAGTGGGAACAAGCACTCCACCTATATATCCTCCATTTTGATTGACATCCCAATTCGACAAATAACCAAAACGAGATGATGTTTCTCCAATTTGCCCTATAGATCCTCGCAATTTCAACATGTCCATTGAAATAGCTGACTTCAGCTTTTTCATAAAAGATTCTTCCGAAATCATATATCCCAATGCCGCAGACGGGAAGAATCCCCAACGGGAACCTTTTGCAAATCCATCGTTTCCATCATATCGAAAACTGGCAGATAAAAGATACTTGCCTGCATAGTCATAGTTTAAGGTTCCGACATATCCCAAACGTCCTCCCTCACCAGCAGTTCCGCTGTTGGTCTGTCCATCCGTTGGTCCGGCAAATATCTGGTCAATGTTAGTATAGTAATCAATACGTGTACCCGTAAGTGTCTCGTAATAATTCTCACGCTGATTATAGAACAAGCCTAACGACAAGCTATGCTTGTCAAAAGTAGTGTCATACTTCAATCCGGTATTAAACTCATATACCCAACTGTATCCCTGCGTTTCAGACAATTTCGGTTTGGATGCCGTCACTTCCGAACCGTCTTCATTATAAGTAGTGACATAGCGAGTCCATGTTTTATCACGCGAACTGCCTAAGCGATAATTTCCCCAAAATACAGCTTTCAAACCTTTCACCCAACGTATATCCCAATCAAGATTCAGATTGATATCCGTACCGAAATTGAACTTCTTCGCATAAGATCCATCCGTATCGCCATACAAGGACATAGGACTGTTAGGTGAGTAAGAACCATCAGAGTTATAAACCTTGTCTAACGGACTAAGCTGTTGAACACCAGTCGTATTATTCCAAACAGAACCATTTCCGTAGGATTTGTTATCCACCAAATAAGGGCGAATATCCAAACCCAGTTTGATTCCTGCCTCACGAAAATTGTGCGTCAGGTTTAAGTCCATACTATATGTTTTATAATCCAGCGGTGAATTCTTTCCAGAAACATGTTTTTGAAGAGAACCTTGATCATATAACATAAAGGACATTCTATACTGCGTATTCTCCGAGCCACCATCCAATGTCAATGTATGGCGTTGGGAAAAAGAGCCATTCTTTATTAAAGTGTCCCACCAATCGGTATTCGGATAATCAGAAAATTCACCACTTTGGATTTTAGCAAGCACAATGTCCGAATAAGGTTTACTTTCTCCCATATAATCACTGATTGCATTATGAAGTTGCGCATACTCCAAAGAATTAAGCTTATCTCTTTTCACAATAGGTGAATCATATTGCCCATCAAAAGTATAATTAATCCTCATTTTTCCGACAGACCCTTTCTTAGTAGTCACAACAACAATCCCGTTTGCTGCAGATGCGCCATAAACTGCACTGGAAGCTGCATCTTTCATCACAGACAAAGATTCAATGTCCTGGGAAGCCAAACGCATAAAAGCACTCTTGTCCTGCACGATGCCATCAATCACATACATAGGGTCGCCTCCACCGCGAATAGAAATTGTAGGAGAAGAGTCAGGGCCACCTTGGTTATTGGTAATAATAACACCTGCAACTCGACCTTGCAAAGCATTACCCATATCTTTATATCCACTCATTTTTTCGACCTGTTTCATATCCACATTAGTCACAGATGCCACAACTTTCCGTTTTACTGTAGAATTATAAGCCATAACGACCACTTCATCTAACAACTCTGCATCTTCTTTCAGCGTAATATTCAAGATACTTTTACCACTTACCGGCACTTCCAAAGTCTGATAACCAACGAACGAAATAACTAATGTCGCATTAGATGCTACTTTTATCGAGAAGTCACCATCCAAGCCTGAAATAACCCCGTTAGTAGTCCCTTTTACAGAAATACTGGCACCAATAACCGGTTCACCATTAATATCCACAATCTTCCCTTTTACCGTGCTGCTCTGCGTCACAGCCTGGACTTCACCGGTATCGGCAAAAGCTATTTGAGGACTTCCTGCCCATAGAGCGGATACTATTACCATAGAGCACATAACTCTTTTTGGTAAGAACCTAAGAAATTCATTTTCCATAAATTATATATTAAAATTAACACAATAATTGGTTATATCTCTTTTAAATACACTGTTTCAAAAACATACGCATTTCTCTCCTAGCTATATACAAGTGACACTCAACTGTACGTCTTTCCAAACTCATCTGTGAAGCAATATCATCTATTGAGAAAGCTTCAAAGCGAGATAAATAATAGATTTGTTTTCGTTGTTTCGGAAAAGTCGATAATTTACCTTTCTCCAATCGGGAAATATCAGCAGCCAAAATATTCTCTTCTACATCATTGGTAGAAGAAGCTATTTCATCATAGAGGTAACTACCAATCTCCTTCATCTTATAATAACGACGTAGATAATCAGTAATAATATTACGCGAAATAGTATAAATGAAATGTTTTACAGTTTGCTTACATAGTATTTGCCTATATTCTAATAAGCGTACAAACACATCTTGTGCCAGATCTTCCGCCTCACAACGATTATTAATTCGATATGTTATGAAATCTACTACACGAGAATAATATTCAACGTATGAATCTACAATAATACTTTGGGATCTATCAGTTGCATTCTCCATAATATAAACTTTGGGTTATGATTACGAATGCAAATATAAACCGTTAGTTCCATTTAAATGCATAAATCAGAAAGCAGCAGGTATCAATGCAAAGAAGAAAGACAAGAAATAGATAACACATTAATTATCAACAATATAATCAACACAAATCAGAGTATCAAATCATTGTTTTGATACTCTATTATGTTCTTGTTTCTGAATATATTCCAACGGGGTACAGCCCATTTGCTTTTTAAACAGACGAAAGAAAGAAGACTTTGAATTAAACCCGCAGGATTCTGCAATAGACATCAACGTGTACAAAGATATATCCTCTTCTTTTTGCTTTTGCACAAAAGCTTCCACCCGATAATGAGCTACGAAATCCGAGAAATTTGTATTCAATTTAAAAGACAAGCACTCCGATAAAGAAAAAATAGAGCAGGACAATGCCGCAGCAACATCCGCACTTTTCAACTGCTTGTTCAGATAGGGTTTCTCTGTGTCAAAATAATGAATGAGCCGCTCATATAAACGATCCAACTTCTCCTGACTAGATCTGGGAGTCTTTGGTTTATCCGCTTCTACCTCATTCATCACTTCCATATCCGCATCATGTCTTTTTCCAGCAACCGAATTTCGCACTTTCTTCCGCCAATATACCCAAATAATGCCAGACAAAACAAGTAGAACAACTCCGGCAACAATACCATACGTCACATACCACGGATATTCGACAGTAATTTCGAGTTGAGTTTCATAATCCGAATTCCCCTGTCCACGAACTCTCAACATATATTTTCCGGCAGGTAAATCAGTATATGTCAAACAATTATTCTCCAAATTATATTTCCATCTTTCATCCAATCCTTCCAAAATATATTGATAAGAATCCAATGCCCCCAAATATGTATGCATAGAAAAACACAATTCCAGATTATTCTGGAATGCAGGCAGCACCATTGATTTCGCGTATGCCGGAGTTACCGTTCCCAGATTCAAATCTTCCAGCAGCAATTGCTGTTTTCCCGCAACTTTGACTGAACTAATTCGCGGTATGTTACACAACACAGCACGTGACAACTGATTCGGATCACACACAACCAGCCCCATTTCATTAGCCCACCAATAATTGCCTTTATCATCTTTATAGAACGAACGACATACACCTCCCGGTATTCCGGCGGACAAATCATATAATTGCTTCTTATCCGTCACGCGATTATATCGTAGGATTCCTTTCATTGTGGCAATCCACCACACGTCCTGATCATCCTCATAAACACTATACACCGTATTATGAGGTAATATATTATCTTCTGAATAAATATCAACTTCCGATCCCCGCTCATTCAAAACAATCAATCCCAATCGGTCTGTACAGATAAACATTTTACCATTCTTACTCCTGGATATACTATTTATCTGTGCTTTAGAGATATTTTGCAATTTACTCTTTCCTTCAAAAGTATCTGTTATCTTTCGAGTGGCCTTATCCAATAAGAAGATTCCATCCGATGTTCCTATCCACAAACGATTACGAGAGTCAAAACATAAAGATAATGCGGAACAACCCGGATATTTCTCCGTATCCAACGAATACTGTTCTGTCAAACGGGTATGTTTATTATAATATAACACTTTTTCAGACGCAGCTAACCATATTCCATCTTCATCAGGCAAACAAGAGTAGAACTGACTACCTTTATAAATATTATCTTCCGAAAATGTTCTAAAAGAAGCATCCTTCAAAGAGAAAAGGACAAGTCCTTTTGTAGTACCAATCAAATAATCATCTCCTTTGAAAGGCTGGATAAATAATATAGAATTAGAGAGTAAAGCCGGATAATCCTTAGTCGTAAAAGTATGGACACGATTTTCTTTTTCTGAAACCATCAACAATCCGCTTCTCGTGCCTATTAGTTTTATACCATCCGGAATGATACTAAATGAGCGCACCTGACGATTGAAAGTGGTGAATTCCGTACCGGGAAGCTGATAAACTTTAAACGCGTCATTTTCAACTTGTGAGTAAGCTATTCCACCTGAAAAAATGCCCAGCCACAAAGTTGTTCCTTTCTTATACATAGAATAAAACTGATTGGAACGAAGGCCATTTTTCATATCTTCGTCTGTGGCAATCGTATATAATAACTGATTAGTAGAACACGAAAGCACTTCTACTCCCCATGTTGTATTAACAAACAATAGCCCTCCATCTATTACAAGCGGATAAGTCCGCTTTCTATCCTCCGACGCAAATTCAGTCATAAACCTATGGTTCTTCAAATCAAACCGTAACATCGAATTATATTCCGCCGAAATATAAAGTGTATTTTTATAAATATTTAGAGAAGCCAGGAAGAACGGATTAAATTTCAATGGCCAGACGTATTTGATAACTTCTCCCGTTTTAGTATCCAAATTCAACAGTGCTTTTTCTGTGAGCAGCCAATAATCAGTAAGCGTGTTCTCTACTATCGAAAAGACCTGTCCTTCATTAACTATCGTATGTTTCAAGACTCCCTTATCATAAACAAAAAGACCGTCAATAGCCGCTACATAGACCTTTTCATCTTTTCCCCAATGAATGGCACTCACTCTTTGCAGTTCCTTTTTTCCGTCACAAAGAATAGGTTCCATCTTACGGGTTTTCAGATTAATGCGGGCAAGTCCATTCTCCATGCCTACCCATAGCCAGTCTCCATCCGTCTCGGCCAAAGTCCGCACCTGCTTATTTTCGAATTCTGAATAAATTTCTGTATTAATTCCATCATAGCGGCACAATCCTGTATGAGTGCCAATCCATAAAAAACCGTTATCATCCTGAAGCATTACATTAGCCGTACTATATGGCAGTCCGTTCTCTGCTGTCAATCGATTAAATTTCAATTCCTTTGATAACAGATATTGCGAATTAATACTATTTAATAGTATAATTAATAATACAATGAGTATGTTTTTCATCCTTTTTCACATTCTGTTCTATGCAAATATACACTATTATTTCTTTCAATAAGTACATAACATTGAAAAAATCAATAGCAATATTCTATAAAAAACGGGAGTCCACTGCTCAAACAATCTATCTGATTGCCTCGCAGTACAACTCCCATCTCATTTTTCTATATATTACTGAATGAATAGTTAAAAAGACGACTTAATACAAATTGATATTTTTATCTTTAAAGCACTTATCATTCATATCATTACAGTTCACGAATCAGCACGCAACTCCATGGGGTCAACTCACTATTCCAAGTCAATGTCCCATCCGAAGCCACTTTCACAATCTGTTTTACTGTATTCCACGCGGCTTGTTTCAGATAGTTTATTTCTTTATGAGTCGGAGAATGCGGAGCACCTATCCTGACATAATCATCATATATATTACCATGCGCCTTATCCAAAGTCTCAATTTCAAAAACCGCACCGGGTTTTAAATCTTTCAATACCAAATTTACCTTTTTAGATGACGCTTGCATATAATTATTAAAATTCTTTGCCGAAGGTACAGCTTCTTCATATTCTGAAGGATAATTGAAAGCGATAGCAGAGATCTTTCCAGTCCGGGAGGAACGGCTCACAAATAGCGGGTCGTTATAATAAAGCTTCTCATCCCCTAACTGGTGCAGCATACGATAAGCATGAAAAGAGGGTTTCACCAATCCCTGAAAATTTATCATTCCAAAGCCACCGTGAAATATCTCCTCACCGCCTCCTTTTTCTTCAAATACATCCGTGAATGTCCAATACATTAATGAATTTGCCAAACCCAGACAATCCAGATTCACCTTTATTATATAAGCGGCCGGAGGCAGAATATCATGCATACGGTCACGGCTATTCGGACTGGTGCTCCACTCTGTCAAATGGATTTCCACATTGGGATATTTACTCTTTGCTATTTGCTGACGCAGCCAGGTAATATCATCATGAAGTGAATGTACATAACGAATAGCATCCTTACTGTTCCCCGTCTCCGGATCCAAAGCATAATCGGTCGGATAAGGGTGAGTAGAGATAAAATCAATCGGCAACTTCTCTTTTTCACAGTAACGGAGAAAATCTTCAATCCAAACCCCTTTCCATTGTTTGGTGTTAATCACATCCTGTGAATAGAACACTGATTTCTTGTGATCCATAATCTCACCATCATGACGTTCATCGGCTATGAAATTACTGGTTGCAGGTCCGCCCACTTTCAGCCTGTTATCTACTGATTTAATAGCATTAACAGATTCTTTATACAGGCGGAAATAATCACTTTTCGTTCCGTCAAAGAAACCCGCTTTAGGATTCAGATTCAGATTGGGTTCGTTCCAGACCTCAAAATACCATGTTAATACTTCATCAATACCGTATCGATCAACAACATGTTGTGTAAACTCCTTCACCAAATCATGCCATTTTACAAAATTATTGCGATCTACAGACACATTATTCCGATACCACATTTGTATCTTACTATTTTTCGCCGCCATATCTTTCGGAAAAAATGATAATTCTACAAATGGTTTGACTCCCAAAGCCAGCATCCGGTCATAAACTTCATCTACATATTGCCAATTATACACTACCTTTCCATCAGGTTTCTCAAAATAGACAAACATATCATCGCAGAATAAACCATGCATACGCACATATTGAAACCCGCAATGCTCTTTCACCAACTTCAAATGTTCCAACCATCCCGTACGCAAACCTTCATTTGCACGGCCTGCTCCTACTCCTACACTCCATAAATGTTCATAAGCCTGTCCTTGTGAGGTGGCATTGACTGTTTGAGCAGATGCAGGTATAGTAGACAAAACTACTGCTGCAAGCGCCACTAGAAATTTTCTCCTGTTCATTACTATTTAATAATTTATTATTTAATATTCAGTCGTTTATCGTATCCTTCATTCAATGTTTTATGCATTTTCCCTATCTTTATATTAACAGGTCCCGTAGCAGAATAAAACCATTCTCCATTTTTCTGGTAAATCGTGGCATATACCTCCCGTTCTGCTTTAATAGAATAATTCCCCCTTTTGATAAGGCGTCCTTTTCCCAAATACATAGATTGCACTTTTCCCTCCTGCTCACTTATCAGACCTAAAGTTCCACAGAAAGAAGAACGGGAAACGGGTGTATATACTTGCGAATCCGTCGCACTAAACAAATAATCGTCTCTGTTATTGCCCACCCGTATTCTCACACCGGTACAGTTTCCCTTAACAGGCACAGCCGCTACCTGATCCACTTGTGGGGTATTATTTTTAAAAGCCTCATAAACAGCGATAAAAGGTTCCGTCTTTGCATTATTTCCTTCCTGACGGACTATCAAGGTAGGCGTAAAGGAAGGTGGAGTAGATACATTTCCCGGAGTTAATCCCCTATTCAATGTTGTAGCAGGAGCGTCTGCCTGATAAATTTCACGCCCGTCAGCACCAGTCATCCAAAGACGTGTCGTTATATTTTCAGGCATTGTCCATGTAGCGATAAAATCTTGATTATAATCTACTTTACGCAAATTAGTAAACCAAGCATACCCCGGATGGTATGTTTTATCAAATTTATCAGATGGAATAACTGGAAGTTGATAACCTTTCACATCTGTCAAAACTAAGCCTGTTCCAACATTATGGAATAGATAGTCATTATCCTCCTGATCCGAACGGAAAATATCAATATAATAACCACTAAAATCCGATGTACGAACCAGAACTACCGTTCTTCTTTTCTCTCCCGCTGAAACATCTGCAAAATTCAGAAACGGAGTGAGTGCTCTATCATTTATAAATTTTCCCTGCTCAACGGTTGGCTCCATCGCCTCAATCACTATTTCACCTTCTGAATAACCAGGCAATATCGTATTTGCTCCTGTAGGTGACTGATGATACACATGATCTTTACTCCAATAAGACTCGTAAGCGGCAGCATCCGGTGCCAAAGCATAGCCATATCCATAAAACTGAAGAGATAATCCGTTAGGAGTCAAATGATAACCATTTGTTCCGCCATACAGAGTAGCCATCATCTTATAGGGAGCCTCCCAGTTCTTCATAGTAATAAAACGGTGATGTGGCGAATAAGAAGCTCTCTCATTATTTTCCATCCCCACTGAAGGAATAGCAGCAACATAAGTACATATGCCAGTCCAATCTGTATGCAAACGATTATATTTCCCCAGCAGAAATCCTTTATTCAAAGCGCCCGCAACAGATTCAACACCCTTTTGATTAGCAGTCTGTGAATAATATGTCAATAGATTCTCAAATGTAAGAAAGTTTGCACTTCCTCCTCTTGAATCTCCGAAAACAACCATATTGGCCGCATCATCCATCCAAGGGAAAACTGCCAAAGCTGCTTTTTGTAATATAGGATTATCAGCTATAATATCTACTCCCGAACGTTTCAATAATATAGCCCATTCCAATAACATCTGAATGGTACCAAAAGAATACCCCGGAGACTCCGGCCATAATCCCGTCACCGGATCATACGTCTTCAACATATCGGGGATAGCATCATGATATTCTGTCGATTCACTTGTGAGATAATGCAAATAATATTCCTTTCCTTTGCCATCGGCATAGGCATTATTTTCTTCAAGCACAAGGATAGGACGCAATAACATATTCCAACCATTCACATTCCAATTCCCTGATTTTGCGCCACGAATAAAACCAATATCAATAAAGCGTTTGAATACGGCACCTGCCACATCTTTCGTTTCTTTACCAATTTCTTTCAGGTGGGCATGTGAATTCGTTTTCAGATAATCATAAAGAAAATCATATGCTGCCGCCGCATGTAAAGCAAGATCATCATGTATCTGTTCATAATCATAATAACCACAAATTCCACCCGCTTCCCAGCCACCAGGTCCTCCTGTTGATTTTTCAGGATCAAGAATCGGATTCATATAATACGTACCCACTAACCATGTATTAAAAATATCGGCAGCAAAGCGGGCAAATTTTTCTTCATCTGTCACCCAATAAACAAATGCTGCATTCTCGGCGAGTGTCAGTATCTCTACATTATTACCACGTATCATGTGTCCACTTTCTTTATAAGGCACCAAGACAGGCGATTCTGACGGATTCTGCTTATTAAGCCCAAGCATATCCCCCGTTTCATTATATGGTTGCCGGTTTTCCAAAGGCACATTATAATACTTATTCCAAGTACGCATACCAGGCATACGAACGGTAGGAACAGGAGCATTCCCTTCGCCCCTCTCCCAGTTCTGCTTTTTCAAATAACATTGCGTATAGCGCTCTCCCTCTTTCCAGTACATAGCAAGACGTGAAATAATCCATTGAGGATCTGTCACATGACGATCTACATATTTCTCTACTTTTCCTCGTATCTGTTGGAATGATTCCTTAGCCCATGCTTCATTCGCTATTTTTTGTTGAATAGCAATCTTATCTGATGCAGAAACATATATACAAGGATGATCCTGTGCTTTTAATGCCCACATACTGCCTGTCCAAATGGCTATAAATAATAAAATGTTCTTCATTGAATAATGATTTATCTTTAATAACTAATTTACCGTTCAAGTCTATCTAACCAAAAATACGAATAAAACACCGCCGACACGTAATGAATAAAAATAAAATTATCATCTAAAAAATGATTGTATAACTTAGTTTTCGTTCGTTTTTACATAATATAATAAAAAAGTCCCGATAACTTAATATACTTACAAGTTACCGGGATCTTTTTTTATTATGTTATTTCACAAAAATCAAGCTGCAATCACACTCTTTCCTTCCTGCAGACGTTTTAATCTTAACAATGCTTCAATATAATAATAGTCTGCATAAATAATAGAAGCATCTATCTCGGAATGAGCAGGCCAGTGTCCTACACTATGCAACAGGAAAGAGGGGTTACTTTTTCCACTCTGATAATTATCAGAACTTAGACTCGTCAGCATTTCCACCGCAGCATCCCTGTAACGTTTGCCCGTACCATTCGGAAGATAAGTAGATAATTCGAGCAAAGAGGAAGCCACCACTGCCGCAGCCGAGGCGTCCCGTGGGGCATTCGGAATAGAGGGGTCATCGAAATCCCAATAAGGGACTTTGTCTTCGGGCAGACGTTCGAGATAAACATCTGTCACCTTCTGCGCGAAATCAAGATACTTCGGGTCTTTCGTTTCACGATAGACTACGGTATATCCATAGATTGCCCATGCTTGTCCGCGTGCCCACATGGTGCTGTCGGCATATCCCTGATGAGTGACTCCTTTAATGAGATTACCCGAAATCGTGTCATATACGGCTACGTGATATGAAGTATAATCAGGACGGAAATGACATTTCATTGTTTTGTCGGCATGAGAAACGGCAATATCATACAAATAAGGATTGCCACCATTCTTCGCCGCCCAGAACAACATTTCAAGGTTAATCATATTATCCATGATTGTGTTGTGAGGCCAGTTGCGCGGTTCCACTTCACGAGGCCATGAAAGCATTGTTCCCACTACCGGATTAAACAGAGCAGACAAAGAATCGGCAGTATCCAGAATCACTTTCTTATAAGCTGGATTCTTTGTCAAACGATAACCATTTCCATAACTGCAAAACACGAGGAATCCCAAGTCATGGTCATAGGCGGGAATTTGAGAAAGAAACTCCAATGAGTTCGTGAATTTCTTAGCTTCTTCCAGAATATGTTTATCCTGTGTATATTCGTAATCATACCAGAGCACCCCCGGCCAGAAACCGGCACACCATTCTTCTTTCGTTGCTTTACGGCAGTTCCAGTGATGTTCGTCAGCCATGATATTACGCGGCATCATCGTATAGTCAATTCCGGAATCTGTTTTCAGTTCCGTAAGTGTACGCTGTGCTTGTGCCGCACAGTAGTCCAATGCCTTATTCACATCCAATGTACCGGATGGCTTGTGAGTACACGTACAAAAACCTAACATCACAGCCAGACCTACTACAATCTTTTTCATCTTCGTTTAATATATTCGCGTTAATTCTTATTCTTTATTTCTCTTTGTCGATTACTTAGTCATTCATCAGTTACTTAATCATACACCACTTATTCAGTCATCCGGAACCAGTCTATATCTGCCCATCCGCGATTACCGTCATTCGGAGTTACGCAGAATACTCCAACTTTGGCTCCAATCCATTTGCCTTGTCGGGCTGTGAAAGGCTCTCCCACTGTCGTATATTTCTTTCCGTCCAGACTATAAGCGAATGTACAAACGGCTCCTTTACAAACCTTTACTTGTAAGTAAACTGTTTGCCACTCATTATCTGCTACTCCCGGCATCTTCAGATGTTCCACCGGAAGGTTTGCCAATTCTTTTATCTGTTCGGGATTTTGCTGTTCCGCATCCTTGCAGACTGCTTGTTGCAGAATAAACTGATCTCCTGCCTTACGAATGGAAAGATAACTATAATCCCATCCCATCACAATGATTCCGGTTTGTTCACCGTCCTGCTTGGCAGTAAATGTCAACTTGGTCGTAGCCGTAAACTCTTCAGCCGGAAACTTTTGCATCAACAAGTTAGGAACTTCCCAGAAGTTCACAAATTCTTTTGAGAGGCTGCCTGCATAAAGACGGATATATCCTAAGTCAGTAGTGAACCCATAAGTGTCTTTTTTATTAGCGTGCCATTGCCACTGTAGTCCCAAATGCCGGGTATTGAATTCATCACTTTCCGGTGGAGTAGTTACCGGATATGTCTTTCCCACATTCGGTTTCTTATAAGTAGTCACAGGTTCACCGCAGCCATCTTTATCCTTGTCTACTCCGATTACGGGCCAATCATTTACCCAAGTCATCGGATTCAGATGAATCACACGTCCGTAAGCTCCTTTATCTTGAAAATGAATGAACCATGATTCTCCAGTGTTCGTATCTACCCAGCCGCCTTGATGAGGACCGTTGATATTTGTCTTTCCTTGTGCCATGACAATCTTCGATTCGTAGGGGCCGTAGATATTCTTTGAACGAAGAACCAACTGCCAACCGGTAGCTACCCCGCCTGCCGGAGCAAAAATGTAATAGTATCCATTGCGTTTATAAAGTTTCGGGCCTTCCACCGTATGGTTCTTTCCATCATTTCCGTCAAATACCATCACCGGATCAGAAATAGCTTCCCGTACCTTCGGCATTCAACTCGCAGATCACGGCAATACTATTTACTCCACTACGACTGGCAGCATATGCATATACAAGATACACCTTACCATCTTCATCCCAAAGCGGCGTCGGGTCAATCATTCCTTTTCCAGCCTTTACCCGTACGGGGGTACTCCATTTTCCCTTCGGGTCTTTTGTCTTTATCATGTAGATTCCGTAATCCGGGTCACCCCAGTAGATATAAAATTCCCCGTTATGGAAACGGATAGAAGGCGCCCATACTCCCTTACCGTGCTGTGCCTTATCGAAAAATTCTTCCGGCTCCTGCACCGGTAGTGCATAATTCACCAACGACCAGTTCACCAAATCGTTGGAATGAAGAACAGGAATCCCCGGAATACAATTAAAGCTGGACGCTGTCATATAGAAATCATCTCCGGCTGCACAGACATCCGGATCCGAATAGTCGGCATGAAGAACCGGGTTCTGATAAGTACCATTTCCCTTATCAGCCACCCAGGTCTTAGAAATTTCTTGTGCACCTGCCAATGAACAGCAAGCCATCATTCCTGCTAAAAACAGAATCTTTTTACGCATACTACCTAACTAATAATTCTTTTCTAAATTCAAGTGTTATTCCTAAAAAACAGGTTCTTTCTACCTTATATAAAACTAATCTATCAGAAAACTGAATGTTATCTCTTTTTCTAAAGCAATCTATTTACTGACCTATTTGCTTATATATACGAAGGGGATTAGGTAAATACCTAATCCCCTTCATAACTTTTTCCTAAATATTCTTTTATCCAATAAAATTATTTAGCAAACATCAACGTTCCGAATCCTAATTGGTCATATCCTCCACTGTTAGGTCCGTAATCACCTGCTCCACCATCAGAATATCCACGACCGGCATTTTGGCGCATAAGTTCCACCCATTCTTTCGCATAACGTGCCGGACGATTATGATCTATTGCATAGCGATAAAAAAGTTCCCATGCAGGACGAACCGAACCACGAGTTTCATTGCCACTCTTATGCTCTTCATAAGACATACTTGGCCAAACACCACCCTCACAATTTTCGTAAGTAGTATAAGGCAAGCTGGATACGTCATATTTAAAATTACTTAGATTCCAGCTAGCAGATGCACTGCCTGTTTCTGTCGTACCATAATTATACTTGGCTATATACTCACACATGGACAACGCACGATAATTATCATAAGCAAAAAGGTCTTCACCAATATTCTTCGCCATCTGACAGAATACTCCCATCAGACTGACACACAAGGTTGCATGTCCCTGGTCGCGACCTGATTCCTGACACTGTCCCAGCAATTCTTCACTATCCGGATCTTGATGAACAAAAGGTACGCCATTCACAATGTTACCTGAACCAATGCCATACTTAAAGTATTGTATAGCTTCATTGATCTTAAAATTATCATCAGTCAGAATACCAATAGAAAGAATAGCTGTCATATTCGCTAAATCCCAATTAAGCCAATAATGCAATGCACACTTATTTCCTTCATGAGTACTCAGAAAACTACTGGCAAATGGATAGAAAACATCAACCATCCAAGATTTATATTTTATAAAATCAGAACTAGTCCAACCTTCATAGTCACGAAGAATCTCAGCCGCGTTAGCCAATTGATAAATCTGGATAGCTATCAAATTTTCATTCGGATCTACAAATTTCCCATCTGAACCAACAAGGTATCCTGTACAAGTCTTTGCCCAATCATTTAGAATATCAATACCAGCTTTTGCATATTTGTCTTTATCAGATTCATCGGATATCTTCCAGCGTAACGCTAATTGATAGGCGGAAGCTGCATCTTTCATTAAATTAGTATAATTACTATGATCTGAATATTTATCTCCCCATACATCCGGATTTAAACGCTTCAAAACCTCAACAGGATCGGCTTTCCAGTTATCTTGCGCATGCTTGCTCTGGCATAAATGATCATAGGCACTTTTCCAAGGTGAGGCACCCATACTTACCTTCTCTTTCACAAATTGAAAATCGTCTTCAGTATGCAGCATACAAGGATGTTGAAGTTTAGACGTATAATCTATTACTTCCGGCCAACTATCAATGTCGTTATAACCATCTTCTATTTCACTACAAGCAAGCAGTGAGGTAGAAGTCAGGGCTATCAGCCCTGCTCCTATCATATATTTAAATTTATTCTTCATAATATATTCTTATTTATTTTCGTTATCAACAAACTGCTGTAATTCTTCTACTGTCTTAAATGTCCGAATCCAATATACCGAATACGAGTCACCTGCACCGGAATTAGGATTAACATCAGCGACCACAATATTAAGAATTGTCAATTTAGTCGGTCCGAAAGTACCATCTTCTAAAGCAAATGTTCCTCTCTCAAAGTTACTTTGCAAATCGTAATAATAAACAGCAGTTTTTCCGGTTCCGGGTTCTACTCCACCTAAAATACTATAACTATTGTTGTTTCCTCCAACTGCACCCAGATAAGCTCCATTTGAAGTATCCAGTTTCACATTACCCTGTCTGCTATCATTTACAGAAGGCCTCACCATTTTAATAGCCATATAACGATATTTACCCGGATCTATCCAAACATATTTACTATCATTCCATTGAGCAAATTTTAAATCTCCACGATAATTTCCATCTTGCTTCATTTTAATAATAGCTTTTCCATCCACATAAGATACGCTACAACCATCATCTAAATACCACGGCAGCAAACTACTTGCAAACGAATAACACATACGTCCGGCAGCTACATTCACTGTTATTGACTGGGATATATTGCCATACGATGCAGTAATCGTTGCAGTGCCACTTTCTACTGCACGTACATGTAGCTTTCCTGTTTTGTCTACAGAGACAATCCCCTCATTATCACTACTCCATGAAAGCAGCGTCGCAGTTGCTTCTTGAGGAGTCAGTTTATAATTAATCTGATAATCTTCACCATATCCTAACGCAGACAATTCACCATCATTTATTAGTTCAATACCCGTTATCGGAACAATTACTTTTACAGATATATCAACCGAGGCCACAGCGGGAGCATCCGGATTCATATCATCAGCTGTTACCGTTATTGTTGCCGTTCCCTTGGACAGACCAGTAACAAGTCCATTTTTATCCACACTGGCAACTTCCGGATTACTACTTTCCCATTTATACCGTTGAAAAGTTGCATCAGCAGGAGTTGCATTTACTTTTAATTGCACCTCTTCTCCACCATCTATTTCTTCCGGAGCTTCAATAGAGAGAGATTCAATATACGTAAATGCCTCTAATACTTGAATGGTACGCGCAGGAGTCGCAGCAGATGCACCAAAGCCTATTTCCGGTGTCACACGTATGACGGCTTTACCTATCTTATCTTTAGTGACTATTTTTCCATCTTGAGTAACCGTTGCAACAGATTCATCTGATGAAGTCCAGCTAACCCCCGGATTCGAAACATTTTCCGGATTTATTTTATAAGAGAGTTGCAACTCCTTATTCTTTAACATATAAATCATGTTATCACCCGCATCATAATCCGTCTCTTCAATATCAATAGATGCTATTGTAGTCACTTCATCCATTTTGCCGCCCCAATCCTTATCATCAGAGCAAGAGGCTATACTGCAAGTCATGAAGAATAATGCTCCCCAATATGCTATTATGCTATTCTTTTTCATAAAATAATTCATTATTAAAACATTCAAAGGTTTATTATTACCATCCCGGATTCTGCCCCAAATTAGGGTTTAACTGGATTTGATCAGCCGGTAACGGATAAAGATCATTTTTGCTACCCCAAGCACGACCACTTTCCATAATTAAACATCCCTCTTCATTTCGAGCCATAGAAGAAGCATTGTGCCAAGCTGTTTCAAACTCCGTACCCTCCCATTTGATACCTAATATATCTTTAGGCATTTCAGTAATAGCCTCATTCCAGCGTTTCAAATCGTCAATACGGAAACCTTCGTTGTAAAGTTCTACTGTGCGTTCTCTACGAATCTCCTCTCGCATATCCAAATTATTATCTTCTACAAAGTCATTACTCAATTCCGGCATTTCCGTATTTATACGCTTACGAACTAAATTCAGAGATAGATTCAAATCCGAATCGGAGATCTTACCGTCCCGCTCATAGATAGCTTCTGCATAATTCAGTAATACTTCCGCATAACGAATGATCGGATAATCATAGCCTTCTTGCTCATCTTTCACTTTACGCTCTGCACACCATTTTTGATTTTGATATCCCGAACCTGAACGGACATCACATGTCATCGCATGCTGTGCATCTTCTCCTTCCAAACCTTTCCAGTCAATACGACATTCCGCATCTTTATTTGCCCAATATACAGTTCCATTTGCAAGCAAACTATTCTTCATACGATTATCACGATTTTGGAACTCTGTATTCATTTTCGCATATCTACTCAAATCAGACTTATCTATAGGCAAACCATCACTGCAAAGATATAGATTCACAAATTTACGACTGATATATTGCACATTTTTCAAACAATTGTGAGTTATATTCTTTCCTATCGGTGCAATCGTTTCATCATGGCGACGAGAGAAAATATACTCTTTGTTATCACTCTTAGTCAGATTGGCCGGATTAGATTGAACATTTTCCAATGTAAACAAGTACTTATAAGCCATTTCACCTAAGGCAGCGGGTTTAAACAGTTCATATTGCTTACTGTCAATCACTTTCTTTGCAGCATCCGCCGCAATAGCCAGCAGAGGCTTACCCCGTGTTTCATTATTGCGGAATTTTTGCCATGTACCTTCATAAAGAGCTACTCTTGATAGGAAAGCATATGCTCCCCATCTGGAGATTTTACCGGCATCTTCCGTACCAATCGTTTCCGGCAGTTCGGGTGCCGCTTCCTGCAAATCTTTAATTATATAATCAATAATTTCTCCACGGTCATTACGGGTAGTTCTCAATTCCGGAGAATTAATGTCCAGTGGTTCAGCAGTCCAAATCACATTTCCATATAATTGTACCAAATCAAAATAGCAATATGCACGGAAAAACTTAGCTTCAGCCACATAACGGCTGATTGATTCAGCACCCGAATAGGAAGCCGCATTCTTCAACAGAAGATTACAACGACGAATATGCGCATAATTACTTGTATAATTACCATCCGACGTAGGAATTGAATTATTACCATGACTATATTCGTTGATCGTGTTAGAAGTCATCAAATCCGAGCGCGTATCGGAATGAGGAGCATCATAGACCGCAGTAGAAAAATCACGTGTCCAACCATAAAAGTTATTGGCGAAGTATTCGAAATCACTGGCCGACCCCCACAAATTACCATCAGCCAACTGGTCTTGCGGATCAAGATCCAGGCAAGAGTTTAAAGTCATACCGAATGACAGTAATAAAAGAGCTTTTTTATATGTTTTCATAATTATCATTCAATTAAAATGTTACATTCAATCCAAAAGTTACAGTACGTACAAATGGGAAACGTCCGGCATCCGAAACCTTACGACTTGCTTCGGGATCCCATCCATCATTAATTTTTGAATGTTCCCAAAGGTCTGCGCCCGTAATATACAAGCGACAAGCACTTATGGATTTCAATTTATTCAAGAAAGAAGCAGGTACGGTATATCCCAATGTCACATTCTTCAAGCGTATATAAGAACCATCCTCAACTGACCAGGAAGAAGCCTGATAGTTGTACGTATTGATGGTATTATTATTGGTATATGAAGGATAAAACGCGTCACGATGTTCCGGACTCCATGTATTACCGACTGATTGATTGGAGGTATTCATATAAACAGCCTTCATCGGAATACGCCAGGTTTCATTGCCATCGTTACTATTGCCGCCACCCGTACGGAAGATCGTACGTTTAGCTACTCCCTGAAATACCAAAGACAGATCAAAGCCTTTCCATTCCGCACCCAGATTAAATGAATAAGAGATTTTCGGATCGTCTGTTCCTAAATACACGTAGTCATTATAATCCAATTTACCATCATTATTGATATCCGCGTACATATTGTCTCCCAAACGTATGTCGTTGGTCAGGCCAATAGAATTACTCGATAAGAAACGATACAAATATTTCTGACGCTGTTCTTCTGTCTGAATCTTGCCCGCATAGCGCAAACCGAAAATACTATTTAACGGATAGCCTTGCTGTTGCTCCTTAAATCCTGACGAAAGAACTGTCACTCCTCCGATATCAGTCAGTTTATTATTGGCATAAGAGAATGTACCCCCTACATGGTAACGTACATTTCCTATCTTGTCAGACCAATTCAGATTTCCTTCCCAACCATAAGCTTTAAACTTACCACTATTGGACATACCGGCATTATCTCCCAATATTCCCGGATACGAAACGTTGATCAACATATTATCATTGCGTTTCATAAATACTTCTACAGTACCGCTCAAACGAGAATTCAACAAAGAAAAATCGACACCTACATTGTAGTTTTTAATCCGTTCCCACTCACGCCCTATGGAAGCAATCTTACCATTCGTATCAATAATAGTAGCTTTACCAGCACCCAGATATGCTCCACTTTGAGACTCAAACTTATAGAACTGTGCCCCATCATAGCGGTCTACCCCACTCTGATTACCAACTTCACCATAAGACAGACGGAGTTTTAAATCATTCAGCCATTTAATATTCTGCATAAATGATTCTTGAGTGATGCGCCATCCGGCAGACAGTCCGTAAAAGAAATCCCACCGATTTTCCGGTTGGAACTTGGAAGATCCATCATAACGCATATTCACTTCAAACAGATATTTCTCGTTATAATTATAGTTCAGACGAGAATAATAAGACATTACAGCCTCATGCCATTTGGTTCCATGCTTATCTTTCAAGGAAATTTCTCCGGCACCGTTAATCGTTTCCAAAGAGTTCTGAATATCCTTGACTGAAACACCAAAGTAATCATATTCTTTGAGTTCGTACTGTGTACCAACCATAGCACTCACATTATGTTTTTTCGCAAATGTATTGTGGTAGTTCACATAGCCGGTCATTGAGTAGAAATCAGTGCGGGAGCTGGTTTTTTCGTAAGAGGAATTAGCCTGGTTAGAAACAGACGGTCCTCCATTAACTTCCGTACCGGCGTAATTGTAAGAAGTAATAGCCATCTTCTTTATGTCACGCGTAGCAGTACCCGAATTATAACCGAAATTAGCAACCACATCCAAATATTTATTTATATTGTAGGTAAACTTCTCACTGATATTCACTTCGGACACCTTCAAATTATTATCACCGCCTTTCTCTGCATACCAGATAGGAGACATCCAAGTACCCCATGAATAAGGTTTGCCATCAATAGTGGCAGCCGGAAGACCTGGCTGCGGATATCCCGATGTCAACGTGTTTCCTATCATAGAAGGGGAAACCTGATCCTGACGATTATATGCAATAACAGATTCAATCGTGAAATTATCAAAGACTTTCAGCTTGTTAGTCAAACGAAGATTAAAACGTTTGTTATTGTTATTTCCCCATTTCAGGTTACTGTCATCGTACATAAATCCGGCGGACAAACGATACAAATTCTTTTCCGTACCACCGGAAACTGCCAAATCGTGTTGTGTAGAGGCAGCATTTCCAAAAAGAATATCTGTCCAATTCGTATCCATAAACACAAAGTCTTTTACGTCTGTAAAGGCTGATGTAAACGGATTAGCACTGTGGCTCAAATCAATATATTTCCCCTCATTGGCCAAAGCAAGTTTCGCATATTGAACCCAAGTGTCCGTGTCTGTATATCCGTCATTATAACGAGCTTGCAATACAGCATTAGACCACTCGCCCAAACTCATTAGCTCCGGTTGAAGACCTACCATTTTATAAGTATACGAACCGCTGTACTCCACTTTGGCTTTTCCTTCTTTAGCTTGTTTGGTAGTCACCAATACTACACCACCGGCAGCACGTGAACCATAGATAGCAGCCGAAGCATCTTTCAAAAAGTTGATAGACTGAATATCTGAAGGATTTATATTACGTAACGCATTTACACTCTCATAGGCCACTCCATCAATAACAATTAATGGTTCCGTTGAATTAGCCGAAACGGCACCACGCAATTTCAATCCCCAGCTTTCATCACCCGGAGCCGAAGAGTTTCGCGTAATCATAACGCCCGGAACCTGTCCCTGCATCGCTTGCAACGGGCTGGACATAGTCCCTTTCTCTTTCAGCATCTTATCACTCACGACCGTCACAGCCCCCGTCAACGTTTCTTTCTTTTGAGAACCGTAACCAACCACAACCACTTCATCAAGTACTTCCGTGCTTTCTTTCATTGTCACGTTCAATATAGTTTGATTAGTTGTATGAAGCACTTGATCCTGATATCCGATATAGCTGAATTTCAACTGTGCACCCGCAGGAACATCTATTGAATATTTACCGTCAATATCCGTTATAGTTCCCCCTGCCTGACCGACGACACTTACGTTTACACCAATCAAAGGTTCGCCCGTAGCGTCAATCACAGTACCTTTCACTTTCTTTTGAACCTGTGCCACCACCTGGCCATCGTTCATGTTTGTATCGGCCCATGCCTTTGAAACAGGACAAAGTCCCAGCATTAATCCTAACGCAAACATTGCTGTCTTGTTAGGCCGCGAATTAAAAATTAATCCTCTTCGTTTCATAAAATTAAATTTGAGGTTTAAAAATAGTATTAAATTTTTGTTCTCTAAAATAAGATGAGGCATACAAATACCTCTTTGTAAATTCTGACTCCTTTTCCATAAGCACAAAAGGTTATTTATTAATGAATAAGATTATATACAATTCCGGAAGAATTCGCGCATTTCACGACGTCCCAGAAACAAGTGGTTTTCTACCGTCCTACGGCTAAGATTCAGTTCATTGGCGATTTCCGGGGAGGTTTTGTTTTCAAAACGGTTTAATGTATAAATTAACCGACGTTGTTCGGGCATGGCAGCCAGGCGTGTCCGCTCCATTGTCATCAAATCATCACCGATAACTTTTTCTTCAGTTTCATTGGTAGAGGTGGACATAGTATCATAGATGTAGCTGTCTATCTCCTGTTTCTTATAATAACGACGGATATAGTCGGTTACTATATTGCGGGCAATGGTGAACAGGAAATACTTCACTGTGTCCGGACGGAGCATTTGTTTGTAGTCCAGCAGACGTACAAATACATCTTGGGTTAAATCCTCCGCTTCGTAGCGATGAGTGATACGATAAGTAATATAGGTAAGAATCACCTGATAATATTCCTCGTATGAACGGGTAATGATGTTGTCGGAAGTGTTAATCGTTGTCTCCATAATACTATCTTTTTCGGTTTTGATCACGATGCAAATATAGGGGGGATTCCGGATATAACAGCCGGAAAATAAGGCGGATCAATCTCAACGAATCTAGATAGACTTATTTCAAACTAAAAATATAGTTATCAACAACTTACACTTAACAAAAATAGAGTATCACTTTATAAAATGAGACTCCATACAGTAAAATCGACGCCTTTTTGCTCAACTTTTACTCAATTGCTTTCATCTCCTTCACCCATTCCAATCTTACTATTGTCTCTCTACTGTCTTATTGACTCATCAAAGCTGTTAATGAAGCACAAACATTAAGAGATAAGTTTCATTTCATTAAAGATAAACTTGCTGTGAACTTATAGTAAAGTGACTTTTGATTATGGATAAACTATAAATGCAAGTTGCATTTATAAAATTGCAAGCTTTGTTTTTATAAATGCAACTTGCGTTTATAAAAACAAAGCTTGCGTTTATAGATTACTCTCTATGAAAAGTAACTTTGCAATAGAAGCAAAAGAAGTTTGTAAAGGGAAAAGAACAACTTTTCTATTAACAGATTAGGAAAGATATTACTCTTCTTTGGCAGTTCCGCCTATACTACGGATATATTCATTCGGAGTGACTCCCGTACTCTTTTTGAATGACCGGAAGAAAGAAGCACGCGAACTAAAACCGCAAAGCTCTGCCAATGCAGTCAGTGTATAGCGGGAATAGTGGCTATCCGCTACCATTTTCTTGAATTGAGTGACACGATATTCATTGATAAAATCGTAATAAGACTGATTGAGATACTGGTTCAAAAGATACGATAATGAATGTGAAGAAGTATCCAACGCAGAAGCCAAGTCACCCATTTTCAAATCGGGATGAATATAAGGCTTTTCTTTTTCCACATAAGCTACCAATTTCTTGTGAAGCTCCTTACATTCTTCTTCAGTCAACCGATTGGTCTTATATTTCTCTTCGGCAGGAGTAGAATGTTGTTCAGAAGTTACTTCCAATTGTTCCTCCAGTTGCTCTTTCTGCTGTACCTCCTTTACTGATGCCGAAATTGCAGGAGCAGGAGAAGCAAGTAAACGCCTCAAACGTTTCCACACATAATATCTGACAAGCGCCGCGGTTCCCATCATTAGCAGAACTGAAAGTGCCCATCCCCACCAAGGTATTATGGGGCGTACTGTCAGTTGATAAGTAGCTTCCGACTGCTCATTACCCGGAAGCCGCACACGGAAAGTATATGTCCCGGAAGCAAGTCCATAATAAGAAACTTCGTTTTGCGCAGCCAATAATTTCCAGTCCTTGTCCACTCCCTCCAGTCGATACTCATACAATAAGGCAGACGGCAGACCGTAAGCAAAATCCGTGAAACAGAAAGTCAGATTATTCTGGTTATATTTTAAAGAAGGATCAGTGAAAGGAACCCCATTAGCCAGTATATCTGTAAACACAATCGGGCGATTCTTACCACGCACTTCGTCCACACGTTTCGGATCGACATAAATCAATCCTTTGGTGTTGCCAAACCACAAGATTCCTTTTTCATCTTTATAGGCGGCTCCATTCGTAAACGTAGGGCCCGGCACTCCGTCATTGAAAGTGAAAGCGTCATACTCCTCTCCTTCTTCCTTTATACGCAGCAATCCGTCATTGCAAGCCACCCACAGCCAGCCTTGGTTATCCTCTATCACGGACATGAGCGAATTGTCCGGAAGTGTGGAGAATACAGAACGATTCCGGAAGCGGTCCATCGTTAAAGTGGATGTAAACAAGCTCCCTTTTTCACGAATAAAATAAAGGTTATGTTCGGCATCTTCGTAGATAGTACGCACTTTATCCTGATGCACAAATCCTTCCGGAAACACATTGGAACGTAAATTCCGGGAAGCCGGATCATAAATACACATACCGGTTTCCGTAGCAATCCATCCTTTGCCGGTGGAGTCAAAACTCACCTCATAAACGTTACCTTCCGGCAGCTGTGAGTTGGCACTGGTGAAATGCTTAATCTGCTTCGTCTGTCCGTTATAACAGAACAAGCCTTGTGAAGTACCTATCCAAAGATTTCCTTTTTCATCCGGTTTCACACAAAAAATATGCCCTTTCTGAAATAGTTCTGTATCGCCTTGGGCAAAGTATTTCAGAGACAAGGTCTCCGGATTCAGCACCATCATACCTCCGCCATAGGTGCCGATATAGTATTCGCCTTCATAAAAAGAGATGGTCAAGATCAAATCGGAAGTCAGGACGGGTTTCACAAAACTTTTCACGACGCCGGTAGTCTCATTGATATAAAACAAACCGTCACGTGATCCAATCACCTTTTCATGCCCCCCGGTTCACAAAAGAACGGATGGAGAGGTTTGCCGAGTTAAATAATGGAGGATAAGCGTAAGTCCGGAAAAGACCATTCTGGTAAAGTGAGTAGTCCAGACCGGCCTGAAAATGTCCCACCCAAACAGCACCTCTTTCATCTACGAGCAGCGAGTAAACGGAATTACTGCGAATCCCCTCTTTATCATTGACATCATGATAAAAACGGCGTGTCACCTGTTGGGCTTTATGCGAAAGGAAATGGACGCCATTACCGTCTGTTGCTATATATACGGTTTCTTTTCCATCACTGGAGATATCGGAAATGACATCACAGCCCAAAGATACCACATGGGAGAAGGTCTTCTTTTTTATGTCGAAACGGACGACCCCTTGACTCATCGTACCCAGATAGAGTGTTTCGTCAATCCGGGTCAGGCAACGGAAGTAATCGGCTTCGGGCACGTTCTCATGGAAATGCCAAGAGTCTATTTTACCATCTTTCAGTGAATAAAAGAACAGACCTTGCACTGTAGCCAGCCACAACGCACTTTTATCTTCGTTCAGGCAAATATCCATGATTCTGTTACAGGCGGCGAGCATATTACGGTCTGTCAATACCTGAAGCAACTGACCGTCTTTTTGAATGAACAAACCTTTCTCTGTACCAATATAAAGAATGTTGCCATCTGCCAGCAACGTATTGACAGCGAAGTCTATCTTTTCGGGAACGATTCTCTCCAACTGGTTGTTTACACGATTCAACCGCCAGAGTCCTACACCATTTCCTATCCAAAGTTGATTATTGGCTGTTTCCGTGATACTGTTTACCCGTTTCTTTCTGCCGGACTCCATTCCACGAAACTCAAAATGCCGTACTTTCACACCATCAAAACGGTCGAGGCAATTATCAGTTCCCAGCCAGACAAACCCCTCCGAATCTTTATAAATGGCATTCACCAACAATCCGGAAAGGCCGTCGGACATAACGACATTACGAAACGTGTAATTCTGGGCTTGCAGATTTACACCACAAACCAAATATATTAATAAAAGAATCAGATATTTAATTGTGCTTTTCACCTACAATGGGCTTTTTCATATTAAACATGTGACAAACTTACATAAAAATCTCCAAAAGAGAGTACTTCTAATAAAAAAAGTCATCCCTCCGCATTTGCTATACGCGTATAGACAAATACGAAGGGACGATTATATTTACTCAATGTAGCCTGAATAAATTATCAATCAATCATTTTCTCCACAAAGCAACCTTACAGGCCCTAATAATCCCGCTTCCAGTAACGGATCATTCTTTGTATAATATTTCCACGGGGCAAACAGGATTCGAAAACTGTAATTAGATATATGTAACCACCTGCATACAACGAGAAACAATTGCAGATAAAACGCTGAATATCAGCTATATTTCCTTTTTAACACTTTTCTGTTGTTTTTTGGTGCTTCGACATTTTCCGTATAATTTTGCAACGTATTTCTACCGCGGAGAATGTGCGAGGCTTTATTTTTGCCACGAAATCACAGTCAGTTGACATGGGTTGACAACGGTTCACAAACAGAGACAGGAATCTACCTGACACGTCAGGAATGCCACAGATGTTGAATCAGTTGACAACAGGCAACAATAGTTGACTTCCGTTCACTCCCCGATAGACGTGTTGCAGGGCCAAGGGCAAGCGCACACGAGATACATCAGTGTATAACCTCTAACAAAAGGGAAAGAATGAAGAAGACAAGACGATGTGCATGCTGCGGCAGGGAGTTCACTGCCTACAGCGGAGTGCAGAAGTACTGCTCTGTCGGCTGTGCCGATGAGGCAAAGAAAGAGAGAAAGAAAAGGCATGAGGATTTCCTAAGGGCAGCGGAACCTGTTGTAGGACTGAGACAGCAGGAGTATCTCACTTTTTCCAGGGCGGCTATCCTCATGGGATGCTCGCGCCAGTACGTTTATAAGCTCGTGAATCAGGGCAAGCTGAAAGCCTCACGCATCAGCAGCCGCATGGCAATCATTCGCCGTGCCGACATCGAGTCTATGCTGGAAGGCAACCCATATAATAAGGTGGTGTTCGGCAACAGACCGAAACCCACGAATTCCAGCAGGAAGCTAAGGAAGCAGGAAGCAGAGACTGCCAGCAATGAACCGCTGACCTACATTTCAGGAGAAGAGGTCATTGCCAACTACAAGGTGAAGCCGTCATGGCTCTACACAACCGCCAAACGCAACCAAATCCCCATTTGCAGGATTGGCTGCAGGAACTACTACAGCAAGAGTCACGTGGAGGAATGTCTCGGACTTACGGCTGACATCGCCTCCATCACAGCCTGGCTCACCACTGAACAGGCCTTTGAGGAATACGGGATGAGTGCGACCGCCATCCATGCCTATGCCTACCGCCACCGCATCCCGACCAAGAGGGAGTACGGCATTGTTTACTATTCAAGGACACACCTCGATGAGCTGCGGCAGACGGAAGTACTGGCTGATGACCGCTATTGTACAGTGGAAGAGGTAGCTGAGAAATACCGACTGTCAAAGGCAAACGTCCACCATATCACCAAAGTGCATGGAATAGCGAAGAGAAAAGTCGGTGTGAGAAACCTGCTGCTGCGTGACGATGTGGAGCGTGCAATGGCAGAAAGGGCTGAAAAGGGACTGTAGTTCCCGCCATTTCCCGTTGATAATGCATTTATCTGACAATTATCATCAATAACCGTCATCAACGGCATATCATTCAGTTCCTTTGCACCGTGGAGAAGGTCTCCACCCTGTAATATTCATCAATAATCATAAAGAACAACAATGAGTAATATCTGTAAGACCGTGAACCTTTACACACGGAAAATCAAGGGCGGCAAGATGCTGTCCTACTTCCTCGACTACTACCCCGGCTACCGTGACGAGACCACCAACAAGGTGATGCGCCATGAGTCGCTCGGCATCTACATCTACGCACATCCTAAGACGCAGCGCGAGAAGGACTACAACGCCCGCATGTCGGAGAAGGCCGAAGCCCTGCGATGCCGCCGCTACGAGGAGATAGTGAACGAGCGATACGAGTTCTTCGACAAGAACAAGCAGAACGGCAGCTTCATCGACTACTTCAGGAAGCATGCCGCCAAGAAGAACTCGCGCTACGAGCATGCCTTCCGTCATTTCAGCAGTTTCACGGGCGGCAAATGCACCTTTGCCGAAGTCACCGTTGAGATGTGCAACAAGTTCCTCGAATACCTGCGCACCACGAGCCAGGCTGTCCACACCAACCGCAAGCTGCACACCAACACCATCGCCAGCTACTGGTCAGCCTTCCTCGGCACGCTCCATGCCGCCCACCGTGACAGGAAGATAAAGGAGAATCCATGCCCCTATCTGGAGCGTGTCAAGACCATCCCGACCGACAGGGTGGGACTGTCAGCCGAAGAACTCATCCAGCTGGCGGAGACCCCCTGCGATGTGCCCATCCTGAGGACCGCCTTCCTCTTCTCCTGCCTCACGGGACTGAGGAAGAGCGATGTCAAGCCATTCTCATGGGAGCTGATACAGCCCGAAGCCGACGGCACGCTCTACATCACCGACCGCATGCAGAAGACCGACCAGATTGTCCACAACCCTATAGGAGAAGAGGCACTGGCACTGATAGACGACGGGATAAGGGAGGGGATAGTCTTCCGCGGCTTCAAGGACAGCATGACGCAGGCACCGCTGAAAAGGTGGGTGAAGGCTGCGGGCATCACCAAGCACATCACCTACCATTCAAGCCGCCACACCTTCTGCTCGCTCCAGCTTCATGCAGGCACGGATGTCAATACCGTGAAGGAGCTTGTCGGACACAAGAACATCTCCACCACGCAGCAGTATCTTAACAGTGTTGACAGCAGGAAGAAGGATGCCGCAAACCGCATCACGATAAAGCGCAAAGAAGAGCATCCCTGATGCCGTAATTTGCTTTCGCACACACGGTTTAAGTCTGATTTTCAAGTATGAAATCGGACTATTTGCTAATTTGTCATAAATAACGGCAGATATTTGCTACTTTCTGCGCATACAACCGTCCAGCCTAAGTAACTTTGCACTGAATAACTGTCACCAAGACGTATCATTGACCAATATAAATACATATAGTTATGAGAAATCTGAATACGCTTATCAGCAAAGAGACCTGCCTTATCTACGGTCTCCCCGGCACAGCCATCCTCGCCGTGTCGCTCATCCTCTCCTGCAAGGTCGCCTCTGACTTTGCAGGAAGCACGTTTGTAACCGCAGTGTCCTTCCTTGGCAGTAACGTCCTGCTGTGGATGCTTTATCTGCTCCTGTTCCAGTACATGCCTCTTGACCTCATGAGAATCTGGCAATCAAGGAAACCTCTGTCAAACACGGAAGAGACGGACACGACAGCAGCCAAGCAAACCTCCCAGCCTCCTGTCCAGGCTGTGCCGCCCATAACTATGGAAGAGTACAAGGCGCATTGTTACGACTTTGAGCGCAGGAAGCAGGAGGAGCACCGGCAGCTTGTGGATTCCATCATGGACTATGTGGGCAGGGTGATGTCACCTTTTATGGGAATGCCCGAGATTGACCATATCCGTGGTGAAATCCGCGCATGGTGCGATGACCCTAACTATATTCCACAGCCTGCGGAACTGAAGTGGACGGTTGACCTAAATGACAGGCTTAAGACCATCTCCTTCAAGCATTTCGTCTGGAACATCGCCGTGAGGCTCGGCTTTGACAACGGATATACCGGGGATATACAGGCCAAGTTCATCAAGAAGCTGTTCCCCAATGAACTGGCGGGCATCGAGATTGATTCGCTGAAAGCAAGCCTTTCCAGCTATCCCGACAATGGACATATCAAGCTTGACAGACCTAAACCAACCAGCAATAACGTTTTTCACTTCTAACCACCACCATCTTACCCTAATACATTCAACTTGGACACAGGGAGGCTCTTCGGGGCTTCCCTTTTTCGTTACATGCCATAGTGTCCTGTATTGCTTATTGGTTGCAGTACGACACAAGCTTTTTATGTCTTTCCTCCCTCTTATCCCCTCTTTTTTACCCCTTGTTCCTTAATAGTGCAATTATTCAATGATTATCCGCCGATTGTCATCAACAATCTGTATCACAGGCATATCATTCAGTTCCTTTGCACCACGGTTCTCAAATGAGCCGTCATTTCTTATGGACTATTCAAACATCACATTCAATGACCTTCCGCGGGTCGTCGCCGAGCTTCGGGATGAGGTTGTCGGCATGAGGCAGATGCTCAACCGTCTGCAAGAAGAGAACATACAGAGCAAGGAGAACACCCACCGTCCCATGTCGGTGGAGGAAGCGGCGGAATATCTGAAGATACCGCTACGTACCCTTTATATGAAATTGGGCAACGGAAGCATCCCTGCCACCAAGCCAGGCAAGCGCTATGTCCTCTATCAGGACGAGCTTGACAAGTGGCTGGAGTGCAACCGCAGGAATCCCGTGCCGCTGACTGATGAGGAACAGAATGCCGCCGTGCTTGCATCCAACAGGCGCAAACCAAACAACAGGACATGGTGAGTATGGAGAACAATGTTAAGGAAATCAGCCATGACGTGGCTGTCAGCCTGTGGAAGAAGGCAATGCTCAGCGTGGAGACGGAATGCGAGCGGCAGCCGGAGGTCATCATGGTCAAGGGTGTCTGCATCGCCACACTCGGCAACTTCAGCGCATCCACGGGCAAGGCGAAGAGCAAGAAGACCTTCAACCTCTCCGCCATTGTCGCCGCCGCCCTGTGCGACCACCCCGTGCTATGCTACACTGCCTCATTCCCGGAAAACAAGGACAACATCCTCTATGTCGATACGGAACAGAGCACTTACCACTGCCAGAAGGTGATGAAGCGCATCCTTCGCCTGGCAGGTCTGCCCGAAGACAAGGACTGCAGCCGTCTGCAGTTCCTTGCCCTCAGGAAGAACACGCCAGAGGAACGCCTCGCCATCATCGATGTAGCCATCAGGAGCACGGAACACCTCGGCCTTGTCATCATCGACGGTGTGCGCGACCTCATCCACGACATCAACTCCCCTGCGGAGTCGTCCCGCATCATCTCCAAGTTGATGCAGTGGACGGACGAGTACCAGCTGCACCTGCACACCATCCTCCATCAGAACAAGTCGGACGACAACGCCCGTGGGCATGTGGGTACGGAGCTGAACAACAAGGCAGAGACCGTCATGCAGGTGGAGAAGGACAAGGCGGACAGCAGCGTCAGCGTGGTCGAGGCTGTCCACATACGCAGCATGGACTTCGAGCCGTTCGCTTTCCGCATCAACGACGATGCGATGCCGGAACTCGTGGCCGGCTACACACCCTCTGCCGCCAGCGTGGGCAGACCGAAGAAAGAGCCTTTCGACCCTTACAGGGAAATCCCCGCCCAGATCCATCTCAATGTGCTGGAACGGGTATTCGCCGCCAGTCCCAGCTACGACTATGACGGGTTCTGCCATGCCCTGCAAGACGCTTATCTGGAGGAGGGTGTGAAAATCAACTACAACAAGGCGGTGAGTGTGGTCACCTTCCTGCGCAACAAGCGAATGGTGCTGCAGGACGACAAGAGGAAGTATATCGCCAATCCTGAGGCTCACTATTGAACGCCTTTGATACAAAGTCATGCTGACTTGACTTTATTCCAAGGGCATACATAAAAGTATTTTATAAAGTGAAACATAAAAAAAGAAGTAAACATGAAGAGACTGATTTTCTCAGAAGACATCTTCCACACATTGGCGCAAATGGAAGACAAGGAAGCAGGACAGATGGCAAAGGCTATCGCCTGCTATGCGCACGACGGTACACTGCCGAAATGGAGCAACTCCATACTGATGGCTCTGTTCTCCCTGTTCAGAAAGCAAATCGACATGCAGACCGACTCGGAAGAGAAAAGGCGCATCGTGAACAAGGAAAACGCAAAGGGTAGGAACAGACAGAAGCAAAAGGCGGCGAAGACGATGCAGCCGACAGACCAAGTACCCATGGAAAGCGATTCCGCTACCATTCCCTATGAAGGCAGCGAACCGCAGCCAGTCGCTGCGGAAAGCACGCCCTTTGAGCGAATGACATCAATCTATCCCAAACTCGATTCGCTCGACTCCTGCCTCAGGGAATCGCAGGTGCTGTGGGAGTCGCTTGACGAAAGGGCGAGAAAGGAAGCCATTGGCTATGTCTGCAAGTTAAGGAACAATCCCGATGGAGCGGAAGAACTCGGCTATCTCCGCCAGTATCTTACCGCCAGACCATGGGAGAAGCAATCCGGCACACATGACTGACATATCCGGCATGGCGGTCTTTGACTGGAATAGTGCTTTTGCCACTTGCGGATGCCTCCATTTTTAGCAGTTAGCCATCGATAATCGGTAAAACCATCATAGCAAGAGACAGGACGCGCAGCGTACACCGCATTCCTGCTCTTGCCATTTGCTTGCCAGCGTTGGGCTTGCCCATTGTACAAATATCGCATAGGAGGGGTAGCCTAATACCCCTCCCGCTCTCGGAGCGTCGGGAGGCTGACCACACAATACAGCAAGCTGTGGACAGGTCGATATACACACCACACACATCATTTCACCGTCTCCACAAACCTTATCTCCTTCACGCCCCATCCGTTGAGCCGTGGACTGCTGACAAGCACCGTCCCTGCCAGTCTCCAACCGGACAGCGGGATATGATGGTAGTACAAACAACCTCTGTTGTTGGGAGGGGAGCTGGCGTATTTTGGGAAATGACTTATATGCAAAAACAATCGAGGCGGTTTGATACACCCCGACTGTTATTGATATTGGGTCTTTACGAACTGTCAGAAGTTGTTCAGCTTGTCCTTTGTGATGATGCACTTCACGTCGTCGTGGATTAATCCGCTGCTGTACCAGCCCTCTCCATCCTTGTTGCAAGTCCAGTTGAACCCGACCTCCGTGCCTTTGGATATGGATTTCACCTTACCTTTCACATTCACACCGAAGCCTGTGACATACATACCAGCATCTGGATAATTGTTCACATTGCGCATCTTGATGGCGAGATACCTGTCTTTCAGGCAGCCGGTAACGCCTTCATTCGAATTGCAACCTCTTATCTTCCAGTCGCCGTCGGCAGCACCCTTGCCACAGAACTTCATGTCAACTACAGCATTGTCGGTAAGATGTCCCAATGCGTAGTAGAAGTACATCTTTCCTTTTGTAGCACCCTTCACGTGGTCGTACATGTTCTCGTCAAGACGGAAGAATTTACGGCGGATTCCGTTTATGTCCTCTGCATATATGTAGTCCTTTGCGCTTCCCGACTTGATATGCATGGCTATGGCATCAACGATGACCATATTGCGCTGTTCCGCTTTCTGTCCGTAGGTGTCCATGTATTCTTGCAGGGCATCTTTCATTGCCTGACGGCGAGGATCGGTGGAGTCCAAGAGACTGTACAGTGGTATCAGTCCGCTGTCGGTTGCGGTATCTACTCCCAATGAATAGCCGAGAAGGGCGCAGTTGTTTTTCTCACCTTTCGCACAGCTGTTCATCCAATCATTGACATCCCTGATTGAGGTGTCACCACCATATCTGTGTTCTGCAGTCTCAACATTGGAGTTGCTCCGACACTCCTTGTCTTTTTCCGAGAATGTAACCTCTTCTGTCGGATTTACGGGAGCGACAGGACCTATGGCAGGAATTTTTGCGACCGTGTCCATCTTCAGAAGTTTCTCTATCGAGGTTTCCCAATCGTTCTGCTCACGGCGCATGATGTATTCATACATGCACCCATAGAAAGTTTTGGTGGTGACGTGAGTTCCGTATTTCCTATACAGCTCTATGATGCGCTTATGGTCAGTGCGTTCTGCAGAAGAAGGATTGTTGGTGTCGGTTGCATTGATTTCTTTCCATACGTCTGCAGAGATATAATCTCGGAGCGAATCCTGGATGTGTGGTTTGATGTTCAGGGCATACATCTTGCGAATGATCATCTTTTCTGCATATTCGTAGATGTCCACCTGTTTGGTGCTCTTGCTGAATGACCTGTTCAGGTTGCTTCCAAACGAAAGCCCCCTCACTCCGAGAGAAATCTTGCCGGCAAGACAATTGTTGATGGCATTTGTCATCTCGGAATAATCCTTTCCCGAACGCTCCACATTGTAATACATCTCAATGTCGTCAATCTCAACGAGAGCATTCTGCACGAGCAATCCGTAATCAAGAATTTGTGTCTTGACAGATTCGTTGGTTCCAAGTACTCCTGTGATGTCAACACCACAGCCCAGGCCTGTTTTTGAGACGAGGTTAGCATCTTCTGTGTTAACCGTCTTGAATGTTGTTTTTACTTCGTTACTCATATTGATTTCTTCTCGCTATGCTTGTTGTTGTCAAAGATTACACTTATATTTCTTCGTAACGGAATTCTCGCGTGTTGTATCTTAAATAATTTACCTTAACAACAACAAATTTTTCAACCATACAGCTCGGTATTATAACCTCTGTTCTCTTCGAGTCATCATGAAAGCATTCAAACACATATCCCTTATTACCTAAGAAAGTCATAAAGGGACCATCAACCTTCTCCTGCACAAATTTGGAAATCTCTTCTTTTGTGCTTTCTGGTGTGTATTGCCCGCAAGATGAACTGGCATAAATAATCTCATCCGAATAAAAACAAGGTATAGGTTCCTTGGCTTCCAATTCTATGATACACCCCTTTTCCCCATCTTGACAAATGTAACCAAGTGCTACATCCTTGTATTGTGATGTATATAAAGAATTACCCCAATCCGAATTCTCATTGCCCTTGCTGCTATCAGATAATGTCTGTAGGATTTCGGTGTAATCTTTCCCTCCAATATTATCTATCTGCATGGTTGCGTGATAAAACTTTTCACCTTTCTTAAAAGTCTTTATTTCCATAATCTGAAGTATTATTATCCTTACTCTCTTTACTATTAGGCTTTTCAGGAACCGCCTTGTCAACGTTGATAGTGCAAAGTTAAGACAACCCACACAACTTACGAAACATGGTTTGTAGTTCACTGGATTTGGTTTGTAATTTGGATGTTTACACTGTTTTACTGATGTCTATGTAATATTTTGAGAATGACTTCCTGTATTTTGCACTTACAGACAAATTTGTCTTGCCGATGAAGAGTATGTAGCCGCATCGTCCCGTTATGTGATAGAGATTTACCGCATGAGAGTTATGAATGCGGATAATGTAATCAACTCCACCTGCACAGAGTTGGAGCATTACAGCTTGCAAGCTTCCGCTCATTATCTTGCTTGTTCCATTGACGCAATGAAAGCGCACGTAACTGCCATCTGCCTGAATCCAGACTAAATCCTTCAAGTTTACACATACGTCCTCTCCCTTGCCTTTCAAAAACAGCAACTTTGGCTTTTCCTCACAACCACAATTCATTCCGCCCTCAAACTGCGACATCATGTCGTTTACCAAATACTTATCCGCTACAAAGAGTTTTATTGCCTCACGAAATGCCTTAACCACGAGTGACACAGGCATCAGTTTCTGTATATTATTCATAGTCATTTGTTTTAACCAGAGTGCAAACAAACGACTATCTATGCCTATTGCCAAAGTTAGTTTGTGGTTCACGGAAGTTGGTTTGTAGTTAGCATATACACAAACGCAAAGAAGGCTGCAAATGGCATTTCGTTGCCGCTTGCAGCCTCCTACTATTATTTGTTCTTTTTTATGGGGTCGTGTACTGGATAGTTGCCTGACCATCTCTCCAATTGTCAAAAAGATAGGCACGGTTGATTAATTCATCATACACTGAGCTGTTATACAATATCAGTGTACGAGAAGACGCTTCAGTGCCTGCATTAAAAAGCCAATCATCGAAACACCCATCTGCAGTTACATCCGTTGTGAGCATTTTTACCTTAGACAACTTGGTGCAACTGGAGAACATCATAAAGTAACACCCCTCTGCCAATGTCTCGGCTGTAAGCTCAGGTGCTGTGGTGAGAGAGGTGCAACCGTAGAACATTTGGCGATAACAGTGATCTGCTAGTGTCGTAGCAGGTAATTTCGGAGCGGTGGTGAGAGAGGCGCAATTATTGAACATGCCCTGATAACATCCCTCAGCCAAAGTTGTGGCAGGTAGTTCCGGTGCTGTGGTGAGAGAGGTGCAACCGTAGAATATGCCCTTATAACATTGCGAAGCTAGATTCATGGCAGGTAGTTCTGGGGCAGTGGTGAGAGAGGCGCAACTATAGAACAAGAAATGAAATCGTGCATTGGAGGTATTTGCAGTATTGAAGTTCTCATAGTCAACAAGTGTGCGGATGTCACCCTTGCAGCTAACAGGAATATTTGAATTTCCGAAAGAGATAGATGAATAACAGTAAGGTACTAGAGATGTAGTACCCTGGCTGCTTTTGCCACGCAGACGGAGGTCACCCAATGTGCCTCCAAAGGCAATACCACTGACTGAGTTTGTAAACCGTTGCCAGTTACCATCGCCTACGGAGTACTCGAAATATTCGCCCAATCCCAAAGCAAATGTACCATTCACACTATATGCATCGAAATTCATTCCGAACGTTTGCTGGCTGGCGGCAGAGAATGTGATATATGGCGGAAAATCAATCTCTTTGTCTGTAGTAGCCCAGACATCGTTGATGCTGATGTTGAACGGCTGATTTACGTTCACGCTGAACTTACCATTGATATTGGTTACGTAGTTCGCCTGTACGGGCACGTTGGAGATTGTCTTCTCTGCCTCGCTGTTGTACTTTACCTTGAAGTCGCTCAACGTACGCTCGTTACTGCTTGCCAATACGAAGAAGCTGCCTACTTCTGTTGGCTGTGAGGCTGTACCTGTGATGGTGTTCTGAATGATTATCAGTTCGTTGGCGGTAGCCTCGTTTAATGCATCTCCACCGCTCACATTGAAGCATTGTGCAGCGTTGTAGGTGATGTTTATTCTTCCTGCCTCTAATCTGTCAGTTTCCTTCAATACCACTTTTGCCACGGCACGGTTGAGCGTGACGTTCACGGTTCCGCCATCGGTGACGGTGATGCCTTGCTTGGCATAGAAGGCTTCGATGTTAGTCGCCGAACCCCTATCCAGAGTCACGTTCTTCAAGTCGGTGGCGTTGTAGTTTTCGCTGCCATAGTCAGCCCAGAAGAGACAAGTGTATTTGCCCGGGTCGAGGCGCACGGCAAAGGTGCTGCCGTTGTACTCCGTGGCTGGATACACTACTGTCTTTCCTGCTTCGTCATAAATAGCCATAACGTAACGCAGAGTGCCAATCGCGGCACGGGTCTGTGTCTGTCCATCTGCTGTGAGCGAGAACGTCACTTGTTTCGCAGTGTTGCTTTCGTTCAGCAACTCTTCACTTTGACTGCACGATGCCAGCATAGCTACTATGCCCAGCATCAAAGAAAGAAAATTCTTCATATTACTGATTATTAAATTTTTATTATGTTATTTTCTTGTTCAAAACCATACTTCGAAGCTGCCGTTCCAGTCGGTGTTGATGTGTATTCCGCCGCTGTTGGCACCCGAGGTAAGGAATCTGCCACTGACGGTGGTCAGATGGTTGCGGCGATAGTCTATCTTCACACCGGGGATGCGGCATATCACATTGCCCTTGCCGTCGGAGACGATTACCGTGGCATTGACAAACGACGAGTTGCCATTTACAAATATCCAGTCGCTGCCCAGTTCCAGTTCTTCTGTGCCGGTGTAATGGCTGAGAGAACCTGAGTAGCAGATACCGCCCACGGCATCGTTGGGCTTTTCGGTAGAGACATTGAAGCCAGAGGGGAAGTAGCCCTCATACTGCACACCGACCGTCAGCTCTTCGATAGGCGGGAACTCGTTTGGATTGGTGTCACGCAACCGCAGATATTCCTCTATTTCTTCTTTATCAACAATGATGCGGTATTTCGCCAACGGTCGCTTTAAGTCCATCGTTATGCTTGCGCCTTCGCCCGACAAGGCTATGCCGCTCTCGTTGCCGTAAGCCGCATCCTTGCCGTCGGTGTTTGCCGTGTATGGCTCGGTGAAGATAGTCACGGCTTTCAGGCTCTCTGTATTGTAGAATGTGTCGGCAAGTGGCGTATCAGTATGGGCATAGTCTGCCCAGAGACGCAGGTCGTAGCTGCCTTCCGACAGTTGAAGTTCCAACAGGTAGGTACCGTCGGCTTGCAGTTCGGGTGTGACCACCTTGTGTAGAGCCACTTGGACAGTCCCCTCCTTGCAGACTTCCGCCACACAACGCAGCGTATAGCCGGCTTCGGCTGCACGGACTTTGGTTTGCATCAGGGTAAAGTCTGCCATGTCTGTCTGTGGGAATGTGGAAGCGCACGCTGAGCACCGGCAGAGAGAAATCTCCTCGCGTCAAAGGCAGGGTGACACGGATTATTCTCCATTCCGCCACGTCTACATCCGCTATGCTGGAGAGCAAGTCGGGGTCAAGACCTTCCTGTGCTGCCACCCATTCGTGCAAGGCTGTCAGGGTGGCTGTCTCAGCCGGAGTCTCATCGGCATTGATGATGACTGCTATCGTATAGTGTCCCACCTCTAACGGCAGCAGGGCAGAAGCCACGGCATGCGCATCGACATAATCGTATGTGGCGCATAGGTTGCCGCTGGCGTTATAGACAAAAAGCCTGGTGTGCCCGATGTTGACATTAGGGCACTGACTATTGTCAAGGGCTATAGCCACGCCGCCCTCGTCTTCATGTGGGTCGTCGTTGGCACAGGCTGTAAAGCCTAAGAGAACTGCTACCATGAGCAGCATATTCATGAGGTAATTCATCATTGTCTTCATGGCTGCACCTCCTTTCTTTCCTTTTCTGCCACAACGACACGGCGTGCCTTTGAGGCATCTGGCTCATTACTTTCAATGCCCATTCCATATATATTCATACGCGAAGGGTCTATGCCTTGACCGACAAGCCATGCCTTTACGACTTCGGCACGACGGAGCGATATACGCTTGTTCACGGCAGTACCGCCCACAGTGTCTGTCCATCCCTTGATACTTACTTTCATGTCGGGATTGGATTGAAGTATATTGCAGATCTCTTGGAGCTTGGCAATCTCGCCACTCTTGATGTCAGTCTTATTGAAATCAAAGTAGATGACGGGGAAGACAATCTCCTTTTCCATTGTCTCAATGGTCGTCTTTTCTTCTTTCTTATCAGTCGTTGTCTCCACTTCCGGCTCCTGCGGCTCAGGCGTTTGTATCTCCTCGACAGGAGTTTGCGTTATTGTCGGTACTGTTTCCTCTGTTTGCTTGGTCTTCCTGCGGCATTTGCCTAACGACAGCCCTATACGTACACCGCTTTCCCAAAGGAAATTGCCGTTGTGAATGTCTTCTGTCACACCGTCCATGCCCTTGCCTGTCAGGCAGGTGATGCCCGAATAGATGCCGAGATGCAGCTTGTTCGTCACTGCGTAGGAGGCCTGCACGTTGCCACCAGCACCAAGATGCCAGCGTGTCTTGTCCTTCATCAGGCTGTTGCCGCCAGCAATGGTCTTCACGTCAGCCTTTGTACCCACGGCTGCGAGCATTGGCGAGAGTTCCAGCCTCCATCGGCTGTCACGCAGGGAATGGAAGAAGCCGAGCAGATTCACGTTCAGCCTCACTCCGTATTGTTGCAGCGACACACTGCTTTTCAGGTCGGCATAGTCGGCTCCGCCGAATCCTGCCACGGGTGCGTGATAGGTCTTACCGTCAGCCCCCAACCAGTAGCCACCCTCTGTGCAGCAGTCACGTGCAGAGAGATTGGTTTTTCCCCACTTGGCGGTCAGCTCCGCTGAGAGGACAGGATTGAATCGGTAGCCTCCGAACAGTCCCAAGGCATATCCAGACCTTGTCTTGTCAGCCTCGAACGAACTGAAGGTGCTCACCCCGAAAGGCACGCCGCCCTCTATGCCGCCATACCACGCTGCTGCGGAATTGTCATTTGCCGTACGTTCCAAATGTTTCTGTGCGCATACATTCTGCACAGCCAATATCATGATGAACAAGAGACAAGTTTCAATGACTTTTGGTGTATTCATGTTCAAATTTCAATTATATGTATAAAACGCAAAAGCCTCCCGCCGATGTCCTTGTCTGACACCTGCGGAAGGCTCTATTCTGTATCTATATGTGAACGAAGACGTTACAGCAAAGCTGATACCCCTCCCCTAAATCTCTAAGGTTCAATGGGTTGCAATCAGTTTTTGCTATGTGTGTCATTGTCTTCATGTCTATAATGTCTAATGTGGCGCATCGCTCATTCACAAGCGAATACACCAAGATGCGCTGCAAAGATACAAATTTTCCCTCAAACAAGCATCAAAATGCTTAGAAATTTATTCATATTTGTGACAGTTTAACGTTTAAAGCCACCTTTCCGCTATAATTTCGTTTATAATCAGCTGCAAAGCAAATGCAAATCGAGAGCAGAATCACCAAGCTTGAGTGTTATGCCGAGATGCAGCTTTGCTTATCCAAAGTTATCTCCATCCTTCCACATTCCCCAATCTGGTTTGTATCTTCCCCACTTTGGTTTGTAACTGCCGCATTTTGCACGTCCAAACACCCAACAACTGTTAAAACACCCGTAAAATCATCACTTTTCTCCCCAAACTCTTGCACAACTAAAATAAAAGTCGTACTTTTGCATCGTCAGTCCTCGCCAAGCCTCTTAACAATGCTCAAATCGTGCGAGGCGTTTTTTGTTTATGGCACATCTTATTCCATTCATAAAACAGTTCTCTTCATCAGCAGAACTTGTCACCTTGCTTCGTTCACGAGGCTTGTATATAGAAGACCAGCGGAAAGCCGAGGATTATTTGGATAATATCGGTTATTATCGCTTGTCCGCCTATATGTACCCTTTGCTTAAGACTCCAAAGACTGCCCATATTTTCAAAGAAGGGGCTACATTCAAGAAAGTCATGATGCTGTATCGTTTCGACAAGAAACTTCGACTTTTGATGTTCAATGAGATTGAGAAAATCGAGATAGCAGTTCGTAGGGCTGTAATGCAGATACCCGCAGAAATGACTAACGATCCGTTTTGGCTTACCACACCGACATATTTCCTTGACAGTGCAAAATTCAACGAGACGATGCGAGCCATAAGCGGAGAATATGCCAAGTCCAAAGAGGAGTTTATACAGCATTTCAAGAATACTTATTCTAATCCATTCCCACCGTCATGGATATTAGGCGAGTTGCTTACTATCGGCAACGTGAACGCCATTTACAGGAACATCAAGCAGAACCGCATACGCAAGCGTATAGCCAAAAGATTCGGATTGCAGATGGGGGTCTTTGAGTCATGGATGACCGTCATAGCTGTAACTCGCAACGCATGTGGCCACCACGCAAGGGTATGGAACAAACGGAATGCCATGCAACCTGCCATACCAAGCAATCCTATCGGATGCTGGATTACCCTACCGACCGACTCCATGCGCACCTATTTTGATCTCTGCATCATCAAATACTTCCTCAATATCATATCTCCGGGAAATGACATGCTGGACAAGATGCAGGCACTCTTCGCAGAATATCCCGAAGTTGACCTCGGCGCACTGGGCTTCCCATCAGGCAACTGGCAGAACGAACCATTGTGGAGCACCCGATAACGAAGACAGGAACTGTCGAAAAAGAAAAGATGGGGTGGCTTGTACCCACCTCATCAGCGCATATCGAAACAATTTTTGCCGTCAAAAGACGAAAAGGCCTGCCACCTCACCAACCCATCCCCTTTGCATCACTTGACTTTATACCTCTTGTATATATACAGACAATAAAGTAAAGTTGTCAACCAAGTTCTATACAAGCAGATGAGGTCGTTTCAACCGACACCATCCCTAACATTCCACTTGACTTTATACCTCTTATATATATACAGACAATAAAGTAAAGTTGTCTGTATATCCATATAAGAGAATGCGTATCGTTACAACAGCAACCCATCCTATTTTCTCTTTTCACTGCATCCCTTTATTTCTCTTCTCTTCCCTCATTTTGTCATCCAAACCGCACATTTGCACGTAAAAGCAAGTTAAAATCGTTAAATCTTCACTTTCCGTGAACCCACAAATAGAACCCAATCCACTTTTCTACCGTATTAACTGCAAATAATTGGGAATCAATTACTTCTAAATACGAAAACTGTCCGTATCCTTCTCCTGATTTACATACCAGGAGGGGAATCGCCGGATACGGCCATATTCATCATATTCATACTTCTCCGGCAAATATTCATCGCCAATCAAACGATTGGGATACAGATTGATAACCTCTATTTTCAATTGGTTTTCTCCTGCCTTCAGCCGTTCGGTTATGTCTATCCGATAAGGAGCTTTCCAAACTAAAACCGGAACTGCTCCATTCACGCTGACTTGTGCTATGTTTTCCACACGTCCCAAATCAAGCAGTATTCGTTCAGGGGACTCTTTCCGGACTGTTTTTTTCCATTCTTCCGCAGTTAAAACAAACGTTTTCAGATAAGTTGCCTTTCCGGAGAAATGCTTCACATTAAAATCTGAATGTTTGTGAAGAGATTCCAAAACCGGTAGAATAATCCCGGCAGGTGCCTTACTCCATGCAGGAAATTGTACTTTCCAAGCTCCGTCCAATGTCCGCAGTACCTGATTGCCGGCAGGAATCACCGGTTCCGGCAGCCCCGCCGCGACCTCCGCTTTCACTCTTTCTCCGGACCATGCCGCGGACGCATAAACCGTCTTTGTCTGATCCCCCTCAAAGCTGCCCACATACTGTTCTTCCGCCATTGGCACATCATAGGCCGGAGAACAGATATATGCCGACTTCTTCCCTACGGCGGCAATTCTCCCGTTCAGATAAAGCGTGGGAACACCATCGTCGTACACTACAGCCACATGCGTCCATCCTTCTATCGGTGTGTTGCACTCTAATACGACTTGATTGGCAGAAGCACGTTCATATACCCGCACCGTATTTTGCCCCATGGCAAGTCCGACCGTCGCATGGCCTTTCCCTAACCTTTCCTCTCCTTTATCAGGGAAAATAAGAAAGCCACGTCCACCGGCAGCAAATGTTTCCGGTTTTGCCCATAAAGAAATAGTAAAAGTATTATATATGGGAGAATCAAGAGAGGCAACCGGAACAATCTCTTTAAAACCGGCAGTTTCCCTTTTGACATTTTTATGTGTTTTTGTATAGTCGGAAGCTCTCTCCGTCTCCTTTTCAGAAGGACGGAATACGATAAAGACAGAACCACTTTCAGCAAGGGATAAAGTAACTTTCGTCATTCCATTTTCTTCTTTATAAGAAACGGGAATATCCGTTTCACCTGTTTCCGCATCCCAAAGAGAGGGTTTCATATTACGAATACGGAAAGTGGCAGTCAACATTTCCGGACGGCGGCGATGATTACTGATGAAATAAACTTCCTCTTCCCCCACAGTGCGGTGTATAAAATGGATTTGCGCATCCTTGTTTTCGGAAACAAAAGAGAAATCGGGATGAATCTGTTCCGCATTCAAAACCTTCTGCAAATCTTTCGTATAATAAACAGTCCCGTCATACAAAGCCGATGATGCTTTTGACCATAACTCATCCGCCAAAGCCTTTACTTCCATATCCTTATTGGCATCCATCCCCATGTATCCTTCCGGCTTTTCTCCGGAAAGTACGATGGTAGCTCCTTGTTGAAGCAGTCTTTTTACTTGTTTCAGCAATTCCGGGGAACATTGTTTCATAGGTGTCAAAACCAATATCCGGTAATTCATGTCATGGGGCAATGTCAACCGACCGTCTTCCACAGTGATGCGTTCTAGTATATTCTTACTGCCAATATCCCATCGATAACCATAAGGAGTGGCAGGTTCGGTAAAATCATAATCAGCAATACCGGACGAAATCCCTTCATCTTTAATATACAGTATATCGGCGGCATACAATCCTTGCTGCAAAATAGATGCGCAACGGGCATTGTAGATATTCAGCCCGATTGCCTGTTCGGCCCAAACCGAATTACGATTGAGATGGGTTCCGAAAGGTCCCATTGTCATAAAGGTTCCGGGTGTACCGCCTACATAGGGTTGATGCGCAAACACATGATAGACGAAGCGGTTAACTCCGGTAGTCATCATATAATCTCCTTCGGCTTTCATCGCATACGGATGCTCCGTCAGCTTGCTGTTGAAAGGAGTACCGGTGAAACATTCCGCGCCCACAATCGGACGATTCCATAGATGTGCAGTACTAGCCGCCATTTTTGAAGTGGTTACTCCGCCATATATATAATGTATCCAGAATTCACTCATCGGATAATCCAAATGTTCGGCATATTCAAGGCTTTCAAAGTTGCCGTCACCATAAGGTTCGGCAGCAAATTTCAGCCCGTAACGGGCAGCACGTTCCTTGAAGTGTGCCAGAAAGTTCTCATTAAACATATCTGTCTGTGTACGGCGCATATCATAGAGAAAACGTTCGGTAGCCTCAACGCTTTTCACTACCCGACCGGTCATGGCAAGCAGCCAGGGAGTCGCATCATATCCTTTACGCTGACGAAAAAAAACAGGTAAAGAGGAAGTCCAGTTCTGTTTTCCGGCTTCCCAACTATCCATCATCAACGCAGTCAATGTCTTTCCACACCACGGTTTCAATTTATCCAACAGCGGATCCAGAAAAAGATCGAAATGCCGGTCTAATGCCTCCTTACTGAATTTATCACAATCAAGCCCGCGCCCACTGTCCGGACAAGCCGCCACTTCTTCGCCTGTAGTGGTGGAGCCCAACCGGACTATAGTCCAACGGGAAACGACTTGTCTCTTTCCTTTTTCACTCATTGTCCGAGGGGCTTTCCATTTTATATTCCCATCATTGTCCATGAAAGAAGTAATATCAATCACTTGTTCCGGGTCTATCATTTGTCCGCCGGGCACCCGTTGAGAAGAAAAGCCCGGAGCCACCGGATCTTTCACATAATTTGTTTTAGCAGGCCAGTTTATGATGCGTTCTGATGCGTGTAAATTCACTTCACTCAAGTTTGTGCTACGATTCGTCGTTAAACGGAAATAGCGTCCCTTAACCGGAGCGAAACTTGCCGTCCCCAGAGTGTCCATTGCCCGCAAAGCCGGACTATTCAGGTTGGCAACTTTCTGATAGTTCACTCCATCTTCCGAAACTTCCAATGTCAATACAGGAGCATAATCACGCGGTCCGTCATGCGGGTCAAGCGGCTTCTCCCGATCTCCGCGGCGAACGGTTATCGCTCTTGCCTCAAAGGGTTCCGACAATCCAAAAGTCAAGCTGTTCTTTTGTTTATCCAAGTGGATTTGCGTATTCAAGTCATTGTCTGCGAGCAATGACTTATCCACTTCCTGATTATTCAGAGACACTTTCTTTACGAGGTTTTGAAACAGAGCGGTTTCCGACTCCAGGGCTGGATATGCGAGTACAAAAGCATCTTTATAGTATCCTTGTTTTGCATACGGACGTGGGATTCGAGTACTAATCCATCCTTTTTTATCCAGCGTTGCCAATGTTTCCGTCCATTCAAGCTGTTGCATCGAATATTCCGGAGTTATCCACGGTCCACCCGTCCCACTATATCCGGGGGAATTCTGCAAATACAGTTCCATTCCTAATCGTTCCGCTTCTTTGACTGCATGAATTGTCATTTCTTCCCACTGCGGAGAAGCATAATCTACTGCTCCACGAGGAATGCCCACACCTGTATTGAACATCATGGCAGCGCCGTAAGCATTCCGCTTCATATATTCTAAATCGGCAGTCAGTCCTTCTTTGGTTATATGACCATTCATCCACATCCAGTACGTGCTAGGACGTGCCTGCATGGGGGGATTCATAAAATCATCTTTCTTCAGAACATCAAGGTTCTTATTCACTTGTGCATTCATGCAAAAGCAAACCGCCGCAAATAGCAATAATAAAAATCGTCTCTTCATATTCATTCTAACTTTAGAAACAAATACGAAAGAGTGCTTCCGTTTACTCAACAATAAATGCCTCAACACCTATTTTGTTTAGATAAATAGCATCATATCGAGGCTAATTTGAAAGAAACTCTTCCAAAACAGAATTGAACTCTTCCGGGCGTTCCATATTCATCATATGTCCGCAATCCTCAATCACTTTCAGCTTTCCATTAGGCAGATAATTCAAAATTTGAGGTTCCTTTGAGAACCGGTTGTCAGACGAGTGACCTTCAACAATCAAAGCTGGTACGGCAGGGTGACTCTTCTTCAATTTTTCAATAGCATCCAGTCCCGCTACTACCCGTACTTCTTTGTGTAGCGGTTGCCATGCATCCCATTCGTCAATCATTTCCCACAGAGGCGCACGCATCCGTTCGCGTTGGGTTCCTCCAGATTTCATCAGTCCTTCAAACCACTCCTTCTTCATCACCTCCACTCCTTTCTCTTTCAGGGCAGCTATTTCTTCATCACGTACCTTTGCTTCTTCTTTAGTCATCGGCTCACTGGGCCCTTTCGATTTCCGAATATTTCCACTGGCTAGAAAAGCCGATAACATCCGGTCTGGGAAATACGCCAACATATCAGCAGTAATAAACCCACCCAAAGAAAGCCCGACAATATGTGCTTTTGGAAGATGTAAAGAGTCCATTAAAGTAACCAAATCTTCAGCATGTGTAAATTGATAATCTTCGGTTTGGGAAGAAGAAAGACCATATCCTCTTAAATCATAGCGAATGACATGATACTTTTTCGCAAACACAGAAAACTGTTCGTCCCACATACGATGGTCGAGCGAATGGCCGTGCACAAAGATTACCGGCTCACCCTGACCGGCTTCTTCATAGTATAGAGAGCCGTTTCTTACATTCATACGTCCTTGTTTGACAACCGACGAATTACCTTTCAGTATCTCTGAAACAGTCCGTGAAATGACGGGACTACCGAAGAAAGAAGAGAAACCGTCTTCTTTAACGGAAGAACCTGTTACATGAGAAATGAAGAATCCGTAAACTTTATCATGTTTATTTATCCACGGATAAGCGCCGGCCCATCCCGGTGAGCTAATCTGGCAGGCTTCGCCTGTCTTTTTTATCTATTAATTCACGCCATTCTCCCAATCCGTAGATTCCATTGTGAGATTGTCCCAATCCTTTCGCTACATAATTATCTGAAGGGATTATGGCATCTTTCACTTGATCGGCCTGCATCTCTTTTACTGTTTCTGCTGATATAATCTGCTTGCCATTGTATATTCCATCGTGATAAATCATGGATAGGAAATGAAGATAATCATTCAAGGTAGTACACAATCCGCCCCCCTAACATGGGAGCATGTCCGCCGTCCGTATTAATTGGAGTAAAATGAGAGTTCTTCATTTCCAAAGGGTGTGCCAGCAGTTCTTGGAAAAGAGTTTCAAACTCCTTTCCTATCGCCACTTCCGCCATTCTTCCGGCAATTTGCATGGCAAGTCCACCATATTCAAAACGAGTGCCGGGGGTAAAGACTGTATCTAAAGGGAGAATCTCTGTAACTGCCGAATCCAAATGATTATAATTATCTATACGGGGTTCGGGAAGATACGGACGTACTCCCGATGTATGGGATAATAATTGCCGCAGAAGAATCTTACCTTTGGCATCACCTTTAAATTCCGGTAACCATTTCTCTACCGGATCATCCCATTCCAAATCTGTACGGTCTACCACCGCAGCGATGACGGCAGCCGCTACCCATTTCCCGGCAGAAGCAACATATACTTTTGTATCGGGTGTATAGTCCCGATAGTTTTTCTGAAAAATGACGGTATCATTCTTCACTACACAAACGGATGCACCGGGGTAATATCCTTTGTCTACCCATCCTTGGATAACAGAATCCAAAGATGAGAAGTCATACTGCTTTCCTTGACCGGATGATATTTGGCAAGAACCGGTCAAAAAGAAGATACTTACAAAAGCGGCAATTAATAAACGATTCTTCATATCGTTGTTTTACTATCTATTTTCTGTTTTCAATATTTCCTGTTTTAGCAGGTGCTATTTTGATTATAGCGAGTACTATTCTGATTGCAAATCCCAATATACGACATAGCGCTGGTGATGCAAATCATATAGCGGACGAATCACATCTCCTTGTTCTGTCGTAAACTTCAAATCACTTCCTACCCGCTGCAAAGCACGTTCGGGATGCTTATTATCCAGTTTCAAAGAAGTGCGCAGATGGGCAGGGACACGAAAATCATAGGTATAATAATCATTGTAAAGAGCAGGATTAGAGAAAGGAGCAGGCGCCTGCATACCCTCTGTTCCCCGTTCTCCCGCCAATACTAGCGGACCATATAACAGAGCTGCCTTGTCCGGATTATCCGGAGTAGATTCCAGTTTGATTTGCATCGGATAAGTAGCCGAAATTTGATCGCCATCTTTCCATTCACGGGTAACGGCAATATAAGAGCCCGATTTCTGCTTTACAGATACTTTCTTACCGTTCACCAGCACTTTCACATCTTTGCTCCATGAAGGATAACGCAGATAAACAGTGGTGCGAACGGGATTCTCTGCCCGGAAAGTGAAACGTGTTGTTTCTTCTTGTGGAAACTCCGTTTCTTGACGGATGGTCAGTCCCTTCTCTTTCCAGATTACCTGTGAGGGGATAAACAGATTTACATATATTCCTTGATTGTTGTGATAATAAATGGCTTCTCCAAACTTTGCGTGATTCTCAAATCCACTGCCTACGCAACACCAAAAAGAGTTCTCTTTTGTGCTATACAGTTTATGAGAACCGGAAAGCAAAGGCAGGAAATAAGCCACCATACCCGTTTCGGGATCTTGTTGTCCCAAGATATGATTGTACAATGCCCTTTCGTAATAATCTGCAATAGATGAATCGCCCGTCCAGCAGAAAAGATGGCGGCTAAGTTTGAGCATATTATAGGTACAACAGGTTTCTCCGGTATAACCGGTCAGATGTTGGGATAACTTATTCAGGTCAAAGTAGTGTTCTTTATCACTGCTGCATCCCGGGGCGAAAGTATGATGGTCAATCATGGTATGCCAGAAAAATTCCGAAAGTTTCCGGCTTGTCTCGTTGCAGGTTAATTCGTAGTTGCGGGCTTCGGCTATCACTTTCGGGATAAATGTATTGGTATGCTTCGTTCCCAAGTCATCACGAAGTTCTTTCAACGGGTCGATTACGTCATTGTGGTAGAAATATTCCGCCAGCCAACGATAACGTTCATCTCCCGTGATTGAGTACAAATTGTAGAATGACTCATTGATACCGCCAAATTCATTGCGGATCATAAGCTTACGTGTTTCTTCACTAAGAGGTTTCAGCTTATTGTATGCCCAGTCACCCATTCGGGTGGCGATAGTCAATGCTTTCTTGTTATCCGCATACAGGTATTGGTCTATCAGCCCGGAAAAAAGTTTATGCAGCGTATACCAAGGAGCCCATACGCTTTTTCCCTGGATGTTCCGGTTTATCAATTCTTCAGGCCAAGCACTCAAATATCCGTTTTTTAATGCATTCTGCACTTCTTCCAATCCATTGACCAAGCTATCACCTTTCAGCTTGAATATCTCACTACCGGTAGCTGCGTACATCAAACCAAGTGCCGAAAGCATATGTCCGGTAGTATGTCCGCGAAGTTCGCAATCCAAAGATTCCCAACCACCGAGTTTTTTCACTGTCATATAACCGCCCTCACGTCCGGCAAATACACCGGCATTGGTACGGAAGCTATGCAGCAGGCGATTCACATCTATTGAAGTCATCCAGGCAGAATCCCGAAGCATATTATCACGGAAACGACTTGGCAACAAGCGGACGTCTTTCAAATCAAAACTTTCTGCTTGAAGGGGAGCCACTGTTTCCTTTTTCAACTTTCCCTGATGTTGACCGGGATATACAGATTGAGCTGACACTATACCCGATACTGTCAATGAACCAAACAAGATTGCCGTAACTAAAATTTTCTTATTCATACTATTTCTATCTTTTACCTATAAGATACGAACAAGGTGCCTCAAACACTCAAAGCTACAAAATTATTTAATTAAGCTACAATTCTTTAATTTAAAGCCCACTTTCTTATAAAATTCATCTGAAACGTCCTATCTTTATTCCCCAAATCAAAGAAAGGAGCTACATGGATTTACGTACGGCAAATGTCACAAGATATATTCTTCCTCTGCGTGAGGGAGGTTCATTGCCTGCTTTGGCCGAAGCTGACGATGAATTTAAGTATGTAGTCAAATTCAGAGGGGCAGGACACGGAACAAAAGCGCTAATTGCCGAACTGATTGGTGGGGAGATAGCCCGTGCACTGGGGTTCAGAGTTCCCGAAATAGTTTTTCTGAATCTGGACGAGGCCTTCGGGCGGACGGAAGCGGACGAAGAGATACAGGATTTACTTCAATGGAGTCGCGGACTGAATATGGGATTGCATTTCCTTTCCGGTTCATTGACTTTTGATCCGATAGTACATCAAGTAGATGGGAAAACGGCTTCGCAAGTGGTATGGCTGGATGCCTTGCTGACTAACGTAGACCGTACCATTAAAAATACCAATATGCTGATGTGGCACAAAGAACTATGGTTGATTGATCATGGGGCTTCTCTTTATTTCCACCATTCCTGGACTAACTGGCAAAAACAGGCACTGGTTCCTTTTGTACAGATAAAAGACCATGTATTATTGCCGTTTGCCGATAAACTGGAAGAAGTAGATATCGAATTCAGACAGATATTAACTTCTGATAAAATCCGTGAGATAGTCAATGCTATTCCCGACGACTGGTTGAACTGGACGGAAGGTACAGAAACTCCACAGGATTTGAGAGAGATTTATATTCGATTCTTAGAAGAAAGGATTAAGCATTCCGAAACATTTGTAAATGAAGCGCAAAATGCAAGAAAGGCACTTATATGAATACGCAGTCATCCGTTTCGTTCCTAAAGTAGAACGGGAGGAGTTTATCAATATGGGGATTGTATTGTTTTCCAAACAAGCCAAATACCTGAAATCCCTCTATACGATAGATGAGAACAAACTAAAACTGTTTTCTTCCGAACTGGATATTAATTGCCTGAAAGAAGGGTTACAGGTCTTTGACAAGATATGCATGGGAAATAAAGAGGGAGGAGCTATAGCCAATATGGATATTCCTGACAGATTTCGTTGGCTGACCGCAGTAAAAAGTTCCTGCATACAGGTGTCCCGCCCGCATCCGGGATTCTCCGCTGATTTGGATAGGACTTTGGAAAGATTGTTCAAGGAATTGGTACTCTGACTCCTTGAACAATCTCTTTGTCAAACTAACGGGCAGTAATGTAAAAGCTTCGCTCCACTGCTTCAGCAGTCTGCACTTTAGGTTCCCCGCTACGTCCATATTGCCAAGCTACCACTGTCACCTTTACCGGAAATTTTGCACGCGGAGGAATTTTAGTCAATACCAATTTATCCCCCTTTATTTCTGCCGGTCCTTCTTTTACATAATAGTAAACCGGAAGACCGGAGTCAGCAGTTCCTTTCAAAGTTATTTCTTTCACTGAAGCCTTTACATCGGATAGTTTCGGAAAAATAATACGTTGGGGTATTCCTTCCTTATTCCGGTAAGGAATACGAATTTCTACCTGCTGAACGGCACTCCGGTAGCTATGATCCTGTTTTACGGAAGCCATCAGACAGATACTTCCTGTACGTTTAGGATTATCCAATCCCATCCGATAGAAACGTACAGTAAAAGTTGTATCATTCACCACTTCCACCGGACCGCAGATTCTCGACATTCGAATGGGACGTGTACTGTGTTTTTGAGAATATTCGTTCCTTAACGTATCTGTGTACACAGCTTTCAAATGAAAAGTAACTCCGTCCGCCTCGGGTTGAAAAGAAGGAGACATACGTACATGGGATTTCGGATTGAAAGTAATCAGTTTTCCTTTTTGCTCAAAGCCGATGTACTGCTCTGTCTTTCCACGCTCATTGGCGTAATATTTTTCTGTGGCATCTGCCATTTCTTTATCAAAATACCAAAACGCATGGGTCTTGTCTCCTTTATACTTATCATAGGAAGCGGCTTCGGCTGTAGGCTTTTCATTCTTTCGCCAGCGGTCTGCCAGCCATCCATTCTTTGCTTCTACCGGAATTAACAGAACCGGAGTATTCGATGGAGAATGGTTTGGCAACCGATATTGCACTGCCTTTTTCAGAAAGAGAGAAAGATAATCAATCAATTCATCGGATATATCGAAATGTCCATGTCCTGCATCTGCAAGGAATGAAAGGGGAGCATTCGGATATTCACGGCGATAATCGAAGGAAGTTATCAATCGGTCTTCCCACCATTCGTCCTCCCCCATTACCATTAATGAAGGAATACCTTCAATCGTATGGTTTCCCCAATCCAAATTTGCACTTCCGTAGCCTGTCAAATGAGTTCTGGGAGAATCACCGTGAATAGAAAGTACGGCCAATGTACGTTCGGGATTCCAAGCGGCAAAGTTCCACGGATAAGTAGCCATTGCCGAGTGTCCGATAGGGATGACCGGGGCAAACTCCAGTTCTGTATACCCGCTTATTTCAGACAGGTTCTTCATCATTGTTTCAAAGATTTGCTGGGTACCTTTTGTCACGTCCCATCGTTGGTCTATTCCGGGAGTGATCCATATCTCTGCAATCCCAAGTTGTGCCATATTTTTCCGGAATCCGGGATGTTCGAAAATTGTCTCTTCGGTCATATTATGTTGCCCGACGATGACGGCACGGACTTGTTTGCAGTTTTCCGGTATCCACAGACAAGCAGACGGGTGGGCGTTTGTTTCTTCTGAAATCAGCTCTTTTATTTCTACTGACCACTGCCAAGGAGCTGCTGCAACTCGGGTAGTCTGCATGAACAGAGATAACAACACAACAAGAAAATATTTATTCATAATGCTTCTTTTAATTGATTTAACTTCCTATATTACGAATATGGAAAACAAAACACTCAAAAAACGACTATATATATGAAAGATTTAATGCAAAGACAGGGTTATCCGTGAAAATGGTAGCAAAAGCCGTAATTTATATAAAAACAGTTTACCTTTTACAAACTAACTTTGCATACAGGAGATAAAGATAATAAAAACATTAGAATACGATTTTAATTTAATAGGATTGATTATGGAAAAAGTAAAATTGAACAATGGCATTGAAATGCCTATTTTAGGTTATGGTGTCTATCAGGTTACGCCTGAAGAGTGTGAACGTTGCGTGTTGGATGCAATCAGTGCAGGTTATCGTTCCATTGATACGGCACAAGCCTATCATAATGAGGAGGGTGTAGGAAATGCAATCAGTAAATGTGGCATTCCGCGTGAGGAACTGTTCATCACTACAAAAGTATGGATTTCAAATGCCGGTTACGAAAAGGCCAAAACTTCTATCGAAGAATCACTGCGTAAATTAAAAAGTGATTACATCGACCTGTTACTTATCCATCAGCCATTCGGTGATTATTACGGAACCTACCGGGCTATGGAAGAAGCATACAAAGCCGGTAAAGTTCGTGCTATCGGTGTCAGCAACTTCTATCCCGACCGCTTTGTTGACTTGGCGGAATTCTGCGAAATCACTCCTGCCGTCAACCAAGTGGAGACACATGTTTTCAACCAACAGATAAAGTTACAGGAAGTCATGAAGGAATATGGCACTAAAATTATGTCATGGGGTCCGTTTGCTGAAGGACGGAACGACTTCTTTACCAACCCGACTCTCCAGGAAATCGGTAAAGAATATGGCAAATCAGTGGCACAGGTCGCACTACGTTATCTGATTCAACGCGATATTATCGTGATTCCTAAATCGACTCATAAAGAACGTATGATTGAGAATTTCAATGTTTTCGATTTTTCTTTAACACCGGATGCTATGGCGGCTATCGCTGCACTTGATACTGCTAAGACACTTTTCTTCTCTCATAATGACCCGGAGATGGTGAAGTGGTTGATTAATTATAGTAAATAAGGAAATGAAATCCCCTTTACTCCTTTTGCTACTTTCATTACATGAAAGACAAGGTTAAAGGGGATGGTCTCATTAATTGCGCTCATTATAAAATACTACGAATCAGCTATTGAAAATAAACTATCATTCATTTCCGCACGGTTATGAGTGAAATTATAAATAAGGAATTAGGCACGGATTACACGGATTTCACGGTTTTAGCGTAGTGAGTGCGCAAAGCTACCGTGTAATCCGCGTAATCCGTGCCTAAATTTATGATCTGTTTAATTCAAAACGGTACGGTTTTACTCTAATTCAACTACTGATTTACATAAAAAACAATTTATTTTTCCAATAGAGTGAAATGCAATGCGGCCCCGCCACTTGCTTTTAGCTTCAAAACAAGTTTATCTCCGGCTTTTATCTTCTTATGAGTAGTGCGTACTTTCGTTCGTGTATTCAGCTTGTCATCATCTTCATAGAGATGAAGCATATACTTCTTTCCCGGTTCCAGAAAATCCGTAGTCAATGTAATTGTGCGGGCTTCCGTATTTGTCATTGCTCCTACAAACCAGTCATTCCCCGAACGACGTGCCTGAACGATATATTCACCAATTTCTCCATCTAACGCACGGCTGTCATCCCATACACTCGGAATGGCTTTCCAAAATTCCAGTTCTTCTTCTCCTTGGTAGAATTCCGGTCTGTCATACCAAAACATAAATTGCAAAGGACTGTAATACACTGCTGCCATAGCCAACTGATGTGCTTTCGTATTCTTCACCCGGTTATTGAAATAACAAAGCGTATAATCTCCTGCACCTGCCAGATAGCGGGTGAAAGGAAGAGTCGTATTGTGTGTGGCATCCGGCATTTCTTCATTACCACGAATACCCTCCTGCGTCATCAGGTTAGGATAAGTACGACTGAATCCTGTCGGACGATATTCGTCATGAATATCTACCATCAGACCGTATTCTCCACATTTACGGATTGCATCATGCAGCCAAGTACTCCAACGCTGATTACCAATCTGTACAAAACCGAACTTGATACCTTTCAATCCCCATTTCTTATACAAAGGCAACAGGGTATCCAACTGCTGCACTAATGCACGCTGATTGACATACACCATAAGTCCGATTCCTTTCGATCCGGCATATTTACATAAAGCAGGTATATCAAGGTCTTTATCAGGAGAGACAGTAGTAGCATCCGAACTCATTTTCATTTCCGGTCCGTACCAGCCGGCATCCATATGCACATACTGAATGCCGCGCTCTGCTGCAAAGTCGATGGCTGCTTTTACTCTATCTTGTTTCAAGTCGCCCGAACGGAATACTTTCCCGGGTTTGATCCAAGAAGTATCAGCCAGTTTGCAAGCCGGATTCAGATTCAAGACAATATCATTATTATTAATTAAATCGACCGGACGTTCGCCAACCATGATTACACGCCACGGAGTACTGTAAGGAGAAATAATATCGACGCTACTATACAGACTTGTCTCCAAAGTGGAAGGTTTATCTGCCGATAAACGGAATTTACCACGGGCATAATCCACCATTTCCGCTTCCAACAGGGCTACGGATAATCCGTCAGGCAGTTTCAAAGTCAAAGGACGCTCACTCTCCTCTTTGCCCCATCCTTCCAACGGACGAAGTATGCAAGGTCCTTGTGCCCAACGCTCGTAATATGCCATCGTTCCTTCAGGCATTGTGAAGCTGGTCTGCTCACCGATGATATGCAAGAAAAGTCCGTTTGTCGTTTCCGGAAAATGATAGCGGAAAGCAACTCCTTCATTATAGGCACGAACGATAATGTTCATAAAGTAATTCTTACGCTTATCATAGCCACCGTCTCGGTTGCCATCCCCTTCTCCCTTCTTGAATTTCAAAGTCATCTCATTGTAGCAGTCACGTACTTCCGCACGTTCGCCATATACAGGCTTCCATGTTGCATCCGCCTTTCGTTGTTCAGTCCCTGTCAATTTCAGATTTTCACACCAAAAATGACAAGTATCGTTCGGAACACCCAATGCCGACTCAAACAGTTGATTCTCAATCAGAACTCCTAATTTACTTTCTTCAATCACCGGACGGTTCTTATAAGTCAATGTATAATACATTTGTGCATTATCCTCTCCCACCGCACGCTGATAGAAGGTAAAGCGGTAAGCTCCATCAGGAGACATCAGTTCCTGGCGGGTTTCTGTCATCACATCTTGCGCTTTTACCAATGCCGGTATCACCAACAACAAAAGCAAAATTCTTTTCTTCATTCTTCTATTTACGTTCATGTTTATTCATCTTTCCTATTATATACGAACGAGAAAGATATTATACTCAATATCAAATATACGATAAAAAATAAAATATTATTTTTAGTTCTATTATTTAATAGTATCTTTGTTTAGATTGTAAGCAGAACAAGATATGAAAGTAGAAGAACCCATAGGTGAATATTATTCCCAGTCATATATCAAAAATATAAGACGTAAAATTATTAAGTCCATCAGAGAAGAAGAAAATGTTGATGTACTAAAACAGTATATGCAGCTTCAAAAAGAAAAAGGGGGACAGATTAATCTTTCCAGAAAGAAAAGGAGAGAATTGTTCGATAGCCAATCCTTAATAGGAAGTATTGATTCTGAAATTCCTTGGGAAGAGATGAGAGATAATATTTTAAAAGAAAAATATAACCTAGAATGAGAGTCTTTTTAGATACCAATATATTAATGGAATCCATAACCAACCGTTCACATTCCGCTGAAATCTCCCGCATATACAATCTATATAAAACTGGAGTTGTCGACTGCTATATTTCTCAAGGTTCTTTATATACAATTACATATCTTGTGGAGGCATACTTAAAGAAAACAAATTCTTTATCCAAAGAGCAACGTTTAGATAAGCTACGTAATATACTTAATAACATATTATTAATGTCGGATATTTGCGACATTTCAAATGAAGAATTAAACAAAGGCATATGGGATGCTAATTTTACAGATATAGAAGATAGTTATCAATATCAAAATGCAATAGCCGAACAATGTGAATACCTAATAACTCTGAATAAAAAAGACTTCTATACCAACAATGACCAAATAGAGATTGTAACTCCCGAAGAATTTATAAGAAAAATATCATCTGAACTTTGATATTATTCCATCTGCTCTCTATATAAAGTCGGTGTCATTCCTGTCACCCTTTTAAAGATGCGGTTAAAATGTACAGGTGATTCAAATCCGCAAGTAGCACTAATTTGAGATATATTCATCATACTACTATTCAATAGTTTACAAGCATATCCGATACGCATATCAAGTACATACTCTTTGAATGTCTTTCCTGTGTTTTCTTTAAAGTATCGGCAGAAAGCAGCAGGGTTCATCGCTGTGTAAGAAGCAATTTCATCCAGACCGATAGACTCGGTATAATGTTTATTCAAATAAGCAATCACCTTTTCCATTCTTTCATTACGCATGATGGAAGGAGATGGGGTATAATGGGAAGTAGTCAGATATTTCCTGTGATTATTGGTAGCCATCATCTGTAAAAGTGAAAGCAACAGGATGATTTGCTCCGCTCCCCTGGCAGAAGGTATCTGTTTTAATAGCTTGATAATTTTCCCTGAGTGGACAACAGTGAATTTAATCCCCCTGCAAGCATCTTCCAATAAATTCCTGATAGGAATAAACTGGGAGTATTGAGAAATAGAATAATGCATAAAATCTTTCTCAAACTGAATATTCACTCCTTTTACTTTCAGTTTGGATTTTTCTCCATTATCGGATTCTTCTCCGTCATCCGGTGGGCTTTGCATACTATGAGGCAGCTCGGAACCGAAAAGAATCAAATCACCTTTTGAATAAGAGATAATGCTGTCACCTACCAGGCAATCCCCCTCTCCCTTCTCTACATAGATAATTTCATACTCATTATGAAAATGCCACGGATACGTAAAACGCGGATATTCATAAAAGCGGGCACGGACGGGATTGGAAGTCGTAATAGTCAACTTCTCATTCATTATCTTCTTCATAAATCTCCTTTCTAAACTACCTTTGCAAAGATAGGTAAATATCTTGCAAAAATACGCATCATAGCATGTATAAAAACCCGCTATTTTTGCATCAATTCATAAAAACATTTGATAGAAACCATGAACGAATTATTTAGTATTGCCGGTAAAGTTGCTGTTATTACCGGAGCAGGTGGTGTACTGGGTGGAAATATTGCCCAACACTTTGTACAGCAGGGAGCAAAAGTAGTCGCTATTGACATTCGTCAGGAGCAACTAGACAACCGTGTGGCTGAACTTAAGCAATACGGTGACGATGTAATCGGTATCATCGGTAATGTACTTGACATCGCCAGCCTGGAGAAAGTAGCCGAAGAAATCGTAGCCAAATGGGGACAGATCGATATTCTATTGAACATTGCCGGTGGCAATATGCCGGGAGCTACCCTTGAGCCGGATCAGCACTTTTATGATATGGATATCTCTTGCTGGGAAAAAGTGACTAATCTGAATATGAACGGGACAGTCTACCCATCTATGATATTCGGTAAAGTAATGGCAAAACAAGGCAAAGGATGTATCATTAATGTATCCTCAATGGCAGCATACAGCGCTATCACCCGTGTACCGGGATATTCGGCTGCGAAAACTGCCGTAGCCAATTTCACTCAATGGCTGGCAAGCGAAATGGCACTTAAATACGGTGATGGTATCCGTGTAAACGCCATTGCACCGGGCTTCTTTATCGGCGACCAAAACCGTCGTGTGCTCATCAACCCGGACGGTTCACTGACAGATAGAAGCAAGAAAGTATTGGCTAAAACTCCTATGAAACGTTTTGGTGATATTAAAGAATTGAATGGCGCCGTGCATTTCTTGTGTAGTGAAGCCGCTAGCTTCGTAACCGGAGCCATGCTACCTATCGATGGTGGTTTCAGTGCATTCAGCGGAGTATAAATAATCGCTCCTTAATAAAGAAAAGAAACTATGATGGAAAAAACTTGGAGATGGTTCGGCAAGAAAGACAAGATTACCTTGCCGATGCTCCGACAAATAGGGGTAGAAGGGATTGTCACTGCCCTGCATGATGTACCGAATGGTGAAATATGGACAGTAGAAGCTATTAACGATTTGAAATCATACATCGAATCGTATGGGTTACGCTGGTCGGTAGTGGAAAGCCTTCCTGTTTGTGAAGCAATCAAATACGCAGGAGCGGAACGTGAACAGTTAATTGATAACTACAAAACAAGCCTTGCCAATTTGGGTAAATGCGGCATAAAAACAGTTTGTTACAACTTCATGCCCGTTATCGACTGGATACGTACAGACTTGCAATACCCTTGGCCGGACGGTACCAGTTCCCTGTATTATGACCGCATCCGTTTTGCTTATTTCGATATCCGAATCCTAGAACGTGAAGGAGCTGAAAAAGATTACACTGAAGAAGAACTTCAGAAAGTTGCCGAGTTAGATAAGGTTATCACAGAAGCAGATAAAGACGCTTTGATTGATACCATTATCGTCAAGACACAAGGTTTTGTCAACGGCAATATCAAAGAAGGAGATAAAAATCCGGTTGCCATCTTCAAGCGGTTACTCGCTTTGTACAAAGATATAGACCGCGATACTTTGCGTGAAAATATGCGTTATTTCTTATCTGCAATCATGCCTGTATGCGAAGAATATGAAGTTAATATGTGCGTACATCCGGATGATCCTCCATTTCAGGTATTAGGTTTGCCACGTATCGTTACCAATGAAAGTGATATTGAATGGTTCCTGAATGCCATAAATAATCCTCATAATGGATTAACTTTCTGTGCAGGCTCTTTGAGTGCAGGCGAGCATAACGATACACGTGAGTTGGCTAAGAAATTTGCAAAAAGGACTCATTTCGTACACCTGCGCAGCACGGCTGCCATGCAAAGTGGAAACTTCATTGAAAGCTCCCATCTTACGGGAAGAGGACATCTGATTGACCTTATCCGTATCTTCGAGAAGGAAAATCCGGGATTACCGATGCGTGTAGACCACGGACGAATGATGCTGGGAGATGAAGATAAAGGCTACAATCCGGGATATTCTTTCCACGGACGTATGCTGGCTCTTGCACAAGTAGAAGGAATGATGGCTGTGGTGGATGATGAGAAAGAACGACAGATTGTATTATAATCTTGCAGTACTGATACAGTACAGAGCTTCGTCAGAGCAATAACCAAGTTATTTGTTTCAAGGCGGGAAATATTTTGTTTCACGGTGTGAAACAAAGTGTTTCCCGCCTTGAAACTGATGGTTTCCCGCCTTGAAACTTTAGTTCCAAAGGCTCGAAACTCCAGTTCCAAAAGCGGAAAACTATAGTTTCTAAAGTTGGAAAATTCAGTCTCAAAGACAAGAAACGACCATTCCTCCGGGCCTTTAGTTATGATCATATGTGAGGGTAAATTTTACCCTCACACTACCCTCACCTTTACCCTCACCCACGAAAGTTCGATGGATAAAGGGATTGAGAGCCGGGTGAGAGTGTGAGGGTAAAATCAACACAATCTTTTATTTGTTAGCTACTTTATCCGTATCTTCCCTACAAAATCTTTTTTATCTATATTCAGTTCTTCCAAAGAGGTGATCCGTTTGCCGTTCAACACGATGTTTTCAAACAAAATATTCTCAACCTTCCTATTCTTATCATAACCTTCCATCAAAGAAGGATTGATATATTTCCCGATACATGAAATATTACGGAACGTTATGTTTCTGACACCTCTGCCGGGCCCTGTGTTATATTTTTGGTTATACATCACCCGAAGATGAAATAACTGTCCTTCCTGAATATGCTCCACACGAATATCCTCAAAAGTAATGTTTTGTGCCAGATTGTGATCTCCTACGTTGATAGTCATGCAGCCTTGATAATCACGATCGTCCTCATCATGTTCCAAGATATCGATATTCTTGAACAATATATCTTCTAAAACTTCATCTCCTGTTTTCGTATTTCCATGTGTACCGATATTGATGGGGTGAGCAATATCCGCCCATAGTGTAGAATTAAGTACACGGATATTACGAGAATCTCCATAATAATTCCAACGATGCGTATAGATGGCTATACAGTCGTCTGAATTACGAAGAAAAACATCATCAATCACTACATCCGAGCAGGACATAAAATCCAATCCGTCACTCCAGCCCTGATAACTGAATGATTTCAGGTTTTTGATAGTGATTCCTTGCGATTGCCCACCGGAAACAGTGTAGTGACGGGAGTTGACGACTGTAATTCCATCAATCAGTACATTCTTGGAGTATGCCACCGATATTCCCTGCTGCGGTTCAAGCAACATACCGTGTCCGAGAATCTTTACATTCTCTACACTGTCGCAAGTCAGGCAACCTTTCAGCACCGCTCCACCTTCCAGATAGACAGTCGTGTTGGAAGGAATACGGAAGCATTTGCCTGCCACATCAGTGGGTTCGTGTATACCGGACTCAAAATACATCACATTCGGATCATTCTTATCAGGCACATTCTCAATGATCGGATTGGCAAACACATGCAGATTATTCAAACGGTCACCGTTGAACTCTACAGAGAGCTTTTGCGGTTTATCCAATGTGAACAGCAGAAAATTTCCGTCTATCTCCGGCTGAATGCCTTTGGATAACGGACGCACTACTGCTGAACGGAGTTCTCCGTTATTCTTTTGCACCAGCACTTCCACTTTACCGGAAAAATCAAACTGTACCATGGTTGCATCCGACTTGGTATCCATATCCACCTTTACATTATATTCATAAAGGTCTACCCAATCTTTTTCACCCACTTGACGTACCTTTACTGTGTAGTCGTCGTTGTGACGGGCATAGTAGATACCTTGTGGCACCGGATAGATGACAATTTCTGCCTGTATAACTCCTGAAGTCATTACAAGTAAAAATGTAAACGCTATTCGTATCAGTCTATTCATTTTAAGTTGTTCATTTATTTTGCATACATCAATGTACCAAGTCCAAGTACATCATATCCGCCGGAATTAGCATCATAATAACCGCCGCCTCCTTCTATTCCTACATATTCGGTAGCAATCTTAGTGTATTTGAGATTATCATCCGAGATGTTTTTTACCCCTTTGTAATGATAGTAAGGCAACGCCCATATCGCACGTTTGATCCATTTACCGTCACCAAGTGCTGTTTGCTCTTCCGGAATCGGATATCCCCATTGACTCTGTTTTTGCCATATATAAGTAGTATATGGTACAGTCTCATTGGTATAATTACAACAAGCGGCATATTCGCAAGCCCGCATGAACAGATTGTCATCATAGGCAAAGAAATCGTCTCCCTGACTCCATGCCAACTGGCAAATAATTCCCATCAATCCGACACACATCAACGTGTGCCCTTGGTCACGTCCACTCTCCTGCCATTGAGCAAAGTTATAGTCCGGTGCATAATCGTGATAGATAGCACGACGTAAACGTCCGTTTGTATCACCAGTCTGCAAATGGTCGATACCTTCGTTATAAATATCACGACGATCGGTAACGATGCCGATAGCCATTTTAGCCGCTATATTACAAAGACACCAGTTAGCCCAATAATGTAACGCATTCGTATCGTGATGGCGTTTCAGAAAATCGTCATTGGCAGGATAGAACACTTTAAGTAACCAATTCTGGAAAGCTGCGAAGTCCGCACGGTCCCATCCTCCATAGTCCCTCAATAATTCACCGGCAATAGCAAATTCATAACCATAAAGTCCTGCGGCAAGTGATAAATTCGTATTACCCGTTACACCGACGCAAGTCTGTACCCACTTATTCAGATTCTCCACCGCTTTTGCCGCATATTCATCATCTTGTTCAATCTTCCAACGAAGCGCTTGCTGATATGCGATAGTAGCCCCTCTGGCTGCATTCATATAATTTTCATCACCGGAAATTCCACGTTTAATCCATTCCGTAGGATAAGTATCTGCCGTCTTCTGCGAAAACTGACTTTCTACTAATAATTGATAAGCACTTACCCAAGGCTCTTCTCCGGCAGCTTTTTTATCCCGGATACGCTGGAAATCTGCCTCCGTATGCAACCCTTCATGCAGCATGGGTTCTGTTGACGGTTTAAGTTCAACCTGTTCCAAATTTACGTTATTATCAGGAAGGGGAATTTTATTCAAATCAGTTTCCACATTGACACCCGGAAGGTCAATGCCGTCACCACATCCTGCCAAAAACAGGGTAGCGAATACTGCAGCTATGTAATATATCTTTTTCATCATACTTTTGGTTTAATGGTACACCGCATCTACCATTGATTACGGTGTACCCAATTATAGTTTATTGCTCTACTAACTCTAATTTGAAATTATCTATCTTAGCCCGTCCTTGTTTTACTGTAATCGTACAAACAAAACCAATGACCACATCGGTAGGCTCTTCCACAAGAATATCAACGACTACATCACCCGTACCGGAAATAGAAGCGTTTGCCAGACTCTTACTTGGTATATCACTAGTATTTGCCATCTCATTGCCTTTACAAACCGCAACATAACCGGTAAAACCTCTGCCGTCATATTCATAAACGTGTGCCGTCAACTTATATTTTCCTTTTTGAAGATGAGAAGTCTGATATACCTTACCATCATTTTTAGGATTGTCAAATCCCCAATCTGTTTGTAAAGCCAAACCTGCGTCACTTCCATCACCATATTTCGTTTTAAATGCCAAATCAACAGCAGCACCTCCTTCACCGGCAGTCAAGTTAGAGTTCTGAACTATCCAATAAGCGGCTTTTGCCCACTCTCCTTTTTTATGGAATCCATTATCTCCACCTTCTTTTACATAGTCAAAAGGCTGTTTATAATTCATAAGTACATATTGAGAAATATCTCCATCCGCCGGCAGAGGTTGTAATATATCACTCTCTACGGGCTGTGTAATGCCTTCAAACACCATTGTTACTTTTCCACCATTGAAACCTTGCGGAACTGTTACTGTTATAGCAGTCGTAGTAATCTCTTTAACCGCAACAGGTACGGATATTCCCTCAAAAGTAACTGTAACAGAATTCTTATCCGTTCCAAAACCTTTTCCTGTAAATGTTATTTCCTGTCCGGCTTTTACTAATGTACCATAAGGATAAATATACGGTGTTTCAACGGAAGTGATTTCCGGAGTTTCCCAAACTTCAAATGTGCCCGATTCGCCCATCTCTATTTCCCTACCCTGAATGATCAGTTTAATCTTCACCGGAGCTTCAGATGAAACTCCTTTTGGAACATTCACTACAATATTACCTTTATCATTCAGTGTCACTTTATCACAAACTGTTTCTCCGAAAAAGACCTGAATATTTTCAGCTTTCGTACCAAAGTTCTGACCAATAATCGTTACTTCCGCATTAATATATCCGGCTTTCGTTGAAATGCCTGTTACTGTCGGCATCGGTAATACCGTATATTTCAACTGTGTCCCAATAGTTTCAAACGGAGTGATGACAGTAATTGTATAATCTCCGGCTTCCAACGAAACAGGTACAGTGAGTGGAATACTCTTATCTGTCAAATTATCAGTATCTATTGCAGCTTCTACAGGTTCTCCGCCAGCTTTAGAGAAAGTGACTTTCAAAGGCTCCAACCCCTCAACAGACCTATCCAGCAATTCTTGCACAAGATTGGTTCCTGTTATTGCAAATTTACTGCCTGCAAAACCAGATGGAACCGGTTCGCCTTCCTTAGGAATATCAAGCGTTGCATGCTTCAACACTGTGAAAGGATAAGATGCTAAATCAATCGTTTGTTCTGCCATAACAAGTGTCATGACTCCACTGCCAGCTGTCTCGGGAACTTTGGCTGTAAATTCGGTATCAGTAGGCGTACCCACAATCTCCGCCTTTTCTGTGGAAGTTCCAAAAGTCAAGGTGTATAATGCTTTAGAAGAAACGAATTCTTGTCCTTCGAAAACAATACTGGCACCCGGAAAACCATAGGAAGGTTTCACTACACTAACACCCGGCTTACCAAGTACACGATAAACAAGATCAGTCTCTACACGTTGTCCGAAGACTTCAACGGTTATCTTTCCGTTTGTTGCAGATTCCGGCACTTTCGCAAGAATTGCATCGTCGACACAGGAGACTACTGCTGCCTCCTGGGAACCGATAAAAACTTTCACATCTTCTGTTCTGATACCAAAATCACTGCCACTAACGGTAAACTCATTCCCAACATATCCTTCTACAGGATCTATCTTTGTTACAGTTGCCACAGGATCAGTGTAACTCATTGGAACAATTTCTTCGTTATCCTCGTCACAAGCAGCCAATGCGAAAAGCGAGAGGAAAACGGGAAACAGATAGTTATATATTTTCTTCATAATCTTAATTATATTATCACGATGAATTACTCTTTTTTCTTTTTCCACATCATTCAAGAATCAATTTCAATTCTGTTACCTTAAAGTATGAATTGCCTTTGGCCAGAGAAGTAAGGAATCCAATGACAACATCCGTTGTCTCCGCCACTTCAAACGAAGGTGTCACCAACGTACCCGAATCATCATTTGTACCAGCTTTATCATAGACCACACAAACTCCATCTAATTGCTCAATATCAGCCACATCCGGTATATCACTCTCACTATTTCCTTTAGCTATTAATGCAGAAATAAAATTCCCCGCATCATTTACTACCAACGAATAGGCATAAGTAACTTCCAATCTATACTTACCAGGACGGAGCGTAGCAACTTGCCACATTTTCCCATTCGCATAAGCTTCCTTGTCCCATCCATTCTGGAACGCTAATGTGAAGCCCTCTGCTGCTTTATACTGCATTCCGGTAACAGTAGTATTGTTTTTTGCATTGAAAGATGCCTTATTCTGATTCCATACTGCCGGAGTCCACCATTCACCGTTCTTCCAATTTTCGTCATTTGCCTTGGCAAACGGCTGCTTGTAGTTTTGGAGGTAAAGCACTGTCACATCACCCTTTGAGTTAGGATTAAACATTGCACTACCTGTCATTGTATATCCATGAATAGTTACAGTCACATTACCTGTCTTATAATCTGCAGGAGTTGTCGCAACAATAGTAGATTCATCCACCAGTTCAAATTCAGCCGGCGTTCCGTTGAAGCTGACAGAAATATCAGATGGATCCGCACCAAAGTTCTCACCTGTTATAGTAACCCTGTCTCCCGTATCAGCTACCCCCTCACCGTCTTCACTATCAGAGGTCACTGTAATGACACGTGGTGTCGGCAATACTGTATAATAACCGATATTCTCCACCTTTTTATTATAAATCTGTAAAGACAGATTGCCTGTTACTGCTGTTTCCGGCACTTCCACTACCAAACGGTTATTTTTGCAATCGAGCACTTTATTTGATTGAGCTTCACCGAAGAAGACCTTCACAGCTTCTGCACGGTCACCAAAATTGGTTCCCGTAATAACTACCTGTGTAGTGACATATCCGTCCGTTGGATAAATGCTCTCCACTACCGGCACAGGATAATCATAAACTCTATACTTGGGATCTTGCTCACAACCGGAGAAAAGTGCGGAAACACAAGCAAGTATTGCCAAGTGAAATGTATATTTGAATAAAAACTTCATATAATCTATGGTATTATACGTTAAACGTTTGAATGATTAATATCCCGGATTTTGTACCAGATTTGAATTCAGGTTGATTTGATTTCTTGGAATCGCCCACAAATAATCTCCCTTAGTAAATGCACAGTCGGATGATTTGAGAAGCACTACACAAGGTAGTTTACCTTTACCTGTCTCTACTTCTTCCGTCCCTTTCGTAAAAATAGCCGGATTGAAAGCACTGGTAGCATTCCCGTTTTCGTCTATAAATGCTGTCGGATAGCTGGCATTACCTACTACCGCACCGCAACGAGACTCATTCAGATTCTCTTCCGCAATGCCCCAACGTTTCAGGTCGTCGCAACGGAAACCTTCCATATAGAGTTCCAAAGCACGTTCACGACGGATCTCATCCAGCATTACCTGATTAACTGTCTTACTCGCATTTGCCGGTACTCCTTCCTGAATTCGCTTTGCCAATGCATTTGTCAGGTTGGCAATTCCTGCACGGGCACGGACTTTATTTATTGATTTATTCAACTGGTCATCTGATATTTCACCATAGCGTTCCATCACAGCTTCAGCATAATTCAAGTATACTTCTGCCAACCGAAGTACCGGATAATTGGCCGATTCATCTTTACTTTGGCGTTGAATATCAGTAATAGCAAACTTGGAAACACCATACCCACAGTTCTCAACTGTCAGACTCGTAGCATATGAACCCACATAAGAGGTCAAACGGAAATCCCGGTTCTGAAATTCGTCCCCCGGATTCTTATATCCCTGAAATTTATCAGACATACTGACCGGAAGCCCGTCGGTGCATAAAAACATATCAATTAATTTCCGACTGGGACGCATATCCGTATAAATCACCTGATTCAAAGCAACCTGTCCTTTACGCGTTTCCTGACTATATACAGAAGCTATGATAAATTCCTTGTTCGTCGCTCTTCCTGCACCGGCAGGATTGCTAGCTTCTTCTTCAATATTAAACAGGTAACGGCTACTCATATTTCTCATCGCTGCTACATTATTATAATTCCAAAGAGAATAAACAGCATCCCCCATCACAGTTTCGGATAGTTGAAGAGATTCTTCCAGGAAAGCATTTACTTGATCGGAAGCCGGACCGGCAGAACCTTCAAAATCGGTAGAAGTGCCATTGTATTTACGCCAAGTAGCTTCATAAAGTAACACACGAGCCTTAAATGCCTGTGCAGCCTGTCTACTGATTTTACCTTTGTCGGCAGAGGTTATATTCTGTTCCAACGGCAACCCTGCGATAGCCTCATCCAAATCGGAGAGAATCAAGTTGACAACCTCATAACGGCTATTACGTTTTCCATATAATTCCGATGAAGTCACGTCGAGAACTTTCGTAACGACAGGCACTCCGCCAAAAAACTTTAATAAGTAAAAATAGTTATAGGCACGAAAGAAATGACCTTCGGCTAATTCTTTTTTAATATCCGCCAAATTACCTGTATAGGAAGAAACTGCTCTTTCAAACATATGATTAGTGGCACGAATATTACCATAGCAGTTCTCCCAACGACTATCGTCATTAGGAACTCCCATCACACCGGTTCCTACACCATACGAATATCTGAAACAAGTGGAGAGATCGGATGCTGCATCCATGTGATCGAATATACTTCCATAAGAAGATTGCCATCCTAATAATTGCCCGTAAAGCCCGTTAGCATATTCACGGAAATGCTCCGGAGTTTTGAAATAAATCACATCTGTCTTGGCATCCAGTGGTTCCAAGTCAAGGAACGTATTCACGCATGAAGAAAATCCCAGTGCGCAGGTGCAAATTAATATATAGTTCGTTATCTTTTTCATATCTTCTATTCTGTATTTAATTTTCCATAGCTACTATAAAGTGACGTTCAGACCGAACGACCAAGTACGTGCAAACGGGTATCCACTGTTGTTGGAGGCTGCTCCCATTTCCGGGTCGAAACCGTCTCGAATACTGGTAGCTTCCCATAAATCATTACCAGAGAAGTAAACACGTACTTTTTCCAATTTCACCTTGCGCGTCCATATCTGCGGCAATGTGTAGCCGACTATCAATGTCTTCAAACGGATATAGCGGTTATTCTGCATCATAAAGTCATTATTCTGATAATTCCAGCGTGCAAGGTTTGCATTAGTAGTCAGACGAGGGAATTCCGCATTCGGATTGCTCTCTGTCCATGTTTTGCCCAAATATGTCGGGTTCTGATTGGCGGTACGTGTTTGAAAAGGATAAGCCATCCAGTCATTACGGATAACATACTGCTTGCCGACACCTTGGAACATCGCGTTCACATCAAAACCTTTCCATGATCCTCCCAATGTGAAACCGAAAACAAAATGTGGATTGGAGTCACCGAGGTATTGCAAATCGCTATTCTCATTCCCTGCACCGGAAATCTTATAATCACCATTCAAATCCAAACGTTTGGTATCACCCGGACGCAACCGGCTTGCACTTCCTGCTCCTACACCAGTCAAATCTTCTTTACCCTCTCCATAAAGTGCATAATAGCGATCTACTTCCGCCTGATCTTTAAAGTAACCATCTGTGCGATAAAGGAAGTACGAATTCAATGGATATCCATTCACGGCTGCATTCCAACCGGCCCCATAAGAATCTGCTCCTTCCATCTCTTTCAACAGACTCTTTGTATCACCAATATTAAAGTTGGCATAGTAAGAAAAGTCTTTAATCTGGTCGCGCCATCCGATAGTAAACTCCCAACCTTTTACATTCAAATGACCACTATTCGTTTTAGGAGATTTACCTCCTAATACGCCCGGATAGGTGACATTTACCAACATACCGGTATTATCTTTTATAAAATAATCGAATGTAGCTTTCAAGCGATTATCAAAGAAGTTAAGATCGATACCGAAGTTTTTTTGTGAAACTTTCTCCCAGGTACGGTCATAAGAAATTAAACCACCGAAACCTGAAGATACCTGGTTGGCAGGTATAGTTCCAAAACCGGCCGTCCCAAGAGAGACAGTAGATACATAATCGTAATCGCCCAGCCCAACATCATTGCCTGAACTACCATAGCTTAAACGCAGCTTACCAAAAGAAAGAACAGGCTTTAGAAACTCTACAAATTGTTCTTCCGAGAACGCCCATCCCAAAGAAACGGAACCGAAGCTTTTGAAACGGTAACCGGGAGCAAACTTGGAGTTTCCGTCACGGCGCCCCATCAATTCAACCATATATTTTTCCGCATAGTTGTAATTCAAACGGGCAATATATGAATAGGTACCATTATGAGTCTTTCCTCCCCCGTTCCCCTGTGTACCTGTAGCCAGATTCAGATCGTAAATTCCGACATCCTCAAACTTCTCACGAGCGGTAACCACTTTTTTAGTCACCCATTTCTCGGCACTGATACCGAACATGGCATCTATGTTATGTACTTCGGCAAATGTACGCTTATATTTCAATAGCCCTGAATAGTATTGATACCGGGAATTGTTTGCCTGTACCAGATATCCCGGCTGATGGGAATCTTTAAAATTCATCACATCTTGCGGAGTACTAAGGGTTTGTGTTGTTTCATACACCAACTTCGCCGTCTGCTCGCCGAACCAATTGTAGCACTGTACCGGAAGCGAATAACGTTCCCTGCGATATTCCTCATTTTGAAAGGAAGCAGTACCCTCGAAAGTAATTCCTTTCCAAATATCCACCAATGCTTTAAAATCAACACGAGTGGTCAGATTCTCTCTCTCGTCACGTCCGCCATCTGTTGTAGCTGCTGCCGCATTGCGGTCACCTACATTACCGAAGTTAGCATACCATTGTCCATAAGGATTCTTAGCCGGAAAGAATGGAGCATCATTCCCGTAGAGTGTACGATCGATACCATGTGTGGGCGTTTCGGTATTTGTTTTAATCATACTGGCTGAAGTCTCCAGTTTGAACCAATCGGTCAATTTGATTCCGTAGTTCAAGCGCAAGTTCAACTGTTTCTGTCCATCATAAGCAGTGGCCAGATTGGCTTGGTTATCAGCATAAGCTAAAGAAATACGGTAATCGGATTTATCCGTAGAACCTGCTACACTCAAGTTATGCTGGTAGGAATAACGACGGGCAAACAATTCATCCAGGCGATTGGCATTACCTACGAACATCGTACCCCAATCGGCCACAGTCGACTCATAAATACCTTCAATGCCTTGAGCCATCTTTTTCAGATTTTCTTCTCCCCAGCCCCACCAGTCATGCTCCGGCATTTCCTTATTGGCTTCCAGCCACATGGTGGCATATTCCTGCATACTGGGAGAGAAAGCCATAATGCCATTAGTGGTAAAACGCATATTGAAGCCATAATCTACGGTGGTCTTGCCCTTACCTTTTTTGGTAGTTACCAAAATAACACCATTGGCTGCTTTCGCACCATAAATGGAAGCTGAACCGTCTTTCAGAACACTAATATTTTCAATATCATCCGAATTTAGATTTTGGAATGACTCTGCATTCAATACAGGTACTCCATCTACAATAATCAACGGACTACCTCCATTGACAGATGTCAGACCACGAATCTGGAAATTCAAACCTTCATTACCCGGACGTGAGGAAGAACGAGTGACTACCAAACCCGGAGTAGCTCCTTGCAAAGCAGCACCAACATTGGTAATGGCACGGCTTTCCAATACCTGGCTACCTATTTGTTCTACCGCCCCTGTCAATGTCGCTTTTTTCTGTGTACCATACCCCACTACAACAACCTCATCCAATGCATTATTATCTTCCTTTAATACTACCTTAAAATCAGAGCGGTCGTGAAGGTTAATGATCTGATCTACATATCCGATATAGCTAATTTTAATTTGTTTGGCATCAGCAGGAATATTCAGTGTAAACCGACCGTCAATATCGGTAATCACTCCTGCATTGCTTCCTACGACCACTACATTACAACCAATCAATGGTTCACCATTCGCATCTGTCACAAGACCTTTGATGATACGGCCTGTCTGGGCTACCATCAAACTCTCTTCTACAGAATCATTTGCATAGAGCAATACACCGGGCGAACCACCCAGCAGCATGGCAAAAGCCAATGCGACTCCTTTTGAACACAAGAATTTGGATTTAATTTCCATAATACTATTAAATTGTTAAAGTTAATATGTGTTTTTCCGAATCTGGTATTTAACCGACTTTGGAGAATTCATTTTTCAAACAAGTACGAACAGTTTTGCGAGCCAGCAATAATTGACATTCTACTGTACGGGGAGATAAGGACAGCTTTCCTGCAATGGCAGGACAAGACAGTTCATGATTGAAACTAAGTTCATAGATCTGACGGCGTTTGACAGGAAGAGCTTCCATAACTTTGTCGTGCATCTTTTTTAGTTCACGATAATGAACGGCATCTTCTGTGGTATTCCGACCGATGTCTTCCATCCTATTATATATATAGGCGACGAAATCTTCCTGTTTATAATAACGACGGATTTTATCAGTTACGATATTGCGGGCGATAGTAAAGAGCAAAGACCAGACTGTATCTTTGTTCACGAATGCCCTGTGTTCCCATAAGCGGACAAAGACATCCTGCGCCAAATCTTCCGCTTCGTGCGGATGGCAAATGCGGATAGCGATGTAGTTCTTGATATACTCCTTATATTTAAGGTAGCATTCAGAGAAAAAGTCGTCAAATGTAGCTTGCTGTTTATTCATGGCATTAAATTTATCCGTTTAACGATGATACAAAAGTAGGAACAAGTTTCGAACTAAAATATCACAAAAGTAACAGATAACAAAACTATCGTAACAAGCGTGTATTTTTGCAAAAACGTCCCATTTCATCGGGATAAATCTAACGGTCACTCCAATAAAAAAGGGGATGCCGTTACATTAGACGACTCCCCTGTTCTTAAATTTGCATGGATGAAAGCTTTCATCCGGAAGGATTCATTATTTATTATCCTGCGATGTCTGGAAATCCGGTATACGTTTTACGTTCGCACCTTTCATCACACCTCTTTTGATCGCTTCATTCGTATCGGTGATTTCTTTCTTCACACGTTTATAGTATTCTTTCGTCAGTCCTTTCTCTACCGCTTCCGATTCTGTTACTGCCCAAAGATACTGATAATCCATTAACATCAAATCCGGTGCCACTACTTTAAAGAAAATGCTGTCATCCGCAAACTTTTCACGCAAATCGCCCAAATAGATTGTATCTGCCGGATTTACTTCTTTACCACTCGCATTATTTTTTGAACTGCTACCTCCGCAAGAAGATAACATCAAACCTCCTACCAACGAAATTAAAACTAATACTTTCATATCAATATATATTATAAAATAAAACTTCTTCTGCCCCAATGTGAACAAGATCTTACAATTATCTCACTTATTCAGCGCAAATGTAATAATTAAACTACAAATACAAGCACAATGTCATTCTTTTCTTCCCGATTCCTCGGCATATTGCTTAGGTAACATCCCGAACATTTCTCTAAAACACTTCGAGAAATAGCTGGGTGAACTGAATCCTACCCGGTTCGCTATTTCAACAATCGGCAACTGACTTCCTTGTAATAACTGTGCCGCCCGTTTCAAACGGATGCTGCGGATAAAGTCCGTCGGCGTGTGTCCGGTGATGGATTGTAACTTACGGTAAAGGCTCATACGCACCATACCCAAATCACCACTCAACTCTTCTACACCATATTCCGGATTGTCCATGTTCTTTTCTATGTATTCCAGACACTTCTGTATGAGTTGTTCATCTACCGAAGTGATAGTGATAGCACTCGGATTTACCTCTATGTTTTTACGGAATTCCTGTTTTCTCTTTTCCTGTTGTTCTATCAACTTTTCGATGCGTACCATGAGCATATCAAAGTTGAAAGGTTTCGACATATAAGAGTCTGCTCCTACTTCATAGCTGTTTATCTTGATATCATCAGCGGTGCGGGCTGTCAATAATATCACAGGTATATGGGAAGTCTGCACGTTCGTCTTGATCCGACGGCAAAGTTCGATACCGTCTACCTTTGGCATCATAATGTCACTGATTATCAGGTTCGGATTTTCTTCTATTGCTTTTCGCTCTCCTTCCTCGCCGTCTGCCGCTTCAATAATCTGATAGAAATCTTCCAACTGTTCTTTCAGGAAAGTACGGAATTCCTGATTGTCCTCCACTAACAACAGTTTCTTCAGGTTATCATCGACTGTAGATGTAGTGGTTTCTTTCTCTTTAACGTCCGGTGTTTCCGTTCCGATGATTTCTTCCGGCAGTTCGTCCGGTTCCGGTTTCAGATCCATCGGCAACCAAACGGTGAATACTGATCCGCGATCTATCTGACTGTCCACTTTAATACGGCCACCATGTATATTTACATATTCCCTTACCAAATGAAGTCCGATGCCACTGCCTATTTTTTCGTCCCCTTCATTTCCTACCTGATAGAAACGGTCAAAGATATAGGGAAGGTCTGATTCAGATATTCCGATTCCAGTGTCGGATACGGATATTCTCACGTAGTTTCTTTCTTCTATCTCTTCTGTTGCAAGCTGTAAGACTACCGTCCCGCCTTCCGGAGTATATTTGAAGGCGTTGGACAAGAGATTATTCACAATCTTATGTACCTTATCCCGGTCGAAGAACATATAAAGCGCTCTGTGTTCCGATTGGTTCACAAAGTTAAGATGCTTCTCTACTGCCATTGGCATGAAGTTGTTATAGGCCGAAACAATAAATTCCTCCATATCGCCGTTCATCAGATGCAACCTCTCTCCTTTCATTTCCAGTTTGCGGAAATCGAGTAACTGATTCACCAATGACAATAGGTTTTGAGCATTCTTATAGATGGTATTCAGTTGTTTTTTCATCGCATCATCTGTCAATCGACGTATCATCATGTCCAATGGTGTGATAATCAACGTCAGCGGAGTACGGAGTTCATGGCTTATATTTGTGAAGAAACGGAATTTCATCTGATCCAGTTCTTCTTTCTGCCTCAACGCTTCCGCTTCTTGCATACGAATCATCTTCTGCCGGTTGCGGTGGTTTATTACGTAGATCAGCCCGAAGATTAAGAGAATGCCTAAAATTGCATAGAAAACACGAGCGGCCAGTGTATCCCAAAACGGGGGATGAATTACAATTTTGAATGCAGACTCCGGTCCCCATATCCGGTCGTTTCCGGCAGCGGACACACGGAAGATGTATTCGCCCGAAGGGAGATTATTATAGACAACACGTCCTTGTCCATTCTCAAAAAGGGTTTCCGTCCATTCCTTGTCAAATCCTTCCAGTTGGTAACGGAAAGAGGTTTGAGAAGGATTAGGGAAGTTCAGACCAGAGAACTCAAGTGTGATATAGTTCTCATCATATTTTAATTGTACTTCGTCCGAATAACTTAATGCTTTATCAAATAAGACACGTCCGTTATATCTTTCGCCCGAAACAACCGGAACATTAAACAAGCGGAATGAGGTAAACAGAGGACGATTGAGGCACTGATTATCTATCATGTTTTCTGGTGAGAAAGCGATAAAGCCGTTCATCAGCCCCAGGAAAAGCTGATTATCCCTGGTCATTAACGAAGGGAAACTATATAAATCATCCTGACGGATTTCATCTTCCGACAGACAGCTGATTACATGAAAGCCGTATTTATCAGCTCTTCTGTCTACTTTTATCTTATAAATAGAAGTGACTGTCGAAATCCATATATCATGGTTCTTATCTTCCACTACGTTCAGGATGGCTTTGGACAGACCTTCTTCTCTCCCTAATGTGTAGCTTTGCCCATTGTGAGTCAAGACACTCAAGCCATATTGAGTGGCAAACCATAAAGTTCCCTCATGGTCTTTGAGTATTTGGTTGTACTTGATACTTCCCTGATTGAAGATTGAATTAGCCTGGCCGTCTTGCTCCGGTATCCATATTTTATTCGTTGCAGGATCGTAAATGTAAAGTCCGTTATCACTGCCTACGACCAACCGGGATTGGTTATCTATGGCCAATGCATTGGCTACTTTGTATTTTTTGAGTTCGGGGAACTGTTCGGACAATAAGTTTATTTGCCCGTTTTCCGGATTGAATAATCCTACACCACCATATATACTTACCCACAACCGACCGGAAGGGTCTTCGACCATGACACGGATATTACTGAAATCCAGTTCATTCTGATAATCCGTATCGGGATAATCGTAAGACCGTACCTTTCCATGATCTATACAGTAGAGTCCATCGTGGTATGTTCCGACCCAAACACGCTTCTTACTGTCTTCATAGAGTACACGGCAATTCTTCTGGCTGAATTCATGATAGAATCTGTCCATTCTCTTAGTCTCCGGTTCATAACGATAGACACCTTGTGTAGTACCCATCAGAATTTCTCCTTTAGAGGTTTCGAGCATACAGCGTATTTCCTCTCCTTTCCAGTCGCCATTTATCATCTTTTTGTTGTACAGCACTATTTTATTCATGCTGGGATGGTAATAGCACATTCCCTGATTATAGAGTCCTATCCAAACAGAATTGTTTTCCTTGTCGCAATAGATACTCTGAATGCCATTACGTACTGTATTACCTGATAATAAAGGAATGTCCTGTGTCCGGGTTACAGAAAAATTATGCATATCAATGACATAGAATCCATCGATAACGGTTCCTACCCATGCATTTCCACCTTTATCAATGTCCATAGAAGTGAACCATGAATAGTGTCCGAGTCGGATACCTGAAATTTGATTCCATTTTTTATTATAGACATCATAATAGCCTACTCCACGATCCCACATCAGCCAAAAGTCACCATTATCGAGTATCTTCAGAACTACACGGTCATCCGGTTTCAGTTGGTCTTTCAGGAAATCAAGTTGCTGTACAAAACGTTTCTTTTCCAAATCGTAGCAACGGATAGCTCCTTTCTGATGAACCATCCAACTGTATTTTCCATGACTTTCCACCCCGAGCAATCCGCCATAGTATTCCATAAACTCATCGTTCCTGCAAACCTGCTCGATTGATTTTGTCTCTGCATCGTACATATAGACAGAAGAACCCGGTGTCAGAAACCAACAGTGTTTTTCAGAATCAATGATGATATCCGCCACTTTATCCTTTAAGCCGAACTGTTGGAATAAAGAATCTACGTTATATATATACTGTTCGGTAGTCAAATCGAAGACACGCAGGCTCTTGCGTTCTTTCATCCACAAACGTTTATCAGCATCAATATACTGTTCAGGAATGATATGGTTATATGCTATCGAATATTCGCCATGAATATTGAAAGGGAAATTTGAATAGTTCGCACCGTCATACAGGCTTAACAGCACAGTGCTTCGCACACCGATACGTCCGTCCGGGATGGGGAAAACGCTTTTTACATAGTTATCCGGTAATCCTTCGACAACTCCAATCTGGCGGAATACATAAGGGGACTCTTGCGAGCTAATATAACCCGGATACAATAATCCCATCAGTATGATTAACAAACATATTCGAATTTTCATGGCCATCTTTTTTTGTAGTACTATTATTAAGTACGAATGAGAAATCAAATCCCCTTATCCTGCTTTACTATTATTTTCTGGATTTCGAGTTTATCTCCGGCTTGCTCTATCTGTAAACGAAGTACGCAAGCTCCTGCGGAAAGAGTGAGTTTTCCTATTTCTCTTTCCGTCCATTGTGCGGAGCAGGGTAATTTCACTGGTTCCGTCTTTACTTCCGAATCAAAAGCTACGGACAATAAAGAATTTCCTTTTGATTGATAAACTAGACAATAGGTGATTCCGGGATGAATGAAGTTACGTCGTTGCGCTTGTACTCCATTTTGAATGTTCCCTATCCATACAATCCCAATAATCCATATAATTCTGTTAATCATAGTGCGATTCGATTTCTTTTCTACCAAATGACAAGCAAAGATAGCATTTCGTAGTAAAAAGAAGCTCAAATAGATAAGTTATTATCTCTCTATTGCAAAGTTCTTTCCTTCTAATACTAAAGTTGCTCTTAACTAATAGAAATCTATAATTGCAAGCTTTGATTATAAAAACGAAAGTTTCATTTATATAATTGCAAGTTCTGATTATATAAATGAAACTTGCATTTATAGTTTATGTTTAACCTAAAGAAAGTTTGGTATTAGAAGAAAAGAAGTTTGCACCTAATGCAAAGAAATTTATCTATTCATACTTCATGTTCCAGATTATGCTATTTGACGGTGATTTTCTTTATATATTCATTCGTGATAAAATCATCTGTGTTTTTCATCTTCACACCATTGATCATCACATTATCAAAGATGATATTCTTGACGGAGCGTTCTTTATCAAACCCTTTCAATAGAGACGGATTCTCACCCACTCCATTATAAGTGATATTGCGGAAAGTAATATCTTCAATTCCCCGTCCGGGCTGTTTATCATACTTTGAATTGAAACGGACATTAATATGAAACAATCTTCCCTCCTGAATACTCTCTACACGGATATCTTCAAATAATATCTTACGTACCAGATTTTTATCACCGCAATCCACCGCCATACAGCCCTGATAAAGAAGATCATCTTCGTCATGTTCCAGAATATCGACATTCCGGACGGTTATATCCTCAACCACTTCTCCCACTGCGTCGTCCGGGTTACCGTGTCCTCCAATGTTGATCGGGTGAGCAATATCCGCCCAAAGGATTGAATTCTGTAAAGTCACGTTACGACTTCCTCCGTAATAGTTCCAGCGATGGGCATAGATGGCAATACAGTCATCACTGTTCCGCATAAAAACATTGTCTATTAATACGTCACTGCAACACATCAGGTCTATGCCATCACTCCATCCTTTACAACTGAAAGACTTTAAATTCTTGATGGTCATGCCAGTAGATTCACCACCAAATACTGTATAGTGATCAGGATTTATGACTGTAATACCGTCAATCCATACATTTTTAGAATGAGTAACTTCTATTCCACGGATCGAATGGTCGAGAATACCACGCCCGACAATGCGTACATTTTCAGCTTTATCAATCAGTAATTTAGCTTTTACAACAGCTCCGGGAGCTAAATAAACAGTAGTATTGGAAGGAATCTGTATCTGTGTATTCGGCAAATCTTTCGGACGATGGACACCCGGTCCGAAATACATCACTTTGTCACTGCTTTCAGTATAAGTTTCTGTTTCCAAAGGATTAGCAAACAAATGAAGATTATGCAAACGATCACCATTAAACTCAATCGACAGGTATTGAGGTCTAATTAATGTAAAAAAGATTGCATTGTGATTTACCGTATGTTGTATACCTATTGCCAACGGACGGATTTTCACATCCTGAATTGAACCATTGTTCTTTTTCACCATCACTTCTACGGGACTGCCCATATCAAACTGTACCATTGAAGCAGATTGTACCCGATCCATATCTACCTGAACTTCATATTCGAATACATCTTTCCATTCACCACCTGCTTCACGTACTTTGACTGTATAATCATCATTATGTGGCATACCTGTGTTCAGTCCTTCCGGATAGGTTACTAATTGAGCGTTCCCGAATGTTGAAAACACAATAGCTATCGCTAATAAACATTTTCTTTTGCCAAATAAAACTTCTACCATATTCATATCACCAAACTATGTTATACTTTAATTATTCTATTTATTGAAGTTCTTTGCAAAGCTACACTTTCTATTCCGGTCAGGTTGGCAACCTGGTAACAGAAACTGCCAAACAAGGAACCAATACAAAAAATCTCCTTTATTGTCTATTACGAACAATAAAGGAGATTTACCTAGAGTATTTCTGTTTTTTCAGTTTTCTTATTTCCCGCCTTTTATACTTGCCTCTGCAAAAACACTTCTCTCATAATTATCAGGCAAACCATCAGCTAGCCCGATACGGCGAAATATATATAGAAGGGCGCATTCAGTTTCCCTGTGTGTTTTCATACAATGAATAGTCGGATAATAAAGTGCCTATTTCTTTTCTTACTGGAAAGTAGGCATCTTGAATCTGTATAATAATCCACCTACCATGGAAGCTACGCGGTCAGGTCTTCCCTGTTCGGAGCCATCGTATGTATCGGTACGGATACCCACTTTAGGTTCGGCATACAGATACAAAGAAGAAGCCACTTTCAGCTTAACCTGCACACCGGCATCCAGTCCCGGCACTGCCTGAAACTTACCGTAACGGCGTACCAGTCCGGCAGTAACTCCCACAAAAGGAACAACGTCTATCACATGACCGGGGCTATATCCTTTTGCCAATGTGGCCAGACTCATCATATAATCCATACCCAAACCGGCATAATGGAGATTCATCTTCGACGACGTTTTGGCCTTGTACATAATTGTTCCGTTTACCCGCCATGCAGATAATGGAGTGTACCATTTGCCAATGCTTCCTTTTGCTTCTACACCTGCATTCTTCACCAAATCCTTGTTGGCTACGAGCAAGCTACCCAATCCAAGTGCACCGGAGATGAAGTAACGCTTGTCATCCTGACCAAACACGCTACGATTGGCTGCTTTTGAATAAGGAACAAAGCGATAGTGGAAACCTGCATTGACTCCTACCATCACGTCTTTCTGCATAAAGCCCAGATTGCCTTCGATGAATTTATCTCCATACAAGCGAATCTGTGGTTCAATATACAAACCGAGAAAATCATTCACATGCCATAATCCCTGTATGCCCGCATTAACACCCGGTTGGATTTTATGGTCTGATTGGGAAGTATAAGCAAGGTTGACACCTACCGAACCTATTAAATCAAAGATACGATCGGGATTATATCCGCTCATGGTAGACGTTATGTTCCACAAGTAATCAAGGCCGCCACTAACACTGGCATGTCTAAGTTTGCCCGCTTTAACACTTCCCGGAACTACATAGTTCGTAAAGAGTCCACCCATACCCACCAGGCGCAAACCGGAGTAAGGACTCAACCACTTACCGATAGAGACAGAGGCCTGCGGACCTAAAGAACCAAGGTTTTCAAGATTCGTCTTATTCAGGAACATTTGCACACCGATTCCCGAAGTCATAAACAGATTGTCTGCAATGTGATTGCTTGAGAATCCGTTCTTCGGACGTGCCGCACGGTCAATCGTATGATAAGTCAAACCAAAATTCAACTCTCCGAGTTGGTCTGTATTGCTACCTACTCCGCGACCTCCTGCATATCTCTTAGTATACACATTAAGGCGAGGTTCTATAAATAAATCCACAGAACGGTTGATACGGAAACTTCCTTGCACACCAACTCCTATTCCCGGAGCATACTTGGCGGTTTTATCCACTCCTTTCGTACCTGCCAGGTTAACTCCGGCAATACCGATCAGACTAAATATTCTGTCTTCATCATATCCCCAAAGAACATTATTGATATTCAACAGATAGTCCGCATGCAGATCGACATGCTTAAAGTAGCCGCTTGCACTGCCCGAAGGGGTGTCTGAAAGTCCAACTGTCCCGGACAAACGCAGACCGGAAGAAGGACTGAACCATTTACCGATTCCGGCAGAGAACTGCGGTCCTGCTCCTTTAATCGTATTCTTGATTCCCGGAACTTTCAGCGTACTGATACCACCGGATAAAGAGATAAACATATGATTCAGGAAAGAGCTATTATCAAAATCATCGAAATGGATCTTAGTTCCCATCGGAGCAGCAGGCATATAGTTCAGACCTACCAGAACCGAACCTGCCATTTTATAATTTCTCCAACTTTCCGTATGGGCAAAACCGTCATTATACCATCCGATCCGTGGCTCTACAAACAAATCCAATGTAGGAGAAAGACGTACATTTCCCTGTAAACCGAGATGAGCGCCGTAATAAAGCTGACCGCCACCTTTCAAATCCGGATACTTTTCGGAACGCCCGCTATTATCGCCCACCTTAGAATAACCGGCTTCTATACCTGCAATCCCCAATAATTCAAAACAGCGGTTCGCATTGTATCCGTATGCCAGAGAGGACATATTCAACAGATAGTCCAGGCTACCGCCCCCCATTTTTATTTTAGAATCGTAGATACTCGACGGCAGATAACCCAAATTCACCCCTATCCGAAGTCCGTGAACCGGAGTAATCCACTTTCCCATAAAGAGATGAGCGGTCATTCCCATCCCATCCTGACTGTCTCCACTTGTAAACAAGCTGTATGGCCCGATTCCGGCGGAGAAAAAGAGATGTTCATTGAATTTATTGCTCTCGAACTTTTCATTCGCAGGCCGTTTCTGTAACATATATTGCAATGCACCATAATCCTGTGCCTGTAAGGTAACAGCAAGCATCAGGAAGATTGCCGCTGCCACATATTTATTGTTGATTCTGAAGATATTCATCGTTTACTCTTGTTGTATATATCATTATTTAATTTTCTGCTCTTCCGGCAGCAAGTCAATAATATCCCCGTCCACCTTTGCTACTTCCAATAAGGAAGGATCAAGTTCAAGGGCCTTCTCAATGCTCATAATCGCATCACCTATTTTCTCCAGACGGTTGGCGGCAATCGCTTTTATATAATATTCGCGGGCTGTCTCTACATCCATGGCAGAAATCTTATCCCATGCTTCCTGATTTTTCTTCATTGCCAGTAGCATCACCACCTCATTGAAAGGACTGGTAGCCGCCACCTTTTCGAAAGCATCATTATAATAACCGGCCAATGCCTGAACGATGGCCTGCAAATCTTCAGAAAACGCTTCTTCGGGAACCAACGTCAGTACAGAATCCGCTTTTGTATATTTCCCTTCATGTAATAAGGCAATAGCCTGATTGGACAATAACTCTGCCGGTGCCGATTTACTGACAAACGGTTCGAGAATACGTGAATCCGGAGTATCTTTCTGTATTTTTGCCACTGCCAGTTCATTGGCTGCATACGTAAAATTATCATAAAGTTCAAGAGCTTCCCTGCAATACTTTTCTCTTTCGTCGGGAGTTTTTGCCGTCGTAATCATACGGTAATATTCGAAACGGGTCAGTTCCTTCGGATTCTTTCTGTAAAGTTCTCTAATCTCGTCGTCCGTCAAAGAACGGAAGATTGAATAACCATACGTATATTGCACCTTTCTCAATTTAGGCAGATAAGTAGCCGCAAGTTCCTTATAGAAAGGTTTCGATTTCAAGACCCCATTCAACCGGTAAGGAGTAGCTGCATATTGTTTGATTAAGTCCTCTACTTCTTTCGCCAATTCCGGTTTGGAATCCTTCTTCAGCAATTCAGCCACTTCCTTCCATGAAGCTACCGACGCATCCGATTTCACTTCCATCAGCTTGCGTGTTTCCGGATCCAGTTGGGCTAGAATACGTTCCAGTGCTTTATCCGTACGTAACTTTGCCAGACGGAGATTCGTCTCGTAGGAACCGTCCGGTGAAGCCACTCCCGTGATATGGAAACTCTTCAAAGAGGCATCCGGATTCGTATCAATACCACGTAATTCCTGATTCAACCGGTTCAGTTCCACCTGATTCTGTGGATTCTTATCATCCAAATCGGCTTTACCTACCAGGAAGGTCAGGTTAACCTCCCCTTTCGTATCCCGCAACTGCATCACGGGTTTCGGAAGATATTTCTCGTCCGTCAGGCTGAAAGCGGAGAATTTATACTCCAAGAAACGAAGCGGGTTGACTGTTCCGCGTGCAATGGAGAAAGAGTCGCGATAAATGATATTCCGGTAATTTTCCATCGCCAGATGCACATCCGCACGATAGTCATGTTGCAGATATTCTATATAGATAGAATCATGATAAGCAATAATATCCCCTTTGCGTGAAGAAGTCGTTTTCACACGGATGTAATCGTGCAAAGGGTCTTTATCCATATCATAATCGTACATTCGATTTTGCGTTGTATTATAAGTATCTCCGTCGAATACAACAGGACGCATCAACAGACGCTTTTTCAGTGTCACATCATAAATGGAAGGCTGCAATACCAAGCGGCGATGTGAGTTAAACATCTCCTTAGGCACCGGGACACGGGTTTTCAGATGGAAATAATTACCTTTGATTTCGATGTCCGTAGGTTCCGGAATCACTTTATCCTTCACTTTGGAAGTAATCGTTACCTCGTCCAGTTCGATGACGGCATCTTTCAATACCACATTCAGAATCTGCTTTCCTGCCACCTTCACCGTTTTGTCCTCATAACCGACACATGTAAACTTCAACGAGCCGTTTTTCTCAACCAATACACTGTAACGGCCATCCTCGTCGGACATTTCTATACGTTCATCATTGACCGGATTCAGCACATTTACATTCGGAACACTTTTTCCCTGCGGGTTTGTGACATGCCCCTGCACACGGATCCGTTGGGCAGATACATTCATGCCGACTAACATCATCGCCACGAGAAGTATACCTGCTAATCTATCACGTTTCAAATTGATTTTCATTCTCTTTTCTGACTAGCTAATGTTCGTTATCGAATAATATAAACAAAAGATACCCCCAGTTTGACAGGTGCAATGGTGGTCTTACTATCGTTGACCGCACCCGGTTTCGGAGTACCCTTATCATACTTAAACTGACGGTAGCGCAACACACCCACTCCGGCAGTTGCTTCGATATTCCAATGATCGCCCAGCACCCATGCATATCCATAGGTCAAACCTGCGGCGTATGCATCGCCTTTGTGATGCACATCTTTCACCATCATATTAAAATTATTCACGAAAGCGGTGATTCCAAGAAAATGACTCACCATCGGACGATTTAGCCAGTAACGAACTTCAGGCTGAAAATGCGTGAAAGTCGTTTTAAAGTTGTCTGTACTGATTGGGTTCGCAGCAATCCCCATGTTTAAGGAAACATGGCTACCCAATACAAATTCTGCTTCTACATTCGGACTGGCGGTCAGCCAACCTAATGCATTTGTCTTTACAGCCACCCGCTGTGCGTGCACATGTACACCACAACATAATAACAGAAATGATAATGCAGCAATTACCCTGCGACCATTTCTCATCACATATACCATCATTTATTTCCCACTAAATATTTCCCACTAATATTTACCCACAAAAAAAGGGCTTACTGTCCATTTTATATACTACTTGGACAGAAAGCCACAAAATTAGAAAAAATATAGTATTAAAAACGTTTAAACGCGCTTTTTTTGTTTTTTATTGCAACTATTTCCATCTTAGGCCATAATATATCATACTACGGACAAGATATACAATTTTTCTTTATTACAAATGAAACATCAGATACGCAACAATATAGGCTCCGGCGCAGCATCGGATTTTATCTTCTTATCGCCGATAACAACCGTACAGGGGGCAGAAGAAATAATATACCATTTTCCCCCTTTCTTTTCGAGCAATACATTGGCGGCATTGTCGGTCTGGATCATTATCCCGGGCGTAACCAATTGGGTTCCATTCCCTAAAAACAACGTCCGGTTTCCTGCATATTCATTGCTGATAACGGCATAATCCGCTTTCACTTTCATTCCCTGATAAGTAGCGGTTTGTGCAGCATCGGATAGAGAGAAGATATGATCTATACGTCCGTTTTTGCTTTTCACACAGATTCCGGCAAAGTCTTCTAAACCTGCTCCTTCCGCATCAAAGTAAGAGACGGACTGAATAGCGGACGGTTCTTTTTTCGTGCTCGGTTCGTATATCGAAACAAAAGGACGATTCCATGCTTCTCCATGCTGGCGGGCAACAAATGTCAGCGTCGGCTGCTCCTTTATATTATAGGGCATATTCGGTGTGCGGCTCAACCCTTCGGTCATTGGCGCCAAGGCCGTAAAGACTTCACGATCCGGTGCGCCTTTCATCCAAAGATTCATGTATATATCATCGCCATCCTTATCTTTCATATCAATGGTGAAAGTTGCCTTGACATCCTTATCGGTTGCAGCCACTTTCTTATCATATAAATAGGAATAAGCGTAAAGATGTGCACCTGCAAAGGAGAGTTCTTCCGTAGGCTGGAGATTCAGGTCGCTGCCATCTGCTGCCGTCAATGTCAAAGTCTGCCCAAGGTTATGATAGAAGTAATCGTGCATCTTATCGCCTCCTTTCTCTTTCCGGCTGCGGAATACATCGACATAATATCCTGTCTCCGCCCCGGTAGTGACAATACTCATCATACGGGTCTGATCCGCCCTGCTTTCCGGTTCACGGAAATAAAGGTTACTGTAAGTGACGGACGTAAATGCTTTGCCCGGTTCCGCTGATGCCGGAAAACAGGAAAGCAACTCAAAAGAATGGTTACTTTTCATCACCGGATAGCTCGATATTCCATCCACACAAACTGTATTATGACTAGGAAATTGAGAATAATATTCTGCATAATCCAGTCCGCTGTACAGGAAAAGCCCGATACCTGCATCCGGACCCAGTACATATCCTTTTCCGTAAAGTTCCATCGAAATGCCGTTAGCGTGCATGTGATTACCTTCACTGCCATTCAACGAAATCATCAAACTGTTGCGCGGATGCATACCGTTGCGCTGTACCAGCCACGACACATTGGGAGCATAAAATAAAGGAGAAACATAATCTTCTATCTTTCCCGGCTGCACTTTGGGATTTAGCGTCAGCGGTTTATCTTCAAAGAAAGAATTGACAGATACACGCACATTCTTCTTTTCTGTTTTATCATTTCCCAAATCCGGGTTCAGGCATTTCAGTAAAGCCGTGAAATAGTTTTCCTGTCCTTTCTTCCCGTTCGCCTGTGCATTCTGTATCATACGGATAAAGAAGTTCGTACTCAAATATCCCGGATGCGTATCTCCAAAGCCACAAATCATGCGGTTGGGAAACAGATATTGGGGAGTGGTTGCTACCGCTTTCGACAATACAGGCATTGCTTTCACCAAATCATATTGCAGATTCGTATCAAACTGATTCACAAAATTGGCATAATCATTGATCACCACACTGCTATATCCCGGACATTCAGCCCAAATTCCTGTATTGGTGTCGAAACCGTAATCCGCCAGTCGCGTCAGACTCCATTGGCGGATGCTGGAACGGTTCATCACATAGTCGATATAATATTCGCGTCCTTTTCCGTCGGCATATTCCTTATTGTCTTCCAATACCAATCCGACATTCATAATAAACCGTGCCTGTAACAAATTCCAATTGTTATGAGGTACACCGTTCGCAATGATATTATCCGCCCATTTCTTGAAAGCTCCGGCATAGATTTCCATTTTATCCGGGTAATTAGCCTTTAGGTAATTATATAGAAAATCATATAAAGGGACAACGATATGGAGTGCATCTTCATGGATTACCTCGAAAGAAGTCAGCCCTACCAATGTTTGCTGATGCCCGTGGTTCAAGTCGATGGGGACATTTCTATAATAAATCCCCGTCATATATGTATCAAAGACTCCTGCGGCAAGTTTGGCGAACTTCTCTTCATCCGTCATCCAATAAAGGAAAGCGGCATCACGGGCAATTCCCAGAATTTCGCAGTTCAGACTTTCGATATTCCTCCCGGTTTTGGATGGGTGTACACTCTCCATAGGACGGTCGGGAAGTGCATTATTGCAAAAAGTCACATTCCCGTCCGCATCATCATAAGGAACGACATCCGCCAATTTGGGGCGGCCGTGACTAGCAGCCGTTCCACGGGTTCCTGTATAGCGCACAGTAGGATAAGGAGCCTTTTCACCGCCTGCATGGTCGAACGTTTCACCTTTCACATATACTTCCGTGGCATGAGATTTCCAGTACATCGCCAAACGGGACAACAACCAAGATGGTTGAGCATCCGTCAGGTTTGTATATACTTCCGTCCGTTCCTTCAATTTATTGAAGACATCTTTCGCCCATTCTTCTTTTCTAATCAACTTCCATGTTTCCTGCTTTCCCGCCGGAGTGGTCAGTACCCGCGGATGCGCCTGCGGCATCGTTTCCGGCAAGGGAATCGCTTGTCCGGATGCACTGTTCAGAAAGGATAAAAAACACAGTCCCAGTAAAATTCGTCTCATACTTCAATTATCTTTTATTAGGTTTGATACCTAATTAAATACGAAGATAGAGATTTATTTACCTAAATCCTCCGTCAAAGATCGGTTTTATTTGCACAAGAGCATGCTGTTATTCCAAACAAAGAATTATATTTGCAAAAAACCTACTAACAATTCTGATACTTATGAAAATCTTATCTATCCATGATTTGGCTACAATCAGGAAGAGAGCAGAACACAAACTTTCATTACGTGAAGAGAGTAATGAAAAAGTGACCGAAAAGTGCTGCGGACTGGCGTCCGGCACACAGCATCTTCAGATTCTTATCTGCGGCGGTACAGGGTGCAAAGCCTCTTCCAGTCAAGGCATTACGGAACATCTCCGGACAGCCATCGAAAAGAACGGCATTGCCGACAAGGTAGAAGTCATCACAGTGGGCTGCTTCGGCTTCTGCGAAAAAGGTCCCATTGTGAAAATCATTCCCGACAATACATTCTACACACAGGTCACTCCCGAAGATGCGGAAGACATCATCACCGAACATATCATCGGCGGCCGGAAAATAGCAAGGCTGCTATACATAGATCCTAAAACGGAACAGACTGTCAGTGACTCCAAACACATGGATTTCTATCGGAAACAACTCCGTATCGCCCTGCGTAACTGTGGTTTTATTGATCCCGAAAACATCGAAGAATATATCGCCCGAGAGGGGTACTTCGCATTAGCCGATTGCCTGCTCAACAAACGACCGATGGATGTGATTGATATCATCAAACAGTCCGGTTTGCGCGGACGCGGCGGTGGCGGTTTTCCTACCGGATTGAAATGGGAGTTTGCCCACAAACAGAAATCAGATGTCAAATATGTAGTCTGTAATGCCGACGAGGGAGATCCGGGTGCGTTTATGGACCGTTCCATCATGGAGGGAGACCCTCATTCGATTGTAGAAGCGATGTGTGTCTGCGGTTATTCTATCGGTTCTTCCAAAGGATTGGTGTATATCCGTGCCGAATATCCGTTGGCTATCAACCGTCTGAAAATCGCTATCGATCAGGCACGCCAATATGGGTTGCTGGGAGATCATATCTTGGGGACTGATTTTTGTTTCGATATAGAAATACGATATGGGGCAGGTGCATTCGTCTGCGGAGAAGAAACCGCCCTGATTCACTCTATGGAAGGAAAACGAGGCGAACCAACCCTCAAACCGCCTTTCCCCGCCGAATCCGGTTATTTGGGGAAGCCTACCAACGTAAACAATGTAGAGACGCTTGCCAACATCCCCATTATTTTGACGAAAGGCGCCGACTGGTTTGCAGCCATCGGAACGGAACGTTCCAAAGGAACGAAAGTATTCGCCCTTGCAGGAAAAATAAACAATGTCGGCCTGATTGAGGTGCCGATGGGAACTACCCTCCGGGAAGTAATCTATGAAATCGGTGGCGGTATCAAAGGCGGAAAGAGGTTCAAGGCAGTGCAGACAGGCGGACCTTCGGGCGGTTGTCTGACAGAGAAACATCTGGATACTCCTATCGACTTCGATAATCTTCTGGCTGCCGGCTCTATGATGGGTTCGGGAGGTATGATTGTCATGGATGAAGACGATTGTATGGTATCGGTTGCCCGTTTCTACCTCGATTTCACCGTTGAAGAATCTTGCGGAAAATGTACGCCTTGCCGTATCGGCAACAAACGTCTGCTGGAACTGCTGAACAAGATAACGGAAGGAAGAGGTACGGAAAAAGACCTGGATACCCTCGCTACTTTGGGACAAGTTATCAAGGACACCGCTCTCTGCGGATTAGGGCAGACTTCTCCGAACCCTGTTTTATCAACGTTGGACAATTTCTATGATGAATACGTGGAGCATGTGCGGGATAAAACCTGTCGCGCCATGCAATGTAAATCACTGCTGACTTATACGATTAATCCGGAGCATTGCATCGGTTGTCATTTATGCGCCAAAAACTGTCCGGCTGATGCAATCGGCGGCTTAGTGCGAAAACCGCATGTAATCAATCCTGATAAATGTATCAAGTGCGGCATGTGCATGGCACGCTGCAAATTCAATGCTATTCTTGTCTGCTAAAATCTATTTACTATGGAAGAAAAACAAATTACTCTCCAGATAGACGGTCATTTCATCACTGTGCCCGAGGGAAGCACGATTCTTGAAGCCGCCATCAAAATCGGTATCAATATACCTACGCTGTGTCATATCGACCTGAAAGGAACTTGCATAAAAAATAATCCGGCTTCCTGCCGTATTTGTGTGGTTGAAGTGATGGGACGACGCAACCTGGCTCCTGCCTGCGCTACCCGTTGCACGGAGGGCATGGTGGTAAAAACCAGTACCCTGCGCGTAATGAACGCCCGTAAAGTGGTAGCCGAACTGATCCTTTCGGATCATCCCAATGACTGTCTCACTTGCCCTAAATGCGGCAACTGCGAACTTCAAACGTTGGCACTGCGTTTCAATATTCGCGAAATGCCTTTCAATGGTGGTGAGCTGTCCCCCCGTAAGCGGGAAATTACTGCTTCTATCGTCCGTAATATGGATAAATGCATCTTCTGCCGCCGTTGTGAAAGTGTTTGCAATGATGTACAGACTGTCGGAGCATTGGGAGCCATCCGTCGCGGCTTCAACACCACCATCGCTCCCGCTTTCGACCGAATGATGACGGAAAGTGAATGTACTTACTGCGGTCAGTGTGTGGCTGTCTGTCCCGTAGGCGCATTAACGGAACGTGACTACACCAACCGTCTGCTCGACGATCTGGCTAATCCGGACAAAGTAGTGATTGTGCAGACCGCACCTGCCGTACGGGCTGCCCTAGGTGAAGAATTCGGATTTCCTCCCGGCACTCTGGTAACCGGGAAAATGGTATATGCGCTTCGCGAACTGGGATTCGACTATGTATTTGACACGGATTTTGCAGCGGATCTTACCATTATGGAAGAAGGTTCTGAAATTCTGAACCGATTGACACGTTATCTCAACGGAGATAAATCCGTGCGGTTACCTATCCTGACCTCCTGTTGTCCGGCATGGGTCAACTTCTTCGAACATCATTTCCCAGATATGCTGGACATTCCGTCTACCGCCCGCTCCCCACAACAGATGTTCGGTTCCATCGCCAAATCCTATTGGGCGGAGAAAATGGGCATACCCAGAGAAAAGCTGGTAGTCGTATCTATCATGCCTTGTCTGGCTAAAAAGTACGAATGTGCCCGTGATGAGTTCAAAGTGAACGGTATCCCCGATGTCGACTATTCCATTTCCACCCGTGAGCTGGCACGACTGATTAAACGTGCCAATATCGGCTTCCCTCTCGTACTGGATAGCCCATTCGACAACCCGATGGGTGAATCGACAGGCGCCGGTGTCATTTTCGGAACAACAGGTGGCGTAATGGAAGCCGCTCTCCGTTCTGTCTATGAAATCTATACCGGAGAACCTCTGAAAAATGTAAATTTCGAACAAGTACGCGGACTAAGCGGTGTTCGTCGTGCTACTATTAACCTAAACGGATTTGAATTAAAAGTAGGCATCGCACACGGACTAGGCAACGCTCGTCATCTACTGGAAGATATACGGAACGGGCACAACGAATATCATGTAATCGAGATTATGGCTTGCCCCGGAGGCTGTATCGGTGGCGGCGGGCAGCCTTTGCATCACGGCAACTCGGAAATACTCTATGCACGCGCTAACGCACTTTACCGCGAAGACGCCAACAAACCTTTGCGCAAATCGCACGAGAATCCGTATATCAAGACATTATACGAGGATTATCTCGGCAAACCGCTGGGTGAGAAATCGGAAACTCTCCTGCATACGCATTATTTCAACAAAGCGATTGATTAACTTTTAAATGAAGAGTATTATGTCAGATATCAAACTAGCCTGTGACATGGCAGAGCAAATCAAAACGATCTGCGACAAGCATGGAAACAACCCGGGCGAACTTATCAATATTTTACACGAGGCACAGCATCTGCAAGGGTATCTACCCGAGGAAACGCAACGGATTATCGCTTCCAAACTCGGAATCCCCGTATCAAAAGTGTATGGTGTGGTCACTTTCTATACTTTCTTTACCATGACTCCCAAAGGGAAACATCCCATCTCTGTCTGCATGGGTACAGCCTGCTATGTGCGTGGCTCTGAAAAATTGCTGGAAGAGTTCAAACGTGTATTGGGTATCGAAGTAGGAGATACGACTCCGGACGGAAAATTCTCATTAGACTGTCTGCGCTGTGTAGGCGCCTGTGGACTGGCTCCGGTAGTGATGATCGGCGAAAAGGTGTACGGACGCCTGCAACCGGTAGATGTAAAGAAGATTATTGAAGAATTGGAATAAACGCTCAAACGTTTCTATATAAAAATTAAAGCGGCTGCTTTGATTATTCAAAACAGTCGCTTTTACAAATTTCAAATAACACTAAAAAAAAGCGGAGAGAACGAGATTCGAACTCGTGATACCCTTTAGGGGTATACACGCTTTCCAGGCGTGCCTCTTCAACCACTCGAGCACCTCTCCTTGTTCGGGGCGCAAAAGTACAGGAAGTTTCCGTAACTCGCAAATATTTGAGAAGAATAATGCAATATTTTTTATATTCAGACTTTTATTGAAAAGATTTATACATCTACTTATTTAAATTCAAGGTAATATATTCGAATAGGGAGAGAAATAAAAAAAGTCCTGCCATGATAATATGTCATGTAGGACTTTTTTATTGCCTTAAGTTTTTTTGAGCGGAGAGACAGGGATTCGAACCCCGGGTACCTCGCAGTACAACGGTTTTCAAGACCGCCGCAATCGACCACTCTGCCACCTCTCCAAAACCTCTTTATCAGAAGTGCTTTTCGTTAAAAGCGGTGCAAAGGTACAACTCTTTTTTTGATACGCAAATATTTTTAGGACAAAATTTACGAAAAATAAAATCAGGGCAGAAAATAAAGCTGGCAAAACAACTCTATAGTCCGTTACTAATTAATTCTCATTTTCCTTTGCATATTTACATTTTATGCATATCTTCGCCTCGTTTTCACAACAAAATAAACAATAAGCGAAAAAGCAGTATGAGAAGTATATTTAAGACTAGTATTATTTTTTTATGCCTACTCACACACACTCTTCTATCAGTAGGTAGTACCCCTAAAAAAGACCTCGACCAGATTCTGGTCATCAGCGCTTATGCAGACTCCAATCCCTGGAGCAACAGCTTCATCACTCCGATTGTCACCATGGCTTCACAAGACAGCACCATAGGAGCATATACTATATATCTGAATATGTTCGCATTGCAAAACGCCAAAGAGGTGGATAAATTCGAAGCAAGTATCTGCGAGATGTTACCTTCATCTCCTCCCAAAATGGTGGTATTTGTGGGGAATGCCAGTTTCGTTTTCTGCGACAACCTCAATAAGATATGGCCGGACATTCCTATGTTGCTATGTGGCGAGCGGGATTATACAGGTCCGGACAGCCTTATCATTCAGGCTCATGCACTGGCTCCGCAACAGCGTATACCTATCAGCGACCTACAAAAGACGATGAACTTGACCATGTTGTACGCCAATCTGTATATCGAAGAGAATCTGCAACTCATGAAGCAGCTCATTCCGCAAATGAATAAAGTCATTTATATCGGTGATGGTACATATACATGCCAGCAGAACGATTATGACCTTTCCGCAACGATCAGGAAGAAGCATCCGGACTTGGAATATCAGTTTATTTCTGCAGAAAACACCTCTACCGACAGTCTTTTCACCATTCTCCGCAAACAGAATCCTCTCACTACCGGATTTTTGTTTTCTTCCTGGTTACGAAAAAAAGACTATGAAGAAAATCTTGTAATGACCAGTAACTCCCATCGTATTATCGCCACCTCATCCGTACCTCTTTTTTCATTCAGAAGAGTAGGTATTCAGGAAGAAGGAGGAATTATCGGTGGCTATATCTATGATGAAAAAGAGTATATTAACCGGATGTTAACCACCATCAAAGAGATTATCCACGGAAAACAACCCCGTTATATCCCTATCTATAATGCCGGAAATGCTACTCCCGTATTCAATTATCAGTCATTACTCCACCGCAAACTCAATCCAAAAAATTGTCCCAAAAATACAATTTTCTATGACGCACCTCCCACTTTGTGGGAGAAATACGAATATGCGATCATCGGAACAAGCTGCCTGTTCATTCTGCTGCTGTTAGGCTTCCAATATTACCGAGTACGCACACTCGAAAGAATGAAGCGTGTCCAGCACAAAGCATTAGAAAGTACTGGCAAGTATTATAACATTATCAATAGTATGCCAATTCTTTACATGGCGGAAGAACTTATAAAAGATGAGGACGGACGGATTGTAGACACAATATATATAGACGTAAACCAACATTTCGAGAAGAGATTTTTCGAAAAACAGAAAGTTATCGGTAAGCGGGGAAGCGAAATATTTCCGGAATCACTGCCGCAGTTTCTACATTTCATGAATATCTCCCTGGCAGAAAAACGTTCCATCACTTTTTCCTACTATTATAAAGAGATCGACACTTTTTATGACATAGTAGTAAATGCCAGTGACGACGGACGATTCATGCATATATTCTGTATGGACAGCACAGAGTTGCACCATGCCCAGATGCAAATGCGTTCTATCAACCACAAGTTATCCATGGCACTCGATATTGCCAATATCATCCCATGGAAATGGGATTTAAAGACACATACCATACAGTATGATGTAAACAGAACCGCCGTCACCGGCAATGAGAATACAGAAATAAGTGATGAACAGCTTTATATATCCGACGAACAGTATTTTACAAAAATACATAAAGAAGACCTTCCCAAGGTAAAAGAAGCCTATGCAAGCCTAATCACCAAACATACTAGAAAAGCAAAGGTGGAATACCGTATCATCAAAGAAGTGGACGGTGTGAACCATACTGACTGGATAGAGGCACAGGTAGCTGTAGAAAGTTATGACGAAAACGGACAACCACTCACTTTAGTAGGTTCCTCGCTGACCATTACCGACCGGAAGAGCATGGAAAACGATTTGATTTCCGCTAAAAACCGCGCTGAAGAGTCCAATCGACTCAAATCTGCTTTCCTTGCCAACATGAGCCACGAGATCCGCACACCGCTCAATGCAATTGTCGGTTTCTCCGGAATACTGGCTTCCACCGAGGAAGAAGAAGAGAAACGGGAATATGTCAGCATCATCGAAAATAACAATACCCTGCTTTTACAACTTATCAGTGACATCCTTGATCTCTCAAAGATTGAAGCCGGTACCATGGAGTTTGCCTACACAGACTTTGAACTGAATGGTGTAATGACCGAGCTGGAAAGTTCATTACGCCTGAAACTGTCCCCCGACAAACAAGTCACACTCACTCTCGAAACTCCGTTACCGGAATGTTATATTCATGCCGAACGCAACCGCATTTCACAGATTATCATTAATCTGGTAACAAACGCCATCAAATTTACAGAAACAGGTAACATTCGTATAGGCTACCAAATACGTGATAACAAACAGCTCTATTTCTATGTGACTGATACCGGCTGCGGCATTTCGGAAGACAAGCAAGAAAGTGTATTCGGACGCTTTGTCAAACTGAACACTTTCGCACAAGGAACAGGACTGGGACTTTCGATTTGCCAAACTCTTGTTCAGCAAATGGGAGGTGAAATCAGTGTATGCTCAACCCCCGGAGAGGGTTCCACTTTTTGGTTCACCCTCCCCTACCGTCCCGCGCTCGAAGCTCCGCAGCAGGAAGTAACAACAGAACCGGTAAAGATAAAGAAGCAAAAAATCACGATCCTGGTGGCGGAAGACCATGGAAGTAATTACCGTCTGATAGAATCCATTCTTAAAAAGGACTACAATTTACTACATGCCTGGAATGGAGAGGAAGCAGTAAGCCTATTTAGAGAACATAACCCGCAGCTCATCCTGATGGATATCAACATGCCCGTGATGGATGGATACGAGGCAACCAAAGAGATACGGAAATACTCCAAACGGGTTCCCATCATAGCCGTCACCGCCTTTGCCTATGCTTCGGACGAGCAGAGAGTGATGGAAAACGGATTTGACGCTTATATGCCCAAGCCCATCAATGCCAATCAACTGAAAGGACAAATCACCTCCATACTGATGAAACATATCACTTTTATGTAGACCGGAAACAATCGTTTCGTACAGTCGGGGAAAGGTCATTTCCAAAGAATAGCAATATCTAGGTATTTTATGTTGAAAAGCATAAAATAGAGCATATTTATGCCGATTATATGAAAAATCATTGTAACTTTGTGCGCTCTAAAGAAAAGGATAACTACAACCTCTAATTTTATCATTTATGGAATTAAACAAGATCTTTAAAGACGGTCTTTGGAGCACTGAAATCAACGTCAGAGATTTCGTAAGTCATAACATCACTCCGTATTATGGAGATGCTTCTTTCCTCGAAGGACCTACTGAACGCACAAAAGCCGTGTGGAACCGCTGCCTCGAAGCACTGGCAGAAGAAAGAGCCAATAATGGGGTACGCTCACTGGATAATGTCACCGTCTCAACCATCACTTCTCATAAAGCCGGATACATCGACAAAGAAAACGAACTGATTGTCGGCTTACAGACAGACGAGCTTCTGAAACGTGCCATCAAACCTTTCGGAGGTATCAATGTAGTGAGCAAAGCCTGCCACGAAAACGGTGTAGAGGTGGACGACCGCGTAAAAGATATCTTCACCCACTACCGCAAGACACACAACGACGGAGTATTCGACGTATATACCGAAGAAATCCGCTCGTTCCGTTCTTTGGGATTCCTCACCGGACTTCCTGACAACTACGCCCGCGGACGTATCATCGGCGACTACCGCCGCATGGCCCTCTATGGTATCGACCGACTGATTGAAGCCAAAAAAGAAGACTTACGCAACCTCACCGGTCCGATGACCGACGCCCGTATCCGCCTGCGCGAAGAAGTGGCAGAACAAATCAAGGCGTTGAAAGACATGAAGGTAATGGGCGAATACTACGGACTCGATTTGAGCCGTCCCGCTTACACGGCACAAGAAGCCGTACAATGGGTTTACATGGCATACCTTGCTGCCGTAAAAGAACAAGACGGCGCTGCCATGTCACTGGGTAACGTCTCTTCGTTCCTCGACATTTATATGGAATATGAATTGAGCAAAGGAACCATCACCGAATCTTTCGCACAGGAGCTGATCGACCAGTTTGTCATCAAACTGCGTATGGTGCGCCACCTGCGTATGCAATCCTACAACGATATCTTTGCGGGTGACCCGACATGGGTAACCGAATCTTTGGGCGGACGCCTCAACGACGGACGTACCAAGGTGACAAAGACTTCATTCCGCTTCCTGCAAACACTGTACAACCTCGGCCCTTCACCGGAACCGAACCTGACCGTACTATGGAGCCCGGAACTGCCGGAAGGATTCAAGGAATTCTGTGCTAAAGTTTCCATCGACACTTCATCCATCCAATACGAAAACGACGACTTGATGCGCGAAGTACGCCAGTCGGACGACTATGGAATTGCCTGCTGCGTATCTTACCAGGAAATCGGTAAACAAATCCAGTTCTTCGGCGCACGCTGCAATCTTGCGAAAGCCCTGTTGCTCGCCATCAACGGCGGACGTTGTGAAAACACCGGTACAGTTATGGTGAAAAACATTCCCGTATTGACCAGTGATACGCTGAAATTTGAGGAAGTAATGGACAACTACAAGAAAGTATTGACCGAAATCGCCCGTGTTTACAACGAAGCGATGAACATCATCCATTATATGCATGATAAGTATTACTACGAGAAAGCCCAAATGGCACTTGTAGATACCAACCCACGCATTAATCTTGCTTACGGTGTAGCCGGACTTTCTATCGCACTCGATTCACTGTCGGCCATCAAATATGCCAAAGTAACCGCACGTCGCAACGACATCGGTCTCACTGAAGGCTTCGACATCGAAGGCGAATTCCCTTGCTTCGGTAATGACAACGACAAGGTAGACCATCTGGGTGTTGACCTGGTATATTTCTTCAGCGAAGAACTGAAGAAACTTCCGGTTTACAAGAATGCCCGTCCGACTCTTTCATTGCTGACTATCACTTCCAACGTGATGTATGGCAAGAAGACAGGTGCTACTCCCGACGGACGTGCCAAAGGTGTCGCTTTTGCTCCGGGAGCCAACCCGATGCACGGACGCGACAAGAACGGTGCCATCGCTTCCTTGAGTTCCGTAGCGAAATTACGTTACCGCGATTCACAGGACGGTATCAGTAACACTTTCTCTATCGTTCCTAAATCACTGGGAGCTACTGCGGAAGACCGCATCGAGAATCTGGTTACCATGATGGACGGTTACTTCACCAAAGGTGCTCACCACCTGAATGTAAACGTTCTGAACCGTGATATGCTGTATGATGCCATGGAACATCCGGAAAAATACCCGCAGCTTACCATCCGTGTTTCCGGTTATGCCGTAAACTTCGTGAAGTTGAGCCGCGAACATCAATTGGAGGTTATCAGCCGTAGCTTCCACGAACGTATGTAACAATCTATTTACTCTATATGACGATAAACGTACATTCATACGAAAGTATGGGAACATTCGACGGGCCGGGCTTACGGCTCGTCGTTTTTCTTCAAGGTTGCAACTTCCGTTGCCTGTATTGCGCCAATCCCGACACGATAGCCGGAAAAGGAGGCACGCCTACCCCACCGGAAGAGATTGTCCGCATGGCAATGAGCCAGCGTCCTTTCTTCGGAAAGCGTGGAGGAGTTACTTTCTCCGGAGGAGAACCGACGTTTCAGGCAAAGGCACTCGTCCCACTGGTTCGTGAGCTGAAAGAGAAAGGAATTCATGTGTGCATAGACAGCAACGGCGGCATTTGGAACGAAGATGTAGAAGAGCTTTTACGTCTGACCGATCTTGTATTGCTAGATATTAAAGAATTCAATCCTGCACGCCATCAGGCACTGACCGGAAGAAGCAACGAGCAAACCATCCGCACGGCAGCATGGCTGGAAGAAAACGAGAAACCTTTCTGGCTGCGTTATGTATTAGTGCCCGGCTACAGCGATTTCGAGGAAGACATCCGCCGTTTAGGAGAGGCTCTGGGAAAATACAAAATGATTCAACGGGTGGAAGTGTTGCCTTACCATACATTGGGCGTACACAAGTACGAAGCTATGGAACAAGAATACAAACTGAAAGACGTAAAAGAAAATACCCCCGAACAACTTGAACAAGCTGCGGAGGTATTTAAAGAGTATTTCACTACTGTGGTGGTAAACTAATCATTTACCACACAGTATTATAATTCATTTAATTTGCAAATATCATTCTGTATCTTTGAGATCTCTTGATATTCTTCATAAGCAAGAGACTCCTTTAATATATTTTGTTCAAAATCCACTCCTGTTCCTTCGCACAATTTTTTCCCTATAGAAACCAAATAATTATACAGGCAGTGCCCCCGAACATACAAATAGGCGTTCTCTTTCTGTAAGCCAAAGCGCGAGTACTGTTCCATTTCATTTTCCAGACAAAAATCAGTCTTATCTTTCCAATCAGCTACAGCATTTTGCAACAACATCTTCAATCGCCGCAATAGCTTACTTCCGTTGTCCAGTTCATCATCCTTTTGATATTGCAAAGAGATACATCGCTTAAAAGCATCCCGGCCAAAATCCTTTAAGCCTTTTCTTTCTTCATAAAGCATAAAAAGCAAAGACTCGTAAATGATTGCAGAATAATTACTCAAAGACAGCAAGGCTGCTCCTATCCAAAACCAATTGATATAGGTGAAGTCATAAACATCTACTCCATTTTGAACAGTCTTATTACCTTCTATTAAAATGCCACTCATCACATCCTGCAATCCGGCTCCGATATAACTAGCGATGCCGACTACTCCCAAAGCGGCACCCGAAGCATTACGGGGAGCAATATCCACTGCCATCAAACCACCCAGAAAACAGATCAAAACTCCGATTCCTAAACCGAAAAGTACCATTGCCAACACGTCTATCCAAAAATGCCCCCCGGGACCAAAAGAAACAAACAGAGAGCAAACACATTCATCAACCCGAAAATTAACGCAGGAACATTGCGACGTCCACCAAATAACTTATCAAAAATAACACCTGAAAACATAGTACCGATAATACCACAGACCGGACAAATAGAAATGATAAAACTGGCATCCAATGTGGAGTAACCCTTTTGGGCTTCCAAATAAAAAACGCCCCAACCATTGATAGCGTAGCGGCTGATATACATAAAAACACTTGAAAGAGCCAGCATCCAAATGGCAGGCATCAGCAATGTAGCCATAGGTCATAAACAGGTGACAATATTATTAATATTGTCTCAATTATCCGACTTTTCGGGAAGGTTTCTGCATATATTTCTTTTTCCTAAAGTTCAAAAATAGTTAATTAAATTCCCGGATTATCCGATGTTCTATCAGCATACAAGGATATTTTCCTATCTTTGCAATAGGATTACGTTATCAAGGACAAAATGTAGTTTTAAAATTTAATAGAATGGGCAATATCAAAACAAAACAAAAGAATATTTCTTCTCAAAAGCAGAAGAATAAAATCAATCCCTCAAAAATTGATGATGGGAAAAAATTTGTATTGTCTGATGTATCCAAAGAAGAACTAAATAAAAGAAGAATTCCAGTATATCCTTACCTCCTCTAAATGTTAGAAAGCGCATATCCATTCTTCTCCATCCAAAAAGATGAAGGGAATGAGGATGGACTTCTATCTATATTATTATACAGATTCAAATCCGCTAAGTCGAATTTAGTTTATATTGTCAGGGTAGAGCAATACGAATGCAATATCTATGCAGTAAAGTTCTATCAGAAAAATCATAGATTATCTCATAATAAGTATAGGATAATGACCAATACCTTCGAACCGAGAAGGATCATTAATACCTGTATTAATATAATGCTCTCTATCTACGAAAAAAATCCCAAAGCTTCATTTGGTTTTATTGGAGCCAACGGTTTTAATGAAGATACGAAGTGTACCAAAAGATACAGAGTCTATTCAAGAATTGTAGCAACCTACTTTAGCGACAGAGTTTTCTATCACAAAGAAAATATAGAGAAGAGTGCATATATGCTCATCAACAATATAGCATTAAAAGAAAATCCCGACTTTATTCAACAAATCGAGAATTTCTTTATTAATCAATATGATTATTTTGAATAATTATTATTCGTACTAATAAGTCAGACGAACACCTGCTTGTATGTTGAAGTTAAACGGATTCTCTTTACGTATAGTTTGTATGTCGGAGCCATCATTGAAATAATAAGCAACACCCGGTTCCACGTAGATACCCAAACGCTTCGTTGCATTGATCTGTGCACCTACACCACCGGATACCGAGAACTGCAAAGGCTTCACTGTTTCTTTTTCAGAGCCAAGCTTTCCATAAACACATTTCTCAACCATACCTCCGCCGGAGACATAAAGAGTGACAAGTTTCTTATCCAGGAAGTTCCAGTTGGCACGCAACGGAATACCGATATAATGTAGTTTCTGCTCTATCTGTTGTTCTTCACCTGCCAGTTTTGCATCCGAAGAAAGCAGCGTATAAGTCAGTCCTGTCTCAAGAGAGAATCCCTTAGCTAAACCTTTACGAACGGACAATCCGAAAGAAATAGGTTGATGATGTTTAATATCAACCACCTGTTTTGCCTGACGCAGGTAAGGTACTCCATCTTCAAAAACCAACGTCTGGTCATTAGGAATTGTCTCCATCAAACCGTTGGAAACAGAAAACATACTCACACGGGACATATAGGCATGAGATCCGGCACCTACTTCTGTCGAAGCACCTCCTGAATTTCCTACCGAAAGTCCCATTGACCATGTTCCCTTTTGAGAAGATCTTTTTTCTGTCGGAATATGAAGTTTGTCTTTACCGGAGGGGCGGCGCGGTCTGTTATTCAATCGCTCTGCATCTTGTGACTGTCCCTGACTGGCATTTGTATTTTCTACCTGCTTCGGTTCATCTTCTACATTTTCAGTCTCTCCTTTCCCTTTTACATTCTTATCCTCCTCACTCAAAGAGTCCTCTCCATTTCCTGTTGAAAGTTTATTTTCATTACCGATCCCTAATAGATCTACACCTGTTTTCTGCTCCGTATGATTCCTGTTGACTTTCGCCAAACGGTCTACGCGAGCTACCGGCCGTAAGACAGGTTCCACAGCAGTTCCCTGCATATCCGGTTGTTGCACACCCGGCAATGCATCGGGCGTGGAAGCCAATGCAGGAGTTTGTATATGACGTATTTCATCCGCAGCAGGTGTCCCTAGAAAATACAGACTTACTGACGAAACGACAGCTAATATTATAACAGCTGCAGCAGCCATCATCCATTTTCGATAAGGATATATTTTCTTCTCCACAGGAGGCATAAGTTCTTTCTCCAGTTGTTCCCAACCGGAAGCAGGTGTCGGCTCGGAATAATCCGCAAGCTTCTCCTTCAACTTATTCATCCACAATTCTTTCTCTTCCATCTCTATCTATCCATTATGCGTTATCCATTCTTTTACTCTTTTTGCTAATACACTCTTCGCACGAAACAGTTGCGAAGCCGAAGATTTTTCATTGATACCTAATACCTGTGCGATTTCTTTATGCGATTTGTCTTCAAATGTATAAAGGTTGAACACGGTACGATACCCGGCGGGTAATTCTTCAATAAACTGCATCAGTACTTTTTGTGGAATCGCTTCCACATCGGAAGCATCCGGCTCTTCATACTCTTCGGGCAACTCTTCCAAAGGTGCCGACTGATTGATTACATCATTCTTCCGAAGATACTGCAAAGCAGTGTTGACCATCACCCGCTCCATCCAGGCCCGCAAGGAACCCTCACCCCTCCAGGTGAACTTATCGAACGAATCGAATATCTTTAAAAAACCGTCGTGAAGCAGATCCTGGGCTGTATCCCGGTCACCGGTATAACGTAGACAGATGCCAAGCATACGCCCCGCATACTGTTCATACAGTTCCTTGCGGGCCCGGTTATTACCCAGCCTACATTGTTCCGACAACTCTATTTCTTCCATTCTCTTATACACGTGTTTACCTTATAAATGCAGCAAAGATAGAAATACTGCACAGAGAGAACAACTCTTTTATCACTTTTGTTTCTTTAACAGATCCGAATGCAATATTTTCTATCCCCTTGCATTTTTACTACAGAAAACATAAATATTATAAAATCTAAAACCTAGTAAGTATATGAAGAAATTTAAATTCATTGCCTTTATCTTTGCTATTATGACTACCATGCCGATTCTCCAGTCATGCTTGGATGACGATGACAGTTCGTCCGACCTTCTGGTTATCAGCACCATTAATATGATTAGCCAGGATAGCAAGGAATTTTATTTCACTTTGGATAATGGAAAAAAGATGTATCCCAGTAATTCACAAGGATGGAGCAATAAAGATTGGGTGGAGGGACAACGAGCTTTTGTGATATTCAATGAGCTGGAAGAGCCTGTAAATGGATACGACCTTAATATTCAGGTGAAAGATATCAATCCAATCTTAACCAAAGACATCGTCACAATGGGTGAAGATGACAACGACGAAGAGAAAATCGGAGATGATAAGATCAACACGACTTATATGTGGATCAATAAGGATAATAAATATCTGACGATTGAATTCCAATATTACGGAACACATAGTGAAGATAAAAAACATTTCCTGAATCTGGTGATTAACGACAAAGAAGAGACAGTTTCCACTGCTGACGAAGACAATGCAGAGGACGAATATATTAATCTGGAATTCCGTCATAACAGTGAAGGAGATTATCCTCAACGTTTGGGTGAAGGATATGTGTCTTTCAAACTGGATAAAATAAAAGAGCGGATGGAAGGAAAAAAGGGATTGAGAATTCGTGTTAACACCTTATATAGTGGGGTGAAAACTTATGAAGTAAAATTTCCTTAGATTACTAATCTAATATGAACATGCGAAACACACTCTTTTTTAATATAATATATTAATTACGCAAGAGGGGGCGGTAGTTGTGAAACTGCCGCCCTTTACCTATAAAATCATATACACACCTGCATCTTTTCCATTCATACGCCCAGTCAAGAATGCTCCTGATTATATGGTTAGAAATCATTCCTGCCACATTAGAAAAGATAAGCAGGAATTCTCTAATTCACTATAACAAACATTGTATGGCCTGCAAAGTAAGCATTTCTTTAGGGACCGCTGCCTTTATTTCTTCTTTCAGGACGCACAGCAGGCTGTGACGGATAAAATCTCTATTTGTCACCAGCACCACTTGTCGCGTAGGCCGGGGGATAGCAAATGGACGCACTAACTGTCGCTGTTCTTCTGTCAATTGCGCCACTGCCAGTTCGGGAATAAAAGTGATGCCTTTTCCGCTTTCTACCATTCGCATAAAAGTTTCCATACTTCCCAGACGATAAGCTATCTGGCTGACCTTCACCGCCTCCATCTGACAAAAACGGACAAGTTGGTCACGGAAGCAATGTCCTTCGTCCAGGAGCCAAAGATGTTCACCTGTTATATCGGAAGTACGGATCACTTCATGCTTGAAAGAGGGCTCTTTCCTTGATACATATGCGTAGAATTGCTCATAGAAAAGAGTTTCTTCTGTCAGGAATGTGTCTTCTAATTTACTGGCAATAATCCCTGCGTCCAAATCTCCGGCGTGCAAAGCTTGCTGAATATCCTGTGTTTTCATTTCTGTGACACGAATATCCAGTTCCGGGTATTTTTCCATTAGTTGAGGGAAAAAGCGGGGAAGCAAATAAGGAGCAATAGTTGGCAATACTCCCAAGCGGAATACACCGGACAATGACTGTTTATCTTCACTGATTATTTCTTTTACTTGGGCTGCCTGTGACAGAATCACACGAGCCTGATCTATCACTTTCCGCCCGATGGCTGTCGGACAAACGGGCTGTACCGTTCTATCGAACAGTTTTACTCCCAGTTCATCTTCCAGTTTCTGAATCATGGCACTCAAAGTGGGTTGCGTCACACGGCAATATTCGGCTGCCCGTGCAAAATGCCTGAACTGGTCTACAGCCAGTATATATTCTAATTGTTGTATCGTCATCTATCAAATCATATTAAGTTATAGATTTCATCTATGCAAAGATAGAAATTTTCAGTTTGACAACAAGCATTTTCCGCCTTATCTTTGCAGTACAGAAAAAAAGAAAACGAGTATAAATCATTAAAAATAAAAAGAATATGAAAACTTTAGAATTTATCAAATTGAACGAATCGGGAGCAAACAACGTAGTAGCATCTTTGCAACAACTATTAGCAGACTTCCAAGTATATTACACCAATCTCCGCGGGTTCCACTGGAATATCAAGGGACATAATTTCTTTGTTCTCCACAGTCAATTCGAAAAGATGTATGATGACACGGCTGAAAAGGTGGACGAAATCGCAGAACGTATCTTAATGTTAGGTGGCACTCCGGCCAATAAGTTCAGTGATTATCTGAAAGTGGCAGGCATCAATGAAGTAGATAAAGTGAGTAACGGAGATGAAGCATTGAATAGTATCCTTCAGTCTATCAGCTATCTGATTGGTGAAGAACGTAAGATCTTGTCCATCGCTTCTCAAGCCGGAGATGAAGTTACCGTTTCGATGATGAGCGATTATCTGAAAGAACAGGAGAAGTTGGTTTGGATGTTGGTTGCCTATAATAACAAGTAAAATTTAAATAAAAGGTTTAGGTTTTAAGTCAAAAAGAGAGGATATTCCCATAAAAAGGTATATTCTCTCTTTTTTGCATTTCTTCTCTCCAGAATTAAAAACATTCGTCAAAGAGTTTCTGCATTTGTGGGTATTTGCCATCTGTATCTTCGACCTCCATACGTAGTTTTATCATTTCCTTTTTCATTTGTTTAATGATAGGGGCATATTCTTTCTCATTGTACACATTATGATCTTCTTTCGGATCTTTTTGTAAATCATAAAAGTCCCATACCGGTTTAGTCGCTCTCTCCTGCCCGTCCGTCATATCTAATGGATCACCATAATAGAAAACAAGCTTATAACGTTCGTTACGAATCCCCATATGAGCAGGACGAATAGTGTGGTGCGTCCAATAACGATAATAAAAACTCCTACGCCAATCATCCAGTGTCCGCCCGCAAAGATTATCCACGAAGCTGCGTCCCTGCATTCCTCCTGACGGGTTCACTCCGGCAAATTGTGCCAACGTCGGAGCAAAATCGATATTTAAAATCAAATCTTTCACTCGCTTTCCGGACGGGAGCCTCTTCGGATAACGAATCACAAACGGCATGCGGGCTGCTTCCTCATAAAACATACGTTTATCGAAAAATCCATGCTCTCCCAAAAAGTAACCTTGATCGGAAACATATACCACAATCGTATTATCCGCTATCCCCATATCATCCAAAGCCTGCAAAAGTTTACCTATATTATCATCCACCGTAGCTCCGCAACGCAGATAATCTCTGATATATTTCTGATAGATAGTTTTACGGGCTGCCGCACGTTGCATACCTTGAGTAGAAAAAGGTAATCCGGGATAACGGCACCACCATTTGTCAGGATCGGCAGAAGCCAGTTCCCATCTTCTTCCTATTTCTTCCAATTTTTGTCCGATGAATCCTCTTCCATTAGTTTCCGGTCCCCAATCCATCAGATTCTCGGGCTCGGGAAATACGATTCCGTCGTACAGATGCTCCATTCTAGTTGGATAATCATACGGTTCATGGGTAGCTTTAAAATGGCAACACATCAGAAACGGCTGCTTCTTCTCCCTGGCTTTCATCCATTCTATCGCTTTCTCCGTCACAATATCGGTAGAGAATCCCTGCACACACTCACCGAAATTACGATTGCCCGGCCACGGATCGGAACTATTGATAAACAACGGATCGCGATATACTCCTTGATCGTAAAAAATTGAATAATAATCAAATCCTTGCGGCTGGGATTTTAAATGCCATTTACCGACCAAGCCTGTTTGATAGCCTGCCTGCTTCAAGATAGTAGCAATGGTAGGCAACGAAGTGTCCAACGAATCGGCTAATGTATAGACACCGTTTTTATGGCTATAAGCTCCTGTCAGAATAGAAGCGCGGCTTGGCGATGAAATAGAATTTGTACAGAAACAATTATCCAGCACCACTCCCTCGGAAGCTAAACGACGAATATTGGGATTATGCGCATAATCAGCCAATATTCCTCCATAAATTCCCCATGCTTGCGCTGTATGGTCATCACTTAGGATGAAGAGAATATTCGGACGTTCGTCCCCTGCTATTTTTATATCTGTCTGAGCACATATTTTCCCGTTCATACAGGCAGCCAGCACGCCCAGCACAGACAATGAAATTTTTTTGTCCATAATGTATTTTAGTCCAATTTAAAAGTATATTTCGCAATCAGAAACGAAATCGAATAAATAAAAACTACTTTTTTATACTAAATTACCCCCTTGTTACAATATCCGTAACAAGGGGGAATCATATTTCAAATGTTTTAACTCATATTGTTTTTTGTTACAATTTTATCATCTCCCCTACAAACTCAAAGCCCATAGTAAGTGCCGGAGATGAAGCACTCTCCGCTATATTAAGTACTCCCTTAATTGTATACTTTTGGGTCGCTTCATCGTATTGAATAGTAAATGATCCCGGATTCGAAAGATCTACTTGCTTGTCTTTATCAACCCCCCGTAAATCCTACCGCTCGGATGTCTGCCTTGGAATACTCACCGGGAAGTAAAACCGTCGTATTTAGCGCTATTCTAAGAGTATTATTTGTAGTATTTCTATCAAATAAAATCAACAGTAAATAATCGGTTTGAATTTGATATCTTGCCATTATAGATTCGAAAAACAGATCTGTATCGGGCGTATCTTTTGCCTCTATTCTGAGTTCTGTTGAAACTCCACTGCCGTCATTCGCTATTATTTCAATAACAGCCGTACCGGAGGCCAAAACCTCAATGATACCATTCTCCAATGAAATGACCTCATCGCCTTCCTTCAAATTATAAGATACAGATTTATCCTCCGCATTATCCGGCAATACAACAAGGGTAGCATTCAAATCGTAAGTATCACCGACTACCAAGTCCAGAACTCCCATTCCATCCGCTACAATAATTTCTTCCACTCTTACCTGATAATCTACGGCTACTCTGTATTTGGATTGAAATCGTGCTATATTTGCATTATCTACCAGAGTGACCGTCAGTTCTGCTTCACCAGAGGCAATACCCGTAATTACTCCTTCACGGTTTACTGTGAAAACGTCCTCGTTACTTGAGCCAAACCGAAATGAGTATTCCTCCAGATTACCAGCATTATCCGGAATAACGCTAACACGCAGAGCAGTGGTAATTCCTACTTCATCAAAAACAATATCCCCCTCTTCGGTTATATACTCATTTTCGACAGAAATCCCGGTAACAGGGTTTTCCACCACCTCTACCTGACTAATTTCATCGTCATCACCGCAAGCCGCACATATAACAGCCGCAGCAAACATTAAATATAATAATTTTTTCTTCATATTTACTTCATTATAAATCGATTGATCTGCCAATTATTCGGGACAGCGTACACCCTCCACCCAGTTAAGAGTCTTATTTATATCCCAGCCATTTCCGGTCCAGTCTCTGACAACATCGCCTTCACCTTCATTTAATCTCCAGTAAGCAATCATATCCTGATAATTGTCCGGAGATATATAGCACATATTATTCTGAATCTCGCTCTGTGTCAAAGCCTTTTTCCATACACGAACTTCACTTATGACTCCGTCCAAATAGCGGGAATCCAGCGAAGAGCCAATACAGAACCTGCGTTTATCTGTCTTTCCACACAAGGTAATAGGACCACGCGGAGCATCTACCTGTCCGTCCAATTCACCATTCACATAAAGCTTAATGCTAGAACCGTCGAACACAACTGCAAGATGATACCATTTATTCACTTCGAACTCCGTCTTGCCCGTGACAGGATAGCCACCTCCGGCCAATTGAATCTGATTCGGCTTAATAGTAACATCACCAAAGCGCAATAGAAATTCTTCCTCCACTCCCATTACAGTACTAATATACGGATTTATGGCAGCGAAGTTGTTCACCTTAACTCTCGCCTCCATCGTGACTTGCGGCACACTCGCCAACGCAGGATCATCCTCAAAAGCAAGCTTCATGTTAGTCCGGTAAAGAGTGGCAGCCTTAACTACCATCACTTGATTCAATACAAGATAAATCGTTCGGGAAGATTCCATAACAGGCATATCACCAGTCACATTCGTAATAGTTATAGGCACACAATAGATAACCCCCTCTTCAAAATTAGTAGTTCTCAATAAAGAAAAGATCAATTGTTCTGAAATATTCTCACCTGCTTTCAGCACAATTTCGTCATTGGACAACATATAATCTTCAACAGGAACAATCTTATATTTCTTCCCATACTCCGCATTGTAACCTTCCAGCTTATCCGGATCCACTTTGACTTTAATCAGTTGATCCCCCATTGCCTGGCAAGAAGCCGAAACTGTCACACCAATGTCAGCCGGACCATCCACTGTATATTTAACAGTAGGAGAATTTTCAGTGCCGGTAAAGTATAAAGCATCTTTCAATGGTTCCGCATTTGTACAAGCAAACAAAACGGCCCCCCATAACATAATCAATAATAAATATTTTGTCTTCATATCTTTTCTGCTTTTTAGATATTATTTCTTCGCAGGATTCATTATCTGGATAGCCTCACGAAGATATTTATATTCAACATCCGTATGGTTATACTCATATTCCATATGGTAACTTCCAATCCCTCCCTTATGCTGTTTTTCCGTTATTTCTTCCGGTTGCCAGCGTGCCATTCCAAGCAAAGAGGGAATCGTGCCTAGTTCCGGATCTTTATATCCGGCTCCTCCCGTTGACCAGAGGCTCTCAAAATTTTCTGTAACTATAAAACGTTCTGGGCTAATATGTTTACTCACCGTATTAAATCGAGATTGCAAAGAAGAAGGAGCAGTTGTACCATATGCCTGGGCAATTGCATAATTTGCATATTTCCATCCTTCTTCCGTGATTTTCTCTATATATCCGTCCACACAGATGAGCTTATCCTCTCCCAAATTAGCACGCATTTCTCTCAATAAAGTAGTCATATTCACCGACTTATTGAATAAGTCACCACTGCTACATTCATGGTCGAAATCGACTCCATCATACCCATATTTGAACACACTGTCGGCTACCGCCTTCGCCACAGCAGGAATATTCTCCGCCACATTCTCAAAATTACCGGGGAAGTTGGACATATTATGAGAAAATATAGTAAATGTCACCTTGGTTCCATATACCTCTTGCACATATTTCAAATCCTCCATCTGCGCTTGAGTCAAGCTATGCCATGTTCCCCAAATAGAAACCACGTCTACACTGTCAGGCAAGTTACGCAGATATTTTACAGGAGATGTTCCGGCTGCCTTCCAGCCGCCAAACCATCCAAAAGCCAACTGATGATCTGACTTTTTATAGGCTCGCAGATTCTCATAATATTGGGCATCTTTCACAACAGGCACTTGGAGCGATATATTTTCTATCTCCGTATCACATGCCACCATAACCATAGCCAATACGAAAAGTCCAAAGACTCTATTCATTATCTTATTCATAGTAATAAAATTAGATACATAATTATTTTTTATCCCACCACAACTTTACATTTCCATAGTCCTTGCCACCAAGAAAATCAGTTACGGCCTTATTTACCTCTGTTGTATTCGTATCATATTCTGTAGACGGAAGCGGAATACGACGAGGACCGGAAGCGTCCACTTGCCCTGAACTGGCATTTGTTCCATACAAGTTAAACAGTTTCGGATACCCGGTCCGACGATATTCGCTCCAAGCCTCCTGACCTTCCGGAAACATAGCGATCCATTTCTGCGTGATAATACGCTCGAGTTTCTTTTCATCACGATCAACAGCATTCCATGCAATAGTAATTGTTGAAGCTGCCACCGCACTACCTGTTGTTCCCGAGGGCGCAGTGAACGGCACAGGTTTATATTCATCACCTCTTGTCAGATAATCACCCAAGGACACTCCCCACTGCTCAAAAGACTTCGTAATACCTGTATTATATAGTCCTTCCATTTCACCGCCCATATTCCAACCATGAAGCCTTCCTTCCGCACGCAAGAAATAAACCTCCGCAGCACACATCCACTGAACGGGTGTCTCTGCAAATATATTCGGAGCCGACAACTTAACGTAATTCGTCTTATTAGTAATATTCACCCCTAATCGTGCCCCATGAAGCTTATCACCAACTTCACCATATTCCGATTCTTGGAAATATTTGGAAAGACGAGGATCATTGTAACCCTTCATTATAGACTCAATATCAGCTCCCATTCGTACATCCTCATAATTATCCCAGCAAATCTTCAAAGGATGAAATACAGAGATCCCGTTTCCCGACTGCAACAGGGCATTTTCCGCATTTTCCGTAATCACTCCATTCTTAACTGCTTCCTCAGCTAACTTTCGTGAAGTTTTTCCATTCACCTCAAATCCCTCCACATAACAGGTACGCATAGCCAAACGCAGTTTTAATGAATTCGCGAATTTCAACCACCTCGTGAAATCACCTCCATATACCAGATCATATTTACTCAAAGGCTTACTTCCCGGATGAACAGCGACATAATCCTGCAATTCCGCTATAGCCTCATCAAGATCTTCGAAAAAAGATTTATAGATATCTTCCTGTGAATCATAAGGAGTTTCCAAGCCCCCCGTGTCCAAACTGCAGATAAGGCAAAGGACCATATATATCCGTTATCCGATGCATAGCAGCCACCTTTAATATTTGTGCCACCGCATAAGCTTCCGGAAACTCATCCTTGCCATTATCACGAATTTGTTTCCATGCCGACATCACATTAGTAAATGCGACCTCGAAAGCAACGTCATTCCATTTATCATACCGCAAGTTATAATGGCAAGCAGAATTCGATCCCCACGTACCGATGGGTGTCATGTATCCTGAATGCATATCGCCGCATAAGTTTTGAGCGCGTTGAAATTGATTAGCGTCCACATCACTGGTCGGTATAACATCCATCTGCATAGCCGGAAAGAAATTCCCTATTTTCATCAATCCGACCAGCATATATTCCGGGACCTCTGTAGGATCGGTATTCCACTCTTTATAATTATCCGTACACGATGAAGCAATCAACATAGCCGCTCCTAACGTGCATACCATATGTCTTATTTTTCCTAATCTTTTCATTGTATTATTCCTTTCTGGTTAGTTAATATTGGAATTTCACACTAAACCCGATGCTACGTACACTTGGTTGCATAAAATAGTCAAACCCTTGATAATATGTACCCGTAGAGGCCGATAATTCCGGATCAAAAGGTGCCTTATTATGAAACATGAACAGATTCTTACCAATAAGCGACACTGTTAGATTTTGTATCTGATTGCCAAACCATTTTGTTGGAAATGTATACCCTAAAGTTGCTTCTCTAAGCCGTACATTTGTCATACTATAGACATAATTCGCCAAGACTCCGGTCGCCCCATTACCAAGTACATTATAGTAATCTTTTGCTGTCACGCGGCCACTATTAAGATTCACTCCACCATTATCCCGTACTATAGCCGATGTTTTAGAAGTTCCATAGTAATCCATTTTAGCTTGTGTAGCAGACACGCCTACTCCACCGATACGAGCATCAATCAGGAAACTAAGATTAATGCCTTTCCAGCTGAAACTGTTATTCCATCCCCAATTGAATCGTGGTGCCGCACTACCGGCTTTTATCCAGGTATTCGGGTCAGCCTCAATAGCACCCGTATTTGCGTCAACTTTAATGTTGCCTAAATAGTCAATCTTCAACCCAGTTACATAAATATCACTCAGAGTACCTCCCTCTTTCACTATCATTTTATAGCTTCCTTGCGGATTGAAAGGTTCTATCTCTGTAATGGAAATGGGTTCTCCTGTAATTGGATTGGTAGCACCACCGGGTAACAGATAAACAACCTTATTACGATTCATAGTAAAAGTCAGATTCGAGTTCCATTTTACAGGGCCAAGATTAGCGTCAATACCCAAACGCGCTTCAATACCCCAGTTATTTACCTTACCGCCATTCAACATATAGTTGCTATAACCCGTACTCGGCGGCATTGTATAATTAATGAACTGATTGTAAGTATTACTATTATAATAGGTGAAATCAATATTCAACAAATTCTGAAACATTCTCAAGTTCATACCGATTTCAACAGATTTTGTGCGTTCAGGCTTCAGATCCGGATTCAATAATCTGGAGGAAGTGTTGACGATACCATCTTTCACGGTATAGGTGGGCATTGTAATCTGCCGCATCGGCGGATTACCCACTTCACTGTAAGAAGCTCTAAACTTTAAAAAGGAAATATATGCTTTTGACAAATCAAACATCTCACTGACAACTGCAGATACACCTACCGATGGATAAAAGAAACCACTTTTCTCATTATCCGTATTTGCTAAAGTAGAAAACCAGTCATTGCGGGCAGTTAAATCCAGATATGCCCAACTCTTATACCCCAACTGGAAAGTCGCAAAAACAGCTTGATTATTATCTATATATCCTGCTTGTTCAGCCTTGGTATTTGCACCATTTTTACTTATATTGTTAAAAGAGAAAAAGTTTGGAACAGTAGCCAGATGTCCCTCATAGTTCGTCATTTCATAGGTTTGATGATTAAAACTGGCTCCCAAGTTTGCTGTAATTCCCCAATTCTCCCAACGTTTATTAATCTGTGCCATGACATCTCCATAGGTATTCTTATATCCAGACTTCATGTTCATATAATTACCATATTCAGATGCAAACAATTGGTCGGAAGAGGCCGCAATTTTACGTTCATATATATCATTGCTATTGTCTACGCGCATACGGCCAACCACATTCATCCAATCAAAAACTTTATAATTCAAATTAGCCGAGAACATGTAGCGAGATTTATGATTACTCATATTCTCACGATTCACAATCCAATACGGATTTTCTATTGCAAATCCCTGATTACCATAAGGCCAGTATTGCACATCATAATATTTCTCACTATTATAACGTTCATATACCTTATATTTATTCAAATCATCTCCCCTGGGCATGAGGTATAATGCAACAAGTGGGTTATGATATTGCCCCTGCGACATCATATTATTATCATTGGTAATCACATAAGAGGCACTCATATCCAATGTCAACTTATCCTTAATTAATTCAGTCGTATTACGCAATGTAAAATTATACCGGTTATAAGTATTATTAGGTATAATACCACGCGCATTAGTCGATGCTACAGAGAAATAAGTCTGATTGCGGTCATTGCCTGCTGACAAACCTAACGAGTTAGTTTCTGTGAAACCTGTTTGAAAGAAATCTTTAGGTTCCCATGTCGCATCCTTTTTAGCTCCCCAGCTAGCAAACTCACCTTCTAGCGATCCATAAGTCGTCTGAAACTCCGGCATTACCAATGGACTCATGAACTGAGTATCGTTAGAATAATTAATTCTCAACTTCCCCTCTTCTCCTTTTTTTGTTGTAATCAACACAACACCATTGGCACCCTGCGAACCGTAAAGCGCAGCAGCCGCTGCACCTGTCAATACAGACATCGATTCAATATCATCCGGGTTTATACTGGAAATCCCATCACTATCTCCTCCATCTGCATTCTCATAAAAGCTTTTTTCCTGATTAGAACGCATAGAAGCCATAGGAATACCGTCAATTACATACAAGGCATTGTTATCATTTGTGATAGATTTCAAACCGCGCATCACAACACGGGTAGAGCCACCAATACCAGACGCACTTTGGTTAATAGTCACCCCGGCAATCTTACCAGCCAGACTATTCATGAAACTAGCATCCTTTACAGTAGTAAGATCAGCAGCTTTCATTTCTTGCACATTATAGGTCAATGATTTCACTTCGCGTTTAATACCCAAAGCGGTAACAACCACCTCATCCAGCACTTCATTATCCGGACGCATGGTTATACTGTAAAAGTCCTTTCCGGAAACAGGTATCAATTGAGTGGCATATCCGATATAAGAGACTTTCAAAGTAGAATTACTCAAAGCAGACATTGAGAAATTTCCATCCAAATCGGTAATGGTACCAGTATTAGTACCCTCTACTGCAACATTGACACCAATCAAAGGTTCTCCCTTCTCATCAACAATTTTTCCTTTCACCGTCTTTGTAGTCTGAGAAGTTGTTTCCTTTTTTTCAGGAACAATCATAATATACTTATCAGTCAATTTATAAGAAAACCCTGTTCCTTTCAAAATTGTTTTTAGCGCAGTCTCTAACGGTTGGTTTACTATATTCAAAGATAATTGTCGTTTATCTGAAAGTTGTGATTGATTGTAAGCAACGGATAATTTAGACTGTCTTTCGACTTCCGACAATGCCTTTTGTAAAGTGATTTCTGCATTTTTTATAGTAATACGAATATTACTTTGGGCAAATGCTGTTGTTTGTAATATAAACAAACAGCAAATAATTATTGTACTTTTAGCTGTTTTTAGATATAAATTCATATCTTCGTAGCGTTTTTAGTGTTAAACTCATAATATTAATTCCATCAAAAATCTAGTATTTTACATTTTAATACTAAAAAACTTATTTCATATCCGGAACCAGGCGGCATCCTCGTTCCGGATACTTTTTTACATAATGATATATTTTAAGGTTAAACAATCGAGCTTCTTATTCTATTTCACAGTTTTCATATAGCAAACATTTTTATCTATTTTGTAAGTAAACTTTCCAGTCACTTCTTTCATTACCTCCATTATTTCTCCAATATCCGTATTCTTGCTAAAACTAAAGTTATATTCATCTGTTGTAAATAACTTCGTATTATATTGGAAAGTTATGTCAAAACGCCTTTCCAAAGTCAGCAGAATCTCTTCCATTGTACTTCCACGAAATACAATCTGTCCTCTCTGCCAAGCTGTTACATCTTCCAGATCAGCTTCTTCAATTTTACTTTGAGCTGTCTTTCGATTATAAACTACCTGTTGCCCCGGTCTCAAAATATAAGAATGATCCGATTGTTCATAGTTCACTTTTATCTTGCCTTGAATCAAAGTTGCAACAATTTCCGAATCTTCAGGATAAGCAGCTACATTAAATTCTGTTCCCAAGGCAGTTACAGACATATTGGCAGATCGCACAATAAATGGTTTATCCGGATCCTTCTTAACTTTAAAATCGGCTTCTCCTATTAGATAAACAGTACGAGTATCTCCTTTAAATGCATCCGGATAGAGCAATAACGTTCCGGAATTCACATGAACCCGGCTACCATCCGGTAATTCAAACTCATATGTTTTTCCATCAGGAATATATTGCTCAATCATCGCAGCCGTTTCCTCTTTAAAAGTATTCTTTGTTAACCAAAATGTACCGGATACCGTTACAACAAACATTGCGACTGCTGCCGCATATTTCCAGGGAAACAACCGATACCGCTTTTTAGTGCCGGCAGATACTCCGACTTTATCATATACATTCTCTAAAGAAGTCCATGTGCCTGCATCAACTTTGCCTTCTGTTTCTTTCCATAATGTACTCAACGCTATATCTTTCTCATCAGCATGCTCCTCGTCTAACAACCATTGATGTACTTCTTTGGTTACATTCTCGCTATGCTCAGAAGCGGTGAATACATTGATAATTTTTTGAATATAATTCTTCATTTTAGATTTGCCTTATATAATATAGACAACTAGCTAAAACGGACTACTCAACTGAAATAGAAAAAAAATGCGATTAAGATGACTTTTTTTAATTCTTGTAGTGCAAGATAGATGTGGCGTTCCACTGTACGGATAGAAAGTTGTAGTTTATCAGCAATCTCCTGATTACTCATACCGTTTTGCCGGCTCATAGAAAAAACTTTTCTGCGTTGTTCCGGCATATTATCTAAAGTAAGTTTTATCAGAAGTTGTAGTTCTTTTGCATAAAGTTTATCGTATATATCAAATTCAAAAGAAGGAGAATCTTCCTGGGACAATTTCTCCTGATAACTAAGTTCTACGGACTGATGCTTCAAAAAGTTATAAATCTGATTACGAGTCATCGTGTAAATATAACTATCCCATGTCTCTTTGTTTTCCCAGATTTCCGGATTATCCCACAGTTTGACAAATATATCCTGAGCAATATCTTCAGCATCTTCTTCCGAACGTAAAATCTTCCATGCAAAAGCCTTTACCTTCGGAAAAGTAAGAATGAAAAACTGCTCGAATTTTTTCTTCTTTTCTTGTTCACCAATATGTGTCATCAGAGATTTTCGGCTATTATCGTTTTTATGGAAGCCAAAAATAGAAGCTTTTATTAAAAAAAACAAGTAAAAGTTATATTAAAAACAAATTTATTATTTTCTCCCGAAATTCATTTTCCGGTATATCCTCTTATTTATCAGAGATTATAAAAGTGAACTGCAGCTTTCATAAGATGAGACCTATTCAACTGAAAATAATCCATTTAATCTAATATCATCCGGAGAACTACCGATCATTATCTGAAAAACTCCTGCCTCAACAGTTCGTTCCACATCTTGGTTTATAATACATAAGTCTTCTTCTGCCAAAGTGAAGATAATAGACTTTTCCTCTCCCTTTCTTAAAGGAAAACGTTTAAAATGTTTCAACTGCCTCATTGGCTGGACAACTGACGCATATTTATCCCTTATATAAAGTTGTGCCACTTCCTCCCCGTCATACTTCCCTGTGTTTTTCACATTAAATGAAACCTCAAAACAATAAGGGCCTTTCTGTACTATTTGTAAATCTGAATATTCAAAAGTGGTATAACTCATCCCGTAACCAAAAGTATAGATGGGCGATGCTGACATTTCTACATAATCATGGTTGCGGGGAGCTTTCTTATTATAATATACCGGAATCTGCCCTACTGACCGGGGAACAGATATTGGCAAACGTCCGGCAGGATTATAATCTCCAAATAAGACATCGGCTATCGCATTTCCACCTTCCTGTCCCGGATAATAGGCCGTTAATAATGCATCTGCATATTCCGAAGCCCAGTTTTTCTCTAACGGACGACCTTCGATATAAACTACAATCAATGGCTTTCCCGTTTGCTTCAAGGCTTCCAATAATTCTTGCTGTCTGCCAAGCAATGACAAAGTTGCACGATCGAATCCTTCACCACATTCCATATCACTAATGCTACCCTGTTCAGCTACTGCTGCACCTGTTTCTTTATAACTCGTTTTAAAGTCACGGGCACTGGAACCGCCCACCACTGCTATGACAACTTCAGCACAACGCGCAACGTCAACTGCCTGTTTTATTTCATTCACAGCAGTATCACGGATAGCGCAACCTTTCACATATTCCACACGCGAAGGAGATAGTTTAGCTATTATTCCATCAAGTACAGTTTTCACATTACTGTCTTCCTGAGGAGCGGTATAGTCTCCTAACATATTGTACCGATTGTCGGCATTAGGACCAATAACTGCCACTTTGTTTATTTTCTTGTTTAAAGGCAGAATTGAATTTTCATTTTTGAGCAATGTAATAGAGGCTTGTGCCATTTTACGTGCCAAACTGATATGTTCTTTACTGCGTACTATTTTTTCCGCAACCTTCGGTTCCACATAAGGATGCTCAAACAACCCCATCTCAAATTTCATCCGTAACACCCGGCAAACAGCAGTATCAATCACCGCTTTGTCCATTTGCCCGTTCTGAACTGCATGACAAAGATTAGTATAGGCATCTCCCCCTAGGTCAACGTCAACGCCCGCCATAACAGCGCTTATCGCAGCTTTTTCTTTTGTCGGAGCTACAAAGTGACTTTCATGAATGCCCTCAATACTATATAAATCGGACACAACAAAACCACGAAATTTCCACTCATTACGCAACAATTGAGTCAGCAAATAATGATTCGACGTACATGGAATGCCATCTATTGAGTTATATGAGGTCATGACTGATAATGCTCCTGCATCTATCGCCTTATGAAAAGGAGGAAGAAAGTTCTGATGCAAATCCCGAATACCTACTGATGCATAATTACCATTTTGTCCACCCTCCGGCACAGCATATGCCAGAAAATGTTTCAGCGTCGCTATGGTAGCGTACTTCTGCGATAAATCACCTCCTCCTAAACCTTCGACCATAGCTGCTCCTAAAACGCCACTCAACACCGGATCTTCTCCAAATGTTTCTTCCACACGAGACCAACGGGGATCACGAGTTAAATCAAGCACAGGCCCGTAACTTATATGCCCGCCTTGAGAACGAATCTCTTTAGCTATGACCTGCCCTACTTCTTTTATCAATTCCGGAGACCATGATGCCGCCATTCCTATACCCGTAGGAAAAACAGTAGTACCAATTGCCATATGCCCATGAGGGGCTTCTTCCGCTAGAAACATCGGGATTCCCAAACGGGTATTCTCCATCACATATTTTTGCAATGCATTTCCTGCTTTCGCTGCCAATTCAGGATTTAATCCACTCGATAATGTTTTCTTTGTCCATGGGTCTGCACGATAAGTCGCCCAAAGCATTCCTGCATTCCTTTCCTTGACAAGTTGCTTGAACTTCCCGGAAGGATAAACCTCATTTCCCTTTATTTCGTACATCTCCCACCCCAGAGGACAAAGTAATTGACCGACCTTCTCTTCTAAAGTCATACGGGAAAGCAAATCTGAAAGTCTTATATCTATTGACAGACTGGAATCTTTGTAAGCAGGTAATGAGAGAGAGGATTGAGTAAATCCCAAAGTACATACCATCTGTACTATCACCAAGATATACAATCGTTTTATCATAATGTTATATGCAGTAAAATGACTCAATTAATTTATAGTGTATTTCTAATCTTTCAAATAGAGATATTCAATCCTACTTACCCATTTCTCCTTCAAATATAACTGTATGTACAGGCTGATGAACATCATTTGTTATCAACTTAACCTTTGCATCCAATGGCTGGTTTGAAGATGATACATTTAATTCAAACAAAACTTCCAGACATTCATTTTGCTTCAAAATCTTTTCACCCCGGAGATTAGTAGAAACAAAATCCGGACATTCTATTTTGCGGATAATAAGAGGATTCGCCCCTTCATTAGTAACTTTTACTTTTCTCTGAATATGCTTTTTTAATGAGATATTCCCCAAATTAAAATAAGATTGTGAGCACTTCATCCGGGGAGCAGTTGCCGTGCTTACTTTTCTCATATCATCAATCACTGTTCCAAAGATTTGTATAGGAGAACTGTGTACGGAATTGGCACTAATAATAATCTTATCTTTAAATGTACCGTAAAAGCCTTTTAAAGGAAAAGCTGTTATTTTTATAGTCGCATAAGATCGACCTTGAAGAGATGATGGCATAGATATCGACAAACATCCACTCTTATGTAACAGCGAGTATGACAACTTGACCATTTTATCCGATCGGTTATAGACTCTAATTTCCTGTTGTTTTGACCTCCTATTATGTTGCAGCTGACCATAAAATAGAGTCATTCGGTCGACCAGAATATCTGATGATAAAGAATAAGGATATTCATCCTCTATACGATTAATTGTACTTATCGTACCTTTTACCCAAAGAGTATTGACACTTTGCCCTGAATTGGAAACAACCCTTATACTCTTAGAGAAAAAGTTTGTTCGCCCTTTAGGATCAAAAGTTACGGTAATAGTGCCTGTATGCCCAGGTTTTACAGGTTGTTTACTATAAACAGGAATGGCACACCCACAAGTTGAAATCACTTCTTCGATCACAACCGGAGAAGTATGCATATTAGTAAAATGAAAAGTATGACTCACTTTGCCTCCTGCTTCCTGAATATTACCAAAATTCCAAGTAGTAGTATCAAAACGCAATACAGCTTTTCCCTGTTGTTGAGCACATACGCCAACAGTAGAGCACAGTAAAACCATCAAAGCTGATATAAAACGTTTCATCATTATTTCTTTAAGTTAATATTGGGAGTTACGTAAAAACACAATAACTCCCAATATAAAATCACATTTTAATTATCTTGAGGCAAATCATTGAATTCTGCATCCCAAATGATATTTGCTGAAGCCGGGAAAGTTAAATCACGCCCATTGCCCGAACTGTCCTTCAATGTATTCCCTTCTCCTTCATCCAATTTCCAATAGCCATATAAGTCCGACGAAGATGGAGAAGCTATTGTACGCAAGTTAGCTTTTACCTCTTCCGCTGTCAGACATTTCTTCCACATACGAATATCAGAAATCAGACCATCAAAATACATACTTGAACTTGTATAACCAAACTGAATACCGGTCAACGTATATCCCACCTTGAATCTTTGAGAAGAAGATGGTCCCCAACGTTTAGTCGGTTTTGCAGAAGCAACTTCCTCACCGTTAATATATAAACGATAAGCAATCTCTGTATTCTGACCCGTTTTTGTTCCCTCACAAGTGATAGTCAACCTTACCCATTGATTAGCCGGTAACGTTATATTTTGATTAGCCAATGTCAAGTCACATTGACGATTACCAATATTAGACGCTCCCGTTACACCTGTTACACGTAGTTCACAACCACTAAAAACTTCATTATTATTGTTAGTATCTTTACCACGCCATGTACCTATATAATTAGTTCCACTGTGCCAACTATATGGATATACAAGCATTTCAAACGTATGTGTATTATCTTCAATCGTAACTACTTCATCATTTGCGAAACTTAACGTACGATACATATCCGTTGAATAAGAACTCATATTCAATCCCGGTATATAATCCAATTCTCCGTCAATGCTAATCGTAAAATAAGAAACAGAACGAGTGTCCGTTACAAATTGTCCTACACACGTTTCATCTATTGTTGCAACAATAGGAAGCAAATATTCTTCACCTTCCACCAAACCGAACAATGATGAAAACTTAACTGATAAGGAATTGGATTCTTGCTGTCCTGCCTTCACTATCGCATTTTTAGCTTGCAACTCATAGACAAAAGCGGGCATCATCTTATAAGACGTGTTATTTGCAGCATTATAAGCCTCTACCATACTTTCGTCCACGGCAATGTCACACAATAAAGTAGTAGCAGCAGGTTTATCCAGTTTGATAGTATAATCATAAACATAGCTTCCTGCATCCAGTATCTCCCTATAATCAATAGAAACAGGTCCTGCTTCCGACTGTGGCATCTCTATTGTTGGCAATTCAATAAAATCATTGTCATCATCCGAACAGGATGTGAATCCTACTCCTCCCAATAAAACAAGCAAAAGGAGAGTTAATCTATTTATATTGTTTTTCATTATCATACAGTCTATTCATTTATTATTACCTTATTCAAGACATTTATTCGTATCATCATAAGTCCAGTCAATCGTGATTCCATTCTTATAACTGATATCACGCTTTGACGGAGATAAATCATAGAAAGTAGTTCCTTCTCCTTCATTCATTCTCCAATAAGACACAAGTCCATTGGTAGAAGGGTCTACCCCACATACATTTGCTTTAATTTCACGAGCAGACAAAGGACGAGTCCAAAGGCGCATCTCACTCAAACGACCATAAAACAATTGTGAAGATTGATAACCTTTTGAAGGCATACCGATCTGTACTCCATAAAGCGCATATTCATACGGAGCAACTGTCATTGAGTTATCTTTCTCTCCATTAATATACAATGTCAACGTAGTGCCGTCATTTACCAAGGCAACAGCATACCAGGTATTTAAAGCAAAGCGAGTATTCGATGACATTTTCCCCTGTTTAGTTGTTACATGCAACTGGTTCGGCTCATCCGTTCCTTCACCAAAACGAAGCAGGTTCTGGTCACATTTAAAGCCTCCATCATCAATCGCTCCCCCTTCTACAGACGCTTCACTACCTCCAAATGAACAAACACGGGTAGTACCGGAAGCTCCGGAAGAACGGAATTTAGTGGCATATATCTTCACTTCCCATGTATAAGTAGGCAAGGAAGGAATAGGATCCGGAAGCAAAAATTGATAAGCCATAGAAGCCTGTCCTACATACGGAGCATGGAAACGCAATGTTCGAGATACTTTCAGGAAAATAGTACGTCCTGCTTCTATAATATCCAAATCTCCCGTCGCACTTTTTATGGTAACCGGTATCAAATAAACACGTCCCGGAACAAATTCCGAATCATCCGCAATTGAAAGAGAGGCAGCAGAAGAAATTGCCTGTCCTGCTGAAATCGTAACCTCCGGATTTTCAAATGTATATGATTTATCCGGAATGGGATAATAATTGGTTCCCATTTCCTCATTATAAGTATCAACCAGACTTGCATCAACAGCCAGGTTCACCTGAATATCCGATTCAACGCGAGAAGTTGAAGTCACAGAAACAGCATACGCAGATGGAAATCCATCAATGGCAAACTTTACCAATCTATCCGAAGATGTTCCGGTCATTAACAACCCGTCACCTTTTTGAGCGGCTTCCTGGCATCCCTGCAGCATAAAAGAAGCTATTCCTATCAAAGCTGCTCCCCATATCTTTTTTATATTATTCAATGTTTTCATACCTTGCATACAAATTTAAAATTCATCCATTTTCATCTTCCGTTTCTTGTTTAGTAGACTGTCGTACAGGCTTTCCGGCAGGATTTTGTTCCTGAATACCACGTCGAAGGCTATAATAAGGAATAGCGGTTTTCTCTTTATCACCTATAGCCTGATTAGCAGGACGAGTGGTATTGTATTCATATTCAAAATAATATCCGCCGAATCCGCCTTTTCGTCCTTGTGTAGGATTCCAGCGTGCCATACCTATTACAGAATAGATTGGATTGCCCCATGAATCTACTTTATTTCCATCAGCTTCCGTAAATTCGACTCCACCATTCTGCCAGTACCATCCCATTTGTTCCGTAGCAACGAATTTTTCAGGAGGACACCAGCTACTAAGCTGGTCAAATTTAGATTGCAAACTTTGAGCACTACCGGTGGTGTAACATTGTCGTACAAAATAATCGACATAAGGTTCTGTTTCCTTAGGAGGCAGCTGATTATAGAAGTCAACAATTAATAATTTGCCTGTATCCGATTGAGGACCGAAATAATTTCCTAATACCTTTATAAACTTTGTAAAGTTATCATTTTGCAACCAGTCGCCTTCCGGTTCGTAGTCCAAGTCCAAACCATCCAGATCATTACGCAACACACATCTCACAAGATGCATAGCATAAGCCTCGATACCTGCGTCGGTTTTAGGAAACTCCGTACTTCCAATACGGCAAATCGTACACATCACAACGCGAGTCCCCTTTACTGTACGGATATAATTCATTTCCTCATAAGCAGTCGGCAAATAACGCTCGTTATAATAACTAGTTTCTACATAAGCCGGATTGTTGGAAGGAATACCTGACCACAGACTGACGATGTCCAGACTATCCGGCAGACCAGTGAAATGAAGTCCCTGCGAAGGAGATGCTTCTGAAGTATAACCGGCATACCAGCCGAAACAAATAGCATGATCTGTTTTCTTATATTCACGCAGGTTCTGATAATATTCTTCATTATAAGTATTAGCTGCCTGTATAACTTCCGGTTCAATATCCGTATCACAACCACTCACAACAAATGTCAAGAGATAGGTGAACAAAAAATATACATAATTTCTTTTCATATTCTGCATTATTTAAGTAACCAATTATTTATTAGGCACATCCCACCACAATCTGACACCCGGGTTATCTACGCCACCTAAAAGTGTGATGCCTTTATCCAACTCTGTTCTATTCGTATTATATTCCGATTCCGGATAAGGTAATCTGCGGATTTGTATATTTGTGTCTACAGAACCTCCGGAACTTTCGTTCACAACAACCGGAAATACTTTCGGGTAACCGGTACGACGGAACTCTGTCCATGCCTCTTGTCCCACCGGATAAAGAGCAATGTACTTTTGAGTAATGATTTGTTCCAGATTTGTTTTAAAATCTCCCGATTCATCCCAAGCGATAGAAACAGTACCCAAAGCATCCATGGAATGAGATGATGTCACCGGATCCTCATAATTGGCAGGCACATATCCACCCGCTGCAGTTCTTGTCAGATACGCGTCAACTCCCGATGCACCATGTTCATCAAAAGACATTCTTATTCCATCTTCATAATACTTTTTAGCATCGGCATTCGTTCCCCAACGCAAAGCATATTCCGCCAACAAGAAATATGATTCGGATGAACGCATCCACACTACATTGGAAGTAGCAGTTGCCTGTGGTTCGGCAAAGATTCCTGTTATATATTTATCCTTACTTACGTCCTTTGACATTCCGGCTCTTATACCCCGATATTTTCCACCCGTACCTGCCTCGAAGTAAGCAGAAAGTCGTGGATCCTGATAACCATTCATGTATGAATCCAGCGTCGCTCCCATACAAATATCATCCCATCCTTTCAGAATATACAGAGGACTTTCATAAGTCGCAATCGGAGTAATATGCTGAAGTTCTGCTAAATCAGACTTCACATTCATCAAACCATAACTATTGCCAATAGCCAGTTGGGCTTCACTTTTTGCCTTTGTTTCATCCACATAGGCAAGATGCAATGCAAGACGCAAACGAAGTGAATTGGCAAACTTTATCCAAGATGTAACATCACCGTTGAACACACAATCCCATGATGACAAAACTTTACTTCCGGATGCAGCATAACTATCCAAGTTATTGATAGCTCCATCCAATTCTTCAAAGAATCTGTAATAAACATCCTTTTGCGAATCATAAGGCACTTCTTTTGAAACTCCAAAATTCAAATAAGGAATAGGCCCATAGGTATCTGTCACACGATGCATTGCCGCTACTTTCAGAATCTGCGCCATAGAAAACCGGGGATCTTCGTCATTGTTAATCGCTTTTCTTATTTCACGCCAGGCATTCATAGTCGTCAGGTAATTGGTAGTGAACATATCACCATACCAACTTCTTTTATCCCAATTGTAACGACCGGCAGAATTGATACTGGGAGCAGGAAAACCAAAATAGCCGATATACCCATCTCCACCCATCACTTCCACAGTCTGATATCTGTCCGAACCGATATTAAGTCCCGGTTGTGCTACCACCAGTACGTTCTGCTCCATCTGTAAAAGAAGAGAACCTGTTCTCACATTATCCCAATCCGTCATCTCATCGGTTGCTTCATTAGGATTGGTATTGTACTCCAGAAAATTCTTCGTACAACCTACATTTATCATGATTACTCCAAGGAGTAAGTAGTAGTAGTTCCTTACTTTAAAAAACTTACGTATGTTCATCATTATTTTTTTTAAAGGTTATCCAATTAGAAAGAAATCTTTGCAGAAAATCCCATCGATCTCAAACTCGGTTGCATGAAATAGTCCATACCCTGATTATAAGTACCGGTGCTTGCAGTAGATTCCGGATCAAATGGCGCCTTACAATACAGCATCCATAAATTCCGCCCTACAAAGGATACATTCAACCCTGAAATCCATTTACACCATTTATTGATCGGAACATCATAGCCCAAAGTCAATTCTCCCAAACGAACATTAGTCATACTATATACATACATAGAGCCTACATAACCTGTTCCATTAGCTCCGATAGTCTGATACCATGTCTGGGCATCAATCATCTGGCCGTTTATTTTCACTCCCCCATTATCCCGTGCCTCTGCCGATGTCTTAGACACTCCATAATAATCCATCACTGCTTGAGTGGCAGAAACTCCGATACCACCTACACGGGCATTCAACATAAATCCGAGGCTGATTCCTTTCCAGTTAAATTCATTTCTCCAACTAAGAGTATATTTCGGATTGGTATTACCGGCATAGACATAATTATTCTTATCAGTTTCCAAGACACCTGTCATTGAATTCATCCAGATATATCCATGCTCGTCAGTTCTCATTGTATTAACATACACATCTCCCATAGAGCCACCTACGGTTAGCCGTTGTTTGGCACCCCCTAATGAATAAACATCCATTTCATCCAAATGTACTGTCACTCCCAACTCTTCATTTGTATATTCAGGGAGCAATTGGTCTATGCGATTTCTGTTAAGCGACCATAGTAAAGTCGTTTTCCAATCTACAGGCCCTATATTCTGTTTAAATCCAAGAGCTAACTCAATTCCTTTATTTGTTACTTTACCTGCATTTACATATAATTTAGAATATCCGGTTGTTGTAGAAATTTCCGGGCTGAAAAGCTGATTCTCCGTATATGTCTTATAAGCTGTCACGTCCAGTGTCAGTTTATTATCAAACAGACCTAAATTAAATCCTCCTTCCCATGAATGAGTCCTCTCCGGTTTAAGGTCTTTTATCGGAAAATAAGAAGTGGTATTCAGCCCTCCCAACACCGCATAAGTAGTGATAGCCCTGAATCTTTCCGGTGCATTACCTACTTCGCTATACGAAAGGCGGACCTTTGCATAAGAAAGGATATTGGATTTCATTGTAAACATATTAGTCAGAATCGCTGAAGCACCGATAGAAGGATATAATATGGAAGAATGGTTTGTTCCTGCCAAAGCTGATATCCAGTCATTACGCAACGAGCCGTCTACATAAACCATGCCCCTATATCCTAATGAGAATGTTCCGAATAAAGAATTGGTACGATCGTGATAGTTCGTATTTTTATAGGTTAATTTACCGGAAACGTTCGCATTGTTAGAAGTAAACAGATTAGGAATGGTCAGCAATCCCCCTCCAAAATTCAGCTCCTTGTAATCCAGGTCCAATAAACTGGCACCTAAAGATGCTGTCAGATTCCATGTATCGTGATAGAAATATTTATTAATATTCAACATGGCATCGGCATATATCTGACTGGTATTTTTGTTCGATTGCACGTATGCTCCTTTATCCGAGTTTTCAGCAATCACATTCAAAGTAGAAGCATACATTTTCTTTTCCGAGTTGATTGTTTCCTTATCCAGCTTCACGCGTCCGGAAACATTCAACCAATCTGTTATCGTATATTTTAGTGAACCGCTTGCCAGAAAACGGTCTTTCTTGTTGGTATACATATTCCGGTTCGTAATCCAGTAAGGATTCTGCATGGATAATCCATTTTCTTTCAATGGCCAGAACTGTGTTTTTATGTTACGGTCTACATCATATCGTTCATAATACTGATATTTTGAGAAATCATCACCGCGCGGAAATAAATAAACGGGAACCAATGGATTTGCATACTCTCCCTGCGACAACATATTCTGTTCCTTTACATTAGAATACATAAAACTTAAATCCATCGTCAGTTTATCATTCAGCATAGAGGTAGTGTTACGAACAGAGAAATTATATCTGTCCAAGTCATTATTCTGAATGATACCCCGTGCATTTACGGCACCTACGGATACATAGGTTTGATTTTTTTGTGTCCCTGTAGTCAGACTTACAGTGTTCGCTACATTGTAACCTGTCTGGAAAAAATCTTTGACCTCATAATCGGTAGGAGATGACAATTTAGATGCCCAACTATACCACTCTCCTGTTTCCGAACCATACGTATTCTGGAATTCCGGCAATCGGAATGGTGAATAGAAGGTTGAATTATTACTGTATGTCAATCTGGTTTTATCTACAGCCCCTTTCTTCGTTGTGATAAGTACCACACCATTGGCAGCAGCCGAACCGTATAGTGCAGCGGCGGCCGATCCGCTAAGTACTGAAATTGATTCTATATCATCAGCGTTGAAGTTAGCCAATCCGTCACCGGATTGTCCGGCACCCGTATACTGATCGTCGGGTTGTTCACCAGATATATTAGCCAAAGGAACTCCATCTACTACATATAGAGCGTTGTTATTACCGGATATAGACTTCGTACCACGCATTACCACACGGGCACCACCTCCAATACCGGATGAACTTGCATTGATATTCACACCTGCCACTTTACCGGCAAGACTGCTCATCACATTCATATCTTTCGCCTTTGCCACTTCGTCACCGCTAATCTGCTGCACATTGTATGTCAAAGACTTGGTTTCGCGTTTAATACCCAAAGCCGTTACAACAACCTCATTCAAAACTTTTGTATCTTCCGTCATCACGATAGAAAGCGATTTATTATCTGTAACCTTCACCTCTTGAGAAGCATATCCAATATAAGAGATCTCCAATACCGCCCCCTTTTTAGCTTGAATCTGAAAGTTTCCGTCGAAATCTGTAATAGCACCGGTAGTTGTTCCTTTTACTTTCACATTCACTCCGATCAAAGGTTCTCCTTTTGTATCTTTCACTGTACCTTTTACTTGAATAATCGGATCTTGCTCTGTTACATTTAATTTAGTGGTAGACAAGATAATCTGCTTATCAACTACTGTATAAGTAACGTTGGTTCCTTTAAACACCTCATCAAGAATATCCAGGATCTTACCTGAATTGTTTCTCACAGAAACAATACGGTTCTTCTGAATTGTTTTATCATTATAAAGGAAAACATAGTCGGACGTCTCCTCTATTTTATTCAGTACCTGTTCTACAGATACATTGTTCATTGAAATGGCAACCCGCGTTCGCTGGGCATAGCCATCTTCGGCAGAAAGTTGTAATACTACTGCGAAAAGTAGTGCTAGACTAATCCTCATAACTAAAGGAAGTTTTAGATTTAAAGCATATTTAGGACATAATGCTGTAAATGAATGATTTTTTTTCATACATTTGTGGCTAACTAAAGTTTATTACTAAATGAACTATGGTTTGATTCCGGCTAGTGTTTACGAGACCTTGTGCCGTGAATCTGGAAAATTCGGAGGAAGACAGCTGTTGGTAGCAGCTTTCTTCCTTTCTTTTATTCTCTAGTGTTATTCCATGGGCTTTTATTTTAAGGGTTACTACTCTAATATAAATCTACTCTAATTTTAGTCTTTGATAATGTATCATCAGCCTGCTGTTGCGGTTCTTCAATTTTCCATTTTAAATCGGCGGACCTGGCCAGATAATCCAATATCTGCGACAGAGTTTCAGTCCGGAAAGTAGCCCGGTATTTATATTCTTTTCCAGACCTATTGTTAAACTGAATTTCTACATTGAAGTGTCGTTCCAAACGCTTCAGGATTTCTTCTAATGAAGCATTTCTGAAAATTAGTTTTCCATCTTTCCAAGCTATCTTTCCATAAACATCCACTTTTTTTTTTTCGACTTTTGACTCTGTTTATCGTAAAGCAACTGTTCTCCAGGAGCCAATACAATTGTTTCCTGATTAGGGGTTATCACATTTACTTTACCCTTTTCCAATACTGTTTCTATATAATTATCATCCTCATAAGCAGCTACATTAAATTGGGTACCATAAACATATACGCTCAAACCATTCGGAGTGTTTACATAAAAAGGACGCTCTTTATCTGCCTGCACTTCGAAATATGCTTCACCTTTCAACTCTACTAACCGGTTGTCTTTCTTGAAAGTGGTAGGATAACGCAATGTACTACCTGCATTCAACCATACTACAGAACGATCCGGAAGTTCATAACGTATGACAGAACCGGTAGCGGTTACCACCTCTGCATATTTCTCGTCAGTTTCTGTTCCACTAAAATATAAATATCCCAAAATCAGAGAAGAGAGAAATAAAGGTATAGTCAGAAATGCTGCATAACGCATCAATTGATTATACATGTTCTTTCTTCTATTAGTTTTTATTTTGGCTTGTGCTTGATAATAGGCACCCAATACATTAATGGATTCCATTTCTTTAATATCATCTCCCAATGCTTGTGCTTTACGGAGCAATGATTCCGGACTCATATTTTCCATATTTTCTTTCAAAATCTTATCTTTTAATTGTAATTACATTTATAATACAACTGAAGCAATTGGAAAAGGACAGCAAATACAAACTTTTTTTTTATTTTATTTTTCGAGCCATGCCAAATTGAAGCGGTAATGCAATCGGCTACTAAGGATATGAACCACATTATCAGGAGTTTGTATTCCTGCAAGATAACCACGTGGTTCAGCATGATTTTCATCCATTTCGAAATATCCCGTCCATGCTCCACCGTTTAAAAAGCGATATTCACCGTCCGTCAGTAGTTTTCTTACTGGCCATGTTTTTCCCTCATCGTAGGAAAGAGCCGCGTACATGCCATATCCTTTCTTCACATTTCCATTTTTATTCTTAAATTCCAGACCACGTTCTTCCAAAGGCGTACGTTGCGGATGGTCTGTGAAAGAAACCAATAGCAAAGGGCCTTCATTCAGTCGCATTAAAACAAGACGCTGACCTCCGTCAATAGGAGGGAGTTCGCTTGCTCCATATTTCCAGTTCTTTCCCATATCATCTGATATGCTCATTGGCATTCGGAGCTTTCCTTCTTTATTCCGTATGCTATTACCACGCCCCATAGCCATCAAACTTCCGTTTCCTAATTGTACAATTCCCGCATGGATACCTGCGATTGTACTTCCCGTTCCTCCTTCTTTGAAATCCGGCAAAGGAGCGCCATCCCAAGGATCGCACCATGTTTTTCCTCCATCTTTACTGATTTGAACAGCTGCCCCATCATGACTGCCAGGACCCGCATCACAGGCTTGAACCATCCATCCCTCACGTGTGCGAATCGTACCAGCTATAACCTGATGACGTTTGGTATGTTCGGGAGCTATCAGTTTAGGAGTGCTCCATGAAGCACCGTTATCTGTACTGGTACGTAGTACCATTGCGAGATTCTGCCAGTCTCCCGATGCTTCCACTCCATTGATATGATACAATTTTCCTTTCCCGTCATTGAGCAAAGCACTTCCTGTCATATTCCGATCCGGAACTTTAAAGAATAAAGAAGCCACATCCCAATCAGTATGCCCGGCACGCAAGCGGGAACCGAGTACTACCATCCCTCTCCCATTCTCTTCATTTGCAGAAAACCATATTGCCAGCAAATCTCCATTATCACACCACGTAACTGCAGGCTGATGATTATGCAGATAAAATGGGGTATTCGAATCACATGCCGGACGTACCACAAATGGTATCGGAGGCAAAAACATCGGTGTGATAGCAGATACTTTCTTCCATTTTATAGATGTATTTTCTACAGATTTCTGATTGAACGGGACAGGAACAAATGTCCCTGATACATTCAAACGAGTATCTGCTTCCACAATTCTAAATCCGGTTTGGGAATGTTTATCTTCCGGGAGCATAGCCAGCCGATTGGCACTTCGCAAGTATTTCTCCGGGGTGTGATGACTCCCTCCTCTAGTGACCCGAAACTCTCCTGCCAATGGTCCTGCCGGGTCTTTCTGCTTTTCTGCGGAATAAGGAGCATACCAATCCAAGCACCATTCTTCCACATTTCCATGCATATCATAAAGCCCGAATGTATTAGGAGGAGTCTGGGCAACTTTTAAAGATACCGGATCAAAATCACGAACCACTTTTTGATTCCGATGATAAACTGCAGGTAACCCGTCTCCTGTAGAAAATAGTGTGTATGTGCCTGCCCGGCAAGCATATTCCCATTCTGCTTCTGTTGGCAAACGATAGTTTTTGCCTTCTTTCCGGCTAAGCCATTCACAAAAGGCAACAGCATCGGAATAACTCACATTGACAACAGCTTCATCATCTTCCAGCGAAACACCGTTTTTTCCTCGTAATGCCCGATGTTCCGGACGGAATGATTCATATTGCGCATTCGTTATTTCAGTGATTCCCATACGAAACGGGCGAGAGATTACTACCTGATGGATAGGAGCCTCATCAAAATTTTCGCCTAATCCGTCACTTCCCATATAAAAACTTCCGGCAGGTATTTCAGTCATCGGAATAAAAGACTTGGAAACTTCTTGAGAATGTATTGGCAAACAAAAGGTTATAGCCAATAAAAAAAACTTGTTCTTCATATTTTAATCCTGTTTATATATAATACAATTATCCTATATACAAAAGGACAGTCTCATCCGATTATTTTTTATTCATTAGAGTTGAAAGCAAAAAAAGAATCGAAAATTAGGCTTTGATAATTATCTTATTATATATTTGCAGCAAAATGAAAAACTACAGAACCTCAAAATAATGAAAATATCTTTTTCCAAACAGACTAAAGAACGGGCTTTCAAACAACTTTATGAGGAGTATTACGCCCCATTTTGTTTGTATGCAAAAAGGTTTGTTGATGATAAAGAAACACGTGAAGACATCGTTTCGGATGTATTCACCTCATTATGGGATAAACTGGATACTGATTCTTTTGATCTTCAATCGGACACTGCATTAGCTTACATCAAAATGTGCGTAAAAAATAGCTGCCTGAATTTCCTGAAACATCAGGAATATGAATGGAGCTATGCGGAAAATATACAGAAAAAAGCTCCTGTCTATGAAACAGAACCGGATAGTGTATATACTCTTGACGAACTGTACAGAATGTTGTATGAAACATTGGACAAACTTCCGGAGAACTACCGTACAGTATTTATAAAAAGCTTCTTTGAAGGCAAAACGCATGTAGAAATTGCAGAAGAGATGAATCTCAGTGTGAAATCTATCAACCGTTACAAGCAAAAGACAATGGAACTTTTGCGCAATGAACTGAAAGACTATCTGCCATTGTTACTTTTGTTATTCCATCGCGCATAACAGCCACTTCTTATCAACACATACAAACTATTACTTGTCCATCCGGAAAGTATTAATAGTAAAGTTGTTATTGCCTAATAGCAAACTTCCAATCCTTTATATATAAAGCTGCTTTCGACTAATCATAAACTATAAATGCAAGCTTCGTTTTTATAATCAAAGGTTTCATTTATAAAAATGAAACTTGCAATTATATAATCAAAGCTTGCAATTATAGTTTATAATAGGTGAAAAACAAGTTTACTATTAACCCCAAACAAGTTTATCTATAATGAAGAATAACTTTGCTATTAATGATTTAGGCGTAAAATAGCAGTAGATTGTTATACAACTGCTATGAGAAATAACGAGAATGAGTATGAGAAATGCCTATTTTTAGGGATAAATCACAGGAAAAGTATGAGAAATGCCAACTTTTAAAAGTATTTCTCATATTCTATTACATTATGTTTCAACTGGTTGACTTATATTCATGAGAATATGAGAAATAGAATTGCCAAATCATTTATGGGAGGCTGAATTCAAGTTGTAAATGCGACACCTCCTTATTTTACAAGTTCACTAGTTTTACCGGAAACCTCAACTACATTATTGCATCATCATGTAGTTCTATGGATGAGAACTGATGCGAATGGGAAAGGTATGATGCTGCCAAAGCGCGACATCCGACACGATCTATTTTGCCGTTTTCCGTCTGTGGAATAGATTCTGTAATAAAAATATGTTTGGGACGATAATATGGTTCCAATGTTGTCTGCAACTTATTTTCTATCTCTCTTGTGTCCAATTGTCCCACTATCAACAAAGTCACAGCCTGCCCTAAACGCGGGTCGGGAACAGAAGTGATGACAAATGGCACAGGAATAAACGGCCGGAGCAACTTCTCCAGTTCTTCCGCCTGAATCTTAATCCCTCCGCTATTGATTACATTATCTTTTCGCCCCAGAATCATAAAACTTCCATCGGGATAGATACGTGCAATGTCATTGGTCTGCAATGTTTCGTCACATACCAAAGGAGCATCGATGACTAATGTATTCTCTGCGGATAAAGACAATTTTACTGAAGGAAATGGATAATAATGTTCTGAAGCCGATGCTCCATTCAAACGACGAAGGGCAATATGCGACAAGGTTTCGGTCATGCCATAAGTGGAGTAAACCGCCGTCGGAAGATGTTTGATCTCCGTTTCCAGAGCCTCATCGACGGCTCCGCCTCCTATAATCAGAATATCCGTTTGTTTTAATCGCTCTTTTTCTTCGGGAACCTGCAATGTGTTATAAACTTGCAATGGAACCATTGCAACAAATCTCAAAGATTCTTTTATATCAGCCATTGGATGACCGGAAGCGGGACGAACAAGCAGGTTCAAACCTGCGACCAAAGAACGTACCACTACCATCATGGCACCGATATAACGAAGGTTCATACATAATAATGCCGACTCACCTTTCTTCAAATTCAGAAACTCACAGGTCAGGCGCGCACTTTGCATCATCCGGTCCTTACGTACCATCAGTTCTTTAGGTGTACCCGTAGAGCCTGATGTATGAACCGTAATGACCGGAGAATCATTGAACCATTCGTTCAGGAAAAGATATAAATCCCAATAAGCAGGAGAATGAGCTTCCGCTCCTCCTGCTATCAATTGACGTATATCTTCAGAAGTGTATTCTTTTCCGTCCAGTAACAGACATTGTTGTTGTCGGTTGAATATCATCACAACATCCTTTAAATATCATCCTTTAAATATCATCCTTTAAATATCATCCTTTAAATATTATCCTTTGCAAAACCACAAGCAATCTTTTCTTATTTCAAGGGGCACTTCCACATTATCCGTAAAAAGCAATCCTGTCCCCAATCCCTGTGGCAACGGATTATTGAATGTTGCACACCACTGTGCAATAGCGTTCAAACCGATGTTTGATTCCAGAGCGGAAGTGACCCACCAGCCGATATGTCGCTTTTCAGCTTCGGTAATCCATTCGTCCCCTCCGCACATTCCTCCGTGAAGGGAAGGTTTAATAACAATATATTGCGGACGGATGGTTGAAAGCAGTTCTTGTTTTCTTTCCAACGTGTTGTACCCTATCAATTCTTCATCCAAAGCTATCGGTAATGGAGATGCGGAAGTAAGGCGTGCCATTTCCTCCCATTGTCCGGCACGGATCGGCTGTTCGATAGAGTGCAGATCAAGTTCGGACAGACGCTTCAGCTTTTCCATGGCATCAACCGGAGAAAAAGCACCATTCGCATCTACACGCAACTCTATTTCCTTAGAGGAGAAATGTGAACGGATATAACGTAGCAATGCCAACTCTTCTTCAAAGTTGATAGCACCAATCTTTAGTTTGATACAACGGAATCCGGCTTCCATCTTTTTCTCAATCTGGGATAACATACAATCATAATCTCCCATCCAGATAAGACCGTTGATGGGAATCCCCGTCTCTCCACGTGAGAAAGCCGTATCACATAAAGCCCAGTTTCCTGCAAAGAAATGCCGGATGGCCGTTTCCAGACCAAATAAAATGGAAGGATAGTCGCACAAACCATCCATATCCAATATTCCTTGTTCTCTCTCCACTTGCCGGCAAACTTTCATTAATATATCTTCGTAATCAGGAAGATCATCGCAACTCAAAGCGGGCAAAGGTGCACACTCTCCTATTCCCACTCTGCCCGGAAAGTCAGGAGAGGTGAAATGAAGATACCAGACTTTACGCGTAGTATATGTTCCCCGGGAAGTCCCTGCCGGTTGCTTGAAATGAAGCAACCGGGGAATGATTTCTATTTTACAGTTCATTGTGAATAAATTCTCTATTCACCACAGAGTAACATAGAGCCCCACGAAGTTTTAGTAATCAGATCTCTTGCAGTTCTCCTGCAGCCCTCTTACAGTTCTGCTTTGCAGAAAAAATAAACTCTGTGTTACTCTGTAGTGAAATCGGTTTAAGGGAATTTCGGATATTGTTTGAAGTTCGGTTTACGTTTCTCCAGAAATGCATTCTTTCCTTCCTGTGCTTCATCCGTCAGGTAATAGAGCAACGTTGCATCGCCCGCGAGTTCCTGAATACCTGCCTGGCCATCCAGTTCGGCATTCAATCCCGCTTTAATCATGCGCAAAGCCAACGGACTAAGCAACATCATTTCTTCCGCCCACTGCACATATTCATCTTCCAACTGTTCCAAGGGGACCACCTTATTCACTAATCCCATGTCCAGTGCTTCCTGCGCATTGTATTTCCGGCAGAGGAACCAAATTTCACGTGCTTTCTTTTGGCCTACCACACGTGCCAGATAAGACGCACCGAATCCGGCATCAAAGCTGCCCACACGAGGACCAGTCTGACCGAAGATGGCATTTTCCGAAGCGATGGATAAATCACATACTACGTGAAGTACATGTCCGCCACCAATGGCAAAGCCGTTCACGGCGGCAATCACAGGTTTCGGGATGCTACGAATCTGCTTCTGTACATCCAATACGCTCAAACGAGGCACACCGTCTTTCCCGATATATCCGCCACGTCCTTTCACATTTTGGTCGCCTCCCGAACAGAATGCCTTATCTCCGGCTCCGGTAATCACAATCACGTCAATATCCGCTTCTTCACGGCAAATACGCAATGCATCACTCATTTCGGCAGTAGTAGTCGGGGTAAATGCATTCCGATAACGTTCACGGTTGATTGTGATGCGGGCAATTCCATTATAATAATCAAAAAGAATATCGTCGTATTCTCTGATGGTTGTCCACTCTCTTTGTGTTGACATAATCTATTTTTGTTTTAATTGATGATAATAATTCTTCAACATACGCGCATCCTTGTTTTTATTGGTAAACACTTCCAGCAGCACTGGCTGTTCCATAGCCTCCGGTTGGGTGAAAGTTTTCATCGCTTCAGCCAGTTCTTCATCATTTTGCGCTTGCAGATAGAGGAAGCCACGTTCCTCCGCCCAGCCTTTGGCCGACGTTTTATGGACTGCTGCAATAAATTTATGTGAGGTTCCCGACATATCCAATCCCGGTAAAGTATGGAAAATCTCTCCTCCTCCGTTATTTAATAAAAGGATACGCAAGTTAGAACGGACGTTGATATTCCACAACGCATTCATATCATAGAAGAAACTTAAATCTCCGATAGCTATAAAATTCAGTTTATCGGAAGCTGCCGCATAGCCGACTGCCGTAGACAGTGAACCTTCAATGCCACTTGTTCCCCGATTGCAACAGACCTCAATCGTGGAAGGGATCGAATACAACTGCGCATAGCGAACCACCGAACTGTTTGCCAGATGCAAGGCGCACGACTCCGGCAAGGCTTTCAGCAACGCACCGACAGCCGACATCTCCGAATAAGCAAAATCCGGTTCGGGGATAATCTTGCAATAATTCTCCCATACACGTGGATATTCAGGAGTCCGGTTATCCAGCAGACTGGCAATCTTCTCCAAAAACTCGAACGGATCCATCTCGATCACCGTAGTTAATGAGCCGTACAAATCGACCACCTCACCGTCCGGCGATACGTGCCAATGTTCTTTAGGCGGATGCTGGCGAAGGAACTTCTTCAACCGTTTGGAAACCACGTGTCCACCATAAGTAATCAGCAATTCGGGAACCATCTGACCTACCTTCTCTTCGGGCATGGCATAAAGCGCCGCATCAAAATTCTTCACCGGAATACCGGGAACTGTCTGGTTGCCGATATGTTCTGTCAACCAGGCAAAATGTTTATATAATAACTTGATATATCTTTTCTCAAACAGATAGATAAGATTCATCTGACCGATGATAATCATACGCTTCTGATATTTATTCATCCGGTCGATCAGATCGTTATAATCACGGTCGTAGACATTCAATCCCTGATAACGGGTAATGACACGCACTGCGGGTAGTGAATCGGCCGTAAACTGAAACAGCGGTTCGGAAACAGGTACATTGATATGTACCGGACCTTTCCCATGATGGGTCATCTCCAGCAAAGCCTCATTCACCAGACGATTGCAATACCACTCATCTTCTTCCGTGTGAATCTCCGGAAGGTTCACCGATTTCTTGACCAACGTCCGAAATACGTCTGGTTGCGGAACGGTCTGTCCATCCATCTGTCCGATCCAGGCAGCGGGACGGTCTGCAGAAATGACGACTAAAGGAACATTCTGGTAAAATGCTTCCGCCACAGCCGGATGAAGGTTTAATAACGCTGTACCGGAAGTGCAACAGACAGCAGCAGGCTTACCACCATTCAACGCAAGACCAATGGCAAAATAACCGGCACTCCGTTCATCAGTCACCGGATAACAGGTAAAATTCGGGTGGTTAGACAAAGTATGCACGATGGGCGTGTTACGGCTACCCGGACACAATACAACTTTGGTAATCCCATGCGCCTCGAGCAACGCAACCAACTGGAGTATGTTCTTCTTGTCTGTATACATGACGGTTAATGATTAGTGAATTAGTGATTAATGATTAATGGGTTATAAGCCGTTTGATGGTTTGCAACTTCTTTTCCGTTTCCAGCCATTCATCATTCAATTCCGAAGAGGCCAATAATCCGCCGCCGGCATAAAGAGTGAGGTGTTTGTCCTCGATATGCATACAGCGCAGATTCACGTAGATGTCAGTTCTCCCTTCCGGATCCAGCCATCCGATAAAGCCGGAATAATAGCGCCGGTCGTAACCTTCGTTCTGCAATATAAACCGATAGGCTTCTTCCTTTGGCAGACCGCATACGGCAGGCGTCGGATGCAATACTTTCAGAAGATCGCCCAAACCTTTATTATCTTTCAATGAGAAGCGGAAATCTGTCTTTAAATGAGACAAGGCACCGGCATAAGCCGGATAAGGCCCGTTTTCCGTAGAATGGATGCCCAATGAAAGAAGCTGGCGGCGAATGTAAGAGGCTACATAATCCTGTTCTTTCCGGTTCTTTTCATCCCATACCTGCGGCAGCCTGCCATCTTGCAAAGGCTGCGTTCCGGCTAGCGCAACTGTATTCCATTCATCTTTCTCACCTGATAAAATGATTTCGGGAGTACTTCCCAGCCAAATACCCGTTTGGGGAGTGTAGCATAAATATATATAGGAATGAATATAACGCTTGCAAGCCGCACGAAAAATGGACGAAGGAGAAAAGTCTGCTACTTTATCAATAGTAAGATGACGGGAAAGCACTAATTTATCAAAAGTCTTATCGCGTAAAGCATTGATAAAGGTATGAAAGCACGCTGCATATTCCTCCGTGAAAGAAGTCAGGAATGATTCTTGTCCTTGCATCCGCAAAGCGACCTTGCGGTCTTCTTCCGTATCATCATCAACCAGTAAAGGCTGCCCCCACTGATCGGGTTGAATCAACACAACCGGACACCTCTCACTCACCTGAAACGGAGCGATGACAAATCCTCTCTGTCCATTCAGTTCTTTCAGATCGTATATCAGACGTACCTCTCCTTCCGCCTGTGTCAACAGACGGGGAACTTTCTCCCCGGGAATACGGTAAACAGCAAATGGCTGCTTCCGCTGAATAAATGCATCAATAGTTGTCAAGTTACTTATTTCTTCGTCGGTCATCTCTTTTTCATCACACTGTTGACTACCCGTATGGAAGACACCAGTTTATTGGTTGAAGTAAACACGTCTACATTCCACACATGGGATGAACGTCCTTTATGTACAACTGTCCCTACTGCACGTACCGTATCTCCTTCATGCGCAGAAGATATATGATTTCCGCTGACCTGCATTCCTACTACAATTTCGTCCGGCTGGCAAAGGATCATCGAACCGAGTCCGGCAACTGTTTCTGCCAACGCAAGAGTAGCTCCACCATGTAAAATACCAAAAGGCTGACGGGTACGATGATCTACCGGCATCGTCGCTTCCACACGGTCTTCATCGGCATATGTGTATTGAATTCCCAAGTTTCCCATTAACGCGTGGCGTGCCTGCGCATTCAGCTGGTCAAGGGGAATTTCGGCCGCACGCACTTCAGAAAGGATCGCTTTCTCCACTGCAACAGCCACCCCGTCTTCCTCATTCGAAGCTGTCACATAATCGGCACAGGCTTTCACCGAGTCCTGTGAATGTCCCATAGCTACACCCAATCCTGCCAATTGAATCATGGTCACATCACACACGCCGTCGCCAATAGCAATCACTTCCTCACGCTTCATATTTAAGACTTCCAGCAAAGCCCCCAAAGAATTGGCTTTATCAATGGAGCAGGGAACGACTTCCAGAAAATAAGGTTCCGAACGGAATACATCCAACGCTCCGTTCAGTCTTCTCTTCCAGTGATCTTCCAAACCGATCAATGCTTCTTCGTCGTCACTGACCAGCATACATTTGCAAGGAGCAAAGTCAACGGCTGCAGAAAATTCTTCTTCCTTGATTATTTGCAGGTTATTCAACCGGGCTTCATTTTGGATATGTACATTTTCAGGAGAATCCGTTATGATCGTATCATCATGATAAGTGAATATGGCAAAACCGTTTTTACGGGCTTTCTTTTCCAGATACGGCAACATTTCGGGATTAATCCGACGCTCAAACAATATTTCACCGTTTTGCGCACTGATAATCTGGCAACCATTATAGGAAAGGATAAAACCTCCATAGTTTCCAAGTTCGAGCATCTTGGCCAGTGGCATCAAGCCATAAGTCGGTCTGCCGGAAGCCAGCACGATACGTACTCCCATCTGCTGAACTTTCAACAAAGCGGCCAATGTACGTTTACTAATTTCTTTCGCATCATTAAGGAGCGTTCCGTCTACATCAAGAACCAATAATTTATACTTCATGATTACACGATTTTGATTTAGATGACAAAGGTAGGAAATTGAGTGAACGACAGAAAGCGTAAACAGATAAAAATTACTTTAATTTCACTCTTTCAGATGCATTTCCAAATAATCGCGAAGGATTCGGGCATGATTGTACACAGGTTCTTTAGAAGCATAAAGTAAAGTAACCACAGGATGAGGCTTGATAAGAGTTAGAAAATCAGCCACTGCCGGAGAAGCGTCCAGCTCTTTCTGATACTGCACCACAAAATCGTCCCAATGTCCGGGAATATCTTCGTGAAACCATTTACGTAATATAGGGGACGGTGTTATATCTTTTGCCCAATAATCGTATTTCAACCATTCTTTCTTTATTCCGCGTGGCCATAATTTATCTACCAGCACCCTGTATCCATCTGTTTCTGAAAAATCTTCGTAAACCCGTTTTATCCTTACCTGTATCATTTCCATTTATATTCAGTTACTGATAAATAAACCGGAAAAATCGAAAATTGTTTAACGGAACCGCTTAATTCCTCAATGTTTCCTGTGCTTTTTTAAATTCATAAGGAGTCATCCCCGTCTTCTTCTTAAAAAGATTATATAAGATCGGGGTGCTATTAAATCCGGACTCATCCGCTATGGCACGTATCGTATAGTTAGGATACTTCTTCATCAGCTTGATCGCATAATTAATACGCAGTTCATTGATATATCCATTGAAATTGGTTCCGGCACATTCCCTTATCATCCGGGCAAAGCGTGCGTTGTTCAGATGTACGATTTGAGCCAGATCTTCTCTCGACAATTCGGAAGAAAGATATAACTGCTTCTGAACAACAATATGATTCAGCTCCTGAAATATCTTCCGATTCTCTTCTTCTTCCCCACTTTCCTTGTCTGTCTCATCCGAAAGTTCTTCCTGTTCTTCAGGTGAAACCTGTTCCGGTTCCAGATCCGATGAAATAGTCAACTGCTCGTGCACTTCCGATAACTGATTACCATCTTTTCTATTAGCGAATTTTTCGTTTATGAGACTGGCAAGCATTCTGTTCTTATACTTGACTATATGGCTGAAACGCCACAAACGCCATAGTATAAATAAGGTAAGCAGCACAACACAAGCCAAAAAACAGAGCGAAATATTTCTTATTTTTAATTGAGAAGCCTGTTCGGCAATATATTCTTCCTTTTCAGAAGCACCGTATATGGCATTCAGTTCTAATGCCGCATTTCTCTTGTCGTTATTGTTAATGCTATCCGTTATAGCAAGAATAATCCCACGTATCGCTGCCGCTTCCTTATAATTGTGCATCCCCAGATAAGCTTGTACTTCTTTATTAAGCACAGTAATATATTGAGCATTCAAGGTATCTTGCTGCATCCTCAACAATTCTTTAAAGTCTTTACAGTTATCTATTACTTTCTCATACTGTTTGGAAAGAATCAAATAAGGAATCGAATACATCTTGCCGTCCGGAGTATGGGAATCCTTCATTGTCAGATATTGTTGATAATATCGTTCAGCCTGTGCATACTGTTTTTCTACATAGTAGATATAGGCCAATTTTGCATACAAATAACTATACTGACCATCCACATACCCTTCGGGGACTTGTGGTAATTTCTCCAATTTCTTAAGAAGCTTTTCGCGTTCATAGGCAAGATTCAAAGCTTCCTTGACACGTGAATCACTCATTAAGAATCCCATTTCCGCTCCATAATAATAAGAAAGCAACATCATCTCTCTCACCTCCTTTGATCCCCGCAGCAATTCAATAGCACGACCAAAATAATCGTACGCTTTATCTTTCAATGATAATCTCCAGTTATTCTCTCCTATGCAAAAAAGCAGTCTGGCTTCGGCCTCCCGATCCTTCAGTTCTTGCGCCTGTTTAATTCCATTGAGAGCATATCTCATGCTTTCATTATATTTACTCATTAAAGACGATAGTTCAGACAAAAAGACTGTCATTTTCAACATGTGTTGCGGTTCCCTTTGAGATATGGAATCAAGCAAGTATGATTTCCGCGCATACATAAAAGCTAGTTTATTCATATACATATTACGATATGACAAACTACGTAATTCATTAATCAAACGCATAGAGAAAGCTTTTCTGCTTTCTGCCTCGTCCAATAATTGTAAAGCACGCTTTGGATTGGAAATATAAATATCTCTGATATACTTTTCAGTATACAGAGAATCATTATTTATTATTTTATCAGCCCTCGAAAATTGATTGTGTACAAATAGAAGCACAAAAATACATACCAAAAAACGCATACAACTCTTAATCGTGTTTAATCATTAACATTCAAAGATATGCATTTTCTACATAAAGTGCAGACAGAATTTAAATTTGCAAAATAAAAATAAGAAACATTAGCTAAAGATACCGAAGACACAACATTGTCCATGCTATCCATTTGCCGGAATCACAGTCCTAACGCTTTGCCCAACCGTCCTTCCATACACGCACTTAAGTCAGTCGTTACAAACTTCCCGTTATAAAAAAGAGTAAATATAGTAGCCGGAGTGGGTGCATTTTGCGCCTGCTCCATACTTTCCAACTCGATTATTCTCAATGGAATATCTTTGTTCCTGACAGCATTTACCAAAGAACCGCGAACGTGATACTCCGTAAATGGGCAGCGATGGGTATAATAAACCACTATCCCATCTTTATCCGGACACTCACCACTCAACACGCAATCATTAAAAGAAGGATCAGGAGCAACCGGATTTAGTTTCAAACCTAAAAGGCTGAATCCGTAAGGGAGCTTTTCTATTGTTTGGAAGCCTTGTCGCAACAGCCATTTCGTATCACTCATAAAGTGAAATTTAGAAGTACCCACCACAGTGACCAAGCCATCTTTCCCCTGCGATTTTGCATCATCAATGGCAGACTGCAACAATGCCTTACCATGTCCGCAACCTTTATATTTACCTGACACCCAGAAACAGTTTATCATCAGATAATTGGGAGCGTTCACCGGAATCCATGCTTTTTCAGCAGGACCGTATTCGATAAACACTTTTGCCCGTTCATCAATACGTTTGAACACATAGCCGTTATCGAACTCTTTCTTCAGCCATTCTTTTTTCAGTTCATAACTATCCTTGCATTTCTTATCTGAAAAAGCACAGCATATATGTTCGTTCGCAATATTCTCCTTTGTCAAAGTGATGTAATTGGTTTCCATAATATATTCTATTCAATTAACTGGTTAAACAAATAACAATTCGATATCGACCCGTTGTTATGAGTCAGCAGAAAACCGCCAGGCTAATATCCTGCTACTTTTAGTTCCCTGCTGCATTCGAATAATTTTATATTCGGACACATTCACCGATTTTAATTTGGCATATAACTTTTCCAGATTCTTTTCTTTAGAAACCAAACTCGTAAACCATCCGCAGTTCTTCTGAAATTTTTGACTCTCGGAAATCATATTCAATAAGAAACGTACTTCTCCGCCTTCGCACCAAAGTTCATTCGCACTCCCGCCGAAATTCAGCTGCACTTTATTCACCTTCGTACCTTTCAGACTGCTTAATTTGCGCAACGTTCCGTCTTCCGCCTCTTCACGCGAACTATGAAACGGAGGATTGCATATTGTCACATCAAAATACTCGTCAGGCATAATAATTCCATCGAAAATCTTCTTACTGTCTTTTTGAAGTCGCAAGTCAATCTTGTGCGCCAACACAGGGTTGCAAGTCACTATCTTTCGTGCATTTTCTATCGAAACCGGATCAATATCAGTTCCAACAAAGATCCACCCATATTCAGTATGTCCTATGATCGGATAAATGCAATTTGCACCTACCCCAATATCCAGACATCTACATTTCGGTTTCTGCCCATTAGCATCTCCTGCCGGTAAATCCGCAGTTGTCCCGTCCGGCTGGATAAGATCGGCAATATAATGAATATAATCCGCCCTTCCGGGAATAGGCGGGCACAAATATTGCTTCGGTATGTCCCAATACCGGATACCGTAATAAGTGACCAATAATGCTTTGTTCAAGGCCTTCACCGCTTGCGGATTAAAAAAGTTTATAGTCTGTGTTCCGAGGGGATTGAGCGATACGAACCTCTTTAGTGGAGGATAATTTTCCATCAACAATGGAAAATCATACTGACCATTGTGCTTATTTCTTCTATGTAACTCGCCTTTTTTTGCCATGCCGACAAAGATACAGAGAATTTCCCTGTCTGCAAATCTTTCCCTATTCTTATCTTATACTCTCCGGGTATCATATATAATATTCTACCATTTCAATCAGCCCGGCACGTAAGGCATACTTAGTCGCTTCATATACATTATTCACACCCAACTTCCGGAAAATATTCTTTTTGTGGGTGATAATGGTATGAATACTCGAGGTTCTTTCCAATGCTATTTCTTTCACGGATTTTCCACGTGCAATCAATTTGAGAATGTCAATCTCTGTAACGGTCAAAACAGAATGAATTTCCGGTTTGCCGGAACCGGTTATCAACAGATTGGTTATCTGGTGACCAAGAAACCGTTCCTTATGAGCTGCACACATCAATGCAGAATGGATCTCTTCACCGGAGTTCTCTTTCAATATCATACCGATATTCTTTTCTATACTCATCCTGCGAATAAAATCCTCACTCAATTCATTGGAAAATAATATCCAGTGAACTTCAGGAAAACGCTTTCCTATAATGAGAAACTCATCCACACCATTGAGATCAAACAGGGTATAATCAAGAATGACAACACTGTCACTACATTCTACCAATGCCTGTATCAGTTCCTTCTTGTCTGTCACATCTATCATGCGACATCTACTGAATATAGTGGAAATATATCCATGCATTCCCATTCTGGTTATATCCTGATTATCTGCTATGATAAATGTAATGTCAGTGTTCATTGTAATTCTGATTTTTAAATTCAACGGATTTTTTTCAAAAGCATACGGCAGCCCGGAGATACTGATGCATCATCGTTCCTTATCAGCCACATCAAACCACAAACGGGTAGTGATTTCATCTGCTCCCTGGCGGGATATGGCAATCTGATACTGTTTACCATTAAGTGATTGTTCCGTTACGGGATAAAAAAAGCGACGGGGTAATTCTCCGGAACCCAAAACAGAGTCGGGACCAGGGAGAAGCCGGGGATAACCCAGCCTGCGCCAATCAGTGAAGGCATCAGGGCCTTGTCCATAATAAGCTATCCACTTCTGCCAGCCAATAGATTCGTACCAATGTTCGGCGTCGAACCGGACGCCCTCCTGCTGCAAATAGGAATCGATGATATGAGTGTCTGTTATGCCAAACTGGTTCAATGAAGCAATAACAGCTTCTCGGTAGAGTGTTTCCGCATCAGCCGTTATCCAGCCGCGTACAGCGGATTCCGCAAAGATAAACAAGACCTCGGCATACGTATAAAATACAGCCGGAGAACTGTCTTTCAAAAAATAAGTGCCGGGTCGGGAGACTTTATAAAATCCCTGATTGTTTGCGGCATCAGCAGAGAGGGAATTGGCTGCTCCTACATAGTTTGTCACACTTTCGTCTTGAGGTAGCTGTGCTAAAACTCCGATTCTCGGATCATTCCATTCATTCAGTCTATCAATCAATGTTTTTGATACCCGCTGATCATCACGTGAATTGAAAGCAGACGCCCACGGATTCCATTGCGGTGAAGAAGTAAATACAAAACGGGCTATGGCATCATTGCTATCTATCACACTGTTACGACTATTCCAAAGGGAAGCAATAACCCGACGTGCCGTATCCTCATCCCGATCCGCCAACTCAAGAGCGATACGTAGCCGCAGGGATTGAGCCAACTGTTTCCAACGGGCAATATCGTTTCCGTAAATCAAATCCCCCTCCACTGCTTCTCCCGTGGTAGAAAGCAACTGGTCAGCAGTAACCAACTCCTCCAAAAGTCCGCGTAAAACAGTTTCTTGTGAATCATAAGCCGGTGTTACACTTTGTGCATATTCAGTGTATGGTATATCTCCATACAGATTTGTAAGCAACAGATAAACCCATGAACGCCATACAGTAGCTATACCTCGGTAATTATCATTACCGAATTCCGAACTGATAATAGCATTCAAGTCAGTTATTAATGTTGCATATCCGGTGTCCCATGTAGTGGTAAAGCTCCCATTATCCACATTATAGCAGTCCGGCTCTGTATATTGTATTTTAGCCCAATGTTGCACCCACAACAGAGTAGAATTATAATTTGTACTACTTCCCCAATAAAGATTGGCAGCATGATACTGTGCAGCGGCAAGCAAATAAGCCGGCTGTGGATTTTCGGTGGCATTAGGGTTACGGTTGATGTCGGCCAGTTCATCATCACACGACCACAGGGAAATAGTAACTACTTGTACCCATATTATATATAAAAAGTATATTCTTCTTTTCATTTTATCCTATTATTAAAAGGTTCGCATTTAGAATTTTACGGAAAGGTTCACACCAAAGGAACGTGTCGTAGGCAGTGAGTAGGCCTCTACCCCTTGTGCATTTCCGGTAGTCAAAGCCGATTCCGGATCTATATTGGGGACACTTTTATAGATAGTCCACAAGTTACGTCCCGTCAGCGTAACGGAAGCTTCTTGTAAATGCAGTTTCTGCGTCCACAGGCGAGGCAGACGATAACTCAAAGCCACTTCGCGCAGTTTCACGTAAGAGGCATCATACACATTAGATTCGGCAATACTGTAAATGCGATGATAATATTTCTCGGCAGACACGACCTTTTCATTCTTAGAACCGCTTTCCGTCACTCCTTCTACAATAATACCATCCTGATATACACGAGTGGATTGACCATTGACGTGGGCATAGTAAAGCCCATCGGAGGATATGGAGTAAGAAGGAGGTTCCGATAATCGTACATTGTTACCCATAGCGTCAGTATAATACCACAAACCACCATGCTCGGCATCCCTGCCCGGTAATGTGTTAGCCAATACACCGGTATATTTTCCTGTTTTATTAGTGTTGGAAAATATAGAACCGCCCACACTGGCATCTATCAGAAAAGAAAGACTCAACGAACGATAGCTGAAAGTGTTGCTGACACCACCTGTCCAGTCGGGTGTAAACTTCCCCAATGTTTTATTAGTGGTTGAAATTTTAGGCAGACCGTTAGCATCCACCACAATGCTTCCATTAGCATCACGCACGTATGAAGTGCCATACAAAGTTCCATAAGCTTCTCCCACTGAAGCCAGTATCTGAATGCCCGACGAGTAGAGCTGGTAACTCGTAATTAAACCTTCATCATCCAGCTTGATAACCTTGCTGCGGTTGGCACCATAATTCAGGTCCAGATTCCAACGAAACCCTTTCGATGTTTGTATAGGAACAGCTCCCAATTGTATTTCATAGCCACGATTACGAATATGTCCGGCATTACGCACCTGCGACGTGTAGCCACTGGCCGCAGTAGTAGCCAGTTTTAATATTTGGTTGCGGCTATCGGTCTTATAGTAAGTGAAATCCAAATACAGGCGGTTGTCCAGAAAAGCTGCTTCGAAACCAGCTTCTATAGATGATGTCTTCTCCGGCTTTAGATTCGGATTCATGCCGATGGTAGAAGAACTTTGAAGCGGATTTCCGTCGAAAGCTGTTTCTGAAGTAAAGACTGTTGCTAATTGATAAGGATCGGCATCTGCTCCCACTTGCGACCATCCTCCACGTAATTTCAGATAGTTGACGGCCTTACTCCTCCACCCCAAAGCCTCGGAAAGCAGCACACTAGCCGTCACCGAAGGATAGAAATAAGAATTGTTGTCCACAGGTAGCGTAGACGACCAATCATTCCGTCCTGTTATGTTCAAGAAAGCCCAACGACGGTAATCCAATTGTACGGAACCGTAGAGTCCATATTGCCGCAAGCGGTAAAAATCATTGGACGAAGTGAGCGGATCACGAGAATTGGTCAACGTATAAAGGTCGGCAACAGCCAAACGGGGAGCAGCCTGATAGTTGTTCTCGTACTGTTTGTTACGCACATTAAAACCCAGAAGAGCGTCAAATCCCCAGTTTTTATTCAACTGCTTGACATAAGTCGCCAATATTTCTGTGTTATTCTCTTTCACCGTATAAGCATCTTCAGCATAACTGCCGTAAGGTGAACCGGCACCTGTACTGCCCCATTTTACTTTAGATTTTCTCCGGTCATTATACCAGTCGGTGCTGGTACGGAAACGCATATTCAGACCATCTGCCAGATGGAATTCGGCATGCAGGTCACCTATCAGACGATGCCGCTCCTGACTTTGCGTATTATAAGAAGCACTCCAAAAAGGATTATCATAATAGCTTGAATTCCAGTTGCGAGTATAGTCTGCTTTCAATGAGTTCGTATCCACTTGACGTCCGAACCACAAAAACTGAAGCATAGGACTGTTAGAACGTACGTTACTACCCGAAGGGGTAGCTGACCCCGGTAAACTGGGAGCTGTATAAATGATGTAATTGGCCGTAGCTCCTACCGAAATCCATTTTGCAAGATGGTAATCTGTATTTAGACTGATATTCGTTTTATTGGTTCCAGCGTCAGGAACAATACTGACTTGTTTCTCGTAGTTATAACCTACACGGAACTGATATTTGTCGTCCCCACGGGCAACTGAAATACCGTTATTGGTAGAAAAGCCCGTACGGAAATAATCGCGTACATTGTTGGGATGCGACACCCAGGGAGTAGCCATACGAGTACCGTCAGCATCCAGCGGACTGTCAAACTGGGGAATCAGCAATCCAATGTCAAGACGCGGTCCCCAGCTTTCGTCCACACCGTCATTCACACCTGCACCTTTGCCGTCCACATAACTGAATCGTCCGCCTGCCCCTTGCCCGAAAAGGTTCTGAAACTCCGGCAAGGTCGCTGCAAAAGAAATTTGTGTGGAAGAATGCAATGTAATGCCTATCCCTTGCTGCTTTTTGTCTCCTCCTTTGGTAGTGATAACAATAGCACCATGGGCAGCACGTGCACCATAAAGGGCAGCAGCATTCGGACCTTTTAATACAGTAAGCGTCTTTATGTCCTCCGGATTCAAGTCAGCTATCGCATTCTTAAAATCGCGTCCGCTGGAACGTGCATTAAGCTGCGAATTGTCCACCGGGATGCCATCCACAATAAAAAGCGGTTGATTCTCACCGGCAATAGAAGTTTCACCACGAATAACAATACGGCTGGAACCGACATCTCCCTGCGTGTTGGTAATACGCACACCTGCTATCTTACCACTCAATGAATTCAACAAGTTATTGTCTTTCCCCTGCACCAACGCATCCTGCTTTATCTCCTGTGCCGTGTAGCCCAGCGCCTTCTTCTCGCGTGAAATACCCAAAGCTGTTACCACCACCTCATCCAGCAGATGTGTGTCACTCTTCAATGCCACCGACAGCTGTGGTGCGATAGCCACCTCCTTTGCTATCAAACTGATGTAGGAGATTATCAGCCGGGTGGCCGATGGCGGAAGTCCGCTCAGTTCAAATCTCCCGTTAACATCAGTTACAGTACCCAATGCGGTTCCTTTCACTATGACCGAAGCACCGATAACCGGTTCTCCATCTTCTTCTGTGGTGACGATGCCCCGCACCGTTGTCACCTGTGCCGCCCCTTGTATCACTCCTATTGCAAGAGCAAGCAAAAATAAACGAATCCTTTTACCCATTATTATTTACTGTTAAAATGATGGGGCAAAGGTATTAGATATATACAAACTGGTAAATCCCGTATGAATGGCATTTTATATACCATATTTGCGGTATATTACAGCCACAGTGTATCACTTTTTGATTTTCTTTTCTATTCTTTTTTATTTTCCAAAGCCTGCCTGATATCCTCAAACAGATCATCCACATCCTCCAAACCAATGGAGAGACGGATAGTCGTATCCAGCACATCCATGGCCAGCCGTTGTTCGTCAGTAAACGGTCCGAAAATAGTACTCGCAGGATGGATGGCAAGTGTCTTATTGTCAAATAAGTTGGTAGCACGGCGTATCAACTTCAGGCGGTTGATGAAAAGAAAACACACCTCTTTACTTTCAAGGTCTATCGTAATCATAGCACCAGCGGTTGAACCAAACTGTCTTTGCGCCAAGGCATAGTACGGATTATCCTCCAATCCCACATAATTCACACGTCTAATAGCAGGCAACGTGCGGAGTTTGCTTGCCAGTGTAGCGGCATTGGCAGACTGTAACCGGTATCGTGCGTCCAACGTTTCCAGTCCGATGGTATGCATATAGGCCACATGAGGAGTCATGTAAGCTCCCAAATTGAGTAACATCTCTGTACGCATACGTTGACCGAATCCCAGACAAGTACCATAATCAATCACCAAGCCACCAATGGAAGTGGCTCCTCCTGACAAGTATTTGGTACTGGAAACCACTTCAATATCTACCCCTAATCTGTGTGAATCGAATTCCGTAAAAGGAATAAGTGTAGTATCGGCAATGAGAGGAATCCCCCTTTCATGAGCTATCCGTGAGAGCACCTGTAAGTCCGCCACTTCCATTTGAGGATTGGTGATAATTTCCATATAAATACAACAAGTATTACCGTCTACGACTTTTTCTACAGTTTCAACTTCAGTCAAATCACACAACCTGGGTTCCACCCCGAAGCGCGACAACGTACCAGTAATAAATGAATAGGTATTACCGAACAAATGACGCGATGTAACTATATTCTTTCCTGCAGCTGCAATTGAAAGCAATGTATTACTAATAGCCGCCATACCGGAATTGACAGCTATCACTTCCGTTGCCCCGGTAAGTTGCTTTACTTTATTCTCAAAAAAAGTCACTGTCGGATTCATTACTCTGGAATAATCCGGAGCATCTGTCCGCCCGCAGAAAGCATCAGCCATATCATCGGCATTGTCAAACTCATAAGCCGCTGTATGGTAAACCGGCATACTAAGAGAATTATAAGCATCTCTTCTTTGGAACTGGGTATGAATCGCTTGGGTCTGTTTTTTCATTATTCTATCCTTTTATATTATAGCTATCAAATCTTGTAAAATCAGAACAAAGGTAGATATAAAAACTGAAAGGTGATAGTAAATAAAAACAGATATTTAACTGATAATAAGCATTTTGGAATAATATTCTTTAAACTGATAATTTCCACCTTTTAAAAAGAGTGTTTATTCTAAAATATACTGTTCAAATAGTATTATTTTCTATTTCAATAAGAAACACACTTTTTCATGCCTATCATGCTATATATACAAAATAGATAAATCCCTGTAAAGTGCTACTTTACAGGGATTTATCTATTAATTGAAGCGGAGAGACAGGGTAATGAACCCATCTCCTTATGTCGCTTTAATTCAACTCTTTATCAATATGTCAATGCCTTAGGGGGTACAATTTAGGTTTCAAAAAAGACGTTTATCTGTCGTCCTTTGACTGTTCATTGTCTGCCTAAAACTTCGGTTCAAAGATACTGCTTCTTTTTGGATTACGCAAATGTCTGAATATAAATGTTTCAGCTTAGGTGTAAGGTGCAAGCTATATATAGATATATACTTGCACCTTACACCTAAAGCAAGAATCGGGTTGCTCCCATAAAATCCTATTACGTAATTTGCAGCTATTTTATAAAATAACTCAATTATGCAATTTACAAGTAAAGAAATTCGTCATATCACATATCCAGTATTAATCAGCCTATTAATGCAACAACTGATAGGATTAACAGATACAGCATATTTAGGACGTGTAGGAGAAGTTGAATTAGGCGCATCGGCTGTAGCAAGTATGTATTATCTTGCCATTTATATGTTAGGGTTTGGTTTTAGTGTGGGTGCTCAAATTCTAATAGCCCGCCGTAATGGAGAAAAACAGTACCATCGCATAGGTGCTATTTTCATGCAAGGAACATTATTCTTATTAGTCATAGCAACCTGTGTATTCATCCTCTCAAAAGTTTATTCCCCGCAGTTACTACATTTGATGATAAAATCTAAAGATGTGTACTATGCCGCAATAGATTATATGGACTGGCGTGTATATGGCTTCTTTTTTTCTTTCATATCAGTGATGTTCCGTGCATTTTATATCGGTACAACACAGACAAAGACATTAACAATCAATTCTGTTGTTATGGTACTTACCAATATGATATTGAATTATATTTTAATCTTTGGTAAATTAGGATTTCCAGCTATGGGGATTGCTGGTGCAGCTATCGCCTCTTCTATCTCGGAAGCTGTATCGGTTATATTCTTTTGTATATACACTCACCAAAAGGTAAACTATAAACTATATAGGTTATTCCATTTTGCAGGCTTTAAAATAAAGACCCTGTTAGAAATATTGAATGTGTCTTTTTGGACAATGATTCAGTCATTTATATCTACTGGTTCATGGTTGGTCTTTTTCATTGCGATAGAACATCTTGGAGAACGTTCTCTTGCCATAACTAACATAGTACGGAATACTTCTGCTCTATTATTTATTTTTGTCAATGCTTTTGCATCTACAGGTAGTTCGCTTGTTAGCAATTTAATAGGGAATGGAGAAATTAAAAAGGTGATGCCACTATGCAACAACATAATTAGAAACTGCTATTGTTTTGTAATTCCATTGGCTATTATTATTGCGATATTTCCTACGATGTTCCTACGTATATATACAGATAATCCGGATTTGATAGCAAATGCCCTACCGTCACTTTGGGTAATGTTGTCGGCATATATAGTTGCTGTTCCGGCTTTTGTCTATTTCTTTGCAGTTTCGGGAACAGGCAGTACACGTTCAACCTTATTTATTGAATTGTGCAGCCTATGTATATATGTCGGCTACATCGTATATATTGCGGTTTACCTAAAAATGGATGTCGCAATATGTTGGACCTCGGATATTGTTTATTATGCCATGATTTTCACTTCTTTTTTTTATCTATGGAAAGGCAACTGGCAAAATAAGAAAATCTAATGAAGCATCAATATAATATTTTGTGATATAACATTTTAGCATACAATAGCAAGAAATGGGTTGTAGGCATTAGTAGCAATCCCTATCTTTGCGCCTATTTCATATAGTACCGAGAGCGAACCATCTTTAGGATTTATCAAACATGGTTATTATGATTGAAAATATAAACTATACAAGAATTGAAAAAGCTATTCAATATTTGGTTGAAAACTTTAAGCAACAGCCAACATTAGATGAATTAGCACAATATATTGGCGTAAGTCCTTTTCATTTCCAACGAATATTCACGGAATGGGCAGGAATAAGCCCAAAGAAATTTTTGGAACATCTCACGATAGAAGCCTTGAAACAAGAGTTACAAGATACTTCCAACCTGATTGAAGCAGCCGAAAAAGTGGGGCTATCTGCCCAATCGAGAGTTTATGACTTATTTGTAAAAATAGAAGCCGTCACACCACAAGAGTACAAGAGCAAAGGAGCAGGTATTCGTTTTGAATATGGCTTTTCCGCAACTCCTTTTGGAGAATGTTTTATAGTTTCCACATCAAGAGGGATATGTGAAATGCAATTTTCAGATTGCGATAGAAACTCTCTAATAAATGAAATAAAGCACGGATGGGCAAATGCACAATTCTTTCAAAATGACGGGATGGCTCAAGAGATTGCAGAAAAGATTTTTTCGCCTTATGCAGAAAACAAATCACTTACGCTATGGTTGAAAGGAACTCCATTTCAAATAAAAGTTTGGAAGGCATTACTTGAAATTCCATTTGGAAGTGTAACATCTTATAGTCAAGTTGCCACAAATATAGGAGATACGCAATCAACCTTTGCTGTAAGAAGAGCCGTTGCGAATAATCCTGTGGGCTTTGTAATTCCTTGTCACAGAGTAATACGTAATACCGGAATTATAGGCGATTATCATTGGAAGAAAGAAAGAAAAGCAACTATCATCGGCTGGGAAAAAGCGATTAAGAATAAAACAATAAATAATATCTAAAAAAATTAATAATGATATTATCAGTAAGTCGTAGAACTGACATCCCTGCTTTTTATTCAGAATGGTTTATTAACCGTTTACGTGAAGGGTATGTGTTAATTCCTAATCCATATAATCCAAATCAGTTAAGCCGTATATCATTGTCTCCTCAAAAAATAGATTGTATTGTTTTTTGGACTAAAAACGCACTGCCATTACTAAGGAAATTAGATGTTATTGAAGATTTAGGATATAAAAATTATTATTTTGAATTTACAATTACAGCCTATGATGATAAAGTAGAAAAGTATCTTCCACAAAAAGAGAACGTTATAGAAGTATTTCAACGACTAAGCGATAGAGTTGGCACTAATCGGGTAGATTGGCGGTTCGATCCTATAATTATCAATAAACAGTTTACAGAAAGCTGGATATTAAATCGTTTTGAACAATTATGCAAATCGTTGGCAGGATATACGAATAAATGTATTATTAGTTTTATTGATATTTATAGGCATATCCGCCCAAATTTCACCGAAATACCTTTAGCGGTGAAAGAAAATATAGTGGAAAATTTAGTGAATATTGCATCCGCCTATAATTTGAAACTTTATATGTGTAGCGAAAATCAAGATTACAGTTCGTATGGATTATACCATTCGACTTGCATTGATAAAGAAAAAATAGAAAGTATTATTGGCTGTAAGCTCAATGCCCGAAAAGATATTGGACAGAGAAAGAATTGCGGATGTATTGAAAGTATTGATATTGGAGTCTATAATACCTGTAAATATGGATGCAGTTATTGTTATGCTACTGAATATTCCACTATAAGTAGAAATGAAGAAATGCAATATAATCCATGTTATCCCATATTAACAGGTTATCCTACTGGTAAAGAGAATATAACAAATAAAAAGACAGTCTCTTTAAAAGATTATCAATACTCCATGGACTGTTTTAAAGAAATATAGTACAAACAAATTTTCACGCAAATCACATGAAACAATACATAGATAAGTTATTGTCTAAAATTAATACAGAGATAGAAACGTCCTGTATGGATAGTGACGTATCTTCCGATAAAGCTATATATATGATTGATTTCATCAGACCATTATTTGAAGAACTAAGAGAGTTTATCCACCAATATACTTTTCAGGATGCTAATGAAGAAATATTATTCTTCAAAGATATTAAGCCATTCATTTTAAGCAAACTGATATATTTTAATGACATATATCTACTTGAACTAAGAAAGCCGAACGGCAGCAAAGAAGTTCTAAAAGAGTATTATAAAAAAAAGCAAACGGCAATAACGGAGTTTTGCAATGCTAATCTTGACTTCTACCAATATTATCGTTCTAAAGCCACACACTTAGATAGATATTATTTTCTTAGAGAACATGAGAATTACAAACTATGCCATAACTGTGGTATGTTTGATAAAGACCCATTGTTTTCAACTTGCTGCGACCATAGGGTTGCTAAGATGCTGGCTTATGATATGTTGGAAATCTATCTGCAACAACGATTACAGGAACTTGAAAGGAAAGAAGTAATAGAAAATAGCAGGACTTCATTACCTGACAATCCTTTCCTATGGACGGGCACAAAAATAGCTGCTATCGAATTGGGATATGCTATCTATGCTGCCGGAGTACTTAATAATGGAAACGCTGATATAAAAGAGATAATGACTTATATAGAAGCATCATTCAAAATAGATTTAGGGGATTATTACCGGACTTATCTTGCAATAAGAGAAAGGAAGAAAGATAAGACATCATTCCTTACCAACCTTATAAATAAGCTCCTGCAAAAAATGGACGAAGACGATAAGTTATAATAAACTTCCTCTAAAAAAACTACCAAGTTACTACCAACTTGGTAGTTTTTTTATGCCCTATTCTAAAGTAGACTTTCACCCTCTTTTCTCCTTGTTTCACCCTGTTTTAGCACCAATTCCCACAAAAAAACAAATCAACCAACTTGGTAGTATCTTGTAAGTTTTATCTTTTGCAACTCCCGACCTTTGCAGCAAATCAATTAGTTAGCAAAATGGAGATAATAACATTCGAGTCAAAAGCCTATAAGGATTTAGACAACAAAATTACCGCTATCGCCGATTATATATTCAATCACACAGAAGCGAAAAACACCAATGAAGATGAAATTTGGGTGGATAGTTACGAAGTCTGTACATTCTTAAAAATCAGTGACCGGACATTACAACGCTTACGGGCTGCAGGGACTATCACCTATTCCAACATCAAGGGGCATTATTTCTACAAAATCGGAGAAATAAAACGATTATTGGAAGAACGCCTGATAAAACGAGATAAGGACAGTATTAATGACCTGATAACCAACCACCAGCTATATGTTAAGGAAAGAAGAAATATTAGAAAGGACAAGTAACGGGTTATCCGTATTCAAGCACTATGTACCCGGTAATTGGCGGATAGGTCGAAATTTCTTAAACCCGCTTTATGAAGATAATAAAGCATCCTGTAACATCTATTTCGACCGCCGAAGCGGTATTTATAAGATGAAAGATTTCGGCAATGACAATTATAGTGGTGATTGTTTCTTTTTCGTGGGGCAACTTAAAGGGTTGGACTGCAATAATTCGATAGATTTTGTGGAAATACTGGAAACCATAGACCGGGATTTGGGATTGGGACTGACAATAGGCAATCCAATACCTGTTACCCGTACTTCTTTCCGTAAAGTAGATGATATACCAGAAGAAACACCTGAAAAAGAAAGCAAACCTTACCAATTCAGGGAACAGAAATTTCCGCTTGCTGAATTGATGTATTGGCAACAGTATGGTATCACACCGGAAGTGTTGGAACTCTACAAGGTGTGTTCCTTACGGGATTTTCAGAGTATAACGGCGGATGGGACACCGTTCACTTATACTTCATCAGTGACAGAACCGATGTACGGGTATAAGAATAAACGGTATATTAAATTGTACCGTCCATTCTCAAAAAAACGTTTTCTATATGGTGGTAACTTCGGGGAAAACTATTGTTTCGGATTGGAGCAACTACCCGCAAAAGGTGATACACTTTTTATTACTGGTGGTGAAAAAGATGTCATGTCATTGGCGGCACATGGTTTCCATGCTATTTGCTTCAACAGTGAAACAGTAGCTATCCCGCCTACCCTGATTTATAAACTGACATTCCGTTTTAAGCATATCATCCTATTATATGATACCGATAAAACGGGCAAAGAAAGTGCACGCAAACAGGAAAAGCAGTTGGAAGAATTTGGAATAAAACGGTTGCTTCTACCTCTTTCCGGTACAAAAGAGGAAAAGGATATTTCCGATTATTTCAAGGCTGGGAATACCCGTGAAGATTTCCTGAAATTGTTTATCGAATTTTTAGATAACCTATATAGTGATACATTGATTATGCTTAAATCGTGCGAAATAGACTTCAATAATCCTCCGGCAAAAGCAAAGGTGATAATTTCCGCCGGAGATGTTCCATTGGGGACACAAGGAAACTTGTTCGGTATTACAGGCGGCGAGGGAACAGGAAAAAGTAATTATATAGCCGCAATGTTGGCGGGCTGTATCTACCAACCGGATAAGGAAGTAGATACGCTTGGCATACAGATAGCCGCCAACAGTAAACATAAAGCGGTATTACTTTATGATACTGAACAGTCCGAAGTGCAACTGTTCAAGAATGTAAGTAACCTGTTGGCACGTGCGAAGCAACCGGACAAACCGGAAGAACTGAAAGCATTTTGTCTGACAGGTATGTCCCGAAAAGAACGGCTGCACGCCATTGTTCAAAGTATGGATAAGTTTTATTACCAATACGGGGGCATACAATTAGTAGTGATAGATGGTATTGCCGACCTTGTAAAGAGTGCCAATGATGAAATGGAAAGCGTGGCGGTGATAGATGAACTGTACCGATTGGCAGGAATTTATAATACCTGTATTCTTTGCGTGCTGCATTTCGTACCCAATGGATTGAAGCTGCGGGGACATTTAGGCTCGGAATTACAACGTAAGGCGGCAACTATCCTTTCCATTGAAAAGGATGAAGAACCTACACAATCGGTGGTAAAAGCCCTTAAAGTAAGGGATGGTAGCCCGTTGGATGTTCCTTTGATGCTGTTCGCATGGGATAAAACAGTCGGAATGCACCTTTACAAAGGAGAAAAGCCACGAGAGGAAAAAAGAGAAACGCAAGGAAAAGGAACTGGTCGGGGTTGCCCGTGACGTGTTCGGCAGACAGAAACACATCACCTACATAGACTTATGCGAACAGATACAGCAGATTTTGGACGTGAAAGAACGTACCGCAAAAAGCTATATCCGCTTCATGAGGGAACGGGAAATTATCATCAAAGACCCGTCCAACCAAAGTTATTTTATGATTGGTTTAATTTAATCAGGCAGCCTTATGTATATAGACAAAGACGATTTTACCGCATGGATGGAACGTATCATGAATAGGTTCGATATGCAGGACAAGAAGATAGACCGGGTAATAAACGGGCGTAACTGCTTGGATGGTGAAGAACTGCTGGATAATCAGGATTTGTGCCTGTTGCTGAAAGTAGCCCCCCGGACGCTAACCCGTTACCGGAAAAAAGGAATACTCCCTTTCCTTATGCTGGATGGCAGGTGTTATTACCGTGCTACGGACGTGCACAAGTTAATACGGGAGAAAACCGATTAATTTTTTCTTTTCTAATGGCTTTTAATCCTGTTTTGTCGTGAGATAAGGCAGGATTTCTTTGTTTTGTATGCCTGACTTTTCAGGGATTTAGCTAACTTTGCAAAAGTTACATAAGAAAATAACGGCGATTGAACAGTAACCTGTGATTTCGTCTTTATATATAACATATTCGTTCGCAGAACGTCTCAAAGTAGAAAACTGGCACTTTTCAATAATGACGAGATTTTCAGCGCAATGTCTATGCTATGTTTTAACATAGCGTGGGCTTGCCTGTTTCGTCATTTAGGTATGCCAGTACCTCTACTTTGAAGCAGTGTAAGTTCACGCTTCTTTTTTGATGCACTGGCGAACAGTTTATTAATGGAAACTGTTAAATAATTAATCATGAAACATTTAAAGACTTGTATTGCCGTATCTCTTGATGGCTTCATAGCCACAAAGGATAATGAATTGGACTGGATGCCTGAAAACGTCAAAAAGGAAATTTCGGTAGCCTATGAACAATCCGGTGTACTTCTTACCGGAGTAAATACCTATACCTATATTTTTGAACATTGGGGTGGATGGCCGTACAAAAGTAAAAAGACTTTTGTCGTGTCCCACTACGATACCAATGTGACGGAAAAAGAGAATGTAACCTTTCTTACCGATATGCCTTTACATGCAGTCAATGAACTTAAATCAAGTTCGGAAACCGACATTCAGGTCATTGGTGGCGGTAAATTCATAACCTCGCTGATCGAGGCGTCCCTGCTGGATGAAATTACCCTGTACATTGTCCCGGTCATGCTGGGGGACGGTATCAGGTTCATAGGAAAGACATTCGGGGCAAAATGGGAACTGACCCAAAACAAGATACTGGATAATCAGGTGGTTTGCCTGACTTACCGATATAAAGGGGAATGATTTTGAAAAAGCACCCGGTATCCCTCCGGGTGCTTCAACCACAAAAATTTCAATTATAAATCTATCCATAATGAAACTTTCTGTGGCAAATATAGCTATTTCCAGCTTATTTCTTCGGCTTCCCTTTCTTTTCAGGGAAAACAAAAGTAACATTAAACTGCCCGTCAAAAGCAAGTGAAGCATCAAAAACTTTGCCGTTTTTACTTTTGAAGCCTTTGATTAACCCGGTTTTCCCGGTAGTCACCAGTTCGGTAATCTGTTTGTCCGTTAGTTGTTTTTCGCTCTTGTTGCGGAAAATGGTAACGGAACAATCCACATTGGAACACTTTGCGACTTTTGGATAAAACAGAATGCGTCCGGTCTTGCATTTCGGGCAGACACAATTTCCACCCGAAGCGAACGAAAGCTGAACATCCAAAAGTTCAGCCGTGATTTGCCCTGCGTACACCTCGATACCTTTGCGGAACGTTTCGGGGTTCATTTCTCCGCTTTCTATCTTGGCAAGCGTATTTTCCCATATACCCGTCATTTCCACGTCTGCTATTTTCTTGTCCCGGATGATGTTGTAAACGGCAAGCCCTTTCTCGGTCGGGACAAGGTTCTTTTTCTCCCGGATGATGTACTGGCGGGAAAACAGCGTTTCGATAATGGCTGCCCTTGTTGCGGGCGTACCGATACCCGTGTCTTTCATGCTTGCTTTCAGTTCTGCGTTTTCCAGTTCCTTACCTGCCGTTTCCATCGAAGAAAGCAGGCTGCTTTCCGTGTGTAACGGTTTGGGCTTGGTCTGCTTCTCCAACAGTTCAATACCGGAAAGCGGCAGACTGTTACCGTCCTGCATCACGGGTAAAGCGGTGTTATCTTCCCCGTCCTCTTTCTCACCGAATACGGCACGCCACCCGGCGGACTTGGTTACAGAACCTTTAACCGTGAAAAGCGACCCGGCGCATTCCAGCGTTACACTGGTAACGTCTTTGACGCATCTTTCAGAAAAGGCTTCCAACATCCGTCCGGCTATCAGTTCATAGATTGCCTGTTCGTCCGCTTCCATCTTGCCGGGCAGGTTTTCGGTCACAATCAGGGCGTGGTGGTCTGTTACCTTGCCATCATTTACCGGACGGGGATTTAAGGCTTTGCCTTTCATCCCTGCGGCATACCCGGAAAAGCGGGTGTACTGCTCCAAATTAATAAACCGTTCCGAGATTTCCTCGAATACGTCCTGTGATATGTAACGGCTTCCGGTTCGGGGATAGCTGATAAGTTTACCCTCGTATAATTTTTGTGCTATGGATAATGTTTTATCTGCGGAAAAATTCAGTTTCGTATTCGCTTCCTTTTGCAGCGTGGTAAGGTCATAGAGCAACGGCGGTTCTTGATTCACTTCCTTACGTTCTACGGATTTCACCCGTACCGTTTCCGCTTCCTTTATCCTTTGCAGCGTGTCGATGGCGATCTGCTGCATATCGTATTTATCTACGGATAGTGCCGTAAAAGCTATATCATCCATTGCCGACTGTAATTTCAGTTGCCAATACTTTTGCGGGACAAAGTTCTTGTTCTCCAAAAAGCGGGTACATATCATTGCCAACGTGGGCGACTGTACCCGTCCCAAAGAGAATATTCCTTGTCCGGCTGCAACGCTTAAAGCCTGTGTACCATTAATTCCTATCAAATAATCCGCTTCGCTACGTGCCTGTGCCGAATGGAACAGGTTATCATACAGGCTACCGTCTTTCAGGTCTTGCAGTCCCTCACGGATTGCCTTGTCCGTAAGGCTGCTTATCCATAAACGGACAAAGGGCTTGTCGCATCCGATATACTGGTAAATGTAGCGGAAGATAAGCTCCCCCTCTCTTCCCGCATCCGTAGCGACTATTATCTTGTCCGACTGGCTGAATACCTCTTTGATTACCTTTAGCTGTTTCAACGCTCCGGGGTCAGCCTTGTACCCCTTATCCGCTTTCACTTGTCGGGGTGTAAGTTGAAAACTATCCGGGATGATAGGCAGGCTTTCCCGGCGGAAACTCTGTATGCCGTAGGCTTCCGGCATTGCCAAACCTACAAGATGGCCGAACGCCCAGGTAACGAGATACCCGTTACCTGAAAGGTAGCCATCCTGTTTTTCACTCGCTCCTAAAATGCGGGCAATGTCCCTTGCCACGCTTGGTTTTTCTCCGATTACTGCAATCATTCTAATTTCGATTTTAATTGTTCCACATCTTTTTGTCTTAGGATTTTCCGGTCATAGTAGATGTGATAACCATCTACATAAAATTGTCGGTTCTGCTCGTCTATGGTTTTCCAGTCCGTTTTGTAACAGTCAAAGAGAAACAGGACGAAACCGATAACCGGGATAAGGATTAATACCGCTATCATCTTTTGCGTCCCCTGCTTTGTTTGGGTTTATCCGTCTGCTCCTGCTTCTCCTTTTTATCCTGCTTGGTTTTCTGTTTTTCAGTGGGCTTGTCCTGACCCTTTTTCAAAGGTTCTTTCACTTTCTTGGTGGCTTCGTTGGTCTTGCCCTCCGAATTAACCGCTACCTGTGTACGGTTCTTGCTTGCCGGAGTAATCTCTTTCACGGCGGAACGGTCAAAACTGGGATTATCGCTGTAAAAGCCGAGTTTCTTCTTGTCATGATTCACCTGTATATAAGCATCGTATTCGACCCCTCTCTTGTCTTTCAGCCCGGCAACAAAGATGGTCTTGTCATCGACTAAATCCTGCTGTTGCTGGCGGGATAGTTCTATTCCTGAAATACTCTTGGGGATGGTTACACCGTCACTGGTGACAAGGTTGTTCGGCTGATCCTGTTTTTGCCGTTGCTCCTGTGATTGTTTGGCATTGGGATAGATAAATTCCAGACTTTTCTTGTCGGCATTGACTTGAACGGTAGCTGAAAAAGGATTTTTACGGTTGGAAATCATGTTTTCAAGGAATATTCCTTTTCCCTCCCGTAAGGCTTGCTGCTGTTCCTTACTAAGTTTGACACCCTTTATTTCATCAGGGATTTGGACGCTGCTTGCACGCATGGAAACCAGTTCATTCGTCACCTTATCCACACTGACGAAAGAGGGTATCATTTCTCCCGTGATGTAGTTTTTCAGGTTTACGATCCGTCCCATATTGCCCGTTTCAAGAAGATTGGCTCTATCCTCTTTGGAAAATTCATGCCCGAAGAACGGACGTTCAAGTTCCGGCTTTTGGCGGATGCCGTGTATCGCCAAAACCACATTCCCGTCCTTGTCATGCCGGAAAGATAGGCGTGCGTCCAGCTTCATAATGGCGGAATTGTAGTTTCCTGCGATGGAGAACGCACCGGGCGACTTATAGCCCCTTAACATGGGTTCTAAAGCCTTTGCCTTTTCAAGCTGTTCTTTGGAAAGCCCGAAGTTTTTCAGGGCTTCCCAGTCTACCTTGTCAGGGTCGATAACATACTTGCTTTTGTCAGGCTGTTGCGGTGCTTGTGCCGTTGCTTCCTGCTGCGGTTGCTGTACCTGCTGTTGTGTTTGGCTTGGTTGTTCGTTCTTCACATCCTGTTTCTGTGTTTCGGGCGTTACCCGGTAGCGTGCTATGTCCGCTTCATTTTCGGGTGTCGGATGGTCGAAGTTGTCCCTGATTATCGGTGTAATCTTGGGAAGTTCAATCTTAGGAATTTTGAAGAAGTTGAAACGGGTAGGGTTCTTCAACTGGTTCATCATGTTGGAAAAGAAATTGGAAAAGAAATCGCCGTGACGGTCGAATTTCAAAAGTTCGCTGTTGTTCTCCGGCGGTACGGTTTGGAGTTCCCCGTTTTCATCCACGCCTTTCACTGCGCTGATTGTCTTTTTCTCCTTATCCAATACAAGAAGAATATCCATCATCTGTTCGTCAGTGGTGGATTGGTTGGCTGTGTTTACATCCATAATATTTTGAATTTTAGTGAGTAAATAAAAATTTCGGAAGTAAAAGTAAGGATGAAATAGAGTATATTTAAGGATTTGGGAATGGGTGGCTTCATTAGTCCTCGTTTGGCTTCATTAGTCATAACTAAATTGGTTAAAACTTGATTAGTATATAAAATTATCATACATTTGTGAATAACACATTAAATTTAAGAAATTATGAGTTCAACAACAGGAACAAAAAGAAACTTAATAGATTTTTTATGGGATTGGGCAGAAAGCTATGGACAATGGAGTAAACTACTTGTAAGTAGTATTGTTGCGTCTGAAAAGCCTCTTATTCAATCTGAACGAGATACGATTTTTGAGTATTTTTTACAAGATATAGGATTAAGAAATGGGCTTCCTGCAATTTCAAAAGCTAAACCTACCTATATACCTGTTTCTAAAAAAATAGAATTGCTATCCTTGTCTGATATTCAAGGTGTTAATAAATTAGCTCAAAATCAGTGTATAAAATTTAGCAAAAATATAACTGTTATTTATGGAGAAAATGGAACAGGAAAAACTGGATATAGTAGGATATTAAGATCTTTGGGTTTCAGCTATGATAATACTACTAAAATTTTACCCAATATTTACGCTGAACCTACCCCAATGACAGCTTGCATAAAATACAAAGCAGGAGAAAATGAATATACTTTCAATTGGGATGGTGTAACGTTGAATATGGATTTACAAACAATATCAGTATTCAATAATAGCTGTGTAAATATTTCACTTAACGATGGTAGGCAATTGATTGTGTCGCCAATTGGGTTCCATTTGTTTAACTTGGTTTCAGAGGAATTAGGCGAACTAAATAAAATGTTAAATGAAAAAATTAATAAACTTCAATGTCCTTTAGAGTGGACTAAAGATTTACATGAAAATACGCCCCATTTTACATATATACAAACACTTAGTTCTAAATCATCAAAAGTGAAATTAGATGAATTAAGGATGTTTAGTACAGAACAGGAAAAAGAAATTGAAATAAAAGAAGAGGAGTTAAAACGACTTAATAAAACGCTATTAGAAACAGAACTTAAAAATTTTACCTTGCAAATTTCTGAATTAAATGAATTTATTACAAATTTAGAAGGTGTAAATAAAAAAATAAATTCTTCTATTTTTGAAAATTTCGTAAATACAAAAAAGAAAATCATTGAACTTAACAAGAAATCAAAATTAGGGATAAAAGATATTGCAGAATCTAATGGCGTTGATTTTTATCAAACAAAAGAATTTGAAAATTTTATAAATTCAGCAGAAGAATATATAAAAATATTGGGAAAAGACGATTATCCTTCACATGATGATATATGCATATATTGTCGGCAACCTTTAATGACAAATGAAGCAAGAAATTTGCTTAAAAGCTACCATCAATTACTGAATGACACCACGCAGGATGAGCTCCGTTCTTTAAACAAACAGAAAGATGAGTTAATTGAGAGTCTGAAAAACATAAACATAGACTTTGTCTTCCATCAGCCTACATTCGGTACAAATGAAGATAGTAGTAGTAAACAGCCCAGTGAAATTATTCAATTTCGTGAGAAAATACTCTCCTTAATCAACTTAATAATTGAAGATAATGAGAATATATTTGATAAAGTATTTGATGTAAATTATGAAGCTATAAAATCTTTTTTACTATCCACAAAAGAAACAATAAGTGATATTGTTTCTAAAAAGAAAGAAATACTTCAAAATATTGAAAGCCAAGAAAGTAAGATACAAACCGTAATCAATGAATTAAAAGACAGACAAATATTTTCAAAGCATTACAGAGACATAATAAATGCAATCGAAGTTTTAAAGAAAAAAGAATTATTGGATAAAAAGCGTAGTTGCTTTAATACAACCTCTATTAGTAAAAAAACTACAGATGCAAGAGAAGAATTGATAAAAAGTCATTTTATAGAAAATTTTAATCAGGAATTAAGGTCTCTAAGAAAAACATATATTAATGTCGAATTAAATTTTGGTACAACAAAAGGTGTCTCAAAAATACAGCAAAAACTAAATACTAAATATTTTCTATCAGATATTTTGAGTGAAGGAGAACAAAAAGCTATTGCTCTCGCTGAATTTCTCACTGAACTGCAATTAGACAAAAATGTAGCCCCTGTAGTGTTTGATGACCCTGTTAATAGTTTAGATCACAATATAATAGATGATGTGGCAAGAAGATTAATAAAGCTTTCTAATGAAAGACAGGTTGTTATCTTTACACATAGTGTACTGCTTTTTAATAGTATATTGTATTTTAGTAAACAGCCTTTATTAAAAAATACTACATGCATTTTCCTCAACTCTAAAAGTGAATTCGGAGAAACAGGGGTTATTACAGAAGCGGAAGAAGAAATAAATAGTGTGAACAAATATATGTCAAAAATTAACCCTTTAATAAATAATACGCCTAAAGGAAGAAGTGAAAGTGACGTTGCCTCAGATGGATATGGATATTTGCGTTCAGCTATAGAATTATGTGTTGAACAAGAAATATTTCAAGGAACAGTAAAACGTTATCAAAAAAATATAGCATTAACTTCTTTTGTGAAAATTAATGGAGAATTGCTCAACCAATGCAAAGATAAGTTGAATGAAATATTTGAAAGGAGTTGTGGCTATATAAAAGGACATAGTAATCCAACGGAAATAGACAACGAACCAAAATTATCAGAGTTCATAGAGGATTATAATGAGTTTAAAAGAATTAGAGGACTTTTTATCAAATAATGTGTAAAGTAATCTTCATAACTGTATATTATTTTCTTTCAAAATATTTTTAACAACTCCACCTCTACTATAGTTATCTATAGCAGAGGTGGAGTTTTTTTTTTAACTTCCAATTAACTTTACTCTTCTACTTCTTTTAACAAATATCGTAAATCCGGGTTATTTTTTATCCTTTCCATTTCGTCCGTGATAATCTGCTGGACTTCCTGCTTGATCCGGTTGTAATTCGCCTGTATTTCTTCCTGCATCCGGTCGTTTCCGTCCTCGTCACTGAAATCTATAATTTGGGGCAGCTTCTTATAGTTGGCAGTTTCCCGCTTCACCTGCTCGTTATCCACCACAATCTCGCAATGGAATATTTTCTGCTCTATCCTTTCATCGAAACTGTCGCAGACCGCACCCACAAACATACCCTGTGTCAAGCCGGATATTTTACTGGGCGGTATCAGGCTATCCATTTGCGTACTGATAGAGGTTGATTTGTCATTCCGGTTGATAGTCATGCTTTGCCGTTTCTGTAATACCTTTCCAAAACGTTCTGATAGCGTTTTTGCCGTTTCCGAAACCACCTGACCGGAAAAGATATTACCTACCGTATTTTCGATTACCTTGCTTTCCTTGTCCCCGTAATCCCGGCGTAACTGGCTGAAATCCTGAAAACCTAAACAGACCGCTACCTTATTGCTTCGTGCCGTTGCTATCAGGTTATCCAGTCCCCGAAGATATACTGTCGGCAACTCGTCAATTATCACGGAACTTTTGAGTTGGTGCTTCTTGTTTATCAGCTTCACAATACGGGAATTATACAGTCCCAAAGCACAGGAATAGATATTTTGGCGGTCAGGATTATTGCCCACCACCAATATTTTAGGTTCTTCCGGATTGTTTATATCCAGTGAAAAATCATCCCCTGTCATTACCCAATATAAAGCGGGTGAAATCATCCTCGAAAGCGGAATTTTTGCACTTGCAAGCTGCCCCTGTAACTGGTCTTGCGCATTGGATTCCCATGCGTCCATGAACGGTGATAGATAGTTTTCCAGTTCGGGATAACTCGTTAATATCGTGAATGTATCGGCATATTTCTTGTTCAGAAATTCGATGGCGTGCGGGAATGTACAGTACTTACCACCCTGATAGATGCGCAAATACCAAATGATAGAAGCGAGCAGGATAATCGGACTTTCTACGAAAAAGTCCCCCTGCTTGGTTATATCGGGTAAGTCAAGGGCATTACTGCCCCCTTCTCCCCTAAGAACCGTACGTGAGAGTTTCCCCTCATACGGCTCAAGCAACTCAATATTCCTATTTGTCGTTAGAAATCGGCTCATACTTTCAACTATTTCGTTTATTTCGCTTGTAGCAGTTGTTGTGGACAAGTTGCCGTACAATTGAACCACCAACAGATATTTCATTGACGTTCCATGCTTTTGTACAATCTATCTCCTTGCCACATAACGGACAAATCCGCTTCTGCTTGTTCCATAAATATAAGAGAGACTTGCGTCCTTTGAGAGATTCCAGCATTTGTTGCTCCTTTCGCTGAAAGAAATAATCATCGTATTCCGGGTCGAAAGGGTTTGCCTCACCTTTGACTTGTTTGTACGGAGTATAATGAATATCCGACAACTTTTTAAGAGTTAGGTAGTTGACCCTCTTGTCCTTTGTTTCATATTTCCATGCAAAAGTCCATCTACGTCCCCTTAATTTGTGCCAATACTTATTTGCCACCCAAGACTTCTTCTTTTTGGGATGGCGACGTAATGCCCACTTATTTGTAAGGGTGTATATGTGATTGTCACAACCGTGAAAAGCATCGGTTGATGCACCATATCGGAAGTAATTCCCCCAACCTGTTATTACAGGATTGAGCATTCGTATTAACGATTCCTGTTTGCACATCTTATGTCTTTTAACGATGTCGCTGATTTTTGCTCTAAAGCGTTTTTGCGAATCTTTGGACGGGGACGTGTATAGACTTTTGTTGAACTTCCTTATATTGAATCCCAAGAAATCAAATCCATCAAATATATTTGTGATGGTCGTTTTCTCTTCTGACAGAGTAAGCCCCCTTTGCTTGAGAAATTCTATCACAAGAGGTTTGACCTCGTTTTCCAATAATTCCTTGTCTCGACCAGTGATTATAAAGTCGTCAGCATAGCGAATAAGATTTACCTTGTAATGGAATGTCTTATAGTTGATGAAACGTCTTTTAAATCTTTCAGCCAAGAGTGGTTGAAGTCCATCCAGCGCCATGTTAGCAAGTGTCGGTGATATGATACCTCCTTGCGGTGTGCCCTCCTCTGTCGGGAATAATTTACCATTGAATACAGCACCACATTTCAACCATTTTCTGAGTATCGTCTTATCCATAGGGATATTTTCAATAAGCCAGTCGTGACTGATGTGGTCGAAGCAGCCTTTAATATCTCCCTCCAAAACCCATTCGGGGGAATGCTGGCGATTTAGAACTGTGTCAATTTGACGAATTGCGTCCATTGTCCTACGCTTCTTTCGGAAGCCGTATGAGAAACGGTCGCCTGTCGTCTCGGCTATCGGTTCTAATGCCATGAGATATAATGCCTGCATAGCCCTGTCTTTCATGGTCGGTATTCCCAACGGTCGGAGTTTACCGTTCTTTTTCTTGATGTGAACCCTACGGAGTGGCTGCGGATTGTAGCCCCGTCGTATAAGTTCACCGATTGCTTTGTACTTTCGCTTGGGAGAGTCCCAAAGCTGTTTATCTACTCCAGACGTATTCTTCCCTTTGTTGGAAGTAACTCTCTTAACTGCCAATGCCTTGGCATAAAAAGAGTGAGAGAGCATCCATTGCAAGGCTTTCACCTTGTTATGTCTGCCTTCTTTCTGAGCCTTTACAATACGCGCTTGTAGCTTTCGGACATAGGTTTCACACTTGGACCAGTCCATTCCGTCCCAAGTCAAATTCCTGTTGTCAGCAGGCGCACACGATGTTTTAGTTTCGTTCATTTGCTTTCCTCCTTTTGAAAGTTCTAAAAGTTATCTTGTAAAGAGTTACCATATACGGAAGTCTGCCCACTTTCGTGTCGGATGATGTTACCAACATAAACTCGTTATGCCGATGCAATCCGTATCCTCCCCATTACAGGGCGGCATTCGCTTTCTCCGTTATCTCATACCTGCACCTCATTCGGCTCGCCTTGCGGTTCGCTTACTCGCTGTGTTGCGAGAGAGATACACGCTTGCCCTGTTCCACGTAATTGACAAACGGATAGTTTAGGTTCTGCAAATCCGCCGGCAGTGCTATGTCCGTGCAACCCCAAACATGGGCTAGGGTTATCCGACTGCTTACCTTTTGGTAGGAGCGAACAGTATCTTGCGCTCTTTCAAACCTCACGACGGCTAAAGTCAGTTCACTTACGTTAACCATGCTATCCAGCCTAGCCACTCGGCAGTATGATACTAACCGCCTTTGACATACCTCACGGTTCTGTCTTATCCTCTCGGAAAGTGTACATTGTCCTATAAGCTTGGCACAACCCATCACTGGAGATGCACCTTATAGTAGACTACCGTTGACGGAACAACGGGTTAAATCTCATGATACAAGTTTGTGTATCATTGTTCAACAATCAATTACGTGACTTTTCAGGTCACACCCAACTGCGATTCAAATTTAACATTATCGTATAACTGGCTTCGTATGCGTCCGATATGTCCGTCATAAATGCGGGATTTATCGGGTTGCATCGGTGACTTTTGCGTGGGTCGTCAAAGTTAATGATATAAAATTTCGGCTTTACCTTATATCCGTCCGAGTGGTTAAGTAAATGGTTATAAGCTATTTCTGACAAATCAGGAAATTTGTAGTCATATAGATACATTGCGAAGCCTTTTTCAATCTGCTGTTTGATAAATTGATTGATAACACAAAAAGACTTGCCGCTGCCCGGATTTCCAACAACGATGGACGCACGTTGGGGCGATACAACGTTTATCCATCCATCGTTCCACTTCTTATTATAATAAAACCGGGTGCGGAGATTTACAGAATACTCGTTTTCTATCAGACGTGTTTCCTGTGCGAAACTTTCATTTTCTATATTAAATATATCATCCATCAGGTTATTTTTCAATAAGCGTGAAATCCATACTCCGGCAGCCAACAGCGAAAGATACCCGGTAGTCATGGTGAGGATGTACAATACCGTATTTGTCGCCAATGGCAACGGCAGAACCAACAGCCACCAGTTCAGGAAAAACAGGATAAAACCGATTGTCAGGAATACATAAATCCTGTTCCATGTGATTTTTTCCTCTTTCACTCCTTTTGTACCCAAACAGGAAAGCGCAAGGAACACCACCGAAAAAAGTTTGGTGTACAGGATATTGGAGAACAGCCCGGCGGTACGCTGGAAGTTCAGCAGGATTTTATCGACTACCCCGATATTGATGCCCCACTGCCTGAACGACTGGTAACAAAACCAGTAAATGTTTATCACCACAAATAAAATACTAATTGCCCGCATAAAGTCCATGACCTTTGCAAGTCCTCTTAAATCATCTTCATTCTGCATAATTGAAATTTTTAGGATTACTAAATACGTTTTTGTTTCTTCTTCCTTTTCTTCTTGGGTGGCGGAACTTGGCTGTTATCGGGTGGTGTATCGTCCCCACCGGATAATAGGTTGAACAGTCCCGCAATGGTTTTGCCTGTATTTAAAAAGTGTCCGATCGGGTTAAATTCCGGTACGTGTTCCTGCGTTTCCTGTTTGCTGTTTCCTGTCAAAGTACGGAAGCCTGTAAACAGGTCGTTGAACACATTGGCGGAAAAGCCCTTTCCCAACCGTGAACCGTTCAGGACGGTACGATTTTCGTGGTCGATGAATGTTACACCGTATATCCTGCCTATATTGTTTGGCCGGAACAACACATCTATTCCTTTCGCTTTTAACTCCGTAATAAGCTGTTCCCGGCTGCGGGCGGATTTCATCACTGCGCCGACTGTCCGGCGGGTGCGTTCTTTCAGGTTCTTGTCCTGAATGTCCTTTGCGGATTTCTTGATGTGCCTTTGGATGGCTTCGTAACCTACCGATTTACCCAAAGAGGAAGATTTGAACGGGTTTCCCTGCTTTTCTCCTTTGTCATTGGTCGCTGAATAGACAATGCCGTTATAGGGTTTGCCGTTCACTTCCCCTTTCACTTCTTCCGCCTGTACATTATATATAGATAGCAGTGCTTTGTACTCGGTGAAACTCTGGAAACGGTAACTTCCGGCAAGGGCTTTCACGGCATTGGATAACTGGTGCTTCACGTCCCCTGGCCGGTAATCCACCTTTTTGAGTTCGGGACGGTCGGCTGCCTGTTTTTTCTCTGCCGGATGCAGCCCGTACTTCTGTTCCAGTTCACGGGTGATTTGTTTGCTACGTACATGCTCGAATTTGTCATTTATCTTCTTGCCCGTATCATCCACCCGGATAGAAACGATATGTATATGATGCCTTGCAATATCGCAGTGCTTGTACACCATGTACGGCTGATTGCCGTACCCCAACTTATCCATATACTCTTTGGCAATATCCGCAAGCTGGCTATCGGAAAGCACATCGTCCGGGTGCGGGTTCAGAGAGATATGGATAATCGGTTTTTCCGTTTTCAGGTCTGCGGGCAGGTGCATATCGAAACACTCCATACATCGCCGGATGCTGAAATTTCCGTCCTCACTTTCAAACATACGGTTGCTTAACAGTACCTTTCCCTGTTCTTCATCCACCTTGTTTTGATTGTAAGCGAGCGCACCGAACAGGGAACTGCCTACACTTATCTTTGCAACCATCTTGTTTCAAACTCACGGGTCAGTTCAATAATTTGTCGGTTCAGGTCGGCAAGTTCCATCGTTGCCTTTTCCAGTTTATAGAGAAATGCGAGTGCTTTCTTCTCTGAAAAATTGGTGTTGAGAGCCTTTACCACCTGATTGTAATTCACGGCAATACCCCTGTATTGGGAATATAAAGCGGTCAGCCGGGTATAATATTCGACTGCCGCCTTGTCGATTCTTATCACTTTGAACGGTTCGCCGAAGATGCGGGCAGTAATAAAGTGCGCTTTCGTGCGCATACCGGACTGGTCGAACAATGCCAAAAAGCGGGCGTGGTCTATCGCATTGAAGCTGATAGAGTACCGGAACACCGCCGGGTCTGCTTTGGGCTTTCGTCCCGCGCCACCCGGACAGGGCGCATTTTCATTTTTCTGTTTCATACTTCTTTTTTTAAGGGTTACGACTTCGGAGTGACCCTATCCCGGCTTCGTCCGGGCAAGGCGTTCAAAGCTGCTGAAAGAATTTCAAGCAGCGCAGAACACACCTTGCTATTTGCCAGTGCAAATAAAAATCCGCCTACGGACGGATTAGAGTTAGCGGATATTGGAACGCTCCCGACACCGGGGGCTTGGTTAGCCTGACCGATACCTTTCGGTTGCAAAGTAACGGGTATTAAAAATGCTGTGAAATAGCGGGTTATAGGACAAACGGGGACATTTGAGGACACATCTCGAAACGGGTTGTTTTTCTATGTTTATTTGTCCCGGATTTAAGAAAGAAAGCAATATGGACGGATGGAAATATGTATCGGCAAGCGGACGGAAAGAAAGCGGTTTTGAAAACTTGAAAACAAGATTTCAAGATTGCAATATTTCAAGAAAGCAGGAAAGCAAACCGGATGGAATGATTGCAAGCAAACAGTCTGCAAAGAAAACAAGCTGTCTTTGTGGAATGAATGAAAACAAAGAAGCAAGAAAGCAAACAGACTGTCTTTGCAGAATGATGGAAAGAAAAGAAGTAAGTAAGAAAGAAGTCATTCTCTCTTTCGGACTTTCAACATGGAACGAAAGAAAACTATCCGTCAATCTGTACGGATGGAATGAAATAAAGATGTATCACAATAATTCAGTATTACAATGAAGAAAGAAACCTTGTATGTGGCTTTCTCCACCCAAAAGGGCGGGGTCGGCAAAACAACATTCACCGTCTTGGTGGCAAGTTACCTGTATTACCTCAAAGGCTATAACGTGGCGGTCGTGGATTGCGACTACCCACAACATTCCATTTCCGCCATGCGCAAACGGGATGCCGAACAGGTGAACGGCGATGAGTATTACAAACAGCTTGCCTTTCACCAGTTTAAAGCATTGGGAAAGAAAGCGTACCCGGTGCTGTGCAGTTCACCGGATGAAGCGATAAAAACGGCGGATGAATATCTTGCGTCTGCCGGGATGGACTATGATGTGGTCTTTTTCGACCTGCCCGGAACGGTAAACAGTGAGGGCGTTATCAACTCCCTTTCAGGGGTGGATTATATTTTCACTCCCATAGCCGCCGACCGGGTGGTATTGGAAAGCAGCCTTTCATTTGCAGTGGCTATCCATAAACTGCTGGTAAAGAATGAAGCGTGCCGACTGAAAGGGCTGCACCTGTTTTGGAACATGGTAGATGGGCGGGAAAAGACAGACCTCTACACCCTGTATGAGCAGACCATCGGGGAACTGGAACTACCCCTAATGAAAGTATTTATCCCCGACACCAAAAGGTTTAAAAAGGAACTGGATGCACAGCGTAAAACCGTGTTCCGTTCCACGCTGTTCCCGGCGGACAAACGATTAGTAAAAGGCAGCAACATGGAAGAACTGATAACCGAAATCGCATACCTTATAAAACTGTAACGATATGGCAAAGCAAAGCGGCGGGAAACCGCAAATTGACGAGGATTTTATGAAAGAGATTATTTCACAGGGCTTACCCGTGAAGAAACAGGAAACGCCATCGGCGACGGTGAAAACGGAAATAGAAACACCGGACAAACCGGATGATAAAGCGGGTTCAGTGGAAACAGTGGATAAACAGGTAACGGCAAAGGAAGAAAAGGCAGCGAAAGAACCTGCCCGGCGGAAAAAGAACGCTCCGGGTGACTACCGGGAAACCTATTTCATGCGGGTGGACTTGACCGACCGCCAACCGTTGTACGTTAGCCGTGCCACGCACGAAAAGCTGATAAAGATAGTAACCGTTATCGGCGGGCGCAAAGCGACCGTCAGCAGCTATGTTGAAAATATCCTGCTCCGTCATTTCGACCAATTTCAGGACGAGATAAACAAACTGTACGAAAGCAAATTTGAAAAGCCATTCTGATATGTTGAAGTGGTTTATTATCGGAACGCTCCTGTATTACGCCATCCTCTTATGGCGATACCGGGATAGTTTGGGAACATGGTTCACAAGCGGAAAAAGAGAGCCGGAACAGCCGGGAAGCAAACCGACCGTGAAAACCGAAAACAGGGATTCTCTTGTAGGTGCAAGCCGTTACCGGATGGGACAAATGAGGACAAACGGGGACATCTTAGGACACCTTTCGAAAGGGGTGGATAATGCTTCTATATTTGTTCCGCAAAGCGAGGAAACAGAGGAAGAAACACCTATTCCGCAAGCGATTGACACCGAATTTGAAATGGAGTTTGAAGCGGAAGATGCGGAAGAACTGGACGTTTTACAAGATGAAATCGAAGCGGAAGAAATCGCCTGTTACATGGGTGAGGGTGAACCGGAAATGGCACAGGGTATCACGCTGGGGGAACTGGGTCAAATGGTACAGGTCATTCAGGTTAAACAAGCATCCGAAGCGGAAGAACAGCAAGCAGTACAGACTATCTGCCGGACGGAAACAAACCTGTTTCATTCACTGGTGGAACAGATTAACGGGGGCAGGTCACGGGTAGCGGAACTTTTACAAAAGCATGAGATACCCGTACCCGCTACTGTCCCGGCTGCCGGAAGTAATGAAATGGCAGCCTTTGACATGAACGATTTTCTTTAATGGTAAACTTTAAATAATAAGATGATGAAACAAAGAGAGTACGGTTAAGACAAACCTTTCTAAACACTGGGGAACACTCCCCGCAACCACAAAAATTCAATTATTAATCACTCCGCCGGGCGGACTATCCACCCGTCCGGCAATTTAAAAACAATGTATTTATAATGAAAAAGAAAGTTCTCTTTTCGGCAGCCGTTCTTTTGGCTGCATCCTCCGCTTTTGCACAAGGTAACGGCATGGCGGGTATTACGGAAGCTACCAACATGGTAACAAGTTACTTCGACCCGGCGACAAAATTAATCTACGCCATCGGTGCAGTGGTGGGGTTGATTGGCGGCGTAAAAGTCTATGGCAAGTTTTCTTCGGGCGACCCTGATACCAGTAAAACGGCGGCTTCGTGGTTCGGTGCGTGTATCTTCCTGATTGTGGCTGCCACCATTCTACGCTCGTTCTTCCTATAAAAAGAAAAGAGCATGGCAGACTATCCGATTAACAGGGGGATAGGCAAGCCAGTTGAGTTTAAAGGGTTGAAAAGCCAGTATCTTTTCATTTTTGCGGGCGGGCTGTTAGCCCTGTTCGTGCTTTTCATCATCATGTACATGGTGGGTATCAACCAATGGGTGTGCATCATCTTCGGCGTTACTTCGGCAACGCTGCTTGTATGGCTCACATTCCGGTTAAACGAAAAGTACGGGACACACGGGTTAATGAAATTGTCTGCCCGCAAAAGCCACCCTTTCCATATCATCAACCGAAAAGCCATATCCCGATTATTCACTAAAAATCAGAAACAAACATCGAAATGAGAAATATATTAAAAGCTACCACGCTGGAAAACAAGTTTCCACTGTTCACGGTGGAAAACGGCTGCATCGTTTCCAAAGATGCCGACATAACGGTGGCGTTCCGGGTGGAACTGCCCGAACTGTTTACCGTCACGGCAACCGAATACGAAGCGATACATTCCGCTTGGAACAAGGCGGTAAAGGTGCTGCCCGATTACAGCATCGTACACAAACAGGACTGGTTCATCAAAGAGAACTATGCGCCTGACATCCAAAAGGATGATTTGAGTTTCCTTTCCCGTTCCTTTGAACGGCATTTCAATGAACGACCGTTCTTGAACCATACCTGCTATTTGTTCCTGACGAAAACCACAAAGGAACGCAGCCGGATACAGAGTAACTTCTCCACCCTTTGCCGGGGTTTCCTTGTCCCCAAAGAGATAAGGGACAGGGAAACGGTTACAAAGTTTCTCGAAGCGGTGGGGCAGTTTGAAAGCATTATGAACGATAGCGGTTTCATTACCCTTACCCGCCTGACTTCGGACGAGATAACCGGAACAAGGGAAACGGCGGGTATCGTGGAAAAAATACTTTTCACTCTCACAGACAGACACCACCACATTGAAAGATATTTCACTGGGGGCTGACGAAATGAAGATTGGCGACAATATCCTTTGCCTGCATACCCTTTCCGATGCGGAAGATATGCCGGGAAAAGTAGGCACAGATACCCGTTATGAAAAGCTATCCACTGACCGGAGCGATTGCCGTTTGTCGTTTGCTTCCCCGGTGGGTGTGCTGCTCTCCTGTAACCATATTTATAACCAGTATATCTTCATTGACGACCATACGGAGAACTTGAAACAGTTTGAAAAGATGGCTCGTAATATGCACTCCCTTTCCAAATACAGCCGTGCCAATCAGATTAACAAGTCTTGGATTGAGGAATATTTGAATGAAGCACATTCACAGGGGCTTATCTCCGTGCGATGCCATTGCAATATCATGGCGTGGAGTGACGACCGGGACGAACTGAAGCACATTAAAAATGATGTGGGGTCACAGCTCGCACTTATGGAGTGCAAGCCACGCCACAACACCACCGACACGCCGACCCTGTTTTGGGCGGGAATACCCGGCAATCAGGCGGACTTCCCGGCGGAAGAAAGTTTCTACACATTTATCGAACAGGCTCTTTGCCTGTTCACCGAAGAAACGAACTACAAAAGTTCGCTTTCACCCTTTGGTATCAAGATGGTGGATAGGGTCACGGGAAAGCCGTTGCACATCGACATATCAGACCTGCCCATGAAAAAAGGTATCATTACCAATCGCAACAAGTTCATACTTGGGCCGAGTGGTAGCGGTAAGTCATTCTTTACCAACCACATGGTGCGCCAGTATTACGAACAAAATGCACACGTCCTGCTGGTCGATACCGGAAACAGTTATTTAGGTCTGTGTGAAATGATAAACCGGAAAACGCACGGGGAAGATGGGATTTACTTTACCTATACCACTGAAAACCCGATAGCGTTCAATCCTTTCTATGTGGAAGATGGGGGATTTGATATTGAAAAGAAAGAGAGTATCAAAACACTTATCCTGACCCTGTGGAAAAGGGATGATGAAGCACCTACACGAGCGGAAGAAGTGGCTTTGTCAAACGCTGTAAGTTCCTATATCGAACTGATTACTAAGGACAGTTCAGTTACTCCCTGCTTCAATACGTTCTACGAGTATGTGAAAACCGATTACCGGGAACACCTGCAAGAAAAGAACGTCCGGGAAAAGGATTTTGATATAGATAACTTCCTGAATGTATTAGAGCCTTACTATAAAGGCGGCGAATACGATTACCTGTTGAACTCCGACAAAGAGCTTGATTTACTGCATAAACGCTTCATTGTCTTTGAGTTGGATAATATCAAAGACCACAAAATCCTGTTCCCGATTACTACGATTATCATCATGGAAGTATTTATTTCCAAAATGCGTAAACTAAAGGGTATCAGGAAATTAATATTGATAGAAGAAGCGTGGAAAGCGATTGCATCGGCGAATATGGCGGATTACATAAAATACCTTTACAAAACGGTTAGAAAGTATTTCGGCGAAGCGATTGTTGTTACCCAAGAGGTCGAAGATATTATTTCCTCACCCATTGTAAAAGAGAGTATTATAAACAATTCTGATTGTAAGATACTGCTCGACCAACGGAAGTACCTTAATAAATTCGATAGCATACAGAACCTTTTGGGACTGACCGACAAGGAACGTTCACAGGTGCTTTCCATCAACCTTGCCAACCATCCCAACCGGAAATATAAGGAAGTTTGGATAGGCTTGGGCGGTACACAATCCGCCGTATATGCCACAGAAGTGAGTTTGGAAGAATATTACACATTCACAACGGAAGAAACGGAAAAGATGGAACTTTTCGCCTTGTCTGAAAAGTTGGGCGGCAACCTCGAACTGGCTATCAAACGGCTTGCCGAAAGCAAGCGCAATCCTGAAAAATAATCAATCAACAATTTAAAAATCAATCAGTATGAAATATTTAATTTTTTTGTTTCCGGTGCTGCTATGCACCTTGTTACTGGGGTTTTCTTCCTGTAAGGAAACGAACGCCGACCGTCTTAGGGCGATGTGTGGCGACTGGAAAAGTGTAAAAAATCGTCCGGCATTTACCCTTTTTGAAGAAAACGGGCATTACCGGGTAACGACCTATCGAAAGACCTACCGGGGGACTGTCCAAACGGAAACCTATCAGATTTCAGAACAGGACGGAAACCTGTTCATCGAAACGGGGCTTTCCGTCTTGCTGACCTACGACAAAGAGAACGACCGGATTCTACTTTCACCCGGTGGAGAATACAAACGGAGTAAACAACCAATAAAGAAATAAGCGCATGAGAACAAAGATTATAATGCTGCTCGTAGTATGCAACCTGTTTGCTGGAAAGGTAAGTGCACAGTGGGTGGTGAGTGACCCCGGTAATTTGGCGCAAGGGATTATCAATGCGTCAAAGAACATCGTACAGACATCATCCACCGCACAGAACATGATAAAGAATTTTCAGGAAACGGTAAAGATTTATCAACAAGGTAAAGAATATTACGATGCCTTAAAATCAGTGCATAACCTTGTCAAAGATGCCCGGAAAGTACAAAAGTCCATCCTGCTTATCGGGGAGATTTCCGATATATACGTGAACAGTTTTCAGAAGATGCTTTCGGATGAAAACTATACACCGGACGAACTTTCGGCGATTGCTTACGGCTATACCCAACTGTTGCAGGAAAGTTCCGATGTACTGGAAGAAATGAAAAGCGTGGTGAACATCAACGGGCTTTCCATGTCGGACAAGGAACGGATGGACGTAATCGACCGAACGTATAACGCCATCAGGAACTATCGGGACTTGGTGAGTTATTATACCCGCAAAAATATTTCCGTTTCCTACCTGCGGGCGAAAAAGAAAAAGGACACCGACCGGGTAATGGCTCTTTACGGCTCGGCGGATGAACGTTACTGGTAACCTCTAAAAACAGACAAGTATGTTATTAGCAATCGAATTTGATAACCTGCATCAGATACTCCGTAGTTTATACACGGATATGATGCCTTTATGCGGGAACATGGCGGGGGTAGCCAAAGGAATAGCGGGACTGGGCGCATTGTTCTATGTGGCTGCCAAAGTATGGCAGTCGCTCGCCAATGCCGAACCGATAGACGTTTATCCGCTTCTGCGTCCCTTTGTGATTGGCTTCTGTATTATGTTCTTTCCCACATTCGTACTGGGTACGATTAACAGCGTGATGTCGCCAGTAGTCAAGGGCTGTAACAATATGCTCGAAACGCAAACTTTCGATATGAACGCTTACCGGGAACAAAAGGACAAGCTGGAATATGAAGCGATGGTACGCAATCCGGAAACGGCTTATCTTGTTTCGGATGAAGCGTTTGACAAGCAGATAGATGAACTGGGGTGGTCTGCCAAAGACATAGCCACGATGGGCGGCATGTATATGGATAGGGCGGCACATAATATCAAGCAATCCGTCCGGGACTGGTTCAGGGAACTTTTGGAACTGCTCTTTCAGGCGGCAGCCCTTGTGATAGACACTATCCGGACCTTTTTCTTGATTGTCCTTGCCATACTGGGTCCAATAGCCTTTGCCATCAGCGTGTATGATGGCTTTCAGGCGACACTGACCCAATGGATAACAAGGTACATTTCCGTTTACCTGTGGTTGCCCGTTTCCGACCTGTTCAGTTCCATTCTTGCCCGAATACAGGTGCTTATGCTGCAAAAGGATATTCAAGAGCTATCAGACCCCAATTTCATACCGGACAGCAGCAATAGCGTGTATATAATTTTTATGATAATCGGCATTGTCGGTTACTTCACCATCCCCACCGTATCGAACTGGATTATTCAGGCTGGCGGAATGGGTAACATGAGCCGGAATATAAACAGTGCGGCTAACAAAGCGGGTAGCGGTGTCGGTGCGGTAGCCGGGGCAGCAACCGGAAACGCTGGCGGCAGGGTCGGCGGTAAACTAATCAAAGGTAACCAATAAATAAAAATCAAGATGGAATTTAAAAGTTTAAAGAACATTGAAACCAGTTTCAAACAGATACGGCTTTTCGGTATTGTGTTTGTCGTGATGTGTACCCTGATAACAGGTTATGCCGTTTGGAACTCCTACACGTTTGCCGAAGCGCAACGGCAAAAGATTTATGTACTGGACGGCGGCAAATCGTTGATGCTTGCGCTTTCGCAAGACCTCTCGCAAAATCGTCCGGTTGAAGCAAGGGAACACGTGAAACGTTTCCACGAACTCTTTTTCACGCTCTCACCCGATAAGAACGCTATCGAAAGCAATATCAAACGGTCGCTGTTCCTTGCCGATAAGAGCGCATTTAACTATTACCGTGACCTCTCGGAAAAAGGGTATTACAACCGTATCATATCGGGCAATATCAGCCAAACGATACGGATAGACAGCGTTTCATGCAATTTCGATGTGTACCCGTATGCGGTGGCTACCTATGCCCGGCAAATGATTATCCGTGAAAGCAGCGTGACGGAAAGAAGCCTTGTCACCCGTTGCCGGTTATTGAACGCTGTAAGAAGTGATAATAACCCGCACGGTTTTATGATGGAAAGTTTCGAGATAACGGAAAACAAGGACTTGAACACCATAAAGCGGTAAGCCATGATACGGAAAATACTCTCTCCGGTGAATCAGGCTGTTACCCATGTACAGGACTGGGCAGATGAAAAACTTCGCCACCTGTGCGGGCGCATGACACCGGAAATAAGGCTGGCGGTAATCCTGCTTATGCTCCTGTTCTTCGGCGGGCTATCCATCTACTTTACGGTATCATCCATTTACCGGATAGGCAAAGAGGACGGCGAAACCATACGGATAGAACACATCAGGCAGTTACAGCTACAAGGTAAAGACAGTACGAACATTTTTAATCAGTCAGACAATGGAAGAAAAAGAAGTAAGGAATGAAGTTCCCGCACCGGAAACGGACAGGAAGAAAGAAGAAAAAACGAAAAAGGAACTGCCCCCGCAGCAGATACAGCAACGGAAGAAGATGCTGGTTTACCCGCTTATGGGACTGGTATTCTTGGGGTCTATGTACCTGATTTTTGCACCGTCCGATAAGGACGAAGCAAAGGTGGAAAACGTGGGCGGATTTAACGCCGATATTCCGCAACCCAAAGGGGATGGGATAATCAGTGATAAAAAGACAGCTTACGAACAGGAACAGATGGAGAACAAGCAGGCGGACAAGATGCGCTCGTTGCAGGATTTTGCCTTTTCGCTTGGAGAGGAAAACGGGAACGGGGAAGATTTGAGCCTGATAGATGATGCTCCGGCGGAAAAGCCGAAAACCAATGTAATAGACTTCGGAGCGGGTGCGCCGAACAATAGCCGTTCCTCTATCCAGTCTTCGGCGGCGGCTTACCGGGACATGAACCGTCAGTTAGGCAGTTTTTATGAAACGCCGAAAGAGGACAAGGAAAAAGAGGAACTAAAACGTCAAGTGGAAGAACTTACTGCTCGGCTGGATGCTAAAGAAAACGGGGCGGGCAGCATGGACGAGCAAGTGGCTCTTATGGAAAAGTCCTACGAACTGGCAGCAAAGTATATGAACGGCGGACAGCCGGGACAGGTAGCACAAGTAACACCCACAGCAGCTATTCAGGAAAAAGGAAGTGCCACACCCGTAAAAGCTATATCGGACAGGACGGTTTCAGGATTGCAGCAGCCCATGAGCAACAGCGAATTTATTGCCGAATACAGCAAGCCACGAAATTACGGGTTTAATACGGCGGTCGGCAGCAGTTATTCAATGGGAAAGAACACTATCCGGGCGTGCATTCATAACGACCAAACACTTACGGACGGGCAGACCGTCAAACTGCGGCTGTTAGAACCGTTGCAAGCGGGGAACGTGATTGTCCCCAAAAACAGCCTTGTATCGGGAAGTGCCAAAGTGCAGGGGGAACGGCTCGACATACTGGTGTCCTCGCTCGAATATGCGGGTAACATCATTCCGGTGGAACTTGCCGTGTATGACAGTGACGGGCAAAAGGGGCTTTCCGTTCCCTCGTCACTGGAACAGGAAGCGGCAAAGGAAGCGATGGCGAACATCGGTGCGGGACTGGGTACGAGCATTTCCTTTGCGCAAAGTGCCGGGCAGCAAGTCGCAATGGATATAACAAGGGGCTTGATGCAAGGCGGGTCGCAATACCTTGCCAAGAAGTTCAGAACGGTAAAGGTACACCTGAAAGCGAACTATCAGGTGATGCTTTACGCCAAACAACAGTAATTTATTTATCAATTATCAACCATAAAAATTTCAATCCAAAATGAAAAAGTTAATTATCATGTTCGCCCTGCTTTTGGGCGTGGTTTCCGTGAAAGCACAAAGTAACGATTTGTATCAGGGCATTACAAAGAAACTCCCTTACCGCCAAATGGTGACACCTTACGGCGTACAGGTGACGTTTGCCAAAACGGTACATATCATTTTCCCGTCTGCCGTTAAGTACGTGGACTTAGGCAGTAACTACATTATTGCCGGAAAAGCCGATGGTGCGGAAAATGTTGTCAGGGTGAAAGCTACAACAGAGGGCTTTCCCGGTGAAACCAATTTTTCCGTTATCTGTGAGGATGGCAGCTTTTACAGTTTTAACGCAAAATACGCACATGAACCGGAAATGCTGAATATCGAAATGAAAGACTTCTTGGAGAATGAGGACACAACGGATTTCAGCCATACCCGGATGAACATCTATTTCCGTGAACTGGGTAACGAAAGCCCGCTTTTGGTAAAGCTGATTATGCAGTCCATCTACAAGAACAATGACCGGGAAATAAAGCATTTGGGATGCAAGCGTTTCGGGGTGCAGTTCTTGGTGAAAGGCATTTATTCGCATAACGGGCTTTTCTACTTTCACACACAGGTAAGGAACAGTTCAAACGTGCCGTTTGATACCGATTTCATCCGTTTCAAAATTGTGGATAAAAAGGTAGCCAAAAGAACGGCTATTCAGGAAACCGTCATTGACCCGGTGCGGAGCTATAACGAGATACTGGTTATCGGTGGTAAAAGTACCGTCCGTACCGTGTACACCGTTCCACAGTTCACTATCCCTGACGATAAGATATTAGTTATCGAACTGGTGGAAAAGAACGGGGGCAGACACCAAACTATCCGGGTGGAGAACTCGGATGTCGTGGCAGCCAAAGTGATTAACGAACTTAAAATCAAATGAACATGAAAAGGATATGCTGTATTATATCCCTTTTTGTGCTGTGCCTGACTTTCAACCAGGCACACGCACAAAGATGTCTGCTGGGAATGAAAGGCTTGCAGGTTACGGGCGGCATGGCGGACGGCGTTCACTGGAACAGTAAAAGCGATTTCGCTTATTACTTCGGGGCTGCCATGAGTACCTATACCAAAAACGGGAACAGGTGGGTTATCGGCGGGGAATACCTCGAAAAGCATTACCCCTATAAGGATTTACAGATACCCGTAAGCCAGTTTACAGGTGAGAGTGGTTACTACCTGAACTTTCTTTCAGACCGGAAGAAAACCTTTTTCCTTTCGCTGGGTTTGTCTGCCCTTGCCGGGTACGAAACAAGTAATTGGGGTGACAAGCTGCTACCCGATGGTTCGACCCTGACCGATAAGGACGGTTTTGTCTATGGCGGTGCGCTGACGCTGGAACTGGAGAGTTATATTACTGACCGGGTGGTATTCCTGATTAACGCACGGGAAAGATGCCTGTTCGGTTCTTCCGTTGGCAAGTTCCATACACAGTTCGGTATCGGTCTAAAGATAATCATGTGATAAACTAACCTATTATATACAATGTATATGAGAAATGTAATTTATAAGATGCTGATAGGGTGCTACATGGTGGCTGCCCTGTTGTTAGTGAGTGCCTGTAATGACAATGTGGATATACAGCAGTCTTACCCGTTCACTGTCGAAACGATGCCTGTACCAAAGAAATTAAAGGTAGGTGAAACGGCGGAAATACGCTGCCAGCTTCACCGGGATGGGCGGGTTGAGGAAACAAAGTATTTCATCCGCTATTTTCAGCCGGACGGGGCGGGAACGCTGAAAATGTCCGATGGAACGGTTTTACTGCCGAATGACCTGTACCCGCTTCCGGGTGAAACATTCCGGCTTTACTATACCTCTGCATCGACCGACCAGCAGACGGTAGATGTGTATTTTCAGGATAGCTTCGGACAGGTGCAACAACTTACGTTTTCATTTATTTAATAATGATAGTAGTAAGAGAAAATAGCATGTTTGGTGTTATTTAAATTATTTCAGACTAAAATAAACATCAAAATAAAAAGAGCTATTTCTACTATTCTATTAATTAATGGTAGAAATAGCTCTTTATATACTCTAATTGCTATTCCAATGTATATTCAGGTTCTATCCCTGTTATTTTATCTATAGCATTAAACAAATCTATGAAATATATAAAGTGCTCTTTATTTTGAAGCCCTCTTACTAATTTAGAGAGCGCTTTTTTCTTTGATTCTTTTATTTTATATACTTCGGGGATATCTGTAGATTCTACGATGTCATTTTCAACCAAAAATGTTTTGCCAAAATAATGTTCAATTTCAAAGAAATTAAATGATTGGTCTTTCTTTAAATATATGTCCATCTCGCCGGGTACAGGGAGTAAAAGCGCATATGCTTCGCAGCTAATATGCTTTCGTACAGTATCATTTATATATTTTTCAAAAACAGAAGGTTTAAGTCCTCTAAATTCTTGCAAACCTTTAGCATCATGGTCAAAAATACCAATTATAACTCCATTTTTATCTATTAAAGATTTACAATTCATAATTACCTTACTAACCTCAATGGCTCCACCTGATTCATTTCCCGCTGGTTTTATACTCCAATAGGGGGATTGTCCTGTCAATACATAAAAAGCATGTTCTATAATTTCAGCGTCAGATTTCCCCTCAACAATTAATTGAACTTTTTTATCTAAAGATATGGTATCCAATTTAGTAAACCTAACTCTACTAGCCGGCAATTTTACTAATTCTCTAACAGGGGATGATATCTTAGGGAAATAATTATCTCTAATTTCCTTTTTCAATTTGTTGTATTTCTCATTATTAAACGTGCTAAACGAAAAATCTAGGATTGTATATAGCCCTGGATCTTTCAGTATTTTATCGTTTTCTAAAATTTGTTCTAATGCTTGGGGATAACATATTCGTTTTGAATCCAACACCAGAGCTAAAGTGATTGCTTTTAGCGCATTAATTGCTTTGCCTGTATCTTTATAATCTTGATAATAAAAATCAAACGCCATTTTTAATGGTTCTTTTATTGTTACAGAATTGAATGTTTCGTAAAAATAGAATAGATTCATTATTTGAAGAATTGGTATTGAATAACTTCTGAAAAGAATAACATCGTCTGCCGCTAGTTTGATAAGTATATCTGTGGACTTTGCATTAAGGTCTAATGCTTGTAATATAGCATCTTTTCTCAAAGTATTATCTGTTTGATATAAAGCTTGCAATAAATATCCAGCACCAAGTACCCCAGACATGAAATGTTTTAATGCAGTAGCCTTCTTTAATTTGGCAATTATTTTTTCTAGAAAAACGGGCATATCTTTAGACTTTCCTGCATAAAATACTGCTGCATTTTGTAGCTTAAAATCGAAAAAATTTTCAATCAATAAGTCTTCCTTATCTCTTCGGTGTTTAAATATTTCCAAAGCGCCATAATATTCCATATATGAATCATGGCTGAATTGCACCCATTTATTATCTTTAATAATAAGAACTCCTGTATTATCAATTAAATAATCTAGCACTTCTCTCAATGTACCTTTTTTTATTGGCAATGTTTTTTCTTTAAAATAATTTTCAAAAAAGATAAAAAACTCTTCTTTTGTTAATGGAATATGTTGTTCCTTTTCCAGAAGATGCAATGCGTATAATGACAATATTCTTTCCTTAAATGAAATATCAACAAATTCAATCCGACTAGAAACAGTCAATCTCCCTATAATTAAGGAGTTAAAATTGTCGTAAATATCGGCGATTGTTGCTGGAATCTCTAAATTATTCTCTTCGTATAATATAGATATAAGAGATAGTGTTAAAGGAGTAATAGGAAGTCTTTCGATAATTCTGTTTTCACGTAATGCATCAAGAAGTGATTCCGTTTTAGAATTCTCACCAAGAAAAAAGTTTGATATAAATTTCTTAACTTGTTCATTATTGAAACGTTCAATCGTATAAGAATCAAATATTTTCTCTCCGAGAGATTCCATCTTATCTGAATTTCGAGATGTAATTATATACCTAATTTTATGATTCTGCGATAAATTCTGTAACTCGTTCAATATCATTTTTTGTTCTTCACCTCCAAACTCATCTATACTATCAATTAAGAGAGTTATTTGATAACTTTTAGATAAATCTTCTAAATTGAAATTCGCAAAAAATACAGATAACTTTTTAGTTACTAATTGGTTTATTTGGTATTTTTCTTCTAAAAGCTCTAACGTACTTATACAAACAGGTATGTTTTTTCTTTCAATATTTTCTTGATTTAGTTTGATTAGTTTTTCTCCAACTTTCTTTAAAAGAGTAGATTTTCCTGTCCCAGCATCACCTGATATAACAATGGGTTTCAAGTTTTTAACAACGTCATCTATTAAAATTCTTTTTTTTACGGGCGTTTGAGTCGCTTTCTCTTCGTAAAAATGAGTAATTCTAGGTTCAATATATATATCTAAAATCTTCTGATATTTATCATTAAATATTTTAAGTTTCTTTAGTTCATTATCTTTTGATATATTTTCGTGAAAATATTTTTCGTATTCTAACAACGCTAAATCTTTATGCTTCCAAAAATCATCATAATGCTTATTTATCAAATCTATGAGATTGTCTCTGCCTATAAAATTAAGCTTTATTTGTGGTATTATTTGAGTTAAACTGCGCTCAAATCCATTTGAAATGTTTTTAGGAGAAACTAAATACGTAACATCAGGCTTTATTCTGTTATGATAATCAAGTATTGTTTTTTCAATTTCATCTACATTAACAATACCACTCAATCTTTCTTCTAACAAAATAAACATATATTTTTCAGAACTCAAAGGACTTTCTCTGATAGCAGTAATTGAATTTGCATCCACAATAGTGTCCGTATATCCTAAAAAACTAATCAAGTTTCCCATTAACTCTTTAAAATCTTCAATTGTGATTTCTTCCAGTTTTTCAATTTTATCTTTACTTATCATATTTCGCTATTTATATGTTGTTAAACATAAAAAGAAACAATCTCTTTACTGATATTTTATTTCGTAAAGATAGTGATTTTAATCAATAGAGAATGTTTACATAAAGAAAAATAGTACTTTTTACAGAGTTTCCAGCCATTATAGAATGCTTTCTTTACTAAAGTTCTTATAATAGAGGTAGAGTTCTTCCAATTTTTATAGATGCCTAAATCATTTACGAACTTTCAATTTAGTTTCTACTCATAAATGAAAGTAGTTTAACTGGATTTCTATGTCCTATTATTCTTTGCAGTTTTTAAGCATCTTAGCAAATACCTAAATTGTTTTCTTTGGAACGCGATAAGTCTAATACTATAAACCCTTTTTCATGAATGCGCCTAAACAGCATTTTACATATTTTTCCTCTCCCGGTGTTTGGGTAATGCTTACCCCGTTTTTGTTTAAAGTTTCCATATCGTTATAATTTAAAATGAGTTGTCAGATAATCAAAAGCGAAAGCAGTACAATGAAAATAAAAGCCATACACAACAGGTAAACGGCGGAGATAAACAGCCAGAGAAAGAACCGGACTATATAAAAGCCTATGATTAGGACTATCCATGCTCCGGTGGTGCTGGTGGCTACCTGATAGATAATAAAAGCCAGTATTACCCACCTTAAAACGGTCTTTATGTTATTATATACTTTCATTGTCTTTGTGTGTTGCGGGTGGATTGCTCCACCCGATTAGTAATCAGGCACAACGGAAAACAAAACCGTTATCCATCCAGTAATCAGTCATAAACAAGTCACGGGCAAAAGCCGAATAATCAAAGTAGGTCTTTGCGAACTCCGGCAGTTCGTAACATTCCTCTACGATTTCATAGGCGTAATCTTCCTCGTCTTTATATTCTCCCTGATATTCGTCCTCAAAGGAAGAAACAAGGTCGTCCGCATCTTCTTCGCTTATATCGCTGTTGTGATGGTCGCACCATACGAAAAACGCTTCCTGCTCGGTTTCGCTTAGTTTTTCGATGGCATCCCGTAGCTCAAAGAACTTATCAGAAAGCCAACTTTCGGAAATCAGGGCTTCGGGTATGTCCTCGATGTCCTGAAACATAAATTCCGGCTCTTGCTCGTCCTTATGCAGTTCCCGGCACGCTTCTAAAAATTCGTCCTTATCCGAATAGTCGGAAAGGTCTAACCACTTGCCGAAAAGTGAACCACTGTTATACTTGGCATACGTACCTACATAAACTCTTGCTTCTGATAATGTTACTGCTTCCATGACTTTTGTATTTTAATTGTTTACATCGCTGGTCGCCCACCACATAAATTTTTCCTTTAACTGAATGGGAACATTGTCTTTTCAAAGGTTCGGGAATGGTACAGGGCAAATTATTATTTATGAAATACTACCCGCAGGTGTGGAGATTTCTAAAAAATAATTTGAACAGTAACAGGCACGGATATACCTTTGACAATGTTCCAATCAGTTTTAGGGAAAATTTTTCTCTTGTTTGAGAGGATAGAAACAAAAGCCATCAGGCTTTTTGTACTGGGTAATGAGAGAGTAAAAAAAAGGGCTTAGATAAGCCCCTCGTCTGTAAAACTGTAATAGCTTTCTTCTGTCAGGATGATATGGTCTAACAAGTGTAAATCCAATACCTTGCAGGCTTCTTTTATTTTTGAGGTGATTTGCTTGTCCGGTTCGCTCGGACGTAGGTTGCCCGATGGGTGGTTATGTGAGAGGATAATCCCCGAAGCATGGACTTTCAAGGCGGTTTGCAGGATGATTTTCACGTCCATTACAGTTTCAGCCATCCCTCCTTTGGAAATCAGGGAAACGCCTAAAGCCTTGTTTGCCCGGTTAAGGAACATTACATAACTTTCTTCGTGGTGTTCCATACATTCCGCATAGAACGGTTTCAGGTAAGAGTAGGACGTTTCGGATGAGAGTATTTTTATTCTTTCGGATGCTTTTACATTGTCTTTATAAGAGATAGTGATTTCCGGCATGGTAAATTCTGTTGTTTTCATAACACTTGAATTTTAAATTAAACAATAAGAAATTTTGCCGGACACCCACAGTTTGGCGGGGACTTCAAGCATATCTTTTCAAAAAATACGACCCATAGGTGTGGAGATTTTTTAGAAAACCGGAACGGCTCGGATTTGGTATTTGTCCCCGCCGGGCTGTAACTTTGCTAAAATTTGTGATTGAGATACATTACTTTAGGAAACTGAAAAAGGGGTATCGCTGGTGACACCCCTTAGACAACTGAATACCTTAAACCGTTATTCGTCATAGGTTCTATATCCTATCGGTTTGCGTGGCTTCGGTTCGGGCTTGCTTAGTAACTGGGTAAGTGCTTGGTATATTTCGCTGAATTGTGCATCCGTACTTTCTTCCAGTTCTTCAATGCGCTTTAGTAGTTCCTGATAACCTGTTATCATTTGACGCAAGGCTACAAATGCCCGCATGATGGAAATATTCACCTGTATGGCAATAGGGCTGCGTAGCACACCGGACAAGGCGGCTACCCCCTCTTGCGTGAAAACATAGGGCAAATATTTAGTATGTTTACCACGTTTTGAACTGGTTTCTTCTTCCGTTTCATCGGGATTATTCTTTAAGGTCACAATTTGTGACCTTAAACATTCCACTTCTTCCTTTGTCAGTTCAAACATAAAATCACTTGGAAAACGTTCAATATTACGTTTGACAGCCTGTTTCAAGGCTTTTGTTTCCACCTGATAAAGTGCCGCAAGGTCACTATCGAGCATAACCCGGCAACCTCTGATTTCATAAATCTTGCTCTGAATGATTTGTAAGTCCATAATGTTATTATTTAATGGTGAGTAATTAAAAGCATGGGGGGGCTTATCACAACTTGTGACAAGTCCCCTATACTACTATTTCATTGATACTTCTTTGTAGATTTTTTCAATGCCGACAAACTTCTTGTCAAGCCCCTGCATATCGTTACTTATCTTGTTATTGGTAATGCGGGCGTATATCTGTGTCGTTTCTATATTGGTGTGCCCCAACATCTTGCTGACTGTTTCAATGGGTACACCTTTAGCAAGAGTAGTCGTGGTGGCAAATGTGTGCCTTGCAAGGTGAAATGTCAAGTTCTTTTTAATCCCACACACGTCCGCTATTTCTTTCAAATACGCATTAAGTTTTTGATTGCTGATAATGGGAAGTACCTTTCCATTCGGCAATTTACCTTTGTATTTTTCCAATATCATTTTAGGAATATCCAGCAAAGGAACATTCACGTCTGTATTCGTTTTCTGACGCTTTGTAATTATCCATAAATTACCGTCAAAGGACTTGCGGATATTATCTTCCTTTAAGTTTGCAACATCCACATAAGCCAAACCACTGAAACAGGAAAAGATAAAAACATCACGCACCTGTTCCAATCGCTCGGAAACCATCTTCTTTTTGAGGATGATTTTTATTTCGTCCTCTGTCAAATACCCTCTATCCACTTTCTCCAAACGTATTTTATAGTTGGCGAACGGGTCGCCTACCAAGATGCCGTTATTACGGGCTATCAAGATAATGCGTTTGAAGAACTGCATGAACTTGGCAGTCGTATTATAACCACATTTACAGGTGGTACGCAAATATAACTCGAAGTCAGTAATGAACATCGGGGTTATTTCCTTTATAGAAATATCCGACAGGTTATATTTGCTTTGGATGAACTCGGCAAGATGGCGGCGGGTCACTTCATATTTGCGATAAGTGGCAATCGTTTTGGATATGCCGACCAACTGTTTCACATCGTCATTGTGCTTTTGGAAAAGGTTAAGGATGGTATCGTGGTTTTCGCTATGCCCTAAAAATTCATTCTTCACCTTTTCGGCGGTAACATAATTGTCACGCCTTTGCAATTCGTGATAGATGGTATTAAGGGATGCGTTTATATCATCCAGCAATCGGTTGATACGGGTAGCTTCCGCAGAACGTCCGGCGGCTTTGCCTGCCTTACCGTCCCAAAGTTTGGGTTGAACGTCCAGTTTGGAATTAAAACGGCTTGCCACACCATCAATCGTGATGCGGACAAAAATAGGGTAACTGCCATTGATTTTTTGCTTGTCCTTTTTCACAAAGAAAAGAACGGAAAATGTACTCTTCATAAACTCACTTTTTTAGGTTACAAAACTACGGTAATTAACTCAAAGTGAAGTTTATACAGGTTCGCCAAATAGCGACAGAAGTTCGCCAATTTCGGACTAAGTGTACCCCTTTTGAACTTTTAGTTGTCGGGGGTATGAGTTAGGTTACTAACTTTGTCTTTTAGGGTCTAAATGATGTCCGGTAGGGCAGACATAAAGGGATAAAAAAAGTCCCACAAATCGTTGAATTTGTGGGACTTGGCTGTTCTTTGTCCGGTTTTGTCCGGTTAGTTCAGCGGAGAGACAGGGAACGATTAACTTTAAGGTTCCTTACTCATTATCAGCATCTTACATAAATCCTCAATTCCTATGACACCGCATAATTCACCGCATATATGCTGCAACTTTCTTCCTGTTACACTTTTACTTACTTTTGCAAATATACGAAAAAAGCAGTATAAATACAAATTCATCACTTGATTTAACGAAGATAACTTCTATAATTTTTTTCCAATACCGATTGCAATTTGGAAAGAGGATAAAGGAACTTGCCACCTATAACAGTATAAGCTATCCCCTTTTCATCCTGCAACTTTTGCAAAGTCCTGCTTGATATATGTAACATACTACATACCTGCTCACCAGTCATATAAACCTCATTAGCTACAGGAACCTGCAAATTCTGAAATTCAAGAATTTCCTTTGAGCATTTTCTAAGCATCCTCATTATCATAATATATTCTTCTGATTGTTTTGTAATTACCCCATCCATACTCTAACTCTATTTATGGATATTCAGTAAATGTTCCTCTTTCTTCTAAATTAAGAAAAAAGTTTTACTTTACGTGAGCTTTTCTCTTGATTTTTTCGTTCAATTCTCCCAGTCTTCTATCTTTTTCATAGAACATTATTTACATATTCTTATTTTTTCTTCCCACCCATGCATTATGTACATATATTTTTTAGGGGAAGTTAAAACCTCTCCTCTTTTCCTCTTATTTTAGTCAGATTATGCTGCCTTCTTTTTTTTTCTTTTCGACCTTTTCTATCATACATACCGCATTGGCTGTATGTATCCCAAAGAAAACTCAAAGTACTTCCGTTTTCCTGTTTCTGGCTTTTATCCTGGCCAGTGAATAATGTTGTTTCTGCGTTTCAAAACTTCCTTCCAGGCGGGTAGCTCTTTCACGGCTGAATTCCGACCGTAAGATTCTCCGAAATCGCTCATCTTTGGCGGCTCTGCCCTTACGCTTGGACAATAGGGCATTAAAGGGCAGATTTCCCGTATATGCGCCTCCTTATTCTCGAATTATGGGCGTAAGTCACATGGTTATGAAGAGATATCTACCCTTTAATGGGGAGAACAGCCGGCTAATATCTGATGGAAATGCCCAACAAATCACAGGAAAATAGCCACGCAATAGTCTGATACACAATAATTATTGGAGATACGTGGTCCGCTCCTGCGGACAGCAAGTTGTCTTTTGGGTAAACGAAAACCAGACGGTTTAACAGCGCGTTACGCCGTTAAACCGTTACCCATTCCATGCTCCAGAGTCGCTTCATCATATAATTTGATAGCTTCACCTATATTATCACTTGGGACGTTTACCAACAGACTCTCTTTCCTTTTTTCTGTTCGATGCCCTACAAAAAGGCTGTTTGCGGCCGCTTATTTCCGTTTATTTTCACTATTTTTGCAGTATGAAAATGAAGACAGACGATACATTCAATCATGCCCATGCCGACAGGCTTCTGCTCCCCAACGCCTCATTGCTTGGGGAGGTGGAGAACATGCTGGCCGACGGACGGTCGGTCATGCTGAAGGCTACGGGAAACAGCATGCTCCCCTTCATTGTCGGAGGGCGTGACAGTGTGCTTGTACGGCGTCCCTCCGGGATACAGGCGTTACAGGTCTGGCAAATCGCCCTGGCACACCTGCCCGACAGCCGGTATGTGCTGCACCGTATCGTCCGCATCCATGGCGCGGAGATTGTCCTAATGGGCGACGGGAATCTAAAGGAAACGGAAAGTTGTCGGTTTCCCGATATAACGGGAGTTGTCACAAGAATTATCCGTAACGGCCGTTATGTGGACTGCGACGCAGGGGGTGAACGGTGCAAGGCGAAGATATGGGGCAGGCTGCTCCCTATCCGCCGGTATTTGCTGTACATATACAGACGGGTATGGATATGAAGGCGGGAATGAGTATGAAAGAAGGAGCGGAATGGCTGTGGAACGCCTCACGGGGATATCGCTCCCCCATTCTGGCGGGTATTCTTGCCGGGACAGTTCGCATCGGCGTGTCCCTCACGTTCGTCTGGTTCTGCAAGCACCTGATAGATACCGCCACCCATCAGGCGGACGGGAACATCATCCTGGGACTGGCGGCCATGGCGGGATGCATCGTCCTGCAACTGCTGCTGTCCGCACTTGTCAGCCGTCTCTATGCGCACACGGAGATCAGCCTGCGCAACAGACTGCGGCAGGATCTGCTCGAACATATCCTGAAAAGCCGGTGGAACGGTCGCGAGACATTCCATTCCGGCGATATGCTCAACCGCATGGAGGAGGATGTCCGTACCGTGACGGACCTGCTGGCGGGTTCCATCCCCTTGGTCGGAACCACGCTGTTCCAACTGGCCGGCGCCGCGCTGTTCCTGTTCTGTCTCGACCGGCGGATGGCTGTCGTCATCCTGCTTATCATGCCGTTGGCGTTGCTGTGCAGCAAGCTCTACATGAAGCGGATGCGGCGTCTGACACGTGAGATACGGGCGACGGACAGCCGTGTGCAAAGCCATCTGCAGGAGAACCTGCAGCACCGCACCCTGATTTCCGTCCTGGAATGCACCCCGGTGGCAGCGGACACGATGTCCTCACTCCAGTCGGGGCTGAAACGGCTGGTGATGCGGCGCAACTCATTTTCCATCTTTTCAAGTATCATGGTGCAGGCGGGGTTCGCCCTCGGCTATGTGACCGCTTTCGCATGGGGAATATACGGGCTGGACACCGGTACGGTAACATTCGGCACGCTGGCCGCCTTCCTGCAACTGGTGGCGCAGGTACAACGCCCTGTCGTGGAGCTGGCCCGGCAGGTTCCGGTGTTTATCGGCGCACTGACTTCCGTGGAGAGGATAGACGAGCTCAACTCCATGCCGCTGGAGGAACAGGGCGAGCCTGTCATCCTGGGTGGCAAGGCTGGTGTCCGTGTGGAGAATGTTACTTTTACCTATCCCGGCGGCAGACGTAAGGTGCTGGAACATTTCACATACGATTTCAAGCCGGGGAGCCTGACCGCCGTGCTCGGGGAGACCGGCAGCGGGAAGAGTACGCTGGTACGGCTGATACTGGCCTTGTTGCAGCCCGACGGGGGAAACATCACGCTGTATGACAAGACCCGGCCCGTGCCCGTTTCTCCACTCACACGGGGGAATTTCGTGTATGTCCCGCAGGGGAATACGCTCGTCAGCGGCACATTGCGCGACAACCTGCTGTTGGGCAATCCCGAAGCTACCGACGGGCAGATGCGGGAAGCGTTGCATACGGCGGCGGCCGATTTTGTACGGGAACTGCCGCAAGGACTGGACACCCCCTGCGGCGAGATGGGAACGGGCATAAGTGAGGGGCAGGCGCAACGCATAGCCATCGCGCGCGGACTGCTCCGCCCCGGTAACATCGTCCTGCTGGACGAGCCCACCTCCTCGCTGGATTCCGATACCGAACGGACGCTGCTGGAACGGCTTTCACATACCATTCAAGGCAAGACCCTCATCATTATCACCCACCAGGAACAGACGGCACGGCTCTGTAACGCCGTTATCAGGATGCATCCGGTGGGCTCCCCCGGCAAGTGACGCCTACGTGAGACTGCGGGATGGCCGGGAACGGGGCCGATCGCGCAGGTATAAAACAAAAGCAGGGAAGTCCGGGGCTTATCCCGGCTTCCCTGCCGACGGGGAGGCGGCATCATTGCTATGCGTGCAGTCCGACTGCCATATCAAACTGGTTGGATGTTGAGATGAAATTATGGCACGCATGCCCGCTTCCCTTCGTATATAATTCCTTATCCGGATGATACGCCGCCTCCCGATGACGGACAGCCGCGGTATGAATTCCGATAAATACGGTATTCCAAATATCCATATCCGAACCACGCCTGGCCCGGATATGGATAAGCAAACAAAACAAACAAATGATAGCGGATTTAATTCGTACAGCCGGAAATACCACATTCCACGGCTGTGGTATGAACCCGCCAGGGGTATATATTGTTCTGACAGTGTGTCGTATTCATGGTTCATACAGTTCCTACAGGGCGGAATTGTCCATGTCTTGTGCCGCACTTCCCTGTTGTCAATATCCCGGATTTTGCGTAAGCGCGGGCAAAAGGTTTATTTCGGATTGCGGAAAAGGCATGAGAAGCTCGTAGGCTTCGCATCCGGCCACGGCCTGTGCCTGCCCGGTCCGTTTCAACATGATCCAATAGCCCCAGTCTTGCTTCCGCGTTTTCCATTCGTCCGGCAGGGCCGACTTGTCCGCAGTGTCCTCCATACCGGCCTCTTTGAGCAGCAGGGCGGTTTTCGCGGGTGTATAGTTCGCAAGGCTTTCACCGAAAACGCGGTACATTTCGGGCTCGGACGATTCCTCGACCGCAATGCTGAAATCGGACTGACAGTCGCGAAGCAGGTATCCCGCCTCGTCATTGTAGCCCAGGCTCAAAGCGATTTCGGCACGGAGGGCCTTGACGGTCTCCATAGTGATGCGCCACCCGCCTTCGGGCAAACGGGTGATGTCTTGCAGTTCATTGAGCAGTCCCCAACAAAGGTCTTGCGGTGACCGTACGGGGGAATGCAGGATTTCATCGTAATTGTTGGAAGTGGCGGGCACCGTAATGTAAGGCACACTGCCCCACAGTTGTGACAGGTTGTAATAGACCATGCATCTCAAGGCTTTCGCCTCGTTGATGTAAGCGGTACGCTCATAGGAGCCGTCAAAGGCTTCAAGGCATTTATCACCATATTGGCGTTGCTGATGACAAGGTAGGCCGCACTCCACACATCGGCCACATGACTGTCATACGGAGTAATGACGGACGCAGGGTGTTCATCAAAGTCTTTCCCCGTAAGCCTTATCTTCTCCAGCAGCAACTGCCTGTACTCATAACTCCGTAAGTTGCTGTAAATGCCAAGGATTGCATTTTGCACAGCTTTCCTCTTCCCAGAAACTTTCTTCCTCGTTGGGATAGATCGGAGCCGGTTCTAATACATCACAATTGTTTTCCACCTCCTTTCTCAGCTCGTTGATTTTTTCCTCGCCTCCATCGTACCGGGTAAGCATGACGGCGGAATCACCATCGGTGAGCGACATGCTGTTGCCCGTAATGCCTGCCACCGCGACAAGCACTTCCCCTACTGCGAGTTTCATGGTAAGCAGATTCTCTACGAGCGTGTATTAGAACGACATGCCTTCCACCGTCCATCCCGTATGATATCCGGTCACATCTGGTATTGACGAGTAGGTGTAAGTCACCAACTCCCCTGTCCCTTCCTTGTGAAATTCAACGGTATAAATCGTTCCGTTCTCGGTGCTGTACCAGTTTCCGGTCAAACCGCCCTGCACGATAACATCCTCGTCGGAGTCGGAGCAGGCAGCGAGTACAAAGGCGCACGCCATGAAACATAAAAAAGTGCATATATTCATCATAATTGTATAACAGATGGTTTGTATTCAGATCATAATTCATAATACCATGTCAAGAAATCCTTCCGGAATGACAATTGACAGGTTAATAATTTTTTTTCTGACAAATAGAAATGTAAGGAAGACAGAGTCTTCCGCCTTCCTTACAATCCCCGCGCTTTTCACAAAGGACGGGGAAGGTCTCTTCTAACATTTTTAGGTCCATTCCGCCGGACTCCTCCGGAAAATGAACATGGGGTAACCCATGTGCTTTTCACAAAGGACATAGGCTTTAACATCTTTTTACTTCCCCGGCTATATTTGTTTTCCGGCCGGGAAACGGAAATATGCGGCCTGTCTGAAATCCGGTCTTGTGTATGGAAATCCGCGTCAGGGCTTTCGCCCTGCCTGACGGCTGACCGGAATCGGACAAGTTCCTATATGAACAAATGTTTTATTCCCCACGTGTGATAACCGCACGGCTCAAACGCGGGTCGTTGTAGAACATGTTGTCCACACCGCCCTTGTAGTCGATACGGAGCTGTTTCTCGCTGACGCCGAACTCTTTCACCAGGCAGTTGTAAACGTTCTCAGCGCGTTCCTTGCTCAGGCGTTCGTTGCCCTTGCTGCTGCCCGTTCCCGCATCGGCATAACCGGTGATGGTATATACGGTTTCCGGATCGCCCGACTTGATGATTTCGGCCAGCAGACCCAAGTCGGCGCGCGCCTCGTTGCTCAGCTTTGTCTTGTTGATCTTGAAGGTGACGAGGTTGGCGGCGGCAATCTTCTTCACGATGGTCTGTGCCTTCTGCCTGTCGCCATCGGCAAGGGCTTTCTTCAAGCGGTCGTTCTCCACGCTCATGTCGTTCAGTTTCCGGCGCATGCTTTCCAGGTCACCGTAATTGTAACGGTAAACGGTCTTGCTGCGGTCCCAGCCGCGTTGCTTGAACTTGTACGTCAGGCCGATGGTGGCGGAAAGGTTCCCCTCACCGAAACGGCCGCCGCCCTCACCGTCGAAACGGTCGTTGACGAACATGCCGCGCACATCAAGGTTCAGGGCCAGCGCATCGCAGAAGTGCCAGGAAGTCAGGATACCGAGGTTGGCGCTCACCTCCTTGGAAGATGGAGAGTCATAGACACGTGCCCAGCCGAGGCCGGCATAAGGACTGAGATCCCATTTGCGGTTCTCATTATATCCGCCAAAGAGGTTCAGGACATTGAAGAGCACATCGGCGTGGAGGTTGCCCATCTTGTATTTGGAATACTGGAGGTCGTCGCCCGGCACGCCGGCCCATCCGGGCACATGTTTGCCTGTCCCGTGGGTGATGTCGCATTCCCAGTCATCACGTGTGGCACCCTTGCTTTTCAGTCCGCTGTACATGAAGCGGACACCGATTCCCGGAGTGAACCACTTGCCGATGGCAATATCCAGTGCCGGGGCAATGCGGTCGCCGAAGTCTATTTGCTTGTCATGGTCGCCAAAATATACCTGCCCACCGGCACCCACGCTGATGAACCAGTTGTCCCAGAAACGGTTGGTTTCCACCTTGTACTTGTCCGTGCTGTACTCCACCTTTTCTTCCGTATCGGAAGTCTGTGCGAAGGCCGGACAAAGAGCCACTGCGCACAAGGCGGTCAAAAAGATTTTCTTAGTCATATTCAATCAACTGTTAATGATTTGTTTCTTTATATTACTCTTGGCACTGATAGCCTCTGAAAAGTATTGATGCCAAGAATAAGAAAGTTTTTTGCTTGAAAGCAAGAGACAGGCTTACTACTTTTTCAGCCTTACGACAAAGGTGCCGTGTGCCGCAAGTGAGCCGGTCAATGATGACGAAGCAGAAAGGGTTCCTGCGTCTTTCTGTCCGATAAGGTCTCTTACCGAATAGGATGTGCTTGGGTCAAGAGCATCGTAGTCGGTCATAGAAATGGTATAAGTCGCAGAGTTATCGCTGAGGTTGACAACGGCAATCGCTACATCGCCATTGGCAAGGTCCTTCTGATAGTAATCGATGCCATTGGCACTCTTGATATACTCAGCACCCTGTCCCAGGGCATCTTGGTTGATGGCGATAAGCTCTTCGTTCTTGACAAGCGCGAGGTCGTGCGCCAAGTCGGCCGAACTCATATCCTTGGTCATGTCGAAGCCCAGAAGGATAGGAGAACTCCACATGCACCACATGGCAAACGAGGTCTCGGCTTCGGTTGAAGTGAGTCCACCCGCCTGATTGTAAACGCAGTCGCTCGACGACTGGCCGCTACCGCGGATACCGACGCAAATCATGTCGGCATCGTTGTAACGGTTGATTCCGACATACGGCCAAAGGTGGCGCATCAGTACGATGGTGTTGTGCACACCCACGCCGTTAGCATTCTCATCGCCGTCATTCTTTTTTACCAAATAGGCCGCTGCTGATTTTGCCCCACCAGCCGTCGCGGTGATCATAAGTCATGCGCCAGCAGGTCGCACCGGTCTCGGCACCCCACTTCCATGGGTCGTGGATACCCCATTCGCACATGTACAGCATCAGACCGCGGTCTTTGAGCGCCTTGCCCATCTTGGTGTAGAGTTCCTGCGCCTTACCGGACGTGTTCCAGTAACTGCCCAGGCCGTCATATCCATCAACAAAGCTCGATGAAGTTGCACCGGTAGGAGCCATGTCAAGGTCATAATACCAGTCTTCTTTCACGAAGTCATAGCCCCAGTCCTTATAGTCCTGTGCATGGAGTTCCTCGTAGCCGTACGATGCGAAGTACTTCTCGCAGGTCTTGGTTCCGCAATCGGTATAGATACCGGCTTTCAGACCGTAGTCGTGAATCAGGTTCGCCATGCGCGCCATGCCGTTTACGCCATTCGTCGTGGGAAACTTGCTTTCATCGGGAATCTGGTGGCCGTTGTCGTTCTCACTTTTCACCTGCCAGCAGTCATCTACGCCGAAGTATCTGTAACCGGCGTCAATAAGGCCTTTTTCCTTCATTCCTACAAGCTGGCTCGCGAGGATGTCGTAGCCAATCTTGTCTTTAAAGACATTCCAGGTCTGCCAGCCCATCATGGGGGTGGGCGACTGGAGATCGGCGGCCCGGGCGGCCACGTGGAACTTGATGCCTTCTTTATAGGTAGTGCCCCCTACGGTGAATTCCACCGAATAGACATAGTCGCCGGCGGTGGGAGCCTTACCTTCCACAAGGCAGCGGCCGGCGTTCCAGGTCAGTCCCTCCGGCAGGTTGTAGACACGCTTGACGCCATCCTTTACGGGCACAACCGCATGATATTGCTGCGAGGTGCTTTGCGGCACGCGGATTTTGTGCATGAAGGGTTGCCCCGCAATGGCAAAAACGGTGTTGGCGCATGCCAGACGGCTCTGCAGGCCGGTCACCCAAGCGGCGTTCTCCTCCTTGGCATCGGGATTCTCCTCCATCGTCCACTTGTCTTTGAAGCGCGACAGGGTGAGAGGTACCGTGTAATAGGTATTGGACTTGAACGCATCGGCTTTCATCGTCTCGGTGAAGGTGATGATGTGCAGGTTGGTCTTGATCTGAATGCTGATTTCCGTCCCCGCAATGCCCGTGACGGGAGCCACGTTCATGTAGCCGTGGAAGGTGGAGGCGGACAGTTCCGGCGTATCCGTCCATTCCATTGTCACGGTGGAGGCATCGGTGGCCGGCGTGAAGGTGACGGCACGGGTGGAAAGGTCACAAGTGAAGCCGCCGCCGAGCTGCTTGCCGGGGACGGTGAGCGACACGCTCAGCAGCCTTTCACCCGCCACGTCGGTGCCACCGGCGTTGATGTCGAACTTCAAGAAGGCGAAGATGTGCTCGAAAGTGAATCTTGAGGCGGAGCTGCCTTGGGGGGTGCCCACCTTCCAGTCGCCTTCCAGTTCGCGGGTGGCGGTGGAATAGTGCTGGGTCAGCGGCAGCATGCCCTTGAAAGCCGTGGGAGTGGTGCCCGCCGTCTCCGTATAGGGATAGTAGGCATACAGGGGAGTCTCACCGTTCTGGAGATTACCTGCGAAGGAGGTCTTGTCGGTCTCCTGCTCACTTTGGTTGGTGAAGCAGGCATTGGCAGTCGTGGCGCTGTACACGCCGATCCGGTCGGCTGGCAGCCAGTTGATGCCAATCTCTCCGGATGTATACGCTGTGGGATCGACAGCCGTACGTGTCGCTGGCTCTTCAAGTGTAGGAGCTGGGCAAACAGCCTCGATTATGGTGTTGCCTCCCGGTGATAAATCTTGGTCGTAGGCATTACAAGCTATCAGGAATGCCGATGCGGCCAGCACGGTTATTGCGTTTGCAATTGATATCTTTTTCATCTATTTTCTTTTCTATAGAATTAGTTTGCAAGGCTGCACGGCCCGTGTAGCCTTGCAGGTAAAAAGGAATCAGAATACAGTACCACCGTTGGCAATACCCTTCGTGTCACCCGAAGGCTTTGCCTTGGCAGCGGAACGGCGGGCGAGCTTGAACTCCGGATCCGCGTTGTGCTCAATCACGGCCTGGATGCCTTGAGTGGTAGTCGCCTCAGTGCCTACGCAGTTGAACATTACCCAACCCCATGGCTTCAGTGTCGGTTTGTTGATGTTAAGCCAAAGTGCGTTAAGGGTAGAAGCGACTGTTGAAGTAGTGTAAGAGCTTCTATTATTACCACCGCCGCAACCTCCCAAATAGGTCATCGAGAAGTTACGATGTTCGGTTGATTCGTAATTCTGCGCGTATGCGGTAAGAACGGCTGTCGCGTTTGCTTGAACGCCGTCTCGCCAATTATAAGAATAGAGAATTATACCAGTTCGTTCTATCGGATTGGCACAATCAGAGTAGATGAGATTCATGCCACTGCCGTCCAGAGCCCAAGCCGATATGCCACCGGCATTCTTATCAGGTTGAGCGCCATAAGGCATGGGCGAATAATACGGGGCGGTTTCAGCAGCTTGCTCATAGGTATTCATCCATACATTGGCTTTGGACAGTTGGTTCCACGCATCGGTGTATTCACCGTTAAGCTGCACCTTGATAATCACTTTCCCCTTGACGTCACCGATGGTGGTGTTGGGATTGATACCGGTTGCAATCAGTCCCATCTCTCCGGCTTTGTCAAGCACGACTTTCAGGCGGCTGTACAAAGTGGACAACTGTGCCGTAGTTATGCCGCTAATCCAGTCGGAGATGGCGAGCACGCAGAACTCATCCTTGTGGGTTCCGGACATCTCCTTTTGCAGTGCTATCAGTACGTCGCCGAGGGTCCAGGAACCACTGTTGTCAGATTTCAATACGCTATTACCATCAGAATCAGCGATACCCACCGACGTGGATCCGCCATCTATCGAAGAGGTCTGATCGATGGTATTGACATGGCACTGGAACACACGCACACCGGCATTGAACTGGTCTTTCAATTCCATTGTCTGGGTCTTCTTGTATGTGTCCGACATCAGATAGTTGAACGACAGCGCGGAACCCGGCAACGAAATCTCGGAAAGGTAGATGTTCGGATCGAGCTGCGACAGCCAAATCGTGTAATCGAACTTCAAATCTTTAACGTTAATCTTCGGAAGTTTCACGAAATGAATCTGCTTCGGCTTGAAGCTGTTCATATTCAAATTCTTGGTCATGGTCTTTGACTCTGCAGTCACGACCTTTACCTTAAGCGACGTGACATCCGGATTCGGAATCATGAAGGCGCGCACCTTGAGCAGGCTCCCATCGCCCATCATGACACCCACCTTGTCGCCACTGGCATCGGCAAACTTAGTGTCGACTGTTATGCTGTTCGAGGCATCGGCATCGAAGACAAATTTATCGTTTTTGTAATCATACATAAAGCTACCGGCAATAGGAGCGTTTGCCTCGATGATGACCGAGGTGATGCGCACCTTACTCTGTGTATTGCTCCCGGTGGTGCCGTTCACGGTGATGTCAACCATCGATGCGAAGGGTTCGAACTCCAGATTCACGGTCTTCTCGGTAGCGGGATTATAACCCGTTTTCTTCGCGATCATCAGCGCGCAGTCCATGTCAGCGGTAGTCTGGAACTCACCAACCGCTTCGTCCGTCATCACTTCCGTGGTGGAAGCCGTCTGTCTGTCGGGCATTGTGGCAGAAAGCGATGTGTCCTTGCCGCTACCCGACTTTACAGCCTTTGCCGGATACATGGCATAGAAATCGTAATTCGAAACGCCATTTGTCTGCACGCCAACATCGCCGTCTTTGGCAACCGGAGCCGGCTCTACCATGTCCTTCGTGGCCTGGACGGTGTACGAAGCCTGATTGGCGCTTGCCAACGCCTGGGGGGAATAGATGTAGATGTGGTCATACAAAGAAGACTCATAGTTCCAGAAAATCTTCCAGGAGGTAGCGTCCGGATTCGCCACATCCGCGGGATCGTAATAGGTGCGCGTCCGGTTAGACTCAACCGTGGTGCCGAAATCGAATTCCGTACCTTCCGGCAGGGGATCGCTACCCGACATATTGTCATCTGTACAACCGGCAAAGCTTAAAGCCAGCAAAGACCAAGCAAGAGCCGGAATCAAAAATCTCTTATTCATATTCATTCAGATTATGTTCTTATTCATTAGTTATTATCCCAAGAATCATTAGTAAAGTCATTCGCTGTTCCAAAAGATTGGTTGACTTCCTGAGCCGTAGTTGTTGTACCGGGCGACTGAGCCGTGTGATTAGTAGAGCCGCACAGGTTTCCTTCCAATTCCACCTGAGTTTTCTTCGTGGAAGGAGACTCGTAAGTTTTTAAGCCTTTGTTTTCATTTTCGTCCATATACTTTAATGTTTTAAAAAGTTAATGTATCCTTATTTAGTGATAAGCTGCCTTATACGGCTTCCGTATAGGGCAGCATACGCCCCCGTATCTGTAAGGGAGGTTCCGTCATCGCCTCCGGACTTGTCCCGGGACCTCTTGACGGGGCTGTGCCGGCATGGATTGTCTTTTCCGGCCACCCGTTAATCTGATACCTGATTTCTTGTGTCATAATGTAATTATATTTAAAAAGATTAAACGTAAATGCTTGAAGTATATCGGTCATTTCCTTCTCCCGTGTTTCCCGTATCCGTAACCATAGCCATACCCGTATCCATATCCATATCCGTAACCGTAGCCACGGCGGTGCGGGCCCACCCCGTTGAGGATAATTGCCATGTTGCGGAGCTTGTTATCGCGGTAAAGCTCCTCCATGTCGGGCAGCAGGCGGCGGTCCAGGCGGCCGGCGCGCACCACGAAGATGGTGAGGTCGCTGATGCGGTTGGTGATAGTGGCGTCCGCCACGATGCCCACGGGGACATTGTCCACGATGATGTAGTCGTAGCGTTGGCGCAGTTCCTCCACCATCGTGTCAAGCCGTTCGTCCATGAGCAGCTCCGCAGGGTTGGGTGCCACCGTACCAGATGAGATGATGTCAAGGTTGTCGAATTTCCCATCGGTGTGGATGATGTCGTCCAGGCGGATGGAGTCGTCGGCCAGATAGTTGGTCACGCCCACCGGGTGTTTATGGAAGTGGCGGCTCAGGGTGCCCTTGCGGATATCGAGGTCCACCAGCACCACACGTTTCCGGGTGAGCACGAGGCTCATGGCAAGGTTGCGGGAAATGAACGTCTTTCCCGCACCTTCATTAAACGAAGTGAAGGTGACGACTTGCATCGGTTTGTCTTTTTTCACCATGAATGTCATGTTGGTGCGCAGGATGCGGAAACTCTCGGCCAGCATGCCGTCTTCCTCGCCGACGGCAACACCCGCTTTCGCCGCCTCCTTGTCCTGCGGCACTTCGCCGAGGAAAGGAATGCTCACCGCGCCCTTCAGGTCCTTGCGGCTGTGTACCCGGGTGTCCATGAAGAGGATCATGAGGAACACCACGCCGGGGACGGCCAGGCCGACGAGCACCCCGAGCAGCAGGATGCGGTTGCGCACGGGTGAGATGGGTCCCGCGGGTCCGTCCACGCTGTCGATGGTGCGCGCGTTGTTGTCGGCCATCGCCTGCGAGAGGGCGTTCTCCTCCCGCCGGTTGAGAAGGAACATGTAGAGCGCCTCCTTGATTTTCTGCTGCCGCTCGATAGAGAGCATCTGCCGTTCCTTGGTGGGCACGGTGGTAAACCGCGCCTGTGCCTGCTCCTGGCGGCTGCGCGCGTCGTTGCGCTTCATGTTGATCCCCACAATCATGTTGTCCACCGCACGGATGATACTCTGCCTCAGGGCGTGTATGCTGTTGTTAAGCTCCTCCACCACGGGGTTGCTCTCGCTGCTGTCGGCTATCAGCTTGTCGCGCTTCAGCTTCAGGGCGTTGTACTGGTTTATCTGCCCCTCCACGGCGGCGTCGCTGATGCCCGTCCCCGAGGGGATGAGGTCACGGCTTTTCGTGGGGTCGGTGAGGTACTCCTTGATGAACCGCGCCAGTTTCAGCTGGGTCTCCTGCTCCAGCGCGTCGGCGCTGTAGGCCTGTGCCTCGCCCATGTAGCGGCCGGCCAGCGAGCCGATGTCCATCACCTGGTTGTGCTGCTTGAACGATTCCAGCTCGGTCTCCACGCCGCCAAGCTCCCGCTCGATGATGAGCAGGCGCTCGTTGATGAACTCGGAGGTGTTCACCGCCACCTGGTTCTTGTCGTTGACGGCTTCCTCGTTATACACGTTCACCAGCGTGTTCAGCACGTCCTCGGCACGCAGGGGCGAGCCGTCCTTCAGCGAGAGCACGAGGATGGACGACTCGTCCTCCTCCTGCCGGATTCCCATGCTGCCCTGGAGGCGTCCCGCCACGGCGTTCAGCGGGTTCTTGACGACGTGGATCTCGCGGCCCGTCCACGACTTGCCCCAGTGGTCGGTACCCGTCACCAATATCCGCTCGCCGCCGACGGCCAGCGTGTCGTTCAGCCGCACCTCATAGCTCTCCCCGGCGGCGGGCAGCCCCCCGAATCCGGAAAGCGTCACCGTCGCATCGTCCTTGGGCGTCACCACGAACGAGATGTGCCGTTCGGGCAGCAGGTTGATGAAGGAGACGTTCACCGGAGACAGCGTATAGAGCTCGTTCATGCGCAGCCCGCTCTCCACACGGTAGTCCACGTCGGCGTGCAGGCGCTGCACCACCTCGCGCATCAGCCGTTTGGAACGGAACTGGAGAATCTCGTTGGCCACGTTCACCTTGTTGATATAGTTGTCGTAGCGGTCGAGCCCCGCCGTGGAGGTCTTGTTGGACGGGTCCTTGATGATGACCGTGACGGAGCGGAAGAACACCAGCGGGGATTTGGCGTAGTGGTACCACGCCATCCCCCCGAAAAGCAGCACGGACAGCACGAACCACTTCCACTTCGACAGCAGATAGACGGACAGGTCCACTAAGTTGACGCCCTGTTCGTTCTTGTTGGATAAACTGTTGTTTTGCATAATTCAGAGATGTGTTTACTTGATGGCCCAGATGACGGAGCAGACGGCCGTGATGAACGAGAGGATTCCGGTGGTGTACTTCCAGCCCTTGTCCTCGCGGTCCTGCTTGCGGTATTTCGGTTCGACATAGACGATGTCGTTCTGTTGCAGGTAGAAGCAGGGCGACTCGAACAGGTCCTTGCTGCGCAGGTCGTGCTGGTACATCACCCGCTGCCCGTCCTCCTCACGGATGACCGCCACACGGTTCACCCGGCCCCTTTGGGTGACGTCGCCCGCCTTGGCGATGGCCTCCAGCAGGGTGATGCGGTCGCCCTCCACCGAGAAGGTGCCGGTGTTGCCCACCGCGCCCAGGACGGAATACTTGAAATTGAGGAACTCCAGCGACACCAGCGGGTCCTTGATATACTTCCCGTCGATGATGCGGTTGCGTATCAGGGCGGTCACCTCGCTCACCTTCAGCCCCTCCACATGCAGCTTGCCCAGGATGGGGAAACTAATGTTCCCGTCCACGTCCACACGGTAGCCTTTCTTCACGGCAGCGGACTCCGTCACCGCGCCGTTGGCACCCACCGAGAAGGCCCCGCCGCCCGCGTTGAACGGGATGGACAGCTCGGGGTTCTTGCTGCTCACGGTGATGTCCAGGCGGTCGTTGGCATGCACCACCGCCTCATACCTGGTGTCATACGGATAGCCGAGCCCCATCTCCATGTCCTGCAGGTAGACGAATTTCTTCGACGAACTGCAGGAGGAGAGCAGGAGCACTGCCACCGCCACAATCCAAAAACAGTCTTTTCTTTTCATTGCTTTCTTTGCTTTATTTAGGGTTTATCAATCATCGTTCATAGTCCGCCGTTCTCCGGCAGGCCGTCCCGTACTTCCCGGGTTTTCGCATCCCGCACGTACAGGCTCTCGAAACAGAGCCGTGCGGCCTCCCGGTCGGGCAGGCATTCCAACCGTCCGACGGGCACCTGTTCGGTTATCCCTATCAGGATACGGCAAAGTTCGTCATGCAGGCGGATGTCCTGACGGATGGCGGAGCAGGAGGGCAGCAATGCGGCGAAAGCTTCCGGCCCCTCAAGCGGGGTGAACCGGTTCGTGCCGGACTGTTGCAGGCGGACGATTCCGGCCACGGGACTGCGCTCGTTCCTGTAGCAGGGTGTCTTCCCGCTCCACGGCGTGCCGTAGACCGCCACCATGCCGTCCTCTATCCGCAGCACGGGATTGTCGTCATTCAGCAGGCGGCAGTCCGGAAAGGCCTCCAGCCATTGCCGGGAGTGCGTGCTCTTGCCCGTGCCGCTCTTGCCGAGGAAAAGGTAGCCCCTGCCTTTCAGGCTGGCGCAGGAGGCATGGACGGAAACGGCGTCCCGCCCGAGTGCCGCCTGGGCGTAGAGGATGCGGAGCATGGACGACAGTACCTCCCCCACGGACGGGTCCTCCACCCGGAGGAAGGCCGTGGCATCGTCAAAAGCGGTGTCCACAGTCATGAGATGTGCGCCACCATCCATAGGACCGTAACTTATCTCCGTCCGGTAACCGCCGGGAATGCGCAGAAGGCATACATGCCCCATGTCGTTGGACGACTCGTCCAGCAGCTCCGCGCGTTTCCCGTCATCCGCAAAGGGACGGGTGTCGGCAAGCAGCCGGAAAATCCGTTCCCCTTCCGGGCATTCCCCGCACCGGAACGGACGGAAGGAGGGCAGCAGCGTCTCCGCGTCCAGCCCACCGGGAAGGATGACGGAGAACGTCAGCCCCGCCACCCTGAAAAAATATTCGTTTCTCATCTGAGGTTTCCTATTATCAGTCTTACCGAAATCCAGAACGCCTCCTTGCGGGCGTAGGTGTTGGAGAAGCCGCGGTGTTTCCAGAAGGAGAGGAAGGTACGCAGTTTCCTTTCCCACCTTGCCTGGGAAGCCTTGCCCTTGGTGCCGCCGTACTGTCCGAAGTTCCCTCCCTCCAGCACGATGCGCAGCAGTTCGGGAGAGGAGTATGCATCCGTATCCGCATAAGGAAGTTCGGCGCGATGCAGCCCGAGGTATTCCGTCAGGAATGTATGGAGCTGCGCGCTCCACCTGAGCAGGCCGGTCCGCCTGTGAACGGCTTCCAGTTCCCCGGGGGAGTAGCTTCCGTGCAGGGTGTGGTAGGCCCGCGCCATGTCGCAGAACTGCCGAAGGCCGACACCGTGCCCCAGCAGGTGTTTCAGGAGGTGGGCGTTCAGCAACAGCAGGTTCGGCAGGGGGGGACGGCACGGAGATTGTCGCCGGGAACTCCCCGGGCTGGTTGCCCTCCGGCAGCCCGTCCCTTCCGCCCGGACGGAACTCCGTGAACCCGTGTTCCCTGACCAGTGCGGAAAGGTAGCCTTTCAGCAACGGGTTATGAAGGTCGAACAGCCGGGTATGGTGTTCCACCTCCACTCCCTGCCAGCTGTAACAGTTGCTTCCGTCCGGCTGTTTCTCCGTCCGGCACCCGGCCCGGCGCATCAGCTCCGCGGCTTCCCGTTCCTCCTCTTCCGAAAGGAAACAGAGGTCGATGTCCCCGCATTCGCGCGTCAGCGGATGTTCATAGAAGGCGGCCACGCCCTGGCCTTTCAGCAGTACGGGATGCAGGCCGTTACGGCCCATCCGTTGCGTCAGCAGGCATACCACCGCGTCCATCCTCCTGTTCTTCCGCTCGATGCGGTCGGTCTCCGCCACCCAGCGTATCATCAGGGCGTCGCCGGGCAGCAGCGCTTCCGGCAGGTGGTGCAGGCCGCGGCAGACAATGCCCGTCACGGTCTGGCGCACCGCCATCCGGTACACGTCCCACCACTGCGCGTCCGTAAGCGGGAAGGGTGACAGGTCGTCCGGCTCCCTCTCCCACAGCCCCGCACGCAGCAGGCTGAACAACGCCTTATGTTCCGAAGAAAGCTCCATGGAATCCGTTTTCTAAAGCAGGCACTCCGGTAAGGGATCACAAGATGCCTTTGTCCTTTCAGTGTAAGCATTCAATCGCCGGTGCCCCGCCGGGACAGCAGCCCCATCTTCTCCCATTCCTCTATCTGGCGTTCCACATCGCGCAGGGCGCGCCCGTATTCCACATCATACGTCTTGCAGAGTCCCTCCGCCAGTTCCCCCGCTGTACGGCCTTCCCCGTTGCAGACCATCTCCCAGAGCCGGGCGGCGGTCCCGTTCAGGCTGTACACGTTCGTCAGGTTCACGCAACTGTCGGAGACTTCCACAATCATGTGGCGGTTGCCTATCCTGCGGAGTTTCAGGCCGGATTTCGGTATAAGCTTGTCCTTGTTTTCCATTTCGTTTCAGAATTTCTTTCCCGTCAGGATGGAGAACACCGTCAGGAAGATGATTTTCGTGTCAAGCCACAGCGAGCGGTTGTAGAGGTAGTCCAGGTCCATCCGCAGCCTCTCCAGCATTTTCTCCATCGTGTCCGTGTAGCCGTTATAGAGCGTGGCGGCCGAGAAAAGGCCGGGGCGCAGCTGGTACAGCAGCTCGTAGTCGGGGTTGACGGCCCTGATCTTGTCCACGAAGAACTTGCGCTCCGGGCGCGGACCGACAAAGCTCATCTCGCCCTTGAGCACGTTCCACAGCTGCGGGAGCTCGTCCAGATGGTGCTCGCGCAGGAAACGCCCCACACGGGTCAGACGTTTGTCGCCCTTCCCGCTGCACAATGCCGGCCTGCCGTCCGACTCCGACGTGGTGACCATGGAACGGAACTTGTAGAGCGTGAAAATCTCCCCGTGATAGCCCACACGTTCCTGCCTGAAGATGGCTTTCCCGCCGTCCTCGCACTTTACGGCGATGTAGATGATCAGGAACACCGGCGAGAAGACGAGCATCCCGATGACGCTCGCCACGAGGTCCAGGCCCCTCTTTACCCTGCGGGCGGCCGGGGACACGACGCCCCGGCGGCAGGCACTGCCGTCAAATGCGGCTTCCGCCGCCCTTGACATAACTTTTGTCTCATTCATAGTTTGGTATAAATATCTATTACGTTATCAATCATTCTCTCCTTGGTGAACAGCTCCCGGTAACGCTCCCCCGCACCCGCAGCGAACCTCCCGTATACCTGCCCGTCACCGGCTATCTCCATGACGGCCTCCGCCAGTGCTTTCGCATCCTCCGGCGCCACGTTCAGCCCCGACATCCCGTGCCCGTTCACCCACGAGGTGCCCGAATGGGGGATGCGGGTGGCCACCACGGGCTTGCCGCACGACATGGCCTCTATCTGCACAATGCCGAAAGCCTCCGTCCTCTGCACGCTGCTCAGGCAGAAGACATCGCAGGCCCCGTAATAGGCCGGCAGATCCCCGTCGGGAATCCTGCCTAACAGCTTCACCCTGTCCTCCACGCCCCAGGTCTCGATTTCCGCCTGGAGATCGCACATCAGCGGGCCGGAGCCGCCTATCAGCACCACATAGTCGTCAGTCAGGTAGCGGGCCGACTCTATCAGGTACCGGTAGCCCTTGTATGCCACCAGACGTCCCAGGGAGAAGACGATCTTCCTGCCGGGATACCTCCTCCTCAGCGCGTCCGCCTTTTCCGGCTCGGAAACGACAGGGGCAACGCCGATGGGCAGGCATACTGTCTTATGCTGCACACGGGCAAGGCAGGGGGATTCCGCCGTATAGACAGGGGTTGTCCCCACAATCAGGTCCGCGCGTCCCAGCAGCCATTCCTGCAGGGGACGGTATAATTCCAGCAACATTTTCTGCTTCTCTATGTCGGCGTGCCAATGCAGCACCACCTTGCCCCTGTAGCCGGAAAGGAACAATGCCAGGCACGCCATCGGGTCGGGATGGTGTACGTGGATGATGTCATACTCCCCGCACCTTTTCCTCAGGGAGAAAATCATGGCGGGCGAGATCATCGTGGCGGCCACCTTCATCCAGGTGCGGCAGCCAATGAGACAGGCGTGGGCGTTGATGGCTATGGTACGCGAGCCGCCCTGCGACAGGGCGCACAGCATGTCGCAGTCCACGCCACGCTCCGAAAGGCCCGTCATCAGGTCGTACATCACTTTCTCCACACCGCCGCGCACCGGGTAGAATTTACCGAGTTGGAGGATTTTCAAAATTTCCATCTTTTAAGACTCCTGTAATATCATGTCTTTTGACCTTCCATATTAATGCCTATTAATAAATAATGCACAATCTTTTTTATGCTATAAGCCATAAAGAAAGTCAGCACGAAAGTTGCAATGATATACAATAAATCAGATTTGATAAACAGATAATTTCCCCTAAGCAATGTCATACTGATACCTTGACATAAATAAATTTCATACGAGACATTGCTTATCCATTGCATATTTCTATTATAGATTTGTATTTTGGCACAAAGACACACAATAATGATTGGTATAAGCATATAGGCGAACAAATAGCAGAATTCATTTTTACTAATTACGCATACCGCCGTCAATAGCAAACATAAAGGGACCGTCACATAATATCTTACCGGTACATTCCATAATGCGCATATTCTTTTTTCATATTTACAATAAAATATTCCTAATGGGAATGCTAACGCACTGATATACCAACAGCGTTCATAACTCAATGAAACGGTAAGAACTATATATGTAAAGACACAAAGGAATGAAATGATTACAACATTCCGCTTGGCAGCTATCATATAAAAGAGAATGTAAAAAAGAAGAATACTGAAAACATACCATGAATAGGGCAATGTGGTCTCTCCGTGCATCAATAATTCAATGAGTTCATCCAATAAACTCATTGAAATGTTTCCGCTTACGATTCTATTGACAATCCATACCAGCAGGAAGGGAAGAATAAGGTTCCCCAAAATTCTATGTTTAAAGAAATGTGACAGATATTCATTTCCTCTGGCTCTATAATTGAACGCCAGTCCATATCCTGATATAAAATAGAATATGGAAACGACAGGAGCTCCCCAAGAACTGAACATGAATAACCAGTCATCAGTTTGATAAGACAAATGGAAAGCGACTATAGACATTGCCATTACCCCTTTCAATATAGAAACATGCTCTTTATTGAAAGGACTGACTCTCTCATTAAAGGAACGAAAAGAAAGAATATATAATAGAACGATAATTATCAAGAAAAAAATCATTACTCTTTATTTTGTACAACCTACAAAACGGCTGCTGTTTTTTCCTACTTTTTGACCTATAAACTGCACAAAAGATCATAGACGGCATTTGCACTATTCTTCCATGTGAATCGCTTATACTGATTATAGCCTGCTATACGAAGTCTTTCTCGCAATTCTATATCTGAGACCAATAACATTATTTTTCTTGCAATATCTTCCGTATCCAATGGGCAGATATATAAAGAGGCATTACTGCAAACTTCCCGTAAAGGAGGAATATCCGACACAATGGTCGGAGTGCCGCACGCCATGGCTTCCAATGGAGGGATACCAAATCCTTCATAAAGAGACGGATAGATAAAGCAACATGCGTTCATATAATATTCTTTCAATTCACTGTCTGTTATCCGTCCTAACCATTTGATTCTGTCGGTAGGGATATTATCACATAATTCCTTAATGGAGGTAGAATAAATATGAGCCTGTCCTCCAACTATATATAATTTGATATTTTTATCTTCTATTAGAGAAAATGCTTTCAATAGCATGGAGAAGTTCTTTCGAGGGTCAATGGAAGATACTGCCAATATGTATTTCTCTCCGGTAACTTCCCCTGCATTCCTACGGCTGCTCTCTGAAGCATGGAACCGGGAAGAAACAGCATTGTAAATGACACGAATTTTTTCATCATCCATTGAAAGCCTGCGCATGATTTCTGATTTGGAAAACTCGCTTACAGTCAATATCTTCATGGATGTGGAGGCACAAAGGGGAGTCATCATTCGATACCATGTTCTATATGGACGGGAATACCAATCCGGATTGGCCATAAATGCCAAATCGTGGATCGTCATAATTTTCTTCCGTACCAGCAAAGGTCCTAAGCCTGTAAAACAGACTAACACTTTCTCTCCCTTAATCCTGCTGAACCATAAAGGTAGCGACAGCTGTTCCCAGACATGAGATTTGCCCCAACCATACACTACAATGTTAAAATGGGAAACGTCGTAACATCCCTTGATGGGACCGGGTGGACAGCACAATGTGAAAGGTATCCCCATTTGCGCCCATGCCCTGCAAAGTTCGTATGCAAAACGGTTAACCCCTGTCAAGTTCTGCAATAAGAACCTTCCGTTAACGTAAATCATAAACTTAGCTACTTATTTTTGATTTAAATAGATATAGGAGAAATCTCCAATAGTGTCGGATTTTATCCAATAGAGCCCGTTCATTCCAACTGTTTTCACAATAATGAATGGCGTATGATGCAGGCGTGACCTCACGCCTGTTCCCGGCAAAGATCTCAGAGCGGTAAATCATCAGACCATCGGTCAATGGTTGATCAATATCCTTATATCTGAAACCATAATTTTCTGCGATGCGGGCATATATCTGTGGGGCTATCACATCCAGCCCCATACTACCATCCGGTCGAATGAAGTGCTTGTCTTGATACCAATCCAATATCTCTTTGATAAACGGGCATCCTTTTTCCGCTCCCATTATGGCTGCCTGCAATTCAATGCCGGATATATAATTATCAGCAATTCGGTATCCGTCAATATCAATATCCGCTAAGGAGTTATCCCGTTCAACCATGAACGGATGGTATTCCATACTTGTGAAAAAATTGTGATGCAGAAAATCATCGAAACGTTTCAGCACTTTCACATCGGAATCCAAATAGATACCACCTTCCGTATAAAGTGCATATAGGCGAATATAATCCGCGACAAATGCCCATTTACGATTGGCAAATGCCTCTCTTACGTATGGGACACTGTTCTCTATATCAAAAGTTTGTGTATTCCACAACTTCAATTCATAGTCAGGCATTACCTTTTTCCATGATTCTATACACATTTGTATCTTTTCCGGAAATGGGTCGTCGCTTAGCCAGCAATAATGAATAATTTTAGGTACCATAAGGCGTTTTTTCAGTCGGTCTGACACTATCTTCTGAGGACTCGTAGCTGTCAAGTAACAGAAGCATGGCATACACGAGAAATATATTGGTAGAGATCTTTATCCAAACTATCAATTGCAACAAAAGCAGCAACAAAAAGAAAAAGGTATCCTCCCTACCTTTTTGGCAAAGGAGGTAAGTACTGTGGACAAACAGAGATATAAAGATAGCCACTCCAATAGTGCCGCAATAAAAAATGAAATTCAAATAACCTATATCTACATATTTATAGAATCCATTGGAATCATCAGGATTTAAGAACCATCCGTCTCCGATAAGCCATGTCTTTAAATTGTCAGGAAATACAACCATCCGTTGTAATCTGTCCGTGGAATTAGTCGTCCATTCACCATTCTCAAACCAGTTGAAGAAACCTTCAAAACCGTATCGCAGATAATTTCCGAACACTGGCGAATAGTTGTACAGATAGTAGCCGCCTCCCACTAACAATCCGGTAAGAACAATGCCACATCCGATAAATTTTACCCGCGAACGGGTTATCTGGCCATTTAGTGAAAAGTTCGACAAAGCCATATATACAATGGAAATAACCAAACCGACCGTCGTTGTACGCGACACTATATTACCCACGATACCGATAATGAGAAAAAGACTCCAATACCATATTTTCCGTTTATTTGAAATTTCATGTACGATTAAATATCCTAAGCCTAACATCGCACATGAAAACCGGATTCCGGCTGTATCAAAGCTGGCACCTATACCATACAACCGGTCAACGCGATGCAAATATTCAACATTCTGCAATATCAAGCCGTCAACCCACTCCTGAAGTAATGGCATATTGTCTATCAAAATGGCTAAAATGGATTGTATGGCACAGACATACGCCATATACCGGAAAACCCATTGAATCGAAATGGAACCATGTACATTTCTTATCAAAAACATTACCGAATAGGCGCCGGCAATCCAAACCCACAGCCCGACTATAAAAGACACATACGTGTAATCCGTTGTGTTGTTGATTACAACGGACAGAAAAGATGACAAGGAAAATAAGGCCGCCCACACAGAAACCACCAAAAATGTTCTGTTGAGTCGAAGAGTATCCTCTTTAAGCCATTGCATGACAAACAATGCCGCACCAATTACAGCCAACATCATCTTTGTATTGATTCCCGGCAGGGAGACAAACTCAAACGGGAAATAATAGCAACTGAACACAATACCGGTTAAAACGGCTTTCAACAAATCAGTCATCATCTATATAGTATTCCGTACACGAATTTGAACAGCAGGCGATAGTAGCCTCTTACTATCCAATAATGGCGGTGCAAGGCAGACCATTGCAGCAGTTTGTTTCGGAACGGTTGTTTGGCGTTTTTCCAGATGGAACGGTTGGCTTCGGGAAAACAGGCGTTCCACACTTCGTAATTGGCGGTATTGTCCGAAATCAGCAGGGGGAACTTCACGTTCAGTTTCAGAAAGTCCAGTTCCCGTTCCAAGCTGTTCTGATACCTGCTATGGATAAAGCCGGTCGTGACATCCACGTTCCGTTTCACCATCTCTATCTGCCTTTTGGAATCGAGGGCGGTCATCGAAGCCGTGTTGGATCTTACATAGTGGTAAAGGGCTTCCGGGACATGGCGGTATGACCGGGCAAAGCTGAAACACCGGATAAGTACGGACATGTCCTCGCCGATATTGGCTCCGTCAAGGAAACGGATATTGTTTTTTACATAGAGGTCGCGGCGTACAAGGAAAGCCCATAAGAACCAGCGCATTTCTCCGGTCAGCAGGGCAATCAGGCAGTCCGAAGCCTTTTCATAGACGGGTTGCCGCATATAGCGTCTGGATGCTTCAAACTCCAGATACCAGTCGCAACCCGTAATATCAAGATGTCCGGCTTCGGCTTTTTGGTATAGCTTTTCAAACATGTCTTTCTCTATCCAGTCGTCCGCATCGACAAATGCGATGTATTCGCCGGTAGCCGCTTCGAGTCCGGTATTACGGGCGCAGGCAACCCCCATGTTCTTTTGGTGTGTAAGTAATCTCACTTGCGCCTTCCTATGAGGATATTCGTTCAAGACGCTTTCGATAACGGCAATACTCCCGTCAGGAGTCGCATCGTCCACGAACAGGTATTCCACATCTTGAAACCGCATCCCGAACAGCGACCTGCAACAGCGTGATATATAGTTCTCCACCCTATAGACCGGGATAATGATGGAAATCTTATAGCTCATGGTTTACCAGAGTGCACCTTCTATCGGCTTGCCTCTCCATTTGTAATACAGGTTGTAGAATAATCGCTTGTATTGTCTTCCCCATAGCACTGGCAACAGGTAATGCAAATCGCGCAACAGGTATTTTACCCCTATCGTCTTGTTTTTAAATGCAATCCAAGGGGAGATGGGCGACATTTCGTGCAGGTACGGGTAATAACGGTTGTATAACCCATATTCGTTTCTTTGCAACAAGGAGAATAACAAGGCGCTTTTCCGCCCCTCTAAAAGTGTGTATTCATCCTGCGCTTGTTGCCTGCCTTCGTTTATGACAAACCGGGTTAACACCTTAAATACCTTTATGTATTGGTTGACATCTCGCTCTATATCCGTTCCGGTCATGATAGAGGCCGCACGTATGGTATATCGGTAGGTCGGCTCTTGGATTACATACATGGAGCAGGCTTTACAAGCCAGTTTGAAACTCCATATCACATCCTCATGCAACAGCCCTTCTTCAAAAAATAACTTGTTGTCCAGCAGGAATTTCCGGTTGCACAATTTGTTCCATGCCATCATATACCATCGTCCTTCAGCGTATGAGTGTAGAATCTCCTTGTTGCTACGGAGTGCTCCCGAAGGCAGGGTTAAGGCCGGATATTCCTTGTTACTTCCTTTAACTTCATAGTTGCCGATGACAAAATCATAAGGCTGTGCTTCCACGGGGGCGACCAATATGAAAATGCAGTCTTCCATAAGCGCATCATCGCTGTCTAAGAAATATATATAATCTCCCGTTGCAGCCTCCAAACCAGTGTTGCGGGCAGCTGACAAGCCCCGGTTATGCGTGTGGTGTATTATTTTTACTTCAACAAAGTTGTGGTATTCCAAATATTCCTGTACGATTTCCATACTGTTGTCCGTGCCACAATCATCGACAAGAATCACTTCCAAATCCTGATAGATTTGCTTCCGTACCGATTCCAAACAGTTTTCAATATAAGCGGAAACGTTGTATATAGGTATGACTATTGAAACTTTCATAGACAATCTTATCTTCCTCCAACCAATATGGACAAAACTTTCGGTGTTACACGTTTCATGCACCTATACATCCCGATTGAAATGGCAATCGTAAGAATCGGTACGAGAAAATATATGGCAAGAAATTCAACTTCGGTTATAGGACGCATGATTTTCAGAACAGCCTTTTGAAGGAAAGCAATGAATAATCCGTGAGATGCGTAAATGAAAAAGACCTCTTCTTTAAACAGACATCCGTTTTTTCCTTTTTTAACCGAGATAAACACATAATTGAATACAGTCAAAATTCCAGAGAAAATAACGAACAAATGTATATAATAATTAACTGGCAAACCCAATGTCACTGTATATAAATCGGCTGCGATCAGCAGAAAATACAAATACTTGATAAAATTCAACCGTTCTACATATTCTATCACATGAGAAAACAACCTCGTATATAATCCCAATGAAAAGAAAAAACAAGCGTTTAATGTAAATCCAAATTCCTTCGGGCATAATGAGAAGAACATACAGATGACTATGGGAATGAAAAAACAAACTTTCATTTTCTTTACTACAACATATAGAAGCGGAGAAATTATAACCATAAGAATGAGTTCACGAACATACCATAAAGGGAAATCAAAAGGAAAACCGTTTCCCTCGCACGCCCAATATCCCGATAAAACTTTGGGCAGGGTAACCTCTTCCAAAGAAACATTAGGGAACAAACCATGTAAGGCCGGAATTCTTACGAATATAAAAATAAGAAGGCATAAAGTATTCCATAAAACATACGGAATTAACAAAGACCAAAATCGTTTCTTTATCTTTGTGAGATATAGCTTTTCATTAAAAGTTCCTTCTTTAAAGAATAGATATCCGGAGACAATGAAAAAAATTGGAACGGCTATACATGGAATAACGTAGGAGAACAAATTGATGACGGCCTCGTACCACGACGCATCCGGTATAGAGAGCGATTGTCCCGAGATAGAAATATCACCCTTTAACTGATTGTGGATGAAGACCACACCACAGATTAAAGGGAATTTTAATCTGTCTATGGCTAAACTTATGATTTCCTTATTACTCATTACAGTATCTTATAAATTTGTGCCATAGTGGTAGGTACATCAAACATTTCTGCCCGTTGTAAGGCTTTCGCACGGTATTTCTCACGCAAGGAGGCATCATCCATCAATCGTTTTACACCTTTGTAGATGTCCTCATCTTTTTCTGAAACTAACAATCCGTATTCCGAACCGGCTAATATTTCACTCGCCCCACTGATATCTGTAGCTACGATTGCCAGCCCTAAACATAAGGCCTCACAAACAACCAAAGGATAACCTTCCGCTTCCGATGTGTTTAGATATATATCTGCTTCTTTCATATAAGGATAGGAAGGTTTCCGGAAACCTAAGAAGTGTACGCGGTCATCCATTCCGTATCCATGGCTCATTGCTTTCAAGGGCTTTTCAAGGCTTCCTTCACCGATAATCCATAAATCAAAATCATAGCCATCACTCTTCAACCACTTGGCTGCCTTTAATGCCCTATCATATCTTTTTTGTCTATTAAGCCGTCCGACCATACAAATTGTGAATTTCCTTTTTATGGCATTGTTCGATACAGCCAATCGTTGGATAACATTCTTGTCAATCAGATTATAGATAACCTTACATTTATCATTTTCTATTGCATATAGTTCCAAGAACATCCTTTTTACATCTTCCGATACAAAAACGATTTTATCCATCTTTCTATAGACTCTAAATTCATCCTTTTCGTTTCGGAAGAAATCTAAAGACCAATGTTTCTGTTTTAAGTCGATATGCACCCAAGAAAGATTGTTATTCGCTTTGTGTATGATATAAGAATGAAACTTTACCGCAGCTCCCTCCATGAACGAAACAATCGTATCGAATTGTTCTCCTTTCAGAAGTTTCATAAACATATATTTATATACAAGCGTATGAAAGAGGACATAGCTATGAAAAATTCTTAAAACACGGTGAAATCGCTCAAACCATATTGTATTTTGCGAATGTAAAGCCAATATTCTCACTTCTTCAGGAACATCATTCAAATAAACACCTTCCTTATATTCCAAGAACAATGTCACCTCATAAGATGCGTAATCAAAGTTCTTTAAAATATCAATAAGAACTTTTTCCGCTCCTCCTCCCGGCAAGGCAGGCATCATAAACATGATATTCTTTTTCATTGACACGATTTGATTTTGGGAAGTTTCTTATATCCCTCACTTCTTAAAAATGAAAATCCGTCCACCACTCCATTTATATAAGCCACTGACATATCCTTATTACCGAACAAACATTTCACGCCATATTTCATGCCCTGAATGCCGTAAACGTAAAAAATGGCAATCACCGACCAAAATTTTAATAATAAGTTCTTTTCCGGCAGGAAAATAAACCGGTGCCAAAATATTAGTTTGTTTCGGTATTCGGAATAGATCAGTTTCTCTGTTTTCTCTTTGGATTTTTCTACGGTCGAACTTGCATCTAAATGTATGACACCGGAATCAAAAGAGGTCAGTATTTTTAGACCGGTTTTATACATTTTGTAATACATGACTTGATCGTCAGGAAAAGCATAGTAAGTTTTATCTAACCACAATTCTTCCTCATAATGAATTTTCAGGAAATCTTCTTTCCGGCAAAAAAAACAGGGTCCGGCATTAGATTGTGATTCATACACCGGTTTTACAGGATGATTATTATAGGAAAAACCTGCGGTTCTTAAAACTTTGTAGCCCCACTTCCGACTCCATAGACGACAGACTTCTCTGCCCAATATGCTTGAACGTATCTTATCCTTTATGGCTACTTCATGATTGGCAAATACACATGGAGAAATCACTTGTGCATCCTGTCCAACTAATTCATTATAAAAGGTTTCCACTGCGTGGTGTGGTAAATAAACATCATCATCAAGAAACAGACAATATTCAGTTGATACCTCATCATACGCTAAAGCCCTTTGTGCAACCATACCTTTTTTTACGTATACACATTGCTCTATACCGACCGTTTCTTTAGGCAAAGGATAACCCTCAGCGATATACACGAGAATGCTTGTCGGTCTGATGGTCTGTTCAAGTAAGGAATCAAGCAATCTTTGATAATTTTTTCCGCCCTTGCCTAATGTTCGTATCACAGCCGTGTATTTCATTTGCATATCATTCTTTAGAAAGGGAATTGATATATTCTTTCCCATTGACAATCCAATTTATTCCGATAAAGCAACTCATGTGTAGGCTATGAAGCAACATGCGGTCTTTCCAATGTAATTGATAATCGGAAATTTTCAGCTTTCTTATATAAGACTGTTTCAGCCATTCACCTATAATTTCCTTTTTTCTTATATAGGGAACATTCTTGTTTTTATACCACATTCTTGTCAAATGCAACGCATCCTTCACATATTTATCGTAAATTCGTGGGTTGATTTTATTCTTATCGTCTGCAAAATCTAAAATGGCCTTTTGAATATCCTCCAAATTGGAGAAACGTGCAGGGGAAAAAGAATGTGTCAATGAAACTGAATTATACACTTCATGTTGGTAAAGTGGTTCTTGAGTAAATGATATTCGATTGCAATGTTTCAGATAATTCAATACAAAGACCAAATCTTCACCGAAAGACATATTTTCAGGGTATAACTCTGTTATAAGTCCACGCTTATATATCTTATTCACCGATGAACTTAATAGTTCCGTGTTTATCCAATAAATAAAGTCACACTTGAATGAAGCCAAATCTGAATAGTCTTTGTCAAATGCAGGAGCCCATATATTGCCACTTGTCTGTTTGAGCCCACAAACTATGCAGTCGGCATTTTTCCCTTTTATTAGTGCCAATAGTTTTTCGCATGCATCAGCAGCCAGCCAATCATCACTATCAAGCAGCATGATAAGATCGCCTGTTGATTTTCTTATCCCTTCATTTCTAGCCGAAGACACACCAAGATTGGGTTGGGATATAACCTGTATACGACTGTCACGTTGTTCCCATTTCCGGCAAATCCGCAAACTGCCATCTTTAGAGCCATCATCCACTAGGATGATTTCCAAGTCGGCATACGACTGGCAGAACAAGCTCTTGATGCAACGGTCCAAGTAAGCTTCCGTATTGTAAACTGGGACTATGACTGAAATTGTCTTCATTCCTATAGTTCGTTAAACATTTTATTGGCAACTTTGAGCAAATACCCCGAACAAGGACGGGACAGGAATTTTTTACCGCCCCCTTTTTCACTTATTTTATCTTTCCACGACAATGATATGCCGTACCCGCTCAGAATAAAGAAGAAAAGAACAATGGTACTGCCAAAATCGTAATGATATGGAGATACTTCTGTTAGTGTCAAATGATGCCAAACTATCAACAAGTCAAAAATACCTCTTAGTGAATCAATGGGTGTGATTGTTGGGTGTAACATGTTCAATTCTGGGTATTTAGGAATGTTGTCAACCTATTGATTAATTCTGCATTTTCTGAAGAGAACTTTCTTGCGAATAAGTACTCTGAAGCAATCAATTCGTTGTAATCTTTTTCTTGCCAAGTGTACGGCCAGCCGCGTTCCCAATCGATCAGCCTTTGACAACCATTATATTCATCATTCAAATCATATACACTATTCCGAAACCGTGAATTCCAACATAAGGTCTGGATGAAAAACTCATCTGCTCCGAACGTATGCTTATACAATTCCAACACCATGGTTTTATTCGCTAGCATATACCTTACAAAATCGTTTGTAACACTTACCCAAGTGGAACCCTTCCTGAAATATATTTCTTTATTTCTTAAACAGTCAAAAACGACCAAACATTTTGCGATAATCCTGTCTAACAACCTATAAAATCGGTTGTTCCGCATTTTACTGACAAAAAAATGATACGTTCTGACACGAATATCCGAAAGTGTATCATTGTAAGGGCAAAAACCAATGAATTCTTTGCCAGGCTGCATAAAAAAAAGAATATATATACTCTTTTGATTTTAACGGTAAGTCCACGCCTGACAATAAATGATAATAACCATAATGGCTATTATTATAAGCTATTTCAAAAAGCAGATACTCTGCTTCGACTACACTTATATCACCCCATGCGACAGAAATGCGGTGTTCCAACATATATAAATTGCTTTTGCTGCAAATTATGTCCGGAATAGCTTTTGCCGGAACTTTAGCATCAATATGGATGTAGATGTCATTCAATTCATAATCCAATAATGATACCAATGTTTTTAACAAGCTCCAATCTGTGTGGGCAATTATCAAAAAAGCATGTTTTTCCATTGCTCCCATTTTATTTTTCTAAAACCCTCGATTCCTGAATAAAGAATTGTAACTGCATTGATAGAATCTTATTCTAACAAACATCAAGATGCTCTTTCAACCACTCCAAACTTTTCCGGCGTTCTATTTCCAGAGCCCCAAGAGGTTGGGTGAAATCCATTTGTAATGGAGCGTTAAAATACTCATTTGGTGATGAAAAATTCCTATTCTGTAGATGTGTTATTTGCAACAGGTTGGATATGCGGTTATCTTTCATTCCGTCAAGAACGAAAAAACATTTCTTGAAGAGAATGGAGAATGCTACAGCATGAAATGAATCACAACAAATGATGGAAGCATTCTTGCACAAATTAAGAAATTCTTTGGGACCTGTAGCCGTATATATATTAAATTTCCTACCCCATTTCAGCATGGCATTCTTACTTATCAGCCCTTGTGAGATGACAACCTGTTTGTTGTATTTGTCACCTAATGCTTCAGCCATTTCATTGACTTTCTCAGTGAAATTAGGAGAGTAGATAAATACATATTCGCCTTTTATCAAAGGCTTGTCATCTATCAAATTGTCGTATTCTTGGGGATTCAGCAGCAAAGTTGGGTCAAGAACAGAAGCAGTAGGCATCTTGGTTATTTCTCCTATATACCGGGATCCAACAGCTTCTCTTACACTGATTGCATCATATTGGTTTAATAAATCAATGACTTTCTTTCTATCCTTGTATGTTTTTATGCTTAATTGGGCACCCATACTGGGAGCATAAGCAATACGTTTGCCTGATTTTACAAAAGGCAGGAAGTAAGCATAGTTGAAGTCATTGCAATATACATTCCAGATTTGATCGCTTCCTGATATGTAATAGTCATAATTGAATCCTGCATTTTCCAAGTCTTCCAATGTTCCATATTCATTATAAGACAACTTCAATTCACTATTTAAGAATTGTTCAAACAATCGCTGTTTTTTCAATATTCCCCATACGTATGCCGCTTGTATGATAAAGCGTACACATCTGCCATAAAACGATCCTACCACAAAGATGGGCTTATATTGCCGCTTTTGGGCAGGACTCCGGAAATTAATGATTTCACAGTCATACCCCATGCTCAGAATTACTTGCTGTAAAGCGTATGCCTGAAGCATAGAACCGTAATTATATGCGGCATGGAAAGTGATGATTCCTACTTTTTTCATACAATTAATCTATATGGAAAAACTTTTTTGCTTTGGGTGTCACATAAGATATAATGAATGTACGTTCGGATGCTGTCAGGCCAATGGTATAAGTCAAAATTCCCATAGCTGTGCATGATACGAAAGTGGTAATCAGAAGCCTGCTCCAACCCTCGGTCATATAAACATGAATGCCTAACGGAAAAATAATGGCTAAAGCACTTACGCCCGCAATAGGAAAGACTACGTTCCAAGTATATTGCCTGAATGCGAGACCAAGCTGTTTCTTGCAGAACATAAGCCTGACAATATTCCCAATCATTATGAATATGACCGAAACTATCAATGGAGTTTCAATGGAATAACCACTTTTCAACAACAAATAAGCCACAGGAATAATGAATAGCAATGATGAACTGACTACAATTTGATACCATTTTATATTTCCTGTTGCCATGAGCGAAGTTATCATGGGACCTCCAAAGGCATTTAATAAGGCTTCGATAATAATGATGCGCGTAAACGAAGCAGTCATGGGGGGGACTTCTACTAACCACAAATCCAAAATGAAGTCTGTCTCCATCATGACTGGCAATGCAATGGTAAAAAGCAAAAAATAAGAGATTTTTGAGCTTTTACACATGAGGTCGCAAGTTTCCTCTGATTCATGGGCTGCATATCTTTTGGTCAGTTGTGGATTTACGGCACTCTGAAACCCACCGGTAAGATTTTGTATGGCTCCCGAAACCTGGCAAGATACACCCCGTGCTGCGTTTGCAACAGGACCACCAAACAAATTCATCAATATGTTTATGCCTTGATCTTTTAATAACCATGCAATAGTTCCGAACATATTCCAACCCGTAAATTGGACCATAGAGTTAAAGATTGCCTTATTCCATCTCAAATGAAGCCTGCATTCGGGAAATTGTCGGCTGCAATACATACGGTAAATCATGGCTATTAAAAATTGAAGGAGAAATATGGCGAATCCCCAAATAGAAAGCCTGTCGTATGGATAATAAAAAAGTCCCCAAACAATAAACAGCTTGGCTAAAGTTTCCCCTAATCCTACGTATGCATAAATGTGCATGTGCTCATGCGAAATAATAGCAGCATTGTAAGGTGTCTGTAGTATTCCTAAAATTGTTGTTAGTATTGTGGCCTGAAACACCCAATTGGCTGCTTCCATTCGCACTTCAGGAATATTCAACTGTGTGTTCACAAACCAAACGCCCATCGTTTCCGCCGCAATCAGAACAATGACAGCAATTATGGCATGAATATATACCGCCATATTAAATACTTTGTTAAATTGCCCTTCCGTACCTCTACCTAACTCATAGGTAAGATAGCGTTGTGTAGCCACCGACATTGAACCGTTGATAAAAGACATTAACGAGATGATACCACCCACCACATTGAATATGCCAAAATCATCTACGCCAAGAGCTTCAAGAATCTTGCGTGAAGTATAAAGAGCCACAATCATCGACACGAATGTCCTTATATAAAGGTATATCGTGTTCTTAGCTATGCGTTTGTTATCGGCGTATGACATTGATTATAGGCATAAGCACAGGTTTGAATGATCTGAGTATATTCTTCAAAGACTCAAGAATCAAATCCTTGACTATTACTATTCTTACCGCTTTGTCAAATGGGAAATACGGATATAGCATAGATAAAAGTCTGGCAGATAAACCATTGTGAACCGGGCGATACAATTGTGTATTTCCTTCTACAGCTTCCTCGACACTACGTTCATAAATCCACATATCTGATTTTGCTGCGGCAATCAGCGATTTCCCTTTTTCTGAAGATGGTAACAATACGCTGATACCTTCTGAAATCTCTAAAGGAAGTGATGCCGCATCTTGCAATCCCCAAAAGTCACCAATCGTGACATCGCTTACTCTTTCCTTGCGTGCAAACGGGCAGTGATAGCAACTTTTCCTATAAGATATTCCGTCCAGAAACGCCCTGAAATACGTATCTCCGTAAGGTTCGGAGGAATACACTGTACCGCATCGAGATGTTATCTCGATGCGGAATAGCTGTCCTTTTCTGAAGGACAGCTGTTCCGCGGACGTTTTTAGTATATGATGGATATGCTCATTCAACATCTGTTGCGACGGGACACCATGACAAATCAGGTCCACCAAATACAAATGTTCCGGGATCCATTTTATATAATTTTTCAGTCCAGCTACTTGACAAGGGGTACCGACGAACAGTACTGGTTTCCCGGATTTTAAATCGGCTTTTACCTGACTGAATAATCCCCTGACATCACTTTGCACATATTTCGATCCTTGCAGTTTGAATAAGTTCGACAAAGAGTCTACCCGAATATGGCGGATATGCATTCCTTCAGATGTACAGCCGTAAACAACGCCTCCTTGTCTTATAATATAAGATGAAAACACATGGGCGGCTCCACCGGACGAGCTTGCAAGATATTCCTCCCTATCCTTGTTCCATGCCGCATAAGCTGTGAGAGGGATATTCAACTTTATATTTTCCTCCTCAAACGGACATACCTTCTTACAAGCTCCGCAGTCAACGCAAGCGGTTGTATCTACTTTCGGATAATGAAAGCCTTTTGCATCAGCAATCATGGTAATGCAACACCTCGGACAAATCTCCATACAAGCATTACACCCACAACAATCCCTTTTTTTTCTATTTACTACTGATGATGACATCTATATTTACCTCATAATTCGAGTAAGTACATATTTACCACTAATTTGGTCAGAATCCACTTACGTCTATCCAACCCTATATTTAGGGAAAATATTGGTCTAAACGATTTTGAAAGTGATTATACATTTCATGAATGAGATATTCGAATCTTTGTTGTACTTCTTTCTCATTCCAGCCTGAAACCAAAACATACTTTATTCGTTTATCTTTTGCGGGGATTGGATGTTTCTCTAATAAATCAAACAATTGGACAGCAATTTCGTATGTTTCTGGTTCAAGTTCATTCAAGTTGTCTCTGATATAGTGCAGATTTTCAATAAATATATCGTAAACTGAATCTTGAAATATAAATGTCGGAGCAACAATCGTTATTGTATCTTGTTTTACAACCGAATCCAGAATTTCCTTTTTACCTTTCTCATTTTTAAATTGGTCCACGTATATGGAAATCTTATTTTCCCGTACATTGAACTTCCCTTTATAAGTAATTATCTGGTAATGTTCTTTTAAAGACTTTACCTTATTATATATATGATATTGTTCCAATACCAAATCTTTTGCAACTTCCATCTTTATTTGTGACGTAATATTCTGTTTGTAAAATATTTGTGTTGCAAGCGTTGTACAAATGGCTGTTAATACAATAAGGATTATTTCCCGAAACCAACCGCTTTGAAATTTCTCCCCTTTTTCACGATTGGTTGTTCCTGCCTCATTCCCTTTCATATTTTGAATGTGTATTCTTTTTATTTATCAATTTTTTCCACCATGATGCTTTCTGAAAACGCTTAAAATCATGTGTTTCATTCAAATAGCATTCATAGCTCCATCGGTTATGTATCATCTCATAGATAGCTCCCCAATCGGGTAATTTCCCGATATTCAAGTCATCGATATACAAGTCAGCCTTAACTTTCCTGCAAGGGCTGGTCATATCCGGTTTTACCTGTTCATCCGGATGGTTGGCATTGACGGCATAAAACTCCACGCCCCGGGTGCGGCAATATTCCACCGCTTCTTCCAGCAGTTTCCCTTCACGCACGCTCCATAAAATAAGCAAATGCCGTTCGGCCTGCAACAGTTTCAGGGTGGCAATGGCAAAAGGAATCTCTTTCCCTATCCGCGGGTATCTGTGTTCCACAATCGTTCCGTCAAAATCAACAGCAATAATCATGACATCCGTTTATTATTCTATTGGCAAAAAAGGATAACGAACTGCCAGCGACTCCCGTCCGGTTTCTACAATTTCCTTCAAATCCACAGATATATCCATGCAGTTTATAACAGACACCAGAATTTGATCCGCTTTTTCACATATTATCATCATGTCTTTCATGTCTCCGATATGGGAATCGTAATATATACTCCGGAAATAGCTTCCTGTTTCTTCAAGCAGGAAGAACGCTATTTCCACCGCTTCATCAAAGTTCTTTTTTACCATATCGGATTTCATCCTTGTAACCCACGGCGTGAGATTTTCCGCCATGCCCATTATATCCAATTGATTTTGGGGTGTAAAAAAACAGCCGTCTATTTCCTTTTGAAGCGGTGTGAATGTGACATACGATGATTGCCTGATTTTTTCCAGCTGCTTCCTCCGCAGACGGACATATTCGTCCAGATTCTCGAAACTCTCCTTATATATGCCTCCAATGGCCACTGTCATTCCTCCAATGGAAGTGACCAGGCACTTGTCACGGGAGATTCTGATGCGATATCCTTCAAGGCCGGAAAGGATACCGGAAGTAATCCGGACTAAAGGATTCCCCACAGAATAATAATCAAAGGAGTGGGGCATGAAACGGATACGGGTGGGAATAACTTCCGACACCCGCATGAAAGGTTGCATCACACTGTCAGGTATGGCGGCTATTTCTCCGGTACTGCAATCCTTCACTAAATATAAATTGAAAAAGTTCTCTTTTAAGAATTTTTGAATCCTGTTAGCGTCACCTTGGATAAAGACAAGGCCGGAAATGGTTGCCTGTTCCTCTTTCTTTATCCGCTTGTTCCCACGTTTATAGACGATACTCTTATGAACAAAGATACGGTATTGTTCTGTTTGCAATTTCTTGCTCACAGTTTCTACTTTGGCATGATGGATAAACAAATAGCACCAGGATGTTATCTCCTTGTTTCCGGTATATTTCTTTACCTCCGGATCAGAAATCGTCTCTGGTCCGTTCTCCGCTTTGCCCCCCATGGCGTTAGGTTGAGTTTCTGTACTATACAGTGACATCGTCGCTCAAACTAATTTATGTCTTTGATCCGTGTTGTGCCATCTGGCAGCTGTCGCCCGATCAGTTTTAATTTATAAACAAAACTTAATATTCCGTCCATAAATGTATCCGTTTAAGTGTAAAAAATGTGCTACAGAACCGTCCCATTCTTTTTTGAGCAAGTGTTCTATAGCTCCCTCTCTTCATAAGAGATGTATAATGTGATACATGTGAATAAAACAATCTGATAATAAGCACTTTGCTTTCTTCTAGGAAACTCTTTGCTCAACAGCCTGTTTGGCAGTTTCAAGGATCAGTCCATATTTTATTCCCATTATTTGTTCATTTTTGTGGTTATTCTCAATATTTTGTGTATTTTTGCATTCAATTATACATCTCTTATGAAGAGACGACAATTTTTACTCAACATTATTGTAAAGGTCTCCGCGATGACGCATAGTATACCAGATTAGAAGTTCCTAATTTTGCGGCATATACATTAATAATGATATGACAAAGTCTATGGTTTTAACGGAGTCAACTCCAATTCCTCCTGAATATCCTTTTGTTCAATATTCTATTATATCTGCAAGGATTTCAAAATCAACTTGTTTGCCCTGTCAATGGTGGCGGTATCCAGCGAGGCCAGGTAGATCCTCGTTGTTGTCTCCGAATCGTGTCCCATACCCTCGCTGATCACCGAAATCGGGATGTTCTTGCTCCGGGCCGCGCTGGCCCAGGAATGGCGCGCCACGTAATGGGTCAGGGGGACGGACATCCCCAGTTCCTTCCCAAGAACTTTCAAATGCCTGTTGATACGGTGGGAGGCGTTGATATATTGTTTCCTCTCATCTGTTCCCGGTCTGTCGATAACGGAAAGAAGGTACGGGGATCCGGGGATGTTGTAACGGTCCACGATTTCCTGCATGCACGGCTCCCATTTTATAAGGAGCTGCTGGCCGGTTTTCTTCCGCCGGTATGAGAGGATGCCGTTGTTAAGATCCTTCTTTTTCAGGAACGCCATATCGACCATGGACATTCCTCTTGTATAAAAGCTGAAGAGTAGCATGTCCCTCGCATAAGCCTTTGCGGGCTCAAATGACAGGTCCAATGACTTGAGCCGCTTTATCACATGCAGGGGTACCGCCCGTTTCGTAGTCTTCTCAACTCCGGTATAGACATGTTTGAAAGGGAAACGCTGGACAGTAAGCCCCTTCTCCACGGCACGGTTATATACCGCCCGCAAGTTACGCATGTAAAAGGAAATGGTATTCATGGAAACCCCGCCCGATTCCAGCCATGCCTCGTATGCGACCATCAGATCGGAATCCATATCGTCGGGCAACACATCTCTCCCTTCCATGAACCGTATGAAGCTGTTGAGGGTGGAGGTGTAGGTCTCACTGGTCCGTATCTTGCCCAGGCGTTTCAGGCCGTTTATGACCTCCCGCATGAAGACGGGGAAAGACAGGCTGTAATGTCCGCCGTTAAAGGCGGAAACCACGTCGTCGGCCGTAAAAGCCCCCCTTCTCCGTTCCAGGGTTGTGATGATACCCTCCAGCCTCTCGGTATCCTCCATTATCTTACCCTCCAGCAGTGACAGGTGTTGCCGTCTTCCCTCATCGGACGGAGCGGCGACGATACGGGCCCGCCTTTTGTCCCACTCGGCGGGGAACAGCCTGTATGAGGTGCTAATCTGTCTTGCCACACGTACATGAATCACTTGGTAATAAACTGTACCCTCTTTACCATCCACCGAGGATGGTCTGAACTTAATTTTTACTGTAGCCATAAATTCTTCAATTTTAAATTTTATAGGGTACAAAATTACCAGATACAACAAATTATTGATTTATGCAAAATATTGTATTCTAGTGAATAAAAATCTTCTTATTGACTATAAGGAAGGGGATCGGAAAACACTACATCCTTTTCTGAACGTCAGGAGTAGAATTATGTTGTCATGGAATGGAATCGATGATGACAAATAATAAAAAAACGAATGTACGACATACAAATATCCTCAGTGCCGTACATTCGTTTTTATATTTTTGTCTTGAAAAAAGGTTCTTTGAGTTGATGCAGAATAAAACAGAATATTGTAATTCGATCGTTTCTAAAGTGTTACCTATGATCTATAAAGTGAGTGATAACTATTTTATTTTCAGTTAGACAAAGAATTGATTGTGTTTACTTGTGTAAGTAATATTTGAAAATACAGTAAAAAACAGAATGGTGATAATTAAACGTAAATCGTTTATAATTAAGTATTTTACAAAAATTGCAGAATAGCCTGACCTGCCTTTATCCTCAATAATAACGGGGATTATGAATGAAACTCACGAAGTATGACCCGCATAGTAACCGGTAACTCTGATAAGGTGTCCATTTAGGGATATTCAGTAAATGTTCCTCTTTCTTCTAAATTAAGAGAAAAGTTTTACTTTACGTGAGCTTTTCTCTTGATTTTTTCGTTCAATTCTCCCAGTCTTCTATCTTTTTCATAGAACATTATTTACATATTCTTATTTTTTCTTCCCACCCATGCATTATGTATATATCTTTTTTTAGTGGAAGTTAAAACCTCTCCTCTTTTCCTCTTATTTTAGTCAGATTATGCTGCCTTTCTTTTTTTCTTTTCGACCTTTTCTATCATGCATACCGCATTGGCCGTATGTATCCCAAAGAAAATCCAAAGCATTTCCGTTTTCCTGTTTCTGGCTTTTATCCTGGCCAGTGAGTAATATTGTTTCTGCGTTCCAAAGCTTCCTTCCAGCCGGGTAACTCTTTCACGGCTGAGTTCCGACCGTAAGATCTTCCGAAGCGGCTCATCTTTGGCGGCTCTACCCTTACGCTTGAAGGAAGTACTTATATGATATTTAGTACAAAATTTCCGGTTGGCATTATTGGCATAGATTGAATCCGCTGCAAGCGCCTTAACCCTAACCTTGGTCAGTTGTTGTTGCAGATGAATACAGTCTTTCAAACGTACTCCTTCGTTAAAAGCCTTAAAGGAGATATGTTCTATAAAGGAGATTCCATCTATCTGTATATTGTTGACCTTGGCTCCGAATTCAACGGATTTGGTTTCCTTGCCTCTGATAATGGGGCGAAGGTAATGCCGGTCGATACTCACGATACGGTCGGACACTTTTTGGCCTGCAAATAAATTCTTCCCTTGCTCAAGAACCGTCTGTATGACCGAGAATCGTCTTTGGTAATCAGAGGATAGTGTAAGCCTGTTCCCGTAGGATGAATGAATCCGCTCCAGCTGGTCAAGCAACTTTTCCAACAACTGAAGTAGCCCGCGTGTAATCATACGGGTCTGTGATTTCCTGCGTTTACGCAGTTTACTGTAAACAAGGTAGGCACGGCTTACATCAAGATACTTGTTACGGGGACGTTGTATGTGCAATCTCCGGCAATGTTTGCACAGATGACGATGAAGCCATACGATACCTTCCCATAAGAGTTTGGTATCAGTAGGGAAACGCAGACGGCTTTCATAACAGGTGGCATCCGTCATACAGACATGAAGGTTCTCAAGATAAGGTTTCCAATGCCCGGCAAGAATAAGCTGGAGGGACTCAACATCAAGGCGATTCGTCAGGAACTGGCGGATCGCACTGACGATTTTAGGATTGGTCAGCGGATGAAGCGGATCAATCTGAACACCACAAAACAACTGGTAATGAATATTACCGTTTAAATGTTCAATCAGTTGTGCATCGGAAAAGTTGGCATAGGACTTCAGGACCATCAAGGCTATTTTACCTTCGGGAGAAAATAACTTTTACGCCCCAAAGGAGAAGACTTCAAATGCATTTGTCGGACCTGTTCCGAAAAAGGGAAGAGAGCATGGAGTCGACCTAATTCAATCGTTGCAAAACTTTGACGATATTTTTTAGCATATCGAACTCGGTAAAACCTAAACAAGGTTCGATTCCGGAGATTTTTTGTATCTTTACCATGTGTTTTTAGTTTAGATTCCCCCCGTTTTGGCCGTCAAACCGTTTTTGGGGGCAATGCTTAAAGATACAAAAAAGCAACTAACTCGCAATAAATTAGTTGCCTTAATTTTTCTTATTTTGGGAATATCCCCATTTAAATTAGATTCCAATAAGATGGTCTTAACCTAAAATGTTGACTTATCATTCAATTCAATGGTGTTACCGTTAACTACTCCTTCAACTATTATGAATGACCATTCATCTATTTTATTGTCAAAGTCGTAAATATCTGTCGAATTGGGATATTTTATGAAATTTCCTGATGAGATTATATCTACTCGGTCTGTCTTTATCGTCACACAGGAGTTTTCATCAGTAAGTTTTTGCCCATACAAAATGATTTCATCTCCGGCTTTGACATCAGTAATAGTAGTCGCACACATTGCTTCAAGACTGAACTTATCAGAAATAATCATACTGTTTCCACTTACTATGTTGACGACAGCGTCTTTCACTATAATAAATGAATGATCGTCAGTAGAGAATATATCTTTCACTGAAATTTCAGAGATTCCTCGATAACAGTCGCCTTCTTGAGAGACGATAACATAGGCATAGCTGGAGAGTTTTGACTCATGAAAGACTATTTTGTCTGTGCGTGGACTGTCAACTTCTCCATCACTATAATTATCCTTAACGCAAACGGTCACGTCTGTGAGTCCGACACCATTTGAAGGAGTAACAGTAATCTAGTCAGGCGTATCGACTCTCCATTCAGCATCAGCATATATGGTGATTATCAGGCTCTCAGCATCAGTTGACTCGAAAGAAAGATTTTCTGTACTTGAGAGTACAGCTTTTGCCATTATCGGCTCATTATCGTTGATGCAAGCAGAAAAAACCGCAAGCATCAACGTAAAAAATAGGATATTTATTGACTTTTTCATTATCTCAGTTTGATTATAATGATATTCTTAAAAATGAATCAGCTCCTGTCCATGCATTATCTACAGAGAACCCGCGGTCCTTGTCAGACAAAATTATTGAGCTAAATTCAGGGAGTACAATAGGATTTTTTCCATCCGGATGAATGATAAAACGCAAAGAAGTAGGATTCTTGAGTTGGATATTATGACCATTTACGGGAGAGATGGAAACACAACTCATAAAAAGTTGACGTAAAAGGTATTCCTGTCCCATTAATGTCCCTCCTGCACCATATCCGATGGTACGTCTATTTTCAAGAGCATCTCTCATTGCATCAAGTGAACGGTCCTTAGCTAAGATTATCGTCATGTCCCGACGTAGTCCTCTACCAATATATTCCTCAAACGATGTATCGTGAAGGTCGGTCGTCGATGCTACGAATAAGTTGTCTTCTTTTGCTCGGTCTATAGTTCCGGGACAAAATGCTGTGCCATTGTTGGCTTCTATTCCGTCAATAAGCCCTTCGCCGTATGCTTTTAGTTCAAAATCTGGGTGTTGAATCGATTCACGGCGCCAACCGGGATGATTATGCATCACCAAAGCTCCCTGAGCTTTGGCGTTGCGAATTGCGGTGAGAGGATCCGGGTCATATATGCCATTGTTATCTGTTGTGAACAGAGCGTTATAGTGCCCGATACCTTTTGGCTCACGTGTGATTTCTATACCGGGAATAATAAGCAGACCATAGCTGACGGCAGCTCTCTTGGTAAGTTCAACAGATTTGTTCAGATCTTGCTTTGGTTTAACATTAGTTTTTTTATTCACATTATGAGCCTCGATACCATCAGGGAGTGTAGCTCCTAGATAACCTATCATATCAGTATCGGCGGGATGATATTCAATGTGATCAGTCACTGAAATAGCATCAAGACCATCGAGCCAAGCTTCTCGGACACGAGCAGACGGCGACAGATGTCCGTCAGAAAAGTATGTATGAAGATGAAGATCCGCCTTCAGTGGGATATATCCTTCGATGGAATCGGGAAGTATGAACTCGACGCGAGTGGAGGCTCCTGTACGATTTGCCTGATGTAACATATCACTATTTGTAGCCTCGGTGTAATATGTTTGCCCTGATGCTTTTACTTGACCAACAAGAAAGATGAGGGTAATAATTATAAGTTGTTTCATTGTTTTATATGAAGAATTTAAGATTATCAAAAACCTAAACCATCATCCCATCCAGGATTCTGTGTCAAGCTATTATTCAGCGAGCGTTCATGGATAGGAATTGGGTAAAGATAATCTCTTTGTTCATTGAAGTTAACTCTTGGAACACTCCTGTGGTAATATATGTAGCCATGATCATTATTTGACAACAATATATCCTTTCCGAGAGCATATACCTGAACTCCAACTCCGGCATTGGGTTTAGGAGTACCCTGATTATAAAAAATCACGTCAACTTTCCCATCACCGGATAAGTCATATTCTCCAGCTCCTGCAATATACATTCCCATAAATGGAGAAAATGATTTATCATCAGAGTCATTTATTGCATATCCTGCTTTCCATCGCATAAGGTCAGACCAACGGAAGCCTTCCTGTACGAGTTCAACGGTACGCTCACGACGTATTTCAAGTATGACACCCTTGTTGGCACCATTCACATTTGGGAAACCGGTTTTAGGGTCGCAAAGATATGGATCAGGGATAGCGTTCGACATCCCCATGTCAATCCCGAGCATACCGACACGACCACGTAGCAGATTTACGGAGCGGTCAAGATCCGACTGCGTCAATGTCCCCAGTTCGGCCTTTGCCTCTGCATAATTCAGAAGGACTTCAGCATATCTGATGACAGGTAAATCATTTACTGAATAGCTTGCCCTGTCGGTATTGCCTCCGGCAGCCGTGGGATCTTGTACGAATTTGATAGGTTGATATCCCGTGATTGCAACGCCGAGATCCGGAGCGAGAATCTCTTTCTTTCCGATTCGTGTATAACCGGGAGTACGTATAGACTGAGCCAAACGGGGGTCACGGTTTACAGTCTCTTCATTAAATCCCATCGTCTCCCAACCGGGACGGTCAGTAAATCGGGTTCCATCTGAATTAAGATACATACAAACCATCTTGCGGGTATAGCCGGGACGTCCTTGATTACTCAACAACATGTGTGCGTTTGATCCATGTGAATTGTTAAAGATTGCATAGCGGTAGCTAATGGCCAGGATATATTCGTTCGGATTGGCATCATCCTCTGCAAAGAGAATATTGTAGTCGGTAGAAGGAGAGCCGGTAGAATAAAGCGAATATTCACCACTGTCAATCAGCTTGCCTGCTGCATCAGCCGATTGGGCCAAGTAATAGTCTGCGTCATGTCCTTCAATCCGTAAGTTGTGATACTTACGATAAGTACCTTCAAACAGACATACTCTGCTTTTGAAAGCGAGAGCAGCACCTTTGGTTACTTTATAGGGGGCTTCAGCCTCATTGTTGCGGGAGGGAAGATGTTCGATTGCGAAATCGAGATCCTCCAGCATTTTCTGCATCACTAACTCGCGGGAATCGCGAGGCTTGTAGAGTTCAGGATCAGTATCGCTTAGTTCGGTATCGTACCAAGGCACATCGCCAAATCGTTCGATTTTGTCAGCATAGAAGTACGCACGGAAGAATCTGGCGACAGCCGAATATTTTTCGGCGGCATCGGAATCTTCGCATTTGTCAATGTTGCCAAGCAAAGTGTTGATACGTCTGAGGTCTGTCCATGACCATCCACCGCCTGAAGCGGGGACGGTACGATAGGAGCCCCCCATCAGCTCATTGGAGAGCGACTGACATACATAAATGTCGCTCTGATCCTTGTATTGAACTTTGGGAAGGATGTTATTATATAAAGGATTCGTGAAGAGCTCCAGGTCTGAAGCTGTACGGAAATATTCTTCCGATGACATTCTGTCCTTCGGCAGAAGGTCAAGTTCATCGTTGCACCCACACATCAGAGTGACAGCTACGGTGAAAACCAGATATTTTATTATTTTCATATTCTCTGTTAATTATAATGTTATATCAATTCCGAACATATAGGTTTTTGTCCAAGGATAATACATCGCATTAAGTTGATTGCTGCTGCGACTGAAGGCGGCTTCCGGATCAATATATTTGGAATGTTTCTTTATGGGAGACCAGTAACACAGATTCTCGGCTGTGAAATATACGCGCAATTGTTGGATTGATACTTTTGAAAGTATTTTTCCGGGGATAGAATATCCTATTGTCAGATTTTTGAAACGCATATAGCGGATATTCTGAAGATACCTGTCATTTACAAAGCTTAACTGACCATTTTTTGCTGACTGTCCGAGAGGGCGGGGGGAAATATGCACCCGGGTTGTCCTTCGACCAACATTGGTCGATAAAGTTACGTGGTATATATCCTGCCACAGGATCCGAAAATGAACCCCAAAATTGGTAATTATAGCCATTTGGATACCAATAGTGGTTGCCGGTTCCTTGGAAGAAGGCATAAATATCAAATCCCATATAGTTTAGGGAGCCAGAGAATCCATACTGGAGGGTAGGAAGTTCGTTTCCGATGATTTTCATATCACCCGGATTCAAAGCAGAGTCCTCACCTACAGATATCTTACCATCCCCATCAAGATCAGCAAATTTAAGATCACCTGCCCTCCATGTTCCTTGAGGAAGATTCTTGGCAACAACTCCAAGATCTACCCGGGATGAATATTGGGCTGCCTCTTCATCAGAAGCAAACAGACCATCTACATGATAACCCCATATTTCACCAAGTTTCATGCCCGGATAGTAGCTCTTTGCAAATACTTTCTCAGGATTATCATAACGTGTTATCCGTGCATCATAATTACTGAGATTGGCAGAAACAGAATAAGAAAGGTTGTGACCGAATATCTTCAAATTATCATGCCATGTGGCAGAAAGTTCATATCCTTTTGTCCGCAAGTCCGCCGTGTTCATCTGCGGAGGAGTGGCACCATATACTCCGGGAAGCTCAATACCATCGGTAAGCATATTAACGGTATTTCGCACATAAATGTCTCCGGTAAAATTCAAACGATTGTTGAACATCGCTAGATCTGCACCAATATTCCACTGACGTGCCGTTTCCCAAGTAAGGTTTTGTGCTATGGGTGCTCCGATAGACGAATATTTCGCCTTTGTATCAGAACCAAAGTTGAATGTGTCAAAGTCACTGAGAGTAATCATACGAAGGAACGTATAAAAAGAAGATACGTTCTGGTTTCCCAGACTTCCGTATGAAACCCTGAATTTCAGATTGCTAAGTGACGGGCGTGCCCATTCCATGAATTTTTCTTCGGATATTCTCCAGCCTACGGAACCGGAAGGGAAGCATCCCCAACGGTTATTGGAAGCAAAACGGGAAGTACCATCATAACGTCCGCTAATCTCAGCAAAATAACGTCCGTCATAATCATAGTTGACACGTCCGAACCATCCTGCAAGCTTGTATTCGTTCTGACCACCTCCCATTGAAAACATGGTTGTTGCGAGATTCAAGTCATCGAGGTCATCTGATGATAACTCATAACCTACTGCACTGAGATTTTTTTTATGCCAATGTTCATAATTGAAACCAAATGTTGCGGCTAAATTATGTTTATCATTCCAGCTTTGATTATAATTTGCATAGGCATTTACAGATATATAGTTCGATGTATAAACCTGTTCAGTAAGTTTGTTTTGGCCGGCCCCAATACCGTAAAAGTCCATTTCGGAATCAGGATACATCCTGAAATTCAAATGATTTGAACGCCAATAATTACGGTCCTGATCAAATTTGTATGAAAAATCGCCTGTAATACTTAATTGCTTGATAGGGGTTACTATAAAACGGGAAGTATTTATAAAACTCATATTGCGTTCAAGATTACGATGTGAGCCCTCTCCAATCATAATATGACGGCCATTTGCCATTTTTGTACTCTGATAAGGTACTGAGTATATCCATGTTCCATCCGGATTCTTGTTGGGATAACATGCAAATGCACCATTTGCAGAATATCCGAATGTGTCTTCTATACTGCCGTTTCCCTGAGATTTATAGGAAGTAGAGTAAAGTGATGTGTTATTGGAAAATCGCGCCCATTTTGTAACAGGAAACTCTATTTTAGACCGAAGATTATATTTGTTATAGGTATCAGGATTAACTTTCAAGATGCCTTTACGGTATTCATACGCTCCGGATACGAAGTAATTTACATCGCCAATGCCGCCTGACAGTGATATATTATGCTGCATTTTAGGCCGGTTATCACTGAAATTCATGTGATAATGGTCATAATTTCCATAATATACCCACTGTTTTTTTCCATTACGTACATCTTCAACTATCCACGGACGATCCGGGTGTTCTGTACGGTCGTTGACACGTGCCAGTAACTCAGCCATATCCTTATCTGTGTAGTCTATGATATTTTTACCGTCTTTAGCTCTGGCAAATAAGTTGGCAGTATAGACAGCCCAATAACCACGGTCCTCATAATCTGTACTGTTGGTGTTTGCCTCCCAGCCGAATCTGCCACTGTATCGAACTGTAGTCCTGGCTCTTTTCCCTGTTGCATCATCGCTCTCTCCAGCCTTAGTGGTGACCAAAATAACACCAAATGCGGCACGAGCTCCATATATGGCTGCGGCTGAAGCATCTTTGATAACTGAAATACTCTTGACATCGCTTGGGTTGACTTGGCTAAGATCACTTTCAACACCATCTACCAGGACGAGAGGATTGGTGGCATTTACTGAAGTGGTACCACGTACATTGATTGATGGAGATTTGTTCGGAAGACCGGAACCCGTCGTGATGTTAAGTCCAGGAGTCGTACCTTGAAGCATTGAGGTAAGTGACTGGGACGGACGATCGGAAAGCTCCTTATCTGTAATTACCGAGACCGCTCCTGTGAGATTAACCTTTTTTTGTGTACCATAGCCCACCACTACGACCTCATCAAGAGCTTGAGCGTCTTCAGTCATTGTAACGGTTATTTTATTCTCGTCAGGCTTCAAATCTATTTCCAAAGGTTGAAAGCCTATATAGGAGAAAGTCAGTTTTTTTACGCCGGAGGGAAGTGTGATTTCAAACTTGCCATCTATGTCAGTCGTTGTCCCTATCTTGTATTCTCGATTGAATACACTGACACCCACTAACGGGTCTCCGCTTTTTTCGACAACTTCACCGCTAAGCGTTCTTGTCTGTGCTGCTGCTCCGATTGCAGTTATGCAAACCACGAGCAGCAAAATTAATTTTCTTGTTAATGCACTCATAAGATAATGATTAGTTATTGATTGATTTCATTATTTTTGTGTTCTATACATTTTTTCTTGTATATATTTCCAAACTCATCTATTGGCCTTATGCCCACATGCCAAAGCTGTTCCAGCTGCTGCTGAATCTGTTATAGGAGATGAAGCGGAGAATGTGGCCATTATTCCGACATTAGGAAATCCAAACATAAGGAGAAGTTCAAATTCATTGGTTCTAAGATATTCTTCCGTTGCCATAATATGGCCAAGCCCCATACTGTCTCCTATAAATAAGAAGATATATTTGGGAGTAGCTTTCGTTTCTGCCAGTGCGAAACAAGCAATGGTCAATGCAATAATTATTCGTTTAAGCATACTTACTATTTTTTCTCGCTGCAAAATTCCATATATTTTATTTCACATTTCTTTCGGGAATATTAAGGAATTATTAAATTCTTTAATTTGTTATTATTACATATATAGAAATAAAAATATGGATTGTTCGTAAATTTGCAGTCTGAAAACAGGAAATGGAAAATCTGTAGGTCGCAAAAACAAAATTCCTAGTTCGACAAAAAAGAAATACCACCTAAACGTGACAAATCGGGTCATATTTTAACATATTCAAACGCACATAATCTTTTTCTTTCTCTTTGGTCATAAAAGTATAAGAAAGTTGAAAAGAAAGAGATTGTGTCAAATGTGAAATGACCCCAAAAGTTTTTTATCTAACTTTTGAGGTGCACTTCAACGTTGGCACACCCTTTTTTATGCGCAAAGCCCAGACTTCGCAAGCCCGGGCTTTGTTATTATCCAAAGTTTCTATATCTTTAGACATAAAGTTTTTTGTTATGGCAAAGTTACATTTTCGTCCTTACATTCCCCAACCAGACCGTTCTTTTTCCACAAAGAATTGATGAAAACATAGCATCGAACGATCCGGTTCGCATAGTTAATACTGTTGTTGATAATCTCAATCTTGACAATTTCAAGAAGCTTTATAAAGCAACCGGTCGTTGTCCTTATCATCCTAAAATGATGCTTAAGGTGATTATTTACTTCTACATGAACAATATCTATTCGTGCCGCAAAATAGAGAAGCTTCTCCTATGTGACATCCATTATATCTGGCTTTCCGCTAATGAACATCCGGATTTTACTACCATCAACCGTTTTCGAAACCGTGCAAAAGAAGAAATAAATACCGTATTTACGCAGTTGGTCCTTGTCCTTGCCGACAAAGGTTTTATCAGCCTTGACGTAGAGCATATCTACGGTAGCAAGATTGAGTTCAGGGCCAACAAATATACTTTTGTCTGGCGCAAGACAGTCGAAAAGAACCGTACAAAGCTGATGGATAAGATCCGCATTCTCCTGGAGCAGGCAGATGAAGCCATAGCCCAAGAGAACTCCTCCAAAGGCACATCCGTAGAGTTCACTCCTGCCATGCTCTCAGATATAGTGAATGAACTTAAAGAGGCGCTGGAACACTAGGACAAGGAACAAAAGAAAGTCATACGAGAAAAGAAGAAACAGGTCCGGAACTTGAGGAGTACCGTGACAAGTTGATGGAATACGACAACCATCTTGATACTCTTGGAGAACGCAACTCCTATTCCAAGACCGATCCTGATGCCACCTTCATGCACATGAAAGAAGACACCATGAAAAACGGACAGACCAAGCCCGGATATAATCTGCAAATAGGTACCGAGAACCAATTCCTCATAGACTTCCGGCTGTTTCCCAACCCAACCGATACACTGACCCTCATACCTTTCTTCCACTCCTTTGAGCAACGCTATAACCACTTACCAACTGTCGGAGTGGCAGACTCCGGTTACGGCTCGGAAGAAGGCATCAGGCATAGGGGAAGGCGATGTATAGAACCGGAAGCAGTTTTTGGACAAATGAAACACAACATGGCATACAGAAGGTCCGGCATGTGGGAGAAGAAAAGGTTACAATGGACTTTGCATTCTTTGCTATAACTTTTAATATCAAAAAGATGTGTACAAAACTACTGAAAGCTGGAAAGACAGGGAACAATTAACTTTAGAGAATGTAAATTAAACTGTGTCATCAAGGAATTAACTTTGCTAACACTGTTTTTTTATGAAAGCAGAATTTGATTTTGAAAATATTAAGAACAAAGCTATTGAACAGCTGAAAACCGATAAGCCTTTGTTGGTAAGGATGGTGCTTTTGTCCCCTTATTGGAAAGTATATTGAATGCAGCATTGGAAGGTGAAATGGATGCGCATCTTACAGAAGAAAAACGTCAGTTGGGTAATCGTCGTAATAGTAAAATGCAGAAGCAAGTCCAGACTCCATTAGGTGAGATCACTGTGTCTACCCCTCGTGACCGTAATTCAGGTTTTGAGCCTTAGTATATAAAGAAGCGTGAGGCCATCTTGGCGGAGGGGGTAGCAGACCGTATGATCGGACTTTATTCCCTTGGTAACAGCACACGTGAGATCAGTGACTGGCTAAAGGAAAATCTCGGCAACCGTGTTTCTGACGAAACGATTAGTTCAATAACCGATCGTGTTCTTCCTGAAATAAAGGTTTGGCGTTCCCGTATCCTTGATGATGTTTATTCGATAGTCTGGATAAACGCTATCCATTATAAAGTCACTGACGAGAGAGGGTGTGCCGTTACCCGCGCAATCTACAACGTCTTAGGCATAGACAAGGAAGGCCACAAGGATTTGCTTGGAATGTATATCTCTAAAAATGAGGGAGCAAATTTCTGGTTAAACGTACTGACGGATTTGCAGAACCGTGGAGTTCATGATATCCTTATTGCGTACGTTGATGGCCTGAAAGGCTGGATGCCACCCAAAGTGTTTTTCCGAACACAATATTACAACTTTGTATCGTCTACCAGATACGGAACTCCATTAAATATGTCGGTAGTAAGCATCAGAAGGAATTCCTCAAAAACTTGAAACGGGTTTATGGTGCAGTACATAAATAAGCTACTGAAACAGAGTTTTTTTAATCTGAATGAGAAATGGGAAGAAAAATATCCTATCGTCATCAAGTCATGGCAGGACAACTGGGAAAAACTTACTGAATACTTCCAGTTCACATCAGATATACGCCGTATGATTTATACCACAAATACAATTGAAGGCTATCATCGTCAGATACGGAAAGTGACAAAAAACAAGGGTGTGTTCCCTAACGACACCACCCTTGAAAAACTGGTTTACCTCGCTTATCGCAACATACGTAAGAAATGGACTATGCCACTGGCTAACTGGGAAGCCATTACTCAACAACTGGCGATAAAATTTGGAGATAAGTTTAAATTCTTGTAATTTTACGCTCGTCGGGACGGTTAGTCCCGCCCATTGGCGCCGGGCCGTTCCTAGACCGATGAGATTGAATGAGAATAGAGCATGACACAGTTTAATTTACACATCCTTAACTCTAAAGTTCCTTACTCATTATCTGAATCTTACTTGAAGCCTCAACTCCTATGACACCGCATATATGCTGCAACTTTCTTCCTGTTATACTTTTACTTACTTTTGCAAATATACGAAAAAGCAATATAAATATAAATACAAATTCATCACTTGATTTAACGAAGATAACTTCTATAATTTTTTTCCAATACTGATTGCAATTTGGAAAGAGGATAAAGGAACTTGCCACCTATAACAGTATAAGCTATCCCCTTTTCATCCCGCAACTTTTGCAAAGTCCTGCTTGATATATGTAACATACTACATACCTGCTCACCAGTCATATAAACCTCATTAGCTACAGGAACCTGCAAATTCTGAAATTCAAGAATTTCCTTTGAGCATTTTCTAAGCATCCCCATTATCATAATATATTCTTCTGATTGTTTTGTAATTACCCCATCCATACTCTATTTATCTTTTTGAATTAATATTCTGACCAAATCACTTTCCTTGTACATATATTTTCCACCAATGAAAGAACATGGAATGATCCCATAATCCCTATAACTTTGTAAACTTCGTTTAGAGATGTTCAGAGCCAGACAAACTTCCCTGGGTATCCAGTCATTTCTCCCTTTTAACTGTTCCAAACTTCTTTTTAACGGCTTCAACTTGTACAGATAAATCCTTAACTTGCTGTTTTAACCGTAAATACGCACTTTTTTCTATAACAATTAATTCCATAACAAATTTGATTTATGATTTTACTATTTACAAAGCAAATAAAAGCACATTTCAACATCCGACAAAACTTCCTAAATCAAAGTCACCTGTTGGCGCACATTGTCACTCCTCAAAATACAAGATATTAAGAAGTGACCTGAAATATTTCCATACTACTATTCCTTTACCCATATTTGCTCAAACCAAAACTTTAATAATCTCAATCATAAAAGGAAATGCCTGTTACCTGCATCCATGCAGTAACGAGCATTCCACCCCTCACCAGTTTTCCGTTATCCTACATCTTTATACCTTTGCTTTTCTGCACAACCGCCTTTTCCTTTACGTCCGCTTTTTGCCGTGTCTTCGGAAAATGCTCCTTCAACAGCTTCCCTCCAGTTTCTTCGCCTTCTCCTGCAGCTCATCATACACATCCCATCTGTTCCGGCCCAGCAACTTGTTTTCTATCTTTTCAAATTTTTCATGGAAACTGAACTCGTCCGGATATTCATCTGTCAGCCCGTCTCTCGGATAACCTTTGTCCATGATATATAGCAGTGTCATCCGGTCATAATTATGTTGGCTCCGCGTCAGTCCTAACCCCTTGCCTGCATCAGTCAACCTGTAATAGTTCTCCCATGTGTGTGGGGGGGGTAAAGTCATAAGTCTCACTGTCTGTTACGTTTTTCAGTACCGACCTGTCCTAGAATGCCCGCCTTATCGTTTCCCCGTCTCCCCACCAGCCGAAACGGTTATGACAACGGTTCAGTTTCCCTTCCATCAGCGAGGGCCATCCCCTCAATTCATGGACAGCCAGGGATTTCAACACAAACTCCGAGGCAAAGAAATCATTCTCTATGTATTTATACATGTAATCACTAAATTGGCCCTCTCCGATTATGTCCCTGCTGAATATCAGCACCCCTTTGTCCGTCTCAACGCCCGTATAATACGTGTTTCCATGCTTCAAATCATCCAGCATCTCCGCTGTCACTTCGGGCGACGCAGCCTTTATCTCCCGCCACATCTCCGGTGTAAGCCGCTGGATATAATTCTCGTCCCTTGACAGCGGATCCATGTCTTTTCACAGGCAATACACCACCTCTGACAGACGCAGGTATCTATGCAGTTTGATTCCATGTCCGTCCATCGCCTTTTCCAACCTTTGCAGATAATCATCATTGTTCCCTTCCCACAAATGCGGTACAATCCCCATATCAGGCACGTTATAGTACATCATGCCTATAACAGGCATTTCCGTTTCCTTCAGTGCCTTTTCCACATCTTCCAGCATAAACTCCAGAAAACCTTTCTCGCCTGTACCTTTCATGCTGACATGCACTGGTTTGAAATGTCCGTCCACTGTGACATACACACTGCCGCCGTTCGTATTCTCTTTTTCCATCCGCCAAAAATTTAAATGTTCATTCCTTGTCCTTTTCTCTTTACCGGAATCCGCACCCTCATTTCCACGTTCGGGAATCGCACGTTATCCGGTTGTACCACCAGTGACGAGACTATCTGCTCCTGCTCTCCGGTCAGCGGTATAGGCTGCCGTTGCAGATTTCTCAGCTTGTTGAAGTTCCTCAGCGTAGGTGCCATGTCGCAACATGCCACACAAATCCCGTATCTCACCATATCCGAAGAAACCGTCTGTCCGTCACCGATTTTAGCCCGGTATGCAGCATCCAGCGGAGCCACTTCATAAAATCTCAGACTCCCGGATTTCCGCTTGCCGTCAAAAAAACGTTCGGCCAGCCTGCTCAGAAACGCATCCAGCATCCTGTCCCCACTGTCTGTCTTGTCAAACAGCAATACCTTCCCCTCGTATTCCACCACCATGCAGGTGGGGAAAGCCGCCAGCCCGTTGCGTATCACATCCCCGTCCATTCCGAAACGGTGTCCCAGACGCCTGTAATCCTCGTTTTCCAGCAAGGTCATATGTTCTGCCGATGATGACAGATGCGCAATCCCCCTTTCCTCGCAGAATGCCGCATCCCGGAGCCTCACCACCCCCGACGGATGTATCCTTTCCCGTTCCAGCACCGGACAGAGCCGTTCCAGATAATCCGCATTGTCCGTACCGAGTATGGGAGGAATCATGCCTTTGTCCCTAAAATCGAAACGGAACATTCAGTGGTCGGGAACAAATCTCCGTCCCGCCGTATGAAACCTCACGTTGTTGCCGATGTAACGAGAGAATCCATCTTCCCCCTGCCCGCGTATACTCAGATACACGGGTTTGTAAAAAAGCGTCCAGTGTCATGTACAGGCTACCGCTTTCCACCGCCTGCATTTTCTTTTTTTCCATAAATTCTATAGGATTAATTGTTTCTTCTCTTTCTTTTGCGGAGCAATGGGGGCGACGTGCCTCGCCTGCCGTTGTCTGTCAGAAGGCTTTTGTCTCGGTGTTTCCTGCCTGCGGTATGTCTCCGGTAACTTGCCGGTCTTCACCTCTTCCGAATGTGGACGCGACATCGGATGTAACGTTTCCATCCTTTCAATCCAGCTTATCCGTGCGCCCAGCCTGAACTCCCCATCCTTGGCATGGAACTCCGATTGCAACAAGTCCGCCGCCATCTCCCTTGCCTCTTTCTGCAAGGCCGCATAGCCGAAGTCGTGTGCCGACAGAGGCGCGTTCATCCGTGCCTTCATGCTGTCTTCCAGTTTCTCCGCCAGTTCCCTGAACTCATACTCATAGCTGAAAGGATGTACCTTGTCTGCCGCAACAATCCCGGCGTACCCGTTTTCCGAAATGTACAGCAATGCCGCCACATCATAGTTCCGCGGCGAGATGCCCAGCCCAAACTCCCTTGTCAGCCGGTCAAAATTATGGAAATCGGGCCGCAGGTCAAACTTTGCCCAGCACACACCACCGTCCAATACACTCCTGTCCGCAAACTTGTCGGGAGTGAAGCTCACCACCGACCTGCGCAATTGTGCGTCCGTACTCCGCAAATCCGCTTTGGACAACTTTTCGATACAGTTGTCTGCCAGTTCCGCTACCCGTTTGGTAGGCAGGTCTATCTCGTATATCCGCAGAGTTTCAGATACTTTGGCCACGTTGAAGAAGCCGTCGGCCAGATGTTGCAGATAACTGTTACGTGCCTTCATTCCTTTCGGAGTGTCCGAGAACAGCATCACCCCCTCTTCGGTGGCCACGGCATACACCCGTTTTTCTGTTCCGGCAGCTTCCGTTGCTGTCACTTTCTGCCGGTCCGTTCTCCGGACGATACGGTTCCAAATATCATTCAAGATTGACATAACCTTGTTTTTTTAGATGTGAATAACCGACGGCAAAAAAAGCCATTCGCCTGCCAATCCGCAATACCGAACACATACAAGTCGTCCGTTGGCGGCTGTTGGCGTGCAACCTTTACGCCAGCCGTGCGTCAAGCATCCGGTTGTAGCTCCTGCGCAGGGAGTCGATGAACGGAGTGGTGTCCGTACAACGGTCAAACACCTTTCCACGCTTGGTATATAGGGCATTGATTTTCAAGTGAAAAACTTCCTCGAACACCCGTATCACATCCACCACTTTCAGCTCCCTACCTTCCGCTGTTCCTATCACTCCGGCAGCCATCAACGCCGCCACCAGTTCTATCAAGTCGCTGTCCGTGCCGTTCCACGTCAGCGTTACAGAACCCTTCTTCCCGTTCCTGCATACCGCCTCTTCCTTCAATCCCATTGCCTCCGTTCCACCATGCCGGAGTACCTCTTTCATCATCTGTTCCTCCGCATCCAGCAACGCAAGTGCCTTGCCGATGTAAACATCGAACAGAACGTGCCTTTCCATGCCATTTGTGGAAACAGTCTCCTGAATCCCCCTCAACTCTATTTTCGTGTAGAACAGCCTGCGCAGCTGTGCACAGATGTTTGTCCCGTCTGTCGGGAGCGTAGCCAGCAACGTGGCAAAATCATCATAGGCGGCAGACAGCTTCTCCACACCGTTGCGGACTCCGTCCGCATAAGAGGCGAACAATCCGAACAAGACAGTATCTTTCAAGATTTTCATGGCAATAATTGTATTTGTTTCATTTACATGCCATAGAAGGGCAAGAAAGATACCATCGTACGAATTTAGTTGGTAGTATCAAAGACAATCTACTGTATTACAACCACTTGTAAATTTTCCAAAAGAACATGTATATATCAATGTGTCGTGTAAAAGCCGGACACGTGTACGGAAGCCGGACACGCGGTTATTGAAAGCCGTACTTCCGTAATTTCTCATAAAGTGTGCTCCTTGATATTCCCAGCAGCCTTGCCGCCTCCTTACGGTTGCCTCCGGTCTCTTCCAATGCCCGCATGATGCATTCCTTCTCTTTTTGCGCATCATTCAGCGCAAGCGTCTCTGACGCATCCGCCCCGTCCGCTTCCCGAACGGAAAAAGCCAGACTTCCAGCGGCTATCCGTTCTCCGTCGGGCGTAAGCAGTACGGCACCCCTTACCGTATTCTTCATCTCCCTCATATTCCCCGGCCACTGATAGGCAGCCAGCCTGCTCCGGGCCTCCCTGTCGAAACCACCTGTCCTTTTGCCCAGCTCGGCATTGGCCTCTTCAAGAAAGAAGTCCGCAAGCGGCAGTATGTCCTCCCTGCATTCCGCCAACAACGGCAGGCGTATGGTAAATTCATTCAGCCGGTGAAATAAATCCTCCCTGAAACGTCCCTCTGCAATGGCCTTCTCAAGATTCTCATTCGTGGCGGCCACCAGCCGTATGTCAAACGGGTACTCCCTCGTGTCCCCCAGCGGCCTATACCGTTTTTCTTGCAACGCCCTCAGCAGCATCACTTGTGTCCGGTACGAGAGGTTTCCTATTTCGTCCAGAAACAGCGTACCCCCGTCAGCCGTCCGGAACAGTCCCGCCTTGTCGCTCTCCGCACCCGTAAACGCCCCCTTCAGATGTCCGAAGAACTCCGATGCCGCCAGCTCTTCCGGAACCGTCCCGCAATCAACGGGAACATACGGCTTGTTCCATCTGTGGCTTCGTTCATGTATCTCGTGCGCCACATGTTCCTTCCCCGTGCCCGACGCCCCCCGCAGCAATACCGAAATGTCGGCGCACGCTATCAGTTCTATCTGCCTGTACATCTCCTGAGCCTTCGCGCTTTCGCCACGGTAGAAGGACGGCTTGCCGCTGTCTCCCTCCTTTATTCCGACGATAAGCTCTAGCAGGATGTCAGGCTGCACGGGTTTGCGCAGATAGTCCGTGGCACCCAGCTTAATAGCTGTCACCGCATTCTCCACTTCCCCGTAGTTGGTCATGATGATGACCGGGACCGTGCACCGCCTTTCCCTCATCCATTCCAGTAGGGACAGGCTGTTGTCATCCGGCAGACGCATGTCGGCCAGTATCAGACTGAACGGCTTCCCCGCAATCGCCCTGCGCGCCTCCGCTATGGTCGCCACGCACTGTGTCTTCATGCCCTGTTTCACCAGCCAATTGCTTATGGTACGGCTGAAAACGATGTCATCCTCTATAATCAGTATGCTCTTCATCTATACTCTCCCTGATTTTTCTTGCCGACTCCGCCAGCTTTTCCGCTGCATGGATTATCTCCCCGACTTCCATATATTGCCTTTCCTCCCACACAGCCGCCGTGTGTGTCACCAGACCGCGCAGGCGGGCCATCGGAAAGTTCATCCGCACCGTTTCCCATAAGGGAAGGTTCTTGTGCAGCACCTTGTGTATCGTATCCCTGTCATGCCCGCAAAGCGCATTTTCCAGTGTATGGATGCTCTCTTCCGTTTCCCGTATAAAAATATCCAGCATCCTTCCCTTGTCCTTTTCCCCCCGAAAGGATGAACGAGAAATCGGGTTCTTTCTTCCCCGTTTTTACCACCATACGGCTTACGGCGCTTATCAGTTCGTCCATCGAGAACGGCTTCCGCAGGCAGCCCGCAAACCCGAAGGAAATATAATGTTCTTCATCGTCGGCGCAGGCCGTAACTGCCAGCACGGGTATCGTACGCGCGTTCTCCATGTTCGAGGAACGCAGCAGATCAAGTATCCTGTAACCGTCCATGTCCGGCATCTGTATGTCCGACAGAAGCAGGTCGTATGTTCTTTCCCTCAGTGCCGCCATCAGTTCCCGCACCGTCCGGCAGCATTCGCACCGCACCTTGTTCCGCACAAGCATCCTGCGGGTTATATCCAGTTGTATCCGGTCATCATCTATAACCAGCACGTATGTTCCTTCCAGTCCGTAGTCCTCCGCATACCCGTTTTCTCCATCCTCCCCATGCTTCGCCACTTCCGACAGGGGGAGGGCCACCCTAAACAGGCTGCCCGTCCCGTAAGGGCTCTCCACCGTGATGCGCCCGCCCAGCAGTTCCGTCAGACGGGAGACAATGGCTAGCCCAAGGCCGAAGCCGGGCAGGTACCTTGCATTGTCCAGACGCTCGAAGGCCCTAAATATCCTCTTCTGTTCATCCTCCGTCATGCCCGGTCCGGTGTCCTGCACGCTGAAGCGCAGCTCTCCCTGCCCGTATGCCGCCTGCAGACTGATTTTCCCCTTCCGGGTGAATTTTATGGCGTTGGAAAGCAGGTTGTTGGCTATCTGCATGATACGCGGGCGGTCTCCTTCCACCACGGTGTCAAGTCCCTCAAAATCCGTACAGAGTGTAAGCCCTTCCTTTCTGACCGACGGTGTATGCAGCTTCACTATCTCATCGAAAAGTGACAGCGGACGGAAAACCGTCACGTTCATTTTCCCCTTGCCTGCATCCAGCAGATAAAATTCAATCAAGGAGTTCACGAGTCCTATCATATAGTCGGACGAGCGGACGATATGCACCGCATACTCATCCTTCCGCTTTTCGTCCACTTCTCCGGGCAACAGCTCTGCATACCCTTTGATGGCTGTCAGCGGCGCACGCAGGTCATGGGCAATGGTCAGCATCATGTTTTTTCTGGATTGCAGCAGTTCCTTGTTTTTCAGGTCGGAAGATTCCAGTTCCCTGCGGTACCGGAGACACCTGTTCACGTCGCGGTGCAGCAGGGTATATAGCACGATGGCAAGCAGGAATACGAAAAGGGCAAGCGTCGCCGCCGTATTGTACGATTTCTCCCGGTCTGCCGCAATGGCATTGTATCTCGTTTCCAACCGCTCACCCGCCACCTTGTCAAAATCACCGACCAGCCCGTTCAGCCTCTTGTTCAGCGCCCGGCTACTCAAGTGCAGGCTGTCCATCTGGGCCGACAGCTTTTCCCGCTGTCCCTTCTGCTTTTCAGTCACTTCGCGGCTCAACGCATGGAGAAGATGGACAGCGGCATTGTTCCCGCTGTTTCGAGTGGTGGACGACGGCACTTTTTCCGATGCCGCCCGTTGCTGCTCCCGTTGTTGTCGGTAAGCGGATTTTTTCCTCTTTTCCGCCGAAAACTTTCTTCAGAAAACTTTTCTTCTTCTCCGGCTGTTCTTCCCCGGTGGTTGCTGTCCCGGCATAAGCTTCCTTCACGGCAGGGGCGAGGATATTCCTTGTCGGCTGCCTGCGCACCTGCCTGACGATAGCCGGCACTTTTTCGCCCACCGTCTCGCCGATGTTTTCCAGTTCGTCAAACGTGCTCATGGCCGCTGACAGGAGCATCTCTTTCTGCTCAAGCAGCAGGCACAGCGAGTCTATGCGTTCCTGCTGTTCCGGCGTATGTACAAACTGCTGCAGTTCCTTCAGGACACCGCACGTCTTTTCTCTTCTCTCACGGTATAGCCGTAAGTCGCTTTCGCTCCAGGTGCTCACCACTTCGCCTTGCGACGCCAGTTCCAGCAGATGACCGTAAGTTTTGCGCGTAAGGTCGCGTATTATGCCCAGTTCTTTCATTTCCCACTTCAGTTCATCCCGTTTCATACGCTCCCCGCGGAACAGGTAAATAATGAATCCCAACAGAAGTATCAGCATGGCATAACCTATGAATATTTTAAGTTTCAATCCCATTCTCCCAACCGTTTTGTTCTATTCCTCGTCCTCATACGCTTTTCTGCCCTGTCCACTGCCCCTATGCATACAAGGGTAACGAAAAAGCTCAAGAAGATACAGACGGACAACACCGCTATGACTATCCGGCAGTTCATAAGTCTTCATCGTTTTCTCCTGCTCCGGCAAGGTGCCTCACCAGTACGATTCCCTCGTCATGGATTGTGAAGAATACGCACCAGGTGACGTTCATCATGCCCTGCATCTTGAACCGCACCCAGAAGGTGTCCCGTCCGCAATACCGCTCGAAGGCTTTCGGCGTTGCCGCCTTCGTCCGGGGAATGGGTGTCAGCACACGCACGATGCGGTGCAGCAGCAAGTCCGGAAACTCTTTCCTTATCACACTCACAGGCCTTGTACGCGGGCTTACGAACAGCCTGTCCGTTTCTGTCTGTATTTGTCTTTTCATTTCCGGCAGATAGCGCACATGTTGTTGCACCTTTCCACCCGCCACATAAGTCGGAGAGATGTCCTCACCCGTCACTGAACGGAGCATCTCGCTCTGTTCCTGCGCGGTAAGCCCGTGGGCACGCATGAAGGCATCCAGTTCTGTACCATGCACCCGCAGGTCGATGTTTACTTGCATCGGGGTTCCGTCCTCGTCCCGCAGCAAGGTTATTCCGTTGTATTGAATCATTTATGGTTTAAATAATTTATTAATTTGTAATTCATGGTTTCTTGCCCTGCCTCACCCATCCGGCCTTAGTCCAATCCCTGTCCTTCATCACATCCGGAGCCACGGCCCCCTCATAATCCGTCCGTTCAAAAAAGGTATCCAGCACAAACCTGTCAGGGGTCAGGGAACTCACTTCACGCGTAGCGTTAATCAGGATATAATCGATACCCGGCAACGCTCCCGGTTGGCCACCAATCAGTTGGACAGGAATGTCATCATCTGCCACAGCCTCGCGGGTACTGCTGTTCACCAGTGTCAGCCGGCTATATGCGGAAACCGCAATCGGATACCGTCGGCCATGAGATTTATTATCATGCGCCGTAGACAGGTTCGCAATCACCGGATGTGTATAGAAAGACGGAACTTCCAATTTCCCCGTCCCATTGCAGCTAACCACGCTCCACACACTCTTCCGAATAGGTGCAGTAGCCATCACATACTGCAATTTCCCCGTATATCCTTCATTGAAGCACAATCCGTTCTGGCTGGCACCCGTACTAATCAGATACCGGGCATTCACCGTCCCTCCGTTGAACATAAACCCGTCGCCACCGCTACAGTAACTTTGACAATGGTCTATCGTAGTTCCCCGGCCCACACCGTCAAAGGTCACTGCCCCGCCGGCGGCACCGGCGTACTCCACCCGGACAAACTGTAGGGAACCGGAATCATCATTCCCCTCAGAACCTCCATAAGAAATATCCGTAGCAACAGTTCCACAATATAAAGTCTCATACTCATAACTGACAGGAGCCTTCCCCAACACAATCACACCGTCCCAACTACCCGGTTCTTTGATCAATGCCGTCATCACGATAGGAGCATCCTCCGTACCGTTGGCAACAATCTTACACCCCTTTGTAATGACAATCGCCGCTTTCCCTTGACCCGATGCGGGAAGAGCTTTCAGCAATGCGCCGCGTTGTATGGTCAGCGTGGCGCCGTTGGTCACAAACACAGGCTTACTAATCAGATACTCCGTATCGGTGTACAATGTTCTATCCTCACTAAACACCGAAGGCAGTACCTCTGTAGTCTCCCTGTCAAACATCTCGTCCTCATTGGAGCAGGACGTAAGCATACTCAGACACATGGCAGCCACCATAAAGAGAAAAGCAACAAGCGCTTTCCGGCAAAAGATTATTTCTTCTCTTGTCATCACAATCTTTTTTAGTTTAAACTTACACTGGCCAATCTCTGTCAATCAACAAGGATTGTTCAGAAATAACGGCCAAACAATCTTTTAAAAACGCCTTTTTTCTCTTCCGCTTTTTGGGGTATATTCTTTAGTTCCTGAATCCGGGCTTCAACCGATGCCAGCTCGCGCATCTCCCGTTGCGATTCTTCAATCAGTTTGGAGTCGCAGAACATGGTAGTTCCTCGTTGCCAGAATCCGGTATTTTCTTCCTGCATTTCTTCGTCAGGCATTATAAGAGTCAATGGCCCCTCCACATAGAAGTAAGCCTCCCCCGGCTCAGCCGCTCTACGTTTTTCCTCTTCCTCACGCCGCCTTTCCTCGGCCATCAGCATTTCCCTTCGTTTCCTGTCGCGTTCTTCCAGTTCCACCAAGTCAGCCAGCCTGCCGGTATTATAATACTCCACCTGCGCCCTTTCCATGCTCAAATTCTCTTGCATGTACAGCGGTATCTGTTCCCCTTTCGTCATTGCGTAGGTGATGAATGTCTTGAAGAGATACGCTTCGTCATTTAACACAATCCCCAGCGCAACGCCATGGGAGGATGCGCCGTATATCCGTGCTCCAGCCACCCGTTCCTCGCTGCCCGGTTGCAGGCCGTAGCGCATCACGAGGTTATCCTTCAAATAAGTCTTTCTCAAAATCTTTCCGGACAGCGTACTGTGTTTTCCCCAGTACCGTTCACGGTAACGTATAAAAAAATGGGGAGGGAAAACAAAAACAGCATTCTCACCCGTATCCATCGTGACAAAGAGATAAACATGGAAACCGGCATTCGATGGTACCAGGCAATAGAACTGGCCGCATCTATCTATAGTCTGCTGCTTCCATTCCTGCTTGCTGAGAACATAGAATCTCACTCCCCATTCCATTACAGGAGTGTTGATTAAAACAGAATCAACCCCGGACGGGAATCTGGCCATTCCCTCCACCTTCGGATTCAGCAGGATATGCTTTCTCCATGCTTTGGAACGTACATTAGTCTTAAGATCCTCGCGAAGCACCTCAATAGTTTCTTCAATGCTCATCTTGGATGTTACCATCCGCATGGGCTTCTTATCCGGTTTCGTTTCTTGTTTACCCATCTGTCATGCTGTTTTTAGTTAAAGACAAATTCTCTTCCTCCGCTGCCTTTTTGAATAGACGGTCCATTTCTTTCAGCACACTCTCCAGCGACATTAGATTATCGTAAGCCGTAGGCTCCTTTATTTGGGGCACCGATTCAACGAACGTACCAAACTCCTGAAGCAACTTAGCCGGTAAGTGATTGACGGCCCATTCCAGTAGCGGCAAGTTGCTTTTTACCTTTTCATCCATACCGTTATGCACCTTTACCATCGCCTCATTCTTCAGCAGAGCCATCTGCGGGTTTATCCCGGCACTTTCCGGATGTTTCCGTTTCTGGTCATCCAATCCGGCAATCAACTCCATTGATTTGCACAGTTTCATCATGCCATGAAGCAAAATGTCCAATGCTTTCCGGTCTTTGGCCGATTCCCGATAACCGTTACATTTCAAGATGAACAGTTTCACGGCAAGCGCTCCCCACATCGGTTTCAAGTCCTCGTCATCAAAAAACTGTTCATAGCTCATTATCTTATTGATGACCGCCAGTTTGCCGTCCTTATCAATTTCCCCGAATCCAACCGCATCCACGGAGGCAATGAATATCTTATCACCAGCCGATGCCTGCTCCTTCTCTTCCTTTTGCCGGAAGCCGACAGCAAAAACGTAGTTTCGTCCAAAGAAACGGTACAACAAATCCCGGTCATTCGCTCTCCCATCTCCGTACAAAGCGGACAGACCATCCGCATGGGAGGAGAACATCACCAGTTCCACCCCCTTCCAAGCGGCAGCCTGCAAGTCCAGATAAGCAGCCACCTCATCTTCTGCATTACCCAGCAGATAGGCGCAGAGGAAGTTCTTATAACTGAACTTGGGTACTTCCGATTTCCGGTTCACATGCCCTACCGCTATCCACAAGTTACCCGCAGCGGTCCGAAAGACGCACGGATCATCCGTACACCATGGGAAGGCTGTCACTCCTTTCAGCACTTCCCGGTAGTTCTGTTCTTGGATTCGTTGTGATATCATGGCTTGCAGTTCCGGCATATCAGTCTGCATCCCCTTTCTTTTCTCCGATGTGGACATTGTTTTTGTTATCACGCTGTGTCCCTCCTTGTTAAGTACGAACGTATTCTTATATTACTTTCTCAATGCTTTTCCGTCGTATGTCACCTCCTTCAACATGTTCTTGGCATATTCCACAGCCTTTTCCGGCAGCGGTGAACATTGCACCTGGGTAGTGATAGTCTGAGCTTCCGGGCTGATCAGCCATTCCAGCAGCTTCACGATTTCTTCTGCTTCACTGCGACTACGCCCAGCATAGTTCTGCTCCTTATAAAGTACCACCCATGTGAAGCAACTGATAGGATAAGCGTCGGCAACCTCTGAATCGGTAATCATGCCCGTAGCATCCCCCACGCTTGCGGCAGCGGTAACGCTTTCCGAAGTGGGCTGCACAAAGTTTCCGGCAGCGTTTTTCAGCCATGCACTCTGCGTATTGAAGCTGGCTGCATATTCCGAAGCCACGTATCCGATAGCACCCGGAACTTTACCTACCAGTCCGGCCACGCCCGTATTTCCCGTAGCCGCTACTCCACGTGGAAAGGTCAAGGCTTTTCCCGTGCCAATCTTGGCCTTCCAGTCCGTACTCACTTTCGTCAGGTAGTCACTGAAGATATAAGTTGTTCCGCTACCGTCCAGACGGAAAACGGGATAGATTTCCTTGTCGGGCAATTGCTTGCCGGAGTTCACTGCCGCAATCCTTGCATCATTCCATTTCAATATCTTACCCATATAGATATCTGCTATCAGCTCTCCCGTCAGGCGCAGGTTATCCACACCTTCCAGGTTATAGGCGATAGTCACTGCCCCCATGCACGTAGGTACAAGGATAGATTTTACCGGCAGACTGTCCAGTTCCGCTTTGGTAGGTGGAACGTCCACACCTGCAAAGTCTATCTGTTGATTCTTCAGGCTTCTGAATCCGCGTTCCGTACCGATACCGGCATAAGTAACAGGGATGTCGTTCTTCTCCCAGTACATCTTGAACGCCTCGCTGTAGAAAGGTAACGGCAATGTGGCTCCGGCGGCAGTAATCACCGATTTACGACCCACAGCGGCATTTTCGGATAACTCCTCAACCGGTTTTCCACTGGTAAATAAAGTTGCTGCCGCTATTGCCAGTACAGCTACGAATGACAGGCATACACCGCCTGTTTTACTGATTTCTTTGTTTCTAATTGTTGCCATAAGCATTTTTATTATTGATTAAAATTATATCCATTTCAGACAGAGTGGGACAAAACGAAACCGTCCCGCTAACCAACGAAAGACTTTGGTTAGCGGGACGGAAATAAAAATATGTCTGAGTGATCGTTTAAACCATCATTTTCAAATCATAATATAATAACCTTGTATGAGAGGCATCCTCATCACTTGATGTCAACTCTAAAAAATTATTCTTCAGATAGAAAGGTACTGCATCAATATAGGCATCAACTGTAATGAACCTACATCCGGTCTTATTGTTAATAACGAAATAGCCTTTAATGAAATTAAGCAATTTGCTGCCCAAGTGCAAATTATGTGTCGAAACATCTACCCCAAAGCGGCAGATTTTCACTGCTGGATAACTTTTCAGACGCTTCTCGTTAACAAAGCGTTTTTTCCGAAAGCGATTAAATTCCGTCTTGTTCTCAAATTCCGAAAGAGAAATTTTATCATTTGCCAGACTGAAATATGCCAAAACTTTGCCAAAGGCATCTTCCACTACATAACTAACAGCAAGCAGTTCATTTCTATAAATGAAAGATTCATTCATAATAAAATCGTTCAAATCCGCGTCTCCGCAATCGAACGATTCTATTCTCTCGTGTTCATCCAAACGGCGAACACCAAACTCTGGATTATTTATTTCTGCCATCAGTTTCTTCTTTAAAAATGCTCATGATGTACTTATAATCCCGTTTTATCTCTTCCAGCTTTTCCGGAGTCTCTTTCGGTGGATTTTTCATCCGCGCTTCAAATCTCCGTGCATCCTCCCCGAAGAGTATCGGGGTTTCTTTTATCGGTCTTGCCATTATTGCCTCCTTTCTCTATTGTTATCTGCAAAGGTAATGCTATTTATGCAAATACACAAACGGTCAAGGGGTTATCTTTATTTCCGTATATGTCCCATTCTGTCAAAGAGCGATTGTTTTTCAAGGCCAGAGCTATTTCTCCAATGACGATAGACAGCTCTGCCTTAAAGTCATTAAAAAAGGTTATCCCAGTGGATTTTCTTCTTGGTTTCTATTCCTTACGTGTTACTATATATGTCATTTTATTATTGTTAACACATAAAATTTCATGGTCTGCTTATTTCCAATGCCTCAATTGCATTTATCGTATCCTTAGGATATTCAAAATGCACGGAATCACATGAATGCTCCACTCTGACCTCCGCAAATCGATATTCCTTTGACTTCTTGGGTGCATCCCACGATTTGTTACTCAAAAAGACACGATACTCATAGATACATCCTTCATACAGTTCCGGCACTATGTAATCCAAAGTATCAGGGATATTATCCGCATATATAAAGTCATTTATAAATTTGGTATAGTCCCCCTTCGGATAGTATATTCTTAAACAAAATTCGGCCTTCTCATAAGTGTCCGTATTTGTGATATTAGCTTTATCAATAAACCTGAATACGCTTTCTTTCTCTTCAGGTTGTGTCTCTTTCTCATTATCATCGTTTTGACAAGAGAATAGACAAGCAAGGAACAGCAGTACGGTTAGTCTTCTCATAATCAATAGTCTTTAATTGTTAATGCATTTGCTTTCCATATAGTGATATATCCAATATTAATTCTGAAATACCTACTCTTTTTTTACCGTCTCAATACAGTTTTCTGTAAAATCTAAAATATTTAGTCTTGCTGAAATGTCTGGTTTCATGAGCAAGCACCCGGTCTCCTACACTACATTCCTCCAGGGGATCATGTATTTTATACTTTTTCGTATATTGTACTGTTTTCCCATACTTCGGATGCTTTTTCGTACGTTCCACCTCTATGACAACCGTCTTTTGCATTTTCGTGCTTACCACTATCCCCTCGATACATTGCCGGGGTATTCTTTTTACAGCTACCTTTGGAGAGTTCCATAAGAAAGGCCGTAAACGGCACGGCACCATCTTAATATTGAAATAGCTGAAAATAGCGTTCCATTCACTCATCACATTCAGCAAGCCGTTATATTGCTGTGCAGTGATTTGTTTGGTATTGACGGCTTCCAGCATTCCGAACAGTTCTTTCACTTTAGGTATGATAAGTTCTATATCCTTAGTTTGCGGATTACCTGTATTCAGAAGATGAAATACCCGGCTGCACAGTGCCTCATGTTCTTTCAATATTTCTTCAATACCATTTTCCATACAATCCGTTATTTGAGGTTCAATGCACAATGGTAGATATCCAAATATCCCATCAGGATGATATCCGCATAATCAATGATGCTATAGAAATCCGAGATAAATACCCGTTGGTTCGTTTTGATAAAGTCAAACTCACTGTCGCCCCAGTTACCGAGAGGATAACTGCCGATGGTTTTCATTATTCCACAGAATTGTTGGTGCAACTGGAAGATTTCTTTCTGTGCATTAAGTATTTTCCGCAATATGGCTTTCATCTCGCAATCATTTATCCCGGAAAACTCCACAGACAAGTGGGATTCGTCCTTTATGCTCACCAACAGATTTTCAAAGCAGGGACGCAACTGGGCAGAAAGTTGTGTTTGAGCGATACGTGCCGACGGCGTTTGCAGGGATTCTTTCAGTGCATTTCTTAATGCCCGGCTCCGGTTGGTCACTATTTTCTCGTAGATGACGGGATTAGTCAGGAAAACAGCTACAAGGCGAAAATCATTACTCAACGAATGATACTTCTGATGTATCTCTTTTATTGCTTTGGATTTGACGGACAATTGCTTCAGAAACAACAGCAGCATTTCATTGTCCGCCTGCTCTTTATTCATTCCATGCGCAAAGAACTTGTCATTCATCTGCATGGTAAAACCCAGAATAGAAGCTATATTTGCTATAATGTCTATCATTCTTTTATTATTTCAAATTATTCAATGAAAGAAAGCATTTGTTTTGATGTCTGAAACCGCTTTATCGAAGAGCTTTAGATAGCCCTATCTAATCTCCTTAGACAGCTCTGTCTAAAAAGGCCGGATAAGAGGCTTTATCCTAAAGGATTCTCATCCAAGTTTCCATCACTGGTATTTCCACCTTCAGAACCACCACTTTGCCCGATGGTAATCACTTTGCTCGTACTACGCGGAGTTTTCAGCAATGTATTTGTACCACTGTATTGCGTAGTGACCGTCAGCGTGTAGTGACCGTCCGTTAAATCGGAGGGAAGCAAGATAATGAGTTGCGAGGGGTTGTTCACCACCAGCATATCATTAGGCAGCTTGCTGACCTTGCCGGAAGCATCAGTCAGGGTGATACCTACCGATTCATGTTCACCAACGACTTTTATCAAGCGTCCGTTCAGGGTGTAGTTGCGTCCGGCGGTTGCCATGCCGTCCGTGGCACGGGTGGCGGCATCTTCGCCACCTATTATATACATGGCGTCCCGTTTCTCTCCCAAGATGTTGACTGAAGTCTGCGCAATAGCTTCGCGCAAGTCCTTGTCCTGGGTAAAGGAGACGTAGATTGAATTCTTTTTTTGATCCCACTGTCCGCCGTCTACTACACCACGGAATTGGGGTACGGCTCGGAAAAGTCCGGTATTCACCGAATAGCCGCTCAGTATCAAGTCTGACAACACACGGTGATATAGCTTCACTGCGTGCTCAATGGTTTCTTCACGAAGACCTGTGTCTTCTTTCTTCATTTCGCTAAGTATATCCTCCAGCGTAAGGCTTCCGGCTGATTCCAACATCAGGATTTTGTCTTCTTTGTTGTCTACGGTGACAGCATTGTCTACCAGCCAACCTTTCAGGGTGTGTTTCATGATTTCTTTTCGTTTTTAATTAACAAATACTCATTTTTAGGAAAAGCACCTCCGATTAATTAATTTTATCGGAGGGCTTTAAGTACCAAAGCTCTATTTCCAAGGAGTAGATAAGATAAAATTGCATTGCACATTATCACCGCCTTGATGTGAAGGATCCATAAAGCGAAATGTCATGAATTTATTATCAGAAGTTCCTATTGGAATACTTGTATTAAAATGTTCCAGATTATTAACTATCATATTTCCACTCTCATCTATCAAATCATATACTCCGTTTACTACACCTTGGCCAAATGCATCATTATCGATTTGAATATACTCAGAAATCTTTCCAGCTTCCAAATCAATTGTTGCTATTGGGGCTGTAAATTGCATAGCATCTAAATCCATCAAATAAACTACCAATTTCAACTTGTCATGGCCGGGAAAGGCATCAGCAGTATAAAAGAAACGAATTTTAGTATATTGTCGAGATTCCGGATCCGCTTCTTCACCATCGGATATATCCAAGAAGTCTGTATCGGACAACTGCATAAGACTGAACTGGCCTTCTGGCATAATAGTCATATCTTGTTCATAAAGAACTTGCCCATCAACATTGCGCACTATTTTTAATGTACCGCTTAAGTCCGCTTCGGCTATATAATTCTTTACCTTATTTGATAATTCTCCATTATTGAACGTAACGGTATATAAATCAGTATTAGGATTAAAATAGCTAATTATGGGAGTGAATGTTGTATATTCCTCCAAAGATGAAGAAATAGCAATATCTCGTCCCACAAGTTTAAGCAACTCAATGTCTTTACTATTATCCAGTGTTATCTCTTGTGACAATTCGGGCTGTTTTTCGCCTATTTTATAGACCTCTAGTTTAAGAGTACTATTCTTTTTAACAGATGTTGAACGATTAATACTTTTTTCTCCATTAAAATAAACCTCATAACTACTTCTTAGTTCTTGTTGTACAAACGATACAGTACAAGTCTCAAATCGCATGTCTATATCCTCACCTTCTGTTTCACAACCAGCAAAGACAAATATAAAAATGCTAATGATGAGACTGTATAAAAATTTATTCATCATTTTTCTTCAAAAAGAGCCGAATAAAGAGGGAGGCTAATCCCTCTTTTATACGGCTCCAAATTATTCAACAATTATTTTACCCACGCTTGAGTTAACCAGTTTGAACGTCCACCAACAGCACCTCTGTAAGAAGTAGTCGTAAACCAACTATCCAATTCACTAAAATCTGCACCTGCATTGGCTGGAGATGCATTAGGCATCAAACCTGTATATCCACCCCACGGAGAAGTCAGCCCAATAGCCTCAGCACTTGCAGCAGCAGTATTAGTCGCGTCAGCTGTGATACCTGAAAATGTAGTACTAACACCATTTACAACATTGTTTTTGAAAACATAGCTGTTAGTGGTTTCACACAAGATACCGGTAGGATATCCGTAAAGAATACTGTTCACCAAAGTAAATTGGCAGTTTCTACGGAAGTTGGCACAAGATTTCATGGATTTACCATCACCCATTGCAGATTGTGCAACCTTACCATTAACGGTTCCAACGATTGTTAAGTTACTGATTGTCGGGTGAGTGAACGGAGTTAAAGATGAACTGCTTCCGTCGTTATCACATTCAATACCATTCGGGTCTTTAGTGTAATAGGTACTATTTGCATCTACAGTGGCTACCAAGAACTGAAGCTTACCAGTGTAACCAAAGTCGAAGTCAAAAGCATCGTCGTGCGTACTGGTAGATACCAAATACTTGGCATTTATTGTACCACCGAAGAATTCGAATGCATCGTCTTCACCGTAGTATGCCTGACAGTGGTCAAAAGTTGTACCTGCACCTACACCGCCGAAAGTAAATGAATTCAATTCATTGTCCTGCGAAACGTTGGCACCGGCATATTCAACACGTACATACTGAATCGTACCGGAGTTATCGTTAGCATTGCTACCACCATAAGTGATATCTACACCGGCAGGAGCCGAATTGATACCCTCAATAACCGGATTGTTGGTTTGGTTGATAGGAGCATTACCCAATACTACGAAACCACCCCAACCACCAGGATATTGATGTGCATCTTCTGCCGTCATAACAATCGGAGCAGAAGCAGTACCAACAGCATTAATCTTACCATTACGGGTAATAACCAAAGCTGAAGCTTGTGCCGGAACATCATTGTACAGACCTACAATTTTTGTACCTGCCTGAATAGTCAATGTAGCACCACCGGACACATAAACCTTGCCATCCAAATGATATTCATTTGAAGCACTCCAAGTAGTATTGGTGTTGATAACACCAGACACTTTTACGATTGCAGCAGCTGCACGAGTTCCACCGTCAATGGGTGCAATTTCCTCGTTCTGACTACAAGATACCACGGCTACAGAGGCTACTGCCAAACTTGTAACACCTAACACGTTTTTGAATCTAAAATTTTTCATAACTGAACAATTTTAAAAGTTAATAAACTATTTATTTAACACAAAAACTAAAATTTATATCCAACTGACAGAGAAAGGTTTATACCTTTTTTTATCCGGCTTAGCACCCAATCTCCGCTATTATAGTTCATATTTGAAGTTAAATCAGCATATCCTTTATCGTTATTCGGGTCAACCCCCGGTTCATATCCGCAATTGCGATAAACTATCACATCCTGGTTTAAGAGGTCACTGGCATTGAATTTCACTTCCAACTTTTCTTTTAGGAAACGGGCAGAGATTTGTAAGTCAAGTACGTCTCTCGATGCTTCGTATTGGTCATACTTCTCGTAATCTCCGGCAAATAACAATTTACGTCCGTTACGCCCATAGTTCAATGCAGCACCAAGTATCTTTCCCTGATAGGTCAATCCGGCATTTACAGTATATGGAGACAATCCTTGCAATGGGCGGCTGCGGTCTTGCGTTTTAACTTCTCTGTCAATCCCGGAAGCAGCGTTCTGCAATCGTTCAAGATTGTATGTAACGTCTCCACTCAGAAAAGTAGCGTTTCCACTGACATACACATCCTTCAAGAAAGAGCCCGGGGCGATGAAAGCCAATGATTTACGAAGATTAATCTCAATACCCTTTACGCTGGCATCATCTATATTGAAAGGATGCAGGACATATCGTAAATCCATCGTCTTTCGCGTTACCATTTCAATAGGGGATTTGAATTTCTTATAAAAGGCACTTACCGAAACCACTTCACCCGCTTGTGGATACCACTCCAAACGGAGGTCGAAATTATCCGAATGGGATTGCTTCAATCCTCCACGGCTTTTCACTTCTATACGGTCGTCTACATTATAATAGTTACAAGGGGTAAGTTCCCTGAAGTCCGGACGCGCAATGGTGCGGCTGTAGGCAAAACGGGCATTGATGTTGTCCGTGATGTTATAGACCAGAGTGGCGGCGGGCAACCAGTCGGTTTTCTTTACCGAGACCAAACTATCCACTCTGTCCGCCCCAATTGTTGTTTGCACTTCAGTAGTGGCATCTTCCATACGGACGCCTGCCGTTAAGTGCAGTTTACGGAAGAACGTAAATTCACCCATCAAATATGCCGCATGTATATTTTGTTTTCCTTCGTAGTAATCGGCTTCATTTAGTCCCGACAAGCCGGACGGCGCATAATAGATAGCGCCACTTGCAAAGTTCTTCGGGTCATACAACTCTCCCAATTCCGGATGCGATTCCTGTAGTTCTTTCCATGCGTCCCATCCTTCTCCCTTGTTGCCAAACATGGCATGAAGATATTGCTGTTCATAATTGGAGGTACGGAAAGTGCCCATATATCCGGTCTTGATGGTTTGCTTGTTTCCCTTTACTACAAAAGGATGTTCCAGATTGAATCCAATGGTTTTCTTCTTCTCTTTCAGGTTACTGTACATCAAGTGTCCGTCTTCAAGTCCGAACTGGCTGCTGGTGACAGTGCTGCTCCAATCAACCAAGCCGTCTTCCACATTTCCTTGAACATTGCCCAATGCGTAGCGGTCATCCGGATTGGTACGGCCAATCTGATTATAAGACGCATTCCATGTAGCTATCAGGTTTTCGTTGAACAACCGGTGCTCGCCTTCCAGTTGGGTTTGCCAGAGCTGGCTGCGCAATGGGACACTATACTGCTCATAGGTATTGAACGCTGTAGTATATTTAAAAATGTAACGTTCAAGATTGGTATGTTGGAAACGGTTGTTGAACATGTTTCGCCACGTAATCTTATGGTTCCGGATTTCCCAACCGACGTTTGCCACAGCGCCGACAGAAGTCACAAACTTATAGCGTTTACCCGGTCCGTTCAAACTGTCTTTAGTTATGGTGTTCATCTCTTTATATTCTTCCGTAGTCTGTTCATTACGGTAGGTCAAAGCGGCTACTACCCCCAGTTTGTGTCCGTAACCCAATTCGATAGGAGCACCAAAGGTAAGAGAGTAGTTCTGTATCGGCATAGCTGTGAATTTCTTCATTCCGAAAGTATTTTTCAATGCAGCATTCTGCGTACCTATCTTACCTTCGTCTTCACTTCTGCCGGCATACCATTGGCGGTCATTCATTTCACCGAACAGCCAGTCGGATTTGAAACGCTTGTTGCTCAGGAAGTCTTTTCCCGTACTCTGGGTGTTCATACCTGTACCCAGACTTATATCGAGAAACTTCTTACTCGGTACCGCCAAGGTTTGTACTTCTATCAATCCTCCGGTAAATTCACCCGGCAGGTCGGGAGTAAAGGTCTTTGCAATAGTCACATTATCCACCAAACCACTCGGTATCACATCGAAAGCAAAGTTTCTGCGGTTCGGCTCCGTACTTGGCAGGGATGCACCGTTCAACTGCACATTGTTATAGCGTTCGCCCATACCACGCACATTTACATACTTACCGTTATCAATCGTCACACCGGACACACGGCGAAGCACTTGCGCCATATTGTTGTCACTGGTTTTCTTCACAAGGTCGGCACTGATACCGTCACTCATCGCAACCATTGTCTTTTGTTTGGAGTACAGCGCATTGGCAGATGCCTTGTTATAGGTAGCGGTTACCACCACTTCATTCAGCATCTCTGTCTCATCTTGCAGGATTACATCCAACGGAGTAGTTCTTCCCCCTGCAACTTTCACGTCGCTGATGCGCATTTTCTGATACGAGATACAGCTCACTTCTACCATATAGGTACGTGTCGGCACATCTTTCAGTGTGAAGTTTCCCTTAATGTCCGTTGCCGTACCGGTGTTGCTGCCGGCAATGACCACCGTGGCTCCCGGTATCGGAAATCCGTCCTTATCCAGCACGGTTCCCGTGATAGTCCCTTTCCCGGAACTTTTCTTGTTTTTATTATCGTCCTGATATACGGAATATGATTCCGCTGATACTTTCTTATATGAATAACCGGTGTTTGAAAGACTGTTGGATAAATCCACCTCTACTGAATTGCGCTTGGTCGCGGCAGGCACACTAATGGCTTTCATATTCTTCCCGTCGAATGCAACCTCTACCTTATACGTCTTGGCGATGCGGTTCAACCGTAGTTCCAGTGCCTCTGCCGGATAGCTCGTTGCCTTTTGGTCGTCACTCGCATGGCAGATCGGCGATAGCAGCAACATTCCCAGTAGGAACAATATGCCCGTTCGTAATCTCATTTTCTTATTACTCCTTTTCATCTTTGATTCGTTAATATTTTACTTAATAAATCACTTATTTTCAATTAGTTAAACTTTCATTTTCCATTTCCGAAAAGACAAGGCAATGGCCGTTTCCCTTTACATAGGGAAATTTCTCTTTCATGTATGCAGCTCGCCACCGCATACCACAGGCTTGTCTTTCTTTATTCTTTCGTTACGCGTGCAGTCCTCGTAAGGTGGCGCGTGGATGTATATGGTTACCGGCTTACAACAATCCGGTTGTCACTGATTTCATATCGCGTACCGTAAATGGCACATATATTTTTCATCACATTATTTACTCCGGATTGTTCCGGCCTATACGAGCAATAATTGATTCGGGCGTCCGCAGGTATGGCATCCTTCTCTATCACCAGTTCCCGGTGGAAACGGTTCTTCACCCTTATTTTCAGCTCTTCTACCGTAGCATCCTCCAGTACGAAACCACCGGTAGTCCATGCTCCGATATTATCGGGATTCACCGTGTCATGCGAAACTCTGTTGGCTGCCTTATCATAAACCACCCGGTCGCCACAGTGGAACTTACCGAAAGATTGCTCCCCTTTCGCCACTTCCACACATCCAGTGCGGACTGCAACCTGGCTCTCCACTGTCCCGCCGTAAGCTACCACATTGAACGAGGTTCCGTGTACAATGGCATTGATCTCTTTCGCCTTTACAATAAAGGATTTCTTCTTGTCCTTGGCCACCTCAAAGAATGCTTCTCCTACCAGGCTCACCGTCCTGTCCTTCTTCCCGAAGTTGTTCGCAATGCTCAGATTACTGCCGCCTGCAAGATAAACAACCGTACCGTCTGCCAGGTGCAACACACTATCATTCTGGCATTGGATTACATTACATGCCATGGCATTCGTACTATCCGCAAATTTTTCATTCATATAGAACGAAATTCCCAACACCAACAGGACGCTTGCCGCAATTCCGGCTCCCGCATACTTCATTCCACGGGAGAATGGCAATCTCTTTTCTTTCTTCACCTGTCCGGCCAGACAGTCCGTTCTTCCTTCTATTCCTTCAATGCCGATCATTCGTGCCAGCATATCCAAGTCTCTTTTGGTCAGCTCATCCAGTTCTTCCGGCGTAGCCGTTTCTTTCTTACCCTTACTACTCTTACCGGTAACATCCATGATTATTTTGGAGATGCCGTCAATCCGCTTGAGTTCATCCTCAGTAGCCTTTCCTTCTTCAAGTTTCGAGTAGAGAGAATCTATACGATCCCATACACGTTCTTCTTGTTCGGAAGTTACTTTCTTTCTATTTCTCCAAAATTTAATCATATCAATTATCTGTTTTTTTAATTTGTCCTACATTCAAGTTCTCGCATCACTTTGAGAACCCATACACTAATAAATCGTTTGAACCCCCTAAAACCTTCCTTTAAAAATCGTTAAAATCAAAGGATTTCTGCATTTATCCCTGTTTTTTAACTTTTCCGGACTGTTTTCCGGGGAAGTGGGCGGTCAAAACTTCAAAGAGCAACGGGCAACTTTCAACTGGGTTTCAATTTCCGTTCAAGTACCCCTACACTAGTAAATCATTTGAGACCCCCAAAACCTTCCTTAAAAAATAGTTAATTTTGGAAGATTTCTGCATTGGTCTTCTTTTTAGCCTCCCTCCGTATTCAGATTTATAGTAACGACTTATATGTATAAAATATTACATCTACAAAAATACTCTAAACTAATTTATCAAATATGGTTCCAATACAAATTTGTTGGCATATCTCCGTGCATCCACCCGATTATCCCGTCAAATATTACAGTTCTATTGCATGAACATTACAGCCATGTAAATCTTAACAGCCCATCAATCTTTTTAATAGCTTGTCATAACTCTGAAATAACCTCTTTTTACTTTTGGGACATGAAATCCTAAAAAGAATTATGAATAAAAATCTATCAAAACAACTAAAGGAGCAGCAGGCTGACAAGATTTTGTTACAGGCTATCGCTGCATCTGCCGATGCTGATGCATTTTTAATTCTTTATAATCGGTATAGCCAAAGACTGCTACAGTATTTTTATAATGTAACGGACAATGCAGATACCGCCTTTGATTTGAGTCAGAATTTCTGGTTGAACATTTGGCAGAATGCGTCCCAACTCATTTACGAAAACATGGATTCGGCAGAAAGCCTTTTCTTCAATATGGCAACAAAACGTATAGCCGATTACTACCGTTCCCCCCAATGTAGCAAAGAAATCCCGTTGGATGATTTTCCCAACCTCTCCGACAATTACGCATCCCCTTCATCACCCGAAGCTGACTATTACGCCGAGGAGATTCGCAAGATAACCGAGAAGGTACTCAGCAAATATCCCGAATTGGACAAACAGGTTTTCATCTACCAGAAAGAGTTGGACTATCCTGCCCAACGAACCGCCAGCCAGTTCAATATCAGCATTGAAAGCATTTACAAGAAGGTATCCATCATAATGAAGGATCTGCGCTTCCAGTTCAAACTGGCCGGGTATTACTACAGCCTGCTCACGTGCATCTGCTTTTGCAGCCTATCATAGCAAACAGTCACAACCAACACAACCGATATATTCGCAGCAAAAGAAATCCGGAGATTTCTTAATCGTAGATTTCCCCCACTCCAGGCTTTCAAAGTAATATTGATATTCCGTATTCCCTTTCCACTTCTTTAGGGGAACATAAACGCTCAATCCGCAATATTTATTTCTGTCGATAACCACATACTTGAACGAAGCCGTAGCCGCCGTATAAACAACTGTCTTTCCCAATTGTGCCTCCAGCAAGGCATCATCCGTATTTTTCAGCCTGTTCACCATATCTTTCAAATCGAAGAATACCTGCGGCACGTCACTCGTATGGTACACCTGCAATCCGCTGACATCCATTCCAGCCGCATCTGCCAGATGTCCGGACAACGCCCCATGAACCACGTCATACAACCCGTCCAGTTGTGCCGCATCCACCAGTGTGATGGTTGCCGAACGGAGCACATCATATTTCATGCCATTATAATGCTGAAAATAAGCGTTACAAGCCTGTTTGAGTCCTTCCACACCGCCGAACATATACGGCAACACCTTTGCATACGGAATACCCGATGCATCGTAGCTTCCTTCCGCAAGCACCTCCGTAGGCGAAGCTATCAGATAATCGCTCTTATACCGCAATGCATACAAAGCTTCCACACTACCCATCAGGCACATATCAAACCAGATATACTCGGCCACATGATCCGGCAGACCCGCAGCCAGCGCATCTATCTCTATCATGGTATCCACGGTCACATTGCCCGGATGAAAGTCCGGTCCGATGTAGCGTGTACGCGGAAATGCCTGTTCTCCCTTATCCGGCCATACAGACCGGGTACGGCTATAGCCGCTCGGAACCCACCCCATGGAATGTGACCACAGCACCAGCCCGAACCTTTCCGACGGAACCAGTTCCTTCGTTTCTTCAATCACCCGCACCAGCGTTTCTACATTGGCAGAGTTCTCTTCCTCATAGTTTTTCAGCAGCACCTCTTCGCCTGCCTGCGTAATCTTGAACAGACGCGGCGCTTCGTCCATCCGGTCCACATACACCACCGCTGTTCCCGCACTCCGCTTTGCCCCGGCCTTCAGTTGACTGATACTGTAGTCCACATCACTATCCATCGTGTTATCCGCAACCATATATATCAGTGTGGTATAAGAAATAGGTGTAGGCGGAAGCTCATCCTCATCATCGTCCGAACAACCGGTTAATGCGAAAAAAAGCAGGCACATCCCCGACAGGAAAAGCAGGTTATAGCCTCTGAAAAATGCAATAACAGCTGGTTTCATAACAGTATTCACTAATTATTCTTTCCCTTTATTCTCTGGATATCCCAGCCACCGCATCACGCTATCCGGCTGGTTGGTAATGATGGCATCCACCCCCAACGTCTTCAACCGTTCCGTCTCCGGCTTGTCGTCCACCGTCCACGGAGCCAGTTCCATCCCTTTGGCACGGACCTTCCCGGCAATCTCCTCCGTCAGCATATCGCTCTCCGGGCTATACACTTGCGGTACAAAGTCCAACCGCGCCATCAGTTCCTCAAAGGTAGCGTTCTTATCCTCCACCAGATAGGACAAACGGACATCCGGATATTTCTGGTGCAGATAGTTCAATGTACGCACATCAAAGCATTGCACCAGCAACCGATCACCCAGCTTCTTGCTCAACAGCGCTTTCATGCACAAGTTCGCAAACGTCCGGTAATCCGGCGAATAAATCCCGTCCTTTGACGGATCGGACTTTATCTCGATATTGTAGCTCACCGGAGCGATACCATTACTCTTGGTCAAAAGTTCCACCGCGTCAATCAAATCCGTAACCAGCGGTACGCAGCATTTCACATTCTTCCGTCGCGGATATGCAGGATTCGGAAGACTGCCCACATCATACCGTCGCAAACTGTCATACGTCATTGCGTATATCTTATAATCCTTATCCTCCCCAGCCGGAATCGGTTCCCCTTCCGGTGTCAATGCCTTAACATGGTTCAGGTAGGCATCGTGCGACACCACCACCATACTGTCCTTCGTCACGTGCAAGTCAAGCTCCATCACCGACACACCGATTGCCGCAGCATGCGTCATTGCTAGTATCGTATTCTCCGGATAAAGAGCCGCACCGCCCCTATGCGCATGCACAACGGGCAGCTTCTCCTTCACGGGTGCCTGGCATCCGCCAAGCACTGTTCCTGCCGCCAGTAGCAGGCAGACAGACAGCCATAATCTACTTTTCATAATTTTGTGTCTCTGATTATTAATATGACAAATGTAGTGAACGGATATTACGATGTCACTACAAACAGGAAAAATACGGGCTAAATTAACCGCTTTATTACAAGAGACGGACATAAACACATAAATTCCTTATCGTGAAGAAGATAAAACATTTCCTTTATGGCAGCTCATTTGTTATGTTGCTGTAACATTACCCGTCGTGAGCTGTTAATGAATGATAAATACATCACCCGACCGCCAAGCGGTTTGGTGTTTTTCAGTCCTCACCTGCTACATTTGTTCCGGCTTAATTGTAATAGATATATATTGCTTGTTCGTGAGAACGAATGCATGTATTTTTTAGAGTTTAACGGCTGGTTGTACAAAACTTCTATAAATTCAATAGGTATAGATATAAAATCAGCAAATCCGTGAGGACGTATTATTTGAAGACACACAACTGAAGAAGTGCGCTATCCCCAAAAGATAGAGGTACTTTTTTTATGGTTATAAATATCCGGCTCTTTTTCCCCGATATAGAATCCGATTATAATCATATAAATAATCCAGTCGGCACAGCCTTCCGAATCTTACTGTATTTCAGTTCTCTTTTTCCCATATATAGCCATTTCCTCATTTTTATCACCCTGTCAGTAACTTCACCTTGCGTGGTTCAGGGTGCGAAGCTACGTCCGGGTCCCCTAAAAATCTGCAAGCCCGCTTCGCGCCTTACGGGTTTTGGCGAAAATTTTTCAATCCGTCCAGCCGGGCGGTTGAAAAATTCTCACCAAAAGCCTTGCATATTTTCTCCCCGTCCGTATCTGCCCCCTGAAACGAGCAAGGTGAAGCCACCGACAAGGCATAAAAAAAAAGTCAATGTTATGAAAAAGAGAACTGAAATACAACAAGATTTGAAACGAGGCTTCGGCTCCGCTCCAACCGGCATAAAATTTTGGATGAAGTGGTCGTTGGTCGGCTTCGTGGTGTACGTGGCGGTGCGTTTCGTGTGTGCCTTTGTCGGTGGTGTGGCGGCCTTTTGGAGCGGTTGGTTGCCCATGTTGGCAGTTTTGGCGGTGGTGGTTTTCCTCATCCGTTCCGTGTGGCGCATCCTTTCCGCTCTCCTTTCCCTTTGCGTGCTCGCTCTTTTCATCCTTGTTCTTTGCGTGATACTCTGAAACGAAATATTAATCATTAAAACAACTCATTATGAACAAAGTACATTTATTGGGAGCTAACAGAAGTTACGACAGAGACGTTCAGACCGTTTCAGTCAATCAAGTGGTAGTATTGGAAGGCTACAGCTATGACAGCTATGTTGTGTATGAAGTAACCCGTGACAAGTGGGGAATAACCTATCATCTTGTCAATTTGGAAACACACGAGTTTCACACTTCCGACCTTATCCGGCCATTATCGGAGAAATTCGGAATAGGCATCTATTACGATGATGCGAACCCCAAGTTTTTGGATCCGTTGGAAACAGCCGCTTTACTAACCCAAGCGAAAGAGAAGAAAGCCGAAGCGGAACGGAAAGCGGAGGAAGCAAGTGAAGAATACGAGCGTATCGCAAAAATCGGTGCGGAACGTTTGCGCCTCCTTGTCCCGACGGATGCAAAGGCGGTCATTATCGGCACATTAAGGGTGAACGAATGCGACAGTTATACGGACTATTACGACTATAGTATAGCAAGAACCGTCATTTTAGGCTTTTCCAAACATACACGCAACCTCTTTTCAGAAATGCGCAAGCATGCCGCCAATTTTGAGGAAACGGCCTATTTGGCAGAATATAACGCAGATTACGAACACCGTGAAAATTACAGCATGGGGGACGGCATGTATTTGGGCAGGAACAAGTACAGCGGTTGGACGATTGAGAAAGAGCCTATCTGTGACCTTGAAAAGTTCATAGAACGGTATGCGCACACCGCAGGGGATGAAGCCAACCTTTGCATGAAAGCACCGCAGAGGGAAAACGAAGCACAACAGCCGACAGCAACCGCAGCCCCTTCAACCCTCAGTCTTGAAATCGTGGAATACAGCGAAAAGGCGATTGCCGTATTCGGTGACACCAAGCCGATAAAGGACGTTCTGAAAGACTTGAACGGTTTGTTCCGTGCAAACCTCACTTATAAGGGCGAAAGGCGTGCAGGGTGGATATATTCCAAGAAGCAGGAGCTGAAAGTAAGGGAAGCACTCGCCACGTGCATCCGTGTATGACAGCATGAACGGCAGGGCGGAGCAATCCGCCCACCTATCAATGAACCCATAAAAAAGTAACGACATGAGAACAGAAACAAGAACATACACCCTCTATCGGATAACCGAGTTATCCGAGGAAGCCAAAGAGAAAGCACACACCGAATGGTTGTGTAACCGATATTTTTACGGTTGGACGCACGAGAACCGTCAAACCCTTGATGCCTTTTGCGAACGCTTCGGTATCGTGTGCCGTAATTGGAGATATGATGCATGCAATTACAGCTATGACTACCGCAGTAAGCAGGAAGACTGCATAGACGGGTTAAGCGGTTGGCGGTTGATGGCCTATCTGATAAACCACCATTGGAACGACCTATACACGCCAAAATATTTTTGGAAAGGGACGAAAGGACGAAAAAGCAGGATATTTGTAGATATTTGTTGTCCCCTTACGGGCTATTATATAGATAACGATATTCTTGATCCGATTTATAAGTTCTTGAAATCCCCCACCGGGAATGTCACGTTTGACAACCTTATGAACGAATGTCTCGACAGCTTTTTCCGTGCTTGTCGGGATGATATGGAGAGCACCCAGACTTTGGAATACTTCACGGAAGAAAGCAACGCCAACGGTTGGGAATACCTTTCAGACGGAAAACTATTCAATTAATTATCAATATTTAAAAACTTATCATTATGAAAACGAACAAGAAAGTACAGAAGAACAGCGTGCAGAAATCAGAGAAAGAAAATGCAGTAAAAGTAACCGCTTTGGCAATCATCCCGAAGCCGATAATGTTACTCACACCGCAGGACGTGCCCACGGCTACCGAAGTGACGGCCTCCCTCGGAACGGCAGCCGTTCCCAACGTTACGGAAGAAACACCGCAGCAGGTCACGTTCAAGACACCGCTTGCAACGGCCACAGCCGAAACAGACCTTGACATCACCACCGTACAACCAAGCACGGACAACCACCGCAAGACATTCAATGACGCATCATTGCAGGAACTTGCGGAAAGCATTCGGGAAGTGGGCGTTTTGCAAGCCATTGCGGTACGCCCGCACACGGGAGGCGGTTATGAAATCATATACGGAGAACGCCGTTATCGTGCCTCACTGCTTGCAGGAGCAAAGACGATAAAGGCAACTATCTATAATAATATAACAGATGATGAAGCGGAAGATATGTCACTGAGTGAAAATTTACAACGTGAGCAGGTACGCCCCACCGAAGAAGCGAAAGCATTCAAACGCTTGCTTGAAAAGGGACGGTATGATATTTATTCTTTGGCAGGACGTTTCGGACGGAGCGAGAAGTATATCTATACCCGATTGAAACTGAACGAACTCTATGCGCCTATCGGTGAACTGTTAGACAATGAAACAATCACTATCAGCGTAGCCGAAGAGATAAGCACCTATGAACCCAATATCCAAAAGGACGTATATGAGAACCACCTCAAGACAGGCAACAAGGACGATTGGAGCGGTTACACACTCAATCTGTTCAAGAAATATTTTGAGAAATACTACACAACCGACCTTAAGCAATACAAGTTCGACAAGACGGAATGCAAGGCATGCGTACACAACGCAGCCAATTACAACCTCTTTGCCGAGCATAACGGATGCGGACACTGCACAAACCGCAAATGTCTGGAAACCAAGAATGCCGCCCATGTGGCAAAAGAGACGGAGAAACTTTTGAAATCCGATCCGAAGTTGGTTGTCGCACGCCCCTACTACGGAAGCCGTAACGATATGGCACTACAAAAATTGGACAAGAAAGGGCATGAAATCAAGGAACTTGACTACAACGTATCGGCAAGGGAATTTCCAAAAGCCCCCGAAGCACCGAAGAAAGAGCAGTTCACCCAAGCGAAAGAGTACGAACAAGCGGTAGAGACTTTTGAGCGCAGAAACGAGGAATATGCCCGAAAGGTGGAGGAACTTGACCGCATGAAGGAGGAAGGCAGGATAAAGACCTATGTGAAGGTAGGGCAGACGGAACCCGAACTCTGCTACGTGGAGATAAACAGGAAGGAAACCGCCCCCGTCACTATCGGGACATTGCAGGAGAGGGACAAGCGTTTCAGACAGCTTTCTATTGAAAAGACCGTTGCCGACACGAAAAAGATTGTCCGGGAGAACGACTATCCCGAAAGCCCGTTCACGCAGTACGAAGACGGTATGGTTTATTTCGCCATGCTTGCCCAACTTCAAAGGAGACATTTTCCACTTTTCGGCATCAAAGACCAGCCTTTCGCATTGGACGAGAAACAGCGGATGAAAATCGTAGCCAAGCTGACGGACGCACAAAAGACCCTCATCAAACGGGACTTCATCAGTCATTTCCTTTGTGAAAACGGCCACGGAGACAACAACGCATCCAAGCTGTTAAGGGACTTCGCAAACATGCACTTTCCCGACCAGTACGGACTTGCCAAAGCCACCCACGAGGAAGAATATCAGAAACGGCATGAACGTTTGGAAGAAAGGATAAAGGAAATGAAGAAAGCGGAAAAGAAAGCAGCCAAAGAAGCGGAAAAACAGCAGACGGCAGAAAAGACGGAGAAGAAAGTCACCGCCCCGAAAACGGAGAAACCCGAAAGCGGAAAAGCCGCCTGAAGCCGAACAGAAAGCATGTGCCGGAGACAACATCCGGCACATCTTTTTCACCGCCCCCCAGAGAACAGAGGGCAGGGCCGGACGACCCCACCCACACCGCCACCGTAAAACCTTTAAAATACCGATATATGAAGTATATAAGAACAGCCCCGAATGTGGAATATTCCACCGACAGGGATTTTTTTCTTGAGAATCAGATTGTCTGCATTGTAAGCAGGGAGGGCACGAAGTTTTGCAGTCTGATAGAGAACCGTTTGTTCATGCGTTCCGACAGCCGTCATATCAGCAAGCGGATGCAGATGCATATCATGTGTGAAATCCACGAGGACATCCGCCGCCTTCGCTATGGTGGCGAGCCGGTGGAATGACCTGCCACACCCCACACCTGAATACTTCTTCTTAAAAAAGTCGGGCAATCCCTATGCGGTTGCCCGGCTTTTTTCTATTTTTGCAGGGTTGAACCAAAAAGAAAGTTATAAGATTAAAGATTTTGAATGATAACATATTAGAATAGCTTTTAGCTGTTTGTTCTTACTCTCGAAACGACCAAATTCAATGCAGGAGAATAAACGGGCAGAGCCCTTGTCATACACTAATGGCACGGTCTTAACTCGTTTCCTGCATGGGTGCTTGGTCGTACCGGAGAGTAGAACCTGTTAAGTTCCGTGCTTTTTTTGGTACATAACAGGAAGTTACGGACAAGGTATTACTCAAAAATCATAGGAAGATGTACAACAAGAACGTTGCCATTACCGGCAGTACCATTGAAAAGACAACCAAATACGACCAATTCAGGGAAGATAAAATCCGTATGGAACTCTACCGGATTATCCTTTCACTTTATAATGAAGGTTATCGCACATTCACCTGCAATCCGCATTCCTATATCGGATTATTAGGTGCGGATACGATAGTCATGCTGAGTGAAGCGGGCAAATGCCCGGAGATAATCCTTTCAGTAGCCATACCGGAAACCGCTTTTCCGGCAGATACCGACAAGGTGTATTGTGCCTTGTATGACGACCTGATAAAGCAGGCGGACAATAAAAAAATACTTCCGGAAAAAGAGTTTTTTGGCAATGCGCTTGTCGGTGGTCATATCATCTGTTATTACGATGACTTTTCCACAGAAATGCAGCAGATATACGCATCCGGTACTCCCTATACCAATATCTGTAAAATGATATAGGCACACATTCTTTACCGCAGGTTACAGCAGTTTCTCCAGCCGTACAATCCGTTTTTCGGTGGACGGGTGCGTACTCATGATATATTCGGTGAAAGTCGGACGCTCACCGTAAACGTCTTCCGTCCTTTTCAACCGGCGGAGGAAAGAAAGCAATCCTTCGCCGCAACCATATTTCACCGCATAGGCATCACAACGGTACTCGGCATATTTATTGATATTCACGTCAGTTATCCGGCTGATACCGTATATAATCCGGTGAAGCAGTTTGTAAACGGCCCACCATAACTTCGCTATGAGTTCACCCACAAGGCCCAAAGCCGGAACCAATGCAAACACCATGCTGCCAATTATCCCGAATATCAGAGCCGGAATAAGAAATATACCATAAAGGCAGCGGTAACCGAACGACTCCATCGAGAATAAAAGCACCTGATAGACGAAGTCGTAATGGGAGATATGCCCCACTTCATGGCTGATGATGCCCTTCAGCTCCTCATCCGAAGCTGCGGCGAGTACTCCGCCCGTCAGTCCTATCGTATTGAAACCGAATGCGGCGGCATTTACCCGTGCGTCATTGTTACGATAAAGTTTCAGCTTCCGGTTCATACCCATTTCTGAAAGCAACCGTTCCACCCTCATGCGATCGGAACTGTTCAAAGGACGGTATCCTTCTTTTCTGCGTAGCACCCACACATTTAGCGGAGAAATGGAATAAAGGATGAATAACAGCAAAAGATAATACGGTAACGTATTGACTAAATACGGAATCACCCCCTCATCAAACAGCCCCGGTATATATGCCGGCCATATATGGCGCAAGATTGAAAGTAGCAATGCGTAAAACACCGTAATAAAGACAAAATTCACTATCGTGACATAAGCCAGCAGCAACAGCTTGCTGATAATACGGAATATTCTGAGTGTTGTTTTCATGCGTATATGATTGAACTATTAACTTCCGGCTAAATATAAAAACAAATTTTGTGCAATCCGGAACAATTACTTATTCATTTGTTTTCATTAAGCAAATTTCATAAAACAAAGACGATAGGTTTCCCCACCGTCTTTCTTGATAGATAATGGTAGCAGTTATTCCTTTGCCGTAGTGCTTTCTAAATCGAACGTCACCGTCATTTCTCTTTCCCTGCCAAAATTATCCCGGACAAAGAATTTCAGTTCCGAACGTCTGGCGCTTGTCGAACGGTAAAAGAGGGTGAATACCTGCTTCACCGGATTTTCCGTATCCAGTCCCGGCACCTCTGTCAGCGGCCTCACTTCCCGGTTCACAAGTTTTATGCCTTCACTGTCCGTCACCTCTCCCTTGCCTTCCATCTGAATGTAACCTATTTCATACTCCGCCTTTTCATAGTCCCCTTCACGGGCAAGATAAAAGCGTATCTCCACCGTTTCACCCGTTGCAATCTGCTTTTGCAGATACCATGACGAGAGGCTGAAATCATAATCCTGCCGGATGTCTATCCCGTCGTTACAAGAACTGAAGGCCAGCGCCGCAAGCAGTGCGCCTATACATTTATATAATACGTTTTTCATTTTTTGTTTCTCCTTTCTCTTTTTATTAGTTAATAATAAGGCGAACGCCCAATCCTATCTGGGTATGGAAGTTACCCGCATCCGTTCCGAACAGCGCCCTTTCCTTCACCTGCATCAGCAGGATAATCCGGTCTGTCAGCCAGACATCGAAAGCCGCCGTCAGGCCGCCGCCATAAATAAAGCAGTCACCGTTTGTCACTGCCGCTCCGTCAGGAAGCAGGGAGGTTCCCCAGTTGACTGTCTCGAAGCCGCCCAAAACGGAAAGTCCGATACGGAAACAGACGTTCCGGCCCTTGTCCGACAATACGGGAATAAAGTAACCGAGTTCCCCCGTGAACTGCGCTTTGGGTATTGCCTTATTTTCGTAGGTGTACTCCTTTATCTGATAATCCAGACCATACAGCCAGTAGGTACGGTTACGGTTGGAATGTGTAAAGGCCAGCGAGGTGAAGTAGTGGCGTTCGCCGCCACTCTTCCATGAAAGGAAATGATTCACCCCGCCCGATGTGAACTGTATGCCTGTCTGTCCCGGCAGGTCACGCTGCGCGTGTGCTTCGCCCGTAAAGAGCGACAACACGGCAACTGTCAGTATGAATAGTATTCTTTGCATATACATTATATTATATAGGTTATTATTTCAGATGCAGTTCACTGATTGGTTTTGCCGCCACAAGGTCTGTGTTCTCTATGCGAAACGACTGGTGACGGGCACCGCCCTTTTCGTAAACCTCCACCACGAGCAGCTTGTCATCCGGCAAGGTAAGTTTTGGCAGCACGAATATGTTACGTACCGTGGCTTTTCCGTCCACCGTTGTCAGACGATTGTATGTCCTTACCGGTTCTATGAAGTTCTCCTGCATGGCCGTGCGCTTGGCCACCTTCTTGTCGATAATTTTGAAACGGATATAGTCAATGTCGAACGATATATCCGAACTGTTGCGCAGGGAAGTATGCAGGTACAGCAGATCATTGTTGATATAAAGCCCTTTGAGCAGTGTCTGTATGCCGTACTTCTTGCAACCGACATGCCTGATGTCCCTTTTGTTCTTCTTATACAGCGTGTACATGATACGGTTCACCACCAGCGGTGTCTCCCCGCCGAGTTCTTTCAGCTTCACGAACATGCGGTCGCCCGCAATCCCGCCTTCGGGATTGTCCCGTAGCCAGTCTTCCATCTCAATGGAAAGCCAGGCCGGTTCGTCCTTATAAACCACATTAAAAGAATAGAAACAACCGTCGGCAGTGATGACGGAGAAGTTCGTTTCCCCTTCAAAACCTTTCACCGCCGCCTTGATGCGTACTACATTTTCCGCTCCCGTGGCCTTGTCCGCTATGATGTCGAACGAACCCAAATCCACATATTTCACTTCGGAAGGGAAAAGGATATGTACGGTTTTCTGAAAAGTCACCTCAATCTTATGCGGTGAGATAATCTGGTTGGTGGGGAAAATCTTTGTTTCCACCGGTTCCTGCGCCTTTACCGACAATACGGTTAAAAGCATGACTAATGATAAAATAATTCTTGTCTTCATCTGATTACTGCTTTTTGGATATTAATAAAAGTTGATAATTTGCCTTTACAGCCACCTTCACCTCACGCATCTTTGTGGCCAGATATTGTGATCCGCCGCTAAGCACGCCCCTTGTCACGTCCATGACGAGTTGTTGCGAGGCACTGCGTGCGAACGAGATGCTTGTTCCGAAACTGCCCCCGATATTGGCGGCGGCTTCCTTCATGGCGGTACGTTCTGCAGTATTCGGAACGAAAAGCCCGGCCTGCCCGTCCATATCGTAAGCCGTTAGTTCCACCGGCAGGATATTGCCGCCACTCTCTATGGAGTTTACTGTGACTGCCATCCGTTGCCCTTCGATACGCACCGTACCATATAGCGGAGTATTGGCAGGTACAAGCACACCGCCCACTTGCAGCGGTTCCAGCAACCGGAACTTCAGTCATGCTCCGGTGGTCACTGTCTGGTCTTCAGCCACGCAGGCACGTATCGTATTGGCTCCGGCAAGCTGTCCGCCGCCCACGGCAGTGGCAAAACCGTAATTGCGGGGTATCGTGTCGGGTACCGGAGGTACGGCCAGTGACGAAACCACATTCTCCGTGGCACGTCCGGCGGCTATGGCCGCAGGATTGCCGGAGGAACCGCCCGTAACGCCCGCAGGCTGTATGTTTTTCACCTGTCCGCCCGTCTGTCCGGGGAAATAGCGTGCCGCCATCTCATACGACTTTTCCATCAGTTCCAGCGGGTCTTGTCCTTTCCGTTCACGTTCCAGCTTTTCGTTAAGATCCTTTACCTGCCGTTCCAGTTCGTCCACCCTAGGACTCTCCTTCGGTTCCTGATAGAACGAGGTGATCTGCCTTGAAATCTGCCGCTGTTTTTCTCTGGACTCCCGGATAGCATCCGCTTTCGATGCATCTTCTTCCGGTTTCAGCCTGTCCGTTGTGTCCGGTGTCAGATAGCCACCTGCCATGTCCTGCAAGGTTCTCACTTTTTCTTGCCTGCGTTTCTTCATCTCTTCCAGTTCGTAAGCCTTCTGTTTGTCGGCCATTGTCTCCGGTGCGATAGCGTCGGGTATCGTTGTATTGATCCCCGCCATTCCTTCCACCGTTTCGGGTGCGTCCGGTTTGAAGATAAACCAGATGAACCCGGCACAAAGCAGGGAGAGGAATGTCACCACGCCATAGAATTTCAGCTTGTCGGCAACCTTGCGGTTTAACTTCTTCCCTTTTTCGGATGCGGGTTCCGCTTTCTGCGTTTCTTTATTCTTTTCTTCTTTCTTATCGGATTGTGTCATGGGATACATTGTTTTTTAATGGTTGGATACTGTCCGTTTGGGGAAGTGCAATCCTTTGGAGATGCTGTACCTCAATCGGAAATTTGTCTGTCCCGCAGAAACCGTCCACGATGTAGGCAAGGTCGATGGCGGCGAAGAGTCCGAGCAGGTAAAGGATGATAATCCTTTGCTGCCGGTAGCTCAGCCGCTGCCATCGTCTGCGGAGTTTTGCTGTATGCCGGTCTTTCTCCGTTCTGAACGAGTGGAAGACCTTTTTTATACCGTTATCTTTCATACTGTCCGATGTCCCTGTTTTCGATGATGGTAAAACTCTCTATCAGAAAGCCCTGCGGATTGTTGTCGCTCCGGGTTACATTCCTCAGACGGCAGGTAGTGACAAGCGACCTTTCGGTAACGCTGCTCGAACGGATGATGTGCTGCCGGCTATAGGTCTTCATCTCATATGGATAACTGTCGAAGTTCCCCTGTATGCTGTCCACCGTCAGGGTCTGCGAGATGTTTCCCGCGATCATCCGGTTGAAGTAGCCTTTCTCCTGCAAGTTCCGGTAGTAACCGATGGCGCTTTCATCCGAAAGGTAAAGGGCACGCTGCACATTGCTTTCAATGGCGCTCTTATCCGGTGACAGGGTGAAAAACAGTTCATGGAAACGTCTGATATGTTCCCTCGCTTCCACGGGACGGTTCTGCTGCACGTCCTGCGAAAGTGCCAGCATCAGCGACTTTCCGCTGTCCAGTACATAGATTTTCTGCCGCTGCGCCTCGGCAAACTCGTATGCCTTTCAGGTGGCGAAGACCGTTACCAGTGCGCATACTCCCAGGAATACCATTCCGAACAGCCGTAGCTGCCGGAATGATGTCTCGATGTTTTTTAATGATTTGAACTCCATGTCTTTTTTCTGTTTTTTAAAGTGATATGTTTAGAACATTTTCTTGATGCGTCCGGCTACCGATCCGCCGACTGCGCCGCTGACTGCCGCCGCACCGTTCCCGGCCATTTTCCCGGCACCGTTAGCCTTCTGTCCGTAAGCTCCCGCACCGCCTGCCTGGATAATCCACGAGGACACCGTGGGAACGCAGAAATAACCGATGATACCTATAATCATGAATATACAATACACACTGCCCGATGCGTCCGGTATAAATGTCGGGTCCTGCATCTGTTTGATGTCCTGCTGCAACATCAGAACCTGTATGCGTGAGAGGATAGCCCCGAACAGGTCGCCCACGGGTAGCCATAAGTAAATACAGATATAGCGTGACAACCATATGGTGAGCGTACTCTGGAACCCGTCATAGACGGCCAGTGCAAAAGAGATAGGCCCCAGTATGGAAAGGACAATCAGAAAGAAAGTCCTCAGCGTGTCTATCAGCAGCGAGGCTGCCTGAAAGAACAGTTCCAACAGTTCGCGGAACCATTGCCTCACCTTTTCCCCCATGTCATACACCGCCTTCTGCCCGTACATGTTTATCATCGTGTCCATGTCCCCCAGCGACCAGCCAAGCTCGTCTATCTTCTTGTCAAATTCCTCATCACTCACAAGGAAAGCCTTTGCCGGGTCACGGAGCATCGCTTCCCGTTCCAGTTCGTCCTTCTCTTCCTGATACTTCTTCATGTCGAAAGTCTGCTGTTCCACCAGTGAGGAAGTGGCACTGCATACGGGGGAAAGAATCCCGTTGATTGTCCCCAGCACCATAGTAGGAAAGAACATGATGCAAAGGCCCAGCACAAATGGTCTGAAAAGTGGGAACACATCTATCTCTTCCGCCCTTGAAAGGGACTGCCATACCCGGTAGGCCACGTAGAACAGGGCACCGATACCGGCCACTCCCTTTGCCACACTGGCCATATCCTCGCACAGCGGCATCATTTCATCGTAAAGCGAACGCAGCAACTCATGCAGGTTCGTCCAGTCTATTGATAGTAATACCATAATCTATCTGTTTTTTTAAGGATGAATGATTACCAGTAACGCTGTTCATGTGTCCCGTACAAGGCGAGTACCCGTCGGGAATCCCCCTTCTTCTTGCTGCGCAGGTACGATATGCCGATATTCTTGCGAGTATAGTACCATGTCAGGTTCTTGTATTCCAGCACTTCGCCGTATATCCGGTTGATGATGTCCAGCCGTTCCTTGTCGGTCATCGAGAGTCCGGTAGCCGTGGTCACTTCCTTCAAGTCCAGCAGCAGGTTACTGCTTTCTTCAAGCAACCGGTTATACCCGAAAGCAATGGCCGAGAGTTCTTCCACGGTAAAATTCGGGTCGCCCATCATCGTATTGAAATTAGTCACGTAAATATCGCTGATGTCACCTACCAGAAGGATAGTCTGTTGTACCTTGCGTGCCCCTTTTACGAGATCGTGTACGGATTTCAAAGCATCGTAGTAGGCCTTTCCCTGCTGGTAAATCTTTACAGTCTCCTGAAAGTTACTTCACATGTTCTGTGCCGTTGTGGAAGTCTGTACAATTTCATTGGCCGAGTTTACAATGCCTTGAGCAAGGTTCGTAGGGTCTATCACTGCCCATTGTGCTTTGCTTGTCACCGAAAGGGACAGCATTGCCATGAATAAAATTATCATTCTCTTTTTCATGCGTCTATCTCCTTTCTTTGGTAAGTAAATACCGGCTGTCGTCATCACGGGCAAACAGCCCGTAACAACCGAACAGCAATACCTCGCTTCCGCTGAAATACTCGATACATCCGGCATCCTTGTTCCCGTGCAGGAAAAGGTCGTCCCCTTTACGGAGCGGGATATTGATTTCGGTATAACTCATTTCTCCGGCGAATAGCGTGGCTTTATAACCCTTGAATCCGTCCGTCACGTGGTTGGATTTACGGATTGTCAGCGTGGAGCCGCCTTCCTTGTTCATTCAGTGACCGCAGATGCGGTCGTGTTCCAGTTCCTTCTTCATTTCCCCGATCAGGTTCAGCAGATCCAGATTGGTCAGGGTCGCATCTCCGAGTGCTTCCCTGCATTGGCTTAATAAATCTTTCTTACTCATTGTCTTCTATAGATTAATATGGTTACTTGTTTTCCTGCCGCTTGCTTTCGGCAAGTTGTTTGATAGCCAGCTCGATGTTTCCGCCCAGCTTTTCCGTAAGGCGGATAAGTTCCAGTTTCTCAGTCTCTTCGGTGGTGTAGCAAAGGTACTCTTCAGCCGAAACTTCTGTCGCATATACCGCACTTTGCGTACCGCCAAGCCCAATCCAGACCTCTTTATAAAGGCGGTTCGCTGCATTGGCAAGATTGATAGAAAGTATCTGGCTGCGTTCCTTGTCCGTCAGGCCGAGCAGGTTCTGTATCTGGTCGAATTTGTTCTGATACTTCCGCTGGTCAAGCAATATTTTGCAGTCGCTGTTGTTGATAATCGTCTCTTTCACAACGGGGGAAGAGATTATATCATCCACTTCCTGCGTCACTACAACCGCCTCTCCGTAAAACTTTCTGACTGTTTTAAAAAGATAACGGATGTAGTTTGCCATACCTTCCTTGGCGATTGCCTTTCATGCTTCCTCAATCAGTATCATCTTGCGGATACCTTGTAAACGCCTCATTTTATTGATAAACGTCTCCATGATAATGATGGTGACAACCGGAAAGAGGATTGGATTATCCTTCACAACATCCAACTCAAATACAATAAACCGTTTGTTCAGTAAATCCAGTTCCTTGTCCGAGTTCAGCAGATACCCGTATTCACCGTTCTTATAATAAGGTTCCAGCACGTTCAGAAAACCGTCCACATCAAAGTCCTTCTCCCGCACATTCTTGTCTGCCAGCACCTTCCGGTAGTCTTTCCTTACAAAATCATAGAACGAGTTGAAATTCGGCTTTATCTTCCGGTTCTTCTTTATCTTCTCGATATACAGGCTGACTGCGTTCGAGAGCGCCACCTCTTCCGAACGTCGGGGCGGTTCATCCTCCCTTTTCCAAAGGGTGAGTATCAGTGTCTTGATGCTGTCCCGCTTCTCGATGTCATACCGGTAATCCTCGGTGAAAAACGGATTGAAAGAAATCGGGTCATTTTCCTTGTATGTAAAATAAATCCCGTCATCCCCTCCGGTCTTCTGATGTATCAGGTCACAGAGTCCCTTGTACGAATTTCCGGTGTCCACCAGCAGGATATGCGTCCCTTGTTCCCAGTACTGCCTCACGAGATGATTGGTAAAGAAACTTTTCCCGCTGCCGCTGGGGCCGAGTATGAATTTGTTTCTGTTGGTCACTACCCCTTTTTTCATGGGCAAATCCGATATGTCGAGGAAGACGGGCTTTCCCGTCAGCCTGTCCACCATGCGGATGCCGAAGGGAGAGAGCGAGTTCCGGTAACAGGTTTCAGCCGTGAAGAAACAGAGCGCCTGCCCGGTAAACGTGTAGAACGTCTCTTCGGCCGGAAAGTCCGCTTCATTTCCCGGTATGCCCGCCCAATAGAGAGCCGGAAGGTCGGTCGTGTTATGGTGCGGAGTACATTCCATCAATGCCAGTGCGCTTCCCACATCGTTCTTCACCCGCCGGAGTTCGTCCCCGTTTTCCGCCCATGCGATGATGTTACAATGGCAGCGCACGGATTGCAGTCCGTTGCTATGCGCCTCATTCAGGTATTCATCCAGCCACTCCTTGTTGATCTGGTTGCTGCGGCTGTACCGGGAAAGCGACTGCATGTTCTTCGCCATCTTCTCGAAACGGGAAAGGTTTTCGTTACTGTCGTCTATGAATATCCACTGGTTGTAGATATGGTCGCAGGGCAGCATCACGCCCACGGGGGCGGCATAGCTCAAACGGCAGTCCGAGCGGTCTGTCGAGAGGCGTTCGTACCGCCCGTCCGTTTTAACTTTACCCGGAAGGTCATCGAGGTCGGAAAGTGTATGCAGGCAGAGCCGCTTGTCACCGATACGCATTTCGTCCGGATTCAATTGCATGTCCTGCAACATGCTCGTTCCGTCTGCCGAGAGCGTAAGGTACCGTTCGATAATACCCGGTTCGTTCTCCGTTCCCGTAATCTCTTCCGTGGTCAGCCGTTCCAGCCTGACAAGCCCGCTGTCATTGACGATACTTTCAAACTGTCCCACCGCTTCCATGAATCGCTCCACCGTTTCCTTGTCCCTGATTTCCTTCGGCACCAGAAAACCACGGCAGAGCGTGTTCCAGTTGCTTTGTTGCCGGGAACGCTCTTTGGTGGTCTTGGTGAGAAACAGGTAGCAGGTGTGGTGCAGGTAGGGACGTTCGTTGAAGTGGCGTTCAAAACTGCGGGAGAGAAAGCTGAGTTCGTCCCGGCGGATGTCCGGCTCGTATTTCTCCGTGATGAAAATATCCTGTTTGTGCAGGATTGAATAGTTCGGCAACACCTTGATTGCCTTCGCTCATGTGGCGTGCATCGCCTCATATTCTGCGGATGATACCGAAAACACTTCCGGCAGTGTGACCCGGAAAGCGACCGTGATGTCGGCGTCCTTGCTGACGATGCAGCCGTGTTCCACCGCCATGATGGGAAACTTGCTTTCCAGTGTGGATGCTTTTAATATACTTCTCATAATTTACGATTGTTGTTTGTTGATCAGACGTGTGATACGTTTTCGTGAGAGGATTCTCCGGGGATGCTGCCGGGCCGCGAACAGCTTCATCAGCCCGTGGCTGCCGTATTTACGGTTCAGCGTAAAGGTCAGCCATACTAGTACCGTAGCCGCCGATACCCCGAAACCGATGCAGATTCACTGTCCGACGCCCGCCATATACATGATGACGAACATCACAAATACGGCAAGCAGGCCGGCGGCGAAAATAAACAGGTATTGTGCCCGAAGCCCCTTGAACTCAACTTCACGGCCCACCCCTTTATTTATTTCAAAATCAGCCATAAGTTATTGTCTTTTTTATGTTTTTAGAGGAAGAACGACCTCAGAATGGTGGCGGCGACTATCAGAAAGATACAGGCTCCGAACCACGAACTGGCAGTTTTACTCGTGTCGGGGTCGCCCGAACTGAACTTCTGATATACCTTGATTCCACCGACGAGGCCGATTACAGCACCGATTGCATAAATCAGTTTTGTGCCGGGATCAAAATATCCGGTCACGAGTTGTGTCGCTTCGGTGATACCTGCCTGCCCGTTTCCTTGTGCCATTGCCGCACTTGCCGCCGCAACAGCGGCCAGCATCATAATCAATCTTTTCTTTTTCATTTATCTCCGTGATTTTTAGGTGATTAAAAAAAGCCACGGACTGCCCCCTTTCACTATCCCCATAGGCAACCCGCAGCCGCTTATGGTTTATTGATTCAGGGGGTAAGTTCCGGCCGGAAATCAGCCGGAGTCATAATATGCCATTTGCATTGTTACATGATTTGGTGGTGAAACATTCTTGTTAATTCTCTCTTGAAAGCGGGATGCGAATCATCCCGAATCGTAATAGCCGTTTGTTCTCATTGTCTTTACTGTCTTTATCGGTTTATTTCAGATATTCCCCACATTTGAATCCCTTGCGGGGTGTATAGTCTTCAAAGGAAGAGGATTTGAACAGCCACATCCGGTTCGCCCATCGGGCAAGGTCACGCTCGTAACGGGTAGGTGTCCGTTCATTTCCATAATCCCGAAAAGGAATTACAAAGGGAGTGATTCCCAATTCCCTAAGTACGTTCAACCGGAACAAGTCCTGCTCAACAGTCGAATTGAATCCTATCAGTACGTAGCAGGTTATCTTGTAGGGTTTCACGTATTTTACCATCTCTTTCAGGCGTTCTGTCAAATCAAGCTGCGGCAAGTCCCACGCAATATGGATATTCTGCTTCATCTTCAGCCTGTTCAGATGCCAGGCCTGTTCCTCGTCCATAATCCTCACGTCCACACCGTGCAGTTTCACGGGTTGCCCTTTTTTCATCAGATAATCTATCGCCGACCTTCACTGCGGGTTGGCAAAGAAATTATTGTCCAGCACCTCAATCCATTTCCCTTTCGGGTTCAGTTCCACCGGCTCTACGGCCTGAATGTATCCTTCCTTCTCACGGACGAGGCAGAAAGGGCATTTGCGGATGCAGCCTCTTGAAAAGAACTGGAGCGAAAAAGGGTATTCGGGGTAAATGGAATAGTCCATCATCCGGCTGTTTTCCACAGCTTCGGGAAGCCTGCCCGGAATATCATATCCGGTTCCGCCCTTTATCACTTCCCTTGCATCCAGTAGCCGGTAATCATAGTCAGGTGTGAAGGTGAACACCTTGCTTGCCAGCACCTTGTCATAACGCCTCGCCGGTTCCGCTCATTCTACTTGACAACCTTTTGCCTTGTTGTAAGCCGAAAGGCGCATCAATGCAAAATTGGGGAAGTTATGTCCGTCCACATCTACCAGTCCTATATTCATACGGATAAAATTTAATGGTGAATAGTTCTTGTTACCTTACCGGGTGAATGCCATGAACGGCCTGTCATCCCGAATCATAATAGCCTTTTGTCATTGCCGCTGTCGTTTTATGGATGAGTTAATGGAATGATTGTCTCTCTGGGAATTAATACGTTTCCCGTCATAAAGAGGAAACCGTCGTTTGTCAACTTGAATCGAAATACGTCATAAACATGGATGATACGTTTTGTTGTTGGTTTTCTACCGAATCTCTCTCCTTACAGTGATACGGGCTGTCAACCCGTATCAAAATAACCTCTTGTCATTGTTACCTCCTTTTTTAATTGGTTAGTCACTGTCCGGAGCAGCCTCACTCATTTGTTCGGCTTCATCCAGAAATTTGCTGATACGGCTGTCGCTGCCATTGATACTTTCCAGTATCGAGCGTTCAATCTGCGTATCCTTGATATGATGGATCGCCCTTAAAAGGGACAATCGTTTGTCTGTCGGAATATCCTTGCCATTGCAGAGGTCGATAATCAGGTCAATCTCTTCCGGCCCGATACCGGATATACCGCCCGGATAATCTTCACGGGCACAGTTCAAATCTTCCAGTTCCTCGTTCAGTTCGTCGGTATCCACGTCGTCACCGTTTTCAATCTGTCCCTTATTATCCTTAAGCCTGCCGGAACTGTCGGCCTCAGAAGCCCGCCACTCTTCCACACGCTTGTCCCGGAACAAATCCGGGATGCGCTCAGGCGGCACTTGTGCAACCTTTGGTGGTGTCGTTTCCCCGTTTCTGCCAGCAAAAGTAGAGGCATTTTCCTTACCTGCAATAGCCCCGGAACCGATGGCGTCTATTGGCGGCTGTTGGCGTGTACCATAGCTTTTTGTAACGACAAGGCTGTCCGTTTCAGGCCGTTTTTGAAGCGGATTTTCCATGTTCTTGCCTTTTGTCTTTTCCTTAACTTCATCCTTTTTTTTGCCCTTCATTTCCACTTTTACAGTTGGGTGGTTCCTTTCCTCAGCTTCCGGCACTGCCACTGCCGGAACTTCTTTCTTTTCCGTTTTTCCTTTCGTACGCCTGCGTCCTTTCTTCGGTTCTTCTTTTGTCGGATCGAACCATCCGGCAATGCTCCGCAGACCTTTTGCCATCCGGCGGCGCATCTTCCCGAAACATATCTCGCCGAGTCCGCCCCTGAACAGGAACTTGTCCATGAACAGATAAGCAAACAGCAGCCAGAACAGAACTATTCCGGCTTCATAGTAACCTGATTGTATATCCATAACCTAAAATATTTTGTTATAACTCTTTTGGAGATAAGTCTTCACCTCATCCGCATGTTTTTCGAAATGCTCTTTCAATACATTATCTATATAGTTGCCTACCGTCAACTGCCGTTTACCGGCAATCCCTACAATAACGGATATTTTCTGGTGAAGTTCCTTGTCTATATATACCCCCTGTCTGCCTTCGCATTTATAAGGTGTGAGGAACTTACGGATAAAGTCGGCCAATGCGGTGCGAACCGTTTTCGGTGACGGTTTATCCGTAACCAATTCCGAACAGCCGATATCATCCGCACCGGAAATATCCCTTACTGTTCCATTCACATTGTTATCCGCTTTTCCTTTTTCATCGGATAAAGCGGTTGCTCTATTTCCGCCACTCTCTCCGGTAATGGAAGGGGCCGGAGATGAAGGAGGCTCCGAAGGCCCCCCTGCCATCAGACTACGCAGATACGCTTCGTCCACCAGATTCTGTCCGCCTGTTTTCTTTGCCATGACTATTCGTTTTTAAGTATTCCCATGATTTCATCCATGAACATATCAAAGCCGCACTCTCTGGTGAAGGCCGCATCGGGAGCGAACAGCGTACTCCGGTAAACGGGGCCGCCCGTAGAAGACAAGTCTTTAGTGAAGTTACTGCGCACGGGAATACGTGTTTGGAGGCAGTCCAGCCCTAACAGGGAGAACCCCTGCTGGTAGATGTTATACAATGTAGTGCGTTCTCTTCGATCCACCATGTTCCAGAACAGACACAGCCTTTTCAGAGAAGACAAGCCGGTCTTTATCAGGCGGTCATTAATGGTAGTAGCAAAGTTCAGCGTACTTTCCAGCACGAGACGGTCTGCCTTTATCGGTACGAACAGATAATCGAGCGCACTGATTGCGGCGATAACCCCGTCGCTACCCATAGTTCCGGGCAGGTCAAACAGCACCACGTCATAATGCGTATCCGTTTTGTCTTCAAATGCACTTCAGTCCGCCATGCAGTCTGCCGGGTTACTGCCGATAACCGGATAAGCCCTCTTGTCCAGCCGTTCCGACTGTTCAACAAGCAGACTCTGATAAACGGGAACAGTCTTTACCACTTCCATATCCCGTTTTTTCTGTTTGATGATTGAGTGCTGCGGATAGTCACAATCCACCACAGCTACATTCAGTCCTTTCACATAATGTAGTCACGATGCCGCATAAATGGTGAATGTTGATTTACCCACGCCCCCTTTCTGGGTAGCGAACGAAACGAATAATGTTTTCTTTCTCTTTTCCATTGTTACCTAATTTAAGTGAATAATTTGATTTATTGATAGTTTAGCGGATAGACGCCTATCCACTTATCCGTTCATTCATTTCATTATCAGTTTAGCTTTATAGCTATATAGCTACTTAGCTATGAAGCTATTTGTCTATTTAGCTACATACTTACATAGCTATCCAATTATATAGCTATTTATCTATTCAGCCATGTAGCCACATAGCTATCCAGTTGTTTATCTAAGTATTTAGCTAATAGTCTATTTACTTCTCCATTTATCCGAATATCCACTTGCTTGTCTATACATCTTTATATATCTATAGACATATAAGCGGATAGATAACTTTATGAACGCTTATCTGAAAACTTATTTAATCAAATGACTATCCAGACAAAAAGCTATTCGGATAGAAAACCGTCCGCATAGTTATCTTGATAACCATCTTTTTATCTATCCGGATAAGTGGCTAAATAACTATCCGGCTACAAATAAACCTCAAAAAGAGCATCCGTAATGTACCTGTGGTTTCAAAGTCATTTGTTGGCGGCTGTTGGCGTGATGCTTGATAATGACCATAACGAAAAAACTATCTACCTTTGTCGCCGGGAGAGCGCAGCCCGTTCTCGATAGAGAACGTAAAACACCCCTTCAGACCTTTAATCCGGCCCAGCCGGATTTTAATATGCGTCAGCATATAGCGAGGTGTACTTTCAGCGGTTGAAAATATTTCTACCCGCTGAAAGTCTCGCCCGAAAGGTGTTTCGGGGGCAAAGGTTCTCCCAAGTCGAACCTTTTAAAATTTTCATGTTATGAAAGATGAAACAAGAATCCGTAGCGCCGCAGGGCGCAAGGTGCTGGCAGACCCGCGCACGCATCGCTATTACCTTTGTCTCAATGACGAGGAAGACGAAAAGTTTATCTCCATGTTCGAGCAGTCCGGCATGAAGAATAAGGCTGAATTTATCTTCGCCCGCATCTTCGGTTGAGAGTTCAAGGTAGTGAAGATTGATAAGGAAGCACAGGAGTATTACGCCCAGCTCACCGCTTTCTATCAGCAGTTCCGAAGAATAGGAAACAACTACAATCAGTGTGTAAAGACTATTCACACTATTTATGGGGAGAAGAAATCACTTGCATTTCTCTACAAACTTGCCGAAGAAACCCGTAAACTGGAGGAAGTATGCAGGCAGGTTATCGAACTGACAAAACGGTACGAAAAGGAGTATCTTACTAAAAAGAAATAACGTCATGGTGCCGAATATCACATCGGGCAGTTCGTTCTACGGAGTGATTGCCTATAATAAAATAAAGGTGGACGACGGTACGGCAATGGTATTATGACACCCAAAAATTGCGGCGGACACATCCGGTAATGTGCCGATTGAAAACTGCGTGCAGGCTTTCGAGCCTTATATTGCACTTAATTCACACGTCAAGAAACCGGTCATCCATATCTCCCTAAACCCATCCCCAAAAGACATTCTTTCGGAAGAACAGATGACCGTACTGGCGCAGGAGTTTATGAAAAAGTTCGGTTACGGGAACCAGCCTTATATAGTCTGGCTGCACGAAGACATCGACCGCAAACACATGCACATCGTTTCGGTACGCATCAACGAGAAAGGAGAAAAGATAGACCACAACCGGGAGGCCATCCGGGCACAGAACATCTGTCGGGAAATGGAAGTGAAGTATGGGCTTCATCCCACACTCGGAGAACATGGCGAGCGAGAACTGGTAAGTCTGCAAAAAGTGGACTATCCGAAAGGTGACGTGAAAACGCAGGTAAAACATACCGCCCGTACTCTGTTGGAATGTTACAACTGCCACTCGCTTGCGGAGTTTAATACCCTTCTGAATTTGTATAACGTAACCGTTTATGAAGTCAGGGGGAATGTGGACGGAAATGAATACCACGGTATCATGTACGGAGCTTTGGATGATAACGGACAGCAGGTGGGAACACCTTTCAAATCCAGTAAGTTCGGCAAGGTATTCGGTTATGAAGCACTGCAAAAGAAGTTTGCCGCTTCCGCTGAAAAGATGAAGAAGGGCAACCTCTCAGAAAGAACAAGGCAGGAAATCACCAAAGCCATGCAGGACATCGGCACGAAAGAAGATTTTGCCCGTAGACTGAAAGAGGCGGATATAGAAGTGGTTTACCGTATCAATTCGGAAGGACGTCTGTATGGTACCACTTTTATAGACCATATCGGCCGGACTGTATTCAACGGTTCACGCCTGGGTAAAGCCTTTTCTGCCAATGTGTTCAATGAATTGTTCAACAACCCGGATGCAGACCGTGAACAGTTGATACCGCCACCGGAACACAAAACATCCCGGCGGGATAGAGATACGGAACGGGAAGAAAGACAAGAGAGGGAGGAACGGCAGGAACAACAGCACCGCCGGCAGCAGGAAACTTCCGGTAGCCTGATTGACACATCCGCACTCGGAGCCGTTGATATTTTCTCCGTACTTATGGAAGATGACCATACTCACGAGTACATCGATCCGGCTTTCCGTTATGGACGAAAGAAGAAGAAAAAGCGGAGACGCAGGTTATAATATAATAAGGTATAGAACAAGAAGTTTAATTTTAATAGTTACAATTATGCAGAATGAAGATGATTTAAGAGGTCTTGCCAAAGTCACAGACTTTATGCGGGCCATCAGTTTTTTATTTTTGACGATACACATTTATTGGTTTTGTTACGGCTGACTCCACGAAATGGGCTGAACGCTCGGTATAGTGGATAGGATACTTTCCAACTTTCAACGTACCACAGGACTGTTCTCATCCTTACTTTACACAAAACTGTTCTGTGTCCTCTTCCTCGGTCTGTCCTGCATGGGCAACAAGGGAGTGAAGAAGCATGAAATCACATGAAGGCAGATTATCATTGCGGCTATAGCGGGCACCATACTTTTTTTCCTGAACTGGTGGTTGTTATCCATTAGTGCGTCATCCGGTGTATGTGCGGTACTTTATACCACAACACTGACCAGCGGTTTTTTCTGCCTGCTGGCATCCGGTTTATGGATAAGCCGCCTGTTGAAAAATAACTTGCTGGAAGACGTTTTCAACCGTGAGAATGAATCCTTCATGCAGGAAACGAAACTCATGGAAAACGAATATTCCGTCAATCTGCCGACCAAATTCTGGTATAGGGGAAAGGAATGGAAAGGCTGGATTAATGTAGTGAATCCGTTCCGGGCAAGCATGATTCTGGGTACACCGGGTAGCGGTAAGTCGTATGCCGTAGTCAATAATTATATAAAGCAGGCGATCGAGAAGTCTTATGCACTCTATATATACGATTTCAAATTTGACGATTTGTCGGTTATCGCTTATAACCACTTGATTAAATACAGACACCGTTATAAGATACCACCCAAGTTCTATGTGATAAACTTCGATAACCCACGCAAGAGCCATCGTTGTAATCCGTTGGCTCCGGAACTGATGACGGATATTTCGGATGCTTACGAATCCAGTTATACAATCATGCTTAATCTCAATAAAAGTTGGGTGCAGAAGCAGGGAGACTTCTTTGTAGAATCTCCGATTGTGCTTTTTACGGCCATAATTTGGTTTTTGAAAATCTATGAAGGCGGCAAGTACTGTACGTTTCCACATGCAATAGAACTGCTAAATAAAAGGTATGAAGACGTTTTTACAATTCTGACCAGTTACCCCGATTTGGAGAACTATCTAAGTCCGTTTATTGACGCATGGAAAGGTGGAGCGAGTGAGCAGCTCCAAGGTCAGATTGCAAGTGCTAAAATCCCGTTATCCAGACTGATAAGTCCACAATTATATTGGGTGATGTCCGGCAGTGACTTTACACTGGATATTAATAATCCGAAAGAGCCGAAAGTTCTGTGTGTGGGTAACAATCCCGACAGGATTTCAATCTATGGAGCAGCATTGGGACTCTATAACTCCCGTATCGTTAAGCTGATAAATAAGAAGAAACAACTGAAAAGCTGCGTGATAATTGACGAGTTACCCACCATTTTCTTTAAAGGTCTGGATAATCTGATTGCCACGGCACGAAGCAATAAAGTGGCGGTTGTATTGGGCTTTCAGGATTTTAGCCAGTTAAAGCGCGATTACGGAGACAAGGAGGCCGCTGTCATCATGTCAACTGTTGGCAATGTCTTTAGCGGTCAGGTAGTGGGTGAAACTGCCAAAACCTTATCGGAAAGGTTCGGGAAAATCCTGCAAAAACGGGAATCCATGAGCATCAATCGCAATGATACATCTACTTCTATCAATACCCAACTGGACAGTCTGATACCTGCATCCAAAATCAGCACATTGAGTCAGGGAATGTTTGTCGGTGCCGTAGCAGACAACTTTGGAGAGACAATAGAACAGAAAATTTTCCATGCGCAGATAGTTGTTGACAATGAAGCTATACAGAAAGAGACGGCGGCCTACCAGCCCATTCCCGAAATCAGCTGCTTTCTGGATGAGAATGGTAATGATACAATGGAGCAGCAGATACAGGCTAACTACCGGCAAATCAAGCAGGATATTGTGGAACTTGTAGAGAACGAGTTAATCCGCATAGAGAATGATCCTAAATTAAAGTACTTGTTAGGTGATAATGAAAATAATAATTCCTAATAAGGATTTTAGAGGATAGTCCTATTTCAACAAAGCAATATGTCAAAAATAGGACTATTCCAATAATTATATGCCAAATAAGGCATAATATAATAATTACTCAGTTGAAATAATTATAGGATTCTTAAAATATGGGTGAGAATATTTTAATATCCTTTTATTTGTCTTGTCTTCTAACTTAATAATCGGATAGTCCCATGTATTTTCTATGTATTCTTTTATACGAAGCAATGTTAAAGCCTTATATTTTCCATTAAACATATAAAAAGTTGGAGTGTTAATAAAAAAAACAGCTTCAACTTCGAAGCTTAAAATGCTATAATCAATATGAAACATTTCTTCTAAATGTTCTTGCAAAACTTGAAGGTTGTTTATAAGCCAATTCTTCTTTCTTTCAAGTTTTTTTTCATATTCAATAAAATTACTATAATCAATTCTGTAACCGACAGCATCATACCGGGCACGATTATATTTTGTATCTGCAATAAAAACTTTATTCTTATTTTTATTTACAATAATAAAATCAATTTCACCTACTTTCGGAGTGTTTATATTTATATTCTGTTTTTTACCTTTTTGTCTAAATGATTCTATATTTCTACAATATGGATATTTGTTTTGTTGAAATATTTTTTCTATTTCATTTTCTAATAGACGATCATGTTCTAATCCTTTCTTATTCATAAAATCAACCATACCTTTGTCCTTTAACCATTCTTCAGGCATATTATTCCAGTGTATCATATTTGAAGCAATAACCATCATGCTTTCTGCAATCTTATTGTTTCCTATTAAAGCTCTTTCCACACCATCAACAATATAAGTTAAAATGGGTCTAAACATATATCGTTTTTCAGAATAAGGTTTTAAAACAGCATTTTCGAGAGTTAATTTATTAGTTTTGGACAACATTAATCCAGAATAAAACATTGATGTGTTTTCTTCAGAAGTTTTACATTCAGTTGCTAAATTAATTGGTAATATATAAGGCTCTAATGTTTGCTCAGGATTATTACTATGATGTTTTTTTAAATATGGAATTATTCCAATTGCCTTATTATAATCAATTGAGAAATTATCTTCTAACGCTCTTTTCAATTCATTCAATGCTCCTTCATCAAAAAAAGTTTCATAATCTATACCGAAATATCTACACAAGGTTTCGTTGACTTTTCCGAAATTGTTTTGCCATCCGCATGTAAATACATTTTCTTCAAATTCTATATAATAAGCATTTTGAATCATCTTATGGTATGCGATATAAATTGCAAATTCATAAATCCAATTACCTAAATAATATAACTCTTGTATTGTATTTATTATCTCTTTATAATCAAGTCCTTTTTTTGCAGTTAATTCTATATCACATGCTTGTTCTAATATCAATTTTAGAACTCTTCTATAACGAGGAAAGTCAGACTCTATTACCTCTGGTAATTGGAAACCTTCGAGTTGCTTTATATACAGAGCAATTGATGCCTCATGAAATAGAAATACGCTTTTAAAAAATATTTCTGTATCTTGTTTTAATATCAAATCTTTAAATTGACCAATAAAGTATTCAAAGCATGACATTAAAATTTTCTCAACTTTTTCATGGTCATAAGTAGTTGAATTACCATATTGTTCTATAATATATTGGGATAAGCCTATATTCCAATATTTATCTATAAAAGGTTCAAACTCAAAAGTTAATATTGGATATTCATCAATAAATATATGAGACATAATTTTGATTTAAATTAAATAGTTAATTACATATAATTATTATACATTTGAAGCTGATATTTTATTATTTCGAGCATCAATTATTATAAGATTTTCCTTATTTGCTATATTAAGTTCTCTCAATAGGCGTTTAACTTTTTGTTCTTCTTTATCTGTAAAATATAAGATTACAGATATATATTTATCTGTATCATTTGCTTTTGCGTAAATAGATAGTTGGTGTTGTAAATTGGATTTTAGTTTGCTATTAGAAGCTAATTTAAACTCTATTAAAGTTTTATCCATTGCGCCTTTTGATATAGTATAATCAACAATTCCCCGTCCATTTTCAACCTCCCTATTGACATCAAAAGCAGTATTATACCACACGGCTTTAAATGAAATCTGCGCATCCTTCTCTCTTACAACCCCTTGTTGCCAAGATAAGCGATAACCATCTTTGTCTTCTATAAAATTTTTAAAATAATTAATTCGTGCTAAAGACTCATTATACGAATCTGTGTATAAATCTCCCTTTAATAGATTATTTAATTTGAATAAATTTTCCATTTGTTGAAAATACTTTTTCTGAACTTCTATCCATCGCTTGATAAAATCAATATATTTTAACTCGTTATTTGAAAATGATGTGAATATAATTTCATTTTCTATCTTATATCCACTTTTAATCATCAAAGAAGAATATTGAGCTAATTCATGATTTTGGGTAAGACTTGTAAAGTCTATTTTCTGAAGCAGCTTATGTGTCAGCGAATTAAGATAATCAACTAATTTACTTTCTGTTATTAGTCTCCCATGCGCGCACTTTGAATATGGATTATAAAAAATCTCTTCAACCATAAGAGGTGATTGTTGCGTAAAATATTCTTTAGCTTCTCGAAATTCAGGCAAATCAAAAGGGAATAATTTCAACCATACATTGTATTTTGAGATAAGGAGATTAAACGGATTTATTTTTGTGGAAGATGCAGGTTTCATGAAATCATCAAAATAAGATTTGATATAATCATATGTTTCTTTTTTAATGTCCTCATTGTTTTCTATGCGAAAAATAAGTAAATCTACAAATTCTTTTAGAAAAAGTGGAGTTCCACACCCTTTAGGAAAATTCCCAAAACTTTCTATTGTATATTCCAAATAATAAGTAATATCTTGTTTCCAGTCAATTCTGTCTTGATTATTAAGAATGTGCTGATAACAATAGATAACTTTGTCGGCTGTCATTTGTGGTGTATTCGCATAGTCCAGTTTATTAAACTCATTAATTGACAATAGTTTTTGATGCCATTGGCAACAAAAAGGGAATTTATCAAATTTCACTTTCAATTGCCTCACTATTTCTTTATTAGTTTCTTGACAGCCTTTACATTTTCTATAGTCATGAAGGTCACCTAAAGTTGGCTCAATAGGATATGGTTTTGTTAAAAAGGTGGCAATGAAATATTGAATATGTCTACCACCACATTCAACATCATGCTGTTCTTGCAGATAAAGAGCTGTTGGAATTTTCATATTATTCTATAAATAAACAATTGTTATCTTTTATACAAAAGTACAGAAAATAAGGAGAAGCATCATTCTTAGTAAAACAAAAAGTGACTTCCTATCTTTTTTAAGACTCTAACTTATTTAAATAGGGTTGCCATTTCTCGCCAATCACCGCCATCTGTTCCTATCCGTTTCAACAACATAACATCTTATTAATTAATATTCTACATTCGCACCGACGGGCTAAAGTTTACCCGGTATTGATTAATTATTGTATCACTTAAATTATTGATTTTATGGCTAAGAAAAAGCAAGAACAACAAGAACAGAGTCAGGACGAGCATGTAATGGCCATCCTTGACAAGCGAACGAACAAAACCGCAGTTGTTTCCAAAATGAATGAACAGGACGGCAGTCTCGAAATCGTGCCACCCGACAAGAAGAACAGCAGCAGTTTTCTCAAACTGGATCGTACCTCACCGCTGGAACTATTCTTCACCAATTTCAAGAACCAGTACGAAAATCCCACGAGTTTCAGTTTCTTCCTCGTACCTCTTGTCCTTTTGGAAAAGACACTGAATGCCGTAGTTCAGATCCGAAAAGGGGAAGACCCCGGAGTAGAAGGTAAAAAACTGGTGGAGAACAGCGAACTCAACGATGAAGGACGTATCGCCAAACTTGCCCGTCGGTATAAGTTCGACGAACACCAGCTTCCGTGGAAAGAACTTGCCGCATTGGGAGTTGACAAGCAACTCTTGTTTGATAACCACTGCATGGGTGAGATGCTAAAAGGAAGGATTACCTCTATGGCTTTCCCCATCAGCAAGGAAGTAAACGGTGAAAAGAAGGATATGGGGGAAGCCTGTTTCCTCTGTGTCAAAGGGGAGGACGGCAAGGTGCAACTGAAAACTCTAAGCAGGCTCGATAAACCACAGTACGACCTGCCTGCCTATAAAGGAGTATTCACAGACGAGGAAAAGCAATCGCTTAAAGACACCGGGACTTTGGGGGCTGTCAAGGAGATGAAGGATACCCATACGGGAACGGTCTGCAACTGTTATGTATCCTTTCATGAACCGAGCAACCGTATCATCACCATGCCGGTGGATGCCATCAAGATACCCGATTATATCTACGGGAAAAGGCTGGATGACAAACAGAAGCAAATACTCGCTTCCGGCGGACTGCTTTCCATCAACGACATACAGCGCAAAAACGACACGCTGCTTTCCGGTGTCGCTTTCGTCGATCCGAGAATAATGGACATCGCTTTCAAGCAGTCCGGGGAACAATTGAAAGTCAACGACACTATCATGGGGGCCAAAATCACCCCCGAACAGAAAAAGATGCTTCAGAACCATGAAATGGTATTCATTGAGAATATGCGCTACAAAGGCAGGGTATTTTCCGATGATGTGCGTTTCAGCAACAAGAGCAACCAATTGCTGATAGGTCGCAACGCCCGTGAATACAAGCCCGCCATTGATAACCGGAACGACAAGAAAAAGGAAGTGAAACAGCAGTCCCCCCGCCATGTGGCATCCGTAAAGGCACATTCGAAAAAGAGCTTGTCCGTCATGTAGTAGAAAAACTATCCATGTCCACATCAGATATATACCCGGTTCTCTTTTATGGCAGCCGGGTATATGTTTAATATCCGATTAACATTTTAAAGCGATAACAAATGATTATACAAGATAAAAATACCGCAACCGGAGAATTGTCCTATTTTGAGACGACTCTCCTTCTTTATTTGAAGGAAAGCCATCCGCATATTGCCGGTGACAAAGCACTTGTCCGGGTTCGGGCTGACGATGCGGCAGGCAGCTACGAACGTGCCATACATGACGGCTTATCCGTTACGCAGGCTTTGCAACTGGCCGAGGCCGTTCTCTATCAGGACTTGCGCTTTTCCAAATTCGATACGGTTTTCGAAGTCGTGTCGGAGTGGTTTCCCGAAGTGTGGCCCGAAAAACGGGCAGGTTTCTGCCTGAAAGTATTGTCGCCCGCAGAAACAGTATTCAGCAAATATCCCATAGATGACCGGTTTGAATCATCCCCGTCCTATCATACACTTACCGTTGAACTTACAGGTTTCATACAATTTTATATAGAACAATATGGCATATAACAAACGACAACATTTGGCGGACAACATAGCCGCACTTGAATGGATATTCATGCGCCCGGAGTTTTGTCTCACGGAAGAGGGACGCAAGGTTTTGAACGGTTATTCGGGTTTCGGGGGATTGAAGTGCATCCTGAATCCGGCGGAAAAGGACACGGACATTGAAAGATGAACGACAGACAGGGAACTGTTTCCCCAAGTCAGATTGCTGCATGAACTGTTGCGTGAGTATTCCAAAGACGAAAAAGAATACAAGTCATACGTCCAAAGCCTCAAAAACTCCGCTCTCACAGCCTTTTACACACCGGAGCTGGTGGTAACGGCCATGCAGGAATCCTTGCAGCTACCGGGAATCCGTCCGGGACGTTTTCTTGACCCTTCTGCCGGAACGGGCATGTTTATCAGCGGCTTGAAGGATGTTCCCGAAGTCCATTGTTTCGAGAAAGACAAGCTCACGGGAAAAATCCTCTCATCCCTCTATCCGGAAAGCAGAGTGACCATAGACGGTTTCCAGTCCATACAGCCCTATTATAACAACTACTTCGATATGGTTTCATCCAATATCCCGTTTGGAAATACCAGAGTTTATGACCGGGATTTTGACCGGAGCGAAGACGTCGTGCGTAAATCCTCACTTGCTGCCGTACACAACTATTTCTTTTTCAAAGGTATGGACACGTTGCACGAAGGCGGGATACTGGCCTATATCACGACTTCGGGCGTCATGGACTCGCCACAGAACCGTCCCGTCAGGGAATGGCTGGTGAACCATGCCAATCTTGTTTCAGCCATACGTCTGCCGGATAACCTGTTTGTTGATGCGGGTACGGAAGTGAGTAGTGACCTGATCGTATTGCAGAAGAATACCCGAAAATCGGAACTGACTGAAAAGGAACGGAACTTTATTGAAACCCGCCTTATATCAGGCAACATCAATATCAACAACAGCTATGCCGATTTAGACCATATCGTCCATACTTCCGTATCTATGGGCAAAAACATGTACGGACAACCGGCCATGAATTTTATTCATGAAGGAGGTGTCGGCGCCATTTCCGAACATCTCAGGCAGTTATTGGCGCAAGATGTGGAGAACCATCTTGACCGGAAACTTTATGATGACAATCTATCCCGCTCAAACAATTCCACCATCCTCAAAACGGAGTTTGAGACACTATTGGAAACAGCAGGAGAGGCAGAACGGCAGGAGGTACAGGAAAAAAGCTCCGCACAGTCCTATGAACCCATGCTCAACCTGTTTGCCGCCTATGCGGATGAAGAGCAAGCGGAGGTGCAAATCGTAGAAAGCAGACCTTCACCAAGCCGGGCACCGTCGGTATCCCGCAAAAAGAAAGGGAATGAACCGGAAATGTTCAATCTTTTCTCCCAAGAGAACATGTACGATGAAGCCGCCACGCAGGAAGACCTGACTGGGGAACGGGCGGCAGCAGAAGCAAAATGGCAGGAGCGCAGACAAAAATTCGAGGAAGAGCGGAAGAAAGAAATGGAACCACGACTGTTTACCGGAGAGATACGTCCCGAATACAAGAACGGCTCCATCGTGAAATCGGGTGAGCAATACGGATATTTAAGGGGGTGGGTACTCCCGAAGCACAATTCCATCCGCTTAAACTGACAGTCACCCAACAATACCGGGCCGCCTACTATATCCCGCTCCGTGAAGCCTACCACAATCTCTACAATAAGGAAGCCGAAACGGAAACGGAACAGCCGGAACTACGGGAAGAACTGGTCAAGCGGTATGACAGTTTTTACCGCATGTTCAGGGAATTGAACGGAAAGGACAATGCCAAGTTCCTGTTGATGGATGCCGGAGGACGGGAAATACTGTCATTGGAACGTTCCGTTAACGGCAAGATACAGAAGGCGGATATCTTTTCTGTTCCCGTATCGTTCAACGCCAATGAAGTGACACATGTGGATACACCGCAGGAAGCGCTTGCGGCATCCCTGAACAAGTTCGGAGAAGTCAATCTGGAATATATGGAAAATCTCAGTGAAACAGGCAGGCAGGAACTGCTCACACAACTGGAAAACCGTATCTTCTACAATCCTATGATGAAGAACTATGAAATCAAGGACCGTTTCATAGCGGGCAATGTAGTGGCCAAAGTCGAATGGATAGAGAACTACCTGAAAGATTATCCCGATGACGACGCAAGCAAGAAATCATTGGAAGCCTTGCAGAAAGCCATACCGGAGCCGATCAGTTTCGAACTGCTTGATTTTAATCTGGGAGAAAGGTGGATACCCGTGTCCGTATATGAAGAGTTTGCCGGTTATCTTTTTGAGGCAAAAGCCCATATCCACTATACGGAATCCATCGACGAGTTCAGTGTGAGTTTTGAAGAAACGAACGCGAACATCACCGACAGATATTATGTGAAAGGGGAAAAAAGAGGTTATTACGGAAACGACCTGCTGAAACATGCGCTGCACAACACGGTGCCCGACATAACAAAAACCGTGCAGGATGAAGAAGGCAATGATATAAAGGTACGGGATGCCGAGGCCATCCAGCTTGCCGACGCCAAAATCAATGAAATAAGGTCTGCTTTCACAGGCTGGCTGAATGAACAGCTCCCCGAATTTAAACAGCACCTTGCGGACATGTACAACCGCAAGTTCAACTGCTATGTACGCCCGGATTATGACGGTTCCCTGCAAAGTTTCCCGTTCCTTGACCTGAAAGGGCTGGGCATACCGTCCTTGTACGACAGCCAGAAAAATGCCGTATGGATGCTGAAGATGAACGGCGGCGGTATAATTGACCATCAGGTAGGTACGGGCAAAACCCTTATCATGTGCGTGGCCGCCTTTGAGATGAAACGTCTCGGACTGGCGAACAAGCCGATGATTATCGGACTCAAAAGCAATGTGCATGACATAGCCGACACGTTCAAGAGGGCCTATCCGAATGCCAAGGTACTGTATCCGGGCAAGGAGGACTTTACCCCGGAGAAGCGTGTCGGAATATTCCATGACATCAAAAATAATAACTGGGACTGTATCATCCTGACACACGACCAGTTCGGGAAAATACCCCAGTCTCCCGAAATACAGCAGGAAATATATACGCAGGAAATAGACAGCATCGAAGAGAATCTCGCAGTATTCGAGCAGCAGGGCAATGAAGTGAGCGGCTGGATAAAGAAGGGGCTGGAAAAAAGAAAGGAAAACCTTGAGGCCAAACTTGAAAAGCTGGAACAGGATATAAAAGACCGGACGGATGACGTGACCGATTTCAGGCAAATGGGCATTGACCACCTCTTCGTTGACGAATCGCACAATTTCAAAAACTTGATGTTCAATACACGCCATGCAAGAGTTTCCGGTCTGGGCAACCCCGAAGGAAGCACGAAGGCCATGAACATGCTTTTCGCCATCCGTACCATACAGGAGCGCACAGGCAGGGATTTGGGGGCCACTTTCCTGTCCGGTACGACCATTTCCAACAGCCTGACGGAACTCTATCTTCTTTTCAAATATCTCCGTCCGAAGGAAATGGAGCGGCAGGGGATCACCTGTTTTGACGGTTGGGCGGCCGTCTATGCGAAGAAAAGCACGGACTTTGAATTTTCCGTGACCAACCAGGTCGTGCAGAAAGAGCGTTTCCGCTATTTTATCAAAGTGCCGGAACTCGCCAATTTCTATGCGGAGATAACCGATTACAAAACGGCCGAAGACGTAGGGGTTGACAGGCCGGAACTCAACGAGCAACTCTATCACATACCGCCCACTCCCCAGCAGGAAATTTTCATTCAGAAACTGATAAAGTTCGCTGAAACCGGGGATGCAGCCTACATAGACAGGGAACCTTTGTCCAAGGCGGAAGAAAAGGCACAGATGCTGATCGCCACCAACTACTCGAACAAGATGTCGCTTGACATGCGGCTGATAGACCCTGAATACGGCGACAATCCGGGAAACAAGGCGTCCCATTGCGCGGCCAAGATTGCGGAATATTACTATAAATATCTCGACCAAAAAGGCACACAGTTCATTTTTTCAGACTTGAGTACCTATAAACCCGACCAGTGGAACATCTACAGTGAGATAAGGCGCAAACTCGTGGAAGACCATAATATTCCGGAAAAGCAGATAAAGTTCATTCAGGAAGCAAACAGCGACAACGCACGCAAGGAACTGTTCAGCGATATGAACTCCGGGCGCATCCGTTTCCTTTTCGGGTCCACACAGAAACTGGGAACGGGAGTCAATGCGCAGGAGCGTGCCGTGGCCATCCATCATCTGGACATACCCTGAAGGCCGTCCGACCTGGAGCAGCGTAACGGACGGGCGGTAAGAAAGGGCAATATCATCGCCAAGCAATATGCCGATAACAAGGTGGACTGTTACATCTATGCGGTGGAAAAGTCTCTGGACAGTTACAAGTTCAATCTGCTGCAAAACAAGCAGGTGTTCATCAACCAGCTTAAAAGCCGCAATCTGGCCGCCCGTACCATTGACGAAGGGGCGATAGACGAAAACGGCGGAGGCAATTTCAGTGAATATGTGGCTATTCTTTCAGGCAACGACGATTTGTTGGAAAAGGCAAAACTGGACAAGAAACTGGCAGTCCTTGAAAGTGAAAGGCAGGCGTATCACCGTAATAAAGGAAACGCGAAAGGAAAGCTGAATGAAAAGACCGCCGGAATAGAGAAGAACAACATTTTTATCGGACGCTTTACCAGAGATTGGGAATACCTCAATAAAGTGGCTCCGGTAGATACGGAAACCGGGCTTCGTCCCAATCCCCTGAAACTGGACGGTGTGGACTCGGACAATATCGAGATACTCGGCAACCGGCTTGCCGCAATCAATCAGAAGGCCCGGACGGAAGACGATTACATGAAAATCGGAACTCTGTTCGATTTTCGTATCCTTGTCCGTACCGAAAGGAGCTGTGACGGAGACACGCAAGCCTTGCATAACAAATTCATGGTCGAGGGACTGGACGGTATCAAATATACCTATCATAACGGTTACATTGCCAAAGACCCGAAACTGGCCGTAATGTATTTCATCAATGCGCTGGAACGTATTCCCGGCATGATTGAGAAACGGGAAAAGGAAAATGCGGAGTTGTCAAAAGATATTCCGGTCTTGCAGGAAATAGTGGCAGCCACATGGCCCAAAGAGGGAGAAATCAAAAAGTTGGGTGAAGAGCTTGCCACATTGAACCGGAAGATACAGCTTACCCTTAAACCGGTAGGACGGCATGGAAATGTAGAAGGTAAAGAAACGGGAGCGGAAGAACAGAGGCTTGTCAGTGGCAGTGACGTGACTCCGGATTTACCACGGCAGGCTAAACATGTACCGTCTATGGAAATCGCAAACCCGGCAAGGGAACTGAAAAAAATATCCTAATGTTTCCTGCGGCACATTGCTGTAACCCCCGGAAGCTACGCAGGCTCCACTTCCGCAGGTTACAGCAAAGAGCCGCTTTTCAGGAAAGGACAAAGGCACGGCCGGCACCCGGATAAATCCGACCTTGCCGACCGTGCCCTTGTCTGTCAGCCGTAAATTACATCATTCCTCTTCCTCAAAGGAAAGGCTTTCCACCTGTTTGTTGATTACTTTCCAGTCAATCGAGTCTTTCAGGTTGATAATATCCACAATCGAATAATGCTTTGTCCCGTTCTCTTCTTCCGCAAAACGCAGCCGTCCGCTCAAACGCCGTTTCTCAATCTCTGCCGGATCAAGATTTATCAGTTCGCAGACTTCATCGGGCAGCATGGAAAGCGCCACGTCATTTTCCTGACAGATATGTTGCAGGACGGCCAGCATGTTCAACGACTTCTTATAACTTCTCACGAGTGCAGCGAATGAACCGCTTTCAATTTTAATCATCTTCTTCATAACATTTATTTTTTAGAGTGTTCTTCTTTTTCCAGCAACATGGCACGCAGCACGTCCGAGCGGCGGTAATATATCTTCCCCTTGTCTCTGTGAAAGGGAAGTGTCCCGTCATTACGTCGTCTTAAAAGTGTCCTGTCCGACATTTTGGTGAGCAGGCGCACACCTTTTGAATCCAGTATCTCGCTGTCCGGCAAATTATATACGGCAGGAGCCAATAACTTTTCAATGTTGGTAACTTTAGCAAGTATGGCACTAAGCATGTGGATTGTCTGTCCACCCGGTGCAGTTCTTCTGTTATTCATAATGACCTTATTTTTATTGTTTATGGTACAATATTACGGAGATATTATAAGGCCATTGGTTACTCAACCGTTGAGCAACCGCCAAAAAAAGACAGAAAACGCCAATTTGAGACAAAAAAATAGCCGGGAGGCACTGTCCCCGGCTATTCTATAACAAGTAGGCATCAATAAGTTATGCCTTCAATTATTAATATGTTAATAATCAGATTTATATAAAAAATAAATGGCAGTATATTTTGCTATATTCTAAATATTGCCTACATTTGTATATGAGTTATTTGAAACTATGCAAAGCAGTGTAACCCGAAGCAAGACTTCCGTCTCCAAATCGTTACCTGCATCTTTTAAACTCTCTATATTTACTTTATCTTCAGAGAGTTATATCAAAATATATTGTTTCATACGGTGAAACAAATACATATCAGTCTTCTAAAATTATTATTTTCCCATCTTTTTCATTATATTTGCTCTATCTTGTTTGCGTGCAATGACTACCTGAGTAGAACCAAAGAATTATCCACGTCTTACCTTTTTACAAATGGCAGATTTAGTTTGCACACATAGCAAAAAAAGTTTGAATTAAACATTAACCGATTGATTAACCTATCAGTAAATCGGTATAGGATTTCTGATATATAAAAAGTTTGCATAAAGCTAAAATCTAAGAATATGGATACATTATATCATTACACCACAATTGATGCCCTCTTGAATATGGTGAAAACAGATAGCCAACTACATTTCTGGGCAACTCGATATGACTATCTGAATGATGGTGAAGAATTAAAAAAAGGAATAGAAGTATTAAATTCAATTATCCCCAAAATCGAAAAGGAATTCAACACAGAAGAAGCAAAAAAAATTTCAGGCTATATCACCGAGTTAGGCAATAAATTAGAGAAGTATTACAAATCGGGCAATGCCGGATTCTATGTCATATCTTTATCAGAAGAAGCTGACTCTTTACCCATGTGGCGCATGTATGGTAATGACTGTAACGGAATAGCAATAGGGTTGGATTTTGATACTGTATATCATGAATATGACAAGACAGAAATCGTAGGAAAAGAAAAATTTAGAGAAGTATCCTACGAAGGGGACAAAAATATCGAGCATACAATAAAAAGCATTTATGAGCTATGGAAAACTCTGGAAGTCCAAGAAGGGATGGAACTGGCAAATGAATATGCCAATATAGTCAACCTGCTATGTATCTATATCAAATCCCACCATTTTGCGTATGAAAAAGAGTGGAGAGTTGCTTTATATGATTGGGATATAAAGCCAGATGATATTGACGAAAAGTATTACAGACCTATTCGGTTTAGAAACAAGAACGGAATTATCATTCCGTATAAAGAAATATCCCTAACCACAAATGCTATCAAAAGCATAACATTAGGGCCGGGATATGATTTGAACCGCAGCGAAGCATCGTTAAAGATGTTCCTGAAATCAAAAAATATAGATACCGACAAAGTAAAAATCACCCAATCCAATGTACCGTACTACCCATAAGCGGGCTTACTCGGACAATATCGAAAAAATCAACTCAAATATATCTATATAAAAAATGGAAAAACAGTATAAAAAAGAACTCCTCAAAGTAATAGCCATACGCCCTTTAGAGGATTGCGAGCAATATATACTCAAAAGACTACATAAAGGAAAAACTTACTTCTTTTACAACAACTATAAAATCAAAGAGACGGAGCAAGATCCAGCTAAAGAGGAGAAGGAAAGAATGTGTTATTTTGATGAAAGTGCAGAAGAACTCCCTGCGGACTTCTTTTCTATATCAAATCTGAATCACCGTCCCATAATTAGTGTTTCAGCCTTGGTTGGAAAAAACGGAGATGGAAAAAGTTCTCTAATCGAACTTTTCATCAGAATCATTAATAATCTGGCCTGCCACATTCTGTCTGGAGAAAACGAAGATTTTATCCAAGCGCAAGGGGTACATGCAGAACTCTATTTTTCGCTCGAAACATACCAGATAGCAAAGAAACGGATAACCAGGAGGCAGTTCTTTAAATTGGAAGTCAAAAACGAACAAATAAAGCTATATACCGATTATGGCAATTCCGTTATTCACAACGGTACCGTCACAGACATCACTAGCCAGCTCAAAAAAGAACACCTCTCTGAACTATTCTATTCAATTGTTGTCAATTATTCCATATATGCAAATAATGTAATGGATTTCCAACAAGAATGGGAAGACCAAGACGACTATAGCAGTTGTTGGATGCATTCTCTCTTTCATAAAAACGATGGCTACACATGTCCCATTGTGCTTCATCCATTCCGGGACAGAGGCATTATAAACATTAATACCGAAAACTATCTTACCAAGAACAGGCTTATCTCACTTTATTTGCAACCGGTTAAAGACAAAAAATTCAATTTCCGCCAAGTTACTGATACCCAAATAGCACATCGGTTGACTTACACTTTGGCAGTTAATAAAAAGTTCGAAAATATAAAGGAAGAATGGTATAAATGGGAAAAGACGCAATCGAAGAAAATGCCGCACAGCCAGTTCAACAATACCATTACTTTCAATGAATTATACGATGAAATTATAAAAAATTGGTATGCCATCTTCCAAATAAAAGTAACTAAACCAGAACTTCCCTCGGAAAAGTTGAATATATACCAGAAAGCAGAGCAATATCTGGTATATAAAACAATATCAATATCCAAGAAGTATAAAAGGTACAAAGACACATTGTGCTTGATGCCAGACTCCATAGGCAATTATGGTCAAGAATTTTGGAATGATTTAAAACCCTTTATTCAAAATATGGCCAAAGACCACAGCCATATCACACTGAAGTTGCGACAAACAATCATTTTCTTGAAATATTACTATAATGCCTGGAATTCTGAAATTAGAAAATTCATCCTGGCTGATGGCGATACTGAAATACTCGATGACTTGAATAAAATGATAGAAGAATTCAAAAAAGAATTCTGGCACTTCAGAGAAACCAATTTGCTTCCCCAATATAAGGATTTTCCAATATGGGACTATATGGACTTTCTGCCATCTCCCATTTTCAATGTAGAAATAGGGCTTCAGATTGTAAACTCAAACGAGATAGAAAAATTCGAGAAACTCAGTTCTGGCGAAAAACAACTAATCTATAATGTCAGTTCAATCCTATATCATATTCGTAATATCAACTCAGTATTTGAGAATCCCAATACCGGTATAGTCAAATACAAGCATCTAAATTTAATTTTAGAAGAAGTAGAATTATATTTTCATCCGGAATTCCAACGCAGATACGTCAACTATTTGTTGAACTGCATCAACAGCATTAATCTACAACATATTGAAAGTATCAATATTTGTTTCGTAACACACTCGCCTTTTATCCTGTCTGATATTCCACAAAGCAATATCTTATTTCTTCAAGAGGGTCTCCCCTACTTCTTTGATGAGGAGAACAACACTTTCGCCTGTAACATACACAGCATGTTTACTAACCAGTTCTTCTTGCAAAACCACGTAATGGGCGAATTTGCACAACAACTTATCACTAAAGAAATAGCCCCCTTATTAAGAAGTGAGGAAATCGACAAGGAAAGATTGGAGACTATTATCAAGCTTATAGGAGAACCGGTTCTTAGAGCAAAACTTCTAGATATGTTAAATGACAAATAAGGAGGTAAAGCCATGTTTCGGATAAAACAGACAAAAAACAAGTATTCATTAGATCGTTTGGCTAAAAAATATTATAAGAAGCTGAATCCTTGCGCTCCCAAAAGAAAAACTCATACATTAGAAAATAGAATAAAGGAACAAGAAAAGGCTGAGACTGTTATTGAAAAGAAAAGATTCTATCAGTTATTGACTCAAAACCACTGTGCCAACTTAAAAAAAATAATAATTGGCAAACCAGCTGTTTTAGAGGCATGGTACAACAGAGTAGAAAGCCTTGTCAATCGCAAAGAGATCCTTCCTTTGTGGGAAATAAAAAATGGAAAAATAAAATCAACTGATTTTGGGAATGAAATATTATCCCTATTCAATTATAAAGGACAGAGGAAATCCGAATACACATTCTATTGGCTATTTAAAGAACTGAATATATTGGTTTGTCCATATTGTGGCACATCATACCTCGAATTTATAGATACTCCAAAACCGAAACTACGGTTCCACATTGATCATTTTATACCGAAAGCAATGGCTCCTTATCTATCTCTATCGTTTTATAATTTAATACCCGCATGCAATAATTGTAATTCCGGAGAAAAAGGAGAAAAATTTTTCAGACCGTCAACACATATCCACCCTTATATACATGATTTCAATCAATGGGCAAAGTTTACCATTTCTGCTCCCATTATTTCTAACAATCTCAAATCCTTTGATATCCAGATAAAGGCTATTTCCCATCGCAAACGAATCGAAAAAGCTAAAAAGGATCTTAATTTAGAACCTATATACAAAAATTTCAAAAACAGGGTCATACGTTTGGACGAAATAAAAAACGAATATAACGAAACCGCAAAACAATCTCTTTTGAATAATGGAACCTATAGCGGAACAATTTTCTCAAATAGAGAAGAAGTGCTAGCATACATAGCAAAAACTACGGATATACCTTATAATGAAGAAGAGGCAAGAAACAAATGCCTTGGTAAAATGCGCTTGGATTTAGCCAAGGAATTTGGAATCCTAGACCCATAATACTGATATCATTTATCATGACAAGCATCTCCAAAGAAAGTTTAGGGTCTTTAAATATATAGTCACAAAAAAAGTACAATGGCTTGCGTGATTCACTTACCCATTGTACTTTTTACTTTGAAAAGGATATTCTTATTTTCCCAATGTGAAGATATAAATTTATTTATATGTTGAGTAATGATTTAATTGAGATAAATAAGTTTCAAATAGTTCTGTCTCATCAATAGGCTTATCAGAGGCTTTTTTATCTAGTATACTATTAAAAAGATTCTCTTTTAAATCAATATATTCAGGGTCTTTTCTTAACTCCTCTTCTATTTCTAATATTCTTTTCTGTTTATCATTTTTTATTTCTTCTTCATCTTTTCCGAAAAAAAGAGAACCATAAATCATCAGAGTCTTCCTCATATTGTTTTTCTGCTTGTTCTTTAATTATCTTATAAAATAATTCCTCAGCTTGTTCTTTTGCCTCTCTTCGAAGTTTAATATTCATCTTTCTCCTATCAAATACATATTCAACAGTTTGGGTTCTAAGAGATGCATCTGAATCATAAAAACTTATATTCGTTTCATACAATATCTTAAAATAGTGATTTCTTTTTATTCTTGTCGAATTAATATTTAACCACCCTTTTAGGACTCCCTCATATAACAATAACCAATTTGAACCTAGCAGTCCTTCTTGAACTAATTTTTTACATAACGTTCGTAATTCAACAATTAATTCTTGTTTCAACGAGGATGTACCAGAATTAATAATATCCAATAAAATAAGTCGACTTATAGAATCTCGCATTAATAAAATCTTCGAAGCTTGTTCTTTGGTTATATCAAATTTAAAAATTTTACACATCCACAAGCACCAAGAAACCTCAAAGCTTTCATTCGTTTCAGCGTGGGAGTCTATAATAGAAGAAATAATAATGTGTAACTTTTCACTAGTTCGTTTTGTTAGAGAACCACTAAATTCAAATCTTCTCAATATGATTCTATACACAATTTCTATAATTGAAGGACATGTAAGCAAACTTTTCAACATTAAATCTTCAAAAATTTCCCAATTCTCAGATATATTAAAATACTTACGATCAAAAATATCAGAATCAAAAATAGCAAATGAATAATTAAATATTTGATTTTTTTTATGAGGTGAATGAGAAGCAAATTTCCAAACAATGCTAAAATATTGTTTTATGCTATATTCAAAATTATTATTTAAGTTGAAATTTCGTAGTTCAATCGAGAAATCTTCAACAAAATGAAATGGATATTCTTTTATTGACACTTTCGACTCATTAATTTCAAGATTATATTCGTATAAAATCTGTTCTACTTTCTTTAATACTTCATCAGCTCTTTCTTTTGAATTAGTATAAATATAATAATCATCAAAATACCGACATGCAGAAATGTCTCTTTCCCGCTCTACAAATTTATCAACTTGAGCAAGTATTAATTCAGCAATAATAAGCGATGTATCTGGACCAACAGGGATACCAATTGTTTGGTCTTCTTGAGTTGCTCTAGAGGCCACATCAATTTCATCTCCAATAACAAACATTTTATAATCATACAAATCTCTCGAATCAGAGGATGTCTTAAACTTATCAATATTATTATAAACCTGTTTTGCCCTATCTTTACCCAACAAAGCCCATGGTATTGAATGAGTATAAATACGGTGATAAAACATTGATATATCCAATCTCAACTCGAAAGTATGTTTAAAAGAAAGATCCAATGTCTTTGTCACAAAGTCAACAAAACGTTCGCTTCTAGTTCTAAAACATCTATCAATTAGTGATTTTTGAAATATAGGGCTACTCATTGAAAGACTATCATTAGCTAATTGAGGTTCTAATTTATCCCAATTTTCAACTATACATTTTGAAAGTTTTATATAATGTATTGGATTGGGGATCGATAAATATCTCCTACACAATAAACTCTTTGTAATAGAATATATCCCACATTTTGATCTTTTATTTGCAAGCCTAGTTTTTTTATTATATGTACTTTTCCTTTCACTAAAACTAGATATATCTTCTCCTGAATTTCTTACCAGTGAATTTTCTGGATTTTGCCACTTATTTTTAATCATAGAATAATTATTTGCTAAATCAATAGTATTAAATGGTGGTGGCAACTCTTTAGGAAAATATCCTCTTCCTATTAAATCCTCTATTTTTAGTTCCATATTTATATATTATTTTACAATAAAGCAAATATAACATTTATTTTATAAATATACAATATTACATCAAAAATAACCTTCTTCATCTTTTTCAAACATAGAATTTATTATCTGTCCAATTTCATGCATATAGTATAGAATTTTTCCATTCTTCTAATAATATGTCTACATTTATATAGAAAAAGAAAAATCAACTTCTATCTGTGACATCTCACGTATCACTGTACGGTCCAGCACACGTGCATAATGACGGGTCATCTGGACATTGGTATGCCCTAACATCTTAGCAACGCTCTCTATCGAGACACCATTGGCCAGAGCAAATGTGGCAAAAGTATGACGCCCAACATGGGTGGTCAATCTTTTTTTAATACCACAAATATCAGCCAGTTCCTTGAGGTATGCATTCATTTTTTGATTACAAAGCACCGGAAAAAGCACACCATGTTTCTTACAATATTCATTGGTGGAATACTTTTCCAAAATCTTCAATGGTATTTCCATTAATGGAATATTACACATGATTTTGGTCTTCTGTCTTCCCTTACGTATCCATTTGACCCCATTCGAATCCTCCACGATATGCTCCTTTCTCAAACCATGAATATCCGAAAAAGCCAGACCAGTAAAACAACAGAACACAAAAATATCTCGCACCTGACTTAACCGTGGAATATCAATCTCCTTTGAAATCAGTTTTCGGATTTCCGAATCTTCCAAGAAGTCCGGCTCCACCTTATCCAACGAGAACCTGATTTCCAAAAACGGATCATTTTTCAGCCATCCCTTAGCCAAAGCAATACGGATAATCTTCTTAAAGTTCTTCAGATACTTGGTGGCTGTATTATGGCAACACTTTTTCGCTGTCTTAAGCCAGAACTCATAATCCTCAATAAACTGGCGGGAAACTTCATCCAAAAGAACATCTTTCTTATGATATGTCTCCCAGACAAAATCCCGTGTATGCTTCAAGGATGTCTCATAACGCTGTACGGTCGCAGGTGCCATGTCCGTACCGGACAATTGAGCACATTTATCATTATGTTCCCGAAAAACCTCAAACAAAGTACGCTGCACAGGAGCATCCTTACCCAAGAAACGCTCCAGGACACTATTGGCAGAAACGGATACACCCTCTATCTCCAATTCACGCTGAATCTTCATTATCCGTAAGCGGATTGAGTCAAGATACAAATTCAGTTCCTTGTACTCCCGTTTCTTTTCCAAAGCCTTTCCTTTTGCCGCACTCCAGAACTCCGGAAGAATTGTTTTCTTCACTGAAGCATCAACCCGGACTCCATTCACTGTAATTCTCATCATTATCGGAGCCTCACCGTTCCGATTCAATTTCGTCCTACGAATGTAGAACAATAGACAAAATGTTGTTCTTTCCATCTTACTTGTTTTTTAATCACAAAACTAAATTTCCAAGAGCAACAAGTCAAGATGCAAAACACTGATAAACAATGAATTATTTACTTAACAGGTGTACCTGGCACTGAAGGCAATCAGGTACACCGAATAGTACACCGAAAGAATGCTTTGATATGCTTATTTTTGCTATGTACCAAAAACAAAAAATCCCCGTAAAGTATTAATTTACAGGGATTTTCTTTGTTTTGCAATTCTTTCCAGCGGAGAGACAGGGATTCGAACCCCGGGTACCTCGCGGTACAACGGTTTTCAAGACCGCCGCAATCGACCACTCTGCCACCTCTCCAAAACTCCTTTATCAGAAGTGCTTTCCGTTGAAAGCGGTGCAAAGGTACGAATCATTTTTAAATCTGCAAACATTCTGATATTTTTTTCGCGAATAAATCGTATTTTTGCAGTTCATTAGTAAGAACAGAAATATGATATACCCTCAAAACTTTGAGCAAAAGATAGGATTCGACCAGATAAGACAGTTACTAAAAGATAAGTGCCTCAGTACTTTAGGCGAAGAAAGAGTTACAGACATGAACTTTTCCGAGCAACATGAAGAGGTTGAAGAGAAATTAAACCAAGTAACAGAGTTTGTCCGCATCATCCAGGAAGAGGACGGATTTCCCGATCAATTTTTCTTTGATGTCCGTCCTTCGTTAAAACGCGTGCGGATAGAAGGAATGTATTTGGACGAACAAGAACTATTTGACCTACGCCGTTCATTAGAAACCATCCGTGACATCGTACGCTTTCTGCATCGGAATGAAGATGAAGAAGAGAACAACACCCCCTACCCCAGCCTGAAACGACTGGCAGGAGATATTGCCGTGTTCCCGCAACTGATAGGAAAAATAGACGGCATCCTTAACAAATATGGGAAAATCAAGGACAATGCCTCTACCGAATTAGCCCGCATACGTCGCGAACTTGCCAGTACGATGGGAAATATTTCCCGCTCGTTAAACAGCATCCTGCGTAGCGCACAGTCCGAAGGTTACGTGGACAAAGATGTAGCTCCCACCATGCGTGACGGACGTCTGGTGATCCCGGTTGCCCCCGGACTCAAGCGAAAAATCAAAGGTATCGTACACGATGAATCCGCCAGCGGAAAAACAGTGTTTATAGAACCGGCGGAAGTGGTAGAAGCCAACAACCGCATCCGCGAACTCGAAGGCGATGAACGACGTGAGATCATTCGCATCCTTACCGAGTTCTCAAACATTCTCCGTCCATCTATCCCGGAAATTCTTCAATCATACGAATTTCTGGCAGAGATAGATTTTATTCGTGCGAAAAGTTACTTCGCCATACAGACCAATAGTCTGAAACCCGCCGTCGAGAATGAGCAACTACTGGATTGGACGATGGCCGTGCATCCTTTATTACAACTTTCACTAGCTAAACATGGAAAGAAAGTCGTACCACTGGATATAGAACTTAATCAGAAACAACGTATCCTTATCATATCCGGACCGAACGCCGGAGGTAAGTCCGTCTGTTTGAAAACAGTCGGTTTGCTGCAATATATGCTGCAATGCGGTATGCTGATTCCCTTGCACGAACGTAGTCATGCCGGCATATTCAGCAGCATCTTTATCGATATTGGTGACGAACAATCTATTGAAGATGATTTGAGTACCTACTCTTCTCACTTGACCAATATGAAAATCATGATGAAGAGCTGTAACGAACGAAGCCTCATCCTGATTGACGAGTTCGGTGGAGGTACGGAGCCGCAAATCGGAGGTGCTATTGCCGAAGCTGTACTGAAACGTTTCAACCAGAAAGGAACATTCGGAGTCATCACTACCCACTACCAGAATCTGAAACATTTTGCCGAAGATCATGAAGGAGTAGTAAACGGAGCCATGCTTTACGACCGTCATCTCATGCAAGCACTTTTCCAATTACAAATCGGAAATCCGGGAAGTTCGTTTGCCGTAGAGATTGCACGAAAAATCGGACTACCGGAAGATGTCATCGCAGATGCTTCGGAAATCGTAGGAAGCGAATATATCAATGCAGACAAATACCTTCAGGACATTGTGCGCGACAAGCGTTACTGGGAAGGAAAACGTCAAACCATCCGTCAACGGGAAAAGCACATGGAAGAAACCATTGCCCGTTACCAGACAGAGATGGAAGAATTGCAAAAATCCCGGAAAGAGATTATCCGGCAAGCAAAAGAAGAAGCGGAACGCATGCTTCAGGAATCCAATGCCCGCATTGAAAATACGATTCGTACGATAAAGGAAGCACAAGCCGAAAAGGAAAAGACACGCCAGGCACGTCAGGAACTGACAGACTTCCGTACTTCTCTGGATGCACTGGCATCTAAAGAGCATGAAGAGAAGATTGCAAAAAAAATGGAGAAACTAAAGGAGAAGCAAGAGCGGAAGAAAAACAAGAAGAGCGAACCGAAAGCTGTAGTCTCTTCTCCATCAAGTGCCCCTAAAATAGTGCCGATTGCGGTAGGAGAGAATGTAAAAATCAAAGGACAGACAAGCGTCGGCCAAGTGATGGAAATCAGTGGTAAAAATGCGACTGTTGCCTTTGGAAGCATAAAAACGACCGTAAAAACAGACCGTTTGGAACGTGTCAATCATATGCCCAAGACGGAAGGGATTGCTAAAAGCACCTTTGTCAGCAGCCAGACACACGATCAGATGTATGAAAAAAAGCTTAGCTTCAAACAGGATATTGATGTACGCGGAATGCGTGGAGACGAAGCCTTACAGGCAGTCACCTATTTTATTGATGACGCCATATTAGTCGGCATGGATCGTGTACGTATCCTTCACGGCACAGGAACGGGAATACTTCGTACACTTATCCGCCAATATCTGGCCACCGTACCGGGAGTTAGCCACTATGCCGACGAACATGTGCAGTTTGGTGGTGCCGGAATCACAGTAGTCGATTTTGACTAACACGTAAACAAAACGTTCAAAGAACTTGTTCTCATTTAGAAAACCACTACCTTTGTTACAGTGGTTTTCTAAAACGAGAATAAAGCATGAAGAATAATCTGTTAAGCGAAAAGCTTATTTACACAGGAGAAAGTCTTACTCCTACCCATTTACATCTTTGTACTTACAATGCTACCGAGATACAGGAAAGCTCTAGTGATACTTTTCAGGCCATCAAAGGTACGCTAAACAATGATCAAATCAATTGGCTACAGATACACGGAATGAAAAATACAGAAACTATCCGGGAAATCTGCAGTCATTTCGAAATAGACTTCCTTGTCTTACAGGATATATTAAATGCGGATCATCCGACCAAGATAGAAGAGCATGATAAATACATTGTTCTGATCTTAAAAATATTCTATCCGAACGAACATAAAGAAGAAAATGAACTGGACGAACTGCTCCAACAGCAAGTCTGCCTTATCATAGGAAATAATTATGTACTGACTTTCCTCGAAAAAGAAACTGATTTCTTCGATGATATCAGTTCAGCCTTGCGTAATGATGTCCTGAAGATACGCAGTCGTCAAACAGATTATCTGCTTAGCGTACTGCTCAACAACGTGATGGGAAACTATATTTCAACCATCTCTTCCATCGATGACGCACTCGAAGATTTGGAAGAGGAACTGCTTACTATCACCAACGGAGATGACATCGGTATCCAGATTCAGGCATTACGACGCCAATATATGCTAATGAAAAAAGCAATCCTCCCCTTGAAAGAACAATATATAAAGCTACTGAGGGCAGAAAACCTGCTCATCCATAAAGTGAACCGCGCCTTTTTCAATGATGTAAACGACCACCTACAATTTGTATTACAAACCATCGAAATCTGTCGGGAAACCCTTTCTTCATTAGTCGATCTTTATATCTCCAACAATGATTTACGTATGAACGATATCATGAAGAGGCTGACCATCGTATCCACAATTTTTATTCCTTTAACATTTCTGGTTGGAGTATGGGGAATGAATTACAAATGGATGCCGGAACTGGAATGGCAGTACGGGTATTTATTTGCCTGGATTGTAATGGCAATTATCGGTATTATTGTATATTTGTACTTCAGAAAAAAGAAATGGTATTAACAAAAACACATCATCAGTCATGAAATCGATTAAAGAGCTATACAGGATAGGCACAGGACCTTCCAGTAGCCACACTATGGGACCGCGCAAAGCTGCCGAAATGTTTTTGGAACGTCATCAGGATGCTGCATCTTTTAAAGTCACCCTTTACGGCAGTTTAGCCGCTACCGGTAAAGGACACATGACGGATGTAGCCATTATAGACACCTTACAGCCCACTGCACCAGTAGAAATTGTATGGCAACCCAAAGTCTTTCTACCGTTCCATCCGAACGGAATGACATTTGCGGCTTTGGATAACAATAATAAAGTGCTTGAGAACTGGACTGTTTACAGTATTGGTGGCGGTGCACTGGCAGAAAATAATGATAATCCAACTATCGAAAGCCCCGATGTATATGGCATGGAAAACATGACCGAAATACTCCAATGGTGTGAGGATACCGGAAAAAGTTATTGGGAATACGTGAAGGAATGTGAGGAAGAAGATATATGGGATTACCTGGCTGAAGTATGGGGCACCATGAAAGATGCCATTCACCGTGGACTGGAAGCGGAAGGAGTACTTCCCGGCCCACTAAATCTTAGACGAAAAGCCTCCACCTATTATATACGCGCTACCGGATACAAACAATCCCTGCAATCCAGAGGGCTTGTCTTTTCTTATGCTTTGGCAGTAAGTGAAGAAAATGCTTCCGGTGGAAAAATAGTGACCGCTCCTACCTGTGGTTCCTGCGGAGTGATGCCTGCCGTACTATATCATCTCCAGAAAAGCCGTGATTTCAGTGATATGCGCATCCTACGCGCATTAGCCACTGCCGGATTGTTTGGCAACATTGTCAAATTCAATGCATCTATTTCCGGAGCAGAAGTAGGTTGCCAGGGAGAAGTAGGCGTCGCCTGCGCAATGGCTTCGGCTGCTGCCAATCAATTATTTGGAGGTAGCCCGGCACAAATTGAGTATGCAGCAGAAATGGGATTGGAACACCATCTGGGAATGACTTGCGACCCGGTATGCGGATTGGTACAAATTCCCTGTATCGAACGAAATGCATACGCTGCCGCACGTGCACTGGATGCAAATCTTTATTCAGCTTTCACCGATGGTATGCACCGTGTCTCTTTCGATAAAGTAGTGCAAGTAATGAAACAGACCGGACACGACCTTCCATCACTTTACAAAGAAACAAGTGAAGGAGGATTAGCTAAGGATTATAAACAAATGTAATTATAAAAAACAACGGGCTATTCCTTTCATAGAAATAGCCCGTTTTGATTTTTATGATTAAAAACTATTCAGTCGGCGGCCAATTTGTATCATCTCCATTGCTAATATCTTTTTCATGTAGCAATCCGCCTTCCTGTGAGAAATAAAGCGCATAGCGTTGACTACCTTGCTTCACCTGAATCACAGATTCCATCGGATTTTGTGGAAAAGTCAACACATACACATCCGTCACTACCCATACATTATATTTAGAATCCATGAAAGCGGTGTAAACAGCCGGTACGAGCTGATCTATGCTATTCAGTTCATTTTCCGTCATCACCCAATTGGCATTAGCATCAAACCAGACTTCCAGTTCGTCATTGCTTACCCAACAGTCAGCTACATAATAGGCACCTTTCATCTCCCATTCTACATTCTGGGCAGCCGGATATACCTGTTTTAAGGCTTCTGTAATATTACTGGGCGGAACAAAAGTATCATCATCGTCATTATCACATGCGCCAAACAAAAGAGCAGTCATCATCAATACCACTGCCCAAGCGCCAAACTTAAATCTCCACATAGCTATCTTCTTGTTTAGGTCTATTATCACAAATCTTCAATTAATCATCAGCCTTGATAAACTTTCCCTTCTTATCAAATTTGAAAGAAAGTCCGGTAGACAATTCTATTTCATATCCTTTACGGTCACGTTCCACTTTGGTCACTCCCTCATTTACAAAATTATGAGACTTCAAATAATTGACAGCAAATCCCGGAATAATACTAACAGGAACAACCTGTCCTTTCTTTGCACTTACTTCTTCCCAGTTGCCTTTACTGTCAAAATCAATTTCCGTACCATCCATCAATACCACTTCATACTTGGTAGACTCCATCATATCCTTATCAATCTTGATATGAGCCACCTCTGGTTTCGTAAAATTGCTATTGATAAAATTACGTGCCGGAAGCGGTAACTGATTCATGTCTTTTGTAATCACATCTTTTGCGAATGAGAATTGTACGGCTACAATAGCCAACACAAGTAAAGATAGAATTTTCTTCATAATCGTTATTCTTTTAGCGTTAATACTATACTTTCGTTTCATACAGCAAATAACGATACAGATTCTGGAAAGATTTAGGAATCATGCAAGTTTGCTCTTTTTTTATATTCTTTAACCATCTATTCTATCTTCCACTCTCCTATGGTGCAACGTTCTCTGTCAAAGCTAACAGCAACCTTCACTATTGGCAATCCACATAAAGCAAAGCGTTCAGGATAATTCTTCAAGTCAATTTGTTCCATCGCTTCGTTTGCATTCTTATCCAGTTTCAATTCCATTACATATAAGGTAGTTTTGGTACGCAATACCATATCCACACGACCGCGGGGAGTACGCACTTCCACATCAACATAGTTACCCAACAAACTGAATATGATATAAAACATCTGTTGATAATGACCCTCATATCGGGTGTTGTCGCAGTAAGGAATAGTAGACAAAAATGTTTGTAGACGACGCAACGCCGCATCCATATCACCATTCCGAATATCACGGGAGAGATAAGCCACCATCGTGGTAGTTTCCCGCGTTTTGCTGGCGACATAATTGGGCAAAAGACTCTTCATCAAACCCAACCGCACTTCCTTGTTGGGAATATCCAGTGTATACAAATCCAGAGTTTTATCATAATCCTTTATCGTGATATAACCACTCTGATATAATAACGGGATAATATCAGTCATTGTTTCAGTAGGAGCATCGAAGGCAGAAACCTCTGCATGATTATTCCCGATTTCAGAAGGTTCTACATTGAATTTTTTCAGCATTTGTATCAAATATGTAGGCGTACCGCTACCAAACCAATAAGAATTAAACTTTCCATCCGCAAAGGCATTAAGCAAACTGAATGGGTTATATATATCAGGAGATGGATAAGTGAAATGATAACCATCGTAGTTTTCTTTCAATTTCTGCACTACTTCTTCAGATGAAATCTCCATTTTTATAGCCAAGTTATCTATATCCTCTCTCATTTGGATAAGCATCTCATCTTCTGTAATGCCACAAATAGCAGCATAAGGCTCATCCATACTAATATTTTTAATATTATTCAGCTCACTAAAAATACTAAGTTGAGAAAACTTCGTTATACCAGTCAGGAATACATAACGCAGATAAGGGTCGCAAGCCTTTAACGGACTATAAAAATTACGCATGATATTGCGCAATATACCCAAATTTTCATGTTCATGCGCCACATCTAGCAAAGGAGCATCATATTCATCAATAAGCACGACTACTTTCCTACCAGTTTGTTCATAAGCACGTTTTATCAATCCCATCAAGCGTTGATTAGGATTGACCTCTTCCTCCATTTTTCCATAGATTTCTTCATAATTGAATAATTTCAAATTCAATTCCTGAAGCAATTGTTCCTTATCTACATGTTTGGCAGTACTCATATCAAAATGGAGCACCGGATACTCTATCCACTCTTTCTCCAGTTTCTCTATAGCTAACCCATGAAACAATTCCTTGCGCCCGGAAAAATAGCTATGTAGCGTGGAAGTCAGCAATGACTTCCCAAAACGTCGAGGACGGCTCAAAAACATATATTTAGAAGAGGAATGTGTCATCCGATAAACATATTCCGTTTTATCAATATAAAGATAATTCCCTTCTTGTATTTCAGAGAATGTTTGTATCCCAATTGGGTACAATTTTTGCAAATCTTCCATATCTGTTAGTTTTGTTACAAAGCTACAAAAAAATATCAGATTTGCATTGATAATGCTCACTTCTTCTGTACACCAACCCCTTAAAATACAATATACCAACGATCCTCACAGACAGTTGGTATATTTCACATATAGATACATATCAGCGTTTAAACCGATATGAGGGTCAAGTTAGAAATATACCGCTGTATTATTCCCAACCTGCATCATGTAGGGATTTCATGAGTTCATCATGAATCTAGGGACCTACATATTCTTTTATATTTATATTTGTGATTCATTTTTAAATATCAACGATCTTCACAGACAGTTGATATAGTGGGAAATTCACATCGGCTTTAACCTCCGATGTCAGGGCGTAAATTAGAAATGTACCGTCGTACTATTCCTAATCCACAATGTAGGAGAATCATGCCTTTACAGCATGAAGCTAGGGACCTACATTTCTTTCATCTCACATACGAAACACTCATGTGTTTATTACATCTCAACATTTTCAACATTTATTATATACCCAATTTATTTCAGAAAAATCACCTCAAATACAGATTATTATCTCTATACCAATCCTTAATTGCTTCTTCAAATGTATAATGAAACTTATACCCCGAATCAGCCAATTTCTTTCCGCATATATTAGTAGAGATCATAAATTTCTTTACACGAGCCGGACAAATACCTAAAGTTTTTCCTCCTAATGGAACAACAATACTTGCAACTGTCATTAAAAGACTTCCAGATACCTTGACAATGGTACGTTGTAGCCCTGTAGCCTTTTTCATCGGCTCGACTATTTGCTCAATAGTAAAAGCTGGTTCAAATGTACAGTTATAAATCTCAGCAAGAAGCTTGTCTGCGTGGGCACGGCTCACAGAATGAGCGTGCAGGCTCTCTGTACGAGCCCCACCCTGACTACTCTTGATAGCACGGAGCTCGGACAGAATCAGCTCATTCATCTGGTCTTTATCCAACAATTGTTGGTACAGGAATTTATACATGAAAATATAGACATCTCCATTAAGAGGATCGCGATGATAGCGCGTTCTGATGATCTCGGAAATACGAGGAGCTTTGCAAAGCATATCATGAAAATCCGTAAGATAATAAAAGTTCTTCAGCCCTGAAATGGTCAGCATAAAACCTCCAACTTCTCTACCAAATCTTTCAAGCCAAGGTAGTCTAAATTGCATTTGCAAATATGAAGGCCATCACAGGTTTGAATAGTAACCATAATTGAACCCTTGGCAACATAAGCCACTCTCGAGCCAGCAGAAGCAAATGAGCCGGCATCCTCTGAAGATACCAGAGTAGAAGCCTCTTCTACGGGAAGGCCCTCCACATACCGGAACTACCTTCTTCTGACGTTTGCGTAACCAGTCATAAAATGACTTATAAGGAATGTCCTGCTGAGCATAATAGGTATTAATCGAAATTCCCTTGGGTTGCCCCTCAGTAGTGTAGAGGAACCACAACTTCTCGAAATTTGTATTGATGTACATAACTTTGATACAGAACAAAGATAGAGGGGGTAAGCAGTAAAGGAAATACATCTTTTGGGGACGCTTACCGCTAACTATTTTATGCCACTTCTTATTATCTAAATATTCTACTATTCTAAAATTTCTTTCCAAAACATATATTGACAAAAGTCTTCACCAATATTTTAAAATCAAACCACCAGGAACGATGTTGTAAATAAAATAAATCATACCGCAAACGACGCAGCATCTTATCCATTGTATCCGTATAGCCATTATACAAAGTTGCATAAGAGGTTACTCCCGGCCGAATCTGATACAAGTATTGATAACGCGGATCATACTTTATTATTTGATCAATATAAAACTTTCGCTCCGGACGAGGTCCGATAAAAGCCATATCACCACAGAAAACATTCCAGAGCTGCGGTAGTTCATCCAAATGATGTTCACGCAAGAATTTTCCGACTTTAGTCAATCGGGTATCTTTCCCACCGGTATAAAGCCGAGGGCCGGCAGACTCCGCATCCAATCGCATACTGCGAAACTTATAGATATTGAATGGACGTCCAAAACGCCCGATACGCTCCTGTTTAAATATAGCCGGTCCACCATCTTCCCGCTTCACTGCTAAATAACAGATTAAAAATAGTGGAGAAAAAACAATCATTAAAACCATTGCAACCACACAATCCCCAATTCGCTTTACATTACGCTCAAAAGCATTCATTCCGTCTGGAATGAATTCCTCACTATACCCCATAATAATTATTAATTGTAAATTTGATAAGTATTTATTAGAATTATACTCTCATTTTTTACCTATACATATATAATCTATACCTGACTTCTTCAATTCCTGCTCATCATAAATATTCCGTCCGTCTATCAATACAGGTTGATTCATTAACTTCTTTACTACCCCCCAAGCCGGTATTCGAAATTGCTTCCATTCTGTAAGTAGTAGTAACGCATCAGCATTAAGCAAAACGTCATACATATCAGAAGCATATACGACTCTCTCTCCCACTCTTCGCCTACATTCATCCATTGCCACAGGGTCATATACCCTTATATTACATCCTGCACTAAGAAGTTTTTCAATAATCACCAATGCAGTAGCTTCTCGCATATCATCAGTTTCCGGTTTAAATGCCACCCCCCAAATAGCTATATTTTTACCGACCAATGAACCTTGGTAATAACGATATAGTTTATCAAAAAGCAATTCCTTCTGTTTTTCATTTACTTCCTCCACAACTTTCAACACACGCATATTGTAGCCATTATTCTCCGCTGTTCTTATCAATGCTTTCACATCTTTCGGGAAACAACTTCCTCCGTACCCACAACCAGGATACAGAAATTTATTTCCTATACGAGAATCAGTTCCAATACCTTTGCGCACCATATTTACATCCGCCCCCACCAATTCACATAGATTGGCAATGTCATTCATAAAACTAATGCGAGTAGCAAGCATTGAGTTGGCAGCGTATTTTATCATTTCTGCACTAGGTATATCTGTAAAAATAACTCGGAAATTATTAAGCATCATAGGACGATAGAGCCGACTCATAACCTCTTTAGCCCTTTCAGTCTCTACACCAATCACCACCCTATCCGGACTCATAAAATCATTTACGGCAGCACCTTCTTTCAGAAACTCCGGATTAGAAGCCACATCAAAAGGAATTTGTACCCCCCCGCCTGTCCAATTCATCAAGAATAGCCACTTTTATTCTCATGGCAGTACCTACAGGGACAGTAGATTTCGTGACTAATACAAGGTATTTATTCATATTTCTTCCTACACTACGTGCTACTTCAAGCACGTATTTCAGATCAGCGCTCCCATCTTCGTCAGGAGGTGTTCCTACTGCACTGAATACAATTTCTACATTATCCAAACAAGTAATAATATCCGTAGTGAAACGTAATCTTCCCTCTTTACTGTTACGTAGTACCATTTCTTCCAGTCCTGGCTCATAAATTGGTATTCTTCCATTCTGAAGTGCAGAAATCTTTTCTTGGTTTACATCTACACATATAACATTTGCCCCCATCTCAGCAAAACAAGCACCTGATACAAGGCCTACATATCCCGTTCCGACAATAGCTATATTCATACTTTAATATCCTCCTTATTTAATCTATAATAACTACGATACCATTTAATCGTCTCATGCACACCTTCTTTTAATGGCTTGCATGGCTTAAAACCTAACTCTTTTTGTAAGCGGCTAGTATCTGCATAAGTCTGATATACATCCCCCGGCTGCATAGGAAGAAATATTTTCTCAGCTTCACAACCAATCGCTTCTTCAATAGCCTGAATAAAGTCCATTAAGCGTATGGGGTGTGAATTTCCAATATTATAAACTCTATAAGGAGCAGATGAAGAACCGGGTGAAGGTACTGCAGAGTCCCAAGTGGTATCCGGCTGAGGAATATGATTTATCACACGAATTATCCCCTCTACAATATCATCAATATAAGTGAAATCCCGAAGCATATCACCATTATTAAACACCTTGATAGGACGGTTATGCAATATTGCATCCGCAAAGAGGAAAGGTGACATATCCGGCCGCCCCCATGGCCCATAGACTGTAAAAAAACGAAGGCCGGTAGAAGGTATGTTATATAAATGACTATAAGCATGAGCCATAAGTTCATTTGATTTCTTTGTAGCAGCATACAGGCTCACCGGGTGTGCAATACTATCCTCTTCAGAAAAAGGAACCTGCCCATTTAATCCATAAACACTGCTAGAACTGGCATACACAAGATGTTTGATATGATTATGGCGACATCCTTCAAGAATATTTAAAAAACCGTCAATATTACTATCAACATAAACATATGGATTCTCAATTGAATAACGTACACCTGCTTGCGCTGCCAAATTAATAACTATATCAAAATCCCCATTTGCAAAAAGCATCTGCATAGCATGTTTATCTTCAAGATTCATCTGCACAAAATTGAACAAAGGATAAATATTGCTTGAAGTAAACTTATACCATACTACCTCAGATTGAGAAATTCCTAAGGTCGAAAGACGTCCGTATTTCAAATCTCTGTCATAGTACGAATTTAAATTATCCACCCCTACTACTTTATCACCACGTTGTAGCAAACGTTCACAAACATGTGAACCTATAAATCCGGCAGCGCCAGTCACTAACAAATTCATTCTATTTATTTTAATATTTTTCCGTAAATCTCCAAATGCTTTGTTACGACATCATCAATAGAAAAATATTTCTCCGCTAACCGCCTTGAATTTTTACCCATTTCCCACCTAAGATGTTTATTTTCAATCAATATTTTCAATCGATCAGCTAAAGCATCACTATCCTTAACAGGAACTAAAAAGCCATTATACCCTTCAACCACAGTATCTTTACACCCCACAGAATTAGTAGTAACTATAGGCCTGCCTATAGCAGCCGCTTCTATCAAAGATTTGGGTAATCCTTCTTTGTAGTAAGAAGGAAAAGCAACTATGTGACAATCTTTTAATAGATTTAGAATATCTGTCCGATATCCTAACCATTTAATGTAATCCCCATCACACACAGCTTGCAGTTCATCTTCTTTAATAGCGACGGGATTATCATCAAGTCCGCCACATAATAAGAACTGGACCCTATCTTTATATTGCTCCTTTAATTTCATGGCAGCATCTGTAAGAATGAAAATACCTTTTTCTACAATCATACGAGCTGTTAACAAAACCTTAATTTTCTGCCCTTCAGGTTCAGGAGTATAACTATACTGCTTCAAATCAACCCCGGAGCCCTTTATTTTATAAGCTTGAGATTCATTTATTATTCTAGATTTTAGAAATAATAATTGATCATCATCATTCTGAAAAATGACAGCCAGTTTTTTACGATGATGAGAAAATCGTAATACCGCAGGAAGAAGCTTTGCTATCATTGTTCTTTTCTCCTCCGAGAAAATTATCCCCAAACCACTCACTGCATTAACAACTCCATGAACTTTAGCCAACTTTGCCGCTAATGTTCCCCAAAGTATTGTTTTCAATCCCACGTGATGTACAATCTCTGGTTTTTCGCGGTGATAAAGATTGTAAAGAAACCAACAAGTATATAATTCCTCCCATATTTTCTTCCCAGAACGACTCATTGGTAAATCTATTACCTTTAGCCCCAACATTTCTATCTCTTTAATCTTTCCGGTATCTTTCGTTACAATGGTAACTTCATAGCCTGCTTTTTGGGCATTTAAAGCAATTTCTTTACGATGAGAAAGAAAAAAATGATCGATATTGATTACTATAAAAAGATTATTCATTATATATTCCACTTAAAATATTAGTATATAGCTTAGTATATTTCTCAACCATGTGATGTATATCATATCTTTTAGCTCTATCCCAACATTTTGCCGATATTTGACTATAATATTGCTTGTCAACCAACAAATGAGTAATAGCTTCTGCCAACCGTTTCTCATCACCTACCGGGAACAGTAAACCTGCATCTTCCACCACTTGCTTTAACCCTGCTACATCTGAAGCTACAATTGGTTTATTTCCAGCCATGAATTCCACGGCAGTTAACCCAAATCCTTCCCACAAAGATGATTGTACCCCAATATAAGAAGCATTTATCAAATCAGGGATATCCGTCCTTTGCCCCCAAAAGACAACTTTATCAGATACTCCTAACTCATAAGCTAATTGCTTACATTTCTCAAGAGTAGGCCCCGAACCGGCAAAAGCAAAAAGTACTCCATCTACAGGTACATATGGAATAGCCCTAATGACAGTTTCCTGATCTTTCTGCACAGAAAATCTAGATATCATCAATACAATCTTAGAGAATTGCGATGCATCTGCAACATTTATAGTTCTATTTGAAGGAAGAAAATCATTTAGTTTGATACCATTGTCTATTTGAATAAATCTCGAATCAATCCCCTCTACTTTCAGCCACTGTTTTAAGATTAGCTGAGTTTGTGGACTTATCGAAATTACTTTACTATACTGTCTATACACATAACGTTCTATAAAAGAGAAGTACACTTTTCCTCTCCGCCTATTATTTGTACTATGCTCCGTAAATATCAACTTAGTTGAAACAAAGATATTGGCCAATGCCACCCAATACAAAGATGGAAACAAATGTACATGCACAATACTAAATTTCCGCAAAAATGGGATTAAACGTACAATTATAAATGGATTATGGTAGCTTCCTGAATTTAAAGAAAAGACTTCTATACCACTATTTTTTATTTTAGTGTAAAAAGAGGAATCAACACTTTTCAAAACAAGCAGAGAAACTTTCATTTTTTCATTATTCATTAAAGGCAGTATATCAACAAGTAGTTTCTGTGCTCCTCCAATCTCCAATGAATTTATTATATGTAGAATTTCAATCATATTCGTTTAAAATACTGTTATTATAGTATAATTGCATCGATTAAAGAAATGTCTCCAATTGGTTTTTCGCATATTCCTAAAGTTCACTAAAACAAAATAGCTCCAAGAAGCATAATACCGAATCACCCTCTCCAAAAACAATATATTCTTATATCCATTTTTACAAAGAACAGCATACGACTCCTCAAGTATTCTGCCTGAAGATGTAATACTTGCTTCATGTACTCTAAAACCCATTATATCGCAATTCACATATTTAAACTTGAATGTTTTAAATAATCTCAGAACATAATCATAATCTGCCGCTGCGCTAAACTGCTCAAAATCATACAAGCCCACTTCATCACATGCCTTTTGGGAGATGAAAAGCGTGCCATGACCAACAAATGTCAACTTTCTAGAGCATAATAGAGTCTTGAATCCAACAGGAATACCCTTTTTTCTTTTCATAAAATATCCTTCTGCTGTAAACTTCTGCAGATTACCGTAAAGACCTTTATAATATGACGGAAGTCCCTTCAATTTATCTGCAATAACAGATATGACTTCATTGTCTAAATAAAAATCATCCGAATTCAAAATAGCAATATAATCTCCTGTAGCCCATTTCATCCCCTTGTTTATTGCATCATACATATTTCTATCAGGTTCGCTGATAAAAATCGTTATATCTTTTCGGTATCTATTTATAATATCAATAGTACCATCCGTAGAGCCTCCATCTATCACAATATACTCTATGTTCTCATAAGTCTGAGCCAGAACACTCTTTATTGTTTGTTCTATATAGGCTTTACTATTGTAGCAGACTGTAATTATACTTATTTTAATCATGTGGCAAAAGTTTTTCTTTCGTTCGATAAACATACCCTAAGGCCAACATAGTCCAAAACCAAGGAAGATAAATCAAATCAACAAAACAGAAGTGAATGGTCGAGAGGATAAATGCAATTACAAATCCACAACGCATATCTTTATTCTTTATCTGTAACATACGATAGAATGTACACAATAGAAAGCCCAAGAATAATATGATACCGCAAATACCAGCACTCATTAAAATACCAACATATAGAGAAATAAAAGAGGGTGTTTTTAACGTACTAAAAGCGGCAGAGCCATAGCCTATCATTAAATGTATGCCAGTAAGATATTGATCCAGTCCTATAATTCTACTATTTCTATCACTGAACGAACTATTATCAACATCTAATTTGGCGGTAACAGTTTGATAGCCAATTTCCCAAATTGAAGGGAAAGCAATTATAATAACTAGAAAAATAATAAAAACAATAAATAAATTTTTCATCAAAGACTTTAAATTCCCTACTGAGAAAACATAATAATATAAATAAATAAATATAGCTATCACTAATGCAACCAAGCCATAAGCGCTAAATGAAAAGAACAAAGCAATCAGCACAATACTTACATACGATATCAGAATAATCTTATTTTTTCTATTTCTCAAAAGCCATGCCAAAGTGATAGGAGTAAAAATTTCCAGATATAATGAAAAATGACCGGATTCTTCCATAAATGATCTGGCACGAATAAAATTAGACGCTAATGGAGTATATCCTTCCACTCTTCCTCTAGGAATAATGTTCTCCAGATTTACTCCAACAAAGTTTACCAATAAAAATTCTACAATGGCAAATAGTGAAGATATAAAAACGGAAAATGAAATAATATTCAACATAGTATTGAATATTCCGCTATCGAATTTCAGCAAATATAGAACTAATGACTTGAACACATAATAAAAGGCAAAAAAAGAGAACATCCACATTATATAATGATTAAGACATTTTTCTCCTGTAGCAAACAAAATAAAAGAAAACGTCAAGACAAGCCAATACGCAAGTAGCCAGTATCCTTCTTTATGTAGCTTTATTCGAGAAGAAAGAAGTAAAATCAAATAAAGTAAAGAGTATATAGCAGCCAAGAATGTCGGCATTGAAATAAATGATGACACAGCAAAGGCATTTGTAAATATCCCGACAAAAAGGTAAGCTATAAGAATACGTATTATTATAAATTTCACTATCTTAAACACTTATTAGTAGTCATAATATATCTGATTTAGAGCGCATAGCTTTCATTAATAGTCCCATTTTACATTTTCTTTCAAAACTCCATTGCTACTCACTGTCACAAACTCTTTATCCACTCTACGAGTAATAGTTGAGTTAGCAGCCACAATTACGTTATCCGAGATACTTACTCCTTTAAGAATTATGCTTCTACAACCAATCCACACATGATTTCCTATAGTAATCGGTTTCGAAGGATTTAATATTCTGCCATCAACAGTCGAAGCCACTTGGTGCCAATCGTTATCCATAATAAGCAAGTCCCACGACAAAAGGCATTCATTTCCAAAAGTTATACTATTTTGACAAAGCAACGTAGAACGACCGGTCACATTAAAATTTTCGCCAAGCGTTAGTACGGCATTCCTCCCTACTTCCACACAACATCCCTGACCAAACCCAGCCTTACCATATATATGTAAAGTACCAGCTACATTCCATATTGAACAACATCTTTTTTTATCTATAAACCCCAAATTATTTTTTCCAATTTGAAGAATCCCCATTCGTAATGGACAATGGAAAATCAATCTTGCCTTTCGCGCATTTTTAATAGTCACTTTACCATATATAAGGATGGGAAAACGTATTGCTTGATCAAACGGAAGAGTTACGAAATTAAGATAAATGGTAGAGAATAAGTTCATCTCTCTCATTCTAGAAAACAACATATTAATAGGATACATAAATAGCTTTTTACATTCTAATCAAAAAGATATTAAAAGTCTTACAACGATTACTTGCACAATAGACAACTATTATTGCTCCTTTAAAATCTTGTCCATGATATCCTTAAATGAACTATCAAATTTCTTAAGCGAGAAATTTTCACGGGCATACTGAAAACATCCTTCCCTAAAAGTCAGAATCTCTTCATTAGTCATAGATACAGCACGATTTACCGCATTCTTTATATCCTCGATATGCCATCCTTCTAACTCAATAATATATTCATTAGGCTCAAAGCCACATTCTTTAGTAAGGATTGGAATAATACCATGAGCCATACAGGTCGCAACAGCAGTACTCATGCCTTCAGAGCAAGATGGAAAAATGATAAAACAATGTCTATTTATAACTGTATCGACAAATTCCGGATTCTGAACATTTATACGTCCACAATCTACCGTATTGGAGGCTTTCAATTTATGAAACAAACTCTTTTCAGTAGTAGGTAATCCATAGAAACTAATAGAGAACTCAGGCATCTCTTTAAATGCATCGATAAGAATATCACCTCCTTTATGAATAAAGCCATCTGAGCCAAACCAAAGGAAGTTGCGTTTTGTTTGTTCAATTCTACCCTGCATATTCGCTCTGTCAAAAGCATATCCCGTATTAATAAATGCATTACTGTTTATAAGATACACATTGTCAAAATAATGTTTCATTGATTCAGCATTATACCTGGAATTCATTATTATTGCTAAATCAGAAGTTTCAAACATATCTTCATCAATGTAACCTTTTCGTATAATGGAAGCATTACAATTAACAGATGGATGCCTTTGTTTGAAATATACTATTCGTTCAGCGTATTTCTGTGCTACAATAACGGGATTATTTTCGGTAATAAATATTATTTTTTGAGCATCAGGCTGATTCTTACAAATTCTTTTGAATACCTCGCCCAATCCGATTATTATATCATATTTCTTATGCTTCAATATCTCATATGAAAAAATATCAGAGCAAGCACATACATCTACACAATACTCATTATCAATAAAATACTTGACTATCTGATTTGCGTGCATATAATTAGCATGCTTAACTTTCGTCAAATCCACATCCTCCAAATATAGATAACATAAAAGTATTTTTTTTTGTTGTGAATTAAGCAAATCAAGATTAATATTTACTTGGTATTTTCCACCAAAGAAGCGACCTATTTTAACAGCTAGTTGAGGGTGTTTTCGTAACAAACTACGTACAAGTTCTTTAATAAGATTTTTCATACAAAAACTTTACTATTTTATTTCTATACCATCACTACGCAAGCCCTGTATAATGACTGAAGACAATCCCCAATCCGTTCTTTTCTGAGGAGTAGTGAACCTATAACGTATAGTATTAATTATTTTTTTAAAACAAGACTGTGAATATAATAATTGATTATCATCTACAAATGAAACCAATTCTTCACTCTTTATTCGTAAATGATGATGGAAACAATAAATAGGAAGTAAATACTCTGAAAAATGCCCTAAAATACGTCGAGCTCTTGAGTAACCAGAAAAACGTATGTACTTCTCACATTCAAAAAGAATAGAGAACTGCCATTCAGCAAATTGGTCAAACAATTCCTTTGAGCATACAAACATATTAAAAGCTATATCCTTATTTCCATGCATATATGCCAAGACTGCTTTTTTATATTTAGGATGTAATCTTTCTATTACCTGATATAATATAGCTACATCCTCCTCTATTGCAGCCCGATATATTTTTTGCTCCATAGAATACGAGCGATATATAGGTTCAGGTAATATTATATCATACTTTTGCAACAAAGATTCCAAATAGTCTTCGGTGTACTTAGTTTTAAAATATCTCCGATAATGGCACAGGCCAATATTTGTTGTATCTTTCAAGTTCTTCCAAGCCCAATATTGTGCTGTAAGCTCACAATACATTGGATTCTTTTCGCTAATATTATCTCCCGTATCATCTCCTTGAAAGCCTAAATCATTTGTTGAAATGGCTTTTCCCACATGAATAGGCGTATATATGTTGTCGCTATAAACAGGATCCGCTTTATGAATTGCTACAAGAATCTTTGTTTTGCTTTTCTGTTGTTCCATAAAAATATATTATAAGAATAAATCATCTCGGAAAGTTGATTGATAAGACAATATACCTATTTTGCATAATACATATTTCACTCTTTTCCTCCAAGTCAAATGTCTATTAAGCAATGGGGTGTTTTTCCATTGCGTCATATCACGATATTTAAAAAACTCGGCTTTGAATGGGTGAGCACAATGTTTAATCCAAGGCTTGTCATATGAAATATAATGCAAAATGCATGGATCTTTAAGTGCTTCACTCAATTCTAACTCATACTCCCAAGAAACATGTAATTCTTTGTTCAATAATCCATCTGTCACGTTATATTTTAATGGTAATATAAGCTTCTCATCTTTTAACACATAATTCATAATATCTTGATCATGATATAAAATCCGTTCAGGATATTGCTTTATGAATAAAAGAAATCTATCGAGCACATTATGAATTCGCCAATATTTTAGATTGATTAATAATACACCCGCGTTAAAGTAGCCTAATTTTTGAGAATATCTCAAACGATTATAGTTCAATATTTGTCCATCATCTGCATCAGGTACGCAGCCTATTGCATTATTTTCTATATCCGTATTCCACAAATTAATTAAAGAATGACGGACTATAATATCACAATCCAAATATAAGATCCTATCAAGATTCTCAGGTAAGATTTCCGTTAAAAAGAGACGAAAATAAGTCGCTAATGTTATATGGGATTGTTGTCCAGCCATTCCGACAGGCAAATTAACCACCCACGACTCATCTATTTCATAGAAAGTGACTTCATTTTTATATCTATTGACGATACCTATTAGACTCTCTTTCTCTTTTATAGAAACATTCTTATTGATGATTATATGAAAACATACATCTCCTTGCGTATTGTTCTCACATATAGAGCACAATAAAACACCACAAGGCATAATATAATTACTATCCGTGCAACAAACAATATTCATCTTTTCCAGCTTAATATTTTTTTCTTCGTATACTTTCCAAACCATATCGCAGTTGCAACATGGCATTGAATAAACATAAATTGCCACTTAAAGCAAAATAACAAGTAAGTAGCTGATAAATACTCACCTCCTTTTTCCATTCTTTCAGAAAACGATATTTATAACGATTTGCCTCCGGATACATCTCAGAATATTGCATTCTTAATTGCTTAGTTGCATTTTTCATACAAGTAAATTTTGTTTTGAGTTGCTTGTAGGCTAATTCATAATCATATCCTATTATATTGTTATTTTCAAGAAATTTGGTAGTGAAATCTATCACACCAATAAAATTACTCAAGTTCTTTTCACTAACAGGTAAATGGCATATCGATAAATCATTATATTGAACATAGTTATAAAAAGCCTGTGGAATATATTCAATTTTATTCGCAAAATAAAAGCATTGGATCATAAATATAGAATCTTCACCATAGTCAAGTCCCTCTACTATTTCTATAGTATTTTCCTTTAATAATTCTCTCTTTATTAGTTTGTTCCATCTTGCTGCATGTTGCGTTTTAATAACTTCACCCAATAATTCTACTTTATTTTTTAGAATATCATCTTTTTCATATACTTTTTTATCCATATATACACGCCACAAATCACACCCAACAATATCCGCATCCGTTGCTATCGCTTTTGCATACATCTTTTCTAACATATCCGTTTCCATATAGTCATCGCTATCTATTTGAAGTATATACTCTCCTGTTGCATGATTCAAAGCTGTATTCTTAGTGAAAGCAATCCCTCTATTAGTTTCATGATTTATAATTTTTAGTTCTTTTCCATTCAATGTATTTGAAGAACTATGAATAACCTCATTAATCACCCTCATACTATTATCAGGGGTACAATCATTCACTATAATTATTTCCATGCTTTCCTGTATAGTCTGATTCAAGACAGAGAGGATGCAGCGTCCCACATACTTCTCTACATTATAAACAGGTATCAATACACTAATTTTGGGAGGATTTAACTTTTCTAGCATATTATTTACGTTTTATTATTTGATAAATTCGCCGAGTAAATACTCTAAAATTCTTATCAAGCAGTTGAAAAAAACATAGACTGATCGTTCCATAAAGCAACAATACCTTGAACGAAATGAGAATCCAGTCCATAAAATTCCTACATGACAGATCTATGTATTCAAGAAAAAAACGAGAAATATACCATGGTACAAGTATCAGGCATATTATTTTACCAATAAAGTACAAGTAGTTCCATATAGAGATTTTAAAGCCACGGCTATATAAGAAATAGGGTTTCCAACAACAAATAATCACTAGCAAACTAATCAAGACTCCTGCAATGATGCCAGGTAATCCATAATAATATCCCAATAGTATGGACAAGCCCAAATTTAATGCTGCTTCAATAGCAGGAGCATAAATATCTTGAAACAGTCCATAGGCTGAAAGAAAAGAATCATTAGTACGAGTCATAGAGATAAAAGCATAAACAACCAGTAGAGTAAAAGATGTGGAATCAAGTAAGTAGTCTTCACCTATCCAAAGTATCATGAATGAATGAGCCAGATGGAATAAACAAAAACATATCACAGAAACAATCCAATAACGACTGACTGTATATTCTTTAAAGAAAGAAAGAATTTTATCTTGATTCCCCTCAGCAACCAAATTACCTATGCCAGCATTTACCCCATTATAAATAGAGGTAATAATCATGGATACACTTACTACCAATAACATATAGTTCCCATAAATAGCAACAACCGTCAATGACAAAAAAGCATAAATAATCAAAGGACTAGTTTGCCCCAGTACGTAAGATGCAAACCTATGAAAAAATAACTGCTTTGTTTTTCTTATGATTTCAACATATTTCCGAGACAGAGCTTTCCCTTTAGACAAATCAGGATGAAGCCAAGGAAAACTCTTACGAATGGTCTTATGCAAAAAGAAACAAGTAATGACGGACATTAATAGTTCCACTATCAACCAATAAATATATCCTTGCTGAAAATAACCGATACCAACAATCTGTAACAACAATTTCAAAACCCTGAACCCTTGTACGTTATAGTTTATTTTATACTCCTGTTGGTCGGCGCTTAATACAATCTGCTGATAATTGATGATATACCCCAACATGGCAGCTACCAACAAAACTCCGAATGAACTGTAAGCATACCATAATGGCAATTCCATTTTGGAGAATATCAACGGAAAGAAACACATTAAAACAACTCCGCCTGCAAGGACAATATAAGCGATACGCCTGTAAAGCCAACCTTGTACGGCAACAATTTCATTGATAGCATCATAATCTTTTTGGAATAACGGAGTATAAAGTGTATATGAAATAGCAGCACTTATACCCAGTTCCGCCAAATTAAGAAATCCAAGTAGATTAGCTGCCGTCGTATTTATTCCCAAGACCTCTGCGCCTAAACATTCTATAAGAATTTTACGCGAAAAGAATCCGAGAATTAAAACCCCAACACTAAAAAATAAAGAAACACGGACATTATTGATGCTTTGTGTTGTACGGGTAGGAGATTTCACCTGATAGCGTTCTATTAGAAGTTTACACGAAATTCTTTACTATTTAGTACATGCTGTATTATAGGAGCCATATCATAATATCTGTATTGCCCCAACCTTCCACCAAAGATAATATCCTGCTCATCTTCTGCAAGTTTTCGATACGCCTCTGCCAGTTGATTGTTACGATTATCATTCACTGGATAATATCGCTCCATACCTTCTTTATATTCCACTGAATATTCCTTTGATATTACCGTTTTTAGACAATCATATACCTTCTGTCCCAACATTTCAAAATGTTTATGCTCAATTATCCGAGTATAAGGAATCATACGCTCAGTGTAATTCACAACTGCATTTCCTTGATAATTAGGCGTATCAACAACCTCCGTCTCAAAAGAGACAGTACGCCAGTCCAGTTTACCAAGCCTGTAATTAAAGAACTCGTCAATAGCACCGGTAAACACTAACTTATTTGCAATTTCTCGCCAACAGTCTTTATACGTAGCAAAAAAATCGACAGATGTTTCGCATTTTACGCCTTCCAGTAAACCCTCAATAAGTTTATTGTATCCACCTATTGGAACACCTTGATACTTATCGTTGAAGTAATTGTTATCAAAAACCAAACGTACAGGAATACGTCTGATAATAAACGCAGGAAGCTCTGTACACTTCCGTCCCCATTGCTTTTCCGTGTAGCCTTTAATTAATATTTCATAAATATCTTTGCCTACAAGAATCAAGGCCTGCTCTTCCAAATTACGTGGTTCACTAACTCCGTCAGCTCTCATCCTTGCTATAGCTTCTGCTTTCTGTTGTTCTATTTTAGCCATCGCTTCAGTTGGAGTCGTTATTCCCCAAATCTGATAGAATGTATTCATATTAAAAGGAAGATTATAAAACTTACCTTCATAATTGGCAATTGGAGAATTTGTGTAACGATTAAATTCCACTATTGAATTTACGAAATCCCAAACTGCTTTATTAGAGGTATGGAAGATATGTGCACCATACTTATGTACATTAATCCCCTCAATATTTTCACAATAAACATTTCCTCCTATATGTGGACGCTTGTCAATTACCAGACATTTCTTACCCATTTGTTTTGCACAATAAGCAAAAGTAGCTCCAAAAAGACCTGAGCCTACTATCAAATAATCATAATAAGGAATCATATTATTAGAATAAACATTTCAATATACCGAAGTAAACACTCGTTGCTAAAAGACTGAGTAAGTTTTGGTAGCCTGCACCGAGTGTTTTTACTATTCAACAAATAATTCATAACATAACCAATGCAGCATCTTATCATTTTTTCAGCTTCGTCCAAAAATCCTTCACTAGCAACTCCCAACTAATGGCCCCTACTACACAAAGAAAAATAAAAGCTAGAGCATATACTTTTTTACTAGTTCCTGAAGGGCTCAATGGCACTATCGCAGGTTCTAGAACCGCAAATACAGGTTTCTCTTCTTGTACTTTAGCTCTGGCAACTTGAAGCTGATTCGCAACCTGACTATATACTTGATAAGCCAAGCTCATATCACTCTGCAGTCGTTCCTGTTCAGTACGGACACTCTGCAAAATAAGATCATCATGAGAATCTACATAATGAGCATATTTTCTTTGGGCAATATAATACTCTTGTTGACGTTCTTTACAAAGTTTCTCCAAATAGGCACAATCTTCTTTCGCCTTGGAAGTACGATAGTCTATGATATATTCTTGCAATTTCTTCACAACAGAATCGGCAACCACCGCAGTTGCCATTGGATTTTGCAAGGTCACAGCGACAGAAGTCATAGATGTTTTCTTATCTACTGAAGCCGTAATCTTTTCTCTCAACATTCCAATCTTCTGCAACTCTTTTTTAGATAATTCAATCGCACCTCTATTTGATTTACCAAGAAGTTTTGATTCATGTTCTTCTTGAACAAATAATGATTTTACTCCGCCAATTATCATACCAGGTAACCCAATTACATAACTCCACCAAGGAGAAGACTCTTCATCTAAATAAGTGTTTAGAGTCATAGTTTCACCTGTTGATACAAGTATTTTCATCGCAGAGAGTTCGAGCAAAAAAGGAGTGGAAGATACAATATCAGCAGATAAAGAAGCATTTAAAGCATCAACACCATCGCCCATTGTAGCACTGCTTCCCAAAAAGAAGCTGCTAAACCTGACAAACCACCACCTTTAGCACTACCCATCTCCGGAGAAAGAGTAACTTCAACTGTATATTGTTTAGGAATACTTATTGCCACAATACCCCCCATCACTAATCCAATACCGATAGCTTTATAAATTGTCTTACGAATAGCTATAATCTTATGAAGAAAATCTATCAGATATATTCCGTTCTCTTCATCCATATAATTATCTTGTCTCTGTTTTATTTCCTTTTCAGATTCTCGTTCTATCATAGTGGTTATAAGCTGTATTCGTTATTTCTTGATTAAGTTAGCAATAGAGGCAACCATCATTCCTAAAGTGCTGAATGTAGTAGCATAACCTAAAATATTGCCAATATTAGTTTTCTTCTTAGCTTTACTAGGCACAATTATCTCACAACCCGGCTCGATCTGTTTCTTACCACTACCTTTCACTTTAGTCACCTGACCATTCATATAAACGATGAATTTCTTACTCTTCTTCGCATTTTCAGAATAACCACCAGCTTGATCTAAATAGTAATCAACTTTTTTTCCTTCCATATAAGAAACAGTATTCGGAACCATTACGGCACCATTAATCGTAACCGTATTATTATTTTTCGGAATAAAAATCACATCACCCTCACGCAAGACAATATCTGCTGTACTGCCAGGATTCGCTAGTGCCTTTTCCAAGTCAATACCTACACTAAAGGTATCTTCCACACGGACACCCAAAGAGTCCATCATAGCTTCACCCAACTGTCTGCTCATCAAGCGGATCACATCACCCATGCGTTTCTTTTCACTTGCATTGGCCACACGAGTCAGTTTGGCACCACGTAAGTAGGCATAATTCGTTGCACCTCCCGCTTTATTGATTAAGTCCGAAAGACGTTCTTCACGGCTGGTCATAGCATAAGACCCTCCGAACAGAATTTCACCTTCAACAACTACATTCTGTTGAGCTTGATAACCCGGACTACGACGTACATAAACTTCATCATAAGGTTGAAGGACAAAGCCGGGAGTGCCATCCACTATAAAACCTTCTTTCAGGGAGAATGTATATATCTGGCCGATAGTATCGTTGTCTACTGTACTACGAGGATTCTTAATTCTACGGGATACATCTACACGGACTACAGAAGCGGCTTCCACGCAATCCACCTGCTTGAATAATCAAGTCTTCAAGGGTCATGTTATCTGCATAAGGATAAGAATCCGGTTTGGCTACTTCACCATGGATTACGACATTGCCTCTGTCTTCCAAGTCATGAATACTCGGAATATAAAGGATGTCATTTTTCATCAGGATGATGTTTTGAGAAGTACCGTCCATGATGGCTTTGATGTCTACCGGAACAACTTCGGTAGTCAGGTCTTCACGCTGACGATAGAGAACAGCACGATTCAGGAAAGCATCACCAGTCAGGCCTTGGGCTTCGTTTACCAGTTCACGGACTGTATTCAGTTTTCCATTCAGCTGGTAGATGCCGGGACGATAAACGGCTCCACGGATTTCAAGTTTATTGATGAAGCGGTTAAGGATGGCTTCGGCGGTCACAACATCACCGTTTCTCATTTTATAGACACTATAGTCAAGGTCTTTGACCGTATTTACTTCATATTCCTGTCCGTTCTGGCGTACGACACGCAAGGAACGGGTGTAGGCATCGGCTTCAAAGCCACCGGCATAGCTGATAAGAGTGGATAGACTCTCATCCCTTTTCATTTCGAAACGCATTGGGCGTTTCACTTTTCCGTCGATCTTAACCAATACGTCATAGGCGGGGACAATCACTACATCGCCTTCCTGAAGGCGGATGTCATCCTGAATGTTTCCTTTCATGATAAATTGGTAGACGTCGATCGTGGCGATATTTTTGCCGTTACGTACCAGCTGGACATTGCGAAGGCTTCCTATGTCACTGACTCCACCCGCACGGTAAAGTGCATGGAAAACTGTGGCAAAAGAAGAGAGGGAGTAAGTGCCTGGTTGGACAACCTCACCCATTACATTGATCTGGATAGTACGTATGCTACCCAAAGTCAGACGGATGTCAGAGGTGGGATCATTCGTATTATTAAGACCATTATATATCTTGTTTAATGTCTTTTTGAGATAGTCGTTGGCTTCAGCAATGGTTAGTCCGTTCAGGTTGACAGGACCTATTTTCTGAATGTTGATCGTGCCGTCAGGAGAAATATGCTGACGGATAGTGTTCTGGCTGGCTCCCCAGATGTCGATAATCACTTCATCACCGGGACCCAGACGATAGCTTAAAGGAGTGGCGATGTTGACGCTGGGTTCAAAAGTAAGGTTACGAGTATTGAAGATGTTTCGTCCGAAAACCTGGTTGCCACGTGCGAGGTCTTGAGTGCTCGGGTGGTCTTCCAGCATATCGGAAGTATTTTCTTTCATTTCCTCACGCAGGCGTGATTCATTGACATCGGTACCTGTTGCATTGGAAGCATTGACATTGTTTTGCTGCTCATATAGTTGCTTCACACGCGTTGCCTGTTCTTTGGTCACACCTCTACGTGCCAGTTCGGAGGCTAGTTGTTTCTGTTCTTTACCCTGGCGGATGCCATCCTTTACATATTCAAGAACTTGGGAGTCGCTCATGCTTTGAGCCATTAAAGGAGAAAAAACTCCCAGTATCAAAAATAGAAGAAAAGTACGAAAAAGCGTTTGTATTTTCATCGATCAATTCAAATTAGAAAAATTAGCCCACATGAATGTCTGCAGATTCAACATAACCAATAGGCATATCTACACAGGCACAGCCAAGCATATTCAACCGAACTGCAATCTTACTTTTACCATCAACACTGACCAATTCACCAACCAGTCCAGTCAAAGGTCCTTTCACAACACGAACTTTTTCGCCACGTGCCAAAGGAGAGCTATTCATACAAATAGCTTCTTCTGAATAATCAAGCATAAAACGGAAACGAGCCATCTGTTCATCAGGAATCACTGCCGGAGTACTTTCTCCACGCATCACCATATAACGGCTCACTGTAGAAAAGCTTAGAACTTCTTTACGTTCAGATGGATCAGCATGAACAAATACCATCATTGGAAGAAGAACAGATTCAACCATCTTACGACGGTCGCTCCATTGATGAATTTCCTGCTGAACGGGAACAAAAGAATCAATTCCCATCTTAGATAAACGCTCGGCAACTTTCTTCTCGTGATGCATTCGAACGAGTGCTACATACCAGCGTTTTGAGTGTGCTACGCCTTCCCCTGTCCCACTACTAGGCCCGGCATTTACTGATTTCGGTTTTGTTAAAATCATATTTTTTTACCCCATGTTATTCCGTTACTTCTTAGGTAACAGACAATATATACACGAAACGCATACTACAGTGAGAATAGAAATCACACACATGACAAAGGCGTATAAAATGGAAAAGCCTAATATTCAATAAGAAAACTATTGAATTAGGCAATGAAAAAGTATAGAGCATGGAAATAAGATTATTTCATGTTCAGACAATTTTTTGCTCTATGTTTTAGATAAAACGAAAAAAAGTGGAAGAATATTTGCTTACTATTCGTGTTTTTGCCTATCTTTGCGTCAAATTTAAGTTCTGTTACCTAAGAAGTAACACACATATTTTACTTCTGATTATCAACATTTTATATATCTACCATCTGTCTACACAACAGTTCCTCACGTAAGATAAATTCCCTTTATTTACCTCTGTACGTTCTTTAAGCCCGAAGCCTTTTAAATAGATTTGTGTGGTTTTTATAGATTTGTGTCCCAATGATTCACTAATCATTTCAATCGATACTCCCCGATACTTCGCGGTCGTTGCCCAAGAATGGCGAAGTGTGTAAGAAGTGACAGGAGACTTCAAACGTAAAGCTCTCGCTAAGTCCTTTAAACGGTTGTTGAATCGACGAAGGGCAGACTGGTATTCCCGATAAGCCCTTTCATCCGTCCGTTTCTTATCACTACTAAGAATATCAAACAGATAATCCGGAGAATCAGGATGAGAATCCTGGTTACTACGAAGCCGGTTAATTATTTCCTTTGCAGTATCAAGTATTTCCACACTCATTGGAGTTTTGGTCTTGATACGGTTATACCGTAACACATTCTGATCTAAAGCAGATTTCTCCAGATGAGCTAAATCCGCGAATGACATTCCACAGAATTGAAACATCAGGGCAGCAATAGCCTGCGTTCGACGCAAACGCTCCGATTTGGGATCCTCATACAGAAGTCTACGTAATTCACCGATAGGCAAAGCTTTCTTTTGGCGAACATCTACTCCCGTATAAACATCATGAAACAACCGAGGCACATAAGGTGCACTACCCGCTTCTACTCCCCGGTTATAAATACTACGAAGCATACGCATATACGTAGAAATCGTATTAGGCTTCAAACCACACTCATAAAGATACTGCCCGTAACGTCGTAAACGTTCGCGGGTGACCTGTCTGAACGACACATTGGACGTGCCACAAAATTTGCTAAAAGAGAAAATAGCATTCTTATAGACATGCGCTGTAGAATGCCTCCCTTCCTTCCGCAAACGACCGATGTAGAACTCTGCACATCGGCTAAATCCATTTTTGTTCATCATTTGCATCACTAGTTATTTTATATATATACCATTTGGCAAGCGGCAAAAAAACAAATCTTTTTGCATACCTGGCACACGCTTACCAAATGTAGACTTATTTTTTCAGCATTATTAACTTTGTTAAAATTAGCAAATTATGGCTAGTAAAAAAACAACTCACAGAGAGTCTAAAACACAAGTAGAAAACGGTGCTCAAAACCTGAAAAAAGAGGGAAGAGCACATCAGAAAGGGGAAATCATCAGAAGAGTCAAACGGGAACAGTTGGAAGAGGAAGAAAGACAGGCGAAAGAGAAAGTATCAAGCACCAGGAAAGTATATCATTGCTGCGCTGACAAATAAACGGTAAAAGCACTAAAAAAATATCCGGATGCCCACAAAAGGACACCCGGATATCACTCTCTTTTTACCTTCTGACTAATTACCTTTCTGAATAGTTTGTCAGATTGTAACATACCGGCTTAGTGCTATTACCTACACGGTAGATACCGAACTTGAAGTAATAACCATCATCGTCGTTACGTCCAATCATGATTTTTTCATTGTCTACAATGTGTTTACTAACCTTTTTCCCCTTTTCCTGATAGTCCATCTGCACATCGAGCATGCCCGGTTTTACAATCGTTTCCGCCTCTTTGCCATAGACTGTCCAGTCAATATGAATGCGGAATGTAATCCAGCAGTCTTTCGGAAAATCGGCATAAGGCATTTTGTAAGCAATGGTCGATGCTTTATAGTCTGATGTTACAGGTTTCATAATCGGTGTTTTTTCGGGATTTGCGTTGCAACGGTCGTCTTTATCCGTCAGCCACTTACGGTCGGAATTTGCTTTGATATAGAACCATCCGCCGGAGAACCCGAACGCCAATGGAGGATAGCCTCCTTGTTCCACGAGCCATCCGTTAGCCTTTCCGGCCTGATATACAGGATTTCCTTGCTTGTCTTTTAACGGGTTACCTTGTTTATCCAGCTTGGCAACTTTCTCGTGCCCTTCATTCTTTTTGAAAATCGTAGTCTTTTCCAGTTCAACGAACTCGTCAATCGTCAGTTTTTTCACTTCACCCTGTGGAGTCTGTACCAATGTACGATCCGGCATTCCATGCCATTGAGCAAAAATTGTCGAGACATCGCTACCCAATGAAGAAGGAATATATACGGAAAACTCATAGTCGCGGGAAGCTCCTTGCGGACAAATGCCTTTCCCATGATGATATACGGTTTTAGTGATCTGCGCTTTCTGATAAACATCGGCAGGCAGACCTTTGAAATCATCGGAAGTTGCATAACAATAAGAGAATTCCGCACGCCCTTTTGTTTCCCCTTTGGCATATCCTGACAGGGTGTTATCATCTTCCTTCAATTCAAAACGATAAGAAGGCTTACCATTGAACAGACGTGTAAAGTCGCGTTGAATTGCATGAGACTTTTTCGTCCCTACTGCTACCCAGCAATCGTCTATAATTTGATTGACGCGTGCCGAATCCGCCTGCACATTTACCCGTTCGGTAAGCGGAACCAATGTTTGTGTATCTTTGGTTTGAGCGGTCAGTGCCGTACATCCTACTGCTACCACACAGATAGCAAAAATGTTTTTCTTCATTCTATTCGGTATTAAGTTTGTTGACGGTGCAAAAATACGAAAGGCAACCCCATCGGCTGCCTTTCTTTTGTCTCAAATGTTTTCACATTTGTGCAATTTTACTGTCAACACCCGCCTACAAGCCTAATTGGGCGCTTCGTCGTTATAATCTTCTTCAAGCATATCCACTTTCTGTATACTCATTTTTCCATCAGCGGTGACCGTTATGGAAAGCGGCATATATAAATCTGTCTGCGGATAACAAACACTCGCAGCGTAGACAATTCCCTGCGGAGTAGTCTTGTCATACACAATGCCTTCCAATATGGACTTAGACAGGAAGTTCGCATCGACTACCGATGAAAAATCATTCTTGGTAAAGGTCTTGTTCAACACGGTTTCGTTACCACGCGTCAGGTGCAACACTATTTTATTGTCGACATAAGTATCTCCCATCTCGTTTGTCACATGGGGCAGATTTTCATCCGGAGTACGCGAAACGAGGGAATGATAATCTTTTCCCTTAAACTTAAAGTCGGTTTCGCTCTTAGACGTCTGCATACGCTGCAATCCGTGAGCATCCACACTATCCATCATTGCCAGTGTCGACTTATTATCTGAAGATCCTTTTTTACCGCCACATGCACTCACAGCCACTGCCAACGGCAATAAAAGCCAATAAATTAGTTTTCTCATATGTAAGTTTTCTGTTTATAAATAGATAGCAAAGGAACAAAAAGAGCGGGATATTTACAAGTGTAACCGACATTTTTCCTACATTTGCGAATGTAATACAGAAGATAATTAATACCAAACGTCCTATTGGATAACTATTTTAACCATGAAACTAAAAAAAGTACATTTGAGTAATTACCGTAACTTCAAAGACTATCAGATAGAATTCGGAGCAAAAACTACCATTTTTATCGGTAAGAATGGCATGGGTAAAACTAACATTATATCAGCATTAAAACAGTCGTTGAGTTTTATCTTCTCCAAAAAGAAAGATGAACCTCAATACGAATTTATTGCAAGTTCTAAGCAATTGGTGAAAGGATTTGCTGTAACCGATGCCAGATACTGCAATGAGGGTCCGTATGGTTATGATTATAAATATCCGGTATCAATAGAGACAACAGCTTCATTGAATAAAGAAACTATCAATTGGCATTTTTATAGCGAATATGCGAAATCAGGAGTAGATAAAAAGTTATTTCAAAAAGCCAAAAGTATATTTTGGAATCATTATCTATCAGAAAAATCACAATTTCCAGTATTAGCATTCTTTTCAGATTCATATCCTCATATCAAAACAAATATCGGAAAAGATATGCAGGAGATGCTTGATTCCAATAAGGAATTGCCCAAGAATATAGCATTTTTTAATTGGGATGAAGAAAAAAATTGTACGGAGATATGGGTACAGTATTTCACCATGCAATGGAAAAATCATAAATTTAAAGAGGATCAAGAGAAAGAAGACTATATAGATGCTATTACCCAAAAGATGAAACAATTCTCATTGCCGATACATGAGGATTTATCCACTCCCGAACTAGAATTGGATACTCTGGAAATAGAAGCACGCGGAAAGAACGATATATTGATCATGTCTTTTAAAAATGGCGATCGTATTCCGTTCGAACAACTACCACAAGGCTACAAACGTATCTTCTCTATTGTCTTTGACATAGCTAACAGAAGTTACATATTGAATCATAACTGTGATCCTTCAGGTGTTGTTTTTATCGATGAGATTGAACTGCATCTGCACCCTTCGATAGCACAAGAAATATTGGAACGTTTACAAAAGTCATTCCCCAATATACAGTTTATCGTATCAACTCACTCACCATTAGTAATCACCAACTTCAAACAGGATGGTGAGAACATACTTTATAGGCTGTACAAAGATGACGATGATTACAAAAACGAGCGTGTGGAAAACTTATATGGAGTGGACTATAATTCCGGATTGCGTTATTCAATGGATACTCCAGAACGTGAAACATTTGTCCGTGATCTTATTGAAGCTTATGGATATTGGAAAGAAGCGGACAATGAAGATATGATGGATAAATTAAAAGAAAAGATCAAGGAGGCAGTGGGTGTGTCAAGTCATCTTTATCAGTCGCTTTTTGAATAATACATCATGGAATATATTGATAAAACAAAATTAAGAGACGAGGGAGAGGCCATTATTGACGCTTTTTTAGAACGACTACAAGAAGCTGGAAAATATCCGGATGATCTGTATGAAGCATTTAAAAGTGATAAAGACGAAAACGGCGAATACTCTAAAGATAAACTGATAAAGGTTTTATTGACAGAACAAGAAAATCGTTGTTGTTACTGCATGAAGAAGCTCAACCAAGAGAAAGATGAGATAACATTAGAACATCTAATCCTAAACAGCATCACAGAACGCAGAAAATATAATGAGTATTTAAAAAGATACACAGTCTTGAATGCTAAAGTCTGCCTGGCTAAAGATTTCATCGATAAAAATGAAACAAACACGCCACCTTATCCACATACAGTTGCTTATGAAAATCTGGCAGCCTCATGTAATGGAAAACTCTTTTCGAGAACTGAAAAAATCGTTCAGTGTTGTAATCTGAAGAGAGAGAATAAATATATGGAGCCGATCGTTTTGTACGACACTATTCATGATGAGTTCGAATATACGGCTAATGGTTATACAATTTGGAAAAATGAAACTGCCATGTTTCCTACCACTTCTATATTAGGATTAAATGCTCCTGTTTTAAGAATGATAAGAAGGATATGGTTATATGCAAAAGATAATCAGATAGATCTAGAAAAAACAGATAGACAAAAAGTATTATTCGAACTTTTAGGTGAGTTTACGGACAAAGAGTTTGCTGAGACCAATAATCTTGAGATTCTATCCAACTTTCTGAATGACGGATATTGGAAACTGTTATTAAAATACAGTTATTTTGGTTCAAGCAAAGTTTAAGTCCTGACATACAGATAATAATTATAAGCAATAATGCCACATGTGCTAACGGATTAGATGGATTCGGGAGCGTAAAATAAACTGTGTCAAGCCTTCTTTTCTCTAAAATCTCTTCGGTCGGGGAACGCCCAGCGGCAAGGGGCGGGACCACCCGTCCCGACGAGCGACAAAATTAGATTAAAATCAATCGTTCTCCAAATTTAATTGCTAATTGTTGTGCAATTATAGCCCAATTAGCAATAGGCATAGTCCACTTTTTACGTACGTTCCGGTAAGCAAGATAAACCAATTTTTCAAGGGCTGTATCCGTAGGGAATATGCCCTTGTTTTTGGTAACCTTACGAATCTGCCGATGATATCCTTCAACAGTATTAGTAGTGTAGATAAGTGTTCTAATACCTTGAGTAAATTGGAAATACGCAGATAGCCGTTCCCAATTATCCCTCCATGATTTTATCACAATAGGATAAAGTTTTCCCCATTTCTTATCCAAATTATCCAGTTCCATTTCAGCTGTTTCTTTGCTTACAGCTTTGTAAACAAGTTTAAGGTCTTTCATAAATTCCTTTTGATTCTTGCTGGCTACGTATTTGATGGAGTTGCGAATTTGGTGGACAATACAAAGTTGGACAGTAGTATCAGGATAAACACTCGCAATAGCATCAGGAAAACCTTTCAGGCCATCTACACAAGCTATCAGAATATCCTTCACACCACGATTCTGAAGATCCGTAAGGACGGACAACCAAAAATTAGCGCCTTCGCTATGAGCAATATACATCCCTAAAAGTTCTTTATGACCTTCCGAGTCTATTCCCAAAACATTATAGATAGCGCGGCTGACAGACTGACCGCGATCATCCATTACTTTATAATGAATAGCATCCATGAAAACAATGGGGTAAACAGAATCAAGACTGCGAGACTTCCAAGCCTTTATTTCCGGAAGTACACGATCGGTGATTGAACTGATTGTATCGGCAGATACACGATTACCTAAGTTTTCCTCCATCCAATCACTGATTTGACGCGTACTGTTACCCAAAGCATACAAACCGATAATACGATCAGAAACGCTCTCCGCAAGAACCGTTTCACGCTTCTTTATAAACTGAGGATCAAAGCTGGAATTACGATCACGGGGAGTGGAAACAGTAACCTCCCCTAAGGGAGTTTGAACCTGCTTATGCATCCTGCCATTACGGCGATTACCCTCTTCACGCTCTGTTGGACTAAGATGCGCATCCATCTCACCTTCCAAGGCGGCGTTAAGAATACTTTCTAAAAGAGGAGCAAAAGCACCATCTTTACCTAACAAGGATTTACCCGATTTAAGTTGTTCGAGAGCCTTGTTCTTAATACTTTCAAAATCAAATTCTTCGTTCATAAAAAAAACTGTGTTAGCAAAATTAATTCTTTTTTCTTTCCTGACACAGTTTAAATTACATTCTCATGGATTCTTTTACTCATTTATATATACTGTATCTGCTATGATGTATATGGGCAAAAAGTAAATTATCAGCAATTCGACAACGTCTATCTCGGGACCGAAGCTTCGGTGATCAGTTGCTTCCTGCAAAACACCATCTATTCCATCATTCAGACAAAGGACAATCAAATTTATATAGGTACTTACAACGGACTTTATGTATACCAGAATGACAAAGAACCTTTGCAGCATATCATTCACGATTCACGCAATATCCAGTCATTAACCAACAATATTATCTGGAACATATTCTCGGATCAGGGACATAGTAGGCTTTTCCAATCATTTTTATTTCTCCAAATGTTTTCAGGCAGAATTCGGAAAAACGCCACGTCAATACCTGAATGAAGAGTTGTAGAGGCATTTTGAGGCATTTCGTCCTATTCTTATCCTTATATGTCCAATCTGTGCTTTTATTGAAATTACTAATAATTTACCTTTGTTGCTGTCAATAAACCGATAAATTTGATTGCATGAAAAGACTGTTGATCCTTACCTTTATTTGTTTGATATCCGTCTTTGTCAAAGTGCAGGGCAAATCATCCTCTACACCTATTATATATAGATGGCAATGGGGTAATGCGTTGGAGTGACACCCGCCAGGAGGCTTCCTTTTTCGGTGTTAATTATACGCTGTCTTCCGCCCATGCTTACCGTGCCATTGGATATTTGGGACTAGACCGCAAAGCTGCCGTAGATAAAGATGTATATCATATTTCCCGTTTGGGGCTAAATGCTTACCGTATTCATTTATGGGATGTGGAACTAACAGACGAACAAGGAAATCTCCTCGAAAACGAGCATCTCGACCTGATGGACTATCTGATAACCAAACTCAAAGAGCGCAATATCCATATTGTGATTACCGCACAGACTAACTTTGGAAACGGATATCCCGAACGAAACATATAAACGGGCGGTTTCTCCTATCAATATGATAAATGCGATATGCACTCCCATCCGGAAGCTATCGTTGCACAAGAAACCTATCTTCATGGTTTGGTAAAGCACGTCAATCCATATACGGGGTTAGCTTACAAAGACGACCCTTCCATCGTAGGATTCGAGATCAATAATGAACCTTGTCATTCCGGTACGAAGGAAGAGGTAAAAGTCTATATCAACCGGATGCTGAAAGCGATCAATAAAACAGGAAACCGCAAACCTGTATTCGATCGGACTGGTATCCGGACAGACACAGCAGGGAAATTTCCTTCCCTATATAGACCGCTATGATATTCCCTTTTCCGATAGGTGCTTATTTCATGGATTGCTTCGAAGCGGGAGTCTGGAGACTGGAAGTGATGCCGGACGCGGTAGTAGTGAACGATCCGTTTGCTAAACCGTCTTGTCTGCCGGGGCAACAGCACTCGCACTTATCCCACAGGAAATTCCGGTTACAGGAATCCATCATCGGGAATAAAGGGAAATCCACTGGACTGGAATTATACTTCCGGAGCCTATTGGACTACTCGTGTTGTTGCCTCAGATAATGCGATACCACTATTGACTATTACGGATGCAGATAGCCGGATAGAAGCATACACGCTTCCCGAATGGAATGATCTCCAACGTACTTTGGTTGATTCTTCTCCGGTGGAAAGGCTATCACAAAGGCTTGTTTGACGATACCGGTAAACCCACTAACGCATTTAATGCTTTCAAGAGATAAGATTATTGAATCATTTTTTATAACTTTACCCCGAATCCAAAATATTTTATACCTGAAAAGCAAAAATGAACATGAAACACCAAAAACAGTTATTAGCTGTACTTTTGATGGGCACCGCTTGCACATTGCAAGCGCAACGCAGTGAGACGCTGCTCGAGAAAAACTGGAAATTCAGTAAAGGAGATTTTAAAGAGGCTAGCCAGCCGGAGTTTAATGACACAAAATGGGAGTCGGTTGTTATTCCACATGACTGGGCGATTTTCGGTCCATTCGATATGAATAATGACCTGCAGAATGTAGCTGTGACACAGAACTTCGAGAAAAAGGCTTCCTTGAAAACAGGACGTACCGGTGGGCTCCCTTATGTAGGCACCGGATGGTATCGAACCAGTTTTGATGCTCCTGCCGATAAGGAGGTGACACTGCTCTTTGATGGCGCCATGAGCGAAGCACGTGTCTATGTAAATGGAAAAGAGGCTTGTTTCTGGCCTTTCGGCTACAACTCTTTCCACTGTAATGTGACGCCCCTAATGAATAAAGACGGAAAGAACAATACGCTGGCCGTACGTTTGGAAAATCGTCCGCAGTCCTCGCGCTGGTATCCGGGAGCAGGTTTGTATCGCAATGTGCATCTGATCGTGACAGACAAAGTGCATGTGCCTGTATGGGGAACACAAATCACAACTCCTCATGTTAGTAAGGACTTTGCAGCCATACGTCTTCAAACGAAGATTGACAATGCGGGTGAGAAAACACAAATCCGTGTAGAGACAGAGATTCTTTCTCCGGACGGAAAAGTGGTTACCAGCAAAGAGAATACGAACCGCATTAATCACGGACAACCATTCGAACAAAACTTTATTGTAAATGCGCCCGAACTCTGGTCACCGGAAAGTCCGTCGCTCTACAAGGCTGTTTCCAAAATTTACGCAGATGATAAACTGGTGGATACTTATACGACCCGTTTCGGTATCCGCAGCTTTGAATATATCGCTGATAAGGGTTTCTATCTGAACGGAAAACACCGCAAATTCCAAGGGGTATGTAATCATCATGATTTAGGTCCGCTGGGTGCCGCTATTAATGTGGCAGCACTTCGCCATCAGCTTACATTGCTGAAAGATATGGGATGTGATGCTATCCGTACTTCTCATAATATGCCGACTCCCGAACTCGTAGCGTTGTGTGACGAAATGGGATTTATGATGATGATTGAACCGTTTGATGAATGGGACATCGCCAAGTGTGAAAACGGTTATCACCGTTATTTCAATGAATGGGCAGAACGTGATATGGTAAATATGCTCCATAATTATCGGAATAATCCATGTGTGATTATGTGGAGTATCGGTAATGAAGTACCGACCCAATGTAGCCCCGTCGGCTATAAAGTGGCTAAATTCCTGCAAGACATTTGCCACCGAGAAGATCCGACACGTCCTGTCACCTGCGGAATGGATCAGGTTACTTGTGTACTTGCGAACGGATTTGCAGCCATGATTGACATTCCGGGACTTAATTACCGTACCCAACGCTATAAGGAATCTTATGACCAACTCCCGCAGAATCTGATTTTGGGTAGTGAGACTGCTTCTACTGTCAGTTCACGTGGGATATACAAATTCCCGGTAGAGGATAAGAAAAGCGCCAAATATGAAGACCATCAATGTTCCTCTTATGATGTGGAAGCCTGTTCATGGTCAAATATTCCGGATGAGGACTTTGCACTGGCCGATGATAACCATTGGACAATCGGACAATTTGTATGGACAGGATTTGACTATCTGGGCGAACCATCACCTTATGATACGGATGCATGGCCCAATCACAGTTCCATGTTTGGTATTATCGACCTTGCCAGTCTGCCTAAAGACCGCTATTACTTGTATCGCAGTGTATGGAACAAGGATGCGGAAACCTTGCATATTCTGCCTCACTGGACATGGCCGGGACGTGAAGGTGAAGTGACTCCTATATTTGTATATACCAACTATCCTACAGCCGAACTGTTTATCAACGGTAAAAGTTATGGTAAACAAAGCAAGAATAATAGTTCGTTGAAGAACCGCTATCGTCTGATGTGGATGGATGCTGTATATGAACCGGGAGAAGTAAAAGTAATAGCCTATAACAAAGATGGAAAAGCAGTAGCGGAAAAAGTGGTTCGCACTGCCGGAAAGCCTCATCACATCGAACTGGTCAGCAACCATAACGAATTGACTGCAGACGGAAAAGACTTAGCGTATGTGACTGTGAAAGTTGTAGACAAAGATGGTAACCTATGCCCTACTGATAATCGTCAGATAAACTTCTCTGCAAAGGGAACCGGTAAATATCGTGCTGCAGCCAATGGCGACCCGACAAATCTGGAACAATTCCATCTTCCGAAGATGCATACTTTCAACGGAATGTTGACAGCTATCATACAAGCTGGTGAAACTGCCGGAGAAATTGTATTTACAGCCAAAGCAAATGGAGTGAAAGCCGGAAATATTCGTATTCAAACGAAATAAGGCATACGCTTTATAATATCTGATAAGCCACCGGATTTCTTGACTAAAGAGAAGTCCGGTGGTTTTCATATATAATATACTGGACTTTTCACTTTTACGAGAAAAGAGGCAAGTAAATACAGGTTAATGTCTATCTTTGCCAAAGAAAACGTTACAGATATGTCGCACAGGATTCACTTCCTTATTTTTACAGGTCTTTTACTGATGTTCTGTTCATGCCGGAAAGAAAACAGGTTTGAATGGCAAGTAAATCAAAGACACATGGAAGTATCTCTGAACAAAGAATCTGATTCGCTCTATGTCATTCATTTGAATACAGACCAACCCTCCCACTCTGTTTGGAAATTGCCTTATCCTGTCTATCAATTTGATTATGGAGATGTTACAGGAGACGGGATGCCGGAAATTATTGTGGGGGTTATCAAGCCTACCCGATTCGATCCCAAACCTGACAAGCGGTTATTCATTTACCGGATTGCAGATGAAGCGTATATCCGCCCACTTTGGTTAGGTTCGAGGGTAGCACAACCTTTGGAAGATTTTAGAGTGATTCGTGAACATACTCCTGTATTGATACGTACCATGGAACGGGAACGAATTGGAAAATTTCTGATAGCGGAATATGCATGGAGAGGTTTTGGTCTGGATTTTAAGGGATATCTGAAACGCGAGACAGAAGAAAAGGAGGCCAAACGCATTCTTGAACGTTAACGTTAGATACTATCATTTATATATAGTAATTTATAGAATAATGAAAAACATGAGACGACTATTATTACTGTCCTGTACACTAATTCTTATTCTCTGCGGATGCAAGAACAAGAACAAAAACACCTCAACGGCATCGGCACAAGATACTGTTATGACTGCCACCTCATTATTGACCGATACTGTTCTACCTCAATCTATTGATTTGAAGCAGGATATCAGTCGTTACTCTTTTCAGGAGTTACGTTTATTACGTAGTTATCCATACGCTATACATGGTTATCATTTTATGGAAGCGGACATCAATGCTTTCTTCTCGGCCAATACGAAATGGTATAATGATCTTGTCTGGAAGTTATGGGATGAATCGGAGGCAGACGGAGAGAATAAATTTCCGGAAAACTATGATGAAGTCAAACTGACGGCTGAAGAGAAGGCTTTCGTAGAACGCATCGATGCTCGCATGGCAGAAATGCGTCAGCAACAGTTTACTCAACGAGACTCTTATTATTTAGGAAATGCAAATAATATAGTCAACCTGTTCCAATTCAAAGATATAGACGAGGCATTACTAGCCAAGTTGCAACAGAACAACTTTGCCATTACAGAGGGAAGTAACTTACAGTTGTTTCATGCTTACGAAGAGAATGATTATCGCCAAGTGCCCAATTTCATTACCACTGACTTATATTTACAGGCATTCCACATGTATTTCTCTTATGTACTGAAAAGTCTGGAGAAACAACACGTCATTCCTACTTTGGAAAGACTATGTCTATCACTCAACGCAACTTGCATAAGCATCTCCCGCCAGACAGAAGACGAATCTCTGAAAGATATGGCAGAATATGCCGCTACTTTTTATGCTATCCCTTATTATTTGCTGACAAAGGAAACGCCCAGCCTCCCTGCTAAGTATCAAAAAGCATATCAACAGGAAATAGAACATATTAATGCACAAGAAGATGATTTCTCGGAGTTTCTTTCATACAAAGATGCATACTTCCCATACAGTCTTTTCAAACCACGCGGACATTATACCCGTGAACCCCAATTACAGGCATACTTTCAGGCTATGATGTGGCTTCAAACTGCCTGCTTTTGCAGAGAACAACAAGAACAGCTCAAACAAGCAATCTTTCAGGCTACCGTACTATCTAGTTATAAGGATATGACCAGGACACCACTAATGGAACTATACCAACGCGTCTATACACCACTTACTTTCCTGATGGGTGAGACTGATAATCTTTCTCTTCTCGATATTGCACAGATTCTGAAGAAAAATAAAGCAGAATATACTGAAGATGCATTGACTCCGGTTCAAATAGAAAAGGTGAATCAAGCGCTCATTGAACTGGCAAAAAGCAAGAATAGGATCAAACCTAAAATAGAAATCTCCTGCCGGGACAAAATCAACTTTATGCCACAAAGATATCTGGCAGATAATGAAGTACTTCAGGAATTGGTAGATGTCACCCCAAACAGCAAACGTGCTTATCCGAAAGGATTGGATGTCTTTGCCGCTTTCGGAGTAAACTCCGCCGAGACTTTACTGACTGATTTTTACAAAGAACCGGGCAACTGGAACCAGTATACCGGAGAATTACAAAAACTGAAAGATAAATTCAAAGCTTCCCAGCCTGCACAAGTATCTGTCTACGAATTATGGATGAAAAGTCTGTTCACCATGCAGAAAACGGACAAGAGCCAGCCGGGATTTATGCAAACACCCGAATGGGGATACAAGAACCTGAATACAGCTCTGGCATCTTGGGCTGAATTGAAGCATGACGCGATCCTTTACGGAGAACAGCCCATGGCTGCAGAATGTGGAGGTGCCGGACCTCCTGATCCGATCGTAGTGGGGTATGTAGAACCGAATCTTCCTTTCTGGAAGAAAATGTCAGGGATTCTGCAAGCCACCCAACTGGTTCTGCAACAAAGCAATTGCCTGACGGATGACTTGAAAGGAAAAACTGAGCAGTTGCAGGACTATATCAGCTTTCTGATTCAAGTAACAGAAAAGGAACTGCGGGGAGAAAAACTGACCGAACAGGAATATCGCACTCTTGAGTATATGGGAAGTAGTATAGAATATTTCACTCTGTCTGTGCTCGATCCGGATTTACATCTGGATAACTGGTCATTAGTGCAAGGTCCGGACAAGTCGATAGCTGTAGTGGCTGATATTTATACACGCAACGTGAGGGGATGTGATAAGAATGGAGTACTGCATGTGGCAACAGGAAATGCCAACAATATCTATGTGATAGTAGAAATAGAGGGTAATCTCTATCTTACCCGTGGTGCCACATTTAGTTACTACGAGTTTGTCCAGCCACTGGATACCCGGCTCACGGACGAAGAGTGGCAGAAAATGCTGGAAGAAAAGAAAGCGCCTGCCGTCCCGGAATGGATGAAAAATATCCTGTTGGAGAAAGAACCTAAAGTAGATGACAGAGTTTTTTATAGTTCAGGATGCTAATATCCTTTTCCCGAATTAACCGGATTATAGGTAGTATAGGTCTGTTATTACTTACTGCCTGCCAGCACCCGTCAGAAGAATGTCTCTCTATCGCTTTCACCGGAGATGTTCTTTTGGACAGAGGGGTACGCCAACAGATTCAACGGGGAGGTGTCGAAGATTTATTTGCGTCGGTAGCTCCTCTCTTTCATCAAATGGACGCTACGGTAATCAACCTGGAATGTCCCGTCACTTCGGTTCGTTCACCACTACACAAGAAATATATCTTTCGCGCGGAACCGAGATGGATGGAAGAATTGGTTAAAGCCGGCATCAGTCATGCGGCTTTAGCGAATAATCATACTATGGATCAGGGGCGAAACGGATTGACAGATACTTATCAGCATCTCTTATCGGCAGGAATCACTCCGATAGGATATGGTAATACTTCTTCCGAGAGTTGCCAACCTGTAGTGATAAAGAAAGGAAAAATTAAAGTAGCACTCTTCAATTCAGTTACACTTCCTTTGGAGAATTGGGTATATTTAGAAAATGATCCCGGTATTTGCCAGCAAACCACGGAAGAAATAGAAGAGGAAATCAGGAACTTCAAGCAAGAGAATCCCGAAAGTTATGTGGTCGTTATTCTCCATTGGGGAATCGAATACCAATCTTCCCCTACTCTGAGCCAAAGAAAGGGAGCACACCGACTCATTCGTGCAGGTGCGGATGCTATCATCGGACATCACCCGCACATCATTCAGAAAGAGGAATATTTCAATGGTAAGCCCATCTTTTATAGTCTGGGCAACTTTGTATTCGACCAACGAAAACCGGCAACATCACAAAGCCAGATTGTGCAGCTTGATTTCACATCTACGGCATGCAAAGTTAAAGTGCATCCCGTAACGATCCATCAATGCAAACCGGAAATCCAATAAATTAAATAGCTTTCCAAAAAGTTTGGAAATCTCGGTATCTGCCGTAACAAACCAGCTCATCTCCCTCTTCCACTTTCTCATCCGCCGATAATTCATTCTTCACATGAAGTTCGGTCAGAGAAATACCCAGGCAATTGGTTATCTTATTTGCCCGTTTCAAGCCTATCATTTTCAGATGAAATTCTTCATCCAGATTTAACTCATTCACAAAATATCCTACAAATTTTTCTGGAACCGTGAACTTCACAACATAATAATCCTGATCAATGCGGAACCCTTCCATGTTTGTGCCGAAATCGAGCAGTTGCACCAGACTACGGGCAGCATCTTCTTCCGGAGTCAGGATTCTTTCAAGATCAAAGGCTTCAAGCACTGCTTTATGTACTGCATCAATAGCACGGGCAAAGATGCGGGGAACCTTTTTCTGCTTCAACAGAGCAACAACACGTATCGATGCACCAAAATTCTCACCAATCGCTACAATCACTATATCCACACTATTCAACGGTAACACTGACAATGATTGTTCGTCAGTGGCATCAATGACAAAAGCTGTAGCAACCTTATCTTTGATTGAATCTATACGACTTTCACTAATATCCGCACCAATAATCTCGTGTCCTAACGCAGACAATTCCTCGGCCAACACATGACCGTAATTTCCTAAACCGATAATAATATACTTCATATCTTTAGTTTATTATAATGTTATCACTCGGATAACGGTATTTTGTATTCTTTTTCTGTTTTACAATTCCCAACATCAATGTTATCAATCCCACACGTCCGATAAACATCAACAAGGATACCAACAACTTACTGGCATCACACAAATGAGGGGTCAGATTCAGACTGGATCCCACAGTACTAAGTGCAGAGACACATTCGAAAGTCAATGCCATGATGGAAACACCCGGTTCGAGTATGCTCAATGTGAAAATAAAGATGAATAACACTCCCAATGACATGACTACTGTTGCGTTGGAACGCCGGATTGAATCGTAAGACAATTCCCTGCCGAACACTTCTACCCGTTCAGTACCACGCAATACGGCTACAAGATTCAGAACCACGACCGCAAAAGCATTCACTTTCACACCACCTGCCGTAGATTGTGAACCACCGCCAACCCACATCAAGAATAGATAAACCAATAAAGTCTGCACGCTCAACGATGCCAGATCGACACTACTGAAACCGGCTGTTCGCGGACAAGTGGCATTAAAGAAGGCTTGAGTCCATTTGTCTGCCAAAGGCATACCGGCAAAGGAAGCATTCCACTCAAAAGCAGCAATAGCTAATGTACCGATTAATAAAAGCAGGAAAGTCATGATTAACACAATTTTCGTATTCAGGTTATAGAGATGCTGCATTTTGTGACGATCCAGTTTGCGTGTACAGACCAATTTCCAGAAACGACGCAGGTGATACAATACAATATCCTTGAAATTGACAAGAATGGGGAAGCCGATCCCCCCGAAGATTATCAGTAAAGAAACAGAAATAAACAGTCCATTATGATTGGTCATCACCATCGGATTCCCTAAATTACCGGAAAGTGTAGAAAAGCCTGCATTACAAAAAGCTGATATAGAATGGAAAGCAGCAAAACCTAACTCCCCTTCCAAAGTCATTCCCAACGTACCGTGAATACTAAACCAAATCGAGGCCATGCCAATCCCTTCAATCACTAAAGTAAAACCTAATATATATAGTAAGGTAGACAGTAATGAGCCTAACGAATTGGAACTAACCATATCACGCACAACGAGCTGATTGTAAATGGAAGTGTTCCCCATGAAGAACATGGCAAAGAAGCTGGTTAATGTCATCACTCCTAATCCGCCGATCTGAATCAATAGAATTATGACAACTAATCCGGAAGTGGTGAATGTTGTAGATACATCTACCGGAACCAACCCTGTAACACATACGGCACTGGTAGCCGTAAATAAAGAGTCCACCCAAGTAATGCCATTCACCGTGCAGCGCGGAAGCATCAACAAGCCTGCTCCAATCAGGATAATAGCCATAAAACTGACTGCCAATATCAAGGACGGATTGGTACGCCGTCCCAACAGGCGCACTAGCCCATTGGACAAGTTGAGGAAGGAAAGGACTAATAGTAACAGGAGATGATAAAACTTCCCATGCAAGAATTCCCAAATCTGCAAAATAGCTCCTTCTTCTTCCGGACGGTGAAAAATGACGGGTATTAGAGTGAGATATAACAATCCGCTTAATATCCAGGCCAATCGCCGGTATTGTTTTTTAGTATTCCGGTATTCCAGTGAGATATGTAAAGTTACATCAATCAGAAAGATGATCCAGACTGTTTTATACAATGTCTGCAAATTCGCCACTTCATCTATGGATAAGGGAAAGCCGTGTTCATATACTACTCCGACAATCAACAACAGAGATGCCAGATAGGTGAGTGCTTCTACCAGTCCTAACAAGATACGTACATAGGGTTTTAGCAGTTTATTCTGATACAATAAAAACTTATGATAAATCTTCATATCATCTTTTTTAACAGGGTCGTGCAAACTTAAGTAAAATAACAATTAGAACCGATTCTTTGTTGACAAAATTTTCTGAATATTAAAAATTTGAGTACTTTTGGCAACAAGAAACTAAAAAACTACAATATTATGAGTGAAAAAAGAAAACGGTATATTTTACCCGAAGAAGAAATTCCACACTACTGGTACAACATTCAGGCTGATATGGTAAACAAACCTATGCCTCCGTTACATCCGGGAACCAAACAACCACTGAAAGCGGAAGACTTGTATCCGATTTTCGCTAAGGAACTGTGTCATCAGGAACTGAATCAGACCGATGCATGGATCGAAATACCGGAAGAAGTGCGCGAAATGTATAAATACTATCGCAGTACTCCGCTAGTTCGTGCTTACGGATTGGAAAAAGCACTCGGTACTCCGGCTCATATCTATTTTAAGAATGAGAGTGTCAGCCCTATCGGTTCACATAAGTTGAACTCTGCATTGGCACAGGCTTATTATTGCAAAGAAGAAGGGGTGACCAACATCACCACTGAAACCGGTGCCGGACAATGGGGAGCCGCTCTTTCTTATGCAGCTAAGGTTTTCGGTTTGGAAGCTGCAGTTTATCAGGTAAAGATCAGTTATGAACAAAAGCCATACCGCCGCAGCATCATGCAGACTTTCGGAGCACAGGTAACCCCTTCTCCATCCATGTCTACCCGTGCCGGTAAGGATATTCTAACTAAACATCCCACTTATCAGGGTTCGTTGGGAACAGCTATTTCGGAAGCTATCGAACTGGCACAAATGACTCCCAACTGTAAATATACGCTCGGTTCTGTACTTAGCCATGTTACTCTTCACCAGACTATTATCGGACTGGAAGCTGAAAAACAGATGGAAATGGCAGGTGAATATCCGGATATCGTAATCGGTTGTTTCGGAGGTGGTTCCAATTTCGGAGGTATCTCTTTCCCATTCATGCGTCACACGATACAGGCAGGAAAAAAGACTCGTTTTGTTGCTGCCGAACCTGCTTCTTGCCCGAAACTGACACGTGGTAAGTTCCAGTATGACTTCGGTGATGAAGCCGGATATACTCCGTTGCTACCGATGTTTACCTTGGGACACAATTTTGCTCCGGCCCATATTCATGCCGGTGGTCTTCGTTATCATGGTGCAGGTGTCATCGTTTCACAGTTGCTCAAGGACAATCTGATGGAAGCAGTAGATATACAGCAATTGGAATCTTTCGAAGCAGGCTGTCTGTTTGCACAGTCTGAAGGTATTATTCCGGCTCCAGAGTCCAGCCACGCTATTGCAGCGGCTATCCGCGAAGCCAACAAATGCAAGGAGACAGGAGAAGAAAAAGTAATCCTGTTTAATCTTTCCGGACATGGCCTGATTGATATGGCTTCTTATGATAAGTATTTGGCCGGTGACTTGGTAAACTATTCATTGACTGATGATGATATTCAGAAGAATTTAGACGAAATAGGAGATTTAGCTAAATAAATAACCTGTTAGTTTCAAGTTTCACCACAGATTACATAAAAGAAACATTGATTCTGCATTGATAATCTTTGAATTACAATCAAATCCGTGCTAATTCTATGATCTGTGGTGATTCTTTTCCCACACTCCTTATTAATTTTCTCTATTGAGCATCTCCATATATTCACTGGGAGACATTTTTTCCACACTCGCAAAATAACGGTAAAAACTGGAACGGGAGGTAAAGCCGCTCAAAAACATTAATTCCTTTACTGTAAGGTCTTTTTTCAGCTGTGCCTGTTCTTTAAAATACTGCAAACGGTAGAAATTAATATAATCTCTGAAACCGGAAAAGCCATCATAATGAAGAGCCTTATTGAGTCTGTTTTCATTCGTATTCAAATCATTCAAGAAATCCTGTAAGGAATATAGAGGATTAGTAAACGATTTACTATGTTTCATAAGACTTTGCATCTGATTGGATAGTTCAAGAACGACAGGTGAAACTGCAATTTCCCGAATGGCTTCTATTTCTTCCATCTCCAGCTCTTCTACAGGCTGGGGAGGTAAAGAAAGCGGATTCTCATTACGCAAATATAGTATATTTAAAAAAAGGACGGGAAGGATTACAATATAACCGAACACGTTAAAGCATAATCCACTAGTACCCAGCATCAGCCAAATATAGCCGGACATGATGATAGCAAAACACATCATATAAATCGACATTGCCTTACTCTGTTTACGTCGGACTGGGATCCATCGTCTCATATATGGAAAGAGGAAATTTACGGAAGGAGTAATTACACTGATTATAAACAGCATCAGCCTTACCCGTACATCCTGTTCACCAATATTCTCCCGAATGGAGGCAAAAGATTTTAGAGTAGTATAGTGACCGTTGAAAAACTCATAACAACAAGCTATACATGTGATCAGCAAAATAGGAATACATAAACTGACGACTCTTGAAAAAGTCATCCATCCCGGTTTCAATGAGGCTATAGGAAAAATAGAAAAGAATTGAAAAAAGACAATCACCCGGACAATATGCCATATCGAAAGATGATTCATCGGAACTTCAGTAAAACGCGGAATCGTCTCCTCACCTCCTCTACTGAAAATCCACATCCATTCCAGATTATCACACAAAAGAAGAAGGGACAGAGTGATAGCCAATACTCCCCATGCTTTTGTAAGTCCATTATTGTCTGAAGAACGTGAATAAACAAGTATTCCCAATACCAAGCCCACAATATCCAGCAACAATTCAATGCAGAGAACAATTACGTTTACCATGTTTTTTTGTTTTGAGCGACAAAAGTAGTCTTTTCGCGAAAAGAACGGGAGCATCCCACTTGCAAAAAGCGTCCCAATATAGGGAGATTAGCTAAAATGGGAACTATTTGGGGGTAATATATTTCAGACTTTTCACCTTTACTAATACTTTTGTGGCAGCATTCACCCCAAACAAGAATAAATTATAATATGACGCGCTACTTAAAGAATATGGAAAAGGAAATCACTATCGAAAATCAGGTAGAGGAAATTGCAATAATTGCCCAATTCATCGAAGAATTAGGCATATCATTACATTTACCTTCCGGCATTACAATGAGTCTCAATCTTGCTATTGAAGAAGCAATAAGCAATATTATCCATCACGGTTACCCTCAAAATCAAAAAGGTGAAATCATATTGAAAACTTCCGTGGCACCCGGACTACTGATTGCCCAAATTATTGACGATGGTATTTCATTCGATCCCACAAAATCTGAAAATGAAGCATCAGGAGATGCACTATCTCTGGAACAGCAACTGACACAAGGTTTGGGGCTCTTTCTGATTCGCCGCACCATGGATAAAGTAGAATATCATTCGACGGACAGTCAAAACGAACTAATCCTGACTAAAAAAATAGACATGGATTTCAAACCGGAAGCAACTCTTAAAACGAACTTATGTAAAATAGAGGAAGTTATCATACTCACTGTTGAAGGACGATTGGACACTGCCAATACGAACGAATTCAATGCTCTCATCCAACCTCTGCTAAGCATTCAGAATCCTAATATAATAATCAACTGCGAAGGATTACTATATATCAGCAGTTCCGGTTTAAGAAGTCTGATAACCCTCCAGAAAAGTGTAAAGCAACACAGCGGACAACTTGTATTGGAAGCTATGCGTCCGGAAATACGGAAAATATTCGATATGACAGGCTGTTCCGGCCTTTTTATCATTCGTTAATCCCACTTATAATGAGAAAAGCATCTATTATTTGCTGTATCTTGCTATCTCTGTTCTTTCTGACAGAACCGGTGAATGCGCAGTCGATTAACCTCACACCTAAATGGACGGCACAAGCACAATTTGCAGGCTATTACGTAGCTGACAAACTAGGATTCTACAAGGAAGAAGGACTTGACGTACACGTAGTACATCCTTCGCTTTCGGCAAGCTCTTTTTCTTTCCTGCAGAAAGGATATTCGCAAGCGGTAGTTATGAACCTATCGTATGCCCTGACTGAATATTTTGCAGGTGCACAGGTAGTCAATATCTTGCAAACCTCACAGGAAAACAGTCTGATGCTTGTCAGTCGTTCGCCACTCAAGGGTATTTCATCTTTGCAACATAAGAAAATAGGGGTATGGAATCATCTTAGTCAAGAACTACTGGATCAAATAGCCAACAAATATCAACTGCAGGTGGAATGGATACGTTTCAATGGGGGAGTCAACATTTTCCTATCAAAAGCTGTGGATATTTGTCTCGTAGGAAGTTACAATGAGTTTCTACAACTAATTGAAGCCGGTGTAAAGACTGATTCAATTCATATCATGCATTTCTCGGATTATGGATATAACCTGCCGGAGGACGGACTTTATGTTAGCAGAGAATTCTATCAGAAATATCCTCAAGCAGTACAGAAATTAGCCCGTGCCAGCATGCGTGGCTGGGAATGGGCAAATGAACACCGCGAACAAACATTGGACATCGTAATGGAACAAGTGCATCAACACAACATAGGAACCAACCGGTATCACCAACGTAAAATGTTGGATGAGATACTAAGGTTACAAACAAACAAGAAGAGCGGGCAACGTCCCTATCGGCTAAGCCGGGAAGAGTTTAATCTGGCAACAAGTATTTTGTTGCCGGATCAAACTCAAAATTCCAATGATATCCGTTATGAAAATTTTGTAAAATAATAGACATTCATTCATGAAATACACATTCTCCCATTCTTTTGCAACCCGGCTAAGTATCTACGTACTATCTTTTACGTTAATTATCTTTGCTACTATCATGGCGTTATTTTATTATTATAGCCAACAGAAAGTAACGGGCTTTGCAATCGAACGCACTCATGGACTATTAAGTAACATTGCTACAGAAATCAGCGGTCAGCTACTGTCTGTTGAGACGACTGTCAACCAATCTGTCTGGGTCTTGGAAAAGAATATTGATCACCCGGACTCTTTACACAATATTATAGAATCTGTTGTAAGAAACAATCAGTTCATCGTCGGAAGCGGCATAGCTTTCGTTCCCGACTATTACAAAGAAAAAGGGAAATATTTCATGCCTTATGCTTCTTTCAAGGATGAAATAAATGGAGAAATAACCTATCAGGTATTGGGTAGTCAGAATTATGACTATCCATGCATGGATTGGTATCTTATTCCCCAGTTACTTAAACAACCTTATTGGAGTGAGCCTTACTATGACGACGGAGGGGGAAACTTCATCATGAGTACTTATGCCAAACCTCTGTTTGACAGCAAAGGGGAACTATATGCAGTTTTCACTGCCAATATATCCCTGACACAATTCACTGATACAATCAGTCTACTGAAGCCTTATCCTTCCAGCTACACCTATTTAATTAGCCGCAACGGAAGCTTTCTGACTCACATGGACCGAAGCAAGATCATGAATGAAACGATATTCTCCGAAGCTTTCGCCAAAGAAAATCTAGCACAGGAACAGATCGGACACGAAATGCTGGCAGGACATACCGGAACTATGTGCTTCAATAATAAAGGAGTCGACTCGTATGCATTTTACACAACCATTCCTCAAATAGGATGGTCGGTATGTACTGTTTGTCCAAGCCAGATTATTCTTCAGGAATTGGATAACACCTCACGGAAAATCATCTATACCTTTATGGTTGGTATGATAGCTTTATTTCTAATCATATACAGCATTATCCGACGCCTTGTCAGTCCACTGGAGAAATTCTCCGAATCAGCCCGGGAAATTGCGACCGGACGGTTTGATGTTATCCTGCCGGAAGTACATTCCAAAGATGAAATAAAGGATTTACATGATTCACTTGTCTTCATGCAACACTCTTTATCTACCTACGTAGGTGAACTAAGAGATACCACTGCCAGCAAAGAACGGATTGAAAGCGAGCTTTCCATAGCACGGGAAATTCAAATGGGGATGCTTCCTAAGATATTCCCTCCTTATCCCGAACGCAATGATGTAGATTTACATGCTATACTCCATCCCGCCAAAGAAGTAGGTGGAGACCTTTATGATTTCTATATGGATGGCAATCACCTCTACTTTTTAATCGGAGATGTTTCGGGGAAAGGAGTGCCCGCCTCTCTATTTATGGCTATCACCCGTAGTTTATTCCGCACCTTGTCACAACAGGTACTTTCGCCGGCTAAGATTGTGACGGATATGAACAACTCGATTTCTGATAATAACGAATCCAACATGTTTGTTACGCTTATTGTCGGAATCCTTGATTTGGAAACAGGTAAACTGAAACTGTGTAATGCCGGACATAATCCTCCCATATTGATTCGTCCGGACGGACAGGTTTCTTTCCTTGAATTCAAAACACAGATATTTGTCGGTGTCATTGAAGAATTTGCCTATACCGAAGATGAAACAACATTGGAGAAAGGAAGTAAACTGTTCCTCTACACCGATGGAGTGACAGAAGCTGAAAATACAGACAAAGAACTATATGGAGACGAAAAGTTATTGAAAACATTGTCTGATAATAGCACGTCTGATGTACGCACCACTGTTAATGGTATAGTGGACTCTATAGCAGAGCATGTCAAAGAAGCAGAAGCCAGCGATGACTTGACTATTTTACTTATTCAATATGAACCCGGGACAACAAACAATTAAGCACATATCATTATGGAAAGAGAAATAAAGATCTCAAACGATTTAAATGAAATTTCAGTTTTAGCCAGTTTCATCGAAGAACTGGGAGAGGAACTTTCTTTGTCATTTGAAACGACAATGAATATTAATCTGGCATTGGAAGAGGCCGTAGCCAATATAATTATGTATGCCTATCCGACTCAAGAACAACACACCATCCTATTAAGAGTAACTTACAGCGAAAAACAACTCGTTTTCCTATTAACGGACAAAGGAGCCTCTTTTGATCCGACACAAGTAGACGAGGTAGATGTTACGCTTTCTTTGGAGGAACGTCCAATCGGGGGGCTGGGAATATTCCTTATACGAAGCATTATGAACGAAATATCATACCAACGTATCGACAATGAGAATCACCTCATTATGAAAAAAGACATTTAACGCGGGGCGGAAAGATTGTATAGTTTTCCGGTCAATTCATGGGGTATATCAAAGATTTCACTATCTTTGATGCCATTATTAATCTTATGAACTAATAATGAGCAGCCTTAACAAAATAACAATCTGTCTACTTTTTCTATGTGCAGGGGTTAATTATGCTTTTTCTGATATTCCGGAGCAAATCAACTTCTCCTATATCTCTATTAATGAAGGATTGTCACAAAGTACCGTATTCTCTATCGATCAGGACCAACGAGGCAATATGTGGTTCGCAACTTATGACGGAGTAAACAAGTACGATGGGTATTCATTTACAGTTTATCAGCATAATGAAGATGATCCGAACAGTATCGCTAATGATATTTCCCGAATCGTAAAGACCGACAGTCAGGGACGGGTTTGGATCGGTACACGGGATGGTTTGTCATATTATGACGAAGAGAAAGACAAGTTCAGGAATTTCTTCTATGAGAAAAAAGGCAAGAAACAGCAAATCAATGGTATTGCAGAAATCTCGCCTGAGCAGTTGCTTATAAGTACACAGGAAGGTCTGACTATGTTCGATATTAAAGAATCACGATTCGTTGATGATTCTTTTAGCACAGCCATGCATAAGATAGTGGCTTCTGCTCTTTACCGGAATGGTGATATTATCTATATCGGTACCCCTGTTGACGGGCTTTACAGCTATTCCATTCCCCGAAAGAAACTGGAGAAAATTAGTCCGATAACAGGAACTAAACAGATTCAGGCCATTTTACAGCAATCCCCTACCCGCATCTGGATAGCTACCGAAGGAGCCGGTCTACTTCTACTCAATCCGAAAACGCAAAAAGTAAAAGCTTATCATCATTCTTCTTCCAATCCTAAAAGTATCAGTTCCAATTATATCCGTTCCCTGGCACTAGATTCGCAAAATCGCCTATGGATAGGAACATTCAATGATTTAAACATTTATCATGAAGCAAACGATTCTTTCGTTTCTTATAGCAGCAGTCCGGTAGAAAGCGGGAGTCTGTCACAGCGTTCGGTCCGCAGTATCTTTATGGATTCGCAGGGCGGAATGTGGCTTGGAACATATTTCGGAGGACTAAATTATTATCATCCGATCCGCAACAGATTCAAGAATATTCAGCGTATTCCATATAAGAATTCTTTAAGTGACAATGTAGTCAGTTGCATTACCGAAGATAAGAATAAGAACTTATGGATAGGAACGAATGATGGTGGATTGAATCTATATAACCCAAAGACACAACAATTTACACACTATATTCTACAGGAAGACGAACGGGAAATCGGTATTGGTTCCAACAATATCAAAGCCGTATATGTAGATGAACAAAAATCACTTGTATATATAGGAACACATGCGGGTGGTCTGACTGTTCTCCACCGTAACAGTGGACAAATGGAAAGTTTTAATCAGCTGAATAGCCAGTTGGTCAATGAAAATGTATATGCCATTCTTCCTGACAAGGAGGGTAGTATTTTATTAGGAACTTTAAGTGCGCTGGTTAGTTTTAATCCGGAGAAACGGAGCTTTACCACCATAGATAAAGAAAAAGACGGTACGCCATTTACTTCACAACGAATCACAATCCTGTTCAGAGATTCCCGTAAACGTCTTTGGATCGGTGGCGAAGAAGGTATATCAGTCTTTCAGCAGGAAGGGATCGAAATAGAAAAAGCTCCTATTCTTCCGGAATCATCTGTAACAAAGATGTTTACCAATTGCATTTATGAAGCTGCCAATGGCATCATTTGGGTAGGTACGCGTGAAGGTTTCTACAGTTTTAATGAAAAAGAGAAGAAAATCAAACGATATACAACAGCTAACGGTTTACCCAATAATGTGGTCTACGGTATTCTGGAAGATACCTTCGGGCGTCTCTGGGTAAGCACCAACCGCGGTATCTCCTGTTTCAATCCGGAGACAGAGAAGTTCCGTAATTTTACGGAATCCGACGGGTTGCAGAGTAATCAGTTTAATACTTCTTCATTCTGCCGCACCTCTAATGGGCAAATGTACTTCGGGGGTATCAACGGTATCACAACTTTCCGCCCGGAACTCCTACTGGACAACCCTTACACTCCTCCGGTAGTTATCACTAAACTTCAACTGTTTAACAAGACAGTCCGTCCGGATGATGAAACCGGTATCCTGACTAAGAATATCAATGAAACAGAAAGTATCACGCTAAAATCATGGCAAACAGCTTTCACTATTGAATTTGTGGTATCCAACTATATTTCAGGTCAACACAATACTTTCGCTTATAAATTGGAAGGATATGATAAAGAGTGGTATTATCTGACAGACAAACGTACTGTCTCCTACTCCAACTTGCCGCAAGGTACTTATCATTTTCTGGTGAAAGCAGCTAATAGTGACGGAAAATGGAATACCGTACCTACAATGTTGGAAATCATAGTTCTCCCTATATGGTACAAGACTTGGTGGGCAATCATGCTTTTCCTTGCTGTTTTTATCGGCTTTATCACTTTCGTCTTCCGCTTCTTCTGGATGCGGAAGAGCATGGAGGCAAAACTGGAGCTCGAGCGCAAAGACAAGGAGCATCAAGAAGAAATCAACCAGATGAAGATGCGCTTCTTCATCAATATTTCCCATGAACTTCGTACGCCGTTGACTCTTATCTTGGCTCCTTTACAAGAAATAATCAATAAGATCAGTGACCGTTGGACTCGTAATCAACTGGAATATATCCAACGTAATGCTAATCGTCTGCTACATCTTGTGAACCAACTGATGGATTATCGCCGAGCCGAATTGGGAGTTTTCGAGTTGAAAGTTAAGAAAGAGAATGCGCATCAACTAATACAAGATAATTTCTTGTTCTATGATAAACTGGCACGCCACAAAAAGATTACTTATACTCTCCATTCTGAATTGGAAGATAAAGAGGAACTTTTTGATCCTAATTATCTGGAACTGATTGTTAATAACCTGCTTTCAAATGCTTTCAAATATACGGAAAGCGGTCAAAGCATCACTGTGACATTGAAAGAGGAGAATAATTGGCTGGTACTGCAGGTTAGTGACACCGGCATCGGCATTCCTATCAACAAACAGGGAAAAATATTCGAACGTTTTTATCAGATAGAGAGTGAGCACGTAGGAAGTGGTATCGGTCTTTCATTGGTACAACGTCTGGTAGAATTACACCATGGCCGTATCGAATTGGACAGTGAAGAGGGCAAAGGCAGCACTTTCTCTGTTTATCTGCCACAAGACATAAATACCTATAAGTCCTCCGAACTGGCTTCTAATGACAGTCTGAATGAGGAAGGTCAGGTATATTCCACCAATTCGAAAGAAATGTATTTCATTGATACGGAAAAGATCGAAAGCGAAACGATCGAAGCCGGTGACAAGAAGCGTGGCACTATTCTTATTGTAGAGGACAATAATGAAATCCGCCATTATCTTAGTAGCGGACTTGCCGAACTTTTCAATACGCTGGAAGCCGGGAATGGTGAAGAAGCTTTGGAAAAACTGAAAGACAATGAAGTTGACATCATTGTAACTGATGTCATGATGCCTGTGATGGATGGTATTAAATTATGTAAGAATGTGAAGCAAAATATCCGTACCTGTCATATTCCCGTGATTATCCTGTCTGCTAAAAGCGAAGTCAAAGACCAGATGGAAGGTCTGCAAATGGGTGCGGATGATTATATCCCGAAACCATTCTCGCTGGCTATCCTGACTACGAAGATACAGAATATGATGCGTACCCGCAGACGTATGCTTGAACGGTATTCTAAATCTCTGGAAGTGGAACCGGAAAAGATTACGTTTAACGCCATGGATGAAGCCTTACTGAAACGTGCCGTAGCCATTGTAGAAAAAAATATGGATAATATTGAATTCTCTACTGACGAGTTTGCCAGAGAAATGAACATGAGCCGTTCTAATCTACATCTCAAATTGAAAGCTATTACAGGCGAATCGACTATTGACTTTATACGAAAGATCCGTTTCAATGAAGCGGCCAAATTATTAAAAGATGGTCGCTACACGATAGCAGAAGTCAGCACAATGGTAGGTTTCAATACACCTTCTTACTTTGCTACGAGTTTCAAGAAGTATTTCGGATGTTTGCCTACGGAGTATATCAAGAAAGCAAAAGGATAATTCCAGAGAAATCATAAATCCATAACCTGCCACATTATTGTATTTATTCTAAGTATTATAGGGGGAAATATAAAAATGTGGCAGAACTAAAAATCAGCTATTTAACCCTAAAAATAGAGTAAAATAAAGATTAGTTTACAAAAAAGAACAGGATGATTTTGCTTTTTTCCGAAAGAAAACTGCATTTTGCATATAATACTTTATTTATCAATCCATTATCCAAGAATTCCGTCTATTGCTTTCATTAGTGAACTGCAGTTGTGCAACCATCAAGTTACACTTGTCCATCTAAGTAGATACACAACTGCAACCAGCGAGTTGTCTAACTGTAACTGACTAAACTAATTAAAAGAAGTTACTAAAAAGATAGCATGATTTATAAAATTCAATTAGATGAAATCGTTAATACTTCTGCATCATTTAGAGAAAGAATACTGTCCTTTATATATATCAAGCAGAATCATTGCACAAATTTGATATACTATTCGATAAAACTATTAGCAACAAAGCTACTTTACCCCATATATTTGCATAGAGTTAATAACCAGCTCTCATATAAATTAAAATCTATCCAAACTAAAATTTATACTATGAATTTCAAAAACGGTTTCCGGATTAATATATTGCTAGTCTTTGTCTTTACAATCGTAGGATGTACTGATAATGATATCCCTCAAAAAGAGAACAATGACATTCCGTCAAAAGAGGAACCGACACCTCCGAAAGAGAATACTGAAGAATATTTATTTGAAATACTCAATCTTGATTATCCCGGATTGGAGGAGGTAAAATCTCTGTATGAAACCGGTGACAGTGATGCTGCCCTGAAAAAGCTGCTCACCTATTACAAAAATAGAACAGAGATAATAAATCCAAACCTATCTACTACCCTTAATGAAACGGAACAAGGATATGCCGACTATGCAATAAACGAATATCGCTTTTATGTCAATGACAATTATCTGGAAGACAAAACCAGAAAGATCCCTTATTCATTGCAAAACAACGATAAAACAATTAACTGGGAATTTGCTCCCAAAGGAGCCGACAATGAATATCAAAAACAATTACATCGTCATAACTGGATGCCCCTTCAAGGGAAAGCTTACCAAAACTCTCACGATGAAAAATACATATATTCATGGAAAGAAGTATATACCGACTGGATTGCCAAGAACCCCAAACCTGATGGAAAACCGGACAAGTTCAAATGGTATCAACTTCAGGTATCCACACGTATCATGGGACAAACAGAATCATTCGAGCATTTCAAGTCCTCTCCCAACTTCACAACCGAATGGCTTTCTTTTTTCCTCATACACTTTGCAGAACACGCCGACTATTTGTCCATGTACAAATACACCGGAGAAAACAATATTCTACTAAGCCAAGCAGTAGCATTAGTCTTTGCAGGAACCTTATTCCCCGAACTAAAAAATGCCCCACAGTGGCAAAAAACAGGATGTAACATCATTAATGAGCAAACCACAAAATTGTTTTTAAGAGATGGGATGACGAATGATCTCTCACTCCACTATCACATAGGTATAGTGGACGGGCTATATGATTTAAAGAGATTAATCCAATTAAATAAGCTACCGGACAACCTGCTTTCTCCAGAACTCGACAACGTCTTGCTGAAAGCCACTAAAGTCGTCATGCACTTTACATATCCTAGCTACTTCATTAAAGGAAGTAAGGATTGCAGTCCTGCATTCAACGATTCGTGGATAAAAACACGCAGTGTACTGAACAAGAACTTCGTAAAATATGCCAAAATGTTCCCGGATGATTCAGAACTTGACTACATGAAAACATACGGAAAAGGAACTCCACCCGATACCAAAATCAAAACGTTCGAATACTCTGGATTCTATGTATTACGCAATGGCTGGACTCCCCAATCAACAATGTTGGTACACAGCAACAATGTATCTTCCAAATTAGAAGATTCAAGTCACAACCAACTCGACAATGGGACGTTCGAACTATATCACAATGGTCGCAACTTCTTTCCGGATTCCGGCGTTTGTTCATATATGAAAGAAAATGATACGGAAGTAATGGAATTACGCAGGTGGTTCCGTCAGACCAAAGCGCACAATACTATGGTTTTGGGACAATTGGAAGAGCATGAAGCCACCGGAACCGAAGACATCAACAAGGCACAAGGCAAACTATTATTATCAGAAGAAAACGATAACCAACAACTAATAATAACAGAAAATCAAGGATATAGTAACTTCAAACACCGCCGTGCCATCTTCTATGTGAAAAAGCCTGTCGAATTCTTCGCTTTTGTAGATGAAGGCTTTGGAGCAGCTACCGGATATTCCAAATTATATTTCCATCTTTGTGACGAGACATCAGTCAACAATGTCAATTTGGATATTCAAGAGATGGGTGCGCATACAACTTTTGAAGATAATAACAACTTGCTTATTCGCAGTTTTGGGAATCAAGACATTGTATTAAAACCTTTTGAGGGACGAATCTCATATCAGACAGATAGAAAATTCTCTGTCAGAAAAGCTTATTCATTAGTTATGGAGAAAAAGAAAAACACATCCGTACGTTATATTACCATATTATATCCGGTAACAACAGCTTCCAATCACAAGATTAACGCTAAATTCACAGATAATCCTTCAGATTCAGATAATGTTTCTATTGAAGTGACAATTGATAATGAAACATATAATCTAAATTACGAACTTAAGAATTAATATAAGAGATAGCACTATGAATATTCGACGTAAATACCTTAACTGTATCTTTCTATTTTTAATCTGTTCTTTCACTGTAGACGCCCATTCTACAACTCTTAAACAGGATATTAATTGGCCTGAATTCATGAGCCAGCAAGATATGGTATGGGAAAAGCTGCCAGAATACTGGTATGAATCAGCTTATCTAGGCAACGGCAAATTAGGATTAATGATCTACAAAGCACCCGGTGAAAACTACTTGCGTCTGGAAACCGGTAACTGTGATGTGCATGACCATCGTACAAAAGAGATGTATTCGGGATCCCCCGACTACTTACCGGTTACTTTGCCCTGCATCCTAGAGGAGAAATAATCAGCGGTAAGATGCGCCTTGACCTTTGGAATGCCGAAGCATCAACAGATATTATCACCACCAAAGGGGTTATCCACCTACAAACCTTTGCCCATGCTGACAATATGATAATAGCAGTAAAAGCAACTACAGAAGGAGAAGAACATGACTTCAAATGGGAATGGGTAGCGGCTGAAGCCAATAGTCCCCGCTATCTACTTTTTAAAAGGCGGGGACAAATCAATAAAATTCCCAAAGACTATGAACTCAATCCTGGACCAACAATCACTCGAAAAGAATATATCAACTTATCTGTTCAGAAGCTATTGGCAGGTGGTGAAACAACAGTAGGCTGGAAAGAGACTCAATCAACTAAAAAGGAACGTACCTTATGGATAAACCTTACACATACATATCCTCAAAATAACTCGAGTGAAATATGTAAAACTGAAATCCGGAAAGCTATAAGCGAAGGCTATCCATCCTTGCAAAAGACACATCGTAAATGGTGGAATTCCTTTTATCCAAATAGCTTCATCACATTACCGGAAGCACAAAAAGAGAACTTTTATTGGATTCAAATGTACAAACTAGCTTCTGCTACCCGTGGCGACCGTGCTCTAATAGACAATACAGGTCCATGGCTGACGGAAACTCCCTGGCCAAATGCTTGGTGGAACCTCAATGTACAGCTCACATACTGGGCACTAAATGCTTCCGACCATTTAGATCTCGCAGCCTCTTTAGAAAATGCACTTTACAATCACATAGACCAGTTACGTCTCAACATTCATCCTAATTATCGTCATAATTCATTAGGCATAGGAGTCGCTTCCAATTTGGAATGTATGACTACAGAAGTAGGTATTCCCGGAAAAGGTAAAGCGCAAGTAGGCCTGCTCCCATGGGCCTGTCACAACCTATGGCTTATCTACCGTCATAAAATGGATGATGACATTCTACGGAATAAACTATTTCCTTTATTAAAAGAGTCAATCAACTACTACCTGCATTTTCTTAAAAAAGGAGAAGATGGGAAATTTCACCTTCCGGCAACTTATTCTCCTGAGTACGATAGTACGGAAGATTGTAATTTTGATCTTGCATTATTACGTTGGGGATGCCAAACTCTATTGGAATCAGCCCATCGTCTGAACATTCAAGATCCATTGGCTAATACATGGAAAGACGTCCTTTATAATCTAACTCCTTATCCTATGGATAAGAATGGATTACTTATTGGGAAAGATATGCCATATGCATTCTCTCATAGACATTATTCGCATCTACTCGCCATCTATCCGCTGTACCTTATCAATAAAGAACAGCCGGGCGGTATCGAAACGATTGAAAAATCACTCACTTTCTGGCAAAGCAAGCCCAAAGCTCTCTTAGGTTATTCATGTACAGGTGCATCTTCCATATCCTCTGCCATCGGAAAGGGAAATGACGCACTAACTTATTTAAACAAATTATTTGGCAAGTTTCTCAGTCCAACCACCATGTATAGGGAGAGCGGTCCTGTTATTGAAACGCCTCTTTCCGGTGCTCAAAGTATTCACGACATGCTACTACAAAGTTGGGGTGGAAAAATCCGCATTTTTCCAGCTATTCCTGATGCATGGAAAGACATCGCCTATTCCGGTCTGCGTACGGAAGGAGCGTTCAAAGTTTCTGCTAGCAGAAAACAGGGAAAAACACAATTCATCCATATCAAAAGTCTGGCTGGAGAACCTTGCATTATAACGACTGATATAGTTAACCCTATCTTTAAAGGAGAAAGAGACTTCACTGTACAATCACTCGAAAGCAATACTTATCGGATTGATTTAAAAAAAGGAGAAGAGGTCTACATTTCCCCTCAAGGAGAAAAGCCAGATTTTATTATTTCTCCGATTCCTCATACTTCCAAAAATCATTATGGATTAAAAATCATCCAATAGAACACCTAAAAATGTACAAAACCAACCTTGTAAACACTGGTAGATTAGATTACATTATGATACAAAAATAGCCTTCTATCAGTTCCACAACAGTTTTTTTAGACAGAAATAACATATGATTCAACAAATTTAATATCAAAAAAATCATTTTTGAACAAAGTGTGAACAAGGTAGACTATAGTCTATAATTTAATAAGCTAATTTTGCAAACAGTAAAATATAACTTTTAATAATTAAAACCTAATAAAGTATGAAGAACATCTTCTTTATTTGTATGTTCGCAACCGTTGCTTTTACCGGATGCGTAGATGATGATGATGACTTATTAACAGGTGAAGTTAGTTCAGGAGTAGAAATACTTCCTGAAAACAAACCTAATGAAGTTGTAGACTCAAAGTTATTTGAGATCATTAACCTCGATTACCCTGGATTAGAAAAAGTGAAAAAATTCTATGAAAATGGAGAATACTATTATGCAGCTAACGAATTACTAGAGTATTATAGAACAAGAGTAGACGTAAACAACCCTAACGTCAACTTAATTAACCCAACAATTTCAGAGAAAGATCAACGCATTGCTGATCAAGCACTTGAACATCGTTTCTATGTAAAAGGATTCGTCGAAAGTGTAGATGAGGCAACTAAACTAGAAACATATTATTCTTTCTATGATGCATCTGCAAAAAAAATAGATTGGAATGCCAACGAAGATAAACAGAAAAAAGAACAGGAATTCAGATACCAACTTCATCGTCATCAATGGATGCTTCCCCAAGCAAAAGCATACCGTATTAGTAAAGATGAAAAATATATTCAATCATGGATTGAAGCATACGGCAGTTGGATAGAAACATTCCCATATACTCCCGGAACCATATTCCCACCAGCTGGCGGTTCTGAAAATGATGTAGACTATCAATGGAAAGGCCTACAAGTAGCAGAAAGAGTTCTTTCCCAAGTAGACATCATGCCCTATTTTATTCATTCCACAAATTTCACTCCGGAATGGCTTTCTACTTTCTTGGTTGCATTTGAAAAAGAGGTAGAGTGTATTCGATTGAATTATTATCAAAGTGGTAATATCTTGATATCACAATATCAAGCCGTAGCTACTGCTGGCATGTTAATGCCGGAATTTAAGAACGCATCAACATGGGCTACAGAAGGAACACAAGGATTAAATGAATCATTAGACACACAATTTAATGATGATGGAGTAGAATATGAGTTAGATTTTAGCTATCACACTGCTGCCATTAGCGACTTCCGTGAAATATATCTTATAGCCCAAGCCAATAACAAAACTAATTTATTGTCTCCCAGCTACATTAGCAAACTAAAGAAAGCAACAGAATTTGTTATGGATATGATTTACCCTAATTATACTATAGACAATTTCAATGATACTCGTTCAGCTTCATATTCTAAAAGCACTTTATTGAATAGACTAAAGGAATATTCAGCTATGTATCCTGACAATAATGAGCTATTATGGGTAGCAACAGAAGGAAAGAGCGGAAGTAAACCTTCATACACAACCAAAGCTTATAGCACCTCTGGATATTATATGTTACGTAGTGGTTGGGATAAAGACGCAACCATGATGATTCTAAAAAACAACTACAATCCTACCAATCAATGGCACTGCCAACCTGACAATGGGACCTTCGGTTTATACCGCAAAGATCGTAACTTCTTCCCTGATGCAGGTGTATTTACCTACAATACTGGAGCTGCTCGTACTAAATACGCTTCAACTGTTAATCATAATACAATGACTATTATGAGTAAAACTATTGGAGTTGCTAAGCCAACCGGCCAAGGTGGCGTAATGGAAGGAAAAATGGTCAAATTAGAAACTAAAAATAATGTAGACATTTTAGTTACAGAAAACCAACAATCAGATGATATAACCCACCGTAGAACCGTATTCTTTGTTAATCAGAAATTCTTTGTGATTGTAGACGAAGGTTATGGCACATCCACACTTGGTACTAAGACAAATATAAATTTCCATCTGCTTAGTGATAAAGATACTCCCTCCGTATTTGACAAAAATTTGCAAACATCTGTAAACAATAATAAGTATTATCAGGCATATACTAGTTTTACTAGTAATAACATTTTTGCTGGCACATTTACAGAAACGAGTCAAGATCTAACAGCCAAAACATTATCTACAACAGATGTGACCAATGTAGTATCTACAAACACAGATAAAGAAGATGGTCCTATACGTCTAGGCTACCAAATCACTCTTCGTCAGCCTAAAATTACACCTATTGAAATCAGTGCAACCCGCTATATAACAATTCTCTACCCATTTGAAAACGATGCAGAACGGGAGGAGCTGAAAGTAGATGCCAAATTCACTGATAACGAAGATGGAACAGCTGGAACCTTCCATTCGGAAGGTGTATCTATTCAAGTGACGGTTAAAGGTACAGTATACGATCTTTCTTCAAAATAAATCTAATAATCACATAATATGAAATCTAAATTACTAAAAGGCATTTCGCATTTTTTAGGTATCTTGATGGCAGTTGTATTAGTTATGACCTATACATCTTGTTCAGATGAGGATACCACTGACACTACTGGTTTCTCACTCTATTATTTAGGCATGACCGATATAGGTCCATCTATGAGCGGAATCATTTCAGAGCCTTCCTACAAAGGGAGTGTTCCGTCCGATTTTACAATCACAAGCATCACATTAAACGGTGAACCTTATACGGGTAATGACTTTATTATCAATAAAGAAACCGGTGCTATTGAAATCAATAGTGCAAAAGACACCCCGGTAGGTTTATATAAAATTTCCATTTCATGTATGGCTGATGGTTCGTATCATGAGTATAAGAATATTGTAGAAATAAACATGATGAAACCTGTACCAGATGGCATCACTGTAGAACCTAATGAAATTCAAATAGAATACAGCATTGTTTCAGATACAGAAAGCACGGAAGAATTACCTACAGCACAAGTTAAGACTGATGGTAATCATGTATCTATTACTAAATATGAAATAGCAAAAAGTGACATTTCTTCATTCTTCAATATCTCCCAAACAGGAGAAATTACCATTGTAAGAGGAAGCGATATTACACCTGGAATACATACTCTTTCATTAAAACTCACTACCGGCGCATCGTCTGAAGATGAAGGAATCTTTGAGAATGCATTGACTATCAATGTCACATCTAAACCTTTAGGATTAACTTATGAACCTAACGAAGGATTGATAGAAGCTGAAACAGCGGAAGAACCCGAAACTACTTTCAAAAGCGAAGCTCCAATGCTAAAAGGCTCTTTGGAAAATATAGCCTATTCTATTGAAAGCATAGAACCATCAACAGATAAAATTAAAATTGATCCGACAACAGGTGTACTCTCTGTTGACAAACATCACGGTTTTGAAATAGGTCAGGAATATGTAATATCTATAAAAGTAGCAAATAAATATGCTACAGATGGAGTATTATTCAACAATGTATACACTCTTAAAGTAGTAAACAGAATTGTACCTGTAGCAAACTTTAACTATCCTGTGAATGTAGAAATATATGAATCATCACCACTAAAAGTAACTCCTGATGAAGGACTTGAAGGAGATGGAATTACATTCACATTAAAGGATGATCTAAATAAACAGTTGTCTATTGACAAAAATGGGGTAGTATCTGCAAAAAAAGGCCATACCATACCAAACGGAGACTATACCATTACAGTGACTGCATCTAATACTAAAAATTCAAAAGAAGCGTCATTCAACTTAAAGGTTAAGAATAATCCGAATAAATTTAGCTTCATACGCTACGGAAATAACATCGGTGTAGATGCAGTGAGCAATGCCAATCAATTTAGAATTACAGTAGATAAAGCTGCCAATGCTGCTACAACTCTAAGCAAATTCACAATAGATGCTCCTACAACAGATATCACAGGAAAAAATATACGATGGAGTATCAGAAATGGAAAGAACTGTGACAAGCTAGAAATAGATGAAAATGGTAAGATTTCATTTACAAATGCTATATGGCCAGGATTAGATGCAACAACCCCATCAGCTACAAACGGGTCAGGATTCTTCTTTGTGACAGCCACTGTCGGTGAAGATAAAGATTCAGAATTCTCATTGGAAGTACCCGTCTTTATACATTATGACTTGGTTGTAGCTGGTGTTCATGTACAATACAATCCATTTGTATTCCAAGTTAACCCAAAAACAATTGGTAACAGTACTTATTCAGAAAAACCAATTATTAAAGGTATAGATGTGGAAGCTTTATCATTATTCACTTTAGACTATAGACGTTCATTCAACTATACGGCAATTAGCGGTACATTTACCAATGGCGATCCTAAAAATTCTAACTTCCTGAATACACTTTGGACTAAATTCGGAGAAGATTCTGGTCGTGGGGTTAATACAGGTTCCAGAAATGCAATTTCCTATTATGCCAATATAGAGAAAAATAAAAACACATTAAGTTATGCTATAGGATATGTTGATCCTACTAACGGGCTTGCTCTCAAATTGAATCCAAATAAATGGGTTCTAGACGGAGAGTATCCTAATGGTATATTCACAGGCCAGATGACTTTCGATAAAACTGGAGCAGATCCTCAAAAAGGTAGTCAGGTATTCCCGCTAATCATCTGGTTCGATCCTAACTTCTAAATACTAATACGTTAAAAATAGAAATTATGTATAACATAAACAATCTAATTAAATCAATAAGCATAAGAGGGTATTTTACCCTCTTAGCACTGATAGTTACAATCAGCGTATATGCTCAAGAATTAACCTTAAAAGGTGTCATTGTAGACGAAACAGACACACCTCTTATCGGAGCAACTATACAGGCAAAAGGCACCTCAACAGGAGCTATCACAGACTTTGATGGTAGATTTACTCTGAAAGTTAAAAAAGGAGTAACAATTTCTATCTCTTACATTGGTTATAAAACACAAGAATTAAAATTCAATGGTCAAGGGTCTATTAATATAAAAATGGTTCCGGATAACCAAGCATTAGATGAAGTAGTAGTAGTTGGATATGGCGCAATGAAGCGTAGCGATTTAACAGGCTCTGTTGCTTCCGTTGCTGCCAAAGACATTGAAGGATTCCAAACAAGTTCTGTAGCAGGTGCATTAGGCGGACAAATAGCCGGAGTACAAATCACATCTACAGATGGTACTCCTGGTGCAGGGTTCAATATCAACATTCGTGGTGTAGGAAGTCTGACAGGTGATTCAAGTCCTCTCTACATTGTAGATGGTTTTCAAGTAGACGACATTGATTATCTATCAAACTCCGATATTGAGTCTATTGAAGTACTTAAAGACGCTTCATCTTCTGCCATCTATGGTGCACGTGCAGCAAACGGTGTTGTGATGATTACAACAAAATCCGGAAAAAGCGGGAAACCGCAAATCAGCTATAATGGTTCTGCAAGCTATCGCAAAATCTCTAAAATGCTGGATGTATTATCCCCCCTACGAATTTGTGAAACTACAAGGTGAAGTTAATAATGACCTTTTAAACAGTTATATCTCTGATAAGGAATTTGATGATGCAGGAAAGCCAATCAGATACCATTCGTTAGAAGATTATATCGGTGTAAAAGGAGTAGACTGGCAGGAAGAAACTTTCAATCCGACCTGGTCCCAAGATCATAATATATCTCTTAGAGGAGGCAGTAATGATACACAATATAATGCAGCTTTTTCTCGTTATGTAGAAAACGGTATCTTTAATAACAGCGGTTTTGACAAAACAACAGCTAAATTCCGCATAGACCAGAAAATTAATAAGAATATATCGTTCAATGCTACTATTAACTATGCTTTAACCAATCGTAAAGGTGTAGGGACAACAGCTGATTCCGGACGCTTCAATATGTTAGCTCAGATTCTTAGTGCACGTCCCACTGGTGGGAATAAACTAACCGATGAAGAATTATTGCATTCAGCAATTGACCCGGAAATGTTAGAAACAGGCGAAAGTTTAGCACAGGTTAATCCCGTCATGCAAACTCAATCCGTAACTAACAATAAGCGTGGTGAGATGTGGTCTGGAAATGCATCTATAAGCTGGCAAATTATAAAAGGACTTACTTTTAAAAGTGCCGGAACATATAATACTACAAATAGTCGCACTGACATTTTTTACAAAAATGGTTCTAAGGAAGCATATCGTAATGGTGAACAACCTTATGGACGTACAACAATGCAACGCGATGTACGTTGGACCAACTTTAATACTTTAACCTGGAAACAGAAGGTAAAAAAACACAATTATGATGTCATGCTAGGACACGAAGTATCCTACAAAAGTACAGAGTATTTGCTGGGTGAAGCAATGGGATTTCCTTTCGATCAGATGGAAAATGATAATATGGGACTAGGTGCAACTCCAAGCAAGGTTGAAAGTACTTACTATGATAAAACGTTATTATCATTTTATGCACGTACCAACTATAATTATGATAACCGTTATTTATTTACGGCAACCGTACGTGCCGATGGTTCTACCGTATTCTCGTCAAATAAGAAATGGGGATTCTTTCCTTCTTTCTCTGCAGCATGGCGTGTATCAGAAGAAGCATTCATGAAAGATGTCAAATGGATTTCAAACTTCAAAATTCGTTTAGGCTGGGGTACAGTAGGAAACGATAATATTCCTAACTATCTATCTTTAGACTTATATGAAGCAAACAAATATGGTATAGGCAATAGTAGCGTTACAGTTTTAAATCCTAAACAACTCAGAAACAAGAATTTGAAATGGGAAGGGTCAAATACAACCAACTTAGGTATTGATTTAGGCTTCTTTGACAACCGTCTAAATGTAACAGCTGAATTTTTTATCAAAAATACAAAAGACTTGTTATTGTCACAATCACTGGCACATATTACAGGATTTGACTCACAAATGCAAAACGTAGGAAAAATCCAAAATAAAGGTATCGAATTAAGTTTAAACAGTACCAATATTCAAACCCGAAATTTTACCTGGCAAACCAACTTTAATATATCATTCATCAGAAATACATTAAAATCATTGGCGTCAGGAGTAAATTATATGCAAGCACGTTCCGGTTTTGATAGCAATTTCACTTCATATGACTATATGGCTATCGTTGGGCAATCACTTGGTTTGATTTACGGATATGAATTTGATGGTATTTATCAATATTCAGATTTTTATTCAGTTCCAGGTTCTAGCACTTTAATATTAAAGGAAGGCGTAACAAGCAATCCAAGTCTTGGAAACAGATTGTCTCCGGGAGCAGTTAAATATAAAGATCAAGATGGTGATGGAGTAATAACAACTAAAGACCGTACTGTTATCGGTAATGCTTTGCCTAAATGGTATGGTGGTATCACTAACACATTCAACTATAAAGGTATCGATTTTAGCTTTATGCTACAATTCAATTACGGCAATGACATTTATAATGCAACCCGTTTGTATGCAACTCAAACCAATACACAACGTAGAAACCAATTAGCAGAAGTAGCAGACCGTTGGAGTCCGACAAACGCTTCAAACAAGGTACCCCGCTATAATGGATACGTAGTAAATGATGTGTATTCACGATTTGTAGAAGATGGTTCTTTCTTGCGTTTGAAGAATATTACGCTAGGATATACACTTCCTCATAAATGGACCCGTAGTTTCCATGTATCTAAGCTTCGTGTATATGCTACCGGACAAAATCTCTTCTGCCTTAACAACTACAGTGGATATGATCCGGAAGTAAGTACAGCCAGCAAAAGTCCTATGACTCCCGGACTGGATTGGGGTGCTTATCCTAAGAGTAGAGTATTTACATTTGGTATTGATTTACAGTTCTAATATGAGAAAATAATATGAAGAAATTAATATATTACATAGCTATGTCCATTCTGTGCATTTTACCTTATTCATGTTCATTAGATGAAGAGGCAAGAAGCGAAATGGAAAAGAAGAATTACATGACGAATGCTAAAGAAGCACAAGATGTTCTATTAGGAGTATATCGTACGACTGTTGAAGATGCTGCATACGGGTATCATCTATCTTTTTTGTTCAACATGGGAACAGATATATCTCAAGGAGAAGGTTCAGATATAACGAATTATCGTATCATTGTTAATAATGCTTTTCCTACTACCCAAGTAGAAATTCAACAAACATGGCAAGTTCTTTATAAAGGTATCTACAGAGCAAACGATTTTTTGGAACGTATCAGTGGAAAAATAGAAAGTTATACTACTACTGATAAAAAAGTAGCAACTCTTTATATAGCCGAAGCCAGAGCATTAAGAGCCATGTTCTATTTCGAGTTAGTGCGTCGTTATGGAAATATTCCTTTGATTACCAGTACAGAGATGTCTTATCAAGCTCCTACTACTTTTACACAGGCTACTCCTGATAAAGTATATGAATTTATCGAAGACGATCTTCTTTATGCTAGTGAAGTTCTACCATATGCAATTGACGATCAGCTTCGTGAGAACACATCATATCGTTTTAGTAAAGGGGCAGCACTTGGGCTCTTGGCAAAAGTGTACGCTACATGGGCAGGGTATCCTGTACAAAATACAGCTAAATGGGAAGATGCTGCTAAAACAGCACGTATCCTCATTGAATCCGGAAAACACTCGTTACTGCGCAATTATGAAAAGTTATGGGAAAACACTTGTAGTAGCGTATGGGATCCGACAGAAAGCTTAATCGAGATTTCATTCTATTCTCCTACCGTATCTGGTTCTGGAGACCCCGTAGGACGTATCGGCAAATGGAACGGAGTAAAAACAACTGCTATCGCCGGTGTACGAGGTAGCTGTGCAGGAAATATGAAAGTAGTCCATACATTCGTACTCGACTGGAGAGATGGCAAAAATGCGAATGACAAACGCCGTGATCTATCAGTAGCGAACTATAAGTATGATGACGATTACGTATTATGGGCTAAAGGTAAAAGTGATACGGAAGAATCTGCAAAATTAAAAGACCAAGATCCCACTCAAGCTCAAAAAGAAAAACAAAACTATACACCAGCCAAATGGGATCTTATAAAATACCAAAAGACAGGTGGAGTTATCAATAACGATAAATCTAATGCAAACTGGTATTTCTTACGTTATGCAGATGTATTACTCATCTATGCCGAAGCGATGAATGAATGGAAACATGGTCCTACCACAGAAGCTTATGCTGCAATTAACGAAGTTCGTCGTCGTGGATATGGATATCCTAGCAATACAGGAAGCTGCGATCTTTCAAACTTAAATGAAGAAACTTTCCGTGAAGCAGTCAGAAAAGAACGTGCGTATGAATTAGCATTTGAAGGTCATCGTCGCATGGATTTAGTTCGCTGGGGCATCTATTATGAAACTATACAAAAAACGAATGCTGCTTTAGCAAACTGGTGGGATTCTGCAGATAATTACAGATATTTGTTATATAAATATACAGAGAAAAACAAACATGAATTACTGCCTATTCCACAACGTGAGAAGGACTTGTGTATTCAGTTCAAACAAAACCCTGGTTGGTAACAAAATCTCTATAACTTCTCTCCAATATGCCCCAACCAAGGCATATTGGAGATATTTAAAACCTTTTTCAACAAAATCGAAACTTGAAAAGCTCTATTTAAATGCCTTTTCGACAATCCTGTAACACAAAATTAGGTCTTTCGCTTACTTTTGCATCAGTTACAAAACTTCTAAAAACAATCACTTAAAATGAATAACATGAAAAAGAAACTTGTTCTCTTTGCTTCGGTTAGTATTGCACTCGCGTCGTGCCAGACAACCCCAAAGGAAGACTACAGTTGGATAAAAAAAGGACTGGATGTAGCTTCTGCCCAATTACAACTTTCCGCAGAAGAGGTTAGTGGTACAGGGATGTTGCCACGTTCCATCCGTACCGGCTATGACATGAATTTCCTTTGCCGCCAGTTGGAAAGAGATTCATTAACATTTAAGGATTCACTACGCGCACAACCCACTGCTGACCAGCTAGGCAAACGTCGCCTCTGCAACGTTTATGACTGGACGAGCGGTTTCTTCCCCGGTTCATTATGGTATGCATACGAACTGACAGGAAACAATACACTGAAAACTCAAGCAATCGAATATACAAATCTTCTGAATCCGGTGCGTTATTATAAAGGTACACATGATTTGGGATTTATGGTCAACTGTAGTTACGGCAATGCAGAACGTCTTTCACCTAACGATACAATCGCTGCAGTGATGAAAGAAACTGCCGATAACCTCTGTGGTCGTTTCAACGATTCCATCGGCGCTATTCGCTCATGGGATTTCGGAACATGGAACTTCCCGGTTATTATCGACAATATGATGAACCTTGATCTTCTGTTCAATGTAGCAAAAGCAACAGGTGACAATAGATATAAAGACATCGCTATCAAGCATGCCATGACTACAATGCATAATCACTTCCGCCCGGATTATACTTGCTGGCATGTAGTAAGCTATAACAACGACGGAACAGTGGAAAACAAACAAACTTTCCAAGGCAAGAACGATGACTCTTCATGGGCACGGGGACAGGCATGGGCTATATACGGATATACCGCTTGCTACCGCGAAACGAATGACAGCATATTCCTGAACTTTGCAAAGGACATAGCTGATATGATTATGAACCGCGTAAAAACGGATGATGCTATTCCTTACTGGGATTATGATGCTCCTGTAACCAAAGAAACTCCACGTGATGTATCGGCCGCTTCTGTTACTGCTTCTGCAATGATCGAACTAAGTACGATGGTTCCCGACGGACAGAAATATCTGGATTATGCAGAAAAGATTCTGAAAAGTTTGTCAAGTGATGCATATCTCGCAAAAGTGGGTGACAATCAAGGATTCATTTTGATGCATTCCGTAGGTTCACTGCCGAATGGTTCTGAAATAGACACTCCACTGAACTATGCTGACTACTATTATCTGGAAGCATTGAAGAGATTCATGGATCTGAAAGGTATCAACTATAAAGATATCTAATACATTAAATTATAACACCTATTATATCATGAATAAAACTTTAAAGTACATCGTTCTGCTTGCAATCGCATGTTTCGTAAGCAAGGGTTACGCCCAAGAACTGAAAAGCGAAGTCTTTTCTCTCCTTAACCTGGACTATCCGGGACTGGAGAAAGTAAAAACTTTGCATCAGGAGGGTAAAGATGAGGATGCTGCCAAAGCATTACTGGACTATTACCGTGCACGTACCAACGTAAAAACTCCGGATATCAATCTGAACAAAGTGACTATCAGCAAAGAAGAACAGCAATGGGCGGATGACGGATTGAAACATACATTCTTCGTACATAAAGGTTATCAACCTTCTTACAATTATGGAGAAGATATCAACTGGCAATACTGGCCGGTGAAAGATAATGAGCTCCGCTGGCAGTTGCACCGTCACAAATGGTTCACTCCGATGGGTAAGGCTTACCGTATATCCGGTGATGAAAAATATGCTAAAGAATGGGCACACCAGTATATCGATTGGATTAAAAAAAATCCGTTAGTGAAGATGGACAAGAAAGAATATGAGCTGGTAAGTGATGGAAAAATCAAAGGCGAAGTAGAAAACGTACGTTTTGCATGGCGTCCCCTGGAAGTGAGTAATCGTCTGCAAGACCAGACTTCACAGTTCCAGTTATTCCTTCCCTCACCTTCTTTCACTCCGGACTTCCTGACAGAATTCCTGGTGAACTATTACAAACATGCTGTACATATCCTTGCTAATTACTCGGATCAAGGCAACCATTTACTGTTTGAAGCTCAACGCATGATTTATGCTGGTGCCTTTTTCCCTGAATTCAAAGATGCTCCGGCTTGGAGAAAAAGTGGTATCGACATTCTGAACCGTGAAATTCACGTACAGGTATACGAAGATGGTGGACAGTTCGAACTTGACCCACATTATCATCTGGCAGCTATTAACATTTTCTGTAAAGCCTTAGGTATCGCAGATGCTAACGGATTCCGTAAGGAATTCCCCCAAGATTATTTGGATACCATTGAAAACATGATTATGTTCTATGCAAACATTTCTTTCCCTGATTACACTAATCCATGTTTCAGCGACGCCAAGTTGACAACAAAGAAAGAAATGGTGAAAAACTACAAGTCATGGAGTAAACTGTTCCCGAAGAACCAGACAATCAAATACTTTGCTACAGAAGGAAAAGAAGGTGCATTGCCGGATTATATGTCTAAAGGTTTCCTGAAATCAGGCTTTTTTGTATTCCGTAATTCATGGGGAATGGATGCTACCCAAATGGTAGTAAAGGCAGGTCCGAAAGCTTTCTGGCACTGTCAGCCGGACAACGGAACATTTGAACTTTGGTTCAACGGTAAGAATTTGTTCCCGGATTCAGGTTCGTATGTATACGCCGGTGAAGGCGAAGTAATGGAACAACGCAACTGGCACCGTCAGACTTGTGTTCACAACACAGTAACCCTGGATAATAAGAATCTCGATACAACAGAATCTGTTACTAAGTTGTGGCAACCGGAAGGTGCTATCCAGACTTTAGTAACTGAAAATCCGAGTTATAAGAATTTGAAACACCGCCGTTCTGTTTTCTTCGTTAATAACACTTACTTTGTCATTGTAGATGAAATGGTAGGTAGCGGTAAAGGTTCTATCAATCTTCACTATCAGATGCCGAAAGGAGAAATTGCCAACAGCCGCGAAGACATGACATTCCTGACACAGTTTGAGGATGGAAGCAACATGAAACTGCAATGCTTCGGCCCTGCCGGCATGAGTATGAAGAAAGAACCGGGATGGTGTTCAACAGCTTATCGCAAACGCTACAAACGTATGAATGTATCATTCAACGTAAGAAAAGACGGTGAAGAAGCTGTACGTTACATCACTGTTATCTACCCGGTTAAGAAAAGCGCAGATGCCCCTAAATTTGACGCTAAATTCAAGAACAAAGCGTTCGATGAAAACGGTCTGGAAGTAGAAGTGAAAGTAAACGGAAAGAAACAGTCATTAAAATACAAACTATAAAAAACCTCAGAGTCTCTCCCTACTCCTTTTCTTGGGAGAGGCTTCTTCATCATTATGGAAAACTATTACACCTCCTCTACCCTACTCCTCCCATTGGCAGCATTAAACCTCGTTTCTTGCAACAGCCAAAAGAAAGAAGAAGTCAGACAACCGAACATTATCTTCATGATGACGGATGATCACACCACTCAAGCGATGTCCTGTTATGGAGGAAATCTAATCCAAACTCCTAATATGGACCGGATTGCCAACGAAGGTATTCGCTTTGATAATTGTTACGCAGTCAATGCTCTTTCGGGACCTTCACGCGCTTGCATCCTCACCGGCAAGTTCAGTCACGAGAATGGTTTTACCGATAATGCAAGTACATTCAACGGCGATCAGCAGACATTCCCCAAACTTCTTCAGCAAGCCGGATACCAGACTGCCATGATCGGCAAATGGCACCTCATCAGCGAACCGCAAGGTTTCGACCATTGGAGTATCCTTAGCGGTCAACATGAGCAAGGCGACTATTACGATCCTGATTTCTGGGAGGACGGAAAACATATCATAGAAAAAGGATACGCTACGGATATTATTACCGACAAAGCAATTAAATTCCTCGAAGGACGTGACAAGAACAAGCCTTTCTGCATGATGTATCACCAGAAAGCCCCACACCGTAACTGGATGCCTGCTCCCCGTCATTTGGGTATATTCAACAATACCACTTTCCCGGAACCGGCTAATCTGTTCGACGACTACGAAGGTCGTGGAAGAGCTGCTCGTGAGCAGGATATGTCTATCGAACACACGTTGACAAACGACTGGGATCTCAAATTGATGACCCGTGAAGAGATGCTGAAAGATACAACCAACCGTCTTTATAGTGTATATAAACGTATGCCTGTTGAAGTTCAGGATAAATGGGATTCTGTATACGCCGGGCGCATTGCCGAATACCGCAAAGGTGACTTGAAAGGCAAATCTTTAATCAGCTGGAAATATCAACAATATATGCGCGATTATCTGGCTACGGTTCTGGCAGTAGACGAAAATATCGGCCGACTATTGAATTATCTCGAAAAGATTGGTGAACTGGACAATACAATCATTGTATACACCTCCGACCAAGGTTTCTTCCTTGGCGAACATGGCTGGTTTGACAAACGCTTCATGTATGAAGAATGTCAGCGTATGCCTCTTATCATCCGTTACCCGAAAGCAATCAAAGCAGGAAGTACCAGTAATGCAATCAGTATGAATGTAGACTTTGCTCCTACCTTCCTAGACTTTGCCGGAGTAGATATTCCGTCAGATATTCAAGGAGCTTCTTTGAAACCGATATTGGTCAACGAAGGAAAAACCCCGGCCGACTGGCGTAAAGCAGCTTATTACCACTACTACGAATATCCTGCAGAACACTCTGTAAAACGTCACTATGGTATCCGTACACAAGATTTCAAGTTGATTCATTTCTACAATGATATTGACGAATGGGAAATGTATGACATGAAAGCTGATCCGAGAGAGATGAACAACGTCTTCGGCAAACCGGAGTATGCTAAAGTACAAGAAGAGCTGATAGAGCTGCTTCAGGATACTCAAAAACAGTACAAAGATACTGACCCGGATGAAAAGGAAAAAGTCCTCTTTAAAGGTGATCGTCGGCAAATGCAAAACCGCTAAGAAGAGGACATATCAATAAGAATTAATATGCTTCATAATTAGTTTACATAATAAATTTAGGCACGGATTACACGGATGAACGCTGTTGTTTTACCTCATCATCATTCTAAAAACCGTGAAATCCGTGTAATCCGTGCCTCATAACCGAATAAATTAGATAAAACCATGGATAGAAGAAAGTTTTTAAAAAACACAGGCTGGTCTTTCCTCGGATTGGCAGCTTCAGGCAGTTTACTGGGTTCTTGCGCAGCTGGAAGCAAAGAAGCAAAAAAAATTATGCCGTCAGCCAGTAACCTCAAAATGTACTGGGGCGACTTACACAACCATTGCAACATCACATATGGACACGGCGACATGCGCGACGCTTTTGAAGCTGCAAAAGCACAATTGGATTTTGTCAGTGTCACTCCTCATGCTATGTGGCCGGATATTCCCGGAGCAGATGATCCCCGCCTGAAATGGGTGATCGATTACCACACGGGAGCTTTCAAACGTTTGCGTGAAGGCGGTTATGAGAAGTACGTAAAAATGACGAATGAATACAATAAAGAAGGTGAATTCCTTACTTTTGTCGGATACGAAGCCCACAGCATGGAACATGGTGACCATGTTGCATTGAATTATGATCTTGACGCACCGCTTGTGGAATGTACTTCTATCGAAGACTGGAAACAGAAGGCAAAAGGCCACAAAGTATTTATCACTCCGCATCACATGGGTTATCAGGGTGGCTATCGTGGTTACAACTGGAAATGCTTTACCGAAGGAGATATTACCCCATTCGTAGAAATGTATTCCCGCCACGGTCTGGCAGAAAGCGACCAGGGAGACTATCCTTATTTACACGATATGGGTCCGCGCCAATGGGAAGGAACCATTCAATATGGTCTTGAATTAGGTAACAAATTCGGTATTATGGCTTCTACCGACCAACATTCCGGTTATCCGGGAAGCTATGGCGACGGTCGTATCGGTGTCATGGCTCCGTCATTGACTCGCGACGCTATTTGGGAAGCTCTCCGCACCCGCCACGTATGTGCCGCAACCGGTGATAAAATTATTATTGACTTCCGCCTCAACGACGCTTTCATGGGTGACGTAGTTCGCGGTAACAGCCGCCGTATCTATCTGAACGTCACAGGTGAAAGCTGTATCGACTACGTGGATATTGTCAAGAATGGACAGATTTTAGCTCGCATGAACGGCCCTCTGACTCCGATTGCTCCGGAAGGTGATACGGTACGTTGCAAAGTTAAAGTTGATTTTGGTTGGAATCGTGAAGAGAAATACGTACATTGGCAGGGCAAACTGTCAGTAGACAAAGGACAGATCCATAGTGTAACTCCTTGTTTCCGTGGCGCAGCGTTCACTTCTCCGCAAGAAGGTGAAACTGAATTCCACACGCATGTCAACCGTATTGTATCCGTTGGCGACAAGGAAACGGAATTGGATATGTACAGCAGCAAGAATCCGAATACAACTACAGCAGCCATGCAAGCCGTCATTCTGGATGTGGAAATGCCCAAAGACGGCAAGATCATTGCCGAATTCAATGGCAAGAAGTTTGAACATACATTGGGCGAATTGCTCGAAGGTTCACGCTCACACTTCATGATCGGTTGGTTGAGTGAGGCAATCCTCTTCAATCGTGCTATGCCGGAAAGCTGCTTCACTTTGGAACACTACATGGAAGATAAAGAGCCGCAGCGTGATACGGATTACTACTATGTACGCGTTCGCCAACGTGACGGACAATGGGCTTGGAGTTCACCGATTTGGGCAGAGAGAGTGTGATTTTTTTAAGTATTAAGTATTATGTATTAAGTATTACTTGGTGATATGGAAAAAGAATACGCTATAGGAATTGACCTTGGCGGAACTTCTGTAAAATACGCCCTAATTGATAATGAAGGCGTATTTTACTTTCAAGGGAAGTTACCGTCGAAAGCCGATGTATCAGCAGAAGCTGTCATCGGACAGTTGGTTACTGCTATCAATGAGGTAAAAGCTTTTGCACAAGAACAAGGCTACAAAATCAATGGTATAGGAATTGGTACACCAGGCATCGTAGATTCTACAAACCGTATTGTTCTAGGAGGTGCGGAAAACATCAACGGTTGGGAAAACATACATCTGGCAGACCGTATTGAAAAGGAAACCGGACTCCCGGCTTTATTGGGAAATGATGCTAATCTGATGGGATTAGGAGAAACAATGTATGGAGCCGGACAGGGAGCCACTCATGTTGTTTTCCTAACAGTAGGAACAGGCATTGGCGGTGCAGTAGTCATTGATGGCAAATTGTTCAACGGTTATGCCAACCGGGGGACAGAACTGGGGCACGTGCCTCTCATTGCCAATGGCGAACCTTGTGCCTGTGGTTCCGTCGGCTGTCTGGAACATTATGCTTCCACTTCTGCTTTGGTACGCCGTTTCAATCAACGGATAATAGACGCAGGTATCTCCTACCCGGATGAAGAGATTAATGGAGAACTGATCGTCCGCCTTTACAAACAAGGAGATAAGATTGCACAACTATCGCTGGAAGAACACTGCGATTTTCTGGGACACGGAATTGCAGGGTTTATCAATATCTTCAGCCCTCAAAAGATTGTGATCGGTGGAGGACTTTCCGAAGCCGGAGACTTTTATATTCAAAAAGTAAGTGAAAAAGCCCGCAGTTACGCTATTCCCGACTGCGCCGTGAATACTCAAATCATAGCTGCCGCTCTTGGAAACAAGGCCGGAAGTATTGGAGCTGCTTCACTCTTTTTCAAATGAAAACAAAAATAAATGATAGTTGATAGTTGATAAATGATAGTTAGTAAATGAAAGTTATTCCAACATACAAATACTCAATCATCATTAATTATCAACTTCCATCTATCAGTTATCATTTATCAACTATCAACTATTTAAGATTATGAGAAAAAATTTAGGAATGCTGGCGCTGATTATGGCGTTCTGGTTTACCATCTCGTTTATCACCAATATTCTAGGTCCACTCATTCCGGATATTATCCACAACTTCAATCTAAGCGACCTGGCAATGGCGGGATTTATCCCGACTTCTTTCTTCCTGGCCTATGCCATCATGTCTATCCCTGCCGGATTGCTCATTGACCGTTTCGGTGAAAAGCCGGTATTATTCGGTGGGTTTCTGATGCCGTTCATCGGTACCATCTTGTTTGCCTGCATGCACACGTATCCAATGTTATTAGCTTCTTCTTTCATCATCGGGTTAGGAATGGCCATGTTACAAACGGTATTGAATCCACTCCAACGTACCGTAGGAGGAGAAGAAAACTATGCATTTATCGCCGAACTGGCGCAATTTATGTTTGGCATTGCTTCTTTCCTAAGTCCTCTGGTATATACTTATCTGATTCGCGAACTTAATCCGGCGACATATACAGCAGGTAAGGGTTTCTTTATCGACTTGTTGGCCGATGTCACTCCACGGGAAATGCCGTGGGTATCTCTTTATTGGGTATTTACAATCCTGCTATTGGTCATGCTGATTGCTGTCGGTGTATCCCGTTTTCCCAAAATCGAGTTGAAAGAAGACGAGAAAAGCGGATCTAAAGATTCATATCTGGCTTTATTCAAACAGAAATATGTATGGCTGTTTTTCCCGGGAATCTTCTGCTATGTAAGCACGGAACAAGGAACTTCAATCTTTATGAGTACCTTCCTGGAACAATACCATGGAGTTAACCCGCAAACAGACGGTGCACAAGCCGTGAGCTATTTTTGGGGATTGATGACAGCCGGTTGTCTGGTAGGCATGATCCTACTCAAGTTGATTGACAGCAAACGATTGTTACAGATTTCCGGAATTCTGACGATCATTCTATTATTATCAGCATTGTTCGGAAGTAAAGAAGTATCTATGCTTGCTTTCCCAGCTGTTGGCTTCAGTATCTCCATGATGTATTCCATCGTATTCTCATTAGCACTGAACTCTGCGTCACAGCACCACGGTTCATTCGCAGGTATACTATGCTCGGCAATTGTAGGTGGTGCCGGTGGTCCGATGATTGTAAGTACGCTGGCAGATGCAACATCACTTCGCACGGGTATGCTCTTTATCCTTGTTTTCGTAGGATATATCACCTTTATTGGTTTCTGGGCACGTCCACTGATTAATAACAAGACTATTCGTCTGAAAGATTTGTTCAAACAACGCTGAACAACAAAGCGATGAATAATAAAAGCAAAGTTATATGATGAAACAACGAATATCTATTTTCCTCTTATTCACCCTTTTGCTATTCGCCAACGGGTATGCACAAAAAGGAATCATGCATCTGACTCAACAGACCTTGATGCATGAAGTCCGCGAAACGCCTTCGCCCCTGGACGGACAGCATATTACCGTCAATCCTCCGCGTTTTATGTGGCCGGATAAGTTCCCGCACCTCGGTGCCGTATTGGACGGAGTTGAAGAAGAGGACTACAAACCGGAAGTAACCTACCGCATCCGTATTGCACGCGACCCCGAATTCAAATCGGAAGTGATTACCGCCGAAAGAAAATGGGCCTTTTTCAACCCATTCAAACTCTTTGAAAAAGGGAAATGGTATTGGCAACATGCCTACGTTGACAAAGAAGGAAAAGAAGAATGGTCACCTGTTTATCATTTTTATATAGACGAACACATACGTACATTCAGCCCTCCTTCTCTACAGGAAGTATTAGCCAAATTACCCCAAACCCATCCCCGCATCTTGCTTGATACCGAAGATTGGGATAATATCATCGAACGGAATAAAAACAATCCGGAGGCACAGGCTTATATCCGAAAAGCCGATAAATGCCTGAACCACCCGCTGAAACATCTGGAAGAAGAAATTGATACAACCCAGGTTGTCAAGCTGACAAACATTGTTCAATATCGTTCTGCCCTGATTCGGGAAAGTCGTAAGATTATAGACCGTGAAGAAGCAAATATCGAAGCCATGGTACGCGCTTACCTGCTAACGAAAGACGAGGTATACTACAAAGAAGGTATAAAGCGGCTTTCCGAAATTCTTTCCTGGAAAAACAGTAAATACTTTGCCGGAGATTTCAATCGTTCTACTATTCTGTCCATGAGTACTTCAGCGTATGATGCATGGTACAATCTGTTGACTCCGGATGAGAGAAAACTACTTCTAAGAACGATTCGTGACAATGGAAAGAAGTTCTATCATGAATATGTCAATCACTTGGAAAACCGCATTGCTGATAATCATGTCTGGCAAATGACTTTCCGTATCTTGAATATGGCGGCATTTGCTACGTATGGTGAGCTACCGATGGCTTCCACCTGGGTGGATTATTGCTACAATGAATGGGTATCCCGTCTTCCGGGCCTCAACGCTGACGGAGGATGGCACAATGGTGATTCCTATTTCCAGGTTAATCTTCGCACATTGATTGAAGTTCCCGCTTTCTACTCCCGTATCAGCGGATTCGATTTCTTCGCTGATCCGTGGTATAACAACAATGCATTTTACGTCATCTACCAGCAGCCTCCATTCTCAAAATCTGCCGGACAAGGCAATTCACACGAGAGCAAGATGAAGCCGAACGGTACACGAGTAGGTTATGCGGATGCCTTGGCACGTGAATGTAATAATCCGTGGGCGGCCGCTTATGTACGTACTATTCTGCAAAAAGAACCGGATATTATGGAAAAGACTTTCCTCGGAAAATCCGGAGATTTGACCTGGTATCGTTGTACAACCAAGAAAACTCTCCCCAAAGAAGGACATACTCTTGCCGAGCTACCCATGGCGAAAGTATTCAATGAAACAGGAATCGGTACGATGAATACTTCTTTGGGAGATATAGACAGGAATGCCATGTTATCGTTCCGCTCCAGTTCTTATGGTTCCACTTCCCATGCACTAGCCAATCAGAATGCTTTCAATACATTCTATGGGGGTAAAGCCATTTTTTACAGCAGCGGACATCGTACTGGTTTTACGGACGATCATTGTATGTATTCTTACCGTAACACCCGTGCACACAACAGTATTTTGGTAAATGGAATGACTCAAAAGATTGGAACAGAAGGATATGGCTGGATTCCGCGTTGGTATGAAGGAGAAAAAATCGCTTATATGGTAGGAGATGCTTCCAATGCTTATGGCAAAGTGACTTCTCCCCTATGGCTGAAACGTGGCGAACTATCCGGTACGCAATATACGCCTGAAAAAGGATGGGATGAGAATAAATTGGATATGTTCCGCCGTCATATCATCCAATTGGGAACTACCGGAATTTTCGTGATTTATGATGAGCTGGAAGGAAAAGAAGCCGTAACATGGAGTTACCTTTTACATACTGTAGAATTACCGATGGAAATACTGGAACTGACCAATGAAGTGAAAGTAACCGGAAGAAATAAAGCCGGTGGTATCTCTGTTGCTCATCTTTTCAGTTCGGCAAAAACGGAACAGGCAATGGTAGATACTTTCTTCTGTGCTCCGACCAACTGGAAAAATGTAACGAATGCACAAGGAAAAGCGGTGAAATATCCTAATCACTGGCATTTCTCTTCTACAACAGTTCCTTGCAAAACCGCCCGTTTCTTAACGGTTATGGATATACATGGAAATAATCGCCCGGATATGCAGTTAGTTCGCAAAGGCAATACCATTCAAGTAGGTGACTGGACTATCACTTGCAACCTTACGGAAAAAGGAAAAGCCGCTATTCACGTTAGTAATAAAGTGGAAAAAGTTTCCTTAAACTATGATGCAGGTAAAAAGGAAGGTGCGACGACTGTTATTGACCAAGTAAAAGGGAAACAAGTTAGTAAAGTGCTGACAGACTATTTGCCTGATTTTGAAATTTAATCAATGCTCTTTATATCAAAATCAGCCCCTTCTTTTTTGATTATCAAAAGAAGAAGGGACTGGTTTTATAGTTATACGGATTTATAAATCATAAATAGACAATCTCGGATATTTCGAATAAAGTCCGGTATTCTGCAACTCTTCCTTTTCAGGAATGCGGAACAGATAATATTTACTATTCGGAACAAAAGGAGTATTATCCGGTAAACTAATAATAGTATGTCCCTTAACCGATATTTCTTTGCCACCCACAGTAATCTTTCCATCATATTCCTTACGTTCCACTGATTGTTGGTTACGGATAAGGTCAGTCAAAGCAAAACCTTCACCCCACAATTCTTTACGACGCTCTTTCCATATTTCCTGTATCAACGCATCACCGGTTTCCGTAACTGCATGCGCAGTTTTACCTTCCTTCATACGGGCATTACGCAAAGTCTGTAACAACTGTTGTGCTTCACCCTCTTTACCTGCTAAATGAGCAGCCGCTTCAGCTTTAATCAAATACATCTCCGAAGTACGCATCAATAGTAAGCATCCGATAAAGTACACTATAAAAAAATGGCTGTATCTCCTTTCCTGGTAAGCAGCCATCTATCGTTGTATCTCCATCATTCTTTATTCTTTTCCTTCCATTTGTGTGGCAACATTTGTAACAGTTCCTCATAATTTGCCTTCTGCATATATGGTATTCTTGCTATAACGTCATTCAGATAAGTGCGCGGATTTACTTTATGCGCTTTGCACGTAGCCAGTAACGAACAGACGACACTCATGCTGACGGCCGCCTGATGGTCTCCACAGAACAAGTAGTTCTTTCTACCCAATGTGATTGGTCGGATGGCATTTTCCGCCAGATTGTTATCAATATGGATACGTCCATCCTGCAGATACCTCATCATATTCTCCCAGCGGGTATAGGCATAGGTTATCGCCTTTCCGGTCAGGCTGTTTGGGCTGTATTTTATCCCTTCTGTTTCCATCCATAGCTTCAAGGCATCCATAATAGGTCCGGCAAGTTCCTGACGTTTTCCCATTCGTTCATTTTCTGTAAGCTGCTTCTGGTCACAGTCATGTTCTATGCGATATAGAAGCTGTATTTCTTTTAAGGCATGTTCCGCCATCTGCCTGTTTTCAGCAAGTGCCTGCTCAAAATACCTGCGTATATGAGCCATGCAGTTAACAAGGCGCACATTCGGGTTGACCTTGAAAGCCGATTCGTAACCCTCAAAGCCGTCACATTGGAAATAACCCTTGAAGTCTTTAGCCAGTTGCCCTATCACCGTACCTGACCGTGATCCTTTGTCATAATGGAAAAGCACCAGTCGTTCGACTACCGCCCTGACCATCCACAAGTATTCCTTGTTGGTCTGATGTCCTGCCTTGTCCAGTACAGGTACGGTCGTTTCATCCCCCTGTATGTAGTCGGATTTCATGATTTCCTGCCTGAGTACCTCGTAAAGTGGCTTGAGAAGTTCAACCGCAGGCTTGAACCATCCGTCTATGGTACTTTCACTAGCTTTGAAGCCCAGGTGATGCAACTGTTTCACCTGGCGGTAGAAGGGAAGATGATACTCATATTTCTGCAGGAGTATCTCCGCCAAAAGTGTAGGTCCCGCTATTCCTTTGTATATAGGCAACAGCGGCATGGCGGCTATCTCCACTCCTTTTCTGCCGACCGGTGGAAGTGAAGTGTTGTCTTTAAGGGCATATTTGGGCCGTACAATCTCCTTTATATAAAGTTGTCCGGGCTTATGTTCCACCACACGGGTCACTTCCTCACCAATCTTCCTGTACAGTTCCAGGTCAATGTCTTCCGGCTCGATGATTACCCTTTCAAGTACGGGAAGACCTTCCATTATCCTGCGGTTATTCCGTTCCCGTTTCTTGCTCTCCACCGTTTCTTTTGTGATTGTCTGCACCGCTACTTCACGCGCTTTTTCCAGTTCAGCCGCGTTATCAGGAAGAAAGTCACCGAACAGGTCAGGCTGGTTGGAATCAAGAGACGGGAGTTTCTCTGACTTGTGACCGAAAAGCTGGCGGTTCAGCCATGCGACTTGAGCCGTCAGCTCATTGAGACGGTTCTGTAAGGATTCATTCTGCCGGGTAAGCCTGATAATGGTCTCAGCCTGGGATGCGTTCACCTGCTGCAGGGACTGCAGCATTGAGTTCATCTGTGAAAGCATCTCTTCCTGAGTCATAATCCGTTTCTTTTAATTACACTATAAATGTACAAAATATATCCCGGACAGACAAGGAATACGACATCTATTTTTATACAGTATATACATTTCGTTCCGCCCTCAGACGTCTCAAACGCTGCCCGGGAGATTCACGGATTCCTTCCACCATAATGACAAGATCGCGCCATTCCATCGGATAGCTGCACGATTTCTCGTCATATTCGGGAATCTTGAAATGACCGGCTTCAAGGCGCTTGACATACATCACCAGACCGCCATCCTCGGCATGGAGAAGCTTCATCAATTTACGGCTGCTGCCAATGAAGATGAATACATCACCGTTCCTGACACTGCAGCCCATACGCTCGTGTACCACACCGCAGAGAGAACTGATACCCTTGCGCATATCAGTCCTGCCGGGGCAGAGAAAATACCGCATCGTATCATTCAGGCAGAACATGGCAACAGGCGTATTGGTTAATCAAACGGGAAGCGGCCTCTTCCATACCGGCACCCAAATGGGCACGGACGCCATTAGGAAACAACAGGGTCATTCCGGAAACAGAAGAGGAGGAAGCAATACAGGGGGACGTCAGGCTGATGGGGGCTAAGACTGATTGGGGAGCAGATGTCTCGTGATCAGGAACACTGGAAGATTTACGTTTCCAATAATTGTACGTGGAGTAACTGACATGTTCACGTTGCAGAAATTTCAGAAGACTCAGACCGCTTAAACGATGCAGTTCCTGTAAAGAGGTAAATTGTTCTTTTGTCATAATGAAAATATGTTAGAAGTTCATGCAATATTGCACAGGCAAAGGTGCTATGAAAATATGACAGAGAAAACGGGTACTTTATCGGATGCTTACCATCAATACTAAATCCGCCAACATATTGTCGAGGTCTTTAAATATGAATTTCTTATTCAACATAGCCCAGTCTCCATAAGCCGTCTGTCCCCAATCGAATAAATCCTTACGGTAGTCACCATCTTCAAACTCTTCCTTGAAATAAGGATCGGCATTGAGGTTTGTATAACCATCGGATGTGCAATCCTTGAAATAAAACAGATAACAGGGCATATTATCGTCAATTGTACATGACAATCCCCACATCCACTCTTTATTGGTATAATCATTAAAGCCACTCTTATATTCATTCTCATTCATTAAATAAGAATTGATAGCTAAAGCATCCGTCGCATAATCATACGCCTTCTGCCAGCTACGAGCATATAGATGAGTACGTGCCAGCAAGCCCAATGCAACAGAATAATCAATCTGATACTGGGCATTCGCATCATTCCCATGTGAATAGTTTTCAGGAATAAACAACAAGGCATCTTCCAAATCACTCAGAGCTTGAGCAAAAACTTCTGATACACTAGAAGCAGGTTTTCCTGTCAAAGCTACTTCGTTATCTGTTGGTTCAGTATATATTGGAGCGCAAACAGCATTCGGATCTTTGTCGATGGCAAAAGAATAATGTGTAGCCAAAATCATATATGCGTACCCACGTGTAGCCAATGCCTGTCCTTTGATCCTGGCCTTATCTTCTTTAGTTCCCGCCACATCGTCTATATACTTCAATATGCCGTTACAATTATTAATCGGATCATACATCAAATCCCAAAGCACGCCATTATACTCGCCGCGTGAATATCCGTTTGTCAGGTTATAACTGCCGGAGAAACCATAGCTTCTTGTTCTGACAGCGTCTGAACCGGCAAAATCGTCATTCAACATTATGGAACCCATACCAATAGATGCATAAGTGGAGCCCGTATTAAAGATATAGTTCCATGCGCCCCTCAACACACGTTCCGCATTCTTCGTATCTTTATATACATTCGGAGCATCCAATGAAGTGGTAGGAGTAGTATCTAAATCACATGACACCACTGCACATACCATCAAAATAAGTCCACATACATTTTTAAGTTTTATCTTCATTGTTGTATTCATTTTAAAGTTTTACATTGATACCAAATGAAATTGTCTTCATAGCCGGATAACGGAAAGAAGCCATACCACTGACCGGCTGTTCCGGATCAAGTCCCTGCTGCTTACTGAATGTCAGCATATTTTCACCTTGCACAAATACGCTTGCATCTTTCAAAGTCAGTGGGTGCAACCATTTCTTCGGTAAGTTATAGTTGAGTGTTATTGTTTTTAAACGAAGGAAAGAACGATCTACCAGCCAACGTGTAGACGAGGAAGTAAACTTGCTTGTACCATCCTGTGTCAACCGGGGAATATTTGTATTTGTATTTTCTGGTGTCCAACGGTTCAAGAGTTCTTTACTCATACTATCTCCATTACCACCGTTTACTCTCATCAGCATCGTTATATCATTATTATAGATTTTTCCACCGATACCATAAGAGAACAACATAGATAATGACAGATCTTTCCATGTAAGATCTGACTGGAAACCTCCACTTAATTTCGGCAAAGAGCTACCAGCTTTTACCTTCTTATCAGAAGTCAGAGCCGAATAGTCATCTGTTAAATGCCTCATGCCGTCAGCATCATAATAAGCCCATTGCGCACTTCCGGTTTCGGGATCTACACCACCCCATTCATACAACCAAAAGTCATACAATGAACCACCCTGTACCCATTTCTTACTACCTTGCCACATTACTTCCGTGGGCAACTGCACTATTTTATTTTTATAAGTCGTCATATTAACCGACAACCGCCATGTCCAGTCACGAGTCAATACAGGTGTAGCATTTACAGTAAATTCCCAACCGTAGTTTTTCAATTTTCCAATATTGGCATCAATAGAACTAAAACCGGAAGAAAGTACTAAATCACGGCTGAACAGCAAATCTTTGGACGCACGGTTAAAGTATTCAATCGTACCATTGATGCGGTTATTCAAAAAACCGAAGTCCAAACCGACATTAAAGTTCAAGTTCGTTTCCCACGACAAATCAGGAGTTGCCAGACGAGAAGCGTGAAGAGTAGTCTCACCCAAGAAGCTACCGATACCGTATAATTCTTGATACGCATAATAACCCACATTATCATTTCCCTGAGCACCATAACTGGCACGAATACTTAGGTTTGACAGCCATTTGTCAGCAACACCTTTCATAAAAGACTCCTGATGAATTTTCCAGGAAGCCCCAAACGACCAAAATGTTCCCCAACGATTGTCGGGATGAAAACGTGATGATCCATCAGTACGCATGGACGCCGATAAGAAATAACGCTGATTGAAAGCATATTCGGCACTTCCGAAATAACTAAGTAATTTATACTGATCGCTATTTCCACTGAAACCTGTCAATGTAGAAGCTGCGTCCGGTTCAAAAAAGCCATCAGTAATGACACCGGAACGTGATCCTCCGAAGTTGGAAGTATTGTACTCATAATATTCTTGACCTGCCATCAAACGAATATTGTGGAGTTCTTTGAATTTATGCTCCCAATTTACCACATTATTGAATGTCATACCTGTAGTCCGATAATTGCGCTTACTAACCGAACCTACCAAAGGTTCTTTTCCATAAGTGGGATTAGTATAATCATGCGAAAATTTACTGTTGTAATCTATGCTCAAAGACATCTTATAGGATAATCCCTTAATCGGAGCAATCTGCAAATATCCGCGTACCGAAGCCGCATCCCTCTTTATCTCATTCTTGTCATAGGGCATAGATTGAACAAAATTATAACCGCGGTAAGAACTCTTGCGATAATTTCCGTAATCATAGATTTTATTTCCATCGTCACCGAGCAAATACTCACCGGTATCGGGATTCCGCTCGTAAACCGGATAGAATGAAGGTAATGAACGTGCAGCCAATACAATATTACCGATTGCAGTATCATCCTGCTTCGGATAATCCTGAATAGAATGGGTACCCGAAACGTTCAAACCCACCTGTAACCAGTCACGCAGATCGGAAGTGATATTAGAACGCAATGTATAACGCTTGAAGCCAGAACAGATATATGCCCCTTGATCGTCCAGATACCCCAACGAGAAGTAATATTTCGTATTCTTACTTCCACCTGAAATTCGAGCACTTAAATCCGTATAGTGTGCGTCTTGCGTTAAAGCATCCTCCCAACTGTCGTCCCACAATGGTGTAGCTCCTGCCACCAATTTACCATCTACCCCAACCGGCTGGACATATTTGCTTCCATAAGGATTAATGCCAATAGCAGATATTAACTCGGATGAAGATCGCTGTGCAGCATCTTCTGCCGAATGACCATCGTTTATATATTTATTACGCATAGCTTCCCATTGCAACATAAAATAATCATTGGTACTTAACTGGTCATAATCTCTTACCGCACGACTTGAAAAACCGAATTTAGCAGACAACTCGATAACCGGAGCAGACTCGACTCCCTGTTTGGTGGTAATCATGATTACACCGTTTGCAGCACGCGATCCATACAACGTAGCAGCCGCAGCATCTTTCAACACAGTAATAGAAGCAATATCCTGTGAAGAAATGGAAGACAAAGCACCGTCGTAGGGAACGCCATCCACTACGTAAAGCGGAGTGGTAGATGCATTGGCCGAACCAATACCACGGATATAGATACTAGCATCTTCTCCGGGTTGTCCACTCGTTGAGAATGATTGTAAACCTGCCACACTTCCTTGTAATGCTTTTGAGACACTACTTACTTGTGATGACGCAATCAACTTTTTATCAACAACTCCGGCCGAACCGGTAAATGTAGATTTCTTAACAGTTCCGTAAGGCACAGTAATGATTACTTCATCAACAGCCAAAGAAGTTTCTTTCATCTCCACATTGATTGTAGTACGCCCTTTTACCGGAACCTCCATTGTTTCACAACCAATATACGAAAAGATAAGAGTTCCTTTACTATCCACTTTCAATGAATAATTGCCATTAACTGAGGTTACTGTGCCCTGCTGTCCATTGCTACCTTTCACAACAATAGTCACACCTGCCATTTCCTCTCCATGAGTAGAAACTTTTCCTCGTACAGTGACATCCTGCGCGTAGCTAGCCATACATAGGAAAAGAGCACATAAACAGCCGATACTTTTAATAAAGGCTACATTCAAATAAGAAAACAAAGAATTGGGAGCATGATAATTCATTTGCATGTTATTTATGGCTTATAGCCTCCCCGGATTGAGCAGTAAATAAAAAAAGGCATGGGAGTCTGTACTTCTGCTTATCCCGAACTCAGGCTCTCGCATTGCCCATCTACAAGGATAAGCAACACAGCTAGCCCACGCCAAGACGAGATATACAGAACATTATGCAAAGCACAATGTTTGATAACACATCCTTAGTGAACGCTTCCGTTGCCTTATCTTCTTGTAGATTTCAAATTTGCGAGATTTGAGTTCAGAAGATAACGTTTGGTAAACGCCTTTCTTAAATAAAAAAAACACCCCACCGCCCCCTCCGGAGCTAGCTGGATATCGCAAATATAGAAAGTTAAATTAAGAACTACAAACTTTATTTCACTTTTTTCCTTTCTATGAGCGTTTTGAACTAAATTCATAGTTACAAGGATTAATCTAACGCAATACTATTTTTAGTAACTCTTCTTGGAACTGCTATTTTCTTCATTCCTATGAATTTACGTTCAACAGTTGTGGAACGTAAACTAGAATGCAGTTCAAAGTATTATTAGTAAAAAACAGGAAGTTAAATACTGCATTAAGACAGCTTACCTCTTACTAACTATTGGAAGCTACCATTTAGTTCATCTCCACTCCTATTAAAACATTTTTGGTGCAGTCGACCTACCCTAATTATTTTTTCAAACATTAGTTCTTCCAAAAATGTTATATTTGCAAATTGGAATCAGATTAAAAAACAAAATATGAAATATATCGGAGCACACGTTAGCGCATCCGGTGGCGTTGAATTCGCCCCCATTAATGCGCGCGAAATAGGAGCAAATGCTTTTGCATTATTCACCAAGAATCAACGTCAATGGGTAAGTAAACCTTTAACGAAAGAAAGTATCAACCTCTTTAAAGAGAATTGTGAGAAGTACGGTTTCCAACCGGAATATATCCTGCCACATGACAGTTATCTTATAAATCTGGGGCATCCGGAGGAAGAGGGACTTCAAAAAAGCCGTGCCGCTTTTCTGGACGAAATGAAACGTTGCGAACAGCTTGGTTTGAAACTTCTAAATTTTCATCCTGGTAGCTCTCTCAATAAAATATCAACAGAAGATTGCCTGTCGCTTATTGCAGAAAGCATCAATCTTGCTTTAGAAAAAACAAACGGAGTGACAGCCGTTATTGAAAACACAGCCGGACAAGGTAGTAATTTAGGAAGCGAGTTCTGGCAACTGAAATATATCATCGACCGGGTAAACGATAAGAGCCGGGTAGGTGTTTGCCTCGATACTTGTCATACTTATACTGCAGGTTACGACATTGTCAATGAATATGATAAAGTTTTTGATGAATTTAACAAAGAAGTGGGATTCAACTACCTCCGCGGTATGCACTTGAATGATTCTAAAAAAGCATTAGGTACCCATGTTGACCGCCACGACAGCATTGGTGAAGGATTGATTGGCAGAGCTTTTTTTGAAAGATTGATGCAAGATTCCAGATTTGATAATATTCCGTTAATACTCGAAACCCCAGATGAAAATAAATGGAAAGAAGAAATTGCATGGCTAAGAAGTATGGAATAATGAGACAAAAAGAATGGAAAATACAAGTTATAGAACATATTTTTGAAAATTATTCAACTTTTCTATGATTGTATTGAATAATATATATATCTTTGCACCCGTAAGCTTTTGAACTTTAAAGAGCTTACGGGTTTCTTTTAAAACAAAACGAACTAAATTATTGCATAAACAAAAAACAACACATATGAAGAAATTTTGGTTAGCATGTACAGTGATTATTGCAATGGGTGTAAGCAGCTGTGTAGACAGTGATAAAGACTTATACCAAGAAGCTCCAGGAGCAGAAATTAACCCCTCTAACTTTTCTACTATACAAAAAGTACAAGTAGAAATTGACTATTCTAATTCTGAATCAAGAGTTCCTTTCTCCATTTATGATGGAAATCCATTGATTGAAAGTGAAAACACTACTATTCTAAAAGAAAATGTTCAGCCATTAGATGGTGCATGGACAGATGAACAAGGCAAATTCACTACAACAATAGAATTGCCGGCTTATGTATCTAATGTGTATATCGTTTCTACATCACCTTTTGCCAGACAGGCAATACCCGGAAAAATAGTTAACGGTGTTTTAAAGGTATCAGACACAGATGAACAGCCTACGACTAGAGCGTCTTATAAAGAATCAACAAAATTTGATGGAAATCGGTTTAATAATCTAGGATGGAATACTAATCTCGGCTCATTTGATAAACGTAGTGGGGTTATTGATTATGCTTATAAAGGTAACGATCCTAAACTCACTTTGAGTAAATCTGAAATGAATGAATTGCGTACTACTGTAAATAAAGTATTAAATACATTAGGAAGTTGTCCAGAGGGATTTCGCACTCCTGCCGATTTATATGTTGAAAAAGACGAAACAGCCGTAGTTCTAACCGCATTAAAAGGATGGACCTGTTGGAACAGTTCATTAGGCTACTACTATTACCGACTTGACCAAGCTCCTGCTAGCCTGAAAGATGCAAAGGTATATGCTATATTCCCAAACACTCAAATGACTTGGAATAACGGAAGCCTTCAAGCTTCTCCACAAGGCGTAAAAGAAGGCACTGCTGTACAGCTAAAATATTTTGATGATCCTGAACATCCGGAAGGGACAAATTTCCCCAAAGGATATAGCATCGGTTTTGTTCTAGCATGTAACGCATGGAACACCTATTTTACAGGCTTCAATAGCTATACCCAAACCGCAGGATTTTATGCTAGCTCCACCAAAGAATTTAGCACTAAAGTGAATAGCAATATAGATGTACGTACGGCTATGTTTAAAGATAAAAACAACAACATTGCTATCGCTTTTGAAGATTTCATGGATGACCAGAACTTTACAGATGTTGTGTTCTCCTTAAAAGCCAATCCTGAAATCACCAATGTTCCTCCTGTAGATGAAGATTTAAATACAACCATCGAAAAGACAGGTGTATACGCATTTGAAGATGAATGGCCTAAAGCTGGTGATTACGATATGAATGACGTATTGGTTCAGTATACTTATCAAAAAGTTTTCAATATATATAATGAAATTTTAAGCGAATCATTTACGCTTAAAACTTTATATAATAAATCGACTGTATTTACTAACGGATTAGGTTTCACTCTTTCAAATGAGGGAAACGCACAGTCAACTGAATACTTTATTAGAAAAGAAAATGAAAAGGACTTTACTGTAGCTTCGGGAGCTGACAAATTTACTCGTGAAAGTAATGCAATCATATTGACTGATAACGTCAAAACAAACCCGAATGCCGAATATAAAGTAACATTCAAATACGGAGATAAAAACTCAAATAAGAAACAGGAAACATCAATCGATGCATTCATTTATCGTCCTAGCAAAGAAGGTAATCGCCTGGAAGTTCATAGTCCAATGCAAAAACCGACTTCTAAAGTAGATACTTCCCTCTTCGGACAATATGACGACCGTTCAAAACCTAACGAAGGTATTTACTATGTATCGGATCAAGAGAATATTTATCCTTTTGCATTCTACCTGTCAAATGCCAATGTAAATGATATTGCAGAATTAAAAAACTTCGATAAAAACGAGAAAAAACCTATCAGTGAAATCTATCCTAAATTTATAGACTGGGCTAAATATGGTACAAACCCCGATTGGTATAAGAAAAAATAAGTATTTAATATACTGAAAGAATAGCTGGAAGAATCTCTCTTTCAGCTATTTTTATATATCAAGGACCAGAATCTAAAGATGAAATACTTAATAAATATTCGCCATACTTACTAAAGGTTCATACAATTTTTCTATATCCTGTGAGTCCATTTCTATTTGAACCTGATCGCCAGGCATTAATTTCTGCCCCTTGGGAGGCCAGTTCTTACGATCACGATGTATATTAATGATCATACAACGTTCTGGCAAACGAAGTTCGTCCACCATCTTTCCATCCAAATAGGAGCCACTCATTACTTCTACAGATAGTGTATAACGGGGTTCTTCCGTAAATGCCGGTGAATGAATCATATCGTCATACAAAATAACATTAAACGGCTTGATCTGAAGCATTTCCGTAAAGTAATAAGTTAATCCCCCTACAACAATGGAAGGATAAAAGACTTCCAAATGCCCTGTAATCTCGGTTATTAGTACAATAGCTGTCAAAGGGGTACGGATTACTGCTACAAGGAATGCAGACATACAAATCAACATGATATAGCTGATATTTTCATAAGCAATAACACCTTGTTGAACCATAATCAATCCTACTATTTGTCCAAGAAGTCCTCCCGTCACCAGTGTCGGGATAAAACTTCCTCCCGGTAAACCCGAAGAAAAAGAAAAAGTGCTAAAAACAAAATGCAATAACATCATGCCAACAATCCAGAGGATATGTGTGTCCGGATGCATAGCTTGTGATAACAAGAACTGTTCGCCTCCTCCGGTCAGATTAAACTCGGCCATAGAAATTAGAAAAGCTATAAAAAGCAAATACAGCATCTTCACGTATTCCGGATGCTTAATGCCAGGGTAAATACGTTTCACCTGAAGAGTGGTGACAGAAAAGAACTTTCCAAAAACAGAAACGACTGCTGCCAACAAAAGAAACAATTTCACTTGTCCCCAGAAAGTCATTCCCGGTACAATAGCATCAATATGAAAATAAGGATTAATCGGGAAAATCCAACTGGCAACTCCACCTGCCACTACTCCTGCCAGAAGTGTGGTAATAGCTGTTTTAGGTGCATCGAACCGCTCGATAGATTCGATCACCAACAATGACGAAGCCAATGGGGCAGCAAAAGCTGCCGCTAACCCGGCACCGGCACCAGCGGACAATAACTGTTTCCGTTCACCGCTAAGCACCCTCCCCCATTTGGATACCAGATATCCTACATACGAACCTATTTGTACAGAGGGACCTTCACGCCCCAAAGACAATCCGGTACTTAATGCAAGTATTCCCCCTACAAACTTTGCCACCAATTCCAGAAAAGGATGTTTATAATCAACCCTGCCATTGATAACTCCACGTGTTTGCGGAATACCCCCACCGGTAATAAGCGGCATTTTCTTTACCAACCAGGATACGAATACAAGTATTCCCCACATCAAAAGAAAAAGAGGTATGTACCAATACCACTTAGGACGAGAATCAAAGAAATCGTGACGGAGATTAAAGAAAAACTGTAATAGGTAATGATAAGGCACAGCTACAAGTCCTGTCAGTAATCCTACGAAGATACTGACAAAGTACAGTCGGGCATCAATCAACTTCAGTTTAAAAATACGCCAACGACCTTTATCTTTTATCTTTTTTATCAGTCGAAACATTCAGCCAGCCTTACATTGTTTTTATACGTAGGACATACAACAATCAAAACCCTGCTGTGGTTTTCGAACTAATGAAGATTTAATTTCTAATTATTTTCCCATCATATTCAAACGAAGTATAGCATGCACCATAAAATAAGAACCCAGTGCATTATAATCAGTGTCACGAATGGCAGTAGCGGTTATCGTGCGTATCATGGAAATGTCCTGATGAAGAATATCATATATTTTGAAGCGGATTAGTAACTGTTTCCTCTTCAAAAAGGCTTTTGACAGCTGGCAGTTCCACATGAAATTTGCTTTGGCATAACCCTCATAACCATATCCGGTACGGAGAAAATAAGTCAAGTCATTATATAACTCCATCCCCCAGAGAAGATAAAGCTGCAATTCGGTCCCTGCCTGATAATCAAAAGTTTCAGTACGCTTCTCCCGTACGTCATTATAAGAATTGTTATAAGTCAGGCCAACAAGCCCTGTAAGTTCCATTTGGCGGGTACGATAAGTAATCCGTAGACGTTCGCGTCCCGTTAAATGCTGTACGGAAGTTTTCACCGGTTCTTCTTTATTCAAGGTTGTATAGCCATTCTGATTCCGGTATTGCAGATAGGAGTAAGTACGAAATATCCAGTTACGATTCTTAAAAGGGGTATTGAGAGAAAAAGAACCCATGGCCCGCCAATTACCATTCATATTGACCGGAGACGTAGTTCGTACACCAGTTTCACTATCATAAGTCACCTGATTGGTTACATTGTTAATGGTATTCTCGAACAAAGCGGTAGCTACCATATTTCGCTGATGTCTGGTATTGTAAGAATTGAAATTCAGCGTAAAAGTATTCATATATGAAGGCTTCAACGAAGGGTTTCCGACACGGATATTCAAAGGGTTGGTACGGTCGGTCACAGGTTGGAGATCACGTATATTAGGCTGTTTCCCTTTTCCCCTATACACAATTTGCAAACGGGTGCGTTTTGAAAACTTATAGCGGAAATTGACAGTAGGCGAAAAATTCATGACCGTTCTTTCCAACTGATCTTCGGGAGCATCACTCAACAATGAATGGCTAACAGACTTTTGAGGTTCAAAATCAACACCAATATTATAATTGTACTTTTTTTGCGAGGTACGTATCGCAAGATTTACTAAATGATTACTATATTGATTCTCAAAACGGTTACTGGATTCTTCATCAAAGTCAGGAGCAAACTCTTCCAATTCCTCATCCCAGTCATAGACAAAGCGATCAGAATTGTTCACTCTATACTGATAACTGTAACGCAGTTGCAGGAAATGCCGCCACGGTAATGGCTCTACATACACCAACTGCACCCGGTAATTGAATCCGTCAACATCATCCTCTATTTTCTGATTCTGAATCTTCTTCGTATTATTTTTGAAGTACCGGGTAGTAGAAAGGTTCGTCCGCTCTGTAGCTGAAGCATTAGCACCATAGTCTACCTTCAAAGCAACATTTCTCCCCAGACGACTCAATTTCCGACTAAACTGCAACATCAGTGCCAGATTATACCGGGAATTATGATTAGTGCCGGAGGACTCTCTCTCATTCAGCAACACATCATTCCCCCACCCTTCCTGAAAACCATTATTCTCTCTATCATTGGCTGCGAAACGATATTGAGGACGGAAAATCAATGTAGTAACAGAATCCATTTTCCATTCAAGAGAAGCATTGGCTACCAGTTCGTGATTCTGTTGCCGGCTATGACTTGTACCCAGATTGATTGATTTATCTTCCCGGAGAAAGTTGTCGACTGTGGTACGGCTATCTTCCAAACGATCGGTGCCAACATATTGAATATTTGAACGTAATTTAACGCGCTTCCAGTCATAAGTTGCATTAAGCCCCAATGAGCGGGAAGTAGTCAGTCCCATCCGGCTACGGATATTGCCTGTTGAACTGGAAGATTCATTCTGTAATTCCGAGAATCCCTGGTTATTGGTATTATTCAGATTCCCGATAATGGTTAATTGAGAGTTTTCACGAAAACGGTTCAAAGTATTGGCTAATTCATAACGGTCTTTACTTCCATATCCCCCCATAAAATTCTCCATCCAGCCCCGTTTCATATTTTTTTTCACAGACAAGTCCAAAATCATCTCTTCCTCTCCGTCATCTATTCCCGTAAGACGTGCCAAATCTGATTGACGTTCATACGCTTTTAACTTCTCCACCATCTCCACAGGAAGATTTTTAAGAGCGGCTTTCGGATCATCAGAGAAAAACTCTTTACCGTCCACCAAAATCTTTTTTACTTCCTTGCCATGTATCAGCAACTTACCGTCTGCATCTATTTCACCTCCCGGAAGCTGTTTTACCAATTCTTCAAGCATTGAACCTTCGGGAGTACGATAGGCAGAAGCGTTGAATACCGTTGTATCCCCCTCTGTCACCGCCATTGGAGCCTGTCCTACTACCACTGCTTCATCCAAAGCATAACTTTCCGGAGTCAGATTTATATCCCCCAATTCATAAGAAGAACTTTTGCTGGAAATGGAAACGGGATGAAAAACCGGCTTATATCCGATATATGAAACCTGTAATAATAAAGACTTCGCTTTAGTTGCATGATTAGGAATGGAAACGGAAAGTTGAAATTTACCGATAGCATCCGTAGCGCCGCCGCCCAACAATGTACTATCCGGTAAAGCTAAAAGCCGGACCGTAGCAAACGGTACCGGCTGATAAGTTTCAGTATCAATCACACGACCGGAAAAACGTTCTTTGCCGGACTGAGCAAAAACAGTCAAACTAATCAGTAACAAGACATAACAAGTAATCAAACGGTACTGAAAAGAATAAATATGGCTGTCTATGTTCAAATTGTGTTGATTTAGTAAAATAAAACTATAATAAAATAAACCTAATCTTTATTTCTGGTCTGAACGCGGACTACGAGTTCTTTGTCCCTGGTGGTGTCCTTGTCCAGGTTTCTGTCCTTTTCTGCGGTCAAACTCTTTCTTAAACTTATTAGCATTCATCTTTTCCTGCTGATAAATCTTCAGAATCTGCTTCTGCGAAAGTATCTTACTGAATTCATTGTAATACTTTTCACGAACATCCAGCATTTTACGGCTTTGAGTAAACTGATTCCGCAACATGGTTGCAATCTGGTCGTCAGTCATGGACGACCGTTCCTGCTTAGCATTGGCATCCGTCCCTTGTTTTTTCGCTTTTTCGGTTCTCGGTCTGGACATCATACGACATTCGCGTAACTCTTTCAGATATTTCTCATAAACCGGAGTAAACTTGGTAGCAGTTGCATCATCCAGCATCAGTATTTTCACCATCTGGTTAGTCTGCATCTGCACCATTTGTTCCGGTGTAGGGCGTTGTTTCTTTTCTTTGTTATCTGTATTCTGTGCAGACAAAGTCATCTGGCTTCCCATCAATAGGACAGCCAAAATTACATAAATAAATTTAGTCTTCATAATCTTCACGTTTAAAATAATAATTGAGTTACTTAATTCAAAAATATATCATTTTCAGAGAAGTTGACGAGCTCCTCCAACTCCTCATCCGATAGTTCTTTAATCCATTTATCTACAGATTCTGTACCATTAGCTAATACTTTCGAAGAAGACGTTTTCGCCTCATCTGCCTGTCTCAAAGATGGAACAAACAGAAATCCGATCAATACTGCCGCCATGGTAATCACCGTAGAAATAATCAGCTTCATGTGAGATTTCCGCTGTTGCTTCACTCCGGCGCGTTCCATCACCTTTCGTTGCACGTCCTCGAAGAATCCATCGGGGGTACGGTAAGGTGTCCGTTTACCAATATCGTCAAAATCAAAATCCTTTTTCATCATTCTATCTGTTTAATATATATTCCTTAATCTTCTCTTTCGCATAGTGGTAATTCACCTTTAGTGTATCCACTTTACTATCCAGTACACGGGCAATCTCTTCATATTCAAGTTCATCGTAATAACGTAAGTTGAATACAAGCCGTTGCTTTTCAGGCAAACTTAGAATGGCTTCCTGAAACTTCACTGCCAACTCATTTTCATAATCAATATAATCGGAAGCCTTCAACTTGCCCATCAACTCTTCCTGAACATCTTCTGCAGAAACAACTCCCTCATCTTTACGACCGTTCAGCAAGCGTAAACTCTCATTCGTGGCAATCCGGTAAATCCAAGTTGACAGTGAACTTTCTTCGCGAAACTGATCGATATGCCGGAACACCCGGATAAAGACTTCCTGAAGCACATCCTCCGCATCTTCATGAGATACGACCAGTCTACGGATATAATTATATATCGGTACCTGAAAAGAGTCCATCAACATCTTGAATCCCCGTTCGCGATTCGAGGCACAAGCTTCACGAATTTTATTCTCGTTTATCATCAATTCTTTTTCTAAGCTTTATTAGTTAGAACGCAGAAGAGCCGGGAAGTTAAATACGGGAATCCGCATTTTGCTTTTATTAACAGGTACGAATAAAAAAGTCGAAATAGGATATAACCTATTCCGACTCTCACCTTTCTCTCTCTATTTCAGTATTATACTTATTATTCAATATCCAAAAGATCTTTCAATTCATCTTTTAAGCGCTTACGAATAAAGAATAAACGATTCTTCACTGTTCCTATAGGCAAATCCAATTTTTCTGCAATTTCTCTATATTTAAATCCGGCTACATACATCTGAAATGGTACTCTCAATTCATCAGGCACGGAATATATCACACGATAGAGCTGCTTGATGTCATAAGACAACTCAAAACGATCACCGTCTTCATCTTCGATCAAACTTTGCTGGAAAACAGTATAGGTCTTATCAATAATATTCATTTCACGCACCATACGCCGATAGTTACTTATAAAAATATTACGCATGATAGTATACATCCAGCCTTTCAAATTATCGGCATGCATAAACTTCTCTGAATTATTCAGTGCTTGCAGTATACAATCTTGTACTAAGTCATTGGCAGAATCATAGTCAGAAGTCAGCTTGTATGCAAAGTGATAAAGATCTCGTTCCATCTCCACTATATTCTGAGTAAAATCCATTTTCTTCATTGCCGGATATGCAGCGTCGGTAATTACTTTACTCAACAACCCAGATATTTCTAAATTCATAAGCAGTCCCATGCTCTTGGAGATAAATAGGTCCTAATGGTCCCAAAGGTGTACGTCCTCCAGCTGCTCCCTTAATAAGATCAAGTTCATAATCCTCGTAAATCGGCATACCATTCATACTCATTGATACACGTGCATTAGCTATTTTCTCACCTTGCTCATTAAAACGTGCTGCTTTGTACTGAATATCCATCGTCTGCCATACCATTGGAGGTAGTGCATAATTAAATTCTGGTTCTTTCGAATTTACTAAATTACCAAAAGTACCACACGGAGCCCCTTTGCCCTGCCCCCATGAATCTTTAATATTAAATTCATAACGACTTTGCATATACACGCCTCCATTCGTCACTTCTCCCAATAACCGGAATTCCAAATGCAAGTGTTTAATATCTCCATAATCTTTCTTCGTAATAATGGACTGTTTGCCCGGAATCATGCGAATATTACCAGCGGGGGTCAATTCTACCGACTGATCTGCGTCAAAACTCCATTTCAACCACTCTTTTTTAGCCAATCCTCCCCAAGCTTTTACATCATTGCCATCAAATAAAATCTCCGCACCCTCTGGAGCAGGCATGTTCAAGGTAGGAGACTTACGAACGACCAGTCTTCCGGAAAAATCCAATCCTTCACCTTTAACTTTCAATACTCCTTTCTCCACAGTAGCAATATATCCCTGTTCATTAGAGTAAGTTATGCGATTTTCACTAACAGTTCCTGTTAATACAACGAAAGGTTCAGCATTTGCATAAGGTATTTTGGAAACATTCAATTTATATTCTTTTGTAGTCTTGTCTATATAAGACTGGGCTAAATAATTGGTTCGATCATCTTTCCATTCACCGATAAACCTATCTGACGTTTCTCCCGTCCCCACTGGGTTCAATCCTAAATCCTGAATACGTATATTCCTGAAACGCACTTCCATCTTCTTATAATCTTTCAGCCAATGTACTTGTAAACCAATAAAGCCATTTGGCGTCATATAATCAACCAATGAAGATGCGAGTACTCCATTTATATAAGTCCGTATTCCATCCTTATAGGCTTCGATACGACCTTTATTCCAACTATTCGGCTTGAAAGCAGCACGTGCTTCAGGATTCTCAGTCAAATCGTTCAGCCAGCCTCTACGCTTCTCGTCATAAACTCCTCCTGTCCAACTTCTTGGTTCTTTTCCCGAAGGTATTACCTGTCCTTTTGCGTCCTGATTAGAAGGTCGTGCCGTATACTTAGTAGTCTTATCCGGATCTATTTCAAATTGATATCCACGTACCAAGCCATCAGAAAACAAACCTCTAAACTGCACTCCACTATTCAAGCCCTCATCTACCAAAAATTCAAACTCTAAATTGAAATTACCATATTCCTTTTCTGTACAAAGAAATGTATTATAATTCTCACCACCGGTCGAAGTGGTTCCAACTATCATCCCTTTCTCTACTCTAAATGTAGCCTTACCTCCTAATACTCTCCACCCATTTAATGTTTTTCCATCAAATAGGTTAATCCATTTACTCTCTTCTGCTTTCAATGCAGAAAACATCGCAGTAAATAAAAATATAAATAATAAAACTTTTCTCATGACTTATTTTTATAATGTGTACATTAAAAATGATCCTTTCTCGTTTGGACGTCATCAAAGATATATCATTCTTTTATAACTCCTTATTTATCCATAGGAATATATTTCATCAATTTGCCTTTGGAAGATGGAGCGGGAATTCCATCAAAAGGCTGTTCTTCCATTATTTCTATCCGCGTATCATCAATCAAGTAATAATTAATCTGACGCTTTTTATTAAAACCGGCTTTAGGCGGAGTTGGTGCGCGCACCCCCTTCGGCTGTACTCTACCTGCTAATGTAGCTTCAGCAGCATATATATCCTTCACTTCCAAACAGATATGGTTCATAGAGCCCATACGTTCCCAAGTAGGTTCTTTATCATAAAGCATCAGTTCAATCGTCTCATCTCCTTCGGGTACTTGAAGATGCACCCATTTGACTTTATCCGGATCACTACCTCCCCGCCAAACTTCTTTAAAACCTAATACGCCACAATAGAATTCAATAGCTTTATCAACATCGGCCACCATAAAACCAACATGACTCATACGGGGTGAAATCCTATTCTCTGATAAATCTTTACCTTTTTTGGCTGCCATCATCCCGTCTGTACCATATTGAACGATTTCACATATGGTGCCATTCGGATCTGTTACAAAATAATTCAGATTACCTGTCCTACCTTTCGGAGTATGATCGGGAACTTTATACCCTTTCGATTTCAAATAAATTCTCATTGCTTCCGCATCAGTCGTTTCTACAGCAAAATGATACATACGGTTAGATCTCTCCTTGCGTTCGGGGAAAACTTCTATAAATTGTCTTTCATTAATCTTAAAAACAGATAATGAAACTTTACCTTCCGCATTCTTCAGAGTTATCGTTTCATCATATCCCAAGAAATTTTTCAAATAGCTACGGGTATGTTCCAGATCTTTCGTAAAAAAAGCGGCATGGGCTACTCCAGTAATAGATGGACGCTGCGGTGCCTGTCCTTCAACTTTTACCGTTCCACATATTCCTAACAAAGCACATAACAATACAATTAATCTACTTTTCTTCATAATATTATCAATTTGCAAATTCTTCTTCAATGGCTTTACGAACTTTTCCAACAAATTCCGGAACCAGCTTAAACGGTTCGTATGGACGCCCCGGTACGGATAACGTTTCAACAGGCAGATAACCGCGATAGCCAACTTTACGAATCATCTTCATGATCTTTTTCAAATCAAGAGGCTGCATACTTTCTCTCCCCAAAGCACTCTCCTTTATCTGCCAATTAATAGCATAATCCAGACACATCTCCATATCCCGGTATGGATCTTCCGTATGGAAATAGCCAGTATCAAGGATCAAACCAAACCAAGGGTGCTTTACTGCCTTCAATACTTTTACAGTTTGTTCTCCGGTAGCCATCATGTCTCCATGATTTTGCACACCCACCATCACACCTTTACTCTCTCCATACTTTGCCACTTCTTTGAAACAAGGAATCATCCAAGAAACAACTTCATCCCACCTATCTTCGTACCCCTTAGGCACAGGTCCTGAAAATATCCGAAGGACAGGAGCGCCCAGTTTTGCTGCGACATCAATCCAATCTTTCACACGCTGCACGTCTTTTGCACGAGCCGTCGCATCTGGATTAGCAAAGTTATTCATTATTCCCGTACCCGAAATATCAACTCCTTTACAAAAAGCATATTTCTTCACTTCATAAATATATTTATCTGTCGGTACATCAGGATAACCGACAAAGAAATATCCTGTAGCATCCAAGGCATCAATCTTATTAGCTGCACAAAAATCAATTAAATCAAAAAGTGTCATAGGATCATTTGAACGCCCTTTAATATAATCATTCAAATTCTTAGTAAATGAATATGCATTCAAAGCAACTTTCACATAAGGAGCAGATGTATCAAATTTCTTAAAATGTTCGATAGGCGCACCTGTTGGCCTGTTTGTATTGACTGTTTTATTAGATTGACGTCTACCTTGTGCAAAAATGCAGCCTATTGACAGTATAAGTAGAGTAGCAATCAGCAATAATCTATTTTTTATCATGACATTACAATTATTTATATAGTATTTCCACTGGTATTACTAAAGATTTTCTTTCCAATATTTTTTATAGTATTCATCAAATAGAATACAACCTACATTTATCTGTTTCAGCATCATTTTTGAACATCCTGAGCAAGCCATACAGAAATTTATCTTTTCCTTATTCCGTAGTTTCCGAGGTGTCAAAGGATCAGCCAGCGTTTGTCTTCCCCAACCGATAAAATCAGTGTAATGCTTCTCCAACATTTCATCTGCTACAGAAAATGCACGTTCGCGCAAGATAGAATAGACAGAACCTATTACTTTCATTGAAGAATTTTTCAAGACGTTCTTCACTTCTTTAGTATAACGCAAATGATTCAAATACATTAATTCAGCATTCTGAACAGGACGAGTTAAATTCGGAGTTTTTGCAGGAATGCCTGCAGATACATTCACATAGTCCATATGTAACGAATCCATCAAACGAACAAGTTGAAGTGATTCTGTTAAATCTTCAATCAACTCGTTCGGAGCAGAGGTTCCACAACATCCTTTCAGCCCTTCGTATACTGAAATGCGACTGCCTAATATAAAATTAGAAGTTTTACGCCGGGCTATAATCTCTTCGATACCCTCGCGAAGGAAACGCGTGCGATTTTCCCAAGATCCTCCCCATTTATCAGTACGAACATTTGCCGGACGCAACATTTCGGCACCCAAATAGCCATGACAACATTTATAATCAATCCCATCCGCACCAGCTTCTTCCGATAGCAACGAACAAGTTATAAAATCATCTTTAATCTGCTCTATTTCATCAGAGCTAAGTAACCTCCCTTCCGAAAGCGGAGAAATAGATACCTGCTCCGAGAAAGCAGGATTACTAATAGAGCCGGAATGAGTAATTTGAAATAAGAGAGTCACATCCGGATTTATAGCCTTTATCTGGTCAACAAGCTTTTTGAATCCATCTAAGTTTCTATGATTCATCACCAAAGCGTTTTTTCTCGCCAATGAGCCTGAAGTTACAGATAGTGCTTCTACAATAATGACTCCCCATCCACCTGCTGCCAGCTTTTTATACTTATCTATTGTAAGCTCTGATACAGATCCTCCCAGCCCGCTGGAATTGCCTTCCATGGGCTGGGCAACCCATCTGTTTTGAATAATTCGATTACCTATTATTCCTTTTTTAAATAAATTTTCCATATCTGTTATTATCTACAAGAAAGCCCAATCCGACAACTAAACGCACAACACTTCTTTTCAAAAAGCAGAAGCAATCGCCTGTCTAACCTCATTAATAAATCGCGGAACCTGTTCATAAGGATCATACTTACACATTCCGGTATTCAATGTTTCTACCGGTAAATAACCACGATAATTATGTTTGCGTATAATCTGCATAATTTTTTTCAAATCAGTTCTCACAGATAAGTTCCACCCAAACACACTTTCCTTCAACTGCCAACTAATTACATAAGGCATCAATTTATCCATATCAGCATAAGGATCCTCACTAATTAAATTGCCTGTATCAAGAATTACAGCTACCCATGGAGAATCTATCTTTTTTATCATCTCAATAGTCTCATCAGCAGTCTTTAGCATATCCGCATGATGCTGTAAACCTATCATAATCCCATATTTACCAGCATGAACAGCACATTCTTTCAAACATTCGACTATTTGCCTTACAATTTCCGGACGTTTTTCTTCCGTATATCCTTCCGGTGGAACTCCCGAAAATACCCGAATAACTTCAATTCCCATTTTAGATGAAGCTTCAATCCAGTTTTTTATCAGCTGGACAAAATATTTTCTTCTTTGTGGATCCGGATCTGCAAAATCATTCCAAACACCAGTTCCGGATAAATGAATATTACGTTTGCGAGCATATCTTTTAATTTCAAATAGATAGTTATCAGCAGGAACATCCGGATAACCGATTAAATAATAAGCTGTTAGATCTAATGCTTTAATATTGTGCAAAGCACAGAAATCGATTAGATCAAAAACAGATAATCCGCCACCTAACCCTTTTGCATAGTCTATCAACTCATCATTAAATGAAAATGCATTCAACCCTACTTCTACCTGTGGTTGATCTACCTTATAATCTTTTTGTAAATCGAACCGTGGAACTATTTTTTTTCGAGCCGGAATATTCTCAATCCTCCGTTCTATCTTAGCATCTGTCTCTATACGCATACTATATTATATTTATTACAAAACGCTTTTACATTTTCCAATGCAGCTTTCAGCTGTTCAGGCTTTGTCTCTCCACCAAATTGTCCTCCAGAACTCATATGAGGTTCTAAAGTCACAAAACCTGCATATTTCATAAGGGACAATTCCTTTATCAACTGTTCGATCTGTCCATCTCCCTCACCCGGAAGACTACCAATGTCTTTACTGCCCAGTTTCCAATCTTTAATATGTACGTGAGTAGTATACGGCTTCATCAATGGCCAACATACCTCCACATTATTCACAATATCACTTCCCCATACAAAATTGGCCGGGTCGTACGCAAGAGACAGATGCTCAGAATTAACAGTAGATGCAATATCAACACAGTTTTGCGCACTGTATCCGTAAATATGAGATTCATTTTCATGCACCATATTCACTCCGCCACCTCTTAAATATTCAGCCTTTGCTGTCATACGCTCCATCACTTCATCCCGATACCGGTTTACATCTTCTCCCTCGGGTGCATAATAACTAAAAACCCGAATCAACTCAGTATCTAAAAATGAAGCAACATCGACAGTATGCTTAAACTTATCAAAATGGGGAGAGAAAGGCTGATTCAAACCGTACTTGCCAATCGGTGAGGCAATGGCGCTAACGCCAATGCCACTATCCGATAACATCTGTCTAACCTCTGTCAACTTTTCTTTCGAAATATCCAATATATTTATTCCATCTAAAAAACGCAATTCAATATACTTAAGTCCCACCGAATGAAAAAAATCCAATTGCTGCTTAAAGTTCACATAAACTTCGTCTGCAAATCCACTTAACTTAACCATAGTATCAGAGTTTTGTAAAATATGTAGGTGCAACTTTCACTAAATAATAAACGACACTAATCAGTGTTATAGAAATAGCTATAATCATGCCAGTATTCCACCAAAAACGTCTGCCACCACGAGGCATATCAGAACGCATATATTTTTCACTATTATTCAATAAGAAAAAGCCGATATATGCCACAGGCAATAAAATTAATGCAATGGCTGATGTAGGAATAGCAATCCATGTGCCCATTTTACTCCAAAGTATAGCACCCAAAAATCCTGGTACGGGAACTAATGTAGCCAATTTGTACTTCCAGCCAGTTTCGGGTAATTTAAATATCTCGCAAATTGCAAAACCACAAACTACCATATGAAGTATTATAGCATTCAAAGACATACCAATAATCCCCAAGCCAAAAATCAAACGGGATACTAACGCCGGAAGACCGGCTGCTTCCAGCATACTCGCAGCTTTAATCGGTGAAATAGAGGTTTCACCTGGTGCCAGAGTAATCGTAGCCCCTGCAGCTATTATCATCAAAGAGGTTGCAATAGTGTATGGAATCAACATTCCGGTTATCAAATCAAACTTTGCCAGTCCAGAATATTCCTTTGTCCAACCTTTTTTCAAGAAAGAATATCCAAATAAAAATGTCATATTGATACCGACAGCCGCACTCAACGATGCTATAAAAATCTGAATGCCTTGTGTATCTCCCTGGAATATTTAAATGGAATCCACCTTCCATAGAAAAAGGCAAAAATCCTCTTCCCACAGCAGACCAATCTATTCCATTGCCACTGAAACTGCAAACTACAACGACTATCAAAAATGAAAGAATAATAAACCAAACAATACTCTTGATTATATTCTCAAAAATCTTGATTCCTTTACTTCCTTTATTATAATTCCATACAATACGACATGAAACATACAAGACTACCACTGCAATTCCCAACAACGCAGCAGTTTGTCCTACTGAACCATCTTCCAGCTGAAACCCTCCGAACGCCTGTACCAAATCAAGAGTCATTCCTGAAACTAGAGAATATTGTGGGAAATGCCAGATCATAGTCGCAACGATTGTACACAAAGCCCATGCCCACGCGATAACCGGACTCACATATTTCTTCATTGCATAGAAAGGGCGTTCTCCCCTGCACATAGTCTGATGAGCCAAAGCCGATAGCATAATAATCCCAATTCCCATAGCGACAGGTTGTACCCACAATAACTGGTATTGTGCATGTGCGCCTGAAAACAAAGAAGCCATGGCACTACCTCCTCCAAGAGTCATAGCGCTTTGCATCCATCCTGGACCCGATTTCGAAAAATACCATTTAGTACGTTTCCAAAAGCCTTCATTCTTTAGTCCCCGCAATTCCGCTACTTCTTTCTTCACCAATTCAGACTTCCCTTCCAGAGAATTATAGGCAGCAGAAATTTCATCACTCGACATCGATTCGTATATACGTTTATTATCTTCCATGGTTTATATCATTAAAGAATGGATATTTCTACTTCAGCACCATTTTTCTCTGCTGAAACATAACTTGCATATAGTGTAGACATAGTATCCGCAGCCAACTTGCTATTACTTTCTATCGGTGTTCCATTAGCAGCAGCATTATAAAATGCATTTAATTCATGTTGATATCCCAAAAACCAGCCTTCATCTGGAGATATTTGTGACCATCCCTGTTTGGTCTCGGTCTTTTCCACGACGTAAATGTCATCAAAATATTTCTCATCGGGAGTGTATGTTTCCATAGTATTGTTATGACTCATATTACACAATGTACGATGATTGTTTGCATTGACACGAATCCAGTTATTAGTGCCGCCCAAACTTAATTCATTTGCTATAACATCGGCAATCGTACCATCCTCAAATACAATATGGACAATTGCGAAATCTTCCACATCTTTATAATGAGTTTTCAAATATCCCTGATCATCGAAATTAGGTAAACGGGTAATAGAATGCACGCGGGCAGAAACTGTTTTCGGACGTATAGGTTCGCCAAAGCGGGCTCTTCCTTCCACATGCTTGAAATAGATAACAGCAGTCAACGGATGACAACCTTTTCCTATCAAAGAACCGCCACCGGAAAATTTCCATTCACCATAAGCTAGAGAATGTGAACCCGAATGAGATTGTTCCCCATTCATCCACAAGATCTGTGCTTTTGATTTTTCAATTATCTCACGTTCCTTTTGTACGGGAGGAGCATACACCCAGTTTTCAGCATACATAATCCGCCCAGTACTAGCTTTTTCAGCATCCAACATTCTTTTGATACTTTCTACTGTTTTTTGAAGTCCTTCTTCACGCGAAAAATTTTCCCCACTAAAACCTTCTGTACCATCACCAAAATAACCCGTGAATGGTTTTTCTACAATCACATTCTTATTCTTGGCTAATGCGGCGACTACAATTTCTTCATGTGTCACCGGTGGAGTACACACATGAATAACATCAGAAGCATCAATCAATTCTTCAAGTGTATCAAAAATCACCATATTTCCATGAGTGGCAAACTGCTCTGCTTCTTCTCTAGCCACAGAGAATACACCAGCTATTTCTACTTTTGCACTAAACACATGTTGTAACGCGTTGTAATGGAAGCGTGCTGCAAATCCAGAACCAACAAACCCAGCTTTTAAAGTCTTTTTTTCCATCGTATCTCTTTTTATTGTTTTTAAATATACCACACTCAAACTGTGTACGTCCACAAATATATTTAGTTTTTTTTGAATCACAAACAATATCGATAAAAAACTATGTATTTTTTCCATTTTATATTTTACTATTACCTTATAATAGTTATCTTTGCAGTATTAAAAAAGTTTTAAAGAAGAAGGTAATTCATATGGCAAAAAAAATTAGAATTAAAGATATTGCTGATTTAGCAGGAGTTTCAGCCGGAACAGTTGACCGTGTTTTACACAATCGAGGTAATGTCACCGAAGATAAGCGAATTAGAATAGAAGAAGCCTTGCAAAAAATGAATTACACACCTAACATTCATGTTTCTGCCATTTCTCTTCGGAAAAGCTACAAATTTGTTATTGCCATTCCTAAATCCAGTGCAGGAGAATATTGGTCTTTTGCCGAAAAAGGAATTAATGCAGCTTTAGAAACCTATTCTGCAATAGATATTCAATGCGAATTCTGCTATTACAACCATTTCGACCTTTTTTCATGCAGAACTTCTTTTGAACAAGTTATTCAGCACGAACCGGACGCCGTAATTATCGGCCCCACTTTTAGAGATGAGACAATCTACCTAGCCAACCAACTTTCAGACATGAATATTCCATATATATTTGTTGACTCCACAGTAGAAGGAGCCAGTCCGTTGGCATTTTACACAGCCAACCCATACACATGTGGATATCTCATTGCGAAATTAATCACCCAGATTACTCCTAAAGACGCAGACATCGCTCTTTTTCAAGCCATACGAGTTGGAGATGAAAGCGCCAATACCACCATTCTAAGAAAAGCCGGATTTATGGCCTACTATGCAGAACATAAGCTACAGAATAAACTGTGTCGTGTTAATTACTCTGCACAGGACAACGAGAAAAATGAAGATTTACTAAAAGACTATTTTATCACAAACCACAATATAAAAGGAGCGGTCATATTCAACTCCAGAGCACATGTCATCACTAATTATTTCAAAAGACATAAAATCCGCGACGTCAAATTCGTCGGAATAGACTTAACAGAAAAAAATGCAAAAGCGCTAGACGAAGGTTATCTTGATTTTCTCGTAGAACAAAGAGCCGGACAACAAGCCTACATGGCAGTAGAAACACTTATACAATATTTGGTTTTTGGAAAAAGTGTGCAAAACAACAACTATATGCCAATGGATATTATTGTAAAAGAGAATGCTGATTTATATAAAGAATCCAGTGCGGCAACTTTATTTTTCAACACACAACGATAATAATACAACTACAAGGTTTTAACACTCCCGCAATCCTCAATAAAACAACCATTTACAATCACTAAATTCTCAAACATTCTCACCGTTATGAGAAAAGATTCTCATTGCTATGAGAAAAAGTTCTCATAACGGTGAGATTTTTTTCTCACAACAGTGAGAATAATCCCAGTATTATTAATCCTTCTTACAGCAATCATTTGAAACAAGAAAACATGAATAAGGTGCGAGTTGACACAACCCACACCTTATCCTAAACCTCTAAAATACTAGAGCTTTCCATCCACATAAAGTTCAAGAAAGCTCCTTTCTATGAAATTCAAACTTAATCTTTAAAACTCATCATTTAGCCTTTTCTTTATTCTTATTTCCACCTTTCTTCTCTTGTTTATTTCCAGTTTTTCCTTCGCCTTTCTTCGCTTTTTCCACAGCTTTATTATCCTGATATTTTTTATACTGCTCTACCGTCAAAATTTCTTTCAGCTGAGCATCCACCTTACCACGTTGATCTTTAGGCTTCGAGTATATCACTAGAATTTTATCCTTTTGTTCTTGAGTTAACCCCAACAAAGAATCCAGTTTCTCTACCATTTTCTGCGCCTTTTCTTCAACACTTTTTGTCTTCTGCGCAAACGTAACCACACATGCAGAAGATGCAAACAATAGGCATAACGCCAAAATAATACTTCTCATCATTTTTCTTTTTTTTAATACATAATTTATTTAAAACCAAGTCTCACAATTCTATCATTCACTCGCTGATGTATAGCCCGGGTTTTGCGGCATATACAAAGTACGATTAGCATCAATAACAGTTTGCGGTATCGGAAAGATAGTATCTCTTAAAGCAAAGTTTGTTCCATCAATAGGATTATACGCCTTAATTCGAGGATACATAAAATCCTTACCCCCCATACGAAGCAATGTATATCTGCGATGTTCTTCCAACAATAGTTCTCTACTACGCTCATCCAATATAAAATTCAACTGTTCTTCCAAAGAAGCCCCCAAATCTGCCGCAGTAATTGTTTTCGCATTAGCCCTATCCCTCAGCTCATTTATATCACTAACCGCCGATGCCAAATCACCCAATCTAATAGAAGCCTCTGCCCTTAACAACAACGTCTCCGCCAACCGCATATAAATTTGAGAAAAATGAGATTCCGTATTCTCCGGATACCCAACATCACAAAAAGCAAATTTCAATGGATATGGATGATTATTAGACGTAACCTTAGTATCACTCAAGTTATTATAATCATATCCACCACTTGTAGTTTTAACAGATGCATCTTTCGACGCTCCAATCCAGAGTTTATCCCCTATTTTCCATGGACGTCCCTCCGTAGCATTCATAATATCATTCCCATTACTATCCGTCAGTTTATCAGCATCCGTCAGCACAAAGTATTGACCAATTGCATATTCATTTCCACGCTCATCAATTTGCCCGTTAGCAGGATTCACATCTTTACTTGAACTGTAATATAATAACAACGTATTTTTCAATATACTCATCCGATGCCATCCACGTCCGCCACGCTCCTCTGTATATCCCAGCGTTAACCCATCCGCACCTTTCCATTTTGTATTTCCATAACGCAACGTAGACTCATGACGCATAATATTCTCACCACCGCCAACAATTCCTCTTGCCCACTTCAACTCCCACAAAATCTCCGGATTAGAACTATTTATATTTTCAGGTTGAAACATACCCATAAACACAGACTTGTCCGTACTATGCTTACTTCTCTGGATAGCATATGGACCTTCCGTAATACATTTATTTGCCCACTTGTATGCAGTTTCCGCATCACCAAGTGCCAAATACATCTCCGCCAAATAAGTCATAGCCACTCCTTTCGTCATTGTACCTGCCCGAGAAGGGATCCACGGCAAGTATTCTGCCGCAAATTCCAAATCCTCAATAATAAAACGGCGTACTTTCTCAACTGGTTCCCGCACAAAATCCGTACGAATAGCATCCGTAGATTCTGTAGTAACAATTGGAACCGGCCCCCATAAATAACTCAAATGCCGATATGCCCACGCCCTGAACAACTTAGCTTCAGCCATCACCCTATAATATTGACTGCTACCGCTTCCATCATCCCAACTAATATCAGAATACGGAGCCCTGTCCAAAATAGCATTAGCCGCATTTATCGTTTCATAAAACCACAAAAAATATTTATCAAAATCTTTATAAGAAGGATGATTTGCTACGCCCCAGCTATTCAACATCCTATGCACATTCCCCTTATTACTCCCGGTCGCCATATTATCCGTACCAACAGTAAACAACACATTACGCAAATCTACCGTACCGAAATTGGTCGTATAATTCATCCCTTCAAACTCTTTTCTCACCTCTGCATAAAGCCCATTCAAACCATTTTCATACCCTTCCAGACTCGTATAAAGTCGATCAGCCGTATACAGATGCTTCGGTTCTTCATTCAAAAGATCATTTTGACAAGAAGAAAACCCCAATACAATAATCATTCCCCAAAACAGGGTATATTTTCCTTTTTTCATATTGCCAGTATTTAAAATGCCAGATTAATACCAAATGAATACTCACGACTAACCGGAATTGCACGTTGAGTATCAAATTCCGGATCCATACCTTCCCATCCCGTCACCGTTAACAGATTCTTTCCAGTAAAATAGACCGCTAATTTACTCAAGCCCATTTTAGTCACAATACGTGTTGGAAGCGTATAAGTCAGTGTCACATCCTTAATCCTCATAAAATCTGCACTCTCATAACTACTCGGACTTATAGATTTATTTGCAATATACTTATTTGCATTTTTCTCTGTACTCCAATATTCATTGGTAGGATTATCCACAGTCCAAAAATTATGATTAATCAAATAGGTCTTATCTTTAAACGGATTAGCTTTAGTTGACCCTGAAACTCCATACAACAATACAAACAAAGAGAAATCTTTGTATTTCAGTGTATTTGACAAGCTCCAAGTAAAGTCCGGCTCAGAAGAACCCAAAATTTGCCGGTCATCCGGATCTATCTCACCATTCTTATTAAGATCTTCATACTTCGCATAACCAGGTTTAGCACCATATTTAGCAGCTTCTTCCTCTTCACCCAACTGCCACGTTCCAACAATTTTGTAATCAAAATTACTTAATACAGGATGCCCTATAAACCATTTATTAGTAATATCCGATAAGCCATCTCCATACAGCTCTTTTATTTTATTATCATTCCATGCCAAGCTAAGCCCTGTATGCCAAGAGAAATTTTTCAACGTAATATTATTCGAACTTAAAGACAACTCCACTCCGCGATTTTCCGTTCTACCGATATTCTGCATAACTTCACTAATACCATGTACAGAAGATATCGTACGCTTCAGAAGCAAATCCTTATTCATATTTTTATAAAGATTAAATTCACCGGTAATTCTGGAACGCAAAAAACCAAAATCCAACCCTACATTATAGGAAGTCATGACTTCCCAACCCAAATTAGGAGAACCAATAGTGCCGGGAATATAACCGGGAAGAGGAGAACTTCCATTCGTATATCCATTATCTGACATAATAGGGAGAGTAGAGTAAGGCGACAACCCGCTCTGCCCATTCTTACCAACCGACAACCGAAGTTTTAAAGTACTCATAACCTCTTTTATGGGAGCATAAAATTTCTCATTATGAATATTCCATCCCAAAGCCATAGAAGGAAATGTACCCCAATGTTTATATTGCCCCAATGCAGAAGACGCATCGCGTCTTACAGTAGCCGTAAACAAATAACGACTATCATACGCATAGTTAACACGAGCCATATATGAATGTAAACGGGTTTTATCATTCACAAACGGTTCTACCTTAACCTCTTGAGCATCATGAATACCATAATAAGAACGATCATCTCCACTAAATCCCTTAGCCATAATTGTCGTCCCTTCTTTATGACTTTCCTCAAAGCTAAAAAGCCCCGTTAAAAACAATTCGTGTTTTTGAGCAAACGTATGTTGATAACTCACAATATTTTCTACCAGATAAGAATACTTCATGGTATTAGCCATTTCTCCCTCTCCACCAAAAGCACCACTCTTCTTTGTATTAGAACCCCGATACCAATATTGTTTTCCAGCGCCATATTGAACATTCGTATTCAATTTATACAAAAGTCCCTTCACGCCCGGAATCTTAATTTCCAGATAGTTAGTAGCTGTGAGAGCATAATTTACATTCAAATCATCATATAAATAACATTCCAAAGGATTGATTTTAGTATCCTCACCTGTTGGATTTATATTAACTGTTCCATCATCATTGAATGGTTTTGCAAGCGGAGATTTATTAAACACATCTACGAAAGGCGGCTTAGCTCCACTCCTGTCAATATAAGTCCAACCAACACTATTTCCCATACGAATCCATTTGTTAATATCCGTCGTGACATTCAGCCTGGTATTCAACCGTTTGTATTCATCATTTATCACAATACCATCCGTACCCAAATAGGAAGCATTAAAATTAAAACGTGTATAATCTCCACCACCGGAAACTCCCAATTTGAAATTCTTGGTATGACCAGTTTTCACAATCAAATCCTTCCATGACCAATCCTTGTAAGAACCACTCTGATAAACTGCCCTTTCAAAATCAGTCAACGCAGCATCTTCATCATTAGCATCATCATTTGTCCATCCATTCTTATAATTCAGATATTGTTCACCATTCATCAAATCCGGATAATTGGCAACCTTTTGTATTCCATAGAAACCATCAAAGGAAACCTTAATCTTTCCCTTAACTCCCTTCTTTGTTTCAATCAAAATAACCCCCGCCGCCGCACGCGCACCATATATAGCAGCCGAAGAAGCATCTTTCAGCACATTAATACTCTCTATTTCATTAGTTCCAATTTCAGAAAGGCTCCCGTAATAAGGCGCACCATCCAATATTATCAATGGCTCATTATTAGCACTAATAGAATTTCGACCACGAACCAACATAACAGTTCCACTGCCCGGATCCGTCCCTGCAGCCTGCGACATTACATTCAATCCGGGAACCGCACCTTGCAACAACTGGGAGATATCCGTAGTTATAGTATTTTCAATACGATCTTTAGAAACCGTAGCTACCGACCCCGTCACGTCACTTTTTTTCTGAACGCCGTAACCAACCACAACAACCTGATCCAATGCCTGAGCCTGCTGCGACAGCTTTATAATCAACGGTTCACTTCCCGAACAAGCTATTTCCTTTGTTTGATAACCAATGTAAGAAAAAACGAGATTATATACTTTTCTCTGCTTATCTATAGGCAAAGAAAAATTTCCATCAACATCCGTTATAGTTCCTGTCTTTATCTCCTTAAATGTAATATTCACTCCAATCAGAGGTTCGTTCGTGTCACTATCCAAAACAACCCCTTTTATAGCCCGCTCCACCTTTTTCTGTTGAGCACCAACCTCCACATTCGCCCATGATATCAAAATTGCCACACACAGCAATCGAATCAACAGACAATCTGTTTTCCATAAGTGTATTAGCCTGTTTTCCATTAAATAAAGATTCTTAATGTTTTAATAAAATATTCATTTCTTATACAAATCCAAAACCCTCACCTCCGAATCACTAACCATCATTAAGCCCTCTGGCTGCATTTTTTAAGTTGCAATCTCTTGATTACGCCTGAACAGTGTGCACGAACACACACAAACAAAAGCAGGAGTTGTGTATTTGTGTTGCAAATATATGATTTTATTTGAAACCAACTATATTTTTGCTATTATTTTTTTTCACCCGATTGATTAAAACACAAAAATAAAACATATAATACCCTATATACCAACAATTTAAACAAGCATATTTTTCTTTAAATAAAAATGTGCACGAACACAGAAAACAACAACTCCCGTAATACATAAGACATCAAGAATCGATTTTAAGTATACAAGTTATAAAAAGAATAAGAAGAAATAAAAAAAGATCCGAAAGATTTGGCTTTTAAATATTTATCCATATCTTTGCAGTGCCTGAATATAATACACAGTAATACACAGTCGCAGTGTTGTTGCATTACTCCTATTATAAAAACCATTCATTAAGCCTTTTGGTATTATAATCATTATAAGAGTTATAGCCATGAGGAAGACAACTTATTTATTAAATTTTCTATTTTTTGTTTGCATTGCAACTTTAATAAGTTGTAATGAAGATCCTGCGGATTCTTCTAAAGAAGACGATAAAGTAATATGGATTAAAGCTGATGATATACAAGGAAGCACTCTCAACCTCGAACGAAATGCCAGTTTCACAATTCGACTGAACTTATACCCCGAGGATGCCATAGACAAAGAAGAATACACCTTCCAATACAAATCATCAAACGAGGCTATAGCAACAGTCAGTGAAGAAGGCGTCATCACTGCCATTAAAGTAGGTGAAACAACAATCAATGTGATTCCTTCGCATAATTCCAAATTAGGGTTTACATTTACCGTAAATGTAGTAGCAGGAAAAGTTTCAGTAGAAAACATCACTCTTGCTGAAGACATAAAGAATGGTATTGTCATTGAGAGTCCCGGACAAACATTCGATTTATCAGAGCATGTGATTATTACGCCCGAAGATGCGACGAACCCCAATGTTACCTATTCGATAGATAAAGAAGAGATTGCAGAAATAAATGAATCTGGTATCATTAAAGCACTTGCACCAGGAACAGCGACAATCACGATAACAAGCTCGGAAAATCCGATTATCAAAACATTTGCAGCACTTGAGGTCAAAGATATTCCGATCAAAGTACCTGTAACACTGAATAGAGAAAATTGGGTAGTAACAGAATCCTACGAATACTTAACTCTGTCAGGAGACGAAACCGCAGAGATTGTGAGAAATAGGGTAGTTGACGGAGATGTAACATCAACAATCAAATTCGACAAACCCGGAAAAGGAAATAGACCGCTAGATGATACAAATAATTCATATTTTGTAATTGACAGAAATAGCCAAAATGAATTCCTTTCATTCAAAGTTGCCCAACCTGAAGGTAAAAATTCACGAGCATGCGTTACAACTGTTACAATATATGGAAAAGACTCTGATAGTGGAGCTTGGGAAGTGATTAAAGAAAATATTTCAATACCTAACTCCGACACGGCCGGTTCTGATTCCGGAGAAATAGACTTAAAAGGAAGCACAGCTCATACCTACCGATATATAAAAGTTGAAATAACAGGCTGGAACACACAAAGCAGTTCAACAACAGAAATGGCTGAATTTTATTTAATTGGCTATGAAGAGTAAAGACGCTTTCATTTTGAAAATAAATAACTAATTTCACAACATAATGAAGAAAAAAATAATCGGCTCTGCACTTGCATTGTTATTCGCGGTAGCATTATCAGCTGCTTATGTCAACAAGACATTTAGCATTCCGGACTTTATAACTGAAACTATAAAGTCCACATCAGACAAATTAGTTCTTACCGACAAAAATTTGTCGGGTGGAAAATTGCAATCCAAAATAAACGCTAAATTTGGAAACAATTACAGCCAACTAAGGACATTAATTATCCAAGCCGGAGAATTAACCCCGGATGATTGTAAGTTCATAAAGAACAGCTTAACTGGACTGGAAGAGTTGACTATTGAAGGAACAGCCAATTTCACTAATGGTATTATCCCCAAAGGAGCTTTTGACGGGATGTCCAATCTAAAAAGAGTAAAGGCAACCCTGGCAAAAGAAATAGGACTTAAAGCTTTCAGTGGTTGTGAGAAACTTGAAACTGTTGATTTCCCCAATGTAGAAAAGACCGGTGTACAAGCATTCGCACAGCCTAAAGGCTCGAACAACAGTCAGCTGAGAGTTGCAAAATTCCCTAAACTGAAACATGCCGATCCACGAATGTTCTATTACTGTACTAACTTATCAGAACTATATCTCAATACCCCTCCAGCTTTAAAAAGACCCGAAGGAAAAGAAGGACTATGGTTCGAGCGAGTAACCAAAATGGTCATTCATATACCTAGTCGTAAAGTATACGACGAATTCATGAAAGTGGAAAACTGTGGGTCTGTAGACTGGAGTGCTTTCAACTTCGTTGCCGATAATGGAGATAAATTACCTGCCATTCAACAGGCTGCCGAATACAATGATTCGGCTTACGACCCATTACGCGATCAGCTTCTACCACATTTTGACCGTACAGATAAAGATTACTCGGGAGATTATTACTCGGGAGATTACAAACTGAGCTTGAACATGTATACATTCAATACAAACATCAACGCTTGGATGAATAACTCCACAGTGGCTCCGCAGTTAAGCACACTGGATGCTATTAAATGGGCAGCAAAGGTTGGTTTTGATGCAGTAGATGTCACCTGTTACTATATTCCGGGATATAGCAATACAGCAATGCCTACCCGACCGGACTCTGAAATAATCAAATATGCAAGGAACATTAAGAATCTCTGTTCAGAATTAAATATAGCCATCAGTGGCACAGGCATTCAAAACAACTTTGCCGATCCTAATGAGGCACGTCGAAAAACGGATGTTGAAAGAATTAAATACTGGATTAAAATTGCTCACGAAATGGGAGCTCCCGTACTACGCATTTTCGCAGGTCCGCCTCCCGCAGATATTCGTCGTGAAGGATGGGAGAAAATTGCAAGAGAACGAATAGCGCCACATATCCGTGAGGTTGCCATGTATGCTCAAAAAAATTATCCGGACGTACGCATCGGCGTACAAAATCATGGAGACATGCTCGCTACCGCAAACCAAGTAATACAATTATTAAAATGGATTGATTGTGACAATGTCGGTATTGTAAATGATACAGGGTTCTATCGTGATTTTCTAAATACTGATGCTACCAAGTACGATTGGTACAGAGACATTGCCCTGATACTTCCTTACTCCAACAATTTTCAGATAAAGAAAAAACCGGCAGGAGCAGAAACGCAGGAGTTAATGGACTTAAACCGTTTGATAAGAGATATTCGTAAAAGCCCATATAGAGGATACATTCCTATAGAATTATTGTGGATTAGCAAGGACGCCGGTTCCCCGACTTCTTTAAAGACCCCTCCTTACGAAGAAACGATTGCGTTTATCAAGAAGTTAAAGCAAGCAATGGAAGATACTAAATCTTTCAAAGAAATAAGTAAAGGGAAGCCACTCGGTGTAAAAATGGCTCCTCCCGAAACTACAATGATACAAACCAACCTCCAAAGTGGGGGTGGTTTGTCTTTTGTTTTAAAGTCTCCGTATCCTAATATCTTGGAATTCAATGAAAAGACGAAAATTCTGACTCTATTAACGAATACCAGCCCTTATCAACTGAATGAGCAAATCAATATCCCTCAAGGGTTATCTATGAGAGTAACAGATTCGAATGGAGTTCCCAGAACGGATATAGAAGAGATACAGAATAAAGATCTGTTAATCATAAGTAATGGTAAAACAAAAGAAACTTATTCCATCAATGTCAAAAGATACGAACTGATTAATCTTGCTCTTAATCCTGATCCGCAAAAGATTAAGGTCAGTACTTACCGCAAGAACTGTACGGTCGAAAAAGCTTTCGACGGCAACTCTACAGGAACATCAGGAAGTGGTTATCAAGTAGATGGCTCGCAAGCAAACAGTGAAGGAAAAGAGACTTTTTGGCTGGCATTAGACTTGGGAGAAGAAAAAGACATTCATTCCATCGGAGTGGCTTGGGGAACTTCTGTTGCTAATCTAAAGAAACGATTAATAGATGGAGTTTATCAGATTGCCTATACAAATGACTTAAATAAATGGAATAAACTTTCTAATGCTAAGGAAAGCGGTTCTGATGGGTTGAACGGATATAGTGCTCCTAAAGGATGGACAATCATACATTCGCAAAATGTAGATGAACTGCCTGATGCCAATGGAAACAAAGTTTTCATTCACTCATTCCCAGAAGTGATAAAAGCAAGGTATGTGATGGTAAGTGGCAAACTGGCCAACCGTTTTATTGAGATTTACAATCTATTTGTGTTCCAAAAACAATTAGCTGATGGCGCACTCCCGCAACCATCTTATCCCACTTTTGATGCAGCCAGAATAAAGCCCGATTATGACAAAATGAATATAATGGTGGGACGACCGGCAGTTATTCAACAAGGAACTCATGTGCCATCTTATCATATTATAGCACAAAAGGATATTTCTGTAACAGGAACTCTGATGGCTCCTGACGGTAAAGTAATATATACTTCAAAACCGATTCATATAAAGAAAGGAGATACTTACAAAATTGACATTGATAAGGTAGCCGATGCATTGGGAACATATCATATGGAATTTGCCATAACCAGCGATAAAACCATTTATGACTCATATTACTTTACTTCCATAAAAGAAGATATTTCCTCATATACCTATGAAAACCCCTACCCTACTATTTATATGCAGGAAGGTCGGCTTGTCTATACACCGGATTACAGAGGAAACACAGTAATAGATTACTCCAATGTAGGTTACAAAGGTGGTGGTGTGAAAATTCCGAACGTCCCTGTTCGTGTCATCCTGGAACCTTCCGCTGACCAGAATGCAGATGATACGGAACGTATTCAAAATGCTATTAATATGTTAGGACGCCTTCAACCGGACAAAAACGGATTTAGAGGAGCTATCTTGCTAAAAGCAGGAACATTCCGCGTCAGCCAGTCTATCAGAATAGACAAAAGTGGCATTATCATTAAAGGAGAAGGTGATGGACACGAAAATATAAAACCTCATTCCAAACCGCTTAGTTCCAATAATTGGTTTGATTATGGACAATCGGAAAAAGCAGAAAAGAATATTACCAAAGTAGTAGCTACATGGGTAGCCGACTCATACAATAAAAATGTTGCCGTATTCAATTTTGCCGGTGGAAATATCAACACTGAAAAGACAATAGAAATAGCAGATCAATATGTTCCTTCAGGTACACGTACTATCAGATTGCAAACTGTTGAGGGATTAAAAGCTGGAGATAATATACGTGTCAACCGAATTATTAACGCATCATGGGCACAAGATTTAAAAATGGATGTCATTACAGACGCTCCATCCGTACCTTCTGCAAATCAATGGGCAGTGAATGGGAAACTAGAGAGTTCTTATATGGATGTTTATCAGGAACGCACCATTCTCTCTGTCAATTCTCAAACCAATACGATTACATTGGTAGAACCCATTGTCGATCCATTGAGTATGAAATATGGCATATCAACCGTTACCCGTTTTACATCCGACAACAGAGTACAAAATGCAGGTATTGAAAACATTCAAATTCTTTCCCGCTTCGATAAATCAACTACCGCAGAAAACTCTGCCTTCGGAATCAATTACAAATCATATGATGATGAATATCATGCACAAGTAGCAGTACGTATCGGCAATGCTGAAAATATATGGGTAAGAAGAATCACCAATTACCACATCGACGTGGCAGTTAATATATCAGACGGAGCCAGATGGGTAACCGTACAGGATGTCAATTGCCTCGAACCTGTCAGCGGTACAGGTGGAGAGCGCCGGTATAGTTTCACGAACTCCGGTGGGTCACTCATTCTAAATCAGCGCAACTATGCCCGATATACTCGCCACGGTTTTATTATCATGGGACAAGTGATGGGACCAAACGTATTTTATAACGATCGGAGTGATTATCAGTTCGATGCAAACGAGCCACATCTCCGATGGTCAACTGGCGGATTATTCGATAATATCAAAGGACGTATCTATGTGCAAAACCGTTGGAATAACGGAACGGCTCATGGCTGGTCGGGAGCAAACTACACCTTGTATAACAATGAAGGCAAGTTCATCATCAGCCAGAACCAGCTGGCAGCCAACTATTTGTTCGGACAATCAGATGCGAATGATCGTCTACCGTTTATCATGGCGGAAGTAGATCCGGGCAACGTTCCTAACTTTAAAGCATACGAATACAGTGTTGGTAAAAAGATGAATCCAGGCAGCTTATACCTGCAACAGCTAAAGGACAGAATGGGACAACAAGCCGTCGACAATACAAATTCATCCAACATTCCAGCCTACAAAGATGAGTCCGGCAGTTTCAATGACATGTTCGCTTATTTAAGTGAAATCAGTATCAATGGGGTAAAACTTGAAACATTCAAAAAAGAAGTGTTGAACTATACTATCCCCATCGCTTTAGATTACAAGGCATTACCTCAAGTGACAGCTAAAGGAGAAAAAGGAACTAGTATACAAAAAGATGAAAATAGTAGAGGTATTACTTTTACAGTCACTAAAGATGGAAAGATAACAAGCGTCTATACGATTGCTTATGGATTTGTATCAAAAGAAAAAATTTCATCCAATGGAAGCAGTAAGCAATTGGATAAACTGACTGATGGCAATTACAAAACTCTATGGAGTCAATCAGGTTCTCCATACGTACAATTTTATCTGGGAGATACCCCGGTTGAAATAGAGAAGGTATCACTCGGCTATGGTAGAAACACACAAATCAGAAGACAATATTATTTTGATTTTGAAATTTCAAATGATGGCTATACCTGGAAGAAGGTCAAAAATTCATCATGGCAATCCGACAATTTAGGTCGTGGACACATTATGGGTATGCAAGTGATGCCGGGAGTAGGCAGTAGTAAATCTGATTATGAAACATTCATATTTCCAAAGAATATAAAAGCCAGACTACTACGTATACAGATGTTTGGTGCACGAAACGGACAAGGCGTCGGCTCCACTAATGCCAATGCCTATTGGGCGATAGACGTAGATACTAAGTAGTTTTCACACAATACCTGTAATATAAGAAAAGTCTCTATCGATTTATTATCTATAGAGGCTTTTCTTATATTTTTAAGATAAATAGAACCAATACATTACCAGAACTTATTGTGTTCCACACTATATTCAAAGCCCACGGCTTTCAACTGATTCACTAATTCATCCTTGTCCACATTCATATCTTCACAAAGTTCGTCAAGTGAAGAATAACAATCACGTAACTTCATATTGATGACGCTGAACAACATCATCGGATCTTTTGGTAATTCCATAACATACAATCTTTTAAACCGGATGCAAAGGTACAGCAATCTCATTGAATGACAAAACAAATCAATCACCTATTTCTTCTATCTTCAAAGAGATCTTTTCTATCAGTTTACTGATTTCCTCTTCCAATGGGATCACGTTGAAGTCCTTCCAAAAGTTCTCATCATATTTGAAATAGGTGTCAGAGAAGATGGTACGGGTGGGCAATCTGTCTGTACGGGGAAATACGACCACTTGTTCGGTATCCACCTTGCAAGTAATCATCTCAAACCAGATATGAAGATCCCGGCTGCCGAACAGCATTTTTGTCCGTTTCACTTTGAAATGAAGATCTCCACGGATATGGTGTATGTAATAAGTCCCTTGCCACGGTTTATAAGAAATAGTATATACCACCTTTTGAGGAATCATTCGCACGTTACGCGTACGCCTTTCGACAAACATACCTGCCGCATTCTTCACATATACAGGATGAACTTCCAGACGGGCTTGCAATAGAGCACTTGTCTCGGAATCAAGAAATAGCTCTCCACAAAAAAGAGGTTCGCTGATTCCCTTTTTCTGCTCAAAATGCACCACATTTACAAATCGGTCCTCTAAAAATGTTACTCCTTCTGAAGTATAGTCATAAATACCCTTCTCTACACTAGGAGTCAGGAACTCGGGCATATCTTTGATGATATCCATTTGGATACAAGCCTGAATTCCAGATTTTACTTTTACAAGCAAGCTGTCTTTTGCTTCTACATTACTTAGCCGACTCATCTTCAACAACTTCACCTGATCCGGTACAGAAGAATATGAGGATGTCTTATAAACCTTAAACACAGCTTCTGACAAGTTTTGAAATTTGTTTTTCAACTGAACTCCTTCACGATAAAAAGTAGTCAGATATACCGGAGTATGCGAATAGTTCTTATTCCGCCGCTCAATCATTTCACGCAAAAGTTTCTTTGGATCACTTCGACGAATCACCACTTCCTGCAAAGGGACAACTTTAGGTTCGAGACTAAGTATATTGTGCCGTCCAATCAGCAAAGCAAACTCTATGTCCTGTGAAAGATAACCTATATGAGAAAAAGTAATCGAATCATTTTTCAAAGAATCGGGTAAAGACAGTTTAAAATCTCCATTCTGATTCGTTATACTGCCAATAGATGTTCCTCGCACTCCAACAGTAGCAGAAGAGATAGGTATTCCTGTCTCCTTATCCAGCAAAGTACCGATAATGACAAAGTTTGTTATCTGTTCCGGAACAAAATCTTGTTGCACACGTACCTTTTTCTCCGAAGGGAGAGTAATCAGGATGTGAGTGCCCATCACTTGAAACTCCAGACTGGTATTTCCTACGATGTCATACACTGCCTGACGAATGGAACGTTCGCCTCCCTTTATCTTCACTACTGCATCATTATCAATGACTTTACTATCATAAATAAACATATATCCCGACTGTTGAGAGACATCACTCAACAATGAATAAACAGTACCTTTTATCTTGGGAAGTCTGACTATACGTTCCAGCACATCACTTCCATCCGCTCTCATCATATCGACGAAGAAGAAGAGTATCAGCAGAACGGACAGATAATGATAAGCCTGTTTCATTTTTCCCAACTTTAATGAGTTCTATTCCGATAATAAAAGAATATCTCCTTGCCGGATACATTGCAGACCGAGCGCACTAGCTATCAGATTAGCTATAACTTCAGAAGATTCGTCAGAGAATTCGACAGTCAGCCGACGTTCCTCCAATGCCGGTGAGACAACTTGTATTTGCAAACTATCCGAATTCAAATTCATGACTTTCAGAATGTTCGCTAACGATTCATCTTTAAATCGTATATGCTTAAAGAAGCTCCCCCACTCTTCATTCTCCTTATCTGTATCCAAAACGACTAATCGTTGTGATCGCACTACTACCGTTTCCCCCGCTTTTACATAACACTCCTGATTTCCTTTTTTTAGAGTAACCTTCACTATCCCTCTTTGTACGGATAAACGGAACGGAGCATTTTCATCACTTTGCACACTGAAAGCAGTACCTAGCACTTCAATCTTAGCTTGCTCCGTATCAATCCAAAAGGGTTGTCCCTGCTTCTTTGCTACGTCAAAGAACGCATTTCCCTGTAGACTCACTTCCCGTTTATCAGCAATAAAATGTTTCGGATATAACAGGGAAGTTTCTTTTGCCAAGAGTACGACAGAACCGTCTTCGAGAGTCGTTGCCAAAGTGGAAACACCTTGATTTTCCTGTGTAAGAAAATGCTGTGCCAGTTCTTTATCAGAACCGGTCACCCAATACAAAGTTCCCCAAATGACGCCTATCAAAACGGCGGCAACTGCTCCGTACCTGATCCATTGTGAATATTTGCGTGTATGGTGGCCTTCATCCACTTTCGCAAGTAAACGGTCATTGTCCAAGCGATTATACAATCGATTCCACGCCTGATCTGTCTTTATTTTATAAATATCTGTTTTCATCACTTCATGTGAATATAAATTTCTACTTCTTCTCGCAATGTCCGGAGGGCTTTTGTCATTTCAGCCTCTACCGTCTTAACAGAAAGCGAAAGCTGCGTCGCTATCTCGACATATTTCCGCCCTTCCAGACGATGCATCTCGAAAATCCTCCGTCTGCGAACCGGCAGCTTTTCAAGGGTTCCATTTATGAATCTCTCCAATTCCTCATACTCCATCTGTTGATGAGGATCTGTTGACTGCTCTGGGTTGGAAGTGGTCAATACAGTTTCACGGTATCTGTTCCGAACTTCCTCGTGTTCGCAATACTGCAAAGATTGATTACGAGTCGCTCTATACAAGTAACTTTTAACGGACTGAAAGATCTGTAAGCACTCCCTTTCTTTCCAAAGTACATAAAAAAGTTCCTCCACAATCTCTTCAGCCACTTCCATTTGCCCGGTAATGCCTGCCGCATAACAGCAAAGAGGAAAATAGTAACGGCGAAAGAGTTCCTCAAACGCTTTTATGTCACCTCCCTTTATCTTTTTTAGTATGAGCAGTTCATCCAGCATACTTGCTTTTCTTTATGATTGACCTCAAATATAAGAAAACTATCCCTGTTTCAATTCGATTGCTTTTTTAATTTATCCACTGCGTGCTCCAAAGATTCCGTAGGTTCGATGATATTGTAGTTTCCCCAAAAGTCCGGACTCCAATATTCGTCTACTTTATCATAGAATATTTGATTCAAGCTGAAGGCTTCTTTGTTGGGAATAGTCTCCAACATTCCTTCTTTCTTGTCGGTCACGACCATTTCGGAAGCTACTGTATAGCTTGTGGAAAACAGTTTCTTCTTCCAGTCACATTTGAAACGGATTGTGTTGCTAATATAATTCAGATAAGTTTTTCCATCCACATCTTTATAAGTGACCAGGTAGGACAGCTCTTGCGGCTTGAATCTTAAACCGAGAGGCTTTTTATATAGAATGGCAGTGGTTGCCTTCGATTTATCCTGCATGTCCAGACTCATCTCTATACGGGTAAATGACAAGCGTTCACGATCGATATATAATTTGCCATACAAGAGAGCATACATAAGGATTACCTTCGGGCGGAAATTAATAACATACTGCATACGGTTATCTATAAGCATGGATTCCGCCATCCAGAACTCATAATTATTCAATTCTTCCACATCGAGTAATGCTCCCTTGTTCTTCACAACATCCAAAGTGATGCTCAAGTTAGGGCCGCCAACAACCTTGACAGCTAATGTATCACTCGCTTTCTGGCTAAGCAGGCGACGTCCCTTCACCACCCTTACTTTGTCATAATTAGTATTTCTATTAGTGTAGGCTGTTTTGGACACATCGATCACAGCCTCCGATATACCAATATACCGACGCCCTTTCTGTACAGTCTCCCGATAAAATCCCGTCAGCATATCACGCTTATCACTATAATTTAGAGGAATCTTACTGATTGCCTTCTCTACAATCATACGTGGATTTTCAGCAAACACCACCACTTCATTCAGCAGGTTGGCGTGAGGTGTCAGCCAAACCGTCAACTTAGAGGGTGTTTCTTTCTCCAGAGAGATATGATTATTTACATAACCTATATGTGAAATCTCTAGTTCGTGCGGCGCTTCTGTTTTTTTGATTTTCAAAGCAAATTCTCCTTCCGCATTCGTCACAGTGCCGATATTACTGCCATGCACAGATACATTTACGTTCTCCAGAGCTTTTTTATTTTGCTTGTCTTTCACCATACCAACGATTGTTAGATAATCTCCGGCATCTCCTTGCGCCCACACAGGAAAGCTACAAAGCAGCAAACAAACTGACAGCCATCCAACCAAGTGTTTTTCTACATTCTTCATACTGATGCTTTTTAAAGGTAAATAAATTACGTTTCTATTTATAAGAGCGCTCAGACTGGAAATACCCTACAGCTTTTACAAAAAAAAAGAAAAAGAAATCATATTCCAATGTTATATCCGGGAATTAATAGTAAATTTCCCGGCAAATTAATGATAAAAGCAATCGCCATGATACGCAAATTAGACAAGACCGAATACGACCGGGCTACCTCATTAGCATTAGAGGTATATATACAATGTGGAGCGGAAGACTTCGATGAAGAAGGTTTGAATTCATTCAAAAGTTTTATCTTTAGTGAGCAACTTATGAATGAATTAGTGATTTACGGGGCTTTTGACAATGAAAATCTAGTAGGAATTATGGGAACGAAGAATGAAGGGAAGCATCTATCCCTGTTCTTCATCGGAAAAGAACACCACCGTAAAGGCATCGGCAAACAATTATTCAATTTTGCAATCAAGCATTGCCCGGTAAATGAAATGACGGTTAATTCATCCACATACGCTATTCCTTTTTATCAAAGTCTGGGCTTCGATAAAATTGCCGGGAAACAATGTACCAATGGGATAACATATACTCCGATGAAATTTACGATAAGCAACTTCAAAGAATAATTCCCGGTAATCACTGATATAATTGTTAATTATGCTTGTGAATATGTATTTCATATAAAAATAGTTTCTACCTTTGCGGCGGTTATGATGAAGTACATATTTTGTATACTATTAGGCGTATTTCTGTGTTGGGGATTCCATCTGATTTCCGACGAAGCACAAGAGGCATACCGGTTAGAAGCCGGTAGTAACGGCATACAAACCTATTCCAATTCATACACCTCTAAAGCTAGCATTATACAACTGGATCAAGAACAGAAACTAGTCAAGACAAAAGAATACGCCGGAAAGCAAAATTACAATAACGATAACGGCGTTTTAAATCCATTTTCCTTCCGCCACCTCTCTCCCTTAAAAATACTAAGATTCAATATTCCTTCTGTCACTATCCGCATACTAAGCTCGCTAAAGATTCAACTTCCTCAAAATCAATGGACAGGTTTTTCATATTATACCAATCTTTTTAAATATTCCGATAGATATCATATCTATTCATTAGGACACATACTCATTTAGCCATTTTATATCTTTTTTCGGCATAGGACAATTCAAGTCTTTTATGCCCCACTTTCTGTTTGCATCCACCATTTGAGTGAAAAGAAAATTCACTATGGTCTGGAAGCCTATAACATTCTTTCATTACAATAATAACCAAAGTATATAAAATGGACTTTTTATTGGATTTTATACTTCATATCGATCAATATATGGTGATGATTGTGCGTGATTATCATGCCTGGACATACGCCATCTTGTTTTTTATCATCTTCTGTGAAACCGGATTAGTGGTCACTCCTTTTCTTCCCGGTGATTCTTTACTCTTCGTTGCAGGAGCCATTTCAGCATTACCCGATATGCCCATCAGCGTGCATATACTTGTCATTATCTTATTTGCCGCTGCCGTATTAGGCGATTCCTGCAATTACATGATAGGACATTTCTTCGGTCGAAAGCTGTTTAATAATCCCAACTCCAGGATATTCAAACAAAGTTATCTGGAGAAAACACACGAGTTCTATAAAAAGTATGGTGGGAAAACAATTATTCTAGCCAGATTTGTCCCGATAGTACGCACGTTTGCACCTTTCGTAGCAGGAATGGGAAAGATGAATTACTACTATTTTATGATGTATAATTTAGTTGGTGGTGCGCTCTGGGTTGCCGTATTCTGTTATGCTGGTTATTTCTTCGGCGACCTTCCGTTTGTGCAGGAAAACCTGAAGTTACTGATTGTAGCCATCATATTTATCTCTGTATTGCCTGCCATTATAGAGGTAGTACGTGCCAAACTAAAATCTTAAAAACAGCAAACTATAATCTGTATTCATTTGTTACTAATATAAATAGAGAAGAAAAAACAATTTAAAGTTTTTACACTTATGAAAAAAATTCCTTTTTTAGCCGGTTTACTCCAAAGGAGCCCAAATTTTTCCCTTTACTGAAACAGCTATCAGAAGTGCTCTGCGAAGCATCAGTTGTTTTAATAGAAAGCTTGCAACATGACTCACCTACAGAACGTTCGGACTACTACAAAAAAATCAAAGACCTGGAACGGGAAGGCGACAGACTGACACACCTGATTTTTGATGAATTAGGTACTACCTTTATCACTCCTTTCGACCGCGAAGATATTCATGACTTAGCTTCCTGCATGGATGACGTCATCGACGGAATAAACAGTTGTGCCAAACGAATCTCTATTTACAATCCCCGTCCTATTTCAGAGAATGGCAAAGAGTTGAGCCGTTTGATTCAGGAGGAAGCGATCTATATATGCAAAGCCATGGACGAACTCGAAACATTCCGTAAGAAACCGACTCTTCTCCGTGAATATTGTTCCAAACTGCATGAAATCGAGAACCAGGCGGATGATGTATACGAATTCTTTATCACCAAACTTTTCGAAGAGGAAAAAGATTGCATTGAACTTATCAAAATAAAGGAGATCATGCATGAACTGGAAAAAACGACCGATGCCGCAGAGCATGTAGGCAAGATTCTCAAAAACCTGATTGTAAAGTACGCATAAAGCAAGCCGGAACACATGGAATTATTAGTGACTATCATCATTCTGGCTCTGATATTCGATTATATCAACGGCTTTCACGATGCAGCAAACTCAATAGCTACCATCGTATCTACCAGGGTGCTTACTCCCTTTCAAGCTGTAATATGGGCTGCTTTCTTCAACTTCGTAGCCTTTTTCATTGCCAAATATATAATAGGTGGATTCGGTATCGCCAATACAGTATCCAAGACTGTGGTAGAGCAATATATCACCCTGCCCATTATATTAGCAGGAGTTATAGCGGCTATCACTTGGAACCTGGTTACCTGGTGGAAAGGGATTCCGTCTTCTTCCTCACACACCCTTATCGGAGGTTTTGCAGGAGCTGCCATTATGGCAAACGGATTTGAAGCAATTCAGCTTAACATCATTCTTAAAATTGCAGCCTTTATCTTTCTGGCTCCTTTTATCGGAATGGTCATTGCTTTCGGTTTCACCCTGTTTGTCCTCTACATCTGCCGACGCGCACATCCCCACACAGCCGAGCAATGGTTCAAGAGGTTACAACTCGTATCCTCCGCCCTCTTCAGCGTCGGACATGGCTTGAACGATTCACAGAAAGTAATGGGTATTATTGCCGCTGCCATGATAGCCGCTCATTCAATGGGATTGGGCATGGGCATCAACAGTATCAATGACCTTCCCGACTGGGTTGCTTTTTCGTGCTTCACAGCAATTTCACTCGGTACGATGTCCGGTGGCTGGAAGATAGTGAAAACAATGGGAACAAAAATTACCAAAGTAACCCCACTGGAAGGAGTGATTGCCGAAACAGCAGGTGCTTTCACTCTCTACATTACGGAAATGTTGAAAATCCCCGTTAGTACCACACATACTATCACAGGAGCGATTATTGGAGTAGGTGCAACTAAACGCCTCTCTGCCGTTCGTTGGGGAGTAACCAAAAGCCTCATGACTGCCTGGATTCTTACAATTCCAGTCAGTGGACTCTTAGCTGCAGCTATTTATTATATTGTTTCCATCTTTTTATAGATGGAAACATATTATCTATCAGGAATGTTATAATAAATAAACCCACACCTAATGTCACACTTGCCAACTTTGATTGCCGACCTTGCGCTGATATTAATATCGGCCAGTATCATAACCTTGTTGTTCAAATGGCTAAAACAGCCTTTAGTCTTAGGTTACATTATTGCCGGATTGCTGGCAGGTCCTTATATTAATATTTTCCCTACAGTGGGAGATATTGAGAATATCAATATATGGGCAGAAATAGGTGTTATATTCCTGCTCTTTGCACTCGGATTGGAGTTTAGTTTTAAGAAGCTCATGAATGTAGGTTCCACAGCTTTTATTACGGCTATCACCGAAGTAATCAGTATGTTGCTCATTGGATATTTGGTGGGACAATTATTAGGATGGGGCACCATGAATTCCATTTTCCTGGGGGGAATGTTATCTATGTCATCCACTACAATCATTATCAAAGCCTTCAATGATCTGGAATTGCGTAACCAACGTTTTACCGGTATCGTATTCGGTACTCTGGTAGTGGAAGACCTGATTGCTATCTTAATGATGGTGCTTCTTTCCACAATGGCAGTGAGTCAGGACTTTGTAGGTGAAGATTTACTGATAAGTGTGCTCAAGGTCGTTTTCTTTTTAATCCTGTGGTTTCTCATAGGTATCTTCGTTATTCCGGCTTTTCTCAAAAAAGCAAAGAAGTTGATGAATAACGAGACTCTTCTGATTGTTTCTCTCGGTCTTTGTCTGGGAATGGTAGTATTGGCTACTTACACAGGGTTTTCAACAGCACTGGGAGCATTTATCATGGGATCTATCCTTGCCGAAACTATCGAGGCCGAACACATCGAACATATCATACAACCGGTAAAAGACCTCTTCGGAGCTATCTTTTTCGTTTCGGTCGGTATGCTGGTGAATCCGGCTGTATTGGTAGAATACGCCTGGCCTGTCATCATCATTACACTGGTTACCATTATCGGCAAAGCCATTTTCTCTTCGTTTGGCGTACTCTTATCCGGAGAACCACTGAATACTTCCATCAAATCCGGATTCAGCCTGGCACAAATCGGAGAGTTTGCTTTCATCATTGCCGGACTGGGTGTTTCGCTCAAAGTGCTTGATCCGTTTATTTCACCTATCATTGTGGCTGTATCTGTTATCACCACTTTCACGACTCCTTACTTTATCCGTTTAGCCAATCCTTTTGCCGAATGGTTTTACAAAATATTGCCTACTAAAGTACAGGAGACATTAGATCGTTATGCTTCCGGCAAGAAGACCATGAACCACGATAGTGACTGGAAGAAATTACTAAAAAACATGATTGGGAGAGTTGTTATCTATAGCGTACTGCTCACTGCTATTTGGCTGCTGTCGATACAAATCATTTATCCCGCCATCAGCGAAATGTTTGCTCCTGTCACTGTATGGATCAACCTGGTGATGTGTCTGGGTACTCTTCTACTTATGACTCCTTTTTTATGGGCGCTCATCTCCAACAAATACAACTCTTCGGAATTATTCCTAAAGCTATGGAGAGACGAGAATTACAATCACGGACGCCTGGTTTCCCTAGTTCTGGGACGTGTATCTGTTGCTCTTTTCTTTATCACTAGTGTAGTCATCAGCTACTTTAAACTAAACTGGGGAATAAGTGTGATTATTGCCATAGCCGTGGTAGCATTGATTCTTATTCTTAGGGAAGACCTCACGCAATATTCACGATTGGAAACAAGATTCCTTTCCAATCTTAACCGACGGGAAGAGGTAGCTAAAAAACGGCACCCGCTAAAAACAAGTTTCAATAGCGAATTCAATGATAAAGACCTTGATTTGACATCTATCCTCGTATCGCCTTATTCCGATTACATCGGCAAGTCTTTAGGAGAACTTTCATTCAGGCAAAATTTTGGAGTAAATGTCGTCGCAATCACTCGTGGCGATCTGAACATATATATACCGAAAAGCTCTGAACACATCTATCCGCAGGATAAATTGACAGTAGTTGGTACAGATACGCAATTACAGGAATTCAGAAATAGAATAGAAGATGTAAAAAATACATCAGATATGGATGCAGTGGATAAAAAGATAACTCTCCACTCTTTCACGGTAGACGAAGAATTCCGCTTTTTAAATCAGACCATCGCGCAGTCTCATTTAGGAGAGAAGCATGACAGTATTGTTGTAGCTATTGAACGAAATGACGAACTGATTCCCCTGGATAAAGACACAACTTTCCAATTAGGAGATCTCGTTTGGATTGTGGGCAACCGGGAAAAGATTAGAAAAATACTGTACTTAACGTAATTGGTATCTAAGCCAGAATGAAATACATCTGCTTTACTTATCTAACATTCTATTTACAAAGTGGGGACGTATGAATGGCTTACTTGGTCCTACTGTTGATTTAGCACTGCGCGTTTGTAATTTATTCTGCGAATCAAATACGGCAAACTCCTCATAAGACATTTGTTTACCCAAACTTCTTTCCATTATTTTATCATATATCGCTTTACGGGAAGGAGCATTAAAAAATAAGCTACATTTTCATTACCTGAAAATTTATTCGACAAATCTCCCTAAAAAAAAACGTACAGACTTTTTTTTGAACTTTCCGATATAGAATAATAGTCATTCAAAAATAAAAAGGAAACGGTCATTTTAACAGATTATTCAGTTTTATCCTTACCTTTGTATGTAATATTGGGGTATTATACCCAAACAACAATAAGAAAACGATGCAGATACATAATAAGTTCAAATTATAAAACAATTTATTATATGTCAATATGGAGCAGACTCATAGGAATCAAGAAAACTGAGGATAGAAACAATGTCATCGGTAATAAAATTACATCTGTACCATTTAGTGCCTCAAACTATGCCATAGTAGATGTTGAAGTTGGCTTGAAAGATCATAAAATCCATGATATAGGGGCACTCCTACACAATGGCACGACATTCCATAAAGCTTCCAAAGATGAATTGTTTGATTTTCTTTGTGATATAGACTACATCTGCGGTCACAATATCATTCATCATGATGCCAAATATCTGTTCACAGACAAAACATGCCGCTGGATTTTAGTTGACACACTTTATGTCTCGCCTTTATTGTTCCCGGAACGCCCTTACCACAGGCTTGTGAAAGATGACAAACTGATTAGTGAACAGATGAACAATCCGGTGAACGATTGCAAGAAAGCAAACGTCTTGTTACTGGACGAAATAGCATGCTGGAATTCATTGCCAAAAGAAAAGCGCATACTATTCGCATCGCTACTAAAGGGCAAAAAAGAGTTTGAGGGATTTCTCAGCATAATGAATGCGGAGTATATCAATGAAGGAATACCTGAACTTATAAACAAACTGTATGTAGGAAAGATTTGCCAACATACTGATCTTGACATGTTCATCGAACAATATCCATGCGGATTGGCATACGCATTGGCTCTAATTGATACTACTGATTATCGCTCCATCACTCCCGGATGGGTACTTTACAATTATCCGGAAGTGGAATTTATTGTAAAACTCCTGCGCCACACCAGTTGTCGGGAAGGCTGTGACTACTGCAATACGCAACTGGACGTGCTTCATAACTTAAAAATATTTTTCGGATATGAACGCTTTCGAACATACGAAGGCGAGCCACTGCAAGAACAAGCAGCTCAAGCTGCGGTAAAAGGCAAATCGTTGCTGGCGATATTTCCTACTGGTGGAGGCAAATCACTTACCTTCCAGTTACCAGCACTCATGGCAGGACGTTCTGTGCATGGGCTTACGGTTGTTATCTCCCCCTTGCAGTCACTAATGAAAGACCAAGTAGACAACCTTGCCGATAGAGGCATCACGGATGCCGTGACCATAAATGGAATGTTAGACCCCATCACAAGAGCACTGTCCATACAAAGAGTACAAGACGGAGAAGCCTCACTTTTGTATATATCTCCCGAAATGCTTCGTTCAAAAACTATCGAGAAAATATTGATAGCACGCCATGTTGTAAGATTTGTGATAGACGAAGCGCATTGCTTTTCTTCATGGGGGCAGGATTTCAGGGTTGACTATCTCTACATAGGTAAATTCATCCGGGAATACCAGCAAAAGAAAAAATGCAAGAATCCAATACCCGTATCCTGCTTTACGGCTACGGCAAAACAAAAAGTAGTACAAGACATCTGCGACTATTTCAAACAAACATTGAATTTAGACTTAGAATTATTCGCATCAACAGCCTCAAGAACAAATCTGCGTTATTCCGTCATACATGCCGATAGTGACAATGATAAATATTTAAAGTTAAGAGAACTTGTGGCTGAATCCAATTGTCCGACAATCATTTACGTATCACGTACCAAACGGACTGAAGAACTGGCAACCAAATTGACTCGTGACGGTTATAAGGCACTACCTTTCAATGGTAAAATGGAATCAGATGAAAAAATTGCCAACCAAGACGCATTCATGAATGACCAAGTACACATCATCGTAGCTACGTCTGCATTTGGTATGGGAGTCGACAAAAAAGATGTCGGTCTTGTCGTACATTATGACATTTCCGATTCGCTGGAGAACTACGTTCAAGAAGCAGGTAGAGCCGGTCGTGATCCCAGCCTCAGCGCGCGTTGTTATGTGCTTTATAGTGACAATGATTTGGACAAGCATTTTATACTATTAAACCAAACAAAACTAAGCATCAGTGAAATACAACAGGTATGGAAAGCCATAAAAGACCTTACCAGACAACGTATGAAAGTCAGCTGTTCTGCATTGGAAATTGCCCGGCAGGCAGGATGGGACGATTCGGTATCTGATATTGAAACCCGTGTACGAACAGCATTAGCAGCTTTGGAACAAAGTGGATACTTGATAAGAGGAAATAATGTGCCTCACGTATATGCCACAGGCATCACGGTAAAGAATATGGATGAAGCAAGAAAGCGTATATCAATGTCATTACTCTTCGACCGTGACGAAATAGAAAAGGCAGTCCGAATCATCAAATCATTGATATCCCAAAAACACATTGCCAAAGCCCAAGATTCAGAAGCAGAGTCACGGATTGATTATCTGGCAGACATTTTGGGAATAAGCAAAAGAGAAGTAATATCCGTAGTGGAACGAATGCGACAAGAAGGCATATTGGCAGACAGCAAAGATATATCTGCTTATTTACTGGATGCAGGTGACTCGGAACGAAAGTCGCAAACACTCCTCGAACGTTTTGCAAAACTTGAACAATATATCCTCAGCCATATTCCTGACGAGTCCTTGAGAATATCATGCAAGCAACTGAATGACAATGCAGTAAACAACGGGATCAATACATCCAAAGAAAAAGATATTCGGACACTACTCTATTTCCTCACCGTCAAGGGCTATACCCGCAAAAAAGAGGATGCAGTTCGTAATATAGAAATAAGTCGTCAGGCAGACTTGGAATCAACCATCAAGCGTTTTGAAAAACGATTGGAAATAAGTCGTTTCGCCATAGAATGGCTATACAGGATCGCCTCAGATACGGAAACGGGAAATTCACCCAATAAGGCTATCCAATTTTCTGTAGTAGAACTTCTGAATCAAATAAAATCAAGCCCCCAATCCCTTTTTGGCGGACTTGATGACATTCAATTGGAAGACGTGGAAGAAGCACTTCTGTACTTATCAAAAATCGGTGCGCTAAAACTTGAAGGCGGTTTCTTGGTTCTTTATAACGCCATGAATATCCAAAGAATAAAGGACAACAAATCGAGATACAAGCAGGATGATTACCGGATGCTCAACGAATTCTACAAACAGAAGATTCAGCAAGTACATATTGTGGGCGAATATGCTAATCTGATGGTTAGGGATTACAACACAGCCCTGAGATATGTTCAAGACTATTTCCAAATGGATTACAGGAAGTTTATTACAAAATACTTCAAAGGGGACAGAGTAAGCGAAATACAACGTAACTTGACGCCACAGAAATACAAGCAGTTGTTCGGGCAGCTATCCAAACGTCAAATGGAGATTATTTCCGATAAGGATTCACGTTGCATTGTGGTTGCAGCCGGACCAGGCAGCGGAAAAACACGAGTATTGGTTCACAAACTTGCTTCACTTCTGCTACTTGAAGACGTAAAACACGAGCAACTTCTGATGTTGACATTTTCAAGGGCAGCGGCTACTGAATTCAAACAGAGACTCATGGAATTGATAGGCAATGCAGCCCATTTTATTGAAATAAAGACATTCCACTCCTATTGTTTCGACCTTTTGGGGCGGATAGGAAATCTTGAAGATGCAAAAAGTGTCGTTGCAAAAGCAGCCGAAATGATCTGTCAAGGAGAAGTAGAGCCAAACAAAATAGGCAAGACGGTACTGGTCATAGACGAAGCTCAGGATATGGGAGTCGAAGAATATACACTGTTAAGGGCTTTGATGGCCAACAACGAGGAAATGCGTGTGATAGCAGTGGGAGATGATGACCAAAACATCTATGAATTCCGTGGATCTGATTCCGACTATATGTACCGACTAACACAAGAAAGCGGAAGTAAATTTGTCGAGATGACCGAAAATTACCGCAGTGCACACCATCCGGTGAATTTTGCCAACGGATTCTTGAGAACCATTGATAAAAGAATAAAAAGTACGCCAATTATCTCCATGAGAAAAGAAGAGGGGTGGGTCGAAGTAACACGCCATCAATCAAAGTATATGTATCAGCCGCTCGTTGAAAAATTACTTCAACATAAAGACAAAGGTACTTCGTGTGTACTCACCCAAACAAACGAAGAGGCTGTTATTCTGATGGCTCTTTTGCGGAAACATGGCATAAATAGCAAATTAATACAGTCGATGGACGGTTTGCGCTTCTGGAATATGGCCGAAATAAGGTATCTCTTGCGGTACATAGACAAACGAGCAAAAACGCCTCTAATTCCAGAAGAATTATGGGAGGAAGCCAAACATGCAACCTTTTCTGCTTATGATGGTAGTCTAAGTCTGACATATGTAAAGCGTTGTGTAGAGCAGTTTGAACAAACCAACAAAGCAAAATACCTCTGTGACTTCAAAGAGTTTGTATTTGAATCATCGGTGGAAGACTTTTGTGATGTTTCAGGAGCAGAAGTAGTGGTATCAACCATTCACAAAGCCAAGGGTAGAGAGTTTGACGACGTGTATATACTAGTATCTGATAATTATTCAAAAGATGCCTATCTGATGCGCAAATACTATGTAGGAATAACTCGTGCGAAAAACCGGCTGTTTATACATACGAACGGTGACTGCTTTAATCGTTTAAGTACAGACCGATATTTTGTCGACCAACGACAGTATGACATGCCCGAAGAAATTGTACTACAACTCTCTCATAAAGATGTCTATCTAGGATTCTTCAAAGAACGTAAGCAGGAAGTTTTAGCATTAAGAGGTGGAGATTCTTTGAATTATAATGATTTCTTTTTGTATAGCTCATCAACTAATAAACCTGTAGCAAGGTTATCATTAAAAATGCAAGACACATTATCAGAGTGGGAAGAAAGAGGTTATAAGGTGAAATCCGCATCTGTACGGTTCATTGTAGCATGGAAGCCCAAAGATGCACAAAAAAATGAATCAGAAACAGCCGTTCTTTTAGCAGATTTGGTTCTTTCTTTGTAAGATAACAACCATGAATCCCCAAAATACAAAAGTACAAAAGCGTGCAACTCATTGAGCTGCACGCTTTTTTCTTATTAATTTATTATAAATTAGTTTCTTATCGGAATCATTTGACTTCCTCGAAGTCAGCATCCTGAACATTATCTCCGTGCTTGCTGTTATCTTGCTGGCCGGCACCACCGTTCATATCAGGACCAGCCTGTGCTCCACCTTGTGCACCGCTCTGTGCATACATTTCAGCACTTGCAGCCTGAAAAGCAGTATTGATTTCTGCCATAGCAGTATCAATAGCAGCCAAATCCTGTGCCTTGTGAGCATCTTTCAATTTCTGCAAAGCAGCTTCAATCGGAGCTTTCTTGTCAGCAGGCAACTTATCACCCAATTCCTTCAACTGATTTTCAGTAGAGAAGATTACGCTGTCAGCCTGGTTCAGCTTGTCGATCTTTTCACGTTCTTTCTTATCTGCTTCAGCATTAGCTTCAGCTTCAGCCTTCATCTTTTCGATTTCTTCCTTGCTCAAACCGCTGGATGCTTCGATACGGATAGCCTGTTCTTTACCAGTAGCCTTATCTTTTGCAGATACTTTCAGGATACCGTTGGCATCGATATCGAATGTAACCTCAATTTGAGGAACACCACGGCGAGCCGGAGCAATACCTGTCAAGTTGAACTGACCGATTGATTTGTTCTGCGCAGCCATCGGACGTTCTCCCTGTAATACGTGGATAGTAACTTCCGTCTGGTTATCGGCAGCAGTAGAGAATGTTTCACTCTTGCGAGCCGGGATGGTAGTGTTAGCGTCGATCAACTTAGTCATTACACCACCCAGTGTTTCGATACCCATTGACAACGGAGTAACATCCAACAATACTACACCTTTGATTTCATCTGTCAAAACAGCACCCTGTACAGCAGCACCAATAGCTACCACTTCATCCGGATTCACACCTTTAGAAGGAGTCTTGCCGAAGAAATCTTCTACCAACTTCTGAACAGCCGGAATACGGGAAGAACCACCAACAAGGATTACTTCATCAATATCAGCATTGTTCAAACCTGCATCGCTCATTGCTTTCTTACATGGTTCAAGACAAGCCTGAATCAATTCGTGAGCCAGAGATTCGAATTTTGCACGAGTCAAAGTCTTCACCAAGTGCTTAGGCACACCACCTACCGGCATGATATACGGCAAGTTGATTTCTGTACTTGTAGAAGAAGAAAGCTCAATCTTAGCTTTTTCTGCAGCTTCTTTCAGACGTTGCAAAGCCATCGGATCCTGAGTCAGGTCAGCACCTTCGTCATTCTTGAATTCCTGTACCAACCAGTTGATGATTACCTGGTCGAAGTCATCACCACCCAAGTGAGTATCACCATTTGTAGAAAGTACTTCAAACACACCACCACCAAATTCAAGGATAGAGATATCGAATGTACCACCACCAAGGTCGAATACAGCAATCTTCATATCTTTGTGAGCCTTATCCAGACCGTAAGCAAGAGCAGCGGCTGTCGGTTCGTTTACAATACGTTTTACTTCCAGACCGGCAATCTGTCCGGCTTCTTTAGTAGCCTGACGTTGAGAGTCGGAGAAATATGCAGGAACGGTGATAACTGCTTCTGTCACTTCCTGTCCAAGATAGTCTTCAGCAGTCTTCTTCATCTTCTGAAGAATCATAGCAGAGATTTCCTGCGGAGTGTACAGACGTCCGTCAATGTCAACACGCGGAGTGTTATTGTCACCTTTCACTACTTTATAAGGAACACGAGTCACCTCTTTTTGCACCTGATCCCAAGTTTCACCCATGAAACGTTTGATAGAGAAGATTGTACGTGTAGGATTCGTAATAGCCTGACGTTTTGCAGGATCTCCTACCTTACGTTCACCGCCATCTACGAAAGCGACAACAGAAGGAGTCGTACGTTTACCTTCACTGTTTGCAATTACTACAGGTTCGTTACCTTCAAATACGGCAACACAAGAGTTTGTAGTTCCTAAGTCAATACCAATAATTTTTCCCATGATCGTTATTTTTTATTTATTATTTATTCTATGATTTCTTTTTGTCCGGTTGTTTCTCCGGCTCTTATCAGCGAGCCTCGTCGCGAACGGACGCTTACTAAAAAGCAAACCGTGTGCCAAAAGGAAATTATACGAATGCATGACATAATATCTGCCAAAAAGACAGTTTTAATAAATAGACACTGCTGACATAGTCATATTCAAAGCCAGTCAGCAACTGTTTCTTTAAACAAATGCAGACGGCTCTGGTTCGATGAAAAAAAAAAAATATGCCTGTGTCATCATGTGCGACACAGGCATATCCTATATATAGATAATCTATTTATTACTTTTCCAGCACGATGACCAATGCGCCATTTGCATCATACAAGCCAATGCCACCACCGGACAACACATCGAATGACTTCACCTCATTGATAGCTTTCAGCACCTTACCTTCTGTTTCCATGTCCGGACAAGCCATCATTGTGCTCGCTACTCCCGGGAAAGAAATAGATTTGGCATTACTGGTACTGGTTTCAAAACCGCCATTAATCAGATTACATCCGGCATTGCCATGAATTGTCTTTTTCTTCACATCAAAAGCAATGAAAGGTTGTTTTTCCATTCCGGAAGGAATTGCCTCACCATTCACTTCTTTAATTTTCCATTCTCCATTCAAAACCGAAAGTTTCACATCAGCCTCCTTCTTTTGTAGAACGACAACCGGGCGGTTGGACGAATTGCAAAGATACATTTTGTCTTTACCTGCCTTCTTATATCCTTTTACTTGCGCAAAAGCATTCAATACATTATTTTCAGTAGTCATATCCGGACACATCATCCGGGTACTAGCCATTCCTGTAAGTTCAAGACTTCCCGGCTTCGCATTTACATCGAAGCTACCCATCATCCGATTACAGCCGCTATTGCCGGACACACGACCGGTTGCTGTATCAAAAGCGATAAAAGGAAGGGATTTACTTTCGCCCGGAGTTATTTTCGAGCCATTGACTTCTATGATATTCCATTCACCATTGATAGATGACAGGGGAATTGCCTTCTCAACCGAACGGCACGAAGACATTGCAAGTGCTGCACCAGCAATGCAAATTGAAACAAATACTTTCTTCATATTGTTATAACGTTTAAGTTAAAATCGGGGGCAAAGATATCAAAAGATTGGGAAATAATATCCAATGCAACATAAAATATATACATTTGCCAATAAATATACAACAAACGAACAATTTACATAGTTCACTTAAAGTAAACAAATATGAGAATAATTGTCCTGTCTTTGATTCTATTCTGCTGTGTTACGCCTCCTATCACAGCTCAAAGCGATTATATCGTCACTACTCCTTCCGCACAGGAAATCCCTGTAGGTCAAGAAGAACAGTTTATCAGGAGTAATTTTCCGCTGCTACCGCTGGGCAAATGGACACCCGGAATGAAATTTATGTTCGTTCCATCTCCACGGAGCATGTTCCTTCCCACCCTTTCCAGCTATGACACCGAGAAAGGGGTAGACAACAGCCTGCTGAAACATAAAATACTCACTTTCACAGGAACTGAAGAGAAAGCTCAAAATATCTCCAACGGGACTAACTACTCCACCCGCTTCATCTTCGAATGTGAGGGAGGAAAATATTATTATGAGATAAAGAATATGCGGCTGGAGGAGATCTCCGAAAAAGCTCCCCGTGCCGGCATCAACGGATTGGTTTATCTGAAAGATGTGGATACAGCAAAAGAGCTGTTGGTAGGAAAAACAGTCTATATACAAGCAGAAAGTGTCCGGATAGACGATGCCAACAATTATTCCGGCTACCGGGATATAGCCATTCCCGTCAATACGGAAGCAACGATTACCGCTATCGGAGTCGGCAGTCAGGCATATCCGGCAAAAATCGTATTCAAAGACACACAGGGACATTCTTATTATCTGGAAGTTGCCCTCTCACGAACAAACTCCGGCATGGACCTGAATGATTTTCAAGGAGAAAAGAGAATGAAATATTTCTCAAATGCATTCAGTTTCACCAATAAGAGCCTGGGCACTATCGAAAGCCTGAAAAACAAATATATGGGAATGACAGTTTATCCTAAAAAGGTGCTGCCAGCCAAAAGAATCATATCTTTTGAAAACAAGCAGACCGAATCACGCGTTCACCTGCCCCGATATACAGTTCTGCAAATCAAAGATATTAGATTATCTCCTCCCGGCAGTCTGGCTGTTCTCTCATTAGAAGACAAGGACGGAGCAATCTATGAATTGGAAACCGATCTGAAATATGATGTTATCGTCAGAAATGAAAATTATATCGAAGACTTTTTCGGATTCGAAGATATACATAAAAAATATCCGGGTATCACAGAAAATCGTTGGCAGATTATCTCCCGGGGAGATCTGGAAACGGGCATGAGTACAGTGGAATGTCGTTTATCCATTGGTGATCCGATAGAAATCGAGCTGAAAAAAGACAATCGTTTCGAAACTTGGTTCTACAATGGCAAAACACTGGAATTTGAAAATGGAACCTTGCAGCGTTACAAATAAAAAGGAGTAGCTGCGAATGATTATCTGAAAATAATCACGTATATTTGCAAAGCTAACAATTCCAATATTCTTAATATTTTAATTCGCAATTAACGAAATGGGTAGAGTTCTTATTATTGGTGCGGGCGGTGTTGGCACTGTCGTTGCGCACAAAGTGGCACAAAATGCCGATGTATTTACAGATATCATGATTGCCAGCCGTACGAAAGAGAAATGCGATAAAATCGTCGAGGCAATAGGTAACCCCAATATAAAAACAGCTAAAGTTGATGCAGACAATGTAGATGAGCTGGTAGCCTTATTCAACGATTTCAAACCGGAAATGGTGATTAATGTGGCTCTCCCTTATCAGGATCTGACTATTATGGAAGCTTGTCTGAAAGCTGGAGTGAACTATCTGGACACCGCTAACTACGAGCCGAAGGATGAAGCTCACTTTGAATACAGTTGGCAGTGGGCTTACCACGATCGCTTCAAAGAAGCAGGTCTGACAGCTATTCTCGGTTGCGGATTCGACCCGGGAGTAAGTGGCATCTATACCGCTTATGCAGCTAAACATTATTTTGATGAGATTCAATATCTGGACATTGTAGACTGTAATGCGGGTAACCATCATAAAGCATTTGCTACGAACTTCAATCCGGAAATCAACATCCGCGAAATTACGCAGAACGGACGCTATTATGAAAATGGCAAATGGGTAACTACCGGTCCGCTGGAAATCCATAAAGACCTGACATATCCGAACATCGGTCCCCGTGATTCTTATCTTCTTTATCACGAAGAACTGGAGTCATTGGTGAAACATTACCCGACCATCAAACGTGCACGTTTCTGGATGACTTTCGGACAAGAGTATTTAACTCACTTACGCGTTATCCAAAACATCGGTATGGCACGAATCGACGAAGTTGATTACAACGGAGTGAAGATTGTGCCGCTGCAATTCTTGAAAGCTGTATTGCCTAACCCGCAGGATTTAGGAGAAAACTACGAAGGAGAAACCTCTATCGGTTGTCGTATCCGCGGTTTGAAAGATGGCAAGGAACGTACTTATTATGTATACAACAACTGCAGCCATCAGGAAGCTTACCGGGAAACTGGTATGCAAGGAGTGAGCTACACCACCGGAGTTCCGGCAATGATCGGAGCCATGATGTTCTTCAAAGGTGAGTGGAAACGCCCGGGTGTAAACAACGTAGAAGAGTTCAATCCGGATCCGTTTATGGAACAACTCAATAAGCAAGGTCTTCCCTGGCATGAAGAGTTCGACAAAAATCTGGAATTATAAGAGTAGACCTGTTCATTAAAAAGATAGTTATGATAAACGTAGGAGATAAAGCACCGGAAATCTTAGGCATCAATGAAAAAGGCGAAGAAATCCGTTTAAGTGCTTATAAAGGAAAAAAGATTGTGTTGTACTTCTACCCGAAGGACAGTACATCGGGTTGCACCGCACAAGCGTGTAATCTACGCGACAACTATTCCGAACTACGTAAAGCCGGCTATGAAGTAATCGGTGTCAGCGTAGACAATGAAAAGTCGCACCAGAAATTTATCGAAAAGAACAATCTTCCTTTTACCCTGATTGCCGACACTGACAAAAAGTTAGTGGAAGAGTTTGGCGTATGGGGAGAAAAGAAACTGTACGGACGTGCTTACATGGGTACTTTCCGCACTACTTTCCTGATTAATGAAGAGGGAATCGTAGAACGGATTATCACTCCAAAAGAAGTGAAGACCAAGGAACATGCCTCACAGATTTTAAATCAATAACTCCATTAATTATATTAGATAAGGTATGGCAAAGAAAGATGAACTTAATTTTGAAACAGATAATAAAATGGCATCAAGCGAAAAACTAAAAGCCTTACAGGCTGCCATGGAAAAGATAGAAAAGAGCTTCGGTAAAGGTTCTATCATGAAAATGGGTGATAATAGTGTTGAACAAGTAGAAGTGATCCCGACAGGTTCTATTGCCTTGAACGTGGCACTTGGCGTTGGAGGTTACCCAAGAGGTAGAATTATCGAAATCTATGGCCCGGAATCATCCGGTAAAACGACATTGGCTATTCATGCCATTGCTGAAGCGCAGAAGGCTGGCGGTATCGCTGCTTTCATTGATGCCGAACACGCTTTCGACCGTTTCTATGCATCTAAGCTGGGAGTGAACATTGATGATCTTTATATCTCTCAACCGGACAATGGAGAACAGGCTTTGGAAATTGCAGAACAACTGATCCGTTCTTCTGCTATCGACATCATCGTTATCGACTCTGTAGCCGCACTGACTCCTAAAGCGGAAATCGAAGGTGACATGGGTGACAATAAGGTAGGTCTTCAGGCACGTTTGATGTCTCAGGCACTTCGTAAGCTGACAGCTGCAGTAAGTAAGACACGTACGACTTGCATTTTCATTAACCAGTTGCGTGAAAAGATCGGTGTTATGTTCGGTAACCCGGAAACAACTACCGGTGGTAACGCTTTGAAGTTTTATGCTTCTGTACGTTTGGATATCCGTGGCAGCCAACCCATCAAAGATGGTGAAGAGATTCTTGGTAAACTGACCAAAGTGAAAGTAGTGAAAAACAAAGTAGCGCCTCCTTTCCGCAAAGCTGAATTTGACATCATGTTCGGTGAAGGTATCTCCCACTCCGGAGAAATCATCGACTTGGGTGCTGACTTAGGGATCATCAAGAAGAGCGGTTCATGGTATAGTTACAACGACACCAAGCTAGGACAAGGACGTGATGCTGCTAAACAATGCATTATGGATAATCCTGAACTGGCAGAAGAACTGGAAGGACTGATTTTTGAAGAATTGAAGAAGAAATAATTCGCTTTGAATCTGCTTATCCGTAAACTGAAAGCTAAATAAATAAAGGTGGGAGAAAGTCGTTTACGATCATTCTCCCACCTTTTCTCTTTTATATCATTCTCTCTTTTATCTCTCTTATACAAAATAAATGTATGCCAATGTACTCAAGCTAATAATTACCCAAAGCAATATTCCTTGAATCAGAGGTTTAATTCCAACAGCTTTCAAAACATCAATAGAAAGAGAAGCACCGATAAAGAACATAGTTATCGTCAAAGTCTTACGGGCAATACCGTTGATAGCTGCTCCTAATTGTGGCACTCCATCCAGTAAATAAGTATTTACCACCAATGCCAATACAAAGAAGAGGATAAACCATGGAATACTGATCTTTTGTCCTTTGCTCTTGAATATAAATGAGGTAGCAAAAGCCATCGGGATAATCCAAAGAGCACGGGTCAATTTGATAGTAGTAGCCACTTTCAATGCTTCTTCTCCATAGGCAGCTCCCGCACCTACTACAGAACTGGTATCATGAATGGCAATAGCTGCCCATGTTCCGAACTGTTGTTGATCCATATTCAATGCATGACCAATGGCAGGAAAAATGAAAAGTGCAATAGCGTTCAAGATAAAGATTGTACCTAATGCCACAGACATTTCACTGTCCTTCGCTTTCAACACCGGTCCCACTGCTGCAATAGCACTACCGCCACAGATAGCGGTTCCCGAACTGATAAGATAAGCTGTATTCCGGTCTATTTTAAATAACTTACGTCCGATGAACCAGCCAATCACCAATGTTCCGATTACTGAAATAACCGTAAATTCCATACCTTCCTTACCGGAAGCTAAAGCAGAATGAAGATTCATACCGAATCCCAGTCCTACTACTGAATACTGCAACAGATATTTCGATGTTTTCTTATTAAACTTTGGATGCGCTTGTCCGCAAGTTAATGCAAAAATAAGTCCGAGGAACAAAGCAACCGGAGGAGTTACCCAAGCCGACCATGCTTCCAATCCCGGAATATAGTCTAAAAACAGGAAAAAAGTCAGAGTGGAAAGCAGTGCAACATAAATCATTTTATTATTTGACTGCAAAGTTTTTGTAGCTGTTGAAATCATATCTTTTTATCTTTAATTGTTTTCCGGGCGCAAAGGTACGGTAAACAATCAAGACCCGCCAATAGTTTCTAATTATGCATTATAACTTTTAATTATAAGCATACTCTCTCCCAACTACTCTTACACTGTTACAATGTCTTTCCCAAAAGGTGATAATGCCAAAGCTGCCAACTTGAAGTGTTGCAATCCAAAAGGGATTCCGATAATGGTAATGCACAATATAGCCCCGAAAACCAAATGTGACAGACAAATCCAAATGCCACCCAGAAATATCCACAGGATATTCATCAATATATAGAGGCAGCCACCGGAACGGTTCCCACTTCTGACTTCTTTACCGAAAGGCCATAAAGCAAGTCCGGCCAACTTCAATGTTTGCATTCCAAAAGGAATGCCGATAATGGTCAGCATCATCAATAAACTCGAAATGAGGTATTCGACAGCGGTAAAGATACCACCAAGCAACAGCCATAATAGATTCATTAAACAGCCCATATAAATTAGTATTAGTTATTATTCCAATTTTCTTTTTGTTGTCTCATCCACTTTACCCTGATAATAACGGTCGATCACTTGCTGAAACAAATCATCCGAAGCAACTTCATTAAAAAGCGTCATGCATGACAATACTTTCACCGCATCTAACGGACCGAAAACTTCCTGCGCCGTTTTATTTTTCAATTGAAGAAAAACAGACGTTATTTCACGCAGTCTTTCTCCCAAAATTGGATGGGCAAGATATGCTTCAGCCTCTTCTTTGCCGCTAAGACCATAATACTGTGAATTATAACTCATGCCCAATCCTTTCAGTTGAGGAAATATATACCAAATCCAATGGGAATATTTCCGCCCGTTTCTAACTTCTGCAAGGGCTTGTTCATAATCCCCTCGCTGAGCATCTAAAAATCGTTGTAAGTTATAGTCAGTCATAGATACTTCTCGCATTTTTTTAAGTTATCATACTTTCAGGAGATAACAGAATCAAATAAGTGATTTATTTCGAATCACAGCACTTTTTTCAATTCTATTAAAGCCGAGACTTCGTTTTCCTTATTAATGTACTTCTCTATTTCATAGGGTTTATATCCTAATTTAGTATATAACAGAAGCCCATTCGTATTAGTATCAAAGCAAGACAAATGAAGCTCCGATACATTATATTTCTTTTTCCCAATATATTCCATAGTATTTATCAGAAATGTACCAACGCCACGATTACGAAAACAAGGACTTACTATTACATTTCCAATAGCACAATATTGAGATTCTCTTACCTCATAGAAGTTTGCAAACCCTACTACTTCATTATTAAATAAAACAACAGTCGAATCAAATCTATCTTTTATTGTATTCTTTAATTGATCGATTGTTAAAGGAAAATCAGCTTTAGGAAACATAAAAAACAGTTCCTGCTTGTTTCGAGGTAATTTACAAACAGTTTCTAAATCGTCAGACGTAAAATCTCTATAAGTAAGTTTTTCTTTTTCCATAATAATCATGCTGATACCCTCCATTTCTTTTCTACATACAATATTATAACCGACTTTGCTATATAGATGCAAAGTATTGGGTGTCTCTTCGCCCGTAAAAAGAGAGAACTTATGACAGTGAGGAAATAATCGTTCTATTTCAGTCATAAGTTCTCTACCTATGCCTTTATTCTGAAAATCGGGATGCACTATCAATTTACCAATATGACATACTCTATTTTCATCCATACATCCCCTGACAGAACCTACAATCTGTCCATCATCTGATACGTATTTTAGAATAATGCCTGTCTGATACTCATCACAAATCTCATCCTGATTTTGCAACAAAGGGGGAAGATCGAATTTATTCATTCGTTCGGCCACCACCATAAAAGATTTCTTTTGCAAAGATAAAATGTTTACCAAATCATTTTCTTCAGCTTGCATGATATTAGTATGTCCCATTGGTCCACTTTCTAAATTTAATAGCAACAATCTAAATAGTCAGAATCTTTTCTCCATCTTTTATATATTGAGTAAATGGTGCACCCATATATTTAACATCAATGCCTAGATTCTTTATAATCGAAGTTACACCAAATGTTTCACAACAATCTTGACAGGCTTCAATAGTTATACCAGTTTGTATCATTTCCAAAACTTCAGTTTGTACTTGGGTATCATTAGCTACCAACTTCACGGATGCTCCCCAAAGAATAATATTCAGATGCTTCCACCAACCTCTATTAACAGAGTTTATCGCATACATAGAGAGCATATTAAAAATGGTGTCTCTGTTATCAGTGGTCCACAATATATTCAATTTATCATCCATCGCACCTAATTATTTATCAGTTATACTTTATGATTCATAATATCACAAATATACACTTTTCTAAAAACTAACAGAAACATTGCATCCACTTTTTAGGAAATAATATATTAAGCATAAAATCCCGCTATATCCTTTCTCGTTAATCATCTTCATTCCCTCTCAAACTATTAATAGAAAACTTCTTCTTTATTAAGGATAAACTTCTTTTTGTCAAATAGAAAACTTATCTTTGCATAGGAACAAACTATAAATGCAAGCTTTGATTATAAAAATGAAAGCTTTGTTTTTATAAATGCAAGCTTCAATTATAAAAACAAAAGTTGCATTTATAGTTTATAATTAATCAACAAGAACTTTACTATTAGAAGAAAGGAAGTTTGCCTCTAATACAAAAGAACTTATCTATTAACACTTTAAACAATAGATGATATGGCAAGATATATCATAGAGGAGATGCCCGATCTTCAGAAAACAGGCAAAAGAATTACTTATCCTAAATTTGCGCGGATAGATAATGCAAGCATAAAAGAGTTAGCGCAACGAGTTGGTGACGTCAGTGGATTCAGTGCAGGAGACATAGAAGGCGTACTACTTCAAACCGCGATTGAAATGGCGCATCTGATGGCAGAAGGACGTTCAGTAAAAATAGACGGAATAGGAACGTTTACTCCCTCTCTTACCTTAGGCAGAGACAAGGAGCGGGAAGATCCGGAAGAAGGTGGAACTCATCGCAACGCACAAAGTATCTTTATAGGAGGTGTAAACTTTCGGGTAGACCGAGAAATGGTGAGAAATATCAGCGAAAGATGCCAACTGGAAAGAGCACCCTGGAAAAAACAACGCTCCTCTAAAAAATTCACACCGGAACAACGACTGGCATTAGCTTTAAAGTATCTGGACGAACATCCCTTCCTGACTGTTTGGGAATACCGCAAACTAACAGGATTGTTGCAAACAGCAGCAACCAACGAACTAAGACAGTGGGGCCATCAACCGGATTCTGGAATAGAAATCACTGGAAGAGGAGCACACAGGGTATATATAAAGAAAAAAATAGCTGAACAAAGTGAATAACAGTATGAGAAATACCCCGGAAATAGATGAGAAATAACTGTTTTGAGGCCTATTTCACTAAAGAAACTATGAGAAATAGGCTTTCTCAAAACGTTTCTCATTCGGTAATCAACTGGTTATAAAATTATTATATAGTGATTATGAGAATATGAGAAATGAAAATCATTTTTCTGATTCTGGAGACCCTAAGCCTGCACGAGAGAAAAAGACAAACTTACAGGCTTTTACTATGATGTCCGGCGAAACGCATAAATACCTGTGACAATCCTCCCTCCTGCCCTTGCAGTTGTACAAAGTTAAATTCGCGCAGCATCGGCATTCCTTTTATTTCGACTACACGGAGATTACCAGCTACAAGCTCTTTATGCACCGAACGGATAGAAACAATTCCCATACAGTCTGTATGTTCCAAAAAAAGTTTGATACTCTCTGTACTACCAAGATACATCAATACATTTAAAGAAGAAAGTTTGAGATTATGTTGCAATAAGGCACGTTCAAATACATCTAATGTACCGGAACCCCTCTCCCGCAAAACCAAAGGAATATTCAGCAAATCTTCCGGAGTAATCTCATCCGAGACAGCTAACTTACTCTGTGTATGCACCACGGCAACCAGTTCATCTTGCAAAAATGGAGTATATTTCAGATTAGGTAGGCGGAAGATCCCTTCGACCAGTCCCAAATCAATCCGATGCTCTTGCAAGGCAGCTTCCACTCCACGGGAATTTCCATTAATCAAAGAAAGATTAATTTGCGGAAACTTGGCTATAAAGTTCGCCAACAAAGGAGGAAGTACATATTGTGCAATCGTAGTACTGGCTCCCAATTTCAGTTCACCGATATATTCATTATGCAACAGATGCATCTCATATTCCAACTGTTTATAATCGTCCAGGATTTTCTCGCTATGTTTCAGCAGCAATTCTCCGGCCTTAGTCAGTGAGATTTTGCTCCCTTGACGGTCGAACAAACGAGCTTGATAGTAAGTCTCCAGTTCCTGAATATGTTTGGTGATAGCAGGTTGGCTGACAAACAATTCTTGCGAAGCCTTCGTAAAGCTTAGATTCTTCGCTACGCTCTGAAATACTTTTAAACGAAAATCGGACACGGCAATTATGATTAACAGTTAAGAAATCAATGACGAATAATGAATTACAGAAAGAATAAAAACACAATAGTTATTGCAATTCTTCCGCTTTTATCCCCAACGCCTGCATGACAGGGAAAGCCAGCATATCCCATTTATAATCCACCGGAAGTTCCGGCTCATTCATACGGAATTGAATGACCTCTTTGCCTTTCACTTCATGCAAAGCATCAGTCACTTTCTTTCCATACTCCTCATTGAAAGAAATAACGATCATCCTTTTCACGTCTGCCGAATCGGAAACGATAGAGAGTAAATCCAAAAACAAATCTTCTCTTGACACCATTCCTTCCGACGGAACGCTAGCAAAAGAATATTCACCATAAGGACTCTGAAACGCAACTCCATTCAATTCTTCCTGCAAATCGGAAGGTTGGCAATATTGCAATCGACTGGATTCTTTATCATACACAAAAAGAAATTGTACCTCGTTCTTCCCTTCTGTAATCCCTGCATCCAAGGTTATATAGGTAGTCAACATCGAAAGGTCTATCTCTTGTAAAGAACGATGCAAAGTTTCTTCAAAATATCCTTTTATATCCGTTATTACAAAATTCAAAAAAGCAGCGTCAATCAACACCACTGTTTCAGCAAGTTTTATTTGGGGCTTATCACTCATATACCATCTATATTATTACAGCGGATAAAGATACTACAATACTTTTATTTATCCACTTTTCAATATTTATTTTCTTTCATCACAGGCCAAGATTACACAAACAAGCGTATCATGTAGCAAATGATATTTGATAGCAAATTCGTCAGTTACTCCCGGATAAAAAAGGTCATTTTGTCCTTTAACTCCTTAATACTCATGCTATTTTGTCATATTTTTATACTTGGCAAATCTTTTGCGCCCTCTTAGGTGTTATTAAAACGTGAAATAAGAAAGGAGAACAAAGATATGAACTTTAACAATTTTACCATCAAATCTCAAGAAGCGGTACAGGAGGCCGTGAACCTCGTACAAAGCCGGGGGCAACAAGCCATTGAACCTGTCCACATCATGCAGGGAGTAATGAAGGTAGGTGAAAATGTCACTAACTTCATCTTCCAGAAACTTGGCATGAACGGACAGCAGGTAGCTCTCGTTGTCGATAAACAAATCGACTCCCTGCCCAAAGTATCCGGCGGAGAACCGTATCTAAGTCGTGAATCCAACGAAGTATTGCAGAAAGCAACGCAGTATTCTAAAGAAATGGGCGATGAGTTTGTTTCATTAGAACATATCATACTGGCATTGCTGACTGTAAAAAGTACCGTCTCCACTATCTTGAAAGATGCCGGTATGACGGAAAAAGAATTACGCAATGCCATCAGCGAGTTGAGGAAAGGAGAAAAAGTAACGTCACAATCCAGTGAAGACACTTATCAATCATTGGAAAAGTACGCTATCAACCTGAATGAAGCTGCCCGTAGCGGAAAACTGGATCCTGTAATCGGACGTGATGAAGAAATCCGCCGGGTACTCCAGATATTGAGCCGCCGTACAAAAAACAACCCGATTCTAATCGGTGAACCGGGAACTGGTAAGACAGCGATCGTAGAAGGCTTGGCACATCGTATTCTTCGAGGAGATGTACCTGAAAACCTGAAAAACAAACAGGTCTATTCACTGGATATGGGGGCACTGGTTGCCGGTGCAAAGTATAAAGGTGAGTTTGAAGAACGGCTGAAATCAGTTGTCAATGAAGTGAAGAAATCAGAAGGTGATATTATTCTGTTCATTGATGAGATTCATACACTGGTAGGAGCCGGCAAGGGTGAGGGCGCCATGGATGCCGCAAACATTCTAAAACCTGCCTTAGCTCGTGGAGAATTACGTTCCATCGGAGCAACAACCCTCGACGAATATCAAAAATACTTCGAAAAGGACAAAGCTTTGGAGCGTCGTTTCCAAATCGTACAAGTGGATGAACCGGACAACTTGAGTACCATTTCTATCCTTCGTGGACTGAAAGAGCGTTACGAGAACCATCACCATGTACGTATCAAAGATGATGCAATCATTGCAGCCGTCGAATTGAGCAGCCGTTATATCACCGACCGTTTCCTGCCGGACAAAGCCATTGACCTGATGGATGAAGCCGCAGCTAAACTGCGTATGGAGGTAGATTCTGTTCCTGAAGAACTGGATGAAATCTCCCGCAAAATCAAGCAGTTGGAAATCGAACGGGAAGCTATCAAACGTGAAAACGATAAACCGAAACTGGAAATCATCGGTAAGGAGCTTGCCGAACTTAAAGAACAGGAAAAGTCCTTTAAAGCCAAATGGCAGAGTGAAAAAACACTGATGGATAAAATCCAGCAGAATAAGGTTGAAATAGAGAATCTTAAATTTGAAGCAGAAAAAGCAGAACGTGAAGGTGACTATGGTAAAGTAGCCGAAATCCGTTACGGTAAACTTCAGGCTTTGGACAAAGAGATAGAAGATACTCAAAAGCAGCTACGTGATATGCAAGGCGATAAGGCCATGATTAAGGAAGAGGTAGATGCGGAGGACATTGCCGATGTTGTTTCCCGTTGGACAGGTATTCCTGTCAGCAAGATGCTACAAAGTGAGAAAGACAAACTATTGCACCTGGAAGAAGAACTTCATCAACGTGTAATCGGTCAGGATGAAGCGATTGAAGCCGTGGCAGATGCCGTGCGCCGTAGTCGTGCCGGATTACAGGATCCGAAACGTCCGATTGGCTCGTTCATTTTCCTCGGAACCACCGGTGTAGGTAAGACCGAACTGGCGAAGGCATTGGCGGAATTCCTGTTCGATGACGAAACGATGATGACTCGTATCGACATGAGCGAGTATCAGGAAAAGCATAGTGTTTCCCGTTTAGTCGGAGCGCCTCCGGGATACGTAGGATATGATGAAGGCGGTCAGCTGACAGAAGCTATACGTCGGAAACCTTACTCTGTTGTCCTGTTTGACGAAATAGAAAAAGCCCATCCGGATGTTTTCAATATCCTGTTACAGGTATTGGATGACGGACGACTGACTGACAATAAAGGAAGGGTAGTCAACTTCAAGAATACCATCATCATCATGACTTCGAATATGGGTAGTTCTTATATACAAAGTCAGATGGAAAAGTTGCACGGTTCCAATAAGGAAGAAGTGATTGAAGAAACGAAGAAGGAAGTCATGAATATGTTGAAAAAGACGATTCGCCCGGAATTCCTGAACCGTATTGATGAAACGATCATGTTCTTACCATTGAACGAAAAGGAAATCAAGCAGATCGTACTCTTACAAATCAAGGGAGTACAGAAAATGCTTGCCGAAAACGGAGTGGAACTAAAACTCACGGAAGGAGCATTGAACTTCTTATCTCAAGTGGGATATGATCCTGAATTTGGAGCTCGTCCGGTAAAGAGAGCTATTCAACGTTATCTGTTGAACGATTTATCCAAAAAGTTACTTTCCCAGGAAGTCGACCGCAGCAAAGCAATTACCGTTGACGCTGGTGGAGACGGATTGGTATTCAGAAATTAAGAGTTTCCATTTAAATAGAATGCCGGTATGCTTCTTATTAAGCATACCGGCATTATTTATATCCCTGAATATGTAAACCTCCGGACTTCCGGTTGGCAGTTCGGATGACTCATTACCAAAACATAGGTACCCTGTTGAGGGATTTCCATAGTCAATGAAGGCAAAGCAAATTTATGTTTGCCTTTTTAGCTCTCCCTGTGAATCGTAAAGGAATACCATTGTACCTGCCAACAAACGCGTCAGGCATAATGTCCCTTTTTCATTGTCCAAATGGACGTTTACTTCTTTATTTGTTATTGTCTCCATACCCAATATTTACCTATCATTCTCAAGAATAGTGAACAGCGACAAAGATACATAAAAAGCATCATTATTTACAATATAAGTAGAAGATATTTATTATAGTAAAAGATAACCCAAATAATACTAATATTTTCCGAATTCACAAGCATTTATACAAAAAAAACATGATAACCACCTCAAATGATTATCATGTTTTTATTTCGTTTAAATAAACGATACAAATTATTCTGCAGTCACTTCTTCCTTAACTTCGCCTTTCGGTTTGAATTCTGTAATTCCATTAGAAATCAAGATGTTATACCAGGCTACCAATTTCTTGATATCGGCTACATATACGCGTTCACGATCAAAGTTAGGTAATACCTCAGCCAAGTATTCACGCAATTGTTCAGGTGTAGCCTTTTTCGGATCGATAGAAGCCTGCGCTGATTTTTCTTTCTCTTTTATAGATTCCAGCACATCATACAAAGGAACTTCTGCATCGTCCGTGTACATTGCTATATCGGCCAAAGAAATAATTTTTTCATTACCATAAGCGGGGAAACGTTTCTTCTCAGCATTGACTGATTCAACAATCAACATATTTTTTCCTTGCGAAATAAGTTTGTATAATCCCGGTTTACCTGAGATAGACAAGATAGTCTTCAACATAGTATATATCCTTTTATTTATTAATTATTTTTTTGCGGAGCAAAGGTAATGATTATTTTTAGATAGCAAAGAAATAAGCTCCAAAACCTGCGGAATTAACGCTGTTTCATCATCATTGACTATCACGAAATCAGCATGACTTCTCTTAACTTCATCACTCATTTGTGCTTCAATACGCTTCATTACCTGTTCTCTCGATGAACAATCCCGCTTTATGGCGCGCTCCAGTCTCACTTCCAACGGCGCATACACCATAACCAGAAAATCAACTTCATTCCTGAAACCGGCTTCCACAAGTATGGCAGACTCCATACCGACCAATTGTTCACCCCCGAACCGGGCAGTCCACCGACGAAAATCTTCCTTCACCTGTGGATGAATAATTTCATTCACTTTCTGCACACGATCCGGATGACCGAACATATAGGATGCCAGCAAAGAACGATTCAACACACCATTTTGAAACACATTCTGGCCGACCAGCGCACAAAGTTCCCGGCAAATCACCGGGTCTGTCTGCGTGATACGTTTTGCTTCTACATCTGAAATATAAACAGGAATTCCCATTATTCCAAATAGCCTGGAAACTACACTCTTTCCGCTACCGATACCACCGGTTATACCAATCTTAATCGACATTAGAAGTAATTTGTTCTATCAAGAAGTCTACTTGCTCAGGAACAATACGGATTTGATTGATTCCGCTCGGAAAGGACTTCAATTTAACCGTATATTTATCAGAACCGAGCTTCAACAACTCTTCGTAAGAAATATTGATGATAAAATCGCTTGCTTTTATGCTGCGAAACCGCTTCAACCCCACCTGAAAAGTAATCTGAACTTTGGAAGGGAAGGTACGCAATGCCTTATCGGCCGGGAAGTTAACTCCGTGCAATGGCACCTCTACTGTTTTCTCCGTATAAATATCTACCGGAAAGGTCATTTCTACCGAAGCCGGAACAAACTTCACCCCTCTTTCTGAATTCAGCGGAATTCGTCGCCGGGTTGTATCTGAAATATTCTCCAGATTTATCTTTTGAGTATATGCGGTGGTGATAGTATCCAGAATTCCTTCCGGAGCATAAACCAATACAGAGTCCGGATTGCAAATCGTATCTGATACATAATATTGAAGTCCGGCTGTCACTTTCCCCTGAAAGCGGACAGATACTAACTTTGACTTTCCTTCAGAATAAATATACTCTAATGTATCCGGCTTGATTGAAAGTATTTTAGAGGACACATTCAATTGGCTCAATATCTTTTTCTCAAAATCAGATGCGTAAATCTTCACATGATTATCTTTTCCTTTATAATCAAGAAAACCTAGATTTACCGGAAAAAAACTTTTCCCCAGCATATAATTGAGAAGCACCGTACCTTTATCTTTCACTCTGACTCGAAGTTCGGAAGGTGGTTCTGAAGTCAGCACTACATTATTGGGAACATCTTTCATTCGTACCGGAATGGAGAACTCCGCTTCATAGTCACTATTCAGAGTCTGAAGCAGCCAAAATCCACCGGCTATCAGGAAGAAAAATAAAAAAATTAAGAACTCTCTGCTCTTATCACTGAGCAGAAAATCCTTAATTTTCTTTGATAGTTTTAAATATGTATATTCTATTTTCCTACGATCAAACATAGGCACTTATTTATCAACTATTATTTAGATTGATTGCTAGCAGCTGAAGCATCAGCGAAAATAGAATTCTTGTCTATTTTAATCCTTACATTAGAAGCAATTTCAAGTACTATATAATCGTCAGTAATTTCCTTGATTGTTCCGTGGATACCACCTGCAGTAATCACATTCTGATTTACCTGAAGAGATTTACGGAAATTTGCTATTTCTTTTTGCTTCTTATTCTGAGGACGGATCATAAAGAAATACATGATAACAAACATAGCTATCAGCATGATCCACATCATACTTCCACCTCCGGCAGCACCGGCAGGAGCTTGCAATAATACAGTCAATACGTTCATAAATAATCTGTTTTAGTTTCTACTATATGGACAAAGGTATCAGTTTTTAGTCAACTTACCTTCTTTTTTTAATTGATTAACTATTCCATCCAGCGTACCGTTGATAAAGCTACCGCTTTTAGCTGTGCTATACAACTTCGCTATCTCTACATATTCATTTAACGAAACACTGACCGGAATGTTCGGGAAACTAAGAATTTCTGCTAATGCAGTCTGCATAATGATAACGTCCATAAATGCAATACGGTCCAGATCCCAGTTTTTCGTATTCTCACTAACCAAATGACGGTAATAGTCGGAATTCAAAATAGTACGACGGAACAAACGACGTGCAAACTCTTGGTCTTCGTCATCCTTAAATTCCGGAAGCAGTTCCTGGTTGGCACCCTTCTTTTCATCAAAACGTTTGATTGTTTTCAGGACGAATGTATCTACAATTTCTTTGTCATCATTCCAATACAGACTCTGATCTTCCAATACCTGATCGAGAGAATCATTATTAAAGATGTATGTTTTATAGAGTTTTCTCCACAATTCACGATCGGCCTCGTATGAGTGATCGTCAGAAGCCATATAATCTTTATAGATATCGGTTTCTACAATTTTCTCATAAAGTTCCTTGATGAAGTCCTGGTCGTTTGCCCAGGTTCTTTTTTGATTGGCTATAAACTCTACCAATTGCTTATTGACTTCCAATTGAGCAATAAATTTGTTATCCACGAATTTCTTGTTGGGGTACAACTCTTCTTTCGTAGGTGCCAATTTAGCTTTTGCCGCATCAATACGTTTTTGTGCATACTCTGTTAATGCTATCATCAGCATTAGCAAATAATTATAAAGGTCATACGCCTTTGAAAGACTAAAGAATAACTCTTTCTCCGCTGAGTCTAGATTTTTGCTGCCATTTTGATAATAGGCATATACTATTTGTATAATCTTAAGACGAATAAGAACTCTGTTGATCATAATTCAAATTAATACTGTTGTTATCGAACTGCAAAAGTAGATATTTTTAATGAGTTTCCACTAATAAATCACATTTTTTAATGCAGTATTTGATTCTCTGCGCTTTTTCTTTTGACAGTTTAAAAAAAATATCCAATTTTGAAGCCGATTATAAACGGACCGAAAGATATGGAAGATTTAAAAAAGAAAATGAGCGCAGACATGAATGATAAGGAGATTGTATTCTCCAAGTCCATTAAAGCAGGTAAACGCATCTATTACCTTGACGTAAAGAAGAATCGTAAAGATGAAATGTTCCTGGCTATTACAGAGAGTAAAAAAGTGATAACGGGAGAAGGTGACGATTCTCAGGTTAGTTTCGAAAAACACAAAATCTTCCTATATAGGGAGGACTTTCAGAAGTTTATGGCAGGACTCGAAGAAGCAGTCAATTTCATCGAGTGCAGTGATGTGAACGAATACATCGCCCGCCTGAACACCGAAGCTGATGAAGAAAGTGAACAGAAAGCAATCGAAGAAGCCCGGGAAAACAAGTTAGAGAGCGAAATTAAGATCGATATTGACTTTTAAGAAAGTAACTCTTTGATATTTCAAAAAAAAGACGTACTTTTGCACCGCTTTTTTGCAACATCGTGTGATAATCCACATCGTGTGATGGTGAATTAAGCAAACTAACTTAATTTAGAGTAACACAAATTTTTAAAGAAATGAAATCAATTGAAGTAAAAGGAACTGCAAGAACAATTGCAGAACGCTCTTCTGAACAAGCTAGAGCTTTGAAAGAAATTCGTAAAAACGGTGGTGTACCTTGTGTACTTTACGGAGGTAATGAAGTAGTTCACTTCACAGTGACTAACGAAGGACTTCGTAACTTGGTTTATACTCCGCACATCTACGTTGTAGACCTGGTTATCGATGGCAAAAAAGTAAACGCTATCCTGAAAGATATTCAGTTCCATCCGGTAAAAGATACTATCCTGCACGTTGACTTCTATCAGATTGACGAAGCTAAACCTATCGTAATGGAAGTACCTGTACAGTTGGAAGGTCTTGCAGAAGGTGTGAAAGCCGGTGGTAAACTTGCACTGCAGATGCGTAAGATCAAAGTGAAAGCTTTGTACAATGTTATTCCTGAGAAACTGATCGTTAACGTTTCTCACCTGGGATTGGGTAAGACTGTTAAAGTTGGCGAATTGAGCTTCGAAGGTCTTGAACTGATTAGTGCTAAAGAAGCCGTTGTATGTGCAGTTAAGTTGACTCGTGCAGCAAGAGGTGCAGCAGCAGCCGCTGGCAAGTAATTTGAGATTATCCCTGTAAAGAGATATACTTCAAACGCAGATTAATGCAGATTAAAGCAGATGTTCAGTCTGCATTAATTTGTATTAATCTGCGTTTCTCTTTCTATATTAATGAACTGTTTTACGGAAAAACGATGATAAAATATTTAGTTGTCGGACTGGGAAACATTGGTCCCGAGTATCATGAAACCCGACATAATATCGGATTCATGACAGTAGAAGCATTGGCCAGAGTCAACAATGCTCCTCCTTTTATGGATGGGCGCTATGGATTCACCACCAGCTTTTCTATCAAAGGACGTCAGTTGATCCTGCTCAAGCCATCGACTTTTATGAACCTGAGTGGATTGGCCGTTCGCTATTGGATGCAGAAAGAAAATATTCCACTGGAAAATGTGCTGATCGTAGTAGATGATCTGGCTCTTCCTTTCGGAACGTTACGTCTAAAAGGAAAAGGAAGTGATGCAGGCCATAACGGATTGAAGCATATTGCCGCCACTCTGGGCACTCAAAACTATGCGCGTCTGCGTTTTGGAATCGGGAGTGATTTTCCACGTGGCGGACAAATCGATTACGTACTCGGTCACTTCACTGATGAAGACTGGAAGACAATGGATGAAAGACTGGAGATGGCAGGGGAAATTATCAAAAGTTTCTGTCTTGCCGGTATCGACATCACAATGAACCAGTTCAACAAGAAATAATGAACCTGTTCCATAAAAATAAAAATAGCAATGAACGGTTAGCGATCAATGATAACGTCCACTAACCGCCTAATTACTGATCACTAAATAACTAACTAAAATGGCTGAAGCAAGAATAGATAAATGGATGTGGGCTGTCCGCATCTTCAAGACACGGACGATTGCAGCAGAAGCCTGCAAAAAAGGACGTATTACCATCAACGGTTCGCTGGTCAAAGCCGCCCGTATGATAAAACCGGGTGATGTTATTCAAGTGAAGAAACCACCTATCACATACTCATTCAAGGTATTACAACCGATTGAGAAACGTGTAGGAGCCAAACTTGTATCGGAAATGATGGAAAATGTAACGACGCCCGATCAATATGAATTACTTGAAATGAGCAAAATCAGCGGGTTCGTAGACCGGGCACGTGGAACCGGACGCCCGACCAAAAAAGATCGCCGGGAACTGGAAGAATTTACAACTCCAGAGTTTATGGATGATTTTGACTTTGATTTCGATTTCGAAGAATAGTTCACCACAGAGGACACGGAGGACACAGAGGAATATCAAAGTATACCTACTGGTATCCTGTAATTGTAATTAAGAGTATAATTCGTAAAAGACTTTTTCCCTTTATTTCCTCCGTGTCCTCAGTGTCCTCTGTGGTGAATTGTAAAATACCATTTACAGATTTGCTTTAACAGCATCAATCAGTTCCTGATATTCTGCATCAGTCAGATAAACCTTTCCCGGGTTCATTTGGAATATACCTCCATAATCAGGTCCATCCACATATTTAGGTGCCAAATGAAAATGCAAATGAGACAATTTATCCGAGTAAGCACCATAATTAATCTTTTCCGGCTGGAAAGCTTTTTGCATGGCACGAGTGACACGCGCTACATCTGCCATAAAAGCATTACGGTCTTCATCACTCAATTCATTCAAATCGTTCACATGGTCTTTATAAGAAACAAGACAACGTCCACGGTAGGTTTGTTCCTTAAACAAAAACACACGTGACACACTCAATTCCGCAATCTCAATCATCAGATTATGCAGCGTTTCATTGTTCTGGCAATACAGACATTCTTTCGGATCACTCTTCATGATATTATTATTTTAAGTTTTTATCGTTGCAAAAATAGGTATTCCATTCTTATCCGGCTTGTACTTTTTCGTTTTTTTGATCGACTAATTGGTACACATCCTCTTTTTCGCCTACCACCCAGACAACATCTCCTTCTTCGAGCGGAGCATTTACATCAGGAACCATCAGTGTACCGTCTTCACTTTCAACACCGGCTATCATACAATGATATTTGTCGCGGATACCCGATTCACGAATCGTTTTACCCAGAAAAACAGAATCACTGTCAATGATAAACTGCTTCAAAGCCATCTCGCTCTTTTCATAAACCTCCCAGTCTATCTTCGCTCCGTTTTGCATCGCCTCATTAAACACACTTAATTGTTCATCCGTACCTATCACCTGTATCTTATCCATCGGAAACAGGCGGACAGAACCACCGGGGATATTAATCCTCCTCTTTCCACGAAGAATAGAAGCAACATGAACTCCAAACTTCTTCCCCAGATTCAGCTCCATCAATGTCTTTCCCGCCCAACTGGATTCACCCGGAATTTCCATATCGGCAAGATGCAAATCATGCGACAACAAACGACCGGCATACTCCGGCTTTTTCTCTCCCAGATACTCTGCACGTACATCTCTGGAACGGAGATTCTGAAAGAAACGACGTTCAATCAATATCGATTGCTTTTTCAAACGGCGAGACCATACCATCAACAATACAACAAGTACAGCCACTCCAATAATCAATCCGATAGACGCCTTAAATAATCCGGAAATAACAAAGATGACGAAAAGTGCCGCTATCATAATACGAATCACGATTGTCGATACCAGCGGTGCACGGTTGGCACGGCTGTCATGCCATAAGGTCATAAACTCAACCGAATGATTTTTCTTCACCATAATGGCACGCAAGAAAGGAGCAATACACAGAATGATAAATACCGCTCCCAACAATGATGCCCAGAAATGAGGCAGATTCTCTTTAAAGAATGGCACGACAAAACGAAAAGAAAGTGCAATAATCGACATACTGACAATTGAATAAACAACTGTTATACGTACCATTGACAAGATGAGCTTCTTCCACAAATTCTCGTGATTCAGGGCTGTTTGCGAACCGGAAGAATAACGCATCATTATTTTTTTCCATGATTCCGGAAGATGAGCATCCACAAAAGTAGAAGCCGGCTCGGCAAAACGAATCATATAAGGAGTCAGGAAAGTAGTAATCACAGAAACCGCTACCACTATCGGATACAGAAAGTCACTCGTCACATGCAAAGAGACTCCCAAAGAAGCAATAATAAACGCAAATTCTCCGATCTGCGTTAAACTAAAGCCGCATTGCATAGCTGTCTTTAAAGGCTTTCCGGAGAGAATAACACCGAATGTTCCAAAAACAGCCTGCCCCAAGATAACAGCCAAAGTAATAACTATAATAGGTACGGCATATTCTACAATCATTGCAGGATCCACCATCATACCGACCGATACGAAAAAGATAGCTCCAAAAAGATCCTTTACCGGTTTCACCAGCCGGTCTATGGATTCCGCCTCGATTGTTTCCGCCAGAATAGATCCCATTATAAATGCACCAAATGCAGCAGAGAATCCTGTATGAGCCGCCATCACTACCATACCGAAACAAAGCGCCAACGACACAATAAGCAGAGTCTCCTCTCCCATCAATTTCCGGCAGCGTTTCAAGAATTCAGGAATCAGATAGATACCGACAACAAACCACAGAATAAGGAAAAACAATAATTTCCCGATACTCTCCAACATCTCGGTACCTTCAAAATGTTGGCTCACCGCCATGGTGGAAAGCATCACCATTAATACAATGGCCAAAATATCTTCCAAAATCAAGATACTCAACACAAGTCCGGTAAACTGCTTCTTCCTTAATCCTAAATCATCAAAAGCTTTATAAATAATAGTAGTAGACGACATCGCAATCATACCGCCCAAGAACAGACTGTCCATCCTGTGCCAGCCGAAACCCATGCCGACTCCTATTCCTAACAAAATCATACAAAAGATGATGGTACAGGCAGCAATGATGGCAGAACCACCCACCTTGACAATCTTCTTAAAACTAAATTCCAAACCAAGAGCAAACAGCAAGAAAATAACACCAATATCCGCCCAAGTCTTAATATTGGCAGTATCCATCACTGAAGGAGTATACGGCATATGCGGACTTGCCAGAAATCCGGCAACTACATATCCCAAGACCAGAGGTTGTTTCAACTTCTTAAACAACAAAGTCATAACACCGGCACAAATCAATATAAGTGCGAGGTCAGCTATAAGAGTAGGTAATTGAGACATTATTTTATCGTATTTGATGACAAAATTATATTATTTCTATGGGATAAACAACATATTTACGGATATGTTTTGTAATAACCATCATAAAATAAGTTAGCCCCGGATAGAGTCGTAACTTATCCGGGGCTATACACAATAACAAGCCTATTTTTTACTTTCTAAAAGGTGGTTTCACTACCACAGCTTTCAATTTCCGACCACGCATATCGATACAGATTTCCGTACCCACCTTACTATATTCCGGTTTCACATATCCCATACCGATACCAATCCTACGGGTAGGCGACATCGTACCGGAGGTCACTACTCCGACTTTCCCGCCTTCATCATTCACCAGTTCATAACCATGACGGGGAATTCCTCGATCAATCATTTCAAAGCCAACCAGTTTACGGGTAACACCTTCCGCTTTCTGTTTTTCCAGCATCGGACGATTGACAAAATCCTTGCCTTCCACAAACTTAGTGATCCATCCCAATCCGGCTTCTATCGGAGAAGTCGTATCATCCAGATCATTGCCATACAGACAGAAGCCCATTTCCAACCGGAGCGTATCACGGGCACCCAAACCGATAGGTTTAATGCCATACTCTTCACCAGCCTCAAAAATAGCCTTCCATATAGAATCAGCCGCAGACGGATAGAAATAAAGTTCGAAACCTCCCGCACCGGTATAACCCGTATTGGAGATAATCACATTCTCTTCACCTGCAAACGTTCCAACCTTAAATGTATAATAAGGAATAGAAGCAAGATCAATATCCGTCAACTTTTGCAGAACCGAAATAGCCTTCGGACCCTGTATAGCAAGTTGAGCTATATTGTCCGACGAATTTTCCAACTCGGCTCCCTCCGTATTATGAGAAACACACCAATTCCAGTCTTTTTCCGTATTGGAAGCATTCACCACCAACATGTATTTTTCCGGTTCATACTGATAAACCAGCAAATCATCTACAATACCTCCATTCTCATTAGGAAAACAAGTATATTGTATTTTACCCGGAGTCAGTACCGCCACATTGTTAGATGTTATTTTCTGCAGAAAGGCCAACGCTTGCGGACCTTTCACCCAAAATTCTCCCATATGCGATACATCAAATACACCGGCACCCTGACAAACAGTTATGTGTTCATCAATGATACCGGAATATTCAATAGGCATATTATAACCTGCAAACTCGTGCATTTTAGCACCAAGTGCTATATGTTTCTCTGTAAACGGAGTGGTTTTCATTATTTTAAAGTATTAAGTTTTAAGTATTAAGTATCAGGTATTAAGTATTACCGGAGCTTACCGTCTTTTTATTTGGAAGCCACCAGTTCTGCTATTTTCACAATCACTTTCATTGCTTTCTCCATATTCTGGATAGGCACAAATTCGTAACGACCGTGGAAATTCAGCCCACCGGCAAAGATATTCGGACAAGGCAATCCCTTAAAGGAAAGCTGCGCACCATCCGTACCTCCACGAATCGGTTTTACATTCGGTTTCACACCCACAGCTTCCATCGCAGCAAAAGCGGTATCGATGATATGCATTACCGGTTCTATCTTCTCACGCATATTATAATACTGGTCGCGCAATTCGAGAGTTGCAGTACCCGCTCCATGTTCAGCATTCATTTGAGCAACCAGACGTTCCATCTCTTTTTTACGGTTCTCAAATTTCGCACGGTCATGATCGCGGATGATATAAGATACAGTGCTTTGCTCCACATCTCCCTGAATACCGATTAAATGATAAAATCCTTCGTAACCGGTCGTATGCTCCGGTCTTTCCTGAGAGGGTAGCAATGTGATAAATTGATTGGCAAGATAGATTGAGTTAATCATCTTATTCTTGGCATATCCCGGATGCACATTACGTCCTTTAAAGGTAATTTTAGCAGCGGCAGCATTGAAATTTTCAAATTCTAACTCCCCTACTTCACCTCCATCCATCGTATATCCCCATTCGCAACCGAATTTCTCTACATCAAATTTATGGGCACCTTCACCAATTTCTTCGTCCGGATTGAAGCCGATACGGATTTTTCCGTGCTTGATTTCCGGATGTTCCTTCAGATACACCATTGCAGATACAATTTCCGCAATCCCGGCTTTATCGTCAGCACCAAGCAACGTCTTTCCATTGGTCACAATCAAGTCTTCCCCCTTATGATCCAGTAATTCCGGAAATTGTGACGGAGAAAGGACCACCTTCTCTTCAGCACAAAGCACAATATCCGAACCGTCATACTTTTCCACAATGCGTGGAGTGACATCCTTACCCGTCATATCAGGACTTGTATCCATATGGGCAATAAACCCGATAGTGGGTACTTCTTTATCTATATTGGCAGGAAGTGTAGCAAAAAGATATCCATGCTCATCCAAAGTAATATCTTCCAATCCCAAAGATTCCAACTCTTTTTTCAAGTATTCAGCAAAAATCATCTGCTTCGGAGTACTTGGAGTAAGCCCTGTCGATTCATCAGATTGTGTATCGAAGCTTACATACTTTAAAAATCTGTCTACTAAAGTCATATTGTTTTAATTACAAGTTACTAATTACAATTTACAAATTGATAGTTTATAGTGCCGTAAAGGTAAAAAAAGAGCCGTGAATTACAAAGCAATTCACGGCTCTTTTTTATTGTATACTTTTATCCGGATACTTAAATATCCTATCTGACTACTTTAAAAATGGCTGCTACCATCAAAGCAATGTGTACAAACCTTACATTTAGGTAATCCGATAGCCTCAATCAGCGTTTCCAGCGTATTAAACTTCAATGAACTGAGACCGAAACGCTCGGCAATAATGCTAACCATTTTTTCGTATTCCGGCGAACCGGTAGTAGCATATTTCTCCAGGTTCTTATTCTCGTCCCCTTCCAGTTCCTTGATAATGCGACGGGTAATCAACTCCAATGCATTTTTGGAAGCCGAAAAGCCAACAAACGGACAAGCGTAAATCAATGGCGGACAAGCGATACGCATGTGTACCTCCTTCGCTCCGTAATCATACAGAATCTTCACATTGTCACGCAATTGAGTTCCCCGTACGATTGAATCGTCACAAAACAACAAACGTTTATTTTGCAGCATGGCACGGTTTGGAATCAACTTCATCTTGGCTACAAGCGAACGCATCTCCTGATTGCTCGGAGTGAAGCTACGAGGCCATGTCGGTGTATATTTGGAAATAGCACGATGATAGGGAACCCCCTTTCCTTCGGCATATCCTAAAGCCATACCCACTCCCGAATCAGGAATACCGCAGGCACAATCCACTTCCGATTCATCTGTCTGTCCCATTTTCAATCCGCTGGTGAAACGCACTTCCTCTACATTCTTTCCTTCATAACAAGAAGTCGGGAACCCGTAGTACACCCACAAAAACGAACAAATCTGCATATCCTCGTTGGGCTTGCGAAGTTGGTCAACATGATCGTCATACATACGGACAATCTCACCGGGACCTAAATATTTCTCAATCTCATAATCCAGATTCGGAAAACTGGACGATTCGCTTGTTGCAGCATAAGCACCGTCTTTCCTTCCAATCACCACCGGAGTACGTCCCCACCAGTCACGTGCTGCGATGATACTTCCGTCTTCCGTCAGAAGCAACATCGAACAAGACCCCTTAATGTGCTTAAACACATTCTCGATACCTTCCACAAAAGTTCTACCTTGTATAATAAGCAATGCGATAAGTTCCGTCTGGTTGGTGTTGCTCGAACTAAGTTCGGCGAAGTGCATGTTTTGACTGAGAAGCTCTTCTTCCAATTCCTGGATATTGACTATTTTAGCGACTGTGACAATGGCGAAGCGCCCGAGGTGAGAATTGATGATGATAGGTTGTGCGTCTGTGTCGCTAATGATGCCGATTCCGGCGTTTCCTTTGAATTTGTCGAGTTCTCCTTCAAACTTGGTTCGGAAATAAGTACTTTCCAAATTGTGAATGGAGCGTATAAAACCTTTTTCCTCACTATATGTTGCGAGTCCTCCCCGCTTGGTACCCAGATGTGAGTTATAATCTGTGCCATAGAATAAATCAGTCACGCAACTAGTTTTCGAGACTGTTCCGAAAAAACCTCCCATGTTGTTCTCTTTATTGATGATGTTTTAAAAAAGATGGCGCAAAAGTACAAAAAAGAATCCATCCTATAAAAAAAGCGCTCCGCAAAGTTTTAGTTTTCTTTGCGAAGCACAACTAATATTTATTAAAAAGCGGGGAATCCGTAAACAATCTTTTTACCTGAATCTTATTTCCATTTCTTGATCGTTTTCAAGTCAGCGGGAGTTGCTTCAATCAGACTTACCGCAAATCCTCCGCTGCGTGCCAGCTTCACAGACATCTTATTCTTGTTTGTTACAAGTCCTTTTTTTATCTGGTAAGAAGTAGGATTCTTTTCAAAATCCGCCTCCTTTCCGTCAGCGTAGAGAGTAGCTACATATTGTTTTCCCGGTTCGAGAAAATCAAGTGTAAAAGCAGAAGTACGGGGATTCTCATCGGTGATACCACCTACAAACCAGTTATCAGTACCTTTTGCCTTACGTGCTACGGTAATATAATCTCCCGGTTCCGCTTCCAGATACTTGCTGTCATCCCAATCAACGGCTACATCCTTGATAAATTGAAATGCATCCATGTGACGTTCGTAACTTTCCGGAAGGTCGGCTGCCATTTGCAAAGGACTGTACATCGTTACATAAAGTGCCAATTGTTTTGCCAAAGTAGTACGTACAAAGCTATGGTCGCCCGACAGGAAAGAAAGTTTTATATCAAAGATACCCGGTGTATAATCCATCGGTCCACCAATCTGACGAGTGAAAGGAAGCAAGGTAGTATGGAACGGCTTATTCCCTGCAAAGGCTTCATATTCCGTGCCACGAGCCGATTCATTACCGATCAGATTCGGATATGTGCGACATAATCCTGTCGGGCGGGTTGCTTCGTGAGCATTTACACAGATCTTATATTCGGCCGCTTTTTCCACCGCATATAAATAATGATTGTTCATCCACTGCCCGTAATGATGTTCTCCACGGGGAATAATATTACCTACATACCCGCTCTTCACAGCATTGTATCCGTTATCTATCATAAACTGATAGGCTTTATCAAGATGACGCTCGTAGTTACGTACAGAAGCGGAAGTCTCGTGATGCATCATCAGCTTCACTCCTTTTTCCTTTGCATACGCATTGAGCATCTTCACGTCAAAATCAGGATACGGAGTTACGAAATCAAAGACATAATCCTTCGAATTTCCGAACCAGTCTTCCCAGCCTTCATTCCAGCCTTCCACTAAGATCTGGTCGAATCCATGTTCGGAAGCAAAGTCAATGTAACGCTTCACTTTGTCATTATTGGCCGCATGACGTCCGCTCGGTTTTGTTTTGGAATAATCCGTCTGTCCCAGTTTCACAGAATAAACATCATCCGTGTACGACCATGAACTTTTTCCGGTAATCATTTCCCACCACACACCGATGTATTTCACCGGCTTAATCCAAGAAACATCTTCGTAGGCACAAGGCTCATTCAAGTTCAAAGTCAATTTGGAAGCCAGAATATCACGAGCATCATCACTGACAATCACCGTGCGCCAAGGTGAACGGCAAGGTGTTTGCATATAACCTTTATCCCCTTTTGCATCAGGAGTCAACCATGATTCAAAAATCAGATTCTGATCGTCAAGGTTCAGATGCATACAAGAATAATCAACCAAAGCCGCTTCATGCAGATTGATATATAACCCATCGGCCGTCTTCATTTGCAAGGACGTTTGTACCCCCGTTGGAGAGAAAGATGTTTGAGAAGCATTGCCGGTGATTGCGCCCTGCAGCAATCCGCGAATTTCAGAAAGCTTGGATTCGGTATAATCATATTCCTGCGTATCATAATCGCCAGGAATCCAGAATGCCGTATGATCGCCGGCCATAGCAAACTGCGAATGTTCTTCTTTTATAACGAAGTAATTCAGATTCTTTTGTTGCGGGAACTCATAGCGGAAGCCCAAGCCATCATTATAAAGACGAAAACAAATAATCAGATTACGATCTTGTGCCTTTTGATTCAGGGTAACAGCCATTTCATTATAATGGTTGCGGATTGATTTCACCTCTCCCCACACCGGTTCCCATGTTTCATCAAAAGCTGAAGTTTTACTATCGGCCAGAGTGAATCCGTTCATCAGTCCGGGATCATTTTTCAATTCCAGTCCCAGTTTCGAAGGTTTAATCACCTCTTTTCCTTTATAAGAGAGTTCATACACCGGTTCTCCTTGCGTGTTGACAGAGAAATTTAGTTTTAATTGTCCGTCAGGAGAAGTGATACTTTCGGCCTTTGCTGATGTGCCGAAGAAAAAAGAGAGCAACAGGCAGACCCATATTGCAGTTCCTATTTTCATGTTCTTCATGATATAAATGAGTTAGTTAATAATCGTATGGCAAAGATAGACAGGAATGACAAGCATTACTCCGGATTATAAATAAAATATAGTATTTCCGAATATCACAAAAGAGATAAGGAGCTATTAATAAGCACAATAGCAAAGTCATTCAACAGAAAAAATATAGTATCTACATGGAATAACAAAGCATATTATCATACTGAAATAGCCTAAAAATCCATGTCTAATAAAAAATAGAGGCTAAAAAGTTCAAAGAATACAGTGATATTAATATATAATTGATAAATTTGTAAGCAAAATATCTTACTTTAAAAAACACATAATCTAATATTATTATGATACAAGATCTTAGATACACGATATTGTTTCTCTTTATATTATCTACAACTTATACCTCCGCTCAATCCCTACGAAAATTAATGGAGATGCCTCCCCGTATTATTGAATCGAAATGGGAACAGACCCCAGAGGGAGGGACAGAATTAAACTATTACAACGAAGACCTGTGCAGCTATTATCTATTTCGCGAAAACGACCGTTCATACAATCTAAATCCAGGGAAAAACACGGTATTCAGAATAGAGAAAGGTTCCAATGCCAATAATCCCTTCAAGAATTCAAGCAGATATATGTTCTTTCGCGGACAATTCCCTAAAGATTTTAAAATCAGCACTCCTTACGCACTTCCCGTAAAAGCTGGTAAAGAAACAAAATGGCAAATCGCCTTGCAAGAATCTGCAAAAACGATGATATTCCAAATTCAAGAAGGTGACACCATTTATGCCACCCGCAGAGGAGTGGCATGTACAACAGTGTTACCACAACAATTATTAATATACCACCCCGATCACACTTTTGCCGCATACCTTATGATGAGCCAGAATTTCATCCAAGGGGGTGAGGAAATCATGACTGGGCAACCAATAGGAATAGCCGGAGTACTTGGAGTATCAATCTCCTACTTTTTTCTAGATAACAATAAATTCGATTCAAATGGTCCTCTAGGTTATCCGTACTCTCATTTTACTCCTGTATTCCGTACAGATAAAGGAGATATAAAACTAGATGAAAAAGTTGCCTATAAATCGGCTATAGATGACGAGCTGATCATGCTTGAAATGACGAAACGTGAAAAAAAGAAATTTCAGAAACAGAAATACTCAAAATAAAGAAAAGAATATGCGTGTATTTCATCTAATCCTCCTTTGGGTCTGTTTTTGCGATTTACTTCATGCACAGACCGTACAAATCACTTATGAAGGCGACCCGCTTACTGACAAAGAACGCCGGAAGATTGAACAGACTCTTCAATATGAAGTTGAATTCTACTCACAATTCGGACTTCCTGATACGCTTAACCTCAAGTTAACAGTGTTCAACAAAAGAGAAGACGCTCTAACTTATCTGGATAAATTCAACATTCATCCCCCCAAAGGCACAAACGGTTTATATATACCCAGATTACAGAAAGCTATTATATTAAGCAGAGAGAAAGAATATCAACAAGGCCTTGGCATCATCTATCACGAACTGAGCCATCACCTCACCTTGAAAATTACAGCAGGGCGTCCTCCCATTTGGTTTAACGAGGGACTTGCTGAATACTTTGAGCACTGTAAAGCCAATAAAAAAGGACTCCAACATACATTTACCGAATACGAAAAAGGAAGAATCCGCACTATATATATGTTAGGGGACATTGATTTACTCACCTTCATCAACAGTCGCCAGAAAGAATTTATGCAGCAACAAAGAACCGATGAGCAATATGCCTATATCCTTTCCCATGCACTTGTTACTTTTTGGATTGAGAAAATTCCCCGGCAGATATTCCATGATTTTGTGCGCTCCCTCCAAAACAAAAACAATTCGTCCACAGTGTCCGAACAGATAGATCAGATTTATACCGGAGGCTTCAAACAATTTGAAAAAGATTTTGAAGCTTTCTGCAGATAGTTTTATCTTTTTTCTATCTTTGCATCGGCTATGGGATTAGCCTTTAACCGCCCTTTGGAGCTGATGATCCCTACAATTTGAATGTATAACTCTTAAATTGTCAGCTAATGCTCAAAACTTTATTATTTATCGGCATGGGAAGTTTCACTGGAGGCATACTACGTTACCTCATCTCACGCTATGCACAGAATTATCAGATCACTTCCTTTCCTTTAGGAACCTTTCTGGTCAACGTACTCGGTTGTTTTGCCATCGGTCTGTTTTATGGACTCTTCGAACGAGGGAATCTGATGAACTCCAATCTAAGAATGTTTCTTACTGTAGGGTTCTGCGGAGGATTCACCACCTTTTCAACGTTCATGAATGAGAACTTTCAACTAATTAAAAATGATAATTTCTTCTATCTCTCGCTTTATGTTACTCTTAGCTTGTTTTTAGGATTTGTTATGTTATACCTTGGGCATGCACTTACAAAATTATTCTGAAATGGAAATGATAAAAACATAACATACTGACATATTTATGATTAAAAGAAACCCAACCAAACCCGTCCGCGTTGTTCCTCCCATGATGGAAGAGCAGGAAGTCAGTACTACTACCCTACAGGAATGGCTCGACAGAGAAGAAACCGTCTCTCATCTTTTATTCTGCAAAGGAAAAGAAGAAGGCATCGACAAATCTTATAAAAGTTTCAAAAACTGCACCTTTCAGCATCAGACATTCAGCGAATGTAAATTCCGTTCCTCCCAGCTGACCGATGTCAGGTTTGAGAACTGCGACTTATCCAACATTTCTTTCGCTGAAAGTTCTCTTTACCGGGTAGAATTCATTTCCTGCAAACTATTGGGTACCAATTTATCGGAAACAACGATGAATCACGTCTTGCTGCATGACTGCAACGCAGGTTATATCAATCTGGCTATGAGTAAAATGAACCAGGTACGTTTTGCACACAGCCAGCTCCGCAACGGAAGTCTGAACGACTGCCGTTTTTCATCCGTCGCATTTGAGAGTTGTGATCTCGTGGAAGCCGATTTTTCACATGCTCCGCTTCGTGGAATAGATTTGCGCACTTCCCGTATCAGCGGAATCACGCTTAACATCAGTGATCTGAAAGGGGCTGTCATCACTTCCCTGCAAGCAATGGATTTGCTTCCATTGTTAGGGGTTATTATCGAAGATTAAAATCCTGCAAATTCACCCCTTCGCACTCAAACAAAAAGCATCGTCCCGTTGTTATAATATAAGGTCGGACTAACGACATATAGGGAATAGGCACAAAAAGAATACCTATTTATAGTGATTTCTCACTCCCCGTCAAGTCCGTACTTTTGCAGAAATTTTATTCAAAAACAATAGAAACGATGAAAATTGAAAAAATTGTAGCTCGAGAAATTCTCGATTCAAGAGGTAACCCCACAGTAGAAGTTGACGTAGTATTGGAATCCGGCATTATGGGACGTGCCTCTGTGCCGTCGGGTGCTTCCACAGGTGAACACGAAGCATTGGAGCTTCGCGATGGTGACAAACAGCGCTATGGTGGAAAAGGAGTACAAAAAGCGGTTGATAATGTAAATAAAATCATCGCTCCGAAGCTGATTGGTATGTCTTCACTCAATCAGAGAGGTATCGACTACGCAATGCTGGCATTGGACGGCACTAAGACTAAATCTAATTTAGGTGCTAACGCTATTCTTGGTGTATCTCTTGCCGTAGCCAAAGCTGCTGCCAACTATCTGGACCTTCCTCTATATCGCTATATCGGTGGAACAAATACGTATGTAATGCCTGTACCGATGATGAACATCATCAATGGCGGTTCACATAGTGATGCTCCGATCGCATTTCAGGAATTTATGATCCGCCCCGTAGGTGCTCCTTCTTTCAGAGAAGGTTTGCGTATGGGCGCCGAAGTATTCCATGCCTTGAAGAAGGTTTTGAAAGACCGTGGCCTTAGCACTGCCGTAGGTGACGAAGGTGGTTTCGCTCCTAACCTGGAAGGTACGGAAGATGCTTTGAACTCTATTATGGCCGCTATCAAAGCAGCAGGATACGAACCGGGCAAGGACGTAATGATCGGCATGGACTGTGCTGCTTCCGAATTCTACCACGATGGTATTTACGATTATACCAAGTTTGAAGGTGAAAAAGGTAAGAAACGCACTTCCGCAGAACAAGTTGACTACCTGGAAGAACTAATCAACAAATTCCCTATCGACTCTATCGAAGACGGTATGAACGAAAACGACTGGGAAGGCTGGAAAAAGCTGACTGAACGCATCGGCAACCGTTGCCAGCTGGTAGGTGACGACCTGTTCGTAACCAACGTAGATTTCCTTGCAATGGGTATCGAAAAAGGCTGTGCCAACTCTATCCTGATTAAAGTAAACCAAATCGGTTCGCTGACAGAAACACTGAACGCTATCGAAATGGCTCACCGTCATGGATACACTACTGTTACTTCTCACCGTTCGGGTGAAACGGAAGATGCTACTATTGCAGACATCGCAGTAGCTACCAACAGCGGACAGATCAAAACCGGTTCTTTGAGCCGTTCCGACCGTATGGCGAAATACAACCAGTTACTCCGTATCGAAGAAGAACTGGGAGATTTGGCTGTATATGGTTACAAGAGAATTAAATAATTCAATATTCTCTTACTTGAATAATCCATCCCCGGACAATTTGATTATCCGGGGATTTTTACATATTAACCATTCACTAAATCTTTTTGCATTGTAAGAAAACTAGCTTCACTAAGCATCAATAAATATCTCCAATATTTTGCGAATTGAATTAATAAGGCTACATTTGCAACGTCTAACATATTAACAGACGGTGGGGAAACCTGCCTACTATCGCAGCGAGCATTTTTATGTTCGTATGTGAACTCTTATATGGGCGGTTTCGTACCCCCATAGAGAGTGTTAATGCACCTCTAAACCTGCCGTCGGTATGTTAGACAATGGGACAGGCGAAACCGCTTCTTTATTAGCACTTCTTCCTCTCCCATCAATCTAATTATTCATCTTTTAAATTCTAATGATTATGGAAAACAGTCAATTAAAAGACTTACAGGAAGAGGTTTCAGAAGCTACGAAACAGTATATCCTGACTACATTCAATTCTGAAAATGGAATGAAAACGTATTATTTGCAGATGTCAAACATAATACGCTCTGCGCACATTAATCCTCCCATTGACGCCGAATACAACAGTTTAAAAAAGCTAAGCAAAAAGCTCAAGCAATATTGTACTTTCATCCAAACACTTGGCGAACATGAATGGGATAAGGGAATAGGCGATATCCAGAAAGCATTAGGCATTTATCTAATGCAAAACAACATCGAAAGTAAAGAACGCAAACAAACGAATCAGGAAATTGCCTCTCAACTGCAATTCATCGTTTTTCTCTCCGGGAATATAAATATCATCAAGCAACTTCATGGAATATTGCAACGCCATTTATCCAATGTGATGCTTTTACTCAGGTCCTATCCGGAGCATAATATACAAGAATGAATAACAATGATGAATCAAAAAGAAACTATAAATATTTGCTTTTCTTAAAAATGGAATATTACAACAATTAGGGAACTGCGTATTTCGATAATATGCAAAATATATAAAAAAAAGCATCCAGACTAATACCTGAATGCTTTTTTCTTGGATTTGTTATATATCCTTTTTTGAGCCTCTTGTCGGATTCGAACCAACGACCCCGAGATTACAAATCACGTGCTCTGGCCAACTGAGCTAAAGAGGCGGGTGGGTAAGCTATCTATATCGCGCCGCTACAACCAACTACCTTTGCTGCGATCAAGCCCTGGAGGATTCGAAGGGAGCTGGCCGTATAGGACTTACCCGTTTTGCGGTTGCAAAGGTAGACATTTTTATGTATTCTGCAATAGCTGCAGACAACTTTTTTACTAATAAAAGACTAACAGGCTACATTTCAGGCAATTAAAATTGCAAAAAAATATTCAGACAGCAACTTCCTCTGCTTTATTAACTTTAACAACCAGATTTCCCCTACCAACCGATATTATTTGTACCTTTGTGCGCAATTTATAAATGAAGATGACAGAGAACAGAAGCTATTTACAAAAATATGCCATGCATTTTGGCACGTATATGGGAATCTACTGGATATTGAAGTTCATATTATTTCCGTTGGGATTCCACATACCTTTCCTTTCGCTTTTATTTGTAATCCTGACATTGTCCGTACCTTTCATCGGATATCACTATGCGAAAATGTACCGGGATAAGATTTGCGGGGGAAGTATCCAATTTTCGCATGCCATGCTCTTTACCATATTTATGTATATGTTTGCTTCTCTGCTGGTAGCTGTGGCCCACTACGCCTATTTCCAATTCATCGATCATGGATTTATCATCAACTCTTACATCCAGTTGTGGGACGAACTGATGACCAACACCCCGGCTCTGATAGAAAACAAAGAAGTTATAAAAGAAACGATAGATACCGCCCGTTCACTTACTTCCATCAATATCACCATGCAACTATTGTCATGGGATGTATTTTGGGGAAGCATCCTGGCCATTCCCACCGCATTGATGGTAATGAAAAAGGCCAAACCGGAAAATGACGGAGTGTCTCAATCGTAATTTGTAATTCGTAAGTAATTAGTAATTAAAAAATGGATATATCAGTTGTAATCCCATTATTCAATGAAGAAGAGTCACTACCCGAACTCTATGCTTGGATAGAACGGGTAATGCAAGCCAACGGATTCTCATTCGAAGTGATTTTCGTAAACGATGGAAGTACCGACCATTCATGGGAAGTGATCGAAAAGCTTAAAGCTCAATCGGAACATGTAAAAGGTATCAAATTCCGCCGTAACTACGGTAAATCACCTGCACTCTACTGTGGATTCGCTGAAGCGGAAGGAAATGTAGTCATAACGATGGATGCCGACCTGCAAGATAGCCCGGATGAAATCCCCGAACTTTACCGGATGATTACAAAGGATGGCTATGACCTGGTATCCGGCTGGAAGCAAAAGAGATATGATCCTATTTCAAAGACACTGCCCACCAAGTTGTTTAATGCTACCGCCCGCAAAGTATCAGGCATCAAAAACCTGCACGACTTCAACTGTGGTCTGAAAGCATATCGAAAAGACGTTGTAAAACATATCGAAGTCTATGGCGAGATGCACCGTTACATCCCCTATCTGGCAAAGAATGCCGGATTCAAGAAAATCGGTGAAAAGGCGGTACACCATCAGGCACGCAAATATGGAACAACTAAATTCGGACTAAACCGCTTTGTAAACGGATATCTGGATTTGATTTCCTTGTGGTTCCTTTCCAAATTCGGAGTTAAACCGATGCATTTCTTCGGACTGCTGGGATCATTGATGTTCCTGATCGGTATGATTTCTGTCATCATTGTAGGCGCCAGTAAACTATACGCCATGTCCAACGGTCTCCCTTACCGACTGGTGACCGACTCTCCCTATTTCTATTTGTCACTTACGGCAATGATTATAGGTACGCAATTATTCTTAGCCGGATTCCTTGGCGAACTCATCTCGCGCAATGCACCGGAACGGAATAACTATCAGATAGAAAAGAAAATTTGATTCACATTCAATAAACTGACTATGAAGAATTTAATTCGCATCTTTCTCATATTGACTATCATTGGCGGTGCAGTCAGCTTACATAGTGCCTGCTCGGATGAGAACGATTGCTCATTGGCAGGACGTCCGATGATGTACTGCACAATATATACCATTGATCCGGATAATCCTACTGTTGCATTAAAAGACACGCTTGATTCATTAACAATCACAGCATTGGGCACTGACTCTATCATCCTGAACAATGAAAAGAATGTGCATACCCTGATGCTGCCACTACGATACACAAGTGACACTACTGTGTTCATATTCAGATACGATCCCAAACGTAGAGAAAAAGATGTTGACACATTATACATTGTACAACAGAATACCCCTTATTTCCAGTCCATGGAATGTGGTTATATGATGAAACAAAATATAATCAGCGCTAAATTTGGAAAACCGGGAAGACCGGGCAACCCTCCCCCCTCTGGCAACGGGCAGCCGGACCAGATAGATTCTCTTCATATAAAAAATAAAGAAGCCAATACAAATGAAATCGAGAACTTGCAGATATTCTATAATTATCGGCCAGAACGCACACCTGATGAAACGACTAATTAGTCTGCTTCTACTCTTTTGCATTGGGCTTCCGTTGCTGGCACAACAGCAACGTCCGGCGCAAACGCCTAAAAGAGACCAGAAGAAAAAAGAGGTTGCCGAGATAGATACCATTCCGCTTTACAATGGTACGTATGTCGGTGTGGATTTATATGGTATTGGAAGCAAGCTGCTGGGAGGTGACTTTATGAGTTCCGAAGTCAGTGTAGCCGTTAACCTCAAGAACAAATTCATCCCTACCATTGAGTTTGGTATGGGAGGAACAGATACCTGGAGCGAAACAGGCATACACTACAAAAGCAAAATGGCTCCATTCTTCCGAATCGGCGTGGATTACAACACCATGGCAAAGAAAAAAGAGAAGAACAGCTACTTGTATGCAGGACTTCGCTATGCATTCAGTTCATTTAAATATGATGTTTCCACGATGCCGGCAGACGATCCTATCTGGGGAGATGCGATAAGCAACCCGAGTTTGGAAGACGGTTATTGGGGAGGAAGTGTGCCATTCAGCCATCTGGGCATGAAAGGATCGGTGCAATGGCTGGAAATCGTTTTAGGCGTCAAAGTACGTATTTACAAAAACTTCAACATGGGGTGGTCAGTACGTATGAAATACAAAACCAAAGCATCTACCGGAGAATATGGAGACCCATGGTACGTGCCCGGTTACGGAAAATTTAAATCGAGTAACATGGGAATCACTTATTCCCTTATTTATAAATTGCCTCTTTAGAATACAATGACAGGACTAGAGATTTGGCTGCTTGCAATAGGTCTGGCGATGGATTGTTTCGCTGTCTCAATTGCAAGCGGTATTATTTTGAAACGTACCCGATGGAAACCCATGCTAGTCATGGCTTTTGCTTTCGGCCTTTTTCAGGCAATCATGCCATTTATCGGATGGATGTGTGCAAAGACATTCAGTCATCTTATAGAAAGTGTAGACCATTGGATTGCTTTCGCGATCCTTGCCTTCTTAGGCGGACGAATGATTTTAGAATCTTTCAAAGAAGAAGAATGTTGTAAACTGTTCAATCCGGCAAATCCGAAAGTGGTATTGACGATGGCAATAGCCACAAGTATTGATGCATTGGCAGTCGGTATCTCCTTTGCTTGTTTAGGAGTGCAGGACTATACAGAAATCATCTCTCCTATCCTTATCATCGGATTTGTATCTTTCGCCATGTCGCTCATCGGGCTGATCTTTGGTATCCAATGTGGCTGCGGCATCGCCCGGAAACTAAAAGCGGAGTTATGGGGAGGTATCATTCTAGTCATTATCGGACTAAAGATATTAATTGAACATTTATTTCTTCAATAAAACGAGTTTTCTCATCAAATAGAAGAGCGTATGAAAACAAAGAAAAGTTTCCTTTGGCTGGCTTTCCTGATTTTGGCAACTATCTGGATATTAGTCAGACATAATCAACAAGTTGGCTATTATAGTGTCAAAGGTTTGGTATTTGGGACAGTGTATAAAATTACTTATCAGCATGACGGTGATTTAAAACCGGAAATAGAAGCTGAACTGAAACGCTTCGACCAATCTTTATCTCCATTCAATGACAGTTCTGTTATCAGTCGCGTCAACCGCAATGAAGAGCTGGTGACTGATAGTTTTTTCCAGAAATGTTTCAACCGCTCGATGGAAATTTCCCACGAGACAAAGGGTGCTTTCGACATTACAGTGGCCCCTCTTGCCAATGCTTGGGGATTCGGTTTCAAAAAAGGTGCTTTTCCTGATTCATTAATGATAGACAGTCTGTTACAAATCACCGGATATGAAAAAGTGAAAATGGATAACGGCAAAGTCATCAAACAGGATCCTCGCACTATGTTAAGTTGTAGTGCCGTCGCCAAAGGGTATTCGGTAGACGTAATCGCACAACTGCTCGACCGTAAGGGAATAAAAAACTATATGGTAGATATAGGCGGCGAGGTGGTAGTGAAAGGGAAAAATCCTTCCAAAGGCTTATGGCGCATTGGAATCAATAAGCCCGTCGACGATTCACTGGCCGTAAACCAAGACTTACAGACAATTCTTGAGATAACAGATTTAGGCTTGGCTACTTCCGGAAACTATCGTAACTATTATTACAAGGATGGGAAGAAATACGCCCATACGATTGACCCCAGAACTGGCTATCCGGTACAACACAACATCTTGTCCTCTACGGTAATCGCCAAAGACTGTATGACTGCCGACGCCCTTGCCACCGCCTTCATGGTGATGGGACTGGAAGAAGCGGAAGCTTTCTGCAAAGCGGATACAACGATTGACGCCTACTTTATTTATAGCGGAGAAAATGGAGAGTTCAAGACTTTCTACACGGAAGGAATGAAAAAATACATAGCTACTCCATAATAATATATATTTTATACAAGCAGAGGCTCTATTGGACATTAATAGAGCCTCTGCTTGTATAAAATAGAGGTTCTACTTGAGTAAAACAGAGCCTCTATTCAATTGGCAATATCTATTTCATAAACACGAAATACACCGCAGCAATTAAACAAACAAATGCAGCCAGATGATTCCAATGTAAAGCCTCACCTTTAAAAAAGATGGTAGTGAACACTGTAAAAATAACAAGTGTTATTACCTCTTGAATGACTTTTAGTTGCATCAATGAAAACGGGCCTCCATTACCTATAAAGCCAATACGATTGGCCGGTATCTGACAGGAATATTCAAAAAAGGCGATCGCCCAGCTGAACGCAATCACACCGATCAGCGGAAGAGCCGCAAACCAACTGTACTCCTGTTTCATCTTTAAATGTCCGTACCAAGCGAATGTCATAAAGACATTAGATACGATCAGCAACAAAATGGTATAGAATCCTTTCATAACAATCTATTCAAATTAATCTATTTTATCTGGTAATAATTCCTCCTGTACATTAGTCATGCTACCCCAAAGGCTATAACGAGCTTCCGGGTTCATCGCTTCCAACTGCCGTAAAATTCCTTTCATATCACTCCGGCTGGACTGCGATTCATAAGGACAATTCTTCACTTGCTTCTGATAATGACGCAAAGCCGCCAATTCTACCAAATCGGCTTCATGAACCAAACACATCGGACGAATAATTGTCATATCAAACTTCTTCATCACCAACCGGGGCGGCATTGTACTGAAAGCTCCCTGATAAGTGATATTCATCAATAAAGTTTCCAAAATATCATCCATATGGTGACCGAGAGCGATTTTATTGCATCCGTGTTCCTTGGCAACTGTGAACAAGGCTTTCCGACGGTTCCATGAACAGAGGAAACAGGGAGATTTACGTGTGTCGGTAGCAGGATCAAAGGCAGTCTCATACTGCACAAAGGGAACTCCATACGCTTCACAGTGCGCTTTCAAATATTCAGTATCACTCTGATAAGGAATATTCTTCATCACTACATGGACGGCAACGACAGAAAAGCGAGGTTTATAGATACGTGCGCGTCTCCCCAACAGTTCCACAAGCGCCAACGAATCTTTTCCTCCCGACAGTCCGATAAGGATTTTGTCTCCTTCTTCTATCAATCCATATTGCACCACTCCTTTGCTAAACCGCCGTTCAATGCGGCGAATGGTTTTCTCTTCTTCCGTAAATTGTGTCATATCTTTGAAAATCGGCTGCAAAAGTAAGCGAAAAGAATGATTTAAAGAAGAATTAACATAATAGAATCACTGAAAAAGGGTTTATTTCTAATAAATTTGTACTTTTGAACAATTGATAAATAGACCGGTGCCCGAAAGCAGCAATGTTTTCAATCTACCCGTCACTCATAAACGCTCAAAACGATGAAAGGAAAATATATTCTATTTTTAATTTGCAGCCTCTTCCTTTGCGAAGTCTCTGCACAAACGTTGGAACAGGCACGCACCTTATTTACCAAAGGTGAGTACGAACAAGCCAAACCAGTTTTTAAGAAGTATGCTAAATCACAACCGTCGAACGGGAATTATAATTATTGGTATGGCGTATGTTGCCTGAAAACCGGAGAAGCGGAAGAGGCGGTGAAACCTCTTGAAATAGCAGTAAAGAAACGTATCACCGGTGGACAACTCTATTTGGGACAAGCATATAATGAGACGTACCGCTTTGAAGACGCTGTGAACTGCTTTGAGGAATATATCGCAGATTTAAGTAAACGTAAAAAATCGACGGAAGAAGCGGAAAAGCTTCTGGAGAAAAGTAAATCCGACCTCCGTATGTTGAAGGGAGTTGAAGATGTGTGCATCATCGACAGCTTCGTTGTGGACAAGGCGACTTTCCTGAACGCTTACAAGATTAGCGAAGAATCGGGCAAGCTGTTTACTTTCAATGAGTTCTTCAAGACAGAAGGAGATCATCCGGGAACTGTTTATGAAACAGAAATCGGAAATAAAATTTATTATAGCGAAAAGGGTGAGAAAGGTAATCTTGACATCTTCTCAAAGAATAAATTGTTGAATGAATGGAGTGACGGACGCCCGTTACCGGGTAGTATCAATGCTTCCGGCAATGCGAATTATCCGTTTGTCCTATCGGACGGAGTCACCGTTTATTACGCCAGCGATGGCGAGGGACTGGGTGGCTATGATATTTTTGTCACTCGCTACAACACGAATACCGACACTTATCTTGTTCCGGAAAATGTGGGTATGCCGTTCAACTCGCCGTACAACGATTATATGTATGTCATTGATGAATACAACAACCTCGGATGGTTTGCTTCCGACCGTTTCCAACCGGAAGGAAAGGTATGTATTTATGTATTCATTCCTAACACTTCCAAACAGACTTATAATTATGAAGCAATGGAGCAGCAACAGATCATTCGTCTGGCGCAGATTCATTCGCTGAAAGAAACCTGGAAGGATAAACAAGCGGTTACCGAAGCACTGCAACGATTGGAAGCTGCTATCAGTCATAAGCCCAAAGAACGCCGTGCCATGGATTTTGAGTTTGTCATTGACGACCATACGACTTACTATCTGATGAGCGACTTTAAATCCGCAAAAGCCAAGACACTTTTCCAACGCTATCAGCAGATGGAAAAAGACTATTATCAACAAGAAGAAAAGCTGAACAGCCTTCGACAACAATATGCCGGTGCCAACCAACAGGGAAAAGCCAAAATGGTTCCTGCCATTCTCGACCTTGAAAAGCGGATATTGCAAATGTCCGAAGAACTGGATGCTCTCGAAGTGAATGTACGTAATGCAGAAAAAACAAAATAAATAATAACTCTGAACTATGGATATACTCATTATCGCCGTTCTCATTATTGCCGCAGTCATACTGTTTTTGGTAGAACTGTTCGTCATCCCAGGCATTAGCCTGGCCGGAATTTCTGCATTGGTTTGCATCCTGTATGCCAACTACTATGCGTTCGACAAATTAGGTATGGCAGGAGGATTCGTCACTCTTGGCATATCAGCGGTTGCCTGCATCGGATCTCTGATCTGGTTTATGCGATCGAAAATGCTGGATAAACTGGCGTTGAAAAAGGATATTGATTCAAAAGTAGACCGTAGCGCAGAAGATAGCGTCAAAGCGGGTGACACAGGAATCAGTACTACACGTCTGGCACAAATCGGTTATGCCGAGATAAACGGAAAAATTGTGGAAGTAAAGTCTATGGACGGATTCCTCAATGAGAAGACTCCGATTATTGTAAACCGTATTACCGACGGTACAATCATGGTTGAGAAACGCAAAGAATAATATTCACTTAATACAAATTATCAATGGAAACATCTCTGTACTTACCTATCCTTCTGATTGTTGGAGGTATTATTTTCCTAATACTATTTTTCCATTATGTGCCGTTCTTTTTATGGTTGTCGGCCAAAGTATCTGGTGTCAACATCTCGTTGATACAACTATTCCTGATGCGTATACGTAATGTTCCGCCATATATCATTGTGCCGGGAATGATCGAGGCTCACAAAGCCGGATTAAAAAACATTACCCGTGACGAACTGGAAGCCCATTACCTGGCGGGAGGACATGTGGAAAAAGTAGTCCATGCCTTAGTATCCGCATCAAAGGCAAATATAGAATTATCGTTTCAAATGGCCACTGCCATCGACCTTGCAGGACGTGATGTATTCGAAGCAGTGCAGATGTCCGTAAATCCTAAAGTGATTGACACCCCTCCCGTTACGGCTGTTGCCAAAGATGGTATTCAGTTAATAGCTAAAGCCAGAGTAACAGTACGTGCCAGTATCAAACAGTTGGTCGGCGGTGCAGGTGAAGACACAATTCTTGCCCGCGTAGGCGAAGGTATCGTTTCGTCTATCGGTTCTTCTGAAAATCATAAATCGGTATTGGAAAATCCGGATTCTATTTCTAAACTGGTACTTCGCAAAGGTCTGGACGCAGGAACTGCTTTCGAGATCCTATCTATTGATATTGCGGACATCGACATAGGTAAGAACATCGGTGCGGCCCTGCAAATTGACCAGGCTAATGCAGACAAGAACATCGCACAGGCAAAAGCCGAAGAGCGCCGTGCTATGGCAGTAGCTTCCGAACAGGAAATGAAAGCAAAAGCACAGGAAGCCCGTGCCAAAGTGATCGAAGCAGAAGCTGAAGTTCCTAAAGCAATGGCTGAAGCTTTCCGCAGTGGAAACTTAGGCATCATGGATTATTATCGCATGAAGAATATCGAAGCTGATACTTCAATGCGTGAGAATATCGCCAAGCCTACAACAGGCAATACAGGCAACCAGCCATTGAGCAAATAATCTATTACAAACGCCGGAATCCGATTTCATTTCAGTTGCAAGACGTACTCCACTTTTCCAAAAGAAAAAGATAGAGGCTTCTTCTGAACTTAAATCCGGTTCCGGCGTTTCTATTTATAGATACAATCCTATTATAAAACTAAAACCCTTCAATAACATGAAAAAGTACTTTCCATCCTCTGAATTGATAATCAATGAAGACGGTTCAGTATTCCATCTTCACGTAAAACCCGAATGGTTGGCAGACAAAGTAATTCTGGTAGGTGACCCCGGACGTGTAGCACTCGTAGCTTCTCATTTCGAAAACAAAGAATGTGAAGTGGAAAGCCGCGAATTCAAAACCATCACGGGTACTTATAAAGGTAAACGGATTACGGTAGTCTCTACCGGAATCGGTTGCGATAACATCGACATCGTGATGAATGAATTGGATGCACTCGCCAATATCGACTTTGTCACCCGCGAAGAAAAGGATCAGTTCCGCCAACTGGAATTAGTGCGTATCGGCACATGTGGCGGTCTGCAGCCCAATACTCCTGTCGGGACTTTTGTCTGTTCACAAAAGTCCATTGGTTTCGACGGATTACTGAATTTCTATGCCGGACGTAATGCCGTATGCGATTTACCTTTCGAACGTGCCTTCCTCAATCACATGGGTTGGTCGGGAAATATGTGTGCTCCCGCTCCTTATGTCATTGATGCCAGTGAAGAATTGATTGACCGGATTGCCAAAGATGACATGGTACGTGGAGTGACAATCGCTGCCGGAGGTTTCTTCGGTCCTCAAGGACGTGAACTTCGTATCCCGTTAGCAGACCCGAAACAGAATGATAAGATTGAGACATTCGAATATAAAAGTTACAAAATCACCAACTTCGAAATGGAAAGTTCGGCTTTGGCAGGACTTAGCCGGTTGATGGGACATAAAGCAATGACCGTCTGCATGGTGATAGCCAACCGACTTATCAAAGAAGCCAACACCGGATATAAGAATACAATCGATACGCTGATTAAGACAGTACTTGACAGAATATAAATCATCTATATCCAAAAGGATTAAATTGTAATCGAAAGAACAAAACTGCCATCGAAAAATAGATAATGGCTTGAATCTTCCACTGATAACGTATAGATTCAAGCCATTTTTTATCATTTACATCTTTTCAATATAGCATCATTATATTACACAGCTATTTTTGATTTGTTATTTTATCAATAACCAATCGTAAATCTCTCCTGATGATGTTTCGGATATTCCAACTCATCGATCATGGCGGCGGCATAATCTTCCACAGAGATATGGCTGTTGCCTACGACATCTACAATCATATCATCTTTTCCCAGCCGGTAACGCCCTGTACGGACTCCCGGACGCATATCTGCCGCCGGAGAGAAAAACACCCAGTCTATTTCTTTTTCTTTCTTTAAAAAGTTCAGATAGAACTCTCCTAAAGCTTTCACTCCCGGCAATATATTTTCAGGTACTTCACCGGAATCCATCAGACGCAAGCCCGGAGCAATAAACAAAGAACCGGCACCCCCAACCATCAAAAAACGATTGACGCCAGCTTTCTTCACTCCATCAATAATGGTCAGATAGACTTTAATCGTTTCATCGTATATATCAGGATTATTCCATCCCGGATTGAATGCACTAATAACAACATCTGCACCTTTACAAACGCCAACCACTTCATCAAGCACAGAAACATCGGCTTTCACCACTTTCAGATTTTCATTCTTTATCTTTATCTTTTCCGGATGACGAACCACAGCCGTAACTTCGAAACCACGATTCAAAGCTTCATTCAGAAGCGCAGAACCCACAAAACCACTTGCCCCGATAAGGACAATCTTTTTCACTTTCTCCATATTCCAATATATTATAATGTTACTACTATATGACAAGTAACACTACAACATCCTGAATGTTAGTTCTTTTTCAAAAAATTAATTATCCGATATAAGATTCTATCGTCTCTTTTAACCTCTCTAAAGAATAAGGCTTTGAGATAACAGCGTTACATCCTGCCTGAATAGCCTGTTGCTGTTCAGTATAGAAAGCATATGCGGTCACTGCAATAATAGGTACAGTCAGGGAAATAGCACGGATCTTTTCAGTGGCTTGAATACCGTCCATGATCGGCATACGGATATCCATCAGAATCAAATCCGGCTTTTCACGGATGAAACTATTAATGGCTTCCTGTCCGTTACGCACCCATGAAATAATATATTCCTTATTCAAAAGAATATTAAGTTGAGCAAAATTCGATTCAATATCCTCTACCACTAATATATTCTTACGTTTATCCTCATCGACATTCTTCTTATGCTGAAGCCTTCTTTCGACAACCTCCTTCGGTATTTCCTGATAAGGCAAATAGAGTGCAAACATACTCCCCTGCCCTAACTCTGAAGTTACTTCGATGCGACCGCCCAACCGTTCTACAATGCTTTTACAAATTGAAAGCCCTAATCCGGTGCCCTGCACAAAGTCATTCAGCTTCTCAAAACGGGTAAAAATTTGCGGGAGTTTCTCTTTGGATATACCGCAACCCGTATCGCTGACATACAGTTTCAGCCAGGGTCCTTCATGTTTCAAGCCTAAGGTTATACTTCCCTTTTCCGTATTTTTAATCGCATTCGACAAGAAGTTGAACAATACTTGCATCACACGGTTACGATCGGTAGAAGTCCAGTATTCTCCTTCGGGGCGAATCACTTTCAATTCTACATTCGACTTCATCTTCAGTTGGTGCACTTTTTCCACTTCTTCCACTAGCCCCGCAATCTCAACCTGCTGGAAATGCATTTCCGATTTACCGGATTCAATACGGGAAAGGTCTAAAATATCATTAATCAGCTGCAGTAACAGGTTACTATTTCTCTGGATAATCTCCAGATACTCCCTTTTCTCTTCTTCACCCTCCGTCACCGCAATAATCTCCGAAAAGCCAACAATAGCATTCAACGGGGTACGAATCTCATGGCTCATATTCGCCAGGAAAACCGACTTCATCTTATCAGCATCCTCTGCACGACGTTTTGCTTCAATCAATTCCTGCGAACGCTGAATCCGATCTCCAATATCATGTATCAACGCCAACACTCTGTTCCCCTCAAAAGGGGCGATACGCGCCTGAAAATAATGTACACACCCATCCACTTCAACCGGATATTCAATTTCTTTCAACTGACTGTCTTGCAGACACTCGCGAATGTTACAGAGGAATAAGTCACTAACCTCCGGTGAATAAATAGATCGCCCGTCTGCTCCGCGTAACACTTCTACCGGATGAAGTAAAATCGTCCCCGGTGCCATCAGGACATCGGTAATAAAGAAATTATCATCAAAAATAAAAATGAATTCCGGCAGTGCCTCAATAATTTTGCGGTTATATTCTTCCAGATATTTGATATGTTGCTCTTTTTCGCACTGTGAAGTGACATTCACCGTGTACGCCAGCACTTTACCCGGATGGCTTGCACAACTCTCTTTATAGGACAAGAAATGATCTTCCAACCAAACCACTTTCCCCTGTTCACCAATACAACGGACTCTGATTTGTGAAGTCTTAGAGTCTGATGAAAGCATCTCTGCAAAAGCCTGTTTGTAAGCTTCAGCATCTTCCGGATGAACAAACCGATAGAAACTATCAATATCTTCAAAAAGAACTCCGGCATTTTTCAGTCCAAGTGTAGAGAAATAATCGTCAGAAAAAGAGCATTTACCTGTAATGATATCATACTCCCATAAAGCTATTTGATGAGCTGCAAGGACAGATAGAATTTCTTGTGAGTTCTCCCGTATGAGTTCACTCTTTTCATTGGAGGAATATAAATTGATCGCTGGTTCCATAAGCATTATTGTTTTATTTTGTTTGGTGTACCACTGCACGGCAGCAAATATAAACAAATAAAGTATAAGTTGTGCTCATTTTTCTGTTTTTTACTTAGAAACAATTATCTTTGCTCATCCAAAACGAAAAAACAATGATTCAAGATACTATCTGCGCCATCGCTACCGCTCAAGGCGGTGCTATCGGAAGCATCCGTGTTTCCGGTCCGGAAGCTATTTCCATCACCGGCAGCATCTTCAAGCCAGCCAAAGCAGGCAAATTATTGAGCGGACAAAAACCATATACTTTGACATTCGGGCGTATTTATGACGGAGACGAGATGATTGATGAAGTACTCGTCAGCCTTTTCCGTGCTCCTCATTCGTATACGGGAGAAGACAGCACGGAAATCACGTGTCATGGTTCCACTTATATTCTTCAACAGGTAATGCAGTTGCTTATTAAGAACGGTTGCCGCATGGCCCAGCCGGGAGAATATACGCAACGTGCTTTCCTCAATGGAAAGATGGATTTAAGTCAGGCAGAAGCCGTGGCGGACTTGATTGCTTCTTCATCTGCTGCCACTCACCGATTGGCAATGAGCCAGATGCGGGGTGGATTCAGTAAAGAGCTGACAGATCTACGCAACAAGTTGTTAAATTTCACCTCCATGATCGAATTGGAGTTGGATTTCAGTGAAGAGGATGTGGAATTTGCCGATCGTTCGGCATTAAGGAAACTGGCCGATGAAATTGAACAGGTCATTTCGCGGTTGGCTCATTCATTTAGTGTCGGCAACGCCATTAAGAATGGTGTTCCCGTAGCTATCATCGGTGAAACAAATGCCGGAAAATCGACTTTACTGAATGTATTATTGAATGAGGATAAAGCCATTGTCAGTGATATTCACGGGACAACACGTGATGTAATCGAAGATACTGTCAATATCGGAGGAATCACTTTCCGGTTCATTGATACCGCCGGAATCCGGGAAACCAATGACACGATTGAAAGTTTGGGTATTGAACGTACTTTTCAGAAGTTGGATCAGGCGGAGATTGTCCTTTGGATGGTAGATGCTGTGAATGCCGCCTCTCAAATTGAACAGTTATCAGAGAAGATAATTCCACGTTGCGAAGGAAAACATTTGATTGTTGTATTCAATAAGGCTGATTTGATTGAAGGCAAACAGAAAGAGGATTTATTATCTTTACTAAAAGACTTCCCCAAAGAATCTACGGAATCTATTTTCATCTCGGCCAAACAACGGGAGAATACAAGTGAGCTACAAAAAATGCTTATTGATGCAGCACACTTGCCTACAGTGACACAGAATGATATTATTGTAACAAATGTAAGACATTACGAAGCTTTAAATAAAGCTTTGGAAGCTATCCATAGAGTACAAAACGGACTTGATTCGCAGATTTCCGGGGATTTTCTTTCGCAAGATATACGTGAATGCATTTTCTTTATTTCGGACATAGCGGGTGAGGTTACGAATGACATGGTACTTCAAAATATCTTTCAACATTTTTGCATCGGTAAGTAAGAGAAGTGCATGCTATCATCGCTGCAATAAAATAGATCATTTCAAGAAGTCACTATGCCTATTATAGAAATATCATCCTTAACAGACTCCGGAGTAGAAATATTCAGTACCCTCACCGAAGCTCAATTACGCAATCGTATCGAGCCTGATAAGGGATTGTTTATTGCAGAAAGTCCCAAAGTTATCCATGTAGCTCTGAATGCTGGTTATGAGCCTTTAGCCCTCTTGTGTGAACAGAAACATATCACTGGTGATGCCGCTGGCATTATTGAACGTTGTGGTGATATACCTGTCTATACTGGTGAAAGAAAGTTACTTGCCACATTGACCGGATATACACTGACGCGCGGTGTCCTCTGTGCCATGCGTCGTCGGGCACTACCTAGTGTAGAAGAAGTATGCCGGAAAGCCCGGCGGATCGTAGTCATTGAGGGTGTGGTGGACACTACTAATATCGGAGCCATCTTCCGTTCCGCAGCCGCCTTGGGAATAGATGCTATATTATTGACGCGTAATTCCTGCGATCCGTTGAACCGACGTGCAGTCAGAGTTTCGATGGGTTCTGTCTTCCTGATACCATGGACTTGGTTGGACGGTTCTCCCAATGAGTTGCGCAAACTGGGTTTTCGTACAGTCGCTATGGCACTCACGGAGAAATCAATCTCCATCGATAATCCTATCTTAGCAACCGAACCCAAGTTAGCCATCGTAATGGGAACAGAGGGAGACGGTCTTCAAAACGAAACAATTAATGAAGCGGACTATGTAGTCCGCATTCCTATGGCAAACGGTGTCGACTCTCTCAATGTAGCCGCCGCATCCGCTATTGCTTTCTGGCAACTTCGCGTTCAAAATGACACAGATCTGCCACCATCACCGGATGATGTACATATATGATTTTACTTATATTCCTACTCACACCTACAATACGTATTTGCGCCACAGGAACAGCGAGGCAATAATTTTTCCATCAATTCACTTCGAAAGAACTCATACAGTTCTTTATGCATGATGTCATATAGTGCCCTAACCCGTTCTTCCTGCTCATCTTCTACATGAATTCCTCCCTGAAAGGGATCTGTAAAGTTGAAAGAAACGTATTTTCTCACTACACCCTGCATTTCCTTTTGCACTTCCTCCGCTTCCGGACAAAGGGTAATGACATAATCCCACGTCTGTTGAGCATACGTCGCAACATCACAGGGCTTTCTACGCGAAAAGTCATATCCATTTTGTTCCATCACTTGGCAAACAACGTCAGGGACAGAATTTCCAGCCAAAATACCGGCAGTACTAATCTTCATCCCTCTACCGAAGGAGTTCAAAATTTCCTGTGCCATACGACTGCGGCACATATCATTATTACTTACTATCAGTATATTCTTCATACACAAATTCTATTTTTACTTACTTCCTGATATAGCTACTTTAATAACCCCATCCAACTTGTTCTCGAAAATACGGTAAGCTTCCTCAATCTCATTCAACGAAAACCGGTGCGTAATAAGAGGAGTAGTATCAATTTTACCTTCCTCAATCAGCGCAAGGATTTCGGCACAGTCGCAGCCATCCACTCCCCCTGTTTTGAAAATCAAATTCTTGCCATACATATCAGGTAAAGGAAGAAGCTGTGGTTTATCATAGAGGGCTACAATCGTGACAATAGCATTAGGACGGGCGCAATCCCAAGCCAAATAAAAAGAATCGTCACTCCCTGCCACTTCCAAAACAACATCTGCACCACCATGGTCACTGTTCTTGAAAACAAAATCCTTGCAGTTTTCCGGTTCAGTCACCAACACATCAGGATAATGCTCGCGGACAAACCGAATTCTTTCTGGAGACTTTTCACAGATAATAATGCGTTTTGGCTTCTTCAGCATCACACACAACAAAGTACAAATCCCGGTAGGTCCGGCACCGATGATAAGAACAGTATCTTTCTCGGTAATTTCCGAGATGCGTGCTGCCCAAAAACCTGTTGCAAGCACATCACCGACAAACAAAGCTTGTTCATCACTCACTGTATCCGGAATACGGTTCAAACCTTGATCCGCATAAGGAACTCTAACATATTCCGCCTGACCGCCATCAATTCGACAACCTAAAGCCCAACCGCCATTAGGGTCAGTACAGTTGTTCACATATCCATGCTTACAGAAAAAGCACTCACCACAGAAAGTTTCGACATTCACAGTCACCCTGTCATCAGGCTTCACCGAAGTGACATCAGCCCCCACTTGTTCTACCACACCTACCATCTCATGCCCGACAGTTATTCCGGGCACAGCACACGGCACACTGCCATGTTTAATATGAAGATCACTGGTGCAGATGCTACCAAGTGTTACACGTACGATTGCATCCCGTGAATCCTTTATTTCCGGTCTCGCCTTCTCCTGCAATTCAAACTTTCCGTGTTCAATATATGTATATGCAAGCATAATATCCTCCTCGTTCATTAATATATACCTTGCAAAGATAATGATTTCATTGGCAAAACAAATCTCTTTTATCACGTTCAATACCCCCAAACCAAATCTCACTCTATATTTATAACAATACAAAACTGAATAAAGTCATTCACTGTTTTTTCTACTTTGGTTTTGATATTCTGGAAAATATTCTTACTTTTATATCCAAAATAATAAATAAGAACAGCAGCACGACTTATTATATTTACACACAAGCCTATGATAGATACCTCCGAAAATCTGATTATTATAAAAGGTCAAATCAAGACTCCTGAAATAGAAAGCTGCCAGAATCATAATGGCAACTATAAGATAATATTCCGGAATATTCCCAGTGCGTATACTTACAAAGAAGAAAATGTCCTTTGGCTGACTGATCCGGACAAACCGGACCCCAATAATTATCAAATAATCAGTAAAGGGAGAACTTTATCAAACATTAAAGCCTTATCTATTTTTAAAGCCGGATCACGCTGCTATTGGCACATTCGTTTTCAGAATGGCAAAGAGTATGATTACAGAGAAAAGGACTTAGAAATTATCGAATCATGCTTGGGAGAGAGTCGTTCGAAAAGCATATTCGAATATTTGAAGAAAGTTGCCGATGCGAATGAATTGAAAGCTGATGACGGAACGAAGCTATTAGCAAAACAATATGAAAAGATTCATTTCATCGCAAACAACAGAGCTATTGCTGTATATCTGAATCCTCAAAAATATAAAATGCAGACCCAGACTGCCTCAACCTTGATTTTTCCTTTCGGTTGTAATGCAAGCCAGCAAAAAGCAGTCCAGGCAGCTTTTGAGAATCAAATCAGTGTTGTGCAAGGACCTCCGGGAACCGGAAAGACACAAACGATTCTGAACATCATTGCCAATATCCTTGTGCGTGGTAAGACTGTTCAGGTAGTATCTAATAATAACTCCGCCATCGTCAATGTACTTGAGAAGTTATCCAAATACGATATGGGCTTCATTGTTGCATTGCTTGGCAGCACAGCTAACAAAGAGAAATTCATCGAGACTCAAGAAGAGGAGAAACAATATCCGGAGAACTTTGAGTCATGGCATGATGCGGATGCCGACCAACCTCAATTTCTCAATCAGATACATCATCAGACAGAAGAACTCAAAAGCATATTTTCCAAACAGGAACGCCTTGCCATGGCAAGACAGGAAATACAAGCTTTAAAAATAGAGTGGCAACATTATCTGCAAGAGTTCGGAACAAAAAAATTTACTCTCCAACAACGAAAGAGTTCCAGTTCGGCAGACCTTCTGAATTTATGGAATGAATGTCAGCAATTTGCAGAAAAAGAACAATCATCAAGTCCTCGGGGAATAGCAGCTTTTATTCAACGGTTGAAATGGTTATTCTTTAAATTCAGGAGCAAAGCGATTTGTAAAATCCCCGATAAAGGTTTCTATAAACGGGAGATGAGTTTGATTATCGCCGACTTTCAAATCTTATTCTACCAAACAAAGTACGCAGAACTGGAAGTTGAAATAGACACATTAGAAAAGGAACTTGCCAACAAAGATGCAGCAGAAATGGCTAGACAAATGGCTGATACATCAATGAAATATCTAAAGAATCAGTTATTTCATACCTATGGCAATAATCATGACAAGCCCATCTTTACGCTCCCTGATCTAAGAAATAATTGGCGAGAGGTACAAAAAGAATACCCTATTATATTAAGTACGACCTTTTCATCATTAAGCAGTCTGCAACGAGATGCCGTATATGATTATATCATTATGGACGAAGCGTCGCAGGTTTCCGTTGAGACCGGAGCTTTAGCCTTGTCATGTGCTAAAAATGCAATCATTGTCGGTGACACCATGCAACTCCCCAATGTAGTCACAGAAGAAGATAAGGAAAAGCTAAACTTTATCGCTAATGCCTGCCTGATTAAGCCGGAATATGATTGTGCCAATATGAGTTTTTTGCAATCTATCTGCAAAGTTATTCCGAATGTACCACAGACCTTGTTACGGGAACATTATCGATGCCATCCTCGAATCATCAACTTCTGTAATCAGAAATTTTATGGTGGAGATCTCGTCATCATGACACGTGATAAAGGAGAAGAGGATGTCATTTGTGCCATACGGACAGCCAAAGGTAATCACTCCCGCAGTCACATGAATCAACGGGAAATAGATGTTATCAAAGAGGAAGTACTACCGAATCTATCTTATGAAACAGATGAAATTGGCGTCATAGCTCCATACAACAAACAAGTAGATGCAGTAAAATCCGCACTTGAAGAGGATATTGATGTCGCAACAGTCCATAAATTTCAGGGAAGAGAAAAGGATGCTATCATTATGACTACTGTCGACGATGTCATCACTTCCTTTTCCGACGATCCCAACCTGCTCAATGTTGCTGTTTCGAGGGCTAAGTCACAATTTTATTTAGTAGTATCGGGAAACGAACAACCCAAAGACTGCAATATCAGCGATTTGATCGCTTATATCGAATATAACAATGGCACTGTTTCCACCAGTAAGATTCATTCCATATTCGATTACCTATATGAGCAATATACAGATGCACGAATTGCCTATTTGAAGAAGCACAAAAAAATATCCGAATACGATTCCGAGAATCTTACATTTGCCTTACTCGAAGATATCCTGAAAGAAAATATCAATATGCGTCATTTGAATATCATTTGCCATTTACCACTCTATATGTTGATTCAGGATTATTCTCTATTGAATGAAGAGGAAAGCAAATATGCTGCAAATATAAACACTCATATTGATTTTCTAATTTATAATCGTGTGAGTAAACAACCGGTATTGGCTATTGAGACAGATGGTTATACATTCCACAAATCGGGGACGAGTCAGTCAGAACGTGATATTAAAAAGGATCGTATCTTAGAGTTGTACGGAATCCCATTGGTGAGATTGTCTACTATTGGTAGTAATGAGAAAAAAATTATTGAAGATAAACTAAACGAAATATTACACTTACAAACATAATAATGGAAGTTTAAAAAGTATTCAATTGTATCTTTTATTATTCCAGTAAATAGTCCTCTTACAATAAAAATAATATATTATGAAATCTCGTATAATTCCACGCAATGACAGTCTATGTGCACTATGCCGAATAAGGGAAGCTGATAAAACAGGAAGTCATATGGTGCCCAATTTACTTACAGCAGTAACTTTCTCATTTGACGGAAAAACAAAACGTGATCGTGAAATAGTGGAACTCTATCATATAAACAATCCCGAAGACAATGCGATATATTATGGTAGCCAGGTTGCACCTGAAAAAATAGCAGAAGATTTGGGACATGAAATTACAGATGAAGAATTAGAGAAAAACACCAATCTCCTTTGTTACGACAACATCTTTTGCTATCAATGTGAAAATCGTTTCGGAGTATTAGAGACCACATATGGAGAATATTATAAAGGTTTGAAAAATGACATTAATCCACGTATAGCTTATTTATTCTGGTTATCTGTCTACTGGCGAATGGCAATTGGCTATATGGGGATATTCATGGATGGAGAAGACGAATTCGCCCTACGCGATATATTAAATAAAAATATACATTCGTATAATGAAATTATAAACTCGAAAGAAAAACTAGGCGATTATGGATATGTTATTTTTAGAGTAAAAGATGGTATTATTAAAGGAGATTCAGGTATATTGGGGACTCGAACCCCACATTGTCCCTACGTAATATTAGTTGCAGATTACGTTGTTGCATTATTCAACAATTACAAAAAACTACATAGTAAAGTGCATATTTTTAATTGGGAAATATACAAAGAAGATATAAATACGCCTGATAAACCTTTCGATTATATTGAAATATCTATTGAAGAGTTTTATGAATTCCGTGATAATATTATTGATAATGGATATAATGAAGGCTTAGGTGCAGAACGCGAAAAACTGGCCCGTAAGATTAGAGAATATGAACGATCGCAAGGAAAACCAGTAAACAAATACGAAGTAAAGAAACTTATGGACATGGCGCATTTAGTCGATAGTGAAAATGTACATCTCCGAGTACGCAAATTGTATCGTTTTGAAGCAGCCTACATGAAGATGATTGAAGCCCAAAAGAATGGGATATCATATGATTTCTTAAAAGATCGTCAGCTTATGCTCAATCAAGAAGATATCAACAATTATATTGCTGATTTGCAGAACCTACGTAAACACAATTATTCAATAGACGGTTTTCCTTTCGCTAAAGAATTTCTAAAAGACGAAACAATAACCTCTTTTGAAGAAATAATAAATAAATATCGTCCAACCTAATTTAGAAAATCATGTCCCATATACTTAAAATAAGTAACCAGAAAGAGAGGCTAAGTTTTAAATTACACAAGAGTAAAATGACAAAATCAATGTTTTACGACATTATTTGATAGAAAAGTAAGATATTAAAACTATCTTTTCTTTTTCTACATTAAAAAAGTTGTAACTTTGAACTCTTTTATCCTTAATCTATTAGATTATGGATTAAAAATACGACAACAGATGGTTACTCAAAGTGAACAAGTATTAGAAAACGGATTAATAAAGACCTTAATGGAAACGAACTATGAATATATTTCCATCAAGGAAGAAGAAAATCTGTACGCCAACTTTAAAAAGCAACTTGAGAAACACAATAAAAGAGAACTCTCCCTACACAAGAGAAAACATTTTACTGATAAGGAGTTTGACAAAATCTGTATTTATTTAGAAGGAGGAACACGTTTTGAGAAAGCTAAAAAGTTGCGTGACCTATATCCACTAGAAACAGAAGATGGAGAACGTATTTGGGTAGAATTCTTGAATAAAAATAAATGGTGCCAAAATGAATTCCAGGTATCCAATCAAATAACAGTAGAAGGGAGAAAAAAATGTCGCTATGATGTAACCATTTTAATAAATGGATTACCATTAGTTCAGATAGAATTAAAGAAACGAGGAGTTGAATTAAAAGAAGCATATAACCAAATTCAACGCTATCATAAAACCTCATTTCATGGATTATTTGATTATATACAATTATTCGTCATATCCAATGGTGTAAACACACGCTATTTTGCCAACAACCCTAATGGAGGCTACAAATTTACTTTTAATTGGACAGACCCCGAAAATATACCTTTTAACGATTTAAGTAAATTTGCTTATTTCTTTTTTGACCAATGTAATTTGGGAAAAATGATAAGCAAGTACATTGTATTGCATGAAGGCGATAAATGCTTAATGGTACTCCGTCCCTATCAATTCTACGCAGTAGAACGTATATTAGAACGAGTACAGAACTCCAATAAAAACGGTTATATATGGCATACTACTGGGGCAGGAAAGACATTAACATCATTCAAAGCCGCCCAGTTAGTTTCAGAGCTTGATGGTATAGACAAAGTTATGTTTGTTGTAGACCGTCATGATTTAGACACACAGACCCAATCAGAATACGAAGCATTTGAACCAGGTGCTGTTGATGGGACTGATAATACCTATGAACTAATCAAACGATTAAGTGGTAATTCTAAAATCATAATTACTACTATTCAAAAGTTGAATTGTGCTATTACAAAAGATTACTATAACAAGTATCTTCAAGAAGTACGCCATCAGAAAGTTGTGATGATTTTTGATGAATGTCATCGTAGTCATTTTGGTGATTGCCATAAAAATATTGTCAAATTCTTCAGTAACCTTCAAATCTTCGGATTCACAGGTACTCCTATATTTGTAGAGAATGCCAAACAAGAGCATACCACAAAAGAAGTGTTTAGTGACTGCCTTCACCGTTATCTCATCAAGGATGCTATTGCTGATGAAAATGTGCTAGGTTTTTTAGTTGAATATTATAAAGGTAAAGATGAATCTGGGATTGATTATATGAATGAAGCTCGCATGAAAGAGATAGCTAAATTCATTCTTACAAATTTCAACAAGTCAACAGTTGATGGCGAATTCAATGCACTGTTCGCAATCCAATCTGTCCCCATGCTATTACAATATTACAAAATATTTAAAGAGTTAAATCCTAAAATTAAGATTGGGGCTGTATTTACATACGCAGCAAATAGCAGTCAAGATGACGAACAAACAGGAATGAACCAAGGCTATGCTAATGATAAAGTTACGGCAGATGAGCTACAAGTCATTATGAGTGACTATAACAACACATTTGGTACATCTTTCACAACAGATAACTTTAGTGCCTATTATGATGACATAAATCTACGCATGAAGAAAAAAAAGAAGGATATGGAACCTTTGGATCTGCTTCTTGTCGTAGGTATGTTTCTTACTGGCTTTGACGCTAAAAAGCTAAATACACTTTATGTTGATAAGAACTTAGAATATCATGGATTGCTACAAGCCTTTAGCCGAACCAACCGTATATTAAATGAAAAGAAACGTTTCGGAAAAATTGTATGTTTCCGTGATTTAAAAAACAATGTAGATGCTGCCATAAAATTATTTAGTAACAATAATCCTGCAGACACAATTCTACGTGAACCTTTTCTTGTTGTAAAAGAAAAGTTTAATGAGTTATCTTTGAAATTTAAAGAGAAATATCCTTATGTACAAAGTATTGACAAATTACAAAGTGAATATGAAAAAAGAGACTTTGTATTAGCTTTCCGTGAAATTATAAAAAAGCGGGCAGAAATGCAAATCTATGAAGACTTCGAACCTGACGACAAAGAATTTATCTTATCAGAACAAGAGTTCATGGATTTTCGAAGTAAATATTTAGATATTACCACCGGAGTAATTAACCCTAATCCTGATGACAAGAAAAATACAGGAGATACAGATGTGCCTCCTTATGGCAAAGACGAAAGAACTCTAGACGATATTGATTTCTGTCTGGAACTCCTTCATAGTGACGTGATAAATGTAGCATATATCCTGACACTAATCAATGACTTAGATCCTTCGAGCAATGATTATCAAGAAAGACGTCAGCAGATTTTAGATACCATGATAAAAGATGCTGTTATGCGTAACAAAGCCAAACTTATAGATGGATTTATTCGTCAAAACGTGGATAATGACAAAGATGGATTTAGCAAATCTAAATCTGATGGTTCAATTGACTTAGAAAGTAGACTAACGAATTATGTTAGTCAACAACGTTATAAAGCTATTCAAGAGTTGGCAGAAGAAGAAGGAATTGATGAAGAAGCCCTCATTAAGTTTCTAAATGAATACGATTTTTTACAGAAAGAAAAAACCGAAATCCTTCAGGAGGCCGTCAAAAAGAAAAGAATCGGACTAAAAGAACGCCGTACACTACTCAAAAGGATAATGGACAAACTACATTCGATAATAGAATTATTCAACTGGGAATAAAATTACATTAAATATATGAGCGAAGAACTACAACAAAAATTGCGCAGTCAATTATGGACTGTCGCCAATACTTTAAGAGGAAACATGTCTGCTAGTGATTTTATGTATTTCACTTTAGGCTTTATTTTCTACAAATATCTATCCGAAAAAATAGAACTTTATGCCAATGAAATACTAGAAGAAGATCATATTACTTTCAAAGAGGTATGGAGTGGCAAGGATGAGGAATTAAAACAGGATGTAAAAGAAGAATGTATTCAAAATCTAGGTTATTTTATAGAACCGGAATATCTTTACTCCACCATCATAGAGCTAATCAGTAAGAAAGAAAATATCTTGCCGTCTTTAGAACGTTCACTCAAAAAAATAGAAGATTCTACAATAGGACAGGATAGTGAGGATGATTTTGGTGGTTTATTTTCTGATCTGGATTTAGCTTCTCCCAAACTGGGAAAGACTGCTGACGACAAGAATAAGTTAATTAGTGATGTATTGATTGCACTAAATGGTATCGACTTTGGATTACAAGAAGCCGGAGATATAGATATTCTAGGGGATGCTTACGAGTACATGATAAGTCAATTCGCTGCCGGAGCAGGAAAGAAAGCGGGAGAGTTTTATACTCCGCAAGAAGTTAGTCAGATTTTAGCTGAAATTGTAATAACAGGCAAAGTACGATTAAAAGATGTATTCGACCCGACATGCGGTAGCGGTTCCCTACTTCTTCGTACAGCTAAAAGTGGTAAAGCCGATTCTATTTTTGGACAAGAAAAGAATCCCACAACATTCAATCTTTGTAGAATGAATATGCTTCTTCATGGTGTAAAATATAAAGACTTTGATATCCAAAATGGAGATACATTAGAAGCTGATGCCTTTGGAGATAGACAATTTGATGCCGTAGTTGCCAATCCTCCTTTTTCCGCAGACTGGACTGCAGCAGATAAATTCAACAACGACGACCGTTTTAGTAAGGCTGGAGTATTAGCTCCAAGATCTAAAGCTGATTATGCTTTTATCCTTCACATGATTTACCATCTCAATGATGGGGGAACAATGGCCTGTGTAGTACCACACGGAGTACTATTTCGTGGAGCTGCAGAAGGAAAAATCCGTCAATTCTTAATTGAAAAGAAAAATTATATCGATACCATTATCGGATTACCTGCCAATATTTTCTATGGGACCAGTATTCCTACTTGTATCTTAGTAATAAAAAAATGCCGCAAAGAAGATGATAATATCCTCTTTATAGATGCAAGTAAAGAATTTGAAAAAGTAAAGACACAGAATAAGTTACGTCCTGAACATATTCAAAAAATTATCGATACATATCGTGAAAGAAAAGAAATAGAAAAATATAGCCATTGTGCCACTTTGCAGGAAGTTAAAGAGAATGATTATAATTTGAATATACCTCGCTATGTAGATACTTTTGAAGAGGAAGAAGAAATAGATATCCATGCGGTCATGACTGAAATTAAAGAATTAGAAGCAAAACGAGCAGAACTAGATAAACAGATAGATGTTTATTTGAAAGAGCTAGGCTTAATCCTATAATATTTTGTTTGTAACAAATCCTCAATGTTATTTTCTAGAAAAATAAAATGATTATGGCAAATAATAACAATAAAGATAAATGCAATGTTCCTCATTTGAGATTCCCGGAGTTTAGCGGAGAGTGGAAGAAAGTCAAAGTTTCAAAACTCTTAGATTTTTATTCTGCCAACTCTCTCTCGTGGGAACAATTAGACTATAATAACGGTAAAATAAAGAATTTGCACTATGGCTTAATTCATAAAGGCGTACCTACAATGGTAGATGTATCTTCCGTTTCTCTTCCTTATATAAAGGAAGAGACTATGCCGAAATCATATACACTATTCAAAGAGGGGGATGTGGCTTTTGCTGATGCTTCAGAAGATACAAATGATGTAGCCAAAGCCATTGAGGTTATCAATTGTGATAGTCAACAAATCGTTTCAGGATTACACACTATTCATGGACGAGATAATTCTAATCAGACGGTTATTGGCTATAAAGGTTATGCGTTTGCTTCCGATTCATTCCACAAACAGATTAGAAGAATTGCTCAAGGAACAAAGGTGTTTTCTATAAGTGTTCGTAATTTCGATGAAGTGTATATTGGAATTCCTTCAAAAAAAGAACAAACTAAAATTGCAAAACTGCTAATAGCCATAGATGAGCGCATTGCTACCCAAAACAAAATCATTGAGGACTTGAAGAAACTAAAGTCCGCAATTATAGATAGACTCTATGAAAACATAGATGGTCAGCCCTGTTTATATGGTGACTTGTTGACGGTTGTCAATGAAAAAAATAAGATGATGGAATACTCAAATATCTTGTCCGCAAGTCAAGAATTTGGTATGATTGAACGTAACGATTTGAATATTGACATCAAGTACGAAAAAAACGCAATCACTGGCTATAAAATAGTTCGAGAAGGTGATTATATAGTGCATCTTCGCTCATTTCAAGGTGGTATGGCTTTTTCTCAAATGGTTGGGGTATGTAGTCCTGCTTATATCATTTTGCGCCCTAACGATAGATTAAGCTATGGATATTTGGCACCTTATTTCACATCAACTTCGTTCATTAACTCTCTTAGATTGGTGACTTATGGCATAAGAGATGGTCGTTCTATCAATGTTGACGAATGGCTTAATATGAAAGTTTGCATTCCTTCTTTAGAAGTGCAACGGCATATTTTATCCATCATAAAGAGCATTGAATGTAAGCTACTTAATGAGATAAAAATAGCGGACAATCTATTAAAGCAACGAAGCTATCTGCTCTCGCAGATGTTTATATAAACATTTGCGAGAGTAAATACTGTTTCTGCATCGAATAGACATTGAGCAAGCTATTATGCATAGCTAATAGTTCTTGTAACTTTCTGAAAACAATGGATATTCTTTTTTGCTCTTCTAAATTTGGTAGGCGTATTTGAATATTTCCCATTGTGTTGTTCATAAGTTTGGGATTAGCTAAATTTATCGAGACATATTTCTTGGTTGCTTCAGCCAAAACCAATGAAACAAAATGAGCATCAAAACCTTTCCTAAGTTTTAACAAACCACAGACATTGGTGCAATTAAACTTTCCATTACGATAAAATACAGTTCCTGCATTTGCACCGTCTGTTGTCCAACTGACGTATTCACCCTCAAACATATAATCGTCAAGGTACCCCATGATACCCTCGTTTGATGTTTGAGAGGAATATACTGGATATGTGGGATTCACTTGCTGGCTAATTTCTACGGAACTAATAACTCTGCCGCGTCCTATAGTTGCTATATCTTTGATTTTGAATTGTTCCCAACTACAAGAGTGAAGCATTTTCAAACTAATTGCGGACAAAAGTAAGCATCCGATAAAGTACACTATAAAAAAATGGCTGTATCTCCTTTCCTGGTAAGCAGCCATCTATCGTTGTATCTCCATCATTCTTTATTCTTTTCCTTCCATTTGTGTGGCAACATTTGTAACAGTTCCTCATAATTTGCCTTCTGCATATATGGTATTCTTGCTATAACGTCATTCAGATAAGTGCGCGGATTTACTTTATGCGCTTTGCACGTAGCCAGTAACGAACAGACGACACTCATGCTGACGGCCGCCTGATGGTCTCCACAGAACAAGTAGTTCTTTCTACCCAATGTGATTGGTCGGATGGCATTTTCCGCCAGATTGTTATCAATATGGATACGTCCATCCTGCAGATACCTCATCATATTCTCCCAGCGGGTATAGGCATAGGTTATCGCCTTTCCGGTCAGGCTGTTTGGGCTGTATTTTATCCCTTCTGTTTCCATCCATAGCTTCAAGGCATCCATAATAGGTCCGGCAAGTTCCTGACGTTTTCCCATTCGTTCATTTTCTGTAAGCTGCTTCTGGTCACAGTCATGTTCTATGCGATATAGAAGCTGTATTTCTTTTAAGGCATGTTCCGCCATCTGCCTGTTTTCAGCAAGTGCCTGCTCAAAATACCTGCGTATATGAGCCATGCAGTTAACAAGGCGCACATTCGGGTTGACCTTGAAAGCCGATTCGTAACCCTCAAAGCCGTCACATTGGAAATAACCCTTGAAGTCTTTAGCCAGTTGCCCTATCACCGTACCTGACCGTGATCCTTTGTCATAATGGAAAAGCACCAGTCGTTCGACTACCGCCCTGACCATCCACAAGTATTCCTTGTTGGTCTGATGTCCTGCCTTGTCCAGTACAGGTACGGTCGTTTCATCCCCCTGTATGTAGTCGGATTTCATGATTTCCTGCCTGAGTACCTCGTAAAGTGGCTTGAGAAGTTCAACCGCAGGCTTGAACCATCCGTCTATGGTACTTTCACTAGCTTTGAAGCCCAGGTGATGCAACTGTTTCACCTGGCGGTAGAAGGGAAGATGATACTCATATTTCTGCAGGAGTATCTCCGCCAAAAGTGTAGGTCCCGCTATTCCTTTGTATATAGGCAACAGCGGCATGGCGGCTATCTCCACTCCTTTTCTGCCGACCGGTGGAAGTGAAGTGTTGTCTTTAAGGGCATATTTGGGCCGTACAATCTCCTTTATATAAAGTTGTCCGGGCTTATGTTCCACCACACGGGTCACTTCCTCACCAATCTTCCTGTACAGTTCCAGGTCAATGTCTTCCGGCTCGATGATTACCCTTTCAAGTACGGGAAGACCTTCCATTATCCTGCGGTTATTCCGTTCCCGTTTCTTGCTCTCCACCGTTTCTTTTGTGATTGTCTGCACCGCTACTTCACGCGCTTTTTCCAGTTCAGCCGCGTTATCAGGAAGAAAGTCACCGAACAGGTCAGGCTGGTTGGAATCAAGAGACGGGAGTTTCTCTGACTTGTGACCGAAAAGCTGGCGGTTCAGCCATGCGACTTGAGCCGTCAGCTCATTGAGACGGTTCTGTAAGGATTCATTCTGCCGGGTAAGCCTGATAATGGTCTCAGCCTGGGATGCGTTCACCTGCTGCAGGGACTGCAGCATTGAGTTCATCTGTGAAAGCATCTCTTCCTGAGTCATAATCCGTTTCTTTTAATTACACTATAAATGTACAAAATATATCCCGGACAGACAAGGAATACGACATCTATTTTTATACAGTATATACATTTCGTTCCGCCCTCAGACGTCTCAAACGCTGCCCGGGAGATTCACGGATTCCTTCCACCATAATGACAAGATCGCGCCATTCCATCGGATAGCTGCACGATTTCTCGTCATATTCGGGAATCTTGAAATGACCGGCTTCAAGGCGCTTGACATACATCACCAGACCGCCATCCTCGGCATGGAGAAGCTTCATCAATTTACGGCTGCTGCCAATGAAGATGAATACATCACCGTTCCTGACACTGCAGCCCATACGCTCGTGTACCACACCGCAGAGAGAACTGATACCCTTGCGCATATCAGTCCTGCCGGGGCAGAGAAAATACCGCATCGTATCATTCAGGCAGAACATGGCAACAGGCGTATTGGTTAATCAAACGGGAAGCGGCCTCTTCCATACCGGCACCCAAATGGGCACGGACGCCATTAGGAAACAACAGGGTCATTCCGGAAACAGAAGAGGAGGAAGCAATACAGGGGGACGTCAGGCTGATGGGGGCTAAGACTGATTGGGGAGCAGATGTCTCGTGATCAGGAACACTGGAAGATTTACGTTTCCAATAATTGTACGTGGAGTAACTGACATGTTCACGTTGCAGAAATTTCAGAAGACTCAGACCGCTTAAACGATGCAGTTCCTGTAAAGAGGTAAATTGTTCTTTTGTCATAATGAAAATATGTTAGAAGTTCATGCAATATTGCACAGGCAAAGGTGCTATGAAAATATGACAGAGAAAACGGGTACTTTATCGGATGCTTACGGACAAAAGAGAAACCAAATCCTTAATTAAAGGGCTTGCAGTTACACTAACGACTAAAGGAAAGCCTAATACTACAATTTCCCAATGTTTAGAGTGTCATAGCTCCACACTTCAAGAAAGTGAGGTTTTACCCAATGGATTATGCAAGGTGTTTGGTGCGAATGGATTGGTTGGTTATAAAGATGTGCCACAAATGAACGGTGATGCGATACTGGTAATCAAGGATGGTTCGGGTGTTGGTACAGTTTCCTATTCACAGGGCAAATTTTCGGTAATTGGCACACTCAACTATCTTACTGTCATAGGCAACAATGATTTGCGGTATCTGTACTTTGCGCTGTCAGTGTTCAACTTTCAACCGTACAAAACTGGTATGGCGATACCACATATCTACTTCAAAGATTATGGTAAAGCGAAAATATATTGTCCTCCACTTGCTGAACAAAAGCGTGTCGCAAACGTGCTTGACAAATTGGAGAGCAAACTTTTTGTTGAGCAAGAACTTCTTGCATCATTCAATCAGCAGAAACAGTATTTGTTGGGGCAGATGTTTATATGAACATCTGGCTCAATAGATATTGTTTATGTATCTGATATTTCTGTAATAGTTGCCTTTCAACATCCTCTTTAAGCGATAACACTGAAAGAAGAAGACTAATTTCTTTTTGCCTATCTAAATCTGGTATTGGGCATTTTATGTGATTTATATCCTTTAGATAGGCTGTTTTCATAGTACCTTCTGTTACAACTCGTTCAACTTCTTTTTGAAAATAGGAGGAACGCATAAAGTAATAAAGATACTCAACATCAATGTTAGAATTAGGGACAATTCCTAAAATTCCTTGCTTGGTACAGATTTGATATTTGTTTATAGAAATAGCTCCAATTGTTGCTCCATTAGAATATATAATGGAGTTTGCCGGGATTAGCCATGCTGAAGATTTTTTGAGTCCTAACTCTGTAATATAATCTTTGTTAGTCACTAAATATTTATTACTCAAATCGTCTATTTTTATAAAAGGTATATTGCCATTTTTATAAAATTCGATATTTGATGTGGTAGGTGTACCACCTTCACCTGCCTTACTATATAGTGTTTCAAATGCTACAAATCGCGCACACTGCGAAGTTATTATATCATCTATAAGCCCTTTAATTAAGGATTGCAGTTTCTCAATGATTTTGTTTTGGGTAGCAATGCGGTCATCAAGAAGTGATAATAGTTTAGCAATCTTCTCCTGCTCTTGTTTACGAGGAATATCAATACGAACCTTGCTTAATCCATCTTGCCCAATATTAAAATGTTGTGCTCCAGCTCCTTTTATAATAATTCGTTTCCTTGCTGTTGGAGAAGCGAGAAGATAACGGAAAAACAAGGGATTATAGTTCCCTTTGCTTTTTCCTCTAATTACAAAACCACCAAACACTGCAGGCTTGCTATCTAAATAAACATTTGCTTGACCTACATCTTCTAATGTTTCAGAGCTACGTTGAAACAAAATATCACCATAGTTCACACCATAAGTTTCTAAATCACCATCAATAACTTCTACTGAAACTCGGATATTATCATAATAGATAAATTGATTATTAAGAATATCCATCACTGAAATGAACTTTATCCCGTTGCCAAATCTTTTAGCATCAGGGTTCATTCCATTTTTGAAACTCATAAATTCTGTAAGAAGATGGCTGCGCCATTCCCCCTCAAACTCCGGGAATCTCAAATGAGGAACATTATAACAATTATATCCTCAATTCGCGTAGCTTTACCCTGTTTTGTATAACTAAAAATATAAAAGTATGATTCAAAAAAAAAACTATCAAAGAAATTTCCGTACTTTGGAAAGAGGACAAAAAGCAATATGTAAAACAATCGACATTTGCTGCGTATGTGCTAATTCTTGAAAATCACATTTATCCTACATTTGGAGAAATGTATGAGTTAGAAGAAAATAAGGTACAGGAATTCGCTCTTCAGAAGATTAATAATGGGTTAAGTAAAAAATCCATTAAGGATATTTTAATTGTATTGAAAATGATATTAAAATTCGGAGTAAAACATGGATTCTTAGATTACAAAGAATGGGAAATCAGATTTCCAACAGAAGATGAGAAACAACATTTAGAAGTTCTTAGTATCTCACATCAAAAAAGGATCATGAGTTTTATCCAAGAGCATTTCACATTCAAGAATTTAGGAATTTATATTTGCCTTAGCACCGGACTACGAATAGGAGAAGTATGTGCTTTAACGTGGGATGACATAAACATAGAATTAGGAATAATTTCTATTAAAAGAACAATTGAACGCATCTATATCATTGATGGAGAAAAAAGACATACAGAACTTATTATCAATACTCCAAAAACTAAAAATTCCATTCGTGAGATCCCAATTACAAAAGAATTAATCAGAATTTTAAAGCCATTGAAAAAGATAGTGAACGGTAACTATTACATTCTAACAAATGAAGAAAAGCCTACAGAACCTAGAACATATCGCAATTATTACAAGAAACTAATGAAAGATCTAAATATTCCAGAACTAAAATTTCATGGTCTTAGACATAGCTTTGCTACACGTTGCATAGAAAGCAACTGCGACTACAAAACTGTAAGTGTTATTTTAGGCCATTCTAATATCAGCACAACACTTGATCTTTACGTTCATCCCAATATGGAACAAAAGAAAAAATGTATAGATAGAATGATTAAAGGATTAAAATAATCCACGTAAAGGGGAAAAGTCTATTTCTTTTTCCCTTTATAACTTTTTCTTCATATATTTGTACTCAAGCTATCCAAACCGGAAAGCCTATCCTAAAACCTACTAATTTTAATAACAAATTACTATGGCAATCATCAAAATTGGAGAACTATTAAAACTTAAAGGGTTAGATACAAATAAAAGAATCAAGTTAGTACGGCATAAAGACGCACGCCAAAAACAATTCATAAATGGAGTAGAAGTAGAAGGTAACCCGTATGACTGGTATAGAAATGATAAAGATAAATTTATAGCATATCAAAGTGAGCAACATAGGGATGTATTTAAAAATGTCGATTATATTGTTTCCTTTATTGGAGAAAACGGCACTATTGCCCGTTTTATCGGTATTTACAAGATTGAAGGCCCTGACAACGAACGCAACACTAATAAATATTGCTATAAAATGACTGAAGTAGAAGGCTTTGATGAACTAAAAGAACGTATCATTATAGACTGGGGACCTTCAGCCATATCTTGGCATCAATGGCTTAATGATAAAAATGACAAAGAGATTATTGAAATTACTCCAGGATTTGACCATATTTTCCCCGGATATGAAAAAATAGCTCTAACCCTCGCACAACTAAAAAATATAATATTAGAAAAAGAATATCCTGAATGGAAAAAAATGCTTTCTGCTGTAAACTGTATTTATATAATAACGGACAGAAAAACTGGGAAAAATTATATAGGTTCAACATATGGGAAAGAAGGCATTTGGGGTAGATGGAAAGAATATGCCAAAACTGGAGGACACGGAAACAATGTAACCTTACAAAAATTATACGATCAAGACAATAACTATCCTAATAATTTCTCTTGGTCTATCCTTGAAACATTATCTATTAGCATTAGTAGTTATGAAGCCATAAATATCGAGAAATGCTATAAGCAAAAGTTAGGTACTCTAGCTTTTGGCTTAAATAATAATTAATGATACAAGAAATAGTTAGTTAATCGAAAATTACAAGGCTGTCAAAGGCGCATTAACCACCCACGATTAACATATTGTATGAATCCTCAAATGATAGTGTCAATAAGCCATACACTAAAAAATAAAGCATACTTTCATTTGAATTAAACTGTTTCTTGTTATCTTTGCCTAGACGTATTCATTTAAAGAACAATAATATGGATGTTGAAATAAAAGAGAAGGAAAACCGGAGACATGTTGGACGCAATTTACAAAGGATTCGTGTATATTTAGGCATGAAACAGGAAGCGCTAGCTGCCGATCTTGGTGTTAATCAGCAGGTCATTTCAAAGATTGAGAAACAAGAGGAAATAGAAGAAGGCTTTCTAAAAAGAATTGCTGAAGTGTTGGGGATATCCGAAGAAGTCATCAAGGACTTTGATGTTGAAAAGACGATTTTCAATATTAATCATCATAATTATAAGGATGCAAATATCTCTGAAGGTGCTACTACATACGCTATCGTTCAACAAATAAATCCACTTGAAAAGATAGTTGAGTTATATGAGCGTTTGTTGAAAAGTGAGCAAGATAAAATTGAGATCCTGAAAAAATATATGAAATAATCACTGCTAGGTCCAACAATCTAATATATAGGAAAATGGAAACAATAGAAAATATAAAATCAAATCACCTTCACCTAGGGAAAAAGATAGAACGTGTACGCAGACTTCGCGGTATGACTCAAACGGAGCTAGGCGAATTGTTAGGAATAACCAAGCAAGCTGTTTCAAAAATGGAACAAACCGAGAAAATTGACGATGAACGATTAGAAAAAATAGCCTCTGCATTAGGAGTTACCACCGACGGATTGAAAGAGTATAACGAAGAAACTGTTTTATATAACACAAATAATTTTTACGAGAATTGCGGTGTAAAAAATGCAATTGGTAATAACCAAACATTCAATAATTTTCCCATAGAACAAACGATTGAACTCTTTGAGAAACTGTTAGAGAAACAGAAAGAACAATTTGAGAGCCTAAAAAAAGAGAAATAGACGACCTTTATAAAACACTCAACTTCGTTTATAACAATTATTTCCCTAAGGAAGTTGTAGATGAATTGATTTCCTCAAAGAACAAAGAAATTGATTGGCTAAAAATAGAGATAAAAAACCTTAGACAAGAAAGAGAAACCTTGTTGCAAATAATTAGGGATATGTATTGAGTATCCCTAATTATCAAATGTTGATAAGAAATCCCCATTACATACAAATAAAACACTACCCAACGCTTCCCATTCCCAAAATAAAGTCCTACTTTTGTGGAGAATTCTGTTTGCTCTATTTACAACAGTATTTCACAAATAAAATAAACCCTACAAGATGAAAGAAGAACCCGACAGTCTGTCTGTCCCTTACAATTTTGCCCGTTGCTTCAACGATCAATGTCCACAAGCCTCAAAGTGCCTGCGCCATATAGCTACACAACTTGATACAGCAGATAACCTTTATATCTCCATCGTTAATCCGGTACGTTATCCTGCAGATGGGAATCAGTGCGAATGTTTTAAAACTACTGTAAAAGTCCATGTGGCATGGGGACTTAAACAGTTGCTTAACAGAATTCCTTATGAGGATGCAGTCAGTATCAGAATACAATTAGTGGGACACTACGGTAAAACGGGATATTATCGGTTCTATCGTGGAGAACGGGGGCTTATGCCTAAAGACCAAGCCTATATAAAACAACTATTCCGTAATAAAGGGATAAAAGAAGAACCAACTTACCAACGCTACACAGAAGAATATATTTGGTAAGTTGCTGTCATCTGTCACAGATTAGGGGTTAATAGTTTAGTAATGAACCGATAAGTCCGTGACAGCAAGAGGTGACAGCAGGGTGATGGCATTTTTGCCGTCACCTGGTTATTAGTCTTACGACATGATAAAGAGTACCGCTACGCGTATGTTTGGAAGGGATTTCTTGCTTTTTCAGTATTCTTCCGAAGGAATTAACCCTCTTGACAGACATCGGGATTGAACTGCCTTTTTGAATATCTTCCATAATCTCTACTGGAGACAGCCACTCCCCTTCTTCAGGCTGCGCGGCACGAAAATAACGAAAGAAAAGTTGCTCTTCTGGCGGAACCTGTTCAAATTCACGGTTGTTTTCCACCATGATCTTTTCTTCCTCTTGATCGAACCAGTAACGTTCGCCATGTTCCAGCTCATACATAGCTTGTGCGTAAAGCTGCTCATAGTCTATCGGACGGTTGGTGTCAATCACTCCGGTCACTTCGATACAAATAAAACGACGACTGCCGGAAGGGTCGGTCAACAAGTCTTTTTGGTTACTCGTAGCTATGAATGAGGCGTAACGACGCATTTCAAGCACGGCACTGCCATGAGGTTTCTTCACATTCAGTACAGGCTTTTGCAGAATATGTTTCAGAAAGCCTTGTTGTGTCGAACTCACCTGGTCAAATTCATCGATATTGATAAGCGCAAAACGATTGAGGTAAAGTTCGGCATCTTTCTTTCGAGAAAAATCAATACTGTCGGTATAGTAGGAACGCTCGGTAGGGGGCATTATGCTCCGGCAAAAGGTGGATTTACGTGTCCCTTGCGGTCCGACAAGTAAGGGAGAAACACTGTTTGCATACTTTTTATTACTTCCTTTCCAATGAGAAACCATATTGAGAAACCAACGGTGGAACAAATCCATCCAATACGGATTCTTACAAGGGACGGTGGCTGCCAATGCACGGATACGGTCTTTGCCGTCCCACGCAGGAAGCCGGTAGAGAAAATCTTCCAACGGGTTGAATACAGGTACGCGATTGGAGTAAATATAACGACTAATATCCCTGTCCCACAACGGGATGCCTTCCATTTGCGCATCTAAGGCAATGCTGTTCAACGCACGTTTGTCAAGAGGATTGAAGCGGAAACGAAAAGAAAGCCTTTCACGATATTCCACCTCGCCGATTTGAGTGTTATGGCGGAATTCATAGCGGCGTTTCATGAATTCTTCGGTTTGCAAGGCGAGTTGCTGCTCTTTAGTCAGGCTGATATTCTTACCGAAGCCTTTGCACTCGGTATATATATTGCCAATCATTTGCCGGATAAGCTCTTCCTGTTTATACATATAGAAGTGGAAAACAGTACGTTTCACAACTTCTTCTTGTGGAAGTCCCGAAGCAAAACAGTTTTTAGCCAGTTGGACAACTAAAGGATGCCATGTGTTTTCGCTCAATTCGAGCCCCGCTTCCCGGAGATCGGCATAAGCTTTCCGAAAAGCGGCTTCAAAAAGCATCAGGAAGGCATTTTCCGCATCATATCCCGGTACGGCACGGGTCAATGGAGATTTCTCCGCCTGAACCGCTTCACGGAAAGTGGTTTCTTCGGGCATTGATGATGGTTGAGAGAGATAAAATTGGACTGAATCCGGACGATATATGATATCCGGGTCGTGGGATAAGCGTGAATATTGTTCCAAAGTCGGCTCTTTGGGAAGTATATCGAATGGAATCTGGGGCTGATAACATTTCACAGCCAATCGATAAGCATGGGCGTGGAATAATTCCGCTTCTTCCTGTGTATTGGGAAGCGAGTTGTCCGGTCGGGTAAAGGTAGTCCATATTTTCACTGTTTTGCCACTTGAACCCATAAAAACACAACGGGTTTGTGGTTGCTCACAGGCTTTTTGTTTCACTAAAGCGATTTCCGACTTATTGGACAAGGGACCGATGGTCAGTTCTACAATACCGTTGTAGTTTTTCATCTGTTTCTGACCGTTTACTTTTCGGAATTCGGCAGCAGGAATTATTTGAGGAAGTTTATTGGCAAACATACACCGTTCATCGGGAAGGGTATATCGCAAATGCTCTCTGAATGTAGAAACAGGACGGGATTTTATTTCTGTCTTTATCTTATTTACCAGTATATCAAGATCCATTACGCTAAGCGCTATCGTATCTTCGTTCTTACGAAATTGAGTAATTTTCATTAATTTGATAATAAATTGTTTTGTCAGCGCCTTTGTGATCGTTGAGACTGCTAAATTACTCATATTATTCGGGACCGACAAGAAATACAAGATTTTAATATAGAAAATTTTTGATATATCAAATGCCTATTTAGCCAAAAGAAACGGGATCGTTATCACCCAATTACGGTTCAAGTTAGTTTTCTCTGCTTGAAACTAAAGTTTCAGCTAGGAGAAACTCTAGTTTCATCGGTAAGAAACCAATGGTTTCAAGTAATTGGAACTAGAGTTTCAAGCCTATGAAACTAAAGTTGTACTAAATCCCGCATACGTAATAGCTAAAGTTTCGCTTTCTGCATGCGGGATCGTTTTTTTGTTGTACTTTGGAGTAACAATCAATTTTCCAACAAAAAAACATTTTCATTATGGCAAGTATAATTGAGCGTGCCTGTGACTCTATTCCAGAGTTTAGGCAAAAGTACGAAAAGTTTAGTAAAGAACTTCATGTTCAACAGTATTCTTCGGGTACCATTACCGGTTACTGTCACCAGTTAGCCACGCTTTGTTTCCATTTCAAGAAAGTTCCTGAAGACTTGAGTCAGGAGGAGGTTCGTGATTACTTGAGTTGTCTTTCTTCTGGCAATTCCTGTAAAATCAGTAAGTTCAAGCACACCATTTATAGCCTTCGTTGCTACCGCAAGATGATGTCTCTTTCCGTCTGGCATTTTTCTCTTCCGCGTATCCGCAAATCCAAGAAGCTCCCTTTCGTTTTTTCGTGCGAGGAGATTCTTCTGTTTCTCTCTAGTTGTGAGGGGCTTCGTTCGCGAGCTATTTTTTCTCTTATTTACTCGTGCGGTCTTCGGGTAAGCGAACTTCGTCATATGCAAATCTCCCATATTGACAGCCGTCGCATGCAAGTGTTGATTTATCAGGGCAAAGGAAAAAAGGACCGGTATGTTCCTTTATCGGCGCAAACCCTGTTGGATTTGCGCCGATACTTTTCCAGATATCAGCCCAAGTTCTATCTCTTTAACAGCACACCGGGGCATCCAATTAGCGAGGAAGTCATCCGCACTTTGTTTCGTGAAGCCGTATTGCTTGCCGGTATCCGTAAACCCTGTACTTTGCATACCCTGCGTCACAGTTACGCCACTCATTTGTTGGAGTTTGGTGAAAACCTCCTACGCATCCGGGATCTTTTGGGGCATACGAACATTACTACAACCATGACTTATCTTCATATAAGCCGGCTTGAGCAAGGTGGAAAGTCCTTTAGTCCACTTGACAGGGTAATAGCTGGAGCGAATCAGCCCCACAAGGATGAGAACGAAGTTTGAAGTTGCGCAGATAATCTCCCGCTTTAAAGCTCTGTTTTATGAGAAATATGCCCCCTGCCCACAAGTTCGCAAAGTTTTTGGCCATCTGGAACAATGCCGTACCGCTGAACTGGGAGGTCATGTGGATGCCTGCCCTGAATGTGGCGCCATACGTGTCAGCTACAACAGCTGCCGCAACCGGCATTGTCCCAAATGTCAGGGAGTGGAACGTGAGTTGTGGATACAAGCCCGCAAGGAAGACCTGCTTCCGGTAAAATACTTTCATGTGGTTTTCACTCTGCCCGATGCATTGGATCCGGTATCATTGGGCAACATGAGAACTGTCTACAACTCTCTGTTCAGTGCCGCTTGGGATACTTTGAGCACCTTTGCCCGCAACAAAGGGGTACAGGGGGGAATGATATCCGTACTGCATACCTGGGGAAGTAATTTGCATTATCACCCCCATTTGCATTGCATTGTTCCCTGTGGGGGACTGGACAATAACGGTATGTGGAAGAAACTTTCCTCATCCGGTAAAGAGAGCCCGTTCCTGTTTCCGGTCAAAGCTATGAGCAAGGTGTTCAGAGCTAAATTTATGGCGGCACTCACCAGACAGGCGGATGTCACGCCACAGATCAGAAAGAAGCTATTCCGTACGGAATGGATCGTTTACAGTAAATCGCCTTTTTGTGGAGCGGGCAAAGTGTTGGAATACTTGGGGAGGTACTCACACCGGGTAGCTATCAGTAACAACCGGATTAAGAATGTAACGGACAGGACTGTGACCTTTGATTACAAAGATTACCGGGCGGCAGGCAAGCACAAAGAGCGTGAGCTCACAGGAGAAGAGTTTCTGCATCAATACAGTCTGCATATCCTTCCGCATGGATTTGTACGTATACGCCATTATGGGTTTCTGGCTGGCTGTAACAGGGAGAAACTAAGAAACATACAGATACAGATGGATGTCACGCCTTCTCCAATGAAGAGGGGAAAGAAGATATGGACGGAGGTGTGCAAGCAGAATTGGGAAGAATATAATCTGTGCAAGCATTGTGGAAAGGCACAGATGGTGACCGTAGAGATATTTGCCCGTACAAGAGCACCACCAAACAGGTTCGAAGCAAAACTTCAAGAATCTGTATTTTAAGCATTTAAAGGATACCTCTGAAATCTAATGGGTGGCGGGGGAAGATTACTAGTGCTTATAGTGAACGGAAACGAAAGAAAAAACGGCAAAAGAAGGAAGAACAAGACTGGAGGAAGCTAGGAAGCAAGGAAGATGAACAAAAAACACTGAAAAACAAAGAACGAACAAAAATATTAGATTATACGAAAAAGAGAAAAGAGAGATGAATACCCATAATAAGGAGAGCGTACAACAAAGGCTCCAAATGTCCTACGGACACACGGAGCCCTATATCGTTTCAAACCGCAGAACCAACAGTTTCACGCCTTGAAACTGTTAGTTTAAAGGCAGGGCACAACTCATAAGCACGGGGATAACAAATTGAACGACTTATTCATTTATGGCTGATACTATTCATTTTTAAACAAAGGCTTTATTTTGTCTTTGTTTTTTAGGTGACAGCATTATTGCTATCACACTGCTGTCACCTTGTGCTGTCACATCATTAAGTACTTATAATCTGTAAGTTAGATTATAACCTGTGACAGATGACAGATATATTTTGTTTTTCATTTCATAGAGAGCGAATGACTAAGTTCAAGTTATAAATGCGACACCTCCTTATTTCACTAGGAACAATTATTCCGCCATTATATCATAATATTAAATATTCGGTAGGAAAAATGTGATTTTATACTAAAAGTTCGGTAGAAAAAGTGTAGTCTTTGTTGGACTACCAATTAAATAATACGACAAATGGCGCAAAGTTCACAGCTTGCATCACAGCGTGCATCGGCCGAGTTACCTTAATATTTTTAGGAACATTCCCATAAAATATGCTAATTATTGCATCATCGTATCATATTCCGCGATTTTCTCTTTGCACAAGCGTTCAGTAATATTTTTCAGAATATCTACGCGGGAAATAAGGTATTCCAGTTGTTCTTGTGAGATACTGAAATCTTTGTTATAACGAGCCTCGATATACGAACGGCATAATAAATCAAAACATTCTTTCTCTTCATCCGTATTTTGAGGAAAGACTGTGGTCAATTCCTGTGAGAAACGTTTTACCATCCCACTAAGCTCTTTAATTTTATGAGTTTTTGGAAGATAATTCGTAAAAACCATCAGGATAGTATAGTATAATTTTTCACAAGTCTGATGAAGCATGAAAGCTGATAAGTTATATTGTTCTTTAGGCATGAAATATTCCTTCACAACACCCAAAAAGTCACACGCATAAGGATACAACCTATCAAATTCACTCTGCGCAATATCCCGAATCTCTCTAAAACTCAACTTTCGCGGTTTTGCCAATTCACATTTACCACTATTGTAAAGCATAATTCCTTCCTTTACTATATCTGTAAAGAAATATTGGCTGATTTCCAGATTACGGTTTACTGTATTAATATGTTCTACAACAAATTGTGGAAAAGCATGACGACGGTCTGCAAACAAGTCATGATATTTATTCGTAATACGGTTCAATTTTCTTTCCACATATTTAGTCTGCCCGGTCACAACAAGAAGAATATCATAATCGCTTTGATAGGAAGTATGAACACCAAATTCTATATTAGTGTCCCATAAAACATAGTTTCCCCTTGCATAACTTCCGAACAGGATAACCATCTGACAATTCCCGATGCTTTTACACACTAAATCCAGCAAGACTGTCAATTCTTCCTGCGTACGTTTGGGTAAACGTTTTATAGACTTTTTCATAATCAAGCTTATTTGATAACCTTACAAAGGTACGAACTTTGCTATCTCCAAACAACAGAGATACAGAAAAACTTATAATAAAGTATTTTTAGAATCTCCTTAATATTTCCATCATTGCCGGACGACGTTTATATTTTATCCGGAACTCTGCAACTAACTTTTTCACAGCTTCCTGTCCCCCATTAAGTTTCTTTGCACACAACAACGCCTGTGCTATCAATTCATAATGAGTCCGTCCCACATTCTGTTCCGCGTAATCATTCAACAAAGAGGTATATATAGCAATCAATTGCTCCGAATGAGTATCTTTCAGATGATAAGAATATTTCATCAGTGCTTCCAACTGATTATACCTGATTGATGACAACAGTTTGAACAAACGCTCATAATCTCTTTCTTTCACATAAATTTCAGCCTCATCATTTCCACCAAAAGAAAAATATTCACTAAATTGAGTTTCTTTCATCATCGTATCCAGAAAACTCTTCCATACTTCTTTCGGAACAAGAGTTTTAAGTTTACTATAATATTCTAACTGATCTCTACCCGACACAAACAATAAACGACATGTATTAATGACTTCAGCAGTTTGATGAGTCATCTCGTAAATCCTCAATTTAGTTTTCAACCATTCCTCTATGGTTCCGATATGTTCTTCTTTTTCTGCAATCTCTATTCCTTCATTCAGCAAACGGATAGCTTCATCATATTGACAACGGGCAATCAATTTATCCACCTCCATTTCTCGAATTTCAGTTAAATAAAGGTATTGACGAATCGTATCAGCTGCTTTTTGCTCTTCATGCAGTTCGGTTAACAGATTGACTTTCCGAAGAACGATTTGATATAAGTCGTAAGTATCTTTTCTTTCTTCCAAGAGTTTGTCAATCAATTCCAACGCTTTTTCTGCCGGTTGAATGGAAAGATTTATTTGCATCAGCAATTCGTCTATATCATAAAGGTCATAATCACGATAAGTAGATAGTTTAGCCAGCTGACCTAATTCCTGAAGAATCGCTGTCTTTTGCTTTTGGGTGGTCTTAGGGTGCTCAATTACTTTTATCAGCAAATCTCCTGCCTGCTCACAATAATCAGAAGGATAGAGATCATCATTATACAAAAGCTCATCCTCATAATTCTCACCGATTGAACGAAGAGTTTGAAGAGCTATATCAATAGCAGTATCTATGTTTCCCACATTCAAAAAGAAGTCTGCTTTCTCCAAAAAAGTGTCCATCCGATTGAAAACTGTTTCCCAATCACAGTCAAAATCATCATAACGATTATGATAACGAGACTTTTTGTTATAATAAGAGTCATTAAACACTTTCTGAATCTCTGCTCTGTAATCCTTTTCTTTTGATGTTGCGGACAACTCTTTAGCCATAAAACGAGTCAAAAGGGCTGTTTTAAACTCCGGATGCATAGAGGCATATTCATATATAAATTGTGAAAGTTCTTGTGGGTTAACGAATGACAGCAATTGTTGTATGTCCACAGTTTCATCTATAACGACGGCTTCCTCTACCTCTACTTTCATCTTGGAAAAGGCACTGCGATTCACCTTTTTCTCATTATCACGAATTGCCAGTAAGGTGGCTACGACATGTTTACAAATCTCCCCATCATACGGACAGTCACAGTACCAAGACTCTATTTCCTTTCCGTCCATAGATATCTCTACGCTATAATTCTCCGTACCCTCTACTGTCGCAGTCCATTCACCGGGCGAATCTTCTTCCAATTCAGAAACAGCCCCTGTTTCATAATACTCTTCTCCGCGCACTAATATTCTATATGGCACACAGCTCTCAAAATTATCTAATGCAATCATAATGAATACTTTACTCTTTTATATAATCTTTTTGTTCATACCCTCTTCTGTATTTATGTTACATATTTGTCCTAATTTTCTTCCTCTTAATTATTTCTTCCACAACACTTTTTATACTTCTTCCCACTTCCACAGGGACAAGGATCATTTCTTCCGACTGTGTGACCAGTAGGTACAGTACGAAACATATTGTCCACCATCGCCTGCATTTCAGGAGTAACTTCCATACCGGCAGCCTTCATATTCGGACCTGCGACAATACGGGGAGGATTATTTTTCAATTTTTCTTTTTCAAATAAAACGAATGCCTCCTCTGAAGAATAACCTTTCAATAACCAACGGGGAGAATGATTCAAATAATCCATAAATATTTCAATGGCCTCTTGCAGTTCTTGCATGGAAGAAAGCTGACGGTTAATCATAGAATTGATAATAGACATTGGATTCTCTACAGTTTGGGCAATATACCACAGATATGACAAACTGCTATCCGCCTTTTCTTCCGTATACCGCAGTTTCTTCATCATATATTCCTTCAATTCATCCAAACACGGATTGGGAATGATGCTCAATGGCATCGTTCCCGCTGAAAAGGCTTCCTCTTTAGAGAACTTCTTCCTGTCCGGTATATCACGGCGCAGATACAATTGTTCCTCCAAAGACTCAAAATCATCCAAAAAAGGAGACTCTATGTAAAGGTCTGTATTATAACCATCTTCCACTTCAAAAGTTAGTCGCTGTATCAATGCCGAATTAGCCAAACTGTCAGCTATTTCTTCTCTTATCGCTGAATGCTGCAAATAGCCCACCAGTATATACAATAAGTCCGAATAAGAGAGAAAACCATATAAATTTACGATTCCACAGGCATACTGTTCTATCATAAAACGAACAGATTGCTTTTTGGAAGTCAACAATTTACTAAGATAAGGAGCTACTGCCTCACGCAACTCATCACAGATCATATAACGGACTTTACTCTCATCCATGTGATTACAGTCCGTTGCTATGAAAGAAAGAGTTTCCAGAGTAGTCTCTAAAAATGAATTCTTACATTCTACATAACTACCGGATCCCGCTTTCACCAACTTATCAAGTAACACCAGTTCATAATGCGTCAACCGGGAAAGCCACATTTCAGGACAGGTTAAAACAGCTTCTGCAAAATAAGTTACATACTCATCTTTACGCAACTTGGTAGGAACAGGCAAAAGCAAGATCTTCGCCATCCGCTTTAATTCCTCTTTTGTGCTCATCTTTAAGCCATCCACCAATTTCAACGACGGCTGAAACAATTCCGACTGACATTTTAACATAACATCTATTCACTTATTGATTAATTCACAAAAGTAGGAATTTCTTATCCGACATCACTATTTTTGAATGAGAATTTGCAAAGGCAATTACTATTTATACCTTTGTGACTTCAATAGAGAATATGATTTCAATAGAGAATTAGTAACCCGTTAAAAGAGAAATTGATTATGCGTTCATTCATCCTATTTCTTTGTTTAGTCCCCACCCTCCTGTTTGCCCGACAAACTCAACTGGAGACACAGTTGAAAGAAGCCATCAAGGGAAAGAAAGCCGAAATAGGAATAGCCGTCATCATTGATGGGAAAGATACGATAACTGTCAATAATGATATTCACTATCCACTGATGAGCGTATTCAAGTTTCATCAGGCATTAGCATTGGCAGATTATATGGGAAAACAGAAGCGATCGCTGGAAACCCGGTTACCCATTAAAAAATCGGATTTAAAGCCGGATACTTACAGTCCGCTACGGGATAAATATCCGCAGGGAGGAATTGAAATGAGTATTGCCGACCTGCTAAAATATACACTTCAACAGAGCGACAACAATGCCTGCGATATTCTTTTTGATTATCAAGGAGGTCCGGATGCCGTAAACAAGTATATCCATTCACTAGGAATCCGGGAATGTGTCATTATCGGAACGGAAACTGCCATGCACGAAGACTTGAACCTATGTTATGAAAACTGGACTACTCCGTTAGCAGCAGCCGAATTAGTGGAGATATTCCGTAAGAAACCATTGTTTCCCAAAGTGTACAAAGACTTCATATTTCAAACAATGGTGGAATGTCAAACCGGACAAGACCGTCTGGTCGCTCCGTTGCTCGACAAAAAAGTAACCGTAGGCCATAAAACCGGAACGGGAGATCTTAATGCGAAAGGACAACAAATCGGCTGTAATGACATCGGTTTCGTTCTTTTGCCCGGTGGACGTAGTTACAGCATAGCTGTCTTCGTGAAGGATTCTGAAGAAAACAATCAGGTGAACAGTAAAATTATCGCAGATATTTCCCGTATCGTTTACGAATATGTAATGCAGCATTAAAATGGAGACAAAGTACGTTCGGTACGAATGAAGATTGAAACAAAGTAATAGAAATTAGAAAAATCATTTATATGAAACTACATCATATCGCTATCTGGACTTTTCGTCTGGAAGAATTAAAAGAGTTCTATGTCCGCTTCTTCGGAGGAAAAAGCAACGAAAAATATATCAATCCCAAGAAAGGATTCGAGTCCTATTTTATCTCCTTTGGAGAGGGAACAGACTTGGAACTGATGAGTCGTACAGATGTACAGAACACTCCCATTGAAGAAAACAGGGTTGGACTGACACATTTCGCTTTCACCTTCCCCAGCCGGGAAGAAGTATTACGCTTCACCGAACAAATGCGTTCGGAAGGATATACCATCGCCGGCGAACCGCGTACTTCGGGAGACGGATACTTTGAAAGTGTAGTCCTCGATCCTGATGGAAACCGGATCGAATGTGTATACCGGAAAACAGCAATCGAACCGGAAACTAAAGTTGGAGAGGAGACTGAAATTGAGCCGAAAACTGAAATTGAAAGTATTCCCCCCGTAACGCTCCATACAGAACGTTTATTTCTCCGCCCCTTCGAAGAGAGAGATGCAGAAGCGTTTTTCGCTTGTTGCCAGAACCCGAATCTGGGGAACAACGCCGGATGGCCGCCTCACCGTACATTGGATGAATCCCGCCAGATCCTTCATTCCACATTTATCAATCAGGAGGGTATATGGGCGGTGATGCTAAAAGACACGAAACAACTGATCGGTTCCGTTGGTATTATTCCCGACCCCAAACGGGAAAATCCACAAGTGAGAATGTTGGGTTACTGGCTCGGCGAGACTTATTGGGGCAAAGGATATATGACCGAAGCAGTGCAAGCCGTCCTCAACTATGGCTTTGAAGAATTGCGGCTTAGCCTCATCACAGCTACTTGTTACCCGCACAATAAACGTTCGCAGAAAGTACTGAAAAAGAACGGTTTCATCTACGAAGGTACACTTCATCAGGCAGAACTGACTTACAACGGAAACATCTACGACCACCAGTGTTACTATCTGCCCGGCATCTCCCAACCTACCCCGGAAGATTATGATGAAATCCTCGATGTATGGGAAATGTCCGTTCGCCACACACATGATTTCCTGACGGAAGAACATATCCAGTTTTATAAACCACTGGTGCGGGATCATTATTTACCTGCCGTTGAACTTTTCGTGATCCGGAATGTCAACGGAAAGATTGCCGCCTTTATGGGACTGAGCGATGAACTGATTGAAATGTTGTTCGTATACCCCGACGAACAAGGAAAAGGATATGGCAAACGATTAATAGAATACGCAAAAGATAAAAAATATATGGATAAAGTAGATGTAAACGAGCAGAATGAAAAGGCACTCCAATTCTATCTCCATTTAGGATTCCAAGTCATCGGCAGAGATGAAACGGACAGCATGGGCAAACCTTTCCCCATTCTTCATTTACAACTGCCGGAAACTGATTCCGATAATAGAGATTAATTCCCCAAAACACGAAAGTTACATGAACCTACGTGCAAGATTATCCGAACGAGTACACATTGAAGACATCAGAGAGGTACTCCACTTTATACAGGATGATGAACGGCTTAGAGAAGAAATCTACCAACTGATATTCGACGAAGATGCTATCGTCTCCTATCAGGCATTGTGGGTATGTACTCATTTCTCAAAGGCAGATGTAGAATGGTTAAGCGGGAAACAAGACGTATTGATTGACGCTGCCATGACCTGCCCACACTCTGGAAAACGGAGAATGATTCTGAACCTGATATGCCAGCAACCTGCCGCCGATCCGCCACGAGTGGATTTCCTCGATTTCTGCATGGAACGTATGATCTCCCGTGAGGAACCACCGGGCGTACAGTCGCTCTGTATGAAACTGGCTTATCAACTGACACGCTCCATACCGGAACTGCAACAGGAACTACGCACCATGTTGGAAATCATGGAACCCGACTTATTGGTCCCCGCTATCCGCGCCGTGCGAAGAAACACGCTGAAAGCCATACAAGCAAAGAAAAGCTGATTGTTTTCATCGCCTTTTTTTCATCGTTTGATCAGAGTATATCCAGATGGAAGATCTGGGATATACCCGTCACCGAAATCTGAATACCGATGCAGAAAGTGAAAAAAGCAACAAGCTTATTAATGATTTGATTTCCCACCGGTCCCAACCTCTGAATAAACCTCTGTCCCTGTGAAAGGAAAACGTAAAAGATGGCTGCCATACAAATAATAACAAGTGCAATGACCAAATAATTAATTCCGGTTTGCAGCAACTTGCCTTTAACACTTGCAGACGCCATCAAAGTAAAGATAACCGATATACTGCCCGGCCCGATACTGATAGGAAACGTGATGGGATAAAATATCTTCTGCTCGATGTTTTTCCATCTGAAACCGTCTACATTCTTGCTGGCTTCTTCTTTATCAGACGAACCCGAATCCCCCAACAGCTCCATTGCCGTCTTGCAAATCAGTATTCCACCTCCCAACTGAATAACAGGAATAGCCAGACCGAAAATCAACAGAAACAAATGCCCTATCACCAATGTCCCTACACCGATCATTATAAAATTGAGTGTCAGTTTCTGAATAGCTGCTTTCCGTTGTTGAGGATCGAGGTCTGTAAAGAATCCATTAACGACAAAACCATTCCCCAAAGGATTTATCACCGGAAACAGTGCCATAAACGATGACGAAAATATGATTAGAAGATTGCTTAATGACATAATACCTGTTTTTTGATACTTTATTAATATCTGATATGTATCTAAAACATAAATGGAACGTTATTGTTTTGAGAATATGCTTTTGCGAAAGGAATCCGCATCGGTTGAATTCCTCGTGAAAGCAGCTTATAATAAACCTTTAACTAGAAATTAAAATTATGTGTACAAGAGTCGTTTATTCGGGAAAAAATGGAATGGTGGCAACCGGCCGGTCTATGGATTGGAAAACAGAAATGCACAGTAATCTTTGGGTATTTCCCAAAGGTATGGAAAGAAATGGAGAAACGGGAGCCAACTCCCTGAAATGGACTTCCAAGTATGGCAGTGTGGTAACTTCAGCTTTCGAGATTGCCAGTACGGACGGAATGAATGAGAAAGGGCTGGTTGCCAATCTGCTGTGGCTGCCCGAAACGGAGTATCCGGTCAGAGATCAAACTAAACCGGGACTTGCCATTACCGCATGGGTACAATATATGCTGGATAACTTCGCCAACGTAGAAGAGGCCGTCGCTTTCATCGATGAGAATACTTTCCAAGTGGTATCGGACATGATGCCGGATGGTTCCCGCCTGGCAACCTTGCATTTATCAATTTCCGATGCAACAAGTGATTGTGCGATATTTGAATATACGGGCGGAAAGCTGACTGTCTACCACAGCAAGGAGTACAAAGTGATGACCAACTCCCCTACCTACAACAAACAACTGGCACTAAACGAATACTGGAAATCAATAGGAGGATTGAGCTTCCTGCCCGGAACCAACCGACCGTCCGACCGTTTTGCAAGAGCCAGTTTTTATATCAATGCCCTGCCCCCAACAGATGATGTGAGGATAGCCGTGGCAAGTGTATTCAGCGTTATCCGTAATACTTCTGTTCCTTATGGCATATCCACTCCCGAATTTCCGGAAATTTCCACCACACAATGGAGAACGGTATCGGATAGTAAGAATCTGCTCTACTTCTTCGAATCGAGTCTGACACCTAATACATTCTGGGTAAACCTGCGGGAAACAGACTTGTCGGAAGGAGCTCCGGTACTCAAATTGTCTATCGCCAACGGTGAAACTTATCATGGAAATGCAACGAAAGAGTTTCAACCGGCACAGCCGTTCAGATTTATGGGAGTAAAAGGATAAAATTATCCCCGGAAACGATCCGTCTGAAGCACACCCAAAAAGTTTTTGTATCTAACTCTTGAGACGTATTTCGATCATTTCCGGGGATAAAATCTGTTTCTTTAACAGCTTGCCATTAATTGAAATAATAAAGGAATACAGCAATTCCTTCCAGCGCCTTCTTCGGTTGGTCTTTTATTTCGATAGCAAACTTAATTTCTGCTTTTGCCACACCACGCAGATTGGTCAGTGAGTGCAAAGTAGTCACCAGACGCACGCTCTGTCCTGACAATACAGCCTGACCGAATTTCATCTTATCCATACCGTAGTTAATCATCATCTTCAGGTTATTTACCTGGATAATCTGATTCCACAGATAAGGAAGCATAGACAATGTCAGGTAGCCATGAGCAATCGTGCTATGATAAGGGCTGTCTACTTTCGCACGTTCCGTATCTACATGAATCCATTGATGATCCAGCGTTGCATCAGCAAAAAGATTAATACGTTCCTGCGAGAGTTCCACATAATCGGAAACACCTATCTGTTGGCCTACTAGTTTTTCAAATTCTTCATACGAATTGATAATTACTTTTTCCATAAGTCTTATCGTTTTTATGGGGGTTATTTACTATTAAATTGGGGACAAAAATAGGAAAAATAAACTGATATGCCACCAAATTTATAAATAAAAGCAAGGAATGAAGTATTTAGGTATGTTTTACAAACCGGAAGCCCGTTTCAGTGCTTCTGACAAAATACTGTAACCCTTGCCATTCAAATGTAAATCGTCGAGAGTCAACTCCGGATTCAGCCTGCCATCCAGCAACAAACGGTCGAAAACATCGAGATAGACAATGTCCGTCCCCTGCAATTTCTCGTATATCTTCCGGTTAAGGACACGAATGAATTGATTCACAGCCGTACTGTAATCATCGTAATCATTACGTGGGAAAATACAGAAAAGATATGTTTTCAGTGAAGGGATGGCAAGAACCGCTTTTACATAACGTTCCACATAATCGTCCATATTTTCATCATTCAACTGATAAATATCATTAGTTCCGAATTGAATGACGACTTGGCAATCGGAAGTGTCTACGGTAAAAGACTCCACATAAACCAGTCCTTCACCGGGAGCACCATAGTTCAGACATTCCCATGAAGGAAAGTAGACATCCAATGCCCAAAATGCCATGTGACTGTTGCCAAGAAAGGCAAATTTAGGTTTTTCTCCCATTCTATTCATGTTACTTCATTCGATAATTCACGGATTTACTTTACTTTTGCAAAGGTAATCACATTCATTCATATATATAAACCGATGATACATTTTTTCAAGCAACCCATTTCTCACCTTACGTTACCGGATAAATTCACTTATCCTTTCCACTATACGCCTCATCCATTGTGCGTGTTGGCAGCGGAAGAAGTGAAAGAATATATCGCGAGCCGAGAAGAATGGAAAGAAGAGTTAGCTTTCGGAAAAATGTTCGGGGTGTTGATTGTACAAAAAGAGAATAAGCAAGAGACTACAAAAAAAGAAGCGGTCAATGAAATTGGTTATCTCGCTGCTTTCTCCGGCAATCTGGCAGGGAAGAATCTGCATCCTTATTTTGTCCCTCCTGTCTACGACTTATTGCAACCGGAAGGATTCTTCAAAATGGAAGAAGAACAAATATCTTCCATCAATATCCGTATTCGTGAATTAGAAAACAGTCGTTCTTATCTCGATTCAAAAGAAAAGTGGAAGACGGAAACGGAACAGGCTAAAGCTATATTAAATCAGGCTAAAGCAGCACTCAAAGCAGCAAAGGAGGCGAGAGAGATTCGCCGCCAATCATCCTCCGCCCTTTCCGAAGAGGAACAAGCCTCCCTGATCCGGGAAAGCCAATACCAGAAAGCGGAATACAAACGACTGGAAAAAGAATGGAAGAAACGATTGGAAGAACTCGAAACGGAAACGAGACACTTCGAGACTGAAATAGAACAACTGAAAACCGAACGGAAAGAACGTTCGGCAGCCTTGCAAAGAAAGTTGTTCGAGCAGTTCCGGATGCTGAATGCCAGAGGAGAAGTGAAAGACCTATACACTATCTTCGAACAGACAGTTCAGAAAGTTCCTCCTGCCGGTGCGGGTGAATGTGCTTTGCCTAAATTGTTGCAATATGCGTATCTTCATCAATTAAAGCCATTGGCTATGGCCGAATTTTGGTGGGGAGACTCTCCTAAAAACGAAATCCGGCATCACGGATATTATTATCCTTCCTGCAAAGGAAAGTGTGAACCTATTTTGCTGCACATGTTGCAAGGACTGGAAGTAGACGAGAATCCGCTGCTAAACTCCATCCATGAGGATGAAGAACTGGAAATCGTATATGAAGATGAATGGCTAGTAGTAGTCAATAAACCGGCAGGAATGTTATCCGTTCCGGGAAAGGCGGAGGACAGAGATTCAGTCTATCATCGCCTGAAAAAGAAGTATCCCGATGCCACCGGACCTATGATTGTACATCGCCTCGATATGGCAACTTCCGGATTATTGCTCGTAGCGAAAACGAAAGAGGTACATCAACATTTACAAGCACAATTTGCTGACAGAAGTATCAAGAAACGCTATACCGCTGTATTGGATGGGGTAACAGCAAGAACAGAGAAGACAGTATCAACGGAAAAGACAACACTACCATTTGGAAGAGCAGGAAGAATCAACCTTCCTCTCTGTTTGAATCCCCTCGACCGCCCCCGGCAAATCGTCAGTAGAGAACATGGGAAAGAAGCGATTACAGAATACCGGATCATCAGTGAATCCGAAAAATATACCCGGATTACTTTCTATCCGTTGACCGGACGAACACACCAATTACGGGTACACGCCGCCCATCCGGAGGGATTGGGTTGCCCCATTCTTGGGGATGAACTTTATGGAAAGAAAGCGGACAGGTTATACCTCCACGCCGAATATATAGAATTCCGTCATCCCATCAGCGGAAAGATTCTATGCATACAGAAAGAGGCCGACTTCTAAGCTGCAACCGTGCTTGTGAACACCTGCTTTTTCAACCTGCGATAAACGTAGATAAATGCCGGCACGAGGAACAAGTCTGCCGCTATCCAAGCCATCGGATCACCGTAGCAGACAGCAACAAAGCCGAATGCAGGCACAGCGTAAATGCTGACAAGAATACGCGCAATCATCTCCGCCACTCCCGAAAACATGGCAAGATTGGTATATCCCACTCCCTGAATCGTGTAGCGCAGGATGCACAACAATCCAAGCATCGGGAAGAACATACAGGAGATATGCAGGAATAGCTCGGTATCCAACAGAATTTCCGTTTCTGACGGATCTACAAAGATCAACGCGAAATATCTGGCTCCCACCATCAGAAGAACGAACGTAAATGCCGCATAAACGATCATCATCAAAGCACTCGCCTTGATTCCCAACCAGATACGTTCCGGTTTCCCCGCCCCATAATTCTGTCCGCTATATGTAGCCATCGCAATTCCCAGACTTTCGAACGTACAGATAAAGAACATTTTGATTCGCATGGCAGATGTAAAAGCAGCCACACACGCCGTTCCCAACGCATTATTCGCACTCTGAAGCATGATACTGCCGATAGCCGTGATAGAGAACTGTAATCCCATAGGCACACCGATGTAAAGCAATGTCTTTGCCAGTTTCGCCTGAAACCGGCGTTCTTTCGGACTACCCTGCAATATTTCAAACTTCCGGTACATATAAATATAACAAAGGACAGCCGACAGCCCCTGCGAAAAGACAGTAGCAATGGCAGCTCCCGCCACTCCCCAGCCGAGTACCAGAATACAGAACAAGTCAAGAATGATATTCAGAACAGCAGCGAACAGCAAAAACCAGAAAGGCGTCTTACTGTCTCCCAACGCACGGATGATGCTTGAAAGAAGATTATAGAAGAAAGTGAAAGGAACACCGATAAACGTTACAAGCAAATAAGCATAAGCTCCTTCGAAAATATTCTCCGGTGTGCGCATGATTCGGAGTATGTCCGCACAAAAGAGACTGGTAACAAGAGCAATGACCACAGACATCCCTGCTGCCAACTTCAAACTGACGGAAACGTAACTGCGCATCGTACTGTAATCTCGTGCACCAAACTTCTGCGCAACGGGAATCCCGAAACCTCCGCAACATCCATTACAGAATCCGAGAATCAGGAAAACAACCGATGTACTGGCTCCCACAGAAGCTAACGCGTTAATTCCCAAAAACTTTCCTACAATTGCAGCATCAACAAGCGAATACGTTTGTTGTAAGAGATTGCCGAGTAAAAGCGGCAATGTGAACTTTAAAATGAGAGGTAATGCCGGCCCTGCCGTCATTTCTTTAGAAGTTGCCATACGTCTATGTTCCAAAATTGGGCGCAAAGATACGGAAAATTCAAGGAATTAGTTCTCGATTTGCGTTCCTCTTTTAGTTGACATAAATCAATAAATGAGTATGAGAGTATGAATACCCCGGTCTATCGTTTCACCAACCGTTTAGGTGAACCATGCCACGAGCATCCCAAGCAGAAGACTTCTGTCAAATCGAACCCCTCCACCGAATCTTCCGGATATTTGGGAACCACTTCACCATCTTCGAGCACATAAACCAGCAGCCTTTCACCTTGTCCATTCTTCACATACATAGCTGCAATCTTGCATTGCGGACACAATAACTTTTTCATGCCGCAAAGATACAGATTGTTTCCGTCAACAACAAGCTCTTTCTAAGAAGTTTAAGAAGCCCGCTCATGATTTACAGTTTATCTATTCTTCCAGAATCCCGGATAAAACAACAGGAGTACGCTAAACAGCTCCAGACGTCCCACCAGCATCAGAAAAGAGAGTATCCACTTTGCCGGATCAGGTAAAGAATTCCATGAAAATGCAGGTCCGCAAGTTCCCAATCCCGGACCGACATTGCCTATACTCGAAATAACCGTACTGACGGACTCGGTAAAACCAACTCCCAAAAACAAGAGAACCGTCCACCCAATCAGGATCAGGACCAAATAAAAAGCAAAGAAAATCAGTACGGTAGTTACGATAGAAGAAGACACCGTCTGCTTATTGATACGAACGGGAAGCACGGCATTCGGATGGAGCAGATGCTTGAACTCATTCCGGATGGCACGTGCCACAATCAGCAACCGCATATTCTTGATACCTCCACTGGTAGACCCCGTACATCCTCCCGAAAGCATCGCAATAAACAATAACAACCACGTGAAAGGAGGCCACATATTATAATCGTCCGTAGCAAAACCGCAGGAAGTATGCACCGTAGACACTTGGAACAATGCTTTCCGGAAAGCCTGCTCCCAGTCGTAATGATTTTGAAAGACAAGTGCCAATGTGATAAGGAAAGTCAAAATACCCACCGACGCCAGGAACCAGTGCAACTCTTCATCTTTGAACAAACGACTGACTTTTCCTTTCAAACACATCAGAAACAAAGAGAAGTTGATACTGGAAACAATCATAAAGATAGCCACCACATATTCTATATACGGAGAATTCCAGTAAGAAATACTGTTCTGCTTCGTAGAATATCCTCCCGTAGCAGTAGTGGCAAACGACTGGCAAATGGCATCAAACAAGCTCATGCCCCCAAACATCAATAAGACAGTTTCCGAAATAGTCAGTACCAGATAAATGGTCCATAACCACTTGGCCATAACATTGATTTTCGGATGGGTACGATCGTGTGTCACTCCCGTAGATTCAGCAGAGAAGAGTTGCACTCCTCCGGTGGTAAAGATAGGAAGAATGGCAATCGTAAAAAATACAATCCCCAAACCACCGATCCATTGCGTCAGGCTTCGCCAGAAAAGCATACCGTGGGAAAGGGATTCAATATCATCGAGAATGGTGGCTCCTGTGGTGGTAAACCCGGACATGGTTTCGAAAAAGGCATTGGTTATCGTATCAATGCTTCCGCTGAAATAAAAAGGAAGCATGCCGAAAGAGGTAAAAAACACCCATGAAAGAGTGACTACACAATATCCGTCTCTCCGGCTCATCTTATTCTCCGCTCCCCGTCCGTAGAGCAGTAACAATCCGCCTACCACAGCATTGATGACACAGGTATAAAGAAAGTATTTATAATCACTTTCCCCGTAACCGGCCGACACTCCGGCACAAAGTAAAAACATCCCCAATTCGATGAATAGCAACATACCCAGCACACGCCCTATCATCTTCCGGTTGATCATGCTATTATTCTTACTCCGAATATACAGACTGTTATCTGAAATGTACTCTTCCATAACTCATGAATTATCTTGTATGCTCCCCTCATAGCCAAGAGTATGCCAAAATGAAAAGGATGCTGATAATTCACTTATAATCAATGCAATATTTTTTTCATTATGAAAAAGTAATCTCTAAATACCCTACCAAAATGAAAGGGTGATTTTCAAAATAGAAAAAAGAAGAAGGTGTATTTTAACAGAATACGCCTGTATTTCTGCATAATCTTCGCTATCTTTGTCACTTCAAAGTGTAAAAAGAAAGAGATGACAGCATCACACATTGAACGTGAAAAGAAAACAGTAGAATTGATGATCCGCCTCTATTGCCGGAAAAAAGAAAAAAATACAGTTCTTTGTGCCGACTGTGAAGAGTTGCTTCGCTATGCCCATGCCCGTCTCGACCATTGTCCGTTTGGAGAGAAAAAGGGTGCGTGCAAGGAATGCACCGTACATTGCTACAAGCCTGCCATGCGCGAACGAATGCGGCAAGTGATGCGTTTCTCCGGACCGAGGATGTTGCTTTATGCACCCTGGCAGGCCATACGACATTTATTGAACCTATAACTTACTAAAAAAATCAGTAATGAAAAAAGCCATTATCATTGGCGCTACCTCCGGCATCGGACAAGAAGTTGCAAAATGTCTGTTACTGGATGGATGGCAAATCGGAGTAGCCGGCAGACGGCAATCCGCTCTCGAAAACCTGCAACGGGCAGCACCGGATCAGATTCAGATTCAAGCGTTGGACGTAACACAGGAAGATGCAGGCGAGAAATTGAATATGCTCATCGACAAGGTGGGCGGCATGGATTTGTTTCTTCTTAGTTCGGGCATCGGTTTCCAAAATACGGAGCTAAATATGGAGGTGGAACTGAACACGGCATACACCAATGTTGAGGGATTTATCCGCATGGTAGATACCGCTTTCATCTATTTCAGGAAAAACGGAGGCGGCCACCTGGCAGTCATCAGCTCCATCGCGGGAACGAAAGGGCTTGGGGTGGCTCCTGCCTACTCTGCCACCAAACGTTTCCAGAACACTTACATAGATGCTCTCGAACAACTTTCATATTTACAAAAACTAAATATCCGTTTTACCGATATCCGTCCCGGATTTGTTGCCACCGATTTGCTGAATGACGGAAAACATTATCCGATGTTGATGGACGCAGCCAAAGTGGGACGCCACATTGCCTGGTCACTGGAGCGGAAACAACGGATAGTGGTGATCGACTGGCGCTACCGGATACTGGTCTTTTTCTGGAAAATGATTCCCCGCTGGATGTGGAAACGATTGCCTGTAACATAAACTTATAATCTAACTAAAAAATGGAACAAAAATTTTGTCAAAGTTGCGGTATGCCGATAGACGACTCAACTTTTGGAAAAGAAGCAAATGGTAGCAAGAACGAAGATTATTGCCACTATTGCTATGCGGACGGACATTTCACGAAAGAGTGCACCATGGACGAGATGATCGAACATAATCTAAATTTTCTTAACGAGTTCAATAAAGATTCGAAAGTAAAATACACGGTGGAGGAAGCACGGAAAGCGATGAAAGAGTACTTTCCACAGTTGAAGAGGTGGAAATAAAATGTAATAAATATAAACTTTCAGAGATACATTTATCTCTGAAAGTTTATATAAAACCATGTACAACCATTCTCTCCCCCGCTATAAACAAATTCTTTCAAATTCTATATTTCATGTACGTATCAACGTGCGTACTATCTGCATACAAGCCTAAATTCTAAAATTATCCACAAAAAAATATCATTCATAAAAAACACTAAGCGGCAGATTCCCTTTCTTTTTTCCACAATTATACCGTAATCCAAGAGATATGTTAGTAAACAGGAAATATATCTATAAAATTGGGCACAAAAGCAATCGTTCATAACTTCAGCTTTTCCGTTCATTAATTCCTTTTTTCTTATTATTTTTATTACATTTGTATATAGAAGCATGCTACAGTGGTTAAGAAACGATGTACATACACTCTACAACCCAATTACCCATTTGATTCGACAGACAAAAATAAATAACAATAAAAATGAATGAAAAGGAGATTCTTCCCAGTGAAAACAGCCAGACAATCTTTGAACAAGGAATAACTGAATTGATGCACGAACAAATTCTGTTTGCGGAAGGTATATATGCCCATATACCGATAAGCATAGAAATGTATGATACAGACGGAATTTTACGTTTCATCAATGATCACGCATTGAAAATGTACGGAGTCAGCGACCGGAGTGCAGTCGTAGGTGTCGTCAACCTGTTTTCCAGCCCTTACATGGATGACCAGCTCAAAGCCAGAATACAAAGCGGTGAGGAAAACATGACGCTGGAATTTGAATATGATTTCAACCGCATCAATGAAGACGAGTATTTTGCTACTTACAACAAAAATAGCATGATCTTCGAAGTCCAGTTAGTTCCTTTACGGAATAAAGCGGGAGACATCATCGGACATATGCTGCTCTCCAATGACAAGACAGCGGTCAGAGAAACAGAATTCCGGACAGAAGAAAACAAGAAAAATCTGGAAATGGCAATGGAAGCCGCCAATATGTCTTCCTGGGTATACGATGTCCGCAAAAAAACATTCAACTCATTGTATGGAACATCCATTGTCAAAAAAGGAATGACTCTGGAGGAAGTATTAAATATATTGCATCCGCAAGACCGTGACCAGTTGAGAGTCGTGTTCTCACAGCTAATAAATAAGAAGATCGAAAACGGACAAATCACATTACGCGCCTACAATGAGGCCGAAAAACAATATCGCCACTATGAGAGCAGAATGCGCCTGTCCTCCGAACATATGGGAAAGTTATTGATTATCGGAACGCAATTGGACATTACCGAGAAACTGGAAATGGTAAAGAAAACGCAGGAACTGATAGCCAAACGCGAACTTGCCATGCAGGTGAGCAATATCGTTCACTGGGATTTCGATGTACGTACCTGTAAGTTCGAATCTTACCACGATCCTATCAATAATTATGCAAGCGACAAACTTCTCACCATTACAGAGTATCTGGAAGTCATACACCCCGACGACCGGTCTGTTGTCTACGACGCTATGCAATCCATGCTTTCGGGAAAAGAAGTGACCATCAATTTCACCTGTCGCATGCAAACTAAATATGATAATTCATGGCAATATTGCAATATTCTGGGCGTACCGTTCGAGAAAGACGAATACGGCAATAACATACGTTTCACGGGATTCCGGCAAAATATATCCAAACTTCACCAACTGGACGAGGAAGTAAAGGAACGAAATTACAAAATGGAACTTACTTTCAAGACTATCGGAATGTCTTACTGGGATTTCGATGTCATGACCAGACAGTTCAAAGCATTCAATGACCCGGTAAACGATTATCATCCGGAAAGAGCCATCACCCCGAACGATTACATGGAAGTGGCTCACCCGGAGGACTTGGACTGTATCGGCAAATACATCGAGCATATGCTCCAACGGACAGATAAAGAGTTCAGTTTCCAGTACCGCTCCAAAAGTAAATGGGATGTAGAGTGGCAAACTCTGATAGTAACCGGTATTCCGGTTGAAAGAGACAAGAAAGGAAACGTCACCCGCTACACCGGCATAAAGTTCAACAACACGAAGTGGGAAAAGATGGCACAGGAACTGAAAGAGCTGAAAGAGAAGGCAGAACTTTCCGACCGGCTCAAATCAGCATTCCTTGCCAACATGAGCCATGAAATACGTACACCCCTGAATGCCATTGTCGGCTTCTCCGGCTTAATGGTGCATTGCGATAATCCGGAAGAAAAAGAAGAATACATGAATATCATCGAATCCAACAATGAATTATTGTTGCGGCTCATTAATGATATTCTCGACCTTTCCAAAATTGAATCAGGCATCCTCGAACGTAAGAGAGAGAAATTCAATCTGTCCAAGACCTGCAATGAACTATACATGATGATTCAACAGAAAATCACCAATCCTGACGTAAAGGTCTTCGTAGATAATCCTTATGCGGACTGCTGGATATTTCTGGATGCCAACCGTCTTAAACAGGTATGGATGAATTTCCTCACCAATGCGGTGAAGTGCACTCAAGAGGGATTCATCAAAATGGGATATAGCATAGAAAACGAAGGAATCCGTTTCTACGTGCAGGACTCGGGTGTCGGTATTCCGATAGAAGTGCAGGACAGGGTGTTCGGACGTTTTCAGAAGCTTAACGAATTTGCGCAAGGCACAGGACTCGGCCTGGCCATTTCCAGAGCAATCATAGAAGGTGCAGGAGGAAAGATCGGGTTCACTTCCAAGCCCGGTATCGGTTCCACTTTTTGGGCATGGGTTCCTTGTACTACAGATACACAGGGGACTGACATGGCCCAGGAAAACAAAAAAATATCCGGACCGTCGGTTTCCGTTCCGCCACTTCCTTCATTGAGCGATATCAATAAGAAGGTTTTCAAAGTACTGATTGCCGAAGACAATGACAGCAACTTTTCTTTAGTGCAGCACATTCTCTTCAAGTATAATCTTACACGAGTAAAAAATGGAGTGGAAGCTCTTGAGAAGATACGTAACGAACAGTATGACATCATCCTCATGGATATGAAGATGCCGATCATGGGAGGACTCGAAGCGGTACGGAAAATCAGGGAATTCAATACCAAAATTCCGATTATCGCCTTGACAGCTTACGCATTCGATTCTGACAGAGCGAGTGCCATGGAGGCAGGTTGTAATGCATTCCTCACAAAACCATTAAACAAAAGCCAGCTATTAGAACTTTTTTCTACCAAATATTAGTAAAGCACAAACAATTCTGATAACGTCATCCGGACAACGGTTTATACCAGTTCCGGATGGCGTTCTAACCATTTCACCGCATACGAGCAGGTTGCTTTCGGTTTCATCCCGTTGGCCAATGCGTAGCCGTAAGCAGCTTTCACCAGTGCAGCAGCTATTCCGCGGCCTTCTACCGGACGGGGTACAATTGTATGGATAATATCAAGAGAATCACCTATCAGGCGATATTCTACAAAGGCGGTGCGACCGTCTACTTCTGTCTTGAACAATTTTTGTTCGGGCTGATGAATAATTTCGTAATCCATAATTTCTGTTACTTTAAAGTTGGCTTATTGTTCGTTGAGTACTCTTGCAAAATAATCTTGGGTTATTAGCAGGGATTGGGATTAGAGTTGGTCAATCCACTTCAACTGACTCGTATCATATCCACGGCGTTCGGCAACGGTGACGAGTTTCTTCTTGATTGCTTCCGGCAGTTGAGGTGTACGGCTTAGTATCCAGAGATATTTATCGGTACTACTACCTACCAAAGCATAGTTATAATTCTCTTCATCCAGCTCCAAGACGTAATAGTCAGAATAGAAGCTAAGGAAGAAAGACACTTTCAGTTTACCCGGCTGTGCGGGATCGGGTATCTTGGCGTGTCCGTTGGCAGTCTTGCAGATGTCGTAAGGAGAATTACGTTTGCATCCCCGGTTCTCTACACGAATCATGCCGTCGGGACGAAGCGTGTAAGTAGCCGTGACGTCTACAAGTCCATGTTCAAAACGGTTCTCGTAACGGGCTATTTCATACCAGAGTCCCATATACCGATGCAGGTCGAGAGAGGTAACCGTACTGTGATCCGTACCTCTGAAAAGACGTTCGACATTGGAAATGGAGAAATGAAATCCCGCTTCCGTCAGACGCGTAGGGCGGACTCTCTGACCGGCAGTCAGGAAAGAGGCAGCTTCACCATATAAGATTCGGAAAACTTTTTGAGGAACCACAATCGTTGTCCATGCCTGATAAGCCTTTCCCATCGCATGGGTAAAAGCATTTTGCGAGATCTGTTGCGGGGCAACCAAGTTGTATACACCACGTGTTTCTTCGTGAGTGATAAAGAATTCCATTGCACGACAAAGGTCGTGTATCGATATCCATGGAAAAGCTTGCGTACCGGGACCGATGGCGGTGGCTATCTTTGTGGCCTGTAAAGGACGAAGTATCTGCTGCATCGCTCCCCCATCCGGAGAAAGCACTACGCCGAAGCGTGTAATAACGAGCCTGGTAGGTTCGGGACAGTGTTTCGCTTCCTTTTCCCACGCATAGCAAAGATCGGACAGAAAGCCTTCTCCACGGGTACGGGTATATTCGTCTACCTCCGCTTCCGAAGGATAATAGCCTACGGCGGAAGCCGAAATCATCAGTTTCGGTTTCGTCTTGACTGCGTTCAAAGCGCGGATAATACGATTGGTTACGACAATACGACTATTGAAAAGCTCCTGTTTATATTCCGGTGTCCAACGCTTATTGATAGGTGCACCTGCCAGATTGATGACAACATCGCAATGGGTCAATGTCTGAATCAAATAACCGGACATACCTTCGCGAAACATCGACCTTCCCAGAGGAATGATCCGGTGTCCGCCCTTTTCTGTGAGATAATTAGAAAGATGTTTACCGATATATCCGGTAGCTCCGGTCATTGCTATATTCATCTTGATTCATTGTTTATTTAACTCTATTAGAAAAACGTATAAAATGCAAGAAAAGTTCTTTGAAAAAGGCAAAATGAGGTTATCTTTGCAAGGTAGACTTAAACATTGAAGCATCCAAAAAGGTTATAAAATGAAAAGACGAATGAAAATCAACTATATTCTTACACTTATATTAGTATTTTGCATCGGTGCTTCCATCCCTGTATTGACAGGCAGCAGCCAAGTGAACGAACAACATTCCGCTAAATCGGAAGTGCCGTATTGCGTTACTCCGCCTACCGTTCCCACACAAGTCACCTTCGACGGGGAAACGATTGATCTCCGGCGCTACGACCGCCGCGAACGGATGGACCGCGAGATGATGGCCTTCACCTATATGCATTCCACCACCATGCTATTGATAAAGCGTGCCAACCGTTACTTCCCCATCGTGGAACCGATACTGAAAGCAAACGGCATTCCCGATGACTTCAAATACCTGATGGTCATCGAAAGCAACCTGAACAACATTGCACGCTCTCCGGCAGGAGCAGCGGGTCTGTGGCAATTTATGCCTGCCACCGGACGGGAATTCGGGCTGGAAGTGAACGATAACGTAGACGAGCGTTACCATATTGAAAAAGCAACCGTTGCCGCCTGCAAATACTTCAAACAAGCGTATGCCAAATATGGCGACTGGATGGCTGTCTCCGCTGCCTATAACGCCGGACAGGGACGTATCTCCTCCCAACTCGAAAAGCAGTTGGCAAATCATGCCATGGACTTATGGCTGGTAGAGGAAACTTCCCGCTATATGTTTCGCCTGCTGGCAGCCAAAGAGATATTCAATAACCCGCAACGTTACGGATTCCTCTTGAAACGGGAACATCTCTATCCGCCTATTCCTTATAAAGAGGTAACCGTCAACACTTCTATCGACGATCTGAACGACTACGCAAAGTCACAGGGAATCACCTATGCCCAACTCCGTGATGCCAATCCCTGGCTGCGCGACACTTCATTGAAAAACAAGACCGGAAAGACATACATTCTCTATATTCCTACACAAGAGGGAATGTATTACAACCCGCAAAAAACCGTTGCCTATAATAAACAGTGGGTCATCGACTAAAAAGGCTTTTTCTTTAATTCCGGCCAAACACTATTGATATGAAACTGAAAGAAAGAATCCATCTTTTTTTGCATGACGAGAAACTGAAACGAAAGTTGTACGTCATCATCTTCGAATCGGACACCCCTGCCGGGAAATTGTTCGACGTGATTCTTATCGGCTGTATTCTGGTCAGCGTATTGCTCGTCATCATCGAAAGCCTGAAAGGACTTCCCACCTATCTGACGACTCCGTTCGTCATTATGGAGTTCCTTTTCACCGGCTTTTTTACTTTCGAATATCTGACGAGGATTTACTGTTCACCCCGTCCCCGGAAATACATATTCAGCTTTTTCGGTATCGTAGACCTATTGGCCACGTTGCCTCTTTACATCGGTCTGCTTTTTCCGGGCGCCCGCTATCTACTCATCATCCGCGCCTTCCGCCTGATACGTGTGTTCCGCGTCTTCAAGCTTTTCAACTTTCTGAATGAGGGGGAACGGCTGCTCACTGCCTTGCGTGAAAGTAGTAAGAAGATTGCAGTGTTCTTCTTGTTTGTCGTCATTCTGGTGACTTCCATCGGAACGCTAATGTATATGATTGAAGGAACGCAACCCAACTCCCAGTTCAACAATATCCCGAACAGCATCTATTGGGCTATCGTCACCATGACTACCGTAGGTTATGGAGATATTACTCCCGCCACCGGCCTCGGAAAATTCCTTTCCGCCTGTGTCATGCTGATCGGTTACACGATTATCGCCGTACCCACAGGTATCGTATCTGCCTCCATGATGAAAGAGTATAAACGCAGGAGAGACAAAGAATGTCCCAACTGCCATCGCTCCGGACACGAAGATAATGCAGAGTTTTGCAAATATTGCGGCCACAGCCTGGACCCATCCGAAACCAAAGCGGAAGAGAAATAAGTCCTCTATGATCTACGCCGGACGAAATGTTCGAATAAGACAATGAAAACGCATCCCACAGCATAGCAGGCAATATCTCCCCAATCGAACGTAGAACCCAGCACAATTCGGGCTACACGGTTCGTAACGCCCAATGTTTCCACCAGTTGGAAGTATTGCAACACTTCTACGAAACAGGCAAAAAGAAAGACATAAAACGGCATCCGCGGAATCCCCGTCGGTAGAAAGATACGTACAAAGCTATATACCAGCACTACAACCAGCATATCTCCGACATAGGGACGTATGAAACGGTCGCGCACATACAAAGCTATCAACACCTCAATACAGAAGATCACCAGAAAGCTGATTATATAAAAAAATCTTTTCTTCATTATTTGCTCGGTCGCGGGATTAAACATTTATTTGAATCTGCGAATATACGATAAAATGAATTGGATACGTTCAAATATTGCTAAATGATTGATACAAAAAGGGGAAATAATTGTATATTTATAGTCCTAAGCATTTTTCCACAAACAATAAAAAACAGAAAGGAGATTGAACACATGATGTTGAATATGGATTTTGTAATCCGTTTATTGGTTGCCGGAATACTGGGAGCCATCATCGGACTGGATCGTGAATACCGTGCCAAAGAAGCCGGATACCGCACTCATTTTCTCGTGTCGCTAGGTAGTGCTTTGATTATGATCGTTTCCCAATACGGATTTCAGGAAATTATAAAAGAAAGTAGTGTCACACTTGATCCCAGTCGGGTGGCGGCACAGGTTGTCAGCGGTATCGGGTTTATCGGTGCAGGAACCATCATCTTTCAAAAACAGATTGTACGCGGACTGACTACCGCCGCAGGGATCTGGGCAACAGCAGGTATCGGCCTGGCGGTAGGTGCAGGAATGTACACCATCAGCATTGCCGCCACGATATTGACCCTCGTCGGACTGGAACTACTTAGCTATCTATTTAAAAGCATCGGAATGAAAAGCTCAATGGTTTCTTTCTCAACTCCCAACAAAGACATACTGAAACAGATAGCGGACAGATTCAACTCTAAAGACTACCTGATAGTCTCTTACGAGATGGAAACGCAACACACGGGTGAAACAGAATATTATCAGGTTACCATGGTTATCAAGTCGAAACGAAATAATGATGAAGGGCATCTGCTTTCGCTGATACAGGAATTTCCGGATGTAACGGTGCAGCGAATTGAATAGTCAGACTTTCGCTCCTCTCCCAAAATGGAAATCTACTTCTGCTTTTCCGTCAGATACTTCCAATAACGTACAGGCATATCCTGCCTGTGCTTTCTCGGATTCATGCGTTCTTTGATACAAATGGCCTTGAAATATGTCTTCCAAAGTTGTTGGAAAAGCTTCTCATCCTTGTCCATCAGGCTTTCGTCCAGCATCCCCGTAATCAAATGGGATTCACGGCTGTCATCATCAAACGAGATAGTCGTCACCTCCTGCAAATCATAATAAAATCCGTAACGGCGTTTCATGTCGTAAATAATCCACTTCTGATCGGCAAAACGATCTTTGAAATGGTGAACGGTCAGCGGGAGCGCATTATACTGCGGTTCGAAAGCGGCAAAGAATGTACCGTCGGCAGCTTTCTGAAAACGGACAAACTGCATCAAGTGCACACGTTCGCCATCCACTTTTTTCCATATTTGCGCTAATTGCAAAACATCCGGATCACCAAAGTTGGTTTCAATAGAGCGGGGTGCATCAATTGCTTTACGGATATATCGAAAAATAAGTATTCCTATTTCCGGAAGTTCCGACAGCCAACTTTGCGTGAGGCAACCCAAAGCGGAAGAGGAAACTTTCTTCTGCAATCCCCGCCACACACGCCCGGCCTTTTCTTCATCGGTCACTACCGTATGCAGCTCATCACAAAATAAAGGCAAAGCATCTCCTTCCGACAGCAAAGCATCGGGAAAGGTCTTGCGGAAATAGGCGTCGAACACGGCCGTCAGCAGCCCATCAAAGGTTTTATCATAAATATAAACACTAAACATATTTACTATTAGACAATTCACAATTTACTATTTAAGTTACTATTAGACGATCTACGCTTGGTATCACTTTTGAAATCATTAACGTCCGATGCATACATGATATTTTACAATGCTAACTTAAATAGTAAATAGTAAATCGTCTAATAGTAAATTATTCTTATTCGCCAAAATCAAGCAACAACTGCCGCTCATCCACTTTCTTTTTCGGTTTCGGCAACAACAGACTGCGTACCCGTTGCGGAGAAAGTTCGTTCACCGTCTGCATCTGGAGAGGCAGTTCTTTGCAAGTGATGAAATATTGCGCTTTCTTCATTACTACTCCTATCTTCTTCAGTTCATAAAATCCCAGCCGCGAAAAACGACGGGAAGCAACAATCAGTTTCGCAGACTTCACCCCTACTCCCGGCACACGGAGCAACATTTCGTAGTCCGCCTTATTGATGTCGACAGGGAACTGTTCGGGATGGCGCAAAGCCCACGAGAGTTTCGGGTCTATCTCGAGATCGAGATCCGGATAGGAATCATCCACAATCTCATCTACCTTGAATTGATAAAAACGCAATAACCAGTCAGCCTGATAGAGGCGGTTTTCACGTACTAAAGGCGGCTGTTTCAATGCCGGAAGGCGCTTATCATACGTATTCACAGAGACGTAGCCCGAATAATAGACACGTTTCATGGTAGGGCGCCCGTAAAGTGCCGACGAAAGAAAAAGAATATCTTTATCTGATTCGGAGGTAGCTCCCACAATCACTTGGGTACTTTGTCCTGCAGGTGCGAAACGGGGTGCGTGGCGAAACTTCTGCCGTTCTTCTTTGCTCTCCAACACGCCTTGTTGAATGTATTTCATCGGAGCAAATACGCTTTTGTGATCCTTCTCCGGCGCCAGAAGTTTCAGGTTTTCTTCTTTGGGAATTTCGACGTTGACACTAAGGCGATCGGCATACAACCCGGCTTCATTCACCAATTCGCGACTGGCTCCGGGAATACTCTTGAGATGGATATAACCGTTAAAACGGTACACTTGCCGCAAATCTTTGGCTACACGCACAAGTCTCTCCATTGTATAGTCCGGATTACGGACCACTCCGGAGCTAAGAAACAGCCCTTCGATATAGTTACGACGGTAGAATTCCATCGTCAGCTCCACCAATTCCGAAACGGAAAAGGTAGCGCGGGGAAGATCGTTGCTACGACGGTTGACGCAATAGGCACAATCGTAAATGCAATAATTGGTAAGCATGATTTTCAATAGCGAGATACACCGCCCGTCCTCGGCAAAACTGTGGCATATCCCCCATCCTCCCACAGTGTTTCCCAGCGTTCCCGGCTTATTGGAACGCACCGTACCACTGGAAGAACAGGAAACATCGTACTTGGCAGATTCTGCAAGTATCTTCAGTTTAGCTAAGACGTTTTCGTTCATCATTCCCGATCTTGATTCTTTTCGCAAATATACGATTTAATTTGAGATAGATATTCAATATGAATCAATACTATATTAAAACCTTATCAGTCGTTTCTTCACGAGTCATGCAATGAATTGCTACATACAAAGATACCCCTTTCTACTTAAACAATTGTCACTATCTGTACTAAAACAATTAAAACTCATTCCACATTAAACCAAAAAGAGGGCATATCGCTTCACGATATGCCCTCTCTTTTTCTGATATCTTAGTAGTCTTCTAACTATTATTTCTTAGAAGCTTCCAAAGATGCTTTACGGAATTCTTTCATTGCTTTTTCGATTTCCAAAGAAGCCTTACGAGCACGAGTTCCTGCTGCTTTGTTACCGTTTTCGATCTGTGCGTTAGCATCTTTTGAGAAGTCAGCATAAAGAGCTGCTACCTTTTCTACCAATTCTTTCATAATCCTTTTATTTTTTTCGTTAATAATGTGCCGCAAAAATACACTGTTTCCCGAAATAAAAGCATAAAATCAATATTTTTTTTGAAATAATCTTCGAAAAATATCTAAAAAAAGGACTTTTTATCAATTTTACCTACCTTTGCAGCCATGAAACCGCTTACTGATACCGATTATATACATGCACTGATTGCTGAAGGAGAGCACCAGCAACAGGATTTTAAATTCGAAATTTCCGACGCACGCAAAATTGCCAAAACACTTTCGGCTTTTGCCAACACGGACGGAGGACGATTACTTATTGGCGTTAAAGACAATGGTAAAATTGCAGGAGTACGCTCCGAAGAAGAAAAATATATGATTGAAGCCGCAGCACAACTTTATTGCGTGCCGGAAGTGGAATATTCTCTGCAAACATACATTGTGGAAGGACGGCAAGTGTTAGTGGCAACCATCGAAGAGACTCCACATAAACCGGTTTATGCCAAGGACGAAACCGGAAAGCCCCTAGCCTATCTCCGCATCAAGGACGAAAATATTCTGGCAACTCCCATACATCTCCGCGTATGGCAACAGAGCGATAGTCCCCGTGGAGAACTCATCCGCTACACCGAACGTGAACAGCTCCTGCTCGACCAACTGGAACACGGAACTTTACTCTCACTCAACCGTTACTGTCGCCAAACCGGACTTTCACGACGTGCCGCTGAACATCTGCTCGCCAAATTTGTTCGTTATGACATTGTGGAACCTGTATTCGAAAATCATAAATTCTACTTCCGAATAAAAGACGAATAACCACAAACAACCCCAATACTTAATACTTTATACTTAATACTTAACTATGACTTTTATCAACGAGATTAACGACATACTTTGGACGTATATTCTAATTATTATGTTATTAGGATGTGCAGTCTGGTTCAGCATACGGACACGTTTTGTGCAATTTCGTATGATCCGGGAAATGATCGTGCTGTTAAGCGAATCCGCCGGCAAAGGAAAACAGGGAGAGAAACATGTATCTTCTTTTCAGGCATTCGCTATTTCCATCGCCAGTCGCGTGGGTACGGGGAATCTTGCAGGAGTGGCTACTGCCATTGCCATCGGAGGTCCCGGAGCTATTTTCTGGATGTGGGTCATCGCACTGTTAGGGGCTTCGAGTGCTTTCATTGAGTCTACTTTGGGACAATTATACAAAATACGCGGAAAGGATTCATTCATTGGAGGACCTGCTTATTATATGAAAAAAGGGTTGAAACAACCGTGGATGGGAATGCTTTTTGCTGTATTAATAAGCATTACTTTCGGGTTTGCTTTCAATTCTGTACAGAGTAATACGATCTGTGCCGCCGCAGAGCATGCCTTTGGGTTCAATCATATTATATTGGGAGGTGTGCTGACTTTGCTGACATTGCTTATCATCTTTGGAGGTATTCAACGCATTGCCCGCGTCAGTAGTATTATCGTGCCTGTTATGGCATTGGGATATGTAGGGCTGGCACTGGTTATTGTCGTACTCAATATCACTCATTTACCGGGTGTTATCGCACTGATTGTCAGCCATGCTTTCGGTTGGGAACAGGCATTGGCAGGAGGAGTCGGTATGGCATTAATGCAAGGTATCAAGAGAGGACTTTTCAGTAATGAGGCCGGTATGGGTTCGGCTCCGAATGCGGCTGCTACGGCTCATGTCAGCCATCCCGTAAAACAAGGGTTGATACAGACTTTGGCGGTATTTACAGATACATTATTGATATGTACTTGTACGGCTTTTATCATCCTCTTTAGTGGTGCTCCTTTGGATGGTTCGGCTAATGGAGTGCAGCTGACTCAACAGGCGTTGACAAACGAAATCGGTTCTTCCGGCAGTATCTTCGTTGCCATTGCTCTTTTCTTTTTTGCTTTCAGCAGTATTCTGGGAAATTATTATTACGGTGAGGCTAATATCCGCTTTATCACTCACCGGAAGTGGGTACTTCATGGTTACAGGATATTGGTGGGTGGTATGGTGCTCTTCGGTTCACTTGCCACATTGGATATGGTATGGAGCCTGGCAGATGTCACGATGGCGTTAATGGCTATCTGCAATCTGATCGCTATCCTTTTCCTCGGAAAATATGCTATCCGTCTGTTAAATGATTACCGGGCGCAAAAGAAAGTTGGCATCCAAAGCCCTGTTTTTAAGAAAGAGACAATGCCGGACATCGAAAAGGACTTGGAATGTTGGTGAAAACCAACTGTTTTTGTACCTTTGCACGCAAATTGACAAATGGTAGTTATGTTATATACCTCCCACACGCTCAAATAGTAAATTGTAAATAATAAAATTGTAGAGATAACAATGGGCTTATTTGGTTTATTCAAGAAAAAATCCGATGAAACGAAAGTCGGCAATGTAGAAGATTTCATATCACTGACCCGGGTATATTTCCAGTCAGTTATCGCCACAAACCTCGGTATCACTAATATCCGCTTCTTGCCGGACGTAGCTAACTTCAAACGTTTGTTTAAAGTTCCTACTCAAAACGGTAAACTGGGATTGGCCGAAAAGTCTGCTGCACGCAAAATGCTGATGCAGGATTATGGGTTGAACGAGAACTTCTTTAAGGAAATCGACTCTTCCGTGAAACGGAACTGCCGCACTCAAAATGATATTCAATCTTATTTGTTCATGTATCAGGGATTTTCCAATGATCTGATGATGTTGATGGGAAATCTGATGCAGTGGAAGTTCCGTATGCCGTCGATCTTCAAGAAGGCTTTGTATGGTATGACACAGAAAACGGTACATGATGTTTGTACCAAGACCGTGTGGAAAGCTGATGATGTGCACAAAACAGCTGCGGCTGTCCGCCAATACAAAGAGCGTTTGGGATATTCGGAACAGTGGATGACGGATTATGTGTATAATATTGTTCTCCTTGCCAAGAAGGAACCAAAAAGGAAGAATGATGACACGGAAACGAAATAACAAGTCGCTTTAAATGTTAGAAAAGCGTAAAGATTAATAGGATAGAAAAAGCGGGGGTTTTATACCTCCGCTTTTTTTTGTTATCTTTATGTACTTTTTTCTTTTGTCTTGATACAAAAGAAAAAGTACCAAAAAAAGAAAAATCAAGGCCGCGCCTGCCCGGCTACTTGACGCCATGCAGACGAGGCCGAAGGGACCGTGCGGCGTGAATAATGTATGATAATAATTTTTAAATAGAGAGATTGCTTATGAAACAAAAGAAAATGCTTACACTTACTTTTTCACAGTTGAAACAAATCTATAATCAAGAAATTCCGGAGGTGGTGGAGATGGCTGATAAGAGCTCTTCTGTGGAAGAGTTCAAGGCTGGGATGCTGCGGTTTTTGGAAGTTTGCGGGATAGAAAATGAGGCTGCGGAGGAGGCGAGGGAGCAAATTCGACTCTTACTCCATTATGATGGGCAGAATGTCCATGAACTGTCTACAGGACAGGATATGCCAGTACAGACTATCAGGCTACTTTATGAGTTTCTGACGGGGACGTTGGAAAATATGGAGATGCCGACGGATTTGTTTATTGAAATTTTCCAGATGTTTAAACGGTTAAAGGGAGAGGTTGTGCCTTTGCCATCACCGCAACGTATCAAAAGTCGGAATGACCGGTGGGAAACGGGATTGGATGAAGAGGTATGTGAGATGCGTGATGAGAATAAGGAAAGGATGTTGCACTTGCTGATTCAGAAGATTGAGAACAGGAAATCGAAGCCTTCGGTGCGTTTTCATTTTGAGGAGGGAATGAGTTATGAAGAAAAGTACAGGTTGGTAAGTGAGTGGTGGAATGATTTCCGCTTTCATTTGGCGATGGCTGTGAAAAGTCCGAGTGAGTTGAATCGGTTCTTGGGAAATTCACTTTCTTCAGAGACTATGTATTTGCTTTATCGTGCCCGGAAGAAAGGAATGCCGTTTTTTGCGACTCCTTATTATTTATCATTACTTAATGTAACGGGATATGGGTATAATGACGAGGCTATCCGGAGTTATATTCTGTATTCTCCACGTTTGGTGGAGACGTATGGAAATATTCGTGCGTGGGAAAAGGAGGATATTGTAGAGGCCGGGAAGCCTAATGCTGCGGGATGGCTTTTGCCGGACGAACATAATATTCATCGTCGGTATCCGGAGGTAGCTATCCTCATTCCTGATACTATGGGACGGGCTTGCGGAGGACTTTGTGCTTCTTGTCAACGTATGTATGATTTCCAAAGCGAGCGGTTGAATTTCGAGTTTGAGTCTTTACGTCCGAAAGAGTCATGGGATCGTAAGTTGCGCCGGTTGATGACTTATTTTGAAGAGGATACGCAGTTGCGGGATATTCTGATTACAGGGGGCGATGCGCTGATGAGTCAGAATAAAACACTTCAGAACATTCTGGATGCGGTGTACCGGATGGCGGCACGCAAACAAAGGGCGAATCTTGAACGTAAGGATGGAGAGAAATATGCGGAATTGCAACGGGTACGGTTGGGGTCACGCCTGTTGGCTTACTTGCCGATGCGTATCAATGACGGACTGATTGATATTCTGCGAGAATTCAAGGAGAAGGCATCGGCCATCGGTGTGAAACAGTTTATTATTCAGACTCATTTCCAGACACCGCTGGAGGTTACTCCTGAAGCTAAAGAAGCGATTCGGAAGATTCTTTCTGCAGGATGGATTATTACAAACCAACTGGTATATACAGTAGCTGCTTCACGTCGAGGGCATACGACCCGGCTTCGCCAGGTGCTCAATTCATTGGGGGTGGTGTGTTATTACACTTTCTCGGTAAAGGGATTCAATGAGAATTATGCGGTATTTGCACCCAACAGTCGTTCGATGCAGGAACAACAGGAGGAAAAGATTTATGGCTGGATGACACAGGAACAGGAAGAGGAATTATATAAGATATTAGAAACGAAAGTCGGAGCGGAAAAGGAGCCCAAAGAAGATGTTGCCAAGCAATTAAGACGCTTCATGAGAAAACATCATTTGCCTTTCCTTGCTACAGATCGCAGTGTACTGAATTTACCGGCTATCGGTAAGAGCATGACTTTCCAGTTGGTGGGACTAACAGAAGAAGGAAAACGAATTCTACGCTTCGAACATGACGGCACTCGTCATCATAGCCCGATTATCGATCAGATGGGGCAGATTTATATCGTAGAGAATAAATCGCTAGCTGCTTACCTGCGCCAGTTAGCCAAGATGGGAGAAGATCCGGAAGACTATGCTTCTATCTGGAATTATACGAAAGGAGAAACCGAACCTCGTTTCAGCCTTTACGAGTATCCTGATTTCCCCTTCCGTACAACAGATAGAATGAGTAATTTAAGTATTAAGGAATAAGAAATAAGTATTAAGTATTAATCGACAAATATCAAGCGTAAACCAGCTGCTTCGGTGGTAATACTTAATACCTAATACTTAATACTTATTTTTCATTCTTTTACCCGTATTACTATATTTTCAATAATTGCAGTTAAGCCTCCGGTGGTGATTCCTGAAGAGAAGATACTTCGAATTGCTTCCGGAGCTTGTTGTAATACATCCGGCATTAATTCTACACCCAAGCCTAAAGAAAGGCTGACTGCTAATACTAAAGTCTCTTTACGTCCTATTTCTTGTGAGGAGACAATACGGATTCCTGCAGCGGCTACTGTACCGAACATCAATAAAGTGGCACCGCCTAATACAGGATCGGGCATTAAAGAAAATACGGCACCGACGATGGGGAATAAACCTAAAAGAACGAGCATTGCTGCAATATAATAGCCGACATAGCGGCTGGCTACTCCGGTCAGTTGAATAATACCGTTGTTTTGTGCAAAGATGGAGTTTGGAAAAGAGTTGAATACACCGGCGAGAAAGGAGTTGAATCCATCCGCCATTACTCCACCGGAAACTCGTTTCAAATAGGAATCTCCTTCAATGGGAAGTCCGGAAATCATAGAGTTGGCAGTTACATCACCTGTTGCTTCGATGGCTGTGATTAGATAAACCAAGCCAATGGCTATGAAAGAAGATACATTGAAATCAACACCGTATTTGAAAGGTTGGGGAATATTAAAGCTCATCAGCATTTCCATATTTAACGAACTCATATCCACTTTTCCTAAGACAAATGCCAAGGCATAACCAAGACAAAGTCCGAGCACAATGGAACTCATACGCAGGTATTTATTCCGGCAACGGTTAAAAAACAAGACGCTAAGCAGCACCAGTGCTGCAATGGACAGATTTTCCCAAGTAGCAAATGTACCGTTATCCATAGCCGCATATCCGCCTCCGCAAGATACAATACCGACCTTTATCAGGCTTAATCCGATCAATAGTACAACAATACCGGATACCAACGGAGTAATGATATTGCGCAGATACTTGAATGTGCGGCTGACAATCATCTCGATAGGTGCGGCAGCCATACAGGAACCGAATATCAAGGGCAAACCACCCACCAATCCGGTGGCGATGATAGGGCCGATAAAAGAAAAACTGGTTCCCTGAATGCAGAGTAACTTTGCTCCTATCGCACCCAAACGACGGCATTGTATGAAAGTAGATACTCCCGAAGCAAAAAGAGACATGGAAACCAGAAAGCTTGTCTTTTCCACATCCAGTTTCAGGGCACTCGCGATGATTAGCGGGGGTGTAATAATTGCTACAAAAATAGCCAAGAGATGTTGTAAAGCCGCAAACAGGGCGTCTTTAAAGGGGGGACGGTCTTCTACGCCGTAGATTAAATCAGTTTTCATTTAACAGGTTGTTCTATATATTTTTAACTTCCGCAGAGGGATAGACAGAGATTCTTCCGGAATTTGGATTTTCTTAGTTCAGTGTCCATTTGAGGGCGAGTGTCGGGATAACATAAAAGCCATCACGACCGCCAAAGTTATTACTCAATTCGACTTCGGAGCCAACACTAAGATTGAATTTTTTATTTACTCCTTTGATTTTGTTCAGGTTCACCCAGAATTGTGGTTCGGAGAGGAAGATAGTCTTTCCGTAGTTGGTTTCTTCACGCCACCAGTCGGCAAAGCCGGAGAAAGTGAGCAGATTGCGGCAGAAATTCACGTACCACGTACCTGTCAGCTGGAAGTTGTTGGGTGATTGGTGTTTCTGAATATACTTATACATAGCAGTCAGCGTGAAGCCTTTGGAAAAGGAAGCATTATTAAAAGTGTAGGTAGCTCCTGCCAGATAAGCATTTTTATAAGACATGCCTTTCGATAATCCACCGTTATATTCAAGATGTGCAGAAAAAGGACCTTTCCAGAATTTCAGTTCACGCGCTATTTCCCAATAAGCGGAAGCGACACCTTCGGAAGTGTAATCCATATCGACAAAGAAATAAGTGCTTCCCCAAGTATCAGGCTGAAACTTCTCCACTGTGGAGGTGAGCAGCGGGCGACCTTGCAAATCTTTATCGTACAAAGAACGTCCGAAATCATAATGTAGCTGAATGTTTTGCGCCTGCAATCCCGGTACGGCAGAGAGCAACATACAGAGGAAAAGAGCAGAGATAATTTGTTTCATAAGTAAATGTGTTTAAATGAAGATGCAAAAATAGTTAAAGCTACACATATAAACACATTACTTCTGTCTTTTTTTATTCCAGGTTATTATTTCCCGTATCCCACCAGAGTCTTGTACCTCCATGGTCATCTCCGCCTAAAGCCTCGACAAGAGCAGAATATTGCTCCGAGTCTTCTGTCTGCAATGTACCTGGGAAATTAAGACGGCGCACCATGATCTCCGTGTCGATGCATCCGCTCCTACTATGATTGAATCGAACGGGAAATAAACGGGGATATCCCGTCCGTCTTTGTTCGGTCCAGGCTTCGCAACCTTCCGGGAACATGGCAATCCATTTCTGCGTGATAATCTTCTCCAGTTTGGTCTCCTTATCATCCTGCGGATTCCATTTGGGAGTGACTTTACAACGGGCCTCTATATTATTTTCTTCATCATAAGTGTCTATAAAGTCGGAAGCTGTCAGCTCACTTTTCAGGTAATCCTCCACCCCATAAATTCCCCATTGATGAAAAGAGGTAGTTACACCGTTCCGGTAACAAGCTTCTTCATCTTCATCCGTCCATCCGCGCAAAGCAGCTTCGGCACGCAGAAACCAGACTTCCGAAGCAGTCATCAGAGGTGTATCGGTATCCTGCTTGACAAACAGCTTTGACAATCCCGAATAATGACTATGAGCAAAGCAGGTTCCCTGGCGAATTCCACGATAGTGTCCTTTAAGAGCCTCATCCGTACAGGGTTCAAAATAAATTTCCAAACGGGGATCGTTATATCCGGTCAAAATTGATTCCATGTTAGCACTCATGTAAGTTTCATTCCACACACGGTTAAGTTCTCCCAATGGATTGGTATACCCGGATTTGGTAGAAACAAACACTCCTCCTGTTTCCGCTTCAAAGAAGCCGTAACCATTTTCCTTTATTTTCTGTATTTCAGAACGCGCCTTATCAGGAGCAACAGAAGCAAGGCGCATTGCCAGACGCAGACGCAGGGAATTGGCAAACTTTACCCAGGAAGGATATTTCCCGTCCAACAAAATATCAAAACGTGCAAATCCATTGGATTCCGGTTTCTCATCTATATAGTTGGTGAGAGCAACTACAGCAGAATCGAGTTCATTGAAAAACTCATAATAGACATCCTCTTGTTTATCCGGACGGTAATGTTTTTCGGCATTAGCAAAATTTTTATAAATGATAGGACCATAATAATCCGTCACACGGTGCATCGCTTCCACCTTTAATATTTTCGTTATCCCGAACAGAGCAGGATGTGTATTCCGGGTAGCATTCTCCGACTGATATATCTGTGGGAAAATATAAGAATACATGTGTGTCCACATGGCGCTATTCCAGCCGTCCTGCATATTATAATCGGAGTTATGCGAGCCCCCGTTCAACGGTTTGCCGTCATGCATATACCCACTGAACATATCCGCGTTCAGATTCTGTATCAGCTGGAAAGGCCAGTTCTTTCCTTTTCCGTAGTCGTAATTAAAATAAATACCTTGCTGAATAATTCCCAAACGGATTCCATAGCCATTGTCATCAATAATCAAGTCATCATCCGTGATACCGGACAAATCGGTATTGTAATCACGGAAGTTACCGGTACAAGCTACGGAAAACAGCAATAACCCCAACAAATATAGATATACAGATTTTCTCTTCATTTCTCTCTCTTACCTTTAAAATTCACATTTCAGAGTAAAGCCCAGACTACGGGTCGTAGGCATTCCGAACACTTCAATTCCTTGATTATCATTTCCGGTAGAAAGTACCAGATCCGGATCAAAAGGAGCTTCCTTATACAAGAAACATAGATTGCGGGCTACAAACGAAAGCTGAACATCTTTCAGCACCTTCGTTTTCTGTATCCACTTCTTGGAGAAATTATAGCTCAAAGATACTTCACGCAACCGCAAGTTGGTAGCATCATACATATAATACTCCGTCACCCCGGCACGCCCGCCTACTATTTTATAGAATCCTTTCACATCGTTTATACGCTGACCGTCGAGCATTACATATCCCCTGTCACGCGCATCAGCCGTTATTTCAGATACTCCATAAAGATCCATTTCCGCCTGCGTCTGCGAAAGGACTTTACCTCCGTAACGCCAATCAAGCAGAAAATAAAGGGTGAAACCTTTGTAAGAGAACGTATGATCCCATCCCATCATAAAGACAGGGTTGGCATTTCCCACTTTCACCGTATTCCCATCGCCCTCCACTAATGGAAGTCCTTTATTATCACCCTCTGTTTCGTAGACAATATTGCCTGCATCATCACGCACAAAGGCCTTACCATAAATATCACCGATAGAACCGCCTTTAATAAGTTTCATAGCATAACTGGAAGAAAAGCTCGTAGGTCCGTAGACTAATTCTTTCAGCTCATCGTGCAATTTCACTATCTTATTCTTGTTGGTAGAGAAGTTTACGGAAGTTTTCCAAGTAAAACTAGGAGTTAATATGGGAGTCCCATTCAACGTCACTTCCCATCCCCGATTCTGAATATTTCCTGCATTTACATATCGATAAGCATACTTATCCCCTGCAAGTGCAGGCAGTTTGAAAAACTGATTGTAAGTATTGGTACGATAATAAGTCAGATTAATACCCAAACGGTGTTGGAAGAATCTCCATTCTGTTCCAAATTCCATTGCATGAGTCATTTCCGGCTCCATTTCTTTGAAAGGTGCGGCATCATTCGCCTGTATCTCGCCACCGGCATTAATCTGCGAAGAGGGATTAGTGATATGCGGAGGAATATCATTTCCTACTTTACTGTAAGCGCCACGCAATTTAGCGAAAGAAACCCATTCGGGTAACTTCACCCATTTATCAAGTAGTATGGAGAGCCCTACAGAAGGATAAGCAAATCCGGTTTTTTCATGGCTGGTATAAGACAAGGTTGACGCCCAGTCATTACGGGCCGTCAAATCAAGGAACAATTTCTCCTTATAACCGATCTGTGCCGTACCGAATATAGATTGCAACTGACGATGCTCATCTATTTTCTGGTCAATACTGGCAGAACTGTTCATAACGATATTGGCAATATTAAACACATTAGCAAATTTCAAAGAAGCATTCTTCGAATCATAACGGGTAGAATTTCTGATTCGGTCATTTATACTACCACCAATCGCCGCATCCAGTGTAAAATCCCCCCAGGTTTTCTTCACCATCGCCATGACATCACCATACATCTGCGTTTCCTGATAATCCATCTCAACATATCGTCCGTTCGCTCCACACAGAGCGGTGGCGGTAGACGCATAGAATTTTTGGCGCAACTTATCCGCCCAGTAATCCATGTTGCCACGGGCTTGAATCGTCAGCCATTCATTAACTTTAAAGTTTGCTGAAAGAGAAAGGATAACGCGCGTACGTGTTTCTTTACTTTGTATACGGTTCGTTATCCAGTATGGATTCTGTTCGAAGTCTTCGGTAAACGTATGCCAATTCTGCACACCCAGTTTCCGTTCTTCGTCATAGGTTTCAAAATGATCTTTATAATAAGACAGATCCTCCCCACGAGGGAAACGATAAAGCCCTACCAATGGATTCATATAGAAACCTCCCGATACCGGCTTATTCTCGACGGTCTGTTTCATGACATTTACACTACCATCCAGTTTCAGACGTTTGTCGAACATGGTAGCCGTCTCACGCAAGTTTATATTATGCTTTTTCAGTTTATTCTTGTCGATAATCCCCTTTCCGGTAGTATTGGCATAGGAGAAATAAGTTTGCAGGTTTTCATTTCCATAACTGATAGATACGGAAGTCATCGAAGTCAATCCGGTACGGAAAAAGTCATTCAGATTATCATAAGCCATCAGATTCTCTTTCTCGCCCCAACTGTCTACCACATCACTGACACCATAACGATTCTGCATTTTAGGCATACTGAATGCTTTCTCGAAAGTGAGTCCCGTAGAAAAATTAATATTCCTTTGTCCGACAGAGTTTCCTTTTTTAGTCGTAATAAGAATCACTCCGTTAGCAGCCATGCTACCATATAAAGCCGCAGCAGGAGCACCTTTCAGAATACTGATACTTTCCACATCTTCCGGATTCAGGTTAGAGATTCCGTCTCCTCCATCACGATTTCCTGCATTTGCCGTCCCCCCAATAGCCGAATAAGCCTGTTCGGAAGAGGTGTTCGACATCGGTACTCCATCTATTACATAAAGCGGTTGATTATCCCCGGATACAGAACGGATTCCCCGGAGACTGACTTTTGCGGAACCACCCATACCGGAAGAATTCTTATTGATTTGTACACCGGCAGCTTTTCCCGCTAAGGCAGTAATCATATTTATTTCTTTCACCCGATTCAGTTCCTCTCCCTTGATTTTCTGCACAGAATAAGCTAATGAAGCTTCATCCTTTTCAAGTCCCAAGGCCGTTACAATGACATGATCAAGCATCACCGCATCTTCCTGAAGACGTATTTCAAGCACATTCCGACCTGTCACATTGACATCTACAGTCTTGTAACCCACAAAAGAAACCTGTAAGACAGCACTATCCGGCACAGATAAAAAGAACTTTCCATCAATATCGGTCACAGTACCATTGGTTCCCCCCCCTTTCGCGTATTGTAGCACCGATCAGTGGTTCACCATAGATATCAATTACACGCCCTCTCACGGTATTATGATCAGAAGGAACTTCTATCGTCCCTCTTAACGCTTGTTGCTCCGAAGCATAACAATTTCCTCCCGCCAGGAAAAATAGGCCTATTAAGAAGCAACTCACAAAAACTTCTTTTTTCAATGATATAATAAAATATTGTTTGTTCATCACGCCGCAAAAATAACTAATTATTTTAAATCTAGCATTTTTTCTCATTGATTTTGAGGGAAATAAACATTATCACTATTTTTGTACGAAATTAAAATGAAAGGAATTATGGAAATCGAAACACATCCGCTAGAACCGTTTCTCCCAGCGAAATCAAAACTTCTGATGCTAGGAAGTTTTCCGCCACAGAAAAAACGTTGGTCTATGGAGTTTTACTACCCGAACCTAAACAACGACATGTGGCGTATATATGGGATTTTATTCTTTAATGATAAGAATCACTTTCTAAATTCGACACTAAAATCGTTCTGTCGCGAGCAAATCATAGACTTTTTGAACGAAAAGGGGATTGCCCTATTTGATACCGCTTCATCCATTCGCCGGTTGCAGGATAATGCATCGGACAAGTTTCTTGAAGTAGTGGAAGCTACCGATGTTGCAGCATTACTGCGGCAACTTCCCGAATGCAAAGCAATCGTCACCACAGGCCAAAAAGCAACGGACACTCTTCGACAGCAATTCGACATAGAAGAGCCCAAAGTAGGTGATTACTCCGAATTTGTTTTCGAAGGACGTGCCATGCGGCTTTACCGGATGCCCTCATCATCAAGGGCGTATCCATTAGCATTGGACAAGAAAGCGGCCGCTTACCGGATTATGTTTCAGGATTTACAGATATTGAAGTGAAGTTCAAGTATTAAGTATAAAATATCAAATATTAAATTATAAATGAATATGGCAACATTATTTTTGCAGTACCCGGCATGCAGCACATGCCAAAAAGCCAAGAAATGGTTAACAGAAAATAACATTGAGTTTACCAACCGCTTAATCGTAGAAGAAAATCCTACGGTGGAAGAATTAAAGGCATGGATTCCGCGCAGCGGTCTGCCAGTGAAGAAATTCTTCAACACGAGCGGATTAGTATATAAAGAGCTGAAACTAAGCGAGAAGCTACCTACAATGAGTGAGGAAGAACAGATAGCACTATTGGCAACTAACGGTAAATTGGTGAAACGCCCATTGGTAGTGACAGACAGCTTCGTTCTGGTCGGTTTTAAGCCCGATGAGTGGGAAAAATTAAAATAATTCAAAACTTATTTACCCGAATGTTTGGAGATTCAGAAGTTTCTACTACCTTTGCAGCCGCAAACACGGGAGTAGCTCAGTTGGTAGAGCACCGGTCTCCAAAACCGGGTGTCGGGAGTTCGAGCCTCTCCTCCCGTGCAGAGTTAAATAGCTGTAAACGATAAGTTTACGGCTATTTTTCGTTTCAAGTCGGACGAAATTCGGACGAAAGAAATGATAGTGACGCTATCCGACAAAGATAGTGACGGTATACAACAGCGATAGCGTCACTATCCCGAACATATACCGTCACTATCATTTTCTACGATTATCCATCTGGAATTCTACGTTCATTCATATCTGCGAATCTTACGCATAGTCACATAGCGTACACTCACAATGACTCCTGCCCGATTTCCTAGTTCTTATTCGTTCTTTCCAATCCCTTGGCAGCCTCAACCAGACGAATGAATTCTCTTCTATATCCTTTATCATCATTATTCAGTCCCTGTTTGGCCAGATTAATCACTTTATCGTAACTGGCATTTCCTTTGAAATCAGAGTCCCGAAGCAGCTGTCCGAACATAGCCACTGCAGAAGCAAAGCGGAAATCGGAAGAAACATTATTATCTTTATTATCAACGAAAGAAAGTTCCATTTTCTTGCTGACATCTTTATCCGGAGCTTTATAACGCAGTTTCACAGTCAGGAGATCATTAGAGCCTGTCGGTTTCACTGCCACTTTCTCTTTCTTCTGATATTTCAGATCATCTATTTTACCCACATATTCATTCTTTGCACCGGTAGGAATCACTTCGTAAAAAGCAGTTACCGTATGTCCCGCACCCATATCTCCGGCATCTTTAGCATCATTATTAAAGTCTTCGTCTTTCAACAGACGGCTTTCGTAACCAATCAAACGATACGCCTGCACTTGGGAAGGATTAAATTCCACTTGCAGTTTGACGTCTTTCGCCACCGTATGCAATGTAGCACCGAATTCGCCTACTAAAACACGGTTGGCTTCCTGCAAGTTATCTATATAAGCATGATTACCGTTTCCCTTTTCTGCCAACACCTGAATCTTCTTATCTTTATAATTACCCATGCCATAACCTAATACGGTAAGGAACACTCCACTCTTACATTCTTTTTCAATCAATTGCTCCAATCCTTCGGCGGAAGAAACACCCACATTAAAATCACCGTCAGAGCAAAGTATGATACGGTTGTTGCCATTAGAGATAAAATTCTTCTTGGCTATTTTATACGCCAACAGGATACCCGCACCACCTGCCGTAGAACCACCTGCCGTTAATTCATCTATCGCTTCACGAATCTTCTGTTTGTCACTACCCGGAGTGGCCTCCAGTTTCACACCGGCACTGCCTGCATAAGTCACGATAGCTACTTTATCTTTATCCCGTAAGTTGTTTACTAACAATTTGAGAGATGATTTCACCAAATCCAACCGGTTGGCTCCCCACATAGAGCCAGAGACGTCAATCAGAAACACGAGGTTAGATGCAGGCAAATTATCCGTCGGAATTTCTTTAGTTTTCAAGCCGATACGTACAAGACGATGATCCGCATTCCAGGGACAAGTTCCGGCTTCCATCGTGATTTTCACAGGATCACTTCCTGTCGGTTTCGGATAATCATAGGAAAAATAGTTCACTAATTCTTCCGTACGGATAGCATCTACAGGAGGCAATTCACCTTTATTGATAAAACGACGCATATTACTATAAGAAGCAGCATCTACATCAATAGAGAAAGTAGAAAGCGGAGCATCCGACACACTCTTAAATCCATTCTCCTGAATCTGCCCGTATTCTTCCGCATTTACAGCATCATACATGATTCCCGGTGTCGGACATACCGCCATATAAGCAGCAGACACCGATTTAGTAGCCTTTAGCTCATGCCCGTATCCTACCACTACACATTCTTCCAATGCCACATCATCAGCTTTCATCTTCACATCCAGCGTAGCCGATTTCACCACCCTTCTCTCTTGCTTATACCCGATATACTGAAACAACAACGTCTCCCCCTTCTTGGCCTGAATTGTGTACTGGCCCTTCATATTCGTTATTGCCCCCTTCGAAGTACCCTTGATCTGTACCGAACAACCTACAAGCGGATTTACATCCTTTGCATCCGTCACCGTACCCGACACAGTAATAACTTGCGCATTCATCCTACCTAAAGAAATAACCGCCATTAGCAGCACGAGCATCATCGCTCTGAATTGATTTGTTTTCATAACTTCTTATTTTAAAATGTTACTATTAGTTCGCTTTTATTATAGAGATGCACATTTCACACAAATTCCATAAAAGCATCAAACTTTTTTTTATTTTTAGTCTTACAGTTGTTATTTTTAGTCTCAATCTCTATCTTTGGCAATCAATAGATGTTGTTTTTCAAAAGAAAAATATTAAAACTATCGGACGAGGAATTACTAATACATTATACGAAGTCCGGTGATACGGAATATTTCGGCGAATTATATAACCGATATATCCCGTTACTATACGGACTTTGCCTGAAATATCTGCATGATGAAGACCGGGCACAGGAGGCGGTCATGCAGTTGTTTGAAGATTTATTGCCTAAACTGGGAAATTATGAGATAAAAGTGTTCAAGCCATGGCTCTACCGGGTGGCAAAGAATCATTGCCTGCAACTTTTACGAAAGGAAAATAAAGAAATTACGTTAGATTATACCGTTAATGTTATGGAATCCGACGAATTTCTGCATCTATTAAGTGAGGAGGAAAGTTCGGAGGAACAACTAAAGGCATTACATCACTGTCTCGAAAAGTTGCCCGAAGAACAACGGACCAGCATTACGCATTTCTTTTTAGAAGAAATGTCGTATGCCGACATTGTGGAACAGACCGGATTTACTCTGAACAATGTGAAAAGCTATATCCAAAACGGAAAGCGAAACTTAAAAATTTGTATTAAGAAACAAGCCCTATGAAACTATTGGACTACATACGAGGACTCCGCAAAGGAAAAGAAGCACACCGGCTGGAAAAAGAGTCGATGCAAGACCCTTTCCTGGCTGATGCTATGGAGGGATACAACCAAGTGGAGGGAAATCACGAACAACGGATCGAGAAACTGCGGATGCAGGTTTCTGCTCATTCGGCAAAGAAAAAGAACACTTATGCTATCACCTGGAGTATCGCTGCGTGTCTGATTATCGGATTCGGTATCAGCAGTTATTTCCTGTTCCTGAAAAAGAGCATGACAGATGAAGTGTTTATCGCTGAAGAGTCTGTTCCTGCAAAGTTGCCTGAAGCTGCAACACCGGCAACTCCTACAAATCCGGCGACTCCGGCAGCTCCTGCAACCCCGCGAAAGGAAATCGCACTGGCTGCCACAAAGGTAAAAACGGATTCTACCCCTATTTCCGAAATTGCTGTGAAACAAGCGGATAAAAAGGATATGATTGCCAAAAAACAAACTGCTCCTACCGCTAAAAGTGCATCCGCAGTAATAGAACCGATGATGGAGGAAGCCTTGGAGCAGCCTGCTGAATTGCAAGAGGTAGCAGCAACAATGGATACTTCCGAGTCCGCTTCCGACAAGAAAATGAGAATGGCTAAAGTGGTGACTATTCCCAACAGTAACATTATTCAGGGAAAAGTGACCAATGAAAAAGGAGAACCGATCATCGGGGCCAGTGTGGCATATAAAGGGACAAATATCGGAACCATTACGAATATGAACGGGGAGTTTTCGCTGGTTAAAAAGGAAGGTAAAAAACAGTTGACAGCGCAGTTCATCGGATACGATCCGGTAGAAATTCCGGTAGATACGAGCCAGACAATGCTCATTGCCATGAACGAAAACAAACAAACGCTTAACGAAGTGGTGGTAGTGGGATACGGAACAAATAAAAATAAGAAGTCGACAACCGTCGTGACGGCTAAGGAGCAGGCAGACAAAGATATTACTCCGCAACCCGTGATTGGTAAACGCAAATATCAGAAGTACCTGAAGGAGAATCTGGTTCGTCCGACGGATGAAAAATGCGCACAAGTGAAAGGGAAAGTGGTATTAACTTTCCTAGTTAACAAGGAAGGGCGTCCCTTCTACATCAAAGTAAAAGAGAGCCTCTGCGAATCTTCCGACAAGGAAGCCATCCGCCTGATTCAGGAAGGTCCGGACTGGATTTATGGCAATAAATCAGTGGAAATAACCGTCAAATTCGAATAGGACAAAAATTTGTGAATGTAAAAGATTAAATCAATTCATAACTGGCCATCTGTATCGGCATATCCAGATTGTGAAGTACTTTCTCCAACAGAATACCCTCCCGATTGTCATATTCATACCCGAAAGTGGCACGGATTCCTTGCAGGATAAATTGAGTGGCACGGTCTAATGCCATCGGCAAGCTGTCTCCCTGCATCAAAGAGCCGGTTATGACACTTGTAAAAGTATCTCCCGTACCGGGATAATGTGCAGGCAGATAAGGACAGGTCACTTTCCAGTAGCGGTTTCCCTGACGGTTATAAGCGTAGACAGACGTTTTATGGGGTTCATCATGCACGGGGACACTGGTTATGATAACCACTTGCGGACCTTTATCAGACAAAAGGCGAAGATATTCTTTCAGCTCTTCATCCGTGTTGTCTGCTTTATAGGGTTCATCCAATAAATAAAATAATTCCGTCAGATTGGGAGTAATCACATCTGCTTTGGTTATCAGGTGGCGCATTTCTTTCACCATCTTCCTATCAAAGTTAGTGTACAGCCGGCCGTTATCTCCCAACACCGGATCGGCAACTATCAGGCTATCCGGCTGGCGAAAGTCCTTGATAAAATCAGAAACAATCTGAATCTGTTTCGGAGAGCCCAGATATCCGGTGTAGATAGCATCAAACTTCACCTCCAGTTTCTTCCACTGGGCAATAATCTTCGGCATTTCGTCCGTCAGGTCGAGGAAGGAGAAACCGGGATATTGCGTATGGTTGGATAATACAGCCGTAGGAAGCGGACAAACCTGAAAGCCCATGGATGAAAGAATAGGAATAACGACAGTGAGAGACACGCGTCCCATTCCCGAAAGGTCATGAACGGCGGCTATTTTCTTTACTTTATTGGCATACATATCATTTAAATTTAAACATTTGACTACTCTTCTATGAACGGACCGGAACAGAGGCTCTATTTACAATAAACAGAAGTTCTGTTTATACCGAACAGAGGCTCTACTTCCTACCAATAGAGCCTCTGTTTTAAAACACTAGATTAATATCACTAATACGTCCCGTGCCCCATGTGCTCCCATCACCAATGCCTGCTCAATGTCGGCAGTCTTTGAAGGACCGGAGATGAATGTTCCGAATTGATATTCCTGTCCATCCAGTTCGCGGTAGGCATCATACATGGTATCCACTATTTTATTCCGGTCGAGCAGGATAACCAGCTTCTCCGAGATAAAATAAATAGCTTTATATTTCACCGTCTGCGGTATCCAAATAGCTCCGTTCTCGGCAACTCCTATTTCTCCTTTCACTACGGCTACATCGGTGCCATCCAACTCTTTCGGATCATCCAGATTGTCAGGATTGAATGTCGCGCAGGAAATATCCGGTAAGACGGAAGCAATGCGCATAGCATCCGGATAAGTCCGACGTATGACCGCATTCACATCTTCTCCTTCGCCCAATACCACTGCTGTGCCACCCACCGCACGACTGATTGCACAAAATTGTTCTATCTTATCAGGATACGACAATCGTTTCATATCCGCAATATCCGGTTTATCATAACGAGTTTGCGTATTCTTGCGAATACTGGCTAATATCTCTTCTCTGCTGCTCATTTGGATTCCTCCTTTCCCTGTACTTTGTTTTTCTTCCACATTTCATTGAACGACTCTTTGGCAAATTCCGGCAGTTCACGCCCTTTTCCCCAATCGTCGAGATCGTTGTATTTCATAAAACGGGGCAGACCGTTTACTACCGGAGCCGCCCACAAAGCAGCATTGAACAATGCCGGACGTTCCATCAGGAACTTCATGCCGCCGGACATGATCTTCTTTCCTGTATTGGCTTTTCCCAGTCCGTCCAAATCCTGACGCCACTTGTAAATCTGTTCGGCCAAATCAACTTTCACCGGACAAACATCAGAGCAGGACATACACAGGGAGCAGGCAGAAAGATTATCATAATATTTCTCCGGATCGTGAGCCATGCCCAGATTGATACCGATAGGTCCGGGAATGAAATAGGTATAAGAGTATCCCCCACTCCGGCGATATACCGGGCAGGTATTCATACACGCACCACAACGGATGCAATTCAGTGTCTTGATATGATCGGGCTTGGAAAGCAATGTACTTCGGCCGTTATCTACAATGATGATATGATATTCACCGCCTTCGCGGGGACGGCGGTAATGGGAAGTGTAGGTGGTCACCGGTTGTCCGGTAGCCGAACGGGCAAGCAATCGAGTGAATACGCCCAGTGCATCCAAATCCGGAACAATCTTTTCCATACCGAAAGCGGCGATGTTCAATTTCGGATAGGAAGTACCCATATCAGCGTTTCCCTCATTCGTGCAGACTACGATGTCACCGGTTGAAGCTACGGCAAAGTTGGCCCCTGTCATAGCGGCTTCGGCATTCAGGAAGAGAGGTCGCAGGTTCTTACGTGCCGCATGAGTCAGGTAGGTAGGGTCGAAGTTTCCTTCCTCGGTTCCCATCTCCTTTTCGAAAAGTTCGCCTACCTGTTCCCGTTTGATGTGGATGGCAGGCAGTACGATGTGACTCGGTTCGAGATGCATCAGTTGCAGGATGCGTTCGCCCAAATCGGACTCTACGACATCAATGCCCCGCTCCATCAGGAAAGGATTCAGTCCGCACTCTTCGGCAAGCATGGATTTACTCTTGATGAAATGATGCACATTATGTTCATTCAATATCTCATAGACAATGGCGCAGTATTCATCGGCATCTTTTGCCCAATGCACAATGGCACCGTTGGCGGTAGCGTTCTTCTCGAACTCCAGCAGAAGTTCTTCGAGGTGGCTGTTGGAATATAGTTTCAGTTCGCAAGCCTTGTTGCGCAACTCTTCCCATTCGGGAACTTCCTTGCTCATCTTATCCCTTTTGGCACGGACCATCCAAAGGGTCTCATTATGCCATGCTGCCATCTTGCTGTCCTGCAAGAACTTCTCGGCAGCCTTTGAATGTTTTGTACTCATGATTGCGACGCTAGAATTTCTACAATATGGATAATCTGAATAGGCAGATGCTCCCGTTTGATAACACCTTGCATGTGCATCAGGCAGGAACTGTCCGCTCCGACAATATATTCGGCTCCGGTGGCCATGTGGTCTTTCACCTTATCACGCCCCATGCAGACGGAGACTGCCTGCTCTTCCACGGCAAACATTCCGCCAAAGCCGCAACACTCGTCAATATGGCTGGGTTCGAAAACTTCGATTCCTTCAACCAGATCGAGCAAATCACGCAATTTATTGTAATAAGGAATATTCAGTTCGGAGGGAGCCGAAATTAACAATTCACGCACCCCATGACAACTATTGTGAATACTAACCTTATGGGGAAAGCGTGCAGGAATCTTGGAAGGCTTCAGTACATCATGAATAAAATCACAAATGTCATAAATCTTTCCCGCGCTCTGACAAGCGTGTCCTTCTTTCTCTAAGATGCCCGGATGATTCTCTTTCACAAAGGCCACACAACTGGCGGAAGGACCGACTATGTAATCATACTTCCGGAACAAATCGTCAAAACGGAGTGCCAATTTCATCGATTCGTCTTCAAAACCGGCATTTGCCATCGGTTGTCCGCAACAGGTCTGATCCAACGGATAATCGACGTCTACTCCCAAACTTTTCAATAACTTATACGATGCCACTCCCACATTGGGATAAATAGCATTGATATAACAAGGAATAAACAAACCTACTTTCATAACTATATTATGTAATAATTTAAGCTTCCTCCGTATCACCCGTTTATTTTGTTCAACGGATGTCGATTAATTTGTGTGTTTGCAGGCTGAGTCTCCATTTGGGATGTCGCATTACACAGTCCACTGTCAAAGCAGTGTTATTACAAGAACAAGGCTGGAGGAAAAAATGTTCGGCAGGAAGTAGTTCAAAAATACTTATATCTTGTCCTTCATAGACAACTTTCACTTCGTCCATCCGGTCGATTGCCAGTTTTGCCCCTTGTTTGGGTGAGCAGGTCACCCAGTCGATAGATGCCGGTAAGGGGTGTGTACCGTTGGTTTCGATGGTCACATATTTACCGGCCTGATGCAAAAGGTCGATCAATTGGTCGTCTATCCATAAGGAAGGTTCGCCACCTGTGAGGACAACGGTAACGGCTGGATATTTTTTCACTTCGGTGATAATTTCTTCATCGGTCATCATGGTCCCTTCTTCGTGTTGTGTGTCGCAAAAGTCACATTTCAGGTTGCAGCCGGAGAAACGCACGAAGATGGCCGGAGTTCCGGTGTGGTAACCTTCGCCCTGCAAACTGTAAAAGATTTCATTAATCTTTCTCATCGTCATACTTGTTTAATTTGCTACTCTTGTCCTTCTGCGCTGGCGGAATCTTTCTCATAGATGACTATGTTTCCTTCCGATTCCTGCACCTCTACCTTATAGCATTGGGGAATCTGTTTGCACACCCACCGGGCGATATTCTCTGCTGTGGGATTGAACGGAAGTACTTCATTCAGATTTTGATGGTCGAGTTTTTCCATGACCACTTCTTTGATACGAGTGAAATCTACCACCATTCCTTCGGAGTTGAGCCGCATAGAACGGCAATAGACGGTAATAATCCAGTTGTGACCGTGTAAACTGGCGCATTTACTGCGATACGGGAGTACCAGCTTATGAGAAGCCGAGATCTCCATGCGTTTGATTACTGTAAACATGGGTGTATGTATTTTAATAGTTACACGCATCTAATGTCACCTCGATGCAACGACAAAGGTAATATAAAATAGAGTTTTCATTCAGCAAAGAGTGTTATTTTTTCCCTTTTTTTGCACTATCTTTGCCGCATGAAAACTCTGTATATTGTTTTAGGTAGTATATCTCTTGCACTCGGCATCCTCGGCATCTTTCTGCCGTTACTGCCTACTACCCCTTTTCTGTTACTCACCGCTGCCCTTTATTTCAAAGGGTCTCCCCGACTATATAACTGGCTGCTCAATCATCGGCACTTCGGTCCTTATATCCGCAATTACCGCGAAAACAAGGCGATCCCTCTTCGAGCCAAAGTAATCTCGCTCGTGCTGATGTGGGGAACTATGCTTTATTGCATTTTCTTCCTGATTCCTCTGATATGGGTAAAGATTCTCCTGGGACTGATTGCCGCAGGAGTCACTTATCATATTCTTTCTTTCAAGACATTGAAGTAATGTGATAGTCCCTGTCGGGCATCGGCAAGTTTATCTTCCCAATGTTTCACGGAGTTCTGACCAATAATGTCAGTCACATATTTCACGGAAATAAACGGAATTTCTTTCGAACGGCAAACGAATGCCTGTGCATAGGCTTCCATGTCTACGACATCTCCGCTAACATGGGTCAACTCGGTGAGGAAGCCATCTCCCGTGTTGCAGATTCCTTCTTCTGTCCAGTGCTTGCAATAACCTTTTTCTTCGAGCAAGGCCGATGAATCAATCTCACACTCCAATCCGAACTCTTTCATTTTCTGCATATCACGGTCTACGAACTTACGGCAGACAAAGATATCTCCTACCTGATGGTTGACTGTTCCGGCACTTCCGATATTGAGTACTAAGTCTGGTTGTACCTGGCGGATTGCTTCTGCCAGATGAAAAGCTGATTTTACTTTTCCAATACCTGTACGAATGTAATAAGGTTCTACATCCGGCCATTTAATCTCTACAAATTCGCCTTGGACGGCGTAGGTTACTAATATTTTCAACATGGGTTTCTTTATATCATAAAATAATTATTCAATGAGATATGCAAAATACTTATATACAATATCTTCAATCGACATTTCATTTTGTTCAAAACGTATTTTGTCCAATGAAGATATTCTTTCTTCTATTGTCTTTTGTCCTCTATATATAGTGGAAATCCGTCAATACAATGTGTCGGTTCTTTTGTATCAGGTACAGCTACACCTAATTTCCGTGCGACGGAAGAACGTACTTCCGCAGTATTTAATATGATTCCCTCTATTTCTGAAGATGACACAGAAAGATATCCGATAGCTTTGTTTGTCCGAGCTATCGGCTCCGACAAACAAGCAGCATTCCATCTGAACGACGTCCAATTTTCTATTTCATGAATAAACAGATCATTGGTTCTTTCCACAAAAATAGCTATTTAATTGGAGTTATAGACAAAGTTGCGGTTAAAATTGGAAAATAAGCCGCAGATTTTGCGGCTTATTTTCCAATTTTATGTTATGTTTTGAAGAATCTAATATCAGGTAATCCGAATACAATATGGATTAACTGATGACCTCATTTATATATTCCTCTGGAGCATTTATCTCAATATAATGTTCCGGCAACTCTAATAATGGCTCTGCAAGCCTTTCTCCATCAAGATAATAAGTGTACCCTAAATATATTTCAGGGCCAAAAATATTGCCATCAGATACTCGCTGCAGGACTTTTCCTTCCGAAGCGATCAAGTGAAAACTAGGAATATTGTCTCCTATGAAAATTCTTCTTTGTTCCATTTTATTTTAATTTACATTTTATTACCAAGTCCAAAGGGAACTCGGTTATTACGTCCTTTGATGAACTTAAATACTTTGTTAATTCAGAAATTGTATATACTGGTTACACTGTAATTGGCCTGTCTTATGGAACCTTCCAAAACTGTGTAAACCTAGAAAGTATAACATTGATGCCCAATATTAAACATCTTGAAGGTGTCGTGTTTGCAGGATGCATATCTCTCAAACATGTAACAATACCAAACACAATTGAAAAAATAAATAATTCTATTTTTGACGGCTGCACATCTTTATTAACGGTAGAACTTCCATCCACATATATGCCAGAGGAATTCCCTGCTGGATTGTTTAAGGGTTGTTCTTCACTGACATCATTAATAGAAATACCAAACACTGTAACATCAATTGGACAGGCTGCCTTTATGAATTGCCATTCATTAAAAGGTGTAAAAATGAAGGGAACTACCCCTCCGACACTTGGATATGGCGTATTTAATGATACGACATTCCCAATATATGTCCCCAGGAGGAGCAGTTGATGCATATAAGTCTGCATCTGGTTGGACTTCTTTAGCATCCAGAATTATTGAATATTGACCATTTGATGTTTTCATATTATATAATTGGTAGAAAATTAGTATCCTACAATCCTAGAAGATACAGAGGTCCACCCGGAAGCTGATTTATATGTATTAACAGCTTCTTGGGGGACGTATATCGGAAAAGTTGCACCTTCAAATACAGCATAATCAAGTGTAGGTGGAATAGTTCCCAACATCTTTACACCAGCCAATGAACGGCAATTCATGAATGCCCTCATACCAATGGATGTGATTTTTTCAAGAATTACTATCAATGATGTTAGGGACACACAATTATTGAATATATCTGAAGGAAATTTAGTAATGGTTAAGCCTGACGGGATATTAACTGTTTTTAGTGATGTACAATTATAAAACAGATTATTATTTATTACTTCTATTGAACTGGGTATCGTCATGTGTTTGAGAGATATACATCCGGCAAAGACAGCTCCTTCAAGATGCTTAATGTTGGGCATTAATGTTACATTTTCTAGGTTAGTACAATCAGCAAAAGCTCCATAAGGCAATCCAATAGAATTTGGATCATTAGGGATTGCTTTTGAACCAGTAAAGTATTTAAGTTCATCAAAGGACGTAATAACCGAGTTCCCTTTGAACTTAGTACCTAAATTGGTTACCGAAGCAGCTTGTTCGACAGTTAACTCACCATTGCTACCCCAACTAGCTACACACATATTCTTTACAGTGGAATCTTTGAAATCAATATATGCCTTTCCGGTCATATTAAATAATATATTTGGATAATAGCTTTTTAAGCTATAAAGTTTATCCGGAGAATAATTAGCAGAACAATGCAATTCTCCTGCTAGAACAGGGATGATACTGTCATCTCTATTTCCTTCTTGATTAATCCCATGATAATCATTTTCTGCAAATGCAACAAGAGTGTTTAGAATCGAACCATCTCCATAAAAATTCTCTTCAAAACCTATCGCTCTAATATATCGAAGTGCATGACCACTTTTTGAATAAATTGAATCCAATGTTGAAAGCGTATGCCTGTTTTTATCACAGTTCTCCACCCAAAAATCTATTATTTCATCTTCGTTATTTATTTTCAATACGGCCTTAGAATACCCAACCATTCTTATTTTACTGGAACCACTATTATAAGTTACGCTTTCAAGATTATCAGTAGGGTCCGGCATTGCTTCAATTATGTCATCGGAGTCAATAATCAGATTTGTAATATACGAGCAGTCTGATAAATCTAAAACAATACTACTTCCTGTAAAAGCAGATGTCGCTAATATCTTCAATGTATCAGGAAGAGTTATGGTGTCTAACCTGGAACATCCTATAAACTCGTTAGTCAAAGAAGTAATTTTAGATAATACAAGTTCATTGAAAGACTTAATTTCTTTTCCCACAAAAACATTTCCCAATTCAGTAACCTCTCCCATTTGTCTCTCGCTTGTACCTATCCCATCACCAAAATGTGCCGCACATAATGATTGTACTAAATTGTCCATAAAACGGGTATAAAAGTCTCCAGATATGTTCAAGGCTAGTTTCTTGAACGTTTCCCGCAAAGATTCAACCGTATCTTTATATGCACTCGCATTGATATTAAGTGTGCCGTCAAGCACCGGAAGGTCATCCTCACCGGACAATCCCTCACTGCTCAAACCGCTATATGTACCATCCGACAAATCCACCAGTTTTTCTAGTATCAATGAATCTTCATACGATTCCTCGAAACCGACAGCTCTAATACGTTTAAGGGCATGGGCGGTACCTTGCTCTGCCTGTGCATCCATAATGCTGACAAGTAATTCCATCGGTCGCATTTGGATACAGTCAACAATGAAGAAGTCGCTAAGAACCGGTTTGCATAATTCTATTTTAACCCCGTCGTTTGTAAGAAGGGGGTAATTGGATAATAATAGATATTGGTTATGCGCACTGAACTCAATCAATTCAAGACCACCACCATTAGGCAGCTTAATTTGAGATAAAGAGGTTCCATCAGCATATACTTCCTTCAGATGTGTACAAGCCGACAAATTTAAGTTTCCGCTAAGAGTTGCAATATTAGATAATATCAACTTTTGCAATGATACGCAGTTCGAAATGGTTAAAGACGAAATGCTGATAACAACAGGCTCTGTTTTATGCCCCAAGCGTATATCACGAAGCATACGTCCCTGGATAATCATGGAGCCGGTTACATTCTTATTGTGCCAGTCTCCTATATCTTGCAAATAAGAAGCTCCCTGTATCGCATTTTGTTGGTCACCGGAGCCGGACAGTTCTATTTCCATTTCACATACTTCACCCGCTTTCGTCCTTTCTCCACGTATAATGGATGTGCCGTTGGCAATTGCCGGGTACATATCCATTGCAGGGGTCAGCCGGTACGTTATGGTATTTCCGGCTGCACGAACTGTAATGGTGTCCGTTCCATTCGCGGAGAATAACCCGAACGAATATTTTGACATCATATATAAGATACGCTTCGTGACCCATCGCTGTTCAGCAAGATAATGATCGCCCAATGATTGTGTGATCGGGTCCGTATCATTTGAATATCGTCCTTCATTGTATGCTAGTTTACCATATTCATAACAGTACTTCGCATCAGCATTGAAGGCATTTGCAGGAAAGTATTCCTGTGCCTGGTCGAAAAAGTACTTTTGATAAAATGCGTAAATTTTTTCAAGGTCATTACCAGATTTCAATCCTCCTAAAGCTTGCATACCCGTCATAGACTTGCGCATACTGGCAATCTTCTCTTCCGGGAAAGCGAGTTCCATCAAGTTAAAGAAATTGTTCGTCTCGCCATTCCATATTGCAGCTCCGGTTTCATCCAAGTCGTGCGTTTCAACGCTATATTTTTTATCAGGAAGACCGCGATTCGTTGTATCGAAACGAGTATCCGCATCGTCTACACGCCATCGCCACTTGGAAGTTATGGTACCGAAACAGTAGGGGTACGTATTTTTTGCACGTTCGTCAGTACCGGCATTGAACTCTACATTATTCATGAAAAACAAGCAGTCGTCAATCTCCCAATACAAAGGAGCTTCCAATCGGAATTTGGATATACGAGCGTTAATAAACAGGGCGTTCAGCTCGTCATTGCTCTTTCCTGTAAGATCGGACGCGGATAAGCCGTAACCATTACCCGCCAGTTGAGTGACTAAGTTTATTTGCCCTTCTCCGATATCAGAAGGCATAAATCTACCTTCTGCCGACTCAAAGTAGTAAACGTTGTATTGATTAATGTCATCCTGTTTAGCAATCCAGAATTCATAAGGCTCATTCTTGTAATCGGCAAGTCGGGCGTTCAGTTCTTCCAGCGTTCCATTGAAGGGACGCAACCTCGGGGAACACTGATATACAATGTTGTATGCCGGAATGAATCGTGAGATGTTTTCAGTTGTTCCTGCCGCAAAATTCCATGAATTCGCACCGTTGTATTGCCAGGCTTCTTTATCTTCATTATAAACGATATAAGGCTTATCCGGATTCCAGGGAACGCGGAAAAGAGTGCATAATGGAGAGTTGTCCGAACCTTCGATACTTATCATGTCAGGGTATGTATCCGTATTATAGCCGAAAGTGTCCGCATCTCCCTTATCAGGACCGAACGTATACAAACCACGGAAGATATATACTATTTCCCCTTCATCGTTAGTTTGTTTTTCAAAGCAGACAAAAGGTGCCTCCCATACTGATACACGAACTTTCTCATCGTTCTGCATCGCTTCATTAAGAATACCGACTTCGCGTACTAAATCAGTGTAAGAGTTAACAGCACCGATTTTATGAGACTGCATAGAGGAAGCGTAATTTTTCTTGGCAGTAAATTTGCGCCCTGCCGGGAGATTCGGTGTCATTGACCATTTGGCACCGGCTTTTGAAGTTGTGCCGTCAGCATAGATTATAACGGACAGTTTCTTGTCAAGCTGATAGCGGGTATTCCATATCCAGTATTTCATGGATGATGTACCCTGACCTTTGCCGGTTACGTTACTGATTGTGACATTCCATTCCGGGTGGTCATAGAAAAGAACTTCAAGATTACCGATACGTTGTGTCTGGTCGGCCATAGATGGAATTGTATTGTCAAACACCAATACATTGAATTGATCCTTCGTGTTCTCAAAGTCTATTTCTGAACCATGTGAGTCAAGAATGTCATTATCTTCCGTTTCCTGTAACTTTGAATCAGTGGTGACCAGCCAGTTGATGAGATTTCTTAGAACACCCTGTGATGTCAGACCTGAATTATATTCACGGATACCATAAACATCCACATCGGCATAATCCGATCCTATTACAATATTGCCGGAATGGGCAAAGTAATCGTTATCCTCATAGGTAAATTCGCGATTCTTTCTGCCATTAATATACAAGATACAAAGGTTTAGTTCACTATGACCATAGGCGTTTGGTAGAACAGTCAATGTCAGCCGTGTACGTTTTCCCTCAAAAGTATGCAGACTCTGTACGCTATCCTCTTTTAAAGATTGAGTATGCATAATGATATCGTCCGCATAAATATTAAGTCCGACAAACGAATCTCCGGAAGGACTGGAGATGGTAATGACAGGTTCGGAATAATCGGTAACATTGTCAATCTTATAATCTATTTCAAATGTTTTTCCAGTACGGGCACACTCTGCAGAAAAAGGGGCATAGTTCATCTCCAGCAATGAACCAGCCATTAACCGAAGCGCTCTGTTCCCGTCTTCGTCCGACTGCCATCCGTCATTACCCCAGTTCATGTTCTCCCAAAGACCGTCGATTACAGTACCGTCGATCTCATTGACAATCTCTTGCCTGTTTCCCTGCCGGTTAGAACGAGTTTTGGGGTTCATATAAAATACGGCTCCGGCAGTTGCGGAATATCCCAGGGAGTTGTTGACCGGAAAGGTGATGGAAAATGTTAATTCCGTTCCGTTATCGTCATGAATGTGCGTAACTATTTCAAAATCGGAATTATCCATAGTCTCAATTTCCATAGGGAATGAAAACGTATGTTTGGTTGAGCAGGCAATAGAATCTTCATTGGAAGTAAATACGCTTTCATCATTTTGTGTAATGATGAAACGGGCGGAAGTGTTGACATTGTCCCCGTCATACATGGAATAGTCAAATAAGATATTCTCGGTCCAGTTAGTAGCCTTCTGGAGGACATTATTTATTGCAATAAGTTTAGCTTGTTCTCCGGCCACAGCACAGATTACGTTGAATGAGACAGTCTTTGTTTTAATTGTCCCGTCCAAGTTGGAAATATATGCGGATATATTATATACTCCCGTAGTTCCCGGATGGACAACAGAGTAATTATATGCGGTTTCAGTATATATGGACGTGCCCAGAGGAACCTGATAAGATTCATTATAGCCGTTTCCTGTAACGTTGACATATAAAGTTTTAGCAATGTTACCGCCAATGTTTAATGGTAAAGTGATATAACCGGTATAAGCGGTCCACCATTTAAAGTTATCAGCACTTATGGATAGTGAAGTAAGTTGCACTGTATATACAAAAGCCGGGGTTGATTCCTCTGTCACTTCTCCGGTAACCTTCACCATGACGTTATTTGCACCCGAAGACAAATACTCTGCAATGTCAACCTTAATCGAAACGGCAGAAGGTATATACATCTCCTTGACTACTACGTACTCGGAATTTACTGTATTTTTAACAGATATTTGTAACAGCCCTCTCTCCCCCGTATTTTCGTAAGGGTCACTAATACTATATCGTTCCTGAGATACGAATGTTAAATCTAAAATACATGGATCTCCTTTACTGGCAGACAGGTTTTTTGAGTCCAAGTTATTTACCACACGAATATTACGTTGCACCTTATCACCTCCTGACATGGAAACAATAAAGCCAACTAAATCATCAAATGTCTTAATAGTAGTACCGTCCGTCATTTCTCCAGTGGGAATAAACATCTCCGATGCGGGAATCCACCTATCATCCTGCTTAACTAAGACAGAACCATTCCGGGGATCTTCTGTAAATTCAACATCCTCCAATTCGCTCAATTTAGCTACTCCTTTGGACTCTTCCCATTCACCATCACCTTTATAATGATACTCTTTACCCTCTGATACTACATAAACTTTACAACCTACGCGAAGACGCTCTTCAGGAAGAGAATCACGTTCTTCCAACGTTGAGACTTCCTTATATCCTCCCTTACCATATTTACTATCATGGGTTGGATATTTATCTTCATCAGTGCCCGGAACAATAGGAGCATATATATTTGTTCCTTTCAATTCTTCACTCATATCTACTACATTTTTAAGTTTTTCAATTTTACTATCACAATTATAATCATCACCAACATGGCAGTACCTCCAAAATCCAGTTTGAACTGTTGCCATTTAGACAGTTGCTTCTCCACCGGATAAGGAATCTGTATCGAATCTACCTTCATTAAAGTATCTGTTCTGTTTACGTACTGATATCTATACAAATACTTGTATTTATACTCACATACAGTATCTCCTTTCACTATCACATATACACTGTCACGATGATATATGCTGTCATATCGGATACTATCACGAGCCCGGTATTCGGTTCTTATCGTCTCGACAGGAATATATTGGGTTCTACAAGAGCTCAACCATCCCCCCAACGTGATAAGAATAAACAATATGCATGGAAGTAGCTTCATCTCTTATTTTTTTTCAAGTAATCTATTATTCCATCCACATGAATTTGTGTAACCATTAGTTTACCTTCATCAGATAATAAATATTCGACATCCTCCTTATTATCTTGAAAGAAGTTCTCCGTCAGTATAGCCGGACAAACTGTATCCCGACATATAGCAAGATTTTGCATCCAGAATAATTGTCCGGGCATTGGCTGACGAACAAAAACATCTTTTTTAATAGCTGTTTCCCCTAAACATACAGCCAAGCTCTTGCTATTCACTGATGCATTATTAGATACAAATACACTCCATCCATGCGCAGACAGCCAATCTGAACCGGAACCGGCAGCATTGCAATGGATAGAAACTAATATAGCATTACCTCCGGTTTCTCTATAAATCGTATTTGCACGCCTACATCGTACAGATAAAGGTATATCTACCATTTCTTTAACGATCCTTTCGGCATCTATCCCTTTATTTCTCAATCCGATTATTACCATACCAGCAATCCTTCTTGTATATTCCCATTCTCTCAATCTTCCATCCGGTGAACGCTTACCGGGAGTATTCTCACCATGTCCGTTATCAATCAATACTTTCATTGTTGCACCTCCTTTATTCTATTTTTAAATTTAGGTGGAATTCTTTTCAGACATTCCCATAAATCGCATCTACTCAATTCTGCTTCTTTAAGTTGCAATTCTGCCACATATCTTTTATGTATATCTTCCAAATGAGCAGATTGCTCCTCTCGAAGTTCAACATAAATAGCATCAATCTTCGCATCCCGTTGAGCAATACGTTCCTCCAACCAGGCAACTTGATTACGTTCATTCTCATTCTCTGCCGCATCTGCCGCTGCATCCTCTTTCCTTGCGTCAGTCTTCCGATTAACGTAAAAGTTAACCATCCACTTGATTGCTTCCAAACCTCCTAAAGCTCCGAGTATAGTTAGCCAGTCGTTTAGTTCCATATATACTCTACTAATCTTGCCTGTTTAGTACATCGTACCGAAATCCATCATATTTACTAATAAGAAGCGTGAGAGTATCTCCTTTAACCATTGTTACATTAATCAAATTCGCATTCCAATCATATACGTTATTAATTGTTATGTCATAGGACCAAGGTCTTATATGAAGAGTGAACATTACTGAAAAATCACCAGGGAGTGATGTTAAACCAAAATAAGATGCGACGGTTGATTCGGTTGGAAGGTTTAAACTCATATTGCGATTAGATGCAAGTAAATAAACGCTGTATTTTGAAAAATCAAAATCCTTACCATCGTCAGAGCTGCCATTTATCCAATATATGGGTCTGGCTATTTTCATTCCAATGCACGAAGTAGCAACTATGGGCGCATCTGATTTGATCCCATAATTTCTTTTCGCTCCGCTCACATTTATCATCATACCATAATTAGCACCATTGTATGAATCATTTTTAGTATTATTAGTGAACCTGCACGTTGAAGTGTAAGCTCCACCCGCTGTACCAGGAATTGTATCACCTCCTAATAACGAATAACTATCACTGTTTCCTACACGAATAAGGTTATTATATATCGCAAGCTGTCCGCCGCCATATTCTGTATTCACTTCAGAACCTATGCGACCACTTGTAATTTCAAAACCACCAATAGAGCCTTTTTCCGCAATTATCGTCCCTTTAAAAGTGCCTTTATCAGCATTCACTGTCCCATTAAAAGTTCCGCTATCCGCAATTACCTCTCCCTTAAACTTATACTTCTTATTTATCGGGTCAAGTTCAAAAACGATTTCATCATCCACTAAAGCAAAAATTCCAGAATGTTTATTTCCTTCTTTATCTATAAGACAGTCTTTGCCTTGTACAATGCCAGTCAATTTTCTATCAGAAGAACGTACCCCACTAAACATTTTAGGAGTTACAATATAATCTTCCCCTAACTCTGTTGCATAGCCGTTCCATTTCTCAATCCACGAAAGAAGATTTGCATCCTTTCCAGGCTCCCCTTTAATTTTTATAGCTTCTCCCCATTCTCCATCAGTAACATTCTTCGCTACTTTCTGCGAAATCCAAATAACAGACGCAGTTGCATTGGTATGCCAACCTTCTGTTGTGCCGTCTCCAACTGGTTTTGCCGGTTCCTTTTCACTGTCATTATAGGTTATGTATACCCTCATTCCATCTTCACCGTCCGCACCAGGTTCACCATTCGTACCATCCACCCCGTCGTTGCCATCTGTAACCATTAAAGCCCATACTGCACCAGTATAGATATAAACCTGACCATTATCCGTATCCCGATATGCCCAGTTCTTTTGAGGATTGGCAGGAGGAGTTGAAGAGTCTCCTTTCCAAACAATATCAAGACCATCTTTACCCGGCTCTCCTTTTAGATTTTCTTTTGCATCATTATCCAGATTGTCCCAAGTCAGTACAACACCTTTCATTGTACAAACGTATTCCAGTTCCTCCTCATTCAATTCCCAAGCAATTGCTCCTCCAGCAATATATCCAGACTTATTTGGTTTGAACAAAGCTGATTTATCTCCCAATTCAGCAGTACCATCCGGATATAAGCAATAAGTAGTATGTCCTGATTTATCAATTCCCTTTATCATTCCATTCACACTATAAAATCCTCTCGCTCCATCACCACCTGGAATATCTCCTCCCAAACGAACTTTCAAGCAATCTGACCAATCTTTTGAATAAATTTCATCCAACACATCAATAGCCGGTTGCAATCCTTCGTTAGCATGCATATAAATAGCAGAATGGCGACCTACATATTTCTCATCGTGCGAACTATTACCGAATTGCACAATATCATCTCCCGGAGCCGGTGGATTCAGTACTATCCCCTCTTCATCCAAATCAAATTCAGATAAAGGAACCCGAATGATTCCATCTGCTACTGATTCTATCTCAACATGATAAACCTTCTGACTTCCGGTAAACTCCTGACAACGGATAAAGTCATGTTCCATAAAACTCATATCAGCATCTTCCAGTGTGATAAGATAAGCAGTTCCATCTTTCGATAATTCAACAGCCTTTACCTTCCCACAACCTTGTGTTATAGCTTGTGCGCCAATAATAGCCCTCACTTTACTGATCAGCATTTCGAATACAGTAAACTGTCCGCGAACACGAATCGAGTCTATTTCCAACATCCATTTGCCTTTGACATATTCCCATATCTTCCACCCATGCCCTGCAAATCCTGACACAAAATCTTCCACATATTCTTTCACTCCATTTGCTAGTTTCTGCCCGGTTTCTTTAGCAGAACAAAGGAAGCCATAAAACTTACCGTTACTCAATATTGCCATTATTTTATTTCTATATTTAATACACCCGTCTGGATGCTGTTTAACCTAAAAACTGTATAACTCTCCGTATATCCATAAGCATTAGTAATCTCCCGAATCTCCTCTATCCAATCAGAATTACGCAATCCTCCAATCCAAAACTGAATGCCAGCTACCATCGATGTAGGTAAAATGTAATAAGGATATTTACCACCTGTACAATCAAACACAGTAGAAGCTTGCGCACGCCCCGCCCATAGACTGGATAAAGCCAATACTTCTTCATCAGTAAGCATTTCACGAACAGAAACTCCATAATACTTTTTCAATCTAAATTCAACAGAAGTCGATTTTGTATAAGTTTGTCCATCAAATATAGCCGACAAAATATAAGTTGTATCAGTAACAATACCTTCATATTGCTTTGTACGCACATCAACCGCAATCGTTTCTCGATTAATAGATTGGGATATGATATTCCGATCATAGTTCCAAGAAAGATTTACCGTTTGCACGCTACCTTTCTCATACGTAGCTCCCCCAGTGAAAGTCATAGCAAATGGAAAGACCTCATCCATCAATTTCGAAACATTTGAAAATAATGTTGTGTCAACCGTCCACTCTGAAGCTCCTGAAAGACGAACTATCAAGTCATTTGTTTCCGATATTTCATCTGCTTCTTTACTCACATTAGTTATTTCCCCAAAAGTCATAACATCACTTTTCACAGATAACTCTTCCACCAAAGCATCATCTTCTTCCACTAAAGCCATTGGAGAAACTTCTATAATTTCCTGTTTACGAACAACAAGACCGTTGTTAGCTTCTATCAGTTCTTCAGAAATTAATCCTTTAGAAAAACTAATTAACCCGGTAGCTTCATCGTCATTAATTTTACTTAAAGCACGCTCCCTGATCTCATTAATAATTCTTTTTGAAGAAAATGTATTTCTATCTGATGGCAAAGTTTTATCGTTGACTCCAATCACGTAGACACTAGTTCCACCTCCTCCATTTACACTAATTCCACTATATGTCTGTCCTTTATAAGTCAAAGAATCCACTTTACTTTCAATTGCTCCCAAACGAGAATAGGCAGCAGTTTCGCCAACAGTATAAATAGGATGATCGTAAGGAATATCCAAAGGCCATTCAAATCCGATAACACGAGATTGACGGCCATTCTTAAAATATGCCTTATTGATAAGGTTCACTTTGTCTCCAACCTCAAATGTACGGAGATTACCGTTGTTGTAGATAAATTCCGGAACCATTTCACAATTATAAGTAGACGGATCAATCATCGATTTTTTTACATACCTTTTTGCTGTTTCAAACAACTTTTGTTCTGAAGCAGGTAACATCTGTTCAGAAATAAACGCTGTATCAAATCCATAAAGAACATAGGTATCAGCCGGGACATCTTCCCCATTTTCAATATGATCAGCTTGAGGGAAAAGTTTATCATCTGGAAGATTACGTCCATAATTGTCATTACGGATAATTTGAAAAGTGGTTCCAGTATCATCACTTTTTTTCACATCCAAGGCAAAGTCCATTCCTGACAACTTTCCTGTTTGAAAAATCAAACGAAGCTCGTCTATTACAAAATCTTCTTTGTTGAAGTTCTTTATACCAGTATCCTTAAAAGTATAAATAGGATACTTGTTGCCACTTGGTTTCGCAACTTCTGTGCCTTCTTCTATCCATTCAGGTTCAGGAACATTCACGGTATTGCCAATGTATTTAGGATATTCATCCTCAAAAGTCACAATCTCTTCAATTACTTCTTCTTTTGGCATTTCAACGTTATCCGAATCGTCATAATGTTCATCACCAATATCTATACGTTCACCTGCTGAACTGTAACGATATGCATCCACATAAGGGATATTCGCAGGAAGCATAAGACGCTTCTGAACAACGCCATTCAAAGTGAGTTCGTTATCATCTTTAGTGAAATAACTTACAGGAACTTTACCTTTGATAATGTTTCCGATAGTATATCTATCACCTAAAGAGACAGTCACTCCTTCTGGTAAGCGGATTACATTAGCAGCATCTCCGATCAACAAATCAGGATTATAAACAGCATCAAAAGATTTCCCTATGTTCGTACCCGAAAGAAACATCACCGAAGTATTAGCAGATGAACCATTTATCAGATCAATGTCGTATTGAGTGTGAGAATAAAGATATCCATAAAAAATGTCATAAGAAGGTACACTTATATAAGTCATTATTTTGAAATCTTGTGCATCTTTTTCCACTTCTAAGATACTAGGTAGACTAAATATAACAGAGTACTCCGATTGTTGATTTCTTTCTATATAAACTGTTTGATTACCGATAGAGATTTCTTTCTCAACACCATTTATGCGATATTTTAAAAAAGCCTTAAATACATAATTTCCTGGTAATAAAGGTATCTTTTCCTGAATTGGAAATCCGACTCCATCTGGAGACTTAAAATGCCAGCAATGAATCTCTTGTTTTATACCATTACTAACAACTTTATATGTTCCTCCATCAACTTTACCCGCTATTAAAGTTTCAGATAGACGTTCTGGAACATCAAAAAGATACGAACCTGAAAAGTCCTCCCTAAGATGATATTCTTCATTGTGCACTACCCTATCAGGGAAAAAAATTATATTAAGAGGTCTTTCCGTGTCGGATATATTTCTCCCGTTGACCTCTTTTACGTCAAATATCAAGTTTTTCCGATAACTGGCAGGTATATTACGTGTAGAACCAAAAGCGTAAATACGAGTCGCATAAGTTGTCTGGCTGTCACTGCGTGTCATGCTGTTGACATTCACATTCTCGGTATCCGTCAGGTTGCCAGCCTTAAAATCAACAGGAGAACTATATTCACAACGCCCGAAACAAATCTCATGATTTTCTATCCACCATTCACACTCCCATGTCTCCGCCATTTGGGTAAGTGCGTCAATCAGATTCGTATTATCATAAGATACGAGTTTGGAAGATTGCTCTACTGTATCATCTATTTTAGAAATAAACTCCTGATCCCTGAATTTATAGCCAAGAGCATTCAAGTTGTCAATAAATACTTTTAAATGAGTTTCAAGAGTAGCTGTCATGTTCCATCCAGCTTCTCTTCCTGTATTCTTTGGAGTATAGAAAAACTTTTTATTCTTCCATTTCCAATAATAAGCATCAAGACGCAGTTCGTAATCATACCCTCCTGTTTCTGCATTATAAACAGGTTTGTAAAGATCTATAAGTTCAAATATCCCCAATTCATTATCTATTCCATCTCCTAAATTGAAATAAACAGGATTATCCAAAGAGAACTTTAAAGTTATATAGTCTTCTTGCATCAACGTGAATTTACGCTTTGATCCCTTGTTTATTGGAGTAGAAAAACGAATATTTCCGGTTACATCTTTAATATCTACTATCATATTGTTCTATCATTAGGATTTGGTTCATAAAGTTTAAGAGTGAACTTGCCAATACCACGCATAAACTGACTAAACTGGCTACACGATTGATATATTGTCCTGTACACAACATTCGGTTGATACTTAGTTCTAACTTCAAGCATTCCTGTAGCCAATTCTTCACAAAAGCTATTGTACCTTTCAAAAAACTGCTGTTCATTGGAAGCTACCAAGTTTATGTTAAGAGTCAAGTTTCTTGTATCCAGTTTAGATTTCGTCACAATAACTTGTTTTCCGTGTTCTAATCTACTTTCATTCTCAATAAACACTTTATTAGAAACAGGTGTCATTAATTCTGACAATGAGGTATCATCCATACTAATTCCCCAAGTAGTGTAGGCATCTTTGCCGTTAAGGTATAATTCATCTTTCATATCTTTATATTTTTTGTGTATTTCTATCTATATTATCCAATTTCTCTCCAAACCCTAGCATCACTTTAGTATATTTTGCAATATCCTCCAAATGCCCATTAGACATGACTGCCAAATTTCTCATTTCCATTAAAAGAATATTTCCATCAGAAGCAGTCGTGCACAAAGAAGATAAACTACCCAAAACAAACAACATCGAATTTTTAATTTCTTCATTTGAAATTTGTAAAGCAGTAAAGCGTCCGTTCAATTCTTCCCCTGTATCCTGTGACATAGCAGCAAAGCCTGTTTGGCTAGAAGATTGCGAAGACGAACTTTCAGAAGCCCAATCAAATTGCTCCATTAAAGCATTGCGTTCAGCCATAGCATCTGAAACGATAGCATTCCAATCACGCTGCAAATTTTCATATTCCGTAGTAGTTATCCCCGCATCATCATCATTAGCTTTAGCAAATGCTTCATACCATGCATTAATTCTAGATTTATACTTATCGACAAGCATCGAATTCAAAATGGCTTTCTGCATATATTTCTCAAAATTATCCGCAAATTCTTCAGAAGAGGTTCCCATATCAGAAAGAGCATCAAGAAAACTACTATAAACATCATCAAAAGACGTTTGTGTCAACGATTGGTTCAACAGATCATGCATTTCTTCGGTCTTATCATTACAAGCAATTATTTGTTCCAAGTAATCACTCACATCCCCATCTAACTTAGCCCAGAATGTTGGAGCTTCCATCTGAAGCTTCTCCAATTGTTCAACAGAGAGATCAAACAATCCGGTCATACGTCCATCCCTTATCTGATTATATGCACTCGTACCAATGGCTTTCTCCGCTTCATTCCATCCCTCTCTGGACATACCATCTTTTATGCGAACCCCAATAGAATGTGAACCGGCACTTGCACCTGCATTCAGACGTTCTTTACCAAGTGTCCGCGCGGCATTTGCCTGTTTCTCTATTAATCCTAATGCACTTTGCGAGGCCTCAACAGCAGCTTTCCCCGTCAATGTTTCTAGTAATTCCTTTTGTTTACCAATAACAACATCAAGGACTTTCACATAATTCTCATAATTCTCTTTTGCTGCATTATAATCAGAGTAATCGGCACCAAACATATTTGCAATCTTCGTGGCTATCTGCAACGCAGCTCCGATTATAGCCAAAATTACAGAAGCCTTCTCTACTGTTTGTATAGATTTCGATGCAGCTTGTGAAGTGCTGCTCATAGCAGATGCCGATCCTGTTGCCAAAGTCATTATTCCGTCTATCATTTGGAGAGTAGATGATGTAATACCACCTGCAGCAGATATAATCTCTCCGGCTGTACCACCAACAGCAGCACCTATTTCATCAAATCCTTTCTCTACCTTATTTAGTGTTTGATATAGATTTTTCCATTCTTCCATACTACGTTTCCCCGGAGAGATTTCTGTCTCCCTTACTCTCTCATCAACTTTATTTTTTAATGAAGTTATCTTTGATCGTTGAACAGCTAAATTGGGATCATTAGGATTTAAAAATTCAGAGCGTTGAAGTTCTTGCTCGGCTTGAAACAATGATTTTTGCAGCTCCTTCAAACTGAGATTTGCGATATTATCAGTCCAAGCCTTAAAAGAATCTTCGCGCATTGCAAATTCACTATCAACAGCTTTTAAAGCCTCTTCTTTCTGAAAATCATGTTCTCCCAAAGTTTCTTTTGAAGCTCTGGCTTTAACCAGCGAGTCTCTTTCTTTCTTGAATTTATCTTCTATAGTCAGACGTTTCTCCGCATAACCTTGATATTTTGACAACAAATCGTTATAATACAAAGAAGTTTCATTTCCTTGTTTTTTTAGAGTTTGTTCCATCAAATCATTAAACATACCTTCTTCTTCTTGATTCAAAGATATTTTCGACGAATCAAACGATTGACCTTTATTCTTCTTTGGATTAGCCTCAAATATAGCCTTTTCCGTATCTATTTTCTTTTGAAGATAATCTGCTTTGAATTTTTTAAGTTCATCTATTTCTTTTTGATGATTAAATTTCAGTTGAGCCAGTTTCTTCTCTTCCCCTTCACCCATAGCATCTATTTCAGCTTGGGCATTTCTATTTTCAAGGTCTTTTATAGCCTGTTTCTCATCCTTTTTTTGCTTATCACGAAGTTCCTCCAAACGTTTCTGTTGTTCACGAATTCTTTTAGCATTCTCCTCATATCTATTATCTGTTACACCGCCCAAATCTTCATATTTCTTTTTTGCAGCATTCATATCATCTTTAGCACCACTCACTTCTGAAGACGTAGACTTTGAAGATTTCGATACGCTTTCATATTTTTTTTTAGCATCCAACCAAGTTTTTCTTGCCTCTTTCAAATCTTGCTGATAAGTAGTACCCTTTGCTTTTTCCTCCTCTAGTTTCTGCACTTTAGATTGAGCCTCTTTGAGCACTCTATCCGCTCCTTCAAACTCCAATTCTAATCGTAATGGAATAATATAAAATGGATTTTTTTCGAGTTTTGCACGTTCCTCAATCATTAAGGTATTCACCTTATTATATTCTTCCCTTATTTTTTCAAGATTATCTTTTGCTACGGTTATACGCTCTTCAATAGGTTTTTTATTCTCTTCTGCCTCTTTTTTTAATCTATTATGTTCTTCCAGTTGTTTCTTATAAATCTTCAATTCATTTTCATTCTGTTTAATCGCCGCAGTATTATCTATAGTCATGACCATACCTCCTGTAGTCGTTCCTATAACTTTTCCATTTTCAGCTTTCAATTGTTTTATCGAATCCGTAATAGTATTTATCTTAGACACAACATGATCATAATCCATCTTATCACGTTCTTCATTGCAAATCCTTTGTGATTCAGCTAAATCAAGATTTGCTATTTCCTCACGACTATATGCTTCAGTTAAAGCAGGAGAATATTTTTGCAATTCTTCATAAGCTTTGGTCTTAGCATTTTCAGTTTCCGTTTCGTCCTGAATAACATGAATTAAACTTTCTATCTTTTGCTTTCGTTTCTCTTGTTGCTGATTAAATTTGTCTTGTTCAGCATTAAATCTCTTCTGTGCTTTCTCAGCGGCCGTAGTACGATCCGCTAAATTCCACATAGCCAACCCAAGTCCAATAATAGCAGTTGCTGCAAGTACCCAAGGATTAAGATTCATAGATGCAGTCAGTGTAATAAAAGCTTTCCTTAACTTAACCATGACAAGCCCTAACTCCATTTGCGTAGTAGCCAAACTTTGTGTAAAAACAATATTTGCTATACATGCAGCTTTATACACTCCATATGTTTCGACTAAAGTAAGAAGAATCTTCCCTATCTGTTCGTAACTCTCTACCAAATAAGCAATTCCTCCAATAGCACCACTGACCATCCCTTCTTGTGATTCGCCGATACCATTCAACATCATATCCCAAGCATCCCGAAGATTGTTTATTTCTCCAACAATCGTTTTTGATTGCTCATCCATTGAACCGTAAAAACGTCCTCCTTCATTGGTCAGATTTTCAATAACTTTCTGCACTTCCGGAAATCCTATAGTTCCGGCAGCAACCATTTCATTCACCTTCTCCGTATTTACTCCCAAGATATCTGCAAGCCCTTGGAGAATCGGAACGCCAGATGCAGAAAACTTAGTAAGATCTTCCGCATAAAGACTTCCTTGCGTCATTACTGCTCCATAAAGAGATGTTATTTGCTCTAATGGTGCTCCTACCCCTGAGGCAATTTCCCCCAATTGAAGCAATGTATCATTTACTTCCTCTGAAGCAACTCCATATCCAATCAACTGCTTAGCTTCAGAAGCTAGCTCTGTTAAGCTAAACGGAGTTTCAGCAGCACTTCTCATCATTTGAGACATTAAATTATCAGCTTCCCCTTTATTTTGTAGCAAAGAAGAAAAAGACAGTTCAAGCTGCTGATACTCACCACGTACACGAATAACATCGCTAACAAATTCCTTCAAAGCTTCTTTTCCACCCAACATATCAAAAGTCTTTTTCAGAATATTTGTAAAGCCATTGCTTTCATTACTTGCACTTTTCAGTTCAATTGTAATTGATTTAATAGAAGAGCGTATTTGCTCAGTCTCTCTAATGAATTTCTCATTATTACCTTTAATGTTAAAATCTAAATCTGCCATATTATTATCTTTCAAGTTATTATTAGACAAAGCTATGGTAAAGTCTAAAAAACATGAAAAAGTATTCTTCCTAATCTATGACATTAATAAGTTAATCACAAAACGGCAATTTATCGAAGAAAAAAGATACACTATTCACATTTTTTTCTCCTCACAGTACCAACATATTAAATATATCATTACCTTTGTCACTGAAAAAGATTTGATTGTCAAGCCAATAAAACAAACAATTTTATTATCAAATATTGAAATTGCCTTTCAACATCTTATTGAATGTATTACTATAAAATAAATAATTCCATGAAAAAAGTATCATTATTGCTTTTAACAATATTACTAACAATTGGTTGTAACCAAAAGCCAAAAGAACAAGTAGTATCTCAAGAATCAAATCCACAGCTCACAGCAGCAGAAATAAGGAATCAAGAAATACAAGACTCTTTAAAGAAAGTAAGAAACGACTCGCTTGCCCTAATTGCATGGGGAGATGTTAAATTTGGGATGAGCATGAGAGAAGCATTAGCTACTGAAATATTCAAAGGGGGAAATAAGTATGATGACAGTATTAGTATGGAATTCGAACGCGAACGAAATTTTAAAAGAGCTTTTGGATTAAATAATCTGGCAGCTTTTTGGGGTGAATTCAAAGAAAATGAATTATATAAAATATATATTAGATCATATTATCTAACAGCAAATAGCATTAATGATCTAGTGAGTGATTGTGATATATTTATCAAAAAATTCACAGAAAAATATGGAGAACCTTCATATAAGAAGAGTAAAGTCAATATCTCCGAATTTAATTCCGGTGAAGAATTTGAATACGCCAAATTTCAAATAGGAGATAAGACGATAACAATAGTATTAGGAGAATTAAGCGATGAAGTCAAATTCTACTACCATGTATATATCAATAATGACAAGTTCCCCCAAAAGAAGCATGTTATGACAGAGAAAGAAATTAAAGAAGAACAAAAACAAAAAGAAGAAACTGAAAAAATAAGAAATAATTCATTCTAAATAAAGTATTAGAAAAACAAAAGAACAATCATGATTATACTCCATTATTATAACTATAAAATAAATAATTCCATGAAAAAAGTATCATTATTGCTTTTAACAATATTACTAACAATCGGTTGTAACCAAAAGCCAAAAGAACAAGTAGTATCTCAAGAATCAAATCCACAGCTCACAGCAGCAGAAATAAGGAATCAAGAAATACAAGACTCTTTAAAGAAAGTAAGAAACGACTCGCTTGCCCTAATTGCATGGGGAGATGTTAAATTTGGGATGAGCATGAGAGAAGCATTGGCTACCGAAATATTCAAAGGGGGAAATAAGTATGATGACAGTATTAGTATGGAATTCGAACGCGAACGAAATTTTAAAAGAGCTTTTGGATTAAATAATCTGGCAGCTTTTTGGGGTGAATTCAAAGAAAATGAATTATATAGAATATACATCGACTCATATAATCCAACAGCAAATAGCATTAATGATCTAGTGAGTGATTGTGATATATTTATCAAAAAATTCACAGAAAAATATGGAGAACCTTCATATAAGAAGAGTAAAGTCAAGATCTCCGAATTTAATTCCGGTGAAGAATTTGAATACGCCAAATTTCAAATAGGAGATAAGACGATAACAATAGTATTAGGAGAATTAAGCAGTGAAGTCAAATTCTACTACCATGTATATATAGACAATAGCAAGTTCCCCCAAAAGCAGCATGTCATGACAGACAAAGAAAAAAGAGAAGAACAAAAACAAAAAGAAGAAACTGAAAAAATAAGAAATAATTCATTCTAAATAAAGTATTATAAAAACAAAAGAACAATTATGTGTATGTCTCATCACCATAACTCTGAAAATAAATAATTCCATGAAAAAAGTATTTTTTCTTCTATTTATAGCTACTATAGTCTCTTTAGTTGGCAATGCCCAAAGCAGAACTAATAGTGATCCTACAGCGCTATCTTATAAATCTAAAGAAATAAAATCTGCCCTATATTGGCAACAAAACAGTAAAACGGGACGCTGGGAAAGTCGCAAAAACACAAAACGCATATATCTTGGCGAAGGAGTAGCTATCGAAAATTTCAACAGCATATTCATAGGAGAATATAATAATAAGCGTTATCTTTTTTTGGACTTTTATAGATATTCTTGGCGCTATCCTGCATTGAAAAAAGAATGGATGTATTCACGAACAATAATGGCAGCATTACTTTCTGATGATGATTATAGCCATTTATCATCGCTTGCTACCAATCAGACACTCTCAATTATACCACGCTTCTACCATAGTATGTATAAAGGACACGCAGAATACTCATTTCCATTCTTTTTGAGTTTAGGAGAAACGCTTCTCTCTGCCACAGAAACACTATATAAATCCAATAAAAGAGCATACGGAGAAGAATATGCTAACAAAGAATGGAAAAAAGACTATCCACCTATTAATTTTATAGTTTTGAAACGTATCACAGATTCTGACGGTCAGGACGTTGTACGATTCATTTTATATCCTAAGGCCTTACCAGAGCTAATAGACTACACATATTTCGAAGTTGATTATTCCGTTTATAAGAACCTACTCACAAAGGACAAGAAGGTAAGCTACAAGTAAAAACAAATAAGACAAACGAAATCGATAAAATAACTAAAAGTTATGGCATCAATCTATTTAGAAAGCACTGTTCATAATTTTGTGTAAATGAAAAACAGGATTCTGATATTTTGGGGACTATCCATTACATCATTAACTTTGAACATACTGCGCATATATGTCCAACGTATTGGACATATATATCCAGCACGTTGTGTATATATAGCCAATATCTTGGACATATATACACAACAAACACCTATCACTTATACAAAAGTGGAAGATTTAATATATTTTTTTTCAATAACGACTAAATTAGAAAATATATCACTACCTTTGTCTCAGGAAATAATTACATAATTATTAATACAATAAAACAAACAGATTTATACTCCAAAACTAAAAAAAATATTACTCAAACAAAACTAATTTCAAATATAAAACAATGAAAAAAGAACTCTTCCTATTGGCTCTATTGCCTATATTGATAACTAATTATTCAAAAGATGACGAATTAACTAAATAAAAAAATCACGTAAACATGTACACTAAATGGAAAAATTACGAAAAAGAAATATCAAAATAAGCTTTGTATATATCTTCGTGAATGAAAACAAGAGTATCGACAATAGCAAAAGTGCTGAATCTGTTACAGATGACGGAGTAATCACTTACACGGATGGCAATAAATCTTCAAAGCCTAAATATGGAAGAAGCTGTAAAATGGATTTGTTAGTAATGAATCTGATATAACTTCTTTATATAGAATCGTTTTAATAAAATTATTATTTACAAATAAAAACATAAAAACATGAGAAAAGTATTATTTTTATTACCTGTATTGGCATTTCTGTTCTTGTATGGATGTAGCAGCGATGATGATAACGCTAAACTATCATTGAACAAATCCACTGTCACACTGAATTATAAAACAACTGAACAGCTAAAAGCATCAGGGAAAGTTGAATGGACTTCAGAAAATGATTTTGTTGCCAGCGTAAATGAAAATGGAGTAATTGAAGGGAAGCATGTAGGAAAAACATTTATTGTAGCTTCTAACGGTACTGAAGAAGTAAAATGTGCAGTAGAAGTTGCTCCTAAATATAACACCTATAGCGAACCCATTTTAGATTTCGGAATAACAAAAGCAGAATTAAAAGGAAGAGAAAATAGAGAATTACTATCCGAAACAAGCACAACAATCAAATATCGTGGTAATAGCGGAAGCGCAGCAAGCGAAATAGCATATGCTTTCAAGGATGGCAAAATGAACGGAGCTGGAGCATTAGTGAAATCCTCATACAGTTCTGTTATTATGGATTTTTTGATAGAAAGATACCAGGCTGCATTTCAAAAGGAAGATGTTTTCTATTTTATTGATGGAAATAGCAGCAATTATAATAAATTTGTTTCATTATCAATCGGAGCGTCTGGCATTATCATAATGTATACACCGAAAAACTAAAAATGCATATAATCTACATCTCAAGTATTAATACTCAATGTGTAGACTATTAATACTTGAGATGTAGGCTATAATATCCAAGACATCATTCACTAATCATCTTCCTAATCAAATCCCTATTCTTAGGATCATCTGCATCAACCATTCTCCCATCACCACGTCCCAGTTTTTTTCGTTCTTCATCACTTAGATACACGGTGGTGATAGCATCTGCAAACAGCATATTTAGATTCACATAACTAATTCCCCAAAGCACATAATCCATTGTCCAGCCATAACGCTGGCAAGCAAAGTCAATTAATAGTCCATAGATACTTTTTCCTCCGAAAGTGATACTACTACCTTCCCCTTTAATCCGACTGATTTGAGTCTTCATTTCCCGGTCGGCATCTATCCCAAAATACTGAATAAACTCTTCAATCTTGTCATTTGAAAGAATAATAGTCAGAATCGTAGCCATGTCCTCCACCGATATATTATCCTCAAAAAACTTGGCACGATGAAGAATTTTCTCTATATCTAAAACACTTTTCTTACCATCGGACGTAGAATAAGCTATAATTTGACAAACTATATCTGATTTCTCCGTACAGACTCTCAACGTTTCAGCCAATGGATTAATTGACAAAAGCTTCATATTCACATCCATAGAAAAATACAGATTCTTCAATATTTGCATCTTTCCAAGCGTGGGCGGATAAAGGCATAATTTAGACTTGCCAACACTAAAACGAATAGGTTTCTCAATAATAGCATCGGATATACTTAATTCCATCTCTTTATTAAAACTCATAGCAATATATTTATATAAGAAGAGCGCTGTGGCCAGCACTAGCGCTCTTCGTTAACAAAAAAATAAAATTACTTTCCTTCTTCAGCAGAAGGTGTGTAAGGTTTCACCTGATCGCCTTCGTTAGGTTTCAACACGTCTACGGTATATTTCCATTTCTTACCCTCGGCAGTGTCATAAGATTCCTCGAGAGAAACTACAGAGCGCTCTATCAGAATACCTTCGCAAGTTGCATCTTCCGGAGTAAGGCGGAAAGCGTATTCGCCCTCAACTACTCCATCTGAATCTTCGATCGGTTTCTGACGGCCTTTCGCTGCACGGATTTCAAACTCGAATGCATAGGTGTTTCTTGCATACTTAACAGCTTCATTTTCGCCTCCTTCTACTTTAGCTTCTTTCTTTTCGCCTTTAGTAGGAGTAAGTTTGGTTGAACTTTCAACCGGATCGTACGCAAGTTTTGTCCATGTTGTAGGTGCAGCTCCGTTAGCTCCACATTTTCCAAACTCAATGGTGGGTTTTCCCCAAGATAATTGTGCCATAATTCAAATTGTTTAAATTTTTAATTAATAATTTATATATAAAAAAAGCTAGCTTTTGATTTTTTCTTTTTTTGCAGTTTCTGCAGAAACCTTGTTTTCTAATTCGATGGTAAAAGTACTGCCATTATTAACAACGGAGCTATTTTCAGTCCTCCTAGCCGTGACATCTCAACAAAAGTCACAAAATAAGAATGTAAGGCAACATTCCCCGATCTTCTAAGCGACTCCGTATACTAGCATAAAGAAGATCTACCTCTTCTCTAAACATTCTATAATTATCATAAGTGGGTACCAAATTTTTTAAATGATTGGACACAGCAGACTTAGACTTATAACCTAATAATTCCGTCAATATATCCCGGATGCCATTTGGTATTCTATGCCCGGTCAAGCTTATAGGGGAATAAAAGAACATGATGATAATAAGAAATTGCATTTTTCTATCAGTATTAAGTTTACCTCCATCTCCACTATCACCAGATAATTCGCAGAACCATTCGAATATCTGCGGAATATGTTCCAAGTCAGTAAGCATTGGAGTAGCCAGTTCTGCTTCTTTCCTCTCTAATTCAGATTTCTGTATATGTACAGATATCAATTCTCCTATTCTAAAAAAGTCATTAATCATCATATTAGTTTTTAGTGTTATTACTTCATTAACTTGTCATTTTGCAGGGCTTCTTTTTCTTTCTCTTCAATACGTTTGCCCCAACCCCACATCATAGCAGAATAAATCGCAGTCGTGTACAAATGCAATTCTCTTCCATTTGTTATAAAATCAACCCGAAATGCCGCGTTTCTCGCTATTGCCCATATTTTTTCATTGTTTGCCATAATTCAATCATTTCTATTTTTTAATATTAAATTTCGCTCATCACATTCTTCCATTAGATTAGCTTTTATTCCGCCAATCCACACATGTATAGATTATTCAATGAAAGTACTACGAATATTTATGATTAAGAGGAATCTATCTGATCAAGACTTGACATTAGAGAGAAAGTCACAAAATTGACAAAACAATTATAAGAATGACACTTATTATGAAGAGTATTGTTTAAAAATATAATGAAGATATAGACAATGGTACTATTCTTGATGACAGAAAATGTGAAAACGAGATAGATAGGAAGAGGACATAAATTAGCATATCCCTCTAAAAAGAGTATAATAATATAATCTGCATATTTCTTACGAATGAAGAACAATATTGTTTGTATTTCTTATATTATCTACTAATATATAAATTTCTATACTTCTTTAAATAGAATAAACATTATTATCCCTATCTTTGTACTGTCTTAATCGACAAGATGTTTTTACCAATTCATAAGGAAGATGTAATTAGTTCTACTCGATATATTAATAATTCCCCCTTATCTTTTAGCAAATTCATCCGCATGAATTAATCTGTTGCACTTGAGCAACCATTCAGCTATACTTGTGCAACCACCCAGTTACACAAGTCCATTTCTGAAGTTACTCAACTGCAATACATAATAGTCATCTAAAAGAAATTAGATTTATGAGCATACTTTATAAAACCACTCGTTTTGCGGATACTTTTACCGGCGACAAAGAAACGAATGTACGGGTACAACTATTATCATGGGACACTTTGGATACCAAAGCTTTTGTTGAATACTTAGCTGACAAAAACAATATCGCCAAAGGCGACGCATACAAAAATCTAAGTATGGTACTGGAGGGAATAGAGGCCATTCTGAAAGATGGAAATATTGTCAATCTGGATGATTTCGGCAGTTTTTCTCTGAACGGCAGTTTCTGTGAAGACAAAGAACCAGGTGAAAACCACCGTGCAGAATCCATAGAGGTGAAGAATGTTGTATTCAAAGCTGAAAAACGTTTGAAAAAAGCGATAACAGCAGCCGGATTCGAGAAATATAATCCGGGAAGACACAACAAACGAAAATACTAAAACAACATGGAATACGATAGAATCTACTCCATCCGAAAAGGTGAATACTTTGCGGATGCATTGAAACGTGCCGGCAAAGACTTCATCCCGACCAATTGTATCATTAATAAACTCCTTCCCGGATTGGGAGCTACACACTGCGAATTGACGGCACCCCGAAAGTCTATTATTATCGAGCCCAACGTGCCTGTTATTGAGTCTAAAGCAAAGGTACACAAAAACTCATTGGCTATCTATAAAGGAGTCAGCGTCCGGCAAATCACAGACTTTCTGGAGAAGAACCAAGACAAACATTACAAACTGTTGACTACTCCCGAAGGCTTCACCAAAATCAAAGAAGCCATGCTGGCTGTAAATATAGATATGTATACAGAGTGTTTCATCTTGTTTGATGAATGTGAAAAGCTAGTGCAGGACGTGCATTACCGTGATTCTATCCGCGAACCGATGAATGATTTTTTCCATTTTCAGCATAAGGCATTGATTTCGGCCACTCCCATCGTACCCGAAAAAGACAATCGCTTCGACAGTTTCATGCGGGTACTGATTCAGCCGGATTACGAATATCGTCAAAAGCTGAAACTAATCACTACCAACAATGTTCTGGAAACGTTGCAGGAGGTGATTGAAGCGAAGCGCGGCACGGTCTGCATCTTCTGCAACAGTATTGATTCGATAGATAGTTTCTACCGATTGATTCCCGAATTGAACAATGCCTGCACTTTCTGTAGTGAAGACGGACAATACAAACTATGGAAAGGCAACCGACGCAAAAAATCAATGATGATTACTGAACTGGAACGTTACAACTTCTTCACTTCACGTTTCTACTCCGCGGTGGATATCATATGTAAAAACCCGCCACATGTGATTCTCATCAGTGATTTGCATGGCGCAACCCAATCGGTTATCGATCCTACTACCGAAGCCATTCAAATCATCGGACGATTCCGAGGAGGAGTAAATACCGTGACACATATCGCTTCCATCCGCCCGGATCTGGAATGTATGTCAACCAATGAAATTGATAATTGGATACAAGGCGCTTCCCATATCTTCAACGGATGGAAAACTCAACTGGCACAAACCTCCAATATTGGTGAACGTACTCTGTTGCAGGAAGCTATCGGAGAAAATTCATATCTCCCCTATCTGGATGCGAATGGAAAACCTGATCCGTTTCTAATAGCAAATTTATATGAGAAAGAGCAAGTGAAGCGACTATACACGTCCACCGATCTGCTTTGCAGTGCCTATCAACAGACCGATTATTTTATATTCTCTCATGAAGAACGTCTCATGCCGGTTTCGGATAATGAACGTATGGCAATCCAGCATCGCCTGGCAAAAAAGAAACGGGCAGAGTTGATCGTCCGTAAGCTGGAAGAAATGGAGAAGATGAGCCGCACTACTGACAAGAAAGTACAAAAACGCTACCAACGTATGCTGGGAAATCTGCTTACTACGACCAATGACAGGTATATATACGATTGTTTCTGCCGATTTGGAGGAGATTTCATTCGTGAATCTGACTATAATGAGAATAAATTACGGACTGCATTGAATGTAAGCAGTGAGCATACGATTAAACAATCAGGGCAGATGCGTAGCTCTATCCAACGTACTTTTCCCATAGGTTCGGAGCTTTCCGTTCAGGAAGTGAAAAGTATGCTGAAACAAGTATATAAAAAGATGGGACTGAATACGGGACGGGGGATCACAACCAAAGAACTGGAACAATATGCAGAAATAGAAAAAGGATGGAAACACGACAATAGAACAATCAAAATACTGAAATTCAAATAATTGGCAATAAAATGCAGTTTTCCTTCCGGAAAAAGCAGAAACTCCGTATATGTTTCCTGTAAACTTCTCTTATTTTCGGCTATTTTCAGAGATAAGTCATTGATTATATGATCTGCCACATTTTTGTTTCTCCCCGTATAATACTTAAAAGAAAGACGAAAATGTGGCAGAGAGTTTCTTTAAACGTCTGCGGGCAAACAACGCCAGAACAAGTACGAGGCATACACCCAATCCCCATATCCACAACAAGAAATCTCCTCCTTCGGTTTTTCCATAAGAATGCAGACCGCTCAAATAGTAGTTCACCCCAAACCAAGTCATTATAACCGAAAGGACGGCAACAACGGAAAGCAGATTAAAACACCAGGTGGTCTTTCCTTTCAGGAGAGGAATAAAGCGGATATGAAGCACCAATGCATAGACAACGATTGAAATCAATGCCCAAGTTTCTTTAGGGTCCCATCCCCAATATCTACCCCAAGAGACATTGGCCCAGATAGCTCCAAGAAATGTTCCGGCGGTCATAAAGAACAGACCGAGAATCATTGCCATTTCATTCAGTAGCGTCAGTTCACGGATACGGAACAAGAGTTTCACCCGGTTGGTGGCGGAAAGCAAACTCATCAATACAAGATTAAACAACCCTGTCAGCGCACAAAGAGCAAAAAAGACGTAACCGATCATAATGATAGCGACGTGAGACATCAGCCAATAAGATTGAAGTACCGGGACTAAAGGAGTAATTTCCGGATTCAGGTGATTTAGTCCTGCTACAAAAAGCATGATTCCGCCCAATAGTCCCGCCAATGCGGGAAGAATACGGAATCGGCGGGCAAACAGGAGTCCGCTACCTACCAGCATCCAGGAAGTACATATCATCGACTCGTAAGCATTTGCCCAAGGGGCATGTCCGCAAATATACCAACGTAACAAGACACCTGCCGTATGTGTGAGAAAAGCGATTGCCAGAAGAGCAATCAGAATACTGCTAATTTTTCTTCCCCATTTAAAGTCCGCAATAATCTCTCCGCAGGCAATGAAAAGTAGGATACCACCCAAAATCAAGTAAGCCAGACGACACCAGAAAAATAAATCCAGTTGATTATAGAGAAGTTCGGCTTTCACTTTCCGGTTGTCAATAGCGGGAACTTTAGCCTTTGCTTGTTGGTAAACATTCATCATTTCAACTACTTTGTCTGCTTCCTTCCAGTTGTTGGAACGAACTCCATTTCCTAACTCATAGACATACCAGTCCATGATTTTAGTTACAAATAGAGAATCTTTCCCATGAAAAGCGCTCAAGTCATCACCCGGTGAATACCATTTTCCCTGCAAATCGTTTCCATCCGGAAAAAGCGGTAACAGTTGGTGTTGCATGATGCGATATACGATGTTTACCGATTCATCCAGTTTTAATAAATCCGAGTCCAAACGTTTTCGCTCCGCAGCCGGTTTTGCGTAAATTGTGTTCAGTTCATTCGTCAGGATATAGTTGCCGTCTGCATCAAACACATCTTGCCAGGCAATGTATTTGCCATCTCTGCCGAAGCGCTGAAGAAGTTCTTTATTATCCACTTTGATAAAAGGAAAAGCTCCCCATTCATCGGGAAAAGAAAGTAGATTCAAAAAGAATTGATCTGAATTAATGCCATTCAGTTTATCGGCTCCATACAATTTGCGTAAAATGGCAGATGTGTAACTGTTGACGGGTTCGAGACGTCCGTTAGGGTTAAGCACTACCAGATTGCCAAACTTTTCGGCATGTAAGGAAGAAACACAAGGTAATTGTGAAACGACGAGAGATTGTTGTAAAGAGACAGCCGGTTGTTGTGCACGCAATGCCTGCATATTGGAGATGCCGGATAAAGCCAGAAAGAGCAATAAGCAGAAAGGGGTATTCTTTTTCATTTCTCCCAATTCTCTGCGCAACCGCCCGAAACGGGATTTCTTACTGAACAATGTCAAGACAAAACCTACCAGTAAAAGGAAATATCCCGCATATGTAAGCTGCATACCGGGACGGTCATAGCTCACAGATAACACGGTACCTTGTTCGTCAGAATCGAATGAAGACTGAAACAGACGGTAACCATCCACATCAACCACTTTATTCATTCGTATGGTTGCCTGTAAAGGAGATTCATTTTCTCTCTTAATCACCAGGTCACTCTCATAAGACATCGGACTATGAGAACCCGGATAGCGCTGCAACCGGAAATCATTCAGAGTTACAGAGAAAGGCAAGGAAGCATTTTCCATCCCTGTTCCTTCCTCTTTCATCATGCTATTTGCCGTTTCCCCTTCACGGATATGCATGATACCCGTCACCCCTACATAGTGAGTGACAGCAGCCCCCAACCAGATAAAAAGAAAAGCTCCATGAAAAATCAGACTGCCTTTACTAATTCTCTTAAAATAGTTTCCCTGAAGAAACATAGCCAATAAATTGACTGCCTGCAACAACTGCAACAGTATAAACCAGGGAGCATAATAAAAAGATTCACGGGCAACGGCAGGACCATAAGAGTTTTCCACCAAAGTGGCTACCGCCAATATCAGGGCATAAAGTCCCGCTAATATATACATCAATACCGGTGAAGCGATCAGTCGAATCAATTTCATCTGTTTTTCTTTTATAATAAACAATGCTTTTATAAATGAGGCAGTTATAAATAAGCAATTCCTTCAATTTCTACCAGCAATTCCTCTCTGCATACATCCGCATAAAGATATACGATAGGAATATCCGGGCAGAGTTTATCCAAGTCTGCTTTCACAGCTGGCGCATCCTCTTCATTCTTGAGATATACACGAAGAAGTCCCAACTTACCGGAATGTTCCGGTAGTTTCTCCCTACCCTCTTCCAAGCCGATCAAATGCTGGATATTTTCAAGAGTGATTTCCGTTTGAGAGAGAACATCTCCGGTCGTTACACTTTCCTCGCCACGGATAGCAGCCGTGCCGGAAATATAAATCACCTCCTGCCGACGGTCGGACAGCGACTTTCCTCTTTCAAATTTAGGAGTTCCCTTCTTCCCATCCGCCCGATGGCTAATCAACACCTCATCCGAATAGACATGAGCAGCCCGTTGCCAGTCGTTATCTAAAGGAGCAATATTCACTTCTCCACTGACAGCATTGAAATCAATCAGAACGCCGCCATGCTGTGTGCCAATCCCCGTTGCTGCCGGATAACCCAATTCCCATTCCGAAGAAGCATAGAACAGAGTACGCACATCATTGAAATCCTGATAACACTGATTGCCATGTGCAATATCCGTGATATTTTCCAGATAATTCCACTGACGGACAATGTCGCCGAAATTCATCTGTTCCGCCTTTAAGATCTCTTCTGCCTTCCTGAAAGCCTGTTCCGATTGTTCGCGAACAGGCAGATTCAAATCATCCGCGTAAAGTCCCCCCACTATTATTTCCCGATAGTGAGGAGTCATGATCCGCAGGTAGCGGACAGAGAAAGAACTAATTTGTTCCTCTATGGTGACTGCCTCATCCGTAATCTCCACCAACGAATGTACCTCCAATACCAAGTCTGCTACCAAAGGCTTTTGAGCCACCAGCGAAACCACCGGACGGGGAGAAACGAAATGCCGCTCCACCCATTGTTCCAGAAAGGAACGCTGAAACTTGTATTCCTGATTATCCGTACAGCGTGTAAAGAGTACAAGACGGAGCACCCTCTCTTCGCGGACAGCGGATGAAAGTAATTCCTCCGCCATCTGTTCCCAACTGTTTCCTGTCGTTTTATACAAATTACATGTGATTCGATGATACTTCATACTGCAAATTTCAATGTTTTTTCTGATGAACTATACTTTTTAATGATAGGAAGTAACACCTGCCGGAACGTCCATGCTATAGACAGATGACATCGTCTTCAATCCCGGAGTATTCTCCAAAGAATAAAGCACTTTCTTTTGACGGTCTACCAACAACATGTGTACCTTTTCTTTTGGATTCACATGTCCCGTCCAGTTCGTTATCAGGATGCGTCCGTCGGAGAAATACTGGAAACCGCCCAGAAACTTCAACGGTTTTCCAGGGATATCCGCATTCGATAATTCCCAAACAGTCTTTCCGTCTGCCGTTACTTCGATAATTCTCGGATTCTGGTCTTTATCTGCTACGGCAATCAATGTATGCCCGTTGGGCAGACGAGTCAGAGAGTGTGGTCCGCCGGGAACATCCAGTTTCCACACCTCTTTGCCGTTCGTGTCATATTCCGTCACACATTGCGGTCCGTAATGTGCTACCAGAAAATGCCCGTTATCCAAGCGACGCGCATTACGCATAAATGCAAAACCTTTCTCTTTCACTCCCTCCGGCAGGATGCAGACTTCTTTCACAATCTTACCTTTAGGAGAGATTTCTAGCATACGTCCCGTGGTACATTCGCCCACAAACGTATTGCCATTCTTCAACCGCTGACAGGCAAAGACCGGACTTTTAGACTCGTAATGGAAGATTGTATCATTCTGACGGGTCATTTCGAGTACCCCATGCCCAATGGTGAAAAGGATATTGCCATTAGGCAATACCCATAAATCATTAGAATCGGGAGCTTTGTGCTGCCATACAATCTGATTGTTTTCCATCACAAAGACGATTCCCTGTGAATAATCTGTTCCTGCAAACGTCCGGGTCTGTGCCAACAGGGATGCAGAGAACAGAAATGTCAGAATCACAACATATATTCTTGTCATAAATATAAATTCAAAAATAGTTTTATATAAAAGATTTTTCAGGCACGGATTACACGGATTACGCGGATTTTATTTTCTGAATCCAATGATAGTACAGCTTTTAAACCGTGAAATCCGTGTAATCCGTGCCTAAAATCATCAATGAAGTTCACTACAAAGACAGTACGTATTCCTCCAACTCTTCCAGTTCTTTATCAGAAACAGGCTTATGAGGTCCGTGTACCTTTAACATATCTTTCATCGAATAGCTACGACCGTCATACAGATAAGGAGCCGTACGCCAACATTCGTTCAGAGCAGGAACGTCCATAGCCAGTCCTTTATCAGATCCGGTAGTCCAATCCACTTTATACTGCTTCAGATCCGTATAGTATTCTCCGGAGTGGCAACTCGCACAGTTTTCTTCAAATATCTTCTTCCCTCTTTTCGCTTTCGCAGAAAGTTTACCATTCTCAAGATAAGGGCTTGGCAGAGGCTTCAGAGATTTCAGATATTCGTCGATAGATTCGTAGATCTCATCATTTCCCTCCATAAACAGGATATATTTCACTCCCGAACGAACGGCTACTTCGGCATTTTTACGGATACCGGTCGCCATACAAGGCGGAGTCTGATGGGAAAGCAAGAGTGTTTTCGTATTCTTCGGATTACCCATGCCATCATTCAGCAAGTCCCAGTTAAGCCCGTCCATGCGTGCATCATTCGGATGACAGGTTGCACAACTTTGCCAGTTCTGGAAACAAATGGTTGCATCATGGAAGTACATATCTCCCTTACCAACTTTAGTGAAAGCCAATGGAGCACCCAGAATCTGCTTCTGCACATTCTTACCGTTCAAATCCATAGACACCAATTCCGACGTATAATAGTTGGCAGTATAAATTTTACCTCCCGTAGCTACGACCGAACGCGGCCCTTTTCCCTGTGTAGGAATGAAGTCACGGATGCCATACAAGAATCCCGCATCATTAGGTATATTGCCCCACGCTTTCATGGAAGGAGTAACCATTTCTCCTTGTTTCGCTTTGCCAAGACGCTCATGCAAAGCTATGCGATCGATACGCACCAATTCCTGACTACCGGCAGCAGCTACTATGATCTGCTTATCATCCGGGGTAACAATTACCGACCACGGATTGGCTGCTCCTTTCTGTGGAGTGTCCAAGATGACGGAAGTGAGCCACTTTCTAGCTTTCAAATCAATGATGGATAATGTATTTGTAGCCATCCATCCTCTATCCAGCTGATTGGTAGGCAACTGATAGCGGGAGATTAAATGAGTGACATACGCAAAAGTATGATTCTTATCCACCGCTACCGACTTCACATCCGTAGAACCGTTCGGCAACATAACACGTCCCGAAACCTTTTTCGAAAGCACATCTACCATATCGAGCTGTACTGCAATCGGATAAGCCGTAGAAGGCATTTCCGGCAGATTATTGGCTATCAGCAGACAGGAATCACCTGCAAAAGCAGCCATCGACACCGGTTCGCGGCCGACAGCTATTTTAGTTTTCACCTTACGGGTGGCCGGATCAATCTCCCAAAGTTCGTTGTTGAACCGCTGCGTCACCCAAAGAGATTTAGACAACGGATTATATAGAATGTCCGAAGGAGTAGCTCCGCTTTTTGTTTTGGATTGTACGGAGAGTTTCTTTCCATCCAGTTCGTACATGGTGCCGTAGTTTCCGTCACATACTACCCAGAGTTTACCATTCGCATCCTGCGTCATGGCATTGACAGGAGACGAGAAAGAGACTTTCTTTTCCATTTTCTGTCCGTCGGACGACATCTTGATGAGTTCACAGCCTGCCCTGTTTGTTACAAACAAGGATTTCCCATTGTCTGCCAGAAACAAACGGTCCGGTGAAACCGTCGTTTCCGCTTCTTGCCAAGCCGCACAAAGAAATATGGCAGCCATACCAACAGGTATCAATATCTTCTTTTTCATTTTTTCTCTTGTTTAGTTTGAAGGGATTGAATGTATTGACGAATATTCTCCTGATCTTCCGCACGGGCTGCTTCCCGCTTCTTATCGTAATAGTTATAGAAGTCGAGATCTTTTTGCGACCAGTTGTTCGCTTCACGGTAGTCTCCGATAAAGGGCACAAGCAAGTCAATCCAGAGAGCTACTTTTCGTATTTCCTGAGGAGTCAGTTTGGTTCCTCCATGTCCGCTTTCCAGACGTTTAATCAGATTGCTCTTGTTGGAACCTGCAAAATAAGGCGGCAGCAACGTAGGTTCGGACAAAGCGCTGATCCAGTTTACTTCCGGATGGTGTGCGTTGCCTCGCCATGCTCCTTCGTCTTTTTTCTTAGTGGCATGCGTCAGGCTCAAATAAGAATCGGTATATTTTCTTTTACTTTGTTTATCCATTACCTTCAATTCACCTTTCAGGCTCATCGGTTGCTTCACTCCATCGTGACAAGAGATACAATGTCTGTCCCAGATAGGTTGAATTTCTTTCAGGTAACTGAAATTGCGTTCGCCCATCTCATCTTCCGGAGCCAATACTTTGACACCTTTGTCCATTGCCATAGATACCGGATGCCCTGCTACGGGAACCGTGTTCTTATGTTCGTGGCATCCTACACAACTCTGCACTTCGTTCGGCTGCAAAGTAGACCAACTACGCATTGTTTGCACTACACGCCCGTTTTCGTCCAATGCCTGGAAATAAAGCGGCCGGCGTGCAGGAACTTTAAAGAATGCGGAACCGTCAGGATATACTTCCGTCACTCCCAACACTCTCTTCACATCCCAGGCGGCATTGCCCACTCCTACCGGAGAACTCATGATAGCTCCTCCACCTTTATCATTACCGTTCACTTCACCTACACCTGCTGCACGGAACTGGATTTCCACCACACGCAACTGTTTGATAGTTCCCGGTTTCACACCTTTCAATCCATTACCCTCGTAGATATTCTGCATATAATATACGCCTTCATTCTTTGTATAATCTACCGAAGATGAACGGCGGAACGGACGTTTACGGGGAGCGACCAACACAGGCTGGTTGCAGGATATGCGTGCGTCGGATACGAGTAATTCACGTTCTCCGTCCGCATTCATCCAATAAACACCAAATTCCATCGGATGTCCGACGTAATAACCCAACGGAGTATACGATATTAAAAATTCCGTCTCGCTCAATGGAAAAGGATGCTGGAACTGATCGGTAAACTTTCCATAACCGTCAATACGTTCCGGTTCCGGTTTGTGAACCGGAGCTACGAACATAACACCTTCATTCTCATCACGTCCGGCTTCAGGATCTATGATACCCAGTTTGCCATGTTGAGGAGTATGGTGACCCATAAAAACTCCCATCAACTTACGAGTACCGGGAATCTGACGAATCTGTGCTACCGTTGTCGGAAACCAGCTATTCATTCCGTAATATTCAGCCTGTCCTGTTCCATCGGGATTCATTTGGAACAAAGGCTGCGCCCATATCTGGCCGCGGTCATTGTAATCCCAGCGAGTATAGACCACCCGACCATCATCCAACAAAGTCGGTGTTACCGTATGCACCTGGTCGAAACCGACCTGACGCATATAACGCCCCTCCCTGTCGCAGAGATACATATTGCTGACTTCTGTAAACCAGCAGTCTACCGTACTTCCGCAACGGGTAGAGTTGAACAGGATATTGTCATCCGGCAAGTAAATGCCTTCAATGTCGGCATGTCCTTTTCCGAAAGTCAGCTGCTTGATTTCCCGTGTCTTTAAATCCATTTCATACAGATGGAAGTCATCTTCCTTGCGGGATTTCTTCCAGGAGAAAAGCAGATGCTGACCATCAAAATGAAGATTCGGATCACGCACTACTCCTTCTTCATCTGTCAGCATGGTTTCTACTTCCGCCCAAATTCCATTCATCTTCAATTTCGCCAACGCACCGCCCGCAATGTAGTTGCATTCAGCACGGGCATCCGACACTCCTTCGGTATAAGCAAAGAAAGAGGGACGCAACGTTCTGTACTTTGTAAAAACAATCTCCGGTTTATCTGCAGTGAAGGCTTCCAAACGCTTGATACGTCTTTGTTCACACGCTTTCAGATAAGACAGGAAAGCTGATTCGATGCTTTCCGGAGCATTAGTCACGGCAGCTTTGATGTTCAGCTTCTGTAAACGCACGGAAAGTTCCTGATTAAAACTCTTGTTAAACCAGTCTACATCACCCGTTGTTCCATCCTGTAGCCACCAATCGTAATAGACCGGATAGGCACGCGTCAATCTCCGGTGCACGGCTTTTATCTTGTTGTCTGTTTCTTCCTGATTACCTTTCTGTTTTATCGCCTGAATTTCCGCGTATTTCTTCTGAATCTCGACGATAAAACCTTTCGCATCGGTAGGCTGAAGGGAAGTGTCTTTCGTCTGCCATGCTACGATGGAGAGGAACACACAACATGCCATCCCACACTTCAACAGCTTCATTAATTTCGATCTTATCATTTTATCTTCTTATTTACCTTAAATTTACCTTCCTGAAAAGAGAACGATTACAAACCTTTCTTCAGTTCCTTATAGGATTCTATAATCTGAATACCGCTTGATGTACCGATACGGGTAGCGCCCGCCTGAATCAATGCCAACGCAGAATCCAGATCGCGAATACCACCTGCTGCTTTCACTCCGATAGTAGGTCCTACCACACGACGCATCAATGCTACATCCTGCACCGTTGCTCCTGCCGTACCGAATCCGGTAGAGGTTTTCACAAAATCCACTCCGGCTTCTTTAGCTATACGACATACGGTTTCTTTCTCTTCATCCGTCAGATAACAAGTTTCAAGAATGACTTTACAGATCACACCGGCAGGTTTGCAGATAGAAACCATGTCTTCAATCTCTTTCTTTACAATTTCAATCTGTCCTTTCTGTAAAGCACGAACATTGATGACTGTATCTATTTCAGTAGCACCTTTGGCAATGGCATCACGGGTTTCAAATGCTTTGCACTCTACAGTGTTCTGTCCCAACGGAAAACCGATAGCGGCTCCTACACGCACTCCTGATCCTTCAAGCAACTTCACACAAATTTCTACTTCCGCAGGATTGATGGCTACCATTGCAAACTGATACTGACGGGCTTCCGCACAAAGTTTCTCAATAGGTGATGCATCACCGAAAGGTTTCAGGAATGTATGGTCGATCATACCTGCCAACTGCTCTACTGATAATTCTGCAATCACTTCGTTTATATTCTTCTTTTCCATTATTTTGAGTCGTTTAATAAGTTATTATAAATATACAGTTTCTTAAAAAGTCAATACGCATTTCAATACTTCACCCCGCTTCACGGCAGCAAAGGCTTCTTCTATTTCTTCTATCGCAAAGCGATGCGTGATAAAGTCGGATGCAGAAAGTCTGCCCTCTTCAATCCATTGTGCCAATGTGGCCATTGCCGCCTTTTCTTCGGAACGGGTAGGCCATTGATGCATGTGCAGGTCGAAGTTATAAGGAGCTTTCGACAAGTCGAAGGTTGGATTCTTAGTCATAACGCCATAGACACACACATCTCCACCCATCTTCACCAATGGTAATACGGAATTTACGACTACATCCAGTCCTACCGCATCAATGACAGCATCATAAGAGCGATTAGCCGCGGCAATAAATTCCGGAGTACTGATTTCGGCGGGTGTATATCCGTTGTCTGCTCCCATCCGGCGGGCTACTTCCAGTTTAGCGGGAAGCATATCGACAATGTCAATCTGTCCCAGACCGAACAATTTACCCAACTTCACAAAGCTCAATCCTACAGGACCGGAGCCTACTACAATCACCTTTTTCCCCGGAGTCAGATTGAAATCCTTGAAAGCTCCCAACACTTCGCGCCAGGTACAAGAGATGACCGCTTCTTCCGGTTGCACATGAGAAGGAACTGTGTTCTGAATCTCAAAACTGTCCCAGCATCCCTGTTCGGGGGTAGCCAGTCCCTCTTCTTTCAGTACCTCAAAGTCGTTCACTACCACATATTCGCTGAAACCACCCCAGCCGCTATTGACACCTTGCGCGCCAAAATCGGAAATAAGACCGCCAATAGCACGGTCGCCTACCTTAAAGTTACGTACTTTTTCACCGACAGCCACTACAATTCCGGCATTTTCATGCCCCAAAGCCAATGGATAAGTATCCACTCCGGGGAATTTTCCGGCTATCAGTTTACTGTCAGTCGCATTACACAAAGCGACCATTTCCGTTTTCACCAATGCCTGATAAGCATTGATAACAGGAGTTTCCACCTGTCGTATTTCTATTTTGCCAGGAGCCGGCACTATTACTGTTTTCATTCGATTATTAGGTTTTATACAGATTATAATTCAGTTTTTGCAATTTCAGTATACATATCGCACAAGGCGTGATAAGCTTTATCAAAAACAGGCATCCAAGTCTCATACTTCTTCACGTTTTCCTGAATCGGCTGCACGGTCTGTTCAATACGGACAAAGCGGTCTATCACAGAGAAGTCTTTAAAGACTCCCGCACCGATACCTGCCAGAATAGCTGCTCCCATCGAAGTAGCCTCTTCCAGATAATTAGGTACACGGATTTCCGCCTGATAAATGTCTGCCATCATCTGACGCCATACAGGGTTTTGCGCACATCCTCCAATCACCGTCACCTGGTCGATGGGAACGTGTTTGCGGAAGATATTGACGATAAATCCCAGATTGAGAGTAATTCCCTCCATCACGGCACGTAGCATATCACCATGTGTATGTCCCAGCGTCAGACCGATAAATGCTCCTTTGGCATCTACATTCCAGCGGGGGGTACGTTCACCAAGCATATAAGGTAGGAATAGGAGTTTATTGGCTCCTATCGGAGAGGAAAGGATCTGTTCGTCAATCAGTTCGAACACGCTACGTCCGAGTTGAGCAGCCAATGCCTGCTCGTGCTGGCAGAGTTGGTTAATCATCCAGTTGTAGGAAGAGCCTGCCGCCTGCATCGTTCCCGACGGATGCAGCATGCCCGGCACTACGTGCGCCCAATTCATGGTGCGGCGTTGTTCGTCTACAATCGGCTTTTCTACTGTCAGAGCTACCCAAGAGGAAGACCCCAGATAGTTGTATGCGCTACCCGGAGCCACACAGCCGACGCCTACTCCGGCACAACTACCATCGCCTCCACCACAGATTACGGGTGTTCCGGCAAGCAGTCCTGTTTCACGGGCAGCTTCGTTGGTCACTTCACCGATCACGTCAATAGACGAACGGACTTCCGGGAATAAGGAAAGATCGAGTCCGGCAGCTTCTATGATTTCTTCACTCCATTGCCAACGGTTCAGGTCGTATGCATTGGTACCCGAAGCATCCGAGGGATCTGTGGCTAGAGTGCCGCAGAGGCGGAAGTTGATATAATCCTTGGCATTCAATATCTTGGCTGTCTGTGCAAAGATTTCCGGTTCGTGCTTCTTTACCCACATCAGTTTCTCAATAGAATAGGAAGCGCTGATCCGGTGTCCCGTGATTTCATAGAAATGAAGCGGGTCTATCTTTTCGGAAAGAATAGTCTCTTCTTCCTGCGAACGCTGGTCGCAATAAAGCATGTGAGGACGAAGCGGGTGACCGTTTTTATCCACACAAAGACAACCCATCATTTGTCCGCTAAGTGCCACACCGGCAATATCATTGGGAGATACCAGTTGGAGAAGTGCCTGCGTGGTATCTACAATCGCTTTCCACCAATGGAGCGGATTCTGTTCCGCCCGGTTGCCGGAAGCGTAATCTGTAGGGTATGCGGCTGTACGTGAAGCAATCAACAATCCCGATTCGTCGAATAAGGTTGCTTTATTACCGCTGGTACCCAAGTCATGTGCTAATATATACATATATGTTCTTTCTTCTTTTCAGTTAATTAATTCAGAGTGCCGCATTCGTGTATCCGGTAAGTCCGACGAAAATACCACCGACGATACCGCCCAGGATAATCACCAGCCAACGGGGAAATGCTTCTTTCATTAGTCCCCCACGCGTGCCTTTCGGTGCGCAAAGTACATCGGCCAGAATGAAGCCCATCGCAATCGCCCATCCCATATCTACCCAGGGAGCACTGCCGCGATTTCCCTGATGAATCAAACTGAATTGCATCGGCAGACCTTCAGCATCATTTAAGAGTCCGGTGGAAAAACCAAATCCGGGCAGTTTGTGATTGACTATCCAAAAAGTACCGATAATAAGGGCGGCCGCCATAAATCCACCTATCGGACCAAAGTCCTTTACTAATTTAGGCCAACTCATCAACACGGTAAAGGTGACGGCAAAAGCTCCGAAAATAGATGTGATGATTCCGGCATGATACATGCCGAAGAATTCATTATAAGTCTGTAACCATTCGCTCATTGTTCTTTCCTCCTTAGTTTATCTTCCGGGCACAATCGCACGAACGGATTTTCCATACTAATATTCCTGCCAAGGCACCTCCTATCAGACAACAGATTAAGGTAGGCACTGCATAAAAGAAATTGGTGATGTCGCCTTGAAAGCGGACAATTCCCCAGGCAATCCCGGCAGAACCGATACACCAGCCCTGATCCAGCCATATTTTTCCCGGAGGATTCAGAATAGCTCCATGATAATGGTTCATATACCACATAATGCCGATAATCAGTGTGGCTGCCAACCAGCCTCCCATCAGACCGTATGTCTTCCAAAGTTCCGGCCAAATGCCAAATGCAAATCCGCCACAGATAGCAGAGCCGGCAAAGGTCGATAGATATTGTTTCATATAATTGATAATGTGTTTTTTAGGTTTATAATAGTAGTTCGGGGTTGTTTATTTATTCCAAAGACAACTTAGCCAGTGTGAAAGGCTTGTCGTGTTTCGTGTTTACCTTATCCGGTCCGGTCACCAAGTCGAAGCAGGATACAATCACCTGTCCGTTCCATACGATAGGTTCGCCCGGCTGATCCAAACCTCCGTCGCTTCCGTCACAGTCAGGACTTTGAGCAATACGCTGAATTTTTCCGTCTTTATCAATACATGCAACTGCATTTGCCGAGAAATCCGCTACCCAGATTTTACCTTTATCGTCTATACACATTCCGTCCGTGGTACGTAACTGGGTGGTATCTTGCGCCCATACATCATTACTAAGTACATTCCCTTCCACATCCATCTTTATGCGATGAACAGCTCCATCACCGAAGTTCCCTACAAAGAGGTCGCCCGCTTCGTTGAAAACAATTCCATCCAGTCCATATTGCACTTCCGGGTTCTTTGTGATAACGGTGGTAATAAGGTTTTTATCTTCTAATGTATTAGTCACTGCCACATCACGGTCATTCATATCAAAGCAATATACCCCGCTGACCAACAATCCCGAAGGATCTTTTATCTGTGATAATGAACTCTGGGTGACGTACAATTTCCCGTTACGGATACGCAGTCCGTTAGGATGCTCCATACCGGATGCCACAGTGATTGTTTCCTTTAATTGGTCGTTTTCAAACTTCAGACGAAGAACACGTCCTTTATTCTGTGCTTTCTCTGTTCCGCTCCAACCCTGATTGTCGCAAATAAACAGATCACCCTCTTCATTAAAGGCAATCCCCATCGGAGAAGCCCAGCCGGTTTCTTCCAACACCGGAACATCCATCCATTTCGCAATCTCGCCATTTTTAGTGATGCGCATCAGACAAGCAGGCTGCGTGATATCTGCAAAATTCGGACAGGCCAGAATCAAATCTCCATTAGGAGCGATAGCCATTCCATCCGGAGTCGGACAACAATCCGGTAATTTTGCAAACAATTCACTCTTCTGCGGAAGAGCATTCTCACCACTTTTTTGTTTCGGAGAAGTACATTGAATACAAGTTGCTCCCATCAAAGAAGCTGCCACAAGAGATAGTAAATAATACTTTTTCATGGTTAGATAATACAAATGTTTATGTTTATAATTTGAGCCCGTCAGTTCGGTACGCAAACATACTGGTATTTATCAGCAAAGAAGGAAAATGACAAATCAATAAAGGACAAAAATTGTTCAAAATGCTGGGAAAAGAGCCGGTTTGAGCTGTAAATAGAGAGATTACCAATCAATCTCTATTTTTTCAGGCACGGATTACACGGTCTTTAGTGTTGTCATTGCCGCGAAGCAACCGCGTTAATCCGTGTAATCCGTGCCTAAATTATTATATAGACTAATTATGAACACATACTTATATATACCTTATATTATAAAAGCAGTCGGCACTTACTTCCTATGCAATACTCTACTTTCCCCTCCGTTCATGGCTAATTTAGGCTAAAAAGAACATTTTCTCATAAAAAGTTTTTGTAATATCAGAGTTAATCGTATTTTTGTGTACAATTTTGGTGTAGTGATGACAGAAGAAGAAAAAAAGTTATTGAATTCCTTTGAAACGCAACTCCGGCATTTGATTTATTTACACGATGAACTAAAGCGTGAAAATGCCGAGTTGAAGAAGCTTCTCGATAATGAAAAGCTGAAAAACGAGAAGGTACAAGCTCAATACGATGAATTGGAAGTCAGCTATACAAACCTAAAAACAGCTACGGCAATCAGCCTTAACGGCAGCGACGTAAAAGAGACGAAGCTGCGATTGTCAAAATTAGTGCGTGAAGTCGATAAATGCATCGCTTTGTTGAATGAATAAGAAGAAGATGTATGAACGATAAAATAAAGATAAACCTGCAGATAGCAGATTCAAACTATCCGCTAACCATCAACCGTGAGGAAGAAGAAATGGTACGGGAAGCCGCCAAGCAGGTAAATATCAGGCTTAATAAGTATCGGGAGGTTTATAAGAACCTGGAACCGGAGAAAATTATTGCCATGGTAGCCTATCAGTTCTCGTTAGAGAGACTGCAATTGATGCAACGTAATGATACCAGCCCCTATGTGGAGAAGGTAAAAGAACTGACAGAATTGCTGGAGGATTATTTTAAGGAGGAATGAATCCTGACCGGCTATTCACTGATAAGAGATAAAACAACCACGCACTGCACAATATCCAAGCAAAAGTATATGCTTTGATATTTGGCGGTGCGTTTTTATTTATATACTTAAATTAAATGTAGAATGATAGCAATAATAGCAACAGCAATTGCCTGCTTCATCGTAGGAGGAATCCTTTCATATATACTATTCCGGTATGTACTGAAATCCAAATACGATAATGTCCTGAAAGAAGCGGAGACGGAAGCGGAAGTAATTAAGAAAAACAAGCTGCTTGAAGTAAAGGAGAAATTCCTGAATAAAAAAGCAGATCTTGAAAAGGAGGTAGCATTGCGGAATCAGAAGATTCAGCAAGCGGAAAACAAACTGAAACAACGCGAAATGGTTCTTAGCCAGCGTCAGGAAGAAATCCAACGTAAAAAGATGGAAGCCGAAGCTGTAAAAGAGAATCTGGAAGCGCAACTTGTCATTGTCGATAAGAAAAAAGATGAACTCGACAGACTGCAACAACAGGAAATCGAGAAACTGGAAGCAATCTCCGGATTGTCTGCCGAGGAAGCTAAAGAACGTTTGGTAGAATCACTGAAAGAAGAAGCTAAAACGCAGGCACAATCATTCATCAACGACATTATGGATGATGCCAAGTTAACTGCCAGCAAAGAAGCGAAACGGATCGTTATCCAGTCTATCCAACGGGTAGCTACGGAAACTGCCATCGAAAACTCTGTTACGGTATTCCATATTGAATCAGATGAAATCAAAGGACGTATTATCGGACGTGAAGGACGTAATATCCGTGCTTTGGAAGCTGCTACCGGCGTTGAAATCGTTGTTGACGACACTCCGGAAGCAATCGTTCTTTCTGCTTTCGACCCGGTTCGCCGTGAAATTGCCCGCTTGGCACTGCATCAGCTTGTGACCGACGGACGTATCCATCCGGCCCGTATCGAGGAAGTGGTAGCTAAAGTTCGCAAACAGGTGGAAGAAGAAATTATCGAAACCGGTAAACGCACAACCATCGACTTGGGTATCCATGGTCTGCATCCTGAATTGATCCGTATCATCGGTAAGATGAAATATCGTTCTTCTTATGGTCAGAACTTGTTGCAGCATGCACGTGAAACAGCCAATCTTTGTGCAGTGATGGCATCTGAACTGGGATTGAACCCGAAGAAAGCGAAACGTGCAGGTTTGCTGCATGATATCGGTAAAGTGCCTGATGAAGAACCGGAATTGCCGCACGCATTGCTGGGTATGAAACTTGCCGAGAAATACAAAGAAAAACCGGATATCTGCAACGCTATCGGTGCTCACCACGACGAGACGGAAATGACCAGCTTACTGGCTCCTATCGTACAGGTATGTGACGCCATCTCCGGTGCACGTCCGGGTGCACGTCGCGAAATCGTAGAGGCTTACATCAAGCGTCTGAACGATCTCGAACAATTGGCAATGGCTTATCCGGGTGTAACAAAGACTTATGCTATCCAGGCAGGACGCGAACTCCGCGTGATCGTTGGTGCGGATAAGATTGACGACAAGCAGACAGAAAGCCTGTCAGGCGAAATCGCTAAGAAGATCCAGGATGAAATGACTTATCCGGGACAAGTGAAAATTACCGTCATTCGTGAAACACGTGCGGTTAGTTTCGCTAAATAAAGCAACTATTCAAAAGAAGATTCATATAAGGGCGAAGAAATTCGCCCTTTTTTAGTACACGACTATGGAAGAGTATCAAATTGAGATTTGTACCAATTCAGTGGAAAGCTGTCTGGCTGCACAGGAAGGTGGTGCCAACCGCGTGGAATTATGTGCCGGAATACCGGAAGGCGGGACAACCCCTTCCTATGGTGAAATAGCCATTGCAAGAGAAGTATTGGCTCATACCCGCCTGCATGTTATTATCCGGCCACGTGGAGGAGATTTTCTTTATTCGGAGATGGAAATCAGAACAATGCTGAAAGACATCGAAATCGCACGAAAATTGGGAGCGGACGGAGTTGTATTCGGTTGCCTGACAGCAGACGGCGAAGTAGACTTAACATCAATGCAGATTCTAATGGAAGCCTCTAAAGGGCTGTCAGTCACCTTCCACCGGGCATTCGACGTATGTCGTAATCCTCAAAAAGCATTGGAGGAGATCATCGAGCTGGGATGCAACCGTATTCTGACTTCCGGTCAGCAACCTACGGCTGAACAAGGTATCGGTCTTTTAAAAGAATTGCAAGGACTGGCTGCGGGAAGAATTACGTTACTTGCCGGCTGTGGAGTAAATGAAAATAATATTGCGCGGATTGCGGCAGGAACCGGAATCAATGAGTTTCATTTCTCGGCACGTGAAAGTATTCAAAGTGAAATGAAATTCAGAAATGAAGTTGTATCAATGGGAGGAACAGTACATATCAACGAGTACGAACGAAATGTGACTTCCGTGCGAAGAGTCAAAGAGACAGTGGAGGCTTTATATAAAGGAATGTAAATTATCGCCTCTCTACTATATACTAAGAAATGGTGAACATACAGCTTTAAACCTTTTGTTCACCATTTCTGTTTTGCATTACCACCAGCGGTATCAAGAAAAACTGCTATACCTTTATTTATAAATAAGGAATCACCGTAATATAAATACCTGTAATAATAGCCGAAGTAATTACTCCCGAGATATTAGCTCCCAAGGCATCTCCCAAGACGAATGAGTCCGGATTATCTTTGCTTACAATCTTTTGTGCAACCTTTGCGGTAGTCGGCACACAGCTAACTGCTGCAATACCGATGACCGGATTGTAATTACCCCGTTTAATAATATACATGATATATCCTCCGATTATTCCTCCGATACCGGAAAGTAATAATGCTACAATGCCTAATACTAATAGTTTCAATATCTTCGGATCGAGCAGCAGATGTGCATCACAAAGTACACCCAGCAACACGCCCAACATAAAAGTCGATCCATAAAGCAACGGACCGCTCACAAAATCATAGATGTGTTTCATACCCGACTCACGAACAGCAACCCCCAGGAACAAAGAGAAAAACAAAGGAGAAGCTACCGGGAATAAGAAACAGAGAATAGCACAAAGAACAGCAGAGAAAGCCAGTTTTACTTTAGCATCGTAATTCTTCGGAGCTTTCTTTGTCACCATCTTAATAGCACGGAAACGTTTGGGAACCAACAGCTTCACAAGGTAAGGATAGCCTCCATATGTCAATCCTAAATAAAGATAGGCAACCACCGTAATAGGCACAAACAAATGCTTTGCCAATGCCAGTGAAGTAAACAAGACCATCGGTCCGTCTGCTCCACCTACCATCGCCACTGATGCACTTTCTTTGAGAGTCAGGCCGAGAGCGGAAGCAATAGGAACCGTCAGGAAAGTACCCAGTTCTGCACACAGAGCAAGGAATATACTTGCAAATGGTTTCTGAAGCAAGAATCCGACATCCAGAAGCGCCCCGATACCCATAAAGACAAAGCAGGCTATGAGCCCATTACTAAACGTCAGGGTGTAAACAGGTTGCAGGAAATCTATCTGCATGGTATTCATTAATTGATCCGTATCTGAAAGCATCGGATCGAGAAAGAGGTTACCTAGTGTGCCGTCGGGCATCATCAGTGTTCCGCAGTTGATAGCCACCATTCCGAGTCCCATCGGAATCATCACCATAGGTTCGAGGATACCTTTCCAGCCCAAATAGATCAGTAACAGACCGAGAAGTACCAGAAAAACTCTTGCAGAAGCAAGCACCCATCCGCTTGCCATCATTGTACCAATACCTTGAAATAAGGTAGCAAAATCTATATTTTCCATAAATTAGTTTTCTTTCATTGTTTGTTGTTAGTCAGTTTCTTTGAGTTCTTCTTATTGGCATGTACCTGCTCTTCTTCCCGAAGAAAAAATTCACGGGTATCCTGCGAATAATAATAATTAACCAGATTATTTTCCGAAGCTCCCGGACTCACTCCATGATAATAGCCGGGATAACCAGTAAAGTTCCTGTCAATCCCCCTACTATAGTCTTCACGAGAATCTCCTAAAGCATCTTCATCTACAATAGGTATTTGCCGGACTAATCTTTCCACCTTCTGCCGATGCTGCCGCCAGCGTCGTAGCCGGAGTAGCTCCAAACGGTGGGAACTATAAAAATCAAATGAATCAGCCGCATAGGCAATCAACTTGATGACCGCAGCGACAAAAAAACCGATGAGGAAAGTAAGCCCCATCATCGCAAGAGTAGATAGTAATAAATGAATCATAGTAATATAAAAATTAGGTTGTACAATCATATTCAAAATAAAGAAGAGGCGCCCAATGGTGAAACCATTATAAAATTTAGACACACATGAAAGTTAATCCCACTGGGCATTCCTCATCACCATATAAAAACAATCGGCGGATATTATTTGCCTGAAATCACTTCGGTATATATCCTTGCTTTTATACGACGTAACTCCCGTTTCACAACGGAAAACACAATATTTTAATCCTTAAACACCTTATCATTAGTATTCAGGAGGTATATCATTCAACTGGGCTTTGGTAAATACGGGACCGTCTTTACAGACATACAACTTCCCGACATTACACCGTCCACATTTTCCAACACCACATTTCATCCGGTTCTCCAGGGTGGTATAAATATTCTCATCGGCAAAGCCTAACTTCTCCAATACAGGAAAAGTGAACTTTATCATCACCGGAGGTCCGCAAACTATTGCCACAGTATCTGCACTGGCGGGTGCAGTAGCCTCAAGCACCGAAGGTACAAAACCGACTTTTCCTGTCCAGTCGGGAGTCTCCCCCCCGGGATCAACCGTAGTTATCAGATTGACATCCGGACGGTTTTCCCATTCTTTCAGCTCTTCTTTATATACCAGGTCGTTAACAGACTTGGCTCCGTAAACAATCGTTATATCTTTAAAATCTTCCCGCCTGTCCAATGCATTCCAGATGACGCAACGCATCGGCGGAAGTGCTATACCACCTGCAACGAACAACAGATTCTTTCCTTTCCACTCGTCCAACGGAAATGTGTTTCCGAAAGGTCCGCGAAAACCGACGGTAGCTCCTTCTTCCAGTTTGGCAAGTCCGGTAGTCACCCGTCCTGCCTGACGGAATGTACACTCGATATATCCTTTACGAGTAGGCGACGAAGCAATACAGAAAGTTGACTCTCCTTCACCAAACGCAGAGTATTCACCGAACTGTCCGGCTTTGAAGTGAAAGGCTTCTCCTTCCTTCTCGTCTTTAAATCTTAACCGGAAAGTCTTCACTCCCGGAGCTTCATGGGTTATCTTCTCAATCACCATCAGGTGCGGAAGATATATATTCGACTGCTCATTCATGGCTTGATATCGATATTAAGTGTTCAAGTATATTCATATCTACCGGGCAGGCACGTGAACAACGTCCGCATCCGGTACAACCGGTTTCCTGTATCCGTTCAGGCATATAGGAGAACTTATGCAAAATGCGCTGACGCCAACGGGCGCTTTGTGTCGGACGCGGATTATGTCCTGACGTATGGAGGGTAAACAGCGAAAAGCCGCAAGAATCCCAACAACGGACACGATGACCGGACGAACCTTTGGCATCTTCCTGAATATCAAAACAGGCACAGGTTGGACAAACATAAGCGCATGCGCCACATCCCAAACAGCGTTCGGACTGTTGTTTCCAAACAGGACTGTCGAATGCTCCCGCCAACTTCTCCCGTACATTATCAACATTGAAACGAATGGGAACGGATGCCAGATATTGTTCCTTATCTATTTCTTCGGCAGGTGTATATTCTTTCACAAAGAATTTAACCAATGCTTTACCTTTTGCTGTCAAGACTTCCACCAATGCACTCTGATCCGGCAACTCCGTAATCTGAATATCACTGCCGGCAGTATTACCGGGCCCCCCGTGAACGGAAGTACAGAAACATGATTCATCGCATTGTGCACAACTGAAGCTGATTAATGTCATTTTCTCCCGCCGGGCATTATATAGTTTATCTTTATAATCCCAATTAAAAATACCGGAAAGGGGTGCAAACCCTGCCGCATCACAAGGACGGATTTTCCAGAGAATCATTTCGGGAATTGCATTAATATCCGCTTCCTGCAAAGTAGCTTCTTTCCCGTCTTTCTGATAAGAGAACAGCACTTCTGTTTTCGGGAACGCAAATCGTTTAGCCGACTGGGTAGTCTGCACATAGTCCGTCGCTACCTCATCGTAAGAAGTCACTCTTTTGAAGTCTACTTTATCTCCTGAACGCACAGGAGCAAAAATATGCATTTCCTTTTTCACCATCTGGTGAAACCATTCTTGCAGACTGCTTTTACTGATATGTAGATTTTCCATTACTTTCTTTTAATGTATAAAGTTCTCTTTATCTTCTGCCTTGAAGGTAGAAAGTACATTTCCCGCAGGATTGATAGCACCGGGAGCAACCCCGAACTCGTCCTGAATGTCTTCCATCATACTTTGTGTCATCAAATGAAGAGGAATCCCCACCGGACAAGCTTGCTTACAAGCGCCACAACCGATACAGCGTCCTGCCATGTGCATCACGCGGTTAATCTGCCACTCCATATTTGTCAGCGGAGCAGACCAGGGTTGTACCCACTGCGGACAATTGACCTCCACAATACACCGGCTGCAATAACACAACGGACAGGCAGCCCGGCAAGCATAACATTTGATGCATTTCGACATTTCCCCCATCCAGTATTTCCACCGCTCTTCACGACTCATCTTTTTCAGACGATCAATCAGTTGAAGATTCTCCTCACTAATAGTCAAGGGAAAATCTGCCAGATATGTTTTTATTTCATCGAATCCTTTAAACTGGATAAGTTCTCCATGTCCGTCAACGGTCAGTACCAGAAGATTATCTTCTTTCAACTGGTTTTCGAATGCCAATTGAACAATCGTCCGTAATGCCGGAACCGTAGCTGTTATAGCCACTTTGCCTGTTCCTGTTAATTCCCGTTTTGTCAGATAGACTGCGATATTATTCGTGCAACGGTCGTCCAGTATCAGTCTGTCGGCATTTTCTGCCTGCCGGCAAAAGAGAGGACGTGTTCCGTGATTTCCTTCTTCATAGCCTATCACAAGATTCACTTCTCCTTCTTGTAACAAAGCAACTGCTTTTTCTGTCAGTTTACTCATAGATAGCCTCCTTTTCCAAATAGTCCGAAGCTTTCTGATACTCCAGATAAGGTCCCAGTTCACGGATTCCGGCAACTGTTTCATTCACCAGATCAGCCCACTTGGCTCCCTCCGCCGCCGACACCCATGAATAACGGATACGACGTACATCAATACCCAAGAAGTCGAGCAATCCACGGAATACAATCCAACGACGACGTGCATGGAAGTTTCCGGATGTATAATGACAGTCATTCGGATGACAACCTGAAACGATAATTCCATCAGCACCTCCGGCAAAGGCTTTCAACAGTAACATAAAGTCAATTCTTCCTGTACAGGGGAAGCGGACAATTTCTACATTAGTCGCATATTTCAACCTGCTCGTACCTGTCAGGTCTGCCCCGGCATACGTGCACCAATTACAGACAAAAGCTACAATGCGCGGTTCAAATTCTTGATTTTTCTCGATCTTATTTTCGTTCATAGCTTACTCTCTTTTTAATGGTTCAGCAATGCCATCACTTCGGCATAGACCTGTTCATTGGAATATCCCTGTATATCAATAGATTTGGAACGGCAGAAAGCAACACAGGTACCACAACCCTGACAAAGTCCGGGATTTACTTTGGCAACTGTCTTTATTACATTTCCATTCCTGTCTTTTATTTCTTCACGTTCGATAGCCTGATAAGGACAAGCTGTCTGACACATGAAACATCCTACGCAAGTACTGAATAACGGAGGGGCAGTACGATTGACAACGGCTATCAACGGCTCGCGAACCAGATTTGCCTGTGAAAACAATCCTGCTACTTTCACAGCGGCTCCCGAAGCCATTCCCACTGTTTCGGGAATATCTTTCGGCGCCTGACAAGCTCCTGCCAGATAGATTCCGGCTGTATTCGTTTCCACCGGTTTCAGTTTGGGATGAGATTCGGCAAAGAACTGATAAGGGTCATAAGAAATGTGCATCTTCTGCGCCAGTTCTTCCGCTCCCTTGTTGGCGACTCCCGCTGTGGCAAGCACTACCATGTCAGCTTCTATCTCGACAGGTGATGCTCCCAACAGGGTGTCTACTCCTTTAACAATCAATTTACCGTTCTTCTCATATATGCGGGCGACGCGACCACGGACGTAATTCACTCCATCCTCTTCAATGGCACGGCGCACAAATTCTTCATAATTCTTTCCTCCGGCACGAATATCCATGTAGAACACGTACGATTCGCCACCATGTACCTTGTGCTGATAAAGCATCGCATGTTTGGCAGTGTACATACAGCATATCTTAGAGCAATAAGGAATTCCTTTGGCCGGATCACGGGAACCGGCACAGGCTACAAATACAATCTTTTGAGGAATCTGTCCGTCAGACGGACGGCGAATCTCTCCGAATGTAGGACCGGAAGCCGATGCCAGACGCTCAAACTGCAATCCGGTAATGACATCTTTGTATTTTCCATATCCATATTCGGGGAAGAAGTCGGTATTTAATACATTGAATCCCGTAGTCACTACAATTGCTCCGACTTCTTCAGTGATAATACGATCCTCCTGTCCGAAACGGATAGCCCCCGTAGGACATAGCTTTTCACAAACTCCGCATTTACCATTGCGATAATGGGTACAATGTTCTTTATCAATCACCGGTTTATTGGGCACTGCTTGCGGAAAAGGAACATAAATAGCTGTACGCATTCCCAAACCGGCATTAAATTCGCTCGGTATCTTCTTGTTGGGACATTTAGTCGTACAAAGTCCGCAACCGGTACATAATTTCTCATCAATGCTCTTCGCTTTCAGGCGTATACTGGCTTTAAAATTACCGATAAAGCCTTCCACATGCTCCAGTTCGGCATACGTATAAAGAGTGATATTCGGATGCTGCGCTACTTCCACCATTCGGGGAGTAAGAATACACTGCGAACAGTCTAATGTAGGAAAAGTTTCCGAAAGCTGTGACATATGTCCGCCGATAGACGGTTCTTTCTCTACCAGAATGACCTGATGTCCGCAATTGGCGATGTCCAGACTTGCCTGAATTCCGGCAATTCCTCCTCCAATCACCAGTGCTTTTTTGGTGATAGGAACCTGAATGGGGACCAAAGGATGATTCCGCTTTACTTTTTCAACCAGACTTTTGACAATATCGACAGCCTTACGGGTAGTTGCCTCCCCTTTCTCATGTACCCAAGAGCAATGCTCACGAATATTAGCTATCTCGCACAGATAAGGATTCAATCCGGCTTCCGCACATGCCCTCCGAAAGGTAGGTTCATGCATTCGCGGAGAACAGGCAGCAACGACAACGCCATCCAATCCATATTCTTTAATGGCGTTCTTAATCAATGTCTGTCCCGGATCGGAACACATATATTTATAATCGATGGCATAGGCAACGCCTTCCATTTCTTTTGCCGCCTCGGCCACTTTTTCGCAATCGACAGTTACACTGATATTTTCACCGCAATGGCAGATAAAAACTCCTATTTTAGACATACTTCCGCCTCCTTCAAATTTACAGCTACAAAATGACGTCCCAGTCCCAATTCTTTGGGAGTCAGTCCGACAGCCAGTCCGATAGCCTGTGTGATATAAAGAACCGGTATCGTAACAGGTTTTGCCAGATAGTGGTTGATAGCAGGGCGACGCATATCCAAATTAGAATGACACATCGGACAAGCCACAATCACGGCTTCCGCTCCCCGGTCGTCAGCATCTTTCAGAATATTTCCCGAGAGACGTCCTACAAGGTCTGTGCGAGAAACGGACAAGCCCGCACCGCAACACTCCGTTTTGAAAGCCCAGTCAATAGGAGTGGCACCAATCAGAGACATGATTTTGTCCATGCTTTGCGGATCTTCCAAACGGTCGAAGTTTAATATTTTATGGGGACGCACCAGCAAGCAGCCATAGTAACAAGCCACTTGATGAGCAAAAGGACGTACTATCTTCTCTTTTAATGCATCCAGCATATATTTCTCTATCATCTGGATGACATTCAATATTTTCACATGACCGAGGTAGCGCATTCCAACTGTAGTCAGTATTTCATCCTTCAATGCTTCATTGTGCATTAATTCGTATTGAGCCACACTCAACCGATTGTAACAGGAAGCGCAGGGGACAACGATTTCTTGAAATCCCTGTTGTTCTGCCAAAGCCAACACACGGGTAGGTAAGGCAAGAGACAATTGTTTGCTCATGGAGTGAGCAGCCGTTGCACCGCAACAGTTCCAGTCTTTCAACTCGATCAGTTCGAGTCCCATCGCCTGTGCCAGTGCTTTGACTGATTCATTATATTCACGAGAAGTTCCATTTAGCGAACATCCCGGATAGAAACCGATTCTCATAGTTACTTTTGAGTCTTTTCAATGGTTTGTGCAAATATCTTTTTGATCATATTCTCATCTTTTACCCGTTCCGGAAGAAGGTTGAGCTTCCCTTTGACGAACATAACAGGAGCCACATTCAAATCCTGTGTCAAACGTAAGGTACGGGCTTTAAAACCTGCCACCAATCCAACCTCGTAGAGTCTTCCTGTTCTTTTCACTGATTCGAGAAAAGCGGAATGGAAAGCTACAACAGGGCGTGACTCTTTACTAATGCATCCTTCTTGACGGGATTTCTCACGCAGATAGTCCATCACTTCAGGAATGTTTATTTCTTTGGGACACCGGGCAATACAGTTTTCGCAATTCAAGCAAATCCAAATGGCATTGGAACTTAACACGCGACGGTCATTTTGAGCATTTTTTGTCTGCAACAACCGGAGAATATAGCTGGGAGCATAATCCATCTCCTCTGATAACACACATCCGGCCGTACATTTGCCACACTGGTAGCAATAAGACACATCAATACCCGTCTTTTGTTCCAAGTCATAGGAAATACATTCTTTGTTTTCCATGTTGACATGAATAAAATAGATAATAATAAAAATAAAGGAAAGAGTGGCAGAGAAGTATCAGAATAAGACACACCTCACCCAACCAAAAGAAAAGAATATTGTCTAAATGAGAATATGCGCCAATGTGTAGACGTAATACTTACACGAATATTTAGTGTAATTGACATCAAGGTCGGTATGACCCAAACGGTTCTCCGGAAGCTGAACATTCAGAGAGCTCAATATCTGTATAATCACAGTATTTGTATTGAACTTCAAGTTCTTGAAAGGAACAATGCTTCTTGGAAAAGAGATATTATCAAAAATGCAGTCACTGACTTTACAATTGGATGTCTCATCAACAAACTGCGAATGCGTTTTTTTACTTGACTTATCGAAGCCGGCAGAAGAGACACAACAACATGACTCTACTTTATATTGCATATCATTAACCCGGATTTCAGTTTCTTTCTGAAATCCCTGCAAATCTTTATCGGAAACATTACTAAATCCCAATACCAGAAATGCGCATGCTAATATGCAAAAAATATACTTAGTCATAATTTGTTGCAAACGTAATCATTCTTTTCCGAAAAAAGCATATTAAGAGCAAGAATTAACGATTATTCATACAGCCTCTTTCCTATAATCCATGTACAACTTTCATCAATTGTTCCCCTAAACCGATTGTATATCCTTGAGAAACAAAGACTATCCTATTAAATGTGTCGGCAATAATAAAGACCGGCAGGATGGAATTATTCAAGTTCATAGCTGCCACAATTTCTTTCCGAATGCTGTCATCAGTATCAATACCGTAAGTGATGGTAGACGGAAGTCCCTTGAATTCGTCAGCATTAAATTTCTTGTATTGTTCTTCCGAAGGGAAAAGAAAGACCATCTTACGCCCCCACTGTTCAAAATCATTGCCTAGAGCGGCTATGTCTCTTAACGCATGATTGGTAGGTTCCTGCCCTGCCCCGAGAACAGCCACCACAAAATAGCCACGACCGCAGGTTTGCAAAATACTTTGCAGCCCGGTGTCACCGACCGGCCAATAGATCGCTTCTGAATTAAAATTGCCGATCACCTGTACCTGATCTTTGCTTTCACGCATCACAAGATCAACTGTCGTTGTCTTACCCGGTTCTATCGTAAAAAACGTAATGTTGGAAAGCACTGCGCCACTTGCCAGACGGGTTCCGGTCACCATCATATAATAGCCTTCATCAAACTCTCTCCCATATCTTAATAAATTATGCCATGTAGTCCCATCCCCCATATCTGTCTCTCCTTCGTCATAATTCAACAACTGGAAGGTACCGTCTTTAAACTTGGAAAGAGTGAAATGCGAATAATATTTAGGATTATCTAATGAACGGATAGGCGTATAGGTAGCTTTCAATACTCCTTTTTGGGACAATGCGGATTCTGCTGTCTCGAAATCGACATCTTCCGGAGCAAATTCTTTATTTAAGACCTGTACCTTTCCGGTCACTTCATCAATCCGGGCAGGCGCCCATCCCATGCTCCGGCAAGCTGCTACAAAGAAAATATCACGTGACTTTTCATCAGCCACCCGTGCTTTCCACACACCCATCGGAGAGATCGGAATCTGTTGGGAATTCAATTCATTATTGATTTTAATTTCTTTTCTACACCATTCTATTAATACCTTAGGATCACGCTTCATGCTATCGGGAACAGACTGGTAAACAGTTTTTTCAATCGCTTCGCGAAGTACCTTTTTATAAGGAGTCAGCATTTCATTGGCTACACGAGGAGGATTGAGGTACATTCTTTTAAAACGTTCGGTATCTATCTTTTCCCAATCCGAAAGATTCGTTTGCAAATGATCATTCAATACATCCAGAGTTACATCACGGAGGTCTTTTGCCGAAAGACTCTCTAATATCCACATGGCACGTATTTCTTCCCATGAGACAGCATCTTTCTCTTTCCTGACAGGCAAAAGGAAGTCTTTCAATGTTTGGTAGTTTCCGCGCGAAGCAACCAGAAAGTCTGCCAGTTTTTCTTTCTTTTCCGATTGTAAAGCATTTCCATACAGCTTGTCTACCCACTCTTCGGCTTGTTTTTCCGTCATCATTGTTGCCACATACGCATTACGGATGGAGTCTTCTTGCGCCATTCGCCGCTCATTCTCTGCACGCTGTTCGGGAGTGACTTCGGGGATATTCGCCCCTTCTACCGGAGGAATAAGATCCATTGGCAAGGAATAAGTTTCCCCTTCTTTCTTATCTAAAGAGAGATGCAATGCATTGTCTTTTCCAAAAGATAATTTAGCATAGCCAAATCGTCCGTCACGGGATGCCCAAACCAGCATATCTCCTTTACCGGCAGTCAGGCTGGCTTTCCCTTCTGCATCTGTATACTTCGTAGCTACTGTATAGAACTCTGCATAATTGTATATCTTAAATTCAACTTTAGCGTCTGCTACCGCTTGTCCTTCGGCATCCGTCACCGTCACGATAGCCTTAGCGGTAGGCGCATAATTATCAATCACATTGATTTCCGTATAATTCGGCGTTTCAAGCATCATTTCCTCCGGACCGTTATAACGCCCGAAGACTTTCGTATGCATCAACATTCCCCGACTGGCAGGAGCATTGAACCATCCCAGATTCAAAACCGGCTCCGGCTCACAGGCTCCGAAGAAATACCAATGTCCATCCGCCCATGCTTCCACCCAGGCATGATTATCATCCGTATGCGCCCAACGAGGCGTATACACCTGACGCGCCGGAATACCAACCGCCCGGAGAGCAGCTACCGTAAATGTAGACTCTTCACCACAACGCCCATACGCCGTCTTGACGGATGCCAATGGCGAACTGGTACGCGCATCACTCGGACGATAGACTACTTTCTCATGACACCAGTGATTCACCTCTAATATAGCCTCTTTCATCGGCAGTCCCTTCACCCTATCTTTCAGCTCGCCATAAAACACACGACGGGAATCGTCCAGATTCTCATTATTCACCCGGATCGGCAAAACAAAATGACGGAACACTTCATCGGGAATCTCCTTTCCCCAAGGCATTTCGCTACGCGTCTGCTTTGACAGCCGGACATTTTCCAGATAATAATCTCCTGAATAGTCCGTCACATCCCCTATCGGCATATAAGCATAGAGAAACATCAATGCTTCGCGCTCGTAGACTGATAAAACAGAATCGGCAAAGATCGCAAATAAATCTCCATGAGGAAGTGCCTGTTTTTTCAGTTCAAAGTCTTGAGCCACTTGATTCCGGTAGGCTTCTTCTTTGAGAAAATGAGCGTTGTTACAAGCAAACAGCACAATTGACAAAATCAGGATGCACAAAAGATGGGTGAATGTTTTCATACGAGTGTTTGGTTTATTCTAATAATAAGGTTGCTGACTGACAAAAATACAAGAATATTTTCTGAAAGCCTAGATAAGTACATAAAAATGTGATAGATAAGAATAATATTGTCATCAACGGAGAATTGCGGGCATTTTGTAACAGGTCTGTAACATGGACCGTGTTCGAACCCTTATAAAAAGAAAATTCAAATGAAAAAGAAGATTTTTATGTTTTACAGCATATAATTCAAAAACAATTCGTATCTTTGCAGTGTTATTAGAGAAAACAAGATGTAAAATCGCTCTTCAAAACGTGGAGGGCAAAAAAAGAGGAAACAAATTATGAAAAAGAATGCAAATGAAAAAATTATGATGTTACAGTACCGTATTAAACGCTATCAAGCAATGGGAAATGGTGCTATGTGTCAAACCTTGAACGGTAAACTTCAAAAACTGCTGTCACAGCAGGTTGTCATGTAAATAAACACACTAATTATAATAAATAGAGCGAGGAACTTTCGAGTATCCTCGCTTTTTTTATACATTTGCAGAAGAAAGATAATAAAACACATTATGAAAAAGCTATTTATGTCGGTTGCGCTGCTTTTACTAGCCGTAACCTCTTTTGCACAAACACCCGGTTATGAATTCACAACCGTTGTATCTCACAAAGCAACACCTGTCAAAGATCAGGGCTCCACAGGAACCTGCTGGTGCTTTGCCACCGCTTCTTTTATGGAGTCGGAACTGCTCCGTATGGGAAAAGGAGAATATGATCTCTCGGAAATGTTTATCGTCCGCCAGAAGTACATGAATCAGATCGAAGACAATTACCTGCGTCGTGGTAAAGGAAGCATTGGGGAAGGAAGTTTGGCACACACTTTCAAGAATGCTTATAAGAAAGCGGGAATCGTTCCGGAAGAAGTATACACCGGACTGCTAAACGACAGCAAAGATCATAACCACGGAGCATTGTCACGTTACCTCAAAGCATTGGTGGATGCAAATATTGCTTCTAAAAAGCGTACTCCGGAATATGATGCGCTCATCAACAATCTGTTCGACATTTATTTGGGCAAGCTTCCTGAAAAGTTTACTTATAAAGGCAAGGAATATACGCCTCAATCTTTCACTGAAAGTTTGGGATTGAATATGGATGATTATATCGAGCTGACCAGTTTCACTCATAAACCTTATTATGAAACCTTCTCACCTGAAGTGCCCGACAACTGGGAGAATCAACCGATGTATAATCTTCCGCTGGACGAACTGATCGGGGCTATTGACTATGCATTGAACAAGGGATATACCGTATGTTGGGATGGTGATGTCAGCGAACAGGGTTTCTCTTTCAAGAACGGAATCGCCATCAATCCGCAAGTAGAGGACGTGAAAGATTACTCAACTACCGATCGTGCCCGTTTTGAAGCTATGCCTAAATATCAGCGTATGGATGAAGTGTTCAAGTTCGAGCATCCTTATCCGGAAATCAATGTTACACCGGAAATCCGTCAGGACGGTTATGAGAAGTTTGTAACGACCGATGACCACCTGATGCATATCACCGGCATTGTAAAAGACCAGAATGGTACTAAATATTATATTACCAAGAATTCCTGGGGAGCAGAAAGCAACAAATCCGGAGGTTATCTGAATATGTCTGAAAGTTATGTACGTGCCAAAACTATTTGTGTCATGGTTCATAAAGATTCTCTGCCAAAGGGTTTGAAGAAGAAACTCGGAATCCAATAAGCCGCTTGGTATCACCCTAAATAGAGGGTTGATTATTCTATGGAGTCTATATATTAAGTATGTGTTCTTAATAATTTAGGCACGGATTACACGGATTAACACGGTTACTTTGTAGCAATGACAATACTTAAGACCGTGAAATCCGTGTAATCCGTGCCTAAAAAAGATAGCAATTTATGAGTGACAGGCACTTACCCACCCTTAGTTTTTATTTTTTTCTCAATGTCACGTCGCTGATTTCTACAACGCCACCTTTGTTTTGTGAAAGAATAGCCAGATAGCAATCTTTCAGAATAGCAGCGTCATCATCCGTGTCAGATACTTCCAAGTCAGCATTTGCCTTCTTGCTGCTAATAGCATTAACCACTTGTCCCATATCATAATAAACCACTACTTTAGTCCATTTATCAGCATCTTTAATCTTAAAGTTATACTGTGCACCCGAAGCATTCGGTTGAGCATCCGCATCATAATCTCTACGCATGAAGAAAGTGGTATTGTACTTACCATTATCGTTCTTTTCTTCATTGGTCTGTTTGATGTATACACCTACCGGAGTACCAGCTTCTTTAGCTTTTGCATAGAAAGTAAGAACATAGATGCCTTTTTCCAAACCATCGGTAATACGTTGTCCCAGAAAAGCCTTGTACCAAGAGATATTTTTTTCGGCACCGGAATTATCAAATTTCATCGCATTCGGATATTTGGCATCTCCCGTTTGTTCCCAAGCAATAGTAGTTACTCCGTCAGCTTCATTATTCAAAATAAACCACTCTCCTGCGGCAGCTTTGTTAGCGTTAGTCACTTTAGTCTTTACTTCGGTAGCGAATTTTTCATTCTTTATCAGGTTCTGTGCACTTACACTTACTCCTGCAATGACCAAAAGGCCGGCAAATAAAACTTTTTTCATCTTACTGTGATTTAAATGTTTATACTTTATTTTTTCTTATTTAAAAGAATCTACTTCATCTTACTTCACTTGTTGGATCACAAATTCATATTTACCAGTCGCTTTCTTTTCTTCTGTCTTTAGTGTGATGCGGTAAATCTCCTTGCCCCATACGTTAGACAGGCGCGGATCATCTAATTTGATTGTTTCCAGTTCTGCTTTAAATTGTGACGGATAATGCATTTCCACCTTTTGTCCCTTCACTTCGATTCGGATTTTCCCTTCAGACGGGAAAGTAACATTGCCCCAAGTTAAGAAATTCAGTTGATTAGGAGCAATAACCTCATCTAATGTATAAGTATCGCCAATAGTTAATTTATTATTATCAAGTGCGTAAGAGCGAATCCAACTTTTCACTTTCGCCTCTGCCGGATAAGCAGTAGCTATATCAGTAGAGAATGTCCGTTTCTTCTCATTGCAAACTGTATTTGTCGCTTTATACTGCTGACCGAATTTTTGCGGTACTCCGTTAATCATCGGCAAGTTGTGATAATTGCTCTGCATGGTCCAGATAGTATAGCGGTCTTTACCGAACGTCTGTTTGGTATAGGTACCTACACCGGCATCAATAATCACGGGGATCGTATTCACGTATAGAGAGAAGGTCCCTACATCATTGTGATTATGACTTTCGTTATTAAATCCGCCTTTAGCGGCAACGAACATACCATTCTTGTTCTTCATATAGCAGAATTCCGTTTCGGGATACCAGGTAACATCCGGCATATCATGTTTCGGAGTTGCTTTTGCGAGTTCATTACAGCAAAGCAGAGACTGGAGCGAACGGAAAGCATCGTTGCCCATGGTGGCATACGGCTTTCTCCCATTCAGCAGGTAAGCGGCAAAATGCATCATTTCATCGCTGTTTACAGCTTTACCGAAACGATAGATTAATAAGGGATCACCTCCTCCTTGTGCCGATGCGTCAGCAAAGTTCACCACCCAGCCATTACCCACGTATGAGCGGGACATATATTCTCCCATCCGGCGAATCATCGGTTCATTGAACAGAGACAGTTTACCACCTGTACCATCGGAGAGTATCTGCAAATAATCATAGAGTTTTCCGGCAGCATGTCCCCAGTAGGATGTACCTTCTTCACAAGCACCGTCAGACTTCACGAAATTGATAAATTTGTCGACTGATTGCATGGAGCGGTAAACGGCTTTTGCCAACTTGTCTTTATTGTTCTCCATCAGGAAGAAACATTGCAGGGCATTTGAGTTACACCAGGGATTCCAGTTGTTGATGATTTCCCCCGGTTTCCAGTTAAAAGCCATCCACCACATTTCATCGTCGTTCATATATGGATCGAGAATACGTTCTTTGATTGCTTTACGCATTTGTAAAGATACCACGGGATTGATTTTGTCGAATGGTTTACGGAAGAAATAGTGTACCCAAGCCATTAAAGCTCCATATCCGCCTGAACCGAGGTCAATAATCTGTTCACGGAAATCGGGCAGTGAACGTTTGCTGCTCTGGCGAGGCAAGTGTGCAGATAAAACCCATGAATTCATTTCACAGCTCATATATGCTCCGTTCAGTAGCTGGTCGATGAAGCGTCCTTTTCCTTCAGCCAGTTCGGCGAGCATCAGGGTGTTGAGTGCCTGACGGTTGGCGTCATAAGGAACTTCCATCACTTTCCGGTTACCGCTACGTTCGTACTCCAAATAAGCAGTGGCAGGTATCAGCTGCCATTTATAGTCGAGGAGTTTTTCACCGGCTTCGATGAGGCGTTGTTTGTTAGGACCCATCAACGAGTCCCAAGCGGCGCGATCTGTATAAGCAGGGTAAGGCACCCAAGCCTGTTTCATTACCAACACGTTTTTCAACGTAGTTTCGTCTGCCGCTTTCTGCAGCATATTGCGTTCGGTATATGCGTTTGCCTTGAAAGAAAGACTTCCCAAAGCTGCTACCAGAAAAACACAAAGCAAATGTTTCATTCGAGTCATGGTATTTTCATTCATTTAAGTATTGCAAAGATAGTGTATCTGATAAAAAATGAGGTGAGCAAATCATACGAACCTAATGACAAAAAAGTACATACTTCAAAATTTGTACTCATAATTGCTTCATTTTAAGCTTTTAGGTTATAGAATAATCGATTTCACTCATATTTAAACAGAGATTTCTTCTCAAAATACAGAGATTCCGTTCCAAGAAAACAGAGGTGCAATTTTAGCTAAACAGAGGCTCTGTCTTCCTTAAACAGAGCCTCTGTTTAATCCAAATAAAGGCTCTATTTTGACATCCTGTTCTCTTCCCGTTTTTCATACCTTAATCCCAATCGCTAAATTCAAAACTCAACTGTTCCCAAACACCGTGTTGCTCATCGGCTTCTTCTTTCGGATTGGAGACAGAAAGCCCGATGAGACGGATTGGATGTTGTTCATATTCCACACTTTTAAGCAGTTCCTTGGCAAGCGGGAGTACCCGGTCTAAGGTAGTCAGTTCCTGCGATTGAGTAAGGCTTCGGGTGATCTGGCTAAAATCATGAAACTTAATTTTCAAGGTAAGCGTGTTTCCTTTGAAGTCTTTTCGCTGGAGACGTTCAATCAGTTCTACTGCAACGTGATATAATTCGATTATGACCGATGAACGGGCCGAAATGTCCCGTTCCAATGTACGTTCACAGCCGATAGATTTACGAATACGAATTGCTTCGACAGGGCGTTCGTCAATGCCTCGCGAACATTCATAATACAGCGTACCTGCTTTTCCAAAATGACCAGTCAGCATTTCAAGAGAACATTTCCGTAGTTGAAGTCCGTTGTGGATACCCAGCAAATGCATCTTCCTGGCAGTCACAGGTCCCACTCCCCAGAAAGATTCAATAGGAAGACAGGCGATAAAATCAAGAGCTTGTTCCGGGTGAATAGTACATAAGCCGTCCGGTTTGCGATAGTCCGAAGCTATTTTAGCTAAAAATTTATTATAAGATACTCCGGCAGAGGCAACAAGGTTGAGTTGCTCGCGAATCTTCAACTTTATTTCCTTGGCTATATCCACAGCCAGGGAAATATCTTTCTTGTTTTCAGTAACATCCAGAAAAGCCTCATCCAAAGACAGAGGTTCGATGAGGTCTGTATATTCGTGGAAAATCTCATGTATCTGACGGGAAACGGATTTATAAACATCCATCCTGCCGGGTACAAAGATGAGTTGGGGACAAAGGCGTTTCGCCTTTTGGGAGGACATGGCCGAACGGACACCATAACGCCGGGCTTCATAGCTGGCAGCAGCCACAACTCCCCTCTCTTCAGCATGACCTACTGCCAAAGGTTTGCCACGAAGTTCAGGATTATCACGCTGTTCTACAGAGGCATAGAAGGCATCCATGTCGATATGTATAATCTTTCTCTGCGTCATTCTTTAGGATTAGCAGAGCAAACTTATTACAAATTCCCGAATAATTCCCGCTTATCGGCTCAAGAAATAATACGCTTATGTTTTTTATAGATATAAATCAAAAAACATTTAATATCCTGTTTAATCTACTTCTTATAATGTTATATTTGCATATCGTCTATGAAAAGCATAGACATACCTGATAAGTTTATGCCACCATAGAATCATTTAAGATTATGAAAAACATACTTTTTGGCTTATTAATATCTTGCAGTGTTCCCATATTCGCTCAAAATGGAATCACCTTTAAAGTTGAAAAGCTTTCAAAGCCTGAAGAATTACTCCATTTGAATTCCCAAGACGACATTTATAAAAGTCTTATATTATCGTACATGAACATAGAGCCTTATGAAATAAAAAAGAAGCATATCGAAATTCCTTATCATATCATTGCAAAGAGCCAATCTCCTGACAGTCTGGTATCTTTTGGTCCTAATTCTTTTTTCAACGGTATGTATCAGGCTTATGCAGATCACAGGCCATTTGTTCTGTCCCCAGACATGATTTGGCTACTAATCAGCCAGGGATTTGCCCGGCATATAAATGCCAATCAGGAATCGATGAGAAATAATCTCGTTGACTTCTCCGGCAAACTGTCCTTAATTGTAAGAGCGGACAAGAAACTGAAAGACCCTACTTTTTCATGGGAAGAGATCTTTCCCCAATTCACAAAACAAATATCAGAACACGTCGGTAACCATCTGACTGAGTTGCTTACCTGTAATTTTTCAACAACCACCTCCTTAGAGAAAGTTGCTTCTGAAATAACAATCATGGAAGCTGTGAAGCCATACTTTGAGTTTATAATCATACGCATTGTCTGTGGAATACCTGAAATAACCCTCGAAGGAACTCCGGAGGACTGGGAGAAAGTTCTACAGAAAGCCAGAAGCCTGAAAGAATATAAACTTGAATGGTGGATTTCCGAACTGGAGCCTCTTCTGGAAGAATTTGTCAAAGCCTCCAAAGGCCAGGTGGACAAAAGCTTCTGGCGCAATATGTTCAAATATCATTCACAGAAGCAATACGGCGCTCCGAATATTATTGATGGATGGATTGTTAAATTTTTCCCGTATGACAAGAAAGGAAGAAGAAATAATCTGAAACAGCTTGAAGGCAGAAATTGTCTCCCTGATGAAATAGTGAAGGTAGATGTAAAGTATCAGGAAGTATATCCCGATGCCGTCAAAGAGACCCCATTGGAATTTTGGGCAGGTTTCATCGGACTGGAGCAAAATAGTAAGAATTTTGCTCTGCGACCACAAATAGGCTGGATGGTCAGAAAGAAAGACGTTAACAATGACGGATTAAAAAACAAGTTGAGTGCTGACGCCCAAAATGATGGCTGGGGCAGTGGTATTAACATTAGGGTAAAGAAGTTTCCTACTGTCTTGTTAGAACTGAAGGAGATAAAAAGGTTGGATATCCAGTTTATCGATAAGATCGATATACCGGATGAAATATCAAAGATAAAAATTGAATCGTTGACCCTATATGGAAAGATAACCAAAGAGGGAATAGAGCGCATTAAAAAGCTATTACCCGATACGGATATAAAAATAAATGGCTCGCGAGGTGGAATAAATTCATTGATAGCCCCATAAAAAAAGAACACTCAATGTTACTATTGCAACGTTGAGTGTTCTCTTTATAGATACTAATGATTAGTATAAAGTGGAGCTGGAGGTATTGTTGCTTTGATCATAACTGCTTTGATCCGATTACATATATTACTGTATATCAACGCTGTATGTAATTAACCATATCTTTTTATAGCACATAAAATCTTGTATGCTCAAAAAAGGGGGGAATAAGAATTACCCTGTATTCCCCACGATTTTTATTTCTATCTTCGCTGAAAATAAACCTCAAAACAGTAAGACGTATGATAGAAATTAATCACAGTTGTAGAGCATTCCTTAATAATAAGGGGCAAGTAGTTATTCGTGTTAGATGGAATAATCGGAAGGACGAAGTTGGTTTTTCTGTTGGTTGTAATGCCGATCCAGACAAATGGGATAAAGAGAACCAAAGAGCTAGGTATAATACTACTCATAAAGTTGGTGGAAAGACGGTGGTAGCTAGAGATATTAACAATCGTATTTCTCAATTTCTAGAGTGCATCGAAGAGTCTTTCACAGAATACAGCTTAAATTCTCAGTTGCCAACCAAAAGTGAATTGAAGGAACTGGTTAATGAGAAGCTGGGACGAATAAAAGAAGAGGTAGTACCAGATAATCCAATAGAGCGAGAAAAGTCTTTTCGTGAAATTTTCAATGAATTTTTAGAAGTTTGCTCTACAGAGAGGAGCTGGAGTGAATCTGTACATCATAAATATGTTCAAGCATGGAATCATTTAAACAGCTGTGATCCCAACATATCTCTAGCGACACTTGATAAGAATAAGATGACAGAACTTAAAAAATGGTATGTGAAAAATGGATATCGTAACCGCACCACTGTAAAACAATTCAGAATATTAAAGTCTTTTCTTAGATGGATTGATGCTAATGGTTATCCAGTAGAGCAAGGAGTACTCAGCTATAAGGTAAACTTAACTGTGACTAAAAAGGAAGTGACTTTTTTGAAATATAAAGAATTACTCCATTTTGCATCTTTCCAATTTCCTAAAAGCAAAGAGTATTTAGATAGAGCTAGAGATATGTTTTGTTTTATGGCGTTTACATCTTTACGTTATTCTGATTTAAGCGCATTAAAGAGAGCGCATATTTCAAATGGGAATATTGAGATGTATACTCAAAAAACGAATGATAGAATTACTGTTCCTATAATAGAAAATGCTCAAAAGATTATAGATAAATATTCATGGTATCACTCCAAGAACGGTACAATATTCCCTGTTCCATCAAATCAGAAACTTAATGATTATATTAAGGAAGCTGCTGAGTTGGCTGGTTTAGATAGAGAGATAGTTGAAACCTACTTTATAGGTACGCAACGACATGAGGAAATCCATAAGTTTTATGAAACGATAAGCTGTCACGATGGACGTAGAACTTTCGTTTGTTGTTCCTTAGCTTTAGGTATATCTCCGACTGTTGTGATGAGTTGTACCGGACACGCAGATTATGAAAGTATGAAGCCGTATATAGAAGTAGCAGACGAAACACAGAAGATGCAAATGGAAAAATGGAATACTCACCAATATAAGTCTGATATCATAGAAAGTCTAGATAAAATGAATCCGACACAATTGAAAGAACTTTGTGAACATATTAGGAGTATAGCTTAACAAAATTTCATATATTTGAGGCAGCATTCGGGAAAAACGGGTGCTGCTTTTTATTATAATTACTTAAATTAATACTAATACTATTATGGAAAATGAGAATAAACTTAAAAAAGGCACTTTTGAAAAGATAGACGAAGACAATTATAAGATTAATGGTAATGAAGTCCTTTATGTAGATGAAAATTTCAAGAAACTTATTCCATTGATACGTGATGTTGTTGAACAGGGAAAGGATGTAGTCCTTGAAAATTATAACTCAGGTAAATCCAGTTATTCTATTACTGGTGAGGATGGACCAATAGCTGAGATAGTAACAAAAATAACTAATTCTCTAGATTTATTGCCTATACATCGAAAAACTCAAAAGAATGGTACTTGTTACTATGAAATTGAAAATACAGAGTTGGCTTTTGAAGAAGAACTCGTTCCACTTGTAGAAGATATAATCAATAAAAGAGATGTATCAATTAGTAAATATAAGTTTCAGAAGGAATCATATTTCATAAATAATGAAGCAGTGCCTGTAAATGATGTAATATTTGAAATCCGAAGTATGTTCGCATGTTGGTTGGAAGCTTGGAAAGTTGATGAATGCCATTATAATATAAAGGGGGAAGAGTTTCATATAAAGGATGATGACGTACAAATAATAAATAAACTCATAAATGGCATAGATGAATCCAATGTGCCAAAATATGAACAGAAAAAATGTGTATATGATATTAGTGGTAATGAGTGTCTTATTACCAATCTAAGTTCATATATAGTTTTTCTTTTGTGTGATAAGCCTAATTTTGATGATAAAGTTGCGGCTGAAATAAAAGAGATTTATTTAAAAGATAAAATAGATCGAAATAAGAAGGAATTTGCTAAGAAAACACATTGTTTTATAGGCACTCTTCCTAAACCAATTTTCATACTAATAAGGAAAGCAGAAAAAGAATATAATGAAGATAGTATATTACAACTAAAGAAAGAACTAAAATCTAATACTGATTCACGTTTTCAGCATATCACTCCAGAAAATTTTGTTAATGCTCTAAAGCAAATAATGCCCTTTTCTGATAGCTTTTTAGAACTAATCTTTGAAGAAACAAGTGAAGGAGAAATGCAACTTTTACGACAAAAACTTGAATCGGAAATTACAGAAGAAATTTATTACTTTATTGGTGAAAAGATCAAGAATCAGCGTTTGAAAGTTAAGAATGATATAAATTGGAATGATATATGTGATGTAATCAATAATAATCAATATAAACCTATATCTGAGTTTGGCTTATATTTCATACAAGATGTTGTTACTATGTATCATGAGGAATATGAAGAATGGAAAAGTAAGGCGGAAATAGAAGGTACTATAAATTTAGACTTTTTATCTGAATTGTATTTCAAAGAAGGTTATAGGAATGAAGCCTTTTTATTTTATTATAATTTTTTTGAAGGTAAATGTTTTAGCCAGTTATTTCATGCTATGAATTATGGTTTTATAAAGCCAGAAGTAATGAAAAAATATGTTATTGATAGGTTACAAGAATTGGAGTTGGCAGAATATGTCCAAAAAGGATATGATGAATACCGAAAAGTAACTGGTGGCGGCAAGGATTTTTGTTTTTGTGATATTACTGAACTCTCATTAAGGAGTCGCTTACCTATGCCAGATGGATTTGATAATAAGAAATTGGTAAAACTTCACCAAGCTTTTTATAGTTATGTTGATGCCGGACAGCCTTTGTGCTTTTTTTTAGGGAGCAGTACATCTAATGCTGATACAAAAACTGTATTATGGAATGGTGACCGTCATACCCTTCAAGTTTTTATAAGGGAATTATATGGTAAAGATGCTAAAGGAAAACTTAAAACTGTTCCTGATGGCATATGGAAAATAACCAGTAATATTTTTATGCCGAAAGGAAAAAAGTTAAGTGAGAATACATTAAAAACAGGGAAAATAGGAACAAAACAATTACCGGAAGAGATTAGATTAAAGATAGCGGAGAATATCCAAAATATAAGAATCTTAAAATGGAAAGATACTAATTGACTTCATAATATAATACTCTATATAACATATATATAACGTTCATATAATTTGCATTATATATCTCATAATCATGGAATTACACCTACTGTAATTCCATTTTTTTGTGCATATATTTGTGCCAGAAATCAAAACGATCGTAGCAAGGATTTCAATAGAGTACTAATATAAAAAAAGATATAATGAAAACTTTAGCATTAAGAGATAAGCCTCTTTTCCAAGCTACCTTAGGTGATCTGATAGAGGCATTAAATGAAGGGTTTGCTAATGAAGGTAAAGATGGAAGAGCTAACACAAATCCGTCAATTGAGAAACGGTATGTATATGGTCTAATTGGCATAAGTAAGCTCTTTGGCTGTAGTCAAGCAACAGCTCAAAGAATCAAATCAAGTGGTGTCATTAACGAAGCTATTTCTCAAAACGGGAAGATCATTGTAGTCGATGCTGATCTAGCTCTAGATTTACTAAAAGTGTCTAATAAAAAATGGGGGCGTAAGTACTCCAAGTAATTAACCGGAATAGACAGTTTCGCTGGAAAATATGCCGGCTGTTTTCAATGGTGAAGCTGTCTATTCATAAATCAAGAAAAGCATGAAGGAAAAGAACTGAGAATTACTTGTCTTAAATGAACAGGTAGGACAGATTGGAGAGACTGGTGTAGCTCCAATGGTAACAGTTTCATTAGTGAATGTCCAGCAAGACTCTTTGATGAACAAATCAGAGACAGTCAATGAGGTTCAGCTATGGCTAAATATGATCAAATATGAGAATAAAATGTAGTGATATAAGATCGATTATAATCAAGTAATCGTGTGTGTAACTAATTGAAGTCAAGAAAATTAAGATGCGTAAAACGTTTGATTTATTCACTTATATTTGCTCACGAAATTAAAAAAAAATAACCACTAAAATCTTAGAAAATGGCAGAAGAAAGAAAAACAGTAGATGCTATGTTAAATGAGCAGAAAGAACAGAAATTCGCAAAAAAGAATGATGCAGCTCCTCAAAAAGGTAAGAACGCCTCAGTGGAGTCTCCGAAAGCTGATAAGGAGACTGAACAAGAACCGTTAAAACTCACTCGTAGGCAAATTTTTACTCTCACAACTCTTCTTACATATAAATATCGGTTTGCTCGCATTTTAGTAAACAGGGACATTGATAAGGAGGAGGTAAAAAAGAAGATTGAATCAATCAGAGCCGCAAAGGGGGTTATAACCCCTTTCTTGGTACTTTCGGCTAAGGAATGTATCGAAGCGGATCTTGATGTAGTAGACTATGCTGGCAATGTAATAACCAAGGATACCCCTGATCTTGAACACATTCTAGTGATATTGGATGGTCAGCACCGTTGGGAAGCCATTAATGAACTTAAAAAGGCTGGTGAGGACTATGAAGCTTACTTTATTCTACCACTTACAGATCAATATGATCTTATGACGATATTAAAGGAGGCGAATACTTCTGTGAATCCTTGGGATGGAATTGATTGGCTAACGATGGCTATCCAGACAGCAAAAGTTCGTGGTCTTGATACTTCCAAGTTGGAATGGCTGAAATCTTTAGCAAGTACAGAAAACATTTCTGATTCTGCGGCTTCCTTATTCGTTTCTGGGGGTAAAAAGATTTACTCAAAAGCCATGATTAAGTCTGCCATTGATTCAAAAGACCCTGATAAATTGGAAACACTAGTTGATGAGGATGGACTTGACCGTAATAAAAATCTTTATGATACTGCTATTGCTAAATTGAACATAAAGACAGTTGGCTTGAAAATAACTCCTAAAATGCTATTTAGTTTTGTAGAGCAACTCATTAACAAAAACAAGCCGATTAACGATGCGTATGCTCATGTCATCGAGTTTCTTAATTCTCTTTCAAAAGAGCAGATAGAATCTCTTGATAATGCAAAGAAGACTACTAGCAGGAGCAAAGATCAGGTTATTACAGGTCTTTTCAAGAATTATTGGAAAGCATTTACCGAGCGAGAAGCCTTAAGCTAAAGTTGGAAAATAGAGGGAGGGGTGAGAGACCTCTCTCTTTCAAAATGAGAAGTATAAATTATCCTCAAATAATGATTAAAAAGGTTAAACCCAATTACCTCTCCATAGTGATAAGTTTACCAAAGTGATACGAGAATATAATTAAACAAGGATATGATGACACTACAAGAATTTAAGCAGAAGGGATACATCCTCTGTTTGCCGCAAAAGATACGCTTAGACACAGGACTCATAGGAAAATTGACATGCAATCTACATTGTAATGCCAACGCACCGATGCTACATGTAATTCCTGCTAAGATATTCTTATCAAGGGGATGGTTGGCTGTAGATGATAACGGAGACTTGATCTCTCTTCTTGATACTGATATAGACCGGAAATTAGCACTGATAAAAGATATTAGCTTGTATTTCGCATTGCAGCAGACAAAGCTACCTGATAGCAATATAGTGGTAGATATACTCACAGAAATGCCAAGAAGTAGAAAATGGACTTTTTAAAGAGATAGCATTATGCCAAAAGTAAGAGACTACAAGGACATAGAAGTTGTGTTCGATCCGTCTGATACAAATTTAACTATTAAACATCAAACCGGAGATGCCATAATTCCATGTAAGGGAGGGGCTTTTATTGTTCCTCTCCCATGTGGAGGTGGAAAGAGTACTGCTACTTGTGATCTGGTTGCCAAGAGATGCGATAAGGGAATAGTGATCTTTGTTGCTACACGTGCCGATGCAAATGATATGAAGAAAAGACTGGAAAGTCTGTCTCTCCTTGCATTGAAAGACGAAATAGTGATTTTACATCAAGAAGATTATTACTACAGTAATTACATAGCACATCCTGAACAGGTAACAAAGAAAAAGGTTCTGATTGTTCCCAGTGTTCACCTCTATTGGGATTATCTGCCAGCCCTATTTGCTTATGATAATGAGAAAATAGTTGATATAGCTAAATATACTGGAAACTTAGGAGCATTACTAAAGTCTACCGAAGTACGCAAGTTTTGTATAATAGACGAACAGCCATCCTTTATACAACCGTTTAATACATTTGAACGGCTTAAGATTCTTGCTTATATGGGTAATTTGGGGACATCATCAAAAGGTAGTATCCCCGTTGGAGCAAGTTTATATTACCATTGTTTAGGAATACAGGAAATGAAGGCTGTGAATAGTACATTCTTAAGAAAAACCAGCGATCATTTATATAGTACTAAGTCAGCCTTAAATACATATCGAGAGGAAGAGGTATTAGTGTATATCAACCAAAATTATTCAGTTATATGGAATGCAAAAGGGAAGTATTATCCAATATATCACTTTATAAAGGATTGGGTGGTAAAGGGGATGCAGATGAATGTTATCATACTAGATGCTACTGCGGATGTGTTAAGCGATTATAAGAAAACACCTTTTAGGTTGATCCAAAATTCGGGGAAGATGTACTCGTCACCTATTACTTTTCAAGAGTTTCCGATGTCCCTTGAAAGATGGTTGTTCGAGAAAGATGTAGACGATAATACAATTCGTGACAGAATACAGGATATAGTTGATGAGTTGGCAGATCAGATACAACAGGCTTCTCCGTTACTTATTGTTACATGGAAATATATGGTAGCCAGAGACAGTGATCCAGATAAAGAAGATAAACACCTGAATCTAATGAAAGTGCTTGAAGAAGAACTGAATAAAAAAGGATTGGCAGGAAAATACAGTATTATCTATCGGGGTTCTGGTCAAGACAAGGCTACCAATGCTTTTAGTAATTATACGGGCATCTCTTTTGTCGGAGAATGGCGAACAGGTAAATCTGGATTATCCTTGATTAATAAAAACTACGGTATTCATTCGACTGAACGAAGAATAAGAACAGCCGGAATGATTCAAGCTATATGTAGGTTACGGATAAGACAACATAATGGTGATCCGATTCATGTATTCTATTCAGATGATATAGATCCACAGCTAATGAAAGATGTCTTTGATTATTTTAGGGAGAATAGTGATACGGGGGTAAACATAAGTGGAATGCCTGTTCTTATGCCAGCAACAAAAAGAACACCTGTATTTCTTAAGAAGGTAGTAGCCTTGTGTGGATATGATCCTAAACTATTGGATGCCATAAAGTATTGTAGGACATATACACTTACAATTAGGTTGAAGGATATCCTTGTACTTATCCCCATGAAAGAAAAGAAAGCTCGCTCGTATGATCCGTTAAGAGATACGTTAAAGAAGGAGTATAATATTATCCTCAAAGTGGTACGATAGTAAAAATTCGTTAGGTGGGATATTCTCCTACGATCTACATTACTATTATATAAGAGATTAATAACTTAAATCCCACCTTTTATAATAAATAGAATATGACAGATAAGATAACTTTAATAGAAGGATTATTTAGGAATCAGTATGTCTGTATATCAGAACTACTTGATCTAAAGAATAAAATAGAAACTCCTTATGGATATATAAAGGATATTACTTTAGATATTCAGAGAAATATGGGTAATAAGAAAAAACAAGATTGGTTAAAGAAGAAATTACCTGTAGTTTTGGTTAATGGCATTTTTGGAAAAAGATTAGATACGGCATTACTAGATTATTCTTGCTATATCTGTATAGACTTAGATTATGATCTCCCTAATGAATTAACGGAAAGGGATTCTGATTGGGTGAAACACACGAGTGACCCTTATGTTAAGATGGCTTTCCATTCACCAAGAGGAGGAATAAAACTAATTATCCAACATGATTCCCTTGATCCGGCTTTTCATAAAGAACTGTATAGCTCAATCAGTGGGTACTTGGGGAATACGCATATAGATTCTAAATGCGACAATCTATCAAGGGCACATTTCATAAGTTATGATCCAAAGGTATATTATAATGCAGATTCAGAGATATACCACTTTGTACCTTCTTCATCAACAGCAAAGATTACTCCTTATGTGGCATCAAAGACTATAAAAAGTACAGGTGTAACATTCTGGAAAAATCTCATGTTACAGCCACCTAAATTTAAGAATCCTGATCAGGCTATAAAGAAAGTACAAGAGCTATCGGATAGGTATTTTCCTGTTAGTCGGGGATTTCGGAATTCTAATCTGTTTCGGTTTGCTTGTAAATTACATGACTATGGTGTTCCAAAAGATGATGCTCTTATGTATTTGATGTTGCGTTATGTTGAACCTGATTTTGACGGAACAGAGATTGAAGGGATAGTCAATAGCGCATATAAATAAAATGGTTGAAGAGATAGTTAGGAACGACTATCTCTTTTTGTTAATTTTCTTATTTTCCATTTAATATAATGATTTTATAACTACTTTTACAGAAAAGGACAATATATAAAATTACGGAATATGATATATCGGAAACGGAAAGGTAATCAAAAATGTGACCTTGAACGTACATTAAATAAATTATATAGATGTCGAGATATGGAAATCACCAATCTTTGGCAGCGTTCAATCTTCTTGGCAGTATTTTTAACATTAACGCTTTCAGGGTATGGTATTCTTATCTCAAATCTTTTTAGCAATAATGTATTTATAGAACTAAATTACAAGATTCTTCATGGTGCTGCCTTTGCTATTGGATTATTAGGTTTTACACTGTCTGTTATTTGGGTGTTAATGGCCAAAGGGTCTAAAGCATGGTATGAAGTATATGCAAAAGCTATCTCAGATTTTGAAGAAGAGTTTAAACATGAATTAGGAATACCACAAATATATTTGATGGGAAAAGTAGACTTTTTAGATAAAGATATGGAGAAAAAAGATGATGATGGCTTCTACTATAATAAGAAATTAAGTAATATTGATAGTGGTGCTTATTCAGTGTCTAAATTGAATATATTAATAGGATGGGTTTTCCTTATCACGTGGAGTGTGGTGATAATATTACATTTATCAGCTTTTATAGCTTTATTATTAGAGTCTTGGAATTGCTTCTATTCATCTATTGGTCAAAATAACTGCGTGTTATATATTGTTTCCGCCTCTTTGGCTGGTCTTTTTTTTACCCTAATATCACTATTTATAACAGTAAGATTAAAAACTTTATCGGCTAGTAATTATCTCATGGATTTTGGCTATAGAAAGGAGAATAGAGAAGACTATGAACAACTTACTAAAATAATAAAATGAAAAACACATTAAAAGGAATTCTGGAGGCTTTTCAAGGAGCAAATGGAGATGAAGAGTTATTGCTAAAGGAAATGAATAAACTTGCTCGCCATTTCTTCTTTGGTGGATATTTCCAAGTAAACGATAGAAAGATTTATCTTCGTGATATAGAATTCTATTACCATGAAGAAGGCGCAGGAACAAAGATCAAGGATTATATCATGTATCATATTTCTGATAAAATAAAAGATCCTGCTATGAAGAATAAGTATTATCCCCTTGGTTCATTTAACGCACATGTATCGGGAGTTGATTTTACTTTTGAAAATAAGGATAGCCAATATAGAGCTTCCGTTCTCATCAGAGGCATTAAGATAGTAGACAATGATAGTGAACCTATAATTGAAACAAGACCAACTTATGTCTATGAATATCTTCTCATGGGTAATTCTCTTTTTGAGGATGGTATACAAATAAAATGGATTGACGAAGAATTACCAACCGAACCAATAGAACAGGGTTATCGAAAAAATGTATGTCAATATGATCCTTTTGGTAATAAGGTAGAGTATCAAGGCGATTCAAGTAATAAACCTGTCACAATTGGAAAAAAGAAGTACTACCAATGTACACGTGAGTGGAGGTTTTGGATTAAGTAGACTTGGGGATAATATATAATAAATCGTAATCTTAGAAACACAGTCTTGGAATTAGGAAAAAATATTTCCTATATTAGGAAGGGTAGGAATACCTATCTATTAATATACAAATTGCTTGATTAGAATTTAGCTCTATTCCAGTATTATTTTTACCACAAATGCTTTTGTTCTAATCTTTTTTTAATAAATTTGTAATTATAAAGAATCTGTAGATAACCTGAGTAGGGTAACAAGTTGATCCCCCACTCTTTTTAATCATATTACTATGATTACATATAACAATAGCATAAATTCAATAATTGAACAACTGAATAATAATTATTCATGTTCATGCTTGGCAGAGCACCCACCAATATTTGAAAGTAAAATAACGATATGGTGCAATATACTTATTCCTAGTATTTCTGTTTTAGTATTAATAATTGGATGGTTTATAAATACAAGGTTAAGGCAAAAAGAAGCTATCTTAAAGAAGCAACTAAAGTATAGAATGAGTACAATAAATTCATGTATTGATTTTTTGTTTTTAGTTGCAGATAATTCAATACCAGCTAATGTGAAAGATTATTCCGCAAAGATGACGACTGCAAAAAGGAATTTATTCTATTATGGAACTACTCAAGAAAATGAGCTGTTTGATTCATTGTTACTACAGCTGGATAATGGTGTTGAACGTGACTTGGTTCTCGGTACAGTAAGTAAATTACAAGATATTTTAAAAAATAGCGTAAGGAAGTCTTTGAAGTTATCTTAAATATAAAAATATGAATGACACTGAACGACAATTAAGATTAGGGCTGGAAATAGAATCTAATGATGACGTAATCAAACTATATGGTGCTAGGAATTTTAAAATAAATCAATTAATAGGTTCGAGTGATGCTTCTAATATAGATTTCGAGTTGCTTAAAGATTTTAGTATAGATAAAGCAGACTGTACTGAATACCTTAATGAAGAGAATAAATTTATGATATTGTGTGCTCCAAAGGGAACAGGGAAAACTACATTAAATCTTTTGTGGAGTAATAAACTAGGTAAACGACCCAATCATTTAAGTATTGTAAAATACGATTCTAATATTTCACCAGAAGCTGATGATTCTGTTTCTCCAACATCTTGGATTAGGATGTGGAAATTGAATATACTAGATGCCATTTATCAAAAGCTTGATATTGTTTATAAAATCAACAAAAGTGAATGGGAAGGAATTTACAAGCTTGCTAGGAATAATAACCAAAGTTACAATATAATAGACTGTATTGTAAATACTTTGAAGAAAAGAAAGATGAAAAAGGTAGAGGAGCTTGTACAGAAAAGGAATTTAAAAATTTGGCTATTCATCGATGAAGTAGACCAATTTTTCACCAAAAGTCCTCAAAACATAAATAAGGTATCAACGTTGTTATTAGCATGCAAAGATTTGTCGAATCTATTTTCAAATGTTTATATTAGGACAACGTTAAAACCAAATGTTTGGGCTATTTTAGCTTCTCAGGTTACATCATTGGCTACTATGCGAGATTTTATTGTCGATTACAGGTGGTCTTCTGATGAAATCAAGACTATGATTGCCAAAAGAATAAGTAGTTATTATCATAAATATTGTGATAATAATATTGTAACAAAAGATGATGATTGGTATATTGGACTCTTGTTTGATTTGACAACTGATTTTGATTTGTCTGATAAGAATGTGGAAAAACGCAAACAAAATAATATAACCAAATTTGAACCACACAAAACACTATCGTTATTAGGTATTAAGCGACCTAGATGGGTATTATCTCTTATACGCCAAGCAATAATAGAGGCTAATAAAGCAGATTCAGGCAATAAAATAACAATTACGCATATAAAAAAATGTTTGGCTAATTATGGAAGAGAGAGATTATTAGATATATCTGCAGAATATAAAGTGCAATGTGACAACCTCCGCTTTATCTTTTACGCATTTAATCGAAAAAATTCTTCTTATAAATACACGAAATTATTAACAGTTATAAATGAAGAAATTGTTAATCAACAAACTGTTAAAATAGATGGAGTGAGTGATTCGTGTAATGCTATTCAAATCGCCAAGTATTTATATGAGATAGGATTTATTGAACCTAAAAATCGAATATCTAAAAATAAGGTAGAATTTTGGAACTTTGTGGAAAATCCATTGCTTTTAAATGATGAAGGTGAAGATGTAGAAAGTGTTGCAGAACAGTTTATTTGGGAAATTCAACCTGCATTTCGAAATGTATTAAATTTAGACAAAGTAATCACTCGACATTAGAATCCCTTTTCTATTTACACAAAATCGTGGACAGTGCCCCAAAAAGGGAAGATAGATTCTTTTCTATCTTCCTTTTCTTTAATATGCCAAAGCCACAATTATCTTATCCAGCATCGTATTTACTTCCGCAAATTTCAACCGACTTCCTCTAAGTTTAATCGCTGACTTCTTATAGCACTCAATAAATTCCTCCTTTGGCATAAAGAATGGATAACCATACGGAACCCCTCCCCAATAGACGGGAACTTTAAAACCATCGAATCCATGACCAGTTATGATGTTAGCATCGATAAATAATCCCCTACCACTTAGCAGAGGGATTTTATGCACGTATCTGTTAAAGTCCAGTTACTTATAGAATTACCTACTGCAACTATCTCCTTCCAACCATAGTAGTTTCATTTATCAATTGGAGATACTGTATACTTTATTCCTTTGTTACTGTAATCTATTTGAATATTATCACATAGTTTTTTCAAATCATAGAAAAATGTTTTTTGCTTTTCTGACAGCATCTCTTCCGAAATAATAGTCTTTATAATAGAGACATTTCCATGTTTTTCACCAAAACAGTAGCCTCCTGCCGTTACTGATACAAAATCAATTACTTCATCACTATAATGGCCCTCAAAACATTGGTAGGTTGCTTCCAGATTCTCATCAATCTCAACACTGGTAAGTCCCCAACAGTTTTTGAAGTATTCTTTGATAATTTCAAGCATTGGCAAATTATTATCTTTAAGAGTCCGCTCTTGGTACCTCCTGAAGAAATGGGGGGCATATATTGTTATTTTATGTGTCATAGGTTGATAAACAGCTGCATATTTTCCTTCCTTACGTTCATATATACAGTACATACCTATGTTGGGATTATCATGCTGTCCTCTTTTATCAGCTGTAAAAGTTATGACAAAAAGATTTTTTCTCTTGATGCTCTTACAGTCATACGAAGCTTTTACTGGAAACTTGTAAGAGCCCAGAACTTTAGATCTGAAATTCTTACGAAATCGTTCTATTGGTTTCTCTAAGTCTGCTAAATCTTTCAATAGTTCTTCACGGATTTCTTGCTCCGTCATTGATGGTACAATCATAATACATACAATTAATATTAACAATAATCGTCAATTCCGTCCGGTCCGTCCCACTCCAATCCTTTGGCTATTGTGAGAGCCTTTTGTGCTCCACGTTCTTCAAAATATGTCCGTCCTTCATGGATATATTTACCATCTTCAAAGGTTATAGAGACAGAAGTATATTTCTTCAGGTCTTCATTTTGACCATGGCATATTATCATTATTAGATTCTCATTACATAGAGCAAAGTCATCTATTATTTGAGTAGTATATTGATTTCTTGTTATAACTTTTCCAATACAAAGGTTATCTATATATGAAGTAAGTGGAGTTTCACAGATTTGGATAGGGCAAAGTGGGAATTCAGTGGGTGTTTTCCATTCACGTTGCAGTGCTGTATCAGGCGAAAGAGCAGGGAACAGAACTTGCCTATATGTATCTTGAATTATCGGAGAATCAGGTTGGGCAAATATCCATTCTCCCATATTACCTGCACTGGAATACAGCTTGCTCGGTTCTTCAGCCCATTTCATAACCCGTTCATAAGCTGCTTTGGCCTCTTCCTGTGTAACCGTTCTCATCCACATTACATCTTGGTTTGTACCAGTGAGATCTCTTAAACAACTTGGATTATCGATGAATTTCTGAATATCACCGCCACATAGGTATTCTTTTTTTTTCGTGTAGCAGGGTTGTTCAATGCATTCTCCAACCTTGTGAGCCATCTCAAATTTTCTGGTCGGTTATTACATCTGTTAGTGTCAATGTGGTCTACTATGTCTCTTTTTGAATCATGGCTACCATGGAACGCTGTTGCAACAATTATGTGGACTCGATGCCCTCCTATAGTCATATATCCTGTTTTTTCATTCTTAGTACCAAAGAGCCATTGTTCATCCAGTTTCCTTGACTTGTGTCCATCTTTGGCGTGACGAAAGACTGCTCCATTATCACGAACAGAATAGTGTTCATCTTTATATGTACAATCTTTGACCTCTGTGTATATATCAATATCTACTTTCATAACGGTTCTCACTTTATTTTCTAAATGAATTATAGACTTCAAGAGCGAATTTTAAAGTATCATACCATTCATCTTCTGACTTATAGTCTAACTTTATGTTTATGATACGGGAGTCATGCAGATGATTTGTCGAGATCTCAATTACAATGCCTTCCTTGTTTTGAAAACTTTCAATAGAGATAAGTCTTGGATGATAGAAATCTTTTGCACGTTCTTGAAAGGTCTCTCCAATTGTAAAAGAGATAGCATAATCGGGAAGCATAAAGTCTGGGACGGGACATCCTTCGTATTTTCCATTCTCACTGACACTAAATACGATGATGGAGGAGGCATTCAATTTTCGTAATACTCTTGGGGCTACCTCCATAAACTGAGAGACGGCTTTTCTGTTTTGAATATCTTCTTCTGACTCATCCGTCTCATTGGCAAGCTCTAAGTCTTCAGCTAATTCTTTGAAAAAATTACGTCCTAATACTTTGGATATTAATGCAAGTTGTTGAATATCCATATTATAACGAGTGAACAAATTATACACGTTATTCCTTTTACAGCAAATTCTATCTGCAAATTCAACAATTGAAAGTTGTTGCTTGCGAACCTCCTTTTCGATAAGTTTTCCAATAGTTCTTTTTTCTGTCATATTCACGTTCCTTATTATGTTGCAAAGTTATATCTACATGGATAAAGTTCATAAAAACGATGTATCCTGTTATTGTACATTTTTCCATAACACTATATACCAGTATAGATAATATTTACAGTCTATACAAAGTTAGTAAATATATTGAAGTTAAGAAAAAGTTGTAATACTCATTTCTACTAGTTTATTGTTTAAATTTCTATTTTGAAATATTTCATTTGCAATAAAGAGAATTTAAGATTGATTTAATTTATTTCTAGTCATAAACTGTTATGAAAGCTGCCACTATGACTTTTAAGAGTTTGCTATTTGCCACGGTATATTTGTTAATGATTTTACGTTTCTTAGTACCTCTATAAAAACAAAAAACAAAGATAGAGAAGACAGCATCTCTAACTATCTTCTCTCTTGCTTTAAAATGTCACTCTCATAACTACTTTCTCCGGTTGCGCTGTGATTTTAACTTTCTCTATCTGATCTGCTCCAAGTAGTACAGCCGAATTTTTATAACACCTCGTAAATTCTCTCTTCGGCATGGAAAACGTGTACCCGAAGGGAACGCCTCCCCAGTAATCCGGTACCCTAAAACTATTAAAACTGTGGCCTGTGATTATGTTTGCATCAATATTATAGATCTGCTTCGGATCATAATTCAGCCAGTCTATTTCCCCCTCTCTGTACTTACGGAGGAATGTCAATTCCAATGTTTTCCCAGATACTTCTCTCATTTGGAATCTGACTCCACCAGCATTAAAGACCTTATCCAGATCCGCCTGAACTTCATTTTCTACTTCATTGACTCCCTAGTGTACCCCAATCATACACCTTATCCATTACAAATACTTTCTTTTTCATGTTATTCTAGTTTTCTTTCTATTATTATTGATATTTCTCCTTGTCCGTCAGTTTTGAAACTTAGTTTCTCGTAATTAACAAGTTGGCATAACCGATCCTCATATGTATCTATCAGCCATTCTAGGCTAACCAATGAATGCCCATCTTCATCTTCATATAATTCCCCGTCTTCATCCGCTATATCTGTCATATCAGAGGTAGTCAAACTGAATATATGAGCAGCCAGTTCTATAGAGATGTAATTAGTATCATCAGTCGCATATAACTTAGGGGGATATTTTATCTGGATGAATACTGCATTCTCAAAACAACTGATTCTGTGTCTTACCGGAATATCAGAGAGCCCGTCCATTAGAAGCTCGACTATGGGGTAATCTACTTCCCGTATATCTCCTGTATAATAACGCTTCATCATTTCCACTCTAAAATTGGCTATCAAAGACAAGTCCTGTATTGGCATCTTTGCTAGTCGGGGGTATAAGATACCGTTCTCATCAATATAGCTTTCGGGATCAGTACATTTCAATTCTTTATCTCTTGCTGTTGAAAATCTTTTTACTTTCATGTTACTTAGTTTTTTGTGATTTAATAATTAAGGTAATGTTATAATTCTCTTTCAAGTATTCTTGGAGCTTTCCGTATCTATCTAGCCTAGATCTGTTTCTTGGGCATAGAACAAAAATCTCTTTAAGGCTTATTTCTAATATGAATCCTTGTTCATTCTTATCCGTTGCCAATAGAGAAGTCAGTTGAGGAAAATATTCTCCTAAAGCTTTTATATCATCGGAGAACTTATTCGTTGTCTCTTTCGAATCAGGCGATAATTCTACTGGAGCTTTTGGTATACCGCTACAATCTTTATTAAGCGAATACCATAATTGAGATGTGTCTGTCATAAATTTAAGTATTTAATTCATAGTTAGGGATTTCAAGGCTTCGTAGTAGAGTTTTCGGCATTTTTTGAATAGGGAGAAAATAAAAAAACGAGATACCAACTTAATGATATCTCGTTTTACTCCATTTTCAAGAACGACTACTATTTCATGTTCTTAGCTGTATTTTTAATCGAAAGCTACTTCATGTAAACGATTTGGCATATATCATTTAATATCCTTGGTAAACTGTAACCTCTCCCAATATTGTATTTCCTGATTTAAATATTAGATAAGCAGAATGATTAGGTGCAACGAAGTTGTTGCCTCTTATATTAAAAGTTATTTTTCCTGTTCCTGCATCTCCAAATGCTGGAGAAATATTTACCCAAAGCTTACTACATTCAACCGTCCAACTTACTTTTGAATTATATTCAAATTCTAATGTTACATCCTTATAAGAATGAATTTCAATGTAAGTTGGAATATTTGAAATGAATAGATCTTGATATTCAACATACTTTTGCTCTTTATCTAAAGTTTTAAAGCTTAACACTTCTCCATAGCTTGTGCCTTTTGAATTAGTGGCATATGCTTTATAATAATAAGTTGTACCTTCTGCCAGTTCCGTTAGGTTCAATTTTAATTCATCCATACTGTTTTCTAATTTCTTTTTGTCCGTGGTGTTTTCACTTGTTCCATAATAGAAACCACATTCTGTTATATTAGAACTGCCTCTATCTAATACAGTACCATTTAGAGTTGCGGACTTTGTCGTTATGCCTGTAGCCGATTTAGTTTCTACTGTTGGTGCATTTTCACTTAAGGTCTTAAAACTCATTACTTCTCCATAGCTTGTGCCTTTTGAATTAGTGGCATATGCTTTATAATAATAAGTTGTACCTTCCTTAAGATTAGTCAACACCAATTTCAAAGCTGATAAACTATTATCACCTAAAGTTTTTTTAATCCCAGTATTTTCGCTTGTTCCATAATAGAAACCACATTCTGTTATTTTATCGCCTCCATTATCTGTTATAGTACCATTTAAAGTTGCAAAGTCTTTGCTAATGTTAGTTGCAGATTCTGTTTTAACTGTTGGTTCTTTTAAATACGGCATTGTAATAGTCCTCTGCTCACTATATGCAGTACCTTTGTCATTGACAGCATAGGCACGTACATAATATGTTTTACCTGCATCCAATTCACCAATATTACTCGTAAACTCTCTTATCTCTTTTGAATTTCCGAAATTATTCTTATTATCATTTTCAATGGTTGGAGTATCATGTTCAGACCAACAATGTCCATATGACGAAATTTCATGTCCTCCGGTTGATAGAATTGTCCCTTTAATGGAGAAAGAAGTTTCTGTAATATCACTAAATGAGCTACCAATTCCAACTTTAGCCACAGTTCTTTCTATCTGCTTAACAATAACCGGAATCTCTTTTCTTCCATCTTTGGTATTTATAGTCAATTTTTCATTGTAATCATTTGTAGCTAACCCGTCTCTATTTACAAGAACCTTTATCTTATCGGTGTTTGCATCAACAGTTCCTTCATTAGAACTCAATATAATCCAATTAACAGACGGTTGAATAGAATAGGCTATACTTCCTATTTCGGTTTCATTAGAAATAAAAAGTTCTTTACTCGTTTCTATTTCCCCAAAATCAAGAGTCGAAGGTGTAACCTTTAAAACAGCTCCTTTAATAGACATATTTACTTTTATTGTGGCAGTTCCCCCATTTGATGTAATGTTAATACTTCCATTATAATCTCCTTTAGATAATCCTGTTCTATCTACGGAAATTAATACAGAAGCTATATCTTTTGTCGTAGATCCAGTAGTCGGATTGACTTTAATCCATTTTGTACCTGTTGATATTTCCCATTTTAAAGTACTTTTTCCTCCATTACTTATTTCAATAGGAAGTTCTGTCTCAATATCACTAAAATCAAGATTTGTTTTATTGACTAATAATGTAGGCATTTCTTTCGTTAGTTGCATATCAGCATTGCTTCTTTCACCAGCAACAATCGTAACTTCCTTCTTAGCCGATTCATAATCATTTTTAGATACATTTATAGAAAATACTCCAGCAGATAAGTTATCAAAAGAAAAAGAACCGTCATCTCCAGTAGTAATAGATTTACCTGTTGGAGATATTACAACTAAACAACCTTTTAAAAGATTTCCGTTTTCAGAATCTTTAATTGTACCATACAAGCTGCCAGTAGTTGCTTCTTCATTAGCTACACAAGAAACAAGGCACAATATTAAAGGTAACAAATATACAAAGCAGTTTCTTATCATGTCATTTTAAAATTTGAACGCAAATGAAATTCCATAATTAGTTTTTTCATCAATGAATGGAGAGAATGCAATAGAACGCTGATTGTTGTATCGTTTAGCACCTTTGGAGGCTAGTACATCTACAATATTATAAATGTAAATAGCTGATGCGGCAACGATAAAACCGTTTCTCATATTTCCCCATGTGTTACTTTTATTCTGATACGATTGTCTCAACTTGCTATCTTGTTCCTTCTTAGTCTTATTTCGATAGCTCTTATGCAAGTTCTGTGATATAACAATTCCACTGATTGATGCAATTTCTGTTCCTAAAATTGCTATTCCTTTCGCTTTCTGTCGCTTGTGCATTTGTCCCCATCCCGGTACAATAACAGAACGAAGTAATGCGGATGCTCCATACTTAGTTGTATATGTGACTGTTTCAAACCTTACAAATTTTGGATCATTAGCTACCTCATATAATATATAACAGACATAGTTACCATTTAATAATTCCCAATATTCGTCCGCTACCTGAAAAGATATTTTTTGCTGATCGTATTCTATATTATATGAATAGTCTCTTAAAGTCGTTTCATTATATTCTTTGTTAGAATCGCTTGAAAGAATCTGTTCAAGCTCATTGCCTGATACGGTGAATCCTTTTGCTTTCATCAAATCCCCCAATAGAGCCAATGTTGCATTTTGCCTTGCTTCCGATAATGTTTTTCCTTCACCGTACATTTGTTTGAACCAGTAGCTGTGATTAGTTTGTATAGGTAGATCACCTCTCATCCATGGAGGACGTTGGTTTTCTGATTTTTGCTGAGCTTGAATTTGAATATAGAAACATAATCCTAATATTAAAATAAGATATTTCATACTTTTACTGATTTAGATTTTCTACTCCTTCATTTACAAATTTAGAAATCTCATTGGCATACTTTTGAGCTAACTGACTCTCTTCTAAAGCACGTTGCATCGCTTTTTTTTCTCGCTAGTAAAGCCTTATCCTCGTTTACTAAGAATACTATTTGGTATTCATTTATATCACCTTTTTTTCTTTTGATGCTATAACTTTCTTTGAGTACTCCATTCTTTATTTCACTTCCGATTACTCGCTCATAAGCTGCGTAAAACTTATCAAACTCTGCTGTATCATCTTTATCTGACGAATTTAGATTTACATCAGAAACTGTCCTACCTTTTACGTATGATGCAGCGAGGCTGGCATAAGTTGTAATAGCATTATTATAAGCGACTTGACGACATACATTCACAGAACGACAATTGGATGTTGTACCTACAATCTCTTGATTATTTTCGTCTTTCAGTTTTTCATAATGTTCCAGTAGAACAACCTCTATGGTCTTAGAGCTAGAATCTAGCTTCCATCCTTCTTTTTTGTACTCCTTGATTTTAGCTTTATACATTTTAGAACGCTGTTTTTCCAACTGCTTGTTTTGGCAAAAAGCCATACTAGACACTCCCATCAATATGGCAAGAAATAAAAATATTTTTTTCATACTTGAATTTATTATTTGATATATTTATAAAACTTTAGACATAACTTTATGGTCGTACTTTCAAGAATTTAAAATTTTAGTTTTTTGAACATTAAACTCTTCTTCGGTAAGTATTCCAGCATCATACAGTTTCTTTAATTCAAAAAGTTGGTCTGTTTTTGATTTTTGCGGTTCTTTAGGTACTTGATTTGTATAGTTGGGGGCGTAATTAGTTGAGGGCATAGAAGAGGTTCTATGATAACCCTTATTGTATTTCATGTCAAACTCTTCTTGACTTTTACATGCAAGGGAAATACCTTCTATAGTTTCTATAATCCAAAGAATTATAGGAATAGCGAGAGTCCAGCAAAAAAGAACCCAAGGGATTAAATAGCATAATCCTTTTTTAGTATCACCAAGGTAGAAGTGGTGGATTCCTAAACCACCGAGAATAATTGCGAACAACACTGCTGTAGACTTACTTTTCATAGCTATATTCTCCTATACGCCTATAAGTCCCGAATTCAGCCGTTAATTTTGATTAAACGTTAGTATACAAGAAAGGCATGGACTTGTCTGCATTCATTCAAGATCGGGCATCGCCAAACGCCTAGTGAAAAATGAACAAAGAAACAAATACCCATGCCATGATGTTATGTAATCAAGTACAGCATGTGCTATACAAGTACATATACAAAACAGAATGAGCGTTACATTTGTCCCTTATCCCTTCACTTTGAAATTGGCGATTTCGATCTTAGGATAAAAGCAAAAATACGCTTTCTATAAAATCCAACCATTTCTCCGGTTGAACTTTTGCAAAAATACGTTTTTTTGTTCAATGTAACGCTCTTATATGAGTATTTATTTCTTCAAAAGTAAGGCTTTTATTCCTTTCTAGCCGGAGAAAAATAAAAAAAGAGAGCCGAAGCTCCCTTAATTTCTATTTATCGCTCAAAAATTGATTTTTAATTCTCTGAACTGTTGAAATTCCAATACTTTGAAGTTTAGCAACGTTCCTAACTGAATATCCTTTCTTTAATAAAGCAATGGTATCTTTATACTCTTCTTTTTTCTTTTCCTCCGTTTTAGTCGAACCAGTTTTTCTACCTAGCTTACCTCCATTTGAGATATAATTTGCTCTGCCGGAATTTAAGCGATATTGGATATTACTCCGTTCTATGTTTGCCATTTCGGCTAGTACTGTCACCATAATAGAAGCTATTGGATTAACTTCTCCATTTGGCTGCAAAGTATATAATCCTAAGTTTTGTATGTAAACCGATACTTTGGATTCATGTAGCATTTCTAAACTCCGTAATACTTGTAAAGTCGATCTACCAAGTCTACTTAATTCTGATAAAAGTAGAAAATTCACAGATTCACGTTTACAGTATTCTAAACATTCTCCTAGAATCTGCCTTTCCTCAATTTTCTTTGCACCTGAGATATGTTCTTCGTATATATTCACTATTTCTATATCCTGTGACTTAGCATATCTTTTTAAATCCTCAATTTGTCTAAAAGTAGATTGCCTATCATTACTAGATGATACACGTGCATAAATTACAGCTTTTGTTTCCATATAATTCTTTGATTAAATTGATAACACGAAAAGATGTATTCAAAACCGTCCATCAGATTTATTTGAACACATCCTTGATTTGAATACAAAACCACTTCAATTCATGAGAGTGGTGCATATAAAAAAGGAATCCTCTAAGATTTAAAGTTTTGATATACTTTATTTCCTGACAAGATTCCTGTTGCTTTAAAATAGGAATTTTCAGATAATCACTAATACCTTATTATATTAGTAATATCAGGATTCCTTTTCTTTGATATTTATCTTTTTCTGATAAAATACTCTACAGCCGAATGAACTAGAATATAATAATCCCGATTCACCTTACATTGATCCTCCCACGGATTATAGAATTCCAAACATAGCTCCTTATATAATAAAGGTAGTTGTTTCTTGATCCGTCTTACTAGCCAACCATAATTGAGAGGTCGGCTGTTTTTCATTTTCTGTTTCCATTTCTCTATTGTGATTTGAGAACAAGTACATTCAAGATACATATTTTTATATATAAGGTAAGCATTCCGTTGCTATCACTTTCACTAGTTTCTTGGCAACTTCATGAGATGCTTTGTTCCGGGCGTCATAGTGTCGTTCTTCATCTGCCTGAACATAGATAATTTCCCTGATCAATCTAAATAATGATTGTTGTAGAGTAGGGTGATAATACTTGATACCTTCGGCAAAACTTTTATAATCAAAGCACATGTCGTTTAGTGCTTTCTCTAATTCCATCGCTGCTTTAAATTCTCTACTGTTTTCTAATTCAAATCTTTCCATATTTTCCTGTTATTAAGTTGTTTAAAAAATAAAAGAGGATACCACCTTTTCTCAGTGATACCCTCTTCGGATAATACAAATCATATTCTTACACGGTTATTCGATAAACCATGCGTATGCTTCGTCTCTATGATTCAATGCTTCTGTTAGTCCCAATGATACCTCAGTGGCATTAACGCTGCGTCCTAAGAATGAATCGAGATAACTATTTTTGTTTGCGCCTGTGATCAAGTTATAGAACTTCCACATACTTAATTCTCCATTATTTCCGGCAAAATTATCATCATGGATATATTGCTTAGCCACGTTATTAATTTGGCTGTCGGTAATAAGAAGTTTGGGTAGTTCCTTTTGTTGATGTTGGGGCAAATAGTTATACAATCTCATTCTTCCTAAGATTTGGCAAAATTGGTTTTCACTTAGCATAGTATCACCAAGCGATTGCATTAGGTGAATATGTTTTGCTACATTATATTGGCTAAACAAGTCTAAGGTGAATTGATATAAATCCCTTGAACTTGTAGCTCTGATCTCTTCCTTGTACCCGTCCGTTGAAAGACATTGGTTAGTACAGGCAAGATTAAGGAATCCGACAGCTAAACTAAATTTCTGTGCTGTCATTTTCCCACTTAAGTTATCTCTCCCATAGCTTTTACAGCCTGTGATTGATAGGTTCAGTTGATTTCCATTTACGTTCTGGGTAATACTCGGAACTTCTATATTGAAAATCATTCTTTCGTAATACATTGTTTTGTCAGATTCCAGTAGTTGATCTGTTCTTTTATTGATCGCTTCTGGAGTCCGTCCTTTGACTGTATGACTGACTCTTATGTCTGGGGTATAAATAGTTTCCCCATGATAAAAATCTTTAGTAGCCTCATAAACTGATTCTATGAAGCTTTGATGTGATATACATACCTCATTGTCTTTTGAGAACACGGGTATAATACATTCATTCTTGAGATGATCTAATGTCACCTCGGTTGTGTTTGACTCTATGAATGGCGAACGTTTCTGTGGTTGCTCTCTAATGAGAACTGCATCTTCTACGTCCTGTTTCCACTCGTTTGATCTTCCCATCATCATATTCTGAGATGGTGCTATTAATAAATTTGTTTCCATATTTACTTGTTTTTAAATTGTTTCTTACTCTATTTTTGAGACCTTCTTCTTCAAAAGGTTTCTAAATTTTTTTCCATTTTTAAGCGTACATAGTACAACTTCAAAAATTATGATTAGACCAGTTTCGATTTTTTCGAATTTAGTCATATCATTCTTCTGTTTTAAATCCTACGGGATTTGGTTTCTGTTGAGTTCTCCTTTTAATAAAGGATTCTATGAACTCAAACGCTTCTAGTAAATGGGCAAATAGCCCGATAAACTTTACTACTTCAATAATCATTTTTACTTTTTTCATTGTTATTTCTCCTATTCTTTAATTGTTAATAATTCATTGTTTTATTTCATAAATAAGGCTTTCAAATGAATAGAAGTGGGCAGTGAACGGTGAGAAGAAAAAAATAAAGAGAGCCTTTAGCTCCCTATGTCGAAAGAATATAGATACGAGAAAATCCCCACTTCCAGTGATCATAACTTGTATAATCAAAACTGAAAATAGGGATTTAGTCTCTCGGTGCAGTAATGTTTTGTTTTTAGCATTACTCAACCGCTTATATGTTTTTTATTTCTTATCTATTTGTTCTTTCTCATATATTAGGGCTTGGGGTGATTTAAATCGTAGATAAAGTAGAAATGATACTAGCTAGGTTACTCTTTTAAGGATATTCCAAGTATTCGTAAATAAAATAGAAGCATTATTTTCTTTAATTCTAGTTACTCATTTTGATTATTAGTCATACTTATGCCACTATTACATGTTTACGGATTATATTTCTAAATAACAATTAGTTCTGAATATATAATTAGAAAGAGTAATGGTTTAGCAACGTGCTATTTTATTTACTTTTAAATTCTTAGAGTTGCACCATTTCAACAACCTGTTACAAAGATAATGCTTAATCTGATAAGAACAAAAATATTCGTCAAACTAAACATTTACTATTTAGAATATCTTTATCACCAGGATTCTTCTAAGAGAGTTACCATGTTGATATTTTAAATTTAATGTTTCTTATTTCAAGCATATCCCATGAATTATCCAACTAATTTGCCACGTGCTTTTGCGGTAGTTTGCGCATGGAGAATATAAAAAAATAGTCTTTTCTAATGATTTTACAAAATATTAAAAGAAAATTGTGCAATACAAGAGAGGATAAGAAGATTTAAGGATTATGAAACTATAAGTACGACATTCTTCTCCTTAAACTATTCATCTGTCAGAATAATGATCTCATCTGATAATCTCGCTGGTCTAAGAGTAAGTATTTTCCCTGTCTCATAAGTTTGTGTAGATTCTAATATAGCCTCAATCCATAGACCTTTAAGTAAAACAACATAACCCTGATTATTGCTGCCAATAACAATCGATTCATATTCGTTTGTATATTTACACTCTCTACTTCTTTGTAGATTATTATTCAACACCTCCTTTAGACTTAATGTTACTCTATTTTTATCTAAGTCTATTTCCTTTATAGCTAACGGAATTTTATCAATATTATCAAAAATCCCAATACAAGATTTTATAAAACATAGATTACTAATATCTCCCTTAAACAAGAGGGCTTCAAACTTTTTATGTCCAATACTAATAATAAAGGATGCTCCCCAATTATAGGTATTGAGTACTTTTATTGGTTTTAATATTTGTCCAACGTCGAACTTATTTGAAAACAATGCTAATGGATGAGGAATTAATGGCCGAAATGTACCGATTAAGGAATCACCTCGATTGGATAATTCTTTAATTACAACCTTGTTATTTTTCCCAATCTTGCAATTATATTTATCTCCATTCCAAGACTGTTCATTTTTAGGAATGAAAACTTGATACTTGCTTTCAATACTTCCCAAAATACCATATATGGTTTCCTCAATTGCAAAGAACTCAACAACCTTATTTCTATTGGCATCAAGATATTCAAAATAAGGATTATTCTGTCTATCTTTTAATGTCAAATAAATGAGACGCTTTTCCTTGTCTATGTCTTTTACAACGCAATCTACATTATCATTTAACTTTATAGAGTTTTTAATACCTTCAATTTCTGAACTGAACCAAGACAATTCTTTGTAAGCAAGTATTCCTTCTACCCCCTCTTGGAGTTCTCCAATAAATGCATAATTTACTTTCCTACATACTAAGAAGTTTACTTGACTAAATTTTCTAATCATCAATGAATCCCAAGGATCTTTTAACTGCTTTAATCTAAGATATATCGTATTATTTTCGAAATCGTTGTTTTTAACAATAAATTCATGTTCTGTACCTAATTCATATTGCTTATGGAGTAATGAGAATCGGCTATATGTTAAATCTTTCCTAAATGAAATGCCTTCTATTTTTTCATGTCCCACATCAAATTTTACAAAATCATCATCGCAGTATTTTACTTTGGCAGATATAGTTCTTCCTATTTCAAAATTAGCATTAATTAAGTTATTAGGATCACTGCAAGTATCTATTAGAGTGAATTCGACAATTCCAGTGCTACCTATTTCTATGGGAATTAGCTCGATAAGCATTTTTTCCTTGAAATATTTTCTTATATCTGATATTTTTGAAGCACTCAAATTTCTTATCTGGACAAAACCTTCTACTCCATTAACATCAACTTTAAGACCATCTTCCCTTAACTTTGTCACAACTCCCTGCATTTTCTCTTTGCTGTCCAAAGCTAGAGAAATTTCTCTGTATGTAGAAGTCAAGGAGCTTTCAGTATCTATTCTAAGACAATAACAAATAACCTCACGATTATAAGAATCACTGAAACTTCTAGGATTATTTATCAGAATAAAATTTCCAGTAAGTAGAAGTTCTTTAGCTACGCTTTCTAATATCTCAACTTTGTCTTCTCTTGCCAATAAATAAAATGTTTTTATACCTCTTGCTAATCCTAATTTTATACGTCTTAAATATGGGTGTAATCCATGTTGATAATAAGTATCTTTCTTTGCAACAAGTAATACTCCTACTTTTAGAATATTTTCCACAAATTGTAATGGGGTAAGATCATCAGCATCTCTAGTTGTAATTTCATGCAGAAATGATAGAAATTTGTCTGATTCATTTTTGTAATCATCCGAAGGGTTTCTACCTATTAATTTATTTCCAAAAAAATCTAATTCTCGAATTAATATTCTAGTAAATAATCCTGCATCATCAATAACTTCAATCTGGGAACATTTGTCTTGTATTGAATTAAGATCCAGTGCATATTCTTTTATGAATTCGCTAATAACATTTCGTTTATTATTATGAATTCCTAACAATATTTTTTTTGTAATAGAAAAATCCATTGCCTTTACGAAATTTTTACTCATGTAAGGCTTTGAGTGTATAAGAAAAGCTTCTTTTACGTATACAGTTGCTGCATTAATTATGTTTCGGGTTTGATCGTCCGAAAAACGTAGTTTAACAATAGCTTTACCTTCCTTAAGTTTTGCTTGTAGATTATCTTCTTTTACCCATTTAATAGATAATTCTGGAATCTCCAAGTCGGGTAATTCTTTTCCTAACTTTTTTAAAGAATGAGTGCAAGCTCCTTCTAGGCGGTTTTTTATAGAACTTTTTCTAACGCCAACGTATATTCTACCTATATGATATTGAAAAACTCCTACCCATATTTTAATTCTATCAGGGAAAAAGAATGCTATAACTATAGCAATAACTGCTATTATTGGCAGTCCTAAAGATGTTAGAATAGTTCTAATATCATTGTATATTTCAGCCTCTCCCATTTTCTAAATAGTATTTCTGAATACAATCAATATCATCGCAATAAAACCTCAACTTTATGGTGTCATTTTGTATATCAGGCAGAACTATACCGATATTTTCAATTGCAATTACTTTTTTACAGTTTTCACACAAGATCCGCCCATTGACTAGATCCTCATATTTATCTGTTTGCTTTAACAATGCTTCTAAATCCTGATCTAATATAGCATTTATCGTTTGAATTCTTTTCTGTTTCATTGCATTTACTTCTTTGATAGAATACAAATTAACTAAAATAAGATGATAAAGCAAAATTATTACACAAAATATTTGGCATTGTTTTAAATACTGTAGATAATGCTTTTTTCTTGATATATACCTTTCTTTGAAAAATAAGCCTTTTTGATGGTTCTTTTCATTCACGGAGCAAGAACCGATCTTCTTCTCAAATGTACTCCTTTTGGTATTGCTGCATTCCATTCCTATATGCTTGAATTCATACTTTAGAGCTATCATAGTCAAGAACCAGAGAAATTGCATACTGTATTCTATCCGTTTTTTACTAAAACTCAATCGGATGAATATGAAGTAACTAGAGAAAACGTTTTTATCCTTTCAGTTTTAAATAAATAGACAATTTATGATATTCGAAACGAATTATCAGGTAGTGGTCTATATCACTTCTTAGTTCTTCATATTCAATCATCGTCTAATTCCTTTCTTCTTTTTCCTTTTGCGTTTCTGTGCCTGTAATTCCTTTGCCGATGTTGCATTGTAATTATTGCCATCTCCCAATGAGAAGATAGATAATAGAGAATCACCACTACTGTTATTTTGCTGATTGTAAGAATGTCTATTATCTACCTTGTTATCAAGATTGCAAGAAATCTTGTTTACCTTCTCACCAGATTGTTGACCCTCACTTTTTTTTTCCCCAAAAAATTTTTGCTTTTGGCACCAACAGTTCTAAAAAAAAAAAGTTTTTCCCCCCTGGTGGTGGGGGGGGAAGGGTGCTTTTTTGGGGGGGGCCGCCCCCAAAATTTTTAAAAAACCCCCCCCCCCCCTGGGGGGAAAATTTTCCCCCCCCCCCCCCCCCCTTTTTTTCCCCCCCCCTCTTTTTCCTTTTTAGGGGGGGGGGGGGGCCCCCCCCTTTTTTGGGGGGGTCCCCCCCCCCCCCCCCCCCCCAAACCCCCCCCCCCCCCCCCCCCCCCCCGGGGGGGGGGGGAAAAAAAACCCCCCCCCCCCCCCCTTTCCCCCCCCCCCAGGGGTTTTTTTTTTGGGGTTGGGGGTCCCCCCCCCCCCCCCCCCCCCCCCCCCCCCCCCCCCCCCCCCCCCCCCCCCCCCCCTCTTTTTCCCCCCCCCCCCCCCCCCCCCCCCCCCCCCCCCCGGGGGGGGGGGTCCCCCCCCCCCCCCCCCCCTTTTTTTTTTTTTTTTTTTTTTTTTGGGGGGGGGGGGGGGGGGGGGGGGGGGGGGGGGCCCCCCCCCCCCCCCCCCCCCCCCCCCCCCCCAAAAAAAAAGGGGGGGGGGGGTGTTTCACCATTTTTTTTTTTTAAAAAACACCCCCCCCCCCCCCCCCCCGGGGGGGGGGGGGGGGGGGGGGGGGGGAAAAAAAAAAAAAACACCCCCCCCCCCCCCCCCCCCCCCTTTTTTTTTTTTTTGGGGTTGTTTCTAAATCATATGACACAAATTTAAATGCTCATAAATCATATGCATAAGGAATGGCACTTCCTCATTTCAATACACAACCATCATTAAGCAACTACATCGATAGTCCTTGTTTTAGTCCCTGCTTTTTCAACCTAGGGACTATTTATTAAATAGGCTCATTGCCTTTTTTTTAGCTTTGTCGGCTATTTCAATATAAGGTTTCATTGCGTTATAATCGGAGTGTCCCGTCCACTTCATTACAATGTTAGGGGATATTCCGAGCATCAAAGCATTGCATATAAAAGTCCTTCTACCTGCATGTGTTGTAATAAGCTGATATTTAGGTATTGTTTCATCTATTCTCTCACTTCCCTTATAATAGGTAATAGTTACAGGAGAATCCAAGCCGCAAAGACTACAAAGTTCTTTCAAGTAATCGTTCATCTTTTGATTTGATATTGCAGGAAAAACTTTCTCATTACATTTCTCATATTTATTAAGAATCTCCTTTGAATAATCATTGAGTTCTATTTTTAATGGATCGTTTGTCTTAATGGAAGTGATTTCGATGTATTCATCATAAATATTTGTCCATTTCAAATTCTCCATATCTGAATATCGTAAGGAAGTAAAGCAACAGAATAGAAATTTATCCTTTACTCTTTGAAGATAACTTTTGCTTTCAGGAATAGGAGTATTATAAATTTGCATAAGTTCTTCCCAATCTAGGAATATCACTTTCTTAGGAATTGTTTTTAGCTTTGGTTTGAAGGTTATATAGGATAATTCCTGATTGTAGTTATTACGTGTGGCCCATCGAAGAAACCATTTCATTATATTTATATCCTTTTTAATGGTGCTATTCTTCATTGTAGTATTCCCTTCCCCATTGGATAACGAAAGAAGGTAATCAACAAACATTCCAAGTCCTTTTTCTGTAAGGTCTGCAAATTCCAGGTTGGGTGCAAAATTTTGAAGATGCTTTTTTATTGTTCTATGCTTTTTATAAGTCGCTTCCGTCCAACTCTTGTCCTTTCCTTCAGTGATAATAAACTCATTATAGCAATCAAAAAAGTTCTTTTCTTTTTCTACTACTCTTCCCAGCCTAGTATTCATTTCCTTACGAAACTCTTCAGGAGATGGAATAGCATTCTGTTGCTCAAAAAAATAGAATACTTCCTCTGAAATATCCTCAAAACGTTGTATTTCCCTATTTATAACAGAAGAATGTACTTTCTTCTTCCCGTGTGTGGTGTTATTTTTGCATCTCTGAGAATCTGTATTCCACCTGTCAATATCAACACGGTAGCCAATATTAAAGGCTACAATGTTTGTTCCCCATCTTATTCTATAACGGAGTTTGGCATCCGGCTTGTCTTTCTCTTTGTCTAGGAGAAATATACAGTTTCTTTTAATATTCATAATTGGGCTAGTATTTCGTCAATAAATAGTGAATTGTAATGCGGGCACTCTAATACTCCCTTTTGCTTTGCTTCCCGGTAAACTGAAGAGAATAGCTTTGCTTTTTCTTTTTCGGTGGTTGGTGTTTCTGCTATGGGTGTAACAAGGAACCTGCATCCCCAACCTTTGCAGGCAGTAGTGAGAGAACAATGAAGGTCGTTTGTTCTCTCATAGGAGCAAGTATGTATTTTAGAAATCATCGGAAAAAGATTTTTTTTGTGATAATGCAGATTTGATTAAATCGTATTCTGTTGATACAACTTGTCCTATTTTGTCTTTTTTGAACTCTTTGTCTACCGCTCCAGTTGTTGTTTCTAAACGTATTTTCTTTACCCCTTTGCATATTTGATCTATTTGTACGGTAGTAAGAGGAAATGCAGGGAAAATTGTATAATCTGAATATACATATCCGTTAATATTGTGTACATCTCTAACAGTTCCGGCATACTCTATTATTGACGAAAGCTCAATAATGGAATCATCCATGAGCTTAATCAGTAATTTTCCTCCTTTGGGAACTGTTATGGGGGAAAGTGATGTCGTTTTTAAAGATATATTATAATGTTCTCCTCCATCTTGTCTTTGGTTTAGACAAAGTGCAACAGAAAATACAACTTTGTCTTTCATGCTCCTTACATTCTCATGTGAACAAATAATAGTCCTTTCTCCATTTACAGTTTTGTCTGATTCTATCTTTTGTGCAAATGTATTTAAGACGCTTGATAATGCAAATAATAATATAACCATCTTTTTCATAATATCATTTTTTTGTTGATTAATATATTTGATTGTTGTTTATTATGGTTGATTCCTGATAAATTGTTACTTTTTTGTTGTTTTTATAAACTTATTCTGTATTTTCGTTGTTAAGTAATTTTACAAATAAAACATAACCTTAACTTAATACATTACCGCCTATTGTCTATCACCTTTCAAGAAAGATATTAGTTCATTTTTAGACTTAATAGTGTCGTCCTTGGATTGTATCGTAGCGTCTTTTTCTGCGATAATTCTCTCTAGGTCTTGAATACGCTGTTTTAGCCTATCGAGCTCTTCCGAGTTTGATTTATCGCTTGGATCAAGACGGTGTATTTCGACTTCTCCGGTCGGCTTAATAATTTTTTGGGTACCGGATTCGGGCATTGTTACAGAAACTGTGTTGCCTACATTGGTATTATATGAAGATTTGATATCTCCATTTCCTTGTACACCATAATTGTCTCTTCCGGCAGTGTTTTTGTTTTCATTTATCATATTTCCAATTCCTGTTTTAAGCCATGCTATATCTAAGTCAGGGAAATTAATAGATATTTTGTCTAATGTAGACTGTCTGGTGTTATCCCCCATTTTTGATACAGAAGCATTACTTAGCCCTACAATACGCTCAAATTTTTGCGTAGAGATTCCCTTGTAGTCAATAAAAAGCAATAATCTTTCTTTTAATCCCATATAAGTTAATTAGAGTTAATATCTAAATAAATATTAGACAATCTATTTGATTATTAGATTTAATATCTATCTTTGCAACATCAAACAACATCCAACACCGCAAAGGTGCAAAGTTTGAACGAGAAAAGCAAATTTTTTACATAACTAAAAATAGGTAAGACGATGAACGCATTTACATTTTTGACAGAAAACGGAAAATTCAATAACAGTGATATCATGAAACATGCTCACATTTTGAAAGCGTATCGTCGTATCTCTTTGAGCGAGGCTTTAAAAAAAACTTGGTTTCTTGCAAAAAGACAGCAGAAAGAATATAGAGAGATTGAAGAGGAAAAGAAGTCTTTCAAACCTATGTTTAATGCTAACAATGGAAATGTATTGAAAGCGTTCTTTGGCAATAAATATACTAACTACGATAGTTCTTGGAGGTAATTATGAGTACAGAACAGATAAAAGAGGGATTAACTTTCAATCGAAAGTATATAAGGAAATTGGCAGTAGTAGATGAAGTGACTGCTCAACAATTGACTGCCATCAATAAGTCTAAAAAGGATGTGATAATTTACGTTTTAAGTTTGATAAGTAAACAAGTAGCTCTGTTAGGTTAGAATCTACGGAAGAAGCGAGCGAAACGCTTTCGGAGCACAACGGTAAACCGATGAATCCTAATTCGGGATGGGAGGCTTAACCCTCAAAAATGAAGCCGTGTTCAGGGCACGTTAAAGTAGCCTGCGCAGATAAGCAGTATAGCCGATGCGAAGTATAGCGTAATAGCCAACCAGCGATGATATGAGCGGAAGGAAGCAACGTGAGTAAGTAGTATAGCAAAAAAATCGGTCTAATTAATTATTTAGACTGATTAAATATAGCCCTACTGACAGCTTAAAACTGGCATCCGGTAGTGAGAATCGGGTAGGGCACACTTTATTTTTTATAGTTTTTTATGGTGTACGTGGTGTACAGTCTGCGAAGATAGTGCACCTTTTTGGTATTAGTAGTAAATGACAAGTCCTGCATCTTTTGGTGCAGGCAAACGGGCGGTTGTGTTTCGTGGCTGAAACTGCGGTGAGGTGCACCAATAATACGTGAGGCTGGTTCGACTCCAGCACCGTCCACTAATAATAATCAAATAATTAATCTTATGGCAAAAGAAGGAATTTGGATGCAGTTTTTAAAAGGACTAGCTATTAATGAAGTTGTAGAGTTACCTAATAGCTCGTATGACAGTTTAATGAACGTGACTAGATACAGAGCTAGAAGAAGATATGGTATCGTGGTTGAAAGAATAGGAGACATTGACTATTTAAAAGGCACTTTTAAAATTAAAAGAATTGCATAATGGAACCTTTATCGCAATGTGAGTACCAAGTAGCTCATGAAGTAGCCAAAGGGCAAACCCCTGACGAAATAGCCGATTTGCTTAAAAAGTCAGTTTGGACGATAAAAGCGCAAATACGGGACATTCATAAGAAACTAGGAATTAATAACAATGTCGAGCTCACTTTATATATGCTGTGTGATAGAACAAAAAGAAATTTCGATTTGAAGGAAATACGAAAGCATGGAATTGAAATTTTCTTCTCTGTGTGGTTCTTCATGTTGGCTATAACTCCTAATTTCCAAATGGACATGAGAAGATTAAGAATGCAACGTAAGTTGAGAGTGTCTGCCCGTACAATGGGCGCAAGAAGAAATAATAATAATTTGATGATAACTAGCATAAATTATGCTGCATAATAAACATTACTATGAAAAGGTTGATAATAAACATTATACTGATTAATATCTTGGCTTTACCTTGTATCCTTACTTTTAATGACATTAATCAAGATACAGGGGAATGGAATTATACTATTAACCTGGCCGGTATTATATATTCAGTTTGGTTTTATAATTGCATTTTAAAACCGATATTTAAACCATATCTCAGAAAGGAGGAATAGCAATGATTGGAGCAGAAAGAATCCCAGATGACACTCCCCTATATAAATTAACTGTTGGGGAATTTAAAAACCTTTGTAGTAGTTTGCTCCCTAAATCCAAGGAAGCAGAAGATGATGAAATTGTATATGGGCTTGAAGGTATAGCTAAAATTTTTGGAGTTTCTAAAAATCAAGCATACAGAATGAAAAAATCAGGTAAATTAGACGGAGCCATAAAACAAGAAGGCCAAGTTATTCTTACCTATAAGAAAAAAGCTTTAGAATTATTCGGAAATCGCAAATAACCATTCATTTATTAATTAACCAAATCCGCAGTTAAGGAGCTGTGTAGGGTGAGAGACCCTGTTTTGAGTTATAAATGTTCTATATCCTAGTGTCCGTTGGTTCGGTATCTAGGAACTAAATTTTGTCGTTTAAAATGAGATTTTCGGAAGCGTCGGTTCGTGAGGATAGGCGCTTTATTTATTTCGATTAACCACTTTAATAATATATAATCATGAAAAAGAAAGTAATTGTAAGAGGAAATCGTTCCGGTGTATTTTTCGGAGAGTTAGTAGAAAGAAACGGTAGTGAAGTGAAGCTCACAAATTGTCGTAGATTGTGGTATTGGGATGGTGCAGCTAGTATATCTCAATTAGCAGTTAACGGTACTACTAATCCATCTGAATGTAAATTCACAGTTATGGTTCCGGAAATAGAAATTCTGGATGCTATTGAGATTATTCCGTGTTCAAACGAATCTGTAAAATCTATTGAAAGTGTACCGGTATGGGCAAGGTGATGGAAGATAGAATAAAACAGTTTCTAAGTATTAGCTCTGGCGATGGCTATGGCTCTGGCGATGGCTATGGCTATGGCTCTGGCTATGGCTCTGGCTATGGCTCTGGCTATGGCTCTGGCTCTGGCTCTGGCTCTGGCGATGGCGATGGCTATGGCGATGGCTATGGCTATGGCTATGGCTCTGGCTATGGCTATGGCTCTGGCTCTGGCTCTGGCTCTGGCGATGGCGATGGCTCTGGCTCTGGCGATGGCGATGGCTATGGCTATGGCGTAAAATCCATAAATGGGCATTCTATTTATGTAGTAGATAATATACCTACTATTATCGCCAATGTAAAGGGTAATATCGCAAAAGGTTTTATCCTTCAGTCTGACTTATCTCTTACTCCTTGTTTTATAGTAAAAGAGAATAATCAATTTTCTCATGGTAATACTCTGCATGAGGCATTTGAATCTTTGCAAGAAAAGCTTTATGATGATAGTACAGAAGAGGAAAGGATAGATAAGTTTAAAGAACATTTTTCTGACTTTTCTAAAAAGTATTCTGCTAAGGAATTGTTTATATGGCATCATGTACTTACTGGGAGTTGCAAGGCTGGAAGAGAAGCTTTTTGTAAGGACAAAGGTATAGATGTATACAATGATAGGTTTACCGTCTATGAGTTTATAGAACTGACTAAAAGTTCGTATGGCGGTAATATTATCCGCAGACTATCTTAATTTAGTCCCGGTTTGCCTTGATCGGCACTCCGGGAGCAATTTAAACCACTTTAAATAATATAAGATATGAATTTAGAAAACTATGAAGTGCTTCCCGTTGAAACGCAAGACGTACAAATCGTACAAGTTGATGCCGTAGAAAGAGCAAATGTTGATTCACAAGTAGCAACAGCCAAACGTTATCCACGAGATATAAGACGCAGTATAGACAACTCGGTTGTAATGGCTACTATGAATCAAGAAACAGCCCAATCATGTAGCTACGCCCTTCCCCGTGGCGGGAAACCGATCACCGGTCCGTCCGTTCATCTAGCTAAAATAATTGTCTCTAATTGGGGTAATATGCGTACAGAAGCAAAAGTTGTGCAAATAACAGACAAGCAAGTCATCAGCCGTGGGACATGCTGGGATCTGGAAACTAATGTTGCTTCTGCATTTGAAGTTAGACGTAGTATCATTGGTAAAAACGGACAGCGATTCTCTGACGACATGATTACAGTTACAGGTAACGCTGCAAACTCAATCGCTTATCGTAATGCCGTATTTGCTGTTATTCCTAAAGCTATAACAGATAGAGTGTATTGCGCAGCACAAAAATTTATAACTGGCGACTTGTCTGACTCCGACAAACTTTTGAAAGTAAGAACAGGGGTACTGAACAATTTCAAAAATAACTATGGCATAACCGAAGAAGAAGTTGTAAAGATGTGCGGAAAGCAAACGGTAAACCAAATCGGTGCTGACGAAATTTCAATGCTAATGGGAACGATCCAGGCATTGAAAGACGGAGATACTACGGTAGATGAATTAATGAAGCCGATACGTGAAAGCAAAGAAGCCATAAATAATAAGATAGCTGATATTGCGGCTGAAGCTGCCGGAGTAGATAAAACTAAAAAAGAATAATTTAAAATATCACCATAATGGAAGCTCAACATTCTTTAGAATGGTACCGCAAGCGATTGGGAAAGGTCACCGGCTCCCGTGTCGGTGACTTGATGAAATCCGGAAGGAAGAAAGAAGATTTGTTCGGAGATACCGCAAAATCTTATATCTACCAACTGGCAGCCGAGAGAAGCATGAATCCATATATTGTTAATGATGATAATCTGTTTGAAAAATACCTATTTCAGGTAGGAGTTTCATCAAAGGCTATCGAGTGGGGTAATGAACAGGAAGCTGACGCTCGCAAATTGTATAACAGAATGAAGGGGAATAATATGATTGAAACAGGTCTTTGCCTGCATCCCAATATTCCTTTCTTTGGTTCTTCTCCTGATGGCTTCTGTTGTAACGATGACGGAGAGAAAGGAACGCTTGAGATCAAATGCCCTAGCCAAAATACTTTCATGAAATATAAAGAAGAAGTGAAAGATAATGTCGGATTGCTTCTTGCTAAACCTGAATATTTCTACCAGTGCCAATCTCACATGATGGTGACCGGTGCCGAATGGTGTGACTTTGTAGTTTATTGTCCTTTTCAAAGAAGCCCTATTCATATAGTTAGAATCTTCCCGGATTACATTAATTTCAAGCTCATAGAGAAGCGGATTCTGATGGCTAATGAAATGATTGAAAAAATGATAGCGTAGCGTATGGAAAAAGAAATTAGTGAAATAAACGACTATCTGAACATTACCTGTTCAAATAATCCGGTAGAGATACAGGAAAGGATATCAGTTATAATGGTGTATCTGAATCGATCCGGTGAGATGCTTGCGGATGCGAAGAAACTGCTCCGGAAGAAGAAATCTACAGAGATAAGCAATACCATCATCGCAATAGCTAAAGAGCAATGCTTGTCGGCAAAGGTGCAAAATGCTTTGCTTGACAGCATAGCGGAAGATGAATCATATTTGGTGGATCGGCTTGACCGGCTTAATGCTGCTTGCACACATCAATTAGACGCCTTACGCACTTTGTTGAGCTACGAGAAGGAGGCTATGAGATTAAATAAAACGGGATATTGAACGCAATAAAGAATTTATATAACTATGAATATAACAAGAACTATCTCTGCAAAAGTTGCAGAGAAAATGGTAGCACCTATTGGCGCAAAGATTCTTTCGCTTACGGAGGAAAGAACAGATTTGGCAAACAAAGCCATTTCAGACACTTTACCGAAAGATTTGAAAGAATGCTTTGATAAGTACAAAAGTACGTTTCAGAAAGCATCTTGTGCAACTTTATATAATGGAAAATATGAAGTAAAAGTAGACGGACTTTCTTATTTCCCAGCTTCAACTACTTGGTATCCTCATGTAGAAGTTGGTAGCCAAATCATTGAACGTATCGACAAATTGAGATTAAAAATAGATAAGTTGACTGAAGAAAAAGAAAAAACGTATGATTCGATCGTTTCAACACTTCTTTCTTTACGAACTTTCAAAAGAGCAAAAGAACAATTTTCTGATGCTTATGAGTATTTGAAAGAATACGAAGAACCAGGCAAAACAGCGATATCTTTACCTATTGAAGATATTCTCTCAACAATCAAAAAATACAAATAATTCCATATATCAGCTATTTGGAAGTTTTGAAATAAAACAATGCGAAAAACTAAAGTAATCCATGTCTACCTGATCTTCGAAAAGCGGAACTATTACTTCAGTTCGGTAACGGGTATCTTCCGGCATTTATCTGAAGACCAGATCGGCATTAAACAAAGCACATTATCTCACAATACGGAGAACACTATCGTAACCGGTAGAGCTATAATCCGGAAGAGTGAGCTGTTGAGATAGCTTTGTTAACCTTTTTACCCCAGCCTGCTTGTCTGTGAAGATTGGCGGGCAAACACGGAGAAGTGGCGGAATTGGAAGACGCACGGAACGTATGCCGGGACTCTCGCTTATTGGCAGTAAAGCCCATCCTCGTTCGAATCGGGGCTTCTCCACATGAAAATAACAATAACCAAACAAGAATACCAGACGATAGTCCGGTGCTTGAAAACGTCAGAAATCCTCATTAGAGGGTACAATTTGAGAGATGAAGATATGATTCGTAAAACTAGAAAGAAAATTCAAAGAAATTATGAGAACCGTAGAAATAACGACAGAGGTTGAAATAGACCTCGACGATTACATTGATGAAGTTCTTGAAGAGTGTGACGATAATGAGCTAATTAAAGAAGTTGAGCATAGAGGACATAGAGTTTATAGAAAAGAACAGCGTATAATTCCTCTTCCAAATAATTATATAGAGTTTAAATCTCCGGAAGATTTAAGAAGATTCCTGTGTGATATAGCAGGTGTAGGATATTATACGAGTAACGAAACGCTTCTCAATGAGATAAAATCAAAATTGTCATGACATTCGAAGAAATGAAAGCGAAGTACTGCGGTAAGAATATCCGCAAGAAGCCAAAACATGAAGAGGATGATTTGCAAAGAGCTTGTGTTTGCTGGTTCGATTTGCAATATCCTCAATATAGGCTAAGGTTGCATCATTCTCCTAATGGCGGTAAACGGAATGCTATCGAAGCTGCAAAGTTTAAACAGATGGGAGTACGTGCCGGTTTCCCTGACCTACTTATGTTGATCCCTAACAAGTATTATCCTTTTATGGGAATTGAATTAAAGACTAGGACAGGAAGACAAAGCGATCACCAAAAAGCCTATCAAAAGGAATTTGATAGTATAGGAGCGAAGTATGTTGTCTGCCGGTCTTTGGAGGAGTTTATAGAGATTGTGAATGGTTACTTAGCAGAAAAATAAGATTTTCATTTGGTATTTTGAAATTTGAGTGTATCTTTGCGGTGAACACGCCAAGTTCATGTATTAGACATAATTTGTAGTAGCTATTTTTGTGGCTATGCGTTGCGTTTATATTGCAAAGATATAGGGGCTATCACTCACATGGGTTACTACAATTATGTAATAACTTGGACTTGGCGGTTCGTGAGGCGATAGCCTTTCTTATTTTTAATAACTCAAATTTCATAACATGCCAAGTCCAATGAAATTAGAGAAGAAGCGAAGTGCAGTAACTTCTACATCTACGCCTAGCAGTGCGAAAACTGTATCTTATGAAAAGTTCCTAATCGAAAAGAATTGCAAGAATGAAGCTTATGCCTTCATACTTTCGCAAGGACTATTCCAGCAATTCCAAGATTACCATTTTAGCCACCATTCGGACGATCCGCACAAGGATTGTCTAAAGTTCTTGTTATCGAATATTTAAATTCTAATTAAATGGCGGAATGAGACAATTCCGCCTATATCCCTATTGTCTAAAATTTAAATCAATATATTATGAATGAAATTAAAATCTTTCAGAATGAGCAATTCGGAGAGGTAAGAATTGCAATGAATGAGAATGAAGAACCTTTGTTTTGCTTGTCTGATGTGGCAAAAGCACTTGGATATAGCAGACCTGCCGATGCTGTAAATCAACACTGTAAAGGGGTCGTTATTTTGCCGACCCCCACAAATGGCGGTGTGCAAGACATAAAGTACGGCAAAGAGAGTGAAGTTTATCGTTTGACTATGAAATCTAAATTACCGGATGCCGAAAAGTTTCAAGATTGGGTTTGCGATGAAGTTTTGCCCTCAATCCGCAAGCATGGCGGTTATATTACAGCCCATCAGAATGATACTCCTGAAGAAATTATGGCACGTGCGCTGATTGTAGCACAAGAGACACTGAAACGAAAAGAGCAGCGCCTTATAGAAGCGGAAAGTAAAATTCAACAAGATGCTCCTAAAGTTCTTTTTGCCGATGCGGTCTCGACTTCCCAACGTTCTTGTTTGATAGCTGAATTAGCGAAGATACTACAACAGAACGGTGTGAATATCGGTCAAAATCGTTTGTTCTCATGGATGCGTGATAATGGCTATCTCTGCCAGAAAGGTGACTACTACAATCAACCGACACAGAAATCCATGAAATTAGGGCTTTTTGAATTGAAGAAAACATCAATTACTAAGCCGGATGGTTCGGTGTTGGTTACCACCACAACGAAGGTTACGGGAAAAGGACAAATCTATTTTGTGAATAGGTTTTTAGGAAAAGATGTCGCATAAACCAACGGGGCTACTTATCGGTAGCCCTAAATAACTTTTAATTATGGATAAACATTTATATAACAAGCATGGCACGGAATAGAATGATTAAGCCAAAGTTTTGGGATGATACCAAAATAGGCCGCCTTACAAGGGATGCAAGACTTCTCTATATAGGCCTATGGAATTTCTCTGATGATATAGGAATCGTGATAGGTGATTCTGTTTGGCTAAAGTCTAAAATATTTCCGTATGACCAAATCCAAATTCAACAGTTTGAAAAATGGATGAACGAGCTTGTGATAAACGGATTTATATGTCTGCTTTCCTATAAGGGGGAAAGATTCATATATCTGCCAAATTTCACTCGGCATCAAGTAATCAACAAACCAAATTATGAGGATTTGAACATACCTAAATGCTTAATAGACAGAGTTAAAGAGAATATTCACTTATTAATCACGGAACAATCACGTAATACTACCGTATCATTCACGGAACAATACGTTACTAAAATAGAAGTAGAAAGAGAAGAAGAATATCCCCCTTATAATTCCCCCCAAGGGGAAGTCCCACCACAGGGAAGCAATGAGAGTGATAAGATAAATTACAATGCTCTTATGGATACGTTTAACAAAATGTTTAGTGGGAAGCTCCCAGAGGTTACTACAATGACTGATAAGCGCAAGAAGGCTATAAGGGCAAGGGCAACCGAGCATGGGAAAGAGGCTATCATGACTGTTTTCAATAATGTTTCTCAATCGGCATTTCTTTTGGGGCATAACAACCAAAACTGGAGATGTGACTTTGATTGGATATTCAGACCGACAAATTTCATTAAAATTTTAGAAGGTAACTACAATGGAACAAGGATTAGTAAAAATCAACAAGATAGCGAGCAGCGAAAACGTGATTCAGTTCTTGCAGTCGCTACAACCGTCCGAGAAGCTGCCGCAAAAAAGAGAAAGGAGCTTGAAGCAGAGGGCATTATTGGACAAATACCCTGATCCGGCACAGTTCATTCTTGATTATAACCCGGATTTGCAGTTTAAAATTGTCAGATGTAATGCTACACACGCAGATTTAGCTTTAAATCTTGAAATACCAAGTTTGGGGCTTTTGGCTTCTACTTATGGGGATGAAACACCTTTAGAGTGGCTTAAAATTCAATTTGGAACGTTGAATGATTTTGCAGAGGTATCTACAAAGATAGCCAAGGCTCAACTTGAGGAATTGGCTGCAATATTTCTTTCGGAGTATTATTATATCAATGCCGCTGAAATATGTTTTTTCATAGCCCGTTTTAAATCTGGCAAATATGGGAGGTTTTACGGGGCTATTGATCCTATGAAGATAACAAGTGCTATGCTTGAATATATATCGGAAAGGAGAAAAGGAATTGATCGGCATGAACGTGAACAATATCGTTTGCAGCGTCAAAAAGAAGTTGAAGAACGTGAAAACAATAGTATATCTTATGTCGAATACCTTGAACAAGAGAAAAAACTTGTGGAAAGCGGAGATAAGGATGCTATTGAAAGAGCTTCTATCCGTGTTGGAAATCCTTATATTGCTAAAATATAATCAAACAATGAGAATACTCCTAAACCTCCTCCTTCTCCTAGGAGTGAACATCTTATTTTACCTGTTAGTCTACCGGTTGGCGGACTACTTGATAAATACAATTAATTAACCCTTGCAAGTTCTTGAAGGATTATCAAGGATTTGCGTAAAACAAATCAGAAAGGAACATTATGGAAAATGAAGAATATCTCTGTATTAATTGTGCTAAAAAGATAGAATGTTATGGACCTGACATCAAATTAGAAGAACCTGATTTATGTATTCCTATAAGCTGTATAGATTATCAAGATATAGAAGAAAAATTTAATTCATAACAATATAGAAATGAGCCAATACAGCGAATATCATTACTCCTTTACCTCTACAGTCACCCATCTGGGAGACAAGCGGGGATATGGGGTTTAGAAAGTAAAATTTAACCAAAGAAGAAATGAGCGAAACAGAATGGAAGATAATTCCCGGTTACCCCAGATATGAGATGAATATCTCCACTCTTCAAGTAAGAGTAATAAAGAGTGGCAGGGTATTGAGTACTCGTGGAGGAGCTGTGACAATTAGCCGCAATGCTAGGTATATTTGTTTAAGTCTTCCAAAACTTCTTTTTTTCGTAGATAGGAATATCGAGCCCTCCACTGATGCGGTAAAGGATGTCATAATAACGAACGAGAATGGCCGCATTGTTGTTTACGAAAAAAGTGAATATATGTCCCAAAAGATTCAAGAAGTATGTGCCATTAAAAGAACTGTTCCTGCCATTGAGGTATATACTAGAGCTAAGAAATATCTTGGTAAGGTTATAGATGCAATAGAGACAAATGATTACACCCTAATTATTAATGAAATGTATAGTCATTTGCCTTTGCTTAAAAAAAGACTGGTAAAGAATGGGGTTGTATCTTATTCGGAAGTAGATGAACTATGTCATGCAGCCGTAGAACGTGTAATCGGTTATATAAAGCAAGGTACTATTGTATTTGAACCTTACAATTATTTGTATAGCACTGCTAAAGGAATGGCTTTTGACGCTCGTAAGGCAAAAAGAAAAACAATCGAAATTATAAGAAAATTAGGATATGAAGAAAGAAGAGTTATTTAGTCTTTTCAATATAGAAGATTTAAAGGATCTTCCTAGTGCTGTAATGAGTTTACTGGATGGGAATATAGATGCTAGAGACGAAGTTTATAAGGAACTTATTCGCAAGAATAACGGAGACATGTCTTATGATTGGTTTCAAGAGATATATGAAACTGAATTATCAGAACGAAAACAGAAAAAGCAGGATTTCACTCCGCATGTTCTTGGAGTTCTTTGTTCGGAGTTGACAATTCAATCCGGTTCAATTCATGAACCTACGGCAGGGAATGGCTCTATGATAATTGCTGACTGGTGGGAACGTTGTCGTAAAAAGATGCCATGGGAACATTTTCCCTCACAGAATATGGTAACATGCTGGGAGTTGTCTGCACGTTCGATACCTATCCTACTTCTTAACCTGTCAATTCGTGGTATGATGGGATATGTATATCATGGTGATGTTTTGACTAAGGAAGTAAAACAAAAGTATATTCTTCTCAATCGGAAAGATGACCCTCTTGCTTTTTCGGAGATAATTAAAGCTAATATTAATGATGAAATAATACAAAAAAATGAAATTGACTGATGTTTATGCCGAATGGTTGCCTATAAAGAAACGGCAGGTTAAAGAATCAACACTATCTTGTTATCAACTAATATTTATCAATGTAATAAAGCCTAAATTCGGAAACGAAGATGTAGAAACACTGAATAAGAAGGTGGTAATGTCATTCATCTACGAACTCCTTGATTCAGGGAGTAAATCAAAGAAATACTGTTCAGATATACTCATAGTTTTAAAAATGCTTATCCGTTTTGCTTCAGATGAATTGGATATTATCGTTCCGGACACTTCTTGGAAAATAGTCTGGCCTACTAAAAACAAAATCGCTGCGCCTAAATTGGAAAGATATACACCGGATGAATATAAGAAAATTGTAGATTATGTAATAGACAATCCTTCTCCTCGCAATCTCGGAGTACTTCTTACCATTTGTACCGGCATGCGGATTGGCGAGGTTTGTGCGCTTCAATGGAAAGATATTGATTTGGATAATAAGACGATCCATGTAAATAAAACAATGGAACGTATATATATTCCTGATAATATCGGCACTGCAAGAAAAAAAACTAAGGTTGAGATTGGATCTCCGAAAACAACATCTTCAGATAGATATATCCCGATCCTAAAAGATATTCTTCCTGTAGTCAAAAAGTTTGCCGCTGTCTGCAATCCTGATTACTATATATGTACTTGTGATGAAAAGTTCATCGAGCCTAGAAGCTTGCGTGTATATTACCAAACCTTTATTTTGGATAAAGTAAAATTGGATCATTGTATTAAGTTTCATGGTCTTCGGCACACATTCGCCAGCACTCTTATCGAAAATAAGATTGACATAAAGACTGTCTCTACAATTTTGGGACATTCGGATATAAGCACTACTCTTAATGTATACGTCCATCCGTCTGATGAAGCCAAGAGGGATGCTGTGAACGTAGGGTTAAAAAGAATTTTCAGATAATCTTATCCATTATCGTATGGGATTATCAGTAGAAATAAAATATTAGAGGAACTTAAAAACAAATAACTAAATGGATATAATACCTATTATAACAAAAGATAATCTTTCTAAGGAACAGATAGAATATCTGCAAAAGCAGCAAACAGAATATAAATTGGTTAATAAGATTAAGAAGAATCCGGGACATATTTTATTTTCTTTTAATCGAAAAACAGGGGAAATCAAAAAGGCTTCTATTATACATAAAGTTTCGATTGGGCTGAATGGACTTCCTATAACAAAGTCAGAAACGGTTATAGAACCTGATTGTTATTACGATCAAGCCTTGAATGAAAAGAATTTTAGAAAAAGATTGAAGAGAATTGGATTGTTAAGTATTTAACTGAGTTAAAAACAAATAACTATGGGGTTTATAACACCGTGTTTTATACGCAAAAATACACCGGAAATCCGGAAGAAGTTGGAAGAGTTGGGATATATCAAAAACTCTCCTAAATGGACGGATGATTGCAATATAATATGGGCTTATCAATATTCAGAAGAAAAGGGATTTGATACTCCACACTATGTAATTGCAAATACTTTTGATATTCCTTTTGATAAACATAGCCGTTTATGTGGAAAATTTCTCGATTGCGGAACCAACGAAGATCTTTTCCTTGCCATAGCCGCATTGAGGGATGATACAAATGAGAATCAATGGTTTACAAATGGGAAAGAATGGGCTTACCATCCTAGAACTAATTGTTGTGCTCCGTGTGTAACAATATATAAGACATTAATTTTTGACTATATACCCGAAGATACCAATATGGGAAATTATCACAAGGCTACCGTAGAAGAACTAATCGAACACTTTAGAGGAAAGGAGAAATAATATGGAAGATAAATTTATAACGATAGATACTTTGAATATGTTATTGGACAAAGGCTTTGAATATCTTGTTTATCCAACACAATCATTAGCCCAAAAATGGCTTCGTGAAACCAAGAACCTGCATGTTGAAATATCCTATATGTATGGGAATTTTTGGATATATGACATACTAAGGATTCCAAACCATGACATGGTAGGATTGTCGGATAGACCCCTTACCCATTACAGCACCTACGAAGAAGCATTGGAAGCTGGAATACAGGAAGCATTAAAACTAGTGGAGGAATAGCCATGCCAACAAGTGAAGTATTAGACTTAATCATCATAATAGCATTATTCATCCTCAATGCCACAACTGTTGCCATCATTGTAATTTTGATAAGCAAATGGCACAAACGCATGGAGGATAAGCTGAATGACATCAAAAGTTATATTCATCATGTAACGGACCGTAATGACATCGTATACATCAATCAGCTTGAAAGTCTTAAAAAAGAGCTAATAAAGGCTGAACGTTACGAAGATGCAGAAAAGATAAGAAAGTGTATTGAGGACGAATACAGTAATCTTAAAGAAAAAATTGAAAATAGAGAATGATTATTATGAACCAAGAAAACCTACTGGCGGAATGTATGAAGGAAGCTGGTGGGTTACTGAAACAGTTACTTCAATAGTTTTGTATGCTACTATAAGCCCTATTAGGGCTTTATTCGGTATTTTTAGTTTGTGAAAGTATATACTATGGCAAAGTTTAATGAACAAATAATAGGAGAATGTGAGTTGTGGGTTAGCGAAAACGGACTCATGGAGTACGGAGGGGCAAAGCTGAAAGATTTTTGTTCTCACTTCAATATAGACCCTCAAACCTACTATAATTGGCTTGAAAATTCGGTTTTTTCGAATGCTATAAAAAAAGGGAAAGAACGTTTTAAGAATGGACTAGAACGTAATGTAGTTTCTTCCCTTGCAAGGTCTGCCATCGGGTATGAATACGAACAAGTTTCTTCCGAATACTACATGGAAGGCAAGAAAAAGAAGTTGAAAAAGGAAGTTAGAAAAAATGTCCGTGTTGAGCCTAATGTGGGAGCCGGAATATTCCTTCTCACAAACCTTGCTCCTGACAGGTGGAAGAACAAACAGAACACCGAACATTCCGGAGAAGTTTCTACCGGATTGACCGTTGTAGTCAAGAATCAGGAAGAAGCGGATTTGATAAACAAGTTAAAGAAGTTTTGATGGATGTGACTTATGTATATCTTGAAAATCTTAAAGCATGGCTTTCCGGTTATAGACTTATTGCAAACAAAGGGGGGACTCGTTCGGGAAAGACGTATTCACTGGTATCGCTCTTTACCACCATAGCAACTGGTAATTCTAAAAAGCGTGTAATAGACATTGTTTCTGAAAGCCTTCCACATTTGAAGCGTGGTGCGATATATGATATTGATGATATTCTTTCAAATGAGGGATTAGTAGAAGGGTTGGATTATAGCAAGAATGAAACGGATCATATCTATACATTCAATACTGGAACAAAGATTCGATTCTTTTCTGCTGATGATTGGGGTAAAGTGAAAGGTTCAAGGCGTGATATTCTGTTTATTAACGAATGTAACCGGATTGGATATGAAATATATCGTCAGTTATCCGTTCGTACAACAGAATGTATTTTTATTGATTGGAATCCAGATGCGGAGTTCTGGTATGAGATGAAGGGGTTGCAAACGAGAGAGGGCACGATAGAAATTCATTCTACGTATAAAAATAACCCTTTTCTTTCAGAACAACAAATTGCTGAAATAGAATCAAATAAAGATGATGATAATTGGTGGAAGGTATATGGCTTGGGGTTGACAGGGCGTGCCGTTGGTATCATCTATTCTAGGTGGAAGCAAGTTGAAGAAGTACCGACCGGAGCGAGATTGATTGGTAGAGGATTGGATTTTGGCTTTACTAATGATCCTACATCCATTGTTGACGTGTATCTGAATGATGGTAAGTTATGGCTTGATGAACAGTGTTATGAAAGGGGGCTTACCAATGATAAGATAGCCAATAGGCTCCGGGATAAAACTTGTGACGTAGTTGCAGATTCTGCAGAACAGAAGTCTATACAAGAAATATTTAATTATGGGATTACACGTATTGAGCCTTCTTTAAAAGGTCCAGACTCAATTAGAACTGGTATTCAGATCTTACAGAGGTATGAAATGTGTGTAACAACAAGGAGTTTAAACCTTATTCGAGAGTTGAGAAATTACAAATGGAAAGAAAACAAAATGACTGGAGAAATTACGAATGAACCGATAGACAAGTTTAATCATGCGCTCGATGCGGTCCGTTATGTTGCATTAAATAAGTTAGCGGAAAAACCTATAATACGTAGACCAAAAGCAAAATTAGGACAGATATGACAATAAAAGAATTTTTGATAAAGAGTGATGTTTGCCGAGATCAGGAAGGATTGAGAAAGCAGATTGAGAAACTTCCGAAGCCGGAATTTATCGGGAATAAACGCACTCCTTCCGATTTGAATGATATAACCATGGGACAGCTGATAATGCTTCAGTCTATGGCAGATTCTAAAGATGTTGCGTTGATTCCTTGTAAGACGCTTCTTTGTATGGAAGAAAAGGAAATATTATCTGCAAAAGCGGAAACCATATTGGGATTCTCCATGTGGGTGATAACGGAGGTAGATCGGATAAATAAACTCTTTTCTTCCACAAGCGTAAAACCTACAAAGGAAGAAAAGCAGGCCGGAGTTGAGAAACTTTCATTTGGAATGTTTGGAATGATAGACCATTACGCATTAAGAATGGGGATTGCCAATCATGAAGATGTTGAAAAGGTGCCGTGGATTCGTATCTACAAATGTCTGGATATTGATTCTGAAAAAGCAAAGTTTCAGAGAAGATTACAGGAAGTGTATGCAAGAAATAACAAACTGTCAAAGTGATACATTTTTAAAAAGAAAATGAGAATTGTTCACTGAGCAGATATAACAAAATGATATTATTATGACAACAGTAGAGCAAAAGATAAAAAGCGTAGTTGATAAGATGGAGGGGTTGACCTATGTTTTTGATAATTGGCAAACCGCCAATTTGAGATTAGATAAGCTTCCTTTTCCGGCAGTGGTAAATGTACTTCCTGTTTCTGGACGCTTTAACATGGGGAAAAATCAGTTAAAGGATTATCCTAATATGTTGATTGCCTTTTTAGATAAAACTGATTTTGATTTTGACGGTGAAGATAATGACCTCATTGTAGAGAAATGTAAGAATCTTGCAAGAGAATTTATTCTTCGTGCAAATGAAAGCCGTCTATTCGAGTATATAGAAGGAGACATTTATTACTCTGTCGTGTATGATAAGCTAGATGTTAATGTTACTGGAGTTGTGATAGAATTGACTCCCAAAGAAATTAACGGGATTGGGTTATGTTATGGGAAAGACATAAAAGAAATCATATATGGAAGGAAAGGATGAAGTATTAGGGGTTTTAAAGTTTGAATTAACTGATCTCTGCCAAAGGATAATCGATAATCATATAAGAGCGAGGCAAAAAGCTAGCGGAAAAACTATTGCCAGCTTACGGGTTGAAATAACAGAAAACAGTGGTATTCTTTGGGGAAGAAAAGCATTCGGCACACTAGAAACAGGAAGAAGGTCAGGTAGAGTCCCCAAAAGATTTTATGAAACAATTTATGATTGGATAGTAGCTAAAGGATTAATATTTAAAAATCCCAAATCAGTAGCTTATCTTACAGCGAGAAAGATCGCAAGAGAGGGGACGCAGCTTTATAGAGACGGAGGTAGAGATGATATTTACTCAAAAGAAATAGAACGCACAATTCAGGCTGTCATGGAGAAAGTTTTCGGCATATTCGAAAGAGATATTGAACATATAAATTTAAATAGCAATGAGAACAGAGGAGTTTAATGGACATACGATAACATATCCGGATGAAACTTGTTTTGCTTTTAATCCGCAGATTATAACGATAGATAATTTAACGGGTTCTGTTATATTTTATGTTGGAGACTATTCAGATATGAGGGAACCTATATCTGGTAAGGTATCTATCGACATTTCAGAATATCTAAGAACACTACTTAGATTCGATTATGCAACTATACCTAATTCAAAAAACATTCATGTTCAAATTGATGTTGATGGTCCGACATTTGAATTTTATATAAATGTGATTTGGGGGGCTATGAATATAGGGGAAGTGTTTAATCCTTCAAGGACAGTTACTATGTTCAGAAACTTACCTTCTACTATTTCCATTTATAGCAATGGGGAAATAAATGTAAGATATGATGCGGAAGAATACACCCCTGTTGAAGTTGAAAAATCCGGGTTATTACACAAAGATTTCTCCGAATTATTCGAGGATGCAAAAGAGTTCGGCATGATTAAGATGCTTAATACCCCAGAGGCTCCCAGCACATTTCAATATACTTTCGATCGGACGTTTAAACCTCTTCCTGATGATGCTGTGCTTATCAAGGTTCTATTCAATGATTGCACTAAGGGAATATATTTGCGTTGGCTGGATCGTCACGGATTCCTCCAGTATTGGCTTTTTCAGGAGGGGGATTTGACCGGACAGTCTTCCAATGAAGGAGAGCAATTAAACGTTGATTACAGCGATATAAAATACGTTTACAATGGAATGAGCCGTTATCAAGGCAAAACATATCAAACGACACGAAAGGCTTGTGCTACACTTGTAGAACGAGAAACATTCAATATGTTATCTTCTATCCATTCTTCTCCTATTGTCGATATGTATATTGATGAAAACTGGATACCGGTTAATATTGTAGCTGGCTCATTCACAGATAATGGAGCAGACCTTCAAGACTTTGAAATTCAAATAACTATGCCGGAAACTATTACACAGATGCTATGACAAGAGACGAATTATATATTAATGGTGATAAGGTAGATGTCGGAGATACTGATATTAGCCTGAACTATAAAAGCAATCTGCTCACTGATATTAGTAAGATTGTGAGCAATAACAGTTATACGATAAAACTTCCTAAAACGGCAAAGAATCTGGCTTTGATTGAGTGTTCACATCTTCCCAGTTCAACTACTAAATTCCCATATCTTAAACATGTAGGGAATGTTTTACGAAATGGAATAATAATTGTGAAAGATGCGAATGTTGTTTTGTTATCTGTGTCTGAATATATCGAAACCGCTTTGTCTTGGGGAAATGTAACTAATTTTGCGGAAATAGTAAGTAGTGATAAGAAATTGACAGATTTGGAATATGGTACAGAAGAGGGAACAGATTGGGTAGTATGGAACAATAAAGGGAGTAATTCTGCGCAATTTCCCTTGATTAATTACGGATTTAATTCCGGTGATTCAAATGTGTGGTATCATCCGGTAATTACTGTCAAATGGATCCTAGAAAAGATTCAAGAAGAAAGCGGAGTAACGTTTAATTTCCCTTCTGATAAAAAGACTTTTATAGATAAAATGATTGTTCCTCTTCTAACGAGGAATGATTCACAAAAGATAAACGATGCTTTCCCATCTTCTTTGCAAATGGTTGGATATGTGATAGTAGAAAGTACTTTTTCTTATCTAAAGTTAAACTATATAGGAGATAGTACCCAACAGTATGCAAGTGTTGGTGGTCCTTATGGAGATAGATTGTATCCCAAATATCCTATCACATTGAAAGTTAAAGGAACTATTGAAATGTTAGTTCAATACAATTCTGGGATGGACTTAAATAACCAGTATTTGAATTTGAGAGTGTCACAGTCTGATTCTTCTGGTAATATAACTAGCGTATCTACTATAGAAAGAAAAAACTATGCTGCATATATTGAGGCTCCTAATGTTAGATTGCTTTTCAGTTTTGATGATCTAGTATCTATTGAATCTGACGAATTTATGCACTTTACTATAAAAGCCATTGCTACAGGAGCAAGTAGTAGCATATTGTCTTTAACGGTGTACGATCGTAATGAAATATCTTTTGGTGAAAAATTTCCCCTAGTTCCCAATCTTCCGGACATCAAGCAAATAGACTTTATTAAAGCTGTTGCTTCAATGGTCGGTCTGTTTGCCTTACCGGATGGAGAAAACGGGATCAAGTTTATTCCCTTTGATAATCTGTCTGCAAACAAATCTAAAGCTGTAGACTGGACGAATCGTGTGATAATGGCTTATAATAGCGTAACACCTAGAAACTTACAGTACACCCTTGATAACATAGCTCAAAACAATTGGTTCCGGTATAAAGAAGATGATAATGTCATGGGAAACTATGACGGAAATATCCAGGTTGATGATGCTACGATTGAGTACGAACGTGATGCCATCACTTTGCCTTTCTCCGCCTGCAGTACAAAAGGAGGAGTTGCTTATATTCCTCTGTATTCTTATAACGAGGAAGGAGAGCTGGAATACAATAAAACAAATCCCCGGATATTATTGCTTGATGGCACGAAGGGAATATTCAAGGGGCTAGAATGGACTACCTTAATTGCAAATAACTATCAGACGTACAAAGGACTAATCAATAATGCAAAGGTAGTGACCGAGTATATCCGTCTTAACAGTATCGAGTTGCGAGACTTAGAGATGGATATACCGGTTTATTTGGCTCAATATGGTTGTTATCTGGCTATCATAGAGATAACGACCAAAGAGAATGATATATGCGAGTGTAAACTTTTAAAATTGTAATAACTATGGCAGAAAATGCGGTAGAAAAAGTATTAGAGATAAAAGTTCGATATGACGATGCGATCCGAAAGATTGCAGAATATCGGAAACAACTTGATGTCTTAAAGCAGGTTGAGAAAACATTAAAGGAAGACGTAGAAAAAGGGAGAATCAGTCGTGATGCTTACAATATCAAACTAACCGAAACCAAGATTGCATCACAAGAATACACCGAGGCTATCCGTGTCCTCAATAAAGAGATACAGAATAACCGAAAGATTGAGCAGGAACAAGAAGGAAGCCTGAAACAACTTCGTGCTCAACTATCTAACCTCACAGCCGAGTACGATAGTCTTTCAGAAGCGGAAAGGAATGCCGCCAAAGGTCAAGAATTAAAGAATAGTATAAATAATATTACAGATTCTTTAAAAGGAGCTGAAGAAGAAACACAAAGATTTTATAGAAGTGTTGGAAGCTATGAGGATGCGATCAAAAATGCAGTATCTTCCAATGTACCATTTATTGGACAACTAATGCAAATGCAAGAAGGAGCCGGAGGGTTGAAAGGTGCATTTAATGCTGGAACAGTAGCTGTTAAAGCCTTTTCTAAGCAGTTGCTTGTTCTGTTGGCTAATCCTATTGTAGCAATCTTATCTGCTATAGCTTTGGCTGTTATGGCGGTCGCAAAGGCAATTAATTCAAGCGAGGAAGCATCTAATAGATGGAATATTATCATCGCTCCGTTAAAGAGGGCTTTGGATGGGCTTTTGAGTGTTATTCAGTTTGTTGCAGGAGCAATCTTGTCTGTTGTAGAAGCAGGTATAAAACTAGACAATTGGATTAGTTCACAACTTGAAAAATTACCTTTTGTTGGAAAATTATATAAGCAATTGAATGATTCTAATAAGGAAGCAATAGATCTTGCAAAAGAAAAGATTGCAATAGATCAGCAAGCTAGAAAAGATGAGATTAAAAATGCAAAAGACGCATTGGAAGTTTCTAAGCTTCGCACTATGGCAAAAGATAAAGAGAATTATTCAGATAAAGAACGTTTGGAATTTGTCAGGAAAGCTAATAAATTAGAACAAGAACAAGCAGATAGAAATGTCGCATTAGCTGAACGTAAATTAAGAGCTTTGCAGATTGAATCCCAGTGGGCGCAGAATAATAAAAAAGTAAATGATGAGTTGGCGAAGTTGGAAGCTGAAGTATATAAGGCAAGAAAGGAACAATTTGATAAAACAAGGGAATTACTTGAGCAAGAAAATACGATTAAAGCTGAAATTGCTGCTAAAGACAAAGCCGCTGCCGAAGAAGCCAAAAAACAAGCAGAAGAATACACTCGTATTGTAAAGGAGAGAAAAGACAAAGAAACTGAAGCTATCCGGCAGGCAGAAGATGCTATGTTGGCTTTGGTCAAAGATGGAGCAGATAAGCAACGCCAGCAAATAAATCTCTCATATTCCCGTGAAATTGAAGATTTAAAGAAGAAACTTAAAGAGGAGCAGAATCTTACAGCTAAAGCTAGAGACGCAATACTTGCAACAATTAAGGCTAAAGAGAAAGAACGTGAAATAGAATTGCAGAAGTTATCAGATGAACAGATAACAAAGGAGATTGAGAACCGCCAAAAACTTATCTCTTTACAATTAGAATCTGTAAAAGCCGGAAGCGAGCAGGAATATCAATTAAAAATGAATCAACTCCTGGCACAGCAAGAGTTGGAGCTTTCTAATACCGAACTTACCGAGCAGATGAAGATTGCCATACGTGCAAAGTATGACAAGCAGTTGGAAGAGTTGGTTAATACCCGAAACGCCAATATTGCTAAACAGGAACAGGATGCAATAAAGCTTCGCTTTGAAGCGGAGATAGCTGCACTGCATGGAAATGAAGAAGAAATTCTCCGTGTTAAAGTTGAGCAAAGGAAAGCCGAATTAGATGCCATTCAACAAATGGAAGGTGAAAGTATAGAGGCATTTAATCTGCGTAAATTAGAGGCTGAAAATGCATACATTGATGCAAAGCAAGAATTAACAGATAAAGAGATTGCTATAGAACAGGCTAAATATGATGCAGTCGCTCAAATTACCGGAGGACTTATATCTCTGACTGAACAATTAGGAGAAAGTAATGAAGGGCTGGCTAAATTCTCTAAGATATTGGCTTTGGGTGAAATAGCAGTAAACACAGGAAAGGCTATTGCTGCAGGTGTTGCACAGGCGCAATCAGTGCCTTTCCCCGGTAATATTGCAGCTATTGCAACAACTGTCGCTACTATCCTTGCCAATATTGCAACCGCTATTAAAACTGTGAAATCCGCCAAGTTTGCAACCGGAGGTTTAGTTACCGGACCGGGAACTGGAACGAGTGATAGCATACCGGCACAACTAAGTAACGGAGAATCGGTAATGACAGCGAGAGCTACAGAATTATTTGCTCCGATTCTTTCCTCATTTAACCAAATGGGTGGAGGAGTGCCAATAAACATCACTGCATCAAGTAACCAGACCATGGGAGAGGATATGCTTGCTAGGGCAGTTGCAAAAGGAGTCCAGATGATGCCTAATCCGGTGGTTTCTGTTACCGAGATAAACACAGTTGGAAAACGGGTTGAAGTACTTGAAAATTTAGGGAGCTTATGACAGCATACGAACTATTATCAATGAATGCATTGGCTTTAAAAGTGATGTGTGATAAATCCTTGAATGTTTCCGATATTAAATATCTGGATCTATACAAGGAGTACACTCTGATGATTAAAGAAGGGCATAAAAAGACTTACATAATGCAATATCTTTCCGATCAATATAATATTTCGGAAAGGATGGTTTATAACGTTATTGAGAAACTTTCCTCTAACGTTGATTTATAGTTTAAGGGTGGGCGTTTGCTCACCTTATTTTTTTACTGAAACGATTACTTCAGTGCAATTTTAGCCCTACATTCTTATAGCCGTATCTGGTTTAGTAACTTTGTTACAAACAATTACAGATATATGGCTAAATTATACATCAACAAAGACATTGCTGCTGATGCTGATAAAGTAAAATATTGGCTAACAGGTAACGATTCAATTTCTTTTCCTGATATACAGGGCTTTATAGACTGGATTCCCAACGACGATAATAGAATAGATATTGAGCTTCATTCTTGCGGTGGAGACTGTACAGAAGCTTATGCTATTTATGACGCTTTACGTGCTTCTGGAAAGGAAATATCATGTAAGGTTGTAGGAAATGCTGCATCTATGGCTACAGTAATTTTACTTGCTGCACCACTTGAACGGAGAAGCGCATATCAACATGCCGAGTTGTTGATTCATTCTCCTTATTATCCGTCCGGTGCAAGAGTTGGGGATATAACCTTGGCTAAATTGGAGGAATTGAAGAGCGATCTGGAAGCAGAAAAAGAAAAGATGCTTAATCTCTATGTAGATCGCACAGGACAATCAAGAGAAGTATTAGAGGCGCAGATGGCAACAGATAGCTGGTTCGATGCAGAGAAAGCTATTGAGTTGGGATTTGTATCTTCTATTGTTCCGGCTGCTTCTGCATCTGCATCCAAACCAGAGCTTAATAGTAATCTTAATATTGAAAGTATGGCAAAAGAAGAAAAGAAAGTGACAGTTGCACAGGCATTTCACATGCTTGGTGTTGCTTTGGGAGTAGTAAAGGAAACTCCTGAAGCTGTCGGAATGGTAATTACTACATCAACCGGTGATGAGTTGACTGTAGAACGTGAAGAGGGAGAAATTCAAGTTGGTGATCCTGCTTCTCCTGACGGTGAATTTGTATTAGAAGACGGGCGCACGGTTATCGTGGTTGATGGAGTTATTACGGAGATTAAGGATCCTTCTTCCAACGAAGAAGATACACAAGCCTTGAAGGACCGTATCGCAGAACTAGAAGCAGAGAACGCTTCTCTGAAATCAAGCGCAAAGAGTGAAACAGATGCTCGTATCATTGCAGCTGTAGAAAAAGCAGGCGGAGAAGCTTGGTTAAAAAAGGCTACTGGCTCTTATGTTCCTGCAGGCCGGTCATATACTCCACAGGCAAAGAAAGGTGAAGAAACAAAACCGGTGAGCTTGGTTGAGCGGAAGTTGGAAGAAGCGATAGAGAAAAACAAAAAAAGATACTCAAAAAAGGTGTAAGGTATGAATATTTTAGATTCAGTAAAAAACTTGACGAAGGATAACGGAGCGGTAAAGAGCTTGCGTGATCTATTAGTGTTGACAAACTTTGTTGATGAATCCTTGGAGCAGTTCTTTACGTTTGTTCAAAATGTACAGAACGGGCAAAAACTTGGATGGACTGGAGAAATGGAAGATGTAGGCTGGGCTGGTGCTCCCTGTAATCCTACTTATAAAGATGTTACTGTACAGGCAGCGGAAAAGACATGGGATATTGGACAATGGTCAGTTCCTTTGAAATGGTGTTATGAAGATTTTATGAACACTATTGCTGAATATGCGCTAAAGACCGGTACAGATATTGGTGATTTGACAAGCACGGAAATAATGGACGTTATCATTTATCCGGCTCTTGATCTTGCAATTAAGCGCATGTTTTGGCGTTTTATTTGGTTTGGCGATAAAGAAGCTCAAAACGTGTCAACAGGACAAATTACAGATGGCATAGATGTTGAACTATTCAAACCGTGCAATGGTTTCTGGAAACAATTATTTGCCATCGGTGCGGCCAATACTGGTCAAAGAGTGAATATTGAAGCCAACAGTGAAGCTTCTACTGCTGCGCAGTTGAGCGGGATTAAAACGGCCAATGTTGCAATCGGAATCTTTGACTCATTGCTTGAAAACGCTGATCCTCGTATTGCTGCTATGGATGGTGCCGCCATTTATTGTACTAAGTCTTTGGGGGATGCTCTTACCAAAGACTTGAAACGTGAATACAAAGAGATTCTGACTTGGGAACAAATCTTTAAAGGTTTGGACGTTACAGAGTATAATGGAGTTATGGTATATAGAGTTTCCATTTGGGACCGCTTTATTCAAAAGTACCAAAACAATGGGACTAAATTAAATCTTCCCCATCGTGCTGTATACGGTTCTCCGAAACAACTGTTTGTTGGTTCTCCTGCAAATCAAATTATTTCTGATTTGGAAGTTTGGTTCAATCAGGACGAAAGAGTAACCAAGGCTTATTCAGCTGGACGTCTTGGCTGTCTTATTGGAGAAGACAATTTGTTCCAACTTGCTTATTAAGAAAGGAGATATTTATGGCAGGAGTTTGTGACAATTTAATCAAAAAGGACATCGCACCGTCGTGCGATGATCCTATTGTTCCGGGAATAGAACAGGAAGGCGTTATTGCTAATCGGGCTGATGTTGACTTTTCCGCAACAACTTTCAATTCAACTCGAAAGAATGTAATTGAAACGTTGGCGATGAAATCCGGAAAAAAAGCATATAAAGTTGTTGTTTATGGCGGTACTCCTTTTACAGGAACAAATGTAGCATTGGCAACAGGGACATATCGTAATACATTTACGAACACCGTTAATATGGTCGTTTTGGCTAATGATCCTGACGTATGTGGGGATATTATTGACGGATTAGCAAATGGGGAGTTTGTCGTTGTTTTGGAAAATAAATCTAAAGGCATTCAAAAGGAAACTAATCCGGGAGATTCTGCATTCCAAGTATATGGCTATTATCAAGGCCTAAAAGCTGCAGAAATTAGCAGTGATAAATACTCGGAAGATACAGATGGTGGTTGGTCTGTCAGCCTTACCGAGACAAAAGTTCCTAAATCAGCTTTGTTCCTGTATAAAACAAGTTACGAAACAACTAAAGCGGCTGTAGATGCCCTTACATCTGTTGTAGGAGGGTAAATCATGGAATTATTAAAAGTGGTTGGTAAGTTGGAAGAGTTGAGAGAACGTGATGTTCTCTCTTCTTCCGACAAACTTGACATTGAATTGATGTACAGAGACGTTTTCGGAAGGAATTTCGTTAAAACATCTTGTAATGACTGTTACCATGATGCTGTGATTGAAATGTATATACATCTAAAAAAAACAGGTAAAATGAAAGAAAAATCAAATTACATATTGAAAAATGGTGTTGTCCTACAGAAAGAGTTTGGAAGTGGGGAAATGTATACCAATGAGAACATTACCGATGAAGTTGCAGAAAACTATTTGTCGGATAATCCAAAAGGTATCATGTTTTTTGCTGGCTATCCTGCAGACTGGGAGAATAAAGTAAGAAAACGGGTACTGAAACGAGAATCTATTAGCGATGAACTTATAGCAATTATTGTTGAAGCATTTGATAGTGGAGTTTCAGAAGAATCATTGATGGCCGAACTTGCAAATTATGAGCTTGGTGGACGAAAAATCACCGAAAAACAATTGAACAATCATCTTTCAAAGGCGAAAGACATAATTGCAAAAAGAAAAGACGCTGAAAAGCTGGATAAACAGCAGGAAAAGAAAGAGGAGAATATTGAAAAGTCAGAGAAAACAGAAGAAAAATAATCCATTATGAGGGTAAAGGACCTTAAAAAGAAAAGCAGTAACCGAGTAGATGTATCTTACTTGCGTCAGTTTGGAATACAAGGGTTTGGAGATGACAACCTTTACCCTCAAACTCTCCGCAATATCATTGCTGCAAGCTCTACCGGAAGCGAATGTGCAGAGCGATATGCCAATTTTATCGAAGGTAACGGATTTAAAGACATTCGTTTTTCTGAATATGTCGTAAATAGAAAAGGAGATACCGTAGATGATATTCACGCTCTTGTATGCCCTGACGTAGGAGATTTTGACGGAATGTCATTACATGTTAATTATAACATATTTGGAGAAATATGTGAATTGAATTATGTCCCTTTTGAAAATTGCAGGCTTTTGGAAGAAGATTCTAACGGGTATGTTGCAAAGATAGCAGTTCATCCGGATTGGAGCGGCAAAAAGACACGTGCCGGTAAACCTCTTCAAGTAAAAAAAGAAAATATTGATTTTATAGATGTGTTCAATCCTCGAAAAGAGGTGGTTTTAGCTCAAATAGAAGCTGCTGGCGGTATTGAGTATTATAAAGGACAGATTCTATGGTTGTCCGGAGGCGGAAAAAATGTTTATCCTCGTTCACGTGCCGATAGAGTTGTAACAGAAATGAGTACCGATGAAGGATTGGCTAACGTAAAATTCAGGAATGTTCGTTGCAATTTCTTTGCGTCTGGTATGATTATCACAAAAAAAGGGACTTCTGCTATCAAATTGGATGATAATGGTAATCCTATAGAAGATGAAAATGAAGATACAGGATTTTCCGACACAATCATTCAGTTACAGGGAGATACTAATGCCGGAAAGCTGCTCGAAGTGACCTTAAATAGCGATGAAGAAAAACCGGAGTTTGTCGATCTGTCATCGAAGAATTACGATAAAGAGTTTTCCGTTACGGATGCAAGTGTAGTAGAAAGAATATATTCAGCGTATGGTCAGGAACCTTGGTACTGCATCCGTATCGGTAAAGTAGGTTTTTCTGGTGATATTTTGGAAGATGCTTTTGAATATTATAACTCCATCGTATCAAAACAACAACGCATGATTGAGCGTGCTTTTCAAAAGATTTTTGACGGTTGGTATGAAGTGGCTAATCCTTCAAATGATTACAGTGTTGAACCTCTTAAATATGTGAGAAATGCAACAGTATCTAATAACAACGGAGGAGGTATCTAAACTTTCCCGTGATATGTCTATTCACTTAGATGATTCTAAAATAGAGACATACATTCGTGAATCTGAAAATATTGACATCAAGAGTGCATTAGGAGATGCATTGTTTCTTGAATTAAAGGAACATCCTGAAAAATACGATATCCTTCTTAATGGCGGGGAATATGATAGCGAGTGCGGTATCAAGCGGTCTTTTATAGGCCTTAAAACTGCGTTAGCTTATTATACCTATGCTCGTATTGTAAAAAATGGAGATGGAAATGTCAGTCGTTTTGGATTCGTAAATAAAGAATCCGAATATTCATCCCGTCCAGACATAAAAGAGAAAGTGATGGCTTACAATGACACATTCAGTATTGCAGACAGATATTTAAAAGAGTGTGTACAGTATTTGAATGATTGTAAAAATGATTTTCCTTTGTATAAGGGTGGAGGGAAATTAAAGGCAAATAGAACGGTGTTTCGCATAATTGGAGAATGATATGGAAGCAGAAGGATTATTAGATAGGGCAAAGCAAATCAGAGACGAAATTAAAGATGGAGCTAATACAGCCGAACGTGTTGGTGGTCTGATGGTTGATATGATAGTTTATTTCCAAAAAGACAAGGGAGAATATGTCGTTATTTCTCCAAGCAATATTCAATCAACATATGAACCTTCATCACATATTATTAATATTAAATCTAATACAAGATGGTTTTTTAATATTATAGAAGGGGAGGAATTTGTAAGCTCGGATGATAATACGCAGGGAGTAGGCAATGAATCTATTACATTTAATGTAGCAGAAAATACAACAAAAGAACAAAGAATAGCTAAAGTCCGATTTTTTACAGAAACAGAAGTGGAGGCTAATTTGGTGATAAATCAAGAAGGGATAGCAACTCCTTCCGTCTCCATCGACCAAGACACCTTATCTGTCATCCGTCAAGGTGGAAACTACACTATCCACGTATCCGCCAATACAGACTGGCAAAATGATTATCATCCAAGCTGGGTTACTTTGTCTCAGGAAAGCGGAGGAGCCGGAAAATTTGATATAACGGTAACAGTCTCCCCGAATACCGCAAGTACATCCAGAGAGGATGATATAGGTTTCGTAACAGTGGTAGAAGGCGGAGAAGGAGCTAACTGTGTTGTCACCCAGACAGCCGAAGGTAATTATCTCTATGCGGATACAAATGTAGTGGCGTTAGCCCAAGAAGGTACGTCTGTATCTATTGGTTTTAATTCAAATTTAGACGTAACCGACTTGGAGTGGGGTTCCGTAGAGGGAAGTGAATGGGCTTCCATTTCTGTAGATGATAACGACTGGGTATTGAACATATCAGCACAATCCAATGCAGGAGGCAGCACCAGAACAGGTAAGGTGTTCGTTCAGACTTCCGATGGTGGGATTCGTGTGGAAATAACCATCAACCAGGCAGGAGTTGCCGTTGGCACATACGTAAAAACGGAGCCTTACTATTACAACGATCACGGAGGAACTGATGTGGTGTACTATCAAATAGATACGGATTGCTCCGACCTTGTGGTAGTATACGCAGATTTGCCGGATTGGTTAAATGAGATTACGTATGATAATACGACTAAGGAGCTTCAAGTGCATTATATCGGAGGTATCTCTGGTGATCCTAAATTCTTGGAATGTACTTTGACTAGTGAATCCGATTCTTCAATAAGTGCGTCATTCTATATCGGATGTAACAACGAAACGGGAGATCAATTTGCTTATCTTATTCCTTCCCTAGATGTTCATTTTGATGTTTTGGCATGGGGAGGCAGTTATCAGGTACAAGAATGGTATTTGTTTACCAATGGAATAGATTCGTATACATTAACAGCTCCAGAATGGGCTATTTTTAAGGGATTTTGAATCACCGAACCCGGCAGAGGGAGGACGTAAGGTACTTTTGATGCTGAAGGCAAATTCAGGCGAAACAGGCCGTACCGGGGATTTGATTATACAGTTTGAAGGATTGACTGTCGGAACATTGTTTTTATCACAAGTTTCTGCCGGTGATAATTACATTCAGGCTAGTACATGGCTAGCTTTCACATATGACAGCTATGACCAGGTAGAAGGAGTATTGCTGACTTCTCCTCTTACCGATCTGGAGGCAACAGTTGATGATGATTGGCTCAATATCACAGATTTTGGTAACGTAGGTGACGTTAATTGGAGTCTGGATTATGGAATACAGCCGAACACCACCGGCAAGATGCGTGAAACCTATATACGGATAAAGAGCCCATCAGCCGGCATAGAATTGCCGATTTATATAAGACAAGATGCATAAGTATAACTTAAAAACGAATAATATGAAAAAGGTATTTTACGAGAGCTGGATTGCGAAACATCTGCTGTTTCCCGGCTATTCTACAATTACGCTGTTCGCATGGGTGTTCACAAAATGGACTGAAGCATTGGCCCGCCAGTCTACTATTAACCACGAATGCGTCCACGCCCGGCAATGGACAGAACTAACGATCGCTTCCGGCCTTATTATTTGGGCGGGAATGTTGATATTTGGATTCTCCGCATGGTGGCTGCTCCTTTCTTCTGTTGTCTTTTACCTATGGTACGTTGTAGAGTGGTGTATTCGTGTGATAGTCGGATGCTTCTCTTCCCATGATGCCTATCGTATGGTATCATTCGAAAGAGAAGCCCGGTTGGCAGAAACGGATAGCAACTATCTGGAGAACAGTAGATATTTCGCATGGATAAAATTCTTGTAGTATGAAAAAGAATACAAAAGAAGATATACAGGTATGGACCGCAGTGGGAATGTTGTTTGCAGGTGTCGGATTATCCGTTGCAGGCTTTGTTGTAGAACCGTTAGGGCAGATTCATGACAGTGTATTGTGGTTTTTTGCTCAATGTCTGATATATGCTGGTAGTATATTTGGGATTGGGATTTATGTTAATGGAAAGTTTAATAGTTTGGTTGATAGACTTAACAACAATAATAAAGAAGTAAAGGGTGATGAATTACATAAATAAAATCAGCTCATTAACCAGCAAGCTTCTATCCAAGATCGGCATAGACGGTATGGCTCACATTATAGTGTGCCAGAACTTGGTAATGTGGTTATCGAAATATATGCCGCTATGGCCGGCAATCATTATAACCGTTGTAATCTTCATCTTGAAGGAGGTATACGACAAGTATTGCAAGAAAACAGAGTTTTCAATTAAGGACATTATCTGTGATTGTGTGGGGCTGGCGTTGGGAGTATTAACATTGATATTATAAAGGGAAAGAATATGAAGAGAGAAGATATAGACTCAATCATCATTCATTGCTCGGCCACACGTGCCGGACAGGACTTGCGAGCAAAGGATATTGACCGGATGCACCGGGCACGTGGCTTTAATCAAATTGGTTATAACTACGTGATCGGCTTGGACGGCATGATTGAAGAAGGTAGACCGCTCACCGTTGATGGAGCACATTGTAACACGAAAGGCTTTTCCGGTAAATCGTATAACAAGCATTCGATCGGTATTTGTTATGTTGGTGGATTGGACGCAAACGGTAAACCGGCAGATACCCGCACTCCGGCTCAAAGGGCTAGTTTACGCCAACTGATTGAGAAGCTTTGCAAGGAGTATCCCATCATCGAACTGCTCGGACATCGTGATACTTCGCCCGATCTGGACGGTAGCGGAGAAATAGAACCGGCAGAATACATCAAGGCATGTCCCTGCTTTGATGTACGGGCAGAGTATCCCAATTTCTTACGCAATACAGTAATAACAGCAAAAAAATAGGAGGAACAATCATGAAATCAACAAATATCACATTCAGCCAGATCGCAGAAAAACGTTACCTAAGCGATCCCATACAAGTAAATTCAGAAACTATTGGGCTTCAGCTAGAGCTTGTAAAATCAGGGAAACTGGCTGTATATATAAGCTATGATGGAGAAAAATACTCCGTTGTAGAGACTAGAAACTTCACTACGATGAATTTCGCCCGTCCCGTTGTAGGTCTTATACCCGGACAATACATCAAGATTGAATGTGAAACGGAGCCGGTAAAGGCTCAATACTTTGAATCTGAAGAATAATGGGAGCAATAGGATTAAATCCGATTAGGCTTGACCGGATAGGGCTTGACCCTATTCGTATCAATGCTATCAGGCTGGGAGTTCCGGGAGCAGCTTCCGGTTCCGACCGTCCGTACATCGACCCGGAAGTACTTGCCTCCTTGAAAGCTGTCTGCATCTGCTACGGTAAGAGCAACGACGATCCGGACCGGGCTGTTGTTAAGAACTTGGTAGACCCCGACAACCCGTTCATCATTAGCAACGCAGCGTACAAGCTGAACAGTGGGTATGGGAAGTACGAGGAAGATTTTACTTCATGGGATAGAATAGATGCTAGTACTGCCGAAATTTCCAACGATGGTAGTAAGATAAAATGTATAAATACTATACTTAATGTTCAGTATCTTTTTAATTCTATTAATAAAGATATTCCATCTTTTAAAGTTAAGATTTCAAATTTTACAGAAGGTAATATTGTTTATTACTATCGTAAAGAGGATGGAACAGAAGCATTTTTGAGAATTGAACCTTCACCTTTAGATAAAGTATTAGAATTACCTAAGTCATATAATACTGTTGAAGGTGGAACAGGTAGTAGGGGAGGATTTTATTCTTCTAATATAAATATTGGAGTAACCATCGAGCAAATCCCTTCTTATCAAGGCGCATTCGTCACGGACGGAGTTAACGACCTGATTACTTCCACCAAGACGGTTCAGGAGATGGGAATTACTGACGAGATAACTGTCGTTAGCATGGTTCATCAGGTTAAAGATACAACTAATAATGTGTCTTTTACTAATTACATAAGAGGAAGTATCAATGGTTATTTCCGTAATATTGTAAACAACTATGGCAAGACTGGAATATATGGATATACTTCTTCTGATTTAAGAAGTTTGTCAGTTATAAATAATATATTGGGTGATAAGAATGATTATACATCTAATGGTGACAACAGAGACACTATAATTAATGGTAATTTTAGCGTTCAAGGATATTCATATAATAACAGTAACAATACGGGTGATTTTTCCTCTGTCGCTTGGTACTGGACAGTAATAGCCAACAAGGTACTGACAACCGACCAAATCAATCAGGTTATAGCTTACTATAACTTGGATAGATGCGTTGAGCCTACCGTGTGGTATGATGTGCAGAAACAGGGCTTATCTAACGATACTCCGGATTCAGATTGGTATCTGAAAGACTTCTCTAAAAATGGCTTCGATATGTCGCTATTTAACTTTGCTAAAGACGGAGATAGTGGTATAGGTAAGTATAATTATCCTAACTGGAAGATTAATGTTACACAAGGGAATAAATACGCTCGTATTGTTTGTTATAATTCTATCAATGGTACTTATTCGGCTGACTTTAAAGGAATAACAGATTTATATAAGAGTTATGGCTTGTCAGTAGAGATTAGAGTAAGTAGAGCAAACACTATTGATTTTCATTCAATAAAGGAAGATGGTATATATACTATAACTCCACCCGATGATACCACAAGTATAGATATACGTTTTGGTGGAGAGAATGTCTATAATGCTTCTTGTGATATAACCGTCACCCAAATCCCCTCCCACGCAGGTGCTCTATGCTTTGACGGAGTAGAGGACTACGGTAAGGTAACAGGATTGCCGATTTACAAGGATTATACAGTGGTTGCTGATAGAGAGATAGTAGATGGATTAGCAGCTAGCGCAGATGGAGGTGTAGCATTAAAAGGAAGTAAATATCTTACAGGAGCTTTTGCTTTTGATTATAAAGATAGTTGTTGGAGTTTTGGCGGTCACAAAATGATACCTTTAAACACCAAAAGATTTATCAGTTATCAATCCAAATATGTCAGTAACGGAATTAGCGTAGATGTAGGAACAGCAACTGATAATGATGAACTATGGATTGGTAGATTAGGTAATGAAGAAAGATATAGCAAGTTGGCTATTCGTTTTTTAATGTCCTTCCCCTATAGTCTGTCCGAGTTCCTCATCGAGCGTCAACTAAAGAAGCACAAGCTGGGTACGCTGTATCCGGATATGGTGGAGTTCAGACCAGTTATTACTACTAATACTGAATACAATGATGTTGTATACTATGCTGTAAACGGTGCTACTTGGACTAGAATTTACGAAGGGGAATATATCCCTATTGGACAAATGATTTCTATTACAATTAATTTGAAATCAGTGGATGAAATTAGTAAGGTCGTATCTTCTAGTTTAGATAATATAAGCATAAGAAAATCAAGTGGGACAAGTAACGCATTTGATATTGTGGCTAATATTACTTCTAAATCCCCTCAAAAGATAGATATTACGATTGACGAGTATATAAGGTATGAGGATATTGTACAACCTTATCCAGTGTTCTTTGAGTTCTATAACGAGAACAACGAACTATTTACTTGGGGAGATAAAGTAAAAGTAGGCAGTACTATTACAAGAACTAAAGGAGTAGCTTATAGTAATCTTCTTGAAGGTTTATATACTATTACTAATCCAAGATTAAATGGCGTTCAATTGGCAGGAGCTGAGCATACTGTTGAGAAACAAATGGTATTTACTTGCGATGCTACTTATATAAAAGGTAGTAATGCACCCAAATGCATCCTATCTCCTAGCAGGCTAAGAATACCAAACTCTAGCTACAAGATACTAGGCTACATTCCTGATATATCAGGTCACGGTAATCATGGTAAGATTAACAACTCTGCTTATGCAGAGGGAAGTGGTGTAAATGCCGATGGTTCGTATCAGTTAGATGGTGTTGACGACTTCATTACTATTCCTACTTTATCTAATAGTGGGAAACAAATATTAATGAAGATTAATTGGAATACCGAAGGTTATAATAAATTCATAGCTGATTTCAGAGGCGTAGATGGAGATAGATATTATATTGTTAATGAGTTAGGACCAACAGTTAGTAACTTAGCTTATCAGAATGTAAATAAAACCTATATAGATGGTATATTTAACAATAACATAAAAGGTTTAGACCTTAAAGGAATTACTCATAATATAACTAGTCAATTGGCTTCTGTAAATTCTTCGCCTTATATAGGAGCTAGAACTGGTAATGGAGATAATCTAACTATGGCTCTTTATGACTTCATGCTGTTTGATGAAATCTCGACTGACGAAGAGATACTAACATTGAATGAGTACGTAGGAATAGAAGGCAATACAGATGATTTATTTACCGAAAACAATTAAAACAAATCTTATGAAATACATTACATTTCCCACAGCGAATTTGAACGAGATACCGCAGGAGGTACTCGACGAACTACACCTTGTTCCGAGAAAGAGTGTTGACGGTACGCAGGTAATTATGAAACTTAACCATTATGAGATGCTGTTTCCCCAACCTGTAACACTGGAATTACTGGACGAAGAAGAGACTCCGCAAGAACCGAACTATCCTTATCCGGTCTACGAAGGCGAAGAACTGAATACTTTATTGTCCGGTCCGGATTGGTCTTCAAGTGATAGTGCTTTATGAGAAATCTGCTCTACACCATTTTGCTGACGATCGCAATATGCCTCACATCCTGCCGGAGCATCAAGTATGTTCCGGTAGAGACTGTGAAAACGGAGTATAAGACACGTGATAGCATCCGTTTTGACAGCATATATGAGCATGATAGTATATTCCTATTCGTAAAGGGAGATACCGTCTACAAAGAGAAGTATCGGTATAAATACCGGTATCTGACAATTAACAAGACAGATACGGTTATGAAGACTGATTCCGTGCAGATTCCTTATCCGGTAGAGAAACAACTAACCCGGTGGCAACAGATGAAAATAGAGCTGGGCGGCTGGGCTGTTGGTGTAATTATAATACTATCTGTTGTGTTAATAATTAAAATGTTTGTAAAGAAAGGAGGCTGAAAATGATACATTAATTGATACTAGGCACTAAGTTTATCCGGTAAAGTAGAAGGCCGGTTATCATAACAAATGTATCTCTTTTGGGGGTAGAGTAAAAAGAACCCCCCGACACATTAAAGTTGACGCCAATCGAACTTTTAAACATACCAAAGCATGCATCGCTGTGTCAGGGGTTAATATCCTTAACATTACGATACATGCTTTTGTTCTTTTGATATATTTAAAATCGATTGGCAAGGGCAAAAATACAACAAAAAAATTAATTACTATGTGTAAGTCAGAAATTTTTGCCGAAATACTAAACCTTGTAGGAAAAGAAACTGAAGTTTCCACAGAATTAATCCTTTCATCAAGCAAAGTGACGGAGGTTGTCGATGCCCGTTCTATCGTAGTGTTCTTCCTTACTGAATACGGTCTATATCCTGAACAGATAGCCGCTCTACTTCATAAGACATCTGCCAGTATACGCTATCTTATATCCACTTTTGAAAGCCGTAAAAATACAAACAAAATGATTGCAATATATCTGCAAAATATTCGCAAATCACTTGCAAATGAGTGCTGATTTACGCAGTCTCTATTATATACTTTTGTGATGCGGTTGATATTGACCGTAATAAAAAGTATAAATCTTTATGGAAAGAACGTACGTTTTTAATCAGGACGGTGGAGCGGCTTCAGGAAACGGTCTGCTTGCTTCTATTCTTCCGTCTTTGCAAAACAGAGGAGTTGACACCGGTTACCTGATGGGTCTGCTTGGAGGCGGTAATGGCAACGGTGGCTTCTTTGGTAACAATGGTGGTTTTCAAGACATCATTGCGCTTATTGTGATTGCAGCTATTTTCGGAAATGGCAATTTCGGCTTTGGCGGCAATAATAATCAGGGAGCGAACGAAGGAAGAGAGATGATTATGCAGACACTTAACCGAAACGGTGTAGACATTGCATCACTGGCACAAGCCGTTAACACTTCTTCCGATCAAATCCTTGCCGGTATTAACTCCGTATCACAGGCAATCTGTGGCCTTGGTAACCAAATGGGGCAGAACACCAACAGCATCCTTACTGCAATCATGCAGGGCAACAACGCTCTGACATCTCAAATCTGTAACTGTTGCTGCGACATGAAGCAGCTTGTAACCACACAAGGATATGAGAGCCAGCTTGCAATGTGCAACCAGACTAATACATTAGTCAACACAGCCAACCAGAATACGCTTTCTTTGCGTGACAGCGCAACAGCTAACACACAGGCTATCATTGCCAAGTTGGATGCTATGCAGAATCAGGCATTGCAGGACAAGATTGCATCTCTTACTGCGGAAAAGGCAACTCTTACTGCTGAAATTTCCCAACGCAATCAGAATGCTACTATTTTGAATGCAGTAGGTCAACAGATTGCTCCTCTTGCAGCCGGATTGCAAGCATTGCAAAGCGATGTTGATGGAATCAAATGCAAGTTACCCAACACGGTTCCGGTTCAATACCCTAACATTGTTGGTGTAAACATGGATACTTACCGTGCGGCTGCTTTCGGTGCTTATGCCGGTGACGCAGCATACGGACGTAGCGGATGCGGTTGTAATAACTACTGGGGTTGATCCGGTAAGAAAGGAGGTAACTATGTGGCCTAACTTTTTTACAGGATTCCCCTTTCTGTTTCCGAGCATTGGGCGGGTTAACTTAAACACCTTGCCTACAATATCGGTAACGGTCGGCACGGAGAATGTGACATTGGAACTCCCTAATCATGCGTTCCGCAATCGGGACTATGTAGGAGGTTTCTATGTTAATCTTCGCCAGCCTATCCCTTCCGGAACGGCAACAACTCTTCCGGTATTGATTGGAACCAATGGGGATACAAGACCGTTGATGGCTTACAACAACGAGCCTGTAACAGTCGCCAACCTAGCCGGAACAGGTATCTACGAAATCCATTATAACAAGTATACAAACGAATTGTATCTGGTAAATGGAGGATATAGACCGACTACTCCGGCGGCTTCAACTTCGGAAGCGGTAGCAGCAAAAAGCAAGTAAAAACACGGGCTATCGTGTAATGCGGTAGCCCTATTAAATCAATCACTATGTTTCAATCGTTAAGAGCAAATAATCAGTTGTATATTCTTCATAAGGATGCGAATCCTTATATTGAAATAGGGTCAGTAGTCAGTGTTTCGGCTCCGAAACCCAAGTACCCTATGCCTACTCCTATTGGTCAAATTCCCCAGACGGAAATGGTTGTGGATATTGTAATCAACATAAGTGGCCAAAACACAACTTTTCAGAATCTTCCGGCAGGAGGAGACATTGCGGATTTTGGACAGAACGGTAATATTGTATTATCCTGTTCCCGTGATGCAATGAACTCGGAAGTTACATCTATGAAACAGAAAAGCATTGATATTCTGAACAGCATAGATTTTCATCAAAGCGTGATTGCCGGCTGCGACAAGATGCTAACCGTTCTTAACCCGGAATTTGCTGAAAAGCAAAGACAGGAGCAGGAAATAGCATCATTAAAAGGTCAAATGTCCGAAATGAGCAAGAATATGGCGGACCTTATGGAAATGAATAAACGACTGATGGAACAGCTTGGAACAAAGGAGACATCTAAAAACAGTAAATAATATGGGAATGTGGACAATTAGAGAAGAGCATGACGGATATGATCGTGACTTCGGAATGAGAGGAAAAAGCGAAATCGAAGAAGCTTATCGTGAAGGTTGTCGCCATGGCTATGAGAAGGCCATGAGTGAAATGCGTGGCGGTGGAATGGGATTCCGTGAGAATGGACGCTACGACAGTGATGGCATGAACGAGCGTCGTATGCCGGGTTATTTCCCCGAATCCCCTATGTACGGAGATACTGGAGAGCGCAGACGCAGACGCTCAAACGGTGAGTTCTATTAATCGTATGAGGGGAGAAATCCCCTCTTATTCTAATAAAGCAATTATTATGGGACAAAGACTAGATATGTATGACAAGATGCCGCCGGCAATGAAAAATTATCTGTCATTATACGGCTGGCACTTCTCTAAGAAGATGTGCGAATGGGCTGTTTCTAAAATGGAAGTTGAGAACAAGGCTACCAAGCAGAAGGAAAAGCTCGTTCCGATCAAAAAAGAAGAGGTGGAGGAGCTTCTGAAAAAATACGGAATTAAACTGGAGAAAGATGCCGGGTACGATTGCGTATATGTAGCCAATATGGCGAAAGCTGATTATTATAAGAGTTCCATTACAGATGAATCCCGCTTGGCATTATTCTTGAAGGATTACATAGATGATCCTGACGGGTATGACGGACTCCCTTTTACCCGTTTCTATGCGGATTGTATCGGAAGCGGCACACCTATAATATGGGATGATATGCTCTGATTATGATAGTTCAGGATTTCTACATACCGAAATATGATTGGAGAGTCAGAGTGTATTATGCCGTAACCACTTACTGGACCAGTGAGATTCTGTGCGAACTTCATCGTATCGGTTGTAGGGGGGAAGATTTCAAACAGGCATACAGAAACCTCTCTTCCGGGGCTCTCAATACCGGTCTTACTTATTCGGATTTTGAGGACCGTGAGACTGTTATGATAATTGCTCTCACTTCTTCCCCGGGAGAGTTCCAAAACTCATGGGACCACGAAAAAGGGCACTTGTGCCGGCATATCTCACAGGCATTCAATATTGACCCATACGGGGAGGAAGCCCAATATCTTTCCGGCGAGGTAGGTCAGAAGATGTTCCCGATAGCGAAGAACTTCTTATGTGAGCATTGCAGGAAAAGTTTATGTAGAAGATATTAAGAACCATTTTGTCAGAAATATATGTAACAGGTGAAAATGAGAGAAAAAGACTACATAGATGATTTGATTTCACAGGCAGATGACCGATATCACTCGGATTTCTGCCGGCTTCTGCTGGTTATGCTATGGAACGCCTAGAAAGGTGGTTGTACTGGCTGATCCCTCTTGCAATTATTGCAAGGGTTATATCTTTGTGTGCACGATTGATATTGTAATGTTTACGTTGTACTAAATTGAAAGGTGATATTGCAGCTTAATGAGTGCAAAACATATAAAATAATCTATTTTTTATTGCAATTTATTTTCTATCTTTTGCAAATACAAATTAAATTCATACATTTGCAGCACATGATTATGCCTTTGGCTTGCGTTTGTCCCCCCTCTTGATAATGGGCATGCCTAACCAAAGGCCATTTTTTATTTGTAGAAAAATATAAAGGGTAGCCGTAAAGCTACCCCTTCTTGTTGATTGGCGTCAACTAATGTGCCGGAATCGAAGCCCCTGATTCATCTATTTTGCTTTCTCTATTTTGTTTTTTATAGTAATGGAGACATTACGCAGGGCTTTCGCCCTGCCGGTTAATTATAAGTCAAACATTATATTGTATTCAGCTTTCAGTTTATCAAAGGCGTTATCGGTAGCAACAATTGTCTTTTCATCAATTCTTTTGATACCTCTACCTTTTACTGTTACAGGTTTGTTCAACCAAAGTGTGTATTTATCATCAATTGCAACTACTAGCATATCGGCTTGCTTTTTCTGAACGTCTAAAGAAGTTTCTTTATATTCACCTCTTACTTGTGCTTCCTTTGTCATTTCGATTGTTGCTTTCATAATCTTTATTTTTTAGTTGTTATTACTTTATTTCCTTTTTGATGTTACAAAGATATAGTATTTACTTTAATAAACCATGAAATTAATAAAGAAAATACTTATATTTAACATCTATTATTAAAGTAAATACTATAATAGATAAACTATTCACTTATATTTGCGCTACGAATATTAAAGAATATACTTGTGAGAATAAAAGAAGTAATAAAAGAAAAAGGTTATACTCAAAAAGAGCTTGCCGAAAAGTTGGGTATGAGCACTGTAGGGCTTGCTCAAATTGTAGCTGGAAAACCTTCATACACTACGTTAGAGAAGATTGCTGACGCTTTAGATGTAGAAATATGGGAGTTGTTAGTGTCAAAAGATGAAATTGTAGGTAGGAAAGACGGTGCATCTTTGACTTGTCCCCATTGCGGAAAGAGCATTAATATTAAAGTAGAATAGTCATGAACCAGCTAGAGTTAATCCAGAGCAAGATATACGAGATAAGAGGGCAAAAGGTGATGCTTGATCGTGATTTAGCGGAAATGTACGGAGTTGAAACACGGGCTTTAAATCAGGCTGTAAAGCGTAATATAGACCGGTTCCCTGTAGATTTTATGTTTCAGTTAACGGATGAAGAAACGGAGATTTGGAAATCACAAATTGTGATAACCAATTCTATAAAGATGGGAGTCAGGCGTAATCCTTATGCATTCACAGAGTTAGGCGTTGCAATGCTTAGTAGCGTGCTCAACTCAAAGACGGCAATACAAATAAATATGGGTATAATGCGTGCTTTCGTTGCCATGCGCCAATTAATAACGTCTTCTTCCAGTAATCCGGTGCACGAACTACAGAAAGAAGTTAAAGAGTTGAAGGAATACATAGAGGAAGTATTTGCCGACTATAACGACATCAACGACGATACCCGGATGCAATTAGAACTAATCAACCAGACGTTGGCCGAGCTTCAGGCGCAAAAGAGGATGGAGAATAAGCCACGTAATCCGATTGGATTTATCAGGCCGGAGAAGAAATAAGAAAAGGCGGGTGGGAAAGGCCCCCTTTTTTTTTTTTTTCCCCCCTTTTCCCCCCCCCCCTCCCTCCCCCCCCCCCCCCCCCCCCCTTTGGGGGGGGGGGGGGGGGGCCCCCCCCCCCCCCCCGGGGGGGAAAAAAACGCTTTCTACATGCTTATCTTTGCCTAAATTTTCGTGCAGGAACAGAACCAAAGCCATCAATTCCTGCCTTATCCTCTAAAGTTTCATCAAAAGTGCGAGGCCACTTCCAACTATCCCCGATGTAACTGCACCACTGAACCGGAATGCTTCGGAGCAACAGCTTCCGAGTGATGTCTCGTCCTGGCACCTAGTGCCTGGATTAAGCTAATCTACTGTGATTCGATTAAGCAGCAAGAGCGTAATTAGTTTCGCCAGATAAAATTTTGATAACTGATATTTAAGTGGAAATTACCGACCCACTGCATGCTTACCTACCATTTCTGCCCGCTGTCAAATCCAGTCAACCCCAAATTCTTATTCGTACAGAATAGCGATTATTTAGAACGCTTTCCAAGGGTGCAAAGATAGGAAATGTTTTCTAAATTATCCGAGAAGACGTTAGCAAATATTATATCAAAGCATTATCTTTACGGAGCTATTTTATACTTAAAATGAAAAAGCATCATGACGAACCAACCAATAACATGCTACTTATGAAGAAGAGATTTTTATCTAAAGCATTTATATTCAAGTCATTCGCTGCTATTTGTCTATTCGGAATCAGTATCAGTAGCTGCACATCTAAAAAAAAAAACTTTGGGAAAAAACCCGATATTGGGAAAAAAAAAAAAAGGGGGGGGGGGGGGGAAAAAATCCCGCGGAAACAAAGGGAAAATAAATCTTCCTCTTTTTTTAAAAAAAAAAAGAAAGGCCGCGCCGGGGGGGGGGGGGAAAAAAAAAAAAAAACTCCTTTCCCCCCCCCCCCCCCCCCAAAAAAAAAATAAGGAAGGGGAAAGTAAATAAAGGGGGGGGGGGCCCCCCCCCCCCGGGGGGGGGGAGAAAAAAAAAAAAAAAACAAAACAAAAAAAACACAACACCCCCCCCGCGCCGCACAAAAAAAAAAAAAAATAAAAATTTTGTAAGAATGTGGTGACTGCCAATTACAGTGGAGGCAGTATTTCTGTTTTTCCTATTGCTAAGGATGGTTCTCTCCTTCCTGCTTCCGATATCCTGAAGTTTGAAGGTTCGGGAGTAGACAAGGAACGGCAGGAAAAATCTCATTTGCACTGTATACGGATTACTCCGGATGGAAAATACCTGTTTGCTGATAATTTAGGAACAGACCAAATACATAAATATGTCATCAACCCGGATGCAGATATTACCAACCAAGAGAGCTTCCTTAAAGAAGGACAACCAGCGGCCTACAAAGTAAAAGCCGGTTCAGGCCCCCGCCATCTGACATTTGCCCCGAACGGTAACTATGCTTATCTGATAAATGAGTTATCGGGCACAGTCATTGCTTTTGAATATAAAGACGGAAACCTGAAAGAGATTCAAACGATAGCTGCTGATACTGTGGGAGCCAAAGGAAGTGCAGACATTCATATCAGCCCGGATGGAAAATTCTTATATGCCAGTAATCGCTTGAAAGCAGATGGCATCGCTATCTTCCGGATTCATCCGGATAACGGAATGTTGACGAAAACAAGCTATCAACTTACAGGGATTCATCCGCGTAATTTCATCATCACACCTAATGGTAAATATCTGTTAGTCGCTTGCAGGGATAGCAATGTGATACAAGTTTATGAAAGAGATGTAGATACGGGATTGCTAACGGACGTGCACCGGGATATTAAAATAGACAAACCTGTTTGCATACGGTTTGTGCCATAATAGTTTACTTCTTATTCTGCGCAACCCGACTATCAGGAGTGTGAGTCTTCACAACGATTTTACCCCCATTCTTGGTACACTTGATACATTCTTTCCGCAATGTTCTCTCTTTCAGGTTGAAAATCAGATTCGGATTGAAGTGCTCTCCGTTGATACGGGTTTCGAAATGCACATGTTCGGTAGTGGCACGGCCAGTACGCCCGGTTAGTGCGATAGGCTGTCCGGCTTTTACGATATCACCGCTTTTAACCAGATTCTTGAAATTGTGGCTATAAAGAGTTTCCAATCCGTTAGCGTGACGGATAACGACTAGATTCCCGTAGGCATAATATGGTTTCGACATACGTACCACTCCATCAAAAGCAGCACGAATCGTATCTTTTGCACAAGTTTTAATGTCTGTTCCCGAATGTCCTCCACGAGTTCCATAGGCGGAGATTACTTTTCCTCCGGGTAATGGAAAAGCATATTCATGGTCTTTCAAGGAGTCCAAATGCAGATAGATGTGATTTCCTTTAGCAAATAGTCCGGGAGTAGCTACCCGGACATCGCTCACTTCCCGGGCAGAGAATGAAGGTTTATTCTGTCCGTTGACAGCCAGTGGCAATAATAAAACAGTCAGTAAAATAAGTATGTTTTTCATGTGTTTTTTTCTTTTTCAAGCCGGAAAAAGGAGCCTCATTATTCAAAGAACATGATTTCGCCTCCATCCGATTCTGCATAGTTTCTTAATAAAGTCTGAATCATTTCAGCAGCTTCTTTCAAGCCTTCTTTCCCGTTATAACCGTTGACTATCGCTAAAATATGAGTAGTTCCGAGATCCATTTTCGTACGTTCGTGATCGCTTGTCGGGGTTCCGATTCCTCCGAATGAATCGCGATATACGGGTAATCCTTCAATATTCAACACACCGCGCCCGATGCCTTCAAATGGTTCTCCAGCTTTACCGATACCGAGTTCAAGGTGTGTACCTTGTATTTTATCCGCATCAAAGCCACCGATAGAATGTCCCGTACGAAGAGACACGAGGTTAATCAGGTCTACCAACGTATCAATCTGATATAAAGGGATTCCGCGCATCAGGCGGCGACGCAAAGCTTCGGCTGACGGACGATAACGTCCGGGGTCTTTGCCACAACGTTTATAAGCCTCACGGGTAGCAAAGATAACAGGTTGATGTTTGATGTCTTCCATCTGTGTTGTGGAAGTCAGTTGTTCGGTGAAAGCATTGATTTCGTGCCAAAGACCTTCGCTGTAAGCAGTATTCTTCACTGCAGCATACACGGCGGCTCCGGCGAAAACCGGGCATGCGTCTTTTATTTCTTTAGATACTTTTATTTCAAACATAACTTATCATAAACTAATCATCAGTGCTATACGGTTATAGGTACTGATTATTACTTTCTAATCATTATTCCCGACAAGATACGGCCGGAGTCTATACCCAGTCTACGTGCAGAGAAGAATTCATCATGATGAATATAGGTACAGATGCCAGCTACTTCTATCTGTTCTGCAGGCACTCCGGCATTCAGTAATTCAATCCGGTTTGCTTCCCACAGGTCGATATGATACTTTCCGGTTTTCCTCTTTTTAATAGAAATAAGGGACATATCGAAACCACTTTCTTTAAAAGCTTCGTAGACCTCATCGCCTACTTCAAATGATTCGAGCGAAATACTCGGTCCGATGCAAGCTACCACATCTTCGCCTTGCGTTCCGAACATCTCATTCATGTGTTCGAGTACATTGCTGACAATATGCTCCACCGTTCCTTTCCATCCGGCATGAATGGCAGCTACCACTTGCAACTTCTTGTCATACAACAATATGGGTACGCAATCCGCAGTCGTGACGCAAACGCAATACCCCGGTATATTGGTAATTAAAGCATCGGCACCTCTCAAAACATCCTGCCTCATTCCTTCCGGAGCATCAAAGTACCATTTATCAATCACTATGCTCACGGCACCGTGTCGCTGCTCTGCAAAGAATAATTCTTGTATTTCCCACTTCATCAATTGAAGCAACCGATGCCGGTTACGGACAAGATTCATACACGTGTCATTCGTATAAGGCGAGCAGTTGAAAGAGGCATAAGTCCCGGTACTAACACCTCCGTGACGTGTAGTTACGAAATGAGCTACTTCGGGATATGACATGAGTGACTTATATCCCTTCAACTCTTTATTTTTTGTAAGTGAAATCATTTTTCTTCCCAATCTTCTTCCTCGTATTCATAGTCGATATCATCATCATCAACATTGTCATCATATTCATAAACGATGTCTTCATCTTCGCCCATGTCTTTGAGCTCCTGTTGCAGACGGGTCACGTCCTTCGGACGGTGAACGATGTTCTCTATCTTATTACTTTCCTTATTCAGTTCTTCCCAAAGAATGTCTTTCAACACCGAGATACCCAAACCGGAAACAGAAGATATGAATACGTGGGGAATGCCTTCCGGCAATGTAGGTTCTATTTCGTCCATCAATTCCTGATCGAGCATATCGCTCTTGGTGACAGCCAACACACGTTGCTTGTCCAACATTTCAGGATTGAAAGTACGCAGTTCGTTCAGCAAGACTTCGTATTCCTTACGAATGTCGTCACTGTCTGCCGGAACCATAAACAGCAGCAATGAATTGCGCTCGATATGACGCAGGAAACGCAGTCCCAAGCCTTTACCCTGACTGGCTCCCTCGATAATACCCGGTATGTCCGCCATTACGAAAGACTTTCCACCATGATAGGAAACGATACCCAGATTGGGTTCGAGCGTAGTAAACGGGTAATCAGCAATTTTCGGTTTGGCAGCCGAAATAGAAGAAAGCAAAGTTGACTTACCCGCATTCGGGAAACCTACCAGACCAACATCGGCAAGCAGTTTCAGCTCCATGATAACGGTCATTTCCTGCATCGGTTCTCCCGGCTGCGCAAAACGCGGAGCCTGACGGGTTGCCGTCTTGAAATGCCAGTTACCCTGACCACCGCGACCGCCTTTGAGCAAGATCACTTCCTGTCCGTCTTCTGTTACGTCACAAAGATATTCCCCGGTTTCGGCATTATAAACGACCGTTCCGCAGGGCACTTCTATTACTTTATCCGCACCGTCTTTTCCGAAACTACGTCCTTTGCTCCCCGATTCACCATGACCGGCCATTGCATGACGGTCATACTTCAAGTGCAGCAATGTCCAGTAATTACGGTTACCGCGCAAGATGATATGACCTCCTCTTCCACCATCGCCCCCATCGGGACCTCCGTTAGGACAATATTTCTCGCGCCTCATGTGCGTAGAGCCTCTTCCGCCCTTACCCGAGCGACAGTATATCTTTACGTAATCAACAAAATTCGATTCAGCCATATTCTTTTTAAGTAGTTAAAGTAGTCAGTAGTTAGAGTAGTTAAGTAGAATACTCCGGCCACTGACTGACTTATTCATTTATAATAGTGTATTGATAATTAGTAAGATTACTAAATTACAATTTATCTACTGCTTCGCAGATTTCAGCAAAGATACCTTCCATAGTACCCAAGCCGTTGATGTGTTGGTATTTCTTTTCGTTCTTGTACCAGTCGATCAGTGGGGCAGTCTGTGAATGATATACGTGCAGACGTTTTTTGATGGTCTCTTCATTATCATCAGCACGACCGGAATCCTTACCACGTTTAATCAGACGTACCATCAGTTCTTCCTCCGGAACATCCAGGTCAACCATTACAGAAACATCCTGTCCTCTTTCTGCCAACATTTTCTTTAATGCTTCAGCTTGTGCAATTGTTCTTGGGAAACCGTCGAAAATTACACCTTTGCTATCTTTGAAGCTGTCGAATACGCTTGCCAGAATATCAATCATTAATTCATCAGGAATCAATTGACCTTGGTCGATGTAACCTTTAGCGGTTTTACCCAGTTCTGTGCCATTCTTGATTTCAGCACGCAATACATCTCCTGTTGAGATGTGATTGATTCCATACTTTTCTACAATACGTTCGCTCTGTGTTCCTTTTCCTGAACCCGGAGCACCGAAAATTACGATGTTCAACATTTTGTTATTTACAATTTAACGATTTACTATTTACCATTAAAACTGGTACCTATTTAATATTAGCTGTTTAATCTACTACTGTATAAATATCGGGATAGTTACGTCCGAAACCATCATAATCCAATCCGTAACCAACGATAAAGTCGTTCGGGATTTCCATTGCTACATATTCGATGTTCAGATTGACCTTGAGCTTTTCAGGCTTCACAAGCAGAGAAGCAATATGGATTGCTTCAGGGTTGCGTGTACCCAGTGTATCCAACAGGCGTTGCATGGTCAGCCCGGTATCCACAATATCTTCCACAATAACTACTGTGCGTCCGGCAATGTCTTCATTCAGTCCGATCACTTCCTTAATCACTCCCGAGGAAGTCACTCCCTGATAAGAAGCCAGTTTCACAAACGAAATCTCGCAAGGGATGGTGATGTGCTTCAACAAGTCGGCGGTAAACATAAATGAACCGTTCAACACACTAAGGAAGAGCGGATTCTTACCTGCCAAGTCGCGGTTGATTTCGTTCGCTACGCGAATCACTTCTTTCTGAATATCCTGTTCCTTAATAGAAACAGTGAACTGTTTGTCTTTTATCTGAATGGTATCCATAACCGGTAATTTTAAAAATAACCTTGCAAAAATACGATTTTTTATTCTACCCCGTGCATCATCTTCTGTAATTTCTTCGAGAGAAGGAACAGAATCAATGAAGCAACACCGGACATGACAACGAATACCATAAAGAAATCGTACATGGTAGCAATCTGATAACCAAAGATTGATTTCACTTTTCCGGCTTCCGGATAAAGTCCGCTCAACATGCCTGCAAATTTATTGGCTGTGGCAGTAGACAGATACCAGATTCCCATCATCAAAGAGGCGAAACGTAGCGGACTCAACTTATTTACCATTGAAAGTCCGATAGGTGACAAGGCTATTTCACCCATTGTATGAATAAAGTAAAGTCCTGTCAGCCAAATCATACTTACCTTCACTCCGGGGATGGCATCTTTCACTCCGAAACAGATGAAAAGATAACCTAAAGAAAGAAGTAGCAAGCCAATCGCTTGTTTGGTAGGAGAAGCAGGTTCCATCTTTCGTTTGTTAAGGAAGCTCCACACACCCGGCATTATATATGCCAGAACAACAACAAACAGAGGATTGAAGGATTGAAACCACGAAGCCGGCATTTCCCAACCTAAAATATCGCGGTTGGTCTGTTCGGAGGCAAAAAGGGTTAAAGAGGCTCCTGCCTGTTCGTAAGCCGCCCAGAAGAAAATGACAAAGAAAGCTACTATATAGATAACAAAAATACGGCTACGTTCGATCTTGGTTAATGATCCGTCCAGCAGGATGAGGACAGGGAAAACAATGCAGGCGGTAAAAATACCGATGCTCACCCAATCACCCTCAAAAGCATAATTAAAGAAGGCTATTAAAGCAACTGTAAGAATAGTGATTACAAGGGTATTACGTATCTTGGTACGCTTATCCATCTTCGGGTGTGAGATATGCTCGGCTATCTCCTCTTTCTTTTCACGTTTGGCATCGGGAATAATACCGATTGGTTCTCCGGAGGGAGAGAAAAGATATTTATTCTTTTGAGTTTCAAAAAGTACAACGGTGAACAGTGTCATGATTCCGGCTGCAAGAAATCCCCATTTAAAGTCGTGCGGATCACCGGTATCACCCAGATAACCACAAATCAAAGGGGCGGCAAAAGAACCGACATTCACTCCCATATAGAAGATGGTATATGCAGCATCCAGCCGTCTGTCTCCCGGTTCGTAGAGTTGACCCACGAGAGAAGAAACGGTAGGTTTGAAACAACCATTTCCCAAGATCAGGAATCCGAGTCCGCCATACATCATCCAGTGAGCAAGTTCCGTATTATCCAAAGTAGAGGCACTCATGAACATCAGGAATTGTCCGACTGCCATCATCACTGCTCCCCAAAACACAGAGCGACGGATTCCCCAATATTTATCAGCAATGTATCCGCCAATCAAAGGAGTTAAATAGACTAATCCGGTATAGCTACCGTAAATGGATGCTGCCGCTTCTTTGTCAAACAATAATGCCTGCGTCAGGAAGAGAATAAAGATCGCGCGCATACCGTAGTAACTGAAACGCTCTGCCGTGCTTGTCGCGAAAATCAGATAAAGGCCTTTCGGATGCCCTTTCAATGCACTCATAAATTTATGTGTTTAGTAGTTTATGGGGTGCAAAGGTACGAAAAATAGATTAAATGCTTTAAAAAAAGAAAGTTCTTATCAAACAGGAATACAGGGGGAATAATAAAAATGAGCATAAAAAATCCTACCGGTCCACTTCATTATTTTTTTAGCTGTATAAATAACAAAATGGAGATCCATCTTACATGCAGGTCACTTACCACTTTAGCCAAAAGTAAATTCGACATTTTCGACACTGGCAAAAAGCATTCCTTCCCTCTTCCTCAAAAAGACTTTGCTTTCTCTAGCCAGCCAACCAATAGCAAGAGCTACGTCTTCGAACGTCAAACCTAATTCACGGCACAAATCGAATATGGAAAGTTCACCTTTTTCATTTAAGATGCGCCATACTTTCCCGGCATTCAAGCCAATCTTTGTCTTTTCCATCATGCAAACTTTAAAAGATTAAACAATCTATTATTTATAATCTTATTCATTGTGAGCATAGGAAAATGATGCAATACACATCACCTACCCCAAAGGTAGTATTTTTATTGGGAACCGCAAATAATCAAACACTTAAATTGTTCAAAAGCAGATTTTTCCCCAAACCAAACAGACTATATCCGATACATTTACAGATCATTCCCAATCTATTCATAACAAAGTTACTCTCTATCAATGATAAACTTACTAATGACTCATTGAAAAGTTCCTTTTCACTAACTAAAATCTATAAATGCAACTTGCATTTATAAAAACAAAGCTTGCGTTTATATAAATGAAAGCTTCATTTATATAATCAAAAGTTGCAATTATAGTTTTCTTCCTATACTCAAAAACTTTGCAACCTATAGAAAAGAACTTTGCTATGGGTCACGGACAACTTACTTCCCTATTCCCTGCAGCTCATCTCCTTATAATTAATAAGTTTTCTTCCCACAACAAACGGGAAAAGTCAGAAGAATCATGTACATTTGTAATCCGAAAACTAAAAGAACATCGCAATGAAAATATTTCCAAGCAGCAGTATCAAGAAATTGGACGCTTATACCATTGAGAACGAACCTATTGCATCAATCGACCTGATGGAACGTGCAGCAACCGCATTAACTAAAGCCATCACAGACAGATGGAATACGGAAACACCGGTCACCATCTTTGCCGGACCGGGAAATAATGGCGGAGACGCCCTTGCCGTAGCCCGCATGATGGCTGAAAAAGGGTATAAGCTCGAAGTATATCTCTTCAACCCAAAGGGAGAACTTTCACCTGACTGCCAGACCAACAAAGAACTGGTAGAAATGATGGAAGAAGTGGCATTCCATGAAATTAGTACCCAATTCGTCCCTCCTGTCCTGACACCCGATCATCTGGTTATTGATGGATTGTTCGGTTCCGGCCTGAACAAACCATTGAGCGGAGGATTCGCTGCCGTAGTGAAATACATTAATTCTTCCCCTGCCATGGTAGTAGCCATCGACATTCCTTCGGGATTAATGGGAGAAGAAAACACATTCAACGTAAAAACCAATATTATCCGTGCCGACGTTACTTTCAGTCTGCAACTGCCGAAGCTCGCCTTTTTGTTCGCAGAAAACACTGAATTTGTAGGAGAATGGGAATTACTGGATATCCAATTGAGCGAGGACGGCATTGAAGAAACGGAAACAAACTACGAGATGTTGGAAATAGAGGAGATCCGTTCACTCATCAAACCACGCAAACAGTTTGCCCACAAGGGAAACTTTGGTCATGCACTATTGATAGCCGGTTCAAAAGGAATGGCAGGAGCTTCTGCTCTCGCCGCCCGTGCCTGCCTCCGTTCGGGAGTAGGGCTGCTGACCGTTCATGCACCAATGTGTAACAACGACATCTTGCAGACTTCCATACCTGAAGCAATCGTAGAAACCGACGCCAACGAGACCTGTTTTGCCGTACCCACCGACACAGATGATTATCAAGCAGTCGGCATCGGTCCGGGACTGGGACGAAATGAAGAAACGGAAGCTGCCCTACTGGAGCAACTGGAACACTGCCAAGCCCCTGTTGTAGTAGACGCCGATGCACTTAATATCCTTGCTAACCACCGCCATGCACTTACACATCTGCCGAAAGGCTCCATCCTCACCCCGCATCCGAAGGAGCTGGAACGTCTGACCGGCAAATGTCAGGATTCCTACGAACGTCTGATGAAGGCTTGCGAGTTGGCTCATGCCGCTCATGTCCACATTGTTTTAAAAGGAGCCTATTCCGCCATCATCACCCCCGAAGGCAAATGTTTCTTCAATCCGACCGGGAATCCAGGAATGGCAACCGGAGGTAGTGGTGACGTATTGACCGGAGTAATCCTGGCACTGCTCGCCCAAGGTTATCCAACCGAAGAAGCCGCTAAAATCGGCACTTACATTCACGGATTGGCGGGCGATGTCGCTCAAAAGAAGCAGGGAATGATCGGAATGATCGCAAGCGATATTATCACCTGTCTGCCGACAGCATGGCGACTTGTAAGCGAATAAAAGTTAAGAACTTACAGTTTTTTCAATAACTTCATTAACTTTGTTTTCAAAACCAGTTAAAAAGAACCGAATATGAAAAAGTTGATTATAGCAGCGGGACTACTGATGGTAACATCCGCCTATGCACAAACCGAAGTACTGACGGGAGTTACCCGGGGAAAAGATTACGGAGTAGTCTACAGCCTTCCCAAAACCCAAATAGAGCTTGAAATAAAAGCCAACAAAGTCAACTATACTCCAGGAGAATTCAGCAAATACGCTGATCGTTACTTGCGATTGGCCAACGTCTCCACCGAACCCGAAGAGTATTGGGAACTGGCTAGTGTGAAAGTGAAATCCGTAGGAGTACCCAACAGCGAAACTACTTACTTCGTAAAATTGAAGGATAAAACAGTAGCACCGCTTATGGAACTGACAGAGGACGGCATCGTGAAAACCATCAATGTGCCTTACAGCAAAAGCAGTTCAGACAAGAAAACAGCTCCTGCTCCCACTGTCCTCTCAAAAATAGCGAATCCCCGCGAATTCCTGACCGAAGAAATCCTGATGGCCAGCTCTACCGCGAAGATGGCTGAACTGGTAGCTAAAGAGATCTATAACATCCGCGAAAGCAAGAATGCCTTATTGCGCGGACAAGCTGACAATATGCCTTCAGACGGAGCACAGCTTAAAATTATGCTCGATAATCTGAATGCACAGGAAGAAGCCATGACTCAAATGTTCTCCGGCACTCGTGATAAGGAAGAGAAGACATTCACCGTCCGTCTTACTCCGGACAAGGAATTCAACAACGAAGTTGCTTTCCGCTTCTCCAAGAAGCTAGGCGTAGTTGCTAATAATGACCTGGCAGGAACTCCGTTTTATATCAGCTTGAAAGACCTGAAATCTGTCAAGATCCCACAGGAAGACGGTAAAAAGAAGAAAGATTTGGATGGAATCGCCTACAACGTGCCCGGACAAGCAATGATTACATTGACCGACGGTAAAAAGAAACTTTACGAAGGTGAACTTCCTATAACTCAATTCGGTGTGATAGAATATCTGGCTCCTGTCTTATTCAATAAGAATTCTACAATCAAAGTTTATTTTGATCCGAATACGGGAGGATTGTTAAAAGTGGATAGAGAAGAAGGTAAATAATAAAATTCTAAAAGACAAAGAATATGGGTGGTGAAGGACATATGCTCGACATGATACGCCGGCTTAGCGAAGGACGGGAGGCTTCCCGTCTACGCCGTGAACGTGCCAACAACAAACTGAAGCACTTAAACCGCACCAACGAGCCTTATCCACTGCCCAACACCACTCCCGAGGAAATGGGACGTATCATCCACGACTCGAAAAAAAAGAAAGAAAAGGACAGTAATTATTTCGTTTGGGGGACGCTTATTATCATGGGAGCCCTCATAGCAACTGCTGTCATATTCTGGGCAATCTTCCTTAATTAGATAATTTATGATGATAGATGATAGGTGATAGTTGATAAATGATAGATGGGAGATGTTTCCTAAATGATAAGGGATATTTAGTAAATAAGAAATATAAGTAACTAAAGATATTCTCAAAATATTAAAAAGGCAACTAATTCGTAATGAATCAGTTGCCTTTTTTCATGTCTTTAAACGAGATATTTAATAAACCTCCTTAGGAGGGCTGTACTACGCATATAACCAGCTATTATGCCACATAGTAACTATCATTTATCATCTATCAACTATCATTTATCAACTATCTATCACCTATCATCTAATTAAGAAAAGTTTTATAAATCCATCTTTCTGCATTTGAGAAAGATAAGCCGATACACGAGACTCGTATCCCGCTTCATTTTGAAAATGCTCTGCGAGTTCTTCTATGATCTCACGAACAGTACGTTTTCCATCTATCAGTTCCCATACAGCCGTACCGTGTTCTTCCAATCGTACATGAAGTTCTTTCGACATTCCTGCCGGTACAAGGAAGCGTTGCATCCACGGATATTTAAAACGGGGAAAGGAGAGCACAATCGTCTCCCCTTCCCTTTCTGCTGTAATATGTTCACTGCGACAGGGAATAACCTCTAACAGGTTGGTTTTCTCTTTGGCAGCCATAGTTCTTATTTCTTATTTCAAAGCATTAATACTGATTCTCTTTTATTTCCGAACCTTATACTTTCGGATTTATAGCGTTACTTTGAATCACAACAGTTACTTCAAATTGTAGCAACTGTTACTTCTGGATATTTGCCTCTTCCAAACCGTATCCTTTCTTCTTGTTCTCTGCTTTCAACATCAAAGCAACAACCAGAGCAAGTACACCAAAGAGAGCAAAAATAGTCATCGGCAATGTGTAATCATAAGTCTGTGCACCGTCTACCACCGGACCTTTACAATAAGTATTCAATACCCATCCGATTAACAAAGGAACACCCATCAATCCCCAGTTCTGTACCCAGAAAATCAAAGCGTAAGCAGTACCCAACTGTTTTTCCGGAATAATCTTCGGAACAGAAGGCCACATAGCCGAAGGCACCAGTGAGAAAGCAAATCCCAATATAATCATTATAATAGTAGCAAACCACCATATATTCAATATAGGCAGGGCAAACATGGTATGTACAAAAATCAGCATCAATGATCCGATCACCATCAATGTGGCTCCCTTACCGATACGGTCATATAACGAACCGAACAACGGAGTCAGGATAATAGCACCAATCGGCAATAATCCGGGAATCGTTCCCGCCAGTTTCGGATCCACATTATATTTCTGCACCATCAAGTCGGCAGCATATTTGATAAAGGGGAACACGGCCGAGTAGAATAATACACACAGTAATGCAATCAACCAGAATCCTTTATTTGTGATGATATACACAATGTCTTTCATGCGGAACGGCTCTTCCGGTTCCAAGCCTTCTGCATCCAAAGAAGCATCCAATTTCTTATCGTAGAAAGTATAAAGGAAGAAAGCGATGGTACCTACACACAACATAATCAGACAAAACAGAATAGGAGCAGGAATATTGGTATGGAATGCACCACTCTCGTCCGTATATCCGAAGAAGTCTGCCAAAGGAACTGTCAACACCATCGCCAGAGTTGTTCCGATACGTGCCGTAGCCATTTCAAGTCCCATAGCCAATGCCATTTCCTTGCCCTTGAACCATTTCACTATAATCTTGGAAACAGTGATACCGGCAATCTCCACACCTACACCAAAAATAGCATATCCCAATGCAGCCAAAGTCACCTGTGTTTTGAATCCGAAGAGCATGGCACCTTCCGGAAAAGTAGTAGAAATCGCATAGTATTTCAATCCACAACCAAACACCATCAATAAACAAGCTCCCATTCCGGTGAAACGAACTCCCATCTTATCCAAAATGATACCACCGAAGATCAGCATCAACAAGAATACGTTAAACCAACCGTAAGCGCTTGTGAAGAATCCATAATCAAGACTATCCCATAGTAGTTCTTTCTCAAGCATGGGTTTTAGAGGAGACATTACGTCGGTGAGGAAATAGCCGCATAGCATAGTAAATGCGACCAATGCTAGAACACTCCATCGGAGTACGGCGGAGTCATTCAATTTCTGTTTCAAATGTTCTGTCATTGTTATATTCAAAAAGTAGTTAATAATCTTATACAGCCCACAAAGGTAGTTAAATCTCGTTTGTTTCTATCACAAAGAGATTGTTTTTACAAGAAAAAGTTAAGTGCGGATTACACTGACCACTCGGAACATTGAAAATCCGTGTAATCTGCGTAATCCGCACTTAAATATCAAAGAAATGCAGCATCCGTCTGCACCTTCCCTTAAATGGTTTTATCCCAAAGCCTTACCTGACGGCGGAGCAAATTACTCTGCTTTAGGAGCAGGAGTTTCAGCCGGTGCCGGAGTTTCCGTTGCAGGTGCATTGGTAGCAGGAGCATCAGTTTGCGGTGCAGCCGTACCTGCGGGTAAGTTATACGGGTTAGTCTGTTGTTCTTTCTGTGCCTGTTCCAACACTGCGTCTTTAGCAACTGCAGAACGAGGAACTACATAAGCAGTAGCAATGCTCATTACAACCATAAAGATGGCCAGGCCCCATGTTGCTTTTTCCAGAAAGTCTGTAGTCTTGCGCACGCCCATGATGGCGTTAGATGAAGAGAAACCAGAAGCAAGTCCGCCTCCTTTTGAGTTCTGAATCAGCACGATGAAACACATCAACAAGGCTGCAATAACCATTAAGATAACGAATAATAAGTACATTTTTAGTTATTTTGAATTAGCGTTAATAATCAATTTCTCCAAAAATCTGATTTGGTCTGCAAAGTAAGCATTTTTTTTTGGATATTTCAAGCTTAATTTTTTAATTATTTCAAGAGCTTTTGAATATCGTTGCTGTTTAACATAGATTTTTGCTAAAGTTTCCGTGAAACAGCTGTCGTCTTCCTCTTCTTCCTCCATCGTTTCTTCTTCGCATACCTCGTCCGAAGCAGCTGCGGAAAATACCGCTTCTTCTCTTAACGGCTTCATGTAGAGGGGGGAATCACTCTCACTCTTTTCTATAAAATCGTCAATCAGTTCGTATCCTTTGAGTTTGGGCGTTTCTTCCGATGGCTGTTCCGTAGCCGGAGTCTCCTCCAAAAGATAGGAAGTATAATCCATCGAATAGTCGAAGCCGGTCTGGGCCGCTACTTCTTCGGGGACTGTGGACAAGAAAGCGTCAATCAATGCCAATGTGCGGTCTACAGACGGCTCGTCTTTCAGTACCTCCGTGAGAGGTACTCCTTTTTTCCGCGCCTGCACATCATAGCGGTCACCTTCAATCAACTGGAACAACTGTCGTCTGTCTGCGATGTAAAGAACCGCTTTTCGCAGTTCCCCACCAAAACTAATATCATGGAGAACATACAGGTTTTTCAAATACAGCAGACGGAGCGACTGAAAATACGGATATCTCGCAAGAAGATTGCGCAGTTCGTATAAAGTATCCCTATTCAGCATCTCGGGATGCTGTATCCATTGTTGAAAGTTAACAGAAGTCATTTATATTACCAGTTTGCTACAGTTGCATTAAAAATTTGGTCGGTGATCTCTTTAGACATTTCAGCAATCAATCCGTCCTGTACGGCAGTCAGCAACTGGGTAGAGTCGTAGGTACGGAAAGCAGAAAACTGTTGTTCAAAGTCTTCGGCATGATTGGTATTGTTGACAAAGCGTACATTGACGGTGATAGTCAATTTTGTTTCCGAAGAGTAACCGTCGGCAGATACTGCCTGGTTATACTGATTGTATCCTGTGATTTCTCCGTCAATCTGCAAGTCGGCATTCTGATTCGGCTTGAGCAGTTGCAGACGGGTTTGCCGGATGAAGATATCTTTCAGGTCTTCATTGAACTTGGTCGCCAACGGAGCATACACATACTCCGACTTGATCGGGAAATCTGCTATCGAAATAGTCTTTACCTTATCATAATTGATAGACGATCCGTTAAACTTATAGGAGACAGTGCACGCAATGACTACCACCGGTAAAACGAACAGTACCAAAGGGCGTATTATTTTCTTAATCCAATTCATATTCTTTTATTTTTCTATAAAGTGTACGCTCGGAAATATTCAAGTCCTTAGCCGCACTTTTCCGCTTTCCATGATGCCTTTCAAGTGCTTTGCGTATCATTTCTTTTTCCACTTCGTCCAGTGACAAAGGAGGTTCTTCTACATATTCTTCCGTGTCTTGTATGTCATCATCATCCTTGCAAACCGCAGGCTGCATGGTATGAATGATAGCAGGTACCGAAGGCTGGTGTGTCGTCACCACCGGGGTAGTAACCACCGTTCCCACTTGTCCTACCTGCCCCACCTGTCCGGCACGTTCAGCCATCAGGTTGTGTACCATCTTCTTCAACTCCGCTACCTCCTGGCGCATATCGAACAGAACGGAATAAAGAATCTCCCGTTCACTTTCAAAGCCTTTACTTTCGCGTGTTCCCATCAGTGCGGGAAGACGTTGTATATTTTGTGCGGGAAGATAATTCTGCAAGATGGCGGCAGTGATCTCCCTGTTTGTTTCAATGATGGATATTTGCTCGGTGATGTTCTTCAGCTGGCGCACGTTACCGGGCCACGGATAAGCCAGCAATTCTTTCTTGGCATCCTCCGTCAGCTGAATAGCGGGCATCCGGTATTTCTCTGCAAAGTCTGCGGAAAACTTACGGAACAACAGGAGCACATCGTCCCCACGTTCACGCAAAGGGGGAATCTGGATAGGTACCGTATTCAACCGGTAATATAAATCTTCACGGAAACGTCCTTCGGCAATCGCTTGTGTAAGATTGACATTGGTAGCTGCAACAATACGTACATCCGTCTTTTGTACTTTGGACGAACCTACTTTTATAAACTCGCCACTCTCCAACACACGAAGCAAACGTGCCTGGGTAGGCATCGGCAACTCCCCTACTTCGTCAAGGAAAATAGTACCACCGTCGGCTTCGCCAAAGTACCCTTTCCGTTCGCCAATCGCACCGGTAAACGCACCCTTCTCATGCCCGAACAGTTCGGAATCAATCGTACCTTCCGGAATAGCACCACAGTTGACAGCAATATACTGCCCGTGCTTCCTCCGGCTATATTGATGAATAATCTGCGGAAAACTTTCTTTTCCGACTCCACTTTCTCCGGTAATCAGCACAGACAAATCGGTAGGAGCTACCTGAATGGCAACATCTATGGCGCGCAACAATGCTTCGGTATTACCTATAATACCGAAACGTTGTTTCACTTGTTGTATCTCTGCTTTTGTCATCTATTTTAAGTATTAAGCCAATATAAAGTATTAAGTATAAAGTATTAAGTATTAACCTTGCAAATGATCGACTGTGATAATACTTAATACTTTATACTTAATACTTATTCTTCGTCTACTGTATCCAGTTTCAGTTTATCACTATCATCACGTTTCTCGTAATACTGTTTACGCAACGGATTGGCACGAGCCACCTTTTCCCGCTGACGATTACGGAACACGTCGATGGCAACATAAATTGCCTGACGGAAAGAATCTTCACAAGCCACTCCCTTGCCTGCAATATCATAAGCAGTACCATGAGCCGGAGAAGTACGTACCACCGGCAGACCTGCCGTATAGTTCACTCCATCTTCCATAGCCAATGCTTTGAACGGAGCCAGCCCCTGATCGTGATACATTGCCAGGATACCGTCAAAATGAGTATAATTGCCTGAACCCATAAAGCCATCGGCCGCATAAGGACCGTAACTAAGGATTCCTTTCTCTTCCATTTCTTTCATGGCAGGAATAATCACTTCCTGTTCTTCCATTCCCAACAAACCATCATCTCCGGCGTGAGGGTTGAGAGAGAGTACCGCGATACGCGGAGCACCAATGCCGAAATCCTGTTTCAAGCAACGATGGAATATCATCAGCTTCTCCTGAATCAGTTCCTTGGTAATCGTAGTGGCAATCTCTCTGACAGGGATATGCGTCGTAACCAAAGCTACCCGGAAGTCATTCTTCATCAAAATCATCAATGATTTATTACCGTTACCCAGACGTTCTTCGATATATTCCGTATGTCCGGGGAATGAAAATTCTTCCGACTGAATCGTATGTTTGTTGATCGGAGCTGTCACGATGACGTCGATCAAACCTTCGCGATATTCTTCAATGGCACGTTCCAAGGCTCCCAACGCAGCTTTACCCGCTTCGGGATCGGGTTTGGAAAATTCCACTTTCACCTCATCATCCGTGCAGTTCACCACACTCAAGCGGTTGTATCCCGCTTCGGTAGCAGAGTTGACAATACTGAAATTCGTCTGTATGTCCAACGCTTTACGATGATAAGCCGCTACTTTTGGTGAACCGTAAATGATCGGAGTACATAGTTCCAACATTGTAGGGTCGGAAAATGTCTTCAGAATCACCTCATAGCCCACCCCGTTAATATCTCCCTGGGTGATACCTATTCTTATCTTGTTATCTTCCATGTTTTTATTTTTTAGTTTGTTCCGCTGCCTCCTTGGATACACCTCCCAATGGAATTTGATTCTGCTGAACTTCATTCGGAAGTTTCAGTGTATAAAGAGATGCTTCCATCTGGCGTACCAGGTTGCGTTTCATTTTATCAGGTGAATAAACAAATATTTCTGCTGTAATAATTCGTTGGTTTTTCTCGTCCAGGCGAGTGTGGGAAACGTATGGGCCACCCATAAAATCACCCTTCATACGCCACAAGCCGCGTGCTTCCATCGTGTAGCTGTTCTGTACATTGATGGGACGAACGTCAGTCAGCAAACTGTCAGTCGACATATAAACGCCTTCTTTGAATCCGGGGATATTGGCTTGCATCACAGAGTCACGCTTATGCACAAAATATTCTTTCGTAAATGTATCCTTGTCAGTATAAGGATAAGAGTACATCACAAAATTACGGTCGGCAGTACCTGTGTTGGTAGAAGCCCAGAAAAAGTTCTCACCGGTTTTAGAATTGGTCAGTTCGGAAGGCAACCAGATATTGCAGCCGAACAGGCTATCCACTTTGTTGGAGATAAAGTTACTGTGTTTTTCTTCCAATAACGTAATCTGACGGTTCATTTCCGCACGGGTAAAGAAGTCGACAATCGTCTTTTTATTCTCTTCTACAAACTTTTCAAACTCTTCTTCGTTCGGAGCCTGGATAGTCAATATCATTTGCGGATTGGCATATACGTCTTTCGCATATTTGAAAGATGCTTTCGTATATATATCCTGTATATCTACAATAATAATGTTACGTATCAGCTTCAATGTAGAATCATAGTCTTTCGGTGAAGTATACATAATCCGGAAAGAAGGTTCCGACTGCGGCAAACCGGGCATATCGGAATCGAGCGCATCATGTAAAGCCCTTCCGGCAGCACGATCCCAAACACCGTGATCTACTACAACCAGAAGCTCATAGGCACGACCACTAGAGGTGTGATTTCCTTTCAGACCACAAGAAGCAACGACAAAGGCTACCAAAGCGATGCTTAAATAAAAAAAGTACTTTTTCATGATGTTCGGTTTTATATATTAACTCTCATTATTTTCTTCCTGTTTCGCTGTCGACAACATACCACAAGCTGCAAAAATATCTTCTCCTCTTGAAGAACGGATGGTGGTGAAAAGCCCGTGTGACGTCAGATAATCACGAAAACGGGTCATCGTTTCCATGTCCGCTCCTTCGAGGTCTACTCCCGGTATGGCATGAAAACGAATCAGATTCACCCTGCAATCCAGTCCGCGAAGAAGCTTCAGTAGCTCTTTGGCATAGACCTGCAAATCATTAAGCCCTTTAAAAACAATATATTCAAATGAAAGTCGACGTTGTTTGCTAAAATCATAGTTTTTTAACAGTTCCACCATCTCGGTGATCGAATATGCCCTTTCTGCCGGCATCAATTCGGAGCGTTGAGCTGTCAATGGAGAGTGAAGACTGATGGCGAGATGGCAATCGTTTTCTTCGATAAAACGCTGCAATCCTTTCCGTAGTCCGACTGTAGAAAGTGTGATACGCTTCGGGCTCCAAGCATAGCCATAGGTAGCGGTCAGTAGTTCCAATGCTTTCAGCACCTCATCCAAATTATCAAGCGGTTCGCCCATTCCCATCATCACGACATTGGTCAGTTTGTCGCGTTCCGGCAACGAATGAATCTGGTTGATGATCTGACTGGCGGTCAGGTTGGCGGTATAGCCTTGTTTACCCGTCATGCAGAACTTACAGTTCATCTTGCAACCTACTTGTGAAGACACACACAACGTTGCCCGGTCGTCATCCGGAATATAAACCGACTCAACAAAATGATTCTCACCAACTTTATAAAGATACTTCACCGTACCATCTACAGAGCGCATTTCATCTACCGGAGCAACTGCTCCCACCTCATAGTTCTGCTTGAGCAACTCCCGGTGTTTCAACGACAAATTAGTCATTTCATCAATCGAGGCTACCTTCTTTTCGTAAAGCCATGATGCAATCTGTTTGGCAGCAAAGCCGGGCATACCCAGTCTTTTTGTCAATGATTGAAGCTCTACAAGAGTCATTCCTAAAAGGGGATATTTAGACATTCTTCTTTCTGTTGATGGTTTATATTTGCAAATGTAAGGAAATAAAGTCGATTTCTATATAGCGAGAATGCAAAAGTTAACAAAAAAGGGAAGTAGTCCCAAGTTATGAACGAACCACATCTATATATTGAAGCAGCTTTTTCGCCATTTCCGAGTCACTACCATTCCTTTTCACTTCATGATCGTACGCCTCACGAAAACAGGACAACGCATCTTCCCGTTCATTACAAAAACTGTGTAAAACCCCTAGATTTTGACAAGCCAGAATCGTATGATCATCCTCCCATCCCAAGTACTTCTTCCGTAGTTCAAACTCTTTTAAGAAAGCATCTTTCGCCATTGGATAATTTTCCATCTTTGCATAAGCTTGCGCTTCGTAGTAACAGACCTCACTAGAAACATCAGGATCAATATCCTCGTGAATATCTAAAGTCGTTGCAATACGAATTACGTTCCCATACTCCTTATTCTCGTAATATTGTCGCATAATATCACATCTCAATGCCTCGTAACGGACAGTTAATTCAGCCAGACGCGGCTTTTCACTGAAAAACTTTTCATGCAGAAGAGACTCACGAAAAAATAAAGTAGAACTTTGTTCATCTCCACGCTCCTTCATCACCCGTTTAAACTCTTTGCACAAATGATACAACTCTTTGTGACAAGCCACGATCTGTTTCCTATTATCTATCTGTATAGCAATACCCAACGCCTCATTCACCAAACTCCACGCTTCATCATATCGCTTAATATAATAAAGACATTTTCCCTGCATACGCAAACATTTAGCCACTCCACTCGACAGTCTGCCATTCAAAGATTCGTGCATTTCAGCCACTTTCCGGAATTTCTTGGCAGCACTCTCTTCCTCATCCCTATAATAATCACAATAAGCCAAAAATTCGGAAAGTTCAATAACTTCTGCCTGACTCTTCTCGTCAGTAGAAGCCGCATGATAATTAAGCGCCCTATTCAAATAAATCGCAGCTTCATTGTATTGCTCATTGTAGTAATATGCCAGAGCCAGATTCCGACAGGTATTGGCAATCTCCAATTCCGGAGTTGGTACAATACTTTCCTGCATCACCAATGCTTTCAAGAAACAGTCGCATGCCGTTTCGTATTCTTCATTGCGGGCGTACCGGCATCCTTCATTCATCTTTAATACCGACTTGGCAATTAACGGTATCGCTTCTCCTTCCATACTTTTCTCGCTCACCTCCATTGCCGCCTTCGTCAGATGGAAAGAGCTGCTTAAGAAAGTAGCCATGTCATTAGCAATGACAGGAATCAAAAAAGAGTCAATCTGACCAAAGTCCAATTCAGCATAGGCTGCAGGCGTAAGCGAAGGGTTATCGTTCATTATCGCCTTCCAACAATCTTCTAATAGAGAATAATTAGTGCGATACAGGATTTCGAAGGTTTCCGCATCACAAATCCAATCTCTTAAAAAGTCCCAATGTTGCATCTTATAACTTTGATAAGTAATTTCCACTTGATAGCGATAAGAATCATGGTAACAAAACTGCTTCATGCGATAGTTATAATCAGCAAAAGTCAAAGGATGCGAAAGAGTATCGCTATCATCCAGAAGAGCAACAATTATTTCCTTGCGACACTCGTCTATAGACACGTCATCTTGAACAAAACACCGTTCAATCGCCTCTATCATTTGTGTATCACAAATGCAATATCGCCCCCCTTTGTTGGTGAGCCAACTACTCATTTCCACTCTCAACTGCGACCAAAGCAGCTGATTAATACCTGTCATACTCTTTACCTCATCTTCGGTAAATCCTTCTAAAGTAAGTGAAAGCATTAAAAGCGCTCTTCCAATCCTATCGAAACCATAATCAGACGACAAACGCCGGAGCACACTGTCGTAGAATTGGGCAATCTCGTTTATCTGACAATATCCACTCATATATTCACTAAGAGTATCATATTGACCAAACGAAACTAATTCATTGAGCAATACATTTAAGCAGCGCGGTTGTTTAGCCAGCCCCCATGAGCTAAGAATATCTTCTTGCTGTGCAGACAGAGCTTTAGAATAAGTAGACAAATATTGTTTTGAAAACGACTTTGCATCAGCCTGCGAAAAGCCATTCAACCGGTAATGAACGTACCCGTTCCGGACAAAAGGCAGATATGCAGTAGATGATGCAGCAAAACTTAACACAACCTTCACATTAGACGGTATAGATCCGAATAAAGAAAACAGAGACACTTCCGTTGAATTTAGATAACTGATATCATCAATCAATAAAATGATAGCATATTTTGATCTCCCCAGCGCAGCCCATAACTGACTGAACTTTTGAATAGAATTCAAATCTTCCTCAATTTCTTTAATGTTTCGAAGTGTGTTTTCTGAAAAACCGTCCAATACATTATTCCCAAACACCATTGATTCTCTCACAATATCCAGAATCGATCTGGCTGTACCTTGAGTTGAATCTGATTCCTTTGAAACTTCAGCGGTAAACAAATCTTCTTCACCTAAAGTCTGACATTTAAGTGCATTCTGACATTTGGCAGCTAATGCCCTCACCAAAGTCTCCGGATAAGAAGACAGCGTAGTATTGTCCAGTCGATGATATATGGGAATCATCTGCGTATCATTGTTCACCCAATCACTCCAATGAGCCAGCAGAGCACTCTTACCAAGACCACGATCACCCGTTACAACCAGACACCGTTGCTCATCCGCAGCTAAGAAATCGGAAAAAGCCTGATCCGCTTCAGGTATTGGATGATAATTAAATAAGAGTTCATTACGGGTTAACTGTTCTTGCAATGCCTGGTTATCTTCCACAGTCAATACACTAGGAAACTCTTGTTCGAGCAGTTCTGTGAAAGCAGATTCTACAAATTGACATAGCTGCTCGGGCGAATCATACTCTTGCACAGGATAGCGATCCTGCTGCAAAAGACACTCTTTAAGATGCTGCAGCTTATGAAGCTCCTCTTTAGGACAAGAGGGATCAGTAGCAGACTGTTTGATATAAAAATAGGCATGCAACGGATCGGGATTGCGCAGTACTCCAAACTGCATTTCCATCTCTGTCACACTCAAGTGGTTATTCAAATCATCTTCCACCCAACTATATTCCAGGCTATCACTGAAAGTCTGCGATAAATCTTCATAACTGGGACACCATCCATAGCGTTCACCTACCATGCCAATGAAGAAAGGCCGGGAATGCACTATTTCTTTCAAACAGATTTCGACCACCTTGCCACTTTTTGCATCTTCTTCCGTGATGCCCCAACGCAGGTCGACCAATGAAATGGTAACACCACGACTGGCAGCCTTCACTTGCAAGCCCTTAAAAAGTTTGACTAATGCAGAGCGTTCCATCTCCATGTCTCTGAACGTTGACGAAAGGAATACACGAATGATACGTGAATTTTCAGTGGGAACTGAATACTGGGCTAGTTGTTTGGTCATAATATAGATTCATATTAGTTAATGAAGTATTTCACAAAGCCAATTAAAGATTGGCAAGGTATGGAAAATTTATCAGATAACAAAGATCGTAAACGAAAATGAGAATAAAAAAGGCACGGATTACACGGATTTCGCGGTTCTCTCATAAGTTAAAACCGTGTAAATCCGTGTAATCCGTGCCTGAATATCTATTCCTATTACTTCTTTAGAAGAACAGGAAGCGTGTATCTTTTACGTTTGCTTTCAGATACAAGTCGTTCATCAGACGGCTGGCAAAACGTGCGTGCATGTTAGTCAGCGTAGCTTCTTCAGCTTTTGCGTCGAATGTTTCGTTCAACTTGTCTTTACCGCATACTTGCAATACAAATACTCCGGCGTTACCTTTAATAGGAGCACTCAACTGATTTTCCGAAGCAACAGAAGCATAAGCACCTACCAGCGGCTCGCTGCTGCGCAATGCTGATACATAAGCAGGGGCTGCAAAAGTAACCATCTTCAAAGAGTCGCTGACTGCATTAGCCATATCTTTGTACTGGTTGAATGAAGTTGCATTGGCAGCTTTCATGTCAGCCATGATCTTTTCAGCTTTCTTGTCTTTCACGATTTCAGCTCTCAACTGATCCTGTACAGCTTTCAACGGACGGTATCCTTCCGGTTTAATGCTTACCAGACCTACCACCATCAGGTGATCGCTTTCGCCACATTCGTACAAGCCGGAAACATCACCCGGTTTCGCTTTATCAAATGTCCATCTCAAAGCCTCTTTTGTACCTCTCACGCCACCGATGTTATGTTCAGAGCTGCTCAAATCCATTCTGTCGAGCAATCTGTAACCAGCTTCTTCAGCGTTAGCCACCATCTTTTCTACACTAGGGTTAGCAGCGATAAACTGGCTGAAATCATTATAAGCACGGTTGTAAGTTTCTTTGCTGAACTCTACTTCACGCTTGATAACAGCTACTTTATATTTATCTTTCACAGATTTCTTGTTAGTCACCTGAAGGATTACATTTGCTTGTCCCATCGGCAAGTTCACCAGTTCGTTCACACCTGCATTGTTGATAGCAGAGATGAATTTCAGGTTGTCACCATCTAGCTGTGCACCTTCATACTGTGCAGAAGTGATCCAGTTAGCATCACCAGTCTGGCCATATTTCTTTGCAACATCTGCAAAGTTAGCACCGCCTTTAATAGCGTTATAGATACTGTCAGCCAATGTCTTTGTCTTCACTGCATCTTCTGCGTATACCTGAATCTGACGGAATTCCACAGAGTCGGCAGCAGCAGCCTTAGCAACTACTTTAAAAGAGTTGATTGTATTGTCGGCTCCGTTATAGTAAGGACCATAAATAGCACCAACAGAAGCAGAGTCCAAACGTGCAACTACATCTGACGGGAAAGCTGTCTTGTTATAGAACAAGTCTACATAAGGAGCTTCCGAGCCAACCGAACGGATAAAAGAAGTATAATCATCCGTAGTGGTAGCCAACTGTGCAGTAGCTTCGTCTACTTCTTTCTGGATAGCTGCTCTGTCTTCAGCACTTGCAGTTACCTGTACATCAATATATTTGACGTCACGAGTTTCCTGATATTGCTTGAATTGTTCTTTCTTCTTGTTATACAAATCTTTCAGTTCCGATTCTTTCACTACAATTGTAGAATCTACCACAGAAGAGTAAGGAATACCAGCCATCAACACATTGTACTGGTTTACTCTTGCGTCGAAAGCATCCTGTGCTTCCACCGGATTAGAAAGAAGAGCTTTAGAAACCAATGCCTGGTATTTTTCAGCCAGACGGCTCTGAATCAACGTTTTCTGGATGAACGACCAGTATTTATACATATTGTTGTATTGTTCAGCATACTGTGCCGGCATCTGTGACTCGCTCATCTTGGCATATTCCACGAGGAACTTGTTCAACATATCCTTGTCGAAGTTGCCTGTTTGCGGATTCTGGAAAGGAGTTTGTCTCAACAAAGGATGAACGCCAGCTTTCAGGATGTCCTGAATTTCAGCAGCAGAAACAGTCAGTCCCAGTGCTTTTGCTTCTTTTTCAACCAGTTTATTGTTTACGTAGGAACGCCATACTTCATCGCGCACCTGATTGGTTTGTTCGTCATTCAAGGCGGTCACCCCACGCATGAGTTTCACCACTTCGGTATATTCTTCTACCAAATTCTGATACTCTTGAGCGGAAAGAGCGTCTCCGTTCACCTCACCTACGTCATGTGCCTGATGCGGCTGCATCACCTTCCATGCGTCACCCGCAATGAAAGCAAACAGCGCCAAGCCGATAACAATCACCAATAGAGGTCCTTTCGACCTAATGTTTTGTAACGTTGCCATTTTGATTAATACGATTTATGTTTATTATTATTTCTTTCTTTTGTCGTTTTAGCGCACGAAGATACAAAAAATGCTAATATGCATCTATTTATTGGCTAAAAATTTCTTGATTATCGTCATTATTCCAAGACTTTTAATCGCACGAGTTCTATTTTTGTCGCTGTGACCTTAATTATCTTGAATTGATAACGTCCTACCCGCACCACTTCATGCAGCTTCGGGAAGCTCTGATATTGGTTCAGAATCAGCCCTCCTACCGTCAGATAATCGTCCGATTCGGGCAAATCAAGTCCGAACGTCTCATTGACTTTTTCTATCTCCAAGCGGGCGGACAACACATACTCGCGTTCGTCGATCTGCTTGCTGATGTAGGAAGTATTATCGTGCTCATCCTCTATATCTCCAAAGATTTCTTCCACGAGGTCTTCCAGAGATACGATGCCGGATGTTCCGCCAAATTCATCCACCACTACGGCAATCGTTTTCTTTTGCTGCATGAAGAGTTTCATCAATTTATGGGCGGACATGGTTTCGGGTACAATCGGCACTTGCTTCACATTCTCATGCCAGTTTTTCGGAGCACGAAACATTTCTGACGAATGGATATAACCCACTACATTATCGATATTTCCATCATACACAATGATCTTGGAGATTCCGGATTCGATGAAGCGGCTTTTCAACTCGTCCAGTGAAGTTGTCAGATCAACGGCCACCACTTCAGTACGGGGAACGATACAGTCACGGATTTTTATGTTCGAGAAATCCAAAGCGTTCTGGAAGATTTTCACTTCCGTATCCAGTTCTTCCTCATTCTCGGCATTATCAATACTGCTTTGCACGAAGTAATCCAAGTCTACTTTCCCAAACGCTCTATCGGACGCATCCTTGTTGACCTTCATTCCAAAGACACGAAGAAATAAGCAGGACAAACCGGAAGCCAGTTTGGAAATAGGATATAGAATGACATAACAAACAATAAGTGGAATGGCAAAAATATTCAATACCAGATTGGGATTGATTTTGAAGATTGTTTTCGGCAGAAACTCTCCGGTCACCAGAATGATAAGGGTAGAAATTATAGTCTGCGCCAGCACCATCAGAAAATGATTGTCAATGAATCCTGCCAGCAAATTATCACCGATAATCTGTGCCATCAGGATACCATAGATGACCAGGGCGATGTTATTCCCCACCAACATGGTAGAGATAAATTCATTCGGGTTCTTGAAGAAGATGGAGAGGATGCGGGACGTAATTCCCCCCCTTACGTTCCATCTCAAAACGCAGTTTGTCTACCGACACAAAGGCGATCTCCATTCCTGAAAAGAAGGCGGAGAAGACCATGGTGATAATTAGAGAGATATAAATATTCATAAGTTCTGATTTACGATTAGACGATTTACGATGTACGATTGATAGTACTTCGCCTATTTCGCTGAATCTTTTTTCACTGAATCCGGCAGTGCTTTCGTTTCCGGTTGGGGCGGACCACCCGCTTCCTCATCCACATAGAAAATGCCTTCGATATTATGGATGGTATATATGGTCATTTGCTGGTTCGAGTCGAATCCATGCCCTGTAATAATTCTGTCCGGTTGTTGAATACGTATAAACTTGTCAGAATACACCTTCTGGGTAGCTTCGTTCCAGTACAGCAGTTCCGTATTAAAACGCTCTCCTTTCCGGTTCTGTATATCTACGTTCCCTATCAGCTTCCAAAGCCTTTCTTTGTCATAATAGTAGGCAGTATCCGCTTTGATACTGGCTTCTATATGAAAGATAGAGTCGAACTGTTCCAGATATACGCCTTTCTCAAAGGCCCAATAGGATGGTTTCTTACGGTCGTACACCGACCATTCTTCCGTATTCACTCTGTAGCGTGTCACTCCGGAATCGGAGATAAGGGTGGTGACTCCCAATGTTGTCATCATCGGAAGGGAATCACGTTCAGTGATGGCCTCACCCATAGCTTTCTTCTTTCCACCACAGGAAGATAATAAAAGAAGCATAACAATCACCCCGAAGGTGATTGTTATGCTCATGCTTTTATGCAATAAACGGTTTCTTCGTTTTCGCAACATACATTTATCTAATCGTTGTAGTCTCTCCTATCCAACCGCCGATAGTGATGCGGTCGCCTTGCTTGTAACCTAACATAAATAGGTCTTTAGCTTGCGGAGTATGACCTGAATATCTACCGATCAATTTGTTAGCTTCTTCAGCTACGCTCGGATCCACTTGTTTTGCACGTTGCAATTTATCGATCACTGCAAAGTAAGTACACTTGTTCAGAGCAGATTCGTCGCTCCAGTTAGGACTCATTGCATAAAGGTTAGCAATCAGGATATAAGGAGCACCATAATTCTCGTTGAAACCAATTGCTTTCTGGCAATAAGCTCTTGCTTGAGACAGTTTCTTGGCAGAAGCCAGTACTGCTGCAGCAGCGTATGCTTTTTCAGCCTTCTTCATATTGTCTGTTTCCAGATTCACTGCTTCATCGAAGAATTTCACCGCACCGTCAATATCACCTTTCTTAAATGCCTGATAAGCACATCCGGTAGCTGCTTCTGCAGTAGGTTCTATCTTATAAGAATAGAAAGAAGCCTGTTGATAAGCGTCACTTTCAGTACATTTCATCATTTTCATGATATCGATTACTTTCTTCAAGTAAGCCAAGTCTGTTTGGTTAGCTTCTACTTTCGGTCCATAGATGCTTTGCAATGATTCACAATCAGCTGTTCCACTGTTTACAAACAAAGCAACCAAGTTGTCTTTGATACCCAGCAAAGATTTCTTTTTAGCTTCACTAGCCTCGGCTGCAATAGCAGCATCTACATATTCAGAAGCAGCCAGATAATCCTGAATGAACTGTTCTTTATGATTCGGATCCGTTTTCAGTTTATCCAAAGACATTTGCAGGAAATAGAAGATAGTTGCACCTGCCGATTCACCTTTCACAGCGTTTACAGACTGGCTCAACCATTGATAGGCCTGATTCACATCAATCTTCGGAGCAAAAGCAATATAATCTACCGCTTTGATACCCAGAGCTTCATCAACAGAAGACACTTTTGTACCTTTAGACAAGAATTCATCCGTATATTTGATACGCAGGTCATGCGTATTCATCAGTTCATTAAAATATTTCTGATAATCCGCACTATTCCGGTCTTTAATTTGTCCCATCAAGCCTTTCAGAATTTTATATCCGTCAGTAAAGGTATAGAAACGAAGCGTCGGGCAGTTTTCCAACACAGCTTTCCAAGGAGTATACGCATCTTTAAAATTACCAGCACGCACAGCTTCATGCGAAATACTACTGTTTGAGTTACAGTTAGACGCATCCTGTGCTACCACAGTGGTTGCTCCTGCCGAAAGGAACAACATAGCCACAAGCGTTTTAATTTTCATTGTATCTAAATTTTAGTTGTTATTATATAGTCGTCTATTCTCTCTCACATCGATTCATCCCATTATTCCACTCTGCGTTTGAAGAACCAACGTTCGTTGAACGTCAATCCGATACTCACGCGGAAGATATTTTCATTTACAAAAGCCGCTTCCTGTCCACTGATGCGAACAAACTGCCCGCTAATGCTAAGAATGGAACGGGAACGGGGTACAGGCAGACCGAAACCAGCAGTTACGCCATATTCACGGGTAGCCTCTTTGCCGCCGACCTTATAATACGGAGTCGTATAATAAGCTCCCAAACGGTATTTTATATGGGATAAATAGGAACGTCCAATCAAATTAGGAATGTATTCCGCACCCACTGATATTTTATGACGGTCGCAATACGTGTATGTTTCTTTAAAGTCTTCACGTACAGCTTCATCTGGTGTATTTACGTCAAATTTCGTTTTTGACCATTGTTGCAAACTATAATCCAGACCAACTGTCAGGCGTTTGTCATAGTTATATGTAAATCCGACACCAAATGTATTAGGAACTTCAAACGTAGCATCCAAGTTATTGCTATTAGTTGTACTAACCTGTGTCGTTATCGTATAATCGTTATTCAATTTATGCTTCGGAGAAAAAACAGCCCCGATTGTCATCGAATGTTTTTTACTCAAATCCAATGTGTATTGTGCACCGAAATCCAGTTTATAGTCTGAAATAGATACCCCCATCTGCTGTATATAAGAGTAAGACTCCGATGTCGCGGGATAAATAACAGTCCGCGTACGGGTTATATCTCCCCAAAAATAAGAAGCATTCACACCCAGCGAAAGATTCTTAAGTACTTTCACACCAATACCACCATAAAGTTGATGCAATCCCCCATCTCCTGTAAAACTCCGGGTTTGGCTGACTCCATTATCAACTTTACTGTCCGACACAGAATACCCCACATTGGAGAACGGCAGCAATCCGACACTCATCGCTATCCTCGGATGCAAACGAAATTGCATAGCCAGATAGTCAAAACTGGAGTTTTTAGCGTTCAGTTTCACACCGCTACCGCTAATATTCATATTTTGCAGACTGACACCTCCTTCAAAGAGGAATGTCAATGAGTCAATGGCTGTATACGAAGCAGGATTCAGCGGATTGATCTGTGCTCCATCCCGAAGTCCAAAAGCAATTCCCCCCATCGCCTTGCTGTTACCGAAACTCTGATCGGACAAGTCGCCATAGCCATATCGTGTATAAGGAGAGTTTGTATTATTTTGAGCGATTGCCATTCCGGTAACCATCGTGAGCAAAAGCGCACAAAGTGTGTGTTTAAATCCTACCATTATTATAGTTTAAAATTCTATTTAATCCTTTCAACACTAAAAATCTATCTGCAAAGATGATACTTTTTACGCTGCTATCAAAAGAAAAATCATCTCCGCCCGTTAAAAAAACCAAAAGTTCAGGATATTTATGCTTCATAGACTCAATATAACCTGAAATTTCGTATTCCATCCCTTTCATCACTCCGGCACGTATAGCCGTTTCGGTGTCCCGTCCCATCGGGAGTTTGCGCCCGTTGGTGTCTACCAGAGGCAAACGTCCTGTAAACTGATGAAGTGCTTTGAAACGCATTTGCATACCGGGAGAAATATTACCGCCATGATACTGACCTTTTGAGTCAATAAACTCATAAGTAATGCAAGTTCCCGCATCAATCACCAATATATCCCGATGAGGAAACTGCTCATTAGCACCCACTACGGCAGCCATACGGTCATATCCCAATGTTTCGGGAGTTTCGTACAGGTTGACAACCGGAAGCGGAGTCTGATGATTGAGCCAGAGCAAAGGAAACGGCAAAGCTGCCAAATCAGCTAATACCTTTTCGCTTAAATCAATGACAGTAGCCACAATCCCCTGTTCAACCGGATATTGGGAACAAAAAGCCTTCAAGCAACCCAACGACTGATTGGATTCAGCTACTACATCCACGATTTCTCCGCCGTCGAAGAAAGCAATCTTTGCCTTTGTATTTCCTATGTCGATTATTAAATTCAAATCTTTTGATTCTTTAGTGGGCGCAAAGGTAAAGTAAAAAAAGAAAAGTTGAAGCATAGAAGAGGAATTATCTTCTTTTTTCATTTTAGAAATCCCCAAAAACAAAAAAATCGAACTATCTATTTTTAAATAGATCAATTATCTTTTATTGTTTATTATGTATTCCACTTTGCGTTCGGCAGTCTTTTTTTATTACATCATAAACAGCTAATAAGCAATAGATTACAAGAGAAAAACTGTGTTCCAAAAAGTGTTCCACTATTTTGTAATCAATTTTCCGTTCAAGCAGAAACATTATTTCACCCCAACAGAGGCTCCATTTAAAGAAAACAGAGCCTTTGTTTAAGCCATATAGAGCTTCTGCTTGTATGAAACGGAGCCTCTATTCTGATAAAATAGAGGCTCCGTTTTCCCGAATCCAACTATTCTTCATATATTTGCCACCGAAATAAAACGAACCAGCTAATGAAACGGTTTTTCTCATGCATCATCCTCTCCTTCTTCCTGTTGCTTTTGCCCGCCGGACAAGCATCTGCCAACAACAACGACTCCATCCGTTTGAGCCTGTTGACTTGTGCCCCCGGAGAGGAAATATATTCCCTGTTCGGACACACTGCCATCCGTTACGAAAATCCTTCACAAGGGATTGACGTTGTATTCAACTACGGATTGTTCAGTTTCAACACTCCCAACTTCATCTTCCGCTTCTCGCTCGGAGAAACAGACTACCAACTGGGAGCAACGGATTATGAACGTTTTGCAGCTGAATACGCATTTTTCGGACGCAGCGTATGGCAGCAAATGCTGAATCTGACCGATGAAGAAAAAACAGAACTAATCCGGTTATTACAAGAAAATTACCGTCCGGAAAACCGGGTGTACCGTTATAATTTCTTTTACGATAATTGTGCTACCCGCCCCCGGGACAAGATAGAAGAAAGCATTGCAGGAAAAGTGATTTATCCCGCAGAACCGCAGGATGGCTCCCACACTTTCCGCGACATCGTACATCAGTATTGCAAAGGACATCCGTGGGCACGTTTCGGCATCGATCTCTGTATCGGAAGTGAAGCCGATCAGCCCATCACACAACGTCAGATGATGTTTGCCCCTTTCTACCTGATGGATGCTTTCGACGGTGCACAAATTAAAGGCAATTCTATCCAGCGTCCACTCATAACGGCCAACGAACTGGTAGTCGATGCCACTCCCGAACCGGATGAAAGCAGCCGGATGCCTACTCCGCTTCAATGCTCCTTACTCTTATTTATACTGACAGCCGCCGCCACAATCTATGGAATCCGCCGGAGAACCGGATTATGGGGAATCGACCTCTTTCTTTTTGGTATGGCAGGCATTGTGGGATGCGTCCTCGCCTTCCTCGCACTCTTCTCCCAACACCCGGCAGTCAGCTCCAATTTCCTATTATTGGTATTCCATCCGGGGCAACTTTTTTTCTTGCCATACATTATATATTGTGTCCGAAAAGGAAAGAAATGTTGGTATTTAACCCTGAATCTGATGGTTTTAACACTTTTTATAGTGCTTTTTCCTGTAATTCCGCAAAGATTTGACTTTGCTGTTGTACCTTTGGCACTCGTTTTGCTGATACGTTCAGCGAGCAATCTGATTGTGACATCTAAAAAGAAATAATGAAAGGACTACTAACTTCCCTCATCACCGTACTGACTTTCACCGGGCTACAAGCCCAGTCACTGCCTGCCGCCCCTAAATTAGTAGTAGGGCTGACGATTGACCAATTACGTACGGACTATTTGGAGGCTTTTTCGTCACTCTACGGTGAGAAAGGCTTCAAACGTCTTTGGAAAGAGGGAAGAGTGTTCCATAACGCCGAATATACCTTCTGCGGTATAGACCGTGCTTCTGCCATAGCGGCTATTTATAGCGGTACGACGCCTTCCATGAACGGAATTATTTCTCAACGCTGGATGGATGCCTCTACCCTTCGCCCCGTCAACAGCACAGACGACACGGCATTTATGGGGTATTACACCGACCAGACTGTCGCCCCCACCAAACTACTGACTTCAACCATTGCCGACGAGCTTAAAATAGCGACACAAGGCAAAGGACTCGTATATGCCATTGCACCAGATTGCGATGCCGCACTTTTCGCAGCCGGACATGCCGGAAACGCTGCTTTCTGGATCAATCCCAACACCGGAAAATGGAGCGGAACCACCTATTATGGAGAGTTTCCGTGGTGGGCAAGCCAATATAACGACCGTCAAGCGATTGATTTCCGTATTGCCGGTATGACATGGGAACCTATATTTCCCCGGGGCATGTACACTTTCCTGCCAGATTGGCGGGATATGCTCTTCAAATATAAATTTGATGATGATCGCAATAACAAGTACCGCCGCTTCATCACCAGCCCTTTTGTAAACGATGAAGTGAATGCGCTTGCCGAAGAAGCATTAAACAAAAGTTCGATCGGCATGGATGACATTACTGACTTATTGGCACTCACTTACTATGCCGGAAACTATGCGCATAAATCCGTACAGGAATGTGCCATGGAAATACAAGACACCTATGTGCGTCTTGACCGCAGCATTGCCGACCTGCTCGAAGTTCTTGATAAGAAAGTAGGACTGCAAAACGTGCTTATTTTCGTCACTTCCACCGGATATATAGACAGCGAATCGCCCGATTCGGGATTGTACAAGATTCCTGGCGGAGAGTTTTATCTCAACCGTTGTGCGGCTCTATTGAATATGTACCTGATGGCTACGTATGGCGAAGGAAAGTATGTGGAAGCTCACCATAACCAGCAGATTTATCTGAATCATAAGTTATTGGAAAAAAAAGAACTGAATCTGGCAGAGATCCAACAAAAGTCAGCAGAATTCCTGATGCAGTTCAGCGGAGTGAACGAAGCCTATTCGGCTAACCGGCTATTACTGGGTTCATGGACTCCGGAAATCTACAAAATACGTAACGGCTACCACCGCAAACGTTCGGGTGACCTCGTAATCGACGTCCTCCCCGGATGGACGATCGTCAACGAGAACGGCGGCGACAACAAAGTGGTACGTCATTCTTATATTCCCTCACCGCTGATTTTCATGGGACATTCCGTGAAACCGGCCATTATCCAGACACCTGTAACCATTGACCATATTGCGCCTACACTGGCACATTTTATGCGCATCCGGGCTCCCAACGCCTGTACTTCTGCTCCTATTACCGACCTTCGGTAAAAATTTACTCACAAAAACAGGGAGCAAAACATAAATAAATCAGCATTTTAATGTAACTTTGCGGAGGTTTCTTGATATAAAGATTCCCCAACGCGGATTAACGCAGATTTATGCGGATTAAAAAAAATCCAATTTAATCTTTCCTTTAACCTGCGTAAATCTGCGTTAATCCGCGTTGAAATTGAAATAAATAATAAACTAAATAATATAACATGGGATTTAATGAATTTTTAAGCTCGATTTTCGGAAACAAATCCACACGAGACATGAAAGAAATCAAACCCTGGGTGGAAAAGATCAAAGCTGCTTACCCGGAGATTGAAAAACTAGACAACGACGCCCTCCGTGCCAAAACGGAAGAACTCAAAAAATATATCCATGAATCGGCTACCGCTGAACGTGCGAAAGTGGAAGAGTTGAAGGCAAGCATTGAAACTCTCGAACTGGAAGACCGCGAAGAAGTCTTCGCACAAATCGATAAGACAGAAAAAGAAATTCTGGAAAAATATGAAAAAGCACTGGACGAAGTACTACCTGTTGCTTTTTCTATCGTAAAGGCTACTGCCAAACGTTTTACTGAAAATGAAGAAATCGTTGTAACTGCTACGGACTTCGACCGTCAACTGGCTGCCACGAAAGATTTCGTACGTATCGAAGGTGACAAGGCCATCTATCAGAATCACTGGGTAGCCGGTGGTAATGATACTGTATGGAATATGGTTCACTATGACGTACAGCTCTTCGGTGGTGTCGTTTTGCACAAAGGTAAGATTGCGGAAATGGCAACTGGTGAAGGTAAAACACTGGTAGCCACGCTCCCGGTATTCCTCAACGCATTGACCGGAAACGGTGTACACGTAGTTACCGTGAATGATTACCTCGCCAAACGTGACTCCGAATGGATGGGTCCTCTTTATATGTTCCACGGTTTGAGCGTAGATTGTATCGACCGCCATCAGCCGAACTCCGACGCACGTCGTCAGGCATATCTGGCTGATATCACTTTCGGTACAAACAACGAATTCGGTTTCGACTACCTGCGTGACAACATGGCTATCAGCCCGAAAGACCTTGTACAACGTCAGCACAACTATGCCATCGTCGATGAGGTTGACTCGGTATTGATTGACGACGCACGTACTCCGTTGATTATCTCCGGTCCTGTACCTAAAGGCGATGACCAGTTGTTCGAGCAACTCCGTCCACTAGTGGAACGTCTGGTAGAAGCACAAAAAGTACTGGCTACCAAATATCTTTCCGAAGCAAAAAAACTGATCGCATCCAACGATAAGAAAGAGGTGGAAGAAGGATTCCTCGCTCTATACCGCAGTCACAAAGCATTGCCGAAAAACAAACCGTTGATTAAGTTCCTTAGTGAACAGGGAATCAAGGCAGGCATGCTCAAGACGGAAGAGATATACATGGAACAGAACAACAAGCGTATGCATGAAGTGACTGATCCACTGTACTTCGTGATCGACGAAAAGTTGAATAGCGTAGACCTGACAGATAAGGGGGTAGACCTGATTACCGGTAACTCTGAAGATCCGACTTTATTCGTTCTTCCGGATATCGCCGGACAGCTTTCGGAACTGGAAAACATGAATCTGACCAACGAGCAACTGCTTGAAAAGAAGGATGAGTTGTTGACTAACTATGCCATCAAATCGGAACGTGTACACACCATCAATCAGCTGTTGAAGGCTTACACGATGTTCGAAAAAGACGATGAATACGTAGTAATCGACGGTCAGGTGAAGATTGTAGACGAGCAGACCGGTCGTATTATGGAAGGTCGTCGTTACTCTGACGGATTGCACCAGGCTATCGAAGCCAAGGAACGTGTGAAAGTGGAAGCTGCTACACAGACCTTCGCTACCATTACTTTGCAGAACTACTTCCGTATGTATCACAAACTATCCGGTATGACCGGTACTGCTGAAACGGAAGCAGGCGAACTTTGGGACATCTATAAATTGGACGTAGTCGTTATCCCGACCAACCGTCCGATCTCCCGTAAGGATATGAACGACCGCGTTTACAAGACGAAGCGCGAAAAGTATAAAGCTGTTATTGAGGAAATCGAAAAATTGGTTCAAGCAGGACGTCCGGTACTGGTGGGTACTACTTCGGTAGAAATCTCCGAAATGTTGAGCAAAATGCTTACCATGCGTAAGATTGAGCACAAGGTATTGAATGCTAAGCTGCACCAGAAAGAAGCAGACATCGTTGCTACTGCCGGTTTGAGCGGCACGGTAACCATTGCTACCAATATGGCAGGTCGTGGTACCGACATCAAACTAAGTCCGGAAGTAAAAGCAGCGGGCGGTTTGGCAATCATCGGTACGGAACGTCACGAATCCCGTCGTGTAGACCGCCAGTTGCGTGGTCGTGCAGGACGTCAGGGCGACCCGGGTTCTTCTGTATTCTTCGTGTCATTGGAAGACGACCTGATGCGTCTGTTCTCTTCCGACCGCATTGCCAGTGTAATGGACAAGCTCGGTTTCCAAGAAGGCGAAATGATCGAACACAAGATGATTTCCAACTCCATCGAACGCGCACAGAAGAAAGTGGAAGAAAACAACTTCGGTATTCGTAAACGTCTGTTGGAATATGACGACGTAATGAACAAGCAACGTACGGTGGTTTATACGAAACGTCGTCACGCTTTGATGGGTGAACGTATCGGTATGGATATCGTGAACATGATTTGGGACCGTTGCGCCAACGCTATCGAGAACAACGATTATGAAGGTTGCCAGATGGAATTGCTCCAGACATTGGCCATGGAAACTCCGTTCACTGAAGAAGAATTCCGTAACGAGAAGAAAGATAAGTTGGCCGAAAAGACTTTCAATATTGCTATGGAGAATTTCAAACGCAAAACTGAACGTCTGGCACAGATCGCTAATCCGGTTATCAAACAGGTATATGAAAATCAGGGACACATGTACGAAAACATCCTGATTCCTATCACAGACGGTAAACGGATGTACAATATCTCTTGTAACCTGAAAGCGGCTTACGAATCGGAATCTAAAGAAGTGGTGAAATCGTTCGAGAAATCAATCTTGCTCCACGTAATCGACGAAGCATGGAAAGAAAACTTGCGCGAACTGGACGAACTGAAACATTCCGTACAGAATGCAAGCTACGAACAGAAAGACCCGCTATTGATCTATAAACTGGAATCCGTGACTTTATTTGACGCTATGGTGAACAAGATCAACAACCAGACTATATCTATCTTGATGCGCGGACAAATTCCTGTACAGGAAGCTCCGGATGAATCAGCTGCACGCCGTGTAGAAGTGCGTCAGGCTGCTCCTGAACAACGCCAGGATATGAGCAAGTATCGCGAAAACAAAGAAGATTTGAGTGATCCGAACCAGCAGGCTGCTGCAAGTCAGGATACTCGTGAACAGCAGAAACGTGAACCGATTCGTGCAGAGAAGACAGTAGGTCGTAACGATCCTTGTCCATGTGGAAGCGGCAAAAAGTATAAAAACTGCCACGGAAAGAACCTTTGATTAATTAATAATTAAAAATTATAAATTAAAGGTTGGAAATTGTAGGGTAATGTGCTTTATGGCATAGTCTCTCTATATTCAACTTATAAAAGAAAGTCTCAAACGGTTAAAAACTGTTTGAGACTTTCTTTTATTCTTCCAAAGTTGTACTTTTGTTCAAATTACTAAATAGAACAAAACTATGGCAAAATCTTATTCACTGGCTTTCATCGTTTTATTCCTGCTGACTCTGGGTAGCTGTCAGAGTCTGGAACAGATCCCCATTGATTATCTGCAACCTGCCGACTTGAGCTTTCCTCCGCAACTCCGGAAAGTAGCTATTGTGAATAACACCAGCGACGCCCCGGATAATAAACTGATAACAGAGACTGAAAAAATGAAAGAAGGTACACCATTGATAAGTCGTGCAACGGCTTATGCCAATGGAGATCCTAAGACGGCCACTGAATCACTGGCAGAAGAAATTGCACAGCAGAACTACTTCGATGAGGTGGTTATCTGTGATTCTGCCTTACGTGCCAATGATAAACTGGCCCGCGAAAGTACATTGAGCCAGGAGGAAGTGCGTCAACTGGCTTCTAACCTGGGAGTGGACTTTATTATTGCACTGGAAAACCTGCAACTCAAAGCAACAAAGACGGTCCGTTATCTGGATGAGTTCAACTGCTTTCAAGGAGCGGTAGACGTGAAAGTTTATCCCACGGTGAAAGTTTATCTTCCCGAACGTAGCAGGCCGATGACTACGCTCCATCCTACTGATAGCATTTTTTGGGAGGAGTTTGGAGTTACAGCCATAGAAGCTGCCACTCGCATGATTCCCGACAAGCAGATGCTGGAAGAAGCGGCAACATTCGCAGGAACGGTTCCGGTGAAATATATTGTCCCTATTTGGAAAAAAGGAACACGGTATCTTTACACTGGCGGTTCGGTTCCCATGCGTGACGCTGCCATTTATGTACGCGAAAATTCATGGGACGACGCATACGAACTTTGGCGTCAGGCTTTCGAAGGAACCAAGAACCAAAAGAAAAAAATGCGGGCAGCTCTCAACATCGCTGTTTACTACGAAATGAAAGATAGTTTGGCTAAAGCGGAAGAATGGGCAGAAAAGGCCCAACAACTAGCCAAGAAAATAGATAAAAAGAACATCACAGATAGTCCTCAAGCTACCATTGATGACGTGCCGAATTATTATCTTACTACCTTGTATTTAGCTGAATTAAAGGAGAGAAATGCTCAATTACCCAAGTTAAAATTGCAAATGAGCCGATTTAATGATGATTTTTAAGGAAATTGTGTATCAAATCTTATTTTTTTTATACCTTTGAACTTATAAAAAGAAGGAACCCATGAAATTGAGCCAACAATCATTATCTATTATCGAATCGGCTATCCAAAAGGTAGTCGCTAAATATGCATGTAACTGTGAACAAACAGTCGTAACCGATATCCATCTCCAACCGGATCAGGCATCGGGACAACTTAATATTTACAACGATGATGATGAAGAACTGGCAAACATCATGATCGAAGAATGGGCTACTTATGAAGGGGATGATTTCCTTGAAAACGTGGAACCTTCTCTTCGCAACATTCTTTGCAGAATGAAGGATGCCGGAGATTTCGACAAAGTGACTATTCTGAAACCTTATTCTTTCGTCTTGGTAGATGAAGAGAAAGAAACCGTAGCAGAATTGTTGTTGATTGATGACGACACCATACTGGTAAATGATGAATTGCTGAAAGGGTTGGATAAGGAGTTGGATGACTTCTTAAAGGATTTGTTGGAAAAATAAAGAAGAATTGTTGGAGAAATAAAATACCGTTCTTTTTTTAATAGAGATCTTCAAGATCCATATAAAAAGATAATCGGAAGCAATCAGGATATGTCCTTTATTGCTTCCGATAATTTTATATATCTACCTTTCAGCAATGAAACTTGAGATTCCTTATAAAAAGTTCTAATGCAAATGTTATAGCCGGACATATTTCATACCCGGCTATAACATTTGCATTTCTATTCAATTATTTAGTTCTTCAATGTCCGTGCCTTACTCTTCTCTGCCCAGGCTTTCTCCATCCCATAGAAGTTTATTTCCTGTCCTGCAGGCTTCCCGTCCAGCTCCGCCTGTTTCTGCTCAAAGAAGGCTTTCCAACGCTGATAATACAAGTCTTTCAAGAGTCCGCTCCATTCCCGATGCGAATAATCATGTAGTCCGCCTTGATTGGCAGCAATGCTATCTCCCCAGACTGTGATTAATGCGGAAGCATTCCATTCGTACAATCGCTTTTCTTCTTCTGTAGTTCCCAAAGAACGAGCTGCATTCAACCAAGAGGAAACGGAAAATTCTTTCCGGGTAGATAACAAATGATCCTGTGCCAATATCAAGTCCAGGAATTGCTGTGTTTGTCTGCGGAAATTCTCTTTGTCCTTTCGGTCATAGCTATGTGATATTTCTTCAAGTAACACATTTCCTTTATCGGCATTACTCTGACGTACGATGTCTACCAAGTCATATTCAAAATTATTGTTTCCTTTATACTGGTCGGCAACGGAAGTAAATAGCAGGGCTGCCTTTGCTGTAGAATCCGGAGCATAAAATAGTTTGGAATATCCCCAAGTGGAAGTTCTATCCAGATGGAAACCCGGACGGGCACATAACAAAGACTCAATGGTTCCTTCACCCTGATAATCTTTCGGAGCATTGTAAACGGTGTGTTCCAATGCACGCCAAGCCTCCATTATTTCCGGTGAAACTTCTCTGCCATAACGAGCTTTCAAGTAAGTCTGCAACCATTCATCGGAAGAAAAGCGTTCTTCACGCCAAGGAAGTTCGTAAAGTAGTTCGAACATCACCGGATTATTCTCTATGCCCTCCGGGGTTGCTCCTACTCCATGCAACGTTTTCCCGTTAGTGTGTGCACAAGCATCATAATAACCGTTCACCAACTGATTCATCCGGCCGTGCAAGCCGACATTACCTCCAAAATTCAGCAACATACAATAGAGCCAGTCGTGTTTGCCAAAGCCTTTTTCCCGATACCACATGGAGTCCGAATCTCCCCATTGGGGACGTTTCTCGCTATATAAATCTAAAACGAGCAAATCTCCCTGATTAAGAGAAGCAATCATTTCTTCCCGAGGATTTGCCTGCCAGGCTTGAATGATCCAAACAGCCTTCGGATTGGCTTTCTTCATGGCTGCCATAATGGAAGCACCCGTTTTCGCCAAGTCGACTCCTTCCGTGTTGCCTCCCTCATGGAATGGGTCCATACTGTAATAGTTGGCTTTTCCATAAAGTCTCTCCAATTCCTCATAATACATAGCGGCAAAAGAATCGAAATGTTCATCTTCCGTAGAAAGGAAAGCCGGACGGGGGAAACCGCACCATTTACCGGGATCAGCGATCTGATAACCCAGCTTTTCACCAATGTTACGGGGAACCATTCCAGCATATCCGGGGAATACGGGTTCAAGACCCAACTCCCGCATACGGGCTACGATCTTCTTCTGAAGTGCTTCTTGTTGCTGATACCAGCTATCGGGGTTCGGTCCGCCCCAACCCTCGAGATTATTCATTTGCCACCAAGCCATAAAGGCCGGGCCGGAAATAAATTCATTGACTTCTTCTGTTGTGTATCCCAAACGTTTCAGCAAATTGTACCAGACCACCTCCATTCCGGTGATGCTCAAAGGCATATTGATGCCATGCATTGCCATCCAGTCTATTTCTTTTTCCCAACGCTCCCAATCCCAGAAAGCCATGGAATAAGAATAGGTACAATAGTTCAGATAATATCTGTCCTGCATGGATGTTTCCTTACGTATCTTTTCCTGTGGAAGCGGTAGTATTTCCGGTAACTTCTGCGAAAGATTATTCCAGGAAAGATGAATACCGGCTACATATTTCAGATACCAGTTCAACCCCGTAGCCAGAGACAAATCAGAGTTTCCGGTTATCAGCACTTTACCCTCTTCAGAAGATATTTCAAAATAATCTCTTAACGGATTGTTTTCATCAGCAATCATCCGAAAAAGAATACGATCTTTCGAAGTACCCTCCGTCACACGATCTGCCAATGCATTGACAGGCGACTGTTCGGTTTGACAGCTACATATCCATGTAGCCCCCAATAATAGAATGAATAAAAGACGTGTATACATAGCTTTATTTACAATTTATCAAATATAATAATTAAGAGTCGTATTTTATCTATTTACTACGTTTTATTCAATGAAATAAGAAGAATTGTGGACGGCCATATACATTTATATCTTTCACCTTTCCTGACAAGAATGAACCTTTACGAACTTTCACGCGAAAAGCCGAAACCTTATAAATTTCTTTCAGATCTATAATAACCCGGTGAGGATGATTAGGTTCCATAGCCGCATCCGTATGCCAAAAAGAAGAGATATCTCCATCAAACAGGTTTTCCGCTATTCCCAAGTTCTTATCAGCTTGTTCGCTGCTTACATAAACGACTTCCCATTTAGTTTTGTCAATCGGCTGTCCCTTATCATCTATCAGTTCCACTTCCGAAATGCAGGCCTGATTATCCTCTGTGTAGGAAGACAGAGTCTCTATACAGAAGTGACGGAGAGTAGTGGCAACCGGTAAATCGAATGACTGCCACTCATTAGTCTCCTGCAAAGTAGTTTTTAATGCAAGATCACCGTCTTCCAGAATCGGAGTGCCTGCCACTGCACGACGCTGGCCCTTCTGATAATTCTTATCAATACCCAAACTATCCAAAATGGGTTGATTCAATCCTTGCAAAACACGCTTACCCGTATCTTCCATTTCAAACACTACAATTTCGTTTTCTCCCTCTTTCAGCCATGGAGCGGGCAGATAGAGTGTTTGTTGAGGGCCGATATTCCAGAAACGTCCCAGAGATTTGCCATTTACCCAGACAGCACCTTTGCCCCATTGACTCATATCCACAAAGCAGTCACCTTTCTTCTCTACTGTAAACGTTCCTTTATGGAAAGCAGGAACGCCTTTGATGGTTTCTCCAAACTCCATTTCCGAAACTTTTTCTTTATACAGAAGCAATGGAGTAATAGACCATCCGGTCAACTTTTCATTTCCCCACAAAACTTGGCTGGTGATACCTTTCCGGTTAAACAGTATATCGGGGCCGTAGTTGACGCGTCCGGTATTTTCTACCAGAATCTCCAGTGTGGCAGGTGTCTTCGGCACATTCAAGGTCACACTGTTCTGATTGTAACGACGATCCAGACTGGCTACCTGCTTACCATCAATGAGGATCACAGCATAGTCACGCAAATCCTGTATGACAAGTTTCTGTTTTCCCGCTTTGGGGAGTGTTGCCTGATAATGAATATATCCGAAATCAACTCCTAAATCCTCCATCGACAGCACATTTTCCGACTGGGTAGTCTGATGAAATGCAGTCCTTAATGGAGCACTTTCCTTTAATTCGACTGTTGCAAAAGTGGTAATCGGATTATCTGCCGGAACTTCCGGCAGTACTGTTCCCGCAGGCAGGTATTTCTGAATCACTTCCCTGAATGCATGATATTTGGGATAACAATTTCCCCATTCACCCAAGGGAGCGTCATAATCATAGCTTGTGGGCTGGGGCTGATAACCGCCTCCGGTATTGGCTCCATTGGTATACTCAAAGTTTGTACCACCGTGGAACATATACATGCTGACAGAAACACCGTGGCTCAACATCCAGTCCAGCTGTTCGGCAGGACGTTCATAAGCAACAGAAGAATGTCGTTTGCCCCACTCGTCAAACCAGGCCGGATAAAACTCCGCTACAAAATAGGGACCGCCCTTTTGGTACTTATCTACCACTTTGAATATATCTTCACCAAACACTCCGTTCAATGTAGGCAATGCACCCTCAACATGTCCGGCTTCCACCTGTCCACCACCGTCGCAGGTAAATAGCGGAACATTGAATCCTGCTTCTTTAATCATATCGCGGATAGCGGCAAGATACTCTTTATCCGCTGCATACGATCCATATTCATTCTCCACCTGCACCATAATAATATTACCTCCATTATTGATGGTCAAAGGAGACAGTTGTTTGCCAAGTTCTTTGATATATCGTTCACAATAGGACAGGAAACGCGGATCTTTACTACGATAAGTCAGCTCCTTTTCTTTCAGCAGCCACGACGGGTAACCTCCGAAATCCCATTCTGCACATACATACGGACCGGGACGAAGAATCACATACAGTCCCTCTTCCTGTGCCGTACGGATAAATTCCGCAATATCAGCCTGTCCGCTAAAGTCAAATTCTCCCGGCTGACGTTCATGGAAGTTCCAAAAGACGTAGGCAGACACCGTATTCAGTCCCATCGCACGCGCTCTCTTCAGGCGGTCACGCCAATACTCGTGCGGAATGCGGGGATAGTGCATTTCTCCACAAATCAACTGGACATCCTTTCCCTCGATAGTAAAAGTACCATTTCCTATTCTAACCTGTTCCTTGGGGGAGGAACAGGATGAAATTAGAAATGATACTATGATGTTAAGTATAACAAGTACGGTTTTATGATTTTTGTTCATCTTCATTCAAATAAGATGTGAATTCCGAATACTCCGACCGCAACATGAAATCCATTCCATACGGTCGGAAGTATTCATCAATTTATTTTTAGAATGTAACTGTTCCGAACAGGTTTACAGCGTATTTTTTTGCATCATCATACCAATGAGTCACATTTTCTGTTTGAGCAAACTTAATGGCATATACCGAATTGTATTTCCAATCGGCTACTTTTTCCGGCATCCAGATTCCTACTTTATAAGTCCCGCTCACACCGGCTGCCACACTTCCTTTGATAGTGTATTTCGCAGCCTGATTCGGTTCCTGATCAGTAGACGGAATCCAAGTCTTAGGATCCACATCCAGTTTAAATTCTTTCACTACCTGACCGCTTTCGGAAACCAGTACGAGATATACCTCTTTCGGATTAATCACCGTAGCAAAACCGGTATTCGTAATCGTCAGATCATATTCCAGATTTCCACCTTTTGCTTCTACTTTCGATTCACTTTGGAGATTCAGACGATAGCCCAAATGGTCGCGGACAAAATCATAGAATGAACGAACAACATCATTGCCCTCCTCATCTTTGAAGTAACTCTCATCGAACAGAATATGATTATCATTTAATAAAGCGGGATTTACTTTTACCCGTTTCCAACTCATGATATTCAAATCAAAGTTTTGTGTCACATCAAATGCCGAGTAACGGTGTTCGCGCAAAATACGCAATGATTTTATCGGACTAATCAACGCTGCCAATCCCCATTCTGTATCCTCATTATAAGGGATCTCACCGCTCATATAGAAATTGTTCGCTTTCACCTCTTCCGTTATCTGCTTGTAGTCATCCGTATTAGGAACAAAGTCATTGCCCGGTGCAAGCGGATGTTCGCCGGCTGTAAAATAATCATTCGCATATCCGATGCGTCCACGAGATCCTTCCTGTTCCAGTGTCAACGCTTTCTTATGATTCGGATAACGCATTTCTACACAATAAGGTGAAGGTAAGGCTCTCAATAAAGCACTGACGATTGCATTCTTCGCACTCTGGTCATTCATCAACGGAGAAGTATGCCACTCTCCCCAAGCACCGATAAACCCCACCTGCATGGTAGCAATTTGTCCAATGTATTCATTCAACAGAGGAGTCAGTTGTTCGATGTGCCGGAGAATCCATTGTTTGGATTCGCCACCGGAAGTATTCAGTCCGGCGTGATTGTATGCAAAACGAAGAATGGCTTTATATCCCTGCGCTTTCATCAATTCGAATATCTTGCGGATATTTGACAGAGCTTCAGCATCCAGATCCTTACTCACCCAGTTAGTTAAGTAGATATATTGCTGCACAAGAGTCAGGTTATCGTCCTTTGCATCAAATTGCTCTACTTTCTTCGTATACAAATCATTGCCATAAACCTCATAATCATTATATGGACTTTTCATTTGGTCGGCAAGCAAATTACATTCCAAGTGGAATCCCCTATCGGGATTCCTAAGCGACTCGATCGGTACAATATTTCCTGTTACCTCCGGAGTTTCCGGTTCACTCGTTCCGTCTTCTTCTCCATATTGTCCCGCATATACATCTATTGTATCAGAACAAAAGCTACACATAATACCTAATAATAAGGTAGATAATATGGTCATAGTTTTCTTTATATTGATTAACATGATTGATATACTTTTAATTTTCACCCGATTAATTTTCATTGTAGATAAAACGTGCAGGAGCACCGGTTGTCCAAGGACTCCACAATGTTGCTCCTCCATCATGAAGAATACATTGATGAGACATATCATCAGTGACCAACAGATAAGAATACGGTCCGGTATGATTAGTGATTGCATCACCGCTCCATTGACCGGAAGCACACAAATTGAATTTCCAGTCGTTCAAATGCGCCTGCCCTTTTACTGATTCATAATATTCAGGATCTTTCAATACATTCCATTGACCTTCGGCAGTTCCGGCTTCCGCAAACAAATTCTTATATTCCTGTATGGTCGGCAAACGCCATCCCTTAGGTGCTATCTTATCACGAATATCGTAATGATAATGCACTCCATAGGCTTTCACTCTACCTTCTCCGAGCGACGCAGGTGTATTTTTGAAATTATTCGCTTCAATATCTGTACCATCAGCATATTTAGTCGCACGCAGATTATCCGCCAACCAAACCAATGACGTTTTATCACTATAAAATATACGAACAACACGGTAAGTAATCTTTTCATCTCCACGAACATCGACGAAACGCATCATTTCTGTCATATTCAATACTCCGGAAGAACGCGATACCCATTGCCCATCATCAGTCTTCACATTCCAATACACAGAATTGGAAGTCCAACGTTTGATGGAAAGTTTATCGAGCAGTGCCTGAAGTTCTTCATGAGTCAATGATGCTTTACCATTCACAACTCCCACACTCTGTTCGGCAACCGTCTGTATCATTTCGGGATCCAGTGAGAAACAAAGCGAGTACGAGGTGGATTCAGACCATTCCTGGGTATTCCATTCAAATTGCACAGCAGTCTCCGGGGCATTTTCAGCCAAGGAAATCTTAGTCAAATCTTCCGGCTGCACTAATTTGCTAGTCATACGTTTCACCCGAATGGTGCGTGCTTCCGAAGCTGCTGCGGTTATATTACCTGTTTCTTTGACCGTCCAATACAGTATTGCTTCCTGTCCCGCTTTAATTCCCAATTGAGAAAAACTCTGATCGGCAGTCAATGCAGATATCGCAACAGAAGTCGATTTTCCTGCATCAATTATCACCGGTTCTTTGAATTTCCTGTCAGCACAAATAAGCAGCTTTGCTCCATTTTCCAGAGGCTTCTCCCAAGAGAAACTATATTTCTCAATCGATAAATCATTCAAATCAATGATCGCTCCATCTTGAGGCGTGCTCAAGTAAATATCCGACATCGGAATGATCACATTGTACTTGTCTTCCTTACATCCGGCAAGCAACAATATTCCTAATAGACTATATAATAAATGTTTCATAATGCTATCTATTTTTTAGTAACCGGGATTTTGAATTATAATGCCTTGTCCTTCAGTTATCAGATGAGTAGGCAACGGGAATTTCTCATATTTATATTGTCCATCCACTTTCGTTTCTATTTTACCTGTCGGTTGTCCGGCAAATCTTGCTTTGGCAAGTGCTGCTTCAATAAATTTTCCATGGCGGATCAAATCCTGACGGCGCACTCCTTCAAAATAGAATTCATGTCCACGTTCTTCCAATAGTTTATCCAGAAAATCTTCTACTGATGAGAAATCACTCAATTGATAAGCTTTCAATCCACCATGAGTAACCCGCACCTGATTCAACAGGCCAATCGCCTCTTGAGTGATACTGTTTCCATTGCGAACGATAGCTTCCGAAAGTAAAGTCAATACATCCGCATAACGATAGATGGGCATATCTATTTCGCACTTCTCTCCTATTACACCCTCAATTTTATATTTCACCGGAATTGCACCGTAGAAAAGTATACCTGTCGTACCACCGTCACGGTCAAGCGCCCGGCTATGGTGTACGCCCTCCGTACCTGTATATTCACCAATAATTCTTTCGCGTCTCTTGTCTTTTGGATCATACGATTCGTATGCAGGCCAGGAAATTTTATACCCTCCCCAGGCAGTTACCGACATTCCGGCTGGAAGAGGATAGTCTGAAGTCAGTACGTGAGCGAACCATTTCTGTTCCATCACACCGGCCTCGGCCACACATGAGAATATGACTTCCGAATTCTTTTCACCAGATAAAGAGAACAGAGAGTTATAATCGTCTACCAATTTATAACCATATTCCGGTTTTGTCAATTCACGTCCTATTTTCTCCGCCTCATCCCATTGCTTAGTCATCATGTAGAATTTCAGCAATAATGTATTGGCCAATCCTTTGGTGAAACGTCCGTAATTTGTATCTTCATACTTATAAGGCAACACATTAGCTGCATCTTTCAAGTTGGAAACAATGTATTCACGCATGGCTTCTTCCGACAAACGTGGAATAACAATCTCCGCTTCCGGTTTTTGCAAAGTCTCCAGATCAGCGATAGGTATCGGACCGTACATATCATACATCAGGAAAGCCAGGAAACCACGTCCGCATTTCAATTCCGCCATATAGCGAGCTTTCAAGGTTTCATCCATATTCACGTCCTTGATGCGATCCATTGTCAAAGTCATGGAAGCCAAATACTGGGAATAGTCATACACACGACGATAGTCACCGTCGATATGCCAGTCATTAGCTTCATACGAATTGTATACGGTAGTCCATCCCCAAGTGTTTTCCACATAATCGGTTACCATTTCCGAAGTCGTCACATAGCCTGCCGCTACTTCAAAGATCCCCCACGGAGAGAACACATAATAAGCACTCGAATTGACCAAAGCATTTACGTCTTCAGCATTTTGGGGAAACATTCCCGGATTAATTTTATTATATACTTCCTGCTCCAGCGTACAAGACGAAATGAGGAACAAGAGAGTTGCTATTGCAGTATAAATTGTCTTTTTCATATTCATCACTTATTAGAAAGATATTGATACACCAAAATTATACGAGGTTACATTCGGATATGCATAGGTCCCGTTGTCCGTTTCCGGGTCCAGACCTGTCCAGTTAGTAATCACAAACGGATTGTTCACGTCTACATATACACGGAGATTCTTGGCAATCTTCTGGCTGACAGGCACTTTATATCCCAATGTAATACTTCCACAACGAACATAATAGATAGATTTCACATAATAGTCACCCCATCCGCTTCCACCTCTGACGAATGTCGGATCAGTGGCTGTCAGGTTATTGCTATTGAAAGCTTTCAGGGCATAAGTAGAAACATTGATACCATTGTCCATACGTGTCCAGCCCTCATAATAACTGGCTCCTCTCTTTCTGCCGGCTTCTCCATAGAAATAGATATTCAAGTCAAAGTTCTTATATCTGAACGAGTTGTTCAGACCGTAGATTATTTTGGGGTCACCATTACCCATATATACTTTATCCTCATCTCCCAATACTCCGTTTCCATCGCGGTCTTTCAGTTTCATCATACCCGGAACCAAGTCTTTTTGAGCGTCCGGAACTTTTTCTCCCGGTTGCAGGATACCAAGCGCTTCATATTCCCACCATGCACGAATCGGATCATTTTCTTTTTCATAAGGTTTGGGTTTCCAGTTCGGGTCACGTGTCAGCCAACGGTCATTGTAATGTGACAAGGTTAATGTCGTATCCCATTCAAAATCTTTAGTAACGATATTCACCGTATTCACTGTGATTTCCACACCCTGACTTTGTGTTGATCCTATATTACCCGCTATTTTATTTATCTCATTATAAAAAGGCAATGGTTTATTTGTCACCAACAAGTCTGTAATCTTACGTTTGAAGTATTCGGCTGTCAACTTAAACCGGTTGTTGAGTATGCCTAGATCCACACCTACATTAAATTCCGTGGTCGTTTCCCAAGTCAGGCTCCTGTTACCCAAATCCGAAGCATATACTCCTGTTGATTCTGCACCTCCGATAATAGCACTTCTTCCCACTTCATAATAGTCGTAAATGCGATAACCGACATTAGAGTTACCTGTCTGTCCGTAAGAAGTTCTTAACTTCAACATAGACAACCAGTTTGAAGCTCCCTTCATGAACTTTTCTTCACTGATCATCCAACCGGCTGATATGGACGGGAAATACCCCCAACGATTTTCCGGGGCAAAATTGGAAGCAGCATCAGCACGAACTGTAGCTTCCAGTAAATATCTGCCTTTATACGAGTAATTGGCACGGGCAAACAGAGAAGCAATACTGTTAATAGAAGCCCATGAACCTACAGAAGGTTTCTTGTAATTACCTGAACCCAAACTATTATATCCGAAACCATCTACAAGAAAGTCTTCATTTCCGGCACTCAATCCATCATTCTTAAATTTCTGGAATGAATAACCACCAATAGCTTTCACGTTATGATCACCAAAACTCTTGGAATATTGTGCTGTCAGCTCCATCAGATAGGTAGTACTTGTTTCCTGCGAAATATCCGCTCTTCCGTTTTTGGTCTTTCCCTGCAAAGTTGTTTTAGGCAAATAGCTGGAACGTTTCTGGAAACTACGGTCGACGCCTAACTGCAACTTCACTTCCAATTCTTTCAAAGGTTTCACAGATACGAATGCAGAGCCTATGATCCGGTCTTTTACAGTGTTATCCTTTATATCCAACAGAGACACCGGATTTGCAACAAAAGGACGTTTCGGATCAATATAATAATTTCCTTCAGAATCATAGATAGGAATAGTAGGATTGGACTGGATAGCACCGGTCAATACACCGGAATATTCATTGGCATTGTCTCCCAGCGGAACATTATCATACTTATTCTGTGAGTAAGTAGCAGTCAGTCCGAAAGAAACATATTCACTCAATTCCTGATCCAGATTCAAACGGGCAGAAAAACGGCTGACACCATTATTCTTGACAATACCCTCCTGATTCATATAGTTGACAGAAGCCAGATAACGGGTTTTCTCCGTACCACCATTCACAGAAAGATTGTGCTGTTGCGTATATCCATTGCGCATCACCGCATCCAACCAATCGGTACCGCTAGCTGTCAATATTTCATCATTATTGAAAGTGGGTTTATATTGAGTAGGCGGAGTGTCCTGCTTTTCAACATATCCTTCATAGATACCCATTCCGTTCAACTTTAACCACTCTTCATACATCTGTTTATTATACATATCCATATACATACGGGTATCAAGCATCTTATAGTTGGAACGGGCTACCTGCACCGATCCCATACCGGAATAAGTCACTCTGGGCTTCTGACTCTTACCGCGTTTGGTGGTAATCAAAACAACTCCATGTCCGGCACGCGCACCATAAATAGCCGTAGAAGCAGCATCTTTCAACACAGAAATGGATTCAATGTCATCCGGATTCAATGATTCCAGTACATTATCGATATTACCCGATTCGTAGAAACCATTACCCGAACTTAAATTGGAAGTAGAAGATACCGGGAAGCCGTCGATTACAAATAAAGGTTCATTACCAGCACCTGTAGACGCCTCTCCACGAATACGGAATTTCGCTTCACCGCCCGGCTGCGCAGAAACCTGGTTCACACGGAATCCTGCTGCTTTACCTGCCAACGCACGAGATACATTCGGTACGGTATTCATCTCCACATCTCCCATGTTTACCATAGAAACGGCACCGGTCAATGTCTTCTTGCTCTGTGTACCGTAACCCACCACTACCACTTCGTCAAGTTGTTTGGAATCTTCCTGCAAAGTGATTCTCATGTTTTTTCCGGGTTGTACGGCAACCGTCTGCGACTGATAGCCGATATAGGAGATATCGAGCTGTGCCTTCGATGAAGAAACGGAGAGTTTGAAATTCCCGTCAATATCTGTTATCGTACCGTTACCCTGTACTCCTTTTTCTAACACACTGGCCCCGATAATCGGTTCCCCCTGTGCATCTGATATAGTACCGGATATGGTTATTTTCTTTTCTTGTTCCGGAGACTGTGCCTCGATGGATAATATTATCTTCTTGTCCAGTACCGAATATTTTACATTAGTGCCGGAAAAGATTTCTTTCAACACACTAAAAATGTTGCTTTTATCAGCGGAAACTGATACGCGACGATTCAAATCGACATGCTTATTATTGAAGAAAAAATCGAAATCAGACTGCGCTTCAATCTCTTTCAAAATGTCCTCCACTCGCTGATTACGTACATCAATACTGATTAAAGCCTTTTGAGCGTAACTATCGGCTGCATAGCTCAATCCGATAGAACATACAAAGAACAAAACCAATAGTCTCATAGATAATGGGATTTTTTTTGAGGTTAGCCAAAGTGACTTTACCACCCACAAAAATTGGATGCTAAAATAATTTTGCATAAATTTGTAATGACTTAAAGTTAATAAAAAGTTTATCTAAGCTTGTCGCCAAACAAGCATCAAAAAGATTTACCGATTTCCATACGGGGAGATACGCCAATATCCTCCCGTATGTTTTTGTTTAAGGGGATCTGTCTTTCATTGCATTTTTGTTTTTAAGGTTAATCAATCAATATATTTCAATTTTACTCTTTTCATCTTTTATATCCGGCGAATCAAGATAACGCCAACGGATTTGAGAAGAAAGCTGGAAATATTCCAGAATACGCTCCAAGCGTTGATTAGTAAACGTACCTGTAAATGAGTCTCCTTTCAAACGGTCGTTTTTAATAATGAATTCCACGTTATACCGCTTCTCCAACATTCGCAATCCCTCTTTGAGAGGAGTATTTTTGAATATAATCTTTCCCTCTTTCCATGCTATTTCCGACTCGCCGGAGGTGGCATAAAGCTGTACTTTACTGTCTCTTGTATCATAGACCAATTTCTGTCCGGGATCCATCAGTACTTTTTTCGAACCATTGTCAGATGAATAAATAAAACCTATCTTTCCTTCAACCAATGTTGCTGCAATCCGGTCTTCTTTTTCATAAGCCTCTACATTAAAATGAGTTCCCAATACCTCGATCTGTGACTGGTGGGAAGTAGAGACTATAAATTTCTTTTCCGGATTCTTGGCTACTTCAAAATAAGCTTCTCCCTGCAATGTTACATTTCTCGTGTCGCCGTCAAAGCGTGAGGGATAACTCAAAGTAGATTCGGAATTCAGGAAAACCAGTGTACCGTCGGGCAATGTCAAAGAAGTCATCATTCCTGGATTCGTCTTCACTTCCATGATTTGTGCCAGTTCCTGTTCGCTTCCTCCCCAGTGTTGTACCATCAGAGTAACGAGAAGTGGAATGAACAGCACTGCTGCCGCACGTTGCGCCCATTCCCACCATGTCGTTTTCCTTTGTCTGTTACCTGTCATTCTACTTTTCACCTTTGTCAATGCTTTCTCTGTGTCGACTTTCGTCATGATGTGAACGGTATCTGTGGCAAGATAGAGAGCATGTATTTGTTTGGCCATCCGTCGGTTTTCTTCCGATTCATCCATCCACGTCTCAACTTGCAGACGCTCTTCTTCCGTTGCCAGTCCCTCACAATAACGGGGAAGCAATTCTTCTATTGTATTTTTATCAGTCTTATCCATATTCGTATTTTATTGCCTTTTACTATAAGACAAGGGAGACTTTAGAGATTCCTAAACCAAATCTCATTTTTTTTCAGAAAATCTTTGTTTTCTTATAAAAAAGCTATATTTGCAGTGAAATATCGAACTAATGCATGAAAGAAATTCACCTGTCAGACAACAATTTCCTATTATCTGCCATACAACAGGGAGACCAAAAGGCATTTGATGCACTGTTTCGGAGATATTATCCGGCACTGTGCGCCTACGGCCATCGCTTCGTCGATCTGGAAGATGCGGAAGAAATTGTGCAGGATTCTCTTTTATGGATTTGGGAAAATAGAGAAAATCTGATTATCGAAACTTCGCTTAGTTCATACCTCTTTAAAATGATATACCGCAAAGCTCTGAACAAGCTTGCACATATTGATGCCACCCAACGTGCCGACACTCGATTTTATGAAGAGATGCAGGAAATGCTACAAGATACGGATCTTTATCAAGTCGAAGAGTTGACACAACGTATCAAAAATGCCATTGCCACATTGCCGGAAAGTTACCGGGAAGCTTTTGTGATGCATCGGTTCCGGGATATGAGTTATAAAGAAATAGCTGAGATTTTGGGAGTATCTCCCAAAACTGTAGATTACCGCATTCAACAGGCACTAAAGCAACTACGTGTAGATTTAAAGGATTATCTGCCGTTATTGCTACCGATTCTATTTCCTTAAAAATAAGCCAGTGTAGGGGGCATGTAACTTTATGAATTAGGGAGTTTTTACATTGATTGACTGAAACTCTTTATACATGGGTGATTGCGAATGAATGAGTAGTAAATTTATGGACACATATTTTATTCATGAAGTTTACATCCGACTACATTTACTTTGCTTTTTAGGGGTGAATTTGGGCAAAACAGCTTCATAAACTTAACATTTTGACTGAAAAGTAGTAAATGTGCAAAGAAGATTGGTCTTTTTTTATATCTGTTACCTATATATTACTACATATTTTCTCTACAGATCGTTGTCTATATTTTTTCATCTTCATCTTGAATATCATAGAAAAAATCATCATCTATAGAAAATAAACGATCATGCAAATCATTAAATGAACTAATTTTATCATAGATTTCTGATATTATGTTTTTGTAAGGGTGTAAAATCTTTAGTAATTCAATTTCGACTTTACAATCTTTCTTGAAAGCCGCAATTAATTCTTTATAGCTAATCTTATTATCAACAAAGTCATCATATGCCTTTATAAATTTAGATTGTAAAGAGTAATTTTGCAGCCAAACATTAATCATTTCTACATTTGTTTCAAATCCGGAATATTCGTCACGAATATATTCACATTTTGAGTGTTTTACAAGTCTATCAAGAAGAGTCATAATACCTTTACTGCTTATGATATTTCTCATGTCTTGTTCATCTTCTGTAATGCCAGAAAAACTATCTTTTTCTTCTGGTGTCAGTTCTCTTGATAAAGATATTGTTTCGGACTTTATATGGCTTTTACTAATGCCGTTAATTAACCAATCCAGATTTGCACCTTCACATTTTGAAAATATAATATCATAATCAATGCTGTTGCGCGCATACCAATTTGATATTGTATTAGGTTTAACACCCAGAAAACGCGCTAATTCTGCATTGTTTTTTAACTTATAAGCCTCCTTTATTCTATCTAATACGATGCCTTTCTGTTTTTTTTCGCTCATAATGTGAATAATTTCTTTATTCTGCTTGTTTTATTCACGTAACGTGAATATATTTGCAGCGATAATACAAATGATTCACAAATATATGATATTAATATGATGTTATCAAGTAATGAAAGAAAGAAAATAAAAAAAGAGATTCCTTGGGGGATGCAATCTGAGATAGCAAAAGAATTAGGTATATCTAGGCAGGTTGTGTCAAATGTATTGTCGGGGGTAGCTACAAGTAAGAGAGTTGATGAAGCCATTATTAGGCACTACTTAGCTTATAAAAAAAAAGTTCGTCGTATAAGCAAAATGATAAATGATGGAGAATGAAAAACAAGTGTTCATTCCTCAATCATTCTTGTTAGAGAAAGGAGTGAAATATAAAACTATCGAAATGTGGATATTTAGAAAGACGATTGTTCCTTTCAAATATAATGATGAGATGTTTTATAATTATGATTCTATCCCTGCCCCCACTCGTGCGAAGCTTCCCAGCAAAGAAGCTATCATCCGAGCACGGGAACGGGAAAAGGACGAAGGCACTATCAATGAGTTCTACGAACGTTTACTAGTGGCTAAAGATAATTATTTTCCCACCTATCGTGAAGTCTATCTTCAACGTGGTTTATCTCCCGACAAGGTTTTGGAAAACTCTCAAAAGCACGCGGTTTTGGAGGAAATTCTCACGATTCGTGACGAACACCGGGAAGAACATGAACGTTTCCCGCTCCGCTATGTGTGGCAGGCGTTCTGCAAAATATATCCGAACTGGTATGTTTATCATGCTTTTAGTCTTGCGCTAAACACGTGTGTTAATGAAGGGATAGAACGTTTATTAATAAAAAAGTATGTTCCAGCCGAAAAGAAATTCGATGCTCGGTATGATAAAATGATACTTGACTGTATGTCGTCCATGAAGAAATACACGCAACCGAAAATTCATAAGAAAATTTGTAAGGCGTGTGATTTGAAAGGGTGGGAAAAACCTTCATTAAGTTGGACTAAGCAAACTTGCGTACGTTTAGAGGCGGCTACCTTCATGGCTCGCAATGGTGCCACCGATTTCTACTACAACCGTAAACCGTATATGGGACTGATACCCGCCCAAAATGCTAATTCACAATGGCAGATAGATGGTTGGCGGCTACCTTTCTATATGAAAGACTTTGAAACTCTGACTTTATTTTGGGTGATTGACGCATGTACTGGCAGGATAGTAGGTTCTTATGTTGACAGTTCGGAGAATACGGAAACCATTCTCAAAGGGCTTGAAAATGCAGTAGAAACCACTGGAGTGTTACCTTTTGAAATTGTATCTGACAATCATTCATTTAACCAGACAAAAGAGGCGGAACACCTAAAAAACGCTCTTACTACTATAGGCGTACACTGGACTGTGTCCATGAATCCCAGACGCAAATCTAAGGTTGAAAGAAGTTTCCGGACATTCGGGGATGATTTTTGCAAGGAGGAATACGGCTACATTGGTCAGGGTATCAAGTCTAAAATGAAAAACGGACGGTCTGCCCAAGAAATGATAGACAAAGCTGTAAAGAAACCACTCATTAGAGAACAAATAGCACTAATTGCCGGGCGTTGTATCGAAGAATACAACAACACTAAAGGCAAAGACGGGAAATCACCTAATGAACGCTATGAAGAGGCTGTAAACGATTCCAACCGTATAAAAAAATCCTTCAAGGTTACGGAGCTGGATAGAATCGCCTTGTTTGTCAGGCGTTCGGAAGCGACAGTAAGAAGAGGGCAAATAGTTATTGAGCGTGGCGGAATGAAATATGAATTTGAACTGAATGCCAAGCAGTTTAACAAGTTCAATAACAGGAAATTCGGTGTACGATATGCCACGTTTGATGAAATCTATCTTTTTGATTTAGAAAAGGATACCTACATAGATACGGTTCAGAGAAAGAAGTATGCCCACTCTGCTTTAGCCGACCAGACAGAAGAAGATAAGACACTGCAATTCAAGCATAAAGGACGCCTGAACGGAATAGATAACGAGGTGAAGAAAGCCCAGGTAGATATTTATAATAAAGCCGTTTCCATTGATCCGGAAGCCGCCTACATAATGAATCCTCTTTTAACTCCAAAAGCTGATTTTAACGAGTATTTGCGTAATGGAAATCTAGCCGACTTTGCCGAACGCCACGGAATACGCCCGCAGGATATGCCTGAAATTCCGGTGTATTGTGAGAAGAACTCCATAGAACCGGAAGACAAGAAGAAAAATAAAAAGGCCGAAAGCCCCTTCCTCACGGATGAAACTATCGACCTGTCCCGATTTGATTATTAACCCAGTCCGATATATTGAGACTATAAAAGACTGAAAACCAATATCAAGATGAATAAAAACGATACAAAATTACCGGAAAAAGCCGAAATAAAAAAGGCTGTTAACGATTATTGCAAGGAAAAGGGTATAAGTAAAGCTTCCCTTGCTGTAAAATGTGGTATCAGTGACGCTACATTGTGCGAACTGGAGAAGGAGAACTGGAAAAAGCTGTCAAATGAAATGTTGCTGACTATCTGGAACTTTGTAAACCGGGATAAGTTTGGTGACTTATTCCAGAGTATGGACTTTATTAGTACCGTCAAAGCTTGCGATAACGCCCGTAAATACTCCTTTATGATTGGAATTACCGCAGATACGGGAATGGGTAAAACAACGGCACTACGAACGTATGCACGCCAAAAGAACGTGTTTTATGTTTCTTATGACAAGACCATGAACGCCAGTCAGTTCTTTTCCGCTTTATTGCGTGAGTTGTCCATACCGTTCTACAGTTCTTTAAATGACATGATGACCTTTGCCGTAGATAAGTTAAACAGGCTGGAATCTCCCTTGGTTATCATAGATGAAGCGGGAAAACTCACTCACTCGATGATATTGTATTTGCAGGTTCTACGGGATAAGACATACGGGAATTGCGGTATTATCCTTGCGGGGATGCCTTATTTTAAAACTAATCTGCAAAAGAATGCAGCACGTGAAAAGGAAGGTTATGCGGAGTTTTTAAGGAGAATCAATGTCTGGCATGACTTCATAGGTTTGCAGCCAAAGGAGATAGAGGAAATATGCTTTACGCACGGAATAACCAACAAAGAGAAGGTACGGGAACTGAAACGGCAAAGACGGTTCGGGGACTTGATGAATGAGATTTATTTATATCAGATAATGGAGGGAAAACTATGACATTACCGGAACGACTGATGAAGCTCACAGAGGAAAAAACAAAGCTTGAATGTGAGAATCAGAAGCTTAGAGATAATTGTATTGCATGGCAAAGCGCCTGTAAATTAAGAGATAAATGTATTAATGATCTTCTTGAATCCAAAGAAAAGTATTTCAATGAAAAGCATCAGTACTTTATGGAAAATATAGAATTAAAGGCATACAACCAAAGCGCAAAAATAGTTCTAAAACGATGTGGGTCATTCTTATCAAAGCATAGAAAAGCCTTTGGAATTGCCGATTTTTTCATCAAAGACCTAGGTTTAGACCTAATAGTCGAAGAGCGAGAAGAACGCCTGCAGCAGGTAAAAAAAGAACCAGAAAAGGATGATATTATAGACCTATTCAAACAGTCATCGAAATAGATTTGAGAACGATTTAAATGATATACGAATGGAAGCAAAAGCAATCAGTCCCGCCCAATTAAAGAAGGTACAAACCATGTTTACCAAACTGGGGTTTAAACCGGAGGACAAACAAGGAATAATAAATACCCTGACTAAAGGCAGGGCTACCAGTACTAAGGATATAACCATTGAAGAAGCGAAAATTCTGATAAACTATCTCATGGGAAAGACAGACCAGAAGAAAGAAGCTTACCAGGCTGAATGCAGGGATATAGTTAAACAAATATATCATCTTTCGTATGAGGTCGGGATGAGTTACGGTGATACACCGGAGGATAAACTGATGAACTGTGCCAAGATAAACAAGTTCTGCCGGGAGCGTGGCACGGTGAAGAAGAATATAACGGAAATGAATCTGACGGAACTTAAAAAGACGAAAAAACAGTTTGAAGCCATGCTTCAAAGCAATTTGGATAATGCTGTTAAACAGCTAGTTAATAAATCAATTAATCAAAAAGTGAAGAATGAAAGAACATCAACTAACAGGTAAATCCGGTGTATTTTGGAACTATGCACAGGAAAAAGGACGAAAGGTTTCCTTACTCCTTTATGGGGAAATTGGCAAAGCGGAACAGATTGATCCGGCAAACATCGTATCTCAACTCATGGACTTATCCGATAAGTTTGATGAAATAGACATTCATATAAACTCGAATGGTGGTGATGTTTTTTCCGGTATCGCCATTTATAACGCTTTACGTCTTTCTGAGACAAGCATAAAAATCTATATAGATGGAATTGCCGCAAGCATAGCAGGTGTTATAGCCCTATGTGGCAAGCCTTTATATATGAGCCAGTATTCAAAACTTATGATACATAGTGTCAGCGGTGGTATTTATGGAAATAAAATCGACCTTCAGGATGCAATTAGTACTATTGAAAGTCTGGAAGATATTATTATTGAAATGATATCAGGACGTTGCAAGAAAAACAAAGCGGAACTTAAAAACCTTTATTTTGATGGTAAAGATCATTGGATATCAGCTAGTGAAGCGCTGGATATGGGATTAATCGACGGCATTTTAGATTTGGATGATATTATCCCAGCCAAAGAAAATAACAATGATAATATTTATAATTATTTCAATAATAAGCTATTAGACTACAAAAAGGAGGAACAAGACATGGAACTTTTGAATCAAATCAAAAAGATTCCTTCATTTGCTGAAATGCAAACAGAGGAACAGATTTTAAACCACATTAGAGAACTAGAAGACAGGCATCCCCAGTACCAGAACGCCCAAACACTTGTAACTAGCGCGGTCAGGGAAGGTATCATTTTACGTGATGAAGCAAATGAGTTGCTGAACTTATCTAATGGAGATGTAGGCCGCTTGCGAGTGCACATAGAAAAGAAAAAGCAGAAAAATCAAGCTACATTCGATATCGAATATGCCAATTTGACAAAGTTCAAAAGCGAATACGAAGTACTTAGAAACTTACCGGATTCATTTATTAATAATGAGTTGAAACAGCTTGCTTCCAAAGACTTTAGCACGTTTAAGAAGATGGTTGGTTCAACACGGAAAAAACTGGTGTCAGAGTTTATATATGAGTCTCCTTCCAATAATAATAGGGCAGGATGGACACTTGACGATTATCGTAAAAAAGCCCCTAAAGAGCTTAGAAACAATCCCCAGTTATATAAAGATTTACTGGAGAGAGAACAACAAAAATAAGTATTAATCATTTAATTTCAAGAAGATTATGGAAGTAAATCCGACATTAGCAAAAGAAGTATGGATAGCTCAACTCACCCGAAATTTTTATCCAGACAGCTCTTTTCTTAATTATGTAAAAGACTTTTCCGGATTAGTGGATAACAATGCTATTAACATGGCAGATGTAGGTTTAGACCCGGAAGTGTTGATAAACAACACTACCTATCCTATCAAAGTTGTCCAAAGAGTTGATAAGCCGATACGGATAGAGCTTGATTTGTTCGAGACGGAAAATACTTTGGTCAGAAGACCGGAAGTCTTAGAATACAGCTATGACCAACTAGAATCGGTATTAATGGGACATCGTAATAGGTTACGTGCACGCACTGCGGAAAAAGCCGCTCACGCTATTTCCCCATTAGAAGATACTGAATTTACCCCTGTTATCTCTACAGATGGAGATACCACAGGAAAGCGAAGAAGAATGACAGTCGAAAATATCCTGTTGTTAAAGGAGCGCTTTGATGATGCGAATATCCCATTAGAAGACCGCTTTTTAGTCTTAAATCCTAAACATCTGTCTGACTTAATACTATTTGATGTAAAGGCTTTCAAGGATATTACAGATATTATAGACGGCAAGCCTAAGCGCTTTGCAGGTTTTAATATCCTGCAGACATCCATTACTCCTAAATATAACTCTAACACCTTGGAGAAGGTGGCATTTGGTGTGAAAGAGGCAGTCACCGACACTTTCTGTTCATTTGCATTCCAGAAAGAAGAAGTAATGAAGGCAGATGGTGAGGTATTTATGTACGCAAAGGAGAATGATCCGGAAGAACGTGGGACAATTGTAGGTTTTGACAAACGTTTTATAGCACTCCCGATTAGAAACAAGGCATTAGGAGCAATTGTTAGCACGAAAGTTTCTTAATTTTTCCAATTGGATTATTGTTGTGAGGCGGCTTTTCTGTGAAGAAAGGTCGCCTCTTATAGTTCATTAGCAGAGATTATTCTGTATTTTTGTGGTATGCCTAGAGGAAGAGATAAACAATTAATAGCATTGCGTGATGAAGCGATATTACGTCGCTATCATCATCTGACAGAGATAGAACGTTTGCGCTTTGATGATGCGTTAAGCCTTCTGTCACAAAAGGAGTTTTTTATATCAGAAGCCCGTATAATGGCTATTATACGAGATAACTGCCATAAGTTGAAAGATATAAAAGTACAGCCAGTACCAAAGGTGAGAAAACCCAAACTATCAGCAAAGGACTTATCTATATTGTCTAAAAAATAGAATAAAAATAGCGGCAATTTTAATCTAAGTTATTAATAAAGCTAATGTTTTTGTTTTTATTTTTGGCGTTTGTCCTTTACACCAGCCATCTATTTTCTTATCTATTACTATCTATTTACTAAAGTACTGATAGATAACTTCTGTTGCATTAGAGGTAAACTTACATTCCCCTGCTGACAAACTTCTTTTTGACCGAGAGAAAACTATAATTGCAAGCTTCATTTATATAACTGCAAGTTCCGGTTATATAAATGCAACTTGCAATTATATAATCAGAACTTGCGTTTATAGTTTCTTCTTAGTCAAAGACAACTTATCCAATAAGGGAAAGGAAGTTTGCAATAAGAGCATAGCAACTTATCTACTGATAGATTGGAGAGAAGTAAAGCACTAATTCTGCCGATAAGGTAAGGTAAACCAGAAAGTAGATCCTTTGTTTTCTTCCGACTCCACTCCTATTTTCCCTCCCAGGCGGTCTACAATCGTATGGCAGATAGAAAGTCCCAGTCCGGTACCTTGCACAAAGGAATTGTACTTCACAAACCGTTCGAATACATGGAGACACTGTTCAGGAGACATTCCACAGCCGGTGTCCGACACATAAAAATAAATCGTTTCAGGATCGAGCAAACGATACCCCATACGGATAGTACCCACCTCTGTAAACTTAATGGCATTAACAGTGAAATTGGCAAGTAACTGAATCAAACGGTTCTTATCCGTATACAATGTACATTGGGGCAGTCTTTCCGCAAATGTGAAAGTCACATTATTGTATCGCAGACGTAGCTGCATACTCTGCTCGATTTCTTCAAGCGCCTGGTTCACATCAATCAAGGCAGGGTAGAAATCGAATGTACCGGCTTCAATCTTCGACAAATCCAGAATATCATTAATCAACTGAAGCAATAAATCTGTATTTGTTTCAATAAGATCTGCATATTCGGACATTTCTTCACGGTTTTCGACATGAGGAAGCATATTCGAGAACCCTACAATAGCATTCAAGGGGGTACGTATCTCATGACTCATATTAGCCAGGAATGCGGATTTCAATTGATTAGCCTGCTCCGCTTTTTCCATCGCTTCATGCAGACGACTATATGCTTTCCGAAGAATGCTGATATAATATACAATAGCAACAATCAATATCAATAAAAAGAAAGAGCAGGAAAGGATTTGAACATAATACTGCTGGAAAAAAGTCCTGGGTTCATTGACATATACCGCATCGTCCGGATAACGGGAAGAAGGTATATTGTAGGATTTCAATACTTGATAGCAGAGATTGGCACTTCCTTGTCCTCCCACCTCACCGGGAATATTACGTGCCTGCTCTCCATCCAAAATACGACCGAGTATTTCCAACAAAGATTTACAGAACGATTCTGTCGAAACGTAATATCCTCCTACAAAAGTATTGTTCGACAAGTCTTCGGGAGAAAGTAAAAACAATGGAGACGGAGTAAAATTGACAATCACCTCCTGAATATGATCGAAAAGATAGGTATTGTCATTTTTGTTATGTGATTCAAACCAAGAATAATAAATGATCCCCGTATTCGGTTTATAACCATGTAAAGTATCCAGCAACATTTCCGTAGACAATTGAGTGGTGGAAAGTAAATCCAGACGCAAGTCCGGAAAGTTCTCCTTTACAGCTTCCTGTACATCTCTGCGAGTTTCTTCACTGATATACCGATCGTCCGAAATGAATGCCAGACGTTCCATATCAGGTATCAGTTTGTAAATTAAGTCGATTGTCTCCTTTACATAATAATGTTGCTTCAAGATGGTTATATTATATCCGCGCCTCCATTCATCACCGGAAAGGGTATTGGCTTCCGTCAACGGAACGTGAGATAACAAGACCTCAAGGGAAGCCGGTAAATGGTCGCGGGCATTTGTCACGATTACCGGAACTTCTTTCCATACGTCATCAAACAATTCACGGCAGACTATCCATCCCGGATCTCCAATCAACACAACCGCAGTGGGAGGAGTCGGATATTTCTGGCGCAAATGGGTAACCAGAGCATTCACTTCCATCTCATTTTCCAAAGCAGGTACAGAAAGCGACTCCGCTTTGACAGAGATTCCCTGTTTCTGAAGAGCATCATGAAGACACCAATAAAAGTTTTTAGCCCAAGGCAGATTGAAATTAATCGAGTTTAAAACCAGTACTTCTTTATTTGTTTTTTCGGTTCGGGCTGACGCAGGGGATAAGAATCCTTCAATGAAAAGGAATAATCCAAGGAAAAATGGGATGATCCGCAGCGGTTGTTTCATTTGTGATATTCTATAAATAGCGAAAGCAAAGATAGTATTAATTTTTTTAGCGCAAAAAAAAGGCATCCCAAAACGAGTTGAGATGCCCTTTATTATATAAAATTAAGTATCAGAGGACTATGATTTCTTCAAAGCCGCAATACTTTCTTTCAAAGATTTGATGATACTTTCCGCATCGGCCTGCTTCTTACGTTCCAGTTCAAGAACGGCCGCCGGAGCATTATTGACGAATTTCTCGTTGCTAAGTTTCTTCATCACTCCCTGCAAGAATCCTTCTTTATGCTTCAATTCGGCTTCCATACGGGCGATTTCGGCTTCCACGTCAATCTTATTGCCCAATGGCACGGCAAATTCGGTCGTTCCTATCATGAAAGAAGCAGCACCTTCTGATTTGCTTTCTACCACTGTTACGGAAGACAGGTTACACATCTTGATAATCACCGGATTCAATTTCTCCACCGGATGAGTACCTACAACCTGCAATTCGAGTTCTTCTTTCAGAGCAATGTTCTTCTGCAAACGGATGCTACGGACATTACTGATGATTTCCTTAGCTACTTCAAACTCTGCCAGGAACTGTTCATTTGCTCCGACCGGTTCAAACAGTTGAGTAACCATCAGGCTTTCACCCGGTTCACGCTCACGCAATTGTTGCCACAGTTCTTCTGTGATAAATGGCATAAAAGGATGCAGCAATTCAAGCAGACGCTCGAAAGAGCTAAGAACCATATCATAAACAAAGCCATTGACAGGCTGTCCATAAGCAGGTTTCACGATTTCCAACAGCCAGGAAGAGAATTCATCCCAGAATAGTTTGTAAACCAGCATCAACGCTTCGCTCAAACGATATTTAGAGAAGAGATCGGCCACTTCAACAGCTGCCGCATCCAGTCTTTGGTCAAACCACTGAACTGCCAGATGTGCATCGGTAGGAATCTCAATAGTGCCTTTGGCATTTGTCCAGCCCTTAATCAGACGGAAAGCATTCCATATCTTGTTGCAGAAGTTACGTCCCTGTTCGCAAAGTGCGTCATCGAAAAGAATATCGTTTCCGGCAGGAGCAGAAAGCATCATGCCCATACGTACTCCATCGGCTCCGTATTTCTCGATCAACTCCAACGGGTCGGGAGAATTACCGAGTGACTTGGACATCTTACGTCCCAGTTTATCACGAACGATACCTGTGAAGTAAACGTTCTTAAACGGCATCTTTCCTTCGTACTCGTAGCCTGCCATAATCATACGGGCTACCCAGAAGAAGATAATATCCGGTCCTGTCACAAGGTCGCTGGTCGGATAGTAATAGTTGATTTCTTCGTTACCCGGATTGTTGATTCCGTCAAACAAAGAGATCGGCCACAACCAGGAAGAGAACCAGGTATCCAGACAATCTTCGTCCTGACGGAGATCTTCCATTGTCAGGGCAGCATTACCAGTCTTTTCTTTTGCTTTTGCCAATGCTTCTTCTGCTGTAGCAGCTACCACATAACCTCCCTCCGGAAGGAAGTAAGCAGGAATGCGATGTCCCCACCACAACTGACGGCTGATACACCAGTCTTTGATGTTCTCCATCCAGTGACGGTAGGTATTCTTGTATTTTGCAGGATAGAACTTCAGTTCATCGTTCATTACCGGAGGCAATGCCATGTCAGCAAAATGCTGCATCTTGAGGAACCATTGCATAGACAGTTTCGGTTCGATCACTACATTGGTACGTTCCGAGTAACCTACCTTATTTGTATAGGCTTCTGTCTTGTCCAGCAGTCCGGCAGCTTCGAGGTCTTTCTCTATTTGTTTACGGACGTCGAAACGATCCATACCGATATACATACCGGCAGCTTCGCTCAATGTACCGTTATCGTTGAAGATATCAATGCTAGGCAGGTTGTACTTTTCACCCAGCATATAGTCGTTTACATCATGAGCCGGAGTCACTTTCAGGCAACCTGTACCAAATTCGATGTCTACATAATCATCTTCAATCACAGGGATGGTGCGATTTACCAGCGGAACGATCACTTTCTTGCCTTTCAGCCATTCGTTTTTCGGGTCGTTCGGATTGATACACATCGCTGTGTCACCCATGATTGTTTCGGGGCGGGTAGTTGCCACTACGGCATAGCGTCCTTCCGGATCACCTTCCACTTTATAACGGAGGTAATATAGTTTTCCGTGCTCTTCTTTGTAGATCACTTCCTCGTCAGAAAGAGCGGTCAATGCCTTCGGGTCCCAGTTCACCATACGGACACCGCGGTAGATCAATCCTTTATCGAACAGGTCTACGAAAACTTTCAGTACACTTTCACTGCGTTTCTCGTCCATAGTGAAAGCAGTACGATCCCAGTCGCAGGATGCACCGAGTTTGCGGAGCTGTTTCAGGATGATACCTCCGTGTTCGTCTGTCCAATCCCAGGCATGTTTCAGGAATTCGTCACGAGTCAGGTCAGTTTTCTTGATACCTTGAGCGGCGAGTTTGTTTACTACTTTAGCTTCAGTAGCAATAGAAGCATGGTCAGTTCCCGGTACCCAGCAGGCATTCTTGCCTTCCATACGGGCACGACGAACTAAAATATCCTGAATGGTATTATTAAGCATGTGTCCCATGTGCAACACACCGGTGACGTTCGGGGGCGGAATGACGATGGTGTAAGGTTCACGGCCATCGGGTTTCGAACTGAATAAATGATGGTCCAGCCAATACTGGTACCATTTTCCCTCCACGTCAGCGGGATTGTACTTACTTGCTAATTCCATATTGTTTTATGTATATATGATAATGTATATTCTAAAAATAACGGGTGCAAAATTAATAATTTAAATTCAAATCTTACCACCCTCGGGGTGTTTCTTCCTACTTGTAGCCATCTTTTATCCGGTTTATGTTGAATGACTTTTCCTATTACACAAGTAATAAAGCCATTGTTAACAGATTTTTTGCAAATATAGAGGTATTTTTTCGCGCGACGTCTATTTAATGCATATTTTTGTTGACTGATATTAGACAAATGATGAAAAAGAAGCCAAATGTAAGATATTTAGCCCTAGGAGCAATCTTAATCCTGGTGTGGCTAACGCAATGGATTCCTGCTCTGGCAACAATCTATTCGCAAACAATCTATCCTTTTATCTCTTACGTTTTGTCGTTTTTTTCCAATTTATTTCCTTTTGCGATAGGAGACTTATTCATCTTCCTTAGCATCACGGGGGGTGATTATTTATCCTATTTACGCCCGTCTCCGCAAGAAGTTGCCTTGGAAAAAAATTTTATTGCGCGACGGCGAATATCTGTTGTGGATTTATGTATGGTTCTATCTGGCATGGGGACTGAATTATTCTCAAAAGAACTTTTACCAACGAACTGAAATCCCGTATACAGCCTACACTCCCGAAATTTTTCAGGAGTTCGTTGACGACTATATCACCCAATTAAATCGTTCGTATACCCCTATAAATAGTATCAACCAGGATTTGATACGGGAAGAAACCGTACGAATCTATAATCAGTTAAGTGATAGCTTGGGCGTGCACCGACCTCCACATGATCATCCGAGAGTAAAGACCATGTTGTTTACTCCATTCATTTCCATGGTAGGAGTAACCGGTAGCATGGGGCCTTTCTTCTGCGAATTCACCCTTAACGGAGATTTGCTTCCCGCCAACTATCCCGCCACTTATGCTCATGAACTAGCCCACCTGTTAGGTATCACCAGCGAAGCGGAAGCCAATTTCTATGCCTATCAGGTTTGCACCCGTTCACAGGCAATGGGTATCCGTTTCTCCGGATATTTCTCTGTACTGGGGCATGTATTGGGAAATGCAAAAAGATTACTTTCAGAAGAAGAATATGCAAAACTCTTTCAACGCATCCGACCGGAAATTATTGAATTAGCCAAGAATAATCAAGCCTATTGGGCTGCCAAGTATAGCCCGGTAGTGGGAGCCGTACAGGATTGGATATACGATCTTTACCTGAAAGGAAACAAGATAGAAAGTGGCCGCCAAAACTACTCGGAAGTAGTAGGGTTGTTGATTTCTTACCAGGAATGGAAAAAAATGAATTAAATAGATAGATTTATGTCACATACCAGACAAGAACAGATGGAAGCCTTCGGACGCTTCCTGGACATTCTCGACGAACTGCGTGTTAAATGTCCCTGGGACCGTAAACAGACAAATGAAAGTCTGCGTCCCAACACCATAGAAGAGACTTACGAACTTTGCGATGCCCTGATGAGGGATGACAAGAAAGAGATCTGCAAAGAATTGGGAGACGTATTATTGCACGTTGCTTTCTATGCCAAGATAGGTTCGGAAACAGGAGATTTTGACATCAAAGATGTTTGCGACAAGTTGTGCGATAAGCTGATTTTCCGCCATCCGCATGTGTTCGGAGAGGTGAAAGCAGAGACAGCCGGACAAGTTTCCGAGAACTGGGAACAGTTGAAACTCAAAGAGAAAGATGGCAACAAGAGTGTATTAAGCGGTGTGCCCGCTGCCCTACCCTCACTAATCAAGGCTTACCGTATTCAGGACAAAGCCCGCAATGTAGGCTTCGACTGGGAAGAACGGGAACAGGTTTGGGATAAAGTAAAAGAAGAAATCGGTGAGTTTCAGGAGGAAGTAGCCAACATGGATAAAGAGAAAGCGGAAGCTGAATTCGGCGACGTGATGTTCAGCCTCATCAATGCGGCACGCCTTTATAAAATCAATCCCGATAATGCACTGGAACTTACCAACCAGAAGTTTATCCGCCGCTTCAATTATCTGGAAGAGCACACCATCAAGGAGGGAAAAAGTCTGAAAGATATGTCTCTCGAAGAGATGGAGGCCATTTGGAATGAAGCAAAGAAAAAAGGACTGTAACTTCCTTACCGGCATAAAAAAACTGAGGCTCTATTCCCACCGGACAGAGCCTCCATTTTACTCAAACAGAGCGTCTGTTCATACGAATCAGACGCTCTGTTTTTCTTTATTTCTTCTTTGAATCGTCTCCCTTGTCTTTGCTACGATTCATACCTTTTATCATTTCACGGTGAAAACGCATCTCTGCACGTTGCACGAGAAAAATCTTCTTGTTTGAAAGAATCTTTTTAAACTTACCCAAATAAGTTTTATCAAGCTGGTCGGCAGCAATACGGTTGTTGGCCACTTTCTCGTTGATTTCTGCATATTGAGCTTCCGTTGTTTTATCATCCTTGCCTTTGCGCATCAAATCCCATGACTCATCATTCAGTTTCTTCTTTTTATCCTGGAGTTCAAAATAAACGGGAAAGAACTTGGCTGCTTCTTCTTTATTCAATCCAGCCTGTTCGATAATGAAAGCTTTTTGTTTTTCCCTGAACTCCTCCCGGGATAAATGCTGATCACATCCATCAGCAGCCCAAAGAACAGGCATAAAGCCACACAACAAAACGATCCATGCGATTAGTTTTTTCATTTTCTGTATTCAATCAGTTTTTATAAATCATTCTACACTTGCGTCACTCAAATAAACATATAACGAATAATCATCCAGCATGGCACGATCCACTGCTACATCAATCATTTCGTCAGATACAACTACTTCAGTATCTACTTCTGTCACCGCTACATCATCTGCCGTAGCAGGCTTATGGTCTGTTGACGCCACCCGGATAATCAAGGCCGCCCCTACAAACATAGCTGCCATATAGAGCAATGGTTTCAGTCTTGTCCATGTGCTGACAGGTTCTTCCTTAAAAGCGACTTTCTCTTTTTCAGGAAGTTTATTCATTATCTCCGAAGTCAGGTTCTCAAAGTAACCATCGGGCACTTTGAAGGAATTTTCCTTTCCAAGCTTCTTCAATAAAATATCTTCTTCTTTCATACGTTTTTCTCCTCTCTTTTCATTAGACAGTGTCTCATTTAAAAGGTTTAATCTATTTCTTCTAAAAACTTCTCTATTTTCTTCACCGCATGATGATAAGATGCTTTCAGTGCACCGACCGACGTGCCGAAGATCTCCGACATCTCTTCGTACTTCATTTCCTGATAATATTTCAGGTTGAACACCATACGCTGCTTTTCGGGCAAAGTCTGCAAGGCTTTTTGTAAGCACATCTGTATCTTGTCGCCTGAAAAATAAGCGTCACTCTCCAGCCTTTGCACAACTACTGCTTCGGGATCGTCAATATCTACGGTAGTCATGGCACGCTGCTTATTCAGAAAGGTAAGACACTCGTTCAGCGCGATACGATAGAGCCAGGTTGACAGCTTCGCCTCGGCACGGAAATAATCAATACTCGTCCATGCCTTGATGAAAGTGTTTTGCAGGAGATCGTTCGCATCCTCATGCGACAGTACCATCCGGCGGATTTGCCAATACAATTGCTCGCTATACTGCCCCACAATCATTTCAAATCCTTTCCGCTGTGTACTCTCCTCCTGAAGGAGTTTCAGAACTTCTCGTTCGTTATAAGGGGTCATAATCTCTCGTATCTGTATGTTTATTTATGGTTTCAAATTCAGGTTATTCATCGCCTCTAGTAAGGACGGATCATATTTATAAATGTCCTCACAATACCTCAATTTATTATCGGCAGACAGGTAAACCGTCTGATAATCTATAAATAAAGGTATATATTGTTCCAAACTATAATGTTTCAATTCACGATAAGCCACACTGATGGGCAGCTTCTTTCCCTCTTCGCTCACCGGCTTGATATCCATTGCAATACGAATACGGTCTTCCAACAATTCATCCGGCTCTTTCAACAGGAAAAACGCAAAGTCGAGGGCTTTTTGAAGACGGACACAACCGTGACTCACCGCACGATTATTCCGTGTAAAAGCCCACCGGGAGGGAGTGTCATGCAGATATACGGAATGAGGATTGGGAAAACGGAAGATGATACGTCCCAACGAATTCCCCGTTTTATTGTCCTGTTTCACCGTATAAGGTACGCCACTTCCTGCATACTTCGCCCATTTAATACTACGGGGATCTACCTGCGTACCATTCTTATCGTACACTTTCATGCGGTTACGGGTAAAATATGTCGTATCTCTACGGTAAGTAGGGATAATCTCTTTCCGGATAATGCTTTGAGGCACATTCCAGTACGGATTCAATTCCATATAATAAATCCTGCTTGACAATAGGGGAGTTTTATTCTTCACAGTCCCCACACAAATACGCATCTCCAGAATAGAGTCCGTTTCTTCGTTGACGGCCTGCAACATAAATGCCGCCACATTGGCTATCACATATTTCTGTCCTTTATCCAATGCATATTGCCAACGTGCCCGCTCCATGTTTACCAATAGCCGATCCCGATAATAATCCGTAGTATCTGTCATTCCCCAGCCATTCACACGAACCAACTCTTCCTGCATCTTATGATAAAGCGGAGAAGAGGGTTGCGCCCGACGAAAAGCGGCGTTAGGGTTTGCACGCAAAGAATCAAGGGCAGCCATTGCAAACTCCGTATCACAATGTTTCAGAGGAATGTGGTCTATCGAGTCGTTCCATCTGCGTTCCGAAGGCAGGAATCCAAATTTCAATTGACACACATACGAAAGATAGGCGGCTGTCAACTGATATTCCACGTCTGCCAGCAGACGGTTCATCGTCTTCCCCGCACGCAGATTCAAGGTACGTATCTGTTGCAATTCTCCACGAATACTATCGACAGGATAATAATTCGGATTAATTCCATGCTGTGAAATATTTCCTAACCAGAATAACATCGAGTCCGCCACCTGTACGGCAGGTTTATCGGATATGAGAGAATCATTCAGCCAAAAGAATTCATCCTTTTCCTGATAATGTGCCAGCAAAACCGAATCCCAGGGAGTTACCGGATTTTCGTTCAGGCAAATACGAATCATCTGATGAATGCTGTCCGCATTTATTTGATAAGCAGGATGGAACAGTTCCCGGAGGGAAGACAAAGAGTCGGGTATTGGAGATTGAGGCTTCTCTTTTTTACAGGCTGCCAAACAACCAAAGAACAGGATGATTACTCCCCAAAGCAATCGACTACTTTTCATAGACAAGTCCCTCCATCAACGTCAATACACAAATTTTCTTTCGCTAAAATGGTTTGTGGGAAAATGGCGGACGCTTCATTAAGTAAGACAGATTCATCTTCATAACGGGCGGAAAAATGTCCGATCACCAGTTGTCTCACATTAGCATCCACAGCAAGCTGTGCAGCTTGTGCAGCAGTGGTATGATAAGTTTCCCTAGCGCGTGCCTGCTCGGTCTGTGCAAAGGTAGCCTCATGGAAAAGCAAATCTACATTTTTAATCTGTTCAGCAAGGGACGGACGATAGATTGTATCGGAACAATAAGCATATTTACGCGCCGGAGCCGAAGGGCGGGTTAAACGTAAATTAGGTATTACTTCTCCCTCGGGAGTTACAAAGTCGGCTCCGTTCTTGATGCGGTTCAGCTCATAAACCGGGACTTTATAAAAGTCTACCATGTCTCTGATGATATGATTAGGACGCTGTTTTTCTTCAAAAAGGAAACCACAACAGGGAATACGGTGTTTCAAGGGAATCGTCGTTACAGTCACCGAACGATCATCGTAAATGAGCACCGGTTCCTTCGTTTCAAATTCATGAAAGAATACCTTGTAAGTCAGTGTCTTGCAAAAGAAAGCAAGCATCGGGGCAAACAACTCTTCCAATCCCCGTGGAGAATGGATGTGCAAATCGGCAGTTCTCCCCAATAATCCGAATGTAGAGATCAATCCCAGCAATCCGAAGCAGTGGTCACCATGTAAATGAGAGATAAAGATATGATTCAACCGGGAAAATTTCAGCCGGGAACGGCGTAACTGCATCTGTGCCCCTTCACCACAATCAATCATAAAAAGCTTTTCACGCAAATTCACGACTTGAGAGGTCGCAAAATGTCGCGTGGTAGGCAAAGCGGAGCCGCATCCCAATATATGTAACTCGAATTTTTCCATGGTATGCAAAGATAGGACATTTCACATTTAATCTTGCAAAGGAAGAAACTTTTTTTCTATTCACCACAGAGGACACAGAGGACGCAGAGGGTAAAGAGGATATGGAGAGGATGCGGAGGAGAAGAGGGTAGTTTATATAAATAAATATATTACCATCGTTAGTTTGTTAAATCAATCCTTCCTGTCCTCTATATCCTCTATATCCTCCCTACCCTCTGCGTCCTCTGTGTCCTCTGTGGTGAACAAAAAAAGCGCCCCAAACGGGAGCGCCTTTCACTGGAAAATATTCTATTCAGATTATTTCTTTCCTTCCAACTGTTCTTTCAATGCAGCAAGAGCGTCGATATCGCCCAGCGTAGTTGAAGCAGCTTGGTTTTGGATCATCGGAGAATCTTCTCTCTTGTTGCTGGAAGATGACTTCTTAGCACCAGAAGCAGCTTTCTTTTCTGCTCTTTCTTCAGCCTTAGCTACATCTTCGAAGATACGGCTGTGAGACAGAATGATTCTCTTAGCGTCTTTGTTGAACTCGATCACTTTGAATTCAAGTTTCTCATCCAACTGTGCTTGTGAACCGTCTTCTTTTACAAGGTGTTTCGGAGTTGCGAAACCTTCTACACCGTAAGGAAGAGCTACAACAGCACCCTTATCCAACATTTCGATGATTGTACCTTCGTGTACAGAACCTACAGTGAACACAGTTTCGAATACATCCCAAGGATTTTCTTCGAGTTGTTTGTGGCCAAGGCTCAAACGACGGTTTTCTTTGTCGATTTCCAATACCTGAACTTCGATGTCAGCACCAATCTGAGTAAATTCTGATGGGTGTTTTACTTTCTTAGTCCAAGAAAGGTCAGAGATGTGGATCAAGCCGTCAACACCTTCTTCGATTTCTACGAATACACCGAAGTTAGTGAAGTTACGAACTTTTGCAGTATGCTTAGAACCTACAGGATACTTTTCTTCGATTGTTTCCCATGGATCTTGTTTCAGTTGTTTGATACCCAAAGACATCTTACGTTCTTCGCGGTCAAGTGTCAATACAACAGCTTCTACTTCGTCGCCTACCTTCATGAAATCCTGTGCAGAACGCAGGTGTTGGCTCCAAGACATTTCTGAAACGTGGATCAAACCTTCTACGCCCGGAGCAATTTCGATGAATGCACCGTAGTCAGCCATAACAACCACTTTACCTTTCACCTTGTCACCTACCTTCAAGTCAGTGTCAAGAGCATCCCATGGGTGCGGAGTCAGTTGTTTCAAGCCAAGAGCGATACGTTTCTTTTCGTCATCGAAGTCAAGGATAACAACGTTGAGCTTCTGATCCAGTTCAACCACTTCTTTCGGATCGCTAACACGTCCCCAAGAAAGGTCAGTGATGTGGATCAAACCGTCTACGCCACCAAGGTCGATGAATACACCGTAAGATGTGATATTTTTAACAGTTCCTTCAAGAACCTGTCCTTTTTCAAGTTTACCGATAATTTCTTTCTTCTGTTGTTCCAGTTCAGCTTCGATAAGAGCCTTGTGAGATACAACAACGTTTTTGAATTCCTGGTTGATTTTAACCACTTTGAATTCCATTGTTTTGCCAACGAATACATCATAGTCGCGGATCGGTTTAACGTCGATCTGAGAACCCGGCAAGAATGCTTCGATTCCGAATACGTCTACGATCATACCACCCTTCGTGCGGCACTTGATGTAACCCTTGATAATTTCTTCATTTTCCAGAGCAGCGTTAACGCGATCCCAAGAACGAGTAGCGCGGGCTTTTCTGTGTGACAGAACGAGCTGTCCTTTTTTGTCTTCCTGATTTTCGATGTACACTTCTACTGTGTCACCGATCTTCAGATCCGGATTGTAACGGAATTCATTCAATGGGATGATACCGTCTGATTTGTAACCGATGTTCACAACTACTTCACGCTTGTTCATTGCGATTACGGTTCCGTCAACAACCTCACGGTCGTTCACCTTGTTAAGCGTACCGTCGTAAGCTTTTTCAAGTTCTTCGTGGCTTGCATTGGTTACTGATTCGCCATTTTCATAAGCATCCCAGTTGAAATCTTCAATAGGAGCTACGTTCTTTAAGTTTTCCATTAATAAATAAATTGTTTAATACTTTAATTAAATAAGACATTATATTATCTATAAATCGGGCGCAAAGGTAGAAATATTTTCTTGATTGACAAAAGAATGGCAGAAGAAAAGAGAATTATATCCGTATTTTTTGTAATATTGCAATCTTTAATTTATACAGTTTTTGCCATGGACGAGAGATTGGACAAAGTCAAGGTGCAATGCGACTATTTACCGCTTATTAATTTTGCGATACAACAAAACGGTGCATCGGTCATTCATCAGCTTTCTATTGAGAATACGACACCTGCCCCACTGAAGGACATTCAGGTACAAATCACAACAGAGCCGACTTTCGGAAACGCCGTTCCGATAGCTGTGGAACAGATTCCGGCAAACAGTTCGATCTGTCTGTCATCATTCAACCTCACTTTGTCTGCCAACTATTTCACACAGCTGACCGAACGTTTATCCGGCAATCTGAAAATTGAAATTACTTCCGAAGCAGTTTCCGTATTCAGCCAAACCTACCCTATCGACATTCTGGCATACGACCAATGGGGAGGAATCAATGTATTGCCCGAAATGCTGGCCGCTTTCATCACCCCCAATCATACAGCCATTCTGCCGATCATCAAGAGAGCCGCTTCCATCCTGGGGCAATGGACTGATAATCCGTCCCTCGACGAATATCAAAGCCGTACTCCGGACCGGGTAAGGAAACAGATGGCCGCCATCTACACGGCTATCACGGAACAACAGATTATATACAGCACCATCCCCGCCAGCTTCGAGGAATATGGCCAGCGTGTCCGGCTAGCCAACTCCGTGATGGCACAGAAACTGGGAACCTGTCTGGATATGGCCTTACTCTATGCTTCCTGCCTGGAGGCAATCGGACTGAATGCACTCATTATCATCACTCAAGGGCATGCTTTTGCGGGAGCCTGGCTAGTGCCGGAAACTTTCCCTGACCCTACCATTGACGATGTCTCTCTGTTGACCAAACGGACTGCCGAGGGGATCTACGACATAACGTTAGTCGAAACGACCTGCATGAACATGGGACATTCGTCCGATTTCGACGATGCAGTGAAGCAAGCGAACGGAAAGCTGACGGATGGAAATAATTTCATTCTTGCCATAGATGTGAAAAGAGCGAGACATTCGGGCATCCGCCCCATCCCCCAACGCATTCTGCACGGGCAGGTATGGGAAGTGGAAGAAAAGGAGACCGACATTCCAAAAAGTGCCGTTCATGCCACTCCGCAAAGTATCAATCCGTATGATTTGTCAGGCAATGAAACCCAGACCGTAATTACCAAACAACTGTTATGGGAAAGACGGTTGCTGGATTTAAGTCTGCGCAACAATCTGCTGAATATCCGGATCACCAAAAACACGCTCCAACTCATTCCGGCTAATCTATCCTGCCTGGAAGATGCATTGGCCGACGGAGAAGAATTTCGCATCCTTCACCGTCCTGCCGATTGGGAGAGTCCGGCAATGGACTTCGGGATTTATTCCTCCATACCGGAATCTGATCCTGTAGTTGGTTTCGTCAACTCTGAACTTTCACAGAAAAGACTACGTTTCTATCTATCCGAAAACGATTTAGGCAAAGCACTGACCCATCTATACCGGTCTTCGCGTACCTCTATTGAAGAGAATGGAGCCAACACGCTCTATCTGGCTCTCGGACTTTTAAAATGGTACGAGACCCCCTCCAGCGAACGCCCCCGCTACGCTCCCATCCTGCTGTTGCCGGTTGAAATCATCCGTAAATCGGCAGCCAAAGGTTATGTTATCCGTTCTCGGGAGGAAGAAACGATGATGAACATCACCTTATTGGAAATGCTCCGCCAAAATTTCGGAATCGCCCTATCAGGGTTAGACCCGCTGCCTACCGACGGAAGTGGTGTAAATGTCAAACTGATTTATTCCATCATTCGCAACAGCATCAAGAACCAGCGCAAATGGGACGTGGAAGAGCAAGCGATTCTGGGTATTTTCTCTTTCAACAAATTCATCATGTGGAACGACATCCACAACAACGCCAACAAACTGGTTCAGAACAAGATTGTGTCCAGCCTCATCAACGGAAAGATAGAATGGGAAGCCGCCACAGAGGAAATAGATGCAACGGATATGGATAAGCAACTGTCGCCCACAGACATTGTATTACCCATCATCGCCGATTCCTCACAACTGGAAGCCATCTACGAAGCCGTACATGACAAGACTTTCATCCTGCACGGCCCTCCGGGAACAGGAAAATCGCAAACGATTACCAATATCATTGCCAATGCGCTTTACAAAGGAAAACGCGTCTTATTTGTTGCGGAAAAGATGGCTGCCCTCTCCGTTGTACAAAACAGACTGGCGGCTATCGGCCTGGCTCCGTTCTGCTTGGAGATTCATTCCAACAAGACAAAGAAATCCGCCGTTATCTCGCAACTGAAAGAAACTACGGAAATTATCAGGCAGACACCTCCCGAAGAATTCAGAAAGGAAGCGGAACGCCTGCTGAATTTACGGGCGGAATTGAATCAATATATCGAAGCCCTACATAAAGAATACCCGTTCGGAGTTTCATTATACGACGCCATTATTCATTATCAATCCGTGGATGTCGAATCTTGTTTTGATATTCCACAAGTTTATCTGGATACATTAGATAAAGAAACATTTGCCCAATGGGAAGATGCCATCGAGCTGTTAGTCCGGACGGCCAATGCGTGCGGACATCCTTATCAGCATCCATTAACGGGCATCTCGATTACCGAATATTCATCAGCCGTTAAAGAGGAGTCCTCCCAACTGCTCACCGGATTTATCGACCTGTTGACCACCATCCGGCAGAAGCTGGATGTATTCTCCGTACTTCTAAAAGATACGGATATACGCCCTACACGCAAGGATTTCCGGACGATTGTCCACATCATCCGAAAAATACTCGACATTCCGGAACTGACTCCCGGATTGCTGACTCTGCCATTGCTCAACGAAACACTGAATGAATACCGGGAAGTGGTGGTTCACGGACGGAAACGGGATGAACAAAGGAAAGAGATAGAAACCGGATTCACCCAAGAAATCCTGTCCATCAACGCAAAGCAGATGTTAGCCGAATGGAACCGGGTATCCGCCCAGTGGTTCCTTCCCAGATATTTCGGGTTGCGGAAAATCAAAAAAGCAATCAACATATATGCTTTAAAAACGATTGAAACAGAAGACATCAAAGCTCTGCTTCACCGCATTATCAGGTATCAGGAAGAAACCGAAGCCGTTCAGAAATACACCGGACAACTTCCCTCCCTATTCGGACGACCCGGCAAGAACGAGGATTGGAACACCATTGAACAGATAATCGACGACATGACTTCCCTTCATTCGCATTTGTTGAACTATGCTAAAGACATTGCCAAAGTTTCGCAAATCAAGCAGAATTTGTCCGCACAACTCACAGAAGGAATTCAAACATTCAGAGACATTCATGCCCATTCCTTCAATGAACTGTATCAACTCGCAGATACACTCACAACCACCGAAAAGAAACTGTCCGACATGCTGGGTATCTCGACTGAAGAACTTTATACCGATTCAGCCGACTGGATAACGATTGCCTTGTCTAAAGCCCTGACCTGGAAAGAGAACCTCGACAAGCTCAAGGACTGGTATCAGTGGCTACAAGCCTACCAAACCCTGCATAGCCTGGGAATTGGATTTATTGCGACGGAATATAAAGAAAAGAATATTCCTACCGGGCAACTTACAGACAGCTTCCGCAAGAGTTTCTATCAGGCGGCTATCCGGTATATCATCGACAAAGAACCGACTCTGGAATTATTCAACGGTAAGATATTCAATGACATCATTGCTAAATACAAACAAATATCCGCCAAATTCGAAGAAACGACCCAAAGAGAATTGTATGCCCGGTTGGCCTCCAATATTCCGTCTTTCACTCAAGAAGCCATCCAAAGTTCAGAAGTGGGTATCCTTCAAAAGAATATCCGCAACAATGCCCGCGGCATATCCATTCGTAAGCTGTTCGACCAGATTCCCACTTTGTTGTCACGCATGTGCCCGTGTATGCTGATGAGTCCTCTTTCCGTCGCTCAATTCATCGACACGGACGCTGATAAATTTGATTTGATAGTCTTTGATGAAGCTTCACAGATGCCTACTTATGAAGCGGTGGGCGCCATTGCCCGGGGTAAAAACGTCATTATTGTAGGCGACCCGAAACAAATGCCTCCTACGAGTTTCTTCTCGGTCAACACCATTGATGAAGACAACATTGAAATGGAAGATTTGGAGAGTATCCTTGACGACTGTCTCGCCCTCTCTATTCCTTCCAAATATTTATTATGGCACTACCGGAGCAAGCACGAGAGCCTCATCGCTTTCAGCAACTCCGAATATTACGATAACAAACTGATGACTTTCCCCTCGCCGGACAACATCGAATCGAAAGTCAGGATAGTCAACATCAACGGTTACTATGATAAAGGCAAGTCGCGCCAGAACCGGGCGGAAGCTCAAGCAGTGGTGGACGAAATAGCCAGAAGATTGAGAAGCGAGGAATTAAGAAAGAAAAGTATCGGTGTAGTCACTTTCAGCATTGTCCAACAAGCCTTGATAGAAGACTTATTATCCGACCTCTTTATCTTTTACCCCGAACTGGAAACTCTGGCGTTGGAATGCGACGAACCGTTATTTATCAAGAACCTGGAGAATGTGCAGGGAGACGAACGCGATGTCATTCTCTTCTCTGTGGGCTATGGTCCGGATGCAGAAGGGCGCGTCAGCATGAATTTCGGGCCTCTGAACCGGGCAGGCGGTGAAAGAAGATTGAATGTAGCCGTTTCCCGTGCCCGGTATGAGATGATTATCTATTCCACCCTAAGGTCGGATATGATCGACCTGAACCGTACTTCTTCCATCGGAGTAGCCGGACTAAAACGTTTCCTCGAATATGCGGAGAAGGGAACCCGAAACACCATCAACAGCGTGACAAGACAACAGTCGGAAGCAACAGTCTCCATCGAAACGATCATTGCCGACAGACTGCGCTCACTGGGTTACACCGTGCATACAGACATCGGTTGCTCCGGATACAAGATAGATATAGGTATCGTCGACACCGAAAACACCTCTAACTATCAGTTAGGTATTATCTGTGACGGCAAAAACTACAAACGCACCAAGACCGCACGTGACCGGGAAATTGTGCAGAATAATGTATTGAAAGCACTCGGATGGGACATCTACCGGATATGGACAATGGACTGGTGGGAAAAGCCGGACGAAGTAATGGCAACTATCCAAGAGGCTATCGCCCGGAAAAAGAGTTCAAAAGTCGGCTCAATGACAGCAGCCGGAACCGGCTCTGCTCCGACAGAAGTGGCAGAACCTGCACCGGCTGCACAAATAACCAACAATGAACATTCATTCGTGCTCAAGGCATCGCCTGCTACTCCTGAAAAGCAAACAGCTTCCGTTCTTTCTACTCAAAACCGGATAGAGCAAAAGTACAAGTTTGCAAAGATTACCCCATACAGTTATTCACCGGAAGACTTTTTCTTTACGGACAGTTACTCTATCCTCCTCTCCCAAATACGGAAGATTATGGAAAGCGAGGCGCCAATCAGTAAATCCCTGCTCTGTAAGAAAATCCTGTCCGAATGGGGAATCAGCCGCTTGGGAACACGGGTAGAAGCACAGATAGAAACAGCACTCGACACATTGAATATCTATCGCACAGAATACGAAGGACTTGTTTTCTGCTGGAACGACAAAGAACAATGCGCTTCCTATTCAGTCTATCGCCCGGTTTCCGACCGGGAAGCGACAGACATACCACCTGAAGAGATAGCCAATGCCATCCGGCAACTATTGACCGACTCCATCAGCCTGCCTGCGGCAGATTTGATAAAAGCATGCGCGCAACTGTTCGGCTTTGCCCGTATGGGATCGAACATAGACGCTGCCATGCAAAGAGGTATTCGCGAAGCTGTGAAAAGGAATTACGCCAAGATAGAAAATGAACGGGTAACGATTGCCAATTAGATTAATACCCTTTCTCCAAACATCTCAAACGGTTAATAGAATCGGATACATACGCATTGTCCGGTTCTATTGACCGCCAATAACAAAGTTCTCCAATCAGCCGTTTCAGATAGACAGGATCACTCGAGCCAATCCGGCGCTGATGTTCCGCCAAACCTTTCGTCAGGATAAAATAGACATTCTTCCGGATCTCTCTCTTTCTGGCTTTAGGGATTGTCAGTTTCGCACCGGAAGAGACAGATACTCCTGTAATAATCTTCCTGCCATACTCATTGATAAAACGGGTCTTCTTATGATTCGGTTCGAATTTCTCATCGCGGATAATTTGTTTGATTCGGGGAATGATTTGTTCTTTGGGAAACACATCTCCCGAAAAAGTCAGGTCATCGGCATAACGGGTGTAAGCCAATCCGTATTCCGCTGCCAGTGCCGCTAATTTCCTATCCATCTCATACCCGACGATATTGCTCAACGACGGACTTGTAGGCGCTCCCTGCGGCAAGTGTCTGTGTAAACAACACAATGTTCCCAATACTTTAGACACATTTTCCGGATAACCGATCTTCTCAAATGTCTTTTTTACCCTCCGGCTCCGTATCGAAAAGAAAAAATCATGAATATCCATTTTCAACACATACCGTTTTCCCAAATGAGGACTGGCATTATCAACCACAGAATGACCGTTCCGGAAGCCTACTGCTGCCGGATGAATCAGTGTCACAGATGATAATATTCGAGAATTAATAGTGGTTTGAATAGATTGCAATTCTTTGTCAGGAGCAGAAATCATCCGATAACCTCCCTTTCTTTTTCTCATCCAGAACTCCCGGTAATGTTCGGAAACATCCCGTAATATTTCCTTCAACCGCACCGTTTCCACCCCCAACAGGTTGGCGCACCAGACAACAGCCGATTCATCAAACTTTTGAACATACTGCGCTCTCGGAACAGTTCCCCCCAAAGCATGCCTAAGCCAGGCTCCGTGTTCCCATTTTACCTTAGTAGTCTTTTCTTCCTTACCACTGCTTGTTGCTTTCCATCTTTTATACCCCTCCTGTTTCCTGCTTGAGGAAATCATCTTATAAACCAGGAAAGCGGTAATAACAATGATCGTTATTAAAATTCCGTCCATTTTGTATATGCATATAAAAAAGAGAAGAGAGGATGAGTTATTTACTAAAATAAATTTAGGTATTTATACCTTAGAATTTATTTTCTAGGAAAATACCTGTGCTTACAAGGCGACTACACCTCTTTGATGCTAAATTCGGTCCTCATCCTCTCTTATACAAAAATAAGTAAAATCTTTCGATAAAACAACCGGAACAAAGAAAACTATCGGTTGAACAACTCAAACGTGAACTTACAGCCTATCCCCCCGAATTTCCAGTTTTCGCTGCTCACAAAAACTCCTACGTCAAAAATATGCGTACCGATGCCATATCCTACTTCCAGATAAGGTTGAAGGTGCGGCATAGAGAGGGCACTGATATAAATACGTTCATTCTGCACATAACGGGTGTACTTCATCAGATGCCTAAGAATGAGAAACGGAGCTTCGTAGGTGAAATGCCCCCGTACATAACGGCGGGAGGAGTTATACCAACGTGAGTCAAGCACCTGAAATACTCCGCCGATTTCATCATTCCAGCCTACGGGAAGATTATGGCGGGAAAAATTGGCAAAGTCCACAAAATACAACTCATCCTGATTGGTGAATGCTCCGAATCCGAAACGATAATAAATGTTACGCATCAATCCCATCCGGATTTGATGTTGAAGGTCAAACTCTATTCTTTCATATTCGCCCGTACTCTTGAACACTCCTTTAATACCCCGTTCATAATCAACCGAGAAAGTCGGATATAAAGAATGAAGGTTAATCTTTCGTTTTCCGTTCATATAATAATAGAGTCCCGGAGTCCACTCTATCCGGATGCGGGGAGCGAAACTGATATAAGTGTTCTTGAATTTATCCATAAATTCCGGGGGCGGCATCGGATAGTCACCGGTGATTACAAAACGTGAAGGCTCTACCGCTGTTCTTTTATGGGCGGAGAACCCCAGACCGATATCCAGTCCGTTGACTACTTCAACGGTATGTCGGAATTTGAAATACAAGTCCTTGAAATAATCGAGATGAATTAAATCGAAATTAAAGATACTGTCTGGCATAGCTTTCAGTTCGTCCAACACTTTACTACTATAAATACGGTTACCGTTACCCACATTCAACCGGAAGAATCCCCGTTTCTGCGGCCAGTATTCAAAGTCGGCATTCAGTGACCAGTAGAATTCCTTACGCGTAAAGTTATATCCGAGCTTAGGCACAATGCGAAGTAATTTATCCCCTCTGAAAAGACGGTTATAACGGAAGTCCTGTCGATAGGACAAACCGTTGCTTCCACTATAACTGAATAAGAGCGGATTGATAAACGGAGAGAACCGTACGCTTCCGATATTGGACAAATTGAATTTATAATCTTCTACCATCAAATCACCCATCGTTCCCCAAAAGGCCTGACTCTTGGATTGCTTTTGTACCGTAGTTGTGTCACGTCTAAGGGTATAGTCATGGTATAGTTTTTTCTCACTTTCATCCAAAGGGATCGGCCGCATGATAGCAAAAGTAGAAGCATCCGTCTTATATGCATTCGTATCACACTGTAAAGAGAAAGATTCCGAAAGATTATATTTTCTTTTCTCTTTCTTGCGTACTTTTTTTTCTTTCAGTTCGATGGATTTATAGTCTAAAGAAGCGGTATAATTACCATCCACCTTATTTCCGAGAAATTTAAAAAGAGCTTCTACGTCATAGCGCACCGGCAGGAATTCATTTTTCTTACCTACATCCCCCATCTTAATCCAACAGGTAAATGTTATCAGTTCCGATCTTCCCGAAAAACGAATTTCACGAACACTCCAAACGTTACTACTGACCACCATATATCCACCCACCAACTGGTCACTCTTGGTACGGGGAATAAAACGTATCCGATAATCCAGATTGTTAGGATCTCCCATCACGCTGTCTATCCGGTATTTATAATATTTCTGTCCGTTTTTAGCCAGTGGTGATAATAAGCGTTCATCATTCAACAGAGACGAAGAGTAGATATTTACATTAAAGTATTCAAGCAAACCCGGCAATCCCCTGTTTCCTCTCACAGTTCCCTGCGAGGCCTTTACTTTCTGATCGTAAATATTGGGAGCCGTATAATGAAGGTCACTGTATGTTTCAAGCAGATATTCGCGAACACCCTTTTGCAAACGAAACATAGAAGGCACATAACGGAGAATAAAATTCTTCTTCTGAATGTCCATCTTACCTTTTATATATAAGTTCGCACGATAATCGCTTACGATTGTTTCATACAAAGGTGCAAAAGTCATCACACGTTCTATGATGGAGTCAGCAGAGATTTCCTGGTGGGTATAAGGATTCATTATATAATTATTGGCTGCCCCCTTTGGAATAAAAGAGAACAGACACAATATGCATCCTATCAATATTTTATCTCTCAATCGTCGTATCTCCTTCATTAACGTAGGCAAATATAAAAAAGAATATCGAAAAGCAAGGAAAGTTAGACACTAAAAAGAGTTATCAGAAGAAAACCTTCATACAGGATGAATACATAACGGTAGATTATTAATTATAAAACATCAGACATTTGTTAGGAATATAAAAATAGAAATCTTATATTTGTGTAATCAAAATAAACATCTTTATATAACCGACGACCATGATTCGACTGATATTACTAACCGACTTCACAGAAACCTTTTCATATAATTTGCTAAAGGGTATACTCGCCTATTCAAAGAGTCATGATCCATGGGTAGTTTGCCGGATGCCACCTTCCTATAAGAACAGCTATGGCATAAAAGGAGTGTTAAAATGGGCAAAGGCTTGGCAAGCAGATGCTATTATCGGAAGATTTGACAATAATGATAATGTAGATATATTTCGCGAGAATGGTATAATTGCTTTAGCACAAGACTACAAATCAAGGTTCAACAATATTCCTAATATCACCGGCAATTACCGCGCAACAGGAAAAATGGCGGCAGAATTCTTTCTGAGTAAAGGATTTCAGAATTTCGCGTTCTATGGTTATCGAGATGCCGTATGGTCACAAGAACGCTGTGAAGGTTTCTACGAATGTATATCTGCTCATGGTTTCGGCAGTAACTTTCATGTATATCAGGATCAATCATTGGATGACTTATGGTTTTATGAATCTCCCCCCTTGCTTACATGGCTGAAATCGTTGCCAAAACCAACAGCACTCATGGCGTGTGATGATAATCAGGGAAACCGCATCACAGAAGTCTGTCGTGTGAACAATATCAGAGTGCCGGACAAAATAGCGATATTAGGGGTTGACAATGACGACATCATATGTAATCTCTCCGAACCTCCTTTGTCCAGCATCAACCATAACATCGTAAGAGGTGGATTCGAGGCTGCCGCAATGATAGATCGCTTATTAAATGATGAAGAAAGAGACTGTCGGGACGTAGTGTTACAACCGGTAAATGTTGTAAACAGGCAATCAACAGATTTCTATGCGACGACTGATGTACACATTCACACAGCCTTGACCTATATTCATCAGAATCTGGCTTCTGAAATTACTGTATCGGATATTGTCAGACAAGTACCATTATCACGCCGTTTGTTGGAAATCCGCTTTAAACAAGTTACAAAACAATCCATCCATAAATACATCTTCAATCTTAGAATGGAGCGTTTTGCGCAGATGTTACTGGCCAGCGATGCCCCTATCGCAGACGTGGCGGAACAAGTCGGAATCAGTAATTTTAAGAACTTGTCCCGCCAATTCAAAGCTTTAAAAAACGTCTCTCCCAATGAATACAGAAAAGAACACCGGATGATGAACTGTATTATCGGTGAATCAATCGGGTAAGAACAGCATACTGTCCGGCAGGGTAGTTTCCGGAACATTCCGGCCCGCATATCCTACTTCCAGTTCCTGCCCCATATAGTCTTCAAAGTACAGCAAGTGTAACTCATGAAAGCCTTTTTCAAGAGCTACCTTTCCTTCAACACGGCGAGCACTATGTCCGCCGTCATTATCAACAATCAATTTACCATCTATGTAAAGTTGGGAACCATCGTCGGAATAAGTATAGAAACGATAGACACCTCTTTCGGAGATTCTTACCAATGTACGAAAATCATAAGCAAAGTGATCGGTAACGGCAGCCTCTTTGATTGAGAAGTTACTCATTACCCCTGACTTTACTTTACTGCAAGTATCTATATCAGCAACACGCTTGCACTTTCCTTCGTAGTAAGTATATGCCACTCCGGGATTCCCGGAAGATGTTTTCACTCCCGGCAGATAAGTCATAGTCTGTTCTTCTTCAGAATTCATGCCCGACGGGTAATAATAGGAAGCTTCGCGTCCGGCAGGTGTAGTTATCCATGTATCAAATTTAAACTGATCTTCATACAGTTTAATGATACGGCCCCCTCTGGTCAATGAGCCGTAAGCATCCGTACCGGTCACCCGTCCGTACCCCAGTAGGATTCCCTTATCCATTCCAAGAAAGTCATTGTCATGATCATGTCCCACAAATACTCCCATCACATCTTTCATATCAAGAAAGGAAGAAAACATACCCGAATTAATGTTCGCTGCGGCCACTCCACCTTCCTTATCGTTTCCATAAGTTTTTCCGTCACTTCTGATTTCGTTATACTCAATGAGCGGAATATGAAAAAAGCCTGTGCTGGTACAGGCTTTCCACCGTTAGCGACAGTGAAGCCTGCACTCTGCCTGCGATACCATTCAATCTGGTTGAAATGAATCCAATCATACGCACCATAAAGTTTATCCGGCTGATAATCATTGGAGTCCAAACAGTAAAGTAATGCTTCTACCGTTCCTTTCCTTTGCGAACCATAAACAGGAATGACACAATTGCCACATCCCATAATATCCGCCGGTCCTTTTGCTCCTACATAATAAGGGGACTTCAGAAGAAAATCATAAATATCGTCCCGTGTCATATACTCCGCATCATGGTTGCCCATAGTCACAACGAAGGGGGTTTTGGTTTCATTGAAGATATTGACTACATCCACCCAGCCTTTAAGGGCTGGATCGTCAGTCACCACATCACCGGTCAATATGGCAAGATCGGGGTGTTCGGATGCCAGAACAGCACGGATAGTGGCAGCAGTTTCAGCACATTTCGGTGATTCCGGTGTCCAGTGTAAGTCCGTAAACTGTGCTATCACAAATTTCCCGTCTTTAAAAGCAAACCGGCCCGGAGCTTGAGCCGACAGCAGAACAGGAAGAAGCGTACACATCCACAAAAACAGAAAAGAAGTTTTCTTTTTCATAACACACATTTTTTTTAAGATCAATATAATTCTATCTCATCAATAGCCAGTCTGCTTGGCTGTCCTTCGTGATAGTAACCTTTCGGGCACGGGCCGCCGTAGACAAATTCAAGGCAGACATATCGTGCCATTATCTCCGGAAACGAGAGCGATGCCGGAAAACAAGTGCCTTCGGTAGGCGTGAAATCATAGGTGAACTTTCCACTGTGCGCAGAAGTAAACACCTTGTTGTCCGCAGAAGTGGAAATATGCAGTTCGCTTACCGGCCAAAGCATATCATAGGGACGCCACAAAGAAGCGAAAGCTACTTTGCTTACAGGCATAGTCCTACCAAGATCGACTGTCACCCGAACAGTATCTCCCCTGAAGATGACCCAACGACGCAAATCACGTGCATAACCGCGAATCCCGTCCGTCAGGCCGATGCCCTCATTTACTTTCTCTGCTGACGGAAGTGGCTTGCATTGATAGGGACGTCCGGTAGCTTTGTTTACAACAAAAGATTGATGAACAGGCTTTCCCAATGGTTTTCCATCTCTATATACTACCGCATAAACAGTAGCATCTGCGGACAAACCGACGGACTTCGTGTAAAAACCGGAAGAGGAGGGAGACAGTACAGAATCATTCACTGCATAATATATCTCCGCATTGGGACAAAATGTCTTCATAGTCACTTCATAAGTTTGGAGAGACTCGTTCCATGCTCCTGTGAAGTTCACTTCATAAAAGTTCCGGCAAGCATTAACTCCGCAAAAATCCAGTCGCCTGAACTCTTTGTCCAACCTGCGGAGGAATGAATCGAAATTCTTATTTCCCGGTTGTGTCCATTGCACTTCAGACATCGCCAACAGGCGGGGGAAAGCCATGTATTCAAAATATTCAGGGGTCTGGATATACTCTCCCCAGATATTAGCTTGTGTACCTATGATGTAAGACTGCTCTTCGGAAGTCAGTACGGCAGGAGTCGGATCATAAGCATACACGCTGTCCAATGGAAGGAAACCGCCGATAGCCAACGGTGCAAATTCCGGACTTTCCTGATAATGGTCAAAATAACATCTATCTCCGGGAGTCATAATAACCTTGTGTTTCTGACGGGCAGCTTCAATACCTCCCTCTTCTCCACGCCACGACATTACCGTAGCATTAGGGGCAAGCCCCCCTTCCAAAATCTCATCCCAGCCGATGATATCACGCCCTTTACTATTCACGAATCGCTCCATCCGATGAATAAACCAACTCTGCAAAGCCTCTTCATCTTCCAGTCCTTCACGCTTCATCAATGCCTGGCAATGGCTGCATTTCTTCCACGCTTTCTTCGGACACTCATCGCCACCGATATGAATGTAATGACTGGGAAACAGTTGCATAACCTCTGTCAGTACATCTTCCAGAAAGGTGAATGTATTTTCTTTCGGGCAATAGACTTCATCAAAGACATCAAAATAATCGCGTACAACGTACGTTTTCCCCAATCCGCAAGAGAATTCCGGATAAGCCGCCAATGCAGCGGAAGCGTGTCCCGGCATTTCAATTTCAGGAATAACGGTAATAAAACGGTCGGAGGCATATTTCACGATTTCTTTTATATCTTCTTGCGTATAGAACCCTCTTTGTTCTTTTCCGTCGAAACGCCGCGGATAATAGTAGTCGCAATGCCCTACCTGGGTCTGGTTGCGATGAGAGCCGACTTCAATAAGTCTGGGGTATTTCTTAATCTCTATCCTCCACCCCTGGTCATCCGTCAGATGAAAATGAAACTTATTGAGTTTATACATGGCCATCAAGTCGAGAAACTTCAACACCTCTTCTTTAGGCTGAAAATTACGGCCTACGTCCATCATGGCCCCGCGATGGGGAAACCGGGGAACATCTGTCATGTTGACTGCTGGTATTTCTATCTTTCCATCATACTTCCTGCCGGCATTATAAATCTCCGCCGGCATAAGTTGCAACAGAGACTGGATAGCATAAAACAATCCTGCTGCAGTTTCATTGGAACTTATTTTTATGCCACCGGAGGAAACATCCAATGTGTAAGCCTCATCCGGCAATAAACTGTCTATCAGAAAACAAATATCCCCCGGCTCTGTTTGAGACACACGCTTCAGAGTGACAGAAGTGTTCTTCAATGCATCAGCTAAGTAGCGGAAAACTTTCTGTGAGGCTTCATCCTCCGAGATGGCCACACTCGTTTCGCCTTGCAGAATATAGGTTCCCCGTCCCATAACTATTTCATTGGGAAGGGGAATAATGCCATTAGCCTGTTTGGAAGTATGACGGCCCTCCCCACAAGAAATCAGTGTTAACAAAACGGCAATTATCCAATATACTTTCTTCATAATCTTTGTGTTAAAATATCAGGGAATTCACGAATGGTTCTGAGCACAAGCTCTCCAAACAAAGTATTCACCCATGCAAACCAAGAACGGGTGAAATCCGAAGCATTCTCCGAATGAAAAGATTCATGCATAAAACCAGTTCCTCCGTCCGTGTCACGAAGCTGCCTCAAGCAAGCCGCGATTTCTTCGCGATCGTCCGTAGTGAAAGCTTTTATTATGATGCTCATGGGCCAAATATAGTTCAGTCCTACATGAGGTCCTCCCACTCCTTCACCTGCCTTGCCTTTGAAAAAGTAGGGATTGTTATCACTCCAGATCATTTTGCGGGTATTCTGATAGATAGCATCCTTGATAGAGCAGTAACCGAGATAAGGAGCAGCCAGAAGACTGGGAACGTTGGCATCGTCCATGCAAAGCGCATTGCCGAATCCATCAACTTCAAAGGCATAAATTCGTCCGCAGACGGGATGGTTGAAAGTTCCGTATTTACGAATGGCGGCATCCACTTCGTCGGCCAACGCCGCGCATTCTTCGGCAAAGGTTTCATTCTTGCATACCTTGTGCTCTATCTCCGCCAACTGCCTCAACGATACAACTGCAAACATATTGGACGGTATCAGAAAACCGTATTGGGTAGCATCGTCCGAAGGTCGGAAAGAAGAAACGATGAGCCCGACGGGCTTGACAGGTGCTCCCCAGCCATTATTTATCTGCGAATCAGTGGGGCGGTCACAATCGCGGGTAAAGCTATAGGGTCCCAAGCCCTGCTTGCGTTGTTGTTCCTTGAAGGTTTGCACTACCAGCTTCATGGCTTCATGCCAGTTCGTATCAAACACTGAAACATCGGCCGTCAATTGCCAATAGTGATATGCCAAACGGATGGGATAGCATAGAGAGTCTATTTCCCACTTGCGCTCATGCAGTTCTTTCACCATGTGCTGTGTGTGATCCGTTTCCCAATAACTACCCAACGGACCGTCATTGAAAGCATTGGCGTAGGGATCTGTCAGTATACATTTCACCTGTCGGTTGACCAATCCTGCCACCATCCACTGAAGGTCGCTATCGCCTTTCATCAACGGCAGGTAAGGCCATACCTGTGCAGAAGAGTCACGTAGCCACATAGCGTCAATATCACCTGTGATAACAAAAGTATCGGGACGTCCATCTTTCAATCCGTGCCTGACGGTGGTGTCGAGTGTATTAGGAAAACAGTTCTCGAACATCCAGCGCAGCTTTTCATCCTTTATCTTTTGCTTTGTTTCTTCAATGGTTGCTTCTACAGCCTTGGAAACAAAATGCCTCTTCTCCTTAGGCGGACGCAAGGAAACATATTTCAAACTAGGGATTGAAGACGCGGAAAACATGGAAGAGGGCTGCACGGTCATGGCTGCTAAAGCAAGCCCTCCGGTCTTCAAGAATTGGCGTCGTGACATTTTCTTTTTCATGGTCAATGTTGGTTGTTAGTAAGTATGCTTACCGGGGGTAACTTGAATCCTCTTCTCTTTTCCACCATAGAGCACAAGCAACTCGAATTCTATATTTGAATCTACTGTGATGTGAGGTTCATCGCTTGCTGAACGGCGTGCTTCCGCCTTCATGCCAATCACTCCATCAGGACCGAAAGGATATCGTTCGATTCCGTTAGTCTCGGTCAGATTCATATCCCAGACAATCTGCTTTGTGGCATAGTCTCCCTGAATACCAATGATAAACTCTATCAATTCGGCAATGGGCGGCAGACCGGTCCATCCTACAAATTCTTTTCTTGCCATAAATCCCGGTTCGGCACTTTCCGGAGCATAATATTCCCAAAAGGTTCCTGTCTTCTTAAATACTTCCAACACCTGGGAATAGTGGTTGAGGGAAATTTCTCTCGCTAGTTTGCGATAGCCCTTCTTTACAAGCCCCTGCATCACCATGTAGTTAGTACCCGGCCATATTCCACCTTGCCAATAGCGGCCGTTATCCTTGTACTTGGGGTTATCGGCGGATAAAGAAGGAATCCGGTATTTACGTTTGAAGGTGGCGGGGTTATCCAGTTCTTTCACTAAACGATCCAGTCGGGTGGTATCGAGCACATCGGTGAACAATGCCCAGTAAGCCCCTATCCCCTTCGTTTTGCAAAGTGTGCCGTCGGCATACTGGTCATAAAGGAAACCGGACTCTTCATCCCAAAGATTGTCATGGATGTATTCTTTCAGCATCTGAGCTTCGCTTTCAAAATCTTCTATTTCTTGCCAGCGTTCAAGGTAGAACCCCATTTCGAGAAGGAGATTGGCTGTGAACAGTTGTTGCAGGTTGGTATCCAGCCAAATCATGTGCCCATGACTGTAGATAGGGTTATAACCTGCCGGTACACGAGGCATATTGTCCATACCAGTCCCCCATCCGCTCGACCAATAGGTTCCATTGCGCCAGGTACGGTTCAGTTTCAGCCATTTGTAATAGCCGCAAAGCACCGGAAATATTTTGTGCAGGCGTTCCATATCACCGAACTGGTGATAATAGACCATTTCGCACCAGGGAATCAGATTGGGGCCGGTGCTGGTGGGGTCATAGCGTTCGAAGCAGTCGGCACCGTCCGCCTTTATTTCGCGACAGATAAAACCGTCGGGATGTTGTTTGGCATAGAAATTGTTCAATGTTTGCTGGAAAGGAAAGAAGCGGGTTCCGTAACGGGCAAACATCAGAATGAAAGAGGTATCCCACATAAAGATATTTCCGTTATAGGCGGTATCCAGATAACTGGAAACAAATCCGGAACCCGGTTGGGGAGCACGGATATTGCCGATAGCTATTTCCCATGCTCTCCAATACATCTCCAGTTCCTTCTCGTGCCCGCTCCAAATGGGACACGGCAGAATTTTCCGGGCTTCTTTAAAGCTCTTCGGTTCTATTGTCTCGGGTTTTGCCACACGGTACTCATTCTCGGTGACTAACGGTTCTTTGACATAGGTATTTTTATAAGGCAGATGATATTTGTCATCATTACCACAGCTTTGAGCATTCAGCACAGTCATTGCCGGGCAAGAAAGCAAGCATGCAAATATAATGTGTTTCAGCATGGGAAATAGTTGTTTATGAATTTATAGACCGAGTAATTTCTTTATTTTGTCGCAAACAGCAGTATTCTCATAAATACCGGTGAATTCTTCGGCTCCGGGCCCAAAAGCATAGACCGGAACCATCACGCCACTATGACCACCTGTAGAGAACTTACATACAATCTTACCTTCCTGCAAGTCACCGTCCACCAACGTAAGTCCACCGGTTTCATGGTCGGCAGTAACTACCACCAACGTCTCTCCATCTTCGGCAGCCCATTTGTAAATAGCACCGATCGTACGGTCGAAATCATGCGTTTCCTGCATCAACAAGTCAAGGTCGTTAAAGTGACCGTAATCGTCCAACTGTGAGCCTTCTATCATCATGAAGAAACCATTCTTGTTCTGGTTCAGCAACTCGATGCCTTTCAGCGAAGCGCGTGCAAGGAGATCACCGCGTTCTGCCGGAAGCGGGGTGTCTACCGGATAAGGAACAGCAAATACTTTTCCGCTCTTTATACCTGCCAATTCCTCCCAACTGCGAGGAGTCTGATAACCATTGGCACGCAGTTCCTCGAACAGATTGCGACCGTCTTCACGATTTTCGAAAAGCTTGGCACCACCGCCAAAAGCGTAATCCACGCCGCAATTCACATAATCCGTCACAATCTCCGCTTCGGCATCCCTATCTTTATTGTGACAGCAGAAGTCGGCAGGAGTAGCGTCCCAAAGACGGCAGGTCACTGCTATACCGGTTGATTTGCCTTTTGCGGCAGCATAATCCACCAACGACTTCAAGGGACGTCCTTCCGTATCTACGCCTACGGCATGATAATTCGTCTTGTGTCCGGTAGCCAACGCAGTACCACCTGCACCGGAGTCAGTAATCAGTTTATTGGAGCAGTAAGTCTTAGAAAGACCTACTGTCTGGCAATTATCCAGATACAACTTTCCACGGTTGGCAGTCCATGCAGAATAAACATGCATAAGACTCATGCCGTCACCAATCATCAGAATAACATTTTTAATCTTCTTCCCTTTGGGCGGAGCTATCTTGGTTACTTCATAAGGATGTTCCAACACATACGTTTGTTCCTTGTCACGACGATCTTGCGCAAATGCGCAGGCAGGCAATAATGCAACTACCAATACTGCCAATATGCAGTTTTTCCACATCTTCTTCATTGTTATTATTTTTATCAATAATTTCTTTTGTACAATTTAAAACTCTCATTCAACTGTCACTAAAACCGGTGCATGGTCTGACAGAAAAGCCTCATTTTCCGTTTCGGCGAGTACACCATATCTAAGCACATCGAATCCATTGCGAACGAACACATAGTCAATCAACGGGCGATGCTGATAAGGAATCTTGCCGAAGTCGTGAAAACTCCATGCCGGACCGTAAACAACAGGCGACGCAAGACGAGCATCCGTCAGATGTTCCGGATTAGCAGGATCAGTCACGTGCTTGATGACATCCGATTCCGGTTCCGAATTGAAATCCCCTGTAACAATCACCGGCAGTCCGCCACTCAATTGGTTCACTCTGTCCAGCATAAGGCTGATTCCTTCGCGCCGTGCCACCACGCCTACATGGTCCAGATGAGTGTTCAAGGCAAAGAATTCCTTGCCGGAAGTCTTGTCCTTCAGTTTCGCCCACGAAGCGATACGTTCGCAAGCACCATCCCATCCTTTAGAACCGGGCACTTCGGGCGTTTCGCTCAACCAAAAATATCCCGAATCAAGTAAATCAAAACGATTCTTCTTATACCAAAGAGCACTGTACTCTCCTTTCTCCTTTCCATCCTCACGGCCTACACCTACGACTCCGTACTCCGGCAAGCGCTGCTTGAGGTCTTCCAATTGATTATGAAGCACTTCTTGCGTGCCCAATACATCGACATCGTAGAATCGGACAGCATTAGCCGCACGGTCCTTCCTGAATTTCCAATTGTCCAGACTGTCTTCCGGGTTGTCATAACGAATGTTGAATGACATTACATTGATTGGTGCAGGCTTGGTAGGCTGCTGTTTCACTTGGCTGCATGATGCACCAAGTATTAGCAAAGATAAAAAAGCTATTTTTTTCATGGTAGTATTGTTTATTATTTCACATATAAAGTTGAAGCAGGAACAGGTTCAAACTCTTCTGCAGAAGGAAGTTTCCACGCCCAACTGAGATGTTCGCCTTCATAATCTTCAAAATAGTAGAGTTTGTAAGGATGAAAACCTTTTCTTAAAGCAATACGTCCGGTAGCAGGAATGGCGGCATGAGAACCGTCGTTATTCACCACCTGTTCATTGCCTATATACAAAACACTGCCGTCGTCTGAGCGTGTCTGAAAAGTATAGACTCCATCTTCGGGGACGTTGATAAGCCCGGTAAATATATAACCAAAGTGATCTTCCTGTTTGGCATCCTTGATGGAAGGTTCCGACATGATGCCCGTTTCAAGCAAAGGTGTCTTTTCAATATCCGCCACTTTCTGATATGTACCCTCGAAATACTTATAAGAAGTACCGTTTAAAGTGGGATTCACCGGAAGCGCAGCTTTCAATTCGGCTTTGGTAGCCTGAATAGACAAGACTTTGCTCGGGCGAAAACCTTCCTTAAATCCCTTTGCCTTTATCTGAGTGGTCTTATCCAACTCGAACGGTTTCTCATAAAGCGGAGATGACTCTGTCGGCTCACTTCCATCTAACGTGTATCGGATACCGGCTCCTGCGGTTGCCGTAGCAAGGGTGATTTCTATTTTATCCATAAAGAGATTCAAATCTCTATCCACATAAGGAATGGACACCACATTTTCGCGGGTATAGGAATAAGGAGCGGCCTCTGCTGAAATTCCCCGGGTCTTATCCGGTGTATCGGTTAAAGTAAAACGAAGTTCACCACCTTCCATCAGTTGTGCATAAGTGATGAAATTGGTATCTATCCGCTTGCCGTTCAGCTCTACTTTACTGATATAAATATTCTTCTTCGGGTTGTTGGCAAGAATAATCAGCGTCTTTCCGTTTGCCAAATTGACAACCGCTTTCTCGAACAGAGGACTGGTCAGCGCAAATTCATTACTTCCGGGACATACAGAATAGATACCCAGACTGGATAGTATGTACCAGGCAGACATCTGCCCGCAGTCTTCATTACCTATGATTCCCCCGGGCACAGGCTTATACATTTCATGAAGCAACCGGCGTGTCATCTCTTGTGTCTTCCAAGGCTGTCCTACATAATCATACAAATAAGCGATGTGATGACTCGGCTCATTCCCATGAACATATTGCCCTATCAGGCCGGTAATGTCCACAAGGTCGCCTTTCACACCCGATTCTACAGTGAAAATAGAATCAAGCGCAGTGATAAACTCTTCCTCTCCTCCGAACAGTTGTGCCATTCCGTTCACATCGTGAGGGGCGAAAAAACGATATTGCCAGGCAGTAGCTTCCGTATAGGCACGTCCCACTTCAACAGAATTGAATGGCGTTTCCCAATTACCATCCATCCGTTTGGGGCGGAAAAACTTTGTAGAACCATCAAATACGTTGATATAGTTCTGCGAACGCTCCATGTACTTTTGACAAATATCTTCTTTTCCCATCTCCTGTGCCATACGTGCAATACACCAGTCATCATAAGCAAATTCCAACAGACAAGATATGGATTCTTTTTTAATGTTCGAAGGAATAAAGCCATATTTTATATAGTAATCCGCACCTTTCTTATTCTTCTCAGAAGAAACAATCATTGCTTCCAATGCTTTTTCCGCATCAAAGCCTCTGATTCCCTTCAAGTAGGCATCAGCAATAACAGAAACCGAATGGTATCCGATCATAGTTCCCGTTTCTCCGGCAGAAAGCGGCCAGATGGGAAGTTCACCTGAAGCATCGTAAATATCAAGATAAGAATTGATCATATTAGTGACCAATGTAGTATCAATCAGCGTCATCAAGGGATTCCACGCACGGAAAGTATCCCAAAGGGAAAAAGTGGAATATTGCACTTTACCTTTAGACAACTGACCTATCTCCATATTGTGCCGGCGAAATTCACCGTTGACATCACTCACGACATCGGGCACAACCATAGCGTGATACATAGCGGTATAGAAGTTCTTCAAATCGTCTATATTGCCTCCCTCCACAGTAATGGATGAAAGTGCCTGTTCCCAAGCACTACGGGCGGCAGCACGCACTGCGTCAAAATCGAAATCTTTTACTTCAGCGTCAAGGTTCTCACGCGCGTTGTCCACACTGACTATGGATAGTCCTACTTTGGCTATAACAGGCTCACTGTCTTTATCGTCAAACGTAAGAACGGCTTGCAAATCCGTGCCGGTCAATTTAGCTTCAGCAGAAAACATCTTTCTATCCTGTACAAAACCAACAGTTTGAAAAGGTTTCGAGAACCGAGCAACAAAATAAACATATTGGTTATCTGTCCAACCTCTAGTTCTTCTCATTCCTGCAATTTCATTGGAAGCCGTCTGTTCTAACTCGGCTTCATAAATATATTCATTATCAAGCAAATGAGCTAAATCAATGATAATAGTCACAGGGTTGGCAGAAGGAAATGTGTACCGGTGCACACCGACATGAGCGGTTGCAGTCAACTCTGCTTTTATCCCTTCATCTCTCAGCAATACCGAGTAATATCCGGCTGATGCCTTCTCATCTTTGTGGGAAAAAGCTGTCGGTCGGCAAATACTTCCTTCTGCTGTTAAGTCCGGTCTTTGAGTGGTGGGACGAAACAGTATGTCGCCCAGATCAATACATCCCGTTCCGCTAAGATGAGTGTGCGAAAAGCCTTTTAAAGTAGTATCACTGTAATGATATCCCGCACAAGCATCCCAGTTTCCGGCACGGGTGTCGGGACTCAATTGTACCCCACCGAAAGGAACGGTTGCACCCGGATAAGTATGACCATGAAACCCCGTCCCTATAAAGGGATCGACATAGTCAACAGGGGATTGTTTACCGGACGAACAAGAACTGAAAACAAAAAATGCAATGACTGCACATGTAAGAATTTTAAATTTCATCAAATTACATGTTTGAAAGTTTTATCTGCAAGGATTGCTACCTTTTGGGATGTCAATCCTTGCAGATCAGACTAATGTTCTATTTCATGATGGATATCTTTCAAAAAGAAAGATTAATTATAGCCGTCATTCTGTTTCAACTTACCATTAGACTTAGTTATCTGGTCATACGGATATGGGAATACCATCATATAATCTTTATAAGTACTCTTTACCTTATAGTCACCATAAGGTTCTATAGTAAAGCTGGATTCAGGATTAGAACGGTCTGCATACTTACGGATACGTGGACTGGCGTTCAGTTCCTTCTCTGCCAGTTGTTTAATTTCAGCATTTGAAGAACGATGCCAACGCTTGAGGTCGAACAAATGGTCGGTATATTCAAAAGCTAATTCACAACGGCGTTCGTGATACAAATCCGCCATAGTAGGGTTTTCAGTCAATTCTGTCAGGTTAGACCGTTTGCGAATACGGTTCAAGTCCTCTTTGGCTTTACCCGGTTGGTCTGTCATCAGATAAGCCTCCGCGCGGAACAGCAACATTTCAGCAAAACGAATCAACGGGAAGTTTATACGGGCAGTCGGCCAGTTTCCATTCGTGTTTACATACCCCTCTTTATCGGCATCCTTATGCTTAAAGGGATCCATATACTTATTGATTTGGAAACCTACATCCAGGTTCGTATCAGAATAGAACTTACGTTTTTCGCCAAAGAACTGGAATTCCTGATTATATTCCAAAATGGAACGTACCAGACGTTCATTACCTACACCGTCTTTCACCATCTCTTCATAAATATCATAAGATGGCTTAATCTGTCCCCAGCCGTTATACACACCCCAGCCTTTGTCTTCCAGAATCACACCTACAAATTCAACACCACCACCGGAAGAACCGCCGTTGGAAGGAATAGACCAAATATACTCCTTGTTCCAAAAATCTTTAAAATCAGAAGAGAATATTTCAGCAAAAGTGTCAGCCAAGTCACGGTTATAATCAGTTTCCAATGAATTAACCATAGTAATCACATTATTCCACTGGGTTGCATCCCAAGTAGCCCAATAAGCATATACTTTAGCCTTGTAAGCCACAGCGGCAGCTTTATGCGGACGCCCTTTATCGTCATCTGTATATTCCTCAAATTTAGGCAAATAAGAGATAGCTTTATCCATATCTTCTATAATATACTTATAGTCATCGATTACAGAGGCCTGCTGTGGAGGAATAGAATTATCATAGTCCCCCTCAAAATCTTCGTAGCGTACGAAAGGAACTCCCTGTTCTTTCGTTCCGTAACGGTAAGCAATCCAGAAATGGGCCATGCCACGCATAAAAAAGGCTTCGCCCAAGCTACGATGTTCTATTGCGCTCAATCCACTTTTCTTCTCTTTGTCAAGCAACTGCTTGATAATCCAGTTGGAACGAGCCATATTTTGATAGAATAAATCAAATCCTCCCTTAATAGGATCTTCATTACCGGTATAGTCAAATGTTGCCAATGAATTGTAACCGCGTGTCTTAGCCCAAACAATATCGCAGGCTGCCCCTTGTTCCCAAAACAATTCACGTCCGAAGCCCTTTTCCTGATGGATAGGCGCATAAAGTCCGTCGATGGCATCAATTGCTTGTTCATCATTCAAAAAATAGGATGTAGTAGCAGGATTTCCTTCCGGTTGCACATCCAGAAAGTCGGCGCAAGAGCATAATGACAAGGCCGATAAAGCCAATAATGGTATATATTTTTTCATAATCTCTGTTTTTATTAATAAGTTAATTTCACGCCAAAAGAGAATACCCGGGATACAGGATATTTCATAGCATCCCAGCCGCCACATTCCGGATCCATACCCGAATAATCGGTTATTGTAAAGAGATTCTCACCACTGAAGTAGACAGACATACGACTACTGCGCTCTTTCAGATGCGACCACTTTTGCAATACGCCTGATAAGTCATAGGAAACAGTCAGGTTTTTCAGGCGCAAATAAGAAGCATCCTCCAAATACCAATCAGATGCCGTACTGAAGTTTGAATTCGGATCATTCTTTGACAGTCTGGGGATATTTGAAGAGGTATTCGTCGGACTCCAGGCGTTCAGAATTTCCTTTGTACGGTTAAAGTTACCATCTACATCGCTCAACGTCATATATTTCGCAGCATAGAATGCCTGAGCACCACCTACACCCTGAAACATAGCGCTGACAGACAGTTTTTTATAAGTAGCTCCTAATGTGAAAGCATATGTTGTCTTCGGAGTAGCACTACCGCAATATTGGCGGTCTTTATCATCAATCTTACCGTCATTGTTGTAGTCTACGAACTTTAAGTCACCGGCTTTGGCATTTGCCTGAATGCCTTTCCACTCTTTGTTACCATTAGAGTCGGTAACATAAGTACCATGCTCCTTATTCCAGGCAGCAACTTCGGCATCACTCTGGAAAATACCGGCAGTCTTAATCAAATAGTACGAATTCAAAGGTTCTCCCTCTGCAGTCTGACGAGTAAAAGGAATATTGCGGAATTTAGAATCACTATCAGTCCATACGCCAGGAGTACCATCGGCATTCTTCACACCTATGTCGGAAACCCAGTTCTTCAAATACGAAAAGTTACCTGATACAAAATAAGAGAAATTCTTGTTGATACGATCGCTCCAGTTTGCTGATATTTCAAAACCACGATTGCGAACTTCACCTTGATTAATCAACATCGGATCCAATCCGATAGTACTCGGCCAATCCATGGTCTGTTCCTGAATCAGGTTAAAAGTACGCTTATCAAAGTAGTCGAACGACAAAGACAAACGGCTATTGAACATTTCGACATCCAAACCTAAATCGTACTGTTCAGAAGTCTCCCATGTCAGATTCTTGTTCATGGCAGTAGAGTTATACACGAAATTATTCCAGGTTGTATTATTCATCACACCATATTGAGCTTGTTCCTGCCAATACGTTGTTCCCAACAAAAGCGATTTGTAATTATAGTTAATAGAGCCCAAGTTTCCAACACGTCCCCAAGAAGCACGCAATTTCAGCAAACTGATGAAATCATTTTTCTTAAAGAACTTCTCGTTAGAAATCTTCCATGCCAATGTAACTGCCGGAAAGTCACCAAAATTATTTTCTTTAGGTAAACGGCCTGCATAATCGCGCCGCCAAGAGGCCGTAGCAAAATAGCGATCATCGTAAGAATAAGCCAAACGGGCCACCAATGAGACATTGGCATCAGGACCTGTCATATAATCGGTAGCCGAAGTAGAACCTGCATATGCCAGATATTGCAAATATGGGCTTTCATCGGTAAAGTTCTTACCGTTAACATCAAGACCGCGCGTTACAAAATGATCAGCTGTAGTAGAGAACAATGCGCCTACTGTATGTCTTCCGAAAGTATTATCATAAGTCAGCGTATTCTCAGTTTTCCATGCATCTCTACGATAATTCGTTATATCCATGTTATTTGAGTTATTGGGCTTACCCGGTTCATCCTGAATAGGACGGAAATTTTTATAATTATTACTCTTCAGATTGTAAGTGAAACGGCTGGTAAACTTTAACCCCTGTAGTACATTGGCTATTTGCAAACTTGTAGTACTCCAAACATCACTGGTTCTGTTAAAACGGTTTTCCGCTTTCAACAGACGTACCGGGTTAACAGCATCACCATGGGCACCTGCAAAATTGCTTCCATACTTAGCTATGTATTCAGGATCTTCAGTAGTGGTTCCTCCCCAAGTTCCATCCAACGGATTATATACAGTAGCACTGGCTGGCATATAGATTGCTGATAAAACAGGACCTGTATATGCATCGTCTGTATCCTTTGTGCGGCTCTCCGTATTTTTCCAAACAAAATCTTCGCTGATAGACACCCATTTATTCAAGTCGAACTTACCATTGTAACGTATCGAATAATTCTTATTATAAGTATTGATCAATACTCCTTCGTCATTATCAAATGAGAAAGACAAACGACTCGAAAAATTCTCTGTACCTACATTCAACGCTATGTTATGGCGTTGATAAAAAGCTGTACGGAAAATCTCGTCCATCCAATTGGTACGAGTGGTGCCAATCCACGGATTTTTTGCCACATCCCAACCATCGGGAAGTGACATATCCGCATTGGCATAAGAGCGTTTACGCATCTCTAATTCACCCTCAGCATTCAGTGGCTCCGGCAAATTTGTAGCCTGACGAACCCCATAAGTACCTTCGTAACTAAGAGTGGGCGTACCTGCCTTAGCCTTTTTGGTAGTGACCAAAATTACACCGCCTGCACCTGACTGCGCACCATAGATAGCAGCAGAGGCAGCATCTTTCAATACTACGATAGATTCGATATCACTCATTGAAGCAATAGGAGCGCCGGGAACCCCGTCAACTACCCAGAGTACGTTATCCCCACCTTGTTCAACACCAGCAATTTTACGTTTGTAAGAACCTTGTCCACGGATAGTAATCGTAGGAGTAGCAGTAGGGTCACCACCGTTGGCTTGTACCGTGACACCAGCCAGCTGACCTTGCAGCATACTTTCTGTAGAGCTGACCGGACGAGTGGTTAATTCCTCGGTATTGCTCAATACACCTACAGCCGCCGACAAATCCTGCTTACGTGAATTCGCACCGTAACCTAACACAACTACTTCATCCAGAAGTTCCGAATCCTCTTTTAGAATAATCATTAAGGGTTTACCGGTAACCTGCACTTCCTGGTTTGCATAGCCAACATAACTTATAACCAATACGGCATTTTTATCAGTTGACAACTCGAACTTTCCATCCACATCTGTAATGACTCCGTTAGAAGTTCCCTTGATCAAAACATTGGCTCCGATTGCAGGCTCACCCGTTTGATCTTTCACTGTTCCTTTCACTGTGATTTGCTGTGCATAAGCACTTGCAGACAAGAACAGCACTAACAAAATAGTCAGAATCTTTCGATAGATCCTAAAATTTGCTTGTCTCATACATTTAAAATTTAAAGTTTATAATATTGATAATTATAAATCTGCCCCAAAGGTCACAAGACAGAATTATATTCGATTTACAAAAAGATTATACTTTGATTACTTTATCAGAACAGAAGCTCCCAACAAACTAGCATCTTTCTGATGGGAAACCTTCACCTCTACTCTATCCAATATAACTTTGTAAGGAAAAATCCGCATCTCATTTTCCATAGCTCCTCTAAATAAAGGAAATGCTGGTGCAATACCTCCTCCCAAAATAACAGCCTGCGGAGCATACACCAAAAGAACCGCTTTCATAAGGTTACCCAAATGAATTCCAAATTCTTTCCATATTTCCAATGCAGCCCAGTCTCCACTATTTGCCTTTTCAGCAGCCTCAGCACCAGTAGTATTGTACCGTTTAAAAAAGAAACTACTACAATATTGCTCAAAGTCGGAATCTAAATATGGCAATGTTCCTATTTCGCCTGCTCCCATAAATTCGCCGCCATAGAGACGATGATCAATGATGACCCCTGCCCCGATACCAGTTCCTATCGTCACCCCCACCATGTTGGCATAAGGTTGCCCTTCACCGAACATTTTCACCCCCAAAGTGAAACAATTAGAATCGTTGTTGATAGCAACAGGTACTCTAAACTCACTTTCCAAAGCCTCTTTCAAATGAATTTCCTTCCAGGAGGAGATGTTTGCCACATTATAAACAACCCCTTTTTCCGAATCTACAATAGAAGGGACACCTATGCCAATGCCTTCTACATGTTCGTTCATCATTCTTTCAATAAGCTGAGATAGTAAATTGAGAATCGTAGAAGCATCTTGCTGCGATGGACAAGCAACCGATATCTTATTAAGACACCTGCCATTCTCCACTTGTGCTATCCGAACATGGGTTCCACCTAAATCTATTGACAGTTTCATAGCATTACACTTTTTTATTTTTAATTATAGACAAATGTAGGAATTGGACACCCTTTATAAAGTACCAAATGCGTATAATATTCTTCACTTTGCGCATTTCTGCTAAAAGAACTTCATAATAAAGAGATTTTGTTTGCCTCGGTAGAGTAGCCTCACTTGATATTGCTTTCAATTAAATATTCCACCAGTTCTTTACCGCCTTTATCATTAATAAAATCAATAAAAACAATGCCACAGTTCCGTTTGTGTTCCTGCTCCAGATAGTCTGCTACAGGTTGATTAATTTGGTCTGCAAAGATCTTAGGTGTTCCCAAAGGTAATCCGGTTGCACTGACAAAGCTAATACCCCACTTACGTGAAGAAGCGGGCTGGTCAGACACTACATCAATATTACGAATAATTGTTGTTATTTTCTTTCCAGCATCTTTGCCTGACTCATATTGGTACTCATCTTGAAGCAACACACGACCTTCTTTCCCATCTTTATTGCAAAGAATAAGCAGACAGGTTTTATTATCTTCCCAACCTACACAAGCAGCACCCGGATAATTAATCATTGCAGAATCCCTATGTAAAAAAAGAATCTTTCCGCGACAGTCTTTCAATGTCAGTTCAGGGTGAAAATCTGTTACGAAATAATCTTGATATACAGGATTACTCAAAGAAGCAGACACTAAAGATGCATAATCCTGCAACTCTCCGCCCTCCTTTTTCAGTGAGACAATCAATGTTTCAGAAGGATACGCCTGCAAAAAAGAAATGAAGGCGGGCAAAACATCATCTTCCCAATATAGATCCTGAAAAGCATAACTATGGAAGATACCTAATTTATTATTTTTCTTTTCCAAACGAATATCGAAAGCGCGAATTCCCAACTGCAACTGGACAGGAATGGTTTCAGACTGTGTTTTCAACATATCTCCACCTTTGGTAGTGCCACTGTCATGCGTACCGGGAATGGATATTTTGCACATTAACAGTGTATCATGAAGACACTTCATCCACGTTGTTTTTTCCACACTACCATTCAACCACATACTCGTTTCGGTACATTGAGGAGCGGCCTCAGTGCATAAGCCCGGAAAAACTAATACAAATATGGTCAAAGCTAATATATAACACATTCGTGAAAATTTTCGTCCCATAATATATTGCTTAATAGGTTATAATAAGCGCAAAGTTAAAAGGTTCATTTTTCTTATCTATTCTCAATTGCGTATTTAGTTCTTCATTTTGCGTAAACATTTTCCCCAATTACAATCAATAAAAAAATGAACTAGCTGATATCGGTTCGGAAATAAACTAAACACAATCTTCCTATCAGCTTCAGAGACCTCTTTTCTGAATTTTTCGTTTCCATTTCTCATATTCTCATAGTATCCATATAAAGCGAATATAATCAAATAGATAGATTATGAGAAATGATTTCCTAAATAGGCATTTCTCATAGTTTTTCAGCAAAACACCCCCGATTTCACCTCATTTCTCATACTCGTTGGCGGTATTTCTCATAGTATATCTGGCGTGTTTCCCATCAACAGAACTGATTGCTTCTTTCTGTGTGTACTGCTTTTATTCCTACGGCAATAGCATTTTGCAAACAAATCATTGTTTGTTTATATGAAATATACTAGTTAACAATTTATTATTCAATGGATAATACCGTTTTCTCTAAGGGAGAAGTCAATCTTTGCACTCCAGTGAACGGTTCTTTGCACTCTAGTGGAAAAAAACGTTCACTGGAGTGCAAAGGTCTATTCACTAGAGTGCAACAAACTAAATGTTGGTAAGATAATACGGCTTACTATAATGTATGCATCTTGATGCCTTCAAAGGGGTACTTCACCTAATACTACACTAAGATAGACGGAGTATAGGTATGATAGATACCCATCTTTTATAGTAAAAGTATGATAGATGTTCTTCATTATATGAAATTCCGACATGGAACCCAAACGCCCTACAGTTTTCGTAAGTGCCAAATTCCTGAGGGGGCATTATCAATAAAAAATAAGTTATTTCTGAAAATACCCCCTCAAAAATAGGGGTACTTTCAGAAAAAACATATAATTTTGCGCCATCAACCGATAAAAAATAGACCATTTATGTCAAAAATGCGTTTTTTTGCTTTACAAGAGCTTTCCAACCGGAAACCTCTGGAAGTTATTGCCCCTTCCAACAAACTCTCTGATTATTATGGTAGCCACGTGTTCGACCGCAAGAAGATGCAAGAGTATCTTCCTAAAGAAGCTTACAAAGCTGTAACCGATGCTATCGAAAAAGGTACGCCTATCAGCCGTGAAATAGCAGATTTAATTGCTAACGGTATGAAAAGTTGGGCTAAGTCACTCAACGTCACTCACTACACACACTGGTTCCAACCTCTGACAGACGGAACAGCCGAGAAGCACGACGGCTTTATCGAATTTGGCGAAGATGGCGGAGTGATCGAACGCTTCTCCGGAAAACTACTGATCCAACAAGAACCGGATGCCTCTTCTTTCCCTAACGGCGGTATCCGCAACACTTTCGAAGCGCGAGGATATACGGCCTGGGATGTTTCTTCACCAGCATTCGTAGTAGATACCACTCTTTGTATCCCCACTATCTTCATTTCTTATACAGGTGAAGCGCTGGATTACAAAACTCCATTATTGAAAGCACTTGCCGCCGTAGACAAAGCAGCAACGGAAGTCTGCCAGCTATTCGACAAGAACATCACACGCGTATATACCAATTTAGGATGGGAACAGGAATATTTCCTTGTAGACTCTTCCTTATATAATGCACGCCCCGACCTCTGCCTGACAGGACGGACACTGATGGGACATTCTTCTGCCAAAGACCAACAGTTGGAAGACCATTATTTCGGTTCTATCCCTCCACGTGTCACTGCATTTATGAAAGAACTCGAAATCGAGTGTCACAAACTGGGTATTCCCGCCAAAACCCGTCATAACGAAGTAGCCCCCAACCAATTTGAGTTGGCCCCTATCTTCGAAAACTGCAATCTTGCCAACGACCACAACCAGCTCGTCATGGATTTGATGAAGCGTATCGCCAGAAAACATCATTTTAATGTACTCCTGCACGAAAAGCCATATAGCGGAGTAAACGGTTCGGGCAAGCACAACAACTGGTCGCTCTGCACAGACACCGGCATCAATCTGTTCGCTCCCGGAAAGAACCCGAAAGGAAATATGCTATTCCTCACTTTTCTGGTGAACGCCTTAATGATGGTTTATAAAAACCAAGATTTATTGCGTGCCTCCATCATGAGCGCCAGCAACAGCTACCGTTTGGGAGCCAATGAAGCTCCCCCGCCATTCTCTCTTGCTTCCTGGGTTCACAACTCTCGTCCACTCTTGACGAAATTGTCCGCCAAGTAGGAAACGAAAAAATGACGCCGGAAGAAAAAACCACGCTGAAGTTAGGCATCGGACGTATCCCCGAAATTTTACTGGATACCACCGACCGCAACCGTACTTCTCCTTTCGCATTCACCGGAAACCGATTCGAATTCCGTGCCGCAGGTTCTTCTTCCAACTGTGCCGCCTCCATGATTGTAATCAATGCGGCCATGGCAAACCAGCTGAACGAATTCCGCGCATCGGTAGAAAAACTGATGGAAGAAGGAGTAGGCAAAGATGAAGCCATCTTCCGCCTGCTGAAAGAAACAATTATCGCCTCCGAACCGATTCGTTTCGAAGGGGACGGCTATTCCGAAGAATGGAAACAAGAAGCCGCACGCCGCGGACTGACGAATATCTGCCATGTTCCGGAAGCCCTGATGCATTATGTAGATAATCAATCGAAAGCAGTACTCATCGGTGAACGTATTTTCAACGAAACCGAATTGAACAGCCGCTTGGAAGTGGAATTGGAGAAATACACCATGAAGGTGCAGATCGAAGGCCGTGTATTAGGCGACCTCGCCATCAACCATATCGTACCTACTGCCGTTGCCTATCAGAACCGTTTGCTCGAAAATCTTCGGGGACTGAAAGAAATATTCCCGGCTGAAGAATACGAAGTATTGAGTGCCGACCGTAAAGAATTAATTCGTGAGATTTCACACCGGGTCACTTCTATCAAAGTACTCGTGCGCGATATGACCGAAGCAAGAAAAGTAGCCAACCACATGGAAAACTACAAAGAAAGGGCATTTGCATACGAAGAAAAAGTACGCCCGTATCTTGACCAAATCCGCGACCACATCGACCACCTGGAGATGGAAGTAGACGACGAAATATGGCCGTTGCCTAAATACAGGGAACTACTATTTACTAAATAAAACGTCCACAAGATTGCACGAAAGCTCCCACTTTTGTGCAATCTTTTTATAGATTCGTTCATTTTCTCATTTTTTCTTTTTACTTTTGTGCTGTATAACACAGTTTTGTAGCACTCATGGTAAAAATGAATATGTCAGACATCGATATTTCGGAACCGTTATCCGATATGTTAGCTCCTCTAAACAATGAGCAAAAGGAGTTTCTGATGAACAATTATACGATACAAACCTACAAAAAGAATGAAACCATCTACTGTGAAGGAGAGACACCGTCTCATCTGATGTGTCTCATCAGTGGTAAAGTGAAAATCTTCAAAGATGGTGTAGGGGGGAGAAGTCAGATTATCCGCATGATTAAACCACGCGAATACTTTGCATATCGTGCTTATTTTGCCAAACAAGATTTTGTAACCGCAGCAGCAGCTTTCGAACCCTCTGTTATTTGCCTGATTCCTATGAGTGCCATCACTACTCTGATTGCCCAAAATAATGATTTGGCCATGTTCTTCATCCGCCAACTCTCCATTGACTTGGGTATCTCCGACGAACGTACCGTTAATCTGACACAAAAGCATATTCGCGGACGCTTGGCCGAATCACTCATTTTCTTGAAAGAAAGCTATGGTCTTGAAGAAGACGGTTCCACTTTGAGCATTTATCTTTCACGTGAAGATCTGGCAAATCTTTCCAATATGACTACTTCGAACGCTATCCGTACCTTGTCGCAATTCGCTACGGAAAGACTAATTACTATCGACGGAAGAAAGATTAAAATTATCGAAGAAGAAAAGCTGAAGAAAATAAGTAAGATTGGGTAAGAGAGTTTCTGCACCAATCGCTCCACCCTAAATAGTGAACATACATATAGAAAATATAATTGCAGACATAAAACGTGGTAACAAACAGGCTTTCAAAAAGCTATTTGATGACTACTATCCTATTCTTTGTGTTTTTTCATCCCACTATATCGATGACAAAGAGGTTTGCAAAGACATCGTACAAGATGCATTGTTGGTTTATTGGGAGCGAAAAGAAGATTTTGATGACATTCTGAAAGTTAAGAGCTTCCTCTATACCGTCACCCGAAATAAATGCCTGAATCATCTCAAACATGAACAATTGGATATTCCAGATTTTCCGGAACAAGAAAAGTTTGACAGCGGTTTTGAAGCTGCAATTATCGAACAAGAAACTTTCCGCATAGTTCGCAAAGCGGTAGAAGAATTGCCTACCCAAATGCGAAATATCATCTTATATTCCATGAAAGGGTTAAAAAACCATGAGATTGCTGACAAATTGCAAATTTCAGAGGGTACTGTCCATACGTTAAAGAAATTCGCCTATCGCAAACTTCGCGAAAGCCTCAAAGGCATAAACTACGCCTTATTACTATTTTTATGCAAATAAAGTAACTTTTTGATTACCCCGTTTTTTCGATTGGATTGTTTTATATACAAACAAATCCTAAAAACGATGAATTCATTCAAAGAAAACTTTAGAATTGCAAAATTCCTTGCTTCCCTATTCACTCATTCGGCTATCCCGGAGGAAGAAAAAGCCTACCGTGAATGGATTAATGAAAATCCGGAGCATCAAAAGCTAGCCAAACGAATATTGAATGAGGAAACGTATGAAAAAAACACTCAGTTAATCAAAAGTTTCTCTTCACAAAAAGCATGGGACAGAATCTACCCGCGATTGGGAGGAGAAAAAGCATCCGGTTTTCTTTCATGGAGAAAGAGCCTGAAATATGCAGCTCTTATTTTGCTTCTGATAATACCGGCTTCCTACCTTATATATAATTGGGTAGCCGGAGAACCAATCGGCGAAATCACTCCAGGAACCCATGGCGGAGAACTGACTTTAAGTAATGGCAACACCTTCAATCTTTTCGATAATGCCCTCCCGGAAGGTGCAGCTGAAATATTCATCATTGATTCTAAAGGGATCAATTATCAAACTCCTGCCAACAAGCCCAAAGTGAAAGAGATCAAGAATACGCTCCGTACACTGCATGGTATGGAATGTCACATTGTCCTTTCGGATGGAACAAAAGTACATCTGAATGCAGAATCTCAACTGACTTATCCGATTTGTTTCAACAATAAGGAACGTATCGTACAAGTTGAAGGTGAAGCCTATTTTGATGTTGCTCCGGACAAAGCACATCCATTCATCGTGCAAACACCGCATACTTCAATCCGGGTGACAGGAACCTCTTTCAATGTAAGGGCCTACGCAGATGAAGGAGTGGAAAGTACAACATTAGTGAGTGGGGCCGTAAAGATAAACAATGAAAATGAAGACTATGAATTGCTTCCAAACCAACACTTCCTTTATGACAAAAATAGCCAGAAAGGTATCGTCTCCAATGTAAATGCTGAATTATATACTTCCCGGGAGTCTGGATCATTCATCTTTATAAACATTCCTCTTGAAAATGTCATGTCATATCTATCCAAATGGTACGGATTCAAATACACTTTTGAAGACGACGCAGCCAAGCAGGTAAAAATCGGAGCTTATCTCAACCGCTATGCAAACATGAACCCTATTATCGACATGATAATGGAACTGAATATGGTAGACATCAAACAAAGGGAAGGGGTACTGCACATTGCTTATAAACAATAACTATTAATACATATTATAACTAACGCATTATGAAAAAACGAGCACAGTCCTTATCAAAGGGAGTATCTTGTGTAAGCAGACATTTCATTAAATCCTGTCTTTTATGCATATTCTCCCTTTCTTCACTTATGATTCAAGCACAAGACAATCAGCGAATCTCCGTTGATTTGAGAGGCGAAAGCCTGGAATCCACGCTTTGGTATTTGCAAAACCGCACAAAGTTCATCTTTATGTATGCAACAGAAGATATCGCTAACATAACCGATATCAGCGTAAGGGCAAAAAACAAAACGATCACCGAGATTCTGGATGAATGCTTGGAGGGCACCAACCTGACTTACGAAGTGTCAGGCAATGCCATCGTTATCAAGAAAAGAAAAACGAACAAAATCACTATCAGCGGATGGATACGTGACGCTAGTGGTGAAGCCCTTCCCGGGGCCACGGTTACCGTACGGGGTTCAAAGCACGGAGCCATCGCCGGGCTGGACGGAAACTACACTTTTAACATTCCGGCACAGGAAGGACTGATATTGACTTACTCATTCATTGGAATGGAGAAAAAAACCGTAAGATATACAGGAAAGAAAACGATTAATGTCACTTTAAACAGTTCCAGCACGGAAATCGACGAAGTAGTTGTGACCGGTTACCAGAATATTCAGCGCCGTGACTTGGTAGGTTCCATTACTACAGTAAAAGCAAAAGATATTATAATGCCTTCGTATACCACTATCGACCAAATGCTGCAAGGACGTGTAGCAGGTATGATTGTCACTAATACAAGTAGCCGTGTAGGTACTGCCCCGAAAATTCAAATCCGCGGTACAAGTACCTTACTGGGTAATCAAGATCCACTTTGGGTAGTTGACGGCATTATTCAGGAAGACCCACTGGAGCTGAATGCATCTTCTTTAATGACAGAGGACTTAAAAAACATCATCGGTAATCAGATTTCCTGGTTGAATCCTGCTGATATCGAAAGCATCAGTATTCTGAAAGATGCTTCCGCAACCGCTATCTACGGTTCGAAAGCATCTAATGGTGTTATTGAAATCACAACCAAAAAGAATACGACTGACCGCCTAAGCGTCAATTACACATCTAATTTTGTAATAGGTACGCGTCCTAACTACGGACAGTTCAACTACATGAACTCCAAAGAAAGAGTACAGTTTTCACAAGAAGCTTTTAACTGGGGAACTCCTTATGGCGCAGAACCAATCAAACAAATATATACTTATGAAGGATTATTGAATATGTATCTGTCGCATGATATATCTTCTGAAGATTTTTTGGCACAACGCAATGTTTTGGAAACACAAAACACGGATTGGTTCAAACTGCTAACCCGCCGCTCTTTCAGTCATAACCATAATATAAGTGTTTCCGGTGGAACAAATAAATACAGTTATGCAGCTTCTATGGGATATTCCAATAGTGAAGGACAGGAAATTGGAAACGACAGTGAACGTATGACCGGACGCGTTGCCATCACTATACGCCCGGTACAAAAACTGACGATTAATGCAACGATTAACGGTAGCGTAACGACGAATAATGGCTTTGCCGGGGGAGTCAACCCTATGGGGTATGCTACTACTACCAATCGCTCAATAGATCCCGATGCCTACTATCAAAAGAACGCCACATATACATACAATAGCGGAGTAAAATCATTATCATACAATTTCGTAAATGAACGGAACAATAGTGGGTCAAAATCCAAATCAAGCTTTATGTCAGCTTCATTGGACTTGAAATGGAATATTCTGGACTGGTTGACTTACCAATTCACCGGAGGATATTCTGATAATAACAGTACGAACGAAGCCTGGGAAACCGAACAAACGTTCTATATTGCTGAAACATATCGCGGCTATGATTTCAACTCTGTCTCACCAAACAGTAAAGAGTTTGGAGCAGCCTTACTCCCATTTGGAGGTGAATTATTCACAAACAACGCACAGCAGTACTCTTACAACATTCAGAATAAACTGCAATTCAGTAAAGCCTTCAATAACGAGAACCGAATTAATGCCTTAGTAGGTATGGAATTACGTTCTTCCACCAATAAAGGTGTCAGCAATACTGTATGGGGATATGCCCCGGATAGAGGAGAAGTAATAACATTGCCAACCACTCCACAAGCTTTTACACCTATTACAGGTTCTAAAGACGAAGGATGGGGGCTTTTAAAAAGGATATATGACGGTGGATGGAGAAAAGTCAATACTACAGACAATTACCTTTCCGTATTCGCCACATTGGCATATTCACTCAAAAACCGATATGTCGTTAATGCAAACATACGTAATGATGCCTCCAACCGTTTCGGTCAGGATGCTAATCACCGTATTGATCCTACCTATTCATTCGGTTTCTCCTGGAGAGCTTCAGAAGAGGACTTCATGAAGAAATATGTAAAATGGATAACAACCTTAAATTTCCGCGGCACCTATGGTATTCAAGGAAATGCAGTAACGCGGATTAGTCCGGATTTGATTTTAAATCAAGGAAAAGTAGCTAATCTATACAACAGATATCAGTCTACCATCTCCCAAATCCCAAATCCGAATCTATCATGGGAACGTACCAAATCATGGAATTTCGGTGTAGACCTGGAGTTATTCAGTATGTTTTATATGAATCTGGAATATTATACACGACGTTCCAATGCGATTGTTGAGTTGGAATTACCTTATGAATATGGAATAACATCCATGAAACGCAACGGTGGTATTATCCACAACAGAGGTATCGAATATACATTAACTTTCACCCCGATACAAAAACGAGACTACGCATTAAGTGTCAGCCTGAATGCTTCCAAGAACTGGAATGAAGGAGGACATACAGACATTGATGTCAATGCAGCTTCTTTTTTAAGCGGGCGTTCAGATATTGTACTAAAAGAAGGATATCCGCTCAGCAGTTTCTGGTCATACTCTTTTGCCGGATTAGACGGGAAAACCGGTGAAGCTTTATTCAATCTTTTGGATATTCCGGAAGAAGAACGTAGCAGACAAATCGATCCGACTACTTATCTGGTATATTCTGGTCAGAAAGAGCCTTATTTCACCGGTGGATTGAGCTTAAGTTTCCGCTATAAATCATTGACTTTAAACACAAGTTTTTCACTTCTACTTGGTAACAAGAAACGTCTGCCATCGCCATATGAACAGTTCGCAAGTTCGTATTATATGCCAGATCCGTATACAAATATAAACCGTGATTTACTGAACCGTTGGAAAGAACCGGGAGACGAAGCACATACAATTATTCCTTCTTTACCCAGAGCAGGTATGGCCTATGTGGAATTGCCCAATAATGAGAATGTTTATAGAATTCCATTATGGGAACAATCTGATGCTATGGTGGTCAGCGGCTCTTTCTTACGCTGTCGCAACATCGGTTTATCCTGGCAAATGAAACGCGAGTGGTGCGAAAAGATATATATGAAAAATCTATCACTCAACTTTAACATGGATAACATCTTCGTTATCGCCAGCAAACGTTTCAACGGTTTCGACCCGGAAGTTAGTAACAGTGTACTTCCACGGAATTATTCATTAGGTATTAACATTGGTTTCTAAAAAATAAAAAGATAAACAATGAAAAGAATTATATATATACTAACAGGAATAGCCTTACTATCGCTATCCTCTTGCTCAGATTTTCTAGAGCCTAAATCTCAAAGTGAGTATGTTCCTAAAGATGCAAATGCTTTGCAGGAAATGCTGATAGGCTCCGCTTATCCCAAACAAGACAAAGGTAATAGCCTGCTAGCCTTTCTTAGTTTCTTCGACGATGATATTCAGTTTCATAAAACCGATTATGAATTTAGTATTAACTCTCTAAAAGAAGTAGAGGCCAAGCAAGCTGTTTATACATGGCAACCGGATATGTTTTTCATTATGGAAAGAAATGGTTACAATATTCAAAATGTCTGGGAGGGATACTATAACTATATTTTAGGTGCCAATGCCGCTCTCGATTATATCGGTGACGTAAGTGGTACGGAAGCTGAAAAAAATTATGTAATAGCTCAATCTCTCGGATTAAGAGCTTTCTATTATTTTATGTTGGTTAATCATTTTGGAGCACCATACAACTATAACAAACAAGCTTTAGGAGTTCCGCTCAAACTAGACAGCAATCTGCTCCCTGAAGACCAACTGTTAATGACACGAAACACCGTTGAGGAAGTATACAACCAAATTGTGGACGATCTGAATGAAGCTGAACGTTTATTCCTTACTTTGAGCAAAGATAAACAATATGAGCCCAATTATCTGGTCAACCTTCCAATGATACAATTACTGAAATCCCGTGTTTTTCTTTATATGGAAAACTGGAAAGATGCAGCTATATACGCCAATAAAGTAATAAATGACTGGTCTTTCTCTTTAATAGACTTAAACGCCCTCCCTTCTCCAACAGTGGCAGAGCCTTATTATAATTTTACATCTTTAAAATCATCTGAAGTTATTTGGTTATACGGAAGCGTTTCAGACCTTACCGTGTTCAATGATCAGTCGGTAGAGTATGAGGAAGAAGGTTACTTCGGTAATACCACCTACTACAGAGAAGCTTTTATCGCTTCTGATAACCTGATTGAAAGCTTTGAAGATGGAGATTTAAGAAAAGAAAAGTATATAGCGAAAGAGTACAATAAAGATGATTACGTTTTCTATGAAGACTCTTACACAACTTTTGGCAAGTACAAACTTTCGGCTACAGGTGAGCCTAGTGGATCGGAAAACTTTGCTTTATCCTTCAGACTAGGCGAAGCCTATTTAAATCTAGCAGAAGCAGCTGCTCATAATAATGACGAAGGTACAGCACTCTCTGCTTTAAAAACCTTACTGGCTAAACGTTATGCCCCCGACAAATTTGTTGAACCTACCGGATTAACCGGCGATGCGCTCAAAACTTTCATCAAAAGTGAAAGAAGAAAAGAACTTTGTTTTGAAGGGCAACGATGGTTTGACCTCCGACGCTACGGAATGCCACAAATTATTCATAGATGGGGAGAACAGGTATATACATTAAAACAGAATGACCCTTCCTATACTATGCCTATACCAGACGCTGTCTTGATTAAAAATAAGAAACTGGAACAGAATCCTTTAGCTCCAAAACGGGAAAGTTAATAGTATATATCTGATGAATTAAACAAAGGAAATGAATATGAGAAATATATATATTTTATGGGGATTACTTGCTTGTATGGCATTCACCTCATGTTATGAAGAAGATACACTGACTCCTACAGAAGGAGGCGTTGAATTACGCTTCAAAGTACCTCAAGGAAATAATAGCTGGGACGATGACATTGCTCAAATATACGAAGACTATAATGTATATCTGATTTATAAAGATTTGCAAAAGGAAGATTTTAACCGGAGCTGGACAGGTACAACATATGGTAGTGGCTACGAAGGCCAAGGCTGTGTAAATGATGAAATGACCAATTACTATGTCGAATTTATGAAAAAGCAAATCTTTGCATACTTGAATCCGCCGATCACTTCTAAAGTTCTGCCTATGTATTGGTATTTGGGATACAATGTCCATAGTAAAAGCGTATTAGAAATTGGAGGCGTGATCCTAGCGAGTTGGATTGTGCCCATACACGAGAATCGCGATGGGTTGGATTATTGGTGCACTTGTATGTTCGGAGAAGATAATCCCGGAGATCCTTATTTAATACCTACAGACAGGGCAGTGCTTGACAGACGCCGGAAAATGATATTGGGTCCCATATTGGAAAAAGCTGTAAAAGCCGGAAACATTGTTATACCTGAAGAATTTGAGGCAGGATTCGACCATGTCACCAATCTGGTAAGAGGTTTGGGAATGGAAGATGACCCAAACTATTATCTTACCAGAGGATATCCGGGAAGTGTCAACACATATGTATTCAATAGTATCAGCACACCGGACAATAACTCTTATCCTCCAACCAATGAAGAGACTTTTATAGGATATATGCATCTTTCCATGTTCTATAACCAAGCTCAATTAGCAGAGGAATATCCGGCTGATAAATATCCTTTTCTTGCCGAAAAGTTCGCTTTCGTACAAAAATATTTGAAAGATAAATATCAGATTGATCTGGAAGCAATAGCCAACGGACCGGAAAATTGGGATTTACCTTTACCTCCAATACCGGAAACGCCCGATGAAGAATAACAACTCTGACAATTAACTATAAACTTATAATAATGACAAAAGTAAGAAATTCATTGCTAACCATATTACTCTTATGCAGTGCCACTGTATGGGGAAATAACGGACTGAAAATATCAGGAAGAATAAAGGTATTAAAGCCAACGACTTTGCAAATAAAAGACATGAACGAAAGCGTTGTATTAAGCTGTCTCATCGGCACGAATGGCACATTCAGTACCGACGAGACAGACATCCTCCCTGATGTCTATAAACTTTATTTAGGAGAAACCGAGCAGGATATTTATCTAGAGAATACTCCGGTAACAATCAATGGTTACTTTGATGAAAAGAACCCCGAACAAAGTTCGCTTTCATTCACCGGCATCGATTCGTTTCTGACTTTACAAAACTATATGCCTACAGAAAGAGATCCGGATATAGCAACGATTTCTGCTTCTGTCAAAGGGAAACTGACTCCCGGCATGGCAGCCGCACTAGCCTATCTGGCAAATATAAATGATTACCAATCCAACAAAATGTTGTTGGATATGATACCGGAACAAGACAGAAAGTCTTTATCTGCCAAATGGCTGGTAAATCGGGTAGAGGTCCTCTCCCATCAAATTATCAGCGCGGAATGTCCCGACTTTACATTCATAGATGCCAACGGAAAAAATGTAAGTCTGAAAGATTTCCGTGGGAAAATTGTCGTACTGGATTTCTGTGCTTCCTGGTGTGGTCCCTGTCGCAAAGAAATGCGTAGCATGCTGACAATATACAATGAACTGAAAGCTGACGATCTGGAACTTATCAGCGTCTCATTAGATGACAGCGAAGCTAAATGGAGAAAAATGCTGGACGAAGAAAAACTCCCGTGGGTGATGCTGTGGGACAAGACAGGCTTCCCTAAAAACAGTAAAACTCCAAGTGCTATCCAGAATGCTTATGGCTTCTACTCTATCCCCTTCCTTGTAGTCATTGACAAAGAAGGCAAACTCGCAGCACGCAACGTCCGGGGCGAACAGGTGCGCGAAGCCATTTTAAAAATAAGAAAGTAACTAAACTGTATAAATTATAACTCATCCAACAATGAAGAAACTTATATTTCCTATCGTATGCTGTTTTGTCAGCATGGCAGTATCGGCCCAGTTAGTCAAACAAAAGGTAGAAACACAAAAGAAACAATCCGAACTGGACTGGTTTAACTGTTCTTTCGACCAAGACAGTGTGTACGGGGCTGAAGTAAACAAGGCCTATGATTACCTGAAAGCCAACAAAAAGAAAGCTAAAAAAAGACCGGTCGTCGCATTGATCGGAACAGGAATGGACGTAGAACACGAAGATCTGAAACAGGCTATCTGGGTCAATCCCAAAGAAAAGCTGAACCAGAAAGACGATGACAAGAATGGTTTGATAGACGACATCAATGGATGGAATTTCATCGGCGGTAAAGATGGTCAGGTCATGGAAGCCCTGACACGTGAAGGAGAACGTGAATTCTTCCGCCTCAAAGATAAATACGCTGATTATGTCTTTGATGGAAAGAAATATTATAAAATCGTTAACGGAAAACGTCAGGAGGTTCCCGCACCGGAAAATATGGAAGAATACAATTATTATCGTTTTAAGGTTATGCCGGAATCCAGAATTGGCGGTTCATACGGTGGCTTGCAACTTTCCTATGTAATTGAGGAATATATCGAAAAGTTCGACAAGGACATGAAAAAACGTTTTCCCGGAAAAGAACTGACTGTTGAAGAATTCCAGAGTTGTTATAATCCTAAAGCGGAAAGAGACAGTCTTTCTGAAGTTGCTTTTGTTTTTACAGCTTACTCATTCAGCATCTATAATACAGACAAGTGGGAAACTGTATATCAGAGAATGGGAAAGAAAAGCGCAGAAACTGCCAAAGCATCCTACGAAGATGCATTGAAGAAATATGGTACAGACAACCGGAGAGAAATTGTAGGTGACAATCCTTTGGATATTAATGACACGCATTACGGCAATAATGTACTGTTGACATCGGATGCAGCAATCGGTGTAATGAAAGCTGGTGTCATCGCAGCCAAACGTGACAATGGTATCGGAAGTAACGGTATTGCCGATAATGCCGAAATCATGACCTTGCGCATCCATCCGGGAGAAGGGGAACCTTACCTGAAAGATATGGCATTGGCCATCCGCTATGCAGTAAATCACGGAGCAGACGTTATCTTACTGCCGGAACAGAACTCCTTATATCCTGAAGAGCAGAAACAATGGGTAACAGATGCGCTGAAAGAGGCAGAAAAGAAAGGAGCATTAGTTATCGTTCCTGTTTGGGATCTGTCGATAGACATGGATAAAAGTGAATTCTTCCCGAACCGGAAGATGGGCAAGGATGGCGAGCTTACCAATTTCATGGTGGTTGCTTCATCCGACAAGAAAGGTAATCCGGTACTGAACACGAACTACGGCGCAACGACTCTTGACATCTATGCTCCGGGAACGGATATTTATTCTTCTTATATGGGCGATACTTACCAGAAAGGAACCGGTGAAGGAATGGCCTCGGCTACCGTGGCCGGTGTAGCTGCCCTTGTAAAATCTTATTTCCCCAAACTGACCGGCTCTCAAATCCGTGATATATTACTGAAAAGCGTCACCTCACGCAAAGGAGTGGAGGTAGAAAAAGGAATCCGTGTGAACGATAGTCCTTCACAAGATTTGTTTCTTTTTGACGATTTATGTATTTCCGGAGGTATCGTAAATGCTTATCAGGCAATTTTGGAAGCGGAAAAAGTCAGCAAATAAAGATTAGTCTATGAAGTATACTCGTATAACAGGAACCGTCATCGCCTTTTGCATGGCGGTCTCTTTATTCGCCCAACAATATAAAGCAACCATACCTTATCAAATGGTAGGCGGAAAAATGGTTATCGAAATGAAAGTGAACGGCACCGCACGTCCTTTTATCTTTGATACCGGGGGACGTACCGCACTCACGACCAAAGCCTGCCAAGTACTACAGATAGTGGCTACGGACTCGATGAAGGTGACGGATGTAAACAACGTGGAAAGCTATTACAAAACTGCGCGGATAGAAAATCTGACAACTCCCGATAATATTATCAACTTTAAAAATGCACCGTCGCTGGTTATCGATGAGGTAAAAGGTTGGGAATGTTTTGGAGTAGACGGTATTATCGGCAGCGATTTGTTTGCCAGTACCATTGTCAGCATAGATTCACAGACAAAAAATATCATAGTCACATCTGCAGAAAAGCCTTCTACGGTATCTTTACGGAAAATGCTGAATTTCACGAAAGATGGCGGTATGCCGATTATCAATATACAGATAGCCCCGGTGAGCAACATAACTGTATTATTTGATACAGGTAATCCCAGTCTGTTATCTCTTATTGAAAGCGATTTTGAAAAAATCAAACCCGAAGCCTCTATGGAAGTGGTTTCCGAAGGATATGGAGAAGGGAGTATCGGAGTATCCGGTCAGGCGGACAAGGCGTCTTCTTACAGGGTTCGTATTCCATTGTTATCAGTCGGAGCCACCAAATTCCGTAACGTAACAACCAGCACCAACAATCACCCATACACATTATTGGGTGTCAAGCTGTTGCAATACGGTAAAGTGACCATTGACTATCCACGCGGAAGATTCTATTTTGAAGCATTTCAACCGGACAATGAAATAAACAATCAAGGTAATAATTTTGACTTGACGGTCAAAGACGGAGACTTATATGTATCTACTGTATGGAGCAGTACGAAAGGTAAGATAGCAGTCGGAGACAAGGTGATTAAAATCAATGGCAAACCTGCTAAGAAATATGACTTCTGCGAAAGTATTCTGAACGGAATACCGGAGTTGAAAGAGAAGAAGAAAACGAAACTGACGATCAAGACAGCTTCTGGAGTAAAGGATATTATCTATGAAAAAGAATAATATGAAAAGAATAGGAATACTGACCGGCTTATGGTTGCTGTTATTTCTAAACTGCGGACAAAGAATGGCAGCGCAAATCCGGAATAAGGTTTGCGACACCATTCCTTATGAATTTATACAAGAGAAAATCATTATCCCCGTCACCGTTAACGGTATAAAAGTGAAATATATCGTCGACACGGGAGGAAGAACCGGAACTATGTATGATGCTGCGACGGAAATGAAAGCTACTGCCGCAGGATATATGCGTATTTCCGATGTGAATGCACAAGGCTCCAATTATCAGGAAGCACATGTACAGAATGTATCTATCGGGGAAAACTATAAAATCAAGCAGTTGAAGACAATGGTACTGCCAAAGAATCCATTCTTCACCGGACTAGGGGTTGTCGGTATTCTTGGAGGAGACGCTTTCGCACAGTCGGTAGTTACATTCGATTCCCGTTCTAAAATAATGGTTATCAATTATCCGTATCGTCCTGAAGGACTAAAAGTAACGGATGGGATTCCACTGTTGGATGAGACGGAGCATCATTCCATCGTCAACGTCCGCTTAGGGGATAATGATTTCAAGGTTCTGTTCGATACGGGTGCAGATGGATTTCTGCTTTATTCTACAGAAGATTATGAGAGACTGTCTGACATTTCAAAAGTTACTAATCACGGATATGGTATCGTAGCTGCCGGAATAACAGGTCTGGGCAAGCCGGTAGATATAAAGAAGGTGACTGTTCCCCCCCATCAACATCATGGGGAAAGAATTCACAAATGTGGGTAGTACGACCACGGTGATGAATGGAAGCATCATCGGAGTGGATTTACTGGAATACGGTAAAGTAATTATCGATTACATGCGCAGACGGTTCTACTTTTTTCCGTTTGAAGAAGGAAAAACCGACATGGGCGGTGCTCCAGCTCTCTGGAACGTAAGTATACTGCCACGCAATGAGAGATTTGAAATCACAACGATCTGGGACAGCATGAAAGATAAAGTAGCTTTCGGCGACCAGGTGATTAACATCAACGGTACTTCTCTGGAAGATTGTCCCATGAGCCAGATGGCTGTAGAAGATATCATGAATGCCATCCCCGGTGATACCGGTTATATTATTGTCAAGAAAGACAATCAAGAGAAAAGAATTGAAATCAGGAAAGAGAAATGAACTTTAAACAGAAAAAAGATATGAAGCGAATAATAACAAAGATGTATCTCTGTCTACTTGCATTTTGTATTGCCGGAGGAATCAGTGCACAGACACAGAACAGTATGACAGAGGTCATTCCATTCAAAACCATTGATGGAAAGATAATCGTAGAAGCCGCCATAAATGGCGAAGTGGCAGACTTTGTCCTCGATCTGTCAGGACATAACGCCCTGCTTCCTGAGGCCATCAAGAAGTTACACATCGACACGGGGAAGAACGGTACTTTTAGTGCTTATCAGGATTTTGTATTCAAACAAGTACCTGTTGGAAAAGTATATGAAATGGCAACTGTTGCTATTGGCAACAATACGTTTAGCAACGATCTTCCAGCTTTCGTTCTGGAAGACGAACCGTATCTACGCAAGCTGGGAGTGATGGGTGTATTAAGCGGTGCCATTTTCCGCACTTCTGTTCTGACCATTGATATGCAACGGAAAAAGCTCACAATTACGCAGCCCTATCGTCCCTCTTATATGAAATTAAACTACCGGGAGAACTTTGATCTGATTACAGGATTAGGAATCGTATGTCCGATATCCATTCAAGGGAAACCTGTTTCTCTTGTTCTGGATACGTGGAGCGAAGGACTGGTAAATCTTACCGAAAAAGATTTCAATACATGGAGCGCACAATACACCAAAGGAACCAACCAAAAAGTTTCCAATGGATATAAAGAAGCCACTCAAGAAGAGGAAAGCCTCATCTTACCAGAAACCATGTTCGTAAAAACAAAGATTGAAGATGCCATGGCAGTGAAGAACCCGTACTTGAAACGCTCTGTATTAGGCAAAAAAATACTGGACTACGGAATCATATCCATTGACTATATTCATCAGAAAATTTATTTCCAGCCATTTGACATGGTTCCCATACCGGAAGCGGAAGCTAAAGTAACGGAAACTAAAATTGAAGACGGTAAACTGAATCCGATTACCCGCCAATTCTTCCTCGAACACATCTTCGACTACAGAAAAGGGAATGATTTCGTTTATAACGGCGACAAACCGGTTGTGATTGATTTCTGGGCAACTTGGTGCGGACCTTGCATGCGCTTACTTCCGGAAATGGAAAAGCTGGCCGAAAAGTATAAAGGTAAAGTTGTATTCTACAAGGTTAATGCGGACAAAGAAAAGGATTTATGCAATCACTTCGGTGTACAGGCATTGCCTACCTTATTCTTCATACCTGCAGGCGGCAAACCGATTATTGAAGTCGGAGCCACTCCGGAGAAGTACGTACAAATCATCGAAGAACAACTACTGAAATAAAAACTCTCTCTTAATTATATAACTAAATTAATCTGAAACTTTAGCTAAAAGCCGGACATCGTTCCGGCTTTTTTATTTCCATATTATTGGAACTTATCATATAAACAAGTACATTTGCCCTGTCAAACCTATTTATAACTTAACACACATTTTGACCATGAAGAAAAGTATTTCTCTTCTTCTTTTGTCCTTATTAATGATTACCCCCAGTTGTCAGAAGACAAAAGAAGCGGTGAACGAGTACAACATCGTTCCCAACCCCAACCAGATTCTTCCACAGGAAGGACGCTTTGAACTAAACAACAAAGTCTGCCTCGTAGTTCCTTCGGATGCTCCGGAAGTAAAAAGCATTGCCGACAGCTTAGCCGGACAACTAAAACTGACAGCAGGAATTTCCTTGAAAGAAGCTGAAAGTGCAGACGGAAAAACAGCAATCTCTTTTGTTGTACAGGAAGGTATGCCGAAAGAAGGTTATAAATTGTCGGTTACTCCCAGTCTCATTACACTCACCGCTTCCCAACCGAACGGATTCTTTTATGGAGTGCAGACTCTTTATCAGTTACTCCCTCCGGCAATTTACGGAAAGCAGTTGGATAAGAAAGCTGACTGGTCGGTTCCTGCCGTAGAAATTGAAGATTCACCCCGTTTTGTTCATCGCGGACTCATGTTGGATGTTTGCCGCCATTATGTACCGATTGACTACATTTACAAGTTTATCGACTTACTGGCTATGAACAAGATGAATGTCTTCCACTGGCATTTGACAGACGATCAGGGATGGAGAATTGAGATCAAGAAATATCCCAAATTGACGGAAATCGGTTCCAAGCGTGAAAAGACATTGGTAGACTATTACTATGTAAACTATCCGCAAGTATTCGACGGAAAAGAACATGGAGGTTATTATACACAGGAGCAAATCAAAGAGGTAGTGGCTTATGCTGCAAGCAAATATATCAATGTCGTTCCCGAAATAGAAATGCCGGGACATGCATTGGCTGCACTTGCTGCCTATCCGGAATTGTCATGCGACTCGACACAGACTTACAAGGTATCTCCTACCTGGGGAGTATTCGAGCAGGTATTCTGTCCAAGTGAAACGACTTTCAAATTCTTTGAAGGAGTGATGGATGAAGTGATAGAATTATTCCCCAGCGAATACATTCACATCGGTGGCGACGAATGTCCCAAGACAGCATGGAAGAACAGTGCTTTCTGCCAGCAGTTAATCCGTCAGTTAGGATTGAAAGATGATACGACTCCCAGTAAGATAGACGGAATAAAACACAGCAAAGAAGATAAGTTGCAGAGCTATTTCGTTACCCGCATGGAGAAATACCTGAATGGTAAAGGCAAAAACATCATCGGCTGGGACGAGATTCTCGAAGGTGGTCTGGCTCCCAATGCGACTGTTATGTCATGGCGCGGTGTAGAAGGAGGTATGAATGCAGCCAAAGCTGGGCATAATGCCATCATGACTCCGAATCCTTATGTATATTTGGACTACTATCAAGAAGAGCCGGAAATTGCTCCGACTACTATCGGCGGATACAATACCTTGAAGAAAACATATAGCTACAACCCTGTTCCGGACGACGCTGACGAGCTTGCCAAGAAACATATCATCGGAATACAAGGAAATATCTGGAGAGAGTATATGCAAACTTCAGAACGTACAGACTATCAAGCTTTCCCGCGTGCAATGGCTATCGCCGAAACGGCCTGGACACAAAACGCAAACAAAGACTGGAAGAATTTCTGCGAACGGATGGTGACTGAATTTGAACGTTTGAAAGTTATGAACACCCAGCCTTGTCTCAATTTCTTTGACGTAAATATAAATACGCACGCAGATGAGAACGGTCCTTTAATGGTATTGCTGGAAAGTTTTTACCCGGATGCGGAAATCCGGTATACAACGGACGGCAGCGAACCGTCCAAAGCGTCCGCTTTATATGAAAAGCCTTTTGTTCTTGAAGGCAATATCGACCTGAAAGCTGCTGCTTTCAAAGACGGAAAGATATTGGGCAAAGTAGCCCACAAGCCACTGTATGGCAATTTATTGACAGGAAAGCCCTATACGGTTAATTATACGATGGGATGGACAGGCGATATATTCGATGAAAACGATGTATTAGGAGCCGACCAGACTACTTTCGGACTGACCAATGGTAAACGAGGTAACAACGCTTCGTATACTCCATGGTGTAGCTTCGGTATCGTTGAAGGTAAGGATTTGGAATTTATCGTTCACTTGGATAAGCAGACACAAGTCAGCAAAGTTATTTTCGGTTCTTTATTTAATCCTGCCATGAGAATTCTTCCTGCAGGAGGAGTTGCCGTAGAAGTATCAGCAGACGGTAAGCAATACACACCGATAGCCGAAAAAGCTTTGAAACACGATTATCCGGAAACAGGAAGAATTGCATTCACCGATTCCATTGAATTTGAACCGACACAGGCTACGTTCCTGAAAGTCAAAATCAAGAATGGCGGCACACTGCGTAATGGTGTCAACTTTGAAAAGAATAACGGTCCGGAAGTCATTCCTGCCGAATTATGGATAGATGAAATAGAAGCATATTGACCAAAGACAATCGGCAAATGCTGTTCAACAAAATCACCCATACTACAGATTAAACTCTAGCATGGGTGATTTTTATATTTATAAGGGTTTTAATCCCCTTCTATGATCGGATATAAACCGGATTAAATAAGTCCTTTGGCAGAAAGATAACGTTCAGCTTCCAAAGCAGCTTTGCAACCACTTCCAGCAGCCGTAATAGCCTGACGATAATGCGGATCGGCAACGTCTCCTGCTGCAAAAACTCCGGGGACTTTTGTACGGGGACTATCACCTTCCGTGATGATATAACCCACTTCGTCCGTATCAACGTATTCTTTAAATATTTCAGTATTCGGCTGATGTCCGATAGCCAGGAAGAAACCGTCGATAGGCAAGCTATAACGTTCTTCATCCGGTTCCCCCCAACGTTTCACCAGGTTTACACCTTCTACCCCATTATCGCCAAACAAACCAACCGCATTGTGTTCAAAAAGAACTTCAATCTTCTCGTGGTTCATTACTCGCTCCTGCATAATCTTCGATGCACGCAGAAAAGGTTTGCGGACAATCAGATATACTTTGGATGCAAGTCCGGCAAGATAAACAGCTTCTTCACACGCTGTATCACCGCCACCGACTACAGCTACAACTTTCTTACGATAGAAAAATCCGTCACAAGTAGCGCAAGCACTTACCCCCATTCCGGCATATTTCTTCTCATCCTCCAGTCCCAGATATTTAGCAGTAGCTCCGGTAGCAATAATCAATGATTCTGTTTCAATAACCTTATCACCGTCGATTGTTATTTTATAAGGAGCTTTGCTCAAATCGGCCGCTGTAGCAATACCGAAACGAATGTCTGTTCCGAAACGGCTTGCTTGTGCACGCAAGTCTTCCATCAACTGCGGACCACTGATTCCTTCCGGATAACCGGGGAAGTTCTCCACATCCGTAGTAGTAGTCAACTGGCCACCCGGTTGCAATCCTTCATAAAGTACCGGACATAAATTTGCACGTCCTGCATAAATCGCTGCCGTATATCCGGCAGGTCCTGAACCTATAATCAGGCATTTTACTTTTTCTATTTCTGCCATTTTAATTTATCTTTTTCGTTTTGTTATAAACGTATATTATCTCAAATCTATCACCTCCACATTGGGATATTGCTTTTTATCAAACGTAAAAACCTGATCCGCATAATTCTGCTTTGTCTGATAACTTGTAATGGTTATCTCATTACGTGTCTGTTGACCACGCTGTTGAAGCAAAATATACAAAGGTTCATAAGTATCCTTCGTCACAAAAAGAGTGATACGTTCCAACTCCTGTTTCTTATCTCTGGCAGTCAAAACGACTTCCCAAACAGCTTTTCCACGATACGTCTTAGTTGCTCCCAGCTTATAAGAGAATCCTTTCTGATACATATATAGAAATGTATACGGATTAATCTGCTGCAACTCTTCCTGTGTCGGATTGCTGACGTTCACTTCATCATTCTTTGTCACATAACTCCACTGCGTTTTTCCATCAAACCAAGTGATGATATCCGACGTTTTCAGTACGAATTTCTCTCCTTTCAACTGAATCGTTCCATTTTCAGCACCTTCTACCAGACCGTTCGTCACAGCCTTTACAGTAAAATCGGCCTTTACACCACCTGCTTTACGAAACGCCTCTGCCGTCTTATCAAGAATGACTTTAGCCTGCGACTGCTGTTGTTGGGCAATCACAGGCAAAGACAGTAAAGCTATTAAAACACTAAAAATGTATTTTCTCATTTGATTAATAAACGAACGGTTACTGTAAATTGTTCAATCGCATTTCAAGATCATTATCATCCATGCACAAGACATCGCGTGCCTTGCTTCCCTGGGTAGGGCCTACGATTCCCGCTTTTTCGAGTTGGTCCATAATACGTCCGGCACGGTTGTAACCGATAGCGAATTTACGCTGAATTAACGAAGTGGAACCTTGCTGATGAATCACTACCAATCGGGCTGCATCTTCGAACAACGGATCGAGACGTCCCATATCAATATCTCCTACTTCACTACCACCATCTTCGCTCACGAATTCAGGCAGGAAGAACGGAGTAGGATAACTTTGCTGACGAGCGATGAACTTCGTAATTTCTTCCACTTCCGGCGTATCGATAAAGGCACACTGCACACGCACCGGATCAGCTCCCTGCAAGAAGAGCATATCCCCCTTACCAATCAGGCGGTTAGCACCCGGACGGTCGAGAATGGTACGGGAGTCCATCATGGCGGATACACGGAATGCGATACGCGCCGGGAAGTTGGCTTTGATCGTACCCGTAATAATATTAGTAGTCGGACGCTGTGTAGCAATAATCATGTGAATACCGACAGCACGCGCCAACTGTGCAATACGGGCAATCGGAAGTTCCACTTCCTTACCGGCAGTCATAATCAAATCTCCGAACTCATCAATCACCACTACGATATACGGCATAAACTTATGTCCCTTTTCCGGATTCAAACGACGGTTGACAAATTTTTCGTTATATTCTTTGATATTACGCACATGCGCCATCTTCAAAAGATCATAACGGGTATCCATCTCCACACAAACAGAGTTCAAGGTTTGCACTACTTTCGTTACGTCCGTAATAATAGGTTCGCCTCCATCAGGAAGTTTGGCAAGGAAGTGATTTTCAATCACCGAATAGATACTGAATTCCACTTTCTTCGGATCGACCAGTACAAACTTCAATTCTGCCGGATGTTTCTTATATAATAAAGAAGTGATAATAGCATTCAAACCGACAGATTTACCCTGACCGGTTGCACCTGCCACCAATACGTGCGGCATCTTGCAAAGGTCGAACATAAAAACTTCGTTCGTGATCGTCTTACCCAATACAATAGGCAAGTCATATTTGGATTCCTGAAATTTCTTGCTTCCGATCACACTTTGTCCGGAAACAATCTTCGGATTCTTGTTCGGTACTTCAATACCGATGGTTCCTTTACCCGGTATCGGAGCAATAATACGGATACCATCAGCGGAAAGGCTCAATGCGATATCATCTTCCAACCCACGGATTTTAGAAATACGCACTCCCTGTTCCGGAGTAATTTCATATAAAGTTACCGTAGGTCCTACAGTTGCTTTAATCGTACTGATTTCGATTCCGAAGCTACGTAATGTATTGATGATGCGGTCTTTATTTGCATTCTGCTCGTCCATGTCAATCGTCGGATCATCATTTTCGAAATGCTTCATCAGGTCGATAGTCGGGAAACGGTAGTTCTCCAGATCTTTAGTAGGATTATAAGGTTCAAGTTCAGGTCCCTGATATTCTTCTTCCGAAGCTGCCGGTTCTACCTCAAACCCAGGTTCCACCTCTTCCAAAGAGTCTTCCTGCACAATAGGAGCAGGATTGGAAACTGTCGGTTCAAATACCATAGTCACTCCTTCACTTTCGTCAGATACAGAAGTATCTTCCTTTTCCGGTTTATTAATAGGGAGGTTTTCTTCAGGTTCTTCAGCCTGAATATCCATCACTGGTACCGGAGGAGGTGTCTGTTTATACGTCCGTTTCAAATTGAACTCCATTTCTTGCGGTTGGGAAGTTGTAAATTCCGGATCGTCTTCTCCTTCCGGAACGTTCTCTTTTTCTTCTTTCTTTTCGCGTTTCAGGAAACTCAATGCAAAAAGTTTACGCAACCAGATAACGGTACGTGCACTTATATATATAAAGAAACAGATAGCGGTTATCAACAGGATCATCCACACACCGGGTACTCCTACTTGCGAAATCAGCCAACGACTGACATTATATCCGTGCATACCTCCCAAATAAATGAAAGAATCCTGATAATGATCCATAAAGGCAAATCCGAAGAATACGGAGAACCAGACCAACAAGAGTGTGCAGCCGATAAACCACTTCCACAGACGTACAACACGTACACGCATCAACTTCAATCCTGCCACTGCCAGGAAAACAAGTATGAAAAAAGAGGAAACACCGAAACAGTCATTAATCAAATAACTGGCCAATTGCGCTCCGCGTGAACCTGCATAATTCTTCACCTGATTATTAACGGCTGCTAAGTCTGCCGAACTGCCACTATCGATAATACTTTGGTCGGCAGCCCCCGTGAAGAAGAAGGAAGAAAAAGCCAACAACAGGTAAACGGAAAAGATGACCAGCATCAATCCGATTACAAAATGAATGGTTTCATTCTTACATACAGCCACTATTTTACTGGGGGAAGAGGGAGTACGTTCCGCCTCCTTATCTAATTTCTTCTTTGCCATGAGTCTTTAATTCTTTTTTATAAAACTGGAATGAGATTCTAAGCTGCAAAAATAATAAAAAAATAACGAGCACTACGCTCATTCAATCCTTTTTCTTACCTTTGCGTTTCAAATCAATATAGATCATGGAAAAAGAAAGCCAAACGATATTTGATAAAAACGTAATTGAGTTCGTAACGGTAGCTGCCGAATTTTGTGCATTTCTCGAACGTGCCGAACGCATGAAGCGTAGCACTTTCGTTGATACATCATTAAAAATACTTCCCCTGCTCTATCTCAAAGCATCTATGCTGCCCAAATGTGAGACTATCGGGGACGAAGCGCTCGAAACGTATGTCACAGAAGAGATTTACGAAATTCTGCGCATCAACCTTTCCGGATTGATGGCCGACAAGGATGATTATCTGGACGTATTCGTACAAGATATGGTGTATAGCGACCAGCCTATCAAGAAGTCTATATCGGAAGACCTGGCCGACATTTATCAGGATATTAAAGATTTCATATTTGTCTTCCAACTGGGACTGAACGAAACGATGAATGATTCATTGGCTATCTGCCAGGAGAACTTCGGTACACTGTGGGGACAGAAACTGGTAAACACGCTCCGTGCCCTTCATGATGTGAAATACAACCAGGAGGAAGAAGAGGAAGAAGGATTTTACGAACCAAGCGACGACAACGATTGTTGTGAAGAGGATGGCTGTCATTGCCACGATGATGATTGCCACTGCCACGAAGACGGTTGCCATTGCCATGATGATGAATTAAAATAGAAATGATTGTAAGAAGAACCATAGATAAAGATGAACTAAAAGAACTCCCGAAAACTGTCTTTCCGGGACGTATTTATGTTATCCAGTCGGAAGCTGAAACGGAAAGAGCAGTAGCTTACCTCCAATCCAGACCTGTGATAGGTATCGACAGCGAAACTCGTCCTTCCTTTACCAAAGGACAATCGCACAAAGTAGCACTTCTCCAGATTTCTTCCGAAGAATGCTGTTTCTTATTCCGTCTCAATATGACGGGATTGACCCAACCATTGGTTGACTTGTTAGAAAACCCGGCTGTTATCAAAGTGGGACTTTCACTGAAAGACGACTTTATGATGCTGCATAAACGCGCACCTTTTACCCAACAAAGCTGTATCGAGTTGCAGGACTATGTGCGTCAATTCGGAATACAAGACAAAAGTCTGCAAAAGATTTACGCCATCTTATTCAAAGAAAAAATATCCAAATCACAACGCTTGTCCAACTGGGAAGCTGATGTATTAAGTGACGGACAGAAACAATACGCTGCTACCGATGCATGGGCGTGCCTCAATATCTATAATCTGCTGCAAGAGCTGAAACAGACAGGAGATTGGGAGGTTTCTCCGCTAACAGCTACAGTCTCTCCCACGGAGGAAGTGATAGGTAATAAAATAAGTGATTAATAACCAATAATAAAACCATCTAAAGCCCTTTCCCCGTTGGGAAAGAGGGTTGAGGAAAGACTACATTATGCATAAAGTATATCTCAAACCTGGTAAAGAAGATTCTCTTAAGAGATTCCACCCGTGGATTTTTTCCGGTGCTATCGCTCGTTTTGACGGAGAGCCCGATGAAGGTGAAGTTGTAGAAGTATATACCTCAAAAAAAGAATTTATTGCCGAAGGACATTTCCAGATCGGAAGTATTGCTGTGCGTGTACTGTCTTTCCGCCAGGAACCTATCGATCACGATTTTTGGAAACGCAAACTGGAAATAGCATATGCTATGCGTTGCAGTATCGGCATCGCCACCAATCCGGTCAACAATACTTACCGGCTTGTTCACGGTGAAGGAGACAATCTCCCCGGACTGGTGATTGACGTGTATGCCAAAACCGCTGTTATGCAGGCACACTCTGCAGGAATGCACGTAGACCGCATGACAATTGCCGAAGCTTTATCCGAAGTAATGGGTGACAAGATCGAAAATATCTACTATAAATCAGAAACAACTCTTCCTTTTAAAGCAGACCTTTTCCCTGAAAACGGTTTTCTGAAAGGAGGAAGCAGTGACAATATCGCACAAGAATATGGATTGAAGTTCCATGTGGACTGGCTGAAAGGTCAAAAGACCGGGTTCTTTGTAGATCAGCGTGAAAATCGCTCTTTGCTGGAACGTTATGCCAAAGACCGTTCGGTACTGAATATGTTCTGCTACACTGGCGGATTCTCATTTTACGCCATGCGCGGAGGTGCGAAACTCGTCCACTCTGTCGACAGTTCAGCCAAAGCGATTGATCTGACTAACAAAAATGTGGAACTAAACTTTCCCGGTGATTCCCGTCACGAGGCGTTTGCCGAGGATGCTTTCAAATATCTCGACCGCATGGGCGACCAGTATGATTTAATCATCCTTGATCCGCCTGCATTCGCCAAACATAAAGATGCATTGCGGAATGCTTTGCAAGGCTACCGTAAGCTGAATGCCAAAGCATTCGAGAAAATCAAACCGGGCGGTATCCTGTTCACCTTCTCTTGTTCGCAAGTGGTAAGCAAAGATAATTTCCGTACTGCCGTATTTACCGCTGCAGCCATGTCAGGGCGTAGTGTACGCATCCTACACCAGCTGACTCAACCGGCTGACCATCCGGTAAACATCTATCATCCCGAAGGAGAATATTTAAAAGGGTTGGTACTCTACGTAGAATAATCGGTAAGGTGCCGGAGTCAAGTTTCCATTCGGATATCAGGCATTTCTCCGGAAGTATAACTGATCAGAGAGGGCAATAACAGAAAAATGGAAGATTCAAAGTTAATTAGAGTTAACAAACAGAAGATTTCCGAGAAAACATTATGTTGTATAACATAAACCCCATATCTTTGCACTGTGTTTTTCATGGTATTAGATTTAAGGTTAACAAAGATTGGCTGTCTGGGATAGATAGCCTTCTTTTTTTTATACCCTCTTCATTTGTTTTTTCACACCCAAATCTCATCTATTCTTCGCATTTATACCATTTTTATCCCCTTTTTATCAAATTACTTATCCACCTATTCAACGAAAATATTATATTTGCAAGGTTTATGAACGTGAAGAGAAACACAAATTAAAAAAGTCATGAGTATAAAAGTTCGTTTGATTATTATGAACTTCCTGCAATTCTTTGTATGGGGGTCATGGTTAATATCACTAGGTGGTTATATGGGAAGAGAACTTCATTTTGAAGGAGGACAGATCGGAGCCATTTTCGCCACCATGGGGATTGCCTCTTTGGTAATGCCGGGTATTATCGGTATTATCGCTGATAAATGGTTTAATGCAGAACGTTTATACGGACTTTGCCATATTGCAGGGGCAGGATGTCTCTTCTACGCTTCTACCGCAACGGGATACGACCAGATGTATTGGGCCATGTTGCTCAACTTGTTAGTATATATGCCTACTTTATCCCTCGCTAACACAGTATCGTACAATGCACTGGAACAATACAAATGTGACCTGATTAAAGACTTCCCTCCTATCCGTGTATGGGGAACAATCGGTTTTATCTGTGCCATGTGGGCTGTCGACCTTACCGGATTCAAGAATTCAAGTGCGCAACTTTATGTGGGCGGTGCTTCCGCATTGCTACTCGGACTTTATTCATTTACCCTCCCGGCCTGTCGACCGGCTAAATCTGAAAACAAATCATGGCTCTCCGCTTTCGGACTGGATGCGCTGGTATTATTCAAGAAAAAGAAAATGGCTATTTTCTTCCTTTTCTCCATGCTTCTAGGTGCAGCATTGCAGATTACGAATACTTACGGCGACCTTTTCTTAAGCAGTTTTGCCAGCATCCCTGAATATGCAGATTCTTTCGGAGTGAAACATTCAGTCATCCTGTTATCCATTTCACAGATGTCCGAAACATTGTTTATTCTTGCCATACCTTTCTTCCTGCGTCATTTCGGAATCAAACAAGTCATGCTAATCAGTATGTTCGCTTGGGTGTTCCGGTTCGGGCTGTTCGGTTTTGGAGATCCGGGATCGGGACTATGGATGCTGATCCTTTCCATGATCGTTTATGGTATGGCCTTTGATTTCTTCAACATTTCCGGTTCGTTGTTTGTTGAACAAGAAGCGAAATCTTCTATCCGTGCCAGTGCACAAGGATTGTTCTTCATGATGACTAACGGATTGGGAGCCATCATGGGGGGATATGCCAGCGGTGCGGTAGTTGATGCATTCTCGGTGTATGCTGACGGTAGACTGGTGAGCCGCGAATGGATGGATATCTGGCTGATCTTTGCCGCTTATGCGCTGGTGATCGGTATTCTGTTTGCCCTGATATTCAAGTACAAACACCAGCGAAAGTAAAACAAATTAAGTAAAAGAGAACGATGGACAAAAAGATAGAATTACAAGTTATAAATATCACAAACAGCCAGGCGCAAGTAGGCGCGTTTGCTATGCTATTAGGCGAAGTGAACGGTGAGAGGCAACTGCCTATCATCATCGGCCCTGCGGAAGCCCAGGCTACAGCTTTATATCTGAAAGGAGTAAAAACTCCCCGTCCGTTGACACATGATTTATTTATAACAAGCCTTACTATACTGGGAGCCAGCCTGATACGTGTATTGATTTACAAAGCAAAGGATGGTATTTTCTACTCCTATATTTACCTCAAAAAAGACGAAGAGATTATACGTATCGACGCACGGACTTCAGACGCAATTGCCCTGGCAGTGCGCGCCGACTGCCCGATTCTTATTTATGAATCTATTCTTGAACAAGAATGTCTTCATATGTCATCAGAAGAAAGAACCCGTTCTGGAAAAACGGACAACGACGAAGAGGCTGAAGAAGAACATGATTTGCCCGGTGCTACTTCCAGAACACTTGAAGAAGCACTGGAACAGGCTATCAAAGATGAGAATTATGAATTAGCCGCCCAGATACGTGACCAAATCAATTCAAGAAATAAAAATCAGTAAGTAATATTATGCACGTATTTTATACTCCCGATATACAGAAAAGCAACGAGCTTCCCGAAGAGGAAGCACAACACTGTATCCGTGTTCTGCGGTTAAGTATCGGAGACGAAATCACTCTTACCGATGGTAAAGGTAACTTTTACAAAGCTGAAATCACTGTTGCAACCAACAAACGTTGTTTCGTAAACATCAAAGAATCCATTTTCCAGGAGCCTTTATGGCCATGCCATTTACACATTGCCATGGCACCGACGAAAAATATGGACCGTAACGAATGGTTTGCAGAGAAAGCCACCGAAATAGGTTTTGACGAACTGACTTTCCTCAACTGCCGTTTCTCGGAACGTAAAGTTATCAAGACCGAACGGATTGAAAAGATTCTGGTATCAGCCATTAAACAATCTCTCAAGGCACGACTGCCAAAGTTGAACGACATGATCGAGTTTGACCGGTTCATCGGACAGGAGTTTAAAGGACAGAAATTTATCGCACACTGTTACGAAGGGGAGAAACCTCTATTGAAGAATATCCTGAAACCCGGAGAAGATGCTCTTGTCCTGATAGGTCCCGAAGGGGATTTCAGTGAAGAGGAAGTGAAGAAGGCCATCGAACGGGGATTCGTTCCGATCAGTCTCGGCAAATCACGGCTCCGTACAGAAACAGCAGCACTAGTGGCCTGCCACACGCTGAATCTGCAAAATCAATAACAGCAGTAAATATCTGAATCAATGATTATACAACTTTTAAATAACATAAGTATGGCAAAGAAAACGATTTCACGACTCTCGGTACTGGCAGTACTGATTGTTTTCCTGGCAGCATGTTCCAAGACATCGGAATATACAAATGTGATACCGGCTGACGCTTCGGTAGTTGCCTCTATCAACCTCAAATCCCTCGCAAGCAAAGCAGGATTGGATGATAAAGAGAATGAAGCTGCTAAACAAAAAGTACTGGAAGCACTGAAAAGTGGAATGAATGCCGCCACATTCCAACAACTGGAAAAGGTTATGAAGAATCCGGGCGAATCGGGAATCGATGTTGAATCTCCATTCTATGTATTCTCTTCATCTTCTTTCCCTTATCCCACCGTTATAGGTAAAGTGAACAATGAAGATAAGTTGCATGCTTCACTCGACGTGATGGCAAAAGAACAAATCTGCCAACCGGTAGGTGAAGCTGACGGTTACAGTTTTACAACGATGAACGGCGGTTTGCTCGCTTTCAATAATTCTACTGTACTGGTAGTTAACGTAAGCGGAACGACTCAAACTGATAAAGCCAAAGAAGCCATTACTAATTTGTTGAAACAGACAGCAAGCAATAGTATCGTGAAATCAGGAGCTTTCCTGAAAATGGAAAAACAGAAAAGTGATATTAACTTCTTCGCTTCCATGACAGCTATCCCTTCAACCTACCGCGATCAGATAACCATGGGATTACCTACCGAAGTGAAAGCGGAAGACATCACTCTGATAGGAGGACTGAACTTTGAAAAAGGCAAGATTGCCCTCAAAACAGAAAACTATACTGAAAACGAAGCAGTGAAAGCTCTCCTGAAAAAACAAATGGAATCTGTTGGAAAAGCGAACAATACTTTCGTTAAATACTTCCCGGCTTCTACCCTGATGTTCTTCAACGTAGGTGTAAAAGGAGGCGAACTGTATAACCTGTTGAGTGAAAACAAGGAATTCCGCAACACTGTATCTATCGCTAAGGCAGACGAAGTAAAAGAGTTGTTCAGCTCGTTCAATGGTGATATTTCAGCAGGGTTAATCAATGTTACCATGAGCAGTGCCCCTACTTTCATGATGTATGCTGACGTCAAGAACGGCAATGCACTTGAAACTATTTACAAGAACAAGCAATCATTGGGACTAAAAAAAGGAGAAGACATCATACAACTTGGCAAAGACGAATACGTCTACAAGACAAGAGGCATGAATATATTCTTCGGCATCAAGGATAAACAAATGTATGCAACCAATGATGAGTTACTTTACAAAAACGTAGGTAAAGCTGCCGACAAATCAGTCAAAGATACTCCTTATGCATCGGATATGAAAGGAAAGAGCTTATTTATAGCAATCAATGCCGAAGCAATTCTTGATTTGCCTATAGTTAAAATGGTGGCAGGTTTCGGAGGACAGGAAGCTAAGACATATATCGAACTGGCCAACAAGGTTTCTTACCTGTCTATGAGTTCGGAAGGAGAAATCAGCGAGATCGACCTTTGCCTGAAAGACAAGGATGTAAATGCCCTCAAACAAATTGTAGACTTTGCCAAGCAATTTGCCGGCATGTAATAAATGTATAAACAAACGGTATGAATAGTATTCACCTACAGCAAACACTTCCCCAAGTGTTTGCTGACCGTAATTCGGTGACTTCGGACGTATGGCATCAGGATCTTTTCTTCCGGAAAGGAGAGATGTATCTGATTGAAGCGGCTTCCGGCACCGGCAAATCTTCGTTGTGCAGCTACATCTATGGTTACCGCAACGACTATCAGGGGATTATTAATTTCGATGAAACCAATATCAAAGCATACTCCGTGAAGCAATGGGTCGACCTGCGAAAGCATTCACTAAGTATGCTTTTTCAGGATTTACGCATCTTCACCGAACTGACCGCTCTTGAAAATGTACAATTGAAGAATAACCTCACCGGATGCAAAAAGAAAAAAGAAATCTTATCATTCTTCGAACAACTGGGGATCGCAGATAAAATAAATGTGAAAGCCGGTAAGCTATCTTTCGGACAGCAACAGCGCGTCGCCTTTATCCGGGCGCTCTGCCAGCCGTTCGACTTTTTATTTCTGGATGAACCGATCAGCCACCTGGATGATGATAACAGCCGCATCATGGGTGAACTTATCATTGCCGAAGCAAAGGCACAAGGAGCCGGAGTGATCGCCACTTCCATCGGTAAACATATCGAGTTGCCTTACAACCATACACTTCAACTGTAATAAGCTGGTTAATAATAGGTAGCAGGTAATAAACAATCTCTTTTCACAGCATCATTTCAAATCGTAAATTGTAAAATCGTAAATAAAATGCCAACTCTTGTCTGGAAACTCCTTCGCCAACATATCAGTATCGGTCAATTAGCCGGTTTCTTTTTAGCCAACCTATTCGGCATGATGATTGTATTGCTTAGCGTACAGTTTTATAAAGATGTCATTCCGGTATTCACCGAAGGAGACAGCTTTATGAAAAAGGATTTCATCATAGCTACAAAGAAAATCAGCGCTCTCGGTTCTTTTGCGGGAAAGAGTAATACATTCTCTGCCGAAGAAATTGCGGATCTGAAAAAGCAACCGTTTACCAAAACAATAGGAGCTTTCACTCCTTCCCAATTCAAAGTTTCGGCAGGATTAGGAATGAAGGAAGCCGGTATCCATCTTTCCACAGATATGTTTTTTGAGTCTGTTCCCGATGAGTTTGTCGACATCAAACTCGATAAATGGCATTTCGATGAATCTACACATACCATACCCATTATCATTCCCCGCAACTATCTGAATCTTTACAACTTCGGTTTTGCGCAAAGCCGAAGCCTTCCCAAACTATCGGAAGGATTGATGAGTCTGATTCAAATGGATATTATGATGCGTGGCAACGGACGGGTGGAACAGTACAAAGGAAACATTGTCGGCTTCTCCAATCGCCTGAATACGATTCTTGTCCCCCAGTCTTTTATGAAATGGGCTAATGAGAATTTTGCACCGAATGCAGAAGCCCAACCGGCACGATTGATTATCGAGGTTAGCAATCCGGCAGATTCCGCCATCGCCAGTTATTTTCAGAAGAAAGGATATGAAACGGAAGACGGCAAGCTGGATGCCGGAAAAACAACTTATTTCCTCCGTCTTATCGTAGGTATTGTATTGGGAGTGGGTTTATTTATCAGTATCCTTTCATTCTATATACTGATGTTGAGCATCTTCCTGCTCTTACAAAAGAATACGACCAAGCTGGAAAGTCTATTACTAATCGGATACAGTCCCAACAAGGTAGCATTGCCTTATCAGTTGCTCACGGTAGGATTGAACGTTATCGTGCTTGTATTATCCATCGGATTAGTCTCCTGGTTACGCAGTTATTATATAGACAGCATCCGCTTGCTATTCCCACAACTGGAAACCGGATCATTATGGGCAGCAATCAGCATGGGCATTGTATTATTCATTGCCGTATCGGTTATCAATATAGTGGCAGTGAAAAGAAAAGTGCTTTCCATATGGATGCATAAGGCGTAGATGGAAAAGACTCGCTAAAACAAAGTTTTCACAAAGACGTATAATATATGAAAAGCATAACTACATTTTCGATTAATAGGGTTTCAATAGCTTTCTTTTTCGGAATGCTGTTCTGTTTTGCTCCATTGTCGGGGCAAAACGGACAAGATACAATCATTGCGTATTTTAATCTGCTGGAAAAAGTCCCACAGGAAAAGCTGTACCTGCATCTGGACAAGCCATTTTATGGGGCAGGAGAAAAAATATGGTTCAAGGGATATCTGGTAAACTCTGTTACACATCAAGATAATACACAAAGCAACTTCATCATTACAGAGCTTGTCAACCGTTGCGACTCTATCGTAGAACGTAAGAAGATTCGTAGAGATTCATTGGGTTTTCATAATGCTTTCACCCTCCCTCCCACTCTCCCGGCAGGTGATTATTATTTGCGGGGATATAGTAACTGGATGCTTAATCAGGAACCGGAATTCTTTTATTCACGCAATCTGAAAATCGGTAACTCGATTGATAACACGATTGTCTCGAATATTGAGTATCAGCAAGAAGACGAATCACATTATACAGCCAAGGTAAGATTTACCAGCAATGTCCAAGAGGCTTTCGGAAATACTGCTATCCGCTACCACTACTTTGAAAATGGAAAGATAAAAGATAAAGGTAAAAGAAAGACAGACGAGAATGGGATGATTTCTATTTCCCTGCCGGATCTGAAGCCTATTGCCACACGCCACATTGAAGTAGAATTCGATGATCCCCAATATATCTATAAAAAGACTTTCTACCTGCCTTCGTTTACAAAAGACTTTGACGTTAAGTTCTTCCCGGAAGGGGGAGCTCTCCTGGCCGTTGCTCATCAGAATATAGCTTTCAAGGCTCAAGGATCGGACGGCTTTTCCACAGAAATAGAAGGCTGCCTGTTCGATGCCAACGGAGACACATTAACAGTCTTCCGCTCAGAGCATGACGGCATGGGAGTTTTCACACTGAATCCGACTATAGGGAACTCTTATTATGTGATTGCCAAATCCGGTGACGGTATCAGTAAACGATTCGACCTCCCGGCTGTAGAAGAAAAAGGAATCACACTTTCCATGACACATTATAAAAAGGAAATCCGTTACGAAATCCAGAAAACAGAAGCTACCCAGTGGCCTCAAAAGTTATTCTTGATTGCACATACTCGCGGAAAGCTGATCATCCTGCAGCCAATCAGTGTCGACAGGACTTTTGGAAGAATGAACGACAGTTTATTCAACGCAGGCATCACCCATTTCATGCTGATCGACCAACAGGGCAACGCACTTAGCGAACGCCTGGTTTTCGTACCCGACCGGAATCCGCATCAATGGCAAATTCTTGCAGATAAGCCAACATACGGAAAAAGAGAAAAGGTATCCCTGCAAATTTCAGCAAAAGATGATAACGGCACTCCGGTAGAAGGTAGTTTCTCCGTCAGCATTACCGACAGAAAGAGTATCCGTCCGGATTCGCTTGCTGACAATATCGTATCGAATCTTCTATTAACCTCCGACTTAAAAGGATATGTAGAAAATCCCGGATATTATTTTCTGCAGCAAGACCTCCGGACTCTCCGCACGGTAGACTTCCTGATGATGACGCACGGATGGCGCAGACACCATATCCGGAATGTACTGACTGCACCTTCAATGAACCTCACCAACTATATGGAAAAGGGGCAAACTATCAGCGGACGTATCAAAGGCTTCTTTGGAGGTAACGTTAAGAAAGGACCTATTTGTATTCTGGCTCCCAAACAGAACATCATCGCCACTACCACCACAGACGAAAAAGGAGAGTTTATCGTGAACACATCTTTCAGAGATAGCACGACTTTCCTTGTTCAGGCACGTACCAAAAGAGGATTTGCCGGAGTAGACATTGTGATTGACACTCCTCAATACCCGGCAACTTCACACAAGTCTCCTTTCCATGATGGAACAGCAACGTTTATGGAAGATTATTTGCTCAATACCCGCGACCAATATTACATGGAAGGTGGAATGAGAGTGTACAATCTGAAAGAAGTGGTAGTCACTGGAAGTCGTAAAAAGGCCAGTTCAGAAAGTATTTACACAGGAGGTATCAACACCTACACGATCGAAGGGGACAGATTGGAAGGATTCGGTGCACAAACAGCTTTCGATGCAGTCACCAGACTTCCGGGCATTAGCGTGACAAATGGAAATGAAATACATATCCGCAACAATCCCGAGCAACCTGTCATTGTCGTTGACGACGTGGTATATGAAGACGATAACGACATCTTGACCATGATACAAACCAGTGATATGTCGAGTTTGAGCCTTCTCCGCGGTGCCGATGCAGCAATCTTAGGCTCCCGCGGTTCGGCAGGTGCTATCGTTATTACGCTGAAAGACGGTAAAGATATCCCGGCAAGACCGGCACAGGGCATTATCACGTGTACTCCACTGGGGTACAGCGACTCGGTCGAGTTCTATCATCCTACTTATGATACGCCCGAAAAGAAGAATGACCAACGCTCGGATTTACGAAGTACAATCTATTGGAATCCTACCCTACAACTGGATGCTAATGGAAAAGCAATCATCGAATACTATACTCCGGACAGCACTGCACCGGAAGATATAACCATAGAAGGTGTGGATAAAAATGGAAAGGCATGCCGGATCATACAGGCAATAAGCAACAGATAAATGTGAAAATGATTTTGAACTAAAGGCACTTTAGCTGAACAATGCCAGTATCTTCAAGCTACTTTACCCGTATCTATGCGTTATTCTCACACGCTTCATCATCATTAGATTGAATACCAGCAATTAGAGGTTAAAATACAAATTAACCTTCCCTACTCTCTTATTTATCTTGATAAAAAAGCGATTGAATACCAAACAGGTTAAAAATATTTCGTAATTTTGCAGATATAAAAGAATGAAGCTATGCCGGACTATGATTTAATCGCCATACTCGGACCTACAGCCTCGGGTAAAACTCCCTTTGCCGCTGCCTTGGCCTATGAACTCAACACAGAAATTATCAGTGCCGATTCCCGTCAGATATATAGAGGAATGGATCTCGGTACAGGAAAAGATTTGGCCGACTATACCGTAAACGGACGTACAATCCCCTATCATCTGATTGACATTGCAGACCCCGGATACAAATACAATGTGTTTGAATATCAACGTGATTTCCTGAATTCTTACGAAAGCATCAAACAAAAAGGCTGTCTTCCCGTTTTATGTGGAGGGACAGGTATGTATCTGGAATCCGTGTTGAAAGGATATAAACTGATGCCCGTACCGGAAAATCCGGAATTACGCAACCGTTTGGCAAATCATTCGCTGGAAGAGTTGACGGAAATATTAAGTCAATACAAGGCTTTGCATAACTCCACCGACGTGGATACCGTGAAACGGGCGATACGTGCAATAGAAATTGAAGAGTATTATGCAGCCCATCCGGTTCCCGAAAGGGAATTTCCGGAACTGAACAGCCTCATCATCGGAGTGGATATTGACCGGGAACTGCGCCGTGAAAAGATCACCCGCCGATTAAAACAACGATTGGATGAAGGAATGGTGGACGAGGTAAGACGATTGATCGAACAGGGAATTGCACCGGACGATCTCATCTACTATGGACTGGAATACAAATACCTGACATTGTACGTCATAGGCAAACTGACTTATGAAGAAATGTTCAACGGTTTGGAGATAGCCATCCATCAGTTTGCCAAGCGACAAATGACCTGGTTCCGTGGCATGGAAAGAAGAGGATTTACGATCCATTGGATGAATGCAGAGTTACCAATGGAAGAAAAGATAGCTTTTGTAAAAGAGAAACTGCAAGGGAATTAGTATCTTTGGCAGTTATTATAGTGCGATTTTTAATACACAATAGGATAGATATACAAATATGAGTGTAGAACCGAAGAAATGGGGAGTGATTTACAACCCAAAAGCTGGTACCCGAAAGGTAAAGAAGCGCTGGAAAGAAATTAAGGAGTACATGGACAGTAAAGGTGTAGACTATGACTATGTACAATCCGAAGGTTTCGGTTCGGTAGAGCGTCTCGCTAAAATTTTGGCCAACAATGGTTATCGCACGATTGTCATTGTGGGAGGTGATGGGGCATTGAACGATGCCATCAATGGCATTATGCTATCCGATGCCGAAGACAAAGAGAACATCGCCCTCGGCATGATTCCGAACGGTATCGGAAATGACTTCGCCAAATATTGGGGACTTAGCACCGAATACAAGCCGGCTGTCGACTGTATCATCAATCATCGGTTGAAGAAAATAGACGTAGGCTACTGCAACTTCTACGACGGAAACGAACACCAGCGTCGCTATTTCCTCAATGCCGTTAATATCGGACTGGGAGCACGAATCGTCAAAATCACCGATCAGACCAAACGTTTCTGGGGTGTGAAGTTCCTTTCATACGTTGCCGCCCTGTTCTCCCTCATCTTCGAACGAAAACTCTACAGAATGCATCTCCGCATCAATGATGAACATATCCGCGGACGCATCATGACCGTATGCATAGGCAGTGCCTGGGGATGGGGACAAACTCCCAGTGCCGTTCCATACAACGGATGGCTGGATGTATCTGTAATCTACCGCCCGGAATTCCTGCAAATTATTTCCGGGCTATGGATGCTGATTCAAGGAAGAATCCTGAATCACAAAGTGGTGAAAAGCTACCGGACGAGAAAAGTAAAGGTACTCCGGGCACAGAATGCAGCGGTGGATTTGGACGGGCGTTTGTTGCCTAAACATTTTCCTTTAGAAGTAGGCGTGCTCCCGGAAAAGACAACGCTTATTATTCCAAATTAAATATAATTAGGCACGGATTACGCGGATTACACGGTTTTCTTAATATAACCGAATTGGCAAGAACAGTGTAATTTACAGTATCTGCAAGAACCGTGTAATCCGCGTAATCCGTGCCTGAAAATAAACTTATAATAGTAGTTAAGTATGATAGAACTTAAGAACAACCCCACCGGCAACTTTTTCCTGTTGGCCGGTCCGTGTGTGATAGAAGGTGAAGAAATGGCAATGCGCATTGCCGAACGAGTAGTAAAGATCACCGAAGCACTGCAAATTCCTTATGTATTCAAAGGTTCTTACCGCAAGGCAAACCGCTCACGTCTGGATTCGTTTACCGGCATTGGCGATGAGAAAGCACTCAAAGTATTGAGAAAAGTACATGAGACTTTCGGAGTCCCTACCGTAACCGATATCCATACCGCAGATGAAGCTGCAATGGCAGCCGAATACGTGGACATACTTCAAATCCCGGCTTTTCTTTGTCGCCAGACCGACTTGTTGGTTGCCGCAGCCAAAACCGGAAAAACGATTAACATCAAGAAAGGACAGTTCCTTTCACCGCTGGCAATGCAGTTTGCTGCCGACAAAGTGGTGGAAGCCGGAAACAAGAATGTGATGCTTACCGAACGCGGAACAACTTTCGGCTATCAGGATCTTGTTGTGGACTATCGTGGTATCCCCGAAATGCAAACATTCGGCTATCCGGTGATTCTGGATGTCACTCACTCCTTGCAGCAACCCAACCAGACCAGTGGGGTAACGGGAGGAATGCCGCAGTTGATAGAAACTGTCGCCAAAGCAGGTATCGCCGTAGGTGCCGACGGAATATTCATCGAAACGCATGAAAACCCTGCCGTGGCAAAAAGCGATGGTGCCAATATGCTAAAGTTAGACCTCCTGGAAGGACTGTTAACTAAGCTAGTCAAGATACGGGAAGCTATAAAATAACTCTTTTCCCTGTCTATTTGTGATTTACAACCAAACACAACGACAAATAACACAGAAATATTTATTTAAACTAAATAGAACATGAAACATTTATTACGTGGATTATTTATTGCAGTCCTTTTTATATGCTGCAATTTCCAGCTCGTACTTGCACAACCCATGCAAGAGTTACCTGTAGACAAGAATGTCCGCATCGGTAAACTAGACAACGGGCTTACCTATTACATTCGCCACAATGCCCTTCCCGAAAAACGAGTTGAATTCTACATCGCCCAGAAAGTAGGTTCTATTCTTGAGGAACCGCAACAACGTGGTCTGGCTCACTTTCTGGAGCACATGGCTTTTAATGGCACAAAGCACTTCCCGGGTGATGAAACCGGACTTGGCATCGTGCCCTGGTGCGAAACAAAAGGTATCAAATTCGGCACGAACCTGAATGCATATACCAGTGTCGACCAGACGGTGTACAACATCAGCAACGTACCGACTGAAAATATAAACGTGGTAGACTCTTGTCTGCTGATCCTTCATGACTGGTCGAATGCTATCAACCTTGCCGACAAGGAAATTGACAAAGAACGTGGTGTTATCCGCGAAGAATGGAGAAGCCGCAACAGTGGTATGCTTCGCATCATGACTGATGCACAGTCTACTCTATATCCGGATTCTAAATATTCAGACTGTATGCCTATCGGAAGCATTGATGTTATCAACAACTTCCCTTATCAGGATATCCGCGATTATTATGCGAAATGGTATCGTCCGGACTTGCAAGGAATCGTTATTGTAGGTGATATCAATGTAGATGAAATTGAAGCCAAACTGAAAAAGGTATTCGCAGATGTAAAAGCTCCGGTAAACCCGGCCGAACGTATCTACTATCCAGTGGCAGATAATCAGGAACCGCTTATCTATATCGGCACAGACAAGGAAGTGAAGAATCCTTATGTAAACATCTTCTTCAAACAAGACGCTACACCGGATTCTTTGAAAAACACCATTGCTTATTATGCTACCCAGTATATGGTCAGCATGGCTATGAATATGCTGAACAACCGTTTGAACGAACTCCGCCAAACTGCTAATCCTCCTTTCACTAGTGCAAGCGCAGAATATGGAAACTATTTCCTTGCCAAGACTAAAGAAGCACTCGCACTTGATGCAAGCAGCAAAATAGACGGCATCGATTTAGCAATGAAAACAGTTTTGGAAGAAGCTGAACGTGCACGCCGCTTCGGATTTACCGCATCAGAATATGAACGCGCACGCGCCAACTATCTACAAGCCGTAGAATCTGCTTACAACGAACGCGAAAAGACTAAAAGTAGTTCTTACGTCAACGAATACGTTAACAATTTCCTTGAAAAAGAACCGATTCCGGGAATCGAAGTTGAATATACACTGGTAAACAAACTGGCTCCGAATATCCCTGTAGAAGCTGTCAATCAGGTGATGCAACAACTAATCACTGACAACAATCAGGTGGTTTTACTGGCCGGTCCGGAAAAAGAAAGCGCTAAATATCCTACTAAAGAAGAAATTGCTGCTTTATTGAAACAAATGAAGTCATTCGATCTGAAACCTTATGAAGATAAAGTTTCTAACGAACCGCTGATCTCTGAAGATATTAAAGGTGGCAAGATTGTTTCTGAAAAAGCTGGTGATATTTATGGTACGACTAAGTTGGTGCTTTCCAACGGCGTAACTGTATATGTGAAGCCTACTGATTTCAAGGCTGACCAGATTGTAATGAAAGGTGTAAGCTTCGGTGGTACCAGCGTATTCCCGAACGAAGAAATTATCAATATCTCTCAATTAAACGGAGTAGCTCTGGTAGGTGGAATCGGTAATTTCAGCAAAGTGGATCTGGGTAAAGCTTTAGCCGGCAAACGTGCAAACGTAGGTGCGGGTATCGGCAACACTACGGAAACTGTTTCCGGTAGTTGTGCTCCGAAAGACTTTGAGACAATGATGCAGCTTACTTATCTGACTTTCACATCTCCGCGTAAGGATAATGAAGCATTCGAATCTTACAAGAACCGTTTGAAAGCCGAACTTCAAAATGCGGACGCTAATCCGATGACTGCTTTCAGTGACACAGTTACAAGTGTACTATACGGTCACCATCCGCGTGCCATCAGAATGAAGGAAAACATGGTAGACCAGATCGACTATGACCGTATTCTTGAAATGTACAAAGACCGCTACAAAGATGCTAGTGATTTTACTTTCTTCCTGGTAGGAAACGTAGACTTGGCTACAATGAAACCGTTAATCGCCAAATATCTGGGAGGTCTGCCATCTATCAACCGTAAAGAGACTTTCAAAGATAACAAGATGGATATCCGCAAGGGAGAGATCAAAAATGTATTTGCAAAGGCACAGGAAACTCCAATGGCTACCATCATGTTCCTTTATAGCGGCACTTGCAAATATGACTTGCGCAACAATGTCCTGCTTAGCTTCTTAGATCAGGCTCTGGATTTGGTTTACACTGCTGAAATCCGTGAAAAAGAAGGAGGTACATACGGTGTAAGCTGTAACGGAAGCCTTGGTAAATACCCGAAAGAGGAACTTGTTCTTCAGATTGTATTCCAAACTGACCCTGCCAAGAAAGATAAACTGTCTGCTGTTGTTGTAGAACAACTTCACAAAATGGCAAAAGAAGGTCCGTCTGCCGAGCACATGCAGAAGATCAAAGAATATATGCTGAAGAAGTATAAAGACGCCCAGAAAGAAAACGGCTACTGGCTTAATAATATGGACGAATACCTCTACACGGGTGTGGATAATACCAAAGACTATGAAAAGTTGGTCAACAGCATCACAGCGAAAGAAGTGCAAGACTTCCTCGCCAATTTGCTGAAACAGAACAACGAAATTCAAGTCATCATGACCGTGCCGGAAGAAAACAAATAAAAATTCTCTAGTATATCTACTGAATGATGATATTCAACGAATTACGCAAACATGGAAGGCTTGCCGCCAAACGGCATCCGATGTATGAAAAGAACAAAGTTGCTAAAATACTCGGTTATGTCATGGGCGCATTCTGGGCCGGTTACCTGATATTCTTCGGTACGACGTTCGCGTTCGGATTTTCTGATATGGTTCCCAACCGGGAACCATATCATGTGATGAACGCAGTGGTTCTGATCTTTATCCTGGCACTGGACTTTCTGTTGCGTGTTCCGTTTCAAAAAACACCGACACAGGAGGTAAAACCTTACCTCCTGCTGCCGGTTAAACGAATTCGTGTCATCGACTTTTTACTAATCCGCTCGGGACTAAGTCTGTTCAACCTGTTCTGGTTGTTTCTGTTTGTCCCTTTTTCCTTCATCACTATTACCAAGTTTTTCGGTATCTCCGGTGTCATCACCTATCTTATCGGTATCTTGCTATTGATTATTGCCAATAATTACTGGTACTTGCTTTGCCGCACTCTTATCAACGAACGTATTTGGTGGATTCTATTACCTATCGCTTTCTACGGTGGAATAGGCTGCCTTCTTTTCATTCCCGAAGATAGCCCCCTATTCTATTTCTTCATGGATCTGGGAGACGGATATATACAGGGCAACATTCTATATTTTCTCGGCACCATACTTGTGATTGCCATTTTATGGCTGGTTAACCGCAAGATCATGTCCGGACTTATCTATGCAGAGCTGGCAAAAGTAGAAGATAGTCAGATTAAGCATGTCTCCGAATATAAATTCTTCGAACGCTACGGGGAAGTTGGCGAATATATGAGATTGGAACTGAAAATGCTTTTACGTAACCGCCGCTGTAAAGGTGCATTACGCAATATCGCTATTGTAGTGGTGGCTTTCTCCGTTGCACTTAGCTTTTCCAGTGTCTACGACGGCAATTTCATGACTTCCTTCATCTGTGTATACAACTTTGCCGTATTCGGAATGATTATCCTTTCACAGATTATGTCCTTCGAAGGCAATTACATTGATGGCCTGATGTCTCGTAAAGAATCAATTATGAGTCTGCTGAAAGCCAAATATTACACATACAGTATTGGTGAAATCATACCTTTCATACTCATGATTCCCGCCATCATCATGAATAAACTCACTTTACTGGGCGCCTTCGCCTGGTTTTTCTATACCATCGGCTTTATTTATTTCTGTTTTTTCCAACTGGCTGTCTACAACAAACAGACGGTACCCTTAAACGAGAAAGTGGCAAGCCGGCAAACGAATAGCGCTATACAGATGGTGGTTAATTTCGCTGCTTTCGGTGTGCCTCTCATCTTATACAGTCTATTAAATGCATTTTTAGGTGAAACAATCACTTACATAATTCTGTTAGTTGTCGGTCTCGGATTTACCCTGACTTCTCCTTTATGGATTAAAAATGTATATCATCGTTTCATGAAACGGCGATACGAAAACATGGAAGGCTTCAGAGACAGCCGCCAATAAACGCTCATGAATCATTAACCATATAAACATTGAAGATCATGATTATCATTGACAAACTTAAAAAGAATTTCGGTGAGAAGATTGCCGTAGACATAGAACACTACGAAATCAATCAAGGCGATATGCTCGGATTGGTGGGAAACAACGGTGCCGGTAAAACAACTCTCTTCCGAATCATGCTGGATCTGCTAAAAGCAGACGATGGTAAGGTGATTATTAATGATATTGATGTCAGCCAAAGCGAAGACTGGAAAAGCATTACCGGTGCTTTCATTGACGATGGTTTTCTGATTGATTATCTCACTCCGGAAGAATATTTCTATTTCATCGGAAAGATGTACGGACTAAAGAAAGAAGAAGTGGACGAACGTCTGATTCCTTTCGAACGTTTTATGAGTGGAGAAGTGATCGGGCACAAGAAGCTAATCCGCAACTACTCCGCAGGTAATAAGCAAAAGATCGGAATTATTTCTGCCATGCTTCATTACCCGCAATTACTGATACTGGACGAACCGTTCAACTTCCTCGATCCAAGTTCTCAGTCTATCATCAAACATCTGCTCAAGAAATATAATGAGGAGCATCAAGCTACGGTTATTATATCCAGTCACAACCTCAATCATACCGTAGATATATGTCCGAGGATCGCTTTATTGGAACACGGTGTCATCATCCGGGATATTATCAACGAGGACAACTCCGCAGAGAAAGAACTGGAGGATTATTTTAATGTAGAAGAAGAGTAAACGGTAAATAGGGAATGATAAAATAATGAATGGTAAGTATTCATCCTTACCAAAATTATTGCATAAACTAATTATGATGAGATATATAACAGAAAAGTCTGATACCCATAAGTCTAGTATAAAGAAACCTGATAGAAAGAAAAGATACTTCCTGCAATTCGTCCTTTTATTAGGACTGGTTGCCAGCCTTAGTTCCTGCCGCACTTCCGCGCCCCGGCTGGATTATCAAGCATTGGCGCGGGCTTCTATATTGTTGGGGGTAGATATCAATATGGAGGATAACCATAAGCTCTATCTGGAAGCAGCCGACTGGATAGGGGTTCCCTATCGTGGTGGAGGTGATTCGAAACGAGGAGCCGACTGTTCGGGATTAGTTTATCAAGTGTACCGTAAGGTATACCGCACCCAAGTGCCGCGTAACACGGAAGATCTGAAAAAAGAAAGTAATAAAGTCGCCAAGCGGAATCTCCGGGAAGGAGACTTGGTATTCTTCACCAGCAGCCGTTCAAAAAATAAAGTAGCTCATGTAGGCATTTACCTCAAAAACGGAAAGTTTATCCATTCCAGCACCAGTAAAGGAGTGATCGTCAGCAACTTGAACGAGAACTATTATAGCAAACACTGGATAAGCGGCGGCAGGATACGTTAATTATCAACTTCTAATGATATAAAATTATGAAATCATTCATCGGAGCAGTTCTATTTATTTGCGTGGCATTCAGCGCCAATGCACAGCTTTTATGGAAAGTGTCCGGCAACGGACTGAACCAACCGTCCTACATCATAGGCACTCACCATCTGGCACCGTTCAGCATCATGGACAGCATTGCCGGACTTAAAAAGGCTATGAATGAAACCCAACAAGTATATGGAGAGATGAAAATGTCGGAAATGAAATCGCCCGCCACCATGGGAAAGATGCAAAAGGCAATGATGATTGAAAGTGATACCACGCTGAACTCTCTCCTTTCTCCGAAAGACTTTGAGACTGCTAATAAATTCTGCAAAGAAAACCTGATGGTAGATTTAAATATGGCTCCGAAGCTAAAGCCTGCCTTCTTATTAAATAATGTAGTGGTGATGGCTTACGTAAAACATATAGGGAAATTCAACCCGCAAGAGCAACTCGACACATTCTTTCAGAGCCAAGCCATCCAAAACGGAAAAAAGGTGGACGGACTGGAAACTGCAGAATTCCAATTCAACCTGCTTTTCAATGGCAGTTCACTACAACGGCAAGCACAACTATTGATGTGCACTCTTAACCATATAGAGACTGAAGTAGAAAACCTGAAAAGGCTCACAAACGCCTACATGAGCCAAGATCTGAACACTATGCTTAAAATCAGCGAAGAGCGTAAAGGCGATCAATGTGACGCACTTCCCGGCGAAGAAGATGCTATGATTTACAACCGTAATAAAGCATGGGCTGAAAAACTACCGGCAATCATGAAGGCTGCCCCGACTTTTGTCGCAGTAGGCGCCCTGCACCTCCCCGGAGAAAAAGGATTATTAAACTTACTAAAAAGACAAGGATACACAGTAGAAGCTGTGAAATAAGAAAAGTATTTAGTACTTTTGCGGAAAAGTTTTCCCCAATGAACTACAAAACCTATTTATTCGATTTCGACTACACACTAGCCGATTCGTCGCGTGGTATCGTTAAGTGTTTCAGAATTGTGCTTACCCGGCATCAGTATTTGACCGTTACTGATGAAGCTATCAAGCGTACAATCGGCAAAACATTAGAAGAATCATTCAGTATCCTTACCGGAATTACCGACCCGGCACAGCTGGAGGCCTTCCGGCAGGAGTACAGACTGGAAGCTGATGTACACATGAATGTAAATACCCGTCTTTTCCCCGACACATTGTCTACGCTGAAAGAATTGAAGAAACGGGGTGCCCGCGTCGGAATTATCTCTACCAAGTATCGTTTCCGGATATTGAGTTATCTGGAAGAATATCTGCCTAAGGATTTTCTTAATATAGTAGTGGGAGGAGAAGATGTAAAAGCACCGAAACCTTCGCCGGAAGGAGTTAAATTTGCATTAGAACATCTGGGAAGTAGCCCCGAAGAAACATTATATATTGGAGATAGCACCGTAGATGCCGAAACAGCGCAGAATGCAGGAGTCGATTTTGCAGGTGTGCTGAACGGAATGACAACAGCAGAAGAACTTCGTGTTTATCCACACAAAATCATTATGCAGAATTTAGGAGAATTAGTCCAATAGGCTACAATGAGAGCTAAAACGCTCATTTATTTGCCGTAATCATTTTATCTCCTATAAAAAATAAAAGAAATATTTGTCGGGAACGAATAAAAATAGTACTTTTGTGCCCGATTATTCCGCAACGGGTTCGATAAAGAGTTCTTTAAGTGATTAAAGACCACCCGCCGGAGCTAACTTATACATTTATATATAAGATGTACGCAATTGTAGAAATTAACGGTCAGCAATTTAAAGCAGAAGCTGGTCAAAAGTTGTTCGTTCACCACATCGAAGGTGCAGAAAACGGTTCAACAGTAGAATTTGAAAAAGTTCTTTTGGTAGACAAAGACGGAAATGTAACAGTAGGTGCTCCTACCGTAGAAGGCGCTAAAGTTGTTTGCCAGGTTGTTTCAAACTTGGTTAAAGGCGACAAAGTTCTTGTTTTCCACAAGAAAAGAAGAAAAGGACACAGAAAACTGAACGGTCACCGTCAACAGTTCACTGAATTAACAATTACAGAAGTAGTAGCTTAATCAATTAAAAAGTAAGAAGAAATGGCACATAAGAAAGGTGTCGGTAGTTCTAAGAACGGCCGCGAATCACAAAGTAAAAGATTAGGCGTTAAGATATTTGGTGGCGAAGCTTGCAAAGCAGGTAACATCATCGTTCGTCAAAGAGGTACTGAATTCCACCCGGGTGAAAACATCGGAATGGGTAAAGACCACACTCTTTTCGCTTTAGTAGATGGTACAGTTAGCTTCAAAGTAGGCAAAGAAGACAGAAGATATGTTTCTGTTGTTCCTGCTACTGAGGCATAATTGCACAACTGAAAATATTTAAGAGAAGGAGATGTAATCCAATGGATTACATCTCCTTTCTTTTTATACAACCAGAGTTTTATATATTACTCTAAAAGAGACATATATATCATTCACTGCATATATGTTTATTATACAGCTCAATACATGTATTATATATATATCATAGACATATCATATATATTATATATAACACATATATTTGCTTGATTATTCGTTTTTTCTTTATCTTTGTAGCCTTAAATAAGAAAGTTCATAAAAAGTATAGATATGCTTACCATTAAACAAATTACAGAAAACACAGAGGCGGTACTCCGCGGACTGGAAAAGAAGCATTTCAAAAATGCAAAGGAAACGATCGATCAAGTGATCGCTCTTAACGACAAGAGACGTAGCACACAAAATGAATTAGATAAGAATCTGGCAGAGGTTAACTCGCTTTCACGCACCATCGGTCAACTGATGAAAGAAGGCAAGAAAGAGGAAGCTGAAACCGCACGTGCCCGCGTTGCCGAACTAAAAGAAGGTAACAAAGTATTAGACGCCACCATGACACAGGCTGCAACAGATATGCAGAATGTACTTTATACCATTCCTAACATTCCTTACGACAGTGTGCCCGAAGGTGCAGGCGCTGAAGATAACGTAGTGGAAAAAATGGGAGGTATGGAAACTGAACTTCCTAAAGATGCACTTCCTCACTGGGAACTGGCTAAGAAATATGATTTAATAGACTTCGACCTGGGTGTAAAAATCACAGGTGCAGGTTTCCCTGTATATAAAGGTAAAGGCGCACAACTTCAACGCGCTCTTATCAACTTCTTCCTGGACGAGGCACGCAAATCCGGATATACTGAAATCATGCCACCGACAGTAGTTAACGCTGCTTCCGGTTATGGCACAGGACAGCTTCCTGACAAAGAAGGACAAATGTATCATTGCGAAGTAGATGATTTATATCTGATCCCGACAGCAGAAGTGCCTGTAACCAACATCTACCGTGATGTGATTTTGGAAGAAAAACAGTTGCCAATCATGAATTGCGCCTATACACAATGTTTCCGTCGTGAAGCTGGTTCCTATGGTAAAGATGTACGCGGACTGAATCGTCTGCACGAATTCTCCAAAGTAGAATTGGTTCGTATTGATAAACCGGAACACTCCAAACAATCTCATCAGGAAATGCTCGACCACGTAGAAGGTCTGTTGCAAAAACTGGAACTTCCGTATCGTATCCTCCGCCTCTGTGGTGGTGATATGAGCTTCACCGCTGCCCTTTGCTTCGACTTCGAAGTATATTCAGAGGCACAGAAACGTTGGTTGGAAGTAAGTTCCGTATCCAATTTCGATACCTACCAAGCCAATCGTCTGAAATGCCGTTACCGTAATGCAGAAAAGAAAACCGAGCTCTGCCATACATTAAACGGTTCAGCATTAGCATTGCCACGTATCGTTGCCGCCCTACTTGAAAACAACCAAACTCCGGAAGGTATCAGAATTCCGAAAGCATTGGTTCCATATTGCGGCTTTGACATGATAGACTAATATTTGACATGACAGACTAATAAAAGTACCGTATATAAAGAGCCACTCATCAAAAGAGTGGCTTTTCTTTTATATTTCGTAAATTAGCTGTATCTTTGCCAAAATTTATATCATTCTGATAGCAGTTACGTAATAAAAACAACAAATTAATTAGATAATGAACAAAATCATTAGCAAGGAACGCTTTTCTGAAAAAGTATTCAAATTTGAAATTGAAGCTCCTTTAATTGCTAAATCTCGTAAGGCCGGACACTTCGTCATCGTACGTGTAGGCGAAAAAGGAGAACGTATGCCATTGACTATCGCAGGTTCCGACCTGAAAAAGGGCACCATTACTCTGGTAGTACAGGAAGTCGGGCTTTCTTCTACCCGTCTCTGCGAGCTGAATGAAGGCGAATCTATTACTGACGTAGTAGGCCCACTCGGACAAGCTACCCATATAGAGAAATTCGGAACAGTAGTCTGCGCTGGTGGTGGTGTAGGTGTGGCTCCGATGCTTCCTATCGTACAGGCTTTGAAGGCTGCCGGCAACCGTGTTATCACCGTATTGGCTGGACGCAATAAAGACCTTATCATCTTGGAAAAAGAAATGCGTGAAAGCTCTGACGAAGTAATTATCATGACGGACGACGGTTCTTACGGTCGTAAAGGTCTGGTGACAGAAGGTGTAGAAGAAGTTATCAAACGTGAGAAAGTAGACAAATGTTTCGCTATCGGCCCTGCCATCATGATGAAATTTGTTTGCTTGCTGACTAAAAAATATGAAATTCCGACAGATGTTTCGCTAAATACGATCATGGTGGACGGAACTGGTATGTGCGGTGCTTGCCGTATCACTGTGGGAGGAAAAACAAAGTTCGTTTGTGTAGACGGTCCGGAATTCGACGGTCACCAGGTGAATTTCGACGAAATGCTGAAACGTATGGGTGCGTTCAAGAATATCGAACGCGAAGAAATGCATAAGCTGGAATCGGAATGTGAAGCAACCAAAGAAATCGATGAAAAAAGTCGTAATGCTGCTTGGAGGCAGGAGTTACGTAAATCCATGAAACCCAAAGAACGTACAGCCATTCCTCGTGTAGAGATGAATGAACTCGATGCTGAATACCGTTCACATAGCCGTAAAGAGGAAGTTAATCAAGGATTAACAGCAGAACAGGCTGTTACAGAAGCCAAACGTTGTCTCGATTGTGCTAATCCGGGATGTATGGAAGGCTGCCCGGTAGGCATTGATATTCCCCGCTTCATTAAGAATATCGAACGCGGCGAATTCCTCGAAGCTGCCAAAACATTGAAAGAAACAAGTGCGCTTCCGGCTGTTTGCGGTCGTGTGTGCCCGCAAGAGAAACAGTGCGAATCAAAATGTATTCATCTGAAAATGAATGAAAAGCCGGTAGCTATCGGTTATCTGGAACGTTTTGCAGCTGATTATGAACGCGAAAGCGGACAAATCTCCGTACCTGTCATTGCAGAAAAAAATGGTATCAAAATAGCAGTTATCGGTTCAGGACCTGCAGGATTGGCATTTGCCGGAGACATGGCTAAATATGGATATGATGTAACTGTATTCGAAGCGTTGCATGAAATTGGAGGTGTATTGAAATACGGTATTCCCGAATTCCGTTTGCCAAACAAGATTGTAGATGTAGAAATCGACAATCTTGGCAAGATGGGCGTAAACTTCATCAAAGACTGTATTGTAGGAAAGACTATCGGTGTAGAAGACTTGAAAGCGGAAGGTTTCAAAGGAATATTCGTGGCTTCCGGTGCCGGACTGCCAAACTTTATGAATATCCCGGGAGAGAACTCCATCAATATCATGTCTTCAAATGAATACCTCACCCGTGTCAATTTAATGGATGCCGCCAGCGAAGATTCGGACACTCCGGTAGCTTTCGGTAAGAATGTGGCAGTAATCGGTGGTGGTAACACAGCTATGGACTCTGTCCGTACAGCAAAACGTCTTGGCGCTGAACGTGCTATTATTATCTATCGTCGTTCGGAAGAAGAAATGCCGGCACGTATCGAAGAAGTAAAACATGCCAAAGAAGAAGGAGTTGAATTCCTCACTCTGCATAATCCTATCGAATATATTGCTGATGAACAAGGTTGCGTAAAACAGGTTATTCTGCAAAAGATGGAATTAGGAGAACCGGATGCTTCCGGACGTCGTAGCCCTATAGCTATCCCGGGAGCAACAGAAACAATCGATATAGACCTGGCCATTGTCAGCGTTGGGGTATCTCCTAACCCGATTGTTCCAAGCTCTATCAAAGGACTGGAATTAGGACGAAAAGGAACTATCGCAGTAAATGACAACATGGAATCTTCTATCCCGATGATTTACGCAGGTGGCGACATCGTTCGCGGCGGAGCTACTGTAATTCTGGCGATGGGTGATGGCCGTAAAGCTGCCGCTGCCATGAATGAGCAACTGAAAACAAACGCCGGCAACTAACTGCCGCTTATTAACACCCGGGCTAAACTTCCCTAACACGTGGGATAACTACATCTGACACGTGGGCGGAAGTTTATCGAGAGGTGGGCTAAAGCCAACTCATATGTGGGTAGAACACCGATCATCCCCGGCATAAAAAATAGAATAAGAAAAGCCCCGTTTACGAAATGTAAAACGGGGCTTTTCTTATTTCAAATATCAAAGATACTTTCTACTTTACCACTTTGTTCGTCGCAGGATCAGGGAAAATGACAGCCGGTTTAAACGACTTGGCTTCCTCAAAATCCATCAATGCATAAGACATGATTATCACAATATCATCCGGTTGCACCTTGCGGGCAGCAGCACCATTCAGACATATTTTGCCCGAACCGCGTTCACCTTTGATAATGTAGGTTTCAAAGCGTTCACCGTTGTTATTATCAGCAATATACACTTTCTCTCCCGGAATCATGTTTGCAGCATCCAGCAGGTCTTCATCAATCGTGATACTACCCATGTAGTTCAGATTTGCCTCTGTGACACGTGCACAATGAATTTTCGACTTCAACACTTCAATCATCATAAGGTTTCGTCTTTTTAGTTATTCTTTATATTTAATGTTATCAATCAGCCGGACTTCTCCACAGAACACTGTGATGCATCCCACCGCATAGGAAGTATCTTCCCAATTACTAATTTTCTGCAATGTGTTTCCGTCTACGATCTCAAAATACTCCATACGCAAACCCGGAGCAGCTTCAATCGCATCTTCAACCATCTTTTGCGTCTCGCTCACTGTATGAGTGGCTGCAAAGTTACGACTTTTAAATAAGGTGCGAGAAATATTTAAAGCATTTTCACGTTCTTCTGCAGATAAACGTTTGTTCCGGCTACTCAATGCCAGTCCGTCTTCCTCACGTACAATTGAACAACCTACAATTTCAAGATTATATTTCAATTGCCGAACCATTTCACGAATAATCGCTAACTGCTGGAAGTCTTTCTCTCCGAAATATGCCCGATCCGGCAGTACAGCATCAAACAGTTTGCTGACAATTTGGCAAACACCGTTAAAATGTCCCGGACGGAAAGCTCCTTCCATCACCGTATCCAATGGTGCATAGCTAAATTGACGAGTATCCGGTTCCGGATACATTTCGCTAACTGAAGGAACAAAAGCGAAATCCGCCCCGCATTCTTCCAACAAACGACAATCTGCATCCAATGTACGCGGATATTTCTCCAAGTCATTTTTATCGTTAAACTGTGTGGGATTCACAAAAACACTCACAACAGTTACACCATTCTCACTTACGCTGCGCTTTACCAGAGATGCATGTCCTGCATGTAAAGCACCCATTGTAGGAACCAGTCCCACCTTTTTACCTTGGGCTCTTAGGGCAGTCAATTCTGCCTGTAAGTCCTTGATAGTGTGCACTACTTTCATTTTCGTCAATTGGTTTATGTTTTACTCGTTTGCAAAAACTCTGCAAAATAAACTAATATTTGCCACATAAAGAAAGAATATCTTATTTAATGTGTCTTTTTTTTCGTATCTTTGCAGAATATTATAGTGAACTATTGTTATTATGACAAAGGCGAATAAAGTTTTATTTATTACTCAAGAGATTACACCTTACGTTTCAGAATCCGAAATGGCCAATATAGGTAGAAACCTTCCACAGGCGATACAAGAAAAAGGCCGTGAAATCAGAACCTTTATGCCTAAATGGGGAAATATCAATGAGCGCAGAAATCAACTGCACGAAGTGATCCGCCTCTCTGGTATGAACCTGATTATCGATGATACTGACCACCCCTTGATTATAAAAGTTGCTTCTATCCAATCCGCACGCATGCAGGTATATTTCATCGATAACGATGACTATTTCCAGAATCGGATGCAGACAACGGATGAAAATGGTATAGAATATGATGATAATGATAGCCGTGCCATTTTCTATGCACGCGGTGTATTGGAAACAGTGAAAAAGCTCCGCTGGTGTCCTGATGTCATTCACTGTCATGGCTGGATGACAGCTTTAGCTCCTCTTTATATTAAGAAAGCCTATAAAGACGAACCTTCTTTCCGCGACGCTAAAGTGGTATTCTCTGTTTATGAAGATGATTTCAAGAATACACTTAGCGACGATTTCGCAACAAAACTGATGCTGAAAGGTATTACCAAGAAAGATTTAGGTGATTTGAAGGAACCGGTAGACTACGCCGCTCTTTGCAAACTCGCTGTTGACTATTCGGACGGAGTAATACAAAACAGTGAAAAGGTAGACGAGTCTATTATTGAATATGCCCGCCAATCTGGCAAATTGGTACTTGACTACCAGAACCCGGAAAACTATGCGGATGCCTGCAACGAGTTCTACGATAAAGTATGGGAAGCCACTGCAAACGAAGAAGAATAAAAAATCAAGATACGACGATCATGAAAGCAAAATACGCCTTAATAGCTTTACTGGCAATCACCTTTTGGGGTTGTGATGACAACACTGCCGGACTGGGATTGGGAATGTTTCCGGGAAGCGACCAAAATATCAATGGAAAGCTATCTACATTTGATGTAACTACCGAATCCGTTCATGCCGGTAAGATATATGCAATGACCAATGTGGGGTATGTAGGAAAGTTCACTGATGAAACATTCGGAACTTATCAGGCAGGTTTCTTGGCGCAACTTAACTGTCCCGAAGGAATGACTTTCCCCGCAGCTTTTTCTGGAACCACTGAAAGTGGTACTGGAAAGATGATGACAAATTTCGAGAATGTGGCAGAAGGTGTATCTGGTAACTACACCATCATTAAAGATGATAATGGAAATCCTATTGGTAATTGCCAAATCAATATTTATCTTTGGTATGACAGTTATTTTGGAGATTCATTAACAGCTTGCCGACTAAGTATGTATGTATTAGATAAGAAAAAAGGAAACAAATATTGGTACGAAGATCCAGATGCTTATTATACCAATATCAACCCTACAGAATATTATGATAATACGACAAGTTTATTAGGGAGTAAATCTTATACAGCAGTTGATTTATCTATTAGTGATTCTATACGTAATCTTTCAACATATACTCCTTATATTAAAATTACATTGGATCAGACTAGAACACAGGATTTGGGACTGAAACTTTTAGAAGGAGGACGTACAGAAGATCTATATAAGAAATTTCAAAGTATATTTCCCGGAGTGTATGTAAAAAGCGACTATGGAGACGGTACTATCCTCTACACTAGTTCCATGCAAATGGATGTAGCATTTTTGGAGCATGCAAGAGATAGCATAACAGGTGGTCTACTACACACATCTGCCGGAAAAGACTCTGTTATATACAGCGGACGTTCATTCACATCTACCCGCGAAGTTATTCAAGCCAACCGATTGGAGAATGATACAGAAAAAATTCAGGAATGTATAAATGAGCCTAAATGGACTTACTTAAAAAGCCCGGCTGGCATCTTTACACAGTTAACTCTTCCTGTTAGCCAAATAGCAGAAAAGCTCCAAGGAGACACTTTAAATGCGGTTAAATTAGGAATTCCTATCTATAATGAAACCAGTGACAAGAAGTTTGGCATGTCTACTCCTAAGAATGTTCTATTAATACGTAAAAAATATAAAGATAGTTTCTTTAAAGATAATCAACTTAGTGATGGTATAACTTCATCTCTATTTAATCCTACTACTAGCTTTACTCAATATACATTCAACAACATTACTCAAATGATTAATGATTGTTTAGCAGATGGAGAACGAGAAGAAGCAGAAAAGAAACTCAAGAGTGGGACGATAACTCTCCAAATAACTAACTCCGAAGGTGAAACAGACACTCAAGAGGTTAATACTATTGAAGAATGGGAAAAATATAGTGATTGGAACAAATTCATACTTATTCCAGTACTTGTAACCACAGATGCTTCCTCAAGTAATAGCTATTATGGTTCTTCGAGCAATGTTATTAGCATACAACATGACCTGAAACCTGGCTATGCGCGCTTAAAGGGAGGTACAAATGCCACAAATACTTCTTTACCTAAAGAAGAACAAGATAAATACAAATTGAAACTTGAAGTTGTTTCTACAAACTTTGGAACAAAATCAAAATAAGAAATAGTTGAAATCTTATAAAACAACAGCGCAGGTTACATTGAGTAATCTGCGCTGTTGTTTTATAAGATATTTATAGAAAAGTCAGATAGAATAATTTCATAATAATAACGGTATATGCTTGGGGTATTAACGGTATCGTTATCAAATAGCGTTACTATTTTATCGGATGGTGTTACTATCTTGCAGAAGAATATCTGCCAACAAAGGTTTCGACTTAATCCACACAAAAAACCGTGAGTTTGATTTTATCTCACTCACGGTCCCAATATAATAAACATAATAATTTCTTATTCTTCTACTTAGCAGCAGCCTTTTTAGCTTTACCTGTAGCCTTCTTCGGCTCCGCAACTGCTTTCTTAGCTTCAGCTTTCTTTGCAGCAGGCTTTGATTTAGCAACAGCTTTCTCTTTTACTGCCGGTTCTTTAGCATCAGCAGCCTTTTTGACTGTCGTTTTCTTTGCCGCTTCTGCTTTTGCCTGCCATTTAGCCACTTCTTTTTCCAACTCGGTAATCTCATCTCCCTGGTTCTTAATTGTAGTCAACAAAGAATTTAATTCTTCACTGTCTACATCAGCAGGATATAGTGCATCTACCCGTTTGATAAAGTCACCCAGAATATTCATATAGTTGGTGAAAGCATCATAAGGAGAATCATAGATCCCACGATTCAGCCACATACCATTATTCTTCGTTGTCATGAAACGGAAGTTATTACTAGCCTGCAAATAATCCCAATCCTGTTTGATACGACGGTCGTCACACAAATGCACACGTTCAGCTACACTATACAATTTATTGAAAGCCTCGCGTTGCATAACATTACCTAGCCAACAACTAGTATCTCTTTCTTCATCTACCCATGACATCGGATATGCAACATCAAGCTGTGACACTGATTTCAACTTCGTTACAATTTCTGTCGGTGTAGAGAAAGTGATTCCCTTAGCCTTTGCGCATTCCGGCAACGCTTTCAAGAATTCAAGAATATTAGAAGATAACGGTTGAGCCATACCAAGTGCGCTCAATTCCATGAAGATATTAATTACTTGTTCTTCTTGCGGTAATGCATCGATCCAATTAATATATTTATCAGCGAACAAAGGATATTCCGCCCAATCCGAATTGGAAAAACGCAAGCTGATATCGTCAGAAAGTTTGAAATCTCTCAACAAAAGCTTAAGACTGGGAGCTTGATTACAGTGATAGACATAATGCGGACTCTTCCATCCCAACACATGTTTAGCACCTTCCGTTAACATCCCCTTAAAACCCATAGAAGCTACCAAGCCACCAATTTCATCAGAATAAATCAGACTAGAATTGCGGAACACTTTCGGTTCTTTACCAAACATCTGTTTCATCTTATCACGTTGACGAAGCACTTCTTCGCGGAAGCAATCCTCGTTGGCAAGTGAAGACAAACCATGTGAATAAGGTTCACACAAGAACTCACAACATCCTGTTTCATTCAACTGATGCAATAAATCAATGACTGCCGGAGCATGAATTTCCAATTGTTCCAAGGCTACCCCCGAGATAGAAAGCGCTACTTTAAAGCCTCCCCCGAGTTCTTCACCATCTCAATTAAAGTATTGAGAGCAGGAATATATGAACGTTCAGCGACCTCATTCATACCCGTTTCATTCGCATAATCATCGTAATAATAATGATCATTACCAATATCGAAGAAACGATAGCGTTTCAAATGGATAATTTGATGTATTTCAAAATAAAGACAGATAGTTCTCATTTTTATTTATTGTTTTGTTATTTACCATAGTTTCTTAACACAGCATCATAGAGAGCACGGATTCTCAAGCCGACTTTTTCCCAAGTAATCCCATCTACTTCTTTCTTACCTTCTTCCTTGAGGTATTCGAAAAGAGACGGATTAGTACAAAGAGAGTGGATAGCGTCAGCCATTGCATGAATATCCCAGTAGTCAGTTTTTATCACCTTATCAAGAATCTCGCCACACCCTGACTGCTTAGAAATGATGGAAGGCGTTCCACACTGCATCGCCTCCAATGGAGCAATACCGAAAGGTTCAGAGACAGACGGCATGACAAACACATCACTGTTCTTATAAACTTCATATACCTGCTTACCTTTCATAAAACCAGGGAAATGAAACCGGTCAGCAATACCACGCTCGGCCACCAGATTGATCATGGCATTCAACATATCACCCGAGCCAGCCATAACGAAACGAATATTACGAGTACGACGCAACACAAGAGCAGCAGCTTCTACAAAATATTCCGGCCCTTTCTGCATCGTAATACGTCCGAGGAAAGTGACCACCTTTTCTTTTGAATGATCGGGACGTGGAATGTCCAGCAGCTCCTGCGACAATGGATAAACAGCATTATGCACTGCAAATACTTTTCTAGGGTCCTGATGATACTCGTTAATAACAGTGCGGCGAGTCAACTCGGACACGCACATGATACAATCGGCATGATCCATACCATTCTTCTCAATCGAATAAACAGTAGGATTGACTTTGCCACGAGAACGGTCAAAATCAGTGGCATGCACATGGATACAAAGCGGCTTTCCACTTACCATCTTGGCATGTACACCGGCAGGGTAAGTGAGCCAGTCGTGAGCATGAATAATATCAAACTCCTGCTGACGGGCTACTACTCCGGCAATGATCGAGAAATTATTAATTTCTTCGTGCAAGTTCCCAGGATAGCCACCTGCAAATTCCATACATCCCAAATCATTCACATGCATATAAGAAAAATCGGCATAGATATGATCACGGAAAGAATAATACTCCTCCGGTGTCATTTCCAACAAACGGGACTTCAAGTAATCGTAGTGGACATCACGCCATACGATGGGTACTTGATTCATACCGATTATTTTCAAGAACTTTTCTTCTTCGCCGCTAGGCTTAGGCATACAGAAAATCGTCTCCATATCACCTTGCAGACTCAATCCTTTAGTTATTCCATAAGAAGCAACCGCAAGACCACCATATATTTTGGGAGGGAATTCCCATCCAAACATTAAAACTTTCATCTTCGTTCCTCCTTTTTTAATAATACTTAGACAGTAGCTTTAAGACACGCAGTATTTCTGCTACATTCATCGCGAACGACACCGCGCCACGTCCTTTGAAAGGCGGGTTCCCATCGAACAACTCGGGAATAGAACCAACACAATGGCTTGTCATCTCGTCATCATAACTAATAAGCTGGCGTTCAACAAATGACAATCCGCTCATCTTATAAATTCGAAGATAAGCTTCCAGATAGAATCCCATCAACCAAGGCCAAGCAGTTCCCTGATGATAAGCATAATCCCGTTGTATCTGCGGACCCACATAGTTAGGATTATATCCACCACTCTTCGGACTCAATGAACGAATTCCTTTCGGAGTGAGCAGCTCTTTGGTCACAATATCAAGCACCTGTTTCTTTTGTGCACGATCCAAAGGAGAATAATCAAACGCTACGGCAAATATCATGTTAGGACGTACACTCCAATCCATCATATTACCGTCAACATAATCAAGCAGATAACCATATTCGTTACGGAATACCTCGACAAAAGACTTTCCGGTTACTTCCGCCTGCGCATCGAGTTCATCCGCCAAGTATACGTCTCCCCCTTCGCGCACCAAATCAGCGATGAAACGCAACGCATTATACCACAACGCATTAAATTCAACAATATATCCTGTACGAGGAATCACCGGATGTCCGTTCACAGTAGAGTTCATCCATGTAATCGCCTTATCCGTACCGTTAGCAAAAAGTAATCCATTGTCATGCAAAAAGAGATTCTCATGTTTCCGCTGACGGATAAACTCCATCATATCTTTCAGGAGTTCTCCATATTTCTGACGACATTGCTCACGGGAAGTCTCTTTTGCATATTGCTGCAAAGCCCAGACAGCCCAAAGCAAAACGTCCGGATGCTCCATTTCATAAATCTTGTATCCGACAGGTTCTTCATTAATAAAGTTGCGAATCGCTTTTTCCGCCGTTTTCATCACATCCTCAAACTGGTCGACCTCATCGAGCGCAAGCGTCAGCCCCGGCAGTGCAATGAACATATCACGCGCACGACACTTAAACCACGGATAACCGGCAAGAATATAATGTTCGTCTTCCTGTTGGTTATGGAACTGATGAGCGGAATTCTTCAGGCAGTGATAAAAGCTATCACGCGGGGTACGATCAGCCACTTCAGCCTCAAATGTCTGTTTCAATCTACGGGGAGTCACTTCTGAAGTTCCGGCAGAGAATACGATACTCTCCCCTTTCTTTATATCCACCTCAAAATAACCGGGAACATAAAGGTCTTCATTGAAGTCATACCCTCGTTCTTGCTCTTTCGGGTATTCAATCCCCCGATACCAGTCAGGCATGAAATGGAACTCACACTTTTTATTCAACTGCATATAAAGTTCCGGATAGCCGGGATACATACAGGTTTTAATACCATTTTCCACAAGTTGATACTCGCGGCTTGCCTGCCCATTTTCATGTGTGTACTCGCGTACACTCCTGAAAGCGAGGAACGGGCGAAAGCGCAAGGTTGTGGCCGAATGCGCATCAAGTAACGTATAACGAATCAGGATTCTATTTTCATGATGTACAAAGATTTTTTCTTTGCGGAGGATAACACCTCCGACACGGTAAGTTGTTGCCGGGATATGCTCACAGTCAAACTCACGGATATACTTGTGTCCGTTAGGACTAAAGTTGTTTCCTTGATATTTGTGCAACCCCAAGTTAAACTCCGCACCGTGTTGAATTACCGTTTCATCAAGAGAAGATAGCAGCACATGATTTTCATCGTCGAGATTGGGAACTGGAATCACCAACAGGCCGTGATATTTGCGTGTGTTACAATCAACAATCGTCGTACAATGATAAGCTCCTGCTTTGTTCGTCCGGAGGATTTCTCTTTGAAGAGATTCTTCCAGATTCGTCATGAGGGTCTTGTCAAATCGTAAATAACTCATAGTTGTGCATTATTAAAGGTTAATTATTGGTCATTATATCGTATATCTATTTATTGTTACATACCGTATATATTGGCTGTAGCATCATATACAACGGGTATAACGCCCAAATGTACAAATTATAGATAAAAACAAAAATAAAAAGGCTTTTTATTTTCAGATTTTGTGCAAATATTCGTAGTATTGCGTAAAATATCTAAAGAAAAGAATGTCATGAAGCAAGATATTCAGCGTATCATGCTGGCTGCAGCAAAGCCTTTGTTCCTTATTTTTATCCTCTATTTACTCAAGATTATGGAAGTCGGAATGGACTGGGACTTCTCTCGCTTGGGGGTATATCCTATGGAGAAACGGGGACTGGTAGGTATTTTAACTCACCCGCTGATACACAGCGGATTCAGTCATTTACTGGCAAACACAATCCCTTTATTTTTCTTGTCATGGTGTCTTTTTTACTTTTACCGGGGGATAGCAAATAAAATTTTCATCCTAATCTGGCTAGGAGGCGGACTACTAACTTTCCTGATCGGAAAACCGGGATGGCACATCGGTGCCAGCGGATTGATTTACGGACTTGCCTTCTTTCTCTTTTTCAGTGGTATTCTCCGCAAATATGTTCCACTCATTGCCATTTCTCTACTCGTCACCTTTTTGTATGGAGGAATTATATGGCATATGTTTCCTTATTTCTCCCCCACCAATATGTCGTGGGAAGGTCATCTCAGCGGTGGAGTTATAGGAACATTCTGTGCTTTCGTTTTCGTCAATCACGGTCCACAACGACCGGAACCTTTTGCAGACGAAGCGGAAGAAGAAGAGAATATAGAAGAAGTAACGACAGCAACGGCAGAAGAGGAAAAAGAAGAGAAAGAACCATTATAAATGCCACCTCATGCCACCGTACTGTCACAACTGTGCCATCGTATTGGCACAATTATGACATAGGCGTGGCACAACTGTGCCACCATGGTGGCACAGTTAATATAATAGCTTTCCAGTTCAATAAGATAATCTGAATTCAATCAAGACCGATGCAACGCCTCAATCAATAACGTTATATTTGCCGTAAACAATCTTACAGATATAGCCAATAAGATGATGCCGAAGAACTTACGAATAATATAAATACCTCCTTTTCCCAGGAAACGTTCTACACGACCGGTCATACTCACTACAAAGTAAACCCAGATCATGTTCAAGACTAAAGCTATAATAATATTAACACTGGCATATTCCGCCCGGAGAGAAAGCAAAGTGGTGAAAGCTCCGGCACCTGCCAACAGAGGAAAGACGAGCGGTACCAAAGTTGCTTCTTTGATAGGACCTTGGTTCTTGAAAATCTCAATATCCAGAATCATCTCCAAAGACATGAGGAAAATGACAAATGCGCCGGCTACTGCAAACGACTCAATATCTACATGGAAGAGTTTCAGCATCATATCTCCCGCATAGAAAAATCCGATCAGCAAAGCAAAAGAGATGACAGTAGCTTTCATTGCATTCACATCTTTCCCTTTTTCTTTCAGGTTAATTATAATAGGTATAGAGCCGATAATGTCTATCACGGCAAAAAGTACGATAAACGCACTGATCATCTGTTGCCAATTGAAGCCTGCGAACATAATTTCCTCCTTTTTTTATGCAAATATACTCTATTTTTATGCATTCAAACAATAAAAAAAACAAAAAGAACGCTCAGATATTGACAGCAGTATTGTATTATGAGTAAATTTGTACGATTAACAAGAGATTACAACATATGGAAACAATGTTCGACACTTTGCTCCAATTGCCTTTATTTCAAGGTCTTTGTCATGAAGATTTCACAAGTATTCTGGATAAGGTCAAGCTACACTTTATCAAGCATAAAGTGGGAGAAACTATCATAGAAAATGGTAGTCCGTGTAAACAACTCTGCTTTCTGTTAAAAGGAGAGGTTTCTATCGTCACAAGTTCCAAAGAAAATATATACACCGTCATTGAACAGATGGAAGCACCTTACCTGCTGGAACCACAGTCGTTGTTCGGCATGAACACCAATTACACTTCCGCTTATATAGCACATACGGAAGCACACACTGTCAGCATCAGCAAAGCGTTTGTACTTAGCGACCTGTTCAAATATGAAATATTCCGGCTCAACTACATGAACATTGTCAGCAACCGGGCACAAAATCTTTATTCCCGTTTATGGGAAGAACCGACACAAGACTTACAAGAGAAAATCATTCGCTTTTTCCTGCTACATTGTGAAAAAACGCAGGGAGAAAAGATATTCAAAGTAAAAATGGACGACCTTGCCCGCTACTTAGATGACACTCGGTTAAATACATCAAAAGCACTCAACGAGCTACAAGACAAAGGATTATTAGAGTTACGCCGGAAAGAGATTCTTATTCCGGACGCACAAAAGCTGATAAGCGAATAGATACGAATTAACCAACAAAAGAAATTATCTATCACAAAAATAGCCTCAACAGGAATTTCCATTGAGGCTATCTTTATGATACAAAGTGTATTATTCCCATTCAATAGTTGCTGGCGGCTTGGAACTGATATCATAGGTGACACGGTTCACTCCTTTCACCTTATTAATAATATCATTCGATACCTTACCCATAAATTCATAAGGCAGATGTGCCCAGTCAGCTGTCATGGCATCAGTAGATGTCACAGCACGCAAAGCAACCGCTCTCTCATAAGTACGTTCATCTCCCATTACACCCACGGACTGTACCGGCAACAAGATAACCCCCGCCTGCCATACTTTATCATACAATCCCCAGTCACGCAATCCCCTGGATAAAGATATCGTCAGCATCCTGCAGAATACGTACTTTTTCAGGAGTAATATCTCCCAGAATACGCACTGCCAGTCCCGGTCCCGGAAACGGATGACGGGTAATCAGATGCTCCGGCATCCCCAACTCACGGCCCACCCGGCGAACTTCATCCTTAAACAACAAACGAAGCGGCTCACACAACTTCAGATTCATCTTTTCAGGAAGTCCCCCTACATTATGATGGCTCTTTATTACCGTACCCGTAATAGACAATGACTCAATGCAATCCGGATAAATAGTACCCTGCGCCAGCCATTTCACGTCTTTTATCTTATGAGCTTCTACATCGAACACATCGATAAAGCCCTTACCTATAATTTTACGCTTACTTTCCGGTTCAACCACCCCAGCCAGTTCTGCGAAGAACTTTGCACTGGCATCAACGCCAATCACATTCAAACCGAGACACTCATAATCCTTCATCACATTCTTGAACTCATTCTTACGCAGCATACCATGATCTACAAAGATACAAGTCAAGTTCTTGCCAATAGCCTTGTTCAGCAACACTGCTGCAACCGAAGAATCGACTCCGCCACTCAAACCGAGAACGACTTTATCATCCCCCAACTGCGCTTTCAGCTCGGCAACCGTACTTTCAATGAATGAAGCCGGCGACCAGTCTTGTTTGCAACCGCAAACATCTACCACAAAGTTCTTCAGGATTTGAGTTCCGTCTTCACTATGGAATACTTCCGGATGGAATTGAACACCCCACACTTGCTCACCTTCTACCTGATAAGCAGCAATCTCCACTTTATCTGTTGAAGCTATTTTCTTGAAATTATCGGGAATAGCAGTAATCGTATCTCCATGGCTCATCCATACCTGCGACCCATCACGCACTCCTTTAAACAGCACATTATCTTTGCAGAATGAAGCCAAGTGAGCACGTCCATATTCGCGTGTTCCGGCCGGTTCCACTTTTCCGCCATTAGTGTATGACATAAATTGTGCACCATAACAAATACCCAATATCGGATATTTACCACGAATTTCACTCAAATCTACTTTGAAAGCATCTTTATCGTAAACCGAGAAAGGACTTCCGGAGAGAATAACCCCTTTAATAGTCGGGTCTTCTTTAGGAAATTTGTTATAAGGAACAATTTCACAATACGTATCCAATTCGCGTACACGACGACCTATAAGCTGTGTTGTCTGCGAACCGAAATCAAGAATTATTATTTTTTCCTGCATATCAATGGTTGGATTTTGAATAAATTGAGTTGCAAAAGTAGAAAAAAGTACGCAATCTATATTAATAATGAAGAGAAAAATAAAGGAGATTCACCAGTTTACACTTGGAACCTCCTTTATTTCAATTAGAATCAACGATTCTTTTCTTTCAATAAATCACGTATCTCCGTCAACAAAACCTCCTCCTTCGTTGGCGCAGGAGGAGCTGGAGGAGTGGCTGCCACTTCTGCCTGTTTTTTAGTTGTCAACTTCGTAATCAACCGTATAAATAAGAATATAGCGAAAGCTATAATCAGAAAATCAAAGGTGGCTTGCAGAAACTGGCCATAATCCAACGTCACGGCCGGAGCTATCTCCTTGCCGTCAGCACCAATCTCCGCTGCTTTCATCACCCATTTCAAATCTGTAAAGTTCACACCGCCAACCAGTAAACCAATCGGAGGCATGATAACATTAGCAACCAATGATGATACGATTTTTCCAAATGCACCACCAATAACAACACCGACAGCCATGTCAATGACGTTACCTTTCATAGCAAACGCCTTAAAGTCCTGTAAAAATGTGTTCTTTCCCATCTTTTTTCAATATTTAATGTGAATTTAATATGCGAATATAAAAACATTTTTGTAATTTTGCACCGCATTTGAAAATAAAACAAGTGCGAAGGCTGAGAGATATTTGAACAAATATTATAAAACCCTTAAAAGTTTAAACAAAATGATTAAAGTAGGTATTAATGGATTCGGACGTATCGGACGTTTCGTTTTCCGCGCTGCAATGACAAGAAACGATATTCAAATCGTAGGTATCAATGACCTTTGCCCGGTTGATTACTTGGCTTATATGCTGAAATACGACACAATGCATGGTCAATTCGATGGTACTATCGAAGCAGATGTTGAAAACAGCAAACTGATCGTTAACGGTCAAGCTATCCGTATCACAGCTGAAAGAAACCCGGCTGACCTGAAATGGAATGAAGTAGGCGCAGAATACGTTGTTGAATCTACAGGTTTGTTCTTGAGCAAAGACAAAGCTCAGGCTCACATCGAAGCTGGTGCAAAATATGTTGTAATGTCAGCTCCTTCTAAAGATGACACTCCGATGTTCGTTTGCGGTGTAAACGAAAAAACATACGTAAAAGGTACTCAATTCGTATCTAACGCTTCTTGTACTACTAACTGTTTGGCTCCTATCGCTAAAGTATTGAACGACAAGTTCGGTATCCTTGACGGTTTGATGACTACAGTTCACTCTACAACTGCTACTCAGAAAACAGTTGACGGTCCTTCTATGAAAGACTGGAGAGGTGGTCGTGCTGCTTCTGGCAACATCATCCCTTCTTCTACTGGTGCTGCTAAGGCTGTAGGTAAAGTAATCCCTGCATTGAACGGCAAATTGACTGGTATGTCTATGCGTGTTCCGACTTTGGACGTATCTGTAGTTGACTTGACAGTTAACTTGGCTAAACCGGCTACTTACGCTGAAATCTGCGCTGCAATGAAAGAAGCTTCTGAAGGCGAATTGAAAGGTATCCTGGGTTACACTGAAGATGCAGTAGTTTCTTCTGACTTCTTGGGTGACACTCGTACTTCTATCTTTGACGCTAAAGCAGGTATCGCTTTGACTGATACTTTCGTTAAAGTTGTATCTTGGTATGACAACGAAATCGGTTACTCTAACAAAGTTCTTGACTTGATCGCTCACATGGCATCAGTTAACGCTTAATTAGAAGCCTGAACAATATAGAAACCGCTGCGGGAAACCGTAGCGGTTTTTTTATACATTTCATTTTATATATTGTTAAAAAGCAACGTGTTATCCGTTGAATAAGCTACAATTTTAGTAGCTTTGTACCTCTATGAAGAGATTAATACTAACATTGATACTAGTTTGCACTATGAACAATATAATAAATGCCCAGAATCCTTTCTACGGGCAATATCATACGCCGCACGAAACCGTGCCGTTCGACCGGATTAAAACCGAACATTATGAACCTGCTATTCTGGAAGGAATCAGGCTGCAAAATGCTGAAATAGAAGCTATCATACAGAATCCGGAAAAGGCTGACTTCACCAATACAATAGAAGCTTTCGACGAATCCGGAGAATTACTGGATAAAGTAGTAGCCGTCTTCGGCAATATGCTAAGCGCAGAAACGAATGACGACCTGCAAGAACTGGCTCAAAAGATAATGCCGTTGCTTAGTGAACACAGCAACAATATCACACTGAACGAAAAGTTATTCGCACGTGTGAAAGAAGTGTATAACCAGAAAGAGGCTTTGCAACTGACACAGGAACAAAAACAGTTACTGGAAAATGCATATAACAGCTTTGTACGCCATGGCGCCAACCTGGAAGGAGAAGCACGGGAAGAATACCGTCGCCTGACTACCGAATTGAGTAAACTGACTCTAACTTTCAGTGAAAACAATCTGAAAGAGACGAATGCTTATCAAATGCTGTTAACAAAAAAAGAAAGCCTCGCCGGACTACCCGAAATTATCATAGAAGCAGCTGCAGAAACAGCCAAGAGCGAAGGAAAGGAAGGATGGGTATTCACGCTTCACGCTCCGAGCTATGTTCCTTTCATGACGTATTCCGATAATCGGGATTTACGTCAAAAACTGTATATGGCTTATAACACCAAATGTACACACGATAACGAATTCAATAATATCGACATCGTAAAAAAAATAGCCAATACACGCATGAAAATAGCCCAATTACTGGGATACAAAGATTATGCGGAATATACGCTAAAGAAAAGAATGGCTGAAAACAGCAAGTCGGTATACAAGCTACTCAACCAACTGTTGGAAGCATATACTCCTACTGCACAGCAAGAATATAAAGAGATACAAGAACTGGCTCGTAAAGAACAGGGAGCTGATTTCGTTGTCATGCCTTGGGACTGGAATTATTATTCAAACAAACTGAAAGACAAAAAATTCAATATCAACGAAGAAATGCTTCGCCCCTACTTCGAACTGGAACAAGTGAAGAAAGGAGTGTTTGGTCTGGCTGAAAAGTTATATGGAATCACGTTCCGGAAAAACACAGAGATTCCGGTTTACCATAAAGAGGTGGAAGCCTTTGAAGTGTTTGATAAAGACGGTAAATTCTTAGCCGTCCTATACACCGACTTCCATCCGCGTCCGGGAAAACGTGCCGGAGCCTGGATGACGAGTTACAAGGAGCAATGGATAGATAAAAAGACCGGTGAAAACAGCCGTCCGCATGTATCCGTTGTAATGAACTTCACCAAGCCAACCGAGAATAAGCCTGCTTTATTGACTTTCAATGAGGTAGAAACATTCTTACATGAGTTCGGACATAGCCTGCACGGTATGTTTGCCAATTCCACTTACAGGAGTTTAAGTGGAACTAACGTATATTGGGATTTCGTGGAACTTCCCTCACAAATTATGGAGAATTTTGCCATAGAGAAAGATTTCCTCAATACCTTTGCCCGCCATTATCAGACGGGAGAAGTTTTGCCGGATGAATTGATAAAACGTCTTGTAGATGCATCAAACTTCAATATTGCGTATGCTTGTCTGAGACAAATAAGCTTCGGTCTACTTGATATGGCATGGTATACGCGTAACACTCCTTTTGAAGGAGATGTGAAAGCTTATGAACAGGAAGCCTGGAAGGATGCGCAAATATTACCGGTAGTACAAGAAGCTTGCATGAGTACGCAGTTCTCCCACATCTTTGCCGGTGGATATGCCGCTGGGTACTACAGCTACAAATGGGCGGAAGTATTGGATGCTGACGCTTTTTCATTATTCAAGCAAAAAGGGATATTCAATCAGGAAGTGGCAGACTCATTCCGCAATAATATTCTGTCGAAAGGAGGAACGGAACATCCGATGGTACTTTATAAACGTTTCCGCGGACAGGAACCGAGCATTGATGCTTTGCTAATCAGAAATGGGATAAAGAAATAAGTATTAAGTTATTAGATATTAAATATGAAGAGAAGTATATTTCAAATAGTAGGATTGCTTTTATTGCTTCCTTTATTTTCTGGATGTAATGATTCGGACGATGTAGCTGCTATCTTTACAGGAAAAACTTGGAAACTAAATTATATCACAGTAGATGGAGGTCATGAGATGTTTGGCTTTTGGGAGAATGAAGAACAAGAAAAAGCAAGTATTGAAGAGCTTAATAAAAACGGTACATACAACATCGTATTTGATGGTACAGTAGATGGAGATGTTATCAACGGAAATATAAAAGGAAGTGTAATTGCAACCAGTACTTTTGAAGGGAAATGGAATGCCAACGCCAAGAACAACAGTTTTAAAGCTACAGTCACCACCGCTGGTAGCTATGGCAACGATAGACTCGCCAAAAATTTTATAGAGGGACTTAATACCGCCACATCTTACGAAGGAGACAGTAACAACTTATACCTTTTATACAAACCGGCATCCGGAAAACAAACTTTCCGCATGGTTTTCCGGGTAGTCAGCAATAAATAGTAAACAACATGGACACTAAAAAGAAACAATTAGAACTTGACAAACGTTATATACGCATGGCCAGCATATGGGCTGAAAATTCCTATTGCCAACGCCGTAAAGTAGGAGCTTTAATTGTTAAGGATAAAATGATTATCTCCGACGGATATAACGGGACACCTTCCGGATTCGAGAATGTATGTGAAGATGAAAACAACCTGACAAAACCATACGTTCTGCATGCGGAAGCCAATGCCATTACCAAAATAGCGCGTTCAAACAACAGTAGCGACGGTGCTACCATGTACGTCACCGCCTCTCCTTGCATCGAATGTGCAAAGTTAATCATACAGGCGGGAATCAAACGGGTAGTTTATTCCGAGCATTACCGCCTGGAAGATGGAATAGAGTTATTAAAACGGGCGGGAATCGAAGTTATCTACACAGAGTTAGATGATAATTCCTCTCCCAATAAATAAGAAGACGAACGTTTTAAAAAAGGAATAGACATGAGTACAAAAAACTCTTCACGTTTCACACCTGTCATCATAGCAGTCAGCGTGGTAGTCGGGATTCTTATCGGTACATTTTATGCCAAGCATTTTGCCGGCAACCGTTTGGGTATCATCAACGGTTCCTCCAATAAGCTAAACGCATTGTTACGCATTGTAGACGATCAATATGTCGACACCGTAAACATGGCCGATTTGGTAGAAAAAGCCATGCCGCAAATTCTAGCCGAACTGGATCCGCATTCAACTTATATCCCAGCCCAAAATCTCGAAGAAGTCAACTCTGAGCTGGAAGGCAGCTTCAGCGGAATTGGCATCCAGTTTACCATACAGAATGACACCATTCATGTCAATGCTGTTGTTCAGGGAGGTCCTTCTGAAAAGATAGGATTAATGGCGGGCGACCGCATTGTTACTGTAGACGACAGCTTGTTTGTCGGCAAGAAAGTAACGAACGAACGGGCTATGCGCACCTTGAAAGGTCCGAAAGGCTCACAAGTAAAATTGGGAATCAGACGAACAGGAGAAAAGGACTTATTACACTTCAACATCACGCGTGGAGACATTCCTCAAAATACCGTAGATGCCGCTTATATGTTAAATGACAATATCGGTTATGTGAAAGTCAGTAAATTCGGACGTACCAGTCATGTAGAATTGCTGAATGCATTAGCACAGCTCAACCATAAAAAATGCAAAGGTCTAATCATTGACCTACGCGGTAATACCGGAGGATATATGGAAGCAGCCATCCGCATGGTTAATGAATTCCTGCCCGAAGGCAAGTTGATCGTATATACTCAAGGCCGTAAATATCCACGTGCAGAAGAATTTGCTAACGGTACAGGTAGCTGTCAGAAAATGCCGCTTGTTGTATTGATTGACGAAGGTTCTGCTTCTGCCAGTGAAATCTTCACCGGAGCTATTCAAGATAACGACCGGGGTACAGTTGTAGGACGCCGTTCTTTCGGTAAGGGACTTGTGCAACAGCCCATCGATTTCAGTGACGGATCGGCTATCCGCCTGACAATCGCCCGCTACTACACCCCATCCGGACGTTGCATCCAACGCCCGTACGAAAGTGGTAAAGACCGTAACTACGAGCTGGATTTATATACCCGTTACGAACATGGAGAATTTTTCTCACGTGATAGTATCAAGCAGAATGAGAGCGAACGTTATAATACCAGCTTGGGACGTACTGTGTATGGCGGTGGTGGTATCATGCCGGATATATTCGTACCGCAGGATACGACGGGAGTCACTTCTTATCTATCGACAGTTATTAACCGGGGATTGACTATTCAGTTCACATTCCAGTACACCGACAACAATCGGAAGAAATTAAGCCAATACGAAACAGAGGAAGAATTGCTGAATTATCTTCGTCATCAGGGTTTGGTGGAACAGTTTGTCCGTTTTGCTGACAGTAAAGGAGTGAAAAGAAGAAACATCCTCATTCAGAAATCATACAAATTATTGGAAAAGAACCTCTTCGGCAACATCATCTACAACATGCTTGGATTGGAAGCTTATCTCCAATACTTCAACAAGACAGATGCTACTGTTATTAAAGGTATTGAGATACTTGAAAAAGGAGAAGCTTTCCCAAAAGCTCCGGTAGCCGTTGAAGAGGAAGAAGTGACGAAGGATAAAAAAGATGGAAAGAAAAAAAGAACTGCGCAAGCATATAGCATTACTGAAGACCCGACACGCGGATTCAACTATGCGAAAGCTGCAATCAGCTAACATACTTGCCGCCCTCGAAGCCCATCCGGCTTTCAGGGCGGCAAATACAGTATTACTATACCATTCGCTGAATGACGAAGTAGACACACATGCCTTTATTCAAAAATGGAGGACTGAAAAGCGGATTCTACTCCCCGTAGTAGTAGGCGATGATTTAGAACTACGGATATACACCGGACCGGAAGACATGTCAATCAGCGGTATCTACGGTATAGCAGAACCAACCGGAGAAATATTCACAGACTATGCAGCCATAGACTTCATCGTCGTTCCCGGAGTAGCTTTCGATGCTAAAGGTAACCGTCTGGGACGGGGAAAAGGATATTATGACCGTCTCCTGCCACGCATACCATCAGCCTACAAAGCAGGAATCTGTTTCCCATTTCAATTAGTAGAAGAAGTTCCGGCGGAATCATTCGACATCCGCATGGATATAATTATAACAATCAATGAAGACGAATTATCACACCCATACCACCCGCTGCCATCATGCGACAGGGAGTGACGAAGAATTTGTTTTAAGTGCCATCAAAGGCGGCTATCAAGAATTAGGTTTTTCTGACCACACTCCGTGGAAATACCACACTGATTATATATCCGACATCCGGATGCTTCCCGAAGAATTAGCGGAATATGTGGAAAGCATCCGTTCGCTGCAAGAGAAATATAAAAATCAAATCAGCATAAAAATAGGATTGGAATGCGAATATTTTCCTGAATACATACACTGGCTAAAAGGAGTCATCAAAGAATATAAACTGGACTATATCATCTTCGGAAATCACCATTTTCACACAGATGAGAAGTTTCCCTACTTCGGCCGGAATACAGATTCGGTAGACATGCTCGAACTCTATGAAGAGAGTGCTATTGAAGGAATGGAAAGCGGACTATTTGCCTACCTTGCCCATCCGGATTTATTTATGCGTTCTTACCCCGAGTTCGATCGTCATTGTAAACTAGTCAGCAGGCATATCTGCCGGACGGCAGTACGGTTAAACTTACCGTTGGAATATAATATCGGATATGAAGAATATAATGACATTCATGGTATTACTACCATTCCTCATCCGGATTTCTGGAAAATAGCCGCCCATGAAGGTTGCACCGCTATCATCGGCGTGGACGCCCATAATAATCAATATTTGGAAAATCCTTTTTATTACAACCGTGCAACCGAAACACTCCGGAAGCTAGGCATAAAGGTGATAGACAGAATATCTTTCTTCAACGAAAAATAATATTTGTAATAACGGTAGCCCCGACTTTCTGATTCAGCGTGCGTACCAATACCTCACGCCCCATCATCAATTCCTGACGAAGAGCAGCAGAAGTCAGATGCACATACAATGTCTGATTACGAATATAAAGATTGCTGGTATAAGCCGCCGCCGGTCCCAAGATTTGAGGCCAGGCATCCAGCAGCCTTTGTTCGTTCAGCGGAGATTCCAAACTCTCCTGACGAAGAAACTGTTGAATCAGTTTTCCTATTTGTTCGGCATCATTGCGCTTCATTTTCAGCCTCCGTTTCTTGAATTGTACCCTCCTCTACACGAAATATTTTATAATCGCTGCCTACCTTATGTAAAATACGGTCGAGATGTCCTCGGTTCGTATCCGTTATAAATATCTGCCCGAAATTGTCTCCGGCCACCAGCTTCACAATTTGCTCTACACGGGAAGCATCCAACTTATCAAAAATATCATCCAGTAATAATAAAGGAACAGTCCGACCGGTACGTTTCAAAAAATCAAACTGTGCCAGTTTCAATGCTACCAGATACGTTTTGTTCTGTCCCTGCGAACCTTCTTTCTTTATCGGGAATTCACCCAACAACATATTCAACTCATCTTTATGAATGCCACGCAAAGAGAATCCCATTATCTTATCCCTCTCCCTGCTTTGCTTCAACACTTCCAACAAAGAAGCATCCCGCGCATGAGACTCATAAGATAGTCCCACCACCTCTTTATCTTGCGAAATAAAGGAATAGAAAGATTGGAAAATAGGAATAAACTCCCGGATAAACGCTTCACGCTTCTGGAATACGATTGCACCGGCTTGCGCCATCATCTCCTCCCATACAAGAAACAGCTCCTCCTCCACCGGAAACTCACTCTTCAACAATGTGTTACGCTGCGCCAATGCTTTATTGTACCGTATCAGCGCTTCAAGATATTCCTTATCATACTGCGAAATCACTACATCCATAAACCGGCGGCGCTCCTCACTTCCTCCGGCTATCAATTCGGAATCGGCAGGTGAAACCATCACCAGGGGCAGAAAACCGATGTGGTCCGAAAAACGACTATATTCTTTCTTGTTCCGTTTAAATTGTTTCTTCGAACGGCGTTTCATCCCACAATAAATCTCTTCAGGAGTTCCGTCCTCCGCTTCATAAAAGCCCTGAATCACGAAAAAGTCTTGTTCATGACGAATATTTTGAGAATCAATCGGGTTTCCGGAGCTCTTACAGAAAGACAAGAAATACACCGCATCCAGCAGATTCGTCTTTCCCATTCCATTCAGTCCGAAAAAGCAATTCAGCTTAGCAGAGAATCCCAGTTCTACCTCTTCCAGATTCTTATAGTTTAATACAGATATTCGTTTCAGTATCATTGTGTACACGTTAATTTGTTCACAAAAGTAGCAAGATTTTCGTGGTTTTCGGGTGTAAAACAAAAAAAGATGCTTCTAAATTTCGTTTGTAGATATAAAAAAACTACTTTTGCGAGTCGAAATATCAAACGGTGAATAATAACAAAAAGAATCATATAAAATGGCAGAACAAAAGAATCAGAACGAACATCTGAACGTAGAAGATGCACTGACACAATCGGAAGCATTTCTTATCAAGTACAAAAACGCAATTATTGGCGGTGTTGTTGCTGTGATTATTATTGTAGCAGGTTTTATCATGTACAAAAACCTCTATGCTGAACCACGTGAGGAAAAAGCACAGGCAGCTCTTTTCAAAGGACAGGAATACTTTGAACAGGATGCTTTTGAGCAGGCTTTGAATGGCGACAGCATCGGTTATGCAGGTTTCCTGAAAGTTGCCGATGACTACAGCGGAACAAAAGCGGCAAATCTGGCAAAAGCTTATGCTGGTATTTGCTACGCACAACTTGGCAAATATGAAGAAGCAGTGAAGATGCTGGACAGTTTCAATGGAAAAGACCAAATGGTTGCCCCGGCAATCTTGGGTGCTGCAGGTAACTGCTATGCACAACTTGGCCAATTAGACAAAGCGGCTTCTACTTTACTGTCGGCTGCTGACAAAGCAGACAACAACACATTAAGCCCGATCTTCCTGATACAAGCCGGTGAAATCCTGGTAAAACAGGGAAAATATGACGATGCTGTAAACGCTTACACTAAGATCAAGGATAAATACTTCCAATCTTATCAGGCTATGGACATCGACAAATATATCGAGCAAGCTAAATTGATGAAAAAATAATATACCTTATTATATAAGGGAATCGAGGCACGGATTACACCGGATTAAGCGGACTATCTATTAAAACCGTGGAATCCGTGAAATCCGTGCCTTTCTTCTTAATCTCTCATACTCTCAAATTTTCATTTTATAATCCTCAACTTTTAATTAACTATGGCAACAGCTTACCATAACTTATCCGAATATGATTTCAATTCCGTTCCGAATGCAGAAGCAATGAAATTTGGTATCGTCGTATCCGAATGGAATTTCAATATTACCGGTGCTTTACTGAAAGGTGCAGTCGATACATTAAAAAAACATGGAGCAAAAGACGAAAATATTCTGGTGAAAACTGTACCGGGAAGTTTCGAACTTACTTTTGGAGCCAACCAAATGATGGAAAATTGCGATCTTGATGCAATTATTGCAATTGGTTGCGTAATTAAAGGAGATACTCCACATTTTGATTATGTTTGCATGGGAGCAACCCAAGGAATTACCGAATTAAACGCAACTGGCGATATACCAGTTATTTACGGATTAATTACCACAAATACAATGGAGCAAGCAGAGGATCGTGCCGGTGGCAAACTGGGTAACAAAGGAGATGAATGTGCAATTACTGCAATAAAAATGATCGATTTTGTTTGGAGTTTAAATAAATAGTTGTATCTTTGCACCGCAATTGAGAAACAAACCTCCTCAAAAGCAAAAAAGGGCAAATACCAGAGTGGCCAAATGGGGCAGACTGTAAATCTGCTGTCTTTCGACTTCGGTGGTTCGAATCCATCTTTGCCCACAAAAAATTGCGGAAGTAGCTCAGTTGATAGAGCATTAGCCTTCCAAGCTGAGGGTCGCGGGTTTGAGCCCCGTCTTCCGCTCTCCAAAGAGAATCTGAGAAATTAGATTCTCTTTTTTTGTTTTACTTTAGTCCGCTAAGCTTATGAAGAATTCTCCGGTACAATCGCACGTACTCCGGCTAGCACATCCCCCTATCCCCACTGTCCGCATCGGGATTATAGGACTGGGCAATCGAGGATTGCTCACCTTACAACGTTATCTGCAAATCGAAGGAGTAGAAATCAAAGCTCTTTGTGAAATAAGAGAAGGAAATTTAAGTAAGGCTCAACAACTATTAAAAGAAGCCGGCCGTTCCGAAGCCACCGGATATACTGGAGTGGAGGGATGGAAAAAGATGTGCGAATCGGACGAAGCAGATTTAATATTCATCTGTACCGACTGGTTAATGCACACTCCAATGGCAACCTTCGCAATGGAATGCAATAAGCATGTAGCCATTGAAGTTCCGGCTGCTATGAGCGTGGAAGAATGTTGGCAGTTAGTAGACACTGCAGAAAAAACCAGGCGACACTGCATCATGCTCGAAAATTGTTGTTATGATCCTTTTGCACTAATGACCCTCAATATGGCCCAACGAGGACTGTTCGGAGAAATCATGCATGTAGAAGGAGCCTACATTCACGATCTTCGTTCAATGTACTTTGCCGAAGAGAGCGAAGGCGGCTACCACAACCATTGGGGAAAAAGATACAGCATCGAACATACAGGCAATCCTTATCCCACTCATGGATTAGGCCCCGCCTGTCAGATACTGGATATTCATCGCAGCGACAGAATGGAATATCTCGTTTCCATGTCTACTCATCAGGCAGGAATGAGCGAATATGCCCGCAGACTATTCGGCGAATATTCACCGGAAGCCCACCAGAAATATCAATTGGGAGATGTAAATACCACTCTTATCCACACGCTCAAAGGGAAGACGATCATGCTTCAATACGCCATATCCACCCCACGTCCTTACAGCCGCCTTCAAACAATATGCGGCACACTGGGATTCGCCCAGAAATACCCTGTCCCCTGTATCGCCCTGGATCCTAATGGAGACACTCCACTTGAAGGAGAACTGCTAGAAAAAATGACGGCACGCTATAAACATCCTTTTAGCGCAACCATTGGCGAAGAAGCACATCGCAGAGGCCTACCTAATGAGATGAATTATGTAATGGATTACCGCCTTATTCATTGTCTGCGCAACGGGCTTCCACTGGATATGGATGTATACGACGCTGCCGAGTGGTCGTGCATCACAGAACTAAGTGAAAAATCTGTACTGAATAAGAGCATGGCAGTAGAAATTCCGGATTTCACCAGGGGAGCCTGGAAAAAATACAAATACTAGGTTCCAACAGAAGTACAGCTGAAGCAGGTAGCTTACCCCAACAAGAGTAGTAAACGTTAAGCAATTCTAAAAAGGTGACTTTTTTTTAGGAAGAGTCTCTTTATGACATGTCTTTTATATGTATTTGACGTCACATAAGCCTACACAAAATCAGGTAGAAAAAGCCTGACTCATTTTTTACCTCATAATAGAAACTTATCTGATGAAAATATCGATTATAAATACAAATAATTGGCTAATTAATTACTATTTTTGACACGTAAATGAAAAACAGCGAATAACCCCTATTAAAAACTTTAAAATATGATGAAGAAACTACTTACAGTCACTGCCATCGGCTTGGCTTTGTTAACTTGGCACACCAGTTGTACTCAACAACCAAAGGCTCCGGAAGCCTTTACTCCCATCAAAGTAGAAACTCCTGCCCGCCCTGCCGGACAAGAAGATGTAATCCAACTCGTTACTCCTAAAATTGATACCGTTCGTGTCGGTTTCATCGGATTAGGAATGCGTGGTCCCGGCGCCGTGGCACGCTGGACCCATATCCCGGGAACTAAGATTGTAGCATTATGCGACCTGCTTCCCGAACGTGTTGAAAAATCACAAGAAATTTTGAAGAATGCCGGACTTCCTGAAGCTGCTTCTTACAGCGGTTCGGAAGAGGCATGGAAGCAACTTTGTGAACGAGACGATATTGATCTGGTATACATAGCCACCGACTGGAAACATCATGCAGCAATGGGTGTTTATGCCATGGAACATGGCAAACATGTAGCCATCGAAGTTCCTGCCGCCATGACACTGGATGAAATCTGGCAGCTAATCAATACTTCTGAAAAGACCCGTAAACATTGTATGCAGCTCGAAAACTGCGTATATGACTTCTTTGAACTGACCTCTTTAAACATGGCACAACAAGGCGTATTCGGAGAAGTGCTTCATGTAGAAGGTTCATATATCCACAATCTGGAAGATTTCTGGCCTGAATACTGGAATAACTGGCGAATGGATTATAATCATCTGCACCGTGGCGATGTATATGCTACCCACGGCATGGGTCCTGCTTGTCAGGTACTTAATATCCACCGTGGTGACCGCATGAAAACATTGGTATCAATGGATACGAAAGCTGTCAACGGACCGGCTTATATTAAGAAACAAACAGGAGAAGAAGTGACCGACTTCCAGAATGGTGACCAGACTTCTACCCTGATTCGCACAGAGAACGGAAAAACAATGTTGATTCAGCACAACGTAATGACTCCACGCCCATACAGCCGTATGTATCAAATAGTGGGAGCCGATGGTTATGCAAGCAAATATCCGATTGAAGAATATTGCCTGAGACCTTCACAAGTTGATTCAAAAGATGTGCCTAATCATGAGAATCTGAATGCACATGGTTCTGTACCTGAAAACGTAAAGAAAGCCTTGATGGATAAATATAAAGATCCTATTCATATAGAGCTGGAAGAAACAGCCAAGAAAGTAGGTGGACACGGTGGTATGGACTTTATCATGGACTACCGCCTGGCATATTGCTTGCAGAATGGACTGCCATTGGATATGGACGTTTATGACTTGGCAGAATGGTGTTGCATGGCTGAACTTACCAGACTTTCTATCGAAAACAATTCAGCTCCGGTAGAAGTACCCGACTTCACTCGTGGTGGATGGAATAAAGTACAAGGCTACCGTCACGCTTTTGCAAAATAAAACAGAATATTTCCTTTTAGCACGAGCATAATGAACCAATCCGGCTTCTCCCCCAAAGCCGGATTATTCATGGGTTCGTGTTTGAACATTTTATAGATTATCATTATCACGTTTATGAAAACAGCTATTCCAAAGCCTTCTAAGCAAAGCATTATCCGTGAAGCCAGAGATTATGTAATGATTGCCATCGGCATGATTTTGTATGGTATCGGTTGGACCGTTTTTCTGTTGCCTAACGATATCACCACCGGGGGAGTACCGGGTATTGCTTCTATCGTATATTGGGCCACAGGTTTTCCGGTACAATATACGTACTTCAGCATCAACCTCTTCTTGCTGTTACTGGCACTCAAGTTGCTGGGACTAAAGTTTTGCATCAAAACTATTTTCGGTGTATTTACTCTCACCTTCTTTCTGTCCGTCATTCAAAAACTGACGGCAGGTTTCGGTCTTCTCCACGACCAGCCTTTTATGGCATGTGTCATCGGAGCATCCTTCTGTGGAGGCGGCATAGGTGTTGCCTTTTCGGCCAATGGAAGTACGGGAGGTACAGATATTATTGCAGCCATCATCAACAAATACCGGGACATCACATTAGGAAGAGTCGTGCTTATCTGCGATATGATTATCATTTCTTCCAGTTATTTTGTCTTAAAAGACTGGGAAAAAGTGGTGTATGGGTTTGTAACTCTTTATATTTGTAGTTTCGTTCTCGACCAGGTAGTGAATAGCGCCCGCCAATCCGTACAGTTCTTTATCATATCTAACAAATATGAAGAAATAGGACGGCATATTAACGAATATCCACACCGGGGAGTGACGATTATCAATGCAACCGGCTTTTATACAGGACGAGAAGTAAAGATGATGTTTGTATTAGCCAAGAAAAGGGAATCGCCTATCATCTTCCGGTTGATAAAAGACATAGACCCGAATGCATTTGTATCGCAAAGTGCTGTCATCGGAGTGTATGGAGAAGGATTCGATCATATCAAAGTAAAATAAAAAAGAAATGAAAAACCAATATTGAGATACATGAAATTTCGACCAACCCCCAATTTATTAACAGGCATTTTCATGGGAATATTTTCCCTGACAACACTTAGTACAATGGCTGAGAAAGCCGTGAAACCTTATTGGCAGGACGTGCAGGTAGTTGAAGTCAACAAAGAGTATCCACGTACTTCTTTTATGACATACAACAATCGCGCTGATGCTTTGAGTGGCAAGTTCGAACGAAGCAAGTATTACCGCTTGTTGAACGGAACCTGGAAATTCTACTTCGTAGACTCTTATAAAAAGCTTCCCGACAACATTACCGATCCGAACACCAATACAGATTCGTGGGATGATATTCAGGTGCCCGGAAACTGGGAAGTACAAGGACACGGAATAGCCATCTACACCAATCATGGTTATGAATTCAAACCTCGGAACCCGCAACCTCCTACTCTTCCCGAAGCCAATCCGGTAGGAGTTTATCGCCGGGACATCGATATTCCGGCAGACTGGGACGGGCGGGATATCTACTTGCATCTGGCAGGAGCTAAGTCCGGCGTATATGTATATATCAACGGACAAGAAGTAGGATATAGTGAAGATTCCAAAAATCCGGCAGAATTTCTTATCAACAACTATGTGAAGCCCGGAAAGAACGTACTTACAGTTAAAATCTTCCGTTGGAGCACCGGTTCATATCTTGAATGTCAGGACTTCTGGCGTATGAGTGGTATTGAACGCGATGTTTTTCTGTATTCACAGCCTAAAGCCGCTCTCAAAGATTTCCGAATTAAGTCTACGCTGGACGACAGTTACAAAAATGGAATCTTCGGTTTAAATGTCGATTTGAGAAATCATGAAAAGGCTGCAACTAATCTTACATTAGTTTATGAACTATTGGATGCACAAGGAAAAGTTGTAGCTACTGAAGAGAAGACAGCCTATATTCCATCGAACGAAGTGCGTACACTTTCTTTCGATAAGAATCTGACAGATGTCAGCACATGGACTTCCGAACATCCGAATCTATACAAACTGTTGATGACAGTAAAAGAGGATGGCAAAGTCAATGAAATCATTCCTTTCAATGTAGGATTCCGCCGGATTGAGATCAAGCCTATCGAACAGAAAGCTGCTAACGGAAAACCATATGTCTGCTTATTCATCAACGGTCAGCCTCTGAAACTGAAAGGGGTAAATATCCACGAACATAATCCGTCAACAGGTCATTATGTAACAGAGGATTTAATGCGCCGTGACTTCGAACTTATGAAGCAGCATAACTTAAACAGTGTACGCCTTTGCCACTATCCGCAAGACCGCCGTTTCTATGAGCTTTGTGATGAATACGGACTTTATGTATATGATGAAGCCAATGTGGAAAGCCACGGAATGTATTATGATCTCCGGAAAGGCGGTTCACTGGGAAACAATCCCGAATGGCTGAAACCACACATGGATCGCACCATCAATATGTTTGAACGTAATAAGAACTACCCGAGCGTTACATTCTGGTCGCTGGGAAATGAAGCCGGAAACGGATATAATTTCTATCAGACTTATCTGTGGGTGAAAGAGGCAGACAAAGACCTGATGAATCGTCCGGTCAACTATGAACGTGCTCAATGGGAATGGAATTCCGATATGTATGTTCCGCAATATCCGGGTGCCGACTGGCTGGAAAATATCGGAAAGAATGGTAGTGACCGTCCTGTAGCCCCTTCCGAGTACGCACATGCCATGGGAAACTCCACCGGAAATCTGTGGGGACAATGGCAGGCAATTTACAAATATCCGAATCTCCAAGGCGGATATATCTGGGACTGGGTAGACCAGGGCCTTCTCCAAAAAAGATAAAAATGGAAGAGAATACTGGGCTTACGGAGGTGACTTCGGGGTAGACGCACCGAGCGATGGTAACTTCCTCTGCAACGGTCTTGTCAATCCGGATCGTGGTCCGCATCCGGCAATGGCTGAAGTGAAATATGTACATCAGAATGTAGGTTTTGAAGCAGTAGATGCCGCAGCCGGTATATTCAAAATCACCAACCGTTTCTATTTCACTAACCTGAAAAAGTATCAGATTCACTACCATATACTCGCTAACGGGAAGACAATAAAAGGTGGAAAAGTATCTTTGGATATTGCTCCGCAAGCCTCTAAAGAGTTCACCGTACCGGTAAATAGTCTGAAAGCCCAACCGGGAACAGAATATTTTGTCAACTTCAGTGTAACAACCACAGAGCCTGAACCGCTGATTCCAACCGGATATGAAATTGCATACGACCAGTTCCAACTTCCTATTCAAGCAGAGAAGAGTATTTATAAAGCAAACGGTCCGGCATTGAAAACAACAACCCAAGGAGATGAATTAATCGTTTCTTCCTCCAAAGTAAACTTTGTATTCAACAAGAATAGCGGATTAGTAACCTCGTATAAAGTAGACGGTACTGAATATTTCAAAGACGGATTTGGTATTCAGCCTAACTTCTGGCGTGCTCCTAATGATAATGATTATGGTAACAGCGCTCCTAAACGCTTGCAGGTATGGAAGCAATCAAGCAAAAACTTCCGCATAACGGATGCTACCATGACAACAGAGGATAGAGCAGTTTCTTTAAATGTGACCTACTTATTGGCTGCCGGCAACTTGTATGTCGTCACTTACAAAATCTATCCGAACGGAATAGTCAACGTAAATGCCAAGTTCACATCAACGGATATGCAGCCTACAGAAACAGAAGTTTCCGAAGCTACCCGCATGGCTACATTTACCCCCGGAAGTGATGCTGCCCGCAAGGCTGCCTCCAAATTGGAAGTCCCCCGTATCGGGGTGCGTTTCCGCTTGCCGGCACAGATGAATAATGTACAATACTTTGGCCGTGGCCCGGAAGAGAATTATATCGACCGCAATCACGGAACGCTCGTTGGCGTATATAAGACAACAGCGGATCAAATGTACTTCAACTATGTGCGTCCACAGGAAAACGGACATCACACAGATACCCGTTGGATCGCCTTATCTCCTAATAAAGGAAACGGTCTGGTTTTGGTAGCGGACAGTCTTATCGGATTCAATGCCTTGCGCAACTCTATCGAAGACTTTGACTCTGAAGAAGCTCTGCCCCACCCTTACCAATGGAATAACTTCAGCCCGGAAGAGGTTGCCAATCACGATGAAAACGCTGCCCGCAACGTATTACGTAGAATGCATCATGTCAACGACATCACTCCCAGAGATTTCGTTGAAGTTTGTGTGGATATGAAGCAACAAGGAGTAGGCGGATATGACAGTTGGGGCGCTCGCCCGGAACCTTTCCACCAAATCCCGGCTAACCGTGATTACCAGTGGGGCTTCACATTAGTGCCCGTTCGCTCGGCTAACCAGGCCAACGAAGCTGCTAAATATGATTATCGATAACCTTTGTATAAATTTTTAAAAAAAAAAACATGAAAGATTTATCTAGCATCGTAGCTAAATTTAAAGTCCAAGGTACGATAGAAGAAATCAAACCTTTGGGTGCAGGACTTATCAACGACACTTATAAAGTAAATACCAAAGAAGCAGATGCTCCCGACTATGTTTTGCAACGCATCAATCATGCCATTTTCCAGAATGTAGAAATGCTTCAATCCAATATTACTGCTGTTACCAATCACATTCGCAAGAAACTGACGGAAGCCGGAGAATCGGATATAGACCGCAAGGTGTTGAGTTTCCTCGAAACAGAAGAAGGTAAAACATACTGGTTCGACGGTGACAGCTATTGGCGTGTGATGGTATTCATCCCACGTGCAAAAACGTATGAGACGGTGAATCCCGAATATTCCAACTATGCAGGAGAAGCCTTCGGCAGCTTCCAGGCTATGTTGGCCGATATTCCAGAAACATTGGGTGAAACCATACCCGATTTCCACAACATGGAGTTCCGCCTCAAACAACTACGTGAAGCCGTTGCAAAGGATGCTGCCGGACGGGTATCAGAAGTGAAGTACTATTTGGATGAAATAGAGAAACGCGCAGATGAAATGTGTAAAGCTGAACGTTTATATCGTGAAGGAAAACTTCCCAAACGCGTTTGCCACTGCGATACGAAAGTGAATAACATGATGTTCGACGAGGATGGTAAAGTGCTTTGTGTCATCGACCTGGATACGGTAATGCCTAGCTTTATATTCTCCGATTATGGTGACTTCCTACGTACAGGTGCCAACACAGGTGATGAAGACGACAAAGACCTTGATCGTGTAAACTTCAATATGGAAATATTCAAAGCATTTACCAAGGGTTATCTGAAAGGAGCTAAATCATTCCTGACGCAGATCGAGATTGAAAATCTTCCTTATGCGGCTGCTTTATTCCCATACATGCAGTGCGTACGATTCCTGGCAGATTATATCAACGGAGATACTTATTATAAAATCAAATATCCGGAACACAACCTCGTTCGCACCAAAGCACAATTCAAATTACTTCAAAGTGTGGAAGCAAACACACCGGAAATGACAGCGTTCATCAACGAATGCTTGTTAAATTGAGAATTAAAAATTGAGAAATAGGGATTATTCAATAATCCCGCTGATTAAAAATATCAAAAAGGCAACTAACTCGTAAAGAATTAGTTGCCTTATATTTTTTTATTTTGAGAATATCCAGAGATAGCCACAGCGCAGCTTATTTCTCAATTTTTAATTCTCAATTCTCAATTCTCAATTTAACAAATGCTCCATTTTTCCAATGGTAGACTACAGGGCGGCGGAGAAACGGTTTCAGTTTCTCTGCTGTTTCTTTTGACATATAGTCGGGGGTTGTTAACGTAAGTGTCAGTTCCGTATTTTCTTTATTAAAATCGGCTTTCATCAATAGCATATCTGCCGAACGACGTGCTTCATCAAACTTATAAACTCCTATTGAATCAGGAGCATTCAGAAAATCATCCATCAAGGGCAAGGTAATAAAGAGAGATGTAGTAAGCGGTTTCCAGTCGTCCGTATAGAAACGGATGCTGCTATCACAAGCAGGAGCACAAACAGTAGAGACTGTACAGATTACGTTCGTTGAATCATTTAGTGCCAACACTTTCATCTGCCAGGTAGATTGAGCTGACATTTGCATACGGATATAGTCTTTACCAAGATCAGTCATCTCCGACTTCTTGCCGAAACGGTTTTCCACTTGCGCTTTCATCTTACTTTCCAGAAAGTCTATACAATCTTCACGATTCACTTTTGTAAGCAAGGGACTTAAAGAATCCGGCATATTCACAAACAAAGTTTTGGCTTCTTGCGCCTGAAGAGCAGTCGAAACAAAAAGTCCGACAGCAGAGAAGAATATAGTGATAACAAGTTTATTTATTTTCATATCTGTCTTATTTAACCTATGACAAACAGTCTTGTGTTACTGTTTTAACTTTTAGACCCCAAATATAAGAATATCATTCCGATTAACACCAGTATAAGGTCAATCGCTTTGCTTTTTAAATTCTTTTCACGGAAGAAAAGCGCACCGAAAGTGAAAGAAACAACCACACTTCCCCGACGCACCATCGAAACGATAGAAATCATCGAATCGTCGTAACTTAATGCGTAAAAGTAAACAAAATCGGCAGCAGAAAGGAAAATGGAAATCAGGATAATCGTCCAATCCCAGCGGAACGGAGTAGTGGACTTTCTTTTAGGCCACCAAAGCAACAGCAGGATAGGACACATGATAAACACCTGATAAACATTATACCAAGATTGCACCAGCATCGGATTCAGAGACTTCATCAGATATTTATCATACAAACCGCTGATAGCACCTGTAATGGCAGCCAGTACAATAAAAAAGATCCATTTGTTATGCTTAAAATCAATTCCTTCTTTCTTTCCCGAACGGCTCAACATAAAGAAAGAGGCAATGGCCAGCATCACGCCAATCCATTGATAGAGATTCAATCGTTCACCAAATACCAGCATAGCTCCCACGAGCACCATCACCGGACGGGTGGCATTGATAGGTCCCACAATGGTTATGGGTAAATGCTTCATTCCGAAATATCCGAATATCCACGAAGACAATACGATGAACGACTTGATGATAATATATTTATGCTGTTCCCAACCAGCAACGGGAACATTGAATATCGTTCCTCCCAACAAATCCGGTTGATAAACGGATATCAGGATAAACGGTAGAAAGATGAGACTGGAAAAAAATGTATTTAGAAACAAGACAGGAAGTACTGCATTATCTTTCAACGATTTCTTCTTGAATACATCATAAAAGCCCAGCAAAGTAGCCGATAGGAATGCTAATAATAACCACATAAGATGATTTACGATTTGACGATTTACTATTTACGATTGAAATTTCCTAAATGATAAGATGCTATTGGTCAGGTAGATTCAAATATATTTTCCGGATACTCCACATTGACTAAAAACAGGGCTTGCCCCGGAGCAGATGTCCCGGCTTTGCAACGGTCCTGCTGTTCTATAATCCGCCGGAAACCTTCAACAGTCAGTTTCCCGCGTCCCACTTCAATGAGTGTGCCTACGATGGCTCGCACCATATTCCGCAGAAAACGGTCGGCACGAATCGTAAATACCCAGGTAGCATCTTCTTCTTGCGTCCATTCGGCATGGGTGATATGACAAATATTGGTCTTTACATCCGTATGAAGTTTACTGAAACTCGTAAAATCGTTGTACTCGAAAAGGATACGTGCAGCTTCGTTCATGCGTTCATAATTCAACTGGTTATAAAGCCGCCAGCGATATTGCCTGTTAAAAGGATATTTCGATGTCGTCACATAATATTTATAAGTTCGCGCAGTCGCATCAAAGCGGGCATGGGCATCCGGCCGAACCCGGCAAACACGATAAATGGAAATATCGGGAGGCAGCAGACGATTTAATTTATCAGTAACAGAAGTAGTATCCAACGGTTCATCGGAATCAAAATGAGCAACCATCAGAGAGGCATGCACTCCCGCATCCGTCCGGCCTGCTCCTATTACTTCAATTTCGCGACGCAGAAAGGTAGACAATGCTTTCATCAGACATTCCTGCACACTAATCCCATTCGGTTGAATCTGCCAACCGTGATAGTTGGTTCCGTCATAAGCCAAATAAATAAAATACCTTTGCACGCTAATTCCTCTCTTTTAGGGTTTTCGCGCGCAAAAGTAGTCATTTTATCTCATTTATCTTTGTATAATTCGCATAAACCTGTATATTTGGAGAACAAAATAATCATGATTCACTAATACCTCACAATTATGAGTAGTACCATTTTCCTTATTATTGCCCTTGTGACAACAGGAATATTTGTAATCCAATTCGTTCTATCCATCTTTTTCGGAGACATAGATGCCGATGTAGACGTGGATGCTGACATCAGCAGCGTAGTTTCTTTTAAAGGACTAACTCATTTTGGAATCGGATTCGGTTGGTACATGTATTTAGCGGGAAACACTGAAATTCAAAGTTATGTCATCGGTATTCTGGTGGGTCTTTTCTTTGTTCTGGCTGTGTGGTTTCTCTATAAGAAAGCTTATCAACTGCAACAAGTGAATCATTCTGAACAGACAGATCAACTTGTAGGACGGGAATGTACCATCTACTTCAAGCAAAGTGACAGCAAATATACAGTACAGACAAGCCGGGACGGAGCAATGCGCGAAGTAGACGTCATCTCCGAATCCGGAAAAGCATATCAGACGGGTGACAGAACAATCATCACCCGTTATAAAGACGGAACGCTATTCATTCAATAACTATTCAAATACACAATTCTATGACACAAGAAATGTTGATTATGGCTGCTATATTAGTGGCAGTCATCCTACTCACTTTTATTGGTATCCTTTCTCGTTACCGCAAATGTAAGAGTGATGAAGTCCTCGTTGTATATGGTAAAACAGGAGGAGATAAGAAGTCAGCGAAGCTATATCACGGTGGTGCAGCTTTCGTATGGCCGATTATCCAGGGATATGAATTCCTTTCCATGAAACCCATGCAGATTGAATGCAAACTGACGGGTGCACTGTCTGCTCAGAATATCCGTGTGGACGTGCCGACTACCATTACTGTAGCTATCAGCACTGATCCCGAAGTAATGCAAAATGCTGCTGAACGTATGCTGGGTTTGACGATGGACGACAAACAGAATTTAATTACCGATGTCGTATATGGTCAGATGCGTATGGTGATCGCCGATATGACTATCGAAGAATTAAATTCAGACCGCGATAAGTTTCTGGCTAAAGTAAAAGACAACATCGATACTGAACTTCGCAAGTTCGGTTTGTACCTGATGAACATCAATATCAGTGACATTCGCGATGCTGCCAACTACATTGTCAACTTAGGTAAGGAAGCTGAAAGTAAGGCTCTGAACGAAGCACAAGCTAACATCGAAGAACAGGAAAAGCTGGGTGCTATCAAAATTGCCAATCAGATTAAGGAACGCGAAACCAAAGTTGCAGAAACGCGTAAAGATCAAGATATCGCCATCGCAGAAACGAAGAAACAACAGGAAATCTCGGTTGCCAATGCAGATAAGGACAGAATTTCTCAAGTAGCCATCGCCAATGCGGAAAAAGAATCACAAGTAGCAAAAGCTGAAGCTGAAAAGAACATCCGTATCGAACAGGCGAATACCGAAAAGGAAAGCCGTGTTGCCGAACTTAACTCGGATATGGAAATCAAGCAGGCGGAAGCTGCCAAGAAAGCTGCCATCGGACGAAATGACGCACAGAAAGAGGTGGCTCTGTCAAATTCAGAACTGGCCGTGACGCAAGCTAATGCCGACAAGCAAGCCGGTGAAGCTGCCGCCAGATCGGAAGCTGCCGTACAAACTGCACGTGAAATTGCCCAGAAGGAGGTAGAAGAAGCCAAAGCACGTAAAGTGGAATCTTCATTGAAAGCTGAAAAGATCGTTCCTGCGGAAATCGCCAGACAGGAAGCTATCCTACAGGCTAACGCCATTGCCGAAAAGATTACTCGTGAGGCAGAAGCACGCGCAAAAGCTACTTTGGCACAAGCGGAAGCAGAAGCAAAAGCCATCCAGATGAAACTGGAAGCAGAAGCGGAAGGTAAGAAACGTTCATTACTTGCTGAAGCGGAAGGTTTCGAAGCAATGGTAAGAGCAGCCGAATCGAACCCGGCCATCGCTATCCAATACAAGATGGTAGACCAATGGAAGGAAATCGCCGGCGAACAGGTAAAGGCATTCGAGCACATGAACTTAGGAAATATCACGGTATTCGACGGAGGAAACGGTGGCACAAGCAATTTCCTGAATACATTAGTAAAGACAGTAGCTCCGAGCCTTGGTATATTGGACAAGCTTCCTATCGGTGAAACAGTGAAAGGCATTATCAATCCGGACAGTAAAACGGAGGAAGAGCCTGCAACGAAAGCTGAAGAGAAGAAGGATAAGAAATAATCCTGCTCCGACAAATAATAGTGCGCTGATGAAAGAAAATGATTGTTCTTTCATCAGCGCACTATTTATATACACATAAACAAAAAAAGTCTTTGAATATTCCCCAATTATTACGTTCTTTGTATTACATAAAATATGTAACATAAAAGATATAATAAGATATGAAACCATATAATCCATTCCTTGTGTACGGTTACAACAGTCCGGAATACTTTTGTGACCGGGAAAAAGAAACTGATAAAATGATTTCAGCGTTACAAAACGGGCGGAATCTGACATTAATATCTCCTCGGCGTATGGGAAAGACGGGACTCATCAAAAATGTATTCTACCGGATGAAACAGGAAAAGAATCCGAATACCGCCTATTTCTACATGGATATCTATCCCACACGCGACTTAAAGGCATTCATACAATTGCTTGCTCAAAATGTTCTCGGAGAATTGGATACCCTGTCCCAAAATATACTCAGGCAAATGACCGCTTTCTTCAAATCTTGCCGCCCCATAATCAGTACTGACGAAAGAAGCGGTATGCCTACCGTAACTCTGGACTTTGCCCCTGCTCATGCCGAACAGACACTAAAAGAAGTGCTCGACTATATGGCAGCTTCAAAAAAACATTGTTACCTTGCCATTGATGAGTTTCAACAGATTACAGAATATCCGGAAAAAGGTGTAGAAGCATTGCTCCGTTCTCATATCCAATTCATGCCGAATGTACACTTTATCTTTTCCGGAAGTAAAAAACATGTAATGGAAGAAATGTTCAGTTCTGCAAAACGACCTTTTTATCAAAGTACCCAGATTATTGTATTAAAGGAGATTCCATTGGAGAATTATTATTCATTCGCACACTCATTCTTTGCCAAAGAAAAAAGAGAGCTACCGTTAGAAACATTCTCCTACTTATACCAACTTGAAAACGGACACACCTGGTACATTCAAAGCATACTCAACCGATTGTATGAGAAGAAAATCAACCCTATTGATAACCGACTGGTAGATAGCTGTATAAACGACATTTTAGATGAACAGGAAACCATATACCAAAGTAACCTGACACTACTAACCAACAATCAAGTGGATCTATTGAAAGCTATTGCCACAGAAGGCTGTATAAAAAGTATAAATGCCAATGACTTTATCAAAAGGCATCATCTAAAAACGCCCAGCAGCGTTAACGTGGCACTGAAGTCCTTACTAAATAAAGAACTGATATATAATACACCAGATGGTTATATTGTCTATGACCGTTTTTTCGGAAAATGGCTGAAAGACACAGTGATCTAACCACACTAGAAATGATTTGGCAATTTCATTTCTCATATTCTCATAATATTTGATTAATAACCTACTAATCAACAATATATAATATGAGAAATACTTTTCAATAAGGTATTTCTCATATTATTTTGCCTGAAAAGTCGTAAATAAACGGTATTTCTCATACTTATCATCATGCATTTCTCATACCGAAACTGATATTCAATAAACGGAAGTATATACCTTCTTTTTACTTTCATCACAGACTTCCTTTGTCCCATATATTGTGGGAAGAGATTCCCTAGCTGGAGGGAAAAGATTCCCCCATTTTGTGGGAAAGTATTCCCACAATATATGAGAATACTTTCCCACAATATATGGGACTATCGGAACTAATAGATATCCTTAACCTAGATCATAGTATTCTATGTATTCGTCAAATTGAGGTGATCCGGCAACGCCCCTCTTGCGGAAAAGTCCTTGTATATATTCCTGCTCCTTCGGCTTTATCAATCGCTCTTTGTTGCAGCAACGGTAATAAACAGTCTTGCCGAAATAGGAAATCATCTGCCGTTTAATAATGTTGGCATCAGCAAGGGGCACACGATCCAATATATGTTTCATTCCCCGTGCAAAAAGCAAAGGCTTTTCATCAATAAAGTAAGTGCAGTCTCCGCCATCGGAAGCGATATGTTCGGGATTGATAACCGTTACAGCAGCCCGTTCTTTCGGCATTCGGAGAGTTACTTGTCGACGCAGACATTTGTCTGCACGCAAACAATGTCCATTCAAGCAATGAGCGAAGCTGACGGGCATAGAATTGTAATCGAAATCTGTTTTCATGTGTGTTATGTTTAGTGGGAAAACAACCTATTCTTTTGATAAGCAGTCACAAATGTATGAAAATTGCTTGATGGCAGGAAATAAATATAACATTTAATTAATTATATTGATTAAATCCATATATTTGTCTCCAACATCAACACAGGAACTTATACAACTATATCTCTCCTGCTAAACTATAAAACAGAATAATCATGAAGACAAAACATTTACTTGGAGCGCTACTGTCATTTCTTTGTACCATTTTCCTTTTTAGTTGTGGCAATGACGATGAAAAAAGAATATATCCTTTATCTTTCGAAAAAGAATATTATGAACGACCCTTGCTAGGAGCAGCCAATATTATGATTAGAGGCGGCAACAGAGACTACACTGTAACTGTCGAAAAAACTGAAATTTTAAGTATAGATGTAGATTTGTCCAGTTCAATAGGAATGGGGAGTTTAAAAATCTATCCTAAAAAGAAAGGAGAAACAAAAGTAAGCGTAAAAGACAACATCACCAACGAAACTGTCGATTTAAAAATTAAAATTACAGACGTATATCTGGCGTATTCAATAAAAGAAAGCAATCATCCGGCACTTTCCAATGGTACTGCGATCTATCTGATCAACAATGAAGCAAAAGACTGTTATTTCTTCCGTTATATTTACGCTCAACACGAACTATCCCCTACTCCGATAGCCAAAGGAACATACGATTTTTCAGTCAAATTAGAAAATGGCTCCGGTAACTCATCACCTACACATGCCATACCTTATTTAACATTAAATTATGCGTCCGATGAACAAGGAAATTTCACAGATGCATCAATCCCTCCCACCCTTCACAAATTAAGATTTGAACTATTTGATGGAGTTACAAACGCAAATGCTGTTGTCAATCTTATACAAAGATATTTAAAGGTAGATTGGGAGCAACTTATTAACAATGCTCCTACTAGAAGTGACTATTTGATCATACCATCGCTGAAGACAACAATAGATAACACGGATTATACCATTATAGGCACTCTTGATACCCGTCCGGAAATACCGGAAAATATTTTAGAGTGACCCATAAAAGATATGAGGCGGAAAATAATGCAAAGCATAGAACGTATGAAAAAATAGCGTATATTTGCGGGCAAAAAAATACAAAATGACTACTTACAAGCTTCGTATATTACCGCTATTTTTACTTGTCATTGGGCTTACAACGCTTACTTCAAGCTGCAAAAAGAAAGACATGTCACTGAAATTGAACAAGCCGCACAACATTCGTGGCGTTGTCAGTTACAAACGTTCTTTCCCTGATTTGAACGATGCACATCTGGAAGTCGCTAAAAAGATAGGTATCAGCCCGCTGGCAGACCGAGAAGAAGCGGAAGCAATGAAAGAAAAGTTGACTCATATCACTGACAATGAATTTTATGCAGTGGATTCATTGACACATTCCATTCCCTACCTCGTTCCACGTGCCAGCGCATTGCTCGATACAATCGGCTCCAACTTTCTCGATTCATTGGCTGCCAAAGGTCTGAATCCCAATCAGGTAATCATCACCTCCGTACTACGTACTGAAAACGATGTGAAACGTCTCCGCCGTCGCAATGGAAATGCCTCCGCCAACTCGGCACATTGTTTCGGGGCTACTTTTGATGTTAGTTGGAAACGTTTTAAGAAAGTGGAAGATAAAGACGGTCGCCCTATGCAGGACGTGAGTGCCGACACACTGAAGCTTGTTCTATCCGAAGTTTTAAGAGATCTACGACAAGCTGAAAAATGCTATATCAAATACGAACTGAAGCAAGGTTGTTTCCATATTACTGCCCGATGAACGGAAGATGAATGTAAATTGCAGTAAAATTCACCTCTAAACAATCAGAGAATCCAAAACGTTTCATTAAATTTGCAGAAATTTTTCTTTAATACGATTGAATGATAGAGAAACTGATTGTTCTTGAGGATATTGATCCGGTTATTTTTTACGGCGTAAACAACGCCAACATACAGTTAATTAAAGCTTTATATCCAAAGCTACGCATAGTTGCCCGAGGCAATGTCATCAAAGTGCTGGGCGACGAGGAAGAAATGTGTGCCTTCGAAGAAAATATCACCAAACTTGAAAAGTACTGCGCCCAATATAATTCACTGAAAGAAGAAGTTATCATTGACATTATAAAAGGAAATGCGCCGCAAACGGAACAGACAGGAAACGTGATTGTGTTCAGCGTCACGGGAAAACCTATCATCCCCCGAAGCGAAAACCAGTTGAAACTGGTAGAAGGATTCGCCAAGAATGATATGGTATTCGCCATCGGTCCGGCAGGTTCGGGAAAGACATACACCGCTATCGCTCTCGCCGTACGTGCATTGAAGAATAAAGAAATCAAAAAAATCATCCTTAGCCGCCCCGCCGTAGAAGCCGGAGAAAAGCTCGGTTTCCTGCCCGGCGACATGAAAGATAAGATCGACCCATACCTGCAACCTTTATACGATGCCCTGCAAGATATGATACCTGCTGCCAAGTTAAAGGAATACATGGAATTGAACATTATCCAGATTGCCCCGTTAGCCTTTATGCGCGGACGCACGCTGAATGATGCGGTCGTCATTTTGGATGAAGCCCAGAATACCACCACACAGCAAATCAAAATGTTCCTCACCCGCATGGGTATGAACACCAAAATGATTGTGACGGGAGACATGACACAGATTGACCTTCCCGCTTCACAAACGTCAGGATTGGTGCAAGCTCTCCGCATCTTGAAGGGAGTGAAAGGTATCAGTTTTGTTGAACTGAATAAAAAGGATATCGTACGCCATAAACTGGTGGAACGTATCGTGGATGCTTACGAAAAATTCGACAAAGAAGCGAAAGCCGAACGTAATGGTTCACCACAGAGGACACAGAGTACACAGAGGATTTAATCCTGATATTTCAATAAATTCTCTGTGTACTCCGTGTCCTCTGTGGTGAAATTAAAGAAAGAAGCATAATTTTAATATATATCATTATGAATGCATTAACAAAAACAGATTTCAACTTTCCGGGACAGAAAAGCGTGTACCACGGAAAAGTGCGCGATGTGTACAACATCAACGGCGAAAAACTCGTCATGGTAGCAACCGACCGTATTTCGGCCTTTGACGTAGTACTTCCTGAAGGTATTCCTTACAAAGGACAAATGCTGAACCAGATTGCAGCTAAATTCCTCGATGCCACTACTGACATCTGTCCGAACTGGAAAATAGCTACTCCGGACCCAATGGTAACGGTAGGTGTATTGTGTGAAGGTTTTCCGGTAGAAATGATTGTACGCGGTTATCTGTGTGGAAGCGCATGGCGTACTTACAAAAGCGGTGTACGCGAAATTTGTGGCGTGAAGTTGCCGGACGGAATGCGCGAAAACCAGAAATTCCCGGAACCCATCATTACTCCGACTACGAAAGCTGAAATGGGATTGCACGACGAAGACATCTCTAAGGAGGAAATCCTGAAACAAGGACTGGCTACTCCGGAAGAGTATGAAATTCTCGAAAAATATACATTAGCCCTTTTCAAACGTGGTACTGAAATCGCAGCAGAGCGCGGACTAATCCTCGTAGATACAAAATACGAATTCGGTAAACACAACGGTACTATCTACCTGATGGACGAAATCCACACTCCGGATTCAAGCCGCTATTTCTACTCTGAAGGTTATCAGGAACGTTTCGAAAAAGGCGAACCGCAGAAACAACTTTCTAAAGAATTCGTTCGTGAATGGTTGATGGAAAACGGTTTTCAGGGCAAAGACGGTCAGAAAGTACCGGAAATGACTCCGGCTATCGTACAAAGCATCAGTGACCGTTACATCGAATTGTTCGAAAACATCACCGGTGAGAAATTTGTGAAAGAAGATACTAGCAATATCGCTGAACGTATATTCAAAAACGTCGAAACTTTTTTGAATAGCTGATAAGCGATAAATGACAGATAATAAATGATAGTTGATAGATGATAAATGATAGTTAATATGCAGCTTATCGCATATAACTATTGACTCTGTCATCTTACAACTATCATTTATCAACTATCTTCTTCAACTATCAACTATCATTTATCAACTATCAACTAAAAAATGGATTACCCGCAACAACATATCAAGCCTTACGACGAAGAAGGGAAAAAGACCGAGCAAGTGGAACGTATGTTCGACAATATCGCACATGCCTACGACAAGTTGAACCATACCTTATCTTTAGGTATCGACCGCAGCTGGCGCAGAAAAGCTATTGCCTGGTTACGCCCTTTCCAACCGCAGCGAATGATGGATGTAGCGACCGGCACAGGGGATTTTGCTATCCTCGCCTGCCGCAAACTGCAACCTGCCGAACTGATCGGCACGGACATCTCGGAAGGTATGATGAATGTGGGACGTGAAAAAGTAAAAAAGGAAGGACTGTCGGATAAAATATCTTTTGCCCGAGAGGACTGTACTTCACTCTCTTTTGCCGACAATAATTTTGACGCTATCACTGTAGCTTTCGGTATCCGCAACTTCGAAGATCTCGACAAAGGGCTCTCCGAAATGTGCCGCGTACTGAAACCGGGCGGCCATCTTGTAATTCTGGAACTAACCACTCCGGACCGTTTCCCGATGAAACAACTGTTTTCCATCTACTCTAAAGTCGTCATTCCATTATTGGGCAAGCTTCTCTCCAAAGACAACAGTGCCTACCACTATCTGCCGGACACGATCAAAGTATTTCCTCAAGGGGAAGTTATGAAAGGAGTCATCGCACGAGCCGGATTTAGCGAAGTCAACTTCAAACGGCTGACTTTTGGCATTTGCACTCTTTATACCGCGACAAAATAGCACCAAATCATTATGAATGATTAATTTAATCCTGATTGCATTATGGAAAAATATGGTTTAATCGGCTACCCTCTGCGACATTCATTTTCTATCGGATACTTTAATGAGAAATTCAAATCCGAAGGTATCAATGCAGAGTATGTGAATTTCGAAATTCCCAGCATTAATAACTTCATGGAAGTTATCGAAGAGAATCCCAATTTATGCGGGCTTAATGTGACTATCCCCTACAAAGAACAAGTGATTCCTTTTTTGGATGAACTCGACCGTGATACCGCAAAGATAGGTGCAGTGAATGTCATTAAAATCATCCGCCAGCAGAAAGGAAAAGTCAAACTGGTTGGCTACAACTCCGACATCATCGGATTCACTCAATCCATTCAGCCTTTATTGCAGCCTCACCACCAAAAAGCTTTGATTCTGGGTACCGGCGGAGCTTCCAAAGCCGTCTACCATGGGCTGAAAAACTTGGGTATTGAAAGTATATTCGTATCACGAACCCACAAAGCCGATGATATGCTGACTTATGAGGAACTGACTCCCGAAATCATGGCAGAATATACAATCATCGTCAACTGTACTCCCGTAGGAATGTTTCCCAAGGTAGATTTCTGTCCTAATATTCCTTATGAGCTACTGACTCCAAACCATTTGCTCTACGATTTGTTATATAATCCTAATGTTACGCTGTTCATGAAAAAAGGAGAAGCACAAGGGGCTGTCGTTAAAAACGGTCTGGAAATGTTGCTGCTCCAGGCATTTGCCGCATGGGAGATATGGCATAAATAAGGATTAGAAAGAATTTTTATGAGGAGAAAAGTTGTATATAGCATCATTATTATCATGCTGGCATTGACCGGCTGCACCATCGGAGGAAGTTTTTATATGTTAAACTTTTCATTGACTCCGAATGCCAAGATTTTGTCTAAAGATGCCGACTCTTATCCCTTCATGTATAGAGACTACCCTTTCCTACGTCCATGGGTGGACAGCCTGAAACAAGTGGACGCACTGAAAGACACTTTCATCATCAATCCGCATGGAATACAACTTCATGCGTATTATGTTGCTGCTCCCCAGCCCACCAGTAAGACAGCAGTCATTGTACATGGATATACAGATAATGCTATCCGTATGTTTATGATTGGTTATCTATATAATCGAGATTTAGGATATAACATATTACTTCCCGACCTGCAACATCAGGGAGAAAGTGAAGGTCCGGCCATCCAGATGGGATGGAAAGACCGTTGGGACGTATTGCAATGGATGAACATTGCCAATGAAATTTTCGGAGACAGTACGCAAATGGTTGTACACGGCATTTCAATGGGAGGTGCGACAACCATGATGGTGTCCGGTGAGAAACAGAAGCCATTTGTTAAATGCTTTGTTGAGGATTGCGGCTACACCAGCGTATGGGACGAATTCTCACATGAACTTAAAGCCAGTTTCCACCTTCCTCCTTTTCCACTAATGTATACTACAAGCTGGCTCTGCGAAAAGAAATATGGATGGAATTTCAAAGAGGCATCCTCACTGAAACAAGTAGCTAAGTCACAACTTCCGATGCTGTTTATTCACGGGGATAAAGATACGTATGTACCCACCTGGATGGCATATTCGCTCTACGAAGCCAAACCGGAACCCAAAGAACTATGGATTGTGCCGGGAGCGGCTCATGCTGTTTCATACAAAGAGAATAAACAGGAGTACACCGACCGAGTCCGTGCATTCGTCGGGCGATACATTCATTAAACCTATTATAACAACGAGTTGTAGATTCATAACAGAAAAAGTTTCTATATTTGCATACATAAAATATTCGTTATGAAATCAATATTGACTTTTATACTAGCAACTATTCTTCTGTTCCCACTACAAGCTCAAGAGAAAGTATACACGGTGGACAACCTACCGAAAGTTCACCTGCAAAACAAAATGCAATATGTTTGCAACCCGGCCGGCATACTTTCACAGGCAGCTTGTGACAGTATAGACTCCATGCTTTATGCCTTGGAACAACAAACAGGAATTGAAACAGTAGTTGCCGTAGTTCCTTCAATCGGAGAAGAAGATTGTTTCAACTTCTGCCACCAGCTACTCAACCAATGGGGTGTTGGGAAGAAAGGCAAAAATAATGGATTGGTCATTTTGTTGGTTACAGATCAACGTTGTATCCAGTTTTATACCGGTTATGGACTGGAAGGAGTGCTCCCCGATGCGATCTGCAAAAGGATTCAAACCAAATATATGATTCCTTACCTGAAAGACGGAAATTGGAATGCAGGAATGGTGGCTGGTCTTAAAGCAACTTGCCAGCGTCTTGACGGTTCCATGGAAAACGATGCCCTCTCCGATTCGAATGACGGTGGCTCCTTTGATTTTGTTCTTGCCATCCTTTGCTTTATTGTCATCGGTGGAGGTCTTGCTTTCTTTTCTGCACGCAGGCAAAGCCGTTGTCCGAAATGCGGTAAACACCAATTGCAAAGAACCGGAAGTGCAGTCGTATCCCGGATTAACGGAGTGAAAACTGAAGATGTCACCTATACATGTAGAAACTGCGGACATACCATCATACGTCGTCAACAAAGTTATGATAGCGACTACCATCACCGGGGAGGTGGCGGAGGCGGTCCATTTATCGGCGGCTTTGGCGGAGGTAGTTTAGGAGGCGGAGGCGGTTTCGGTGGAGGCAGCTTCGGCGGAGGAATGGGAGGCGGTGGTGGTGCCGGCTCACGTTTCTAAAGAAAATAAGAAAAAACAGATTATCAAATTCAATAAAAACAAGAAACATGAAGAAGTCAATTATTATCATCTTAGCCGTTGTGGCTATCCTTGTCATATGGGCAGTAAGTGTATATAACGGTCTGGTAACTATGGACGAGAATGTAAGTGGTCAATGGGCAAATGTAGAAACTCAATACCAACGCCGTGCCGACTTGATTCCTAATTTGGTAAATACCGTGAAAGGATATGCAACACATGAAAAGGAAACATTAGAGGGAGTTGTTGCCGCACGTAGCCAGGCAACTCAAATTAAAGTGGACGCCGCCGATCTGACACCGGAAAAGCTGGCGCAATATCAAAAGGCGCAAGGTGCTGTAACATCAGCACTGGGCAAGTTATTAGCTATTACCGAGAATTATCCCGACTTAAAAGCTAATCAAAACTTCCTGGAATTACAGGCTCAACTGGAAGGAACTGAAAACCGTATCAATGTAGCACGCAAAAATTTCAATGATGCTGCACAGGCTTATAACACCAATATCCGCCGTTTCCCTAAGAATATCTTTGCAGGAATGTTCGGCTTTGATAAGAAAGCATATTTTGAAGCAGAAGAAGGAAGCGAGAAGGCTCCGAAAGTAGAATTCTAAAAAAGATCAGATAAAGCCCTTACATATTAAGAGTTAAAATCACAGTTCTCATTACTATGATTTTAACTCTTAATTTTCTATTATTATTCTCCTTTTCAAGAGAATATTCTAAAGTAAAATAGTTAATGATTAACATTTGCCAGTACCTAGTTGGCTGTACCAAAAAAAAGCAGTACTTTTGCAGCCGTATACAATATAATTCTATAACTCATGAGTAATCAACGATACATGATGCGTGGAGTAAGCGCATCAAAAGAAGATGTGCACAACGCCATCAAGAACATCGACAAAGGAATCTTTCCGAAAGCATTCTGTAAAATTATTCCCGATATATTGGGAGGTGACCCGGAATATTGCAACATTATGCACGCCGATGGCGCCGGAACCAAATCATCTCTTGCTTATATGTACTGGAAAGAAACGGGTGATTTGTCCGTTTGGAAAGGCATCGCACAGGATGCATTGATTATGAATATCGACGACCTGCTTTGTGTAGGTGCCGTAGACAATATTCTTGTCTCTTCTACCATTGGACGTAATAAACTGTTGATTCCCGGAGAAGTAATTTCCGCCATCATCAATGGAACAGATGAATTGCTGGCCGAACTCCGTGAAATGGGGGTAGGTGTATACGCAACCGGTGGTGAAACAGCTGATGTCGGCGACTTGGTTCGTACAATCATCGTTGACTCTACCGTAACTTGTCGCATGAAACGTTCAGACGTTATCGACAATGCCAATATTCGTCCGGGTGACGTGATCGTCGGTCTGGCTTCTTACGGACAAGCTACTTACGAAAAAGAATACAATGGCGGTATGGGCAGCAATGGTTTGACAAGTGCCCGTCACGATGTATTCGGAAAATATCTTGCTGAAAAATATCCGGAAAGCTACGATGCTGCCGTTCCCGAAGAATTAGTTTACTCCGGCAAGTTAAAACTGACAGACAGTGTAGAAGATTCTCCGATTGATGCAGGTAAGTTGGTGCTCTCCCCTACTCGTACATACGCACCGGTAGTGAAGAAATTACTCGATGCACTGCGCCCGGAAATCCATGGAATGGTACACTGTTCCGGTGGTGCACAAACCAAAGTTTTACACTTTGTTGAAAATGTTCGTGTAGTAAAAGATAATCTTTTCCCCGTTCCTCCTTTATTCAAAACTATTCAAGAACAAAGCGGTACGGACTGGGCAGAAATGTACAAGGTATTCAATATGGGACATCGCCTCGAAGTCTACTTGTCACCGGAACATGCAGAAGAAGTAATTGCTATTTCCGAGTCATTCGGTATTCCGGCACAGATTGTAGGACGTGTTGAAGCATGTGAGCAAACAGAATTAATCATTAAGAGCGAATTCGGAGAATTTAGATACTAAAGAATGGCAGATAACAGTACCATATTAGAAAAATTAGACGGACTCGTAGCCCGTTTTGAAGAAATATCTACCCTTATCACAGACCCGGCAGTGATTGCCGATCAGAAACGTTACGTCAAGTTGACTAAAGAATATAAGGAATTAGACGACTTGATGAAAGCAAGGAAAGAATATATCCAATTACTGGGTAATATTGAAGAAGCTAAAAATATCCTTGCTAATGAATCGGACACCGAAATGCGCGAGATGGCAAAAGAAGAAATGGACAATAGTCAAGAGCGCCTTCCGGTATTGGAAGAAGAAATCAAACTGATGCTTGTCCCTGCCGATCCGCAAGACAGCAAGAACGCAATTCTTGAAATCCGTGGTGGTGCAGGAGGTGATGAAGCAGCTATCTTTGCCGGTGACCTCTTTCGTATGTATGCCAAATTCTGTGAAACCAAAGGCTGGAAGATGGAAGTCTCCAATGCAAATGAAGGGACAGCAGGAGGATTCAAAGAAGTTGTTTGTAGTGTCACAGGTGATAATGTATACGGAATTTTAAAATATGAATCGGGAGTACACCGCGTACAGCGTGTTCCTGCTACCGAAACACAAGGACGTGTTCATACTTCTGCCGCATCAGTGGCGGTACTTCCCGAAGCTGAAGAATTCGATGTAGTCATCAACGAAGGAGAAATCAAATGGGATACTTTCCGAAGTGGTGGTGCCGGTGGACAGAATGTAAATAAGGTAGAATCCGGAGTACGTCTGCGTTATATCTGGAAGAACCCGAATACAGGTATTGCCGAAGAAATACTCATTGAATGTACCGAAACACGTGACCAACCGAAAAATAAGGAACGTGCTTTGGCCCGCCTCCGTACGTTTATCTATGACAAGGAACATCAGAAATACATCGATGACATTGCCTCCAAACGTAAAACAATGGTATCGACCGGAGACCGTTCTGCTAAAATCCGCACCTACAACTATCCGCAGGGACGAATCACCGACCATCGCATCAATTACACGATTTATAATCTTGCTGCATTCATGGACGGGGATATTCAAGACTGCATCGACCACCTGATCGTAGCAGAAAACGCGGAACGCTTGAAAGAAAGCGAGCTTTAGAAAAATGAAGAGTTGATCGTTGAGAATGATTTCTTAGAAATAGTCAATAGTAAATTGTATAATAGTAAATAACAAGATGGATAAGCAACAATTATTTGAAAACATAAAGCGCAAAAAATCATTCCTCTGTGTAGGACTTGATACTGACATCAAGAAAATCCCGGAGCATCTGTTGAAAGAAGAAGATCCGATCTTTGCATTCAACAAAGCCATCATCGACGCGACAGCAGATTTGTGCATCGCCTATAAACCCAATCTGGCTTTCTATGAAAGCATGGGCGTAAAAGGATGGATCGCATTTGAAAAGACAGTAAAATACATCAAAGATAACTATCCGGATCAATTCATCATCGCTGACGCAAAGCGTGGTGACATCGGAAATACTTCTGCCATGTACGCCCGCACCTTCTTTGAAGAGCTTAATATCGACTCTGTAACGGTAGCTCCTTATATGGGCGAAGACAGTGTTACTCCGTTCCTTACCTATGAAGGTAAATGGGTGATCCTGTTGGCATTGACTTCCAACAAAGGTTCGCATGACTTCCAACTAACAGAAGATGTAAACGGCGAACGTCTGTTCGAGAAAGTATTACGTAAATCACAAGAATGGGCTAGTGACGACCGCATGATGTATGTGGTAGGTGCCACTCAAGGACGCGCTTTCGAAGATATTCGTAAAATTGTTCCGAACCATTTCCTTCTCGTACCAGGTGTAGGAGCACAAGGCGGCTCGCTCGAAGAAGTTTGTAAATACGGAATGAACAGTACATGCGGAATCATTGTTAATTCCTCACGTGGTATCATCTACGTAGATAAAACAGAGAAGTTTGCAGAAGCTGCCCGCACCGCCGCACAAGAAGTACAGGCGCAAATGGCTGAACAACTCAAAGCAATTCTCTGAAAAGAGAAAAAGGATCTCTAAAGAAAACGAATGCCTTACGAAAGAAAGATAATTAACGACCCCGTATTCGGGTTCATCAATATTCCAAAGGGGTTACTGTACGATATAGTACGGCATCCCCTTTTGCAGCGTCTTACCCGCATCAAGCAGGTAGGATTATCATCTGTTGTATACCCCGGTGCACAACATACCCGCTTCCAACACTCTTTAGGTGCTTTTTACTTGATGAGTGAAGCTATCAGCCAACTGGCTTCTAAAGGTAATTTCATCTTTGACAGTGGAAGCGGAAGCTGTACAGGCCGCCATCCTGTTACATGATATAGGACATGGGCCTTTCTCACATGTACTGGAAGATACTATAGTAAAAGGGGTCTCCCACGAAGAGATTTCCCTCATGCTGATGGAACGGATGAACAAAGAGATGAGTGGTCAGCTTAGTCTTGCCATTCAAATCTTCAAAGACGAATATCCAAAACGCTTTCTCCATCAACTTGTAAGCGGTCAGCTGGATATGGACAGATTGGATTATCTTCGCCGCGACAGCTTTTACACAGGTGTGACAGAAGGAAATATCGGTTCCGCACGGATTATAAAAATGCTTGATGTAGCGGACGACCGCCTGGTTGTCGAATCCAAAGGAATCTACTCTATCGAGAATTTCCTTACGGCACGTCGCCTGATGTACTGGCAAGTATATCTGCATAAGACGTCCGTCGCATACGAAAAAATGCTTATCAGTACCCTATTACGTGCTAAAGAACTGGCATCACAAGGAGTGGAACTGTTCGCATCACCCGCATTGCGTTTTTTCCTTTACAATGATATCAATCCTACGGAGTTCTATAACAACCCCGACTGTCTGGAGAATTTTATTCAACTGGACGACAATGATATATGGACAGCCTTGAAAGTCTGGAGTACCCATGCAGACAAGGTTCTTTCTACTTTAAGCATGGGAATGATAAACCGAAATATCTTTAAAGTAGAAATTTCATCGGAACCGATTAGTGAGGACAGAAAAAAAGAATTAACTTTGCACATCAGCCAGCAATTAGGTATAACCCTTTCCGAAGCGAACTATTTTGTCTCTACCCCCAGCATCGAAAAGAATATGTATGACCCGGCAGATGACAGTATTGACATTATCTACAAAGACGGCACTATCAAAAATATTGCCGAAGCATCGGACATGCTGAACATCTCATTATTGTCCAAAAAGGTAAAGAAATACTATCTCTGCTATCAGAGATTACACAGATAAGTATAAAATATTCATGCAATAACACGGAAATCTGAAAAAAAAATCCGTTATTTGTGAACTAATTAAATTTTAAATTAAAGACATGGAGTTCTCGGCTAAGCAAATTGCAGCATTTATCCAAGGGGAAATCATTGGAGACGAAAACGCTACGGTACACACATTCGCTAAAATTGAAGAGGGAATGCCCGGAGCAATTTCTTTCCTGTCAAATCCCAAATATACACCTTACATCTACGAGACACAATCAAGCATTGTCCTGGTTAACAAGGACTTCACTCCCGAGCACGAAATAAAAGCTACTCTGATTAAGGTAGACAATGCATATGAAAGTCTGGCTAAATTGCTCAATCTTTATGAGATGAGCAAGCCTAAGAAACAAGGTATAGATTCATTAGCTTTCGTTGCACCCAGCGCCAAAATTGGTGAGAACGTATACATCGGTGCATTTGCCTATATCGGTGAAAATACCGTGATCGGAGATAATACCCAAATTTATCCACACACTTTTGTTGGAGACGGCGTGAAGATAGGCAACAGTTGCTTGCTTTACTCCAATGTAAATGTTTATCATGATTGCCGCATAGGTAACGAATGTATCCTGCACTCGGGTGCAGTGATCGGAGCTGACGGATTTGGCTTTGCTCCCACTCCGAACGGATACGATAAGATTCCGCAAATCGGAATTGTCATTCTGGAAGATAAAGTAGATATAGGTGCTAATACTTGTGTAGACCGTGCTACAATGGGAGCTACGGTAGTGCATAGTGGTGTCAAATTAGACAATCTGATACAAATAGCACATAATGATGAAATAGGTTCGCATACCGTAATGGCTGCACAAGCCGGAATTGCCGGTTCTACCAAAATTGGTGAATGGTGTATGATCGGAGGCCAGGTAGGTATTGCAGGACATTCCAAGATAGGAGACAAAGTTGGTTTAGGCGCACAGTCAGGTGTACCCGGAGACATCAAATCCGGTAGTCAACTTATCGGAACTCCTCCCATGGAACTGAAGCAATACTTTAAAGCATCCGTCGCACAAAGAAGCTTGCCGGATATGCAGAAAGAATTGCGTAATCTGCGCAAAGAAGTAGAAGAATTAAAACAACTATTAAATAAGTAACCAATGCTGAAACAAAAAACGCTGAAAGATAGCTTTTCACTGAGCGGGAAAGGTCTTCACACTGGACTTGATCTCACTGTAACATTTAATCCTGCTCCGGACAATCACGGATATAAGATCCAGCGCATTGACGTAGAAGGACAACCAACTATCGATGCAGTAGCCGACAATGTGACAGAAACCACTCGTGGTACTGTATTGTCGAAGAATGGAGTCAAAGTAAGCACCGTTGAACATGGTATGGCAGCCCTCTACGCACTGGGCATTGATAACTGCCTCATCCAGGTTAACGGACCGGAATTTCCTATTTTAGATGGTAGTGCACAATATTATGTACAAGAAATAGAACGTGTAGGAACCGTAGAACAAAATGCCGTCAAAGACTTTTATATTATCAAGTCTAAAATTGAGTTCCGGGATGAAACGACAGGCTCTTCTATCATTGTACTTCCTGACGAGAATTTCAGTCTGAATGTACTGGTTTCTTACGATTCAACCATTATTCCGAATCAGTTTGCTACACTCGAAGATATGCATAATTTCAAAGACGAAGTGGCTGCCAGCCGTACTTTCGTCTTTGTTCGCGAAATAGAACCGCTGCTTTCCGCCGGATTGATTAAAGGGGGTGACCTGGACAATGCAATCGTAATCTACGAGCGTAAGATGTCACAGGAAAGTTTCGACAAGTTGGCAGATGTGATGGGAGTACCTCACATGGACGCTGAACAATTAGGCTATATCAACCACAAGCCGTTGGTTTGGCCCAATGAATGTGCCCGCCACAAGTTGTTGGATGTGATCGGTGACCTTGCTTTAATTGGTAAACCGATTAAAGGTCGTATCATTGCTACCCGTCCCGGACATACTATCAATAATAAGTTTGCACGCCAGATGCGGAAAGAAATCCGTTTGCACGAGATACAGGCGCCAAGTTACGACTGTAGTCGTGAGCCGGTAATGGATGTAAACCGTATCCGCGAATTATTGCCGCACCGCTATCCTTTCCAACTGGTTGACAAAGTGATTGAGATTGGTGCTAACTACATTGTAGGTATCAAAAATATCACGGCTAACGAACCTTTCTTTCAGGGACATTTCCCACAAGAACCTGTGATGCCGGGAGTACTTCAAGTAGAAGCAATGGCACAAGTCGGTGGTTTACTTGTCTTGAATTCAGTAGACGAACCCGAACGTTATTCTACCTATTTCATGAAAATAGATGGAGTGAAATTTCGCCAGAAAGTAGTGCCGGGAGATACTATTATCTTCCGTGTAGAAATGCTGGCACCTATCCGCCGCGGCATTTCTACTATGAAAGGATATGCATTTGTTGGCGAGAAAGTTGTTTGCGAAGCAGAGTTCATGGCACAAATAGTGAAAAATAAGTAATAATTGATATATTAAAAGCATGATAAGTCCTTTAGCGTATATTCATCCCGAAGCTAAAATCGGGGAAAATGTAGAAATTGCGCCTTTTGTATTTATAGATAAGAACGTAGTTATCGGCGACAACAATAAAATTATGGCTAACGCCAATATTTTATATGGTTCACGTATTGGTAACGGAAACACTATTTTTCCGGGTGCTGTTATCGGAGCCGTTCCGCAGGACCTTAAGTTTCGCGGTGAAGAATCGACAGCCGAAATCGGGGATAATAATCTGATTCGTGAAAATGTAACAATCAACCGTGGTACAGCAGCTAAAGGGCGCACGATTGTAGGAAATAACAATCTACTGATGGAGGGTGTACACGTAGCACACGACGCATTGGTTGGTAACGGATGTATCATCGGTAACTCTACCAAGATGGCAGGTGAAATCATCATTGATGATAATGCGATTGTCAGTGCTAATGTATTGATGCACCAATTCTGTCATGTAGGGAGTCATGTAATGATTCAGGGCGGCTGCCGCTTCAGTAAAGATATTCCTCCTTACATCATCGCAGGACGTGAACCGATTGCCTTCAGTGGAATCAATATCATCGGTCTGCGCCGTCGTGGTTTTGCCAATGAAGTGATCGAAAGTATTCACAATGCATATCGTATCATTTATCAAAGTGGTTTGAACACGACAGAAGCATTGAAGAAAATAGAAGATGAATTTGAAAAAAGTCCGGAAATTGACTATATTATTGATTTCATCCGTAATTCAGAACGTGGTATCATTAAATAAACAGTTCAAAATAGTCATATTATGATATACAGATTTACTATCATATCTGATGAAGTTGACGATTTTGTCAGAGAAATACAAATTGATCCGGAAGCTACTTTTTATGACTTCCATGAAGCAATACTGAAATCAGTAGGGTACACAAACGACCAGATGACTTCTTTCTTTATCTGCGATGACGATTGGGAAAAAGGAAAAGAAGTAACCTTGGAAGAAATGGACGACAATCCGGAAATGGATAGCTGGGTAATGAAAGACACTGTTATCAGTGAACTGGTGGAAGATGAAAAACAGAAACTGCTATATGTATTCGATTACATAACAGAACGTTGTTTCTTCATCGAACTATCCGAAATTATCACCGGAAAAGATATGAATGGTGCCAAATGTACCAAGAAATCAGGAGATGCCCCTAAACAAACGGTAGATTTTGAAGAAATGGCCGCTGCCAGCGGTTCTCTTGATCTGGATGAAAACTTCTATGGTGACCAAGATTTCGACATGGAAGACTTCGATCAGGAAGGATTCGACATAGGCGGTGACGCAAGTACTCCATACGAAGAAGAAAAATTCTAAGTATTAAGTACTAGGTATTAGGTATTAATTGCTATGCAGCGCCAGGCAGTTAATACCTAATATTTTTTAGTTCCCCACACATCTTAATACTTAATACTTGATACATAATACTTAATACTTAAAGCCCAATGCCTACTCTCATTGTTCTAATAGGTCCTACAGGTGTAGGGAAAACGGAATTGAGCCTGCGCTTAGCAGAAACTTTTCAGACAAGTATTGTATCTGCCGATTCGAGACAGCTTTATGCCGAATTAAAAATAGGCACGGCAGCTCCTACTCCCGATCAACTTAAACGTGTCCCTCATCAATTGGTTGGTACACTCCACCTTACAGACTATTACAGCGCCGCCCAATATGAAATAGAAGCATTGGAAATTCTGGAAAAATTATTTACGCAACATGAAGTTGTGATTCTCACAGGTGGCTCAATGATGTATGTAGACGCTATCTGTAAAGGTATCGACGATATTCCTACCGTTGATGCGGAAACCCGTCAACTCATGCTACAGAAATATGAGGAGGAAGGACTTGAACAACTCTGTGCAGAACTTCGCCTGCTAGATCCGGAATATTATCGGATAGTGGATCTGAAGAATCCCAAACGTGTAATTCATGCATTGGAAATTTGCTATATGACCGGACGCACTTATACTTCTTTTCGCACCCAACAAAAAAAGCAACGTCCTTTCCGTATTCTAAAAATCGGTCTGACTCGCGACCGGGAAGAGTTGTATGACCGTATTAACCATCGGGTAGATCAGATGATGGAGGAAGGATTACTGGAAGAAGTACGCTCGGTACTTCCCTATCGCCACCTCAATTCGCTCAACACAGTAGGTTATAAAGAACTGTTCAAGTATCTGGATGGAGAATGGGAACTCCCCTTTGCCATAGATAAAATCAAGCAAAACTCCCGCATTTATTCGCGTAAACAGATGACTTGGTTCAAAAGAGATGAAGAAATACAATGGTTCCATCCGGAACAAGAAACGGAGATACTGGCGTACCTCCGTCAATTTTTATCATAATGTATTTTGACCGTATTTGAAAATAGAGAGTATTTGAAAATCCACTGCTATTCTTCGGATACGGTTGTTTTTATTGTGGAAGTTACTGTATCATTCACAGTACGAATAGGAATCTGACGGACTTGATATTCCTCTTTTACTAAAAGATTCACTTCAATCACTCCATTCTTCCCCTTATCACCATAAGCCGCCAAAGCATTCTTATCTTTCAATACAGATATACTTCTAATACGATCAGGAGATATATTTGCCAAAGGATCATCACCAGAAGCCTCTTTGCCATCAATAATAATCAAAGGCTTCCCTCCAGTAGCAGAATGAAACGTAACACCCCAATTCTTAGCCCCACTATTCAATGCGTCTAACCTTGTTTTATTAAGACTTCCTATTTCTATCTTTTTCGGTTTAAACTTCTTTTCCGAATATAGCTTTATATTCATCAATCCATCCTTGGCTTTTTCTCCATAAATCTTGATAGCCTTTTCAGCACCTATAACAGAGATACTCTCAATACGTTCCGGATTCAAGGCATTTACCACTTCATAGTCTGACTCCTTCCCATTAATAATAACTAAAGGTTTTTCTTCACCTGAAATTCCCCGCACCGAAACAGCCACCTCCTTTTCTCCGGATGTTAAGACAGAATCTTTCTTTTCTGCACGATACCCTACCACTATCACCTTATTTTTAGCAGTATCAGCCGGTTCCTTAACAACATTTTCTTCACTCTTTTTTTCTACAATTGCTGCCAAATCATTAACTTTGGCGACAGAAATCTCTTCCATTGTTTCAGAGATTTCAGGACGGGCAAAAGCGGTTACTGCAATAGCTGCCAACGGAAGTACATACAAATACTTCAACCGTGCCCACGGATTCGATTTTTCTTTTAACATCATAGTGATACGTTTTTTAAGTTTACTGTGATTAAAGCTGTTGGCCATAGAGTAGAGCCTTGTGCCAACAGCTTTTTTTATTAATAATAGTTGATATTCCTTCGCGTTTACACCCTCATTGATTACAGTCTCATCCGCTTCGTACTCATGAATATTCTGCAACTCCTGTTTCAACAACCACGCACCAGGGTTGAACCATTGGAAAAAGATGCAAATATCCGCCACCAATAAGTCAACTGAATGACGATGGTTAATATGAGCCATTTCATGAATAAGGATTTCCCTCCCGTTTTCCTTCAGGTCTTTCCGGCTGATGACAATATACTTCATCCAACTGAACGGAGCTATCTCCTGATTGTGCACCACAAGTGTACCCCCCTTTTCCAACTTCTCATGTTTACCGGAATGTATTAACCGGAAGAGACAAATCAAAGAATAGATATTGCGACAGGCAAGAAACAGAATACCCGCCAAATAAACCAGCAGAACCACCTGTACCCAAGATATAGCCGACGTCTCCTGCACTACATCAGCATCAACAGGGGTAGCTTCCAACTCTGCCATCAGTAGCAACTGCTCGATGGAAAGCATAGCCTGTTGCACCTCAACCTGATGCCGGGTAGTTACTTCGATACAAGGAATGAGTAATGAAAAGAACAACACTCCCAATAAAGCCATTCGATTGAAACGATGAAAAGTTTCCTTGCTAAGTAATAACCTGAAAAACAGGTAAAACAAAACAAGACAAACTGACGATTTTAATATATAGATGAAGAAAACTCCCATAGCATAGATTTTCGTTAAAAAGATTAGTGTTTCTTATCAGCCTGTTCCACTTCGTGAATGAGTTGTTTCAATTCATCCAACGAAATATCTTCCTCTTTAACCAAAGAAGAAACAGCATTCAGATAAGAATTATTAAAATACTTGCTAATCACATTCCGCAACGTTCCTTTACGAAAATCCTCTTCACTGACTACGGGATAGTATTGATAAGTATTCCCAAAAGTATAGTGAGCTAAAAAACCTTTTTCTTCCAGCCCACGCACAATCGTAGATAATGTATTAAAATGAGGCTTGGGCTCTTCATAGAAAGCCAACATTTCTTTCACAAACAAGGGGCCTTTTTCCCAGAAAAAGCCCATGATTTCTTCTTCTTTTGCTGTTAATCCTTTCATATCTGCAACTTTGTTTGCTGCAAATAACGAAAAGTTTTAGTTCATAAACTAATTTATCTAGTTAAAGTAAACTAAAAGCTATAGTTAAGAAGAAAATCTTACTATTAAATACCTGTGAAACAGAATTTCTACTAATCCTTTAGCCCCACAGTTTATTCACAATAAAGTTGCCGATATAGAATAAGTCGCCCATAAAAACAATACTGAATACCAGAAAAGTGAAACAAGTACTCCATCGGGCTCCTCCATCCTCTTCGCCGCGTTTGATACGGAGCAAGGAACTATGCAAACAATCACCTGCTATGAACAGCACAAACAAACTCGGTATCAAGTCACCCCACGATACCAACCACAGATTATCCCCCTTCCCTAACAGGAATGTCAATGCTACGGCCAATAAGAAGACAGAAGCATATTGCAAGTCTTTTCTTTTTGAATTCATAGTGGTAATGTTTAAAGTCCTTTTCACAAAGATATTGAATCTCACCCAATAATCCTTATCAAATCTATATAAAAATCGGTCAGGCTTTGTTGAATCTAAGTTTATTGTTACTTTTGCAAGTACGAATTAAAACCAAAACCGATTATAAAAGCAGATGAAAAAGATCAGCATCACTTTATTACTCTGCCTTCTCTGTCTGACCGGAATGGCACAAGGACAAAAGGCACTCGATTTAAAAGATATCACCTCCGGACGTTTCCGCCCGGAAAATATCCAGGGAGTAATCCCCATGCCTGATGGCGAACACTACACGCAGATGAACGCCGACGGCACGCAAATCATTAAATACTCTTTCAAAACAGGCGAGAAAGTAGAAGTGATTTTCGATGTAAGCACTACACGCGAATGTGACTTCAAGAACTTCGACAGTTACCAGTTCTCGCCCGACGGTCAGAAATTGCTGATTGCTACTAAAACGACACCTATATATAGGCATTCATACACAGCTGTACATTACATTTACCCTTTGAAACGAAATGATAAGGGCGTTACGACAAACAACATTATTGAACGGCTGTCTGACGGTGGACCTCAACAGGTCCCCGTCTTTTCTCCAGACGGTACAATGATTGCTTTTGTCCGCAACAATAACATATTTCTTGTTAAGCTGCTTTATGGCAACAGTGAAAGCCAAATCACGGAGGATGGCAAACAGAACTCTGTAATCAACGGCATCCCCGACTGGGTGTATGAAGAAGAGTTCGGTTTCGACCGTGCTTTGGAATTCAGCGCTGACAATACACTGATCGCTTTCATCCGCTTCGATGAGTCAGAAGTTCCCTCCTATTCTTTTCCGGTATTTGCCGGGCAAGCACCCCACATTGATGCTTTAAAAGATTATCCGGGTGAATATACCTACAAGTATCCGAAAGCCGGATACCCGAATTCGAAAGTAGAAGTACGCACGTATGACATCAAGTCACATGTCACCCGTACGATGAAACTCCCGCTGGATGCAGATGGATACATTCCGCGTATCCGTTTCACAAAGGATGCCAACAAATTGGCTATCATGACATTGAACCGTCATCAAGACCGTTTCGATCTCTACTTTGCCGATCCTCGTTCAACACTTTGCAAACTAATACTCCGTGATGAATCTCCTTATTACATAAAGGAGAATATTTTCGATAACATTCAGTTCTATCCGGAATATTTCAGCCTGCTTAGCGAACGTGACGGTTACAGTCATCTCTATTGGTATAGCATGGGAGGTAACCTGATTAAAAAGGTTACTAATGGTAAGTTCGAAGTGAAAGATTTCCTGGGATATGATGAAGAAGACGGCTCTTTCTATTATACCAGCAACGAAGAGAGTCCTCTGCGCAAGGCTGTCTATAAAACAGACAAGAAAGGCAAAAAGACCAAATTGTCTCAACAGGCAGGAACCAATACACCGCTTTTCAGCAAATCGATGAAGTATTATATGAACAAGTTCTCCAGCCTGGATACTCCTTTGTTAGTTACCTTGAACGATAATTCGGGCAAAACGCTCAAAACGCTTATTACAAATGATGCGTTGAAACAAACATTGTCCGGATATGCAGTACCACAAAAAGAGTTCTTTACTTTCCAGACTACAGATGGCGTGAAGTTGAACGGCTGGATGATGAAACCGGTTAATTTCTCCGCATCCAAAAAATATCCGGTACTGATGTATCAATATAGTGGCCCGGGTTCCCAACAGGTATTGGATACTTGGGGAATCAGCTGGGAGACATACATGGCAAGCCTCGGTTATATCGTGGTATGTGTAGATGGTCGTGGCACTGGAGGCCGTGGAGAAGCTTTTGAGAAATGTACCTATTTGAAAATCGGAGTCAAAGAAGCCAAAGACCAGGTGGAAACAGCGCTTTACCTAGGCAAACAAGCGTATGTGGACAAAAACCGCATCGGTATCTGGGGTTGGAGTTATGGCGGATACATGACTCTTATGAGCATGAGCGAAGGAACTCCCGTATTCAAAGCCGGAGTAGCAGTAGCCGCACCGACCGACTGGCGTTTCTATGATACGATTTATACCGAACGTTTCATGCGCACTCCCAAAGAAAATGCGGAAGGATATAAGGAATCATCAGCCTTCACCCGTGCCGATAAACTTCATGGAAATTTATTGCTGGTACATGGTATGGCAGATGACAATGTTCACTTCCAGAACTGCGCAGAATATGCCGAACAGTTAGTCCAGCTTGGAAAACAATTTGATATGCAAGTGTACACGAATCGTAATCATGGAATATATGGTGGCAATACCCGCCAACACTTGTACACACGGTTAACCAACTTCTTCTTGAACAACTTATAATGACGGATAGAGTACGTAAGCCCGAATGGCTGAAAATTAATATCGGTGCCAACGAACGATACACCGAAACAAAGCGAATTGTCGACTCCCACTGCTTGCACACTATATGCAGCAGTGGGCGTTGCCCTAATATGGGGGAATGCTGGGGAAAAGGAACTGCCACCTTCATGATTGGCGGTGATATCTGCACACGTAGCTGTAAATTTTGTAACACACAGACAGGACGTCCCCATCCGTTAGATGTAAACGAACCGACGCACGTAGCAGAGTCCATCGCACTGATGAAACTGGATCATGCCGTCATCACCTCTGTAGACCGGGATGATTTACCTGATTTGGGAGCAGCACATTGGGCACGTACCATCCGGGAAATAAAACGGTTGAATCCACAGACAACCATTGAAGTACTGATTCCGGATTTTCAAGGCAGAATGGAGTTGGTAGATTTAGTAATTGACGCCCGCCCCGACATCATATCACACAATATGGAAACTGTGCGCCGCATTAGTCCACTAGTGCGCAGTGCAGCAAATTATGATACAAGCTTACAGGTTATCAGGCACATTTCCGAAAAGGGAGTCAAATCTAAAAGCGGCATTATGGTCGGACTGGGTGAAACTCCGGAGGAAGTCGAAACATTGATGGACGATCTGTTAGCAACCGGTTGCCAGATCCTTACCATAGGTCAATACCTGCAACCGAGTCACCGGCATTATCCTGTTGCGGCATACATCACTCCGGTGCAATTCGCGAAATATAAAACAGTTGGTTTAGAGAAAGGGTTCAACATCGTAGAGAGTGCTCCCCTTGTTCGTTCCTCCTACCATGCAGAGAAACATATTCGTTAGAAAACAAAACACATACACTATTTGTTTTATAGATAGAACCGACAAATAAACATAAATATAGAGATGGACCATAAAGGAATACTTTCTTCCGCATTTAACATGTCGCTGGGTTTTATCCCCGTTATTATTTCCATTTTGTTGTGTGAACTTATAACGCAAGACACGGCTATTTACATCGGTACAGGTATAGGTATTATAGGAATATACCTTTCTTATCGACGTAAAGGATTGTTAATTCCTAATTTTATCCTCTATATAGCGACCGGAGTGTTGGCACTATTATCCGTAGCAGCTCTCATTCCCGGTGATTATGTTCCCCCCGGTGCGCTACCACTGACTCTGGAAGTCAGTATTCTCATTCCGATGCTAAGTCTTTATATGCATAAGAAAAGGTTTATCAACCACTTCTTAAAACAGATAGGTTCTTGCAACAAACGTTTATATGCTCAGGGAGCAGAAGCCGCCGTTGTATCTGCCCGCATTGCCCTGATTTTTGGAATACTGCATTTCATTATAATCAGCATCACTGTCATTTTGCAGGACCCACTTAGTAAGACAAGTCTGTTTGTACTCTATAAAGTATTACCTCCTACGGTCTTTCTCATGAGCATCCTGTTCAACCAGATCGCTATCCGTTTCTTCAATCACTTAATGTCTCACACAGAATATGTTCCTATTGTGAATACAAAAGGAGACGTAATCGGGAAGACCCCTGCGATAGAGGCTGTTAATTATAAGAACGCATACATCAATCCGGTGATAAGAATTGCCATATCCACTCACGGAATGCTATTCCTTTGCGACAGATCGTCAACAGCAATTTTGGACAAAGGAAAAGTGGATATTCCCATGGAATGTTATCTCCGTTACGGAGAATCTTTGGAGGCAGGTGCCACTCGTTTGATAAACAATGCTTTCCCGCATGAGAAAGATATCAAACCAGAATTCAACATCGTTTATCACTTTGAAAATGAAGTAACCAACCGTCTTATCTACTTATTCATCGTTGATATCAAGGATGATTCCATCCTTTGTACCCCTCGCTTTAAAAACAGTAAGCTATGGAGTTTCAAACAGATAGAGGAAAACTTGGGAAAAGGCTTCTTCAGTAGCTGTTTCGAAGATGAATATGAACACCTGAAAGGCGTTATTTATATAAGAGAAAAATACAGGGAATCTTAGACAGTTCAGGCACATGTCCCTTCCAGTCCTTCACTGTACGCGTCTGTATATACTCTCCTTCACACGTAATATCGGCAGCAATACAAAGCTTTGTTTGAGGACGGCAGTTTAATAAAATATCTTCTATCATCTTATGATTCCGGTAAGGCGTCTCAATGAAAAGTTGTGTCTGATTTTCAGCATACACACGCTGCTCCAATGTTTTCAGTTTCTTGGCACGTTCCCCCGGTTCAATCGGCAGATAACCATGAAACGCAAAGCTCTGCCCGTTAAAGCCCGAAGCCATCACGGAAAGAATAATCGAAGAGGGTCCGACCAAAGGAACGACCTTCAGTTTTTTACGTTGTGCGATGGCAACCACATCCGCTCCCGGATCAGCTACCGCCGGACAACCGGCTTCGGAGATAACTCCCATTGAAGCTCCGCCTACCAAAGGTTGCAGATAACCGGAAATATCTTCAGGTGAAGTATGTTTGTTCAACGGATAAAATGTCAACGCATCAATATCAATCTCCCGGTCCACCTTTTTCAGGAAACGACGGGCAGAACGAACATCTTCGACTATAAAATACCGGATACCGGAAATAATTTCCTTATTATAGGAAGGCAATACCTTTTCAATCGATGTATCGCCTAAAGTCACGGGCAACAAATAAAGGGCAGTTTCCACTTATTAAATTGAGAATTGAAAATTAAAAATTGAGAAATAAGAAAGAGAAACGATTCAGGAAGCCAGGTAGTTGGATTCACTTAACATTTCGTGGTAATCAGTAAATTCCAGAAGATCTTTCAGCTTCATATCCTTATGCTTTTTCATGTAAGAAGCAATGATTCTTGCTCCCACCCACGTACCTATCAATGCCGGAGCTTGAGCACCCAACATATCAACAGCAGGAGCAGGCTTCATATAATAGCGAATCACCATCGGGTCACGAGCATGCAGATGATCGTTGGTACAGATATAATTCCATATCTCCTTTTCATTATCCTTGCACCAGTCGCTTTCCTCCTTGGAATACCCCATTGCTTCACCTATATCACTATATCCCAATAAGTTCTGCACTACGTAATTGATCTTCCCCGTATGCATCATCAAGTCAATCAGACAAGTACCTTCATGATAGTTCATACCGTAGCGGCTCAAAAGATAAAAAACAAAACAATCCGGCACAATCCGTTCCGGACGCATCGAGCGACACTGATAATCGTAATAGAAACGCTTATAAAGAGGATAATCTTCCCCCATATATTTATCAAGACTGATTCCCAATAAAGAATCCACCAAAATAATAGATTCGTTGAAAGCGGATACTTGCGAATAGATAAACGGCACTTTCGTATCAGGCACTTCCTTTTTCAGTTTCCGAAATCCTTTGCTAAGTCCTTTTTCCACTTCATCCAGATTAGGATATTTTGCTTCTACATCGCTAAGCAAACGAACCAAAGTCGTATCCGAATAGAATTTTTGCAGACGTTGCGAGATGGTATCATCTTTCACCGTGCCGATAGACAATACATCCTCAATCAGGATCTTCGTCGGCATACGGTAGTCCATCGTCAACTTCTGCATGGCAGAAAAGCTGTTGGAGCGAACATATTCACTCAACAGCTTATCATATCTCAGAACAGAAATCTCTTCTTCCTTCTGCTCCATACCCTTTCCTGTGCTTATCCCGCAGGAGGTGAAAAGCATACTCATTAATATAATAAGAAGAGAGATCCGTAGTTTCATAATCTTTTATCCGTAAATGATGTTACCATTTTCGTCCATGTACTCATCGAGTCCTTTTTCGTAAGTAGCCATGGCACGAAGACTCATACCTACGCTGGAGAATCCACCGTCATGGAATAAGTTCTGCATAGTCACCTTACGGGTAAGATCGGAGAACATCACGATGCAATAATCGGCACATTCGTCAGCCGTTGCATTTCCGAGCGGAGACATACGGTTGGAGAAGTCGAACAATTTGTCCATACCCTTCACGCCCGAACCGGCAGTAGTAAATGTAGGCGACTGTGAAATCGTGTTCACACGTACGCTATGTTCGCGTCCGTAAATGTAACCGAAGCTGCGAGCAATAGACTCCAACAAAGCCTTTGCATCTGCCATATCATTATAGCCATAGAAAGTACGCTGTGCGGCTACGTAGCTCAAAGCAACGATAGAACCATAATCAGCAATAGCATTCAGTTTCTTGGCCGACTGAATCATTTTGTGGAATGAAACAGCTGAAATATCCAATGTCTTATCCAACATTCCATAGTCAAGGTCATCGTAAGTACGTTTCTTGCGCACGTTGGGAGACATACCGATAGAGTGGAGTACAAAATCAATTTGTCCACCCAGTATATCCATGGAGGTCTTGAATACATTCTCCAAATCTTCTACGCTAGTGGCGTCTGCCGGAACAACCTGGCAATTTAATTTTTCGGCCAAAGCATCGACTTCTCCCATACGGATAGCCATCGGAGTATTTGATAATGTAATGGTTGCACCTTCTTCTACGGCACGCTCTGCCACTTTCCAGGCAATAGACTGATCGTTCAAAGCACCGAAGATAACACCTCTTTTTCCTTTCAACAAGTTGTAACTCATATCTTTTAATAGTTAAATTTTGTGCAAAGATAGGAACTTTCTGCATAAAAACACGAGAAGTGTGCAAATAATAGACAGAAATGACAAAAAATACACGTAATCTATCAATTAGTCCACATCGCCTTAAGCTTTCCCACCTATCTTTGCAATCGATAATTAAGAGGTTTTTTCAAGAAAAACAATAGATGTATAACCCTATAGAAATTAAGTTACTAAATGAACACATTGACAAAAAGACTCTTCTGGATAGCCGTATGCTGTTTACCGTTTATTGCATCGGGATGTAAACAAAGCAAGACTGCTGTAAAAGAAAGCTCAATCAGTGACGCTCTTTACCAGAATTTACCTTTTGAAATGCCGAAAGTACAACAACCGGTTTTTCCTGCTTACGAAGTAAACATTGAGAAATTCGGAGCCAAAGGAGACGGTCTGTTCCTGAATACCAAAGCTATCAACGATGCTATTAAAGACGTGAATCAACGCGGAGGGGGTAAAGTGATTATCCCGGAAGGTGTCTGGTTGACTGGTCCGATCGAGTTGTTGAGCAATGTAAACCTATATACGGAACAAAATGCGCTGGTGCTTTTTACCGGTGATTTTGAGGCATATCCTATCATTGCCACTTCTTTCGAAGGACTCGAGACTCGTCGTTGCCAATCGCCGATTTCAGCACGCAATGCAGAAAATATCGCTATCACCGGACATGGTACATTTGACGGAAACGGTGACTGCTGGCGTCCGGTGAAAAAAGGAAAGCTGACTGCTTCACAATGGAAAAAGCTGGTAAATTCAGGAGGTGTTCTCGACGAGAAACAAGAGATATGGTATCCTACTGCCGGCTCACTGAAAGGTGCAATGGCTTGCAAAGACTTCAATGTACCCGAAGGTATCAACACAGATGAAGAATGGGCAGAAATCCGTCCGTGGTTGCGTCCGGTACTGTTGAGTATCGTCAAAAGTAAACAGGTACTGCTGGAAGGCGTTACTTTCAAAAACTCACCAAGCTGGTGTCTGCACCCCTTGTCATGCGAAGATTTCACAGTAAATAATATCATGGTCATCAACCCCTGGTATTCTCAAAACGGTGATGCTATCGACTTGGAATCCTGTAAAAACGCTCTGATTATCAATAGTGTGTTTGATGCGGGAGATGATGCCATCTGTATCAAATCCGGTAAAGACGAAGATGGACGCCGTCGTGGAGAACCTTGCCAGAACGTGATCGTGAAAAACAATACAGTATTGCACGGACACGGTGGATTCGTGGTAGGTAGTGAAATGTCCGGCGGTGTGAAGAATATCTATGTAGAGGACTGCACCTTTATGGGTACAGATGTAGGTTTGCGTTTCAAGAGTACCCGCGGACGTGGCGGTGTGGTAGAAAACATCTACATTAACAATATCAACATGATTAATATCCCGAATGAACCTTTATTGTTCGACTTGTTCTACGGTGGAAAAGGTGCCGGTGAAGAATCGGAAGAAGATCTGTTGAACCGTATGAAGACTGCCATTCCTCCGGTGACGGAAGAAACACCTGCTTTCCGCAATATTCACATCTCCAATATTGTTTGCAGAGGTTCGGGACGTGCCATGTTCTTCAACGGACTGCCGGAAATGCCCATCAGCAATATTACCGTTAAAAACGTTGTGATGACGGAAGCTACGGATGGAGTCGTTATCAGCCAGGTGGACGGAGTTACTCTGGAAAATATTTATGTAGAATCTTCTAAAGGCAACAACATATTAAATGTTAAGAATGCCAAGAATCTGACTATAGACGGAAAGGTTTATGAGGAATTAGGAGCAAAAGAGGAGATTTTAAGTCTCAAATAAGGTTCACCACAGAGGACACGGAGGACACAGAGGATTCTGTTTAATAAAATAAAATCCATTTACTGCATATTTATTCCTCTGTGTCCTCCGTGTCCTCTGTGGTGAAAGAAAAGAAAACCACAATATCATTATATAGAGTAAAAAGCTCAAATAGCAGACTATAATCTCCTCAAAAGAGACACAGTCTGCTATTTTTTCTGCTATTTTTGCAAGGAGAAATACGACGTATAATTTCAGCCTTAGAAACATGAAGAAGAATCTTTTTATTATTACTTTCTTTTTAGGAGCTTTCAGTCTGTCTGCCCAAGCGCAGAAACAGGAGAAAACCATCACAGTTGAAGTGCAGAACAACTGGAATCAGGCAAAAACGGATGCTCCGATTGTCATCAATTTGCATGAACTGCATACTGGTTTCAATGTAAAATCTGCCATTGTCATGGAAGGGAGCAAAGAAATAGCTTCCCAGTTGGACGATCTGAACAGAGACCGTAAGATGGACGAACTGGCTTTTGTTGCCGATCTTCCTGCTCATGGTAGAAAAACATTCCAGATTACACTTTCTTCAGAAAAGAGTACAAAGACTTATCCTGAACGAGTTTATGCCGACATGTTTATCGTAGACAACCGGAAAGGAAAGCATCAGCGGGTACAAGCTATCACTGTTCCCGGCACTAGTAATATATACAGTATGGTACGTCCTCACGGTCCGGTATTGGAATCGGAACTGGTAGGATACCGCCTTTATTTCAATGAGAAACAGACGCCGGATATTTATGGCAAGTTCAACAAAGGGCTGGAAATCAAAGAATCGCAGTTCTATCCGACGGATGAGCAGTTAGCTAAAGGATTCGGAGATGACGTGCTCCGTGTGTTCGACAGCTGCGGACCGGGTGCGTTGAAAGGTTGGGACGGACAGCAAGCTACACACATCACTCCGGTAGATACCCGCACGGAACGTATCATCTCTTACGGACCGGTACGCGTGATTGTTGAAATTGAAGTGACCGGATGGAAATATCAGGATACGGAACTGAATATGATGACACGTTATACGCTCTATGCAGGACATCGCGATCTTCATATTGAAGCATTCTTTGACGAACCGCTCAATAAGGAAGTTTTCTGCACAGGTGTACAAGACATAGTAGGTACTTCCAAGTCTTTCTCCGATCATAAAGGGCTTGTAGGAAGCTGGGGAACGGACTGGCCTGTAAACGACACAGTGAAATATGCTAAAGAAACCGTAGGACTGGGCACTTGCATTCCTCAACGTTATGTGAAATCGGAAGAAAAGGATAAAGCTAACTTCCTTTATACGATTACCGCTCCGGGAAATAAATATTTCCAGTATCATACGACTTTTACTTCGATGAAAGAAACTTTCGGATATAAAACACCGGAAGCATGGTTTGCCTATCTTCGTGAATGGAAAGAAGAGTTGGCTCACCCGGTAACCGTAAAGGTGATAAGGTAGATACATATACAACTAAACAAAAATTACGAGGTTTCTACCAATTTTTCTATGACTCTGCACAAATATTCCTCCTAGTGCAGAGTCTTTTTTTCTACCTTTGTCACCGGATAAAACCAGCAAATCACTTATATAATTATAATCTATAACATGAAACGATTGACACAGACTTTAGCTTTTTGCCTATTAACGGTCTTCACCGCAGTAGCACAAAAAAACTATGTATCTGAGGTATGGGTTTCCGACCTCGGAAACGGTAAATACAAAAATCCGGTACTTTATGCCGATTACTCCGATCCTGACGCTTGCCGCGTAGGAGATGATTTCTATATGACTTCATCCAGTTTCAACTGTTTACCCGGATTACAAATCCTACATTCCAAGGACTTGGTGAACTGGACGATTATCGGTGCCGCCGTCCCCAATGCCCTCCCTCCCATCGAAACTCCGGAACGGCCGGAACATGGCAACCGTGTCTGGGCCCCAGCCATTCGCCATCATAACGGAGAGTTCTATATCTTTTGGGGGGATCCTGACCAGGGAGCTTTTATGGTGAAAGCCAAAGACCCGAAAGGTCCGTGGAGCGAACCAGTCTTGGTGAAACCGGGAAAAGGAATTATTGACACCTGCCCGTTTTGGGATGAAGACGGGAAAGTGTATATGGTACATGCATACGCAGGAAGTCGTGCCGGACTGAAAAGTGTAATCACCATCTGCGAACTAAATGCAGAAGCAACAAAAGCCATCACTCCTTCACGCATAATCTTCGATGGTCATGAAGCACATCAGACTTGTGAAGGTCCTAAAATGTATAAAAGAAATGACTATTATTATATCTTCCATCCGGCCGGTGGCGTACCAACAGGCTGGCAGGTTGTACTACGTTCTAAAAACATCTATGGTCCCTACGAATGGAAAACCGTACTTGCGCAAGGCAACTCTCCTGTCAACGGTCCTCATCAGGGTGCATGGGTAGATACTCCTACCGGAGAAGATTGGTTCCTTCACTTTCAGGATGTGGGTGCTTACGGACGTATCATGCATCTTCAGCCTATGAAATGGGTAAACGACTGGCCTGTGATCGGCATAGACAAAGACGGTGACGGCTGTGGCGAACCTGTTCTGACTTATAAAAAGCCGAATGTAGGTAAAACATATCCTATCTGCACTCCGCAGGAAAGTGACGAGTTCGACGGATATACCCTCTCTCCACAATGGCAATGGCATGCCAACATCAATGAAAAATGGGCATACTATGCAGGTGATAAGAGCTATGTAAGATTATACTCCTATCCGGTTTTGAATGACTATAAAAATCTGTGGGATGTAGCCAACCTGCTTCTACAGAAAACGCCTTCTGACAATTTTACTGCAACAATGAAACTTACGTTTACCCCTCATCCTAAAAATAAAGGTGAACGCACCGGACTGGTTGTAATGGGTAGAGATTATGCCGGAATCATTCTGGAAAATACAGATAAAGGTCTGGTCCTGTCTCAAGTTGAATGTAAAAAAGCAGATAAAGGAAAACCGGAACAGGCAAATGCTTCTGTGGATCTTTCTCAAAATACTGTTTATCTGAAAGTTCGTTTCAGCTATGACGGCAAGAAGATCAAAGGCAGCGAAGGCGGACACGATCTCATTGTGATGTGTAACTTCAGCTACAGCCTTGACGGAAAGAAATATCAGCCACTAGGCAATCCTTTCCAGGCAAGAGAAGGACAATGGATTGGCACAAAGGTCGGAATGTTCTGCACACGACCGGCTATCGTCACTAACGACGGAGGATGGGCAGATGTAGACTGGTTCCGGATTACTAAGAAGTAATCAATGTATATATAATGATGAAGAAGAAGATTGTCCCACTACTTTCCAACAGAAGTAGGACAATCTTCTTCTTCATCATTATATAAACTCACATACAAGCCCAACCAAATTTGCGAACAAGCTCCGCTAGCAGGCTACGGTCTTTCATTGGCAAATTAATAACCACATTCTCTCGCTTCTCTCCAGACAAAACATATCCCTCAGCCGGCAATTTATCTTCCGACAAGGTACTTTCCTTTAATAGCGTTTTCTGATATTCACCCGATTGAAACACAACATCGTAATACTCATGTTCACTTTCAGGCTGCAGATAGAGCAAACGCAAATCCACTTCACCCACTAAAAAAGATTCAAGCCTATGTGTAGAGATACGAATTCCCGTATAGCGATAAACCGTCTCATCATCGTACAAAAGGCAAAGATACAGTGTATCAAAGGCATCTCTTGCCACAAAAAGTTGCGGCACATCACAGAAATCCAATATCCTGTCTATCCTTAATACATCTTCCATAATCAGACTATTTTAGCTTGTAAAACATTAAATCCCTTCGTTCTCCACCAAGAATAATGTGCTATACCGGAGGTTTTCTTTAACACTCCATCTTTTGGTTCTAAGGTGACTAAAGCAATACTTGCCTTCTTAAACTTAGGAAGTTTCAATCTTTTCTCCGCTTCTTCCCTTTCCGAAAATAGAGAGACTGCCCTTGTTACGCATTCATCTATTCCTAATCCTTTAAAGACTTTATCCGGCTGCATTTTTCTTTGTGAAAAGAAATCTTCTGTTGTAGCAGGATTACCATTTGCAATTCTATAATAATAGCCTTCGCACTGCTTCGCATCTGTAGGAGGGCATTGTTCGGGCAGTGTCTCAAACCATTCTGCATTCATTATTCTTTAGTTTTTCGCAAAGTTAAGTCAATCCGGTAAAATAACAAATATATTTCCAGCTTTGTTTGTCATTGGATATTCTCTAAACTATTGCTCCACTCTTCCCTATCTCACTTTTTTAGTATACCTTTGCAAATCGGGAGATTTAAGTATAAGATTAACAATAAACCAAAGACTCAATGAAGAAACTAGTTATATTTGACCTGGATGGAACATTGCTGAATACCATCGCCGACCTTGCCCACAGCACCAATTATGCTTTAAATAAATTAGGATACCCCACTCATGAAATAGAAAAGTACAACTTCATGGTAGGCAATGGTATCAATAAACTCTTTGAACGCGCATTGCCCGAAGGTGAAAAGACGGAAGAAAATGTACTTCGTGTACGCAATGAGTTCGTTCCTTATTACGATATTCACAATGCAGATGATAGCCGACCTTATCCGGGCATTCCGGAACTGTTATCCTATCTGCAGTCTGCAGGCATCCAAATTGCCATAGCATCCAACAAATATCAGGCTGCCACAGAAAAGCTGGTTGCCCATTACTTTCCCGGTATTCACTTTACAGCAGTTTTCGGCCAACGGGAAGGAATAAATGTCAAACCCGATCCGGCAGTTGTTTTTGATATATTAAAACTAGCCAATGTACAAAAGGAAGATGTTCTCTATGTAGGCGATTCCGGTGTAGATATGCAAACGGCTGCCAATGCAGGAGTTACCGCTTGCGGAGTGACTTGGGGATTTCGTCCACGCACGGAGCTGGAAAAGTTTGCTCCTCAACACATCACAGATACTGCTGAAGAGATAAAACAGTTCCTCTAGGCCGGTAAAGTCTAATATTACATATTTTCCGTACAAATTTCAATATTACTTTCCTTACAATGCATTTTCTTTGCAACAGGTAAAGAAAGGTTCACTTTTGTGCACCTAAATCTAAGAACAGTAGTAATTTAATTTATTATACAATGAAAAAGCATCTTATACTATTTTTTATCGGAGTAATATTGAGTTATGGGAACATAAAAGCACAGACAGTTCCCGATAAAAAAGATATTCTCAAAGTAACCCTCCAGGTGAACGACTATTTTATGAAGAAATATGCTGATTATCGCACTCCTTCTTTTGTCAAAAAAGTGGTTCGTCCTAGTAATATCTGGACACGGAGTGTGTATTACGAGGGTCTAATGGCACTCTATTCCATCTATCCTGCAGACGAATATTACCTCTATGCCAAGGAATGGGCAGATTATCACCAATGGGGATTCCACCGGGGAACAACCACCCGTAATGCTGATAACTACTGCGCCAGCCAAATCTATCTCGATTTATACAACATTTGCCCTGATCCTGAAAAAAATACGGAAAACGAAAGCCAATATGGATATGCTGGTCAACACTCCACAAGTAAATGACTGGTGGTGGATAGATGCCATCCAGATGGGGATGCCGATATTTGCCAAAATGGGAAAACTTACGGGCGAACAGAAATACTTTGATAAGATGTGGGACATGTATGAATATACCCGCAACCAGCATGGAGAAAACGGAATGTTCAACCCCAAAGACGGTTTATGGTGGCGAGATCATAATTTCGATCCTCCGTACAAAGAACCGAATGGTAAAGACTGTTACTGGAGCCGTGGAAACGGATGGGTATATGCAGCTTTAGTACGAGTTATGAATGAAATTCCATCCGATGAAAAACATCGTCAGGATTACATCAATGATTTTCTGACTATGAGCAAAGCACTGAAACAATGTCAGCGTGAAGACGGCTTTTGGAATGTCAGCCTCCACGACCCGACAAACTTTGGAGGCAAAGAAACTTCCGGTACAGCCCTTTTCGTATACGGCATGTCCTGGGGGGTACGTAACGGGCTATTGGATAAAAAGACATATCTGCCTGTAATCATAAAAGCATGGAATGCCATGGTGAAAGATGCAGTTCACCCGAATGGTTTTCTTGGCTATGTACAGGGAACCGGCAAAGAACCGAAAGACAGTCAGCCTGTCACTTATGATAAAGTTCCTGATTTTGAAGATTTCGGTACAGGCTGCTTCCTGCTTGCCGGAAGTGAAATCTACAAATTAGACCTCCATATATAGTTGATAAACAATCTTACGTTGAATCTGGTCAACTTTTCATAGACCGGATTCAACGTAAACTCTAAGCTTTATTTCTTTCTCCTTTCTGGTAAGCAGAAGGAGATACTCCAAACTGTGCCTTAAAGCATTTACTGAAATAAAGGGGATCGTTAATACCAACTTTATAAGAGACTTCCGCAACAGTCAGATTCCTTTCGGTTAAAAACAATTCGGCAGCCTTCTTCATTCGGACAACACGTAAATACTCATTCGGTGAGTATCCTGTCACTCCGCGTAATTTCTTATAAAACACAGTTCGTCCCATCCCCATCATTTGCGCAAATTCATCAATAGAAATATTGTATTGAGAATAAATCTTTTCGACTACAGCTACCAACTGGTCTGCAAATTCCTTGTCCCGGTCCGTGTTGCATAAAGCAGGACGTACTATTCCCGGTTCACTGGAGAATTTCTTCCGCAACTTTTCACATTGCTCTATCAGCCGGAACACTTGTGCAAGCAAAAGCTTAAAGCTAAATGGCTTCGCAATATAAATATCCGCTCCCGCCTCAAGACCTTCCAGATGTTTATCCGGCGAAGTCAATGCAGTCAGTAAAATAATGGGAATATGGCTTGTCGCAAAGTCTGCTTTCAATTTCCTGGTTACTTCAAAACCGGTCATTCCGGGCATCAACACATCACAGATAATCAGATCAGCATCATAGTTGCATGCCTTTTCAAATCCGGATATTCCATCTGCTGCCACTTCTACTTCAAAATAAGCACTTAGTTCCTCTTGCAAGAATCCACGAATATCATTATCGTCTTCAATTACTAATATTTTATGTTTTCTCGATGAAGTAACAGCCTTCTCATGTTCCTGATATTCTTCTGAAAGTTCCTGCAAATGGTGAGCTTGCATATTCGCTTCTTCCAACAGAACATTGCCGGGCACCAGAAAATCTTTTTCCGAATAAACCGTTTTATCGGTTGGAATACATACGATAAATACAGAACCTCCTCCTTCATTATCTTCATATTCAATGGTTCCTTTATGTACCTGCACCAATTCATGGCTCAAATGAAGCCCTACCCCAATGCTATCTCCAGAGAAACTGCTTTGCATAAAGCGCTTAAACAGTTCACTCTGCTTCTCTTTAGGGATGCCTACTCCCGTATCGGCTACCTGAATCTGCAAGCACTTCTTTGCCTCATCCACATTTACAGAGAACAGAATTGTTCCACCCGAAGGAGTATATTTAAAAGCATTTGAGAGCAAGTTATAAACCACTTTATCCAGGTTTCCTTTATCAATAAACATTTTGTAGGATGGCACTGACGGCAAAAAGCGGAAATCCATATTTTTCTGTTCTGCCACGTCACTGAAACTTAGATATATTTCATACAGGAAAGCAACTACATCTGTTTCCTGCAGAGAAAGAGCCAATTTGTTATTCTGCATCTTCCTGAATTCCAGCAACTGATTAATCAGCCTCAACATGCGCTGGGTACTTTTATCCATCACCTTCAAAGGATGCAATAATGCCTGAGGAATATCGTCTATCCGGTACATTTTCTCCAATGCTCCCTGAATCAACGTAAGCGGAGTACGGAATTCATGAGAGATATTCGTAAAAAATATCAGTTTATATTCCGTCAATTGCTTTTCAACGTTGATGCGGTTGCGCAGTCTATTGAAATTAATGATGATACGATATGTGAAATACAAGGCTATTAATATCAAGATGAAATATCCAAGCATAGCCCAACTTGTTTTCCAGAACGGCGGTACGATGACAATCTTCAAAGTTGTTTCGGTATCATTCCAAATGCCGGCGCCATCACAGTATTTCACATGGAATATATAAGTGCCCGGCTCAAGATATTTATAAGAAGCAAAGCTCAAAGAAGATGGAACATTCCATCCTTTATCATAGTTCTCCAGCCAGTACATATACTTGATTTGTCCATTATCCGAATAATCGAGAGTAGAAAAATCAAGCATGAAAGAGTTTTGGAAATATTTCAATGTGATCTTATCCGAATAAGCCAAAGATTCCTGCAAAGGAGAACCCGGCATATTAGGCTTCACCTGAATTCCATTGACAGACAGTCCGGTAATAACAATCGGGGAAAGCAGTCTCTCGGTTGGAATCTTTTTCGGGTCAATAATGGTTAATCCATAGTTTGTTCCAAAAATGAGTTTCCCGTCTGCTCCCATACATGCACTGTTTTCGCTATACACATTTCCCAATGTATAGGATGAGAAGAAATAGTTTTCAAAAGAATGACTGTTCGGGTTGAATCTTGAAATCCCATATTCCGTGGCAATCCATAATTGCCCCGAATGATCTTCCTGAATAGCCTGAACCATATTATTGACCAGTCCTTCTGATATTCCATAATGCGTATATTTCAAAGATTGGCAATCATCTGTCAATTCACATAGATTCAAACCGGCCCCCGAGGTTCCCACCCACATACGCCCTTTACTGTCACGAAACAGACAGCGAATCTCATTGCTACAAAAGTTGCCATCCGTATAGCTAAACAAACGATAGTTGTCTTCATCAGCTATCAATGAATCCGGATGGAAAATACAAATTCCTTCACTTGTACCCATCCATATCATTCCTTTTTCATCTTCTGCCATCACCCGGACTATCCGCAAACCATATATTTTTTTTGTTGGAAGAAACGACGGAACTTATATTGTCCGCCCGCAGTTTGTTCGGCCAGATCTAATCCGCCTCCAAATGTTCCCACCCACATACGGTTCTTTTTATCACGAAGAATGGAATAAATATTAGAATGAGACAAAGCAAAAGGATTAGACGGATCCGGTTTATACCAAATGTCTCCTACTTTTAGTCCGTCTCCCCGGGTTCCTATCCATATATTCTCCTGACTATCTTCTGAAATCGCATAAATATTATAGGGCAAATAATGATTATCTATCTTAGTTTTCAGATGAGAATCATAATTATACAATCCACCTCTTCGCGTTCCTACCCATATATCTCCATTCGACATTTTAGTCAGTAACCGGATTGTATTCGAACGGTCAAAAACATCCGGTGATTCTGGATAGACATGCGTAATGCCTTTATTTGAAATGGAAATATGAGACAAACCGGAATATTCGGAGCTTACCCATATTCCTCCTGTCCTGTCTTTCATCAAACATAACAAGAAATCTGACCCTATAGGTCCTGCATTCTTCCCTTCGGAAACAAAGTGTTCCAACCGGTCTTCCTGAATATCATAAGTGAAAAGTCCGTTCCCATAAGTCGAAATCCACACTATTCCCCGATCATCACGAACCACATGATAGCGTTCATAATCTATATATTTCATCTTCTCTTCCGGGATCAACTGGAAGTCCTTTATTTCTCCGCTCTTCACGTTTATATAATAAATCCGTCCCGTATTATTGTAAGCCCAACAATCTCCGTAATTGTCATGAATAACTTTCCCATTATTTATTTTCAACTTCCGATAAGGAGTTATTTGGATAGTTTGAAAATCAAACTCATACACTCCCTCGTTTGACGTAAATATAACCCATTTGTCTTTTATCAATGAATGTGCACTGACGGATGTATTACCGGCAATCGTAGAAAGAGATGCTAAACAATCTATCTTTTTCGAGCCATTGACACAGCGATATACATCTCCACCCTTTGTCAAAAAATACATATCCCCTCCATGAGGAAAAGAAGAGGAAAAATTCAGTTCCCTATCTACAATCTCAACTTTCCCTTTATAGACCGATGCAAGTCCATGCATGGTACCAATCCATATTCTGCCACTGGAATCTTCATTGATAAATTTAATTCGATCGTCCGGCAATCTTCCTGACTCTGCGCGGAACTTCACAGAAGTCATGGTACGATTCTCCTTACAAACGATTTGACGCACTCCACTTGCTCTGTGCCAAAGCCACACATCTCCATTAGAAGACATATATATTTCCGAGTAACTCTCTCCATCATCTCCGGTACCGGTAAAATCGACAAAACAAGCTTTTTGCAAGTCATAACAACTGAACAATTCCGGTACTGTCTTTATCCATAGGAAACCATTTTTATCCTCCGCTACCTGTTTTATTCTATTGTCTGCCAAAGAGACCTGATCGTGTTTGCCGGTTTCCAACTGATAGGTAAGAAAAGAATTACCATCATAGCGGGTCAATCCATCTAAAGTGCCCAACCATAAAAATCCTTTACTATCCTGATACATACATCGCACAGAATTACTGGGTAGTCCGTCACTGGTCCTCATTTGTTTGGAACTAAGTTCGATATCGGCATAACTTTCCGACACAAATAAAAACAACAAAGCGAAGAGGGATAATAATTTATTTTTCATACAGTCCTTTAGGTTATTTTGATTGCTGGTTACAAAGATACGTCTTTCCCACTGCAATAAAGAGTACAGCATTATGAAATAATAGAAATTCCATATAAGTTTGTTCCTAATATAATCAGACGACAAACGGACTAGATACACGTTTAGCAAATGACTCTTTTGAAATCTATGTGAACAAAACTAGTTAAAAAGTAAATAAAGTACAAAAAAAGATTCCTACAAATTCCGAATAAGGATTATTATCCATATTTATGTCATTTTTTCCATATACCGAGCTGTACTTTACATGAGCTCAACTCCGGTACAGAAGTAAGCAAACTAATTAGTTTTCTCTAATACCAGCAGTAGTATCTCCCCAAAAAAGAAAGAGTGCCGAAAAACGCTTCACCCTTCACCTTCTCCTGTTCATCGGTGTTATCGGGTGAAGGGCCGCCTTTCACCGAGAGTTCACTTCCGATTTCATTATAGCAAATCTAATTTTCACTATAGCAAATCAGAATATGCTTATAGCTAAATTTATTATGCTCCCGGCAACCAGTTTTTTTCTTCCTAAGATTTGAAACAAACATTAGGATATTCCAAGTGAAAGATGCTAAATGATTGAAACAAACTCTTTGATCTTTAAAAAGCACTGCTTTAAGCAGGCTAAAGCTATGCTTTACTACTTCTAAAGCTTAGCTTTGGATTAAAAAAAACGTATAATATGAAAGCATAGGTGAAAGGCAGCTTCTTCACCCTGTATCGCTTTATTCATCAGCTTTTGCAATGAAAGGTGAAGGGGGAATGAGAATGTGGAAACTACAGTGTTGGGGCATAATCGTATTATTATATCGCTGTCGATTCCATTTCATAAGATGATTCATATTCCAATTCTACATATGTATTTTACCGATGAATTAATACCACACCTGTTTAATATCTCGATATAAGAAAATTCGTTCGTCTTTTCCTCTACTTCGATTTTTTAATAACAGCAAAGCATTTTGCGGGACATTATGGAATGTCAGTTCAAAATCATCCGCTACTTTTTTCTGTATTGAATGCCAACCATCCATATCCCAATAAAACAACTCGTATGTATCACCAATACGAACATTGTTGTCATCATTACGTGTCATATAGCCTATTCTTCCAACAGATTCCGGTCTGCCCAAATCCAATCCAACCCAGCCATCCCTCAACGTTTTAGATGCAAAAAAAGTCAACGGATTCAAGTCAAAAGCTGCAGAACGGCTATAGTGAGGATTTTTGCTTCGTTCTTCAGAACCTATAATTGTTCCTGTCAATTTCTTATTGCCTTTATCAAAGAACATTAATTCTGCAATATTACAGCGATATGGTTTAGGACAGATATAACGCCAATAACGATACTTTGTGGTATCGCTTATATTCACGCTACCCGATACGCTATACTCTTTAAACGTATGCACTGTAACAGCATCGCTAAAATCCTCCTTTTGGGCAGCTTGAAACATGCTGTACTTTAAACGGAGTGCTGCGGTAAACGCTTTACGTGTTAAGGGATATTTCCGTTTTAGACTAATGCTTCTTTTATGTGCGCTGTCAGGTTTCAAGAACTCCAGTTCACCTTTCTCATTCAACAAAGCGGGATAATTGAACGGGCGAACCCTTCCGTTTATATAATATACCGGCAGATAGACAGCTCCTTTCTCTACTTTATCAAAGGTGACCCGCTTACTTTCTTTTATTTCAGAAAAGCAAATAGGAATCCATTTCTCATTATCAAATACTGCCAGATACGCATATTTTTCTCTGCGTTCTCTTTCCCCAGAAAGTACAGGAAAAGCAGGGTTAATAGTCGTCCCATATTCATCTGTAACGTCTTTCATAAAGACATTACGCAACGTTTTCGGAACACTGCCAGCTTCCTCATTCAACCGGACCAAGCCCTGATTGGGAGAATACGTTCTTCGATATACTTTTCCTTTGCATTCGCCTGGTCGTAGGAAAGCTAAGAAAGGTTCATGTCCTCCTTCACATACCATTCGGCGATCGTGATCTATCAGAATACTTAGCCACGAATGTGCATGTGCTTTTGTAGGCCACTGCAAAACGAAATCATACGAGACCGCAAACCCCTTACTACGCATGATAGCTAAAGCAGTGTTTGTCCTTGTCTCACAAGAATTGGAAGGAATATTGCACCAAAGCGGAACCTTATATAACGCATGCCACTTCAGAGGCTTTTTCAAATCGACAATAACGGTATCACGCAATTTGATATTAATAGCTTCCGCTGCATAATAAGGTGTTTTATTCCAGATATCGTTATAAAAATAATCAGATAACGTGTCATTAGCTATCGGTTTCAACACATTGCGCCAATCATCAAAAGCCTGAAATTCTACACACTTATAAGGAAGCATATATTCACAAAATTCATCAAATGTAATACCTCTCGCCCAACTACCTTGTTGCCAATCGTCAAAAGCCGCGTCTATACTTCTTATCAGAAAGTTGGCTTTTATGATAGAGTAATCTTCCTTAAATTCAAAATCATCTGATGGAAACTCTAACAACAGATTATTTAACTCATTCACCTGATCGTCAATCTTTCTGCCAGAGAAGATTATCTTTTCGGCTTCAGTATAATATTCTTCAATATCTTTCCCGGTGTACGATTGGTGTCCAGGCATATTCATTATCAAGAATTTGGCAGCTCTAAGTTTCAAACTTTCGGCTTCGTTTTCTTTATAATGCTCCAACACTTTTTCGAGTTCCGGACGATTGTTGCCCGACAGTGTCAACACCTTTTCCAATTGTTTTTCTTCAGGGCTTTGACAACTGAAAAGCAAAAGAAGAAAAAGAAAGATGAATGTGGCTTTCATTTTGTATGATTGTTAGTTTATAATTAAATATTCTTTTTGCGCAAATAGGTTTTAGCCTCTTCTTGTATGATAGAAACAGTGTAAGATGGTATCTTTATCCGTTTATTGATTATTTCTAAGGCTACCCGTTCGGCAAGTATACAGTTATTAGATTTTACGTAGATTCTCAAAAGTCCTTGCAATGGAAGAAAACGGCTAGGACACATACATTGTGCCAGTTTATAGCGTCTTTCAGCCTCTTCCCAACACCCCATCTGATAGTAATTATCAGCTAATTGCATTTGCAGGTCATATGTATTGATATAAGATTCGCAATGCAAGAATATGTTGACGCTTTGTTTGTACAATTCCACATTCTTCAATTCTGATGCATAATTGTACAAGAAATAGGGATTGCCATTCCACTCATCATATAGCTTGGTAAATACAGATAATTCGTTATCCAGCAAACCATTGTTCTTTTCTGCAACCAACGAAATTCGTTTCCATGTACGCTCGAAAAGAATATTCTTAATCGAAAAAAAACAGAGTATAAAAAGAATAATCAATAAAAATGGCTTGTTGAAACATATTGTTCGTAGAGCAACCTCCCGTTGATTAAGTGAAGCGAGGCAGTAGATAGTCATGAACCAAACAAAAGCATATTTGAATGGATAAGAAAAGCAGGAAAATATAGCAATAGAAACAATTGCTAGTAAGGCTGGAGTATCAAATGACACATTACTTCGAAAAACAGCAACCAACAACAATAAGAATAAAGCGATTCCTATAAGTCCTTGTTCAATCAGCAACAACAAATACTCGTTAAATGAATGATTCGTATTCCCTGCTAACATTCTTTCACTTTCAGCAGCATGAAAAGAAGACAAATATTTGGCTTGTTCCGGCATGTAATCCGCCTTAAAAGAGCCAAGTCCATTTCCTCGAATCATATTTTCCTTACACAATCCGGCAGATACTTTCCAAATCAGAACACGACCGGAAGCGGAAGCTGGTTTCAGATAAATCAGTCCAATGAATAAACCTATTAGCAACAAAGTGCCTCCGCTAATAAAAAAGATGCGCCTTCTATGAATTAACTTCCGATAGCGGAGAGCGTAAAAAAGAAGTGTTACTACGCATAAAGTAAGTATCCCTGTTCTCGAACCGGATAAGATAACGACTATAAAGAGGAGAAGACACGCCATAAACTTGAGCGTTTTTCTTTTTCCATTAGAAGTCTGGCACAAAAGAAAAGGATAACAGAGAACGATGCTTGCTGCAAATCCGGCGGGATTATCAAAAGAACCAGTAACAGAAAAATAAGATTGAGTTTCTATACACCCTACATATTGCAGCAAGCCATACAAGGCCGACAAAACTCCAACGACAGCTAAAATGCTATTAAATGTTTCTGTAGGATTTTTTCCATTACGCATCAACACAAAAAGAATCCATCCAGATACGATGTATACACTGTGTATATATTGCGATGTAAAGAGACTGCAAACGAAAACATATCCCATAAAAACAGTAAAAGACACAAATAGAAAATCAACAAACAGTCTAATTTTTCGCTTCCAGTTCCCTATGCAAATACCTCCCCATACTATGATGCCGACAACGAAACTTATATTTTTAGGCATAAAATACCTATCCATAAACCAATCAGCCGATAAGTATAAGGGGGTGATAAGTAAAAAAGAAAACGTAAAAACATTATCACTGAATAATTGCCTTAACTTGCAGAATATAAAAGAGGGAGTCTGTATTTGCATTGATAATAATTAATTCTTCTTTCGCTCCCAATCCCTTTCCTTTCGGATTGAAAGAAAAATGAAGCGAGCACGATTCATCAGGATTTAATTCATACTTCTCCACCGATGCTTGTGTACATCCACATCCAGTTTCGATCTCTCCTATTTCCAACCTGGCATTGCCTACATTGGTGATTGTAATGCTATCACGACAAATTATATCAGAACTAATTATTCCGAAATCATATGTATAGGAAGACAAGGACATCTCTGCCTTCCTTTTTTGATTGCAAGAAACGCAAATCAGCAGAATAACAATAAGACCAAGGATTTTACTCATTTTTTATAGTTGTTGATGATGAACTACTCGGAATAGTCTCGATGAAACGGGGTGGATCACCGATCAAACTATCTAATATCATTCGGCTCTTCTTTTTAAATTCTCGTTCTTTCATAATATAATCCCACCATGATAAAAAAGCATCTCGATCCGCTTGGGGCATTAAATCGATAATGCGTAAATATTGAGAGAGTTCAGGCTCCCTAATCGGGTATTTTGTCCTTAAATCACGAGCCAACATGACTCGGATGACATTCGGATATTTTGCATATTTTTCAAGAAAAGTAAACCGACCTTCTGAACGCTGTTCAGTTTCTGATATATCCAATAGCTTACAATTCTCTATATTAGTACTATCTTTCGCCATTTTTCTACGTTCTCTATTCCAATATACAGCATTCCATTGAGCTTCTCGCTCAAGAATATAAGTATCATAATCTTCATTGATGGAAGTGCCCGATACATTAGCGTTATCGTCCCAATCAACCATACGAATATAGATATTACCCGGTTCCACAAAAAGATTAATATCAGTCCCTTTATGGAACGGTGGTCCATCATAGGATATTTGTGCAAAAAAAGGCTTTCGTGTGACAGTTCCTTCGTAAAAAAATTCCTTGCCAATCACCTTTATTTTTATGCTGTTGCCGTATGCTTGTTTTTGTCCTTCCCTTTCTTCAAGAAGATACGATTTATCTATTAATAACACATATTTACCATCTAAAGAATTATCAGGGAATTCACCCCGAATCGTAAATTTCTCTTGCCCCAAAAGCAATTGAGCAGAAAATACGAATATAATGAGAAAAAACAGTTTCTCTTTCATATTAATTACACTTTAACTCTATAAAATCATTTTACAGTTATATCAAGCATATTATTTACCCGTCTTTCAATAAAACGAGGAGCATTACGATTAAGACTATCGGTCAACGCTCTTCTCTTTGCCCAATACTCCTCTCTCTTCATTGTATACTCTCGCCACTCTATCAAAATATCTCGATCCGCTTTGGGCATTAAGTCAAGAATACGTAAATATTTAGCATCCACCAATCTTTTATTTAATTCCTTAACTTCCAAATAGCGAGATAACATTACTCGGATAACATCCGGATATTTGGCATATTTCTCAAAGAAAGCCAATTCACCTTCTTCGAAGCATTCAAATGCAGAATTAAAAGAATGGAAATTATCATCCTTTTGAGTCTGCCCTTCTAACCTAATAGTTCGCAAAACTCTATTTACCAAATTTCTCCGTTCAATGACACAAGTGGCATAGTCTTTATTGATAGGAGTACCCGATACGTTTCCTTCCTCATACCAATCAGTTATATGGATATGGATATTCCCAGGTTCTATTACAAAAGAAGTCGCACTTGTCTGACCACTGAATGTTGGTCTATCATAATAGATTTGCGCCAAAAAAGGTTTACGCATAGTTACCCCTTCATAATAGATTTTTTTATCAGTTACCAATATTTTTACTTCATCATCAGATGCTTTCCATTTACGTTTGTACTCATCAGGAAGAAAAGATTTATCGGTCAGTATTATATATTTTCCATCCAGCGAATTATCAGGAAATTCACCTTGAATCGTGTATTTCTCTTGCCCGTAAAATAGTTGGGCTATAGATACAAACATAAATATGAATAGATATTTTCTCATGATAATAATTAAGTGTTACAGAGACTCCGTTTCTTCTCTTCGCATATTTAATTCTCCTAAAAAATTGATACTTTTCCCCTGCTGCAAGGTGATATAAATGCTCGCACTTCCATTGGAATATACCTTAATATAAAAGTTGCAATTACCTATTGTTGCATTTGCTGAAAACTTGATGTGAGCATTTTTCTTTTTATCTATATCCATAGTATATTTTTTCAAAGGAGCCTGAAAGTAAAGTTCAGCTCCTCTCCTATATGGTATATCAGCTTGACCGAGATAAAGAAGATCAGAAAAAATAGAATCATTTTTAATTTCTATTGAATAATCAGACTCATTCAATAATATAGGATCTTTACATGGAAGAATGCAAATACCTACATTTATCTTGTAGACTTTTGATGTAACAATCTTTCCGACAACTTCCGCCTTTTGTTTCTTTTGTTCTTTTTTGCTTTGGGCAGAAAGAATCGGAATTTCTACCAGCATTGTCAAAAATAGAACAAGAATTTGCTTTTTTACTTTCATATTAGATTATAACTTAAATATGGATGTATAAAAAGCCTAATGAAATACGGTTATAGGACACGTACCATTGCTACTCTCACAATTGCCTATTCCGATTTGCAAATAATCATCATTCGATTGACAACTAAGCATAGATATGGCTATTAAAAAGGTTAACACAACCATATTCAAGAAAGCTTTGTTTTTTTCATAAAACTATTTTTAAGGTAGTAACATATAGGGCACTTATTCTCCCGCTGATTGTCAACTTCATAATCAAAAACACGTCACACAAATCACAATAAGACTAAAATTCTACTTATTTTTCATCGTTGTTGATGATGAATTACTCGGAATAGTCTCGATGAAACGAGGGGCATTGTTACGTATACTGTCCAATAATGGTTTGTTTTTTTTTCATATTCATACTTTTTAATAGTATAGTCCAGCCAAGCCAAAAGAATATCCCGATCTGCTTTAGGCATTCGGTCGAGAATCTGTAGATATTTTGGAAAATTAGGATCCCTTGACATTCTTCGTCCGTTCAATAAAAAAGATAAGTGGAATCGTACGACATCCGGGTATTGGGCATATTTTTCTAAAAAAAGTAATTGATTTTCCATACTTCTCTTTGTGCCAATCATATAGGTACTGTAATCTTCATTAATAGGAGTACCTGATACCACCCCCTCATCTGCCCAATTAGCAATACGGATATGAATATTACCAGGCTCAACTATAAAATACAGGCCGAAATTCAACATATTTCTTCCTGTCCTTGCACTTGAAAGATACGCTAAGAATGGCTTTTGTGAAAGTACACCTTCATAATGGAATTTCCCGTCAACCACCAATATACTATCAATAAATAAATGTTTAATACGTTCACTCTCTTCACCAAGAGCTGAACTATTAGTCAAACGCAAATAACTATTATCTAACGAATGGTCGGGTAATTCACCCTGGATAGTGTATTTTTCTTGTCCATAGAATAGCTGGACTATAGATACGAAAATAAAAATGAATAGATATTTTTTCATAATAATATATTAAGTGCTACAAAGACTCCGTTTCTTCTCTTCGCATATTTAATTCTCCTAAAAAATTAACACTCTTCCCCTGCTGCAAGGTGACATAAATGCTCGCACTTCCATTGGGATACACCTTAATATAAAAGTTACAATCACCTATTGCTGCATCTACTGAAAACTTGATGTGAGTATTTTTCTTTTTATCTATATCCATTGTATATTTTTTCAAAGGAGCTTGAAAGAAAAGTTCAGCTCCTCTCCTACCGTATGGTATATCAACTTGACCGAGATAAAGAAGAGTAGAAAAGACAGAATCATTTCTAATTTCAATCGAATTATCGGACTCATCCAATAGTATGGGATCTCTATCCGGATGTATATAAGTATCCGCGTCGATCCTATAGTTTCTTGATACAATGATATTTTTGATAACTTCCACCTTTTTTTTTTTTTGTTCTTTTTTGTTTTGGGCAGAAAGAATAGGGATTCCTACCAGCATTGTCAAAAATAGAACAAAAATTTGCTTTTTTACTTTCATATTAAATTATAACTTAAACATAAATGTATTACAATTTAAAAGCTTAATGAAATGCCGTAATAGGACACGTACCATTGCTACTCTCACAATTGCTTATTCCGGTTTGCAAATAATCATCAACCGCTTGGGTACATTGATCACATTCCCGTCTATACTGTTCTTCTAGTATTGCAACTTGAGTCCAAGATACAAAAGGTATATCCATTACTTTTATATCATAATCATTAAGGCAATCCTCTGTTCTCCACTCTGCTATTTCAGAAAAGGCTGCAATACAGTCTCGGATCGCCTCCTCATCTTTTTCAACACGAGTGATAACAACTTGACGCATTTTACGCTTTTGCCGAGCCTTCATCAATTCTAATCTGGTAAAATCTGTCCCTTCATAAACTTTTCTAGCTAAATTGGAGATCCGATCTAAGCTGGCATAATAATCGTATCCAAGCAATTTATTCCATTGTATTTTCGCTTCTGCACGAGTTTCCATATTAAGTAAATCTTTTCTAAGTTGCTGATACTGTTCCATTTCTTCTCTCGAGAATTTGGAAATGGCATTTTGCTTTTTTCTCAAACTCTTTCTGATTTCTTTTTCCAAATTCTGATGTGCTTCCGAAGTAATAAAGAGATCGGCCGCAGTCACCTCTGCTACCTGTTGAGAGTAATCGCCATCATCATTTGTCTGGCAACTAAGTACAGAAATACTGATTAGAAAAGCTAATCCAACCATCATAAAACCAAGATTCCACTTTTTCATAAGAACAACTCTGAGAGATTAATAATATTGATTTTTTTTCAAAGCGATACCATAATATTAGTACGAAGAAAAGTTTATCGCTCTTGTTGTTACAAAGGACGACATTTATAAATTGAAATACAAATTTCAACCGTATACAAATGCGTATACACAGCCAATGTATACGCATTTAAATATGGTTTTTAAAGAAAGATCATTCTAAACGTAATGATTTAATAAAATCAGTAATAGATTCACAAGAAACATTCATTTTCTTTTTCAATCTACTACGGCGTATTCGAAAAGAACTTCCTAGAATATGAAATAACTCTGAAATCTGCACATTACTAAAATCAATACGTAACAAAAGAATAATATGTATATCATCTTCAGAAAGTATAGGATAATAATGCCTCAATTTATAGATAAAACCATCCTGATGAAGATTTATCCAAAATTCTAATTTATTCCAATCACAATCACTTATTGCGGATAAAGATGTAACATAGATTTGTACGTCATAGACAGTCTTCCATTCTTCTTCATTCATAGCTGGATTTTTATCTATTACAATTATGCCCTATTTCACCAATTCACCATTGATATAAAGGTTCTTGAAAGTCACATCTTTCGCCCCTTTAATATCATTTACTCCTTTGGCTACATTATTAAAATGAGAATCCTCTACACTGATGTTATATACATGTTTATCATCCTCCAGCCCTATAATAAGCACCCCCAATTTACTCTTCTCGCAAGTCACATTTTTCAAATGCACATTACGGACAATCGGGTCAAACCCTCTCTTACATTTCTCCCGGTTCTCGTATTGCAGATTGATGCGAAGTACAGCTTCACGACATTGTCCTACCGTTACATTACGCACATATACATTTTCTATAAGTCCTCCACGGCAAGTGCTCGTCTTAATACGAATGACACGATCCAGATTCGGGCTATCCATCCGGCAGTCTTCTACAAACAAGTTACGGTAACCACCGGAAATCTCACTGCCGATCACTACTCCTCCATGTCCATTCCTCATCATGCAACCACGTACGATAATGTTCTCACTGGGAATATTCCATTTACGCCCGTCTTCATTACGTCCTGATTTAATGGCAATACAATCATCACCCGTGTCAAATGTACAATTCTCTATCAACACATTCTTACAAGATTCAGGATCACATCCGTCTCCGTTAGGTCCACGATTGAAAACAGTTACTCCGCTAACAATCAAGCTCTCGCAGAAAAGAGGATGAATCACCCAAAAAGGAGAATTTAACAAAGTAACACCTTCAATCAAGATGGTGTGGCAGGAATGTAAGTTCAATAGCTGCGGACGCATACCATCTTCCGGCTTCATCAGACGCTTGTAGACAGGAGTAGATGTTTCACCATACATCAACAGACGTTCACGACCTCCATTGCGTTGAGCCACCATGCCTTCTTTCCAACCATACTTTACGGCTCCACACATCGGCCACCAAGTTTCCATGCTACCCTGTCCGTCAATTATACCTTTTCCGGTTATGGCAATATTACTTTCGCCATAGGCATAAATCAAGGGGTGAGCGTTATAGCAATCAATTCCCTCCCAACGGGTTAACACAGCAGGAAAGTAAAGGCTCTGATCCGTAGAGAATTTCAAGACAGCTCCCTCTTCGAGATGGAAATTCACATTACTCTTCAGAGTGACAGGTCCGGTATAGAAAGTTCCTTTGGGCACAATTACTGTGCCACCTCCTGCCAGACTACACTGTAGAATAGCTTGATTTATTGCTTCATGGCAAGGATTAGTCTCATCATCTGTTTTTGCTCCGAAATCTGTTATAAGAAACGTTCGTTTCGGAAAAGAGGTTCGTTTAATCTGTTTTTCGATGCGGGCACTTTCTTTAAACGCCTTATCAAAATCAACAGTATTCGCATAAGTTGCCTCTGCCACAAATAGCAGTATAAGTAATAAATAAATAGTTCTTCTCATCATAATGCATCTCTTTTTAATCATTTATTTTTTTGTTTTATTGAATTGTAATTCCCATCAGGCCGATAACAACATCGTTCGAAAGTGTTTCCAACGTCAGATGCCTTAATTCTTTAGAAGGATTCAGAGGCATATCTAAAAGTATACCCGCTCCCCCCTCAATGGAACGTCCATAAACACCTTTTATTCCTAAGTTTTTTCCTAAGTCATTACTTACCATACCGGTCTTGAAATGAATACGGTAAGGACGAGGAGAAGATACAGTGAATGCCTGACCATCGACATAGAAATCCTGCTCAATAGGACACCAGTTATCCGGATTCACTAATTCCAGCACATCGGAAGTGCCATCCGTATAGAATACACGAATGATACCATTAGCAATGCGGCACTGCATGTGGTTAGTACTACCTGCCATCATCAAATAGGCATGAGAAGCTCTACCGGAAAGCGGAATACTCAAACTATCCGGATAATTATCCCACAAAGAAGTGAAAGCTATATTGTTTCCTTGAGCCAATGTTCGGAATGAAACACCCAATTGGGTAGTCAACACCTCATCACGTACCAACGCACGCAAACCCGTATCGTCAATATCGGCTGTTAGTTTCGGGTGACACCACTCACCAATGCCCTGGATAGGAAGCGATAGAGTGGTATAAGGTGAACGGGGAGTGAGATACTTATTCCGGAAAATATCAGTAACATTCGCATTGAACAGAGAATCCATATTTATCATCCGGCACTCTAATGTATTCACCTGTGAGAAAGGGAGAACGACCGATGATTTTTCTGATTCTGATATTTGTATATTCACAGGCTGCCACCATTCCATTTGTCCCTGTTTCATGCGAACAAAGAAAGTATGATGCCCTAAATGATCGTTGACTTTACTTCTAATAGATGTATCACTAACGTTCGGTTGTACCAAAACTCCCTGTGGATCATATATCTCACCGAATACTGCCCCTGAAGTTGAAGGGATATTGATCTCCGCTAAAGCATCCGTCTGTATTTCAGGCAGCACCGAACTCAAACTTTTTCCTCCCCATACAATTTCGACTGTTGATTTCTTTGCAGAAGAGGCAGGGATGATAATCACCGGATAACCGGAAGCCGCTTCTGCAAAACTCCAGTCAGCCTCTCTCCCATTCACTTTCACCGAATGAATTTCTTCTCTCCCGGCATTCACTTGTAATGTCAATGCCAAAGGAGTCTCAAAACGTTGCTCTATTTGATAGGTATCCACATCTTTTTCCCGAACAAAGCTATAAGTCATATCCGGCAAAGAAATAGAAGCTTTTGACCATTCTGCGGGAAATCCCGGACGAATCACCATCTTACCGTTCAAAACATCCGGTAAAATACCATACAAGCCTTGTACCAGCAATCGGGAAGCTACCCCAATCGGATCTCCGAAGTCACGATAGCATTCTCCACGGGCAGCATCATAAAAACTGACTTGTCCAAAATTGCCCGGACTGTTCCCTAGATACATACCATCCAGAAAGGAGCTTTTCATCAGTCGGCATCCTTCCTCCGGACGTCCTGCCTGAAAATAAGCCAAAGCTGTATGCATCACCTCTGCGAAAGCCACATTATTGATACTCCAGGAATAAGGTAACCAATTGGTAGTGGCAATCGTTGCATACCCCTCTTTCAGTCCATCGGCATATACAGGAATATGAGGTATTTCCGTATCGACATAGCGCGTAGCCTGATAAGCCTGAAAAGGATCAGCAACTTCACTATCAAGTGCATGATATATAGTCCACAATCCCGGACTTTCATGAAGCCGACGATGTCCCATGAAATCCTGATACTCCGCCCAGCAACCCTTACTCTGCATCCAAAGGCGTTTATTCATCGCTTTCAATATTTGTTCGGCTTCCTTCTGATAAGGTACAGAATCTTCACCTATCAAGGAAGCTAGAAAAGCTGCCATTTTATTGGAACGATAGTTGTAAGCCGATGAATGGGTGACAGCACCACTATTGTAATAAAGTGCATCGCTTGCCCAGATACAAGCATAAGCATCATATAAACCATCATTATCCGGATCATAATTTAATTTTTCCCAAGCAAGATGACGGGTAATTACAGGCCACATTTTACGGACATATGCCGTATCTCCCGTCCAGTTGAAATGCCATAAGAGTTCATCCATATAACAAAGATTCATGTCATAATGATGCATTTGATTATTGCGCCCCGGATTCCGGCAAATATAACCGTTACTATATTGAGGAGTTCCCCAACGTTTTTCCGAACGTGCCAGATTCATTGTGGAGTCCTGTACCGGATGCGGAATTGTATTCGGAACATCAGTCACCTGACTGGCCGCATAAGCATCAAAATGAGTACGTGCCCGATCATGCCATCCTAAAGCATCACCGGTATACCCGGCTCTCCACCCACTCAACGGCATACGCCAGCCAATAGCACCGTGCAACCAGACTTGCCCATCCCAAATTCCATCGGCAGCAGCAACTAACGCTCCTCCCAAGGTATTCAAATAAGGGTCCGGAGTTTCTATTTTCAAACGGGAGGCTAATGCCAAAGAAGCCGCCTCCGCTTTTTGATAGAGTTTACGGGCATTAGATTGTTCAGGCACTTCCCCACGTACTAAGTATGCTTCTTTCTGCAAGGGAAGTTCACCTGTGACAAGGTCGGCAGCTTCGGCCGGAAGTTCGAAACAATCAGCCGGATCGACTCCCATATCTCCATTACGACTCAAACGTTTCCCGGTAGCACCTCCATGCTGCCAACGAAGTATAGCCCCTTTAGGCATATTCGAAGCGGAAAAACGCCAGATAGCTCCGTCCATATCGGCTAATGCCAATACTACAATACGCAGTTCTCCTTTTCCCCAAGAAGGGTCTGTCAGATAATAGGTACGTTTTCCTGCCGAGTAGCGGGATTCACAATGTCCGGTACGGTCAAGTGCGACTTCTGTTCCATCACGAAGAATGATTTTGAAACTTATATTTCCTCCACGTCCATTATTATAAAACGCAAAAACCGGCCGGTCACTTGTTTCTACACGAAAAGGGCTATGTCTACCATACAAAGCACGGGTATAGCGGTTCTTACCGTTGATACAAACAAATTCATCTCCATCAGGATGGTATTGCAACGTCCGTTTTGCCCCTCGCAAATGCTCGTTTAAGGAGATGGATTCTTTAAAGTCACCGATCTGTTTTGCCTCTCTTTGAGCATTTAATTGCATTGCCGGCAACATAAAAAGACAATAAGCAGTAAGCCCTCCTTTTAAAATAAGATTCAGACGAAAATATTTCATATTTTTTGTGTTTGATTATGGTAATGGCTTCAATCCTTCCCAACGAACATTCCATGTCCCGTCTTTCGGGAATCCCGGATTAGTTTCAAGACACCCGTCCCAACCTGCACACATCATTGCAATAGCAGTCAACAAGCCACCATTACCCGGTAAATAAATGCGCAAACGACCATCTTGATAATTATGACCATTTATCAGGTATGTATTTGTGCGTTTATCCATTAGTAAAGCTCCAACAGCCTTTTCCGGTTCGCCCAGACGGGCAGCATTCATGGCTGTCATCGGATAATCCCATCCCCAGGTTTTACCCCAATTCCAGTTATCCCAAATCCAGTGCAATGTATTTTTCATATAATCTTCCCGGATAAGTTTATTCATCGGAAGGATACCGACTGACCCCAGCACTGCCATGTGATCGGAAGTATAACGAATGTCCTTATAAGTATCTGTAGCTGTTTCAGCAGCCAGATAAAGTCCATCTGCATTATAAGCTAAAGGTGAAAGTTTGTCGAGCATTTCGTCCCATTCCAGATTACGCTGTTGCCCCATGCGCTCACGCCATTGTTGGGCGGTCTGCATTGCAAAATGCCAGTAAGAAAGTTCGAAAGGAGGATTTACTGTTTCTGCTGCACGTAACGTTTCTTGTGCGGGGATGGCACCTTTCAACACATAGCGTCCTTCCAGTTCATCATAGGTAGCAAAGGAATACATAAATTCAGCTGTCTCTTGTACTAAACGATTATATTTCTCTAGTACTTCTTTAGTCGGATCGGCACGATAAAGCAATTCTGCCAGATAAATTAAATGGGGTTGTTGCCAAATCAGAAAACTTCCTACTTTAGAGGGAGCTTCTGTTCCTGACGGGTCGGTCATTTTCATCCAACGAACACCGTCAAATCCTTGTCTCTGTGCTATTTGGCGTGCCATAGGTTCTGCTTTTTCATACCAAGCAAGTGTACGGTCGAGTAAATTGCTACGGTTCCAGAGAGCAAATTGGGCTTCGTGCCACCAGATCATTTCAAGATGAAATTTACCAAACCATGAATTATAAGTAAGTCCCGTTTCTTGCGGAGGAGTAGTACCCGCGCTTTGAATAGCAAGCAGATATTGACTAAGTACCACACGTCGTTCCAATTCTTTGGCGCGTGAATCCGTACATGACGAGAAATCAACAGCTGCACCTTCTTTCCAGAAAGAGTTCCAATAGTTTTTTGCTTCTTCCTGAGTCTGTTCCACGGTGACAGTCTGCGTAGAAGGAGCTTCACTAGTAAAAGCACAGGTAAAAGCCAGTTTGTCGTCTATCGGGGTCAGTACAAAATAATGCTTTGCTTTTTCATTCAAAGTCGCTTTCCCTTCCCAATGCAAAGTTATATAATACTCTGTACTATCTAAAGTGTGCTTCAGGACTGCAGAAGATTCATTTTGAGTAACAATCGTCGTCGTATGTTTATCAATGGCTTCCCAATTACAAGCATCATCACAGTGTCCTCCTGTAGGATACGGAAAGCGAAAACAAATTCCGGTATGTGCCTTGGAGGTTATATGAGCAGCAATCATATCACTGGAAGGATGGCAGACAGTCTCCACCTGATAATCTTCACCATTTAATTTAAACCTGCTCTCAATTTTTCCATTCCACAAACAAAGTTTCTGATGAATATCAGTCACTTGTTCAATATCCGTATCTTCTTTCACGTCGAAACCGACAATCCCTAAATGAAGACGGTGTGGATTGACACGAAACCAGTTAGCGGCATCTTGCTGTCTGCCTTTCTCTTTGAACTGTGTGGCATAAAGTTCTTTCTTCCCTCGCCCAAAATCGTACTCTTTCAAGGTTTCTTCCGGAGTGAGATGTTCCGGATTGGCAAAGCTATGCCATCCCCACTGGCTTTGCGTTCCTAATGGAACACCTTTGCTGTAATTGTCCGGAAATGTCTGCAAACCGGTTATATCTACCGTATAAGCAAACTCTCCATTTCCTACAGAAAGGGAAGCCAATGAATCGAATGCCGTAACAACGGGACTATTTCTTTCTACCAGCGCCTCACGGTCAATAACGGACTGTTTTCCGTCTCCGCAAGCTGTCCAAACAAGAAGTGCTGCAATATATGCTGCTAATGTTTTCATCATTCTTTGTTATTGTTATTTGCAAAAGTATTTATATTTGAAACAATGACGCGGATTCTCTTTCAAAAATCCGCGTCACCCCAACCTAATCCACATCAAAGGATGATTTGAGGATTTTTTATTTTAACTTCCATTTAATGAAATAATCTCCACTCATTATTTTGGAACGGATGGCTGCAGCATTACCAGTACTTTCATACTTTTCCGAAATATATTTCGCCATGAAACTATTATCTTTATAACGTTTCGCCATACGAATCATAGCCGGATAAACTTTTCCTTCGCACGCCATTTCCAACATCATTTCTTTCAATATTTCTTCGTCATTGTTTTGCACATTAGATGTGAAGGTACGTGCTCCTAGGTTACTATAGCTTACTTCTACTCCACGAATCCCTCTGTCACCATATTTACGACTACCAATACCTGTTGTCCCGTTTGAATAATAATATACAGTACTGTTATTCGTCCAATGAGGAGTAATACCATACCAATTCCCGGAATAAGTACCTTCTTCATCAATATCAAACTCACTAGAGTAAGCATTGACCCCTACATTAATCAGTGCGTCTACTACAGATCTTCTGCCCAATTGATTGAATGCTTCCGCCAACATAAAATAAAGGTCTGCACCGCGGTAAGTATATACGAATACATCATCGCGATAAGCGTTACGTACAGGTTTAGAAGTTGGACGGAATTTACTGATAACCCATTTACCATTGTATTCAGATACCGTATAACCCATTCTGAAATCTTTATCTTTATTGCCCAACGGACCGAATTCATTATTTCTGAAACGTTCTACAGCAACCTCTGCTGGTGCCAGCCAATATTTATTCGGATAATCAGAGTCGAAATGCTTCAGCAGGCTGTTCGTCTGCCTGTTTTGATAGTCATACATAATTGCAGATGCCGATTCATAATCATACGGAGTCTCGTTATTAAAGAAATTGGTATAATGGCTGAACAACATATCATTACGTAAGAAAGCAATAGATTGATTCGTGGTACTTTGATATATACTATTCATTTTATTAAGTATCAGGTTGATACATTGCTGGTATCTGCCTAACCACAAACAAATCTCTGCATATATAGCATAGTAAGGAGGAGTCATCATATCCCAACGACGATATTCACTATTTGCCAGTTCTGTATCCGGGTCCACCCAGTCTTTCCATGCTGTTTCGTAAGTCCCGTCAATGTTGTCATAACCAATATCTAACAGATTCTTGCAAGCTACCATCGTTTCGTCAAGATTCAATATGTCAAACTGTGACAGGTCTCTCAACGAAGTCATTGGTTTGTCCACCCATGCCACTTCTCCGTAGATTTTAGCGATTGTCATAAACATCCATGCTTTGATACGCAGCGTACTACTAACTAATGCTTTATAGTGGCTTTCATTTATAGAGTTCTTTTCTTCGTATGCTTTCAATTTCCGAAGATAATCGTTACAAGCATTTACTACTTCGTAGAATCCAGAAGGGTCTGCGTATGAATTACCGCTTAAATCATCATCGTAATTGTACAAATTGTAGAGTTCTGTGGGTGCCGTTGCAGTCGGCACCACCATTTCTCCTCGAAGTTCATTCAAATAAATCACTTTGTCTCCAATGGCTTGCATTTTGGTCATGATACCAATGTAGCCGGAGTACATCTCACTTTCTTCTGATATATAATCCTCATTATCCAGTGTAACATCTGTATCAGGATTGAAGAAGTCATCGCATCCTCCCAATAAGGTAACCGCCAGAATGAAAGCGGCGTTTAATAATATCTTTTTCATCTGCATCATTAGAATTTCAAGTTAATACCCAGTTTGACTGATTTCGGTTGCATCACTTTCGCATAATCAAATCCCTGTGTGGCACTGTTACCGGATGAATAGGCAAATTCAGGGTCCATTCCTAAATATTTGGTAGCAGTAAGCAAGTTTTCTCCTGTCACATACAGTGTGCCGGAACGGAAAAACTTCCAAATCGGTTTGTCGAAACTATAGCTCAACGTAACGCTTTTCATACGTAGAAAAGAAGCATCTTCAATCCAACGGGAAGAGAAATTATTATTTCCAATAGCATCTCCATAGCTGGCACGCGGGATATTAGTCACTTGTCCTTCTACATTCCAACGATTAGTCACTGCTACACTTTGGTTAGAGAAAGAAGAAACTGATTCCAATGTCCTTCTTACCGCATTGTATGCTTCATTTCCTTTTGAATAAGAGAATTCGGCCGCCAGTGAGAAATGCTTATAACGAATATTGGTATAGAACCCTCCAAAGTAATCAGGAGTGGCACTACCCAATGATACATAATCTTTAGAATCAATACGTCCGTCATTATTCTGGTCTACATAACGTACATCACCAGCACTGTATGCCTGATTACTGCTGTTGATCAATGCGGCTTCACTCGCTTCCGCTTGGGTAGAGTAGACACCGTTTGCTTGCAATCCGTAGAATTCATATGGATTTCCACCTACACGACTTACTATCATCGAACCGTCACTATATTGAACTGTTTCCTGATTGTTTCCGCCCAATGATTTAATCTTACTCTCCATGAAAGAGATATTACCTCCTACAATCCATTCAAAGTCACGCATACGGATAAGGGAAGCTTGCAATGAAAGCTCCACTCCATTGTTATCAATTTTTCCGACATTTGCATAATAAGCAGATGTTCCATAGATAGCAGATTTTCCAATGTTCATGATTACATCTTTGCTTCTGCCACGATAATAATCTACTCCCAGACTAATACGGTTTCTCAAGAAAGAAGCATCCAAACTTAAATTCATCTGGGAAGTTATCTCCGGTTTCAAATGCGTATTCGGGATTTGGGTACGCATAATACCCGATACAGCCATATAGGGTGAACTACTATAATAAGATTTTCCATAATTGGAAGAAAAGCGACTGTTTCCTGTCAGGCTGTATTCTGCACGCAAATCCAGACGGGTGATCCAATCCTTGTCTATAAGGAAAGACATATTCTTCGCCATCCATGTGATTCCGCCTGATGGATAAACCCGAAAATGGTTGGTGTATCTTCCGTTTGCGGAAGAACCGTCGATAGACATATTCAATGCAGCATTCAATACATGATTATAAGTATAGTCAACGTGACCATAAATATTAGCCCAGTTCCATTTATTCTGATAACCGTCGAAATAACGACCTATAGCATCAGCCGAACCCAGTACCTGATAGAAGTCATTGGTTGTGTTGCGAGCGTATGCCCCGTCGTATTCCTGCAGAGTAGTCAATATTTGCACTCCTGCCATAGCATTCAAAGCATGACGGCTACTGAATTGCTTGCTGTAGCGTGCGTTTAGGTTATAAAAATAATTAGTCGTTTCGTTTACACCTTCCCGTATCGTATTTTCTTCAGTACCATATGTATCTGTAGTAGGAACGATAGTAAGATCTGTTCTGCCTGGAACGAAAATATGCTCCTTATTATAGTTATAATAAAGCCCGAAGACACCATTAAGAGAAAAACCGGGAAATATTTTATAATTGAAACCTGCCTTAATATTCACATCATATTGGCGACTGTTCGCATCCAAGTCATTGACAATGGCTAACGGGTTACTTACAGCAAAGTCCATATTTTTGCTGATTCCATAATAGTAGTCGGAGTAAATCGGAGTAAATTCTCCGTTATCAGCCTTCTGATAGGGAGCAAGCAGCGGAGACTGCGCATAAGCGGCGAGCAAAGGATTGGTACGCACATTCATCCCTTGTTCTTGATAATTACCGTTGATATATGCCAATCCGACAGTAGCATAGACTTCAAAATTCTTACTTACTAAGAAGTTTCCGTTCAACTGTGTATGATAGCGGTTCTGCTGAGTACTTTTCAATATTCCGTCTTCTTTAGAGTAGCCCAAAGACAAGTCATATTTGGCGATAGCATCACCACCTTCTACTCGAAACAGATTTTCTGTCACAAATCCGCTCCGGTAGATTTCATCTTGCCAGTTCGTATTGTTATTGTAATAGTTGGCGTATCTACTATTAGTTGGGTCGCTCATGAAAGGGAATTCGGTAAAGAACTCATCCATGTTTCCGAAATAACTCATTCCCATGTCTGATAGATAAGAACGGTAATCTATACCATTCAGCAAGGGCATACGTTTGTTATTCCAATTAACACCAAACTGGCCGTAATAACTGATTTCCGTGTTCATATTCTCCGATGTAGCACCATCTGTTTCAATCAGAATGACACCGTTAGCACCCATAGAGCCATATAAAGCCGCTTCCGCACCTTTCAAAACGGTGATATTTTGAATATCATTGAGGTTGTAAGCCTGAAAGATATTACGGCTCAATCCGTTAATCAATGGTGAATCATTTACGTCCGGTATATAAGGAATGCCGTTGATGACTACCAGTGGAGCATTATTACCCACAAAAGAACGTGTTCCGCGAAGATTGATGAAACTTCCCTCTCCTGGCATACCGCTACCACGGGTCACTTGCAAACCCGCAATCTGTCCAGCCAAGGCGCGATCTATCTTCATACCAGCAGGTACGAAATCTTTTTTAGTGATATTCTCTGCAGAAGTAGTCACTTCATTCGTTTCAATACGGAAGGGCAGCACTGTTGTTTCATTATACTTATATTCCGATTCAGGAATCATTATGATCGTCATCTCCTTACGGTTGTCCACTGCTTGAAGCACCGTATAATATCCGGCAGCCCAGACAGAAATAGTGGCTTTCTGTAGATTCTTGCATTCAATTTGAAAAACTCCGCTCTTATCCGTAGTGACATTTTCGCTTCCGGTGACGGATATTACCGCACCCTCAATCGGAACATTCAGGGTGGATAATACTTTACCGCTTATTTTGCCTTGTTCCTGTGCATACAGATTGACAGCGACCAAGCAAAGTAACAGGGTGAAAAATAAAACTTGTATCTTTTTCATGTTGTCTTTATTTTCATAAGATTAATAACAGTCCGCAGTTGGTCTTAAACACCAGTGGTATAGTGCTGCTTCAGATAGATTGGAACCTGATCCACTAAGACGTATCATAATTTCGCTGGCTTCGTCTCCCGGAATAGTGACTGTACCTACAGCACCTCCATCACGATCATATTTTGATTTATTTTTAAATCCTTGTGCAACAGCTTCATCTATTCCTTCCGGATATCCGCCTCCGCCACGATCATAGTGGTAAGCAGATGCATTATTAAGCACCGACTGAGAAAGAGTGGCTACAGGAATTTCTTCTCCATTCTTGATAATTGAAACGGCAATCGCTCCTAAAGTTTTCTTTTGTCTGAACCCCATGGTGAGCGTATATGTTCCAGGAGGAACCTTATAAGGAGTAGCCACATAGCGAGTTCCCACAGTTTCACCTCTAAATGGTGTATAATCAAGCGTATATATTTGATTATCAGGATCTGTTAAGTTAAAATAGAGAACTCTGTAATATATCGTAGGGAATCCTAATGCTGCCCATCCTGCGCAGTTCGCTTCATCCGTTTCACTAATCTTGTTAAATGAGAGATTGGTAGTCTTGAAATACGTATCTTTATCATCGGCACTCAAATATTCGTAGTTTCTGAAAAGCTCTTTAAGGCGATATATCAATACGTTAGTAGGTATCTTCATTTCAGTGACATGGTAAGCTACTCCGTTACTCATGGATATCGGATTGTCAAGATCCACTTTCTGCACGGTCGTGCGCCATTGTTTACTGAATACAGAAGTTAAGTCCTCATTGCTTTCAAAACTGGCTTTATCATAAATCTTATTAAAGAAAGCCGATTGAAATATCCAGTTTTCCAGAATGCTGTCTGCACGTGTCATATTCCAGTTCTCCAGATTCTTCCGTGCTACGCTTAATGCGTTATTGATTACGTCATTGGACGGGATTAGCATGGTAGCACTGAGATTTTCGGACATGATGTCAAACTTTACCTTTTCAAAATAAGGAGCTCTTACGGTAAATACCGAATCGTATACGGTATTTCCCGTATTGTCTACTCCTACCACTTTACTCGCGTCTCTGTCAAATGTCAAAACATTACGTGACAAGATCATTTCACGGAAGATAGAATAATCGTCACCCAAATTTTCTATGATCTCATACATGCTGCGCGGAGCATTGATAGCCTGATCTAACAAATACAAATATCCATTGGTCAGTTTAACTACCCGAGTTACGGTTGCATTATTAAATTGAATACTAGAAGTATTATTTTCCCCATCGGTTTTACTGATATTCAAATATTTACCGCTCCACATCAAAAGACGTTGTCCGCCTTCCAGATTTGAAGGTGAGATAGAGGCATCAGAGATATAGGTCTGAGCGGTGTATATAGGATCATCCCCCGCTGCAATGCTTGACTCCACTGCCAGAATGGTGTACATTTGTTCTTTCGCCAATAATTGTTCCACCATGCCTGTTTCGCTGAACAGCTGGTACATATTACTTAAAGAGGATTCTTGAGCCAAATAATCGGTAAGGGATTCATTGACAATGGAAATCTCCGTATTATTAACCGTACTGGCGTTTTGAGCATAATGCTCATCCCATGTGTTAGTACAACCGCTTCCTATCAATCCGATAAGGGCAATGCCGAGTATATATTTTTTTGCTTTCATGGTTTATTCGTCAAATATGGGTTCAAATTCTAAATAATCTAAGTATATACGATAATCGGATTTATCACTAGCAGCAGGGTCCGTCAATACCAGTCTGAATGTGTGAGTAGAGTTTTCTGTAAATTCTATCTCATCATAAATCACATCTTCATAACATCCCAACTTGTTGCTTTTGAGAGTAGTGGTTGAACTGGTATACGGTGCACGTGTGACAGAATGATCTCCATCAAAGCTGAAAATCATTTGTCCTCCGTTACTTCCGCCACTTTTTGTTCTGATAAAATCCATAGATGTAGCATAACCAAAGTGTAATGTTACTTTGTACTTTCCCTTGATGATAGACGGTGTTTCCATTGAGATCCAACCTGTATTACCAATGTTCAACATTAGAAAGTCATAATTACGGGCAGTTTTCCAGTCATTATTCGTCCGGGTAGTAAAATAGGTAATATTATAATATTTATCAAAAGCTCCTGATGGATTCTTTAGTTCATATTCATAACAATTAAGTTCTGAGATGTCGCATTTCTTTTCTGCCGTTCCAAATGATTCCTGAAATTTAATGCCCTCCTCTCCATGACCGTCTGCAATCCAGTCTTTGATAACAGAGAAATTACATACATCAAACAATACAGTTTCCGGTTTTACATCCGCAATCGGCAGGTAAGTGGAAACTTGATGAATATAGCCATTCTTAGCTTGCAAATTACAAGCGTCTTCCACAAAGACAGCTTTGTTTGCTTCGTCCTGATAGTTCAAGTAAAATTTTCTATCTTCCTCTTGGCTTATTCTTACCACATTTCCTTTGCACGATGTGTTCCATATCTTAGAAGTCGCATTTTCACTGTCAAAACTCTGCAAGTCGTTCAAATCATAACTTCCGGTCAGGATGTGATAGGCTACATATTTATACAATGCATTCTCCAGATTACTATAGTCACTGCTTGCTCCCAACAGTTGTGCTAAATCAGCCAGACTATTGATACCTGCATCATGAAAAACATCATCCGTTACAGCTAACAGTGTGTAATTGCGTTTCTGCTTGATAGTTTGTCCCTGATCATTTTTCAGTTCATCATAGATAATGTCCAACTCAGCTCCCCATCCCGTCGCATCTAAAGCGGACTTCAAGAGGGCGTAAGGACGTCCGCTTTCGGATATCCGGGCATATACGCTTTCAGTAAGCGGAGTTAACGTATTTCCTAACACATATACATAACCGTTGGATACCGGATTTGCAAATTCAAGCACATGGGCTTCACTGTTCAGATAAACGGACCGCATACCACCACCGCCATTTTCCGCACTTCCGAATGATACCATCAAAATATCGTCAGAAACAGTTTTCTTAGCCAATGCACCTTCCTTCTCAATAAAAGTTGCTTGATTAATGGTGTCTTGTATAATATGATAAGACACCAAATTACGTGCATATTCCGTTCCCAATTCTTCGATGGAAGAAACCCCTCTCCGAGTGTAAAACTCCTGTACAGCTGTATTGTTGGGAACGAAAAGAGTGAAGCGCTGGGTAGCCTGATTCACCGCATTGTATAAGTCCGCATATTTCATGATGTGAATCCATTCGGAAAAGTCTTCCGACCTGCTGGATAAATAAGTTGCAGCAGGCTGTGTATCAAAGACCACAAAAGTGTCTCCATCATACGGATCATTACAAGCTGCACATAAAACGATGAGCAGCATCCAGTAATATTTTTTTAGTTTTTTCATCATATATCGTTATTTAATTATTCGTAATAAGGATTTTGTGTCAATAACGAGTTGTTGAATATATCTTCAGCAGGAATTGGCAGATACCAAGCATTATCGTTATCCAAAACAGAACTCAGCCATTTATTTTCCGCAGTAAGGTTATTCTCCATAATGATTGCTTTAAAGCGGGCTTTATACTTGAAGTTTTGCTGCTTACCGTAGCGCAATAGGTCATACCAACGCTTGCCTTCTGCTGCAAACTCCATGTCGCGTTCGTCCAATAGCATTTCCAATAACATTTCTTCAGTAGCTTCGTTAATATTGTCCGCACTGACTTCACTTCGTGGGTTTAGCTCTGAACGTTCGCGTATCTGATTAATTATAGCCAATGCTTCTGTCCAGTTGGCAGAACCGCCGATACGAATCAGTGCTTCCGCTTTCATCAACATTACGTCTGCCATACGATAGATGATATAATTGGCATCCAGAATGGTGCGTACAGCTTCCCGGTCGGCGACTCCCATTCCTGAATATTTCCAGATAATGCCGTTGTCCGGATAGTTAGCATAAACAGTACCGGCGAACGAGCCATAATAGGTGCGACTTATTTCATCTCCTCTATGTTGTGTGTATTCATCTATTAAGCGAAGAGTCATCGGCTCAGAATACATATAAGAGTCTATTGTAACATCAGTGCCATAAGGGAAAACCTTGGACGGGCTTCCACTTCCCTGCGCATAATTGGTTTCATCATATTGTATTTCAAAGATAGATTCGTTACTGTTACCGGGATAGAACATATTGAACCATTGTCCGGGTGTCGACATAAATACTGGTCGCATAGCGGCTGTAGCGTTGATCAGGTAATCAGCATAGGTGACACACTCTTCGTAATCTTCTGCCCAAAGGCAAGTTTCCGCCATCAGTGCGTACAATGCCCATTTGGTAGCACGTCCTTTGGTAGCCCATGTTCCGTCAAATGTTTCTTTGGCAGCATTAGTTGCCAACGCTGCATGTACATCACTTCTTATCAGCTCCAGAATTTCCGTTTCGGATGACTTGGCTACATCATTAGGCATGGCATCGTCTACGTAGGGTTCGGTAATCAAGGGAACCTCTCGAAAGTTACGTACCAGATACAGGTATGACAGTCCGCGTAGAAAATAGGCTTCTGTCAGATGTGAGTTCATTCTCGATTCATAATAACTCGCATCTTTGTCCATCACGGTTGGTGCATATTTCAACACAGCATTCGCCATACCGATCACTTGGTAGAAGGTACCCCATTGAACTGTTGATGTACTGGGCAACACCTGAAAGTTCTGAATTAGACCGGTTTTTGTTCCTCTGCCAGGGACGATGACAGAACTTCCTCTCAACTCTCCCCAATTGATGATATAGGGAACACAAGTACGTAAACGACTGTATCCCTGAGCGAGAATGGCTTCCACATCTTCGGAAGACTCCCAGTACATATCGGTGGATTGCTTATCTTTGGGCAGAACATCGAGCCAATCGCTGCATCCACTCACCAACAAACTTCCGGACAGTAACAATATAGTAAATATCTTTTTCATGTTCGTAGATCTTTTAAAAACTTAAATTAAAGCCGGCAACAAGTTGAATAGAAGCCGGTGTAGTAGCACTATCTGTGGCATATGTATTTTCGGTCTTCACTTCCGGATCCTGACCGGTGTATTTAGTCCAAGTAAAGAGGTTGTATCCAGTGACATATACATCAATATTGCTAAATCCCCAACGCTGAATTATTTTTTTCGGCAAGCGATAGTTGAACGACAACGATTTCAAACGCAGGTAAGAAGCATCTTCCACAAAGCGGTCGGAACCCAATGTGTTGTATCCTTCTCCATAAAGTGCACGCGGAATATCTGTCTGATCGCCTTCATTACGCCAACGTCTAAGGACAGCCGTACTTTGATTGTCAATTCCACGCATGGATTCATTATTCAGACGGGTAGAGTTGACTACGTCCTGTCCATAACGTCCGTAAAAAATAGCCGACAGCTTAAATTGCTTATAGCTGACGTTGACACCAGCACCTCCGGTGAATCTCGGATTAGAGTTACCTAAATAGACAATATCATATTGATTGATGACACCATCATGGTTTATATCCTCGTAGAGAGCATCTCCGGGAGCTATGGTAGCTGTTCCATTCCGCATAACAATCGCGTTACCGGAAATATCTTTCATCACGTTGCCATCTGCATCACGTGCATACGTAGCATCTTTATTCTGGCAAACACCTTTGTAGCGATAGCCGTAGAAAGAACCCATCGGACGTCCTTCTTCTCTACGGTATGCATAGATGCCATTACCGAAGGTATAGTTTTCTTCGGTATAGTTATCCGGCATTTCCGTAATCTTGTTCTCGTTGTGAGCGATGTTAAAGTAGAACCCTACACGCCAGTCTTTATTTTCAAACGGGACGGCATCAACACGGAATTCCCAACCTTTATTCGTCATCTTTCCGGAATTCATGTAGCTGACTTCATAGCCATTTCCATAACCAATACTAGTTGGCATTTTAACTTTCTTTTGCAACAGATCTTTGATATATTTCTGATAGACATCGACCGTGAAGCGAAGTTTCCCTTTTAAGAAAGAAGCGTCCAGCCCTGTATTATATTCAGTGGTTGTTTCCCATTTCAGGCGATTGAGCTGCATGCTGCTCGGGGTAATGGCGCTCATATCCATGTAATTGTCTCCGGAGGCGTACGAACCCAGATAGAGCGAAGCGCCAGAGGCAGCATTCCCCGTCTGTCCTAAACTAAAACGAAGTTTAAACTCATCCATCCAATCGTTCGAAAAGTCCATGAATTTCTCATCTGCCAAATGCCAAGCGACACCGACAGTAGGGAACATTCCTAAACGTTCCGATTTACCCATAGTTGAGTTGCTCTCTAATCCCAAAGAAGCATTGACGATATAGCGGTTCAACAGAGTATAGTTCATTAAAGCCACACCGTTGATGCTACGCGTCTTAGAATCTCCAGAACTAATTTTACGTACGGCACTTCCGATAGTAGGATCGGCAAGACCGGAAGAAGCGTTACCGGAAGTTTCACTTCCATAACTGGATTTAGTCGTTTCCACAGTACGGAAGACACCGGTCGCAATAATGCTATGCTTATCATTCCAATTTTTACGATAGATCAACTTGTTCTCGGTATTGATGGTCAATTGGTCAGAAGAAGTATCTGTACTGCGGTTTGCATTACTGTCAGTCCAGGCAAGTCCGGTAGCTACTTGCGGCAAAAACATGCGTCCTTTCGTATTACGGATATTCATGTTGACATTACCCCAATAAGTTAGCCCATTCAATATGTTGTATTCAATGTTGAAATTCATCTTACTTTCCCGCTGGATAGTTTTGTTGACACTCTCATTCGCCATAGCAATAGGATTGTAATATCGACTTTTTTTGCTGTCAAAGGCCGGATCTAATGTGGAATTTTCATTGTGATTGAAATACTGTGAAGTATAATTTCCAGTCGCATCGTCGATATAGTAAGGAGATTTGTTTGGTGCTTTGCGGAAAGCCTCTGTACGTACATTGTAATAATTATTATTTCTCGTAGACTGAACAAAAGAGAATTGCGTTGTAAAAATTAACTTGTCAGAAAACTTGTAACGTACGTTTAACGAGGAGTTCAAACGACTGAAATCGGTTCCGACAGTCGTACCGCCTTCATCCAGATAACCTAAAGAGAAACGGTAAGTTGCTCTTTCTCCTCCACCACTCATAGAAAAAGTATTTTCCCATGATTGCGTATTTCTACGTACTTCAGACAGCCAATCTGTATTCTGGTTATATTCGTCAAAATAAGTCCAGTCCGGCTGATAACCGATCTCCGGTGAATTGTAAAGCATCTGCAAATAGCTGGCAGAGTTAGCAAGACCAATGTAATTGGCACTATTCCACAGAGCATCGGAAATTAAGGCCGAATATTGATTACCATCCAGCATCGGAATACTTTCCGGTTCAAACTTGGCGGAGAACTTGGAAGAAAAACTGAAACGCGTTTTTCCCTGCACTCCTTGTTTTGTTTTGATGACCAACACACCATTAGCACCTTTGGTACCCCAAACAGCAGTAGCCGCCGCATCTTTCAAAACCTCAATGGATTCAATATCTTGCGGTGAAATATTTAGCAAGGCACCCAAGTCATCATTGTTGATGGTCGAAAAATCCGTATTATCATCAATCTCAGCCGGATAAGGTACACCGTCGACTACGATCAACGGTTCGGAATTGGCGTTCAGCGTACTTCCACCACGAATCTGGATAGAGGCACGTGCACCGGGGTCACCACCGCCTAATACAATGTCGACACCACCCAACTGCCCCTGCAGGGCATCTTCAATAGAAGTAACCGGAGCAATAGCTACCAAATCTTCCATATTGACTTTCTGTGTGGCAGAAGATTGCTCTCTGGAACTGATACCCATATCGTTGCGTTCAATTCGTTTTCCCGAGATTACCACCTCATTGATTGACTGTGTATCGTCTTTCATGGTAACATTCAGCCTGGTCTGACCATTATACTTGATTCGTTGGGTTTTCATTCCAATATAAGAAAACACAATGGTCAGATTATTTTCATTTGGTACTTTCAAGTTGTAGATACCGTCCATATTTGTGATAGTACCGCCTAATGAACGGTTTTGGGAATTAAGGATGTTAACGTTTACTCCCACCATAGGCTCTGCTGTCGCGCCAAACATCTCGGTCACTTTACCGGACAGGACTTTAGCTTGTCCAAAAGCTTCGCCGGCAGTTGTCGCGAATACGATAGCAATCAGTATGTATTTTAATAATTTCATAATCTCTATTTTTCTGTTAATCAAAAGACGTCATCAATCAGGTGGAAACAACCCTCTTCGTATGCGAACGGAAAGTAGTAATAGTCTGGAATCACATGACATTTTTTGTATCCTTCCAACTGGATACTCAGTGAAGTCCCGTTATCTGTATAAATCAGTTGTGGCACAGTCGCTCCTTCAGTTTCTGCTGTACGTTCACTCCAATAACGTCCACTCTTGAAATCAGATCCAATATAAGGATAAGAAGCTATCACATTTTGTTTGGCAGTCATAAAGTATGAGTTCAGATAGTTTGCCAATTTTGCTTTATCAAAGTCACCAGTCAACTCACCATTGGCATCAAATGAGGCATTGGTTGCTCCCGGAATCCTATTATCCAATAAGGCTTGTTTGATAGCTTCATTGGTAGGAATAAATGCGACAAACCGTCCTTTTAAGAAAATATTCATCAGTACTTGATTAGATATAATATCTGTTTGACGCAGTAATTGGGTAAAGCAGTAATACGGATAATTCCTGTCCGCACAAATAGCAAGATTGTAATTCAAGTCACCACTTTCTGCCATAAATAGCTGATTACAATCAAAGCTGTAGGCACTGCCGTTAGAGCCGTCTTTCAGTTTCGTAAATGGGAAGAAGACCTCTCCATTGAATTGAGGATTCAATTGCTGATTGAAAATAGCATTACAAGTAATTTCTCCGTCCTTAACAAACCAGAAGTTCCAACTGGACTGTGTAGGGATTACTTTCATTCCATCCTCCGGTAATTTACTATCCTGGCCACTAGGAATGCTGGCAGAGTGTAAATACATAATATTCTGTTTGGCAGAACTGCTGATTTCTGACCAACCATCATCCCCCATTTCTTCCAATCCTTGAGTACTATAAACGGTTCTAATACCTGAAGCATCGAATTGGTCCGCAGTGGGAACAAGCATAATATATTTCACTAAATTAGATGTGTAAGAGGATATCAGGGAAGACCCTCCCAATGCATAAAGGAAAGAACGTGCATCCCGATATTGGAACAAAGGTCCTACTACAGACGCGAATGCACTCGGTTCCTGAATCTCGTTCATTCCATAAAGTGCACCGTTCACACACATGATTTTTTCGTTCAACATTGCCGGATTAATATTGATTGGCGAACCGAGCAAGGATTCCAGTTTTCCTGTTCCTATTTCTTCGGGAAATACCAATGAGCCACCATAGATAAACTGGTATAGAAAATAGTTAAGAGCCAATGGATCAACCTCTCCCAATGAAGAATAACCTCCGACTTTCCAAAAATTGTCGAAGAAATGATTAATGGCTGTGTTTGACGGTGCAAAGATGCTGTAAGCGGTAGCAGTCAATAACGTAAAATTTAGATAACTGCTTGTAGGCCATTCACAAGCAATGTTCGGCAGACTGTTGTGCTGATACTGATAAAGGGTATCTACCCCGTATGCGGCAGCATAGGAATCACTTAATGTATTATCGGCAATATATTCACCGAAGGAATCGTATAAATTGAAGAAGATAGAATATTCATCTTGTTTCTTCAATTCGGTATAAATTGTTTCCAATGGTTCAATCACCCGATCAATCGTATGAATATAGCCATTATTAGCAATTATTCCGTATTCTTTTACTGATGCGTTAGATACGTTGAATCCATTTTCTCCTGTCCAAGTAGAGTTAGGATAAAAAGCTTCGTAATTGCTCTTCGCATCAATACCTTTCGTCTGGAAATAGCGATAAGAGAATACCGGCAAATAGCGTTCCAAGTGGTACACCATAACAGAAGAACCTGTAGCAGTTGTCTCAATTGTTGGCGCATCACTGCTTCTTGTTCGGTGTTTGTAATACAGACCTGCTGCTACACTCTGCTCTTCTTCTGTTTCCGTATTTCCCGTTGGGCGGAAGTTTACCAACTTCTCCTTATTATAAGAATAATAAAGAACGTGGTAACCTATTACTTTTTTTACCTCATCTACAGGCATGTCGTAAATAGTGGCATAACCTTTTTCGTTTAGATAGGATTGGAAAGCGCTATCGTCTGGTGCCATAATAGTCAGGATTGCTTTACCTTCAAGCATTTGCTTGAAACCGGCAATCTCAACTCCTTGCAGGAAGATGGAATAGTTTCCGTGTTCACTAGAACTTAATACTTCCCATGCGTTGTCTGCTACCCAGTCTGGCACTTCGTAGTGCTCGTCCATATTATCTTTACAGGCAGTAAAGAGTAATGGAATGCATAACAGCCAAAGCATTTTTCGTAAAAATGTTGCGTTTCTCATTGTTTAATAATTTATGAATTTCTAATATATTGCTTTATTCTTCAAAAAAAAGTTCGATATCTAATGCATACTCGTGCTCTGGCACATAAGGATAATCAACATCAAATTCAGCTTCAAAATCAGCGTTAGAAAGAGAACCTCCGGGTTCTATTCTATCTACAGTTTCGTCAAAAAAAATAGTACCCAACCCTGTACATTGTGATGCAACAACCATTCTACATTTTTTTATACCATAGTATCTTCCCTCATCAATCAACACTTTTACTTTTACGTGATGAGTTCCATAGGTTAAATCAAAATAGCTCCAAACGTATTCATCGTTTTTTAAAAGCCCGCCTAATGGTCTAAAATAATCATAATGATCATCTATCCATACAAAACATTGATCTATTCTATATGCCTCAGGAGTAGAATAATTGAATATATAATCCTTAAAAGAATTAGCATAAATATTTAGAATAGCAACAAAAGTGGTTGTATCTGTTTCTATGCTTCTCGTTTGCACTGACTTAGATTTGGTTGCCTCTATAAAATAGTCTTCATTTGTACACGAAATAGCAAAAAAGACAATACAGGACAAACAAATAGCTTTTAGAAATCTGTACTTTTTCATAATATGATTTATTATTAGTTATTCACCGTATGCTTCTTTCCAAGCCTTTTCATACTCATCCGGGAATTCAAGAGAAAGAGCATAGTTCTCAATCATTGTATATCCGTTCTCTGCAATCCGAACAGCATCTCCTGCATTATTTTTATTTAGCCCCCATTTATCCTCAAAATCATCGGGTATGCCGTCACTGTCCGTGTCTATCGGACCGGTTACACTGACTGCAAATTCAGCGTTCCAAATATTGGCCAGTGGATATTGACGTTCTATCGTCTGATTACGAAAAATCATGCCTTCAATTCCCAATGAGGTTAGTTCGCTAATCAAAAATTTGTCGACTGCATCCCGTTCTGGCAAAACAGGACCTACATTCTCCACCACCCAATAGTAAGCTTCTGTTGCACTGGTTGTAGAAGAAATGGTCGGATGTAAAGCATCCGGAGCACTTAATCGATCTATCACAGCACTACAATAGGTATTCCAATTGCTTTGCGTAAGTTCAAATCCGTTCAAAGTACCATCTTTATCTTCATCATAATAGTTGCCTACACAATAGGAAAAGAATGTACCCGTACCTCCACCACCGGTGAGTGGTTTGGCGGGATTCACTTGATATTTAACTTCATAATATCCGTCTCCGGATTTTCGACATTGCTCTTCATCACCAATAATACTTGGGTCTACATCTACTTCCGCAAAATTCTGCCATGTCCATGCCGGTCCTTTAATAAAGTAATTGTTTTCAATCACCGTATTGGAGGTTCCAGCGGATTCACCTCCTGCATCATAAGCTGTTCCATTTCCCCAGTTATAGATTATATTATTAACGTATTGATTCAGCCCTTTTACTTTAAAATTACGGGTCTTATTATCAATTAATAGATTTCGGAAAATAGTAATTCCGTCTTTTTCACCGGTTTGAATTAAACCTCCGCAAGAATGATTCTGGCATCCTTGTCCTAGAATTGAATTCTGCAATGTTATGTTATAGAGTCTTTCCGGCTGCTTATCATTATTGAGTGAGAAACATTCATCTGTTCCCCACGTGAAAGAACAATGGTCATAAATTTGATCATGACCGTAAGCTGCCCCTCCCGCATCTATATTATCACTGCTACTAACCTGCCGACCGGCACGCATACGCAAATAACGTACAATCACGTTGTCAGCATTGGTAGAAGACGTTCTGCCATTGTAGAGCACAATGCCGGGAGCGGGAGCTGTTTGGCAGAGAATCGTCTGATTATCTTTGAATACAAGCACCTCTTTATTCAAATCAATCAATCCAGATACATTGAATACTATGATTCTGTTTGACTGACTAACAGCATCTCTAAACGATCCAGCACCACTATTATTCAAATTGGTTACAACATAAACCTCTCGATTACTACTGGCACGGGCTCCTTCCGAATTTCTACCGTGCCCCACTGCTCCTGGAAATGCTGGCGCGTTATTGGCAAAGTTAGGAAATGCAGGACCAGAACTTGTAGAACCACCACTTTCTTCATCCTCCAAAAATGAACTGTGAGGATTGATGGCAGGGTCTGCATCCTCCTCATCTACAGGTTCTTTATCTACACAAGCCGCTAGCGAGGAAAGCGAAAACAAAAAGAAATATAAAATGCTTGTTAAGCATCTCACGGCAATTGGATATGCCTTTTTTTGAAAAGTTGCTGTGTTTCTCATTTTATATATAAAAAATAATTAAGAAATACTTATTTGATTAATAAATTAAATTCAAACCTAAAAAAATTGTATATCAGTTATCAAGTATACTTGATTATTTTGCTATTTACGCAATCAGTAGTTGAATATCTATTTTAATATTGATCCCATCTTTATACGTAAAAATCAAGATTTTTTAGTTATTAAGGTACAATGCCCCATTGTGATGCATAAGCATCCTGAATTTCTTTGGTATTGAAACATACAATCTCAATGTTGGGATAATAATCGATAGTAGCATCTATCCTAACTGAAGATTCGTCTAATTCATCCATAGGATACCATTCTGAATATTCTCCGTCATCCCATTTTACTCTATAATAAGCTGAATACCAAGATACTTCTGTTTCACCAATCATTGTATCAATATTCGACTGTAATTTAGCCCATATACCTGTTATTAAATATAATTCATATCCAATATCATCACCATTAGGTAATCTTACCATTTTATGCCAACTTACATTATTAATAACCATTCCATTTCTATCTATAGAAAGTTCTTGTTCACAATACCCTTTATAACAATATTCCTTTTGAGTAGAATTATATACAATTCCAAGAACAAAGTCAATATAAGTTGGCTTAGCTGGTTCAAAAATGGATTCCCATTGATAATAAGTATAAACACTAACGTTTCCGTTTACATAAGGACCTGAAGAACCATCGTCGTATGTTTCATCATAAAATCCTAATGTAATATCTAATGTATAATCATTGTTTTCAGCATAAGGAAAATCTACATCAAATTCAACTGTAAAGGCTGAATTTGTGAAAGAAGAATCTGCTCTTTTAAGAATAACTCTATCGTAAAGCACCATACTTGCTTCACCGTTCTTTAAAGTTACCAAAGCATTACATAGTTCAATCGGATATATATATGATTTACCATCATCAATTTCTATATTCAATTTAATTCGATGTTTTCCGAAAGGTATCATAAAACTACCTTTTACATTTTTTCCACTTTGTGGATAAAGGCATCTAGTATGATCTTCCTGATTATCAATATATACAAAACACTCATCTACATGATCACCTGTATTATACTGATAATCAAAATAAGGTTTTGTAAATAAATTCAGATTAACCATACATGTATTATCACTTGCCTCGTCACTTAAAAGTCCTTGCTGCGCATCTCTTTGCATCAATGCAGTCTCTTCATATTCCATAAAGCCATTACCATCACATGAGATAACAAGCAAAGGAATAATTAAAAATAACATCGATTTGATAATTTGTTCTTTTTTCATGGTACTACATTTTATTAGTTCATTAATTGAAACAATAGTCGAAAATTTCCTATCATTTCTACTTCTATATTATTTGTTCAGTTCAATACATCCCATAATGAAAGGTCCTGTTGCTTTAGCATCATTATCTCTCATTTTCTCTCCTATATAATACTCGAAACTGCCGTCACGGTAAGGCTTACCACCTAATCCACCCACTTGGCAACATTTTGTCAATGTCAATGTTCCGTCCGAATTTGAGATTAGTAGTTTATCACACAGACCTTTAAAGGCTTTTTCTGCAATAGCACGATACTGACTATCAATATATCCTTTATTCACAGCTTTCATATAGGCATACATACATTGTGTCGTAACAGAAGCTTCCGGAAAATTACCGGTACGTGAAGGTTGGTCAATTACTTGATACCACAAGCCATTTTTATCTTGGTATTTTGAAAGAGTTTCTGCTAATTCCTTCGTCCATTTAATCATATCAGCATAGCCTGAATGATCTTGGGGAATATATTCCAAAGCATCTACTAAAGCCATAAACCACCAACCGATACTACGTCCCCAGAAATTAGGAGAATGGCCAGTTTCCGGATCAGCCCAGCGCTGGCTACGGTCCTCATTCCATGCATGATAATAAAGTCCGGTCTTGGTATCGTATGTATGCTGATGGCAGAGAGTGAACTGTTTAACAGCCTCATCAATCCATTCCGGACGATTAAATTCAGCTCCATATCTAGCCATAAAAGGAGAAGCCATATACAATCCATCCAACCACATCTGATAAGGATATATTTTTTTATGCCAAAAACCTCCATCTGTTGTACGAGGTTGTTTTTTTAGCTGATCTATCAAATTCTCGATAGCCAATTTATATTTCTCCTTTTTGGTTTCCTTGTACAAATCAAACAGAACTTTCCCGGAGTTGATATAATCCAAATTATAGGTTTCTTTCTTATACAAATAAATATCCCCTTTATTATCTACCAAAGAATCAGCCCATGCCTCTACATAATCAAAGTACCTACGGTCTCCTGTTTTCTTCCAAACTTGTAACATCGCACAACAACCTACTCCTTGCGCATAACCAAAATACAGGCGTTTTCCATGATCCAGTTGCCACGCTTCCGGGAAACGACGAATTTCCGAATCGGCAAACAGACGATAATAAGTGTCGGGAGCAAAAGTATCTGTACGGAAAGGGACTGCCGGAAGTCCGGCTTTATTAAACAGATTTACTCTAAAGAAAGTCCCATAACCGTAGCGTACAGCTACAGGTACAGAGACATAAGTTGAAGAAAGCGTTATCGAACTTCCATCAATTACGGCTTCAGCCGGATAAAACCGCGCATCACTACCAGCAATAAAAAATCCTTTTACCGGTTCATTGCCAGGTGTCTGCAGACCACCTTCCGCAAAATCAAAATCTAATGTAATTTCTCTCCCATTCACTTTCATTGATTTGTAGAGAGGTCCTGAATAAACAATCTTTTTACCATATTGCTTTGCTAATGCCCAAGCTGCCAGCCGTTCGCCCGGTGCAACTTTATTTCGTGGATGTATGTCTGTAGAATCGGCTGCATCCGTCACTACTGCCATACCAATGTTCTCAAGTCCACCTAACCATGTTTTCAATTGTGCTTCACGAATACCTGCCGGTTGTTTGTAATGTGGTGCAATCTGTACAAAATAGAATGGCATATCCGGCTGATTCCACTCTTTCCGCCAACTATTTATCAAGTTAGTAAATACCTCCTGATATTTCTCATAGCGAACAGAGTTGGACTCTCCCTGATACCAGATATTCCCTTTTACAGTATACCCTACTATAGGAGCAATCATACCATTCCACAATGTAGCCGGAACCTTGCACTTATCTTTTTCCCTACTCACCTTTTCCTTTGAATATTGTTTTAAGACATCGGCATACAGCGGATTGTTTTCCATCACTTTCATGCTTGTCCAGGATTCGGCATGTGTTCCTCCCCAAGTAGACTGAATTAAACCAACCGGTGTACTCAATTCCTTATACAATTTACGCCCAAAGACAAATCCTATAGCAGAAAAGTCTTTCAGATTCTCCGGACTACAAACCACCCACTTCCCTGTACAATCCTCTTTTTCACCATCAGGCGCCATCTGATGCTCTACATGAAACAGACGGATTTCCGGAAAATCAGCATCTTTCATTTCCTCCGCTTCATTCAGCATTCCTGTTTTCCATTTCACTTGCGGATTACGAGCTACTGGAAATTCCATATTTGACTGTCCGGTACAAAGCCAAACTTCACCTATTAATACATTATTGATATGAATCTTATTATCGCCTTTCAATATCACAGACTGTCCGGAAGTAGCAGCCGGTGTTTGTATCATCAATTCCCAATGACCGCTTTCTGAAGCAACCACCTTATATTTCTTATGATCCCACGAAGTTTTTACCTGAATCTTCTCTCCGGGACGTGCTTTCCCCCAGAAACGTACTTTCGCATTTTGCTGAAGTACCATATTATCTGATAATATAGAGGGAAGTTGTATATCTGCATAAATTCCCAAAGGGAAAAAACAGATCAATAGCCACAGACAAAAAATAATTCTACAGAATTTCATTGTATTTTATAGTTTTAGATTCAATGTTTTACTAAATAAGCACATGTCAAAGATACCGTATTACATGGCAGAATGAAAGGAAAGGAATATGGAGAATTCGACTTTCTTATGTAAATTCATATGCGTACAGCCTATCAGACGTCGTTTTTGTACGATTTTACAGTCTATGTACAATTTTCCAGTCTTTCTGCCATTCTTTTTTAATTCACCTTAGTTATTTCAACCTTTCTTATGATGAGTGAATCAATTATGTTTTCATCTATCTTCACATCCTTTTTCGCCTTGATAGCCAGATTGTCGAAACAGAAATTGGATAATTTGTACTGATTTGATTTCTCTACAGCAAAAAAGGAATCGCAATCCAGATGAATATTACGCATCGTTATATAGCTGGAATATGAGACCGGCATATCTTTGCGATCTTTCAGATCATAAAACTGTGTCCATGGAGCAATAAAGATGCAATTGCGAACATTCCCTTTTACGTCTTCAACCAAGATGTACTTATATTGTTGAGGAGTATCCGGACGCATTTTCAACCATAAAAGGCGTTTAGCCTGATCCAAATCGCAGCGCCGGAGAATTATATTATGATTATAGATTGACTCACTTCCACAAGTCAGCACTCCGTGACAAAATCCGAAAGCACAGTCTTCAATAATAATATCACAATTGCCACCATTATCGGGATCTTGATCCGCCCAGGGTCCTTTCCCGCCTTTTAAAGCAATTGCATCATCGTTGACAGACATATAACACCCCTTAACCAGTACATTTTTACATGCATCAATATCAATAGCATCTGTGCTGGGAGCTTTTACAGGGGAAGAGGGAGAATAGATATGTAAATCCAAGAGTTTTACACTATCACACTTATAAATGTGAGTCGTCCAAAATGGAGAGTTCACCAGCCGTACATCAGAAATCTGTACGTTATTACTATGGGATATATGAAGCAAACGGGGACGCAATTCATCCATATTAGTACATTTAGGAATAACCCGCCGCCGCAACCAGAATGATTTCCAGTATCGTTCACCGTTTCCGTCAATCGTTCCTTTCCCGGAAAGAGTAAAACCATCAATCTTATCAACATTAATCAAGGCAGAAAAGTATTTCAGATTCTGTCCTTCCATCCGTGTTTCTATTACAGGAAAGTTGCTAATATCATCACTGCCTTTTAATACAGCCTTTGCTTCCAGATGTAAATGTGTTCCCGGTTTGAAGAAAAGTGCACCACTAAGATAAGTACCCTCCGGAATGACAATGACTCCCCCGCCATCATCGGATGCCAAATCTATGACGGCCTGGATTTTTTTCAGTTTGCAGCAGTGTACTGTCATTCACTACTCCATAATCTGTAATCAAGAATTTCTTTCCCATTATACTGATATCAGTTTTCTCGTTTTGGTAAAACCAATCCGGTATCATTTTACCATCGGGAAATTTCTCCTGACTAAATAGCTGTAAGCTACAACATGTCGCTACTATTAAAATTGCTGACTTTATCATTTTCTACTGCTTGTTACTTTTCTCGCAAAAGTACCGCATCTTCCCATTCACCCCAAGCTTAAGGATATGGAGATATTGATTTTCTTATGGAGTTCCATGCAAAAGCCTCAAATACTACTTATTCGTATACAATATTCCATATCCGGATACACTTTTCTACATACCTAAAATCAGTACAGTTTCTCCGTCTCCTAAATAAAAAGCGCATCCTCTTTATAAAAGAAGACACGCTACAAATAGACTTTTTTCTTATATCGACGTTTGGAGATTAATTCCCCGGCAGAATATTATCTCGTAGTCACAGAAACTGTAATATCGTACGTAAAGAATATAATTTTCCAACAACAATGTTTATATCATTTACTTTTCATAAAAAATCCCCAATCAAGTTATATTTCGTATTATACCAAAGAAGAAAAAAAACTGACTCATCTTTCATAATCCTCTTCACCGTTCTTAATAAATTATTGAGGAGTTTATTATAAACGCTATCCAAGTTTATTATAAACTATAAATTCCGGATCTAAGAACACAGCCATGATTTTTTGCAACAAAAAAGGCTGCAAATCCCATAAAGATTCGCAGCCTTTGGCTTATACGAAAACTCTCACAGTTTAACTACTGCAAGAATTTCCTAATATATTGTCATCATATTGTACCGGTTTCTTTTTCATTCTTTTTATAATACTACCTTTTACCCATTGATATTAACATCCACAAATATACAACATAAAAAAGGTTTTGTCAAGAGCATCCCGCCCATAAGAAGAATTATTTTTAAATTAATTTCAAAAGGTGCACAATTGTATATAATCTTTGTACATTTCTCCATTTCATACATTCAAAAAAGAAGTAATTTTGCGAGTGAATAAATATATTATTGATTATCATGAAACACCAATTATATCTTTTCGTTTTTCTGCTGATCACACTGTCTATTATCAACAGTCAGGCGGCCGAACGCAAAAAATACAACTTCAACAGTGAATGGAAGCTGCAAATAGGAGAATTTCCTAAAGCCAAAGACACTAAATTCGACGACAGTGAATGGAAGCAAGTAACTTTGCCTCATGCTTTCAATGAAGATGAAGCATTTAAACTCTCCATCGAACAATTGACAGACACAGTGGTGTGGTATCGCAAAAGTTTCCGGATTCCGGAACTGAAAAGTAACCAGAAAGTATTTATCGAGTTCGAAGGAGTACGTCAACGTGGAGACTTCTATCTCAACGGTCATAATCTGGGCAGACACGAAAATGGCGTAATGGCAGTGGGATTCGACCTGACTCCATATATGAAGGAGGGTGAAAACGTAATTGCCGTTCGCACCGATAACAACTGGATGTACAGAGAAGAGGGAACCAACTCCAAATTTCAGTGGAACGACCGCAATTTCAATGCTAACTATGGCGGTATCCCCAAAAATGTATTTCTGTACGTTACCGATAATGTATATCAAACTCTTCCCTTATACAGTAACCTGAAAACAACAGGTGTTTATGTGTACGCCAAAGATTTCGATATAAAAGGGCGTAAAGCAACCATTCATGCCGAATCAGAAGTCAGAAACGACAGTAAATCTCCCCGCCAGTTCAGTTATCAAGTGACTGTGCTTGATGCCGATGGCAAACGATTGAAGACTTTCCAAGGTGATAAAGTGACTTTAAAAGCAGGAGAGACTAAAACGGTAAAGGCATCCGCCATTATCAATAATCTTCATTTCTGGAGTTGGGGATATGGTTACCTGTATACGGTAAAAACTGCCTTGAAAGATGACAACAATCAGATATTCGATGAAGTCAGCACCCGCACCGGATTCCGTAAAACACGCTTTGTTGAAGGAAAAATAGAATTGAACGACCGTGTTATCCAAATGAAGGGATATGCACAACGTACCAGCAATGAATGGCCTGCAGTGGGTCTGTCCGTACCAGCCTGGTTGAGCGACTTCTCTAATGGTCTGATGGTAAAAGGAAATGCAAACCTGGTTCGTTGGATGCACGTCACTCCATGGAAACAAGATGTAGAATCTTGCGACCGTGTAGGTCTGATACAGGCAATGCCTGCCGGAGATGCAGAAAAAGACCGTGAGGGACGCCAATGGGAGCAACGGGTGGAACTGATGCGCGATGCAATCATTTATAACCGCAACAACCCGAGTATCTTGTTCTACGAATGTGGCAACAAAGCTATCAGCCGTGAACATATGATAGAGATGAAAGCTGTTCGTGACAAATATGATCCGTTTGGCGGACGTGCTATCGGTTCACGTGAAATGTTGGATATTCGTGAAGCGGAATACGGCGGCGAAATGCTATATATCAACCGAAGTGAGCATCATCCGATGTGGGCTACCGAATATTGCCGCGACGAAGGTTTAAGAAAATACTGGGACGAATACAGCTATCCTTTCCATAAAGAAGGTGACGGTCCGCTCTATAAAGGTAAACCGGCTACTGATTATAACCGTAACCAAGATGAACTTGCCATTAGCATGATAGCCCGCTGGTATGATTATTGGCGTGAGCGTCCCGGAACAGGTAACAGAGTCAGCTCCGGCGGCACTAAAATTATCTTCTCTGACACCAATACCCATTACCGGGGAGCGGAAAACTATCGCAGAAGTGGAGTGACAGATGCTATGCGTATTGAGAAAGACGCCTTCTATGCACATCAGGTGATGTGGAACGGATGGGTAGATACGGAAGAAGACCAGACCTACATTATCGGACACTGGAATTATCCTGAAAATACAGTAAAACCCATACATGTGGTATCTACCGGGGAAGAGGTGGAACTTTTCCTGAATGGTAAATCTCTGGGTAAAGGCAAACGCCAATACAATTTCCTCTTTACTTTTGACAATGTAACATTCAAACCGGGTAAACTGGAAGCAGTCAGCTATAATCAAACAGGAAAAGAAATCAGTCGCTACGTTATACATACAGCCGGTGAACCAGCTAAACTGAAACTTACCGCTATTCAAAATCCCGAAGGATTCCATGGAGATGGTGCAGACATGGCTTTAATACAGGTGGAAGTTGTAGATAAAGACGGAAAACGTTGCCCGTTGGATAATCGTACGGTTCAATTCACACTCAACGGTCAAGCAGAATGGCGTGGAGGGATTGCTCAAGGTGAAAACAATCATATCCTTGATACAAAACTTCCGGTAGAATGTGGCATCAACCGTGCACTGATCCGTAGCACAACCACTGCCGGAAAAGTAACTCTGACAGCACAGGCTAAAGGATTACTTGCCGCCACACTCACATTGGAAACAGTGCCTGTAAAAGTTACTGAAGGTTTAAGCACTTATCTCCCGCAGGAGACTTTAAAAGGACAACTGGACAGGGGTGAGACTCCTTCTACCCCTTCTTACCAAGATAGCAAAAAAGGTGTACGCATCGTTTCAGCAAAAGCCAGTTCCAATAACAGCGATGCTGAAAAGAGCTATGATGATATCGAACTGACGGAATGGAAAAATGACGGTAAGTTGAGCACTGCCTGGATTACTTATACACTGGAGAGAGAGGCCGAAATAGACGATATATGTATCAAATTGCAAGGCTGGCGTTCACGCAGTTATCCATTGGAAGTATATGCCGGAAACACCCTGATTTGGAACGGAAATACAGATAAGAGTCTGGGGTATATTCATCTCAATGTAGAAAAACCGGTACGTGCCAACACTATAACCATTCGCCTGAAAGGAAATACCAGTGACAAGGATGCTTTCGGACAGATCATTGAAGTAGAAGCCAAAGCTGCCAATAAAATGGAACTGGAAAAGAGCAGTAGCAAAAACCAGTTAAGAATCATTGAAGTAGAATTTCTCGAAACAATCAAATAAATTAGTTCTCAACAGGTATTAGCACTGCTTTAATAGCCTCCCCTAAAAAGTCATTAGCCAAGCTTTCAGCTCCATCAACATTTCATTGCGGAATTTAAAACTATCTTTCATTCCCCATCCGTGTCCACCACTGGGATAAATATACATGGCAGCCGGTATCTCCTTTTCTTTCAAAGCAGAATAGTAACGAATAGAATTCATAGGTACCACGCCCCTGTCGTCATCGGATAAAGCTATAAACGCTCTTGGTGTAAGAGAATCCACCTGATACTCATTACTAAATTCCTTTTTCAATTCCTCCGTTGCTCTTTCACCTAGAAACTGTCTGCACGATCCACCATGCCCGTATTTAGATTCCATCGAAATTACCGGATAAAAAAGAATCTGAAAAGCAGGACGAAGTTCTTCGGAAGCATGCGTAGCCACTGTAGAGGCCAAATGAGCACCTGCCGAAAATCCCATGATGCCAATACAATCAGGATTAATGTTCCATTCAGAAGCATGTTCTTTCGCATAACGAATAGCTTCGTATGCATCCGACATGGGAACTTCCCGATTACCATTAGGCATACGGTACTTCAAGACAATAGCAGCTATTCCCTGTTCATTGAAAAACGGTGCCCAGTCATACCCCTCGTGAGCCATTGCCAAATGCCCGTATCCACCTCCCGGACATATAAAAACAGCTCTCGCCGGCTGTTGAGAAGCTTTCGGCAAATATACCCGGATACTAGGTTTGAAATTATTCTTTTTATCATCATATCCCTGGGCTTCCATCCCATTCGTATTGGGTAAGCCGTTTTGCCACAAATCTATATCAATAGGCGAATCCTGTTTTTTCATAACTTTGTCTTGTGCATTCATAGAAGTACAAACAGTTGTAAAGCAACCGCTTAAAAGTAATATTTTACAAAAAGAAATTAGTCTCATACTATGCTGTTTTAGTTAATCTTATTCTTATGAATCCTGCGGAGAATCATTATCATTACTCACACCACGTTGATAAACGGACGGTGCTACTCCGAATTGAGCTTTGAAGCATTTACTGAAATAGAAAGGATCGCTGATACCCACCTTATAGGAGACTTCTGCAACCGTCAGATTATCTTCCGACAGTAACAACTCGGCTGCTTTCTTCATGCGCACAACACGTAAATATTCATTAGGCGAATATCCCGTTACTCCACGTAGTTTCCGATAAAATACCGTTCGTCCCAACTTCATCATCTGTGCAAACTCATCAATAGAGAATTCAGGCCGGGCGAGGTTCTGTTCAAGGATGGCAGCCAACCGATCTGCAAATTCTTTATCCCGGTCAGTGGTACACATGGCCGGACGCACAATACCCGGTTCACTGGAGAACTTCTCACGCAATTTATCGCGCTGCTCGATCAGGCGGAATACACGTGCCAACAACAATTTTACACTAAACGGTTTGGCTATGTAAGCATCCGCTCCGGCTTCTATACCTTCCAGATGTTTCTCCGGCGAACTCAAAGCAGTCAGCAGAATGATAGGAATATGGCTCGTATCAAAATCCGATTTCAGCTTCTTAGTTACCTCAAATCCCGTCATTCCCGGCATCAGGACATCACAGATAATCAAATCGGCATCATACGTACGTGCCTTCTCAAATCCGGACGTACCGTCGGCTGCAACTTCCACTTCGAAATAGGCTCCGATTTCCTCTTTCAAGAATTCACGAATATCATTGTCATCTTCAATAATCAAGACTTTCCGTTTATTCAGAGGAACAGCCAGTTTTTCCGAGTCAGGAAGTTCTTCAGAGAGCTGCAACAAATGATGCGCATGTCCGTCTGCCTCTTTCAGCAGTACATTGCCCGGGACAAGGAAGTCTTTCTCCGAATACACCGTCTTATCCGTCGGAATGCATACGGTAAATACTGAACCACCGCCTTCATTATCCTTATACTCAATCGTTCCTTTATGTACCTGAACTAGTTCATGGCTCAAATGCAACCCTACACCGATACTGTCACCGGAGAAGTTACTCTGCATAAATCGCTTGAACAATTCGTTCTGCTTCTCTTTAGGAATGCCGACTCCCGTATCGGAAACCTGAATCTGCAAGGTTTGCTTCCCTTCGTCCACATTCACCGAGAGAATAATTGTTCCGTTCGAAGGAGTATATTTAAAGGCATTTGAAAGCAGGTTATAAGTCACCTTATCCAAATTTCCTTTATCAATAAACATTTTATAGGACGGCACCGAAGGCAGGAAACGGAAATTCATATTCTTTTGTTCCGCTACATCTCCGAAGCTCAAAAATATTTCATAAAGGAAAGAGATGACATCCGTTTCCTCTAAAGAGAGTGCCAGCTTATTATTCTGCATCTTTCTGAATTCCAGCAACTGATTGATAAGCCTCAACATACGCTGCGTGCTCTTATCCATTGTTTTCAGCGGATATATCAATTCACGCGGGATATCAGTCACCCGTTGAATCTTCTCCAATGCTCCCTGAATCAAGGTAAGCGGAGTACGGAATTCATGAGAGATATTGGTAAAAAACACCAGTTTATATTCTGTCAACTGCTTTTCTACATTGATGCGGTTACGCAAGCCATTAAAGTTACGAACGATACGGAAAGCAAAGTACAAGGCTATGATTAATAACAGCACATAACCCAGCATTGCCCAAGTCGTTTTCCAGAATGGAGGGACAATTACAATTTTCAGTGTAGTCTCGCTATCATTCCAAACACCCGTTCCATTGCTCGACTTGACGTGAAGTATATAAGTTCCCGGATTAAGATACTTAAACGAAGCAAAATTCAGAGGAGAAGGAGCACTCCATCCCTGATCGTAATTTTCCAACCAATACATATATTTGGTATGACCGCTATCCGAATAATCAAAAGTAGAGAAATCTATCAGGAATGAGTTCTGAAAAAACTTCAGGGTTATTTCGTCCGAATAAGCCAACGATTGCTTTAACGGAGAGTCCTCCATCTGCGGATTCATCTGCGTTCCATTGACATATAAATCCGTGAAAACAACCGGAGAGAAAGTTTCATTATCCTGTATCTTTTCAGGATCGATCACTATTAATCCGTAGTTTGTGCCAAAAAGCAGTTTTCCATCTTCGCGCATACAGGCACTATTCTCACTATACACATTTCCCAGTGTATAGGAAGAAAAGAAATAGTTTTCAAAAGAATGGGTAGCCGGATTAAATTTGGAAATACCATATTCGGTAGCAACCCATAGATTCCCCTTTTTATCTCCCAGAATGGACTGGATTACATCGTTAACCAATCCTTCGGAAGTTCCGTAATGTTCATATTTCAAAGAGCAATAGTTATCCTGCGGCTCACAAAGATTCAGTCCCGAACCGGACGTACCAATCCACATCCGCCCTTCCGTATCCCGGTAGATACACTTGATTTCATTACTGCAAAACTTTCCGTTTGTATAACTGAAAAGATGATAATTATCGGCATCTGCAATCAATGAATCCGGATGAAAAACACAAATCCCCTCACTGGTTCCTACCCACACCATCCCATTTGCATCTTCTTCTATCACACGCACCATCCTCATCCCGAATGTTTGCTGGAAGAAATGACGGAATTTATATTTACCGTCGGGAGTAGGTTCGGCCAGTTCCAGCCCACCGCCAAATGTTCCTATCCACATGCGGTCTTTACGGTCGCGATAAATGGCAAAAACGTTGTTATCGGATAAGGCTGTCAGATCAGAAGGATTATTATAATACCAGGTATCCCCCACTTTGAGACCATTTCCACGAGTTCCCATCCACATTCGTCCCTGCTTGTCTTCGGTGAGAGCATAGATATTAGAATGGAAATATTGATTGGTCATTTTCGAACGAAGGCTTGAATCAAAGGTGTATAATCCCCCCTTACGCGTACCTACACAGATATCTCCATTAGACATTCTGGTAAGCATACGGATGGTGTTCGACCGGTCGAACAAATCACGGGATTCGGGATAGATGCGGGAGGTTCCTTCATTCAATACGGAAATACGGGACAAGCCTGAATATTCCGAAGCTACCCAGATGCCACCGGCACGATCTTCCATCACATATTGCAGGAAATCCGAACTGATATGACTCTGGTCATTAATGTTCGCCACAAAATGCTCCAGTTTATCTTCGGCGGTATTATAAGCGAAAAGCCCATTTCCATAGGTCGAAATCCAAATAATTCCCCGGGAATCATGGACGATATGATAACGTTCAAAGTCGATATAACTTATCTTATCCTGGGGAATCAACTGGAAGTCCTTACTCTCTCCGGTTTCGGCAAGCACATATGTAAGTCGTCCCGTATGATTGTATATCCAATAATCTCCACGATTATCACGTATCAGTTCTCCCTTTTTAATATTCAAACGAGGATCTGCGGCCATCTCTCCGGTAGCAAACTTATAAGTATATACTCCGGTAGTAGTCAGGATCACCCACTTATCTTTCAACAGGAAATTTCCGGTTGGCGATGTCGCCCCTGCCACAGTGGCAAGAGAAGCCAACTTTTGCATTTTTTGAGTAGCCTCCTGATAATAATAGATATCTCCATCTGCTGTAAGGAAATACATATCGTCCTTATAGGACAGCGAAGAAGTGAAGTGGATTAATCGGTCTTCTATCCGATATTGTCCGTTGGAGACAGAAACCAGACCGCATTGAGTGCCGATCCAAATACGCCCACTGGTGTCCTCATTCACGAATTTCACCCGGTTATCCGGCAGGTTTCCACGTTCGGTCCTGAATACGGTAGATGTCATCTCACCATTTTTCTGATGTACCATCTTCCGGCAGCCGTTTCCCGAATGGGAAAGCCAGACATCTCCGTTAGCAGCTACAAATACCCCTGAATAATTCTGTCTTAGTTCGCCACAACCGGTATAGTCAACAAAACGGGCACGTTGCAAATCATAGCAACTATATAATTCAGGTGTAGTGGAAATCCACAAAAAACCATCTTTATCTTCTGTCAGATCGTAGATACGGTTGTCTGCCAAAGACACCTTGTCACCGATTTCCGGACGGAAAGTAAGAAAAGAGTTGCCGTCATAACGACTTAATCCGTTCAAAGTAGCCAGCCACAAAAAACCTTTGCTATCCTGATAAATGTATCGAATAGAGTTATTGGGAAGACCGTCACTCGTTCTCATTTGTGTAGAACGAAGCTCTATCGCACCATAGGCATTCAACACAAAACTAACAAGAAAGGTAAAGATTAAAAGGTGTCTTTGCATCATATAGATTCCAAGATTAATAATTAATGTTGGACAAAAATAATCAAGATAGTTGAGATAATAAAAGAAACAACGAACCTAATTACTAAAAAATCAATCCATGTGAAATACTTCCGGCAAAGGAATGGACACCGGCGAGTTGTCCGGATTCACTTCCATGATATCCGCCATATAGTCCCACCATTTCTGCACAATCTCCGTATTACCCAAGTCCTGCGAACCAGCCTCACCTTCCGTTTTCTGGAAAGCAAACAGGATATTGGTCTCCTTATCCCAATAAATCGAATAGTCCGACACTCCGTTCTTGGAAAGCAATGCTTTCAATTCGGGCCAGATGGCAGCGTGTCTTTTCTCATATTCAGCTTCACATCCGGGTTTTAAATACATTTTAAAAGCTTCTCGTTTCATGGTTCTATCTATTTAAAGTTAATCTTTCTTTTCTTCTGTATCGATGGCAAAAATAGGTGCAGTCGTCTTCTGTTTCACCTGATAATACTGAACGGCGCTGTCATTCATCTGCGGGTACTGATTCTTCAATAGAGAAATCATTTCCGCACCTGCCCAAAGCACCGGTCCGTATCCATGTGCCGCATATACATTGACCGGACGATAGTAATAAAAAGCAGGATCGAAAGCCATCCCCGTACCCACACAAGTGCCTTCCACCTGACCTTCCGCATTGATCTTACCGGCCACGGCATGCCATCCCAAATGAGCGACAGGTCCATAAGCAATGGCATCAATCCAGCCTTTATTGATAGCATGCGCCAAACAGTATACGTAAATAGCCGTAGCAGACGTCTCCAGATAAGAATCATTCCGGTCGAGCAATTGATGCCAAAGCCCTTCTCCACTTTGCAAGGCAGTCACTCCGCGTACATGAGCCCGGAAATAATCCATCACTTTCGCGCGTTGGGGGTAATCTTCCGGTAATACATCGAGCAATTCACATGCTGTCAGCATAGCCCATCCATTGGCACGCGCCCAACAAAAGGCAGGATGATCGGTACTGCTTTCCACCCATCCATGACGATACAAACCTTTTTCAGGGATAAACATACGGTCGGCAAATTGCAGGAATTGTCTGACAGCCTCCGCCAGATATATCTCTTTTTGAGCCTTGTCATAACGGCTCATCTGGGCTACTGCCGGAATCCCCATAAACATGTCATCCAGCCAAAGTGTATTATGTTGCGGACGATTGCGGGCAAAAGTACCATCTGCCAACCGGTATTCTTTATTCTGAATAAAATCAAAATAGTTCTCAATTAATCCGTCTACAGGAAGCGAGCGGTCTTTCACACGGACTTTCACCATCGCTGCACACACAGCCCCGGCATCATCCAGGGCATGAGGAGTGAGGATTTGCAGCAGTTGAGGATCTGTCGTGCCTTTCTCTTCGTACACACGTTTGAAATGAGGCGCCACTTCCGCCAGGAAGCGGAAACGGTTCTGCACATAGTCCATGTAACGTTGATCGCCCGTGGCTTCGGCAGCTGCTATCAAGGCAGAATAGGTTACTCCCCATTCGTAACTTGCCAGACGGAAAGCACCACGTTCCAGTTGCGCTTCCTCTCCCATCGTGGTGTAGTCGGTTATCAGTTTACCAGTGTTCTTATCTACCACACGTGCCGGAGTCTCCTTATCAATATAAGCAAATACACGGTCTATATCTTTCTTGACCTGCCTGGGTGTCAGGTCACCATAAGTACCCTGATAGGCAGGTTGCAGCAAATGTAAAGGAGTATTTGAATCATTCACTACCGTTTTCTTTTTCTGTGCACTAACCGGCAAGGTTGCCAGCAATAAAGCAATGGTTATGATACGAATATTCATAATCTATTTTTTAGGTATTTTACATCCTCTGAATACAGTGCCCTGAAGCTCCGGTCCGAAATAGAATCCGGGCTGCGTAGGCTGATTATAAGCAACATTCTGGGTAGCGATACTTATACGATAAATCGGATCTTCGAGGAAAGTATGAAAACGATAGTCGGTAGGAATAGTGGAGACGTAAAGCCGCAAAGCTGTATTATCAGCTGTACGCATCAGTACTTCTTCACGCCAGTCACCCACGATATCTCCCTGAAGGCAAGGATTCGCTTTGGTTCCATTATTAGAAAGAGTCCCCTCAAAAATAGCTATGCGCTCACAGATTCCTTTTTCCCAATTGTATTTGCTGATCCTATTTCGATCTAGCAATTCACGCAACAAATCTCCATCCCACCAGACAGCCATATTACAGGATAAACCTCTCACCCGGTCTTTTACTACTTCTCCTTTCACATTCCTTATTCCTCCGGAAGCAACAGACCACATTTCAACGCCCGGTTGAGTCGGGTCAATATCGGCTGCCATACAACGCCCCACATCCGTACTGTCTTTAATCTGAAATAAAATTTCTCCGGTAGCTGCATCCCGATAGGTAGAACCGTCACGTTTATTTTCATGGCAATCCCATACTTGCAGCCCTTTACGAGAAGGGTCGAAATGAGTCAGGTGAATGGCATCGCCGTGTCCCATTTTCGTGGTGTAGAGTCCTTTGCCATTATGGTCTATGGCGCATGAACCGTAGATGATCTCATCGCATCCGTCACCGTCCACATCACCTACCCGCAGGTTATGGTTTCCCTGTCCGGCATAATCTTCACAACCGGGATTATTACTGTCGAATACCCAACGTTGTTTCAGTTCCTTTCCATCCCAGTCAAAAGCAGCCAAAACAGTACGTGTATAATATCCGCGACACATCACTACGCTCGGGTGTATGCCGTCGAGATAGGCAACGCAAGCCAGAAAACGGTCGCTGCGATTACCACGACTGTCTCCCCAATCCATCAGGTTTCCTCTTTCGGGCACATAATCAATTGTTTGCATCGCTTCTCCTGTCAATCCGTTGAATACTGTCAGATATTCCGGTCCGGTCAGAATACGCCCCTGCTCACTTCGATAGTCACCCTGCGCATCCCCAATCACTTTTCCTGTTCCATCCACCGTTCCGTCCGCGGTCTTCATCACTACTTCCGCTTTGCCGTCACCATCGAAATCGAACACCATAAACTGGGTGTAGTGTGCACCGGCACGTATGTTACGTCCCAGATTAATACGCCATAATAGTTTTCCGCTCAACTTATAGCAATCAACATATACTTCTCCCGTATAGCCGTCATGTGAATTATCATGTGCATTACTCGGATCCCATTTCAGAATAATCTCATATTCACCATCACCGTCCACGTCACCGATACTGGCATCATTCGGAGTATAAAAATAGTTTTGTCCTAACGGAGTCGTACCATCTTCGGGGCGGTTCAACGGAATATTCAGATAACCCGACGGGGCATTTGCCGGTAATTGATAGCTGCTTTCCGTTTTCCCTTCCCTTGCTTTCACGGTATAAAGTACAGATTCTGTTCCTGTATAAGCATCCTGAAAGAAAGTGGCATCCTTCAACGGATGGTTATTTATCTTTTCACCATTCCTATAAATATCAAAAGATTCATTCATCGGGTCGGAAGACAAATAACGCCAGGAAACAGCTACAGTAGACGGATTCTCCCGGATAGCAATTACACCACGTCCCAGACGTTCGCGTTTTAACTTCGAAAAGTCATAGTTTGGCTGGGCTATCGAGGAGATAGCTATCAGGCAGAAACTAAAATAAAGAGTTATGCACTTCATAGTTTTATCGATTATCAAATTACAACACAAAAGTAAAGGACGCAGTCCATTCATGAAATAGAATATTGTACAGATATATGTAGAAATCATCATTAGGTATGCATTTTACGCTATTTCCTGCTGCCTTGTGAACGAATTTAAAGACATTTGCACGAAAATCCATTGAAAAAGAAAGAAACGTCTCTTACCTTTGCAATAGAAATTATTATAAACAGCAAATTAATAAAACAGAACTATTGTACCATGAAGAAACCACTATTCTTACTCTTTACAGGATTGCTTCTTTCTTGTCTGATACCAGTCCATACGGTCACAGCACAAGAGCTCCCGGCACAAAAAGAGACTTTAGAGAATATCATAAAGGTGAATGACTACTTTATGAAGAAGTATGCCGATTACACTACTCCCAGTTTTTATGGTCGTGTACGTCCCAGCAATATCTGGACGCGTGGTGTATACTATGAAGGATTGATGGCTCTCTATTCTATTTATCCGCGCGAGGATTATTATAAGTATACTTACGACTGGGCAGATTTCCACAAATGGGGAATGCGCAACGGCAATACTACCCGTAATGCGGACGATCATTGTTGCGGACAGGCATACATTGATATCTATAAAATCTGTCCGTCAGACCCGAATATGATCCGGAATATCAAAGCGAGCATCGATATGGTGGTGAATACGCCGCAGGTGAACGACTGGTGGTGGATTGATGCCGTACAAATGGCAATGCCTATCTTCGCTAAATTCGGAAAAATGACCGGAGAACAGAAATACTACGATAAGATGTGGGATATGTACTACTACACACGCAGCCAACACGATGAAACGGGTATGTTCAACCCTAAAGACGGTCTGTGGTGGCGCGATCAGGATTTTAATCCTCCATATAAAGAGCCGAATGGCGAAGATTGCTATTGGAGTCGTGGAAACGGATGGGTATATGCTGCTTTGGTACGTGTGTTGGATGAAATTCCTTCTGACGAGAAACATCGTCAGGACTATATCAATGATTTCCTGACCATGAGCAAGGCTTTGAAGAAATGTCAGCGTGAAGATGGTTTCTGGAATGTCAGTCTTCACGACCCGACGAACTTCGGAGGAAAAGAGACTTCCGGTACAGCCTTATTTGTTTATGGTATGGCTTGGGGAGTCCGCAACGGATTGCTCGACCGTAAAGAGTATCTTCCCGTCCTTTTAAAAGCATGGAACGCTATGGTGAAAGATGCCGTACACCCGAACGGATTTCTGGGATATGTGCAGGGAACAGGCAAGGAGCCTAAAGACGGACAGCCGGTTACTTACAAGAGTGTACCCGATTTTGAAGACTACGGAGTCGGTTGTTTCCTGCTTGCCGGAACAGAAGTTTATAAATTAAAATAACATACAGTTTTCGATAAGGCATAAGAGAATAATAAGGCACGGATTACACGGATTAACACGGTTGTTTTACGTAATCATAGCACTAAAACCGTGAAATCCGTGTAATCCGTGCCTAAAAAAGAAAACGAACATGAAAAATAAATTGTTTCAGTATACGTGCGGACTGATAATCATTGTATGCAGTTTACAACTGCAAGCGCAAAATAAAGTTTCCGCTCCCATGGCAGACGTCAATCAGGTGGTTGACAACACGCTGGACAGCTTGAATAAGGCACGCACCTCGCGGCCGGAAGCCGGTTCCAGCCGGAAAGGTAACAACCCGGTTCTGTTTCTGGTAGGTAATTCAACCATGCGTACCGGAACTTTAGGAAATGGCAACAACGGACAATGGGGATGGGGCTATTTTGCCGGCGACTATTTCGATTCCAACCGGATTACTGTTGAGAATCATGCGTTGGGAGGTACCAGCAGCCGTACTTTCTACAACCGTCTTTGGCCGGATGTAATCAAAGGGGTACGCCCCGGAGACTGGGTTATCATCGAATTGGGACACAATGATAATGGTCCTTATGACAGCGGACGTGCCCGCGCCTCTATTCCGGGAATCGGCAAAGATACGCTGAACGTAACCATCAAAGAGACCGGAGTGAAAGAAACCGTATATACATACGGGGAATATATGCGCCGTTTTATTCAGGATGTAAAAGCAAAAGGTGCTCATCCTATCCTATTCTCGCTTACTCCCCGTAATGCTTGGGAAGATAAAGACAGCACCATCATCACACGCGTCAACAAGACTTTCGGATTGTGGGCAAAGCAAGTAGCCGAAGAACAGGGGGTTCCTTTTATTGATTTGAATGATATCAGTGCCCGCAAATTCGAGAAGTTCGGTAAGAATAAGGTGAAATATATGTTCTACATCGACCGTATACACACAAGTGCTTTCGGTGCTAAGGTCAATGCGGAATCTGCTGCGGATGGAATACGTGCTTATGAGGGACTGGAATTGGCCAATTATCTGAAACCCGTTGAGAAGGATACTGTGACAGGCTCCAGTCGTAAAGATGGACGTCCGGTATTGTTTACTATCGGAGACAGTACAGTCCGAAATGAAGATAAAGACAAAAACGGTATGTGGGGTTGGGGAAGCGTAATTGCCGATGAGTTCAATCTGGATAAAATTTCTGTAGAAAACCGTGCCATGGCAGGACGCAGTGCCCGCACTTTCCTGGACGAAGGTCGTTGGGATAAGGTTTATAATGCCTTGCAGCCGGGAGATTTTGTGCTGATTCAGTTCGGACATAATGATGCGGGAGACATTAATGTAGGCAAAGCCCGTGCCGAACTGCGTGGTTCCGGTGACGAGAGCAAAGTCTTTTTGATGGAGAAAACAGGGAAATATCAGGTGATTTATACATTCGGCTGGTATCTTCGGAAATTCATTATGGACGTTCAGGAGAAAGGAGCTGTTCCCATCGTTCTAAGCCATACTCCGCGTAACAAATGGAAAGATGGAAAAATAGAACGCAACACAGAGTCTTTTGGTAAATGGACACGTGAAGCAGCCGAAGCTACCGGAGCTTACTTCATTGATCTAAATAAGATTAGTGCCGATAAACTGGAAAAGGTGGGTATCAAGAAAGCGGCTACTTACTATAACCACGACCATACGCACACTTCCCTGAAGGGAGCACACATGAATGCGAAAAGCATTGCCGAAGGACTGAAAAAGACCGATTGCCCGTTGAAAGAGTATCTGAAATAATAATGCAATAAAGACAAAGAAGAAATATCGACCATATCGAATGCTTACATATTCAATATTAAAAAAGGAATATTTAAGCATTGCAGAAAAGGAAGAATGACATAAATGAATAAGGGAGGATGAAATAATTCCGGCATTTGCCAACATCTTATTTCTTCATTTCACTTTTCACTGCCGTTAGCTGTCAAATAGGAAATTATTATATATCCATCCCTTGCAGATAGATATCATTTTAGTAAAACACTATTCATAATAGCATTTAGGTTCTTTCTTTATTTTCGATCCAATTAGAGAAATACCACCCCCAAAAGAGCACACTTGCAGCTTCCTCACCGATAAAGGATAGGTTCCTCGGTGGGGAAGACAGCGTTCCTCACCGAGGAACACCTCGTTGGTTTAAACCCAATGAACCATTTATCTATTAGAGAAACAGTATATTCTATCGGTTATCATTCACTTTTCGTCTATATTCCCGTATATTATTGCACCTATTTATACAGTTTTTCTTCCAGTTTACCAATCCTAAAACGATCATTCTCCGGTTTAATCTTAAAAACAGAACATCGAGATAGGATAGAATCGTCTTCTTTTCAAAAAGAGGCAAACAGCTATCCTCTGCAAATACGGCCACAAATCATTGATTTATTCCACAGAATAGATTAACTTTGCCTATGCTAATTAAAAGTCTGCCAATATGAGCCAAGTGAAAGGAATACCATACGGAATATCCGATTTCAACCAAATGAGAAATGGAAACTTCTATTTCGTCGATAAAACCATGTATCTCCCCCTTATTGAGGAAATGCCCAGCTACCTTTTCCTGATTCGTCCGAGACGTTTTGGAAAAAGCTTGTTTCTAAGTATGATGCATACCTATTACGACATATTACAGAAAGATAATTTCGACAAATATTTCGGCGACTTATGGATAGGAAGTCACCCGACTGAACAACGCAACAGTTTCCAGGTCCTTTTCTTTGACTTCTCAAAAGCCGGTTGTTCGCTGCCGGGAGCAGACTTGATGAGTAGCTTCAATGAATATTGCAGCATCATCATCAATCAATTTGCACATCAATATGCACCTTTCTATGATGCAGATTTTAAGGAAACGGTTGAAAACATCGAAAGTGCCAAAGCAAAACTCGCTTATATTGAGATAAAAGCAAAAGAAAAAGGATATCCTCTCTATCTGATAATCGACGAATATGACAACTTTACCAACGTCATATTGAGCGAACACGGACAGAAAATGTTCCATGATCTGACTCATGCCAGCGGTTTTTACCGTGAATACTTCAAGCAATTCAAAGGTATGTTCAACCGGATTTTCCTAATGGGAGTCAGTCCTATCACTTTGGATGACTTATCCAGTGGATATAATATCGATTGGAATATATCGACCGATTCCCGTTTCAATGCTATGATGGGATTTGATGAGACAGAAGTACGTGAAATGCTGTGTTATTATCAGCAAAACGGTTTGCTGGTCGGTAATATAGAAGCAATGATTACGGAAATGAAGCCATGGTACAACAATTATTGCTTTGCCAGAATGTCTTTAGACAACGACCGTGTATTCAATTGCGATATGACTTTATATTATCTGCGTAACCAAATTGACTTCCACCGCCCGCCCGAAAACATGGTAGACAAAAATATCCGTACGGATTACAGCAAATTGAAAATGTTGGCACGCATTGACCACGACACCACCCATGAAGGAAGCCGTATGAGCACTATCGAGGAAATTGCGGCAAAAGGCGAAATATTGGTAGACTTGCATACTTCGTTCCCGTCAGAGAAAATAGCGGATATTGAAAACTTCCGAAGCCTGCTCTATTATTATGGCTTGCTCACCATGTGCGGCACCCGTGGCGACCGTTTGAAAATGTGTATACCTAACAACTGCGTACGCGAGCAATATTTAGGATTCTTACGCGACTACTATCAACAAGCCCATAGCCTGAATCTTTCACACCTGAAAGACTTGATAGATGATTTCGCCTTCGATGGTCACTGGCAACCATTCTTTGAAACCATTGCCCGCGCTTATCGGGAAAATTCTTCCATTCGCGATGCCATAGAGGGAGAAAGAAATTTACAAGGCTTCCTGAAAGCTTATCTGGCAATCGCTTCCTACTATCTCGTACAACCGGAACTGGAAATGAATTATGGTTATTGTGACTTCTTCCTATTGCCGGACAAAGCACGTTATTCCGATATAGAACACAGCTATATCCTGGAACTGAAATATGCTCCACGTACAGCTACCGCTGAAGAACTTGAAGCTCAAGCAGAAGAAGGAAGAAAGCAATTACTGCAGTACAGTAAAGATAAAATCGTACAGAAACTGGCTACCGGTACGACACTCCACCTGCTGTTACTCCAGTTCCAAGGCTGGGACATGGTGAAGTACGAGGAAATCAACGGTTCTGTTATTCATCCCTCGGAATAACTTCCTGCATATAAATAGCGTCGAGACTCCAAAGGGCAGCATCATTCGTGCTGATGCTTGCACATTCATCTAATGGAGCCGGAACTTCCGGTGGAAGAATGGTCGTGATGCGGAAAGAGGGTGCAGGTGTATGTTCCAAACGGGTGAATAAGTCCGTCCAGGCTTCTTCTGCCATTTGTCTATCACGCAGATGATAAGCCGCATAAGCCATCAGGCGGGATATACGGAAACGGCTGTGACTAAGTTCCCATGCTTTCTTCTTATAACGTGCGGCATGGTCAAGCCAGGCGTCTTTCCATTCGGGTATATCAATCATACGCATCATTTCATTGGCAACCTCAAATCCGCCCATGATCGTCATTAAATGATTAGTCGATTCTAATTTCGGATCACATTCGGTTGTGATGATACCTGTTTCCGGATCAAATCCCAGAGCTTTTGGACCGGTAAACAGGCGGTTGGGTAAGGCGGAAATACTCTTCATTCCTGCTATGATTTTATCACGATAAGCCGTGTTACCTGTACGCTCCCACTCTGTCATCCAATTACCTGCATAGGCCAGCCAGTCGGGACCGATACGCAAACGGGCAGGTGCAGTGCAAGGATATTCACTGCGAGGTTGAGCCAGACGCATAGGGTCTAGTTCGTAGAGTTTATGGTCGGCATCTTTAACTTCGGTCATTAAGTCTCCACAGCGTTCGTCAGTAGTGAGATAATAGTAGAAACGGTTCCAGGCGGCCTGACTGATTCGTGCTTCTTTTGCACCACACCCCCAATGACTCACATTATGACGGCTACCCAATCCGGCATTCGGACCAATGTGGTAAACGTCGACTTCACCCGTATGCCGGGTCATGGCTTCAGCCATACGCCAGATGTCGGCACGACCGGTACGGAGAAAATTATACCAAAGCCACATATTGGAAGCTAGTTCTGTATTGTCCCAAGCAAAGCCTCCGACGTCATAACGCCAGGTATGACGGACAGGATCATAAGCGTGCATCACATCACCATAATTCCAGAAGCCATACCATTTGTTCTGTTCAATAGCTTTCTGGTAGAAGTGGATGTAAGCATCCAGACGCTCTTCCACACGAATACGAAAGGAAGTACTGCGATCGGGTAGACTCCATATTCCGAAAGCTCGACGGTTATACAGGTATTCCGGAGTTGGCATTAATATGCTGGTGGCAGAGAGCTGTCGGGCGTCATCCGCAAAAGTTTTCTTTCCTGTGTAACCTCCTTGCGGAACGAGAGTGAGCGTGGTGGTGCGGGCAATACCATAGGGAGTACTCATTCCTTCCTGCACATCTTCATAGCTGGCATTCAGACCGTGAGCCACATTATCATAGTGGCGTAAGTCCATCGGTTCTGCATCCGGACTCCACAGCCAGGCAGTAAGCGTGGCAACCGGAGTTCTTGCATCTGAAATTTCGATAGAAGACGGATAAGATTGCCAGAAGTCATGCAGGCAAAGTCCCAGTCCACCTGTTATATCACCGGCAAAAGCATAACCGTCACTACGGGTACCGGAGAAAGTCCCTATCCAGGGAGCATCACCATTGGTACGTTTACGAATGGAGAATGCGTCAGCCGTGAGTTGAGACAGGCGGTAGTCATTCCATGAAGCCCAGTCATTAAGCAATTCTCGGTTTTTCTCGTCAAAAGCTTCATAAGGAGGAATACGTTTGCCCTCCATTTGTTGCTGTTGCAGAGATAGTTCATCTTGTACCTGTGGCATGGTAAGCATACGTCGTCCCACTAATGGTTGCACCGGTTCACTCCAGACTCCTCCATCCGCACACGAAAAAGCGACGTGACGGTTGTACAGGGCTTCACGCATCGGAACATCGAAACGAATGCCCAGACTACGGATGAAATCCATCTTCTGATCGCCGTCATAGATAAAGCTATGCACCATTTTTATCTGTTCACTACCAGCATAAAAATAGAGGCGGACAACAAAAGGAAGCCACTCACGATTATTCTGACTGTTCTCATCAGAGTCATTCGCGTAGTTCCCTTCAGAGTAGTTCGTATCAATCTCCTTATTTCTGTTCCGATGCACGCCTTCCAACTTTATAAGTGCCCGTACTGAACCCAGACGTTCTACGGTTACTGATTTTATTTCTCCTATGTAACGAGTAAAAGATATTTGAGATGTATTTTCTTGAATCGGTTTGCTTTGAGTGCTACAAATAAGATGTGCTTTCTCTCCTACTTTAGTTCCTTTATATAACAGACTATCAATCAGGAAATCTCCGTATCGAGGGATAAAAACGGAAAGTACCCCTGTTTCAATTTGAATATTTTCAGGTGTTTCAGTGATAGAGATAGAAGCCTTAGGCTGTTTATTGGTCGTTTTTGCTTTCTTGGAGGCTTTTTCTAATGTCAATCTTTCCGTTCCGGCAGGAATGACTCCGGCAACTCCGCTCCATTTCACTGAGCCATCCGGCCAATAGGCTAATGGCCAGGTATCCACTGGAATATCTTGATATTCATTCACTTTTAGCCGCAACGGAGTTGCAGGAAATACATCTCCTTCATCAAAAGGAACTCCGAAACTTACCGCTTTATCCTGTTCAGGGGTATCACCGATCCAATGCAAAGGAACGGCAGAAATCTGTTGAGGTGAACATTCATAGCGAAAATTAGTAATGCGGGTACGTGATAAGGTGGTACGAAAACCGAACCATCCTTCAGTCAGAGGTTCGGCATCGCGGAAGTCCACCAGTCGCTCGCCATCGATGTAATAACTAACCCTATTATCTTCATTGGTTATCTTGATGTGATACCAGTGATTTGCCTTTAGCAAATGGTCGGCATCCGTATATTCTTTCCATATAGCAGGACGTATTTTCGGATCTGCGATTCCTGCCTCATTACCGTCATAACGGCGGAAGCGCGTAGTGGAGTTATAATTTCCACCATATCCCATATAGTAGAGTTGCAGGGAATAACAATTCAGAAAGATTCCGTTGCGCCACTTTTCACGTTTCCAGATATTATCAGGATAGGTAGGATCCGAAGCCATCCAGAAACAATTCAAATCACTCAATCGGTCTCCTTCTTTTTCTACAACTACGCACGCGTCATATTCAATCGTCACCCGTCCATTCATCTTTTCTTTTCTCCAGAGAGTTAGCCCTTTGGGAGAAACGATTTCAGCTGTATCACCGATAAATGTCACTTTATAATCAGGAGACTCCGATTCGACCTTCCAATATTTATGAAACTGGCGGGCGTTGAGGCCGGAGACTTGATTGTCTTGTGCATTCATGTTCATTCCCAAAGTGATGAAAAGGAACAAAAGAGGAAATATGTTCTTCATACGTCAATAAGCTATGTCACACTGCAAAAATAAGGAGAGCCGATTAATAAAGAAATGGAATATCATCCATTTATATGGCGATTTGTGCAAATATGAAAAAAAAGAACAACCCGATACTATAACCAGATTGTTCTTTCCTTAATAAACTTATACTAAATAGAATAAGACTTTTCCTATTCTTTCGGTTCTTCCGTTTCGGATTTCTTCAAAGTTTCGGCGCCTACATAATAACCAAGGTTAGTTCCCTGATTATATCCCATGTTCTGCATAGCCTGAGACATATCATAGTTATGATCTGTCATCAAGTGCGGTAGACGGTGAGTGGTAGGATGATTCGTAGAGAATATATAGATTGACTTATAATCACTTGAACCTAAAATAACCTCTTCACGATAGTCACCCAAAAAATCTCCATAATAACAAGGATTGTATTTTGAGGCATGATTTCCCTGATTACTGCCATAAAGGTCAAAAGATATCAGACGATTCTTATTTGACTTGTTTACATCAGGATTAGCTTTATAGCTCACAATACAACCGCGGTCTAACATTTCCCTAGTAGACTGACCACTCCAATAAATAGCCACATTATACATAACTCCGCTACCAATTCCAGTAGGATATGTAGTAGAAACCAATCCGGTACCATTACAACTGAACATACCTTCTTGTGTAGAAGACCAATATTCAAAATCTGGACTATCCGGATCAACATCCGCTACTATACAACGCCCGACATCGCTTGCATCTACCGGTAAATTTCTTCCATGACCAGTAATCATACTACCATCTCTTGCATTAATTACCTGACAAGCATATCCATTTCCCTGCCCTTCATAATCTTTTGCTTCTTCAAAGGAAGCAACAATCTGTAATCCGGAACGGTCTTTAATGAATTTTCCGACATGCAATATATCTCCATGCCCATTTCCACTACACCATAACTCGCTTCCATTATCATCAATTGCTGCCGAACCATATAAAATCTCATCCTTTCCATCACCGTCCAAATCGGCAACACGGAAACAGTGTGAGCACATTCCTAACCATTTAGACGAATGATCAGCTGTATCAAATTTCCAACGCGGAACCAATTCATTACCTTTCAAATCAAGTGCCCAAACCTGCCAATTCTTATAAATACCTCTACTGATTATCAAACTAGGATTAGTCACTCGCACTCCGGTTGTTTCATCAGGAATACCATCCAAATAAGCAACACCAATAAAGAAGCGATCCATACGATTACCAAAATCATCTCCCCAATATTCACTCCAATACTTGGCACGTGACACTTTCGATCCTTCTCCTCCACGTGGAATATTGTCTATACGAGTTATTTCACGTCCGTCATATCCCCTGCAAATAGAGATATATTCAGGACCTTCCATTATCAAGCCGCAAGTAGTAGCCGTAGACGGATCATTTTCATCTCGCGGGATAGCTGCCCCGGAATACCAACCTTTACCATCTGTTTGGCGATTACGATAATCATTCACTTTCCCATTTGCGTCAGTGATAATTTTGCCATCGGCAAACTTTGTACCTTCAGAAGAGCGGAAGGCTATTTCACATAAGCCATCACCGTCAAAATCATACAAGATATAAGAGGTATAATGTGACCCGGAACGAATGTTAATCCCCAAATCAATCCGCCACAAAAAGGTTCCATCCATTTTATATGCTTCCAACAGGGTAGTACCATTAAACCAAACTCCCATATTCGCTCCGTCGTATGGTTCTCTCTTCACCACAATCTCTAATTCACCGTCACCATCCAAATCACCTAGCTGAATATCATCAGGAGAATATGTAATCGATGCATCGGGTACGTTCATGTTTAATTTAATCTCATGATAAAACTTTTCTGCCATTTCAGAAGTAAATGTATAATCACAAAGCGTTTCAGCCTGATTAGCAAGAGTGACCCGATATACATTCGTTTTTGATATATCAATATCTGCATCCACCCAAGAAGTCGTATAAAAAATAGGTTCCTCATTCAATTTTATTTCCGTCTCACCGTCTACCGACTTATAAATATCAAAAGCAACATTAGACGGATCGGTCTTCAATAATCTCCAGCTAATCAATGCGGATGAAATCCCTGATGCATTATTGGGATCAGAAGCCGAAATAGGATCATAACTCACCCACATGGCGCGGCTACCCGTTATGACCTCTGTTGGCAGAGGAGGCAATTCTTCTGTTTGGCTGCCATTGTTCACTTCAACGACGGGGTCATTATCCGAGCAGGCAACTATGGCCAACAAACAAAACAGCCCCAATATTATATAATGTTTCTTCATTTCTTTCGTTTTTTTATTCTATAATTAGGTTACCACCCCGGATTCTGCTCCAAATTAGGATTCTTCGATTTTTCACTCTGCGGAATCGGGAAGAAATACATCTTATCATCCCAACCTCTTTCTTTTACCTTACGTTCATACGTATAAGTATCATCCCCATTCTTCGTAATCTTCATTTCAACAATGTTCTTGAAATGTTTGTCACCCTCCTTCCAACGGCGTACATCCCAAAAACGATGTCCTTCAAAAGCTAATTCTACCATACGTTCATTCTGATATTTCTTCCAGAAAGCATCATTGGCCATCCCTTGAGGGAATCCCGGCATTTCGGCACGCGTACGAACTACTTTGATAGCATCTACAGCCGAAGTCGTAAATTCACTATCCGTTGCATACGGACTCCCCAGATACTTATATACAGCCTCCGCATAATTCAAATAGAACTCCCCAAAACGGAACGTAATCCATGAATGGTAGGTCTTTGAAGCTGTACCGGCACGCAAGTCCACTGCCGTCTGACAATACTTCTTCAGGTAATAGCCTGTCGGAGTACCGCCACTCAAAGGTTCCGCATTTAGTCCGCCCTGATAAGTTTGCAGAGGAACAGTATTCCAGTTAGGCCACTTTTCGTCTCCATTCTTGGCAATAGTCAGATAGAAACGAGGGTCACGGTTGGTATAATAGGGATTAGTAGGATCGTAGTTATCCAACTCGTCCGGACGCATCCCTGTATCCTTCATCTCATACGCATCTACCAATGTCTGCGTGGGACAGTTTCCACCTTTACAATTTTCCAACCCGACCGGGAAGTTATATCCCTCAAAAGAATTAGTGGTAGTAGTGGCACGACGGAGAAAAATCAATTCACTAGTAGCGTCATTGTAACTGTCCTTACTCCAAAGTGACGAATAATCATCCACTAAGAGTTTTGCCTTTTCAGCAAACCCATTACTATCATCCAAGATTTCCTTATTGGCTTTAGCTGCACGATACCACAGCTCTTTATCATCAGTCGGGTTAAACAAAGGACTTGCCGCATACAATGCTGCACGAGCTTTCAAGGCCAATACCGTTTTACGGTTGGCACGTCCAGTTTCCGCCGGGCTACTAGGTAATGCCATATCCCCCAGTTTACTGTAATCGACAATAATCTTATCCTTTATATCATCACATTCGGCTATGATATAATCAAAAATCTCCTGTGCCGGTCTGCGCGATAATGTATTCGATTCTTCGGCCGTTAATATATGGTCACTAAACGGCACATCTCCATATTGCCGTACCAAGTTAAAGTAGAAATAGGCACGAAGGAAACGCACCTCATACTGGTAATTGGTATATCGGAACATCTGTTGTGCATAATCACTGTTCAAAGCCAACTCGGGAAATGTCAGTCCGGTAAACTTCTCCAGATATAAATTACAATTGGCTATCCCTTCATAACAGGACGTCCATATGCTACTTTTAGCATTCGACGGACTCCAAGAGCCATTGTAAAAGTCTTCAATCTGGTTTCCCGTATAAGCATATTCGGACTCATCTGTAGCAGAACCAAGAATTGCCCCGCTATAATTTCCAAAGTCCACATCCATGGACAAATAGATATTTGTTATCAGCCCTCCCACATTACCGAAGTTGAGCTTCACAAAATCCTCATCATAGTTATTGTACTCATGATATTCCATCTTATCTGAGCAGGAACCAAGTGTGGCTACACACATCATTCCGTAGATAATGTTTTTCAGTTTCATTCTTTCGCTTTGTTTTTATGATTAAAAACCAATCGTAACACCGACTACTACACTCTTATTCAGCGGAGTCGCTACACCATAACATTCCGGATCTGCCACATCAATATGATCTGAACAGAACAAGTCTGTTCCTCTGACATATAACTTGGCACTCCCTAATATCTTAGTCTTCTTCATCAATTCTTTCGGAAATCTGTAATACACCTCCGCATTACGTAACTTCAAAAATGACCGGTCTGCCAACCAAACCGTATTAGCCTGATAGTTATTGGCATTACTCTGTGAACTCAAACGAGGATATTTGGCATTTTGATTTTCCGGTGTCCAACGATTCTCATAATAATGAGTAGAAAGTGTCGTATTATTTATCAACGGCCAAAACATACTCTTCGTATTCAATATAGCAGAATAGTTACCTGTCCCCTGGAACATTACATCTACTCCAATCCCTTTCCATTCCGCTCCCAAATGGAAAGAATAATAAATTTCCGGGGCTGTCGTACTATAACCGATAGCCGTTTTATCATTGGCATCAATGATTCCGTCTCCATTCACATCTTTATATTTTATGTCTCCCGGCACTACCGTACTAAAGTTTTGCGTAAGACTGTTTGCTATATCCTCTTCATCTTTGAAGAAACCTTCAGCTATCATTCCATACACCTGTCCCAACCGATTTCCTGTTTGCACTAGATTATCATATAAACGCGGTTCTTCCAGTTGCTCCTTAATTTCATTCTTATTCCAAGCAAAATTACCGCCAAGGTTGAACACTACATCTCCTAACCGTTTCGTATAGTTAAGCCCTAGTTCCATGCCATAACTATCAACGATCCCGGCATTCTCGAACGGAGCATCCACTCCCAATACATTGGTATATTTACCTTCGGAAGATACCCAAATATCTTTTCTCCGTTGATAATAGCCTTCTGCCGTCACGTTCAGTCCATTGAACAACACAGCATCAATACCAACATTATATTTATACGCTTTCTCATGTGTCGAATTAGCAGTTGCCAAACGGCCGATAATAGTGCTCCCGAATTCGGAGTCATAACTACTGTTAAACTTATATTGTGTACCGGTAGTCGTATAAATCTGGTCCCAATAATCGTAAACGGTGTCGTCTCCGTCTTTAGGCAGATAATCAACATTGATCACGCCAAATGAAGCACGCAATTTCAAGAAATTCACCCAAGACACCTCTTTCAACCATTTTTCTTCCGAAAGCACCCAAGCAGCAGAAATGGTAGGAGAGAAAGACCATTTATGTCCCGGTGCCAATAAACTAGAGGCCGAACCTACCAATGCCAGATCCAAATAGTAGCGATTAGAGAAGCCTACATGATTATACCAAGAAACATTTTGCCGATAGATAGTAGTGTTCAGACCGTAAGAATCACGATATTCATACTCCCATTTCAATTGAGAATACACATCCCACTTTTTGAACGAACGATTGTAATCGACACTACCTGCAAAGTTAAATTGGCGTGCCCAATTGTCAATCCCCGCACCCGAACCCATTTCACTGGATTCGCCACCAGAAACAGCAGTATAAAACGGACCGTTAGTTGTCCAGCTTGTTGCATAACCGGCATACTTATAAGTCTTGCTATGGTCTTCCAGAATATTGGAATAGTTGTCATAAGCTAAACGAAAATTAGCTCCCAATCCTTTCAGCAAACCAGACAAATCTTGTGACAAGGTAAGGTCGGCAAACAAACTACGAGAATGTCCTTTAGAATAAGAAGCTCCCTGCGATTGTGCGACTGGATTCGACGTCCCCGCCCAAGTAGTGCTTCCTCCCCAACTGCCATCTTCCGTACGAACCGGAAAAGCTGCAGAAGGAACCGAATAAATCATATCCCATAAGTTAACCGAAGCTCCCGGAAGTCGGGATTCGGACAATGTACCGAGAAGGTTCAACTTTAATTTGGTAGTAGCTGTTAAATCAATATCCAGATTCGTACGCAAATTAGCACGCGAATACATATTCTGTGTAGAATATCCGTCATTTGCATTCGGGGTTTTGATAAAACCTTTGTCTGTTAATAAATTCGCCATAGTATAGTAGCGGAACTTTGCCCCTCCTCCTCGGAATTCGATCGTATATTTATTAGAAACTCCTCTGTCTTTAAAAGTTTCATCAATCCAGTTCACATTAGGATAAAGATAAGGGTACATACGGGAAGCCCCACCACTGCCTACTCCATTACGAAAAGCATCGACTTCTTCCTGAGTATATCGAGCTCCCAAACCTTCATATCCACGCGCTTCATTCACTGCAGAAGCATACGTAGCCGCATCTACAAATTCCGGACGTCGAGACTGAGTGTTAATTATATGATCATACGTAAACGTTATCTCTTTTGTTTTGTACTTACCACGCTTCGTCGTTATCAAGATCGCACCGTTCACTCCTTTGTATCCGTACAATGCCACAGCCGCGGCATCTTTCAGGATGGAAACGGATTCTACTTCTTCCGGACTTACCAAACTCATGTCTCGTTCCAAACCGTCAACCAACACGAGCGGTGTACTACTTGACAAGCTCTGCAAACCACGCACATAGAAGGTAGGATCTGCCATTAGCCCGGTACTAGCCGCATTCTGCAAAGTAGTAAGGCCCAATCCATATCCATATAGAGAATTGGATATATTCCGGGAAGACCGCTTATTAAACTCTTCATTATATGTGGTAGAAACTGCTGCCGTTGATTCATGACGATTAAATGTCCGGTTAGCTCCCACATCAATAGTCTGAGCTGCATATCCCATCACAATGGTCATCGGACCATCAGTCTTTGCCACAACGGTGGTAGAGCCTTTGTCGACAGAAACGACACTCAAGCGTTGTCCTTTCTCGACCGCAATCTCGAATTTACCGTCTTTATCAGTTTCAACCCGAGTCTCCACTGCGCCACCTTCCACATTAACGGACGCTCCATAGACTGGATTTCCCGATTTATCAACAACAATACCTATAATGTTGTTGTCTGTATTCTGTGCTCTGACCGGAATGCTCAAACAAACCAGTAAAGCCAATATCAGAATCTTATTTTTTCTCATATAAATCAATATTCAATATTGTTTTAATCTATTTCGCTGTCTCACATTACCAACCCGGATTCTGAATTAGTCCATATCCTTTGTTAATTTCCGTTTGCGGGAATGGAGAAAGATACCATTTAGAATCAAATCCGTATGTCCACCACCGACGAACCGGCTTGGATAATTCAAACCTTTCATATTCAAAACGAGTAGGCTGCAATGCTCCTTTGTTTTTATCTCCTTCATTCCATTTAGCATTCCCTGTTATACGATTACCAATATCATCCAAACGATAGGCGAGTAACCCGTGCAGGCGCTTCTCGAAACGATCGGCACGTTTGTAACGGATAAGATCAAAGTAACGGCTATCTTCAAGCCCCAATTCCCGAACACGTTCACACAGCAATTCTTCCAATAAGGCAGCTTTGTCAGAAAGTAAATTCTTATCTGTAACACACTCCGCCAAATCTTTCTTTAATCCCACGCGGGCACGTACTATATTCATTTGATTAATAGCGCCTCGGTAATCATTCTTGGCTTGAAGCAAGGCCTCTGCATAGGTCAAATAAATGTCAGACAAACGAAGATATACCCAATGCGTATACTGACGTTGATACTCTGTTCCCAAATAATATTTCATATTTTTATAACCAGTCGCATAGTTACCTGATTCAAGTGCTGCATTTTGTCCTTCATCGTATCCTCCGACCCACAATTCGTAAGGTAAACCGGACATCGTTCCGGCACTCCAGTCTAACATCTTTGGTAATCCATTCACCATGCAATGCTCATACAGACGAGGGTCACGGGTTAATACAATTTCCGACAAAAGTTGTTCTCCATTTTTAAATGTTCCGGTCAAGAACATTTCATCCAACTTACCTTCTGTTTCTGCCTTTTTCCAGTCAAATGGAGTGCCGTCGGCCCATGGGAACATCTCCACATATTCCTGTGTAGGCGGATATTCAGTACGGCAAAGTGACGGAACAGCCCAGGAATGCCACATATAAGAACTTGAATTGAAAGCGTCTGACATATTCGTGCGAACAGAATGCAAGACCTCCTTGCTGTTCTGACGAATATATCCCATACGATATGCCTGACGATACTGCTCTGGTGTTTCTTCCGAAGCCTTATTCAGATTATACCCGCCTTGACTCTCCAGCTCTTTAAAGAATGCTTCACAAGCCTTCAAACAGTTATCCCAAAGTTCTGCATGATAACCGCCATACCATACCAGACGTTGCTGTTCAGCCTCTGAATTTCCTCCTGCATATCCGTTGACATCATTAAACAACGGAGAAGCGGCAAATTGCCAGATTTTGCACTTCAATGCCATAGCACCGGCCTTTGTCCAGTGTCCGGCCTTGCTAGCAAGATCGGCATCAGCATAAGCCCACACCAATCCACCGGAATTGATAGCATCATCCAACATCTTTATCATATAGTTAACAGTCTCCTCTACCGTAGCACGGGGGATTTCATAACCTGACTCCGTACCGGTGAATGAAGCGTATAATAATGGAAGACCTCCATAATGACGGAACATATCAAAATAACGCGCCGCAATCAGACATTTAGCTTCTGCCACCAACTGTGTTTTTTCAGCGTCATCCATGCCCGGTACTCTATCTATGTTTTCCATTAACAACCAACACCAACGCACTACTTCCCATACCATTTCCCGTGTATATGGGAAGATATTACCACGCGTGCCATAGTTGGCATTGAGAGAACCCAAATAATACTGCTGATATACAGTCGCATCACTAAAATAAAGTGACCAGCAGTCTGTTAGCGCATCCTTCTTTCCTAAATAAGGGCTGGAAGAATCAGGAATATTACCGTTACTGTCTGTATTATAAGGTAATCCGTAATACTGTCTACTGTAGCAGGTATTCAAAAATTGGCGCGTATATTCAGCACTATTGAACACTGTGTCAATAGTAGCATTTCCGCCCGGTGCCTTATCCAAAAAAGAGTTTCCGAATTTAATTTCGTCCACACATGAAGTGGAAACCAAACAAACCGCCGCTCCCAACATCGCACCGATGAACCATTTATTTTGTAATTTCATTGTATCTTTCCTTTATCTATTTTAGAATCCTAATTTCAAGCTCAACGTATAAGTCTTGGACAATGGATAAGAAGGTGCATTAGTAGCTCTTGCCTCCGGATCACCCCACAAATAAGGTGTTATAGTCCACAAATTATATCCCGCAAAAGCCAACTGACATGTATTCAGTCCAAGTTTCTTCATCAATGGGAAGTGAAAATTGTATGCCACCTGAAGAGTTTTCAAACGCAAGTATTTTGCATCTTTCTCATATAAAGTGGAGGTAGCATAGTTATTCTTCGCATTATCAATGGTAGCTCTCGGATACTCCGAAGATTGTGACGGATTTTCCGGTGTCCATGTGTGGTCCAAATGATATGCCAACAATCCTCCCTGCTCGCTATTGGAAGATGAATAAAACGGCTGACGAAATACATCCGAAATCATACGACTTACGTTCCAGGCCCCTGTCCATTGAGTACTTATTTCCAGATTCTTCCAACTGAATCCTAAATTAATACCTAGCATATATTCAGGATCGTCTGTAAAGCCATAGTCATAACTTGCATCATTTGCATCAATCTTACGGTCACCATTCAAGTCAACATATACTGCATCTCCATTTTGAAGAATACTCTCGTGAGTGGGGAACGGACGATTAAATGTCTGTTCATATAAAGCAGGTGTCTCCTCATCATAGAAGCGCCAGAAAACATATTGGCTACGCGAACCGATACGGTGTCCTTTCTGGTATTGATATAAATTATTCTGCGGGGCTTCCTTCTTTTCAAGAATCTCATTCTGATTATAAGAAAGGTTAATACCCGCCCAATAACGGAAATTATCACCAATCTTATCGTTCCATTTTAAAGAAAGTTCCCAACCCCAACTGTCTACACTTCCTAAATTTGAATATGGAGTAATGAACCCCAACATTCCCGGAGCTGTACCATCACGCAAAAGGATATCATTACGACGTTCTTTATAATATTCAAAGGTTGCTTTCAGACGGTCGTCAAGGAAATTAATATCAACACCATAGTTCCGCTTCAGGGCTTTTTCCCATGTCACAGCAGCATTATTCTTAGCTACCTCACGCGCACCCAGACTAACAGTACCATTATCTACTCCAAACCCATATCCCCAAGCGTTAGTCGCTCCTCCACTTGCTGTTACACGGTTAGCCAAATCACCTAAACCGACATTATATGGATCAGCCATATACATAAACCGCGATCCCCCAATATTATCGTTACCTACTAAACCGACACTGGCACGTAATTTCAAAAAGCTAACCACCGATTTCAAAGGACGGAAAAACTTCTCTTCACTCATCACCCAACCTATAGAACCAGCCGGGAAATAAGAAAAGCGCAAATCGGACGCAAAGTTTTCCGAACCGTTATAACCCACATTAAACTCTGCCATATAGCGACTCTTCCAATCATAAGTGACACGTCCGACTAATCCGACATATCCATGAGGAATGTCCGAATATACTTTCGGATAATATTCTTTCTGTTGATTATACAAAACCAAGGCTGTCACTGTATGATCACCAAAAGTACGATTATAATTAAAGCTGGCTTCCATATACCAATTACGTGCTTTGCCTGTAGTATACGAATACTTCACATCTGTATTTTCTCCAAACTTACGATAAGCAATACTACCGTCATCCATCAATACAGGAGTGTATGTAGCGATAGACCCGCCAGAACCAACTTTATTTACTGTAAACGAGCTGTTATAAGATCCCTTCACTTTAAAAGAAAGTCCTTTAGTCAAAAAGTCCATTTTCTGGTCCAGAATCACATCCACATTCAGCGAATTATTGCTGGTCTGGCTGAATCCATTTCCATAATATCCCATACCAGTGCCTCCTGTAAATGGTAATTTCAGTCCGTCTGAATAAGTTTCATCGCTCGAATTTACCAATTTCCCGTCTATGATTCCCGGACTGGAGAAAGGAGTAGCATAATACATATTTTTAATCAATCCGGAAGATCCCTGACTGGTACGTGGTTGATCTGAATTATTCACATTACCACTAATATTGAATGACAAAGTAGTCGTTTTAGTGACATCCATATCCAAGTTTGTACGATAGTTGAACCGACGGTACTGGTAGCTTAAATTATAAGGAAGATCAAATTCACTAAAAAGTCCTCCTTGCGTATAGGCACCTGCAGAGATAAAATAACGTACTTTATCTGTTCCTCCCGAGATATTCAAGTTATGCTGGCTCTGAAGCGTAGAGCTTTTCATAATATAGTCAGCCCATTGTATATTGGGGAAACGAATAGGATCGGAACCATCCGCAAATTTTTGAATCACATCATCACTAAATAAGGCAGATTTACCATCACCGGACATCATTTGATTATGAAAACGGGCATAATCATAAGAACTTGCCTGTTCTACCATTTTTGTAGGCATCAACACAGAAGCAGAAGTAGTAAACGAAATTTTCGCCTTTCCTTCCTTTCCTCGTTTAGTTGTAATCAGAATGACCCCATTTGCTCCACGAATACCAAATACGGCTGTTGCCGAAGCATCTTTCAAGATAGAAATGGATTCAATTTCATTCGGGTCGATATCACTCATACTTTCACGATCCACACCGTCTACCTGAATTAACGGTGAAGAATTCTCCCAAGTAGCTTTACCACGAATAAAAATTTCAGCGGCATCCGCTCCCGGCTCACCAGAATATTGCACAGTAGTCAAACCTGTCATCTGCCCTCCTAATACATTGGAAACCGAACCTACAGATACACGGGTCAATTCTTCTCCTTTCACACTAGCGATAGCTCCTGTCATGGTCACTTTCTTCTGGGTACCATAGGCTACAATTTCCACCTCCTCAAGAGCAGTCACATCCTCTACCAAAATGACTTTCATGTCATTCTTTGCTACGACTTTTTTATCGGTATAACCTATAAAAGATACTTTCAGTTTCGTACCGGGACGTACATTTATTCTAAATACACCGTCAATATCGGTAATTGTACCGTTAGATGTTCCTTCCGCAAGTACACTTGCTCCAATTATCGGTTCTCCTTGGCTATCTACTACTGTTCCTTTTATAGTACTTTGCTGCTGTACAACTTCGACGGCTGCCGAAGCTGTTTGCAATCCCCATGCAGGTGCAAAAGTTGCTATAGTGAAAAACAGAGCGACAGGTAAGGTTGTCCCCTTTATAAAGTTTTTCTTATTCATATATGTATATGTTCATGATATAAGTATAGTTGACGGACTTTATATACCGTCATGTTTATTTTAGAATGCGAGCATCATACGGAAATAGCCGGCGCATGAAGCACGTTCGCAAGTGACGTGAAAGCTTCCATTTCCCATGCTGTGTGTCCATTGATTGACTGCAGAACGCTGTGTACTACTCCAATAGTGCCCAGCAGCCTTGTTATTTACAGGTAGATCAGAAGTGACCATCTTATCACCATTTACTTTCTGAAGACTACTATTAATGCCACTCATATTCTTGGCAACCTGATCCCAGCACATCACAGAAGGTAGATACCAAGGAGTTACACCAGAAGGAACGGCTTCTGCTTTACGATAAGCCATGATGTAGTCATAAACATAATCACAAGTAGAGGTACTACCCATTCCTTCGTAACACATAGTGAGTATTTTTGTGTTATTATACCCCATCAATGCGGGAAAAACCTTTGAAGCATCATTTTTGTTAGCATCCTTCTCGGTGTTACAGCCTACAAACTTATCTTTCCAATCTTCATCTGAATTAAACCAATCAGAGTAATAACCTGCCTTACTGGAATGAAACATTTGCAAGGCAATATCGTTTTGTTCATCATCTTTTACCAATGAATTCTTTATAGATAGTACTATTCCATGCGTACAAGCGGGAAAGTCACGACGCAAAGCATCAATCTCAGCAGAATAAAGTTCGGGATGTGTTACACTGGGCTGTGAATTACCCACATAACAAACAATACCAATCACATTCTCCGGCACCGTCTCCGCATCCACAGAAACTATTTTTCCGTCCGCACAAAAATAATCCCCTACCTGCAAAGTATGGTTAATCTTACTCTTATCTTCGATAGTATACATCTTCGCTGTTCCCCCTTCCAGAGTACCTTTAGCTTCATATTCCATTTCACGTACGCCTGCATAAGTACCCTTTATAGAGAATTCCTTATTCGGATTAACCAAAAAACGGTATGTATTTGTACTTTCCTGATAATAAGGAGTTGCTTGAGTATTGTTCACAGTAAACGAACCGGCAGTTAATGGTAATAAATAATCATCTATACCGCCATTTGTAAAGCTATATGTCAAATTAGGCATCTTCACAACAGCAAGAGCCATCCGATGTTGCATAGTAAAAGCGATCTGTCCTTTCAAACGATCCCCCCTGAACACTACCTGTACTCGTCATCAAATCATATTGTGTATAATTTCCTTCATTTTGTTCTTCGCCAATTTTCCAATTGTTGACATACGTTTCAAAAGGATCTACCTTAGTCGGATCAAAAGTTACATTTGCATTATACGGATAGTATGCATAAAAAGTCATCCGCTGAAATTGTGAACCTTTGTATTCAATAGGATCCCCTCCATCAGTCAATTCCCAATAGCCATCTGTCAGTGTGAATTTCCGATTCTTGATATCCTCTACCACTGTTTCTCCTCTTACCGCAAATATACCGATAGCATCTCCGTTAGAAAATCGGGTAGTATATCCATTCTCTGTAGCACGTGTCTTACCACTTTCGTCCATAAATCCTTCATCAGACACACTAATCTGAAATCCCTGCAAAGAATCCGGCGTTTCTCCGGTGAGTTCTTCATTTTGCGAGCAAGACGCAACTATGACTGCGCCAGCCAGAAAAAGCATTGATATATAATTATATACTTTCATAAATCTCATGTTTATATTTTTAGCATTTTTTGTCTATACTAGATTGGTAAACAGATCACTTCACAATAGGCTGTGGAGTTACGGTTTCTTCTGTAATATTCCAACTAGGGTTGGTTATCTCTGTTCCAGTTTCAGCTATACTAGGGTCGGATGTTATAGGATCGTGGTTCTCATCTTCCCATCCTATTATTTGCGTTTGTTCTGTAATTGTCAACACATAATTATTGTCCTCGTATTTATTTGTCTTGATGATATAATTATAAGAAAATCCCGATTTCAATTCTGTCAGGTTAGCAAACTCGGCTTCATAAAGATAACCGTTCATTCTAGCTTGGATAGTTACCTTGCCTTGCACCTTCTGTGGCAGTAAAATAGCTTGTACTGTATAATTATCCTGCTCTCCTATTTTATCCCAATAAATATCATCTTTGTCCGTAACAGGATCTTCACTTACTGTTGTCTCCCCTGTTTTAGGATTAAATGTACCATTATTCTTAAGCCCAATAAGATAACAGGTTATATCTGCCAAATCTACCCCTTCGCCAGCTTGAAACTCCAATCTAATACGACTCATCACATGATTGAATGCTAATGTCACGTTAGGGGTTTGTGATGTAGCCTTCCCTTTGGCAAAAAGAAAGTCTATCTTCGCACGTTCTTTTGCTGTAGCTTGATTGTCACTGGCTGTAGTCACTTCCAATACAGGTTGTTCTTCACCTGATGTACCAGAAAATGGAGCATATGCTACTACATCATACTCTCCGGAACCTAACACCCAAATTTCTTCTGCATTTCCTTCTTTTGCAGTAAAAAGGCCATTGCCTTTGTATTTGTAATGAATATTCACTTGTTCCGTACCACAAGTGATTCCTACCGAGTCCTCTGCCTCCCAGTTTGTTTCCGTAGCTCTTGTAACAAGATTGCTAGCCTCATGATTGTTTATTACTGCACTAAAAGAAACTTTTGCTCCCGTCTCACCGGTAAACTGAATATCAGTTTCTTTAATATCGTTGCTACATCCTGCTAAAAGTAGTAAGGCAACAGCAGTTGTGACATAGTTTTTTTTCATACCATGTTTTTTAAAGTTAAACATATTTTTGTTGATTAGTAAAATCGTCGTAAAGTAAAAAAGACAATGGCTGCATTCTTTTCCAGCCAACAATTGAAAAAAATGGAGCATGTTTTTTTGTTGTTTTCCATATTCATTAGTTATATTATTAAGTTAAACAAAAGTTAGATTCTCTTTTGACTTGAAAGCCTTGTTTATCAAAGCATTATTAGGATTAGAGAGTTACCGTTAGACAATAATGAGGCAGCTATTGAAGAATCTTCAATAGAGAAAAAACTTGAAAACAGAAGAAATGCCTCAAGACGAGGCATAAAAGAATCAACGTTTTATAATAACTGATTTAATATTTCCCTAAATACTTTATCAGCATGTTCTTGCATAATTTTGATATAATTGAATATAGGACGATTGTTTTTCATACTGTGCCCTATGCAATACTCTATTTTCTCAATTTGGATTCCTAAATTATATCCATGTTGTGCAAATGTCTTTCGAGCAGAATAGTAAGTAACCTTTTTACTTATCCCTGAAAGTCGTGCCACCTTGTCTATATGTCGAAAAATCAAACTGTATATCTGTCTATAAGATGAATACTTTCCAAATTTTAAATACCCGTCTCTAGTCAGATATTTATCTATGATAGCTTTTGCTTCGGGTTGTAGAGTAAATGCAATTTCATTCTCTCCTTTTTTACTATTACGTGTTTTATGACGTATATATCTCATATACTTTTTATCTTTAAAATTATATGCCAACAAATCTCTCAAGTTAATACCACCTAAATAATAAGTAAGCATAAAAATATCTCTTACTATAGATTGAGAAGGTTTAAAAAAACGAGTGTCTCGTATTCTCTTTAATTCATCTACTGACAAATCGAGTTCTCGTACATTACTTGCAGGCATTTTAAAGAGAACAAAAGGATGGATAGAATAAGTTACATAGTTCATTTTACCTGCATAATTCAATACGACTTTTATCAGAGTCAAATATATCCTGATAGTAGTATCTGCCAGATTCTCTTTACGGAGAGCTTTTGAAAATCCTTGTATATGGAGAGGACTCAACTGTATTAGAGGGAAATCTCCATTCATATACTTAATGAATCTCTCTGTAGCTATCTTGTAGAGTTTATAAGATTTCTCCCGTTCTTTTCCTTTCATAAAATCCATATACTCTTTCGCAACAGTTTGAAAAGTGATTCCTTTTTTCTTTTGTTCATAAGTGATAATACGTATTAGCTCAGTACATGAGATTACAGGTAAATAGCTGATTGATGTAACAATTTCCTCATACTCATTGATTAGTCTTCGAAGACAAATGTTCATATTTGCAGCATTCTCATGCCTTACTACTCTACCATTTTTTAACTGGTTGGCAGAATCCAAAGTAAACTGGGTAGATATATATCTGGTTTGTGAATGGTGGGCTACTGCTACCCTTATCCGATGTCTGCCATTTGATAATTTTTTAGTTGGAACAATTACAATTGAAAAATTCGCCATATCGTTTTTTAGGTTTATAAATTACTATTTTCAATACAATAAAATAGAAACAAAAAGATTCATAGTCATTGGTCACCAATCGAAAATCGCACCCATAACATGGAATATCGTGCAAAAGACGGTATTTTCCATGCATTTGTACGATTCTGCATTGCTATATCTTGATTAAGTCGTTATGTTTGCAACACTTTTTCACAGGTAGAATGTAAAAAGTTTCTTTTAAAAAGAGAATCTAACTTTTGTTTAACTTAATAACAATAAATACACTATGTAAATATATAAATATTATATAATACATTACATTACCAATCCTCTATAAAATCCTATATTACAGGAATATCCCCATATAATAAAGCAAGAGATAAAAAGTCCTCAAAAGAAGACGAAAAGAAAATGAACAATAAAGGCTATATAAACCAATATTTATAACTTAATAATTAAAGTATGAAAAGCAACAAAAAAGGTAATCACCTGTACGCCTATAAGGATACTATCCGACGGCTATTTCTCCTCACTTTGTTTTCTTTTTTAATAGTAGAATCTTATGCCCAGAATAAGACAATTTCGGGCACAGTTACAGATTTCACCGGAGAACCGGTTATTGGTGCCAGTGTATTGGTTAATGGTACTACTAATGGTACAATTACCGATTTAAATGGCAAGTTTTCTCTTTCCAATGTGCCAATGAAAGGTACAATCACTATCACTTATATAGGATATAAAAAACAAGAAGTATCCGTGGCCGGAAATACTAACTTCCAAATTACTCTTCAAGAAGATACGGAAACCTTAGACGAAGTAGTAGTTGTAGGATATGGAGTCCAGAAAAAAAGTGACGTAACCGGTGCTATGGCTCGCGTAGGAGAAAAAGAACTGAAAGCAATGCCTGTAAGAAACGCACTGGAAGGAATGCAAGGCAAAACAGCCGGTGTAGATATCACGTCCAGTCAACGTCCCGGAGAGGTCGGTAACATTAATATCCGTGGACAACGCTCCATTAATGCGGAACAGGGTCCGTTGTATGTGGTAGACGGTATGGTCATTCAAAATGGAGGCATTGAAAACATCAATCCTTCCGATATTGAATCTATTGACATTCTGAAAGATGCTTCAGCCACAGCAATTTATGGTTCACGTGGTGCCAATGGTGTCATTCTTGTGACTACTAAAAAAGGAAAAGAAGGGAAGGTAACCCTGAACTATTCCGGTACTGTCACTTTTGAAACACTACACGATGTAACAAAGATGATGTCTGCCTCCGAATGGCTGGATTATGCCCGCTTAGCTAAATACAATGCAGGATCTTATGCTTCCGCCACTCCGACTTATGAAGCAGATAAAGCTGCATTCGGCAGTGTAACCTCTTCATGGCAGAACATCGAGAAGGCATGGGTAAACGGAGTTTACGATCCATCTTTAGTAGGTTCATACGACTGGACTTCTCACGGCAAACAAACAGGGATCACTCACGAACATACCTTAAGCGCATCCGGAGGGTCTGACAAATTTCAAGGCTATGCCTCATTCGGCTATCTGGACCAGAAAGGTACACAACCGGGACAAGCATACGAACGCTATACATTGAAAACCTCATTTGACGTAACTCCTGTCGATTGGTTCAAAATGGGGTCTTCAATCAATGCATCGTATTCAACTCAAGACTATGGATACAGTTTCTCAAAATCTGTAACCGGTTCGGGTGATTTCTATAGTGCATTAAGAGGTATGATCCCCTGGACAGTGCCTTACGATGAAAACGGTGAATATGTCCGTTATCCGAGTGGTGATGTAAATATCATCAACCCTATTCGCGAATTGGACTATAATACTAATCAACGCCGCACTTTCCGCGCTTCTGCCAGTTTGTATTCACAAATTGATTTCGGTAAAATCTGGAAACCATTGGAAGGTTTGTCCTATCGTCTTCAGTTTGGCCCTGAATTCCAATTCTACACCTTAGGAGTTGCTAACGCTGCTGATGGTATTAATGGAGACGGTAACAATGGTGCACAATATAAAAACGAACAAAAACGTGCATGGACATTAGATAACCTGATCTATTACAACAAGTCTCTGGGACAGCATAATTTGGGAATGACATTGATGCAATCCGCTTCTGCCTACCATTACGAGATGGGAGATATGAGAGCCACTAATGTAGCCTCATCGGATGAGCTTTGGTATAATATAGGCTCTGCCGGCACACTGAACTCTTTCGGCACAGGACTGACTGAAACTCAAATGGCTTCTTATATGATTCGCCTGAATTATGGTTATAAAGATAAGTACTTGCTAACAGCATCTATGCGTTGGGACGGTGCCTCTCAATTAGCCGAAGGACACAAATGGGCCAGTTTCCCCTCTGCTGCTATCGCATGGAGAATGGATCAGGAAGATTTCCTGAAAGACATCAGTTGGCTGAATCAGTTGAAACTTCGTGTAGGTATGGGTGTTACAGGTAATGCGGCAATCAAAGCATATGCAACCAAAGGTGCCATCACAGGTTTATACTATAACTGGGGACAGAATGACTCATCTCTGGGTTATGTACCTTCAGATCCTTCACAGAAGGAACCCGCCAAAATGGCTAATCCGACTCTAGGCTGGGAAAGAACTACACAATACAATGTCGGTATTGACTATGGTTTCTTTAATAACCGACTTACCGGTAGTGTCGATGCATACAAAACGAAAACAGATGATTTGTTACTGGAAATGTCAATTCCTTCGCTAACGGGTTATGTTTCCACTTATGCGAATGTGGGTAAAACATCCGGATATGGTATTGACCTACAAGTAAATGCAATACCTGTACAAACAAAAGATTTTTCTTGGAGCACTACTTTAACATGGTCAATGGACAGAAACCGAATTGACGAATTGTCCAATGGTAGAACGGAAGATGTGAACAATAAATGGTTTGTCGGTGAAGAAATCGGCGTTTATTACGACTGGGTATATGATGGCATCTGGAAAACAGAAGAAGCTGAAGAAGCTGCCAAATATGGACGTAAACCGGGACAAATCAAAGTGAAAGATTTAAATAATGACGGCAAAATTGATGCTAATGACGATAAGAAAATTGTAGGGCACACACGTCCACGCTGGACAGGTGGATGGAGTAATACTTTCAGTTATAAGAATTTTGAACTGTCCTTCTTTATTCTATCACGCTGGGGTTTTACAGTTCCACAGGGAGCCGTTACTCTTGACGGTCGCTATATGCAGCGTAAAGTAGACTATTGGGTGGCCGATACCAATGAGAATGCAAAATACTATTCACCCGGTTCTAACGGTGAAGGAGCCGATGCCTTTAACAGTGCAATGAACTATCAGGATGGCTCATACATCAAAGTTCGTAATATTTCATTGGGTTATAACTTTGCCCCACAGCAATTAAAGAATTTGGGTATCAATAATCTGAAGTTGTATGTTCAAGCCATGAATCCATTCAATATCTATAAGGCATGTGACTTTTTGGATACTGACTTGGTAAACTATGACAATAACACCAAGACATTTGGCTCACCTACCACTTTGAAGAGTTTTGTAATAGGTGTCAACATTGGATTCTAATAAACAAATTAAAGTAAAGACATTATGAAATTAAATAGAATATTATTTGCAGCTCTAATAGCCGGCGCAACAGGAAGTTCGATCACTTCGTGCAGTGAATCTTTCCTTGATGAGAATTTAACAACTCAATATAGTACTGACCGCTTTAAGACACAGGAAGGACTTGATGAATTAGTGACTGGAGCCTACCAGAAACTAAAATTCAAATTCAACTATATATGGGGTATTCAGTGTTACAACATGGGAGTGGATGAATTTACCGATGCTAACAATGTTATCCCTGCATGGAACCACTATAGCCAAGATTTAAATTCATCTGAGAAAGATGCCAACCAACCTGTCTGGGACAATTACTACGGACTGGTTGAACCCGCAAACATATTAATCCAGAATATACCTCAATATTATAACCAAAGTTCACCCTCATATAACACACGTCTGGGAGAAGCGTATTTTCTAAGGGCTTATGCTTATTTCGAATTAGTGAAGCAATTTGGTGGCGTACCGTTAAAATTAGTTCCGTCCACAAGTGCGGAAACATATTTCACACGAAATTCTGCTGAAGAAATATACACCCAGATTATATCAGATTTTGGAGAAGCCTACAGACTACTTCCAGATAAAGGTGAATCGATTGGACGAATCAATAAATACGCTGCCGCCCATTTCCTCGCAAAAGCGCATTTATTCCGGGCATCCGAATTGTACAGTGACTGGAACAGTAATTATGTAGCATCCGACCTTGATGCTGTGATTCAATATGGTTCGGAAGTGGTAGATGCACATCCGTTGTGCAATGACTATGTAGAACTTTGGGACTATGAGCAGCCGAACGGAGCCAATGAAAAAGTAAGTGAAGTGGTTCTGGCAGCTCAATTCTCTAACGACGAATCAACATGGGGACGTTATGGAAATCAGATGCATCTTTATTATCCGGCCGTATATCAAGGTAATGATATAGGTGGATGTAAACGCGACATCTCCGGAGGACGTGAATTCTCATATGTGAGTGCCACAGAATATACTATGCAGGTGTTTGACCGTGTCAATGACTCTCGTTTCTGGAAATCATTCATTACCTGTTATGGAGCCAACGAGACCAAAAGTGCTCCCACCTGGACAGCAGAAGATATGCCATATGCCCCGGCAGGTGTAAAAGAAGGCGACAAACGTTTTAGTGGAGGTGAACTCGGTATGAAATACATCGTTAATGACCCGGGAGACAACCGATATGAGAAATATTCCAACGCTCCGGCATATACTGTTCTGAAAGATGGAAAAATGTGCAATACATATACATATGTACGCTATTTCAAAGGACAGGAACACAGCTGGAATATAAATGAGAAAACGGGCAATTATTACGATATCATACCTCACAAGCGTTCAGTAGCTTTATCTAAATTCCGGGATGGTTACCGTGTTTCCATTGCATCTCAATTCGGTACTCGCGATGCCATCATCGCCCGTTCGGCAGATGATGTATTAATGGTTGCCGAAGCGTATATTCGTAAAGGGGAAGCCAATTACGACAAAGCTATCGAATGGATAAATAAACTGCGTGAACGTGCCGGTTACGAAACAGGTGAAGACCGTAGTAAGAATGTAGATGGCGGACAAGCTTATAAGAATAATCCTTATTGTTCCGGAAAAGGTGGCGGGCATTCTTCCGAAGGTGCTATTTACTGGGAAGAAAACACTTATTATGAGTCAAACAATATCGGACAGGAGACTACTGCTTCTACTAAAACAACAATGAAATTAAATAGTGTGGCAGATGTTTATAACTCTACAGTCGACACCCCTATCTACAACGAACTGGGCTGTACATCCAATGCAGACAAAATGATGTGCTTCCTATTAAATGAACGTACCCGTGAGCTTTGTGGCGAATTGCAACGCTGGGAGGATCTGGCGCGTACCAAAACATTAGACGCACGTTGGCATAAATTCAACGATGGTGTCAGCAGAGGTCTTGGTGAATTCAAACCGGAGAAACATTACTATCGTCCGATTCCTCAAGCCTTCCTGGATGGTATCACCAATTCAAATGGTTCTGCACTAAGTAATGAAGAAAAGAAAGCAATGCAGAATCCGGGATATTAAGATAAACAACTAAACTTATTGCCACTTGACACTCTTTGAAATAGTATTCCTAATCAAAGAGTAGCAAGTGGCAATATCATTATCTTAATTCCCGATGTATTTTCACTTCGTCTTCTTCATAAACATCTTAATCTGATCGCTAATCTGCTCCATCCCCTTTATCGAAGGATGACCGCTCTTTTTATCAATATCATGCAGTTCAATACAATCAATATTATAGTGATGACAGATAGCTCTGACCGACTCATTAAACTCTTCCTTTAAACCTGAATTCAGCAGAAAATAGATCTCAACATTAGGATAACGATCAATCATGTGGTCGAGCAGATATGCCATGGCCGGACGGAATGTATATAAATCTTCCTTGGTCCATCCTTCATACTTGTAATCCCCAAGCGGTGAACCGGCCCAACAATCATTCGTTGCACCGAAAATAAAGATGATATCCGGACATCCCAACTTATCCATACGGGTAATAAAAGAACGATCCGAATAATCAGCCTGATTATAACCGGTATTACAAATTGTTGCACCGGAAAAAGAGTTGTTGACACAAAGACGGTAGTTATTCTCTTTGATGAATTTATGCCACCAGGTCTGCTTTACGGAAGTTACATCCGTTTGCTGCCGCGGAGAAACATAATACCAAATGCTATTGGTATCGGGTTGCAGGTATCCTTCAAATGTTGAATACGAATCGCCTAAAATAGATATAGATTTCAGGCTTTGAGCAAAGCTGATACTGCTATATAGAGTGATTAGCAGTAATAAATAAAAGGATTTCTTCATCTTAGCATAAAGTTTTCAATTTTGCTGCTAAGATACTACATTATACTAAAATTATAGCATGAAATTTTCCGCTACTTTCAGGAAAGGGTTATTTCCCTTTCCTATCATAAGTCACATTCTTTTCCACTACATTCTCTACATTATTCACTTTCTTCACGAACTCTTTCACCTCACCCACTTTCACATTCTCAATCGTTACATTCTTAACCGGTAATTTGGCATTCCCCTTCAATTCATAGATGGCATCTGCCGACTCACAAGTCACCTTATCCATATAAATGCCATCAATACGGGTAATCCGTTCCTCATAAGTAGGTACCAGATCTTTCCATTGATACAATACTTCCGTATCTATTTCAAGCACCCGTTGAGCGATGCCTGCCTGTACATTTTTCATGTAAACGTTTTCTATAAATCCACCCCGGCGATGATTGGTCTTCACGAAGAAAAGACGCATTACCGAATTAGGAGCCGTGCAATCGTGCATATAGATATTCCGTATGCCTCCGGATATTTCACTTCCGATGCCAAGCAAAGTATGCCCTTTAAGAATTTGACAACGACGGATAACAATATTTTCACAAGGAGTATTCAATCTCCAGGCATCCTGATTGCGTCCGGCCTTGATAACTACCGCATCATCCCCCTGATCGAAAGAACAATCCTCCACCAGAAAGTTGCGACTCATTTCAAAGTCGATACCATCGTTATTATGTCCATGAGCTTTCACATCCAGATTGCGTACCACTCCCCCGTCACACATATAAAGGTGAATGGTCCAGAACGGACTTTCCCGTATCTTAAATCCATCCAACAGCACATTCTTGCAACGATTGAAATGAATCAGATGCGGACGAAGATGATTCTCCCCTATTGCCATCTGACGTTCGATTACAGGAACATTAGTCGAAGCTTTTGTATACAACTCCTTCAACGCTTCCAAATGAGGCTGGGGACGTTTGAACCAAACTCTCCAGACATCCATTTTCGGCTGGAGAGTTCCTTTACCCGTAATCGCCACATTCTCACATTCAAAAGCATAAAGTAAAGGAGAATAGTTATAACATTCCAAGCCTTCCCAGGAAGTCATCACTGCCGGAAGATAATCAGAAGGATTATCCGTGAAATTCAAAACTGCATTCTCTTCCAAACAGAGGTTTACATTACTCTTGAAATGAATAGGCCCGGTCAGCCATGTACCAGCCGGAACAACCACACGTCCACCTCCCGCTTGATTACATGCCTCAATAGCGGCAGCAATGGCTTTGGTATTATCCGTCTCACCTCCCGGTTGTGCACCGTAATCCGTTATCGGGAAATCTTTATCGGGATAAATAAAGATTTTAATAGGCTGCATGGGAAAAGGCGCTTTCACCTTTACCGTCTTATAATTATCACCGGCAAAAGCCAAAGAAGCTGTCAACAGACAAAAGCAGATACCTGCCATATATTTCAATAAGTTCGTCTTCATCGTATGATTCTATTTTTAATTCATTCAAATCCTGCAAAGATAAAAATATCTATTTATTGTTACATTGAAAAGACCAATACACCTGCCGTAGGAATTTCCGTAGTTCCTACCAGCGCCTTACCCCCTTTCGGCAAGTTAAATGTATAAGGACGATCCGAATAGTTCAATACAATTCCCAATCCATTACGATATTCCATTGTCACACCAGATGGCAGGTCCATCACCGGGATATTCAGTTGTACATATAGTTTCTTCAATATATCTTTTTCCAATGCTCCATCATGACTGTCCACTCCAACATAAGTGATTGTTCCCTTTCCTAATTTACGGAAAGTAACAGCCGGACTTCCTTCATAGAATTCGTTTTTATAAGTAGCCCAGACCTGTGCGTCAGTGGGAGGATTCAGAATTTCTCCCCATGTATTCCAAGCATACTCCTTTCCATCCATCATTACAGTACCGGGATCCTCAGGAAGAAGTAAATCGTAAAAGTTCATTTCGTTTCCTGTCAAAGGAGTAATCATGGAGCCAAAAGGAGCTTCAGGAAGACGGCCATAACGATCCTTCTGTCCCGTACGGCAGGTTAAAATTAGATTTCCGCCATTCTTCACGTATGCAATCCATTTATCCACCAGTTCTTTATCAGCCAATTGATAAGCCGGTATTACGACCACCGGATAATCGGATAAATTATTTCTCTCTGATATAAAATCGACAGGAGCTCCGAATGATTTTAGGGTACGGTAGTACTTTTCGATGTGTGCAAAAGTGTCCCATGTACGATTCTGCTTCTGCCGCTCGATACTCCAGGAGTTTTCATGATTGAAAAGAATTGCAGTACGACGGGCAAGGTAATCGGCAGGTTTGGTTTCACGGGAAGAGCAATGTTTACGAAGTTCACGAATCTCCTTTATAAATGTCTCATATTCTCTTCCGCCGGGAGTAACAGTCACTCCGTCCGTGCCGACAATTCCGTAATGATATTGTTCCGTGCCGTAAAGAGGCTGGCGATAACGATAGGTGCAGATAAAATCACTTCCACCGGCAAACACACTCCACATCCACAGACGAACTGCGCCCGGAAGAGGTTGGGGATTGATACTGCCCCAGTTCACCTGTCCCGGCTGTAATTCCATCACACCATAAGTACCCTGTATCGGACGGAAAAAATCATTTGCCCAAGCTATCCGCAACGGATTACCTACCCGGTAGCCTCGACGACCAATCCCCTCATTATCACCATATACCATATAGCGGGTATAACTCTGGAAATCAAGTGCGGGGCTACCACCGATGTGACCTTCGTCATAATTCGGTATATAATTCGTAGTCACCCATTGGTTCTTTGCATATTTCTTAATCAACAGACATTGTTCGTTCAGGAAATCATTGGTTTGTGATGCAGCAAAACGGCGGTAATCCAAAATTTGATGATGATTCATAAACATCTGTACGCGCTTGGGAAGCGTTATTTCATCAAAAGACGAATAAGCCTCACTCCAGAAAGCAGTGCCCCATGCATCATTTAAAAGTTGGATATCATTATTGTATTTGGCACGGAGAAAATCACGGAAAGCAAGCTCCGCTTTCGGATTATAATCAAACTGTACAGCAGGTTCGTTGTCGAGTTGCCATCCGATAATACGGGAGTCATTTCCATAATGTTGCGCCAGTTTTTCAATCATCTTGTATGATAATTCCCTGTAAAGAGGCGAAGCAAATGAAGCATGCTGGCGAGCACCGTGGTCAAGTATCGTTCCATCCTCATTCTTCAATAGAATTTCGGGATATTTCCGGCTCATCCATACAGGAGGAGTGGCAGTAGAAGTACACATGATCACTTTCAAATCATATTTGGCAGCTAAAGCCACGGCTTTATCGAGCCAAGCAAAATCATAGCGTCCCTCTTCCGGTTCCAGTTGCGCCCAGGCAAACTCGGCAAAATGGGTAAATTCAAATCCCAGTTCATGCATCTTCTTGAAATCACGTTCCCACTGGCTTTCATCCCAATGTTCGGGATAATAATAGACTCCTGTCAGTGTCAGGTCTTTGTCGTTAAACCAAGACTTCTTTTTTAGTGCCTCCACAACAGAAGCATCCACCGCAAACGCCGTTCCATGACGGATGCCTCTCGGGAAAGAGACCTGATCGGACACATCTTCCCATGTTTCACCATGATCCAAAGAACGAACAGCTCCATAACGATGGTCACGGTATTTATCAAAATAGACATAAAGCGTATCACCTACAAAAAGAGGAGCCGGACCTTCCGCCCAATATTTTCCTGTAATAGATGCTGATACTTGGGTCGGGAATCCTTTTTCTATCTTCTTTGTACGTGTCACACGCAAATTCTTTTCCGGTGGATTGGAATTTTCATTCTTGACTACCATTATCAGATCTTCCCGCTTCGGGTCTTTCACAATAGCGGCATCAATCACACTGAAATCAGGATTGAAGAACATCTTCGTCTTCGAGAAAGTACGAAAGTCCTTCGTTGTTACATAATATATACGATGATTCAGTCCTTTCTCACTTTCACTGGTAGCCACTTCTTTGTGACGACCGGGAATCGTAGTTGCCCAAAAGATATAATAGGTTTGTGAAGGTTCATCGTAAAACAGTTCGGGAGCCCAACAGTTATGTGCATCCGGCTCGTGCATCATCACAGGAATTGCTTGTTGCTCACTCCAATGAACCAAATCTCGGGAAGAGGCATATCCGATAATCCGGTCCGTCCAACTAGAAGTCCAGACCATGTGAAAAGTTCCGTCCGGCGACTGGCAAATACTGGGGTCACGCATTAATTTATCTTTACCAACCGCAGGGGTAAGATAAGAACGTCCGCCATGTAAAGGCAGCCAGTTCAATCCATCATAACTATATGCTAAATGCAGTCCGTCTTTACTGTCATTGATAAAATAAGAAAAGAGGTAAGCTGTCTCACCGGCAAAGATTGTCATCACCGACCAAAGACTTAGAGCTATCCAGATTACTACTTTTTTCATGGTTCCTTATTAAGATTAAAAAGTTTACCCTGCAAAGATAAGGCATCTCCGCCCCTCCTCAAAGATAAAGAGCATGGACAATATTTCAAATCCATGTAGTTTTGTACACGAACGCTTTTAGATGTCCATTTTGATACAATATTCTATGTATCTGTACATCTTTCTATTTACTAAACCCTTAAAAAGCTCTACTTTAGCGGCAGATTTAAAAAAGAATGAAAAACATATCAATTCTATATATCATGAAACGACTTTTAGTAAGTATTGCTATCGTATTTATCTCCATACTGACCGTAGCGGGACAAAATCACTCTTTCAGCTTATCCGGCAAATGGAATTTCCGGATAGACCGGGAAGATACCGGCGTCAAGGAACAATGGTTCAAAAAATCCCTCGACGATTCTATCAACCTGCCCGGCTCCATGCCCGAAAAATGGAAAGGAGATGAAGTGACCGTCCGTACCCAATGGACCGGAAGCCTCTACGACAGTTCTTACTACTTCAACCCATATATGGAAAAATACAGGATAGAGGGACAAGTAAAGCTACCCTTCTTTCTGACTCCCGACAAACATTATGTAGGTGTGGCCTGGTATCAAAAGAAAGTGACAATTCCGGCTGACTGGAAAGGAGAAAGAATCACTCTTTTTCTGGAACGTCCGCACATCGAAACTACTGTATGGGTAAATCAGCAGGAGCTTGGTATACAAAACAGTCTTTGTGTTCCCCATGTCTATGACCTGACTGCTGCAACCACCCCCGGAAAAACGTACCTGATTACCATCCGTATCGATAATAGAATCAAAGAAATCAACGTAGGTCCCGATTCTCACAGTATCACCGACCAGACACAAGGTAACTGGAACGGTATCGTCGGACGAATCGAGTTACAAGCTACTCCCAAAGTCCATTTAGAAGATATTCAGGTATATCCCGATTTGAGCAATCAGAAAGCGCTGGTTCGCATGAATATACGGTCTGCTTCTTCCACCAAGGGAGAGATCACCCTTTCCGCCGAGAGCTTTAACACGGACATTCAGCACAAAGTGGCTCCCATACATCAAAGTTTCAACATCCGTCCGGGAGATAATCCGGTGGAAATGGAACTTCCGATGGGAAAAGAGTTTCTGACGTGGGATGAATTCAGTCCGGCACTTTATAAACTGACGGCAAAGCTGGTCAACGGCAAACTGTCTGATACGAAACAGGTACAGTTCGGTATGCGTGATTTCAAGATCGAGGGAAAATGGTTCTATGTGAACGGTCGTAAGACAATGCTTCGCGGTACAGTGGAAAACTGTGATTTCCCGTTGACAGGCTATGCTCCGATGGATGTGGCTTCTTGGGAACGGGTATTCCGCATTTGCCGCAGCTACGGCTTGAATCATATGCGCTTCCACTCTTTCTGTCCGCCGGAGGCAGCTTTCATTGCTGCCGATCTGGTTGGTTTCTATCTGCAACCGGAAGGACCGAGCTGGCCGAACCACGGTCCGAGACTGGGTAACGGACAACCGATTGACAAATACCTGATGGACGAAACCATTGCACTGACCAAGGAATATGGGAATTACGCTTCATACTGTATGCTGGCTTGCGGCAATGAGCCTTCCGGTCGTTGGGTGGCATGGGTCAGCAAGTTCGTGGATTATTGGAAAGCAACCGATCCGCGTCGTGTATACACAGGAGCTTCCGTTGGAAACAGTTGGCAATGGCAACCTCACAATGAGTATCATGTGAAAGCAGGTGCACGCGGATTAAGCTGGGCAGGTGCGCAACCGGAAAGTGAATCGGATTATCGTACAAGAATCGACACGGTGAAACAACCGTATGTATCACACGAAACGGGTCAATGGTGCGTATTCCCGAATTTCAATGAAATCCGTAAATATACGGGAGTTAACAAAGCGAAGAACTTTGAAATCTTCCGGGATATTCTGAACGATAACCACATGGGAAGCCAAAGCTACGATTTCATGATGGCTTCGGGCAAATTGCAGGCACTCTGCTACAAACATGAGATTGAAAAGACCTTGCGTACTCCGGACTATGCGGGATTCCAGTTGCTGGCTCTCAATGATTATTCCGGTCAGGGAACTGCATTAGTCGGTGTACTGGACGTGTTCTTTGAAGAAAAAGGATATATCAACGCAGAACAGTTCAGACGCTTTTGCAGTCCGACCGTACCTTTGGCACGTATTCCTAAATTTGTATATGCCAATAATGAAACATTCCATGCCGACATTGAAGTATCCCATTTCGGAGCTGCTCCCTTGAAAAGTGCAAAAACAGTATATACCATTAAGGATAAATTCGGAAAAGTATATGCTCATGGAACTGTCGGCACCCATCACATTCCCATCGGAAATCTTTATTCTCTGGGTAGTGTAGATATGACTCTGGAAGCAATCGATACACCGCAGAAACTAAATCTGGAAGTACGTATCGAAGGCAGTGATGCCGTAAACGACTGGGATTTCTGGGTATATCCGGCACAAGTGGAACTGGCGCAAGGAACAGTATATACCACCGACACCTTGGACGCCAAAGCATTGGCAGTGTTGCAGGACGGAGGAAATGTGCTGATTACGGCTGCCGGAAAGATACAATACGGCAAGGAAGTCAAACAATATTTTACTCCCGTATTTTGGAATACTTCCTGGTTCAAGATGCGTCCGCCACACACAACAGGTATTTTCCTGAATGAATATCACCCTCTTTTCCGTGAATTTCCTACTGAATATCATAGCAACCTGCAATGGTGGGAACTGCTGAACAAAGCGCAAGTGATGCAATTCACCGACTTCCCGGCAGAATTCCAACCTACGATTCAAAGTATTGATACCTGGTTTATCAGCCGGAAAATTGGAATGTTGTTCGAAGCAAAGGTGTTGAACGGCAAACTGATGATGACCAGTATGGATATTACCTCCCAACCGGAAAAACGGATTGTAGCCCGCCAGATGCACAAAGCAATCCTGGATTATATGAATTCGGATGCTTTCCGTCCGACAGAAAAGATAACTCCGGAACTAATCCAAGCATTATTCACCAAAGTGGCGGGAGATGTGAAATCTTATACCAAAGATTCACCTGACGAGCTCAAACCAAAAATTAACTAAATGGGAAATTATCAGGCACGGATTACACGGATTACGCTGTTACTCTATAGAAAGCATAATTCTAAAAACCATGAAATCCGTGTAATCCGTGCCTAAACTCCATAAACAATATACTTTTATATTATTTACATGAAAACAACTATTATAGGTTTGCTAGTCCTGGCAACGGCAAGTATCAACGCACAGGAGAAAGCCCAAACATACCAGTTGGCAGACGCTCCCCGTTACAGTGAGGAGACAGGATACGGATATGATCTCGTCGCTACTCCCGCAAAAGGCAGTAAGACACCCTTCTTCTTTTCTGTCCGTGTGCCGGATGGTAACTACCAAGTAACCGTTCGCCTGGGAAGCAAGAAACAGGCAGGGGTGACCACTGTAAGAGGCGAGTCACGCCGACTGTTCATTGATAACCTCGCGACCAAAAAGGGACAATTCGTAGATGAAACATTTATCATCAACAAACGCAATCCCCGCATTTCCGAGAAAGAATCCGTACGTATCAAACCCCGCGAAAAGACTAAACTGAACTGGGACGATAAACTGACGCTGGAATTTAACGGCGATGCACCCGTATGCCAGAGTATCAGTATCAAGCCTGCTGATCCGTCGGTGATTACCGTTTTTCTATGCGGCAACAGTACCGTAGTCGACCAAGACAACGAGCCATGGGCGAGCTGGGGACAAATGATACCTCATTTCTTCGGCACAGACGTTTGTATCGCCAATTATGCGGAATCGGGCGAATCAGCCAATACTTTTATTGCCGCAGGACGTTTGAAAAAAGCATTGAGCCAGATAAAGAAAGGAGATTATCTTTTCATGGAATTCGGACATAACGACCAAAAGCAGAAAGGGCCGGGCAAAGGAGCCTATTACTCTTTTATGACCAGCCTGAAAACATTTATTGATGAAGCCCGTGCACGGGGAGCATACCCCGTACTGGTCACTCCCACCCAACGCCGGAGTTTCGATGCCACCGGACATATCCGTGACACACACGAAGATTATCCGGAAGCCATGCGCTGGCTGGCAGCAAAGGAAAATATTCCGTTGATCGACCTCAACGAAATGACCCGTACGCTTTATGAAGCCTTGGGGCCGGAAACGTCCAAACGCGCTTTCGTGCATTATCCGGCAGGCACTTATCCGGGACAGACCAAGGATTTTGCCGATAACACCCACTTTAATCCTTACGGGGCCTATCAAATAGCCCAATGTGTGATTGAAGGAATGAAGAAAGCCATACCGGAACTGGCTAAACACCTGAAAATAGACCCATCCTATAACCCGGCACAACCGGACGATGTGAATGTTTTCCATTGGAACGAATCACCATTCACGGAAATAGAGAAACCGGACGGAAATTAGGAGATAAGTATTAGGTATTAAGTATCAAGTATCAGGCATTAGATAAATATGAAAACCAAAGGCATCTTTCCCCTGCTCCTACTAGCAGGCACACTTTTGACAGCAGCTTGCGCCACCCCAACGGCCAAACAGGCAGGAAACAACAGCTTCGAATGGGGGCAGGTTCCGCAGCAACCGGATTTGTCGTGGGCCGACAGTGTAGGCAGCCGGCAAATGCCCGGAAACAATGTAATTTTATCCGCTAATTCTTTTGGCGCGGTAGCAGACAGCACGGTGCTTAGCACGGAAGCTATCCAGAAAGCAATTGACAGTTGTGCCGTCAGCGGTGGAGGAACGGTAGTTCTCCAACCGGGATATTACCAGACAGGAGCACTGTTCGTAAAAAGCGGTGTCAACCTGCAACTAGACAAAGGGGTGACTTTATTGGCCAGCCCATCCATTCATCATTATCCCGAATTCCGTTCACGGATTGCAGGAATCGAGATGACATGGCCCGCGGCAGTTATCAACATTGTCAATGAAAAGAACGTTTCTGTCACCGGAGAAGGAACGCTGGACTGCCGGGGAAAAGTATTTTGGGATAAATATTGGGAAATGCGGAAAGAATACGAAGCAAAAGGATTGCGCTGGATTGTGGATTACGACTGCAAACGGGTACGGGGCATCCTCATAGAACGTAGCTCGGACATTACATTGAAAGGATTTACCCTGATGCGTACCGGTTTTTGGGGATGTCAGATTCTTTACTCCGATTATTGCACGATAGACGGACTGACAATCAACAACAATATAGGCGGACACGGTCCGAGCACGGACGGTATCGACATTGATTCTTCCTGCAATATCTTGGTCGAAAACTGCGATGTAGACTGTAACGATGATAATATCTGCATCAAATCGGGACGGGATGCAGACGGACTGCGGGTGAACCTTCCTACGGAAAATGTGGTCATACGCAATTGCATCGCCCGCAAAGGTGCCGGACTTATCACCTGCGGAAGCGAAACTTCCGGTAGCATACGGAATGTATTGGGATATAATCTGGAAGCAATCGGCACCTCGGCCGTACTGCGGTTGAAAAGCGCCATGAACCGCGGAGGGACAATCGAAAACATTTATATGACTGAAGTAAAAGCGGAAAACGTCCGTCACGTACTGGCAGCAGACTTGAACTGGAACCCCAGTTACAGTTACAGCACTTTACCCAAAGAGTATGAAGGGAAAGAAATCCCGGAGCACTGGAGAGTCATGCTGACCCCGGTAACGCCTCCCGAAAAAGGTTACCCGCGTTTCCGCAATGTCTACGTATCAAAGGTAAAAGCGGAAAATGTGGACGAATTTATCTCCGCTTCGGGATGGAATGACTCGTTACGTCTGGAAAATTTCTATCTTTATGCCATCGAAGCGCAGACCGACAAACCGGGCAAAATCTGCTATACGAAGAATTTCAACTTATCTGAAATCACGTTAAAGACAGAAGAAAAGAATGTCATTGAACTAAAAGAGAATGAACAAAGTAATATCAACTTCAACTATGTTAAGACATCTCCTGACCATCGCACTGCTGGGAATCTTGCTCATTGATGCGCAAGCACAAGCACTGACGCCACCTGCCGGCACTTTCCGGTTGGGTGTATCGAAGAAAGGAAACGAAAGCCACTGGCTAAAACCTGAAGAAAAGATACAGGGAGTGTCCTTCCAATGGAAAGCATTGCCCGATAGTCGTGGATTTATCCTGAAAGTAGAAGTCGCCTCTGCTCCGGAAGCCGATGCCCTATTTTGGAGTTTCGGCGATTGCCAACCGGATTCGGACATCAATGTATTCAGCGTGGAGGGACAAGCCTTCACTTGCTACTATGGAGAAAGCATGAAGTTGAAAACGCTGCAGGCTGTCACCCCTACTGTTGATATCCGCTTGAGCGACGGACATAAGGATGCAACTCCCCTGATGCTTTACGAATCAGGCAAACAAACCGACCGCCCTGTACTGGCCGGACGCTGCAGTCTCTCCCCGGCTTCTTCCCAAAATGAAAGAAACAAGCCTTTCCGGCTTTATTTCTGTTTCTACGAACAGAATGAAAAAGCGGATTACAACTACTATATGTTACCGGATATTTTTGCCAAAATCGACAAAAAATGAAAAGAATCTATTTATTATTCAGTCTGTTAATAGGTTGCATTTATCTACATGCAGCCATTTATAATGTAATGGACTTCGGAGCCAAAGCGGATGGGAAAACAATTGATTCGCCTGCCATCAATCGTGCGATTGAAGCGACCGCACAGGCCGGAGGAGGCACAGTATATCTACCTGCGGGAGAATATGCATGCTATTCCATCCGGTTAAAAAGTAACATTCATATCTATCTGGAACAGGGCACCCGCATCATTGCCGCCTTTCCCGGAAAAGAGGAAGGATATGATACCGCTGAACCGAATGAACATAACAAGTATCAGGATTTCGGTCACAGCCATTGGAAAAACTCTTTAATTTGGGGAATCGGACTGGAGAATATTACGATCAGTGGTCCCGGCTTAATCTACGGTAAAGGCTTGACCCGTGAAGAGAGCCGCCTGCCGGGTGTAGGCAATAAGGCTATCAGCCTGAAAGATTGCAGAAATGTGACCCTGAAAGATTTATCCATGCTGCATTGCGGGCATTTCGCCCTGTTGGCTACCGGAGTGGATCATCTGACGATTCTGAATCTGAAAGTAGACACCAACCGGGACGGCTTCGACATTGATTGCTGCCGGAACGTACGTATCAGCCAATGCACGGTGAACTCCCCCTGGGATGATGCCATTGTCTTGAAAGCCTCTTATGGATTAGGACGCTTCCAAGACACGGAAAATGTGACGATCAGCGATTGTTATGTCAGCGGCTTTGACAAAGGCAGCGTAATGGACGGCACTTGGCAGCTGGACGAACCGCAGGCTCCCGATCATGGTTTCCGTACGGGACGCATCAAATTTGGCACAGAAAGCAGTGGAGGTTTCCGCAATATTGCGATTACGAATTGTATCTTTGAACATTGCCGTGGGCTGGCATTGGAAACGGTAGACGGAGGACATCTGGAAGATATTGTAATCAGTAACATCACAATGAGAAATATAGTCAACGCGCCTATTTTCCTCCGGTTGGGTGCACGTATGCGCAGTCCTGAAGGTACTCCTGTAGGCACCATGAAACGTATTCTTATCAGCGATATCAATGTATGGAATGCCGACAGCCGGTATGCTTCTATCATCAGCGGCGTACCGGGAGCCTGTATCGAGGATGTGACTTTCCGTAATATTCACCTTTATTATAAAGGTGGCTACAGTGAAGAGGATGGCAAACGCGTTCCGCCCGAACAGGAAAAAGTATATCCCGAACCGTGGATGTTCGGCACGATTCCCGCCAAAGGATTTTATATCCGTCATGCACGGAATATAACTTTCGACGGTGTCCGTTTCCACTTTGAACAGCCGGACGGACGACCGCTTTTTGTTACTGATGATGCAGAAAACATAGAATATTATAATACGCCGAACGAATGATGACTAAAAGACAATGGATAGTCCTTTGCCTGCTTGCCGCAGGTGGAGTAATGCAAGCACAGCAATGGCCGGATGCTCCGGTGGAAGCACGTCCCGGTGCCAGATGGTGGTGGTTGGGAAGTGCCGTAGATGAAAAGAACCTGACATACAATCTGCAAGAATATGCACGCACCGGAATGGGGGCGGTAGAAATTACTCCCATCTATGGAGTGCAAGGCAATGATGCGAATGAGATTCAATTCCTCTCTCCCCGCTGGATGGAAGTTCTCAAACATACACAGGCGGAAGGAAAGCGCACCGGTATCGAGATTGACATGAATACCGGAACCGGATGGCCTTTCGGCGGACCGGAAGTCAGTATCGAAGACGCAGCTACGAAGGCTATCTTCCAGACATACCACATAGAGGGGAGGAAAGAGATTGAACAAGATATCAATGTGACCGACCCTAAGCAACAGGCTTATTCCGTACTAAGCCGAGTGATGGCTTACGATGAGAAAGGTAAATGTATCAACCTGACCGCCCACGTAAAAAAAGACAAGCTACAATGGAAAGCCCCTGCGGGCAAATGGAAAATCGTAGCTCTTTATATTGGTAAGACACGACAGAAAGTGAAACGTGCCGCTCCCGGAGGTGAGGGATATGTGATGAACCACCTCTCAAAGAAAGCTGTAAAGAACTATCTTTCCCGTTTTGACCGTGCTTTCAAAAGCAGCAAGACGAGCTATCCCCATACATTCTTCAACGACTCTTACGAAGTGTATCAGGCAGATTGGACAGACGATTTCCTGGAACAATTCACTCGTCGACGGGGGTACAAACTGGAAGAACATTTCCCTGAATTTCTGGACGAAAGCCGTCCGGAAGTCAGCAGACGTATCGTATCCGATTACCGGGAAACGATTTCCGATTTATTATTGGAGAACTTTACCTGTCAGTGGACGGACTGGGCACACAAAAACGGTAGCATTACCCGCAATCAGGCACACGGTTCCCCCGCTAACCTGATTGATATTTATGCCGCCGTAGATATTCCCGAATGTGAGGGTTTCGGACTGTCGCAATTCCATATCGAAGGATTGCGTCAGGACTCCTTGACCAAAAAGAATGATTCCGACCTGTCTATGCTGAAATACGCCTCTTCGGCCGCTCACATTGCAGGAAAAACATATACTTCTTCCGAAACATTCACGTGGCTGACGGAACATTTCCGCACTTCTTTGTCGCAGTGCAAACCGGATATGGATCTGATGTTCGTTTCCGGTGTCAATCATATGTTTTTCCACGGCACTCCGTATTCTCCGAAAGAAGCCGAATGGCCCGGATGGTTATTCTACGCTTCTATCAATATGAGTCCGACAAACAGTATTTGGCGTGATGCTCCTTCGTTCTTCAACTATATCACCCGTTGCCAAAGCTTCCTGCAAATGGGACAGCCGGATAATGATTTCCTGATTTATCTTCCGGTATATGATATGTGGAATGAGCAGCCGGGACGATTGTTATTATTCACGATACACCACATGGATAAACTGGCTCCTAAGTTTATCGACGCTATCCATCGCATCAACAACAGCGGGTATGACGGGGATTATATTTCCGATAACTTTATTCGCAGTACACGTTTCAAAGACGGACAGTTGGTTACTTCGGGCGGAACGGGCTACAAAGCATTGGTAGTGCCTGCTGCGCACCTAATGCCGAGTGATGTATTGGCACATCTTTATGAACTTGCCAAACAGGGAGCTACTATCGTATTCCTCGAAAGTTATCCGACAGATGTACCGGGATACGGTCAGTTGGAACAAAAACGCCAAAGTTACCAGCGTACGCTCCGGCAACTTCCGGCTGTTTCTTTCTCGGAAACAACCGTTACTCCAATCGGAAAGGGGAAGATTATCACAGGAACGGATTATGCACGCACATTGGCCAGCTGCAATATCTCTCCCGAAGAAATGAAAACCAAATTCGGACTACAAGCGATCCGGAGAGTGAATGATACGGGACACCACTATTTCATCTCTTCCTTGCAAAATAAAGGAGTGGACGGTTGGATCACATTGGGAACGAATGCAGCCGCAGCCGCTCTCTTCAATCCCATGACCGGAGAATGTGGTGAAGCTAAAGTGAGGCAGTCAGACGGAAAAACACAAGTCTATCTGCAATTAAAATCCGGTGAATCGATTATTCTGCAAACGTATCAACAACCTTTGCAGACATCCAAACCGTGGAAGTATGTAAAAGAACAACCTTTCAGCCTTCGTCTGGATCATGGTTGGAAGTTGCACTTCGCCGAAAGCAAACCGGAAATTCAAGGAACATTTGATATAGATCGCCCCTGTTCATGGACCCATATCGATCATCCGGCAGCCCAAACGAACATGGGAACCGGTGTTTATTCCTTAGACATCGAATTGCCGGCTTTGCAGGCTGACGACTGGATTCTTGATTTGGGAGATGTACGCGAAAGTGCCCGTGTCCGTATCAATGGACAGGAAGCGGGATGCGCATGGGCAGTGCCTTATCAATTAAAGGTAGGTCAGTTCTTAAAACCCGGAAAAAACCACATCGAGATAGAAGTCACGAATCTCCCTGCGAATCGAATTGCAGAATTAGACAGGCAGGGAGTGCAGTGGCGCAAATTCAAAGAAATCAATATTGTTGATTTGAACTATCGTCCGGCCAATTATGGACATTGGAGTCCATTACCCTCCGGCTTGAATAGTGAGGTACGGCTAATTCCGGTAGATCTGATGCAATAGTTGAGGCATTGTCATACCGTGATACCGTAACAGACTATTTACGCATCATTGTACTTAAGACTTTTCAGTGCAGAGATTAAGGGTTTTCAGTGCAGAGATTAGTGGTCTTTTATGCAGTCGGTAAGTCGTCCCGTTACAAGGGGACAATAGGCACATTACAAAGTGACCAATATCACCTTATAAGATGATATTGGTCACTTTGTAATATGATTACCTGTCTTTGGAAAGATGCGAAGCACTAAAGATACAAAATTAAATAGCAAAAAGCAAGAGTGAGACAGGAAATATAGCTTCATCCCCTGAACGGATTGATTTTATTTCCGAACCGGGGAATGGACTAAAAAGACTACTTTAAATCCATTACAGCCTGCTCCAACTGTTTCAATGCTCTTTCCAGCGTAACACGTGGACAAGCAACGTTCAACCGCATAAATCCCTCGCCTTCCTTACCGAATGTTGTTCCATCATTCAGTGCCAGATGAGCATCTTCTACAAAAAGACGATTCAGTTCTTCCTGATTGAGTCCCAATGCGCGGCAATCCAGGAAGATCAAGTAAGAGGCTTGCGGACGGATCATCTTGATAGCAGGAATATGTTCTTTCAAATACGTTTCAGTGAAATCCACATTTCCTTTAATATATGCTATCACTTGGTCCAGCCATTCTGTTCCATGACTGTAAGCAGCTGCAACACTTAAATAAGCAAAGAGATGTCCTTCGCTAAACTCGCTTGCTTCCATATATGTCCGGAAACGGTGACGAAGTTCGTCGTTCTCAATAATTGCATAAGAACTTGCCAATCCCGGCATATTGAATGCTTTGCTGGGAGACATAAAGACAAGAGAATTCATACGTGCCTTCTCTGAAATCAAAGCAAAGGTAGGATGTTTGTATGGAGGCAGCGTTAAGTCAGCATGAATCTCGTCAGAGATAACCAATGTGCCGCTTTCATAGCAGATGTCGGCTATTTGAGACAGTTCTTCTTTCGTCCATACACGTCCACCCGGGTTATGAGGGTTGCTTAGAATAAGCAATTTGCATCCTTGAATATCTTGACGGAAGCGGTCAAAATCAATATAATATTGTTCATCTTTCAGGACTAACGGGCTGAATACCACTTCGCGCTCATTCTTTTGAGTGACCAAAAAGAAAGGATGATAAACAGGGGGCATTACCATTATCTTATCTCCTTTCTGCGTAAAACAGTGGATCACAAAAGCCAAGCCGCGGACAATACCGGGAGTGAAAGTCAACATCTCTTCATGGATAGTCCAGCCATGACGCTCCTTCACCCAGTTAATAATAGACTCCGACCATTCTTTGCAAGCAAATGTATATCCGAGTACTTCATGTTCCAGGCGTTTTTTCAAAGCCTCTATGACAAAAGGAGCTGTGCGGAAATCCATATCAGCTACCCACATTGGAATCAGGTCATCGCGTCCCCAACGATTCTCTACTGCATCCCATTTTACGGAATCTGTACCGTTACGGTTTATTATTTCATCAAAATTATAGTTCATACTGCATAATGTTTTTATGTTATGTGAGACAAAAGTAGTACATTTGTATTCAATTCAAAAAAGAATTTATGACGAAAGCTTTATTTTTTTGATATAGACGGAACGCTGGTCAGTTTTGAAACTCACCGTATACCGTCTTCTACCATCGAGGCACTGGAAGCTGCCCGTGCAAAAGGGCTGAAGATATTTATCGCCACCGGGCGCCCGAAAGCCATTATCAATAACCTTTCCGAATTGCAGGACCGGAACCTGATCGATGGATATATAACCATGAACGGAGCCTATTGTTTCGTTGGTGAGAAAGTTATTTATAAAAGCGCTATCCCACAGGAGGAAGTGAAAGCAATGGGAGCTTTCTGCGAGAAGAAAGGTGTTCCCTGCATTTTTGTAGAAGAACATAATATCTCTGTCTGCCAACCTGATGAAATGGTGAAAAAGATATTCTATGACTTCCTTCATGTGAATGTAATCCCGACTGTGTCTTTCGAGGAAGCAACAAGCAAAGAAATCATTCAGATGACACCCTTTATCACGGAAGAGGAGGAAAAGGAAATCCGCCCGTCTATCCCCACCTGCGAAATTGGACGCTGGTATCCTGCCTTTGCAGACATTACGGCAAAAGGAGATACCAAACAGAAAGGGATTGATGAAATCATCCGTTATTTTGATATCAAACTGGAAGAAACGATGGCATTCGGAGATGGAGGAAATGATATCAGCATGCTCCGCCATGCGGCTATTGGAGTAGCCATGGGACAAGCTAAGGAAGATGTGAAAGCCGCTGCCGATTATGTTACAGATTCAATAGATGAGGACGGAATCAGCAAAGCAATGAAGCATTTCGGAATTATTTAATCAATATGCTAATATGAGCGTAGATACTGATAACGCCGCATTTCAGGATGCATTGAACCTAATTCAATATACCCGTCAATCGGTCTTTCTAACAGGAAAGGCCGGTACAGGAAAATCTACATTCTTGCGTTATGTCTGCGAGCATACCAAGAAGAAGCATGTCGTACTTGCACCAACCGGGATTGCCGCGATTAACGCCGGAGGAAGTACGATGCACAGTTTCTTCAAACTCCCTTTCTATCCGCTGCTGCCGGATGACCCGAACTTGAGTCTCCAGCGTGGTCGTATCCATGAATTTTTCAAATACACCAAGCCTCATCGGAAGCTGTTGGAACAAATAGAACTGGTCATCATCGACGAAATTTCAATGGTAAGGGCGGATATCATTGATGCCATCGACCGAATCCTACGTGTATACTCTCACAATCTGCGCGAACCTTTCGGAGGAAAACAACTGTTATTAGTAGGCGACGTATTCCAACTGGAGCCCGTCGTAAAGAACGACGAACGGGAAATATTGAACCGCTTCTATCCTACTCCCTATTTTTTCTCTGCCAGAGTATTCGGTCAGATAGACCTGGTATCCATCGAACTTCAAAAAGTATACCGTCAAACAGACCCCGTTTTTGTCGGTGTCCTCGACCATATCCGGAACAATACAGCCGGAGCGGCCGATCTGCAACTACTGAACACCCGTTATGGAAGTCAGATAGAAGAATCGGAAGCTGATATGTATATCACTTTGGCCACCCGCAGAGATACGGTAGACTCTATCAACGAAAAGAAACTGGCAGAACTTCCCGGCGACTCCATTACTTTTGAAGGAGTCATCGAAGGAGATTTCCCCGAAAGCAGTTTGCCCACTTCACAAGAACTCGTACTGAAACCCGGTGCACAAATCATCTTTATTAAAAATGATTTCGACCGCAGGTGGGTAAACGGTACCATTGGTGTCATTGCCGGAATTGATGAGGAGGAAGAAACGATCTATGTTATCACCGACGATGGAAAAGAGTGTGACGTAAAGCGTGAGTCATGGCGTAATATCCGTTATCGCTACAACGAAAAGACCAAAGAAATAGAAGAAGAAGTCTTAGGCAGCTTCACCCAATACCCCATCCGGTTAGCTTGGGCCATCACTGTCCATAAGAGTCAGGGACTGACTTTCAGCCGTGTAGTCATCGACTTCACAGGTGGTGTATTTGCAGGTGGACAAGCATACGTGGCACTAAGCCGCTGTACCTCACTGGACGGTATTCAGCTCAAAAAGCCTATTAACCGTGCTGACGTCTTCGTCCGCCCCGAAATCGTAAACTTTGCCGGACGCTTCAACGACCGCCAGGCTATCGACAAAGCTCTGAAACAAGCACAGGCCGATGTGCAATACGCCGCCGCTTCACGCGCTTTCAATAAAGGAGACATGGAAGAATGCCTAGAACAGTTTTTTCGTGCTATCCATTCCCGCTACGATATTGAAAAAACTGTTCCCCGCCGTTTAATCCGCCGCAAGCTCGGTATCATCAATACACTAAAAGAGCAAAATAAAAAACTCAAAGAACAAATGCGTGAACAACAGGAACGCATACGACAATATGCCCATGAATATTTATTAATGGGTAACGAATGTATTACCCAAGCCCACGATATACGCGCTGCCCTCGCCAACTACGATAAAGCCCTTAGCCTCGACCCTAATTATGTGGACGCCTGGGTGAGAAAAGGCATCACCCTCTTCAACAATAAAGAATATTTTGACGCTGAAAACTGCTTCAACATCGCAGTCAACCTCCATCCCGCAAACTTCAAGGCTGTTTATAATCGGGGAAAACTTCGATTAAAAACGGAAGATACAGAAGGAGCAATTGCAGATTTGGACAAAGCAACAAGTCTGAAACCGGAACATGCCGGAGCACATGAGCTATTCGGGGATGCCCTGTTGAAGGTAGGTAAAGAAGGGGAAGCTGCTTTGCAATGGAGAATTGCGGAAGAACTCAAAAAGAAAAAAGGGAAATAAAACAGCCCCTTTGGCGAAGTTAATTCAATACCGAAATGAGGTAAATGGTCATTTATGAGTTCACCACAGAGGACACGGAGGACACAGAGGTTTAATATTTTTTATTCACTATAGAGTAACACAGCTTCTCACGTATTTATCGCTCTGTTTTACTTGCAGAAAGAGAGAAAAGAACTCTGTGTCCTCCGTGTCCTCTGTGGTGAAATTATTTAGCGAAGAGATATGCATTCATTATTTTTCTTTATATCCAAATCTTATTGTTGTTTAATAATGACATGTTTTTCAAGAGCGAGGTACTATTAATCAAAAACTTTTATTAGTTTTGTTCTTTGTAATATCTCAAACTCTTAAAATAGAAGCAAATGAAAAAAGGTTTGAAAATCGCAGCTATCACAGTAGGAGTCATCATCATTCTGATGTTCCTTCTTCCTTTCGCCTTCCAAGGAAAGATAGCCGACATTGTAAAAACAGAAGGCAACAAAATGCTTAATGCACAATTTGACTTTAAGAACCTTAACATTAGCCTGTTCCGTAACTTTCCACAGGCTTCTGTCACTCTCGAAGATTTCTGGTTGAAAGGTACTGGTGAATTCGCCAATGACACCCTTGTACAGGCCGGAGAAGTTACTGCCGCAGTCAACTTATTCTCTCTTTTCGGAGATAGCGGTTACGATATTTCTAAAATATTTATTGAAGATACACGGTTACATGCCATTGTATTGCCGGACGGACGTGCCAACTGGGATATCATGAAACCGGATACAACAGCAACTGCCGAAACTCCTGTTTCAGAAGAAGCAGCATCTTCTCCTTTCAAAGTGAAGCTACAACGGTTTGTTATCAAAAACATGAACCTGATTTATGACGATCAACAAGGGAAGATGTATGCTGATATCCGCGACTTTAACGCAATCTGCGCCGGAGACTTAGGAAGTGACCGTACTACTCTGAAACTGGAGGCGGAAACCCAATCACTTACTTACAAGATGAATGGAATCCCTTTCCTTGCCAATGCCAATATCTCCGCAACAATGGATGTGGATGCCGACCTTGCCAATAATAAATACACATTAAAAGACAACACCATCCGCCTCAACGCCATTCAGGCAGGTATCGACGGTTGGGTAGCTTTGAAAGATCCGGCTATCGACATGGACCTGAAACTTAACACGAACGATATCGGGTTTAAGGAAATCCTGTCACTGATCCCAGCCATTTATGCAACGGAATTCTCCAGTCTGAAAACAGACGGAACCGCTACGCTTACTGCAACGGCCAAAGGTATCTTGCAAGGCGACACCGTTCCTGCATTCAACATTGATATGCAAGTCAAGAATGCCATGTTCCGCTATCCGGCTTTACCAGCAGGAGTGGATCAAATCAATATCAGTGCCAACGTCCAGAACCCGGGAGGAAATATCGACCTGACTACGGTCAATATCAATCCTTTCAGTTTCCGTCTTGCCGGAAACCCGTTTAGCCTGACGGCTAATGTGAAAACGCCGGTCAGCGATCCGGACTTTAAAGCTGAAGCTAAAGGGATTCTCAACTTAGGCATGATCAAACAAGTCTATCCACTTGGAGACATGGAGTTGAACGGTACCATTGATGCTGATATGCAAATGTCGGGACGACTTTCCTATATCGAAAAAGAGGAATACGAACGTATGCAAGCTTCGGGCACTATCGGACTGACGGGTATGAAACTCAAAATGAAAGATATGCCGGACGTAGAAATCAAGAAGTCCCTTTTCACTTTCACCCCGAAATACCTCCAGTTGAGCGAAACAACCGTCAACATCGGGAAGAATGATATCACAGCCGACAGCAGGTTTGAAAACTATATCGGTTACGCATTGAAGGGTACTACATTGAAAGGGAACCTGAATATCCGTTCCAACTATTTTAATCTGAACGACTTCATGACCGCTTCTGCGGATGAAACGACTGCATCAGAAACTGCGTCTACCGACTCCGTAGCTACAGCTGCCACGGGTATTATGGAAGTTCCCCGCAACATCGACTTCCAAATGGACGCTAACCTGAAACAGGTGTTATTCGATAAGATGTCTTTCAATAATATGAACGGTAAGCTTGTGATAAAAGATGGCAAAGTGGATATGAAAAATCTCTCCATGAACACCATGGGTGGCAACGTGGTCATGAACGGCTACTACTCCACTGCCAACGTAAAGAAGCCGGAAATGAAAGCCGGATTCAAACTCTCCAATATCGGTTTCGCACAAGCTTACAAAGAGTTGGATATGGTGCAGAAGATGGCTCCTATCTTCGAAAACCTGAAAGGTAATTTCTCCGGAAGTATCAATGTACTGACAGATCTGGATGCAACCATGAGCCCTGTACTGAATACAATGCAAGGTGATGGCAGCCTTTCCACCCGTGATCTTAGTTTAAGCGGAGTGAAAGCAATCGACGAGATAGCCGATGCCGTTAAACAGCCAAGTCTGAAAGACATGAAGGTGAAAGATATGACATTGGATTTCACCATCAAAGACGGACGCGTAGAAACCAAACCGTTCGATATCAAGATGGGAGACTACACATTGAATCTTTCCGGTAGCACAGGCCTCGATCAAACCATCGACTACTCCGGAAAAGTGAAGTTGCCGGCATCTGTAGGCAATATCTCTAAACTAATGACTCTCGACTTGAAGATCGGCGGTTCATTTACCTCTCCGAAAGTCAGCGTCGATACTAAAAGTATGGCCAACCAAGCTGTCGAAGCTGTAGCCGATGAAGCTATCAGCAAACTCGGACAGAAACTGGGACTGGACTCTGCTGCTACCGCCAATAAGGATTCAATCAAACAAAAGGTGACAGAGAAGGCTGCAGAAAAGGCACTGGATTTCTTAAAAAAGAAACTCAAATAAGAAAGAAGGAGAATGAATTATGCTTCTGAAGCTATATGACAAAAATAATAACCCGCAGGATTTACAACGAATCATCGATATCCTGAATGACGGCGGACTGATTATCTATCCCACTGATACGATGTACGCCATCGGCTGTCATGGTTTGAAGGAACGTGCCATAGAAAGGATATGCCGGATCAAAGAGATAGACCCTCGAAAGAACAACCTGTCTATCATCTGTTATGACCTGAGTAGCATCAGCGAATATGCGAAAGTAGACAATAATATCTTCAAGCTGATGAAGCATAATCTTCCGGGGCCATTTACTTTTATTTTGAACGGAACCAATCGGTTGCCCAAAATCTTCCGCAACCGGAAAGAAGTGGGTATCCGTATGCCGGATAATAACATCATCCGCGAAATCGCACGCCTGCTGGATGCTCCCATTATGACTACCACACTGCCCTACGAAGAGCATGAGGACTTGGAATATATGACAGATCCCGAACTGATAGATGAGAAGTTCGGTGACATCGTTGATCTGGTCATTGACGGAGGTATCGGAGGTATAGAACCTTCTACCGTAGTGAAATGTACCGACGACGAGCCGGAAATCATCCGGCAAGGGAAAGGATGGCTGGAAGAGAATTAATATCTTTCCACCGGAATCAATCTTTCTATCAAAAAAAGGGCTGCCCTCCGTTCGATACGGAAGCAGCCCATTCTTTTGATGGAATCCATTCAGAGGATAGAATCTTACTTAATCAATGATTCCGGATCCAAATGAGCAGATTCGATATCTTTAAAGTAACGGTAAGTACCCACTTTCAATTCCGCCGTAGCAGCATCATCACAAACGATAATACCCTTTTCATGCATTTGCAATGCACTGATTGTCCACATCTGTGTGATAGCACCTTCTACAGCGTGATACAAAGCACGAGCTTTGTTATGACCATTTACAATAATCATCACTTCTTTTGCAGAAAGCACAGTACCCACTCCCACTGTCAAAGAAGTCTTAGGAACTTTGTTGATGTCATTATCAAAGAAACGGGAGTTAGCAATAATGGTATCCATTGTTAACGTTTTCTGACGAGTGCGTGAAGTCAATGAAGATCCCGGTTCGTTGAACGCAATATGTCCGTCAGGACCGATACCGCCCATAAACAGGTCAATGCCACCATATGACTTGATCTTTTCTTCGTAACGAGCACATTCTGCATCCAAATCAGGAGCATTACCATTCAGAATATTCGTATTCTCCGGTTTGATATCGATATGACCGAAAAAGTTATTCCACATGAAAGAATAATAGCTTTCCGGATGTTCTTTCGGCAATCCTACATATTCGTCCATGTTGAATGTTACCACATTCCGGAAGGAAACGATTCCTTTCTTATTCAGGTCAATCAAAGCTTTATACATGCCCAGAGGAGATGATCCGGTAGGACAGCCCAACACAAATGGTTTTTCGGGGGTTGGATTGGCAGCTTTTATTTTAGCGGCAACATAATGTGCAGCCCACAGAGATACGGACTGATAGTCCGGCTGAATAATAAGTCTCATAAGTCGATTGTTTTATAGGTTAGTTAATAAATTATCTCATTCACTGTTTTAACGATCTTTCTTCAAACGGTCTGCCATGGCACGTGCCAGATTTTCGCACTGGGTATAAGTCAGGTCTTTCATCGCCTGCTTCATCTCCACCGGATCACCGATCAATTCGAATTTACTCTTTTCAGCAAACTCCGCCAGACGTTTCACCGCTGCACCTGCCCATGCGAAAGAACCGAAGTAACCCAAATAGCGTCCCTTCACCTCACGCAGCAGAATCTTTGAAAGCAGCGCTTCCACCTCCGGGAATATCTGATTACTATACGTAGGAGAACCGATAATCAATCCCTTATAACGGAAAATATCCGCTATAATATAAGAAGGATGACTCTTTGTCACGTTATGCATAACGATATTCTTAACCCCCTGTGCAGAAAGCTCTTCAGCAATAGCTTCCGCCATCTGCTCCGTATTTCCATACATGCTTCCGTAAGCAATAACAACACCTTCATCCGCATCATAACGGCTCAAACGATCATATATACCGATCACCTTTGCAATATTCTCCGTCCATACCGGTCCGTGAGTAGAACAAATGGCAGAAATGGGAAGTCCGCCCAATTTCTGCAAAGCCTTTGCACGGGGCTTCCGTATTTACCAACGATATTAGAGTAATAACGGACCATTTCTCCCCAATACTTATCTACATTGATCCGAGTATCCAGGGAATCCGCCATCCACCGTACCAAAACATCCGAATCCGTCGCCGGAGAAAAGAACTCCATCCGTTTCATCAAAAGTCATCATCGTTTCCGGCCAATGCACCATCGGAGTCATATAAAAACGCAGTTTGTGACGTCCCAAAGCAAGGAAATCACCATCCTTTACCAGATATTGTTCACCGGTTACCCCATAGAAACCTTCAATCATACCGAATGTCTGCTTATTACCCACAATGATAATTTCCGGATAATGTTGTTTAATCAATCGGATAGATCCCGAATGATCCGGTTCCATGTGATTTATAATCAAATAATTAATGGGACGTTCTCCAATCACTTGCTTGATTTTACGCAAGTAGACTTCAAAATAACAGATATCTACCGTATCTACCAATGCCACCATTTCATCATCAATCAGATAAGAGTTATATGAAACTCCATAGGGCAATGGCCACATCGCTTCAAATCTGTGCTTGTTACGGTCATTTACTCCCACATAGTGGACATTTCCTTTAATTCTTGTTTTACTTTCCATCTTTCAAATCCATTAAATATTTCTTCCACTATTCTATACTCCGCAAAACAGCTGTTTATTAAGTGGTAAGTTTATCGTCTGCAAAAATAATCCTTTTTTCCGAATCCCTATACTTCTTACCTTGATAAGCACCTCTTTCTTTCATTCTTTTTTGTAAACGAGCTACAAATTCATAATTTTTCAATCCCCAGTCCGGAGCTATTAATAAATCTTTAGGAGATTGGGAAACAAAGCGTTCCACAACCATATCCGGACGGAGATGCTCTACATAATCAATCACCAGATCAATGTATTCCTCAACCTCACTAAACAAATGAAAGTCAGCAGGAGTTACGTCATACTCATGTGCCATTCGCGTACCACGGATCAACTGTAACTGATGAATTTTTAGCGTAGCTAAAGGCAGATCGGAAAGAATTTCCGCTTGCGCCACCATTGTATCATGCGTTTCTCCCGGAAGCCCGAGGATGATATGTCCACCTGTCAGGATACCACAGGCCGCTGTCTGGCACACAGCTTCTACTGTATCTGCATAAGTATGCCCCCGGTTAATACGTTTCAAGGTTTCATCACAAGTGCTTTCGATCCCATATTCTACCATGAGAAACGTATGTTTGTTCAATTCTTCCAGATAACGCAACAAGCTTTCCGGCATACAATCGGGACGCGTACCAATCACCAGCCCGACTACTCCATCCACCGCCAATGCTTCCTCATACTTACGCTTCAAGCCTTCCAACTCCGCATACGTATTGGTATAAGCCTGAAAGTAGGCTAAATATTTCATTTCCGGATATTTATGGGCAAAAAAACATTTGCCTTCTTCCAACTGGGTAGTAACAGATTTCTCTGTCCGACAATAATCCGGATTAAAAGTCTGGTTATTACAATACGTACATCCGCCCCATCCTTTTGTTCCATCACGATTAGGGCAAGTGAAACCTGCATTCAATGAAATCTTTTGTACTTTGTAAGGAAAATATTTCCGCAGAAAAGTAGGGAAATCATTATATAATAGCTGCGTAGACATATTCATTCACTTTTTTTCTTTATTTTACCTACAAACATAAGCAAAATCAACGAGTTACGGAAAGTTGGCACAAAATATCTTCAATATATTAAAAAAATCATAATTACTATAAGATAAATTAATAAATATTGCAATACGAAAAACTATTTAATTAGCTTTGCTATGATTTTAGGCATTGGCAGGAGGATACTTGTGAAAGTCTTGTGCAATTTATTCCCCAATTATGATTTCATCTCACCATACCCCATGCAACTCTTGTCAATAAAATTATCCTCTTTATAATCTGAATTAAGATTATAAAGAGGATTTTTTACTAATATGATTCCTTGACTTTATCTAAAACACAAAATAGAAATCAGAGCTATATAGCAAGAAGAGGAAAAAATAGGCAAAAACGAGTATTATTCGTTCAAACCACCTATCTATCTTTCTATTCTGCTTTGTTTTCTCTATTTTTGCTACAAACATTAAAACAACTACTATGAAACGGCTCCATATTCTATTTCTTTTTCTGACAATAACAATCACTCTAACCGCTCAACCCATCTGTCAGGTCAAACACTTTTCGGTAAGTGACGGTCTCGCTCAAGGAGTAGTGATGAGCATATTACAGGATCAGAAAGGGCTTGTTTGGTTTAGTACCTGGAATGGGCTTAACAAATTTGACGGATACACGTTTAAGACTTATAAAACTTCGCAAGAAAGTAAATATGCATTCGGAAGCAATCGCATGGGGACTATTTCAGAAAGCAAATACGGAGATATATGGTGTCCCACTTACGATGGACAAGCTTGTCTTTTTGATGTGGAAACCGAGAAGTTTATCGATGTCCTCCAACCTATTGAGCTTGCCACGAAACAAACAAATGATGTCACGCGTATTTATTCGCTGGAGAAAGGGATCGCCTGGATTCTCTGTAAAAACGGATATGCTTTCAGAGTAGACGAACAACGATGTAAAAAAGGAGAAGGTATCACTCTTTATTCAACTTCCAACCACAATCTGAAAGGAGATCAGATATTGAGCGTTTATCAAGACTCTGAAGAAGATGAATGGATATTGACGGACAAAGGTGTTTCTATCATAGGAAAGAAAACACTGGATACTGACTTTCCTTTCCAGTTTATCACTCAAATAAAAGAAACCATCTATCTAATTGCAGAAAATGACAAGTTAGCCAGATATAACTTCCACACTAAAAAACTGAAATTCGTAGACATTCCTTATCCCCATCATAAAATAAACAATGTCACTGCCATAGGAAAAGATATGCTGGCATTGGGAACGGACAATGGACTCATTTTATATTCTATCCCGAAGAATAGTTTCCAGCAAATAGACATCCGTACAGCTACCCAAACTTCCAACGATGTGGAATCTGTCTATCAAGACCACTTGGGAGATATCTGGATCTTTTCAAAAGATCCGGGGATTGTTCATCTTAACCTCGCGACCCATGAAAAAGAGCATCTGTTCACTCCCAAAGATGAGATTATCAAGCATGGGCGTAAAAGTCGCAAACTTATTTTTGAAGACAATGCGAAAAACCTATGGCTACTCCCCACGGAAGGAAACTTTTGCTACTATGACCGGAAAGAAAGAACTCTCAAACCGCTTCTTACGGATATCAATAATCCCAAGTCTATTTTCAGTCCGTTAGTCAGGTCTTATACATTGGATAATCAGGGGAACTGCTGGTTTGCAACAGCACGCGGCGTAGAGAAACTATGCTTCTTTCCACAGAGTTATCAATTTAACTTGACTGATTACGAGGCGGAAACACGTGCCTTCCTGCAAGACAGCAATCAACGTCTATGGACAGCATCGAAATCTAATTATATCCAGATATTTGCACCGGATGGTAGCTTGGCGGGATATTTATCCAAACAAGGAAATATCATTAAAGAAAAACAGTCGTTCTATAATGGAGTATATTCCATTCTGGAAGATAAAGATGGAAATATCTGGTTGGGGACTAAAGATATCGGACTTTTCCAACTCAAAAAGACAGGAGTAAATCATTACTCTATTCACCATTTTGAACACCAGCCAAACGATCCTTATAGTTTAAGCAGCAATAGCATTTATGCCATCTTTCAGGACAGTCGCAACAACATTTGGGTGGGATGTTATGGGGGCGGTTTAAATATGCTGACACAGGATAAAGATGGAAAAACATCCTTTATTCATAGTAATAATGAATTAAGAAACTATCCCATAGCTTACGGTATGAAAGTACGCAATATTGCAGAAGCTCCGGGAGGAGTGATTTTGGTGGGAACGACTAACGGGCTGCTTACATTCTCAAACAACTTCGAACGTCTGGAAGAAATTAAATTCTACCGGAATATCCATAGGCCGGGAGATAAAAACAGTCTTAGTGCCAATGATATCATGCATATCTATACAGACAAGAATAAAACCACTTATGTCATCAGCTTTACCGGAGGTGTAAACAAAGTGATATCTCCCAACCTGCTTAGCGATCATATCCAATTCAAGAACTACGACAAGAACAACGGGTTGGCCTCCGACTTGGCACTATCAATCATTGAAGATGCACAGAATCAATTATGGGTTGTTTCGGAGATTGCGCTCTCCAAGTTCGATCCGACCAAAGAAACTTTTGAGAACTATGAATTAAGTTCCATCTATCAGGAGTTCAATTTCTCCGAAGCTCTTCCTATCATCAATGCCCGTAACCAAATTGTATTGGGAACTGATAAAGGCTTTCTGGAAGTTTCTCCGGAGAAGATGCGGAAGAGTAGCTATGTTCCTCCTATTGTGTTTACAGGACTCAAGATTCAAGGACACCTTACCGATCACTCCATTGACAATCTGGAAGAATTGGAACTGGAACCGTCGCAAAGGAATGTAACTTTTCAGTTTGCTGCGCTTGATTATGTCAATCCAAAAGGGATTTTATATGCCTATCGCCTGCAAGGACTAGAAGAAGAATGGAATGAAGCAGATAATAACCGTTCCGCAAGCTATATCAACTTACCTGCCGGCAAGTATCAGTTGCAGATAAAGTCAACAAACAGTGACGGAGTCTGGGTGGACAACGTACGGACTCTATCTATACATGTACTCCCCACCTTTTGGGAAACCTACTGGGCATGGCTGCTCTATTTCATTCTATTCATACTCTTTACGGCAAGCATCGTATATGTATTATTTTACATCTACCGGTTACGTCACAGAGTGGATATGGAACAACAATTAGCAAATATCAAACTGCGATTTTTTACGGACATATCTCATGAGTTACGCACTCCGCTGACTTTAATCAGTAGTCCTGTGACAGAGGTATTAGAGAATGAACCTCTTTCTCCTTCTGCCCGTGAACACTTGACTTTGGTACATCAGAACACAGAGCGCATGCTCCGACTGATGAATCAGATTCTGGATTTCCGCAAGATTCAGAATCAGAAAATGAAACTACTGATTGAAGAAACCGATTTGATTCCACTTCTGCAAAAGGTGATGAGTAGCTTCAAACTGATAGCCGAAGAAAAGAACATAAACTATCAGCTGACTTCTACCATCCAATCGGTGTATAGCTGGGTGGACAGAGACAAGTTTGAAAAGATATTCTTCAATCTGCTTTCCAATGCATTCAAGTATACACCTGCCGACAAATCGATCACCGTTCATATCACAACGAAAGAGAAGACGGTAGAGATAGAGGTTGCAGACGAAGGAATCGGAATTGCAGTAGAAAAGCAACATTCCTTGTTCCAACGTTTCGAGTCATTGGTAAAACAGAATATTCTGCAACCATCTTCCGGAATCGGACTGTCTCTCGTGAAAGAGATGGTGGAAATGCATCATGGCACTATTACAGTAAATAGTCAACCCGGAGTAGGCAGCCGTTTTACAGTAAGCTTGCCTTTACAACGGGAAATTTTCGAAGAGGATGTGCAGGTAGAATTTATCCTGAATGATAGCCAGCGTTCAGCGCCTCATCCCGTCGATAGCATGAAAGCACCGGAAGAGGTGGAAAAAAAGAAGACCTTGAGACTAATTCGGATAGTTTCTCCATACTGGTGGTAGAAGATAATGAAGAGTTAAAGGCTTTTCTGAAAAGTATTTTATCGGAGAATTATACGGTAATCACAGCTTCCAATGGTGAAGAGGGATTGCAACATGCTGTTGACGATCTGCCCGATCTTATTATCAGTGATGTTATGATGCCGGTAATGGACGGTTTAGAAATGATCAGGCAAATCAAAGAGAACAACAATATTTGCCATATCCCCATCATCGTATTATCTGCCAAAGCCTCTCTGGACGACCGTATCGCCGGATTAGAACAAGGCATTGACGATTATATCACCAAACCTTTCAGTGCTACTTATCTAAAGACCCGTGTAGCCTCCTTGTTACGACAACGCAAAGCATTGCAGGAGCTCTATATGAATAGACTGATGGAAGGAAAGAATACCTCTTCTCCCGATCCTCTGACTCCTTCACAACCACAGATTACTCCATACGACGAGCAATTTATGGAGAAAGTAATGGCATACATGGAAGAACAGATGGACAACGCCGAACTAACGATTGACGAATTTGCAGAACAGTTGATGCTTAGCCGTACAATCTTCTACCGGAAATTAAAATCAATCGTCGGGTTGACACCAGTTGACTTTATACGGGAAATACGTATCAAACGTGCCGTACAACTGATTGACAGCGGCGAATATAACTTCTCACAGGTAGCATACATGACGGGGTTCAACGATCCTAAATATTTCAGCAAGTGCTTCAAAAAAGTGATAGGAATTACTCCGTCAGAATATAAAGAGAGGAAAAAGTGAAGAAATCCTCCTTTTCTACCGGATATTCCCCACAAAAAGAATGAAAAGGGCGTACTATTGCAGTCTCAAATCTAAAAACCAAAAAAACTAGAAAATGAAAAAGCAATGGATCATTGCCTGTTTTATCGGAATTCAAGGGGTAAATGTACAGGCACAACAACCCAGCAAGTATCCCTATCAGGACACGAAGCTGACTGTGGAACAACGGGCGGATGATTTACTTCAACGCCTCACATTAGAAGAAAAAGTGGCGTTGATGCAAAACAATTCACCGGCTATTCACCGGCTTGGCATTAAGCCGTATGAATGGTGGAACGAGGCCCTTCATGGCGTTGCCCGTGCCGGACTGGCTACTGTTTTTCCGCAAACCATAGGTATGGCCGCTTCTTTCAACGATGCATTGCTATATGAAGTCTTTGATGCCGTATCCGATGAAGCACGTGCCAAGAACCGCCAATTCAATGAAAAAGGACATTATAAACGTTATCAGGGACTGACCATGTGGACTCCCAACGTCAATATCTTCCGTGACCCCCGCTGGGGACGGGGACAGGAAACCTATGGCGAAGACCCTTACTTGAGCGGTCGGATGGGAATGGCAGTAGTCAGAGGCCTGCAAGGACCGGAAGATGCCGAATATGACAAACTTCATGCCTGCGCCAAACACTTTGCCGTGCACTCGGGTCCCGAATGGAACCGTCACAGCTTCAACGCAGAAAACATCGCACCCAGAGATTTATGGGAAACCTATCTGCCTGCCTTCAAGGAACTGGTACAAAAAGCAGGAGTTAAAGAAGTGATGTGCGCTTACAATCGTTTCGAAGGCGATCCCTGCTGCGGCAGCAACCGTCTGTTAACCCAAATTCTCCGCAACGACTGGGGATTCAAAGGAATCGTAGTCTCCGACTGCGGAGCAATCGGAGACTTCTTCCAACGCAAGAAACATGAAACGCATCCCGATGCCACCCATGCCTCTGCTGACGCTGTTTTAAGCGGAACGGATCTCGAATGTGGCGGCAACTTCAAAAGCATCACCGATGCTGTGAAAAAAGGGCTGATTTCGGAAGAGAAAATCAACACATCAGTCAAAAGACTACTGAAGGCCCGCTTTGAACTGGGAGAAATGAATCCGACTCATCCTTGGAGTAACATTCCATATTCTGTTATCGACTGTCCCAAACACAAAGAACTGGCACTGAAAATGGCACATGAGAGTCTGGTATTGCTCCAAAACAAAAACAATATCCTTCCATTAAACCGCCAGATGAAAGTGGCAGTCATCGGCCCCAATGCCAACGACTCGGTCATGCAATGGGGCAACTACAACGGCTTCCCTTCACATACCGTTACTTTACTGGAAGGAATACGCGCCAAACTGCCCGACGCACAAATCATCTACGAACCTGTATGCGGATATACAAACGACACCACCCTGCACAGCCTGTTCAACCAGTGCGGTATCGACGGAGAAGCCGGATTCAACGCCACCTACTGGAATAACCGCGAATACAAAGGCAAGATTGCCGCAACCGACCGCCTGACCACTCCTTTCCATTTCAGTGCCGAAGGTTCTACCGTATTTGCTCCCGGTGTAGGATTGAAAAACTTCACCGCCATCTATCGTTCCACTTTCCGCCCGGTGGATTCCGGTGCCGCCACTTTCCGCGTGATGACGAACGGAGGAGTCACTTTATTCCTCAACGGCAAGCAAATAGCTGAAGCCACCAACATCAAGAATCATACCAATCTGTATTCTTTCAACTACGAAGCAGGAAAGAGTTACGACATTGAGTTGCATTTTATTCAAGTAAAAGACAATCCTGCACTGAACTTCGACCTGGCGAAACAAACTCCTATGGATGCCCGTGAAATCCTGAACAAGTTGCAAAGCGCAGATGTAGTTATCTTTGCCGGAGGTATCTCTCCCCTGTTGGAAGGAGAATCCATGCGGGTATCCGATCCCGGATTCAAAGGTGGCGACCGTACAGAAATCGAATTACCCGCCATCCAGCGCGAAGTTCTTGCTCTTCTGAAAAAGAATGGAAAGAAAACAGTATTCGTCAATTTCTCCGGTTCGGCGATGGCCATCGTGCCCGAAACGCTGAATTGCGATGCTATCCTGCAAGCATGGTATCCCGGACAGGCAGGTGGAACAGCCGTTGCTGATGTTCTTTTCGGAGATTACAATCCTGCCGGACGTCTGCCTATCACTTTCTATAAAGGTTTGCAGCAATTACCGGACTATGAAGATTATTCGATGAAGGGACGTACTTATCGTTTCATGGCGGAAACTCCTCTTTATCCATTCGGCTACGGTTTAAGTTATACCCGTTTCTCTTATGGGAAAGCCACACTGAACCAGTCGAAACTAGCCAAAGGCGAAAAAGCCATCCTTACTATCCCGGTAAGTAACGTCGGACAGAGAGACGGTGAAGAAGTGGTTCAAGTATACATCTGCCGTCCTGACGACAAAGAAGGTCCGCAAAAAACTCTTCGTGGTTTCCAACGGGTCAACATATCCAAAAGCAAGACCGAAAATGTAACAATCGAGCTTCCCTACGAATCATTCGAGTGGTTTGATACCGCCACTAATACGATGCGTCCTTTGACCGGAACATACAAGGTACTTTATGGTAGCAGTTCATCCGCCGACGATTTGCAATCACTCTCTATAACGATTTTATAATTTTACCCTCATGCCCTCATAAGCTACTTTAATCCCTTTATTCATCGGGGATATAGCTATGAGGGCAGACTATAACAGCAAGTAATGGCGAAAATTAACCGCCGTGAAATTAACCGTCGTTATTTTTAGGAGGCATTATTAGATTTTATAACAGAACCAAATGATTGGAATAACTTGGAATAGATCGGCCTAGGAATTAAACACCATTTTTTCTGTCAACTTTCGCTTTTCCCTCCTGCAAAAGATTTTTCATTTTCATTTCTCATATTCTCATAGTATTCGTATAAAGCAAAGACTGTCAAACAGATAGTCTATGAGAAATGATTTCTAAATAGGCATTTCTCATAGTTTTTTGGCCAAACGCCCCGGATTTTACCTCATTTCTCATACTTACTGGAGGCATTTCTCATAGTGTATCCGGAGGATTGATTTCCCATCAACAGAACTTATTGCTTCTTTTCGTGTGTACTGCTTTTATTCCTACAGCAATGACATTTTACAAACAATTCATTGTTTGTTTATATGAAATGTACTCGTTAATAAGTTATTAATCAATGGATAACACCGTTTTTTCTAAGGAGGAAACCAATCGTTGCACTCCAGTGAACAGATCCTTGCACTCTAGTGGAAAGAACCGTTCACTGGAATGCAACGATCTGTTCACTAGAGTGCAACAAACCGGATAGTGGTAAGAAAAAACGGTTATGATGAAGGAAAAACAGATAAGTATACGGTAAATAATACACAGAAAAGCTATAAACAACAGAAAGTTGCCAATTAAACTGAAGAAGGAAAGGAGTATGAGAATAAGATGAGAAACACCTCGGAACCTATGAGAAAAGGGTTGGACAAGCTGTTATCCAACCCTTAATTTGAACTCTATTAATTCTTTGTAAGCAGCCGTTTTTCTGAAATTGTCCCATATTCTTTGCCATTGATAGTAATACCTGTTGTATTCTCTATCTGTATCATCGAATCATCGGGAGTTTCTATATCCACATTCTCTATGCTAATCTTTGCAACTTTATTAATTACGATACCTTGCTTCGCGCCCGTTACCACCATATTCTTTATGGAAATGTTCTCAATCGGCATTTCGGGAAGTCCGTTCAGATACACCGCCCGTCCGGCTCCCTTGCAGAACACGTCCGAGATATGTATGTTCCTGAATGCCGGAGTTTCTTCGGTAACATCTGGCACAGGCCCGCCCGGAGCACCTTTGGTGGCATAATACAAGTCGGCAATCAAGGCATCATTCGGAATGTCTATCATATTGATATGGTTGATATAGATATTCTCCACAACACCGCCACGACCGCGGACACTCTTGAACCGCAGCCCTACATCCGTACCGATAAACGAACATTCGGATACATACACATTCTTCACGCCGCCGGACATTTCGCTACCAATGACGAATCCGCCATGACCGTGCAACACGGTATTGTTTTTCACAATCACATTCTCGCAAGGCTCTCCACGCCTGCGCCCGTCTTTATCCTTTCCCGATTTCAGACAGATTGCATCGTCACCCGCGTCGAAGAAACAGTTCGTTATCAGTACATTCTTGCAGGATTCCACATCGAGCGCATCCCCATTCTGCGAGTACCACGGATTGAACACCTTTACATCATTCAACGTCAGGGATTCGCAAGACAAAGGATGAAGGCACCAATTCGGAGAATTTTTAAAAGTCACGCCTTCCAGAAGCACCTTTCTGCTCTTCACAATGCTTAGCAGAACAGGGCGCAACCAGCTTTTCATTTTTTCCCATTCTTTTATATCCATGTCCGGACGCTTATTTCCCCAGTCTGCCATAAGCACGGAAGCCTTTAAAGCACCTTCATCAGGATACCACACCTTGCCGCTTTCATCTACCTTACCACCGGATTGAAGCAACTTTTTCCATTGTCTATCCGTCATCTTATCCTTTTTGACGGGACGCCACCGGTCTCCCGCCCCATCGAAAACACCGTAGCCGGTGATGGCTATGTTTTCCGCATTTATTGCCGAGATAGGCGACTGGCAACGTCGCGTATCCAATCCTTCAAACGAAGTCGTGACGATTGGATATAAAGAAGTATCACTACTGAATACAATCAAAGCATTCTTTTCAGCGTGCAAATTGACGTTACTCTGCAAAACAATGGGACCTGTCAGCCATAAGCCTTCCGGAATGATCACTTTGCCCCCGCCTTTGTCGTGAACCGCTTTGATAGCCTTATTAATAGCCTCTGTATTCAGCGTCACACCATTGCTTTTTGCTCCAAAATCACAGATACTCACCTGATAATCGGGGAAAACGGGACGTTCCACTTTAGGCATGGAGAAAGGAAGGTCTTTATATAAATCTTCCATTTCTATCGTTTGATCCTCCGAGTTTGAATATGCCTGACAAGATGCCAATAACAAGAGTCCCATCAGCATTACTCTGAAATCCTTTTTCAAAAATCTATTCATACTTATCTTTATTATGTATCAAAACCTATTGAAATATACTATTTATTTTCAACGGGAAAGAATCGCCTTATTTCCCAAAGAACCATACTGATTCACGGCACAAACTTGCAATATCATCACCGGATATTCAGGAAGAGTCAGATACATTCCACGTGTCATACCTACTACCCTGTCTCCACTGAAAACAATATACCCCGTCGCATCCTTCACACTTTTCCACTCCAGTCTCCGGCCTTTTCTTTTAAGCCCCTTCGGAGCAGGAAGTTTTTCCATCATCACGCGGGGATTCCACTGATCTGTTCCGGGAATTATATTCTCATAAGTATAAGTAGCAGCCTCTTCTGCCGTAATCACCGCACGACTGGTTCCTTTCGGAGCATTCTCACCACGTCCCTCATATTCCGTCTTACGCTGATCCAGTTGCAGGACATTACCCGCGGCATCCCGACTGTCATATTCGGCAAACAAAGCAGGGATCGCACCCATATTTGCCCAACCTTCAGGAGAAATGGGAATATTCATAGTAGTGTGAATATAAACCGTCTTTGGCGAATGATGCCACGGACGTCCCAGTTTCACCCCCCACTTCTTAACATTAGCCGCCGCTTCGTTACCATCTATCGTACAGTCTCTGAAAACATACCCCCATTTCGCATCCTTATGACAAGGAGCTACAATAATAGCACCGCTACGAGTATTATAGAAAGTACAATTTTCCGCCAGTACATTTCCTCCGCCATAGAAATAATCTACCGCTCCTTCAATCCAACAATCTTTGACGTAATGTCGTGCAGTATCATTGCCTGAAGTCATCCATGTATCCTGAAAAGAACGGAAGTTACAATTATTAAATGCGATACGATCCGCCTGACTGCTCATTGCCAAAGCTTGCGGCCCTTTCTGGCTATCCACTCCCCAGTCGTTAACATAAGAGATGTTTTCCGAATAGAAATCAGGCGCTTCAATCTTCACTACACTGCCATCGTATTTATAGACATCCGATTCCGGATTATGAACAGAATGCCTCCAATAACCGGTATCTGTCGAAGTAGCCTCTGGTTTGCCACCCACATTCAGACTGTGGTGAATGATGGTTTTATCTTTGTCCTGTCCTATCAAATGGATGAATGTTTTTGTCTTTGGTATAAATAGGTACTCTCGATAAGACCCATTCTTCACAAATATGCACCAAGGCGTCTTTGAATTTTCGGGTGCGGCATCAATAGCCTCTTGCACCGTTCTGTAATCACCACTGCCATCTCTTGCCACTACAGCCTGAAAAGGAGAATTACTTTCACCGGAATGATTCCTATCTATAAGCCCCCTCCCATCAGCACCCCAGACTGGGGAACACAAGGAGAACAGCAAGATGACTCCCTGTAAAATGCATTGTATCTTCTTCATACTTCAATTATGTAAATTTTATATAGAGGAAAAAAACAGCCCCCGGTTTCTTTTCCCAAGGGCCATTTGTTTTCAGAAAAACGATTACCTGTTCATAACCAGTATGGTCCTGACAATGATCCGGTTATGGAATCCAACGAGTATCACCGGAACGATTAGTGACAATCGGAGAATTCGAATCCTTGATTGTCAGATCGCCCTTTTCCGGGTCAACAAACAGTTCGGCAGCAGTCATATCCAAATCGGTTGCATTGATCTTACTACCACCCAACGCATAATCTTTCGTTGTATAGTTGTTAGAGAAGCTAGTGGTAGTATTGGCACCGATTGAATAAATTTCACCACACGGTGAAGCCAAGACTACTCCTTCCAACACCAATTCCGAACCAACAGCAGACTGTATATTAATCATACGCTGATTGCGACAGAAGCTGTAGAAGGTTACATTTTTATATTCCAGATGAATAGGTTTGTCCAGATTGGGAGCATAGAAGATGTTACCCCAGCCCCAGCCGTCTGTACTGTTGTTATCTCTACTGAATGTGCAGTTTCTGAAAATAACTCTTTCCAGATGATCATAAGAGTTACCTTCCTTGTCTGTCGATCCAAGATGGAACGTACCGTATGCACCTGTCTGCCAACCGCATTGTTCAAACTTGCAGCCTTCCATTTCGAAGTTCATCAGATGTTTATTGTTAGCTCCCTGATGACGCCAGAATCCACGTCCGAATCCATAGAAGTCGCAATTAACGAAACTGATATTCTCCAGCGTGTATGCATTACCACTATTAAAGAAATAACTGTTCAATATCTCCTGCCGGAATTCAACATTTACAAACTCTATACCGGAAATATAAGATCCGGCAACCACATTCCATGAAGATTCCATAGTGACAATAGGCTTAATGCCTTCCGTGCTACCGACCAGACGGAAACCTTTCTTTATTGCAAATGGACTCAAACGATAAGAAGAGCCAGCCGGCAAGAAATATTCGGTACCCTCCGGAATCTCCGCATTATCATTATTATCAGTCAGAAGTTTCGTCAAATCATCATCCCAACCTACCGTAATAGATTCGGCAGCCGGTCCCGCTGTACGGAAAGTAGCCTGATTATAAGGTTTGTCATATTTCCTCGGCTTACTTGTATCGTAAATATTAACCGCATACAGTGTATTCTTATCCAGACCAGTCACTTCGGCACGTCCCTGTGCTTTTTCCTCTTCAGTCAGATAACGGGATACATTCGCTAAAGTTTTGTCCATCATCGGCATCACGCTGATACTGTCCACCGGATTCTGTACATCTACTTTCCAACGAATGATAGCAGAGTTTTCTGTTATCTCTGTTTTTGATACGTCTTCCAATAACTTCGCATATTCCGGTCTGGCCTCTGTAGAAGCATTCGTATAAGTCCATTGAGAATTATTGACTGCATTTGCCGCATTCGAACGCACACGAATATAGAACGTTGTTCCATAAGGGATATCGTCCAGAAAGACAAATGGCTCAGTTGTATCTACCGACATAAACAAACTTTTGTAATACGTATCCTGATGCAACTCTACCGTATAGGATGATGCATCATTTACTTTATACCACACCAAAGTAATAGAATTACTCTTCACCTCCGGTTTCTCCAATACGAATCTGGGCTGAAACAGATCGTCTATTTTGTTATATTGGTCGTCTTGGCAACTTGTGAAAAGCGCTCCCCACAACAAAGCAGGCAATAAGACTGTTGTCAATCTATATAGTAACTTCATCATAACATTCATTTTTACTGGTTAATATCCATAATAGTTTTGAATAGCCCCTCTATGGTCTGTAATTACTTGTGAAGGATAAGGACACAAATATCTCAACGGATCAGAAGGTTTCACACTCTTGTCGTTATTCAGATTGATAAATCCTCTGAAACTCCAGGAAATCTCTTTCAAGGTCTCAAATTGCTGCGTTTCCGAGTTCAGGACTCTCCATCCAATAGCGTATGCCAACGTTTGATAACCGGCAGGTTTACCCGTTCCGAATTCTTCTTTCTCAATGCCGACTATATCCAGAATGGTTCTGTCCGGATGTTCCGGATCAGGGACTGACTTATAATAAATATTTTCAGGTACTTTCTCAATACCCGGTATATAGGTACCATTGGCAACCAACCCCCAATTAATCATTTCAAAATAGAGATTATAGATCACCTCACTGTACTTATTCCAACGGGCCAAGTCATATTTACGGATACTTTCACCCCCAAATTCCCATTTTCGTTCGTCCATGATTGCTTTGAAGAAATCGTCTTCACTATTCAGGCTTTCTACGTAAGATTCTACTTTCGAAGCCCACAAAGAAGAATCAAACGCACGCCGCCTTACCCTCTTCATCGCTTCCTTTGCATCATCACGCGGTCCGAACCGCTCGTTCACCGCTTCAGCATACATCAACAACACATCTGCAAACCTCATGCGTATGCTATTGATACCCGTTCCCGCACCACTGGAAGAGCCTAACGGAGACTTCATTTTAAGTTTCGACCATTTACCTACTCCCATGCCGGCGATTCCCATATCCATCTCCTGATTCAGGTTCTTATCGTATTTGTAAGGAGCACACGTAACGTCACGACGCAAATCATCCCCATCAAATGTAAACATATACGTACCACAATAATGCAGATAGTTGCTGGCACTTCCGTACTCGTGCTTGTCACCGGCAATCGTTACACCTACATTATACCCGTAACGGCTGGTCACACTTTTCAGCATAGGGATAGCAAAAATCACATCGTCATTATTCGCCGTCGTCCAATTGCATTCATTGTACCAAAGTTCTTCGTAACTCTGTTTCAAATCATGCTTGTTTTCCTTGATTACTTTACCCAGATAGGTGATAGCGATATCATAATAATGCTCGAAATTGTCACCACGTTCCATATATCCCACGTTGTCCGGATTCTCTTTATCGGGACGTAAAGACCATCCTCCACGATACAAAGCCAGTTGTCCGATAAGTGCCTGGCAATATTCGCGGGAAGCACGCTCTACCCCGTAATCCAGATCGGCGGCATATTTCATCATCGGCTCTACATCAATCAACTCGTCAATCAGGTATTCCAGTATCTTGTTCCGTTCCGTCACACCGACTGAAAAGAAATCATCTGTGGATTTCGAAGGTTCGGTCACAAAGACGACATCTCCCCATGTACGAATCAAATCCAGATAAAGCATCGCACGAAGTGTTTTCACCTCTCCGTACATCTGTTGAATTTCAGTCGGTCCCTCCTCTTTTATCTGTAAGGAGAACAAAGAGGAATTTTCCATTTCATGCAGGAAGTCGTTCGCATAATTGATCACGGAATACATATTGTTCCATGTACTATTCAACGTATTCCAATAGGGTTTGGAATCGAAACAACCGATATCCGCACCGGTGGCCGCTACGGTATTATTCTTAAAGGAAGACATTTCTACATCCGTATTCGTATTCAGGCTGTTGGCAAGCGTACTGCCATACATACCGTCTTCTGTCATTGCAGAATACATTTTAGTCATCAAGGCTTTGGCTTCCTCTTCTGAAGTAAAAACGTATCCGGGGGTAAATCCTGAAGGAGGCTCCACATCCAGAAAGTCATTACAAGATGTGAAAGAGAGCATCGCGCAGGCTATGGTTGAATATAATAACTTCTTATTCATTGTTCTTTCATTTTAGTTAGTTTATTAAAAGGTCAATTGCACACCGAACGTGTATGTGCGGCTTCTCGGATATCTGTTATTATCGATATTCGGCGTTAATCCGGTAGCAATATCCACCTCCGGATCATAACCGCTATATCCGGTAATCGTAAAGAGGTTGTAACCTGACGCATAGAAACGTACTCTGCTCAAACCCACTTGATTGGTCCATACACGTGGCAGTGTATAGCCGATAGTAGCCGTATTGAGACGCAGGAAAGAACCGTCTTCCACTGCATATGACATTGCAATGGGACGTCCGATAGAAGTCGGATTCCACATCGTCGCATTCTTATTAAACTCTGCAAGAATTTCCGGACTGTAACGAATTTCATTACCCATATCGTCAAAATTACGCCAACGCTTCGCAGCAGAAATATCCATGCTGAAATTGTTGTAATTATTACTTGCCCATGTAGTCATCATTACTTTATTGGCATTGAACACATCGAAATCATACATGAAATTAAAGAACGCACTTACATCAAAACCTTTAAAAGTTGCATTTAATCCAAATCCTCCCGAAAACTTCGGAGTAGTATTACCGATCACAGTACGGTCGTCATCCGTCAACGTATACGGGTTGGCACTATTTTCATCCACCGGAGTGAGTTTTTTAAATTTGGCATTACCCGGACGCGGGTCACCGGACAACGGGCTGGAGTTTACGACTCCGTCTTTCAATGTCCATGTTCTGGATTTTGAATCAAATGGCTTGAAATCATCCACTGTATAGAAACCGTCATTCACAAATCCATAGATCAAACCGGTAGTACCTCCTACGTAGGCACGATAATCATCTGAATTCAAGAGTTGAGAGCCTGCCCAGCCAGAAGAAAGCACCATTTCCTTTTCACCACTTGCGAGCTTGTCGATCTTGTTTTTATTACGACCGATATTAAACGTCGCGTTCAATGTAAAGTCCGGACGGTCGATGATATAACCGGTCAGAGACAACTCAACCCCTCGGTTTGAAGTCTGCCCCACATTCTCCATAAGATGCGTGTAGCCTGTATAGCCGGGAATAGTAGAAGAAAGCAGTAAGTCTTTCACCGTGTTCCAATAGAATTCCAATGATCCGCTTAACCGTTCTCTGAAAAAGCCGAAGTCAACGGCAAGGTTACGGGTAATGGTAGTCTCCCATTTTACATGGGGATTATACAGTTCTTTCGTGTTATAAAATTGATAATAGTACCGGCTCGTTTCTTCCCAACCCGCAGGCCGGCTGCTGCTGATACCATACAATTTCTGATAAATATCGGAAGAGATACGGTCATTTCCAGAAGCACCATAACTTACTCTCAATTTAAGATTCGACACCACTTCACTCTCTTTCAAAAAGTCCTCATTAGACATACGCCATGCAACAGCCGCTGCCGGGAAAAATCCCCAACGATTGCCTGAAGCAAACTTCGATGAACCATCGGCACGCAAGGTCACAGTAGCGAGATATTTATCCTTATATCCATAGTAAGCACGACCGAAAAAAGAAGAAATGCGTGTGGGCGAACCGGCAGAAGACTTATTTTCGTAAGGAGTACCCAAAGACAGGTTATCAAATGCCTTTTCCGCAGTTGTATTCACCGGAAAATAGCGGGTAGTATAGGTCTTACGGCTAGATTGGGAACTCTTCATTTCTTGTCCGACCATCAATTGGATATCATGCGTATCATCCAACATAAAGTTGTAGTTAAACACATTGGATAATTGCCATTTGGAACCTTGAGACATACTCCACTCAGCCATTGGCTGGTTATTATTATTCTTGGCGTTAGATGTATCAGTGCCCCAAAAACGTCGAGACTCCTCTGTATTATTTTCAAAGCCGAATTCCGTACGGAAAGTCATGCCTTTCATTATATTCCAAGTCAGAGCACCTATCGTATTGAGAGACTTATTAATTCTTTTCTTATAATTCTTTTCAGATTCTTCTTTCGGGTTAAAGCGGGTTATCTCATCCAATAAATCAGGGTCATAATAAGTATCATCTTCCGGCAATTTCATATATTCATCCAATCCTTCAGTAGGTGCCTGACGGAGTGCATCCAAAAGACTCACCCCATCCGTACCGGAACCGTCCACTTCTTTATGCAACAAACGGGTGCGGTATTCAAAAGTCAGGAATTTAAAGAGCTGGGTATTCAGACTCACATTCAGGTTGTTCTGTTTCAACCCGTTCCCCACCATCACACTAGGACGGTCCTGATGGATAAATGCCACTTTATACTTCGTTTTCTCTGTACCGCCATTGATACTAAGGTCTACATATTTAGATACCGGATTCGTTCCAAAAATTTCATCCTGCCAGTCCGTTCCTTTATCTCCCTGATAAATATAAAATTCATATGCTTGTCCATACTTATTAAAGAAATCGTCGGGTATGGAATTCTTTTGACGGGCATTCTCATATTGCATCAAAACATATTCGTAGGGATCCATCACGTCCAGCTTGTTTGATAATGTGCTTGTCTGCAAGTAAGTATTCAAATTGATAGATACGCGTCCTTCCTTTGCTTGTTTGGTAGTCACCAAAATGACACCATTAGCACCGCGAGCTCCATAAACTGCCGTAGAAGCAGCATCTTTCAAGACATCGATGGACTCTACATCTGTCGGTGGAATATCATTTAAACTTCCCACTTCAAATCCGTCTACCAAAATCAGCGGACTGTTGTCCTGCGTGATCGAACCTCCACCACGCACCAATATTTTAATTTCCGCATCCGGTGAACCATCCACTGCTGTCACCTGCACACCCGGCATTTTACCGACAATAGCCTCTGCAACGGAAGCAGTCGGTACTTTTTCGAGAACCTTGCCCGATACACTCGATACCGAACCAGTCAGATTTCCTCTTTTCTGTGTACCATAACCGATTACGACCACATCATCCAATTGTCCGACGGCTTCCGTCATCTGAATATGAATTCCGGAAGTACGTCCTTTCAACGGTTCTTTCACTTCATTCATTCCGACATAACGGATAGTCAACACAGCTTTATTCACATCAGGAACATTGGTCAGTGTAAAGTTTCCGTCCATATCGGTAGTAGTACCTATTTTTGTGCCTTGCACCATTACTGCGGCACCTATTACCGGCCCGTAGTTATCTGTCACCGTACCGGTTACGGTCTGTGCAAAACCACTGACCGCCACCAATAACAGGGTGAATATACTTATAATTAGTTTATTCATTATACTAAAGTTTTTTGTTACAAAATATACGGTTTACTATTTCTTCTCGATAACCTGACCGCCCAGATTCTGATTGTAAACAATATGCTGAACCAGGTTATGAAAATAAACTTCCAGATTGGAATAACGCCCGTTGGGATCTACTGACGTACTTATCTGTGCAGCATCATCCGAATTATTCGGATCAAGTCCGTAAGCTTCTTCCCAAATATCAGGAATTCCATCGCCATCCGTATCTGGCCAAGCTTTCAACGATTTAACTTCAGGATATCCTTCTGTATCCCCCACCGTATCAATAATTCCAGGGCGCGGTTTTTCATCCTTCGAACCAGTCCATGTAGAAGTACCTTCTCTGACCTCTTTCACGATACGTTGATCAATAATATCTCTGCGCAAAGAGGCGCCGGCATATTGCAATACCTTTTCATAGGCTTGCTCGGGTGTATGGCTGGTCACCTTACTAAATGGCTGCGGTTCCGCCATTCTCATTGCATGCATTTCTTCTTCTGTAGGATGCAAATCGCGCCAAAATTGACTCCAGATTCCATTCGTCCAGTTATCTGCCGTAACTTCTGCACTGGCAGTCACATGGTTGCCCTCGATATATGCTCTGGCGGTAGGATCACTTGACAGAACTCTCCAGGACATACTTCCTGTTCCGGTAGCCGGTCCTGCTTTATAATAGCAGTTGACAATATTGAACGTTCCATATTTTCCACCATAACAGCCAAATCCGGCTTCACTCCAGTTATAATAGACATTGTTTCGTACATCAAAATATCCGATATGGTCACCGGCTCCTTGGGTTCCGGGTTCCGGCATATCAGAAATTCGGGGAGCACGGCTACTATGATGTGCCATCAGAATATGATGGTAAGAAGCATTATCACCACTAAACATCGCTCCATACCCATGAGCTCCTTTGGCATGATTGGAATTATTCAAGCTCTCTGTTGACATACACCACTGCGCAGTAAAATTCTGACAACCATAGAAAGACAGAGTTTCATCAACTCCCCAACTGGCAGTAACATGATCGACAATCGCATTCGTGAAATATCTTCCTCCAATAGCATCTTCGGCATAATCCTCGTATTTGTCACCGGGACGGCAACGTAAGAAACGAATAATTGCATTCATTTCTTTGCTGTCTGCCGACAGATTAAAAGAGAAATTATAGTTCTTCAACGTGATACCATCGCCCGGAGCTGTCTGTCCCAAGATACTTACATTGGGATGATCTACTAAAAACAATCCACGCTTCAGTTCTATGATACCCGAAACATCAAAGATGATATTCCGAGGCTGGTCGGACTTCTCGATTCCATAACGCAGACTTCCTTTGACGGGAGTTTCATTTTTGCCATAATCTTCCAGATTAGTAACCCGATAGATTTCACCGCCACGGCCTCCGGTTGTAAAACGTCCACCTCCCTCCGCACCGGGGAAAGCCAAAAGTTGTCCGGCCGATGGGTCGTCACCAATACTCGTATCAGGTTTACCATACTGAAATATCTCTATCTTCTGTTCCAACACGCTGTTCTTTATGGTCACAGAAGAAGTGCGTGGAAAACGATCTATATTATCTTGTATTTTCAGTACGATTGCATCTTCTGTCGAAGCTTCCTTATCCAAAGTAATCCAGGGTTCGGTTGAAGTCATCGTATATTCTATTGCATATTCTTGAGTGACGGGAATAGTTAGTGCCTTACACTTATAAGGAATAATATATTCATCCTGCTCTACTTCCAGAGTCGTTTTGACTCCTTCCTGAACAATCTCCACAGTCTTACTCATGATGTAATCACCCACTGTCTTAAATACGATATTCCCTCTTCTCTCCGCTGCCACGTTCAATGCAATAGCAAAGTGAACATTATCTGTCACAAAACTACGGCTCTCCTGTGCAGACTGATCGACTTCCTTGATCCAGTCGGTTTGATCGTCAATCTCTATTTTCCATGCCACATTGGATACAACCTGACAAATCAGAGTAGTTCCTAAAAATGGAATCACTTCCTTTGAATAATCCAACAAAATATCCGGATCAGTACCCAGTTGTTCTACAGAGATTTCCTGTTCAATCGTCGTATTAACATTCGTCAAAGCAACCTTAATCTTACTTTCACGCTTCGCGTCATCTGTGTTTTCAGTGAAGAATAAACGAAGATCGCCGTTTCCATTTCCACTTTCTTTCGAAAGAGTCAGCCAGCTACCATTACTTTCTGTGACTTTAGCTGTCCAATCGCCGGTTGCAGTCACATTGATAGTAAAAGAACCTCCTACATTGGTGAGTTTCACCTCATTCTTTGATACTTCCAAGTTATTAGCTAATGCTGCTTCGTTCTTTTCGTCATCCGAACTACAAGCCCCAAGCAATCCTGCCAATAATATGATTAGAAATGATCTCATATCCTATATAATTTATTCGTTTATACTTTAACTATTTTCTAATCCAATGCGGATCACCGATTCCTTTGGTATATACTTCCGAACTCTTGTCCTTAATAGTCAGATCCCTTCCCTCAACATCCGTAAAGAGTGCACTCATTGAAGTTGTTTCAGCCGGAAGCTCATTATCGTTTACTCCCCAAGTATTCATGACGAAACCTTGCGTATGATAATTGTCTGCGAATGTTCTATCTGTTACATTTCTCAAATTAAACCAAGTACCACTGCCTTCTCCGGATATACCACTGAACAGATTATTCTTAACTGTCAATGTGAAACTGCTGGTATTCTTCGGCGACAAGTCAAAGAATGTCATACCTACAGGTGCCATTCCGATGAATGTACAATTCTCTATGGTTATACTCAAATCACCGGTCATGGAACTCAGGCCTGTTATCAATGCTTTAGTCAGATTATTTGCATGGAATGTAGAATTTCTGAACACAATATTGTAAATAGGAGCATCCTGTTTAGTAGACAACCCGAACAATCCGCTGCTACCAGAATTTAATCCGAAGAAACGGCAATCTTCAATAATAAGGTTATCAACAGTTTGCGCCAGTTTGGCATTTACTTCCTGATACCACATCGTGCGTCCCAAATCATTAATATCACATCCTTTCAGCGAAATCTCTTTCACATGGAAATGTTGATTCTTCAACTTGAAGAAATCCGAGTCTGTCGTTTTTATACTCAGGTTTTCAAAATGAACAGCATCAATTTTGTTATCACCGGTAGATATGCTCATATTACCCATTTCCATATAGGCCAGTTTTTGTCCATTTGTCGGTTTCTGCCCTACAATATAGAGGCTCTTTCCGAAATCAGTCTGTCTTCCCAACTTATACTCTCCCCCTGCTTTCAAGAACAGCTTCACTTCAGTTACAGTCACATCCGCCATCAACGCTTTGCATATCTGTTCCAGATTCTCTTCCGGATTCACATATCTATATCCATCCGGTATTCTCATCGGAGCTTCCGGATTTATTTCTTCTTCATCCCATCCTTCCGACGCTATCGTCACTTTATAATCCTGAATCATCGGTTCGTCGGCGTTATTAAGAGCAAAAGCCACCTGTGTAGTGTCATCGGGCAATATAGGGAATGTACCATCAATAGTTTTCGACTGCACCACATTATTATGCTGATCCAAATAATCAATGCGAATACCTATCTCTTTTCCTATCGTCCGCGTCTCAAACAACACCATATCATCTGTATAATTCACACCACCACTGCTGGTAGCTTTATCGCGGATTATTTCTATCGGTGTTTCTATGAATCTGGCATCCGACACTTTATAACCGGAAATCGGACATGAAAGCACAGCGCGTACCGTAGAATATCTCTTATCCGCTTTTTTATCCGTAGCTTTCAGACGGATCACTCCTGTCCGGTTATACATACGAATACTCAACGGATCCTTGAACGGAGAACTGTATTCCACAGGTGCTGAAATAGCATACTTCGTTTTTGCCGCCAGATCTTGCCGAATAATAATATCATTCAAATTACTCGGACAAGGAATCGAATCTGTCTGTGTTGTTGACAGAATCCTATATTTTCCATTAGGTAACTGGAAACGATAATGTGAGGTATAATTAGCAAAATACTCTCCGTTATCTTTATATATAAAAAGAGGTTTGGTTGATAATCCCGTATTCACTGCCCACGGTTCATCATCCAAGAATAATTCGATTTGATTTACTACTGAAGTCGAATACTTATCATCATCAGAGCAAGCATACGTACCCAGTAGAAGTGCCAATCCCACTAAAGAATAAATTATATTTTTTCTCATAAGACTCCTGTTTTAAAATTCAGATTCTTCTATTGTAAATGGTTGGGGTAACATATCAGTTTTACTCATGACCAGACTACGAGTCCACGAATTTTGTAAATACGCTTCCTCTAATATAGGCATATAGACTATAGAATGTTTGGACGGTTCAAAGGCAATGCCTGTATCAAGCGGACTATTTGTGCGGTTTACTTCTTCTCCGCCTTTCAAATATACCACATCTACCGACGTTCTTAAGTCTGCATTGATTGTTGGAAATGAATAAACAGATGCACTAAAGCCTGCAGCCCGATCCACACTAATCGTTATATCCTGTTGAACACATGCTCCGGTTTTTACTTTATAGGCAACACCTACATTCGTAAAAGTGACATTCAACTGGTCAAACCGAGTAATAGCATTGAGTTCATCTGCAGTTTCTCTAGGTTGGAATGTAGCTTGTCCAACCAAACGTTTCAGTTCCAGACTTAGATTACTGACAGAATAGTCTGAAGTCAGATCTACAACATTGGAAATATACACCTGTTTTTGTGCATAGATATCTTGATACACTACCACTTTAGAGAGGCTGTCTACATCGGTCAGATGATCCGCATTCGCTACAGCGAAAGTTTGCAGATTTTCTCCGAGAGGAAGATCTATTTGCAAATTCCCATCGTTTAAAGGTAGATTCTTTCCGTATACCATAGAATCTTTCAGATACGCATAAATGCCAATCTCCGTTATGCCTTGTTCGGTAAAGGTTTCAAGACTTGCCCGGCTAAAACTAACGCTTACAGGATGCGTTTCGGGCTCTTGAGGTAACTCGCCAGATTCCCATCCCTCCTCTATCTGCTGTGAGCAAGAGAAGAAAGTGAGAAATAGTAAAATTGAAAATTTCGTTAGATGTCTCATAAATATTAGTTTATACAGTTTTAAAATACAACAACCATTATAGTGTTCTTTTCCCCCAAGGGACAGGGGGGCTTTTTAAGGAGAATTCATACTCCGGAATAATAGATTCATGTTTCTCATTTGTTTAGATTTTCATTATACATTAAGATGTTTTTCGCTAAAGTGAATTCTTTGTTCTTTCACCAGTGCAAATTTGAAGATTAAACAAGAGAAGATAGAGTAAGATTTAGTAGAAAAGGAGGAAAAAACGGACTGGGGCAAAAAGTGCCCCTCAAGTATAGCTATGCACAAAAAGATATGCCCTTCAAGTGTTATCATAAAACACCTGAAAGGCATATCATCTAAATTCACCGCATTGAACGGAGAATTACTGATTACCTATTTGTTCTGTGCATCGACTATATTTTGCACCAAACTATTCAAATATACCTCAAGATTCGTATATTGTCCATTCGGATCTTTCGTTTTTGTATTTCCATCTGCGGGATTATTCGGATCAAGTCCGTTTTTTATTTCCCACTCATCAGGTATGCCATCACCGTCTGAATCCACCGGTACCGAAAGACCTGCTATTGACAATTCCGGCCAGGGAGAATCACCTATATCTTCGGGGCTATTGATAAATCCGGGTTTATTTCCTTCTCCTGTGAAAGTTGCCGTTCCTTTCCGGGTGTCAGAGATGATACGTTTGTCTACTTCATCACGATAATTACAACAACCCGCATAGTTCATTACCTGTTCATAAGCCTTGTCAGCCGAATAGGTAGTGATTACTCCAAAATCAAGAGGTTCTTTCAGACGGATAGATTCTTTGGCTTCTTCTGTCCAGAGGAAGTCTACTTTTTCATCATTCTTCAACTGGGCATAGACCCCATCCGTCCAGTTATCGGCAGTCACTCTGTTGTTACCTTCTATCTTATTTCCATCAATATAGAAAGTTCCCCATTTCTGCAGGTAAGGTTGAAAAGCTAAGTTCTTTTTGGGTTCTCCATCAACGTAAACATAAGCCTGCGGATAAACTCCGACTTTGGCGATACGATATTGCACCTGTTTGGAGGCCTGTTTGGTTGCCGGTCCCGGTTTATAATAGTTATTGACGATATTGACATGCTGATCTTCTCCGCCATAGCAACCGTTTCCAGCCCAGTTGTAGAAAACATTATTCCGAATATCAACACATTCGCCAAGAGCTAATGTAGAAGGACGAGGGCCCAGACGCGGCACGCGACTTTCACAGTGAGCGATCAAGTTATGATGATAGGAAGCTTTATGGCCTCCCCAATTACCGCCATATCCGTGTGCCCCTTTTACATGAGTCGCTTTTCTTAATGCTTCAGAGCCAATACACCATTGTACCGTGGAGTTTTCCATACCATAAACGGAAAGACATTCATCCACACTCCAACTAACGGAGCAATGGTCTACCATAATATCTTTTTTATCACAGCCGCCCAATCCATCGGGTTCTTTTCCACTGGCTTCTCCGGGGCGGAAACGAAGAAAACGGATAATTACATTATTAGAATTAATAGAAAAGCCATAATCAGCCAGACAGATTCCTCCGGGAGAAGTCTGTCCTGCAATGGTGAGATGATCTTTCCCTGTTCGTAACTCCGATTTCAGATGAATCGTGCCAGCCACATCAAAAACAATCGTTTTAGGTCCATTTTGTTTCAAAGCCCATCGTAAAGTCCCTTGCGAACCATCGTCTTCCAAAGAAGTCACATGATACACTTTACCACCACGGCCGCCCGTCGTGTATCTACCGTGTCCTTCAGCTCCGGGAAAAGAGATCACTCGACCTTCCCGGACGCCTGTCTCCTGTTTTTCGGGTATGTCATAGGAAAAAGACATCGTTCCTCCCACGACCATTGCCAGCAGACAGACATTAACTAATATTCTTCTCATTTCCTTATTCACATTATTAGATGATGGAAACAAAAGTAGTGGAAGCTTTTCATTCTGACATTCATTTTTTGACCGATATGGGGGAAAAATCAGTTTTTATGATAAGATTGAACCAATTTTAGATCCCCAGTCGCTCTTTTAATAACCGGTAACCGGAAAGACTCACTTTTAGTTTCACGCCAGTTTTCAATAACAACTGATAAGTTTCTTTTCCAAAAAGCTCCACCCGCGAAATTTGTGTTACGTTGACAATCGTAGAACGATGTACACGCACAAATGTATCAGGAGACAGATGGGTCTCAAAATACTTCATTGTTTGTTCTTTCAGATATTCTCCGGTAGGAGTTATCAGCATCACATAATCTCCACACGCTTGTATGTAGATCAGTTCATCTGCCTTTACCAGATGAATTCGGGAACCGTCTTTCACTGTAATGCGATCTATTAATTCCACCTGTGGTTCTCCTTGTTGTTCGGTCACACTTAGCTGATGTGCAGCCAATTCTTTATCCAGTTCCTGATTCTGTACTTCTTCCTTAGTTACGATCAGGCGATACCATAAAGTAATGGCAATCAAGGTTGGTAGTCCGAATAATAACCGGAAAGGTATGGTCTGCACAAAAGGAATATAGGATACGCCTACAATCCTCACCATGATATCACAGATCATAAAACTACCCGCCAGCCATAACAGGCTTCCAACGATTATCATGATTATATCCGTCTGGAACAACGAAACAAGACCGACCACAAACCAGGCTAAATAGGCTATGGCTGCCAGCCAACCAATTGTTGCGACTCCATCTACCAAAGCAGGAAGATAGTCGGTTCCGGTATATCCACAGACTAAAGCCACCTGTGTTGCAACCAGAATCAACGCCAGCACCAGCATCGGAACCCAGCGGAATGGATAATCTATTATCGGATGTGCTTTCATACGCTAGTCTTTAACTTCCAAGCCTCCGAAAGAAAGCGTTCCACGAATGACCAATATGCTCTCCTTGTTTACATTCCCATTTTGCCAGCGTTTGTCATCACATCCTCCAAAAAAAGCATTGCATTTGAACACGACTGTCCAATCCGACGGGACATAAATTTCGACTCCCCCCAACTGCAATCCAAATCAATATAGGTTTCTCCCGGTGCAATATGGGTATGGCGAAGATCAATAGTTGTCCCCCCGAAAGAGGTACGAATGATGGCTCCTTTAAACAACTCATCAAGTACTACGTGGCGTGCAGCTCCCCAGACATTCTCCGAACGCAAAAAGCCATCTACTGATTCCGACTGTTGTTGTTCACTCTCAAAGTTCATGCCGGGTCTACCCTGATGCATCTTCATCCATTGCCGACGATGTTCCATTGTATGCTGACGAGCCCATTGCGCCCTCTTATTTCTGCCGGGTTTGAAGATAAATAAAACGCCTGCTATTATCAGGGCGAGGGGCCACACCATTGCCTGTGAATTCTCCGGCAACCAGGAAAGTCCTCCTGTCAAAAAATAGGCACCCGCCAGAAAAAAGATGATTCCACCGATGAAATGGCGGCGAATCATAGCATATATACCTAATAACATAAGGAGTGAATGCCAGGATACGATTATATCAAATACTTCTGATGTAATCCATCCCATATTACGGGCAAACAGTAGAATCCCGGAAAGGATAAAAAGTGAAGCTATCAGTATTTTACCGGAAAAGCCTGTAGCACGGGGAAAATTTTGTTTCTCTTCCATTGTCTCTATTATTAATTGATTAATGGTTCAAAGATACATCATTTCCCTATGCTTCCACAGGCTTTTCTGTTGATTTACGGTATAAATTCCGATGAATGCCGGATAAAAACCGGTGAAAAAATCAATTTAGAAATCCCTGATTCGTATATTTGCCGGTCTTTAGAACACAAATAACACCCTTCAAAGCTAATAACTACACCTCGCAACAAACTAAAAAACAAAAAATACGAGGTGAAAAACAAATATTGCACATCACTATATCTTCATTCTCATACTTTTGTAGCGATGAATGAACTCTCATCGGGATTTTTATGAAATATCAAACAACAACCATTAATTAATAAACATGCAAAGAATGTCTAACAAAGTGAAAAACATGCGCTCTTTATTGCTAATACTATTTTCAGCAATATCGCTTAGCGTATCTGCGCAAACGATTACCGTAAAAGGTAACGTGAAAGACACCAGCGGAGAGCCTGTTATTGGAGCCTCTGTTGTAGAAAAAGGTAATACTACCAATGGTACGATTACAGATTTAGATGGTAATTTTTCTATTAAAGTTGATGGCAAAAAAACATTGGTTATTTCATACATAGGTATGAAAACTCAAGAAGTAGCCGTTCAAGGTAGAAAAACAATTAATGTACAAATGGTCGACGATTCGAAAGCTTTGGACGAAGTCGTAGTAATTGGTTACGGTACAGTCAATAAAAGAGATTTAACCGGTTCTGTAGCCTCTGTTAGTGCCAAAGACTTAGCTGCTATACCAGTAGCAAGTGCATCTGAAGCCCTTACCGGTAAACTTGCCGGAGTTAGTGTTACTACTACTGAAGGTTCTCCCGATGCAGATATAAAGATCCGTGTTCGCGGTGGTGGTTCATTATCACAGGATAACTCACCTTTATATATTGTAGACGGTTTCCCTGTTTCAAGCATTAGTGATATCGCCCCCTCGGAAATTCAAAGCATCGACGTATTGAAAGATGCTTCTTCCACAGCCATTTATGGTGCCCGTGGTGCAAATGGTGTAATCATCATTACTACCAAGAGCGGAAAAGAAGGTAAAACGCAAGTAGACTTCGGTGCTTCTTTCGGTTTTAAACAGGTAACCAAACTGACTGAAGTCTTGAGTCCTTACGATTTCGTTGCTTATCAGCGTGAAATCGGTTCTCTGGATTATGGAAACTTTGCCGATATGGATATCTGGCGTTCTATTGATGGTACCGATTACCAAGACGAGATGTTCGGACGTACTGGAAACCAGCAACAATACAATATTAATGTAAGTGGCGGAACCAAGCAAATGACTTATAGTGTCAGCTATGCCCATAATGAAGAAAAAAGTATCATGCTTAATTCCGGCTTCAAAAAAGACAATGTAAATGCAAAAATTAAATCAGAACTGAATAAATGGATGACACTGGACTTTAACGCCCGGTTAAGTTACTCTACCATTGACGGTTTAGGTGGTGGTGCTGATACCAATGAATCCAATGCTGCCAATTCAACTGTGGCTAATGCTACCGTATTCCGTCCGGTTGATTCACTTAAATACAGTGATGACGACGAAGAAAACAGTTCGGCACAACAGAAATCTCCATTGGAACGTCTGCTTGCAACGGATAAAACCCGCAATACTTTCAACCAGAACTACAATGTAGGTTTAAACTGGAAACCATTCAAGAACTGGACATTCCGTTCCGAATTCGGATATGGATGGAAGTTTGACGATACAGAACAGTATTGGGGAGTAGATGCAGTATCTAATTCTAAATATGGATATAACGGTCAGCCACAAGCCTACCTGTTGAGAGAAAAGACGATGAGCTGGCGTAATGCCAACACATTGACCTATGATAACAAAAAACTGTTCAAAGGTCGTGATAAACTCAATGTATTGATCGGACATGAAGTAAGCAGCAGCCAAAGGAAATCAATAGAAAATGTATCTGTAGCTTTCCCTGTTACTATGAATTTCGATGATATGAAAGCAAATATGGGTTCGGGCAAAGCTTTAGCCAACCAATCTACCATTGCTGCAAAAGAAAACATATTATCATTCTTTGGTCGTGTGAACTATACTATGATGGATAAATACTTGCTTGCTGTTACAGTACGTGCAGACGGTTCGAGCAAGTTCGGTTCCGGAAATCGTTGGGGTGTTTTCCCGTCAGCAGCTTTGGCATGGCGTATCTCTGACGAGGCTTTCATGAGTAACACTCAAGACTGGCTGTCAGCTTTGAAACTACGTTTAAGCTTCGGTACTGCCGGTAACAACCGTATCAATTCCGGTTTGCTTTCCACCACTTACTCTTTGGGAGGTAATGATGCACGCAATCCTTTCTTCAACGGAGAAAGCACTACCATGTTGGAACATGGAACGAACTTATACAACCCCGATTTGAAGTGGGAAACAACAGTTACCCGTAACATCGGTATTGACTATGGATTCTGGAACAATCGTATCTCCGGTGCTATCGACTTTTACTGGAATACAACCAGAGACTTATTGATGCGTACTGAAATTCCTTCTCTCTCCGGATATAACTATCAGTACAAGAACTTCGGACAGACATCCAATAAAGGTGTAGAATTGTCTGTTAGCGCTGTTTTATTTGATAAAAAGAATTTCTCTTTGAACTTCAATGCCAACATTGCCTACAACCGCAACCGCATTGATAAACTGAATACAGACTCTCCCTGGCAAAGTAGTAACTGGTCAGGTAGTACAATGGCCAAATACGAAGACTTCCGCGTAGAGAAAGGCGGACGTTTGGGTGAAGTTTGGGGATATAAGACAAACGGTTATTATACCGTATATGATCCTGTCACCAACCCTACCGGCGAACTGGTTTGGGCAGGTAGCGAATGGGGATTAAAAGACGGAATGCAAGATAACAGTCCTACTATCACCGGTGGTAAATACTATCCGGGTGGTTTGAAACTGGAATGTGATAAAGATGGTAACCCTCTCAAACAACGTTTGGGTAACACTATCGCTCCTACAACCGGTGGTTTTGGATTCGATGGTCGCGTAGGTAATTTCGACTTCAATGTATTCTTCAACTACTCTCTCGGAAATGTAATTGTCAATGGAACAAAACTGGCAGCTTCTTTCCGTTCAGGTTCAAGAACCGGTTATAACTTAAACAATGATTTCAGACTGTCTAACCGTTACACATGGATTGATCCGGAAACTGGTTTGAACCTGTCGTCCAGTTCTACAGATGTCCTCAATACCTATGGAGACATGACAACAGCAGGATTACGTCTGAATGAAATAAACGCTAACGCCAATATGTACAATCCGGCCAGCGCTACTACCATGCAGCTGACTGATTATGCAGTAGAAAAAGCCTCATTCCTGCGTTTGAATAACATTACTATCGGATACTCTCTTCCAAAAACAATTGTAAGGAGAGCGTTTATGCAGAATGTGAGAATCTATCTGACAGGATATAACCTGTTCTGTTGGACTAACTACAGCGGAGCAGACCCTGAAGTCGATACAAGCAGTAAGAAAAATGCGATGACTCCGGGTATAGATTACGCCGCTTATCCTAAGAGCCGCACATTTGTGGGTGGTATTAACGTTACATTCTAATTAAAACATTAAACAGATTGATCGTATGAAAATATATAAGACATTATTCCTAGGGCTGGGGTTAATTGCCCTGTCTTCCTGTTCGGACTTCCTGAATCAGACCTCACCGTCTGAATTGGATAATGAATCAACTTTTAATAATGCCTATTATACAGAATTGGCACTTAATAAAGTTTACGGCAGCCTGACGCAAGACCAGACTTATTCTAATTTCCTGCCTATCATTGCCGGAACCAATACCGACTGTGAACTGATTGACGGTTTGGGTACGGATGCAAGCAACACGTCCAGCGAACGTGGTAATATGAACTATAACGCTAATCCGGGATGGTCACAACTTTCCAAAGTATGGGATGCCATGTACGGAGTAATCGAGAATGCGAATCTGGTAGTAGATGGTATAAACAATAGCCAACTGATACAACAAGCAGGAGCAACCCGTACCAGCATGATGAGATTCCGTGCAGAAGCGATAACATTGCGTGCGATGATTTATTTCGATCTGATCCGCTTGTTCGGTGATATTCCTTTCAAAACAGAATCTTCCAACAGCGACCTGTCTAATGTTTACATTGGAAAGGCAGACCGTGACGATATCATGGATGAATTGATAATCGAACTCGAGGAAGCTATCGGATATTTACCTTGGGCTGGTGAAGACGGTTATACAACTGAACATGTAAGCAAAGGCTATGCTCACGCTCTCTTGGCTAATATTGCAATGACACGTGCCGGATATGCTATCCGCGAACAAGCTAAAGACGGATATATCACCGGAGATAACAGTGACGCTACTTATCCTACTCAACGTTGCAGCGATACCAAACGTAGAGAACTATTCGAATTGGCCGAAAAACATCTGGCAGCTGTTGTCAGTTCAGGAAAACATAAACTGAATCCTTCTGTAGAAGAATACTGGCGTTTAATAAATATCGGACAACTTGATCAGACTTATCAAGAAAACCTGTTCGAGATTCCAATGGGACTGAACAAAAGTGGTGAGCTGGGATATACTATCGGATATCGTATAAACGGTGCCAGTTCCCTATTCGGTCCGAAAGGTAACTCATCCGGTAAGTTGAAACTGACTGCTCCTTATTATCTGTCGTTTGGCGAAGGAGATATCCGCCGCGATCTGACTTGTGCTATTTCACAACTTTCTACAGACAAAAACACCAAAGTATTTAAAGAATATATGTTAGGAAATGCTCCTTTCGGTCTTTATTGTGGAAAATGGGATTATCGTAAGATGATGGAAAACTCTGAATGGTACGCAGCTGTATTGGCCAGCGATCAGAAAGTTTGTTCCGGTATCAACGTAGTGAAAATGCGTTATCCGCAAGTATTGCTGATGTATGCCGAAGTTGTGAACGAACTTTATGGTAAGGGTGCAACAGCCGAAGGTTGTACATTAACAGCCACAGCAGCCCTGAAAGAAGTGCACGACCGTGCTTTCACCGATGCAACCAAACGTGATGCTGCATGGACTGCTCTAATGGGAAAAGACTTCTTCGATGCAATTGTTGACGAAAATGCATGGGAACTGGCAGGAGAAGGTGTTCGTAAGTTCGACCTAATCCGTTGGAACCTGTTGAGCGAAAAAATAGACGAGTTCAAAAACGAATATACAAATGCAGTGTATAATGGTACATATCCACAGTATGTGAACTATAAATATCGCACGGACAATCCGATGTATATCGATATGACTTCTCTCGTATTTGGAGCTAAAGTAGGTGGAGAATATGAAAACAAGAGCTTCTTCGGAGCTGAAACCAGTGACAAGGAGCAAAAGAATCTGAAAGTAAACTTGCCTAGTATTTCTGGCGGATTGAACAAGGCTGTAAAGAATCGTTATTTATTGCCGATAGCTTCTACAACCATCTCTACCTCAAACGGTAAATTACATAACTCTTATGGTTATTCGGATTAATCTTAAAATCGTAAAATGATGAAGAATATAAAAAATATATTGGGAATGGGAGCTTTCATGCTCCTGGCCTCTTTGGCGGTATCTTCGTGTACAGAGAAAAGTGATTGGGATATTGACTCTTCCTATAGCCGTCCTTTCGGAACTGATGAAAACGGAATCAGTGTAGAAACAGACAGTAAAGTAGCCAGAGCGGTAGTAACTTGGAGCTCAACATCCAATACCGACTATTACATTATCGAGATTAGTCCTAACGAGATGACTGACGAGACTCCAATGGGATCAGAAGAAAATGGAAATATCGTTTATGGAAATGATCCTGCCAACCGGATCAAGCAGTCACCTTACACAATGGATAATCTGGCTGTAAATACGACTTATTATATGCGTATCAAATCTATTTCCGGAGAGAAGGAATCTCGTTGGGTAAATTATAAAAAGACTTTTGCTTCAGTTAAGGAAGAAGCTATCCTGAATATTCCAACTACTGAAGACTTACCTGAAGGTCAAGGAAAAGTACGCATGTCATGGGAAGCCGGATTAGCAGTCGATCATTTCGAAATCATGGAAACGGGTGCCACAGAAGTAACTTCACGTGTTATTTCGTCAACAGAAGCTGCCGCAGGTGAAGCATGGGTTGAAAATTTGAAGTCGTTCACTGAATACACGATTACTATTTATAATGGAAATAATCCGCGTGGTTCACAGACTGTTACCATCCCTGGTTTGGAAATCGAATCTACCATCAGTGATATAACAGCAAATTCGGCTGTATTCTCTTGGGAAGAAACGGTGGATGTAGATGAATATGCTTGTGTTCTTTCTACCGAAGGAGTACCAGAACAAGGAACCCAATTATCACCAGCAGATATTGCTGCACATAAGGTGACAATCACAGGTTTGGCTTCCAGTACAGAATATACGGCTTATGCTTTCGCAAACGGCTCTATATGTTCCCGTATCACCTTTACAACTAAGAAAGGTAAACCGACGGGTTATACTGAAATGACATGGGAAGATGCCCTTGCCAACTGGGATAATCTTTCAGGAAAAGTATTAATCAATGTTTCCGGAACAGAAGGATTTGCACAAGAAAAAGAAAACATTGCTGCTGGCGTGACTCACCTTATTTTCTGGGGTGACAGTCAAGACGGACAGGTTAATATGACTATTAAAAAGGGCGTAGGTGCCAGCGGAATATGTGATAAAGTAGAATTCCATAATCTGAATATTACCGATGAAGGAAATACAACCCTTATTTATCAAAACGGTGCTTCAGGTTGCATCAAAGAAATAGAAGTTACCTCGTGTACAATTACCAATATCCGGGGTATCGTTCGTATGAATGCAAGTACAAGTAATGCTATGTCTGTTACTATTGATGACTGTATCATCAAAGGATTGGGAAGAGCAGCAACATCCAATCATTATGGATTACTTCTTTCTGACAAGGTAACATTAACAACTCTTAATTTAGTGGTTTCCAATACTTCTGTTATTGTAGCCAAGGGAGCTTCTGCGTCTCAATTCATAAGACACAAGTCAGGACAAACCGGTACAATAACAATCAAGGATTGTACATTCTATGATATGTCAGCAAGTGATGCTTTCTGCAGAGATACAAAAGACATGACAATGACTATATCAAACACTCTGTTTGCCAAAGGTGGAGTTAAACCTTTCTACAACACAAGTTCCGTAGCTACAACTCTAAACGTAAACGGCTTGTATAAGGCTTCTGACTTTGCATTTGGTGCTACCGAGTGGGGAAAAGACTATACTAGTCTTCCTCTGACTTCCGATCAGCTATTCCCTAATGGCTCAAGTGAAGATTTGACTTTTGGAGCAGATGTTCCTGAAGAATACAGAGTCGGTGACCAACGTTGGAACAAATAACTAAATAAAACTGCAAGGTTTTCCGTCAAGTCTGGAATTTGCATTTACTTGACGGAGAATCTTCTCTAAAAAGCAACAGATATTATGAATACAAATTCAATCTATACAATAAGTAAATACTTACTTCTGTTCTTGTTGATTCTTATAGGTGCTTCTTGTAATGACAACGATGATGCAGAAGATACAAGCGTCCCTGTTCTGATTTCACAGAATATCAATGATGGTGATGTAGTAGGTCCGAGCGGATATGTAGAACTGACTTTCAGCAAAGCCATGCGTCAGGCTCCGGATACAGAAATCTATTTCAACGGAGGAGTAGTGCGTGTATCCATCAACTACGAAAAAGTACGTTATACCTTCTCTGGTATGGAAAACAAAGAATGTACTTTCGAAGTTCCTGCCGGAGCATTAACAGATATGCAGGGAAGAACTTACGACGAAGACTTCTTTTTAAGCTTTACTGCCAAATCTGAAATTTCGGGTGGTGGAAAAGTATTCGATGCAATTGTTGATTCAAAAGGGAATGGTGATTACACTACTCTCCAGGCGGCAATCAACGCCATCACTACCCCACCGACCAGTCCTTATAAAATCTTCATTGCCAACGGAACTTATAATGAATGTGTCCGAATCAATAAGAATAAACCATTTGTTCATTTAATCGGTGAGAGCCGCGATGGTGTTAAAATCCAGTTTGCAGTAAACCGTGTAGATGATTCAAGTAATGCTACCTCATGGCCTTATTCTATTTTCAACGAAAACTCACCAGCCCGCAAAGCCGGATATAGTGAAGACCAAAACACAGTAGTGTTGATTGAAGCCACAGATTTTTATGCTGAAAACATTTCAATCATCAATCTTTATGGTGCATTCTCAAATCGTCACACGGGTGGTTTAGGTAAAAACGGACAGGCAGAAGCCTTGATAAACCGTGAAGACCGCTTTGCTTTGAATAATTGTTTGCTTGTCTCCTATCAGGATACATGGTGGACCCGTTATTGGAACAATACAACCCCTCATCGTGCATACGTTTATAACTCATGGATTGAAGGCCATACAGATTATATCTGGGGAAGTGGCGATGTACTTATCGAAAACAGTACATTCTATAATACAGGCAATGACGGTGGTAGCGTTATAACTGCTTCGCGTACCAGTGAAAGCGATAAATACGGATATGTTATAAAAGATTGTACGGTAAACGGTGATGATACAAAATTCTCATTCGGACGTTCCCAAGCAACAACCACGAAAACTGTCTGGATCAACACCAAGTTGAAAATGGATATTATAGATTCACACTGGGGATATGGTGGACAAATACCTACACTATATGCTGAATATAACACTATCGACAAGAATGGAAATATGATTGCGGAAAGTAAAACAATCACCTCCGGAAACGTTTCCTTCACTAGCTCAGTGCTAACAGCATCCGAAGCTGCTAAATATACATATGAGAATATAATAACTATTGACAGCTGGAACCCGAAAGAGTATATGGAAACTCCCCTTGCAGCACCTACCAATGTCAATCTGTCGGGAAACACTCTGACATGGGATGCAGTATCCGGTGCTGCCGGTTACCTCATCTTTATGAATGGTAACTATGCAGGGCAAACTACAGACACTACCGTTACACTGACCAACACTGACGAAAGCAATATTTATACAGTGAAAACTGTAAGCCAGTACGGTACAGTAAGCGAATAAAACCAATAAGATTTAATAAAGAGTTCTTTGTCACATCATCAGCAAATATAATGTATGAGACAAAGAACTCTATTTTTTTAAAAGATAATTTGTATGCTCAAATCTATTAAAATGGGATTATTGTGCTTCTGTGTAATCAACCTATCGGTTGCTTGCAGCAGCGAAGACCCAAGTATCACTGATGAAACACCGGGACAGAATACCGGTAACGGTGGTAATGAGAACGAAGGTGGTGAAGAAGAGACACCTGCCGAAACGCGTTATGCCTTTCCGGGCGCTTACGGTGCAGGTTGTTATACTACCGGCGGAGCAGGCGGAGAAGTGTATACAGTAACTTCGCTTGAAGATAACACAACACAAGGGACACTACGCTACGCATTAAATCGTACGGGAAAGCGCACGATCGTATTTGCAGTAAGTGGATTGATAGAACTGAAAAGCCCCTTGAAGATAACCAACGGAGATGTAACGATTGCCGGCCAGAGTGCACCGGGTGACGGTATTTGCCTGAAAGGACATCCCGTATCCGTACAGGCAGACAACGTAATCATCCGTTTCATGCGTTTCCGCATGGGATCGGACAACTTTACAACAGAAGCAGAAGCCGACAGTGGTGATGCATTGTGGGGAAAGCAACATAAAAATATTATCATTGACCATTGTTCGATGAGTTGGAGCACTGATGAATGTGCTTCTTTCTACGATAACACTAATTTTACCATGCAATGGTGCATCATCAGCGAAAGTTTGAATCGTTCGGTACACACCAAAGGTAATCACGGTTACGGAGGAATATGGGGAGGATCACCCGCTACATTCCACCACAATTTATTAGCCCACCACAGCAGCCGTACACCACGTCTATGCGGTAGCCGCTATACAGGGAAACCGGAAAATGAAAAAGTCGATTTACGAAATAATGTTTTCTATAACTGGGGACCGACCAATGGCGGCTATGCAGGAGAAGGAGGAAGCTATAATTTCGTGAACAACTACTACAAGCCCGGACCAGTTACCAATACCAAGAAAAATATTGTAAACCGTATCTTCCAACCTAACGGTGATGACGGTACAAATAAAAACACCAAAGGTATATGGGGTACTTTTTATCTGAAAGGAAACTATTTTGACGGCACATGTCCTGAATTGAAAGCCGAATATCAATCTCTGCTTACTTCTGTAAACAATGACAACTGGCAAGGGTTACACCCCAATGCAACAGAAGCCGTTCCTTTACCCGATGGAGGAGAAAAAGCACTTCAGTCAAGTAACGAATTTACCATTTCCGAAGATGCATCCGAATTCACTCAATCGGCAAAAGAAGCTTATGAATCAGTATTAAAGTATGCCGGTGCTTCCTTAAAATATGATGATGTCGATAAACGCATCATAGCCAACGTTCGCAACGGAGATTATACGGCAGACGGCAGTAATGGCAGTGAAAAGGGACTTATTGATAAAGCCAGCGATGTAGGTGGCTGGCCGGAATATAAAAAGGAAACCGGTCCGAAAGACACCGACGGCGACGGCATCCCTGATGAATGGGAGACTGCCAACGGTTTGAACCCCAAAAGTAAAGCCGACGGTGCCAAATATACTCTAAGTAAAACGTATACCAATCTGGAAGTTTACCTCAACAGTCTGGTAGAAAAGTTGTATCCCAACAAATAAATCGTCTATATCCCTAAACAGTTAAAAGATAATGAAGCAGAAAATATCTCTATTTTATATAGCTATTGCATTCAGCATCGCAGGATTATGTACCTCATGCTCTTCAGACGATCCTGTAGATGATACAGGTGGAGGAACAAATAATTCAGGTGGGACATCTTCTGATGTCAAGCAACTGGATTATGGAGAACTTCTTGCTTTCCCATACGCCGAAGGGCACGGTCGCAATACCACCGGAGGACGCGGGGGAAAAGTTTATCATGTGACTAGCCTTGAAGACGACGCCAGTGGAAGTATCAGCGGAAGTCTGCGCTGGGCTATGCAACAAGACGGTCCTAAAACGATTGTATTTGATGTGTCGGGTACCATCTATTTGAAATCGGAATTAAAAACCCAGAAAGATGATCTGACCATTGCCGGACAGACATCACCGGGCGGTATCTGTATTGCCAATTATCCATTTACGATTAATTCCAGCAATATCATCATTCGTTTCATCCGTTTCCGCCCCGGAAACTCTAACGTAGACTGCGACGGATTAGGAGGTTGTGACAAACAAAATGTAATCATCGACCATTGTTCAGTAAGCTGGGGAAGCGATGAATGTCTTTCTGTCTATGGTATGCAAAATTCTACCGTACAATGGTGTTTAGCTTATCAAGCCTTACGTGTGACTGATGTAAAGATCAATGCTGCCACAGGCAAATTCGCTTCTCACGGATATGGCGGTAACTGGGGAGGAAACTATGCCTCTTACCACCATAACCTGATAGCCCATTGCGAAAGCCGTGTTCCACGCCTTGGTCCCCGATATACTACATTAGCACTGAACAACAACGATGGAGAGCGAGTGGATATGCGCAACAATGTTTACTACAATTGGGGAGGCGAAGGCTGCTACGGTGGTGAAGCGCAACACGTGAATATCGTTAACAACTACTACAAGCCAGGCCCCGGAACCGATGAAAGCGGTAAAGCAGACCGTGCATACCGTATCGCGAAGCCAGATGTATATCCGGAAAATTACTCTGGCGAAGCCTACAAAAAATGGCTTCAAACTTGGGGAAAGTTTTATATCGACGGAAATAAAGTAGTAGGCAATACGACTGTTAGCAATGATAACTGGACAAAAGGTGTATTTGACCAAATGGACGGTAAAAACTGTGCAACTACGGAGCTTTGGAACCAACATACCCAGATAAAATCAAGTTCACCGGTAGTTAAGGCAGGAAATGTAAGAACTCATACGCCGGATGAGGCTTATGAACGTGTGATGAGCTATGCAGGAGCCAGCAACTATCGTGATAAAGTCGACGAGTTGATAATTAGCGACGTTAAAAACAGAAAAGCAAGTTGCACGGGAGATGCCAGCAAATGGGAAGGTCTTTCCGGCTACTCACAAAACAAAAGTGGATATATCAACGACCCGAAAGATGTCTGCAGAGCCTTAGGAGTAAATGATCCCTACGATGTTCTGAAATCTGTAACCAATGCAAACGTGAAAGATACGGACGGTGACGGTATTCCCGACTACTGGGAAGAAGAATATGGTTTGAATCCCAAAAAATCTGCTGATGGAAAAGAAACGACTATTGACAAAAACGGGAAGTACACTAATCTGGAAATGTATCTCAATAGTCTGGTGCACGAAATCATGGTAAATGGTGCGACAGGTGGCAGTGTTATAGAATAATTTTAGTAAATTCGAACCCAAATGATAAATTAGTAATGAAAAAGAATATATTAGCAATCTGTAGTTTGATATTGGCTTTTCCTCTAGTGGGACAAGCCATGCAACCTGCCATTTCGGTTGAAAAAACATCAAAGGACTATCCTACCCCGGATCGTTCTAAAGTTCTCGCCTTCCCCGGTGCCGACGGAGCAGGAAAATATACCACCGGTGGTGCCGGAGGTGCTGTATACACTGTTACGTCCCTGGCAGACGACGGTTCGGAAGGGACACTTCGCTGGGCTATCAGCAAGAAAGGTCCCCGCACCATTGTCTTTGCGGTTAGCGGAATTATTGAACTACAAAAAGCATTAAAACTCAGCAATGGTGATGTGACCATTGCAGGACAGACAGCTCCGGGTGATGGCATTTGCCTGAAAAACTATACGTTCTCTATTCAGGCAGACAACGTAATCGTCCGTTTCATCCGTTCCCGTATGGGAGTCGACATCAAACAAAAAGGTGACGACGCAATGAATGGTACAAAAGCGCACCAAAACATTATCATAGACCACTGCTCCATGAGTTGGTGTACGGACGAATGTGCCACATTCTATGATAACCGTAATTTCACTCTTCAATGGTGCATCATCAGTGAAAGTCTCGCCAATTCTATCCACGAAAAGGGAGCGCATGGTTATGGAGGTATCTGGGGTGGACAGCCTGCTACTTTTCACCATAACTTACTCGCCCATCACACTAACCGCACACCCCGTCTTTGCGGAAGCCGTTATACGGGTCGTCCGGAAGATGAAAAAGTGGAATTATTCAATAATGTGATTTATAATTATGGCAGTGACGGTGCTTATGCCGGTGAAGGAGGTTCCTACAACTTTATAAATAACTACTATAAACCGGGACCTTTCAGTGCGACAAAAGGTTCTTTCAAACGCTTGTTTACAGCGTATGCCGATGATGGCAAAAACAACAATAAAGCAGGTGTTCATGGTGTATTCTATTTCAAAGGTAACTATATGGATCCTACCTGTCCCAAACTGACTGACAAGCAGAAAGAGGCTCTTTATAAAGTGAATATGGATAACTCTTACGGACTGGTTATAAAAAAAGACTTTGCCACAGAAAAGGAAGTACTGTCTAAAAAAGCATTTGACATAGCCGAACATACTTCTTTGCAACCTGCCAAGAAAGCCTACAAAGATGTTCTCGAGTTTGCCGGTGCTTCATATCGCCGTGACGCCATAGACCAACGCATCGTAGATGAAACTCTCAAAGGCACTTATACTTACGAAGGTTCTCATGGAAGCACGAATGGAATGATTGACCAACCGTCTGATGTAGGAGGATGGCCGGAATATAAATCAGAAACAGCACTCGTTGATACAGATGGTGATGGTATTCCCGATGAATGGGAAAAGAAACACAACCTTAATCCCAATGATCCTTCAGACGGAGCCAAATATACATTAAGCCCGGAATATACAAACCTGGAAATGTATATGAACAGCCTTGTGAATCATCTATACCCTAAAAAATAAATTCGGATAACCAAGATGAGGGTAAATGTATCGGAACTCTCATAAACAAAAAATCACCCTCGCCACAGATAGTTGTAGCGAGGGTGATTTCGATAAAAGGGGAGCTTTGAACATCCCCCTTTCTATATCTTTCCTTTCCCATTATTATCTCCCCACTCTATCCCGATACTCCGTAGGCGTCATTCCAACCTGTGCTTTAAAGCATTTACTGAAATAACGCGGATCATTAATGCCTACCATATACGAAATCTGGGTCATATTAAATTCTCCGGTTTCTATTAATTGTGTAGCCCGCTTGATACGCATTTCTTTGATAAATTCAATCGGAGCCAGTCCGGTAAGTGTTTTCAGCTTCTTGAAGAAGACAGAACGGCTGACAGCCAGTTCCCGAACCAGATCATCTACCACCAGTTCTCCATTATCCATGTTCTGCTCCATCAACTCTACCAATTTATCCATAAACTTACGGTCGTTGGGAGACATTTCGAGAGTTGCAGGTACAGTTTCGGAGGCATCTTCTTCAGCAGACGGCATATCCGTAGCCACAGGCACTTCCTCCTGACCGGTAGAAATATTAATATGCATCAGACTATCCCGGTAGAAACTTTGCAGTTTCTTACGCTGCATCAACAGATTTTCCACACGGGCTTGCAGATAGGTAGCACTGAAAGGCTTCGTTATATAATCGTCCGCACCATATTCCAGTCCCTCCAGTTTGCTTTCAATCGTAGTTTTGGCAGTAAGCAAGATGATAGGTATATGGCTGGTCGTCATATCCGCACGCAGTTCGCGCGTCATTTCGATACCATCTTTCTCAGGCATCATCACGTCACTGATGATAATATCCGGCAGGTACTTCAAAGCCTTGCTTGCCCCCTCCTTACCGTCAGCAGCTTCCACCACCCGGTACATCGGAGAAAATATACTGCGCAAGAATTCACGTAACTCCTGATTATCTTCGACTAACAACATCAATTCTTTGGAGTTTTCTTCTTTCGCAAATTCTTCCCCATACACATCTTCAATTTTCTCCGAATCATCGCTTACCAACGTTTCAGACTGAATGGAAGAATTGGCTATATCCACTACTTGTCCCATTCTTGCCGGAGCAACCGCATCTTCCAGAATAAACTCGGCTTCCTTATCATAATGTTCTTTTCCCTTTAGGAAATCTACTTTGAAGCAACTCCCTTCTCCCAAATGGCTATCAACGGAAATAGTCGCTTTATGCATTTCTACCAGCTCTTTCACCAATGAAAGTCCGATACCCGTACTAGCCTGATTGAAAAGATTCTTATCCACCAGATTCTCAAAACGGACAAACAGTGACTTCTTTTTATTTTCCGCAATACCGATACCCTGATCTTGCACGCCAATAGAAACTGTATTTTCATCTTCACGGATAAACACTGTAATCATCTTACCATTCGGCGTATATTTAAATGCATTGGAAAGCAAATTGAATACAATCTTTTCCAGCTTATCGGCATCCACCCAAAGATAAAGATGTTCCTTTTCGGTCTGGAACAGAAAATCAATCCGATGTTCTTCGGCCACAGCTTCAAAATTATCCATCACCTTACGGACGAAAGGTACAATATCCAGCCGCTGCACCTGCATCTTCATCTTCTTATTCTGAATCTTGCGGAAGTCCAGAATCTGATTGACAAGACGGAGCATCCGATTGGTATTCCGTTCAACCACCACTAACTGTTCGCGAGCATCAGCCGGCAATTTATCATTCTTCAAGACCTGCTCCACCGGACCTGCTATCAACGTAAGCGGGGTACGCAACTCATGCGATATATTAGTAAAGAAACGTAGTTTTATATCCGAAATCTGCTGTTCGACCGAAACCTCATGCTTCAACCGATAAATGGTAAACAGGATATAAACGGCTACGAAAATAATAATCAGAATAAAAAGTACATAAAGCACATAAGCTACCGGCGTCTCCCAGAAAGAAGGAAGAATAACAATGTTCAGCAGACGTTCATTATCCACCCACACACCATCACTATTCGTTGAACGAACACGGAGCACATACTCTCCTTTCGGAAGATTCGTATAAGTCACACTACGCTGTTTGTCGGCAAAAGTCCACTGTTTCTCAAATCCGTCGAGAATATAAGCATACTGTATATTCTGCGGATTGGTATAATCAAGTGCCGCAAAGTGAACGGAGAAAATATTCTCTTTGTGTGAGAGCACCAATGGGTCGGTATCGTCAATATCCACCTTCAGCAAGGAGTCATCTCCGGGTGTAATATCCTCATTAGTCACCATCAGCTTGGAGAATACGATAGGTGGGATATAGCTACTCTTACGAATAGAGTCGGGATTAAATATAAAGACTCCGCCACTGGCACCGAAAAGCATACTTCCTTTAGCCGTCAATGTGGAAGCCGCTTCACTAAAGCGCACCGGGAAAGTAATACTACGTTCGTCGTAACTTTCAAAACGTTCTTCAGACGGGATGAACTTACAAATCCCATTCTCCGTACTAATCCATAAATTCTCCTTACTATCTTCGCGGACAGAAAGCAAGACGTCAGAAGGAAGACCATCCAGTACGGAATATGATTTGAACTCTCCATGACCGTCTTTACTGATAGATACCAGTTTGTTGAGTCCCCCGCCGAAAGTAGCCAGATAAAGTTCCTTTTTCTTAGTGGAAATAATCCAATGGACATCATTATTACTCAAACTTTGCGTATCGTTCGGCATACGGGAGAAATGATAGAACTGCACATCCTCCGGTTTCTTAAAGTTCTCATCAAAAGCAACAGCTCCCGTAGTTGTGCCTACCCACAGACGTCCATTATGATCGGAAGTAATGAAACGCGCTTTGTAGCAAGGATCAATCGGATATCCTTTCAGATTGTTCCGGTGATTGATAAACAACGTCTTTCCTGCTTCATTCTCCGTAATATAATTGATACCTCCGGCAAAAGTAGCTACCCAGATACGACCATAATGATCTTCATAGATACAATACACATTGTTATCGCTCAAACTGTACATATCTTCTTCACGATGAAGATAACGGGTCAGTTTATAAGACATTCCGTTGGAAGAAGTCGGCTCGGCACGGACAAGTCCGTCTCCTTTTGTCGCAATCCAGATCATTCCTTTCGAATCCTGAATAACAAAATAAACAGTTCCCAACATGGGAGTACCAGTAGTAGAAACGATGCCGCTTTCGGTCAGATATCCCTTATAATTTTTGTCGGCATCATACATACGAAGCATACCGTCTTTCAAACCGACCCACAGATTACCCAGTTTGTCTTCACACAGGGCACGCACCTCATTATGCAATGATTCATGTTCATGCGGCATAGGAGTCATCATCGCGAAAGGCACATTCCGATAAGTCACTTTCTCCAATCCCTTAGAGTGGGTGCAAAGCCATAAATTACCTTGTTTGTCGGAAAAAGCCGAATGAATCTTATTGGAAAAACGCCAGTCACGGCTACCCAATTCATTATAGAAAGGAACCAACCGCTTTTTTTGAGGATCAAAATAAGAGAAACCTCCTCCGTAAGGATGTACCCAAAGATATCCGTTTACATCTTCATGGATATGGAAGGCCGGACGGGAACGTTCGGGATTACTGTATTCAATAAGAATCTGTTCACGGGTCACCACTCCGGTCGAAGGATTAAAATGGGCTACAACACCCGGTTCTTCCTGCTCGAACCACACTTCCGAAGCACGGTCTACATAAGCAGAAAGGATCGGTTTTGCGGGTAAAGCCTTGCAAGTCAGGAATGAATAATGCACATTTGTTTTAGTCCGCAAGTTGTAAGTAAAGAAACCATCCGAATCAGTAGTGATCACAGAGATGTCCGGTGCAACCGGATGAATAGAAGTGATCCGTCCTTTCGTGGGGAGCTCGATCAACGTAAATTCTCCGCTTTCTTTCTGATAAGACCAGATGCGTCCATGATCGGAGGCAAAGCAAATGTCCTTATCCCGCTCCTGTACTGCATAAAAAGCTTGGTTCATTCCGCCAAACTTTCCTTTTGTCTCCGTAAAGTAAGAGTCCGGTTCTTTCTTTTCGGGGCGGATCATGCCGAGACCGTTATCTGTCAACAGCCAGTCATTGCCTGCTTTATCTTGATGTACTTTGAGTATATGTAGAGAGGGAAATAACTCCGTCTTACTGGAATAAATATCCCATGTCAGGCGATTATTCTCATCCGGATGAGTCTGGATTCGGATAGCTCCGTCATTTTCTGTCAGCAGCCAGACGGTTCCATTCGGCATCACCTCAATGGTATGTACATTGAAAGCGCTTCCCTCTTCTCCGGCAGCAGGCACCTGTTCAAAAGTCTCCGTCTTCGGATCGAAACGATGGACACGATTATCATAGGTCAGTAGCCACAGAAAGCCGTAACGGTCTTCATAGATACGATCTACACGGTTATTGGTCAAACTGATATAGTTTCCCTGACGGGCCTTGTATGTTTTAAAGGTATAACCGTTGAAACGGTTGATGCCATCCCAAGTGGCAAACCAAAGATTGTCTTTGTGATCCTGCAAGATGTTCATCACCGTATTTTGGGATAATCCATCTTCAGTAGAATAGTGGGTGAAAAAACAGTGCTGCTGTGCATGTGTCAAGAACACAATAGCTAGCAAAAAGATTACTAAAATTAAGGTTTTCTTCATCATATCACTCGGTTCTGTGCCGTAAAGATAGAAAAATACTTGTAGTTTAATGCAATCTTTAGCGGCTATTTAACAGAATCGGACCATTCTATAGAACAAGTCATCAATTTTAGACATAAGAATAAAAGAACAAAATATCTTGTCGGATTCTGTTTTTTCGCTCTTTTGTTCTTATGTCCACTTATTTATACTTCTGCTTTGTTGTTCTGCTGCTTCCAGCTAATTTGTTTCTTTACCTATTCATCAAATCAGCGCTTTACCGTTATCAGTTTGTTTCCGTTCTCTACCGGATTCCAACCATCTTCTCCTGCCAGAACAGTTGTTATCTCATATCCTTTCTGATTTTTCAGTTGTCGGGAGAAAGCAGCACGTGCTTTCGGGTTGGCCCCTTCACCCCGATTTTCGTATTCGGCATAAAAGACTGTCTTTTCATTTTCTTTCTTGCCCCAATTATTCCAGCCGACAGGAAGGATATGTTTCCCCAACTCACAACGAATAAATACAGCCTGTGCATACGGACGCCAAGGACGGGACAGATATACTTTCTTGGCTTCCGGCTCTGCTGTCAACCGGCAATCGTAGAAGACATAGCCGTACTTTTTCCCTTTATCGGTAGAAGGAGCAGTGACATAGCCATCGCGTTTGCTATGAATGTGACAGCGATTAAAAACAGCGATAGACCAGCCGAAAATAAAATCGACTGTTCCTTCAATATAGCAATCTTCGTAATATTGACGGCTTTGCTTCCCATATGTGTAGAGAGTATCTTGGAAGCCGAGGAAACGGCAGTTCTTAAAATAGACACGGTCGGCAGATACAAAGCAGGCAACTGCCTGTCCTACGGGACCTGATGAGTTCTCAAAAGTGATATTTTCCGCATAGAAGTCGGGAGCATAGATATAGCAACTGGATGAACCGGAAGTTCCCATATTCTCACCGAATACATTTTTCTTGTTTGCGAAACCGTCATAAGTCAATATCGTACCTTCTTCTCCAATCAGGGAAATATTAATCTTGGATTCAGGGATGATGAGTTTCTCTTTATAAGTACCCTTGCGAACCAGAATAGTGGTACGGATGTCTTTGCGAAAATCGGGAACAGCATCGATCGCTTCCTGCACGGTAAAGAAATCACCGCTACCATCTTGAGCCACTACATAATCGGATTGACGGATATATTTCGCCAATTCCGGAATTTCCTTGCCGATGGCATCCACAGCCAGCCCTGCAATAGTTCGCGCTCCGTATACATTCAAGTGAGTATTGTCTTCACGGCCTTTCGGAAAAGCAGGCACTTGATTGGGCTCAACAAACACAAATAATTTCTTAGATTCTACTGGTCCAAGTCCTTGTACCAGGTCATGAGTGATTTTATTCATATCAATGAAAATCACTCCTAATTCTTTTGCCACATTGCGGGGAGCATCCAGATAAGCACCATGTGTATCGAATAAAACAGCTCCTTCCTTCGGCTGTTCCTTTTCCCCCGGCGTGCGGCGGACATCTTTTGCAATGGCGTCATCCTTCGGTTGCACAAAGTTACGACGGACGATAGAGTTAAACAATACCGGTATTCCACCCTTGGCACGGGTTTCATTTACATAGCGGCGAAGAATCTCATCAAAAGTTGTCCCCGGATCAGTGTGACGGGTAGAGTCTGCTTTCTCATCGTTATGACCGAACTGAATAAAGACATAATCTCCTTTTTTCACTTTGGAAATCACTTTTTCCCAACGTCCTTCACTGATAAAGCTCTTGGAACTGCGTCCGTTAGCAGCATGATTGTCTATCCGTACATCTTCAGAAAAGAATCCGGGAAGCACCATTCCCCAACCACGTTCAGGGTTTCCTCCATCTATTTTCTTGTTAGCCATGGTCGAATCGCCTATCATGAAGATAGTGATAACCGGTTTGTCCGCACGAAATGCAGAAAAAAGAATGAAAACTGCGGCCAGCAGCCCCCACATTTTATGTCTTTGTGTCTTCATATTTATCTATAATTATAATACTACTCTCTATATATAAAAAACATTTTCCTCTATCACCTTCAAACCGGAGATGCTTACAAGACACTTGCAGCTTATCGTAAACCGATTTATTTCGGTTGAACCAATGTGTTCACCGTATTGAAGCAAAGTGTTTCAAGCGTTGAAACTAATAATCACAAGCGGGCTGGCAACCATTCGCCTTGCTTCTCTCATTTATAAGGATACCAGTTACTACTTTCTTTAAAGATGTTTTCCGGAGTATACTTCGTTATTTCCTTCTTTGTCAGCTGTTTGACCCACGTTACACGTCCTGTCGTGTCAGCACCTGCACCGGTATTTCCAAATTCGGCATAACGAGCTGTTTTTTCGTTCTCCGGATTCTTCCAGTTGTGCCATCCTTCGGGGCGGATGTGATTACCAAACTCACAATTAATAAAGACCGTTGCGGCATAAGGACGCCACGGACGACCCAGATATACTTTTTTCACGTCCGGAGCAGCTGTCAACTTGCAGTTCTTGAAGACATATCCGAATTCTTCACTTTGTGGGGTTGAAGCGGCCGTGATATATGAATCACGTTTGCTATGAAGCTCACAATATTCAAATAGAGCAGTTGAGGGACCAAAAATAAAATCGGTAGTCCCCTCGATATAACAATTGGTAAATAAGAGCCGTGTTCTTTCAGAACCCGTATAAATAGTATCCTGATTTCCCAGGAAACGGCAGTTGACAAACATGAGCCTGTCACCTTCGGTATGAAGAGCTACCGCCTGTCCCAATGGAGCCGCATTATTCTCAATCGTCAGATCCTTAAAAGTAATGTCATTTCCCTCTACTTTTACTGTATAGGTACGAAATGTCCCCATCTTATTGATGTTGGCATGATCGTCATAAGTAATAATCGTTTTCTCTGCACTTTCGCCCACCAGTTGAACATTCTTTACCCAAGAAGGGATGACCAGTTTTTCTTTATAGACACCATTCTTGATAAATATAGTTACCGTATAATCCATAAAAGCGCGGACAGCTTCCACTGCTTCCTGAATATTACGATAGTCTCCTGTCCCGTCACGTGCCACAACTAACGTGTCTTTGCGTTGCTGTTGCTGTGAATAAACAGATGTTACTCCTACGCCGAGCAGAAACAAGCACATCATTCCTTTAAAAATAGTCCTTTTCATCGCCGGAAATTACTTTTGTAAACGTTCATATTCCAAGCTAGCCATAATAAAAGGTCCTACGGCTTTAGGATCGTTATTGCGGATAGTTTCATTTATATAATAGTCATAATCGCCGGAACGGTACACTTTTCCTCCCAATCCTGCTACTGCGCAAGCTTTGGTGATGGTTACCAATCCATTTTTGTCCACTTCGATAAAATTATCGAGAAATCCCTTATAACCTTTCAGCGCTACATCCAGATAAGATTTATCAATATATCCCAGACGGACTGCCTTAAAGAGCGAATAAATAAACATAGCAGAACAGGAAGATTCCACATAATTTCCCTTGTCCCCACTCCTGTCCATTACCTGATACCATCCTCCTGTCTTCGGGTCTTGAAGTTTCTTCACCTGCACAGCCACATTATTCAGGATATCCAGCAGGGAATCTCTTCCGGCTTCATGCAGCGGAATAAATTCAAGTGCATCTACCAATGCCATTGCATACCATCCCATAGCACGTCCCCAAGTATGTTTCGACTGTCCGGTTACCGGATCTGCCCAACGTTCGGTACGACTTACATCACACGCATGGCGATAAAGACCGTTCTTAGGGTCATACGTATGCCGCGCACAGGTGATAAATTGGTTGATAACATCTGCATAGTCCTGCGGAAGATTATTACGGAAGGCATATTCGGCATAGAAGGGAGCTCCCATGTAAATTCCGTCCAGCCACATCTGATGAGGATAAATCTTTTTGTGCCAGAAACCACCGTCTTCATTGCGCGGCTGTCCTTCAAACTGGCTATAAAGCAGATCGAGCGCTTTTTTATATTTAGGATTCTTCGTTTGCTCATAGATACGGAAAAGAATTTTTCCGGAGTTGATACGGTCGAGACTATAATCAGTTAATTTGTAAGCGGTAATGCTGCCGTTCCCATGCACCATTGTATCTGCATACGCAATGGCATAATCACGAATTTTCTTGTCACCATAAGCATCATACACATCAAGCATAGCTCCCAATTCCAGTCCGTGGCAATAATCCCACTTCAATTTCGGTTGGAAATCGAGTTGCCAGGATTCCGGGCAACGGATCATTTCCGATTCGGTCATCCGTACAGACCAGGGCAACTTGCCGTCTACCTGTTGCGCCGATACCGGAACGGTCATTGCAATCAGCAGAGCCAATATAAAAAAATTAGAAAAAAGAGTTCGTCTCATGGATTGTTATTTTAAGGATTAAACATACAAGTCTTTCACGCTACGAAAGTAGTGTTTTTCCTCCAAACCCGATAGGATTTTTTAGTCAAGTAGGTGCATTTTTTGTTTTTCGTGCACGGAAACGACCAATTTTGTGCACGTAAACGTCAAAAATGTCCATTTTTTATGCAATATCTGATAAATTAAGAGTTTCGTTTTGGAAGAAAGCGGAAAAGGTCGTACTTTTGGCACGGTTTACAACTAATACCCTCTGGGGGAAACACAGGTAATTTATCATTAAAACAGAGAAAAAATAGAACAGAATGGAAGAAGTATTCAAGTACATTATCGGTCTTGGAGCGGCAGTGATGATGCCGGTCATTTTCACAATCTTAGGAGTATGTATCGGTATTAAATTCTCTAAAGCGCTGAAAAGCGGTTTATTGGTAGGTGTCGGTTTCGTCGGTTTATCGGTAGTCACAGCGTTGCTTACCAGCAGCCTGGGCCCTGCACTAAGTAAAATGGTAGAAATCTACGGATTGGAACTGGGTATTTTCGACATGGGATGGCCCTCTGCAGCAGCAGTTGCCTACAACACATCTGTCGGTGCTTTTATTATTCCGGTTTGTCTGGGTGTTAATTTGCTGATGTTGCTTACTAAAACAACCCGCACTGTCAACATCGACCTTTGGAACTACTGGCATTTCGCCTTTATCGGAGCGATCGTTTATTTTGCTTCCGACAATATCTTCTGGGGATTTTTCGCTGCAATCATCTGCTACATCATTACACTGGTAATGGCGGATATGACTGCTCCCGCTTTCCAAAAGTTCTATGATAAAATGGAGGGTATCTCTATTCCACAGCCTTTCTGCCAAAGTTTTGTTCCGTTTGCTATTGTAATCAACAAACTACTTGATAAAATTCCGGGATTCGACAAACTGAATATCGATTCTGAAGGTATGAAAAAGAAATTCGGATTGATGGGTGAACCGTTGTTTCTGGGTATCGTTATCGGTTGCGGTATCGGAGCACTGGGTTGTGCCAGTTGGAAAGAAGTATTGGACGGTATTCCGGGGATTTTAGGATTAGGAATCAAGATGGGTGCGGTGATGGAGTTGATTCCACGTATCACCAGCCTTTTCATCGAAGGTTTGAAACCGATTTCTGACGCTACCCGTGAGTTGATCGCTAAAAAATATAAGAATAACACCGGTTTGAGCATCGGTATGAGCCCTGCATTGGTAATCGGTCATCCGACTACGTTGGTAGTATCCCTGCTTTTGATTCCTGTAACGATCTTCCTGGCCGTTATCCTTCCGGGCAACCGTTTCTTACCGTTGGCTTCTCTGGCAGGTATGTTCTACTTATTCCCGATGATTCTGCCTATTACAAAAGGTAACGTAGTGAAATCATTCATTATCGGTCTGGTAGCTTTAACAGTCGGACTGTATTTCGTCACAGGACTAGCAGGTTTCTTCACGCTGGCTGCCAAAGATGTATATGCTGCAACGGGTGACCCGACAGTGAATATTCCCGCCGGTTTCGAAGGTGGAGCACTCGATTTCGCTTCCAGCCTCTTCTGCTGGGGTATCTTTCACTTGACTTACAGTCTGAAGATTATCGGTCCGGCTATCCTTGTCGCGCTGGCACTCGGTATGGCTGTTTACAACCGTATCCGCATGACCCGGAATGACGCGAAAAATGCATCAACCAATAAAGAATAATATAAATCCTATAAAGAAAAGATGATGAAAAAATTAGCAATTGCAATGATGTTGGGTATCGCAGCGATGTCTGCTTCTGCCCAGGTGAATTACAAGATGCAAGTGGCTTGCAGTCCGCAAGACGTGAAAACGTATGATACAAACCGCTTGCGTAGTAGCTTCCTGATGGAAAAAGTAATGGTTCCGAATGAAATCAACCTTACTTATTCGATGTACGACCGTCTGATCTTTGGCGGTGCAGTACCTGCAACCAAAGAACTGGTTCTGGAAACAATCGATCCGCTGAAAGCTAAATTTTTCCTCGAACGCCGTGAACTGGGTGTTATCAACATCGGTGGCGAAGGTATTGTAACTGTAGACGGTAAAGAATACACGCTGAAATTCAAAGATGCCTTGTACGTAGGTAGAGGCAAGCAGAAAGTGACTTTCAAGAGCAAAGATTCCAGCAATCCTGCCAAGTTCTACATCAACTCGGCGACTGCTCACAAAGAGTACAAAACTCAACTGATCACTATTGACGGACGCAAAGGCTCCCTGAAAGCTAATTCATTCGCTGCCGGAAAGATGGAAGAAAGTAATGACCGCGTTATCAACCAGTTGATTGTCAACAATGTACTTGAAGAAGGCCCTTGCCAATTGCAGATGGGATTGACGGAATTGAAACCGGGTAGCGTATGGAACACGATGCCGGCACACACTCACTCCCGTCGTGTGGAAGCATACTTCTATTTCAACGTACCGGAGGGCAATGCTATCTGCCACTTCATGGGCGAACCTCAAGAAGAACGTATCGTATGGATGCAGAACGAACAGGCTATCATGTCACCGGAATGGTCTATCCATGCTGCTGCCGGAACAAGTAACTATATGTTTATTTGGGGTATGGCTGGTGAAAACCTCGACTATGGAGACATGGACAAGATCAAATATACAGAAATGCGCTAACCGTTGCGTATTCCTATTCATACATATAATCAATGATCCGAAAAACTTCATTCTTTTCTCTCGCAGGAGAAAGGGGTGAAGTTTTCCGGATTTTACATATTCTTCCCCCAAAGAACAAACACTTCGTTACCTATTATATAATAAGATGTAACAAAATCCATATATAATGCAACGAATAATACATGATTTTGACCAATTTTTACAAATAAAATTCAGTCGAAATGCCGACCTTTGTCAACGAAACAAAATCTATTTAAATCCATTATCATGAATGCATTTCAAAAAACAGGCGAAAAGATGACAAACTACAGGTGGACCATCTGTGCTATGCTATTTTTTGCTACTACAGTTAACTATCTCGACCGTCAGGTTCTCTCATTGACGTGGGACGAATTTATCAAACCGGAATTCCACTGGGACGAATCTCACTACGGTACTATTACTTCTGTTTTCTCCATTGTATACGCTATATGTATGCTGTTTGCCGGTCGCTTTGTCGATTGGATGGGAACTAAAAAAGGATTTTTATGGGCCATCGGTGTCTGGTCGGCAGGTGCTTGTCTTCATGCCGTTTGTGGCGTTATCACAGAAGCACAGGTAGGTCTGCATAGCGCAGCAGAACTGGCAGGTGCCACAGGAGATGTGGTAGTCACCATTGCTACTGTCAGTATGTACTGCTTCCTTGCTGCCCGCTGTATCCTCGCTTTGGGAGAAGCCGGTAACTTCCCCGCTGCAATTAAAGTAACTGCAGAGTATTTCCCTAAGAAAGACCGTGCTTACGCTACTTCTATCTTCAACGCCGGTGCTTCTATCGGTGCATTGATCGCTCCTCTTACCATTCCTATTCTAGCAAAAATGTTCGGTTGGGAAATGGCGTTTATCGTAATTGGTGGACTTGGTTTCATCTGGATGGGATTCTGGGTATTCATGTACGATGCTCCGTCGAAAAGCAAACACGTTAACCAGGCAGAGCTTGACTATATCGAACAAGACCAGCGCGAAGCTGGTAGTGCGCCGATGACAGACGAAAAAGATGAAAAGAGAATGAAATTCTGGCAATGCTTCAGCTACAAGCAGACATGGGCTTTCATCTTTGGTAAGTTTACCACTGACGGCGTATGGTGGTTCTTCCTTTTCTGGACTCCGTCTTACCTGAATACTCAATTCGGTATCAAAACTTCCGATCCACTAGGTATGGCATTGATTTTTACGCTTTATGCAGTAACAATGTTGTCTATCTACGGTGGTAAATTGCCTACTATCTTTATCAACAAAACAGGTATGAATCCGTATGCAGCCCGTATGAAAGCGATGTTGATCTTCGCCTTCTTCCCATTGGTTGTATTGTTGGCACAGCCGTTAGGCACAGTTTCTCCATGGTTCCCGGTTATTTTGATCGGTATCGGTGGCGCTGCTCACCAGTCCTGGTCGGCTAATATCTTCTCTACTGTAGGTGATATGTTCCCAAGAACAGCTATCGCAAGTATCACTGGTATTGGTGGTATGGCAGGTGGTTTCGGCTCCATGATTCTTCAGAAAGTAGCAGGTAACTTATTCGTATATGCTTCCGGAACAACGATGGTTGACGGTAAAGAAGTCGAAATGACGAAAGAGTTGCTGGAACAGGGAGCGCAATTCGTACACCCGGCCATGACATTCATGGGCTTTGAAGGTAAACCGGCCGGATATTTCATTATTTTCTGCGTGTGTGCAGTAGCTTACTTGTTGGGTTGGATCATCATGAAAGCATTAGTTCCGAAATACAAACCTATCGTATTGGATTAATTCCATATCAATAGATACTATCCATAAAAACAAAAGAGTAATCCGTCGCCGGATTACTCTTTTGTTTTTTAACCAATTATTCAAAAAATGAAAAAAATAAAAAAGCCTCTTCTCACGAAGAAGGCTTTTTAGGTTTACTTATCCTGCATCATCCTCCTGCAAAATATTTAAACGTAACACTTAAAACAGTGTTTTTGCATTCCTATAATGAAGTATAGTAAACGTTAAGATGAAAAAAAGGGAAGTCTCACGACTTCCACAATTCTTCTAACCTTAAATCTAAATCTCTATGAAAAAAACGTGTTGCAAATATAGGCGTTTGTTCAATATAGAGGTGTTAATGAATTGCATAAAGAGAGAATAAAAACTAACATCTGCAAAATGATGCAATTTTTCAGGAGCCTTCTATTAATTTTAATAAACTTTTGTAGAGTGGATTACGTTCCAAGAGTTCGGGAACTCCTGTGATGAACATCTGTTTCCTCGCACGGGTTAAGGCAACATTCAGTTTCCGGTCAATCAAAACACCCTCTTCTTCCGTCAGATTGGATAGAAATTTTAATTGATAAGGGTAGTTGACACAGAAGGAATAGATTATTACATCACGCTCGCTTCCCTGAAACCGCTCCACGGTGTCAACCAGAATGCGATTCAGAACCGGAATACCTACTGATTCTATTTCTTTTTTTATCAATGCTATCTGACTCCGATAAGGAGTAATGATTCCTAAGGTACGGGATTCGTCAAAATCCGACTGATGGTGTTCATAAATGCGAACGGCTAAATCTGCAACGATACGTGCTTCCGAATAGTTGATTTTGGCAGACGCTCCTGCTTTCTCCGGTACAGAAGGATAAAAGGCCAAACGGCAGATCGTGTCCGAGTCCTCTATTTGATGAGGTAGTCCGACAGGAATCAGACGACCTCCGTAAAAAGTACGATTGGCGAATAAGGCAACCTCCGGATGCATACGCCCCTGACGACAAAGCATATCATAGGAACGCTGAATAGCGGACGATGAACTGGCTGCCGTACAGCTCCGGTAAAGGCGTTCGAACAAAGAATCTTTCAGATTACTCAACCCGATAGACAGTAATGATTCATCATAGATTGCCGCCTGTTCGGTGTTTTGCTGAACAACGGCAGGCAGTTGCTTATGATCTCCAATCAATACAAACTTATCAATTGCATTTTTCCCGTCTTCTCCACGGGCACAAAGAATACCCAGTAACTGCGGCTCCAATATTTGAGTAGCCTCATCAATGATAGCCACATCAAAGTGTTTCAGACGAAACAGTTCCGGTTTACCGGAAATAGCCGCTACGGTCCCTACGATAATCCGGCAACTCCGAATACGCTCGTAGACCTCTGAACGACGGTTGCAAGAAGATAACTCATTTTCAATCAGATGCTCGCGATAGGCTTCATCACAGGATAATTCGCTTCCCACCCGGATAAAATCAACTGCCGGGGCAATGGAAGCCAACGACTTGCATACCTCATCAACCGCCCGGTTGGTATAGGAAAGCAAAAGAATCTGCGCATCCTTGTCTGCATGAAAGGTTTCTACCATTTTCTTCAAGGCGCACGAAGTCTTGCCCGTTCCCGGAGGTCCGATAAGAAGGAAATAATCCTGTGCGGCTTTTGCTTTCAAAGCAACTCGTGCAAAATCATCCTTCGAACAGGAAATGAGAGAATCCAATGATTCATCAAACCTCGGAGAACGCTGCGATAACAACAAATCCCGACGTTCCTGTGTGGCGGAAAGATAGGCATACAAGCCCTGATACATGGAACGGAATGTAGTATCCATGATATCATGTTCTATCGCATAGAGGCTTTCGGCAGGAAGCACGGATGGATTCTGCTGGGTAGCACGCAAACGAATACCAATTTCATTTTCTGTCAGGTATTCAATATTACCTTTGAAAACCATTTTATTGGTGACATTATCTGCATCACAATTCCGTTCATAAAGGATAATAGCATCTCCTTGACGGAAATTAGGAAGAAAAGTTTCACTTTCAAGAGCTCTATTTCCGATTATCTTACTTTCAGAGACTTCATTTTCAGTAATATCACTTCCGGTAGTCCCATTTACGGGGATCTTATTTGTCAAAGCATCCCCTGCTTTTTTCTTTTGAAAAAAAGAAAAAGTAAGTCCGGCTTTATGTTCATCAGCAGCATGATTCTCCTTTATTTTCAAATCATAAATGATTTCTCCGGCCTCACATTTCTCCGCCAACGTAGAGAGCCACAAAGAAGCTGCCCCTGTACGTCCTTCATAATCTACGTCACCGGATTTTGAGGTATAAAGTTCCTTTGTTATAAAGTTGTACACCGCATAGAAGTAATTCTTTTCCAATGAGGAAAGAGCTTTCAGCTTCGATTGGAAGTTATCAATAGAAGGACGCAGGTATGTTTCCCAGAAACGCCCTTTCAAGCCTCGTTCATTCAAGGTGGAAGCATTGATTTCTTCCAGTTTTTGTGACGTATACTCCAGGCTGTTTCGTAATTGGATGCCATATTCATCGGCTACAATCCGGTTACGCAAATCAATCACCCGGCGCACCATCGCCCACGAAGGACGGGAAGGATAAAGAAGCGGATAGCGGGTATAAAGCAAATAAGCCTTCACTTTCCGGTGATCCATTCCCATCGAATATTGCAATACCGCCTGATAAAGCAACATCTGTACCTTATTATTCTCTTTCGGTTCTACCTTGCCCCGGATAGCATACTCGTCCGCTTTACCGGATTTCATTTCGATGAAAGAAGACATATCCCGCTGCATATAGTCAAGACGTCCCTGAAGTCCGAGTGCCTCACAGATATAAGATGGTTCGAGCACGGCATCTGTTTTGTCAAGCTCATAGCCGGCTGCATGAAAGGTGTCATTTACTATTTCACGAATATGATCGAAGTGCAATTTGCAGTCTTCAAAGAATTGGCGTTCTTTCTCCTTGTCTCGTAAATCGGAACAGGCGGCCAGTTCAATAGGATAACGCCGGAAGGCTTTCTGCATACAGGTACGATAGTCTATCTCTTCGCTCTTTGCATGAATCCATTCGTCCAGAAAAAGGTTGGCTATATTTCCCAATAATAAAGGACGGGCATTTTCGATCGGTTGAAGACGGGAAAGAAAATAGTTGGCCGGATGGTGTCCGTAGTCACGGAAACACTCGGCAAGGGAACTGATGTCGAGCAAGTAATCCGGTTCGAGTACGATAAAAGAAGGGGTCAGGATTCCAGCTTCATCGATGGCTACATCCAATAAGTTGACTTGCGCATGACGCCAAAGCAGCTTGCACGTTTCTGCAAACTCTTCATTGATCTGGGGAACATTATAACGGACAAGGTATGGTTGCTCCGAAACTTCCTCCAAGGGAGTCACATACAGATATTGTTCGTCGGCATACTGGAAACAGACACGCATCCGCTGTACCCGTTCGCGGGCAGGAGGCGCAACCAAATAGGTGGCATCCGCACGGGGAAGCAACCGATATAGTTTCGGAGGAATATCTTCTTCCAAGAGTTTACGGATAAAGAAAGCCAGAGTTTTCGCATCCCGCAAGAGTTGTTCCCGATTGGGCTCTTGTTGACGGTTCAGGATAGCATTTGAAGTTAACCGGAAGGTATGCAGCCGATTCTGCTCGGCAACAGAAAGACCCACCTTAGCCGACACAAAACTAATTCGTGCGGAAAGATCGGTCATCTGTAAACTTTCGTTTTGCATTTGCGCGCGACAAATGCGTTCCAGCAAGTCACGCATTTGCTTATATCCTACGGCAAGATAGGCGTCTTCTGCCCGGCAAACTGCTAAAAGTAATTCATAAGATTCTATCGCTTCACTCTTCGGACAGGGCAACGTCATCTCCAGCTTCATCTTCTACTTCCTCTTCGGTTTTCTTCTTGTCTTTTATCATCAAAATACTCATCTCGTACAACAGATAAAGTGGAATAGCTACGACACTTAAAGTGAAAGGGTCGCCTGTCGGAGTAATAATAGCTGCTGCTATCACGATAACAACCACCGCATGACGGCGGTATTTCCGCAGGAAGGACTTGTTCACCACTCCCATCAAAGAAAGCAGCCATGTAACCAATGGAAGTTCAAAAGCCAATCCCATGCAGAGAATCAGCATCATAAAATTATCTATATAGGAATTGAGTGACAAGATATTCTCCACTTCCGAGCTCAACTGATAAGTAGACAGGAAACGAAGTGTCAATGGATAAACCATAAAGTACCCCAGCAGAACACCGATGAAGAACATCAGCGTTCCAATAGTCAATGCTTTACGTACTCCTTTTCTCTCATTCGGATAAAGAGCAGGATTAATGAAACGCCATATTTCAAAGAAGAGATAAGGCATAGCTGTCACAACCGACATCCAGAATGCTGTCGACATGTGAATAAAAAATGGAGCAGCCAAGTTGATATTGACTAGCTTCACATAAAACTGTTGTGTAAAAAAATCATCGGTCAAATCAAATGTCTTCCCGATATGCCGTAATAAATCGTAGAATATGAAATCATTGTGGCAAGGTGCCAATATCACATGATCGAAAAGATAGGGCATAGCAATGAAGTAGCCTACCGCCAAAACAAACCAAATTCCGATCACCCGAAAAAGTACCTTACGCAGTTCATCCAAATGATCCCAAAAGGTCATTTCTGCCATCCGTACTTGCTTTACTTACCTGTGTCGGCAGGTTTATCCAGATCTTCTTTTGCCTTGTTTATTTCATCTTTTGCTTCGTTCACACCGTCTTTGAAGCTCTTCACGCCTTTGCCTAATCCGCGCATCAGTTCAGGTATTTTCTTTCCACCAAAAAGAAGAAGGATAACCAAAGCGATAATAATCCATTCGGACCCACTAGGCAAAAAGCCTAACAATAATAAGTTTGTCATAAGTTTATTTGATAAAGAGGTTTTTAATAGTTGCTGCAAATATAATCATTTTCACTACAGGTTACATGGATTAACACAGATTTTTATTCACCACAGAGGACACAGAGGGCACAGAGTCCTTTTTTCATAATACGCTGTCAGTATCTTCAGTATCTGATTTGTATCTTTGAAAAAAACTCCGTGTCCTCTATGGTGAATTAATCCTGATAATATACCCGCTTCACCCGTGTCGATATACTTGTCAGCACTTCATAAGGGATCGTATCCAGCTTATCGGACAACACCGTAATCGGCAGATCATCACCGAAAATGATGGCCTGATCGCCTTCCCGACAGTCAATGTCCGTTACATCTATCATGCACACATCCATGCAGATATTACCCACATAAGGAGCTTTCTTTCCATTCACCAGGCAATAGGCATTGCCACGTCCCAAATGACGGTTTAATCCATCCGCATAGCCGATAGGAATAGCTGCAATACGCGAAGGGCGTACCAGATGTCCCATCCGGCTATATCCCACCGTATCTTCCTGGGGAACATCTCGGATTTGAAGAATGGTAGTCTTGAGCGTGCTCACATTATGTATAATCGAATTGTCTATCGGGCTAACTCCATAAAGTCCGATTCCCAAACGTACCATATCAAACTGTGCATCGGGGAAACGTTCGATTCCTGCCGTATTGCAGATGTGACGGAGAATCTTGTGAGAGAAAGCGGCTTGCAATTCCTGCGAACCTTTCTCGAACAATTCAATCTGTTCACGGGTGAAAGCGTCGAACTGCGACGAATCACTTCCTACAAAATGAGAGAATACCGAACGGGGGATCACTGCACTCTGATTCTTCAGACGACGAATGAGCAATGGTATATCCTCTACCGCAAAGCCCAAGCGATGCATACCTGTATCCAGTTTCACATGAATCGGGAAGTTGGTGATTCCTTCTTTTTCTGCCGCTTTGATGAGCGCATCGAGCAGATGGAAATTATAGACTTCCGGTTCCAACTTATAATCGAACATGGTTTTAAATGCTGTAAGCTCCGGATCCATGATTATAATAGAGGCGGTAATACCTGCTTTGCGAAGTTCGGAACCTTCGTCAGCCACCGCCACTGCCAGATAATCGACATGGTGTTCCTGAAGGCTCTTGGCTATTTCATACGAACCGGCTCCGTAAGCGAATGCTTTCACCATACAGATTACTTTTGTTTCCGGATGGCGAAGCATGGAACGGTAATGGTTCAGATTGGCGACCATCGCTCCGAGGTTTACTTCAAGGATGGTTTCATGTACCTTCAATTCAAGCTCTTCGGATACCAAATCAAAGTTGAACACGCGCGAACCTTTTACCAGAATTACTTCCGAATGAAGTGATTTGAGAATGCCGGACGTAAGAAGTGCTTCTGTGTTAGGAAAGAAGTAGCGTTCGAGATCATCATCAAAACGAGCGGAACAGGAGGATATTTCCTGCCCTACACCAATCAGTTTATTTATTCCTTTACTCTGCACCAACTGGGCTACACGCCGGTAGAGCGTAGCGGTACTTTGTCCGGTTTCCAGTATATCCGACAGGATCAGTGTCCGCTTCCAAGCCTTTCTTTTCGGAACGGCGTACCAGAAAGTCGAGTGCAATATCCAACGATGCCAGGTCTGAATTATAACTATCATTAATCAATACGCAGTTATTCTTTCCTTCTTTCACTTCCAGACGCATGGCAATCGGTTCGAGACGGGCCATCCGTTCGGTGATCTGGTCGGCAGGCGTCATCAGGTAAAGACAAGCTGCCAGGCAATTCAGCACGTTTTCGATGGAAGCGTCATCGATGAAAGGAATACAGAATGTATTATCCATTTCCAGATAACGATAGGATATAACGGTATGATCTTCTTTCTTGATTACACGGCTGATATACAACGGACGTTCAATATCCTTACAGCTCCAGGCTATTTCACGTGCGGTCAGCATTGATTTTGCGACACAATTACTGATTAATTCGTTATCACCGTTGTAAATCACTACATCGCAGTCTTTGAAAAGCGTCAACTTCTCCATACACTTCTCTTGCAATGAGAAGAAGTTTTCCTGATGGGCACCGCCGATATTGGTCAGAATACCAATGGTAGGCTTTATCATTCGTTTCAAGGCTCCCATCTCTCCCATTTCAGAGATGCCGGCTTCAAAGATACCCAGTTCTGCTTCTTCTGAAAGCTGCCATACAGAAAGAGGAACTCCGATCTGCGAATTATAGCTACGCGGAGAACGGACGATACAACGATCCGGACTAAGTAACTGGTGCAACCACTCTTTCACAATGGTTTTCCCATTGCTTCCGGTGATACCGATCACAGGGATTTTAAATTTATCACGATGCGTTTCGGCAAGCTTCTGCAAAGCTTTCAGAGGATTGGGAACGATAAGGAAATTGAGAGTTGAGAGTTGAGAATTGAGAATTGGCTGCGCATCATCATCCTGCCCAGATTTCTCCATTTTCAAATCTCCATTCTCAATTAATTTAAAGTCTTCTTCTGTTATTACAAAATTGCGTACGCCCCGGTCGTATAATTCGGGGATATAACGGACTCCGCTATTTCGTTTGGTAGTTAAAGCAAAAAAGAGAGTTTCTTCCGGAAAACTCAAAGAGCGGCTGTCTGTTAACAGCCAATCAATAGTCGCTTTATGTTTGCCTATACGGCGGGCACCGATACTTTGGGCTATGGATTCAATCGCATATGACATAGTTCTGTTTCTTTTTGAAAATCTAAGTACGGGTATTTTCCGATAAGTCGTTCTATTTTTAACACTATTTGTCCTAAAAAGCGTTGATACGCCTCTGACTCGGGATGAAAGGGTTTATGTGCCAAGTCCCGGCGGATGTCCTGCACTGCTATGATAACCTGCTTTGTTTCAGTGGAAAAGAAGGTTTCGGAGAAGCGCTCCCACAGGTAACGAATCGCCAGAGGAGACGGATGCAGCATATCGTCAGCATAGAAGCGATAATCACGCAATTCGTCCAATATGATCTCATAAGAGGGGAAGTAGAACACTCGTTCCGGGAACAGTTGCTGCAACCGGTCGATGGCGAGCAACAAGGTAGATTTGCTTAATTGATTGGCGTGCATCCCGTCGCGTATATGACGGATCGGGCTGACTGTAAACAGCCATTTTAATTTCGGGTTCCGGGCGGCCATTTCGGTGATGAGTGCTGTATAATCTTCTACAATTTCTTCAACAGTAAGCCGGTAACGTAAGAAGTGGTTTTCCGGCAGTTGATGGCAGTTGGCTACCACTTGTCCACTCTCTTTTTGTTTATAGACGTAGGCAGTGCCCAGAGTTACCATTAGCCAGTTCAATTCCGGCAGTCTTTGATGGGCGTGATGAAGACGGGCATTTATGGTATGCAATGTTTCTTCGGGCGTAAAAGCTGAAAAAGAGCCGTGATGCATCGGACTATGCCATAAGTCTTTGTAGGCAAACAAATCCTGACTGGTATATTCTTTATTTCCTATAATCTCTCTCAAAGCGGATGAGATGGACAAAGGATTATAAAGGATACCAAAAGGATTCAGATCCAGCTGAAACCCGGCATCTGTTAATTGTCTCCCGATATTTTCCGCAAAACAGGAGCCCATCAGAAGAATACGATCTGCATGACTGACAGGCGGCATCCCGGCAGGCAATTCTACAGATGTTTGAAAGTTCATACGATTTTCCATCATTTCATTACGTTTCATATGCAAAAGTAATCAAAAAACAATTTCCTACCTCTTTTTCCTCACGATTCAATAATCTTAGGGGGTACGGAAAAACAGATACGTCTCTATGCCGAATAAGATTTTATAAAAAAAAGGAGGCCGAATATACTTTCTTTTCGTATTTTTGCACTAAATTTCCTCGAATCATGAAGAATGAACCGATATATAACTTGCTAAACACTATCAATTATCCTGAAGACCTGCGAAAACTAGACGTGGAGCAACTGCCGGAGGTATGTAGTGAACTAAGGCAAGACATTATTAAAGAACTCTGCTGCAACCCGGGGCATTTCGCTGCCAGTCTGGGAACTGTGGAGCTGACCGTAGCTTTGCACTACGTCTACAATACACCTTATGACCGTATTGTATGGGACGTGGGACATCAGGCATACGGCCACAAAATACTGACAGGACGCCGTGAAGCCTTTTCTACGAACAGGAAACTCGGAGGAATCCGCCCTTTCCCGTCTCCGGAAGAAAGCGAATATGATACTTTCACGTGCGGACATGCTTCCAATTCTATTTCTGCAGCTCTCGGTATGGCTGTCGCAGCCGCCAGAAAAGGAGATGCCAAACGCCATGTAGTAGCCATCATAGGCGACGGTTCCATGAGTGGCGGACTGGCTTTCGAAGGACTGAACAATGCATCCGCCACGTCGAACAACCTGCTCATTATCCTGAATGACAATGACATGGCTATTGACCGTAGTGTAGGAGGCATGAAGCAGTATCTCTTTAACCTGACAACTTCCAACCGCTATAATCAGCTACGTTTCAAGCTCTCGCGCATGCTGTTCAAGCTCGGCATCCTAAACGAAGAACGCCGCAAAGCGCTTATACGTTTCGGGAACAGCCTGAAATCAATGGCTGCACAGCAACAGAACATTTTCGAAGGGATGAATATCCGTTACTTCGGTCCGATAGACGGACACGACGTAAAGAATCTGGCAAGAGTATTGCGCGACATCAAAGATATGCAAGGACCTAAAATCCTGCATCTGCATACTATCAAAGGAAAAGGATTCGGACCGGCAGAGAAGCACGCTACCGAATGGCATGCTCCCGGCAAATTCGATCCGGTCACCGGCGAACGTTTCATTGCTAACACTGAAGGAATGCCTCCGCTTTTCCAGGATGTATTCGGAAATACATTGGTAGAGCTTGCCGAAGCCAATCCGAAGATTGTCGGTGTCACTCCTGCCATGCCTAGCGGCTGTTCAATGAACATACTGATGGAGAAAATGCCCAAACGCGCGTTTGATGTAGGCATTGCCGAAGGACATGCGGTTACTTTCTCCGGTGGAATGGCCAAAGACGGATTGCAACCATTCTGCAATATCTATTCTTCTTTTATGCAACGGGCGCATGATAATATCATTCATGACGTAGCGATTCAGAATCTCCCTGTTGTTTTGTGCCTCGACCGCGCCGGACTGGTTGGCGAAGACGGTCCCACTCATCACGGAGCTTTTGATATGGCGTGTTTGCGTCCGATCCCCAATCTGACGATCAGTTCGCCCATGGACGAACACGAATTACGTCGCCTGATGTATACGGCACAATTACCGGACAAGGGTCCGTTCGTGATCCGTTACCCTCGTGGACGCGGTGTATTAGTAGACTGGAAGTGTCCATTGGAAGAGATTCCGGTGGGAAAAGGACGAAAACTGAAAGAGGGCAACGACCTTGCGGTTATCACTATCGGACCGATAGGAAACATAGCTGCCCGTGCCATCACCCGGGCAGAAGCTGATTTCGGTCTGTCGATCGCCCATTACGATTTACGTTTCCTGAAACCGCTGGACGAAGAGCTGTTACATGAGGTAGGACGCAAATTCCAACGTGTCCTGACTATCGAAGACGGGATTATCAAAGGCGGGATGGGTAGTGCTATCCTTGAATTTATGGCAGACAACGAATACAAACCAACCGTGAAGCGTATCGGTATCCCTAATATATTTGTAGAGCATGGTTCAGTGGCCGAACTATATCAACTGTGCGGCATGGATGAAGAAGGGATTCTGACTAAAATAAAAGAATTTATCAATTGACATGAAGATTATTATTGCCGGTGCCGGCAACGTAGGCACCCATTTGGCCAAGCTGTTATCGCGCGAGAAGCAAGATATCATCTTGATGGATGATGACGAAGAGAAACTAAGTGCTCTTAGTGCCAATTTTGACTTGCTGACTGTTGCCGCTTCTCCTTCTTCCATCTCCGGATTAAAGGAAGTGGGCGTCAAAGAAGCCGACCTGTTTATCGCAGTCACACCGGACGAAAGCCGTAACATGACTGCCTGTATGCTGGCTACCAATCTGGGAGCTAAAAAGACAGTGGCACGTATCGACAATTATGAATATCTTCTGCCCAAAAATAAAGAGTTTTTCCAGAAGCTGGGAGTAGATTCGCTGATTTACCCGGAAATGCTGGCTGCCAAAGAAATCGTATCTTCCATGCGTATGAGCTGGGTACGCCAATGGTGGGAGTTTTGTGGAGGTTCTCTGGTTCTGATTGGTACGAAGATGCGCGAAAAGGCTGAAATCCTGAATATACCGCTGCATCAGCTAGGCGGTCCTAACATACCTTATCACGTAGTAGCCATCAAACGCGGAACGGAAACGATTATTCCGCGTGGAGACGATGTCGTTAAATTGCATGATATTGTTTATTTCACCACTACCCGCAAGTATATTCCTTATATTCGTAAGATAGCCGGCAAGGAAGATTATGCCGACGTACGCAATGTGATGATTATGGGGGGAAGCCGCATCGCAGTCCGTACCGCACAATATGTGCCGGACTATATGCAGGTGAAAATAGTTGATAATGACCTGAACCGTTGTAACCGCCTGACAGAGTTACTGGATGATAAGACAATGATTATCAACGGAGATGGCCGAGACATGGATCTGCTCATCGAAGAAGGACTAAAGAATACCGAAGCATTTGTTGCTCTGACCGGTAACTCGGAAACAAATATTCTAGCCTGTCTCGCCGCTAAACGTATGGGAGTGGAAAAGACGGTGGCAGAAGTAGAGAATATCGACTATATAGGTATGGCGGAAAGTCTTGACATCGGTACTGTTATCAATAAAAAAATGATTGCTGCCAGCCATATCTACCAAATGATGTTGGATGCCGACGTGTCTAATGTGAAATGTCTTACTTTTGCCAATGCGGACGTTGCTGAATTCACTGTACCGGAAGGTGCTAAAATCACCAAACACCTGATTAAAGACCTGGGACTCCCGAAGGGAACTACCATCGGAGGAATGATCCGCAACGGAGAAGGTATCTTGGTGACGGGTGATACACAAATCCGTCCCGGCGACCATGTAGTCGTATTCTGTTTGAGTATGATGATTAAAAAGATTGAGAAGTTCTTTAATTAAGTATTAAGTATCAGGTATTAAGTATTAACCGTGGCAACCCATTTTCACCGACTAATACTTAATACCTGATACTTAATACCTGATACTTAATACTAGTTTATGATTAATTCAAAGATGATATTCCGGATTCTGGGCTTTCTGCTTCTGATAGAAACAGCGATGCTGTTATGTTGTGGAGCGGTCTCTCTTTTTTATAAAGAGAATGACTTGCAGAGTTTCCTGATTTCATCTGCTGTCACAGCCTGTATCGGCGTTCTGTTGCTTGCCGTCGGGAAAGACGCAGTGAAATCCTTGAATCGCCGCGATGGATATGTCATCGTCAGCGCAGCATGGGTTACCTTTTCCCTTTTCGGAATGTTACCTTATTATATAGGAGGATATATTCCCAATGTTACAGATGCTTTTTTTGAAACGATGTCCGGATTTAGTAGTACGGGGGCCACTATTCTGAATAATATTGAGTCAATGCCCCACGGAATACTTTTCTGGCGGGCTATGACGCAATGGATAGGTGGTTTGGGTATTGTATTCTTCACCATTGCCGTTCTGCCGATTTTCGGTGTGGGCGGAATTCAGGTATTCGCAGCAGAAGCCAGTGGACCTACTCATGACAAAGTGCATCCCCGCATTGGCATCACCGCTAAATGGATTTGGGGTATTTATGCCGGAATGACGGGAACACTGATTATTTTATTAATAGGTGGTGGCATGAGTATATTCGATAGTATATGTCATGCTTTTGCAACGACCAGTACCGGTGGGTTCTCTACCAAACAGGCCAGCATTGAATATTACCATTCACCTTACATAGACTATGTAATTTCCATTTTCATGTTCCTTTCAGGAATTAACTTCACATTGCTACTGTTGATGTTTAATGGGAAAATTAAGAAGTTCCTACATGATGCGGAACTGAAGTTCTACTTTATTTGTGTTTCATTCTTCACTCTATTCATTGCTGTCTGGCTCCATCAGACTTCTTCTATGGGAGTAGAGGAGGCATTCCGGAAATCGCTTTTCCAAGTGATTTCATTGCAAACTTCTACGGGATTCGTCACAGCTGACTATATGCTTTGGCCTTCCATCCTTTGGGGCTGCCTCGTCATTGTGATGATTATCGGAGCTTGTGCCGGCAGTACAACAGGGGGGATCAAGTGTATTCGTATGGTTATTCTGTTTCAAGTAGTGAAAAATGAATTCAAACATATTCTTCACCCTAACGCCATACTTCCGGTGCGGGTAAATAAGCAAGTTATTTCCCCTTCCATCCAGTCTACTGTATTGGCTTTCACCTTTTTGTATGTAGTTATTGTTATCATCAGTGTTCTTGTCATGATGGGCTTAGGAGTCGGTTTCTTGGAATCAATAGGAACAATAATCTCAAGCATAGGCAATATGGGACCAGGCCTCGGCACATGTGGCCCGGCTTTCTCGTGGAGTGCATTGCCCGATGCTGCCAAATGGCTGCTTTCTTTCTTAATGCTCTTGGGACGCTTGGAATTATTTACTGTATTATTGCTTTTCACTTCCGACTTCTGGAAGAAGAATTAAAAACTCAAATTCTCAACAATACTTATCCCTATGAGAAAAAATACTCATACCTATGAGAATATATTTCCATTGGTATGAGTATTTTTTCTCATTACGATGAGTATTCTATCGTATTTCTACGTCATTATCGCATCATATCTTTCTAAGTAAAATCTTTCTTACTACAGGTTTATTAACCTCATAAATCTTATTGATAAGAACTTCCATTTCCTGCTCACGAGCTTCACGGACAGGATCCAGCATCATCTTTGAATACATATCGCGACGTCCTTTCAACCAGACATTCTTATCCACGTTTTCATCCATTATCTCAATTGCTTTTCTATCATTAGCGAACAACAATCCCTGCTGCTGGAAAAAGCCAAATTGACACCATGCATACTCTCTGAATGTTCTTTCAATCTCCCAACGATATTCATTCAGGTGCATCACTGTCAATGCCTGTTGATATTGAGGAGTTTTGGATTCGGCAGCTAGATTAATGCCTTTTGCCAAGTCGTCTCCACTCCATATTCCAATTTCTTCCTCATCAATCAACAATTTATAATCACCTTTCAGACCTGTTACTTTCAGAACCTCACGATTCATTTCATCCATAAAAGGAATGACTTTCGTAGCTTCTGCCTGACCCTTTTTTTGTCCCCATCCACGGGCAATCGTATCCAAAGGATAAGGAAGAGCTTCTGCCAGATAGTCAAAGCTCAAATCTTTCCCGTTCTTCTTGATATTTGAGACTGTACAATTCTCTGCTTTAACTGCCTGTTTCTTATTAGCATTTATCTCCATTTCTGCTACTTCTTTACCCACAAATCCTTGTGCTTTCAGGAAAAGGTAAGCCATCACCATGTGTCCGTCATTATCCGGATGAATACGGTCGCTGCCACAAAGCGTAAATGCCGGATCTTTCTGTTGGTTTTGTTGATTCAAAGCAACCATAGGAGCATTCAAATCCGTAAATTCCCAATTGTTCTTAGCTGCAGATTCTTTCTGGTATTCAACGATACGTTTGATAGTTTCGTTCTTTGTTTTGAACGGTACATTCTCTTTCAATTGCACGGTTTCATCATAAGGGGAAGTTCCGACCATCACAATACGGGTATCAGGAAGATCTTTGAAACGCTTCTCCATTTGCTGATAGTTCTTGATACTTTCCTGATATTTCTGTTCACCGAATTCTTTGGGATTATCCCCGTTATATTCAAAATATCCGGAGTCATTCATACCAAAAGTAACCATCAATACAGAGGGTTTCATTGGGAAAATATCTCCATCCAAGCGTTTGTTCATATCATATGCCGTATCTCCGCCAATACCACCATTCAATATGCGGAGAGGCATATTCGGAAAACGAGTCATATAATACAACCAGATATACGAATGGTAATGACCGCCATCCGTGATACTGTTTCCTAAAAATACTGCTCTTTCACCCTCTTTAAAAGGTTTCACAGTTTGAGCAAAGGCAGTAGTATATGTCATACAAACTGCCGCAATCAATACAAAAATCTTTTTCATGTCTTAATATTTTTTACAAATACAAATGCCAAACAGAAAGATTATGATCTTCTTCATGAACATTTTCTTTATTTTTTGAGAGAATCGTATACAGCAACTGCCACGCGAGAATCAGCACAGCCATAATAGAGGAACCACTTCTGGTTGTGGAATACAAGTCCCTCGATAAATACCGTTCCGGCAGGGTATTGTCCGCTTTTCTCAAAGTCTGATTCGGGAGTATAGAACGGTTTATCCAGACGATCGATTAGTTTGGTAGGGTCTTTACTATCAAACAGGGCTTGTCCGGCACAATAGGAATTCGCTGTATAAAGCGTATCCCCCTCTGCACCCGATTTGTTTTTACCGTTATAAAACAACAGGATTCCTTTATCTGTCAGGATAGCAGGAGGACCACATTCGGTCAGGTCACTGTCGAATTTACCCGGACGGGGTATCATGACTTTCAGGAATTCGCCGTTTTCATCCAACATTGGTTCCCAGTTGGCGAGGTCTGTGGAGGTAGCTACATTGACAAACTTTTCTCCCCAATACATCCAGTATTTCCCATCTATTTGAGCGATCACTTGTTTGCCGTCAACTAATTTAGTCAGGATAGAGGCAGACTTTGAGAATTCATCCAGAAATCTTCCATTATAGGCTTTGGCAAAAGCAGGTCCGTGTTTTTCCCAAGTTTGGAGGTCACGTGAGGTGGCCACTGCCAAACGTGCCTGTTTACGATTCCATTGTGTGTAATGCATTACATAGAGTCCGTCTTCTGTTACGGCAACGCGCGGGTCTTCGCAACCACCCGGATTCTCGAGTTCTTTCTGACTATCGTCTGCCGGATAAAATACGGGAACAGACATTCGTTGGAAATGGATTCCGTCATCGGAAGAAGCGTATCCTAAACGGGAAGTACGTGAACCGATACCGGTTGCCGAATTATCTTCAGCCCGATAGAGCACTACTACTTTTCCATCATAAACGGTGGCAGCCGGATTGAATGTATCGCTCGCCTCCCATGCCACTGAATCCTGCCTCATCGGACAATAGAAAATAGTAGTAGTATCAGGTGAGATAATTGGATTAACGCCTTCCGGACGCTGGAAGTCCGCCCACGCCCAATCCGGAAATTCGGATGTTTGTTTCTTCTCGCCGCATGAAGTAACGAATGCGGCAGCCATCAATAGATAAGCTATGTTCTGTAGTTTTCTTTTCATTCTTACGTTGTTTGATTAATATGTCTTCATAATTAGTTTTTATAATAAAATAGGCACGGATTACACAGATTAACGCTGTTGCTTTACATACCCATCATTCTAAAAACCGTGAAATCCGTGTAATCCGTGCCTAATCTTTTTGCAAAATTATTACCAACCTGCTTTATTTCTTTAAGGGAAAGAGGGAGGCACCACTTTAGTTCCCCATTTTACATCGGGTTTGGCCGAGGTAGCAAAATCAATAGTCCCACCATTATTAAGTTGATTCCAATCTATCCATGTACTATCATACGGTTTGCCATTCAACTTCATGGATTTGATATAGATATTCTTTTCCGAACCGCCTTTTATCACTATATCTCCTTTCTTCAGATGAACTTTCACCGATGAAAAGATTGGTGTATTTACAGTAAAGCCTCCTATTCCCGGTATTTCGGGATAAAGACCGATACAGGCAAACACATACCAGGCACCCATCGTACCTAAATCATCATTACCCGGCAGACCGTCAATTTTACTTGAATACTGTTCATTCAATACACGGTTGATAATTTCCTGTGCTTTGTAGGGAGTTCCCACCCAGTTGTATATCCAGGGGATATGGAAACTCGGTTCATTGCCGGAAGCAAACCAGGCATCATTGTAGCCGGCATCCAGACGGGTGAAGAATTCGTCCAAACGTTTCTCTGCCGCGGCTTTTCCACCGATTATTTCAATCAGACCGGCAATATCGTAAGGCACCATCCAGAAATAATTCTTATAGGTCGATTCACGGAAGTCTTCAGTCAAAGGTTTCCACGAACCATCCGGATTACGTGATTGCAACCAGCCGGTTTCCGGATTGTACAGATTCTTCCATGAACGGGCAAAATGAAAATAACGCCAACTTGCAAATTCATCTCCTACGGCGTGCAATGCAAACTGTCCGATGGCAAAATCCGCAGAAGTATATTCCAACTGAATGGAAGCATTATAATATCCTTTATCCAAATACTGTTTCAATCCCGGACGCGCCTCCACATTCTGCGACATTGCTCCCGGTTCTTCGGCTCCCTTTCTCATTATTTTGAAAATCGGCTTCGGATCATAATTACGGGCACCAAAAGCATAGGCATTAGAGATCAGGATAGGAGTCGGATCTCCTTGCATCACTCCGGTTTCAATATTCGCCATGACCCAACGTGGATAAGCGCCGCCAGCTTCTTCAGCAAATAGTTGGTGAGAAATCACAATATCAGAAGCTACTTCGGGATCGAGCATCGACAATAATTGAATCTGTGTGCGATAGGTATCCCAGTTGCTGAAAGAGGTATAGTGTTTAGAACGGGACTTATGCACCTTGAAATCAGCTCCCATATACTCTCCGTTCACATCACTGCATACATTCGGGTGAATGAACGAACGATACAGATGGGTATAAAATTGAGTGGTCCGGTCCGGATTAGTGCCCTCTACTTCGATTTTACCCAAGTAGTCATTCCACTTGGATTCTGCCTGGTTTTGAATCTGTAAGAAGTCCCATCCGGTATTCTCTGCTTTCAGATTCTCACGTGCATTTTCTACGGAAACATAAGAAACACCAATCTTATACTGGATATTTTTCTTCTTGCTTACATCAAAAGTAAAGTAGACTCCGGAATATTCTCCCTCGGCAAAAGTGGTGTTCGGTTTCAGTTCATCTCTTTTCCAGGTTCCCGATTCCAAGGCATCGGCATCAAATTCTGCAACGAAATAGACTTTATACGGTGTACGCAGACCGCAGAAATTGCCACCCTCCGCATAACCTTCACACTTATTCGGTGCAGTGATTACAACGGCTGCCTGCTCGATCGGAGTGGCGGAAATACCTCCACCGATAATGACCGTACCATATTGTTGATCTGCCGGATATTCATAATTCGCCATACCGGTTCTTTCGGTCACAGTCAGTTTGGCTTTGATATCTTCCTGCACCATTGCCTCATAATAACCTGCGTGTCCTTTTTCTTCAGAGATATTGATACGATAGTTGAGAATGTTGTCCGGAGACATCTTCAGTTTGCCTTTTACCGGAAAAGTAGGGAAGTTGCCCATGTGTTCGCAACCGCCGCCACTCAATTGGTTGATGACGAATCCTGAACGTTTGGAAAAGTAAGAAGGGGTGAACTGCACCATTCCATAAGGATAGGTGGCTCCGGGATAAAGATATCCCGAAGTCAGACCAACGCCTTTTGTACCTATCAGTGTATTCACCTGACGGGCATAATTGCTCCCGGCATTCTGTGCCAGGAGGCTCCCCCACCCTCCAATCAATACCAATAATAAACCTGTTAAAACTTTATTTTTCATACTGCATTTCGTTGTTTCTTTTCTTATTCTTTCGACAGAGAGAAAGGAGCGGCATATTTTGACGTGCATCTTTCTTTATTCGGTTGCCCTCCCATTTCAAAACGGAGCGTACCACCGTCTGCTATGTCGTCATATTTAATGAAATTCTTGTCCAATACACGTCCATTCAAAGTAGCAGACTGGATATAGACATTCTCTTTATTGTTGTTATTTGCTTCGATCACAAACTTATTTCCGTTTTCCAGCGTTATGGTAGCCTTTTTAAATAGTGGACTGCCAATCACATATTCATCCGTACCCGGACAAACGGCATATATACCTAATGAACTCAATATATACCAAGATGACATACCGCCTTGATCTTCATCACCCGGATATCCTCTTTCTGTTGAATTATAGAGTCTTTCAACAATCTGACGTACCCAATACTGTGTTTTCCATGGCTGTCCGGCATAGCTATACAAGTAAGGCATGTGCTGAATCGGCTGATTGCCATGTGCATACTGTCCCATCCCTGCCAATTCCATTTCTTTCATTTCATGGATCACTCCTCCGTATGTTCCCGGCTTGATAGTGCTGGGCAGGGTAAACACTGAATCTATTTTGGTAGTAAACTTCTCATCGCTTCCGAACAAGTTGATTAATCCTTCGGTATCATGGAATACCGACCAGGTATAATGCCAAGCATTGCCCTCACAGAAAGGTCCGCCCCATTCCAGCGGGTCAAACGGTTCCTGCCATTTGCCATCGACTCCTTTTCCACGCATAAAGCCGATGGATGGATCGAATACATTCTTATAGTTGTACATCTGACGAGCAAAAACTTCCTGATAGTGTTTGTTTCCGACCATTTTTGCCAGCTGGTAGCCACAGAAGTCATCATAAGCATATTCCATGGTCTGGGCACTCGATCCCATTGATTCCGGATAAGGAACATATCCCAGTTCAAAATATTCTTTCCAGAAGCCGCGTCCGTTGGCTCCTCCCCAGGGACCTTTGTTCATCGCTTCGTGTGCGTATGCTTTCAAAGCTTTTTCCGGGTCGAAGGTGCGGATGCCTTTTGCCCATGCGTCTGCCAATAATGAGATGGAGTGATTACCCAACATTCCTCCCGTTTCTCCGGGAGCCGACCAGGATGGCAGCCAACCGCATTGTTCCTGTGCGGCAAGCAAAGCATTCATATAACGTCCCTGCATGGTGGGATGAAGAATATTGGTCAGTGGGAACTGTGAACGGAAAGTATCCCAGAATCCATTATCGGTATACATATATCCGTCATATACTTTGCCATCGTAAGGGCTGTAATAATAAGGTTCTCCGTTCGCTTTACGTTCGTAGAATTTACGTGAGAAAAGATTAGCACGGAACAGACATGAATAAAAAGTCTTCATTTGTTCTTCTGTTCCACCCTCTACCTGAATTCTGTTCAGCAGTTCATTCCATGTTTTTTGTCCACGGGCTTTAGTAGTTTCCAGGTTGGAGTCTTTACCCAGTTCATCGTTCAAAGTAATCACAGCCTGTTCTGCACTGATATAGGAAGAGGCTGCCTTAGCCTGTACTTTCGAGCCTTTTTTAAACTTGATATAAGCACCATAACCTTTGCCTGCTCCCTCCTGTTTTTTAGAGAAGATTTCATCTTTCTGATTTTCCCATACGCCGTAATCTTCAAATGCTTTATCGAATTGCACAACGAAATAACTGCGGAATGTCTTGGAATTATTTACAAAACGCTGGTTATTCACCCAACCGGATATTTGTCTCTTGGCGGGATCTATTTTGATTTCACTCATATCCGTATATCCGTCTATCACCAGATAGGCGTCTCCAGTAGAGGGATAGGAAAAACGCAAATGCACGCCGCGGGTAGTCGGTGCCATTTCGGTGGTAATGCCATTATTCAATGTTACTTTATAATAATGCGGCTTGGCTATTTCATTGTCATGACTAAATTTCGTCGCCCGTTTATCCTGATTTACGACTAGTTCTCCCACCATCGGCATAAAGGAATATACGGCATAATCACTCATCCACGGGCTGCATTGATGTGACTGGCAGAATCCTCTGATGGCATCTACCGCATACTGATACTTCCAGCCCTCTCCATTCTTTCCGGTTTGTGCAGACCATGTGTGCATGGCATAAGGCATACCGGTAGTAGGATATGTATTTCCATAACTTAATCCAAAATGGGAATCAGTGCCCTGTAACGTATTGACGTATTGCACCAAGTCTTTCGTTTGAGCGTATATTCCAGTGGAAATAAAAAGAAAGATTACTAGATAAATTAGTTTTCTCATGATTATTCTTTAATGTGTAACGTACTATTTTTACTGATAGATTGAATGAATCATTTATTGCCAGCAGTGATTCCCGGCCAATCATCCGTACGGAATGGAGATGCCGGAAGATTGGCTCCATTATACAAATTACAGATCGGATTATCAGCCCATGCATATCTAACTGCTACCGGGAAAGCGACTGCCGGCGAAGATACTACGATTGTGTTACCCTCAATCACAGCATCAGCCCAATGGAATTTATGATCGACACCGGCAATAGTAAATCCTTTTATTATTTCGTTATTTGCAGTCTTCAACCCACCGTCCGTATGTTTGAAATAAATACGGATCTTATTACCTTCCATCTGATACGTATCATACATTGGACCGGAATATGGTATTTTCTCACCATAAGTCTGTGCCCGCGCAGCCAATGCCAAACGCCTGCCGACTTCCTGTTTATTTTTCGGATGAATATCAAAAGCATCACCTATATCAATGGTCACAGCCATTCCTGTATTTTCAAGATGCAATGTTCGCGTTTGAGCCTCTCTCAATTCAGCCCAGGTTGCATCCACCGGAGAGGTTTGTTGAGCTGTGAAACTGGCAAGTTGTACCATATAAAATGGAAAATCAGTTCCCCAACGATTCCGCCAGTCGGTAATCATCAATGGCATCAACTCACGATACAGATATGCTTGTCCGGTATTAGCCTCACCCTGATACCAAATGGCTCCCTTTATGCTATAGGGAATCAACGGATTCAGCATCGCATTAAATAAGAAGCCGGGAATATTAGGTTCATTAGCTGTATTTACAGGCATTTGTGGAATATCTTTTATATTCAAAGAAACCTGATATTTCCAATCACCGGCCAATGGTATAGCGTCTGATTGAGAGCGATGGAGTGAGATACTTTCAGGACTTCCATTTATACCACCCGTACCTCCTGTGTCCATCACACGCACAGCAATCACCGCCTTACCACCTTTTACCAGTTCTTTGGGTACTTTGTAGCTTCTGGGAGCCATCCACCCCTCGGTGTGTCCCACTTGTACGCCATTGAAATAGGTGAAATCATTATCATCAATTACTCCGACATTCAACGTCAGTTCTTTACCTTCCCATTTTGCCGGAATATCTATTGTTTTTCTAAACCAAACAATACCATTAAAGCCTTTCAAGCCTTGCTCCTGCATCAGCCCCGGCACTTTCATCGTTTTCCATGCACTGTCTTCAAAGTCTGTGACTGTCCATACAGCTCTGCCATCCACAAATCCTTTGTCAATCTTTTCAATCTCTTTCTTCCAGTCTTCCACATCTGAATGGAATTTCTTTTCACGATCTTCGGATGAAATTGGAAGTCCTTTCAGTACCTCCAGTTTCTTCTGCATATCCGGCATGGTTGCCAAAGCCTCTTTACTCGTCCATGTTTCAATATAAGTACCTCCCCAGGAAGTATCTATCAGTCCGATTGGCACATTTTGATACTTATGCAAATCGCGCCCGAAAAAATAACCGGCTGCCGAAAAGTCTGCCACACTTTTTGAAGAGCAAACCTGCCAACCATTACCTGCTGCTTTCATATCATTTACTGGCAATGGACTTGTTGCTTTCTCTACCAACAAGAAACGAATATTCGGATAGTTGTTCGCCTCCTCTTTCTCTTGTTGATAGTTCATCACTTTACCCCAACCTTCTACCTGCATTTCCATATTGGATTGGCCGGAACATACCCATACTTCACCAATCATCACATTATTCAACTTTACTGGTTTCCCGTCAGAAATAGTTATCGTATATGGGCCTCCGGCGACCGGAGTATCTACTTTAGTCTTCCAATTCCCTTGTGCATCAGCCTGAATAGTATATTTCTTCTGATCCCATGAGGTAGTAATTTCTACTTTCTTATTGGGTTTAGACTTACCCCATACAGGAGCTTGTGTTTGTTGCTGCAACACCATGTTATCAGAGAATATGGGGAGCAAATTCACTTGTGCTGAAAGCGTAGCACTCCCTAATAAAAAGAACAGAGAGATTGCAAGATTCTTAATCATATTTACTATTTTTAGTCTACAATAATATAAAAAAAACATAGAAACAGGTGTTATCTATAAACTTAAGCTATACTTTTGGAGAAAGCAGACGTCCCAAATAGATTGTCTTGATATATTTCAGTCGAGTGGAGCGTCATTATCATACAACGACTCCCAATTAAATACACGGTAGAAATAAGGACGATAGAAGTCTGCACTACCCGGTGTATTGAAGTTATCCCAGAAGCTGGCACAGTCGGTATTGGTAGAGAATACTAACTCACCTGTACGTGACAAAGCCGGATGAATATTTACCATATAAACATGCTGATAGCGCTGTTCGCCAATCTTATCCAGAAATTCGGGCAGTGTAAAGAGAGTCTTTTGGTCGACAAACGGACCGTAAGGATGCTTACTACGGAACATCAGCACATCCCGTCCGAACCAAATGGATTGTCCAATCATGTAGTAAGTATCTCCTTTCTTAAATACCCATGGCATGGAACATCCACTTTCTAAAGGGATAATCGTTGAATATTCTGCATCTTGGGTTGAAGGGTACTGTGTTGTCCACGAGAAATTTCCTTGCGGGTCGACTACATAATATTCCCACTGGCTACCAAGGTCGTGGGTGGCAGTACGTGCTACAGCCACTTTGTAATTAGAAGTTGTATAAAGATAAGTGTGCCCGTCTTCGTCTTCCCACATGGTATCACCATAACCTAATGAGTGATCGTTAAAATCATCGTTACGACTGATAAGTTTCATATAAGTAGCATCTCCTGGCTTTCCTTCCAAACTGTAAGTAGCCAAGCATGTACCGAAGCGGCGCATCAGATTATTTGGATCTGTATTATCGACAGCTCCCCACAACATTTGCATCTGATTATTATATATCGTAGCATCTCCTGCCCAGTAGAGATAATCCTGGTCAATCTCTCCGGCTTGTATTTTCTCTGCGGAAAGTGTAGCTTTCGGATGGCGAATGTGAGTACGCACCTGATAATATCTATCGGCATTAGGATCACTCGTCTGTACATAATCGGCTAACCAGACCAAGTTTTCATCTTTCTCACCAGGTGTTTGCACCATGATACTGTTACGCGGGAAACTGGAATTGCCTCGTGTACGATTTTCGTTGACTACACCATAGAAGCTATCATTGAACGACCAAAAGATATTCCCGTCAGGCAAGCCGGTAGTAAACACTCCATCGCCTCCATTCCAGCCCAATGACCGGGTAAAAAGGGCATTGTATTTCAAATCCTTATAGACGAACACTTTCCAATATTGCCCTGCTCGATTAGGCATTAGTTCGAGGTTCCATTCAGAGTCAATTTGAGGCATCTTCACATCTGAATTGCCATAATAAGGTTCTTGCTGACCGCTACATGCCCCAACGAAGAGTGCGACACTTAGAATAAGGTGAATTGGTTTCATGTTAATTAAGATATTTAAGATTATTAAGTTTTTTAAGTTTATAGGGTAAAGACGATTCAGAAATCAAAAACCACTAATTCGAAGATATCTTTTCTTTAGATGTATTTTTCAGTTACCACCATCCTAATATTATTTCGTACAAAAATCTTTTTGTTAGACATTAATGCGTGAAAAAAAAGTATTGTGTTTAGTGGTGTATAATTTGTCAATCGTCTTAATACAAATTCAAGTCGTGAATGGGTCTCGGCTTGTTGGGTTTTAATTTGTTTAATTTTAAATTTATAAGTTTTACTATGAAATTGTATATGAAATCATTGCTGCTACTCCTACTTTTAGGAACCGCTGCCTCCTGTAATGACAGTTTCCTTGATCAAACCCAGACTTCGGATTTGAATCGTGAGACCGTTTTTGCAGATAGTACGTATACCGCCAATTTCCTGACCGGAATCTACACCGACATCGGGTTCGACATCAACTACAACAGATGGACCTACCTTTTAGCCAATGGTGGTGGTATACAAAGTGCTTGCGACGAAGCTGAATTTTATCCTTCGTCTACCATTTGGACAAACATGATGTTTGCTACCGGTACTGTTAATCCGGTTACGGTAAGTGATGATGCATGGTCGAAATGCTACACCAACATTCGTAGGTGTAATGTATTCCTTGCCAATATCGACCGGTCGCCGATGGTGTCGAGTCGAAAAGCTCAATACATATCTGAAGCTCTTTTCTTACGTGCCTGGTACTATTTTATTTTAATGAAACACTATGGTGGTGTACCAATTATTGGGAATAATGTATATGATGCTACTTCGACTATGAAAACCTCGCGCAATACATGGGCGGAATGTGTAGAGTATGTGACCCATCAATGTGACTCTATCGTCCAACTTAATGTACTTCCCGTAAGACGAACAGGCCAAGAAAACGGTCGTGCCTCATCGGCAGCAGCATTGGGTCTTAAAGCCCGTGTCTGCCTCTATGCAGCCAGTCCCTTATTTAATGGAAGTGATTTCGCACCTACTGATACCAAAGAATTAGTAGGCTATTCATCTTACGATAAAGAACGTTGGAAAACGGCAATGGATGCTGCCCGCGCAGTAATCAACTTAGGAAGCTATAATCTCTTTATTAGAAGTAAAGATTTGAACGGAAAGGTTGAACCTGGTTTTGGATTCTACGTCGTATTCCAAGCCGGTGATACACGAAATGCTAATCTGACCGATGATGATGGTAAAAACAATAACGGAGCCTTTGCAGGCAACATCCTTGACCGTAAGTATCAACGTGAGTCCGGACATGAAGCTGCTTACTATCCACCTAGTGGCAGTCACTCCGGAACACGCCACGGCGGATACATATATAAAGACTTGGCAGATGCTTTCCCTATGGTTGACGGTAAACCCATTGACAATAGCCAGTATACATTCGATCCTTTGAATCCCGCCAAAAATCGCGACCCACGTTTCAACAATACTGTTATTTATGACGGTGCTTTGGTCCCTGCCGACGATACTTACAGTGCTACCACAGTTGTTAACACATGGATTGGCGTAGGGCAGACAAGCGATGCCGTATACCAAGGCACTGCCACCGGTTTCTATGTACGCAAGGGATGTGATCGTTTATGTAAAGGTAGTACATGGAACCCAAGCCGTCACAACGATCCACTGATACGTTACGCCGACATCTTACTGATGTATGCTGAAGCAGCCAATGAATATCATGGTCCCGATTTCGAAGAAACGCTAGGCGGACAACAACTTGGTTGCTATCCTATATTAAAACTCATTCGCAAGCGTGCCGGCATCGAGCCCGGTGCAGATGGTATGTATGGACTTGAAAAGGACATGACGCAAAAACAGATGCGCCAAGCCATTCAGGAAGAACGCCGCCTTGAATTTGCTTTTGAAGGGCATCGCTTCTTTGATGTACGCCGCTGGATGATTGCTCCGCAAACTGAAAGTAAAACCATGCATGGCATTGAAATCACTCGCGCCACTGACGGAACAAAGACCTGGAAAGAATTTGATGTACGCACGCATGTATGGCGTCCGGCTATGTACTTTTTCCCAATTCCTTACAATGAAACGGTGAAGTCGAAAGATTTGCTACAGAATCCCTATTACAACTAATAAAATACCCAAAATATGAAACATAGCATACATTTAGCGGCAATAGCCTTGCTGACTACTCTGCTTGTGACATCGTGTGATACGTTCTCTGCTCCTGCTGATCCTGACAAAAATACGGAGCAGGTCAAAGACATATCAGGCACGTGGCAACTCACCACAGTGAGCCGCAACAGTAATGATATTACCGAAACCATGGACTTCAGCCAATTCCAAATCGACCTGAAGAAAGATGGTAAGTACACAATTGAAAACTATTTGCCTTTTGTGGTACGCCACAATGGCACGTGGAAAGTTGACGATATCTATTATCCTTTTCGCCTCTATTTCACAGAGGATGGAACCACAGAGCAGGCTAGTACCGATATCCTATTCCCCATTACCAATGGCGAACGTAACATCGTGATTACTCATAGTCCTGGGTGCGGTTCGAATACCTACACTTATGTATTCAAGAAAATATCAGAAAACTAAAAATCATAACGCTTTATGAAAAAGAAATTAATCAGCTTGCTTCAACGCAAACGGCACATCGTAGCGTTATCAACTATACTTATGACTTTCGTCGTTATGAGTTGCCTCTTTATCGATTCTGTCGATATAACCCAAATGATAGACGGAAAAGCCGTAAACTATGCAAAGGCCGGAATGACTGCTACTTTCAAAATGCATGGACACATTAAGGTAGAAGGAGACCCACGCAATGACAAACGACTTGTTTTCGGTTTCTTGGCTCCAAAAAGTTGGAATCTGGCACAAAATGCCAGAGTTTCATACACAGAAGATACATTTGATCCGAATATAGGTGAGCAAAACATGACGCTTATACCATCAACCGAACAGCCTAGCAATAAACAAGGATTGTCATGGTCGGCCGCTCTCATGCAAGAATACGGTGTAGGTACCAATATTCTGGAAGATATGGAATGGGCAGCCTATTGGACAAAACCCTATAACGGCGTTGCAGGGGAGATTCATTTTACAATCTATGTCCGTGTACCCGTAGGAAACAAGAACCTGCGTTTCAAACCATCATTCTTTATTAACAGTACTGACGATAACTTCAGTACAAGCGCGGATGCAAAGAAATGTGAAGAAGCCGGATGCTTTGAGGTAGTAGAAGGTGAAGGACTTGTTACGGACTTCTGTAGCGAACACTTCAACAAAACCACCCCATTGACAGCATTGCAAAATGACTTTATTACCTTTAGCTTTATAGGAGGCATGGACGAGGATAATGCACTTGTCAAGGCCGATAAGATCTATTTTGAAGGAACGGCGGTAGGTAGCGACGGACACCGTTATACCGTAAATGAGAAAAGTGACAAGACCCTGATGAAACGAGAGAATCAGTATACAAAAACATACAATATCACATTTTGGCCGGAAGGGTTCTTCAATGTACCTGAAGGAACAGAGCTTGTAAATATTGAATATGCCTTCACCAATGCCGATGGTTCTATCTCCATTACGCAGTCTGATGATGACTTTGTAATGTTAAACATACCTATTCCACCGCAGAAGGAACCATTCATATATACGTTCTATTGCGAGTGATAACCCTATATTCTACTGATAATGAAACAGAATATGTATAAAATGATAACGACGGGACTACTATGTGTAGCTGCCGTCGCACTAAAGGCACAAGATGCACCGGCAGACAGTGTGGCGCACACTAAAAGTAATACCCTAGGAGCATCTTCGACGGTTTATACCAACGACTTGGTAAAATATCAGTCGGCTACCATCCTTACCGGATTGCAAGGACGATTGAAAGGTCTTAATGTATCACCTTTCCGTGGCATGCAACTGTTACGGACTGATGCCAATACCAAATCCGATATAGTAGGAGCCATTCCTAATGTAGGTGGAGGTATCTACGGAGATAATTCGGAATTTCTCATTTCAGCACGCGGACAGTCGCCTGTAGCCATTGTCGACGGGGTGGAACGTGACCTGTATTCCATAGATCCCGAAGCCATTGAATCGGTTACCATTCAAAAAGATGCTCTTTCCAATATGTTTTTAGGAATGCGCAGTTCACGTGGTGCATTGATTATCACTACCAAAAATCCTGATGCAAAAGGCGGTTTCCATCTCTCACTCACCGGAAAGTTTGGTATATCCAGTGCATTGAAATCCGGTCCAAATCCACTTTCGGCTTATCAATATGCTTATTTGCTCAACGAAGCATTGCTTAATGATGGCAAGTCACCACTCTATACGTATGATGATTTTGAAGCCTATCGCAATGGAACTTCCCCTTATTTGCATCCCGACGTAAATTGGAAAGATGCCATTATGAACAATTCTACTACGTCGCAAGCCTATAACCTGAATGTAACAGGTGGCGGACGGGTAGCCCAATACTTTGTCAGTTTGGGATATTACAGCGAAAATGGATTGTTCAAGACAAACGATGCTAACAGCTACAATACTAATTTCAAGTACAACCGATATCTCATCACATCGAAGGTAAACATCAACGTGACAGATGAATTTAAGGTAAGTATGTCCTTGATGGGACGTATAGAAGAGGGGAACCAACCCGGAGGTATTTCGGGGACAGGATACAGCGACCTTTTGAGCAACGTATGGCAGACTCCCAACAATGCTTATCCCGTCTTAAATCCCAACGGAACGTATGGTGGTAACGCTTCGTATACACAAAATCTCTATGCACAGACCACTGGTTCGGGATATATATCAAGCAATACCCGCGATGTCGTAGGAACTATTAATTTGAAATATGACTTCGACAAATTGGTGAAAGGACTTTCCGTTGGTGCAACGGGAAACATCTCATCACAAGTGCGCAATGCCATCGTTCGCACCAAACAGGCACAAGTATTTCAATACAGCATAACCCAACAAGGCAACGAAGCTTATGACAAGTATGGAGATGTGAGTTCACAAACCAACAGTTACCGTTCGGTATCGACATACCAATATATGTATGGCAAAATGTATGTAGATTGGGAACGTCAATTTGGTATGCACGGTGTGAAAGCTTCGCTCTGGGGCGATACACGTACTATACTCAACAACTACGACCTGCCTATGATTCCGTCAAACATCGGACAGAAAGTTGAATACAATTACGATAACAAATACTTCGCGCAAGCAGCCGTAACGGAAAGTTATTACAACCGCTATGACAATGGACGTCGCTGGGGAACATTCTGGGCAGTAGGCCTAGGTTGGGATATCAGCAAAGAGAAGTTTATGGAGGCATCAAAGATAGACCAACTCAAGTTACGCGCCACATACGGTCATACAGGAAACGGAATCGACAATGCCGGATACTTCAGCTACTTAAAGAGATACAATGAAGATGGCGGATTCTGGTATAGCAATGGTACATCCATGAGCAACGGAGGTTCAGTATCGGAAATATCCCCATTGGCAAATACCCTACTGACATGGGAAAAAGGAAGGAAAGTCAATGTAGGTTTAGATTTAACCTTATTAAAGAACCGGTTGACCTTCTCGGCCGACTATTACAATGACTACTACTACGATATATTGCAATCACGTGGTAAGAGCATCCAATTGCTAGGCATTGCTTATCCGGCAGAAAATATCGGAAAAACACGTTACTACGGATTGGAAACACAACTTAGCTGGCAAGACCACATTGGTAAAGTGAACTATTATGTATCTGCCAACTGGAGTATGGAACAGAATAAACGGTTGTTCATGGACGAGCAATACGTACCTTACGACTATCTGAGAGCAACAGGTCAACCCACCGGTGCCATCTACGGATTAGTGGCTACCGGATTCCTCACAGCTAAAGATATAGCCGATGGATATCCCGTAATGAACGGCTTCAACAATATTCAAGCCGGTGACGTGAAATACAAAGACATGAACGGTGACGGCGAAATCAACGAATTCGACCGTACTGTGATTGGTGGCGATAAACCGACTTGCTATTTTGGTATTGACTTAGGCTTTGAATGGAAAGGGCTGGAAGTTACAGCACTTATCCAAGGTGCTTACAACCGCGATTTATATAATAGCGACCGCACATTACTCGAAGGATTCCAAGTGATCGGACAAAGCTACGGACAAGCTTACACCAATCTACTGAATCGTTGGACACCCGAAACAGCTGAAACTGCTACGTATCCGAGACTGACTGCCGGAGGCAATATGTACAACTACGGAAACAACTGGAACTCTTCACTCTTTGTACAGAACGGAAACTATATTCGTCTCAAGAACGCCACCGTATCGTACAAACTACCCGAAAACTTCTGCCGTAATTACTTAGGCGGACTGCGCGTAAAGATATTTGTACAGGGACAAAATTTACTCACATGGTCACGTACCCGCTTGCAAGACCCTGAAGTTACCTTCACCAGCTATCCGTTACAACGCACCATTACGACTGGAATCAATCTTAACTTCTAATAAAAACGATGGATATGAAACAAAATAAATATGGCACATGGGCAGTAGGAGCATTTATGCTGTTATTGAGTGCTGCCGCATGTACAGATAGTTATGAGAGTACGCCTGTAGATATGTTTACAGAAGATTATCTCTTCTCGAAGACCGATTCCAACGGAACTGTCGTACGTAAGTATCTCAACCGCATCTACTATTACATGCGCAATGGACACAACGGTGTAAATGGTGACTACTTGGATGCCGCTTCCGATGATGCGCTCTCTGTCTATTCGTCCGAGTCTGATGTATACAAACTGGCCATCGGACGTTACAGTGCCTCTAATCTTATTAACTCGGATATGATTTGGAGCGACCCTTATTTGGTGATTCGCCGCGTGAATATTCTGTTGAGTGGAATTGATGTAGTACCTTTCAACACTACTTACACTGATGCACTCGGTAATACACGCAGGCTCAATGATTCTATGAAAGCCGAAGCCCGGTTCCTGCGTGCTTACTTCTATTTTGAATTGGTGAAGCGCTACGGTGGAGTACCCATTATCGGTGATAAAGTGTACGAATTGAACGAAAACATCGAATTACCACGTAGCACGTTCGAGCAATGTATCAAGTATATTGTAAGTGAGCTTGACGATATCAAGGATGACCTTCGTTCGCTGCCACTACCTGACGCCGCCGCTAGCGCACACGTAGTAAACACACAAGCTGCCCAGGCGCTAAAGATTCGTGTATTGCTCTACGCAGCAAGTCCGTTATTCAACGAAAAGCCCATTGAACCTGGTAACGAGTTGATAGGATATGCCTCTTATGATCGCGAACGTTGGAAAATAGCAGCCGATGCCGCCCGCAACTTTATTAACACGTACGGAACGGGTGACGGAGCTATCATGGGACTTGACGATAATTTCAAGAATATATTTACCAATTGGTATTCAAACGAACATAAAGAAGTTATCTTCTTCCGTGAAAACGCAATGGATAAGACGGTGGAAACAGCTAACGGTCCATTGGGACTTAGCGGTGCCAAACAAGGAAATGGCCGCACCAATCCCACGCAGAATTTAGTTGATGCGTTCCTTATGAAAGACGGTCACTTCATCAAGGAAGGTAAATATGAATACAATGAACAGCTTCCTTACGCACAACGTGATCCACGTTTGGAATATACCATTATACACAATGGTTCGTCATGGGTGAACTCTACGATGGAAACATGGCAGGGTGGAGCCAATAATCCTCTTGGTTCGTCATACTCACTCACGAGTTATTACATGCGTAAGTTTATGGGTGATTTTGAAGCAGCCAACGAATATCAAGACACACAACACAACTGGGTGATGTTCCGTTACGCCGAAATACTTCTGAACTTTGCCGAAGCTGAAAACGAATATTTGTCTACTCCTTCGCAAGCTGTGTACGATGCTATCATCGCCCTGCGTAGACGTGCAGGTATCGAAGCCGGTGATAATAATCTGTATGGATTAACAACCGATAAGTTGACACATAATTTAACGCAAGCAGAAATGCGTAAAGTGATTCAGAATGAACGCCGCATCGAATTGGCTTTTGAAGAGCATCGCTATTGGGACATTCGTCGTTGGCGACTTGCCGAACAGGTCTATGCACAACCTATTCAAGGAATGTACATCACTAAATCACAGACTTCCACGACCTACATTCCGCAAGCTGTGCTCAATGTACAATGGGACAATAAACGTTATTTCTATCCGATTCCTTATTCGGAAGTAATAAAAAATAAGAATATGGTTCAAAACCCTAATTGGTAATATCTTATGAAAAGAGTAATTATAACATTCTTGTGCCTCCTCTGCATTGTACAGGCATACTCCCAATCGTTTACGATAAGCGGTACCATTATTGATGGGGAAAGCAACGAACCGCTTATCGGAGCGGGTATTCTGGTAAAGGGAGCCGGAAGAGGTACTATCACCGATATAGATGGAAAATATTCGCTGGAAGTGAAACGCGGCGAAACATTGGTATTCTCGTTTGTAGGCTATCAAAATCAGGAAGTAGCAATAACGAAGCAACATACACTGAATATCGCATTGAGGGTTTCCGAAGCCAACAACCTGAACGAAGTTGTTATCACAGGTCGCGGTAGTGCAAAACGTATCACTCTGACCGGTGCCGTAAGCGGTATTCAAGCCAACGAATTGCGTAGAGTTCCTACAAGTAGCTTACAGAATACATTATCGGGTAAACTGCCCGGCTTCTTCAGTCAACAACGTTCCGGTCAGCCGGGAAAAGATGCTTCCGACTTCTTTATCCGTGGTGTCAGCTCCTTGAATGAGGACGGTAACAAACCGCTTATTATGGTTGATGATGTGGAATACAGTTACGAACAGTTGTCGCAAATCAATGTCAATGAGATTGAAAGCATATCTATATTGAAAGATGCATCCACTACTGCTATTTATGGTATCAAGGGGGCTAACGGTGTGTTGGTTGTCAAGACACGTCGCGGTGAAGAAGGAAAACCTGTGATCCATGTACGTGCAGAAGCTGGTGGCCAGATACCTGTCCGTAAACCCAACTTCTTAGACTCATACAACACCGCCCTGTTAGTTAACGAGGCACGTACTAACGATGGTTTGACAAAAATGTTTACACAACATGATTTGGAACTGTTTAAAGACGGTTCCGACCCATACGGACATCCTAATGTAAACTGGTACGACGAAGTGTTCAAGGAGTCGGCTATGCAGTCGAACATCAATGTCGACGTATCGGGTGGTACCAAACGTTTGAAATACTTTGTTTCCGGTGGTTATTTCTCACAAGGCGGTTTGGTTCGTAACTTTGCTAAAGCAGATGACGATGTGAATACTGGCTATTTTTACCGCCGTTTTGATTACCGTACCAACTTGGACTTTACAGTTACTGATAATCTGACTATGCGTCTGGACTTCAGTTCGCGCTTCATGAATATCAACGAACCGAGTAGTCTGAATGCTACAGGTGAGATTTACAATTTTACCGCCATGCACCCCTATTCGGCACCGGTACTCAATCCGGACGGATCGTATGCTTACCTTTCAGATGTAGACGGTTATGGACCTACATTGAATGCACGTTTGGCTAACGAAGGTTACACGCGTACACGCCGTAACGATAACAACATTCTCTACGGTGTGAACTGGAAGATGGATTGGCTTACCAAAGGATTGTCGGCCAATGCACGTATAGCTTATTCTACTATCGACGAAGTCTTCCGCAAGGTAAACCGGGGAAAAGATGCATATCCTACCTACCACTATGATCCTACTACGGATCAGTACAACATCAACCCCAACCGTAAATATGCTTATTCACAGTATGCTCTGACGGCTGGAACCAATCAGGCTGTGAAAAATCTGGATGTTCAGGCCTCCATCAACTATGTACGCGTATTCAATGAAATACACGACGTTAGTGCCACGCTACTGTATAGCCGCCAAAGCCGTACCGTAGAAAAAGATCCAAACGATACGGGACAAAAGATTCCCGAAAACTTTCAGGGACTTACCGCTACCATAGGTTACAAGTATAAAGATAAATACCTGATCGACTTCAATGTTGCATACAATGGTACCGACCGTTTTGCCGAAGGACACCGCTACGGAATATTCCCTGCTGTTGGTGTGGGTTGGCGTATCTCCGAAGAATCGTTCTTCAAGGATAACATTTCTTTCATCCAACTATTAAAAATCAGAGCTTCGTATGGTATTGTAGGTTCGGACGTAGCTATGGGTAATCGCTACCTTTACAACCAGATATATACAGCAACGGATAACGCCTATAATTTCGGACAAAGCGATGTCACTTCCACTTCTATTACGGAAGGTGACCTTGGTAATAGCAGTGTGACATGGGAAGAAGCCAAAAAGTTTGACATAGGTCTCGACTTTAATGCATTCGACCGCTTCTCACTCACTTTCGACTGGTTCTATGACAGACGATACAATCAGCTTGTGAAGCGTAACGACATACCTCAAATTTTGGGTGTGGGAACTTCACCTATCAATGTGGCACGCACCAGCAATATGGGTTTCGACGGACAAATTGGTTACCAAGACCGTTTCGGCGAGTTCAACTTCAACACCAACTTCGTCTTCTCGTATGCTAAAAATAAGGTAGAATTTAATGCTGAAGCGCAACAAAGATACGATTGGTTGTCAGCAACAGGTCGCCCTATCGGTCAACCGTTCGGATACACTTGGATCGGTTATTATACACCTGAAGAAGTGGACTTGATTCATGCAGGAGCCGCAAATGCACCGGCTGTGCCCAATACCGACGTGCCTATCCAAGCCGGCGACTTGAAATACAAAGATTTGAACGGTGACGGTGTTATCAACGACTTTGACAAGGGAGCTATTGGTAAGCCAAACTTACCCAACACCACACTGGGATGGACAATCGGTGGTTCGTGGAAAGGATTGTCAGTAAGCGTACTCTTCCAAGGTTCTTTCAACTACAGTTTCTCGGTAAACGGCACAGGCATCGAACCTTTCAAGAGTCAATTCCAACCCCTACACCAGAAACGTTGGACACTGGAACGCTACCTGAACGGTGAAGCCATCGAATTTCCGCGCTTAACAAGCAATCCGTCGACTGTAAACAGCGCAGCAGCATATATGTCCGATTTTTGGTTGATTGATGCCTGGTACATCCGCTTGAAGACTATCGACGTCTCCTATCAAGTGCCTACGAAAGTATTGCCTTCGTGGCTTACAAACCTCCGTGTCTACCTCAATGCTTACAACATGTTCACATGGACAAGTTTTGATAAGTATCAACAAGACCCGGAAATCAAGTCCAACTCCGCCGGTGATGCATACATGAATCAACGCGTGTTTAACTTAGGAGTACAACTTACATTTTAATAAAACGATAAATTTCTCATAGCAGTATTGATAAAAAGGGATGCATTCATGTAATGCATCCCTTTTTTTACTTCTTCCTGCCTATGTCAATGTGCCTCCACTTCACCCTTTCTCCTGTGTATATTCAAAAAGGAGCTTTTAGAAGTTTCACCTTTAACCGGTGCAGAAATGAACAATAACAACATCACTGATTGTATTCACATCACTCCGATAGTAAGCTTATCCATCCGGTTCTACTTAGCTTTTGTGACAAATCCCCATTAAACAATCGTTATACAACCGTTATACTTCCATCATACAGTAACTATTTGTCGATCAGGATGCCGATATAGTTAATTCACCACGGACGTGGTAGCTTCTTCCCACAGCCGTGAAGAGTTCCTACCACGGCCGTGGGAAGATCTCGTCACGGCCGTGGGAAGTTAGCAATGTCGACACTTTAATGGAACAATACCGATATCTCAGCGTAACTATACAGGCTTCTCAACGCAACCGTACCGGCATCTCTCATTATAAAGTCTCACTTTATTAACCTCACAATAAGCTACTTGATAAGAAATCAAGGTTGACAATAGGAATATATATATTTTATTATCAGCCTATTGTCAGCATCTATTGTCAGGATATATAAAACTGATATTCAAACACTTGGATACCATCCTGACAGATTGACAATAAAAGGAGTACAAATCACAATGTATTACCCAAAGCTAAATCAGAGGGTTTTGCTTAAATCCGTACCGTTATGAATAAATTCAATAAGCATTTATACTAGTAACAAAAGCACTCTTTCTCTTTGAAGTATTTCTCTTATTCAATGCGTTGATTTTTATATTGACTGCATACTTTTTTTATCATGTGGAAGAATTTATTGTTTCATTAGGGGAAAACCTATAGGAATCATTTACTATAAAACAGACGATTTAGTTCATTCCTGCACCACTAAAGATGAAATCTGTGAATATCCATAAAACTATTTATTAGAGAGAGCGATATTTATGAATGAGTCATTTAGGGACTTAAAAAATGAGGTTCAACTATTTCCTTATCATAGCTGAACCTCACAATACAAAAGAGATGATGAAATAAACTAATCTTTTTAATTCTTTCTTCCTTTATAAATTCACAGTAATACCTTTAGCCATATCGCCAGAAGATTTATAGACACGACCGTTATGTAATACTTCCACTTTGATCATTCCACAATCAAATTGTTCTTCTCCTTTGCTGTCTGTCATTTTTACAATAAGATTATGCGCTCCTGCTAACTCTGCTTTAAAGGTCAGTTGTTTATAATTTCCTTTTTGAAACTCCCATCCATCTCCTTTGTCCCAATACAGAGAACCTTCCGCTTTACCGTCTTTATCGAGACAAACAACTAAAGTTAAAGGGTCAAATGAGTTTTCATTTACATTCTGAATCACCTTTCCAACAGGAACAATAGCTCCTCCCCTGACTTTTAGCTTAGCCTGATATTTACCCTTTGTATCTCCTTTTATCAAAGACAATTCCTCCCAAATACCTTTTGGTAAAGAGGGATTCTTTGCAAATGCAGGAATTACTAATATGTCTGTTCCCAGCATAAAAGCCTGTTCCTCCGAGCGCAAAGTCTGATCTTTTGGATCCGCAAAAAATACAGGAGCCATGATAGGTTGGCCATCAGTATGAGCTGCATAGAAAGCTGTATAAAGATAAGGTATCAGCCGATAACGGCGTTCCAATGCCATGCGTGATTCTTTTTCAAGTTCTTTACCAAATGCCCACGGCTCTTTGTTATTCGTATCACAGGAAGCGTGTCCTCTGGAAAAAGGGAAAAATGCACCAAATCCTAACCAATTCCCCCACAAATCAGAAGTTGTATTGCCTGCAAATCCACCGATATCAGGACCATTGAAAGGTTGTCCGGATAGGCCTAATGTAATAGACATCGGAACAGAAAGTTTCATATGTTCATAAGTTGCCTCATTGTCACCTGTCCACATAGCTGCATAACGCTGTCCACCAATAATATTGGAACGGGAAAGAAGAAACGGGCGTTTATCCGGATTCGCAGCCATCATACCATCACGAGAGGCTTCCACCATCAATCGTCCATAAGCATTATGATACATCAAATGATTACCTGTCGGCAAATTACCTCCACCCAAATGAATATTACTTTCAGGCATTGATCCACCGGGGCCGTCAAATACAGATGGTTCATTCATATCATTCCAAATGCCGTCTATACCATTAGCCATAAAGTCTTTATAAAGTCCTGCCCACCAAGAACGTGTTTCCGGGCGGGTAAAATCAGGAAAAGCACAATCACCTGGCCATACTTTTCCATGAAACTCATTACGATAAATGTCACGGACAAAAACATCCTGCTCTTTCCCGGTTTTATAAACAAAATAGTTTTCATCTACTTTCACCCCGGGATCAATCATAAATACCGAATGAAAACCTTGATCGTGTAGGTAATTGTTCATACGCTTCGGATCGGGAAAATCTTTATCGTTAATTGTAAATACGCGAAATTCATCCATATAATTGATATCAAACCATATCACATCACATGGAATTTTCTTTTTCCGAAAGGTATCTGCTATATCTTTTACTCTAGCCTCTGGCACATACGAGAAACGAGATTGGTGATATCCTATCGCCCACCTGGGAGGCATACTTATAGTTCCTGTCAATTCTGCAAGTCCCTTCAATACTGCCTGTGGCGACTCACGATCTATAATGTACGTACGGAAAGGTGCACCTTCTGTTTTAAATTCTATTTTATCCGAGTTGGTTACCAATTCTGCTTTGCAAAAGCTATCGAACAAAACGCCAAAAGCTGTTCCATCCGGACGAACACCCAATACCCATGGATGGGTTTGATATAAACGTGCCCCACCATCCACTCGATACATACCATTATCGGTATTCCACATCTTTGTCTTTTGTCCATTACGCAATAGCGGTCCCGTTACTTCTCCACCCCCATACAAGCTTGTTCCGGCAGGAACATCCAATGAAGCATTAGCTTTACCGTCCACTGTTGTAAAACGAGGGATCAATGTCCAGTCTGCCGGTATTTCTCCCTGTTTTACCGGCTCATTAGATAGAATTAGAGAGGGGGTTCGAGCTACATCATATTTTTCGGGTATAAATTCGACTATTCTCTCCCCCACTAAAGTTACTTTTTCTGTTTTTACATCACCTGCCCACGTTACTTGCGTAATAAAGATCAAGGCTGTTACATGCAATAATGACCACTTCTTTCTCATTTTTAACTCTTTAAATTATTATATAGTAATTCAAATCAACGGGATTTTCATACCAACTCTTCATTAAGTGAAACTTACTTTTCTCCTTACCTTTAAAAAGCATAATACCTATGGGAGAATGACTATTAATGATTCAAATCAAACACAAAATCATAGTTACCTTCTTCCACGGCAATTGTTTTCTTTTCAACGCTAACTTTCTTCTTATTCATCTTGCACGAAACAGCAGCATCGGGTATGCAAACAGTGGCAGTAGTTCCGGAAGGAACTGAAACTTGAAGATTCAGCAGCCTATTTTTCAATTCCCAATTGACAATAATAGTACCATAAGGTGACTCTTTCGTAGTTTTAGCCCAAGTGACCCCGTTCGGAATTTGAGGATCAATATAGACATGACGATATCCCGGAGCAGCCTCATCAGGACGTATTCCTCCTACAGTTTGATAGAACCAGGTGCCGATGCCATTGTAACAATTATGCACCCGGCTACGTTCGCCACTCCAATATTCCCAGGTTGCTGTAGCTCCATTATCAATCATATATAGATATCCGGGATAATCACGCTTTTTCAATATCTGATAGAAGAAATCCGCTTTTTTATTCTGAACAGCCCATTCTGTCAAAATGGGTACTCCAACAAGGCCGACTGCTATATGTCCTTTATGTTTTTCTTCAGTGATAGCCATCATATTCTCTCTTACCGTATTGTATAAAGCATCGGGGACAACGCCTACCAACATAGGATAACACATATCCAACTGCGAACCTGTGGAATAGATACCCTCACTCGGACGATAGAAAGTCTGATGTATCAGTTTATTAAGCTTTTCTTTACGGGTTGCAAATTCTTCGGCTTCTTCTTTCTTACCCAACACTAAAGCTACTTTATTCATAGCACCCAGACATTCACTGATAAAACAGTTACTTACCAAATCCACAGAAGATTGAGCACCCGCATCCACTCCCATCGGTGCCAGCCAGTCGCCAAGATACCAGTCGCGATATTTCGTATCAGGCCAGCGTTTCAATAAACCGTCGACAGTATATTTATCAACATATTTGAACCACTCTTTCATTTGAGAATAATATTTCTCAATCAGTCGCGGATCATTGTAGTTGACATAAGTTCTCCAAGGAGCCAACACAAAGAATCCACACCAATAAGGACCGCCGCCACCTGCACCAGGATTAGGACCTACGTGTGGCAAACTACCTCCCTCACGCATGGAATCTCCCCATGTCTGTATCCAGTTTTCAAAAGTCGGAGCTACATCATACATGGTTTGCAAAGACATCGTTGAAGAGTTTCCATCACCACCATAACCGGCACGTTCCAGATGAGGACAGTCTACCATATATCCACTAAAGGTGAGACATTTCATTGTATACTGAATCATATTATGAATGGCATTCAAATCGGCATCCGAACATTCGAAAGTGGCCGCTTGCTGATAACCTCCGTGAATCTGGAGCGATTTCATCCATTCTCTTTCCGGCTTTACAGGAAGATTGGAAATACGCACATACCGATAAGCATGATGATTGAATTTATTTCTAAAGCATTCTCCATTCCGTCCACCGGATATATAAATATCACTTTCACCCTGTTTGTCAAATTCTCCGTCTTTAGTCAGATTATCACTATATTCCATTGTTATTTCATGACCTACAGGCAATGTAGGCATATACATTTCAAACCATCCGGTTTGTACCCGTCCCATATCTACCAGCCAAGTGTCTTCATTCAATTGCTTTATAGAAACAGGTTGTAGTTTCTGATAGATTTTATTGACCTCACACATTTGGGGTGAAGCAATATGATCGGGGACTTTCACCGTTACTACCGGAGCCCATTTCATCTTGTTCAATGCTTGTGAAGAAAGATCTGTCGGCAAAATTCTTCCATCCACTCTTTCACCAGCGAATTGCAATGCCTGCCAAGTCCCTGTATCTGAATAACCACTTTCGCGCCCACACCATGAACTATCTGTTTTTGTCAGTACTTCCCATTTTCCATTTCGTAAAACATTCAGTTCCGCTTTCACCAATGGTCCGTCGTAAGCTGCTCCGAAAGTAGTACTTTTATACCATCCCTGTCCAATCCAGATCAATAAGTCGTTTTCTCCCTCTTGCAAGTAGGGAGTTACATCATAAGTGACGATCAATGAACGCTTAGTCAGATGAGATACAGCAGGTGTCAGCACATCCTCGCCAACTTTTTCTCCATTGATATAAACCTCATGATATCCCAATGTATTCACATGCAAAAAAGTGGTTTCCCCTTTTGTTGCATTTACTTTCTTACGAAGAATAGGAGCACAGACCTTTCCTCCCTCAACAGATGATCCTATATATTCGCCATGCATTTGTGATTTATCCAAAATACCAACGGCAAAACGGGCTACCGGGCTCCAGGCCGAAGCCTGTTTTTGGGAATCCCATGCACGAACTCTCCAATAACATAATGAGCGGGAAGACAAAGAAGCACCTTGATAAGGCACCATTACCGAAGCATCGGATTTCAATTTTCCGGTATTCCATAAATCGGCTTTATCTTGTATCAGAAGAATACTGTCCGAAGCCACTTGTATCTCATAGTAAGCTTGTCTACCTTTCAATCCATCACCTTTCAGCTTCCAACTGAAATGAGGAGTAGTATTATCAATCCCCAAAGGATTCACCAGATTCTCACACTTCATTTCTGTCAGTATGAAAGGCGCTTCTTTTGTCTTACCATACATAAATGCTGGCATACAGCCAAAGCATCCTATTAATCCTACAAACAACAAGCGTATATTCCTCATAACATATCAGTTATATATTTCAATGTAATCCATTTGTATTCCTTCGTTCATACCCAATAAGATGATGCTGACACACATCATTATTTCATTCTAACCAGTCTCACCTGATGAGTAACCGGTTTATTTATTCTATAAATTGTTTCAACAATAGAATTCATATAATCACTCCATACCTTACGTATTTCAGGATGCATTGCTTTGACATACCAGTCATAGCTTGCTCTAAGAAAAAAATCTTTTGGCAAGTATTCCTGAAGTTTATCAATAGCTTTCTGATTATCGGCAAACAATAATCCCTCCTTTTTCAAGAAAGAATATTCTGTCCACAAATATTCTCTGAACCGTTTCTCTATTTCAAACCGCTCTTCATTCAGGTACATAATTGTCATAGCCTGCTGATATTGGGGAGTAGTCGGATAGTCCGCCAGATTAATCCCATCTGCCAATCGTTCGGATGAAATATCATCTATAAACTGACCATCTATAGTCAACCGATACCTCCCTTTCTCCAGGTTGATTACCTGAAAGTATTCCTGATTAAATTCCTCCATAAACGGGATTAACTGCATGGCATCACGTTGAGATCTCTTGTTTCCCCAGCCATGCCGCGGAATAGAATCCAAAGGATAAGGAAGCGCATTGGCCAGATAGTCAAAAGCCAGTTCGCCTTCTTTCTTCTTTAATCGGGAGATTTTACAGTTTTGGTGGGTTACAACATTCGACTGCTGTGCATCAATGGAAAAATCCGACACTTTATATCCTGCCAGCCCTTGCGCTTTCAAGAACAAATAAGCCATCACCATCTGGCCATCATTATCCGGATGAATCCGATCTATCCGGCAAAAAGTAAATGTCGAATCTTTCTTCTGTTCTCTTAGACTGATTTCACACATCGGTTGGTTGAAATCTACAAAACCCCATCCATTCTTTTTGGCTGACGTGCGTTGGGCATCTATGATTTTCAGAATGGCGTTATTCTTCTGATGCAGAATGAAATTATTGAACTTTGAGGTTTCATCATAAGGAGAACCACCTATCAATACTTTGGTTATTTTATTCTTAGCCAGCAGCCGTTTTTCTATTTCCCGAAAGCTATCCAACGACTTTGCAATCTGTTGTCCTGACAGTTCGTTTGCATTGTCTTTCATGTAAATATCATAACCGGTATCATTCATACCGAAAGTAAGGGTCACGTAAGTTGGACGTCTGCCGAATACATCATCGTCCAGCCGGTCTTTAATATCCCATGCACTCTCGCCGCCAATACCAGCATTCATGATAGTGATCGGTTTATCCGGAAAACGAGTCATGTAATACAACCAGATAAACGAATGATAATGTCCGCCATGAGTGATGCTATTTCCTGTAAACACTACGCGCTCCCCTTTCTTGAATGGAGGAATTGCCGACTGTGCCTGCAAACTACTAATACTCGCATAAGCCAAACACAGTAATAGAAATATCTTTCTATTTATTTCATGAATCACCATCTGATACCTTTTTTGAATCATACCGAACTATAATTATCAGAACATTATATCCAATTTATTCTTCTCCGCCTTCCCATACTGTTTCAGCAACACACTAACGTCCCCTTTCAGCAATTCGGGTTCTGCCTCTACACTAATAATCTTCTCTTCACCGGGCATCAAAGTAACATAATTATCAGACATAATAACAGGAAGTATACGTTTCTGCGTAGACTTGTTAACAAGCCTCATACGATTGGCAAATGCTACTGTTTCAGCATTATTCTTCAAGGCTATTTTTACCTTTCCATTAGACAGTTCCGACTTATCTACCAACCGGCAGGATAATTCTGCCTCCGGCAGCGTATTCAACAAGGTATAATCGAGATCTCTCACGCCATTTCTCCAATAGAAATTTTCGGAAAGCAGATTACCTCCAGCGTCAGTCAGTTCCAACTTGATAAAATGCAAAGGTGTCAGTTCTTCTATTCCTGCAGGCTTTTCACCATAGACTTCAAACTCAAATAATGAATACCCGAATTGTGTAGCACGACTAATACCCACCAGTTTCACATAACGAGCGGTCACCGGTTCTAAACGAATTTGTTCCGTACCACCTTTTCCAGCCTTATTGGTATAGACCGTTTTCCAATTCTTTGCATCTTTCGACACCTGTAACTCATATTCTTTAGCACAAGCCACTTCCCATTTCAATGTCACATTTTCTACTTTCTCCTCCTTACCAAGATCAACATATATCCATTGAGGATCACTATATTCACTTTCCCAACGGCTTCCTGTACCTCCATCCGTAGCCAATGAAGCCTTTTTGGAATCACCCGTTGAAGAAGAAGCCACTGCATTCCTTCCGAAAGCCAGATTGAACGGATTAAAGTTCAGTGTGAAAGCTTCTGTCCTATTACTGGCCGCCACGTCAATCTGCTTCGCCTGCCCATATGCAGAAACCTCTTTTCCATTCAGATCGTAAATTGTTGCTTTAGCCATTGCCCCTTTCAGGTCTTTCGCTGTCGTATTTATGGCTTTTATACTGTTATTAGAAGCATTCCATTGAATATGTAAAGGCTCACAAGCCTTTTTCGCTCCCCAGTAAGCTCCCGTAGGATCATAATAATAATCATAAGTCTGCCATACAAATGAAGGATAGGCAGGATGGCTCATCCAAATCAAGAGTCCGGCAGCATCATTCCACATCTTATCATTCCAAGCCTCATACATCCCCTTCATTACTTCGATATTCAGCATTTGTGCTTTCTCGCAGAATTCTTCCAGTCCGGACGATTCTCCGTACTGTGTGTTCACCGAGCTCTTGTAATTAACAGGGTTGGCATTGGATGCTTCTTTACCGAAGAAATGCTTGTTCCAGACATTATCATCATCATTCTTCAATTGTTCGTCGGTAGGCAAAGGCCACCATGCTTCTTGAGGTATAAACTCTTTTATACTTTCAAATGTAGGGAAAGTAGCTGTACCAATTTCTGTACGCATACCATAGCCATGGTCGATGCCATAAGGATAGGCCGGTGTATTAAAGGCCAGATTACTGCCGGAAGTTTCGAAATGATGTCTCGGAGGCTGATTTCCCCACCAGCCACTTCCTGACAGGCCATCCTGATTGGAACAGGACTTATACATACGGTCATTATTGTCTTCTTTCGCTACCATTTCACGCAGATAATTATCCAAATCGGGTGCCGGATGTGTTTCATTGGCTCCACACCAAATGGCAATGGAAGGATGATTTCGCAAACGTTTGACCTTATCAAGAGCGTTTGCTTTAAAAGCTTCCGGTTGTGCCACCTCATTATAAGCTACATACAGCCAGAAGTCATTCCATACCATAATCCCATACTTATCACAATAATCGTAAAATTCATCGTCAGTCACACAGCCTGTCCACAAACGAATCATATTATAATTCATTTCTTTATGTAATCTGATCTTCGTTTCATACTCTTTACCCTGACACCGAAGCAAATACTCGCTCATTCCCCAATTGCCTCCTTTCAGATAGATCTTCTGTCCGTTGATAAAAAAGGTCAGAACAGGATAACCTACCACATTATCAATCATTTTATACTCATACTTCTTGATACCAAACGTGAGTTCTTTCACGTCCGATAGTTTACCATCTACAGAACAAGTTAGTTTGCAAGTATAAAGATTGGGAACACCATAACCGTTTGGCCACCAAAGTTTCGGATGATTGATAATCAATTGCGCGAATTCATCTTTGTTGATAGACAATCTGGCAGTCGCCCCTCCATCCACTTGAATATCTTTGGAAAAGGATATATTTCCCGGCTGGATAACTCCGGAAATAACCACTTTCTTTCGTTCAAGAGAAGTATTCTTTACATCAGTCGAAATAGAAATCTCCGCCTTCTGCAAAACAGGCAAATCTGAACGCACCCAAGGGTCTTCCATCACTACATCTCCGGTAACAGCCAGATAAGCATTACCTGTGATACCCGCCAGACGTCCCGGTACATAAGGCATCCAGTCCCATCCGGCACCTGCCAGATAACTGGGGCTACATGCAACTCCATACGGATCTTTAGCCTTGCGTGTTTTCTTCTGATCGGGATCGGTAATCAAAACAGCAATTGCATTCTTACCGGATTTCTTTATCAGATGAGTTACATCAAATTTTGACCGTATCATGTGACCGCTTACATCTTTAGTAGACGTTTTCGTTCCAGATATTTTCTCTCCGTTAAAATAGAAATCAGCAAAACGATTCGTATTATCAAAATGAAGCCACACACGTTTGCCTTTCGAATAGGAAGCCGGAAGTTTAAATTCGGTACGATACCAGAAAGGACGATTATAAAACGTTTCGTCCACTTTATAAATATGGTCGGCATAATTAGGATCGGGAACAATCCCGGCATCTACATAAGCTGTAAAAACAGTTCCGGGAACTACACCTTTCACATAATCGGGCATTTTAAACCCGGGAGTAGATATTTGTTCTCCGGTCGCATTTTCCAAATCTGCTTGCGGTTTCACCTCCCAGACAATTCCGGAATCAGAGCTGTTTAACGACATATTTATATCCTTTTCAGCACATACCCCCTGAATAGAAGTAGCCATCAACGATAATAAAAAAAGACCAAGCTTATTCATCAATCAAGCATTTAAAGTTACCATTTGTTTTTCCAATCCTTACTCCTATTAGATACCCCATCCGGTATTGGGCTGATCGCCCATAAACAGTTCCAATGTACCTCCGGCTACAATATCCGCAAAATCGAGATAGCATTTATTGTACTCCTTGCCATTCAGCAAAGCCTTTTGTATATAGATGTTGTTCGTGTTGTTATCATGAGCTATTACAGTAAATGTCTTTCCCGAATAATAGGTAGGATCCAAGCGAAATTCCACTTTGTCAAATACCGGACTTGTAATTTCCATACGTGTATTGCCCGGACAAGAAGGATGAACACCGGAGGCTACCAACACATACCATGCCGACATCTGGCCTACATCTTCATTGCCGACAATACCTTCTACTTTATTCGCATAAGCTTTTTCGCAAGTATAGCGAGTCCACTTTTGTGTATGCCAAGGCACGGCAAGCTGATTGAACAGGAAAGGAACGAAGTGCACCGGCTCATTTGCATGATTATAATATTCATTCCACAACATATTGGAAGGAGTCTTATTGAAGAAATCAGTCAGGTCGGCAATTACTTTTTCCTTACCTCCCATCAATTCCACCATACCCGCAACATCGTGAGGTACAAACCATCCCTGTTGATAGGAGTTGGCTTCTATACAGCCATACCACTCTTTAAGACGTGCATTCTCCGGCCATGCCACCCATGTTCCATCTGCTTTACGAGGGCGGAACCAACCTTTCTCATGGTCAAAAACATGATGATAAGCCTGTCCCTTTTCATAGAAACATTTAGCATCGTCTTCTTTCCCCATAGCTTTTGCTAATTGGGATATACACCAGTCTGTATATGCGTATTCCAAAGTAGTAGAAATACTCAATGGTTCGGGAACATATCCCAATGAATCATTGCCAAAGCGACGTGATGTATTGACTGCATATTGATATGCCTTCTCCGCATCGTATGTACGGATTCCTTTGATATAGGCATCTGCCAGAACAGACAGGGCAGGATTGCCCAGCATACAACCGGAATAAGAATTCATAAGTTCCCAACGCTCGTAATATTCACGTCCGCTTTGATCGGCCATAGTAATCAGGGAGTTCAGTTCATCGCTAACTAAGCGTGGATTGATAATAGTCTGTAAAGGGAACTGACTGCGAAAGACATCCCATCCGCTAAATATAGTCCGTTTCGTGAAAGTACTGTCGCCCGCATGCACTTTATAATCTCCACCTACATAACGTCCGTCCACATCCGTATAGATACGAGGATCGATCATTGTATGATACATGGCAGTATAGAATATCGTTTTTTCATCATCCGTACCGCCGGATATCCGAATGCGGCCAAGTTCTTTATTCCACAAATCCGTAGCCTCCTGTTTTACCTGTGCTAAATCTTTAGAAGCAATTTCCTGTTTAAAATTATTAGCAGCTCCTTCCATATCGACGAAAGAGATACCCACTTTCATCTCCACGCTCTCCCCTTCTTTGGTCGGAAATTCAGTAAAGAAGCCCAAGTGTTTGCCTTCCAACTCTTTCTTATCTTTTATAATCGGAGCCTGTGAAACACGTGTCAGATAGGGAATACTCACTACCTCATCCCGCTTCCGGGTCCATTGGTCAGGAATATCTGCACTCCAGAAACCGTAATCAGTCAGAGGTTTGCTGAATTGCGCATAATAATAAACGGTATAATTGGCTTTTCCCTCGCCATTACCCCATCCACCACCATCGGGTGTGCACTTCATCCAGCCTTGAATCGTATAATCATCTACCACTTTAATATATTGGGAAGTAGATGTTCCTCCTACCCTGCGTGCCAGATCTATCTGAATACGGGATTGATCGTTAGAGGGATAAGTGAAACGCAATATTCCACAATGCGGCGTCGCACTGCTCTCTACTTTTATTTTGTAATCAGTCAACTCTACAGAATAATATCCGGCTTTAGCTGTCTCGGTTACTTTATTATAAGCCGAACGATATCCTTTGATACTATCGTTATTCTCTTTGCCTGCCACTTTATACAATTCACCGGTAGTTGGCATTACAAGAAAATTTCCTAGATCCCCAAACCACCCTACGCCACTCATCTGGGTAAAAGCAAATCCCTCAATCGTTTTATGCTCATCACTATAACCGGAACCGTTATCGCCTCCTGTTATTGTGTTCGGGCTAACTTGCACCATACCATAAGGAGTCGTAGCCCCAGGAAAAGTTTTACCTAACCCATGATAAACGCCGGCAGCTCCCACACTGGTACTGGCACCAATAAATGGATTTACATAATCCGCCGGGATTAGTTCTTCCGAAGCTGTATGGATCGATGAACACCCTGTCATCCACCACAAAGAGCAAGCAATTAAAAGACTAGCAGTTGCTTTATACATAACAATATTATAATTATTTTAATTCAAACCCAAAACAAATGTCTTTATACCAAAACGAGGCATTGAAATTGTCATTTCCGACTTTCCGGCATGTGTTTTTATTTTCTTTCTTTCGATGCATTGACCATTCAGATCGACTTCTTCCACGCTTGATAATGGCATATCGAAAACGATCTTCTGCAGCTTGTCATTTCCTTCTGCATTAAACAGGCGTAATATAATCTTTCCACTTTCCAACCGGGCAGTACTTATTTGATAACCTGTATTTCGCAAATCGACAAATGATTTTGATTCCAAAGCTGCTATTGAATGGCAGGAATATAGCAACGGCTCATTCCAGCAATCGCTATCATCTGCTATTGATGCTTTGTCCCATTTACCACGATGAGGTATGATTGCATATTTCATCTTCAGCGGCTGCGTAATTTTATAATCCGGCCCCCAAAGTCCTCCTCCCGAATATTGAGCTGTGAGTCCTAATGGATAATCTTTCCCATGAGAATAAGAAGTGGTATGATCTGACAATAAAGCCAGTGCATAATCGCCCTCCTGTTCAGCCAAATCAACCCAATGAAGTATGATATTATGTTTGATCTGATCCCAGGAATTAAAGAAAGTATTGTCGAGTTTACTTTCACAAACATCAAACGGTGCATTCTTATAGATACGAGGAGAATGAAGATCGGCTGGAAACAGAACATTCAGTTTAAACCGGTCATCACAAAAGGCCCTACGATTATCACTCCAATGATTTTCTTTATATTCTCCAATACCTACATTCTTTTTCCAATCAATTGTCAATTCAAAATCAATTCGTTTTGTTCCTTTAGAAAGAGTTATAATCTGTGTAAACGGATGAGAAGCAATTTCTCCTTGTACCTTTACTTTTTTCTCATACGTGTTATCCCTCAATACCGTCAGTCTGCCCGGTGTTTCCGTAGAAGAATGAAATTTATTTTCTTCATAAAAGAAACCTCTCAATTCTCCCAAAGAATATTCACCTGTTTTACATGCAAACTCTTTATTCCCCTCTTTCTTAGCAATCAGACTTTTTATAATTCCTCCTTTCGATAAGTCGAAAACAATCTTATACATATCATTTTCAACCGCGTACTCCTGTTCATTAACCTTTTCACTCTTTGAAACCTGTTCATTCCCTGAAACTGCTCTTTTACCTGTTTCTTTCTTTTTTATGCAATACGTGGAGTAACCGAAAGGAGGAATATCTGCTTCAAAAAACAATCTTATTTTTTCACCCTCACTTTCTACAAAGCAACCTATCTCTTTCCCTTTCCAATCATAAATACCTAAATCCGAATATCCTGATTCCGAAGGAAGAAGGACATTCATTGTTTCTTTTCTTTCTGTTCCTAAAGTATTGAAAACGCGTATATACCGTTGTTGAGTGACCTTTTTCTGTTGAGCAATGGGATTATCAAAGCTCTGCATAGATGCTCCGATAATTCCATCAGCAATAGCATTCGTACTATCTGTCCAGCGTTTGATCTGATCTGCCCATGTACCCTGTTTATTCAATCCATTGTAGGGCACAATCCATGAGTCATGATGCTGCGCCAGCATTAAAGTGCGCCATGCCTCATCCATATCAGCTTGTGGACAGGTATATTTATTCTTCATATAAGCCATCACGGACATTTTTTCCGCCATGATAATCCGATTTTCAGATGTGCGTACTTCCTGTGCGATACGCTGCATCACCTGACTTCCCCACATCAGGTTTACATGCATGTCCTCCTGTGAGAAATGCCAGTCATCATCTGTTTTTCCAATGGAGATCTTTTCAATGTAATCTCTCCATCTCATATATATAGAGTTATTTTTTGTGTTCTTCCCACTTCCTATCCACGGACCATTTTTCCATCCGGCATCCTGAAAACACATACCAACCGGATGCTGAATACCTGCATCACGACAAGCTTTCAAATATGCGTCCGAATTCCCCCAGGCAGTTGTTTGCCAAGTTGATTTCTGCTCCAATTCTTCACAAGCATACCGGGGAACTGTCAATATGGAAGTACCATCTGGTCCTACCCAGTTAACCAGTTCACCACCATAAGCAGCCGTATATCCTCCCCAACAAGTATTAGGACATTTCAATACAGCATATTTAAAACCGAATAGTTTAAGAATTTGTGGCAAACAGCTTGTGAAACAAGGTTCCTCCACGGAATAAGTGACGAAATCCACCTCTGGAAAATGTGCATTTATTTTAGCTATACCATATTGAAACTGCCGTATGATACTTTCACCCGAAATATTATAGCAATAAGGCTGCGCATAAGTAGGATTCGTAAATTCTACCTGCTGACTGGTTGCCACTTCTTTAAAATGCTGATAAGCTTCTGGGGTCTGTACACGAACCGTATCCCAGGTTTCAGGTTCTATTTCCAGACCTATTCGCCAATCCGGATGCATGTGCAACTGATCCACTATAAATTGCGTTTTCCATTTCACCGGATAATGACCATATATTCCGCCATGGTATCCGTCAACAAAATAGGCTTGCTGCGAATAGGCATTAGTAGATAAGAAAACAGTCAGTAATATGATATAAATTTTATTCATGGTATCCTAAGACTATTTGGTTTTGCGTTGTTCCATTTTACGCATAAATTCTTTTAATTTTAGCTGCGCAACTTCTTCGTCATTCTCATTCTCCGGAAATGTCCAATCAAGAAGTACCAAAAGATTCTGATTTACAATAAATTCTTCTTTAAGTTCTTCACTATTATCCACTTCCTGCAGAAAATTTGTTTTTTCATCAGAAGTCAGTTCATCAGCAAAATATCTATTCAGAAAATTTCTCATTCCTCGTCCTTTTTTATCAAAGAACGATTAGATATATAAAAACCCCTAAAAGAATATCTATAAATTAATTAAAAGTCACGCTGCTAAGCACACATTAAGTTTTACTCTCAATTTTTTAAGTGCTATTCCCATTTGACATTCCACTGTATTCACCGAAATTCCCAGCTTCTCGGAAATCTCCCTGTATTTCAATCCCTTCATACGACTTAACAAAAATATATCACGGCATCTTTTAGGTAAACTGTTGATAGCATCTCTGACCAGTCTTTCCGTTTCATTTCCCTCGGATATATCAGATACATCAAAACGGTCTAAAGATTGCAGTTTCAAATTTAATTCTATCTCAAAAGAGGCTTGCACATTCTCTGCATATTTTTGTTCGAATACCTTATGCTTCAAATAATCCAAGCATCTGTTTCTTACAAGTCTGAAAAGGTATGCATTTACATTTTCGATATGATCTATCGCATCTCTTCTCTCCCATAGGTCTGTAAACACATCTTGCGTTATGTTTTCAGCATCCTCTTCCAGTACAACAAATTCTTTTGCGAACCGAACAAGTTTGGGATAATACATAAGATATAATTCTGAAAAGCTCATAGTTGTGTGTTTCTTTAGATTAGTATTCAGTTATCAAAAATCTTATGTTGCAAATATAGAGATGAAAAAAGCCTACTTCTGTGTGGAAGTAGGCAGGAAAGTAGACGTTTTAAAGACTAAAAATCTTATATATATTTAATAATCAACATCTTACCACAATACCATTTTGTTGTTTTGGTAAACCCTGTAGAATCATTTTTGAGATAAAGAACCGAGCTTTTTCACCTCTTCTTCAAAGAGATTACTATCAAGAACAGACATTCTCTTCACTTTACTCTTATAATTATAAATTGTCTGCACAGAATAATGTAGAAATACAGCGATCTGACCTACGTCTATGATCCCTAATCGGATCAATGCAAATATGCGCAATTCTGTATTTAACTGGTCTTTTTCGAGCTTGTAATGCTCCTCCGGTTTCAACAGAGAATTAAACTCTTCTACAAAATTGGGATACAATTTAAGAAATGCTTTATCAAAGTTATTATAAAGTTCTTCAAGTTCCTTTTCAAAAGGACGGGAAGAGGATTTATACAAATCATCAATTTGTCCTGTCTTTATTTTCCTGTTTACATTCTTCCTGTATTCATCAAGCTTATTAATATAAACGGCACACTGGTTCATAAAATATCCCACATACTTTTCCTTGATTAGATTTGCTTCATCAAGATTCTTATTCAATCCAATCAATTTTTCATTCATGGCTTTAAGATGTCGTTTAGCCCGGGATACCACTTTTGTTTGCTTATACGTGAAATACAAGGTTATTGCAAGCGCCACCACAAACAAACTGGTCAGTAATATATAAAAACGCAGGTTTCGTTTCTGCTCCTCCAGCCTGTATAAATAAGTATTCTCTATAATCGGATGAATACGGGCTATTACGGTATTCTTAAAACGGGAGTTATAGAAAATTGCATCATCCAAAGCCACTTTTATATAATTATAAGCACGGTCTATATCTCCTTTATGATACAAATTGACTGCTAAAGTCAACAATGCTTCATTCTCTTTCACCGCCAACTTCGTATCTGTCATAGCAGCCAGTATCAGGTACTTTTCCTCCAATTCAGGATTTTTCATCAACCGATAGATTCGTGCAAGTCCCATAGCCATCATAGCATATCCATGAGACTCCGGTTCCTGTTTATCATATATTTGCGTCAATATCTGAAGTGCTTCTTTTGTGTCACCACTATCTTGAAGCTTCACCGCTTTTTCTTTCCTGTACTCGTCGGACTCATTAAACAAGATACTCATGACTGTATCTCGATAAGCTTCTTTTTCTACAATATATCCTTTAGAGAATCGTACATCATCCGTATATTTAATGAGGTTTTCATAATAGCGTATCTTATTCCAACAATACAATGCTTTCAGATGATCGGGTAAATCTGCACACTCAATTGACTTAAAAATGTCATTTGCCTGAATAAACAAACCGGATAGGGAATAGACGAAAGCCAAACGGAGTTTCTCTTCCAAAAGATATTCCTCATTACCCATCTTCTTTGCAATCTCAATATTCTCATGAATATATTGTTCTGCCGAATCACAGACAAAAGTTTCATACTGATGGATAATCTCTTTATTCAAATTATACAAATCTTCCGGAGTGTTCTGTCCGGACTTCTTTGTCTTCAATTCTTTTATGGTGGCTTCCTTTTTCTGTGTATACACCAAACGTTCAGAAATCACTTTGTCCAACACCTTCAACAAAGAGTCATTTTCATTACCTGCATAGAGGTAAAATAAGGAGTTCAAGAGAAAAAATGTAAACCAAAGTGTGCGTTTCATATTAGTGCGTTCTTTCTTAGTCTGCAAAAAAATGTATTTTATTTGTGTAATTCGTAAAAAAGGAAGTAAATCGTTCTTTTTATTGCATCTTTTAACAAATACAGGAGAAAGAATAGCCTTATTTCAAAATGATATTTATGAAACCGTACCGACCAAAAAACGAATCCTCTGGAAGCGGAGTTAAAAAAAGCTTTTTTGCCACTCGGACTTTGCAAAAAGTATAAATATTAGTTCTATATTTGCAGCCGTTAAAGGAGAAAGATGAAACAAAGCTTAAAATTCGGACTACTTTTAGTATTGGCTTTGCTCATCCATTGTGCAACTAATGGAGCAATGGAAGATATGTGCAAAGTTTCCTCCCCGACTTATCGGCAGGAGAAGTGCTATGTGTCACAAAATTGTCCGATTCACAATGCTTTAGAACGTCTTTACAACCTTTACGCTACCCAATCTTGCGATATGAGTCATACGGACGTCACGCATGTCCCGGCAAATAAAAGCATACTGTTGCCAGTTGCTTTTTCCGGAGAACATCACAATTCTCAAACACCGTACCACTCTTCATCTTCTCATCCCCCAACGTGCTATTATGATCCTATCTCCTATTATATATATGAGTTAAGAAAGATTGTCATTTAGCCTACAGTACAGTAGACTCTTTTACTCGTCTTTTATTACAGTTGGTTTTATTCTCCATAGGGCGAATAGATTAATTGTTTATTTCTATATAATATTCAATCTAAACAGCTATTGAATTATGAATTTTACATTTTTAGTTGTTGTTTTACTGACAGCGCTTGCTTTTGTCGGTGTAGTAGTAGCTCTTTCGCGTGCTATTTCTCCCCGTTCATACAATCTGCAAAAGTTTGAGGCTTATGAATGTGGTATACCGACACGTGGTAAATCATGGATGCAGTTTCGCGTAGGCTACTACCTGTTTGCTATCCTGTTCCTGATGTTCGATGTCGAAACTGCTTTACTGTTCCCGTGGGCAGTAGTTATGCATGACATGGGACCACAGGGACTTATTAGTATTCTCTTCTTCTTTATCATTTTAGTTCTGGGTCTTGCTTATGCCTGGAGGAAAGGAGCTTTGGAATGGAAATAACCAAAAAGCCAAAAATAAAATCTATTCCGTATGATGAGTTTATCGACAATGAATCATTGGAAAAGTTGGTCAAGGAACTTAATGCAGGAGGAGCAAACGTTGCCCTCGGAGTTCTTGACGACTTTATCAACTGGGGACGCAGTAACTCACTGTGGCCGCTTACCTTTGCAACCAGTTGTTGTGGTATCGAATTTATGGCACTGGGTGCCGCGCGTTATGACATGGCCCGCTTTGGGTTTGAAGTAGCACGTGCCAGTCCACGCCAAGCTGATATGATTATGGTATGCGGAACAATCACCAATAAAATGGCTCCGGTACTGAAACGACTCTATGACCAGATGCCCGATCCGAAGTATGTGGTTGCCGTAGGCGGATGCGCCGTCAGCGGAGGTCCTTTCAAAAAGTCCTATCATGTGGTTAACGGAGTGGACAAGATTCTTCCGGTAGATGTATATATTCCCGGATGCCCGCCACGTCCTGAAGCTTTCTATTATGGCATGATGCAATTGCAACGCAAAGTAAAAATAGAAAAGTTCTTTGGTGGAGTAAACAGAAAAGAGAAGAAACCGGATTATTTAAAAAATGAAGAATGATTCTACATTCTGTAATTAAAATGATTTATGCAAGAAATACAATTTATAGCTCCTGCAGCGTTACACGACGAGATGCTGCGCTTGCGAAATGAAAAACAGATGGACTTTCTCGAAAGCCTCACCGGTATGGACTGGGGAGTAGCCGATGAGAAAGACGCTCCGGAAAAACTCCGCGGTTTAGGCGTAGTCTACCATCTGGAATCTACCATTACAGGCGAACGGATAGCATTAAAAACAGCGACAACCAACCGCGAGCTACCTGAAATTCCATCTGTCAGCGACATTTGGAAGATAGCCGACTTCTACGAACGTGAAGTTTTCGATTATTACGGTATCACTTTTGTCGGTCATCCTGACATGCGCCGGCTTTATCTGCGTAACGATTGGATAGGTTATCCAATGCGCAAAGATAATGATCCGGAAAAGGAGAACCCATTGTGTATGACCAATGAAGAGACGTTTGATACGACTCAAGAAATAGAACTGAACCCGGACGGAACCATCAAAAATAAAGAGATGAAGCTGTTCGGTGAAGAAGAATATGTAGTTAACATCGGTCCGCAACACCCTGCTACTCATGGTGTAATGCGTTTCCGTGTTTCTCTGGAAGGTGAAATCATTCGTAAGATTGATGCGAACTGCGGTTATATCCACCGGGGCATCGAGAAAATGAATGAAAGCCTCACCTACCCTCAAACATTGGCTTTGACAGACCGCCTTGACTATCTGGGTGCACACCAGAACCGTCATGCACTGTGTATGTGTATTGAAAAGGCTATGGGTATTGAGGTTAGCGAACGTGTGAAGTATATCCGTACCATTATGGATGAATTGCAACGTATCGACTCTCACTTGCTGTTCTACTCTTGTCTTGCCATGGACTTGGGAGCATTAACAGCATTTTTCTATGGATTCCGTGATCGCGAGAAAATTCTCGACATCTTTGAAGAGACTTGTGGCGGACGTCTGATTATGAACTACAATACGATTGGCGGTGTACAGGCTGATCTTCATCCTAACTTCGTCAAACGAGTAAAAGAGTTCATTCCTTATATGAGAGGAATCATCCACGAATATCATGATATATTTACGGGTAACATCATCGCACAAAGCCGTATGAAAGGCGTCGGTGTGTTAAGCCGTGAAGATGCCATCTCTTTCGGTTGTACCGGAGGTACAGGCCGTGCTTCAGGATGGGCGTGTGACGTACGCAAACGAATGCCATACGGTGTATACGACAAAGTAGATTTCAAAGAAATTATTTATACGGAAGGTGACTGCTTTGCCCGTTACCTGGTGCGTATGGATGAAATCATGGAAAGTCTGAACATCATCGAACAATTAATAGACAATATTCCCGAAGGACCTTATCAGGAGAAGATGAAGCCTATCATCCGTGTTCCGGAAGGCAGTTATTATGCTGCAGTAGAAGGAAGCCGTGGTGAATTTGGTGTCTTCCTTGAAAGCCAGGGTGACAAAACACCTTACCGCCTGCATTACCGTGCTACGGGATTGCCGCTTGTTGCCGCAATCGACACCATCTGCCGGGGAACGAAGATTGCCGACTTAATTGCTATTGGCGGAACAATAGATTATGTCGTTCCGGATATTGATAGATAAAATACTTAATTATTAAGAATATATGTTCGACTTTAGTATAGTAACAAACTGGATACATGAGCTACTGCTCTCCATTATGCCGGAGGGATTAGCCATCTTTATAGAATGTGTAGCTGTCGGCGTGTGCCTCGTAGCACTATATGCCATCCTGGCTATCATATTGATCTACATGGAGCGTAAAGTTTGCGGTTTCTTCCAGTGTCGTCTTGGTCCGAACCGTGTTGGTAAATGGGGTTCTATTCAAGTGGTCTGTGACGTACTCAAAATGATGACCAAAGAAATCTTCATGCCGAAGGGTGCCGACCATTTCCTTTACAATCTTGCTCCATTCATGGTGATTATCGCCTCATTCCTGACTTTCGCTTGTATTCCTTTTAATAAAGGTGCAGCGATTCTGGACTTTAACGTGGGCGTGTTCTTCCTGTTGGCTGCTTCCAGCATTGGAGTTGTCGGTATCTTGCTGGCTGGTTGGGGTAGTAACAACAAATTCTCTTTGATCGGTGCCATGCGAAGCGGTGCACAGATTATCAGTTACGAACTTTCTGTTGGTATGAGTATCATGACTATGGTAGTGCTGATGGGAACCATGCAATTTTCTGAAATCGTAGAAGGACAGGCTGACGGCTGGTTCATCTTCAAAGGACATATCCCTGCTGTCATTGCTTTTATCATTTACCTGATTGCCGGAAATGCAGAATGTAACCGTGGCCCGTTCGACCTTCCCGAAGCGGAAAGTGAGCTGACTGCCGGATACCACACAGAATACTCCGGTATGGGTTTCGGTTTCTTCTATCTGGCAGAATACTTGAATCTGTTTATCGTGGCCAGTGTTGCCACCACTATCTTCCTGGGAGGATGGATGCCGTTACACATCGTCGGGCTGGATGGATTCAACACTGTAATGGATTATATTCCGGGCTTTATCTGGTTCTTCGCTAAAGCATTCTTCGTGGTGTTCCTTCTGATGTGGATCAAATGGACGTTCCCACGTTTACGTATCGACCAGATTCTGAATCTGGAATGGAAATATCTGGTTCCAATTTCTATGGTAAACCTATTATTAATGGCATGCTGCGTAGCTTTCGGCTTCCACTTTTGATAAATGAAAATTATGGAATATAAAGATAAAAAATATACGTACTTAGGTGGTCTGGTGCACGGCATCAGCACACTGGCAACGGGTATGAAAACCAGCATCAAGGTATACTTCCGCAAGAAAGTGACCGAGCAATATCCCGAAAACCGGAAAGAGCTGAAAATGTTCGACCGTTTCCGTGGTACGCTGAATATGCCCCACAATGAGAATAATGAACATCGCTGTGTAGCCTGCGGATTATGCCAAATGGCTTGTCCGAACGATACAATCAAAGTGACCAGCGAAACCGTCGAAACAGAAGATGGCAAGAAAAAGAAAATCCTGGCAACCTATGAATATGACCTGGGTGCCTGTATGTTCTGCCAACTCTGTGTCAATGCTTGTCCGCATGATGCGATTACGTTCGACCAAAACTTCGAACATGCAGTATTCGACCGGACGAAACTTGTCCTGAAACTGAATCACGACGGTAGTAAAGTAATAGAAAAGAAAAAAGAAGTTTAGATATGGGATCAACACTTGAAACAGTAGTATTCTACTTTTTGGCAGCATTTATTATTGCTATGTCCATCATGACGGTGACTACCCAACGTATCGTACGCTCGGCCACCTACCTGCTCTTCGTGCTCTTCGGCACGGCCGGCATCTATTTTTTGCTGGGTTACACCTTCCTGGGCTCTGTTCAGATAATGGTTTATGCCGGTGGTATCGTCGTTCTTTATGTATTCTCCATCCTGTTGACCAGCGGAGAAGGTGATCGAGCCGAGAAAGTGAAACGAAGTAAGCTCCTGGCCGGGCTCATTACCATGATTGCCGGTTTAGCAATTATCCTGACCATCACGTTGAAGCATAATTTCATGCAGACGGCTAATCTTGCCCCGCACGAGATCAATATTCATGCCATCGGGAACGCTTTGCTTAGTAGCGACAAATACGGTTATATATTACCTTTCGAAGCTGTCAGTATCCTGTTGCTGGCTTGTATCATCGGTGGTATCATAATTGCACGTAAGAGATAGAAAATCAAGTATTAACTATTAAGTATTAAGTATATGATACACATGGAATATTATCTGGTAGTTTCTACCATCATGATGTTTGCAGGAATCTATGGATTCTTTACCCGCCGGAACACACTGGCTATCCTGATTTCTGTAGAGTTAATGCTGAACGCCACGGACATCAACTTTGCCGTGTTCAACCGTTTTCTCTTTCCGGAGGGAATGGAAGGCTATTTCTTTGCACTCTTTTCCATCGCCATCTCGGCTGCGGAAACTGCAGTAGCCATTGCCATCATGATTAACATTTATCGTAATCTCCGGAGCATCCAGGTGCGCAACTTGGACGAACTGAAGTGGTGATTTGTTTCTCACCAAGAACAAATAATAATAAATCAAGTAATAAAAATAAAACTGTATGGAACTAACAATTCTAATACTCCTTCTTCCTTTCTTCTCCTTTCTCATACTGGGAATCGGAGGTAAATGGATGTCCCATCGGACAGCGGGCACAATTGGTACGCTGATACTGGGAGCAGTAGCGGTACTATCCTACGTTACAGCTATCCAATATTTCTCGGCTCCACGACTGGAAGACGGAACATTCGCCACACTGATACCTTACAACTTCACGTGGCTTCCTTTTACAGAGACCTTACACTTTGATTTGGGCATCCTGCTCGATCCTATATCAGTAATGATGTTGATTGTCATCTCTACCGTGTCACTGATGGTACATATCTACTCTTTCAGCTACATGAAAGGTGAGGTAGGTTTTCAACGTTATTATGCTTTCCTATCCCTGTTTACCATGTCTATGCTGGGATTGGTTGTTGCAACCAACATCTTCCAGATGTACCTTTTCTGGGAATTGGTGGGTGTAAGCTCTTATCTGCTAATCGGTTTCTACTATACAAAACCTGCTGCGGTTGCCGCTTCCAAGAAAGCGTTTATTGTCACTCGCTTTGCCGACTTGGGCTTCCTGATCGGTATCCTGATTTACGGATATTATGGTGGTACATTCGGATTTACCCCGGACACGGTATCCTTGATAAGCGGTGGAGCTTCTATGCTTCCATTGGCTCTCGGATTGATGTTTGTCGGTGGTGCCGGTAAAAGTGCCATGTTCCCGTTGCATATCTGGTTGCCGGATGCAATGGAAGGTCCTACTCCGGTCAGTGCATTGATTCATGCGGCTACCATGGTTGTTGCCGGTGTATATTTGGTGGCACGTATGTTCCCGCTTTTCATTGCCTATGCACCGAATACGCTGCACATGGTTGCCTGGGTAGGTGCATTCACCGCATTCTATGCAGCAAGTGTGGCTTGCGTACAATCAGATATTAAACGCGTACTGGCTTTCTCTACCATTTCACAGATTGGTTTCATGATGGTAGCTCTGGGTGTCTGTACTTCCATGGATCCTCATGAAGGAGGCTTGGGCTACATGGCTTCCATGTTCCACCTCTTCACACATGCTATGTTTAAGGCATTGCTCTTCCTCGGTGCAGGTAGTATCATTCATGCTGTACATTCTAACGAAATGTCCGCGATGGGAGGTTTACGCAAATATATGCCGATCACTCACTGGACATTCCTGATTGCTTGTCTTGCTATTGCCGGTATTCCTCCATTCTCGGGTTTCTTCTCGAAAGATGAAATTCTGGCTGCTTGCTTCCAATACAGCCCTGTAATGGGATGGGTAATGACAGTAATTGCTGCGATGACCGCTTTCTATATGTTCCGTCTCTACTACGGTATTTTCTGGGGCAAGGAAAACAAAGAGCTCCATGCACACCACACACCACATGAAAGTCCGCTGGCTATGACTTTCCCATTGATGTTTCTGGCGGCAGTAACTTGTGGAGCCGGATTTATTCCTTTCGGACACTTCATCAGTTCGAATGGAGAATCTTATTCCATCCATCTCGATCCGTCGGTGGCTATTACGAGCGTTGTCATTGCGATTATTTCGATTGCAATCGCTACATGGATGTACAAGAATGCCAAACAGCCAGTTGCCGATTCATTGGCAAAACAGTTCAAAGGTCTGCACAAGGCTGCTTATAACCGCTTCTATATTGACGATATATACCAGTTTATCACGCATAAGATTATCTTCCGCTGCATCTCTACTCCTATCGCATGGTTCGACCGTCATGTAGTGGATGGATTCTTTGATTTTCTGGCATGGGCTACCAACACAACAAGCGACGAGATCCGTGGTTTGCAGAGCGGTCAGGTACAACAATATGCATACGTGTTCCTTTGCGGTGCACTGGCACTTATCCTACTGCTGATTCTCTAAATAGTAAATAGTAAATCTTTAAATAGTAAATCATAAAGATGAATTTCTTATCAATATTCGTACTTATCCCCTTATTGATGCTGGCCGGACTCTGGGCAGCACGAGGAATCAAAGCCATCCGGGGGGTTATGGTTACTGGCGCATCGGCACTTCTGATTGCCTCCGTCGTACTTACATTCCTGTATCTGGGAGAGCGTAGTGCCGGAAACACGGCAGAAATGCTTTTCCGTGCAGATACGCTTTGGTATGCCCCGCTTCACATATCCTATTCAGTAGGTGTTGACGGAATTTCGGTAGCCATGTTGTTACTGTCCGCTGTCATTGTGTTCACCGGTACATTTGCTTCCTGGCGTCTGCAACCGCTGACAAAAGAATATTTCCTTTGGTTCACCCTATTGTCTATGGGAGTATTCGGATTCTTTATATCCGTCGATTTATTCACCATGTTCATGTTCTACGAAATCGCATTGATACCGATGTACCTGTTGATTGGTGTATGGGGATCGGGACGTAAAGAATATGCAGCCATGAAGCTGACCCTCATGTTGATGGGTGGTTCTGCCTTCCTGCTGATCGGTATTCTCGGAATCTATTTCGGTTCGGGAGCAACCACTATGAACCTCCTCGAAATCGCGCAGTTGCACAACATACCTTTTGCACAGCAATGCATCTGGTTCCCGCTGACTTTCCTTGGTTTCGGTGTATTAGGTGCCCTTTTCCCGTTCCACACATGGAGTCCTGACGGTCACGCTTCCGCCCCGACTGCCGTATCTATGCTTCATGCCGGAGTATTGATGAAACTGGGAGGTTACGGATGTTTCCGTATCGCCATGTATCTGATGCCGGAAGCTGCTAACGAACTTTCATGGATATTCCTGATATTGACAGGTATCTCTGTAGTTTACGGTGCATTCTCCGCTTGCGTACAAACCGACTTGAAATATATCAATGCTTATTCATCCGTATCTCACTGCGGACTGGTTCTTTTCGCCATTCTGATGCTGAATCAGACAGCAGCAACAGGAGCTATCCTTCAGATGCTTTCACACGGATTGATGACAGCCTTGTTCTTTGCTCTTATCGGTATGATTTATGGACGTACACACACACGTGACGTTCGCGAGCTTGCCGGCCTAATGAAAGTTATGCCGTTCCTTAGCGTATGTTATGTAATTGCCGGTCTTGCCAACCTCGGTCTGCCGGGATTAAGTGGCTTTATTGCTGAAATGACTATTTTCGTCGGCTCTTTCCAGAACAACGACCAGTTCCACCGTGTACTGACTATCATCGCTTGTTCTTCGATTGTGATTACTGCAGTCTACATTCTGCGTCTGGTAGGTAAAATTCTATACGGAACCTGTACCAACAAACATCATCTCGAACTGACTGATGCGACTTGGGACGAACGTGTAGCCGTTATCTGCCTCATCGTTTGTGTAGCCGGACTAGGTATGGCTCCTTTCTGGGTTAGCCACATGATTGGTGAAAGTGTACTCCCCGTAGTCTCACAACTGATTCCATAGCCCTTTAATTTTTAATCTTTAATTTTGAATTGATAAAGATGGATTATTCACAATTTCTATATATGCGAGAAGAGCTGTCGCTCATAGCCGTCTTACTGCTGCTATTTCTAGCTGACCTCTTCATGAGTCCGGATGCACACAAAAATGGTGGGAAAGCACGCCTGAACACAATGTTACCCGTTATTCTGATGGCTATCCATACAGCTATCAATTTAATTCCGGGAACTGCTGCCGATGCATTCGGCGGTATGTATCATTATGTACCGATGCACACAGTGATTAAATCAATCCTGAACGTCGGCACACTGATTGTTTTCCTGATGGCACACGAATGGATGAAAAGAGAAGATACTTCGTTCAAGCAAGGAGAATTCTATGTACTAACACTCTCTACCTTGTTTGGTATGTACCTCATGATTTCTGCCGGACACTTCCTGATGTTCTTCATCGGACTGGAAACTGCTTCTATCCCGATGGCAGCGCTGATTGCCTTTGACAAATACCGTCATAACTCTGCCGAAGCAGGAGCCAAATACATTCTGACAGCTCTTTTCTCCAGTGCATTACTGTTGTTCGGTCTGTCAATGATCTACGGTTCTGCCGGTACTCTTTATTTCGATGACCTTCCTGCCCATATTGACGGAAATCCGTTGCAGATCATGGCATTTGTATTCTTCTTTGCAGGAATGGCATTCAAATTATCATTGGTTCCGTTCCACTTATGGACAGCAGACGTTTACGAAGGTGCTCCGAGTGCAGTTACCGCTTATTTGAGCGTTATATCAAAAGGATCGGCAGCATTTGTTTTGTTGGCTGTACTTATCAAAGTATTCGCTCCAATGATCAATGACTGGCAGGAAGTACTTTATTGGGTAACCATCGCTTCTATCACGATTGCCAATATATTTGCTGTCCGTCAGCAGAACCTGAAACGTTTGATGGCGTTCTCCAGTATTTCACAAGCGGGATACATTATGTTGGGCGTTATCGGAGGTACGGCACAAGGCATGACAGCTTTGGTATATTACGTATTAGTGTACGCTGCTGCCAACCTCGGAGTATTTGCCGTGATTACTATCGTGGCATTACGCAGTCAGAAATTCACGCTCGAGGATTATGCAGGACTTTATAAAACGAATCCCAAAATCGCTTTTCTGATGACTCTGTCTCTGTTCTCATTGGCAGGTATCCCTCCGTTTGCCGGATTCTTCTCGAAGTTCTTTATCTTCATGGCTGCTTTCGATGCAGGTTTCCACTTGCTGGTATTCATTGCATTGGTAAATACAGTGATTTCATTGTACTATTATCTGTTGATTGTAAAAGCAATGTATGTCACTCCTTCCGACAACCCGATTCCTACTTTCCGCAGCGACCGCTGCACGAAATGGGGACTGGCACTCTGCACACTGGGTATCATCGGACTGGGTATCGCAAGTATCGTATATCAGTCTATCGATAAATTGTCGTTCGGAATATAAACGAACTACCTCTATAACATAAGAAACGGTCTTGGTTTCATGTCCCTATCAATCGACATCAAAACCAAGACCGTTTCCTTTATATATTAAATTGCCCCTTTACCGGGCACAACTCATCTCTTCCGTCACAATTACCCCGGGAATAGTAAACCAGAACCGTGATCCTTTTCCTTTTTCAGAGTCAACGCCAATACGTCCACCCAGTTGTTCTACAATGCTTTGACAGATAGAAAGTCCCAATCCTGTACCGTGCACAAAAGAATTAAGCTTCACAAAACGTTCAAAAATATGCGGTAACTGCTCTTTCTCAATACCGATTCCCGTATCTTTGACATAAAACTCCAACTCTCCTTCTTTTATTTCATATCCGACATGAATACTCCCTTCGGAGGTAAACTTCATTGCATTATTAACAAAGTTAGAGATCACCTGATGTATGCGATTACGATCACTAATGACATGACAGACCGGAAGATGATTATCAAGTACCAGTTCCACGTCTTCTTTCGCTTTCATACGCATCGAGCGGACAATATCCTCACACAACAGATTTACATCTACGTCTCCATTAGTAAACTCAAACGTACCAGCCTCAATCTTCGAGAGGTCGAGTATATCCGAAATAAGTTGTAGTAACAGATCATTATTCTCACGTACAATCTTAATATACTCCTGACGTTCTGCCACGTCTTCAGTTTCCACCAACAAATCGGAGAAACCAACAATAGCATTCAGCGGCGTACGGATTTCATGACTCATATTTGCAAGGAAAGCACTTTTCAAGCGATCCATCATCTCCGCTTTATCGCGTGCCTGAATCAATTCGGCTTCGGTCTCTTTCAGCTCTGTGATGTCATAATTGATGCCGATGATTTCTATTTCGTTTTCTTCCGGTCTATAGTTAGTGACCATTACATTACTATTTACCCAATTCCATTCGTTCTTTGTTCCGGGACGACGAATACGCACTTCTCCCTGAAAATGCCTCCTTTTACCCTTCTTGACTTCGTCATAGAAATCAAAGAAACGTTTACGGTCTTCCGGATGCATTTTGCCATAAACTCCCACAACCTCGCTCAAAGGAATATCTTCTTCCTCACCCAAATTCTTATACCACTGTTTAATAGCATAACCTTTCCGGTTCAAAAGATTCAGTTTAGCATAACCTACCTTGGCATAGTCGGATATCATCAGGAAGAAATTCTCAAAATCACGGATACGATTCATCGCGTCGATGCGTTCCGTATTGTCAATGCTGATTAAGATATATCCGTTAAAGTTACCCTCGTTGTCATATAGTTTACTAACTTTCGAATATAGTTCGATCACGTTGGAGCGGCTTGTTTCATAATATCCCCCAGTTTGCTCAAAAGAATAGTTAAGCCGGAAATCGACTAAATCCTCATTCCTCACACGATCACGGATGTTCTGTGGTACATTCGGATTCTCAAAGAAATTAACCCCTATTACATCCGATTTATTCACTACACCGAATATCTCCAGATCTTTATTATTTAAATCCACCAGATACCCGTCCTTATCATAGATTTCGACTCCTGCCGGGATATTGGTAAAGATATTCTTAAATAACTTTTCGCTCCGGTCCAGTGCCCGATTGGCTTTCACTGATCCCGTGGAATCGAGGAACAAGCCGACAACTTCATCCTGTTCAGGAGAATAAATAATCCAATGCGTATAGCGTTCCGTTTTAGGAAAATATTCATCTTTTTCCCTATAAGAATCACTATCCAGGATCTCTTTCAGGAAATCAAGTTTTTGGAGATAGTCGGAATGCTTTTCAGATCCCAAAGCACCAATATAAGATTCCAAAGGATGTCCGAAAAATGTGGAACTTACCTCATTCGCATCCGTCACCCGATAATCACAAGGCTTATTATTCTCGTCACGGATAATCGACATACGGATATAGCCCATCGGCATAAAATGGAACAGGTTATTCAGGAAAGCCTGTTCACGGATCACCTTGTCCTTGGCCTTACGCAACTCGATACAAATGCTTATAATATTTCCCAATGAAGAGAACCATTGAAAATCTTCATTACTCCAGCCATGGTAATTTTTCACCAGATCAATGCCCATATACCCCCAAACGTGATCACCCGTCATCAAAGGAGTAACCATTAAAGAACAAATCCCCTGAACAGCAAGTATCTTATACTCATCGGCTGCTGCTTCCGGTAACTGTTCCAATGTATCCAAGAGAATAGGTTTACCAGCTAATATCTGTTCACTCCACCACTTCGATTGACTGATAGGCATATTTTGGAGAGTCTCTTTTTCAGCTGATACCCCTTCGGAAACAACTTCATAAGTACAGCTATGATGGGTGTGAGTCTCATCATATTCAAAAATATAAACGCGTCCTTCGCCATTATATAGATTCAGTATATCTCTTAAAATATCTGTTATACAAGATTCCACCTCTTCATCACGAAGGAAACGAAGCAACGATTGCGACACAAAATTCTGACGGCGAAGCAAGTCATTCACACGTCTTAATGCATCCCTTTGATCTTCTTCCTTAGGAGCTTCGACACGCTGGATTACTCCGAAAGATTTATCACCTCCATCAGCACCTGCTCCCTTCTCACGAAAAGCCAGACGAGTATGTAACCAAACCTCACCATATTTGGAATGAATAGGAAAAGTTTGTTCATAAAAGTCCTTATGAATAGAAGTGTTTGCCTGAAACTCTTGGGTAATTTGCTTGCGATAATCTTCACGTACCAGATTCAGAAAATCCGAATTAGAAATAGTATCTCCATCCAAGCCCAGAAGATCACAAAGATAATCGGAACATAAGTAATATCCTGTCGTTAAATCTACTTCCCACCACCCGATCTGTGCAAGAGAAGCCATTTTATGGTACCGCTCGTTGTCTGTTTGCATAATTTATATCATTGTAAGATAATAGGTCGACAAATATACGAAAAAGGAAATCACTCATACCATAAAAAACCAAATAAAAAAACTAAAATAGGATTACGAAAACAAACAAATAGAATATGGGAGAATCTGTTTGTTACAAATACTCCCATACCTCCTATAAAAAAATAAACCTCGCTAATCTATATCTTAATTATAATGAGGAGAAATTATATCCGGTCCAAGTGAACAGGGATGCATCTGCACCAGTGTTAGTAGCAGGTTCGGTAAATGTATTCAATGTACCGTTCAGCTTCGTTTTATATTGCAGAGTATTCGTTATGCTAATGCTGGAAGCTGGATTTCCCGCACCTTTGCTGTCGTTCATATCAATCAGGTCGATGGTTCCGCCGGTTCCTTTGACAAGCGCATTGATAATGGTAGCTTTCGCGCCACGACGAATCTTTATCACATCCTGCATACGGTCTACATTGTCCGTTGTATTTGCAGCATTATTTACAATCGTCATATTTTCAACCGTAAAGTCCGATTGACGCAGATGATCGGGATAGATACCGTCCAAATTACCGTCTGCTTCAATACCGCGCGGATCTGCTTCCGTACTGGTATAACCGCTTTCCCAAACACCATAGCAGTTTTTCAATGTACCGGAATATCCTTGAGTAAAGTCGAACATATCATCATCCGGGTTTACAGCTAACAGGTTCGTTACATTCACTGTACCGCCAAAGAATTCGATGGCATCATCCGCACTTTCAAGAATATAGATATTCTCAATCTTGGTACCGTTTCCAACACCGTTCAGCGTCAATCCATTGTGTTCGATATCTGCTGTAGAGCGAGCACCGGCATAGCAGATTTTCACATAAGTCAGTGAACCGGAATTATCATTATCGACACTACCACCATATTTATAGTTGTTGTCGATTTCTGTCAGACCTGTATCACTCTTATTTGCATTCGAGCCGGAGATCGGAGCTTTACCGTTGATAATGACTCCTCCCCAATAACCGGATGTGGGACTCGTTGAGTTGGCTGTGAAAACGATTGGCTTGTCAGCGGTACCGTCAGCATAAAGTTTACCCCCTGTGCTACCAGCAGATAACTGCTGAAACCTTCACGGGCTTTAATCGTTGTTCCGGCAGGGATATTCAGACGGCCTCCGTCTTCAATCACGACTGTTCCGTTCAGAATATATTCCTTAGCTTCCAGCGTTTGCTCTCCGGTCAGCGTTCCGGACAGGATATTTTCCCCCACAACGATAGAGCTACCTGTTCCGCCATTGTTTCCACCATTTCCATTACCATCGCCGTCTCCGTCACTATCACTGCTACATGCAGTCAATGTAAGTGCTGTTGCCATAACGGCAAATGTCATAAAGTTCACAAACAATCTTTTCATTTTGCTTTCATTATTAGTTAATAATTTTATTTCATCACCCGGTTTAGAATGTACACGACACCCCCAGGCTTATATTTATTCCTTTCTTATAATCATTCAGTATCACCTTCTCCCCGTTTTCGTTCGCTTTGCGGCTTAACTTATAAGAGGGATTCAGCAGATTACGAGCTTTCAGGTTGAGTGAGAGATGTTTATTGAGTTTAGCTTGAGACACAAAATCCAGTGTCAGGATTCCCTGCTCCATCATATCTTGATAGCCCTGTGTACCAATGGTATATATCTTATCACTCACATAATTAAGTACCAATGTATTGACAAAGCTACGCTTACCCTTCGTGAAGTTATGTGAGAGATCGAAATTGACAATCCACGGTGCAGCTCCTTCCAGTTGCGAACCGGTAGTAACGGTTGCCAAAGGCATTTTGGCATTCGTGTAGATATAAGAGCCGTTCAATCCGAAAGAGAGTTTATTCATTCCATTCGCGGCATTACCCGCCGGACGGACAAACAGATTCTTACGTATTTCCACTTCTACTCCGGCTACGGTTGCTTTGTCTGCTATATTCTCATAAGAAAGATAACCTCCGGCACTTGCCACTTCTATGCGGGATATCGGATTCTTGATCAGTTTATAAAAAGCCGTGAGAGAAATCAATTCGGTCGGAGTGGGATTAAAGTCCCATTTCAAATCAAGGTTATAATTATCCGAAGGTTTCAGATTGGGGTTACCCTGGCTGTTGAAGTTCACACCGACATAACGGTAAGGAGATATTTCCTTTGCCTGCGGCAGCGTATACGTTTTGCTGGCTCCCAGACGAAGCGAGTTTTTCTCATTCAGATTGTATTTGAGATTCAAGCTGGGCAGGAAATAATCTTTTTGAATGGTATTGTTTCCTTTAGAGCCTCCACGATTGACATTATAGTCCACTTCAATGTCTACCTTGTCATATTTCAATCCCAGATTCACAATCCAACGGGAAGTAAACTGGTAGGTAGCTTCGGCATAAGCGGAATGAATATTCTTTTTTACTGTATATTCATCTATATTCTTCTGTATCTTAAACCAGTCGGAAGAAAAGTTTTCCTGATTATAATAATCGTCAAGCGAGAAGTCATGCAAAGAAGGGATGGTAGAAACATGTCCTACCGTCAGATTATACTCCGTAGCTTTGAAGTTATCATCAACGAATCTGCCTGCATATCCGAAACGGACATTTGATATCTCTTCCACATCATCTTTCAGACGATAGACCAAGCCTGCTTTTACATTCAGGTCGTTTTCGTCTAAAGTTGAGAAATAGCGCTGTTGCGAGTTTCCTCTAAGCAATGTATATCCATTTTCCGCTTTGGTCAGGTTGTTGATACGACGGTCCGGTTCATAACCTTTCACTATATTATAGGAAGCACCTGCATCCAGACTTAACGATTTGGTTAATCCCCAGTTGGTCATCAGCTGATTAACGATCAACATATTGTCATTCGCCTGTTGACGACGGGTGAATCCGAGGTTTTCGTAGTCGTCACTAAAAATCGAGTTCTTACCGTTGTAGTCACCCACCGACTGGGTATTGGCATGAATCATCATAAAATTATAACTGATGTGATGACGGTTCTGCATATCGAAATCAACATTGGCAAGTGCCAGCTGACTGATATTCTCCGTATACTTCTTGCCATTCATATCTTTATATATCGTACCGCTGGTAGTTGTATTACGTATGATTTCATCCGTATACTGATAGTCCGTCGTATGTCCGGCAGTCAGGAAGAAAGAAAGCGGATTTTTGTCTTCTCCGACATAGAATCGTTTGCCACCGGAAATGCTATAACTCCGATTGATCTGGAGATGTTGACCGAAAGGGTCTAACTTATTTTTGAAGTTCCATGAGTTTTCATCCACAGGTTCGGTGCGATTGGCAAAGCCCATAAAGTTCACTCCATCCTGTTTCAGAAAATCGGCCGCTACAGTCTGTGTGTTCAAGCCACCGGAAATACCGAATCCCAAATGACCGCTACCTATCAGTTCTTTGGATACAATATCTATGGTTGCCCCTCCAACATCACTGCTGCCTCCTGCGTTGAATGCTTTATTTACGCCTACAGACTGGATAATGTCCGTACCGAAGAAATCAAGAGAGATATTCTTATATTCCGGATCTTCGGAAGGAAGAGCGAATCCGTTGAACGTGGTTGCATTGTAACGGTCTCCCAATCCACGGACAAAGACATTCTTCACCCCGTCTTGTTTAGATACTCCGGCAACTTTAGTGACGGCACCTTCCGCATCCGAAACACCCTTGCGGGAGAGTTCCCTAACGCCGACGGATTGCACGGCAATCACTGCCTTCTGCTGTTCGAGCAACAGCATATTCTCATTTTCCCGGTTCTTTTTGGCTACTACCACCACGTCGGAAAGTTCTTGTGCATCTGTTTCCAGTTCCAGATTCAAAATCACCAGCTTTCCATTCTCCACACGCACCTTACGGCGCACTTCTGTCTTATAGCCTACATATTTTATTTCAATATCATACATACCTTCCAAAACACCGGCAACATTCAACTCGAAGTTACCATCCATATCGGTAACGGCTCCGGCTTGAGTGCCTATCAGCCGGATAGTAGCTCCGATCAGAGGTTCTTTGGAAAGTTTGTCTTTCACAGCTCCTTTCACCTTTATATTAGCAGCCAATGCGGAAAGTACACATACGATACTGAAGAAGACTGCAACAGAGAATCTTAATAGAAATAGCTTTTTCATCGAACTTTACTCTACGTTTAAATTACATCGGCAAAGGTAGAGCGTAAATGTTACGATGATAATACGAAGAAAATACAATCTATTGAAATAAGCATTGCAATCTCATTGCTTCTACATGGAATTTCCTTTCATTGCTATCTTTATTTCCTTTCCTGCTTATGACAGGCAATGCCAACCCGCTGGCACAACTGTGCCATCGCAATGGCACAACAGTGACAACGTAGTGGCACAACTGTGACAAGCCGCTGGCACAAGCCCTCGTCCAGAGCATCTCCAGAGGCTTCCTTTGCAGAAAAAACGGAGTCCGGGAGGGGGACTAGCGTCAACCGGTCTCTATTCCCTCGCCAATCACTAAATCAATTTCTTTTTCTTCCGGTAGTTCTCACGAAACTCTTTGGGCGAACAACTCTTTTTCTTTTTAAAGATACGGTTGAAATTGGAAAGGTTATTGAAACCGCACTCATAACAAATCTCGGCAATAGACATAGTAGAATCGACCAGCAACCGGGAAGCAAAGCCCAAACGAATGTCTATGATATAATCAGATAAGTTCTTTCCGGTACGCAGTTTGAAGAACCGGCTGAACGACACATCCGTCATTCCCACCATATCAGCCAATTGTCCCAGACGTATTTCCTCCTGATAATGTGCATTGATATATTCCTGCACTTTTTGCACACGGCGGCTGTCCGAATGAATATCTATCTTGGCAAAAGACGAACTGGACAACGTACGGGCTTCTTCTTCAAAGAGAGAAAGCTCATACAGTATCGTCATAAACTTGATGACTGCATAGAATCCCTGTTTCTCGGAAGCAAGCGTATCCAGCAACGGATAAATTTTCAGTATGGCAGACATGGGAAAACAAAGTCCCTTCTGTGCCTTATCCAGCATCCGGCGGATAGAATCGAATTGATTCTTATTGATAAAGCTCTTGAAGAAAAGATCGGAAGAAAACTGGATGGTAATCTCCCGTATCTCTTTAGAACGACAGTCGTTCTGTTCCCAGACGTGTTCCAAGTCTTTTCCCGTTATCAGCACCAGATCATAGTCGCCTATCACTTCGGAAGAATCTCCTACAATCCGCCTCACCCCGGCAGCCTTTTCGGTGAAGTTCAATTCAAATTCGGAGTGATTGTGAATAGGATAAGTGAATTCCGTTTTATAACGCTCCGCAATGTAAAAGCAATCCTTATCTGATAAAGGAGTGATTTCACGGATAATCTGGTTGGATAACGGTGTAGTCATAGTAGTAGTAATTTATAAACGTTTGATTAGTTTTCTATCTTTACCCCTATCCGATGGAAGTCGGCTCCCGACGGATTCTGGAAGACACGCAGATCGAATTCAGGAATAATGGCAAGCACATGATCGAAAACATCTGCCTGTATGCCTTCATAGGCAACCCATACTTTATTGGCAGAAAAGAAATAAAGTTCCAACGGAATACCGGTTTCGGTAGGCTGGAGCTGGCGTACCATGCAGGTCAGGTCCTGATTGACGGTAGGCAGGTTTTTCAGATAATTAGTCAGATAGGCGCGGAAAACTCCCAGGTTTGTTTGCCGACGTCCATTCACTAATACGGAGTTGTCGATGTGATGCTCCTTATTATATTCTTCCACTACCTTTTCCGTTTCATCCACATAGTTCGTCAAAAGTTGTATCTTCCGGTATTTTGCCAACATTTCCGGTGTACAGAAGTGCACGCTGGTCATGTCTATATTAATGGAACGTTTCACACGGCGTCCGCCGGATTCCTGCATTCCCTGCCAGTTCTGGAAAGAGTCACTAATCAACAGGTAAGGAGGAATGGTGGTGATGGTGTTATCAAAGTTACGCACCTTTACGGTGTTCAATGTTACCTCTATCACCGTACCGTCCGCACCATATTTCGGCATCGTGATCCAATCGCCTACTTTCAGCATATTGTTGGCAGAAAGCTGGATGCCGGAGACAAATCCCATGATACTGTCCTTGAAGACTAACATCAAAACGGCAGCGGAAGCTCCCAGTCCGGTCAGCAGCACCACCGGGCTTTGCTTTATCAGGATACTGATAATAATAATGGCTCCTATAAAGAAGAGAACGACTTGTGCTGTCTGCAAAAGTCCCTTCAAAGGTTTGTCCTTATATTGTTCACGTGCGCTATATACGAGGTAAACGGCTGTGAACAGCGCACTGACGAAGCGAAGAAAGACTGCCAGGATATAAATCATGCAAAGTCTGCGAAGGAAGTCCAGCAAACCGGAGTCCGCATGTTCGGGAAATGCGATAGGGATAGATATATAAATCAAAATAGGTGCTACCAATCTGCTGATATTCAGCATCACTTTATCATTAAATACAATATCATCCCAAGTTGCTTTCGTCTGTTTCACCAATCTGGCTACGGTACGCAGAATAATCTTGCGGCAAATCAGATTGGCTAATAAAGCGATTCCGATTATGCACAATAAGATGATAAAGTTATCAATCTTATCTGCCCAGACTTCATCTACTCCCATCGAAAGCAAAGCATGGTTTACTTCTTGCATCATTACATTACCTGCTTCTTCCGGCTGTCCATTTGCCAATGCTATACTCACAGTGTCAACTACTTCCTTTACTTCTTTCATAAGCAATCTTCTCTCTCTCTTTTAGTTTTTCTTTTATTTATGATTTCTGTTTATTTTTTCCTTCTTCCAAATATTCACTGATATCCTGCCGCAACCAATCGTAATGGAAGAGCCTTTTGTAGGCTACATTCTTCTTGAGCATGATTTCCACATTCACCTGGCTGTTCTGATAACAAGTCAGTTCGTTTCTGAATTGTTCATTGTGTTCGGCCAGTCGTTTGATTTCCTGTTCCCGTTCACGGCGTAATACAGTGCAGACCGGAATCAAAAGTTTCATTACCACATTATCCATCACATGGTGTCCCTGCATATACAAATAAGTAGTTTCCGGCACCAACCCCAGCTCTTTAAATTCAGCCTGCAGTCCGTTTACTTGATTGATGTTATGAGGAAATTTCTTTTTCAACTCTGCCAACTTCTGGTTAACCCGTTGTTGGAGTGATTCCAGACTCTTTTCCGGATTCCGGAGGTTAATCTCACGCAAAGAGGTATAGGTATGGAAATCGTACATCGGGAAAGTGTAAGTATCCCGTTGGCGATAGAACCATACGTTCCAGAGAAAAAGCGGATATACTATTTCGGAGTATCTCTTTAGATAGGAATTGAAGTCGAGAATGGAACGGTCGTTCAATGTGGCCTGCACACATACCTCGTGAAGGCTTTCGGCAAAACAATGATAGTTTTCAATAGCATAGGTATAAGTCTGAAAAATATATCTGTTCCGGTTGATTTTACGGGAGGTATTGGTGGCTCCCTGCAACAGGAAATCATAGTCACTGTCCACACAGGCAATCAGGCTTCTCCCCAGTTCGGCTGTATTCAGCGTGTTCATGAGTACCATCTTTTTTCCTTTTGCCAAGGAGGTGGCCGAAGGAAGCATCACCTGGAAATAGTGTTCATCATCTTCAAATTCTTCAAGCAATGTGCGCCAGAAAGCGATGTCGTCATAGCTTTCTACATAAGCGATGATACGTCGGCGGGCTTTTTTCGGATAAAGCTTATGGGCGGCATTGAAATAGGAAGAAGTCAGATTATCTCGTAGTGAAGTTGCCATCAGTTTTATTTATATTGGTAGATATATCGCTTACTTCTGTCACGGCATCCAGCCATCCTTCCATAATGACGGCAGGTGAATGGGTAGTCAGGATGATCTGCACATTCGGATTCAGTTCACGTATCATAGCAATCAATTTTTGCTGCCATTCTATGTGAAGGGAAGCTTCCGGCTCATCCATAAACAATACGCAGTGGCTGTTGTCCTGCACAAGTACGGTCAGCAGAATAACCAGCATTTGCTTTTCGCCGGACGATAGTTTATAAGGAAACAATAGCTCGCCATCCTGGTAGAAAGCAATATCATTCCGTTTCCGGTCTATCTTTTTACGTGTATAGCTGAACAGTTCGTCAATCATATCCTGAAAGCGGCGCTTAGCCACAGACAGTGTGGCCGCCTTGCGACGTTCCTCTTCATTGTCGCTGGAAAGCATTTCGATCATCTTATTGCCTATGTTAACCTGATAATCGAGATAACGGCGTTGCAACAGGTAGAGTTGCCAATCCAGTTCGGACTTTACATTCTTGTCTGCCATACGGGCGGTGAAGTCTCCCATAATCAAGGGACGGTCGTAGCTCCGGATCACATTATAGGGGATATAGGTTGCCTGGGGATTGTCGAAGAAAAGACGCACTCCGTTCTTCTCGTCACTTTTCATTTCACCGGAGAGTTCCTCGAGATATCCTACCGAACGGTTCAGAATGGTAGTCTTCCCCACTCCGTTGATGCCGGAGAGGATATTCACATCGGGACGCAAATCCCATCCTATATTAAAGCGTTCCCATAGTCCGTGTATCTCGATACGACGGATATAATTGGCTTGTTGTTCCATAATATTCAAGTTTAATCAAGGCAAATATAAACAAATCATACGATAAAAAGCTACCTTTGCAACCGTTTTCTCTATTTGATTGTTAATGATATCAGAAATATAGTAAAATAAATAGCATCAACATGGACAAAAGTAAGAACCTGTATGGTCATTTGTTTGCGCTTACGGCAAACGTTATGTGGGGATTAATGTCTCCCATCGGTAAGTCAGCTCTTCAAGAGTTTTCCGCAATTTCAGTTACCACGTTCCGTATGGTGGGAGCAGCAGCAGCTTTCTGGATTCTTTCTATATTTTGTAAACAGGAACATGTGAATCATCAAGATATGCTGAAAATCTTCTTTGCTTCACTTTTTGCGCTAGTATTCAATCAAGGAGTGTTTATCTTCGGACTTTCTATGACTTCTCCTATCGATGCTTCTATCGTAACTACTACTCTACCGATTGTAACAATGGTTGTAGCGGCCATCTATTTGAAAGAACCTATTACCAATAAGAAAGTAATGGGAATTTTTGTAGGTGCTATGGGAGCACTCATTCTCATTGTGAGCAGCCAGGCAGGAAGTAACGGAAACGGAAGCCTGATTGGTGACTTGCTTTGTCTCGTTGCGCAAATCAGTTTCTCCATATACTTAACTGTATTCAAAGGATTATCTCAACAATATTCAGCAGTAACGATTAACAAATGGATGTTCATCTATGCTTCGATGTGCTATATTCCATTCTCCTATTATGATATTTCTACGATTCAATGGACTTCTGTTTCCACAATTGCTATCATACAGGTATTGTATGTCGTATTAGGAGGTAGTTTCCTCGCATATCTCTGCATTATGACTGCGCAGAGACTGCTTCGTCCTACGGTAGTCAGCATGTACAATTATATGCAACCGATCGTGGCTACAATTGCGGCAATCGCAATGGGTATCGGAAACTTTGGCTGGGAAAAAGGGATTGCTATCGCACTCGTATTCTTGGGAGTATATATTGTGACTCAAAGTAAATCGAGAGCTGACCTTGAAAAAACAGAAAAGCTTCATTAATAGTATAAACGGATAGAAAGACTGAACGTTTCCTACCCGCTTATGCTAAATGTATTCTTTAATAATTAGAATCTTGTTAATTTAAAACCTTATTTCAAATCCTCAAAGTAAGTATCGAGCAGACTTCTTGCAGCTATAAACGAAGTCAGGTTACCTTTCAATACCTGCTGTTCTTTTTCTAAGAGCATCGCTTCAATCTTCGGATTATGATAAAAGCTGTCACGAAGTTGTTCATTAATGCTTTCATACATCCAATATTTACTTTGTTCGTTGCGGCGATATTCAAAATAGCCGTTTCCTTTCACGAAATCAATGTACTCGTAAATCATGTCCCAGACTTCCTTCACTCCCAGATTATAAAAACCGGAGTAAGTCAAGACTTTAGGAGTCCATCCGGATTCAGGCGCAGGAAACAGATGCAATGCATTACGGAATTGAGTGGCAGCCAACTTGGCACGTTCCAGATTATCTCCATCGGCCTTATTGATAACGATACCGTCCGCCATTTCCATAATACCACGCTTAATCCCCTGCAGTTCATCTCCCGTACCGGACAACTGAATCAACAGGAAGAAATCAACCATCGAGTGAACAGCCGTTTCGCTCTGTCCCACTCCTACGGTCTCCACAAAAATCTTATCAAATCCGGCAGCTTCGCAAAGAATAATCGTCTCCCGTGTTTTACGTGCCACTCCTCCCAATGAACCGGCTGACGGACTAGGGCGGATGAACGATTTAGGATGTACGGACAGCTGTTCCATACGCGTCTTATCTCCCAAGATACTGCCTTTACTGCGTTCACTACTGGGATCGATAGCCAATACCGCCAACTTGCCCCCTTTTTCAAGTACATGCAGACCGAATACATCTATCGACGTACTCTTTCCCGCACCGGGAACACCACTAATACCGATCCGAACCGAATTGCCGGAAAATGGCAGACATTTCTCGATGATTTCCTGTGAGACAGCCTGATGTTCAGGCTTTACGCTTTCCACCAATGTCACAGCCTGACTCAATATAGTGACATCACCCTTTACGATACCTTCTACAAACTCTGCTACTGAAAGTTGGCGTTTCTTAGGTTTCCGCTTTAAGTAGGGATTCACAGATGAGGGTTGCTCAATACCTTTATTGACAACAAGTCCCTTATATTCTTCACTATTTTCAGGATGTTCCATAACAATAGGATTTAGCGTTTGATATTGATTTCGACTTTCGGGCGTAGCGGATCATTCGTTATCATCAAGATACGTAAATGATGTTTCTTATTACCTACGTCACGCTTACGAATGGTCACTTTAAGTTTCGTCATTCCATCCGGGGGAAGCACTGTCTTTTTTAGGCTCACTCCTACCGATGAATTAAATACCTGCAACTTACTGATAATTAATGGAGTTTTTCCGGCATTGGCTATCAATATGTCGTGGCTTGCCTTTTTCTTCTTTATCAATGGCACGCTCAGGTCGATGTTCGTTTCAGAAATACGCATGGCAGGAGCGTTCAGAGAATCTTTTTCTGTCATACGTGAGAAGTCGGGAAGAAGAATAGCCGAAACCGGTATTTCATTATCTTCGCTCACCTTATCACCGGAAAAACGGGAAAGGTAAACGGATGTTTGTGTCAATCCATAATCTTTCAGCTGGCTTGCATCCAGCGTCAGTTTAACAGTTCCTTTCTTACCTTTCAACAGCACTTTAGGTTCCGCTTCCATTTTCAGATAAGGAGGCAGGTGCATCAGCACCGGTTCGTAGGGACGATCGGAAAGATTGGCGATGTTGAAAGTCAATGAAGGCTGCTGTCCGCGATAAACATCAGGAAAAGCAAACTCATCACGATCTAAACGGATATTTCCGATGGCATGAGGAAGCAGCTTGGTATAATCTTTAATTTCCTGCACCACTTCGCCGGTAAACTTCAGATAAACCAGACTCGGACTGGCATTGCTATAGATGCCTACTGACTTCTCAAAATGCCCTAACGCCTTGGCATCAAAAGTAGCCTTTACTACTCCCTTTCCTCCGGGAGCAATCGGTTCTTTCGTCCAGTCGGCCACGGCACAGGCACAAGAGGTCGTGACGTTGGTCAGCACCAACGGTTGGTTTCCCGTGTTAGTGATGGTATATTCCACAGCCACCGGACGTTTCCACTCTATTTGTCCGAAGTTATGTGTCTCTTTATTTGAAGAGATACGCGGTTGGGCAACGGCTGCCAAAGCGACAGTAAGCAAAGTTAATATAGATAGTAAACTACGTTTCATGCGATATTTTTTATTTTGGTGCACAAATGTAGGGGTTTTAGATGAGTTTTTCACCACAGATTACACAGATTAACACAGATTGGGAAAAGACTTTACTTAATAGCATTCCTTGTAAGCCCCTGTTTATAAGAAAAAAGTTCCTCACCGAGGAAGGATGCCTTCCTCGGTGAGGAATACCCTCTTCATCGGTGAGGAACGCCTCGCTCATCGGTGAGAATAAAAATCCCCTGCCGGAACTATTTAATAATAATTGTCATCGAAGCAGAATGAGAAGCATATTCCGGTGCATAAGCACACTGCATAGTTGCCAAACCTGTTTCGTAAGTTCCTGCACGACTGACACGGTAGCTATATTCCAACACGTATACACCCTTTCCTAAATGATCGAAGAAGAAATTAGTCGATGCATCTTTGATGTCTACGTAATAGCCAAGCCCGTTGTTCCAACGATAACCGGAGATACTGCCGATCGGTTCGAAACAAGCGCCCCGCTGATCTTTCAACTGTACAAAGTCCATCGGACGGTCTACGCGGATGCTCAAACGGGAAACAACTTTATCACCTACCTGAAGAACCGTTTTGGCAGTAATAGGCTGTAATTGAGGCACGTTATTCACCGTACGCTCCACATACAACTGTTTCTCAACATTCAGTTCACCGCCCTGTTGTTTCACATCACTCACAGGAGATTCAAATTCTGCATACACAGCTCCCCAGGCAATACCCGGATTTCTCTTTTCCACTTCAATCTTGCGGGCATCCACCACATTCTTCTGTGTGAAAGAACGTTTGATATATCCCAATCCGGGAACAGTCGTTTTACTTGGACTAACAGTTTCCAGCACTTCATCAGCAATCACAATCCGTACATCTCCCTGATTGTCGAGTAAATTAGTACCCTTCATCAGCAATGCAAATACCGCATCGGCAGTAGCTACCGGAGAATTCCACTGTTGTGTCTGCTTTTGCTTCAACAACCAAAGTTTCATTTCTTCCACTGTATCGTTGTTGCCACCCGTCTGTTCCAGCGCTTCCATCACATCTATATGAGCCTGCATCTGCATTCCGCCCCATGTATACGGATTCTCGTTGAAAGCAAAGAACATTCCCTGTTCATCTGTCTTCGTCAGATGTTCTTTCAGAGAAGCGACAAACTCCTGCGCTTCCTTCTTGCGTCCGGCTTTATCAAGCACAATGGCGGCAATCGCTTTTGTATCCATCGAAGGAGAAGTCAGCAATTCTCCTACCTTAGAAAGATAATAGGTATAAGCCGCTTTATTGACTGCGGGTACCTGCTCTCCCGAAATAGCGATGAGATACAAATATTGCAGAATACTGCCCGAAACGCCCGTAAACTTCACACCGTCTTTCTGTGCTTTCAGGATTTCCTTATACTCGTCCAAAGCTGATTGATGAAGGTAAGCGAAAGCCTTCTGTTGCAAAGAAAGAGCCGATCCGCTTAATTTCTCACCTGTCAGCATAGCCAGACGGGCATTCAGTTCGGCGATATAGGTAGTTACAGATCGACTGCCGTTCATTCCTTTATACCAGGACCATGCCCCGTTTGAGTTCTGTAACTCCTGCAATCGAGTCAAAGCTGCGATATTATTACTACGGATGTTATTCAAATCAAACAAGGTGGCGATGCGCTCTTTCTGTTGCTCTTCCGTCTGTGCTTCGAGCACCCAGGGAGACTCGGACAAAATGATATTCTTCACTTCCTGATTCTTTTGCAGATTGCTCAAGAACGTTTCTTTCGTACCTCCTTGCAGTTTCCAACTTTCAAATACCGCTTTGATCTTCGGCTGACTGTTCATGATAAACGAAGCCAATGTATTGGCATAGTAGGCAGTAGCCCAGGAAATAGCGTTATTACTTGTCGGAAGACTCAATGAAGGCAATGCCTGAACGGCATACCAAGCCGGGTTTCCTGTAAATTCAACAGTTAGTTTACGATCTGTGGCTGTTTTACTTTGCTGATTGAACAGATGATCGAGTGAGAAAGTACGGGTTTCTTCTCCACGCACTGGCATTGGAAGTGTCTCCACCAAATGCTCTTTATTGCTAAGAACCGGAAGCAACTGTTGTTCTCCATCGCTGAAAGTACCACTGTCGGCAATCATCCGGCATCCCACTATTTCGTATTTATCACTAACGGTAAACTGGAAGTCCACACCCATTGTCTTTCCGGCAGCAAGGCTGAATTTCTGTTTTTGTGTACTGATAACCTTCTCTGTCATCGGGTCAAAAAGGACCAGACTGACCGTTCCGGCTTGCGGCTTACCAGTCATATTAGAGATAGAAGCTGCCAGAGAAGTCTTATCACCCACACGCACAAAACGAGGGAGATTAGGAGTCAGCATAAATTCTTTGCTTGTGGCAGCTTCGCCATCCAATGTTCCCGTCAACATTCCCTTTGTATGAGAATATCCACGGAAGTTCCAACGCGTCAGACTTTCGGGCATCGTGAAAGAGAAAGAGATCTCTCCCTGTTCATTGGTGCGAAGTTGAGGATAGAAGAATGCTGTTTCTGCTAAATTGGTACGCAAGTCAGCAGATGCTTCGGGAAGCATTTCGTTGTCAGATGCCTCATCCGCTTTTTCTCCCGTGGGTATCATTTCCGATTGAAATTCAACATTAGTCATGGCATCAGCAGCCATAGCCGATTTCATCTTTGGCGCATTACTCCTTAAAGTTGCAACGTCCAATGTCGAAACGCTACCTGTCACCGTCAACTTTCTCGTCGAGCCATATCCTCTCACCATTATTTCATCCGTTCCTCCGCTATTATAATAATTCAACAGCATCACAAAGTGGTCATACTCCAGTGATGGCACTTTGAGACTCTTCGTATTCCACCAGTAATTGAACGAATTATTGCCGGAATACCCACTCATCCAATTAAAGTAAGGGAGTATCTGATTGTAATACACCCAAAATTCCTGCTTACGATTCCATATTTTATCCAAGGAGGCATCATACATCGTTGCCAGCATTTCCGCGTTGGCAGCCTGCCCTTGCGGCGTTTTAATCGTCAGCTTCCATTCTTCCTTTTGTCCCGGACGCAATTTATCACGGAACACTTCCCACTTCATAGCCAGCGTTTTATCAGGAATCCGTTTGGTCAGCCGCACCTGTTCCTGATAAATCTGTCCGTCCCTCACCATACAGAGATTCACAAAGACACCATCCCCATAACTTTCCCGATATGGATACTCGAAACGGACAATCGTATCTGACAAATTCAACGTCTTGCTCTCCAGCAATTTATCACCAGAAAATACGTTCATCATCACATAAGCATCTTTTTTCGACGTACCGAAACAGAACACGGCCGGATGAGCAGCATCAAATTCCGTATTTGCACCATAGAACCACATCGTCGTTTCTACAGGCGGACGTTTGTCCTCGACAGAGAAAAGAATCGTGTTGGTGTCAGCAGTCACTTCCTTGCCCTGATTATCTTTCACTGATGCTTTCAGCACATAAGGTCCCGATGGAAGATTCTTCCAGTCGAGCGTCATGTCTTCATTAGAAGTAAAGGTTCCCGTTGCAACCGGTTTCTCTTCCAGCTGCTTAAAGTCCTTGTCTTTGGCAGGGTACAAGTAATAATCCCCCTTCACCTCCACAGGTTGTCCATTCAGGTTCTGTACTTTAAATATTGTTTCGAAGGGTTGATCCTTGCAAGTCTTATCTTGCAATTCCACCTGCAAAACCAACGAACGGTTTCCTGCCGAAATCACGTCCGTAGAAGATTGTGTTTCACCTGCCACATTGGTAACAGTGGCCTCAATGGAATAACGATAATATACCTTATCATTATTCTTATAAGAGTCACTTTCCTGCAGACGAACCGGTATCGTAAATTCTCCATTCTCATTGGCCATCACTTCACCGGAAGCAATCTGCACAGATTCCGCAAACCGCCAAAGGCTGTATGCAGAACGCTTTACCGTATATTTCACCGGAAGATCCTGAAGCAGCACACCACTATAAGATTGTACCTTACCCTTCACCTGTACCTCATCACCCAGTTTGTAACTTCCTTGTTGCTTTTCAAAAGTGATATCAAATGTCGGACGTTTATAATCTTCTACCCGAATGCTTGTACGGCCTCTTCCCGCTTTCAAAGAGAACATTCCGTTCAGACAGGCCGAAGGCAATGCGAAATCGGTGGTAAACGAACCGAACTCATTAGTACGTACCGACTTCTGCCCTACTTCCTGATTGTTTACATCCAATAAAGTCACCGTATATCCCTTGTTCGGAAGCACATTCGCCGTATCTGATTGTTGAGAATAAGCAATTCCCTTCACATATACCGTCTGCCCGGGACGATACAAAGAGCGGTCGGTCAATAAAGTCATATTTTCAGTCACTTTATCTTCGTCGCCGTAATATCCGTAACTTCCTGCATAAATGCCTTGTTTCGGCATTGCCGTATCCGTCCCCTTGGAAGCTTTCAGATAGCGGTATTCGGATTTCCAGGGAAATACGACCTTACCCTCTTCGTTTGTCGTAAACTCCTGCAACACTTTTTCGTCATTACTGTACATTGTCACTTTCGCATGGGGAATAGGATGCCCTGTCTGTCCATCCAGCGTCACCACTTGATACTGTTTTTCCGGCAGACGGCACGTCAGCACTTTGAAACGTGTTACATCAAACTTACTTTCACTATCTCTCTTCGCACGAATATCAGGTATGATACGCATCACGTAAGATCCAAGCTCGGGAGCTTTGAATGTAAACACAGTGTCCTGCGTCCGGTAATCTTTCGGACGAAGCACAGCGTAATGTTGTTCCTTTATCAGTTTCTTCGCCTGATAAAGACGGACAGTGAAACCATCCAGATTTTTGTGTGAGACCCTCAATTCTATCTCTTCGTTCGGAAAAGCCAAATCGGATGCATAAACATTCAAATAAGGAGCCAATATCTCTTCCCGAAGATTTTTCAAAGCATTGATTCTGCGATAGCCTGGATAAAGGCGGATTGCCTCATCGCAAAGCTGCAATGCATTGAGCTGCTGTTGTTTTCCAATAGCATACCGGGCTTCCGCCAAATAGACTTCGGCACAGATGGGTTCGGAAGCATACTTGCTTTTCAATGTGTTCAAAGCTTTCAGATAAGTATCTTCCGTCAGTACCGGAAGTTCGCCCTGTACCTGGAGAGGTCGAATATTCCGATCAGCATTCCATCTCCATTCCAGGTAGTTAAGTGCTGTCAACACATAACCTTCTTTTAATCCGGCTGCTTTATAAGCGGAAATCATATTTCCATAAATAGCTATTATATCTTGTTTTACCGGATTCACAGTACCGTCATTAGTAATCCTGTTACCCAGTTCTTCCACCCGTTGCAGTGCTTCAATGCTACGGGAAGCCAATAAATGATACATATCATGGTGATAGTATTCGCTCGTTTCTCCCAGTTCTACAAACGGAATATAGTCGCGTGAGGATGTTTTGAGCAGCAATACAGAATCGGCCAATGCCTCCTTTATATTTGTCCGCACTTTTTCGATGAACATATTGGCTGTCCATTCACGCATATCGGTAGCAGGTGTCTGGTCTACGATTTCTGTCCGTTGGCGGAGTTGCCACAGGTTGCTGGCTGCATAATCTGCATAGATTCCCGCTATCAAAGAGTGTAGGATGGCGCGATCCATTGGTTGGTCAGTCTGTTTCACCCATTGTTCCAGTCCTTTCAAATCAGCATAAAGACTGTCGGGATTCAACATTTCCCGATATTTCATCCGCCACGTATATGCTTTGAGCATTTGTGGTGAGTTTTTCTCTTTTTCCCCTTTCTGATAAATCTCATCAGTCAGTTTTATTACTGTCTTAGGCAAGCTCTTTTTCCCCGCTTGCTCCACTTCTTTCCATAATTTGTCGAAAGTTTGTGCTTGTACTGCCGGAATCACTCCCAACCATAATAGCACCATCATACAAATCTGCTTTACTTTCATAATCTTTCTAGTTTAAGTTTGCTATAAGTCTCACTCTTATAAATAACAAAGTAAGGAAATAAAGTTTAAAGATTTGTACTTTTTAGCTTAAAAAAAGCTTTTATCAAGCTACCAGCCCTATAGCATATTGCATAAACATTAGCCTATTAATCAACTCACTTTGGAATAAAATAAAAAGTCCAAAGGCTGCCACTCCGTTTGTTGTTTAATTGAAAAGTTTATCTTCTGCAATAAGATTAACCTATCTCTTACAAGTTCAAAAATGCAAAAGTATCTTGCACCTTACACTAATCCTGTGATAGTTAATTGATATACAGGATTTGTAGCAGTACAAAAAACAACTTTATGTAAAATTTTAGATATAAAAAATGGGGATATCGTATTTAATAACGTATCCCCACTCTAAACTTAGTTAATGTACTTGTTCTCATTTCTCAATTCTGTACCCCCCATGAAAGCATTTCATTACGACCTACTTCACTAAGGATTTTTCTAACTAAAGAACTCATTTTCTTTGCCATAATCTTTAAACCTTTAAAATTACTAATTCCTGAAAACTAAAAAATAAAACTTACTTGTTTGGTTTGGTATTAATTGTTGAATATCCCCAAACATGTACATCGGCTTCGCCGATCTTTCTAAACAATCTTTTTAAACTTTTCATTTTGTTATCCTCCTAATTACATGTTTTACAACACAAAAATACAGCCTTTGTTTATACATTGATCTAAAAAAGAGAGAAATTTATGTTTTATAGCATATTTCTTGATTTGCATCAATTAATTTATTTGTTATACAGCAGAATTGTAATATACGCTGCAATAAATATGACAAAAGGCACAGATGAAATATCATCCGTGCCTTCACTATGGTTACCTATTATATAATAGGAGAATATTTATATAAAGAGAAATACGTTATTTCATTGGAGTTTGCTCCAAAGTTGCCACCAGAAAGTCATAGAACTTCTGTACGGTAGGAATCAACGCTCTTTCGTCCGGCGAATGCGGTGAACGCAAAGTCGGACCAAAAGAAATCATGTCCAATCCCGGAATAATAGCACCGATAATACCACATTCCAAACCAGCGTGAATCACTTTCACTGCAGGTTCTACGCCAAACTGCTGTTTATAGGATGACTTCATCGCATGCAAAATCGGAGAATTTACATTAGGTTGCCAACCGGAATATCCGCCTGTCATCTCTACCTTCATCCCTGCCATAGAGAAACAAGACTCTAAGCTGGTAGTCAGATATTCCTTCATGCTATCGCTTGAACTACGAGCCAAAATCTTAATGGCTGCCTTCCCTTCACCAATCGTAATAATAGCAAGGTTGGAAGACGTTTCTACCGTATCCGGAACAGTAGGGATCATACGTGTCACACCGTTCTGACAAGCAAAGATTGCATCAATCAGATTGTCTTGAATTTCTTCAGGTACTTCACCGGCAGGAAGTTCTACGCGTTCAGCTGTAAAACTGATCGGAGTTTCAATAGCCGAATATTCTTCATTGAACAGGTTTTCGCAGTATTTCACCAAGCCCAGCAGTTCTTCTTCATTTTCAGCCGGAATGGTAATAACCGCATGCGCCTCACGCGGGATAGCATTACGCATATTACCACCTTCCCAGCTAGCCAAACGGGCTTCATAGCTGGCAACCGCTTCACGAACGAAACGAACCAATAACTTATTGGCATTGGCACGCCCTTCATTGATTTCCAATCCCGAATGTCCGCCGCGCAATCCTTTCAAAGTAACTTTCACTGCGATATCTCCTGCTTCGGGAACTACTTCCTTATATTCCAAGGTAGCAGTTACGTCCATACCTCCGGCACAACCGATATACAATTCACCTTCATCTTCCGAGTCCAGATTCAACAGAATTTCACCGTTCAGGGTGCCCGGCTTCAAACCAAATGCACCGTACATACCGGTTTCTTCATCTTTAGTGATAAGAGCTTCCAGAGGACCATGTTTCAGGTCTTTTGCTTCCAGCACGGCCATGATGGCAGCTACTCCCAGTCCGTTGTCCGCACCCAAAGTAGTACCTTTTGCTTTCACCCAGTCACCGTCTATATAAGTTTCAATCGGGTCTTTTTCAAAATCGTGTACAGTATCGTTGTTCTTCTGCGGAACCATATCCATGTGCGCCTGAAGAATTACACCTTTCCGGTTTTCCATACCCGGAGTTGCCGGTTTACGGATAATCACATTACCTGCTTCGTCTACAAAAGACTCCAAGCCCAAGCCTTTTCCGAAACCAAGAAGAAATTCAGTTATTTTTTCCATGTGTCCTGACGGACGAGGAATCTGTGTCAACGAATAAAAATGCTTCCACACATTTTGTGGAGCTAAAGAAAGAATGGTACTCATAATAAATATTTTAAAACGATTTTAAATCTAATAATTAAACAGTGCCAAGTTATGGAAAAGTTTTCAGATGGCAAAGGACGTCAACAAAAACATTTAAGAATACACAGTTTTAGCTAAAATTTCACCCTCGATGTCTATTGGTGAATGGCAGAGCGGCAAATCCATAGATGCCCAACAGAACAACCAGAAAGGTTTGAATACCGTGTACAATCAGGGCAAAGATTCCGGCATCCGTCACATTTACTCCATAAAGCATCATCATAGAAATGATAGCGAAATGCCACGGCCCCGCCCCGTTGGGAGTAGGCACAATCACGGCAAACGTACCGCCTACAAACATGACCAATGCCGCCAGAATACCTAAATGCGCTGTAAAGGCAAAACAATAGAATGTGAAATAGAAATGGAGAAAGTAGCACGTCCAAATAGCCAGTGTATAAAAAATAAAGAGAGGAATGTTACGCACTCCCCTTAAAGACATAATCCCCTCCCATATATTAAGTACAAAGCCTTTCACCCGTTCGTAAAAGAACAGCGTTTTTCTTAAATAATAAAGAAGGATCGCCACACCGATAAAACAGAACAGGATGATATAAAACCATACTGAAGTCAAAAGATGAACAAGAGAGGGTATTTTTGTTCCGGTCTGTTGAAGAAAGGTGACGAAGATAGGTAATTGAAGTAAAACAGTGATGCCTGTAATAAGAAGAATAGTCAACGTATCAACCAGTCGCTCCGTAACGACTGTTCCCAACGACTTGGCAAACGAGACGTTATCATATTTCGCCAAAACCCCGCAACGGCTCACTTCCCCGATCCGGGGAACTACCAGACTGGCAGCATAAGAAATGAAGATAGCATTCACACAATCGCTCTTTTTCGGGAAAGCGTCCAACGGTTCCAGTGTCTGTCTCCACCGCCATCCACGAAAGACTTGTGCGAACACCCCGAACACTAATGAGAAGAGCATCCACCACCAATTTGTACCGTGTAATAACACATCGCCCGCTTTTGTAAAATCAAAGTCGCGATACACCCAGAATAAGATAAAGCCGCCTAAAACAACCGGTAATATCAGTTTCAGTGTCTTTTTTAATAGTTTCTTCATCCTTAATTCTTCATTCTTCATTTAAAAGAATTACCTTTGTCGGCTGCAAAAGTAATTATTTAGTTGGTAAATGAAATTAGTAAAGCCTAAAAAGTTTCTCGGACAGCACTTTCTGAAAGATCTGAAAGTTGCGCAAGATATTGCCGATACTGTCGACACTTTCCCCGAACTACCTATTTTGGAGGTGGGACCGGGTATGGGAGTATTGACCCAGTTTCTGGTGAAAAAAGACCGGTTGATAAAGGTCGTAGAAGTTGACTATGAGTCGGTTGCCTATCTTCGCGAAGCTTATCCGTCATTGGAGGACCACATCATCGAAGATGACTTTCTGAAAATGAACCTTCACCGGCTATTCGACGGCAAACCTTTCGTACTGACCGGTAATTATCCGTATAACATCTCCAGCCAGATCTTTTTCAAGATGCTGGACAACAAAGATATCGTCCCCTGCTGTACGGGAATGATTCAAAAAGAGGTAGCCGAACGTATTGCAGCCGGACCGGGCAGCAAGACTTACGGCATCCTTAGCGTGTTGATTCAGGCTTGGTACAAAGTGGAATACTTATTCACAGTGAGCGAGCATGTGTTCAACCCGCCCCCCAAAGTGAAAAGCGCTGTCATCCGCATGACGCGCAACGAGACTAAAGGGTTGGGATGTGATGAGAAACTGTTCAAACAAGTAGTGAAAACGACTTTCAACCAACGACGCAAAACATTGCGCAACTCTATCAAACCTATTTTAGGCAAAGATTGTCCACTCACGGAGGACATATTATTTAATAAACGCCCGGAACAACTATCGGTAGCAGAATTTATAGACCTGACCAATAAAGTGGAAGAAGCATTAAAGACGGCAGGCAACAACCAACTGATGGGCAGCAGTGAGCAGAGAACTGGATTTTGTAATTCGTAATTTGTAATTGACAACGATGAACGAGGAATACATTGACAACGTTAAACACCTTATTGAGCAAAAAGACGCCGATACGGTAAAAGGGCTTCTCATCGACCTCCATCCGGCCGACATCGCCGAATTGTGCAATGACCTGAATCCGGAAGCGGCCAAGTTCATCTATCGCCTGCTCGACAACGAAATTGCCGCCGACGTACTTGTCGAAATGGACGAAGACGCTCGTAAAGAGCTACTCGAAATGCTCCCTTCGGAGACAATCGCCAAACGCTTCGTTGACTACATGGATACGGACGATGCCGTAGACCTGATGCGTGAACTCGATGAAGATAAGCAGGAAGAGGTTCTTTCGCACATTGAGGACATTGAACAGGCAGGTGACATTGTCGACTTGTTGAAATACGACGAAAATACCGCCGGTGGTTTAATGGGTACGGAAATGGTACTCGTCAACGAGAACTGGAGTATGCCCGAATGTCTGAAAGAGATGCGTCAACAGGCGGAAGAGCTGGACGAAATCTATTATGTATATGTCATCGACGACGACGAACGTCTGCGAGGTATCTTCCCGCTCAAAAAGATGATTACGTCTCCTTCTGTATCCAAGGTGAAACACGTGATGCAGAAAGATCCGATTTCCGTGCATGTAGATACTCCCATTGATGAGGTGGTACAGGCGATTGAAAAGTACGACTTGGTGGCCATCCCCGTCATCGACAGTATCGGCCGGCTTGTAGGACAAATCACCGTCGACGACGTCATGGATGAAGTTCGTGAACAATCGGAACGTGATTATCAGTTGGCATCCGGTCTTTCGCAGGACGTAGAAACAGACGATAATGTATTGAAACAGACCACTGCCCGCCTCCCCTGGTTATTAATCGGTATGATCGGCGGAATCGGAAACTCTATGATATTGGGAAATTTCGATGCTACTTTTGCCGCTCATCCCGAAATGGCACTTTATATCCCGCTGATCGGTGGTACAGGAGGAAATGTCGGAACACAATCTTCGGCAATCATCGTACAAGGCTTGGCAAACAGTTCGCTAGATGCCAAAAACACATTCAAGCAAGTTACCAAGGAAGCAGTAGTAGCATTAATCAATGCCACGATTATCTCCTTATTAGTATACACCTACAACTTTATCCGGTTCGGTGCAACAGCTACGGTGACTTATTCCGTATCCATCAGCCTGTTTGCCGTGGTTATGTTCGCATCCATTTTCGGAACACTGGTACCAATGACTCTGGAGAAGCTAAAGATTGATCCTGCAATTGCAACAGGACCGTTTATAGCCATTACAAATGACATCATTGGAATGATGTTGTACATGGGAATAACCGTTTTATTGTCATAAAAACACGATAAACAAAAAAAAATAAGCAAAATAGTATGAAGTAATCGTTTTATTTCATTAATTTGTGACCCAAAACTAATATACAATGATGGACGCTCATGACACTAATCAACCCTTGAACCAAGGGGAATTAGAAGAAGAAAAGAAAACAGTCGAGGTTTCTGAAGCTATTACAGAGACTCCGACTGAAGAAGTTACTGCCGAAGTTCAACCTGAAGCAGCCCCTAAACCTGCCACTAAGGAAGATGTACTAAACCAGCTGAAAGAGCTTGCGCAAGATGCCGAAAATGCGAACAAGCAGGAAATTGACAATCTGAAACAATCATTCTACAAGTTACATAATGCCGAGTTGGAAGCTGCTAAGGTACAGTTTACAGACAACGGTGGAAACATTGAAGATTTTGTTGCCCAAGAGGACCCGACAGAGGAAGAATTCAAACGTCTGATGGGGGTTATCAAGGAAAAACGCAGCAGACAGGTTGCTGAGCTGGAACGCCAGAAGGAAGAAAACCTGCAAGTGAAACTTTCCATTATCGAAGAACTGAAAGAATTGGTGGAATCCGGAGATGATGCCAACAAATCTTATACAGAATTCAAGAAGCTGCAACAGCAATGGAATGACACGAAATTGGTACCGCAAGGCAAAGTGAATGAACTTTGGAAAAACTATCAATTATATGTAGAAAAGTTCTACGATTTATTGAAACTGAACAATGAATTCCGTGAATACGACTTCAAAAAGAATCTGGAAATCAAGACGCGCCTCTGCGAAGCTGCTGAAAAGCTGGCTGACGAGGAGGACGTGGTTTCCGCTTTCCACCAACTGCAGAAGTTGCATCAGGAATTCCGCGATACAGGTCCGGTAGCCAAAGAACTGCGTGATGAGATCTGGAATCGGTTCAAAGCCGCTTCTACCGCTGTCAACCGCCGTCATCAGCAGCACTTCGAGTCGCTGAAAGAGGCCGAGCAGCACAATTTGGACCAAAAGACCGTAATCTGCGAAATCGTTGAAGCGATTGAGTATGATGAATTGAAGACATTCTCTGCTTGGGAAAATAAGACTCAGGAAGTGATTGCCCTGCAAAACAAATGGAAAACCATCGGTTTTGCACCTCAAAAGATGAATGTGAAAATCTTCGAACGTTTCCGCCATGCCTGCGATGATTTCTTCAAGAAGAAAGGAGAATTCTTCAAGAGCTTGAAAGAAGGTATGAACGAGAATCTGGAAAAGAAGAAAGCACTCTGCGAAAAAGCGGAAGCTTTGAAAGACAGCACGGACTGGAAAGTTACTGCCGATGCGCTGACCAAACTTCAAAAAGAATGGAAGACCATCGGACCGGTAGCCAAGAAACATTCGGATGCTGTCTGGAAACGTTTCATCACTGCTTGCGACTACTTCTTTGAGCAAAAGAACAAGGCTACTTCTTCACAACGCTCTGTCGAAACAGAGAATATGGAAAAGAAGAAAGCATTGATTGAAAAGTTATCCGCTATCGATGAGAACATGGATACTGAAGAAGCGAGCAATCTGGTTCGGGATTTGATGAAGGAATGGAATTCTATCGGTCACGTGCCGTTCAAAGAAAAAGATAAGCTATACAAGCAATATCACGGATTGATCGATCAGTTATTCGACCGTTTCAATATCAATGCTTCCAACAAGAAGTTAAGCAACTTCCGTTCGAACATCAGCAATATCCAGGGAGGCGGAACTCAATCTTTATATAGAGAACGTGAGAAACTAGTGCGCACTTATGAGAATATGAAGAACGAACTTCAGACTTATGAGAACAATCTGGGCTTCCTGACTTCTACTTCCAAGAAAGGCAGCAGCTTGTTGACTGAACTAAACCGCAAGGTAGACAAGCTGAAAGCAGACTTGGAACTAGTATTACAAAAAATTAAAGTAATCGACGAATCAATTAAAGCAGAAGAATAATCCTCTGCCCGATTTAGAGAAATAAGAGAAACCGGTTTTATGCTCGCTTGAGCAATAAAACCGGTTTCTCTTTTCTAGCAAACAAGCTTATACAGCCTTTAAGGATTTATTTCTTAAACATCAACCCCACGGCTTCTTTTCACAGCAAATATGTGTTTCTTCTGACTATAAATGTCAGAAAACAATAAAACCCTGCAAGATTTAATTCTTAGCAGGGTTCTATCTAAATTAACGTTGATTTGTTGGGCTACCTGGATTCGAACCAGGAATGACAGGACCAGAATCTGTAGTGTTACCATTACACCATAGCCCAATGATTTTCGTTTGCGGGTGCAAAGATACAAATATTTTGGGAATTCAAAACAATTCTGATATTTTTTTTGCAAAAATGTCCAAATAAGCTTTCTAAACAAAAGTATCTCCACTAAAAAACACAAAAATTGAGGGATAACTTTCTTGTATCCAATAAATCAGCGTATATTTGTCAAAAATATCACGTTTATAATCAGAAACAAAGGGTTGCCTTTTTTTGTTATAAACAAATAGAGAACATAAATTATTAATCTCAATTACAGGAATGAACGATACTAAAGTATTAATTGAAAAAATAAAAGAAGGAATTCAAGAGAAAAAAGGTAAAAAGATAATCGTTGCCGATTTAACCAGCATAGAAGATACCATCTGTAAATATTTCGTTATCTGTCAGGGAAATTCTCCTAGTCAAGTGAGTGCCATTGTAGATTCAATCAAGGAATTTACACGCAAAGGTGCGGATAGCAAACCTTATGCAATCGATGGGCTCCGGAATGCAGAATGGGTGGCAATGGACTATGCCGACGTACTGGTACACGTCTTTTTGCCGGAAGTAAGAGCTTTTTATAATCTTGAACACCTTTGGGCAGATGCCAAACTCACTCAAATCCCCGATCTAGACTAATTAATGATTATGGACAATAATAATAGCAATAATAACAATAGCAATAAACCTAACAATAAGGTTAATATGCCTAAGTTCAACCTGAACTGGATGTATATGATTATTGCCCTTATGCTTCTCGGCCTCTGGTGGGGCAGTGATTCAAAGGGAGCTGGAAGCAAAGCTGTAACTTACAGTGAGTTTCAGGACTACGTAAAAAAGGGCTATGTAAGCAAAGTATTGGGTTATGAAGATAAGTCAATCGAAGCTTTTCTTAAACCGACTGCTGTAGGAGCTGTTTTTGGAGCAGATTCTACCAAAGTAGGACGTAACCCTATCATTACAAGTAGAACGCCATCTACCGATAAACTGGAAGAGTTTTTGCAGGCAGAAAAGGAAGCCGGTCATTTTGACGGCTCTTCTGACTATCCGCCCAAATCGGATATTTTCCCCGCAATCCTGATTCAGATACTCCCGCTTGTCTTGCTTGTAGCGTTATGGATCTTCTTCATGCGCCGTATGAGCGGAGGTGGCAGTGGTGGCCCCGGTGGTGTATTTAACGTAGGAAAATCAAAAGCCCAGCTTTTTGAAAAAGGCGGAGCCATCAAGATTACATTTAAGGATGTAGCGGGTTTGGCAGAAGCTAAACAAGAAATAGAGGAAATAGTAGAGTTCTTGAAGGAACCGCAGAAATATACGGATTTGGGAGGTAAGATCCCTAAGGGAGCATTGCTGGTAGGCCCTCCGGGAACCGGTAAAACTTTGCTTGCCAAAGCTGTGGCGGGTGAAGCTAATGTTCCTTTTTTCTCACTGGCAGGTTCTGACTTCGTGGAAATGTTTGTGGGTGTAGGTGCATCCCGTGTTCGCGACTTGTTTAAACAGGCTAAAGAAAAAGCTCCCTGTATCGTCTTTATCGATGAGATTGATGCCGTAGGACGTGCTCGTGGCAAGAATCCTGCAATGGGAGGAAATGACGAACGTGAAAATACATTGAACCAGTTATTGACAGAGATGGACGGTTTCGGTTCCAACAGCGGTGTGATTATCCTCGCTGCTACTAACCGTGTAGACGTACTTGATAAAGCGTTGCTCCGTGCAGGACGTTTTGACCGTCAGATACATGTGGATCTGCCTGACTTGAATGAACGTAAAGAAGTATTTGGTGTGCATTTGCGCCCGATCAAAATAGACGATAGTGTTGATGTAGACTTGCTGGCTCGCCAAACTCCGGGATTCTCGGGTGCGGATATCGCCAATGTCTGCAATGAAGCTGCACTGATTGCTGCCCGCCACGGAAAGAAATTTGTAGGCAAGCAAGACTTTCTGGATGCGGTAGACCGTATCATCGGTGGTCTGGAAAAGAAAACCAAGATTACTACGGAAGCTGAAAGACGTTCCATCGCTTTGCATGAAGCAGGACACGCCTCTATCTCCTGGTTATTGGAATATGCCAATCCGTTGATTAAAGTAACTATCGTTCCCCGCGGACGTGCATTGGGAGCTGCCTGGTATCTGCCGGAAGAACGTCAGATTACTACTAAGGAGCAGATGTTGGATGAAATGTGCGCCACTTTAGGAGGACGCGCCGCTGAAGATTTATTCCTTGGCCGCATTTCAACTGGTGCCATGAACGACTTGGAAAGAGTGACCAAACAGGCATATGGTATGATTGCTTATTTAGGTATGAGCGACAAGCTGCCGAATTTATGTTATTACAACAACGATGAATATTCTTTCAATCGTCCATACAGCGAAAAAGACAGCCGAACTAATTGACGAAGAGGTAAAGAGAATGGTGAACGAACAGTATGAACGCGCCAAGAGAATTCTGTCAGAGCATAAAGAAGGTCACAACGAACTGACACAATTACTGATTGACAAAGAGGTAATCTTCGCAGAAGACGTTGAACGTATCTTCGGCAAACGCCCCTGGGCTTCGCGTTCGGAAGAAATCATGGCTGCTAAAGAAAGCCAGGATGCTGCAAGAGCTGAAAGGGAACTTGCCCAAAAGCTGAAAGAAGAAGAAAAAGAAATCAAAGAAGAGGAAGCTGAAAATACTGCAGAGGAACAAGCACCCATTGACACCAAAGTTGCCGCAGCGGGTAACAAGGTTACAGTGGAAGGCAAAGTTACCGTAGAGGGTAAGTCTAATGGAGAAGAACAAGCTAACGAGTCCAACTAATTAAAACGAATAGATTTTGATTAATAATTTCATAAAACGAGCTATTACAGGTGTACTCTTCGTTGCCATCTTGGTAGGGTGCATCCTTTATGATGCATTCAGTTTTGGCATTCTGTTCACCGCTATCAGTGCACTGACTATTTATGAGTTTGCACAGCTGGTAAATATGCGCGCAGAAGGAGTCAAGATAAACAAAACCATTAATATGCTCGGCGGGGCTTATTTATTCCTCGCAATCATGGGATTCTGCATTGATGCAGCCGATTCGAAAATATTCATCCCGTATGTGCTTTTATTGCTTTACATGATGATTAGCGAATTGTATCTGAAAAAGGAGAACCCGGTACTTAACTGGGCTTATTCGATGCTTAGCCAACTTTATATCGGCCTGCCTTTTGCTTTGCTAAATGTATTGGCTTTCCATAACGACCCAGCGTCGGAATTCAGTAGCATAAGCTATAATCCGATTCTACCGTTATCCATCTTTATTTTCCTTTGGCTGAATGACACGGGTGCTTATTGCATCGGTTCACTGATAGGCAAACACCGACTCTTTGAACGCATCTCCCCGAAAAAATCATGGGAAGGTTCTATCGGCGGCGGAGTTGTAGCAATCGGAGTATCTTTTATACTTGCTCACTACTTCCCATTTATGTCAATGATTGAATGGGCAGGACTGGCATTGGTAGTGGTTATATTTGGCACATGGGGCGACCTGACGGAGTCATTGCTAAAACGCCAATTGCACGTAAAGGATTCGGGAAATATCCTTCCGGGACATGGAGGGATGCTCGACCGGTTTGACAGTTCTTTGATGGCTATACCGGCAGCAGTCGTTTATCTATATGCATTAACGTGGTTCTAACAGGAGTTTTTCTCATCGATTAGAATTGCACACAATACAAAAGGTCGGGAACTTCGATAGAAGTATCCCGACCTTTTTCACACACAGTAAATCATAGTTAGGTTATCGGATCGAAGAAGTGGAGTGTACATCCTTCGCAGCTTCCGGCACACCTACCGGATGATCCAGATCAAGAACGATCACTCTTCCTTCTCCATGTTCTCTTGAATTTATGGTCACTTTAAAACCTTTCATTGTTGATTCAGAATCTTTCTCCGTTGGGAAGAACTTTTCCAGATTATAAGAAACTCGTCCCCATCCCCAATAATCGGTTACATCCTCATACGTATTATAACGCAGTTCCAAATGTACGTAACCATCTTCAGCCACATTCAATGTTCCCGGTTCTGACGGTTCTCCCGTTTCTATCTTATTTTGCACAAGACTGATACGATGTTTCTCCGAGCGAGGCAGTTCCTGACGAAAAATTACATTCAGGAATTTTCCTCCCAACCACATATCACCCTGATAAATCAGGATAGGATCATTGCCGAATTCCACCGCTTCTTCCTCTGTGGTCATATCTTCTACTTCCTTTGTCAACAATTCCTGTACACCTTCCATCTTCACCTGAACTCCTTTTCCTCCTTCCATGTCATACAAAGGATTGAAAAAAGCCACTACACGTTCACCGTCCACCGGTTTAAACCAAGGTATGGAAGTAGCAACCGGATCAATCAATCCCCAACGATCACCTTCCAAATAATAGCCTCCTCCACCGGTTGCACGAACGGTCGCCCAGTCCCAGCTAAAGTCTCCGATAGAATAGCCATCATCATCACATGATTGCAACATTGGCACTAATGCCAATAACAACATTCCTAAAAGCCACTTAAATTTTTTCATATCTTTTTTCCTTTCTTTTTTAGTCTTCTGCTTAATAAATAAAAAAGCCGTGCAATTACTGCATCGGCTTTACGTTTATTCAGAAAAAGAAAGTTATTTTTTCAACAAATGCAGCATTTCACGAGCTGCACGACGGGGAGCACCGGCAGGTCCCAACCGTTCAGCCATATATTCATATCCCGAAAGCATTTCATTTCTATATGCTTCATTTCCAATGATATTTTTCAATTCACTCTGCATATTCTTCACGGTCATCGTATCCGCCACCAGCTCTTTTACCACTTCACGGTCGGCAATCAAATTAACCAACGAAATAAATTTCACGGTCAAGATATGACGCCGCAAGAAGGAAACTATTTTCCCTATCGGAGTGTGATAACAAACGACTTGGGGAACACGGAACAATGCCGTCTCAAGAGTAGCCGTGCCTGAAGTGACCAAAGCCACATCTGCGTGTTGCAACAAACGATAGGTTTGATCGAAAATGATTTTCACTTTCGCCTCTCCTACATATTTTTTATAATATTCGGGAGCAATGGCAGGAGCACCCGCCAGAACAAGCTGATAATCAGGAAAAGCAGAAGCCGCCTCCAACATATCCGGCAGATTATCTTTGATTTCCTGTTTCCGGCTACCTGCAAGAAGAGCTATTATCGGTTTATCTTCCAGTTGATTCTCCGCAATAAACAAATCCTTATTTTTCGGATGAGCTTCCTGATAGGCCACCACCTCATCCACGGTAGGATTTCCAACATAGTGAATGGGATATTGATGCTTTCCTTCGAAGAAATCTACTTCAAAAGGAAGAATGGAAAAAAGTTCGTCTACATCTCGTTTTATATTCTTAATGCGATACTCTTTCCACGCCCATATCTTCGGAGAAATATAATAATAAACCGGAATCTGTGTCTTTGCATGGACAAACTTGGCTATATCCAGATTGAATCCCGGATAGTCCACCAGAATAACAACATCCGGTTGCCAGGAAACAATGTCTTCTTTACAACGCTTCATATTTGCAAAGATAGTGCGCAGATGGAGCAACACGGGAATAAACCCCATGTACGCCAGTTCTTTATAATGTTTCACCATCGTTCCTCCAACGGCAGCCATCAAATCACCTCCGAAAAACCGGAAATCAGCCTGCGGATCTTCGGCCTTTAAGGCAGCCATCAGATGAGAAGCGTGCAAGTCGCCGGAAGCTTCGCCGACAATCAAATAATACTTCATAATAGTTGATAGGTGATAGGGGATAAATGATAGGTGATAGGGGATAAATGATAGGTGAAAATTAAAACATGACAACCACTAAGTCGTGTCTTGTAACCGATTCTCAACTCAACATCTATCGCTTATCACCTATCATTTATCAACTAATTAAACCATTTGTTAAGTTCATCCATAAAGTGATAAGCTGTCACATCAACCGTGGTCGGAGTGATAGCAACATAGCCATTTGCCAAAGCCCAATGATCATTCTTCTCATTTTCAAGCTCGTGGTCGGTAAATTCGCCGGTCAACCAGAAATAATTCGGATCGTTCAGACGGGGACAGGCAGCCCATTCGTTCGTCCAACGACCTTTTGCCTGTTCACAGATTTTGATTCCTTTGATATCGGTTGTATTCGGGAAATTTACGTTCAGGCAGGTCAAAGGAGGAAGTCCTTTTTCCAGTACCATGGCGGCAATACTGCGAATATAAGGTCCGGCAGCTTCAAAATCGGCATCAGGTTCATGATTACACAAAGAGAAGCCAATAGAAGGGATTCCATTCAAACAACCTTCGAACACCACTCCCATCGTGCCGGAATAATGCACGTTAGTGGCGGAGTTATCCCCATGATTGATACCACCGACTACCAAGTCCGGTGTCCGGTCGAGCACTGTGTTCCGTGCCAATTTGATACAATCGGTCGGCGTTCCCGAACATTTATAAACAGTTAAACCTACTTCTTTCTTTACTAACTGGTAATGAACAGGCTGCGTCACCGTCAGCGCACAACCACTGCCCGAACGCGGAGCATCAGGTGCCATTACCACAATATCTCCCAAAGGGCGAAGAAACTTCACCAGTTCATTAATCCCTTTAGCCATCACGCCATCGTCATTTGAAACAAGTATCAACGGCTTTTCATTTTCCATATCTTCAATCCTTTCCTTTTTTATATTCGCACAAAAGTAACAAAAAGAAGCCGTACCGCCAAACACCTCCCTGCATCAGATCGAAAAGTCTCTTTCCACCCCATTCCTACCCGTTTACAAATCTTAATCTTCTGCAAGCGAGCAAAAAAAGAAATAGATATCCAATATAAATATGTATATTTGCAAGCTCGTTAAAGAGAAAAGTAGATGATGCAACCTGTTGAAGTTTTGTAACCGTTTCGTCCGACAGTTATTAACAAAACAGGCGACTTATCAACAGAAATTGCAAAGTTTCTCTTTTTTCGTAGGCGCTCTAAGGATTTATCACTTATTTCGCTGCCAATAAATTTAGAGAATATGGGAAAAATTATTGCTTTGGCCAATCAAAAGGGTGGTGTAGGAAAAACAACGACTACGATTAACCTCGCAGCTTCACTTGCTACACTGGAAAAAAAGGTACTCGTGATAGATGCCGACCCGCAAGCTAATGCCTCTTCCGGTCTGGGAGTAGACATCAAGCAGTCGGAATGCACTATCTATGAGTGTATTATTGACAGAGCCAACGTACAGGACGCTATCCTTGACACGGAGATTGATTCTTTGAAAGTGATCTCTTCGCACATCAATCTTGTAGGGGCAGAGATTGAAATGCTGAACCTCCCAAACCGAGAAAAGATACTGAAGGAAGTACTCACTCCTTTGAAGAAAGAATATGACTATATTCTGATAGACTGTTCTCCTTCATTAGGACTAATCACGATCAACGCCCTAACGGCAGCGGACTCGGTGATTATTCCCGTTCAAGCTGAATATTTCGCTCTTGAAGGTATCAGCAAACTATTGAATACCATTAAAATCATCAAGTCGAAACTGAATCCGGCTTTAGAGATCGAAGGTTTCCTGCTGACGATGTATGATTCTCGTCTGCGTCAGGCTAATCAGATCTATGACGAAGTGAAACGGCATTTTCAAGAACTGGTGTTCAATACCGTTGTTCAACGAAATGTAAAATTGAGCGAGGCTCCCAGCTACGGTGTTCCGACCATCCTTTACGATGCGGAATCTACCGGTGCCAAGAACCACTTGGCTCTTGCAAAAGAGATTATCAACCGAAATAAATAAAAGAAGAAGATATGGCAACACAAAAAAGAAATGCATTAGGACGCGGTTTAGACGCCTTGCTCTCAATGGATGATGTGAAAACCGAAGGGTCTTCTTCCATTAATGAAATAGAGCTGGCAAAGATTACTGTCAATCCTAACCAGCCCCGCCGTGAGTTTGACGAAACAGCGTTGCAGGAACTGGCTGATTCCATTGCGGAAATCGGTATCATCCAACCTATTACTTTACGCAAACTCTCGGACGATGAATATCAGATCATCGCGGGAGAACGTCGTTATCGCGCTTCACAAAGAGCAGGCTTGAAAACAATCCCTGCTTATATACGCACCGCCGACGACGAAAACATGATGGAAATGGCGCTGATTGAAAATATCCAGCGTGAAGACCTGAATGCCGTAGAAATCGCACTTGCCTACCAGCATCTGCTCGATCAGTATGAACTGACACAGGAACGTCTTAGCGAACGTATCGGAAAGAAAAGAACGACAATCGCCAACTACCTGCGTTTACTAAAATTGCCGGCTCCCATACAGATGGCCCTGCAAAACAAGCAGTTAGACATGGGACATGCCCGTGCGCTGATTTCATTAGGCGACCCGAAACTACAAGTTAAAATATTCGAAGAAATACAAGAGCACGGATATTCAGTCCGCAAAGTAGAAGAAATTGTTAAATCATTAAGCGAAGGAGAAGCGGTGAAAAGCGGTACGCGGAAAATAACACCGAAACGTGCCAAACTTCCCGAAGAGTTCAACTTATTGAAGCAACAACTCTCTGGCTTTTTCAACACCAAGGTACAACTCACCTGCTCTGAAAAGGGAAAGGGAAAGATCAGTATTCCTTTCGGTAACGAGGAGGAACTGGAACGTATCATGGAAATCTTCGATACGCTAAAGAAGTAAATGACAAGAAAAAGTAAGAAATACCAGTTACTAGTCAGCGCCCTGCTTCTCTGTTTTTTACAGGTGGCAGGGATTGATGTGTATGCACAGTCCACTGTTACTCCAGTACGGAAAGATACAACAATCATACAGCGTGAAGCACCGAAAGCCCGTGCACGAAGGCATCGCGAACCGATTGCACAGGATTCGACAAGACAGGATTCTATCCGGATCATACCCTCCAAAGAACTTCCGGCCATCGACAGCTTGTCAGCTGCCAAGATACAGATAGCAGACAGTCTGGACGCAGCCAACAAGAAAGAGCTGAAAAAGATAGAACAGCCGTCATCGATTGTTGTAAAGACCGACAGTGTACCGCCAACGACTCAAGATATTAACAAGAAGATATTTATCCCGAATCCGACCAAAGCTACCTGGTTGGCAGTCGTATTCCCCGGTGGAGGACAAATTTACAATCGTAAATACTGGAAACTACCTATTATATATGGAGGGTTTGCAGGTTGTGCCTACGCGTTAAGCTGGAACGGCAAGATGTACAAAGACTATTCGCAAGCCTATCTGGACATCATGGACAGCAATCCGAACACCAAAAGTTACGAGGATTTGTTGCCCCCGAACTCCACTTATAATGAAGAGCAGCTGAAAAACACCTTAAAAAGAAGAAAAGATATGTTCCGTCGTTATCGGGACCTTAGTATATTTGCATTTATCGGAGTTTACCTGATCTCTATCATCGACGCTTATGTAGATGCGGAGTTATCCAACTTCGATATAACCCCCGACTTGAGTATGAAAGTAGAGCCGGCCGTTATTGATAATAACAACCAGTTCCGCTCCAACAGCTTTAAAAACAAGTCGGTTGGCCTGCAATGCGTATTACGATTTTAAAAACACAATTTAGATTGATCTTATTATTGAAGCATGAAGAAATTAGTTAGCTATTGTTCGATTATTTTTCTTTTACTAGTGGCCACGTCGCAGGTAAAAGCGCAAAGTGTAGATGTAGTGATTCGTGAAAATGGAACTGAACGCAAAGAAAGCATCGACCTGCCTAAAAGTATGACTTATCCACTTGACAGTCTGTTGAATGACTGGAAAGCTAAAAATTATATTGATTTAGGCAAGGATTGCAGTACGGCTGAAATCAATCCTTTATTCAGTGACTCTGTCTATATCGACCGCTTGTCACGCATCCCGGCCATCATGGAAATGCCTTATAATGATATTATCCGCAAATTCATCGATATGTATGCAGGACGCTTGCGCAATCAGGTTTCTTTCATGCTAAGTGCCTGCAACTTCTATATGCCTATTTTTGAAGAAGCACTGGATGCATACGGACTTCCACTGGAACTAAGATATCTGCCGATTATCGAATCTGCGTTGAACCCATCAGCCGTATCACGTGCAGGTGCTTCCGGTCTGTGGCAATTTATGATTGGTACAGGTAAGATTTATGGTTTAGAATCAAACAGCCTGGTAGATGAACGTCGTGACCCGATTAAAGCAACTTGGGCTGCCGCTCGTTATCTCAAAGAAATGTATGATATCTATGGAGACTGGAATCTGGTAATTGCTGCTTATAACTGTGGGCCCGGTACAATCAATAAGGCAATCCGCCGTGCCAATGGCGAAACTGATTATTGGAAAATCTACAATTACCTGCCTAAAGAAACGCGTGGTTATGTGCCTGCCTTTATCGCTGCCAACTACGTGATGGCTTACTACTGCGACCACAATATCTGCCCGATGGAAACCAATATTCCGGCAAGTACTGACACAGTGCAAGTAAACCAAAATCTGCACTTCGAACAAATCGCTGACCTTTGTAATGTACCTCTGGATCAGATCAAGAGTTTGAATCCGCAATATAAGAAGCAAATGATTCCGGGTGACAGCAAACCTTATACGCTAAGACTCCCTATCGACGCGATCAGTACTTTTATCGATAAGCAAGATACGATTTATGCACATCGTGCCGATGAGTTGTTCCGCAACCGCAAAACCGTTGCTGTAAAGGATATTACACCTGCAACCCGTAAAACGACAACAGCAGTTGCCGGTAAGGGGAAACTGACCTATTACACAATAAAAAGTGGAGACACTTTATCCACTATCGCCGGAAAGTATGGCGTCACAATCAAGGATATACAAAGGTGGAATGGAATGTCTAACACTAAAATTGCAGCAGGAAAACGATTGAAAATATACAAATAAATAACTTCCTGCTTGCATCGTTCGGAAATTTGCTTATTTTTGCAGAACTAAGCAAGTGAAAGGATAACAATTATGGATAATCTGGCCCCCAAAGAAATAGCTGACGAAGAGATGATTAATCAGGCGTTCCACGAACTACTGAATGACTATCTCAATACTAAACATCGCAAAAAAGTTGAAATCATTACGAAAGCTTTCAACTTTGCCAATCAGGCGCATAAAGGAATCAAACGCCGTTCGGGTGAACCTTATATTATGCACCCGATTGCCGTTGCCAGCATTGTATGCAATGAAATAGGTCTCGGTTCCACTTCTATTTGTGCAGCCTTGCTGCATGATGTGGTAGAGGACACTGATTACACAGTGGAAGACATCGAGAATATCTTTGGTCCGAAGATTGCCCAGATTGTGGACGGACTGACTAAAATATCCGGTGGAATCTTCGGTGACCGTGCTTCGGCACAGGCAGAGAACTTCAAGAAGTTACTGCTCACCATGTCGAATGATATCCGGGTCATTCTTATCAAGATAGCGGACCGTTTGCATAACATGCGTACTCTTGGCTCCATGTTACCCAACAAGCAATATAAGATTGCAGGCGAAACGCTTTACATCTATGCTCCACTTGCCAACCGTTTGGGGCTCTATAAGATAAAAACGGAGCTTGAGAATCTAAGCTTCAAATATGAACATCCCGAAGAATATGCGGAAATAGAAGAGAAGTTGAATGCTACTGCCGCTGAACGTGACAAGGTCTTCAACGACTTCACAGCCCCGATCCGTACCCAACTGGATAAGATGGGATTGAAATACCGGATACTTGCCCGTGTAAAATCAATCTATTCCATCTGGAACAAGATGCAGACCAAGCATGTTCCTTTCGAAGAAATATACGATTTACTGGCTGTTCGAATCATCTTCGAACCACGCAATGAAGAAGAAGAACTCAACGACTGTTTCGATATCTACGTTTCTATTTCCAAGATATACAAACCCCATCCGGACCGTTTGCGCGACTGGGTCAGCCATCCTAAAGCTAATGGTTATCAGGCATTGCACGTCACTCTGATGGGTAACAACGGACAATGGATTGAAGTCCAGATTCGTAGTGAACGGATGAACGACGTTGCCGAACAAGGTTTCGCAGCCCACTGGAAATACAAAGAAGGAGGAGGTAGCGAGGATGAAGGCGAATTAGAAAAATGGTTGAGAACGATTAAGGAGATATTAGATGATCCGCAACCGGATGCCATCGACTTTCTGGATACCATTAAGCTAAATTTATTTGCTTCCGAAATATTCGTGTTCACTCCTAAAGGCGAACTGAAGACTATGCCGCAGAACTCTACGGCTCTCGACTTCGCATTTTCCCTGCACACGGATATTGGTAGCCATTGTATTGGCGCTAAAGTCAATCATAAATTAGTGCCGTTGAGCCACAAATTGCAAAGTGGTGACCAAGTTGAAATCCTGACTTCAAAATCGCAACGCGTACAACCGCAATGGGAAGTTTTTGCAACCACTGCCCGTGCCCGCGCCAAGATAGCAGCCATTCTCCGCAAAGAGCGTAAAGCAAATCAGAAGATAGGAGAAGAAATCCTTAGTGAGTTTCTGAAAAAGGAGGAAGTCCGTCCGGAAGAAGCTGTTATCGAAAAGCTACGCAAACTGCATAATGCCAAGAATGAGGAAGAGTTGCTGGCTGCCATTGGTAGTAAAGCAATCGTTCTGGGAGAAGCAGACAAGAATGAACTGAAAGAAAAGCAAACCAGTAACTGGAAGAAATATCTGACATTCTCTTTCGGCAATAGCAAAGAGAAGCAGGAAGAGAAAGAACCGCAGGAAAAAGAAAAAATCAACCCGAAAGAGGTGCTCAAACTGACGGAAGAAAGTTTGCAGAAGAAATATATCATGGCCGAATGTTGCCATCCTATTCCCGGTGACGATGTATTGGGATATGTGGATGAAAACGACCGGATCATTATTCACAAGCGCCAATGCCCTGTTGCCGCCAAATTGAAGAGCAGCTATGGCAACCGCATATTAGCGACCGAATGGGATACACATAAAGAACTATCTTTCCTGGTATATATATATATAAAAGGTATAGACAACATGGGACTTTTGAATGAAGTCACCCAGGTCATCTCCAGACAGCTCAATGTAAATATCCGTAAGCTGACCATCGAAACCGAAGATGGCATCTTTGAAGGAAAAATCCAGTTGTGGGTACATGATGTGGATGATGTAAAAACTATCTGCAACAATCTGAAGAAAATACAGAATATCAAACAGGTGAGCCGTGTAGAGGAATAGCTTTCATTTATTCCCGCCCATCCAGTTCGCGTTTAATGGCCAAAAGCTCTTCTTTGATCGCTTTCAGCTTATTAACGATCTCATAATTACGAACTGTAGCTTCTTTATTATCCTTCAAACGTTGCCGGGCACCGGGAAGTGTCATCCCTTTCTCTTTGACCAAATGATAGATAAGTCCGATCGTTTCTACGTCTTCCTTACGATACTGACGTATTCCTCTTCCTGCTGTTTTAGGCGAGATTTGCGGAAATTCCTTTTCCCAAAAACGGAGTAACGACGGATTGACTCCAAACATATCGGCAACCTCTCCTATTGAATAATATAGCTTCAATTCTTTATCTGTATTAAGCATAGCACTCCTGTTTAAAGATTTTAATCGAATACTTTACCATGATTGGCTGCCAGCTGAATCATCCTTTCATAATCTTCGGCACTCAAGTCCATGAAATAATAATTGACCGGATTCACGACCTGTCCTTTCACATGCACTTCGTAATGCAAATGCGGACCGGTACTCTTTCCTGTACTCCCCACTTTTCCGATAATCTCACCACGCACTACTTTCTTTCCGACTTTCGTATTAAATCCTTGCAAGTGAGCATATCGAGTGAGATATCCGAAACCATGATCGATTTCGATGGTATTCCCATATCCGGTCTCCCATCCTACTTTCACTACAGTTCCGTTTCCGGTAGCATATACATCTGTTCCCGGATGAGCAGAGAAGTCCATACCTGCATGAAACTTTGTCGTACCGTAAATAGGGTCGATACGTGTACCATAACCGGATGCTGTCTGACGAAGATCTTTATTCGAAATAGGCTGGATAGCCGGAATACATTTCAACATCTCATCATGGTTTTTACACATATCAATCACATCGTCGAAAGATTTCGACTGAATATACAGTCTTTTGGAGAGCACATCCAGTTTTTGAGTCGTATTCACTACCAACTTAGAATTCGCCAAATCCATCAGTTCTTCGTAACGGTTCGTCCCGCCATAACCAGCTTGGCGGATAGCCGGAGAAACAGGATCGGCCTGCAAAATCACCCGGTACAAATTATCGTCACGCTGCTGGATATCCTGAAGTACTCCCATAGCGTCGTCCAGACGACGGGAAAGTACATTATACTGTGCCAAAAGACGGCTGTTCTCAATTCTTAATTCTTTCTCCGATGGAGAGCCAAAAATCAGAAGCAATACAATAAAGCAACCTGCTCCCAACCCCATTCCATAGAAAAGCCGGCGCAGGATACTAAGCGCACGCTGCCGTACGGTAGGGTAAATTCGATCATAAGTCTGGGTCTTTGAATTATAAATGTAGTATACTTTGCGCATCTTTTTGGAAATATTTCGCTTGTTAATACGGCAAAAGTAATAAAAACACGCTATCTTTGCACAGTTTTTTGAGAATATTAACCTCAACGATAGATATATAGAAGAATATGTTGACTGCAAAAGAGATCAGAGATTCATTCAAGAATTTCTTTGAGTCGAAAGGACACCACATCGTCCCCTCGGCTCCGATGGTGATTAAAGATGACCCTACCCTGATGTTTACGAACGCGGGGATGAACCAGTTTAAAGATATTATTTTGGGTAACCACCCGGCGAAATACCAAAGAGTCGCGGACTCGCAGAAATGTTTGCGCGTTAGCGGAAAACATAATGACCTGGAAGAAGTTGGACACGACACCTACCACCACACCATGTTTGAAATGCTTGGTAACTGGTCGTTTGGCGATTACTTCAAGAAAGAAGCAATCAGCTGGGCGTGGGAATATCTGGTAGAGGTCTTGAAACTGAATCCGGAACATCTCTATGCAACCGTATTTGAAGGAAGTCCCGAAGAAGGATTGAGCCGTGACGACGAAGCTGCTTCTTACTGGGAACAGTTCTTGCCAAAAGATCACATCATCAACGGTAACAAACACGATAACTTCTGGGAAATGGGTGATACAGGACCTTGCGGACCTTGTTCCGAAATCCATATCGACCTTCGTCCTGCTGAAGAACGTGCCAAGATCTCCGGTCGCGACCTCGTGAACCACGATCATCCACAGGTGATTGAGATCTGGAATCTCGTATTCATGCAATACAACCGCAAAGCAGATGGCAGCCTTGAGCCGCTTCCAGCCAAGGTTATTGACACCGGCATGGGATTCGAACGTCTTTGTATGGCTTTACAAGGAAAAACATCCAACTACGACACAGATGTATTCCAGCCAATACTAAAAGCTATTGCAGCCATGTCGGGTACAGAATACGGAAAAGACAAGCAGCAGGACATCGCCATGCGTGTAATTGCCGACCATATCCGTACCATTGCATTCTCTATCACAGACGGCCAGTTGCCTTCTAATGCGAAAGCAGGTTATGTGATCCGCCGTATCCTTCGCCGTGCCGTTCGTTACGGATATACTTTCCTCGGACAGAAACAGGCATTTATGTATAAGTTGCTTCCTGTATTGATTGATAACATGGGAGAAGCTTATCCTGAACTGGTTGCACAAAAAACACTGATTGAAAAAGTAATCAAGGAAGAAGAAGAATCATTCCTCCGCACACTGGAAACAGGTATCCGCTTACTGGACAAGACCATGGAAGATACCAAAGCCAGCGGAAAAACAGAAATCAGCGGTAAGGATGCCTTTACTTTATATGATACATTCGGTTTCCCACTCGACTTGACAGAACTGATTCTCCGTGAAAACGAAATGACTGTCAACATTGAAGAGTTCAATGAAGAAATGCAGCAACAGAAACAGCGTGCACGTAATGCTGCCGCTATCGAGACTGGTGACTGGATTGTGCTGAAAGAAGGTACGACCGAATTCGTTGGTTACGATTACACTGAATACGAAGCTTCTATCCTTCGTTATCGCCAGATCAAACAAAAGAACCAAACATTGTATCAGATTGTACTTGACTATACTCCATTCTATGCAGAAAGTGGTGGCCAGGTCGGTGATACCGGCGTATTGGTAAGCGAATTCGAAACGATTGAAGTGATCGATACCAAGAAAGAAAACAATCTCCCGATACATATTACCAAAAAGTTACCCGAACATCCGGAAGCTCCGATGATGGCTTGTGTAGACACTGACAAACGTGCTGCCTGCGCAGCCAATCACTCGGCAACTCACTTGTTGGATGCTGCTTTGCGTGAAGTGTTGGGTGAACACATCGAACAGAAAGGTTCATTGGTTACACCGGATTCATTACGTTTCGACTTCTCTCACTTCCAGAAAGTGACCGATGAAGAAATCCGTAAGGTAGAGCATATCGTCAATGCGAGAGTTCGTGCCAATATTCCTTTGAAAGAATACCGCAACATTCCTATCGAGGAAGCTAAAGAATTGGGGGCTATCGCTCTCTTTGGTGAAAAGTATGGTGACAAAGTACGCGTGATCCAGTTCGGTTCTTCTATTGAATTCTGTGGAGGTACACACGTAGCTGCAACCGGAAATATCGGTATGGTGAAAATCATGTCGGAAAGTTCTGTTGCTGCCGGTGTTCGTCGTATCGAAGCCTATACCGGAGCGCGTGTAGAAGAATTGCTGGATACAGTGCAAGATACACTTAGTGATTTGAAAGCTCTTTTCAACAATGCTCCTGATTTGGGTATTGCAATCCGCAAATATCTGGATGAAAATGCAGGATTGAAGAAGCAGGTAGAAGACTTCATGAAAGAAAAAGAAGCAGCTCTGAAGGAAAGACTGTTGAAGAATATACAGGAAATTCACGGCATCAAAGTGGTTAAGTTCTGTGCTCCGCTACCGGCAGAAGTAGTGAAGAATATAGCTTTCCAACTTCGTGGCGAAATTACAGAAAACCTGTTCTTCGTTGCCGGAAGTATAGACAACGGTAAACCGATGCTGACAGTCATGCTTAGCGACAACCTGGTTGCGGGTGGTCTGAAAGCCGGTAATCTGGTGAAAGAAGCTGCCAAGTTGATTCAAGGTGGCGGCGGTGGCCAACCTCACTTTGCAACCGCAGGAGGTAAAAACACTGACGGCCTACCGGCAGCTGTTGAAAAAGTACTGGAGCTAGCAGGAATCTAAAAGTAAATAAAAAGGGCCAGATAAGAAGATAACAGGCTCACTTTACATAAAGATTTAAAATTAGGCGCGGATTACGCGGATTTCACGGTTTAAAGAATAAAAATCCGTGTGATCCGTGTAATCCGCGCCTAAATATTATACAAATCGAGGCACTGATGAGCACCCCGTCCGACATCGATGAAACAACCCTGCGGCACGAAGGAATACGTTGTCCGATGCCAAGGAATATCGACCAGATGTAGAAGTCTATTTGTCTCTCTTTAAAAATATTAAGCCTAGAATTTAGGCTTGTCACAGTTTTTTTCTACCTTTGTGACCTGATTAATTATTTTTCTTATCCTTCAAATAAATAAAATAAGTAATCACTAATACCTAAAAAGCAATGAGAACACCAGCTTATCTATGCCTGCTGCTAACCTGCATGCTCATTTCTTGTACCTCTACACAAGAAAAACACGAAATAGATTACACATCTTATGTAAATCCATTTATTGGAACCGACTTCACCGGAAATACTTATCCTGGTGCCCAAGCTCCTTTTGGCATGGTACAACTTAGTCCGGATAACGGACTTCCCGGTTGGGATCGTATCTCCGGTTATTTCTATCCGGATAGTACGATTGCCGGCTTCAGCCACACGCATCTCTCCGGCACCGGAGCAGGAGACTTGTATGACATTTCTTTCATGCCTGTCACCCTTCCCTACAAGGAAGCAGAGGCTCCACTTGGCATCCACTCTAAATTCTCCCATAAAGATGAAAGTGCCCATGCCGGTTACTATCAAGTACGTCTGACTGATTACAATATCAATGTTGAACTGACCGCCACCGAGCGTTGTGGTATCCAACGTTATACATTCCCGGAAGCCCAATCCGCCATCTTCTTAAACCTGAAGAAAGCCATGAACTGGGATTTCACCAACGATTCTCATATCGAAGTCGTAGACTCCGTCACTATTCAAGGTTACCGTTTCTCTGACGGTTGGGCGCGCGACCAGCATATCTATTTCCGCACCCGCTTCTCCAAGCCTTTTGAGAAAATGGAACTGGACACTACCGCTATCATCAAAGATAATAAACGCATTGGTACTGCCGTGATCGCCCGTTTCGACTTCAACACCCAAAAGGATGAACAGATACTAGTAAACACCGCTATTTCCGGTGTCAGCATGGAAGGCGCAGCCAAGAACCTGCAAGCAGAAGTCCCCGAAAACGACTTCGACAAATACCTGGCCGAAACGAAAGCAAACTGGAATCATCAACTCGGAAAGATTGAAATAAAAGGGGATAACGAAAATGATAAAGTTAATTTCTACACAGCTCTCTATCACTCAATGATTGCACCTACTATTTACAGTGATGTAGACGGAGCTTACTATGGCCCCGATAAGAAAGTGCACCAGGCCGGCGGCTGGGTAAATTACAGTACTTTCTCCTTATGGGATACGTACCGTGCCGCCCATCCCCTCTTTACCTACACCGAGCCGGAACGTGTTAACGACATGGTGAAATCTTTCATCGCTTTTTACGAACAGAACGGACGTCTGCCTGTATGGAACTTCTATGGAAGTGAAACAGATATGATGATCGGTTATCATGCTGTCCCTGTCATTGTAGATGCCTATCTGAAAGGAATCGGTGACTTTGATGCCAAGAAAGCCCTCGATGCTTGCATAGCAACAGCCAATCTGGATAATTATCGCGGTATCGGACTCTACAAAGAACTAGGATACATACCTTACAATGTAACAGACCACTACAACGCAGAAAACTGGTCGTTATCCAAAACTCTGGAATATGCTTTCGATGATTACTGTATTGCCGAAATGGCCAAGAAGTTGGGTAAGCAAGACATTGCGGACGAATTTTACAAACGTTCTCAAAACTACAAGAATGTCTATAACCCCACCACTTCTTTCATGCAGCCACGTGACGACAAAGGCGTCTTTATCAAGGATTTCAAAGCCGATGACTATACACCACACATCTGCGAAAGCAACGGATGGCAATATTTCTGGTCCGTACAGCATGATATTGACGGGCTGATCGACCTTGTAGGAGGTAAAAACCGCTTTGCCGAAAAACTGGACAGCATGTTTACCTACCATCCGGCAGCAGATGATGAGCTGCCCATTTTCAGTACAGGTATGATAGGGCAATATGCACATGGTAATGAACCGAGCCATCACGTTATTTACCTGTTCAATGCCATAGGACAGGAAAACCGCACGCAAGAATATGTGGCGAAAGTAATGAACGAGCTTTATAAGAACGAACCGGCCGGTCTTTGCGGCAACGAAGACTGCGGACAAATGTCAGCATGGTATGTATTCAGCGCTATGGGATTCTATCCTGTAAATCCTGTCGGCGGTAAATATGAAATAGGAACTCCGTTGTTCCCGGAAATGCAGCTACACCTTTCAAATGGAAAAACCTTTACCGTACTCGCTCCCAAAGTCAATAAAGAAAATATCTATATCCAATCTATAAAAGTTAACGGACAGCCGTATGACAAAACGTATATCACCCATGAGCAAATAATGAGTGGAGCGACTGTAGAATTTGAAATGAGCAAGACCCCTAAAATTTCCGGGAGCCCTTTTAAAGAGAGAAACCCTTAAAACCCACCTAAACTAATCAGAGAGAATGAATGAGAACTTCGATGTAACCTACAAAAGTTTATTTCGCAGATACTACCCTAACCTGATCTTCTATGCTACCCGCCTAGTAGGAGAAGAAGAGGCTGAAGACGTGGTACAAGATGTATTTGTAGAACTGTGGAGACGCAAAGACCATATAGAAATAGGCGAACAGATTCAAGCCTTTCTCTATCGTGCAGTCTATACCCGTGCCCTAAATGTCTTAAAACACCGTAATGTAGAAGACGGTTACTGTGCTGCCATGGAAGAAATCAACCAAAAGCGTACCGAATTTTATCAACCGGACAATAATGAGGTAATCCGGAGGATTGAAGACAAGGAACTCCGCAAAGAAATCCACGATGCGATTAATGAACTTCCGGACAAATGCAAAGAAGTTTTCAAGCTAAGCTATCTGCACGATATGAAAAACAAAGAGATAGCTGATGTTCTCGGTGTTTCCCTCCGCACTGTGGAAGCCCATATGTATAAAGCCTTGAAGTACTTACGAAGCCGTCTCAATCCTCTTTGGACAATTCTTTTCTTATTTTTATGGAGATAATGATAAGTGTTTTTGTATTCTGAATTGTATTATTAATATGAAGGAAAAGAAAATGAATAATCTGAGTGAAGAAATAATAAACAAATATCTGACAGGACAATGTTCTGAAGAAGAGCTTGTCGAGGTGAATACCTGGATGAAAGAATCGGAAGAAAATGCCCGCCAGCTCTTTCGCATGGAAGAAATTTATCATCTCGGTAAATTCGACCAGTATGCTAACGAGCAGCGAATACTTCGTGCGGAAAGACGGCTTAATAAAAAGTTGGACGAGGAAAAAAGAAAACAGAGAAAAACAGTACTAAATATGCAGCATTGGATGAAATACGCTGCAATGATTGCTGTAATATTGGTAATTGGCGGCGGGCTCGGATATTGGCTTTATCAAAACGGAAACGACCAACAATTGATGGTCGCAGTAGCCAACGAAGGCATCGTGAAAGAAATCATTTTACCAGATGGCACCAAAGTCTGGCTGAATAATTCGGCAACTTTAAAGTATCCCCGCGAATTTTCCGAGAAAGAGCGTAACGTTTATTTGGATGGAGAAGCTTACTTCGAGGTAACCAAAAACCGACATAAGCCATTCACCGTACAAAGTGATGCGATGCGAGTACGTGTACTAGGAACGACATTCAACTTCAAATGTGATAGGCATTGCCGAATAGCAGAGGCAACATTGATTGAAGGTGAAATTGAAGTAAAAGGCAACAAAGAAGAAGGACAAATTATTCTCGCTCCCGGCCAACGCGCCGAATTAAACAAAAACAATGGACGCCTGACCGTGAAGCAAGTAAATGCAAAACTGGATGCAGTCTGGCATGATAATCTGATTCCATTTCAGAAGGCAGATATCTTCACAATCAGTAAGGCTTTGGAACGTTTCTATGACGTAAAGATTATTTTGTCTCCGGACATGAAGGCAGACAAAACCTATTCTGGTGTACTGAAAAAGAAGTCAACCATCGAATCCGTGTTGAAATCATTGCAAAACTCCATACCTATCGATTATAAAATCGTAGGAAACAACATCTTTATCTCTCCTAAATAGAGAGATAAAGAACAAATGTGATAAAACTTAAAAGCCATTAATACCATGAATTTAAAAACATTCCTAACAGTAGGATGTTTAGGAGGTTTATTCACACTTAGCTCCTGCACAGCCCCCACTAATGTAAAAGACTACAGTTCTTATGTCAACCCTTTCATCGGTACCGGTGGACATGGACACACTTTCCCCGGAGCAGTAGTTCCCCACGGTATGATTCAACCCAGCCCGGACACCCGAATTGATGGCTGGGATGCTTGTTCGGGTTACTATTATGCAGACTCTACCATCAACGGTTTCTCACATACACACGTCAGCGGCACAGGTTGTTGCGACTACGGGGATGTGCTACTCATGCCTACTGTCGGCAAACAACAATATCTAACTACCGATCCCCAAAGCCAGACACTGGTCTATGCTTCTTCTTTCTCTCACGAAAACGAGGTGGCAGAACCGGGGTATTATTCTGTTTTTCTGGACACCTATCAGGTAAAAGCTGAAATATCAGCAACTAAACGCGGTGCCATCCACCGTTATACTTTCCCCGAAAATTCAGAATCCGGTTTTATCATCGATTTAGATTACAGCCTGCAACGACAGACTAACTCGGAAATGGAAATCGAAGTGATCAGTGACACGGAAATTTGCGGACATAAAAAAACTACTTATTGGGCTTTCGACCAATATATTAATTTCTATGCCAAATTCTCTAAACCGTTCTCTTATACATTGATTACGGATTCTATTACCATGGACGACGGCAAACGACTTCCCGTCTGCAAAGCACTGTTGCATTTCGACACGAAGAAGAACGAACAAGTACTTGTGAAAGTAGGCGTTTCCGCTGTCGATATAGCAGGCGCACGCAAGAATGTCGAATCTGAAATTCCCGGATGGGATTTCGATAAGGTACGCAAAGACGCACGTCAGGCGTGGAATCAATATCTGTCGAAAATTGACATTACAACTTCCGACAAGGAAGATAAAACCATCTTCTACACCGCTCTTTACCATACGGGAATCAGCCCGAATCTGTTTAGCGATGCAGACGGACGTTATTTAGGAATGGATCTCGAAGTGCATCAGGGAGATACTGTCAATCCTGCGTATACCGTATTCTCATTGTGGGACACTTTCCGCGCATTGCACCCGTTAATGACGATTATCGATCCCAATTTGAATAATCAATTTATCAATTCACTGATAAAGAAGCAACAGGAAGGCGGAATATACCCGATGTGGGATTTGGCTTCCAACTATACCGGTACCATGATCGGTTATCATGCTGTCCCCGTCATAGTGGATGCTTATATGAAAGGGTATCGCAATTTCGATGCAAAAGAAGCCTATAAGGGCTGTCTGCGTGCAGCCGAATATGATACTACCGGTATCAAATGCCCGGACTTGGTACTGCCGCATCTCATGCCGAAAGCGAAATATTATAAGAATGCCATTGGTTATATTCCCTGCGACCGTGAAAATGAATCCGTAGCTAAAGCGCTGGAGTATGCGTATGATGACTGGTGCATTTCTATTTTTGCAGAAGCAATGAATGATTTTGAGTCCAAAGCCAAATACGAGCGTTTTGCCAAAGCATACGAATTCTATTTCGATAAATCAACCCGCTTCATGCGTGGACTTGACTCGAAAGGTGAATGGCGCACCCCGTTCAATCCGCGTGCATCGACTCATCGCAATGATGATTATTGTGAAGGAACAGCGTGGCAATGGACTTGGTTTGTACCTCACGATGTAGAAGGACTGGTCAACCTGATGGGTGGCGAGGAGGCATTCGTTCAGAAACTCGACTCACTGTTTGCGGCTGATTCATCACTCGAAGGTGAAACAACATCGTCAGATATCAGCGGACTTATCGGTCAATATGCACATGGCAACGAACCGAGCCATCATGTGATTCATTTGTACAATTACGTAAATCGTCCATGGAGAACCCAAGAATTAGTGGATAGTGTTTATCGCAGTCAGTATGCCAACAGTGTAGACGGGCTATCCGGTAATGAGGATTGCGGTCAGATGTCTGCATGGTACATACTCAACTCTATGGGATTCTATCAAGTATGTCCCGGAAAGCCGGTATATTCTATCGGACGCCCCGCATTCGATAAAGCAGTGATCAATCTGCCCGGAGGTAAAACATTCAGCATTATAGCAAAGAACAATTCCAAAAAGAATAAATACATTGAAAGCATATCACTGAACGGCAAGTCTTTGGAAACTCCATTCTTCAACCATCAGGATATAGTAAACGGCGGAACAATGGAAATCAAGATGACTGACAAGCCTAACTACAAAACACATATACCATGAAAAGAATATTACTGACAGTTTGTGTGCTTGGTTGCACATTCTTTGCCAAAGCCAAAGACTGGACACAATATGTCAACCCGCTAATGGGTTCGCAGTCTACCTTCGAGTTATCAACAGGTAATACTTATCCGGCCATTGCCCGTCCCTGGGGAATGAACTTCTGGACTCCCCAAACTGGAAAAATGGGAGACGGGTGGCAATATACCTATACCGCTAATAAGATTCGTGGTTTCAAACAAACGCATCAACCCAGTCCATGGATTAATGACTACGGACAGTTCTCCATCATGCCAATAGTTGGCAAACCGGTGTTTGATGAAGAAAAGCGTGCCAGTTGGTTTGCGCATAAAGGAGAGATTGCCACTCCTTATTACTATAAAGTATATCTTGCAGAACATGATGTGGTCACTGAAATGGCACCGACAGAACGTGCTGTTCTCTTCCGTTTCACTTTCCCTGAAAACGATCACTCTTATGTTGTTGTAGATGCCTTTGATAAAGGTTCCTACATCAAAATAATCCCGGAAGAAAACAAGATTATCGGTTATACCACTCGCAACAGCGGTGGAGTTCCCGAAAACTTCAAGAATTATTTTATCATTGAATTCGACAAGCCTTTCACTTATAAAGCTACAGTAGCCAATGGTAATCTGCACGAAAACATAGCCGAACAGACTACTGATCATGCCGGAGCTATTATCGGTTTCCAGACACAGAAAGGCGAACAAATACATGCCAGAATCGCCTCTTCTTTCATCAGCTTCGAACAGGCTGCCGCAAATATGAAAGAACTGGGTAAAGACAATATCGAACAGGTAGCCAAGAAAGGAAAAGAAGCCTGGAATCAAGTTTTAGGTAAAATAGAAGTGGAAGGAGGCAATCTTGACCAATACCGCACATTCTATTCTTGTCTGTATCGTTCATTGCTTTTCCCGCGCAAGTTCTATGAACTGGACGCCGCCGGACAACCGATTCATTACAGCCCGTACAACGGTCAAGTCCTGCCGGGATATATGTACACCGATACTGGTTTTTGGGACACATTCCGTTGCCTCTTCCCATTATTGAATCTGATGTACCCTTCTGTCAACAAGGAAATGCAGGAAGGACTTATCAATACTTACAAAGAAAGTGGTTTCTTCCCCGAATGGGCAAGCCCCGGACACAGAGGTTGCATGGTTGGTAACAATTCAGCCTCCATCTTAGTAGATGCCTATATGAAAGGGGTAAAAGTAGACGACGTAAAGACTTTGTATGAGGGTTTGCTTCACGGCACAGAAAACGTACATCCTGAAGTTTCTTCTACAGGGCGTCTGGGACACGAATTCTACAACAAATTGGGCTATGTTCCTTATGATGTGAAAATCAACGAGAACGCTGCCCGTACACTGGAATATGCATACGATGACTGGTGTATCTATAAACTGGCCAAAGAACTGAAACGTCCGAAAAAGGAAATCAACCTTTTCGCCAAGCGTGCCATGAACTACAAAAATCTTTTCGACAAAGAATCTAAATTGATGCGCGGACGTAATGCGGACGGCACATTCCAGTCTCCATTCTCTCCGTTGAAATGGGGCGATGCCTTTACAGAAGGAAATAGCTGGCACTACACTTGGTCAGTTTTCCATGATCCTCAAGGGCTTATCGACCTGATGGGCGGAAAGGATGAATTTATTACTATGATGGATTCTGTCTTTGCCGTACCTCCCATTTTTGACGACAGCTACTATGGACAGGTGATTCACGAGATTCGTGAAATGACAGTAATGAATATGGGTAACTATGCACATGGTAACCAACCCATCCAGCATATGATTTATCTGTATGACTATGCCGGCCAACCCTGGAAAGCCCAATACTGGTTACGCCAAGTAATGGACAGGATGTACACTCCGGGGCCTGACGGTTATTGCGGTGATGAAGACAACGGACAGACTTCCGCCTGGTATGTCTTCTCCGCCCTGGGCTTTTATCCTGTTTGCCCGGGAACGGATGAGTATATCTTAGGTGCCCCACTGTTCAAGAAAGCAACTCTTCATTTTGAGAATGGCAATAGTTTAGTAATTGATGCCCCGAACAATAGCAAAAAGAACTTCTATATCAACTCCATGAATTTCAATGGAACTGATTATACCAAGAATTATCTTCGTCACGAGGATTTATTCAAAGGTGGTACTATCAAAGTAGACATGGACAACAAACCTAATCAGAATAGAGGAACAAAAGAAGAGGATATGCCTTATTCTTTTTCTAAGGAATAAAAGCCCTTAAGACATAATAAAAGCCTATTTATCAAGATTCCAACTGATAAAAACAGCCTGAAAGTATCTTTTTACTTTCAGGCTGTTTTTATCTCCTCTTGATTACTTTTTCACTACCTTTGCTCCCACAAACAATAATTCATGAGCATGAAAGAAAAACTTGACTTTTCAGAAGTCCCTTATCAATACTCGATGTGCCTGAACCGACAATGTCCGAAAGCCGACACATGCCTTAGACAACTCGCCGAACAAAGTGTACCGGAAAAGGTCGAACATTGGACAATTATTAGTCCCAAGCGTTTAACTACTGTAGAAGGAGATTGCCCTTATTATCGTTCCAATATCAAAGCGCGCTATGCAAAAGGATTCATCGGCATCTTGGAAAGCCTGCCCCATAAACAAATGGAAAGTGTAATCACACACCTAATGAGTTTTTTCAGTCGCAGAACCTATTACCGTGCCCGCAAAGGTGAACGTTTACTCTCTCCCGCCGAACAACAGCAAGTGCTGAATATCCTTAAGCATTGTGGTGTTTTACAACCACCTAAGTTCGATAAGTATATCGAAGCTTATGACTGGTAACAAGCCTTAAATGCCATGACAGTGCCACCATATTGGCACAGTTGTGCCATCGAAGTGGCACGCTTGTGACAAGGCGATGGCACAGTCGTGCCACCACGGTGGCACAAATCATTAAAACCAAGGATAGCTATTAAGAAGCAAAAGAAAAATCCTCCTGCTCTACCATTCTATATAAGTAAGGTAAAGCAAGAGGATTTTGTCTAAAGATGATAAGCAATGAATAAAACAGCTTTATTCTGCTGAACGATGCCGGATAGTAACGGCTTTATTTGTTTATTTATAAACAATAGTCGTTGCGTCATTTTTAGTTAGATTCGGAATCTCCTGGCCTTTTTTCAGATAAAGAGTTTTAACTTTATTACTACGGTTAGCATTTAAGGTCGTTAGCATTGGACATTCTGAAACATCAATAGAAGTCACATTGTCATAACTTTCGTACCATGAAATAATGCTTAAATCTAAAGATTCCAACTTACTGCTACTAAATTTAAGGCTTTCTGCATATGAATACGCATAAGTTCCCCCTGCATTAAAACTGGGGATTGGATTATCTCCTAAATTATATTCTTCGCAATATCTCGCGTTACTTAATGATAATGATTTCACTTTATGTAAACCTGAAATATCAAGCTTCTTCATATTTGTGCAATATCCCAAACTTAATGAAGTGAGGTTCGGGAAGTTTTCTATTCCCGTAAGATCCGTGAGTTGACTAGAATATGAACTATTTGACAACGAAGTAGCGTTGAGTCCTGCTTCTAAAATAATGCATTGAGAACCTGCAATTGAAAGAGCCCAATTATTTTTTACCACAAGCGCTCTAAGGTTTTGGTCCGGAATACTTACTAATTCAACGTCAGGATCCTTTTGTACTACAGCGATATCACTGGCTAACGTATTATTTGTATTAGTAATCCGGACAAGACCTCCACGTGTGTCTGTAGCACCACTAAGAGTATAAGTCAAAGTTACTGTTGTCAAGCCATCATCTCCTAATTGCGGTTGAGAAACCGATTGTTCGGTAATCCATTCGTCTCCTTGTACAATTGAAGCCGTATATTCAACATTATATCTTACCTTGAATGAAATGGTACGCGCTGAAAGATCATACATCAAAACGTCCGTTTCCGGAATAATAGCTTCCGTTCGTTTTTGGTTTACATTGACGTTTACAGGGTTCGTAACAAGTGGACTTGAAATAGTGATGGTAGCAGAACGTTCTTTATAAGTTACATTTTTTGCAGCTTTAAATGACAAGGTAACTTTACCACCAAAATCACTCCGTTTATCAAATGCCAACCATTCTTCACCCCCCTCGCTATAAGTAATGACAGGTTCAGCGATATTTGTATTGAGCTGAATTTGTATAGCATTTTCTTCTCTTGAAATCGACAAGTTATCATCAGAAAGTAAATCTATAATATAATCAGGCAAAGTTTCTACCTGCAAAGGTGCTACAGCAGAACCTGTAAAAAATTTGAAAGTCGCCGTACGCTTCTCGTCCAGTGTATTAGGATCAATTGTAAAAGTGACTACGTCACCATCTTTTCCTGACATAACCGACGGGTGTGCCCAATCACATACACCCGCCAGTCTCCAATCTCCCGAACTTGCCACTGTAACAGTAATGTTTCCTCCATTTTTATCAGTCTGGATAGTATTGGTAGACAATGAGATAGTAGCCTCACTCCCATTGATCGATTCATCATCATCGGAACAACCCCACAACATGGTAGCTGCCAACAATGTTATCATTATATTTTTTAGAAAGTCCATCTTTTTCTGTTTTTAAGGTGAAATATAAACTTCTGTTAGAGAGCCTTACGCTCTGTGCTATTTTTACTGTAATAGTGGCTCGGGTAAACGAGTTCTTCGTCATACAATCCTCTACATACGCTCTGGCAACGAGATACCTGCGACCTATATAATGAAGGATCAAGCGCAAAAAACATATAGTATCCATACCCGGCTTCTTTTTTAGAACGTGCCGTTGATTCACTTGAATTTCCGCTACCACGGCGAAGCTCAATCGACATGCCGCCACATTGTTTCAGTGTCATACCAGTACCAGGGCTTGCAGAGCCTCCATAATCAGCTACAGCGTAATCACAATATTGACCGGGATCAACACCATCAATAATCTGAAGGCTATTTGAGTACATTGCTCCAAGATTGTAGAGCGAAACAATCTTTTCAGGCATCGCCAATTTGCACTCATACATTAACCGTGAACCTGCATAGGCAGACTGACTTGCAAGCCATGGATTAGATAAATCCGGTGAGCTTGAATATTCATCGTCAAAAGCAACACCATCCAGATTGTATGCACGACAATAGGCTGCCAATTCCCTAGCAAACTCTTTAGCTCCCATATCCGAAAGTTGGGCTACTCCTGCTTCATCATGGTTACCTAAGATACTGATGATGACTTTCATACCAACCTTACGAAGTGGTTGTAGATATTTGTCATTATTGTCAAGCAAGAATTGAACATTTTCGTTGTTTGACAGATACACACGCTTCTTTTCAGGATCCCAGTTAATGTTAGCAGCAAAAAGCACTATATGATCAAAATAATACTTACCACTTTCTGTCAGAAACTCCAGTGCATTGAGTGGATTGGTATCATTAATCTCGAAGTAAAGTACCATCTGTACCGCATCTTTTCCTTTGTTGGTGTTAGGCTTGTTACGGTAATCTTGCACAAGAAGTACCATATGTTTGGATGATTCGGTCAATGTAACTCCTTCTGTTGTTGATGTAGCTGTCAAAGGAATGATATATGTTTCATCTTCTTTCATTCCTTCGAATGCGGTGAGAGTTACTTTTACACTCGGAGTATTTTTATCATCCGGCGCAAGCACAAAAGTACCATTATTGGCTATTTTGACGTTGGCTGCGGGAAAGGCTTTGAAATCAGTCTCATGGACAGCATTATAAGTAGCCACATATGATTCATCAACAGCTATTTGAACATCTACTCCTTTTTGAGGAAGTTTGGATAGCCGAAACACTACGTTAGTACTGTGTTCATTGTCACGGAGCTCCACAACAGAACTGTTTTTATTAGTATTTTCATCCAGTAGTAAACCGTTTAACTGCGTGGATGTTAGATAAGGAGATTCATCAATCCTGCTTCCTACTACAATATCATCTTCACAAGATGTAAAAATTGTCATGGCAAACATTGCCAATGGCAGAAAACTATGTTTGATATTATTTATCATATTCGAGATTTTATGAGTTTATTATTGAGGTAATGAGACGGACACCCAATTAGGTTCGTTTTCAATTGTCAAGTCATAGCCACTCGTACTGTAATCTTTTGCTACAGTTCCCGAGCCTTCGTTGAATTTCCAATAAGCGATAAGTCCTTCTGAATCAGGTTCTACTGTATAGAAATGATTGGCAGATTGGATTTCCTCTGCAGTAAGTACCCGGTTCCAAATTCTAGCTTCAGAAACAACTCCATCAAAGTAACGGTCACTTGAGTAAGCGTAACCTACCCAAAAACAACGTGAACCATCTTCTTCATTCGTATGTTTAGCTCCCAGATTAACGGAAGTTTTAGATACAGAGTCTGAAAGTTTCTCTACTCCATTGACATACACTTTAATGGCACCCCTATTAAAGGTAACAGCTAAATGATACCATTTGTCACTTTCAAACTGGAGATCTGTGCTTGTACAATTTCCGCCAGATGTAGCCACTTGTAATTGGTTGGATGGAACGCCAGCATCACCAAGGCGTAATAAGTAGTTACCTTCAATACCCATTAATGTATTTAATGTATTGGGGAACGAAGTAGCTTTGAACAAAATTTCCATTGTCTGCTCTGTCAAATTATTGAATTTAGAGTCATTATTAAAGTCGGGATAAGCACGATTTCGACTAATATTACATACTACGTTAATGAGTGATGCTCCGCGGAATACGTAATAATATGTTTTGGCACTTTGTAATATCCCAATTCCCTCCACAGATTTAATAGTTACAGGTAGTACATAAGTTGTTTTGAGGTCAAGCTCGCCTGTATTGGTGAATTCAATAAACACTTCAGGACTGACTATGCTACCGGACTTTATGCTTGTAGTAGTTTCAGGCATGGAATAGTGCTCTTCAGGCAGAAGTATTGCATTTTCATCATAATATGCCATTTTGTAAGTTGACAAAAGTTCAGGAGCGGGTGCCATAGTTACCATGATATCATGTTCTTCAGGCTTGGCTAAAGCAACGGAAATACCAGCTTCCACATTTGTATCACCAGCTTTAAAAAGTATTTCTTTAGTAAAGTTGGATGCTGAAATGAAAAGCTTGTTATCATAGTGTTGCTCGTTTTCATCATTATTCTGGCAACTGCCGAGAAATACCGAAAAACCGGCAAGGGCAGTGATTATTAGGTTGTTTAGTTTCATAAGATGTTGTTTATTTAACGGTTGGACTCAATATATTAATGGCTTCTTTTATAGTCGGATAAATGTTGGCAACATTAAAGTAGTCTTTTTCCGCTGCATCAATCGAGATTCCTGCCTTGGTATAGTCAGAAGTTTTTGAGACAGCCCATTGAGCTGCTCCTATGATAGCAGACGAACCATCGCCTAGTTCCCCATTATAACTCCCTGAATTGGTAAGATAAGGAGTAGTCACCCCCATCACAAAGCGGTCAGTAGGCACATCCTTGGCAGATGCCATTAACACGAGATATGACATTTCATTTTGATTCTTGGCACCATGTGCATTGATAATAATATACTTACAATCAGCAAATAACTTCTTGTCGATAACATTTTGCGGAGAACCTTTGAAAATAATTGTTTTATCCATATTTGAAGCTTTCCAATTAGATACCACATCAAAAAATGCCGCTTGACGTGCTGTTTCAGCAGCTATTTCGCTTTCCTCAACCAGTGAATTAAGGTCAAAACCTGTATAGTTTGCTACAATTCCGTCTACTCCCAAAGCACTGCTTGCTGCAACTTGTTTAGCCACTTCATCCTTACAGTATTCAATAAAGCGTGTTGCATTATCAACAGGTTCTTCTTCTCCCTCATTCTCTGTTTCATCGGAAACAGTTTGTACATTGGCAGCTTCCTCATCAAGGTTTTTTTTCCATGCACTTTCTATTTTATCGAAATCTACCAAACCTAACACTTTTGTACCTAACCGACGCACCTCTTCCATTTCAGATGCATTTACTTCGCTCACTTCCATGATATTATTCAAGCAAATGTAATCAATACTGTCGGGCATATCAGTAAGATGTTGGCTGCGCGAGGTTGGAATAGTGCTTACATTGTCAATTGAAGTAATCACAACCTGATGTTCTGATGTCTTGAATTCATTAAGAGACTTTACGTATTGGGCGTAAAGCTCAGGGTTCTGTTCCTCAATAGTCGGCGTATTTAGTTTAATACTTTCTACATCTGTCCAGTCGGAACAAGATGCTACAGCAACCAGTGTCATTGCAGAAAACAATGTTTTGAATATACTATTTCTCTTCATATTCGTTCAATTTTCTTTTGATATATAATTATTTGCAATCCCACCAAACATGAGTAGCCATTGAGTCTCCTTTTTTAGTCTTAGACTCTTGAGTCAAAGTCAAAACAGCAGCCTCCACGCTTTCTTTATTTTCACGATATTCGTCGGTCGGATATGGCATACGCCGCGCACCTTCTGTATCATCAACAATACCACTGCTGGCATTTGCCGCCATCGGCATCAACTTTGGATAGCCGGTACGCCGATATTCAGACCATGATTCCATACCATTCGGGAAATTGGCAATCCATTTCTGAGTAATAATCTGTTCAAGACTTTTCTCAAAGTCACCACCAGCCCATGCTACTGTAACAGCAGTATTAATCGAACCGGAATAATCATAAGTCTGCCCACTCTGTCCTTTTAATGGATCCTTGTAGCCTTCTACTTTTCCAGTATTCGCCAAATAGCTTTCTACTCCACTACTGATATTGTTTTCTTCAAATGACAAACGGATACCTGCTTCATAAAGGTCTTTTGGAGAGCCTCCCATATTCCACCCACGAAGAGCTCCTTCAGCACGTAAGAAAGCAACTTCTGAAGCACGGAATACAACAATGTTATCACTTGCAGCTACTTTCATACAAGAAGAACCTTGTGACCAGGAATTATACTGTCCCTGCAAAATGCCCCGACGCAATCCGACGTAACCTTCTTCTCCCGTATATGCATTTCCTGATACGGTACCAAAAGTACTTTTGTCATAATAGGCTTCACGACGAGGGTCATTATAACCATTCATGTAACAAGTTAAATCGGCTGAGATTCGTGCGTCAGACCATAGTACCATAAAACGTTGCCACGGATTATGATCGGCAACTTTGCGATAAGCACCGTCAGAGACGGTAGTCATTACACCTGCTTCTACAGCTTCTTCAGCCAACTGCTGCGATGTTTTTCCGTTCACATTGAATCCTGCTACGTAACAAGTACGCATCGCCATTCTAAGCTTCAAAGAGTTGGCAAACTTGCACCATGCTAATGTATTACCATTATAAATTCTGTCTGCACTTGAACTGAAACTCTGGCTAGCATATTTACTCAATACTGAGATAACATTATCCAAATCCTCAAACATCTTAGTATAAACAGCTTGCTGAGAATCATAAGGGGATTTGATTGCGTTAGCGGCTCCCACCTGTGAATAAGGAATAGGACCATATGTATCTGTTACACGTAACATAACAACAATGCGATATAGCTCGGCTAATGATAAGAATAATTCATCATCACTCTGATTCTTCAAATTAAAATAATCAGGATAGAACTTTGAATAGAAATCATTAAATGGAATTTTCTTCCAGTCATCCGAAGGATTATAAGTTGCATAACGACCAGACCAACCTGTTCCCAAATTAGAGTCTGCTACATATCCCGAGAATCCTCCTGCCATCAAACAGTCTACATACTGAGAAAAGTTTTCTTGTTCCGGCATCATTAAATCCTGCAAGTTAAGAGCTAATGACCTCACTAAATACCAATCTACCCCCATATCATTCTGATCCGGTTCATGAGGATTCTTATTATAATCTTCAAAGTTTCCCGTACATGCAGTTGTACCAAAAAGAAACAAACCAGCGACTATAAACTGTATTATTGTATTTTTCTTCATCTTTTCAGTTTTTAGAATTTAAGTTTCAAATTGAATCCTACGCTACGAAGGCTAGGCATCATAAAGTAATCAATTCCTTGATAATAATTACCTGTAGTTGCCACTGACTCCGGATCGAAAGGAGCCTTACAGTAAATCATCCATAAATTACGTCCTACTAATGAAAGAGTTATATCCATTATGTTTTTCAGTTTTTTTCTTGGAATGGTATAACTTACTGAAGCTTCTTGCAGACGCAAGTTAGTGGCGCTATACGTATAGTATTGAGGAATACCACTGTCAGCACCGACTACTGAATACCATTTTTGTGCATCAATTCTATCATTACCATTTATCACAACCCCACCATTGTCACGGGCTGCCGCTGTTACCTCAGACACACCATAGGAATCAAGTACGGCTTGGGTTGCAGAATACACAACACCTCCCAAACGGGCTGTTAACAAGAAACCAAGCCCCCAGTTGCCATATTGGAAATCATTACGCCATGCCATATTAGCTTTTGGGAAGACAGAACCTAGATAAATGTCATCAACTTTATCGTTTACTGTCACATTTCCATCTTCATTTACATAAATCTTATTATTCGAATCGCGGAGTAAGTCGGACTGTGAATAAAGATCACCCAAAGAACCACCTACTTTTAAAATAAACCTAGCCTTTGATAAACCACCTACATCCATTCGGTCTTTTGTAATCTCTTCACCTGTCACAGGATTTATATACCCGTCAATCAAGCTTAATATTTTGTTTTTATTGGCGCTGAATGTATAATTCGAACTCCATGTAAATTTATTCCATGTATTTTTGTAACCCAAAGAGAGTTCTACACCACGGTTGCGTACATTACCAGTCTGTGCATAAAAAGTGCTGTATCCTCCTGTTGGAGAAAGTTTGGCATCCATAGTCTGGTTATAAGTCTTGGTATTGTAGAATGAAACATCCAAATTGAAGTTTTTCAGAAAGCGTGCAGTAAGACCAACTTCCCAAGAGTCTGTTCTTTCCGGTTTCAAATCATATAATGGATATGCAGATTGAGAAGAATACGCTCCGGTAGAAGTATTCCAAGAGAAAGTCGGATATGCTAAGAAACGCCCGAAGGGTAGACCAACAGATGCCCATGAAGCACGTAATTTCAAGTAAGAAATACTTTCAGGTAACTTAAACAACTCTGACAGAACAATAGAAGTACCTACTGACGGGTAGAAAAAAGATGCTTGTTTTGAGTTCGGGCCCGCCAGTTGGCTCGGCCAATCATTACGTCCGGTAAGAGTTAAATAATAAGTACTCTTATAGCCAACTTCCGCTGATGCAAATATAGATTGAGTCTGTTCACGATAACCGGTTTCCTCACGTTTACCTGTATCCTTATCCAGTTGGGCAACAGTGAAAAAGTTAGGAAGACCGTTTGCGGCAATCGGTCCACTGACACCAAGAGCTTCAGAACGATTATCGGAATAGGAAGCACCAATATTGGCAGTCAGGCTCCAATCCTCTCCAAATGTCTTGTTAATATTCAGCAACAAATCCGCGTATGTTTGTTTGTCACGAGTATTTGTTACTCCATAAAAACCATTTTTACCTTCAGCTATGGTTTCAATAGTAGAAGCATAGTATTTTTGTGTATATGTGTTATAGGAATTATCCAAACGTACACGCCCGGCTACATTCAACCAACTTAAGATATCATAACTCAAAGCTGCACTCAACATATAACGGTCTTTGTCATTTTCGCGCAAGTTACGGTAGTTGATCCAGTAAGGATTTTGCAAACGAAAAGAACCACCACCTTGCGGCCAGTATTGAGTATACATGTTACGTTCTAAATCATAACGTTCATACATCTTATAATCTTCCCAGTCGTTACCACGTGGAAATAAATAAGCAGAAGCCAATGGATTGGCATAGATACCTTGGTTTACCATATTACGGTCTTTCTGCATAATATATTGAGCCCCCACATCCAACTTCATTTTATCATCTAGGAAAAGAGTTGTATTACGGAATGTAAAGTTATAGCGTTCATACTTATTATTGGGAATAATTCCACGTGAATTAACCGCAGCAGCAGACAAATAAGTCTGATTGTGTTCAGTTCCGGTAGAAAGTGTTACAGACTCTGTTCCGATAAGTCCTGTTTGGAAATAATCACTTGCAGGATCGTATCCATAGTAATTGGCATCGTTCAGTCTCTTTCCCCAACTGGCATCTGTGCCGGATGTGCCATAACGATTTTGGAATTCCGGCATAACAAACTGGGATAACATTTCTGTATTACTGGATACCGTCAGAGATACACGCCCAACTTTTCCTTTCTTTGTAGTAATTACAATAGCACCATTGGCAGCATTGCTACCATACAATGCGGCAGCAGCGGCTCCGGATAAGACCGACATTGATTCAATATCTTCCGGATTAATATCTGCTATAGCTTCTGTGGAACCTTGTGATTGAAATTCTTCAGAACCACCTGAAGCACTTAAATTATACATTGGAATACCGTCAATTACATAAAGTGCATTGGAAGATTGTTCAATACCTCTTGATCCACGCATAACAACCTTACTTGCACCACCAATACCGGAAGAAGAAGAGTTGATGTTCAAACCTGCGACCTTTCCATTTAGAGAGTTGATAAAGTTTGCATCTTTTACAGCCAAAGCCGATTCGGCATCTACTTGTGTTACATTGTAACTCAAAGCTTTCTCTGAACGTTTGATACCTAGTGCTGTAACTACAACCTCATCAATCACTTGTGTATCGTCCATCAACGTTATATTGATAGAGGTCTGCCCTTTTAAAGGCACCTCCTGTGTCTTATAGCCAATATAAGAATAAATAATAATAGGATTATTACTTTTTGTGATTATTTTATAATTACCATCTAAATCCGTAATAGCGCCATCTGTTGTTCCCTTTACTAAGATACTAACACCAATTAGAGGTTCACCCTTAGAATCCAATACTTGTCCGGTTATAGTACGTTCTTTTCCACTTTGCTGTTGTACTGGATTAGAATCCCCCTTTTCAGATAAATAAATAATATTCTCTTCTATTTTATAAGAGACTGCCTTATCTTTAAGGAGTGTACTTAATACTTGCTCCAAAGAAGCGTCCTTCACTTTAAGAGGCTCAACCGTAATGGTTGAAAGTTTGTCATTATAAAAAAACTGATACTTTGATTGTGATTGAATTTGCTTGATTACAGTGCCTAAAGTTGTACGGGGAGTTGATAAGGTCAACTGCGCCATAGCCCATTGTACAGGAACTGCCAAAAACAAAAAGACTAATAAAGCCCGAAATAACTTCGAGTTTCGAAGCGAATGTTTGCTTTCCATACATTTTATTTAATGGTTATACATTTTATTAAACTCTCAAGGATGGTGTCGACTTCCCCTCCTCTGTTAATAAAACAATGCTAAAATAATAAACACTTAGTCCGATTTATCTTTTTTAAAAAAAAATCTTTTCCAAGAGAAAATAATTTGCGGGGTATGCGTGCCAATGCTTACGGTTCACACATGATTTTTACTATGGCCTCCAACTGAGACAATTTTGAAACAGTGCAATTACCGACTATGCAAAGAATAGCTCGCTCTTTCTAGGATGAAGAACTAGTATTCGACAGTATCAAATCTCTCAAAGACTGGAAATAATAAACTTATTAAAATGAAACTGAAGATATGAAAACAATAAATAAGTTATTAATGGTTATGTCTATCCTGCTCCTTGTAGGGTTGATGTAATGATGACAAACAGGAGGGAATTACAACAGAACCAATTTCTAAATTAGAAATAGAACAGGAAAATATAAAAGTAAAGATTGGTAGCGAAAATAAGGAGACTATCAGTATTACACAAGGAGGTGGTGAATACAACGTATCTTCACTAAATCTGTATATTGCCCAAGCTACGATAGAAAATAGTGGAACCCAAATAGAAGGTTTTCAAAATGTTGGAACAATAATTATAGTATCAAACAAAGACGGAAGATTCCGTAAACTGTCTGTTAGTGTTTATGCCACCGACATATTGGAACTAGACAAAGAAAGCATCGAATTTATTACCAGACTTGAATATTCAGACGAAGCAACAATCAATGTTACAAATGGAAATGGAGAATTATTCTATAACATCTAATAATAAAGTTGCAATATCTCAATACAAAAAGTAAGTTTGTAATAAGAAGGTTCTATAAATAAATCCTCCATGATGTGTATATGAAAAATGAAGGGCTTTTAAAAAAGTTTTGAGATAAAAACATCTTAATCACTCCACCTGTTCTTTCGGATAATTCACCAAATACAATGTTTTTGTCGCACGAGTAAAAGCCGTATACAGCCATCGGAAATAATCAGGAGTCAAATACTCATCCGTCATATACCCCTGATCTAAAAATACATTCTGCCACTGCCCACCTTGCGCTTTATGACAGGTTATTGCATATGCATATTTCACTTGCAATGCATTATAATGCGGATCAGCTTTCATCTTTTTCATCCGGTCTCTTTTGATTGGAATATCTATATAGTCCTCAAGTACTGTATAAAATAATCGGTCATTGTCTTCTTTTGATAATGCAGGTGAATCCGAATGCAAAGTATCCAATAATAGATTTGCATCCAATTCAAAATCATTCTGGTCAGGAAAACGGAGAGTGACTTCCGCAAAACGAAAGCCATATATGTCACGAGTTCGACGAACACGCCGGACAACTGCTATCTCGCCATTCGCTATAAAATCCATCTCCTTATATTTCTCTGTCCAATAGTAATTATTTCTAGCTATCATCAACATATCTCCTGAGTTCAATTCATCTTCACGCCAAAGAATTTGAGCACGTATTCCATTATTATATAGGTTTGCACGCTTATTAGAACGACAGACAACAATCGTTTCATCCATACCATCATGATCATAACAATTAGTCAGTTCCTCTATCAGTTCCGTTCCCGGTACCAGTTTAATATCAGGAAAGCCTGCTATTTTTATTTTAGGCAAAGAATAACAATCATCCTCCGCTATCAATCGCCTCAACTGTGTGGCATTCCATAATATTCCGGATTCTTGCACCTGACGAACTACTTGAGTAAGATCAATCTCACGTACTTCAAGCCCATACCCCTTCAATGCATCGGAAAAAAGTGCCGGGCTTAACTCCTCTCCTACCGGAGGAAGCTGCGCAGTATCACCCATTAACAAGAGACGACACCCCTGCCCCGAATAAACAAATTGCACTAAATCGTCCAATAGACGACCTGTTCCAAACACACTCCCCGACAGTCCTTCGTTTGAAATCATGGAAGCCTCATCAACGATGAATAAAGTATTTGTAGCCAGATTGTCATTGATCGAAAAATTACTAAGCTCATTCGAAAAAGACTGTTGCCTATATATTTTTTTATGAATGGTGAAAGCCGGATGTCCTGCATATGTTGAAAAGACCTTTGCCGCGCGCCCTGTAGGAGCCAACAATACAGATTTCTGCTGCAATTGATCCATGGTTTTCACCAATGCCCCTACCAATGAAGTTTTACCAGTGCCGGCATAACCTCTTAAGATAAAGACTTCATCCGCCAGTGTGGACAGCAGAAACTCTGAAAGAGATTTTACAGCAATTTCCTGCTCTAAAGTTGGTTGATAAGGAAAATTTTCCTTAATTTGCCTTTCTAAATAGTTATTTATCATTTTTGTACGAGAAAAAAGTTCGAGGAACTATCGTATTTAAATTTATTTATTCTATTTTTGCGATGCGAATATAACAACTAAAAACATAATTTATCATGAAAACAGTATTTAATATTGTATTGGTGCTTTGTGCTGCTGCACTGATTTACATCTGCTACACCAGCATTATGGGTCCTATCAATTTTGAAAACGCTAAAAAAGACAGAGAAAAAGCAGTCATTGCCCGTTTGATCGACATCCGTAAGGCACAGCAGGAATACCGTACGCTGCACCGCGGAATGTATACAGACAAATTTGACACATTGATTGACTTCGTTAAAAATCAAAAATTGCCGTTCGTTATGAAGATGGGAATGTTGACCGACAAACAATTGGAAGACGGACTGACTGAAAAGAAAGCTATGGCTATCATCGAAAAAGCAAAGAAGACAGGCAAATATGATGAAGTTAAGAAATGGGGACTTGAAAACTTCAAACGTGACACTATGTGGGTAGCTGTTATGGATACTATTTTCCCGAAAGGATTCAACCCGGATTCTATGAGATACATCCCTTACGGAGGTGGTGCTCAATTCGAAATGAATGTAAAAAACGATACTGCTAAATCCGGTGCTCCTGTATACTTATTTGAAGTAAAAGCTCCGTATGAAACTTATTTGAACGGACTTGACAAGCAAGAGATTATTAATTTAAAAGATGTTCAGAGCAAATTGGGTAGATACTGCGGTTTGATGGTAGGTTCTATCGATACTCCGAACAATGGTGCTGGTAATTGGGAATAATGATTGATTTTACTAAATCAAAACAATATACTTTATCCATCCGTCTTAGTACGGATGGATTTTCTTTTTCTATCTATAACCCGATTCATGACGATTCGCTTTCAATCATAGAGAAAGAGATAGACGCTTCTCTATCCCTAACAGCAAATCTAAAGGCAATCTTCCACGAATCGGACTTCCTCAATCATCCTTACAAACGGGTAAACATTATGATGGCAAGTAAACGTTTTACAATCGTGCCATTAGACCTTTTTGAAGAGGAACAGGCGGAACTTCTATTTTATCACAATCATCAGAAAAAAGAAAACGAAACGGTACTCTACAATATTCTAAGAAAGAATAATGTAGCTGTCATTTTCGGTATAGACAAAAGCGCACAGATCTTTTTGAATGAACAATATCCCGAAGCTCGCTTTTATTCTCAATCTACTCCGTTTATCGATTATTTTTCTGTAAAAAGCAGATTAGGAAACAGTAAGAAGATGTATGCTTCTGTACGCAAAGACGGTATTGACATCTATTGCTTTGAACGGGGTCATCTACTTCTGTCTAATTCTTTTGAATGCACGCATACAGAAGACCGTATTTACTATTTATTGTACGCTTGGAAGCAACTGGAATTTAATCAGGAGCGGGATGAGCTACATCTAACTGGAACACTTTCCGAGAAAGAAGTTTTAATGAGCGAACTGAAAAAGTTTATCCTACAGGTATTTATTATGAATCCTGCAACTAATATTGACATGCAAGCCTTATTAACATGCGAGTAATCAGCGGTATTTACAAACGAAGAAGATTTGACGTGCCCCGAACATTTAAAGCACGTCCTACAACAGATTTCGCCAAAGAAAATCTGTTCAATGTACTCAACAACTACATCGATTTTGAAGAAGGAGTCACAGCTCTCGACTTGTTTGCCGGAACCGGAAGTATTAGTATCGAACTGGTATCCCGCGGATGTGACCGGGTTATTAGCGTTGAGAAAGATCCTGCGCATCACTCGTTCATCTGCAAAATCATGAAAGAGGTGCAAACAGACAAGTGTCTGCCAATACGCGGAGATGTATTCAAATTTATCAAGAATGGTCGCGAACAGTTCGACTTCATCTTTGCCGATCCTCCTTATGCATTAAAAGAGTTGGAAACAATACCTGAATTAATCTTCCAAAACGATCTTCTCAAAGAGGGAGGATTATTGGTACTGGAACACGGAAAAGATAATAACTTCGAAGATAATCCACATTTCATAGAGAGAAGAGTGTATGGAAGTGTAAACTTCTCACTGTTCAGATAAGTTTTCCAATCAATCTCATCACTATTAAAGTAGCGGAGCCAATAAACGCACGATAGACTCCGCAGCTTTTTGTCTCCACGAACGTCTGACCCAATTCTTAAAAAAGATTTGTGTACTTTCTCGCTGATCCTGAAGAAATATCTCTTTCATTTCAAGGGCTGTTTCTACGTCATACATAAAGGCATTCACTTCAAAATTGTGCTCAAAGCTACGAAAGTCAACATTAGTAGACCCCACTGTGGAAAGCATGTCATCTGAAACCATGAGCTTAGAATGCAGAAAGCCCCTCTTATAAAAATAGACTTTAACACCTGCCTGCATCACATCTGCCAAATAAGAACGCGATCCAAGATGAGTAATCCAATTATCGGCACGTTCCGGTAACATTAAGCGCACATCTACCCCGGACAATGCAGCTGTTTGCATAGCAGCTAATATTTGCTCTGTAGGCAAGAAATAAGGGGTTTGCATATAGAAATATTTTTTTGCACTGGTAATGGCAACCGTCAAGCCCTGCATGATTTCTTTCCAGGGTCCGATAGGCTCACTCGTGACAATTTGCGCTAAAGAATTTCCACAAGAATCAATCTTTGGAAAATAACGGGAAGCAGTTATCAGCGTACGGTCTACAAAATACCAATCGAGCAGAAAAGCCGTTTGCAGACCGTGCACAGCCTTCCCTTCCAGCATGATATGCGTATCACGCCAAACTCCCCAAGAAAAGCCACGCATATAGCGTTCTGCCAGATTCATTCCCCCAACAAAACCCACACGCCCGTCAATGACAACAATCTTTCTATGGTTCCGGTAATTCACTCTACTGGTAAATAAGGGAAAACGTACCTTTAAAAAGCTCCTGACCTCTATACCGGCATTACGCATTTCTTCGAAAAAGCGGTTAGGCACATGCCAGCAACCTACATCATCATAGATCACCCGCACTTCAACTCCTTGAGAAGCCTTTTCTATCAGTACGTCTCTGACCAGACGTCCAATAGCATCATCCTCAAAGATATAATATTCCATATGGATATGCTGCTTCGCTTTTTGTAGTTCGCGCAATAATGATTGGAGTTTGGTATATCCTTCGGTATAGATTGCCACGCGATTTCCCTCAAATGGAAATGCCTGATTCGTTTGCTGGAAAAGTTGAATAAGACGGGAGTATTCATAGGGAACATCCGAACAATCCTGTGCCAGATATTCGGCCATTGGTTTCTTTAATAGGCGGTCATAACTTTTTTGCCCGATGATACGCTCACGACGCTGGCTCCGGCCAAAGAAAAAATAAAAGACAAGCCCGACAATAGGTAAGAAAAGTAATATGAGTATCCATGCCATCGTTTTAACCGGATTCCGGTTGTCAAGAATGATAATGACAATCGTACCGATAATGGCTCCAAAATAAAGAATATCAAAAGCTACTGTTGCTATCTGGCTAAGCATATAGTTCCAATCAATCATAGGAATCTCCTTTCATACAGATACTGAACAACAAATATAGAGTAAATTATCGGATTAACAAAGAAGTCCCGGTGACAACATTGAATGTTGTGCCGGGACTTTCTTCGTTTTATTTGAATCTATTACGCTACTTCAGAATGGTCTGCCACCTCCATAGCCTCCACCACGTGGGCCACGCGGACCACCACCATCAAAACCACCATGACGCATATTGCCACGGGCTTCTTTATTTCCAAAAATATTCAGGCGATAAGAGAAACGAAGCATACAATAACTATTAATTCCATTATATTCGGAAACAGAACGCATATCGGCTGTCAACGAACGGCTGATATTGGATTGCTGCCGCAAAATATCATATACTTCAAAACTGATGGTTGCAGCATTGCCTTTCAGGAAGTTCTGGGCAATCTGCGCATTCCAGATAAGTTCATTCTTATTCATACTAGCATCACGATAACCACGGCGTGCGTTATTAGTTATATTGGTTGACAACGTCATACTCCAAGGTAAAGAGATATTAGTGCTTGCACCATAACCAAATGTATAAGGTTCCTGGTTATTTTCCGGACGCAGTTTGTTTCGTTCAAAGTTATAGTTAATCGAACCATTCAAGGTAAATTCAAACCAGTCGTTACGAAAAGTTCCATTCAGATTCTCTCCTAAAGTCAATGTTGTACTGGTGTTCTTGTCATTTATCTTGGTATCGTCATTGAAAAGGTAAGAAACCGCATTGGTATAGTTGGCACGAGAGAAAGAATTTATAGTGAAACGCTTATCTTTCAATGCTGTATTGAACCCAAACATACCCATCGCATTCCAGTTTCCGTTGATATTCTCCGGTTTAACTGTTACTCCACCAGTACTCTGATTGTAAGTAGTGGCATTGGTAATATTGTTTTGAGTCATATTCAAGTTTGCATGAGCCATTATGCCACGCTGTTTATCTGCATTATAAGTATTGTAGAACAAACGCATAGAATGAGAGAAGGAAGGCTTCAATCCCGGATTACCCTTACGAATGTTCAACGGATTAGAATCATCGGTTACATCCAGCAAATTTTCCATACTCGGCTGGCTTGCACGTCCCCGATAAGTAAAGCGTAACTGGCTGACTTTAGAGAATCTGTAACGAAAATCAACATTAGGAGCAAAATTGAACACATTTCTTTTTACTACAGTATCTACTTCAGCTTTCTTATAATCTAATCTGGTATTCTGCGGTTGCAGAGACACTCCAAAGTTCAATCGATATTTCTCGCGGATAATATTCAACCCTGCATTAATATCATGGTTATAGTATTTATATTGAGCATATTTACTCAAATCTCTATCCTTATTCTCTTCATATCCTTCAGGTAGACCATCACCAAAATTCCAAAACCAATCCTGTCCTTTATCTGCATCAGGAATCAAACTGTACGTACTTCTATCGCTTTCACTATACTTATATTGAAATTTATAGCGGAACTGTAAAAAAGTAGCTCTCGCAATCGGCTCACTATAAGTCAGTTCGGCAGTATAATCATAACTTTTGGTTGGAGAAGTAGTATACTGTTTACGTTCATCATCTTCTTTTTTTGCATTATCATCAAAATAACGCGTCAATGATTCACTAAACTGTTCGCTATCATTATCTCCATAACTAAATGTACCACGGAAAGTGATGTTTCGTCCCTGATTATTCAATCTACGATTCAGCTGTAAAGAAGCATTTGCAGAGAGACTCTGACCTTCTGATTCTGATTCACTGTTGCTGGCGTTGACACGAATAGCTTCTAAAGGATCATCTGTACTTCCCCAGAAAATCTTATTCAAAAACTCATTAGGATTAGACACCAAATTAAATGGATCTCCATTAAAAGTACCCGATTCGGAAATAGAATAACTGTTAGACTTTCCATAAGAAACGTTCGGACGGAAAATGATGTTTGTCAATGTATCCGGTTTCCATTCCAAACGGAAGTCGGCATTGAAGTTTGTATTTTTATTACGGCCTTTACTGTTTGAGTTGGAGTACGAATTTCCATTTTGCAGGAAACGTTCCGAGTAGTTTGTAGATGTTGCATCCCGGTCACTGAAATTATAACGGGCACTACCTCCCAGTTCCAGCTTATCAGTCTGAGTAGCAAAGTTAGCTCCAAGCATCTTGGTAGCAGTCAAACCATTGCTATTCCGGAAACGAGGGCCACCACCTCCACCTGAGAATCCTTGATCGTTCACATTATTGGCCGAACCAATTAAAGAGAATTGGCTATTATCGACAAAACGGTTCAACATCAAGTTACTTCCATAACGGTCTTCTGTACCACCAGCAACACTTGCGTTACCAAACCAACCTTGATTCATTCCTTTCTTCACTTTCAGGTCGAGAACGGTTTCTTCTTCCCCATCATCTATTCCGGTGACACGTGCCAAGTCCGATTTTTTATCGTATGTTTTCAGTTTATCAATCATGTTGACCGGCAAGTTCTTCAATCCGGTTTTCACATCACCCCCAAAGAACTCTTTACCATCTACCATAATCTTCTTTACTTCTTTACCATTGATTTTGACATTACCGTCATCATCAATCTCTGCTCCCGGAAGTTTCTTTACCAATTCTTCGAGCATCGCTCCTTCCGGAGTACGATAAGCAGCCGAATTATATTCCAGAGTATCTTCTTTTACGGTCACCTGCGGAGCTTCGGCAGTAATCACTGCTTCTTTCAGCATAACAGCATCCGGATCTAATGCAATGGTCCCCATCTTTTTATCGGTGGCATTAGCAGATAATTGTACTGGTACGAGTTTGGTACGAAACCCGATATAGGAAACTTTCAACACATATTTCCCGGCTTTTACTTTGGGGAGAGTGAACCATCCCTGATTACTACTGGCTATACCAGCGGCATAAGCGCTATCAGGCAATGATAACAATTGAACTGTAGCCTGCGCTGCAGGCTCTTTTGTGTCGGCTTCCACCACACGTCCCGAAACGGTAATTACCTTATTCTGTGCAAAAATTGAGAAGGTGCATAGCAACATCAGCACCAACCCTGCTGAAAATCTTTTCATTTACCTTATTTACGATTATATTAGTAGCAATAACAATGTCTTTTTGACAAATCGAATCGCAAAAGGTTTAATTGAAAAGAAAATTATCTTTTAAAGAATCGATCAACAAGCGCTTTTTTAAGACCAAATTCCAAACAAAGCACATTAAAAACCAAAAAGGTCAAGAAAGAGGAAGTATCAACATTAATCACATCTCCTTGCATTACACGCCACAACATGCCACCAAAGACGAACAAGAATGTTAAAAAGATAGCATTACGAACAGCTGAATTACGAATCTGCTCCGTTTCCCGGCTCTCATTTTTACTGAATGCAAAGATTATCAACAAGCATCCTGCCATCATCAATAACTTTGTGCATTCTTTATAAAACAGCAAGTTATTATCGGTCACCACTCCCTGCATCACTAGAATAAAAGGGATGAACAGAGCTACCAACAAGACAACATATCCTAAAGGACGACAATATACAGGTAATAATGCTTTCATGATTGAACGTTTTAATGAGACAAAAGTAAGTAAAAAAAATATTTTATATACATTTGCAGAGTAAAAAAGCAAAAGAATCATGAGTAAACAAGAAGTTATTCTCTGCGAAAGCTTGGAAACGAGCCTCGGTCGTGCCATTGAGTTATGCCCGCATGACAAACTATTCGTCCTCACAGACGAGCATACCCAGCGTCTTTGCCTTCCTTCCTTAAAGGCATCAGGTCTACTGAAAGATGCTGTAGAAATCTGTATCGGAGCCGAAGACGTACATAAAACGATGGAAACGCTTGCCTCCGTCTGGATGGCATTAAGTACTCAAGGAGCTACCCGCCACTCTTTGCTTATCAATCTTGGAGGAGGAATGGTGACGGATCTCGGAGGTTTTGCCGCAGCCACATTTAAACGTGGTATTTCTTATATCAATATCCCCACTACTCTACTGGCTATGGTAGATGCATCAGTAGGTGGTAAAACAGGAATCAACTTCAACGGACTGAAAAATGAAATCGGTGCCTTTGCTCCGGCAAACAGTGTACTGATTGAAACAGAATTCCTGCGTACACTGGATGCATACAATTTTTTCTCCGGATATGCTGAAATGCTAAAGCATGGTTTGATTAGCAATACGGCACATTGGGTGGAATTACTCAATTTCAATACTTCTAATATTGACTATACAGCTCTCAAACAATTAGTAGGTCAATCGGTACAAGTGAAAGAAAACATCGTAGAACAGGATCCCTTTGAACATGGAATCCGCAAGGCATTAAATTTGGGACACACTGTGGGACATGCATTCGAAAGCATGGCATTGGCAGAGGAGCGCCCTGTATTGCATGGATATGCAGTAGCTTGGGGAATCGTATGCGAACTGTATCTTTCTCATCTCAAAGTAGATTTCCCGAAAGAGAAAATGAGACAAACGATCCAATTTATCAAGGACAATTATGGCGTTTTTACTTTCGATTGCAAAAAATACGACCAACTATATGCATTCATGACGCATGACAAAAAGAATACTTCAGGCACAATTAATTTCACTCTACTGAAGGATATCGGAGATATTTGCATCAATCAAACTGCCGATAAGGACACTATTTTCGAGATGCTCGACTTCTATCGTGAATGTATGGGAATTTAATCCGACACCGGAGAGATTACATAATAAAAGGGAATGAAGTAAACTTCATTCCCTTTCTCTTCCCAATCCCTATAAATAATTGACAATTGTGCGACAATTGCCCGCGCTATTGTTCTAAATTACTCATTCGATACTGCGAAAGCGACATACCTGTATGCTTTCTAAAAAAACGTCCAAGCGACGATTGATTCGCAAAGTTCGTTTTTATGGCTATTTCCTGAATATTCAGGTTTGTATTCTTCAATAAAGCCTTGATTTCTAATATGATGTATTCGACTATCCAATCTTTAGCAGATTTCCCGCTTGTTTCCTTGATTACCATAGTCAGGTATTTGGAAGTAATACACAGTTTATCTGCATAAAAAGCTACATCCTTATTCTCCTTAAAATGCTTCATGATAAGCCCAAAGAATTTATTAGCTAATTCTTCTTTACGGGTATCCCTGCGGACAGTCATCAAGGTCGATTCCTTTTGATAAGCATTGAACAGTTCCAGATACAGATACCTCAACAAATGAATAATCAGCTCCCGCCTATATATATCTTGAGAAGTAACTTTATCTTTTATCATACCCAGATAATTATACATCCGAGGAATGTCGCGTTCCGATTGCGGATACCAATAATGACTCCGCATATAGAAAAAGAAATGCGGAGAAAATCGGGGCACACCACTTAACGCATCACTAAACAGTGAAGTAGATATTACCATCGTAACGGTCGAAAAATCTTCACTTGGCTCACTAAATGAGACAAATTGTCCGGGTAATAATATAATCAATTCCTCCGGTTGTATCCAGTGTACATCCTCATGCACTGTGATTTTAGCCCTTCCACTTAAACAATAAATAATCAATGCTGATTGATTATTAGAAGGATAAGAAGTCAGAGGAAGATACTTCAGATTTTGATAAAACTTAAAATCGTCACCCAGGACGTATATCTCTAATGTCTCTCTATTTTTAATGTCTAACATTTAACACCTTTCTAAACTAAGTCTTTTTACAAATGTATAACTTCCTAATTTACCACACACCAAAACTGGAAATATAGTATCATACTAGGGAAATCAAACACCTTTTATTTGCATTAATTTATAAACAAACTCACTGATTGTTAGTTCATTTGTCATTTTCCTATTTAGTTTTATTATAGACTTCCCTACTTTTTATAGTGTTTTTAGGACAGGAAAAGGATTAATGCTTTCAAATGAAAAATAAGCAGATTGTTTTCCAATTCAAGCAAAATTAAAAAATGTACTTTTATATCACATAAGAGGCAATCAAAAGAACTACCAACTCATTGAGAAAAAGATTTGCATAGTCCCAAGAAAGACTAATAATCAGAATAATAGCTATAAATCGGCACAATTCATACTAGAAAAATCAACGGATTATTTGCTATTTAAAAATTAATCAGTACTTTTGCATCCGCAATTCGGGGTGTAGCTCAGCCCGGTTAGAGTACTCGTCTGGGGGGCGTGAAAAGAGTAAAGGATTTTCATTTTACAATCACATATAAAACAAGGAATTAGATGGTTATCTAGTTCCTTTATTTTTTGGCTCGATTACGTATTCATTACCTCTTTCGGGAAACTTAATCCAAACTAAAGCAAATTGCAGTGCAAAACCTCTTTTGTGTTCTTCGTGTTTTTATCACAATAAATACCTTACCACAGACTCCCAATTTGGAAACCGTTCAGAACCAAACAATATAAGTTCACCTTTAAAATCAGCAGCACCATTCTTTTTCCTGTCATCTATTAAATAATCACCTGTATTCAAGTTTTTATGATGCGACAATATTAAACGCTTATAGCATACCTCACCCAAATAACGCTTCACCCATTCTAATTTGTCAGCCCATGCACTTGGATTATTCCATGGAGCTGTTGATAAGATGTAAATATCGTATTTGTCTTTTAAGCGATTCATAGCATCTATCGCCCCTTCATTGGGTCGCATTTTTGCAAATATATTAGGGACTTCGTCATAACACCCCGCATATCGGCTTTTTAACTCCTCATTTAAGGCGTCTATGCCCGATTGGAAGTTTACCAATACATTATCCATGTCTACATATAGAACTTTCTTATTTGAACGCCGTTCGAGGTACTCCAACGCTTCTTTATATGTTTCCAGCTTCCAATGTGTCTTACCATTCAAACGGGTTACATCCATATTATCTTTTAGGTCTTGTATTTTAACCTTCGTTGCCAAGTGGTTAGTAGAGACACGCTCTATAAACGTTTTATAATCTTCCCCCTCCTCTTTAGTCAGGCATTTTAAAGCCTCCAGTAACTTGTCATTAAATCCTTCCGTCTTCAAATCCTCAAATGTCATAGTAGTATTCTCTACAACATCATGCAACAATGCTACTATCTTTTCATCCTCTGTTTGACAGTGTAAAGCAACTCTGACTGGATGCAATATATACGGACTGCCACCTTTGTCTAACTGTCCAATATGAGCCTTATAGGCAATCTCCAATGCTTTATTTTGATTCATAAGACAATTTAATCTACTGATTTACCATCACGCAACCATTCGTTCTTCAAACGGGTAATTTCCAAGTCTGCGTCATCAGCATCGTTTGGTACATCGTAACCAAACTTCTTGCGTTCCTCGGGGGAAGCGGCTTGAGATCTACGCTTAAACTCCTTTTCGCCCTCTGTAATTATAAATTCGTAGGACTTTTCAATGTTGTTGTCATTCTTTGCCATAGTGTAATTTCTATAGATTAATCTACTGGTTCACCATCGTTCAACCATTCTGTAAATGCTTGGATATACGCCAAATCCTCTGCATCAGCATCATTAGGTACATCCACACTTACCGGAAGTCCTTTGGCGACCTGTGCTTGGTGTATCCTTTTCATATCACGGTTAAATTCACTTTTTCCAAAATCGTAAGATTTTTCAATGTTGTTGTCATTCTTTGCCATAGTGTAATTTCTTTAGATTAATCTACAGGTTCACCGTCATTCAACCAATCACGGAAAGCCATACTTCTAGCCAAATCCTCTGCATCTGCATCATTAGGCACATCTACACTTACCGGAAGTCCTTGCGCCACCTGTTTTTGCCATAACCTTTTCATATTACGTTCATATTCACTTTTTCCAAAATCGTAAGATTTTTCAATGTTGTTTTTGTCTTTTTCTGCCATAGTAATATAATTGCATTGATTATACATAAACTTGCTAAATTCCCCCATTATCCTTCACATCTACACAGATGCAGCATCAACACAAACTAATTACGACAAATATAATTAAAAATATCCCATTTATATCGTTTTTTAAGATAATATTTGATATATTCGTCGGAAATAAAAGCTAAATATCAATATTTACTCTTAACACCGACAAATATGAAAACTACAGATTACAAACTGTACAGTTATAAAATGAAGCATGACAACCGTTTTGCTCCAAACCCTTTATTTGGAGTACTGACACTTGCAACATGTAAGCCTGCAATGCGTCGCAACACCAAAATAGGAAACTGGATTGCGGGATGGACTTCAAAATACCTAAAGGACAGTCCGACCGAAGTTGGAAAAGAAAAACTTGTCTATTTAGCAAAAGTGACACAAAAACTTTCTTTTGCTGAATACTGGGAAAAGTATGAACAAAAACGCCCTATTAAAACAGAGGATACGAAAGTTATACAACGCTATGGAGACAACATATATAAACCAAACCCAACTAACCCTAAAGAATTTATACAAATAGAAAATAATTTCCATGGGAAAGACAAAGCGGACAAAGACTTGAGAGGGGAATATGTTCTTATCTGTGAAGAATTTTACTATTTCAGCCGTTTATCCCCACTGGATATACCTAATGAATTTCATCCCAACATACCTAAAGTGCAAACAAGCTATGGAGTAATAACAAAAGACGCATCAGAATTTATAAACTACGTCAAACAACATGTTGAACAATGCAAATACACTGATGCCAAATGAAAGTTATACTAAGTAGAAAAGGTTTTGATTCCCAATATGGTGGAATGCCTAGTCCAATACTACCGGACGGAACATTACTGTCATTGCCAATACCCTCTAAAACAGATATGGAAACAAAGTATAGAGATTTATACTATGGCAATAGTTCATATTACGATATCATCAATACTTTAAGCCCCAACAACAAAATAAAAGAAGAATATAACTGCCATTTAGACCCCGATATCAGAGAGGGAATAAAGAACAGACCAATGGGATGGAGGCCTGTATTCGGACAAGAAAAGACAGCATTAAGACATCTACAAAAGCAGGGAGTGGGAATCGGTGACTTGTTTTTATTCTTTGGTTGGTTTAGGCAAACGGAGTACATTGCCGGACAATTACGTTATAAAAAAGACGCTCCGGATTGGCATGTTATATACGGCTATCTTCAAATAGGAGAAATCATTGACACTCCTACCAATATCCCCGCATGGTTAAACGGACACCCACATGCAAAAATGGAAAGATGGAACAGTCCAAATGTCATTTATACGGCATCTTCCAAACTTTCATTTTTACCACAACTATCTGGAGCCAGATGCTTGCAGTTTTCAAACAGGCTTGTACTTACTAAAGAAAAATGCAGTAGGAGAGTATGGAATTTACCCGATTTTTTCCGGCAAATTCCAATAAGCTATAACGCAAATTCCTGGAAAGAGAACTGTTTCATTTCTGCAGCCAAAGGTCAAGAGTTTGTTTTTGAAGCAAACGACAACGTCTTGGAATGGATAAAAGACATAATACAGTAACAAAAACATTTTCCAAAAGGAATTGACGAATATACAACTGTCGGACTTCCTATTTATGTATTAATAGACAGATTAGGAAACGCTCGTTATGCAAACAAAAATGAACAACACAAATTGCAGATATGCAGCCAATCAGAAGAACTGGAAAACAGTTGCGAAGAGGGCTGACCCCTAAATATTTTAGAGAGAAACGTCAATGAGGCTTCCTAAACCCTTTTATCACTTTTGTTATTGAGACCTCACAATTAGCCTCAACAGACCCAAACATAAAAACTCGTATTAGAGCGTTATTAGCCATTTCATCATTCAACCGAATAAAATATACCTTTAAAGAATAAAAATGGCTATACGCGTCTAATAGAGATATTACATACAAGATTCAACCTGACAATAAATATAAAAAGCAGATTATAAACATAGGATAGCAACTTACATAGATGGCAATTCCAGAGGTTCACCATCGTCGTAATCATCATAATTATTCTGCCTTCGTCAATGCGTCACCCTAAACCTTACAATTTTATCAACTAATAAGTTGATTATCTATTGAAAAAGTACTGAAGTCAAGGGGGTACTATCTTCGTTATTATCATTGTCATCCTCATTAGGTAAACTATCCTCAATAAAAGGTGAGCAAATATCCTCTACCAATGCACCCTCCTCAAAATCATCGTCATCCGTATTATTTGCAGCCATAATTTCCCGCCCCTCATCAGAGTTAGCGTACCGGGCTTTTCCATCTTTGTCAACAAGTACAAAAATTGGTCTACCGACATAGCCACCATCCTCAAAAAACACGAATACAACGTGATGCCCCTTATAATCTTCTTGGGGTATAAACTCAAACCCCTCGGTGTGAACTACGAACTTCTTGACTATCGCCAAGATAACTTCTTCTGTCATTTTACTCATATTTCTTTGCGTATTTAATGATAACATCTGATCTATTAAAAAGTAGATTATAAACTAGGATGTCAACTTACATAGGTGGTAATTCTATATACCCCTCGTCCTCTTCCTCATCATCCTCTTCCTTCTCAACCTCTTTAACCTCTTCATCCTCTTCCTCCTCAACCTCTCCTCGGTAGGGTTCGCACGCTTCAATATTTCATAATTTTCTTCGTACGTGGCGTATCGGGCTTTACCCAATTTATCAATCAGTACATAAATAGGAAGACCAACATTTATTTCACCTGTCACGCCTTCTGGAAACGCTAAAAATACAAAATTATCTTTGTAGTTTTCCAACGTTTTTACATCAAATCCTTCTGTCCCTTTTAGAAACCTCTTAGCTATCTCTAGGGCAACCTTTTCTGTCATTTTACTCATATTGCATTGCGTAATTAGTGATAATATCTGGTCTATTTAAGAGTGTATTGTAAATTGGGGTGTCCGATCTACATTAGCAGGTCTAATATTAGCTTACTAACATCTTCGTTCATTTCCCCATCCCTCCTTGCAAAACTACCATCTTTTGACAATGCAAATATAACAAATCCATGGACAAAAGCAAAGATTTCTCGCCATTACAGAACTACATCACTAGAAGATATCATCGCATAGAATAGATTTTTCCAAGTCTATAAAACGAATTAAGAACGAATCCTACATAGTCTATCGATACCCCAACAATAACCTCATCACATACTCAACCATAAAAGTTCGTATTAGAGCGTTTTTAGCCATTTTCCACCCAACCGAGTAAAGTATACCTTTAAGGAATAAAAATGGCAATACACACCTGATAGAGGGTTTATATACAAGATTCGACCTGATAATAAATAAAAGAGTAAAGGCAAACGTTCATAACGTTTGGATTCTAGTCTTTTGATTATTGTCAGGTCGAATCTTATTAGTCAATTGATTTACAAACTGCATCAAATATTTTCTCTTTCAATTCTTCCGTTGATTCATCAAGCGTATATCCTCCTTTCAGCAACTTCATAACCTCCCTCTTCATACGTTCAGCCCTCTTATCTCCTTTTTTACTACAATTATCTATCAATTTCACAAAATCCGTCCCATTTCTATACAGTTTTATTATAGCCCATTTCCCTAGTTCAGACAAAGTCATATCAAAGTTAAATTCCAAATCACCCTTTTTCACTATATCATCATAAATAAGAAACGATTTAGCTATCAACTCGCAATAAATATCATCAGTTCCATTACACACTTCCCCCACTTTTATAATACGACCAAAATAATGTTTAAGCCAACCACGCATATATCTAATTTCACATCGTAGGATATTCTTATTCAAAAGTTCTTCCGTTAAATGACAATCGTTATGCTTTTGAGCTTCTGCTATCTTATCATAGAAACACAGCTTACACCACCCCTGCTCATAATATAAACTTCCTTTTCTTTCTATTCTATCAAACTTAGCCAAATTACCTAAGGAAGAAAAATAATAACTAGGGGGATTAACTACCTCCACATCAATAGCTATATCAATACGGCTTATAACAGCTTGCTTTAATGGTAAACCAAATACTGCACTTAACTTATCAATAGCCAACCCCAATTCTATATATGATAGAGGTTTTAAATTAGTACCGTAGTAGTATTTAGGGAAGCTACCCTCAATACGGACAAAGGTAGGCTCGATATAGACCCTAAGATTTTTATAAGTGCCTATGATATGAAACTCATTACTATTTTTGCGGTCGACATTAATCCTGACACCTACTTCACTCATTAAATCGATATACCCACTATCCATTGACGGAGTATATACTAAACATAGTGTATCAATCATTTTTTTAACTTATTTGGGTTATTATAAAAATGAGCAGTCCGAGCCGCTAGCATTTCATTCATTTCTTCTACATACTCTTCATTAGTACCTTGCCGACGAGCCATTTTCCATTCGCGAATTTCATCACGATAAAAGAAAACTGCACGTCCTTCTCCCTTTCTCCGATAACATGGAATCTCACCTTTACTAGTTAATTTATAAAGCGTTTGTATAGCATATCCCGTAAATTCGCTACAAAGTTTAATTCCAAATTCCTCCGGGTAATCTTCTAGCTTTTTAAGTACTATTCCAGTATTCCCTTTATCGTTTACAGGTTTAGATGAGGCTACTCCAAGACTACTAACAACAACATCCCGAAACACCCTTATTTGAGCCAACATCATATTTCCCCAATCCATCTTCAAAAAACGGATATCATTATCGTCTAACGCCTTCTCCATTGCATCACGATGATAATCATTTATAAAACCTTTACTGGATATAGCAGCATACAGAGTTTCGGCTGTTAGCAATCTCTTTCCCTCTTTCCGCCACAATTCCTCTTCAAAATATAATTCATCCACTTCACCCATACTACATTTACCCTCTTTCCATTCTTTTATTTTATCCTCGTAACGGGAAATAAAGGAAAGACTTTTCCAGTTGACAATAGCCTCATCAACAGTTTTCAGCACTTGTTCCAGTTTTTTCTTGTCACCATGGGTCAGACTTTCAAGATAAAACCTAAAATCCGTTTCACACCATTCATCCGCTTCCCCTCGGAGCAACTTGTTTATCAAGTTGCCCAGAGGCATAACACAGTCATTTTTCATTCGTTTTTAACTATAATAAATTTATTGTTCTGTCTAATATGATAGTATCAAAACTATCAAGATATGTATTCGTCGTTTCAAGGTTGGCATGTCCCATTACTTGGCTGATAACCTCACGCGGAACATTCTTTCCCTGCAACTGCATTGCCATTGTATGACGGGCAACATAAGTGGTCAGTTTTATTCCAATATTTAATTTTTCACCAAGTTTCTTCATGTTGTTATTAATCCTTTTGTATCTCGTACGTCTATGCTCGTAGCATAACTCTTCTTCACCATAATCTTTGGTTATCAAAGGAAGAAGATAATCCCCCATCAGAGGAGTGTTCGATTTAAACCAATCCAACAGTTCTTTTATAGGTTCATTTATCTTTATTATTATGGGTTTCATCTCTTTGGCACTCTGCGTTTTGTGCCTTTTGTATACAATATGTTCACCCGTCGCCAATACTTTAATATTAGCGGAAGTCAATTTCGCCATGTCCACCATACTCATTCCAAAACAATAGTAGGAAAACAGAAAGAGCCTGCGGGCACGCTCCAAAACAAAATCCTCTTGTGGTGATTCTTTTATAAGTTCCAGTTCTTGCGGAAGCAAATATCTTTTTTCCGTTACCTCCGCCAATTTACCCAATTCAAAACCACCTTTTCCAAACGGATAGGTATCCAAAGAACATTTCTTTTCCTTTATAGCCTTATTTAGTATCACACTTAAAGGTTTCAAATAAATCCTTCGGGTATTACCACAACACCCCCGTTTTTCCAATGCTGCATTAAATCCGGTCACATACTTAAAATCAATTTCCGTACAAGTCCGTTCCTTTATTTTCTTATCATACTTTTCCAACATTCTAAGAGTTCCTTCAAACTTTTTAGCATTTCCTATATGACCAGCAGTCTTCAAAAAGCTTATATGTTCAACAAAAATATCATATACCCTATTTTCCCTATTCTTACAGCAAAATTCTTCCTCAAATTGAATTAACGACCAATTTTGCCTTTTTTCCGCAAACATCAACAAAATTTTCCCCGCACGATCTTCGCAGGAGTTTAAAAACAAATTATCCCTTTCATAATTTGGACATACACGCTTATCTTTCTTAAAACGATCGGCATCGTCATTCCACTGTACTCCTTGCGCTGATAGTCCCAAACTGATATATTTTCGTTTTCCATCCTTAGATATACGCAAACATACAGGGTAACTTCCATCTCTCTTTTGGTTGCTCTTATAGAGCATGATTTTCATTTTTTCCATAATCTATTTTTTTTAATTATTCAGTATATACGTAAGTCGCAAAAGAGTACATTTGCAATTTTGACGATTTTTGACGTATAAAATTACACTTTTCACACAACGCCACAATGAAAAGTAAATATATTTCAACAATTAAAATGATTTAACAGTTAATTACCAAAACATACTGTGCTACTTTATCGATTACATAATCATTACTTATTCATTACACGTTTTATCCAATTTAGTACAACCAAAAGCAAATTATAGAAGCAAATAAATACCAATTAAGAATTATAAGGGTAGGAGAACCCTCTCTCTTCACCTTTACAATCAGAGTTATTAAGCACAAATTGCATACGACATATTTCGCTAGCAATCAAATAATTAATAGAAGATCCCTTTTAATAAAGTAACAAATTTCACGTATTTTATTTGCTATTTAAAAATTAATCAGTACTTTTGCATCCGCAATTCGGGGTGTAGCTCAGCCCGGTTAGAGTACTCGTCTGGGGGGCGAGTGGTCGCTGGTTCGAATCCAGTCACCCCGACTGGTGAAAGAGGTTAGAAGCCGAATGGGTTCTGACCTCTTTTTATTTAAAAAAACAATGAAAGAAGATCCTAGACATATCCGCATCAGTGAATACAATTATCCTCTTCCGGATGAACGTATTGCTAAATTCCCGTTGCCTATCCGCGACCAGTCCAAACTCCTAATATATCGTCGGGGGGAAGTAAGTGAGGATATCTTCACCTCTTTACCGGAATATCTTCCGCAAGGCAGTCTGATGATATTCAATAATACGAAAGTCATTCAAGCACGTCTTCATTTCCGGAAAGAAACAGGAGCACTGATTGAAGTATTCTGCCTCGAACCGATTCAGCCGAATGATTATGTATTAAACTTCCAACAGACAGAACATGCCGCCTGGCTTTGTATGATCGGTAACCTGAAAAAATGGAAAGATGGAGAATTAAAGCGAGAAATGACAGTCAAAGGACTTACAATCACATTAACCGCCGCCAGAGGAGAATGCAGAGGAACCTGTCACTGGGTAAATTTTTCATGGGATAATCCGGAAGTAACGTTTGCCGATATTCTTGAAGTATTCGGAGAACTTCCTATCCCTCCTTACTTAAACCGGAATACGGAAGAAAGTGATAAGGAAACTTATCAGACTGTTTACTCTAAGATTAAAGGTTCGGTAGCTGCGCCTACGGCCGGTTTACATTTCACCCCGCGAGTGTTGGATGCACTACAGGAGAAAAGCATCGATCTTGAAGAGTTAACATTACATGTAGGAGCCGGAACATTCAAACCCGTAAAAAGTGAAGAGATCGAAGATCATGAAATGCATACAGAATATATATCGGTCAATCGGAGCACAATTAAAAAACTAATAGACCATGACGGTTGTGCCATTGCCGTAGGAACTACTTCTGTACGCACTCTCGAAAGCTTGTATCACATTGGAGTTATTTTAGCAGATCATCCGGACGCTACTGAAGAAGAATTGCACGTCAAACAGTGGCAGCCTTATGAAAAATACGATCAGATACCTCCGGTGGTTGCACTACAAAAGATATTGGGTTATCTCGATAGAAATGGACTCGAAGCACTCCATACCAGTACACAAATTATTATAGCTCCTGGATATCAGTACAAGATAGTGAAAGCGATGGTCACTAACTTTCATCAGCCACAAAGTACCCTGCTATTATTGGTTTCTGCTTTCGTAAAAGGAAACTGGCGTGCGATTTATGATTACGCTTTAGCACATGATTTCCGATTCCTAAGTTATGGAGATTCTTCCTTATTAATACCATAAATTTCTACACCCAATAGAATCGATCTAGTTCACTAAAAACAAAAGCACAATGTTAAGCGATAATAATCAAGAAATGTTCCCCGTCGTAGACGAACAAGGAAATATCACCGGAACAGCCACTCGTGGGGAATGTCATAGCGGCAGCAAACTACTTCATCCGGTAGTCCATCTTCACATTTTCAATACCCGTGGAGAGTTGTATCTGCAGAAACGTCCCGAATGGAAAGACATCCAACCGGGGAAATGGGATACAGCCGTAGGTGGACATATTGACTTGGGCGAAAGCGTAGAAATCGCTCTAAAGAGAGAAGTCCATGAAGAATTAGGCATCACGGACTTTACTCCTGAACTACTTACTAATTATATTTTCGAATCCGAACGTGAAAAAGAACTTGTCTTTGTTCACAAGACTGTTTACGATGGAGAAATCCATCCCAGTGAAGAACTGGACGGAGGACGATTCTGGACCATTGAAGAAATAAAAGAGAACTTAGGAAAAGGGATTTTTACTCCCAATTTCGAAAGCGAATTGCAGAAAGTCTCTCTTATTCCTTCTCTATCCAAGTAACGATTTTTTCAGAAAACGGACTTTCTTTAGGAGAGGCAAAGCCCACCCAGTTTCCATTCTCATCAATCATGAATTTCTGGAAATTCCACTGAACCGACGCATCTTCTTTACCATTCAGCTTCTTCTCTGTCAGCCATTGATAAAGAGGAGCGATTTCTTTCCCTTTGACGGAAATCTTAGCCATCATCGGAAAAGTGACACCGTAGTTCAAAGAACAGAATTGAGCTATTTCCTCATTACTTCCAGGTTCTTGCCCCATAAAGTTATTTGCCGGAAAACCGATTATTACAAAGTCTTTATCTTTATATTTCTCATATAATTTCTCCAGTTGAGCATACTGTGGCGTCAGTCCGCACTTGGAAGCCACGTTGACCACAAGCACTTTCTTACCTTTCAATGAAGAAAGAGAAAATTCTTTGCCATCAATCGTTTTCACTGCAAAATCATAAAAAGACTTGTTCTGCGCTTCCAAAGAAACGGCAAACAACAGACTTACCATCATCAAGACGAATGTTTTCATGGTGAATATACATTTAGTTTGTTTTTATAATAAACGAACCAATGTGAAGAAATGTTCTGTTATTCTATAATAGCTGCAAAACCTCCGTTTCTAACCATCTTAACGGTCAACAGCTCTCCGACTTTCACCTGCGATGACTTACAACGATAATCCATCGCCTGACGTCCTGCATTGATGCCATCTTCGAAAGATGTCATCTGATAAGAACGGCCTTTATTCAAAAAATCCAGCTTGATGGTAAATTCACGTTCTTTTTCACCATTGTTGGCGATTCCTCCTATGAACCACTTATCACCTTTACGTTTCGCTACAATTACGTATTCACCGGCTTTAGCTTCCAGTGCCACTGTCTCATCCCAAGTTACAGGAACTTGTGTAATGAAGCGGGTACAATCTTCATTGCGATAATAAAGAGTCGGATTGTCCGCCAACATCTGCAGAGCGCTTTCGAAAACCACAAACAATGCCAACTGATAAGCACGTGTTCCGATACTGGCAGCATTAGGGCGCTCTGCTCTATATACATTAGGCTGCATACTAATCATAGCTCCGGGAGTATAATCCATCGGACCAACTGCATTACGTATAAACGGTAAATACAGACTGTTATCCGGATAGCATCCTCCCATTTGTTCCATACCACGCACTCCTTCGTAAGAAAGGACATTCGGATATTTATATTCTAATCCAGCCGGTTTAAAAGAACCATGAAAATCAACAAACAAGTGATATTTAGCAGCTTCACGAGCTACCCGTTCGTAATAGTTGACCATCCACTGGTCACTTCTATCCATAAAATCAATCTTAAGTCCTTTCACTCCCCATTCATTGAAAGTTTTGAATAGATCAAAATTATTTTCCACAGTCAACCATGTCAGCCAAAGCACAATCCCTACATTCCTTTCTTTGCCATAACGAATCAGTTCATGCAAATCTACTTTAGGATTCGGCGTATAAGGGTCACGAGTACTTTCGGCCCAGCCTTCATCCATAATAATATAAGGAATATCGAATTTGGAAGCAAAGTCGATGTAATACTTATAAGTCGCCAGATTATAGCCAGCAACAAAATTCACATCGGGCCCGTAAGGAGAGGCGTCATTCCACCATTCCCAACTTACTTGTCCCGGCTTTATCCATGAAACGTCTTGAAGCTGATTTTTTTCGGCAAGTCGATAAGTCATTGTATTTTCAATCAGCTGCTTATCATTCCTACTTATCACAAAGTAACGCCAAGGATAATTTCTCGTACCTTTTGTCTTGGCAATATAATCAGCTTCCTCTGTGATTTTCACACTACGATCACCACTTTCCGTAAAAGCAAGCGGAGTCTTAGGAAAAGTAGAGATCAGTCCATTTTCACCTGTTCCTTTGAGAAACATACATGGATAATCGGTCAGGTCCGATTCACTGATTAATATCTTATAATCTTTCTTTGTGTCAATCAAAGCGGGCAGAACAGCCATTTTATCTTCCGGCTTCCATGTGTTACTCCAAATATGTGTATAAGGTTCTTCATAAGCTGTTTTGAAACCTCCCGGTTGTTGCAAGTGAAGCAGATAATCCGACGGGAAGTTGATAGCAAATTCTTCACTCATTACCTCAACATCACCTTTTTGCGAGGTAAGGAACCGATAAGCAACTCCATCGTCAAAGGCACGGAACTCTACTGAATAATCTTTGAAAGTCAGTAGCAATTGATTATAACGATTATTGATTTTCGAATATTTCAAGGGCACAACAGGAGTTAAATACTCGTCGATACTCATACGCTTCTGACGACGCAACTTAGGATTCTGCCCCAACACTTGATTCTTCAGAGTCAACTGAATAGAGTTATCTTTCAATAATACTTCTCCGTTGTAATCTATACTGTAATAGATTTTATCCGAAAGATTAAATAGTACTTTTATTTCTCCATTGGGAGATACTAACTCGAATTTGTTCTGGGAATGAAGTAGTGATGCCAAGCACAGGAACATCAATAGCAATAAATACTTTCTCATTGTTTCTATTTTATGTTATACCGTAATTTGAAAGACTTTATACAAAGATAAAGATTCTGTTTAAAGTCCGTATTAAAACCTCACTGTTTTTCTTGGAAAAGATAACGATGAAGCTACTGCCTCATTCTGACACTGCACGTTTATAATTCAACCTACCACTCCTTACCAAATCCAACTTTATGTCATTATTTACATCATACTTCAAATAAGAAAGAAATTCTCCGTTATAATCTATATATTACATAGGTTACAACGGAGAATTCCAATATACCAGAACCTCACTTAGCATTAATTTAAAGGACTAGGCAATACTCCTTCAAAGGTCATCTTCACCATATTATAATGTACCCAACTACCATGATACATATAATATGCCCGTCATCATCTTTGAATGCAAACTAATCAACAGGTCGAGCTGCATGGACTATCTTATCAATTAGAAATTCACCTAAAGCATCCTTAAAACGGGCTTGCAAGACGATTTAATATAACTACGCCAATCCCCTGCTTCACCATTATTCTGAACATCATTTACTCTGAAAAATACAACTTCTTCAAGGCCGACATATCAACTAAAAAAAACAGGATTACCACTCTTTTTTCTTTTCTGAAAAATTTACCTGATATTTCATTGTCTTTCCCGGTAACGACAAAGAAGGAGCTACCGCTTCATCTGATACGGCACGCTTATAGTTCGGTTTACTGCTCATGATAAAACGCAGTTTCACGCCATCACGTATATCCGCATACTTCAAATAGGATTTGTCATATTTCTTACCATTAACATATAATTCCTTCACATACACATTCTTCGGCGACCAATTATCTGCTGTCATTTCAATCACCTTTCCATTACTCATCTGAACGGATATACCCTTAACACAAGGTGAACCTATATTATAGACATTACTTGACGGAGCAACCGGATAAAAGCCCAAACAATTGAACATATACCAAGCAGACATCTGACCGCAATCATCATTTCCACTCAAGGCATCCGGCGTATCGCCATAGAAACGATCAACAATGGTACGAATCCATTTCTGACATTTCCAAGGTTCTTTCAGATAGTTATAAAGATAAGCCACATGATGACAGGGCTCATTTCCATGCCAATAAGCACCGATACGTCCCTGAATGTCATGAGCACCCGGAATATCATCCGGTAATTCCACCGTGAACAATTCATCCAGACGATTACGGAACCACTCCTCACCGGCTTCATTTATATACCCTTGTACATCTTGTGGGACATACCAAGTATATTGGACCGTAAAACCTTCCGTTATATCTCCCCAGCCATGCACAGAACCGGGCCCCTGATAAGCAACGGGAGTAAACGGAGTACGCCAGCCACCCTTACTGTCACGTCCGCGCATATACTTCGTTTCGGGATCGATCAGAGTCTGATAAGACAATGCCCGATTCAGGAAATATCGGTAATCACCTTCCTTACCTAACTTCTTGGCTGCCTGTGCGATGCAATAATCATCATAAGCATATTCCAACGTCTTGGAAACGGATTCCGCTTCCTTATCGAAAGGCACATATCCCATTGCACGATATTCCGGCAGACAATCGTAATTCGGATTCATCGCCGTAGTCTTCATCGCTTCGTAAGCACGTTCATAATCGAAGCCTTTGACCTCTTTCACGATCATGTCCGCCAAAACGGAGACTGCATGGTAACCAATCATACACCAGGTTTCATTTCCATAGAACGACCAAATAGGAAGCATCTTCTCTACGCTCTTGTCATAATGTGCCAACATCGAATTGGCAATATTGGCATTTACATCCTGCTGCACAAGGTTGAACCAAGGATGCAAGGCACGATAAGTATCCCAAAGAGAAAATACAGTATAGTTGGTGAAGCCTTCCGCTTTCTCTATATTCTTGTCTAGTCCGCGGAACTGCCCGTCTGAATCCTGAAAGATGAACGGATGCAAAGCCGCATGGTAAGCCGACGTATAGAAAGTTCTTTTCGTTTTAAGATCGGCAGTAAGGGTATATTTCCCTAGTTCCTTTTCCCACAGAGCTTCACCTCTGGCTTTCAGATCATCGAAAGTCAGTCCGGAAAGTTCTTCTATATTATTCTTCGCACCATTCGTGCTGACTGACGAGATGGCAGTTTTCACAATCACCTCCTCTCCAGCTTTTGTTTCAAAAGAGATGCAGGCCATCAGATTCTTGCCCCAAGTCTCGTAGCAGCTACGGAAACGGGAAGTGTTATAAATCACCGGCTTCTTATCTTGCATAAAACGCAGTCCGGTCAACTTTTTAGAAAAAGTAGCCGTAAAATAGACATGGCGTTCCGGTCCCCAGCCCTTCACCAGTTTATAGCCGGTGATGGTAGAGTCGTTCTCCATGCGCAGATTCGCCCATTCACAAGATTGCCATAAAGTATGATTCATGTCAATCATGATAAAAGACTTGTCTGATTGAGGGTAAGTAAAGCGGAACATACCGCTACGCACGCCTGATGTCATTTCAGCCTTCACTCCATAGTCTGTCAATTCTACCGCATAATAATTGGGGGATGCCCACTCCCTTTCATGTGAATAATGGGAACGGTATCCTTTTTCCGGATTCTCACGAGTACCCGGTTCTAGTTTCATTTCCCCGGTTCCCGGAATGAACAGGAAATCTCCTAAGTCAGGTATGCCAGTCCCACTCAAATGAGTCAAGCTGAACCCTAATAATGTGGAGTGATTGTATTTGTAACCGGAAGCGGCATCATAGAATTTGCTGTCTGTATCCGGACTCATCTGGATTCCTCCGAAAGGAATCTGTGCACCCGGATAGACATTCCCATAACCGTCCGTCCCCACAAATGGATTCACATAATCAATCAGCTTTTCGGTTTGAGCCATGCCCGGCAAAGCACTCACCAGGCATAGCCAGACCAAAAACAATCCTCTTTTACCCATTACACTCACCATATTTATACTCTTTATTATGCCTGTATATCACCTACGGCAATCTGATATTCGCGCCACAACTCGTCTATGTTATATTCATCTCCCAAGATATGCTTGATAGCTCCATCGAACGACCAAGGAATTACCTCCAATGTACTCCGGTTAAACTTACGCAGGAACTCAGGGTCTTTGTTGTCACGCAACCACACGAAGAAATAACCCGCCGTACGATATCCATCCATATAATTTCCACCTTTCGGACGGGCATTCGGTCCGTCAAATCCTCCATTGGCAACCCGCACGGCGTCTGCCATTCCCTCGATAAATGCCCAGAACACACGATTAGTTCCGTAAGAGCCAATTCCCTGTGGTTCCAGCTGATATGCGTGCGTCAATTCATGCAAAAGTACCCCGCGTGTTTCAAAAAATAACTTAGCTGTATCATTCGCTGCAAAAGATTTCTCAATGTGACGTGTACTGTAGAAGATTGTCACATCGCCATTACCACCGCCTTTGGCTGAAACGCCGTCAACATCTTCCAATGTATAATGTATCTTGTATACAGTTGGAATACTATCTTCAGGCGAGTTGTAAAGAGTAGCCAATACAGTACGTGCCTGTTCCTTGATGTATGATTCAGCATCGGGAATGATCCGGTGGTAAATGTCCGATCCCAGCGTTTCCGGTGCTTTGTCCTCAAACAATATAGCACCCGTATTGTACTCCTTCCATACGTCAGGATTATCCTCCACTTGTTTTTGCGCACTTGCAGCACAAGCCCCCATACCTACCAGCAGGCAGGCTGCATAGATTAAATGTCTCTTTTTCATATTCCTTTATTGATTATTTGTTGATTCCGTTAGTTAATGAATAAGGTTTATCCTCCGGTGATAATCCACGGCGTTTGTTAGGTGACGCGCCCATCTTGAATTCCAGCACGCCTCCTTTCAGTATGTCCTCATGTGTAATATACATCTTGTCGTATACCTTGCCGTTCAGCTTCAGCGACTGTACGTAACGTTTCTTGTCGCTAACACCCGGCGCTTTGATCTCCAGTGTCTTTCCGTCAGGAAGCGTCAGCTTCAGATAAGGCAGATAGGGTGCTCCCAACACATACTGGTCCGTACCGGGACAAACCGGATAAAAGCCCATCACGGAGAAAAGATACCATGCCGACATCTGTCCGCAGTCATCATTTCCACCCAATCCGTTAATATCATTCTTGTACATCTTATTTAGAATCTCACGCAGCCAATACTGTGTTTTCCACGGCTGGGAAGTCCATGCATATAGATAAGGCACATGGTGGCTCGGTTCATTACCATGCACATATCCGCCTACCAGACACTCTTCTGTAATATCTTCATTATGCTCATAGTACTTCTCCGGCAAATGCATGGAGAACAGTTCATCCAGTTTCTGCACGAATGTCCTTTCTCCCCCCATCAAATCGATCATGCCAAACACATCGTGCGGCACATGGAAAGAGAAATTCCATGAATTGCCCTCGATAAAACCTTCACCGTAGGTTTGCAATACATCAAACTCTTTCTTGAAAGAACCGTCACTATAACGAGGACGGGCAAAACCAATACTTGTATCATAGATCGTACGATAATTGAGGGCGCGTTTCCGGTAAGCCTCCGCTATTTCCTTGTTGCCTGCTTTCAAAGCTGTCTGATAGATAGTCCAGTCGTCATATGCATACTCCAAAGTGGAAGAGGCTGCCGTACCGCTCTTGTCTAGCGGAATATATCCCAACTTCATATAATCGGCTACACCTTCATAGTATGGAACGGTGGAGGTGCTCACCATCGCCGCCAATGCTTCGTCCACATTCGAAAAAACACCTTTGGCTATTGCATCCGCCAACACGGAAACGGCATGATAACCGCTCATGCACCAGTTTTCATTTCCCATCAGGCTCCATACCGGCAACATTCCGTGCACGCTTTGCTGCTCATGTTTAATCATGGATTCCACCATATCGGCATTGCGTCCCGGTTTCACCAGATTCAGGAAAGGATGTTCCGCACGGTAGGTATCCCAAAGAGAGAATATAGTGTAGTTGGTGAATCCCTCCGCCCGGTGTATGTTATGATCCAAGCCGCGATAGCAACCGTCTACATCCATATATACAGACGGATTAATCATGGTATGGTAAAGGGAAGTATAGAACATCGCTTTCTGGTCGGGCGTACCTTCGATCTCGAAATGATCCAGTTCGTTATTCCAATCTGTACGGGCAGCTTCCACCAACTGTTCGAAGTTCTTTCCGGAAGTTTCGGCACGCAGATTCTTGACCGCACCTTCCGTACTGACTGCTGACAATGCCACTTTTACGACCAGTTCCGGGTTGTTAGCGGTATCGAAGTTAAAATAAGCTACGATCTTACGACCGGTGATCTCCGGGAAATTCTTTTCCAGACTGAAGCGACGCCAGAAGCCATTGTAGAGAGACTTTTCCTTATCTTTGTATCCATAATCTCTGACAGGCTGCGAGAACGAGATAGCAAAATAAGTGTAGTTGGTACGAGCCCATCCGTTGGTAATACGGTATCCAGTCAGCAAGGTATCATTCTCCACCCTTAGATTCGCCCACAGCACTTTGCCGTCATAATTATAAATACCATGCACCAAGTCCAGAATCAGATGACCGTCTTTTCCTTTTGGGAAAGTGTATTTATGTACACCCGTCCGTTGTGTCGCCGTCAGTTGGGCTTTAATGCCATAATCGTCCAGCATCACTTCATAATATCCGGGAACAGCCTTTTCTGTGGCATGGTCGAAACGCGAACGGTATCCTTCTTCCGGATGATTCGCCCGTCCGGGATTCAACTTCACATCGCCAACAGCGGGCATCAGCAGGATGTCTCCCAAATCGGAATGTCCCGTGCCGCTAAGATGGGTGTGACTGAAACCGACAATGGTCTTGTCCCGATACTGGTAACCGGCACAATATTCATAAGCATTTTTTTGATAAGCCCCATTCACATTATGCGGAATTGTATCTGTGTCCGGACTCAACTGCACCCATCCGAAAGGAGTACAAGCACCGGGAAAGGTATGCCCCATCCCGTTGGTACCGATTATCGGATTCACATAGTCCACTGGTTGTTGCGCTATGGCGGACAAAGTTGCCGCCGCCATAGTCATCATCAATACTTTCTTTTTCATATTATTCATATCTGCTTACTTTGCATCACGAGAGAATGAATAGGGGAAGTCTGATTCGTTGACACCTCTCCCCTTATTCGGTTTATTATCCATATCAAACATCAGACGCCCGCCCTTCAACAAATCAAAGTGGTTCAGGTAATTCTTCGTATAGTTCTTGCCGTTGTAGTTCAACGAACGGATATAACGATTGTCATCGCTATTCTTCGGAGCGGAGATTTCCAGTTTCTTACCGTTCTCCAGCGTAATTGTCGCTTTCTTGAAGTAGGGAGCTCCCATCACATATTCATTGCTGCCCGGACATACCGGATAGAAACCCAATGCGGTAAAGACATACCACGCAGAAGTCTGGCCATTATCTTCATCTCCGCAATAACCGTCCGGAGTGGGAAGATAGAGGCGGTTCATTGTCTCACGCAGCCAGTATTGGGCTTTCCACGGCTCACCAGCATAATTATACAAATAAATCATATGTTGGATAGGCTGGTTACCATGTGCATAGTTTCCCATGTTAGCGATCTCCATTTCACGAATCTCATGAATCACTCCTCCGTAATAGCTGTCATCAAATACGGGAGGAAGATTGAATACAGAGTCGAGCATGCTGACAAACATCTTCTTACCGCCCATCAGTTCAACCAACCCCTGTACATCGTGGAATACCGACCAGGTGTAGTGCCAACTATTTCCTTCCGTAAAGGCATCTCCCCATTTAAAGGGATTGAACGGAGTCTGGAAAGTTCCGTCGGAGTTCTTTCCGCGCATCAGCTTAGTTTCCGGATCGAACAAGTTACGATAGTTCTGGCTCCTTTTCTTATAAACATCCAGTTCTTCTGCCGGGCGACCCAACTTTTCACCCATACGGTAGATACACCAGTCATCATAAGCATATTCCAATGTGCGTGCCGCATTCTCGTTAATTTTCACATCATAAGGCACATAGCCCAGTTTGTTATAATATTCGTATCCACGGCGTCCGGTAGTAGAAACTCTCGGATGCACACTGTTGGCTCCTTTCAACAGACCTTCGTACATTTTTTCCGCATCCGCTTTAGTCACATTCTTCATGAAAGCATCTGCCACTACAGAAGCTGAATTGTTTCCAACCATGCAGCCACGATGCCCCGGACTTGCCCATTCAGGGAAAAATCCGCTTTCAAGATAGGTATTTAGCAGGCCTTCCTGCATCTTCTCGCCCATTGAAGGGTATACCAAATTGACAAATGGGAACAAGCAACGGAAAGTATCCCAGAATCCGGTATCGGTAAACATATATCCCGGACGAATTTCACCATTATAGGGGCTGTAGTGCACAGTCTCACCTTTGCCGTTTACCTCGTAGAACATACGGGGAAACAATACTGAACGATACAGGCAAGAATAGAATGTACGCATACGGTTCTCATCACTGTCTTCGACCTTGATACGGCCTAACACATCGTTCCATGCCTTACGTCCGGCTTCTTTTGTCTGTTCGAAGGTCTTATTGCCGATTTCTTTCAGGTTCAGTTCCGCCTGCTCGGGACTGATGAATGAGGATGCCACTTTTGCGTGTACCTGTTCTCCTTTCTTCGTTGAAAAACCGATAGCAGCACCCACGTGATTGGATTGCAGTTCGAGATGTGTTTCTACCAAATGATAATCTGCCCATACTTTGTTGAAAGTAAAAGGTTTGTCGAACTCTATTACAAAGTAATTCTTGAAGTTTTGAGGAACCCCGCCACTATTGCGTGTCGTATAACCGACTATTTTATTTTCTTCGGGAATCACCTTCACATACGAACCGCGATCGAAAGCATCTATCACTACATAGGCATCGGAAGTTTCTGGGAAAGTGAAACGGAAATATGCGCAACGTTCCGTCGGAGCTATTTCAGTTGTCATGTCATACTCGGACAAATAAATACTGTAATAATAAGGAGTGGCTTTCTCTGCCTTGTGAGAGAACCAGGAAGCACGACTGTCCTGATCAATCTTCAACTGCTTAGTCATCGGCATGATTGAGAACTGGCCGTAGTCATTGATCCACGGGCTGGGCTGATGGGTTTGCTTGAAACCTCTGATTTTGTCGGATGCATAAGTGTAAGCCCAACCGTCGCCCATCTTCCCGGTTTGTGGCATCCAGAAGTTCATACCCCAAGGCAACGCGATGGCAGGATATGTATTTCCATTGGATAGTGATATTTTCGAATCAGTCCCCATTAAAGGATTCACATAGTCTACCGGTTGCTTTTGCGCAAAGGTAGAGGAAGCTCCCAATAGCAGGGCTATTGCGAAAGATAGTAGTTTCTTTTTATTCATGGTCTACGAATTAAGCTATTAATACTAGATTATCAAAATCTTTTTTTTACGTTACAAATTAAAGCATCTTTCAGCAATTATCAGTCCTCTGATACGCCAAAATAAGAAAAAATAGCAGTATAGTCAACCAAAGGAAACGAGTGTCAACGAGAGTACAAGTTAAATAACTGGAAATCAAGATGTAATATTTATGTGCATACCACGAGAGTACAACCGGAAGACTAACTGTTTAAGCAATAGAGAGAGGATAATTAGCCTTTACCCTCTCTCCAATTCTATCAGAAACAAATATTTAATTATTACCAGATTAATTCCATCCCGGGTTCTGGTGTCCTTCCAAAGCTGGGTTAGCCTGAATTTCATCCAACGGAATAGGCCATAGCAAAGCATATTCAGGAATGGCTCCGGCTCTTGTGCTTCCATCAGGCTTGTTCTGAATCTGAGCAGATGAAAGGGCAGTCCATTTCAACTTTCCAGTTTCAGTAGATGCTTCCGGATACAAACGAGTACGGCGAATGTCATCCCAAATCTTAAATTCCAACGGCAACTCATGCAGACGTTCAGTCAAAATCGCTTGCACCAGATTGTCTCCTGTAGCAGTCTCATCCATCAGTCCTGCGCGTTTACGCACTTGGTTGAGGTAATATTTAGCGCCACCGACAGCATTATCTTCATGCCCTGTACGTGCCAGACCTTCGGCTGCAATCAGCAAGACTTCCGCAAAACGGAATACTGGCATATTATAATCGCCGTCATGACCGCTAATCAAAGCATTTTCATCAAACCATGCCCAGTTGCCTGCATTGTTCAAAGTATGAGTCTCCCCTGCAGCATCGGTATATTCCCAAAAGAAAAACTGTTTCTCATGTCCCCGAATATCAGCAGGATCATAGCTGTTAAGCAACATATCACAGGGAAGGTATGCATTATATAACACGTCTCCTCCCGGATGGAATACTCCCCACTGAAATGCATCCGCTCCGATAGAACGGCAAGCATAAGAGTTGCCTACACTATAATTGGTGTAATTGTATTCTTTAGCATAGATGATTTCAGCAGATTCTTTCGTAGTCTTGATCACATTATATGCCGAGTTCAAATCATCAGTCGTTCCATTCGGATGAATAAGTCCATGAGGACTGTCATTGATCACTTTCAAAGCCATCTGTGCAGCTTTACTATAATAGTCTGCTCCACCATTTAACGGTGCACCTGCCCATTGCAGATAAACCTGTGCCAGCAAAGTCTGCGCCATTGCCCTGGTAACATAACAGCCATTTTCATAGAACGTCTTATTAGGCAATGCATCTCCATTGACAATATCCAGCAAGTCGGCTTCAATCTTCTTATAGATCTCTTCGGCAGAAAGTCGTTCTTTGTACATACCTTCTGTAGAAGTGTAAGGTTCTGAAATATAAGGAACACCACCAAATTCTTTGACTAGCCAAAAATATCCGTATGCACGGAAGAATTTACCTTGAGCCACATAATTATTAATAGTAGCTTCATCCAGCACTCCAGTCATTGACGGAATATTGGCAATAACAAAGTTGGCACGTGAAATGCCTTTATAGAACTCATGCCAATATTTCATTGCAATATCATCAAAAGATTCAATATTGAAATTACAACCTTCGGATGCTGTAGTAAATGTTCTGTCCTTACGTTTATCGACATACAATCCGGATACGATACCACCCCACATCGTCGCTTTAGGAGTCCAACCACCGCCTACATCAGTGTTATGCAAATAAGGTACACCACCGAAATACAATGCGTTCACACCCGATTCCGCATCAGCTTTCGTCTTCCAGAACTGGTCAGATGACTTCATATCTAATGGCTCTTCTTTCAGAAAATCGTCACATGAATTCAGCAACACAGAAAGTGAACACATGCAAAATGCAGATATATATACTTTTAATAGTTTCATAATTCTTATGGTTTTTATAACGGTGAATTAAAATGCTACATTAAGACCGAACGTAAATGTTCTCGGACGCGGATAGGTAAAGAACTGGCGGTTAGCACCCCATTTGTTGTCACCTAAACGAGATGAGTTATCCGGATCATATCCGTTATAGTCTTTAGAAGTAATCAGGAATGCGTTATTCACATTCGCATACAAGCGCAACGAAGAAAGACCGATCTTCTTAACCAGTGTCGGATTGAAAGTGTATCCGAGCTGAATCATGTTACAACGCAAATAAGAACCGTTGCAAACCCAATCATCATCTGCTTGGTTATTAGCTCCCTGACCAAAGTTGTTCAGGCGGATTGCCTGTTCTTTACCCGACGGATTGAGAGTAGGATGCCATGCTTCTTTATAAAGACGGTCTATACCATTGGTAAGGAAACGGGCTACAGTAGAGTGATAATATTCTTGCATCACATCTACTCCCCATGTAAACTGGAAATCTAACGTCAAATCGAATCCTTTATAATTGAAGGTATTGATAAATGAGCCCATCCAGTCAGGTAAACCGTTACCGATAATTTCACGTTTCTTATAAGTCACCTTTTCACCGATAGTGGAAGGTATGTTCATTGTCTCCGGGTCCCAGTTAGACGGGATTCCATCATAGATACCAGCACGCTTATAACCATAGAAAGAAGAAAGCTCTTCACCTTCACGAATCAACATATCGTAACCAACAAAACCATCGGTTGTAATCTGACGCTTACCGGTGACAGGATCAACAGAAGCACTTTCATCCAACTTCTCTACACGGTTCTTGTTGAAGCCCAGATTAAGAGTGGAAGTCCATTGGAAATCATGTGTTTGGATAGGATATGCTGTAACGAGAATATCCACACCGCGGTTGGAAACGGCTCCAATATTATCCATGATAGAAGAGTAACCTGTTGATTCGGGAACCGGACGGTCGAGTAACAAATCTGATGTATACTTATAATAATAGGAAATATCGAAATTCAGTCTGTTATTGAATAACCCCAGTTCAAATCCTAAGTCCCACTGTCCGGTCTTTTCCCATTTCAAGTCCGGATTAGGCATATTGTCCAAGTAAGACACAACGTGCAGAGCATCACCAATGATTGTATTCGACTGGCTCACTGTAGCCAATGATTTATAAGTACCGATTTCCGAATTACCTGTCAGACCGTAAGAAGTATGCAACTTCAGTTTGCTGATCAATGAGTTATCTTTCAAGAAGTCTTCATTAGAAATCATCCATCCCAAACCGACTGATGGGAAAAATGCATATTTATTGTTCTGTCCGAATTTGGAAGAACCGTCATAACGACCGGTTACGGTAGCCATATACTTGTTGTCATAAGAATATGCCAGACGCAAGAAATAAGAGTTCATCGCCCACTTGTCGTAATCACTGCCAACAGAAGGACGGTTCGTACCGGAACCTAAATTATAATATCCGTAGAAGTCATCGATATACTTACTGTCGGAAGCATTGAAAGAGGTATAGCGATATTCCTGCCAAGACATACCTGCCATTGCATTAAGATGATGTTTATTAAAATCTTTCACATAAGTCAGGTAAGTTTCTTCCTGCCAATACAGTGAATTGGAATTACTTGCAGAAGCTGATCCTTCAGTACTCTGATTAATCATCGGACGCGGAGTGAACGGTGTATAGTTAGCGTCGCGATTATTGTGGTAATCGATACCGAACTGGGTTTTCAGATCTAATCCTTTCATGAGATGGAAAGTCAAAGCCGCATTACCAAAGATCTGCGTACGATATTGCATAGCCTGCATTCGTTCGAGCAACTCAACAGGATTACCTACACCTTCCGGGCTGAAACCTTGTTTTCCACTATTAGGATCAGTCTGATTGTTGAGAATAGAACTTGTATTAATTATATTTGTCTGCGTATATTCGCCATCCAGCTTAACTGGCAAGAAAGGTAACTGTTCGATCATTGTACGCAATGCACCTTGTCCGTAGGGGTTATCAGAAGTTCTGTTACCCCAAGTATGGTTCACCAGCAAATTAACGGAAGTAGACAACCAATCTGTCGGTTTGTCATCATATGCCAGTTTTGCGTTGATACGTTTGAAGTAAGAGTTCAGCAAAATACCCTGTTGATCGGTATAATTGATAAATGCTCCGATAGAAGATCCTTCTCCCGTACGTTGGATACTGATCTGGTGGTTGTGAGAAATTGCCGTACGGGATGCTTCATCCTGCCAGTCGGTATTATATTTCGGAGAACCGTCGGCATTGAACAAACGTTCGTCAGTGAATATCTGAGACAGATCGGTTGTGAAGTTCTTACCTTGGAAATCATTGGCATTTTCCAATCCCTGCTTAAAGGCAGACATCCATTCGTTAGCATCCATTACATCTATTTTTTTGGCCATCTTACCGATAGACAATGAACCATCATAGGAAACATGGACTCCTTTTCCCGCACTACCGCGCTTGGTGGTCACCATGATAACACCATTAGCACCACGGGCACCGTAGATAGCGGCAGAGGAAGCATCTTTCAACACTTCGATAGATTCGATATCATTCGGATTAAGTAACTCGAAGTTTGACATTACCACTCCATCGACTACATACAGCGGTGATGCTGATGCGTTAATGGTAGAAATACCACGAATAATGACACGTGACTCTCCACCCGGCTGACCGGTATTAGAGAAGATATTCACACCGGCCACTTTACCTTTCAATCCGTCAAGCGCATTGAAAGACTGTGCTTTCAGCATGTCTTTACCTTTAGCTGTGGAAATGGAACCTGTCAAGTCGGATTTGCGCATCGTACCATAACCAACAACGACCACTTCGTCCAACGCTTTCGTATCCGACTGCAGAACTACGTTCAAAACATTGCTCTTTAGTTCCGAGACTTTAAATTCTTGTGTAATATAACCAATGTACGAAAATACCAAGGTAGCATTGGAAGGAACAGAGAGGGTGTATTTACCGTTAACGTCAGTGATTGTTCCAGTACTACCGTTTTTAACTTTTACAGTACCACTGATAACCGCCTCTCCCTGATCATCGGTTACCGTACCGGAAATTGATTTTACAGATTGAGCATTAATGCCCAAACTCAACATCATACCCATTACAAATAAGGTAAGATACTTTAGTTTTCCATTCATAATTCCTTAAATTTGATTAGTAATAAGGTTAATTCCTTTTAAAAAGATCACTGCAAATAAAGGTTATTTAAATAAAAGTCAAATGCTCTACCTTGCCAAAAAAACGGCAAAATAGAGAGACATACCTAAAGCACAGAATGGCAGATTAGAGCACAAACCAATACACTGATAATCAATCAGATATAATCCACAAAAAGGATTTAGAGTACAAGGTAGTGACAAACAAATAAACGACAGTGTTTCCCAATCAGTCACCTATACAAAAGAATTTAGCCTGCACAATCAGCGTACATTTCGCTGTTCCCGATAATCTTTCGGTGTCATCCCGAACCGACGGGTAAATTCTTTATAAAAATAAGAACGACTGGAAATACCAACTTCCATAATAACATCTTGAATGGAAAGTTCTTCATCAAGTAACAGACGGGCTGCCTTTTCCATACGGTAACTTTTTATTAAATCACCGGGAGCTGTATTGGAAATTTCCTTGAATTTACGATAGAACTGACGTGAACTCATCGCCATACGATCAGCTATCAACGTTGATCCTAATTCTTCCTTGTCCAGGTTTTCTTCAATCACTTTTAACAACTTGCGAATAAAATCAGCCTGTTCGGTAGTTGTACAGACAATCTGGCCTGCCAAATCCCCCAGTTCCTCCATATATATCTGTTTCGCTTCCCGTTTACCATAAATAGCATTATGAACAACTTCCCGCAAGAATAATATATCATAAGGAAGTACAACATAAGAATCAGACCACAAGATCAGCTCCCGTTGAATGGCTGAACTGACTTTCCAGGTTAATAACGGAATAAAAGCTGTCCTTGAAAGCAAGGTACGATTCCGACTAACATACTCCATAAAAGTACTTTCAGCATTTGCATACATTGTCATATCCACCAGTAATAGAGCCGGAGCCGACCGACGAATTTCCTCAAAAGCAAGCTGCACACTCTTCACCTGATGAACCACATATTCATCAGCCAGAAAATTACTGATTAACCAAGTCATTTCGTCCCTGTCTTCCAGCAAAAGCACTGTTTTCTTCCCTTGTTCACCAGTCACTGGTAAGAGCGCCGGTTCAAAAACAATCGTCAACCTACTGCCACTCTCATCATGATCATAACGAAGAACGGCATGAATCCGTTCCAAGGCTGATCGTACAAAACCTAATAGTAAATGTACGCCAAACACATAATCGGCATCTTTCTCCGCTACAGAAGAGGCTTTATCAGAAAGATATTCATACAACGCTTTCACTGTAACGTCTTTAGAAGAAAAATGCAACTGCATCTTACCATCTTGTTCTGACATGTCTACTATTACCCCATATGTACCTTTCATTTCGGCAATACGAAGGTAGCAGCAATAAAGAATACTATACAATGCGTTCTTGTAAACCGGAAACGTTATATGTTCCGGGATCGCTGATGTGATAGAAGAATGATCAATCCCTTGTTCTTCCAACGTACGCAATACTTCTTGGGAAACTCCTTGTATACTCATACGTGCAGAAACAATAAACCGATCCGGAAAGAATTGTTTAAGTTCTTCCAAATGCAGAGTGTCAGGATTAAGAAGTGCGGTCATCACCGTTTCACGTATCAATGACACCTTTTCAAGAGATTGCTCATAAGAAAGATTCTCTGCACGCAACTGGTCGCAATAATTATAAATAAGGGTAAAATCTTCAAGTACCCTACGATCGGTATAGGCAGTTTCGGATTTCCGACAACGTTCTGTCCCCATCAGTGTTTTCATCATCCGTTCCTGAAGGTAGTTTTTACGAAGCAAATATATCACGTACCCTAACAATAACAGGAAAATGATAAAATAAATAAAATAAGCCGGCGCTGAACGATACCAAGGAGAGAGAATATGCACCGGAATAGAAAAATGACGATACTCTGTATCAAACACATCTCTCTTATAACGCACCTTAAAGAGATAATCGCCTGCCGGCACTCCCGTATATGAGGCTTCATTAATACTACTGAAAGATGTCCAGTCTTTGTCGTATCCTTCCAACTGGTAAGAATATTCTATATCTTCTCCTGATAAAAAATCCGGCACAATAAAAGAAAGCGTAAACGAAACCTCCGCTCCTTTAAACTGCAACGCCTTACCATCATCCGTATAATAATTTTCCTGAACCACCTGCGTATGTCCAATCGTCAACTTACGCAATAAAATATCCGGGTAGAATTCCGGAGCAGCCTGCATCTCCTTATCCAGATAAAGCAACCCGTCAATCCCACCGAAGAAAAGTTCCCGTGTATAAGGACACATATAATAAGCGTCATCACTGAACTCGCCGATCTGGACACCTGCACTGTAGAAGTAGGCATGTGATGAGCCGTTTATCGGATTATATTTAATCAATCCCCTGTTCGTACCAAGCCACAAGAGTCCGTTTTCATCTTCGAGTACACCATGAATCATATCATTGAGCAATCCTTGTTCCCGCCCGATATAGGTAGCTTTCATCTGGCCCCTATTAGAATTCAGACATACCAATCCCGATGTTGTCCCCACATACAACACCCCTTCTTTGGTCCGATACAAGCTAAGCACATCGTCTACCGACTTATGAAGCATTTCTTTCAAAGAAATCACCTTATATTCTTCAGTCCGCTTATCAAACCGTATAAGTCCTTTCTCCCGGCTACCAAGCCACAAAATAGAATCTCCCTCGGCCAGCATTGGATAGAACATTGTAATTTCTCGCTGACCATGAAAGAAATGATAGCTTTTCTGGGATTTGAGACGAATGGTACCTGCCTGCTTCTCAAGTATTAATTTATGAAAACCGGAACCGGCTGTCACCACATAAAGTACACTATCATTTTCCTCATCAATACCATGAATTTCGGTAGGTTGTGCCGGCAAGTTTTCCACACAATGCAAAGCTTGATCAGCAAAAGAATAGTAGAAAAGTCCCGGATCACCAGAGCCTATCCAAAAGCCATCCATATAACGGCTTTGGACCAATTTATAAACGGGAAATTCTTTATTCCACCGCATATAAGACATCACATTTTGCTTGCCTTCAGGAGAATAGACTGTAACGGCGGAAGCCTCTTCACTCTCACGATAGTCCGGTATATGCAATAGTCCGTCGCCTTTCGTCCCGAACCATAGCCCGCCACGATTGTCTGTCATAACAGAACGTACCTGCCTGCTCAAGTTAGACGAAAGTTGATTAAGCATCAAATTGGTGGCAATGGAGTATTTCTTAGCATACATAATCGTTCCCTGCCCGTCCGAAGCAACCCATAGAACATTCTGATGAGGATCTCGATAAATACTGTATATACGTACATTCCGGTCGACCACTTCTTCTTTATATTTCTGAGATGTACGAAGACGGACTAATCCATTCGTCCTAAAACCAATGATAATATCTTCATAGAAAAGAGCTATTCCTGCAATTGTACCATACTTTTGCACTAATGAAGAAAGGTTACGAATATAAATTTTAGATTGTCGGGAAATATCATAAACATAGAGATCATGTTCACTATCGATAAAACAAAGAACACCATTCTGATAAAAGACATCCATAATGGGGTTCGCATGAAAATCGGTAGATGAAACAGTTGAATAAATTGATAATGTATCACAATCAAAAGCATCCTGCGAAACCTGTAACAATTCCCCTGTATGCTGGATAAAAATCCACAAGACACCATCATCCGTTACGAATGCCCGTTTATCCATATCTTCAACAGAGACTTTCAGATTATTAATCTTTACAAATCGTTTATAAGATGTATTATAGTAGAAAATTCCATCACGACTCACCACCCATGTGTTTCCTTTAGAATTGGAATGTAGATAATAATCATCTGTAAAGTCATAATAGCCGACCACTTGCCGCGAATCCAGTGAAAGACGATTTATTCCCAAATGGGTAGAAATCCACAAACAATTATTATCCGCCTGTTGAATAGAATGAATCACATTGTTACTCAAAGATTTTTGGGCTGAAAAATCAGAACGAAAAACTTCCATATTTCTGCCGTCATAGCAATTCACACCATCATATGTGCCAAACCACATTAACCCTCTATTGTCTTGAAAAAGACAAAGTACAGCACTATTAGATAACCCTTGCTGATAATCTACTTTCCGGAAGATATAGGTATCTTTACCGCCATCTGCTTGACAGACCAATGAATAAATCAATAGAACAAAAGACAAAATCAAGCGTATTTTCATTGTGTTAATCATTAATATCATCTATTAAATATTAGGCAATCGCTTATATGTTTTGTTTCGCTGCGCGAAAAAAAATTGCCACTAATAATCGATGTCTTTAATTCACTTCACACAAAGATACGTTTTTATACGGAAAATGCAATCTATTTTATCAAATAGACGCATTTCCATACAAACTAATACACCCAATTAAACAAATTCCATCAATATTTCACTACAATATCCCCCATTGCATATTGGGTGTATCCCCCAACCACAATTCAAGTACACCACCTTGTTCCAACACCATATGAGGAAGTTGATAAGAATTATATTCTTTACCATTCAACCGAGCACGCTGTATATAACAATTCTTTGAAGAATTATTGTATGTCTTGATTTTGAAAGTTCTCCCCTTGTAATATGCAGTATCCAGTTGTATAGTCACTTCGTCAAAAACAGGACTAGTAATATCATACATCGGATTTTGCCGGGAACCTCCGTCAAGACTGAATAATCCCACTGCCATCAATACTCCTATGCCTCCCATCTGTCCCTGATCTTCATCGTGACCACCATAACCCTTATCCGGAGTAACAGCTCCGTAAGCTTGTTCCTTCACCCTACGCACCCAATATTGCGTCATCCACGGCTTTCCGGCATGGGAAAAAACATGGGCATTAGAACATCCCGGCTGGTTGGCATAACTGACGGTTCCACTTCCATAGCCATATACAAAATCCATAGGGGCCGATTGCTCAAAAGCATCATTCAGTAAAGAACATAAGCTGTCATTCCCTCCCATCAACTCTGCCAGTCGAGGAATGTCATGCGAAAGGCCGAAAGTGGCCTGCCATGCATTAGCTTCTATATATCCGACACCGCTCGTCAAGTCAGTATGTAACCAACTGCCGTCTTTGCGCCGCGGCAAGATTAATTTTTTTTCATTGTTAAAAGAAGCCGGCCATCCTGATGAACGTTTACGATAATAAGTATAATCTTTCTTCATTCCCATACGAGCAGCCATTTCGCTCAAAGCCCAATCTTCGAATGCCCATTGTATAGTCAGCCCCGCATTGTCCGGACAATAACCATATTGAACATAAAAGTCCAATTCTTTATTCATGTCCAACGCTAACATACCACCTTTAGCATGATTCTTTTTCATCGCTTTATAACCGGCTTTAGGCGACCATTTATGAATAATATTCCTCTGATATGCACTTGTGATAAGCGATGTGGCAGGACATCCGCTCATGATGTAAGAATATCCGCCGGCACAAGGACCGCGAGGCAACAAATCGCCATTCAAATCATATTCGATCAGGGAAGCTGCAAAATCATCCAATACAGATGGATAAGCGATCCCCCAAAGTGTATTCAGATTCCATTGAGTCAACCAAAAAGCGTCAGAATTATACATATGATGTACCGATTGTCCGTTCTTATCTTTCCGGAGCTGCTTCACAATCATTCGTGCCTGTAAAGTATGTGCTCCCTGACGCACACCTTGTGTATAATCCGGATATTCGCCGTTAAAGTCATCTATTTTGTGACGCCCTAAAAGCGTATGCCACAAATCTGTATAAAACTTCCTTTTCTGTACATCAGTTCCTCCTTTTACATCTATCCTACCTAACCATTCATTCCATTCCGTCTGTGATTCCCGACATATACGATCGAAATTCCAATGATTACAGCTTTGCTTCAGATTCTCTTTCGCATTATTTACACTGACATAAGAAATAGCCATTTTAATCTGCAACCTATCTCCTGCCTCCATTTTATATTTGGCAGAAACACCTGATGTAGACGCATCATAATAAGACCACCCTGCAGCTTGCGGTTTGCTGTCGGTAGTACCTTGTATTTCATACACATCATGCTTATAATCAGCTCCGGCCCATCCGTCCAACACATTAAATGGTCGGTCAAATTCAGCAACAAAAAATATCCTGACCACATCAGGACCTCCCCATAACCGCCCCATCGTATCAAAAGAACCGCTGATTTCATTTGGGCCGCTACGTTTTACCTGTGCATTGACCATAGTAGATGTCCCTACATATCCACCTAAATTAAGTAAGATTTCCGCTTCACAATCCTTAGTATATGTCAGCCTGTAAAAGCTAGCATAATCTGTTGCTGTTTGTTCTACCCATGTATCATATTTTTCCAGATAAAGACGATGATATCCCGGCTGAACGATCTCCCCTTCATGGCTAAACGGCGATTTCCAATGCTGCTCTCCCAATGTCGGGTCAACCTGTCCGGTTGTTGGCATGAGAGTAAGTCCCGACAACATCCAACAATGCACTTGCGGAAATCCCAATACTTCTGTGGAATTATAATTATATCCCCCACCATATTGATTTTTATTACGTGTTAAAGGTGCAGCCCCGATCATGCCAAAGGGTTGGTTACCTGTGATAAAGAAAAAATACCGTCCGCGAGCCGATTCAATGTAAGGATCCACCCAAGAAACATAGTCCTTATAATCTTCAGGAGACGGATAAACTTCTATTTCAGACAAACCAAGATGTTCTCCGTCTCCATCGGTCACTTCAAAACGAAGCCAACGAGTTTTCCGTGCCGGAAATGTTACAACTTTAGGCCTGCCGTCATTAGCGATTTCCCAAACATTAATACGACTACCATCACTGAAGTGAAGAATGCCGCTTGCTGTATGTGTTTTCTCATCCGCTCGATCATACAATACCACCTTATCAATACATACCTCTTGTTCCCAATCCAATTGAATCCAAGGATAGTCTATTGCCCCCCAGAAAGTTTCTGTACTTTTAGAAGCCCATTCCCCCTTTCCTGCGATACGAATCAGTTGATCGGTCACATTTTCCGCTTTGTGAAATTCATCAAGTACAGAAGATGCACTTACCCGGCTTTGCGGTGCTATATTATATGGAGAAGCATACATCGCACAAACAGAGAATAATGCAATAAGAAGAGATGGTAATCGTAATATAGCCATAAATAAATATGCTTACTGATTATACATTAATAAATCTTTCACTATTATTTCCCCTGTCTGATACATGATTCCCGGAGCTGTCAGGCCGCAACAATCATGCATCAGAGACAGAAGAAACCCTCTATTCAATTTAAACTTCAAACAATATCTGATGTAACGAAATTACTTTCGTTCGCAATATACACCAAATTCGGCAATTGAAGTAGTCCCATTCGATTTCTGCACTTTCATACGGACCGCATCTCCCCATACAGTGTCAAAACGGTGAATTTTCACACGTTGAGAAGTAGGAGCCTTACCTTCAAACAATGTTTTCCAAGTATTACCCGTACGATATTCAAGACTATATTCCTGCAAACGGTCATTATTACGATCAGTAATAACAATCATATTGAAAGGCTTCTCACGCTCAAACGTAACCGAATACCAAGGAGCATCTACAGCTTGATTACAATTCCAGCAAGAACCAAAATCATCATCATTAGCAAAATCCATGATAGCATAATCATTACTCCATGTACCTTCTGCCGGTTGATATTTAGCTATATTGGAAGAAATAATGGGACTATCCGCTTGAGGAACATCGGCAATATGTCCATCATTCTTCCAGAGTTTTCCAATCTCCTTCAATGCTTTCAGAGCATTAGCATCTATTAACCCATCTCTGTTGGGAGCCACGTTCAGGATAAAGTTACAATAAGCTTTTCCCATCGGAATAATATTATCATTTACCATTTGTGCAGGAGATTTCACCGGAGTTGTCGGGAAGCTTTCTTTCCAGAACCAATTCTGTTGCAACGGCAAACAAGACAATGCAGGCAAGCGGTTTGTATCTTTTGAGATATGCTGTCCGGCTCCTTGTTCATATGACTTGATATCAGTATAGAACAGAGCTTCAGTAGGATATTTTGCAGCATTCAAGTCCATCACCAGACAATTAGGTTGAATAGACTTAATCAAACGATAAATATCTTCAAAAGGAACATCATCGTAAGAGATGCGTGACCAAGGAGCATCCCAACCATCAATAATCACTGCTTTGATTTCACCGTAGTTTGTCAAAAGCTCGCGAAGCTGCTCTTTAATCATCTCAATATGCTTCGGCGTGATACATTTTGGACGCAAACGAGCATGCGTGTCAAGAATAGAATAGTAAAGCATCACTCCAAGCCCTTCGGCACGGAACGCATCTGCATATTCTTTCACTACATCGCGTTTGAAAGGACTGCTCATTACACTGTAATCAGTAGTTTTTGTATCCCAGATACAGAAACCACTATGGTGCTTAGTAGTCAAACAGCCATAAGTCATATTAGCTGATTTTGCAGCTTTTGCCCATTGTTTGCAATCCATTTTTTTAGGGTTGAAAAGCTCAGGAGAAGCATCCGGATCCGGCCAATCTTCATTGAAGAAAGTAGGCATGTTAAAGTGAATGAACATACCACAACGAAGATCTACAAACTCCTGTTGTAATTGGTGTAGTGATTTGGTTTGAGCATTGGTATGCAGTGCTGCAACCATACACAAATAGATAAGTACGAAAAGTTTTTTCATGACTCTCATTGTTTTTTGTAGTTATACATTAATAATTTGTTATCGGTTATTTAGCTATTTAAAAAAAATCCGGGCGTATCTCCCATTATCAGTTCGAGCGTTCCGCCCGCTACAATATCTTTAAAATCAATGTAACATTTATTATACTCCTTACCGTTCAAACGGGCACGCTGTATGTAGCAGTTCGTCTTCGAATTGTTGCGGGTCCGGACAACAAACTCTTTTCCTTTGAAGTAAGTACTATCGAGCCGGATACGCACTTCGTCGAACACGGGACTAGTGATTTCGTAGCGCGTTGTCGCCGGACAAGAGGGATGTATGCCTGTTGCTGCCAATACATACCACGCCGACATCTGTCCCACATCCTCATTGCCCACCATTCCTTCTACCGAGTTGCGGTAGGCATTCTCACAGATGTGACGTGTCCATTTCTGCGTCAACCAAGGAACATTTAAGCGGTTGAACAGGAAAGGTACGAGATGCACCGGTTCGTTGGCATGATTATAGTAATCATTCCAGCGAATACTCTCGGGAGTCTTGTCGAAAAACGCAGTCAGCTCTGCCAATGCCTTCTCCTTGCCGCCCATGAGCTGCACCATGCCATCAACGTCATGCGGAACAAACCAGCCCTGCTGATACAAGTTAGACTCTTCGCAGCCGAAACTGTAGGCTGTGCGCGCATCGTCACGCCAAGGGGCGTATGCACCGTCTTCCTGACGCGGGTAAAACCATCCCACTTCCGGATTGAACGTATTGCGATAATTCTGCCCCCGTTTTTCGTAAAATGCCGCATCTGCCTCATATCCCAAAGCCTTTGCCAACTGCGAAAGACACCAGTCAAAGTAAGCATACTCCAGCGTTTTCGACACGCTCATCACCGAGTATCCTCGCTCACCATTGCCGAAACGTTCGGCGGTGTTGCAGGCATAACGGTAGGCCTTTTCCACATCGTATTGACAGATACCTTTCAGATAGGCATCCGTCAATACAGATATCGCCGGATTGCCAATCATACAACCGCTATAAGCATTCAGAAACTCCCAACGGTCGTAATATTCATGTCCACTCTCTTCGGCCAATGACACCAACGAGTTGATTTCATCGTTCACCATGCGCGGGTTGATAATAGTCTGAAGAGGGAATTGGCTACGGAATACATCCCAACCGCTGAATATTGTACGTTTGGCAAAGCTTTTACTGCGATGTATCTTTCCATCTCCTCCCGTATAACGTCCATCTACATCAGCTATAATACGAGGATCAATCATGGTATGATAGAGGGACGTATAGAATATTGTCTTTTCATCTTCACTTCCCCCTTTCACTTCCATTCGCGAAAGCTGACGGTCCCAACTTGCCACAGCTTCTTTGCGCACTTGATTAAAGTCCTTTTGGGCTATTTCACTGCGGTAATTGCGTTCCGCACCGTCCATATCAACAAACGAAATACCTACCTTCATCGTCACTTCCTCGCCTGCCTGTGTAATAAACTCCGTAAAGAAGCCGATGTGCTTGCCTTCCATCTCACGCCCGCCTTTGGTAACGACAGCTTTCGACACTTGTGTCAGATAAGGCACGCTCACCACATCGCCGTTTCTGCGGCTCCATCCATCGGGGATGTCAGCACTCCAAAAACCGTAGTCCCGCAGCGGTTTGCTGAACACGACATAAAAGTAAACGGTGTAGTTAGCTTGTCCCCAGCCATTACCCCAACCACCTCCTTCGGGTGTACACTTCATCCATCCGCAGATGGTGTGTTCATCTTTTACCAGTACATATTGAGCCACAGAAGTACCACCCACACGCCGCGCCAAATCTATCTGTATGCGCGACTGATTATGTTCAGGATAAGTGAACCGAAGCATACCGCAATGCGGAGCGGCTGTAGTTTCCACTTTAATATTATAGTCGGTCAAAGCCACGCTGTAGTATCCAGCCGAAGCCTTTTCCGTCACTTTATCGTAAGCAGAGCGATACCCCTGTATGGAGCCGTCTTCGCGACCGGCAATGACCTGAAACCTACCAGTAGTAGGCATGGTCAGCAAATTGCCCAAGTCACCATACCAACCCACTCCGCTCATTTGCGTAAAGGCAAACCCCTCTATCGTTCGATGTTCGTCGCTATAACCCGGTGCGTGGTCGCCTCCAGTTATCGTCTGTGGACTTACCTGAACCACCCCAAAAGGGGTGGTTGCTCCCGGAAAAGTCTTTCCCAATCCATGATAACTTCCGGCCAATTCCATACTGGTACTTGCTCCGATGAACGGATTGACATAGCGAGACAAATGTTTATCGGCTGCCATTCCTACACCATTCCCGCAGAGGGCGGTAAAAACAATAAGACAAAGTATGTATTTCGTTGTTCTCACAATCTAAAAAGTAGGTTTTATTATTCTTCCTTTCTCTGCATCTTCATCCACATACCGCCGTTCTCGGTAGCACCTGTATCCGGACACAACAAGTAAATGTAGAATTTATTATCACCAGCTACATTCAAGCGGTCGTAACGAATCACAAACAGTCCTTTCTCATTGAACCAAGTATCCAACAAGGGTTTGGTGTATGCATTCATATCTTTTACTTGATTGGGGTTCATCGCTCCACCACCGCAAGTTTCACCTTCACCCGACAAATTGGTGAAATGTATCCAATCCTTATCAACATTATTCATTCGGATATTAGCTCCCGGCTCGCTACTTCTAAAAGCAAGGTTCGCAAACCACCACGACCAAATAACCAACGGACGCTGCGTGCAATCCGCATTTTTCCATCCATAGTCATATTTCATTAGGTTGATGTCCGCTATAGTGCCGCCATCTGTGAAAGAACCTTTCGTGCATTCCCAGATTTCATCACAGGCAGCACCCTTATTCTGCTCCTTACAGAATGAAAATTCTTTGCCTGCCGTCACATAATCAAAATCAGTTACAGCATCCTTGTTGGAAATGAATGTCACACCGGACATTCCTTCAACAGCCACCGTTTCGCCACTACAATCTATGGCTTTGAACGCATAAGTGTTTCCATCCAATGCCTTGATTCCTTCCACCGGAGTTTCCAATTTAAATACTTTTCCCTCTTTTACCAGCATTGATTCGTAATATTGTGTATGCCCGTTCACATCATTTCCACTCTTATTTTCAAGCGTAACAATCTTTACAGAAATATCTGAAACACCAGCCAATGCTAAACTATAATAGCCAATCAGATTGCCGGAAGCATCACAAATCACTTGATTATCCAATAGGTTCTTGGCAAATAATTCTGTAAACTCCGCTTTAGGTGCCACTTTAGTCTCTATATAACTTTTCGCCACCGTATGCAACTCCATCTTTCTGCCGGTAGCCACACCGACCAATATCAGTTTAGTGCTTTCCTCTGCTCTAGTAGCGTCTACTGCCGGAACTTCAGTGATCATAAATTTCGTATCCACATATTCCGAACTTAAGTTTTGAAAATGAACATTACATTTATCAATGGTCAACTCTACCGCTTTACCACTTGTTGCAAAAGTAGTCTTCACTTCTATTGCTTGTTCCAAGAAATCGGAATCAAGAATTACCGTTCCATCCTTGCTAAACTGAAAGAAGAATTCACGTCCCTCACATTCAGTTATCCAACAACCCTCTGACGCATTATAAAGTACTTCTTTCACATCCGATGACTTCAACCGATCACTCTCGCCATATCCTACGTCACTCAAATCAATTGTATTACATCCCCATAAGAGGAACATACACAACACACCGTATATATATGATAATTTATTCATGTTTATGTTTATTGATGATTGTTCAAGAATTTCTTTACTTCAGCTACATATTCATTCCATAAGTCTTCCATAGACATGTCAGGATAGCTTTCTTTCAGGATATATTTCACTGCATACTCCAAACTCCAGTCGTTAGTCAGTGCATCCATTTTTACAGTCCACGGCAACATGCGCACAAAGTCACCGTTATAAATCCGCAACCAGCTCATGAAAGCACCAGAGGTGTTATAATCAATCTGCCAAACATAAACCTTGTTATCCTGTGGATCTTTATACGGTTTTTCAATCGCAGCTTTATATTCATTAATCTGACCTTCCGTGGCAAGTCCGAAGAATCCGCCGTTGGAGATTTTCACTGCATCCGGCCATCCTTCCTGATATCCCTGTTTGTCGCAGTCTTCCCCCTTCTTCTCATAATGTCCTTTGTGGGGCATCCATTCTACGCAATGACCCATTTCGTGCATCACTACTGCCTGCATATCGGGCAATAACCACCAGGCATCACTTCCCATATTGCTTTCTGATGCCGGGTAAACAATACCACGTCCTTCGTTGTGGTTCGGATAATCGAAGGCATAAGCACCTCCAGTCTGTTCTTTCTTAATCATGAAAGTCAAATTTTCGTAAGGGTCACAAGCAATGTTGTGAGGCTCGAACGACATGGTAGCACAGTCCATATAATACCATTTACGGAACTCTTCCTGCGTTGCGTCTGCGCCACTATATCTGTTGTACAGCCATTCTACTGTACGTAAATCCGAGTTACTTTCAAAATGTATTTTCAGCGGATTGCTCTGACGCTCTCGAAACTCTTTCCAAGCCATATAGTCCATGTTCAGCGTCATCTCTGCATTGGCAAGGTGTTCACTCAAGCTTGTCCAGTCGCTGTATTGTTTGTTTCCTGCTTCGTCTACGTAAATAGAGCGGAAACGGCAATCACGTGCACCATGTTTGGTAGTAACCACTACTGTACGGAAACGACTCAAGTTCAGCGTAGCATTCGGCAGTCCGTTGTCTCTCTTCACAGTCAGGTTACCGAAATCGCCTATGTTGGAAATCATCACGCGTTTCACTTTCGTTTCAGTGAGCAAGGAAGCAAACTCTACTTCGGCTCCCACATACTCGTTTTTCTTCTCCCACGCATCGTTGCCACCGTCCCAAGTGATGTAAAGTTCGTTCAGATAAGCATCATACTTTGCCTCGGAAATCGGAGCAGGTGCATAACCTACTACCGTAGCTCCATTTTTCGGGCTTTCCCAGCTTCCTTTATAAATGTCGGGAATCTGATATCCGTCTTCCTCGCCATAGCAGCCGCTCACGACCAACGACACCAAAAGACCCAATGCCATATTTTTCCAATATTTTGTATTCATTACTTCTTAAAAATGTGTTTAACAATAAAATTTACCAACCTAAGTTCTGTACCAATTCGGGAATACGACGGATGTCATCATAAGGAATCGGCATGAAGTATTGTTTCTTTGAGAAGTTAGCACGGTTTTCGAGCAAGGTACGTGCAAAGAAGTCTGGATAATCCTTATCCATATTCATACCGTACACATTGCCACCCTCGCCACCTTTGTGATATTCGGGGTAAATCCAGTGATCGGGATCATTGTTGCCTTCGGCCACTTTCCAACGGCGAACGTCGAAAAAGCGGTTCCACTCGAACACCAATTCCACAATACGTTCGCGACGGATACGATTGAGCAAGTCATTCTTTGTCTTCGGACAAAACACTTTTCCGCCCTCATTAGTGAATGAGTATTCGGGGATACCGGCACGCTCACGAATCTGGTTCAGTTGCAATAGTGCGCCTTCCAAGTCGTCACACATACAGAGTGTTTCAGCATATCCTAAAATCATATCAGCCACACGAAGCGTGGGAGAGAACATTTTAGAACCGTCATCTTCCGTAGCTTTTGCTCCTTTACGGATTAGATAGCCAGAGTCAGGACAGTCACCGGAAGCTTTCGATTTACCGCAGGTTCCGCGTGCACCATTTGTAAAGTCGGTACGATGTTCTTCGTTTTGACTACCATAGTTCAGCCAGATAGAACCGTTGTAAGTGACATTTACATAGAAACGTGCCTCACGGTCTTTCCACTGTTTCAATACATAAGAATTGTCTGCATCGAAATATTTCAATTCAGTATCATTCTCGTCATAATACTGTCCGGAAGTAAAGTTACCAGCAGAAGGTACTCCTTCGAACTTGTTATAAGAGGGATCACGGTCTATTGTCAGTCCATTCTTCGTAAAGAACATATCCACTGTTTCTTGTGTAGTATAATAGCCTCCACCACCGCTCACACTAGTGTCTTCGAAACCGGAGAACTTAGGACAGGTCCAATAAGTGTAGTCCCATTGGTCGCGTAATTTGACCATAATCAGTTCGTTGAAGATGACATCATAGTTCTTCGTGTAGAAAGCAGCAATAGCACGACAGGACTTGTAGGGGTCGAGCTTACCATCCGTATATACTTTTGTCAGCCCATAATTCTGCGAAGTAGCAAAGCTAAAGAACTCTTTATAAGCTTCGTTGGCTTTATTCCACTTAGTGAGGTCTTCCGTTTGTGGGAAAAGCTGTTTGCCATCTAAGTTTTTGACAGATGCCATATCTGTGTTTCCATTAAACAGCGGGCTTGCCCAATAGAGATATAACTTAGCTTTCAAAGCCTTGCAGATCCCTACGTCCATACGTCCCAAATTGTTCTTGGAAACTCTGTTCGGCAAGTCGCCTGAATCAATAGCCTTTTGCAATTCGTTAGCGATAAACTCTACACATTCGTCTACCGAGTTGCGCACCTTAATCAGTTCTTCCTTTGAAGCATCCAAAGGTATCGGATCTTCGCCAATCAAAGGTATGGGACCGTAAATGCGAAACAACTCGAAGTAATAGTAAGCACGTAGCACACGCGCCTCTTCTTTCCAACGTCCACGTACGGAAGCACCTACTTCCTGGCATTTGTCTACGTTCTGAATGAAGGTACTTGCTTTGGCTATAGCTTGATAGTAGTCTGTGAAGTAGCGGTTAGCCTGGCTATACGAAGCAGTTGCCCCCCCCCGTTGTCCATTCCGCATACGTCTTGTTCCAACGGTTGGCTCCTTCCAATGATGCTTCGGTGAAGATAGTTCCGTTCATGTTTGCGTCCACATGGAGCACATCACCCACCTCACGGATATAGCTGTATACATTATTCAGATATTGCTCTGTGCGTTGTTTCGAAGCAAACGTCTCTTCCAATCCAAACTGCTTGCCCGGAATAGACTCAAAGAAATCGCTGCATGACGACATCCCCAAGCAAATCAAAGCTGCTGCAACATATTTTCTTATTTCTGTTTTCATACTTTTCTTTTTAGACTTGGTTAAAAATTAAACTTAAGACCTATTGAATAGCTCGATACGTTAGGATAAGCCGTACCGTTAGATGTATTCAATTCCGGATCCCACAATTTGAACTTAGAGAACGTGAGCAGATTGGTTCCCATCAGATAGATCTGTGCGTTCTTAATCAGTAGCGGATCTGTCCACTTCTTAGGCAATGTATATGAAATGTTTACTTGTTTCAAACGCAAGAAACTGACATCTTTCACCCACCATGAACTTGGCTTCACGTTATTGTTGTTGCCGTCGCTACCGACTGACAAACGAGGATAGAACACGTCTTGATTGGTAGGATTGTCTGCTCTCCAACGATCGGTGATGTTAGCAAATACGTTGTCGCGTCCTTCATCGTCCCAGAACGGTTTTATAGAAATGCCGTCCAAATAGCGGTCAGCTTGTGCATTTCCCTGGAACAAAGCGCTGATAGAGAAGTTTCCAACTTGCAGATCTGCTCCGAATCCATAATAAATTCTCGGTACATCTCCACGACCAATTACCGTTTTATCGTAATCGTCAATCACACCATCGTCATTCAAGTCACGATATTTAACATCACCCACGTGAAGCGTACCGAACTGGGTAGCGTGGTCATCAATCTCATCCTGGCTAGTAAACAGTCCGTCAGCAATGTATCCCCAAATAGCGTTCACGTTTGTCCCACGGGTTTCCATCCATGGATAGTCTACAGGCGGCTGATCGTTTTCTATAATTTTATCTTTGTTGAAAGTCATATTACCACGCACGGTAAGGAAGGTGTTTTTACCAATCTTCTGCGTATAGTCCATCGCAATTTCAACACCCTTATTCTCTACAACACCCAAGTTGGCGTAAGGATTCTCAATCCATCCGGCATAGCTTGGCACAGTACTTCTCTGTAAGAATATATTATCTCTACGTTCTTTAAAGAAGTCAATTACAAATGAAAGGTTGTCGTTTAGTAATTTCAGATCGATACCCAAATCCTGCTTACATGATTTAGACCAAGTGACATTCACACCATACTTTTCTTCGCCATAACCGCTAGCACCATTATGCGAGGTACCAAACCAAGTGCCACGTAAACCTCCAAATACACCTTGATACATAAAACGACGTCCTGTAGCTGTATCACTACCTACCCAACCATGTGTATAACGGAATTTCAAGAATGATATATATTTGCGTAACGATTCCCAAAATGGCTCATTAGAAACTGCCCACCCCAAACCGAATGCGGGAAAAGTACCGTAGCGATTACCAGGAGTGAAGTTTTCCGAACCATTAATACCTAAATTGAATTCTGCAAAGTAACGGTCATTCCAAGAATAAGTAGCACGTCCGGCAAAACCACGCTGCTTGTAAGCCATACCGCCAATGACATCGGAAGCATTTAAATCCCAGTATATTTTCTGGTTGTAAAGCAACAAAGCACTTACACGATGTGCACCGAAATCGCGTTCATAATTTAAAGAAGCCTCCGTATAAACGGTGCGGTTGCTCGAATGAGTAGGAGTGTCAAGCGTCAAGATTCCGTCTGCTTCACCCAATACATCGTACAAATATTCCCCTGTTTCTTCATCAAATAAGGTATCTTCAATCCAAAGCCCATTTTCGTCTGTAGCTCCTTTAAACTTATACATTGGTTCGCTACGGTTGTAGTTTCTGCGGCGGGAATTATAGGTATCGAATGCTATCATTGCAGAAGCAGAAAGTCCTTTGCTCCATTTCCAGAAGTCCAAATCCTGTTTTACACGTACATTTGAGTTCAACTGAGTGCTGAATTCATCATAATAACCTCCACGAGCCAACTTACCATAAGGATTGAATTTCTGTTGCGTATTGATGCCCGGAATCATTCCATTGGGCAATACCATCGGATAAATAACCGGATTGACATCCATACAAGAGGCATATAAGGATGCAGCGCTGCTTTGTGGATAGTGTCCTTGTCCCAAATAGCCGAAAAATCCTAAGTCAATAGCCGTCTTTGTTGTAGGCTTCAAATTTAAGTTTGAAGTAAAGTTGTATCGTTCATACTTCATTGACGTATTATAATTCTCCAGCTTGAAGTTACGTGTCATACCGTTTTCGCCATAATAGCTCAATGAAGCATAATAGCTTGCCTTCGGTGCACCACCACGAATATTAATGTTGGCACGGCGATTGTGGCCCCAATCGTTAAACAATTCGTTTGCCCAATCTACGGCCGGATACAGATACGGATTATACAAACGAGGATTATCATTCGGTAGCAAGCCGTTCGATTTTTTTCGTAGCATCGATATACGCTTGAGAATAAGCAATGGTATTATTCTTATTCATTTGCGCTTCGTTGCGTGCTTCCATGTAAGTATAAGCATCGGCCATATCCACCTTTTTAGTCATGCGGGTGAGGCTTTCATAATAATCCACGCTAAATGTCGGTTTACTGATGCGTCCGGGTTTTGTCTTTACAATTACCACACCATTAGCACCACGCACACCATACACGGCAGTAGCAGAAGCATCTTTCAACACAGTAAATGATTCAATATCTTCCGGATCAATATTATTGAAGCTACGCTCCACACCGTCCACAAGTACCAACGGACTAGAACTTTGCCCATTTTTAACCAATGTAGAAATACCACGAATCCAAATATCCGACTCGTCATGTCCCGGTTCACCACTACGTTGCACAGCAACTACACCGGCAATACGTCCGGAAATAGCTGAAGATAATTTGGCAGCAGGCATTTTGATAGCTGAAGCGTCTAATGAAGACTGTGCGCCAACAACAGATACCTTACGCTGATTACCGTAACCTACCACTACCACCTCATCCAGCGACGATACATCTTCTACCAAAACAATATCCACCACTTTCTGTTTGCCAACTTTAACCTCCTGTGGTTTATATCCTATATAAGAGATAACCAAAATAGGATTTCCTGTTGACAATTTTAAAGTGTACTGACCATTCGTGTCGGTAATGGTACCGTTCGTCGTCCCTTTTTCCTGTACACTAACTCCAATGAGCATTTCTCCTTTTTCATCCGAAATACGTCCTGTGACCGAACTGCCCTGCGCCTGCATTGTTACACTATACGTGAACAACAATAGCAGCAACCACAAAGACCTGATGCGATGTTTTTTCATTTCAAACAAATTCATACTACTTGTTTTAAATTAATAATAAGGTTATCAAATGCAATAATTGCATGGCGGCAAAATAACAGGATTTAAAAAGAAATGAAATACTCCTGCACGCCAAATACTAAAGAAAGGAAAAAATGTCCGTTTGAAGTACATTATGTCATTCAGAGTACTAAACAAAACACTAATAATCAACGAAGTGCACAATTAATTCAGAAAAAGAGAGTACAGCCCCTAGTATCAAAAAAAACAGCATAGTTCAGCACAGGATATGCTATTACACACACCAATATGTTCAATTGCAGATATTAGTATGTTTAAACAATATCAAATTTGTTCCTCTTTATTCAGATAAGTCTCCCTGTAAACCTTCGGAGTCACACCAAACTTACGCGTAAACTCTTTATAGAAATAAGCGCGGCTGGAAATACCGACATCAGAAATAACATCCTGTATAGACAAATCTCTATTCTGCAATAAACGGGCAGCTTTTTCCATCCGGTAATCTTTAATCAAATCACTTGGAGTCATTCCGGATATTTCCTTTAATTTCCGGCAGAACTGACGGGAACTCATCAACATCTGTTCCGCGATAAAGGTAGAACCCAAATCCTCCCGATCCAAATTCCGCTCAACCACCTGCAAAAACTTCCGGACGAAATCCGCCTGCTCGGTAGTAGTGCATACAATGGAGTTCGTCCAGCCTTCCAACTCTTCCAGATACACTTGCTTAGCTTCCCGCTTACCGTAGATCACCTTCTGAATAGTCTCTTTTAAGAACGGTATGTCATAAGGAAGAACCAGATAAGAGTCTGCCCACTGGATCAACTCCCGCTGCATTGCCGTACTAACCTTCCAAGTCAACATTGGAATAAAGGCAGTCTTTGAAAGCAGCGAACGATTCTTGGCTACGTATTTCATAAACGTGCTTTCAGCATCCGTATACATCTGCATATCTACCAAAAATAAAGCAGGAGCCGAAGTATGCATCTCATCAAACGCCAGCTGTACGCTTCGCACCGGACGAACGTCATATTCATCAGAGAGCAGGGCACTGATAAGCCATACAATCTCTTCACGGTCTTCCAGCAACAAAACAGTTTTCTTCGTCTCATCCTGCGGGGCGATAGTAACCGGTTCGAAAGTGATTGCCAGCCGGCGCCCACCCGATATTTCCTCCGTCACACAACAAAGTGTACAGTTCTGCTGTCTCAACGCTGAAAACACAAAACGTTGCATCGTCCGGATGCGGAACCGGTCGTCCGAATCTTTCCCTTTCACCGGCAATGATTCCTGCTCGGTCAATATCTTATGCAGTCCCTCCACCGTATCATCCGAAGAAAAGAAAGTCAGCGTCATCCTGTTTTCTTCCTCTTTCATACTAACCGACACTTCACAGGTGTTCCTGTCCAATAGGTAGAGACCGCTGAAATAAAGGATGCAGCGCAACGCATTCTTATAAACAGGGAAAGTGAAATCCGCCGGAATATCCAAATGGATAGAGGAAATATCACGACCTTCCTTTTCAAGTACCCGGAGCACTTCTTCCGCCAACTGTGAAAGAGGCGGTCGCCCCGTAACAAAGAATTGCAGGGACGACAACAACCGGAAACACTCGTCGCCAATACCGCACCCGAAGAGCAAAGCCATGACGGCCTCACGGATCTGCCCGACTTTATCAGCATACTGATCCAACGAAAGCGTCTTGTCATTCAGTTGGTCACAGGCTTGGTAAATGAGCGTACAGTTATCAAGTACCTCGCGTTCTTTGTAACCGTCTACCACCAGTGAAGCGTTACGGCGTTCGGTTTCCAGCAGTTCCTGCATCATACGTTCATGACGGAAATATTTGTGGAATAAATGAATGACATATACCGCCAGCATAAGTCCGATCAACAGATAGATGATATACGCATAAACCGTCCGATACCAGGGAGGAAGAATATATACAGGAATAGTGAACGTCTTGTATTCCGTAGCAAATACATCTTTCTTATAACGGACTTTAAAAAGATAATTGCCCGAAGGCACACTAAAATAAGAGGCCTCGTTGACACTACTGAATGCCCCCCAATCCTGATCATACCCTTCGAGCATATAAGAGTATTCCACATCTCCGTCACTTGTATAATCCGGCACGACAAAAGAAAGAGAAAAAGACACCTTCGCCCCTTTCATCTGCAACCCTTTCCTGTCCGGCAAATAGTGGTCCTGTAAGTTAACGAATGTTTTCTCAATCACCAACTTACGCAATAAAACCTCCGGGTAATATTCTGGAGCGGAAGGTACATTCTTGTTCATATAGAGCAGCCCGTCGATTCCTCCGAAAAAAAGATTTCCAGTGTAAGGACAGCGATAATAGGCATCGTCGCTAAATTCTCCGATTTGTATGCCGCCACTATAATAATAAGCGTGCGAAAAGAAATTGTCCGGATTGAATTTGATAAGACCGCGGTTCGTCCCCAGCCAGAGAAGTCCGTTGGCATCTTCCAAAATACTGTGTATCATATCGTTGAGCAATCCTTGCTTACGCCCGATATGGACGGTTTCCAACCTGTTCTCCTTGAAAGTGACACGCACCAAACCGGCAGTAGTGCCTACCCACAACTCTCCACGACGCCAATGCAAACACAGTACATCATCCACGGATTTGTGCAACATCTCGCTCAAAGAGAAGACCTGATATTCTTCCGTCTTCCGGTTGAAACGCACCAATCCCCTCTGCTGACTGCCCAGCCACAACAAGGAATCTCCTTGGGGCACCATACTATAATAGAGATTAAGCTCCTGTTGCTCATAGTAGAATTTATAATGTTTCAATGACTTTATCCGGAGCGGTCCATGCCCGCTGTCGAGCACCACCTTACAAAGCCCTTCACCCGAAGTGGCAAGATAGAGTACACTGTCATTCTCTTCGACGATGGAATGTACTTCATTACCGCCCTCTACCGGAACTCCGGAATCAGTTCCCACCAAAGGATGAAGTTGTCCGTTATCGAATGAATAATAGCACAAGCCCGGAGAAGCGGCTCCCACCCAGAATCCGTTTCTATAACTGCTCTCCCGCATAGCATAGATTCGCAACTCCCGTTCCGGTCTCACGTAAGATACCGCAGGCTGTTTCCCATTCAGCGAATAGACCTCCACATCGGATGCCCGCACTCCGTCACGATAATTTTTCACATGAAGCAGGCCGTTTCCCTTGGTTCCTACCCAAAGGCCACCCTGTTTATCCGTCATGATTGCCCTTACCTGCCGAGTCAAATTGGGAGAGAAGCTGCTCAACATCAGATTGGTAGCAATAGCGTATTTCCGCGAATACATCACCGCTCCCTGCCCGTCGGTTCCCACCCACAAAACTCCTTGCCGGGGATCATTATAGATGCCGAAAATCCGCATATTCCGGTCAATCACTTCTTCCGCATATCGCTGGGAAAGACGCAAACGCATCAGTCCATTGGTATGAAAAGCTAAAATGATGTCTTCATAGAAAGGCACAATGCCGGTGATAAGCCCATACTTCCGAACCAACTCACCAATATTCCGGATATAAATCTTAGACTTTCTTGAAATATCGTACACGAAAAGATCGTAGTCGGAGTCATAAAAGCAAAATACGCCATTCTGGTAGCATACATATTCTATCCGCTTCTGATGAAAATGGGAAGGAATGGTGGTAAGCCGGGTGGACAGAGTATCCTGATCAAAAGCATTCAACGAAAAGCGATACAGGTCACCGCTTTCATAGGGGAAAAGATACAAATCGCCTTCATCAGTGACAAACGCCCTAACATCGACTTTCAGCATATGGATGTCCGGCATCGGAATGTTAACAAAACGATGGTGAAACGTATTATAATAAGAAATCCATCCGTAGCCCAACACCCAGGTATTCCCTTTCTGATTGGAATGAATGACAAAGTCTCCTCCGAAATCGTAATTGCTAATAATCTGTCGGGAGTCTTTTGAAAAACGGTTGGCTCCCGAATGCGTGGTCATCCACAGGCAACTGCTATCCGCCTGTTGAATAGAGTGCACAATATTGTTGTTCAATGTTTTCTGCTCGGAAAAGTCGGAGCGGAATACTTCCATATTTTCTCCGTCATAACAATTCGCACCGTCATACGTTCCAAACCACATCAATCCTTCGTTATCTTGGAAAATACTTAATACGGCACTATTGGAGAGTCCTTGCTGATAATTCACGGTCCGGAAAAAATAGGTTTCATTCCCTTTATCAGCACGGACAGTCAATGAAGCAGCCAGTGTTATAAGAAATAAAATCAGGTGTGTTTTCATCGTACTTTCTTTATATTACAGATCGTTTTCCCCCTCCTTCCGGAGTAGTAATTCGATCTTATATTCCAACCGTCCGATACGACGGTCCAATTCCATAATCTTCTCATCTTTACGTTCGAACAGTTCAAGTAACTACTTGTTAAATATGCTCACTATCCATTGGCAAACTGCCTCCAAAAACATAATCTTTTGTATTTCAATGTAATCTCTAATTATACCACCGAAATAAAGGAAGCAAGCTTTCATTTATCAGATAATTCAGAGCAAATATAGTGAATTAATATAAATAATACCAAAATGAAGCAGAAAAGTAATCTACAACAGCATACTCCTTTCATTCCGCCCAAAAGGTTGGAAGCAGAAAAGTGGTAAAACAAAAAAACGGTGTCAGACCAGAAGCACTGTGTAGTGGTTCATTGACGGAGCGGCAAAAGTCTTCTTGCTTTACAAACACGGTTACCGGAAACGAGAAAGCAATTGGGAGAGCAATTTGAAAACTTGGGGGGATTTGATTCAGGACAATCACATTCTTAAAATAGATTCATTCCGGTACGAAACCAAATCAAACCGTAACCGTAAATGGAGTATATGGTTTAATACTACATAATGTCGGCTCTATATGACAATTTTGATATTTTATTAATGGACAACTGTAGTCGGCTACTTGGTCAAGTACAGTTGGCTACTTAGACGACTATAGTTGACTAGATAGTCAACTATAGTCGGCCAATATCTATGTTGACTATTTCAATCCATTATTCAAGCATATTGGTCTTCTTATGTCCTTCCATATGAAGGAAACACCTAAGCTTTTGTTTTAACTAAGGCTCCTTTCCCAAGAGGTAGGGAACGCAGTGTGAAGGATGTGAAGAATTAAAAAGAGAACCTTAAATCACAGCAAACATCTGTCACACTACAACTTACGAGTCTGTGATACTTGTGAAGGTCAAAAGCGTTTTTTTAAAAGGATCAAACTACCGCAATTTTGATTCATAACCAAAACGAACCGTTTTGAGGATAGTTGTTCTGAAACATATCCCCTCAAAATTAAACAGAGCCAGCAATTGCCTGTCAAATAGATAAACAGAATAAACAAAGGGAGAGCTTGATAGTGAAGCTCTCCCTTTATTATTTTTCCGATGATGTTAATGAATCGTTATTTCTTGGCTAATTCATTAATCACATCCATTATCTTCTGACCGATTTCTTCGGCTGCCTCCATTGTAGAAGCCTCGCTATATACGCGGATGATCGGTTCTGTATTACTCTTACGCAAATGTACCCATTTGTCGGCAAAGTCAATCTTCACACCGTCGATATCGTTGATTTCTTCGTTCTTATAGATTTCCTTTACTTTTGCAAGGATAGCATCTACATCGATTTCCGGAGTCAGATCGACACGGTTCTTAGCTATGAAGTAAGGAGGATAAGTGGCACGAAGCTCGCTAACTTTCTTTCCTTCATGAGCCAGATGGCTAAGGAATAAAGCAATACCTACCAATGCATCACGGCCATAATGGCTGGCAGGATAGATTACTCCACCATTTCCTTCACCACCGATAACGGCATTGGTTGCTTTCATCTTCGTTACAACGTTTACTTCGCCTACAGCAGAAGCACTGTATTCCATACCATATTTACGGGTTACATCACGCAGGGCACGGGTAGAACTCAAATTAGAAACTGTATTCCCCGGAGTATGTTTCAGTACATAATCAGCCACAGTAACCAGTGTATATTCCTCACCGTACATTACACCATTTTCGCAGATCATTGCCAAACGGTCAACGTCTGGGTCTACAACGAATGCTATATCTGCTTTGCCCCCTTTCATCAGGTTCATGATGTCGCCGAGGTTCTTTTCAAGCGGTTCTGGGTTGTGTTGGAAGTTTCCGGTAGGTTCACAGTAGAGTTTTTCTACATGTTTCACCCCCAAACGTTCAAGAAGTTCAGGGAGAATGATACCGCCTACAGAGTTCACACAGTCAATCGCTACCCGGAAGTTGGCTTTCTTGATAGCTTCTACATCTACCAGGTCGAGAGCCAATACACTGTCGATATGTTTCTGATTATAAGTCAGGTCTTTGCGGTAAGATCCCAGATGGTCAACATCGGCATAGTCAAATTCTTCAGCTTCAGCAATACGAAGTACTTCGTTGCCTTCGGCTGCATTCAGAAATTCACCATGTTCATTCAGCAATTTCAGTGCGTTCCACTGTTTCGGGTTATGAGAAGCTGTCAGGATAATACCACCACAAGCGCCTTCCATTGTTACAGCAAGTTCTGTGGTCGGGGTAGAAGCAAGATCAATGTCTACTACATCCCAGCCCATTCCCATCAATGTGCCGACTACTACGTTTTTTACCATCTCACCCGAAATGCGGGCATCGCGTCCAACAACAATCTTGTTGCTCTTCGCTTTGCAGGTCTTACGAATCAAAGTAGCATAAGCCGAGGTGAATTTTACAATGTCAAGCGGGTTCAGTCCTTCCCCCGCTCCTCCGCCGATAGTTCCGCGGATTCCAGAGATAGATTTGATTAGAGTCATAAGTTCTCTACTTAAAGATTTGATTTATCTAAATGTTAGTGCTTTAGCTTTTTGCTTTCTCAAACTTCCAAATATCATAAAAATATGGATTGACATATTGCTGTGCAAGTGTATGTCCCATCTTAGAAGGTACAATCAGGCGTACATGTGCATTATTACGCAAATAAGGTAAGGCAATCAACCATCCGGATGGAATCGCAGTTCCATAACCTTGATTAACCCATAATAAATCGTAGTCCAAACTACCAGATAAAACGATTCCATAAACAGTAGATGCGTTTTGTACATAACGGAATGTTAATGGAAACTTATAATAATCAGGAACATCCATCCATTCTTCTAAAGGTACATTGAAACAAGTAACTTCTCCTGTCATCATATCCTTTTCCACATAACGAGCACAAATGATGTTATTGTTAGCAAAAGTATCTACCTCATTAATAACTTCAACTCCATCCTTATCCTCTTTTCCTCCACGATCTACGATCTGCATATATACGCCATTGGAGAAAGCAACATATTCGTCATATCCATTCCCTGCTTCTTTAGAAGCTGTAATAGTATCCCGTTCAAACTCTTCCAATGAAATGACACGGATATCATTATCTTTGATGAACTTATTCACCGCATTTTTCTCGTCTTCCAGCATTTCTGCATAAGTCTTCGAATTGTCGCATGCCTGAAACAGACTTCCGGCGGTTAACAAAGAGAGAAATAAAAATACAAGTTTCTTCATTATCTGTTATTTAGCTATATTCTGCACAAATGTATCTCAAAATCATTAAAAGTTGAAAGAGGGAAGTTGAAAGTTCGTATCTTTTAACCTTTCCATATTCACTTTTAACCTTCCATCTTTAGCTTTTCGCTGTTAGTAAAGGTTTATATTTCTCAAGCGCTTTCTCAAAGACCGCTTTTGCCTCTTCCATCGTTCCGAAAAATTCACCGCCCGAAGCATTCAAGTGCCCTCCTCCATGGAAGAATTCGGCAGCTAGCTGATTGCATGGGAAGGTTCCTACCGAACGAAGAGATATTTTAATCATCGGTTTCTCTGTATCTTCCCTCAAGAAGCAAGAGAAGCAGACATTTTTAATGGAAAGGGGGATATTAACAAAGCCCTCACTATCGCCTTTTATGTAGTTGAATTTACTTTGCTCTGCTTTCGTCAGGGTGATTAGTGCCGAATTATAATCCGAATACACAGTCATGTTCGACAATACATAGCCCATCAAACGTAAACGACTCTCCGAATAGGTGTTGTACACCTTACGATAAATATCATCTTTATCGATTCCTTTAGAAAGGAGTTCGCTAATGATAAAATATATCTCCCGGTTGTTCGAGTTATAGGTGAACCCACCGGTATCTGTCATCATTCCTGTGTAGATACATTCAGCGCCTTCCTTAGAGATATCACTGAAATATCCCATACGGCAGATGAGACGGAATATCAGTTCGGAAGTAGAAGATATTTTAGGATAAGACATTACTATCTTACAGAAATCTTCGGGATACAAATGATGATCGATCATTATTTTACGTGCCGGAGAAGCAGCCACAGCGTCTGCCATATCGTCAATACGCTTCAGTGCATTGAAATCGAGGCAACAAATGACATCTGCTTCGGCAATCAATTTATCTGCAAAGTCTTTGTAACGGTCATACAACAGAATATCCTTACTGCCCGGCATCCACCGCAAAAAATCGGGAAAAGCATTCGGCACAATTACGTTTACTGTTTTTTCCTGTGAATCCAGGAAATGATATAATCCCAGTGAAGAACCGATAGCGTCACCGTCAGGGGAAACATGAGATACAATTACTATTTTGTCAGCTCGTTCAAACCATTTGGTGAAATGGTCTATTTTGGCTTGTTCAATTACTTTCGTCAACATACTCTTATACTTTATCAAGGTGCAAATGTACGATAAATCTTTGTACTTAGAGCAAAAAGCGGACAGAACCTTCGTCGGATAGCGAGATAAACCGCAGACCGGATTGCTTGCATTCGCTTTCAAGGAGGTGTTTGCGGTATTCCGAGAGAGATGCGTCCAATATGACGTAAGAGAAAGAAAAGATTCGAGTGAGCTCTTCCATATGTCCGTCATATCCTTTGCATAAGTAAAGATACTGAATATATAACGGAGAAACGGTAGTTTTGTTCCGCCAATGGTTATCATTTATTACACAAATATGACAGCCATGATAGGATATAATCTGCTGCTGACGGTTTAGTTCCATATACCGGCAATCGGCAGTTATTTTTTGGGGAGGCAGAAGGTGATGATGCTTCCAATAGTTAGCAGCCATGCGTTTCAAATGTTTTTCATGGGGGATAGTATCTACATAGTTTATCCAGGAACGTCCATCGCTCTCAATGCAATGTACTGCTGGGCAACCGCGCACATTATAAAAGACCAGGCTCGTCCGAGGACGATCTAGCCAATAGATTGTTGCATGATAAGTCCCCAGTAATAAGATAGAAAAAAAGACAAATCAATAAATTCCGGTATCGACGGTTCATAAAATAATAGGTTAACAAAGAGCCAACGATATAGATACCCAATATTTCTGACTGATAAAGCCAGATTCCATCTATAGAAGCGTAAGGAAGCTGTTCCACCCATCGGACGAAGAAATTAAGTCCTTCCAATAGTTTCTTAACACCTTCGGCCACTACGGTCTGAAGCCACGAAAGAGGAGTCAGAAGAAGCATAATGACAGCAGCATACAGGATAATCGTAATGAATGGAATAACAACCAAGTTCGTCAATAGAAAATGTACAGGGAACCGGGAGAAATAAAACATGACAAGCGGAGCCGTTCCTATTTGTGCAGCAACAGACACACTTATCAGTCCCCAAATATATTTCCCTATTCTACCTTTCACCGTAATCAGGTGATAAACTGGCTTTTGAATCAATAGGATGGAAGCAACAGCAAGGAAAGAGAGCTGGAAACCAACATCAAACAACCATGCCGGATTACAGAATAGCATCAACCATGCAGCTGCCGCCAATGTATTTAAAGATAGCGGTTGGCGACCAACCATATCTGCCATTGCTAAAATCGAACACATACTGACCGAGCGTACTACCGAAGGGGAAAGTCCTGTGAAAAAGGCAAAAGCCCATAATAGGATAAGAAGAAGAACAGAACGTATAGCTCTACCTATATTTCCTCTTCGGGCAACAGGTTTCAGAATGAAGAAGAGCAATGTATATAAAAGCCCGATATGCAAACCGGATAAAGCTAAAATATGACTTGCTCCGGCTACCGAATAACTCTCACGAACCGAATCACTTAATTCCGTTTTGTCTCCTATGGTCAGTGCTGAAAGTACAGCCAGTTCATCGCCGGAAAATCCTAGTTCCCGATAAAGTGAAATCATCTTTCTTCGACAAGAACCGGCTATACTTTTGAGATCAAGGTTATTCATTCCGTCCTGTTTTGTCCATTTCCCGGATGCAACATATCCTATTCCGCTGATTCCTTTCCGCATCAGGAAGCGGGCATAATCAAATTCATCAAAGTTCCGATTGTTGAGAGGAGGAGAAATACGGGCAGAAACCAGCAGTTCATCTCCACTTTTTAATCGGGTGACGGCCGAATCTTGCTGTAGATAAAGGATTGCAGCACGTTCTATCGGATATGTGCCGGCAGTATCACGACGTCCCTTTAATAATGTCTGGCAGAGGTAGGTATGTTCTTTCACCTGAGGTGCATCCGTTATTAAAACCCGATACACTGTTTCTTCTTCCGGAAAAGAGTAGACAGCGTGCTGTAATTGCCAAGTTATTCCAAGCCACCCTCCTATAAAACAAAGGATAGAGACAGCTAATCCAAAGCACCATCGCAATGAATGGCGTTTCAGGAAATAAAGAACAAACAATAAAGCAATACAAAGTCCAAGAGCTAGAACACTCCCAAAAGGTTCCCATGAACGGTCAAAAAAATGATCTCCACAAAAAACGCCTGTTATCCAAGGGATAATCAGGCGTATATAGGGATATCGATGGATGTAAAAAGTACTCAACAGATGAGTTACAGTTCGTGCAACTGACGAATCATCGCTTCCGGATCCGGTGCCGCAAAGACAGCATTACCCGCCACTAACGCATCGGCTCCCGCCTCAACCAAACGGGCACCTGTTTCCAGATTTACCCCACCGTCTACTTCAATCAGCGCTTTCGAACCTGTCCGTTCAATCAGGGCACGCAGCTCACGAACTTTTTCTACTGAATGTTCGATAAACTTCTGTCCTCCAAATCCCGGATTCACGCTCATGATAAGCACCATATATACATCTCGGATAATATCTTGTAAAAGAGCTACAGGAGTGGCCGGATTGATAGTTACAGCAGGCTGCATCCCGGCTTCTCTGATTTGTTGAATCACCCGATGCAGATGCGGGCAAGCTTCATAATGCACATTCATCGTATGAGCGCCCAACGCTTTTACCTCCGGAATAAACTTTTCCGGATTCACAATCATCAAATGCACATCCAACGGTTTCCGGCTTAACTTCGCTACATATTTCAGTACCGGAAAGCCAAATGAAATGTTCGGAACAAATACTCCGTCCATAATATCAATATGTACCCACTCCGCTTCACTGCGGTTTACCATTTCAATATCCTTTGCCAAATATCCAAAATCGGCAGAAAGAATGGAAGGAGCGATAATCGGTTTCATAATTCTTCTATTTTAAGTTCTAGCCGTCTCTTATTCGGGACGGTTTTATTCTATTTATAATCTAATGGCTTGCTCGTTTTAATCTGTTTATCCGATTAATTACTTCATCAGACAACCATCTTCCAAGTGATATCCACGAAGCAATTCATCTATTTTCAAACGTTTTTTACCGGGAAGCTGTAAAGAAAGAATAGATACAAATCCATCCGGTACAGCTACTTTCATGAATTTCTTCCCATCGGTCACAATTGTTCCTATAGCTAATTGATGTGATTCATAAATCTTCTCACTTTCAAAGATCTTCACGGCCACTGGTGCTCCTTTTTCAGAAGTAATCAGTTCACTCCAGGCAGCAGGATAAGGTGATAATCCACGGATAAAATCGTATATCTTCTTCACCGACTGATTCCAGTCAATCCGGCAGGTTTCTTTAAAGATCTTCGGAGCAGGACGAAGTTCACCGACAACCGCCATTTCTTCTTGAGGAATCGGTTTTACCGTTCCATTCAATATAGCGTCTACCGTTTCAAGAACCAGTTTTCCTCCCAGCACCATCAACTTATCATGTACCACTTCCACATTATCCGTATCTGCGATAGGCACACGCACTTGCTGAATGACTTCTCCGGTGTCTATCTCGTGTTTCAAAAAGAAAGTAGTAATTCCGGTTTCCGTATCACCATTGATTACTGCCCAATTAATGGGGGCAGCTCCACGGTATTGAGGAAGCAAAGAAGCATGAAGATTGAACGTACCCAGTCGTGGCATATTCCATACCACTTCCGGCAACATACGAAAAGCAACTACAATCTGTAAGTCCGCCTTCCATTCACGCAATGCTTCTACAAAAGCTTCATCTTTCAACCTTTCCGGTTGAAGTAACGGCAAATTTTGTTCAAGCGCATATTGCTTTACAGGAGAATACTGAATCTTATGTCCTCGTCCGGCAGGCTTATCGGGCATTGTAATCACACCCACTACATTATAACCGCCTTCTACTAATTGACGCAGGGCCTCTACCGCAAAATCGGGAGTCCCCATATATACTATTCTTAAATCTTCTTTTTTCATCATTCAATATGTTATCGCTACTTAGGCACGGATTACACGGATTTCACGGTTTCCTGAATTAGGTCTACATAAAACAACAGCGTAATCTGTGTAATCCGTGCCTAATAAATTATCCCTTACGGTTGTTAGTCTTCAGAGAAATGTACCAATACTTGCCGGTATGAATTAAATATCTTCGATTTAGAGACAAATCCCTGGTATCGCCCTTCTTCATCCACTACCGGAAGATTCCAGGCTTTCGTATCATCAAATGTCTGCATCACCTGTTCCATTCCATCCGTATCGAATATCTTGGCAGGGGCAGATGTCATTAATTTATTAACAGTGAAACGATGATAAAGTTCTTGTCGGAACATGATGTTACGAATGTCGTCGAGAAGTACAATTCCCAGCAATTCACCCGTTTTCTTATCTGTCACCGGGAACACATTTCGATGGGAAGCAGCTATTGCTTTCACTAATTCGCCCAAATCCATTTCCGGATGTACGACAACGAAATCTTTCTCCACCACATTTTCCATTTTCATCAACGTCAACACGGCTTTATCCTTATGGTGTGTAAGCAACTGTCCCTTCTTGGCCAGACGCATCGAATAGATACTATGAGGCTCGAAAGCAATAATGGTCAGATATGAACTTACGGATACAATCATCAACGGAAGGAATAAATCATATCCACCAGTCAGTTCGGCTATCAGAAACACCCCTGTCAAAGGAGCGTGCATAACGCCACTCATCACTCCCGCCATTCCCATCAACGCGAAATTCTTCTCCGGCAAATAAGCAGAGAAAGCAAAATCATTGCTAAAATGAGAGAAAACAAACCCTGCAATACACCCCAAATAAAGCGAAGGTGCAAAGATTCCACCACAACCGCCACCACCGTTCGTTGCACTGGAGGCAAATACTTTCAACAAAATTATCAGCACCAGATAAACCAGCAGCAGATTACCATAACCATAAAACATAGAATTGTTCATGACCGTATCCCACTCTGCCGCAGACGTTCCATTCAGCAAAAGATCAATCGTATCATATCCTTCACCATAAAGAGGCGGAAAAAGGAAAATCAGCACACTCAACATCACACCACCGAAAGCCAATTTCTTATAAGGGTTATTAAGTTTACCAAAGACGCCTTCCACCGAATTCATGGCACGCGTAAAGTATAGCGAAATCAGTCCGCAAAAGATTCCCAACAAGATAACGAAAGGAATACGTTCCAGTTCGAATGCCTGATCAAGATGAAACTTAAACATAGCTTCCGTACCGGTAGTGATATAAGATACGGTAGCTGCGGTCACTGCAGAAATCAGCAGCGGAAGCAAAGAAGACATAGTCAGGTCAATCATCAGGACTTCCAATGTAAACACGAGTCCGGCAATCGGAGCTTTGAAAATACCGGCAATGGCACCTGCCGCTCCACATCCTACGAGCAGCATCAGCGTGCGGTGTTCCATCTTGAAGACGCTACCCAAATTGGAACCGATAGCTGAACCAGTCAGTACAATCGGCGCCTCCGCCCCGACCGATCCTCCAAATCCAATAGTAATAGCACTGGCGATAGTAGATGACCAAATATTATGTCGTTTGATACGTCCCTGCCTGCGGGAAATGGCATATAGAATCTTGGTGACTCCATGACTGATGTCGTCCTTGACTATATTGCGCACAAACCAGCCTGCCAAAAAGATTCCGACTACCGGATATACCAAATACAGGTAGTTGGCCTGCGTCGCACTGAAGTTATCGGTCAGAAAATTCTGTATCTGATGGATAAAGAATTTCAATATTAATGCGGCAAACGCTGTAAAGATCCCAACAAGAAAACTTAATATCAGGATAAATTGCTTCTCCTTTATATTCGCTTCCCGCCATTTGATGCAACGCTGTAATAAACTAAGTTTTTCTCCTTTCATTTATTCGCGAATTATCTTTATCACTCCACCTTTTTCCAACTTAATAATACTTGAGGGTCTCGGCCGGCTCATATCGTCCTGGCGAAAGCCAACGATATAATCTACCGCCGATTTGATTTCATCACTGATTTCACTAAAATTAGCCGCACCCGGCTGCCCGCTGACATTAGCCGAAGTAGAAACGATTGCTTTACGGAACTGCTGACAGAGTCGTCTGGAAAAGTCTTCATTCGTCACTCGAATCCCTACACTGCCATCCTCGGCCAGCAAATTCGATGCTAAGTTACGTGCTCCGGAATAAATAATCGTCAACGGCTTGTCGGCAACTTCAATCAAATCCCATGCAACATCAGGCACATCCTGTACATAAAAATCTACTTTAACCGGAGAGTCTACCAAGACCAGCATAGCCTTGCTGTCAGCGCGTTTCTTAATCTCATACACGCGGCGTACAGCCTCTTCATTAGTCGCATCACAGCCTATACCCCATACGGTATCGGTGGGATAAAGGATCACTCCTCCTTCATTCATCACCTGACAGGCTTTTTTAATATCTTCTATCATTTCTTGATTAATTTCCGTTAAGAACAAGACGCAAAAATAACACTTTTATTCCATTTAGTGAAATCTATCCCGACGTTTTTAAGTCCCTCAAAAATATAGATTGACACAACAAACCATACAAAAAAGAAAGAACGATGTAAATTAAGAGATAACCTACATCGTTCTATAAAAAACAGATCATTCAAAAAATCAGCCCCTAACGCTATCTATTCTTCCAACTATTATCCAGATTCGGGTTCAAAATCACATCTTCATAGGGATAAGGAACATACATCTTACTGTCATCCCAAGTTCCGGTGACTGCTACTGCTTCTTTCCTGAAAACTCCGGGCGCCACTTCAATAGGCTCATTTTTCTTACGGAATTCAAAATGATCCTTATACCGGTACATTCTGAACATATCCCTGGCTCTGCTCGCAATACCGCCCCAATAATAACCGGCCATTTCCCAACCATGTTCATTGTAGGCTGCTTCCGCCAGTTCATCAGGAGACATATCCGTCGTATATCTATTTGTTTTTTCACCGTCTGCCCTGTTGCGCACTTCGTTCAACACTTTAACCGCCTGTTCATTGATTTCTCCTGCACGGCCTGTTGCTTCGGCATACCAGCAATATACTTGCGAAAGACGTAATAACTGGAATGTTTTCTCCCCCGATGCATTGACTACGGCAGGATTTGTATAATCAAATTCAGTTCCGCGTACAGCACCTTCCACGGTCTTCATAAAGACAGGCGCCACTACTTCGCGGGAAGCAGGATCGGTATCATACCACCAATCATATAGTTTCCCGTCGCTAAGCATGATTTTCGGGAAATACGTAGCATCTTTACGAGGACCTTCGGGGAAGTTCATCCAGAAATTAATTTCTCCATTCGTATCTCCCCAACCGGCCTGTTTCATATCTTGCAGGAAATCGGTCAAGGGAGCGGATTGTCCTGCTGCATCCCTATTATAATAGATACCCAACAGAAGTTCCGTATTCTTATTATTGTATTCCCATGAATATACCTGGCTATATTCCGGCAGCAGTTTATAATAGTAGCTACCACCATCTGCACCGTCTATCACTTCTTTGGCTTTGGCGGCAGCCAGCTTGTAATATTCTACTCCTTTATTAAGCGGCCATCCTGCCATACACATATAGACATAAGCCATCGTTGCTTTTACGGCTCCCTCACTTACAGCAATGTTCATTCCATTTCTGCCATACGGTTCCTTCGTGTACAGTACGGGGCAATCGGTTTCTGCTATTTTCAGGTCAGACAGAATCAATTCGTACACTTCTTCTTCCGTCTTCAACGGAGCATTATAATCTATTTCTTCTTTCAGCATGATGGGAACCCGTCCCCAAGTGGTCACCAGATAAAAATAAGAGTAGGCCCTCCAATAATGTGCTTGTGCAATAGCCACTTTTATATCGTCTTTTGATACCTCCGGCGTACGCTCCGCATTATTTATGATAAAATTGGCAGCCTTGATGACTTTGAAACGCTGCTCCCACATACTGGACAACCACGAGTTATTGTCTTTCACATCAAACTGGTCGTGTTCACGAAGAGGTTGTTTATTACTGGAAGGATGAGTGGAGATATCATCTCCCACCAGGAAGTTCGTTCCACAAAGATTATTACTAGCCTGTGAACTTGCGATCACGGAATAGAGAGCCGTCAGCGAAGCGTCCAAGTCTTCTTTATTACTGAAATAGGTATCCGAAGGTAACTGCCCTTTCGGATCTTCTTCCAGAAAATCACTACACGAAGTCCAACACAAAGCTGCCAGAAGCACAGGCAAGGCTTTCATTATAAAGGTATATGCTGTTTTCATACGGTTATTGTCTTAATACACGGTTTAAAATCTGAATTTGGCTCCAAAGGTGATTGTCCGAGGAATCGGATAAGCACCGTAATCCAGTCCGTCATAACTGGTGTACACTTCAGGATCCATTCCTTTGTAGCGGGTGATTGTAAAGAGATCCTGTGCGCTGACAGACAGTTGTACACTTGCAAACTTCAGTACACGGCGAGGAATGCGGTACGAGAGGCTGATATTCTTCAACTTGATAAAAGAAGCATCTTCAAGCCAGAAATCCGAATTAGCATAACTCTTGTTGTCGGTATTGGTAAGGCTCGGATAAAGAGCGTCCGCTTTGTTGGCAACATGATCCCATCCTTTGAAGTAGGCATCACGCAAGGTTACGAAACGAGAAACACCAGTCATGGATGCCGCCATAAAACGGCTGATATTCAACCGGTCATATCCGGTGGCAGCATTGAAAAATACATTCAGCGTCCAGTTTTTCCAAGTAACAGTGTTGTTCCAACCTACTGTCCATTTGGGACTTGCCTGTCCTTTCACAACCAAATCATCGGAAGTCGGATTCGTTGTCAGACTACCATCTGCTTTCTGATAAAGATTAGCGCCTTTATCATCGAATCCTTTCCATTGATAGACATAGAAAGATCCCATAGGATAACCGGGCTTCATAATCTGCAGAGGACCTCCCAAATCGCTATAGTTAGCAGTGAGTACAAAGTCATCTCCTGCGAGGTCTGCTACTTCATTCTTCACATAAGAAGCATTCAGGCTGGTTTCCCATGTCACAGCTCCCTTTACAGGGAAAGTGGTAAGGGATAATTCGACTCCGGTATTGTTCAGTTTTCCTTGATTCACCCAATAAGTACCACCTCCGTTATATTTAGGCACCTGTTTCTGAAAGAGCAGATCTTTCGTTTGTTTCTTGAACCAGTCCACTGTAATATTAAAGCCTCCGATACTCATATCCAATCCCAAATCATATTGGTAAGTCTTTTCCCAGGTAATGCCGGGTGTAGCAAACTGATATCCCCAATATCCTGTAGAGGAAGTGGAAGTTCCCCAGCCGTAAGATGCTCCCGACAACATACCCAATGTGCTGTAAGCAGCAATATCCTGATTTCCGGTGACACCAAAGCTGGCACGCAGTTTCAACTGATCGAGCACATGCTGGTTGCTCATGAAAGATTCTTGTGCAATATCCCAAGCCACAACTGCGGAAGGGAAATATCCCCATTTGTTGTCTCCCTGAAATTTAGAAGAACCGTCAGCTCTTAATGCAGCAGTAATAAAATATCGTTTCTTATAATCGTAATTAGCACGCACGATACCGGAAGCCAAAGAAAATTCCGTGTATGAATTGCTCGCATCTCTGATAGCAGCATTGCCAAGATTCCAGTACCCAACACTTTCATTGTTCAGATTGGAACCGGTTCCCTTTAGTTGTGAGTCCCACGAACGACTTATTTCCCATACACCCATGGCAGTGAAGCTATGATCTCCGAATTGCTTTTGCCAGGTCAGATTGTTAGTATTCTGCCAATAGTTATGCAATGCGTTGGTATTGCTTGCGCTATTGATAGCACCCGGTGAATCCAGTTTCGACCGGAAAGAATAAGAAGGACTATTATCGTAGTCATAACCTCCCTGAACGGAAAGCGTCAGTCCTTTCATGATCTTAAACAGCAATGTCAGGTTGGCGTTTAAATTATAGCTATAGCTATCGCTATTGTTCACTATCATTTCACCGTAAGGGCTGGAACCGATCATATTATACGGGTCTGTATTGTACACGCCGGTTTCGGGATCTTTCAGCTCCATGGTAGGCGAAAAGTTAGTGACATGCAACCAGTTCGCCCCACCTTCATTGTGTTTGTGAAGACTGGATGCGTTTAATTTTGCAGAGATTGTCAACCAGGGTTTCACTTCCGAGTCGATGTTTGCCCGAATTCCATAGCGTTTATAATCGGACATGATGGTGATGGCTTCCTGATCGAGCACATTTCCCGAAATAAGGTATTTCACTTTTTCATTTCCTCCGGATATGGCGAGCCGATAATCCTGGGTGATACCTGTACGAGTCAGAAGATCAGTCCAGTTAATTCCTTTCGTTCCATTTTTATAAGCCTCAAGATCTTCGGCGGAGATAGTAGACGATCCGCGAATGTCATTCAGTGCAGTTGCATATTCGTAAGCGTTCAGCAGGTCATACTGTTTTCTGACAGTCGAAAGCCCTACCGATGCATCGAACGTTACCTGTGCTTTTCCCTCACTACCCTGTTTGGTGGTTATCAGGATAACGCCATTCGAACCACGGGAACCGTAAATGGCAGTGGAGGAAGCGTCTTTCAGTATTTCCATCGACTGGATATCAGAAGGGTTAATACCGTCCAAGCCACTGGAAGAGATGATACCGTCAATCACATATAAAGGATCACTGCTTTTATTAATAGAGGTAGTTCCACGAACGCGCACCTTCATACTTGCTCCGGGCATACCACTCGTAGCAGTGACTTCTACACCGGGAGTACGACCCTGGAGTATATTTTCAACCCGTTGTACAGGTTGATTTTTGTATTGTCTGTTGGATACACCGGACACAGCACCCGTAAGGTCACTCTTCTTGACGGTTCCGTATCCTACCACTACCACTTCATCCAACAACTGATTGTCTTCTTTCAACACAACACGAAGAAGAGATCTCTTTCTGACTTTTACTTCCTGCGTATGATAGCCGATGTAAGAGATCACTAAAATCGCTCCTTCCGGAGCTTCGAGAGTAAACCTACCATCCATATCACTGGTAGTTCCGGTATCTTCGCCTTTGATAATGACGGAAGCACCAATGATTGTCTCTCCTTGTTCATCGTTAATCACTCCTTTGATTGTCTTTCCAGCATCCCCGTCGGTGGTAGTATCGCTGTTTATCGTAACTTCATTGTTATTTTCCGGGGCTTCCTGTATTTCTGTCTTCTGTTCTTCAAGAGGAGGAGCAACCTGCGCGAATAATCCGAAAGGCAGAAACTGCATTAAAAAATGCATAATAGCCATTTGTTTTTCATTATTACTTCCATTATTGTTCTAAAATTAGAATAGTTATTAGGATAGATTACCATCAATATTAGGCAATTTATGTGCCAAAAGCATAACAAAAGACTGATACATCGAGACTTATCGAGTTTAATCAAAGAGAACATATCATTCATTTTCAAACACATAAATAATTTGTAATAAAGAAAAAAAGCATTAATAGCCAGATTAAGTTTCAAGCACGATCCTGTGCAAAAATTCCACAAAAATGTGGATATATTCCACAAGATAATAAGTTAAGAATAATCCGTATTTAAAAGTCCCTTTCCATCCTTCTGATTGTTCCCACACATCAGAAGTCAGAATAAACGTCCTAAGACTACAGTTTAAACGATTATTAACTAATTTCTCCCCCGTCTCCAAGAATAGAATCGTCAGAAATATCTATCTTTGCCCCAATTTCAAGCAAGAAAGTAAAAGTGCTATTTTTGTGTCGAATTTAAAACGTTTAAGAGAAAACAATGGAAGAAATCGTATTTCATCACACATTACCTATCCAATTGCGATTCAATGATGTAGACAAATTTGGTCACGTCAACAACACGGTTTACTTCTCTTTTTACGACTTGGGAAAGACTGAATACTTCGGTTCGGTATGCCCGGGAGTAGATTGGGAAAAAATTGGTATTGTCGTTGTTCATATCGAAGCGAATTTCGTTAAGCAAATTTTCGCATCGGACCACATAGCTGTACAAACAGCCGTCTCTAAGATAGGTACCAAAAGCTTTCATCTGGTTCAACAAGTCATTGACACGAAAACCAATGAAGTGAAATGCGTTTGCAAGTCCATCATGGTTACTTTCGATCTTGAAAGACATGAGTCCATGCCACTGACCAAAGAATGGATAGAAGCGATCTGCAAGTATGAAGGACGGGATTTACAAAAAGCATAGATTGATTTTTCTCTCCACCGATGAAGACACCCTCCGGCACCAATGAAGGCATCGAGCGGTACCGGGGAACAAATCTCCCACGAATGAGAAACAAAACAAGCAAAACCAACTTCCCTGAAAAAGTTTTATCCTGATTCATGTCCGCTATATAACAGAAATTGCCTATTTTTGCATCTTATTATTAAGGCATAAAATATCTAGTACAGAAAATGATAGCTGAGAAAAGTATAAATTTAGATACCCTTCATAAAGTATTGTTTGATAATGAAAAGCTGGAACTCTCTGAAGAATGTATTCGAAAAGTAGAGGAAAGCTTCGATTTTCTGCAATCCTTTTCCAGCGATAAGATTATTTATGGTATCAATACGGGATTCGGCCCAATGGCACAATACAGAATAGAAGATCAGTCATTGATCGACCTTCAGTATAATATCATCCGAAGCCATTCCACCGGTGCCGGCAAACCGCTTCCCGAACTTTATGTAAAAGCAGCTATGATTGCCCGTTTGTACACTTTTCTACAAGGGAAGTCAGGAGTGCATCTGGAACTGGTTTCTCTCCTCTGTGAATTTATCAACCGCGGAATTTATCCGTTCATACCCGAACACGGAAGTGTAGGTGCCAGCGGCGATCTCGTACAACTGGCCCATATCGCCCTGACGTTAATAGGGGAAGGGGAAGTTTTTTATCAGGGTAAATTGTGTAACGCAGCTACGGTACTTCAGGAAAACGGCCTGAAACCTTTTTCCATGCGTATTCGTGAAGGTTTATCCGTTACAAACGGTACTTCTGTAATGACAGGCATCGGTATTGTCAATCTGATTTATGCAAAAAAACTACTCCGTTGGTCGGTGGCTGCCTCTGTAATGATGAATGAGATTGCCGCCTCTTATGATGATTTTATGGCACAGGCATTAAACGAGGCCAAGCATCATAAAGGTCAACAAGAGATAGCTGCTATGATGAGAGAATGGGTGGCAGGCAGTAAATGCGTGCTTCAAAGGGAGAACGAGCTATACAACCAGGTGCATAAAGAGAAAATCTTCGAACACAAAGTACAGCCCTATTATTCCTTGCGATGTGTTCCGCAAATACTCGGTCCTATTTACGATGAACTGGAGAATGCGGAAGAAGTATTAATAAACGAAATAAATTCCGCCTGTGACAATCCGATTGTCGATCCGGATACACAAAATATTTATCATGGCGGCAACTTCCACGGAGATTACATTTCTTTCGAAATGGACAAGTTGAAAATTGCCGTGACCAAACTGACTATGCTTTGCGAAAGACAGATTAACTATCTGTTCCACGACCGTATCAATGGCATCCTGCCTCCGTTTGTAAATTTGGGAGTGCTTGGATTGAACTATGGTTTACAGGCTTCGCAATTCACTGCAACCTCCACCACAGCGGAATGTCAGACATTATCAAATCCGATGTATGTACACAGTATCCCCAACAACAATGATAATCAGGATATTGTCAGCATGGGAACCAACTCGGCTCTATTAGCAAAAACAGTCATTGAGAATTCTTATCAGGTGATGGCTATCCAGTTCATGGGAATGGCACAAGCTATCGACTGCCTGAAAATACAGGATCGCCTAAGCCCCAAAAGCCGGCAGGTTTATGAAGAAATACGCAGTTTCTTCCCTGTATTTACCAATGACACACCTAAATATAAAGAGATAGAAATGATGATAGACTATCTCAAAAAAGAAGAGATATAAAATGAAATATGCATTAGTAACCGGGGGAAGCCGAGGTATCGGCCGTGCTGTCAGTTGTAAACTGGCGGAAATGGGCTACTTTATACTGATAAATTATCAGAATAACGACGCAGAAGCGGAGAAAACGTTGCAGTTAGTACAGGAAAAAGGAAGTAATGGCGAGTTGATGAAGTTCGATGTGACCGACCCTGCCGCTATCACCCTTGCTTTGGGCAACTGGGCTTCCCAACACCCTGATGAATATATCGAGGTACTGATAAACAATGCAGGTATCCGCAAAGACAACCTGATGCTCTGGATGACAGGAGAAGAATGGAGCAAAGTGCTCGATATCAGCCTGAACGGATTCTTCAACGTGACACAGCCTTTATTGAAGAATATGCTGGTCAAACGTTATGGACGTATCGTAAATATCGTGTCATTGTCGGGCATTCAGGGAATGCCCGGCCAAGCCAATTACTCCGCAGCCAAAGGTGGCGTAATAGCCGCTACCAAAGCACTGGCACAGGAAGTTGCCAAGAAGAAAGTAACAGTCAATGCAGTAGCTCCGGGATTCATCCGTACGGATATGACGGAAGGAATTGATGAGAACGAATGGAAGAAACATATTCCTGCGGGACGTTTCGGCACTCCGGAAGAGGTTGCCGACCTGGTCGGTTTCCTGGCATCTCCAGCCTCATCCTACATCACAGGAGAAGTGATTTCCATCAACGGAGGACTATATACTTAAAATAAAAGCATAGAATAGACAAAATAATGAAAAGAGTTGTTATCACGGGAATGGGGATTTACTCTTGCATCGGCAAGAATCTGGATGAAGTAAAAGACTCACTATATCATGGGAAATCGGGAATTGGCATAGACCCGGTACGGAAAGAATTGGGCTATTTTTCTGCATTAACGGGGATATTGGAACGTCCCGACTTGAAGAAGTTGTTGGACCGTCGTAAACGTCTCTGTCTACCGGAGCAGGGAGAATATGCTTATCTCGCTACATTAGAAGCTTTCCGTAATGCCGGTATTAATGAGGATTTTCTCGAAGCCCATGAAGTGGGTATCTTGTATGGCAATGATAGTAGTGCCGCTCCTGTTATTAACGCAGTGGACATCATTCGTGAAAAGAAAAACACTGCACTGGTGGGTTCCGGTTCTATTTTCCAGTCGATGAATTCCACCGTGACAATGAACCTGTCGGTTATTTTCAAACTAAGAGGGGTCAACTTCACCATTGCCGGAGCCTGTGCAAGCGGTTCTCACGCTATTGGCATGGGTTACCTGCTTATAAAATCGGGATTGCAGGATTGTATTCTTTGCGGTGGCGCACAAGAAGTCAATCCTTATGCAGTAGGAAGTTTCGACGGACTAAGCGCATTTTCCACCCAGGAAGCAGTCCCCGAGAAAGCCTCGAAACCTTTTGATAAACGACGTGACGGACTGATTCCGAGTGGAGGAGCCGCTAGTCTGGTATTAGAGAGTTATGAATCGGCTGTAAAAAGGGGAGCTCCCATTCTGGCCGAAGTCATCGGTTACGGTTTTTCATCCAATGGAGATCACATCTCCGTGCCTAATGTGGACGGCCCGAAACGTTCTCTTCAAATGGCTATCAAAGATGCAGGGATTGCACTCGAACAGATCAGTTATATCAATGCACACGCCACCTCAACTCCGGTAGGTGACTTGAACGAGGCGAAAGCCATTGCAGAAGTATTTGAAGGGCATCACCCGTATGTGACCTCCACAAAGTCTATGACAGGACATGAAATGTGGATGGCCGGTGCCAGTGAAGTGATTTATTCCACCCTCATGATGAACAACGGTTTCATCGCTCCCAACCTCAATTTCGAGGAACCGGACGAGGCCTCTGCACAATTAAATATACCTACCCAACGGGTAAACCTGGAATTTGATACGTTCCTTTCCAACTCATTCGGATTCGGAGGAACCAATTCCACGCTAATCATACGCAAAATCAATCCATAATTTACTAAAGAAAACAGATATATGACAAACGAAGAAATCATCGAGAAAATAAGAACCACTCTGGCAGAAGAGTTTGAAGTAGACATCGACGTTATCCAGCCGGATGCACCGTTAATGGAAACTCTTGAACTGGACAGCCTGGACTTGGTCGATATGGTGGTACTGGTAGAGAAGAACTTCGGTTTCAACGTAACCGGACAAGATTTTGCGGGTATCAAAACCTTCCAGGACTTCTACGATCTCGTTATCACCCGTATGCAGGAAGCCAAGTAAATATGTCGACGTGGAAAGGCAAAACCCGGGGAGGAACATTCGGATACTTATTCTTTATTTACCTGATTAAGTATCTGGGCATTACTGCCGCTTATATATTTCTAAGTCTGGTAGTATTGTACTTCATACCGTTTGCTCCGAAAGCCACAAAAAGCACCTGGTTTTATGCCCGCCACATTCTGAAATACAACCGAATACGCTCTTGGGGTATGTTGCTACGCAACTATTATCGGTTAGGGCAAATCCTGATTGACAAAGTAGCCATTGGCAACGGAAAAGTCGATCAATACCGGTTCGAGTTCGAACGGTATCCGGAATTTCTGCAATTGCTGAACAGCGAACAGGGAGTGATTATGATTGGCGCCCATGTGGGAAACTGGGAAATAGGCGTTCCTTTCTTCGACGATTACGGAAAGAAAATCAATATCGTGATGTATGATGCCGAACATCGTAGAATCAAAGAGATATTGGAGAAAAATGGTCAGGACAAGGATTTTAAGATTATCCCCGTCAACGAAGATAACCTGACACACGTTTTCCGTATTACCGAGGCGTTAAACAAGAAAGAATATGTATGCTTCCAGGGCGACCGTTATCTGAATAAAGAGAAACTGCTGACAGGAACACTCCTGGGACAGAAAGCTCCTTTCCCTGCCGGTCCTTTCCTGCTTGGTTCGCGAATGAAAGTTCCAGTAGTATTCTACTTTGCCATGAGAGAGCCGGGCAGAACCTACCGTTTTCATTTTATAAGGACGGAACCAGTCATACGAACCAAAGAAAAGAAAGCAGAGACAGCTCTGCTCGAACAATATACGGCCGCTTTGGACCAGATACTAAAACGCTATCCGGAACAATGGTTTAACTATTACTCATTCTGGGAAACCACAAGTGACGGTTCGCTCTCAAAGGATTGAAATAGAAAGATATAACAAAATAAAGATGCAACAGAATCAATATGATAAGGAACCGTTGACCGCGGTAGAGGCACAACGCCTGGCACAAGAAATAGCTTTCGGGCCCGTCGTGTTTCAGGTATCACGCCTTATGCTCAAATTCGGTATTTTTCAGTTACTGGCCGACGAATGCGCTGGCATGACACAAGAAGAAATCAGCAAGGCTTGTGGGTTGTCTTCTTATGCGACACAAGTTTTGTTGGAAGCCTCATTAACCATCGGTACCGTATTGCAGCACGAAAACCGTTACCGCCTTGCCAAAGCCGGATGGTTCCTGCTCAACGACAAGATGGTACGTGTCAATATGGATTTCAACCACGATGTCAACTATCTGGGAATGTTCCATCTTGAAGAGGCTCTCACCAACGGACGTCCCGAAGGGCTGAAAGTATTCGGCGAATGGAGTACCATCTATGAAGGGCTGTCAAGTCTGCCCTCACAGGTACAAAAGAGCTGGTTCGGTTTCGATCATTATTACTCGGATTGCTCGTTTGACGAAGCTTTGGCGATTGTTTTCGCCCGTCATCCCAAGACTTTACTGGACGTGGGAGGTAATACCGGTCGATGGGCAACCAAGTGCGTAAGCTATGACGACACAGTGGAAGTAACTATTATGGATCTTCCGCAACAATTGGAGATGATGCGTCAACAAACTAAAGAACTGCCCGAAGCAATGCGTATCCACGGGTATGGTGCCAATCTGCTCGATCCCGAAGTTCCTTTCCCGACAGGGTTCGATGCTATCTGGATGAGCCAGTTCCTTGATTGTTTCTCGGAAGAAGAAGTAACCAGCATACTGACCCGTGCAGCCCACTCTATGAACCGGGAGAGCCGCCTCTATATCATGGAAACTTTCTGGAATCGGCAAAAGTTTGACACAGCCGCTTATTGCCTGACACAAATCAGTCTTTATTTCACAGCCATGGCAAATGGTAACAGCAAAATGTATCATTCGGATGATATGGAACGGTGCATCAAAGCAGCGGGATTGGAAGTCGAAAAGATAGATGACCATTTAGGAATGGGACACAGCATTGTACAATGTAGATTGAAATGAACAACAGGGAAGTTATCATACAAGGAGAAGGAATACTCAATCTGATTCCACAGCGTCCGCCCATCGTGATGGTGGACAGTTTCTTTGGTATCGAAGAGAATCATTCCTATTCCGGACTGACTGTTACTGCTGATAATATTTTCTGCGAAACCGGAAAACTGCAAGAGGCGGGAATTATTGAACACATCGCTCAATCGGCAGCAGCACGTATCGGATTTCTCTATACCCGGCAGGGTGAAAAAGTACCGTTAGGGTTTATCGGCTCGGTAGACAAACTAAAAATCTACGATTTGCCAAAGATCGGGATGAAACTATTTACGGAGATTACCGTTGTACAGGAGGTATTCGACATTACATTGATTTCTGCACAAGTGAAAGTGGAAGACAAGCTGATAGCTGAATGCAGGATGAAAATATTTATAAAAAAAGAATGAAACGGAAAACGAATCAACAGGTTGCAGCTTTGACTAACCGGACTACCTTCAGAGTGCGGTTCAGCGAAATAGACTCCATGCAGATTGTATGGCATGGTGAGTATGTGCGCTACTTTGAAGATGGAAGAGAAGCTTTTGGCAAACAGTATGGTTTGGATTATATGAGTATTTACCGGGAGGGATACATGGTTCCTATCGTGGATCTCACCTGTCAGTTCAAACAATCACTATCTTTTGGTGAAGAAGCGATTGTCGAGACGCGCTATATTGCCTGTGAGGCAGCCAAGATAAAATTTGAATACGTTATCTACCGGGCTACCGACCAGAGTATAGTAGCTACCGGAAGCACCATACAAGTGTTCCTGAACCTGAATAAAGAATTGGAGCTTATGAATCCTCCGTTTTATCTGGAATGGAAAAAGAAATGGAATATCCTTTAAATATATACATCACAGCCCATACGCTGATTAGTTCGTTAGGTTTCGGCATCCCGGAAAATCTGGAGGCCATCCATAACTACCGAAGCGGAATCCGTATGCAAGAAGCCGGCCTAATTTCCGATCATCCCCTATTGGCGGGAATGATTGATTCTGTGGAATTGGAAAAACGGGCGAAACTGATGCAGATTACGGATTATACCCAGATGGAGCAATTATTCATATTGGCTATCCAAGAGGTTATTTCTCAATCGGGAGCCGACTTGCGGGAGCCGGATTGCGCCTTGTTATTATCTACCACTAAAGGAAATATAGATTTATTGAGTGACCGGACAAAACAATCGGCCTTTCCACAGCAAATCTCTGCTGACAGTCCGGTTTTTCTTTGGAAAATGGCGGAACGAATCGGAGATTTCTTTAGAGCGACAAATCAGGTAGAGGTCATCTCTAATGCCTGTATATCAGGAGTCTCGGCACTAATCGTCGCTAAGAGATGGATAGAATCAGGACGTTACAAACGAGTGATTGTGGCAGGTGGGGATATTCTTTCTCATTTCATTACCAGCGGCTTTCTATCGTTCCGTTCTGTAAGCGTACACCCCTGCCGACCATACGATATACAACGGGATGGATTAAGTCTGGGCGAAGCCTGTGGAGCTGTTCTTTTAGAAACTCAAGGAAACGCGAATCATATTATTCTCTCCGGAGGAGCAATCAGTAATGACGCCAACCATATATCCGGTCCTTCCCGAACAGGGGATGGTTTAGCTCTAGCTATTAATCAGGCAATGGAAGAAGCCGGAGCACTCCCCGAAGACATTAGCTTTATCAATGCACACGGAACAGCCACGGTTTACAATGACGAAATGGAATCCAAAGCCATACATCTGGCGGGATTAGCTACAGTCCCGGTGAATAGCCTTAAACCCTATTTCGGTCATACATTAGGGGCTTCGGGCATTATTGAAACCATACTTTGCATAGAGCAACTAAAAGAAGGAAGATACTACGGAACTTTAGGATATGAAACACTCGGTGTTCCCATGCCTATCACTGTCTATGCCACTCATCAGCCGATGCCGATGAAATGCTGCATCAAAACCGCTTCCGGTTTCGGAGGCTGTAATGCCGCACTGGTATTATCCCTCCCCGATGCTCATCTGAAACAGAAAGCAAACTTGCAGGCCACAGACAAAGCGAGTACTCCGCCAGCTTGCAAAGCAGTGGTGGAATCGGGCAACACGGTCACAATCAGACCGGGAGCAGTAGAAAGTAAAGGAACAATTGTATTCAGCTCTTCGGAAACTGACTTTGCACCGTTTATTCGGGAAGCATACAAGCATCTGGGAGAAAACAATATGAAGTTCTATAAGATGGACAACCTCTGTAAGCTGGGATATGTAGCTGCCGAATATTTACTGAAAGATACACACTACCGTCCGGAAGAGATTGGAATCATTCTTGCCAATGCTTCTTCCTCTCTGGATACGGACTGCAAACATCAGGCAATCATCAGTAAAGAAGGAGACAAAGCAGCCAGTCCTGCCGTGTTTGTCTACACTCTCCCCAATGTAGTATTGGGAGAAATCTGTATCCGCCACAAGATTCAGGGAGAGAATACATTTTTTGTCCGTCGACAATCCGATGCTGCCTCATTAGAGGATTATGCAAAGATTGTGATGGCAAAAGGCAAGTTACGCACCTGTATCATAGGCTGGTGCGAACTACTGGACGGACATTATCAAGCAGAATTTAAACAACTTAATAATATATCAACGATTTATGGATAATTTAGATCAAACCAAAAGAGAACTGATGGACGAAGTGAAAGGGAAACTAATCGAAGAATTGAACCTTGAAGAAATCACTCCGGAAGATATTGACAATGAAGCCCCTCTGTTTGGCGACGAAGGTCTTGGCCTTGACTCCATTGACGCACTCGAAATCATCCTGATTCTGGAACGCGAATACGGTATAAAGATAGAGAACCCCAGTGAAGGAAAACAAATCTTCTACTCGGTACGTACACTGGCAGACTACATCATTGCTAATCGCAAAGCTTAACCGATGAAGATATACGTCACCGGATTGGGAGTTGTTTCGGGCATCGGTATCGGAGTTTCCGAAAATATAGAAGCGTTGAGACAAAGAAAGCATGGCATCGGAAAAGTAACTCTTTTTCCGACTGCTCTCGATGTGCCCGTATCCGAAGTGAAACGTAGCAATGAGGAACTGAAACAACTATTATCTTTACCTCCACAACGCACTGTATCACGTACGGCCTTGTTGGGAATGATGGCAGCCAAAGAAGCAATGGATAACGCGGGATTAAACTTGCGCATATCGCCCAACCGACCAGAAAATCAGCTACTAAATCAGCCGCTAACCTCGCAAAAAGACCAGCGATCATTACGTATCGGTTTTATTTCCGCCACTTCCGTTGGCGGTATGGATTTGAGCGAGCACTTCTATGAATCTTTCAAGAAAAACCCAGGACAGGGACGATTACGGGAAGTGATTTCACACGACTGCGGAGCCAGTACGGAATTGATTGCTTCGTATTTAGGTATCAATGATTTTATAACCACCATCAGTACAGCCTGTTCGTCAGCAGCCAATGCCATCATGCTGGGAGCAAGAATGATTAAACACGGGCTACTGGATGCCGCTATCGTGGGAGGCACAGATGCACTTTGCCGGTTTACGCTCAATGGATTCAACTCCCTGATGATTTTGGACAAAACACATTGCCGTCCCTTTGACCGCTCACGTACCGGATTAAATCTGGGAGAAGGTGCCGGTTACTTAGTGCTTCAACCGGAAAGTTCACTCCAAAGAACTCCTTATTGTGAACTTAGCGGTTACGCCAATACGAATGAGGCTTATCATCAAACAGGAAGTTCTCCCGAAGGGAACGGTGCTTTTCTGTCAATGAGCGAAGCTATCGCTTCCAGTGGCGTTTCTCCTGAAGAAATCGATTATATCAATGTACATGGAACAGGTACTCCCGGCAATGATGCGTCAGAAGGTATGGCACTCCGAAGAATCTTTGGAGAACACGTTCCGCCATTTAGTTCGGTAAAAGCCTTTATCGGACATACCTTAGGAGCTTCCGAAGGAATTGAAGCTGTTTACTCCGTTCTTTCAATAGATAAAGGTATGATTTATCCTAATCTGAATTTTACAGAGGCGATGCCGGAAACGGAACAGAAATCAGGAATAGGACTGATACCGGAAACTTCTTTTCAAGAAGGAATCCCCATCCGACATGTGTTATCCAACTCTTTCGGTTTCGGAGGAAATGATTCATCGCTCCTCTTTTCCGCAACGAATTTTCCAGCATGAACGCACCTTTAAGTATTTAAGCCTATGCAGCCAGTTTATATTCAACGCATCGCTTCCATTCATCCGCAAAAGGATCATTCACCAGAAAATAATCACCCTTATCTTCAGGCTTGCGAACCCGATTATAAGGATATTATCACCAATGCGACCTTGCGCAGACGCATGAGCCGTATCGTAAAAATGGGGGTGGCCTGCGGATTGGAATGTATGGGTGAACTATCTCCTGAAAAGATACAAGGAATCATCACAGCAACAGGATTGGGCTGCCTGACAGACACGGAAAAATTCCTGAACAACCTATTGGATAATGAAGAGCGGATGCTGAATCCTACTCCTTTCATCCAGTCGACATTCAATACAATCGGTGCACAAATAGCTCTGATTCATCAAATACATGCCTACAACATGACTTATGTCCACCGTGGACTTAGTTTTGAAAGTGCTTTATTGGACGCTATGATGAAAATTGGAGAAGGAAGCGAGAATATACTTGTGGGAGCCATCGATGAAATGACAGAAACCAGTTACACGATTCAGCAACGGCTGGGAATGCTGAAAGGGATAGCAGCCGGAGAAGGTGCTCAATTCTTCCTGTTAAGTCGGGAAGCCGGAGAGCATCCGTTGGCTGAAATACAGGGAGTCGAAACTTTCATCGGGAAACAGACTACAGAAGAAATCAGCTCCCGAATCATCCGTTTTTTGCAACGAAATGGTTTAGAATGTCAGGATATTCAGTGGTTGGTTACCGGGAAAAACAAGAAGCAACACAATCAAGATGACTCTCACGAGCAAACTGTCGACAATGACAACTCTATTTATGAAGAGCTTGAAACAAACCTTTTCCCGGAAAGTGTTCATCTTAGCTTTAAGGATGAATGTGGTGAATATCCTACCGCAACATCGTATGCGATATGGAAAGCAGTGAACAAATCGGCAAACTGCACTCCCCCTACCCATATATTGATTTACAATCATCACCACTCCATCAATCATTCATTGATTCTAATCCGGAAAAGCGTATGATAATCGTTTGCCTCCTTCTTTACCTGCTCTTGATCCTGTCTTTTCTCGTTTATGCTTCCTATAGCATTCGATCGGGAATTTACCTCCGGTCATTTTGCAAAAAGCATACTGCGGAAAAGATTGTCGCCCTGACTTTTGATGACGGCCCCGACTCCCTACAGACTCCCAAAGTTCTTCAGGTACTAAAAGAATATCAGGTAACCGCCTGTTTCTTCTGTATCGGCCATAAGGTAAAAGGGAATGAAGCAATCTTGCAAAAAATGGTAGCAGAAGGTCATCTGATTGGAAATCATTCGTATACCCATTCCGGTTTATTCCCACTATACGGGCTCTCCAAGATGAAAAAAGACTTGCAAACTTGTCAGTGTGAACTAGAACGAGTAACTTCGCAGCCGGTTAGTTTGTTTCGTCCACCGTTCGGTGTCACTAATCCAACGATTGCGAAAGCCGTTCGACAGCTAGGATATACCTCTATAGGATGGAGCATCCGTACACTGGATACACAACAGTCAGCACCGGATAAAGTCCTTGCCAGAATTCGGAAACGTCTTGAACCGGGAGCCATCATTCTGTTGCACGACCGGATGCCGGACAGCGACCAGCTAGTGAAACAAATCTTGGATTTGCTGAAAGAACAAGGATATACAGTTGTTCGTCCGGACAAACTATTGGCATAAAATAAAAAAAGGTATGAGAACTTTATTAATATATTTATCGCTTATCTTCTTGTCTATAGCCTCTATCCATGCCCAGAGCATGAAAAAGATGCCACAAAAGACAGAGTTTGAAAGCCGCCTGGCAAAGGAGGCGCAAACCGTAGAGTCCATCGAAAGCGATTTCACCCAAGTGAAATATCTCGATGTATTCGATGAGAAGGTTACTTCCAAAGGGAAGTTCTACTACCAAAAAAGCAATAAAATCTGCATGGAATATTTCCGCCCGATGGATTATCTCATCGTGATAAACGGCAGTAAGCTCAAAATCGTTTCAGATGGCAAGAAAAGCATCATGAACCTTAGTTCGAACAAAATGATGGCACAGATGCAGGATATGCTGACCGCGTGTATGATAGGCGACCTGTCTAAAATGTCGTCCAACTACCAGCTGGAGTATTTTGAAGATGCACGATACTATCTGGTTAAAATAAAACCGACCAACAAAGCAGTACAAGCCTATATTGCCGATATAGAAATCTATCTGGACAAGAAAGACATGTCGGTACACAAACTCCGTCTGTCCGAAACAGCCACAAACTATACAGAATACGAATTCTATAATAAAAAGTTCAACTCCCTGAAGAATGAGACGAAGTTTGCGATTCGTTAGTCTGACGGTTCTGCTATTCTTATGGATACAGATCCAGACTTCCTGCTCTCCACGAATGGGCGGGGAAGGCAGCACCGTGCCTCCCGCTATCGAACTGACACAAGGAGAAAGCTCGCAAAAATACAATATCCAACTGGATTTCATGAAACATCACATGAGCGGTATGCTAATAGTACGCCGTATGCCTGATAACGAAATCCGGATCGTAGCGTCTACCTACTTCGGACTAAGCCTTTTCGATTTTTCTCTTCGCAACGATCAGTTTACTGTCAACAGTTGCATTGAACCCATGAAAAAGGAAAAGGTGCTGAAACTTCTGGAAATGGATTTCAGACGTCTGTTCTTAAGTGAGAAAGGTACTCGTGTGAAAGCGACCAAAGACAGTGCTACTGAAAAAAGAACCAGTGGAAAAGGCTTTGGAAAGTCAGTGGTCTACATCACTGGCAATACTCCGGGCGATCCCGCACAAATAAAAATCAAACATCCGTGGATTCGGTTAACGATCCGTCTGGACAAACTATCTAAAGAGATTTAATATATGCTACTTGATAACTTCTATACCATCCTTTCCTCCGAATCATCGGACTCAACGATCTGGACTATCCAGATAAAGTTGAATCCCGGGCATCCTGTTTATCAGGGACATTTCCCCGAACATCCGGTAGTTCCGGGAGTTTGCCTGTTACAACTTATCAAGGAATGTGTAGAAGACATTCGCCAGCAAAAGTTGCAAATAGCACAAGTGTCTTCCTGCAAGTTTCTTTCGGCTATCAATCCTATAGAAACACCGTACATTTCGGTTGCACTGACTTTTAAAGAGACAGAAGAAGGTACACTTCAATTGCAGGCGGAGGGGAGTGTAAAAGAAGGAGCTGTGAAAAAGAACATTGTAAAAGAAAGCAGTATAAAGGACAGCAGTATAGAAGAGAACTGTGCAGAAGGGCATACCGTAAAGAGCGAATATTTCATTAAACTAAAAGCTGCACTTACCCCGAAAGCATGAAAGAACAAATAAGTACAGCCTATTGGCACGAGAAGTTGAACCAATTAGGGATCATCGTTATCATCCCAAGTTACAACAATGGAAAGACACTGGCGGACGTCATAGAAAGTGTACGTTTCTACGCCCCCGATATCCTTGTTGTCAACGACGGTTCTACAGATGAAACTGCCGGAATACTTAGCCGGGAATCTAACTTACATACCATCACCCACCCTGTCAATCAAGGAAAAGGAGTAGCTTTGAGACATGGACTATCCTTTGCCAAAAAGCAAGGATTTCGGTATGCAATCACCATTGATTCTGACGGACAGCATTTCGCTTCGGATATTCCCGCATTGATCGAAGCCATAGAAAAAGAACCGGACACATTATTGGTAGGTGCCCGTAACCTCGCCTCGGACAATATGCCGGGAAAGAATACATTTGCCAATAAGTTTTCCAACTTCTGGTTTACCCTCGAAACAGGTATCAAACTGCAAGATACACAATCCGGCTACCGCCTGTACCCCATCCAACGAATGAATGTAGACAAGTGGTATTACACCGCCAAATACGAATTTGAGTTGGAAGCACTTGTCTTTGCAGCCTGGGGCGGCATTACCGTTAAAAACATTCCGGTACATGTTTATTATCCGCCACAGGAAGAGCGGGTTTCTCATTTCCGACCGTTCCGTGATTTCACCCGTATCAGTATCCTGAATACAATATTGGTACTCGTCACTTTCCTTTGGATCATCCCCCGAAACTTCTTCCGTAAACTGAACTGGAAGAACTGCAAGCAGTTTTTCTCGGATCATGTCACCCACTCCCCCGAATCTAATCTGCGGATCACGGCTGCCATCACACTCGGCGTATTCATGGGTATCGTTCCGGTATGGGGATATCAAATGCTAATCACGTTATTTCTGGCACATTTGTTCAGACTGAATAAAGTCATAGCTATTGTAGCAGCCAATATCAGCATCCCTCCTATGATTCCATTTTTGCTGTACGGCAGTTACGTAACCGGTTGCAAAGTGCTGGGAGATCCTGTCAATCTGCATTTAAACGAACTTTCTTTTGAAAATGTAAAATCAGTCATAGAGCAATATTTAATAGGAAGTGTTATCTTTGCAGTCGTATGCAGCATACTGGCAGGAACCATCGCGTTCATTCTGCTCACGGCGTGTAGGAAAAAAAGATATGACCCAGTTTTTTATCGGACTATATGATTATTTCGAGAGGCACAAGATTCTGTTCTATTTGTCACTCATCAGTTGTGTCCTGTTAATGGGATTCTTTGCCCTGCAAGTAAGGTTCGAAGAGAACATCACACAATTTTTCCCCGACACTAAAGATTCCCAGAACACAATCAAAGTATTCGACAATCTCAAGATTAAGGATAAGATTATCATTATGTTATCCTCGGCAGATACCTGCCACCGCGTAGAACCCGACTCCCTGATAGAAGCAGCCGGACAACTGCAACAAACCCTGACTGAAAAAGCCGGAGGAAAACTGATTAAAGGAATTTTCGCACAGGTAGACCAAAGCCTCATCCAAGGAGCCACAGACTTCGTTTATGAACATCTTCCGCTTTTCCTGACAGATACGGACTATCAACGCTTCGATTCCTTACTGACGGATAAAGGGATACAGGCTGTCATGCAGAAGAATTATACCAACCTCCTCTCTCCTGCCGGAATTGCATTAAGAAGCTATATTCTCCGGGACCCGCTCGGACTGGGAAGCGAAACCCTGAAACATTTGCAAGATTTCCAGTTGGAAGCCAACTACGAGATTTATGACGAACATATCTTCTCCAAAGACGGCTCCACCTTACTTATGTTCATTACCCCGGTATTCAGTACAGGCAGCACCGGAAAGAACGACGAACTGATAAAGATACTCGAAGAAGAGCTCAAGCACGTACAGGGAGAATCTCCTACCATTCGAGCTGAATATTTCGGCGGTCCCTCCGTGGGAGTCTACAATGCCCGTCAGATTAAGAAAGATACCATCCTGACCTCCTCCCTGGCACTACTTATCATCATTGTATTTATCTCACTCGTTTTTAAACGAAAGAGATCGATACCGTTGATTATTACTCCGGTACTGTTCGGAGGATTATTTGCCCTGTTTCTCATTTTCTTTATTAAAGGAAGTATCTCCGCCATTGCAGTGGGAGCCGGTTCGGCAGTGATGGGTATTGCGCTAAGCTATTCCATTCACATGCTGGCACATCAGAACCACGTTTCCACCGTACAACAACTTATTAAAGAGATAGCCTATCCGCTTACGGTAGGTAGTTTCACCACCATCGGCGCATTTCTGGGATTGGTATTCACCAGTTCCGATCTGTTACGCGACTTCGGATTGTTTGCCTCTCTGGCATTGGTGGGCACCACCCTCTTCTGTCTCATTTACCTGCCTCATTTTCTGAAAGGACAGGCAGACGTCAAACAGGGACGCATACTACGCATCATCGAGAAAATAAATGCTTATTCTTACGAAAAGAATAAATGGCTGGTAGGCGGCATCCTCCTCATTACAGTGATCTGTTTGTTTACTTCGCAAAAGGTAGGCTTCAACAACGATATGATGAGTCTCAACTATGAGCCCCGCCATCTCCAACAATCAGAAGAAAAATTACTGCAACTCTTCGACAACGACGAAAAGACCGTGCTTTTTGTCAGTGTGGGCAAAGACATGAATCAGGCTACCGAAACTTATGCAATGACCAATCAGAAGTTATCGGCACTGAAAGAGCAGGGACTCATCAAAGAGTATGCCTCTGCCTCGCAGTTTCTGATCTCTCCGCAAGAGCAGCAGAAACGCCTGAAGAAATGGAAAGATTACTGGACGGATGAAAAACAGCAACAAGTCCGTAAACAGCTGGAAACAGCTGCCGCCGAATATCGTTTCCGTCCGGGAAGCTTTGATTCTTTTTATCAATGGATGAACCAACCTTTCGGTGAATATCATTACACCGCGCAAGGAGACGATTTATCCGGCAAGCTATTGAATGAATGGCAAACCTCTGCCGATTCCATCACCATGCTTATCAGCCAGATACGGATCTGCGAACCGAATAAGGAAGCTGTGTACCAGAACTTTAATAAAGACCCGAATGTAGTCATCTTCGACCGTTCCTACTTTGCCAACAAATGGGTATCGGCCATCAATGACGACTTTTACCTGATTCTGTACATCTCTTCTTTCCTGATATTCTTTGCACTATGGTTCTCCTACGGACGTATCGAGCTTACCTTGATGAGTTTTCTCCCGATGCTAATCAGCTGGGTAATTATCTTAGGATTAATGGGAATTCTGGGAATTGAGTTTAATATTATCAACATCATCCTGTCCACCTTTATCTTTGGCATTGGAGATGACTTCAGTATCTTCATTATGGACGGGCTACAAAACAAATACCGTACAGGTCAGAAGGTGTTGAATTCCCATAAAACAGCCATCTTCTTCTCCGCCTTCACCACAGTGGTCGGTATGGGAGCACTTGTGTTTGCCAAACATCCGGCTTTGCAATCCATTTCCCTGATTTCCATTCTGGGTATGATAGCAGTGGTATTGGTGGCCTATACCATTCAGCCACTCATTTTCCGGTTCTTCATCGCAGGCCCCGCTTCCCAAAGGATTGCCGCCTTATACGCTTATCGGATTGATACGTACCGTGTTGCTCTTCCTGCTTTTCTTTATCGGCTGCATCGTCCTCCGTATATTGATTATTCTGCTTTATCCGGTGCCTGTGCGCAAAAGCAGCAAGCAGCGTTTGGTGTGCCGCCTGATACAAATCACCTGCAAAGGAATTTTGCTACTGGCCACCGCCGTCAAAAAAGAACATATCAACAAAGCCAACGAACGCTTCCGGCATCCGGCAATTATCATTGCCAACCACCAGTCGTTCATCGACATTCTGGTATTGCTGTCTCTTTCATCTAAAATCCTGATGGTAACCAACCATTGGGTATGGCACTCTCCTTTCTTCGGAGCCATCATTCGTTATGTTGACTTCTATTATATAGGCGAAGGATACGAGCAATATATGGAACGGATGCGGAAAAAAGTGAAGGAGGGCTACTCCATCGCCATTTTCCCGGAAGGCACACGTACCTATAACGGAAAGATGAAACGTTTCCACAAAGGAGCATTCTATCTGGCAGAAGCATTGAAACTGGATATTCTCCCGATCCTGCTTTACGGTAATAACAAAATCATTGCCAAAGCACAACCTTTCAATATCCGGAAAGGAATCATCTATACGGAAATACTTCCCCGTATACCATTAGACGACCTGTCTTTCGGAAGTACTTATCAGGAGCGTACCAAACGCATATCCGCTTACATGAAAGAGGTTTATGCCCGTATCTGCCGTGAACAGAACACGACGGACAATCCTGCATTCTACGAAGCTCTTATCCAGAACTATATCTATAAAGGTCCCGTCGTAGAATGGTATATCCGTATCAAAGTAAAAATGGAAAAGAATTACCGGCTATTCAACCGGTTGATTCCCGTCCAAGGGCAAATCACAGACATCGGTTGCGGCTTCGGCCCGTTATGCTATATGCTGTCTCTGCTTTCCGAGGACCGGGAAATCCTAGGTATTGATTACGATGAAGACAAAATAGCGCTGGCGCAGCACGGATGGTTACGCAATGAGCATCTCCAGTTCAAGCATGGCAATGCATTGGAATATCCCTTGCCGGAAAGTGATGTCTTTATCCTGAACGACATGCTTCACTATATGAGCTACGAACATCAACAAAACCTATTGTTGAAATGTGCCGGTCGCTTACGTTCACAAGGAATGATTATCATACGCGACGGAAATTCAGCCAACGCTTCCAAGCACCGGTTAACCCGGTTCACGGAATTACTATCCACCCGTATTTTCAACTTCAACCGGACAACCGGAGAGCTGTATTTCACCACTGAAACCCAATTACGGGAAATAGCAGTCGCCTGTGGAATGGCTGTCGAAATCATTCCTAATGACAAATATACATCAAACACCATTTACATATTTAGAAAACCGAATTAGTATGAGCAAATATGACATCATCATTATCGGCAGCGGCCTTGGCGGACTGGAATGCGGAGCGATTCTTAGCAAAGAGGGATTCAACGTATGCGTAGTAGAAAAAAATGCGCAATTCGGCGGATGCTTCCAGACTTACCAACGAAAAGGGCATCTGTTGGATACGGGTATTCATTATGTAGGAAGCCTGGATGAGGGTCAAGTGATGAACCAGTATTTCCGCTATTTCGGTATCATGGACAAGCTGAAAATAAAACGCTTGGACGATGCTGCTTTTGATACGATCTACTATAAAGGAAAAACATACGATTATGCAATGGGGTACCCGCAGTTTATTGAAACCATCTGCCGGTCCTTCCCGCATGAGAAAGAAAACTTGAAATGCTATGCCGAACAGCTTCAGGCTGTCGGAAACCTGATTAGCGTAGACCACCTGAAACAAGGCACACTCGCTTTAGAGGGTATGAAATACTTTTGTACCTCTGCCGCCCATCTGATTGCGGATATCACTCCGGACCCCGCCTTACGAAATGTACTGGCAGGTTCAGCTTTACTCTACGGAGGTTTGAAAGATGTCTCCACTTTCTACCAGCATGCCATGATTAACCACTCTTATATTGAAGGCGCCTACCGTTTTGTAGACGGAAGTATGCAAGTCAGTCTGGAGCTAATTAATGTAATCCGGGCAAACGGAGGGACCGTGCTCAATAACAGTGAAGCCACCCGCATCATCGTTGAAAACGAAAAGGTACAAGGGGTTATCATCAACGGAGAAGAGCGATTGGAAAGCGACTTCGTCATCTCCAATATGCATCCCCAACGGACATTGGAGATACTGGATAAAAACCGTAGCATCAAGAATGCCTATATTTCCCGCATCCGTTCGCTGGAAAATACCTACGGCATCTTTACGCTCTACCTGGTAATGAAGAAAAAAAGCACTCCCTATCAGAACCGCAACCTGTATCTGCATGCGAACAATAAAGTGTGGTATGATAAACTGCTCTATCCGGGACGGACCACCAACTGTATGATTTCCATGCAAGCGTCTTCCGAGGACAGTCAATATGCCAGTGTCATTTCCATCCTGACACCGATGTATATGGATGAACTGTCTGCCTGGAAGGACACGACTCCCGAACATCGGGGAGAAGACTACCAATCCTTCAAAAAGGAGAAAGCAGAGCAGATTCTCCGCTTCATCCGGGGACATGGCATTGATCTTTCAGAAAACATAGAAGAGATGTATACCACTACTCCATTAAGCTATCGCGACTATACAGGAACAGTGGATGGTTCCGCGTATGGGATTATCAAAGATTATAAATGTCCGCAAATTGGTTTCGTATCTACAAGAAGCCGCTTGGGAAATCTCTTTCTCACCGGGCAAAACCTGAATGTGCATGGTGCATTAGGGGTAACACTAACTGCCATGCTGACTTGTGCGGAGTTTGTAGGACAAGAATATCTGGCTAAAAAAGTAGGAAATGCATAGAATAGTCAAAAAAACAATCAAGTACGCAGGTTACATTTTCTTGTTACTCATCATCGGATTGATAGTCGGCATCAGCTACCTCTACTTTTCTGCGGATATGATGCAACCCAAGCATGAGCCCATGATACCCTTGAGGGAAATGCCTTATGCAGACACTATCATCATGGCTCCGGCAGAGGTTATCTACAACGACACTCTTGACCTCCGGTTTTATGCTGACAACTTCCTGCGTCACAGCAAAAGCGGACTGTGGGAATTGTTCGTTAGAGGGGATGCTCTTGAAAGGGGGGATGCCATCGGCAAACTGTCTGCCGATCTGCTCCATCATCAGGAGAAAGTATTTATCGACCAGATTCGCGAAATTATTCCTTCGGACAGTTATCTGAAATTTCTGCGGTTCTTCATTGTACTATTCAACCGTAATCTGGGTGCGAATGTCCCTGAAGAATATCGAGAAGAGATTTATGGAATATCGCAATCGTGTACCCATGAATACGATTTTATCGGCACTCCTTACGAACGCCAATTAAATTATCATTCGGCACATGATCTGGGACATGCCATGCAAGATTATATGTTAGTGGGATGCAGTTCATTCGCTGTTTGGGGAACACAAAGTGCAGATTCATCCCTGCTCATCGGACGTAATTTTGATTTCTACGTAGGAGATGCTTTTGCAGAAAACAAGCAAGTTGCTTTCTATGCACCGGAGAAGGGCTATAAGTTTGCTTCCGTCGGATGGCCCGGCATGATAGGTGTACTGTCCGGTATGAATGAAGCAGGGCTCACCGTCACGATTAATGCAGCAAAATCCGCTGTCCCCACAGGCTCCGCCACCCCTATTTCCATCCTGACCAGAGAAATCCTGCAATACGCATCAACGATTGAAGAAGCCTTTGCCATCGCCGAAAAGCGGAAAACATTCGTCTCCGAATCTATATTGATAGGTTCTGCCAAAGACGGAAAAGCCGCCATTATCGAGAAATCGCCCGAGAAGACCGTACTTTTCACCGGTAAAGAGCCCGACCGCCTCATCTGCACCAATCACTATCAATCGGAAGCATTCAGCGAGGACGAACGGAATCTCGAGAATATCCGTACTTCCGACAGCCCTTATCGTTTTGCCCGATTGGAGGAACTCATCAACGAGAATCAGCCTCTGGACACCAAGGCAGCCGCCTCTATCCTGCGCAATCGCAAAGGTCTGCAAGATATCGATTTGGGACTGGCCAACGAAATGGCTGTCAACCAGTTTATAGCCCATCACTCCGTTATCTTCCAACCGGAAAAGCGGTTGATGTGGGTTTCCACCTCTCCTTGGCAATGTGGAAAGTATGTAGCTTACGACTTGAACAAGGTATTCAAAGACTACATCCTGCTGAAACAAGAAATATTCATCCCGGAATTAACTATTCCGGCAGATAAATTCATCGACACACCGGAGTTCCAGCATCTTCTCACTTATAAGAAACTGACTCCGCTTTTATTGAAGAAAATCAGAAAAAAGGAAAAGATAGAGGAATCTGTTTTAAAAACATACCAAGCCTCCAATCCTTCCTTATACTATGTATATGAAGTAATAGGAGATTACTACGAGGCCATGCAACAACCTCACCAAGCTATTGCATACTGGCAACAGGCATTGAAGAGACCTATTCCCAAGTTGCAAGAGAAAGAACGTATCCAGCAAAAAATTCAAAAACAATCCAAAGATGGAAAAGAATCCTGAAATTCAGTTCCGCTCACCGGAAGATATCAAAAGCTATCAGGAAGAACAGTTAGCCAAAGCGTTAGCCTACCTGCAAGCACATTCCAAGTTCTATCAACAGATGTTTGCCGAACATCACATTGATATCAATCAAATAAAGACGATTGAAGACTTGCAACAGATCCCCGTCACTACCAAGACGGACTTGCAACTCCATAACGATGATTTCATCTGCGTAGACAAAGAGGAAATTATCGACTATGTGACGACTTCGGGCACATTGGGAGATCCGGTCACTTTCGTTCTCACCTCTGAAGACCTGGACCGTCTCTCTTACAACGAATACCTATCTTTCACCACCACCGGATGCACCAAGCAGGATATTCTTCAATTGATGACTACCATCGACCGCCGTTTCATGGCAGGCTTGGCTTATTATATGGGAGCCCGCGAACTGGGTATGGGAGTGATCCGTGTAGGCAACGGCATCCCGGAACTGCAATGGGACACGATTCGACGGATACATCCGACTTGTGGAATGGTGGTCCCCTCTTTCCTTATCAAACTGATAGAGTTTGCCGAGAAGAATCATATCGACCATAATACCTGTTCCATGCAGAAGTGCATCTGTATCGGAGAAGCATTACGCAATCAGGAATTCCAGTTGAATACGCTCGGACAGAAGATACACGATAAATGGCCTGCCTTGCAGTTGTATTCCACTTATGCCTCCACCGAAATGCAGTCGTCCTTTACCGAGTGTAATGAATTCCACGGAGGACATTTGCAACCGGAACTTATCATTGTAGAGTTTCTGGATGATAATAATCGTCCTGTGGAAGAGGGAGAAGCAGGGGAAGTAACGATCACGACGCTCGGAGTCAAAGGTATGCCGTTGCTCCGTTTCAAAACAGGCGATATTTGCTACCACCACACCGAGCCCTGTGGTTGTGGGAGAAACACCATTCGTTTAAGCTCCATCCTCGGCCGGAAAGGACAAATGATTAAATACAAAGGAACGACGTTATATCCGCCTGCATTATTCGACATTCTGGATAATATACCTTCGGTAAAAAACTATATCATTGAAGTTTATACCAATGAATTGGGAACGGATGAGATCCTGATTCGTATCGGAAGCGAGAACCGTAGCGAAGCCTTTGCCAAAGAGATTAAAGATCTGTTCCGTTCGAAAGTCAGAGTGGCGCCAAGCATCAATTTTGAATCGGCAGAGTACATTGCCAAGATACAAATGCCTCCAATGAGTCGAAAAACGATAAAATTCATTGATTTACGATAATTATTTTCTACTTTTGGAAGTTAGTAACCAACTATATCACTTTAACATTAACGTATATGAAAAAACTTATTCTATTCTTATTCTTGAGCACGAGCTTGTTCTGTTTCGGACAAGGCAAGAGTGCATTGAAAGACATTCAGTCTATTAAGTTCTATGGGGTAGACTACTCCCAAGTAAAGATTTTCGGTGCAGATGAATCACCGGTACAATTCAAAGATGCTTTCAGACGCATCAATGAGCTGTTCATCACAGAAGCTAAGAAGTATAACATAGGAAAACAATTAAAAAAAGAGGTGACAGAGATTTCACTGGATGCAGTTAATCAGGTGAACGAAAACATCGATCTGTCCGAGCTAATGACTGCTAAAAGAGAATATACTCTTAGTAAAGAGCAAATCAAAGCAGCCATCAACGCATTGCCTATCCAGAAAACACCCGGAGTAGGTATGGTGTTTATCGCACAGTTCCTGGACAAATCAAACAATAGAGGTACGTATGAAGTCGTATTCTTCAATACCGAAACAAAGGAAATCATTGAAGAATGGATCACCGACGGCAAGGCACGTGGTTTCGGATTGCGCAACTATTGGGCAGGCTCTATCTATAGCGCACTCAAGAAACTATAAACAATAAAAATACAAGTATGAGGTTATATGGAGTAGGTATTAGATTCGGATTTGAATTCTAAGTCTGTTTGCAATACAGATAAATTTCTTGCCCTACTATTGCTTTTCACTAATTAATTTTGTATCTTTAGTAATTTTCATCCTTTTGGAGATAGCTAGTCACCTTATAGAATGATAAATGTCACCTTATAAGGTGACATTCGTCTTTTTACAAAGTGCCCATTGTCCCGTTACAACGGGACGACTACCCGACTGCACAAAAAGTCACTAGTTTCTGCACTGAAAAGTCTTAATCTATGCACTGAAAGACCTTAAATACAATGAAGAATAATGGAAACGTTATTGATGCGTTATATAAAGAATATTAGGAACTTTCCGTTCTCCGGCATGGTCAAACCGCCCATTGTCACAAGGATAATTAACGACTCCATTATCCGATGCACCGGACAACCAAAGAGTAGTAGATCCACCTCCATCCAAATTTAATGCATCCTCACCTCCTAAAACCCGGATCAGATGTGCCAATTCCGGGATATTCACTCCTCCTGCTTGTTCAGGAAAACGTCCGTCTACCGTTATCAACAGTATTTTTCCATCCTTAGTAGTAGCAACAGCACTGCGAGGATGCTTGTTTCGGATAAAATTCGCATTACAGGAGCTCCAGTCGCAAACCTGTCCGTCTTTCAACATTAACGGACCGGAAGCTAATACTGTACCCGTTTCTTCCTTATATTCCTTTTCTATCTGCCTGTTCCAGAGAATTAACTTCATTTTTCCCTTATGTAGATGTATGGCTCCAGTAACACGCCATTTAGATTCACTCAAAGTGGTCGTATCAACGACCTGGTCACCAACTTTCAGAAAACAAACCGAATTTCCCCGCTTCATATCAAAGTAAGAACCATTAATGGCTGCAATGGCATGATGTTCAGAAGCAATCCGACTCGTCTCCTTCATTTCACCCGAAACCGCTACATCAACTTTCAAGCCTGCGCCGGGATCAACTTCTATTAGACTAACAGACTGGGGTCCCTGATACAATCGGGGGATAGAAGCATACTTATGAATAAGTCCTTTTTGAGGACTTTCCACCTTCCATTGGGCAGAGACAATTGCCAGTGAATCCGATACTGTTTGCCCTTTTATTATTCCGATAGAGCATAAAATCAAGATAGCAATTAACAGGTTTCTTTTTATCATAGACAGAGAAATGAATCATTTAAGCCGCTAAAGCTAGTCAATAATCAACATTCATCCAAAGATTCCCGTACTTTTCCACTCTCTCACTCCATTTTCTCTATCGGTCCTTCTCTACTATCCAGATAATCAATATCCTCCGACGACTTCCGATACAGAATGACCAGTAGCCCCTTAAGCCAACTTGTGGCAGCTTCTTACTTTTAATATGGTGGCGTTTTTCCTGTCTTCGTTTTCTATGGTCTTGAAATATTTTCGTCTTATCTACTATACACTTCCGCTTTTTTTCGTACTTTTACCCCTTGTTGGAAAGAAGTGCCTTTCCGACCCTTGAGAAAAGAAAAAGAAAAAACAATATATAAAATGAATCACAAATGGAATTATCGACCCATTACACCCGAACAGGCAGAGACAAGCCAGACATTGGCCCAGGAACTAGGGATTAGCCCGATACTTGGACAACTTTTGGTGCAGCGGGGAATTACGAAGGCAGCAGATGCCAAGAAGTTTTTCCGCCCGCAATTGCCCGACCTGCATGATCCGTTCCTGATGAAGGATATGGATATTGCAGTGGAACGTCTGAACAGGGCGATGGGAAAGAAAGAACGTATTCTAATTTATGGAGATTATGACGTAGACGGTACTACTGCCGTAGCATTGGTCTACAAGTTTATTCAACAGTTCTATTCGAACCTTGATTATTACATACCCGACCGATACAATGAAGGGTATGGCATTTCTAAAAAAGGAGTGGACTATGCCGCAGAAACCGGTGTAGGACTGATTATTGTACTCGATTGTGGAATTAAAGCAGTAGAAGAAATCACTTATGCCAAAGAGAAAGGGATTGATTTCATCATCTGCGATCATCATGTACCGGATGATGTGCTTCCGCCTGCCGTAGCTATTCTGAATGCCAAACGCCTGGACAATACGTATCCGTACACTCACCTTTCCGGTTGTGGAGTCGGTTTCAAGTTTATGCAGGCATTCGCTATCAGTAACGGTATCGAGTTCCACCACCTGATTCCTTTGCTGGATATTGTAGCTGTGAGTATTGCATCGGACATCGTTCCGATTATGGGTGAAAACCGTATCCTCGCCTACCACGGTCTGAAGCAACTGAACAGTAACCCGAGCATTGGTATGAAGGCTATTATCGACGTATGCGGACTTTCTGAAAAGGAAATCACCGTCAGCGATATTGTGTTTAAAATCGGACCGCGCATCAATGCATCAGGACGTATTCAAAACGGAAAAGAAGCCGTAGACCTGCTGACGGAAAAAGATTTCTCGGTAGCACTTGAGAAAGCCGGACAAATCAACCAGTACAACGAAACCCGGAAAGACCTCGACAAGAGTATGACGGAAGAGGCAAACAACATCGTTGCCAATCTGGAAGGATTAGCGGATCGCCGCTCCATCGTGCTCTACAACGAAGAATGGCACAAAGGCGTGATCGGCATCGTAGCTTCCCGTCTGACAGAAGTGTACTACCGCCCTGCCGTGGTACTGACCCGGACGGATGATATGGCAACAGGTTCCGCACGTTCAGTTTCCGGCTTCGATGTATATAAAGCAATCGAGCATTGCCGCGACCTGCTGGAAAACTTCGGGGGGACATACATACGCCGCCGGACTGTCGATGAAAGTGGAAAACGTGAATGCCTTTACCAAACGGTTCGAAGAATACGTTTCACAGCATATCTTGCCGGAACAAACCAGTGCTGTGATCGAAATTGATGCTGAAATTGATTTCAGGGATATTTCGTCAAAATTCTTCAACGACCTAAAAAAGTTTAATCCTTTCGGTCCTGATAACACGAAACCTATTTTCTGCACTCACCATGTTTATGATTACGGAACAAGTAAAGTGGTGGGACGCGATCAGGAACATATCAAACTCGAACTGGTCGATAATAAATCGAATAATGTAATGAACGGTATCGCGTTCGGACAGAGCTCACACGTACGTTATATCAAAACGAAACGCTCGTTCGACATCTGTTACACCATTGAAGAAAACACGCACAAGCGTGGTGAAGTACAACTTCAAATCGAGGATATAAAGCCGATTGAATAAGTATCAGGAGATATTAAAACAATATTGGGGATATGACTCCTTCCGCGACTTGCAGGAGGAGATCATCACCAGTATCGGCGAAGGCAAAGATACACTGGGACTTATGCCGACCGGAGGCGGTAAGTCCATCACTTTTCAAGTGCCTGCTCTCGCCCAGGAAGGGATTTGCATTGTCATTACTCCTCTCATCGCCCTGATGAAAGATCAGGTGCAAAACCTGCGTAAACGCGGCATCAAGGCGCTTGCCGTCTATTCAGGCATGACACGGCAGGAGATTCTCACTGCTCTTGAAAATTGCATCTTCGGTAATTATAAATTCCTCTATATTTCTCCGGAACGTCTGGACACGGACATATTCCGTGCCAAACTGCGATCAATGAAAGTCTCCATGATTACGGTCGACGAAAGTCACTGTATCTCACAATGGGGATATGACTTCCGCCCTGCTTACCTGAAAATTGCCGAAATACGGACATTGCTACCGGGAATTCCGGTACTGGCACTTACAGCCACCGCCACTCCGGAAGTAGTGAAGGATATTCAAGCCCGTTTGGAGTTCCGTGAAGAGAATGTTTTCCGCATGAGTTTCGAACGGAAAAACCTGGCATATATCGTCCGGCAAACGGATAACAAAACTCAAGAGCTGTTGCATATCTTACGAAAGATACCCGGCAGTGCCATTATCTATGTCCGCAACAGACGACGCACCAAAGAAATCACCGAGTTACTGGTAAACGAAGATATTACCGCCGACTTCTATCACGCCGGACTGGATAATGCCGTAAAAGACCTCCGGCAAAAACGCTGGCAAAGCGGAGAAGTTCGTGTAATGGTAGCGACAAACGCCTTTGGAATGGGAATTGATAAACCCGACGTGCGCATCGTATTGCATCTCGATCTCCCCGACTCTCTCGAAGCTTACTTCCAGGAGGCCGGTCGTGCAGGAAGAGACGGTGAAAAAGCGTATGCTGTGATCTTATACACCAAAACGGACAGAACGACGCTGCACAGGCGCGTTGTGGATACTTTTCCCGACAAAGAGTATATTCTCAGTGTCTACGAACATCTGCAGTATTACTATCAGATGGCAATGGGCGACGGTTTCCAATGTGTCCGCGAATTTAATCTGGAAGAGTTTTGCCGGAAGTTCAAATACTTCCCGGTTCCGGTGGACAGTGCGCTGAAAATACTGACTCAAGCCGGTTATCTGGAATATACGGACGAACAGGATAATGCCTCCCGTATTCTTTTCACGATTCGTCGGGACGAACTATACAAATTGCGGGAAATGGGAACGGAAGCCGAAGCACTGATACAGACGATTCTCCGCTCTTACACCGGAGTATTCACCGACTATGCCTATATCAGCGAAGCAACCCTGTCCATACGTACCGGACTGGCCCGTGAACAAATTTACAATATACTGGTCACGCTTACCAAACGTCGTATCGTGGATTACATTCCGCACAAAAAGACACCTTATATTATATACACCCGCGAACGGCAGGAACTTCGTTTTGTGCATATTCCTCCTTCCGTCTACGAAGAACGCAAAGCCCGGTATGAAGCCCGCATCAAAGCGATGGAAGAGTATGTCACTTCGGAGAATGTGTGCCGGAGCCGGATGCTGCTCCGTTACTTCGGAGAGAAGAACGAGCACAACTGCGGACAATGCGATGTTTGTCTTAGTCACCGTGCAACTGGTGCCCTGACCGAGAATTCTTTCGATTTCGAGGAACTGAAAAAGAAAATATCAGAATTACTTACCCAGAAACCGCTGACACCGGTAGAAATAGCCGATAAGATAGAAGCGGAGAAAGAGAGCATCAGCGAAGTCATCCAATATTTATTGGAGGAAGGCGAATGGAAGATGCAGGATGGAATGATACATATTTCAAAATAAGTTACTACCTTTGCAAGGTAACTCAAAAATAACACACCATGCCGAACTTTTTTAAATCTTTCTTCTCCGGTAAGTCGGAAACTCCGGAAAGTGAAAAACAGAAAAACGATCAGAAAAATTTCGAGATCTTCAAATACGACGGTTTACGTGCGCAACGCATGGGACGTCCGGATTATGCAGTAAAATGTTTTATTGAAGCTCTTGCCATCAAGGAAGAGTTTGAAACAATGGGCTATCTTAGCCAACTCTATATCCAGATGGGGGAAACGGCAAAGGCCCGCGAATTATTGGAAAAGATGGCTGCTATGGAACCTGATGTCACAAGTACTTTCCTGACACTGGCCAATGTATGCTTCATCCAAGAAGATTATCAGGCAATGGAAGAAGCTGCCAATAAAGCGATTGCCATCGAAGAAGGAAATGCCGTGGCTCATTATCTGTTAGGGAAGGCCCGCAAGGGACAGGATGACGACCTGATGACTATTGCCCATCTCACCAAAGCAATCACTTTGAAAGATGATTTCATTGAAGCTCGCCTGTTACGCGCGGAAGCTTTGATGAACCTGAAACAGTATAAAGAAATGATGGAGGATATAGATGCTGTGCTCGCTCAAAATCCGGAAGAAGAGACCGCCATGCTCCTGCGCGGAAAAGTAAAAGAAGCAGACGGCAAGGACGAAGAGGCAGAAGAAGATTACAAACTGGTGACGGAAATAAACCCGTTCAACGAACAGGCATACCTTTATTTAGGGCAACTTTATATCAACCAGAAAAAACTGACGGAAGCCATCGGCCTGTTTGATGAAGCCATCGAGCTGAATCCGAACTTTGCAGAAGCCTACAAAGAACGTGGACGTGCTAAATTACTGAATGGTGATAAGGACGGTTCTGTAGAGGACATGAAGAAATCTCTGGAACTGAATCCGAAGGATGAAGCTAACCTGAACGGAGAATTCAAGAACCTGGGACCAAAGCCTGAAGCACTTCCCGGCATCTTTTAAGTATCCTTTTCATGTATTTTAAGCAAGAAAACAAAAAAAGTATCGTTTTTTGTTTGCATCTAACAGAAAATTATTACTTTTGCCCCAGAATTAAAAACCAAAGCAAAAAAATAAAGATTCGAATGAAATCATTTACTTATGCATATTACTTCTTTTTTTACTTTTACTTTAGCAACAAAGTAGAGCGGGAGTTTGTATGTATCAAGTGACAGTGATGCTTAAGGACTGAATAGAGAAATCAATCATATGAATCCCGCTCCAATATGGACGCGGGATTTTTTTATATAATATATTTAGAACAATGAAAAAGATAGCAATTCAAGGAACACTCGGCTCATATCATGATATCGCCGCACACAAGTACTTCGAGGGAGAAGAAATAGAGTTAATCTGTTGTGCCAACTTCGAAGACGTGTTTACTTCGATACGGAAAGACAGCCAGGTTATCGGAATGCTAGCCATCGAGAATACGATTGCGGGAAGTTTGTTGCACAACAATGAATTGTTGAGACAAAGCGGCACACAGATTATCGGTGAATACAAACTGCGCATCTCGCACAGCTTTGTCTGTCTCCCCGATGAGAACTGGGAAGATCTGACAGAAGTCAACTCCCACCCTATCGCCCTGATGCAGTGTCGCGAATTTCTGAATCAACATCCGCAGTTGAAAGTGGTGGAAGGTGAAGATACGGCCCGCAGCGCAGAAATCATCAAGAATGAAAATCTGAAAGGACACGCTGCCATCTGCTCCAAAGCAGCAGCTGAACGTTACGACATGAAAGTCCTTCAGGAAGGTATTGAAACGAACAAGCACAACTTCACCCGTTTTTTGGTTGTTGCCGATCCCTGGCAAGTAGACGAACTCCGCCAACATCATGCCAATGCAACCAACAAGGCAAGTATCGTATTCACTCTTCCACACACGGAAGGCAGCCTGTCACAGGTTTTATCCATTCTATCGTTCTATAATATCAATCTGACCAAAATTCAATCGTTGCCTATCATCGGACGGGAATGGGAATACCAGTTTTACGTAGATGTAGCTTTCAACGATTATCTAAGATACAAGCAGTCTATTGCTGCAATCACTCCATTAACCAAAGAACTTAAATTATTAGGCGAATATGCAGAAGGAAAGTCAAACGTATAAAATCGCTCCTGCCGACAGATTGGCAAGTGTTAGCGAATACTACTTCTCAAAGAAGCTAAAAGAGGTAGCACAGATGAATGCAGAGGGAAAGGATGTTATCAGCCTCGGTATCGGAAGTCCTGATATGCCTCCCTCAAGGGAAACCATCGAAACATTGTGCAACAATGCTCATGATCCCAACGGACACGGTTATCAACCGTATGTAGGTATCCCCGAACTACGCAAAGGCTTCGCTGCCTGGTATCAACGCTGGTATGGAGTGGAACTGAATCCGAATACGGAGATACAGCCTTTAATCGGCTCGAAAGAAGGAATTCTCCATGTTACGCTGGCATTCGTCAATCCGGGTGAGCAGGTGCTAGTCCCGAATCCGGGATACCCGACCTATACATCTTTGAGTAAAATACTCGGAGCGGAAGTTATCAACTACGACCTGAAAGAAGAGGATGGCTGGATGCCTGACTTCGAGGCACTGGAAAAAATGGATCTTAGTCGCGTAAAACTGATGTGGACCAATTATCCCAACATGCCGACGGGAGCCAATGCAACTCCGGAAATCTATGAACGTCTCGTTGATTTTGCCCGTCGCAAGAATATCGTAATTGTGAATGATAATCCATACAGCTTCATTCTGAACGAAAAGCCTATCAGTATCCTAAGTGTACCGGGAGCCAAAGACTGTTGCATCGAGTTCAATTCTATGAGTAAGAGCCACAATATGCCGGGCTGGCGTATTGGTATGCTGGCATCGAATGCTGAATTCGTACAATGGATATTGAAGGTGAAAAGCAATATCGACAGCGGTATGTTCCGTGCCATGCAACTGGCTGCAGCTACCGCCCTTGAGGCTGAAACAGACTGGTATGAAGGTAATAATAAGAATTACCGCAACCGTCGTCATCTTGCCGGTGAGATCATGAAAGCATTGGGATGCACCTACGATGAGAAACAAGTAGGCATGTTCCTCTGGGGGAAGATTCCTGCTTCCTGCAAGGATGTAGAGGAACTGACAGAAAAGGTGCTGCATGAAGCAAGAGTGTTTATCACTCCGGGATTTATCTTCGGCAGTAACGGAGCAAGGTATATTCGTATCTCACTTTGTTGCAAGGACAATAAGCTGGCGGAAGCACTGGAAAGAATTAAAAGAATCTAACCTCTTCCAAAGAGAGGACGACAGCAAGATGAGACAGAATAAGTTCAATAAAAACAAGTTATTAAAAGAATAAAAAACAAATAAGAATATGGAACTCGAATCAATTTTATTACCGGGCATTGAGGCTAAAAGACCAATTGTCATTGCCGGCCCATGTAGCGCAGAAACGGAAGAACAAGTAATGGATACAGCCAAACAACTGGCTGCTAAAGGACAGAAAATATATCGTGCCGGAATCTGGAAGCCGCGTACCAAACCGGGAGGTTTCGAAGGTATCGGTGTAGAAGGTCTTGCCTGGTTGAAAGAGGTGAAGAAAGAAACTGGAATGTATGTTTCTACGGAGGTAGCGACAGCCAAACACGTTTACGAATGTCTGAAAGCGGGAATCGATATTCTTTGGGTAGGTGCACGCACCACTGCCAATCCTTTCGCCGTACAGGAAATCGCTGACGCACTGAAAGGTGTTGATATCCCTGTGTTAGTCAAGAACCCGGTGAATCCGGATCTCGAATTGTGGATCGGAGCGCTGGAACGCATCAATAACGCAGGATTGAAGCGTCTGGGTGCTATCCATCGCGGTTTCAGCAGTTATGACAAAAAGCTCTACCGGAATCTTCCCCAATGGCATATTCCTATCGAACTGCGCCGTCGCATCCCTAATCTTCCGATTTTCTGTGATCCGAGCCATATCGGTGGAAAACGTGAGTTAGTTGCACCGCTTTGCCAACAGGCTATGGACTTGAATTTCGACGGTCTGATTATAGAAAGCCACTGCAACCCGGATTGCGCATGGAGCGATGCTTCTCAACAGGTTACTCCGGACGTACTCGACTATATCCTCAATCTGTTGGTAATCCGTACGGAAACACAATCTACCGAAAGTCTGGCACAGCTCCGTAAACAGATTGACGAATGTGACGACAATATCATTCAGGAATTAGCAAAAAGAATGCGTGTGGCACGTGAAATCGGTACTTACAAAAAAGAGCACGGAATCACAGTTCTTCAAGCCGGACGTTACAATGAGATTCTGGAAAAACGTGGCGCGCAGGGCGAACAATGCGGTATGGACAGCGAGTTTATGAAGAAGATTTTCGAAGCCATCCACGAAGAATCAGTTCGTCAACAGATGGAAATTATTAATAAGTAGTTAGAGTGAAGGTGTGTCATAATGAATAATAAAACGCAGATTAACGCAAATTATCGCAGATTAGTTCAATTATATTGATATATTAATCAACGACTTATAAAATTATTTCTGCAATAATTTGTGTTAATCTGCGTTTTGACACACTCTCACTAAATAATAAACATTATGAGAATATTAATCCTTGGAGCCGGTAAAATGGGCTCCTTCTTTACTGATATTTTGAGCTTTCAACACGAGACGGCCGTGTTCGACGTCAACCCGCACCAGTTGCGTTTCGTCTATAACACGTATCGTTTCACCACATTGGAGGAAATTAAGGAATTTGAGCCGGAATTGGTTATTAATGCCGCTACAGTAAAGTACACGTTGGATGCCTTTCGCAAAATACTGCCTGTACTACCGAAAGACTGCATCATTAGTGACATTGCCTCTGTAAAAACCGGACTAAAGAAGTTCTACGAAGAGAGTGGTTTCCGTTACGTTTCCAGTCACCCTATGTTTGGCCCGACTTTCGCAAGTCTTAGCAATCTAAGCAGCGAAAATGCCATCATCATCAGTGAAGGCGACCACCTGGGAAAAATATTCTTCAAAGACCTCTATCAGACATTGCGTTTGAACATCTTCGAATATACATTCGATGAGCACGACGAAACAGTAGCCTACTCGCTTTCTATTCCGTTCGTATCGACTTTCGTATTTGCTGCCGTAATGAAACATCAGGAAGCCCCGGGAACTACGTTCAAAAAGCACATGGCAATCGCCAAAGGGCTGCTAAGCGAAGATGATTACCTGCTTCAGGAAATTCTGTTCAACCCACGCACTCCGGGACAAGTGACTAATATCCGGACAGAGTTGAAAAACCTTCTCGAAATCATCGAAAACAAGGATGCGGAAGGTATGAAAAAGTATCTGACGAAGATTCGGGAAAAGATTAAATAATCAATACCGGTGCCAAGATTTAACGATCCCCTGCAAAAAAGTTCTTTGCAGGGGATTTTTTTATGTGTACCTTTGTATCCGCAAAAACGGATTCACAGGAGAAAGAATGATAGATCAAATTACCATAGACCGGATATTAGATGCGGCACAAATTATAGATGTCGTTTCAGATTTTGTCACCCTGCGCAAACGTGGTGTCAATTACGTCGGTTTGTGTCCGTTCCACAGTGATAAAACCCCTTCTTTTTATGTCTCTCCCGCCAAAGGATTATGCAAGTGTTTTGCTTGTGGAAAAGGTGGAAATGCCGTGCATTTCATTATGGAGCACGAGCAGATGTCTTATCCGGAAGCATTGAAGTACCTTGCCAAGAAATATAATATCGAAATCAAGGAACGGGAATTAAGTGACGAGGAGAAGTTTGTGCAAAGCGAACGTGAAAGTCTGTTTATTGTCAATAACTTTGCACGCGATTATTTCCAGAATATACTAAAGAATCATATAGACGGCCGTAGCATCGGTATGGCCTATTTCCGTAATCGTGGCTTTCGCGATGACATTATTGAGAAATTCCAGTTAGGCTACTGCACCGAAAGTCATGATGCATTTTCCAAAGAAGCAATCCAAAAAGGATATAAGAAAGAGTATCTGGTAAAGACCGGACTTTGTTATGAAACGGATGACCACCGGTTACGGGATCGTTTTTGGGGACGTGTTATCTTTCCTGTCCACACGCTTTCCGGCAAAGTGGTGGCTTTTGGCGGACGTGTACTTGCCAGTGCAACGAAAGGGGTTAAAGTTAAATACGTCAATTCGCCCGAATCGGAAATTTACCACAAAAGCAACGAATTATACGGTATATATTTCGCCAAACAGGCTATTGTAAAGCAAGACCGCTGCTTTCTAGTTGAAGGTTACACGGATGTGATCTCCATGCATCAATCCGGCATAGAGAATGTGGTTGCTTCTTCGGGAACAGCCCTCACGCCAGGACAAATCCGTATGATCCATCGGTTCACCAACAATATGACGGTGCTTTATGACGGTGACGCAGCAGGTATCAAGGCTTCTATCCGGGGAATTGATATGTTATTGGAGGAAGGGATGAATATCAAAGTCTGTCTTCTTCCCGATGGGGACGACCCGGACTCTTTTGCCCGTAAACATAACTCTACGGAGTTTCAAGCCTTCATCTCGGAACATGAAACGGACTTTATCCGCTTCAAAACGAACTTATTGCTGGAGGATGCAGGAAAAGACCCTATCAAGCGTGCGGAACTGATTGGTAACCTGGTGCAAAGTATCTCTGTCATTCCGGAAGCGATTGTTAGAGATGTCTATATCAAAGAATGTGCCCAACTACTTCATGTAGAAGACAAACTGCTTGTATCGGAAGTTGCCAAGAGGCGGGAAACTCAAGCGGAAAAGCGAGCCGAGCAAACGGAACGGGAACGCCGGATGGCTGAAAGAACAGCTATGATGTCACAGGGTAGCACACCTCCTGAAGATGTTCCAATACCTAATGGAGATATCCCGTTGCCTCCTGAAGTGGATGGCGGATATACAGATGTTCCTCCTGCTCTGCAGGAAGACAGCTATGCTTCCTTTATTCCACAGGAAGGAAAGGAAGGGCAGGAATTCTACAAATTCGAACGGCTGATATTACAGGCGGTAGTTCGTTATGGAGAGAAAATCATGTGTAACCTGACCGATGAAGAAGGAAATGAAATTCCGGTAACCGTCATAGAATATGTGGTTAATGATCTGAAAGAGGATGAATTGGCCTTCCATAATCCGCTGCACCGCCAAATGTTATCGGAAGCTGCCGCACACATGCACGATGCCAACTTCATTGCCGAACGTTATTTCCTGGCACATCCTGATCCGGTAATCAGTAAATTGAGTGTAGACTTGATTAATGTGCGTTATCAGCTTAGTAAATATCACTCCAAGTCCCAAAAGATCGTGACGGATGAAGAACGGCTCTATGAACTGGTTCCGATGTTAATGATTAACTTCAAGTATGCAATCGTAACAGAGGAATTAAAACACATGCTTTATGCCCTACAAGATCCTGCTCTTGCCCATGATAATGAGAAATGTGACTCACTTATGCAACGCTATAATGAGTTGAGAACCGTACAAAGCATCATGGCAAAACGCTTGGGAGACCGGGTTGTTCTGCGATAAATCTTCATCGGTGCGAAGCCATGCCTTCACCGGTGCCGCACACCCTCTTCATTGATGCCGAAGCCTACGTTCCCCGGTGCTGGAACAAAATCGCATTTTTTAGAGGTCTTCTCTACAAAGTTCCGTGTTGAATCAGATTCATAAACTCTTCACGAGTCTTTGCCTGATTGAAAGCTCCGGTAAAGTCAGAAGTAGTAGTAATAGAGTTTTGTTTTTCTACACCACGCATCTGCATGCACATGTGTTTGGCTTCCACCACTACCATTACACCCAGTGGATTCAGGGTTTCCTGAATGCACTCTTTGATTTGCAGTGTCATGCGTTCCTGCACTTGCAGACGATGAGAGAATATATCGACTACACGGGCAATCTTACTCAACCCCGTGATATAGCCGTTAGGAATATAAGCCACATGCGCCTTTCCGTAGAACGGCAACATATGATGTTCGCAAAGAGAGAAGAAATCGATATCTTTCACAATCACCATCTGACTATATTCTTCCTGGAATTTAGCGGAACGAAGCACTTCATGAGGATCCATATGATACCCTTTCGTCAAGCTTAACATTGCCTTAGCCACCCGTTCCGGAGTTTTTAATAACCCTTCCCTTTCGGCATCTTCACCCAACAAAGTTATAATACTACGATAATGACTCTTCAACTCCTCCAGATTCGGAGAAACAATTTCTTCTTTTTCTAACATGATACAATTATAAAGGGATATTGATCTGGTCTCTTACAATAGAAACCTCTTTGAACACACCGGTAGCTTTCAACCGACGCATCATTGCGTCCGCTTCTTCAATGCTACGGAAATCACCTACACGACAAAGCCAACGAGGTGGATTGAACGAAGTATATACCGTCAATTCAGGAAAATACTCTTTCACACGTGATGCCACATGATAAGCATCATTCTTCGCCTGACGAGTATTGTTACCGGCATACGCCTGAATTCTGAACCCGGAAGTCTTTATTACTTTCTGTTCACCTGTTGCAGGACGTTCCATACCTATGAGAGCCTCAATGCGGGGGTCTTGATGGATAGTCACCTTTCCTTGCCCCGGAATGTTACGTTCCAGACTCTTGATAATACTTTGCGCTTGTATGCCAACACTTGCCAAAGCCAGCAACAAAGTAAGTAAGGCTATTTTCTTCATTTAATAAACAGTATTTAGGCACGGATTACGCGGACTATACGGTTTTTAAGATTTCATAGACAAAAACACCGTGTAATCCGTGAAATCCGTGCCTGAAAAAGTTTTAATTATGCGTTGAAGGCATCAATGATACCTTTGAAATCAGATACTTTCAAAGCAGCACCACCAATCAAACCACCATCAACGTCCGGGTTAGCGAACAGTTCTTTAGCGTTAGAAGGTTTACAGCTACCACCGTAAAGGATAGAAGTATTGTCTGCGATTTCTTTACCATACTTGTCAGCTACGATAGAACGGATGAAAGCATGGATTTCCTGTGCTTGTTCAGGAGAAGCAGTTTTACCTGTACCGATAGCCCAAACCGGTTCGTAAGCCAATACAATCTTAGAGAAGTCTTCAGCAGACAGAGAGAATACAGATTCCATCTGTGCAGCTACCACTTCGTTCTGCTTGTTAGCTTCGCGTTCTTCCAACACTTCACCGATACAGAAAATCGGAGTCAGGCCGTTAGCCAAAGCCAATTTTACTTTTTCTTCCAGGATAGCAACTGTTTCACCGTAGTATGCACGACGTTCAGAGTGTCCCAGAATTACATATTTTGCACCTGTAGAAGCAACCATTTCAGCTGAAACTTCACCTGTATATGCACCTGATGCTTTGTCTGCACAGTTTTCAGCACCTACACCGATCTTTGCAGCGTCTACCAACGGAGTAACAGAAGCCAGGTGGATAAACGGAGTACAGATGATTACATCACAGTTAGGCTTTTCGTTAGCCAATGCTTCGTTCAGTTCTTTAGCCAAAGCGATACCCTCTTGAAGGGTTTTGTTCATTTTCCAGTTTCCTGCAACAATGTTCTTTCTCATTTTGTTTTTTATTTTAAAGGGTTAATAAATTTACGATTGGACGATTGACGATTGAACGATTGAAATTAGTGTTCGTTACAGAGGGTCGATCGTTATCATTCATTTCTTATTCTCGTTCTTCTATTCCTTGGTTCTTTATTTCCATTTCTTTGTTTTTCACCTCTTCCTCTCGTTGCTTCCGCTTCGCGTTTTTCCGTTCTCTGCGGCGAACGACCAAAACATCCACTCCGAGCACTAACAACAACGGAATAACAAACCATAAGAATACATATCCCACCGTATGAGTATCACTGCTCACTTTCTGCTTTCCTAACGGCAGATTTTCCAGCTTGTCCGTCAGCACATATTCATCCGGTATATCCTCATCGCTCCATTTATTCAGAATTGTTCCGTTCTTAATCAGTATCAATCCCGGATTGGAACGAACCATCGTCTTTAATGTAATATCATCCATCTGACAGAAAGGATATTCGGCTCCCGTCTTGTCCTTCCACAATTCGATCTGCTCTTCCGGTGAAGAAGTGAGGCAGTAAAACTTATAGCCATGCTCCACCGAATAGTCATATATCTCATTAATCAAATCAATGTTACTATCATCCGCCTCTTCAATCCGATGGGCAACCAACAGGAAGGTGTATCCTATATCCGTCAATACATCGTCTGTTATATCCTCACCCGTATTCAGATCAATCATAGAGAAATCGTGAATAGCCGGTTCATATCCTTTTTCCTTTAAGACTGTCCGCGTGTCGATAAATGTCCAGGTACTATCCGGATAGTTATCCAACGTAAATTCTTTCTTCTCTCCGTTCTTTTCCAAGATAAAGATGCTTTCATATACACTCGGTTTCGCTCCTTCGGGCATTGTCATCCCTTCCAGAATATTCTTTCCGATCTTGTAAGGACGAAAATCTAAAACAGGCAGACGGTCCAGACAATAGAATGACAAAGTAAACACAAAAAACAGCGTATAGAGAGAAACCAACCATTCCATCTTCACACTGATAAAACGAATCAGCATCCTTCTGTGACGGAAAGCCATCATTGCTGCAAACAGCAGAACTATATTCTTCCCGAATGTCTCCCAGTTTGTCAACACCCAGGCATCTCCAAAACAGCCACAATCCGAAACCGGATCAAAGATGGCAAGATACAAAGTCAGTGGTGTCATGAAAATCATCAGCATCAAAGCCAATGAAGTAGCCAAGGTTCTTCTGGTAGCAAAGAATAAGGAGATACCGATAAAAAACTCAATAGCTGATAAAGTGATGCCTCCCAATAAAGGGAAGAATGAAGGAAACCAGGAATCCATTCCGAATGCGGTCAGATAATCCTGTATCTTATACTGGAACCCCAGTGGATCAACTGCCTTTACAAATCCGGAAAAGATGAACGATGCCGCCAAAAGAAAGCGACACATATTCGCCACTACCTCCTGAATGATATGTAAGTTCTTATCCTTCAAATTCTATCTTAATCAGTCCGAAAACAGAGTAATTAATCATATCCATATAATTGGCATCAATTCCCTCTGACACCAATGTGTTGCCGGCCAGGCTCTCAATCTGCTTGGTACGGTAAATCTTCATCAAGATCAAGTCTGTGTAAGAGCTGACACGCATGCTCCGCCAGGCTTCATCATAATCATGGTTTTTGGCAAGCATCAGGTCTAATGCCTCTTTTGCATACTTATCGTATAAAGCCATCGCTTCTTCATTGCTGATGTCGGCAGATTCGGCATACCCCAGCTCCAACTGGATGAGTCCGACAATGCCATAATTGACAATCGCAATAAACTCTGCACGGATTCCCTCGTCAATCAAGGTCACTCCTTTGGTCTCAATACTACGAATCCGATTGGCTTTAATAAAAATCTGGTCAGTCACCGAAGCCGGACGCAGGATACGCCATGCAGGCCCGTAATCGTGCAGCTTCTTGGAAAATAAGTCACGGCACAAGGCGATGACATGTTCAAATTGTTGCTTGGTATCTTTCATCTTCTTCCAAATAGTGCGCAAAGGTAACAATAATTAAGTAAAAACAGAAAGAGGGCACTCTAAATTATATTAAAGTGCCCTCTTCTAAAGATATTGTATTACTGTTTTATAAGCTATCTATTTTATGAACAACGCAAAACCTGTCCGATACGCAAAGTCGTGGTTGGTTTGATGCGGTTCAGTTTGCAAAGCGTGCTGACTGATACGCCGCGTAACTTAGCAATGCGGGACAATGTATCGCCACTCTTCACCTTGTGATAACGGATAGCACCGTCAGCCACCTGAGTGTCATGAGAACCTGCACGATTCACGCCTTTTGCTTTGCGGAACGTATAAGTATCGGCAACGATATCCTGTTTCGGGAAGTCGAACATATAAATCGGATTAATGGCAATTCCCAGGAAGCGGGTTTCGAAATGAAGATGCGAACCAGTAGAACGTCCGGTGTTACCACCCAGACCAATCGGTTCACCGGCTTTCACCAGCTGATTATCTTCAACCAATTGTTTAGACAAGTGTCCGTATACAGTTTCCAATCCATTATCATGACGGATAACAACGTACTTACCATAACCTCTGCGCTCATACTTCACTACACGCACTTTACCGTCAAAAGCAGCAACGATTGTATCACCGATATTAACCTTCAAGTCAAGGCCATTATGCATTCTTCTCCAACGAGGCCCGAAAGGCGAAGTAATTTTAGTACTCGGAGTTGGCATATGGAAACCAGTCAGGTCAATTGTATACGTTTCAGGGATAATAGCATTTCCGTAAGCATGCACATACTGGTTGTTCCAGTTTGGATAAAGACTTAGGGCGGGATATTCGGACTGTTCGGCGCGGATTTGCTTCTGCAAGGCCAAAGAGTCTACTGATTTTAATTTCTTGTCTATCGGTGCTTGGCGGGCAATCAGGTCTTGCGAGAAAGAGCTCAGACTGACCATAGCCGCAACAGCGACCAATCCTGTTTTAATAATGCTAAAATTCATTCGTTCTTTGTCAATTCAATTAATATTCGTCGTTTGCGTACAGGTAGTCAAATGTTGCCTGCTTGTAATCGAATATTTCTTCCGGTTTAAAAAATCTCGTTAATTCAATAGCTGCGGTCTCCGGAGAATCGGATGTATGAACTATATTCTCTTGAAAGCTCATACTGTAATCCCCACGAATGGTGCCTGGGGCAGCCAAACGTCCATTAGTCGGTCCCGCCAACGTACGGACTGTTTGAATAGCATCCACACCTTCGAAACAACAAACAATGACAGGAGCTGTCATCATCGAATCTTTCACACGCTGAAAGAAAGGTTTGCCGCTAAGGTGGGCATAATGTTCGCTTAACAATTCATCAGTCAGTTGCACCATCTTCATGCCGGCCAACCGCAATCCTTTACGTTCAAAGCGGTGAGTAATCTCACCAACCAATCCCCGTTGAAGGGTACACGGTTTTAAAATGACCAGCGTTTTTTCAAGCATAATACTCGACTTTACAAATGGTTAAACAATACATTTACTAAAAAAATTCCTCCAAAGATAGTATTTTCCTATGAAAAGGCAAGGGAGTTATTAACTATTTTTCAGATGCTTAGTACGGAAAGAAGGGGCAATCAGGGCGTTAAACTCCTATAAATAGGGAGGATAGAGACGAAATATGTTTTGCAACACATTTACGCAAATAAACTGCATGTTTAACCGTTTTTCAACTTATGGCAGCCCAGTTAACATTCGTTTTCCGTAAGGCTTTAAGCTGTCGCCATAAGATTTCGTTCTCCGGACTTTGTGCTGCAGGGTCTTGTTCTACAATACTTTCAGCTATAGCACGAACGTATTGCAACAGTTGCCCGTCGCGGACAATATCCGCAATCTTCAAATCGAAAGCAATGCCACTTTGCTGTGTACCTTCAAGATCACCGGGACCACGCAATTTCAAATCGGCTTCTGCTATTTCAAAGCCATCATTGGTGCGCACCATGATTTCCAATCGCTTCCGGGTGTCCTCCGTCAACTTGTAATTCGTCACCAGAATACAATAAGACTGTTCTGCTCCACGCCCCACCCGGCCGCGCAACTGATGTAACTGCGATAACCCGAAACGTTCTGCATTTTCTATAATCATCACCGAAGCATTCGGAACGTTCACTCCCACTTCGATGACGGTGGTAGCTACCATGATCTGTGCTTTACCCGAAACAAAAAGTTGCATTTGTTCGTCTTTCTCGGCAGGCTTCATTTTGCCATGCACTTTGCAAACCGTACACTTCGGAAACTCTTCCAGAATATGCTGATATCCTTCTTCAAGATTCTTCAAATCAATCTTTTCGCTCTCTTTAATCAGCGGATAGACAATATAAACCTGACGTCCTTCGTCGATCTGCTTACGCACCGAACGATACATGCTTTCCCGGCGATTGTCGAATTGATGGATGGTAGTAATCGGTTTTCTTCCGGGAGGAAGTTCATCAATCACAGACACGTCCAAGTCGCCATACAAGGTCATCGCCAACGTACGGGGAATGGGAGTGGCAGTCATTACAAGTACATGCGGAGGTTGAACATTCTTACTCCAAAGACGGGCACGCTGAGCCACGCCAAAACGATGTTGTTCGTCAATCACAACGAAACCTAAAGAGGAGAAATTGACAGTATCTTCAATAACGGCATGGGTTCCTATTAATATCTGCACATCTCCGGTCAGCAATCCGGTCAGAATCGCTTCTCTCCTTTTTCCTTTAATAGAACCTGTCAGTAGCTCAACACGAATGTCCATGCCAAAAAGCAATTCCTTGATGGTTTCGTAGTGCTGGTTTGCCAGGATTTCGGTAGGTGCCATCATACAAGCCTGATAGCCATTATCCAATGCCAGCAACATACTCATCAAGGCAACCAGTGTTTTTCCGCTTCCTACATCTCCCTGCAAAAGACGATTCATCTGCCTGCCACTGCCGACATCGTTCCGTATCTCTTTCAATACCCGTTTCTGCGCCCCCGTCAGTTGGAAAGGAAGATTCTTTGCATAAAATGTATTGAACACATCTCCCACTCTTTCAAAGATGTATCCACGATACCTTTTCTGCCTGTCTTTGGCATATCGGAGAATGTTTAACTGAACATAAAACAGTTCTTCAAATTTAAGACGGTATTGTGCCCGACGAAGGACATCGGGATTGGTCGGGAAGTGGATATTCCGGAGCGCTTCCGTCAAAGGCATCAAATGATGCTCCGTCAGCAACTTGGGAGAAAGTGTTTCAGGCAGAGGTTCCTGTATCTGCTGAATCACCGTTGCCATCATCTTCTCAATCGCGTGAGAGTTGAGGAAACTGCGTTTCATCTTCTCCGTCGTACTGTAATAAGGTTGCAGTCCCACCGAGGAAAGTTTCAAATCATCCGGTTTATCTATATCGGGATGCGCCACATTGATACGTCCGTTGAAAACAGTCGGTTTGCCAAAGATGATATATTCCTCGTGAAGTTTATACTTTCCCAAGATATACTTTATGCCTTGAAACCACACCAAATCAACGACTCCTGTGCCATCCGAGAAATGCGCTGTCAGACGGCGTTGCCGTCCTTCACCAATAGTCTCAAAACCGAGGATTTCTCCTTTCAACTGAATATACGGCATATTGCCATCTATTTCATGAATGTAATAGATGCGGCTCCGGTCAATATATTTATAAGGGAAATAATAAATTAAATCGTGCAAGGAGTAGATTTCCAACTCCTTATTTAATACAGCGGCTTTTTGAGGGCCTACACCGGAGATAAATTTTATGTCGCGTGTGGCTAAATCAAACATTTATAAAAGAGCACTCCCCACTTTTAAATCGAAAGGAGTTGTTATTTTTATATTTTCACGGTTGCCTTCTGCCAGATAAACGGGCATTCCCATCGCTTCCACAACAGAAGCATCATCTGTAAAGAAGGGGGTAAATTCCTGTGCGTAGGCTTGTTTCAGCAACTCTACATCGAACACTTGCGGCGTTTGCACCAGTTTGTAATCCATCCGGCTGACTGTTTCACTTCCGGCATCTGTCAAATGGCGAAGTGTCTCTACTACATCCACCACAGGAATCACGGCTTTCTGCACCTCTGCCAACTCATAACAACGGCGAATCACTTCCACTGATACAAACGGGCGTACTCCATCATGCACCCCCACCAATCCCGGCTCTTGCACCAATGCCAGCCCATTCTTTACGGAATGGAAACGTGTTTCACCTCCTTCCGCAAGGACATGTTTCACCGTAAAATGATGTTTATCACAAAGTTGCTTCCAGAAACTTTGTTGCTCCTGCGGAAGCACCAATATGATTTGAAGTGTCTCGTCATATCTCCTGAAGACTTCCAGGGTATGCATCAACACAGGTTTATCACCCATGGGAAGGAATTGTTTGGGGAGATCACTTCCCATTCGCAAGCCCTTTCCACCGGCGACAATGATTACATATTTCTTCATGGGCGGTTTAGCGTTTAACGCACATCGCTTCTACCAGTTCGCCTACTTTTTCTTTACCTGCCAACAGATCAACGATTGCCAAGGCAAATTCCATAGCAGCACCTGGTCCCATCCCCGTAATGATGTTTCCATCACGTACGACATGTGCATTTACACATTCGGCGCCATCCAGATATTGTTCGAAACTCGGATAACAGGTAGCCTTCTTTCCTTTCAGCAGCCCCAGTTTACCCAACACCATCGGAGCAGCACAAATGGCAGCAATAGGTTTACCTTTTGCAGCAAAATCAAGAATCAATTTACGCAATCCTTCGTGCTTGTCAAGTGTAGCAGCTCCCGGCATTCCTCCCGGCAACAACAAAAGTTCAGCATCGAAGAAATCGCAATTCTCGAAATTGATATCGCAAAGAACAGATACATCATGTGCTCCCACTACAATTTCATCCGGTGTAACGGATACGATTTCTACATTCAGTCCGGCACGTCTCAACGTGTCAATAGCAGTAAAGGCTTCAATTTCTTCAAAACCATCTGCAAAAAAAGCGTATACAGTTCCCATAATGCTTAATATATTTGGTTAATGATACTATCTCAAGTTAAAATAATAGGTGATTGTCCCTGTCTGGTTATTCACTCCATCGATCGTATTAAAACGGGCTTTCTTAGCTGCATCCTCCGCTGCTTTACGTAAAGCAGAGTTTACAGTGTTCGTTTGAGGGCTAATGCTGGTCGACACTACTTGTCCTGCGGGATTCACGGTGATATTCACCACTACACGTCCTTCTTCCTGCACGTTATATACAGGCTTCGGCAAACTACCCGTACCTAAAGAACGTCCGCCAAGGTCAAATGTTCCATAACCACCAGTTCCGGTCTTCGCTCCGGTAGAAGAATTACCTTCTTTGCTACCTTCGGTTCCCGTGCCACTATCTGCTGTTCCTTTATTACCTGTCATTTGCGCTCCTTTTCCGAACGCACCGGCCACCCTCTTTTTAGCAGCCTCTTCGGCAGCTTTACGTTCACGTTCCGCTTTTTCCTCCGCCAGTCGTTTCGCCTCCGCAGCTTTTTCCGCTTCCGTTTTTTCCGGCTTCTTCACCGGCTCTTTCGGCTTGACCACCTCTTTAGGTTTCACCGTTTCTTTTTTCGGTTCTTCCGCTTTAGGTTTCAAAGTGACCGTTTCCTCTTCAGTCTGTGTCAGTAAATCCTGTTCCGAAGGAAGTTGCGGTTCTGTTTCTGCAGGCGGTGCTGCCGCATCTTCATCCATAATATCCACATCTACCAGAGAAGGATCATCAAAACCGCTCGCTGCGTCCACATTCCCCAGCATCACGGGCACTCCACCTGCATCTTCATCCGGTTGGGGGACAGTAAAGCTCACCAGAATCAAAAGAGCAATCACTGCCACATGCACCAATAGTGCACCGAGCGCTCCTATGTATTCACCCTTTTTTCTTCTGTCCATTGTTTCTTATTTTTTTCAGGCGGGCGGGTAGCCAGCACCATCTTAAAATGATTCTCGTTTGCAATGTTCAATACCCTTACAATCTCACGGTAAGGTACCGATTCATCCGCATACAATGCCACATACATTTCCGGTTCCTTCTCTGCACAACTCTGCAAAAAAGAGGTCAGATCGTTCAGCGCCACCGGCTGCTCTTTTTCATTGCCGAAAGCGGCATAGAAATTCAAGTCCTTATCGATAACCACTCTTGTCAGCGGTTTGGCCGAAGTCTGCTGCTTGCCTTGAGGCAACAATACCTTGATGGCATTGGGCGACACCACCGTAGAGGTTATCATAAAGAATATCAGCAACAGGAAAATGACGTCCGTCATGGAGGCCATGCTGAAATTGGGCGATACTCTATTTCTTCTTTTTAATCCCATCTGCCAATTATTTTGCAGGCTCGTTCAACAAGTCCATGAACTCCATTGTACGAGATTCCATTTTATTTACCACACGGTCTACCAGCATCACCAGATAATTGTAGGCAAACATAGCGATGATACCGACAATCAGACCACCGACCGTTGTAATCATAGCTTCATAGATACCTCCGGAAAGCAAAGTGATATCAATGTTTCCGCTTCCGGCATTCGCCATTTCGTAGAAAGCACGTACCATACCGGTCACCGTACCGAGAAATCCGAGCATCGGAGCGCCTCCGGAAATAGTTGCCATCACAGTCAGTCCTTTTTCCAGCTTTGCAACTTCAATATTACCCACATTCTCAATAGCTACCTGCACATCGTTAATAGGACGTCCCAAACGGCTGATTCCTTTTTCTATCATACGTGCCGAAGGAGTATTCATCGTGCGGCAATAGTTAATAGCCGCTTTGATCTCTCCACTATGAATATAGTCTTTAATCCGTTCCATAAACATGGGGTCCTCTTTTCCTGCCTTGCGAATCATATAGTTACGTTCAAACAGGATATAGAAGCAGACAACCGACAGTACGCCCAGCACAATCATAATCCATCCACCCTTGACAGCCATATCAAGCATGTTCATTTCAGGAGTGTTTACCTCCGTCAGCACGGGGTTGGCAGTAGCCAGTGAGTCGGCCATATTCATAGCCCCTTGGGCTAACAAGATCATTGCATTCATGAGCGTAGACAGTTTTTATATTCCTGAATGGTACGTTCGAGTCCCAGATACAGTGCATCGCTAATCAACGCATGTCCGATAGACACTTCATCCACCCAAGGAATGTTTTTATAGAAATAATTTAAATTCACCAGACTTAAATCATGACCGGCGTTCAATCCGATCCCCAGTTTACGGGCAGTCTTCGCAGCTTCGATAAAAGGAGCGATGGCCGCTTCCGGATTCTTAGGATAGTTTGTTGCATAAGGTTCTGTATACAGTTCGACACGATCCGCCCCTGCTTTTGCCGCATATTCCACCATTCCAGGATCAGCCGCTACAAAAACGGAAGTACGGATGCCGGCACTGTTAAATTGATCGAGAACTTCAGTCAGAAATTCCAGATTTGCTTTCGTATCCCAACCGGAATTGGAGGTGATCTGTGAAGGATCATCGGGAACTAAAGTAACCTGATGAGGTTTTACTTTCAACACTAAGTCAATAAATTCCGGGGACGGATAACCTTCAATATTGAATTCTGTCCGCAACAGAGGACGCAAATCATATACATCCGAACGACGAATGTGACGCTCGTCAGGACGGGGATGAACGGTGATACCATCAGCACCAAAAGATTCACAATCAAGCGCCACCTTTACTACATCGGGCACATTTCCCCCGCGAGCATTTCTTAGTGTAGCAATCTTGTTTATGTTTACACTTAATTTAGTCATAGTTCTACGTTATATTTGCCGCAAAAATACAAATATTATTATTAGTTGCCTAATAATACGAAACGCATTCTCTACTCTTTTTTGGTTATTTAAAGTAGAAATCCAAGAAAAAATGCCAAATTTGCATCCTGAACTAATGATGTTGCTTATGAAATTTGCCATTTTCGGAAATACTTATCAGGCTAAAAAGTCTTCTCATGCTGTCACCTTGTTTAAACTTTTAAAGAAACAGGGAGCAGAGATTGGTATGTGCAGGGAATTTTACCAATTCCTAGTTTCAGAAAATATGGATATTGAAGCAGATCTATTATTTGATGGTGATGATTTTACTGCCGATATGGTAATCAGTATCGGAGGCGACGGAACATTTCTGAAAGCTGCCCGCCGCGTAGGAAGAAAAGGGATCCCTATTCTGGGAATTAACACAGGACGTCTAGGGTTTCTAGCTGATATTTCACCGGAAGAAATGGAGGAAACATTCGATGAAATCCAAGCCGGAAGATATAGTGTAGAGGAACGAAGTGTACTTCAGTTGATCTGCAACGACAAACATCTTCAAGATTCTCCGTATGCCCTCAACGAAATTGCCATTCTTAAACGGGACAGTTCATCAATGATTAGTATCCGAACAGCTATTAATGGTGCGTATCTGAATACTTATCAGGCTGACGGGCTGGTAATTGCGACTCCTACCGGCTCCACAGCCTATTCTTTGAGTGTAGGTGGTCCGATTATGGTTCCCCATTCCAACACGGTTGTCATCACTCCGGTAGCTCCGCATAGTCTCAACGTCCGCCCTATCGTTATTCGGGATGATTGGGAGATTACATTAGATGTAGAAAGCAGAAGTCACAACTTCCTCGTCGCCATTGACGGGAGGAGCGAAACCTGCAAAGAAACGACTCAACTAACCATTCGCCGGGCAGATTACAGTGTAAAGGTGGTGAAACGTTTTAATCACATTTTTTTCGATACACTCCGCAGCAAGATGATGTGGGGAGCTGATGGAAGACGGTAAGCAGTTTACATTATACAACCGTTATTCCTCATCGCCTGATTCAACTATACGGTACTTAAAAATAGAACTTCTAAAAAAAGGGACATTCAAGCTGTTGAGAATGCAACAATTTGGGTATAGGATTCCAACTAAAGACAAAAAAGGCCGGGATTTACTATCTTCAGAAATCACATTGACATTATTTTCCCCTATATTTACCCGATAAGATTAAAATACCCTGATTGCATTTACAAATCATTCTTTTATAGACAAGAGTCATTCATTTTATCAGTTTCTCCTTATCTTTATTCGCATACAAACTAGAGAAAAAAACAGTTTCCAATCCTTCCTATATGAGTTCCTCACCGAGAAAAGAGTTGTCCCTCACCGAGGAACTTATCCTTCCTCGGTGAGGGACATCTCGTTGGTTTTAATCCAATGAAGGCTTCTATGATTAAAAAGCGGCATATTATATGCAAATTCATGCTACGCTCGCCCTATTTTCTGTATATTATTGCAATTATTTATGCAGTTCTTTCTCCAGTTCATCCATAAAAGAACAACTGTTACCCGAAGAAATATTAAAAACAGACCATCGGATTAGTTAATATAGAAGGAAATTAAAATATCGGTAGAGAGAAAAATACCCCGATATTAATTTAATGTAAACGACTGCGAACCTATCAGGTTCCCGCCTTCAAAAATATCTACCCGATAATTTCCGGCATATAGAAACTCTTCTACATCCCAAAACACATTGATATTCTGTTCTTCTCCATTATATTCAATATACTTCTTAATTGAATAAACCAATGTACGGTTTTCATAAGGGAAAGTATTGGATGCACTCTTGGTCAGTACATCATTATCGGGTTTGGTAATACGTATATAGATGGTACGTTCACCGTTTTCAGCGGTTATATTCTTCACGACCGTGAAACTGATAGCCAGCTTCACCACGTCTTTCACTTTCTTTGCAGCTTTGCCACGTTTATTGCGTGGTTCGATACGAATATTAGTTGCATCGAGTTGTGCGGCTAACGTCACCTTTTTATTCAGATTCTTCTTTTCTTCAGAAAGGTTATCGATCTGTCGTGAAGCCTGATTATACTTTTGAGTCACTTCAGCTATGACCTGTTTCTGCTGTGCAGTCAGTTTATTCAAAGAGTCGATCTGATTGATATAGCCAACCATTACCTTACGCAAAGTAGCCAATTCTTTCTTTAAACGACGAATCTCTGTCGCATTCGAGCTCTTCACAGTACGAAGTTCCTCCAATAGACGTTGAGTTTTCAATTGTTCCTGTTCCAGTAATTGAGATAAAGAGTCATTAGAAATCGTCATCTTTAACTCATCATATTGTTGTGCAAAACGGGCATATTCGTTTTCCAGATCTTCCTTGTCTAATTGGAATTCCTGCACTAACTCCCGGTTAGCTTGTTTTTCGGTAAACAATAAATAAGTAATACCAATAATAGCTATCACCAAGATAGCCACGGCCGCAATAAGAAGGCTTTTTTTACTCATAGTTTCAGTTGTGAATTGATAACGTGCGCAAAAGTAATCATTTCGCAACAGAAGTCAAGTATAAAAGCAGAGAGTTTTTTTATAACTCCCTGCTAATCCATATAATTTTAACTAATTAGTTTATCAACCCAGTCAGGTTAAGAGACATAATTAAGTCTATAGAGATTGAATCACATTCCTTCCGCCCTTTTATCAAAGAGACTGAAAGGTTAATCCCGGCACATCTTCTACCAATTGCTTGAGATCATCCAAATCCAAATATAAAGCATTTTTGCACAATTCCTTATATCTCCGAGCTCCAATCTGTTCTACGATATTCTGTACGACTTCTTCACAAGGAGAATTTATCCCATCTGATAAATCCCACAATTCTTCCACATTATCTTTGCGCTTAGTAACAAACCGAAATCCCCTTTTCTTCAGTTCCTGCAGCAATTCTTCTTTCCCGACGCGTGCATTCACATGTACGGTTTTATTCTCCAAAAGAACACCTTTCTCATAAGCATCCACCACTTTCTGTAGATCACGTTTTATCCTATCGATCGTTGATACAGGAGGGACAAACTGCCAAAACAATAATGGAATATATCCTTGAGTCAATTCATACAAAGGTTGTGATATTAAATACTCATTTAAATAAGTCCCTTGTACGGAAACCTTTGTTTGATTCCGATTCTTATACATAAAGTACATACCCATGTTTGCACCGAGATTATACATATCCATCATATCGTGAGTAGCAATCAAAGAATAGACTTGTGCCGGAGTATGTTCACGAATACCTTTTGATATATTATCAATTTGTCTGTTAACAACACCGCTCTCCCAATCGGCCAAGTCCTTACCTTTTTCAAGAGATAACATATTATAGTCCACAATATTTCTTGATATTGTATGGATATCATGCTCTGAACCAGATTGAGTATATAAGATATAAAGAGAACCGTTTGCATACTCCTGACTATCCACTCCTGTTTTACTTATTTTCCGGCAATAAGATTCACTTTTCACGTCCTCCCCTATGCCTGCGATAATTACGTTTTCTACTTCATGCTCTATTATAAACTTCCGGTATTCATCAGGCAAAGCCAACAATTTTATCCAAGCAACTCCGACATCATCCATAGAAGCATCATATCCCAATGTAGCATAACAGGGAACTCCAGTTTGCGAGGAATATTCTAATATGGAAGATACTTCTTTGGTAGAATTGACAGAAACCAAAAAATGCAACGGTAACACAGGGGCCTCCATAGCTGCGGAAAGATAAGGTACCGTCGGTACTCCCGTAGATATTATCACAGTTTTAAGTTTCTTCGACTTACCCAAATGTTCATTATATAAATTCACTGTATGTCGAACGGATTGCTGAAGGAAATCAGGTGTCCCCCATACCGGTTTAGGACCTCCTCCCGGGCCTATCAACCAGGTATGACTCACACCTGCCGTCAGATTAGCCAAAGACTTTTGGACAGCATATTCCGCACTCATCCCACCATCAAGCATAAATACATTCAACCCTTTATATTCCTCTCTAGCGATCTGATAGGTAGTCAACATTCCCGGAGTTACCACCCTAAAATAAGAAGAATATGTCAACTGCCCCTCCTCCTTTTGATAAATACCTACGGCTGCAGGCGTAAATTCTAAAGGGACTTCCCAAACAAATGGCTCTCCGCTAATCTCCGCAAGAACCGGTTCCCCTTCCTTAGACAAATATTTCAGTATAATCGTTTTATTTTCTGACTTCCCATCAAAAGAAAATACGACCTTCTCCCCTTGCGAATAAACAAATTTATCCGTTAGTACATGAGCTCCAATCTCTCCTCCTGCCAAAAGTGCAATGAAGAAAGTTACCATCAATTGTTTTATATTCATTTCGTTAATCTAAATCTTAAACTTAGTGTTATATCAATGTTCTACTAATCTCATATTTCCAACCTGTGCACAAATAGTACGAAGTTCCTCCAATGTCAAGTACTCCATCGACTTAACCATATCCCGATACTTCTGAACCCCAATACGTTCAATTATATCATAGGCAAACTCTTCAGCCGAGCCTATTTTATGATTAACGTGTCCCAAATACTCTTCCGTTTCTCCATCATCTTCCGGATTCCATTTATCTACACTCTGTCTAATTCTAATATTTTCCGAAGAAACGCCTCTTGCTATCAACTCATCATAAAATTCATAACGTCTCATATTAGAATTCAGATAGAAATATCCCTCATGCAGATGATCGGCAACATCTGGGAAATATCCGGCAATAGCAGGCTTCAGATAGCCATCAATACGTTCTACGGTAGAAGCCGCCGAATTAAATTGCCAGTATAATAAAGGTATACATCCTACAAACGCTTCATATTGAGGGTGATTAGTAAGATACTCGTTAAAAATAACTCCATTTACAAAAGGTGCCTGCAACTTGCTCTGGTTCTTTTTTATATATTGGAGCGTTAAGAAAGAAGATATATTATACAAGGCCATCATGTCATCAGTCTCAATTGTATAGGCTTTCACACTTGCCATCGCTTGCGCAGCGCCGGATATATTGGTTATCTGATCATTAACAATGCCACTTTCCCAATCAGATATATATTGTCCTTCGCCCAACTTCAACTGATTATAATCGTACAACCGATGTTTCAATGCGTCAATATCGGCATCCGAACCAAAGTTGGTATACAATATATATAAAGAACCTGGTGCATATTCATTGGAAATTGTGCCCTGCGTCAAGACTCTTCGAGAATAAGATTCACCATGCCCTTCCTGACCTACTCCATAAATATAGACTTCTTCCACCTGATGATCTTTTATAAATTGCTTATATTCTTCCGGCAAATCCAATAATTTTATCCAAGCCACTCCCACTCCGGGCATAGAACCATCATAACCCAATGTAGCATAAGATGCATATCCATTTTGATTGGAATAATCGAGTATAGCTTGTACTTCGGAAGCTGAATTAGCCGATACCAGATAATGAATAGGCAAGTAGGCGGCCCCCATCATTGTTGCAAAGTAAGAAACGGATGCAATCCCTGTTCCGATCACCACTCTCTTTATTTTTGTGGAAGTTCCAATCTCCGAATTGTAAAGCTCAACAGTTTTGCGAACGGAACGTTGCAAAAACTCCGGAGTAGGCGCAACCGGATAAGTACCACCCTGCGGAGCCTCCTCCATAGTGGCAGCCATTCCCTGATCGAAAGCAACCATTGTCTTTAATACACCGAACCCGGCACTCATATCTCCTATCTGACGATAAACTGGAAGTCCCTGATAATCTATTTTCTGAATATCGTAAGTCAACAGCGAGTGCTCATTAACAGCCCTGAAATATGTTCCGTCAATTGTGGTGGTTATCCCATCTTCAAAATCCAAAAGGAACTTGACTGCACAGAAGGAAGAAGGTTTTAATGCAGCCGGAAGAATATACAGTGTTCCGGCATCCACAGGAACAGATTGCCCCGATTCTATTTGAATATGGGAAGCAACGGACTTTTCAGTCAATATACACCCGCCATCATCCAGATTCTGAATTACCACTTTTACTTCACGAATATCCATCGGATAGTTCGTTTCATTTTTCAAAGTAAAAGAGCAATTTACAGGATCTCCAGGCCAATAGGCAACCTTATTTAATTTTACATCAGAGGCTTTAGCCATTGTTGTACGAAATCCGTCATCAACAACTTCCGAATCTTTGCATCCGCTCATGATAGCCAATACAGAAAAAGTGATGATTACACTTGCAATATAACTAATTATTCTCATTGTGTTTTTCTTTTATAATTGAATCCTTGTATTTATTCATCAATAAAGTCGCAATCTCGACAGCATTACCAACTGGCTCGGAAGAATAACGTTCGTGCGACTTTACCCAGTCGATTTCAAACTGTGTCACTCTTTGATGAAAAGCATCAGCATTAAACGGTTGCTTGTTAGAAACAGAGCGGACAACTTCATCTATAAACATTTCCCAACGAGGCGTATAATATCCCGAGACCAAACCTCCCCAAGTACGATTGGCGTAATCGTTTAAACTCTGGTCCTTATCTCCCCAGGTTGAAACGATATTACGGGCATTCTCTTCGTAATAGTTTTTAGAAGCTTCGTCCGTACCCAATGAACGGGCGTCTCCAATCCATTTTCCCAACAAAAAAGAAGATTGTGTACTTAACAAAGTATCAACATCACGCAGTAGTTGTTTCATTTCAGCTCCTTTTTGCTCCAGCAACGGTAATTGCTTCCGGGAATAAGCTTCCGCAAATTCATCGCGAAGCTTCCTGAAATAATTTCCCAGCACTTGCCTTCCGATATTAACAACATCATACTCATAATCAGAATTTTGATGTTCTCCGGCTTTTAGCAACATCTCCCATACCTCAAACAACGTTTCATTGGAATACGCTATCGTAGGTGTGGTCGTCCAATTGCCATTTCCTTTTAAACAAGGACGTGCATTCATCAATGTTCCCTGTCCCAAAGCAGCCGGTACTGTATAAACACTGTCATAAAGTAATTTCCATGCCCGACGCATTTGTTGGTTTTTCAAGCCAATCCGTCTGTCTGCCAGTTGGTCTATCCATACAGAGTCCGGAAGATTACAATCCCATGCTTTACTGAAAACATATTCATACATGAAAGGATTTACATCAAACCCCTCCAAAGTAGAACCCAGTCCTGAAAAGTTTTCTCCACCATTGGCATATACATTTTCGATTCGTTTCCCCACTTCTTTTGTGTTTCCAGCAAGCATTGTATTTCCTCCGAAATTTCCTAAATAGCACCATAAATACGGCTGTCCGAAATAGCGGTCTGTTTGTTTCCAGACTTCAGTATTCTCACAATAATAGTCCAATAACAACAGTTTATCTTGTGGAACTGCTTTCAAGAAAGCTTTTACCCGTTCATTTGTCCATAGATGTCGGTCAATATAGAATAACCATGTCATTTGTAGCCAAGTAGCATCCGGATCAACATGTGCCATCGATTGATAAATATGCTTTGAACAATTGGCTAAAAACTCCGGCTCCCAACTTGGAGGGGCTACTTCATTAAAAGGGTCTGCCCCATAAATATGATCTGTTCCGAACAACTTAGTTTGCTCTTCCAGAAACTCTTTCTGTATAGTTGCAAACAACGGGTCAAGCGGATCCAGGAAATGGCTTCTGTATTTATCCTCAAAACCTCCCCAAGAACTCATCCGGCTAATCTTCGCTTCCGGATAGATTCTTTTAAGTTCTGACGGCACATGCCCGGCAAATGCAGGAAGTATGGGACGCATATTAAATTGACGCTCACGGGCAACGATTTGTTTCTGCAATGCCTCTTGTGTATCCAACCATTCTTTAGGCAGAGGTCCCTGCCAATAATCCAGGTTAGACATACGATGCCAAGGCAAGTGAGCTGGCCCCGTGAAATAGTTTCGTATCTCCTCATCTGTCAATCCCAATTTTGTCCATACACGATACCAAACGGATTCTTGCCCGGTGATTGCCAAAGGCATATTGATTCCATTTAAAGCCATCCAGTCAATCAACCGTTCCCAGTCCTTCCATGTCCACCATGGCATTGTATAACCGAACGTACAGTAATTAAGAAAGAAACGGTTCTCACAACGAGCAGTCGAAGTTATTTTTGTTGGCAGCATCGGTAATACTTCCGGCATCTCCACCGTATCATTCACATACCAGGAAACAGAAGTAAGGCAGTAATGATTCAGATAATAATTCAACCCTACAGCCATAGAATTTGCGTTATTTCCCCGTATTTGTACCGTTCCTCCTTTCGCTTCTACTTCATACCAATCTTTAGCAATCTTCTCTGATTGTTCAAAACTAAATTGGGAAGCATACTTCGGGAATAGACGTTCTACCATCTGTTGCATCGTTTTTTCGTCTTCAGTACTTTCTTTGCAGGAAGAACACAATACGACCAACATCAGTAGAAATAAACATTTAATCTTACACATATTATTTATATTTTCATTTATATATTGCTTTTTAAAAACGAATGTATCCGATGTTGCCCATTAGACACACTCGTTTGTCAAAGGGAGTAGTGTGATTACCCACTTAGTTGGTAATCGCCAGATGTGTAAGCCCAGCATCATCAAAATTCTTTTTAGTAAGCGGCACATCCGGTCCTATAATAACTGTGTTAAGTTTCTTCAGTTTCTTCAAGACTGTCAGGTCAACTTTCGGATTAATAGTTTTATCCACAGAGAATCCTTTACCCTTTATGATAGAAAGTGTTTCCAGATTAACAAAAGGTAAAATATCAACCAACGTTTGTATTTCTCCCTGAATAGTCAATGATTTAAAGTTTTCTATATCCTGACAAGCAGGCATACGGTCAGCAAATCCTATCAACCACGTATCCCACCAATCAAAATATTCAAAGCGTAAATCGGTAGTGGACCAGTCTTCACCGATTGTAGGACCGTATATCAGTGCCCATTCACCGGATAATGACTTTTTAAATTCCGAGTCATTATAGAAGGGAACATTTTCCGGACGGGTATTTGAGGCAGGTACATATTTATCCGTCAATGGCTTGGTCAGTATTTCAATTGTCTGTTCAGGACCGGAAACTCCTTTTGAGAGAAGTTGTACTTTGATTGTGCTCTTTTGATTATGGGGTAAATTGGCAACATACGAATAATCCGTAGGTTTAAATTTATCCATCACCTCTTCACCGTCCCGATCCGTATAAGAAACCTTTATCTCGTCAACAACAGGAGGAAATGCCCACTGCAATACAGCTGAAGTGGCACTACTTACTCCAACAGTGGCTTCAATTGGTAAGGAAGACAAATCGACATCTGTCGTATTAATCACAGTCTGTTCTGAATAATTCCAGTAATCTCCTGCTGATTCCGTACGTCCCAAAGCTCTTAGATAATATGTGCTGTTAGGGCTTAAGAACAGAGTTTCCGTGAATTCTCCAGACAAATCTGTCAAATTCTTCTTTATTCGTTTGTAAGTGTGTGAACCGCTTTCGCTTTCATTCATAGCCGTACGTTGTCCGGGATATTGTTCTTTACCATATACCAGTCCTATTTCCTGATTCTTGGAGCGTTCGTCATTTACCTGATAAGTAAAAGTGACGTTCGCTGTAATACCGTACAACATTTCCACTTTTTTGATTTTCAATGTTACGTTGGGGGTAACAATCAAGTCCATTTTCTTAAAACTACGGATATCACCATAAATGGTATCCAACTCAAAGAACGGTCCGTTCGCCCATACTTTATACCGCGAAGGGTATACTTTGGTATTGCGATATGTTCCTTCAGGAAGTGTGTTATACTCCAAGGGAACCGCTACATTTCCATACTCCAGATCCAGTAACTTTAATTTAGCTCCATAATATTCGGTAGCAACCTTTTCACCAGTCAGCCTGTCAATAAAAGCACCTTCGTAGCCACCGGTCAAGTCATCCACACGTTCGTCAAGTTCACACCCTGACAGATTCAGCGTTAACACTGCTAACAGTAACAGTTTGATATTTATATATAATCTAGTTCTATTCATATTCTTTTCTTTTAGGGTCATCAATTCCAACCGTCATTCTGCACGATACCGGGGCTTTTACTTAAAGGAAGCGGACAATAATAGTCCCTTTCCTCAAACCATTTCACTCTCGTAGCCAAATCCGGCGCTTCTACTTTCTCCAACGTATAATAAACGGAGGCAGGAGAAGTAGTTTCATCGATATGAAGAATGGGATAAAGAGCTTTCAACGTTTTATTGTGCATCTTTTCTTCCCCAATACGCCAACGCTTCAAATCCCAATAGCGGAATCCTTCATACATCAAGTCTATCCGGCGTTCATGCCGTACAACCTCCAAGTCCATCGTTTTGGCAGGCAGTCCTCCATGTATGCTGCGCAATTGGTCAAAAGAGACTTGGGCAAGTGCTAAATAGTCATTCACTCCATAAGTTGAAAGTTCAACGGCAGCTTCAGCCAAATTCAAAATAACCTCGCCATACCGAATAACAACAGCATCCTGATCGTTTTCCTGTATAAGATAATCATCCAACCTCTTCACTCCATACAGTGTTTTTTTCAGAAAAAATCCCCAGTTAGTAGTTCCTGCGGCAGAAAGATTCAAGAAAATGCCATCTGCTCCACTTTTCATGTATTTTTCGTGACCGGGCACCTTCCCCGCTCCCATCCAATCTTCAGATTTTTCATAAGAATATTCTTCAGTAGTTCCATCTGCCCTTTTCACCAGTGTTTTCCGATAAATAGAGAAACGTTCACCCAAAAACTCTCCTCCCGGATAAATAACAGTGGCATCCAAACGTTTATCACGGTTTGCAAAAAAATCTTCGGGATTATTCTTTGAAGCGGCATAGTCCAATGGCTGAATCTTGCCGTCTAATGTTTCAAATTGTTCGACAATGTCTAAAGGAGGAACCATAAAGGCACAGTAACTAGACCGTTTGATACGATAAGATTGATACCAGTAATCCTCATATACAGCTACTCCTGTCTTGGCAACGTTAGCAAAACGGAAAATTATCTCATTATTATTTTCATCTTTTCCATTAAACAAATCGCCAAATTCAGTAGAAAGCGCATACTTACCATCATCTACAATTTCCTTTGCAGCTTTTGCGGCTTCCAACAAATATGTTTTCGCCATTTCTTTACGAATTCCCTGAAAACTATTATTGGAGACTTTTCCATACTTAGCAATAGTCCCCGCATACAGCATAGCTCTTGACTTTAATGCCAAAGCTGTATACCGATTGGCACGGTCACGATCTTCTGATGCAATGCGCTGCACTTTCGGAAGCAATACAAGAGCCGAGTCCAAATTATCTTTTATATAATCCCAAGATTTTTCTTCTGTTGAACGGTTGTTGATAGAACTTACATCATCCAACGGACTTGAATACAAAGGCACACCACCATATCGTTTCACCATCTCAAAATACAGATAAGCACGAATAAAATAGGCCTCACCAACCGTACTCAACACCCCCTCATTATCCGAATTCTTATAAGTGGCGATAAACTTATTCACAATATTGATTGTCTTATAATTCCATACCGCCTCAAATATTTCACCTTTGCTTTGAGAAAAGACTCCTCCAAAAACAGTACCCGGAGTGTTATTTCTCATAACCCCATTCTCGTACGTAATATTGCTTGCTCCATCATCGGTAAAAGCATCCAGATGATGTTGCCTGTACGACATTGCTCCGTCACCGATACAATGGATTGATTTACGCAATTCTGCATAATTGGATAAGAACTGTGCTTCTGCCAGTTCGGGATATTTAGCAATATCCTCTTCACTAAGAATCGTTTTCGAATCGACAGTAAGCCAATCGCTACATCCGTAGCACAAGCTCAATGCCAATACCATATATATGATAGATTTTACTTTCATGACCTGTTAGAATTTAAGATTTATACCGACATTAAATGACATGATCTGCGGATAGCTGGCAAACGAATACTGACTTTCAAGTTGTTCGGGATCAAAGAATTTCTGTGAGGAGAAAGTCAGGCAGTTATAAAGATTCGCATAAATCCTCAACTGTTTGATATTAGCCTTCTGCGTAATTCGTTGTGGCAAAGTATATCCCAATTCCACATTTTTCAGACGAATGTAACTTCCATTCCACATCCAAAAATTAGAACTTAAACGATTGATTGTTACTGATGTAAAATCTCGGACTGCAGGAAAATATCCGGGTATCCATTCTGAATTCGGATCGGTATAATCGGCACGATGCCAACGATCACCGAAATATTCCCAAGTATTCAGGTTGGTAGCTCCTTCCTGAAAAGCATCCATATCGAAAGCACCTATCTGGAAGTCCGACAATGCCCCTCCCTGCCAGAACATAGAGAAATCAACTCCCTTCCAGGAAAGTCCCAGATTAATACCATATACCAACTCCGGATAGGCATTTCTTCCGATAGGACGTTGGTCATAGTCGTCAATATAGCCATCGCCATTCCAGTCTTCATACTTTAAGTCACCCGGCAATATGGCACTGTTATTATTCGAATTATTATGCATGGGTGCATTGGCTATTTCTCCATACGACTGATAACGTCCAATGCAGTTATATCCCCAACGTATGTTGTTCCAATGTCCTTCAGTGTTCCACTTCCATTCGTCATAACCGCTTGTAAATCTTCCGTGCTCAATATTCCCTTTCCGGGTCCTGGACCACGACATATTTCCTCCGACAAAATAGTTGACTTCTCCTATTTTGTGCTGATGATTTAATGAAAACTCAAAACCACGGGTATTGTCATGATCTAAGTTATACCAAGTGGCTAATGCTCCGGCATTATCATTGGCCTTTTTGTGCCGGAAGTCCCTTACGCTGACGATAGAATACATCTGCCGATCCGCTAAGTAAGCCATTCCACAACTTAAAATCAACACCCGCATTTATCATTGACGAGGTAGCCCATGTAAAATCCGGATTAGGATTCAAGGTGGGATTTAATCCATAAATGGTGCGGTCGCCAAAATTCATCGGAGTACCCGGATATTGATATCCGCTTTGAAAATAGTATTGCTCATTATTAGCATAATATTGACTGGCAGCCGACAAATCACCCAATTCTCCCCAAGAGGCACGAATTTTAAACTCATTCAATACTTTTTTCAAAGGATTCATAAACTCTTCGTTTGTCAACATCCATCCAACAGAGGCAGAAGGGAAAAAACCCCACTTATCAGCAAAATACTGGGCACCATCATATCGGAAGTTGAAATCAACAAAATACCTGGAACGATAATCGTAAGAGAAACGGCCGATGAAAGAAGCTGTTCTGTATTTACGGAAAACTTCACTATTTGTCACTTGCTTATTAGCAATTCCACCCGCCATCATATCCAACACAGTAGAAGGAAATTCTCCACGAGACGTAACAGTAGCACGGTTTTCCGCATCCGAGAACTCAAAAACCAGCCCACTATTTATATTATGATTCCCAAATGAACGGATATAATTGATAAACCCCTGTCCGGTTATATTATAGGAGAACCCATCTTCCAAACTCAAACTTGCTTTATTGGCATTAGAGGCAGAAGCACTCTCGTAATATTCCTGCGCATCCTCCCGATAACCCATATAAACGATATTCATATTCCAGTTCTTATTCCACGAATCTGATTGCGTATATCCCATCGTAGCCTTCAAAGAGAGTCCCTCAACAAAGGGAACCTTATACTCCAAAGAAAAATCCACATTCAGATTCTTGGCTATTTTCTTGGAATATCCGGATGCTTCTTTATCCGCCAAGGCCATCGGATTCACCGTGCCTTCCCCACCAAATGCATAATAATCGTCATGTCCCGGCCACTTTACCGGAATATTCGGAGCCATATCTTTCATTTTGCGGGCTATCTCATACGAAGCGGACCTCGGATAATTCAGACTGTTAATGACAGCTCCCACGCCGACAGATAACTTCAAGTTTTTCAGTATATCCGCATCCAGATTACTACGGAAATTGAAACGATTCTTATCAGTAGAATTTGTTGACCAAATACCTCCCTGATATAAATAGCCGGCTGAAATAAAATAACTGACTTTATCTGTGCCTCCCGAAATATTGATATTGGACTGGGTGATGGGAGCATTCTTTATCATTTCCTCATACCAATTTGTATTATAAGCATAGTCACGTGTAGCCATATCAGCGGGAGTAATCACCGCATTCTTATCATTAATCAACTTCATATTAGCATAATATTCATTAACTAATGTCTGCCACAACGGGGTTGATGCAGGCTGTGGATAGTTATGCGGCATTTGCAATCCAAAGCGCGTATTGATATCCAATGTCGTCGGTTTGTTTTTTCCTCCTCTCTTGGTCGTTACAAGAATAACCCCATTTGCTCCCTGCATCCCATAAACAGCAGCAGCCGATGCATCTTTCAATACAGAAACAGACTCTATTTCGGAAGGATCAATATCACTATAATTTCTTCCCGGAATACCATCCACTACCACCAAAGCAGAACCGAAACCGCGAATTTTCAAATCGGCACCATCTGAACCCGGTTCGGCACTGGTCTGCCGGGAAAAGACTCCGGACACACGTCCTGTCAACGCATTCTCCAGATTGGGGACTGTAGACTTAACCAGTTCCTGATTGTTTATAGTCGAAACGGAACTGATTAATTTCTCACGTGTACGGGTCGTATATCCTACCACAACCACTTCATCAATTGTTTTTGTATCTTCAACCAACACCACTTCTGACAGCTTATTCACTTCTTTCGCCGAATAAGTTATAGGAGCAAAACCTATATAGGAGAAAATAATCTGTGAATCATCCGAAGGCACATGAATGGAATAAGCTCCACTAAGATCACTGACAGTTCCGATATTAGTACCTTGCACTACAATACTAACTCCGGGCAACGGTTCACGAGACTGATCGAACACCACTCCTTTTACAATGGAACTTTGACCTTCTTTTTTAGTTTTCTCCTGCAATATCTTCTTTTTAATGGTTATCTGTTTTTTATTAATACTATAGGTAAGCTCCATGTTAGCAAAAACTTTATCCAGAATTTGCTCTACTGTCATGTTTTTGAAGCGAGCAGAAACCTTCACATCTTTATCAATCAGCACATCATAGTAGAAAAAGACATAATCACTTTTTTCTTCTATTTTCTTAAAAAGTTCCATTAATCCCAACTCCTTATAGTCCAAAGTTATTGTTTTCTTCTGGGCATACAATTCAGTAGGAAAAGCGGATAGCAGAAATACACCCAATGCTAGAAAAAAAGCATATAAAGGGCTTTCTCACACTTAGGCAAGTGTGATTCTTTTTTTGATGTTTTTCATTCATCTGGTTAAAAATTAAAATTATACTTCAATATTTTAAGGCTATTCTATTACGAATAAAACTGGTTGGTATCCTTTCTCTCTTAAAAGGATAAACTAATAGGATGGTTTTTCACATATTAATCATAGGCTACTCTTTCTTTATTGTTACTTTATAAGCATTATTTTCCTTACTTATTACCACAGGAGCCGTTTCTGTGATAGTATTCAATAGTTGTTCGATCGTATCATCCAAGTTCAGTTTTCCGCTACAAGTGATTCGTTGTTGTTTATCATAATCAATTCTTACATTATAATATCTGGACAGTTGTTTGAGGATTCCACTAAGTTCTGTGTTTTTAAACGATAATCGTCCCTCCTTCCACGACACATAATCTTCCACATTCACTTTGTCTACAACATATTTATCAGTTGATTGCCTGAACCGGTCATTGGGTAAAATACGCACAGTTTCTCCATTAGACGCTGCTACCTCCACTTTACCTGTAACCAGCACAATACTTTTCTCTGCGTCATCCCGATAAGCCGAAACATTGAAAGACGTTCCCAACACTTTTATTCCCATATCCGATGTTTTAATAATAAAAGGTTTCTCCGGATTAGGAGTCACATCAATATATATTTCTCCATCTACATATATTTCACGTTTCTTATCTTCAAAATGTGTTGGATACAAAAGCACTGTTCCTGCATTCGCCCATATCTTCGTACCATCGCAAAGAGTGATACGGGCACGTTTGCCATACGAAACAATCAACTTATTAAGTTCTCCTTCAGTAACATCTGTCACCATTTGGTCATAGTTCAAATCCGGGTTACTTTCAAAAGTTTTTTTCAACTGATCGTCAACAAAAAGCTGCGTTTTGCCACTCATTAACACAGAGTCGTTCACCTGCAATAAAGTTAGATAATCAATTGCCGGAGCACTCTTCCAAATAACCTCTACCGAAACAAACAGGATAAGAATAGCTGCCGCAACTGAAGCACTCCACCATCTCATCTTATACAATCGATGTTTTCGCTGAGACATTTTCCGATTCTGAATGGCTTGCTCTAGTTTCAAACAGGCATTATCCACTTCTTTCTGGGGTAAAACTTTTTTTTCCCACTTCAACGTCGCCAGTCTCTCCATCGCTTCTTTTAAATACGGCTCACGATCGGGACACTCGGCAATGATTTTTCTATAATAATCTCCTTCCCCGGAATAAAACCAGAAAAGAAATAAATCATCGTTCAAAAAATCAGCTGTAGTATATGATGAATATTCTTTCATTATTTATTTCAATTAAAGACCTACTTTATTATATATACGAGATTCGTATGCTTTTCATCTCCTTTTTTCCTCAAAAAAATAAATAAAAAAGCAGGGAGTTATAAATTTACGTTCCCTGCCTCTGTGTACAATATTCATTTTCAACTATTTAAAAACAGAAATGCCATGCAGGTATAAGATAAGAAAAAACAGAAAATAATCTTTTGAATCCAATTTTCTTAGTTTTTCCATCGCTTTAAAGACTTGTCCGCGCACTGTTTGAATTTTCATATCCAGCATTACCGCAATCTCTTCATAAGGCATTTCCTCTATAAAATGTAAATAGACTATTTCCCGCTGATGATCTGTCAGCAAATCAAGAATTCTATTCACCCTTTTTTTCAGTAATAAGTCTTCTTCATCAGAAATAAAGCTTTCTTCAACTGATACGGATAATTTAAAGCTCCTTTCCTCTTCTTCTATAGAAGATGTATCTTTCTTTGTACGCTCCCAATCAATCAGCTGATTCCTAACCGAACGCAACAAATAAAATTTTATTTTCTCCTCATCAATACACAGGTGCTCATTGAAATACAATTTTAGATATACTTCCTGAATTGCATCTTTCACATCTTCAGCATTAAATCCCAAACTCACTCCATAAGCATACAAATCTTGATAGTAAAATTTGTAAAGTGCAATAAATTGCACATCCCCTTCCTGAACAGATTGATAATTTGATTCCCAGAACTTCATTTTGATATTTTCGATATTTTCAGCAGTTCATTAAACTTTCAATTAACAGATTGGCACAAAGATAATAAGCTTTCGGACTTTATTCGTTCATTATTTAAAAAAATTGCCAGGTTCCCTGTCGCTTTAACTGGCATCTTATTTTTCCATACAAAAATGAATCAGGCATACAGCTGGAAGGCATTGCCAATAATTCCCCATCAAGATACTATCTTTATTTCTTTCTTTGCCCAATATTATTAATCTCATTGCTTATTATTACTTCGTTACACTATAGTTACTCTTGCGTTCCACTATAGTTATCCGCAAAGGAGACTATAGTTATCCTTGCGGAACACTATAGTGGAACGAAGTAATAGTAACTAACGAAGTAAATCCGGATAGGCAAGCAATTATAAAAAAATGACTGAATGAATATTTTGCCATAATAGTACATTCTTACACAGCTACATTCTGTATATAACCATGCAAAAAACAGCTTCTTCCACCCAAACTTTTTATCATACCTATTATATTATTGAGAACTTAGACCTTTAACTAAAATTATTACGGAAAAATTTCTTTAATCAGGATTATCGTTGTAATTTTGTCGCGCTAAAAGATAAAACAAATTATCAACTTTTTAAATATATAGTATTATGTCAAAAGTAACCGTAGTAGGCGCAGGTAACGTAGGTGCTACATGTGCAAATGTACTTGCTTTTAATGAAGTAGCAGACGAAGTAGTAATGCTGGACGTTAAAGAAGGCGTTTCAGAAGGTAAAGCAATGGATATGATGCAGACAGCTCAATTGTTGGGTTTCGACACTACATTGATAGGCTGCACGAACGACTATACTCAGACTGCTAACTCTGACGTTGTTGTGATTACTTCAGGTATTCCTCGTAAACCGGGTATGACTCGTGAAGAACTGATCGGTGTGAACGCTGGTATCGTTAAATCGGTAGCAGAAAACCTGTTGAAATATTCTCCTAACGCTATCATCGTTGTTATCTCTAACCCAATGGATACAATGACTTATTTGGCATTGAAAGCTCTGGGCTTGCCGAAAAACCGTGTTATCGGTATGGGTGGTGCTCTGGATAGCTCTCGTTTCAAATATTTCTTGTCTCAAGCTATCGGTTGCAACGCTAACGAAGTAGAAGGTATGGTTATCGGCGGTCACGGTGATACTACTATGATTCCTTTGACTCGTTTCGCTACTTACAAAGGTATGCCTGTATCCAACTTCATCTCTGCCGAAAAACTGGAAGAAGTTGCCGCTGCTACAATGGTAGGTGGTGCTACACTGACTAAATTGCTGGGTACTTCTGCATGGTATGCACCGGGTGCAGCGGGAGCATTCGTAGTTGAATCTATCCTTCACGACCAAAAGAAGATGGTTCCTTGTTCTGTATTATTGGAAGGTGAATACGGCGAATCAGATCTTTGCATCGGCGTTCCTGTAATCCTTGGCAAGAACGGTATCGAAAAGATCGTTGAACTGAACCTGAACGAAGACGAAAAAGCTAAGTTCGCAGCTAGCGCAAAAGCTGTTCACGGAACGAACGCTGCTTTGAAAGAAGTAGGTGCTCTGTAATTAAAATCCCCTTACTTTATATATCAAGAAAGGCTGTTCCTCGTCATGAGAAACAGCCTTCTTTCTTTTCAACAGAATCCAACCCCACTATATTTCTAAAAAAAGCTAATTCGTTTTGAGTTCTCACAGAAAGCATATACATTTGCATCGTTGTTTATGCAATTATTGTTTAAGTAAACAAGTACAAAAAAACTGACTACTTTAATAAACAAATTACATAAGAACAGGGTTATTTAAAATAGAAGTATCACCTTATTAATATGCAAGATGCGATGAAAAAAGTTTTTTTTCTGACATTTCTGTTAAGTTTCACTTTTACAGTAAAAGCGCAGAGCTTTCTAAGTCTGGATAGTTGCCGCGCATTAGCTCTTGCCAACAACAAAGATTTGTTGATAAGCAATGAAAAAATAAATGCTGCTCATTATCAACGGAAAGCTGCATTTACAAATTATTTGCCTAATTTCTCGGCAACGGGAGCTTACATGAGGAACCAGAAAGAGTTTTCATTATTAAATAATGACCAGAAAGCTGCGCTTTCAGGATTAGGAACGAATCTGGCTGTGCCTTTCCAACAGGCCGCACACGAGATTGTAACAGCATACCCAGACTTGGCGCCACTTATTTCTTCTTTAAGTGGAGCTCTACCCGCTCTCGATCAAGCGGGAAACTCTTTAGTGGATGCGCTCCGCACAGACACCCGAAATGTCTATGCAGGTGCCATTACATTGACACAGCCCTTATATATGGGTGGGAAGATCCGTGCATACAACAAAATTACAAAGTATGCCGAAGAGTTGGCCCAAGAACAACATCACGGCGGTATGCAGGAAGTGATCATGAGTACGGACCAAGCCTACTGGCAAGTTATTTCGCTGGTTAACAAAAAGAAGTTGGCGGAAGGTTATCTAAAGCTTTTGCAACAGCTGGACAGCGATGTAGAGAAAATGATTAATGAAGGAGTAGCTACGAAAGCAGACGGTTTGTCTGTACGCGTCAAGGTAAATGAAGCGGAAATGACACTGACTAAAGTGGAAGACGGATTGAGTCTTGCGCGAATGTTGTTGTGTCAACTATGTGGCATTGATCTTAGTTCTCCCATCACACTGGCAGACGAAAATATGGAAGACATTCCATTACTGACAACGGACCCTCATTTCGATCTATCCACCGCTTATGAGAATCGTCCGGAAATACGTAGCCTCGAATTGGCAACGCAGATTTATAAACAGAAAGTAAATGTAACCCGTGCAGAACATCTTCCATCCATCGCATTGATGGGAAATTATATGGTAACCAATCCCTCGGTTTTCAATAGCTTTGAAAACAAGTTCAAAGGTATGTGGAATGTGGGAGTGATGGTACAGATACCTATATGGCACTGGGGAGAAGGTATTTATAAAACCAGAGCGGCAAAAGCCGAAGCTCGTATTGCACAGTATCAACTTCAGGATGCTCGTGAAAAAATAGAATTACAGGTCAATCAAGCCGCATTCAAGGTAAAAGAAGCCGGTAAGAAATTGGTAATGTCTTCTAAAAACATGGAAAAAGCGGAAGAAAATCTACGCTATGCAACACTTGGTTTTAAAGAAGGAGTGATTGCCACCAGCAATGTTCTTGAAGCACAAACAGCATGGTTGTCTGCTCATTCAGAAAAGATTGACGCGCAAATAGATGTGAAGCTGACGGAAATCTATCTGAAGAAATCTTTGGGAACTCTGAAATAGTTGATAGTTGATAAATGATAGTTATCAGTTATCATCTATCAACTATCATTTATCACCTATCACTTATCATTTATCAACTATCATTTAAATTCATATTAATATGGCACCTATAAAATCACAAAACAGCAATATGCTGCTTGCATTCCTTACTCTGTTGGGAGTTATTGCAATCGTTGCAGTCGTTGGCTTCTTCATGCTCCGCAAAGGTCCTGAAATTATACAGGGACAGGCTGAAGTTACCGAATATCGCGTTTCAAGTAAAGTTCCGGGACGTATACTGGAATTTCGCGTGAAAGAAGGGCAAAGTGTCAATGCCGGGGATACACTAGCCATTTTGGAAGCTCCTGACGTGGTAGCAAAAATGGAACAGGCACGTGCTGCTGAAGCAGCTGCACAGGCACAAAATGAAAAAGCAATCAAAGGCGCACGGGAGGAACAAATCCAGGCAGCTTATGAAATGTGGCAAAAAGCCCAAGCAGGCGTTACCATTGCCGAGAAATCATACCAACGCATCAAGAATCTCTATGAACAGGGAGTGATGCCTGCACAGAAGCTGGATGAAGTGACTGCGCAACGGGATGCAAGTATTGCAACAGAGAAAGCTGCCAAAGCACAATATACCATGGCGAAGAATGGAGCCGAACGTGAAGATAAGATGGCTGCGGAAGCTTTGGTAAACCGGGCGAAAGGAGCTGTTGCCGAAGTTGAATCGTATATTAAGGAAACTTATCTCATCGCTCCGGCTGCCGGGGAAGTTTCTGAAATATTCCCGAAGGTAGGCGAATTGGTTGGTACCGGTGCTCCTATCATGAATATCGCAGAACTCAACGATATGTGGGTAACATTCAATGTACGCGAAGATCTGCTGAAGAACCTGACGATGGGTTCGGAGTTCGAGGCTGTCATTCCTGCTTTGGATAATAAAAAGATCCAACTCAAAGTATACTATCTGAAAGATTTAGGCACTTATGCTGCTTGGAAAGCAACCAAAACCACCGGACAGTTCGATCTGAAAACATTCGAGGTGAAAGCTTCTCCGGTAGAAAAGGTGGAAAATCTCCGTCCGGGTATGTCTGTTATCATTGACAAGTAAATGACCATGAAAGAGAGAGAAAAGAAATATATAGCTTTGTGGCAGGTCATGCAAAGAGAGTGCCGGCGGTTGGTATCACGTCCGCTCTATCTCTTCTGTATGGTCATCGCCCCGCTGTTTTGCTATATATTCTTCACCACTTTAATGGATTCGGGGCTTCCCAAGGATTTGCCTGCGGGAGTGGTGGACATGGATGATTCGTCTACTTCCCGTAATATTGTCCGCAACCTGGATGCTTTTTCGCAGACAGGGGTTGTAGCTCATTACAGCAATGTAACAGATGCACGTATTGCCATGCAGGAGGGAAAAATCTACGGATTCTTCTATCTCCCCAAGGGTTTATCGGCAGAGGCACAAAGTCAACGGCAGCCAACGATCTCTTTCTACACCAATTACTCATACCTGATTGCAGGCTCTCTATTGTTCAGGGACATGAAAATGATGGGAGAACTCACCTCCGGAGCTGCGGCCCGGACGATGCTGTATGCCAAAGGTGCGACAGAGGATCAGGCTATGGCTTATCTGCAACCGATCGTAATTGATACACACCCACTAAATAATCCGTGGCTGAACTATTCGGTATACTTATGCAATACACTGATACCGGGGGTACTCATGCTATTAATATTTATGGTTACCGTTTATTCAATCGGTGTGGAAATCAAGGATCGTACTGCCCGCGAATGGCTACGGATGAGCAACAACTCCATTTACATTGCATTGGCTGGGAAACTGCTTCCCCATACAATAGTCTTTTTCATTATGGGTATATTTTATAATGTATACCTGTATGGATTCCTGCATTTTCCTTGCAATAGCGGCATATTCCCGATGATATTCGCCACACTGTGTCTCGTATTGGCATCTCAATGTTGTGGCATTGTCATGATAGGAACTCTGCCGACTCTACGACTCGGATTAAGTTTCGCCTCCCTGTGGGGAGTCATATCATTCTCCATTTCCGGATTTTCATTCCCGGTCATGGCTATGCACCCTGTTCTACAGGCTTTGAGTAACCTATTCCCGTTGCGGCATTATTTCCTTATTTACGTCGATCAAGCGCTCAACGGATATAGCATGGCTTACTCATGGACCAACTATATGGCACTATTAATATTTATGATGCTCCCTTTCTTTGTGGTTCATCGCCTGAAGGAAGCATTGGTTTACTATAAATATATACCCTAAATGAAAGATATAAAATTAAAAGACAAGATAGCCCAAGGCATCAATGACCTGTTTTATATCTGGAAGCGGGAGTTTCAGACAACTTTCCGCGACCAGGGGGTACTGATATTTTTCATACTCGTCCCACTAGGTTATCCGTTGTTGTATAGTTTCATTTATGACAACGAAGTAGTGCGTGAAGTTCCTGCTGTTGTTGTAGACGATTCGCATTCATCTCTTAGCCGTGAATATCTACGCAAGGTAGATGCCACACCCGATATTCAAATCGTCTCTTACTGTGCCGATATGGAAGAGGCCAAACAAATGCTGAAGAACCGGCGTGCGTATGGTATCATTTATATCCCTTCGGATTTCAGCGACAATATCGCAAAAGGAAAGCAGACACAGGTCAGCATCTATTGCGATATGAGCGGATTGTTATACTATAAATCGATGCTTCTTGCCAACACTGCCGTTTCTCTGGATATGAACAAGGACATCAAAATTGCACGTAGCGGAAACACGACCGATCGTCAGGATGAAATCACCGCTTATCCGATAGAATATGAAGAGATTTCCATCTTCAACCCTACTGCCGGATTCGCCGCTTTTCTGATTCCTGCTGTATTGGTATTGATTATCCAACAGACATTATTGCTCGGCATCGGTCTCGCCGCAGGAACTGCTCGTGAGAACAACAGATTTAGGGATCTTGTACCTATCAACCGTCATTACAACGGAACGTTACGAATTGTATTAGGAAAAGGATTGAGTTATTTTCTGGTTTATATATTGGTAGCTTTCTACGTACTTTATGTAGTTCCAAGATTGTTTAGCCTCAACCAAATAGGACAACCCGGTTCATTAATATTATTCGTTGTCCCCTATCTTGCGGCTTGTATTTTCTTTGCGATGACAGCTTCCATTGCCATTCGCAACCGGGAAACGTGTATGCTGATTTTTGTATTCACATCAGTCCCCTTGTTATTTATTTCCGGTATTTCCTGGCCGGGGGCAGCTATTCCTCCGTTTTGGAAGTATGTATCCTACATCTTCCCCTCAACGTTTGGAATTAACGGCTTTGTAAAAATCAACAATATGGGAGCCACTCTTAGTGAAGTAGCTTTTGAATATAAAGCTTTATGGCTACAAGCTGGTATTTATTTCCTGACCACCTGTTGGGTATACCGCTGGCAAATACTAATGAGTCGCAAACATGCAATAGAGAGATACAAAGAATTAAAAGAGAAAGCAAACTTATCCAAGCAGATAAGTGATTAATGAGTAAGAATTGCAAGAGAGAGAATTAACGGTGTATCCTTTCAATGGAGATATGCCGTTTTTCTTTTTATATAAAGACAGAAAAATCCCCCGTTCCAAGAGAGTATAGAACGAGGGATTTTAGAGATATTATAAAGAGAGTATAATAAGTTTAGAACTTGTAACCTACACCAATAGAGAAGTTCATGTTCTTAGGATTACTTACCCCGTCTGATTTGAAATCAACTACATTAGTAAAGCCGAATTCACCATCCAGACCTACAAAGAATTTACCGATTTCATAAGCAACACCTACACCAATACCACAATCAAATCTTTTTCCACCAAATTGATCATCACCATCACCAAAGAAATCAGCTTTGTCATCACCAACTTTTACCTTTCCGGCAACACCAAATGCAAAATAAGGACCAGCTTTCACAACGATGTTCTGATTGTCAGCAACAGCAAATCTTGCAGCTGCCAAGACAGGAATCTCAAGATACATAGGATTAAACTTCATAGTCTCACCATCTTCTTTTATTTTTGCACCTTTTTGAGTAAGCATCAAAGAAGGTTGGATAGACCACATATCAGAGAACTGATATTCCATACCAACACCTACATTAAATCCAATCTTCATGTCAGTATCCATATCCCCAGTGTAGTTACTCATGTTCATACCCACTTTGGCATTCCAAGAAATTTGAGAATAAGAAACGATAGAAACAAGTGCAAATAGCACAAAAATCAAACCTTTTTTCATATCATTCATTTTTTAGTTTGCCTCCCTCTTCCCTTTGGTTGGCATTATTAGTTAATAGTCCTGTTTGAGGTGCGGGGAATTATTCGTAACTGATTAAAGTATTGAAACGCACCCTTCCATATTTAACGTATGTTTCGTAGCCGCAAATATATTTCATTTATTTTATATAAAAAATCCTTGATAGTCTATTTTTTGCATAAAGGTTATTAAAGAGTGACTATATAGAAAAAAATAATGTTTATCCGGTCTTTTTTTATGCTTAACTAATTTCCAGGCAACAATGCAATCAAAATATTCTTGCAAAATTTACACATTCACAATTATTAACCAACTATCTACTGGCTGTTTACGAAATATTCGTAGATTTGCGAAGTATTCGTAATTAAACAACATCTCCATGGAAAAGTTAACTATACAAGAAGAAGAAGTAATGATCTACATTTGGGAGTTACAATGCTGTTTCGTAAAAGACATTGTTGCAAAGTATACGCAACCGGCACCTCCTTATACCACAGTAGCATCTATCGTGAAGAACCTCGAGCGAAAAGGATATGTCACACCGAAACGTGTGGGTAATACCTACCAATATACTCCTGCCATTCGCGAAAATGAATATAAACGCCATTTTATGAGTGGTGTAGTTCGTAACTACTTTGAGAACTCTTACAAAGAGATGGTTTCTTTCTTTGCCAAAGACCAGAAAATTTCGACCGATGATCTCAAAGATATTATCGAACTCATTGAAAAAGGAAAAGAAAATTAATAGAAAACATTCATCACCATGACTCCGGAACTGGCTTATTTTCTAAAGATAAATGTAGCGATAGCTCTGTTCTACGCATTCTATCGGTTGTTTTTTCATAAAGACACCTTCTTCCATTGGCGCAGGATGGCTTTGCTATGTTTCTTCGCCATCTCCTTGCTTTATCCTTTGCTGAATATTCAGGGATGGATAAAAGCTCACGAACCAATGGTGGCAATGGCAGATCTTTATGCAACCATCATACTTCCGGAGCAAGCAGTTACTCCTTTACAAGAGCCTGCAATGAACTGGCAAGAGGTTATCATACAGTTCGCAAAAATTATCTATTGGAGCGGAATGTTATCACTAGCTACACGCTTCTTTGTACAACTGGGTAGCATCATCCGGTTACACTTCCAATGCTCAAAAAGCAAGATACAAGGAGTACGCGTACATCTATTAAAGAAGGAAACCGGCCCTTTTTCTTTCTTCCACTGGATATTCATACACCCACAATCACATACGGAATCTGAAATCAGTGAAATCATTACTCATGAAGAGACACACGTCCGTCAATACCATTCGGTAGACGTACTTATCAGCGAGATAATGTGTATCTTTTGCTGGTTCAATCCATTTATCTGGCTGATGAAACGGGAAGTCAGAGGAAACCTCGAATACCTGGCAGATCACCATGTATTGGAGACGGGGCATGATAGTAAATCATACCAGTACCATTTATTGGGACTGGCACATCACAAGGCTGCAGCAAATTTATCAAATAGTTTCAATGTTTTACCACTCAAAAATCGTATTAAAATGATGAATAAACGAAGAACGAAAGAAATAGGAAGAACAAAATATCTGATGTTTCTTCCCTTGGCTGCTATCTTAATGATTGTCAGTAACATCGAAATGGTGGCACGTACTACTGAAAAATTTGCCAAAGAAATGATGGGGCAAGCAACAGAAAAAGCTGCCATACAAGCTGAAACCACGGATATTCCGGAACTTCCTATAGAAGAAATTCAAGGAACTACACTTCCACTGGATAAGCAAGGAAAGGAAATGACGGAAACTCAAATCAAAAGTGTACCAGATTCCGTTGTCTTCCAAGTTGTAGAAGAAATGCCAGATTTTCCGGGAGGAGCACAGGCACTGATGGATTACTTGTCGAAGAATGTCAAATATCCGGCTGAAGCACATGCAATCGGCGCACAAGGACGCGTGATTGTAAGCTTTACTGTTAAAAAGGACGGAACTATAGCCGATACGAAAGTGGAACGAAGTGTCAATCCGTATCTCGACAAAGAAGCCATGCGTGTAATTGCCGCCATGCCTAAATGGAAACCCGGTAAACAAAGGGGAGAAGCGGTGAACGTGAAATTTACAGTTCCTGTTGCTTTCAGACTTACTGGTCCGGAGCTTCCCAAAGCGGAAGAGGTAAAGCAGTCCGACATGGATGAAGTAGTGGTGGTGGGCTATGCTGCAAAAGATGATCCAACTCCAGAGGGAGGCAGTGTAAAAGGAGAAAATGAGGATGAAGTATTCACCGTGGTAGAAGCAATGCCCAAATTTCCGGGAGGACAAGCCGGCCTGTTCCAATATCTGGCTAGAAGTATCAAATATCCCGTCATCGCTCAAAAAAGTAAAGAGCAAGGCAGAGTCATCATACAGATGGTTATTGGTAAAGACGGAAGTTTGTCGAATATCAAAGTCTTACGCAGTGTATCTCCGTCACTGGATGCAGAGGCTGTACGCGTAGTAGGTAATATGCCTAAATGGGAACCAGGAATGCAAAAAGGACAGCCTGTTTCTGTCAAGTATACCATTCCTATCGTATTCAGATTACAGTAAATTCTTTCCCCGGTGCCGCTCCCTTTCCTCATCGGTAAGGAAAGGGGCGTTCATCGGTGGGGAGCACCCTCCTCCCCCAGTGCCGAACGTATCCTTCCCCGGTGCTCAAAAAAACATTTCTTTTTCAGCTGTTTACAAGGATAGTTATAAAAAGATCCTTATATTTGCTCATGTAACAAAACATTATTCACATGAAAAGATTCGTATGGATTATTGGTTTGATATGCTGCATGACCTGCATCATACAAGCCAAAGACAGAGTGATCGAGCGTCCTCCTTTTCTAGCATGGAGCTCCAACAGTATCGAGGTCGATAAAATTGTCATGAGTGATACAGTGACAACAGTGTATATAAAGGCTTTCTATCATCCTAAATATTGGATAAAAATAGCAACGGGCAGTTTCCTGAAAGACAACAATGGAATGCTCTATCCCATTCGAAGAGGAATTGGAATCACATTAGACAAGGAGTTCTGGATGCCGGAATCAGGAGAAGCGGAATTCCAATTGTTATTTCCTCCCATACCCGAAAATGTGACCAGTCTGGATTTCTCGGAAGGGGATTTTGACGGAGCATATAAGATATGGGGCATACAACTGGATAAGGATGCATTCTATAAACAGAAACTTCCCAAAGAAGCAGTCGTACACAAAATAAATAAGAAAGCGATATTGCCGACTCCTAAGTTGGCCTACGGAACTGCTACTCTTAAAGGAAAAATACTGGACTATCAAAAAGAGATGATAAAGCAAGTGAAGATGCACATAGAAAGTCCTGCACTGAATATCCACAACGAACAGAATATCATAAAAATCAAGGAAGACGGCACTTTCCTGGCGGAATTAAAAGTAGTATCTGTTACAAGCGTAGCATTGGAATTTCCTTTTGGTTGGATTGAATGTCTGATAGCTCCCAATGAAGAGACATCACTCATTATAAATACGAAAGAACTTTGCCGCAGACAAGCACATCTGCAAAGAAAAGATAAAACGTATGGAGAGCCTGTATACTTCAATGGTTATCTGGCTAGCCTACAACAAGAATTAGCTTCAGTAGATATAAACATTATATTAAAAAGCGTTTATTACATGGATATGTACAACGACATTGTCGGGAAAAGTGCAGATGAATATAAAGCTTATGTACTTGAACGCCTTCCATCTATTCGAAAAGAAATCGCGCAATCACAATACAGTAATGCGTGCAAAGAGCTATTAAATATCCTGGTAGATCTGGATGCGACTGGCAAAATCGCTATGACGGAGAGAGAACTAAAATCAGCACATATTGCTGTCAATAAACTGAATAGGGAACAGACAGACGATTATTTTTATAATACTCGCATCGATACTCCTAAAGGATACTATGACATATTAAAGGAATTCAGTTCTATCAACACTCTTAAAGCTCTATACGGCAAATATTACGCATCGACGATTTATTTGATAAGCTTCCTGCCAGATTCTCAAAAGGTACTTGAGGAGACACTAGGAACAGGACAGGGACCCTTATTTGATAATATTAAATTTAATAAGCTGTATCAATCCATCAAAAATTTCACCCCGTTAACAACAGAACAGCATGCCGAATTAAAAACTTTTTCTTCTCCGGTTTATGCCGAGATGCTTAACCAAACGAACAAAGAAATCATAAAGAAAATTGAATTGAACAAAAGAAAGACAGGATTCACAGTGAACGAAGCCGGACAAGTCTCCAATGAGGATTTATTTCCCTCCATTATCTCTAAATTCCGGGGACACACGTTGTTAGTTGATTTCTGGGCAACATGGTGTGGTCCTTGCCGCACGGCTAATAAAGCTATTCTTCCCATGAAAGAGGAATTAAAAGATATGGATATTATCTACCTTTACATCACAGGCGAGACTTCTCCCAAAGGTACTTGGGAAAATATGATTACCGATATTCATGGTGAACATTTCCGTGTGACAAATGAGCAATGGAGTTTTCTGATGTCCAATTTCAACATACAGGGAGTTCCTACCTACTTTGTTGTTGATCCGGAGGGTAATATCACCTTTAAGCAAACAGGTTTTCCGGGAGTAGACACGATGAAAGAACAGTTAATGAAGGCTATGAATAAGTAATTCAAACCTAATAAATCAATAAAGAAAAAGGGCTGTCTAACAAGTCCCTCATTTACAATTTCACCCACGCTACAGATAGTTATAGCGTGGGTGATTTTCAATATTCAGGACTCGTTAGACAGCTCCTTTTTATATCCTACGAGTGGGAGGCCAAAAGTCCTCCAAACTCCCCACCATCTTTATTTATGCATTTCTACAATTTGAGTTGGAGCCATCTCTACATTCCGGCGATCTACCTGACGAACGACACTGGCAGCCAGGGATAAGAAAGCACGTCCGGTCATGGAGTCTTCATCCAACGCAACAGGAGTACCATTATCTCCTCCTTCACAGATGCTTTGCACGATAGGAATCTGTCCCAACAAAGGAACATTCATTTCTTCAGCCAGTTTCTTGGCACCTTCTTTACCAAAGATATAGTATTTATTCTCGGGAAGTTCAGCGGGAGTAAACCAAGCCATATTCTCAACCAAACCGAGAATAGGTACATTTACCTTATCATTGGTGAACATATTGATTCCCTTACGAGCATCTGCCAAAGCAACCGCTTGCGGAGTGCTGACAACAATCGCTCCTGTCATGGCTAATGTTTGAACAACCGTCAAATGAATGTCACTGGTTCCGGGAGGAAGGTCTATCAGGAAATAATCCAAATCTCCCCAGGCTGCATCAGCTATCAACTGTTTCAATGCATTACTTGCCATTCCACCACGCCACAAAGTTGCCTGATCCGGATCGACAAAGAAACCGATAGACAATAATTTCACTCCATATTTCTCTACCGGAATAATCATGTCACGACCATCTATACGTTCAGCATAGGGGCGTGCATCCTCCACCTGAAACATCTTAGGCATGGAAGGACCGAAAATATCTGCATCGAGCAAACCAACCTTATAGCCTAATTTAGCCAGAGCAACTGCCAGGTTCGCAGACACCGTAGACTTACCCACGCCACCTTTACCGGAAGATATACCGACTATATTCTTCACTTGCGGAAGGAGCTTGCCAACTTCCGGACGAGCGGCTTGCTTACTCTCTGTTGTGATTGTTACCTGCACATCAGGAGAGACATACGTATGAATAGCTGTTTCCGCAGCTTTCAACATTGATTTCATAAACGGATCAGTCGGTTTCTCAAAAATCAATGAAAAGCTGACAGTCATACCATCAATACGAAGATTATCGGCAACCATCTCCGCTTCCACCAAATTCTTTCCCGTACCAGGATAACGCACCGTTGCCAATGCATCCAATATCAATTTAGGATAGAGAGTCATTTTATTTACTATTTGACGATTTACAATTATACGATTTAATTACTATTTACTGCTGGAGAATTATTTGCTTGTATTCAATCCGCTACGCTTGCTACGGTTATAGCTACGATAGGGATCAAGCTCTATTTCCACATCCGGTTCTTGTAGTTTACCTTCCTGCGGAAGCCGGAATTTGATATACTTAATATCTAAACCACGATCCAGCCATTGTTGTTCATAATAGGTCTTAATACCGAGAATATTATCTACCAGACCAGAATGATATAAATCTTCAGTCATAAACTCAACGGGAAGTTTGTTTGCCTCAATCATGTATTTCGTATAGGTAAACATGAAGTTGCTGTCCGTTTTCAGGTGGATAATGCCATTCGGCTGCAAGAATTTGCGATACCGTTCCATAAAATAGGTAGAGGTCAGTCGTTTGGTTGCTTTCTTCATTTGCGGATCAGAGAAAGTAAGCCATATTTCACTCACTTCGCCTTCGGCAAAAAAACGTTCGATGATTTCAATATTAGTACGCAGGAAAGCGACATTCTTCATTCCGGCCTGTAATGACTCCGTTGCTCCCGTCCACATACGGGCGCCTTTTATATCCACTGCTATAAAGTTCTTTTCGGGAAACATCTTACCCAGACCGACGGTATACTCACCACGTCCGCAACCCAGTTCGAGCACAATCGGATGATCGTTTTTAAAAAACTCTTTATGCCATTTCCCCTTCATATCAAAAGGCACATTATCTACCGCCGAATAAGGATATTCGAATACGTGCGGATAACTTGCCATATCGGCAAACTTTTCTAATTTATTCTTTCCCATATCAATCCTGATTAGATCGCAAAGGTACTGATTTTGATGCAACCGACAAAAAGAAATGGAGCACAGATTTCTCCATGCTCCATTCTTCTATAGTGCTGAATGATTCGTCTTATCAAATCTCAACATTCACTTCAACGTCTACTTCCACATTTCCGCCTTGTTGTGCTTTCAAATCTTCATAGAAAGCAGCACGGGAAATAGCAACATACGGTTGCAGGAAAAGAAATCCAATACCAAAAGTAAAGATACAAAGGATGGCCCAGCCAATGAAGCTTAAATCAAGCATGAACAACTTCATCTTGTTTCCTTCCATCATAGCCATACTTTTCTCAATAGCTGCATTGTTTTTCATTTCCGGTTCATCTTTCAAGATAAAGTCGGTCATTGCATAAGAATAAGCCTTAATGATACCCGGTATAAGCAGCAACAGTGACCACAAAACTGTATAGACCATCTGAAGCAACTTAGTGACAAAAATACGTCCATAATCTTGGAAACCTTCGAACAAAACGCCAAAGTCAATGTCTTTGCCTCTACATACGCCAAGCATTACAATAGTAAAACCGTACGCAACCGGTAGTCCGACAAATAATGAGCATAACCCTCCAATCAAAGGAATAGCTGATAAACCGCCGGCTATAACTGAATAAATAAGTGCAGCAACAGCTGCCATAGGCCACTTGCCTCGAAGTGCCTCACGTGCCTGCGCACGCAATTCTGAATTTTGTTTTAACATAATGAATAATATTAATTGATAAATGTGTCATTTCAAAAATATAGTTATTCCACTATTGTTACCCAGCCATGCGTATCCGGTTCGTCGCCATACTGAATTCCACGGAGCTTATTATACAATTTTGTACAGATTGGTCCCGGCTTACCGTCTTTAGAGATCACATAAGATTTTCCGTTTTCCAAATCATCGATACGTTGAATCGGGCTGATTACTGCAGCAGTACCACAAGCACCTGCTTCCTCAAATGTTTCCAGTTCTTCTTCCGGTATCGGACGGCGTTCTACCTTGATACCCATATCTTCTGCCAACTGCATCAAACTCTTATTGGTAATAGAAGGCAAGATAGAAGATGATTTCGGAGTGATATACGTATTATCCTTAATACCGAAGAAATTGGCAGCACCACATTCATCGATATATTTCTTTTCTTTCGCATCAAGATAGAACTCGCAGGAATAGCCCAAATCGTGCGCTTTCTTGTTAGCACGAAGACTGGCTGCATAGTTACCACCCACTTTATAAATACCTGTTCCATGAGGAGCGGCACGGTCAAACTCACGAATGATAACGTACGGATTGGTAGAGAAGCCACCTTTGAAGTACGGTCCTACCGGAGTTACAAATACTACAAACATATACTCATCTGCAGGATGTACGCCTACCTGGGCACTTGTTCCAATCAATAGCGGACGAATGTAAAGAGAAGCACCGGTTTCATAAGGAGGAATAAAGCGTTCATTCAGCTTCACCACTTTCAAGATTGCTTCTTTGAATCGTTCTGTCGGAAGTTCTGCCATCAGAATTCCCTGGCAAGTAGATTGCAAACGGGCAGCATTTTCTTCCAAACGGAAAATACGAACTTTACCATCTTTTCCACGGAATGCTTTCAGTCCTTCAAAGGCTTCCTGACCATAATGTAAACAGGTTGCCGCCATGTGCAAATTAAGGTGTTCTTCACTGCTTACCTCCAGTTCTCCCCATGCACCATTACGGAAATTGATTCTCACATTGTAATCTGTCTTCATATATCCAAACGACAGATTCGCCCAGTCTATTTCTTTCATATTGTTATGTATTAGTTTATTTTCTATGCATTGAAACGCAAAAATAACTTTTATTCTTCAGATTGCCTCTTTTCTTGCAATAATTTTTCGACTTCCCGGTCGGCTTTTGTCAGTTTATCCTTGCAAAAGGCAATAATTTCATTGGCTTCTTTTATTTTCTCACTCAAAATGTCGATATCCAGTTCGTTGTTATCTATCTGGCGAACGATCTTTTCAAGACGTTCCATCGCTTGGGAATATGTTTCTTTTTTTGCTGCCACGATGATTGATATTTAATGATTAATGTTTTTACAAATACACGTTTGGTGGATAGTTACTTTTCTACCACCGATCGAACTTCTCCTTTCGATAACCGGGTTATCAAATGGTCTCCCGGCTTCAGTGAAGATACATCCGTCACCGCTTTCCCGTCTTTTATTGTAATACTATATCCACGACTCAAGAGTTTATCCGGAGAAGCGTCCGCTATTCGTTGTTGCAAAAGTTCCAGACGGTGAGATTGACGGGCCACTAATGCTTTCGTCACCTGTGACAAATCTTTCTTTGCTACCAGCAAAGAAAAACGAGCGTCCGCAAGTTTGCGATGAACAAGATTGGGAATACGGGTTTGGAGAGTTTCCAACCTTCGTCGTTCCAGATCAAGAAGCATATAAGCTCCTTGTTGAATACGCATAGATAATTCTTCCAGATGCTCCGCAACTTCCCCTACCCGGTGAATCAGGAGTTCGGCAGCAGCCGTAGGAGTTTTTACCCGGGTATGAGCAACGGAATCAAGCACTGTATCATCGCGTTCATGCCCAATACCAGTAATGATAGGTAACGGAAATTGCGCACATGCAGCTGCCAATAGATAAGTATCAAAGCCGGACAAATCGGAAGTAGCTCCACCACCACGAATGATGACTACTACATCAAATTCATTGATGCGGGCATTAATACGATCCAAAGCCGCCAACACTGATTCTTCTACCTGATTTCCCTGCATTAAAGCCGGAAAAAGCTCCGTATAGAAAAAGAACCCGCCCGGATTATGCTGCAACTGATGACAGAAATCTCCATATCCGGCCGCAGTAGCCGAAGAGATGACAGCAATACGCTGGGGAAGAACCGGTATCTCAAGCTCTTTATTCAGCGTCAACACTCCCTCCTCTTCCAACTGTAATAATATTTCCCGGCGACGACGAGCCATATCTCCCAATGTATAAGCAGGATCAATGTCAAGCACTGTCAGACTGTAACCGTACAGTTCATGAAACTGAACTGTTACTTTCACCAACACCTTAATGCCGGAAGTAAATAACTGCCCTGTAGTTTCCTCAAAATAAGGTTTCAACAAGCGGTAGATATTATTCCAAATCATACCGCGTGCCTTGGCTACGAGATTATTGCTACGAGGATCTTTCTGCACGAATTCCAGATAGCAATGCCCTGTCGTATTGGAACGGACATCGCTCAACTCTGCCTGTATCCAATATTCATCAGGCAGGCATTGCTCCAGACTACGGCGGACGAGTGCATTCAGCTCTAAAAGAGAAAGCCTCTCCCCACCCTCTCCCAAAGAGAGGGAGTCAGATTGCTTCGACTTATTCATAGCGTTTATCATACAGCAGTCACATTATTTCTTTTCCTTGGAAGAAAAGTTAAGATAAGCCTTCCACAAATCGGGAATACCATATCCATATATGTTATCCGGGAAATCGGCTCTATCACCCGATTGACGTACCAAATCTATAATCTGCTTCGCTGTCAGCTTCGGACAAGCCTGCCACAGACAAGCTACCATACCACACATAATCGGAGAAGAGAAAGAGGTTCCATTGGCACGGCGAAGATTACCATCTGTTCCCATCACATCCGAATTCAGACCGACAGCCACTACATCCGGTTTCACACGTCCGTCAGCCGTATTTCCAACAGAAGAAAATGGTGCCAGCTCCCCCCTTTTATTTACAGCTCCTACCGTTATTATATTCTCTGCGTCTCCCGGAGGGGTAATTTTCTTCCACGAACCTGCCCCCCGAATTTCCGGCACTGCAAACAACGACCATTCCTTTATCGGCTGCCTTCGCAGCTTCACGAGACATCAACGCATAATGACCATTCAAGTCACGATATCTATAATTCTTCGCAGGATCGTCAAATGAATAATATCCAAGCGATGTATTCACCAAATCCACTCCTACACTATCGGCAAACTCAATGGCTGCCGCCCAGTAATCCTGTTCTACCAGATTCTCCGAATATTCGTCCTCACTACGCAGCAACCAATAAGAAGCTTCAGGAGCTGTGCCAATCATCACATTCGGCTGATTCATGGCCATACAGGATAATACAGACATTCCATGGCTACTTTCAGCATAAATATCCGCTTCCGGATTCACAAAGTCACGCACCCCAAGAATACGGATATTTTTCATTGCATCAATCTTATCCACATTATGGAATCCGGCATCAATTACGGCAATAGTCATTCCCTGTCCCTTAAAGCCCGCATCATGCAGAAGATTGACACGGCTCATTGCCGCCTGTGTGATTGCAGGACCGTAAAGGCTATCGGTACGCACCGGTTTATTTATTAACGAATCTCTTTGAAGGGCTCTTTGTGTGATACCTTTCCACACTCTTTCCGTGGAACGTACAAAAGGCAACTTTGCTATTTCGTCAATCAAAGTACTATCATTGCAAGAAACAGTAACAAAATTATCCCACTTCCCGGTAACGAGTACATGGACACCTGTCTTCCGTATGGCATCTACATATTTCTTACAGACCGGCAAATCCGTGGAATCAATGGGTAATCCTTGTTTCTTTCGACGCTCTATAGATTTCATAGACAAATACTTTTCCGGTTTCTGCAAGGAATAGTCTGTAGCCGCCTTGTCTTTCAGGCTAATTCGATATTTTAAGGTATCCTCCGGAGTAAACTGTGCAAACACACCCAAATACATATTTAAAGCGAGAATCAATACTATAAACTTCTTCATAAGTTATCTTTCTTTTTAATCAATCATAATCCTTCATTTTCTATAATCACCAACCCGATTCCTCTTTGAGAAGCAATGAAAGCCCCTCCCAGCACTCGTCTCCCGTCATAAAACACGGCAGACTGTCCCGGGGCAATGGCCGAAGCCGTTTCGAGGAAACGTACTAACAGACGTCCGTCTTCCAATCTTTTCATCCGGCAGGGGATAGGACGACTGCGATAACGAATCCGTACTGTCAGATTCTCACATCCGAACAGTTCCTGTTCATCCACAATCTTATCCTGCTCCGCCAACATGTATTCTGTTTTTAATTGGTCGGCATCCCCAAGCATCACGGTATTTTTCTGCGGGTTGATTTTCAATACATAGGCCGGCTTTCCTAAAGCAATCTCCAATCCCTTACGCTGACCGATTGTATAATAAGGCGCCCCTTTATGTTGCCCCAACTTCACCCCTTCAGAGTTGACAAACCATCCCGGTCCGATTTCACTATCCAGTTCAGGACACTGTTCACGAAGAAAATCACGATAATCTCCTTTAATAAAGCAGACTTCCATACTTTCCCCTTCTTTCGACTTTGCCTCATATCCTTTCTCCGCAAGATACTCGCGAACTTTCACTTTCGTATAATCTCCCAACGGAAAGATACAACGCTTCAGCACTTCCTGTCCCAATCTCCAAAGGAAATACGACTGGTCTTTCTTATCATCATCTCCGGCTACTATATACGTGTATCCGTTTTTCTCTTCCAACCGTGAATAATGTCCGGTAGCAATCCATGCACAATTCAACTTGTCCGCCCACTCTGTCAAAACACGGAACTTAAACAACGGATTGCACATCACGCACGGATTCGGCGTACGCCCCTGCTTATATTCGTCTATGAAGTTTTTTACAATGGTCTCTTTAAAAGGAATACGTTCATCTGCCACATAATGTTCAATCCCCATCCGTGTAGCCAACTCTCTGGCATCCTGCGGTTCATCTCCCCACACACGCATAGTAACTCCCACGATCTCGTATCCTTGTTCTTGCAGCATCAAGCAAGTAGCGGTGCTGTCTATGCCACCACTCATACCTACCAATACTCTCTTATTTCGTTCTTCCATTCGAATTTTGAAAATTTACATGGATACAAATGTACGAGATTTCAAAGAGAAAAATTGCTTTTCTGAAAGAAAATCCTTATATTTGAAATATACCAAAAGCGAGAACAATTATGGCTAACCCAAGATTACCGGGCATTTCCGAAAACGAGCAAGCCTTATTGTATGCCAAATTGAATGAGTACAACCGGGGCAGAGCCTCTTTTAAAGAGGTAGGAGTCTACCTGGTGGTGTTGCCCCGACCGGGGAAACCAAACTATTCCCTTTGGCTGTACTCTCCCCTGCCCGAAAAACAATCCATTCTTTATATACATGACCTGTCACCGGACATCAACGACTCCCTGCGGATGGCCAGCACGATGTTTTATTATTCGAGACGTTGTATCATCCTGGTAGATTACAATGAAAAAAGAATGCAGAGTAATGGTGACGACCTTATCTTCTTCGGAAAATACCGGGGACATTTTCTCCATGAAATCCTCAAGATAGATCCCGCTTACCTAAGTTGGGTAGCGTACAAATTCATTCCCAAAATACCTAAACAGGAACGTTTCGTCAAAATAGCACAAGCTTATTATTCCATACATTTGGACATAATGATAAGAAAGTCGAGGGAGAAGCGTTCACCCAGCCGCTATCTGGGAGAATTAGGAGAAAAGCTGACAGACTTAAAATTAAAAGTCACTCGGGTAAGATTGGAAGATGATCCATACAAAACAAGAGTGAACGGCACTACCCCACAGTTTTTTGTCAAGCAAATACTGACTTTGACCGATGCCAGTGGAAACTTAGTCATTATGAGTATTCCATCAAAAAATCCCAGTGCGATTTCATGCACTCTATCTGGGATAGAACATGAATACCGACTGGGAGATATTATCTACGTCGCATCAGCGAAAGTATCACGCCAATATGAAAGCTATGGTTCAAAATACACGCGCCTTAGCCACGTGAAGTTCGCAAGTCTCAACGTTTAGTCCAATCGTCCTTGACAAAACTTGCCGGATAAGAGATTTTATCCACCACACCGTCTTTCTGACGAATCCAGGATGTGAATGTACGGGTACCCTCATCCAATACAATAATACGGGCTCCATTCGGCAAATGGTTATATTCCGTATTTCCACCGGTAAAGCGTCCGTAAGCCAAAAGGATATCTTTCCACATCACAGCATAATCATTATCATGGTCGTGTCCTACAAACATACCCATCACATCGCCAGCTTCTTTCATCGCTGCAAACATTCCTGTATTCAATTTAGGTGCACAGGCTTCCTCCATACGAGTTCCACGAAGAATTGCATTTTCGCTACGGGCAGCTTCATTGTATTCAGGAAGAGGAATATGAAAAAAAGCAAGAGCCGGCAAAGGTTGTCCACCGTTTTGCTCTTTATAAGCCGCACTCTGTTGACGATACCAATTTATCTGGTCGAATGTAAGCCATGCATACCCTTTCACATCTTTCAAAGGAGAATAAGAATGAGAATCCATGCAATAAAGCAAAGCAGCATCCTTCTTTAGATTAGAAGACGATTTCACTGTCAATACATAATCCGGTGACAAAACAGTTCCGCGATCAGGCAATAAATTGCCGGGAACTTTACGGATGATATCATATAACTGTTCCCGTGTCATTCCCTGTTCATTGTCATGATTACCAAAAGTAACCACAAAAGGCAGTTTACGCTTAACTACCGGTTCAAGTACCTGCAACATTCCGGAATCCGCCGGAGCAGAATAAACGACATCACCGGTAAATATCACTAAATCCGGACGTTCGTCATCAAGCACCTGATTAATACGTTCCAAAGCTATATCTGAAGCCCGATTTCCATATTTAAAATGCACATCGGTAAATTGTACAATCTTGAATTTACCATCTTTACTAAATTTCAGTTCACTCTTCTGAGCCATACAAAAAGTCGTTACCAATAAAAAGGCAAGTGTTAAGTAGATTTTTAAAAGACGAATCATAATTATTTGTTTTAGGGGATTAAGAAATCTTTTCTATCAGCACAGTAGCATAAGCCGATATACCTTCTTCACGACCTGTAAAACCGAGTTTCTCAGTAGTAGTCGCCTTAATGGAAATATCATCCATGTCAATCCCCATAACAGTTGCCATTGTCTCCTGCATCAAAGGAATGTGCGCTTTTAACTTCGGGCGTTCGGCACAAATGGTTGCATCGATATTGCCCACTTTATATCCTTTGGTAGCAATCAACTCCACAGTTTTCTTCAGCAGTATCTTGCTATCTATATTTTTAAATTCTCCTGCAGTATCAGGGAAATGATAGCCAATATCACGCATATTCGCCGCCCCCCAACAGAGCATCGCAAACAGCATGCAATAATACATCAGCATCCGAATGCCCTAACAATCCTTTTGTGTGTTCCAAAAGAATGCCACCCAGCCATAACTCACGTCCTTCGACCAACTGATGTACGTCAAAACCAAAGCCTACTCTTATCTTCATATTTTGTATAACAAATGAGTACTAATGAATAAAAAAAGATCAACGAATATAGAAATCCAGCAGTTTTTCTTCCTCCAGATAACCTTGCAAACGCTGTCCGATACTAACAGGGCCTACACCTACAGGAGTCCCTGTAAAGAGCAAGTCACCTATTTTCAAAGTTACAAACTGGCTGACATAAGCGATTATATCATCTATCTTGAAAAGCATATCTGCCGTACAGCCACGCTGCACTTCCTGTCCGTCGATCAACAAATGAAAGTCAAGATTCTGAATATCCTTATAGTGCTCCACCGGAACAAAAGTTCCAATGGCAGCCGACGAATCAAAACCTTTGCAAAGCTCCCAAGGATTACCCTGCTCACGGAATTTTCGCTGAAGGTCACGAGCCGTAAAGTCGATACCTACAGTCACTGCATCATAATAGCGGTTAGCAAAACGGGGAGCGATATTTTTCCCCAATCGGTTGATACGGACTACCAATTCCGTTTCATAATGTATCTCTTTAGAAAAGTCGGGAATGAAAAACGGTTTGCCATCCTTCAGAATAGCAGAATCAGGCTTCATAAAAATCACCGGCTCCGTATTTACTTGTGTATGTCCCAGTTCTTTGTTATGCTGGGCGTAGTTCATTCCTACTGCAATAATCTTCATTATTTCTCGTTAAAATTCAATCGGTTAAACATAACAGCCAAATGAGCATATAGAGACGTATTCTGCACCACTATATTCTCAGGCACACGAATTCGGAAAGGAGTAAAGTTCCATACGGCTTTTATGCCTCCGTCTACCATCTTATCTGTAATTTCCTGAGCAATATTAATAGGTACGGTCAATACACCGATATTTACATCGTATTCTTTCATCTTTGCTTCAAAGTCATCGGAATGAAAAATAGGAATGCCATTCAGATCTTTTCCCACCAGTTCCGGATTCACATCAAAAGCAGCCACAATCTCCAGTCCGAAATGATGCAAACCAGAATCCCGAAGCAAAGCAGCCCCCAGGCTACCTACACCAAACAAGAAGGCTTTGTGCATATTGGTAAATCCAAGAAAGCTCTCTAACACCTCAATCAACGCATCAATATTGTATCCCACTCTCGTACGCCCCGAGATATTGACGTATGACAAATCCTTGGCGATTTGAGAAGCGTCAATATTTATTTCCTTAGAGATTTGTGTAGAAGAGACATACTGCTCCCCTTTTTCTTTCATTAGTTTTATATTGGACAGATACCAGGGAAGTCTGCGCAAGGTAGGCTCCGGCACTTTATCCGCCTCTTTTCGTATATAAGTGCTCATACTTCTTACAAAATTTGGTATTTTGCAAAAGTACATTATTTTTTGAGACTGACAACCCTATAACAGAAAACCTTAATAGAGATTAAACAAAACGATGAAAAGAGACTCAAATTTTGCTCTTTTCGATAAGTTTAATACTTTTGAAAAGGATTAAAAATAACAAGTATGAAAAATAATGATTGGAAAGATAGATTGAACGTTGTGTACTCCACGAATCCAGACTTCGGCTATGAAATGGATAACGATGAAGAACAGGTTACCCTCGACAAAGACAAGCAAAACCTGCGGGTTTCCATTGACAAAAAGAACCGGGGTGGTAAAGTGGTAACATTAATTACCGGATTTGTGGGTACGGATAATGATTTGAAAGAGCTGGGCAAGTTACTGAAAAGCAAATGTGGAGTAGGCGGTTCAGCTAAAGACGGAGAGATAATGGTACAAGGAGATTTCAAGACCAAGATCATAGATCTACTCATCAAAGAAGGATATACTAAAACCAAAGGCATAGGAGGTTAAATTAAATAATACAAGAAATGAGAAAAGTAATATTATTCTGTGCGGCAACACTATTCTCACTGTTGTCATTCGCACAAGAAAGTGATGCGGATATTGTAAAGGTAGGTGACAATATGCCTGCTTTCACCCTTCATTCAACAGCAAACGGTACTGTAAACTCTGCAGTTCTAAAAGGGAAAGTTGTATTAATCAATATTTTCGCCACCTGGTGCGGTCCTTGCCAAAGCGAACTGGCTGAAGTTCAGAAAACACTCTGGCCTAAATATAAAAACAACAAGGATTTCTGTATGTTAGTAATCGGTCGCGAGCATACAGACGACCAATTAGCGGAATACAATAAAAGAAAAGGGTTTACATTTCCCCTCTACCCGGATCCCAAACGGGAAGTTACAGGTAAATTTGCCACCAAAATGATTCCCAGAAGCTACTTAATAGACAAAGAAGGAAAAGTAATATCAGCTACTACCGGCTATGAAGATGGAGCTATAGATACGCTGATGAAGCAAATAGATAAAGCATTGAAATAGTCCCTATCCCTAAAATATGCCTTAAAGAAAAAGAGTCCGGTACAATACCGAACTCTTTTCCTGAATTTTAAATGTAAAAAATGACTTGGCAAGTAAGTAATACTTAACAAGAATTGAATCTGATTATTCAGCTTTCAAAGTGAAACGCTTGAAGTCAACAATCTTCAGTTCAGGATCAGCAGCAGCCAACACTTCTCTTACAGTCTTCTTAGCGTCCATAATATCTTCTTGGTTCAGCAGGCAAACTTCTTTCAAGAACTTAGCCAGACGACCCTTAGCGATGTTCTGAATCATTTGTTCAGGCAGATGTGCAGCCTTTTCAGCAGAAACAGTAGCAATGATTTCTTTTGCTCTCGCTACATCTTCAGCTGTAATCCAACCTTTAGCCATGTTGCTTTCCATGTGGTCTTCACTGTCTACATGAGCCGGGTTGATGTTAGCTTTCTTCAGAGCAGCTTCTACAGCCTTCTGTACCTGTTCAGCCTTTGTCTTTTCGATAGCTACTTCGATTTCTTTTTGCTTCACTTCTTCAGAAACACCATCCTCATCAATAGCGATCGGATTCATGGCAGCAATCTGCATAGCTACTTGCTTAGCCAACTGCTCGTCAACGTTCTTGTTAAAAGCAACAATCGTACAAAGACCATTTCTGTTCATGTGGTTGTAAACAGCAGTGCTTGCACCTTCTACAGTCATGTAACCATCAAGTTCCATTTTTTCACCTGTGATACCGCTACGGTCAGTCACTGCATCCTGCACAGTACCGTTACCCATCGGCAATGCTTTTACTTCGTCCAATGTCTTGCATTTGTTAGCCACAGCAAGATCAAGAATATCCTGAGTCAGTTTCACAAAGTCAGCATTCTGAGCTACGAAGTCAGTTTCACACTTCAAAGCAATGACAACGGCATAGTCACCGGTAGTCTTAGCCAGAACGCAACCTTCAGAAGCCTCACGTTCAGAACGCTTAGCAGCAACAGCTTGTCCTTTCTTACGGATAATCTCCATTGCCTTGTCGTAATCGCCATCAGCCTCTGTTAATGCATTCTTGCAATCCATCATACCAGCTCCGGTCATTTTGCGCAGCTTGGTAATATCAGCCATAGTTACAGCCATAATAATTTCCTTTATTTAAATGAATAATAATTTTCGAAACAAAAAAATGTGCCAATCTGCCAATCAAGATGCAAGTGTATAACAATACCCTTGCACATTAGCAAATTGGCACATTTTATATATTAAGCCTCTTCGTCTTCCTTGATGAAAGCAGCAGCTTTAGCTGCGTTGATAGCTTCTTCGTCAGACTTGTCGAGTCTAGCTTTTACTGATTTCTTCTTGCCTTTGTTAGCAGGAGCCTCACCAGCTGCTTCCATGTCGATCTTTTCAGCTTTTCTTTCTTCCAAACCTTCGATCATTGCAGCGCAACAAGCATCCAGGATAACTTCTATTGATTTAGTAGCGTCATCATTAGCAGGAATTACGAAATCCACGTTTGAAGGATCAGAGTTAGTATCAACGATACCAAATACAGGGATACCCAAACGGTTAGCTTCGCGAACTGCGATATTTTCTTTCATTACGTCGATTACGAACAATGCAGACGGCAGACGAGTCAGGTCAGCGATAGATCCCAAAGTCTTGTCTAATTTTGCACGTTGACGAGAAATCTGAAGAACTTCTCTCTTAGAGAGGTTAGAATATGTACCATCGTTAGTCAATTTATCGATAGTAGCCATCTTCTTCACAGCCTTACGGATAGTCGGGAAGTTAGTCAACATACCACCCGGCCAACGCTCGATTACATAAGGCATATTAACAGATTGAGCTTTCTCAGCCACAACTTGTTTAGCTTGTTTTTTAGTAGCAACAAAAAGAACTTTCTTGCCAGATTTGGCAATCTGTTTCAAAGCTTCAGCAGCTTCGTCTACTTTTGCAACTGTTTTGTGGAGGTCAATGATATGAATACCATTGCGTTCCATGAAAATATAAGGAGCCATTGCAGGGTTCCACTTTCTCTTAAGGTGTCCGAAGTGGCAACCAGCCTCCAATAATGTATCAAAATTTGTTCTTGACATCTTGTTTTTTCTTTAAATCGTTTACTTTCTTTTTTGTTTTTTCTAAACCAACCGCTGGGTAGTCTATGAGCAGAGTCCCAGTAGTTTAGATACTAAACATATTCCTCTATCAGGCAGCACATTAACGCTTGCTGAACTGGAATCTTCTACGAGCTTTCGGCTGTCCCGGTTTCTTACGTTCAACAGAACGAGGGTCACGAGTCATGAAGCCTTCTGCACGAAGAGCAGCTTTATCTTCAGCGTTCATCTTAACCAGTGCACGAGCGATTGCCAAACGCAATGCCTGAGACTGACCTGTGAAACCACCACCACACAAGTTAACCTTGATGTCATACTTCTCAGCAGCACCCAGCTTGTTCAATGGTTGTTTTACAACATACTGAAGAATAGTTGATGGAAAGTACTCTGCAAGGTCTCTCTTGTTAATAGTAATCTTTCCTGTACCTTCGCTTACGAATATGCGTGCAATAGCACGTTTACGTCTGCCTAATGCATTTACTACTTCCATTATATCTTATTTATATGAATTAATATCAATCATTTTCGGGTTCTGTGCAGCCTGTTTGTGTTCGCTACCAGCGTAAACATACAAGTTGTTCAGCAATTTAGCTCCCAGAATATTCTTAGGAAGCATACCCTTCACTACTTTTTTCAGTAATCTCTCTTCACCGTTCGGTTTTGTAATCAAACGGGCAGGAGTCATTTCTCTCTGACCACCAGGATAACCAGTATATGACAAATATACTCTGTCATTCCATTTGTTACCAGTCAGTTTTACTTTGTCTGCATTGATGATGATAACGTTATCACCGCAGTCTACGTGAGGAGTAAAGTTTGGTTTGTACTTTCCTCTCAGCAATTTTGCAACTTTTGCTCCCAGACGACCTAAAGTCTGGTCTGTAGCGTCAACGATAACCCATTCTTTGGTTACAGTCGCTTTGTTTGCAGAAATGGTCTTGTAACTTAAAGTATCCACTCTAATTTTGTTTTTTAAATGTTACTACTAAAATTGTCTTCACCACTTATTAGTCTTCCCCGGACAAAGGAATACTAACTAGCTATGAATTAATCTCTTATCATTTTGTGATAATAATCGGCTTGCAAAAGTACGGCTTTTCTTTGAATTGGCAAACAATTTCTTCCTTTTTTTGGATTTATCCGGTTGAATAACAAGAGATATAAAGATATTATCGGAAAACAAAAAGTCATCTCTGGAAGATTTCAAAGTAAATTATAATTCAGACTATTATATAAATAAGGTGTAACAGAGATCTGCCACCTTCCCTACAAGCATCACAACAGGTATCGGGATAAATTCTAAAGGGTTTTAGACGATTTCAAAAGCCCCCTATCTGTTTTCAAAAAAAGGAAAAACAATACTAAAATAGTAATAGAAAGAAAAGCATCTATCTTTGCCATAGATTCTTAATCCAGAAAACAACGAATAGAATTGATATGAAAAACATTCAAAAACTTCTCTTTCTTGCGGTTTGCCTTTGCACCGCACTTACGGTCAAAGCACAAAACCTGACTGTCACCGGAAAGGTCATAGACTCGGAAGGTCTTGAGGTGATCGGTGCCAATATTACTCTGAAAGGTACTCCCGGCGTCGGTGCAATCAGTGATTTAAGCGGAAATTACAAGATTCAGGTAAACAATGCCGCTAAAGACATTCTCGTATTCTCTTATATAGGAATGAAAACACAGGAAGTACACGTAAAAGGAAAAACGGTCGTCAATGTCACGCTGCAAAGTGATGCCAAAGCATTGGACGAGGTGGTTGTGGTAGGTTACGGAACCAGTAAGCGTAGTGACCTGACCGGTTCTGTGGTTTCCGTAAAAAGCGAAGATTTGATGAGAATGCCTACTTCCGACGTCACCCAAGCATTGGCGGGACGGGTGGCAGGTGTACAAATAACCCAAAGTGAAGGTGCTCCGGGTTCTACCATTTCCATACGTGTACGCGGTGGGATTTCCATTACGCAAAGTAATGAACCTCTTTATATTATTGACGGCTTCCCCAGCGAAGACGGAATGTCTACTATCGACCCTGCCGAGATTGAAACGATTGATATCCTGAAAGATGCCTCGGCAACTGCCATTTACGGTGCACGCGGAGCAAACGGGGTAGTGGTAATCACCACAAAGCAAGGAAACAAAGACGGTTCCAAGATGAGTATCAGTTTCGACAGTTATGTAGGCGTGAAGACTCTGGCACGCAAACTGCCGGTACTCTCTACCAAGGAGTTTGTCCTGCTGGATTATGAGCGCAGATTACAATTCAACGGTGAAACAGGAGTGAAAAGTTTCCAGTCTATCTACGGTTCTTTCCTGGATATTGATGAAAACTACGGCAACTACGCCGGAATCGACTGGCAGGAAGAGACTTTAGGAAGAGTAGCCACTTCACAAAATTACCGTGTACGCATCTCCGGGGGAAACAAGGAACTGCAATACTCCCTGAACTATACTTATTTCAAAGACCTTGGAGCTATGCAGTACAGCGGAAACGACAAGCATAATATTTCATTCAGCCTTTCCCACAAACCTACCAAGCGTATTTCTGTCAATGCCCGTGTAAACTACGACCAGACCTATATATATGGTATGGGGACTTCCGACCAGTCCACCCGTTTCAACAAGATGGAGCATATCCTGCAATATCGCCCCACCAAAGGGATCTATGGAGATGACGAGAGCCTGCTGAAGAATGAAGAAGACAATATCACCGACGAAGAAGGCAATCCGATGCAGAATCCGCTCACCTCTGCCGCCCAAGAAATAAACAAAAGGCAATTGCGTACTTTCCAAGCCAATGGAGGGCTGACTTTCAATATTGCCAAAGGATTCAGTTTCCGCAACAATACCGGTATGCGTTACCAAACCACGCGCTTTGATGTCTTTTATGGAGAGAAATCCAGCATCGGAAAACGTTCCAGCGCCAACGGATATATCCAATACGCGGAAAACAACAGCTTCCAGACTTCCAATGTGCTCAACTATGAATACAAGAAGAAAAAGCATAAATTAGTCGCTATGCTCGGACAGGAATGGGTATCACGATGGACACGCAATATGCGCGCCAGTGCCACCAATTTCCCCAATAACGATATTAACCTGGATGATATGAACCTCGGCATTCCGGGTTCCATTACTTCCAATGCCAATTACGATGACAAATTACTGTCCTTCTTCACCCGGTTCAATTACAATTTCGGAGAAAAATATCTGGTGACCGCTACTTTACGTGCCGACGGTTCTTCCAAATTCAGTGAGGACAAGAAATGGGGACTTTTCCCTTCCGTTTCTGCCGCATGGCGTATGGGCGAGGAGAAGTTTATCAAGAACCTGAACTTGTTTTCCGACCTGAAGTTACGTGTCGGGTATGGTATGTCGGGCAACAACCGCATCGGCAGTTATGCTTCACTGAACCTGCTGAATTCCGTGAAATATCCGAATGGTGAAAGTAATATGCCCGGATACGTACCGACCGCTATCCCGAACGAAATGCTTCAATGGGAATCCAACAACACACTCAATATCGGACTGGATTTAGGTTTTCTGGAACAACGCCTGACTATATCCCCGGAGTTTTACGTGAACGAAAGTACCCACTTACTCCTGAACTCACGCATACCCAGCTCTTCAGGATACAGCAATATGATTCGCAATATCGGAAAGACGCAGAACATCGGCGTCGACCTGACCATCAGTTCCGTCAACATACAAAAACGCAACTTCACATGGAATACCAACTTCAACTTGTCTCACAACAAGAATACGATCAAAGCATTGTCCAGAGAGCAATACTTCCTCGAAGAAGCCAAATTCGGTTATAACCAAAAGACACACAAGATAGAAGTAGGCAAGTCAATCGGACAGTTCTACGGATACCGTACCCTCGGACTTTATCAGGTAGAGGACTTTGATTATGACCCGAACACTAAAAAATACACATTGAAAGAAGGAATCCCTTACAGAGGTTCCCGCAGTGAAACGCAACCGGGTATGTGGAAATTTGCCGATACCGACGGGAACAAAGTGATTGATGAAAACGACCAGACGGTTATCGGTGAAGCCAATCCGAAATTCTTCGGCGGATTGAACAACACTTTCACTTATAAGAATTTCGACCTGAGCATATTCTTTACCTTCTCCTACGGAGGCGAAGTATTGAATGCCACCAAACTGACCAATACCCAAGCCGGCAAATCCGGATACAACGTACTGGATGCAGTGAACAGCAGCAAGCGCTGGATGACCATCAACCGGAATGGTGACATTATAACAGACCCGCAAGAGCTTGCCGCATTAAATGCAGGCAAAAGCGCAGCCGTTGTCAACGATATGGAACAGGGAGACACCTATATCCACTCATGGGCAGTAGAAGATGCCTCTTACCTGCGGCTAAGCAACGTGACTATCGGGTACAACTTCCCCAGAAAATGGATACGGAAAGCCGGCATCCAGAAACTCCGCCTGTATGCGACAGGCAGCAACCTGTTTGTCTGGACTCCCTATACCGGATTCGACCCGGAAGTTTCTACCAAAGGCAGCAACCTGACTCCCGGAGTAGACTACGGAGCATATCCGAGAAGCCATTCCTACGTATTCGGTCTGAATGTGACCTTTTAATTCACCTTAAAATAACGGAAAAATGAAAATCTACAAAACATATCTTTATGCGCTCGGTATATTGGCAGGAGGTCTGCTCAATACTTCCTGTGCCGATCTGTTGACTGAAGACCCCAACTCTTATTACGAGAAAAAGGACATATTCTCCACAAAGGCAAAGGCCGCCATGGCCGTTACCGGAGTATACGAACGACTTCCGGAACTTTATGGGTATATGGACATGGCATTTCCCTGTTCGGACGATACTTATTATGTGTCGGGAGTGACTTCGGACAAAGGCCGGCGGGACATCGCCCACTACAAAGTGACCAGTTCAAACACATGGGTAAATAGCGTCTGGCAAGGCAACTACACCGGAATTGAACGTGCCAATTATACCGTTGAAGGTATTGAAGGCATGGCTGATTATGAGAAAGACAAAGAGCTGCAATCACTGGTCGGAGAAGCTAAATTCCTGAGAGCCTTGTATGCATTCAATCTGGTGCGTTACTGGGGAGATGTTCCCTTCAAAACGACTTCTACGAATGTAGACAAAAATGTCTTCCAACCACGTTGCAGCAGAGAAATAATCTACGACCAGATTATTGACGACCTGAATTTTGCCAAGACTCATTTATCGTGGGCTACCCCGGCCGTTACCCCGGAGAAAATCACCCAAGGCGCTGCACGCGGATTGCTTATGCGCGTACTATTGCAACGTGCCGGATACAGTCTTCAAATGAACGGAAGCATTACCCGCCCGGACGATGCCAAGCGCAAAGAATATTTTGAAGCTGTCATCGAAGAGTGGGAAGAGTTCAAAGCAAACGGCTATCATGATTTCTATCCCGAAGGTTACAGAGAGCTGTTCAAAGGTTTCTCGGCAGGAACACTTAACTCTGTAGAAAGCATCTTTGAAATCGCATTTTATAGTCCGGACGGAAATACAGGAGCCAAAGGCTACTGGGGGACTTACATCGGCCCGCTAGTTGCGCATCCCGGCATCTCCGTCACTGAAGTCAACCAGTTCATGGGACGTGCCAATGCGATGTTCCGGGTGGTTCCCGAATGGAAAGGATTCTTTGACGTACAGGAAGAAGACGCAGACGGTAATGTAATAACGGGGGACGAACGCCGTGACGTGATGATTTGCGACTATAAATACAACTGGGACAAAGAAATCTACAATCACGTGAAAGTGGTTAACAAGAACGGAAAAGACTGGTATCCCGGCAAATGGCGCCGCGAATGGATGCCTATCGGATACAAGAACCCGAACGTTACCGATGTCAATTTCTGCTATCTGCGCTATGCGGATGTCGTACTGATGGCAGCCGAAGCCTACAATGAAACGGGTGATACATCCGAAGCATGGAAACTGCTCAACAGCGTACGCAAACGTGCCGGAGCCAGAGAAATTACCACAGAAAATTACACCGAACTGATGAAAGAGAAAGTGTACAAACTCAACTTTATTTCCGATGCTGATGATGCCGGCAAATTCCGTACGGCACTTTATTGGGAGCGTGGTTTTGAACTCGCTTTTGAAGGGCAACGTAAATACGACCTTATCCGCTGGGGAGTTATCAAAGAGGCATTAACCTTGTTCAGCAGCCGTTCATCAGTGAAGAGCTCTTATCCTGCCGGAGACAATTTCCAAAAGGGCAAACATGAGTTATTCCCTATTCCGCTGGACGAACTACAATTGAATCCGATGTTTGAAAGCAAAAACAATCCTAATTATTAAATAATACCATGAAGAAATTAATCAGCAGCATACTACTTTGTTGTCTGGTGTCCGGTGTACAGGCACAAGAGAAGCCGGCACGGATCAGACTTACGGACGTAACGCTTATGCACGAGATGCGTGCCACCCCGTCGCCGTTGGACAAAGCAACGGTGTCCGACCGTGCAGTCTCGTTCCAATGGCCTTTGCAGGCAGATATAGATACTTCCGAAGAAGTATTGGACGGAATGAAGTCCCGCAAGAAGAAAGTAGACAAGTCCCGTTTGAAATACCAGTTACGCTACTCGCAAGATGCAGCGCTGAAAAGTAATGTGATTCAGGAAGAGACCCGCTGGCCTTTCTTCAATCCGGAGAAAGATTTAGCTCCCGGTGTATGGTACTGGCAATACGGATATGTGAATGAAGGAGGAAAGACTCAATGGTCTTCCGTTTTGCAGTTCACGGTTGAAGCCCATCCGGACAAGTTCTGCCCGCCATCATTCAAGACGATGCAGGCAAACCTTTCCAAAAGTCATCCGCGTATATTGGTGCAGAAAGACCAATGGGCGGACTTTATGAAAAACAGCCGGTCGAAACCGGAGTACCAGTGGTATTTGGAACAAGCCGATAAAGTATTGAAGACTCCGATACAGTCTGTCAATAACATCAATACCAAACTGGCTGACGGTCTGGACAACGCCATGCAACGCAGTGCCATGTTAACCAGGGAAAGCCGCCGCATCATCGATCAGGAAGAAGCCAATGTAGAGCTGCTGATACGTGCCTATCTGCTGACACAGGACACGAAATATAGCAAAGAAGCTATAAAGCGTGTGATAGAAATGGTCGGCTGGGATGAGAACAAAAATGTCATGGGCGACTTCAACGCTTTTACCATGCTTTCGCTCAGCTCATTGGCTTATGATTCATTCTACGACCTGCTGGACGAAGGGCAGAAGCAAACTTTGCTGAAAGAGATTAAAAAACGTGGCAGTGAATCCTACAATAACTTCAACAACCGGTTGGAAAATCATATAGCCGACAATCACGTATGGCAGATGACCCTGCGCATTTTCACATTTGCAGCATTCAGCGTGTACGGTGAGCTCCCCGAAGCGGATACATGGGCGGATTACTGTTACAACGTTTGGCTGGCACGTTTTCCCGGTCTGAACAAAGATGGAGCCTGGCACAATGGCGACGGTTACTTTGCGGTCAATTTCCGCACGCTTGTCGAAGTGCCCTACTTCTACACCACCGTCACAGGATTCAACTTCTTCAACGACCCGTGGTATCAGGGTTCCGTGATGTACACCCTCTACCAGCAGCCCCCTTTCTCCAAATCAGCCGGCAACGGTAGCGGACACCAGGGAAATATGAAGCCGAACTCTATCCGTGTGGGATATGCCGACGCATTAGCCCGCATGACCGGCAATACGTATGCCGCCGATTATGTGCGCCGCATCGCCACTACTCCCGACTTCCACAAACGTTTCCTGACTTCCAAATCCGGCAGCCTGGCATGGTTCCGCCTGCAATGCGACAGACCGTTGCCCGAAGGCGAAGGGCTTGCCAATCTCCCGATGGGGTATGTTTTCCCGGAAAGCGGACTGGCTTCCTTTATGACCAACTGGGAGCGTGTGGGTGGAAACGCCATGTTCAGTTTCCGAAGCAGCCCTTACGGCAGCACCTCGCACGCCATTGCCAACCAAAACGCATTCAATACATTCTTCGGCGGAAGCTCGCTCTTTTACAGTAGCGGTCACCACATCGCATTTGTAGACAAGCACAGTATGCTTTGCCACCGTTCCACCCGCGCTCACAACACTATTCTGGTGAACGGCATGGGACAGCGTATCGGTACGGAAGGGTACGGTTGGATTCCCCGTTACTATATAGGCGAAAAAATCGGCTACCTCTTGGGGGACGCTTCCAACGCTTACGGCGAAGAAATCTCCCCTATCTGGCTGGAACGCGGAAAAGAAGGCGGAATAGAATACACTCCTGCCAACGGCTGGGACAAGAACCACCTGAAAACTTTCAGACGTCACACCGTCGCTTTAGGCAAGACCGGATTAGTATTCATCTACGACGAACTGGAAGCCGACGAACCCGTCACCTGGGACTATCTGCTGCATACGGTCATCCATCCGATGAATGTCACCAAGAAAGATAAGTTCGTACACATACAGGCTACCAACAAAAACGGAGCTTCCGACGCTTATCTTTTTTCAAGCGGCACATTAAAGACCGATACGACCAGCCAGTTCTTTGCTCCGGCTGTAAACTGGTTGCGCGCAGATGCCAAAGGACAGTTTGCCGCTTATCCCAACCACTGGCATTTCACAGCGACTTCCGAGAAACAGAAGACGTACCGTTTTGCCACCATTATAAACACACATCTTCTCTCCCGCCCTGTCGCCGACCCGGAGATACTTCCCGACGGACGCATCAAAGTGGGGAGCTGGATTATCAAGGTGAATGTCTCGGCAGAGGGTGCTCCTTCGTTTTTCATCCGCTCTACCCGGAAAGGGGAAGATGTAAACATCACCTATAAAGGCGGAGCGACGATAGTACGTGAAGACGGCTATGAAACGACTCTTGTAGACAAACGTCCGGAACTGGAAATCTAACCGATTATAAGAAACATATGAAAACAAAAAGATACTTAGTACAAGGATTCCTGCTGCTGTTCTGCTCCATGACAGCCATAGCCGGTTCTCCTTCCGAAGAACTGCAACATCCGCAGCATCCACAGAAACAGGAAGGTAAACGTCCGCGCATACAGACTTCCGCAAGCGAGAAAGAAATTGTGTTCAAACCCAATGCGGAAACGGGAAAAGTGGAGACAGCAAAGACCCAAGCAGTCAAAGCCATCGGGAAGGAGCGGAAAGAAACGGCAGCCAAGCCTAAAAAGAAGCCTCATCCGAAGAAAACTTCCGAACGCTACCGGGCGTTCAAGACCAATATTGCTTATGATGCAATCGCCGTGCCGAATCTGGCTTTCGAGATACAATGCAGCGAGCATATTTCCGTAGAGCTTCCCGTCATGTTCAGCGGCTGGGACATCAGTGACAAACACGCAGTCCGTACTTTTGCCGTTCAACCGGAAGGACGCTGGTGGTTGGAAAAAGCAGGGACAGGCCATTTCTTCGGTGTACACGCACACATGGCATTGTTCAACGTGAAATGGGACGAAAACCGTTATCAGAACACGGGGCGTCCGTTATTGGGCGCAGGTGTCAGCTACGGATACAAACTCCCTTTTTCCAAACATTGGGGAGCGGAATTTACCTTGGGAGCCGGCTATGCCAACATGAAGTATAATACCTATTATAATATAGACAACGGTGCTCTGATTGAAACAAAAAGCCGGAATTACTGGGGAATCACCCGTCTCGGTCTATCACTGTCCTATCATTTTTAAGTCTGTTTGATTATGAAAAAGAATACCTATATATCCATTATCCGCACGTTGGGCTGTTTGCTGTTACTGTCGGTTTTCGTAAGCAGTTGCCTTTATGAAGAACCGGAATTGACGGCCGACGGTGAACTCGGAGTAGACCCCACCGCTGTCAACATCATGACGAACCTGACACTGGAAACGTCGTTTGACCCCGTAAATGTGAATCGCGGTACACGCGCGGCAGCCACCACCTACTTGCATCGTTTTGTCGTTGCCGTTTACGAAGGCTCGCAAAAAGTAGCCGGTCAGGTTATCTATCAGGAGATGCAGAGCGGTGAAACAACTGTCAATATCCCGCTTAGCATGAAGTTACATGCCCGTAAGTATCAGCTTGCCGTATGGGCAGACTATGTGGAAAAGCCGGAAGAGGAAACTTATCAGACTTTCTATGATGCAACGGACATGGCATTCATACTACGTGCCACACCCTACAAGGGAAACTCCCGATACCACGACGCTTTCTACGGAAATACCCCATTGGATTTGAGTGCCTATCGCGACCAGTGGAACGTAACCGTTCCCGTAGATGTCAAGATGCTTCGTCCGATGGCATCGTACAACCTGATAGCAACGGATGTAGCCAAATTCCTGAAGAAAGTGACCGACAAGGAAATCACCGGAAAAAGATTTACCATGACTGTCAAATACAACTACTATCTGCCCACAGGGTTTGATGTGTTCACCGGCAGACTGAAAAACTCTTTGCAATATATAGAGTACAATAAGACGGTTGACCTGGCAACTCTCCAGAAAGAGGAAAACAAAGAAGAGTTCAACATCGGTTTCGACTATCTGCTTATCAACAATGAATCCGTATCGTCCATCCCGGTGACTATCGAGATAACGAATGAGAGTAAAACCGTGGTAGCCCGTTACCAGAATCTGAAAATCCCTTATCAACGGAACAAAGAAACAAACATCCGGGGATATTTCCTGACAGCCAGTCCGGGTATCAGTTTCGACCCTGATTTCAACGACGAGGACATCATCATAGATGTAACTCCTATTGTAAAAAACAACTAATAATTATTATACACTTTAATCATTACCATTATGAAAAAGAACTTTGCCTATTTAGCGATTATGCTATTCATGGGATTATTCGCCTCATGTAATCAGGAGAATGACCCAACTACTTCGGACAGCCGGAACAAGCTGGTCAATATCTCCGCCGAACTACCGAAGGAATTTGCCCAAACACGTACCGTTCCGTCAGCAGACGGACATTACCTGCGTTGCATCCTCGAAATAACGAATGAAAACGGTGACCGGGTGTATAGAGAAGAGAAACTGGGAACTGAAGGCAATGCGGATGGTAAACTCTCCTTTACTTTTGCCCTTGAAGAAGCTGGTACGTACAACTACAAGATGTGGGCTGACTTTATTGAAGCCAACGGACAGGAAAAAGATCCTGTGACAGGCCGCTACACCGACAAGTTTTATAACACGGAAGACCTTACAAAGATTACAATCAAAGATCCGGCTTTGCTTTATAACACCGATGCGTGTGACGCATTCTCCGGCAACGGAACTTTCGAGAAAAGTCAGGCAACGTTAGAGAATCCGCTTAGTGTCACATTGATTCGTCCGTTTGCCAAACTGATTGTATCGGACAAGAGTAAGGAGAATTTCGCTAAATGTACTTCTGTCAGTATCAGTCAGGAAATTCCTGGCGGATTCGATGTATCGACAGGTAAGATTTCTACGGAAACAGTGGAAGCCGTTCTTCCGGCTACTGCTCCTATCGGCACAGGAGAACAAGAAGGAGAAGGATTTGATTTAAGACTCTTCTCATGCTATATCTTTGCAGACAACGACGCTCTGGGAGAAATCGGACTGACTTTTGTAACTACCGACGGTGGCCGTACAGTCGCCATTCCCGCCAATGTGCCGGTGAAAAAGAACACACGCACACTGGTAAGAGGATACCTTGTAGCCGAATCACAAAACAACGGACAGATTGATACTGATTTCGGTGATTGGAATCCGGATATAGACGGAGGAGACGTTGAACCGACAGAACCGACTATCGACCCGAAAATTGGTGATTACTATTATAAGAACGGTGAATATTCTTCGGAACTGAGGACGGATGCCGAAAACCCATGTATCGGAGTTGTATTTGCCACTAAAGCTATAAACGGCGATGAAGCAAGCAATTATGGTGAATATACCCGTATCAAAGGATATGTGATGGCTTTGGAAAGCGCGCCGAGCAATACACGTAAAGAATTCTGTGATAAAGCTATGAATGGTACAATTGATTTCACCGGTATGGAATTGGTAAAAACAGGCTATGAAAATACGAAAGCCTTTTTAGCGGACAGTCGCTATACAGACAACAGTACCTCTTATCCACTACTTCTCGACTTTATCGCATTCAAAGAAAAAACAGCCACTCCCGAAAAGTCCAGTGGATGGTATATACCTTCTATCGAAGAGTTAAAAGAAACAATGATTAAATATCACGGTTTCGAGGAAACTCCAGCCAACAATGTATTCGTTGAAGCCGTAAATGCCATAGAGGGTGCCAACCAGTTTGTTCACACTACATCTGCACGTTACTTACTTTCCAGCAGTATCAGTAATAAAACAATTACCCCTGTAACGTTAACCGACGGTGTATTAGATACCAATACCAGAACGCAGGCAATATTTAATTCAGATCCGCAAAAAGCCGGTGTGCAAGGACAAATCCGTCCTATCCTCACTATCTTGGAATAAACAGCCAAAAGCGAAACACAATAGAAGAGCCAAGATAAGCAAGGCATCCCCTGCTAGCCTTGCTTATCGGCTTTTCCTCTTTATTTGCTATTTAATTTCGTTTTATTTCCTCTTTATCTCCCAATCAATCTTTTATTTAATTCATCCTTATGAAAACAACTCTCCGCTTCAGCACTCTTTTCTTCATGCTTGCCTGCCTGTTTTTAGGCACTGCTTGCAGCGACGATGCACTTCCCGAACCGACAGACACGGGAACGGAACAGCCGGGAGAATCTCCCGATGCCTTACACGACAAGACACGGGAAAAGCCCTATCCTAAAGCGGACAATGAACTCTACATCAATCCCGCTCCGTTCATCGTGCCCCAAGCCATGAAGACCGGAGACAAACTTCAATTTGCCTTTTCACAGTCGAAAGACTTTCCTGATACAGAAACCACTGTATCCACTCCCCGGCAATGGTGTATGTACAATGCGCACCGGATACTCAAAAGCGGTACATGGTACTGGCGTTTCCGCTCTGTCGGCAATGACGGAACCGAACAGGCATGGAGCGAAACCTACTCTTTTGAAGTAAAAGACGAAACGCCCAAATTCGTAACTCCTACCTTTGAGACATTGCTCAAGAATGCTCCCCGCACTCACCCCCGCCTGTTCTGTTTTCTCGACAACGGACTGGAACAGGCACGGCGTAATGTCAAGTCGCATCCCGAATACAAACAATTAACAGGCCGTGCACAAACGGCATTGGGCACGGATTACTCTCTTCTTCCCAACCCTTACGACGCAGCCGCCCAAATAAAAAACTCCGTCCAACATCTGTATCAAGCCTATCACCTGATACAAGACAAAAAATATGCAGACAAACTGCACGAGATACTGACCATTCTGCTGGCATATCCCGTATCGGACTCCCAACTGTTTGCCAGTAATTTCGGCGCTACGGATATCGCCATCAGCTTTATCGAAATCTACGACTTACTCTACAACGAACTGGCTCCGGAAGAAAAGCTCGGAATTGAAGAACTGTTGATGCGTGTTTCGCGCTACTATTTCCAATCAAACTGCGGAAGACAGGAAAACCATATTTTCGATAACCACTTCTGGCAACACAATATGCGCATATTGTTCCAGGCTTGCTTCATCCTTTACGATAAAGCAGCCTATGCGGACGAAATTCTCCCGATGCTGGAATACTATTATGAAATATGGAGTGCCCGCGCACCGGCTTCGGGGTTCAACCGGGACGGAATATGGCATAACGGAACGGGCTATATCGCCACCAACATAAAGACACTGTATTATATTCCTTCCCTCTTCTCGCACATCACGCGAAGTGATTTCCTGAAACATCCGTGGTATCTGAACGCAGGGAAAGCACTGGTCTATACCAGTCCACCCCACTCCAAAAGCATCGGATTCGGTGACGGAAGCGAGAGCGGAGAAGAGCCGAGCCGGGTATTAGCCGCTTTTGCCGACTTTCTGGCTAAAGAGAACGCCGACCCGTATTCGGGCTGGTATGCCGGCCAATGCAAGGAGTTGGTACAGCAAGACTATGAGTTCAGGCTCTACCGCATGGTACGCACTCAAAGCTATGTCACCGAACTGCCATCGAACACTCCCAAGCTCATCTGGTATAAAGATGCGGGAGAAGTTGCCATACATACCCATCTGGCGAATCCGGAACAGGATATGGCTATCGGCTTCCGTTCCAGCACCTTTGCTTCGGGCAGCCATACGGTAGCCAATCAAAACAGTTTCAATCTCCTTTACAAAGGAGTGGATGTGTACCGCAGCAGCGGATACTACCAGAACTTCAGCGACGCGCACAACTTGATGTCTTACCGCCATACCCGCGCCCACAACACTATTTTAGTCAACGGCATCGGCCAGCCTTATTCCTTGAAAGGATACGGCAACATCACCCGTGCCATGGGCGGCGACCACATTTCCTATTGTCTCGGAGATGCCTCCCACGCTTATAGCGGCATCAGCGACGACCCGATGTGGGTGACCGCCTTTGCAGCCGCAGGCATCACCCAAACCCCGGAAAACGGATTCGGCAAAACTCCGCTTACCAAATACCTGCGCCACCTGTTGTTGCTGCATCCTTATACCGTAGTCATCTACGACGAACTGGAGGCTTCCGAAGCTGTCCGCTGGGACTGGCTCCTGCACAGCCCCACGCAATTCCAACTAGACAAGGACAGGAACATGAGTGTCACCGAAAACACGACGAAAGGATTCAAAACCGTTGTTCGGCAATTCAGCAATTCTTCTTTTGAATACTCGCAAACCGACCAGTTTGTTGTACCGCCTGCCACCCCCGCTCCTGCCCAATGGCATCTGACTGCAACCTACAGTCCTTGCGCCCAAAACCGTATCCTGACTATTATTCAGATTACGCCGGATTCGGAACAGACTCCGGCAATCGTACGTACCGGAGACAGTTTCCAATGTGACGACTGGAGCATCCAAGCCGTCCTAAGTCCCTCCCAACCGGCCGAACTGATAGTCACCAACCGGACAAACAGCGCGCTATTCAGCTATTCGGCAGACAACCCGGTCATCGACGGAAGTATGTATCTCCGGAAGTCTCCCCGTTCTTCTTTACTCTACGACCAATCGAACGGCAGATATGGCGTGACGGAACAAACGGATTATATCCCGGCTTCCACACGGGCTGTCGACTATGAACATAAAACAAATCCCTAATTGACTATTATGAATATGAAACAAGTATCTATCTTTCTAATTCTACTGTTCGCTTATTGCGGCGCTTACTCTCAAAGCTCCAAAGAAACCATATCGGCTTTTTACACTTTCGACAACGAAGAAGAAATTGCCGACTGGCTGGTGGAAGGAGAAGGCAAAGCGTATATCGAAAACGGAAAGCTGATTCTGGAACCTCTGTTCTTTCCACTTATGGAAACGTTGATGAAAGCCGGAGCTATCTCCGACGACAACCGCATGAAAGAATACGAGCCCTATCTCTATGCAGCCATGAAAGCCAAATACGGAAAGGACGTCAGAAACTATTTTCTTTTAGGAAAAGGAAAGCCCGTATTCATGGGCGGACATTTCAACGTATGGAACCGCCGCATCCGGACATCCGATAACTTTGCCATCGAATTTGATTTCACCCCGCTTTCACCCGCTCCCTTGCACATGCTGATGTTCTGCGGCTCCGGCTTGGAAGGAGAAAGCGTTTTCGATGCTTCCCTGCCCGCACGCTACGGAGTGGAAGACGAAACGATGTACGACATGGCAATGTATCGCGTCTCATTCTTCCATAAATCACGCCGGAAGGCTAACTTGCGCCGTGCCCCCGGCAAGATTATGGTTGCGCAGGGAGCAGATGTGGTGGTTTCGGAAGACTGGACGACAACCAGCCGTTGCCGGGTGGAAAGAATCGATGGGACAGTGCGATTCCTGATAAACGGAAAAGAAAGTTTCTCCTTCAAGGACGAGCAGCCGTTGAAAGGCGACAACTGGGGATTCAGACTAATGGCTTGTGCCAAAGGAGCGTATGACAATATTAAAGTACTCACAATTAAATAAGGTATCCTTATGCATATCAGACAGACATTTATATGGCTGCTTTTACTGCTCGCTTATAGCAGCATTCATGCGCAAATTCCGAAGGAAGCCGTAAATCCGAAAGAAGCCATAAATCCGAAAGAAACCGTATCCGCGACCTACACGTTCGATACGGAAGAAGAGCTTGCCGACTGGTTGGTGGAAGGAGAGGGCAAAGCATCCATAGAAAACGGGAAACTGATTTTGGAACCTCTGTATTTCCCGCTTATGGACTCTTTGATGAAAGCCGGAGTAATCTCCGAAGATAACATCATGGAAGAATACAACCCCTATCTCTATACGGCAATGAAAGCCAAATATGGAAAAGACATCGCCAGGTATTTCCTGCGGGGAAAGGAAGAAGCGATATTTACAGGCGGACACTTCAATATCTGGAACCGGAAAATCAAAACAGCCGAAAACTTCGCCATCGAATTTGATTTCACTCCCCTTTCGCCCGCCCCCTTGCACATGGTTCTGTTTTGTGCTTCCGGACTGAAAGAAGAAAGCATCTTTGCTCCTTCCCTGCCCGCACGCTACGGTCTGGGCGAAGAACTGATGTATGACATGAAAACCTACCGCCTTTCATTCTTTCATCAGTCACGCCGGAAAGCCAATTTGCGCCGGGCTCCGGGCAAAGTCATGATTGCCCAAGGAACAGATGTAGTTACTTCGGAAGACTGGCGTACAACCAGCCATTGCCGGGTGGAAAGAATCGACGGAACCATACGCTTTCTGATTAATGGAAAAGAAAGTTTCTCCTATAAAGACAAGGAACCATTGAAAGGCAACAACTGGGGATTCAGACTAATGGCTTGTGCGAAAGGAGCGTATGACAATATACGGATTATCACAATCTATCAATAGCCAACTCCAGTCGGCTATGTGGTCAAGTAGAGTTGTCTATTCAGCCAACTACTGTCAGCTATGTGGCCGACTGCATTTGGCTAACCCCATCTTACCTGTTTCCACCCGGTATTCAATCGTATTCGCTTTCTTATGTCCTTTCAGATTAAGGAAGCACCTACACTTTTGTCTTAACCGGGACTTCTTTCTTAAAAGTGTGAACAGAGTGAAGGGTGTGAAAGGCTAAAAAGAGAGCCTTAAATCACAGTATACATCTGTCATACTACAACTTACGGATTGGTGAAACTTGTGAAAAGCAAAAGTGAATTATAAAACCAGAATGAATCAGAATCAGTTTTGATTTCGTCTTTTACAGCTTATTGTCAGAAAATGAAATTCTTTAAATAGAATCTGAAAGTCATTTAATGTCCAGTTACCTATCTTTGCCCCCATGATAAGCATAATCAGCGTTAAAGAATTAAATAACACAATACCATGAAAAAAGATTTTCTACCTTTTTTAATTGCATGTTTCATCTGTTCATGCATCAGTTTTCAGGCATACGCACAGGAAAAAGTGTTTGCCACTTATTTTGATATTCCTGTCAATAGCCCGGAAGGAACGGAAGTTACCGGACGCATTCATCTGGAAAGGAATAAAGATGTACTGACTTCTCCTATCCCCAAGGGATATAAGTTCGAGATTGTCACACAGCCTGCGGAAGCACTGTTCAAGATAGAAACCCGCTACGATTTATCCCAGCGTATCATGGGAATATTGAGCGTTGACAAAAAGAAAAAGACCGGCCCCAAAGCCATCTCCTATCCCATGACAATCGCCCTGAAAGACGGGAACAGGGAAATAGAGAAATTCGATATTACGGTTCATATCGCTAAAAGCACTTTATGGACGTTATTATACGACCGCTACCTTCCCCATGCCATCGGCAACAGCCGCTTGTATGGCCGGATGAAATACTCAGACAAAGAAGTAGCGGAGATAATAGATGAATTAGAAAAGAATAACGGACGTTTCAGCGGATTCAGATGTTATACTGCCCGTCCACAGGATTATAAAGCGGAATTCAATCCTAAGAACGACCATCTCAACACAAAAACCATTGAATATGACTGGGAAAAAGTAGCCAACCGGATTGGAGGACTCGGCTATGCGTATGCCACATCGAAAGTCTATGGTCCGGAAGGTTTGCCGGAGAAAAGGAAAGAATTGCGCGATGCTTTATACAAAGCAATATTAGCCTATACCCTGTCTGTTCCAGTGGAAGGGAAAGAGGTGGAAATAAACGGGAAGCCTATCGGCAATTGCACCGGCGACGCTTTCAGCCTGCTTCAAGCCAACAAGCTGTCGGGCGTTCAGATACCGACTCATCAGTGGGTGCTGACAGACCCGTTGGTGGTGCCTGCACTCTACCTTATGCCTGACATTCTGAAAGGGATGCAGGAAAATGACGAGACCTGCCTCAAAGTGCATAATGCACTGGTACGTTATAATCAGTTATTTATGTCCATCATAAAGGGGCGCAGAGCTATTGACAACCCCAAAGAACGCTGGGGGAAATACAGGATACTCTTTATTCATCCGGAGCGTGGACAGATGCCAATCTGGGACATCGCTCGCGCACCATGTTGGCTCTCCCGCTTATCTGGGCGGACTACAACCGTCCGCTGACGTACGTACAATACTGGTATAGCGACTTCTATAAGGATAAGCCTTTCAAGAATTTCAGTTTCTCTCCCGGATGGAGTCCGCAAGGAGTGATAGCCGACGTCAGCCGATGGATGACGAAATACAATATTCCCGCACACAAGTATATCCAGTCGGGATTTCAACCGGATGGCACCATATCCCACCACATTGGCCGTGCTACTGACGCAGCTATGGTAGCCTACGGCTTTGAATGGCTGACGGATTGCAACGTGGGATACCAATATTTCAAGAACACGCCCTTCAAAGTAGCTGCCCCGCAGTATCAGTTCCAGTTAGACCATTTATTGAATGTATATCCCAAGTTAATCTATAAGCAGCACATGGACTTCCTCGTCGCCGGACGTTCTTATCTGGACGATTTGAAAGGATTTGCAACCAAGAGCTATCCCAGAGCGGTCAATGAAATGCTGAAAGCCCGAAGCAAAGATACCCAATTGAGTGGAGTGGAAGAATTGCAGACAGTAATCAAAGCAATCAAAGCGAATACTCATGAATATTCGGGTACGGATGCTTATTGGGTGAATGAATATCTCGTGCACCGCCAGGGCGAAAACGAACCTGCGTTCTATGCGTCCCTGAAACTGAAATCGGAACGTACGGTAGGAGCCGAAGATTTCAGCAAGGTACGCAAGTCCTGGCATCTGGGATATGGCATCCTGCAACTTAAAGTACGCGGAGATGAATACGCCAGCCGCGTTTTGAAGAATTATGACTGGCACGCCGTGCCGGGACTGACGGAAGAATGGCGTACCGACGCCCTGCCCGCCGAAGGTGGCGCACAGGCTTCTTTGCCCGGATTAAACAAAATATCCGGTGTACTGGCCGACGGCAAAACGGGTATGGGAATCTACCACCATCTGCCGAAAGAGAAATACAGTTCCTCAACCGCATTCAAAACGTACCATTTCATCGAGGATAAAATCATCGCACTGGGAAGCGGCATCTCCCGTCTCCGTCCGGGACAGGGAAAGGATATCACCACATTCCTCGACCAGTCTGCCTTCAACCGCGAACTGACCTGGTGCGTCAACAGTAAAGAGCAAACTGTGAATCCGGGTGAATCGGTGAATATCACCGAAAATATAGAATCTGTCTGCTGGCTTCACCAAGGAGAGAAAGGGATATATCATTCTGCCGAAAAAGAGGCTGCAACTGGTGATTAAAACCGGAAAAGAAATCAATATCACCGACCGGGCAATAGCCGACAAACAGCCTAACTTTATTATCGCCCTCAATCACGGAGTCACTCCGGGAAGCGGTCTGGATGATAGTTATGCCTATTACCTGATACCCAATATCGGCAAAGAGGGGATGAAAGCCCGCGTGGCAAACCTGCAAAAAGAGATTACGACCGTAGAAAACACGGCTTCCGCCCATGCGGTATATTCCGCTGCCGACAAGACCTGGCAATATGCTTTCTTCAAGCCCGGAACGATTTCCGCAGGAAAGACTGAAGTGACTTCCGACGATGTGGCATTAATCATGCTGCGCGATAACGGTGACAGTTGGACTTTATCTGCTTCCAATCCGATGCCGGACGGCAAAAAACAGAGACTGACTTTCCGTGTCAGCACTCCTCTGGCGGCAGGCACTTATACCTACCGGACAAAAGGTGTTTATCCGCTGGAAGGAGAAACCGTGACTGTTTCTCCGGATAAAGGGGGGTGCAAAGGTGGTGGTTGAGCTGCCGGACATCAGAGATGAGAAACAGTACAATTATCAGTCCGACTTATATGCGGCAACCCCGATTGTAGTTACTATTCCTAAATAAATCGTTTTCAATATAATACACCAGCATCATAAGAAGATGCACTTATCATCATTGGTTGAGATATGAAATCACTTCAAAAAAGAAATATACTTATTCTTCTACTCCTGACCGCCTGTTTCTGCGGAAACTCGCAGAGTTTTGCCGCCGAACCGGGAAAGAAGGTTCCGCAATGGGTTCAACACGCTTTTTCCGTGATTGAGAAACAGGCACAGAAGATGTCTGCCAAAGTAGAAAAAACATCTTGCCTTCCCCGTTCCATCCAACGGGGAATGGTAAGTCCGACCGACTGGACCAGCGGCTTTTTTCCGGGAATGTTGTGGTATGTGTACGAATATACCGGAAAAGAAGAATGGAAAGCGCGTGCCGAACGTGCCACTGCCTTACTGGAAATGGAACAGTTCAATGCTTTCGACCACGACATAGGTTTCAAAATGTATTGCAGCTACGGTAACGGATGGCGGCTGACCCGGAATCCGGACTATAGCAAAATTATTTTCCGTTCTGCCAAGACTTTAAGTTCACGCTATTCATACAAGACAGGGCTTATCATGTCTTGGGAAGAAGACAGCACACGTGACTGGCAGTTCCCGGTTATTATCGACAACATGATGAATCTGGAATTACTGATGGAAGCCTATAAATTATCCGGAGACACCACATTGCGCCACATCGCCCTTTCCCATGCCGACAAAACAATGAAATGCCAATACCGCGAAAACTATTCATGCCCCCATGTGGTAGACTATGATGCGGAAACGGGCGAAGTCCGCAAATTCGACTGGAACAACGGCTCCGATGATGTCCGTGTTTCGACCTGGGCACGCGGACAGGCATGGGGACTTTATGGGTTCACGATGATGTACAGGGAAACAAAGAACCCGAAATACCTGCGCCATGCCGAACATATCGCCGACTTTCTCATACAGCATCCCAACCTGCCGGCAGACGGAATTCCTTATTGGGACTATTCCGGCAGCCAGGTTTCAACGATACGGGATGCTTCCGCCGCTTCCGTGATGGCATCGGCGTTCATTGAGCTAAGCACCTACTCTCCCCATAAAGGCTACTTCAAAACCGGAGAAAAAATGCTGAAAAGTCTCTCTTCCGATGCGTATCTCGCCAAACCGGGAAAACATTCTTTCTTTATTATAAAGCAGGCTATCGGGAATTATCTCCGAAACAGCGAACTGGAAGGTGGATTGTCATACGCCGACTACTACTATGTGGAAGGGTTGCTGCGCTACTTAAAACAAATCAACCCATCCATGGAACAGAAGTAAAAACATCGAATAGGCTGGAAATGTGAGATGAATAATCCGAAAGTATATTTGGCTATTGAATGAAAGATGATTATCTTTACCTTACATTTGTAGTATTCACATTTATCATTCAGCACACATGAGAAACCGATATTTGCAAACAAGCCTCATCTCCGGCCTCTTCCTCTGTTTACTATCCGTTTCGTTCTGCCATGCGGCGACCGGCGGATCGGAACACATTCATTTCCGGCGTCTGTCGGTCAATAACGGAATGTCGCAAAATACGGTTCTCGCCCTCACGCAAGACCATAACGGTAAAATCTGGGTGGGAACCATGGATGGTCTGAACTGGTATGACGGATACCGTTTCGCTCTCCTCTACAAGAATCTGAACGACAGCACCAGTTTATCCAACAATCATGTTTACTCACTCTGTACCGACGCAGAAGGTACTGTATGGGTAGGCACTTTAACCGGACTATCCAGATATAACATTGTAGGAAACAACTTCACCAATTTCTACTTACCCGGAAAATTACCCATACAAATATTCGCCATAGAAGACCTGAACGACAAGAACCAGCTCTTATTGGGAACCAATAGCGGGCTTGTTGTCTTTGATAAAAAAACGGGGTACATGAACCTGCATCCCCTTCTGCGGAAAGTCAACGTTTATTCCATTTGTAAAATAAAAGATGAAGTGTTGCTTGGAACTTCATCCGGTCTCTACCATTACCATCCCCATGACAATTCTGCCGTGCAACTGCTTCCGGAATTGAAAGAAGAAGTGTTCTCGTCCATTCTCCACGACCCGAGAAAACAGGTCAGCTGGCTGGGGTCGCTGACCAACGGAGTCTATTGCATAGATGAAAAATTCCGGATAAAGAAACATTATTATGACAAAAGCCCGCAGCAACTAGCTGAAAAGGCCGTCCGCACATTGGCACAGGATGACAAGGGAAGAATCTGGATCGGTACCATAAATGCCTTATTCATATTGGAACCTGAAACCGAAAAAATACAGAGACACGCCTTCTCCCATGAGGATCAAAATTCATTGGGACATAACTCTGTACGTTCCATTCTAAAAGATAATCAGGGAGGAATGTGGGTAGGTACTTTCTATGGCGGACTGAACTATCATCATCCCATGGCTCCGGCATTCGGGACGTTAGTTTATTCAGCCTACAAAAATTCCATCAGCGACAACACGGTCAGTTGCATCGTCGAAGACCCGCATACCGGCAATCTCTGGATAGGAACCAACGATGGCGGGCTGAACGAGTATGACCGTAAGAACAACCATTTCTCGGTTTACCGGGCCAATCATCACAACGCCCGCGCATTGCAATCGGACAATATCAAATGTGTATTGCCCGACGCGGACGGCATTTATATAGGAAGCCACGGCGGTGGATTGAGTTATTTATCCGCCCGCACCAAGCAAATTGAGAACTATACTTTCCCCGAAGCTGTCTCTTTCAGCAACAGTTGTTACTCTTTACTGGACGGACAGGACGGAACACTTTGGGTAGGTTCCATCATCGGATTGTACCGTTTCGATAAAAAGACCGGGCAGCTATCCCTGCATCCTCTGGCACAAGAATATCCCCGGCTGAACTCCATCCTCATATCCGTCCTATACCGCGATTCGGCAAACCGGATATGGATTGGAACGGAAGAAAGCTTGTTCGTATATGCCAACGGCAAACTGGAAGAATGGAAAGACGGCACATCCGGCGTTCCGGCTCTGATACAGGCTTTCTGCATACAGGAAGACAGCAATCATCGTATCTGGATAGGCTCCTCCGACGGCCTGTATAAGTCGGATGACGGAAGTGTCGGACAGCAAGTCCGCTATTCTACACAGAACGGATTGCCTAACAATTTCATCTATGGCATACTGGAAGACGGACGGGGACGGCTCTGGCTCACGACCAACCGAGGTTTATCCTGTTTTGACCCTGCCGAAGAGACGTTCCTCAATTATACCGTACAAGACGGATTGAGCCACGGGCAGTTTAACACTTACGGAGCGTGTAAGACCAAGGACGGCATCTTCTTTCTGGGAAGCCTGCAAGGAATTACCTATTTCAATCCGTATGAGTTTGTAGACAATCCGTATTCTCCGAATGCTGTCATTACGGGAGCCAGCATCCAGAACCAGCCTGTGGCAAAAATAAAAGATGGCGTTTCCAAGTTTTTCCAGGCAGATGACGGGAAACTATTAGGAATGTCCTTTCCTTCCAACCGCAAGTTATTCAGCGTCCATTTCTCCGTAATCAATTATCTTTCCGGCAGACGGAATCTGTTTGCCTACAAACTGGAAGGATTTGATGAGGACTGGATTTATTCGAGGCAGATTGTTCCGTCGAGAGGTGTCGCCTATTCCAATCTGCCGCCGGGGAAATATGTATTCAAGGTAAAAGCCTGCAACAACAATGGCCGCTGGAGTATTACTCCGACCGAATTCTTTGTACATATCACTCCTATGTGGTATCAGACATGGTGGGCAAAGATGCTCTATGTCTTATTTACATTGGGCGGACTTACTTTCATCTTCTATTTCTTCATTGCCCGCGCGAAGATGAAAATGCAGATGCAGATTGAACATCTGGAACGCAATAAGATTGAAGAAATCAGCCAAGAGAAAGTACGCTTCTACATCAATATGTCCCACGAACTGCGTACTCCGTTGAGCTTAATATTGGCTCCTCTGGAAGAACTGGTAGAAGAGAAGAATAAGTTTGACGACCGGATTCAGCAGAAACTTTCGTATGTGTACAGAAACGGACGCAAATTACTTCACCTTGTCAACCAGTTACTGGATTTCAGAAGGGCAGAGTCGGGAGCGCTTCCCATTCATGTTGCCATGAATAACGTGGATGAACTGGCCGGAAATGTCTTTACGATGTTCAAGGAGAACGCGCAAAAAAGAAACATTGCCTATCAGTACCGGTCGGAACTGGATGCGAGCCTGCTCCCGATAGACAGAACATATGTGGAGATGATACTAACCAACCTACTTTCCAATGCGTTCAAATTCACTCCGGACGGTGGAGAGATAACGCTCTCTGTCTGGAAGAAAGAGAATTGTTTCGGATTCACGGTCAAAGATACCGGCGTCGGAATCGCGCCGGAGAAATTAGCACGCATCTTCGAGCGTTTCTATCAGGCGAGCGAAGGCAGGAAGGGAAGCGGAATCGGACTTTCATTAGTCAAATGCCTGGTCGAAAAGCATCACGGAAGTATCAGTGTGGAGAGTAAGCCGAACCAAGGCAGTGAATTCCGTATCGAGTTGCCGTCCGATCTGTCAGTATATGCTCCGGAAGAAATAGAGAACCCACATGAACAGCATATCCCCGAACTACAAACGGCTTCATTAGCCACTGAAACAATGGTGGAGGACGGAGAGTTCCGGGCAATAGAGCAATCTGCCGCACCGACGGAAAATGAGTCATCGGATGAGATTACAGAAACAATCCTGCTGGTGGATGATAATAAAGAGATGGTGGACTATTTGAAGAATAACTTTAAATCCAAATACATCACATTGACCGCCGGAAACGGGGAAGAGGCACTGGCCATCCTGAAAGAACAGAAAGTGGACATTGTATTGTCCGATGTCATGATGCCGGGTATTGACGGGATAAAGTTGTGCGAACTGATAAAAAAGAATATGCAGACCTGCCATATTCCTGTCATTCTCTTATCGGCCAAAGGTAGTATCGAAGCCCAGACAACCGGTATCCAGACCGGTGCGGATGACTATATCCCCAAACCTTTCTCGATGAGTCTGCTAAAAGGTAAAATCAGTAATATACTGAAAGCAAAGCAGCGGTTGAGGCACTACTATTCCAACACGATTGACATTGATACGGCGAAAATAACGTCCAATGCGCTGGATGAAGAGTTTATGAGCAAAGCGATACAGATAGTCGAGGAAAATATTGACGATGAAAATTTCACGGCGGATGATTTGGCGGAGAAACTTTGCATGAGCCGTTCTTCCTTGTACCTCAAGATGAACTCGATATCAGGGGAACCGCCGGCTAACTTTATCCGTCGTATCCGTTTTAATAAAGCCTGCAAATTATTGCTGGAAGGAAGGTATTCGATTTCCGAAATCAGTAACAAGGTCGGCTTTAGCTCGCCCTCCTATTTCTCTACCAGTTTCAAGAAACACATGGGTTGTCTGCCTTCCGACTATGTGAAAAACCAAGGAAAGAGAGAGGCTGAATAATATTCAGCCCTCTCTCCTGTTTCATTTTTAATATCCTTTCTGACAAGGTACCATCAAAGGGTAACGGTCGATTGTCTCCTGACAACCGGAAGTCTTATTAATCAATAAAGTGCTATGCGAGAACTTCCGTCCTTTCGCTTTTACTGCTCCGTTGGCAGGGCCATAAAGCAGGTATTCTCCCGTCGTCTTGTTTTCAATTTCCAGACGGGCTTCCTGACTGGTGTCCATCTGCGCTTTGATACGATAGTTGCCGATGACAATTGTGTTATCTGCATCCGGCTTCGCATCAGCAAATGACATGGAGTTGGATTCGTCTACCTGAATAACTGCCAGGAATCTCATATCCTTGCATTTACGGACGTTCTCGAATTTACCGTGATATTGATTTTTTTCAAACTCGATTGCTTTTCTTCCACGCTGCGGGTTCAGCCAGTCGAACGGTTTGACGTACGACGTATCAACCAGGGAAGTAGTCAATTCGGAACTTCCGAAAATCCGGGCAAGCACATCACAATTATCCGTATCGGCTATCAGTGAATTCCCGGCATCGCCAATCTTCATGCCTGCACGTTCAAGCCCATTAAGCTGAAAAGTCCAGGTTACTTCTTTTTCCGCTTCCAGTTCATCATATAGTACGATGATATTAGGACGCAACATCACCAAGTGACGACGGAATTTACGGACTTGCGGATTATCATTATCATCCAGTATAAAACCGTTTTCGGAGGTGTAAGCCTGTGCATTCTTCAACACAGTAGTCCAGTTGAGGGCACTTTGGTCAAAAGGTATATATGCGTTTGAAGCATCGCCCAAAGCATAGGTAATATCGTTGCCGTCCAGATAACGGGCAATCCATCCGTAACCGCTATGCGAATAGGCCTGCGTCTTTCCGTCTACGGTAATGGTATTACGCGCCCGGCTATGCTTGTGTGCCAGCAAGTAATGCTTGTCTTGTGTCGTCACTTTATATCCTGTAGGATAAAATATCGGTTTTCCTTTGTAGGACACATTGAAACTGTTTTGCTCTGCCATTCCGTGAGAACCGGATCCGAAAGGTGAACTGCGGAACGAGACAAACAGATTGTCCGAAGCATTCAGCACATCGGTATTCATGACGACGATACCGGTTTGAGGAAATACGGCAGACTGGGGAATGTTCGCCAGATTCACAGCCTCTACCTTCCGCGGACGATGCTGCAAACGATAGGTGTCAAAGTCCGTTTTCTTAAAAGCGAATGGAGCGGCAGGCGATTGGCCGGACAGCTCATAAGCGTAATGGATAGCAAACGGATTATTCAACTCTTGCCCCAGAATGTATGCAAACTCTGCCCGGAGCCGGTTTACTTCATAGACCTTGTCGCTCCCGTCACCGAAGCCGTCACCGGCAGAATGTACAGGCATCGTGTAAGCCAATGCATTGGCACAATTGGCATACCATGGATGCTTGAAGATATTCACGTTGAAAAGATTACGAAACAAGATGAAGTTATTCACCATCGATTCCATATTCACATGGATATAGCCCATGTTTCCGTTAGGCCAGACACCGTCCGACAAGAAGCCGCCGCCCGGTGAACGTGATAACCAGATGTCATAAAGCATACCGAACCACTTCTCTGCCTGTACATCATGGCCTTTCATGACGATAGCGGAAGTAAATGCGTTATAAAAGGTATGCTGAAAGAAATGGGCGCATAGTATGCCATCCGCCGACCCGACATTTTCCTGCATGGCATCGTCTATAATCAGCCCTATGACGGTCGTGATGAAGTGCTTATAATTCTTTTTCTGTTGTTCGTTCAGATAGGCATAGGCCACGTCATAGGTCATACTCAAGGCGGACATGGACTTGGCGCCCGTAAAGTCGGCAGCCGCATACATTGCAGCCGGTTCTTTTGCCGCGATGTAATCTGCCAAGGCTACAGCTTTATCGAGATATTCCTTGTTCGAAATCAGCCGATAGCCATTCAACAAATGTTCAATATCTCTATTGATTCCTTCTACTTCGTATCTCAAACGGAATTGCATGATTTGCTTTCGTTCTACTTCAGAAGCCGTTGCAGGTATGGGGTCGCCTTTCACCTTATAACTCGCCACCTCTTTATTCAAAGCCGCATTCGCAGCTCTCCGGTAAGATGCCCTTAATTGTTTCTGATCGGCTGTCAGCACTTTGCCGGATATGGCCTCTCCGAAAATACGAGGATGCTTCTCCGGTATCATATCATATGCTTCTTCGGCATTCGGTGACTGAAATTTAGGAAGATTTTCGGGGATATTCACTTCGTATACCTTCGACCAGGATTTCCCTGACACCCGATAGCGCCAATACCACGTACCCGGTTTGAGAGGCTTGTGGTTATTATAAAAGGCCAGTTTCAACCCTGTACGGGTAAGTACATCTTTATCTGAAAAGTTTCTTGTACGTCCCATTTGGAAGTCATACTGCAAACAGCGATCCGTTTTTCCGCTTACTTTTTTTACAGGAAAGACTTTAGGATACTCGTAATCAGCCATCGGCCAAGTGAAAACCGGCGGATTGGTGATAACCTCGTGCCCCTTCACCGGGTAAGGAAACTCCCGGTTTCCCTTTTGCCGGATGCATCCCATAGTCAATGGGGTAATGCCACTCTTACTATCATCCGCCTCCTCTTCATTCACCTTGAAACCGTCGGCAAACCGATGGAAACCGCTGAATACCTGCTGAACCGTTCCATCCGACTGCGCGAATACTGACTGCACGGAAACGGACATTACCGCCACCGTTGCGCCAAGCCATACTTTGATTTTATTCTTCATGATACTCTTAACTATCTATCTGCTATAAATTCTTTTTTATATTTATTGAATACATTCCGCCATCTTTACCTGAAAATCATTCATCATGGCAGCCATTTTTTGTGCTATCTCCGGATATTGCCCAACCAAATCTACAGTCTCTTCGGGGTCTTTCTCCAAATCGAAAAGCGCAAGACCGGTTTTGCCTCCCCTTGCAAGCTGCACGCCCGGCAGACCATCCTTGCCCGGTTCTGTCACGATGCGATATTCGTGAGGAGCCACACATTTCCATTTCCCGTCTCTCACCGCTTCTACTTTACCGTCATATAAGAAGTAAAACGGTTTATGACTCTGTGCTTGTCCGGTAAGTGTCATCCATACGTTCTCACCATCGAACTCGTTCATCCGCGGCATTTGTGAACCGGTCAGTTCTACAATGGTAGGGGTAATGTCCAAAGCCGACAGGAACTGCTCGGAAACTTTACCTGCCGGAATACGACCGGGCATCCGGGCTATGAACGGCACACGCTGCCCACCTTCAAAAGTGGTACCTTTTCCCTCACGAAGTCCGCCTGTAGAACCGCCGTGATTGCCGTAACTCAGCCACGGACCGTTGTCGGATGTAAACAATACCAGGGTATTATCGTCCAAACCGTTTTCTTTCAATGTTTTCATTATTTCACCTACCGACCAGTCTATCTCCATAATTACATCAGCATATAGCCCTTCTCCGGATTTTCCTTTGAACTTATCCGATACGCCCAGAGGAACATGAGGCTGTGTATAAGGAACATAAAGCAGGAAAGGTTCATTCTTATGCTTGTCAATGAATGCCGTTGCACGTTCTGTGATACGGGTAGTCATGTGATTCACTGTAGGATTATATTCCACCACGCGCTCATTGTCGTAAAGCGGCAATGCCCGGTACGGATGTCCCGGCTGAGGATGGAAAGGCCACATATCATTGGAATAAGGCAAACCGAAAAACTCATTGAAACCGTGTCGGAGCGGTAGGTGTTCGGGAAGACATCCCAAATGCCATTTGCCGAAAATGCCGGTAGCATAATTATTCTGTTTCAGGTAGTCGGCAAGGGTAAATTCATCGCTTTCCAATCCGTTTACGGACAGGTCGTCTACAACTCCCTGTAAGCCTGCCCGTTCGGCATATCGCCCTGTCAGTAAGGCGGCACGCGATGGAGTGGAGGCTGCCGCACCTGCATAAAAGTTAGTGAAACGGATACCCTCCGCCGCCAGTTGGTCCAGATTGGGAGTTTGCAAACGAGAGTTGCCGTAACACTTCATGTCTCCATAGCCTTGGTCGTCAGTCAGTATAATAACGATGTTGGGCTTTTCTGCAGCGTTGCTTCTTGAAGAAGCATTCGCTGTTTCAGATGATTTTGAGTTTGAACCGTTGCAGGCGGATAATCCTGCAACAGCCAAACATAAGACTGATAAATTATTCATAAAACTTACTGTAAACTATCATTTTTTTACTTTAAAGCTAAAGGCTAACGGTTCATTCTTCAACCCTTTGGGCAGAGTAACAGTCACCTTGCCATCCTTACAGGAATACTTCACGCTCTTGCCGTTTTGCAACAGAGTCATTCTGCCTGTCGGCTCGTTACCTTCCCACTCAATGGTGGCAGGCAATGTCTCTTTTTCGGGCAGGGCGTAGATGGCATATAATGTTTTACCGTCTTTATTGGCAGTAAACCATACTTTACCGCAGTTATAGTTTGGTGTAGTACGGGTGGCGTAGATAGCCGCACCATTCTGCTTCAACCAATCACCAACTTCTTTCAAGCGGTCGATAGCGCCTTGCTCAATCTCTCCTTCCGGAGTAGGTCCGATGTTCAATGCCAGGTTTCCGCCTTTGGCTACAATTTCAGCCAGCATATTGATTACCCATGAACAGGATTTGTATTCAGAGTCCGGACTCCAGCCCCAAGTTTTAGCCAAAGGGATACAAGTTTCCCAGGGGTTGTTTATCTGTTTTTCAGGAATGACACGTTCCGGTGTCTGGTAGTTCTCGTTACGTCCCGGCACGGTTCTGTCCGCCACGATAAGACCCGGTTGTTTCCGGCGTGCTTTGTCTACGATTTCATCCATCTTGATATCCTGTTCCGGTTTACGCACCCATCCTCCATCAAGCCACAAAATGTCGACATTGCCGTAATTGCTCATCAGTTCGTCAATCTGGTTGGCGGTAAACTTCTGGAAGTTCGCCCATTTCTTATGGTATTTCTTTACGTCATAGTTTACGTTACGTGTGGGAGTAGCCCAAAACGGATCCCAATAATCTTTGTGATGCCAATCCGGTTTGGAAAAGTAAGTACCAATCATGAAACCTTTCTGCCGGAAAGCATCGAACAGGTGCTTGGTGACATCACTGTATTTTCCATTCTTATACGGCCCTTTTGTAATGCCGTAATCCGTGTATTTAGAGTCGTACATACAGAATCCATCATGATGCTTAGTGGTGAAGACAAGGTATTTGCATCCGGCATCTGCCGCAATGTCTGCCCAACGGGAAGGTTCGAACTTGACCGGATTGAATGAATCCGCCAATCCCCAGTACCATTTTTTAAATTCGTCGTAAGGTTTGTCCGGAGCTACTCTCTCTCTGCGCTTGGTAAAGCGGTCTTCCGAACAAAGCAACCATGATTCCGTAATACCCGGCACTGAGTAAATGCCCCAGTGGTACATGATACCGAATTTCACGTCTTGCCATTTATCCAGTTTTTCCAGTACTTTCGCATCCGTAGGCCATTCATAGCTTTCCGAACTTTCGTGTATCAGTTCTCCGTCTTTCGTTCCGAAAACTTTTTTGTTTTGCGCATTCAGTGCCAGCGACAGACCGATACACGCAACGAGTGATAAAACTTTTTTCATAAATAATTCTTGTTATTGCATTAGTAATAGATATTTTAGTTCTTTGAGTCAGAAACGCTTTCTATAAAAGCAGGTTCGCCCTGCAATTGCTTCACGATATTTTCCGCTTTCTCAACTTCTGCTTTTGTGCCGCAAATTAGTAATGACACGCCACCTTCAGCACCGTCCACACCACCTTTCGCCGTGACGTGAACATCTACATCGGCAAATTCTTTCATGGCTTCGATTTCAGTATAGATATTGCCTTGCGTTACATTGAGACGCACTGTACCCTTACCGCGTTGTATATCACCATTTGTTATCTTCTGAATTTCAAACAGGTCTTGCGTTGTTTCTTTTTCGAGGCCTACCGGCACAATCCAGCGTCCTTTACCTTCATCTGTGTATTTGCGCAGCTTCGCTACAGTGCCTCCGTCGGGTGCTCCTACACATACGGCTGCCTGACGTTTGGCGTAGTTCACCATGTTAGCACCTTTAAACACGATGTCCTTCGCATTCATACGTGCTAAAGCATCGGCATAAGATATGTCAGCAGGCTTCCCTTTCATTAATACTATTTCCGACTGACGTTTCATCCCTCTAGCAAAATCTTCTTTCGAACTCGGGAAGATTCGTCCTGTGACGAAACTCCCCCGGGGAGCTGACAGTCCGGCAAGTTCTTCTGCAAGATAAGTATTAGTTGTTCCCAAAGTTATGATGACAATGCCGTTCTCCAATCTGTCCTTGACATCTTTATTTGCCGCAATACCCTTAGCTATCAGACGTTTGCTTTCACTGACCGTCAACCGTGCGGTTGTCATATACTCATATGCTTTCTGCGGAATAGTTCCCGCCGCTTCTTTTTTTCTTTAAGTTGCTGCATACAGCTACTGAATGAAAGTGCTATCGCAGTTAGTAGGATATAGTTGATTGCTTTCATATTTAATGTTTTTACCTGATATTTAATGTCTTTATCTGATTAGATTTCCAGTTCGGGTACTTTATCAACCAAGACTTTTTCAGTACCGTTTTCTTTGACAATGGTAGCTTTACCTTTATAGTCGATGCTTACGTTCTCACCTTTCTTCGTATTGCGAACGAAGAAAGAGGGAGCACCTTTAGAGGATAAATTAACCTTGATATTCCAGTCACCTATCTCAATACAGCCATCTTTCAACATTCGTGGCTGCGCGGTGGGGGTCAGTTTGGCATGAGTATCGATAATTGTAGCAAAACGATATACTTTCTGCTTGTCTGACGTAGCTGTGAAATGCCAATGATTTGCGTACGTTTTAAAATTACCTTTCTCGTCAGCAATCAGCCAATTGACGGCAGGCGTAAAGAATTGACTGGTCGTATCGGTTTTCAATACTCCGGTGGAAAAAAGGTAAGCATCAGAGATTCCTTCTTTGTTGGTAGCCTGTACGTGTACCCAATCCGGATTGCTTTTATCCACATTCATCGGATTAGTAACCGTATGCAGCAAGTAACTCCAAGTGACAGGCTGTTCAGCTTCCAATTCGTCATAGATAAAGGTAAGACCTGTTTTTCCGAGTTCCACGATATGACGGCGGTAAGTTTTCAGTCCGACTTCGTCCCAACCATTCTCAGGGGTATATTCCAGCCCGGCAACTTTGCCACGTTCTATCCAAAGCGGAGAGATTACTTTTCCATATGCATTAGACGCATCCCCTACCACATAACCTATGTTTTCACTTATATAATGACGGGGAATCCATCCGTAACCTTCGGTACCGATACGCTGTCCCATACCATTAACCAGTATCGTATTGTGAGCACGAGTTGCACGGTAACAATAAACAGAATGTTTATCAATAAAAGAAGTACCATGACCTGAGCTATAAAAGAGCGACTGTCCGCCCCAAAAGGTATTGAACGCATTCTGATTGGTCAGTGCATGGGATGTGCCACCGTAAGGACTGCTACGAAAACTAATCATGGCACTGTTTTCTGTCTGCGATAAACGGGTGGAGAATGAAGCCAGACCGGATTGCGGGAAAACGTGTCCCATAGGCAGGTCGGCAAGACCAGCCCCCACAGGCAATGGTTTGTCACACTGCAAACGGAACCATGCCAGTCCGCCTGCTTTGGACGTACTGCCTTCATTCAAAATGTTCGGCTGACGTGCCCGGATAGTACGCACATAATCAGCAGCATACGTATTGCCTGTCATCCGGGCGACAGCATCCGCATAACCGACTCTTACTCCTCTGGGCGTTAACACCTTTTCATGGGAACTACCATTTCCGCCCGATTTTGAAAATGGGGGTTGCTGATAGATAGTGTACAACACCGAACCTTGATACCAGGGATCAGAGAAGAAATCAAATCCGGTCAGCCTGCTGTAAAAATAAGGAACTTCTATCAATGTACGTGTGTTTACAGTGAAATAAGAGTCACCATTATGCCATGCACCATCCTTATTCAGACCGGGGAAACGGGCAAGCCACACGTTATAGCAGTAATCTACCCAAGTATCAGCCTCGGGCAGTTCACCGTAAACAGTGAAGGCCGCCATTGTAAGAATCCGGAGCGTCATTTGCCAGACGTGATTCTCGGCGATATGATTTTCCAGATAATTATTATAATGGTCATACATCTTGTTTCCATACTTCCGGATGCAAGCAAGCAGGTCTTTTCGGGTATCTTCATCCAGAAGGTCATAGAGAGCATCATAAGCCAATGTGCCAAGTGATACGAAAGTAGCGTCATTAAAATCGCCTTTCACATTATCACTTTCCCCCAAGTGATAATTTCCTTGATACGCTTGATGGCTTCATCGGCATAGCGACGTTCTTTAGTCAGCATATAAGCACGTATGATAACATCCAGGTTCGACTCTTCTCTGTCAACAATACGGCGACTTTCACGAGTAAGCATTGCGTTGCGCTCCATTTCGCTGTTCAAATTTGCGAGCAGCTTGGTGTTGACGTCATTGATAGACTTCATAGGTGTCTTCATCGCCTTGTTGGCAGCCGAGATATAAATCTTGCGTTCCGGAGTGGAAATGCTACGACGGATAAAGTGCTCCCACTCTTTTTTATCAAGCCAGACGCGGGGATGTTCATGCGGAACTTTGGCGAGGACTTCTTTCAGGGAAGGCGGACAGAACTTGTCAGGATTGGTTTCAACCGTAAATTGCTGAACCGTAGCCCATTTTGTCTTGCCATCCTTTACGTTGCCATATTGCCAGTACCACACGCCGGGTGTCAAGTCTTTCTCCGGATTGTAAAAAGGCCAACGGGTTTCCACCTGTACCACCCCGGTCTTGAAAGTGGGATCTTGAGAGTAGCGCAAGCTATAACGGACTTTACTCTTGTCAACCTTATGCTTAGTATCCAGCCCGTCCAGCCCGCTCTCTACCACATAAAGCCCTTCCTGCAACGGCCATTGAAAAGAAACGATACGGTCGGCAACCACTGCTTTGTCCGACGGCGAGGGAGTAGCACGCATTTCGTGCATCAAAGTGACATCTTTCAGCCGGATATTAACAGGCGACTGTTGAGCATACAGTCCGGATGCCAATAAACAAATTGTAAAAGTATATAAAGTAAGTTTCATGGTTATTTGTTATTTATAATCTAGCAGTTAAGCGTTTTTCATTCTATATTCATTCTTGTTTAGCCGAACTTCTTCAATTCTTTATATCGTCTTAATGCTTCCAGATAATAATAATCCGCATAGTTTAACGGTACATCCACCTCGCTATCATGTGGAAAACTACCCACCGAGTGTTTCAGAATGAATCCTTTATTCTCATTCTCCTTCGCCAGATAATCCGGTGAAGAAAGCTGTTTTAATATATTTTCCGCATACTCCATATAACTGTTACTTAGATTCTTATCATCTGTATATCCGCATAGTTCGAGCAAAGCGGAAGCGGTAACAGCCGCGGCGGAAGCATCATGCGGGGCGTTCGGAATATCCGGTGCATCATAATCCCAGTAAGGAATATAATCATTTTCCGAAGGACGGTTCTCCATTATAAATCGGGCAATCTTATGCGCAGCTTCCAGATAAGCGGAATTTTTCGTAAAGCGGTAACACATCGTGTAACCATACACTCCCCATGCTTGTCCGCGTGCCCAGGCGGAAGAATCGGAATATCCTTGGAAAGTTCCTTTAGACTCCACTTTCCCGCTAGGTACGGAATAGCTGACTACATGATAGGAAGTCATGTTCTCACGAAAATGATTCTTCAAGGTTTTGTCAGCGTGAGCCATCGCAATATCACGATATTTAGAATTTCCGGTTTGTTCGGATGCCCAGAAAAGCATCTCAAGATTCATCATATTATCAATAATCACCGGGTAACTCCAATCCCCAAAATCCCAGGAACGAATCAAGCCGACTTCCGGACTGAAACGTGTACAAAGGCTCTCGGAAGAATTCACCAAAACCTGTTTATCTTTCGGTTCCGGTTTCAAACGAAACGCCTGTCCGTAGCTACAATACATCATAAAGCCAATATCATGGTTTCCTGTATAATATTGAATATCTTCCAGACGGTTCGTATATTTACGGGCCTCCTTCGCCAACGCCTCATCCCCTGTCATCTCATAGGCCAGCCACATGGAACCGGGATAAAAACCACTTGTCCAGTCTTTGGCATTTTCCAGACGGTAACTTCCATCCGCCTTGGTAGAACGTGGAAAACAAACTGTGTCAGGTACATTTTTCAACTGATCCGCCATATAAAGTAACTGATGACCGGATGTTTTCACCGCAGTTTCAAACCATTCCGGCGTACCCGCTTTAGGAATATCACAAGCGGTCAGCAGACCTATTCCCAAAACCGCCATATACAACTCTCTTTTCATTTCCATATTTATAGTTTTAATGATTTATTTTAGATTTAATGTCTCATCTTTACCGATAGCAAAATTAGGGATTGCCGAAAAGAAAGGCTTTATATATCTATTTTTTCATCCTTGATTCCATATGCGTCAATGTAGATTTCGTCCAAAACACTTTTGTTTTTGTCTATTCTCATATAATCATACAAAAATTGCGCACACCTTCTTTAAAAAAGAGGATGTGCGCAATTTTGTTTCAGTCTGCGAACCTTGCTTATCTCACAATATCTTCCGGAAATTTAGCCGGCATCTCCACCCGTTTCCAAGTTTCATAATACCAGGTATTCAACTCGTTTCCATTCAAATCATTCTTGATGAAATATTTCAGACACAGATAATCATTGTCTTTTATTTCAAATTCGAGGATATTATCCTGATTATCCAACATTGGCAGATGAATATTCTTCTCGATACTTTCTTTATAAGAATCATCCGTCAGTTGTTTCCACATTCCATATCCTGTAATGATGGCATCCGAACCGGGGATAATGGTAAAGTTCACGATCCGTCCGTCATCACTCAACACTTTAAATGTATTACTGGGTTTCAATGCTCCCGGAACATCGGGAGATTCCGACACATAGTGGCAGAGCTGCCAAATACCTTTTAAATCGGCCGCTTTGAATTTTGTTTTCTTCTGGGCCATCGCACCTGTTACCGCTAACAACATCATTGAAAGCATGGTAAAGAAAAAGAGCTTTTTCATTGTCGTATGATTTTAGTTAACACTCTCGAAGGCGTATGTCCAAATATAAATATTTATTTTGAGAATATAACTATCAAAGACATAAAAAAACTCGCATAACCCAAAGATTATGCGAGTTTTACATAAATATACCGAAATATTAGAAATCAGCATTTCTCGGTGTACGCGGGAACGGTATCACGTCACGGATGTTCGCCATACCTGTAACGAATAATAACAGACGTTCAAAACCAAGTCCGAAACCGGAATGAGGACACGTACCAAACTTACGGGTATCCAGATACCACCACATATCTTTCATCGGGATGTGCATTTCTTCAATACGGGTCAGCAGCTTGTCATAGTCCGCTTCACGTTCGGAACCACCGATAATTTCACCGATCTTCGGGAAAAGAACGTCCATTGCACGTACAGTCTTACCATCTTCGTTCTGCTTCATATAGAAGGCTTTGATTTCTTTCGGATAGTCAGTCAGAATCACCGGACGTTTGAAGTGTTCTTCCACCAGGAAGCGTTCGTGTTCAGAAGCCAAATCCACGCCCCAGTAAACCGGGAACTCGAACTTATGGCCTTTCGCAACAGCTTCTTCCAGAATCTTGATACCGTCTGTATAAGGCAGACGTACGAACTCATCTTTCAATACACCTTGCAGACGTTCAATCAAGCCCTTGTCGAACATATCGTTGAGGAACTTCACATCATCCGCACAGTTATCCAACGCCCATTTCACACAATATTTGATGAACTCTTCCGCCAAGTCCATATTGTCTGTAATATCGTTGAAAGCAACTTCCGGCTCAACCATCCAGAACTCTGCCAAGTGGCGGGGAGTGTTGGAGTTTTCGGCACGGAACGTAGGACCGAATGTGTAGATAGCTCCCAAAGCAGTAGCAGCCAACTCACCTTCCAGCTGACCGGAAACGGTCAAACTTGCCTGCTTACCGAAGAAATCATCTTCATAAGAGATAGAGCCTCTCTCGTCTTTCTTCAAGTCATACAGGTTCATGGTAGTCACCTGGAACATCTGTCCGGCACCTTCACAATCGGAAGCCGTAATGATCGGTGTATGGAAATAGAAGAAGCCCTTTTCATGGAAGAACTTGTGAATAGCAATCGCCATGTTGTGACGGATGCGGAACACAGCACCAAACGTATTCGTACGCGGACGCAAGTGAGCAATCTCGCGCAGGAACTCCATAGAGTGACCTTTCTTCTGCAATGGATATGTATTATCACAAGTACCCAGCACTTCGATTTCACGAGCCTGTACTTCCACTTTCTGACCGGAACCTACTGACTCTACCATTTCTCCGTTCACGCTAATACAAGCGCCGGTAGTAATCAGTTTCAGCATCTCTTCATCGAAATTAGCCAAATCTACTACGACCTGCAAATTATTTATTGTAGAACCGTCATTCAGTGCGATAAAGTTTACTTGTTTGCTACCTCTGCGGGTGCGAACCCATCCTTTCACATTGACCATCGCGCCAATATCTGTGCGCTTCAACAGATCAACAATTTTTGTTCTACCAATCTTTTCCATTTAACTTTTTCTTTTTAGATACAAGAAGACGAGGTTTCAATTACAGGGTTCATTCTTTCCTGCTCTCTTTCCTCGTCCTCTGTCAAGTTGTTATTTATTGACTTATTATTCAAACGATCCCATACGGAGGTAGTTTACTTCTGCTTCCGACAGGTAACGCCAGTCTCCGCGACGCAGCCCTTTTTTGGTCAGTCCGGCGAAGAACACACGGTCGAGTTTCACTACTTTGTAACCCAGTGATTCGAAAATACGGCGAACGATACGATTCTTACCGGAGTGAATTTCGATACCTACCTGGTCTTTTTGAAATCATCTGTATAGCTGATTGCATCTGCATGGATTTCGCCATCTTCCAACTGGATACCAGCTGCAATCTGATCCATATCCGCTTTTGTCAGGTTCTTGTCCAGATGAACATGATATATTTTCTTCTTCAGGAATTTCGGGTGTGTCAGCTTGGAAGCCAGATCACCGTCATTCGTCAGCAAGAGTACACCAGTCGTGTTACGGTCAAGACGTCCTACGGGATAAATACGTTCGTTGCAAGCGCCTTTTACCAGATCCATTACCGTACGGCGTTCCTGCGGATCATCCGATGTAGTAACCGTATCTTTCGGCTTATTCAACAATACGTATACCTTACGTTCGATGCTTACCGGTTCATCGTGGAACTTAACCACATCCGAACGTTTGATCTTTGTACCCAATTCCGTTACTATTTCACCGTTTACAGAAACCACACCTGCCGTGATAAATTCATCAGCCTCGCGACGTGAACAAACACCGGCATTAGCCAGGAACTTATTCAGACGGATCGGTTCATTCGGATCAATAAACTGTTCCTTGTACTCGATCTGTTTCTTTACGCTATACTTAGCATTCGGATCATAATCGCCGGTACGCGGACGAGGACGATAGCCTCCTTGTGAACGGTCATTGTTGTATCTCGGACGATAGCCGCCACCACCGTTGTTGCTACGATAGCCACCACCTTCACCGTTGTTGAAACGGGGACGATACGGACGGTCACCACCTTCACGGTTGTAAGAAGGACGTTGAGGACGGTCGCTACCTTCGCCGTTATTGAAACGGGGACGGTACGGACGGTCACTACCTTCACGGTTGTAAGAAGGACGTTGAGGACGGTCACCACCTTCGCCGCTATTGAAACGGGGACGCTGGGGACGGTCATAAGAACCACCTTCACGATTGTAGGAAGGACGTTGGGGACGGTCATAAGAACCACCTTCGCGGTTGTAAGAACGTTGCGGGCGTTCGCCTCCTTCATTATTGTTATTGAAGCGAGGACGATACGGACGATCGCCACCTTCACGATTGTAAGAAGGACGTTGGGGACGATCGCCATAAGAGCGGTCACCATACGAACGCTGCGGGCGTTCGCCTCCTTCATTGTTGGCATTAAATCGCGGGCGATACGGACGATCCCCGCCTTCACGGTTGTAAGAAGGACGATACGGACGTTCTCCACCTTCTCTGTTGTAAGACCTGTTACCATCACGGCCGGCACCTGTATTCTCTTCATTGAAAGAATTTTCGCGCCATTCTTCGTTTTCTGTGCTCATTTTTTTTATTCGAATAAAATTAGACTTTGGCCTCACGGCCTATTTAAAAACACGTTTATTATATAAGTAAACAATTAAAGCCCCGTATAAGTATGGGGAGTGATTGCTCTTAACTCTTTTTTAATATCTTCGCTTACATTCAATTCTTCGATAAACTCTTTAATAGAACTTTCTGTAATAGCCTGATTGGTCCGGGTTAAAGCTTTCAAAGCTTCATACGGATGCGGATAAGCCTCACGGCGGAGAATGGTCTGAATAGCTTCTGCCACTACGCTCCAGCAGTTATCCAAGTCACGATAGATAGCCGGTTCGTTCAGCAACAGTTTACGCAATCCCTTCAAAGAACTCTGAATGGCAATCACGATATGACCGAAAGGCACACCTACATTACGCAGCACTGTCGAGTCTGTCAAGTCGCGCTGCAAACGGGAAACAGGAAGTTTCACAGCCAAGTGTTCCAGGATAGACGTTGCTATACCCAGGTTACCTTCCGCATTTTCAAAGTCAATCGGATTCACTTTATGCGGCATGGCGCTTGAGCCCACTTCTCCGGCTTTGATCTTCTGTTTAAAGTACTCCATAGAGATATACTGCCAGAAGTCACGATTCATATCGACCATAATTGTATTGATACGCTTCATGCTATCAAAAACAGCAGAGAGGTTATCATAGTTCGAAATCTGCGTAGTATATTCTTCACGTTCCAGCCCCAGTTTTTCTGCAACAAACCGATTACCGAATTGTTTCCAGTCATATTGAGGATAAGCTACATGATGCGCATTGTAATTTCCGGTAGCACCACCAAACTTAGCGGTAATCGGACATGCTTTCAACATGGCCAGCTGACGTTCGAGACGGTAAACGAATACCATCACTTCCTTGCCTAAACGAGTAGGAGAAGCCGGTTGACCGTGAGTTTTGGCAAGCATCGGAATGTTAGCCCATTCTGTTGCATAAGTTTTCAACTGCGCAATCAACTCTTCAATCAACGGATAGTAAACCTGTTCCAATGCTTCTTTGATAGAAAGAGGAACAGACGTATTGTTAATATCCTGAGAAGTCAGTCCGAAGTGGATGAATTCTTTATAGTCATCCATTCCGCCCATCTTGTCAAATTCTTCTTTCAGGAAGTATTCTACGGCCTTCACGTCGTGGTTAGTTACACTTTCGATATCTTTAATGCGCTGTGCGTCTGCTTCAGAGAAGTTACGGTAGATATTCCGTAAAGTTTCAAACACGTTGCTATCGATTCCTTTTAATTGCGGCAAAGGGAGTTCGCACAAGGTGATAAAGTATTCCACCTCTACCTGTACACGGTATTTAATCAGTGCAAATTCAGAGAAATAAGCTGCCAAAGCTTTAGTTTTGCCTCTATATCGACCATCAATCGGAGATATGGCCGTCAATACATCAAGTTCCATACGTTTTCTTAGATAATTATCAGACTGCAAAATTAACTCTTTTTCCTGAGTTATAAGGTAAAAGGAGAAAGAAAGTTTGTATAAAAGAGGTAAGAAATAAAAAAAAGTCTCACGAATTCATCCGTAAGACTTCTTTTTGTGTGGGCGTTGACGGATTCGAACCGCCGACCCTCTGCTTGTAAGGCAGATGCTCTGAACCAGCTGAGCTAAACGCCCTTGTTAATGAGCCGGAAGTGCTTCGTTTTTTTGTGTGGGCGTTGACGGATTCGAACCGCCGACCCTCTGCTTGTAAGGCAGATGCTCTGAACCAGCTGAGCTAAACGCCCTTACACTTCCGTTTCAAAAGCGATGCAAAGGTACGGCATTTTTTGAATTCTGCAAACATTTCATGTATTATTTTTCAAGAAAGTTTTTGTCTAATAAAGGAAAGCTCTGATTATCAACAAATAATACAAAAAAGTTTTTTTTCTTGCAACTTTCACTTCGTCCAGTCCTTCTAATAGATAAAGCAACCTATTTACGAATCACACGTGCCGGATTCCCGACTGCAACACTGTCGTCGGGAATATCTTTCGTCACAACGCTCCCCGCTCCTATCACACAACGATTACCGATCGTCACACCGGGACAGATAATAGCGCCGCCGCCAATCCAGCAGTCTTCACCAATCGTCACCGGATAAGCATATTCCTTAGAGCCTCTTCTTTCCTGATAATCCATTGGATGATGCGGCGTATAAATTTGCACGCAAGGGCCGACCAGTGTGTGAGCACCAATCGTGATATATCCTCCATCGAGGAAAGTGCAATTGGCATTAACAAACACATGTTCACCCAACTTAATTCCGTCTCCGTGGTCGCAATGGAAAGGCGGGCATATAATAGAAGTTTCAGGAATCCCCGGCACCAACTTTTCCAATAATTCCCTATACCCCGCATCGTATGTACTCATTCCCCGCATACGTGCCAATAGTTTTTTGGCATGTTCAAAACGTACCTGCAATTCCGGTGCAGACATATCAGCCAACTGGCTACTACGCATCTTCTCAACTTCCGTCATACTTTATACTTCTTTACCGTTAGTAAATACAAACATCTTTTCATTCGAAAGAGATTCGTTAAACTCAAATCCTTCCCAAGAGAAGCCTTTCAGATCCTCCGGATTTTCAACTCGATTCTTCAGAATGAATCGTGTCATTTCACCACGGGACATTTTGATATATATCACTATTGAAGCCAATTTTCCATTCTTCCAGACCTGAAATTCGGGAGTGATGACACGCACCTCTTTTTCTACCCGCTTCCAATCAAACAAACTCTTCATCTCGTCACTGGCCAAATTGCAAAGTATGCCGCCGGCTTTCTTTATATCTTCTATGAACACATCCGTCAGGCGAGACTGCCAATAAGAGAACATCGTCTGATTGCCCAGTTCAGGCAACACTATATCTCCTTCCAACCGATAGGAACGAATGACATCCAAAGGCCTCAACAACCCATAACAAAAGGAAGTCAGCCGCAGGTGTTCCTGTGCATATTCAAATTCTTCTTTCGAGAAATCTTTTGCATTCAGCCGTTTGAACACAATTCCGGTATAAGCCAATAAAGCTGGCAGTTCCGGTGTACCCTCTGCATGAAAAGCCTGATAACGCTTGTAATTTTCCACAGCTATCTTAGCATTCACACGCAACAGACGCTCCAGTTCGTCCACCGAAAACTGTGACATTTGCAAAGCAACCCCGGAAGCTTCTTTTTGAAATCGTGGAACCGTCTTCAAAGGAACTTTTACCTTTGAAGTTTCACTCATAGTCTTGGCACAAGATAGAAGTACTAACATTGCTAAATCTGATTTTATCTTTTCAAGAAACAAAAGTAAATAATAAAAAGCAAAAAAACATTCTACTAGAGATTTTAAATATTACAAGTTGCTGTCATCCGTCACCCAAAGCCTAATAATGCATTGACTATAAACAAGTAAGACTGTGACAGCAAGACGTGATGGCATGGTGACAGCACCATTTTCCGTCACCATGCCGTCACACTTTATCAATGCATCCTTCCGCTATAAGACTTTCATCCCTTCGGATGATGAAATCAAGGAAGCCTTAGTTTAGTTAGTTTCCAGCCACTGAAACTTTAGTTTCTCACTGGTGAAACTCCAGTTTCTCACCGATGAAACTTTAGTTTCACACCGACGAAACTCTAGTTTCACAGTGCGGAACTACCAGTAGCAAGGCACATAAAAAAGAACCCTCTCTTTGAACAAGCCAAAGAAAGAGTTCTTTTTCTTAAATAAACGACTAAAACAGTTTATTTATATTCCTGCCAGCTCTTGATCTGAATATCACCCAATTTCAATTCGCAGAATGCTTCGATAAAGGCACTTGCCAGACGAGCATTTGTAATCAATGGAATGTTGTGATCAATCGCACCGCGACGGATACGATAGCCGTTCGTCAATTCACGCTTACTATGATTCTTCGGAATGTTAACGATCAAATCAAACTTATGGTCAGCAATCATCTTCATCACGTTGTTCTCTGCACCCGGTTTTTCATCCGGCCAATAAACCGGAATTGTGTCTACTCCATGAGCGTTCAGGAAAGCTGCAGTTCCGGCAGTAGCATAAATCTGATATCCCTTAGCAAACAACATACGGCTAGCATCCAGCAAATCCACCTTCGACTTCATGGCACCGGAAGAGAACATAACCGCTTTTTCAGGAATCTTGAATCCGGTAGCAATCATCGAATTCAGTAATGCTTCAGAGAAATCGTCCCCAATACATCCAACTTCACCCGTAGAAGACATATCCACACCCAATACCGGGTCGGCATTGTGCAGACGAGAGAAAGAAAATTGAGAAGCTTTTACACCAATCCAGTCGATATCAAACGCAGATTTGTCCGGACGTGAGTACGGAGCATCCAGCATGATACGGGTAGCTGTTTCGATGAAGTTACGTTTCAGAACTTTAGACACAAACGGGAAGCTACGAGAAGCACGCAAGTTACATTCGATAACTTTCACTTCGTTGTTACGAGCCAGGAACTGGATATTGAACGGACCGGAGATATTGAGTTCTTTGGCAATCTGACGGCTGATCTTCTTGATACGGCGTGCCGTTGCAAAGTAAATCTTCTGTGCCGGGAATACCAGTGTAGCGTCACCGGAGTGAACACCGGCAAATTCCACGTGTTCGGAAATTGCGTATTCCACCACTTCACCATTCTGGGCAACAGCGTCAAATTCAATTTCTTTTGTATTTTCAAGGAATTGAGAAACAACTACCGGGTATTCTTTAGAAACTTCGGCAGCCATCTTCAGGAAGTTCTCCAATTCTTCATCATCGTAGCAAACATTCATTGCAGCTCCCGAAAGAACATAAGAAGGACGAACCAATACCGGATAGCCTACTTTTTCTACGAATCCTTTCACCTCTTCGAGACTGGTAAGTTCCATCCATGCCGGTTGGTCGATACCTAGTTGGTCGAGCATAGCGGAGAACTTGTTACGGTTTTCAGCACGGTCGATAGAGATCGGAGAAGTACCTAGTACAGGAACCGACTGGCGGTAAAGTTTCATAGCCAGGTTGTTCGGAATCTGTCCACCTACAGAGACAATCACACCGCGAGGTTGTTCAAGGTCGATTACGTCGAGTACACGTTCGAACGAAAGTTCGTCGAAGTACAGACGGTCGCACATATCATAGTCAGTAGAAACCGTTTCAGGGTTGTAGTTGATCATGATTGACTTGTAACCCAACTTGCGGGCTGTCTGAACGGCATTTACCGAACACCAGTCAAACTCAACCGAGCTACCGATGCGGTAAGCACCCGAACCCAGTACCACTACTGATTTTTCATTCTTATAATAGTTTACATCATAACCTTCTACTGCATAAGTCATATACAGGTAGTTAGTCAGTTCCGGATGTTCGGAAGCGACGGTATTGATACGTTTCACAGCCGGAAGAATACCCAAAGCTTTTCGATGAGCACGTACAGCCAAGTTTTCTTTCTCCATATTTCCAGTCGGGTTCAAGACGAAGCGGGCAATCTGGAAGTCAGAGAAACCTAAGATCTTCGCTTCACGCATCACGTCAGCCGGAATATCTTCTACCTTATTATAAGCAGACAATTTAGCTTTGTAGTCTACGATATTTTTCAGTTTGCCAAGGAACCAGGGATCGATCTTAGTCAGGTCGTGGATACGTTCGATAGTGTAACCTTCTTCCATGGCCTGTGCGATAGAGAAGATACGTAAGTCAGTCGGACAGGAAAGTTCTTTATCCAAATCGTCAAAGTGCAGTTCGTCGTTACCTACGAAACCGTGCATCCCCTGACCAATCATACGAAGTCCTTTCTGGATGATTTCTTCGAAAGAACGACCGATAGACATAATTTCACCTACCGACTTCATGCTTGAACCGATCTCACGAGATACACCGGCAAACTTAGTCAAGTCCCAACGAGGAATCTTACAGATGTAATAGTCAAGTTCAGGAGCTGAATATGCTGAATTCGGAGTACCCATTTCACCGATCTGGTCGAGTGTATAGCCGAGTGCTACTTTAGCAGCAACGAATGCCAACGGATAACCGGTAGCTTTAGACGCCAATGCAGAAGAACGGCTCAAACGGGCATTTACTTCAATCACACGGTAGTCGTCCGTATCAGAGTTGAAAGCATACTGAATGTTACACTCACCCACGATACCGAGGTGACGGATACATTTAGTAGAAAGTTCTTTCAACAGAGTCAATTCTTTATCATCCAGTGAACAGGTAGGAGCCACTACGATGGATTCACCGGTATGGATACCCAGCGGGTCAAAGTTTTCCATGCTGGCTACTGTGAAGCAATGGTCGTTAGCGTCACGGATCACTTCAAATTCGATTTCTTTCCAGCCTTTCAAAGATTCTTCTACCAGAATTTGTTTAGAGAAAGCAAAGGAACTTTCAGCCAGTTTCAGGAATTCTTCTTCGTCGGCACAGATACCGCTACCAAGACCACCCAATGCATAAGCAGAACGTACCATGACAGGATAACCTATTCTGCGTGCAGCAGCGATGGCATCTTCCATGTTTTCTACTGCCTGGCTAACCGGAGTCTTCATCTCGATTTCGTTCAGTTTCTTCACGAACAAATCACGGTCTTCTGTATACATGATAGCTTCTACCGATGTACCAAGCACCTTTACTCCGTATTTATCAAGAATACCCTGTGTGTAGAGTTCCGCACCGCAGTTCAACGCAGTCTGTCCGCCGAATGCCAGCAAGATACCATCAGGACGTTCTTTCTTGATAATTTCTTCTACAAAATAAGTATTTACGGGAAGGAAATACACTTTATCGGCAATACCTTCAGAAGTCTGAATGGTTGCGATGTTCGGGTTTACCAATACTGAGCTGATACCTTCTTCTTTCAAAGCTTTCAGTGCTTGTGAGCCTGAGTAGTCGAACTCTCCGGCTTGTCCGATTTTGAGTGCTCCAGAACCCAAAACGAGAACTTTCTTGATTTCCTTTTCCATTTCTTTTGTTGTTATAATAAGTTGTTATTTCTAAGTTCGTCCATAAAAAAAATGCGTTACCCTCAAAAAAGGATTAACGCATTACCAAAGAACTAAAATATCGTTTTTGGAGAAAAGAGAAGAAGTCTGCCGTTTCCGGGTGCAAAACATCCGAATGTAGATAATACTTACTTCTGATTTCCTGTTGATTCATTGTCGATTTCAAAATTTGTGCAAAGTAACGACATATTTTGCACATGACAAAAAGAAACGTTCACTTTTTTACTGAAATAGTTTACCGCGTCAATGAAACGGTTGTTTTTCCATTGGCTTTTTTAATGAATACTTTCTTGTATGGTTCGTCGTCGTCCGAGTAAACATGTACGCCATTATATTTCCAAGATATTATTTTTGCCCAATATTTACCGCCAACAACGTCTCTATCCGTATATTTATAGGTGATTTCCATTGCATCCTTTTCATCATTTACATAAATTGGAAAAGAATAAGTGCTCTGTCTTTCATCTCCATAAGCGCTCACTGTGCAATAGTAGAGTTTTTCCTCTTCGTCATAAAGAATCCAGTTATGGTTACCGTTATAATTGCCATGTTCCTGGAGATCTTCCGTACGTTCTATCGGATTTTCTATTTCTTCTCTCCATGATACAGGAAAAGTTTCTTTATTCTCCGGATTTATCAGACTGTTTCCATTCTCATCTATATAGTAAAATTGCACCGTGTTACCTCTCGAAAAGAAATTTCCATCCGGGATGCTATCATACCAGCCTTCTTCCTCATCAGTCATTTCATCATTACAACCTATCAGGCTGAATGTACCTAAAACGAATAGCAACATTCCTAGTAGTTTTCCCGTTTTCATAATATAAAAGTTTTTAGATACCGACAAAGATATTGAATTAATCCGGTAAACAGAATATTTTCTTTAATAATTTTCTGATAGATAGCTCATTTTCAAGACTAACAGTAGTAAGCATTAATCATGAAGTAGCTACATTTTGATGTATCTTTCAGTTTTTATCCTTATCTTTGTTGCCATTATATAATAAGGTAATAAAATATGGGAAAAGAAAAAATCATATTGACGGGCGACCGTCCTACCGGAAGACTTCATATCGGTCACTATGTAGGTTCGTTGAAACGCAGAGTTGACCTGCAAAACGCAGGTGATTATAGCAAGATGTTTATCTTCATTGCCGATTCGCAAGCATTGACAGACAATATAGACAATCCGGAAAAGGTGCGTCAGAATGTAATTGAAGTAGCCCTTGACTATCTGGCTTGTGGCATAGATCCGTCTAAAGCTACCATCTTCATACAGTCGCAAATTCCGGAATTATGCGAGCTTAGCTTCTATTATATGGACCTTGTAAGCGTATCCCGCCTGCAACGTAACCCGACTGTGAAATCGGAAATCCAGATGCGTAACTTTGAAGCTAGTATTCCCGTAGGTTTCTTCACTTATCCTATCAGCCAGGCAGCGGACATCACAGCATTCCGTGCAACAACTGTCCCTGTGGGTGAAGACCAGGAACCAATGCTCGAACAGGCTCGTGAAATCGTTCGCCGTTTCAACTATATATATGGTGAGACATTGGTAGAACCGGAAATCCTGTTGCCGGACAATGCAGCCTGCCTGCGTCTTCCGGGAACTGACGGTAAAGCTAAAATGAGTAAATCACTCGGAAACTGTATCTACCTTTCGGAAGAACCGGAAGAAATCCAGAAGAAGATTATGAGTATGTATACCGATCCGGGACATCTCCGTGTACAAGACCCGGGAAAGATTGAAGGTAACACCGTATTCACTTACCTTGACGCTTTCTGCCTTCCCGAACATTTCGAACGCTACTTACCGGATTATCCGAATCTGGCAGAATTGAAAGCACATTATCAACGCGGCGGACTGGGCGACGTAAAAGTGAAACGTTTCCTAAACTCTATTATGCAAGAAATACTCGAACCGATTCGTAATCGTCGTAAAGAGTTCAGCAAAGATATTCCGGCTATCTATGACATGCTTCAGCAAGGATGCGAAGTAGCCAGAGCTGCTGCTGCCGAGACTTTGGCAGATGTGAAAAAAGCAATGAAGATCAATTATTTCGATGACAAGGAGTTAATCGAGGAACAGGTAAAACGTTTCTCACAGGAATAAGGAAGTTTGCATAAAAACGTATCATATAAAGTAAAGGCTGCCTACTCTAAGAAAGAATGGCAGCCTTTATTATAATATACAATTTAAGATTTAGCTAACTTCATCTTCGTCATTCTTGAATAATACATCCTTTAGTTTCTGATAAAGGAATGAAAGTATCAGTAATATCAGTCCGAGAATGATGAACACAATGATTTTACCAATAGTAGGCATTGCCCACAAATCGTCAAATACAAGTTTAAGCAGAACGATTCCGAAAGTCGAAAGGCTTATCATGCGCATGACTTTCTGATGCAAACGCATCCCTAGTCCCATCTGAACAAATCCGGCAATACTTAATGAAAGCGAAAGACCGGCACTGAAATCATCCACTCCTACCTGCCAGAGGAAAGAGCGCACCATTGTCACCCAAAGAAGAGTGACCAGAATATTGAGATAAATAGTGAAACGACTCTTGATGCCGATTAATAGATAGTATTGGCGTGCCACATAATAGATATTCGCTATTACAAAGGCTGCCGTGAACCATCGCAGTACAACAGGCACAAAAGCCATGTTCTCCCATTGGTCTCCCCATATATTTATGATGTATACAAGCGAATTTACCCCAATAGCCAGCATATAGAAAGTCAGATATCGGGTGATCGGGAATCTTTTTCTGAAAGCATAACAAACACTCGAAATGGCAATGGCAGTAAACAAGAACATTGCTCCGCTCCTCGTAGCTCCCTCAAAATGCAGGTGGAACTCCATCATAAATGTATAATAGAGTATAGCTACAGAGACAAAAAGCATGAAAGGATTCCAGAAACCATATTTCAGTTGACGGGCTGTAGAGAAGAATGAGCTATAATGTCCTATCAACAAAGCAAATGCTCCGGTAGCCAGCCCTACAAACAAAGAGGTGGCAAATGAACTGTTCAGGAAAATAGTGCCGACAACATGATGTTCATACATTACTACATTATATATATCCATCAGGTAAGAAATAAAGGTGAGTCCCACCAGTATCTTTGCCGCATATTCATATACCCGGATTCTCGACTTGATATAAAGCCATAACAATAACACCATTTCTGACGCCCAAACTAATGTTATATAATTTCCATCCAACTGAATCGGAACAGTAATAGAGACAAATGTCAACACAAGTCCCAAAGTGGTATACACCAAGAATTTATAGTCCTTCCGGCTCTTCCATAACCAAAGCACCAGCCCTAAATTAACAAGAGCGATAAACAGGCTCAACAAACCGCTTGCTTTGAAAGACCATCCCATATTCCGCAAGAACAAAGCTCCCGAAAGCAAATAAATAAAATTATTCGTTATAATGACGAATACCAGTCCCCGACTCATTGTTCGCATATCTTCCCCACGAAGAATGGAGAACACCGGAAGCAGAAAGATAAAATAAAACAGAGTGGTAAACAAAAACAAGTGCCCCGAAATAACTGTAGAACTGGAGGTATAGCTAAATAAAAGAAAGATTCCCATTATCAGCCAGGTAAAGACAAATGAGATAATCGGAAGCTCACCCCACTTCTTATAAATGGAAAGTCCGAACATACCGAGATTCAGGATACTTACATAAGTGAACAGTACCAGATAACTTCCCTCTCCACTGCTTACGATGAAAGGTGCAAGAAATCCTCCGACAAGTGAAATGATAGCCAGTTCGCGCCGATTGTACACCACAGACAGAACAGACATAAATACAGTGACGCCTATCAGAATGATAAACGCCATAGTCTGCGAGAAGATATGATAATAATGGAATGCAATGGCAACCGTAAGATAGAATACAGCAAAAGCGCCACCCGCAAGTAGCGAGCTAAATGTACGATATTTCTTTTGCAACCGTTCGGCAACGGCCAGCAATACAGCTCCCGTCAGGAAACCAAGTACGGTACGGAAAGTCTCATTGATCCAATTCTTATCAATAGCATACTTCACAAAGAAACCTACACCGATGACGAATATAAGGATACCGATCTTTCCGAAGAGATTCTCACCGATGAACCTCTCGTAATTCACTTGCTTCTTTTGTCTTGAAACAGCCGGAGCAACCGGGATAACCGGAACAGTCGGAGATTTAGCAGATTCTTTTCGAACAGCCTCAATACAAACTTCTTCCAGTTCTGTTTCAACCGTCTTTTCTAGTGTCTCACGTACTGTTTCAACAACCGATTCTTGTTTTTCCGGAACAACTTTCCCTTGTTGTGCAGCCTTTATTACCGTAACATGCTCTGTCATTTGAGAGATCAAAGGGACATCTTCTGTTTCTTTTACAACTATTTCCTCTTTAGGTTTATGCTCTTCAGTAGCAGCCTTTTGCTGAAGTTTGAGATAATCGTCCATTCGTTTCTTTATCTCATTCAATTCTCTCTCTACTTTCCCGAAGCGATTATCCAACCTACTCAATAGCACAAATAGCATAACTAAAACAAGTAGCGCATATACAGTATTAAAATCGTCCATAATATTCCAGATTTGAGTTCGATATCACAAATATAGATAATAATTAATAGTCTCAATCAATTGTTATTAAATTATTTGGATTATCGCAACAATGTAAGTTTACATCAATTACACAAATCAGACTACAGATCTCAAAGTCTGAAGATAGCAATCGCCCTTTACCTTTATCCCAGGCCCCCGATGAATAAAGAGTTGGCGGGTGAATGGCGACTCTTACACCAGCTTTTTCACTTTGCTTTGCATGCAATATCATTATAGCTAATCAGAATATCATTATAGCTAACAGGAATATGCTAATAGCAAAAACAAATATGCTAATAGATTATTTTTTTCATTGGGATGATTAAAAAAAACATTGCAGTGTTTTCTCCAATTAATACAAGGATTTTAGAAAACACTGTAATGACATTTTTTCGATATGTAATGTGATGAATACAGTAATGAAAAGGACTTCCTTCACCCGCAAACAGTGTATTCATCGAGAGTTCAGAAAAAAGGTGAAGGGGATGGGAAAATTACAACTCGCATTCACATTCTCTACCAAACTAATAAAAAGGCAGCTGAAAGCGAAAATACCTTATTTCAGGATTCGCTTTCAGCCGCCTTCTCTCTTTCAGCAGGCGATCACAAAGAATCGCCGGATACTGAAATTATATGATTACTGTGCTGATTCGACCAATACTACACGGTTCAGAATCGGTTGACCGAATTTGTCAACACCACCACCGGCTGCAACTTTCAATCTATCGGCAGAGATGCCATACTTTTTAACGAGCAGGTCTTTAACAACTTGCGCACGTTCCAAGCTCAACTTCTGGTTGAAAGCCGGAGTACCTGTTGCAGAGTCTGCATATCCGTTGATTGTGTATGTAGCATTCGGAGTATCTTTTATCTTGCTGGCAAGATATGACAAGTTCATTTCTTCCTGCGGAGATAATTTATCAGAACCAATCTTGAAGAATACAGTACGCGGAGCAATGTTAGTATCTGTTATAACAACTTCTTCAGTATCTTCTACTTCAACCGGTTGTTGTGCATTTGCCAACTGCTGTTGTAATTGCATATTAGCTGCTGCCATTGCATTCATCTGATTACGCATCTGGTTCAATTCGAGTTCAGAGATAATCTGTGGAACCGGACGTTGGAATCCGCGAGTTGGGAAATAATAAGTTACACCAATAGTAGCACCTAAGATACCATCGTAATCAGGTTTACTTCCGTGTTCGCCGTCAAACTTGCCTTCCAGACCTGTTGCACTCAATTCCAAGTTCAAGTCAACAGCATTCGACAAACGGAAGCGGTTGATAATACCTGCATTGAAAGTAGCGGAGTTAGTGTGAGGACGAGAATAAGCATGAGCCCAACCAGCACCAATATAAGGGATAATTTCATATACACGGTTCGGATTGTATCCACCGAAAAGTGCGTTCAGGTTAATCATCAAATCACCATGCAAGTTCATGTAGTCCCATCTTTGTTTGTAAGAGCCATCTTCTCTCGGACCGCCAACCACATAATTAGCAGTTTCGCTGGTGGTGAATCCTTTGGCCTGTAGACCGCTGTACTGCAAACGCAATCCGAATCCCGGAGTTACCCATTTACCAACAGACACGTTGAATGTAGGAGCGACACGATCTCTGAACTTACCGATATGGTCATTGTTTCCATACAATACCTGAGCACCTCCTCCTACAGAGAAGAACCAGTTACTCCAGAAAGGATTAGTTATTACTTGATATTTATCTTGCACCTGAATCACTTCGTATTCAGTTACAGTCATTGTCTGCTGCGCAGAAGCGACAGACGCAACGCCGGCAAATGCCAGCAACATCAGAATCTTTTTCATATACCTAATAGTTAAGTGGTTATTTAAATCTTTTTCTTTGTTGAACTATTTAAATAACACGAACTGGACTAAAAGGTTTTAGGAAAAGATGAATTTATTTGTTTTATTTGAATAATCTTTCGATGTCCTCCTCCTTAATAGTTGTCAAAACGATTTTCCCGTCGGGTGTGTAATTCGGTGAGGGACAGGCAAAAAGGTTGTCTACAAGGCTTACCATTTCTTCATTACTCAACACCTGTCCGTAGACAATAGCCGCTGCCCGCGCCAATGTAATTGCCAGAATACTTTGAATCTCTTCTTTAACGTCACTTCCTTTTTCCATCGCTGTATGTAGCATATTACGCACCAGCTCGACCGGATTCAGTCCTTCAATACCCGAAGGAATACCATTAATGGCATAACTACCGCCTCCCAGATTGCTCAAATCGAAGCCGACTGCCGACAAATCATCCATAATACTTTGAAGAACAGCAGCTTCCGAAGCCGGTAATTGTAATATTTCCGGAAAAAGAACGCCCTGCGATACTCCCTGTTTCTGCTGTATCTGTATCATATAGCGATCAAAAAGCACCCGTATGTGTGCCCGGTGTTGGTCGATTAACATTAAACCGGATTTAACTGAAGTCAGAATAAACCGCCCTTTGAACTGTAAATGCTGATTCCCCTTTTCCATCACCGGTTCATTGGCATACAAAGTAGAAGAAGCAGCGGATGTCATCGTCTCTATCTTTTCTTCCACAAAGGCCGATTCGCCTCCAATAGAAGAATCCGCCCAATCCATTTCGGGTTCCGGCTGCGGATTATTCATCTTACTGGCTTTTGTCAGCCCTCCGTACAAATCCTCCCATTCTACTTTCGAACGGCTATACGATCCGCCGCCACCGGTAGAGACTTTAAACGGATTATATTCTGTATTATAATGTACCTTCGGAGGTTCGGAAGATATCTTTTCCTCAAATGCCGGAATGTCAGGCATATCCTCCGTATCAAAATCAATGGAAGGGATAGCACTGAACTTACCCAACGATTCCTTAACGGATGCTGAAAGTATCTGCCAGATGGCCTGCTCATTCTCAAACTTGATTTCGGTCTTTGTCGGATGAATATTTACGTCAATATTGGCCGGATCCACATCAAAATAGATAAAATAAGAAATCTGTTCGCCGACGGGAATCAACTGCTCATAAGCCTCCATGACTGCCTTATGGAAATAAGGATGGCGCATATAGCGTCCGTTGACAAAGAAATACTGATGGGCTCCTTTCTTACGGGCAGTCTCCGGTTTGGCTACGTATCCGGAGATTTTCACCATGGTAGTATTCACGTCTATATTCAGTAATTGCTGGTTGAGCTTCTTACCGAAAATAGCAAGAATACGCTGACGCAACTGTGATACCGGAAGATTGAAAAGTTCCGAATCATTACTATAAAGCGAAAAGGCAACTTCCGGATGCACCAAAGCGATACGCTCAAATTCGGCAAGGATGTTACTCAATTCAGTGGAATTAGCCTTTAGAAATTTACGACGGGCAGGCACATTAAAGAACAGGTTCTTTACAGAGAAGTTGCTTCCTTTAGAACAGGATATAGCCTCCTGACTCTCCACTTGAGAACCTGCAATCACCAGCTTCGTTCCCAGTTCTTCCGATTCCGGGCGCGTCTTTAGTTCTACCTGCGCCACTGCTGCGATGGATGCCAATGCTTCTCCGCGAAATCCCATGGTACGCAAAGCAAACAAGTCCGCAGCTTCCCGTATCTTGGAAGTAGCATGCCGCTCAAAAGAGAGACGGGCATCCGTTTCGGACATTCCTTTTCCATCGTCAATCACCTGAATACAGGTTTTACCCGCATCAGTCACTAACACATGTATATTTTGCGCATCTGCATCAATCGCATTCTCCACTAGCTCCTTGATAACAGATGCCGGACGTTGTATTACTTCACCGGCAGCAATCTGGTTAGCTACCGAATCAGGTAACAAATGAATGATATCGCTCATACTTCGTAAATTAACAATTAAAAACTCCAGCTTCCTGTTGCTAAATAATGCCACAGATAGAGAAGGAAGGCTATGATTATCAGTATGATTCCGAAAGAGACTGGTTTGCGGCCACTTGCTTTTCTTCTTTTCAAATGTGTAGTACCTTCGACGAATTTACCGCGAATATCTTCCGGATTAAATTCTTTCTCCGGCAGCATTCCCAAGTCACGTTTGGCGTTCTCCTCCATCTTAGCGAGCTTTTCTTTCCGCTCGTCCACATAAATGTATTGATGATTAAAGCCCCGGGGCTTTCTCATTGAGTTAAACATTCCCATACTACTTCATATTTATTAAGTTTCGCTTTTCTGTCTTTGGTCGCCGGTCGGTAGTCGGCTTCAATGTTTCTCCCGCACGCTTGCTGCGCCAGTTGAAAATATCGTCCTTATTCAGCGGACGGACATAGTCGAACCAGGCAAAAGTGGGAAGACGCAGTTTATCAGGCGGTATCTGGTCCATCGGATACATCGTTCCGTTGGATTTGCCGATAAAGAGTCCTTTTTCCATTTTCTTATCCTTCATATAAAGATGGAGCATACTACCTTCCAGACAATTAAATCCGGTCATCGTACTGTCTTTCTCTTCAGGATAAAAAGCTGTCAATACATTACCGATCACCTCAATATGGCGCATATCTCCATTAACGAAATAGGCTTTCATCTCCTTGCCGGACACTTGATTATAGTGAATAGAGTCTTTCATCTCTACTGTCAATGCCTGGTTGATAATGTGCGCCCAGTCAATCGTACTGTCATTCATATAAATCTTGATCTGCTCACCAAGCAGTTGCTGTCCGTCATTCCAAAGAATAGGGTCAGTATACATGGTCATACAGGAATCTTTCGAATTATAAACCAGTGAGTCACATACTCCCTGAACATCTGTACGATACATACGTACTTTATGGTAAGCCTTCATCAACCGATACAAAGAATCGGTATTCAGATTATAGGACACCATCTGCAAAGTATCTCCATGCAGATAAAGACTGTCTCCCTGTGAATAATCGATAGCAACAGCGCGTTTTGTTGCAAATGCGGAGTCCGTCAATTCATTATAGAAACAATAATCACCCGTCAGCATATTCTTATTAATGGAATCTGTCATCTTCACATTATCGAATGCTTCTCCGTAACCGATTATCCGGTCATAGAAGAGACTGTCGCCTACAAGTTTCTTCCCCTGATTGGTCAGGACCGAACGGTCCAACAATTCCGCTTGTTCGGTCAATGTGTTATAGAATCCCCGTTCCGAATAGATATGATTATTATCACTGACGATATTGGAAGGTCCGAGAATCACTGCTATTTTGTTCTCCGTATTATACCTCAATGTATCGGAGGTCAACACAAACTTAGGATTCACCAGCTTCACATCATGGTTGAATACCGACTGTTTCGTTGCAGGACTATATTCACCCCAGTCAGAAGTCAGTACATTCTCTTCATCCATCAAAGTTCCTCCCTCGAAATAATATCCGAGGTCGTAGAGACGGTCATAGTTCAAACTGTCCGTCAGCAAAGTAGTGTTCCGGTTAATCATCTTCACATTTTCACGAAGTTGCGCAATTTGCGTCATTCCGTCATAATAAAGATAATCACCATAGATGAACAAGGTATCTCCCTGTTCCATACGCACATTACTGAAGGCTTCTACGGAGTTGGTTTTCTCAAAAATCAGTGCACTGTCACAGTACATATACATACTGTCATGGCGCAACTTCACGTTACCAATCAACACCTGCACATCCGGACGTGCCAGCTTATCCGCCTGTCCTTCGTCAGCATGAAGCAAGTAAACTTTGGTCTTTTTATTCTCCGGTTGCTTCTTGTTGTCTTGCGCAAGACATACACCAAACAGGCATAGAAAGCCTATAAGGAGCCATCTATGCCTGTCTTGTTGTTTATTTTTCTTATTCTTTTTCAGCATATAAAGTCAAAGCAAGGTTATATCAGTCATTCTTGACCCAACCCGGATACTTGAAGTCACACTTCTGCCAGTTTTCGTTGATGCGTACATAAGTGTGTTTTTGCTTGTTCAGAATCCATTTCTGCAACACCTCTTCGCGACGCTTATCCATTACGATTTCTTTCAGATCCTGATAGTCTTCCGCGATGGTTGCTTTATGACCATTGATTTTCGTTTTCAATTTCACGATAGCGCATACTTCTTTTCCATCTTTCTCATTAATCATTGTAAAAGCTTTGGAAATCTCGCCAACATTCATCTTATCCACTACCTTAGCAACGTCTTGAGGAAGATCCTGCATCTGGAACTTAGAGGTAGTGATACCTGAATGTTCATTGATGTTCACCATGATACCATGATTGTTACGGGTATCCTTATCTTGTGAGATAACGGCAGCCGCATCATCAAATGTGAATTTGTTAGCACGAATATCATCTGCAATAGAATCCAGACGGGCACAAGCCTCGGTCAGTTCTTTTTCCGATACTTTCGGACGCAACAGGATATGGCGAGTATTAACACGGTCACCACGCTTCTCAATCAACTGGATAATATGGAAACCAAATTCCGATTCTACAATTTTGGAAACTTTCTTCGGGTCCTGCAAGCTGAATGCCACATTCGCATAAGCGGGGTCCATCATACCACGTCCCATAAATCCACATTCACCACCTTTAATGGCAGAAGCCTTGTCTTCAGAATACAAACGTGCCAATGTGGAGAAGTCGATTTCTCCTTTTGTCACACGATCCGTATAATCACGCAGTGTCTTCTTTACATCCTCGATTTCCGAAACGGGTATTTTGGGTTGCAAAGTAATAATCTGCACTTCCACCTGTGTAGGAATGTAAGGGATACTATCCTGTGGAAGGTCTTTGAAATAACGGCGTACTTCTGCCGGAGTCACTTTGATATCTCCTGCCAGTTTCTGCTGCATCTTCTGAACCGTCAATCCGTCACGTGCATTATCACGCAAAGTCTCACGAATCTGGGTGGATGTTTTATTGAAATACTCCTCCATTTTCTCTCTGGAACCGATCTGCTGGATGTACATATTGGTCATCATATCCACACGCTGAATGATTTCCGCTTCGGAAACCTCGATACTGTCCAACTTTGCCTGATGCAGGAATAACTTCTGCACAGCAATCTCTTCAGGAATTACACAATAAGGATCGCCTTCGAATCTGCGTCCATTATACAAGGCATCCATACGGGCCTCTTCTACATCTGATTTTAAAATAGCTTCGTCACCTACAACCCAAACTACTTCATCAACCACATTATCTTGTGCATAGGTTGCCACATTAGCAAATATTGCCAGGACAAGGGTAACAACAAATCTAAAGTTCACAAACTTCTTCATTCTTTGTATTTAATAATTATATATAATCTTCTTCTTACTTACCGCCTGCTGATACAAGTCGTTCTTTACCTGTTCCATAAAGCTCACCCGTTTCTGATTCACCAGTAAGTCTTTCACTTCCGACCGGGCAAATTCATACGGTTTCTCCTCACCAACTCCACGATAATCACTCACATTCAGGAAATAATAATAAGCCGTATCTTTCAATTCTACCTGACGGTGTTTGTTTACGTACTCTTCCGGTGCCTCTACTTTCAACGGAATCATGTCCAGGACATCGGTCACAGACACCCATTTATCATAGAAATATTCATATTTCACCGCATTCTGCAAACTATATTTTTCCAGACTCTCAATAGCATCCTGTTTTTCCGACTTATACCATCTGCGCACATTGTTCAACTGCGGAGCTGTCAACGGCACTTTAATAAACAATCCCTTAATCAACGGGCTTTCCAGTTTAAACAATTCCTTGTTTTTGCCGTAATACTCTGCTATCTCGTGTTCGGAAATATCATTCGTCAACTTCTGGTTAATCAACTCCTGCTGATAAGTATGCATGATCAACGCTTTCCGATAATTCTCCACCAGTTTGTCTACATCCACATTATCTGGGATATTGTTCGCAGCTTTCTCATACAATAAAATCTCTTCCGCCCAACTACGAATATAGTGCTCGGCGAAGAGAATGCTATCATCTTTTGACAATCCGACCGGAAGCACGGACATCAAATCTTCTTTATATAAAAAGTTACCGTCCACCTCTACCAAAGGAGTCTTTCCTTTGTGGTCGCGCTGTTCCTTGCACGCTCCACAACCAAGAAGGGTAATCAGTAAGAGGACTAATATTCGCATCGGCAACTAAAATCTACTTATTTAAGGTACGAAGATAGTGAATAATCGGTTACATCAGTTATTATTAACTGTTTTTAAAACCTCTTGGTTTATTTCAACCTTACCGGACTCACTCAATTCCCGCATCCAGCACGTGTCAAGATAGCTTCGATAATCCTTTCGAACCCGATCAATTACTTCCCGATAATCCTCCGGACCTTTCATTTTTTTGCCTACAACAATAGTAAAAGGATAAGACACCAAAGGGTCAAAATCACCCTTCTTAAAAACCAGTTTATCTATATATTTATTGTCTCCGTCGGCAAAAATTCCTTGTTCAACTTGTATCTTTTCCTCCCCGGATGTATTAAAAGTTTGCCGAAGCTTTTCCGCCCACTCTTTTTCCGGCACTTTCTTCAGCATTTTTTTGGCTTGCTTTGCCGTCTTTTTATCAACGCAATGAAGCACGACTCCTCTATACCGGGGACTCTCCCACCGATAATCCGACGAATGAAATTTAAAATAAGTAGCCAATCCCGCGCGGTCATTGGCTGCGGGCAAATCTATTTTCTGACGTGTTATCTCTTCCACCAAATAGTTTTCATCAGATTCCCGCAAGGCATAAGGTATTTCAGGATGCTTTTTATCGATGTTCCGGCTTTCATAATCCAGCAATGACTTGGCTATAAATCCTTCCAACTGCCGTTTGACAGCTTGAGGATGGGAAGAGGCAAAATGAGTGAACATAGTTCCGGTGTACGCTTGTCCGTCAATCGTAAACAGGGTTTGTTCTGTACGGCCTTTCGCCAGCAATTCTTCCATTGCCGCCTGATTGGGAATATACTGCCATGCTTTTTTCAATCGCTCGAGCACCGCACCTGTACCTTTGTCCAAAATTTCCTTGCGCCGTAACCGTTCCATTAATCTGACACTGACATTTTCATAAGCAGCCGTTTCCTCCCGATCGACCACTTTCAAGATATGAATCCCTTCAGGAGTGAAAAAAGGCTGGGATACCATACCTTTTGCCAAAGAGAAAGCAACATTCTCAAACTCACTCGTTGTTTCCAGACATTCAATCCATCTACTTTGCTTATCATCCGAGTATATTTCGACCAAACGGTTAAAATTCAAATCCGGCTGATTCTGTATCACCCGGTATATAGAATCCATCCGCGTTTTTTCTTCTTCTAAATGCCTGGAAGTGATTATCTGCGGCAAACGTTTGAAAATCTGCATCACCTGTACCCTGCCGCTACGTGCCTTCAGTCCCATTTTCTGATAGATAGCACGGGCACAGCTATCCATCACTTGCCTGTCTATCAGATAAGATTCCACCAATTCGGTCCGGCATTTCTCCTGTTGTTTACGAAAAACAGAAGTCGTATCAAGTCCGGCAGCCCTGGCAGCTTCCACTTTCAATTTCGATTGAGCGAAAAGTGCTGCATACTCTTTCGGTGAAAGTTCGACATTTGAACGTTCCGCATAACGGTGGTACGCATATTCAAATTCCGAACGGAGTATCTCTCTTCCGTTCACACGCATCAATACGGGATCTTCCCGCGCAAAGGCCACGACTACAAAAAGAGAAATACATCCCAACAACAGGCTTCTTTTCATCATCTATTTTATTTTCCAATCAATTAAACAACAAGCATCATGACAATAACAGATAAATAACAAACGGTGAGCAGTGAACACCCTGCTGACAACACAGCCTGTTCACCGTTCACCGTTACTAGTTCACCGTATTTATCTATTACTCCGGACGGCTATAGTTCGGCGATTCACTAGTAATCGTCACGTCGTGCGGATGACTTTCCATTACACCTGCATTGGTAATGCGGGTAAATTTAGCGTCATGAAGTTTCTCAATATTGGCAGCACCGCAGTATCCCATACCTGCACGCAAACCACCACTCAGTTGATAAACAACTTCGAAAAGCGTACCTTTATAAGGAACACGGGCAGCGATTCCTTCCGGAACAAGCTTCTTCACATCAGCAGTTCCACTCTGGAAGTAGCGGTCTTTCGAACCATTCTCCATTGCTTCCAACGAACCCATACCACGATAGGATTTGAATTTACGACCATTGAAGATAATAGTGTCACCCGGAGATTCCTCTGTTCCGGCAACTAATGATCCGATCATTACGCAATATCCTCCAGCGGCCAACGCTTTCACCACGTCGCCCGAATAACGCAAACCACCATCGGCAATCAAAGGAATACCTGTACCCTTCAACGCTTTTGCAACATCATAGACAGCAGATAACTGCGGAACACCTACACCGGCAACCACACGAGTTGTACAGATAGAACCCGGACCGATACCTACTTTCACAGCATCCGCACCAGCTTCCACCAAAGCTTTGGCAGCTTCTCCGGTAGCAATGTTACCTACCACAATATCAATATTCGGGAAGCGTTTCTTTGCTTCTTTCAGTTTTTCAATCACAAATTTAGAGTGTCCGTGAGCTGTATCAATCACGATTGCGTCCGCACCGGCATCCACCAATGCTTGCATACGCTCCAATGTATCGGCAGTAACACCTACACCGGCAGCTACACGCAGACGACCTTTGGCATCTTTACAAGCCATCGGTTTATCTTTTGCTTTTGTAATATCTTTATAAGTGACAAGACCGATCAACTTTCCATCCATTCCGACAATCGGAAGTTTCTCAATCTTATGTTTCTGAAGAATCTGTGCAGCAGATTCCAAGTCTGTAGACTGGTTGGTAGTCACCAATCTTTCTTTCGGAGTCATGACAAGATCAATATGTTTTGCCATGTCTCTTTCGAAACGCAAATCTCTGTTGGTAACAATACCCACCAGATAACCTTCATCATCTACCACAGGAATACCACCGATTTTATATTCTGCCATAATGTCCAGTGCATCCTGAACAGTAGAACCTCTTTTGATCGTTACAGGGTCATAAATCATACCATTTTCGGCACGCTTTACGATAGCAACTTGTCTTGCCTGTTCTTCGATAGACATATTTTTGTGAATCACACCGATACCACCTTCACGGGCAATGGCAATAGCCATTTTCGCTTCGGTAACCGTATCCATGGCAGCCGTCACAAAAGGTATTTTTAACTCAATGTTTTTTGAAAACTTTGTCGAGAGATCGACAGTGCGCGGTAAAACTTCAGAATAAGCGGGGATCAACAATACATCATCGTAAGTCAACCCATCCATTACAATCTTATCAGCAATAAATGACATAGGGCTATGCGTTTAAAATTTATTGCGTGCAAATATACGGTTTTTATTCAAAATGCGCAAACTGTGTACCAGAATATTTAATGAAGGGGGACTAATTAATACTTATCAGAAAGAATTGCCTTAAAAGAACACATTCAAAGAACCGAATTAAAGAACAACTTTAAAGAACAAGATTATGGAAAGGCAGATTTTTATTAATGAGATGCAAGCTCGTTTCAATTTAAGAAAACCACGTAGCGAGAAGCCAACCAATCTCTATTTAGTATGCAGAATAAACAACAAACAGGTTAAACTATCTACAGGGGTAAAGATATATCCAGACCACTGGAATGAAAAAAGACAAGAAGCATATATCAGCGTACGCCTATCAGAGTTAGATAATATAAATAACACTATAGTGAACAAGAAAATCACAAAACTAAAAGAATATTTCATCGAATTTAAGCATTATCTTTGTATGCATCCAGACGAGATTGGAGAAAGTATGAAACTATTAAAACAACACATATATAAAGATAGGATGAAGAAAGAATTACAGAAACCCGCAACTTTTATAATGAAACAAATTATAGAAGCAAAGACTTGTGCAGAAAGCAGCAAGAAACAATATCGTTCTAACATAGACAAATTCGAGCGTTTTCTCAAAGAGAATGAAATCCCCAATACATGGGAGAGCATGAATTTAGATACCATTAATCGCTACCAAAAGCAAATCATAAAAGAAAATCCATTACATCCTCATAACACTTTGCGTAACATAATTAAAGGAACTATTTTTAATTTACTAGGAATAGCAGATAAAAGACTGGATATTCCTTTCAAATGGTCTGACAGCAATTTAAACAGTTTTGAGTTCGTGAAAGATAAATCCAACAAAGAATTAGCAGACAACAAAAAAGTTTCATTAACAGAAGAGCAACTGAATAAATTCTACAAGCATATCATAACAGGAACAGAAAGACAAATAAAGAAATACACAGAAATCAGAGACTTATTCATACTACAATGTTTAGTTGGGCAACGAATTGGAGATATGCAAAAATTCTTTAATGGAGATAATGAAATGGACGAAGAAGCAGGAACCATCTCCATTATACAACAAAAGACAAAAGCCAGAGCTATAATTCCACTATTGCCATTAGCCAAAGAAATTATATCCAAATATGAGAATAAAGAATTATTATATTATAAAGAAAGAAAGTCCATTGTCAATGAAGCCTTAAAAGAAGTAGCAGAACAAGCAGGATTAGATGAGCCTATCACTTATGAAGAAAACGGGATTAAACAAACCCAACCTCTTTATAAATTACTGCATACACATACAGCAAGGCATACTTTTATCACAATATTGTGTAGAAAAGGCATCCCCAAGGAAACTGTTATTATAGCGACAGGACATGAAGATACAAAAATGATAGACAAAGTTTATTCTCATTTAAACAGTAAAGATAAAGCAAAGAAAGTCTCTAATGCTTTCAAAAGTTTAAATAATGGCATTTTCAATATGGGCAAGGTGGAAACATATTCTCTCAATGAAGCGAAGCCTATGAATGATGTGACTAATAATATCACCTTCGATACTCTGTTGGACACTCAATTTTTTGCGTCTAAAATCAATAAGGCTGCTGAACTACAATCACAGGTAGGTCATTTGAAAAATGGGAAACTGTGTAGTTATGACAATGAAATCACGTCTCTTATAAGCGAGATAGAAAAATTCTCCCAATCTTCCACTTCTGATTCTGATGTGGCAAAACAATATGTGAAACAGTTATCTGTCTGGAAGCAGTCTGATTTGTATGACAGTTTTAGAGAAATGATTATCAAGTGTGTCAAGATTGGTATCAGTAAGGATGCAATTATGCAGTTTATCAATAAGGCATTGGAAATAGGCTTGTTGGATAAGGAAAGATTCACCAATATAAAAGAAATCACTACAGCCTTATTGGATAAAAGGAATCAGGGCTGACGAGCTTTTTAGGAAATCAAGGCTTCTGGTAAGCCTGAACATCATATTCTCCCCGAACAGCTACAGCTATGGGGAGAATTTTTGCTTTATCGCATCCTCAACTCAAATATTCCACAATTTCGACTTGTCGTTTGGTGATGCGGTCGGGACTTTATACCTTTGCAACGTGATTGAAAGTCAGAAATGACCGAGTTTCTCATCACCCAGATTCACCACTACAAACCTAAATCTACTCCAAATGAAAGAACTGACCTACGCAGACATTCGTAAAATGGCACTGGAGCACGGTATCAAGGACACAAGGCTACATATTGGACTTTGGGCTTCTGACCGATACGTCAAGAAGAGAAAAATGATACAAGGCAAGACTTACACAATCTATCTGCCATATCATAAGCCGGAGCAGAAACAGTTTTAAGTCCTAGACCTACTTTCAACTATTAAACAGAGTACACCATTGTCAACTAATCATCTAATTAGTATCACTATCTACTAATGTGCTTACTAATACAGCAAAGTTGTGTGCTGAAGTATTGATATTACCAGATTATAAAGGTGTGCTTATTCCCCCCTTTAGCGGTGTGCTTAATCCCCTTTTGGAGCGTGCTTATTCACCCCCTGTCTACACTCCTAGATACTACACTCCATACAGCCATACTGTAAAGTTCTGACGAACTTTCAGTAGGTGGGATAAGTAGGATATATAAATCAATAATATATGTGGCATTATAATAATAATTTATATGAGAAACTAAGCGAACTAAGGAAAGTGAACAGACTAAGTTCCACTAAAATGAGATTCTTGTTAAAGACCAATCAGATTATCTTGATTAACCATATTGAGCGTTTGCCTTATGAAAGACACGAAACTTCCATTCAAGGAGTACACAGTAATGAGTAATAATCTGATTCAGAATCTAAACTGTTCAGATGTGTACAGGACTTATACCTTGCTACTGACAGCAGATAAAGATTCTTTGGAAACTAATACTACATTAAAACAGCTTGCAGGGTTTGTAGGGGAAGAACTGGATAATTACAAGAAGAGTAAGAGTACATTATCCTTCAATGACAAATTAAGGGCTACAGGCGAGGTTGTTATACGTGATATAGATTCCAAACAGAAGGACAGACATTGGACTATGTACAGATTCAACCAAGTAGAGCCAGGCAATTATAGAAGAATTGGCAGAGAGTTCTACGATACTTACAATACTTTAGATTTGAAGTTAAGAGGATTCATATTAAAGCTATTCAGTGTAACAGAGCCGCATAGCCATGTTATCAAATTATCACCCATAAGGAAATTGGAGAAGCGTATTCACATGGGACATGATACTATTAGTCGGTACATAGAGCAGTTAAAGGATTTGGATTTATTGGATGAAATTGGTGACTGTCTGATTCTAAAGGTCAAAGGCTTAATAATAGACCAGCCTAAAGATAAGCAAGTAAAGAAACTAATTGCCATGTTCGACCACATGATAGAGTTCAACGAAGGCAATAACAAACCATTATCCAGAGAATGTATGATTTATAAGAAGTATAAGGAGAATGGATTTAAAGATGTCAAGAATATCCACGCTTTTATGAAGTCAATACAAGCAGGTACAGTAGGAAGAAAGCGACCTGTTAAGGAAGATATACCTTATGAGATTATTCTGTAGTTAGTTTGTAAGCAATAAAGCTCCAGACCATTAAACGGGTTTGGGGCTTTTTATGTATATCCCCCACCCAAGAATATAGGTACTTGAAATTCATACCCCCGCCCCTTTTCTTGAGGAAGTGTTTCTATTTAGACTTTATGCTTTGATAGAGTGAAATATTTGATTTGTCAGTAAGCGTATCAGATGTATATTGTGCATAAGCCCCTTCTATTACCCAATAATCCCCTCACCAATCATTAGGAAAAATGAAAGGATAACATGAATTGCTATTCAGCCCACAAACGCTTTGAACTTCTGAAATGTGCGGACTTATCAACGATTTGTATATGTCTACATATAAAGATGCACAGAGGAAAGTGATAAGAAAGAACTTCATGTCAAGCCCTCATTTTGTCCTTAAATACACTATTTACTAATCTATTATTATGCGTATGGAGAATTTAAAGATTTTATTGACGTTTGGAATAATTCTAATTGTGCCAGTAGTCTTAATGCCACAGTTCTTTATTGGATTATTAATACTGATTGTGGCTTGGTTAGCTTTCAGACAGAGGAATTTCTAATATTAACTAAATAAATTACAGATTATGGAATCAACATTACAGATTATGCCAGTACAAAGAACTAGTAGAAACTTTGGTGAATATGCAGAAGAAGCGGTAATAATTGAAGAGCCTGTTATTAAGCAGAAGCGACCTCTATTCATTGAAGCTAATACAATTGAAGCCAGTTTGGAGCATCTAAGGAATGATTGCATTATACCCGTATTCGCAAAGGACAACGAAGCTACATTATCTCATGTGGCTTTCATTGAATCGGTACAGGATGCAACTAATACATTCTTTAGTGGTGAACAAATTGAATCGCCAGATATTCGTGTTTCTCATGTAATCAAAGGTAGGATTCCCGAAGCGATACACAAACCAGCCAATCAGTTATTAGAAAGTGACAAGACTATCTACTACGAAAGGTGCGCTTTTGTTATTGAAGTTCCTACTATCTATGAGACAGTACACGGTAACAGGCTAATTCTTACTATTGGTGGTGTCAGAGCTTATAACCACACCAATCTTTATTCAAAGAAAGGTGCGGAGCGGTTCAAAGTGTTTATTGGCTTTACTTGTAAGGTTTGTACAAATCTATGTGTATCTACGGACGGTTATCTTAGTTGCTTGGAAGTTACCAATACAAGGGATTTATATCAAGCGGTATTGGAAATGTTTCACAAATACGATGCAGCCAAACACATACATTTGATGCAGTCTTTAGGCAATACCAGTATGACGGAGCATCAGTTCTGCCAACTACTTGGAAGAATGAGGCTTTATCAGTCATTACCGCAAGGCTATCAGAAAGATATACCTAAAATGTTGCTTACTGATACACAGGTTAACAATGTGGCTAAAGCGTATATCAATGATGAGAACTTTGGTAGCTTGGGGAATGATTTGTCTATGTGGAAGTTCTACAACTTGCTCACAGGTGCAAATAAGAGTAGCTATATAGATTCATTCTTGGATAGAGCCTATAATGCTACAGAACTTGCAACGGGTATATGTTCCGCTTTACATGGTGATGACAAGTATCAATGGTTTCTTAGTTAGTGGTATTACAGAGTACTTAAAAGGGGCATCCATATAATAAGGGTGTCCCTTGATTATTCATTACCTATTAATACTCAAAAGATTATGTTACAAGCGTTACTAGTCGTTATATCTTGGATTATCTTGTTACTTGTTATGTGTGCAATTTCACCTGTTGTATTCTTCTTGATGATTATTTGGACTATATACAAGATTATTACGATGAAGTAGTACATGAAGAACTAATAAGGGTATCTATATACTATATATAGGTACTCTTTCTATTTATAAACCTCTTAAATATTTGGAATATGGTAATAGAAGGCAGTCGCGAATACAAGGCAGCGCAAGAACTTGAAAGAGCCTTGAACGATTATAGTTGGAATCCTAAAAGATTTGCTGAAAGTACAAGGTGTTATCACCGTACACTACAGCAGGAATTAATGAAAACCATAGTGGAGATTATTCGCATGGTTGGTAGTAAGGACTATGGTACAGACCTTAGGAATCAGGCATCGCACGAACTTTGCAAACGGATAGTTGACAGTGGTGTGTTGGATGAAGCTCACCTACCTTTTATATAGGTTGAATGAAGTAAGGGCATTATTTACTTAGTGTCCTTGCTTCATAATATTCACTTTGTTAATTAGTGAATGTTTATCTAATAATCAGCAAGTTAGATATTCCAACTCAAAATTAATATTCACTTTTATTAGTTTCACTATAAAACAGAACATTATGTCACTTAAATATTCAAGTACAACAGCAGATTATCTGCAATGGAGCGAAGCAATGAACTTAATAAGAAAGTTGGCAAGGGATAGTAATTATAAGATGTCACTTCTTGTCGCTTTGGGTTGCTTCACAGGTCTTAGAATTTCTGATATTCTTGCTTTAAGGTGGAATCAGATATTAGATGCAGAAGAATTTACCATTATAGAGATTAAGACAGGGAAGCAAAGGACAATTAGGATTAATATGCAGCTACAACAACATATCAGAGATTGTTATGAGCATATAAATCCAGTTGGCATAAATGCTCCTGTATTGATAAGTCAGAAGGGAACAGTGTACACAGTTCAGAGAATCAATGTCATGCTGAAAGAGATTAAGAAGAAGTACAGGTTACATATAGGCAATTTCAGTTGTCATTCTCTTAGAAAGACTTTTGGCAGACAGGTTTATAATATGAATAACGATAATTCGGAGCTTGCACTTGTTAAGCTCATGGAGCTATTCAATCATTCCAGTGTATCAATTACTAAAAGATACTTAGGATTGAGACAGGAAGAACTATTAAATACCTATGACTGTCTTAGCTTCTGATAATTGAGATTTGAGACAGAATGAATCGGAGTTTACTTATTTATGCTCTGAATAGTTCTGTCTCAATTTATGGATATTCAGAGTAGAAATAGCTCTCAACTCTCATTTTAACAGATACATTTAATTGCAGAATAAAATACCTTTCATTATCTTTGTGCCAATCCTAGAAATAGGAGGACATATTAACGAAAGGCATTTTGTTATTGTCTCTATTCATCGAATCTTGCAAATTTGAAACCATACAGAGACAGTAACAACAATGCCCGTGCTGATGTTTACTTTCTACTCCAATAGAGTAGCCTGTAATATTATTGGCATGGGTAACTGTTGTTATATCTTGTATGGTAGGTTTTGCAAGAACCTGATGAATGAGGTGTACAATGGTTCCCATGCCTTTCTGTATGTAGAATTGTATCTATTGGGAACTAGGTACAACTAATAATAGACTATGGAACAGGCATATTTACAACTAGCTCCTACCTCTCAAACAGTATGTAGACAGTTAAAATCTTCACTAAATCCAGAGATTAGGCATTTTTATATTAAAATCTTTGGGTAAATAAACTAAGTAATTATTATATTTGTGACAAGATAAAGTATTATAGCAACCAATTATATGCTATCAGTTCTCTAATACTTTAAATACTATGATTAACTACTTTCTTGGGGAGAATTGGGAAGTATAAATCAATATCTATAAGAAGCAGACATACTACTTATTTATCTATTCAGTTCTATTATCAGATAGTAGAATGAATCCACAGAATTATATTCAACCTTTTAACAAGGATTATTTAGATTATATACCCTTCACTATGAAAGGTTGAATAGCAACTAACATACAGAACTATTAAAATTTAAGATTATGTATTCATTGATAATTTTATTAAGCAGAGGTAGGATGTCAGACTATGCAGATTTTAACAGTAACGGTAGTGTGGCATTACATATAATAGTCATACTTGTTATTGCAGGTTTCTTCTTATATGCCTGCATAAAGAATAAATAGGACAAACATAAATAAATGGAATTATGTATCGCAAATTAATGGTAACTTTAAAAGGAAGTGACATAATAATCAATCTGGAAGAGGGAAATGTAATAGACAGTGTCATAACATCACGTTTCAGACATCCAGACTTTCTGCCGCAACAAAATATATTAATTGGCATACCGCATACCAATACCCAAGAATTTATAACAGATATTAGTCAGCAAGTTACTTTCTTAAATGAGAAGCAAGGAGATGTAACTGCCATGACTATTTTGGATGCAATATTTAATTCATGCCAAAAGCATATAAGGCAATATTATAGGCTTATAGATACGGATATGTACACCTATATTGATGCCGCTATGCACATTATGGATGCTTGTCACTTCTTTAATGAGAAACAAATGCAAGAATATTATCAATTCTGTGCTTCCCAAACTATTAATAGATTTTCTTATGCCTTATGGCTTAATACTGGTGACGAATTAGTAAAATTAACTGATTTGAAGTAACTATAATCGTAAATGAATGAGAGTATGAATCGTTTACAAACATTTATTATCAATTTCAAGCAGAAATGTTTGGAGCATGGCGTTGAATATAAGCCAAGAGATAAAAAGGAATTTGATAATTTTTATAAAATGGGATTTGTTTTAAGCAATTATAAATTAGGGTACTATGATGTGCACTTATTAATTGATTATGAGGATAATCTAAAAGCAATTCACCTATTGGGAATTGAACCTCACATCTCTATGATTGCAAAGGAGATACAGAGTACGAATGTATTTTGTGGCATTCCCGTTATTGTTAGTGCCTTGAATAATCAATATTCGCCTGCATCCATTACTATGATTTGTATATAAATTTATACGGTATGCTCGTATGAAAAAGATATTATTAAAGTGCACCATATTAATCGTTGTACTTTGTTCTTGCCAATCCAGACAGCAAGTAACAGCACCAATTTCCACTATAGATAGTACATTACAAACTAATGCTACTGCCATATTGGAAAGCAAGTTATCAGAGATAAATGCCCAATCTGGGCAGGTTGTAGTTATGGAAGTTCAGACAGGGCAAATAAAAGCTCTGGTTGGACTTACTAAGAAAGACAGTACGAACTACCAATCATGTGAGAACTTCTCTGTATGGCAGTCTACTGGTCTGATGCACCCAATATCGCTATTGGTAGCTTTAGAAACTGGTAAGGTGAAATTGAGTGATAAGGTTGATACAGGAAATGGTATCTACCAAGTTCATGGCAGAGAGCTTAAAGACCATAATTGGCATAGAGGTGGATATGGTGAGCTTACAGTACAGGAAGGATTGGCAGCTAGTTCCAATATTGCCATTTATAAGACAATGGAGAAGGCTTTTGGTAATAATCCCCAATCGTACTTTGATTTATTAGCTAATATGAGCTATGGTAAACCGGATAGTATTACAGGAATAGCCAATCTAAAGCCTGCACACTTTGTAGCTCCTAAAGATAACAACTGGACAAAGACAGCCTTTGTATGGTCTAGTATTGGTTATAACCAACACGTATCGCCAATTCAAATACTAACCTTCTATAATGCTATCGCCAATAATGGGAAGATGATACAGCCTCAACTATATAAGGATAGTGTAGTAGTTATTAATCCCCAAATAGCTAGTAGGGCTAGTATTGATAGTTTGAAGAAAGCTCTAGTATTTAATATTACTGACGGATTATGTCAACCTGCCAAGTCTGATAAGGTAGTAGTTGCAGGTATGCAGGGAACTAGTTCATTATCTACTAATGAGGATAGTACTAAGGATATGTATGCGGTAGAGTTCTGTGGTTACTTCCCTACTGATAATCCTAAGTATAGTATCATTGTATCTATTAATAAGGCTGGATTACCTGCAAGTGGTGGACTAATGGCAGGCGATGTATTTAAGAAGATTGTTGATTATATTAAAGACTGGGAAGTATGAGTGTAATAGTGTTTATTATTTGCCTTATTTCGTGTATAGCAAGTATAATAGGATATTTGAGAAGAAAGTATAAGTGGCGGTCTAGATTTATGCAGTCAAATCGTAAACTAAACCATTATGATAAACGGAGTCCTTATGATATATATACTCGTGATATAGATATAGATGCACCAAACCCTTATAATGTGTACAAACTATTTGTTGGACAAAACAAGAATAGTGATTACCAACAAAGGGAGCATGATTACCATTGGTATAGGTTTGATAGGTATGAATTGACAAGTTCCAAGAAGTATATATTTACAAATATAGTCTTGTGTATAGCAATGGCAGTTATGATTATTCATTATACCTTTCTAGTTATGGACGGTGTTGCTATTTTAGAGGGAGGTTATCAATATATTCCACTACTAATATCTGTGGCTATTTGTACAAACAAATTAATCACTAAATACAAAGCATACAAGATAGCAAAGGTTATTAATAATATATATGATAATATGTTGCCTCAAATAATAGAGAGGAAGAAGGTAAATCTAAGTTTTAAATATTTAGGAGAGTATGTTACTCTTAAATTCAAATTTGTTCCGCATTCTCACCTTCTACAGATAGATGAAATAGAATATGAATGGGGGGAGATAGATGTATTTATTGCTATAAACAATAATGAAACACAGCTAGAATTTTCATTTTTTTGGAGAAAGCAACAATGAATATAAACATTTGTGCTAAATGTGATTCTGGGGAATTAACAGAAGAGGGAGTGAATGAATTATGATAAGAATGACAAGTAATGATTATTATGACTTCTTGGAGAAGGTTTTAGAGAGATACGAAACAGGAGAGCTATCAGAGGAAGAAGCAAGACAAATGGTGAATGATGCTGTTATTGATGAATGGAAGTCAGACCCACGTGAACCGCATGATGTACCAGATGATTATATACCACCTAGTAGTAATTGTTAATATGATGACTATTGAAGAATTAATGAATAAATTAGGATTGGTAGAAGTATCTAAGGTAGATAAGCAACTGTTAGAACACTTACTTCATCTATATAATACAGGTCAATTAAAAGCTGTATCTATAAGCCGAGAGGAAGCACTACTACAAATGGCAGATGCATATCTTAATAATTGCTTACCTCAAATTGATGATATTATATATAGAGATTAGTAGAAGGGACGACCTATGGATTTAATGGAAGAAATGTGGATAAGCAGACCACAAAGAAGAATGACTAAACTGTCTGATTTATCAGACGGAAGTATTGCACGTATAAAGTTCTATAATGCGAATAAGGAATATACTGTAGATAGCTTTAAAATAATGTTTGCTGAATATCAGAAGTCTATATACTGCAATCAAGAAGTTATAGGAGTATGCCATTCTATTAGTGATTATAGCTACATAGTAGATTATATTAATAATTCCCATTTCAGAAACGAATTAGATATATTTACTCCAGAATTTGATAAGAAGCGTACTCACCACATAATATCTCATAAGTCAGACAAAGACACATTACAAGTGAAAGTAATTTCTAATGAAGGAGTTATTAAGAGCTATGATATGTCTGCAACTGGAATGTCATTTGAAGATATGTATGAAATTATAGATAAGGAGCGTAATGGATATGAATGAAATTGATTTAGTTTTACAGAAGTTCCAGAATATAAAAAGGAATGAATTGCTGATATTAGTAAGTAGTCTATTAGATTACTGGGATAACAAATGTCCTGAATCTCTAACTTCTCTTAGGGCAGATGTCGATAAATGGTGTAGTAATCCTTTACCGTTTCTGTATTGTTCCTTGAAAGCACATAAGGCAATTGTTGAATCAGAAGAGTTCTTTAATCTACTTAGTAAAGTAGAGAATTATGAATACATTAATGATAATCTACGTATAATGGGACTTAAAGTAATTGGGACTGATATTAAATTAGATGAGTATTCGGAAGTTATTCCAGATGAGAACACAGAGTTCCACAACTTAGGATATCCTATATATGAAGAGTGGTGGAATTACTAACATGAATGGGATTTGGTACAGCAGTTGGAGTTCCTACTGCGGCTACTATTAACAATTATGACAATGGAAAGTGAGAATAAAACAATACCAGAGTGGTGCACTATTGAATGTGAGAAGATAGTTGAAGAAATTGCACCCGGATTCAAATGTATTAAGAACGCTATAACAGGTGAAATATTAGCTTTTATACATGAGGAGTTAGATGATGATATGCTAGATGAACAGGCAGATGAATAACTATGAATATGATAACAGCAGAGTATTGGATGTATGGAAACAATGACAGCAAGTGAGATAATGGACATCATGGAAGAGTTGGGTATTTGTGTAGATAGCTTCACTGATGATATATACATACCCACTTTAGAGGAACTATGTAGAATGTTTGGAGTTAATAGCTTAGAAGAGCTTAGAAATATGCCTCACGGTCCAATGGCTTTCTGATATTAATAAGAAGAATTTATGAGAAGTTTAATAAGTATGGATTTGGTACAACAGCTCCTATGATTATGAATAATTATGGCAAAGAAGAAAGGTCCTTATGTGGAGATAATAGGTAAATGGAAACATGAATGTGTATCTCCTTCTAGACGTTATGACACAAATTTAGAAACTGGAGAAGTAATAATAGCAGATACGTTCTGTACATGGGAAGACTGGGAAGATTGGTTTGATTCTATGGAAGATGTAGAATCTACTAAAGAAGACGAGCAGGCAGATGAACAATTTAGCAACAATACTTAATATTCTTGTGCTAGTTTAATTGATTAATAATTAAAAACTTCATACAACATGAGAAGTGTAGAAATGGAAATGATTAATGGGAATAAAGTTAGCAAACTTAAGGTTATTGTAGATTATGATAGTAAAGAACCTAGTACTAATGAAGCAGACGGGACTATAGTTATTAATTTAGCAAATGCAAGGATTCCTTTCGCTTGTCCAGAAGAGGTATTCATTACAGAAGCTTTAGATAAATACATAGGTATTATAAGGGATTACATCATAGAAGGACTTACTGATTGTTATGTAGAATACGATGAGAATGGTAAGGAGATATTTATACCCAAATCTAAGTAAATGAGCTAGGTAAACTAGGATATAAGAATGGAGGTAAATTATGAATATGAAGAGAAACAAGAAACAACAGTATCGTGTAACTAGGTACGAACTGAATGATAAGAATGAACTAGTAAAGGTTGACAATCCTGTAAACTGTAACCCTAGAAAGAAGTTACCCAAACAACTAAAAGAGATGTTAGATAAGCTATTATTTAACGATTGATTAACATACTTCCGTTAGCTTAATTGGCTAATAATGAGTAACTTCACAAGAAATCGAGCTATATTCTTGTTCTATTAGATTTAATCATTAAGATATATTCTTTGATGTTAAAGTTTACCGTTTAGGTGGCTTATTAGGTACTTGACATAAATGATAACCACGGACTTTAAATACTTTCCAAGCTTGATTGTTCTTAAAACGGTCATTACACTTCTTACAGATAGGAGTAATATACTTGGTATAAATAAGTCTACCTTCTGTATCTAGTCGTCCATATTCAGCAAGTACATGCCCACCAACAGCAGGGTTGTCATTAGTAAATGACTTCTTACAGCAAGGGCATATAGTAATGAATCTTGTAAATATATTGGTTTTATAACAGTAGGCTATCCACGACTCGTAACCATATTTACACGCTTCATCATCAGCAACAGCTTGTAAACATGTTATCTCCTTCAAAATACCTGTAACCAATAGAACACCCATAACTAGCAACTTTTATGAAATTCTACTACAAAGATAAGAATTAAACTAATATCTCGTAACTATAAATAAACTAATATGAATAATAATCAATCAGAGAATAAAGAACCAGACTTCTTTACTCCTAATGCTCCAATTAAATACGCAATGGCAGGAGGAAGAGGAGTAATGATAGGTTGCGGAATTATAACAGCCTTATATGTCATTGGCGTAATTGTAGGGTTGTGTTTGGGCTATGGTTGGAGTAGCCTTCTTCTGCCTTTCCTACCATTCATCATAATTGGATTTATTGGCTACATTTGGGAGATGTTTAAGAAGTTCTATAATCTAGGATATAACAAGAAACGCAGGGTGTAACTAAGAAAGATAAGTCAAAGGTTAAGGTGGTAAGTGAAATTTCATTTACTGCCTTATTTTTTTATCTAATTCTTTCTATCTTTAAGGCATAATTTAAGATTAGAGATATGGAAGATATAAAGCCAATAGATAAGTTTACATTAGACAAATATGTAAGAGAAGAAGATGACTTGCTAGAATATGTAGAAATGTTGGGTTGTAAATGTCACCCTGACTATGATTTCATAAGGGTTAAAAAGGAGATAGAGGATAGAACAGAGACAAATGAAACAGAAGTAGCAACAGAACAACAAGCAACAGAACAACAAGCAGCAGCAGAAGAAGAAGAAGAAACAAAGTACGTATTCATGGGTACAACTGTAACACAAGAATTTAAGAAACGGTACAATGCAAAAGTGCTTAATGCTCGCTATACATTTGAGAAATATATACAGTATAAGGATATACAAAATACTTTGGAAGCACTAAATATAGATAGAGAAAAATTCTGGTATCTATTATTGTTTGTTTCTGATTACATTTATGGAAGTTGTTTGGAAGGAATTAAGGTTAAAGAAACTTCAAGAGTATTAGTGGAGAAACTCATGCAACAGCTTGGGAAGAATATTGGTAATAGTGGCTGTATATTATCTTTTATAAAACCAATGACACTAACATTAAAATTACAGGAAAAACATCGCTCTATAGAAATTGACGACCCTATATCATTAGCTTACATTTATCTTGTATATGAAGCAGGGAAGGACTATTTCAGTAATGATAAGCCAACAAGATTTGATACACAAGGAATAGATAGAAAAGGCAAAGACACAGAATATAAAACTATTCTAGTAGCAATGTTCTATAAATTATTGAAGAGTTTCTTTAAACTATTGCCCAAAACAAATACAAGTAAATCTGCAAAAGCATATAGTACAGTTTCTTTGAATAAGACACTATTAATTTCAAGACTTGTTTATTTGACTAACCTATCCAAAGACAAACGGTATACGGGAGTTGATGAGAAAAATAGCAAGCTGTGTCCTAACTTCATAAAAGACCAGATAAAATCTTACAAAGATTATGAAATTCTTAGAGCTAACAAATTTTATAAATGATTCATCAAGGAGGGGTAAATTTATTGGGCTGTTTTTACCCCTCTTACCACCTCTCAAAACATTGCCTTTATTCATATTTCCATTGTAATTTTGCCACCAGAAAGGAACGAAAGTAGAAATGTTTCTACTGGGCAGTCTGATTTTTAATTATGAATAAAAAAAACGAATTAGCACTTCAAGTTTTAACACTAGCAGTGCTGGCAAGTAAAGGAATCAAGATAGCTAGGCTATCAGGTAATCGTAACTTTGACGAAAAGGTGGTTAAAGCCAAAATGAAGTCCATGAAGGCAAATGGAATGTTAGTTCCCGCTATCATAGTGGATGCAAAGAAAGTTATAGAAGCCGGATTGGAAATTGTAGATTTTGAAACGGGAGAAATCATTAGCGCAGCTGATGCAGCCCGGTACGTTGTGTTAGTGGATGCAAACCACCGTTACAAAGGTCATCTAAATCTTCTGGAAGCTAACAAGGACTTAAAAGATGAAGAGAAGTACAAAGGTGAGTTCTATCTTATCTATGCTTTGAATGAAGAAATTGCAGTCTCGAGAATGTTTTCAGAAATTAACGTCTGTACAAATCCTTGGAAAGGTGGTGATTTCACAAAAGGAGCTAAAATGGTATGTAAAGAACCGCTTCCAGTATTAGACTTCATAGAGAAGCTTACAGATGAAGGCTACCCGTTACCAACAGCTTCCAAATGGGCTACTTTCAAAGGCGACATTACTAAAAAGATTATGGCAGATGCAATGGCGGGTAAGATAAACGATAAATTACGGAAAACTAATGGTCTGAAAAGAGGTGAGAGATTATTAAAAGCGGCATCCGAACACCTCTCTAAAGAGGTTCTTAAAAGTCGAACTCTCATTGATTGGGCTATCAAGGAATACGAAGAAGCAGATGATGAACAAAAAGTTAGTGTGATTAACAGTCTGGTTGGCTTCTTTTCAAGTTTGAGTAAAGAGAAAGCAGAGCAGATAGAGAAAGCCAAAGGACAGCGAGGTGGTGATACCAAAGAGACCATTATAAATCGTCTCCTTAACAATTTCTACGAGCAATACACACAATCTCAAAGTACTTCTACTGATGAGTAAAATTAAAAGCCAGTTATCGAGATGATAGCTGGCTTTTTTTTATCTAAATATGAATTGTCACATCTAAATGCAGACTAAAATTCTAATCTCAAAATTATGCCTTATACATAATTAATCCTATCTTTGTGTCGTTCAAACAAGGCTAGATAAGTACAAATTTGAGGAACTAACTTTGTAAGTTACTGATAAACAGTACCCAATCTAAATATACGGTTTTTATTCAAAACCGCATACCTGCACGCCTATTTTTTTCGCTTTTTTAATTAGCCATTTCAGAGATGAACTTAATACGTACCAAGCGAACTTCCTCTTCCGTAAAGTCATCGCCTAATTCATCAAGCGCATCATCAATCTTATCAGTGGTAGATTCTTTGAAATAATCGTAGATATCGAGCATATGATCTTCGTCCATGATTTCTTCCAGGAAGTAATCTATGTTCAGCTTGGTTCCCGAATAAACGATGGCTTCTACCTCGTCCAACAGTTCACCAAATTCAATCCCTTTGGAAAGAGCGATATCATCTAACGCCACTTTACGGTCGATAGCCTGAATAATAGCTACCTTCATCTTAGATTTATTGGCAACCGTACGTACCCGCAGGTCTTCAGGGCGTTCTATCTCGTTCTCTTCACAGTGGCGTTTGATTAATTTACAGAACTCTTCACCGTAACGTTTTGCTTTTCCGGCACCTACGCCAGGTATATTCTGCAACTCGTCTAATGTCACCGGATAAATGGTAGCCATCGCTTCCAAAGACGGATCCTGAAAGATCACATAAGGCGGTACTTCCAGTTTCTTCGAGAGTTTCTTCCGCAAGTCCTTCAACATAGAATAAAGAGCCGGGTCCACCGCACAGGAACCACCGCCACGTGCCGGCACTTCTTCTTCCGTCTCTTCGAAGTCGTTGTCCTCGGTAATCTTGAATGACTTCGGCTTCTTCAGGAACTTATGTCCTTCCTCCGTCACTTTCAGGAGTCCGTAATGCTCCACATCTTTGCTCAAGTAACCTGCAATCAGCGCCTGACGAATCACTGCGTTCCATGTCTTATCCTCTTCACCCATACCGGAGCCGAAGACTTCGAGGTCTTCATGCAAATGCGCCTGTACTTCGGAAGTTTCTTTACCTTGTAGTATGTCTATAATATAATCTGCCTTAAAATTTTCTTTCACCGCGATAATCGCTTCAATCACGGCACACAATAACTCTTGAGCCTCCACTTGTTTTTTAGGGTTTAAACAGTTGTCACAATTTCCACAATTTTCTTCCGTATATTCCTCACCGAAATAATGTAGCAACGTCTTGCGTCGGCATACGGAAGATTCGGCATAAGCAGCGGTTTCCAACAGAAGCTGCTTGCCAATTTCCTGCTCTGCCACAGGTTTTCCTTGCATGAACTTTTCCAGTTTCTGCAAGTCTTTGTTTGTATAAAAGGTTATGCACTGACCTTCACCGCCATCTCTACCGGCGCGCCCGGTCTCCTGGTAATACCCTTCCAGACTCTTTGGAATATCGTAGTGAATCACAAACCTCACATCCGGCTTGTCAATTCCCATACCGAAAGCGATAGTTGCTACAATAACGTCCACTTTTTCCATCAGGAAATCATCCTGATTCTTAGTCCTGGTCAACGAATCCATACCAGCATGATAAGGACGTGCATTGATACCGTTTGCTTGCAGGATTTCGGCAAGTTCCTCCACTTTTTCCGGCTAAGGCAATAGATAATGCCTGATTTCTCCGGATTGTTTTTGATAAACTTGATAATATCCCTGTCAATATTAGCGGTCTTCGCACGTACCTCATAATAAAGGTTCGGACGGTTGAACGAAGATTTGAAGACTTGAGCATCTACCATTCCCAGATTTTTCTGGATATCATGCTGCACCTTCGGTGTCGCTGTTGCGGTAAGCGCAATCAACGGAGCTTTTCCTATTTCATTGATAATAGGGCGAATCCGCCGGTATTCCGGTCGAAAGTCATGACCCCATTCCGAAATACAATGAGCTTCATCCACTGCATAAAACGAAATCTTTACCGAACGCAAAAACTCTACGTTTTCTTCTTTCGTCAGCGACTCCGGCGCTACATATAGCAATTTTGTCTTTCCGGCAAGGATGTCCGACCTCACTTGGTCTATCGCACCTTTGTTTAATGAAGAATTGATAAAATGGGCGACGCCATCTTCTTCACTGAAATTGCGCATTGCATCCACTTGATTCTTCATCAACGCAATAAGCGGAGAAATTACGATTGCTGTACCTTCCATCAAGAGCGAAGGTAGCTGATAGCATAAAGATTTCCCGCCACCGGTAGGCATCAGTACAAAGGTATCTTTACCATCGAGCAAGTTATTAATGATCGCTTCCTGGTTTCCCTTGAACTTATTAAATCCGAAATACTTTTTCAGTTCATCTGTTAAATTAATCTTCCTTGCCATCTTAACTTAGGTTGTTTTATTCAGTTCATGGTTTAACTTTAAGTATGTTCTCTTCTTCAAGAGAGCCAAACAAAGTTATAAACAACTTCGTAATTACCAAGCAAAATGCGACTAATATTTTCAAGAAAATACAGTTACGATCATTTTCTGTAGCCTTACTCTTTGATTTTAAGCAGTTTGTAGTCGTGCCATATTCGCTTTTTCCAGTTGCATCTTTGCATAATCCAGCGTCACCTTATACTCTTTTTTGTTCTCTGAAGGGATTTCAAACATGACATCCATCATGATTGTTTCCACAATAGAGCGCAATCCGCGGGCACCCAGCTTATATTCTACCGCCTTGTCAACGATATATTCGAAGACATCATCTTCAAATGTCAGCTTGATACCATCCATTTCAAACAGTTTGATGTATTGTTTGATGATAGAGTTTTTCGGTTCGGTAAGGATCGCACGAAGCGCATCCCGATCCAGCGGATTCAAATAGGTCAGTACCGGAAGACGTCCGATAATTTCGGGAATCAGTCCGAATGACTTCAAATCCTGCGGAGCGATGTACTGCATCATGTTATTCTTGTCCACCGTCGCTGTTTTCTGCGATGCCGTATAACCTACGACATGGGTGTTCAACCGTTGGGCGATCTTCTTCTCGATACCGTCGAACGCACCGCCACAGATAAAGAGAATATTCTTGGTATTTACCGGAATCATCTTCTGGTCCGGATGCTTACGGCCTCCCTGGGGAGGTACATTCACTACAGAACCTTCGAGCAATTTCAATAATCCCTGCTGTACACCCTCACCGCTCACGTCGCGAGTGATCGAAGGGTTATCTCCTTTACGGGCAATTTTGTCGATCTCGTCGATAAACACGATACCCTGTTCTGCTTCAGGTACATTATAATCTGCTACCTGAAGCAAACGGGTTAAAATACTTTCGATATCTTCGCCCACATAACCGGCCTCCGTCAGCACCGTAGCATCTACAATGGTAAACGGCACGTGCAGTAACTTGGCAATCGTGCGTGCTAGCAATGTTTTTCCGGTTCCGGTACTGCCCACCATAATAATGTTCGACTTTTCAATCTCCACATCATCACCGCTGTCTTTTTGCAACAGGCGTTTATAATGGTTATAGACCGATACGGAAAGGAAGCGTTTCGCATCATCCTGTCCGATCACATACTGGTCGAGGAATTTCTTGATTTCTACCGGCTTGGGTAGTTCTTTTAAGTTGAGTTTGGTAGCTCCTGTGCTTTTCTTGCCTTCTCCCAATGCCTCCTGAGTAATCTCATAAGCCTGGGTAGCACAGCTGTCGCAAATATAGCCATTCATTCCCGTAATCAGGAATCCGACTTCATTCTCCGACCGTCCACAGAAGCTACATCTTTTCTTTGTTTTTGAATCAGCCATTTTTATTTCTTAATCAATACCTCATCAATCATACCGTACTCTTTCGCTTCCTGAGCTGTCATCCAGTAGTCGCGGTCAGAGTCCGCCCATACTTTATCGAAATCAGTATGCGAATGATCAGCGATGATCGTATAAAGTTCTTTCTTCAATTTCTGAATCTCACGCGCTGTGATTTCAATGTCTGACGCTTGTCCTTGCGCACCACCCATCGGCTGATGAATCATCACACGTGAGTGAGGTAATGCAGAACGTTTGCCTTCAGCACCGGCAACCAGCAATACAGCCGCCATTGAAGCTGCCATACCTGTACAGATGGTAGCAACATCACTTGAAATAAACTGCATCGTATCATAAATGCCCAGTCCGGCATATACACTTCCGCCCGGAGAGTTGATATAGATAGAGATATCCTTACCCGGATCCACAGAATCCAGATACAACAACTGTGCCTGAAGCGTATTAGCTGTATAGTCATCAACTTGTGTACCGAGGAAAATGATGCGGTCCATCATCAAACGGGAGAAAACGTCGAGTTGAGTTACGTTCAACTGTCTTTCTTCCAGAATATAGGGATTCAAATACCCGGCCTGCGACTTAATCACATCATCCAATACCATGCCATTCATTCCTAAATGCTTGGTTGCGTATTTTCTAAAATCATCCATGTTAATTGTTCCTTTCTTATAAATTAAAAATAAACGTAAGTACAAAGAAACGAAAAAGAATACAGAGACACAAAAAAACACAGAGTTATAATTTTATAAAAACTCTGTGTTTCTGTGACTTTATATTTTATTCAACCGAATGATTACTCAAACATTTTATTGAATTCTTCGATCGAAACGTTCTTGTTTTCCAAAGTAACCTGCGCTTTCAGAGCAGCAGCAAGCTTCACTTCTACCACACGACTTACCAAATTATTGATAGTTTCTTTCTTCTTCAACATTTCCTGTGCATAGTTGTCAAGCACATCGTCAGGAATAGACAACATACCGTATTGAGCAAACTGTGCCTTCGTTGTTTCTCTAGCCATCTTCAGAACATCTTCCTGTTCTACTTTGATATCGTTTGCTTCAACCAACTGCTCCTTAATCAGGTGCCAAGTCAGTTCTTCGATGCTCTTATCATAGTTTTCAGCAACATATTCTTCTCCCTTTTCTTCGTTGTTCAGCAACATGATACGTTTCAGCAGGGTATCAGAGAATTCCAGCTTACCTACTTTTTCCATCATCACCTTACGAATGTCGATCAGGAATTTATAATCGCTGTCAGCCACAAATCTAGCTGCGATTTCTTCTTTAATCTTAGCGCGGAATTCTTCTTCAGTCTTCACAACACCTTCGCCGAATGCCTGGTCGAATACTTCCTGAGTCAATTCACCCGGAACAAAACGAGTGATTTCTTCTACCTGGAAGCTGAAATCAGATTTCACGTCTTTTGCGATTTCCTTGTCAATCTTCAACAAAGAACCCAGTTCGGCAGCATGTCCGTCATAAGCCACATTCGGATTGAACACCAATACATCATTTACTTTTGCATTAGCAAAAATAGCTTTCTGATCGTCGTTCTTCATGTAAGCAGGCATCAACACAGCAGCTTCTACCTGAATACCACCTTCTTTTGTGTTACCTTCTTCATCCAACTGTGCCAGCAGACCTTTCAACATATCATTATCTTCGTAAGAGTCTACCTTATCATACTTGCCAGTGCGTTGAGTATACATCTTCACCTGGTTGTCGATCATTTCGTCAGAAACTTCGATAGTATAATAATCCACTTTATCTTTAGCACTTACTTCTGCTTTAAATTCAGGTGCTAAAGCGATGTCGAATACGAAATCGAATTCTTCCATTGTATCGAAATCAATATTCTGTTGCTTTTCTTCGTTAGGCAACGGCTCGCCCAACATATTCACCTTATTTTCTTTAATATAATTGTAAACAGCTTCTTGCAGTGCCTTATTCACAACCTCTGCAATTACCGACTTACCATACATCTTTTTAATAAGACTTGTCGGAACCATACCTTTACGGAATCCCGGAATCTGTGCCTTCTGACGGAGCGACTTCAACTCTTTATCTACTTTCTCCTGATAATCGGCTTTCTCAAGCTTTACAGTAAGCTCTGCGCTTACTTTGTCAATGTTTTGTAATGAAACGTTCATTCTGACAATTATTTATTTGATTTATACTTTGTTCTATACTCAAAGAGGGTGCAAAATTAGTGCTAATCTTTCAAATTTCAAAAGACATTGCAGATTTATTTCAGCAACGCCACCCATCTTTCACACATCTTTTATTGATATTTCACTGATATTCTGCTCATACCCACACCTAAACAATGAAAATTCCCCATCAACACCCACCCCGCCAGGTTCCCCCGGCCTACTTTTTTCTCCATCAAGCGAGTGCCCGTAACGGAGCATTAAGAAGGGCAGATTGTTTGAGCGTAGCGAGTTTCTGCCCTTTAGCGTAGTGTAGGAAGCGAGTAGGAGAAAAAAGTCAGCCTTGAAAAGCCCGATTTAATGAGTGTAGCCGCAAGCTTGCTTGAGGATACCGAGCGTGAGGGCTTTCTCCAACTTTTTCTTTGGTTCTTTCTTTTCTTTCAAGAGAAAAGGAAAGAACTTTTTTTCTGATAATCCGCAAATTAACTTTCCAAAAAGATGGTTAATCCAAAAATTATTCTTTTCTTTGTTGCGGATTGATGGACCATTAGTTTCTCGATTTGATTACAAGGTTTTTACTTCCGTTACCAGAACGCATTTGTAAACTCTCTGTCGTTTTAATCTTTTTATTAGTAACCATCTATCCAGAGAGTTTTATTCATTTATTTATTTTTTTATCATTTTCATTATGAACATTTATGTTGGAAACCTTAACTACCGTGTTAAGGAAGGAGATCTGCAACAAGTGATGGAAGATTACGGAGCAGTATCATCAGTTAAAGTTGTTATGGACCGTGAAACCGGTAAATCCAAAGGATTCGCTTTCATCGAAATGGAAGACGACGCTGCAGCTGCAAAAGCTATTGCTGAATTGAACGGAGCTGAATACATGGGTCGTACAATGGTAGTTAAAGAAGCTAGACCTAGAGCTTAATTGCCGACGCTAACATAGCTAAGAAAAAAAGAAACTTCTGTCACCTGATGACAGAAGTTTTTTTATTACCCTTCCATTCCTTGCACTTCCACGTCCTTCACCTTACGGAGCAAGTCGGAAGCAAAGATAAAGTTATTCAGTCGTTCATTGGTAGAAGTAAAGATGTCATCTTTCGTACCTTCCCACTCTTTATGTCCCTCATAAATATAAATCACCTTCTCACCAATCCCCAATACAGAGTTCATATCATGCGTATTGATAATGGTCGTCATGTTATATTCCTGCGTAATATCGTGGATCAGATCATCAATCACCAATGACGTTTTCGGGTCCAGCCCCGAGTTCGGCTCATCACAAAACAGATATTGCGGATTCAAGGCAATCGCACGCGCAATAGCGACACGCTTCTGCATACCACCACTGATTTCTCCCGGAAACTTATCTTTCGCTTCCCCCAGATTCACACGATCCAGACAGAACATCGCCCGTTTGACCCGGTCACGCAAGATATCGTTGCTAAACATATTCAGTGGAAACATCACATTATCAAATACGGTCATAGAGTCAAAAAGAGCCGCACTCTGGAAAATCATTCCCATTTCCTTGCGAAGCATCTTCTTCTCCTTCTTCCCCATCAGGACAAGGTTACGTCCGTCATACAAGACTTCTCCTTTCTCCGGAGTCAGCAATCCTACAATACATTTCATCAACACCGTCTTACCGGAACCACTCTGACCGATAATCAAGTTTGTCTTTCCATTTTCAAAGTCAGCATTGATATCACTCAATACTGTCTTGTCATCAAATGATTTATAAAGTCCTTTAATCTCAATCATCCCATCAAAAGTTTAGTTAATATCAAGTCTGAAAACAGAATCAATACACTGCTGGATACTACGGCATCCGTAGAAGCCTTTCCTACAGCAATCGAACCTCCCTCTACCGTGTATCCGAAGAAAGCGGACACACTTGCAATGATAAACGCAAAAAAGAGGGATTTGATGATACCCGCCCAGATAAACCATTCGTTAAACATATACTGCAAACCATATTCGAGATCGACAGCATTCATAACCCCGGCAAACCAACATGTGCAAAAGGCACCGATGATTCCGGCAAAGATACTAAACGTCACTAGAATAGGGATAACAGTCACCATCGCCGTAATCTTAGGCAAAATCAGGTAGTTCGCCGAATTGATACCCATAATTTCGAGCGCATCAATCTGTTGTGTCACCCGCATCGTTCCTAATTCGGAAGCGATATTCGACCCGACTTTTCCGGCAAGAATCAAGCACATGATGGAGGAAGAAAATTCCAGCAACATAATTTCACGTGTCACATATCCCACTGTCCAGCGGGGCATCCATGGACTTTCGATATTCAACTTAATCTGAATGGTAATCACTGCGCCGATGAAAAACGAAATCAACAGCACAATACCGATGGAGTTCACACCTAGCTGCTCCAACTCGTTAAGGTATTGCCGGAAGAACATACGCATACGCTCGGGGCGGGAAAAAGTCCGTCCCATCAGTATAAAATATCTCCCGACGGTTCTCAATGCTTTTATCATAACTCACACTATTTGTCTGCAAATGTACATTATTTCAGCTTATTTTTACTACATTTGCCGCAAAATAACTAGAATATGGAAGAAAGCAAGATGGTGCTCCGCACGGAAGACCTGGTTAAAAAGTACGGTAAACGAACCGTTGTAAGCCACGTTTCCATCAATGTGAAGCAGGGTGAGATTGTAGGTTTGCTGGGACCGAACGGTGCCGGTAAGACGACTTCATTCTATATGACTGTAGGGCTGATTACTCCTAATGAAGGACGTATTTTCCTCGATGACTTGGAGATTACCAAATATCCGGTTTACAAACGCGCACAAACAGGAATCGGCTACCTTGCACAGGAAGCTTCCGTTTTCCGCCAGATGAGCGTGGAAGATAATATCGCCTCTGTACTGGAAATGACCAACAAGCCCAAAGAATATCAAAAAGAGAAACTCGAAAGCCTGATTGCAGAGTTCCGCCTGCAAAAGGTACGCAAAAATAAAGGTAACCAGTTGTCGGGAGGTGAGCGCCGCCGTACAGAAATTGCCCGTTGTCTTGCCATCGACCCCAAATTCATCATGCTTGACGAACCTTTTGCCGGTGTCGACCCGATTGCCGTAGAAGATATCCAGCAAATTGTATGGAAACTGAAAGACAAGAATATCGGAATCCTGATTACCGACCACAACGTACAGGAAACGCTTAGTATCACAGACCGCGCCTATCTGCTGTTCGAAGGAAAGATCCTTTTCCAGGGGACACCGGAAGAACTATCGGAAAATCAGATTGTGCGTGAAAAATACTTGAGTAATAGTTTCGTGTTACGCCGAAAAGATTTCCAGTTGGAAAAATAGGTTCACCACAGAGGACACGGAGGACACAGAGTTTTATTTTATAAGAAGACACGGATTGCCCCAATCTATATTTATATAGTTGAGACAGTCCGTGTCTTTGATTTATTATTTCTCTGTGTCCTCTGTGGTGAATTTTATTTCTGTCGAATATAAATATTAACCGGCGTACCTGTCAGATTCCATTTCTCACGCATCTTATTTTCGAGGAAACGTTTGTATGGCTCTTTCACATACTGCGGCAAGTTGGCGAAATATACAAATGAAGGCACTTGTGTGTTCGGCAACTGTGTGATATATTTAATTTTGATATACTTACCTTTATTGGAAGGAGGCGGATAAGCCTCGATCAACGGAAGCATTTCTTCATTCAAACGTGCGGTCGGGATCTTTGTCGTCCGGTTTTCATACACACTACGTGCTTCTTCAAGCACTTTTAGAATACGTTGTTTAGTCAGTGCAGAAGCAAAGATGATCGGGAAATCGACAAACGGAGCAAAACGCGAGCGAACAGCTTCCTCAAACGCTTTCTGTACTTTCACAGATTTATCTTCCACCAAATCCCACTTATTGATAACAACTACCAGTCCTTTCTGATTCTTCTGAATCAGAGAGAAGATATTCAAGTCCTGCCCCTCAACACCTCTTGTAGCATCCAACATCAAAATACAAACATCCGAACCTTCGATAGAACGAATCGAACGAACGACTGAATAATATTCCAAATCTTCATTTACCTTGTTTTTCTTACGGATACCCGCTGTATCCACCAGGTAAAAATCAAATCCGAATTTATTGTAACGAGTATAGATAGAGTCGCGGGTAGTTCCGGCAATCTCTGTTACGATATTACGTTCTTCCCCAATAAATGCATTTACAATGGAAGACTTTCCGGCGTTCGGACGTCCTACCACAGCAAAACGAGGAATATCATCATCCAGAATTTCAGATGATTCTTTCTTGAAATTGCTGACAATCAAGTCCATCAAATCACCCGTACCACTTCCTGTCATGGCAGAGACGCAATACGGATCGCCCAATCCCAGTTTATAGAATTCGGGAGCGTTATATTGTAAATCGTGATTATCCGTTTTATTAGCAACCATAATCACCGGACTATTAGCACGACGCAGAATAGCAGCTACCTGCATATCCAAGTCAGTCACTCCATTCATCACATCCACTACAAACAGAATGACATCCGCTTCTTCCACGGCCAATAATACCTGCTTACGGATTTCCTCTTCAAAGACATCATCCGAGTTGACCACCCATCCACCGGTGTCCACCACAGAGAATTCACGGCCCAGCCACTCAGACTTGCCATATTGTCTGTCGCGGGTTGTACCCGCTTCTTCATTCACAATAGCCTGACGAGTCTTCGTCAGACGGTTAAATAAGGTAGACTTGCCCACATTCGGGCGTCCTACAATTGCAACTAAATTACCCATAGTTCAATACCTTGTTTTTTCACGACTATCACAGTCGCATGAATACTCTTAATCTAACTGATAACCAAAATTGCGGAGTTCCTTATCCGAACTACGCCAATCCTTATCCACTTTCACATACGTTTCGAGGAAAATAGTCTTTCCAAAGAAACGTTCCAGTTCACGGCGAGCCTCGGTAGCCACCTTCTTCAACGCCTTTCCCTGTTTACCGATAATGATTCCTTTCTGCGAATCACGTTCCACGTTAATCACCGCCCGAATATGAATCTTCTTCGGTTCTTCCTTAAACTCTTCTACGACAACCTCCACCGAATAGGGGATCTCTTTATCGTAGTAGAGCAGAATCTTTTCCCGGATAATCTCATTCACGAAGAAACGGGCAGGCTTATCCGTCCACTGCTCCTTTCCAAAATAAGGAGGAGAATCGGGCAGCAGTTCTTTGATCCGCTTCATTACATAGTCTACATTGAACTTTGATGTAGCAGAAATCGGAATAATTTCGGCTTGGGGAAGCAACTCTTTCCACTCTTCCACCAGCTTTACCAGTTTTTCCTGATCTGTAAGATCTATCTTATTGATGAGCAAGAGAACAGGCACCGTCATCTGACGCACCTTTTCCATAAACTCATTATTCTTATCCGGCGTCTCCACCACGTCCGTTACATAAAGCAAGATATCCGCATCCGTCAATGCCGAAGTAGAAAAATTCAACATAGACTCCTGTAGTTTATAATTGGGCTTCAACACACCCGGAGTATCAGAAAAAACAATCTGCATTTCATCCGTATTATAGATTCCCATAATCCGGTGACGAGTAGTCTGCGCTTTGAAGGTAGCGATCGAAATACGTTCGCCTACCAAGACATTCATCAATGTCGATTTTCCGACATTCGGATTTCCTACGATGTTTACAAAACCTGCTTTATGCATTTCTCTTTATTTTATTGGTTGAGACAAAAAAACGCATCGAATCGAAATAGGATGCGTTTTTGAGTGTTATAGTTCAGTAACTTACGTTACGATTCCTTCTTTCCATCATAACCCCATTTCACATATACTGCGCCCCAAGTAAATCCGGCACCGAATGCAGTGAAAATGATGTTATCGCCTTTCTTGAGTTTATCTTCATAATCCCAGATACACAGAGGAAGTGTAGCGGCACTCGTGTTACCGTAATGCTCAATATTTATCAACACTTTATCCATTGGCACCTCCATACGGTGTGCCACAGCCTCGATGATACGGACATTCGCCTGATGCGGAACAATCCAGTCAATACTATCTTTCGTCAGGCCATTCTTTTCTGCGATTGCAGCAGAGACATCCGACATGTTGGATACAGCATATTTAAATACTGTTCTTCCTTCCTGGTGCAAATAGTGCATCTTATTGTCTACTGTGAAATAAGACGGAGGACAAACCGAACCACCAGCTTTCATGTGGAGGAAAGGCAATCCCTTACCATCTGTTCTCAGTATCGAATCCATGATCCCGTAATCTTCCGTAGTCGGTTCCACCATAAAGGCAGCAGCACCGTCACCGAAGATAGGGCATGTAGCACGATCTGTATAGTTAACCATTGACGACATCTTATCGGCACCGACAATGATAATTTTCTTATATCTTCCCGAACGGATGAAATTAGCAGCTGTCTCCATCAAATACAGGAATCCGCTACAAGCAGCCTGCAAATCGAAGGCAAAAGCATTCTTCAGTCCGAGTTTATCACAAAGAATAGAAGCTGTAGAAGGGAAGTGATAGTCAGGAGTAGTAGTAGCAACAACAACTAAATCAATGTCATCAGGATTAGCGCCAGTCTTCTTCATCAACTGTTTGGCAGCTTTGCGCGCCATATATGAACTACCTAATCCTTCCTCATTCAGAATATGTCTTTCCTTTACTCCGATACGAGTCATAATCCATTCGTCGTTGGTATCCACCATTTTTGATATCTCATCGTTAGTCAAGATATAATCGGGTACGTACCCGCCGACTCCTGTGATTACTGCATTTATTTTTTCCATCAAACCTATTTTTAATTAGCAATACTATAATACTTAAAGCAGCCGGAGAGTTTCACCCCCAGGCTGTTTCAGTATAACTGTACTAATTATACAGCTGCTTCTTTCACAATAGCGAGCTTACCTCTGTAATAGCCGCAAGCACCACATACAGTGTGGTAAACGTGCCATTCGCCGCAATTCGGACAAATAGCCAATGTAGGAGCTACTGCCTTATCATGAGTTCTTCTCTTCGCTTGTCTCGTACTTGATTGTCTTCTCTTAGGATGTGCCATTTTCTTAAAACTTTAATTATTATCTAATATTTTTTTTAATTCATTCCAACGAGGATCAATTTGTTCCTCCACTTCTTCCTCAATTACGATGTCATCTCCACCTGTGTCGAAAGTATCATCGCTATCCTCATTCGCATTCGTTTTCAAATGCTTGTTCAATTTACTGGTTACCGCTTTATTACACTTACCGGGAGCATGTACATGCTTCATGGGTATAGAGAGTGCAATAAACTCATACATGAACCATGCAACGTTGATTTCCCCTTCTTCCTCGGGAATCACAATCAGGTTGTCACCTTCTTCTGCATATTCATGTCCAAACTTTACCATCAGTTTATCAGAAGAACTGATAGGCAGCTCCATATCATCCAGACAACGGTCACATGGTACCCATACCATTCCCTCAGTCTGAAAACTCAGCTCGAAAGCACGAGAGGTTCTTTTCACGGTCAATGTAACATTCACCTTTCCTTTCTGAACTTCAGGACCATCAATGTGAGCGAAGTAAAGGTTATCCAATACAAACTCATACTTAGCAGAGTCTGTTTGCATTCCTTTCAAGTCAATTTTGTATTTATCAAACTTTCCCAAAGCTTCTCTCTTTTTTAAATCGTTAGCTTACAATTCGGGCGACAAAGATACAAATAAATATCCTCATAACATACAAATTATCAGTAAATATTCACTTTTTTAATAGGTATTATGAGGTTTGTATCTGTTAAAAACGGCGATATAAATACCAAAGTAATAAAAAAACAGAAAGCCTCGCCCGTCCAATAGACAAGCGAGGCTTCTTAAAAACGGCGGCTACCTACTCTCCCACTGTTACGCAGTACCATCGGCGTGACGAGGCTTAACTTCTCTGTTCGGAATGGGAAGAGGTGGAACCCTCGTGCTATAACCACCTGAATAAGGTTATGACATGATGAAAAGTAAAATCCTAGTGTATAGCAAGCTAAACGTATATACCCAACCGGTACATGTTCGAAAGAAAGTGAACGGGCAATTAGTAATGCTCGGCTTTGATGTTACCACCTTTACACCTGCATCCTATCAACGTCATCGTCTTTGACGACCCTAAGAAATCTAATCTTGTGGCTGGCTTCGTACTTAGATGCTTTCAGCACTTATCCAATCCCGACTTAGATACCCAGCAATGCACCTGGCGGCACAACTGGTAAACCAGCGGTCAGTCCAACACGGTCCTCTCGTACTAGTGTCAGAGCCACGCAAATTTCATACGCCCACGATAGATAGAGACCGAACTGTCTCACGACGTTCTGAACCCAGCTCGCGTGCCACTTTAATGGGCGAACAGCCCAACCCTTGGGACCTTCTCCAGCCCCAGGATGTGACGAGCCGACATCGAGGTGCCAAACCCCTCCGTCGATATGAGCTCTTGGGAGGGATCAGCCTGTTATCCCCGGAGTACCTTTTATCCTTTGAGCGATGTCCCTTCCATACGGAAACACCGGATCACTATGCTCTAGTTTCCTACCTGATCGACTTGTCTGTCTCCCAGTCAAGCGCCCTTATGCCATTACACTCTACGGACGGTTACCAATCGTCCTGAGGGCACCTTTAGAAGCCTCCGTTACACTTTTGGAGGCGACCACCCCAGTCAAACTACCCACCAAACAGTGTCCTCGCAGCAGCGAGTTAGAACTCAAATAATCAAAGGGCCGTATTTCAACAGCGACTCCACAAATACTGGCGTACCTGCTTCAAAGTCTCCGGCCTATCCTACACATCAATTACCCAAATTCAATGTTAAGCTATAGTAAAGGTTCACGGGGTCTTTTCGTCCCATCGCGGGTAATCGGCATCTTCACCGATACTACAATTTCACTGAGCTCACGGTTGAGACAGTGTCCAGATCATTACACCATTCGTGCAGGTCGGAACTTACCCGACAAGGAATTTCGCTACCTTAGGACCGTTATAGTTACGGCCGCCGTTTACTGGGGCTTCAATTCAATGCTTCTCTTGCGATGACATCTCCTCTTAACCTTCCAGCACCGGGCAGGTGTCAGGCTGTATACGTTATCTTTCAATTTAGCACAGCCCTGTGTTTTTGTTAAACAGTTGCCTGGACCTATTCTCTGCGCCCAACTCTCGTTGGGACCCTTTATCCCGAAGTTACAGGGTCAATTTGCCTAGTTCCTTAACCGTGAATCACTCAAGCGCCTTAGTATATTCAACCCGACTACGTGTGTCCGTTTGCGGTACGGGTACCTTAAAGATTAAGTTTAGCGGATTTTCTTGGGAGTATGTTTACACGCACTATTACCTCATTCCGAAGAATTCGGTATACTATCAGGTTCGACTCTTGCGGTGGATTTGCCTGCCGCAATCAACATCTACACCCTTCAACGGACTATTCCGTCAGTCCGCGGCGCTGTCACTCCTCCGTCTCCACGTCACTCTTTAAGGTAGTACAGGAATATTAACCTGTTCTGCCATCGGCCTCACCGTTCGGCTGAGCCTTAGGACCCGACTAACCCTGATCCGATTAGCGTTGATCAGGAAACCTTAGTCTTTCGGCGAGGGGGTTTCTCACCCCCTTTATCGTTACTTATACCTACATTTGCTTTTCCACACGCTCCAGCAAAGCTCACGCTTCACCTTCGACGCGGAGTGGAATGCTCCCCTACCGATCATTACTGATCCCATAGCTTCGGTAAATTGCTTGATGCCCGATTATTATCCACGCCAAACTCCTCGACTAGTGAGCTGTTACGCACTCTTTAAATGAATGGCTGCTTCCAAGCCAACATCCTAGCTGTCTTAGCAATCTGACTTCGTTAGTTCAACTTAGCAATTATTTCGGGACCTTAGCTGATGGTCTGGATTCTTCTCCTTTAGGACATGGACCTTAGCACCCATGCCCTCACTCCCGGGATCGAACTACTGCGCATTCGGAGTTTATCAAGACTTGATAGGCGGTGAAGCCCTCGCATCTTATCAGTCGCTCTACCTCACAGTAGTAATTCCCAAGGCTGCACCTAAATGCATTTCGGGGAGTACGAGCTATCTCCAAGTTTGATTAGCCTTTCACCCCCACCCTCAGTTCATCCGGAAGCTTTTCAACGCTTATCGGTTCGGTCCTCCAGTTAGTGTTACCTAACCTTCAACCTGACCAAGGGTAGATCACTTGGTTTCGCGTCTACTCCTTCCGACTAATCGCCCTGTTCAGACTCGCTTTCGCTTCGGCTTCATGTCTTGAGACACTTAACCTTGCCGGAAAAAGTAACTCGTAGGTTCATTATGCAAAAGGCACGCCGTCACTGCTTACACAGCTCCGACCGCTTGTAGGCGCACGGTTTCAGGGACTATTTCACTCTTCTATTCGAAGTGCTTTTCACCTTTCCTTCACAGTACTGGTTCGCTATCGGTCTCTCGGGAGTATTTAGCCTTACCGGATGGTCCCGGCAGATTCACGCAAGATTTCTCGTGTCCCGCGCTACTCAGGATACCACTACGCTTCGTTTCACTTCGTATACCGGACTATCACCGTCTATGGTCCCATTTTCCAAAGGGTTCTACTCATGAAATGTCTTGCGATGTCGTGGTCCTACAACCCCAATATTGCCGTAACAACATTGGTTTGGGCTAATCCCCGTTCGCTCGCCACTACTAGGGGAATCATTATTATTTTCTTTTCCTACAGGTACTAAGATGTTTCAGTTCCCTGCGTTAGCTTCCATCTAGGATGGATGACATTCCTTCAGAATGCCGGGTTGTCCCATTCGGAAATCTTCGGATCAAAGGTTATTTGCACCTGCCCGAAGCTTATCGCAGCTTATCACGTCCTTCATCGCCTCCGAGAGCCAAGGCATCCGCCATGCGCCCTTGCTTACTTTCTTTCAAACTTCTTAAATTGAAAATTGAGAATTGAGAATTTAAAAATAATACTCAATGACAATATCAATCACGTACGGTTTGATATATACTTTTAGCTCTTACTAAAATTTTACTTTTTGTACATCATGTCAAAGATCGTTTCTCTTTTTCAGAGATCGTGGAGAATAACGGATTCGAACCGTTGACCCTCTGCGTGCAAGGCAGATGCTCTAGCCAGCTGAGCTAATCCCCCAAGAGGTTATCAAGAATTGCTGCATTCCGCTTACGCGGCATTTCCTCGTTCTTGAGCTTGGTAGTCCCAGGCAGAGTTGAACTGCCGACCTCTACATTATCAGTGTAGCGCTCTAACCAACTGAGCTATAGGACTAGTTCAACCTTGTCTACCTGTATGTTAGACTCGGCTTCTTTTTTCTCTTGTTTATCTCTATCTATACTTCTATAGATGGTTGATCTATATATTATAAATAAACAAGTACCAGTAGTACAAAAAACAGAACCTTTAAAGTCACTTTTTTTTACGATGTTGTATTTTACATTATTCATGCAGAATTACATCGTTTACGGCATCACTCCAGAAAGGAGGTGTTCCAGCCGCACCTTCCGGTACGGCTACCTTGTTACGACTTAGCCCCAATTACCAGTTTTACCCTAGGACGCTCCTTGCGGTTACGTACTTCAGGTACCCCCGGCTTTCATGGCTTGACGGGCGGTGTGTACAAGGCCCGGGAACGTATTCACCGCGCCATGGCTGATGCGCGATTACTAGCGAATCCAGCTTCACGAAGTCGGGTTGCAGACTTCGATCCGAACTGAGAGAGGTTTTTGGGATTAGCATCCTGTCACCAGGTAGCTGCCTTCTGTACCCCCCATTGTAACACGTGTGTAGCCCCGGACGTAAGGGCCGTGCTGATTTGACGTCATCCCCACCTTCCTCACATCTTACGACGGCAGTCTCTCCAGAGTCCTCAGCATGACCTGTTAGTAACTGAAGATAAGGGTTGCGCTCGTTATGGCACTTAAGCCGACACCTCACGGCACGAGCTGACGACAACCATGCAGCACCTTCACATTTGCCTTGCGGCTATATAGTTTCCTACATATTCAAATGCAATTTAAGCCCGGGTAAGGTTCCTCGCGTATCATCGAATTAAACCACATGTTCCTCCGCTTGTGCGGGCCCCCGTCAATTCCTTTGAGTTTCACCGTTGCCGGCGTACTCCCCAGGTGGAATACTTAATGCTTTCGCTTGGCCGCTTACTGTATATCGCAAACAGCGAGTATTCATCGTTTACTGTGTGGACTACCAGGGTATCTAATCCTGTTTGATACCCACACTTTCGAGCATCAGTGTCAGTGACAGTCTAGTGAGCTGCCTTCGCAATCGGAGTTCTTCGTGATATCTAAGCATTTCACCGCTACACCACGAATTCCGCCCACCTCTACTGTACTCAAGACTGCCAGTTTCAACTGCAATTTTACGGTTGAGCCGCAAACTTTCACAACTGACTTAACAATCCACCTACGCTCCCTTTAAACCCAATAAATCCGGATAACGCTCGGATCCTCCGTATTACCGCGGCTGCTGGCACGGAGTTAGCCGATCCTTATTCATATGGTACATACAAAATTCCACACGTGGAATACTTTATTCCCATATAAAAGAAGTTTACAACCCATAGGGCAGTCATCCTTCACGCTACTTGGCTGGTTCAGACTTACGTCCATTGACCAATATTCCTCACTGCTGCCTCCCGTAGGAGTTTGGACCGTGTCTCAGTTCCAATGTGGGGGACCTTCCTCTCAGAACCCCTATCCATCGTAGTCTTGGTGGGCCGTTACCCCGCCAACAAACTAATGGAACGCATCCCCATCGATAACCGAAATTCTTTAATATCAATCTCATGCGGGATTGATATGCTATCGGATATTAATCTTTCTTTCGAAAGGCTATCCCCGAGTTATCGGCAGGTTGGATACGTGTTACTCACCCGTGCGCCGGTCGCCATCTTCACTTTGCAAGCAAAATGAAATGCTGCCCCTCGACTTGCATGTGTTAAGCCTGTAGCTAGCGTTCATCCTGAGCCAGGATCAAACTCTTCATTGTAAAAGTATTTTTATCATCAGTTAAGATGATCTTTTTGCTCTGTTCAGGACGCCGTAATTTTATTGACCTTATTCAAATACCTTTTAGTCTTAACTGTATCGCTACTGAATAAGACAAGTATTGACGGTTCTATTTTTACTTGTACTACTTGTATTGTTTATCAATATTTCAAAGAACTAACGTGGCTTCCGCCGCGCCTGCTTTCTTTTCGAAAGCGGATGCAAAGATAAGGACTTTTTCAGATAACTTCCAAACTTTTTTCAAAGTTTTTTGTTTTTATTTTCTGTGGCCTTCATCTTATAGCAGAATGTCAATCATTAGGCTCTGTCTCTCTAGCAAAGCGGGTGCAAAAGTAGACAAGTTATCAATAACTTCCAAATATATCTGACTATTTTTTCTAATTATTTTCGGGTATTCATCCTAACTTACTGAATCATAACGATGTTGTAGAATATATTTTTCTTCATATATGTTGCATATATATGAAAACAGGCAGGAAAGGACACCTTATTATATTACATACGCGCGTGTAGAGCAAATAGCAAAAAGATATTCGCAAAGAGAAGGTAAAAAGAGAAGTACTCTTAAAGAAACAAACTTAAAAATAGATTTCTACAGGACAAGAACACATAAAAAAGTGAGAATAGTTATCCGTTATCACTCTACTTTTGTTTATAATTCACTCCTACTAATCAATAAATAAATTACTATCCTAATTTCAGCATACAGGTGTCTTTCTTTATAAGACATACCACTTCATAGGCTTTCTTCTTATGTTCAATATTCATTTGCTTAGTAGTTGGCAAGGGCTCACTGCAGTGAACAAATAAGCTATCAGATGTAAACAAATAAGCTAACGATAGTAAACAAATTCGTTCACTGCAGTGAGCTGTTAAAAGACATTAGGGCTTATCAGAAGAATCACGAGGGATAAACATCTATTATATAAGACATTGACGTCTATTGTATAGGAGAGTATAGGATAAAAGCGAATAGACAAGACACTTATTATAAACTGTTTAAGATAGAATCAGGACGAGACAGGGTGAGGGTAAAAAGTTACCCTCACCCTACTACCACACTTACCCTCACACGTTGTAACCACGATGAATAAAGGGATTGAGCGAAGGTGTGAGGGTGTGAGGGTAAAAGTGATACAAAAATTTAGTTGAAATGAAATATTAAAAGCATCCATGTTCTATTAAAAAAGAAGGAGCTGCACAATGCAATGCATTCTTTCTGTTAAAACCTCCGGGATACTCAAACAAAAAGAACCTCCGTCTGTTACATTAGCGATTTAAACATAGTAACCTAAACTTTAAAATTATGGCTAGAGAAAGTGTAAAAATCCTACAAGGTAAATTAGATGTAGAAAGTTTAATTTCACAGTTGAACGCAGCATTGGCTGAAGAGTGGTTGGCATATTACCAATATTGGGTAGGTGCATTAGTAGTGGAAGGCGCCATGCGTGCCGACGTACAAGGTGAGTTCGAGGAACATGCCGAAGAAGAACGTAGACATGCACAGTTGCTTGCCGACCGTATCATCGAGCTGGAAGGGGTTCCGGTACTTGATCCGAAACAATGGTTCGAACTGGCAAGATGCAAATATGATGCTCCGCAAGGCTTCGATTCAGTCAGTTTGCTGAAGGATAATGTTGCTTCCGAACGCTGTGCCATTCTCCGTTATCAAGAAATTGCCGACTTTACTAACGGGAAAGATTTCACCACTTGTGATATCGCCAAACATATTCTTGCCGAAGAGGAAGAACATGAACAAGATTTACAAGATTATCTGACTGACATTGCCAGAATGAAGAAATCATTTCTCGAAAAGTAAATTCTAATTTAATAATGATTAGGTGAGAGAGGGTGCGTCCGAAATACAGGATATGCCCTCTTTTATGTAATAGTACGATAAAAACCAAACTATTTTCAAACAAATCAAGAAGAAATCTTTCTTTTTTCGTATTTTTGTCCCAATATGCATGTTTAATCCAAGTAGATAACAACATCAACGAAAAGGAATGAAAGTAATTGATTTAATAAATAACAGTAAAGGTACAGCTTTTTCTTTCGAGATTCTCCCTCCTTTGAAGGGAACCGGAATCGAAAAGCTCTATCAGACAATCGACACTCTTCGAGAATTTGATCCGAAATATATCAATATCACCACGCATCGCAGCGAATATGTCTACAAAGATCTCGGCAACGGGCTCTTTCAGAGAAACCGCCTGAGAAGACGTCCGGGAACAGTTGCCGTAGCGGCAGCCATTCAGAATAAATATAATATTACTGTGGTTCCTCATATCCTGTGCAGTGGTTTCACGCGTGAGGAAACCGAATATGTATTGCTGGATTTGCAATTTCTGAATATCACAGATTTGCTGGTACTTCGTGGGGACAAGGCTAAACATGAATCGGTCTTTACTCCCGAAGGAGACGGATATCATCATGCGATTGAATTGCAGGAGCAGATTAATAATTTCAATAAGGGAATCTTCGTTGACGGTTCAGAAATGAAAGTCACCGCCAGTCCTTTCTCGTATGGCGTGGCGTGTTATCCGGAAAAGCATGAAGAATCTCCTAACATAGAGACAGATCTTTACTGGCTGAAAAAGAAGGTAGAAGCTGGTGCAGAGTATGCTGTAACACAATTATTCTACGATAATAAGAAATATTTCGATTTTGTGGAGCAGGCTAAAGCAGCAGGTATCAACATACCTATCATTCCGGGAATCAAGCCTTTCAAGAAAATCTCCCAACTAAGCATGGTCCCCAAAACATTCAAGGTGGATTTGCCGGAAGCTCTGGTGAAAGAAGCATTGAAATGCAAGAATGACGCGGAAGCCGAACAGGTGGGTGTTGAATGGTGCGTGGCTCAATGCAAGGAGTTGATGGAACATGGGGTTCCGAGCATCCATTTCTACTCCATCGGAGCAGTAGACAGTATCAAGGAAGTAGCCAAAATCATTTATTGATATGTTTTTCAAAGACGTAATCGGACAAGAAGAAATCAAGCAACGACTCATTCAGGAAGTGAACGAGGGGCGTATTCCACATGCCCAACTCATTTGCGGTCCCGAGGGAGTTGGTAAAATGCCATTGGCTATCGCATACGCACGCTACATCAGTTGCACCAATCGGGGCGAGGAAGATGCTTGCGGTGTCTGTCCGTCTTGTGTGAAATTCAATAAGCTGGTACATCCGGATGTGCATTTCGTATTCCCCATCGTGAAAAGTGCGAAAGGCAAGAAAGAAGTGTGTGATGATTATATTGCCGATTGGCGGCCATTCGTTATCAACCATCCTTATTTCAACCTCAACCATTGGTTAAGTGAAATGGATGCGGAGAACTCTCAAGCGCTGATTTATGCCAAAGAGAGCGATGAGATCCTGAAGAAGCTCAGTCTGAAATCCAGTGAGGGTGGATTCAAGATTACGATTGTATGGTTGCCGGAGAAAATGCACCCGGTATGCGCCAATAAGTTGCTGAAACTGCTTGAGGAGCCACCCGAAAAGACGATTTTTCTATTGGTTTCCGAAGCTCCGGACATGATCCTGCCTACCATCTTGAGCCGTACTCAACGTATGAATGTGCGGAAAATTGACGAAGCCAGCATCGACCGGGTATTGCAGAGTAAATATCATGTTCAGCCTGCGGATAGCATCTCGATTGCCCATCTGGCAAACGGAAATTTCGTCAAGGCACTCGAAACGATTCATCTGAATGAGGAGAATCAGTTATTCTTCGAGCTCTTTGTCAACCTGATGCGCTTATCCTATCAACGGAAAATAAAGGAGATGAAGATGTGGAGTGAACAGGTGGCCAGCATGGGACGCGAACGCCAGAAAAACTTTCTGGAATATTGCCAACGTATGATCCGCGAAAACTTTATCTTCAACCTGCACCAGCGCGATCTGACGTATATGACTATTAACGAACAGAATTTTGCAACCCGCTTTGCACCTTTTGTCAACGAACGTAATGTGATGGGTATCATGGACGAATTAAGCGAAGCGCAACTACATATAGAACAAAATGTAAATGCTAAAATGGTATTTTTCGACTTCTCACTGAAGATGATCGTACTGTTGAAGCAATAATAAATATATAACTTATGGAATATAAACTTCATAATGGGAGCGGTGGCCTTTGCTGCAAAGGATGTTCCCGACAAGATAAAAAACTGAATACCTACGACTGGCTGGCTGACATACCGGGCAATGCGGAGGAGAGTGACATGGTAGAAGTGCAATTCAAGAATACCCGGAAGGGATATTTTCGGAACAGCAACAAGATCAAACTGGAAAAAGGAGATATAGTTGCCGTAGAAGCTGCTCCGGGCCATGACATCGGAGTAGTTACATTAACCGGCCGGCTTGTTCCCCTGCAAATGAAGAAGGCAAACTTCAAGGCAGATACGGAAATCAAACGTGTTTACCGGAAAGCCAAACCAGTGGATATGGAGAAGTTCAACGAAGCCAAAGCCAAAGAACACGCTACCATGATCCGCGCACGCCAAATTGCATTGAACCTCAATCTGGATATGAAAATCGGTGACGTGGAGTATCAGGGAGATGGTAATAAGGCTATCTTCTACTACATCGCCGATGAACGGGTAGACTTCCGTCAGTTAATCAAAGTATTGGCCGAAGCTTTCCGTGTACGTATCGAGATGAAACAAATCGGTGCCCGTCAGGAAGCCGGACGTATCGGCGGAATTGGCCCTTGCGGACGCGAACTGTGTTGTGCCACATGGATGACAAGTTTTGTTTCTGTGTCTACCAGTGCCGCCCGTTTTCAGGACATCTCACTAAATCCGCAAAAACTTGCCGGACAGTGTGCTAAACTGAAATGTTGCCTGAACTATGAAGTAGACTGTTATGTAGAAGCGCAAAAACGACTTCCTTCGAGAGAGATAGAGTTGGAAACGAAAGATGGTACTTTCTATTTCTTCAAAGCAGATATTCTAAGCAATCAGGTTTCTTACTCTACGGATAAGAACTTCCCCGCCAATCTGGTTACAATCAGCGGCAAACGCGCTTTTGAAGTCATCTCCATGAATAAAAAAGGGATGAAACCGGACAGCTTGATCGAGGAAGAAAAGAAACCGGAACCGAAGAAACCGGTTGACTTGCTGGAACAGGAAAGCGTTACCCGCTTTGACCGTAGCCGGAATAATAAAGATGGCGGCAATAACGCTAACCGAAACAATAAAAAGAAGAAGAAAGGAAACAATAACAATAATAACGGTAACCGCCCGCAACAACAAACGGAAGGTGGAAATCGTCCGCAACAACCTCAACGGGAGAATGAAAACCGCCCGCAGCCGTCAGAAAACGGCAACAGAGGGGAAAGGGACAATCGACCGAGAAATAACAATAACAACCGGAACAGAGGACAGAACCAGGGACGGAATAACGAAAACAGACGTCCGGAAAGGGGACAGAACCAAGAACGCCCACAAGGACAAGAGCGCCCCAGTCAAGAACGTCCGCAAGGTCAGGAACGCCCGCAACAACAAGACCGCCAACGGGAGCAGCAAGGACAGGAACGTCAAGAACGTCGTCCTAATCTGGAGCGTCCTTCCAAACCGGAAAGAAATCAGAATCAGGAGAAACTGCCAAATAATGAAAAGTCTACTCAAGAATAGTTTATTTATTCTATTCAGTGCTTGCTTACTGACAGCCTGCAATGATAATACGGTGTATCACTCCTATCAATCCCTCCCTGACGAGGGATGGGAAAAGAGTGATACACTCTCTTTTCAAATATCCATAACCGACAGTATTCCCACTACCCTCCGGCTTTTTGCAGAAGTCCGCAACAGAATAGAGTATCCTTATCATGACCTCCACTTATTTATCAGTCAGAATCTACAGGATTCTACGGTATGGCGCACTGACACAATCGCTTTCAGCTTGGCTGATTCTGAAGGGAAATGGACTGGACATGGATGGGGAAGCATTTACCAATCGGAAACTTTTTTTAAATCTCTCCTCCCCTTGCATTCCGGCAACTATACTATCAAAGTGATAAACGGAATGAAAGATGAAAAACTACAAGGATTGAGCGATATAGGCATCCGCATTGAAAAACAGTAAAAGGTAAAAGTTAAAGCCTTCTGCCACGGCCTGCATCAATCCGCAGGAAAATAAACAGCAATATCGTAAATCCCCATAAAGAAGAGCCTCCATAACTAAAGAAAGGTAATGGAATACCAATAACCGGAGTCAAGCCCAGCACCATACCGACATTGATAAACAAGTGGAAAAGGAAAATACTGACGACCGAATATCCATAAACCCGGCCAAAATTCGAAGTCTGCCGTTCGGACAAGAAGATTAATCGCAAAATCAAAATAAGGAATGCCAACAGGACAGCAGCCGAACCAACAAAACCTTGCTCTTCACCTACTGTACAGAAGATAAAGTCGGTATCCTGTTCAGGCACATACTTTAACTTCGTTTGCGTACCATTCAGGAACCCTTTTCCTGTTAATCCACCGGAACCGATGGCAATCTTAGATTGATTCACATTATATCCGGCACCGGTCAAATCTTCTTCCAAACCAAGCACTACTTTAATACGGACTTGCTGATGGGGTTCCAGCACATTGTCAAATACATAATTACTAGAATACAGGAACCCGACAGAACCGATTGCAAACAGAGCAATCAGGAAATAAGTACGTTGCCGCTCACTTAATGCCAGATAAATCAGATAGCCTATCATTACAGCACAAAGCCCCCATTGCACCCAAACCAGACTAAAGTGCACCCAATATTCCGATATTAAATAGGTAATCAGCAATATGATCAAACTTCCACCAATGATATTGCGGGTAGCAGCCCATTTCTTGCGATATACCCATACCATGCCACCGGCAAATAATAGAATCAACAGCAATACGATAAATTCTCCCAGCGGCGTAGGAGTATCGGCAATAAATACTTCATCAAAACGGATGCCGACCACAAAGTAGATTACCGCGCATACGCCTGCAAAGAGCACTACCCCCGGCATTCCTTCACGATAAAGAACCAGAAAAAAGGCGAGATAAACCAATGCGGAACCCGTCTCCCGCTGACCGATAATCAATAACATCGGAAGCAGAATGATAAATCCCAGGATAAAGGCACACTTTTCTTTTTTGATGCTGAATGAATAAGAGTTCATGTATTTGGCCAAAGCCAAGGCTGTGGCAAACTTGGCAAATTCGGCAGGTTGCAAGCTAACCGGCCCCATCACCAGCCAAGAGCGTGACCCCTTTGTGTCCGGCGCTATGAAGATGGTAACGATGAGCAAGAGAATCATTCCTACATATATAATGTACGCGAACATATCATACATACGGTCTTCCAGCATCAACAACACAAATCCGAGCCCGAAGGAACAGATAATCCACACAAACTGTTTACCGGCACGGGTCGAAAAATCCAGAAAATCACGTTCACCATAGTCGTAACTGGCTCCGCAAACGCTGAACCATCCACCAACAATCAGGAGCAGGTAAATAAAAATCGTTACCCAGTCCAGTGATTTCCACAAACTATCGTTCCTCGTTACCATACAATATCACTCTGTTACTAATTTCTTCCGCTCTTAATTCATTTTCCGGTGATAACTTCCCGTTTATATATTGTTCCATCATCAACGCACCAACAGGCACTCCATAAGTAGCTCCCCAACCACCGTTCTCCACATAGACGGCAATAGCTATCTTGGGTTTATTCATAGGTGCAAAACCCATAAATACCGAGTGGTCGTGCCCACGATTCTGTGCAGTACCTGTTTTACCACAGGCCTCCAACCCCGGAACCATTACGGACAGCATACGGCAGGTACCACCGGTGGCTGCGCCACGCATCCCTTCTACTACTGATTCATAATGCCTCTTCTCAATAGTGGTATAACGCGGTACGCGATAGATGCTATCCAACTGGTTATCCTGGATTTCCTTTACAATATGCGGTGTCACGAAATATCCTCTGTTGGCAATCGTCGCCCCCAAGTTAGCAATCTGAAGAGGAGTGGACAGAATTTCTCCCTGTCCGATAGAGATACTGATTACGGTTAATCCGTTCCAATGTCCGCGATAAGCTTTATCGTAGAACTGTGCATTCGGAATCAAACCACGTTTTTCTCCCGGCAAATCGACTCCCAGTTTGTAGCCGAATCCCTGCGAAACCATGTGATCTTTCCAGACCGTTATGGCATTTTGCGGTGAACCGTATTTACGATCGCCGAACATACGAAACAGTCCCCAACAGAAATAGGAGTTGCACGAAGTGGCAATGGCAGGAATCAGAGGCAAGGGAGAACCATGAGCGTGGCAACCTACTGTCAATCTTCCGTAATGGAATCCATGCGAGCAAGGGAATGCCGGACTTTGTTCGGTAATAATTCCTTCTTGCAAGAAGGTCAGTCCCTGCGCTGTTTTAAAAGTAGATCCCGGAGGATACACTCCCATCAAGGCACGATTCAGAAGTGGTTTCGTCATATCACGTTGCAAAGCCAGATGATTCTTTCCACGCTGACGGCCAATCATCAAGTGCGGATCGTAATTGGGAGAGGATACCAGACAAAGGATTTCCCCGGTTTCCGGTTCGATAGCTACAACACTTCCGATTTTATTCTTTAATAAACGCTCGCCCAGCATCTGCAAGTCAATATCCAGGCTCAATGTCAGATTCTTACCGGGAACGGAAGGACGGTCATATTCGCCATCCATATAATGCCCCTGGATACGGCCATGTGCATCACGAAGCAGAATTTCAATTCCTTTCTCGCCACGAAGATATTTTTCATACGATTTTTCAACTCCCAGTTTGCCGACATAGTCACCACGAATGTAGTATCCTTCTTCATCAGCCTCCATTTCTTTTGCGGAGACTTCTCCAATATCTCCTAAAGCATGAGCGGCAGCGTTGTAGGTATACTGGCGAATGGTACGCCGTTGAATATAAAAGCCACGGAACTTAAATAGTTTTTCCTGAAAGACACCACATTCCTCTGCCGAAAGTTGCGACATAAACAACTGGTTGGTATAGCGGGAATATCCCGGATTACGGCGACGGTCTTTCATGTCGCTCATAATTTTCAGGAACTGCGAACGGGTGATATTCAGCGATTGGCATAAATCGAGGGTATCGAGATTCTCGACTTCCTTCGGCACAATTGTTATGTCATAGGCCGGCTGGTTGAATACCAGCAATTTGCCGGTCCGGTCGTAAATAGCCCCACGTGAGGGATACTGAATTTTATTCAGAAAAGCGTTACTGTCAGCATTCTTTTTGTAGTCATCAGTCATGATCTGCAATACAAAAAGACGTATCAGATAAATCAGAACAATGGAGAGAGCAATACCTCCGATTACAAATTTGCGCTTCTCTAAGATATAATCTTTTGCCATCGTTACCTCTTAATCCCTTCTATAGCTATGATACAGGTTACAGTCAGAACAGTGCAAAGGAGCACTCGCAACAATAACAGCCAAATGCTGGTGAATGAGAAGAACTCGATGGAGAGTAATGCCAGACTGTGCACAAAAACACTTGCAGTAGTATATTTTAGAAAAGGACTGATTCCCATCGTCTTGAAAGAGGGAATGAGGCTGTCCGGATTATCACGGGGCATGAACAGACGAAGCAAAGAGGGTCGGAGAAAAGCAAGCAACACGGCAGCCGCTGCATTCATTCCCGGAGTATCGGAAAAAATATCAATGGTCAGTCCGAAGAAGAAAGCCCACAGCATCAGTTCATTGCGGGAAGTGCCGGAGCTGAACTTCAGAATAAAGTAGATATAGAGAAAAGGAGTTGCGTATCCGGCAATATGCACATTATTCAGAATCAGTACCTGAAGAAGCACCAAGCCGATAAACCATCCGATTCTATGTATATAAGTAATTATCATTCTTGCGTCACCTTGTTTTCAAGTTTCTTCTGTTCTTCCTGTCCCGTCCGGGCTATCACGCGAACATCACTCAACTTACCGAAATCAGTAGCCAGCTTAATCTTCAACAGATAGGAAAGTCCGTCATTAGAATCGGACATATCATCCACCGTTCCCACCATGACACCTTCAGGAAAGACAGTCGAGAAACCGCTGGTGACGACCGTATCTCCCAAATTAAACTCTGCATGACGAGGCAGGTCTTTCAGATAAGCATAGCGCGAATCTCCATGTTCCCACTTCAGGTAGCCGAAGTAATCGCTACCGACAATCTTACAACTGATATTCGACTTGCTGTTCAGTACCGAAATCACCACCGAATAAGAAGGGGATGTTTCATAAACAATCCCTACAATTCCATTACCGTCCACGACTCCCATTTCGGAGCGAATGCCGGAAGAAGAGCCTTTATCAAGTGTGATATAATTATCAACGAGATTCAAGCTGTTCTTTATCACATGAGCCTTGAACAGCTCATAATCCGTTTGCGACACCTGCCGAATACTTTTGATAGTCAGAGAATCAAGCTGACGCTCTCTCAATGCTTTCTCCAGATTAGTAATCTGTTGTTCGAGCACCATGTTCCGGTCCATCAGGTCTTCATTGACCGATTTCAGATGAAAATAAGAGGAAACTCCTCCCGAAACTTCATAAACTGCCCCCACAACCGTATTGGCAGAAGTGAAGAATGCACTCTGCTGATAACGGTTGAACCGAAATAACAAAACAAAACTGGCTACCTCCAATACGATGAAGAGGAACCAGTAATTGTATTTCAGAAGGAAGTTTAATAAATTCCTCATTCCCGGTTTATCTCATTAAGAAAGAGAAACGGTCTACGTTCTTTAATGCCACACCTGTACCTTTGGCGACTGCGTGCAAAGGATCTTCCGCAATATGGAAAGGAATGTTGATCTTGTCGGTCAAACGCTTATCCAGTCCACGAAGCAATGCACCACCTCCGGAGAGATAGATACCATTGTGCACAATATCAGCATACAGTTCAGGAGGCGTATTTTCCAATGCACTCAAGATAGCAGTTTCAATCTTTGAAATAGATTTCTCCAGACAGTGAGCTACTTCCTGATAGCATACAGGCACTTCCATTGGAAGAGCTGTGATACGGTTCGGACCATGAACGATATAATCTTCCGGAGCATCTTCACCCAGTTCGGTTAAAGCAGCACCCACATTGATCTTGATACGTTCTGCCATACGCTCGCTGACTTTCACATTGTGCTGACGGCTCATGTATTCGCGAATATCTTCTGTCAGGTCATCACCGGCAGTACGAATGGAGTTGTTGGAAACGATACCTCCCAAAGAGATAACGGCAATTTCCGTAGAACCACCACCTATATCGACAATCATGTTTCCTTCCGGAGCTTCTACGTCGATGCCGATACCGATTGCCGCAGCCATCGGTTCAAAAATCAAATAGACATCACGGCCACCGGCATGTTCCGCAGAGTCGCGAACAGCACGGAGTTCGACTTCCGTACTTCCCGAAGGAACGCCAATCACCATGCGAAGAGAAGGTGAAAACAAATGGTTGCGAGTATTCACCTGCTTTATCAAACCGCGCATCATCTGCTCGCAAGCATAAAAGTCGGCAATCACTCCATCTCTCAACGGACGGATAGTACGTATGTTTTCGTGGGTTTTTTCATGCATCAACTTCGCCTTTTCCCCCACGGCAATCATCTTTTCTGTACGGCGATCCAAAGCAACGACTGACGGCTCATCCACCACGATTTTCCCATTCGTGATGATAATGGTATTGGCTGTGCCCAAGTCCATTGCGATCTCTTGTGTAAAAGAAAATAATCCCATTCTTGAATAATTTATTAAAGTGGAGTATTAAGTTTAAGTATTATAACTGTGCAGTGCAAGTTAACACTAAAAACTTAATACTTATTTTTTTAGTGTTTAAAATGACGGATACCGGTAGTCACCATCGCCATACCATGCTCATTGCAATAAGCAAAGGATAAATCGTCTTTTACCGAACCTCCCGGTTGGATAACAGCCGTAATACCTTCTTTATCTGCAATTTCCACACAGTCGGGGAACGGGAAGAAAGCATCGGAAGCCATCACTGCACCATTCAGATCAAAACCGAATGATTTGGCCTTTTCAATTGCTTGCTTCAATGCGTCTACACGCGAAGTCTGTCCTACACCGCTTGCAAGAAGTTGCTTATCTTTTGCCAATACGATGGCATTAGACTTGCTGTTCTTTACAATTTTATTGGCAAACAACATATCTTCTACTTCTTCCGGAGTAGGAGCTTTGTCTGTCACGGTTTTCAGGTCAGCTACCGTTTCAATATTAGTATCTTTATCCTGCACCAATACACCATTCAGTAAAGCACGGAATTGCTTTTTAGGCAATTTGGCTTCTTTACGAACGAGGATGATGCGGTTCTTTTTCTGTCCCAGGATTTCGAGTGCATCCACATCATAATCCGGTGCGATAATCACTTCGAAGAAAATCTTGTTGATTTCTTCCGCTGCTTCTTTGTCAATGACGCCATTCGTAATCAATACACCTCCGAAAGCAGAAACCGGATCACCGGCCAATGCGTCTTTCCAAGCATCCAGAACAGTAGTGCGGGAAGCCAGTCCACAAGCATTGTTATGTTTCAGGATAGCGAAAGTGAGGTCGTCGAATTCGTCAATCAGGTCAACGGCAGCATTGATATCGAGAAGATTGTTATAAGAGATTTCTTTTCCGTGAATCTGGTCGAACATCGCTTCCAGATTTCCGTAGAAATAACCTTTCTGATGTGGGTTCTCACCGTAACGAAGTTGCTTCTGGCTATTTACCGAGCAACGGAAAGCAGAGCCTTCGCCGGCATCGAAATAGTTGAAAATAGCCGAATCGTAATGAGAAGAAACGGCAAATGCTTCTTTTGCCATCCAACGGCGTTCTTCGAGTGAAGAAGTAGCACCGTGCTCCATCAACATATCCATCAATGGTTTGTATTGAGCTTGAGAAGCCACAATGATTACATCGTTGTAGTTCTTGGCTGCGGCACGAATCAGAGAGATTCCGCCTATATCGATTTTTTTCAATAATATCTGCTTCAGATGCACCGGAAGCTACCGTAGCTTCAAACGGATACAAATCAACAATCACCAGATCTATCTCGGGGATTTCATACTTCTCAATCTGTTGCATATCCTGCTCCAAGCCGCGACGGCAAAGGATACCTCCGAATATTTTCGGATGTAATGTCTTTACTCTACCACCGAGAATAGAAGGATAAGTGGTCAAATCTTCCACTGCCTTGCAAGGATATCCCAATGATTCAATAAACTGACGAGTTCCGCCTGTCGACAAAAACTCTACTCCCTCTTCATGAAGTTTGGTAATAATTTCGTCCAAACCTTCTTTATGGTATACAGATACCAATGCAGTTTTTATTTTTTTAGACTCTGACATTGAATTGCTTATTAAGTATTTGGTGTGCAAAGTTACGAAATATTGTTTATCGTACGTAATAAATAAGGTGTGAATTAATAAAAAAAAGCGTTGACCCTCCTCAATGGAAAATCAACGCCTCTTCGCATATGTGTTCTCTATTCAAAATCTATTACCAGATAGACACTCGTTTATCCTTAGGTACAAACATCGGATCCTGCTCGGTAATTTTGAATGCTTCATACCAATTTTCGATATGAGGAAGAGCACCGTCCACACGCCATTTTCCTAATGAGTGAGGATCGAGTTTAGTTAACCGGAGAATTTCTTCAGGACGGATATTTCCTGCCCACACATTAGCATAAGCAAGAAAGAAACGTTGTTCCGGAGTAAATCCGTCAACAATTTCCAGTGGTGCAGCTTCTGTTGCTTTCTTGAAAGCCTGGAAAGAAACCTGCAAACCTCCGTGGTCGGCGATGTTCTCTCCCAATGTCAGGCTACCGTTTCCGTGTACGCCCGGAGCCACTTCAATGCTGTCAAAGAAGTTCACCATTACTTGGGCACGTTCTTCGAACTTTTTAGCATCTTCCTCCGTCCACCAGTCTTTCAGGTTTCCGTCTTTGTCATATTGACGTCCCTGATCGTCAAATCCATGAGTCATCTCATGGCCGATGACCACGCCGATTGCACCGTAGTTCATAGCATCGTCCGCATTCATATCGAAGAACGGAGGTTGCAGGATGGCTGCCGGGAAGCAGATTTCATTGGTAGTCGGGTTATAATAAGCGTTCACAGTCTGGGGAGTCATCAACCATTCATCCTTGTCTACCGGTTTGCCGGCTTTAGCAATCATTTCGTTGTAATCCCATTGGTTCGCACGTTCAATATTTGCCCAGTAAGAATCATTTTTGATCTCCAGTGCAGAGTAATCTTTCCATTTATCAGGATAACCGATTTTTACATGGAAGGTAGCCAGTTTCTCCAACGCTTTTTCTTTGGTCGGTTCGCTCATCCATTCCAAACCTTTGATGCGTTCACCCAAAGAAGTTTGCAGGTTCTTCACCAGTGTAACCATGCGTTCTTTAGCAGCAGCAGGGAAGTACTTTTCCACGTACATTTGTCCTACCACTTCGCCAAGCACACCGTCTACGGTGCTCACAGAACGTTTCCAACGAGGTTGCATTTCTTTCTTGCCGGACATTGTTCTGCTGTAGAAATCGAAATTCTGTGCTTCAAAATCATCGCTTAAATAAGAAGCGGCAGCATCTATCAATCCCCATTGGAGATACAGTTTTTGATCGTCCAGCGATACGGTGTTAATCACATCGGCTACTTCCTTCATGGCAGCAGGCTGACCGATGTTCACTTCCTTCAGATCTTTCAAACCGGAAACGGTGAAATAAGTATCCCAGTCGAAAGTCGGGAAGTTCTTTTTCAACGTTGCCATGTCCATCTTGTTATAATTAGCATGAGGATCACGCAATTCCACTTGTGAACGAGCTGCTTTCGCCAGACGGGTTTCAATGTCCATCACTGCTTTTACCGCTTTCTGTGCAGTAGCGTCATCATAACCTGCCAACTGGAACATCTTGGCGATGTGTTCCTGATATTTGTTACGGATATTTTTAGTCTGCTCGTCATCTTCCAGATAATAGTCACGTTGTCCCATTCCGATACCTCCCTGATAGGTTTGTACGATATTCATGGAACTGTTCATATCGTCTGCACTTACGAACATGGTGAAGTAAGGACGGATGCCTTTCTTCTGGCTTTCGGCAATATATGCATAGATTTCTCCTTTATCCTTGAGAGCGTCAATGGCTGCCAGTTCCGCTTTGATCGGAGCTACACCTTCCTGATTCAGTTTCACGCTATCCATTGCGATATTATAAAGATCGCCTACTTTCTGGGCAGCACTGCCCGGTGCGTTATCTTTCTTTGCTGCCAATTCGGCAATCAATGCTTTCAGTTGTTCACGACTGTTTTCGCGCAACATATCGAATGTGCCAAAACGTGAATACTCGTCTGTCAGCGGATGATCTTTCACCCAACCTCCACAGGCATATTGATAAAAACTTGTACCCGGCACAGCCGTGGTATCCAGATTAGCAAGGTCGATACCGGACGTCAGCACGGCCTCTTTCTTACTGTTACATCCTGTTGTCATAAGGCATACGGCAAGAATTGGTAAATACTTGGTTACTTTCATACTCATATAATATGTTATAGAATTATCATGCTATTGGAAAGGAAGTTCTAGCCTTTCACTTCTTCCAGTTCCATCGAAACTCGCTCCCACTCTTCAACAATAGTATCCAACTGCTGTTTCAGTTTCTGATGCTGCTCATACAGTTTCATATCCGAAGCTCCTTCGGGAGTGGCCATTTTCACTTCTATAATGGCTATGGCCGATTCGGTTTCTTCGATCGAGGTTTCGCAATCCGCAACTTGGCGCTCGAGTTTCTTCACTTTCTTATTCAGTTCTTTTTGAGCTTCATAAGAGAGTTTGTTTTCCGAAGGTTGTGCGGCTTCCTGTTCATTATTTCCTTTGGCAGATGCCGTAGGAGAAGTGGATAAGCCTGCCCCTTTCTGAAGTTCGTTCAAGCTATCTATCTTTTTCTTTTGCAGAAATTCATAGATACCGCCGAGGTGTTCTTTTACCAGTCCGCCACCGAACTCATATACTTTAGTCGCAAGTCCATCCAAAAAATCACGGTCGTGGCTGACAAGAACTACGGTTCCGTCAAATTCGCGGATCGCTTCTTTCAATACGTCTTTCGAACGCATATCCAAATGATTGGTCGGTTCGTCCAGAATCAGGAAGTTGACGGGTTCCAGAAGAAGTTTAATCATTGCCAATCGGGTACGTTCTCCACCGGAGAGGACTTTCACTTTTTTGTCCGAGGCTTCGCCTCCAAACATGAAAGCTCCCAGTATATCACGTATTTTCAGACGGATATCGCCTGTAGCTACCCGGTCGATCGTATCGAATACAGTCAGGTTCTCATCCAGCATTTGCGCCTGATTCTGTGCAAAATAGCCGATTTGTACATTATGACCGATGGTGAGCTTACCATCAAAGTCAATCTCTCCCATGATACACTTTACCAATGTAGATTTACCCTCTCCATTCTTACCGACGAAAGCTACTTTCTCTCCCCTGTTGATAGTGAGGTTTACATCATGGAAAACAACATGGCTGCCATACGCTTTGCGTACATCTTCGCAAATCACAGGATAGTTTCCGCTACGGCTGGCAGGAGGAAACTTCAAACGAAGTGAGGAGTTATCTTCTTCATCTATTTCAATGCGGTCTATTTTATCCAGCTGTTTGATACGGCTCTGCACCTGTACAGCTTTGGTAGCTTTATAGCGGAAGCGTTCGATGAAGTCTTCCGTATCCTGTATCTGTTTCTGCTGGTTTTCGTATGCACGAAGCTGTTGTTCGCGACGTTCTTTACGCAAGACTACAAATTCATCATATTTCACTTTGTAGTCATAGATCTGGCCACAAGTGATTTCGATGGTACGGGTCGTTACATTATTGAGGAAAGCACGGTCGTGGCTGACCAATACGACTGCATTGGCGCGTGTAGCCAGAAAGTTTTCCAACCATTGGATACTTTCAATATCGAGGTGATTGGTCGGTTCATCGAGCAAGAGTACATCCGGGCGACGTAAAAGCAATTTTGCCAATTCGATACGCATACGCCATCCGCCGGAAAATTCCGAAGTAGAACGTTCGAAGTCCTCCCGGCTGAATCCCAGTCCGAGCAGAGTCCGTTCGATTTCCGCCTGATAGTTTGTACCACCCATCATCAGGAAGCGGTCATTTTCATGTGTGAAACGGTCTATCAACTGATGGTATTCTTCCGAATCGTAGTCTGTCCGTTCGGCTAGTTCCTGATTCATCCGTTCCAACCTCGCCTGAAGTTCAAAAATATGTTCGAATGCCAGTTCCGCCTCTCCCATCACCGTCCGGTTGTCGGAAAGAATCATGACCTGCGGCAAATATCCGATGGTTACATCTTTCGGAGTGGCTACAATGCCATGTGTCGGCGACTGCAAGCCGGCTAATATTTTCAGCATGGTTGATTTGCCGGCACCATTCTTGCCGACCAACGCAATGCGATCTTTCTTATTAATTACATAGCTGACGTCCTCAAAAAGCGGCGTCGCATTAAATTCTACTGATAATCCTTCTACTGAAATCACTTCTGCTTCTGATTTATAACATTTTGGACTGCAAAGATACTGAATATTTATTAGATACAGCTTAGTATTATACGTTATGAAAAACAAAAAAGCAGTCATTCTGATTGAATGACTGCCCTCTATCTTTACCTATGTATCTTCTTTAGAACAACTTAGCAGGATATTCGCCGGCATCTACCAATGCCTGAATCTTGTCTACTACGCTCTGACGATCTTCCGGATAAGTAACACCAAACCATTTGCTGGTAGTATCCAATACTTCAACAGTAGCAGTTCCGTCATTAATCAATTTATCCACCATCAATGGGATGAAGAATTCGCTCTTCAGGTTTTCCATGTTCTTCGGATCGCTAAGGAAAGTCTTGAAAAATTCCTGGCTGTAAGCGAAGTAATCAGGAGTGAAGCCCCAGAAGTTCATACTTACCGGAGTCGTGTCGGGAGTAGCAGTCCATTCGCCATCATCACCGATATATTTCACTTCACCGTCAAGACGTTGAATCTTCGTACGTTCTACTACAGATGTCAACAATCCTTTAGCATCTGTGCTACAGATACCACGAGATACCGTACCGCTTTCGCTCAAGGTATTTCCTACACGGAAACCTACCATTGAATAAACGTTCTCTGAATTTTCAGGAAGAGCTGAAAGGAATTTACCCATTACCTGGAAAGAATCGCGACCATAAAAGTCATCGCAGTTGATTACTGCAAACGGTTCTTTAATCACATCAGCACCCATCATTACTGCATGGTTTGTACCCCATGGTTTTGTACGGTCTGCCGGACAAGTAAAGCCTTCCGGAAGATCGTTGATAGACTGAAATACCAGTTCGCAAGGGATGTGACCTTCGTATTTGGAAATAATTTTATCACGGAAATCTTGCTCAAAATCTTTGCGGATTACAAATACAAGCTTACCAAATCCGGCATTGATAGCATCATAGATAGAGTAATCCATAATAGTTTCGCCATTAGGACCCAGTCCGTCTAATTGCTTCAAGCCTCCATAACGGCTACCCATACCGGCTGCCAATAAGAATAAAGTTGGTTTCATAAATTGTGTAATATTAAAAGGTTAGTGATGTCAACGGCATCAGATTTCGTTGCAAAATTACAAAAATAGTTGAATCCAACAGGACAAATATCAATCATTATTTACCAAAATCGTACAAAAATCATTCATTAGAAGGGATAACCGATAGCAAAATGTATTCCCAGATTCTTCATAAAGCTTCCTGTGACATTGTAATATCCGCTTCTTTCGGTATCGTAAGGCAAATGCAAAGGTATACCGAAGTCGAGACGGAACACCAGAATATCCATATCATACCGAATACCGACACCAGTACCCAAGGCGATTTGTTTCGGGAAAGTTTTCAGTTCGAGCTGTGAGTCCGGACGAGCCTCATCTTTACGCATCAACCAGACATTTCCGGCATCTAGGAAAGTAGCTCCCCAGATACTCTTAAAGATACGGAAACGATATTCTACATTTGCCTCGAAACGGAAAGTACCCGTCTGATCGAGGTAGGAATAGCGGCTTTCCGACGGATGGTAGCCACCCGGTCCGATGCTACGCACCGTGAAGGCACGAATACTGTTGGCACCGCCTACATAGAATTGTTCGCTGTAAGGGGCTATCGTTGCATTACCGTAAGAGAAGAGAGCACCCAAGGCCACACGGGAGGCAATCTTATTATTCTTGTCCATATTCCATAAATGGCGGAACTCCGTATTCAGCTTTACAAACTGTGCGAAAGGTACGTTGAGCAAACGCTTATCCTCTTTGTTGAAAGGCTGACCGAAAGCACGGTAAATCAAGGAGGTCAAGTTTCCGGCAGAAGTAATGGTGGACTGCCACCAAATCGGATTCTTTATACCGCGTGCGGAAGCGTTATCATACGTATAAGTATATTCCATGGCAGGAATAAACTGGTCTTTCAAACTGATATATAAGGCCGGATTAGCTTCGGCTATTGCGATAAATTCGTCCGATTGATGTTGCAGGACATTGAATGTCAACTTGAAAGGGGTAATACTATGTCGGCTTGTACGTGTCGGCTGGAAATCGTAGGTAGCATTTCCACCGAAGGATAGCAGTTTGTAATATCTGGCGCGATTCAACTGGTCGACGTATAGGCGGAAAGTCGTTGTTGCCGGAAAGTCGAACTCCCGTTTTCCCAAATGCGGGAAAACCACCCGTGGGAAAGTCAAAGAAGTAGAAACTCCCATCTCCCAGCTATTCATCAGAGAACTCTTCTCTCCTCCGCCGGTTTGCCACTCATAAGAACCTTTCAGCTTTACATTCCAGCTTTCTCCACCTCCGAACACATTGTTCCGGGTGACGCCGAATGAGGCTCCCGGACCGGTCTGGTCGTTACTTTTGGTTACGACATTCAATTCCAGCTCGGCATCCAGCGGCTTGGCAAAAGTAGCTTGCATCGTCACCTGCAACGTATCGCAAACGGCTGTTGTATCTTTAGGAGCATATTGCAGATCCAAGTAACTGAAAATTCCCAGCTGACTGAGCTTCTCCTGAATCTGTTCCTGCCGATACTGATTATAAAGCCGGGTGCGGTTGGAAGCACGCATCTGTGTATTCCGCACAAATTGCTGATAGTTCAACCACCGATAAAGCATATTCGGACGAACCTGCAATTTCTTATAGAAATGAATATTCAGATTCTTGTACATCATGCTATCATTCGGCATTTCTCCATTTTTTCCAAATAAATAGACGGAAGCATCTCCTACATAGTAAGGACGCTGTGCAGCAGCAGGCAATCCCGACACAGGAATCAGACGAAGACTGATGTGTCCTCCGGGCACTAAAGTTGTATCTGCCTGATAAGTCATATAGTCGGGACGGAAATAAAAATATCCCCGGTTACGTAACAGCGTACTGATACGGGTACGTTCTTCATCCAGATCGACCACGTTAAACTGCTCACCGGGATTTATATAGGACATCCGGCGCCCCCGTTCCATAATACGTAAAGTCTGGGGTGTGAAACGCTGATAATAGACCGTATCAATAAAATAAGGATTCTTCATGTCAACCGTATAAAGAATGCTTGCTTTCAGGCTGTCTTTCTTATCCACCAAGGTTTCATAAGTCACTTTCCCGTTAAAATAGCCATAATCACGGAGCAAGTTAGTAGCCACCTTGATACGCACTTCCGGATTGACAGTGGAAATAAATACCGGAGGGTTGGCAGCCAGGCGGTTGAACATCCACTTTCCAAATCCCTTTTTATATTTCACAAAGTCATTATACATCCACATTTTAAAAGGAATAGGCAGAAGGCCTCCTAACATCTTTGTACTGGGAGTTTTGTCAAGAGCCGCATCAATCTCTGTTAAAGCCGTCTCTCCTACCGGTGTTGCCGACTTATTCTCTACTACCGTTTTTCCTCCTGTATAGAGTACCTCCCCTTCAGGCAGGTGTTTTGTCACCGAACAGCCCGAAAACAAAATGATACCAATCAGACAACTTGCTAATATGTTATTATATATCCCTTTCATGCTTACTTCTTTTTCTTAAAGATGAACAGTTCACTGAGTTTGTCCAGTTTCTTGCGAAGTACCAGACCGACTCCGGTTTCCGTAATCTCGCCTTCGAGTACACTCTCGTAGTTTTTATCGTAAAACAGACGGACATAACGGGTTCCGGTTCTATCCAAACGATATTCCAGAGAGATGTTATCAATAAAGGATTCCGCATCATTCGTCGCACTCTCACCTGTAGAAACCTTACCTCCGATTACAATCTGGAAACGATTGTTAAAGAGACGTTGTGAATAACGGAAACTGTAATCCGTACGCTTACCACCCGTATCCGACAAATCGTGATCTTCGATACCGACAGAAACACTGGCATTTTTCAGATTTCCCATCAATGAATTGATTTGGCTGCTTAATACGGAGTTCAGTGCGGAACCCATATTCAGTTTACCCAATCCACCACCTCCGCCACCAATCGGTCCGGTGCCAAGATAGGTTTTCATAACCATAATATAGAGAGCTTGTTTACCTCTCTCTTCCGCCCCCATGGCTGTCAACTCGTTTTGTATGGTTGCATCTTCGGGAGCAGATACATCAAATGCAAAGGAAAGATTATCCAACCGGTTCTTGACGACAATGGATACATCGAAATTAACCGAACGCGTTCCGCCGTTCTCTCCTTCGGAAACAGAAGCACGGATACGATCGGTGGCTTTGAAGTTCAACATCGGGTCCATGGGGTTTCCTGTCCATTCCACATAGCTACCGTTATCGATAGCAAATTCTTTGGCGGCAATGACAGGCAAAGCATATTTCATCAAACCGCCGCTCAACGTATAGCGTCCGGTCAATGTCAGATCACCTTGCGGAGTATATTTCATAGAGAGGTCACCTCCCCCTTCCAGTTCGACACGATTGTCATTGCTTGCATCCAAATCGACTTTCAAACGGACGGATGGATCGATATGTACCATCATCACCATGTCCAACCCGCCTAAAGAAACAGTCGGCACTTCTTGTTGAACAACCGTAGTGGTGTCGCTAAACGAAGTAAAGGTTACCAGACTTCCCAAACGATCCTGTACCGTCAACGGTGAGTCGGTCAAGATATAGGAAACGTCTGTATTACCCAGCAGGCTCATATTTCCACGCATGTTCAATCCGTCTAACGGACCTTTCACCGTTGCCCGGAAATCAGCATATACTTTTCCGTAGACCAGACTTTCGCGGGTACGTTTGGCATCCAAAAGCGTATAGTTCTGCGCCAGCAGATTCAAATTTGCCATCGGACGGGACATATCCCTGAAATCAACATAACCGTCAATCGTAAATGGAGTTTTTCCTGTTGTATAGATAGCGAATTTATCAAATTCCAACCGATTATTCTTTATCAGTACCGGACGGTTGTCGAACCTGAAATTAGCACCATACTGTTGAGAAAGGACAGAAACGCTATCCAGCACCAGTTCGCCATTAATCAAAGGCTGTTCGGTGCTACCCGTAATGTTCAGATTACCATCCATATCACCGGCCAGCGTAGCCATTTTATCAGGAATAAATACGTTAGCTACACGTAGCGGGAAATGCTCCAGAGTAGCGTTTACTTCCAGACTGTCTTTTCCTGTCCGGGTTGGAAGCAGCTTACCATCCGCCACCATCACTTCTACTTCGTCGTGATTCAGATAGGCGTTCAGGTATTGCTTTCCCTGTTCGCCCGGTAGCCAAGTAGCTCCCACTGTCACGTCACCAATGCGTTGACGTTCATAAGTCAGCTCATCAATAGCCGCTTCAACCGAAAGCTGAAGATCCTTTTCGGTCTGTACATAGTGCGCTTCCGCAGAGAATAAACCGGTTATTTCCGGGAAGTAAGGAAGTACACTGCTCAAATCAGCCAAACTGATTCTTCGGATTTCCACATCAATATTTTGTAGAGAAACGGTGTCTCCCCGTACGGAATGTACACGGAATCCCATTCCTTCGTCATCCCACATATCGACATTGGCGTATACGCGCATATTCTTATGTACATAAATCCAATTATGCTTTTCATTGAAATGGAACTTCTGGAAGGCGATAATCGGTTCTTCCGGAATCAAGGTGAAAGCCAGTCCATCGCCTTTTCCTTTGCCCTCAAACAAGGGACGTGCATTGACACCGAGTAATACTCCTGTTTCTCCTTTTCCATTTTTAAAGTCTACCAACAACTCGGCATCCCGGTCACGAATCTCTCCCGTCAGTGTGGTAGAGAAGGAGAATTGCGGATTCTTGGGGCCGTTAATAACTCCGGCACGCAATTTCATGAGTGTGGTATCTTGTTTGACGGTAAAGAAGATGGTATCCAATTGCAAAGTATCTACTTTCAAGGCATGGACAGCGGCCTTTCCATTGATTCCCCAGTTGGGAGCCGTTCCGAATTTCACTGAAGCGTCATGGTAAGCTATCTTCTTGGTAGCCAGGAAATATGCCAAAGGGTTCTCTTGTCCTGCGGAGAAAGAGAAAATAGCAGTTGGCAATGCTTTGCGTAATTCAGCGTGATTCAAGGCTTTCTCATCAATCTGCTTCATCAGTACATCTACAAAATGAGTGGACTGGCGAATCAAAGGATTAACGCCGGAACGTGCACTCAAATCGAGTTTCATATCTCCGGAGATTAAATGTGCCGAAACTAAATCCCGACGTGCTTCGGCAACTAAGTTAAAAGTCAGCGGGCGTTTCATTGGCTCTGGCATGATTCCCAGTTCATGCAAATCCAGTTGGGTGACATCAATCGTTATTTTACCGTCGGGGTAGCTGTGTGCCAGATTGTATTCAGCATCCGTTGTCATTTTCAATAAAGCATTGTCACTTGTTAGATGTGCAGTGACCAATGCGCCTTTAAGTTCTCCCGTCAGATCAAGATTGGAAAGATGGTATTTAGCATAATGAAGCTGATCTAGTGAAAGATTCAATTTGGCAAATGAATGGTAGGACATGACATCCAATCCACGACCATTAGCCGCAGCCGAAAGAGAAAGTTCATAGATAGAGTCTTTCGGGAGGAAACTATGAAGTTGCAGATTGTCTATTTTCAGATCAGCCTTATAGACTTCGGTAGCGGTATTTAAGGCTGCATTCACGTCCATAGCTCCTTGTCCTTCTTTCAAACGGAGATTTGCTTTATATTCAGGACCTTTGATATCCACTTTCGCCACCAGATTCATGCTGTCAGGAATGACAAGCGTACCATTCGGCGCTTCTCCCGACAGAGCGGTCAGGAAGTTCAGGTTTTGAGTGGTCATTTTCAAGCCGATGGTTCCGGTGCGTGTGAGGCTGTCAGCAAGGTTTTCCAGAAGACCACCACCCTCCAATGCAAAAGCACCCGGCAGATCTACCGTGAAACGGGAAATCTGCATTTCTTTCAGATTGCCGTCCGTGCCGGCACGGATGACGAGCGGGCGGAAGGGATAGGCTTCTTTGAAGCTTTCAGGCAGACCGCCGGCAAATAGCATGACGTCTTCTTTGCCGATATAGGCATTGAGACGGGCGGATAAGCGTCCCGTAGTGGGGATATTGACCAGTTCCCAATAGGTATGGGCAGATAAATCGATTTCAGAATGGGGAGTGTTCAGTTTCAAACCGGGAACACAGATAACAGAATCATTGGAGTAGGCTCTACCCGTCAGGGAAGTGACGCTCAATCCGGAACGTTCGTTCATGGTAAATTCACGAATGACTGCGTTCATATCCCTCCCTTTATACAGCAAGGAATCCAGAGCGATGCGAATATCCCGGACGGCAATATGAGAAGCATCGAAGCCCTCTGCCGGTTGAGCAGTTCCGGTATCATAGCTGGCGGAGGTTCCCGATAATAAGAACTTCTTCAAGTCGTAGTACTGATTCTTCAAATCCGCTTGAGCATCATCGATGGCTGCTTCTCCAATATGGGTCGCCATACGCATGGAATCAGCAGGAAGCTGCATACTGAACGATACATTTTTCAATTTCAACTGATGAAGAGCTACTTTCCAGTTGATCGGAGCAGAAGCTGTGGTATCTTTGGGCGTAGTTGTGGTATCATTCATCAGTAGTTGCACGTGAGTGTCGGATAGTTCGACCTGATTGATTACCGCTACTTCATTAGACAGATCGACGCCATGACTTTGCAGGAAGAAACGTCCCAAAACGCCTTTAATCTTCATTCCCTCCATCAAATCGGCTGAATTAACGGCTACCCGGCTCAAAGTCACTTCATCCACTTCTACTTTTCCTTTTATCAACGGCCATGCCTGTACACGGACATTGAGGCTTTCTAAAGACAAAAGGGTGTCCGGCTGTTGAATGACCTCCACACCACGTACCAACAGATTAAGTGGGAAACGAAGGTCTATCCGCTCCACCTGAATCTGCATGCCGGTTGCTTTAGAGGCGTATGCAGTAACCTCCCGACGCAAAAGATTCTGAACGGGAGGAACATAAAGCAATACCATTAGTATTACAAAGAGTATTATAGGAGTAAGCAGTATCCAGCTTACCCAACGTATCCATTTTCGTTTCATGTAAAATGTGTCAGTGTAAATAAGGTGACACAAAGTAAACAAATTATTTTGAAAAAAGGTTTGGGTAATAGTAAGAAAGATATAAATAGTAGCTAAGGAGTAGGAGAAACCGGCTTATTGGGGCTTCTTCATTATCTCCAAATAAAGCTCCGCTTCACTAATTATTTTACGGACAGCTTCTAATGTATTAAATGTTATTTCTTCTATTTTTTCCGAGAATTCTTCTCCACGACAAGCCTCCAACCATTTTAGCGGAGCGATGGTTTCCTCCGCTCCGATCATTGTGAAGAGAGGGAGAAGTTTATGCGCCATGGCAGCTATCCCATCCACTTCTTTATCGTTCAATGCTTGTTGCATCCGTTCGATATTCCTACCTGTCTCTTCAATAAAAGTATGAATGATGGAGTATGCTGCTTCCGGATCATCTTCAGAATAAGCAGTAAGTGCAGAAAAGTTGATCCCGACAGTTCCCATATCTTCTGTAATATGCGCTTCATCGGCCGAAAGTTGACCTTCATTTACTGTTAGCAACAATTCCTTTACTGTAAACGGTTTATGCAAACAACCGGCAAAACCATGTTCATGTAAAGCGGCTTTATCCATCTCACTACGGGCAGTCACAGCAATAACAGGGATTGTTTTTGCTTGTGGTATATTAGAAGCCCGTAATAGTTTTACCAGATCAAACCCGTTAATGGCAGGCATTTGTATATCTGTCAGCAATACATCGAAGACGGAAGAGCGAAGTTGTTCAATCAGCTGTTCCAGCTGTTCACAACATACCGCATCAATACCATGCTGTTTCAACATGGCAGCAGTCAGATTCAACTGAATCTTATCGTCATCAATCAAGAGCACACGAATGACTTTCATGGGAGGAATGCCAGCCGACTGTTTGGGAGCGTATGGACTTTCGTTCTCCGATGATTCACTTTCCGGAGATTCACTCTCCGCAAGGGATTTACCTACCGGATACAAAGGCAGAACGACCGTAAAACAGCTCCCCTCACCCAATGTACTCTGCACGTCGATTGTTCCCTCAAGCAAGGTTACCAGCTTCTTCACAATAGACAGTCCGAGTCCGAATCCTTCTTCCCCCTGTGCACCGGAAAGACGTGTGAACTCCTGGAAAATACGTTCACGATCTTCTGATGCCATTCCTTTTCCTGTATCGGCTATAGCAATGGTTAACTTTGAAGAATCATAACCGGCTGTCAGGCTAATCTCGCCTTTTTGAGTAAATTTTACAGCATTGGACAAAAGGTTATTCACAATTTGCCGAAGTCGCAAAGGATCGCTAATATATCCTCCGTTCAGTTCCGAAGCGACGTGACATTGCAAGGCTAATCCTTTGGCAGCAGTCAGAGGTTCGAAACTGACATAAATTTCATCAAATAGCTGGGAGGGGTTAAAGGTTACACGATTCACTTCCGCTTTATTGAGATCAAGCCGGTGGAAATCGAGCAAGTCACTGACTAACTTCAATAAATGTTCCGAAGAACTTTTCATATTGTCGAGATAGAATCGTTGCCGTTCATCTTCTGTCAACCGGGACAGAAGCTCGGTATATCCCATAATTGAGCCTAACGGAGCTTTAAAATCATGGGTAATGGCAAGCATTAATTTCTCGCGGGCAACAAGCAAATCTTCCGCCCGTTTATTCGCTACCTCCAATTGCCGGCGGTAACGGTTGCTACGGGAAATATCCCGCATAATCAATATCAGGAAAAAAGCAGATAATAGTACGGCACCAACCGCGATACCGCCGATGATACGTGCCGACCGCATCCTCACTTCCTGCTGAAGTTCGGCATCCTGACGGGCACGCAAAGTCATTTCTTCCTCATATTGTTTAATCAGGCTATCCATCCGTGCCGTCAACTGCGTATTCATCCGCTGGTACTTTGTACTGGTACGCCGGATTGTTTTCCTCCGTTGCAGTCGTTTTTCTTCGGTAGCCATGCGGATTTTCTGCTGAAGAGAATCTTTGGAAGTGGTCGGTTGAAGAATGGTATCGGTAGCAACTTCCAACGATGTATTTACTAATACGGCACTGTCTTGTTTAGAAGGGGAAAACACCTCGGCGAGTCGCTTAAAGAATCCCTTCTTTTTAGGCGTAGTGATTAAAGAGTCACGCTTGGTAATGACCCGATGTTGTACCCGCTGCTGGGTAATAACTGAATCCTGTTCGGAAATGATTTCTTCGATTTCCGAAGCAGAGAGAAGACTGTCGTTTGCCTCACTTAGCACCCGCAACATCTGAATCGTGTTTTGATCTTTCTCATGGAGAAGGGTCAACAGACTGTCTGTTCTTAAATTCTGTTGATCGTCGGCGGCCGACAATGCTTCCATCTCACGATGTACAAACACCAGCGAGAAAAGGAGGATCGCCAGCAACAAAGTGTAACCGGCGGTTATTTTCAACTTTGTAAAACGGAAGGAAGCCATTGGGGTTAAGTATTAAGTTTTAAATATCAAGTATTTAGTATCAGGTTTTGGGATGAGGTTCGGGGAGCTTCGTCATGTGATGAAAACGCCACCAAAGCATCAATCCTGCGCTCGTCAAACCAAAAGGGAACGCCATCCAGACACCTACTACTCCCCATCCCATCACAAAGCCACAGAAATAACCTACAGGAAGGGAAATAATGAAATAGGCGACAAAGGCAATCACCATCATTAGTTTTACATCTGAAATTCCACGCAAAGCGTTGGCAAAAGTAATCTGCAGTCCGTCGCCAAACTGATAAACGAGGAAAGGTAAGATTAGAGAGGTCACCATAGCAGCCACTTCCTGACTGTCGGTAAACCAGCCTCCCAAGTAATTCCGGCAAAGGAAAACAATCAAAGAAAGCACAACGCCCAATGTCATCATCAGATGAAAACCTGCATAGGCAGAACGACGTACATTGATGATGTCATTCTGACCTTTGAAGTTACTGACACGAACAGCCACAGCGGCACCCATACCGTAATACATCATAAATGTAAACTGCGAAATAGCCAGCATAACCTGATGGGAAGCCAGAGCGATAGTACCCAGCCAACCGATCATGATCGCACTTAGACTAAAGGAGGCTGTCTCCATTCCCATTTGAAAGGCAACCGGCCATCCGATCCCATTCAAACGTCCAAATATAGCTCGTGACCATCCCAAACGGAAAAAGCCAATCTTATAGCGGACAAAACGCGGACTACGCATAAAGATAATGATAAATATAATCACCATCACGATACGCGAGAACAGCGTGCTGATACCTGCTCCCAACAGACCTAATTCGGGCAATCCGAGCTTTCCATAAATCAGGATATAGTTTCCTATGATATTCAAGACATTTCCACCAAGCAATATCCACATGGCGGTTTTAGTATCCGTAATTCCGTCTGTAAACTGCTTAAATCCATTAAAAAGCATGACAAACACTAGCGAAGCGAGCAAAACAAGATAATACGGTTTAATCAGGGGAATCAATTCTTCCGGCTGTCCGAGACGTTCAATATTTAGATAAAGAACAGTCATACAGATAGTCAGCAACAATGCAACCATCAGGTTTGCCAGCAAACTGTTGCGTAAAGCCTGTCCCGCAGGGGCATACTGCCGGGTTCCATACAAACCTCCCACAATGGGAGTCAGCCCATACGAAAACCCTGTACTGAAAATAATCGCCAGATTGAACACATTATTGACGAAGGAAGCTGCTCCCAGCTCAATCGTACTATGATGTCCGATCATTAACGTATCCGCGAATCCAAGAACGATTACTCCTATTTGACCGATCACAATCGGCAATCCGAGAAAAATCAGTGCTTTATAATGCTCTTTATATGTACTATAAATATGTCTCATTTACTTTTCCGTTACCTAAACGAATCTCCATTTTCAGGCAAAGGGACTTTTCCCTTTCACTGGTAGATTATAAAAGGGAGAATTTAATTTTGTTGTTTCTTATAATAAAGTATTACTCCGTTCTCCTTACGGAAAGCAGATTGAGCCACTGCCCGCAATTGTTCGGCTGTGACAGATCGATAACGATCAACCTCTTTTTCCATGTCTTCCGCCCGGCCAAGCAATTCGTACCAAGCCAGGTTGGTTGCCACATTCAAATAATTGATGTTGCCGAATATCTGGGTAGACTCAAATTTATTCTTCACCTTTTCCAGTTCCTGTTCGTCAACCAATTCTTGTTGCAACAAATCCAGTTCTTCCCGTACTGCCGCTTCCGCCTGTTCCAGGGTGACACCTGCCGAAGGTTTGCCACTAATATGGAATAACCCCGCATCTACACTGCCGGAAATATAGGCATCTATACTTGAGAATAATTGTTTCTGCTGTACCAAACGCTGGCTCAAACGGCTGGAACGCCCGTTGCTCAACACATCCGACAGAATATCAAACGCATAATAATCCGGATGATGATGATCGGGCATATGGTAAGCCATAAACAGGGAATCGAGAGGAACATTTCTCTCAACTGTCAGTCGACGTTCTTCCGTCTGCTCCTGTTCCTGTGGCAGGTTCCGTTGAGGAACTTCCCGACGAGGAATAGAGGCAAACCATTTTTCCGTCAAAGCAACCGCTTCTTCGAAAGAGATATTGCCGGTTACAGCCAATATAGCATTATTGGGAGCATAAAAACGGAAAAAGAATGCCTCCACTTCTTCCAGCGTAGCATTGGCTATATGCGACAACTCTTTTCCGATAGTAGGCCATTGATAAGGATGCGTCTGATAAGCCAGAGGACGCAAAAGATGCCCTACATCTCCATAGGGCTGATTCAAACAACGCTGTTTGAATTCTTCCATTACTACTCCCCGCTGTACCTCCAGACTCCGTTCACTAAAATCAAGACTCAGCATCCGGTCGGATTCCAGCCAAAAGCCGGTTTCTACGTTCTGACGAGGTACAGTGAGGTAGTAATTGGTTATATCATTATTCGTCCAGGCATTATTCTCTCCACCCGCCAGTTGAAGCGGCATATCATAATCGGGAATATTCACCGATCCTCCGAACATCAGGTGTTCGAACAAATGGGCAAAACCGGTATGTTCGGGATCTTCGTCACGGGCTCCCACATTATATAATATATTAAGGGCAACCATCTGCGTACTTTCGTCCTGCGAATGTACCAAACGTAACCCATTATCAAGAATATGCCTGTTGATTTTCATATATTTCAGTCAAGTATTGTCACCTTTGTTATTTTTACATCTTCTTCGGGACGGTCGCTACGGTCGGTTTTCACCTGCTGGATTTTATCCACAATATCCATACCTTTCACGACTTCGCCGAATACGGTATATTCGCCATCCAGATGCGGAGTTCCTCCCACCGTTGTATAGGCTTCAATCTGTTCCGGAGTGAAATGAAATTCCGGTTCTTTGGCAGCCATTTCCTGTGCCTGTGCAAACAGTTTTTCCTGCAAATCATAAAGACCGTTCTCGTCATTTTCTTTCCGCATCTTATAGATTTCTTTCATGTGTTTCTGTGCCAGCGTATTGAAAATAACATTAATCTTATTCTCATTCATCTGGCTTTCCATACCCAGCAAGGTAGAATCATTGAACACCTTACCCGTCACGATATAAAACTGGCAACCGGAAGATTCTTTCTTCGGGTTCACATTATCTCCCTGACGAGCAGCGGACAGGGCACCTTTCTTATGAAAATATTTAGGATATACAAATTCTGCGGGAACAGTATAACCTACATCTCCGGTACCCAACATTTTTCCTTTCGGCGCATTTTTTGAGTCCGGGTCACCTGCCTGAATCATAAAATCTTTGATAACGCGATGAAACAACGTACCTTCATAAACTCCGTCTTTCACCAGTTTGATAAAATTATCGCGATGCTTCGGTGTCTCATTATAGAGCTTTACCTCAATGTCTCCTAAAGTGGTTTCAATCTTTACCAACGTTTCTTTATCCATGTCTCCTCCTTTTTTTGTTCCGGTTTTGCAGGCAGTAAGTCCACAAAACGATATGGTTAATATGATCAATAAAATCTTTTTCATAACGCTTTTATTTAATTTAAGTTTGCAAATATACCATTTTCGCCTAAATCCTCTTACCTTTGTGACTTAAAAGAATCAAAACCTGACATGATGAGCTCCATATTGATCGTTGAAGATGATATCACTTTTGGAATGATGCTAAAAACCTGGTTAGGCAAAAAGGGCTTTGAAGTATCATCAGTGAGTAATATTGCCCGCGCCCGAAAACATATTGAAAGCCAAAGCGTCGACCTCATTTTATCAGACTTGAGACTCCCCGACCACGAGGGCATTGATCTACTGAAATGGATGAACGAACAAGGCATTGATATTCCTTTAATTATCATGACCGGTTATGCAGATATACAATCGGCTGTGCAAGCAATGAAACTGGGAGCACGTGATTATATCGCCAAACCTGTGAATCCGGAAGAGTTGCTGAAGAAAATCGCAGAATCCTTACAGGTCGGAAAGGTTCCGGTGACTCATAATACCGCCAAATCTTCTTCTAAAAAAAGCACCTCCATTTCATCTAAAGATTCAACAGAAAATCATCATGCCTATCTGGAAGGTGAAAGTGATGCAGCCAAACAACTTTACAACTATGTAGGTCTGGTAGCTCCTACCAATATGTCCGTACTTATCAACGGTTCCAGCGGAACAGGAAAAGAATATGTGGCACACCGCATCCACCAACTTAGCAAACGGAATGACAAGCCGTTTATTGCCGTAGATTGTGGCTCTATCCCCAAAGAACTGGCGGCCTCCGAATTTTTCGGTCATGTAAAAGGTTCGTTCACAGGAGCCTTGACAGATAAGACGGGGGCTTTCGTTGCTGCCAACGGCGGAACTATCTTCTTGGATGAAATCGGGAATCTTAGTTACGAAGTACAAATACAACTGCTCCGTGCCCTGCAAGAGAGAAAGATACGTCCGGTAGGCTCCATGCAGGAAATATCAGTAGACATCCGTCTGGTATCTGCAACAAATGAAAATCTGGAACAAGCTATCGAAAAAGGAACTTTCCGTGAAGATCTTTATCACCGTATTAATGAATTTACGTTGAAAATGCCTGACCTAAAAGAGCGGGAAGAGGACATCCTGCTCTTTGCAAATTTCTTTCTTGATCAGGCAAATAAGGAGCTGGACAAGCATCTGATAGGCTTTGATGCAAAAGCATCACAGGCTTTACTGAACTATCATTGGCCGGGTAACTTACGCCAAATGAAGAATATCGTGAAAAGAGCGACCTTATTGGCACAAGGCAGTTTCATCACTCTCCTTGAACTTGGGACCGAACTTTTGGAAACTCCCGTATCCAGTGTCACAAGCATAGCATTACGCAATGAAGATACCGAAAAAGAACATATTCTGGAAGCATTGCGCCAAACCGGAAATAATAAGAGCAAAGCTGCACAGTTACTGAATATTGACCGGAAGACATTATATAATAAATTGAAATTATATAATATTGATTTGTAGCAATTTACAATCTTATATTTCTCAAGCATTCTCATGCCTATGAGAAAAAACTCTCATAGGCATGAGAAAAAGTTCTCACTATAATGAGTATTTTTTCTCATCACAGTGAGAACACTTTAGATTGTACTTCCCTGATACTATTTGACTAGTTCTTTCTTTATTCTTGTTACAGGTTGATTAGAATGATTGCGTAATAACCTGCTAATAATTGGCTACCTTTCTATATTTCTCCCATATATTTAGAAGGAGATACTCCAAAATGTTCCGTGAAATGTTTGCGAAGAGTGCGAGTATCAGAATATCCGACCATTTCCGAAATCTCCTGAATAGAATAGCGGTTTTCCAGAATTAATGACGCCGCTTTGCTTATACGTATACTGCGGATCATATCTATGACCGACAAATCACTACGCTGCTTCACTTTCCGATACAACGTAGGCTGGCTCATATTTAATTGTTCCGCCAACATCTTCACATTAAAATCTTCATTGGAAAGATTAACCTCTATAACATGAATAAGCTGTTGCAGGAAAGTATCTTCTTTCCCTCCCTCTTCCGATTCTTGTTTCAGCATCAAGGCCTTTGTATAAATCCGTCTCAACCGTTCTCGTTGTAAAATCAGGTTATCCACTTTGGCAAGAAGAATCTCCGGATTGAAAGGTTTCAGCATATAATCATCCGCTCCACTATAAGAACCATGCAAGATATCAGCATCTTCCGATTTTGCAGTCAACATCAAAATCGGAAGATGCGCCGTTTCCTGTTGTGCACGAATCTCCCGACAACAAGTAAAGCCGTCTTTTACAGGCATCATCACATCCGAGATAATGAGGTCGGGCAATTGTTCTTTTGCCATACGCACCCCTTCTTCACCGTTGCCGGCTTCATATACTAAATACTTAGAAACAAACAAACTCCGGATATATTCACGGACTTCTTCATTATCCTCAATAACCAACAAGCTTTTTTGGGATGTTGTTTCTTGGCTATTTTCTGATGCAGAAAGAAATAGTTCCGACTTCAACTCTTCATTCGGTTTCGTACTCATTTGCTGACAGTCAACCAGTTCATAATCATCTTTTGCAAAATGCTCCTTGCCATCAGGAATATATAAAACAAACGTACTCCCTTCACCCGTTTTGCTCTCCAATGTCACTTTGCCATGATGCAAATCCATCGTATTCTTCACAATGTATAATCCAATCCCTATCTTTGTTGATATTTCCGGTATATTTTCTCCTGTTATGAACGATTCGAAAACATGTTTCTGCAAATCCTTCGGAATCCCTGCCCCTGTATCCGAAACAGCAATCCGGCAATATCCTTGTCCATCTTTCATTGTATGGGAGACAGAGAGCAGGACACTACCACCCGAAGATGTATACTTAAATGCATTCGAAAGAAGATTTTGCACGGCCGAAGTAATTTTGGGTTCATCTACCCAATACAACAGTTTTCCTTCAGGCAGATTAACCTCAAAGCGCAAATCCTTGATCTCCGACATTTGCCGGAATGGTTCCGACACACTCTTTATCACCCGAGCCAAGTCGGTCTCGGACAATTGGAGTTTAACCATTCCTGCCCCTATTTTTTGCACATAAAGTAAATGATCTACTAAAGTATGCAAGGAAGTAGCATTCTTATGCATTATCTGCAATTTCTTATAAAAAGGTTCCAACGGATTAGCTTGTTTCATCAATTCCTGCAACGGAGCAAGAATCAAAGTTAGCGGGGTACGCAGTTCGTGGGCAGCACCAGTAAAGAAATTTTCACGTTCCATACGTATCTGCCGTTCTTTCTCACGCTCCAGACCAACAGTCAGCAATTCATGTTTCATCTGCATTTCATGTTCCAGACGCCGTTGTCTCAATCTTAACAATCGCACAAAATAAGCTATCATGCCAATCACCACAAAGAGAATAAACAACCGAAAAGCCACTGTGCGACTCCAATGAGGAAGTATCTTTATATTCAGGGAAGTCACTGCTCCCGTCTGTCCATCCGGAAATATATTCTTTACCTCGAATACATAGTCCCCTTCCGGCAAGTTAGTATATGAGGCTTTTTCTCCATCATCAGATATCAGCCAATTCTCCTGATAGGGCAAAAGCCGGTAGTTATACTTTTGTTGTTCATTAGAATAAGACAGATTATTGAAAGTCAAAGAAAAATCGCGATTATCATTATTCAAAATAACTTGATTGGTATAAGAGATTCCCTCCCGAAGTATTATTTGACCGTTTATCTCCTTATCTATTTCCACCGGACGGTTGTCGACTTCCAATCCCGTTATCAATACCCGTTCATTTGCAGGATACACATCTACATCATCCGGATGGAAGTAAGTCATACTCTGATTATTCCCAAAGAACAACGTATGGTTACTGAATAAAGCCGAACGGTTACTACCTGCAATATAATAATTATAGAAAAGGTGCTGATGACGGCTATAACGGGAAATTCCCGAATTGCTGCCCAGCCATATATGTCCTTTAGCATCTTCCGTAATACAACCGACAAAATTACTGCACAATCCGTCAGCAGTTGTATAAAATTCACGAATCGAATCCTGTTGAGGAGAGAGAATTGCGAAACCATCCATATAGCCTACATACAGATTTCCATCTGTAGAAGCTAACAATGACCGCACTGAATGATTCTTTACATTTGCTTTCTGCTCATAGCCAGACTTGGCTGATATTTCACCGGAAGCAGAGACAGACACCCTACATACTCCCTGATTGCTTGTGCCCAGCCAGATACCCCCGTCTTTTGTTACAGCAATAGAACGTATAGCAAGTGCTTCTTTTTTATCTAGTTTCTGTTCAACCGGCAAACGCTTGCACATTCTTTTTTTAGGTTCAAAGAGCAAAAGTCCTTTTTCAGTACCCACCCAAATAACTCCTTCAGCATCTATATAGATAGCCCAAATATCCGAAGTATAGATGATACCATCCACCAGCAAAGTATAAGTTATGAATCGGCGGGATTTAACATCATAAACGATCAATGTCCCATTTCTATTCCCGAACCATAAATTACCCTGTCCATCTTTCAAAGAACAGAGCACAGTTTCACTACTATTTCCCGAACCGGAATATACAGTAGAAAACTGTAGCCTCTTACCTGATTCATAAGGTTCATCACTTCGCATAATACCTTTATGAAAAGTGGCCAGCCATACAAAACAGTCGTCGTCCATCGTTATACTGCAAATCTCATTATGCCTATCCTGATAAAAACGGTTATAGAACTGTGACCGCAAGTCCGAACACATCACTCCTCCACCGTTTGTCCCAATCCAAAGCACCCCATTCGGATCATAATAGGATGAAATCATACGAGTTTCCAAGTTTTGCTGAACTTGTGAAGCTGTATTATTATAAATTTCTGTAGTGAGTTTCTGTGGATATCCCTTATCCGGTATCAACACAGTATAGCCACTCCAAGTTACCGCCAGATAACGGTTATTATCTATTGGTATGACTTGATAAACATCCGTATGGGAAAGCAGATTTCCCTCTGTTGTCCCGTCATACGAGATCCTGTCAATCTGATGAGTCCGCAAATGATAGCGAATAATCCCCCGGGCAATGGTTGAAATCCATACAATATCATCCTTACACATGACAGAAGTAATCTGAATAGACTTTATTGTATCTAATGGGATCAACGTCCGGCACAACTTCTCACTATCCGGATGAAATAACAGCAAGTTACTGAAATTGGTAACCAGACACAACCCTCTATTTTCATCAAAGCAAACAGCAGAAAAAAATTCTCCTTTTGCGGATAGTAGCTTAAAGTCCTTCTGAAGGTTCGCACAAATAAAGTCTGCATCGCCTGACTGATCTTTATGCTCTTTCCATTGATACAACAATAATTTATCTTCGAATATAGCCCAAAAAGAAGTTTCATTCAAGGGCAACAATCCCCAGAGCCTGACTCCATCCGTCTCCTTTCCGGATATGACAGGAGTAAAACATTCGGATTTTCTATTAAAACAATAAAGTTTGTTTCCGGCAATAATACCCAGATAGTCTTCAGATAATTTCACAATCCTTTCAACCGAAACAGACATTTCCATCGGACTGAAATTTTTAATCATCTTCCCATCATAACGGCTTAAGCCATTATTCGTACCAAACCACATAAATCCGTCCGCATCCTTACAAATGCAAGAAACGGTATTGTCTGCCAGTCCATCCTGCATTGTCAACAAACGAATATCCTTATCAAAAAAAGCATAAACGGAAACCAAAGGAATACTGCTTATCAGAACTAGTAAGATTAGATTTAAGCGTTTTGCCATATTAATCAATTTAGGGCAAATAAACGAAATAAAGTCAAAACATACAAAAAAAAAGAATAAAGAAATGCCGTATGAATTAAACATGTACACTGAATGAAAGAAATATGCATATCCATAAAAACTTTCTTCGCGTACATTTGCAGTACAATAACCTTATGTATAACTTTAAATAAAATGCAATGAGAAAACTAACATCATTACTCACCATGCTATTGCTAGGTATCAGTTTCGTGTATGCGCAGCAAGTCAGCATCAAAGGTACCGTTACAGACAAAAGGCTTAATGAGCCGATTATCGGTGCCAGTGTATTAGTGGAAAACACAAACAACGGAACCATCACAGATATAGATGGTAACTTCTCTCTCAAAAATGTCGCTAAAGGAAATGTGCTGATCATATCTTATATAGGATATCAGCCTCAACGCCTGACATTCGACGGCAATCAAACGACTTTCAATATTATGCTGACCGAAGATACACAAACGCTGGATGAAGTGGTTGTAGTAGGATTCGGTACGCAGAAGAAAGTGAACTTAACCGGAGCCGTAGCGACAGTAGATACCAAAACATTGGAATCCCGCCCGGTCACTTCCGTATCACAGGCCCTGCAAGGGGTCATGCCGGGATTGAACATTGACGTGAATGATAAAGGCGGACGACTGGATAAGAATCCGACAATGAACATCCGTGGCGTCGGTAACCTGGGAACAGGTTCCAGTGCTTCACCACTTGTTTTGATTGACGGTGCCGAAGGAGATATTAACACGCTTAATCCACAGGATATTGCTAATATTTCCGTATTAAAAGATGCAGCTTCCTCTTCTATCTACGGATCTCGCGCTCCGTTTGGTGTGATATTGATTACTACTAAATCCGGAGAAGCAGGAAAGACAACGATCCAATATTCAGATAACTTCCGTTGGTCTCGTCCGACCAATATACCCGACATGCTTGACTCCTATCGTTTTGCCAGATATTTCAATGCAGCGCAACTTAATACAGGAGATGGTAACAAGAAATTTATTTTCGATGCCAACACTATTGATCGTATCCAACGATACATGGCAGGCGAGTATCCATACACCTCTGATCCGGAAGGTTCTCAAGGGAGTAATTTTTTCCCTTTCAATGGAGCGTCTAATGATAACCAAAACTGGCCGCGAAACTTCATAGACAAAACATCTTTCGGACAAGAACATAATTTAAGTATTTCCGGTGGAAGTGAAAAGGTCAAGTATTATATCTCCGGTGCTTTTCTTTCGCAAGAAGGACAAATGAACTACTCTGACGAGAAAAAGAAACGTTTTAATATCAGCGGAAAAGTCAGCGGACAGGTAACCAAATGGTTAAACCTTGACTTCAATGCACGATTTATCCGTGAAGATATTGCAATGCCTACGTTTATCAATCTCTATGGCGACCGTTTCTTTGCAGAAACAACCAAGTTATATCCTACAATGCCATTATATGACAACAACGGACACTATACACGTAATCCCAAGTTAATGCAGTTAACTTCCGGAGGGCGTTCCAACTCAACGAAAGATACTTACTTCACCCAGGGAGGATTTCATTTAACCCCCATCAAAGGATTAGGCATACACGGGCAAGCCAGTCTGCGTACCGAAAGCTATCAACATCAATACAACATTAACAAAGTATATCTATACACTCGTGACAATCAGCCGGTTGAAGAGCAATGGTTGGGTGGTGACGACGATCTTGCCGCCGGAAGAACATCTGCACAAAGCGAAACGGAACAAACTTCCATGGTAACTACGGCTCTTTACGCAGACTATGAATACTCTTGGATGAAGCATAATTTCAAAGCTACCGCAGGTATGAATTCGGAATATTACCGCATCAACAACATGGTAGGCAAACGCTATGACGTAGTCAACGAACTGGTCCCCAGTATCAATACCGCAACAGGAACGAGTGTACTGAAAGCCTTCACAAGAGAATGGGCTACAATGGGTTATTTCGCACGCGTCAACTATGACTACGACGGCAGATACCTGATTGAAGGAAATATCCGTCGTGACGCGACTTCCCGTTTCCGTGGAGATCAACGTTGGGGAACTTTCCCTTCCGTATCCGTCGGTTGGAATATCGCACGCGAAGCATTTTGGAAACCGATACAACAACAAGTAAATCTTTTGAAACTCCGTTTCTCTTATGGTAGTCTGGGAAACCAGAACACAGAGAGCTTCTACCCTACCTATTCCATTCAGAACATTACAGTAGGTAGCGCAGACGACGGAGGCCGTTGGTTGCTTGAGCAGGCCAACAAGTCAAGTATAGCTACTACTCCCGGACTTGTAAGTTCATTGCTCACTTGGGAACGGATCACCAGTTACAATGCCGGTCTGGACTTCGGAGCTTTCAACAACCGTTTGACCGGATATGCTGAATATTATGTCCGCGACACAAAAGACATGGTAGGACCTGCCGAAGAGATTTCTCCGATTGTAGGTGCGTCAGCCCCGAAACTGAACAATACATCTTTACGAACCAAAGGATGGGAATTACAAATAAATTGGCAGGATAGAATCGGTCAGGTAGGTTATCACATATCTCTCAACTTATCCGATGCGCAGACTGAAGTGACAGAATATCCTAACCCTGACAAGACATTCTATACCAAAGACTCTGATGGTAATACAATAGAAAGTTACTGGAAAGGAAAAAAACTAGGTGAAATCTGGGGATTCAAGACAGTAGGCATGGCAAAAACCGATCAGGAAATACAAGATTATATAGCTATCCATGACCAAAGCAGACTTCCCAATGTTGGCAATAACATCTGGAAAGCAGGTGACATCATGTATGCGAATCTCGATGATAATGCTGCTATTGAAAAAGGGACTTCCGCCAACGACCCGAAGGACCTCTGCATTATCGGCAACAGTACACCGCGCTATCGTTTTGGCATCACATTGGGAGCAGATTACAAAGGTTTTGATATCAGCATGATGTTCCAGGGGAGTGGCCAAACGCGATATATGGGTAGGTGGAGATGACAGATCTGTATATGAAAAAGGTATGATTTTCTGGGGAGTCAACGGAGGACAATGGGACTCTACAGGATACGAAGAACATTATGATTTCTTCCGCCCGGAAGGTGACGAACTGGGAACAAACCTGAACGCTTACTTCCCTCGTCCCATCATCGGAAGCAAGCAAAATCAACAAGTACAGACTCGTTACCTGCAAAATGCCGCTTATATCCGTCTGAAGAATCTACAAATCGGATATACCTTACCGAAAGCGCTGATACAAAAAATCAGTTTACAAAAAATACGGGTCTTCTTTTCTGGTGACAATCTTTGGACAGGAAGTAAAATGAGTAAGAATTTTGATCCGGAGCTATTATATCAGAATGGTATGAGTTACCCACTAAGCTATACACTCTCCTTCGGTGTCAACATCACATTATAAACCTTAAAAACAGATTATTATGAAACTAAAATATATATTCTTTTCATTCATGGCTGCCTCATTCACTTTGAGTTCATGCAGTGACTTTCTCGACAGGCAACCCTTGACAGACAATACGGACGAAGGATTCTTCACCGAACCGATTCAATTGCAGGCATATTGCAATAAAAAATATGATTTGCTCCCCGATTATAAAGATGTCAATCTTTTCAATGATGACGAAACGAGTGATAATCAGGCAGCAGACGCACCGAAAGATCTCTTTTTGCCCCAGCGCATCAAAGTAGCAACAGATGGCAGCTATAACCGGCAGGAACATTTGCGGGATTGTAACCACTTCCTGCACTATGCTCTTGAGAACCTGAAAAGCGGAAGACTTAATAATACCAATGAAACACAGCAATATATAGGCGAAATGTATTTCTTCCGTGCCTATATTTACTTTGAATACCTAAGAAAGTTTGGAGACTTCCCTATCATTACGGAAGAACTTACCGCTGATGACTATGCCGCCAATGTGGAAGCAAACAAACGTAAGCCACGTAATGAGGTAGCACGTTTTATTCTTAGCGATCTGGATGAAGCTATCAGCCGTCTTTTTCCCCGTAGCAATGCATTAACCAACCACCGGTTGAATCAGGAATCCGCATTATTGTTTAAGTCACGTGTTGCTCTTTATGAAGCCAGTTGGGAGACCTATCACAAAGGAACAGCCCGCGTACCGGGTGGTCCGGGATGGCCGGGAGGAACATTTGATGGTAATCTGGACACAGAAACAGACTTTTTCCTGACACAGGCAATGGAGGCAGCAAAACCTATAGCAGAAGCATTTCTACCCAATATCACCGATAAAATTGAAGACTACATGAATTTGTTCAACCAATATGATTTATCATCCAATAAAGAAGTATTGTTATGGCGTATGTATGCCGTAGATGCAACAGTCAACAGCAAGGTGGAGGGTACGTATCATAGTATCTACTACGGAGAAAAAACAGAAGCCCAAGGTTGTGCCGGCAAAAACGGAGGATACACACGCTCATTAATGGAAACATTCCTGACCACTAACGGTTTGCCTATTTACGCAACCGGCAATACAGAATATCAGGGTGACGCAAGTATTGAAGATGTGATGAAAAACAGAGATCTGCGTCTGGTACAATCAACTTCCAAACCGGGAGATCTCATATGGAGGGGAGCAAACCTTGACCAGACAGGTATCATGAGATATGTCAACTTGCTGAATTCATATGAAAGCGTATCTCATTCCACTACCGGTTATATGGTACGCAAAGGATGGAGAGACAGCAACGTTACTATGAATGATAATTCGCCATTGGCTTATATGATTTTCCGTGCTTCAGAAGCATTCCTCAACTATATGGAAGCCGATTGTATGAAAAACGGAGGAATTTCCATAGATGCAAACAGCCAGAAATACTGGAAAGCATTAAGAAAACGCGCGGGAGTATCAGATGATTATCAAAAGACCATAGACAACACTGACCTGAACAAAGAAAATGACCTGGCTGTATGGTCGGGCAATGAACAAGTCAGCAGACTGCTTTATAATATCCGACGTGAACGCCGTTGTGAGTTTATAGCTGAAGGTATGCGCAAAGACGATTTATTCCGTTGGCGTTCACTAGATAAAATGAAGAATTATATAGTGGAAGGATTCAACTGGGAAGAATATAAGAAAGAGGAGTATTATGTACATCAGACGCAACTGGGATTGAAAATCTATGATAGCAAATACCTGCGGCCATATGCCTTCAACGAGTTGATTATCAACAACAATGGCTATAACTTTGAAGAAGCAAACTATCTTACCCCGATTTCTTATGACGTCTTCCGCATGTCGACACCAGTGAAAGGAGGAGACCCAACCACTTCGGTTGTATATCAGAATCCGGGATGGCCGATAGGCTCCAATCTCTATGCAAATCAGTAGCAATTCAATATAAATCATAATCCATTAAAAATAAAAAGCTATTTTTGCCATTATGAGTATTACAACAAGTATGATATATCACCGGACATGGATAATCGGAGCAGCACTTGCTGCTCCGATTCTTCCAGTTTCATCACAGGTCCCCCCTAACCTAGTCTTTATCATGGCCGACCAATATCGGGGAGATGCATTAGGTTGTGTGGGCAAAGAACCTGTAAAAACCCCTTGTCTGGATAAACTTGCTTCCGAAGGAATCCTGTTGACCAATGCAATCAGCAGTTATCCCGTTTCATCACCGGCACGGGCCATGCTGATGACAGGTATGTATCCGCTCCACAATAAGGTGGTAGGCAATTGTAATTCACAAACTGCCCCCTATGATGTAGAACTTCCTCAAGAAGCCCGCTGCTGGAGCGACGTTCTGAAAGAAATGAACTATCAGACCGGATATATAGGTAAATGGCACTTGGATTCTCCTCATAAACCTTATGTAGACACCTACAACAACCGCGGTAAAGTAGCATGGAACGAATGGTGTCCGCCCGAACGTCGTCATGGTTTCGATCATTGGATAGCCTACGGGACGTACGATTACCATCTAAAGCCCATGTATTGGGATACTACCGCCCCACGCGATAGTTTCTATTATGTAAACCAATGGGGACCTGCCTATGAGGCAGATAAAGCCATCGAATACATTCAGGCACAAAAAGAGAATAAACAGCCTTTCGCATTAGTCGTTTCAATGAATCCTCCACATACAGGTTATGAACTGGTTCCCGACAACTATAAAGCCATGTATAGGGACTTGAATGTAGAAGCTTTGTGTGCCAATCGCCCCGATATACCTACCAAAGGGACTGAAATGGGTGACTATTTCAGAGACAACATACGTAACTATTATGCATGTGTTACAGGAGTGGACGAGAACGTAGGACGTATCGTAGACGAATTAAAAAGAAACGGGCTCTTCAAGAATACGATTATAGTGTTTACTTCCGACCACGGCATCTGTATGGGTGCTCACAACCATGCAGGGAAAGATATTTTTTATGAAGAGTCTATGCGTATCCCCATGATTATTTCCTGGCCAGAAAAAATTCAGCCGCGTAAAGACGAACATTTGATGATTGCTTTCGCCGACTTATATCCTTCTCTCCTATCCATGATGGGATTCCGGAAAGAGATTCCCGAAACGGTACAAACATTCGACTTATCCCGGGAAATCCTCGGTGAAAGTAGAAGAGAGGTCGTACAACCTTATTATTTCGTACAGTTCGACAATCATGCCACAGGTTATCGCGGACTACGCACAGCAACCCATACCTTTGTAGTACATGCCCAAAATGGTATTATAGACGAAACAGTTCTTTTCGACCGCACAAAAGACCCATATCAAATAAACAATATAGCCGAACACTCCCCCAAGTTAGTCCGGCAGTTCCGGGAACAACTCAAGAAATGGCTACACCATACCCATGATTCATTTGCCAATTATCTGACCCCCTAATAAATAAATTAAAGACCATGAAGAAACTACATTACTTTATTCTTTTTATCTTTTGCACAGTTACCTGTCTCGCACAACAGCAGAACATCCCTGTCCCCAAGCCTCACCAACTAAAATGGCATGAGGCGGAATTAGGAGCCGTCTTCCACTACGACCTGCATGTGTTCGACGGCATCCGCTATGAGCAAGGCAACAACCGCATTAACCCCATCGAAAATTACAACATATTCAATCCTACCAAACTGAATACCGACCAATGGGTGCAAGCCGCCAAAGCTGCCGGATGCAAATTCGCTGTGCTGACAACCAGTCACGAAACCGGCTTCTGTCTTTGGCAAAGTGATGTCAACCCTTATTGCCTGAAAGCCGTGAAATGGCGGGACGGCAAAGGAGATATTGTACGCGACTTCGTGAACTCCTGCCGCAAATATGGTGTGCAACCGGGCATTTATGTCGGTGTACGATGGAATGCTCTGCTAGGCATCCACAATTTCAAAGCCGAAGGAGAAGGAGAATTCGCAGTCAACCGCCAGACATGGTATAAACGCCTGTGCGAGAGAATGGTTACCGAGCTGTGCACCCGCTACGGCGATCTCTATATGATATGGTTTGACGGTGGAGCCGATGACCCGCGCAGTGACGGTCCGGATGTGGAACCTATCGTGAACAAATACCAACCGAATTGTTTGTTTTACCATAATATAGACCGTGCCGACTTCCGCTGGGGAGGGTCGGAAACCGGTACTGTGGGCTATCCTTGCTGGTCTACTTTTCCCGCTCCCTGCTCGCACCATAAGCGTTTGGAACAAGACAAAGACCTTTTGGAGTTGCTAAAACACGGAAGCAAGGACGGCAAATATTGGGTTCCCGCCATGGCAGACACTCCATTAAGAGGGGCTAACGGACGTCACGAATGGTTTTGGGAACCAGATGACGAAAACAATATTTACCCGGTGGACGTGCTAATGGACAAATATGAAAAATCGGTAGGAAGAAACGCCACGCTAATCCTTGGACTTACGCCCGACCCCACAGGGTTACTTCCCACCGGAGACGTGCAACGGCTCAAAGAAATGGGAGATGAAATCAATCGCCGGTTCGCTTCACCGATAGCACAAACCGCAGGACAGAAGAAAAGCCTGCCCCTTAAGTTTGGCAAAAAGCAACCCGTAAACTATTGCATCATCCAGGAGAACATCAAAAATGGAGAACGCATCCGTCAATATAAAGTAGAAGCGAAAGTGAACGGCAAATGGAAAACCGTCTGCACAGGAGAATCCGTAGGCCACAAACGGATTGAAAAGTTTGAACCGGTAGAAGCAACGGCACTAAGACTGACTGTACTCGAATCTACCGCATTACCGGATATTATCAATTTCAGTGCATACTCCGTCCAATAAAATCGGAAACATGAAAAGAACCATCCGCACCATGAAAGAGTATGGATTTGACTTTTTAAAGATAGATAACCAATCTTTCACGCTCCCGTTTTATATGGACGGAACGCAGGCCGTTCGACAGGCAAAGTACTGTAACCTCGCATTAGAACATCAAGCCCATCGTATGCAGCTGGGATTGATGAATTGTATGGTACAGAATGTTTTGAATATGTATGGGTTGATTCTAACGGAAAGCAGTAATTACGAAGTATCCCCATCAACAAGATAGGCATAATTGAAATAAAGAAATAACACCCAAAAACTCCCCCCATGAACAAGAAAGCTCTATTTCCTCTCACACTTTTGCCGCTGGCCGCAACTTATTTGCAGGCACAGAACAACGGCAGTCTCCGAAGTGAATGCACAGACAAACGTCCGAATATCATCCTCTTTATGGTGGATGATATGGGATGGCAAGACACTTCCCTCCCATTCTGGACGCAAAAGACACGTTACAACGAACTGTATGAAACACCTAATATGGAACGCCTCGCCCGGCAAGGAATGATGTTTACCCAAGCGTATGCCAGCAGCATCAGTTCTCCTTCCCGGTGCAGTCTTATCACCGGAACGAATGCAGCCCGCCACCGGGTAACCAATTGGACACTACAAAAGAATACAAAGACGGATCGCGAAGACAAATTACTGGATGTTCCGGATTGGAACTATAACGGAGTAAGTCAAGTAGCCGGCACTAATAACACCTTTGTCGGAACCTCTTTCGTACAACTCCTAAAAGACAGCGGTTATCATACCATCCATTGCGGAAAAGCCCACTTCGGTGCCATAGACACGCCGGGAGAAGATCCACATCATTGGGGATTTGAAGTCAATATCGCCGGACATGCCGCCGGAGGGCTTGCCAGTTATCTTGGAGAAGAGAATTACGGACATACCAAAGAAGGGAAACCGGTTTCATTGATGGCTGTTCCCGGGCTTGAAAAATATTGGGGTACAGAAACTTTTGTAACCGAAGCGCTGACTTTGGAAGCTATTAAAGCATTGGATAAGGCAAAGAAATACAACCAGCCTTTCTACCTGTATATGGCTCAATACGCCATCCATATCCCGCTGAACAAAGATAAACGTTTCTATGACAAATACAAGAAGAAAGGGATGACTGACCACGAAGCTGCCTATGCAACGCTCATTGAAGGCATGGACAAGAGTCTTGGTGACTTAATGAACTGGCTGGAAAAGAATGGGGAAGCTGATAACACGATTATCATTTTTATGAGTGATAACGGAGGGCTTGCCTCCGAATCTGAATGGCGTGACGGCAAACTGCATACACAGAATTACCCTTTGAACAGTGGCAAAGGCTCTACCTATGAAGGTGGTATTCGCGAACCGATGATTGTCAGCTGGCCGGGTGTAGTGGCTCCAGAAAGCAAATGCGACAATTACCTGCTGATAGAGGACTTCTACCCCACTATCCTCGAAATGGCAGGAATCAAAAAATACAAAACAGTCCAGCCAATAGATGGAATCAGCTTCATACCTCTGTTGAAACAGACAGGCAATCCCTCCAAAGGCCGGAGCCTTTTCTGGAATATGCCTAACAACTGGGGAAATGACGGTCCCGGAATCAACTTCAATTGTGCCGTTCGTAACGGCGACTGGAAATTGATTTATTACTATGGAACAGGCAAGAAAGAGTTGTTCAATATCCCTGATGACATAGGTGAAAGCAACGACCTTAGTGCACAACATCCGGATATCGTGAAAAAACTTTCCAAAGAGTTAGGAGACTATCTAAGAAAAGTAGATGCACAACGACCTACTTCCAAAGCTACCGGCAATCCTTATCCCTGGCCGGACGAAATAAAATAGATTGCCCAAACAAAAGGAGTGTGGCGGGGAGTGTGGAATAATTCCACACTCCCCGCCACTATTTCCACACATTCCACATACGGTTCTACACAGTCCTACGCCTTTCGAAAGCACATACACCTTTATTTATCAACCACTTAGCATATCGCTATTTTTTTGGCACGCGCTTTGATCTTTAATAAAACGTTAGCGAAAAAGTAATAACCAATTCCTTAACACAAAAGTAGAGAATTGAAAACATATGTCTAATAATCTTTAAAGCAAACGATTATGAAAAAATTAGTATTAGTAGTAGCAATGTTTATGTTTGTTTGTGGTGGTTCATTCCTTGTAAAGGCTCAGAGTTCTGCAGAAGCTGTGACAGCCCCGACAGAAGTCAATGCGACAGTTGTCAATGATACAGTAGTAAAAGATACTGTAACTAAAAAAGACGAGCCTGCAACGGCATCACTGGTTGCATTAGCCGCTAATGTCAATGATACAGTTGTCACAGACACTGCATCTAAAGACAAACCGGCTGTGCCTGTCAAGGAATAACCTTGCCAACAACAAGCAGGACATAGTCTGCTGAACAATAGTAAGCACACTACAAAAAAAGCCATCCCTACTTTCGTCTATTCCGGGGATGGCTTTTTTTATTATCAACGACAAACAATCCTTACCTATTCTCACGCTCCAGTACCGCAAGACGAGCAAACAGCTCTACCAATGCTCCCTGTTGCAAAATTTCCCAACTATTCTTGGAAGTTCCGCCACGCAAATCATCATCGTTCAGCAAATTATTACTCTGGTGACAGCTACTCTCCCAGGCATGAAGCATGGTCTTTTCAATATCATCGATATATTTACGGTCATTATCAATCGAATAGAGTTCAAAAAAACCACGGCACATAATCGTGTTGAACCACGCATGCCCCGGAGCAAGTATATTGAACGTAAGGTTCAGATCCTTAGAACGATATGGCATGAACCACTTGTCATGACAGCTTGCAGCTATAGCATACGCTTCGTTCAGATACTTCTGCTCATTGGTAATCTTGTAGAGCATACAAGCAGCCTGTAACGGTTGCCCGCTGTTGTAGGAATACTTATTCTTTTCTACATCACCCGGCAGATTCGGATCGCTGGCATTAGGACGTACATTGTCATAAAATAAATGGTCTGATGGGTCTTGCAGATTGTCCAGCATATAGTTGTAACACTTAATCGCCCAGTCCAGATACGTTTGTCTTCCCGTAACCTGATACAGTTTGCATCCCAATACCGCTGTAGGAGCAGTAGAGCAGGAATGCTTGCTGGTAGTATGACTATTCAGTTCTCTCCAATGAATACCACCACCGCAGGTTTCATCCCATCCATAATCAATCAGGTAATTCCATACAGCCTCTGCTTGTGTCAGAAAACGTCTGTCTTCTGTTTCTGTATACCAGTCTACCATATCCAGTCCGATCCATACGTTATCGTCGTAGTAACGTTCATTTCCGCGAGCAGGATAGCAGGAATAAGCCGACTTACCTTCGTCGTTCTGGAAGAAGTACTGTATTCCCTTGAACATCATCTCATCCATTGCAGCATAAAGGTTCTCCACCTCACTCTGTTTGCTCGCTTCGCGCATGGCTACAAAGGCCGACAATCCACTTCCCTGTCCCCATACCAAGGCATCACCATCCCAATATGCGCCACCGTTATACGGATACCAAGTACGCCAGCAGCTGCGTGAGCTCTTGCCGAAATAGAGACCGATAAGGGTAGTCATGTAAGAGTGTGCCCGATTCAGCATGGCCGGTAACTGTAATTCCGGCACCTCCTCCTCTTCCCGATACGGAGTCAGCCGTTTGCTTTCGATAACCGAACGTTGACCGCTCTTGCTAATGGCTACTGCCGACACCTCATAAAGGGAGAAGTAAGGAACGGTAAGCAAATACTCACCCTCCTCCCCGCTTTGCGCAGGGAGAGTAATGCAACCCGGTGAAAAAGAGGCACGTGTCAACTCTTCGGACACATCTCTATAGGAGATTTCCACCATATCCAGATCGCGGTTGATCGGATTAACCCACTTCACCAGCAGTTCATTATCGGCATTGGTAGTCTCCACCGAAAAAGAACTAACCGGAGAGATGTTATCACCCGCCAAAGCACCATCGGCAACCACATCGTCAGCATCACTACAAGCAGACAGCATGAGCAGTGAGAAAAGACTGTAAACAAACAATTCATATATTACTTTCATATTTTCTTTCTGTTTAAAAGGTTATCTAAAAGGCACTTCAATAGATGAAGCATCTTCAAAACTAGACATCGGGAACTCAACATCTCCCCAACTATCATATTTACAGATGTGCATCAACAACTCATGATCGGAATTAGTACCATCATCAATATAAGACACCGGAGCTCCCGCAGAGAAATCCCAGCGTGCCAGCAATCCTTCCGGATGTTCTTCCTTAAGTTTCATCGCATTCTCTATCAATTGTTCCTCTGTACGGCAAACAGTCCAGATACGTGCTTCAAGTATGGCACCACAAAGAAAACGCCGGTTATCGCTAGCCTTTCCAATAGTAATTCGTCCGCCATCATTACCTGCACAAAGATCGATCGCTGAATAATCAATATCCGTCTTTTGCTGATCGCTCCATGCCACCTGCTTGCCATTGACATACAGTTTATATTTATTACTGTAATCATGTTGTCCTTTCGAGCAGTCCACCACTAAAGCAATATGCATCCATTCCCCTAACTCGAATGCACCATGCCCAGTTCTGAGTTTCAAATTGTCACTGATACCAACTAATTCCATCTGTCTGCCTTTATTATTTTCCCAGTCACCACCACGGAGGATGAAGTAACCTTCCTTACCCATAAAGGTCTGCAACCAATTGGTTTCGTCCACGCGAGTAACGATTTCCCAAGTCATTTGGGTCAATTTGAAACCATTAGTCTTCTCCTTAATAGCTTCTAACCCCTCACCCGTCATTTCTCCAAAGTGAGCCCACACAGCATAGTTTCTACCGAGATTCATTGCGTAACGTCCCTCTGGTGCAATAGTTACTTGCACAGGTTTTGATACTTGCTTCTTGGCATCTGTCACAGTAAATGAAGTTGTCCCGGCTTTTCGTCCTGTGACAGTTACTACATTACCGTAAATTTCCAGACGAATTATTTTCGGATCACCCGCATCGCAAATCTGATATTCACCATTACCGCTTGTGATTTTCACCTGGGTGCTTCCCTGGTTGGCTTTAATCAAAACACCTTCTTCATCGGCATCTGTCAGAATAGGTTTTGGCGCAATCACATTCACCGTAACGTAAGCCGTTTTTCCCTGTTGATCCTTCACTTCGATTTCCGCACTACCCTGTGCAACCCCCTTGATGGTGAACATTTCTGTTTCTTCCAAGTCATCGGCATTGATTTCCACACAAGTAGGAAAAACTGTATCATCCCCTTCCTGATGGAATCCGACCGTATAGCCACCGTTACCAGTATAAATACGGACAGTAGCCTCATCAGCGCCTTCCACCTGTGAATAGAGTGTGAACAAGTTTTGGCTAAGTTTCAAATCGAAAGTCGCTGCCGTATTCACAAAAATCTTGACGCGTTGGTCGTATTTATCCTTCACATATACTACACTCTGCGCATCGTTTTTGCCTTCCACGGCTTTCAGTTTCACGATGTTGCCGTCCACTTCTGCCGTCACTACTTCTTCATTGGCGGAAGTCACCACATAATCACCGTTGCCAGAAAGGATATTTACCGTCCGTTCATCCCCCTGAGCTATGTTGATCTCCGTAAAATCGACTCTCAATTCCACCATATTAGAAGACGTTACATTATCCTTGTTATCATCCTCATCCCCACAAGCGCTCAAGGCAAGCAGTGAGGCGAAAAAGAAAAACTTTACAAACTTCATATGTTATTACATTTAAGGTTATTACTCTTCTACCTCCACATCCGGATATTCTACCCGTAACACATCTCTCGACATGGAGAAAGTGCCCTCAAACGTCATCGTCAGCGGTTCGGGCAGCGTACTATCCAGGTATCCGTATGCCAGTTCAATGGTTGTAACTTCTGTATAGTATCTTTGATCCGTATAATTATAAGTATATTTCCGGGTCAGTCTGGCACTGTAAGGTTCAAACTGCAATCCTTGATTTTCAGAAACCAAGGAAATGTCACCAAACATGTTCCGATGAATTTCTACAGCATAATTCAGATAATCAGCCGTATTAGAACGAGTCTTGTCTCCCACAAACATATAGCAGACATCATTATTGATAGCATAAAGCTGTGTACCGGTAGTCTCTGTTGTATAACTTGTTCCTTGCTGTGTGACCACACCTTTTCCACTATAAACGCCCGAATAATCATTTTTGAATCCGATATGTGCCAGTACTTTAACGTATTTATTCTGCCCTATCGGTTCACCAGTGGAAGAAGCAATACGCAACGGCAGTACATAGTCGTCATACAAACTTCCCACTTCCTCAATTTTCGCCAGGTCGATGGTAATGTACGCAGCTGCATTCAATTCTCCTTGTGGGATTGTCCATGAGCTGTTATCAAAAGAGTACGTCTCCGGCGGAAGAATCTTATAATACAAATCATCCTGATTTTTATACCTCTCCCAATTATATCCCGCCAATGTGTCCGGGTCCACCTCCAGGGTCAATGTAATATCTTTATCGTTACCAGAGGTTCCGTTTACACCAAAATAGATCGGTAGCAGTGCTGTATTATCCTCTCTAACAGTCAGCTGATAGTCCTGCCATCCATTATGGATAATATATGAGTTCTTCACAAACAGTTCATCAGCCAGTCCGTCGTTGCAGGCACAGAAACCTAATGCCATAAGAGCTAGCAGACAACCTACCATTCCGTAATTATATCTTAGTTGTTTCATAATAACTGTTTCTTAATTGTTAGTTTTACCATCCTGGGTTCTGCGTCATATTCACATTACGTTTCAGTTCGTAAGTCGGGAACGGCCACAGATACATCCTCTGTTCGAACATCTTATGTACTGTCGTGATAATCGTCGGCTTATAAAAGTCGGCAACGCGGGTTTGATCATCACTTATGTTAATATCGCATCCCTGCAACAATTGGTTCTCTTCCTGCAAAGCATCTTTCCAACGAAGTAAGTCAAAATAACGCATACTATTTTCAGCAAACAACTCCACCTGGCGTTCTCTTTTCAGCTTCACACGGAAGTCACTCTGATTGTTGTATGTTTCGTTGGAGTAATCAGGTACTCCCGCACGCATACGTATACGTTTGATGGCATAACGCATCTCACCGGCATCCCGCTGAATCGTTACGTCTTCACCCATATAATTAGTTACATGATATACCTGCCCTTCTGTCAGTTCATTAAGCGCTTCAGCATAGTTCAACAAAATCTCACCGTAACGGATGGTCATCTCCGTCTTATCCACCCGGTAACCTCCTGTCGTTCTGGAGTCTTCAGCATTGTAGTACTTCTTCACGGTTATACCCGTAATCGGACAATCTTCTTTAAATCCCTGCTTACCGTCATTCAGTCCGCGGTAGTAGAACACCTGACTATTACGATACAGCGTCTCAGATGAACTAGAAGCTTCCCAAATGGAACCACAATAACCGATAGAAGCGTAGAAACGAGGTTCTCGGTTGTTGTACATCAAAGAGACGTTAACAGGCAAGAACGGATTAGTGGCAGCATACGCCTGTGTCGTAAATCCTTCCGTCACGTAGTCGCCCGTAGCGGCAGCCTCCGTGATACTTCGTCCATCATTCATAGCATACGCATTCACCATTTTCAACGTCACAGCCAGCCGGTTCTTTCCACTCAATGTCTTAGGCATCAGCTGCTCATTCCAGTTATCTATACAAGTATGTCCATTTCTGGTGCGGGTATATATCAACTCTCGATTCTTGGAACCCAGAATCGTTCCGTCAAAGATAGACTTATAGGAAAGAAGCGGGTCTACATCCGCCCATCCGTCTGGATAAGTTTTATTGGAGTACTCATCGTTGTAAGGAGGACGTTCCCATTCCAGTGTCGTAGCTTTCGGAGCTATAGTATAGAGTTCATATAAATCAGCACTTTTAGCCAACTCTATCACATCTCTTGCCGCAGCGGCAGCTCTGGCCCATTTGCTTTCATCGTACTCCTGTGCTATCAACAGGTTTCCATAACAATCCTTCACATCAAAAAGGTCGGTATTTCCATTAAAAAGCGGACTGGCAGCAAAAAGCAATACACGCGAACGCAATCCCAATGCAGCACCACGAGTAGGACGTCCCAGATTGTTGACTGTTCTCTTCGTTGGCAGAGAGCGAGCGGCCTCCATCAATTCCTTGTCAACAAAATCCACCAGCACGTCAAAGTGCTCGCGTGGCAAAGACAGTTCTTCGTAAGAAAGGTTCACATCCAATCCTTCCAGCGGAATCAGAGGCACAGGACCATATACCCGCATCAACGCCCAGTAGCAGTATGCACGAAGGAAACGGGCTTGTCCTTTCATATCTGTTTTCTCATCCATAGTCAGTTCCGGACACAGATCTACGTTATTAACAAAGGTAGAAGCCTTGCGAATTCCTTCGTAGTATTTCCACAAACGAGACTCATTTTGGTTTGAATCACTGAATTGGTTGTCAGCGCTATAATTTCCCTCATGATATTCTTTCATATCCGGATGATACAAGTCATCAGCCGTCCAACGGAAGGGTTCGGAAAATTCACCGATGTAGTCCATCGCACTATATGCACTAGACAACCATCCATCTACATATACTCGTTTGGAAAATGCAGAGTCCAAAGAGACCTGATCATAGAAATATTTGTCCACGTCGAGATAGTCGGCACATGACGAGAACAGGCACGTACCCACAATCAACAACAGGCTATAAAGTATTCGTTTCATAATTTGTTGTTTTTACATTAGAAGCTAAATTGAAGATAACAAGAGTAAGTTCTATTAATCGGATAGTTACTTCCGTCTTCACTCGGCACTTCCGGATCCCACCATTTGAACGGTGCCCAAGTCAGCAAATTCTGCCCGATGAAGCCAATGCGCATATTGTTCACGAAGAACTTACGTGTCCACATCTGCGGAAAATCGTACGTGATTTCCAAGTTACGCAGACGCAGATATTTTCTCTCTCTCAACCAAAAAGTAGACTTACGATTGTTATTATTATTATTGGTATAAGTCAGACGAGGCCAATCTGCATTGGGGTTCTCCGTAGCTTCTGTACCAGAAATCTCCTTCGGAATCCAACGGTTGCCTTCCACCATCACCTGAAGGATATTGCCACGTTTGCCATCGTGGAAAGCGTGAGGTCCGCTTCCCCCAAGGAAGAAATCACACTTACCCGTACCCTGGAATAACAGGTTGATCCCCCAGTTTTTCCAATTGGCACTCAACCCAAAACCGTATTGGAGTCCCGGTGTCTGTCTGTATCCCAACGGAACAATATCGTCATCATTAATTATACCGTCACCGTTTACATCCTTATATTTAATATCACCGGGAAGAATCGTTTTATTAGCCAGGCTCGACTGATCAGGACTACGGTCAATATCATTCTGATCTTCAAACAATCCCAATGCAATAAGACCTTTGGTCTGATTCAATTGGAAACCTTTCTCCATTTTATACCATAATTCATTGGCAGCCTCATCCTTGTCTAGAATATCCGTGGTCTGATAAGTGAAATTGGCCCGGAACTGCAAATTCACTTTTCCTATTTGCTGCGTATAAGCGATGTTTCCATCCCATCCATAGGATTTCATTTTACCCACGTTCGCCATCGGTGTCTGGTCAGCAAGTCCGGTAGTTAATGGCATCTGGTTACGTTTCATAAAAATATCATCACGTCTGTCCAAGAACCAGTCGACTGTACCTGTAATTCTATCATTAAAAAATGAGAAGTCGACTCCGACATCGTATTTCTTGGCAACCTCCCATGTCAGATAAGGAGTACCAAGAGTCTTGATTCGATAAGCCTGTACTCTATTTGATCCAAACTCTCCAAAGGTATAGGAGCCACCATCATCCGTGTTCACCAAAGTGATATAGGGAAAACGGCGTCCCTCCAACTCATCGTTACCCACCTCACCATACGAAGCGCGTACCTTGAACTGACTTAACCATGGCATTGCTTTCTTTACGAAAGATTCTTCCGAAATCACCCATCCGAGAGACACAGCGGGGAAGAAACCGAATTGCTTACCTTTTTCAAAGTTTTCAGAGCCAGTATATCCCCAGTTAAACTCTGTCAGATATCGATCTTTATAAGCATAAGTGAAACGACCGGAGTAAGCCAGCGTACGATGGGGTATTGATCCCATCAAATCATCTTCAGCGAAATTAACATCGGAAGTTTCCTGCTGATACACCATCGCGAAAGCTCCTACACGATGTTTGTTGGCAAACATTCTACTATAATCCAGCGATGCTTGCAGATAGTAGCGCTTATCTCCTTGTACCTCCTTTTTCTGATTCATTGCGCTGGCGTTCGACTCCCGTTTCAGCACCAGATTTCCGTTACCATCACGCATATTCTCCGCTGACCAAAGTTCCTGACTTTTAGAACGGGTAATCTGGTTCCAGTTGTACGTATCGAAAGCGAACACTCCGTTAAATTTCAAACCCTTGGTGATAAAAGAGAGGTCTTGTTCCAAACTGATGCTGCTCTCTATTTTATTCTCCCAAATCGTACGATAGCCAGTCTGTGTCAGTTGATATTCAGGAGTAGTCATTCCATTTACAATAGGCCACTGCCCGGTAGACCATTTACGGGGAGCAGACAACGGAGTATAAGAAGCAAATGATTTCCAGATATCCTCCGAGCTACTGGAAGGAGCATTACGATTGACCAGCCATCCCCCCCACACTGGCAGACAACACCGTAGTACGGGTCAGATTCATATCCACGTTGGCGCGATAGTTCCAGCGTTCATATGTAGAATTCGTATTATAGGTATTTTCCGAACTGGCAGTACGGTAACGCCCGTTCTCACCGGTATAGCGACCGGAAACGAAATAACGCACATTGTCACTACCACCCGAGAAACTAATATTAGCATAATAACTCGGAGCGCCATTCTTCAGCATCAGGTCTCTCCAGTCCACATTAGGATATAGGTCCGGATCCAATCCGTGTTGGATAATAGCCAATTCTTCATTCGTATACAATGGATTTTCATAACGGCCCACCAGCGCTTCATTAGCCAGACGAGCCCAATCATAACCGCTAGCGTATTCCGGAACTTTTACCGGTGAATTCCAGTCAAAGCCCGCCTTTACATTAATCTTTACCTTGCCTTTTTCACCACGTTTGGTCGTAATCAAAACCACGCCGTTAGCACCACGTTGTCCGTAGATAGCCGTAGCCGAAGCATCTTTCAATACAGAGAATGATTCAATATCTTCTACCGGAATCTCATTGAAACTACGTTCCACCCCATCTACCAGAATCAAAGCTCCAGATTTGGCACCAAACGTACTCATACCACGAATCCAGAATTGAGACATATTTTCCCCCGGTTCACCACTACTCTGCATGGCAATAATACCCGGAACAACACCCGCTAAAGAGTTGGTCAGGTTGGCTCCCGGTGCATTCAGATGCTTGAGTTCTACATTTGTGATGGCACCTGTCAAAGTTTTCTTCTTTTGTACACCACTGGCGGTGACTACCACCTCGTCTATAGTCTGGTTATTTTCTACCATCTTCACTGAAAGATGATTCCGGTCTTTAATGGACAAGACGGGAATTTCCACTGCCTGATACCCCACAAAGGTGATCTGCAACACATCATACGGTCCCACCTTGATGGAAAAATTACCGTCAAGGTCAGTAATAGTACCTACACCCGGCTGGTTCTTGGCTATGACCGATGCACCGACAATTGGTCCCAGGGCATCTTCCACCACACCTTTTATAATAAACTTTTGCTTGTCTTCCTGCCCCCGCATAGTTTGAGGCACAAGCAACAGTATCATCAGAAACAATACGATATATTGTTGTATATTCTTCATGAAAAATTCGTTTTATAATTATTACTCTACCGTCACACGACGGATTACGTGATTCTCACGGTCAGCCACATATACTGAATTGTCAGGATAAACCGTGACACATTCCGGTGAGTTAAACTTAGCCAATTCAGGCAATCCGTCACCAAAACCATTCTGCCCGGGCATCCCCGCATAAAGAGAAGTAGTACCCGCAGGCGTAATCTTGCGGACAATATGCCCACTCTTTTCCGGAATAAACATATTGCCATCTTCATCAAATGCCGGCTGACGAGGTTCATTCAGACGGGCTGTAGCACCTGTACCATTTACATAACCGCTCTCGTCCCATGCTCCGACAAAAAGCACCGGTATTCCAAATGTATGTGTGCCGGCATCGTAAGGCACCTTATAAATACAATGACGGTTACAAGCCACTACATATAATATAGTACCTTCTCTGTTAAATACCATACGAGTCTCCACTCCTGTCGCATTATTGATCTGAAAGAGTTTCTCGTAATCTTCGTAACCAGGTCCGACATAACGCCAAATGTATCCATCACCCTTATTACTAAAGAACACCTCTCCAGTCTGGGGATGAACAGCGATTCCGGTTGTTCCGATTTTCGTTCCACGGCAAAGTCCGCGTACATCTACGAAACCGCCTTCACGAGTCACATACAGGACATTAAAGTCCGTCTTTGTGTTACTTTCGTCTGTATAACAATAGTTAGAGATATACAGTGTATCCTGATTGGGGCTAAATGCTAAGGCGGTAGGTGACTGGAACGGTCCCGTAGAACATTGTACTAATGTTTCCACTTCACCACCGCGCGCCCGACGCAAAGCACCATTCTGTTCAGTACCACGTCCTTCATCAACAAAGAACACGGTCCCATCCTTATCCGTCAACAAGAACCATGGACGTTGCAGTTTACAAGCAGCATAGCTACCGTCTTCACGTCCTTTCATTCCTTGCTGTCCCACCATTGTTGTCACATTACGCTTAAACTGATAACAGAACTTTGATTCGGAAGAATATTCCTCCACATTATCATCTTTACCTATATATAAACGAACATAACCTGTGTCCGCACGCGCTGGAACGATGGCATAAATCATTTCATCGTCCATTCTCACAACGGTCGCTTCTTTGTTATTGACCGTAACTCTCACATACTCCGGATCAGAACCAAAATTCTTACCTCTAATGATTAACTGTGTGCCGATACCTCCACTATCAGGAGAGAAACTTTCGAAGACTGAACGCTTACTCAAATCGGGAGGCGTAACTTGATATTGATTTATGGGAGCTAAATTATTATCACACCCCCAAAAAACAGATATCCCAATAAATAAGGACAATCCTAATTTGATGTTTAATAAATTGAATTTCATAAAATATTAAATTTAAATTAAGAACAAAGAGAGTAATTTTGACATAATACCCCGAACGACAAATACAATATTAATTCATAGCTTACATAATAATTAGTTAAACAATATTTCCTTTTCATTAGATTAAAGATTAAAAATTAACACTATTCAGGTTTGCTATTTAAAACTTTGATGAAACAAAGATAAAATCACTAAACTCTACCAAAAGAAAATTAACTGCTTTTTTTTACATTTTGGCACGGAGATTTACTAGATTAACATGGATATTTACTTCTTCTTTTCAGCCATAAAGAGACGTCCTGGATAGGGTTATGGCGGCTTTAATCTCTTTTCCTGCGAAAAAAGCCCCAAATGAAGCCAGCTCGCAAAAGAGTTCCCTCCCGAGCATTAGTAAATTGCCACTTCTTTTCACTAAAAGAAATTGCCACACACTTAACTACTGCTGAATTTCCTCCAGATGTTTCATCCGGAATTCTTTTGGCGTGCACTCATACTTTTCACGAAATACCTTGAAGAAAGTAACTTTATTCGAGAAACCCGAATCAAACACAATTTCATCAATCGTCTTTTTGGTCGTGAGCAATAAATCTTTCGCAATATGCAAACGGCACTCCTTTATCAAATCCGTCGGACTATCCTCTCCGATTTCTTCCATCTTCCGATAAAGACTTCGGGGACTGATCGCCAACCGGTCGGCAATATAACGCGGAGTTAAATCTTTGTTCGTTATATTATCATTGATGATCTTCAAAACTGACTGGAGGAACTTTTTCGACTCTTTATGTGTCAACTTCCCGTCCGACTTCTCGAAAGAACTGATCGGTGAACTGAAATAATTCTTCAACACCTCTTTCCGTTCCATCACCTGACAGACAGAAATACGAAGGTACTCCGCACTAAACGGTTTCGTGATATACATTTCCGCACCGGCAGAAAGAGCCTCCATCTGTTGTTCCATCTCGTGCCGTCCGGAAACCACAATAATAGGAATATGCGCCGTCTCTTTCACCGATTTAATCCGCCTGGTCAGTTCAATGCCACCCATTCCCGGCATCATGACATCACAGATAATCACATTCGGATAAACCTCATTCATCACCTGATCCAGCCGCTCGGGATCTTGCAAGGTTATTACATTAAAATCGCCGGAAAATATTTCTCCAATAAACCATAACATCTCGATTTCATCATCAACCACCAAAAGCGTGGGACGCATCTTGTCAAACTCATACTGTGGAAGTTTCAGTATCGATTGAGTATCTATCTTAGGGATGTATTCCGCTGTGAGCCGCTTGGTTTCCGACACTCCGGTAGTCAGTTCCACGACCGGCAAGGTGAGTGTAAACATCACCCATCCGTCAGGAGTATTTTCCACTTTCAACGTACCATTCAGTAACTTTGCCATATTATAAGAGATGGCTAGTCCCAGTCCGTTCCGGGAAAAGTTCTTTTCATCCTGATTTTCGAAGTTATCCAAAATAGCATACCGGTTAAAAATATACTGGAAATCCTTTTCCTTGATGGTACTTCCTTCATTTGCTACACGAAGAGTCAACATGTTTTCCCCACTCGTATCCACTTCAATCTTGATACTCTGTCCGTCGGGAGTATATTTAAAGGCATTAGAAATCAGATTAATAATAATCGTATTCAGAAATCCCTTGTCCGAGTTCCACATCACCTGTTCGGGTATCTTGCTCAAGAAAGTGATGTTTCTGGATTTAGCCATTTCGACAAACGTTTTAGCTATTCCTTTCACAATAGAAGACACATTCAATGACTCAATCCGTACTTCCCTGTTTCCTGTTTCAATCCGACGGAATTCAATCAACTCATGAATCAGGTTGTTGAGACGCTCCGCATTCGTCTGAATCATCTGTACGTAGTCCACGACAAATTTACTAAGTCCCTTCGATGAAAGGATTCGTCCGCAAGGACCATAAATCAAAGTCAGCGGAGTACAAAACTCATGTGCGATATTAGTAAAGAAACGAAGTTTGGACTCAAAGACATTCTTTTGATGGCGTTTCTCTATCTCGTTCAGCAATTCCTGCTTTTTACGTTTGGAGCGCAGTATAAAAGAACGTATCAGTAAGGCTGCCAGTAAAAGCAGACAGAAGGCATAAATCAAATAAGCCCACCAGGAAGCATACCACGGATCGCCTATACGAATGACCAGGGAATAGACATCACTCTCTTTATCAAAGACACTATTGTAATATTTCACCAGTAAGGTATATTCACCAGGAGCCATATTCGTAAAAGAGACTCCACTTTCCGAACCATTGTTTACCCATTGGTCACTCAATCCTTTCAGTTTATAGAAATAGGTACAGTTATTACCATTCAGATAATCCACAGAAGCAAATGAAACAGAAAAGAAATTCTGGTCATACTGTAAATTCAAGACTTCAGCTTCTTTTTTCCGGGTGAGAAATTCTCCCAGATTGTATTGTTCACCGAAGATAGACAGCTTATCAAAATAAACAGGAGGCATATAAAGCTGCTCCGGACGGCCATCCGCCCGGATAGCTACGACTCCATTGATTCCTCCAAAGAACAGAGTACCAGTCCGGGAATCCCGAAAAGCGGCACCGTCACTAAACTCTACCACCTTTAAACCATCTCCGAAACCATACGAACGAAAGACATTCCGTTTCGTATCGAAATTGATTAATCCGAGATTGGTGCTCAACCAGAAATTGTCGGACGAGTTTCTAAGAATTGCATGAATGGTATTATTCAGGAAACCATTCTTGGCATTGAAGAGCTGATAAGAAGTTTCCGAAGTGTACTTTATCAATCCGTAGCTCGTTCCAAAAAGATAGTTATTGCTGCTGTCTTTACTGATGGCGAGAATATTATTCAGGGTCATGTTTTCGTATTTGTGAGTAGACACCGGTTCCAGGCCGTTCGTCGTTTCGTTATAGCGGAACACCCCATATCCTTTATTACCAAACAACAGGTTGGTTTCATTCTCCGCATAAATAGTAAAGAAATAGTTCGATCCCAGTTCGCCATCATTAATGATGTAACGTTGCGCATCCACAATCACCGGATTGTCCGGTGTTCCGGCAATACGAGCCTTCACCACTCCCATGCCGACACTCGCCAGCCACAGTTCGGAATCTGCTGTTTCGTAAATGTCATGGATGTATTTGAAATCTTCGTTGCCGATCCGTATTGGTATACTCTTGATACGTTTTTCCCGATATGAATAATAAGTTAATCCTTCTTCGTCTCCTATCCAAAGCAAATTCCGGTGGCTTTTGGCAAAACAATAAACGGCATTACTACTCAAAGCACTATTAGAGGTAGTCAACACCTCTGATCGGCAGTCAGAGATGTTTTTATCGAATTCGTAATCATAGATTTTAAGAATTCCGTTTCCTTTGGTTCCCACCCAAAAAGTACGTTCATCATCAAGATAGATGGCACGCACGGGGCGTTCTATTTTCTCGGTGTAATTGCTAAGCACCATTGATTTGATAGAATAAAGCGGGTTCGAATAAAGATAAACACCTTGCCCGTCTGTACCAATCCAAACAACATCCTGAAAACGGTCCTTCTTGAGACAGAATACACCGCTGTTGATTGGCAACGGCTGAATTTGATAATGATTCGTTTCCTTCTGTTTCTCCAACAGCAGAATACCATCCATCAAAAAGCCCACAAAATAGCTGTTATGATAATGAACGATGGAAGAGATTTTGCCACGTTCCTGTATTTCCTTACCCAGATTGGCAATAAATTCATTCTTCTGGGTCGGAATATGGAAAGCATAAAAATTAAATTCCTTGTCTATGTAATAAAGAGATTGCTCGTCATTGAAACAATAGATCAAGGAGGTCTGATAAATCAGATTCGTTTTTTGGGGTAACAGGGTGATATCTCCCGATGTGGCTTCCTGCTGTATGTCATAACAACGGTTGTATCCTTTCATGACTACCCACATCCGGTTATTACCGTCGATAAAGAAGTTTACGATATCGGAAATCGGAATTCCCGTGATATTGATTTTCTTGAAGACGCCTTCTTTTTTATGATAATAATAAATGCAGTTACTATCCTGGATAATGAACAGATTACCATGACTATCCTTATTCATAAAGAAGAGTTTCTGAAATTCATTATAGTGAGTGATTGTATTGGTTTTCCGGTTCAAACGGTTCAACCCATAGTAGGTTTGAATCCAGTAAATGTCTTCACCCGTATACACAATATTGTCAATCAGATTACCAGATAAGTAATCCTCCTTGTCACGGGTCTTAAATTCCTCAATCTCTTGTCCATCATAAATATTCAGTCCGTCGCAGGTCCCGATCCACATTAATCCACGTTCATCCTGGCACAGAGATGTAATCGAACTATTAGACATATATTCTTTATCTGCAACTTGCTTCAAATTATAAGCATAAGCGTTATGTATCAACAGATTAAGAAAAAAGAATAGAATAAAAAACGACTGTTTCCCCATAGTGTATTATTCTTAGATTTGCTATATGACAAAGGTAAACAAAAAAACATTCCGAGCTTTTTTTTTTGGCCGAGATATAAGTAAATATCCGTGCCAGAGTAGTTAATTTCAGTGACAAGAGACGATTTAAACTCCCTATTACTAGAAGCGCATTCCTTTTCTCCCTATTTTCGTCGTAGAAATTATTTTCAAATCTATAAATTCATTGGTTCATGAAAACACCTTTTTCATTTAAACACTTGCTATTTCTTGGAGGTGCCGTGTTGTACAGCCTGCAATCTTCTGCCGTTAAGAATCCGGTAGACTATGTCAGTACACTGGTAGGCACTCAATCCAAGTTTGAACTGTCTACCGGAAACACGTATCCGGCTACGGCATTGCCGTGGGGAATGAATTTCTGGACACCGCAGACCGGTAAAATGGGAGACGGTTGGGCATACACGTATGATGCCGACAAAATCCGGGGATTCAAACAAACACATCAGCCCAGTCCCTGGATGAACGACTACGGGCAGTTTGCCATCATGCCTGTCACCGGCGGACTGGTATTCGACCAAGACCGACGTGCCAGTTGGTTCTCTCACAAAGCGGAAGTCGCCAAGCCTTATTATTATAAGGTATATCTTGCCGACCACGATGTAACAACCGAGCTTGCTCCTACGGAGCGTGCCGCCATGTTCCGTTTCACATATCCGGAGACAAAGAATGCCTACGTGATTGTAGATGCTTTCGACAAGGGATCTTACGTGAAAGTGATTCCGGAAGAAAACAAGATTATCGGCTATTCAACCAAGAATAGCGGTGGCGTGCCGGAAAACTTCAAAAACTATTTTGTGATTCAGTTCGACAAACCGTTCACATTCCTTTCCGCAGTTTCCGAAAATAACATTCTTCCGAATGAAACAGAAGCGAAAGGAAACCACACAGGTGCCGTGATCGGGTTCGCCACCCAAAAAGGAGAAATTGTACACGCACGTGTTGCTTCCTCCTTTATCAGTCCCGAACAGGCGGAGTTGAATCTCAAAGAGCTTGGCAAAAACAGTTTCGACCAACTGGTAGCAAACGGAAGAGAGGTCTGGAACCGTGAAATGAGCAAGATAGAGGTAGAAGATGACAACATTGATCATTTACGTACATTTTATTCCTGCCTGTACCGTTCGATGCTTTTTCCACGCAGTTTCTACGAAATAGACGCTAAGGGACAAGTCATGCATTACAGCCCCTACAACGGCGAAGTGCGTCCCGGCTATATGTTTACCGACACCGGATTCTGGGACACGTTCCGCTGCTTGTTTCCTTTCCTCAACCTGATGTATCCGTCAATGAATCAGAAGATGCAGGAGGGACTGGTGAATGCTTACAAAGAAAGCGGTTTCCTGCCGGAATGGGCCAGCCCGGGACACAGGGATTGCATGGTGGGCAACAACTCGGCTTCCGTAGTGGCCGACGCTTACATCAAAGGGTTGCGCGGGTATGACATCGAAACTCTTTGGGAAGCATTGAAACATGGAGCCAATGCACATCTTAGCGGAACTGCTTCGGGGCGTCTCGGCTACGAATCTTACAACCAACTGGGATATGTCGCCAACAATATCGGCATAGGACAAAACGTTGCACGTACATTGGAATATGCATATAACGACTGGGCGATTTATACATTAGGCAAGAAACTCGGTAAACCGGAAAGCGAAACCGATATTTACAAGAAGCGCGCATTGAACTATAAAAATGTCTATCATCCGGAACACAAACTGATGGTAGGTAAAAACGACAAAGGCGTATTCAATCCGAAATTCGACGCTGTAGACTGGAGCGGTGAATTTTGTGAAGGAAACAGCTGGCACTGGAGCTTCTGCGTATTCCACGATCCGCAAGGACTTATCAACCTGATGGGAGGCAAGAAAGAATTCAATACGATGATGGATTCCGTTTTCGTCATTCCGGGCAGACAGGGAATGGAGAGCCGCGGCATGATTCATGAGATGCGTGAAATGCAAGTGATGAACATGGGGCAATATGCGCACGGAAACCAGCCTATTCAGCATATGGTGTATCTCTACAACTATTCAGGCGAACCCTGGAAAGCCCAATACTGGATACGTGAGATTATGAACAAGCTATACACCGCCGGTCCCGACGGCTATTGCGGCGACGAAGACAACGGACAAACTTCCGCATGGTATGTATTCTCCGCACTCGGTTTCTATCCAGTTTGTCCGGGAACAGATGAATATATCATAGGAACTCCGCTCTTCAAATCAGCGAAGTTACATCTGGAAAACGGAAAGACCATTACGATCAAAGCAGATAACAACCAGCTTGCCAACCGCTACATTAAAGAAATGAAGGTGAACGGGAAATCACAAACCCGCAATTTCCTTACACATGACCAGCTGACAAAAGGTGCTAATATCCAATTCCAAATGAGCCCCGTACCCAATAAACAGCGGGGAATCACAGAAAAAGATGTACCTTACTCTCTTTCATTTGAATAAAATATTGTACTTTTGGAGGTCAATGAATTATCTACCAAACAAACTATAAAAACATGAAACTGAAAAGTCTTTTACTAATTTCCCTTGTTGCGATCGTATTCTGCAATTGCCAGAGTAACTATCAGCCTACCACCTTTACTGTTGCCTCTTATAACCTAAGAAATGCCAACGGCAGCGATTCACTTCGCGGAAACGGTTGGGGACAACGTTATCCGGTCATTGCCAAGATGGTGCAATACCACGATTTCGATATTTTCGGCACACAGGAATGTTTCCTTCATCAGCTGAAAGACATGAAGGAAGCACTTTCCGGTTATGACTATATCGGTGTGGGCCGTGACGACGGTAAAGATCAGGGTGAACATTCTGCAATCTTCTATCGTACCGACAAGTTCGATCTTGTAGAGAAAGGCGACTTCTGGCTGTCGGAGACTCCCGATGTGCCGAGCAAAGGCTGGGATGCCGTGCTACCGCGTATCTGCAGTTGGGGACACTTCAAATGCAAAGATACCGGTTTCGAATTCCTGTTCTTCAACCTGCACATGGACCATATCGGGAAGAAAGCCCGTGTGGAAAGTGCGTTCCTTGTACAGGAGAAGATGAAGGAACTGGGCAAAGGCAAGAATCTTCCGGCTATCCTGACCGGTGACTTCAATGTCGATCAGACTCATCAGTCATACGATGCTTTTGTAAGCAAAGGCGTGCTGTGCGATTCCTACGAAAAATGCGATTTCCGTTATGCTATCAACGGAACCTTCAATGACTTCGACCCGAACAGCTTTACAGAAAGCCGTATCGACCATGTATTCGTATCTCCGTCTTTCCATGTGAAAAGATACGGCGTACTGACAGATACTTACCGGAGCATCGTAGGAAACGGAGACAAAAAAAATGCAACCGACTGTCCGGAAGAAATCGACATCAAAGCATATCAAGCCCGCACTCCTTCCGATCACTTTCCTGTAAAGGTAGAGTTAGAGTTTGACGAACGTCGGCAGAAATAATTTTATTAGTTAAAAATAACCTGAAAAGTTTCACCACACAACCTGATATTCCTATGAGAAATATATACACCCTAGCCTGTATGTTATTTTTCCTTACGTCCGCAACGGGAAAGACACCGGAAAACAATCGCTATCTTTCCATTGCCGACTCGATTCTGCACAATGTATTGAATCTTTATCAGACGAAGGACGGATTACTGACAGAGACTTATCCTGTCAATCCCGACCAGAAAATCACTTATCTGGCTGGAGGAATGCAACAGAACGGAACGCTGAAAGCCTCTTTTCTATGGCCTTACTCCGGGATGATGTCAGGTTGTGTGGCGTTGTACAAAGCTACCGGTAACAAGAAGTACAAGAAATTACTCGAAAAGAGAATCTTGCCGGGGATGGAACAGTATTGGGATAACAGCCGCCAACCAGCCTGTTATCAGTCATATCCGGCCAAATATGGTCAGCACGGACGTTATTATGACGACAACATCTGGATTGCATTGGATTATTGCGACTATTACCAGCTCACCCACATCCCAACTTATCTGGAAAAAGCCATCGCATTGTATCAATACATTTACAGCGGCTGGACTGACGAACTGGGTGGAGGTATTTTCTGGTGCGAACAGCAAAAGGAAGCAAAACACACTTGTTCGAATGCCCCGTCAACTGTGCTCGGTGTCAAGTTATACCGATTGACAAAAGATGCCAAGTATCTGGAAAAAGCAAAGGCTACCTATGCCTGGACCAGGGAACATCTTTGTGACCCCGACGACCATCTTTATTGGGATAACGTCAACCTGAAAGGAAAAGTGTCCAAAGAGAAGTATGCCTACAACAGTGGGCAGATGATTCAGGCAGGCGTGTTGCTCTATGAGGAAACAGGAGACGAACAATATCTGCGTGATGCCGGACAAACAGCTGCAGGAACAGACGCTTTTTTCCGTACGCAAGCCGACAAGAAAGATCCGGTAATCAAAGTACACAAAGATATGGCTTGGTTTAATGTGATTCTGTTCAGGGGATTGAAAGCTCTGTACAAGATTGACAACAATCCGGTTTATGTAGATGCCATGGTGAACAACGTTCTTCATGCTTGGGAAAACTACAGGGATGAGAACGGACTATTGGGAAGAGACTGGTCGGGACATAAGGAGGAACCGTATAAATGGTTGCTCGACAATGCCTGCCTCATTGAGTTTTTTGCCGAAATAAATTAACTTCATCCATTATTATTACCATGAATATAACTAAAATCCTTGGTTTATCCATCCTCCTCTCCGGCAGTGCCGGTATGCAAGCGATGGAGTAGCCGATTGCTCATATCAGGAATTATTGTATTCCTGCTTACGGAATAACTGTTTCTAACATTGACACTTACGGTTCCAAGATAGTTTCAAGGCAGAAGAACTTTAGTTTCAAGCCTTTGAAACCATAGTTTCAAGCAACAGAAACTAAAGTTTCTCACCAATGAAACTAAAGTTTCCTACTGATGAAACTAAAGTTTCAAGCAATGAAACCTTCTCTCACCTGTAATAGTATGATAATGAGCGAATACAACTCCGAATAGAGAAACAAGTGCCCTCATAGCAGAAAAACAATAGAATCCCAGCTTTCGACAAAGTGACAGCACACCATGCCGTCACCTTGCCATCACACCATGCTGTCACACCGTAATATTTTCAGGATCAATAATTTATATCCAATCAGGTGACAGATGACAGCATTTTATTCATTTTTCAATTTATATGTAGAGAGTTATATGACTCCTGAAAATAAACAACCCATATAATATAGACAATATGAAATCAACTTTTTTATTCTTACTTGCTACGACAGTGATGACTTGTGCTGCCAACGGCCAGTCTTCCAATCATAAAGAGAACCAGTTACCCGATTGGGCTTTCGGTGGTTTCGAACGTCCGAAGAGCGTAAATCCGGTAATATCCCCCATCGAAAACACCCAATTTTATTGTCCGCTCACAAAAGACTCCATTGCATGGGAATCGAATGATACATTCAATCCGGCAGCTACAATCTACAATGGAGAGATTGTCGTGTTATACCGTGCAGAGGATAAATCAGGGGTCGGCATCGGACGCCGTACTTCACGCCTCGGTTATGCAACCTCTACTGATGGCACACATTTCCAACGGGAAAAGACTCCTGTATTCTATCCGGATGACGATTCACAAAAAGAATTGGAATGGCCCGGCGGCTGTGAAGATCCACGGATTGCTGTAACCGATGACGGACTTTATGTAATGATGTACACCCAATGGAACCGCCATGTGCCTCGGCTGGCAGTAGCGACCTCCCGCAATCTAAAAGATTGGACAAAGCATGGGCCTGCTTTTGCCACGGCATACAACGGAAAGTTCTTTAATCTGGGCTGTAAATCCGGCTCTATCCTGACGGAGGTTGTCAAAGGCAAACAGGTTATCAAGAAAATCAACGGAAAATACTTTATGTACTGGGGCGAAGAACACGTATTTGCGGCTACTTCTGATGATTTAATCCATTGGACTCCGATTGTCAACATTGACGGCTCCCTGAAGAAGCTGTTTTCTCCCCGTGACGGCTACTTTGACAGCCATCTCACCGAATGTGGACCACCGGCCATCTACACTCCGAAAGGAATCGTCCTTCTTTACAATGGTAAGAATCATTCAGGAAGAGGTGACAAACGTTATACTGCCAATGTTTATGCTGCCGGACAAGCGCTCTTCGACGCCAAAGATCCTACCCGCTTTATCACCCGTCTCGACGAACCGTTTTTCCGCCCGATGGATAGCTTCGAAAAGAGTGGACAATATGTGGACGGAACCGTATTTATCGAAGGAATGGTCTATTTCAAAAACAAATGGTATTTGTATTATGGCTGTGCCGACTCCAAAGTAGGAGTAGCCGTTTATGATCCGAAACGGCCGGCAAAAGCTGATCCGCTGCCATAATTAAGTATATGCACACAAGTAGTTTATATAATCATTCAGACACGGATTACATCCTCCTTTAAAAGAAAGAAAGTAATCACGACTAACTTATTTCTTAAAACTACATCCTCTCAAACGGCTGAAAACGGTAAGTTCCTGTAAGGATTTACTTTTCAGCCGTTTTTAGTGTATAAAATAAAGCTTTCCGAAGCTGAACTAAATGTTACAACCGGAAAGCTTTACAATACCTATTGAAAACTGAATTAATACTCGGGAACTAACTTTATTCTTTCATTGCCGGAGACTTTTCCCTCCTTTCAATAAGGACTTATCTTTTATAAGCTGTCTTTCATCTATTTATCTTATTCAAAACAACCGGTCTGTTTGCCGGAGCCTTACCAAAATTCTTATTAGGCTTTTTCCCCATTACAAACTTCAATGTGCTGCCATTTATTATATCCTGATAAGTGATATAACTCTTATCATAAGGCTTGCCATTTAAATACACTTTCTGGATATAGATATTTTCTTTGCTGTTATTTGGTGCTTCTACAGTAAAAGTATTACCACCACGTACCTTCATTTCTACTTTCTTAAAACAGGGGCTACCGAAAACAAATACACCATCCGACGGGTTCACCTGATAGAGTCCCATGGATGAAAGCAGATACCAAGCTGACATTTGTCCACAATCTTCATTGCCGATAATACCATCCGGTTGGTCTGTATAAAAATCACTCATGATGAAACGGACCTTTTCCGCCGTTTTCCATTGTTCACCGGCATACGCATAAAGGTAAGCAACATGGTGGCTCGGTTCATTTCCGTGCGCATATTGTCCGATCAATCCGGTTATATCGCTCGATGCTCCTTCGCCCATACTGTCGGTGTTGGTAAAGAAACTATCAAGCTTCGTCGCAAAGGGTTTGTCACCGCCAAACAAGGCAATCAGTCCATACGGATCTTGTGGAGCAAAGAAAGTATATTGCCATCCGTTTCCTTCACAGAAATCTCCGACAGTATGGATGGAACGTGCCGGATCGTAAGGAGTACGCCAAGAGCCGTCTTCCAATTTCGGGCGGATAAAATGGATGGAAGAATCAAAATAGTTCTTATAATAATGAGCACGTTTCGAGAATGTTTCAGCATCTTCGGCCTTTCCCATCTTATATGCCATAGCAGCAATTCCCCAATCGTCCACCGCATATTCCATTGCTATCGAAGTCGCCTCATGGATTTTGTCGGCAGGAATATATCCTTTTTCTACCACATAGGGTACTCCCTTTTGTTTCTCGTAAGTAGCCGTAGCTTTCATAGCCTGCCATGCTTCTTCCGCATCGAAACCGATAAATCCTTTCAGATACGCATCGGCAATCACCGGCACGGAGCTATAGCCTGGCATCTGATTGGTTTCGCCGCTCATCAAAGGCCAGATGGGGAGTTTATCCTGCTGACGATAGATGGAAATCATCGAATTGACTACATGGTCCACCATTTCAGGTTGGGTGATAGTCATCAGAGGATTCAATGCACGGTAGGTATCCCATAAAGAAAGAGTTGTATAGTTGGCTTTCTTCGGATCCGTGTAAATCATGTCGTTCATTCCCCTATATTCTCCATTCACATCACAAAAAAGTGTAGGGGCAATCATGGTATGATAGTGTGCGGTATAGAACACACGTCTGGAAGCCTCATCGTCGGTTTCTACTGTCATCTTCTCCAGTTGCTTGTTCCATCGGGCGGCACTCCTATCCACTACTTTGTCAAAATCCCAGTGGGTAAGTTCGGCTTGCAGATTCATCGCCGCATTGTCACAGCTGACAGAAGAAAGAGCGACTTTTATCTTCACTTCTTTCACGTTACCAAAAGTGAGGACACTCTTCACTGATGCCACTTTCAGTTGCCCCCAAGGTTTCGGGGTATTATCGTCATAGGCAGTAAACTGCTCTATCTTCTTATCACTTTTCAACACAAAATAAACTTTGCGGGAAGGACTCCAGCCTCTCACATAACGATACCCCTCTACTGTATAATCATCTACTTTACGGATATAACTGTCGTAAGCATTCGAGCCGTTCCCTTCACGTAAGTCGATCAATATGGAAGCCGGTTTTCCTTCAGGATAAGTATAACGATGGAAGCCTACACGATCTGTAGCTGTCAGCTCAGCTTTGATATTGTAACGGTCGAGAAGCAAAGAGTAATATTCGGGACGGGCAATTTCATTCGTATGGGAATATCCGGAAGCATAGCCATCTCGTATATCATCCTGATTACCTCTAGGCGTACGGATTTCATTCAATGGCATGATGAGAATATCACATAAGTCAGTACAGCCCGTACCGCTCAAATGGGTATGTGAAAAACCGATTAAGATGCTATCGGAATAATGATAACCCGAACACCAGTCCCAACCTTTATGGATGTTAGTAGGGCCCAGCTGCACCATTCCATACGGAACACTCGTCCCAACAAAAACGTGTCCATGATAACCGGATCCGATATACGGATCGACGTACTGCAATAATCCTTCACTTTTTGAATAGTCCCGTTGCGCAACTCCATTTCCCGCTGCAAACAAGAAGCAGGAAGTCAATGCAAGTAGTTTAAATGCTTTCATTCGTATTCTTCTTTGGTATGATTGATAATAACAATTAGCGAATGATGCAAATATACTACCTATTCAGGAATTTACTAAATGTCGCTGGAGTTTACTAGAAAAATGGCAGGCAAGTTTACTCTTTTGGCAAGAGTTCCAATCACAGACTTACCCGAATTTCCATAGAAAAAGCTGTATACCAAGCACTCTTGCTAAACAATCGTATATTATTAGGTACAGATTCCATGTTTTTTAGAATAATGAATTGTAAAGCAACAGCGCCAATCCGTGAAATCCGTGCTTAAATTTATTATAGAAATCCGTGTTAATCTATGATGAATCCTTTCCATAAATTCCCTTCGGGAAGGGGAGCTTCAAGCTCTATCAGCTCTTTGGAAACAGGATGTATGAATCGCACTCTCCGGGCGTGCAGACAAATGCTCCCATCCGGATTGGAGCGTGGAGAACCATATTTCAAATCTCCTTTGATAGGACATCCCATTTTGGCCAACTGACAACGAATCTGATGATGACGTCCGGTCTTCAAATCAACTTCGAGCAAATAGTAATTCTCCGAACGACCGATCAACCGGTAATGCAAAATCGCTTTCTTACTGTTCGGAACTTCCTTATCATATGCATAACTTTTATTTTGCTTTTCATTACGCACAAGAAAATGTATCAGTTCGCCTTCCGGTTCTTCCGGTTCATTTTTCACAACCGCCCAATAAGTCTTTTTCACCTCACTGGTGCGAAACATCTCGTTGAGTCGTGTAAGCGCTTTACTCGTTTTGGCAAAAATAACAAGACCGCTTACGGGGCGGTCCAACCGGTGTGTCACACCGAGGAAAACATTTCCGGGTTTCTGATACTTCTCTTTCAGATACTGTTTCACAGTCTCCGAAAGCGGCGTATCACCCGTCTTGTCTGCCTGGACAATCTCGGAAGCGGTCTTATTGACTACAATGATATGGTTGTCTTCGTATACAACAGTCATTCTGTTCGATTACATATTCATACCACCATCTACCTGAATCACCTGGCCCGATACATAAGATGACATATCAGAAGCAAGGAAGGTAGCGATGTTTGCCACATCTTCAGGAGTACCACCACGACGCAAAGGTATTTTCTTTGCCCATTCAGCTCTTACTTCATCAGAAAGAGCAGCTGTCATGTCTGTCAGGATGAATCCCGGAGCGATAGCGTTGGCACGGATGCCGCGAGAACCCAACTCCTGTGCGATAGACTTAGCCAATGCAATCATACCTGCTTTGGAAGCAGCATAGTTAGCCTGTCCTGCATTTCCGTGAACACCTACAACAGATGCCATATTGATAATGCTACCGGCTTTCTGACGCATCATGACAGGTGTACAAGCATGAATGAAGTTAAACGCCGACTTCAGGTTCACGTTGATCACCATATCCCATTGCTGTTCGCTCATGCGCATCATCAAACCGTCACGAGTGATACCGGCATTGTTTACCAATATATCGATCCGTCCAAAGTCCTTGTGGATTTCTTCTACGACCTTTGCAGTATCTTCAAAGTTAGCAGCGTTAGATGCATAGCCTTTGGCTTTCACGCCCATTGCTTCAAGTTCTTTAGCTGTATTTTCTGCATTTTCGTCAATGACAAGGTCAGTAAATGCGATGTTTGCACCTTCGGCGGCAAACTTAAGAGCGATAGCCTTACCAATACCGCGAGCAGCACCGGTTACAATGGCTGTTTTTCCGTCTAATAATCCCATACTAAAAGTTATTTAATTAAATTTCTGTTCTATGCAGTGCGCCAAACACGATGTTGGACACATATTTATTTCTTGTATCTTCATCCAGATGCGCGCCTATATGACCACGGATATAAGGAACTTCAATTCCTTTCACACAATAATGAATCAAGTCGGCAGTCATCTCCACATCGTCAATATGAAAAACTCCTTTTGCCTGTCCTTCCAGGAGAACGGCTTTAAAAAGCTGGACTTCCTTTGCATCAAACTTCTTGCGGACTTTCTCTACCCGCCATATATCACGGAAGAAATAAGCACGCAGTGTTCCGTTTCGATAGACTACCTCTTTTACCGCGTCCAACCGGGTATATATCATCTCCAGCAATTTCTCGTCCGGTGAGATGTTTTTCTCGGCTACCCGCTTCATCATATCCGACAGAATATCCAATTCCGACTCCACAACAGCCAAATAAATTTCGTCCTTGCTTTTGAAATAAGTATAGAGTGTTCGTCTACCTTTTTTAGAAGCAAGAGCGATATCGTTCATAGTTGTGTTTTCTACTCCCATCTTCGCAAAAAGCTGACGGGCTACATCTACTAATTTGGCTTTTGTCTTGGATACGGTCATAGGTTACAAATTGCACATTGCTGAATATTTTGAGCAAAAGTAATTCTTTTCTTTAGACCATACAAGAAAATAGAGAGAATATTAACATTTGTATATTAATAGGTGCTAAGAAAAAGTTTCATCATTATTTCGCTCATTCTCAACCTAATAAGAAAAAAGTGAAGATTTATTCGAAAAATATTCAGCAATATATTTGTTTGTTTCAAAAAAAGCCGTACCTTTGCACCCGTTAAACATCGCGGAGTGGAGCAGTTGGTAGCTCGTTGGGCTCATAACCCAAAGGTCATTCGTTCGAGTCGGATCTCCGCAACTAAAGAAAAGAAGAATCGCAAAAATGCGGTTCTTCTTTTTTATGACGACTCTCCTGTACAGACTTTATTCGGATCAGTTGTAATTCTTGGGGGATTTGGTTAAAATGCTTATTTTTGCATTATGAAAACGAACTCTAAAACTCCACTTCTTCCGGCTGATATTTTAAGCCTATTTCTGCCTTCCGGTATCCTTGAGTACTTCACCGTTGTTGATAGCCTTTCTCAAGAGACCTGCTTTATTCTCTTTTTAGAAGAAACCCCGGTTATTTCTTCTGAACTGTCCCATTTATCCCTTCATTCGAAAGGCTTTTTTCCTGAGATAGAAGTTCAGGATTTTCCTATTCGCGGCAAAGCCGTTTACTTGCGTATCAAACGTCGTCGTTGGGAAGATCCTTCAACCGGTCAGACTTATAGTCGTGACTGGAATTTAGTAGCCACCGGTACTCGCATCACAGCTGAGTTCGGTGCTTTTTTAAAAGAATTACTTAGATAATCATGCCGTTAGCTGTCAAAGTCTGGCCGAGCATTACTGCATGGACGGCAAACAGCTTCAAAATCAATATAAGGACCATTTGAGTGATTATCAGAGTTGGAATCAAAAAGAGCATGCCCAAGACCATATTCTTTACCCTAAAAATATAGGTTATAATCTATGTATCGATGAGACGGCGCTAAGTAAAGGTGAACTTTATACCATCTTACTCAACAGGGATAAACGAGGCCGTAAAGGTTCAATCATTGCCGTAGTCCAAGGAACAAAGGCCGAAGATATTATAGCTATCTTAATGAAGATTCCTAAAGAACAACGTAATCAGGTCAAAGAAATCACATTGGATATGGCAGGAAGTATGCAGAAGATTGCTAAAACTTGTTTTCCACGCGCCATGCAGGTTATCGATAGATTTCATGTCCAGAAACTCGTATACGAAGCCGTACAGGAGTTGCGTATTACTTATCGGTGGCAGGTAATGAAAGATGAGAACAAGGCAATAAAAGCTGCAAAGGAACAAGGAGTAGCTTATGAACCGGAGACTTTTAAAAATGGAGACACGCTTAGGCAGTTACTAGCAAGAAGTAGATATTTACTATTTAAAGCACCTGATAAATGGACTAAAAGCCAGAAGATTAGAGCTGAAATATTATTCAAACAATTTGATGATATCAAGCAGGTGTATTATTATTCTTTACACTTGGGAAAGATATTTTCCACAAACTATGATAAAGATGTAGCAAGAGCTAAATTAGCTTTATGGTATAGTAAAATAGAAGAGTATGGCTATGAAACGTTTGCAACCGTAGCAAACTCTATTGAGAATCATTATGAAAGGATATTAAACTTCTTTGTCAACAGAAGTACCAATGCGGCAGCTGAAGCTTTTAATGCGAAAATAAAAGCTTTCAGAGCCTCCTTCAGAGGAGTCGCAGATATGAGATTCTTCCTCTTTAGATTAGCTAAAGTATATGCATAGCAGAAATTAAGAATGGGTAATCCCCCAAGATTTCCAACTGAGCCCTTTATTCACAACCCCATTTCAGTTATCAACAAGGATATTAACAAAGTTATTAACAGGTTAATTTGTTTATAACAAGATAATTAACTACATATAGTCATTTTCTATCAACAAGGCAGTATTTAGTTATTCACCATACAAAAGCCGGCTGATTCATGAGGAATCAGCCGGCTTTTGTATTCTTTCGAAAAAGGGTATTCTATGGATGCTTATAGAACTTCAGTACCTTTTTTGCATAACGTTTCCCTAATAACAATTGTGCTTCCGTATTAAAATGAGGGTCCTTCTCATCTTTATACCATCCCAATCCTTTCGATGATACCCAATCGGAATGGGGAATAAAAGAAGAAACTTTTTTAATCATCTGATTAAAGGGGACTGTACCTGCTTCTCTTTTCGTCCAGTTCCATTGAGAAATCTGTCCTACAACAATCGGCAGTTCCGGCAGATTCAAATCTTCCCGCAGGTCTTTCACCAAAGAAATCAGTTTTTGTTTATACGCTTCCGGATTGGAGCAGTCGGCTTCTCCCTGATGCCAAAGGATTGCTTTTAAAGCACCTCCCTGTTTCATCGCAATCCGAATCCGGGAGAGTGCTTCTTCATAATATCCGTCTTTACTTCCTTTTAGCCAAGAGTTGATAGAAGAACCACCACGTGCATTTACTACCAGTCCGATAGGGCGTTTCGTTTTCCGCGTCAATTCTTTGGCAAAACCATAAGCTGGTCCCAAGCGTTGCATAGACAAATCTTTCCGGACTGTTGAATAACGATTGAGGGGATTTACTGCCGGTTCAAAATTCCCCTTATCATTCAACAGATACACATTTTGAAGGGTATCCATGACTTCCGGAGTTAATGTTGCACGCCCCGCCATGTTGGATTGTCCGATGCATACATACAAATCTAAAGAGGACGGAACACTCTCCTTTACATTCCCGGCAAAAGCAAACAAGGATTGCAGGAGGAGAAAAGACAGTAAATAAATAGACCTAAGCATATTGATAGCATTTATAATTAATAGTTTCTATAAATACGGATAGCATTCAGAATTGGTTCTCCCTCCTTTTTATGGAAATCGACACTCAATCCTTTTCCATCCTTCACTGTTATCACAAACTTCTTGATAACAGCACGGGCATATCCGTAATCGCGGGCTACGTTAAAATCATCTGAAACGGTTGTTCCATTGATTGAAATTCCGAAGCTGCGGTTTCCGGCAAATGTCTGTTCCGAGTCAGCTCCCAAGTTATAAACCAATGCTTCCCGCTCTTTGTCCGACTCCAGTTCTGCCCAGTACAAATATACGGAATATTCTCCATCCGGTACATCAGCTTTAAAAGATTTTATTCCGACACGTTGGGTCTGGAAAACCGGATTCATGTCTGTTCCGTGAATATCAATATCCGAGCCAAGCATACTGCCGAACCCTGTTTTGCGGCGATAAGAAGTTCCGCCAACAAATCCCCAGCTACCGGGCTTATACTCCTGTTCGGGAATCCATGCTACATTTGCCGAACGGTCTTCAAAATATCTTGGAGAACCTAACATTACATTGATTTCCGTGAATGACACAGCTTCATCTTTCAATTGTGAACCTACCAACTGGAACTGAATCCGGAGCATATCACGCAATTTATGACCACTAGCCATAGCAACAGCTTCCAGCAGATTCTCTCCACCAACGAACGGCACGTCGAACAAAGCATAATTATCTTCTACCTTTTTCTTTCCCAGACTCTTGTTGTTCACAAACAGCTCAACTTCTTCCGCATTAGAGAATACAGGGACAGACTGAATACACTCTTTCTGTGCAGTATTCACCACTCCCCCACGGCTTTTCCACTCCCGATTACCTATAACAAGTATCGGACGACGTGACAAAGCTGTCTTATAGAACCAATAGACATCTTTCTTCTCCCTGTCTAATCCGACAACTCCTTTATTGTTTACATGAGGAACAGCATCTACACGGGATTCGGAATAAAAATCATTCAGATTCCACAGACTGGAACCGGCTATAAACGGACGTTTCATCATTTCACGGAGATAATGTTTATGATATACCAGACCGTATTCCTGTGAGAAGTCGAAACGTTCCGACTGGTAGGAATGAAGTCTCGGATCTACTCCCGGTCCATATTCCGTAACCATCAGTACTTTTCCTTTGTATACCTTATGGGCACGATCGAGCAAACGCTGAAACTCATTGATATCCGGTTCATACCAGCCTTGATACAGGTTCCATCCCTGAATCATCGGTATCTCGGTCAGATGGGCGTCTTCGTAATATTGAGGCATATTATGATAAGCCATCATGGTATATCTGGAAGGATCTTCTTCTCGGATGGTCGCCTCCAAGGCACGGGCTACTTTTTCAGTAAAGCGGTAATAATTTTCCAATTGCTTGCCTTCGGTATAAGGGCGACGCAGGAAAATCTCATTCATATAACCCCAAATCATAACAGAAGGGCGGTTGAAGTCCTGACGCACCATTTCTTTAGCCATCTCAACGGAGTTCTGCAGAAACTCTTCGGTTTCCGTAACAGCATTGACAACGGGGATTTCAACCGAAGTCACAATACCCAGTTTATCGCACATTTCCATGATTACAGGATCTTGGGGATAATGTGACACACGCAGGAAGTTCCCTCCCATCTCTTTCAACAGCAATACATCCTGTACATGCAACTCGTCGCGCAAGGCATTTCCCTTCTGAAAATAATCCTGATGCCGGGCAGTTCCGATCAGTTTACGTCCTTTGCCATTCAGGAAAAAGCCTTTTTCCGAATCAAACTTGAACCAGCGCAAACCTAACGGATTCACCACTTCATCCAGTAAAGCGCCCTTTTTCTTATCAAGAATACGCGTATATACCATATACCGATAGGGATCGTCTATATCCCACAAACGGGGAGAATCAATTTTTATCTTTTTAGAGATGTCCGTCTTTGTTTCGCCGGATGCCAGCTTTACTTCCGCATGAGTCTTTTTCACTTCCCTGCCATCCGCATCGCAGATTATATTTTCCACCCTGATTTCAGCAGGTTGGAGTGTATTATTCGTCAGTAACGTAGTGATTTCTATCGAGGCTGCGGAGTTGTTCACTTCGGGGGTACGGATATAAACTCCTGACGAAGCATAATCATTCGTTGCAATGTGCACCGGATTCATAAACTGCAGATAGACATCCCGGTAGATACCGCCAAAGAAAGTAAAATCGGCAGACAGAGGCGGGATATTCGGGTTATAGACATTGTTCACATAAATGGCAAACAGGTTTTCCTGTCCATAACGCAAATGGGAAGTAATGTCAAAACAGAAACGGGTATACCCTCCTTTGTGCTCTCCCACGAACTGACCGTTCAGATAGCATTGCACTTCCTGATTGGCTCCTTCAAAATAGATCACTGCCTGACGTCCTTCCTGGCTTTTGTCTACAAATAATTGTTTCCGATACCAAGCCGGCCCCCGATAAAATCCCGGAGTTTCGTCGTCGGCATCTTTATTATTCCATGTGTGAGGTATATTGACCGTCTCCCAAGAAGAGTCGTCACAGCCGGCCAGCTGTGCTTCAAACGGAGATCCTTTTGTAAATTTCCATCCGTCGTTGATTGTGTATACCACGCGTTGTTGCGCCTGCGCCCATCCCACAATAAGCAATAGAATAAAGATATAGAAAAACTTCTTCATAATCGATATATGCATCTAATTAAAACTTTATTTTTACCTCTCTACCTGTGTAGACACACTCTTTACTCTCAAAAGCAGCACCTTCAGGCAGATATAATTTCATATGCACTTTTATTTGTTCCGGCATACCGGGATAAGTTCCCTCACGCAGGCCAATAGTCAATGTCCGTTCCGAATCTTCCCATCGCACCGGCACTTTCGAACATACACCCTCTTCATAGCGGTAGGAATCACCTTCATCCTCATACCATAAAAAAGAAGCGTCCGCTCCTCCATAGATACGCAGTTCCAATTCACGGTCGGGATATTCCATCGCATATTGTTTTACTTCTGCCAAAGGCAAGATAGAACCTGCCTTCACATAGAGCGGAAGTATATCGAGGATACTTGTCTGCATTTGTTCTCTTCCTCCTTCAAAAGCTTCTCCGGTCCAGAAGTCATACCAATATTTACCGCTGTGTTCCGGCAGATAAATGCTGATGTTCTTTTCTTCCGATTGCGGACGAAATACCGGACGCACCAATAAGGAAGTACCGAACATATAGGCATTATCAATATCAAAAGTCCGGGTATCTGTCGTGAAATCCATTGCCAAGCCTCTCAACATGGTATAGTTATTGGCAGTTACCTGATGAGACATTGAGTAAATGTAAGGCAACAGACGGTAGCGCAGATGGATATATTTCACCTGATTATCATAAAATAATGTCCCCTTTTCACCGAATTGCCAAATTTCACGCGGCACGTTCGTACCGTGAGCACGGAAGATAGGAGTAAATGCGCTAAACTGGAACCAACGGGAATACAACTCTTTATAATCATTACTTTTCAGTCCGTCGGGATATTTCGCATCCCGTTCTGTGACGAAGAATCCTCCCGTATCGGAAGTCCAATACGGAATACCGGACATAGACAAGTTTAAGCCGGCAACCAGTTGTTTGTGCATATTCTCCCATGAAGCCGAAACGTCACCCGACCAGACAGCCGTACCATAATGTTGTTGCGAGGCAAAGGCGGAACGAGTCAGGATAAATATTCGTTTCTGATCGCTTTCGGCTCGTAGGCGTTGATAGAAATCTTTCAGCATCTCTAAAGAATAGGTGTTCAGATAACGGTGGAAGCTACCCAGATAAGTATTACCTGCCGATTTGGTCTTTTCTTCCTGTTTCAACTGTGTGAATCCGTCCCGGAAAGAAGGTTCCGTTGCATCCATCCACCAGGCATCCACGCCCATATCATAGAGTCCTTTCTTGAGGTATTGCCAGAAGATATCCCGTGCAGCAGGATTATAGGCATCAAAAACCTTATAACCTGCCCATGTAGGTTCACTAAACAATGCACCGATAGAATCCAAAGACTGATAGACAGCCGTTTCCGGTCCGAATCCGGGCCATACGGAAAGCATAAAATGAACATGGTCCTGTTGATGCAGTTCATCAATAACCTGACGGGGATGATTAAAGTTTGCCGGATGGAAAGTCAGGCTGTTCCAATGAGGTTTGTCTCCCCAATATTCCCAGTCCTGCACAATGTTATCCAACGGAATTTCCCGTTTACGGTATTCTTTAACGACTGCCTTCAATTCATCGAACGACTTATAACGCTCTTTGGACTGCCAGAAGCCATATACCCATTTTCCAAACATCGGCACGTCCCCCGTCAATTCCCGATAACCGGCAACAACTTCGTCCATATCCTTGCCATAGACAAAATAATAGTCGGAAGCATCACCTACTTCGGAAGTAAACGAGTAGCCCTCCTTCGTATCTTCAAACTTCGTAGAAGAATAATTATCCCATAAGACACCGTATCCGTTGGTCGAAATAAGGAACGGATTGACAATATCCATATTGGCCTGCAACAGAAGTACGGATTTCCCCCGATAGTTCATGATTCCGTTCTGATACTGCCCCAACCCGTAAATAGCCTCATCCTCGGTAGGAACAAAGCATTGAGTGACTTCGAGACATTGCTCACCTCCGGCAACCGAACGTTTAAAGTTCCGTGCCTTTCCATCCCCTTTCTCTTTTAGTAACAACTTACCTGTGGATATTTCCTGAAAAGTGAAAGCCGCATCTGCCTTATCAAAAGCTACGGAAAGTTCACGGGTGCGAAAGAACAGCTTCTGTCCCGTATCTTCCCATTTATAGTCTTTGAAAGCCGGCTTTTCCGCATCGACCACCAATCTTTTTGTTATCAACGTATCACCTTGGGGAAAAGACAAAATCCGTACGCATCCCGCCGACATAAACTCAACCCGATATTGAATACTGTCAGATACGAAAGCACATCCTCTGCCATCCTCATGAACCGGAGAGGAACAGCCGAAGTAGGATAGTACCGATAAAACTAATAACCAATTATTTAAGCTCTTCATCCATGCATTTATTTGACTGTGTAGATCGTATAACCCAATGACAAATTACGGACTACGACATTTCCTTTTAAATAAAAAGTAGGCATATTGAATCCATTCACGATATTATCCTTATACAATTCTACTTTTGCGCTTTTCCACTCGCCCGTATTGTCGGTACGTATCCGGGATACAATTTTAAACGGCTCTTTCGGTTCACGCAGCGTAGACGAACGTATAAAAAGAGATTCATTTCCTTTGTCCAGATACTCAAAATAGAGATATCCTACATAGTTATTCATTTGTAGTTTGGAAACCAACTCTTTAGGCAAAGAGATAGAGAGAGTCTCTTCGGCACTGTAGCCACCGGATTTCCGCTTTCCCTGAATCTTCATGTCCGACTCACGCAAACGCATCATCTCAACCGTTAAAGCCGACTTTGCCGTCTTGACATCATTTTCTATTTGCGACAACAAACCTATCGCCACCGGATAACGTCCCTGGCTGATTAACAATGCTGCTTTATCGAGGGAACGATGACAACCGGATACGTCCATCTTTGTCTTTTCCAAGAAACGGGCTTCTTTTCGCAAACGGAAAAGCATCAAAGGCAAGGTTAATCCACGTTCATCCGCCTGTTCACCTTTGAACTCTGCCGCATATTTTAAAGTAGTACGCAATTCGCGGTCGCCGTTTTCAATGGTTGGCTCTATTTCGTGTCCTTCGGTATAGTCGCTCCACGAAGCAATAAACATCATATCCAAGCTGTCTTTCTCCGCCATACAGAACTTCCACATACTTTGGTAGGTTTCTCCATTGTTGCGAGGAATATAATAGAAGTGTCCGCGTCCCCAGCCTGCACACCCCCGGTTATCCATCCCCGGCATGGCAAATCCCGACTTTATTGTATATGCAGGATTGTTACTATGCCAGATAGAATCGCGGAAAGGTTTCATAAACTCGATAACATCATCCTGTGTGGCGTAATTATCCCATTCGGCATGTGCCTGATCTCTTGTACGGACACGGGCAGGAAGCCATGCAGTCGGAATTTCTCCCACTTCTTTCCAAGCATCCATTTCATCGCTACGAGTGACGGGGATATATTTATCGTTTTCCAGTTTTCCCCAATCCGCCCAACGGCGTAAAGCAACCGGTTGCTTCATTCCTTGCGGTAACTTCGCCAGTGATAATACTTTCTTATATTCATCCACCTTCGCTCCGGGACCGAAATGATAAAAGACAGGCATTCCCTTCACCATAGGAGCTGTAGGAGCGGTAAAGACGCTATCTACCAAATATTGGTAACATTTAGCCATGTATTCGGTCTTTGCCTCACGGGTATTGATTTCCGGATAAAGTTTAGTAATCCAGTCATAATACAACCAACCGTCACACCAGTTTACCCCGATCTCAAAGTCATACTTCGCCGCCACTTTCTGCATCTCACGCAACAAGATGTCATTTTCGTGAGGCTTGAATCCCCATTCAATAAAGAATCCATCTATCTTGGCTGCTTTCGCAGACAAAATCTGATATTCGATATAATCGGGATCGAGATTGGACTGCATTCCGACTTGCGGATAAGCCACTGCCGCTATTTCATGCCGCCCTTCACTGTCTATCAGGTCGGCATTATAACACAGCGACTTTCTTCCGGTACTTGATTTCTCCGTATTGGCATACATCTCCCAACGGCCCAACTTTCCGTCATGCTGCCGGGTATAGCGTACACCGTGAAAGTCGGCATACACTTTCTTTCCATTCTGCGCCAAAGCCGGCAATGCGATAGATACCAATAAAAATAGAAGAAGCTTCCTCATTGTTCCAAACTTAATTATTCAACTTATATACTCTATCAATCTTCCGTGATACTTAATCAGTCCTCACCCAACACGAAATCATGTTTTTCCGGATAACTGAAGGTATTGTCTATCATCCAACGGCCTTTATAAATCTTGGCTCCGTCCATTCTGAAAAGTTCTTCTCCCTTCTCATTTACAAGTCCTTCTGCCCACCACTCTTCAGTCGGTTTCAACATCAGGATTCCATCCGGTCCGTTGCAGATACTTTTTATATCGGCTATGCTATACACTTTCTCGCAGGTCGGTTCGGCCGACTCATTGGTCGTGGCATCCGTAACACCAGTCAGATCAAACTTATAAACAGCCGAAGCCGCAGTAAGCCATAATTTATCTTCTTCGCCATATACCGGAAATAAATCATGCCCGCCCGATTCATTGCTGAATGTATAGATACGAGTCTGATTGGTCAGCTTCGGATTACTCCGGTTACCATCATACTTAAAACGGAATAATGCAGTCACTCCTCCCGTCATGGTAGCTGTTGCATAAAGATATGATCTCTTCTTATCCCAGACTACATTATGCGCATTACCCAATTTCACCGTATTAGCCTTTGCTCCCAATACCTTAACCGTGTCAACCACAAAGGTATTGATTTCACCGGATTTTGATTCTGCCGTCACAATATTTCCATCGGGTAATACCTCCGCGGAGTGAGGATTCTGTCCGCAATTTGCATAGAACATTAATTTATGATCCGACAAACGGATTAAAGCCACAGCTCCGCCGGAGGCAGTCATTAAGATATAGCGTCTATTGAAAACCGGTTTTACTTCGCTCGGATTGACAAACCAACCCTGTTGGGCAGCAGGCACACAGGCAGTATAAGGATCCCAACTCCAAATATTGCGATGCGTTTCCGCATCTCTGATGACAATAGCCCGTCTGGATTGCTCCGCCAGCACATAAGCTTTTTCCGGAAGTTGAAAGATTTCATCTTGTACTACAGGAGCGGCATCATCATCGGAACATGCTCCCAAAGCTATATTAAATCCTAAAAGGATTGCCAATAAACTAAACTTCTTCATGGTCATAACTATTTTAATTCTAAATATTCAATTTGTCTTTTTAAAGTTTCCATTAATCTATTGAACCGATTTTTTATCATAATAATCGATCAATGAATAAACTGCAAGATTCAACTGCCGCATCTGCGACAGGAAAGATCCATAAGGTTCATATTCGATGGACACCACTCCTTTATTGGAAGCTTTTCCATCAGAATCGTAGCCGTCATTATACTCAAAGTGTACCCAGCCCACACAGTTTCGGGTTTCCAGCAAACGAAGGCAAAAGTTCTGATAAAACTCACCTCTATTTTTTTGTGTATGCACCAGCCATCCACCTCCTTCGGTATTGGCATATCCAGTTCCCTGATAACTGGCATCTTCTGCTTTCGTATAGAATTCCGAAACTAAAAAAGGTTTCGCTCCACACCAGGTTTTCAGGTTTGCCAGAAAATCGGTTTCCGGTTGCCAACGCGCATAATAGTTGATGGAAACAAGATCGCAATGACGGGCACACGCTTCCACTACTTTCTGATTATATTTGCTCCAATCATGCAGACGCGTTCCCAAAATCAAATGCTCTTTATCATATTTCCTGACGGCTGCGGTAGTCAATTGATAATAATGATCGGCAACCATCCCCCGAAAGTCTTCCTGATCTTTCTTGGTTATCGCTCCGGCAGAGGCTATGCCGTTATCCCGCATAAACTTTTCTGCATACTCCCGGGCTGCTTTATAGCGTTCGGGTAAGGATAGGAAATGTTTCAGATCGATCCCTCGTAAGGGATCAGCATTCTGATAGCTGGCAAACGGTAGTTCATTGTCGAGATAGAAACCGATAAAATGCTTATCACCGGCAAATAAAGCAGTCTTTTCCTGTACAAGATGATCTATGTAAGCAGCAAACGTCGGTTCGAAAAGAAGAACCAGGCGATTGTACTTGTCATCATCAAACGTATAGCCTAAATTCTTGCTCATATCCCACATAAACGTACGAAGCAGATACAGATTCTCCGCATAAGCAATCTTTTGCGTCTTGGGTGTCAGCAGGTTGTTGCGTACCGCCGCAGGAAATGCTTCAATGCGGTTCGATCCATACGAAATATAGTTTATATGATTGTCCGCTATCAGTTTACCTGTCTCTTCACTCCATCGTGCTTCACTACCATATCGAGTGCTGAAAGCCTTCTTATGTGCAGTAGATTCTCCCGGACGGACATGCTGAATTCCATGAATAATAACGGCTCCATTATCCGGGTCGAGCAAATAAGAACGTCCTGCGCAACTAGCCACTCGGAAAAAACCTTCTTTTCCAATTACTGAAGATGGCTGCAAGCCTATTCGTCCTCCCCAGGCAGTCCGGCTATAATCCGAAGAAGGAGTGTACCAATTCATGCGATCAATGGTTCGGGTCTCTCTTGAGTCTGCCGTTGTCCACGCTTGAAAAGTTCCGTTCTGCCATTTCCGGTACTCCACATTTACAAAAGTATATTCCTCTTTTTCCAAAGGAGTATCTCCCTCTTCCGGTTTCAAAGGGTCTATTTCGTCAGAGGAAGAACAACTAAGCGTCAACTGCATCAGTCCGACCAAAGATAAAAAGAGGAAATGCCCATATATATGTTTTCTCATATTACTTTCAGCTATTGCACATGGTTACTTAATCATCGTGCCTGTTATCAGTCGCATCTTTCGTATACGCTACGGTTCACCTGGAAAGATCCTGTTAACTTCCACTTTGCCTATTAATAGAAAAGTTGTTCTCTATTGATGGCAAACTTCCTTTCATTGCAAACTTCCCTTATCTTATTTATAAACTATAAACGCAAGCTTTGTTTTTATAATTGCAAGCTTTGTTTTTAAAAATGCAACTTGCATTTATAAAAATGAAAGCTCCGTTTATAGTTTATATCCGATAGACAATAACTTTACTTCTAATGAAATGAAAGTTTAGTCTTAATCGAAAAGAAGTTTTCTATTCATACTTTAGATGGTACGTAGCATTACCCAGCATTATTTCTTTTTAGGGAACTTGATTTCAACCGTCGCGATACGTTTTGTTGCATCGGTACCCATCTTATCGGATATATCAACAATTTTAATAACACCAATTCTTCCACCGCCAGCACTGGAAGAACCTCCCGTCTTAAATCCAATAATATCTCCAACATTCACATCTGCCCTAGCGGCTGTTGTCGCTTTTCCGAACTCTTCTTCAATAGACGAACGAGTTGCCTGTTCATAATCAAAATTAGGCAATTTAGCAAAACGTGTCATATTCATTTTCTTCAAGGCTGTTAACTGACCTGTACTCCCTGCATATTCTCCATTCTTACCATCTACATTTTCCGGAGAGTAAAGACGGAAAGTTATCACTCCACTATTAGATGCCACATAGAATTTTATATCGATATTTTTAGCACTTTCTTCACTCACAATAGCCTCATCCACAGAATAAGTCTTCATATCCTTCAAAGAAATCAAAGCAAATGGATCAGCGTTCGCTAATTTTTGGCTACCTACCTGAAGATCAACAACTTCCATACTAACATAAGTCTTCACTGTTCCACTCACATCTTTTCCTTCTCTACCATCGGATACAACAACTTTGATTTGAGAAGTTTCTTCCGTAAGCTGTACTTTTGGAGTATAATCTAAATTCTTATCACCACTAAATTCTTTACGTGAAATTTCCGTTTCGATTCCTTTTTCTACACGATAAATAACTACTTCTCTGACACCACGAACCGATTCAATATGCATCGGGACTTCCGTTTCCACTCCCTCATCAGTAGAAATAAGTTCGTTACCCAAGGTCAATACAGGAACCGGAACTGTCTTATACGACACCTGCAAAGTAGAAATTGTGATATTACCATATATATCTTCAGCTTTCACTTTAAATCCCTTATCACCTTCTTTATATTCTATCAACTCATTATACTCAAACGTTTTGTCACCATTCAGCACATCACCACCTTTCGATGTTTGTCCGTCAGCAGAAACTAAGAATCTTTCCACTTTCTTTAAACCTGCCTCCGAAACAATTTTAAAAGTAGTACGAGGCATAACAGGTTCCTCATCCATTTCATCATATACAATCTCTTCCGGATCGAATGTAATGACAGGACGCTCCATCACATCGGTAACGGCAATCGGTAAAGTCCCGCTCGTCACATGATTCAAATTGTCGGTGGCCTCAATGATAAAGGCTTCGTAATTTGCATTGTACTCCAGATTTTCAGACAAGCTGTATGAGTTGGGATTAAAGAATTCAGTCACCGTTTTATATTCGGTCACTCCCTCTACCGTCTGCAATTTCATTGTCACACTCCGGAGTCCGGCCTGCGACTTAATGACAGCCACTACCGGCAAATTATCCACTTTATTTAAATCCACATCCAGTTGTTCCATCGGGAATTTAATCACAGGAGCAGCCGCATTAGGATCCAGACCATCATTATCATCGCTACAGGCAGCAAAGCCCAGGCAAAGTCCTAATATTAATAAGGTATATATTTTACGAATCATAATTAGTTCTCTTTTTAATTAACTGTGGTTATTTGGAATATTTGCAATAGTTCTCAAATATATGAATCACACCATTCGTTGGCAGAATGTTGCTGGTCTTAGCCTGACGCTGTGGAGATTTCCCGTTGCTTCCGGTCTGATTCACCAGAATCTTACCGACTGCAGCTTGCCATGGGTTTTTCCATACAGACATTGTCATCAGCCCATTCTCTCCTTTCAGCATCGTCAATACGAACATAGGTTCCACCTGCAACTGTCCATAAGAACTATATTCACCGTCTACAATGTGATAAAGCAACATGTTCGTTACTTTCTCTTTATCACAATCTGTAATGGATGCCGCACCTGCAAATTCATTCTCCCGATACAGCTGCATACCTGTATTATTCAAAGCCAGAAAAGTATATTTATTATCAGTCTGGGTATAATAATCCTTCAGACCTGTATACTCAATAGCTGCTATCAACTCCGAGAACATATCTTTGTGATCTTGGAAATATTCCCACGCTGTCACTTTTACATACGGATCATCCACCGACGGTTCATAGTCATAGTTCTTTTGTAAGTCCAGATCACAACCGGTCAACGCCAGAATGGCCCAACAAAAGAAAAGAGCCTTATATAATATTGTCTTTTTCATCGTTTCTATCTTTTTAGTTGTTAGTATTGCCATAATACGTATTCTGCACAATCTTCGGATTTTCCAGAATATGTGAATAGTGGATCGGGAAAAGTTCATTACCGTCCTGCTCCATTCCGTTGATAGGTTTCATCACTTCTTTCCACTTTCCGGTACGTACCAAGTCAAACCAGCGACGTCCTTCACCAGCTAATTCCACTTGGCGTTCACGCAAAATATAATTAACGACTTCTTCTTCTGAAGCAAAATCATTTTCAGTCAGCGTGTTCAATCCGGCACGGTCACGTACAGATTTCACCAGTTCCAAAGCCTCACCCCATTTACCCTGATGAGCACGAGCTTCTGCTTGAAGCAACATCATATCTGTATAGCGATAGATCGGATAAGCAACCTCGCAAGTCTTATTCAAAGAATTACTAATATCACCCGCCATATATTTACGCAATTCATTTCCATTCTGGTAATACTTCACCATATAATCTTTGCGCAAATCACCTTTCATGTCCTTTTCATCAAAGATGCTCATAAACTTGTCGGACATAACCGCCGCACGGTTTCCTGAACCGGAGAACCATTGATACATATAACTATAACCATTCGTGCCGACTTCATCCATGTTGAAGTGAACCAGGAAAATAAACTCTCTGGAGTTATATTCATCATTTTCCGGTGTATCATCAGACGGTTTATTGGTCAGCTCTTCCGTAAACATGGTATGCCAAGTAGCAATGTTAGGTTCGAAGTCCACAAAGCGACCGCCTTTCTTGGAAGCAATAGTTGCCATCTTATCAATGGTCTGATCGGCCAGATTATATTCTTCAGCCCACATATAGGCGTCTGCCATGATAGCCCATACGCCACAGATAGAAATACGTTTGCGTTCAAAATTCTTGTTACGGTTAATCAGACTCTCCGCTTTCTTCAGATCCGGAAGAATAACATGTTCCAGAATATAATTCTTATCTGTACGTTCCTTGTAGATAGCCTCCGAATACTTTTCAGTAGGTTCTATAAACAAAGGTATGTCTCCCCAGACACGGATAGCATAGAAGTAGGCCAAAGCACGTAGCGCATACGCTTGTCCGAGGTAATCGTTGCGGTCTGCCACGTCGGGCATACTGATATTAGGAACATATTTGATGGCCAGATTGGTCTGGTTAATCATCTGATACAAGGTTGTCCATTTCGCACATTTCTCGTCCGTAGACATCAGGTTATTAATCACACGTGCCTGATCGGCCATCACCGGTGCTCCGGGAGCTACGTTATCCGAACGGAATTCACCCCAATAAAAATAATTCTCGCGTAGAGTGGAACGCAGCAATCCGTAGATTTCATTTATACCTGCCTTAGCATCACGAGCGGTCTGCCACATGTCACCTGCCGGGATTTCACTCACCGGTTCCTCATTCAGAAAGTCTGAACAGCTATTCAATGATAGAGCCAGGCATACAGCTCCAACAAAATATTTTATATTCTTCATACGATATTTTCAATTAAAAGTTAGCAGAAAAACCAATACCATATTCTCTCTTTCTCGGATAACGATAAGAGTCTTTACCTACCTGCAAAGGATTACTTGTAGAGAATTCAGGATCGAATCCCGAATAGTTGGTCCATGTCAATGCATTGTTTATAAAAGCGTAGATGTTTATATTCTTCAACATCAGCTTCTTTATCCAGTTTTCAGGAAGATCATAGGCTATACGTACGTTCTGCAAACGGATAAATGAAGCATCTTCCAAATAGAACGAGTTACCCATACGCGCATTGTTGAAATCATCGTTATACGGACGCGGATAGATGGCCTGATCGCCCGGATGCAACCACATATTATGAATGACTTCCGGTGAAGGAGTGGTTCCGGTATATTTGAACATATTACGATTATGTTCGGCAGCGTTATAAATCTGTCCTCCCAAAGAATAATAGAATCCCAAATACAAGCTTACGCTTTTCCAAGTCACGGTTGTATTCAAACCACCGGTCACATCAGGCATGGCATTACCAATCACCATACGGTCATTATCATCAATCACACCATCACGAGTTCCTTCCGGCTCTTCCCAGTTGTAATCTCCACCACGGAACGGTTTGCCGTTCGGTAACGTTTTCTGGCGGATATCACCTGCATATTCCTTTCCATTCAATAAATACTTATATTGGAATACACCATTTTCAAATACCGGAGTCAGTTGTTCCCATTTATCTGTAAAAGCGTTCGATTCGTCGTAAGCAAAGATACCGGCGCTTTTAAATCCATAGAAGTCACCTACACGGCCGCCTTCTTGCATCCACCAGATATCACCTTCCATATATGCCTTACCTTCAGACAGTTTCTCAATGCGGTTGATATTTCTGGAGATATTGAAAGAAGCATTCCACTTCCAGTCCTTTGTGCGGATAATATCACCGGTAACGGCAATTTCAAAACCGCGGTTACTCATCTCACCGACGTTTGTCTTCATATATGCAAAACCGGATTCTTTAGGCAATTGGTAGTTTGCCAACAGACCGTCTGTATATTTATCGTAGTAATCGGCAGTAATCGTCAAACGGCTATTCCAGAAATTCAAGTCCAAACCAAGGTTGAACTGTTTGGTTTCCTCCCATTTCAGGTTGTCTTTACCGATACGAGTCGGAATAACACCACCCACTCCGTCATAGATAGAATTCGGAGAATAAGAATAAATATAGTCATAGTTTCCGATCGCTTCATTACCCGTAATACCATAACTTACACGTATCTTACCATCTTCCAGGAATTTCTTCGAGAACTTCATGAACTTCTCATCAGAGAAACGCCATCCCACTGACACTGACGGGAAATTTCCCCATTTGTTTTCTTTCGCGAAACGGGAAGAACCGTCACGACGCATATTCGCTGTAAACAGATATTTTCCCAGATAATCATACGTCACACGTGCAAAGACAGAAGCCATGGAGTGATTGCTCAAGGTAGATCCCGTAGAAGACAAATCCAAATTAGCAGCAAAGGCATTCATCGTATAAATAAAGTCGGTGGATGAATTCAAACCTACAAAGGTTTCATTTTCATAACGCCATTGTTGAGCACTGACACCCACCATTGCGCTGAAATTATGTCCCTTGATCTTACGTGCATAAGTGATGAAATCTTCATTCATCCAGTTCCAGTTCAAGTAATTATAAGAATAGCCCTTATTCTGTTTCTGCCATTCATCGGTGATAAGACTCGGTTCGAGTTTTTTGCGCTTGTCCAGATAGAAGTTGGCATTGATATTGGCTCTGAACTTCAGATATTTGTTGAATTTGATTTCAAAGAACTGGAAAAAGTTCGCCTTATAAGAGTCTGTAAAGTCAGTTGTATAATTAACCTGTGCAATAGGGTTCTTCTGACCATTAAACACTCCAACCAAAGAGCCATCCGGATAATAAGTATTGAAATAAGGGCGACGAGTCAATACCGCACTCAATAATGTACCTTCATTCAGACCTTTCTTCTTAGAATAAGTCAAAGAAATACGGCTACCCATATTCATCCAGTCTGTCGGTGAATAATCGGAGTTGATACGAGTATTTAATCTTTGAAAACCGGTATTGGAAATAATACCTTTCTCGTTATAATAACCGGTATTGATGAAATATTTCAGTTTCTTCGTACCGCCACCTACGCTGATATCCACCTGATCTTTCTGCGCAGTGCTCGTAATCATGTCCAGATAATCATTGTCTACATTGAAGAAAGAGTTCAACGGATCATTCAGTATATCACTACTTTCGTCAGGATTACCTCCGCCGTATGTTTCAAAATACTCTTTGCGGTACTGGTCGTACAACAGACGCTCTTTGCGATTTGCCTGTGGCACCTTATGAGACAATGTACCCCATGAGTGATTATACTTGATATCAATACGGGCTTTACCTTCCTGACCGCTCTTAGTAGTGATAATAATCACACCGTTAGCCGAACGGGAACCGTAGATAGCTGCAGAAGCAGCATCTTTCAAAATCTCCATAGAAGTAATATCATTGGTATTGATACCGTCGATACTTTCCAAAGGCACACCATCTACAATATAAAGAGGAGTCACTCCTTCGGCGGAGAAAGTGGAAGTACCACGAATTTTAATAGAAGAAGACTCACCGGGCTGTCCCGAACCTGACACTACCTGTACACCGGCAGTAGTACCTTGCAGTGCTTCAAAAACATTAGTAGCCATCTTCTGCTCAATAGCCTCACTTGAGATGGAAGTAATAGCTCCCGTCACATCACGCTTTTTCATCGTACCGTAACCCACTACCACTACTTCGTCCAGTAACTTAGAGTTCTCTTCAAGCGTAATATTCATTGTTTTATCTTTCACTACTACCTCTTTAGGGGTATATCCCATGAATGATACAGTCAAAGTAACTCCCTTCTTTGAAACATTCAATGAGAAATTACCATCTAAATCCGTAATTGTCCCATTAGATGTTCCTTTCTCCATCACGTTAGCGCCAGGCAAAGGAAATCCTGTTTTATCCACAACAACTCCCTTCACTGCAAACCCGCCTTGAGCATAAGCCGGATGGACAAGGAAAAGGAGACTCAAGGAAATCAAAAGAAACGACTGCAACAACCGCACTTTTGTCCTACTCTGCAAATTTTTCATAACTAGAATAAAATTAAATTGGTTAATTATCAAGGTTTTACTCACTACTTAATTAATTAGGAGAAATACATTGGTTCTCTCCCGTAAGATGCTATCTTTTATTTATTACACGGATGATTGTCTTTCATAATACTATACAATAATTATTATATTAGAATAAAGATTATATCATACTCGGTCTGCTAAATAAAAGTGTGTGCGGACACACCTAATTAAAGAAAACTCAAGTACAAGCTGGCATGATCCAACGCCACAAAAGTATCGCATTTGAGCATATTGCACCCTATCGAATTGTTCGTTTTATCTAGTCTAAAAATTCAGATGACTTATTTTAATCACCTTACAGAGGGATCGGAAGGGGCATCATGAGATTTCCTATACTGTGTAGGAGCTATATCAAAAAGTTCTTTAAAACATTTGTTGAAGTATTGAGGATTTCCAAATCCTAACCGGTAAGCAATATCCGAAATGTTCATCTCCGGAGCATTCAGCAGAAAATACGCAGCCTTTTTCAGACGGAGATTCATGATAAAATTATTTGGTGTACTTCCCGTGATACCTTTTATCTTCTGAAATAAGACAGTACGCCCCACCCCCATCTCCCGTGAGAAAGCATCTACACTGAATTCGGGATTTTCCATATTATCTTCCACCACTTGAGTAGCTTGTTCGATAAACTTCTGGTCGAGTTCGTTCGTTGCAATCTTCTCCGCCTTGCTATCCAATTGATGGGCATATTTATTCTGTAAAAGTCTGCGGGTATTAATGAGATTATTGCATTGCATCACCAGCCGCCGCATATTAAATGGCTTCACCACATAAATATCCGCTCCAATTCTCAATCCTTCCAACTCACGTTCGGGAGCACTAAGGGCAGTCAGAAGAACGACAGGTATATGGCAGGTTTCTATATTGTTCTTGATCTTGGCACATAACTCTGTTCCGGGCATTCCGGGCATCATGATATCCGAAATAACCAGATCGGGCTGCATCACCTTTACTTTCCCGTATCCTTCCTTGCCATCACTTGCAGTTTCAACCGTGTACAATGGAGAGAAAATATCCACAAGGATATTTCTGATCTCTTCATTATCATCAATTACCAGTAACTTACAGTCAGTAGTCCCGCTTTCACTCTGGGCTGACCGCACCTCCTTAACCAATAGTTCTTTATCTTCCGAATAATAAATATATTCCTTATCCCGCTCCGGTTCAACCCGGGTCACAGAAGAATCAAAGTGAGCATCCCCTTTTTTCAAAATGACCTTAAAACAAGAGCCTTTTCCCAACTGACTTTCTACTGTTATATCCCCCTGATGGGCTTTCACAATACCCTGACTCAAAGCCAGTCCGATACCTGTTCCTCCATACTGTCCTATATTCTCAACCTGATAGAACCGCTCGAATATCTTAACGTAGTCTTCCTCGGAGATTCCCGCACCATTATCGGAAACGGAAAACATACATTCCTCCGTTCCATCAGCCAATTCCATACGGATAGTTCCACCGTCTGAAGTATATTTAAAAGCATTAGACAGCAGGTTATTAACCACCTTCTGTATTTGCATCCGGTCTCCCCACACAAGGCATTGCTCGCAGTCGGCATGCAAAACAAACGAAATATTCCTGTTAGCAGCCAACTCCTTGAACAATACATAATGCTCTTTGAGCAAAGAATATAAGTCAAATTGAGAAACTTTCAGTTTCAAAAGTCCCTGTTCTTGTTTCCGGAAATCAAGCAATTCAGTAATCAATGATTTCAGGTTACCTGCATTTTTATGTATATTCAACAGTTTTGAATAAGCATAGGTAGACAATTTGCCGGAATTCAGCAACAGATCAACCTGTCCCAGAATAAGAGTGATCGGAGTTCTGATTTCATGCGAGATATTCGTGAAGAAACGAAGTTTGGATTGATTCATCTCTTCAATGTATTGCTTCTCGCGAAGTTCAAAATCCAATGAAGTTTTCAGGAACAGACGGATTCTATATTCTCTCACGATAAAGAATAGCATAGTCAGAATCACGCATACATAAATCGTATAGGCCCACCAAGTGGCATAGAAAGGTGGCGTAATCGTTATATTCAGCGATCTGATTACTTCCGGGAAGTTCTTCAGCCTGATCTCAAAGACATAATCGCCCGGAGAGATGTTCGTATAAGTAATATCATTTCCCAAACGGTTCTCGCTCCATTCATCATTATACCCCATCAACCGGTATTCTACCTCACCCCCGCCTATATGCAAAAAATTATCTGTCGAGAAGCCGATAGAAAACACATTCTGCAAGTAATTCAATTTGATCCGGTCGGTATAGGCAAAGGATTTATTTAAAATACCGGTTTGATCGCCTGTTGTTATCTCTTTGTTGTTGACATACAAATGCGCCAACTCCAGATCGTATATTTTCGGAGGATAATACAGACTACTTTCACGAATGGTAACCAGTCCGGTGGCCCCTCCCATATAAATATCATGATTGCGCGATACATGCATGGATTTCCGGTTCACAAGAGTCAGAGGAAACCCTGTTTTCGAATTGAAGTTAATCACTTTTCCCTCTTTCTGCTCCAGCATTGACAATCCATGCCCGGTACCAATCAGCAAATTTCCGGAAGGAGTTTCACCCAATACCCTGATATTTTCTCCTGACAATGCACTTTCAGGAGTATGCAAATGAAATGAACGGTCTTTCTTATCCAACAAGAAAAGTCCGTTTCCATGTGTCCCTACCCAAATATTTCCTTTCCGATCTTCATAAATAACATTGACCAGCTCTTTTTGAGATCTGACCCGTTTCTTCAAACTTATCCTATAGGTTTCAAACCGCTTTTCATCAATCACATAAGCTACACAACCGTCATCGGAAGCAAACCATAATCTGTTTTTCGAATCAAGCAATAGGGTGTTGTAGTTATGTGTAAACAATTCCTTCTGATGAAACAACACCTCCGGTTTCAAGGTCTGTTTATCCAAACTCACAATAGCGGATGTTGTCCCGACATACAATTTACGAGGCGTATCTGCCAAAGCAAACAGGGCTTCTCCTACACTTTCTTCTCCAAGCGGTTCGAGATTATAGATATCATTCCGATAGTTATCAAGATGAAAACAATTCACCTTATTGGTAAAGTCAGCAGCAATCCATAAGCAATTATTAGCCTCATCAAAAACAACATCTTTCAGATAGTCCGTACTGAAATGATATCCCGTATGCGTATTAAAATGCTTGAACTTCCCTTGCTCCGGTTGATATAAATCCAATCCGCCTCCTTCCGTACAAATCCAGATATTTCCGGCTTTATCTTCCGCCATAGCACCGACCACGGGAAAAGACAATCCGGTGTCCGAAGCATGATAATGCACAAAATGCTGATATTCCGGAGAGAAGAAATTTACCCCTCCCCAATAAGTCCCCACCCAAACAGTTCCCTGATTGTCTGTATAAAGAGACGTCACCGAACGATTGGACATGGCACCCACCCGGTTAGGATCTGCCTGATAATGGAATATTTTCCCGGTAGCCACTTCAATCTTACTCAATCCACTTCTGTAGCCTACCCATATATTCCCTTCCAAGTCCTGACATAACGCTCTCGCCATATCATCCCGAACCGTGTAAACACTCTTATCATTGTATTCATAGTGATGTATGATGGCACCTTGAGGTGAAAAACAGAAAACGCCCTGATCCTGCGAACCTATCCAAATATTCTGGTCGTTACTTTTTATCAGTTTCATCACTTTAATTCCGGGCAAGTGAAGTGACATCGCTCCGCAAGTGTCTACACGCATCACCCCACCCTCTTTCAAAGCAATCCAGAGGCTTCCCTCGGAACCTTCCACCATCGTCGGGCCACTGTCCGGCAGCTGCAAATCGGCATACATCGGTTTCAAGAGGCGGGTATTCTTATCGTATAAGAACAGTTTCCCTCCTTCTGCAATCCACACTCCCGTCTTTCCTTTGGCAAGAGTGGAGGGAGAAGTCACCGGAAGGATATAATATTTCTCCGTTTCAAGGTCGAACTGGAAAAGTCCGGTAGAAGCCAACAGGAAAAGACTTCCCTGACCGTCTTCCACCATTTGAGTCACATATAAATTACCATAACTGATAGAGTCGTTATGAAAGTGGTTGAAGACTTTGATGTGATTGCCATCGAAACAATTCAGCCCGTCCAGAGTGGCAATCCATATACGCGATTTCTCATCCTGGCAAATATCGCTCACCGTTATTTGCGACAATCCATCTTCCACACCCAATGTTCTGAACTTGTATTCCTGTGACCGGAGTGGAAATACAAATCCAAAAAGAGATAGCAGAATAAAAAAATGGATATTAGATAGTCTTTGTCCGCGCATATCAAGAATGATGGTTTATAGCACACATTAATCTCGTCACAAAAGTAACAGTTTTTATGATATTCCCAAAATCAGAGCAAAATTACTGATAGATATAGACTTTCACCCTATTCATTCTTCCCGTCCGAACGAACGATATTCCAACGGAGTCAGCCCTGTACGCTTCTTGAAAAAAGAGAAAAAGTATTCGGTAGACTGGAAACCCAGAAAAAAAGAAATCTCTTTCACGGATTGGGAAGTTCCGACCAGCATTTGTTTGGCCTTACGTAGTTTCAATTCCTGAAAATACTTGGCGGGAGCATAACCTGTATATTCCTTGAAAACACGTCGGAACCATGAATAACTGATGTTGAGCCGCATAGCCAACTCTTCCGGATCCACATTACCGGAAACATTTTCATTCATGATAATTTTAGCCTGCTCTATCTTCTGGTCCACATCACTCATCTCAAAAAACTTATTCTTGGAAACGGAAAGAATCATTCCTATCATGTGAAGCACAATGCCGGAAAGATATTGTTGCGCGGAAATCTTATCCGCTTCTGCCACAGCAAGGGCACGGGAGAACAAGGAAACCAACTCTTCATTAATACCAATTTCGAGTATTTGCTGTTCCTGCGACAAAAAAGCATCGTTCACGATGGCGTCTATCATTGGTCCTTCAAAACCAATATAATACTCCGTCCAACCAGTCTGCCGTAACGGGCGGTAAGTATGCCATTGACCGGGAAACAGCACCATCAGCCGACCTTTACAAACCTGCTTTTCGGAAGTGGAATCGGATGAAAACAAACCACGCCCTTTGGTGATATAAACCAACTGATATTCGCGAAGTACCCTTCCTTTTTCCGCATTAAAAAAGTAACCGGAGGGATGTTCTTTCAACGGATAAGGTGAATCGGGAGGGATAGACTGATAGCCGACAGTATTTACCCACAGGCCGAATTTACGGTCCATGTCATTTACAATCAGATATTTAAATTCTAATCCCAAACTATTATCCTCGATCATATCAGTGTGTTTTCATGCAATTGAACCAGACAAAAATAGGAATTATTTTCAGAAAACACACGCAAGGGTATAAAAAAACATCCGGAGCGTACTTTCAAGTATCTCCGGATGTTTATATAAAAACAAACTTTACTATGACGAGATTTAGAATGCTTTATGATACAAGGCTTCAATATCCGCTACCGAAGTAGGACGAGGATTTCCACCTGTACAAACATCATTGAAAGCAGCTACAGCCAATGCAGGAATATCTTCTTCTTTCACATTGATTTCATGCAATTTCTGTGGGATATTAATGCTGATAGAAAGTGCTTTCACAGCTTCAATAGCAGCTTTAACGCCCTCTGCTTCACTCATTCCGGTTGTATCCACTCCCATTGCTTTCGCAATATGGATATATTTCGGAGCTGCCGGAGATTCAGCATTGTATTCCATCACATACGGTAACAACAAAGCATTGGCTACCCCATGAGGAGTATCATAGAATGCACCCAGCGGATGAGCCATTGAGTGAACTATTCCCAAACCGACATTCGAGAATCCCATACCGGCAATATATTGTGCCTGCGACATTGCTTCGCGGGCTGCCACATCTTTACCATTGTCTACGGCTGCTTTCAGATTTTGCGCAATCATCTCAATAGCCTTCAATTCGAACATATCGCTCATTACCCAAGCACCCGGAGTAATATAACTTTCGATGGCATGCGTCAAAGCATCCATACCGGTAGCGGCAGTCAGTCCCTTCGGCATTGAGTACATCAGTTCAGGGTCTACGATAGCCACGGCAGGAATGTCGTTCGGGTCTACGCAAACCATCTTCTTACGGGCATCTTCATCAATAATTACATAATTGATAGTTACCTCGGCAGCCGTTCCGGCAGTAGTAGGCAGTGCAAAGGTAGGTACAGCTTTGTGTTTGGTATCAGCTACACCCTCCAGAGACTTCACATCTGCAAAATCCGGGTTATTCACAACAATACCGATTCCTTTGGCAGTATCGATAGAAGAGCCACCACCCAAAGCTACGATAAAATCAGCTCCGGAAGCTTTGTAAGCTGCCACACCGTTTTGCACATTTGCAATCGTTGGATTGGCTTTTACATCACTATAAAGTTCGTAAGGTATCTGGTTCTCATCAAATACTTTAATGATTTCGGCAGCTACTCCAAACTTAATCAAGTCTTTATCCGTTACAAAAAAGGCTTTCTTAAAGCCACGTCTGGCTGCTTCCACAGCAATCACACTCCGGCATCCGGCACCGAAGTAAGAAGTTTCGTTTAAAATAATGCGATTCATGGTTGTGCTATTGTTTTTTTATTTAGGGAGATTAAAAGCAACTGTCATTTCTTTCATCTGTTCCTGACTCATACCATCCGGCTCGAAGCCCATATTTTTCGCTGCAATATAGATGAGAGCCGATTTATTAAGTACATCAATCTGGTCGAACGCCTGCATCGCATCGCAATCTACTGCAAATACACCATGTTTCTCCCACATCACAACATCGTAATCCTGCAATTCCTTGATGGTAGCTTCCGCCAACTCTACAGAACTAGGCAATTTATAAGGAATGATACCCAAACCACGCGGACAGAATGCCTTTGTTTCGGGAATCATACTCCACAACAGATTGGTAGCTACATCTTTTTCCAGAAACTTCGGGCAATGCGTCATGGCAATCAGTTCGATCGGGTGTGTATGCACAGATGCTTTATAAGGAGAGTTTTTACTCAACAGGTCATTATGCACGCTCAAGTGAGAAGGCAATTCCGATGTCGGAGCCACAGCCTCGTCCGCAATAATTACGTAGCTGGCACAGTCATCCAGAATACGGATCACCGAACCATTCTCCATTGGCCAACGGGCCAAATCGCGCATGCGCTTATTAGTTCCCTTGCAGTAGAAATAACATCCTTTCAGATAAGGAAGAGTTACACCGATAGGTTTAACTTCACTGATCGGTTTCATCTGACGGATTTCATCGTCTACAAACTCTGTGATATTAACAGTGATATTACCACCGTTACGTTCAGCCCATCCTTTCTGCCACAAGTATCCGGCAACTTCCGCTACCTTGTTTACTTCTTTGGCAAGTCCCGGACGATTCTCTAAGATTGATTTCATTCTATATATATTTTTTAATTAGGCACGGATTACACTGATTTTGTCGCAAGTTATAAAAAAACTGTGTAATCCGTGTAATCCGTGCCTGATTTTTTTAAAACAAATTTGGGAACACTAATGAGAAGATAAGTACGATCAGACCAGCTATCAGCACAGTTATGGTCTTGTTTGACACACCTTTCCATTCTTTCAGAATAATTCCCCAAACATTACTAAATGTGACATTCAATGCCATCAAAATACACCAGGAGAAAGCCAGCAATACCGGACTTTCCGTAAGGAAACTCTTACCCATTTCCAGTCCGAAGAACTGCATGTACCATAGTACACCAGCCAACGCACAGAAAACTAAATTATTGCCCCATACTTTTCCTTTAGCATAGTCACCCATCGATTTATTCGCTACATTCTGCTGCAGGCAGTAAACTGCATTTGTCAGGAATCCCCCCAATGTAACTAGAAAGATCACCGGAAGTCCGGCATAAAGCCCTTCTACTCCACCGGCTAAGGCAGCTTCCTTGATAGGTGTTCCCGCATCCAGTCCCAAAGCAAAACAAGCACTCATGACACCGGCTAGAAGTGCCACCAGCAAACCTTTTGTCAATGCGAAGTCCTTTACGGCAGCACGTTTTTCTTCTTCACTCATGTTTTGTGCACGCAAGCTACCGGCATACCCGATAACGGCAATACCCGCCAATGTGATGCAAACACCCAACAGAAGAATCAACCCGTTACCTTCAAACAAGTTTGTACCTGCAAAAAGAGCCGGAAGAAGAGTTCCGAAACCGGCACAAGTACCCAATGAGATACTCTGTCCCAGCGCAACCCCCAGATAACGCATGGAAAGTCCGAAAGTCAAACCGCCTACTCCCCACAGGATACCATAAAAGATGCTCATTCCAGCACCTCCCGCTCCCCACAAGTCGAACAAACTACTTTCCTGGGGTACCCCCAGTAGTGAACCCAGGAACGGGAACACTAACCAGGCAAATACACCTTGTATTAACCAGAAGCTTTCCCAGCTCCATTCCTTTACCTTTTTAATAGGCACATAAGAACTGGACTGGCAAAAGCTACCGATGGCTATAATCAATAAGCCGATTAAAATATCCATAACTTATCGTTTAGAAGTTACTTCGGCTTCGTACTTTTCGATTTCTGCGATGAAATCTTCACCTACAGGAACATTATTCTTCAAACAGAACATATCCCAAACTGCATTCCAAGGCAGCGCTTTTTCTTCTTCGAGCAGAGCCAGACGCTGGAATCCCTGTCCGTTTGCTTCGTATTCACGCAACTTCGCAATCGGTTCGAGCAAAGCACGAGTCATACATTTCTGTGCTGCACGGCTACCAATCACATAAGCGCCAATACGGTTGATAGATGCGTCGAAATAGTCAAGACCATAATGTACACGGTCCAAAGCACCGCAACGAACGATTTCGCTGAACAGTTCCATAGTCGGGTCATCCATGATAGTTACGTGGTCTGAATCCCAACGAACCGGACGGCTTACGTGCAACATCAATTCAGGAACATAAAGCAACAATGAAGATACTTTATCAGCTACACTTTCTGTCGGGTGGAAGTGACCGGTATCCAACGTAATCATCTTATTGCGAGAAGCACCGTAACCGATATAGAAGTCGTTAGAACCTACCGTGTAGCTTTCCAGACCGATACCGAACACCTTAGATTCGATACAATCCTTCATATTCTTATATTCGGTAGCGAAAATCTGATCCAAAGAATCTTTCAACAACGCACGATATTTCATACGGTTTACAGTGATATCCTTGCTTCCGTCATGCACCCAAAGGTTCATGATACATGGATCGCCCTGTGCCTTACCCATTTCTTCTGCAACTGCACGACAACGTTTGGTATGTTCAATCCAGAACTGACGGATACCTTCATCAGGATTAGAAAGTGACAAGTCACCTGATTTCGGATGAGAGAAAGAAGTAGAGTTGAAGTCAAGTTTCATGTTATGTTCTTTACCCCATTCTATCCAACTCTTGAAATGTTCCGGTTCCACTTGGTCACGGTCTACCACCTTACCTTGGAAATCTCCATAGATTTCATGCAAGTTCAAACGATGAGTACCCGGGATATAAGAAGCAGCTTTCAAGATGTCAGCACGCAGTTCATCAATGTTACGAGCTTTGCCCGGATAATTACCGGTTGCCTGGATACCTCCGGTCAATGAACCGGCCTGTACTTCAAATCCTGCAACGTCATCAGCCTGCCAGCAGTGAAGTGACAGATGAAAATCCTGCATAGTTTTCAATACTTTTTCGGTGTCTACACCTACTGCTGCATAACGTTCCACAGCAATTTCATACGCTTTCTGAATCAGTTCTTCTTTTTTCATGATATTCTATTAGTTTTAAAAATGATTATTCTGTCGGTTGTTCCATTTATTTCCGAACACAGTTCTTAAAATGGATATAAGCCGTATCCCAAGCTTCCGTGTCTTGCGGTTGATAAGTCTTCAACGGGATAGAACGGTTAATTAACTGGCGCATACCGGCAACATCCGTTGCTTCGCCTGCTGCCATGGCCTGAATCATCACATTACCGATGGCTGTCGCTTCAGACGGGCCGGCTACCACAGGAATGCCTATTGCATTGGCAGTAAACTGGTTCAGCAAATCATTCCGGCTACCTCCGCCAATCACGTGCAATGTATCAATCGGACGGGGAGAAAGTGAACGCAAATTCTCCAACACCTGGCGATAACGCAAAGCCAGACTTTCAAAGATGCAACGCACCACTTGTCCGCGTTTCTCAGGAACCGACTGTCCGGTAGCCCGGCAATATTCAGCAATGGCTTTTTCCATATCCGCAGGATTCGCGAAACAATCATCATCCGGATTAATCAGACTACGGAATGGTTCACAAGCATCCGCCTCACTGATTAATTCAGGATAACTTGTATCTCCCCAATTCAGACGGCAACGTTCCAGCAGCCACATTCCACAAATATTCTTCAACAGACGAATGGTTCCTTCCACACCGCCTTCATTGGTAAAGTTCAACGCTTCCGTTTCGGCATTAATCACCGGAGCATCCGTTTCAACTCCCATCAGCGACCAGGTTCCGCTACTCAAATAAGCAAAATTGCGATCCAATGCCGGAACGGCAGCAACAGCAGAACCGGTATCGTGTCCGGCTACAGCAATCACAGGAATCGTCCCCAGTCCGGTAATCTTTTGCACTTCTTCCGTCAATACTCCCACCTTTTCACCCGGAAATACAAAACGGCCGAAATTCTTCTCACTCAATCCTACCGCCTTCAGCAACTCCGGCTCCAAACGTCGTGTTTGTGCATTCACCAGCTGGGCTGTCGAAGCAATCGTATATTCCGTCACCATCTCTCCAGTGAGCATATAGCTCAACGCATCCGGCATAAACAGAATTTTATCTGCCGCCTCCAATGCGCTGTCGTGATTGCGCCGTAAAGTATCTAATTGGAAAAGTGAATTAAAATTCATAATCTGAATACCCGTTTTGCCATACACTTCGCTACGGGAGATACGGGAGAAAAGAGCCTCCGGTGCTCCTACCGTATGCGGGTCACGATATGCATAAGGTTGACGGAGCAAGTTACCGTCTTTTCCGACACATACAAAATCCACTCCCCAAGTATCGATGCCGATAGAAGCAATGGATTCGCCACGGTGAGCAACCAACTTCAATCCGTCAATAATGTGACGATATAATGCATAAATATCCCAATAGAAATGTCCACCCACTTCAATCAGGTGGTTAGGAAAACGATTAATCTCTTCCAGATTTAATCCGCCTTCAATGAAAGTTCCCAAGATTGTACGACCGCTCGTTGCGCCCAGGTCGACTGCAAAAAAGTTTTGTTTCATGGTATTCTGTCTATATGTTTAAGGTATACATTTACCTACATGGCAAAGATAGGCGATTCCCTCCTCCCTTTCCTTATGTATTTTGATTGAAAGGGTATACATTTTGACACAAAACAGAAAAACAGGCTCTCATCGTTTAGCATATTTTTCACTTTTATGCAAAAAAACTTTGGTTTTATGCATATTTTCTCCGAAATAATGCATACTTTTGCGCCATTCTTAGAATAATTATACAATGAAGAAGAAAGCAAATCGGTTAGACGCCATCAAAATGATTATCTCAAGCAAGGAGGTCGGTTCGCAGGAAGAACTGCTGCAAGAGCTGAACCGCGAAGGCTTCGAACTGACACAGGCCACCCTCTCCCGCGACTTGAAACAACTGAAAGTAGCCAAGGCTGCCAGTATGAACGGAAAGTACGTATATGTACTGCCGAACAACATTATGTATAAACGTTCTACCGACCAGAGTGCCGGTGAAATGTTACGCAACAACGGATTTATCTCTTTGCAGTTTTCCGGTAACATTGCCGTTATCCGCACCCGTCCCGGTTATGCCAGCAGCATGGCTTATGACATCGACAACAATGAATTCAGTGAAATCCTGGGAACCATTGCCGGTGATGACACGATTATGCTGGTATTGCGTGAAGGAGTTGCAACCAGCAAGATACGCCAGCTTTTGTCACTCATCATTCCCAATATCGAATAATTATACCTATTATTATATCATAAAGAAATGGACACTCAACAAATAGATGTTATGGTAGCCGACGCCTCACATGAGGTTTACGTTGACACTATTTTGGAAACTATCAGAAATGCTGCCGCCGTACGAGGAACAGGAATTGCGGAACGCACACACGAATACGTAGCGACAAAGATGAAAGAAGGTAAGGCGATTATTGCTCTTTGCGGTGACACTTTCGCCGGATTCACCTATATCGAATCATGGGGAAACAAGCAGTACGTAGCTACTTCCGGTCTGATCGTTCATCCCGATTTTCGTGGATTAGGGCTGGCAAAGCGTATTAAGCAAGCTTCTTTCCAACTCGCACGTCTCCGATGGCCGAAAGCAAAAATATTCAGCCTGACCTCCGGAGCAGCAGTCATGAAGATGAACACCGAACTGGGTTACGTACCTGTCACTTTCAATGAACTGACAGACGATGAAGCTTTCTGGAAAGGATGCGAAGGATGTATCAACCATGACATTCTGGTAGCGAAGAACCGTAAGTTCTGCATCTGCACAGCCATGCTGTACGATCCGACAGACCCGCGGAACATAAAAAAGAACAAGAAAGAAATAACATTTAAAAGATACAGCACTATGGAAGAAAAGAAGAAAAAAGTAGTGGTGGCATTCAGCGGCGGACTGGACACATCGTTCACCGTCATGTACCTCGCCAAAGAAAAAGGTTACGAAGTATATGCAGCTTGTGCCAATACGGGTGGTTTCAGTGAAGAACAACTGAAGACAAACGAAGAAAATGCTTATAAACTGGGAGCAGTGAAATACGTAACACTGGACGTTACCCAAGAATACTACGAAAAGAGTCTGAAATACATGGTTTTCGGAAATGTGCTGCGCAACGGTACTTATCCTATTTCAGTCAGTTCCGAACGTATCTTCCAGGCATTGGCTATCGCACGCTATGCCAACGAGATTGGTGCAGACGCCATCGCACACGGTTCTACCGGAGCCGGTAACGACCAGATCCGTTTCGATATGACTTTCCTCGTACTGGCTCCCAATGTGGAAATCATCACATTGACCCGTGACATGGCATTGAGCCGTCAGGAAGAAATTGATTATCTGAACAAGCATGGTTTCAGCGCAGACTTTACTAAGCTGAAATACTCTTATAACGTTGGTTTGTGGGGTACTTCTATCTGTGGCGGCGAAATTCTCGACTCCGCGCAAGGACTCCCGGAAACAGCCTACCTCAAACATGTTGAAAAAGAAGGTAGCGAACAGCTCCGCCTGACTTTTGAAAAAGGGGAACTGAAAGCTGTCAACGACGAGAAGTTTGACGACCCGATCAAAGCTATCCAGAAAGTGGAAGAGATTGGTGCAGCATACGGTATCGGTCGTGATATGCACGTAGGCGATACAATTATCGGTATCAAAGGCCGTGTAGGATTCGAAGCAGCTGCCCCGATGTTGATTATCGGCGCTCACCGTTTCCTTGAAAAATATACATTGAGCAAATGGCAACAATACTGGAAAGACCAAGTAGCTAACTGGTACGGTATGTTCCTCCACGAAAGTCAATATCTGGAACCGGTCATGCGTGACATCGAAGCCATGTTGCAGGAAAGCCAGCGCAATGTGAACGGTACAGCGATCCTCGAACTTCGCCCGCTTTCTTTCTCTACCGTAGGTGTAGAATCGGAAGATGATCTGGTGAAGACTAAATTCGGAGAATACGGTGAAATGCAGAAAGGCTGGACAGCCGAAGATGCAAAAGGCTTTATCAAAGTGACCTCCACTCCGCTCCGCGTTTACTATAATAACCACAAAGACGAAGAGATATGATTAAAGCAGGAATCATTGGTGGCGCAGGATATACAGCAGGCGAATTAATCCGTCTGCTGCTCAACCATCCGGAAACTGAAATCGTATTTATCAACAGCAGCAGTAATGCCGGAAACAAAATTACCGACGTACACGAAGGCTTGTATGGAGAAACAGATTTAAGATTCACCGACCAGTTACCTTTGGACGAAATCGACGTTCTTTTCTTCTGTACCGCCCACGGCGACACAAAGAAATTCATGGAAAGCCACAACATACCGGAAGACCTGAAGATTATCGACCTCTCCATGGACTACCGTATCAAAAGCGATGACCATGACTTTATCTACGGTCTGCCGGAACTGAACCGCCGGGCCACTTGCACGGCGAAGCACGTAGCCAATCCCGGTTGTTTTGCAACCTGCATACAACTTGGTTTGCTTCCGCTCGCCAAGAACCTGATGCTGACGGATGATGTGATGGTAAATGCCATTACAGGAAGTACGGGCGCCGGAGTGAAACCGGGTGCTACCAGTCATTTCAGTTGGAGAAACAACAATATGAGTGTGTACAAAGCATTCGAACACCAACACGTTCCGGAAATCAAGCAATCGCTGAAGCAACTGCAAAACAGCTTCGATGTAGATATTGACTTCATTCCATACCGTGGAGACTTCCCTCGTGGTATCTTTGCAACGCTGGTAGTCAAGACCAAAGTAGCACAGGAAGAAATCGTTCGTATGTATGAGGAATATTATGCCAAAGACTCCTTCGTACACATCGTAGATAAGAATATTGACTTAAAACAAGTCGTTAATACTAATAAATGCCTGATACATCTGGAAAAGCATGGCGACAAGCTATTGATTATCTCTTGTATCGACAACTTGCTGAAAGGCGCCAGCGGACAAGCCGTTCATAACATGAACCTGATGTTCAACCTGGAAGAAACCATAGGACTACGTTTGAAGCCTTCAGCTTTCTAAAAAACAGAAGAATTATGAATTTATTCGATGTATATCCTTTATACAATATCAACATTGTCAAAGGTGATGGCTGCAAGGTATGGGATGAGAACGGAATAGAATATCTGGATCTCTACGGAGGTCACGCCGTTATCTCCATCGGACACGCGCATCCCCACTATGTAGCGATGATCAGCAATCAAGTATCAAAACTTGGTTTCTACTCGAACTCCGTCATCAATAAGCTTCAACAAGAGGTAGCCGAACGACTGGGAAAGATTTCCGGTTACGAAGACTACAGCCTGTTTCTGATTAACAGTGGTGCCGAAGCAAACGAAAATGCCATGAAGCTGGCATCTTTCCACAACGGACGTACCAAAATCGTATCTTTCAGCAAAGCGTTTCACGGACGTACGTCTCTTGCAGTAGAAGCAACTCACAATCCTTCCATTATCGCTCCTATCAACAATAACGGTCATGTCACCTACCTTCCGCTCAACGACATTGACGCGATGAAGCAGGAATTGTCTAAAGGAGACACCTGTGCTGTTATCATTGAAGGAATTCAAGGTGTAGGCGGTATCAAAATACCGACCACCGAATTTATGCAGGAACTCCGCAAAACTTGTAGCGAGACGGGAACCATCCTGATTCTGGATGAGATTCAGAGCGGATACGGACGTAGCGGCAAATTCTTCGCTCATCAATATAACGATATCAAACCGGACATCATCACTGTAGCCAAAGGAATCGGTAACGGCTTCCCGATGGCAGGTGTCCTAATCAGCCCGATGTTCAAACCGGTATACGGTCAGCTGGGAACTACCTTCGGTGGGAACCATCTGGCATGTGCGGCAGCTCTCGCCGTGATGGATGTCATTGAACAGGAAAATCTGGTAGAGAATGCAAAAGCTGTAGGTGACTATTTACTGGAAGAACTAAAGAAATTCCCGCAAATTAAGGAAGTGCGCGGACGCGGACTCATGATCGGACTTGAATTTGAAGAACCAATCAAGGAACTGCGCAGCCGACTCATTTACGACGAGCACGTATTCACCGGAGCAAGCGGCACGAATGTACTTCGCCTGTTGCCCCCTCTTTGTCTTAGCATGGAGGAAGCAAAAGAGTTCCTTGCCCGGTTCAAGAAAGTACTCTAACCGCTCATTTGATTAATAAACAGCCAACGATAAAAGCAGCCTCTATTAGAAATTTAGTTCTTATTCTGGCTGCTTTTTGTTTTTTCGTAATTAACCGTTACCTTTGTCTGTAACAACTCATTAAAAACAAGCGTATATGAAAATAGCCATTATCGGTGCAGGAAACATGGGCGGTTCAATAGCCCGTGGCCTGGCAAAAGGAAGTCTGATAGACGATTCGGATATCATTGTATCCAATCCCAGTGCCGGAAAACTAGAGAAACTGAAGAATGAATTTCCGGGTATCTCTATCACGAACAATAATGCGGAAGCTGCCGCAGGAGCAGATATTGTCATCCTCGCCGTCAAACCGTGGTTTATGGAACCTGTGATGCGCGAATTGAAACTGAAAAGCAAACAGATACTAATTTCTGTAGCCGCCGGCATCAGCTTTGAAGAATTGGCTCATTGTGTCGTTGCACCGGAAATGCCGATGTTCCGTCTGATTCCGAATACCGCTATCAGCGAACTGGAAAGCATGACGCTTGTCGCTGCCCGCAACACGAATGATGAACAAGACAAATTCGTCCTCCGGCTATTCAGCGAGATGGGAACAGTGATGCTGATTCCCGAAGATAAAATAGCGGCAGCCACTGCATTGGCATCCTGCGGTATCGCTTACGTTCTGAAATACATTCAGGCAGCCATGCAAGCCGGAATTGAAATGGGACTCCGTCCTAAAGATGCCATGCAGATGATAGCCCAATCCTTAAAAGGAGCGGCCGCACTGATTCAGAACAATGACACCCACCCCAGCGTAGAAATCGACAAGGTGACTACTCCGGGCGGAATCACCATCAAGGGAATCAACGAACTGGAGCATAACGGCTTCACTTCCGCTATCATCCGAGCGATGAAAGCGTCGAAATAACAATAAGACTGTCAGTAAGTTCAGGCACGGATTACACGGATTACGCTGTTGCTTTATACAATTATAATACTAAAAACCGTGAAATCCGTGTAATCCGTGCCTGAATAAAATGAAATCATTTCGCAAAATTACTATAACTAATCACTTATAACTTCAACAATATGAATGACCAAATTAAACAGATAGCAGAACGCCTTCGCGGACTACGTGATGTACTCGAATTGACTTCTGAAGACATTGCCCGCGACAGCGACATTTCTGCTGAGGAATACCGGCTTGCGGAAACTGGAGAGTACGATATCTCCGTCAGTATGTTACAAAAAATAGCCCGTACGTACAATGTAGCTCTCGACGCCCTGATGTTTGGCGAAGAGCCTAAAATGAGCAGCTACTTTGTGACCCGTGCCGGCAAAGGTGTCAGCATCGAACGTACCAAAGCTTATAAATACCAATCGCTGGCTTCAGGATTCATGAACCGTACCGCCGACCCGTTCATCGTTACCGTTGAACCGAAAGCAATCGACGAGCCGATCCATTATAACAAACATAACGGACAGGAATTCAACCTTGTCATCGAAGGACGTATGCTTATCAACATCGAAGGCAAAGAAATCATCCTCAACCAAGGCGACAGCATTTATTTTAACTCTAAACTTCCACATGGCATGAAAGCGCTCGATGGCAAAACGGTACGTTTTCTGGCAGTAATTATGTAATAACATCATGGTAGAAAGATTTTTATCACAGACCTCTTTCAGTTCACAAGAGGACTTTATCAAAAACTTAAAAATAAACGTTCCGGAGAATTTCAACTTCGGCTACGACGTAGTAGATACCTGGGCTGCCGAACAACCCGACAAGAACGCTTTGCTTTGGACAAATGACAAAGGCGAAAGCCGCCAGTTCTCATTTGCCGATATGAAACGCTATACAGACATGACCGCTTCTTACTTCCAGAGTCTGGGTATCGGCCGTGGCGACATGGTGATGCTGATTCTGAAACGGCGTTATGAGTTCTGGTATAGCACCATCGCCCTACACAAACTGGGAGCAACCGTCATTCCGGCTACCCACCTGCTGACTAAAAAGGATATTATCTACCGCTGCAATGCTGCCGATATCAAAATGATTGTAGCTGCCGGTGAAGGAATCATCCTGCAACATATCATAGATGCTCTTCCCGAATGTCCTACTGTAGAAAAGTTAATCAGTGTCGGTCCGGATATTCCGGAAGGTTTCGAGGACTTCCATCAGGGTATCGAACATGCCGCCCCGTTTGTACGTCCCCGCCATGCGAACACTAACGACGACATCTCACTGATGTATTTTACTTCCGGCACTACCGGTGAGCCTAAGATGGTGGCACACGACTTCACTTATCCGCTAGGACATATCGTTACCGGTAGCTTCTGGCATAATCTGGATGAGAACAGCCTTCACCTCACCATTGCCGATACCGGCTGGGGGAAAGCGGTATGGGGCAAACTTTACGGACAATGGATTGCCGGAGCCAATATCTTCGTCTACGACCACGAGAAGTTTACCCCGGCAGCTATTCTTGAAAAAATCCAGGAATATCATGTCACTTCCCTTTGTGCACCTCCTACCATCTTCCGTTTCCTGATTCACGAAGACCTGACGAAGTTCGATTTATCTTCACTCAAATACTGCACCATTGCCGGAGAAGCATTGAACCCTGCCGTATTTGAAACGTTCAAGAAATTGACTGGTATCAAACTGATGGAAGGTTTCGGACAAACGGAAACAACCCTTACCATCGCTACCATGCCGTGGATGGAACCGAAACCGGGAAGCATGGGACTGCCGAATCCTCAATATGATGTAGACCTGATCGACCATGAAGGTCGCTCTGTTGAAGCCGGTGAGCAGGGACAAATTGTAATCCGCACCAGCAAAGGCAAACCTCTCGGACTTTTCAAAGAATACTACCGGGATGCGGAACGCACTCACGAAGCTTGGCACGACGGTATTTATTATACCGGTGATGTTGCCTGGAAAGACGAAGACGGATACCTGTGGTTTGTCGGTCGCGCAGATGACGTTATCAAGAGCTCCGGTTACCGCATCGGCCCATTCGAAGTGGAAAGTGCATTGATGACTCATCCGGCTGTTGTGGAATGTGCCATCACCGGAGTACCCGATGAGATTCGCGGTCAGGTAGTAAAAGCTACGATTGTTCTATCTAAAGATTATAAAGCACGTGCCGGCGAAGAACTGATTAAGGAGTTACAGAATCATGTGAAGAAAGTGACTGCTCCTTATAAATATCCGCGTGTGATTGAGTTCGTGGAAGAACTTCCGAAGACGATCAGCGGCAAGATTCGCCGGGTAGAGATTCGCGAGAATGACAACAAGTAAGTAGAAAATAGTTTCTAATCAATAAGAAAGCGATATTATATGAACTGTAATATCGCTTTCTCAGTTTAAAGAGAATGATCCCTCATCCGCCTATTTTTTCATCAAGCGTTCGATATATTGTATCTGGAAACGATAAAAATCACGGCTTTCCTGATTGCCTACGGAACTATTCGCCTTATAGAGCTGAAGTATTTTCTGCAATTGCCCGAAAGAGGAAGATTGCAACAACTTCTGATTCAAAGGAGGAATGACAGGCATACGCATGGTGGCTGACTGTTCCTCGGATGCGGCGGAACAGCAGCAGCGCCATTTCTCCGAATAGAATGAATCGGCCAATCCGATTCGAAGTCCCCCCATGGGTGGTTGTATAAATCCCGCATTGGTAGCCAGTGCTTCGATGGCTGCCGCCTGCATTTTCATCTCAGTATAATTGAGTGCCTGTCCGGCAATGGTAGATTGGAATATAGTACGATAGACGTCATCCAAATAAGACGTGAGTGTATAGTTGTTCTTTGCGTCTACTACGCCTCCTTCATAAATACGTTGCAACCGACGGGCATCGTAAAGTGTTGCCGCACCTCCTTGAATCAGACCGTCGGCACCATTCAAGTCAAATCCGAAGCGGATTATTTTCTCCGGTATAATCAGCCAATTGTTTGCTTCCCGCAGTTGGCTGACAACCCATTTCATGGATGCGGACTGTTGACTTTTGGGTACGAATACACGTACGCCGTCTTTTTCTCCTACACGATTGTAAGTATATACAACTCCTCCCACATACCCCAGTGTATGTCCCAAATAATTAGAATACTGTCCGACAATGCTAGCAAAGTAATCTTTTAAATCCTGATAAGTATCTCCCTTCACGCCCATCCAGTCTTCCAAGTTCTTATAGACGATTTTCAGATTGCTGATACCATAATCACCCGCCTTTATCGGGTCATTGCCTAAGTCTTCCGTTTGGGCGGTCGGGTCTTCAATAATCCCCATTTGCTGTAATCCGAATTGGTACATCGGGTCACCGGCTTTCTCTTCAATCCATTTGGCTAGAACCTTAGATTGCTCTTTGGGAGTCTTATTGCCCGGAATAAGGCGATATCCCCAATTGATGGCATATATGTCATACACTCCTAAAATAGGAGGCGTCAGTCTCACGCCTTTCTCAAAGTCGCCGGGTTGGGCAACGTAGTTGTTGCGGGCATAGTCCATGATGCTGGGAGTCGTACCGTATTTCTGTGTGAAAGCCGGATCGCGCAATTTCTCCACGGGGTAGGAATGACTAGCTCCCATGTTGTGGAGCAAACCTAACGTATGTCCTATTTCATGAGAGATGACATAACGCAGTGATTCGCACATTACATCGTCAGGAAACACATTGGCACGTACCCGTTTATCTACGGCACCGGTTTGTACAAACCGCCAGTTGTGTACAAGTTGGATGACATTGTGATACCAAATGACATCGGCTGTAAGGATCTCTCCCGAACGGGGGTCTACGTAACTGGGGCCCATCGCGTTCGGTATCGCGTATGTGGCATATTTCACACAACTATAGCGCATATCATCCGGATCGAAGTTAGGGTCGTTCGGATACATCTTGGCTTGGACGGCATTTTTAAATCCGGCAGCTTCAAAGGCAGTGTTCCAGTCTAAGATACCTTGTATGATTGTTTCACGCCATTTTTGAGGGAATGCTGTATCTACATAAAATACGATGGGTTTTATGGGCTCTACCAGCTCTCCACGGAAATAGGCTTCCCTGTCTTTAGGTTCCAGCCTCCAGCGATGGATAAAATTATAGGTGGTTACTTTATCTTCCTGGGTGTCGAACAGGTTACGGAATGAATGGAAATATCCCACACGATTGTCCTGAAAGCGCTGTTCCATCAGCGTATCCGGCAATTGGAGTATCGAGCGGTTGAGCATCAGCGTGATGCACTGGCCGTTTTGATTGTTGCGGAGATTCATTTGTGTGCGTACTTCCATATTGGACGGAAACAGTTTGACTCCTTTGATAATGGAAGCGTCCGGTGCAAAGGAGTAGGACTTGCGTATACCGTCGTGTATGGGAGAGATGATGCGTTGGTCGGTGGTGAAGAAATCGGTAACATCAATCGTCAAGTTCCCTTGATATTTGCTTTTCACTTTGAAGGCAGCTACCACGGGATTGGTAAAGTTCTTATGGAACGATGGAAGTACAGGGTCCCCTTCCGGCACAGCGAATACAAGTTGGCGCTGATGTATGTACACATTGATGCTGTCAGTAGAGAAATAAAAGCAAAGTGGTTCACACTGCATTTGTCCCGCCACTCCTACCCCAGTATTACTGGTCTCCGCCAATCGGGTAGCCAACAGATAATCATGCTTAAAGGCTTCGGAACCGAGTTCCAGCAGAAGCTTTCCCTCTTTGGTATAAGCGCAGAGCATGCCTTCCTGCCTTTTCATGCCCTCTATCAGTTTGTCATATTCCGTTTTTTTAGGGTCGGCGGGAGGCGTTACGGCTTCTGTTTTACCTTTTTTCTTTTTGGTCGTTTTCTTGTCAGACTTAGGTCCGGCAAATACAAGCATGGGGATGCAAAATGCCGCCAATGACACTAGTAGTAATTTTCTCATACGATATACTTTCTTTTAAGTTTGAATATTATTTCTTTGGATTGAAGCTTGCCAGTAGTTGTTCATAGTATGCTATGTATCGGTAGTTTTCCGCCGTCGTATTTTTGCGAATCTCGGAAAGGCGTTTCTTCACCCAGCCCGTTATCATTTTTCGGGTGGCGGAGGTGATTGTTCCGTTTCCTATGCGTGAAGCCCAGTTATAAAGAATCCCATCCGAGACGTCTTGTTTGCGGATTGCTTCGTTGCAAATTTGCGCATATTTGTTCCAGTCTCTTTGGTATTCCGCCACCAGCAGATGGTTGCGCAACATTATTTCGTCTCCTTTGAAGAGTGGGAAGCGGGTCATCTCTTCGAAATAGCGGTTTAACCCTTCTTCATCAATCTTATATACAGAGCCTTCCTGTTTGAAGAAGTCGCTTGCATGTGCCGACCACACTTGATACAACTTATCGTCTAACTGTTGCGGATCATACTGGGCTTTAAATTCGTCCTGATGTTCCTGCACGTAGCGGAAAAGAGGATGAAACGGTTCGCGGATATAGCGGAAGAAAAGGTCGTAAAGACCTTTGCTCTCCAACAATTCCTTCTCTTTCCCTTCCAGCAGCTCCAATGCAAGTTGCATAGCCTCTTTACGTTTCATGTGTTCATCGAGAGTCACAATATACTGCACCATAAATTCTTCACTGCGTTCCCCTCCCTCATACTTCGTTTGCAGGACTTCCAGCGTTTTGCCGGATAGGGTGCGTTCCGTACGTTCTATAAATTCGTCGGCTGTACAACCGCCCACGGCGGAATTCATCAACGTCCCCTCTTTGGTCAGATAGAGAAAAGTAGGAAAGGCTTTTACGCTGAACTTTTGGGCAAGTTCCGGTCCCTCTCCTTTTTCCATGTCTATCTTGGCGCATACGAAGCGCCCGTTCAGATAGTCTCCCAACTTCTTCTGGGTGAAAACCTGGCTTACCATCATTTTACATGGTCCGCACCAAGCGGTGTAGCAATCTACCAGAATCGGTTTGTTGGCAGCCTGCGCTTGCGTCAGCAGGGATTGCCATGCGGGATTGTCGAGGAAAGAAACCCCTTCTCCTTGCTGGGCGTACGTGATGGTAGTCCAGCAAGCAAGTAATGTTACTATGATATGCTTTAACAGTCGGTTCATAATTCTTTTGATAAATCAATATTAGTAGGGATATCCCATGAATGGACCGGAATCATTTCCCGGATATTTTGGTGCAAGATATACGGCGCGTTTCAGTTTACCGGTTCCGCTAATCGTTTTTACCGGTTCCCCATCGGGAGAACCACCTAACATATTATATAAATATAATTGATAGCTATCCCCCGTTTGAGTTCCTATTGCAAGGTATCTGAAACTGTCTCCATACCTGTCTTGATTGAATTGTTCCCAATAGATTGTTTCTGCATATACAATTTCTTCACCTGCAGGAATGCCTTCCGGCTTTAATTCCCATTCAGCCTCTTTCTCTATCTCTTCTATCGATTTCTTAGGATCTTGTTGATAATTTAACGAATAGGCATAAAGTTTTCCACCATCTACACAGTAGGCTATAGATGCCCAACGAGCATTGTAAGAACGATAAGTCGCTTTGGCGAAATGCATATCGGGATTCACGGTGAGCATGGTATCCGGAGTGCAATTACTCCAATTGGCTGTCATGCGGTAGAAAATCTTATCGCCGGTAGATGTTTCATTAAACAAGAAAAAGAGTTTGGTATCATAGTTAATGTAAGTCTGTCCGGCAGAAACACATTCATAATTGGTCAGGTTTTCTACTGCAACTTCTTGATATGCATTCTTTTTTGGACTAGGAGTCTTTATACCTCCATTCATGTCTATACGATAAATCGTATGGTTCTTTTCATTCCAGAAGACAGTTTCGTATGTTCCGGTTTTTACCACAAAGGGACTGGCGCCCGCCGGTTCTTCCGGATGACTGAATTTACCAATAGGCATGGGTTTTGCAGTGGCGTCGCCGCAAGCGGTAATGTATGCTCCCTTGCTGGAAAGATAGAGATTTTTAAAAGTGGTGTTCACACTTGTATAAGGAACCTCGTCTATTCCATCCGATGCATAAAACATGGTTTTCTCATCATGTACTACCGCTAAATCCGGTGCACGCAGAAAGCGTACTTTTCTGTCATCAGTAATGACACACAATGAATGGTCGTAAGACGCTTTGTTAGTCTCCGGATCAATGTACGCATGATTATATACGACCGACAAGCTTTTAGGCTTTCCGCTTACCGGTGCTTGGTGCAGTCGAGTAAAGACATTGTCTATCTTTTCATTCGAAGGGGACAGGAAATCCAATTCCGTGTTTCCGTTCACTTCTTTCAGTATATAGAATCCCTCTGTATAACGGGTAGATACATTCAGTGATGTACGTTGGTAGGCCACACAGCCATTGCTTAGGGATTTAACCCGAAGCACAATGGTGTAGTCGCCTACCCCCAAATTGACAGGATAGGACAGATTCTCATCTTCACTGATAAGGACTTCTTCGTAATGGTTTCCATCATTATCTGTAGATGCATTCTCCTTCGATTTTTCATATAAGAACCAATGGTATTCCAAGTCTTTTTTGGGATAGTCACTTTTGATAACGGGATTGATCTGTAGTACTTCACCATTATCGGACATGGCTGAATATTTCTCTTTTATCCCGCTGATGGAAATGTTTCCCACTTCAACGGAAGCCTCCTCGCTATTGTCGCTATAGCAGGCAGAGAGTATCGCCATCATTATAATCATGTATGTTATAAAGTAATGCCTTTTCATATCTTTACTATTTTGATTCATTTCATTTTTTCTATAGTGATATCAGGGGAATGGAGACTTCCGTCCCATCTGCCTCTTTCAGTTTTCCTAGTCCTTGCGCTTCACGTTCCGCATTCAGTTTGTCAAGAGCCTCGCGTAAAACACTTTCCAAATAAGCAATATAATATTTATCACAAACAGCGGCATCTTCAATAGACAGTTCGTTGGCAAGGAAGTCATCATCCCACTTATCTCCTGTCGTGTCTATCAAAAATTGATGTTTTGCTACTCCGTATTCGCCGAAATAATAGGTTGATAAAGTTTTCCATCCGGAAGGTTTAGCCAAAAAGTCCGCAATATAAATGCTCATGAAGCTCTTGTTGGTGTATCCGGCAGAAAACTCATCTGTGGTTTTGATGGTAAATACAAGCATGAAGCCTTGTGATTTTAGAGAAGCATCCCGTTTAAGTACTATTGGAATAGTAGTACCGGCAGAGTTTGCAGGAATATAATAATATTTCTTTAGCAATTCAGGGTCATCGAAAGCTACGTAATGTTTACCCGGTACAGCGTTATCTGACACTCCATAAGTTACTTGCTCTAACTGGAAAGGACGGTCATAGGGGGTGACAAAACCCATAGTATGTACTTTATACCACAGAGTATCTGTTGTGGTAGTGGCTTTCTCGTAGACAAACGAGTATCGCTTCAGTGTGTCCGCCGGATTGGAATAATCAAAGATCAGACGGTTATTCGGATCACTGTATACAGGTAGTTCTTTCTCGCATCCACTCATTAGCATGGCAAATATACCCCCTAAAAGCAATGATAGGAATGCATGATTATAATGTTTCATAAATTCTGTTTTTTATTGAATTGCATTTGGATTGTATTCTGTTTCCGGTAATGGTAAGACGTACAGTCCTTCATTCATGGTTTCACCAAAAAGAAAAGTCATAGACGTTGAGTTACGACGCTTGTACTGATAGAACATAACACCTTCCGCATAAAATTCACGCTGATACTCTGCCAACATGAAATTCGCCACAGCATCCAAAGAAGTAAAACTGTCCTCCGCAGAGATAGATATGTCATGAGAAGCCATATATTCTTTATATAACGCATTGGCTTCCTCCAGACTAGTGGTAGTTTCCATAGCAATCAAGTACAGTTCGGAAATACGAAGCAAAGGGATAATTTGTCCTTTCACCATATCATTATCGCTGCTGTATTTGCTATAATACTTCTTAAGTGTTGGAAACTTTTGTCCATTGGAGCTTGACTCCGTATTCAATTCCCATTGGTAAATGTATCTGTTGTGTGACGTGATAGAAAAGCCTGTGAAGAGCCTTTGCAAATTCCATGTGCCGTTCAGACAAAGTTGTTCCGATGGATTTATCTTACGGTCTGCGTCACCGCCTAGTACAGTAGGAGAATAGTCCCGTAAATTGTACTTGTGTATAGCAAGCAGACATTCTGACGGGCAGGCATAAAGACCTTTGAGGAGATCTTCTCTTCCGCTTAATTTCATTAGAGACTTGCCATCCGCTCCTTTTGCGTTGATAATTTCCATTGCGTTATCATGTGCTTTTGTCACATCTCCGATATATAAATAGAGACGCGCTTTTAAGGCTTTCACTCCCCAGTAGTTGAAGTGTAATTGGCGATAAGCCAGATAATCATCGTTCAAATTAATGTTTGAAGGAGTATTCAGTTGGTCGAATGTGTATTTAAAGATCAGATCATAGTCTTTTAGTAGAGAACAAGCTTTGTCCAGATCTTCATCCAACTTCTTCACGTAATCCTCAAAAGAATAATACACCGGCATAATCTTTATATCAGCACTTTCTGAATAAGGGAGCGACACTGTGAGCGTCGCATTTTGCGGAAGCTGCCCGAAGAGGCGCAGTATGTCCAACTGGCAAAACGCGCGTATGCCATACGCTTCTCCTTCTATCATGGCACGACTCGCCGGATCCGCAATGTTGTTGCCATATTGCTCGCAAGCTCCGATAATCATATTCGCCTGGGTAATCACATTGAATAATTGACTGTATATCGTTTTAATGGCATTCTTTGCATCATCCTGGGTATAATTGTGATGTAAAAAATAGTAGTCAGCTTTACGATAGTAGTCACTGGTCAGATTCCATTGTGCGGCAAGACTTTCAACATTGCTCATTGTCAATCTCTCACCATAAGCGTTACAGTCGGCTAATGCCATATAGCAGCCGTTCAAAGCATCTTTGAAACCCTGGTACGAAGAGAATAGGTCTTTTCCATACACCTCGTCCTCCGGTTTGATGTCCAGCCAATCGCGGCAAGATGTACACATGAAAGTAATGCCGGACAGTATGATTATCAGTTTCTTATTTATTTTCATATCTTTTCTTATTTAATTTGAACTAAAAAGCAAAGGAAAGAGTACCTCTGATGCCTCTGGCATAAGGATAACCAGTTCCACGCTCACGTTTGACGGATGAGATATAAAGTAAGTCGGACATATTGATTCCGAATATCAAATAACTAAATCTGGTAGCTTTCTGAAAGGCGGCAGAGTCCCAACGATATTGTATATCAAGTGATTGCAATTCAAAAACATTGTCGTCCATCACATAACGAGACGTGGCACGAGTGGCTTGGTTTGAGAATCCCTTGAAGAAGGTCAAATCACCTTCTTTGATCCATCTTTGACTTAATACGCGTGAGTCTACATTTTGTGAAGCAATGGTGTAGGTACTCACTTCCACTTTATCGAGTAATGTTTGATTATAGACTTTTCCACCCCAATGATAAGCAAATGAGAGATTAACGCTCAACCCTTTCCAACTGACCATCGTCCCGGCTATGCCACGATAGAGTGGTTCACCGGAACCAAGATACACTTTATCCGACGGATTCCATGTGCTAGTGATCTTCCCATTTTTATCCAAAAAGATTTCTTTACCCGAGCTGGGATCAATGCCCAATGATCGCACGGCATAGATACCGTTTTGCGGGCGTCCTTCATAGAAAAGACTGCTTACATCTACATTTTGTTTCAAGTATTCTTCATTTTGAGCTTTGATAGCTTCGGATACCTTGACAATACGGTTCTTGTTGTATACCAATTGGGCGCGTCCTGACCATGAAAAGTGATGCGCAGGATTACGGAGTATGATACCGTTCAATCCTATTTCGAACCCGTTATTTTTCACCTCCCCCACATTGGCGGCATACGAAGAAAAGCCCATTGAAAGAGGAATATTCATAGAAGACAGCAGATTGTTGGTCTGTTTCACATAGTAATCGAAGGTTCCTGAAAATCTTCCGTTCCACAAACCGACCTCAAGACCGACATTGTATTGAGCCGTCTTTTGCCATGTCAGGTCGGGATTTCCTAAACCAACGAGGTAAGCTCCCGTCCAGTTCAGGTATTTGTTGTTGGTTACATACTTGTAGGAGGTCTCCGTCGCCAGACTTGAGAAATTCATGGAACCGGTTTCTCCATAGGAGGCTTTTAAACGCAGTTGGGTGAGCACATCGTTTTCTTTCAGAAATGACTCATGATGCAGGTTCCATCCGATACCGGTACTCCAGAAAGGAGCGTACTTCTTGTCGGTCCCATAATTGGAACTTCCGTCCATACGCAGAGATAAATCGAGGAAATAACGGTTGTCATAAGTGTAGTTCACATTGGCTGTCAGACCAATGCGGCGATTGGTGCTTTTAGAACCTGAAGGAGTCGCGTCTTTCTTATATTGCAATGCATTGTTTATGTAATTCATATTCTCATTGCTGAAACCTTCCGCTTCAAATCCATACGAGTGTGACTTATATTCGGTAATGGAATAGTCCAGACCTGTATATAACTGATGTTTGTCGGCAATAATTTTGGTATAAGACAGGGTGAGGGCACCATCGTAATTCTGGTTCTCTCCTGTACCGTAGCGGTAAAGTCCCCGGCGAAAATATCCACTGGCGCTCTTGTATTCATCGGTATTGAATTTGGAATGTTCTGCCGGCAAAAAATAATCACTGGAGTGTGTCTGACCGCTGATTCCTAATTGTCCACGTAATTTCAGACCGTCAAAGATATTCCATTCAATAGAGAAATTATTGCTTATATCCTGATATTTACTTTTATCAAATGAGTTGAGAGTCGCGTCATAAAGCGGATTCTGCGTCCTTGAGTTCGGATTGGCATAGAAGTCGTCGAAATAACGCACAATATTACCATTCTCATCATAGGGAGCATTGTAAGGTTGTTGATTGGCATAATTGCTGAATGAACCGTAATTACTTTCCCTACTGTTAGTTATCCCTATGTTGGTCTGATTTTTGAAAATTAGATTCTTAATGGAATACATTAAGGTAATGCTTCCATTGAAAACTTTACGTGAAGAACCTTTCATAGCTCCTTGCGTGTCGTTATAGTCAGCGGAAGTGCTCCAGCGAAATTCTTCATTGCCGCCTTCCATTCGCAGATTATAACGCTGCCCGACTCCTGTACGTAGCGGTTTGCTCAACCAGTCAGTGTCTACACCGGAAAGGACTTTTCGTAAACGTCCGTTGTAGATTTCCTGTCGCTCTATCGTTGTCGTAGGATAACCTTCCAATACATAAAGTCCCGTCAGGCGTTCCAGCTCTAGTTTGTCTGCGGCATGCAGCAGATCGTATGAAGTAAGATCGGGCATTTCGAGGTTGAGTCCTATCGTACCTGTCACTTTCAGCCGACCGGAAACCGGGCGTTTTGAAACAATTACAATGACTCCGTTGGCTCCGCGTGAGCCATACAAGGCTGTAGCCGATGCGTCTTTCAGGATATTGATGGATTCAATATCATTGTCATTATAGTCCATCAGTTTGGTGAGTGAAATCTCAAAACCATCCATGATGATCAGCGGAGTATTGACTTCTCCCTTTACACCTTCGTTAAATTCCTTTACGCTCATAGGCAGGGAGGAGGTACCGCGGATATTGATATTGGGCAGGTTGTTAGGGTTACTACCCGAAATATTATCGACAGCCAGATTGATGGAAGCGTCTACATTGCGTAATGTTTGCAGCATATTCTGTCCCTTGTACATTTTCAGTTGTTCAGAAGTGATGGTAGAGACAGCTCCTGTAAAACTCTCTTTCGGTTTTTGGAAAATACCGGTTACGACAACGGCTTCCAATTCGGTTTTATTATCAGCTTTGAGCGATACATCCAGTTTATTCCCTCCTTTATAGGTGATTTCCTGAGCTTCCATTCCGATATAGCTGAATTGCAATACGGCATTGGGTTCCGCTTCTATTTCGTACACTCCATTGATATCCGCTACACTGCCGATGTTAGTCCCTTTTATGCGGACACTCGCTCCGACTAGAGGCTCTCCTTGCTGGTCATAGATTCGCCCTGTCACTTTTTGTTTCTGCAGCTTTGCCCCCGACGGAACAGGGGTTTTCTGACTTTGCGTTTCCAGACCGACAGTCACCATGTTCCCGTTTCTTTTGAAAGTGAATCCTTTCTTTCCGAAGACCAAGTTCAGCAGTTTCTCTATCGGTTCGTTCTTTACCGAAATGCTGATAGGTTCCATAGCAGCCATCTGCTTCGTGTTGTACACAAAATCCAATCCGGTCTGTTGATGCACAGCATCAAAAAATTGTTTGACTGTCGCTCTTTTCAAATTTAGAGTCACCGTCCTTTCCTTATCCCATGACCAATCCGTCTCATGCACGTCTGTTTTCACCTCCCGTGCACATACGCTTGTCGGTTGACATAATAAAAGTCCTGAAACTAATGTAGCTATCCACATTAGCTTCTTCTTTCTCGCTGTTTTTTTCATTGTGTATTCTTTAATATTTATTCATAACGGTTATTTGGTGCTCGTCTATGTGGAATTTGACGCTAGACGTTGCTTCAATCGCGTTCAAAAGAATGTTGACGTTCTCGTAGCGTCCCACGCTACCGGTGAAATGTATTTTAGAGAGAGCCTCATCTTCGAATTGTACGTTCATGTCATACCAAAGTGAAAGATTTTCCATGATTTCTCCCAATGATTGATCGTCAAAGACAAAACGGGAGCGATGCCATGCCACGTAAGCCTCAAAGCTTTCGGGAGCAGTAATTGAAATTGTAGAGTGAACTCGATCCCAAACAGCCACATCGCCGGCATTGAGCATTCTTACATCTTCATCGGGAGAAATCATTCCGATGGAACCTTCTTCCAAAACAATCATCGTATTTTGGGGAGAACGCGCGTTGATGCTGAATTTTGTTCCATATTGCCGTACGGTCACTCCATTCACTTTCACCATGAAAGGACGTTTCGGATCTTTGGCTACCTCAAAATAGGCCTCTCCGGTAAGCTCTACGGTTCGATTGTCCGCTTCAAAACAGACCGGATAAGAAAGGGTGGATTGTGAATTCAGGTGTATCCGGGTTCCGTCTTCCAGAATGACACGATATTCGCCTCCGCGCGGTGTTTCCAAAAGGTTGTTCTGGTGTATGTCTTGTCGGGAAGAAGTTTGGTGGTAATCCAGAATGCCTTGTTTCTCAGCAACCATATCCAGCCGGTTCAAGCGTATCCATTCAAATTCCTTAGAGTTTCCCAACTCAATCTTGGTAGTTGGGTCGAGATAAAGAATCGCCTTTGAGGTGCCCGGTTCTATTTGTATCTCTTTGTCCGAGCGCAGTCCGAGATATAGGCTGAATGCCACTAGCACAGGGATCGTCCAGCAAGCCGCTTGCACAAGCACGTGTTTCCAACCGGATTGCCGGACGCTGAAATTCCGATGGGAACGCTTATATTCTTGATATCGTTCGCTATAGTTTCTCTTTTTAAGTTTTTCCAAATAAAGAGCATTGTTCGGAGATTCTTTCATCCACAAGTCCAATAACTGTCGTTCTTTTGTGCTAAGTATTCCTAAGATATACTTAACTAAAAGTTCTTTTTTTCTCATGTTGACTATCGTTTTATTATTAAAACGACAAACTTCCTTAAATTGGGTACAAGAATTTAAAAAAAAATGAAGAATGGTGATGTTTTTTAGGTTTATCCGGCAATCATCTGATAGTCATTGAGTAATACAGAGACTTTCCATCAGTAAAGACATGGAATCAGGGTTCCAGTGCAATCCGCTATTGTTCAGATAACTAGAAGAAAACTGAAAGACCTGAAAGACAACGATGTATAGCTGTCAGTTGCTTCTTAAATGGAGCAGAGTAATTTAAAAAAGATAAAAGTAAATGAAATATTGGGAGAAGACTGGCTTTGAAAATGTTCTCTTAGAAATTTCATGGCGCGTTTCTTTTGTGTCCGTACGGTATCAATCGAAAGGGAGAGTTTATCAGCAATCTCTGTGCTGCTTAATCCGTCCAGATGCAATAAAAAGATTTCCCGACAACGTTTGGGCAGGCAGTCGATTGTCTTAAAAAGGAGCTCCATTACTTCTTTGTCGAACTGTTCATCAATCACATCTTCTTGGGATGTTTTTTCCATATACGCTTCTGCATAACGGGTCTCTACATCCAAATGCTTCAAATAGTCGAGAGAAAGATTTTTGACTGAAGCAAACAGATAAGAACGCAAAGCCACCTCCGAGAAAAAGTCATGGTCTTTTTCCCATAGTCTTATGAATGCTTCTTGTACTAAATCTTGCGCAATATCCTCCCGCATAACATAACTCTTGGCGAATGCCAATAAAGAGTCATGATATTCGTTGTATATATCTTTTATATTTTTATGCAGGATATCGGCGTTGATGTGAGAAGTATCCATTTTATTATGACTTAGACCGCAAATTAACATATATTTCAACACATATCCAAATGAATGCTGCATATTCTTCTTTTGCAATCTTCCGTTCGGTATGTTGGGGAGAATTTGTGGCAGGCATTGTCCTATTGGCTATTTCGTTTCCCGGGGGAAGGTAATATCCTGCAGGTGAGTAAAAAAGTTGCTGGAAGCTAAAAAATTCGCCGGTATAATCATGAAACAGGTGAATCTTATTACGTAGAGGATGTAGAGACATGGATGATAACTTCAACAATCACAAATAATACTATTATACTTCCTAAAACCGGATATTATGATAGCAATGAAGAAACTGAGTCAGATAGAAGTAGCACCATAAGTATCTTTCACTTAACAAGTAGGTATTGTTCGGCTAGAGTAACGGTATCTTTACCTTCCCACGGCCGTGGTGACTTCTTCCCACAGCCGTGACAAGTTCCTACCACGGCCGTGGGAAGATCTCGTCATGGCCGTGACGAACTAAAGATACCAACACTTTAGCGGAACTATACCGGCAGGTGAATGGAAGTATACCTGCTTCTTATCATAACAATACACGGTAGACAGCACATCCATACCCACTTTCCAATGTATCAGTCCCAGCATCATTAGTTCCGAACGTCATTAGTTGCAAATTAAAAAAAACTGAATTAAGAAAGTCTATTCTTTATCATGATAAATCCTAAATAGTTTGTTTTACAAGCACCTTATCCGTACCTTTGAAACCTATAACAAACACTTACAGGTCTATAAAATTCAAGATAAAAAGAAATGAAGATTACACAAATCAGGGAAAACGGAGATACGGAAGCACTAAGCGTGATGGACATTGACCTGCTGATAGAGAAAATGAAGAAAGAAACCAAGCTCCGCCCGGTATCCGGACTACGTCAGGCCCTGCATTTTGTTCTGCCCGATGAACCTTGTTCCCTCGCCAGCAAACTACCACGAGTGATTCCTGCCGCAGCTTTCGGGCGAGTGAACGGAGTGAAACGAATGAAAACCTACAATGGTATTGTAGAACTGACCATTGGCCCGTTAGCCGGAAAAGCAGAAGTGGATATTGTGAAGCAAAAGGCTGCCGAACTTCCCCAGACAATGTTGGCCTTCATGGGGGCAAGCGGTAAAAGTGTCAAGATATGGACTTGCTTCACCCGACCGGACGGCACTTTGCCACAAACAACGGAAGAGGCCGAAGTGTTTCAAGCGCATGCCTATCGCCTCGCCATCAAATGTTATCAGCCTCAACTCCCTTTCAATATTCTGCTAAAAGAGCCGAAACTGGAACAATTCTCACGTCTTAGCTATGATCCGGACCTGATTTATCGTTCCACCCCTGTCCCTTTCTATCTTTCACAACCTATCGGTATGCCCGGCGAGATGACTTATCGTGAGAAATCGAGCACTGAAACATCTCCATTGAATCGTGCCTTGCCGGGATATGATACGGAAGATACTGTAGCATTACTCTATGAAGCGGCATTGCGGAAAACATTCGAAGAAATGGAAACAGATTGGCACCGGAACGATCATGATTTGCAAACTTTAGTAGTCCCGCTTGCCGAAAACTGCTACTATTCAGGCATCCCGGAAGAGGAGGCAACCAGACGCACCATCATGCGTTATTACAAAAGAAAAAATCCGATGCTGGTACGCGAAATGATAAGAAACGTGTATAAGGAATGTAAGGGAGTGCCCAAAGACAACTGCCTGACTAAAGAGCAACGCCTTAGCCTGCAAATGGACGAATTTATGAATCGTCGTTATGAGTTTCGCTACAATACGCAGATCGGGGAGGTGGAATACCGGGAGCGTTTCTCATTTCAGTTCTATTTCCATCCCATCGACAAACGGGCGCAAAACAGTATTATGCTGGACGCCCAATCTGAAGGAATCGGGGTATGGGACAGGGATATAGACCGTTACTTACATTCCAACCGTGTGCCTATCTATAATCCATTGGAAGAATTTCTGTTTCATTTGCCGCATTGGGACGGTAAAGACCGCATTCATGCTTTGGCAAACAGGGTTCCTTGCAACAATCCACATTGGGAATTGCTTTTCCATCGTTGGTTCCTGAATATGGTTTCGCATTGGAGAGGGGTAGATAAAATGCACGCGAATAGTACATCACCCATATTAGTAGGGGCACAGGGAACTCATAAATCAACTTTCTGCCGTGAAATGATTCCGCCTGCACTTCGAGCTTACTATACGGACAGCATTGATTTCAGCCAGAAACGGGATGCGGAACTGTATCTGAATCGGTTCGCGCTCATCAACATTGATGAGTTCGACCAGATTACTCTGACGCAACAGGGATTTCTGAAACATATTCTCCAAAAGCCCGTGGTCAATCTTCGGAAACCGCATGGTCGCTCGGTACTTGAATTGCAACGATATGCTTCATTTATCGGCACAAGCAATCAGAAGGATTTGCTGACTGATCCTTCGGGAAGCCGTCGTTTTATCTGCATTGAAGTGACGGGAAACATCAACACTACACAACCAATAGATTATGAACAGCTTTATGCACAAGCCATGCACGAGATTTATCATGGTGAGCGTTATTGGTTTGATAGCGAAGATGAGCAGATTATGACTGAAAACAACCGTGAGTTTGAGCAAACACCGGCTATGCTGCAATTGTTTTATCAATATTTTAAGGCTGCGCAAACGAAAGAGGAAGGAGAATTTCTTACTCCGGTCGAAATTCTGAATTATCTGAAGAAAAAAAGCGGTATTTCATTGTCCGACAATAAAGTATATCACTTCGGGAGATTACTGCAAAAATGCGGAATTACCTCGAAACACACTTATAAAGGTACTGTTTATCAGGTAATAAAGGTATCGTAAGAGATAAAAGTAAGGCTGACAATAAAAGTAGAGATATTTTATTATCAGCCTATTATCAATGGTTATTGTCAGGTGATAGAGTGCTGATATTCATCTACTTGAATAGAATCCTGACAGTATGACAATAAAATAGGTACAAATCATAGTAATTGTAGGATTTGAAAGTTTGTTTAAACTTCACGAGAAATATTCCGATTATCTTCTTTTTAAACTATCTGGTTTTTCCGGATAGTTGCATCCTTATCTACTTCTCTTTATGAATATATATTTCTCAAATATTCATTAATGGTATGTATATCGACATCTCCCTCTAAGAAATTCAGCCTCTGTCTCATAATTTACATGTCAACATTAATCTCCCTTCTGATGTACTGGAAAAATATTCTCATAATGTTTATACCGCGTATGATGGGTATAGTTCATATAATCTCCGGTGAGATACAATCCTTTTCGCAGTTTGATATCCAACCGCAGCCCTGTTGCATGAAGAATTGCCATTGAACGATCTCCCTGTGCATTCAGCGTCTTTGAGTTATAATGTTCCCAATCCATATCTTGAGGAGTGAGTCCACGCATAGGAGAAACAACAAACGAAGCAAACTCTAACCCGAAACGGGATGCTCCTGTTTTCCTGTCATCAAGGATTAAATCGAATGCACGGTAGAACACTTCTCCCAACGCCATCCCTCCAATCGGTGTTGCTATAATATCATTGGTAGATGGATATTCATTTTCCACGAACATCTCCCACATGAAACTTCCTCCAAAGGCATATAGCCCGGATTGCCAATAATTATATCCATTTGACCGGGCCGAATTAAAATACAAACTGCCATGATAAGGATGCATAAACATGTTTGTTCCCATTGCATCATTATCCCAAACGAAACCGTGCTTGATATTGTCTTTAATTGTATGAAAGTCAATATAGGCAAAATCCGCTTTCCGAATATAGCGATCGAATGCCCATACTCCCATGTTAATGCCGAATGTCATCGTTGCCGCCCGCAATCCTTTCTTTTGTAGAACAGCTCGGAAAGTTCTGCATTATCAAAAAAGAGAGGGACCTCACAAGGATTCCCTCTCTTAAAAAAGATCAACTAGTCTTCATCATCATTAGGATGATAAAAATTATACTGTTTACTCCAACTAGGGATTCCGTTAAGAGTGATGTTATTGCCACTTGGACTACTATCCTTCAAAACATTACCTTCTCCTTCGTCGCACTTCCAATAACCAATCAAACCTTCTGCATCTCCTGGTATCTGGCGTGACATTCCTTCCTGAATAGCATTATCCGTCAAACATTTCTTCCAAAGGCGAATTTGTGCATATTCTACCTGCATTCTCCATCCAAAACTTTCGGCAAAGCTAATATTTTTAAATACAAAATCCCTTGTATCAGCCTTGTAGTTATTCAATGTACCATCTTTATACAAACGAATAGTAGATCCATCATAAGTATAAGCAATATGATACCATGTATCAGGATACCAGAACTCTTCACTATCAAAATAGTTTCCATTCAATTGACATTGCAAAGTAGGAGCTATCTTCTTTGCTCCATCTGCCCAATAACGTAGCAAGATATCATTGAAGTATATAGGAGCAGCATTATCAGCAAAGATGTTTCTTCTAAAGTCGATGTTAGCCGGTCCTACCCAAGCTCCAGTAGGTTGTCCTGTGGTGTTATCAAACTTTATCCAATATTCTATCGTCCATTGAGCAGCAGGCATTTCACTGTTAAAAACCGTAGTCGTTTTATTTCCCGATTTCAGAACCAATGTTTTCTGCTTATTGGGGGAAGTAAGCAGATAAAGAATATGGTTAGCATTTCCTACTATCCCTACTGTTCCTGTTACAGAAGTAATCCGTACTGGAATGGCATAAGCTTCATTATTAGGAGTAGTAAATGGCTTGATCGTAAGATTTATAACCGGAGCAGACACTTCTCCTGCAGGAATTGTAACCGTACGTTGAAAGCTCCAAAACTCTTCAGGCAAAAGTTCATAAGCAGCCTCATGCTTTTGATTATAGTCATTAATAAGTTGTTGGTCTATATCTAAAGTTACTGTCACGTCTTCTGTTATGGCACGAACCAGACGAACAGTTAGTGTCTTCGTCACATCACCATCATCTACCAGTTGTGCTTCTATTTGTTGCCCAAAAGTATTGGATGGAGCAGCTTCCTGAATATATAAACCGTTATCAATGGTTGACAGTTTGGCATCATCGCATCCGGCAGCAGATATTAAGACTGCCACCAACACAAGATATTTGGAATATTTAATCATCTTCATAGTCTTCTTTTTTAATCATGTTTTTAATGCTTGGCCGGATTTAATACCTGAATAGCCTCGCGCATAAATAAATAGTCGTTTACCGGACGGCATAAATTAAAACGGTAAGCACCGACTCCGCCAAGACGTGCATCCACTCCCGGACGATAATACATAGCCATTCCTTTCAATGAATAAGTCACGACACCATCACGAGTCGTAAATACTGGTCCCCCATCACCCTTATGCTTTTCAAAATCTTCGCACCATATCGTTTTCTTAAGAATGGTAGCTTCATCTTCTACAGAACCGAACTTGTTTAACAATAAGCCAAAACGATAATCTAAATTTGCATCTCCCGAACAATAATAAGACTGAACTACATAGTAATCCAACAAAGGACCGGATGCAGTTATCAAAGTCTGTGGTTCCCCATCAAGCATAAGCAAACGTCCTGTTCCTGATTTAGGACCAAAGTCTTTCGATAATTCATCAAGGAGAATGTGCATACGATCAGAATAGCTGCAAATATCTCCCGGAAAAGTGAAATTCGGCTCAAAGTCAATATCAAAGCCATCATATCCATACTTAATGATAGAATCCGCAATAACACGTGCATATTTACGAATGGCTTTTTCAATACCTTCAGGTGAAGTATCACCATAACCATTTCTATTCGGCCAACCTTCATACCAGCCCCAATAAGCAGCCATAGCTTCGCCTTTTGAAGCATACTGCACTCCATCCACTATAAAATCATTTTCAACAGATGCAGGGGTATGTGCTCTACCGATATCCATAATATGCTGGCAATACAATACTCTTGTACCTTTTTTCTCACGTACTTCCTTTAGATCACTTTTCTGTGCTTCAGTCAAATTGAAAGCATTTCCCCACAAAGAAACAATATCCATTGAATCAGGAATTCCTCTCAGTTGATTATTCATATTGGTACCGGTTCCTGTCCATTCACTATACCAACCAAAAACAACCTGATGGTCACTTTTCTTATATTCTCTCAACGCTTTATAATAGTCTTCACCATTAATATTCACAGGTTCTGTGAATTTTGGCTCCATTTCAGTCCAATCGCTGCATTGGATAAACATCAGCGCACCCATTGCCGCAAGAATGACATATAGCAATTTCTTCATAATGTATTTTTTAAGTTTTAACAATTAATAAGTTCCATCCTCTTTCATAGCCCACCAAAGATCGGTTCCGTTAGAGTCTTTTCCATTACTAAGCATACCGACAGCAGCTTCCACATTCGCTTTATTATTATTGTATTCACTAAGGGTGAAATGGATACGACGCTGTCCACGTGTCGTAGTACAATCAGGATTCATAGATTTAGTAGCCGGGAAAATCTTAGGATACCCTGTGCGACGAAAATCAGCCCAACCATTCATTGGATCCGGATAACAAGCAATCCATTTCTGCGTAAGTACCCTCTCTAGTTTTTCCGTAGGATCAGCACTTTCATCCCACTTAATAGTGACAGACGATTGGTTAGTATAATTATTTCCAGTGTGTCCACTAACTAAATTATCCTCATAATTCCCCGGAACGGATGTGTCATCAGCCAAATAAGCATCTACACCTGATATACCAAACTCTTCAAAAGAGAGTCTTATCCCCTTTTCATAGAAAGTCTTTGCATCGCCCCCCATACTCCATCCTTTCAAAGCACCTTCTGCACGCAGAAAGGCAGCTTCAGCAGCATACATAACCGGTTGCGGCAATGTTTTATCAGTAGCAATAAAAAGCTTACTATAGTTTGAATATGTGGTAGGTTCTGGAATTTCCACCGATCCTGAACGCACACCTACATATCCACCAACAACAGTCTGAGTTTGCGGAGTAAAATAAGCAGGACGACGTGGGTCATTATAACCATTCATATAGGATACCAGACAAGCATTAGCTCTAACTTCAGGCCATCCACTAACAATAGCATATCCATTCTCATTAATACCTCCGTTAGTGGTATCATAAGAACTTTCACTCACACTTTCCAACACACCATCAAGTACGGCTTCCTGCGCTTTCGTTTGAGCATAGCCCGATTCTTTTCCCGAAATGCGAATAGCCATTCTTAGTTTCAATGTGTTAGCAAATTTTAGCCATTTAGTACAGTCCCCTTTGTAGAATTGATCTACAGCAGCTAAATCCTGATTGGTGCCGAGTGAAGCCGCAGACTTCAAAATTGTAATCGCATTGTCCAAATCATCGAACATGGCATGCCAAACTGTTTGTTCGTTATCATAAGGCGCTTCCGTATCACCAGCTTTCATCTGTGTATAAGGAATAGGACCTTGCAGAGAAGCAAGTAATTGCATACCATAAACACGAGTCAGCTGTGCTATAGCATAAATAACACCTTTCTTTTCTGTAGAGTTTTCAACTAGGAAGAAAGAAGGATAAACATAGCCATAGATTCTTCCCCATGAGCTATCATTGTGCTTATCTAATGCATTGTAATAGGCAAAGATATTGGTTCCAAAACTCCAGTTGGCCGTTGCCGTTACTTGTCCGCTAAAACTAGCCCACATACAATTAATCTCCTGACAAGCATTCTGCTGTGGACAAGCATATACATTAAACATCGTTGACAGTAAGTTACTTGCCGGCACTTTTGACGGTTGATAAGGATTCGTATTAAAATCTTCAAAATTGGTAGTACACCCTGCCATTATGCATACGACTGCACTTGCTCCAATATATTTTATTATCTTGTTCATACCTATTATTATTTAAAACTGAAATTTTACATTGAATCCGATATTTCTTGTGTTCGGAAGCATATAAGCATCAAATCCTTGATAGAAGTTAGACGAGGCCGAAGTAGTCAGTTCCGGATCGAAAGGAGCCTTACAGTAAATCATCCACAAATTCTTTCCTACAAAACCAACAGTCATTCCCACTTTGTTATTGAACCATTTCTTAGGTAATGTATAACTGAGTGAGAGTTCGCCGAGTCGTACGTTAGTAGCACTATATGTATAGTAAGCAGAAGTACCTTGAATAGTCTGGAAATAGGTTTGTGCATCTACTTTAGTCTGATTGATTTGTATACCACCTGCATCACGTACATCTGCACTAACTTTAGATACCCCCGCAGCATCAAGAACAGATTGGGTTTCACTGATAACAATACCTCCAAAACGTCCTGTGAAAGTCATGCCCAAATTAATACCTTTATAACCAAAGCCAAGATTCCATCCCATGTTCATCTTAGGTAGAATAGACCCCAGATAAGTTTCTTTGTTCTCCATAGACAAACCTGTACCTTCTTCATTGAGAATGTAGCCATTCAAATCACGTTTAAGAACGCGTTGACCATATACGTCTCCCATTGAGCCGCCGACACGCAAGATAAGACGCGCATCTGTATTTCCATAAGTAAGCGGAGACAATTCTGGCATCTGAATAGGTTGACCAGTAGCATAGTTATATGCACCATCGGCCAGACGTTTCACTTCATTCCTATTCCAAGTCAGTGTATAGTTAGTATTGAAAGAGAAATCTCCCCAATGCTTGTCATAGCCCAATGACATCTCAACACCTTCATTCATTATATTTCCGCTCTGAATAGGAATATTAGAATATCCAGAAGAAAGTGACAAGTCTGCATAGAATGTCTGATTATAAGTATTAGAACGATAATAAGTCAAATTAAAACTAATGTCATTGAGGAACCGGGCATCCAAACCTATTTCCCATGATTTAGTACGTTCCGGTTTTAGTTTGGTATTCGGATAAGAAGAAGCACTGGTCCAATTCTGTGTCTGTTCATCATACGGATAAGTAATAGTAGTCATGAAACGTCCATATGAGTTGCCAACCTCTGTATACGAACCACGAACTTTCAAGAATGACAACCAATCAGGAGCATTGAACATGCTCGTCAAGATGGCAGATAAACCTACAGATGGGTAGAAGAATGATTTGTAATCGGAGAAAGCAAGTCTTGAATCCCAGTCATTACGACCAGTAGCAGTAAGATAAATCATCGATTTCCAACCAATTTCTGCATTAGCGAATATAGCGCGTGTCTGGTCATGCCATCCATCCTGTTTGGCTTTCCAAGCTTTATTGAAATCAAGATTATGAACAGCAAAGAAATTAATAAGCTTCAAGCCACCATCATATCCAATCATTTCATAACGGCTGTCATTCAGTGAAACACCTAGATTGACATTTACAGACCAGTCATTGAAATTCTTATTCATCGTAGCAATCGCATCAGCATAGGTGTTCTTTGATTGTGAAGATGTGTCACTATATGTTCCACGGTCACCTGACACCAAGCTGCCTGTAGAAGCATACGCTTTGTAAGTACTACGATTCTCATAATTATCAACTTTCACACGTCCGACAACATCCAACCAATCAAGTATCTGATATTTAAGAGAAGTATTAACCATGTAGCGGGTCTTTTTATTCTCACGCAATTGGCGGTTCTGTATCCAATAAGGATTGGCAAGTCCACTTGAAATACCTCCATAAGGCCAATATTGTTCCATCAAGTCCATACCGGAATTGTAGCGTTCAAACATACGCACATCATCAAAATTCTCACTACGTGGGAAACGGTAAAGTCCCGGTAAAGGGTTATAATTATACCCTTGCGACATCATATTCTTGTCATTTTGAAGAATATAGCTTGCACTTGCATCAAGCGTCATCTTGTCTTTCAAAAAACTAGTCGTATTGCGTACCGTAAAGTTATAACGGTTATACCCACTATTAGGTAAGATATTTGTCGTGTTAGTAGTAGAAGCCGACAGATAAGACTGGTTCTTCTGATTACCGGTTGACAAAGCAAACGAGTTGATAACATTAGCTCCTGTCCGGAAGAAATCACGTGGATTATAACTACTGTTTACCACTGGGCCCCAGCTGTCCAAACTGTTAGGTAAGTTTCCATATTTACTTTGCATCTCGGGCATCATAGTCACTTTTGAGAAAGTAGTGTTGTTAGAAACTGTAACAGAGGTCTTATCTACAGAACCTTTCTTTGTAGTTATCAGCACAACACCGGCAGCAGCGGCATTTCCATAAAGGGCTGCTGCAGAAGGACCTGTCAACATAGAGATAGATTCGATATCTTCCGGGTTAATATCAGCGGCACCGTCTGTACCTTGTTGGTCATAGATACCTCCGCCACCACCATTCATCATGTTGTACATAGGTACCCCATCAATTACGTAAAGAGCAAGATTAGACGAAGTGATAGACTTAACACCACGCATCACGACGCGGGAAGCACCACCGGTAGTATTAGATGAATTGATAGTAACACCTGCCACTTTACCATTCAGGGAAGAAATAAAGTTGGCGTCTTTTACAGCAGTTAGTTCATCGCCGTTCAATTGCTGCACATTATAGGATAATGCTTTCTCTGACCGTTTAATGCCCAATGCCGTAACAACTACTTCATTCAACTCTTGCGTTGCGTCTTCCAAAATTACATTTACATTTTTTTCTTTTACAGGAACTTCTTTTGTTTTATAACCTACATAAGAAAATACAAGAATGGGAGAAGCTGATTGTGTCACAATCTGATAGCTACCATCAAGATTGGTAATAGTTCCATTATCAGAACTTTTTTCAATGATGGAAACCCCGATTAATGGCTCGCCATTTTTGTCGCTTACCGTGCCTACAATAAGCCGTTCTTTTTTCTGTTGCACACTTTCTGTTGCTTTTGCAGCCAACACAATCTTATTATCCAATATTTTATATTCGATATTCACACCTGCGAAGACTTGCTCTAACACTTTAAAAATATTCTTTTTTGATACAGAAACCGATACCCGGCGATTAAGATTTAGATTCTTGCTATTTATAAAAAAGCTGAATCCGGATTCACGCTCAATCCTGTGCAGCACTTCTTCTATTGCGCAATCGTTTACTTGCAAAGTAATAGAAGTCTTTTGTGCATATCCGTCTGACGCATATGCTAATCCAACAGAACAAATCAAAAGTATAAACAGTAATTTCATAGTCAATGATATTTCTTTAAAGGTTCGTTCAAAGGACTTTAATCCTCCAAGAAATTGGACGATACAATAATTTTGCATAAATTTGTAACGAGTTTAATTAGAAAATTGGTAGTTATACTTGTCGGGAAACAAGTAGGTTCACAATTACTGAAGCTCATACGGGAGGATACGGCCAATATCATCCCGTATTTTTTTGGTTGCTAGGGATCTTTGTTTTTCATGGCAATAAGTTTTTGGGAATTAAGGTTTTTATCTTTTAGTACTAAATAAATATCTCTATCTTTATTTTCTCTTTACCGGCATCTGCGTTATTATTCAGATAACGCCAACGAACTTTCGAGGAGGCACTGATAAAATTAAGTACCTGTTCCAGATTCCGGTTAGTAAATGTCCCGAAGAATGAGTCGTCATGAGGTACATTCTCCTGTATGACAAATTCGGCATTGTATCTATCTGCCAAGATATCCAGTGCATCCCGTAATGACGTTTGACGGAAAATGATTTTGCCATCTTTCCATGAAAGTTCTCTCTCGCCGGAAGTCGTATAGAGTTCCGTCTTTCCATTCTGGGAATAATAGACCAGTTTCTGTCCCGGAGCCATCACAATATACTGCGGTTGTTGACTGGCATTGTTGAATTCAAAATTAACTTTCCCTTCAACTAAAGTAGTAATTACCTCATCTGCTTCTTTGTATGCCTTTACATTGAATTTTGTACCCAGAACTTTTATGGCAGACTGGTGAGCGGTAGAGACTATGAACTGTTTTTCCGGATTTTTCCGGACATCAAAATAGGCTTCTCCATCAAGTTCCACAGTACGTGTACGGGAAGAGAAATGGCTCGGGAAAGTCAATGTACTTTTTCCATTTACCCATACTGTAGTTCCGTCAGCAAGTGTCACGAATGTGCGTTGTCCGGCTGGCACATAAACAGTCTGCATTTCTATATCCTCTTTTTGGAGAACCTGTATCATTGCATAACTTAATCCGAAAGCTACGACAAACACTGCCGCAATCCGCAAGATTCGTTGTGTAACAGGATGCAATGAAATTGTCTTTTTTGTCTTCTTTGAGAATGCGCCTGTGTCTTGCCAGATGAATGCATCATAACTCTTACGAAGAGAAATGAATTCTTTAAGATTGGCTGCATCTGCATCAATCCATGTAGCAACGTCTTCCTTTTCCTTTTGGGATGCCTTGCCTGCAATATATTTTAATAGTAATTCCTTATCCATACAATAAATAATTTATGAGTAATGAGAATAGGAGTATTATTCCCCTTTCATTAAGAATACCACTCACTAAAGAGATTCCCTAGTAAGAAATGTGATTTTTTTTATTATTGCTTAAAAAAAATAGCAAGCAAGGAGGTATTTTCCTTCTTTTCAGATGAAAAAGAAAAGGAACGGAGCATAGTCTTTTAGATTATCACGCAGTATTTTAACTGCTCTGCTGATATGATATTCTACTCCTTTTACACTAATGCCCAGTTCTTCGGCTATTTCTTTATGGGATTTTCCATCCAGGCGATCGCGGATGAAAGCAGTACGAGTTTTTTCCGGCATACTCTCCAATAATGCATGCACTTTTGCCCGTAATTCCTCTGATAATATTTCCTTCGGATCACAGGCTTCCAATGTTGATATACGAATTTCCAATTCACGCTGTCCCTTATCAAGCAAAGTCTGAAAAACATTCTCCTGTGCTTGTATATGTTTCAGGTAATTGAGTGATTTGCTACGAATATAAGTGATTAAGATCGCTTCAACACTTGGGATTTCCCGTTCTTTACTTAGTTCCCATAAATGGATAATGGCTTCTGATACAATATCTTCTGCTACTAAGTCATTATGGACATAGGACAAGGTAAATAGGAAGGCTTTCCTATAATAAGCAGTATATATCGAGTTGAAGTTGATTTGAGCCATTCGCCAGTATATCCATAAGTATTAAACGCTGCAAAGGAATGCATTTTACTTATAACAAGAAAACTTTTTAGAGAAAATTTAAATTTGGCTAAAATTCCTTTTTCATATAAAGAAGAAAAGGGGTGCTGATTATAATTTGCACGTCAGCATTAAATCCCCTTCTGATGTACTGAGAAAAACATTTAGATGAAAAAGATATAAACAGGATAAATAGTAACTTCTTCATAAAACAAACATAAATAAAAGAAACCTGCTTACCAAAAGAATATTATCTTTTCAGTAAGCAGGCTTTCACTCATATTCAAAAATGCAAAGAGCAAAACTCTCACAAATTTGTGTGTTCCATTAATTAATAGCTATCGGAGCATCCAACGTCTTAATAGTAATTCCATTTGTAGTACCGTTTATACGCCCTGTGGCATCTTTGATAACTCCACCTTCCTGAGTCTCCGATCCGTCTAGTTTATAATAAAGTGCCAAGCCTTCTGAAGCAGGGTCAACCCCCCAGCATATTCTGCTTAAGTTGATTTTCCGTACGGGCTACACTCCAAACACGGACTTCACTCATTTTACCATGGAATGGACGTTCACCCCATTTGAAACCATAGATTCTACCAATATAAAAACCCATATCCGAATTCGGATCAAAACCGTCAATACCCCAATCTGAACCAGCCCATTTTTCACCATTTACATAAATGCCGGTTTTTCCTGTCGGTTGATCATAAGTCAACGCTACATGATACCAACGATTTGTTAACAACGGTTTCGTTACACGGTAGTTCTGTCCTCCGGCCACTTCCAAATAATCTTTAGGAGTAATTCCTCCTCCCGCATCACCGATACGGAGAATCATCACACCTTCGGTTCCCATAATCGTATTATTATCGAGGAAATAATCCACATTAATCAATGCTTCGTAAGTGAATGACGAGAAGAAAGTACCGACAGGGAACTTCACAGAAATATAGTGATTACTGAAATTACCAGCTTTGGTAATTTTCAACGGTTTGGAGAAAAAGAAATATGCAATGTTTGTTCCGGAAAGAGTCGACACCGAAGACGAATGTACCCGCATAGGCAAAACATACGAGTTCCCGGCTTTCAAGGCTTCTAACCCGGAAAGTTCGACTTCTACATTATTCGCATACAATTTTCCACTCGAAATAGAAGATGTCGTACTGCTTAGCTTTACCTGCGAAACATCAAGCATCTCATAATTTGTGCCATACTTTGCATTGTATTCGTCTACTACACTTGGTTCGGCTACACTATATGATACGTCTACCTGAGAGGAAGTTGCTGACGAGAGTCTTGAAACCAGATCAAATGTCATTACATCCATCTCATCTTCCACCGAGAAATTATATTCCTTGCTTTCGAAATAAACCTTAGGCTCCAGCAGGTCATTCATGCTGTCGTTGCAAGCGCCCAACAATAATGCCATACTACCTACCATCAAATAATAGAATATATGTTTATTCATCATCTTTTTACTGTTTTAGAATTTTATAAATCCACTTATTCCTGCGGTTTATTTTCCGCTTCGTTTTGTTTCGCTTTCCATTCATTGAAAACCCGCTGATTGATTTGAATAGCCTGACGCATCCATTTATAATTTGGTGTATTGTCATAATCATTATCGAAGCGATAAGCTCCTACTCCACCTTTATAACCTTTCCGCGGCATAGCAGCAGCCTGTCTCAGCAATTGACCTCCATTTGTGGCATACTTTTCAAAGTTTTCAGTACAGATTATTTTCTTAGGATCAACGCCATAACCATCTAAATTGGGGTTGGAACTACCATAACTTTGTATAATCCAATAATCGACATACTCATCCAATTCACTGGTAAGCCCATAAATATTTCCATCAATACAGATCATTTTATGTCCTTTACCTTCCGGATCGCTTTTCGGGCCAATGTAATTGTTCATCTCTTTAACCAAATGAATCAAATGCTTGTTCTGACTCAATGTGCCATCCATATCAAACACACCACTACCGATTTCCCAGTCTACATCATAACCGTCCCATTCGTTTGCATACAAAGAATCGCACAGAGCTTTGGCAAACTTCGCCAGACATGCATAATGGTTTTCACTTTCAAACTGACCTTCAAATCCCCAATATTTCCAACGGGCTTGTTTCTTCGCTGTTTCCAATTGAGCCGCCGACCAGCCTTCTTCCTCCGCTTGTTTTTCCACTTCGAGGTATACCGAATTTGGTGTCGCACCCTTACCAAGATAAGAAAGCAGACTTACCTGCAACAGTTTCGTTCCTTTCACCTTTTGCACAAACTCTTTATCAGCTTTCTGCTCCGGAGTGATTTCATAACGTCCTGGAGCGCCACTCCACATAGAAACAAAATCCATACTATCGGGCATAGCAGAAAGATATCCTCTTCGATAAGCTCCAGCAGGCGCCCAATTGGAATACCATCCGAAAGCTACGGGACGATTGTAATTCCAGGCAGTCGCCTTATAGGCACGCAGATTGGCATAATATGCCTCACTCTCCGCATTGTTCATTGTGGCATACCCGCCTATATGGTCTATCTCAATATTCTCCACATCCATGCAAGAAGTTACCATCATGCCTGTCAATGGAATAATATATAACAATTTTCTTAATGATTTCATATTTTTCATCTGTATTAAAATGATACATGTAGGTTATCTCTTACAATCCCACCACAAACGGGTAGAAGACCTATCTTCGCCACCGGCACCGTTATTGAACAACTTCAAGGCTGCTTCATAGATAGCCTTTCCCTCGTTAGTCTGAGAAAAACTGGTGGGATAAATCATACGGCGAATACCGCCCTCAAGAGTTGCGCCTTGCACTGCTCCTTTCAAAGTCTTAATGACATTCAACTTCGGATAACCGGTTCTTCTCCATTCCGTCCACGCTTCCTGTCCGTTAGGAAACAAAGCAATCCACTTCTGAATCATAATCTTTTCCAACTTCTGCTCAGTTGTTCCTTCAAACTTGGCAGTAGTCTCACACGGAGCAGAAAGTGTTTGCCCATACTGATAATGGGAAAACACAAATGCCCGAGGTGACAAATTGGAATTCATATAATCATCTACAGGATCGGTCACGCCATTCTCCTGAAAAGACATATCAATGCCCTGTTTATACCATGAATCCGCACTACCGAAACCTTCCCAGACTAAAGCTGCTTCCGCACGCAAAAAATAAACTTCCGACGCACGCAGCCAATATGTAGGAGTCCCACTTTGAATATTGGGCTTTGAGCAAGATTTGTAGATATCATTCTGCGCATTGGCATGCCCTGCCGGCACCGCTTGATATGTTTTTCCGTCGAAAGCCTCAACACCATAAGAGGTATTACCATCCATCGGCAAAAAATAAACACTCAAACGCGGGTCTTCATATCCCATCAGATAAGAAAAAATGGAAGAACCCATACGAGCTTCATTATAGTTGCCTGCCAGCCATTCAATGTTGTTGCGGAAAGTCATGCCTGCTCCTTGACTCATTTGGGCCGCATCATCCTTAGCCGTCATCACACCGATAGAATGATTTACTGCTTGAGTAGCATATTTTTTCGCCAGTTCCGCATTAGCGAAGCGGACACGCATAGCCAAACGAAGCATCAGCGAATTGCCGTATTTCACCCATTTAGTAGCATCTCCGGCATATACCGCATCATAAGCTCCCATCACATTCACCCCATTTTCAGCTTTTTCCGTCAATACGGCAATGGCAGCAGTCAAATCCTGAAACATAGCTTCATAAACATCCTTCTCCGAATCGAATGGAATGTTCATTGTAGCGTCCGCCGCATGAGAATAAGGCATCGGACCGAAACTTTCAAGTGTCTTGTGCCAAGCGGAAATCTTCAGAATTTGAGCCAAAGCAAAGACTTCGGGCGTACCATTTTTTTCGGACGCTATTTTCAATTTCTTCCAAGGATCAAGAGCATTGGTATAGGACTGTGTATAGGTCGCTTTTATCCAATTGTCCAACAAATAATAAGTAGTATTGTTACTACCTGCGTTCCAACCGTTACTGTTGTTCTCGCCAAAAAATCCACTCCAATTATCGGCCGATAGATGATAAGCTATTTGATATTCATTGATAACATCTGTATCATCAGCCTGTGTGCCTACGGGAATCACTGTCCGTTGCATAGCTGTAATCAGCCCTCCGACTTCAAAACCATCCATCGCACCTTCTCCGTCGCTCATCTCAAATTGGTTGGTATTGATTTCTTCAAAATTGCATGAGGCAAATAGCGCCATTGCGCATATCACCGCTAATAGTTTAAACTGATTCATTTTTCTCATAATAAAGAAGGTGTATTATAATTTAAATTTAATACCGAAACCAAAGCTACGAACACTCGGTTGCATAAAATAATCATTACCTTGTCCGTAAGTACTAGTGGAAGGAGTCAGTTCCGGATCGAACGGAGCTTCGCAATACAACATCCAAGGATTGTTGGCTATAAACGAAACTGTAACATCTTTCAACACGTTACCAAACCACTTATTAGGCATAGTATAGCTAAAGGTAAGTTCTTGCAAACGAATATTGGTGGCACTGTATACATAGTAACCGGAAGTTTCATAATTTCCCGTACCTGTCATCTGATAATAAGACTTCGCGTCTACCAGACCTTGTCCCTTCAACAATACGCCTCCCGCTTCACGAGCCTCAGCCGAACGTTTGGACACACCGAAACGATCGAGCAATGCCTCTGTAGAAGAGGTCACCACGCCACCAAAACGTCCGTTGATCTGGAATCCGAGCCCAAAGCCTTTGTATGTCAACATATTACTCCATCCCATATTGAAATCAGGAGAAGTTTTTCCCAAATAAACGGGTTCCCCCTTTTCCATTCCAAAGGTTCCATCGCTCTTTACCTCAACATATCCCAAGTGGTCTTTCTTTAAGAAGGTGTTGGCATAAATATCGTGAATACTTCCACCTTCTTTCAAGATGACACGACCACCATCCTTCAAAACCTCCGGAATATTAATCGGTTCATCCATCAAATCCGTATGATAGTTTTCAACCATCTCCTTAATCTCGTTTATATTACGAGAGAATGTCAATGTTGAAGAGACTCCTAATCCGAACTTAAACTGATCGGAATAGCTTAATGAAGCCTCCCAACCACGATTTCCCACATTACCGGCCTGCAAATAAATCTGCTTGTATCCGGTAAATTCCGGAAGATCACCCAAGAAGGTCTGATTGTATGTATTAGAATGATAGTAGGTTACCTCCGCACTTAATTTATTCCACAACTTCAGACTTAATCCAAATTCGTATGACTTTGTACGTTCTGCCTTGAAATCTGTAAACGGATAGATACCGGTAGGATCTAATGCACCACCCACAATAGGGGTAGTTACCGTACCCGGAGTCAGTCCCGAACGGGATACAGGCGCACCGACTTCCGTATACGAACCGCGAACTTTCAGGTAAGAGATAAATTCGGGCAATTTGACCATCTCGGAAATAATCCCGGACAGACCGATTGAGGGATAGAAGAAAGATTCTTCATCGGTATTCACCAAACGTGAATTCCAGTCATTACGTCCGGTCAGCGTCAAATAAAGCATACTCTTCCAACCAAGTTCCAAATTGGCAAAAACAGCATGATTACGTACACGACTATCACCACCCTTTTCTGAAATACGACCATTAGCCGGATCGATATTAGAAGCCGCAAATTTATTGGGCACTCCCAATAATGTCCCTTTGTATCCTCTCTCCAATGCCCAATAGTTAGAATAGTTCCAACCCGCATTGGCAGAAATACTGAAATCAGCTATATGTTTATTTACGTTCAACATAAAGTCGGCATATTCCTGACGGTCTTCATAGTTATTGTATCCATACAGTCCTTTCTTGCCTTCCGCAAATTTATCGTCGGATGAAGCGTAAATCTTGCGTTCAAACAATACATGTGTGTCATCCATTCTGAAACGGGCTGCCGCATTCAACCAATCGGTAATATTATAAGTCAACCCTACGTTGAACATATAACGACTCTTTTCATTCGTAGCTACATTGCGATAAGCAGTCCAGTAAGGGTTCTGTGAAGCATATACCGGATCTGCCACCGGCCAATACTGAACCGGAAGTTGACGGCTTTCATCGAAATGCTCGAATGACTTAATTCCATCAAAGTCTTCACCACGAGGGAACAAATAGGCGGCCATCACCGGATTCCAATATTGTCCTTGCGATACCATATTCTTGTCTTTCTGTTTCACATACGACGCACCTAAATCAAGTTGTAATTTATCATTAAGGAAAGTTGCCGTATTACGGATTGTGAAATTCAAACGTTCATATTCATTATTAGGCACAATACCTTTGGAATTGGTAGAAGAAACAGAAGCAAAAGTCTGATTCGATTTCGTACCGGTGGTCAACGTAACCGAATTAATAAAGTTTGTTCCGGTATTAAAGAAATCCTTCTTAGGATCATAACTTGTAGGAGTCAAAAGTTTCTCACCCCAGCTTTCATACATATCTTTTTTGTTACCATACGTATTTTGAAACTCAGGAGTCATATAAGCTTTGCTGAACTCTGAAGAAGAAGAGAACTGCACTGAAAGTTTTCCTTCTTTTCCTTTTTTAGTGGTAATCAAAATTACACCGTTGGCAGCACTACTACCATACAGCGCGGCAGCCGAAGGACCACTCAAAACAGAAAGGCTTTCAATATCTTCGGGATTGAAGTCGGCGATTCCTTCTGTTCCGGCCTTACCTTCACCCATAATACCACTGTCGGTATTTCCCATATTGGTATTGAACAAAGGAATACCGTCCACCACATACAAAGCATTGTTATCACCTTCGATAGATTTTGCACCACGCATTACAACACGTGTCGCACCACCAACTCCACTAGCGCTTTTATTAATACTCACTCCGGCTATCTTACCGTTCAACGAGTTTACAAAGTTAGCATCTTTTACCGTAGTCAAAGCATCTCCCTTGACTTGTTGTACATTGTAAGACAACGCCTTTTCTGCGCGTTTGATACCCAATGCCGTCACAACAACTTCATCGAGCACTTCGGTATCCTGCTTCATTACAACCGGATAAAAATCTTTCTTGGAGACAGGAATTGTCTGTGTAGCATATCCGATATAAGATACTTTAAGAATCGATTTTTCTGCCGCTTTGATCGTAAAGTTACCATCGAAATCGGTAATCGTACCTGTAGAACTACCATCCACAGATATATTTACTCCAATCAACGGTTCACCGCTTTCATCGGTAACCTTTCCTTTGATATTTTTAAGGGTTTGCGTAACTACAGGCTTCTTTTCAGTTATTATGATGTAGTTACCTTGAATCTGGAATGAAAAGCCTGTCCCTTTTAAAATGGTATCGAGTGCGGTTTCGAGGGATGCATTCTGCAAGTTTAACTGGGCTATTACTTTTCCTTTTAATTCGGAATCACTATAATTTATAGACTTTTTGGACTGTTTTTCCACAGTCTTTAAGGCATCAATGACAGTGATGTTCTTTTGCTGGATAGTTATTTTACTATCATTTTGAGCCAAAGCGAAAGTCTGTATAAGAATAAGACTTAAAAAAGTGAGAAAGACCCGCTTATGAGCTATTTTTTCTGCTATTTTTTCGTAGATTTGTAGCATCTTTAGTATTAGTTAATTGGTTATTATTCTAGGATCATTCAGAATAGCGTCAATATTACGCTAATATTAAAAGAAATTGATTTCATATCCGGGAGGAACGGCCATTCCTTCCGGGTATTTTTTTGCATTACGTATTAAATTAAAAAAGGTTCTACAATATATTTATTCTTTGCTAGTTACATAGCACTTATTTCCCTTGACAACATAGTTTACATTTCCTACAACTTGCGATATAATCTTCATAACTTCCTCCAAATTAGCCTGTTTGGAGAAACGGAAACTATATGTATTCTTTTTCAGACTATGAAGGCTATATACAAAGGCATAAGGAAATTTACGTTCAAGATTTGTAAAAATATCCTCCAGATGCATATTACTAAAAACCAATTCCCCACGTTGCCATGCCGTCACATCATCTATCTCAGGCATCCGCAAATTGTGCGCTTTCGTATGTTTGTCATAGACCAACTGTTCATTAGGCTTTAAAATAATATTTGACATTAAATTATTAAATTCCACTTTCACACGACCTTCCAATAATGTGGCAATTAATTCATTGCTGTCAGGATAAGCATTTACATTAAACTCTGTTCCCAAAGCTGTAACTTGATAATCATTCGCCTTTACAATGAAAGGATGCTTCTTATCCGGTTTCACTTTAAAGTTGGCCTCACCAATCAAATATACACTTCTAGTTTCTCCTGTAAATTGTTCCGGATATAGTAGTGTACTCTTTGAATTCAGCATGACATGTGTACCATCCGGTAATGTAAGTTCACGAGTTTCGGCTGTTGGTATATAGCATTCAACCAAATCTTTTTCTGGTCGGTCCTTTTCCAACATCAGATAGATAGAAATGGATGAGACAGCTAACAAGAAAATAGCTGCAGCTCTCCATATAAGTAACTGGTAATTTCTCTGCGAAGTGGCAGACTGCATTCCCAGATTCTGCCGCATTCGTTGTATTGATTGTTGCATACCATCAGGTGCTCTCTGTCCTTCTGCTTGTTTCCAAAGCTCATGAAGAGCCTCATTCTTTTCATCAACATGCTCCTCATCAGCCAACCACTGTTGCACTTTCTTCTGTGTATCGGCTGAATAGTTGTTATGGCCGAACAATTCTATGAGTTGTTGAATATAATTTTTCATGAATCTTTTTCTTTCTTTTTTGGGCTTTATACACTAAATACAACTACTACGAACACACTACTTAAAAATATTGGAGAAAAAAATTAAAAAGAGGAGTACCTTCTTTAATTCGATCAATGCCAGATAAACCTGATGCTCTATAGTACGAATAGAAACATCGAGTTTATCAGCTATTTCTTTATGGCTTAATCCTCGAAAACGGCTAAGTTCGAATATCAACCGACGACGTTTCGGCATCTTTTCCAAGGTCAACTGAATAATCAACAGCATCTCCCTATAATATACATTATTCAAGATCTCTTCTTTCTCTGTCAATTCATAAAGAAAAGTCTTTTCTATAACCTCCGCCTGATATTCTTGCTCTACCTGTTGATGCTTAAAGATGTTCAGAACTATATTTCTAGTCATTATAAAGATATAATTGTCTAGTTCTTTATCATTATTCAGCCATAACTCCGGCTGCAGCCAAAGCTTACAAAAAACATCTTGAGCCACATCTTCTGCATCACTTTCCGATTTAAGCAGCATTTGAGCAAAGTTTTTTACTTTCGGAAAATTCACAGTAAAAAACCTCTGAAACTTTAATTCAATCTGCTTGTCGTTATTTTCCATCTCTCTAGTATTTTTCAGTGTTAACGGTTAAATCAAATGTACCATGTATAAGGTTAAAGAAATGATTAATATAATATCTATTACAAGATTATAATCTGAAAGCAAAATAAAAGATTAATAACACAATAAAAAAATATTATTACTGTTTTTTGATTTATTTTTTCAAGTAGCCATTACTACAAAGCTCCCTCAAACAAAACAAATGTAGATTACACACCCATAAAAATAAAAAAGGCTTTATGAATCAATGATTCATAAAGCCTATAAAGAATACTCGTACTCGAAGCGGGACTTGAACCCGCACAGCCGCAATGGCCAAAGGATTTTAAGTCCTTCGTGTCTACCATTCCACCATTCGAGCATCCTTTCAAAGAAAGAGCGGAAAACGAGACTCGAACTCGCGACCCTAACCTTGGCAAGGTTATGCTCTACCAACTGAGCTATTTCCGCGTTTTTTCAACGGGTGCAAAGATAAGTAGTTTACTTGTTTCTGCCAAATCTTTTCGGAGGAAAGTTTAAAAAACTATCCTCCGAAAGTTTATTTTATCTTCCAAGCAGTGCTTTCTCCGCTTTCTCCATTCCACAAAAGTTGAATCCATCGATCACTTGCTGCATCAATGCTGAGATTTCCGCATTGCAAAGGTTGCCAATACTACCTTCATGAGTATGGTGTACTTCTTTTGTATGAGAGAATTTTCCAGCTTCAATATCCAAACCAACCTTCTTATATGCATCACGGAAAGGCATACCTTCACGTGCCAGACGATTCACTTCTTCCACGCTAAAAATAAGGAGGTATTTATCATCATCGAGGATATGCTCATTGACCTTTATTTCATTCATGATGTAAGTTGTCATCTGCAAACAGTCTTTCAATTCCTGAAAAGCAGGCAGGAAAACTTCTTTTATAATCTGCAAATCACGGAAATAGCCGGAAGGCAAATTATTCGCAATCATCATGATCTGTTGAGGAAGCGATTGCAGTTTATTACATTTAGCACGTGTCAGTTCAAAAACATCGGGATTCTTCTTATGGGGCATAATGCTGGACCCCGTGGTACAGTCATCGGGCAATTTCACGAAACCAAAGTTCTGGCTATTAAACATGCAGGCATCAAAAGCTAACTTGGAAATGGTTCCGGCAATCGTAGCCAATGCAAAAGCAACATTACGTTCCATTTTCCCACGCCCCATTTGAGCATACACAACATTGTAATTCATCGAATCAAAGCCAAGCAAGTCGGTTGTCATTGTCCGGTTCAAAGGAAAGGACGAACCATACCCTGCTGCAGAACCTAATGGATTACGATTACACATTTTAAATGCGGCCTGCAAAAACAGCATATCGTCCATGAGACTCTCGGCATAGGCACCAAACCACAAACCAAAAGAAGAAGGCATTGCAATCTGTAAGTGGGTATACCCTGGCATCAAAACGTTTTTATATCGTTCGCTCTGACGAATCAGTACATGGAAAAGTTGCTCTACAGCTTCGGCAACTTCTTTTATTTGTGTACGGGTAAAAAGTTTCAAATCCAATAAGACCTGATCATTTCTGGAACGACCACTATGTATTTTCTTTCCGATATCACCCAAACGACGGGTCAACATCAGTTCTACCTGTGAATGTACATCTTCCACCCCGTCTTCTATGATAAATTCACCTTTTTCAGCCGAGGCATAAATACTCTTCAACTCTGCCAGCAACTGTTCCAGTTCTTCTTTTGTCAACAAACCGATACTTTCAAGCATCGTAATGTGAGCCATAGAGCCGAGCACATCATGCTTGGCCAAATAAAGATCCATCTCACGATCACGACCTACCGTGAAACGTTCGATATCCTTATTCACCTGTACGGACTTCTCCCAAAGTTTCTGTGCCATAAAAAATAAGTTTAAGTATTAAGTGTTAAGTATTAAGTATTAAGCACAACAGCATGAGCCAAAGTGACTGCGGTTAATACTTAATACCTAATACTTAATACTTGTTTTTTAATATTCAATAACTGCCAGCATATCAACCATCTTCTCCAAACCCTCCTGAAGAGGTTTCTGTACCATTGCTTTCATAAACGGATTAAGATCCATACCGATAGTCACCTTCACCTTGCACTCTTCTTCTGCAGTTTCAACCAGTTGAATCCACATATTAAAGGGAAGTGGAGAGTTAGTTGTTGCCAACTTTATACATTTACATGGATCACGCTCTACAATTTGCAAAGTCAGTTGCCCAACAGGAGGGACACTAAAGCTTAACGTGTCCGAATCAAAACTCAAATCCTGTACCTTATCTTTCGGTAAACGATCTTTGACAGCTTCCAGATTACTCAAATCCGAAAGTTTATTATATACGCGTTCCTGACTGTAAGGTATTACCTTGACACTACTCTCAAAATTACTCATAAATTTCTATTAGTATAAAACAAAAAAAGAACAATCCGGCCAAATATTGTCCGAACAGTTCTTTTTACCAAATATGTTTGATCAAAAAATGAATCTTATTTTCCAGCATCCCAATGAGCAGGGTCTTTACGCCATTCGTTCAATGTCTGTATGTCTTCTTCTTCAATATAGCCTGTACGAAGAGCGACATCAAGTACTGCTTCATAATTGGTCAATGTTACCAAAGTCACCTTCGCATTTTTGAACGCCTCTTCAGCTACCGGGAATCCGTATGTATACGCTGCAACCATACCGATCACTTCGCAACCATCGCGACGAATTGCTTCAACAGCCTTCAAACTACTACCACCAGTAGAAATCAAATCTTCTACGACTACGACTTTCATGCCCGGACGAAGTTCACCTTCAATCAGGTTTTCCAATCCATGATCTTTGGGGGTAGAACGAACATACACGAACGGCAGATTCAATGCATCAGCTACCAAAGCTCCCTGCGGAATAGCGCCTGTAGCCACACCAGCAATCGCATCCACCTGTCCGAATCGTTCTAATATCAGACGTGTAATTTCAATCTTCACAAAATTACGAAGAGAAGGATAGGACAGAGTTTTACGGTTGTCACAGTAAAAGGGGGATTTCCATCCAGAAGCCCATGTAAAAGGGTTAGCGGGTTGAAGTTTAATAGCCTTAATCTTCAACAGTTTCTCCGCAAATAGTCTCTCTAAGTTTTTCATAACTAAACTAACTATTAATTATTTGCCGCAAAAGTACAGAAATTGAATGAGAATAAAAAGAAGAATCCGTTTATTTTTTCAGTCAATTTGTTCCTCTTCATCGGGAATGTCAATACAACGCTTGATATCTTTCAATTCAAATCCACGACTCATAGCGAATCGCATCAGCTTTCCATTCAATTCGTAATCGTCTGCCGCATGGATACTTTTCCGCTTGGAAGTCAGCAAGTCACGCAGAATAGAAAGATATTCTTCTTCATCAATTTCATTCAGATAACGCCATGCCACATCAGAAGGGATTTTCTTCATGTAAAGCCCTTGGGCTATTTTCATTTTCCCCCACTTGGCAAAGCGGAACTTGTCATTCACAAAAGCCCTGCAGAAACGTTCATCATCAATGAACTTCTCTGATTCCAGTCGGTCAAGAATACGCGCAATGGTATCATAGGCAATCCCCCAACGTTGTAACTTCTCATTTATTTCTGCCCGGCAATGCTCGGCAGTGGAGCAGTAAGAGGCTACGCGATTTAAAGCCTCTTCATCAGTTAATTGTGCACTCATCGGTTAGCTGTAACTATTCTATCTTTTCCAAATATGTCTTTTATAACACGAACATCACGATATTGGTTCATTTCAAGTATGTGTGCTGTTTCCCGGCCATAAGCCTGGTTGATTTCAAAATAAAGTTTTCCGCCCGGCAATAACAATTCACTTCCCAGACAGGCTATACGATTATAAAACCGTAAAGGGTCCTCATCAGGAACGAACAAAGCCAAACCCGGTTCCCACTCAAGGACATTAGCGTCCATTTCGTTCTTTTCCGTTTCAGTCACATAAGGCGGATTACTGACGATCACATCAAAAGACGGTACTTTTTCCCAGTCATCGGACAGCACATCTCTTTGCAGAAATCTCACCCCGGCTTCTAAATTTTCATTGTTTTTACGGGCAATAGACAACGCTTCTTCCGAAATATCCCAAGCCTCTACGGCTACATCCGGAAGTTTTTTATCCAGAGAGATCGCAATGCATCCGCTTCCTGTACCTATATCTAACAAACGACGTGCATTCGGGTTCTCCTTTACTATTAGCTCTACGAGTTCCGCGGTCTCCGGCCGAGGGATTAACACGCCGGAAGCAACCTTAAAATTCCTTCCACAAAACTCTGCAAAACCGCGAATGTACTGTATAGGTTCATTTTTCTGTAAACGGAATATAATGTTTTCTAATTCACGCTGTTTGCATTCGGATAAAATTATATCTTTGCCCATGTAAATATCGAGCGCATCTAAGCCTAACATGTCGCAACAAATCAGCATTGAAAGAGCTTTTATCTCTTCCGGCGGATAGATTTCCTGCAAAGAATGGCGAATGTAAGCGGTGATACGATTCATATTTTCACAATTTCGGAGTGCAAAAGTAAGAATAATATGGCGAAGAGCACCAAAATGGAAGAAGAAAAATACATGAGGCGTTGCATTGAGCTTGCAAAGAAAGGGTTATGCAATGTGCCTCCAAACCCGATGGTAGGGGCTGTTATCGTATGTAACGGACGTATTATCGGTGAAGGCTATCACATTCGTTGCGGAGAGGCACATGCGGAGGTCAACGCAATCCGTTCTGTCAAAGATGAGTCTTTATTGAAACATTCTACGATTTATGTCAGTCTGGAACCTTGCTCCCACTACGGGAAAACGCCTCCTTGTGCGGATCTGATTATAGAGAAACAGATTCCACGCATTGTTATCGGCTGTCAGGACCCCTTTTCTGAAGTAGCCGGACGAGGAATTCAGAAATTACTGGATGCCGGACGGGAAGTTACAGTCGGCATATTAGAGGAAGAATGTCAATCGCTGATTCGTCGTTTTATTACTTTCAATACACTTCATCGGCCTTTTATCACGTTAAAATGGGCAGAGTCAGCCGATCGTTTTATTGACATAGAACGTACAGGTGGAATGCCTGTGATACTCTCCTCTCCTCTCACTTCAATGCTAGTACATAAAAAAAGAGCGGAGGCCGATGCTATTATGGTAGGCAGACGAACGGCTTTATTGGATAATCCGTCGCTAACGGTACGCAACTGGTATGGGCATCATCCAATACGCATCGTATTAGATCGCACATTATCTCTTCCGAATGATTTACAAATATTCGATGGAAATGTGCCAACATTAGTCTTTACTGAAAAGAAACAGCCAGAAAGAACCAACATCACATATATCTCCATCGACTTCAATCATAACCCACTGGAGCAGATTATGGAGGTACTGTATCAACGGAAAATACAATCCTTACTGGTAGAAGGAGGCAGTCAATTGCTGCAATCATTCATCGATAATGAACTATGGGACGAGGCGTATATCGAGAAGTGCCCCAGCTGGCTACATTCCGGTGTTAAAGCACCCCAAATGAACGATAATTATAGTTATTCGATAGAAGAACACTTCGAAAGACAATTTTGGCATTATGTTCACCGGATATAGCTAAGATAGTTCTATTCAGGGGGTTTTACGTCGATAAAAACAGTATTATTATCTATAATTTTATATAAAACTTACCTGTAATGTTCATTATCGGAAAAAATGTTTCTATTTTTGCAACTTGTAAATAAACACAATCTTTCAAATGAGAATAAAGTTTTTATCATTCATTGCGAGTTTTTTCATGGTGTCATTTGTTATAACGTCATGTCTTGATGACGATAATAACATCGAATATAGCCCGGATGCAACTATCCATGCGTTTGAACTTGACACAGCAGGCCTTGGGAGTTATAAATTCACTATTGATCAATTATCACGTGAAATTTATAACGAAGACTCTCTTCCTGTTCATGCCGACACCATCATTGACAAGATTTTAATCAAAACATTAACTACGGCATCTGGTGTCGTAACAATGAAAGACAAAAGCGGTAACGATTCTGTCATAAACATCAATGATTCTATTGATCTCCGAGAACCACTTATTATAAAGGTATGGTCGACAGAAGCTTTAGCAGGAGTATCTCCTAATCAGACTAAGGAATATACTATTAAGGTAAATGTGCATCGGCATGATCCTGATTCATTGAGATGGAATTACTGTGGGAACATTGACGAAGCTAACCTCACAGGAGAACAAAAGTCAGTAGCTTTAGAAAATGATATCCTAACTTATTCTGTTGTTAATGGTAGCCTTATGGTATATCGTGCACAAATAGGTAACACGATGAATTGGAGCTCAAGTGTTGTGAGTGACAGCAAATCTAAATTTGATGACAAGCTCCCTTCTTCTATTTTATCATATAAGAAGAAACTGTATGCAACATCTGCAACAGAAGACGGAAAGGTATATGAGTCTACAGACGGAACAACATGGTTAGAGTCAGATTTGTTTAGTGGCAATCACGTCAATTTGCTTCTGGCACCACTAAGTAATAAAATAACATATATCAAGACTGATGACGGCAAGAAAGTATTTGATTCAACCGCTGAAATCGCATCTATAGCAGAGGCAGAAAAGAAGCTTCAAGAAGTACCGGATGACTTCCCGATTGGCAATATTTCCTACACTACCTATACAACAGCTACGAACCAGGAAGGTATCATGTTAATCGGTAAATATAAAAATCAACCAACTGTTGGAGAAACCGAAACGATTGTACCTTGGGCATATATGGGAGAGATATGGATTCCACTACCACCCAATAATGTAGATACAAGTTGTCCTGCATTGACTAATCCTTCCATAATATATTATAACAATAAGTTCTATATTTTCGGAGAGAAATTTGAATCTTTCTATATTTCTGAAGCAGGTATTGCATGGAAAAAGGCAAATAAGAAATTTTATCTACCTTATCAGGATTGGAGTGAGTCAGACTTTAAACCAAGTCCGGAGAAGCCGGAATTCAGGGGTAGAACAAGCTATTCAACCGTAGTAAATAAAGACAACAACAGTATCTATATTCTTTTCAGTGCAGGCAATGCTAGCTTTGATGAAGAAGTAGAAGATGACGATAGTACACGAGCTACGAACCACCATACTTATTCTTATAAATCAGAAGTTTGGCGTGGCCGTCTTAATCAGCTATGGTTTGATTTGGCAAAAGCTGGCAAATAAAAACGTATACGTTTAAAATAAAAAGATGTCCTATATAGAACAAATAGACAAAACTCGGATACCACAACACGTGGCCATCATTATGGATGGGAACGGACGATGGGCAAAACAACGAGGGGAAGAACGTACTTATGGTCACCGTGCTGGCGCAGAAACGGTACAGAATATTACCGAAGATGCCGCCCGTTTGGGAATCAAGTACCTGACACTGTACACCTTCTCAACCGAGAACTGGAATCGGCCGCAAGACGAAATTGCGGCTCTGATGAATCTATTGCTAGAATCTATTGAAGAAGAGACATTGATGAAAAACAATATCCGCTTCAATGTAATCGGTGATTTCAAAAAGTTACCTGTTGAAGTTCAGAAAAGTTTGGCATCATGCATAGAACGCACATCCCAAAATAGTGGCATGTGTATGGTATTAGCTCTTAGTTATTCATCCCGTTGGGAAATAACCGAAGCTGTACGACAAATAGCAACACTGATAAAAACTGGAGAAATATCTCCCGAACAAATAACTGATGAATGCATCGCATCTCATCTGGAAACTAAGTTTATGCCCGACCCGGATCTACTGATCCGCACGGGAGGAGAAATCCGGCTAAGCAATTACCTCTTATGGCAATGCGCTTATTCGGAGCTTTATTTTTGTGATACTTTTTGGCCTGACTTCAACAAAGAAGAACTCTACAAAGCCATTTGGGAATATCAACAAAGGGAACGCCGATTCGGCAAAACCAGTGAACAGATCAGCTAATATAACTCGAAACATCAAATTATAACATAAATGCATTATCGTATTTCCTTTATATTCATAACGTTTGTCTGCCTGTGCTGCTTTGCGACAACAGGCATTGCGCAAAATGCTAACACTGATGAAGACTCGAAACCTGTCATCTTATACTCTGGAACACCCAAAAAGTATGAGATAGCAGATATTAAAGTCGAAGGCGTAAAGAATTATGAAGACTATGTATTGATTGGACTATCCGGACTATCGGTAGGACAAACAATTACTGTGCCGGGTGACGAAATTACTGGAGCAATCAAACGTTATTGGCGTCATGGTTTGTTCTCAAATGTACAAATCACAGCCGAGAAAATTGAAGGCGACAAAATCTGGTTAAAAATCAGTCTGACACAACGCCCGCGTATCGCAGATGTGCGCTATCACGGTGTGAAGAAGTCGGAACGCACCGATCTTGAGGCCAAGTTAGGGATGGTAAAAGGTATGCAAATCACTCCGAATACCGTAGACCGTGCCAAGACATTGATCAAACGCTATTTCGACGATAAAGGATTCAAAAATGCAGAAGTTATTATCTCGCAGAAAGACGATCCATCCAGCGAAAATCAGGTGATCGTTGACATTGATATCGACAAGAAAGAAAAAATCAAAGTACACGAAATCCAAATCGTTGGTAATCATGCAATCAAGGCTTCCAAGCTGAAGAAAGTAATGAAGAAAACCAATGAGAAAGGTAAACTTCGCAATTTGTTCCGCACCAAAAAATTCGTGCCGGAAAACTTCGAAGCAGATAAGCAGCTGATTATCGACAAGTATAATGAGTTGGGATACCGTGATGCAATGATTGTAAAAGACAGCGTTTCACAGTATGACGAAAAGACTGTAAACGTTTATTTGAATATAGACGAAGGACAGAAATATTATCTACGTAATGTTACATGGGTGGGTAACACTCTTTATCCGTCAGAACAGTTGAACTTCTTGCTTCGCATGAAGAAAGGTGACGTATACAACCAGAAGTTATTGAACGAACGTGTTTCTACAGATGATGACGCTATCGGTAACTTATATTACAACAACGGCTACCTGTTCTATAATCTCGACCCGGTAGAAGTAAATATTGTCGGCGACTCTATCGACCTCGAAATGAGAATCTATGAAGGCCGTCAGGCTACTATCAATAAGATCAAGATCAGTGGTAATGACCGTTTGTATGAAAACGTTGTTCGCCGGGAACTTCGTATTCGTCCGGGACAATTGTTCAGCAAAGAAGACTTGATGCGTTCCTTGCGTGAAATCCAGCAGATGGGACACTTTGACCCGGAAAAGCTGCAACCGGATATTCAACCGGATCCGATGAACGGAACTGTTGACATAGGCTTGCCTTTGACTTCCAAAGCCAACGACCAAGTGGAATTCTCTGCTGGTTGGGGACAGACAGGTATTATCGGTAAGTTGAGCTTGAAGTTCACCAACTTCTCCGTAGCCAACTTGTTGCACCCGGGTGAAAACTACCGTGGTATCCTTCCACAAGGTGACGGTCAGACATTGACTATCAGCGGACAGACGAATGCTAAATACTACCAGTCATACAGTATTTCATTCTTCGACCCATGGTTTGGCGGTAAACGTCCGAACTCATTCTCCGTATCGGCATTCTTCTCTGTACAAACAGATATCAGCAGCCGTTACTATAACTCCAGCTACTTCAACAACTACTACAACAGTATGTATAGCGGCTACGGTGGTTATGGTATGTATAACTATGGTAACTATAACAACTACGAAAACTATTATGACCCGGATAAATCTATCAAGATGTGGGGACTTTCCGTAGGTTGGGGTAAACGTCTGAAATGGCCGGATGACTACTTCACTCTTTCCGCTGAATTAGCTTACCAACGCTATAACTTGAGCGACTGGCAGTATTTCCCGGTAACCAACGGTAAATGTAATGACCTTAGCATTTCATTGACTTTGGCTCGTAACTCTATTGACAACCCAATCTTCCCTCGTTCGGGTTCAGATTTCTCACTGTCAGTTCAGTTCACACCGCCTTACTCGTTGATGGACGGTAAAGACTATAAGGGATATTACAGCAACCCTGAAACAGGTAGCATCACCCAGGACAACATGAATAAACTTCATAAATGGATAGAATACCACAAATGGAAATTCAAAGGCAAAACATATACTCCGCTGATGGATCCGGTTGCTCATCCAAAATGTCTGGTATTAATGACACGTACGGAATTCGGTCTGTTGGGTCACTATAACCAATACAAGAAATCTCCGTTCGGTACATTCGACGTAGGTGGTGACGGTATGACCGGTTATTCAACTTATGCAACTGAAAGTATCGCTTTGCGTGGTTACGAAAACAGCTCATTAACACCATACGGTTCTGAAGGTTATGCCTATGCACGTCTCGGCATCGAATTAAGATATCCGTTGATGCTGGAAACAAGTACTAACATTTATGTGTTAGGTTTCCTTGAAGCAGGTAACGCATGGCATGATATCAAGAAATTCAATCCATTCGAGTTGAAACGTTCTGCCGGTGTCGGTGTTCGTATCTTCCTTCCGATGATTGGTATGATGGGTATTGACTGGGGTTACGGTTTCGACAAAGTATTTGGTTCTAAACAATATGGAGGAAGCCAGTTCCACTTTATCTTAGGACAAGAATTCTAATGTATCATCAAAAACTAAACGTTATGAGAAAGTCTGTTCTATTAATTATGATGCTATTTACTGTCAGCATGGCGGCAAATGCACAGAAATTTGCACTGATCGATACGGAATATATTATGAAGAATATTCCGGCAGCTCAAAGCGCTAATGAGCAAATGCAAGAAGCTACGAAAAAATACCAGAGTGAAGTAGAAGCTCTGGCTAAAGAAGCACAGAAGATGTTCCAGGATTACCAGGCAAAATCTTCCACTCTTTCTGCCACACAAAAAACAAAGACAGAAGATGCAATCGTAGCAAAGGAAAAAGAAGCAGCCGAACTGAAGCGTAGTTACTTCGGTCCGGAAGGCGAATTAGCCAAGATGAGAGACAAGTTGATTACTCCGATCCAAGACGATATCTATGAAGCTGTAAAAGCTATATCACAGCAACATGGATATGATTTGGTAATCGACAGAGCCTCTGCTACAGGTATAATATTTGCAAATCCACGCATAGATATTAGTGATGAAATCCTAAGAAAATTAGGATATTCAAATTAATTTCATACATTTGCAGCTGGAAATAACTAAAAATCATTCAAATAAATTATAGAACTATGCTAAAAAAAATTGCACTTGTAATGTTGCTTGCACTCCCAATGGGTGTATTTGCACAGAACCTGAAATTCGGCCACATTAATGCACAGGAAATCATCACTGTGATGCCGGAATTCACCAAAGCCCAAAATGATATTCAGACTTTAGAAAAACAACTTACTGCCGAACTACAGAGAACGCAGGAAGAATTCAACAAGAAATATCAGGAATTCCAACAAGCTATCGCTAAGGATTCTCTTCCTCCCAACATCGCTGAAAGAAGACAAAAAGAGTTGCAGGATATGATGCAGAGACAAGAGCAATTCCAACAGGATGCTCAACAACAAATGCAGAAAGCCCAAAATGATGCAATGGCTCCTATCTACCAGAAGTTGGACAATGCCATCAAAGCAGTAGGTGCTGCTGAAGGCGTGATCTATATCTTCGACTTGGCAAGAACTTCGATTCCTTACGTGAACGAATCACAGAGCATCAACTTGACTAACAAGGTAAAAGCAAATCTTGGTATCAAATAAGATCTGACCAAGGATAAAGAAATACCAAAAGGGAAAGAGAAAGAAGGATCATCTTCTTTCTCTTTCCCTTTTTTGGTGTACATTTGCATATATAAATCAGGTTTGTCATGAAGCAACATCTATCCCATACGCCCGGCCCAATCGGAGTATTCGACTCCGGCTACGGAGGTCTGACCATCTTAGACAAGATTAGAGAAGTATTACCGGAATATGATTATATCTATTTGGGAGATAATGCACGTGCCCCCTACGGAACGCGCTCTTTCGAAGTCGTATACGAATTCACCCGACAAGCCGTCAACAAGCTGTTTGATATGGGATGCCATCTGGTTATATTAGCTTGCAATACAGCTTCCGCCAAAGCTTTGCGTAGCATTCAGATGAATGATTTACCCCAAATCGATCCTGCCCGCCGTGTGCTCGGAGTCATCCGTCCCACTGTAGAATGTATTGGAGAGATTAGCAAGAATCAGCATATCGGTGTACTGGCAACAGCAGGCACCATCAAATCCGAATCGTATCCATTAGAAATACATAAACTGTTTCCTGAAATTCAGGTAAGTGGAACGGCATGTCCGATGTGGGTATCCTTAGTTGAGAATAACGAATCACAAGACGAAGGAGCCGACTATTTTATCCGGAAGTACATCGACCAATTACTGTCAAAGGATCCTCAAATAGATACTGTCATCCTCGGATGTACCCATTTCCCCATACTCCTACCTAAAATCCGGCAATACATTCCGGATCATATCAGCATAATTGCACAAGGAGAGTATGTTGCAGAAAGCCTGAAAGACTATCTGAAGAGACATCCCGAAATGGATGCCAAATGTACCAAGAATGGCAACTGCCAGTTTTACACAACCGAAGCGGAAGAAAAGTTTTCAGAATCGGCCTCTACTTTCCTGAAACAGCAGATTAGCGTAAAACATATCACACTCGAATAATTTTTAAGAAAATAAATAACTATTTCTCTCTCTTTTTTGTTATATTTGTAGATAACAACCCCTAATAAGTAAGATCATGAAAGAAGAAGATTACAGCAAGGCAATAGAAGTATTCTCCGGATCCCCTTGGGAAGCCGAGATCATTAAAGGGTTATTAGAAAGCAACAACATCCGTTGTGTGATTAAAGATGGAATTATGGGGACATTAGCACCCTATATCGCTCCTTCCGTATCCGTCCTCGTGACAGAGGAAGAATACGAAGCAGCCACCGAGCTAATCAGAAGCCGGGACGAGAAAGGTAGCGATTGATACGGTCCAGTCCTTCTTTGATATTCTCCAATGAGTTTGCATAGGAGAAGCGTACATATCCTTCACCTCCCGTTCCAAAGTCTACCCCGGGAGTAATGCCGACATGCGCATGCTCGAGTACATCGAATGCAAAGCGATAAGAGTCGGTTGTAAATTTACGTGCGTTGGCAAAAATGTAAAATGCTCCTTGAGGTTCTACTTTAATCTCAAACCCCATTTCCCGAAGACGAGCAATCATGTACCGGCGACGCTCATCATAAATCTGCTTCATCCGTTCCACATCCGAATCAGCCTGCCGTAATGCAGCAATCCCAGCCTGTTGAGCAACGCTGGACGCACAAATAAATAGATTCTGCTGCAACTTCTGCAAAGAACGCATACAAGATTTAGGTGCGATCAAATAACCCAGCCGAAGACCCGTCATTGCAAAACGTTTAGAAAATCCGTTCAGGACAAAAGCCTGATCGGTATATTCAAGAATGCTGTGCGCACGTCCTTCATAGACAAGTCCGTGATAAATCTCATCTGAAATAACAGGAACTCCCAGTGCTGCCACTTCTCTCAAGAATTTTTCATCCAGCAACATTCCGGTCGGATTCATCGGAGAATTGATAAAGATAGCCGCTGTATGTGGATTCACACATTTGCGAATAGCTTCTATGTCGTATTGCAGATATTCTTTAGACAAAGGAACCAAAACAGGTTTAGCCTGGGTAGCCAACACAAAATTACGGTAACAAGCATATCCCGGATTGGAAAGAATCACTTCGCTATCCGTATTGCAGAGCAACATTAATGCAAGAAGAATGGATGGAGAAGAACCGGAAGTCACTACAATACAATCCGGATCTACCGTCACTCCATATTCCCGTAGATAAAAAGCAGCAATTTCCCGCCGCAGTTCCGGGTCCCCCAAAGAATGCGTATAGTGAGTAAGATGACGATCATAAGCCGCTTTTGCTGCTTCCGACACACAAGACGGCACATCAAAATCGGGTTCACCAACTTCCAAATGAATAATATCAACACCTTGTTTCTGTAATTCGTTTGCCCTCTCCAACACATCCATTACAATGAAGGAGGTCATCTGTTCTACTTGTGGATTTGTATGTTTCATTGTTAATCTTTTCTCTATCTGGCTGCAAAGATAATTCTTTTTAGCCTGTTTTGGTAACATATCGGCAAAAAGCTCTATATTTGCGCTTTCAAATCGTTAGTAAGGATGAAACAGGAATTTACACGAATCGCAGTAAAAGTAGGAAGCAATGTATTGACACGCCGCGACGGAACGCTGGACGTTACCCGTATGTCGGCACTTGTTGACCAGATAGCGGAATTACATAAGTCCGGGGTAGAAATCATTTTGATTTCTTCGGGAGCTGTTGCTTCCGGACGCAGTGAAGTGCATCCGCAGAAAAAACTCGATAGTGTAGATCAGCGCCAATTATTTTCTGCGGTGGGTCAGGCCAAACTAATCAACCGTTACTACGAACTTTTCCGTGAGCACAATATCCCTGTCGGCCAGGTACTGACAACGAAGGAAAGTTTTGGAACTCGCCGCCATTATCTGAATCAGAAAAATTGCATGACGGTAATGCTTGAAAATAATGTCATTCCTATTGTCAACGAAAACGATACGATTTCCGTCAGTGAGCTGATGTTCACCGATAATGATGAGTTGTCCGGACTCATCGCTTCGATGATGGATACGCAGGCACTCATTATCCTAAGTAATATTGACGGGATTTACAATGGTTCTCCTTCCGATCCTAACTCTTCTGTTATCCGGAAGATCGGTCACGGCAAAGACTTATCCAACTATATTCAGACAACTAAGTCCAGTTTCGGACGGGGGGGGGATGTTGACGAAAACCAATATTGCCCGTAAAGTTGCCGATGAAGGAATTACAGTGATTATTGCCAACGGGAAGCGGGATAATATTCTCGTAGATTTGCTACAGCATCCTGAAGAAACTCTTTGTACACGTTTTATACCATCAGACGAACCGGTATCCAGTGTCAAAAAATGGATTGCCCATAGCGAAGGCTTTGCTAAAGGGGAAATTCATATAAATGAATGCGCTACAGAAGTTTTAAACTCTGAAAAAGCTGTCAGCATCCTCCCGATCGGAATCACTCATATTGAAGGTGAATTTGAGAAAGATGACATTGTACGTATCATGGACTTTCAAGGAAACCAGGTTGGCGTTGGAAAAGTGAACTGCGACTCCAAACAGGCACAAGAAGCAATTGGAAAGCATGGAAAGAAACCGGTAGTGCACTATGACTATCTATATATCGAATAATCACCAGTAGGAGATACTGTTTGCTTTAATTTGCTCCCTTTTACACGGTTTTGAATTAATTCCAAATCAACATATACTTATATCTTACGTCTAATAAATTTAGCTCCAGTACTGTATAACTCTATTCGTCTGACAACTGTTTCTTTTTCGTCTGACAGTTGTCAGACGAAAGAACAACAACTGTCAGACGAAAGTTCAACAGTTGTCAGACGAATAAAATCATTCATAACGAGTACTAGTTTCTAGCATATGAAGAAGTAAATCTTTGAGCAACCAGCCATTAGTGCTTGCACAACAATATTCATTTCTGCACCAATATGAACTAGAGAGTAAGCAAATAATCACATGAAATAAACGAATGCTGACAGAACGAGACTTTATTGAAAAGGATGGAGATAAATATATCCTTTCCGATCTCATTTCCGAACTCTGCTTCAAAAAGGAATATTATAGTAGAGAGCAACATTTATTTCTATTTTCAACCAGTTTTATTCACATCATTCACTATATTTGCATAGTTTATCTTTCCATTTAATGCAAAAAAGGAGCAAATGACTACAAATTTAAACGAAATCTTTGCCGCTGTACAAGTAGCAAGTCGGGAATTAGCCCTACTGAATGATGATGTCATCAATCAAATTTTAAATGCAGTAGCTGACGCAGCAATTGCAGAAACACCTTTCATTCTTTCAGAGAACGAAAAAGACCTCGCACGGATGGACAAAAATGACCCGAAGTACGACCGGTTGAAACTGACGGAAGAACGTTTGAAAGGTATTGCCGCAGATACACGCAATGTAGCAACACTCCCCTCTCCTTTGGGTAAAGTGTTGAAAGAGAGTGTTCGTCCCAATGAAATGAAGTTGACAAAAGTCAGCGTTCCTTTCGGAGTCATAGGAATCATTTATGAAGCGCGCCCTAATGTTAGCTTTGATGTTTTCTCCCTTTGTCTGAAGAGCGGAAATGCCTGCATATTGAAAGGAGGAAGTGACGCCGATTGTTCCAACCGGGCCATCATCTGTGTGATTCACAAAGTATTGAAGAAGTTCAAAATCAATCCGCACATTGTAGAATTACTTCCGGCTGATAGAGAGGCTACGGCAGCGTTACTGAATGCTGTGGGCTACGTAGACTTGATTATCCCCAGAGGCAGCAGCAGTCTTATTCATTTCGTACGCGAGAATGCAAGGATCCCTGTCATTGAAACAGGGGCAGGTATCTGTCACACTTACTTCGATGAATTTGGGGATACAAACAAGGGAGCAGACATTATTCATAATGCTAAGACACGTAGAGTTAGCGTATGTAATGCATTGGATTGCACCATTATACATGAGAAGAGACTGGCCGACCTCCCTCTGATTTGCGAGAAACTAAAAGACAGCCATGTCATTATTTATGCTGATCCGCAAGCTTACCAGGCATTGGAAGGCCGCTATCCAGCCGAACTGTTGGAACATGCAAAGGCAGAAAGTTTCGGCACAGAGTTTCTGGACTATAAAATGGCAGTCAAGACCGTAAAAAGCTTCGAAGACGCTTTGGGACATATTCAGGAGAATAGTTCGAAACACAGCGAATGCATCGTCACCGAGGACAAGGAACGTGCTACGCTGTTTGTCAAGATAGTAGATGCAGCTTGCGTATACACCAATGTGTCTACCGCTTTCACTGACGGGGCACAATTCGGATTAGGGGCCGAAATCGGAATCAGCACGCAAAAGCTACACGCACGCGGTCCGATGGGACTGGAGGAAATCACTTCTTACAAATGGGTCATTGAAGGAGATGGACAAACGAGAAGAAATTGAGACTATACCTATATGTTAAAAATCAAACAAGGTTTTGAGCGAAGCTAATTAAAAATTAAAAAATAAATGATATGAAGAAATTTACTTGTGTACAGGACATTGGCGATTTAAAATCAGCCCTTGCAGAAGCATTCGAAATCAAAAAAGAGCGCTTCAAATATGTAGAACTGGGACGAAACAAGACTTTAATGATGATCTTCTTCAACTCTAGTTTACGTACCCGCCTTAGCACACAGAAAGCTGCACTCAATCTGGGAATGAATGTCATGGTGCTGGATATCAATCAAGGTGCATGGAAATTGGAAACTGAACGTGGTGTAATTATGGATGGAGATAAACCGGAACATATATTAGAAGCCATTCCGGTTATGGGATGCTATTGTGATATCATTGGAGTACGTTCTTTTGCCCGTTTTGAAGACCGTGACTTTGACTATCAGGAAACGATTATCAATCAATTCATCCAACACTCCGGACGTCCGGTATTCTCAATGGAAGCGGCAACACGCCACCCTTTACAGAGCTTTGCCGACCTGATTACCATCGAGGAATACAAGAAAACAGCACGTCCCAAAGTAGTTATGACCTGGGCTCCGCATCCACGTCCATTGCCACAGGCTGTTCCTAATTCCTTTGCCGAATGGATGAATGCAACGGATTACGAATTTATCATCACTCATCCCGAAGGTTATGAGCTTGATCCGCAATTTGTAGGTAATGCAAAAGTAGAATATGACCAGATGAAGGCTTTCGAAGGAGCCGACTTCATATATGCCAAGAACTGGGCTGCTTATTCTGGCGACAACTATGGACAGATATTAAGCAAAGATCGTGATTGGACTGTCAGCGACCGCCAAATGGCAGTTACCAACAATGCTTATTTCATGCATTGTCTTCCGGTGCGTAGAAATATGATTGTGACAGACGATGTCATTGAAAGTCCGCAATCTATTGTGATTCCGGAAGCTGCCAACCGGGAAATATCAGCCACTGTTGTATTAAAACGATTCCTTGAAAATATGTAATGCGATGATTAAAAAGAAACTATCAGTTATCCTGCTATGCCTGTTCTTTGCAGGCGTAGCAGACGCGCAGGAAAAGAATCCCCAAGTTATAAAGGGAGAGCCTCAAGTAGAAGATATCTACAATGTATTGGAGGCAATGGATGTTCATATCTTCCGTTTCGACCTGAAAGAGTTTCTGAACAATGTCTATGCAGTCAATATCTACATAGACGAATATGAAGAGGGCAAGTCTCCCAAACAAGTACACAGCATCAGACTCGGCACTAACATCCAGTCTCTGAATGGAATACCGGAGGAACATCGTCAGGCTTTCCGGGAACTAAAACAGGTGCCCGAAGGAAAGGACGAATGGGAGGCGATAAAAGAAATGGCTGTGTATTTCAGGAAATCCAATGACTCAACAGCAGTTTGCACTGTCAATGTGCCGGGAGGCATGAAAGGTGGTGTACCTTTGCAACTACGACCGATAGAAAAGTTCCACTCCTATATTTATTATCCGCGTCCATTCAAATTTCAAGCTGTCGAGAAAGCGGATCATTTCAGGATTCCATTGGCTCTATACGGTTCCGCTTGGCTGGATAAGCAGCATGACTTTATCCGTTTCTGCGGAGAAAGGGAAATCGACCCGGGAATGAAGTCTGAAATACTCAAAGATATACCACATTACTATGTAATAGGGATTGAATTCAAATCCGCCAAGAATTAAAAGATAACTGACAAACAAGACTTGCCGAGATTCGACGCTCCGGCAAGTCTCCGTTCGGTATCAGTTCAGGAATCAATGCTCCACTTCTTTACCTGCTTCCTCCCAGGAATTAAATCCCTTATCAAGCTCAAAGACTTTATATCCCTTCTCGCTCAAAATTGCCGCAGCCTTCTTGCTTCGTTTTCCACTGCGACAATATACAGCCACCGGTTTGTCTTTTTGCAACAAAGAATCAGCCATTGAAGCAAAAGAGTCATCCATCACATTGATGTTGATCGTCTTCGTGATATGCCCCTCCGAATATTCCGCAAGTGTACGAACATCCAGACGTTGTATATCCTCATTCTGAATAAGAGAATCAAACTCCTCTACATTCATTGATTGAAAATCCCCTTTCTGCTGACAAGAGAAAAGGGAAGAGAGAAACAAAAATATTCCCACGATTAATTGATTCAATTTAAACATATACACTCCATTATTCAATTCTGTCCCGGAGTATAGTCAAACCCGGGATCACTGTACTTATCAGATTCTATCGGAGAGCCATCCTTATCGTACGTATAATATTTAAACTTTACCTTTATCGTCCGACCCGGATTCTCTTCATCTATATATTGCGCCAAAGGAACAGAAATGTAAGCACGCCGATTATAGTATTCTCCATCACTGTTCGCATCATGGTATAACAACATATTCACAATGCCATTTGTTTTAAGTTCGGACACATCTTCCACTATACCGAAAACATGTCCCTTGCCCGTACTGACCTTGAGATTCAAAATCATATTCAGATAATCCCTTCCAAGCCAGATACTGACCATCTCTACCGGATCCAGCTTTATACCGTCCTTGTAAACCGGATCATCTTCCGGTTTAGGTACCGGCGTTATGAGCGATTGCAAAGAATATATAGTAGCGGTGTTCTCACCGGAAAGTACCTCATAGTTACTCATTACACGTCTGGAAGTGTTTGGAGAGATAGTAGAACCCGTACGGTCTTCCGAAACAGTCAAGACTTCTCCCTTATCAGGAATAAGCGTTTGTATGCGACCGTCTTCTCCAGCCTCCACAGTCACAAATTCCAGTTTCACCGAAGGATAATAATAGTCATCATCTCCACAGGCAGTCATCAGGAAAAGCAATCCCCACAACCAAACAACATGTAATTTTCTTCTTTTCATCGGCAAGCTGCTAAATAATTAACTAACGGATTGGAATACATTAATAACAACTTCTCACGCAAAAAGTCTTCATCCTTATTCGGAATCTTGATTTTTGCCAATTGTTGTTCAATATAGTTCATAAACTGCAGTTTCTCTTCTTCCGTGTAATTGGACACGAATTCCGTTGTGCTATTCAGCCAATCATACGCCACATAATTTCCCGGATATATCCGATAATTACGATGGATGCGGCGATCAAGACAGGCAGAAATACGGGCAAACAAATCCGGTTTCGGCAACGAACGGTCCAAGTCTTGCAAGTCATCATTCAGGCAAGGAGCAACCTGAAAATGTACCCTGCCTTTATATCCGAAAAGACCAGTCTGCATATTAATCAAATCATCCTGTGTCGTCTTTTTATATCCTTCGACGTCCCTCTTCAACTGAAACTCTTGCGCTTTCAGAAAATCACACGGATCATATTCGTATGAAATAGCAAGAGGAGCAATATTCATTTCCATCAGGCGGTCTATCAAATCGCCTTCACCTCCCATTGCCAACATTTTCAATACACTGTCTTGTGTACGGTCATTCGAATCTTTTGCACGTCCTTCACGCTGCGCAATCCAAATAGACTGATTCTTCTCTGAAATGGTGTAATGCATATAACGGGACATACGCGCTGAAGATTCCAACATCTGCCGCATAGTCAACGCCCGCTGTACAATAAATGATTTATTGACACGCACCAGTTTCTTAATCCAGGGATAAATAAGCAAATTGTCGCCAATCGCAATTTCTACCGTATCCATTCCCTGGTCAATCAGCAAAATAGAGAGAAAGCCCGAATCAAGAATAATGTCTCTATGATTCGATATATACGTATAAGCTTTGCTTTTATCCGGTATGGCGGTATGATCCAGTGTCAGTCCGGCAGTATGATCTGCCGCTATCTTCCACAAAATGCCATAGCAAAATGCCTCCTGAAAATCAAGCTTAGTCTTACAGGCACGCATCTTTTGCGCCAGAAGTTCAAATGGAACGTTCGGTATAGCACCGGTAGCAGCTTTCTGAAAAGCCGGATCGGCAATCAGTTCCTCAAAGATTTGAGGAAGTTCCTCATCATTGTAAGGACGAATTTCATTAAACTCTGTCAGATCCATAAGTCTCAAGTATTATGTGCTCAAGTATTAAGTAATAAGTATAAAGTATTAGACTGCGTACAAACCGCATGGTTAATACTTGATACTTGATACTTAATACTTAAAACTTGTTTTCAATAATATCAGTCATCACATCCTTTATATCCAGTCCGGCTGCACGCACTTGCTGGGGAATAAAACTGGTAGTAGTCATTCCCGGAGTAGTGTTTACTTCGAGAAGATTCAGTTTTTCACCGGCAGTTATAATGTAATCTACACGGATAATACCGGAACAACCTAATATATCATAGATAGCTGAAGTCAGCATCTGTACGCGTTTGGTCAATTCATCCGAGATACGCGCAGGAGTGATTTCATCTACCTGTCCATTATATTTAGCATCATAATCAAAGAACTCATTGTGCGTCACTACTTCCGTAGGCGGAAAGATCACCGTCTTCTCTTTTGTCTTATAACAGCCGCAAGTCAGTTCCGTTCCGTCCATAAACGCTTCAACAATCACCTCTTCCGCTTCTCCGAAAGCTTTAACAATGGCCGGTTGTATTTGTTCTTTTGTCTTCACTTTCGTAACCCCGAAACTCGAACCTCCCAAACTAGGCTTGATAAAACAAGGCAGGCCGATCTTTTCCACTACTTCGTCGTCAGAAACCGATTGTCCCCGGCGCAACAACAGTGATTCGGCAATGCGCACCCCGAAAGCTTTCAGATATTGATTGCAGGTAAACTTGTCATAAGTAATGGCAGCCGCCAACACTCCACAACAGGAATACGGAATACGCATCATATCAAAATAGCCTTGCAGCCTGCCATCCTCACCCGGCGTACCATGGATGGTGATATAAGCAAAGTCGAACACAACCTTTTCCGTTCCGTTCATAAAACTAAAGTCATTTCTATCCACCGGCACTTTGTTTCCGTCCGGTAATTGTACTTCCCAGCGACGGCCTTCCATCTCCACGATATACAAATTATACTTTTCCTTATCAATAAAGGAATAAATACCCTGTGCGCTACGCAGGGAAACTACGATTTCAGAGGTATCTCCTCCTGCTACGATAGCGATGTTGCGTTTCATTCTAATTCTCTATTACTTATATAGCCTCTCCACTTCTCGATAAGCCGGGTCATGTCATCCGGAAGTTCGGAAGTAAAATACATCTCTTCACCTGTGACGGGATGCACAAACCCCAACGTCATAGCATGCAAAGCCTGTCGGGGACAAGTGTCAAAGCAATTATTTACAAACTGTTTGTATTTACTAAAATGGGTTCCTTTCAGTATCTCATGACCGCCATAGCGTTCGTCATTGAACAGCACATGACCGATATGTTTCATGTGGACACGAATCTGATGAGTACGTCCTGTCTCAAGTATACATTCCACAAGGGTTACGTATCCCAGTCTTTCCAGTACGCGGTAGTGTGTAACGGCATGTTTGCCCACTGTCGGATCGGACATCACCGCCATTTGCATCCGGTCTCTCGGATTACGGGCAATATTACCGACAATCGTTCCTTCATCCTGTTCCACAACACCCCACACCAAAGCACGATATTTGCGTTTGGTAGTCTTATTAAAGAATTGAATTCCCAAATTTGTTTTGGCATCCGGTGTCTTGGCAATCACCAGTAAGCCTGAAGTATCTTTATCGATGCGATGAACAAGTCCCACGTGCGGGTCATTGGCATCATAATCCGGTATATCCTTCATGTGCCAAGCCAGCGCATTGACCAGCGTGCCGTGATAGTTTCCGTGTCCCGGATGCACGACCAATCCCGCCGGTTTATTCACAACCATCAGATAAGGATCTTCATAAACGATAGTAAGGGGAATATTTTCAGGAATAATTTCATTTTCATAACGGGGACGGTCCATCATCACTGTAATGACATCCAGCGGTTTCACTTTGTAGCTACTCTTCACCGGTTTGCCATTGGCCATAACGAATCCATCTTCGGCAGCTTTCTGAATACGGTTGCGCGAAGCATTGACAATACGTTCGAACAGATATTTGTCGACTCTGACCATCGCCTGCCCCTTGTCTACAACCACGCGGAAGTGCTCGTAAAGCTGGGATTCGTCACCGACAGGTTCTATATCATCCAAATCATTCTCCAGTTCATCCGGAAGTTCTTCCTCTATCATGCGAGTCCGTTTCTGTTATTTATCTATTAAAACCAACTATCATCTTGGGCAGATGATGATTCCGACGTAACCGGCTTCTCCGTATCCACGAAAACTTCGACCGAGTCCTCTTCTTCCGACATATCACCGGAGCCGTCTCCTACCATCAATGTCAAAGAAGCTCCCAAAGGAATCTTTTCTCCGGCAGCCAACTGACGTCCCTGATATTTCACACCGTACACCCAGTCTTTCTCACCATTTACCAATTGAATCTGATTCAGTTTAAAACCGGCATTCAGTAACTTAGCCTGTGCCTGCCGGAGCGAGCTGTTGTCCGCCACATCAGGAATGGCACGTAAAGGGACATCCAGTGTATTAACAGTCAGGTATACCGTACGTCCTTCCTTCACTTTCTCACCGGCTCCCGGTTTCAGTTCAAGAATGATACCCGCTGCTTTATCCTTGACATATTTAGTATCGGAAATCACATATACCAGACCGTGATTCCGGAACATCTTCGTAGCTTCTTCCACTGTCATTCCTTTCACATCGGGAACTACCACGCTTTCACCATGATGTGTATGTATATCAAGCCATTTCAACACACCAAATATCATCACTATCACCACCACAATCATGGCGATAATATTCACCCAGAAATATTTATTGTTTTTAAAAGAAAAGAATTCTTTAATAGTCATACGCATTGCTGTTAATATGCGCCAAAGATACGACAAAATAGTTGAACTTTTTAAAAAGTAGGCGATGAAAAATGTCCCTACCTATTATGCAAGGACACTTATCATCACCAGAATTGCTGCAACTATAATCCCCACTCTTATAGATTTCAACAACCTTATTATAATGATACGGGATTTCAAGTCCCGGATATACTCTACCATCGCATATGTTCGTTTATGAGTTTTATTTAATCTCACAAAGAAAAGCAAAAAGTCATAAACAAGAGCCAATAATATCGCTTTTTAACATACTATCCCCTTGAAAAACAGAGAAACAAAAAAGGCGAAGATTAAATTCTCCGCCTTTTTTGTTTCCTGATGACAAGTGATTATCACTTCTGTCCGTTGTACTCATCAGAAACAGTCAGTTTCTTTCTGCCTTTCGCACGACGAGCAGCTAATACTCTACGACCATTAGCCGATGCCATTCTCTCACGGAAACCGTGTTTGTTCTTTCTCTTTCTGTTAGAGGGTTGAAATGTTCTTTTCATTACTGTATCTTGTTTTTATGTTATTATTCTACGTAATCGGGCTGCAAAAATAGGCACTTTTTTTAAATTAACCAAGAGATAACTCATTTTTGCTCAAAAGTTTTTGTGTTTTTTACCGATTTAGATTACTTTTGCAGTCGAATTCCTGCGAAAACAATTAAATAACAATAATAGATTAAGAAAAATAGCAGTATGATTAATGCTCAAGACATCAAAAACGGAACTTGTATCCGTATGGACGGAAAGCTCTATTTCTGTATAGAATTCCTGCATGTAAAACCAGGTAAAGGTAACACTTTTATGCGTACTAAACTGAAAGATGTAGTTAGCGGATACGTTCTCGAACGCCGTTTCAACATCGGTGAAAAGTTGGAAGATGTACGTGTAGAACGTCGTCCATACCAATTTTTGTATAAAGAAGGAGAAGATTATATCTTTATGAACCAAGAAACATTCGACCAACATCCTATCGCTCACGATTTGATTAACGGCGTTGACTTCCTACTCGAAGGTATGATATTGGATGTGGTTTCCGATGCTTCTACAGAAACTGTACTTTATGCAGATATGCCAATCAAAGTGCAAATGAAAGTCACTTATACTGAACCAGGACTGAAAGGTGATACAGCTACTAACACACTGAAACCTGCAACTGTGGAATCAGGTGCAACAGTACGTGTTCCTTTGTTCATCAGCGAGGGTGAAACAATCGAAATCGATACTCGTGACGGTTCTTACGTAGGACGTGTGAAAGCATAATTTAAAAGAACATATAAAAATAGCCGGGAGTCTTTGGACTTCCGGCTATTTTTATATTCATACAGTTCTATTATTTATATCCTGCAGCTTTCGCAATTCTTTTAGGTATTTCTGTATTATCAATCTTCTCACCAAACAGTTGAGAACCTGCACCAATAGCAAATACAGGAACATAACCGGCAGAGTGTCCGCCACTTACCCATCCTATCATGGCTATTTCATCCATCACTTCCTTCGCACGTGCAGCCATCGGTTCGTTCTTAGAGTACATACTTTCAGCAAATACGACTTTATTCTTCACGAATGATTTCTCAAACTCATCACGCAACTTTTTTTCCTGTTCCCAAGATATTGGGAATTGTTTCCAGAAGCCCATTTCTTCGCCAAGGAATGTTTTCATGTCCTCCCAAGTGACTTTATTGTCTTTTGATTTTCTCAATTCACTGATACGTTGTGAAAGTCCGTCAGTAGAATTTTTCTGATATTGCAATGCTTTCAGGTTCAACGCATATTTTCCCGTACCGAGCACGATACCACCTGTTTCATGATCTGCAGTGATCACAATCAGTGTTTCTTTCGGATGTTTCTTATAGAATTCATAAGCTACTTTGACAGCATTATCCATGTCTTTCACTTCGTTGAACACAGTAGCGGCGTCATTGGCGTGGCATGCCCAGTCAATTTTACCTCCTTCTACCATCAAGAAAAAGCCTTTATTATTACCTTTAGTAAGGAAGTCAATAGCACTTTCCGTAATTTGTGCCAATGTCAAATCATTCTCTTTGCGATCAATGGCATAAGGCAGACAAGAAGGATTGGCTCCTTCTTCCTGAATCAAGATCATCTTTTCTGCTTTTGCAGCTTTTGCCTTATAGTCATTGTAACCACGTGCTACTGTATATCCTGCTTCTTCAAAAATAGGGAAAATGCTCGGAGCTTCTTTCTTGTCATAAGTAGTGGTAGGTTTCAAGAAACCACCGCCTGCATAAAAATCGAAATTGGCTTTCGGCAAATCAAGAGCGATTTCATAATTCATATTACGATCAGGTTGATGTGCATAGAATGCGGCAGGAGTAGCATGATCTACACTGACAGAAGTCGTTACGCCCACCTTTTTTCCAGCTTTCTTTGCCTTTTCAGCAACAGTTTGAATGGCACTTTTATCTTCTCCTACGGAAATAGCACCATTATAGGTTTTCTTTCCTGTTGCCAATGCAGTACCTGCAGCTGCAGAGTCTGTTACTGAATTTTTAGCAGAGAAAGTGGTTGCTACGGTAGCAACCGGAAATTGAGTAAACAACAAAGGCTCGACGCCAATACGGCCATTTTGAATTTCCGCCTGATACATCTCCGTACCATTTACTTGATTGACTCCCATTCCATCTCCGATGAAATAGAATACGTACTTTGCTTGCCCGTTGGCTACAACGGAGATAAGGACAAAGAACAGTGTGTAGATTAACTTTTTCATTCTCTAGTATATTTATTATTAGATTAGTTGCCTACAAAGTTAGAAAAAAAAGAAAGAGATGCAGCGGATTATCGAACACTAAAAGTGGATATTTGCTGAATATGCCAGTATTACTTGCTCGCATATTACGAAGCAATAACACATTGCTATCTGTGAATAGCACTATAGGTTCATTACATTCTGCTCAAACTGATCTTTGTCCCCGGCAGCTTTATTACGCATCCGGCTACGATAATTATAGATAGTGGCCAAAGAATAACCGAGAAAATGAGCGATTTTGTTACTGTCTACCACTCCCAAGCGGATAAGGGCAAAGATACGAAGTTCTGTTGTCAGAAGCTCATCGGATTTCGGATAAACCCTTGCTTCTTCTACCAGCAATTCATTAAAAGCGGAAATAAAGTTCGGAAATAATTTCAGGAAAGACTTATCAAATTCATTATAAAACTCATCCCGCTCATCCCGGATAAACTGTTCGGATTTAATAGCCTTAAATAAATCTTCGATACGGGATGCCATCGCCAGTTTAGCCAATGAGCGACGGTAGGTTTCCAGCTTATCCAGATAGTTGACACACCTGTCCAGATAGCGGGCAATATATACCTCTTTTATTTTCCCCGTCTGCTCCAGTTCTTTGTTGACTACTTGCATCTGTTCATTGGCCAAACTCAAATCATGCCGCATGATAGACAGTTTCTTCATCCAACGGTACAGAAAGAAGATAGCAACCAAAAGAAACAATGACAACAAGCTGACACTGATTAACATGGTTCGGGAAACCGCACGTTCTTTTTCTTCCTTCAGTTTATAAGCCTTATCAATAATCGGAAAAAACTCAGTTACCTCGATAAAACGTAAACGGGCATTACAAGCTACAGCGTCCTCCATCGAACAACTCAAATACTTGTAAGCACGATCAATATCCCCCTGCTCATACATCAGATGGGCCAACTTCTGCAAAGAGGCATACTCCCTCACTGAAGACTCCAAATCCGCTATCGCTGTCAATATCAGATAGTATACTTCTTTCTCTGTATCTTTCTTCATACTATATGCTTCGGACAGCGTATAGTAGATATAAACTTTCTGGCGTTCATCAACAACGTCTTTCAATGCATCATTAAGCATGACTAAAGCTGTGTCGGCTTTACCATTGACTATATATTTTTCAGCTGCAACAATCGTCCTGTTTGTTTCCGGAGGCATGATACTGATAATAGAATCACGATATAAATCTGTCTTTTTCAGGTATTTCTTTTTTTCCTCCTTATTGGTAGTATAGTCAGCAAGCCAGCCATAGCAGGCACGGTAAGTCTGATAATAAGACAGTAACATTCTTTTGTCCAACTTCGCCGGGCGAATTCTCTCCAACTCTTTCATTGCTTCAATATACATCCCCATCACCCCCAACACTGTTGCCCGGTTAATCATAATCTCATTCTCCAACTCCGGACGATTCAGTTGAGGTAGAATCTGTTTTCTACTGTTTATATAATGAAGTGCAGAATCTGCCTGATAATGGAGATAAGCATCAAACAGAGCACCATATAGCCGGTATTTATCAACAGGATCAACCGAATGAGCAAGCTGGACTTTCAAGCCATCAATCTCCTTTTCTTTCTGAAGCTGATAAGTTTCTTTCTTATTTATGATGTCGTCCAGTCTTTTAAGAGCTGCTCCATATTCCGTCTGCTTTGCAGACAATGAAACAGGATAAGCCAAGAGAAAAAATAAAATATAACAGGCTATATTTCTCATAGGATACTTTTTAAAGATGTCACAAATATAATAAATATAGTAATGAGAATGAAATATATATTCATAACTATTTTAATTTTCACTTATATTTCCTCATCGTTATTTCGCTAACATACTATTGATTTACAACGCATTAACTCCCGAAAGCATTTATATTTATATTCTAGTTTCCAAATATAGCATCCTATCCCTCTACATTTGCAACATCGGTTCGCCGAGCAAACATTTAAAATCTACGTTACCATGAAAAAGTTTTTTTTATCCGTCATCTTACTTGTATCCTTATTTAGTTGCAGCTCACTATTCGCCGCAACTGCAATAAAAAAAGTAGCCCCTGCATTCTGGTGGGCAGGAATGAAAAACCCCGAACTGCAAGTCATGCTGTATGGGGAACATATAGCTTCTGCAGAGGTCAGCATTTCTTCTAAAGACATCATGTTACAAGAAGTTGTAAAACAGGAAAATCCGAATTACCTGCTTTTATATATGAATATTTCGGAAGCAGCCCCACAGAAATTCGAAATCATTCTGAAACAAGGAAAAAAGCAAACTGTAGTCCCCTACGAGCTTAAACAAAGAAGACCGTCAGCTTCCGAAGTGGAAGGTTTTAATTCAAGCGACGTTCTTTATCTCATTATGCCGGACCGCTTTGCCAATGGCGATGTTTCTAATGATATAATCCCCGGAATGTTGGAAGCTAAAGTAGATCGTAATGATCCTTTTGCACGTCATGGCGGTGATCTGAAAGGTATAGAGAATCAACTGGATTACATTGCCAATTTGGGAGTGACGAGTATATGGCTCAATCCGATTCAGGAAAATGATATGAAAGAAGGCTCCTATCATGGTTATGCCATTACCGATTACTATCAGGTAGACCGGCGTTTCGGAAGTAATGAGGAATTCCGCAGTCTGGTGCAACAGGCACACAACAAAGGCTTAAAAGTAGTAATGGATATGATCTTCAATCATTGCGGAGACCAAAACTATCTCTTCAAAGATATGCCTTCCAAGGATTGGTTCAACTTCAAAGGCAACTATGTACAAACGACTTTCAAGACAGCTACTCCATCAGATCCGTATGCTTCGGACTATGCGAAAAAGATTGTAGTAGACGGCTGGTTTAGCGAATGTATGCCCGATTTTAACCAACGTAACCGCCATGTAGCTACTTATCTGATACAAAGCAGTATCTGGTGGATTGAATATGCAGGTATCAATGGCATCCGCCAGGACACACATCCTTATGCAGACTTCAACATGATGTCTGACTGGTGTAAAGCGGTAACAGAAGAATATCCGAATTTCAATATTGTAGGAGAAACCTGGATAGGCAGTAACGTGCTTGTCTCTTACTGGCAAAAAGACAGTAAAGTAGCCGCTCCCCAAAATTCCTATTTGCGTACAGTGATGGATTTCCCGCTGATGGATCAGATGAATAATGCTTTCGACGAGGAAACGAACGACTGGAACGGAGGACTTTACCGGCTCTTCGACTATCTATCACAAGATATCGTCTATGCCGACCCGATGAATCTATTAATCTTTCTCGACAATCATGACACTTCCCGCTTCTACCGTTCGGAAGCTGCCACACAAAACCTCGATCGCTACAAACAGGCACTCACATTTCTGTTGACAACCCGGGGAATTCCACAAATATATTATGGAACTGAAATTCTAATGGCTGCCGACAAAGCTAATGGCGACGGTTTACTCCGCTGTGATTTTCCTGGGGGCTGGCAGAATGATACACGGAATTGCTTCGACGCAACCAACCGAACAGCACAACAATATGAAGCTTTCTCTTTCCTGCAAAAACTACTTCAATGGAGAAAAGGAAATGAAGTGATCGCCAAAGGGAAATTAAAACATTTTTCTCCTAACAAAGGTGTTTATGTATACGAACGCAAATATGGTGACCAATCAGTAGCGGTATTCCTTAACGGAAACAATCGGGAACAAACCATAAACCTGAATGAATATCAGGAAATACTACCCGCTTCATCTGCTCATAATGTGCTGACAGGAGAGACAGTCAAACTTGAAAAAGAATGGACCCTTCCAAGCCGTGGAATTTTGATTTTATCCTTCTGAACAAGTTCATAACGACTTATATTTACGGAGGTGACATTGCCAGTTAATTGACTAGGAAACAACGTATTGACATTTACACAGACTTGTATTTTTATTCTAATTCATAAAGCCGGCAAGGATAGTCTTTACATTTGCGATATTCCTAATGCAAAACACCTGAAAGCTCAAATTAATTAGCTTACAATTTAATACCATAGATAAAATGAAGAAGAATTTATTGATTATTGCCTTACTCTGTATTTCGTTCATCGCGAACGCACAACAGAAACTGACCTCACCGGATGGAAATCTGGTTATGACCTTCCAATTAAATAAAGAAGGTGCTCCCATATATGAATTGAGTTACAAAGAAAAAGCTGTCATCAAACCTAGTAAACTGGGATTGGAACTGAAAAAAGAGAATGCGACTAAGACTGATTTCGATTGGGTAGACCGCAGAGACATGGATAAACTTGATTCAAAAACAAATCTATCTGATGGGTTTGAAGTGAAAGATGCCCGTACATCTACTTTCGATGAAACCTGGAAACCGGTATGGGGAGAAGAAAAGGAAATCCGCAATCATTATAATGAACTGGCAGTGACCTTATACCAACCGGTAAACGACCGCTCCATCCTGATACGTTTTCGTCTGTTCAACGACGGTCTGGGCTTCCGCTATGAGTTCCCACAGCAGAAGACATTGAACTACTTTATCATCAAGGATGAGCATTCACAATTTGCAATGGCAGGTGACCATACCGCTTATTGGATTCCGGGTGATTATGACACACAGGAATATGATTATACCATTTCCCGCCTGTCAGAAATCAGAGGATTGATGAAACAAGCTGTCACCCCTAATACTTCACAGACCGTATTTTCACCAACAGGTGTACAGACCGCATTGATGATGAAAACCGACGATGGTTTATACATCAACCTTCATGAAGCCGCTTTGGTTGATTACTCCTGCATGAACCTGAACCTCGACGATAAAAATATGATATTCGAGTCATGGCTGACTCCGGATGCCAAAGGAGATAAAGGTTATATGCAAACTCCTTGCAATACTCCATGGCGTACGGTGATTGTCAGCGACGATGCCCGCAATATCCTTGCCTCACGTATTACCCTTAACCTGAACGAACCTTGCAAACTGGAAGATACTTCATGGATAAAACCTGTGAAATATATCGGCGTATGGTGGGACATGATTACCGGAAAAGGTTCATGGGCTTATACCGACGAACTGACCAGCGTGAAACTTGGCGAAACTGATTATTCTAAAACAAAACCGAACGGCAAACATTCCGCCAACACAGCCAATGTAAAACGTTATATAGATTTCGCAGCTACTCACGGATTCGACGCAGTGTTAGTGGAAGGATGGAATGAAGGATGGGAAGACTGGTTCGGCAACAGTAAAGACTACGTATTTGATTTCGTAACTCCGTATCCTGATTTCGATATACAGGAAATACATCGCTATGCAGCAGGTAAGGGTGTTAAAATGATGATGCACCATGAAACTTCCGCTTCTGTACGCAACTACGAACGCCACATGGATCAGGCTTATCAGTTCATGGCAGATAACGGATACAACTCTGTAAAGAGTGGTTATGTAGGCAATATTATTCCTCGTGGAGAACACCATTACGGTCAATGGATGAACAACCACTACCTGTATGCAGTAAAGAAAGCCGCCGACTATAAAATCATGGTCAATGCACATGAAGCAACCCGGCCGACAGGTATTTGCCGCACTTATCCCAACTTAATCGGCAACGAATCGGCACGCGGTACAGAGTATGAATCATTCGGAGGGAACAAGGTATATCATACCACTATCCTGCCTTTCACACGATTAATTGGCGGTCCGATGGATTATACTCCAGGTATCTTCGAAACTCACTGCAATAAAATGAATCCTGCCAATAATTCTCAGGTACGTTCTACCATCGCCCGCCAGCTAGCTTTATACGTGACGATGTACAGTCCTTTACAAATGGCTGCCGATGTCCCCGAAAACTACGAACGGTTTATGGATGCTTTCCAATTCATCAAAGATGTAGCCATCGACTGGGACGAGAGCAACTATCTGGAAGCAGAGCCGGGAGAATACATCACTGTTGCCCGTAAAGCGAAAGGTACTAACGACTGGTATATCGGTTGTACAGCAGGTGAGAATGGACATACTTCTAAACTGACATTCGATTTTCTTACTCCGGGCAAGCAGTATATCGCCACCGTTTATGCAGATGCCAAAGATGCTGACTGGAAAGAGAATCCACAGGCATATACCATCCAAAAAGGTATTCTGACCAACAAGAGTAAGATGACTTTGCGTGCAGCCAACGGTGGAGGATATGCAATCAGCATCAAAGAGGTAAAAGATAAAGCAGAAGTAAAAGGATTAAAAAGGCTATAATCATATAGCCTTTAAAGAATAAATGTTTTCAATAGGCATTTTTACTAAATATTTTCAAGGATATGATAATATCACTATATTGTTAACTTTAATTTTTAGAATGCATGAAGCAAGTTAATTTCAGAATCTTTCAAGTGATTCTCCTCATATTGCCGGGGCTGTTCTTCGCATTAAGTTCCTATGCACAACAGATGGCTGTCAAAGGACATGTAAAAGACACCACGGGCGAACCGGTAATCGGTGCAAATGTGATCATCAAAGGTACTACCACTGGTACAATTACCGATTTCGACGGTAACTTTACACTGAATGCTACCAAAGATGCCATACTCTCTATTTCCTTTGTAGGTTATAAACCTGCTGAAGTGAAAGCTGCTCCTTCTGTTACTGTGACACTGCAAGATGACAGCCAATTGTTGAATGATGTCGTTGTCATTGGTTATGGTTCCGTAAAGAAGAGCGATTTGAGTGGTTCAGTTGTTGCCATCAAAGCGGAAGACATGAATCGCGGTGCTGTTACATCACCGCAGGAATTAATCCAAGGCAAAGTGCCGGGACTTTTTGTAGCTCCGGGTGATGGTAGCCCCGGAGCCGGTTCTACCATCCGTATCCGTGGAGGCGCTTCGTTGAACGCATCCAATGATCCGTTGATTGTTATTGATGGTATTCCTACTTCCAATGATGCTGCTCCGGGTACACCTAATGCACTGGCAACAATCAACCCCAATGATATTGAAACATTCACCGTTTTGAAAGATGCCTCGGCTACCGCCATCTACGGTTCGCGTGCTTCGAACGGTGTTATCATTATCACAACTAAAAAAGGTTCGCAAGGCAAAGTGAAGATTACCTATTCCGGTAGTTTCACAGCCAAAGATGTTTATCAACGTGTTCCTACTCTCAATGCCGATCAATTCCGCGAAGTACTAAAGAATCAGTATAGCGGAACGACACAAGAGGATGCGATCAGGCAGATCGTGAACAAGTATCCCCACCAATCTACCGACTGGCAGGACGCCATCTACCAGACAGGTTTGAGCACCGACCAGAATATCGCTATCTCCGGCAAGACAGGTATACTGCCCTATCGTGTCAGCCTAGGTTACAATAACGAACGCGGTACTCTCAAAACTTCATCTTACGAACGTTACACCGCTGCCATCAATCTTAATCCGAAATTCTTTAAAGAGCATTTGAGTGTAGATATCAATGTAAAAGGTACGATCAACAACAATCGTTTTGCTGATTCGGGAGCCGTAGGTGCCGCTGCTTTCTTCGATCCAACCAAACCGATATACACAGACAGCGGAAATTATCACGGCTATTGGAACTGGTCGGAAGTGCCCGGTGCCGTTCAATCGGTAGCAACATTCAATCCACTATCTTTATTATATGATAGAGATAATCAGGGAAAGACAAACCGTAGCTTAGGCAACATCCAACTGGACTATAAGATTCATGGCCTGGAAGACCTGCACATGAACTTGAACATAGGTTACGACGTGGCAAAAACAACGGGACACAATTTTGTTGCACCCGGTTCTATCCAAAGCGCACAAGACACCAACTTTAAAAATCTGGGAAGCGGTAATACATGGAATAATTTGCGTCGCAACCATTTGCTGGATTTTTATCTGAACTATACCAAAGATATAAAATCAATCAAAAGCCATATTGATGTAATGGCAGGTTATTCCTGGCAACACTTCTACTATGCCAACCATGATATCACCTACTCCAACCCGACAGACGGAAGCGAGGGTGACAAAGAAGGGTATACGTATGATAAGGAAATAGGAAAATATGTTCGGGACAGCCATTATCGTATTCCTTACGAAAACTATCTTGTATCTTTCTTTGGTCGCTTGAACTACAACTTCATGGGACGTTATCTGCTCACCGCAACCCTGCGCCGGGATGGCTCTTCCCGTTTCAGCAAAAACAACCGCTGGGGTCTATTCCCGTCGGCAGCACTGGCATGGACAGTGAGCGATGAGGCATTCATGGCAGGAACAAAAAATGTTTTATCCAAACTGAAGCTTCGTTTGGGATATGGTGTCACCGGTCAGCAAGAAATCGGCGACTATCAATATCTGACCACTTATTCATTCAGTACCAACCCCAACACGACTTATCTGGGAACAACTTTACTGAAACCAAATGGCTACAGCCCCGACTTGAAATGGGAACAGACCGCGACCTCTAATTTTGCCATCGACTATGGTTTCCTGAATAATCGCATCAATGGTAGCATCGAGTATTATCAGAAACATACCAAAGACCTATTGAATACTGTCAGCGCACCTGCCGGCACCAACTTCACCAATCAGATTACAGCTAACGTGGGTGAAATGAAGAATGAAGGAGTCGAATTCAATATCAATGCAATGGCTATACAAAGCAAAGATTTTACCTGGAATGTGGGCTACAACATCACTTGGAATGACAGCAAGATTACCAAACTGACGGCTACTTATAATCCCGAATATCAAGGTATCGATGCCGGAACGAATCAAAAACATCAGATCAATGAACAGCCCAACACTTTCTATCTTTTCCAACAAGTATATGATAAAGATGGAAAAGCGATCCAGAATGCTTTTGTCGACCGTGACGGCAATGGAAAAATTACAGAAGCCGACCGTTATCTGACAGGTAAAAGTCCGATGGCAAAAGTCTTTATGGGACTAAGCTCGGAATTTACTTACCGCAACTGGGACTTGGGCTTCAACCTGCGTGCCAACCTCGGAAACTATGTATTCAATTCTCTTGCTTCCGGTAACAGCACTACCTACAACTACAGTGGTAAAGGCTTCCTCGTAAACTATTACGAAGCAATCTATAAAACCGGATTCACCCAGATCAACAGTACGGAGCAGGGAGCCAGCGATTACTTCCTCGAAAATGCCTCTTTCCTGAAAATGGATAACATCACGCTGGGTTACTCCTTCAAAAAGCTCTTCACCAACCGATTGTCGGGACGTATCAGTGCTTCGGTGCAGAACGTATTTACGATTACAAAGTACAGCGGTCTGGACCCAGAAACATCAGCAGTAGACGGAAGTATGTGGCCTCGTCCCCGCACATTCACTTTAGGTATCAATCTTAACTTTTAAAACGGAATGCCATGAAAAAGAAATATTATATATTAGTTTCAATACTGACTTGCCTCACCGTTTTCAGCGGTTGCGTGGGTGATTTAGATGTACAGCCTTTAGACCCGACCGTTGTTACAGCGGAAAGAGCCTATACAGATGCAGCAAGTTATACCAAAGGATTAAATAAAATATATTCAGTTTGGGCACTTTCCGGACAGAATGGAAGTGATTCCGATATTGCCGGTTTGGATGGAGGTAACACTGTATTGATGCGCTGCTGGTGGACGATGCAGGAGCAGACCACCGACGAATGCAAGAATGCAGCGAACGAAGCCTGGTCGAGCGAAATCAATAGCCTGACCTGGAGTACCAGCAAGAATGAAATCATAGAGGGAGTGTACCAACGCTGCATGTTTGTGGTGGCACTTACCAATGAATTTATGAAGAATATAGATAATGCACCGTCAGAAATCGACCAGAAAAGCTATGCGGCGCAAGCTCGATTCAATCGTGCTTTCGCATATTACGTTCTGATGGATGCTTATGGCAGACCTCCGTTCATCACCGAACAGAATTATTCGCTCACTCCATCACAGCTTTCACGCACGGAACTGTTCAACTGGATTGAAAGCGAACTGAATACCATCAGAACCGATCTGCCTGCTACCCGTACAGAATACGGACGAGCCGACCAAACTGTAGTGGACGCATTATTGGCACGTATGTATCTGAACGCCGAAGTTTATACGGGACAGCCACGCTACACCGATTGTATCTCCGCCTGCAAACGCATCATCCCTCATTATTCCCTGGCAAGCAACTATGCCGATTTGTTTAAAGCGGACAATGGAGAGAACCCGGAAACTTTGAAAGAAATTATCTATCCGGTCATTTTTGATGGCAGAAAAACTCAATCCTGGGGAATGACAGCACTGATTGTCGGCGCACGCAAAGAAGCAGGCGGTGGTGTTCGCGAAGGATGGAGTGTGTTCCGAGGCACACAGAATTTAGTGGGACTGTTTAGTTTTGAAGACAACACAACTCCTAAGCCGGAAGAAATTCTGGATAAACGAGGCATCTTCGATGACTATAACGGTAAATGTAACTATCAGATAACAACCGGAGTAGTAGGTAATTTTGATACCGAAGGCTGGGGAGTCATCAAATATACGAACCTCACCAGTACAGGAGAGCCGGGACAGGACGTTCTGTGGGTAGATACTGATTTCCCTTTGTTCCGTCTGGGCGATGTTTACCTGATGTATGCAGAAGCAGTGGCACGTGGCGGCGAAGGCGGTGATATCAATACGGCTGTCGGATATGTAAATGAGTTACGCGACCGTGCTTATGGAGAAACCCCACATAATAAGATCGACGCAGCCTGGCTGACAGCTAACAACTATCAGAATATCTTGGACGAAAGAGGCCGTGAACTTTACTGGGAAGGCGTCCGTCGCATAGACCTGATTCGTTTCGGCAAATACACATCTTCCTCCTACACATGGCCTGCCAAAGGTGGTGTCATTACCGGAGTAGGTGTCAACGAAAGATACAATATATTCCCTATTCCTATTTCGGACATCAGCGTAAACGGATCACTGGAACAAAACGAAGGTTATAAATAATAAAATGACTTACAGATATGAAAATAGTAAAATATATATCAGCAATCTGCCTATCACTATTGATATTCAGTGCTTGCGAGAGCGACCTGGACAAAGTGTATTACAATGAGAGCGAAGTGACTCCTGCCGTATTGTCCGGCATTGCCGACACTTATGTATTGGACGCGAATAAAGCCCAGACTATTGCGATAGAGTTTAAATGGACCAATCCACAAGCCGGATATACAGCCCAGATTACCAATTCTTTGCAAATGGCCTTGAAAGGCAAGGATTTTGAAAATGCAATAACCTTGTACTCCTCTACAGAAGAGGGGTCTTATGACATCACTACACTGGATTTGAACAGTAAAATAATGACGCTGTTCAAATCTTATGAAATGGAAGTCACCGTAGAACCTTATGATTTTGAATTCCGTATCGCCTCTTCTATCTCAGATGCTGTCGATTCCTTCTATTCAAACATAGAGTCCGCCCAGATCACTCCGTTTATCGGCGAACCCGAATATCCGAAAGTATACCTACCGGGAGCCTACTGCGACTGGGGAAATCCGGATGATTCGTTCAAGCAATGCCAATTACTGTTCTCTGCCAATGATGATGGCATCTATGAAGGATGGGTAGTCTTTGGCAATCAGGCAAAAGACGGCTGGAAGATTTCTCCTGAAGCATCCTGGAAAACGAGTTGGGGAACCGATGATGTCACCGAAAAGAATCCTGCTTCCATCACGCTGGCTACCAGTACGGGTAATATTGCCTGCTATGATAAGTATTCTTACAAATTTTCTTTTAATAAGGCGACTCTGGAACTTTCTACGAAAGCATCAGCCGATGCATGGGGAATTGCAGGTACACATAACGATTGGGGAAATGCAGCTGCGGACACTCCTATGACTTTAGCTTTTGAATCGGAGGCTTCAGGCAACAGAGCCTATTACTTAACTGCCACATTGGACCTAAAAGCCGATAACGCATGGAAAATCCGCGCAGATAACAAATGGACGAATTCATTCGGTACCAATGATGTTGAAGGAGAATTTGAAGAAGCGGGCAGCGATAATAATTTTAAAGTAAGCGAGGATGGTACTTATATCATTAAGTTGTACTTCAATAAAGTGAAAGCTAAGTTGATCGTGACGAAGAAATAAGTTTTTCATTAGGAATTACGCTGGTTAATACAGATTCAGTAGGGATATTTACTGAATATCTTTACTGAAAGATAAAATCAAAAGCAACTAAATCGCAATGAATTAGTTGCCTTTGATTTTAATATTTAGAGAATATCCCTGTTATATTGCAAATAAATAAGTTACAATCCAATCTATGTAATTGGTAGTATAATAATCAAGCTTGCGTTTCTCCTTCGATATACTCTTCCAAAAAGAGATTCTCTCCGTCGAATACGGCATAAGAGAAGAAGTTAATCCAGTCTCCCAAAATCAGTACGCGGGAGGTTGCACTCAACATCAGATCCAATTCAATGTGACGATGCCCGTAGATAAAGAAATTGATATTAGGATGGCTTCTCAGATACTCCTTTGTATATAGTACCAAATGTTCTTTATTTTCTCCCATGTAATCCGGTTCTTTTCCATCAACCCGTTTCTGTCGGCTACGCTTTGCCCACGTCAGTCCCAATTCCACACTCCACCGGGGATGGATGGCTGAAAACATCGTTTGCAAAGTTTTACTATGAAACATCTGCCGGAGTAATTTGAACTTCTTATCCGGATCACCCAGTCCGTCACCATGAGCAAGATAAAATTCTTTCCCATAGATTTCTGTAGTCAACGGTTCACGGTGCATAATGACACCACATTCTTTCGTAAGATAATCCCCACACCAGATATCGTGGTTACCAATAAAGTAGTGAATTTCCACTCCCATATCCGTCAGCTCGGAGATTTTCCCCAAAAACCGGGTATAGCCTTTAGGAACCACCAACCGGAATTCATACCAGAAGTCGAACATATCTCCCAACAGATAAATGGCAGAAGCTTTATGCTTTATACTGTCGAGAAAGTTCACAAGGCGTCGTTCCTGGGTGCGTCCATGTTCTATGGCACGAGACCCCAGATGCGCATCGGAAAGGAAATAAACATTCTTCATGAGTTTTGAGTTGTTAGTTATAAGAGATTGATTATGAAGCTATCACTCGTAACTAAAGAAAGCCCAGTTCAAGTTTTGCTTCCTCGCTCATCATATCTTTATCCCACTCGGGTTCAAACACTAGATTAATGGTGGCTGCAGTCACCCCCTCCACCGATTCCACTTTCTGACGGATATCCTCCATTATAAAATCAGCTGCCGGACAATTAGGGGCGGTGAGTGTCATATCAAGTACTACTTCCCCATTATCAGAAACATCTATCTTATAAATCAGTCCAAGATCGTATACATTCACCGGGATTTCCGGGTCGTACACCGTTTTTAGCATGGCTACAATCTTTTCTTCTATTTCAATCTTTTCCATACGTCCTCTTATTTTTTTATATATCGCAAAGATAGAGATAAAAAATGAAACATAAAAAATTAGACACAGAATGCATATCACGTATCCAAAGAATATGCAGTTTATTCTCTACCTCCGGCTGATTAAGAAAACGTATCGGGATGGCAAATTGTTGTAGAAAGCCAAACAGTCAAAGTAATCCTTCATCTGCAAAACTAAAGAATCCTTCTTCACAAACGACCACATGATCTATCAGGCGGATATTCATTGTATCCGCTGCTTTGCGAATATGTTCCGTCAAGGTTTTATCGGGCTGACTAGGACGGATATTCCCTGAAGGATGATTATGGACCACAGCTATTTGTGTGGCTCTTTGCAACAATGCTTCCCGAAGAATGGTACGCACATCGGTGTATGTTCCATCTATCCCGCCAGTACTGATACGCACCTTATCAATCAGTTTCGTTGCCTGGTTCAACAAAAGAACCCAGAATTCTTCTTGTTCCAGATCGCACATCAGAGGTTGAAAAATATCATAGATATCTTTTGAACAGCTTATTTGAGATCTTTCTTTTATACTCTGCAGTTTCCTTCGTTTTCCAAGTTCCAATGCAGCCATCACTGTGATACTCTTCGCCGGTCCTATACCTTTAAAACGGGAATAGTCGCAGACTTCCCATTTTGCCAAGGAATTAAGATTATTATCACAAGACAGAAGCAAGCGTCGCATCAGTTCAACAGCACTCTCTTCCGTATTTCCGGAGCCGATTAATATAGCGAGTAGTTCGGCATCACTCAATGCGGCTGCTCCCTTCTCCATCATTTTCTCCCGCGGGCGGTCCTCCAGTGCCCATTGGTTGATGGATAGTTTGTGTTTACTTTCCATTTGCTATGTTTTGAAAATGTAAAGGTAGACTTATTTTATTTAATGATAGAGGTAACGGAAAACAATTTGGCTATAGCCATCTTCTTTTTTCTATGCTAAGACAAGTTGTCTGACACCCGGGTGTCAGACAACTTGTCTTATGTAGGTCGGCGGCATTGCTGCCGCTTTCCCCATTAAGAACTGTACGTGCGACTTTCACCGCATACAGCTCCGATAATTCTAAATTTAATTCTCATAAAATTAAATCGGCTCATAATCATCTTGCGATGACTTGTTTCCGATAAAGTTTTCTTCACGCACGTTGACGGGCACTTTTGAGTTTCCGCCTTTCGAAGTATTCGTCCCATGATGGGTCGAACGGATTGGCCTCGCATCTTATCTTTGTGTGTCGCTTGATTGGAATTTCTGTCAGTTGCTGTAATGTGAACTTATCCTTTATTTCTCCACATACATATTCAAAACCGAAAATCCAATTTCTGCCACCTTTTCGGATAAAATACTTCTTCCTTATCCATTTCCTTGACTTGTCGGTATGTCTGCGATATGACCATCTTTTAAGTTGATTTATTAAGATATGGTCACATCGGCAGAACACCTCCTTTGATACCACATGGCTGTAGTAGTTACCCCATCCCTTTATTATAGGATTGAGTTTCTCTATCAGCTCCTGCTGGGATGATGCCTTACCTTTGGTCAGCACAACCTCATGCAGCTTGTCAGTGAAACGTTTCTGACTTTTCTTTGACGGCTTTATTAACAATGTGCCGTTGTACTTCCGGACATTGAAACCTAAAAAGTCAAATCCGTCACTGATATGTGTTATCAGTGTCTTCTCATCGGATAGGGTAAGTCCTCTTTCCTTTAGAAAAACTGTCAACATTTCCTTTATTTCAAGTAACGTTTTCCTTTTGTCAGCAGTGACAATGAAGTCATCCGCATATCTTACGAGATTGACTTTGGGGCAGTAAAGTTTTCCATTGACATAACTTGCCTTGTACTTCTCTTTGAGCATCCTTTCCATGCCGTCAAGAGTTGCATTTGCAAGTGTCGGTGAAATAATGCCGCCCTGTGGTGTCCCTTCAATAGTCGGTTGAAGCAGTCTGTTGAATACAACTCCACTTTTCAGCCATTTTCTTAATATCTGCCTGTCGATTCGTACGTTATCGAGAAGCCATTCATGGCTGATATGGTCGAAGCAGCCTTTTATGTCTCCCTCCAATATCCATTCGGGAGAGCAATCCCTGCTTAGCCATCTGTGAAGCGCATCTATCGCATCTGCCGTACTTCTGAACTTTCTGAATCCGTAAGAGTTTGCATCCGCTTCACTTTCCGTTATGGGTTCCAATGCCATAAGATACAGTGCCTGCATGGCTCTGTCTTTCATGGTCGGTATTCCCAACGGTCTTGTCTTGCCGTTTGCCTTAGGTATGTTAACTCTTTTCAATGGGAGGGCTTTATATCCTCTCCGTGTCAAAGAACGTATAGCTTCTATTTTATTGGCATCGGTATCCCACTTTATGTGGTCAACCCCTGCCGTGCGTTTACCTTTATTGGAGGTCACTTTCCTTACTGCCAATGCCTTGGCTTCGAACGAAGTGACAAGCAGGTGCTGCAAGGCTTTAACCTTGTTGTACCTCTTTTCTTTATGAGCCTTTGCTATTCGGACTTGCAGCTTTCTGACCTTTCGTTCACATTTGGAGAAGTCAATGCTTTTCCATGTTGTGTTACGCTCGGCTGAAGATGCACACTCGGCTTTCGCCTTGCTCCTTTGCTGTTTCTTCATTTCGTTAAAGTTCTACAATCGTTTCACAAAGAATTACCCTGCGGAAGTCTGCCTGCTTTCGCATGAGGTGACGTTTAAACCTCTATCTTCCGCATTACACGGAAGCGTTCGCTTTCTCCGCAATCCTTTACCCGCACATCATTCGGCTTCTCTTGCGATTGGCTTACCTGTCCGATAAAGGACAGGAGAGATACGGGCTTACCAAGTTCCGTACAAGTAACTTACGACCGACTTAAAGTCCGCCCATCCACCGGCAGTGCTGCATCCGTGTAGTCCTGAAAAAGAGAGAACTATCCTGACTGCCCGCCATTTTGGCTATAGCTTGTAAATATCCGTAAGCTATTCTTTTGTTACGATGGTGCAGCGGTTCACATACGTTACTCATATCGGTCAGCCTAACAGCCTATACATTGGATATTTCTGCATAGAACCATATTGTCAAGAGGGCTTCGCACCAAACAATTACTCGTAAAGCACGCCTCTTTAGGCTACTGTTGACGGAACAACAGGTTCAGACATTATGCTGAACAATTACTTGTACGACTTCTTGTCGCACCTTTTAAACAAAAATAGGAATGGTAATAGGCAAATAAAAAATGGATTACTTATAAAAATTCTTTTGGAAAGCCTCAAACTCATCCTTCCCTCTGATACAACGCTGCCACCATGCGCGCCAAAAACCTGTACCATAGCCTATAAGCTGTATAAATGCGGCAGCAATGGAATAAACGCCAATAGACAGACTTTTATTCTGAATAGTAGAATCAATGCATACGAGCAATGCATAGAGAATGATCGGCGTGAAACTGAAGAGGCAGAAGGGGGTTCCTAATAATAGAAGCGCCACTCCCAATGTAAATACGGCTGGAAGCAAATGCACCAGTTTCAGAGAATCCGGATATTTCTTATAAAGATTAATACGGGCAATGCCGGAATTATGCACCTGCTTGAAAAATTTCTTCAAGTCAGTCCGACGTTTATGATATACCCAGGCATCAGGAAAAAGACGACAAGTGTACCCATTCTTAAAGATACGGATACTGAAATCAATATCCTCCCCAAAACGCATCTTTGAAAAACCTCCCAAAGCCTCGTACACTGCCCGGCGAACTCCCATATTAAAACTACGGGGATAGAATTTGTCCATCTTCTTTTTTCCACCACGGATACCTCCGGTCGTGAAGAAAGAGGTCATGGAATAGTTAATTGCCTTCTGAATATCAGTGAAAGAATCGTGTGCACGGTCGGGGCCACCAAAAGCATCGGCAGGAGAAGTGGTAATCTCCTTCTCTACCGCATCGAAGTAGCCTTCGGGAAGGATGACATCAGAATCCAATATAATAAGGTATTCTCCTTCGCTACGTTCTGCTCCGTAATTACGGGTTTGTCCCGGACCGGAATTGGGTTTAGAGAAATATTTTATATTCAACCGATCTGCATACCGGTCTACTACTCCTTTGCAGGGAATGGAAGAACCATCTTCAACAACAACAACTTCAAAATCCTTAAAGTGTTGCACTGTAAGACTTTGCAATAATTCATCCACTTCATCGGGACGATTATAAACGGGAATTATGACGGAGTAACGCATATCAAAAACGGGATATAACTATTGATATGCAAAGTAAGACAAAAAAAAGGAAACTGCTTCTCTGATTGACAAAAAATAAATGGAAGGTATTGGATGATGCATCCAAACAATAGCAACTGGCAGCAGAATAGGTGTAATTACTAAAGTTACCAAACTATAAGTACCCGGACGGACTCACATAAAAAAAGATGGACTCAAAATTGAATCCATCTTTTTTATTTCTAACTGATTAATCTGTTATTTCTTCAGGATATCCATTGTATCCGATGCGATCAACAGTTCTTCGTCTGTCGGGATCACTACCACTTTCACTTTAGAAGCAGGAGTAGAAATGATTGCTTCTTCACCGTGAACCTTAGCATTTACTTCATTATCAAGTTCGATACCCATGAATTCCATATCCTTACAAACTTCACGACGACATTCCATCTGATTTTCACCAACGCCACCTGTAAACAGGATAATATCCACACCACCCAATGCAGCAGCATAAGCGCCGATATATTTCTTGATACGGTAATAATACATCTTCTCAGCAAGGATTGCTTTCTCATTACCAGCCGCACAAGCAGCCAAGAGTTCACGCATATCGCTTGATACGCCTGAAATACCCAGTACACCGCTCTTCTTGTTCAACAGATTAGAAACACCGGTCGTATTCAAGCCTTCTTTTTCCATGATAAATGTTACTGCACCGGCATCAATATCACCGCTACGAGTACCCATCATCAAGCCTTCCAACGGAGTCAAGCCCATCGTAGTATCCATACATTTACCATCTTTGATAGCAGCGATAGAACCACCGTTACCAATGTGGCAAGTAATAATCTTCTGTCCTACCGGATTTACACCCAGGAATTCACATACACGCTTTGACACATAACGATGAGAAGTTCCGTGGAAACCATAACGACGTACACCATACTTTTCATACAGTTCGTGAGGAATAGCATACATATAAGCATAATCCGGCATTGTCTGATGGAAAGCCGTATCAAATACACCTACCTGCGGAATGTCAGGAAGAATAGCAGAAACTGCATTCACCCCTTTCAAGTTAGCAGGATTGTGAAGTGGAGCCAAGTCATTACAAGCAGCGAAAGCTTCCAAAACTTCTTTATTCAGCAATACAGATTCGCTGAAACGCTCTCCCCCGTGTACCATACGGTGACCTACAGCATTAATCTCATCCAAAGATTTGATAGCACCATATTCAGGGTGGGTCAATGTATTCAGGATAAACTCTACTCCTATTGTATGTTCCGGAATATCTTTTTCCAAAATTTTCTTCTCACCATTCGGCAAAGTCAGTTTCAAGAATGATCCTTTCAGACCGATTTTTTCAATACCACCTTGTGCAATCACCTCTTTGGTGGTCATATCGAACAATTTATATTTAATAGATGAACTTCCGCAGTTCAATACCAGAATCTTCATGTTGTTGTCGATTTATACTTAATACTTTATATCTAATACTTATTTATTCGCTTTTGCTGCAATGGCCTGATTAGCCGTAATAGCAATCATGCGATATACATCCTCGATAGAACAACCACGAGACAAGTCGTTTACCGGACAAGCAATACCCTGAAGAATCGGGCCGACAGCATCAGCATGTCCCAGACGTTGAACTAATTTATAAGAAATATTACCAACCTCCAGACTCGGAACGATCAGCACATTTGCTTGTCCTGCAACTGGAGAACCCGGCGCCTTGCTAGCACCGACTTCCGGTACAAGAGCAGCATCAGCCTGCATTTCACCATCCAGATCAAGAGTAGGAGCCATCTCTTTCGCAATCTTAGTAGCTTCTACCACCTTATCCACTACTTCGTGTTTAGCAGAACCTTTGGTAGAGAAGCTCAACAGAGCTACTTTCGGATTTTCAATACCGGCAACAGCTTTCGCAGTTTGAGCGGTACAAACAGCAATCTGTGCCAGCTGGTTAGCATCCGGAACCGGAGTTACGGCAACATCTCCCATGACTAGAATACCGTTCTTTCCGTATTCAGGAGCATGAGTCAAAAGCAACATAGCACCAGACACGCAAGTGATTCCCGGCGCAGTCTTGATAATCTGTAAAGCAGGACGCAGTACGTTACCGGTCGTGTTGCGGGCACCGGCCAACTGACCGTCAGCATCACCGCTCTTAATCATTAAACAACCATAGAACAAAGGATCGCTCGTCAATTTGCGGGCTTCTTCGATAGTCATCCCCTTCTTTTTACGAAGTTCACACAACAACTGTGCGTATTCTTCGTGTTTCGGAGAAGTTTCAGGATCAATGATAGTAGCTTTACCGATGTTTCCCAATCCCCATTTTGTAGCAAGTTCATTAATTTCAGCCGGTTTACCCAGTAAAATTAGATCGGCTACTTCGTCTGTCAAAATCATATTGGCAGCTTTCAATGTGCGTTCTTCAGTTCCTTCCGGAAGAACAATACGTTGGCGATTTGCTTTCGCACGCGCCACGATTTGGTTGATTAAATTGAGCATAGATATATTGAATATTATTATAAAACCTCATTACAATTTGTAATTTGCGGTGCAAAAGTACTCAATTTTGCAACATCCACATTACAATTTCGCCTATTTTTCTCTTTCAAGTCTAAAATATTATAATATTTAACACTGTACTCCTATTTTTCATACCTTTGCAGCGTTTTCAAAACAAAATCAATAGGTTATTAGTATATGATACGTCAGTGCGCCATTTTATTTGGCTGTTTGGCTTTGGGTGAATTAATTGTTTATTTTACGGGTATCAAGCTCCCCTCCAGCATCATTGGCATGCTGCTGCTCACCCTCTTTTTAAAATTAGGTTGGATTAAATTACACTGGGTACAGGGGTTGTCCGACTTTCTGGTTGCTAACTTGGGATTCTTTTTCGTTCCACCCGGTGTGGCTCTTATGCTATACTTTGATGTTATTGCGGCAGAATTCTGGCCAATTGTGATAGCTACCATTGTCAGTACCGCACTTGTACTTGTCGTAACGGGATGGGTACATCAGATCGTTCGCAAGTTCAGACTGGCGCATCAGATCAAACTGGCACGCAAACTTCATCTGTCAGATTTCCATCTACCGGAGAAACTACACCTTAAAGATAAAATCAACTTAACGAATAAAGACAAATGAGTTTCTTAGAAAATAATTTCTTCCTGTTGGCTATTACCTTCGGGATTTTCTTCTTTGCCAAACTGCTTCAGAAGAAAACAGGACTGGTATTATTAAATCCTATATTGCTGACCATCGCACTATTAATCATCTTCCTTAAAATGACCCATATCTCTTATGAGACATATAATAAAGGAGGACATCTGATCGAATTCTGGCTACGCCCGGCCGTTGTGGCTTTAGGCGTACCTTTATATCTACAACTGGAAATGATAAAAAAACAGTTGTTGCCTATTCTACTGTCTCAACTGGCAGGCTGCATCGTCGGAGTTATTTCAGTAGTACTGATTGCAAAGTTCATGGGAGCTTCACAAGAAGTAATCCTGTCGCTGGCTCCAAAATCGGTTACGACTCCCATTGCGATGGAAGTAACCAAAGCCATCGGCGGTATTCCGTCACTGACGGCGGCAGTTGTTGTAGCAGTAGGTTTATTAGGCGCTATCTGTGGTTTTAAAACAATGAAAATCATGCATGTAGGCAGCCCGATCGCCCAAGGACTTTCAATGGGAACAGCCGCCCATGCCGTCGGCACCTCTACCGCAATGGATATCAGCAGCAAATACGGAGCCTATGCTAGTCTGGGACTGACGTTGAATGGAATATTCACTGCATTGCTGACACCTACAATCCTTCGATTATTAGGTGTTTTGTAAAAACAAAATCTCTTGATTTTCCGTTATATAAAGAGTTAAACGCAAAAAAGCAATCTTATGATTCCATTTAAAGATATTACATTAACAGACAGGGACACAATCACCTCATTCACGATGAAAAGTAATCGCCGCAATTGCGATCTTTCATTCTCAAATCTTTGTAGCTGGAGGTTTTTATATGATACCCAATTTGCAGTAGTCGATAATTTTCTGGTGTTCAAGTTCTGGGCAGGAGATCAGCTTGCTTATATGATGCCCGTAGGTACAGGAGATTTGAAAGCAATATTGCGGGAGCTGATAGAAGATGCCCGCAAAGAAAACCATCATTTCTGTATGTTAGGAGTGTGTAGTAATATGCGCACCGAACTTGAGACCATCCTTCCGGAACAGTTCACTTTCACAGAAGATCGCGACTATGCTGATTATATCTATTTAAGAAGTGATCTTTCGACGTTGAAAGGTAAGAAATTCCAAGCGAAAAGAAATCATATCAACCGGTTCCGCAACACTTATCCGGATTATGAGTATACACCGATTACCCCAGACCGTATTCAGGAATGCCTCGATCTGGAAGCAGAATGGTGTAAAGTGAACAATTGTGACCAACAGGAAGGAACGGGCAATGAACGCCGTGCCCTGATCTATGCACTTCATAACTTCGAAGCACTCGGGCTGACGGGTGGAATTCTTCATGTGAACGGTAAAATCGTGGCATTTACATTCGGTATGCCTATCAATCATGAAACGTTCGGTGTACATGTAGAAAAAGCGGATACCAGCATTGAGGGTGCGTATGCTATGATTAATTATGAATTCGCCAACCGGATTCCTGAGCAATATATTTATATCAACCGGGAAGAGGATTTAGGTATTGAAGGTTTGCGCAAAGCCAAATTGTCTTACCAACCGGTGACGATTCTGGAGAAATACATGGCTTGCCTCAAGGAGCATCCCATGAATATGGTTAAATGGTAAACTCTTTATAAATATGATGATAAAGGAGCAAGTAAAAGCATTGTGGAAAGTCTGTTTTGACGATAGTGAAGAATTCGTCGAGATGTACTTCGGACTGCGCTACAAGACAGAGGTGAACGTCGCCATCCAAAGTGGTGATGAGGTAATCTCTGCCCTTCAGATGCTTCCTTATCCGATGACTTTTGGTGGAGAGACCGTGCAGACCTCCTATATTTCAGGAGCCTGTACGCATCCCGATTTTCGAAGCAAAGGGGTCATGCGCGAGCTTTTATCACAGTCTTTCGCCCGGATGTTACGGAATGGGGTACACTTCAGCACATTGATACCGGCGGAACCCTGGTTGTTCGATTATTATGCCCGTATGGGATATGCTTCGGTATTCAAGTATTCAACTAAAGAGATCGTTTTGCCCGAGTTTATCCCTTCTAAAGAGATAGCGGTCAGTGTTGTTTCAGAATTTCAGGAGGAGGTCTATTCCTATTTGAATAAGAAGCTTTCCGAACGGCCTTGCTGTATTCAGCACACACCGGAAGACTTTCAGGTTATTATGACCGATCTTGCCATTAGCGGAGGTTATTTATTTGTAGCCAGACAGGAAAACGAAATCAAAGGAATAACCATTATATATAAAGGAGAAAAACAGATCATTATCAATGAACTTTGCGCTGATGATAAGGATGTGGAATATAGTTTATTGTATGCGATCAGGCAGCACACCGGATGCAAGCGCATGGTTCAACTACTGCCTCCCGAAGATAAACAGCCTCAACATCCGCTAGGCATGGCACGTATCATCAATGCCAAAGAAGTGTTGCAAATCTATGCCGCAGCTTTTCCTGAAGATGAAATGCAACTGGAATTATCAGACAAACAATTGTCTGTAAATAACGGCTATTATTACCTGTGCAAAGGAAAGTGCATGTATAATACCGAGCGACTGCCCGGTGCACATATACAAATGAATATTAGCGAATTAACCAATAGAATACTTCGGCCGTTAAAGCCATATATGAGCTTGATGCTGAATTAAATTTTAGGCACGGATTACACGGATTACGCTGTTGACTTATATTAAGACATGCCTCTAAGAGCTGTGAAATCCGTGTAATCCGTGCCTGTATTTATTTATTCAAATAACGAACCCGTTCGCAGGCTGCCAATAGAAACGCACCTACTCCAAAATTCGAAGTGGAGTTTGCGTCTACCACCTGACCGGGTATCGCTTTCTCACCAATCGGTTGCACATATCCAATCTTGCCATCAGGCTGCAAAGCAACTGTTGAAAGATATTTCCATGCTTTTTCAACCACCGGCTGATATTCTGCAGCATCCAGGAAACCGTTATTGATTCCCCATTGTAAACCATAGGTAAAGAAAGCCGTTCCACTGGTTTCCGGTCCCGGTGCATGCAGCGGGTCGAGCATACTGCGTGTCCAGTAGCCTTCCGGCTGTTGACAAGCAGCAACCGACTTAGCCAGGGTACGGAAACGGTCTATATATTCCGGACGATACTTATCTGTTTCAGGAAGTTCTTTCAAGACTTTTGCCAATCCGGCCAATACCCAGCCGTCTCCACGTGCCCAAAAATCCTTTTTGCCGTTCACACTTTTATGTTTAGGAAACACGTATTTTCCATCCCGATAATAGAGTCCGGCCTCTTCATCATACATAATACTATCAGCATAGGCGAGGTATTCATGCAATTTCTCCAAATAGAGCGGATTCTTAGTTATATTATACATCTTTGTCATGACCGGCATGACCATATACAAGCCATCTGCCCACCACCAATAATCATGATTGGGGGTACTCATCTGATATTCCATCACTTCGCGGGCACGGGCTATTTTCTGTGTATCCGGTTCCAGATTATAGAGATCGGCATACGTCTGGAAACAAATCTGATAGTCACCGAAAAGCACATAATCATCACTTTCACCGTAACTGTACTTCCAGTTTTCCTTATGATCTGATTTTGCCCCTTTCCATTCATTATGTTCCGCCCAGGCTTTCGAGTATTCCAAATAGTCCGGCTGCTTAGTCAAAAAATAAGCTTCCATATTTCCGGTGTGATAAGCGGCATTATCCCAAAAAGAACGTCCGTGTTCCGGATGATTCGTCTGCCAATAATGATTCACTTTATGAATGGTGTTTATCACTTCTTCAGCAGAAGCATCCTTCTTATCCGTACAACTTGCACAGATTGCACCGCCTAGAAAGAGTGCAGAAAAAAGAGTTGCATATCGTTTCTTCATACCTTTATTTATTTGTATCCATATTCGTTTCCAATACATATATCATTTGAGGCTCAATTTCCGCTGTGCGTTCACCATCTCCCTGACGGGTGTGTTGTACAAAGAGATGCAGTTTCCGCTGCTTTTTCCAAAGTTCCGTATCATGAGAGGGTTCCCAAGCATCCACGGAAAAATCCGTCAGATCCGTTATCGTCCACTTACTCGTACCCACATCATTCGCATATGCCATCGACACACGACTTCCCCGTTCTTCGTCACGGAAAATATAAAAGACTTCTCCACCTTCTACCACAATACGCGGACGGGCAATAGGGATCATTTTCGTACCTCCACCCTTCAAGGTAAAAGGTGTCTGGCGATCGGTTATCTGCCGTTGATGCCACATCTTCCCGTCATTCCAGACGATGCGGTATTGAGGAACATCACTATCGGGTTCCCGCCAATAAGTAGCTATATACGGATTTCCTCCCGCATCGGCACTCATACTCGTCTGATTTATCAACTCACAGTTTTGAGGTAAACGACAGGCATACTCCGCATTGGACAATTTGATCGGGAGTTCATATCGTTCTCCACTCGTTTTATACCAAGTTACCCCATTATCAAAAGAACGGGCATAACAAATATCATGGTTTGTTTCCACATGCCAGGTCTCGCGCCATACCCATGAAAGATGAATCGTCCCTTTCTCATCAACATATAACTGCCAATAGGCATTCCGTTTATTTTCTCCGTCGATCAGTATATCCTGCACACGAGTCCATTTGTGTTCTTTCAGCGAGTAACGGTTCATTACCAGATTTCCACGACCCGAAGAACCAGAGCGGTAAACAAACAATAAATCTCCTCCGGATAAAGGATAGAACTCCGGATAGGTGACATTTGCTTCGTCAACTCCGGTCATGGGCATTTTATCCCCCAGTTCCAAGGAACCGGGAGCAATGCTCCGGCAGTAATTCAATGGATGTCCATGATGGTCAAAAGATACGTGTATGTATCCTTCTCCATCTATCATCATGCTAATTATATTATGAGCATCCTTCACATTTCCCTGATATTGGGTGCGATGTAATGTCCATTGTTCCGAATCCAGTTTCCGCTTTCCAAGTACCAGATAGCCATCGTTATCGTAATAACTGATATATTGTTCATCACCGTGTGTAACCAGCGAGTTATTCCGAAAGACCGTCGTATTGACCGAAGTACAGCTATACCCCTTTCCTACTTCAACCAAATGCTGGGAACAGGCAATAACAGGAACGAGCATTATTCCACAAAGTAGCAACAGTATCCGTTTCATATTTATATTTTTTATTTGTCAAAGATAGAAAGGTTCCATTTTTCATACCAAGGGATCGTTATTTCCCCGTCTTTTACCAACACAGGCAACCATACATAACGGGAATCTTCCAAGTCCTTCTTCTTCCAACGGTCGAACATGGCAATATATGCATCCTTCTTTCCGACAACGGGCTGGACATAAGTACTCTGGGCATAAAACGTTTTATCTGCATCCGGTCCCGTACAAGGGTTTCCGATTGTCTTCCATGTTCCCATAATAGAATCGGCTACTGCGATCTCGGCTATATTAGGATCCCAACCAGTACAACCGGAACTTAACATATAATATTTACCATTATATTTAAACACAGCCGGAGCCTCCCTCGATTCTTTTACGAAATTGCGTGTAAAACGTCCGCTCGGTTTCAGATAATCATCAGTCAGAAGGCTGATATACATCGTTTCATTATTTTCTGAAGAATAAAACTGATAAGCACGTCCATCATCATCCACAAAAACAGTCTGATCGCGGCTCATCGCATTGTTCGGACGAAAGCTTCCCTGATAAACGAACGGACCGACAGGAGAATCGGAAACTGCCACTCCGGCACAAGCCTTACTGTAATCAGCACTTTCCACATGGGCCCACATTACAAATTTGCCCGTTTTCTTATTATAAACCACTTTCGGACGTTCCAATACTTTGGAGGGGTGCAGGTCATGATTCGGATCGTCTTTAACTGCCGGAAGTACAATACCCTCAAATTTCCAATTCAGCAAATCTTTAGAAGAGTAACAACCTACTCCGGTCACATCCGTACGATAACACTCCCACGTAGCCCAGTCAGGCAAAATGGTTTTCCCCTCCTTGTATTCGCCATACCAATAGTAAGTGCCGTTATGATATAGAAGTCCACCACCATGGGCATTGATCGGATTCCCGTCCGTATCTTTCCAAACTTCTCCGGGGATAAATGCAGCGTTTTTCTGAGCTTGTACCGGCATCGGCAACAAGCCAAGACAAACTACAATAAATAATAATAGTCTAGTCATATATAAATCTTTATTAGTTAGTCCATCTTAATGAACAGCATGATCTTTCGGGAAATCTTTCCCCTCCCAGGCTTTCTTACTTGTCCAATCCTCGGCAGGTGAAGTCCAGAATGGATGTTCTGCCGGAAGTCCCAATGGGAGGAATGCGAGTGAAGCCATATATAAGCTACCATTATTCGTATACCAGTCTGATATATTCGGCTGCTTACCATTGAATCCTAAAGTCAGGAATCCTTTTTCATTGAAATTATGATTATCACTAAACATTCGTTTGATAACTGCCGTCATAGCTGCACGTACTTGTCCATTTGGTAATTCTTTAGGGAGCCACTCTCTCCATGCCAGCAATGCCAAAGGTTGTAAAGTTCCTGTACGGTACGTGATAGAACGCCCGAATACTGGGAGCGTACCTTCCGGAGAAATAAACCGTTCCAGAATCATTCCAAAGCGTTGCATCCGTTTGACTGCACGATTATAATCGCAATCCGGCATATTCCAGACTTTGTTCTTACCGGCATTTGTCATGATTTCCAACGGTTCTATATACATAGGGTGCAAAACGAAACTATTATAATAGTCAAAAGCAAAATCCGGACCGTCCGAATACCAGCCATCTCCCACATACCATTCTTCCACTTTACGTAGAGCCGAAGCAATGCGATAAGTATCACTCGGTGCACCAGCCTTACGCAGGAAAGATTCCACTGTGGCAGAGAATAACAACCAGTTAGTATAAGGAGGGTCTACCCGGCGAAGTTGTGTAAATTCGGTAATATAACGTTGTTTTGTCACACTGTCCAGCGGAACCCACAAGGCATCATATCCTCTTATGAAACTTTCTGCAATATAGGCTGCATCCACCAACGTCTGTCCCTCTTTTCTCCACAACAAATAATCGGGACTTTCCGGATCTACAGCCTGCGCATAACTCTTTAACGCCCATTCGCGCAACTGTTTACGCTGAACACCTTCTGCCGTATCATCATCCGGCAATGAAATCCAGGGAGCCAGTCCTGCCATCAAACGCCCGAAGCACTCCATATAAGTGACATTCTTATTTCGTCCATCCCATGTCGGACTCAACTCTACCAACATGTTCTGTTGCAACTTGCCCTCACTCATATTACTAAGCACGGGTTCAGCCATTCGATATAATACTCCCGCCCACAGTTCGCGGTCGTTCGGTTCTTTTACTTGTTTTTTCTTTTTCGCAGACAGATCCTGTGCAGGGATCAACAACATTGCTATCAGCAACAGTAGTAAGTAATGTCTATTCAAATTCATGATATTATTTTAGGTTTTTCGTCTACAAAGGTACTCCATACTTAGATAAATAGAGTCCAATTTTACGTCAAAAAGGGATACAAAAAGACCATTATTCGTATGAAAAGCTTTTATAAGGCCATCTTTTCGCAAATGAGTCTCATTGCCATTATATATAATACGACATTACTCCACTTTCCACCTATCCATTATTCCATATTTCAATGACCAACTATACTGTTTGCATGATATTGATATTGGTTGTTTTTGGGAAGATATATTAATCCCTAAGGCCGCTACATAACTTTCACAATGCACTATGCATCAGCATCAGGGATTATTTTCCACTCCTTAATGCCGCGTGTCTCGGAAGAGAAGTCAACACCTATCTTATATAATTTGCGGGAATCTTTGGCAAAAGGCAAAGCATAGTCCTTCTCCTCTATCTGACGCAAAGCATCGTCGGCAGTACCATCAAGTTTCAGTTCCATCACGTAAATATAGTCTTTGGTTTTCAACACAATGTCTATACGCCCATTACTAGTGGTACGTTCTACGTCGGTATAAAAGCCCAACATTTTGAACACCAGATACATTGCATTTTGAAAATAAAGTTCCATCTTCCCCGTTATCTTGTAGTCAGTATCGGCAAACATGGATTGCATTCGCTGCATAAAACTTTCGGGATCTCCACGTTCAATGTCCATGATAAAGTTAGTAATGAAAAATCCGGTTTTTTCCTCTTCTACCGGTGTATAAAAAGGTATCAAATATTTAATGAAACCATTCTCCACTTCCTTATTCGGAAAACCCAACTGATAGTTGCCGAAACGTTCGTCATATCCCTTTATCGTGAGATATCCGCTCTGATAAATGACAGGAATAGGATTGCGTGACATGGAGTCAATGCTATTCAAAAAGTCACCGGGAACTTGCTCTTCGGTTAGTTTATCTAATTGGTAATTCGAATTCTTCATCAGATAAACAAGGAATGAAGGTGTACCTGTTTCAAACCAATAATCGGCAAACTTCATTTTTGCTAAAGTATTGAGGATACTGAAAGGATTATAGAGTCCTTCGGTTTTGTAGTCAAAATGATAACCATCGTACTGTTCCTTCAGTTTAGTGTAACATTCCTCCTTTGTCAACCCATTTCTTTCACCTAACAGTACCACATCATTATCAAAATATTCGTGAAGTTCTCCGTCTGTGATACCGCAAATATTGATGTAACGGCCGTCCATAGAGATATCATTCAGGTTATTCAAATCACTGAACACGCTCACCTTGCCGAATTTCGTCACACCTGTCAGGAAAGCAAGTTTGATATAGCGGTCCTGCGTTTTGAGTACAGAGTAGAAAGCTTTCAGCGTGCTGCGATATTCAGCCTGCAACACCTCGTTGCCAATAGCTTGCAGCATAGGCTTGTCATATTCATCCACAAGAATAACTACGCGATGACCGGTCTTTTCGTAAGCACGTTCTACAATTCCTTTAAAGCGCAGGGCGAAGGTTACTTCTGTAGGAAAGGTGCCATATATCTCTTCCCATTTTTTGAGACTGTCATCAAGAACATGATTCAAGCTATCCATCGCGTCATATTTGGCGGTGTTCAAGTCAAGATGAAGAATAGGATGTTCCTCCCATTTATGTTCCAGCTTCTCGATGGCAAGCCCTCTGAAAAGTTCCTTTTTCCCACTCAGATAAGCTTCCAGCGTAGAAAGAAGCAAGCTCTTCCCAAAACGTCGGGGACGGCTAAGAAAATAATAACGTCCGGTAGTAGCCATTTGATAGACTAACGCCGTCTTGTCCACATACACATAACCGTCATTTATCAGACTCTCAAAGTTCTGTATTCCTATGGGGTAAATCATAATGGGATGATATTTAAGTATTCACTACGCAAAGATAAACGATTTCCTCGCGTAGACAAAGTGAAGGGTGTTAAAAGATTAGGAATGATATCGCAAGAATGATTATATCATAATTATTCCCCCTATCCTCTTTATTTCCGAAAGAAACAATTACCTTTGTAATATTGAAATAACCATGATTACCAATAGTTTGAGAAATATACGGATTCTACTCTGCTTATTTTTCTGTTTCAGGATGACACCGTTCATATATGCCGGTGAATTCCTGTTCACCACCATCAATGCGTCGCAAGGATTGAGTGATAACCAAATACGTTATATCCTCCAGTTGCCCGACGGAAGAATGGTATTCACCACCAGCGGTAATGTAAATTTATACGACGGTGTACATTTTAGCTATCTTCACCGCACCACGGAATACGTATATCCATTAAACCAATATAACGGGCATTACCGCATTTACCAGAGTGAGGATTCTCTTTTATGGATTAAAGATACTCACAAACTGATGTGCATTGACCTGTACAGAGAGGAATACATTCCTGATTTAGACGCTTACTTTAAGAACAGAAAGATACAAGCCCCCGTAGAAGACCTTTTTGTAGACGATTCTGGCCACATCTGGCTACTCATAGCTAACGAATTACTGGAATTAAACAACAAGACCCGTATAACCTTGCCCGGCAAGTATTCCGGAAAATTGCAGGACCTAAATGCCGACAGTACCTCCCTATATTTATTCTATGACACAGGCGAAGTGTCCTGTTACCACATAGCCGACCAAAAAACTGTATACAATATAGCCGCTTATCCTGCATCCGAACAGGCTGAATATCAAAATACTTCTCTCGTCGTCAAAAGCGCAGACGGCTTCTATCAACTACGCAACGGGCGTAAAGGCGGTTTATTCTATTTCAATAGCCACAAGCGCACATGGAAAAAACTCTTCGAACAGAACTATACTCTCAATACCCTTATCATTACCCCTAATGGTGAGAAAGCCTATATCAGTTGCGTTCACGGGTTTTGGATGATTGACCTCCACACAGGAACACAAAAATACATCCCCCCTATTGGAAACCGGAAACAGACAGATTGTCTCTACCGAAATCAGCACTGTCTTTCAAGACCGGCAAGGAGGGTTATGGCTCGGAACTTTCAATCGGGGATTATTATATCATCACCCGTCCATGCATAAACTGACTCATATAGGTCGCAATGCATTTCCCGTCTCCCCGGAAGAAGAAATCAATATTGAATCTTTCGCCGAAAATAAAGATGGAAATATCTATCTAAAAGCTCATTCCCGAGTTTATCGACTGACAGTCAATGAGCAGAAATCCCATGTATTGAAATCGGCAGCTATCCCTACAATTTCTCCTGAAATCCTGAACCGGTTGAACACCCCAAGGAACTGTTATTTCAGAAACAAAGTATATCATACATTATATACCGACACACGCGGCTGGACATGGGCAGGAACTCCTGACGGACTGGAACTTTTCACCAGCGAAAACGACTCTATCCCACGTATCTTCTATCGTGAAAACGGATTGAGCAATAACTTTATCCAGGGTATCATTGAGGACAAATATCGAGACATCTGGGTAACGACCAGTAACGGTGTCACACGCATCCACATAAATCCGGAGAATAAGAACATCAGTTTCACCCGGTTCAATCAGTTGGACGGTGCTTTGGACGGCGAATACATAAAAGATGCCGTATTCAGTTCTTCCGACGGCACTCTCTATTTGGGTGGTATTGATGGCTTTAACATATTCCATCCCGACAAGGACTCCATTCATCCGATGCTTCCTGATCCGCCGGTTTTCACAGCCTTACGCTTGTATGGAGAAAAGGTGAATACTGGAAAAGAATATGGCAACCGCATCATCCTGTCCAAGGCTGCTCCTTATACAACCGAAATCGAACTGGACTATAACCAAAACTTCCTGACTTTCGAATTTTCGGCATTGAATTATATCAATCATGAACGCACATACTACCGTTATCAACTGGAAGGTATCGACCCGCAATGGATGAGTACATTTGCAGGAAGACAGGGAAATGCGACTGTGGGGAAAGGTCTTCTTCAAGCTGTTTACACCAATTTACCACCGAGAGATTATACATTCAAAGTCATGGCTTCGGACAATCCTCTTCAGTGGAACGGCAAAGTGACAGCAATAAAATTAACCATCCATGCACCGTGGTGGAAAACAACCACGGCTTATATCCTGTATGCAATCATTTTATTACTGATTGCTTTCACCGGTATCCGATTGTATATCTATTGGAGCAGAAAGGAAATGGAACGCAAGCATAAAGAAGAGATTCTATTACTCCGTATACGCAACCTGATCGAACAAAATAATTCTCTAACCTGTAGCATAGAAGAAACGTCTCCCGACCATCAGCAACAGGACACGGAAGAATCTGCATTTCTGGCACAAGCCATCAAACTGGTGGAACAGAATCTGCACGTTAATGGCTATTCGGTGGAGCAACTAAGCCGCGACCTCTGTATGGAGCGAACGGGATTATACCGCAAACTGGTGACTATGCTCGATCAGTCTCCCAGCCTCTTTATCCGCAACATTCGTCTGCAACGGGCAGCACAACTGATAACAGAGGGCAAGCTAAGTATTACAGAAATTGCGGAACACACAGGTTTTAGCAGTTCCAGTTATTTAAGCAAATGTTTTCAGGAAATGTACGGATGCCGCCCGTCAGAATATGCCGAAAAAGCGAAGAAATCAACGTGATTACTGTTTGTTTCAACCTGATTGTTGTCCGTTTTACTTGCCTCTGCCCTACTTTTGCTGCATCATAAAGCACTAAAAACCATGAAAATGAATCTTATTAGAAAAGCCGGTTTCTTGTTGGTATGTGCAACAATGGTTGCAGCAGGCAATGGTACAGCACAAAATGTACAACGTACCTCACAAGGCATCAAGTGTGCCACACAGGGGATGGATGTCAACATAGAGTTTTATTCACCCTCCATTGTCAGGGTTTATAAGACGCCCAGTCAGAAATCTTGCAATAAAGAAAGTCTGGTCATTGTCAAAACGCCTGAGACAACTCCTGTTTCTTTCGGTGAAAAGGGGAAAAATGTGACATTAAGCAGTCGTCTTATCCAAGTGGAAGTGAACCCGAAGACTGGGGGTATCCATTTTTTCGATTCGTCCGGCCAATGTCTGTTGACGGACAAAGATTACGGAACGCAATTCACTCCTTTCAATGATGCAGGTGTTCCGTCTTTCAATGTCCGCCAGGCTTTTTTGCTGGATAAAGACGAAGTAATCTACGGATTGGGACAGCAGCAGACGGGTAAAGTGAACCAACGTAACCAGAAACTACTCCTCCGCAATCAGAATATGAGTATCTGTATTCCGTTTATTCATTCCGTCAAAGGATATGCCCTTTATTGGGATAATTATTCTCCCACTACTTTCCTCGACAATCCGCAAGAGATGTCATTCGACTCGGAAGTAGGCGACTGCGCTGATTATTATTTCATTTATGGCGGTAATGCGGACGGTGTAATAGCCGGAGTGCGCGAACTGACCGGTCAGGCTCCGCTCTATCCGCTCTGGACACTGGGATTCTGGCAATGCCGCGAACGCTATAAAAGTCCGGACGAACTCTGCGAAGTAGTAGACAAGTACCGTGAACTGAAAGTACCTCTGGACGGTATCATCCAGGACTGGCAATACTGGGGATGCAATGAAAACTGGAACTCGATGAAATTCCAAAACCCACGCTATATCAACAAAATGGGTGATCCGGAATACATGAAATTCCTCCCGAACGGAGAAGACAGAAATGCTAATTATGGAACGCCACGCATCAAAAGTCCGAAAGAAATGATCGACTATGTACATAAACAGAATGCACATATCATGATTTCAGTATGGGCCTCGTTCGGTCCGTGGACAGAGATGTACCAGAAAATGGATAGCCTGAAAGCATTGCTTCACTTCGAGACATGGCCTCCCAAAGCTGGAGTAAAACCTTACGATCCGTTCAATCCGACAGCACGCGATATGTATTGGGCAGAAATGAAAAAGAACATCTTCGATCTCGGAATGGATGGCTGGTGGCTCGACTCTACCGAGCCGGATCATCTGGAAATCAAGGATAAAGATTTCGATACCCCCACTTATCTAGGTTCATTCCGCAGAGTGCACAACGCTTTTCCTTTGATGTCCAACAAGGGTGTATACGAACATCAACGTGCCACCACTTCCGACAAGCGGGTATTCCTGCTCACACGTTCGTCTTTCTTGGGACAACAACGTTATGCGTCACATTCATGGAGCGGCGATGTAGTCTCTACCTGGGAAGTGATGAAGAAACAACTGGCGGCAGGACTAAATTACTCACTATGCGGCATACCATACTGGAATACCGACCTAGGCGGCTTCTTCGCATGGAAATATAACAATAATGTACACAATATCGCTTATCATGAATTGCACGTGCGCTGGTATCAGTGGGGAGCATTCCAGCCGATCATGCGTTCACACAATTCCAGTCCGGTAGCTGTGGAAATATACCAGTTCGGCAAGAAAGGAGACTGGGCTTATGACGCACTCGAAAAATATACTCACCTGCGCTATCGCCTTTTGCCCTATCTCTACAGCACTTCATGGGAAGTTACCAACAAAGCGGGCAGCATCATCCGACCACTCATGATGGATTTTCCTAAAGATAAGAAAGTACTTGAGATGGATACAGAGTATATGTTTGGCCGTAATTTCCTTGTCCGCCCCGTAACTGATTCGCTTTATACATGGCAGGACAACAAACAGAACGGCTATCAGAAGAATATGAATAAGATAGGAAAGACAGATGTTTATCTACCCGCAGGTGCCCAATGGGTTGATTTCTGGACCGGAAAAAGCCTGAAAGGCGGACAAACCATCCAGCGTGAAGTGCCTATCGACATCATGCCTGTCTATGTCCGTGCAGGTTCTATCCTACCTTGGGGACCGGCTGTACAATATTCCACCGAAAAGAAATGGGATAATCTGACACTTCGCATTTATCCGGGCGCCGACGCTGAATTTACTCTTTACGAAGATGAGTTCGACAACTACAATTACGAAAAGGGAGCATACACTACCATTGCCATGAAATGGAATGATAAAGACCGCACCCTGACGATTAACGACCGCCAAGGTAATTACAAAGGAATGCTGAAAAATCGTAAATTCAATATTATCATTGTAGAACCGGGAAAAGGTTGTGGTGACGGTGATGCTACGACGTTCGATCAATCAGTTTCTTATAAGGGAAAGAGAGTTGGCTTAAAATTATAAAGTTTCAACTTTATTCCCACCATCTCACACTGGGGAAATAAACAGTAACCAATCGGTAGATTTCCCCCTAACACCTATTTTTTAATTTCACAAATACAGCCTTCACCTTTCACAATGCCCTATTCATCGGCATTTGCGGGTGAAGGTTACTCTTTCATCCGCCTTTCACCCTCCGTTTTCTTAACCCTGCATAATTCTTCTCCACCTGTTACTTCTAAAGACATATCTAACCTGTTTCCTACTCATTACTAACTAACTTCTTTTTCATTAACAACAAACTTTCTTTTGATTACTGGTAAACTTCTTATTACCAGTATGTAAACTTGCTTTTCATTAAATGCAATCTATAATTGCAAGTTGCGTTTATAAAAACAAAAGCTTTGATTATACAAATGAAAGTTTCATTTATATAATCAAAGCTTGCATTTATAGTTTTCTTATAAGGCAAAGAAAGTTTGGTTCCTATACAAAGGAAGTTTATCCTTTATAGAAAAGAAGTTTTCCTATAATAGTCCGGAAGCTATCTGCTAACACTTCTTCTGCCAACTATAGATGAAGGATTTAGCAAACTGGACAATCTGTGAAAGTCAGGGTAGAAAGGTGAAAGGAAAGTGAAAGCCTGCCCTTCACCCGCTAATACCGATGAATAGGGCATTGTGAAAGGTGAAGGGTATTTTCTTGAATATGATTATTTTAGTATACCAGCGTAAGGTAATGTCTGCAACCACAATTCCATAAAACGGTCGTATACACAATATCCCTCTTCCGCCTTAAATACATATTCTTTATTAATCAGGAATTTAAGGGCTGCATTAATACTACTCGAACCTTTCAATCCATATTTCTTAATAAATATAGAACTATTAATAGCCGTTACGAATTGCTCCCGGGCGATAGCGCGCAACAAAGTTGACTGATTTTCGGTCAACATACCATATAAACGCTGGTATTCATCCACCTCGGAACGAACTATATCTGCCAAACATTTCTCAAATATGGTTTCATTCAAGACGGGCTCCTTTTGTTCATAAAGTCGGTTCAGCACATACTGTACATACCATGTATGCCCATTAAAACGTCGATAAATCATCTGAAAGAGTTCATCACTCAATTCCTTTCCTCCGGCCTGCATCCAACGTATGGCAAAAAGAGAATAATGCTCTAAAGGGATGGATGCCAGATTCATCTTTTCCGTACTCCGGTAAAAAGGACGTTTCGCTGAACCAAACATTTCTGCCATCAGATGTTGTTTACTTCCTGAAAAAATAAAATGTACATGAGGTAAAAATTGAATGTAAGAACGCAACAAGCCTTCTACTCCTTTTTCCGGATATTCAGTGATCTGCTGAAATTCATCAATAGCGATATAACATTCTTTTCCCGAATGTTCCAGGTAATCAAAAATCTCTTTTAATGTTGCCTGTGCCTGGGAAGGTTGAAAATCAAGAGTTGCTTGTGGCACTCCCGTTAAGACATCGGGGGAAAACACTAAACGACAACTTCTAAAAAAGCCACTGATTGTCGCCAGCGTCTTCTGCGATAAATTATCTAATTTACCAATCACAGTCTGCCCGAACTGAATGATAAAATCATCCAGACATGTCGTAGAAAAAATATCCATGTAAAAACAAGCTGCCTCCGGATACTCCCGTCGTATCTGATGAAAGACGTTCTGTATTAATCCGGTCTTACCCATACGGCGAGGACTCATTAAGGTCACATTTCTTCCATTCCGTAAAGCGGAAATCAAATGTTCCGTTTCTTCTATCCGATCACAGAAATACTTAGGACCAGCATATGCATAAATCAAAAAAGGATTATTTACGTCATTCATATTCAAGCAATTATTTATAGCGTAATTATTGTAGTACTTTTTATGCTACACAAATTACGCTATAAATAATGATTCTACCAAACTTTTGCCGAACAATCATTTCCCATATGATCCCGCCACGCTTCTATTCACCAATAGAACACCTCCCTGTGGAAGGATTTCCAGTTGCACTTTTCCGTTTTCTTTCACTTTCAACGGCAGAAGCTGCGGTTCTCCTTTTTTATCATCCTTATACAGAGAAACAGTTTTTCCGGCAAACATATCTAAATCCAGTTTCAACTTTACGATTTCTTTCCCGGCATTCACTGCTGCCAGATACCAGGTGTCACCGTGGCGACGCGCCAAAACTACATATTTCCCCGGATATCCGTCAATAAAACGTGTCTCATCCCATGTGGTAGGAACCGTTTTCATATAGTCCATACAAACAGGGGAAACATCTTTCAGGTTGTTGGGAGCAAGCGCAAAATTCTGTATCGGATTCTGGAATAATACGGTAGTGGCTAATTGAAATATATCAGTAGTACGGCGGGTAGTTCCTCCGTCATTGTTGCGATTCAGCCGTTTGTTCAGAAAACAACCACCGAATTCCATGCAACCCACCGCATTGCGGATAAACGGATGCAGACAGGCATTGAAAGCCTCTTCATCACAGAAGTGCTGGCCGAAAACCATATTTTCGGAGGCCAGTACAGCCTCGCTGCCTACATAGTTCGGGTACATACGTTCCCATCCTCGAGGGATGGTGCAACCGTGGAAGATTACCATCAGACCGTGGTCGTCAGCATCACTCAAAATATCTTCATACAGGCGCATCGTTTCCTGCTTGTCGCCACCAAAGAAATCAACTTTGATTCCTTTCACTCCAAGGCTTTGCAACCATTTCATTTCACGTTTGCGGATAATGGCATTGTCCATGTGATTCACCGGCCCCTGCTCAATATCATTCCAATAGCCGGAAGAGCTATACCATAAGAAGAGTTCCACTCCTTTGCTTCGTGCGTATTCTATCAAAGATTTCATACGGTCACGGCCGATGTTCGTATCCCACCAGTTATCGATCAAGGCATACTCATACCCCATTGCAGCTGCAAAATCAATATAGCGCACCTGATCGTCACAGTTGATACTACCATCCTGCCAGAGAATCCAGCTCCATGTGCCGCGTCCGAAACGGTAGTCATGCTTCGTTTCATAAAGAGGACGTACGACATCCCAGATAACGGTTGTTTCCACAATCGGTTTCAAGGTTTCGCCAACAGTTATGGTACGCCAGGGAGTAGCACCGGGAAGGGCAAATGCCGGAGCAGAAGTTCCGTTACCGTTATTTTCTTCAGCCATCGGGAAAGCAACCGTATACAGATTGCCTTCGCTTACATCGCTCAAACGAGAACCGCAATAACGACTGTCTACACCTGTTTCGCTGACTAATACCCAACCATCGTCACCGATACGGAACAGACAAGGGAACGTGTAGCCATGCCCGTACTGCGAACGGTTACTCATGGGAGCATCTGCCTTGTACTCTTCCTCATAACTGGGTTTGGTACGTTTCCAACCTATCATGGCATCGCTTTGCGGACATAAGAAAGTAGTTGTTTGTTGCGGAAAGCGAAAGCCGGTTTCTTCGGCAGTTACCGTTACACTTCCTTTTCCATCCTGACGCGGAAGAGTATAACGGAAAGCTACATCGTGATTGCTGACACGAAAGACTACATCTATTTTCTGCCCTTTCGGATTCTCAAAATTACAAATCAGTTCGTTTGCCTGATAATGCACTTTGGAGGTTTTAATACGATCCTGATGATAGACAGTATCAATCGGAGTAACAGCGTGTCCTGTCAGTTTCATCCCTTTTGCAAAATCACCGATATTCGTATTCATACCCAAAGGAGATTTCTCCAACATTGTCTTTCCATTGTAGGTAATCGAATAACTTGGCTTTTCGGCTGGAGAAGCAGATACAACCAATTGCAGTTTTTCATCCGGCCCTTTCACTACCACTTCCTGTGCTATCAGAGAAGTCAGACAGCAACTAGCCAGCAGGGTACTTATTATCTTCTTCATATTATCTATGTCGTTATTATCTTCACTTTTTTCTGTTATTTCTCATTTGCCTTCTTTATGCGGATCACCGTAAAAGAATAGGCAGGTAATTGATAGTCAAACTTTTCTGCTACTTCCATCGTGTCTTCAATAGGTAGCGGGGTATCGGCCGGTTTGCCGGTCAGTACGGTTCTTTTTGCAGAAGACTGTATAGCACCGATTCCGGAAAGGTCGACATTCGTATTCACTTCTACGGGAAGTAAATTGACCAGCTTCACAATCACATCACCACTTGCCGAGTCACGGACAATAGAAGAAGCAATGCGTTTCCGCACTTGATCGTCTCTATTATCAAGAGTGATCTTTGACGGAAAATATTCGTTCCCGGCATTCTGTCCGTAGAGTTTCTGAACATAGTAGCCGGTGGTAGGTTTCACTTCCCGGTTATTGAAGTAAATCAAATCCGGATTCCACTGGGTATGTCCTTCTTTAGCGAGAAGAGGGGCATAGGAAGTCATGTGTACAACATCGCCATTACGTTCCAAGGCAGCAAGATAAAGAGCTTCTGTCAGTGCTGTTTCGATATTCGCCTTTCGTCCCGGTATGTGAGTTGCATATTCGCCCAAGTATACTTTTGTCTTTTTCGAACGATCGTATTTGTCGTAGAAATCCTGGTTGTTCAGGAACCATCCCGGAGTCTGGTAATAATGTTCGTCGACCATCGGAATACCCAGTTTGTCCGCCAGCTTCCATCCTTCCACGTAGTCTGTACCCTCATTGAATGGTCCCACTGTACCGACAACAATCATTTCAGGATATTTTTCTTTGATGGCATTGAAGATCATCGTGAAACGCTCTTCGAAGATATCAGTGATAAGATCTTCATTTCCGATACCGATGTATTTCAGATGGAATGGTTTTGGATGCCCGGCTTCGGCACGTACCTTTCCCCACTTTGTCTTCTTAGCGTCACCGTTTGCCCATTCTATCAGATCAAGAATATCCTGAATATAAGCTCCCATTTCGTTCATCGGAATACCACCTTGTTGTCCTCCTCTCAAGTCGCCGTGACAGGCAGAGTTCTGGCAAGGAACACCGGCCGCCAGCACTGGAAGCGGTTCCGCACCAATATCTTCGCAAAACTGGAAATATTCAAAATAACCCAATCCCATGCTTTGATGGTATCCCCAAAGGTTACGCTGTGCTTTTCTTGCTTCCAACGGACCGACTGTGTTTTTCCATTGATAGATATTCTTCAGACCATCACCATGAGCCACACAACCACCGGGAAAACGGATGAAACGGGGATGAATGTCGGCAAGTATCTGTGCCAAATCGGCACGCAGACCATTCTTTCTGCCTTTGAATGTATTTTGTGGAAATAGAGAAATCATATCTAAATCAACTTCGCCTGCTGACTGTGGCTGAATTTCCAAATGTACATCAACAGATGCTTTTGCAATCAAAACCGCTTTATAAGTCTTCCATGAACGGGAGGAAACGGTTACTGAAGTTTCTCCCTGCACTGTCCCCCCAGCATCAACCAAACGTATCAGTAATTTATTGGATTTTCCTACCGGGACACGACCAAATAAAGAAAAGTTATACTTATCACCTGCATTAAGCGCAATTCCGTCGAAGCCTGTATTGACCAAAAAAGCTCCAGGCTGCTTGACATCCAATATAGCATAATTCATATTGTTAGAATGAATAGCGTCTGTAGCATCTGTAACGATCAAAAATTCAGCTTCTCCATTCCCTCTCAATGACCAGGAATGAAAGCCATCCCAGTTCTTATCTCCTTCCCTGTCCGAAGGGTCGTACTCGAAGTCGCGGTTTTGGATAAGTTCTGCATAGAGTCCTCCGTCTGCCGAATAATTGATGTCTTCAAAAAAAGCGCCCAGCAATACATCACTAATGGCTTTTGCACCTTCCGGTTGTACAGTGACCGTTGCTTTTACAGGCTTCAAACCGGCAAAACGTTCTCCATCCTGTACCGGACGTTCTCCATGTAATGAGTTCCGATATTGATTCCAGCCATAATTTTTATCCAATCCATCCACCAAGGTCCAAGCTACCCGGTTGATATTCCCTTTCTGCTCTTCTCCGGCAACAATAGCTTTCACTCTCACTCCGTCAAAATCCGGCGTAGTACGAGGATATTTCTGACTGGTCCAGTTGATTAAATCCTTGGAAGTAGCCTGTCCGTATCCATCACGGTCATTCAGTTTCCAGGTACAAATCCATTCGCCATCGAGCGATTGTTTCAAATAAGGATCGAGCATTTTCTTCTGTGATCCCCAGCGGCTATAATCGCACCGGAGATATCCGTAGTTCCGGCCAATTTCAAACCAGTTTTCTTTATCTGTACTCCAGGCGAAACGGAGTCCGCTGCGTCCGTCGTCTCCGGAAGTTGCAAAAGAAAACAGATAAACCGAATCGGGTGTACTCGTCATTTCCTTGATTGCAGCTAAAGTGACCTGCTGAAACGACAAAAACAAGACAACTAGAAAGAGGAATAATTTTCTCATGGTATATATTGCATTAAGATTATCAATCGCAAAGTTTTAGAAACTTTCCGGTTTACCATATGCCTTGAAAAGGCGTCGCAATTCTTTTTGAGTAATCGGAATAACAGTACCGTGACGTGGATGAAAATCCATGCTGACGGCATGGTCAATCACTTTAAAGTATTCCAGATCGGAACTTTCGGTAAACTGGTATTTGCCTTTCATATACACATCGTACATCAAGATATATTTATCCGAACCAATCAATGGAAAAATGCCTGCACCTTCTACCGCATCCTTCGTCTGCTGCTTATAATCATCCGATTCCGCCCACTGTCCGGAGGTCAGAGAGGAAGTAGTCGCTTTTTTAATTCCATTTCCATTCCCTTCCGTTTTGTAGAACAAATGATAGAGTCCATCTTTATAAATAATGTCGCCATCAATACATGATTTTCTGTTTTTCGGAAGAAACAGTGGCTTCGGTTCTCCTTCTATATCTGTAAAATCTTTGTTGGCATAAGCATAATAAATGATATCGGGACCATTGCCATGTTGCATAGACCAGTAAACCATGTACTTCCCAGCTTCCTTATCATAAATAGTTTGTGGTGCCCACACACGTTTCAGATCCTCCTGATCTGGATATTTCTTTTGGATATTCACGACATTGGAAGTCCAGTGTACAAGGTCTTTTGATTTCAAAAGTACCATGGCACGGTTAGAACTCCATCCATTTCCGGATACCATATCCGTAACCACCATATAAAACGTCTTCCCATCTTCACAACGCAGAATATGGGGATCACGCACTCCACCTGTCGAACTAATCACACGGGAATCAAGTACCGGCTGATTTCCATTCAAGGCTTTATAATTATATCCATCAAGACTAACAGCCATCCGGACGGCTTCCTCACTCATGCGATTGCCGGTAAAGTAAACAAACAGGTAAGCAGATTGCTGGCAATACCCAGTCAGCACTCCTATAAACAGGAATGCGAAAAGAATTATATTTTTCTTCATATTCATCATCATTTCAATGCTTTTTCATCCATTGTTTTATTCTTGTTCATTCACTGTTTAGTAGTTGAAATCAGCAGGTTTCACATATACGCGATATTCCTTAATCATACCCGGATACCCTTTTTCGGCGCGGGGCAGATAGCGGAAACCGGTCACATTTTCCACTTTGCTCAAGTCAATTACCAATTGATGAGGATAAGGAACATTGTCCACTGTCATCCAGAAAGTGGATTCCTGCAAGTCGAATATCTTGTCGGCTGTACGGTTGCCACTACGTGTTTCTTCACTATCGGCATAACGAATCTTCCAATGTTCGCGGGATACCGGTTTACCATCAGCTCCCAAGACATCAAACTCCGCTATCGCTGCGATGTTATCATTTGCTTGCGGAGAAAGTGCTTCCAGACAGAAATAACGTCCTTTCACCGGAGTGATAAATCGTACCTCCTGCCAGCCGTTGCCCGGAGTGAAAGCTCCTTCGTGAACCACTTTCTCACCCGTCAGTTTCAGTTTCTCTCCATCCTTGCGGTGTGTTTCGGGAGCTTTTTCACGAAGCACATCGAGAATTGGTTTCTTCAAACCTTTGATGGAAGCCCGGGTAGGACCTTTCAAATCCAGAACAAGAATTTCATTCTCTCCTTCTTTCAACCAGCACCCTGGCATAAAGAGAGTCTGCTGCGGACCGATCTCCCAAAAACGCCCCATTGCATGACCGTTCACCCAGACCATGCCTTTCCCCCATGTGCTCATATCCAGAAAAGTATCTCCTACTTTATCCAGTGTGAAGGTAGTCTTGTAATAGGCAGGCATAGTCGGTAACATCTTTTTATCGCTATATTTCTTATCTTTTATAAAGGAATAATCTACCGGGAAGTTATACACCGTCCAGTTTTTCAATTCCTTAGCCCGGTTACCCGAAATAAGTTCCACCTTTTCGGTGATTCCTTTGCGGTCGTGGATAGATTTGTCAAAGTTAACACGTCCCATTGCTTCCACAAGAATATCCAGTTGTGTGCCTTTTTTCAGTGCGGGCAGGGTCGTTGTAAATTCTCCTTTACGACGGTCTAAACGTGCCAGCAGTTTACCGTCGGCATATATCTGCGCCCAGTCGTGCACTTCCGTAATTTTCAAAGTGGTGCCTGCAAGAATAGTTTCGGACAATGTGGTGCGATACAGAATCGTTCCCCATCCCTGGTTGAATGATTCCATCGGTTGAATATCCACCGTTTGTTTTGCCTCCGGCAGATTCGAGAAAAGCGGAGCCACTTTATGGAAGTGAAACTCGGGGATTTCAATAACAGGCAGAGCTGCGGGTACTGCGGGCAGTGTTTCACCTGCCGGAAGATAGTTTTTCAACAAGTCACGAAGCAAGAAAAACTTGTCGGTCGTCCATCCGGGTTCGCTAATCGGAGCATCATAATCGTATGAGCTGCACATGGCGGAATAAGCCGGGTTGTTCGCACCTCCCCAATGTCCGAAAGTCGTTCCTCCGTGAGTCATATACAGACTGAAAGAGATGTTCCGGTCGAGCATATCCTTGATGCCCTGTACCATATCTTTTGCAGGACGTGTCTCATGTTTGCGTCCCCAGTGGTCGAACCATCCGCTCCAGAACTCGCTACACATCAACGGAGTTTCGGGGCGAAGTTCTTTGAGTTTTTTAAATTGCTGGTCGATATTGGCACCCGTTCCGAAATTCACTGTCCAAATCAGGTCATCGAGCGCATTATTGGTGAAGTTACTGCTCCAGTCACATTGAAACAGAGGTACATCGGTAAAACCGGATTCACGAACCAGGTCGCGCACGGCAGAAACATAAGGTTTGTCGATTCCATAAGAACCGTATTCGTTCTCTACCTGCACCATGATGATATTTCCCCCTTATTCACTTGCAGCGGAGCCAGTTGCTTGCCTACTTCTTTCATAAAGACGCCTACCCGTTCCATATAATAGGGATCGAGCGTACGCAAGGCTATATCTTTTTTCTTCAACAGCCACCAGGGAAGTCCCCCCATCTCCCACTCCGCACATACATACGGACCGGGACGGACAATGACATACATACCGTGTTTCTGTGCCGCACGGCAGAAAGCTGCAATATCATTCTGACCGGAAAAATCGAACTTACCTTCTTCCTGCTCATGGATATTCCAGAAAATATAAATACAAATAGTATTCATGCCTAATGCCTTGCACATCTCAATGCGATGTTCCCAATAAGCTTGCGGGATGCGGGTGTAGTGCAACTCGGCAGCCTTCACCACAAACGGTTTTCCATCCAGCAAGAATGTGTTCTTGCCTGCCTCAAACTTCCGTGCGGTAGTTTGCGCCTGTGCAGTACTAAAGAAAATAACTGTAAAAAGTACCAGTAAAGCAATCAATCTGTTTTTCATGGTTTATTCAAAAATAGAATTTTAATAGTATACGGCAAAGGTAGGCGATTCACCTAAAAAGGAGGGCATAATTATCATTCAAAAAGGGTTGGAAATAAAGCAAAATAGCGCCAAATAGCAGATAAAACAACAATGGTCAAACAATGATGGTCATAAAATGACCATCATTGTTTGACCATTGCCTTACCAATATAAAATCAGTTTTCTTTTGTCAATAGACTTTCCAGTTCTTCCGCATTCAGGCGGAGGTAGAATTGTCCGCGATAGGCCACGGAGATACCACCTGTTTCTTCTGAAACAATAATGGCATGCGCATCCGATTGCTGTGAAATTCCCATCGCTGCGCGATGCCGCAAGCCAAGCTCCTTCGGTATATTCAAATCATGGGACACAGGAAGAATACATCCCGCTGCCTTGATACGTTTTTTGCTGATGACCATCGCTCCGTCGTGCAACGGACTATTCTTAAAAAAGATATTCTCGATTAAACGCTGATTGATTGCCGCATCAATCAATTCGCCCGTACGAACGACTTCATCTAAAGGAGTGTTATGCTCAATGACAATCAATGCGCCGACTTTTTGTTTGCCCATACTTAAACAGGCCATTACCACGGGCATGATATCATCGTGCTTCAACGACTCTTTTTTCGATCCGCTAAAGAGACGTGCCAATGCACTGACATGACGGTGAGATCCCAAAGTCAAAAGGAAACGGCGTATCTCATCTTGAAAAAGAACAATCAACGCTATCACACCCACATTCATCAACGTGTCGAAAATAGAGCCCAACAGCTTCATCTCCAACACTTGAGTCACCACCAGCCAGATCAGGATAAAAACCAGGATACCGGTGAATACCTTAATAGAACCGGAAGCTTTCATCAGTTTGTAGGTATAGTACAAAACAAAAGCCACCAGCAGAATATCGATAAAATCTTTTATGCCAAACTCAAAAAACATGCACCCTCCTCTTATTTGTCATATCCACTCTCTATTTTTAATTTCTCTGTGATCCGGACAGCTTCCACCGCCTCACGCACATCATGTACACGCAGGATGTGTGCTCCTTTCATTAACGCAACAGTGTCCAATACGGTTGTCCCGTTCAATGAATCTTGCGGGGTTCCCCCCAATAATCTATAAATCATTGATTTCCGCGAAACTCCCACTAAAACGGGAAGCTCGAATATATGGAACTCTTCCAGATGTGCCATCAGTTCATAATTATGCTCCAACGTTTTTCCGAATCCGAATCCCGGATCGAGAATGATATCTTTCACTCCCAAGTCGCGAAGTTGCTGCACTTTACGAGCGAAATACAGGAAAATGTCTTTAATCAGGTTATCATAAGACGGCTCTTTCTGCATACTTTGGGGAGTTCCCTGCATATGCATCATAATATAGGGCACTCCCAAGTCGGCGACTGTCTGAAACATCCGATGGTCCATTTCACCGGCAGCTATGTCATTAATAATAGCAACTCCATAATCTTTCACACATTCTTCCGCTACATCAGCCCGGAAAGTATCAACAGAAATGATGGCTTCCGGATGATTACGGTTCAGAATTTCCAGACCGGTACGCAGTCTGCCCATCTCTTCTTCAGCAGAAATATGTTCGGCATTCGGCCGTGAAGAATAAGCTCCTATATCAATAATCGAAGCACCTTCATCAAGTATCTGCCGCGCCCGGGCAGCAATGTCTTCTTCAGTCTGCATCCGGCTGCCGGAATAAAAAGAATCGGGAGTAACATTCAAAATTCCCATCACCTGCGGAGTAGCAAGATCGAGCAACCGCCCTTTTACATTTATATAAGTAGGAGATATAGGTTTCATCATTGACAACATTCCTTTTAGATCGCCTACAAATGTAGATAAAAAAAGCAAGTATTCGTACTAAAAAGAAGAAATAAACGTATATTTGCAAACTATAGAAGAAACCGAAAAATTCATACCATGAGCCGATTAACCCTATTTCACGTAGGATTTCTTTTCCTCATTTTGCCCTTTGCCACTACTGCTAAAGCTCAAAAAGAGGCTGAAACTTTCAATGTTGACTCTACTCTCTATGAATATTATCAACGTTGTCAAGAATACTTGTTAGATCCTATTGTGCTTAACATGTCCGACACATTGTTCAGAATGGCCGGTGAACGACATGATGAACGAATGCAGGCAGTAGCCATAGCCACCCAACTGGATTACTATTATTTCCAGGGGACCCATGAAGATAGCGTAATCTACTATACCAACAAAGTAAAAGAATTCGCCAAAGCCACCCATCAGCCTAAATATTATTATTTTGCATGGGCGAACAGATTAATCACTTACTATCTAAAAACAAGCAGAACAAACATAGCACTTTATGAAGTGCAAAAGATGTTAAAAGAAGCACAGGAAGAGGATGACAAAACCGGTCTGTCCCGTTGCTACAATATCATGTCACAAATCTACACCATCAAAAGATTCGATTCGATGGCGGGTGAATGGCGGTTGAAAGAAATCGAACTGACTGAAAAATACAATATCGAAAACTATAACATTTCCCAGACCTATGCCCAGATAGCCAACTATTACATCAGCCGGGAAAAACAAAAAGAAGCATTGGAAGCTATGGAAAAGGCCGTTGCAACAGCCAATTCTTCTACACAGCAAATATCTGCCAAGTTGGAGTACGTAAACTACTACAGTAAGTTTGGTGACTTTCAGGCAGCCGAAAAAATATTGAAGGAATGCCAGGCCGCATTCGAACAGGATAAAAGACTGGAATCGATCAAAAAAAGGCTATATAATATAGAATGTTTATACTACCAGCAGACCAGGCAATATCAAAAAGCACTGGAAGCTGCAGAAAGGCAAGAAAAGGAAGAGCGCCGTTTAAGTGAAAGCATACTTAGCAGCAACCACTATCGCACACAGGGAGAAATCTACCAAAAGATGGGGAATATGAACATGGCAGTCAAATTTCTGCAAATGTATATCAACGCAGATGACTCTTTAAAAATAGCCAATGAGCAAGTAGCCAGCAGCGAATTCGCCACCTTGCTAAACGTTGAGAAGCTCAATGCCGAAAAGAAAGAACTAACGCTCCAGACACAGGAAAAAGAGTTGCATAATAAAACAACATTGATTATCTCATTGATTATTTTATTAGGCGTTCTTTTCTTATTCCTTTATAGAGAAAACTTCCTGAAACGCAAACTGAAAGTTTCGGAAGCGGAACTTAAAACAAGAAATGAAGAACTTACTGTATCGAGGGAAGAATTACGTAAAGCGAAGGATATAGCGGAAGCAAACAGCCGGATGAAAACCACATTCATCCAAAGCATGACTCATGAAATCCGTACACCGCTCAACTCCATTGTAGGCTTCTCGCAGGTGTTAAGCGATCACTATAGCAACAATCCGGAAACACAGGAATTTGTCAATATTATCAAGAGCAACAGTAACGACTTGCTCCGACTGGTCACTGATGTGCTCGCTCTGTCCGAACTGGATCAATACGAACAACTGCCCACAGATGATGAAACAGACATGAATACGATCTGTCAACTTGCCTCTGAAGTGGCCAAAGACAACAGGCAGAAAGAAGTGGAAGTCCTGTTCGAGCCTGCAAGAGAAAACCTGCTCATACGCAGTAATTCGGAACGTATATCACAAGCGTTGAACAACTTGGCGCATAACGCCGCTAAATTCACGACTCACGGCAGTATTCGCATAGCTTATTCCATACTGGAAGCTGAAAAGAAAATTGAAATCAGTGTCACCGATACAGGAACAGGCATCCCGACAAATCAACAGGAGGCAGTATTTCAACGTTTCTACAAAATGGATTCTTTCACACAGGGAACCGGTCTCGGACTTCCGATATGCCGGAGTATCGCCGAGAAGTTAGGAGGCAGCCTCCGGATCGATTCTTCCTATACGGACGGATGCCGGATGATACTGACTCTTCCTTTGGTATATGCCTAAGTAAAAATCTGTCCGAACTCCCGTCAAATCCGAAAGAATAGCCTATCTTTGCAACGTTTTAAATAAAAGATCAGGTTATGAAACTTTCTGCTCTTTACCAGATTTTTCTGGATTGCCAATCAGTTACTACTGATAGCCGGAACTGCCCAGACGGTTCTTTATTTATCGCCTTGAAAGGTGAGTCGTTCAACGGTAATGCATTTGCTAAGTTAGCGCTGGACTCCGGATGCGCATTTGCCGTTATCGATGAGGCCGAATATGCCATAGAAGGCGATCAACGATATATACTTGTAGACAACTGTCTGCAAACAATGCAGCAGCTTGCCAACTATCATCGCCGCCAACTCGGGACGCGAGTGATCGGCATTACCGGAACTAACGGAAAGACGACCACCAAAGAGTTAATCTCCAGCGTTCTCTGCCAAGCTCATAATGTGCTTTATACCTTAGGTAATCTCAACAATCACATCGGTGTACCGACCACTCTGCTACGATTGAAGCCGGAACATGACCTTGCTGTCATCGAGATGGGTGCCAATCATCCGGGAGAAATCAAGTTTCTTTGCGAAATAGCCGAACCGGATTATGGCATTATCACCAACGTAGGCAAGGCTCACCTGGAAGGATTCGGTTCTTTCGAAGGAGTGATTAAGACTAAAGGAGAATTGTACGATTTCCTCCGTAAGAAAGACGCCATTACCTTTATCCATCACGATAACGCCTATTTGATGAATATCTCACAGGGATTGAACCTGACTCCTTATGGAACAGAAGAGAATCTCTATGTTAACGGGCGAATCACCGGCAATTCACCTTATCTCGCTTTCGAATGGAAAGCCGGTAAGGACGGTGAACGCCATCAGGTTCGCACACAGTTGATCGGAGAATATAATTTCCCGAATGCCCTGGCTGCCATCACCATCGGACGTTTCTTCGGAGTGGAAGCAAAGAAGATCAACGAAGCTTTGGAAGGGTATACACCACAAAACAATCGCTCTCAACTTAAAAAGACAAAAGATAACACGCTGATCATCGACGCATATAATGCAAACCCGACCAGTATGATGGCTGCCTTGCAAAACTTCCGGAACATGACAGTCCCTCACAAGATGCTCATATTAGGAGATATGCGCGAACTGGGTGCTGAAAGCCCGGCCGAACATCAGAAAATCGTTGATTACATCAAAGAAAGTGGTTTTGAGAAAGTATGGCTCGTAGGAGAACTGTTTGCCGCAAGCGAACATTCTTTTAAAACTTACGCCAATGCGCAGGAAGTTATAAAGAATCTGCAAGCAGACAAACCTAAAGGATATACCATTCTAATTAAAGGTTCCAATGGAATCAAACTTAGTTCAACGGTAGAATACTTATAATTATACTATTTTTTCAGGCACGGATTACGCGGATTACACGGTCGCTTTATAAATGCTAATTCTAAAATCCGTGTAATCCGCGTAATCCGTGCCTGAAAATCCTTCTAGCCAGCAAATTTCAATCAGCCTTCATCATCCTCGGTCGTACGACATAATAGGCCACTAAACTAGCCAGAATCGCTCCCGTAGTATTAGCTGCAAAATCCAACCAGTCTCCTCCCCGGTAAGTAGTGCAATACTCCTGCAGTAATTCCACACAACCACTAAAAAGTACAGGACAGAAGAATGCACCTACCCACGCATGCCACATCGGAGCATTGTCCCTGCGATGCGCACGCAGAAATTCCAGCCACAACATGCCCGACATACCCAAATACATACAGACATGAACCAGTTTGTCGAGGTTGGGAATTTCATTTAAATCCGTCTTAGGCGGTTTAAAGAACGACAGATAAATCACTGTCAGAATAATAAAAAGCGAGATCGGATATTTCTTAATATAAGATAGCATATCTAAATAATATTACAATTATCGTGCAAATATAAGTATCATTTTCTATATTTGCATTTTATACGTGCATTTTATAACGATTTGTAAGATAAAACAAGATTTATGGCAAAAAATGATAGAGCAAACTTCGGCAGTAAATTAGGGGTCATACTCGCTTCTGCCGGCTCTGCAGTCGGACTGGGTAATATATGGAGGTTTCCCTATGAAACGGGAAATCATGGAGGTGCGGCATTTATATTGATCTATTTAGGCTGCATCTTTCTTCTGGGACTACCTATTATGATTGCCGAGTTTCTGATAGGACGCCGTTCGAGAGCCAACACAGCAAGAGCGTATCAGAAATTAGCCCCTGGAACACATTGGCGTTGGGTAGGACGCATGGGAGTATTGGCCGGTTTCCTGATACTTAGTTATTATGCCGTAGTAGCAGGCTGGACGCTTGAATATATTCTTGAAGCTGCGACCAACGGCTTTGCCGGAAAAAACTCCGGAGAATTCATCTCTTCTTTCCAGCAATTCTCCAGTAGTCCGTGGAGACCGGTTGTATGGTTGGTAGCCTTCTTGTTAATCACTCATTTCATCATCGTGAAAGGAGTGGAAAAAGGAATCGAAAAGTCCTCCAAAATCATGATGCCTACCTTATTTATCATTATCCTCATACTGGTAGTTTGCTCGGTTACTTTGCCGGGAGCCGGTGCAGGCATTGAATTCCTGCTCAAGCCTGACTTTAGCAAAGTGGACGGGAATGTGTTTTTGAGTGCCATGGGACAGGCTTTCTTCTCTTTGAGCTTGGGAATGGGATGTCTTTGTACATACGCCTCCTATTTCAGTAAAGAAACCAACCTGACTAAAACAGCTTTCAGCGTAGGAATCATTGACACTTTTGTAGCGATACTAGCCGGTTTTATCATCTTCCCGGCTGCTTTTTCAGTAGGCATACAACCTGATTCAGGTCCGAGCCTGATCTTTATCACACTGCCTAATGTATTCCAACAGGCATTCAGCGGAGTCCCCATACTGGCATATATATTCTCTGTCATGTTCTACGCGTTATTGGCAATGGCTGCTTTAACCTCCACCATTTCCTTGCACGAAGTAGTAACCGCTTATTTACATGAGGAGTTCAAGCTTTCCCGTGGAAAAGCAGCAAGGTTAGTCACCGGCGGTTGTATCTTCCTCGGAATATTCTGTTCATTATCACTGGGAGTCATGAAAGGATTTACTATTTTCGGTCTGGGTCTGTTCGATCTCTTCGACTTCTTAACAGCTAAAATCATGTTACCACTTGGCGGATTGTGTATTTCGCTCTTCACCGGATGGTATCTGGACAAGAAGATTGTATGGTCAGAGATTACCAACGACGGTTCATTAAAGATACCGGTATACAAACTCATTATCTTTATATTAAAATATATCGCACCAATCGCCATCTCACTGATATTTATCAATGAACTGGGATTGATCAAGCTATAATGTGGAAAGACTTCCTTTATTATACTAAAACTGAACGACAAGGCATTATCGTCCTTGTCGTTCTTATTTTAGGAGTATATGCCGCTCCTAAACTCTTCTCCTTTTTCAAGCACGCTGAAGATACCGACTGCAAAGAGAATGAGAAGTTCGATAAAGAATACAACGACTTTATTTCTGTCCTCCGGGAAACCAAACCTCACCAAAAGTCCGGTCCTTCTTTTCAATCATCCCCTCAAAGGGAAATCAAGCTTGCGATATTCGACCCGAACACCGCAGACTCCACCACTCTCCTGTCACTCGGACTACCTTCCCGGATGGTAAAGAATATCCTGCATTATCGTAATAAACAAGGCAAATTCCGCCATCCGGAGGATTTCCGGAAGATTTATGGTCTAACCGAAGAACAATACCGGACTCTTTATCCCTATATCCAAATTACAAAAGATTTCAGTTCAAAGGATACGGTACGATTATTAACCGCACAAAGTGTACAACGGGACACACTCATGAAATATCTCCCCGGAACCATCATCAGCCTCAACTCCGCAGATACCACCGAACTGAAAAAGATTCCGGGAATCGGAAGCAGCATTGCCCGGATGATGGTGAATTACCGCGAAAGGCTGGGAGGCTTTTTCCGAATAGAGCAGTTACAGGAGATTCATCTAAAGGCAGAGAAACTCCGTCCGTGGTTTTCCATTGACATCCAGCAGACACGCCGTATCAATTTAAATAAAGCCGGTATGGAACGAATGCTGCATCATCCATACATAAACTACTACCAAGCAAAGGTTATCATAGAATATCGGAAAAAGAAAGGATCCTTAAAAAGTCTGAAGCAATTATCTCTTTACGAAGAGTTCACTCCTATTGATCTTGAACGGTTAGAACCCTACATTTGTTATAATTAATAAAAAAAAGATGCATTCCTATCACACCAGACAAGAATGCATCACACACAAACAAAACAAACACTCTACTATCATCTTCACAGACTTCCGTAGAGAAGCGACTATAAATATATAACTAAAAGATAGAACACTTGCAAGGCTCTACCTTTTTGGTATACATTTTTAGAAATTAGGTTCTCTAATTAATCTTTTTTAATCATACCATCCACCATATGAACGGTCCGGTCCGTAATTTTGGCAAGCCCCTCGTCATGCGTCACAATGACAAAAGTCTGCCCCAGACGGTCCCTCAAATCGAAGAACAGTTGATGTAAATCTTCTTTATTATGTGTATCCAGACTACCGGATGGTTCGTCTGCCAGAATAACTGCCGGATCGTTGATTAAAGCCCTCGCTACCGCTACCCGCTGCTTCTCCCCTCCCGACAATTCGTTCGGTTTATGAGAAGCCCGGTCAACCAGTCCCATAAAATCCAGAATCTTCACTGCGCGTTCGTGCGCCTCTTTGGAAGACACCCCGGCAATTAGGGCGGGAATCATCACATTTTCCAATGCCGTGAACTCCGGCAGTAGTTGGTGAAACTGGAAAACAAAACCAATATTCTTATTACGAAAAGCGGATAGTTCTTTTTCTTTCATCCGGCTCACCACTGTTCCGTCAATCTGTACCACACCTGCGTCCGGTTCATCTAAAGTGCCCATTATCTGCAATAACGTAGTTTTACCCGCACCGCTCGGGCCTACAATACTAACAATTTCTCCTTTGTTGATTTCCAGATCAATGCCTTTCAGCACCTGTAATGAGCCGAAACTCTTCGTAATCCCTTCTAGTTTTATCATCATAGCCTTATAATCGTTTAATGACATATTCAGCCAGATAGCACCCGAACACGGCCGGCATATAACTGACTGTTCCACATGTCGATTTCTTATTCTGCTCATCCTCCGTCAGCAATACGGCCTTCGGATCGGCTTGTTCCGTACTGAACACCACCGGAAGTTTCCGTTTCATTCCCATCTTCTGCAAACGCTTCCGTACCGCCTTGCTCAAACCGCAATGATACGTCTCCCAAAGATCGGCAAAACGAACCTGGGTGATGTCACTCTTCGCCCCTGCTCCCATACTGGAGACAATCTTTATACGACGTTTCATCGCTTCATAAATCAGAAAGCATTTCGGACTGATCGTATCAATAGCATCTACTATAAAATCATATTTATCGGCATCCAGCAGTTCCGGTATATTTTCATCCTTCAGGTAAACAGGCAGGACAGTCAGCTCAATCGCCGGATTTATATCTTTATAACGGGCTGCCAACACCTCCGCTTTCGTCCTCCCCAACGTGGAATGCATGGCCGGCAACTGACGGTTCAGATTGGTAGGCTGCACCGTATCGGCATCTACAATCGTCATCCGCCCGACACCTGCACGGCAGATCATCTCGGCGGCATAAGCACCTACTCCACCCAGTCCCACGACCAATACGTGTGCATTCCGGATGCGCTCCATCTTTTCCTCCCCTAACAGGAGTTCCGTTCTCTGTTGCCAGTCGTATCTTTCCATTAGTTTTTCTTTAGCCATTTATAGAACCATTTGCCGACCTTCTCATAATGTTGAGACTCATTATGTCCACGAGGATCGGAGAATGACACAATTTCCTGCGGTTCGCCAAACTGGTCGGGATACAGGATTATCAAACTATTATTAGAGAAATATTTTCCTAATTGTGCCGGCAGGCGCTCAAAAGAGGGATCATAAGAGATAGATCCGCGACGGGCAGAGATAACTACCAATAAATGGTCATAATTCACCTGCCCTGTCAACAGCAAGAGATCCTCCCACTCCTCCAATATGGAGAATTCTGTCGGGGTACCTGCATGTCTCTTTTTCACAAGTTGCTGAATACGCATCAACGTACGCTCATTGGCAAAGAAATGCACCCGACAGCCCAAGATACTTCCCATACGGCAGAAGTGTTCCACCCATTTAGAGAACCCCGATTCATATTCAGCCTTCGGCGGAACGGCAATATTGATTCGACGCAGGGTATTAACAGGCATCAGGAATTTGGCAATCATCACTTCACGATGCGTACCTTTCAGCAGACTTTCAGCCAGATGTCCGAAGAAAGAGTCGACAATATTTGCCTTCCGGTGCAAACCGATCACAATATCCGTAGCCTCATACTCTTTGATCGTATGGATAATCCCCGAAGCAATATTCAAATCATAACGACTCACCATCGTAACAGGCACATCAGCGGCAGCGGCAATCATGGCAGCCTTCTCCAGATTACGTTTGCCCTGCTGCTCTTTTTCTCCGAGCTATTATTATCGTTGATAACATTCAACGCAACCAATGCATTCTTCTGCTTGGCATCCTTTATCACTAAAGCCAGATTGACCAGATCTTCAATCGTCTCCGGATTAGCGACCGGAATCAAGATTTGTTCCTTATTTATCTGTTTAGCTTCTTCTTCCGCTTGCACATTTTCATCCAAAGCAAAACGACGGGCCGAACGTTCGGTCACCAAAGAACTGATGACACAAGTGAAAAGTATCATCACTACCGTACCGTTCAAGACATCATCATTCAGCAACCGCTCTCCATTCTCCATTATGATTTCATGACCGATCAACACTGCCGCCAGCGTAGCTGCGGCCTGCGCATTGCTTAAACCGAATATCATGCTCCGTTCATTCGACTGCATCCGATAGATCTTTTGTGTGATCCAGGCAGCCAGCCATTTACTAAAGGTTGCCACCACTGTCATCACAACAGCTACCTTCAATGCTTCACCTCCGGTAAACAGGCTTCTTACATCAATAATCATTCCGACACCAATCAGGAAATAGGGAATAAACAACGCATTTCCCACAAATTCCAACCGGTTCATCAAAGGAGATACATGAGGAATCAGGCGATTCAATACCAAACCGGCCAGAAAAGCTCCTAAAATTCCCTCCATCCCTACAAATTCCATCAATCCTCCTCCGAGGAAAACCATCGCCAGCACAAACACAAACTGCATCACGCTGTCATCGTACTTCCGGAAGAACCAGCGTCCGATACGGGGGAAAAAGAATACAATCAGGAATCCGAGGAAAGCCACTTTTGCCACAAGAAATACCCAGAACCAGCCATCGACAGTCCCCTTAAACATGCCTCCTATGACGGCAAGAATAATCAAAGCAAGGGTGACGGTGACAGCAGTACCACCAATGGTTATATTGACACTGCGCAAACGCGACAGTCCATAACGACTAATAATGGGATAGGCAATTAAGGTGTGGGAAGCATACATACTTGCCAACAGCACTGCCGTGAGAAAACCGTACCCCAGCATACTCATACTACTCCATATTCCCAACGCCATAGGAATCAGAAAAGTGAGCCAGCCGAACACGAAACTTTTTGTCCGGTTCTTCTTGAAATCCTCCATATCCATCTCAAGACCGGCAAGGAACATGATATAATAGAGTCCTACTTTGCCGAACAGTTCGAAACTACTGTCACGGTCGAGCACATGAAAGCCATGTTCGCCAATCAGCACACCTGCCAGAATCATGCCTATAATATGAGGTATATGGAGACGCCCTAAAATCATCGGAGCAAAAAGAATGATTATCAGTACCAAAAAGAATACCCAGGTCGGATCAGAAATAGGCAGCGTTAAATTGAGATCAAACAGGTTCATAGACTGTGGTTTTAGGAATTCTCTGCAAAGGAACAAAAAAGTTTGCAGAATCACAATGAATGTTCTGACGGATTATTCAGTAGGCAAGTAGGTAACTACTTACTACTTGACTACTTACTACTTCTTTCCCACCGCTTACCTAACAGGATATATTTCATTAGTCACTTTTATTTCGTTCCACCATAGTGTCTCTTGCGGACAACTATAGTGGAACGAAGTAATATTAGGCAATAAAGAGAATCTTATCAGGCTACGGAATCAATCCGATTCGCATCGCAACAGGAAATGGTTCCCTTTGGGTACGTTTATCCCGTCCAACAACCATACCTGACGATACGTAAGGTTAAAGAAATCCTCCGAAAGGCTGAAATATTTCTCTCAAAAGCGATGTTTATATGCTAAATTGTTATAATTTTGCAGCCAAATCTTTCCGATTCGACAGGATGAAGGAGAGAAATTCAATATTCACAATTTAACAAAAGAAAAAGATGAAAGTAGCTATTGTTGGCGTAAGCGGAGCCGTAGGACAAGAGTTCCTGCGCGTGCTCGATGAGAGAAACTTCCCGATGGACGAGTTAGTTTTGTTCGGTTCTAAACGTAGTGCCGGAACAACATATACTTTCCGCGGTAAACAGATCGAGGTGAAACTCTTACAACACAACGATGACTTTAAAGGGGTAGACATTGCTTTCACTTCTGCCGGTGCAGGAACATCTAAGGAGTTCGAGAAAACAATCACCAAGTATGGTGCTGTGATGATCGACAACTCCAGCGCTTTCCGTATGGATGCCGATGTGCCTTTGGTAGTGCCTGAAGTAAATGCAGAGGATGCATTGGAACGTCCGCGCGGTGTTATTGCCAACCCGAATTGTACGACTATCCAGATGGTAGTTGCACTGAAAGCCATCGAAAAGCTTTCTCATATAAAAACCGTGCACGTGTCTACCTATCAGGCAGCAAGTGGTGCGGGTGCCGCTGCCATGGACGAATTGTACGAACAATATCGTCAGGTATTGGCAAACGAACCTGTGACTGTAGAAAAGTTTGCCTATCAGTTGGCTTTCAACCTGATTCCGCAGATCGACGTGTTTACAGAAAACGGTTATACGAAAGAAGAGATGAAAATGTATAATGAAACGCGTAAGATCATGCATTCTGACGTAAAGGTTAGTGCAACTTGTGTACGTGTTCCTGCATTACGCGCTCACTCTGAAAGTATTTGGGTAGAAACAGAACGTCCGATTTCCGTAGAAGAAGCTCGTGAAGCATTCGCTAACGGTGAAGGTCTGGTTCTGCAGGACAATCCTGCCGAAAAAGAATACCCGATGCCGTTGTTCCTGGCAGGTAAAGACCCGGTATACGTAGGCCGTATCCGCAAAGACCTGACAAACGAAAACGGATTGACTTTCTGGATTGTAGGTGACCAGATCAAGAAGGGGGCTGCCCTGAATGCAGTTCAGATTGCCGAATATCTGATTAAAGTAAAAAATATCTAATATAGCGGACTGGAAATAATATCCGGACAGCTATAGATAAGCCCAATAAATCAACCGGCTTGCAATGTGATAGTGATCGCAGTGCAAGCCGGTTTTTTATTCTCTAAGCTATAGTTAGAGGGGAAATACCTATTCGTAGGTAAGAAGTCACTAGTTATAGGTATCATAATTTGCCAAAATAACTATTTATAGCGATTGATACAAACTCGGTTTTTATCGAATTTTGCGCAAAACTTATCTATGAAATATTGTCTTTTTAATATAGCATTCTGGGGGCTACTATTTTTCAATTTATTTGAAGCCGCAGCTAATTCAAACATCTATACAATCTCGGGACGTGTGACCGAGGCAAAAACGAATTCCCCTTTACCCGGTGCTTCTATTCTCATTAAAGGTACCTATTTATGGGCTGTATCCAATCAGAAAGGAGAATTTACGATACATGGAGTACAGGAGGGAAAATACAATCTGGAGGTTTCTTTTCTTGGATATGTACCGGCAACCATTCCCGTAAATGTACGCAGCAATATCAATAACGTTCCTATCATACTCAAAGAAAATACACTTGCACTGGATGATGTGGTCGTTACTGCACAAGCACCCAAGAATGAATTAAACACCACGCTCACTATCGGAAATAATGCATTGGAACATCTACAGGTGTCGAATGTGAGCGATATCTCCGCTCTTCTTCCGGGAGGAAAGACCAAAGTACCGGATCTCACCGCCAACCATATCTTCTCATTACGTGACGGAGGGTCAACAGCCGGTAATGCCGCATTCGGAACTGCTGTGGAAGTGGATGGGGTGCGTATTGGAAACAATGGTTCGTTTGGCAATATGAGCGGAGCGGATACCCGGAATATTACTGTTGCGGATATTGAATCGGTGGAAGTCATTACGGGAGTGCCCTCGGCAGAATATGGAGACTTGAATAGTGGTATGATCAAAATTCACACCCGAAAAGGGAAAACACCTTGGAACATATTGCTGTCTATCAATCCTCGCACCGAACAGGTGTCATTCTCTAAAGGATTGGATTTAGGAAACGATAAAGGAGTCATCAACATAAACGGTGAATGGACCAAAGCTACTCAAAAGTTGGTATCTCCCTATTCTTCTTATACAAGAAGGGGATTCTCTGCCGGATATAGCAACACATTCCACAACGTATTGAGATTCGACATCGGTGTTACAGGCAATATCGGAGGAATGAATACCAAAGATGATCCCGATGCCTATTCGGGAGAATACAACAAAGTGAGAGACAACGTATTCCGGGCAAACACGTCACTCGCTTGGCTGCTCAATAAATCGTGGATAACCAACCTCAAGTTCGACGCATCGATATATTATAATGATAACAACTCCCACGCGCATACGTTCTACTCGTATGCATCGGAGCAACCGGCTGTTCATGCCACGGAGGAAGGATATTTTATGGCAAACAAACTGCCATATACTTACTTTGCCGATCAAATCATCGACTCCAAAGAACTGGATTATGCCGCATCGTTAAAATATGAATGGAACAGACGCTTTAAGACTGTAAACAGTAACCTGAAAGCGGGTATTCAATGGAAAGCAACAGGCAATGTGGGTGAAGGAGAATATTACAAAGACCCAGCATTGGCTCCGAACGGTTATCGTCCCCGTCCTTACACTACTTACCCATATATGCATAATGTTTCGCTTTATGCAGAAGAAAGTCTCTCATTTCCTGTGGGAAATACCATGCTTAGACTGATGGCAGGGGTACGTTGGGAACACTTGTTTATCAAGGGAACGAACTATAAAAATCTGAATACTCTATCTCCGCGTTTCAATGCCAGATGGCAGTTGAACGAATATATCGCTATCCGTGGCGGTTGGGGAATTACCGAAAAGCTTCCCTCTTTTTATACCTTGTATCCCAAACAGGAATATCGGGACATACAGACCTTCGGCTTTTCCTATAATAAGATTGAATCATCTTATATATATTATAGTCAGCCCTACGCGTTATTGCACAATGAGAACCTCCGGTGGCAACGGAATCAGAACGCTGAAATCGGTCTGGACGTCAACATCGCCCGTACCAGAATTTCATTAGTCGGTTATTTCAACCGTACCAAGTTGCCGTATAAATACACAAATACCTATACTCCGTTCTCCTACGATGTTCTCCAATTGCCGGAAGGATTCACTATGCCTACTAATCCGCAAATCAATGTGGACAACCAGACAGGTATGGTTTACATACGCGACAATGCATCCAGTTACTGGACTCCTATGGATGTCAAAGTGACCGACCAGACTTTTGTAAAGTCAACTTCTCCCGACAATGGAATGGACGTGATTCGTCGCGGAGCGGAAATGATCGTTGATTTCCCGGAAATTACTCCGATTCGCACGCAATTCCGGATAGATGCCGCTTATACTTATACGAAATACATCGACAACTCTTTATCGTATTATTATCAGAATGGATGGTCGCACACCAGTCTTGCCAATCGTTCTTACCAATATGTAGGTATCTACGCCAACGGCGACAACTTATCGAGTACTGCCAACGGCAAGCGTACCCACTCGCTGGATGCCAATATCACAGCCATCACCCGTATTCCGAAAGCCAGACTGATTATCTCGTGCCGACTGGAAGCTTCGCTTGTGAAGCGTTCGCAGAATATCTCCGAATACCAAGGAAAAGAATATGCTTTCAATGTGAGCGAAAGCAGCAATACCCAAACCGGAGGAAGTATCTATGACGGAGACTCTTATACTGCAATCTGGCCGGTGGCATACCTCGACCTGAATAATGAGATGCATCCTTTCACGTCAGCGGAAGCCGCAAATCCGGAATTCTCCTACCTGATACGTAAATCGGGCAATGCTTATACATTTGCTGCAGACGGATATGATCCTTATTTTTCTGCCAATATCAATATCACCAAAGAGATTGGAGACTATGTATCTCTTTCTCTCAATGCGATTAATTTCACCAACTCACGGCCTTATGTAAAATCTCATGCAACGGGTGTAAGCGCTCTTTTCACCCCGGATTTCTATTATGGACTTACTTGCCGTATCAAATTCTAACTATATGAAGCAATCCATCTACATATTATTACTGACAGTGACCGGCATCTTTGCAGGATGCACGGATATCGATAAAGAGAATCCGTATGACAACCAATTGCACAACCTGCAGGTTACCGCCGTATATCCGGACGGATACACGGAGCATCTCAGGGAAGGAGTGACCGTAAAGATTGAAGATGTCGACCGTGGAAATTCTTATAAGGCTAAAACCAACAAGAATGGAGTGGCACAATTCTCTCTGACCAAAGGTATATACCGTGTGCAAATCAGTGACAAAGACGGGCAGGATATTTTCAACGGGTTAGCTGATAATGTAAAACTGACCAGTAGTGATATATCATTTAATCTCCCGCTGATTCACTCCAGAGCCGGAACGATCATTATTAAAGAGATTTACTGCGGAGGATGTACCAAGTTACCGCTGGAAGGAAATTATCAGTCCGACAAGTACATTATCCTGCATAATAACGACTCGGAAGTGCAATATCTGGATAGCTTGTGTTTCGGAGCTCTCGACCCTTACAATTCACAAGCCACCAATGTATGGGTGACACAGGACGAAGCAACCGGAGCAACCATCTTCCCCGACTTCGCTCCTATCGCACAGTGTATCTGGCAGTTTGGCGGTACCGGCAAAACTTTTCCGCTTCAACCGGGAGAAGATGCGGTGATTGCCATCAACGGAGCAGTTGACCATGCGGCACAATATCCGCAATCTGTTAATCTGAACAAACCCGGATATTTTGTATGTTACAACAATGTTTATTTCCCGAACACGCAATATCATCCGGCTCCCGGCGATCAGATTACACCGGACCATTACCTAAACGTAGTGTTGAAAACAGGACAGGCGAACGCTTATACATTCTCCATCTTTTCTCCGGCCACGATTATTTTTAAAGCCAAAGATACCACGATACAGGACTTCGTTCTTAAAGAAGGCAGCGTCATACAGAAGCCGGGAAGCACCACCGAACGGGTGATAGCGGTACCGCTCGACTGGGTGATTGATGGGACGGAAGTGTATTATGGCGGTTCCTCCAACAATAAAAAGCGCATTTCCCCATCCATTGATGCGGGATATGTCATTCAAAGTGCCACGTACAACGGACGCAGTTTATACCGTCATGTGGATGAAGAAGCGACACAGGAAGCGGGTTATGAAGTACTGGTAGATACGAACAATTCTTCTACCGATTTTTATGAACGGGAAAAACAATCTTTGCATGAGTGAGATGAAGAAAATATATATAACAGGCCTTTGGGTCCTATGTCTGGCATCCGGAGTTTCGGCACAGACTTATGACATCATCGAACGGCGTAACTCCTGGAATGCCGGGGCAAATGTCACAGGTATCATGACGGACAGTATTTCTGCTTCCTATGCCGAACTGTACGGAAAGAATAATCACGGTGATTTCCGCAACTATTACGAAGCAAAAGAAGCATGGAGTACCGGAGCGGTAGCAAAGTCCATCACTCATCTGAAAGGTTATTCGTTGACGGGTTCGTTCTCCTTCGACCATACTTCCGGCAAGGATATGAGCGGTTCGATGTTCATCCACCCGGGATTTTATCCCGTAGATCTCCTGGAGTTCACGCCCGGACGCAAAGACTTGCAAACTTACGCTTTCATGGGTGGTATTGCAACTGATATTGCACCCAACTGGCGATTAGGAGGAAAGATTGACTTTGCCGCTTCCAACTATTCCAAACGAAAGGACTTGCGGCATACCAATTACCGACTGGATTTGAAAGTAGCCCCCAGCGTCATGTATCATTCGGGAGATATGGCAATCGGTTTTTCCTATATTCTCGGTAAAAACAGCGAATCAGTGAAAGCAGAAGTCATCGGTACAGCCGAAAACTCTTACAATGCTTTTCTGGATAAAGGACTTATGTATGGAGCTTACGAGGCATGGGACGGTAGCGGAATCCATCTTAGTGAATCGGGTGTCAACGGTTTTCCCATCAAAGAATTGTCGAACGGGGGAGCCTTGCAACTTCAATGGAAAGGAATTTACGGAGATATTGAATACACGTATTCTTCAGGTTCTGCCGGTGAAAAAGATGCTATCTGGTTTAAATTTCCCACCCACCGGATTACCTCCCATTTGAGTTATCATTTCAAACAGGGAAAGAAAGAGCATTTTCTGCGACTGAACCTGCAATGGTCACATCTGGCCAACAACGAGAATGTGATAACTAAAGAAACTGTGAACGGGATAACGACCACTTACGTACATGGTTCCAATCGTATTTTTGAGCAGGATATTTTCTCCGTCCATCCTGAATATGAATTCATAAGTCCCCGCACGGAACTTCGTTTGGGAACGAATATATCAACATTCAGACGACTGACCACACAGATGTATCCTTATGTGACTTCGGAAAAGATGCTTTGCAGCCGGACTTATATCTCCAGTGTATTTCATCTGGGGAAACTCGACCTGAAAGCGGCTGCATCCTTTGCCATAGGAAACTTTACCGGGAAAAACAGGACTACGGCAACAGATACGGAACCGGGTGATCCGCCTTATCGGCTGACTAATTATTACCATCTGAAAAATGAATATGCAACCGCCCCGCAGGCGACATTTCATCTCGGATTGCGCTACCATTTCAACTATGGAATTTATGCGGAAGTACAGGGTAGTTATACGCACGGTTTCAACCTGCAATATATAGATGGTTCGAACCGTTGGAACGAGGCTGTCAAATTAGGATATACTTTTTGAAAACAATGAATATATATATAAACTAAATTATTAAGCAATGAAAAAGAGTTTGACATTTATCTTCGCAGCAGCACTTTTGGTATCTTGCCAACAAGAGGAGAACGAAGCTACGACTCCTGCAAACAGTCGTATTACTATCTCTCCTATTATTACACGTGCTACGGAAGTTAACTTTGAGACCGGAGATAAAATCGGTGTTACAATCACCCAAAACGGTGACTTCGTATATGCGGAAAATAAACTGATGACATACAATGACGGAGTATTTGCAGGTGATTTACTTTGGTATCCGGAAGGAAATGACAAATCGCAAATACTAGCCTATTATCCTTACAAAGAGGGTAACACTCCGGTTTCATTTACTGTAGAAACCGATCAGACTAGTGGATATGGAGCGTCAGATTTTATGGCAGCAAAGAAATCGGATGTACTTCCGACTACCAACGTTATAAGCATGAACTTCAAACACATGTTTACTAAATTGGTGATTAATGTAACGAAGGAAGTAGAAGCTAACATCTCGTCCATCGCATTGAAAGGTTCTATCCCGACCGCGACTCTTGATTTGGCTGCTCTCACAGTGACTGCTGATGCAAACGCCTCTGCTACAAGCATTGTTGCACAAGCCGTTAAAGCGAATGAGACATACCGTGCTATTATCGTTCCCCAAACAGTAGCCTTGACGCTTGAAGTAGCAACATCCGACGGCAAGACCTTATCACAGAAGCTCACATCTACCACTTTGGCACAAGGAGGACAATACAGTGTGAACATTCGCGTGTTACCTGACGATATAGAAGTCAAACTTAGTGGTGACATTGAAAATTGGACAGATGAGGGCGAAATCGGAGCTGATAATGAGATTTCTTTCGAGGAGCATCTCGATCAGAACTATTTCCTGTATGACAATGTGAAATATAAGACTGTAACTCTCTCAAACGGTACGACATGGATGGCTGAACCACTTTGCTATTTACCTAAAGGATATACACCCTCTACTGATCCGACAGCTGATTCACATATTTGGTATCCATATGAGATTGTTAACAATGTAGCCGTAGCCACAACAGACGAAAGTGCTATAAAAGAATTAGGCTATCTTTATGATTTGCAAGCTGCGCTAGGTGGTAAGGAAATTACTGAAAATAATCTGAAAGACTTTGAAGGCGCACAAGGTATCTGTCCGAAAGGGTGGCACATACCGACGCAAATGGAATATTTTAATCTTGTTGGCAAAAGCAACAATGATGAAGATGGAAATACTCCAGCAGATGGTGATAAAGCTCTCTTTTATGATGCAATCTATGATGGAGCTAAAGTACTGTCACTTCATAATGCAGGATTCAATTACCAATTTTCAGGAGTGCGTATGGTGGCAAATTTCGCATCTACTCCAAGTTACCAGAAAACTGTAATATCCAGCACTACTAGTACAATAACCGAGTGGATTGGAAAACCAGCATTGAATTATTATATGACTTCAACTCCATATAAAGCAATACTTAATGCTAACAACGAACTTACCAACATACAATTTTTTGCATTAATGAGTACGTTTACTTCCAAATATTTGGAAGGCAGATTAACGTTAGGTTATATCAGCACCAAGTCCGGTATGCAACTCCGTTGTGTAAGGGATCAAGCCGGCAACTAAAGGGCTAACATTTGTTTCACACCGGGAAACCTTTAGTTCCCCTAGGGGGAAACAATAGTTTCTCGGTGAGGAAACAACAGTTTCCCGGCATGAAACTCAAAGTCCCAAGTAAGGTTAAGACTCCTCGCCCGTAAGGCGAACTATGATAAGCTATAAACAAACGATAAACAGATTACAAACTATATAAAAACGAAGCAAGAACAATGAAAACAAAAAAGCTAACAATCGCAATTGCCATCGTGGCAATGACTTTTATCGGAACTTCATGTGGTAACAAACAACAAAAAAGCGCATCAGAAGCGACTACAGAACAGTCTGCTTCTTCCGCTTTGGAAATCGACTCTCTCCTTGCCAATGCCGAAAGCCTTGCAGGACAAGAAGTGACCATTGAAGGCGTCTGCACACACACCTGCAAACATGGAGCAAAGAAAATCTTCCTGATGGGTAGCGACGACACCCAAGTGATCCGTGTAGAAGCAGGAACCTTGGGAGCATTCGACCCTAAATGTGTAAACTCCATCGTTCGTGTTACCGGAACACTGAAAGAACAACGCATTGACGAAGCCTACCTCCAGAACTGGGAAGCACAACTCAAAGCACAGGCTGCCGAGAAACACGGAACCGGTGAAGCCGGATGCGACTCTGAAAAGAAAGCACGTGGCGAAACAGCCAACAGCCCCGAAGCCCGCATTGCAGATTTCCGTGCAAAAATAGCCGACCGCAAAGCAGAGACGGGAAAAGAGTATTTATCTTTCTATTTCATGGAAGCTAACTCGTATGAAGTGGAGTAGTAACATCCGTAAGTGGAGTCGACTCATACACCGTGACTTATCATTTTTCTTTTCCGGAATGGTATTGATATATGCCATTTCCGGAATTGTAATGAATCACCGTGACACGATTAACCCGAACTTCTCCATCACACGGAAAGAGTATAAGATAGCAGAAAAGCTACCGGATAAAGCAGGAATGAACAAGGAAGAAGTACTCACCCTCTTGGAACCGTTGGGAGAAAGCGGCAACTATACCAAGCATTACTTCCCGAAAACGGACGTAATGAAAGTATTCCTGAAAGGCGGATCCAACCTCCTCGTAAATGTGAAAACAGGGGAAGCGGTATATGAATCCGTCACCCGTCGTCCGCTTATCGGAGCAATGTCCCGCTTACATTACAACCCGGGACAATGGTGGACTTACTTTGCTGATATTTTCGCTATCGCTCTTATTATCATTACTCTTTCCGGCATCATCATGCTGAAAGGAAATAAGGGCATTATCGGCAGAGGAGGAATCGAACTAATTGTCGGAATCTTGATTCCCATTCTTTTCCTTTTCTTCTTTTGAATAGAATAACAGATAAAATCAAATGGAACATATTATCGAATGTAACAACCTGACGCACTATTATGGCAAACGGCTGATTTACGAAAATCTTAGTTTCACAGTACCCAAAGGGCGCATCCTGGGACTGTTGGGAAAGAACGGTACGGGCAAGACCACCACTATCAATATCTTGAGCGGTTACCTGAAGCCTCGTTCGGGAGAATGTCGCATCTTCGGACAGGAGATACAGACAATGGCACCGGCTCTGCGTCGCAATATCGGACTGCTCATCGAAGGTCATGTGCAATACCAATTCATGACCATCACCGAGATAGAGAAATTCTATGCAGCTTTCTACCCCGGTCAATGGAAAAAGGAAGCCTACTACGAACTGATGAATAAATTGAAAGTAGCCACCGGACAACGTATCTCGCGTATGTCCTGCGGACAACGTTCACAAGTAGCCCTCGGACTGATTCTCGCACAGAACCCGGAACTTCTCGTACTGGATGATTTCTCTCTCGGACTCGATCCCGGCTATCGTCGCCTGTTTGTCGATTATCTCCGCGACTATGCCCGTTCAGAAGGAAAAACAGTCTTCCTGACCTCGCATATCATTCAGGACATGGAACGGCTTGTTGACGACTGCATCATCATGGACTACGGAAAGATACTGATTCAGAAACCAATCGCCGAACTACTGGAAAAAGGACGTCGCTACACCTTCACTATTCCCGAGGGCTACGAACTTCCTGCATCCGATGATTTCTATCATCCTTCTGTCATGCGGAACCAGTTGGAGACTTTCTCCTTCCTTCAACCGGCAGAAACAGAAGCCAAACTGAAATCCATGTCAGTGCCCTACACTAATTTTCATAGTGAACAGGTGAATCTGGAAGATGCATTTATCGGCCTGACAGGCAAATACTAGAATCGTTGATAATTGATAAAAACAATGTACGCTATATTTTATAAAGAATGGATAAAGACACGGTGGTATTTTCTACTTGCCGTGCTCGCCACACTTGGTTTTACAGGCTACTGTATGCTCCGCATCAACCGGGTGGTAGAAATGAAAGGGGCTGCTCATGTGTGGGAAGTGATGCTGCAACGAGATGTCATCTTCATTGATATGTTACAATATATCCCTCTGATTGCGGGAATTTTGATGGCTATTGTTCAGTTTGTTCCCGAAATGCAGCGCAAATGCCTGAAACTGACTCTCCATCTGCCTTATCCGGAGTTGAAGATGACAGGTAATATGCTACTTTCGGGATTAGTGTTGCTACTTGTCTGCTTCGCTTCCAATTTTCTGTTGATGGAAGTATACCTGAATGGAATACTTGCCCATGAACTGAAGAACCACATATTGCTCACCGCTTTAACGTGGTATCTTGCCGGGATTTCCGGTTATCTGCTTGTGGCATGGATCTGCCTCGAACCGGCATGGAAACGTCGTATTCTGAATCTCATTATCGCAGTATTATTACTCCGAATCTTCTTTCTGTCGCCCACACCGGAAGCATATAACAAGTTCCTCCCTTATTTAGTGGTTTATACTTTGTTGACAGCTTCTTTCTCGTGGCTTTCTATCGTACGATTCAAGGCCGGAAAGCAGGACTAGGAACAATTAAAAATTAAAGACTAAAAATTAAAAGATTGAGTAATGAGACGTTTCAGTACTATATTATTATATGTAACCATCGCTTTTCTGCTTCTTTGGCAGTTGCCCTGGTGTTACAATTTCTTTGTCGTAAAGCCGGAGAAGACTCCCTTTACCCTGTACAGTTTCGTAATTGGCGATTTCGCACAGATGGGACAGGAAGAGGGAAAAGGAAGTGTACGTCGCGACCTGGCTGGTAATATTTATTCGGAAGCAGCTTTCGACAGTATCCTGCCTATGTTTTATTTTCGTCAGTTGATGTCTGATGAGCGTTTCCCGGATACCATTAAAGGGATAGCAGTAACTCCTAAAATGGTACAGACGGAGAACTTCAACTTCCGTAGTGTTCCTTCGGATATCAATGCGCCTTCTATCGGACTTTATCCTCTGATGGAATCCATGTCGGGACGTGTAGACCTGAAAATGCCGGATGACGTATTCCGCATCACCTCCAAAGGAATCGAATTTATCGACATGGCCTCCAACAGCGTGAAGGAAGACAAGAGTCTTCAGTTTACCGAAGCTATGACTAAAAAGGATTTCCACTTTCCGGCAACGGAAATCGTAGGAAATCCAACAGTGAAAAAGGAGTATGACGAAGGTTATCTTCTATTGGATGCCGACCGCCGTTTGTTTCATCTGAAACAGGTGAAAGGACGTCCGTATGTTCGTGCCATCACCTTGCCCGAAGGACTGACACTGGAACATCTGTATCTGACAGAGTTCAGAAACAAGAAGACACTTGCTTTCATGACCGATGTCAACAATGCTTTCTATGTACTGCAAAACCGGACATACGAAGTGGTAAAAACAGGAATTCCTGTATTCAATCCCGAAACGGATGCACTAACCATCATCGGTAATATGTTCGATTGGACGGTACGTGTGACTACCCCGACCTCTGATAATTATTACGCATTGAATGCCGACGATTATTCATTGATAAAAAAATTAGAGAACGAATCGTCCACTCATTCCATGCCCGGTATTACTTTCACATCTTATACAGATAAATATGTAATGCCACGTTTCGAATAATATTCCAATATTAAATGTAACAGTTGTAAAGGACTATCAAAAGCCAATCTATTAAATAGGACTTCAGATAGTCCTTCGCTGTTTTCTGTCCATGTATTTATAGAAAACAAAAAGAATTACAATCTTTTCTTCTGTAAGTATGGTCTTTTTCCGGCAAGAAGGTTTATCTTTGCTCACTCATTCAAATATTCAAGCCGCAATTGCTTCTGCATTATACACAAACAAATACGGTAAAATAAAAGCTCAAAATCAAAACCGTATGAAAGTTTATAAAGTATTTGTTTTCCTAAGCCTCTTCATGATGTTATTCTATCATTGTTCACTTCCTGCTGATGACGAAGAAAAAGGAGATGTAGAAGGAGAAGATACGGCTACTTCCGAACTTCCCTGGGAAGGAGAAACAGATAAGTTCACCATCAATTCTAAAGAAGGAATTCATCTGAATGATCCACAAGAAGATGCCGGAGCGGCTTATGTCACCATACCGTCCACTTCGGTGAAGAATACCCGTTGGGAATTTGGAGTTCACCTCACATTCAATCCTTCCGCCAACAATTATGCACGGTTTTATCTAACCTCATCCTCCAATGTACTTTCCGGTAAACTAAACGGCTATTATATTCAGATAGGAGGCTCCAAAGATAATGTAGCTCTTTACCGTCAAAATGAAGACGGTTCCAAACTACTGGCTTCAGGCAGAGAACTAATGAAAGGCAATAACTCACCGAAGTTATCTATCAAAGTAGAATGTGACAATAACGGTTACTGGACCTTTTGGACACGTCTCGAATCAGAGAATGAATATGTAAAAGAGAAGCAAGTGAAAAATATAGATATACCGACTTCGCTCTGCTGCGGTATATACTGCATCTACACCAAAACCCGTTGTAAAGGATTTACATTTCATCACATACAGCTATCTAATGACGTAGAAACGACCACCACGCCCGACGGAACGACTGAAGAACCGGGAACAGACATACCGGATAATCCGGACACACCCGAATTACCGGAAAATGTGAGAGGCATGCTTCTTTTCAATGAAATAATGTATGACAATGCTGCTGATGGCGCAGAATATATAGAAATCTATAATCCGACCGAAACAACAATCAGCGTACCATTCCTCTATCTATATAAAATGTATAAAGATGGTACAATATACAGTACTACTACCCTTCAAAATGAGAATACTTCCAGCCCTCTTAGCATTCCATCCAAAGGATATCTTTGTTTCACAAAATACTTCAACAAGGTAGTTCAAAAACATAAAGTCGGAGGAGAAACTCTGATTATAATACCGAACTTCCCTGCTTTAAGCAATGATGGAGGTTATCTGGCACTTTCAAGTAGTAAAGAGACAGCAGCAGGACATACTTTTGACACTTGTTGTTTTAGAGATGAGATGCATACATCAGAAAAGCCAACCGGAGTTTCACTCGAAAAGAAATCCCCGGAGTTGACCTCCCTCAATAAGAATTGGCATTCATCGAAACACGTCACAGGAGGTACACCCGGAATAAGAAATTTATAAGAGTAAGTTTTATCAAATTTAGAATTTAAAGTCACTGTTTCGTGATTTTTCTACTGATAAATCTGACGTTGGGGGATTTGTTTCCACCTTAAATGAAGATTTAGCTTCAGATATATATATGAAAATGGAAAACTTTCTTTTAATCAAAACTGTTATTGATGATAATCACTATTACTACATGTAGCCAATAATTTATGAGAGAAACAAAACACAGGCATTTTATTACTAAATTCTTAATTAAGTAAAGGGTGCTTTATTATTTTATTTTAAAAATTAGGTATTATGAATATCAAAATATTTTTATCAACCCTTGTAATGGGACTCTGTTCCATTGCTTGCAGCGATGACAACGTCTCAGAAACAGAAAAACAACAAGAAGGAAAACCTACATACGTAAACTTGTCGGTCAGTCTTCCCGGAAGAACAACGAGCAGGGCACTTCCCGGTGATTATAATAATGACGGGACTTATGAAGGGCTAGACAGCTTGCAAACACTCGATGTATATATGCAATCGGCAGACGGGACTGTCGAGGCCAAACGTTTCACCGGATTGGATATTTCACATACAGGAACGGTAGTGTCTCCGAGCCAACCGTTCAGAACCACTTCCGGATACAAGACTATCTATATAGTCATAAATAATCCGAACCCGCTGGGAACTGTCATAACGACCGAGCATGATCTTATAGCAACGGATAATCTGGCTCAGGTAGTAACTGCCAATGGAAAAGAGTATGACCTGATTACGATGACGGGGAAATCAGCAAATGTGTACATACAACCTGATGTCCCCATACAGGATGTAGCAAAGGGCAGCAATAAGATAGCAGTAAGTGTAGACCGTATGGCATCGAGAGTCATTGTGACTACTACAGCCTCAGCAGATCTTATCGATGAAAATGGAGAAAAAATAGGTTCAGTCTCCGATGTAAACTTCTCTGTAGCCCAAGGTACCAACAAGATTTACTGGCTCAGTCAACCTAACTATGTATCCTATGGAAGCGAATACGTACCAGCATTGGGTGAATATGCAGGTCAAGCTGACACTTATTATGACTATTCCAACCTGTCCGTAAAGAATGCTATTCCTCAGAAACCGGTTGACGCAGACGGTTACAAAGCCCTGAAAGGTCAGTTTCTGTTTGAAAACACCCATACAGAAGGGAATTTGGAAAGCACACAGTATAGAAAAGGGAATACTGCCTACATCTTGGTCAGAGCCAAGTTTACTCCAGAAGCAAACGCTATAGCTGATGGCGGAAGCTTGACAGGAGGGACCTTCTATGTAGGTCAGACTGACGGAAAAATCTATTCTTCCAAACAAGCTGCACTCGCAGCTTTCCCTAACCAGAAAGTAGCCACTTATGTCGGTGGCAATATGATTAACTATGCCTGGCTGAATCCTGATGACTTGGTGAAACCGTTGAATTCTCCCGTCCTGAGAAATAACATTTATCATGTCAATATCACAGGCTTCAAAAGACTTAGTTACAACTGGAACCCATTATTTCCGGAAGACCCCAATACTGCAAATCCGCAGAATCCTGATCCGAAACCGGGTCCTGAGGAACCGGAAATACCCATTGATCCTGTTGACCCTCTGACTCCCGAACAAACCAATATGTCTGTTGAGGTCAATGTTCTGCAGTGGACTACACATTCTTATGACATTGAATTTTAATATATTATACTATTCCGGACACAGATGGATAACCCGATCCGGAATAGTACAAGCATATTAATCGTTACTAAAATTAATTTTATGAAATTATGTTTTCAATCAGTTTTGTCGATAAGCATAATCTTCTATTCACTTTTTCTTTCCGGATGTATTAGGGATGATACCGATTGCTATTATTCTCCGACGCTCATAGTATCTCTATATTCCATGTCTCCTTGTGAGACTGATACGGTTTATCCGACAGGAATCAAAGATATAACATTATGTGTATTTGACAAGAACGATATACTGGTAGCATATGTCCATAAGGATAATGTGACACTAGGAAAAGGATATACAGAGGAAATAACCGTTACCGAAAAAGGTATTTACACTGTCATGGCATGGTCAGGGATTTATACAGGATATTTTGACCTCAACCAGCCACAATTAGGGCAAACCACGAAAAAAGACTGGTTATTCCACCTGAAACGTTTGCAGAATATAGCCGTATCAATAGAAGGAATACAGGTTTATGCCGGTGAAAGCCGTGCTGTCTATATGGATGGCGCAATCTCCCGCTCGGAAAGAGCCTCAGTCAACCTTCAGGAGATTACAAACCGGCTTACTGTTACTATAGAAGGACTTAACAGGAATGAAGAGGAATATGAAGTTTATATTGAATCGGACAATGGTTCCATGCAACTGGACGGAAGTATCGCCGAAGATGAAATCGTAAGATTCAACCCTATGATCTCAATTAATAACGGGCGGCTGAACGAGAGGTTTTCTCTTCTGAAGCTTGAAACAGGGCATAATAATACGATAGTAATCAGGCATAAAATCAGCGGAAAAGAACTTTATAGAGGTAGCTTGTTGGGAACTCTCTTGTTGAAAAATCCTGAAGTGAATTTAGACTGTGACCATGATTTTATCATTAGGTTCACGACACAAGACCAATGTGAGTGTGGGACTTATACCATTCAGGAGATATGGGTGAATAATTGGCTGGTGCACAGTTATGATACAGAGATATGATTTCCGGCTATTAATACATGAGAATGATGAAGTTGATAAGAAATAACATACTATATATATATTGTCCGGCTGTTTTGTTTTTCATCCTGATGGCAATGAATGGTTGCTCGGATGAAAAACGTATTGAGGGTGGAACGGATGAGTATGCTCATATAGCATTGTCAGTCCGTACTTCAGCATCCAGCATTAATGATGACACATATTTCTGGGAGGATCGTGTCGATGAGCTCCGGATGATTGTCTTCGAATCCGGCAGCGGCTCTGTCGTTTTCAACCAGCAACTCTACTTCCCTGATGGCTTTAAGGCAAAGAGTCGTCCGGTCACTATCAAACCGGGGACGTACGATTTCTATTTCATAGCCAATGAATCAGTATATTCGGGAGATTTTGTTCCGGCTTTACTTGATATAACCAACAAATCGGATTTAGCTACTGATGCAAGATTTAACGGTATGATCTATAATGCCGGATTCCAACCTGACGGAAGTACTCCGGAAGGACGTTTTCTGATGTCGGCCATTTATGAAAATATAACTGTAGTCAAGGGCGGTACGGAGCAAGCTCCCATATCATTGCCCCTACCCACAAGCAAGGTGGAACTAATAAGGGCGATGGCGAAAGTGGAAGTCATTTTCCGCAAGAAAGTGCCGGGCAGTACCCTTCCGGATCGTGCCGTGACTTCTGTTCAACTGAAGAATGTTGCTTCCAATTTGTCCGTACCTCCTTATGACAATTATTATGCAGGAGGCAAAAGTTCTTCACCGGAAGCATCTCTTTCGGAACTTGATTTCCTGAATGACAGCATAGGAGCCGTCGTATTCTATATTCCCGAATTGCTCCTGCCCGAAAGCGGGACAGAGTATACAGAATTATATATCAACAATAAAGGATTCGCAATGCAAAGTGATAGCGAAAAAACGGGTATTACAGCCCAAAGACGTTCTGTTCCGGCTTTGTCGGACAACAGCGTGATTCGTAATTATCATTATATCATAAATGCATATATCAATTCTGAAGGAGGGGTAGAAACACTGATTGAGGTGGAACCTTGGAAAAAAGACACATATACGTATATATTTCAGGGAAATGAGCAGATTGTGATTCCTCCGGTATTCCCCACAGATTCAAGTATCGTTATGCCTACCGATTGCGGTAAAATTGAGTTGATGGCAAGAGATGAAGTTTTGCCGCAAGGGTTGCAAGGAGCTTATGGGGATGAAATTATTTATTATGATCCTGCAACCGGCCTACCGGGCATCAAGGAAGGGAATCCACCTTACTATTGTGAGAAAAAATATGGCAAAGGGTGGCGCATGATTAATTCCTGTGAGTTAATGTCTTATATGGCACTGCTTGACCAGACGTATACCATATGGATGTCAAATACTTGGGATGCTCATACTTATAATATGGATCACCCGCAGGCACCTGTCCCTTATTATTCCCTGCATTTCAGGCGAGCCGCCCAATCCCTGCTGGAAAAACTGACAGGAGTGGACTTGTCGGCAACCGTATTGAAAAATGAGAATAACTGGGAAGACAATATCAGTGACAAGAAATTGGGAGTGGTAGACACCTATTACACCCCCGGAGATATCAAAGAAAGAGTAGATGATTATCTTGAAGGATGGCCGTTTCCAGCTCCTCCCGGCACGTCTGCCGGTGATTCCTGGATTTACAACGAAGCGGCTATTCAAGTAAAGGCATTCTGGTATTCCAGCGGATACGTCGATTTGTCCAAGCGTGCTAATTGGTATAAAGTATTATACGGAAACTTCCAACGGTATGATTTCCATGCTACGACCCGTTGTGTAAGAACTGTTGAATAGGAGAAAAGAAGTATGTATAGACTGATTTTTATAATCTCGATGATATGGCTGTGTAATGTGAGTTGCAGTGACGATCATATGCCCGAACCGGATATAAATAAAACTGCGTACATTAAGATCCGGCAGAACCTTTTTAGAAGTGCAACCATGGTAGACGAAGACAATCTTGAGAGCGAACAGACAATTAAAACAATTGCCTTATTTCTCACCGAGCCTTCCTCTACCAAGATTGTTTACAAATATATCAATATTGGTTCAATGGATATGGATAAATATAAACTGGTTACTCTCCCCCTTCAGGAATCCGAACTCGGGAAGAAGGATATTTATCTGATAACTAATTATGGGAGTACAAATTTATCTGCGGTCGAGACAATGGACGACATTAAGAAACTAAATACTCCTGCTGTGGATAAAAACCATGTGCTAGACCCGAATGAGGGCTTTTGTATGTATGGAAAATTACTGAACTTTGACTTTACCAATACAAACTCTTCGGCGATTGTGAATGCGGAACGTACTTGCGCCAAGTACAAGATCACACTTACATTTCCGGAAAATCCGGTTTTGAGCACAGATAATACATTTGTCATTGCCAATGAGGCAAGTTACACCCATATCGTTGACGGTTTAAGAGGCGGTATTCAGGACTCTGACTATTTTAACATTGCCAGTCCCCTGGCCCTCGAACCGGATGGAAGCGGAAAGTATATGAATACTGTTTATATGTATGAAGCGGAAAAGGCTCCGCAGATTTATGTATATACCCGGATAAACAACTCTTCCGTGAAGCAAGAGTTTTCGGTCGACCTGCCGGTACCGTATCGGAATTATATGTATGATATAGATATACAAATCTATGAGAACTACAATTCACGTACAACAAGAGCAGATATTAAAGAACCTCAATACAGCATAAAAACGACAGTAAAAACCTATCTTTCAAACCACTAAGAATCCAGTCTGTGGCTATCTCCACCGACGAATCTTGATTTACGGATGTTATAGAACTTCCGGCAGGATGAAATATACCTTCATTTATCACATCTGTTTATTAGATTGTATCATTGAAAACAACTATCTTTACCACGTTTTATTTAGGACATACAATAACAAGTACTATGAACAGATTGGGATATTTCATCCTCAAATGAATTTAAACAGCAGATATGAGTCCAGCCGTTATATCTATTACTATTGTGGCATACTTTATCATCCTGTTCACTATCTCTTATATAGCAGGACACAAAGCCGACAATGAAGGATTCTTTGTAGGAAACCGTAAATCAGCCTGGTATATCGTTGCCTTTGCCATGATCGGTTCCACCATTTCCGGAGTCACTTTCGTTTCCGTTCCGGGCATGGTACAGGCAAGCAGCTTTTCTTATCTGCAGATGGTGCTGGGATTCATAGTAGGACAAATTATCATTGCGTTTGTACTCGTTCCTCTCTTTTATCGTATGAACCTGGTTTCCATTTATGAATATCTGGAGAACAGGTTCGGAAGCTCCTCCTACCAGACGGGGGCATGGTTCTTTTTTATTTCAAAGATGTTAGGGGCAGCTGTCCGGCTCTTTCTCGTATGTCTGACATTGCAGTTTCTTATCTTTGCTCCTTTTCATCTTCCATTCCTGTTGAACGTGATCCTTACGGTATTTATCGTATGGCTTTACACTTTCCGCGGTGGAGTGAAATCATTGATATGGACGGATGTTCTAAAAACATTCTGCCTGGTAGTGTCGGTTGTACTTTGCATCTATTATATTGCTTCCAGTCTGCATCTGAATTTCAGTGGTTTGATTAGTACGATTTCAGACAGTGACTTTTCCAAGACATTCTTTTTTGACGATGTCAATGACAAACGATACTTCTTCAAGCAATTCCTGGCAGGTGTATTCACCGTTATTGCCATGAACGGACTCGACCAGGATATGATGCAGCGCAATCTTAGCTGCAAGAACTTCCGGGACTCACAGAAGAATATGATTACCAGTGGAATCTCACAGTTCTTTGTCATTCTGCTTTTTCTGATGCTGGGAGTACTCCTATATACGTTTACAGCACAGCAAGGCATTGAGAATCCGGGAAAAAGCGATGAGTTGTTTCCGATGATCGCTACCGGAAATTATTTTCCCGGCATAGTCGGAATATTATTCATTATCGGACTGATAGCCTCCGCCTATTCTGCAGCGGGTTCTGCCTTGACGGCACTGACCACTTCTTTTACTGTAGATATTTTACATGCACAGAAAAAAGGAGATGCGACACTTAGCAAGATACGCAAACATGTACATATCGGTATGGCAATTGTGATGGGGGCAGTCATTTTCGTATTCAATTTGCTGAACAACACCAGTGTGATTGATGCGATTTACACATTGGCCAGTTATACGTATGGTCCTATCTTAGGGTTGTTCGCTTTCGGCATCTTCACCAAGAAACAAGTTTATGATAAATATATTCCGTTGGTAGCTATCGCTTCTCCTATTCTTTGCTATATCCTGCAAAGAAATTCGGAAGCATGGTTCAACGGTTACCAAATTAGTTACGAGCTGCTATTATTTAACGCTGCATTTACTTTCATCGGACTTTGCTTCCTCATTCGAAAGAAATCAACTATGGACAATACGACAGTTCTTTAATATTAAAATCAAGATGAAGAAGAAAATTAATTGCTTCATACCTTTCGGCACCCCGGAAGATATCATGCAGACAGTGAAAGAACTACAAGCGTCAGAGCTAGTAAATAAAATCTATTTATTAGGTTCGGCGCCCGGCAAGAAAGCTCTTCCGGGGTGTGAATATCTCTCTGTTAAAGGGTTCTATTCCACAGACACAATGAAAACAATTGCAGCCAATGCCAATTCGGAATATACTCTGTTCTACTTGAAACAAACTCCATTAAAACTGGGACTGTATGCCTTGGAACGCATGGTGCAAATCATGGAGAACGATAAAAAGAATGGAATAGTTTATGCCGACCACTATCAGCTGATTAACGGAGAACTTAAACAAGCACCTGTCATTGACTACCAATTAGGAAGCGTCCGGGATGATTTCGACTTCGGCTCTATGCTTCTATTCAGTTCTTCTGCCTTCACTAAAATAGCAAATGCTTTGCGTGAAGAGTACGAATACGCAGGACTATATGCTATGCGTCTATTCATTTCTTACAAATATTCAATTGTGCACATCAATGAATATCTATACACCGAAATTGAAACAGATACCAGGAAAAGCGGAGAGAAACAATTCGACTATGTAAACCCCAAAAATCGGGAAGTACAAATTGAAATGGAAGCTGCCTGCACCGAATACCTGAAATGTATTGATGCTTATTTCATGCCTACTTCTTCACGGCCTGTAAATCTTCACAGCGAAAACTTTGAATTCGAGGCATCTGTCATCATCCCTGTGCGCAATCGTGCTCATACCATCCGTGATGCTGTCAACTCGGCTTTAAACCAGCGGACCACTTTTCCTTTTAACATTATTGTTATCGACAATCATTCCACCGATGGAACGACGGAAATACTCCAGGAACTAAGTACCGATAAGAAATTGATCCATATCATTCCCCAAGAGAATGATTTAGGCATAGGAGGTTGTTGGAACAAAGGTATACATCACGAAAAATGTGGAAAGTTCGCCATACAGTTAGACAGTGACGATTTATACAAAGACGAATCCACTTTACAGAAAGTCGTAGATACTTTTTATAAGGAAAGTTGCGCAATGGTAATAGGCACTTATCTAATGACCGACTTCCAGCTAAACGAAATAGCCCCCGGTATTATTGATCACAAAGAGTGGACACCGGAAAATGGAAAGAACAACGCTCTACGTATCAATGGTTTGGGTGCTCCACGAGCTTTCTACACTCCTATTCTTCGTGATATCAAATTGCCGAATACCAGCTATGGAGAAGATTATGCCATAGGATTACGAATCTCACGGGAATATAAGATCGGACGTATCTATGATGTAATATACCTCTGTCGCCGTTGGGAAGGTAACTCCGACGCCGCATTAAGCACAGAAAAGATCAATCGGAACAACTTCTACAAAGACCGAATCCGCACATGGGAAATTAAGAGCAGAATCCAGATGCATACTATCGATCAAGAGTTTCAGGAACTTGTAGAAGAAATGATAGAAAACCAAAAAGAAAACTGGGAACTTGCGAAAAGGAACTATGAAGCGTTGGAAGAAAATCTGGAAAAGAAAAAAGTATTGAAGCTGAAGAAAGAAGACAGAGAGATGAAAGTTATAATTTTCCCAAATCCTCAACGCATCCTCTCGACCATGGCAAAAACAGATAGTCATTCTATCCAAGAAAGACCTTGTTTCTTATGCGGGAAAAACCGCCCCGCAGAGCAAACATATCTACCATTCGGACATTATGAGGTATGCCTCAATCCTTACCCCATTTTTCAGCGTCACTTGACAATCATCGACAAGGAACATACTCCACAAAGCATGAAAGGACGTTTTGAAGATATGCTTCACTTAGCTGAAAATCTGGACGAGTTCTATATACTCTATAACGGACCGGAGTGCGGTGCTTCCGCCCCTGACCACATGCATTTCCAGGCAGCAGGAAAAGAAGAAGAACTGACTAATCCTTTTGAGCTGAATTTCTTGACGGATATATTAGAAAATGGAAACTGCGTAACAACTTATGTAGACGATTTATTTACAACTTGCATAGGTATTACATCAAGCCTGAAAGTTGAATTAATGCAACAATTTGAAAAGGTCTACAAAAATCTTTCCGCCATTTATTCGGATAAAGAACCTTTAATCAACATGATAACCTGGTATGGCCTTGATAAAATCAGCCATTTCGGAGGTGACGAAGTAGAAGTATGGAATTGCATCATTTTCCTACGCTCAAAACATCGTCCCGTTTGCTATTATACCCCAAATGAAAAAGGGCTATTAATAAGTCCGGCTGTTGCAGAAATGGGTGGCATATTCCCGATTGTCAGAGAAGAAGACATGGATAAATTAAACGCCCAACAACTCACAGAGATTTACAAGGAGATAAGTTTATCTCCCCAACAGTTAAATACTCTATGCGATCAATTATTCAAAAAGGAATAGCAATAAAATAGTATGCAAATCCCTCTAATAAGTGTTGGTATCCTTTCCGGGAAAGAGGTTGAATTCTCTTTCCCGGTGAAATTTAATTCTTCTGTCGGAACGGAAATTTCCGGAACACAGAAAGTTATTTATCAGAATGGAAAGATTCATTGGCAAGGGAAAGAATATAATGAATTATCTTTCACTTCCCAACAAAATGCACATGCTTTCTTTGAACTGAAAGATGTGACCATCGGAATCAACTTCCATTGGGAACGCAAAGAAGTCCAAAAATTCAAAGGGGAATTAAAAATTATCATCGAAGGAGAACAACTAACCGCTATCAATGTGATTTCCATTGAAGAATATCTCACCAGTGTCATTTCATCAGAGATGAGCGCAACAGCTTCTTTAGAACTACTAAAGGCTCACGCTGTCATCTCCCGAAGCTGGTTACTTAATAAATTGAGAATTGAGAATGATAAATTAAAAAATACGATGCCGTCAAACAGCGCAGCCAATCCTCAATTTTCAATTCTCAATTCTCAATTTATAAAATGGTATGACCATGAAGCACATAAGAATTTCGATGTATGTGCAGACGATCATTGCCAGCGTTATCAGGGAATTACACGAGCCTCAACACCACAAGCCATCGAAGCAGTCTCCGCCACGCGGGGGGAAGTACTGATGTATAAAGGAGCAATTTGTGATGCCCGTTTCTCTAAATGTTGTGGCGGAGCTTTTGAAGAGTTCCAAAATTGTTGGGAAAACGTAAAGCATCCTTATCTAATCAGACAACGGGATAGCAAGACTGAAAAACGACTTCCCGATTTGACCATAGAGACGGAAGCTGATAAATGGATACGTACCTCGCCTGTTGCTTTCTGTAACACGCAGGATAAGAAAATCCTAAGTCAAGTATTAAACAACTACGATCAGGAAACTGCAGACTTCTATCGTTGGAAAGTCAGTTATTCGCAACAGGAGCTTTCAAAGCTGATTCATCAACGTTCAGGGATTGATTTCGGACAAATCATTGATTTAATTCCTGTAGAACGGGGAACATCCGGACGTCTTGTCCGGCTAAAGATTGTAGGAACCTTACGGACACTCATCATTGGAAAAGAGTTGGAGATACGCCGCACTCTATCGACTTCCCATCTTTACAGTTCCGCCTTTGTAGTAGACAAGGAGTACGGAGATGAATTTCCTTCCCGATTTATCCTCACCGGAGCCGGCTGGGGACACGGAGTGGGACTTTGCCAAATCGGTGCCGCCGTGATGGGAGAACAAGGTTATAAGTATGAAGAAATACTATCCCACTATTACCCCGGTAGTACACTTGAAAAACAATATAAATAAAATCGAACGAATGCCATGACAACACCCACTATAAAAAGAAATCCCTGGAGTTGGATTCCAACCCTCTATTTTGCAGAAGGATTGCCTTATGTAGCGGTAATGACTATTGCCGTCATCATGTACAAACGTCTGGGATTATCCAATACCGAAATAGCCTTATACACTTCCTGGCTTTATCTTCCCTGGACTATCAAGCCGTTATGGAGTCCATTCGTCGATCTGGTAAAAACGAAACGTTCCTGGATTATCACCATGCAAGGGTTCATCGCCGCCGGATTTGCAGGCATCGCCTTTTTTATTCCAACGACACATTACGTACAATTCACTCTTGCTTTCTTTTGGTTATTGGCATTCAGTTCGGCTACGCATGACATCGCAGCAGACGGTTTTTATATGCTCGGACTCAACAACAAGGAACAATCTTTCTTTGTAGGCATCCGAAACACATTCTACCGACTCGCCAATATTTTCGGGCAAGGTATTCTCGTCATGCTGGCAGGATGGTTGGAAACCTCTCAAGGCAATATCCCTCTGGCATGGAGCATCACTTTTTACCTCCTGGCCGGATTATTCCTGGCTCTTACTTTGTACCATCGCTTTATCCTCCCCCCATCCCGATTCCGATGTCAAACGTCCCGGACTCACAGCAGGTAAGCTATTAGAAGACTTTCTTCTGACTTTTGTCACTTTCTTCAAAAAGAAACACCTGGGTCTCATGTTCTTTTTCCTGCTCACCTACCGATTGGGAGAATCGCAGCTAGCCAAAATAGCTTCCCCCTTTCTATTGGATACCGCTGAAAAAGGAGGTCTGTCCCTATCTACGACAACAGTCGGAATGATCTACGGGACCATAGGTGTCGTAGCTTTGCTACTGGGAGGAATTATCAGCGGTTTTCTCGTTTCCCGTGACGGTTTCAAGAAGTGGATATTGCCCATGGCATTAGCCATCAATATTCCCGACCTATTATATGTGTGGATGGCAGCCACTACTCCGGACAATACAATACTGATTGCCAGTTGCGTAGCCATCGAACAACTAGGGTATGGCTTCGGCTTTACCGCTTACATGCTTTACCTGATTTATATTGCGGAGGGTGAACACAAAACTGCCCACTATGCCATCGGAACCGGATTCATGGCACTTGGAATGATGCTTCCGGGCATGCCGGCAGGATGGATACAGGAACATATCGGATATACTCATTTCTTTATATGGGTTTGTATCTGTACTCTGCCTGGTATTATTGCCGCACTAATGATTCGTAACCGGCTGGAAGATTCTTTTGGAAAGAAACAATGAACTTACTTACTGAATAACTTAATACATTAAAAAGATACATCAAGATATGATACTTATTGCAGATAGTGGTTCTACCAAGACCGACTGGTGTGTCATCCTCAACGGCACACCTATCAAACGGATTGGAACGAAAGGGCTTAACCCTTTCTTCCAGTCAGAAGAAGAAATTCAGCAAGAGCTGACACATTCCCTCCTGCCACAATTGCCGGAAGGGACCATCAATTCCGTTTACTTTTACGGTGCAGGTTGTACACCCGAAAAAGCTCCCGTTCTCCGCCGGGCGATAGCCGACAGTTTACCTGTTGTCGGAAATATCAAAGCCTACTCGGATATGTTGGCTGCTGCCCGTGGATTATGCGGCCATGAAGCAGGCATTGCCTGCGTTCTGGGAACAGGCTCCAACTCCTGTTTCTATGATGGAAAAGAGATTGTCAACAACATCTCTCCTTTAGGCTTTATCCTGGGAGACGAGGGAAGTGGAGCCGTCCTTGGCAAATTACTGGTGGGAGACATTCTGAAGAATCAACTTTCGCCTGCCATCAAAGAAGCATTTCTAAAACAATTCGACCTGACAGCTCCCGAAATCATCGACCGGGTTTACCGTCAGCCCTTCCCGAATCGTTTTCTGGCAAGTCTGTCACCTTTTATAACGCAACATCTGGAAGAGCCGGGGATAAGACAATTAGTGCTTGGCAGTTTTATTGCTTTCTTCCGAAGAAACGTAATGCAATATGATTACACGCAGTATCCTATACACTTTATCGGATCAGTGGCTCACTGCTACAGGGAGATATTACAAGAAGCTGCACAAGAGACAGGAATCAGAATTGGAAAGATTCTGCAAAGTCCGATGGAGGGATTAATTTTATATCATACCGCTTCATCTCAATCCTTGTAATTTGTATTTTTAGTCAATCGCCATTACCAATATGCAGATAACCGAACAATCGTCGCTCTACGACAATTTAGAAAAGAAGTCCGTACGGGAAATATTAGAAGACATTAACCGGGAAGACCAAAAGGTAGCGTTAGCCGTTCAAAAAGCCATTCCACAGATCGAACTGCTCGTCAACCAGATTGTGCCCCGCATGAAACAGGGTGGACGTATCTTTTACATGGGCGCAGGTACCAGCGGCCGCTTGGGAGTGCTGGACGCTTCGGAGATACCACCGACATTCGGAATGCCTCCTACCTGGATTATCGGATTGATAGCCGGTGGAGATACCGCCCTGCGCAATCCGGTAGAAGGTGCCGAGGACGATATGAACCGGGGATGGGAAGAACTTACGGAATATCATATCAACCCCAAAGACACCGTGATTGGCATTGCTGCTTCGGGCACTACTCCTTATGTAATCGGTGCCTTGCGGGAAGCTCGCAAGTATGGCATCCTGACAGGTTGCATCACCAGCAATCCGGATTCTCCGATGGCGGCAGAAGCAGATGTCGCCATCGAAATGATTGTCGGTCCGGAATATGTCACGGGAAGTTCGAGAATGAAATCAGGCACCGGACAGAAAATGATTCTGAACATGATTAGTACGTCGGTGATGATTCAACTCGGACGGGTGAAAGGAAATAAGATGGTAAATATGCAGCTTAGTAACCATAAACTAGTGGAAAGAGGAACCAGAATGATTATGGAGGAATTGGGATTAGAGCATGACCATGCACAAAAATTGTTGCTGTTATACGGTTCGGTTAAAAAAGCGATTGACGCCTATCATCAGCGGTTATAAACGATAGCATTCATCCCCTAAAAGTTTTAATTATACTTCAAACTTACACGAAACTCACGGAAAGTTTAAAGTATAATTAAAGTTCTTAGAATGATAAAGTTTTCCAGAATACTCAAAAAAAGAAAAGGGTATGTTGAACAAATAGAACCCTTCATGCAGAAATCTGTAGCTAAAGTATTAACGTGGCAACGACGTGTGGGTAAAAGCTTCCTGCTATATCAGCTGATTGAAGAAATTCTAAATAAAGAGCCAAATGCCAATACTATCTATATTAATCTGGAAGATTTCGCTTTCAGTTCACTGCAAACAGCACAAGGCCTACATTCTTACATTACTTCTCAAAATAAAGAAAAAGAGAGGAACTATATTTTTATTGATGAAATACAAGGCATTCCCGAATTCAAAAAGGTAATACATTCTCTATTACTCAACGAAGACAATAATATATATTACAGGAAGTAGTGCAAAGATGCTTTCTGGAGAACTTGCAACCTATTTAAGTGGTATATATATTGAATTCAATATATATAGTCTTTCATATCCAGAGTTTCTAGAGTTTCATGAATTAATTGAGGGATAGCAGACGATAAAAAGATGAAAAGCATGAAACCTTTCATCTTTTTTACAATCAATATGGACAAGAGTTTAGAATTCCACCAGAATACGGAATACCTTCCCCGGATTAGCCGCCCATTCCTGCATAGCTTCTAAAGCTCCTTCAGGTTTGGCAACTTTCGAAATCAACTCTTCTACCGGACAATTTCCTTCTTTCATATAATTGATGACTGCACGGAAGTCTGCCGGCAAGGCATTTCTGGAACCACGAATATCCAGTTCTTTCTGAACAAAGAGTTTCGTTTGAAAAGCAACTTCACTCTTAGCATAGCCGATACAAACCACCCGTCCTGTGAAACCGACTTCATCTACTGCCATTACATAAGTCACCGGACTACCAACAGCTTCAATCACGACATCAGCGCCCAATCCCTCTGTAATCTCCTGCATCCGTTCGTGCACATTTTCTGTCTTGGAGTTAATCACATAAGAGGCGCCTACCTTTTTCGCCAGTTCCAGCTTTTCATCATCCAGGTCAACAGCGATTACCGTTGCACCTCTCAAAGCAGCACGTACAATGGCACCAATACCAATCATACCACAACCAATCACCATCACAAATTCATTATCGATTACTTGTGCACGAGATACGGCATGAAAACCGACACTCATCGGTTCGATCAAGGCACAGTCACGAGAAGAGATATTACCTGCCGGAATAATCTTTGTCCAAGGCAATACAGCATATTCGCACATCACTCCATTGCGTTGCACGCCTAATGTTTCATTATGTTCGCAGGCATTAACACGGCCATTACGACAAGAAGCACATTTTCCACAGTTGGTATACGGATTCAAGGTCACATTCATACCTTTTTCAAAACCCGCCGGAACATCCGGGCCGATTTCCTCAATGACTGCTCCTACTTCATGTCCCGGTATCACAGGCAATTTCACCATCGGATTTTTACCCAGGAATGTGTTCAAGTCGGAACCACAAAAACCAACATACTTGATTCTTACTAATACTTCACCGGCTCCAACGGTCGGTTTTTCCAGTTCAACCACCTTCATTTCGGAGGGATTGATAATTTGAACTGCTTTCATTTGATATGTATTTGATAAAATTTTATTAATCGATTACTTTATAACCTTTCCAGCCATAGTAGGCACAGAAGACAAAGCAAATCATCGGCACGCAATAAGCCACATAATAAATATGCTCATTGGCATGCATGAAATAAGCTGTCAACTGCGGGAGACAGGCATTACCAACGATCGCCATTACAAGAAAGGCCGAACCGCTCTTCGTCTGATTTCCAAGTCCTTTTAAAGCCAATGAGAATTGAGTGGGATACATAATGGACATAAAAAACGAAATAGCCAGCATCGCATATAGTCCGATCATTCCTCCCCATATCATCACCACTCCGCACAGGAGGATATTCATCAGGGCATAGAGCAACAGCATATCTTGAGGACGGAATTTCACCATCAAGCCTGTACCAATCCAACGCCCCAAAAGAAAAGCCAGCATATAGAGTCCGAAGAAAGTGGTAGCCGTATCTTCCGGCAATCCTGCATAGGTGCAGCAATAGACCAGGAAAAGACTATTGATGGCTGTCTGCCCGCCATTATAAAAGAATTGGGCAATCACTCCCCAACGAAGATGCGAGTGTTTTAATACTCCGAAGTCTATCAGTTTTTCTTTCTTAGCATCAGTCACCATTGCATCTGAAGAGGTTGTTTCATCTCCAATCTTCGGCAACTTTGAAAAGACAAATACAACGGCTATGGCAATGAGCAGTAAGGCCAATATCAGATAAGGAAGTTTCATGGCATCTGTTTCCAGTTGGATATAGGCTTGCCAACCACCCGGATAATCTACAGGAAGCGTTTCCCGTGTGTAATGATTCCCACTAAGGATGAGTTTACTTAGGAACATGGCAGCGATAAAGGCTCCGAGTCCATTGAAAGACTGTGCCAGATTCAATCGGCGGGGAGCCGTTTCAGAGGCACCCAGCACTGTTACATACGGATTGGCAGCCGTCTCCAGAAAGCACATTCCGGTGGCAATGATAAAGAAGATGCAAAGGTAAGCCCAATATTCTTTTAGCATGGCAGCAGGGAAAAAGAGCAAACCTCCGATAGCAGCCAGGATAAGTCCGAATATAATTCCCGCTTTATAACTATATCGTTTCATGAACATAGCTATCGGAATAGGAAAAATAAAGTAGGCAAGCCAATAGGCTGTCTCTGTAAAAGAAGCCTCAAAGGTATTCAGTTCACAGGTCTTCATTAATTGCCGGATCATCGTAGGAAGCAGATTACTGCTTATCGCCCACAGGAAGAAAAGGCAGAAAACCAAAGCTAAGGGTATTGTATATGTATTCTTTTTCATGGTATAAATATAGTTTCACGATAAGATTGTTTTCTCAATCATTCGGACATGTTCTTGATGTAAGGAAGCACGGGGAGATCTGTAAATCCATAGAAATTCCGGGCATTCTCTCCTAAAAAGAGTCTTTTGTCCTCTTCCGTCAATTCAGAAGACTTCACCACAAAATCATAAGACATTTTGTAGGTGATCGCTGTGATGGTACGCGGATAATCCGAGCCCCACATCAGTTTTTCCATTCCTACCAGATCTGCCGCTTCACGGATGGCTTTTATGGCTCCTTTAAAAGGATAGAACTCGTCATTGAAAAGCCAGGTGATTCCACCGGATTCAATCATCACATTGGAATGACGTGCCAGACGGATTTGCTCTTTCCAGTCGGGCCGTGTCACCATTCCGAAGTGTCCGATAGCTATCCGCAAATCCGGACATTCCTGAATAATCTCCTCCATTTCAGGAACCTGTGTGGCTCCGTCGGCTAAATCAATAGAAAGCAGAACGTCCTTATCTTCCATATAATGGAACATATCCATCATCTCTTCACTGTTCAGCATCACTCTTCCTTCTTTCAGTAATAGCCGTTGTGCCGGAATCTTGATTGCCTTAAAGCCATTATCAATAAGTTCCTTGGCATGATTCAGAAATCCCGGTTTACGGAATTCACACATGCCGCAAACAATAAAACGATTGGGAAAACGTTCCTCTACTGTTGCCAGATAATCATTCTGAATTCCATCAATAAATTCTTGCGTGATGACTGCGGCAGCTACCTGCGCATAATCCATATTCGAAAGAAACGTCTCCGCATCATTCACCCCATTCACCATGAAAGGAGGAAGCATCTGGCGAATCTCTCCCATAAATTCCGAACGTCCATTCTGTAAAGAACGAATGGGTAAACCATCTACTACCGTGTTCTGCTCTATCCACAGATGAGCGTGCGCATCAATAATTGTATAGTCCATACAAATGATTCTGTTTTATGAATTTGCCCAGCTTACCCGTTTCTGTTCTCCGATAATCTCCTGCACTTCCCGAACGAGTTCCCAATCAATAGGTTCTTCGATGAAAGCGATGTTCTTTTTCACATTCTCCGGATTAGTCGTACTAAACAAAGTCGTTGCTATACGGGGATTGCTGACGGAAAATTGCATAGCCAGTTTCTCTATCGGATAGTTTTTTGCCTTGCAATGTTCCATGGCTTTACGGCAAGCTTCTACCAATGGTTGGGGAGCCGGATGCCAGACAGGAACACCACGTTCACTCAACAATCCCATTGAAAGCGGAGAAGCATTAATCACACCGATTTCTTTGGATTCAAAATAGTCCAGAAAGTCTGCTAATTTATCATCACACAGGCAGTAATGGCAGAAGCTAAGTACAGATTCAATCGTACCGCTGGGTGAATGATCGATGACCCATTTCAAGTTTTCCAGTTGCAGGTCAGTAATTCCTACGTGACCTACCACACCTTTTTCACGCAACTCGACCAAAGCCGGCAGTGTTTCATTGACCACTTGATTCAAATCGGCAAATTCCACATCGTGCACATTAATCAGGTCGATAAAATCTATATTCAAGCGTTCCATGCTCTCGTACACACTTTCCGTCGCACGTTTTGCAGAGTAATCCCACAGGTTCACTCCGTCCTTTCCATAGCGTCCCACTTTGGTAGAGAGATAATAGCGATTGCGGGGAAGATCTTTCAGTGCTTTTCCTAAAACTGTCTCTGCTTTGTAATGTCCGTAATAAGGAGAGACATCTATAAAGTTCATTCCCGATTCAACAGCTGTGAACACGGCCTGAATGCCTTCTTTTTCTTTCAAATCATGGAAAACTCCTCCTAAGGAAGAAGCTCCGAAACTAAGAGATGACACTTTCATCCCTGTTTTTCCGATTTCATGGTATTGCATAACTTTTAGGTTTTAAATCATTTTGTATGTGACAAAAGTAGGTAAGGAATGGTTTCAGTGCAGCAGAGAACAGTCGAAAAACCAACGTAACGGTTTACGTAAAAAAGATTGCTTCAGATGTTTTTAATTTTCCGGGAATGTGCTTTCTTTGTAAAAAGAATCTAAGTTACAGACTTTCAAATGGAAAACCGGAAACATACTTCACTCAAAGATCTCGCCCAAGCACTGGGGGTATCGATTCCCACTGTATCCAGAGCACTGAAAGACAGTCCGGAGATCAGTCGTGAACTTTGTGCCAAAGCAAAAGAACTGGCCAAAGAGATGAACTACCGTCCCAATCCTTTTGCCATGAGCTTACGGAAGAATGCACCGCGCATCATCGGAGTAGTAGTTCCGGATATTGTGACTCATTTCTTTGCATCTATTCTGAACGGAATAGAAAATATGGCCATTGCCAACGGATATTTCGTGATTATCACCACGTCGCATGAGTCGTACGAACATGAAAAAAGGAATATTGAGAATCTGGTGAATATGCGGGTAGAGGGTATTATCGCCTGCCTGTCTCAAGAAACAACCGATTTTTCCCACTTATCCGCCTTGAAAAACATCAATATGCCACTTATCCTATTCGACCGCGTTTGTTTGACCGACCAATTTTCTTCAGTGGTAGCGGACGGAGTGCAATCTGCACAAATGGCAACGCAACATCTCCTCGATAATGGAAGCAAACGGGTAGCCTTTATCGGAGGAGCGAATCACTTGGATATTGTAAAGAGAAGAAAGCACGGTTATCTGGAAGCTCTACGCGAAAATCGGATTCCTATCGAAAAAGAGTTAGTCGTTTGCCGGAAGATTGATTATGAAGAGGGGAAGATTGCCACAGAGACACTGTTATCTCTCCCCCAACCTCCTGATGCTATCCTTGCCATGAATGATACGCTGGCTTTTGCAGCTATGGAAGTTATCAAAAGCCGTGGACTTCGTATACCGAATGACATTGCTATTATCGGATATACCGACGAGCAGCATGCCAATTACGTAGAACCTAAATTATCTGCCGTTTCGCATCAAACCTATAAAATGGGAGAAACTGCCTGCCAACTATTAATAGATCAGATTAAAGGAAATAAGACAATCAAACAGGTTACAATTCCGACACATCTGCAGATTAGGGAGAGTAGTATAAAATAAATTCAGGAAAGAAATATATAGTAGAAAAATGAAAAAGTAAATTCTGCTATTGAGATAAATAAAAAATAAGGTGTTGCATCTAAACGATACAACACCTTATTTATATTTATTATATTGTTATAAGATTATCTCTCTACAATCTTCTCTAATCTAACATTATATACTAATGCCGAATAAGCTTGCAGATTACCATCATTAGTGCTTGAGCCATATCCACTTTGATAAGGAATATACAAAGTCCAAAAATCACCAACTACCATATGTATCAGCGTATAAGACCAGCCGGAAATAACACCATTCAAAGTAAAATTTGCCGGAGAATCAAAGTCTGTAGGTTCTGTTCCTGTGTAAGTCTGTTGAACTACATCTCCATTGAAATAAGACATACGATAATGTGCACTTACTGTAGAAGTATATTGAGGCACCTCTTTGCCCGTCCCTTTTTTCACCTTCTTAACATATATCCATTGACCAGTTACCTCATCTTGATAACGATAAAGTTTCTCCGGATCATTCTTAGCTAAAGCCTGATTTTCAGGACTATCATACACACTAGCGATCGAGTCTATAAAAGCCACACTACGTGCCTGCCAATTATCATAACGACTCGTCTCTTCCGTTTCACTGCAAGCAGTGAACGCAAGAGCCAGCAATACTAAGGAGAATAAATAGATCTTTTTACTCATTCGTCAAAGGTTTATTGTAAAGTTTTCAATAGAGAAGTGATGCTTACTCTGTCTGCGATGATATTATTCAGTTCAGAGATAGCGACACGCTCTTGCTGCATGGTATCGCGGTTACGCAATGTCACACAATTATCTTCTAATGTCTGATGATCGACTGTTACACAGTACGGAGTACCAATAGCATCCTGACGGCGATAACGCTTACCGATACTATCTTTTTCGTCATATTGACAATGGAAGTGGAACTTCAGGCTGTCAATAACTTCACGGGCTTTTTCAGGCAGACCGTCTTTCTTTACCAACGGCATAACTGCCAGTTTCACCGGAGCCAGAGCAGCAGGCAATTTCAAAACAACACGGCTTTCACCATTTTCCAGCTGTTCTTCGCAATAAGATGCGCTCATGATACTAAGGAACATACGGTCAACACCGATAGAAGTTTCGATTACGTACGGAGTATAAGACTCGTTCAGTTCCGGATCAAAGTATTTAATACTCTTGCCGGAGAACTTCTCATGTTGAGACAAGTCGAAGTTAGTACGAGAGTGGATACCTTCTACTTCTTTGAATCCGAACGGCATCAGGAACTCGATGTCAGTAGCGGCATTTGCGTAATGAGCCAGTTTATCGTGATCGTGATAACGATAGCTTGCATCTCCGAAGCCAAGTGCCTTATGCCATTTCAAACGGATTTCTTTCCATTTCTTGAACCAGTCGAGTTCTGTTCCCGGTTTTACGAAGAACTGCATTTCCATCTGTTCGAACTCACGCATACGGAAGATGAACTGCCGGGCAACGATCTCGTTACGGAAAGCCTTACCAATCTGTGCAATACCGAAAGGAACTTTCATGCGGCCTGTTTTCTGTACATTCAGGTAGTTTACGAAAATACCCTGTGCAGTTTCCGGACGAAGGTAAATCTTCATTGCTCCTTCGGAAGTAGAACCCATTTCAGTAGAGAACATCAGATTGAACTGACGAACTTCTGTCCAGTTCTTAGTACCGGAGATCGGGCATACGATTTCTTCATCAATAATGATCTGGCGTAATTCTTCCAAATCACCATCGTTCAGAGCTTTAGCAAAGCGAGTGTGAAGTGCGTCGCGTTTTTCCTGATGTTCCAATACCCGTCCGTTAGTTGAACGGAATTGAGCCTCATCAAAAGATTCACCGAATCTCTTGGCAGCTTTCGCTACTTCTTTATTGATTTTATCGTCATACTTTGCCAACTGATCTTCAATCAGTACGTCAGCGCGATAACGTTTTTTAGAATCCTTATTGTCAATCAAAGGGTCATTGAATGCGTCTACGTGTCCGGAAGCCTTCCAGATAGTAGGGTGCATAAAGATGGCAGAGTCGATACCGACAATGTTCTCGTGCAACAGCACCATGCTGTCCCACCAGTATTTCTTGATGTTATTCTTCAATTCAACGCCCATCTGACCGTAGTCATACACAGCGCCTAGTCCGTCGTAGATATCGCTCGAAGGGAATACGAAACCATACTCTTTGCAATGCGATACAAGCTTCTTAAAAACGTCTTCTTGTGCCATTTTCTTTTCTATATCTATTAATTTGAATTTGCTTTTTTCGTAAAAAGTGCCACAAAGATAGGGATTTATCTCATAAATAAGACAGGGAGGGTATTAATTTATCTTATTCCTGAACTTCTTCACCGATTTCCGGTGCCACCATACGGTCATATTCTTCTCGCTCCTGCTCCCAGTCCGCTTTCTTCATTTCTTTGGTCAGCATCTCTTCGGGTATATACAGATTAAAAGGAATACGCATGCATTTCATTTTTTTCACTTCCCGGCTAAATTCAGGACAAGCCACGAAATAGACACGTGATACGGACACCTTTCCCGGAGTTACCTGTTCGGGGCGTTCAAATCCCGGACTGGTCAGTGACGTATGGAATGTGCCAAGTCCTTCGATAGTAACCGGCTGTCCGATAGACAACAGACTACGGATAGCATCAACCATTTCCGTCAATATACCATCTATCTGCCCGCGATGAAATCCACTCCGTTTTTCCATGTACTCAGCAAATTCTCTATTCCGAATCGGATCTATCAGTTTTTTGGGTACACCATACCATAATTCTTTTCTTTCTCCCGATGTTAAATCGGCTTTTTTTCTCACTACATAAGGTACTGCCATCGTCTATACTCCTTTCTTTTTTCGTTTATACTCGTGTTCTATCTGACACCCGGGTGCCAACACCATTGAGACCCGGGTGTCAAACATACCAACACCCGGGTGTCAGTGCTCATGAGACCCGGGTGTCAGATAAGTGTTGGCTGCAACAAAATTAAGTCTTTATTGCGAGAGAACAAAAGAATTCTTCTATATTTGTGCATCCCTACATTATACTAAAGAAAAACATAGAACTATGATTAAGATTCTTCTATTGATAGACTATTCAAGCGAATTTGACAGGAAACTGCTACGGGGACTTGTCCAATACTCCAAAGAAAACGGCCCCTGGCTCTTTTATCGGCTACCTTCTTATTATAGCGCGATGTATGGGGAACAAGGTATTCTGAAATGGGCGAAAGAATGGAAAGCGGATGCCATTATTGGTCAATGGAATAACGACACGATCGATTTGCAGAAAGAGTTGAATATTCCGGTAGTGCTACAAAACTATCATCACCGAAGTGTTACTTACTCCAACCTGACAGGTGATTATAAAGGTACGGGAAGAATGGCAGCCCAGTTTTTTGCCAAAAGAATGTTTCGCAATTTTGCTTATTTCGGTGTTAAAGGAGTCGTATGGTCTGACGAACGCTGCGAAGGTTATCGGCAGGAGGTAAAACGTATCGGAGGCGAATTTTTCAGTTTCGAATCGGATAAGCAGGAAGACGAGATAAGAATGGAAGTAAGCCAGTGGTTACAGGAACTTCCCAAGCCTGTCGCCTTATTCTGTTGTGATGATGCACATGCCCTGTTCATTTCTGAAACTTGCCGGATGAACAACATTCATATCCCGGAAGAAATCGCTCTATTGGGTGTAGATAACGACGAACTAATGTGTAATATTTCCGACCCGCCTATTTCATCCATAGAGCTTGAAGTAGAAAGAGGAGGCTATTCTATCGGCAGACTCATCCACCAACAAATAAAGAAGGAACATGAAGGCACTTTCAATATTGTTATCAACCCCATCCGCATCGAATTACGCCAATCAACAGAGAAACACAATATTAAAGACCCTTATATTCTCGAAGTGGTGAAATATATAGATTCACATTACAGTTCCGACCTAACGATAGAATCTTTGCTTGCCAACATTCCGTTATCCCGCAGAAACTTTGAGGTGAAATTCAAACATGCAATGAATACTTCTATATATCAGTATATCCTGAATTGTCGTTGTAACCATCTGGCAGATTTATTACTCACGACAGATCGGTCTTTAGCCGATTTGGCAATAGAGGTGGGGTTCAAAGATTATAATAATATCTCGCGTGTCTTTAAAAAATATAAAGGTTGTTCACCTCTGGAATATCGCCAAAAGAAGACTAGTCATATTTAATTTTCGTTTTTTGAATAGTACTTTTCGTTTTTACTATAAAAACTATTATAGAAACAACCTACTTTTGCCATAAAAGTTAATACTCTCTCAAAGTAACGAAGAATGTATTAGCTATATCCAATCTTTGTTATATCCTTAAATAAATATACTATATATAATTTCTAAAATGTCAAGTACCATTCAAAAACAATGCAAAAGGAAAATGCAGCTAACAATAAAGTTCGGATTTTCCAAACAGTTTTTTATATACTATATAATTATCTGCATAGGGTTCTGCACTGCTAGTTGTATAGAGAATAAACAAACTAATTCACCGCAATATAATACAAAAGCATGGAATAAAATAAAAGATTATTTCAATCCGCCAGTGATATATAAAGATAATTATGGAAATTATCGTTCCCCTCTGTTACTGAATAATGGAGACACTATCAAGAATGTAAATGATTGGAATAAAAAACGAAAAGAAATAAAGGACACATGGATGAATTTAATGGGGAAATGGCCTCCTATAATTAAAAATCAAAAATTTGAAATATTAGATACGCTTAAACGTGAGAACTTCTATCAATATCGTGTCCGCTTCTATTGGGTTCCTAATGAACAAACAGAGGGGTATTTACTAATCCCTGATAAGAGAGGGAAGAAGCCTGCTATTATTTCTGTTTTTTATGAACCTGAAACTGCCATTGGAATCGATGGAAAGCCTAATCGTGACTTCGCTTATCAACTTACTAAAAGAGGATTTATCACCCTGTCATTAGGAACAACCCAAACAACGAAAGAAAAAACATACTCCATATATTATCCGACGATCAATAATGCTTCTCTACAACCTCTATCAGCATTAGCCTATGCAGCTGCCAATGCATGGGAAGCATTAGCCAAAGTCCCTGATGTAGACTCTACTAAAATTGGCATTGTCGGACATTCATATGGAGGAAAATGGGCAATGTTTGCATCTTGCCTCTATGACAAATTTGCATGCGCTGCATGGAGTGATCCGGGTATTGTTTTTGATGAAACAAAAGGGGGATACATCAACTATTGGGAACCTTGGTATCTTGGCTATTACCCTCCGCCCTGGAAAGATACCTGGAACAAAAACGGATATACTAAAGCAAAAGGAATTTATTCGCAGTTACGTAAAAATGGGCATGATTTACATGAAATTCATGCACTTATGGCTCCCCGCCCTTTTCTTGTTTCCGGAGGCTTCTCTGACGGACCTGAAAGATGGATACCTCTAAATCATACAATACTCATTAATCGAATTCTAGGGTATGAAAACAGGGTAGCGATGACCAATAGAGCGAAACATGATCCTGATCCCGAATCAAATGAAATCCTTTACAATTTCTTCGAGTGGTATTTATGTCCCACTAGTTGACAAAAAACATTACATAATAAAAAATATCTTATGAAAAACTCAAAAATTAATTGCAGAGCCACTATCAATCGATTCATTTTGCTCTCTCTCACTTTATGCTATATTTTCACAGCATATTGTAGTAATAAGGAACAGGAAATAAAACAATTTCTCATTTATGATGCTATGTCATACATCGGCAAACCAGACTTAAGTCACTATGGTCTTCAGCCTGTTTATCTAATGTATGAAGTAACCTTGACAAAAAAACACTCCGATCATTCTTCAAAAGTCATACTTGACTTCAACAAAATCGAGAAACAAGCCAAACTTGCATCCTTATTTCCGAGAACTATGATTTCAACGGATATAGAACAATGGTATTACGAGCCTTCACTTACAGACCAGGAAATAGAACAAAGATTCGACACATTATTTAGTTACTTTAGACAAAAAATTTCACCAAACATAACAATCGGCAACTATGGAGCCGCTCCTACAGCCTTATGTGTACACCGATACTACCATTCCAAAATGTCAGAAGATAGTATATTGATGACTTGGCGAAAAAGCAATAAAAAACGTTGGGCTGCACTCAAATACGCAGATGTAGCTCAACCCTCTCTTTACATTGCCGAGCCTAATATCGAATCTTGGATAAAAGATCTGCAAATAACAGTAAAAGAAATAAAAAAACACTACCCTAATAAAAAAATTATAGCATATATTTGGCCCCAATACTATGATAAAAAAGATAGTCCATATTATAAACAATTCATTTCCCCCCACATTTGGAAACAAATACTAGAGGCTACTTATACATATTGTGATGGAAGTATCATATGGTCAAGTAGAACTGATGAAAATGACCAATCAGTATTCTGGGAAGATCTTCGGGTGCAACAAATCTGGGAAGTAACAAAACATTTTATCCATTCCCACAAAAGACAGATTGTGTTTCCTGAAAAAGAAAACTTGTCCATATTAACTTCTACTCCACAAGAATTCAATATATATTTAAACACAAATCATCCCCAATTAGCCCAATATGGAGTTCAGACGATACAAATGATTAATGAAAAAGATTTGGGAAACTGTAGCAATGAAACTTTTGTTCTTGATGTAGACAAAGTGAAACAACTTGCCATACAAACTCCAAAATCCTCCAATACGCCTATATGTATTGCACCGATTAATAAAAAGAGTGATACATCAGATTATCAAGAAATTTACAAACTATTAAAAAAAGACAATGGTAATCAAATATGGCAAATACCCTCCACAAGTTTAGGTAAACTAAGGCTTCATAATTCAAATATGCATGTCAACATGGGAAGTTGGGCAATAAATACAATGAATTCTCCGCAAGAGCTGGAAAAATTCACAGATGCCATTATCATAAATGCCCCTATCGTTGATAATGACACAATCACTTGGAAGAAAGAATTATACATTACGATAAAAGAAGCACAATTCAAATCTGAAGGAAAACCAATATATGTATATTTGCCAACCGCCTCGCTTAATAACAATTATACAATAAAAGCAACGGAATGGAAAACTGCATTGAAAACCGCCCACCAATGGTGTAACGGTATAATAATACATGATATAAACAACAATCTACCTGACACGAATACAGCAATATGGCAAGAAACTTTAAAATTCATAAGAGAAATGAAGAATACAGTAGATTAAACTTACGTTTTTTGAGGACTAGTCTGCGTAAAATCAAATCGACACCTTGACATATCAAGCTATATTTGCACTATTAGGATATCCAATCAATAAACTGCAATGCCAAATTTAAATTTAATACAAGATGAAAATAAAACTATTGAAAAGCAAAATTCTGCGAGATGCATCACGAATAAATTTTTTACCGATATGCATCTTTATGTTCTTTTTCCTTTTTACTCCCTTTGTTTATTCCCAGAGTAGAAAGCAAATAACAGGAAGCGTACAAGATGTTCAAGGAAACCCTCTTATTGGAGTTAGTATCTTGGAAACCGGAACATCAAATGGGACCATCACAGATATGAATGGTACCTACTCTCTCAATATAAGTTCCACAAATGCAACACTAAGATTTTCATATATTGGCTATGAAGAACAACTAATTAAAATACAAGGTCGAAATGTCATCAATGTAAAGATGAATGAAGAAACTAGCAATTTAGATGAAGTCGTAGTGGTTGGCTATGGAGTACAACGAAAGTCCGACTTAACCGGAGCTATATCTTCCATTAATGCAGCTGAGACTCTAAAAAAAATGCCTGCGGCCCAAGTAGCCGATTTACTCCAAGGACGCATTGCCGGGCTTAGTATTGTAAACTCATCCGGAGCTGCAGGGGCTACCCCTACGCTACGTGTCCGCGGTGTAAACTCCATAAAAGCAGACGGTGGCCCATTAGTCGTTATCGATGGTTTTCCTGGTGGTAACCTCAGTGCTATAAATCCCGCAGATATAAAATCTATTGAAGTACTAAAAGATGCCTCATCAACAGCAATATATGGTTCAAGAGGAGCCAACGGTGTCATCTTGATTACAACAAAATCTCCTAAAGAGGGCAAATTATCAGTAGACTACAATGGTTATGTTGTTGCCGGAACACCAGCCGACAAACCTTCCATCATGCCCGTAAATGAGTTCGCCCGTATGGCCAATGATTGGAATCAGGCATATTATGGTAAAGACCTATATACAGAAAGACAAATCACTAATTTCACCAATGGATATGATACTTATGATTATATGGGAAATATCATCAATGATTATGCCATCAGCCATTCTCATGACATCAGCATCAAAGGAGGAAATGATAAAATGAGCTTCTTATTTTCCACTCAATATATTCATAATAAAGGAATTGCCGGCCATTCCACAAATGACAGATGGAACTATCGTTTAAAAGTGGATGCTAATATCACTAAAAAACTAAAATTTGGAGCTAATTTTTATGGAATGATTAATAGTGCTGCAGGAAATAACTTCTCCGGACAATACAGTCTACTCACTTTGGCACAACAATTTCCGCAAACTGTACTTCCGTATGATAAAGAAGGAAACCTCACCCAAGGAACTATCGACAATACCGGTATTTACAATCCAATAGGTTTCATTGATGAACAAAAAAAGAATAACAACGAGGATATGACTTTTAATAACTGGTTACAGGCATATATCAGTTATGAAATTATTCCCGGATTAACATTCAGAAATGAACAGCAAATAAATATAGGAAACCGTTTTTATGGAACCACAAGCAGCAAACAAAGTATGAATGGGTTCCTAAAAGGAAAATCATTAGCTACATATTATGATGCAAATTCATGGGGGTGGCGCATGACAAATACACTTAACTATACAAAGGAACTAAACAAAAATAATCGCATCAACGCTACTATTGGTGTAGAAGAAAGCCTATCACGTTCATACATCATGAGGCAGACTGCAGAAGGATTAACTTCCGAAAGCATCGGCTGGAAAAATATGATGTTGGCAGAAACCAGCAAACTAGAAGACAATGAGGTTAGCAAGACAACAGCCATATCGTATTTCGGACGAATCAACTATGTCTTAATGAACCGCTATATGGCCACAGTAACATTCAGAAGAGACGGTTCTTCCTTGTTGTCTTACGACCATAGATGGGATAACTTTCCTTCTTTCAGTCTGGCTTGGAATCTAAAAGAAGAATCATTCCTTAAAAATATTAATTCTTTAGACCAATTGAAACTAAGATATGGATATGGAGTTTCCGGAAACCAGGCAGTAGCAGTTTATTCGGCATATACACAATATAATGCAACAATAGGAAACGGCCAAATAGCTTATACGCTTGTCCCGGGTAATCCTATATTAAAATGGGAAAAAACACATCAACATAACTATGGGGTCGATGCTGCTTTTCTAAATGGCAGAATTTCATTCACATTCGATTATTACGACAAAAAAACAAAAGATGCCATTAATACTGTAGTTCTCCCGGCAGATACAGGTTTATCATCCGGACTAAGAAACGCTGCTGAAATCAGCAACAAGGGGTTTGAAATTACTTTGGGAATCACTCCGCTTACGACAAAAGACTTCTATTGGAAAGCCGACATTTCATTGGCTCACAATAAAGCTAAAATTGAAAAATTAGGAGATATAGATTCGGATTTCATGGAAATAGGCACAGGATGGGGAAATTCATTCTATCGTTACTTTGTAGGAGAACCGATCGGTGCAATCTACGGTCTTCAATCCACGGGAGTATGGAGTACCGAAGAGTATAATAACCCTGATATTAAAAAACCAACTTCTCCTACAGTAAGACCCGGCTCTTACAAATACGTTGATCAAGACGATAGTGGAACTATAGATGCAGATGATTATGTCATTATTGGTAACGGGCAACCCAAATTCAATTGGGGAATGAATAATTCATTTACCTATAAAAACTTTGACTTGAATATTTTCTTAATCGGTTTTCATGGATTTGATATTTACAATTACCCAAGAGCCAGACTTACAAGTTCCTTATCTCCATTCCCCGAATTAGCCGAACGCTGGATTGCAGGCAAAAATGAGAATGCAATTATTGCCGGATTCGGTAAGGACCGGGACGCTATAACAAGCCCTGAAACGGTAGCATCATCTACATTTATAGAAAAAGGAGATTTCGTAAAATTGAAAAGTATTACTTTAGGTTATAATTTCTCCAAAGGTTTATTGTCAAAAATAAATCTAAGTGCAGCGAGAGTATATTTTTCGATAAAGAATGTTTGTACAATCACCAAATATTCCGGAAACGATCCTGAATTGTCAATAAGTAACCCTCTACGCCCCGGACTTGATATGGGAACTTATCCCAGTCAAAGAGAATATCTACTTGGCTTAAATGTTTCATTCTAAATACAAGAATACAATGAAAAAATATATATTCATACTTCTGACAAGTTTTTCTTTAACTTCTTGCGTAGACTTATTGCAAGAACCGCAAAGCAAATTAACGCCTGCCACCATCGAGTTGACAGAACAAACTCTTGAAAGCATGACCAATGGGCTTTACAAAGATTTATGGGGAGAAAATTTCGGCTTTAACTGCCGGTTGGCATCACTCGCATTGGCTGGTGACGATATGACTTCAGGTGCTTTGGACAAAGTAAGGAATGTTTTGGACGATCAACTAAAAGTTCCAATAGATAATGCAGATGTGCTAAATTTATGGAAATATTTTTATCAAACAATATACTCTGCAAATAATATAATATATCTAATCAATGAAAACGAAAATCTCGACACCCAAATAAGTAATAAGTATTTAGGAGAAGCCTATTTCTTCAGAGCCTTATCCTATTTCTATATCGTAAGATATTGGGGAGATGCTCCTGCTATTACAGACCCTAACTCAAGTACAGACATAGATGGGAGTAGTAATATGCCACGTAAACCGGTGAAAGACATCTATGAAAGAATAATTCTTCCTGATTTAAGTAATGCAATCAACCTGCTACCATTACAAAGCCGTGACAATAACAATCAGGCTCCAACCACCTGGGCCGCCAAGACTTTGCTTAGTGACGTATATATAACCATGGCTGGATGGCCATTAAAAGAAGAAAATTATTATGCAGAAGCTGCTAAAACTGCAAAAGATATCATCGAAAACGGACCTTACGATCTGGTCGGTGAATATAAAGATCTTTGGATGAACGCTAAAAAGACGGATAAAACTGAACATATATTCGCACTACAGCATTCACTGTCTTATTTACCAAGCCAATACGGCATATCCTATCTTGGAAAAGAAGAAAATGGCTGGTATGACTATGTAGGTGATCCTGTATTCTTCAAAAACTTCCCTAATGACAAAAGAAAAGAATTCTGCTATATTACATCAACCGTGGATACTAAAGGAAATCGGATTGACTGGGAAGACTTTGATATAGGCGCACCTTTTATCCGGAAATACAGGAACTATGGAGGCTGTGGAACATACGGTATTGATGGAAACACCTCTACACGTAGTTCACTTTCAGAAGGTCTCACTCCTATTTACAGATTTGCAGACGTATTGCTAATTTATGCCGAAGCCAGCAATAAAGCAGAGGGTTCCCCCAACACTCTTGCGTATAAATGTTTAAATAGAGTCAGAGACAGAGCATTTGGAGATCAAAGTCATCAATATGCAGGTTTAACACCAGAAAAATTTGCAGATGCGGTATTCGATGAATTTGGCTGGGAAAATGTATTTGAATTCAAAAGATGGTTCCAATTGGTAAGAACAGAAAAAGTAGACGAGGCTATAGGCAAGAATGCAGCAATTGGAGCGAGATTAAACGCTAATAAAGAGAATTATCTTTTCCCGATACCTGTAAGACAATGCGAACTCAGAGGTTGGAAAAACAACCCTGGCTATTAAGTAATTTATCACAAAATCAAGAACTATATGAAAACATCAGAGATTAAATGGTTGACCATGTTACTATTCACTGCCATGCTGTTCATTACTGCATGTAGTGACGACACCATTCGTCCTCCTTATTTAGAAGAGGAAATTGAACCTACTCCGGAAACAAAAGAATTTGTTGTTTACGATGCGATGAGTTATAAAAATAAACCGGATCTTACATCGGATATGATCTCTAACATACGCTTAATTTATGAAGCTTTCTTGTTAACTAATGAAGAGATTGATATGGATAAAGTTGCTACTCAAATCAGTATCACAAAAACATCCAACTATCAAGCCGTCAGCACTGACATTGAAGCTTGGTATTCAAACAAGACCGATGAAGAAATTAAAACCGGATTGAAAACCGTATTTGACGCTTTTAAAAAAGAAATTCCCAGTTGTACTGTCGGTAATTATGGTATACCTGTGAGCGATTTAAATGTTTTCAGATATAATAGAACTGAACCAGAAGAAGAGATTATTAAATTATGGAAGAAAAACAGCGAAAGAAGGCTCTCTGCCGGTGAAGTTTCAGATGTTCTTTATCCCTCATTATATATCATGACTCCGGACGTAGATCAATGGCTGAAAGATTTGAAAACGACAGTAGAATATATCAAAGAGAAATTTCCTGATAAAAAGATTATCGGATATATCTGGCCGCAATATTATAATCTCAAAAACAATCCTGACTATATGAAATTCATTCCTGCTGAAAAATGGGATAAGATACTGGAAGGATGTTATACATATTTAGATGGAGCAGTGATATGGTCGAATGGAAAAGGTGAAGATGGTGAAACTGACGTTGCGTGGAATGACACAAAAGTCCAGGCAATGTATAGTGCTACAAAAACATTTATCGAACGGCACAAAGCTAACATTAAATTAGACAAGCCGATAGGCGGTGGCGATGATGGCGGATCAGAGCCTACAGAATTCTATGTATATGGTTCATTAAATTTCCAGAATACTCCTTCAAATCTATTAAGCTATGGTATACAACCCATATCAGTAATCAGTGAAGCTAATGTTTCCGAAACAGAAAAGCAAGGTAGTGTATATCCTCCTGTCATCGACAAGATCAAGAATTTAGCAACTGATGCCACACATCCAGTTTGTATATCTATCAGTACATGGCATGCGGACCGTTCTACAGATAATAGTGCAATGATGTCACGTTTCCAAACTGTATATAGCACATTCAAAGATAATAACTCAAAAGTTACAATCGGGTATCGTGGTGTTGGTCCCACAAGTCTCACCTCTCTCAGAGTCACCAACTATACTCAATCTGATTTTCAAAGAAATGACTCATGGCAGAGATACGCGGTAGAACCCATGAGAGGAATCAGGGAATATGCGGATGTATTATATCCTGAAGTTACAATCATCAATGACGATTTGGATACCTGGAAACAAGATTGCTCCGCAATTCTGGAAGAAGCTAAGTGGAACAATCCAAACAAGAAAATATTCGCCTGTATCATGACTAATTATTTCAACAAGACAGGAACTATACCAGAAGACTATGAAGCTTTTGCCGATGCATACAAGCCAATCAAGGAAGCTACCTGGTTGAATGCTCTTGAATATTTGTACCGAAGATGTGATGGTATTGTCATTATCGGTAATTGCCAAAAAAATGACCCTATCGAATATAGTGAAAACTTAGGTATCATGAAGGCTACAAAAACTTTCTACGAAAATCATAAAAATATTATCGACAAGACATTACCCGAAGAAGAAAAGCCTGCTACTGATAACCTAATTACAAATGGCGGATTTGAGGATAAGATAGAGCCATCTTCCATAGCCCCCGTTGTACATACAAACGAACTTGTCCGCCCTCTAAGGCTTAGCGGTTTCTTTGATACTACAGCACAAAAAACATTTCCTACAGCAGATGGTGCCATTACTGTTCCTGATAATGTCTGGTTCCATAGATGTAACAATAACTCATGGTTCTGGTTTACCTATATTGATGATACATCTATTACCTATGCAGGTGGCGGGACACCAATCTCACATTCTGGGAACAAATCTGTAGTTATTTATACTGCAGCTAATGCTGATGCAGCTAAATATAGCAGTCATGCCAATAATTTAGAACACCTTCAGGGAGTTGCACAACGTTTATCCCTGGATGACAGCAAAAAATACAAACTACAATTTTTCTATTATCGTCCAAATCTTGTTTGGGGTACAACGAATGTTGCTGCAAATATAAACCATGCAGAAAAAATAGTCGTGGGAATTGTGTCCTCAACAGGAGCAAACGCAAATACAGACTATACGTATGAAAAAGTTATCACGTTAGAGAAAACAGAAGGTTGGAAAGAATATAATATCACTTTTGATCTTCCCGATATTATCCAGAAAAATCCAGGTAAAAGTTTTGAAAAATGTGCCATATTTTTCAACATTGTACCGGAGATAGACAGTGCACAAAAGACACTGAAAACATTAGTCAATCTAGATGACATCAGTTTAACAGAAACGAAATAACAGAACATTCTTTAATTACAGTTTAATATAAATGGAATCTTAACTCATTTATATTAAACTGTAATATTCTTCATTTTATCCGATAAAAACATGAATAAAATTCTTCTAATATTATTTCTCATTGGAAACATATTAAATACTACCATCATACGTGGACAGAATACTTGTCCTCTAATTCCATGTCCACAAAACAGTAGTAGGATAAATGAAACATTCCAACTATCAAACAGATGTGTTATTGTATATAACGAAGAGTTTGAACCTCAAGCTTACCTTTTACAGAAAGAGCTTCTCCGATATACTTCAATCGCCGTAAGCACACTTCCTGATAAAGAAACTCAGAATTCAAACATAGTATACAATATTATAAAACTCAAGAAAGGCTATAAATTCAAAACAGAAGGATATTCTTTAAAAATGCATACCAAAGACATAACTATTACAGCCGAACAACCAAGCGGAATGATAAATGGTATCATGTCTCTAATTCAATTAACTAGATTATCCACGCAACAAGCCCCCCTTGTACCTATCGAGTGCTGGGAAATAGAGGACAACCCTTTATATGCCTGGAGAGGTTTTATGTTAGATGAGGCCCGTCATTTCTGGGGTATAAAAAAAGTAAAACAGATTTTAAACTGGATGGCCCTTTATAAACTAAATAGGTTCCATTGGCATCTAACCGATTCCCAAGGTTGGAGAATAGAAATAAAAAAATATCCCAAACTAGCCCTCATAGGAGGAATCGGCAATTATGGAGAAGAATACACTCCTGCTCAATTCTACACACAAGAAGAAATAAAAGAAATCGTAACTTATGCTCTAGAACGAAACATCCACATTATACCTGAAATCGATATGCCGGGACATGCATCTGCAGCTTCTAAAGCATATCCGGAATTTAGCGGTGGCGGTTCTCCTAAATATCCTGGATATACCTTTAATCCCGGGAAAGATTCCGTATACACTTATTTAACGGACATCCTAAAAGAAGTAGATGCGCTGTTCCCCTCGCAAGTAATCCACCTTGGAGGAGATGAAGTACATTATGGCAATCAGGATTGGAATACTAACAAGGATATCCAAGACTTGATGAAACATGAAAAAATGAAGAATTTAAAAGACGTAGAAAATTACTTTTTTCAAAGGATGGCTGATTCTCTTCTGCTTATTCATAACAAAGTTGCAGCTTGGGACGAAGTTGCTGATTCCCAATTATCTCCTGAACATACCATCGTATTTTTCTGGAGACAGAATAGACCTGAACAACTCCAGAAATCATTAGCTAGAAAATTTAATATTGTATTATGTCCACGATTACCAATGTATCTTGATTATGCACAAGACACTTTACAAGTACATGGGGTTGACTGGAGAAAATTTTCATGCAACTCTTATCAGAAAGTATATTCTTTCAGTCCACAAGATATACCAGTCAAATATCCTAAAAATTGTAACATACTAGGAATACAAGCTAATCTATGGACAGAGCGTATTGAAACAGAGGACAGACTCGATTATATGCTATTTCCTCGGATAGCAGCGCTAGCTGAAAATGCATGGACAAAAGAAATGAATAAGAATATCAATTCTTTCAATATACGTCTAAAAAAACAATTTGATTTATATAAGAAAGATCATATCTACTATTCAGATCCTTTTACCCCTAAAGAGACTGGAGAACCAGTTAGATAAAATCAACAATCAAAAAAAATGATCAGAGTTAATATTTACACGTTTCTATTTTGTACGATATTCCTTGCAATAGGATGTTATGCTCAACAGGCATCTTATCCCAAATCAAAGATATTACAAAAAAACTTTTCCAACAATCTTAAAGATCAATTAAGAGAACTAGAAAAAGATTCTTTCGTACAATATTTAAACGAATGCCGGGAAGAATGGAAGAACAACCCCTACAGACCAATCTATCACTTTTCTAGTCCGGAAAGTATTTTGCACGATCCTAACGGTTTATGCTATTGGCAGGGGAATTGGCATTTATTTTATCAATATTTGCCCTCTAAAGATTTTAGACAACACTGGGGACATGCAGTCAGTCATGATTTAATTCACTGGAAAGATCTGCCCATAGCTTTATATCCCAGCCCGGAAAACATGTGTTATTCCGGTGCCACCCTAGCCGAAAAAGACAAAGTCATAGCTATGTATTATGGAGTTGACTTAGGAGATATTGTGGCTACATCCAACGATCCGTTATTACTAAACTGGGAAAAGGTAGCAACACCGGCCATTCCAAGAGTAAAATCAGGAGAGACTCTGCCATACTATGTGTTTGACCCTGCCATTTGGAAAGAAGACAGCATATACTATGCCGTGACGGGAGGACGGACAAATACAGGTCCTGGTAACAAAGCGATGCGATCAACTTCTCTTTTCTCTTCAAAAGACTTAAAAAACTGGAAATACGAACATAACTTCATGAAAAATGAATGTTTCTTACCACCAGGAGAGGATGCTTCATGTCCATACTTTTGGCCAATAGGAAACAGATACATCTTTTTATTTTTTAGCCATACAACCGGTAGCCAGTATTTATTAGGAGACTACGATAAAGAAGAACATTGTTTTTATCCAACATTTCACGGACGTTTCAACTTCATGTCTTTTCTCCCCGGAGGGGTACATGCTCCAAGCGCAACAAGTGATGGCAAAGGAGGAGTTATAGTTATACATAACATGCATACAGGCAAAAAATCTCCCGGCTGGAGAGGTATTACAACACTTCCGAGAAAACTCACATTAGACAAATGTGACACAATCAACATACAACCTTATGGAGATTATAAATCACTCCGTACCCACCATCAACATATAGATAAGACCCATCTACCGGCAAACAAAGAAATCATAATCGATAACATACAGGGAAATGCACTTGAAATCAAAGCTGAGATCAATATAAAATCTTCACCAATGATAGAAATGAATGTTCTACGTTCACCTGATAAAGAGGAATTTACTTCTATCAAATTTTTCAAAGATAGAGGAGTTGACTTAGTCAGAACAAATCCTGCACTGAAAAATCAAAGATGGAGTTTGATTTCACTTGAAACCGCCCACTCTTCCATACTCCCGGATGTAATATCCAGAGCACCAGAACTTGCTCCTGTATATCTTAAGCCGAACGAAACGCTTAAGTTACATATATTTATAGACAAAAGTATTATTGAAATCTTTGTTAATGACAAACAAGTAGTAACAACCCGAGTTTATCCAGGCAAAAAAGAAAGTGTAGGGATTTCTCTAAAATCACAAGGAAGAGATGCTACTCTTATTAGTATGGATGTCTGGCAAATGAAAAGCATATACAAAGAGCTACAGAATGATTTTATAAAATAATACTTGATAAGAATACGTTTTTTGAATATGATTTTTCGCTTTTTCATCAATCCATAAACCAAAGAAAGCATACTTTTGCTTTAAATAATTACTCAATAGAACACAGTTACTATGAAAAATAAGAACCTATCAAACGAAAAAAAAACCTACTACATCTCAATAGCCATTCTAGCCGGAATGTTCTTTATTTTTGGATTTGTATCCTGGGTCAACTCCATACTCATTCCTTATTTCCGTATATCCTGCGAACTTACACATTTCGAATCCTACTTTGTAGCATTTGCTTTCTACATTGCCTATTTTGTGATGGCTGTTCCATCAGGGATACTATTAAAGAAAGTAGGCTTCAAACGAGGAATCATGTATGGCTTTATGTTAACCGCATTAGGAGCCTTCATATTTGTTCCAGCCGCTTTAGCTCGACAATTCGAAATTTTCCTGATCGGTTTGTTCTCCATAGGAACAGGTCTGGCAATCCTGCAAACGGCAGCTAATCCGTACGTAACCATTATTGGTCCGATTGACAGCGCTGCCCGCCGTATCAGTATCATGGGTATATGTAACAAGTTTGCCGGAATTATTTCTCCTCTCATTTTCGCCGCATTGATTCTAAAAGCTGATGACAGCGAACTTTTTGCCCTGATAGAATCGGGTACACTGGACACTATAACCCAAAGTGTTATGCTTGACGAACTGATACAACGTGTCATCGTTCCGTACACTATACTAGGAATACTACTTTTATTAGCGGGTATCGTCATTCGATATTCTGTCTTACCCGAAATTAATACGGATGAACAGAACGCGACAGACGAAAAAGAAAGCGGTCATAGTAATCAGAAAAACATTTTTGGTTTTCCATACCTTATTTTAGGCGCATTGGCTATCTTCTTTCACGTAGGAACACAAGTAATAGCCATTGATACCATCATCAATTATGCCAATTCCATGGGCATGGATCTATTGGAGGCAAAAGCATTTCCCTCATATACTCTGGCATGTACGATGATCGGCTATATATTAGGGATCATCGTAATTCCTAAATATATCTCACAGAAAAACGCACTGATTATATGTACAGTACTAGGATTATTCCTTTCATTCGGAGTTGTATTTGCCGACTTTAATGTAACCCTTTTCGGCCATCAAGCCAATGCCTCCATCTTTTTTCTCAATGCATTAGGCTTCCCAAATGCACTGATTTATGCAGGTATCTGGCCGTTATCCATTCATGGCTTGGGAAAGTTTACCAAAACAGGTTCCTCACTGTTAATCATGGGACTCTGCGGAAATGCAATCCTTCCGTTAGTTTATGGTCATTTTGCTGAAATATACGATTTATGTATCGGCTATTGGGTATTAATCCCCTGCTTCCTTTATCTTGTATTCTTTGCTGTCAAAGGACACAAAATCACTTCATGGAGATAAAAAACAAATGAATAAACCTCAAACAATATAAAATGAAGAGACTAATCATTCTAAACGGACAACTCATCTTTCCTGATCGCATAGATACGGGCAAGGCATTGATTTGCAAAAACGGAAAGATCGAACAAATCCTTGCCGACAAAATGCTTGAGATAAACCCAGACGACCAAATAATAGATGCCAAACAACAATATGTATCTCCTGGTTTTATCGATATGCATGTTCATGGAGGTGGCGGACATGATTTCATGGACGGAACAGTAGAGGCATTTCTAAGAATAGCGGAAGTTCATGCGAAGTATGGAACAACAGCTATGGTGCCTACAACTCTGACCTGCACCGATGAAGAGTTAATGAATACTTTTACTATTTATAAAAAAGCGAAAGTTCTGAATAATAAAGGTGCTAAATTTATAGGTATACATCTTGAAGGTCCTTATTTTTCACCTTCCCAGTGTGGAGCACAAGACCCTAATTATCTTAAAAAACCATGTCCGAAAGAATATAACCATTTTATAAATATCTCACAGGATATTGTACGCTGGAGCGTTGCGCCAGAATTGGAAGGAGCTATCGAAATGGGGGAAGAGTTGCAAAGACAGCATATCCTCCCTTCCATTGCACATACTGACGCAACCTATGAAGAGGTGGAAAAAGCAAACAAAGCCGGATATACTCATATAACTCACTTATATTCGGCCATGTCATCCGTAACACGCAGAAATGCTTTTCGACATGCAGGAGTAGTGGAAGCTGCCTATTTGATTGATGATATAACAGTCGAAATCATCGCTGACGGTATACATCTCCCCAAGCCGCTCCTTCAATTTGTTTATAAATTCAAAGGACCTGACAAAACCGCACTCTGTACCGATGCTATGCGAGGCGCTGGAATGCCAGATGGAGAGTCCATTCTAGGAAGCCTGACTAACGGACAAAAAGTTATTATTGAAGATGGCGTTGCAAAAATGCCGGATCGTTCTGCTTTTGCAGGTAGTGTAGCCACCACTGACCGTTTAGTTAGAACCATGGTACAATTAGCTGGCATCCCCCTCACCGATGCTATCCGCATGATGACACTCACCCCTGCCCGCATTTTACACATTGACGCATCAAAAGGTTCTCTTGAAGCAGGTAAAGATGCTGACATTATCATTTTCGACAATCAAATCAATGTTATTAACACAATATCAGAAGGCCATGTTATCTATAGTAAATGAATCTGAAACCAAAGTATTTCAACAAGAGCTATTAACCATTAAAATTTACCCCACTCTCCAACAAATGGGCAATGAAGCCGCAAAGGAAGTAGCTGACAGAATCTGCAAGCTCTTGGAAGAAAAGGCTGAAATCAATATGATCTTTGCCGCCGCTCCTTCACAAGACGAATTTTTAAATCATCTAATCCATGATAAGCGAATAGATTGGACCAGAATCAACGCCTTCCATATGGATGAATACATAGGTATTCATCCGGACGCGCCACAAAGTTTCGGGCATTTCCTCCGTATTCGTATCTTTGACAAAGTTCCTTTCAAAAAGGTGAACTACCTGAATGGACTCGCAGAGAGTCTTGAAGAGGAATGCAAACGATATGCCGATCTGCTTACTAAATATCCAGTAGACATTGTTTGCCTGGGTATCGGAGAAAACGGACATATTGCTTTCAATGATCCGGATGTAGCCGATTTCAATGATCCCAAACTGGTGAAAATCGTAAAACTTGATCCGGTATGCCGCCAACAGCAAGTTAACGAAAAATGCTTCGAAAGACTAGATTTAGTACCTAAAGAAGCTTTGACACTAACAATACCTGCTTTACTAAAGGCCGAATGGATGTTTTGTATTGTTCCTTTCAAGAATAAAGCTCATGCGGTATATCGAGCCATTTACGGTGAAATTTCAGAAAAATGTCCAGCAAGTATATTGCGAAGAAAAGAAAAATCTTCGCTATATTTGGACACCGAAAGTGCAGAACAGATAAATCTATAACCAATCATGAAAAACAGAATCACTCTTTTCTTTGTATTGCTGATGATCAGTACCAGTATATACGCACAAAAAGTAATGAGAATAGGAATTATCGGTTTGGACACCTCCCATTCTACCGCTTTTACTGAATTGATCAATAGCAGCTCGGACGAAACATTTTCTAAAGATTTCCGGGTAGTAGCCGCCTATCCATATGGTTCTAAAACAATTCAATCCAGTTATGAACGTATTCCCGGATATATTGAAAAAGTAAAGGCACAAGGAGTAGAAATCACCTCTTCCATAGCAGACTTATTGGAAAAAGTGGATTGCGTACTTCTAGAAACGAATGACGGACGGCTTCACTTGGAGCAAGCAATGGAGGTCTTCAAAGCCGGTAAAATCTGCTATATAGACAAGCCTATCGGAGCTACATTAGGAGATGCCATTGCTATCTATGAGATGGCGGAAAAATACAATATACCAATCTTCTCATCCTCTGCCTTGCGGTTTACTCCTCAAAATCAAAAACTACGAAACAGTGAACTAGGGCAAATCTTAGGAGCTGACTGCTATTCTCCACATAAAGTGGAACCCACTCATCCAGATTTCGGTTTTTATGGAATCCATGGAATTGAGGCTCTGTATACAGTCATGGGTACGGGATGCGAATCCGTCAATCGCATGTCTTCCGACAAAGGGGATATTGTAGTGGGACGTTGGAAGGATGGAAGAATCGGCACATTCCGAGGAATCACCAAAGGACCGCAAATTTACGGAGGGACAGCTTTTACCTCGAAAGGCGCAATAGCCGTTGGAGGATATCAGGGATATAAAGTGCTCCTTGAACAAATATTAATATTCTTCCGAACCGGAGTTCCACCTATTTCAAAAGAAGAAACGATTGAAATCTTCACTTTTATGAAAGCCTCTAATATGAGTAAAGAGCAAAATAGCAAGATTATTACACTGAAAGAAGCGTATCAGAAAGGCTGGAAAGATGCACAGAAATTAGTCAAGGTTTATAATAAGAAATAAAAGGATGAAACTCGCATACAACATTAGATTTTTAGTGTTTTTATTGGTGGTTGCCTCATGCTCTTTATCTAAAAGACAGACTACCGATGAAGCAGATATAAGCGGATATCATAAAATAGATCTGATTGTACTCGATCCCGGACATTTCCATGCCAGCCTGCTTCAAAAAGAGACGTTGACAGATGTCAGTGACACCATCCGGATATATGCCCCCGAAGGAACAGGCGTCAATCAATATCTGGAAAGCATTGATTCTTATAACCAGCGGGCAGAATCTCCTACGACATGGAAAAAACAAGTATATACCGGAGATGACTATCTCCAGAAAATGCTTGCCGATCATAAAGGTAATGTAGTAGTATTGGCTGGAAACAATCAGAAAAAGACGCGCTATATCATGGAGTCTATCAAAGCCGGATATCATGTCCTTGCCGATAAGCCACTGGCTATCAATCTACAGGATTTCAAGTTATTGACAGAAGCCTATCAACTCGCCCAAAAAAAGAATCTTCTTTTATACGATCTGATGACGGAACGATATGATATCCTCAATATCATAGAAAAAGAGCTTTTGCATCAGACGGAATTATTCGGAAATTTACAAAAAGGTTCACCGGACAATCCATCTGTCATAATGGAAAGCGTACATCATTTTTTCAAGACTGTTTCCGGCAAACCATTAATTCGCCCGGCATGGTATTATGATGTAGAGCAACAAGGAGAAGGCATTGCAGATGTTACAACACATCTGATCGACCTCATCAACTGGCAATGTTTTCCTGATGAAACGATTCATTATCTATCGGATGTCACTGTGAATGCCGCCAAACACTGGCCAACTCCAATTACATTAGCAGAGTTCAGTCAATCGACACAAATCGATTCTTTTCCCGCTTATCTTAACCGATACATAAAAAACGATGTATTGGAGGTGATGGCAAACGGAAGTCTCAACTATACCGTTAAAGGGATTTGTATAGGAATGAAAGTCACATGGAATTATACTCCACCCACCAACGGAGGAGATACATTTACTTCCATAAAGAAAGGAAGTAAAGCCACTTTAAAAATCGTTCAGGATAAAAAAAATGGATTTGTAAAAGAGCTATATATACAGAAAGAATCGGACATTGACAATCGGACATTTGAAGCTCAATTGCAAAAAACAGTGGAACAGCTTCAAATAACTTATCCGTTCTTATCTGTCAAAAACAAAAAGAATGGAACTTATCTGATTGACATACCACAGGAAAAACGATTAGGACACGAAGAACATTTCAGCAAAGTGGCAAAGGCTTTCCTGCATTATGTACACAATCAGGATACGCCGAAATGGGAAAATGAAAATACACTAGCTAAATATTACATTACTACTACTGCTGTAGAAATGGCAAAGAAAGGAAACAAATAAACAAAACAATAGGTGTTAGAAACAAGATGCAAATATTATGAAAATGAAGCCATGTTTCATGGCTTCATTCCTCATATCATGGGGACCCGATTCGATATCCTGCTCATTCATTCCGATATCGACCGATTGAATACACTTTGGGCAGATATCACCTATGAGCTGGAGCGATTGAATAAAATATTAAATCGTTTTGATCCTCATAGTGAAGTTTCCAAGATTAATAATCATGCTTCTCAAAGCAAGATTCAAATCAGCAAAGAGATGGAATCAATCTTACAGCTTTGCTCATACTATTATGAGACCACTTCACACTTATTCGACATTACATTAAAAAACTTCTCCAGAATACAACTTCATGAATATTCATGCATCTCCTTTATATCTCCTGATATTTCACTTGATTTTGGAGGTTTTGCCAAAGGATATGCTTTGAAAAAAATAAGAGAATTCATTGAACAGGAGAATATTAGTGATGCATTTGCTAATTTTGGAAACAGTTCGATCCTGGGTATGGGACATCATCCTTATGGAGATTGTTGGAAAGTCAGTTTTCTGAACCCGTACAATCAGTCTCTTCTAAAAGAATTCGATCTGCAGGATACAACATTATCCACTTCCGGTAATACGTTACAATATACCGGACACATTATGAATCCGCTTACAGGCATATTTAATGAACAACGAAAAGCAAGTTCTATCCTGTCCCCCGACCCGTTGGAAGCCGAAGTTCTTAGTACGGTCTGGATGATTGCCAATGAACAGGAACAAAAAAAGATTTCAGAAAAGTTCAATAATATACAAGCAACCCTATACAATTTATGATATGAAAGAACATAAAGAAAAAGGAGTAGACTTAGGACTCAGACAATTCATCAAAAGCCTGGGATACGTTGCCGGAGGAACCGCATTATTGGCGACCACCCCTTGGCTGACTTCCTGTACTCCGGAGAAACTACAAGAGATCAAGCATGAGAAAGCACGAATCGCTTTGATTGGTACCGGGTCCAGAGGACAATACCACATCCATAACCTCAAAGAAATACCTCATGCACAAATTGTTGCCGTATGTGATAATTATGCACCCAATCTTCAACAAGCATTGGAACTTTGTCCGGATGCAAAGTCATATACGGATTACCGCAAACTACTGGAATCGAAAGACATCGATGGAGTCATCATATCCACACCACTAAACTGGCATGCACCTATTGTATTGGACGCATTAGCTGTCGGCAAACATGTCTTTTGCGAGAAAGCAATGGCACGTACTCTTGACGAGTGCAAAGCTATCTATGACACTTACAACCAGTCAGACAAGGTTCTCTACTTTTGTATGCAGCGAATGTATGACGAGAAGTACATCAAGGGAATGCAGATGATCCATTCCGGTCTCATCGGAGATGTGGTAGGTCTTCGCTGTCACTGGTTCCGTAATGCAGACTGGCGTCGTCCGGTTCCTTCACCAGAGCTGGAACGCAAGATTAACTGGAGATTATACAAAGAGAGCTCCGGAGGATTAATGACGGAATTAGCATGCCATCAGTTGGAAGTTTGTAACTGGGCAGCCAAGAAAATGCCGGAATCCATTATGGGAATGGGTGACATTGTATACTGGAAAGATGGACGAGAGGTTTATGATAGCGTCAATGTCACTTACAGATACTCGGATGGAGTTAAGATTGCATACGAATCATTGATTTCCAATAAGTTCAACGGAATGGAAGACCAAATTCTGGGAAGTAAAGGAACCGTGGAAATGGCAAAAGGTATTTATTATCTGGAAGAAGATCATTTAACTTCGGGTATCCGGCAACTGATTGACCAGGTAAAAGACAAGGTCTTTGCCGCTATCCCGACAGCAGGTCCTAGTTGGAGACCAGAAACAAAAATGGAGTATACACCACACTTTATCATTGATGGAGATATCCACGTAAACAGTGGATTGAGTATGATCGGAGCAGACAAAGACGGTTCGGACATTATCCTGTCCTCTTTCTGCCAGTCATGTATCACCGGAGAGAAAGCACAGAATATAGTTGAAGAAGCATATTGTTCAACGGTTCTTTGTTTACTTGGAAATCAGGCCATGGAAGAACAACGCCACATATTCTTTCCTGACGAATATAAAATACCTTATATGAAATTCTAAACCATGAAAGATATTATCATCACATCCCAAAAGCTGAAACGAGAAAGAAATATCTATCTTCTAAGTTTCATACTTGCGTTTATCGTCAATGTTATTGCAATCATTGTCTATTCCCGACCATGGATCGAAGTAATTTCTCAAATCGGATATGTGATTGTCATCAGCATTTTCATTTATTTCATCCTATGGATTCCCCGGGGAATTCTTAGCATCCTGATCCGTCTTTTCCGAAGAAAAAAATAAGAAATTTACGTTTTTTGAGGGAGAATTGACGGAAATACTCATTCACATATCCTAATAACAACCTAATTTTGGAGAAAAATAGATACTATGACAACAAGAAGAGATTTCATCAAAAAAACAGTAGCAGGTACAGCTGCACTTTCTTTAGGAAGCATACTTCCAGGGTTTGGTTCCAGCCGATATCAAGATATTCTGGGAGCTAATGAGAAAATACGTATCGGAGTTATTGGCGTAAATTCCAGAGGCAGTGCTCTCGCGCAAGGATTTGCCAAACAACCCGATTGTGAAGTAACTTACATTTGCGATGTAGACTCAAGAGCACTTGAAAAATGCCAAGCTGCGATTCACAAACTGACCGGACGGACTCCAAAAGGAGAAAAAGACATACGCAAAATGTTAGAATCCAATGAGTTTGAGGCAGTAGTAATCGCCACTCCGGACCATTGGCATGCTAAGGCAGCCATTATGGCTATGCAAGCCGGCAAACACGTTTATCTGGAAAAACCAACCAGCCACAATCCGGCAGAAAATGAAATGTTGGTTAGAGCCACTTTAAAATACAATCGAATCGTTCAGGTTGGCAATCAACGCAGATCATTCCCGAATGTAATCAAAGCGATGGAGGAAATCAAGTCCGGCACCATCGGAAAAGTGAGATATGCCAAATCATGGTATGTCAACAACCGTCCTTCTATCGGAACAGGTAAAGTCATTCCCGTACCGGATTATCTGGACTGGGATTTGTGGCAAGGCCCTGCCCCTCGTGTACCCGATTTCAAGGATAACTTCATTCATTACAACTGGCACTGGTTCTGGAACTGGGGAACTGGAGAAGCTTTAAATAACGGTACTCACTTTGTCGACATGCTTCGCTGGGGACTAGGTGTGGATTATCCAACCAAAGTAGATTCAATCGGAGGACGTTATCGTTTTCAGGATGATTGGCAGACGCCGGATACACAGCTTATCACTTTCCAGTTTGGCGACGAAGCATCTTTCTCCTGGGAGGGACGTAGTTGCAATACGATGCCGGTAGACGGATATGGAGTCGGTACTGCATTCTATGGAGATACGGGCACTCTTTTTATTGGTGGTGGTAACGAATATAAGATAGCAGATATCAAAGGCAAAACGATCAAGGAGGTAAAGAGTGATTTGAAGTTTGAAACCGGAAATCTCCTGAATCCTTCAGAAAAGCTGGACTCTTTCCACTTCCGGAACTGGTTTGATGCTATCCGCAAAGGTACTAAGTTAAACTCCGGAATTGTAGATGCCTGTATCAGTACCCAGCTAGTACAATTGGGTAATATCGCTCAGCGCGTCGGTCATTCATTACAAATCGATCCGGGAAGCGGCCGTATTCTCAACGATTTGGAGGCTAATAAGCTCTGGGGAAGAGAGTATGAAAAAGGATGGGAAATACGAGTTTAATTCAGCTTATTCCTCTCACTTTTAATAAGTTATTTAGAGATATGGTGTTCAAATACCATATCTCTTTCTGTTATACAAGTAGCCCCCCCTGCAGTCGCTACAGCCTCATTCAAAGGAACCACCCCACAAAAAGAGCAAAGAAACTCCCCAACTGTTCTTTAAAAGTGCGAAGAGCCAATTCTATATGCTTCTCAACGGTACGAATAGAAATACCGAGTTTATCAGCAATCTCTTGGTTAGTCAGGGATTTGAAACGGCTAAGACAAAACACACTCCTACGTTTAGGCGGCATCGTATCAATCACACTTTGTACTGCTTCACGCAATTCACGATAGTCTGTAGTTGGCTCATCCGTACTTGAAGATTGCTCCAATGTCATCATGTCTTCCGTTAACACAACATGGGTATTGTATTTGGCCCGAAGATAATTGAAAACCTCCCGTTTGGAAAGTACATAAATATAGTTCTTGATTGACATCGTTTCATCCAAAGCTTCACGATGTATCCAGATCTTCATAAATACATTCTGGATAATATCTTCTGCTGCCCCTGCATCCTTCAGCATACCTCTGGCAAAAGCAAAAAAGGTGGGATAATAACGATGAAACAGGGTCTCATAGCTCCCTATATCCCCTTCTCTCAACTGCCGTAACAACAGTTGTTCTTCAGTAACAGAAGATAAATCAGTTTTATTCATCGTTTATTCCGAAAAAGATTTCTAGGCAACAAAGCTATAAATAATATAGAAGATATACCAAACCCTATTTAAAATCACATCATATTGTAATATGTAAGGGAGGAGTAAACAGGAAATAGTATGCTTCTGATGACAAAACTATGAAATTAATATGAAAAATTCAAGTCTTATTGAAAATAGTGATGATTAAAAAAAAAGTTCAAATCCGATTACGTACCCCCTCCAAGTGATGTGTTCTTCATTATAGAAACGAGTTATAAATAGCGCGCTATTAACCATTGAATCAAATTATTTAAAAAACATGAGAAATTTTCTACTTTTATTCTTGCTACTCATGCCTGTGATTGGCAGTTGCACCGATGACTATGATGACTCGGCTGCCTGGAAGGACATTGATGGAATCTACAAAGATCTCGATCAACTGAAAGAGAAGCTAAACAGTTTGCAACTACAAGCGAATGCGTTGAGCCAAATTGTGAAAGGAGGAGCAATCACCTCTGTCACAGAAGCTGCTAATGGCGGTTATGTCATTTCTTATAAAGGAAGTGACAATGTAGAGCATAGCTTCACCATCGCTACCACCGATCAAATGGTTTCCAGTCCGATTATCGGAATACAAGAAGAAGCCGGAACTTATTACTGGACTACTACCACCAAAGGACAAACAACTTTCCTGTTGGATACCAACAAACAAAAAATCCCAGTATCGGGTAGCGCTCCTCAAATACGAGTGGATGAGAATGGATATTGGGTTATCAATGGCCAGCAGATTCTCGACAGTAACCAAAAGCCGATTAAGGCCGAAGGTAAAACGGCTTCACTGATTACTAAAGTGGAAATGAACGATAACGGAACTGCCTCAATAACACTAGGCAACGGAGAAATTCTATCGGTCAGTACCTTTACGCTATTTAATGTAGAATTTAAAAATGCAGGTCAACCTGCCATTTCTCCTATTATTATAGAGGAAGGAACGAAAAGCCTTACCTTAAATTATAATATTATCGGGAAAAAGGCAGCACAAACACTGGTGCTCATCACACGTAGCGACGATGGAGTAGAAGTCAAGTTGAATAGCAGCAATAAAACACTGGCTGTTACCTTTACCGATGATTTTGAAGAGGGAGTAACCATGATTATGCTCTATGATACTGAAGATAATGTATTAATCAAGCCGGTACGCTTTACTCTACCAATCGTCGAAAACGGAGGCATTGCTACTGCAACAGACTTTAAAGCATTTATAGATGCGGTCACGAATGGAGGTAGTTTACGTAAATTCAAAGACACAGAAGGAAACGTAATCCTACTGAATGATATCGATATGAAAGATATTACACTGACGAGCGGTGTAGGAAGTAAAGTTACAAGTAATACTACCAGTGCTAATACAAAAGTAGTTTATACAATCGGCGAGCAAACCTTCAACGGGGTATTTGACGGTAAAGGACATTCAATTAACAACCTAACTTGTACGTATAATCTTGAAGACGGCAATATCGCCCACGGATTATTTAATTCACTCGGCAGTTCGGGAATTATCAGAAATTTAGTGGTTTCCGGTAATGCCACCATTACAGGTAAAGCTCCGCAAGGGGCAGCTATTGGCGGATTGGTAGGCTATTGTGAAGGAAGCATACTGGCATGCACCAATAAAATAAACTTATCCTTTGAAGGAACAAACGCCGCTAATATCGGTGTTCGAATGGGAGGTTTGGCTGGTGTACTGTATGGAAATAAAATAGGCGACACAACACAAACAAATGGCTGTATAAATGAAGGCAACCTGACTTGCGGCAATATTGTCAACACGGGCTCCGGGGCCTATTCCGCTTTCAACCAGGGAGGAATTGCGGGATATATAGAAATTGATGAAGCCTATATCGGATATGCAATCAACAAAGGAAATATCAGTGCACCTTCCGGACGTGGCGGAGGAATCGTAGGAACTTTACAGGAAGGAACGATTGAAAACAGCACTAACGAAGGACTTATTCAGGATGACGTGAACGATGTATTTGCCTCAAACTCCAAACGATATAATGTGAAACGTATCGGAGGACTTGCAGGGGGAATCAACACAGATAAATACCTCAAGAATTGTATTAACAACGGAAACGTCTACTCTCAAAATGGAAGTCGTGCAGGCGGATTCGTCGGACACAACGCCGGATTTGTTCAATCATGTACAAACAACGGAATCATTCTGTCGGATGCAACCGCAGACGGAGCCAACAAACATGGAGCCGGATGGGCTTGTGGCTATAGCGGTACAAAAACTGGCACAGACTATATCACAGACTGCCACATCGGAGGCAAAATCGGAGATTACAGTGTTTACAAGAACAATCCGGAAGATGCTCCGGTTGCCACTTACAGCAATGCCGTCCGCCACGGAGCTTTCTCCAAAGAAGCTAATAACTTCTCTAATCAGGATGAAGCATACTATGACTGGCAGGTGACCGAAGACCGCGAATTGGCATCGGGTATCGTATACAAACACTATTCTTTCACCAATTTCAATCAGAATATCTATGCTATCGAGATTGATATGAACAATCCGAAAGTGACGTTCGAAACAGTCATGGCAGATGAGATCTGCCCGAATCCTAATGGTAACAACAACTCTAATAATGGTAAAATTCTTCGCGAAACATTGTCAGAGACTTGTGTCAGACGAAGAGGAGAAGGAAGAAATATCGTCGTAGGTATCAATACCGGCTTTTTCAATTCTCACGACGGCTTCCCCAGAGGAATGCATATTGAAGAAGGAGAACCTGTATTCGTCAATAATCCGTATGTGCGTTCCACTTTGACCAATCATGTCTGGGGATTCACCTTCTTTGATAACCGTTCCATCAGTTTCGAAAAGAGAGACTTTACTGGTAAATTGAAAGTCGGAACCAAAGAATATGAATATTATTCAGTCAATGACACCATTGTCCGCTTGAATGGCAAGCCATCATACGATGCAAATTTATATACTTTCAGATATGTGAAAGAGCCTCATCCGGGGTTGACCAACCCAATAGGAACCAAAGCTTTGTTTATCATAGGCAAAAATAACCAACCATTGAAGGTTAATTCCGGTGATTTTGAAGCTACAATTACCCAAATCATTGACGGGCGAAGCACTACTGTAGAAGCTCCATACGTAATAGATAAAAATGAATGGGTATTGCAAGTGACAGGTGACAAAGCCAATGAACTGGCTCAAAGTCTGAAAACAGGAGATAAAGTACAAATTAGTGCCGAACTTAAAATAGGTAGTTCTACCGATCCGATTAAAGTACATAATTCCAGCATGTATCGCTACGTATACAATGGTATATACTCCGCTCCTCCCAAGAAAGAAGATGCAGAGACAATCAACCCGACTACTAATCTTGGAATGACACAAGATAAATCGAAGGTAATTATATTCTGTGTAGACGGAAGAACAGATAACGACAGAGGACTTGATTTTTATGAAGCTTATCGTGTCTGCAAAAAGTTGGGGTTATATGATGTAATCCGTTTCGATGGAGGAGGTTCTACGGTAATGTGGACTTATGAAAATGGTATCGGAAATGTAATCAATCATGTGTCGGATGCGAATGGTGAAAGAAGCTGCATGAATTATCTGCATGTCAGAGTACTTGAATAATGAATCAAACGAATGTTAATCACTGAATATATGAAAAAGTTTATAAGTATATCATTATTTATATCTGCCTGCTTTCTAGGAAGTTGTAGTTCTTACGACGACGAACGAATTTGGCAGGACCTCAACGAAATAGAAAAAACGATTGGAGATTATGAAGCTCAAACCGAAACATTGACTGCACAAATGGCCTCACTGTCCAAAGTGCTCGGAAGTTCGTTTATCACTTTAATCAGTCAGGATGCTGATGGTAACTACATAATATCTTACAGCGACGGTGGTGGGGAAACCCACACCGTTACCATCGCCACCCAAGGAGATGTTATCAAATTCCCAATCATCACAGCAAAGCAAGATAGTGACGGTAAATTCTACTGGGCACAGACTACTGATAAGGGGAAGACTTACACATTCATCCTTGACGGTGACGGAAAGAAATTCCCGATTGGCGGAACGATGCCTGACGTTAAAATAAACGAGAATGGTTACTGGAGTGTGAACGGTAGTAGTACCGGTGTATTGGCTAATGATTTAAGTAATATGTTATTCAAATCAGCCTATATCGATGATAAAACAGGAGAAGCCGTATTTATTCTGGCAGACGGCCAGGAATTGCGGATGAGTTTGCAGGAAGCACTCGGCATCCGCTTCAACAGTCCGGTATACAACGCAGTAACAGACTATACCACTCCCGTAAGTATCCCATACGAAATATATGGTACACAGTCGGAAAATGCATATGTAGACTTGTTTACTGCCTACAATATGGAAGTCAAAATAGACAAGATCTCTTCCACCCTTATCGCCACCATGAAAGAAGGGGCAACTGAAGGGAATATCCTGTTACTGGCAAGTGCTGGTAATAATACCGTATTGAAACCGATATACTTCACATATGGTACTGCTATTCTGGACGAACCAATATATCAAGGTCATGTAGGACCTATCCAACTTAAAGGTACACAAATGAATATTGAGATGCAAATATCTGCGAACATATCCTATCAAGTCAATACAGAAAATGAGTGGATCACCTACAACGGGACCCGCGCACTGGTTACAACCACACACGCTTTCACCATTCTGGCCAATGAAACAGGCGACGAACGTACCGGAAAAATAACATTCTCCAACTCGCTGTATAATATTTCTTCAAGCATTGATGTGATACAGGAAGCAAAAGAAGTGGAAGCTAAGGGAGGAATCAGTACGGCCACTGATTTGGTTAACTTTGCGAAAGCCGTTAATAATGGAACAAATACTTCCCGTTGGCAGAATGATGCCGGAGAAGTAGTTTTGCTGAATGACATTGATATGTCATCCGTGACCAGCTGGACACCGATAGGCGACATAGATGCTTCCAACTATACAACTGCCGAACCTTACGTTTCCGTACATCCGTTTACCGGAACCTTCAACGGACAAGGTTACGCCATCAAGAATCTGAATTGCAGTGCAGATATAACGAACGGAGGGCTGGCATACGGCCTGTTCGGTTCAATAGAAAACGCAACGGTCAAGAATTTGGCTTTAGGAGATGCTGGTACCGCTACTATTTGGATCATGAGTGGAACAGCACCTAAATATACTGTTATCGCTCCTCTTGTTTGCTTCGCCAAAAATTCAGTAATAGAGGGCTGTACTAACTATTATAATATCGACTTCACAGCCGATAATAAATCTGGAGAATTTAACGCACTTTCCGGTCTGGTAGGTGCTATTATAAATACGACGATCGGAGGAGAATCCAAAGCACAAGGTTGTGCCAACAGAGGATTTGTCCGCACAGGACACATCAGTAATACAGGCAATGGAGGTACGGGCATGCAGACTGCCGGAATCTGCGCCTTCATGGCTAAAGCAGAAGGTGGCAAACTGAATTACTGTACTAACTATGGTGATATTAGTTGTCCGAGTGGAAGAACAGGCGGAATTGTAGCAACACTGATGTATGGCAACATTTACAACTGCGACAATAGAGGAACCATCGAAGATGATAAGGTAGGACAATTCGAAGGTAAAGAAGCGAGCATAACCTACAATTACAAACGTATGGGTGGAATTGTGGGAGGTACGGATGACCTGAAAACGAAACCAGAATGTACAGTAGAGTCCTGCACAAATTATGGAAATGTCATGACTCACCTAAGTGTCCGCACCGGAGGTATCATCGGTCACTCCAACATACAGATTATCGGCTGTGTAAACAAAGGGGCTGTTCTGGGAGATGTATTTACCGAAGGAAATGGAACCAACAGACATGGTCCGGGGTGGTTATGTGGTTATTCGGGTGCTTCTACCGCAACCTGGACTAATTGCAAAGCTTGTGTATGCGGAGGTTATGTCGGTGATTACAGCAAGTATAAGGACGATCCCACTTCTGCACCGGATGCCACCAACGAGAATGCATTCTGCCATGCAAACCAGAATTTCGATCCCAGTATTAATTTCTAAAAGACACAAGATATGAAAAGAATATATTTTTTCTGTTCGTTGCTTCTTTCCCTCCTGCTAACCAGTTGTGGGGATTATGACGACTCCGCGATTCAGAATAAGCTCAATGATTTCAAAGAACGAATAACTGCTCTTCAAACAAAAGCGAATAAACTCAACGAAGATATTTCAAAGCTGAGCTATCTGACGGAAGGAAATGTTATCACCTCCGTTACCCGGAACTCGGATGGACAATATGTCATTACCTACAAAGATAGCAATAATGAAGAAAAAGCAGTCGTCGTAGCAACCCAGGAAGATGTAATAGAAGCTCCGATACTAGGTGTACGCCTCAGCGATGATGACCAATTGTATTATTGGACTACAACCATTGACAATGAAACAAACTGGCTCACTGATGATGCCGGGAAAAAAGTCCCAGTCTGCGGCTATACCCCCGAAATGGGGGTAAACGCCGACGGTTACTGGACAGTCAACGGTGAAGTCCTTAAAGATAGCAAAGGCACTCCTATTACAGCTACCACCGACGCGACTGCCATTTTTAAGAGTATATCCAAAACTGACGATGGATATCTCAATATCACATTGGGCAACGGAGAAACCCTTACATTGGAAGTATTCAACTCACTGAATCTCAAGTTGAAAGCTGAAGCGGTTACCAAGGTGACTGACCTTTCCAGTCCTCTGAAAATTGAATATGAAGTGACGGGAACATCAGCAGGAGACGCGATAATTACTATTGCTCAGGCAGTAAACGTTAAAGCAACACTCGACAAAGAGACTCATACTCTTACAGTGACATTCGAGAATGATTTTGACGAAGGCCATGTCATCATCACAGCCTACGATCTTCAACATCTTGTGCTTCGCCCTCTTTTATTCAAAAAGAATTAATCCTTAAAATGATATGAATATGAAAAAAAGAATTTTATTCGCCGGACTTCTGCTCTTGCTGACTCTAAGCACTTTTGCAGCTACTCCTGTCACTTCGGGCAAGACACATGCGCAAAAGATAGTAGAAGCCATCCACAACCCGAAAACAGACTATGTAGTAGTAGTGTCTCACCGGGGAGACTGGAGGGATTACCCGGAAAACTCGATCCCCGCCATTGAATCAATTATCCGAATGGGAGTTGATGTTATGGAACTGGATCTGAAGCTAACAGCCGACAGTGTACTTGTCCTCTGCCACGACGGTACCATTGACCGGACTACTACAGGAAAAGGCAGAGTCAGCGACGTACCTTACGATTATATCAAAAACTGTTTCCTGAAAACTGGACATAACTGCCCTACCAAATACAAGATGCCGACTTTAAAAGAAGCATTGGCTGTTTGCAAAGACCGTATAGTGGTTAATATAGACCAAGGGTATCAATATTATGATTTAGTGATGGCTATTACAGAAGAACTGGGAGTCACAGAACAAATCCTGATTAAAGGCAAAAAACCGGTAGATTTTGTAGATGCACAGACAAAGAAGTATAAGCATGCTATGATGTACATGCCCATTATTGATATTAACAAACCAAGCGGACAGGAATTATTCCGCCAATATATGGACAAGAAAATCGTCCCTTTGGCTTATGAAGTATGCTGGCAACAAGAAACTCCAGAAGTAAGAAAATGTATGAAGGATATCCTTGCCCAAGGTTCCAAAATCTGGGTAAACACCCTTTGGCCCTCGCTCTGCGGAGGTGAAGAAGCTGGTATATACGATGACTACGCTTTTGAACACGGGGCAGAAGTTTACCAAAAGGTGCTAGATTTCGGTACATCCATCATACAAACCGACCGACCAGAGTTATTAATCAGCTACCTGAAGAAAATCGGACGCCACGATTAGCCTCTCGAAGTTATTACTCTATTTATCAGATAAAGAAACATGAGAAATTTTATATTGCTCCTTCTGACTTCACTATATTAAATAAAAACAAGTGCTTATGAATATGAGATCAGATTAAGAATACGAATCTATCCCCAATAGAATATCTTATTCGGAAATAATCAACATAATATACTCACAGATAAAGAAAAAAAATGCATTTTTGTACTTTAAACAAATACGCTATGAAGATAACTAACGACATATTAAAAGATTATTTCTACGATAAGTGTTCTCACGAGGAAGAAATAGAAATCCAAAAGTGGTTGACAGAAAATGACAATAACCTGATGGACCAGAGTTTCCGTGAGATTATCTCTGAAATTCAAATAGAGGACCGTGAGTTATCTCAAAAAGCCTTTCAGAAATTTCAAAAAGCTATTCAACCCAAACAGGTTCGCATACTACGCCCAAGGCTTCAGCACTCAATCCGCTGGATGCAGCGTGTAGCAGCCGTCCTTTTTATACCACTTTTGTTTTTAGCCGGATATTTACTTCTTGACAAGAAGGCAAATACACACTGGAATGATATCACCGTACCACACGGTATGCATCAAACACTCACTCTTTCGGATGGAACGAAGCTCCACGTCAATTCAGGCACGCGGGTTATTTATCCTTCCGACTTCACAGAAGATAAAAGAGAAATCTTTGTCAGTGGAGAACTCTTTGCCGATGTGGCAAAGGACCCGGACAAGCCTTTTATCATTTCTGCCGGTGACGTCCATGTGCAGGTACTGGGTACAAAGTTCAATCTCCGTGCCTACGAGAATATTGAGACGGTAGAAGTCGCACTCGTAGAAGGTTCGGTACTGTTCAAAACTCCGACTCATCCTAATGAGATTCTGAAAAAAGGAGAAATGATCCAGTACAACCGTGCCTCACAGAAAATTGTTCGTGAAACATTCCTTGCCAATCTGTACAAGTGTCCGTCAAAAAGCGAAGGATTCTATTTCAGTAATCTTCCCCTTAGTGATATTGTGAAGGAACTGGAATATTATTTCGATACCAGAATCATCATATTAGATCAAAAGTTAAGCGACAACACGTACATTGCTTATTTCACTAACGGGGAAACTCTTGACGAGATTTTATCCAATCTCAATACAGACGGACAAATGTCCATAACCCGGAGTCAGGAAGTAATCATGATTACTTCTGCAACTCCATAAATTTAGCAGTAGTATAACCTGATATGAAGCAAACTAATATTTATAAAAAATATATATCGACAATCTGGTTTGCTTGTGTGATGATATTTTTCTCTCAACCTATTCTAGCACAAGACATAACCTTACAATTAAAGAATGTTACTGTAAAAGAAGCGATAGAAGCTTTACATAAGACCAAGAATTATTCAGTTGTAATCAATTCTTCCGAGATCAACATGAGTAAGAAGGTGTCAATCAATGCCAATAATGCGCCTATCAAGGTCGTTTTGGATCTGATATTCGTGGGACAGAATGTTAGCTATACCATCAACGGACATAGCATCATCATCAGTAAAAAGTCCGATACCAGCCAGCAAAAGTCCGATGAGAAAAAGAAGCAGACAATCACTGGGGTTGTCTATGACGAAGAAGGAAATCCCGTTATCGGTGCTTCGGTGATGAACAAAGAAACCGCACAGGGAGCAATTACCGACTTGGATGGAAAGTTTTCCCTGGAGACTTCCATTCCTTCGACTATTGATATTTCGTATGTAGGCTATGAGGTAGCGACAGTTCATGTAAAAGACGGTCAGACTAAGACAATCCGTCTGGTACCTTCCAGTCTGATGATTGACGAAGTAGTTGTAGTGGGCTATGGTAGCCAACGCAAAAGTAATCTGACAGGTGCTGTATCCACCATTTCAAGCAAAGAACTGAACAACCGCCCGGTAGTATCTGCCGCCAATGCATTACAAGGAGCCGATCCGTCTGTAAATCTGACTTTCGGCACCGGTTCTCCCGAGTCCGGCTATTCATTAAACATTCGCGGAGGGATCTCTGTCAATGGCGGTACGCCATTAGTACTTTGCGACGGTGTAGAAGTTCCGCTGAACCAAGTCAATGCAAATGACATCGAGTCGATTTCCGTATTGAAAGATGCATCTTCATGTGCCATTTATGGAGCAAAGGCCTCTGCAGGTGTGGTACTTATCACCACCAAATCGGGAAGTGCTGCAACAAAAGGAAAAGCCAAAATCAGCTACAACGGTCGATTTGGATGGACACAGAACACGACTTCCACTGATTTTATCCGTACCGGATACGATTATGTCACTTTCGCCAACAAGTTCTACCATGCATACAATGGCGTGAATATGTACTTGTACGAAGATGAAGAGCTCCAGAAACTCTATGACCGCCGGAATGATATGACTGAGAATCCGGAACGTCCATGGGTGGAAATCGGAGAAGACGGGAAATATTATTATTATGGAAATACGGACTGGTATGGATACTTCTACAATCGTACCCGCCCACAGATGGAACACAATGTCTCTATCACCGGAGGTGGCGAAAAGGTGAATTACTATATCAGTGGACGTTACTACCAGCAATATGGTATGTTCAACATCGACAAAGACCTTTATAAGGATTATTCATTCCGTGCCAAAATGGATGCTCAACTAAACAAATGGATCAAATGGTCGACAAATATCGGACTGGATAATAACAATTACAATTATAACGGTACTTCCAACTACGCAATGACTATTGCCCGCCTGGAATCAAATATCAGTCCCTCATTCGTCCCCTTCAATCCGGATGGAACGATTGTGCAATATACTAACCAACTTTATGCCAACTCTCCCTTGGGAGCCGGTGACGGCGGATACCTAACGTCACGAAGAGGTCATAACAGCAAATCCAGAACACTCTTGTCCGTTGTCAATCAGATTGACATTACGTTACTACAGGGACTGACTCTGACCGCCAACTACAGTTACCAACAAAGAAAGCAATTGTACCGTTATCGCAACAATTCATTTGAGTATTCACGCAGTCAGGGAGTGACGCAAACTTTCACTTCCGGAAGTATCTTTAATAATTATGAGGAAGACGAATCTTTCCCTGTTACTCACATGTTGAACTATTATGCAACATTTGAACATTCATGGGCAAAGAAACACAATCTTAAAATAGTGGCAGGTAGCCAGTATGAGACTTACCGCAATGTCAACAAAAACACTTCTATGACTAACCTGTCCAATGATAACCTCGACTCCTTCTCGGCAGTAACTCCTGAAAGTGTACTCACCGTATCACAAGATATCAGCGCCTATAAAACGCTTGGTTTCTTCGGCCGTATCAATTATGATTACATGGGTAAATACCTGCTCGAAGTATCCTGTCGTGCCGATGGTTCTTCCCGGTTCGCAGAAGGAGACAGATGGGGAGTTTTCCCTTCAGTATCTGCCGGATGGAGAATCTCCGAAGAGAACTTTTTCAAACCGGTAAGCGACTGGTGGAGCAGCCTGAAGTTACGCGCATCTGTCGGTAGCCTGGGGAACCAGCAGGTAGATTATTACGCTTATCTGCAGACAATCACTTCGGACAATCAGTTCAGCTATACTTTCGACGGAGAAGGCAAAGCATATTACGCAAAGATTTCCAACCCGATTTCTTCCGGACTGACTTGGGAAACCGTTACAACCTACAATGTCGGATTGGATATGTCATTCCTTAGAAACCGTTTAAGTATGAGTGCCGACTATTACGTTCGTAAAACAACAGATATGCTAACTACTTCATTGACGTTACCGGATGTATACGGTGCTTCCACCCCAAAAGCCAACTGTGCCGACTTACGGACAAACGGATGGGAATTATCCGTTTCATGGAACGACTCGTTCAAAGTGGCCAACAAACCTTTCAGGTATGGAATACAAGCTACATTGGGAGATTACCAACGGACAATCACCAAATACAATAATCCGGACAAACTGATCTCCGACCATTATGTAGGCAAGAAGATGGGAGAAATCTGGGGATACCATGTAGACGGATTGTTCAAAACAGATAAGGAAGCAGCAGAATATCAGGCAAAGATCAATGACAAAGCCGTGAACGGACGTGTTTATAGCAGTAAGGTCGACGGTTATCTGCGTGCCGGTGACGTACGCTTTGCCGACTTAAACGGTGACAATGTGATTGGGGCCGGAGCTGGAACAGTAGACGATCCAGGTGATAAACGAATCATTGGAAACACAACTCCCAGATACAGTTATTCTTTCCGTCTGGATGCGAGCTGGAACGGTTTCGACGTATCCGCTTTCTTCCAGGGAATTGGTAAAAGAGACTGGTACCCATCTTATAGTACCACCTCACAGGGAGCAAATTCATTCTGGGGACCATATTCTTTCCCTTCTACCTCATTTGTAGAAAAATCACTTCCGGAAGACTGCTGGACAGAAGACAACAGAAATGCTTTCTTCCCACGTATCAGAGGTTATCAATCCTATTCAGGCGGTTCACTCGGCACCGTAAACGACCGATATATACAGAATATCGCTTATCTGCGTTTCAAGAATCTCTCTATTGGATATACACTGCCTATCAGTAAACGTATTTTTGAAAAGGTTCGTGTTTACGTATCGGGAGAAAATCTATACTATTGGTCGCCTCTGAAGAAGCATAACAAAACTATCGACCCGGAATTGGCAATCTCCAGTAGCACTTACTCATCCAACACGGGTTCGGGATATGCTTACCCGCGTGTTTACACTGTTGGAGTAGATATAACTTTTTAATTAATGACTAATCAGATATAGTATGAAAGCTATCAACAAAATAATAATTCTGGGAATGGTCGTAGCCCTATTCAATAGCTGTGACCTGACACTCCTACCGGAAAATGCAGTGACACCAGAGAATTACTTTCAAAACAAATCCGATCTGGAATTATGGACCAATCAATTTTATACCTTGCTGGACGAGCCAGATGCTTCAGCCGGTACAAATGCAGATGATATGATCGACAAAGGCATGGGACAGGTAATTGAAGGAACCCGTTCGGCTGCCAGCGAAACCGGATGGTCATGGACCAAACTCCGCCACATTAATTACTTCCTGCAACATTCTTCCAACTGTGATGATGAAACCGCCCGCAATCAATATAATGGAGTGGCCCAATTCTTCAGAGCTTATTTCTATTTCGTAAAGGTACGCCGTTATGGAGATGTACCCTGGTACGATCAAGTGCTGGGTTCGGAAGATCAGGAATTATTAGTCAAAGCCAGGGATTCCCGCGAGTTTGTGATGGATCAAGTACTCAAAGATTTCCAAGATGCCGCTACCAGTTTGCCGACCAAAAGCACAGAAACTCGGAACACAAGAGTCACTAAATGGGCGGCATTAGCATTTGCCAGTCAAGCTGCACTTTATGAAGGGACTTATCGGAAATACCATGGACTGGATAATTATGAGAAATACCTGGAAATTGCAGCAAGCACTGCCCGGCAGTTTATTGACGAAAGCGGCTTCAGCCTGTATAAAGAAGGAACGGAACCTTACAGAGATATGTTCTGTGCCGACAACGCCAAAACCACAGAAGTCGTACTGGCAAGAGCTTATAACTTCGAAGGTTTGCAATTATCACACTCCGTACAATTCAGCATCGCTAACCTGCAAATGGGATTTACCCGCCGGTTTATGAATCACTACCTGATGGCGAACGGAACACGTTTCACTGATAAACAAGGATATGAAACAATGTTTTACACAGACGAGGTGAAAAACCGCGATCCACGCCTGCAACAAACCGTACTTTGTCCGAACTATATCCAAAAAGGAGAAACAACCGTGACCGCCAATGACTTAACTGCTTATTGCGGCTACAGACCTATCAAATTTGTAGGTACCAAAGATCATGACGGAGCCGCTAAAAGTACCTCCGATTGGCCTTTGATGCGAGCAGCGGAAGTCTACCTGAATTATGCCGAAGCCAAAGCCGAACTGGGAACACTCAAACAAGAAGACCTGGATATCTCTATCAATAAAATTCGAGAACGGGCTAAAATGCCGGATCTGAATCTTACGGATGCCAACAGTAACCCTGATCCTTATCTGGCAGCTTGCTATCCGAATGTTGAGCAGGGAGCGAATAAGGGCGTCATTCTCGAAATCCGTCGCGAACGTACAATTGAACTAGTAATGGAAGGGTTGAGACAATGGGATTTATTCCGTTGGAAAGAAGGTAAACAAATGTTCAATCATTACGTACCTTACTACGGTATTTATGTTCCCGGAGTAGGAACATACGATATGGATGGTGACGGGAAGCCTGATCTGGAAATCTACGAAACCACAGCGACCTCCCAATGTGATAATAAAAAGAAACTGGATAAGGATATCTATCTCTCCAACGGAACATCCGGTTATATTATCGGATTCCCCAAAGTTACTTATGGCAAAGACTGGAAAGAGGAAAGAGACTACTTATGGCCTATCCCTGCTGACCAGCGCGTACTTACACAAGGCATTCTAACCCAAAATCCGGGTTGGGAAGATGGATTAAGCTACTAACTAACTCTTTATTTATTTCTTCATCAGAAGGTGTATCGGAAGATAATCGATACACCTTCCCATTACTATCGCCTTTCACTAGGCTATCAAATCCTACCACCATGTTAAAACAACTTATCAAATTTTATCACATCAGCACTCCTGCGACTCCTCTTAAAAAAGACAAGAAAAAACTTAAAAGATTACAGTGGGCTACCTTTCTTTCCGCCACAGCCGGATATGGTATTTATTATGTCTGTCGGCTAAGCCTGAATGTAGTAAAGAAACCGATTGTTGAAGAAGGAATCTTTTCAGAAACAGAGCTCGGTATTATCGGAGCAGTGTTATTTTTCACCTATGCTATCGGAAAATTCACTAACGGATTTCTGGCAGACCGCAGCAATATCAGGCGTTTCATGTCCACCGGACTGCTAATTACAGCCCTGGCAAACTTATGCCTAGGATTCACCCACTCTTTCATTCTATTCGCCATATTATGGGGAATCAGCGGATGGTTTCAGTCAATGGGGGCTGCTTCTTGCGTAGTCGGATTATCCCGTTGGTTTGAAAATAAGAAACGGGGATCGTTCTATGGCTTCTGGTCGGCAAGCCACAACATCGGGGAAGCAATGACTTTCATTATTGTCGCCTCCATTGTCAGTGCTTTAGGATGGAGATACGGTTTCATTGGAGCCGGCAGTATCGGAATAATCGGGGCATTAATCGTCTGGAGATTCTTTCATGATTCTCCGGAAAGTGAAGGGCTGCCTGCCGTCAATCATCCACAAATGCAAAGTGAAACAGGTGATGCTGCCGATTTCAACAAGGCACAACGGCAAGCTCTAATGATGCCCGCAATTTGGATACTTGCCATTTCGAGTGCATTGATGTACGTCAGCCGCTATGCCGTAAACAGCTGGGGAGTCTTCTATCTGGAAGCCCAGAAAGGATATTCTACACTGGACGCCAGTTTTATCATTTCTATCGGTTCGGTTTGTGGAATTATCGGTACAATGTTTTCCGGTGTCATCTCCGACAAGTTTTTCAGTGGGCGCAGAAATGCTCCTGCACTCATCTTCGGTCTGATGAATGTAATGGCACTTTGTCTGTTTCTATTAGTTCCGGGTGTCCACTTTTGGGTAGACGCGTTATCCATGGTACTGTTCGGTACTGCGATCGGAGTACTCCTCTGTTTCTTGGGCGGATTGATGGCAGTTGACATTGCTCCCCGGAACGCTTCAGGTGCAGCATTAGGAATCGTAGGTATTGCCAGTTACATCGGGGCAGGTATACAGGATATTATGAGCGGTATTCTCATAGGAGGGCATAAAAGCATTGTCGATGGCAAAGAAATCTACAACTTTTCTTATATCAATATTTTTTGGATCGGAGCCGCATTACTCTCCGTCTTTTTTGCTTTATTGGTATGGAATGTGAAATCAAAGGATTAACAGAACTGTCAGTATCATAAAAAACGTGAGTTCTTTTCGTCCTCATATGAATTTATTTCGTATTTTTGCGTGGACATCCCCTTTTTTGATGTTCAGGAAGATAATTTGTTGTTAAAGCAAAGCGAAGATTGATATATGAGTGACGAAATCAATGAGATAACGGAAGGACATTCAGACTACAAACCGGCGGACACGCGGGACGAAAACGTAAAGCATCAGTTAACAGGCATGTACCAGAATTGGTTTCTGGACTATGCTTCATACGTTATACTGGAACGTGCCGTGCCTCATATCAATGACGGTTTGAAGCCTGTGCAACGACGTATTTTACATTCAATGAAGCGTCTGGACGACGGACGGTATAACAAAGTGGCTAACATTGTGGGGCACACCATGCAGTTCCACCCTCACGGTGATGCTTCTATCGGGGATGCCCTGGTACAGTTGGGACAGAAAGACCTGTTGATCGATTGTCAGGGTAACTGGGGTAATATCCTCACCGGAGACGGCGCAGCTGCTCCCCGTTATATCGAAGCACGCTTGTCCAAGTTTGCGCTGGATGTTGTCTTCAATCCCAAAACCACCGAATGGAAACTTTCTTATGACGGACGAAACAAGGAACCGGTCACTCTTCCTGTGAAATTCCCGTTATTATTAGCACAGGGAGTGGAAGGTATCGCCGTGGGACTCTCTTCCAAAATCTTGCCGCACAATTTCAACGAACTTTGTGATGCCTCTATCAGCTATCTACGCGGAGAGGAATTCCAACTATATCCTGATTTCCAGACGGGAGGTTCTATCGATGTAGCCAAATACAACGACGGAGAGCGTGGCGGAGCCGTGAAAGTACGTGCCAAGATCAACAAGATTGATAATAAAACGCTTGCTATCACAGAAATTCCATACGGAAAGACGACTTCGACAGTGATCGACTCTATCCTGAAAGCTGTTGATAAAGGAAAGATCAAAATTCGTAAGGTAGACGACAACACGGCTGCCAACGTAGAAATATTGGTGCACCTCGCACCCGGCACCTCATCGGATAAAACGATTGATGCTCTCTACGCTTTCACAGACTGTGAAGTAAGTATCTCGCCCAACTGTTGTATTATCGATGACAGTAAGCCACATTTCCTTACTGTGAGCAAAGTCCTGAAAAAGTCGGCAGACAATACGATGGATTTGCTGAAGCAGGAGCTGGAAATCAAGAAAGGAGAAATACTGGAATCCCTGCATTTCTCTTCTCTCGAAAAGATATTTATCGAAGAACGCATCTATAAGGATAAAGAGTTTGAGCAATCCAAAGACATGGATGCAGCCTGTGCACATATCGATGAACGCTTGACACCCTACTATCCGACATTTATCCGTGAAGTTACAAAAGAAGATATTCTCAAGTTGATGGAAATCAAAATGGGACGTATCCTGAAATTCAACTCGGACAAGGCGGATGAACTGATCGCCAAGATGAAAGAGGAAATTGCCGAGATTGATAACCATCTGGCCCATATCGTGGATTATACCGTCAACTGGTATCAGATGTTGAAAAACAAATACGGCAAGAATTTCCCGCGCCGCACGGAATTACGGAACTTCGACACCATCGAAGCAGCCAAAGTAGTAGAAGCTAACGAAAAACTCTATATCAACCGTGAAGAAGGATTTATCGGAACGGCATTAAAGAAAGATGAATTCGTGGCCTGTTGTTCGGATATTGACGATGTGATTGTCTTCTTCCGTGATGGCAAGTACATTGTTACTCCTGTTGCAGATAAAAAATTTGTCGGTAAGAACGTTCTTTATGTCAATGTATTCAAGAAGAACGATAAACGCACGATCTACAACGTAGCCTACCGTGACGGAAAAGAAGGAACGACCTACGTAAAACGCTTCGCCGTAACTTCCGTGGTCCGCGACCGTGAATATGATGTAACACAGGGAACTCCTGATTCACGGATCACCTATTTCAGCGCCAACCCGAACGGAGAAGCCGAAATCATCAAGGTGACATTGAAGCCGAACCCACGTGTACGCCGTATTATCTTCGAACATGACTTCAGCGAAGTCAGTATCAAGGGACGCCAGGCACGGGGTGTAATTCTCACCCGCTTGCCGGTACACAAAATATCCCTGAAACAAAAAGGCGGCTCTACTCTCGGTGGACGTAAAGTCTGGTTTGACCGTGACATACTCCGTCTCAACTATGACGGACGAGGCGAATATCTGGGAGAATTCCAAAGTGACGACTCCATTCTGGTTGTACTGAACAATGGTGATTTCTACACCACCAACTTCGATTTGAGCAATCACTACGAAGACAATGTGAGCATCGTTGAGAAATTCGATCCCCATAAGGTATGGACCGCTGCACTTTATGATGCCGATCAACAGAATTACCCGTACCTGAAACGCTTCTGCTTCGAGGCCTCCAACCGCAAACAGAACTATCTGGGAGAGAATAAGAATAACCGTCTCATCTTGCTGACCGATGAGTACTATCCGCGTCTGGAAGTTATATTTGGCGGACACGACAGCTTCCGTGATCCGTTGGATATCGATGCAGATGAATTCATAGCTGTCAAAGGGTTCAAAGCCAAAGGAAAACGCATCACGACCTATACCGTGGATACGATCAACGAACTTGAACCGACCCGCTTCCCCGAACCTGAACAAGAGCAACAGGAAAGCCCGGAAGAGGAACCGGAAAATCTGGACCCGGACAGTGATAAGAGCGAAGGCGATATTATTGATGAGATCACCGGGCAGATGAAATTATTCTGATGAAGAAAAAACTAATATACCTGGGGCTGACAGGATGCATCCTGTTCGCCCTTTGCACCAGATTACAAGCGCAGATTGACAGTCTGCAAACCCATCGGTATGTAACACGTGCCACCATGTACGGTGTAGGATTTACCAACGTATTCGACACCTATCTTTCACCGCAGGAATACAAAGGAATTGACTTCCGTATTTCCCGCGAGACGATTCGGATGACTAAGTTATTCGATGGAAATGTGTCTGTGCAGAATTTCTTTCAGGCAGACATCGGTTATACCCATAACCGTGCCGATAACAATAACACCTTCTCCGGATTAGTCAACTGGAATTACGGATTACACTACCAGTTTCGACTAACGGAGAATTTCAAATTATTAGCCGGAGGATTGATAGATGCCAACGGAGGCTTTGTCTATAATCTCCGGAACACCAATAATCCGGCATCCGCACGGGCATACGTCAATTTGGATGCCTCAGGAATGGCTTATCTGGCATTTGAAAATCAAACGGTACCCGATGGTATTACGCTATCAAGTCAATCTACCGGTGATGGGAGTAATGTTCTCACCGCACTACGGACAATCTTACTACGAGATATTCTCTCTGGGAAATTCGAGTGGAGTGATAAAGTTCACCTCCCTGCACAACCAGCCTTCACTGCGGCAGATGCTCTCGGTCGACTTACCGATAGGATATACAAAAATGCGATTCAGCTATCTGGCTGATTTGCAACAATCCAATGTAAACAATATCAAGACACATACCTACTCGCACGTATTCATGGTAGGATTTGTGAAAGACCTATACCGTATCCGAAACAAAAAAGGAACAGCTTTGCCTTCATCGGTCAGAGCCTACTAAGAGAACAAAATTTAATGTTGAAACTTCAAGTGAGATCAATTAAGAATGAGAAATAAGATTAGACAAATGCTTTGGCTGCTCTGCTGTCTTCCGGTATTGACCGGTTGCATCGGAGAAGAAGACTACGCCAATGATCCTGTAGGAAACTTCGAACAACTATGGAAGATCATCGACGAACAGTATTGTTTTCTGGAAGCAAAAGGTATTGACTGGGATGCCGTTCACGACAAATATAGCCCACTGATTATTCCGACAATGTCTAATGACGACCTGTTCGACATCCTAAGCCAGATGCTATACATTTTAAAAGACGGACATGTCAATCTATCCTCTGCCAAACGTACTTCTTTCTACGATGAATGGTATCAGGGTTATGACTGGAACTACCGGGAAGATATTCTCTATCAAACTTATCTGGGCAGTGCCAGCACAGGATACTATACATCCGCCGGTTTAAAGTATAAAATATTCGATAATAATATAGGATATATTCGTTATGAAAGTTTCAGTTCCGGAGTGGGCGATGGCAACTTGGATGAAGTTCTCCTCTACCTGGCCACCTGCAACGGATTAATCATCGATGTACGTGATAACGGAGGCGGAAACCTGACCAACTCCACCCGCATTGCCGCCCGGTTTACCAACGAGAAAACACTTACCGGATATATACAGCACAAAACCGGACCGGGACATAATGATTTCTCCAAGATGGAGCCGATCTATCTGGAACCATCCAACAGCATCCGGTGGCAGAAGAAAGTAATCATTCTGACCAATCGTCGTTGTTATAGTGCCACCAATGATTTTGTGAATGCGATGCGTAGCTTAAACAAGGACAACGAAGAGAAAAGAATCATCCAGTTAGGTGACTGGACCGGAGGTGGTTCGGGACTTCCCTTCTCATCGGAATTACCTAATGGATGGAGCGTCCGTTTCTCCGCCAGTCCGCATTTCGACAAAAACAAGCAACCCTTGGAAGAAGGTATTGAGCCGGACATTGCCATCAATATGTCTGAATCAGATCAACTTAAGCACAAAGACACTCTGATTGAAAAAGCATTCGAAATCTTAAGTGAATAACTTTATTGTCGAATTATTTGCCAAATCAGAAAATCTTCCTATCTTTGCACCGCTAAACAAAAAAGCTACACATGCGGATGTGGCGTAATTGGTAGCCGCGCCAGACTTAGGATCTGGTGCCGTGAGGCGTGTAGGTTCGAGTCCTATCATCCGCACCAAAAATAAACTATAAGCCTTCAAGATACTATCTTGGAGGCTTTTTAATTGGTTAAACATGAATAAACATCAACTTTGCTGCATCGGTCACATCACATTAGACAAAGTAGTCACTCCTCAAAACACTGTCTACATGCCGGGAGGAACAGCTTTTTATTGCTCACATGCCATCCGCCATTTTAATGATATCGATTATGCGCTGGTAACGGCAGTAGGTGCCACTGAAATGAAAGTTGTAGAGCAGCTGCGCAAAGTGGGTATTAACGTAACTGCCTTACCGAGCAAACACTCCGTATACTTCGAGAACATCTATGGAGCCAATCCGGACGACCGTACCCAACGGGTATTAGCGAAAGCCGATCCGTTCACAGCCAGTCAGTTGAAAGAGATAGATGCGCAAATCTACCATCTCGGCTCTCTGCTGGCTGACGACTTCTCATTGGAAGTAATCAAAGAACTATCTCAAAAAGGGTTGATTGCAGTAGACTCACAAGGCTATTTACGTGAAGTGCGTGACACCCACGTCTATCCGGTGGACTGGACAGATAAGAGAGAAGCCTTGCAATATATTCATTTCCTCAAAGTCAACGAGCATGAAATGGAAGTACTGACCGGTCTTTCCGACCCGCATGAAGCTGCCCGCCAATTATATGAATGGGGAGTGAAAGAAGTATTAGTCACATTAGGCGGCATGGGCTCACTTATCTTCAACGGAAAAGACTTCTATCGTATTCCGGCTTATAAGCCCAGAGAAGTGGTAGACGCAACGGGATGTGGAGACACGTATACCATCGGCTATTTATATCAACGGGTATCAGGTGCCGGCATCGAAGAAGCCGGTCGTTTTGCAGCCGCCATGTCTACATTAAAAATAGAGAAATCAGGTCCTTTCAATGGTAGCAAAGAAGACGTCATTCAATGTATGACCACTGCGGAACAAATGTTTTAAAACAGGAAAGGCATGAACCACACCGGTTCATGTCTGAACTTTTTCAACAGTCTCCTCACCCTTTTGTGTTAAAAACAAGCATCCTCTCTTTTTTCCCAAATCTTTTTTGAATTTCGTTTGTTTCCTTTGTTACTCTCGCCAAAAGACGGCAGAAAAAAGACTTCAACCTAAATAATAACAAATGGAAAAATTTAATGCAATGAGGACTAGACTTTTACAACATCTTCAGAAAAAAGCCATCAGGTCAAGGAGCATCATGACGCTTTTTTGCCTGCTATTGACCTCCACATCGGTCTTTGCACAGACAAAGACGGTGACAGGAACAGTGACGGATGCTGCCAATGAACCATTGATCGGTGCATCGGTACTCGTACAAGGAACTTCCACCGGAACCATCACGGATATGGACGGTAAATATTCAATCTCTGTCACACCGGAGGACGTGCTGGCATTTTCATACGTGGGAATGACTTCACAGACTGTTAAAGTGGGGGCACAGAATGTAATCAATGTCACTTTGAAAGAAGACTCACAAGTGCTAGCCGAAACAGTCGTTATCGGATACGGTAGTGCAAAGAAAAGAGACTTGACAGGTTCCATCACCAACGTCAAAGGAGAAGAAATAGCCAACAAACCGGCTATGAATCCGCTGTCTTCCCTGCAGGGAAAGGTAGCAGGTGTGCAGATTGTCAACTCCGGCCGGGCCGGATCTGATCCGGAAATACGTATTCGCGGAACAAACTCCATCAACGGATATAAACCGCTGTACATTGTCGACGGGCTATTCAACGACAACATTAATTTTCTGAATCCGGAGGATATTGAATCTATGGAGATTCTGAAAGACCCGTCATCTCTGGCTATCTTCGGTGTTCGCGGTGCGAACGGTGTGATCATCATCACCACAAAGAAAGCCAAAGAAGGACAGACACTGGTGAATATCAACACTTCTTTCGGTTTCAAGAAAGTGGTGGACAAAGTGAAACTGGTGAACGGCCCACAATTCAAGGAGCTATATAGCGACCAGCTTGCCAATCAAGGAGATAATCCATTCGATTATAGCGGTTGGGATGCCAATACAGACTGGCAAGACGAGATTTTCCAAACTGCCTTCATTACCAACAACAACATCAGTATTACAGGAGCTTCCCCCAAACATAGTTTCTATCTGGGCGTAGGCTACTCTTACGAACAAGGAAACATCGAGCATGAGAAATTCAGCAAGGTGACCATCAATGCCAGTAATGATTATAAGATTACAGACTTTTTGAAAGTCGGATTCCAGTTTAACGGAGCACGTATGCTTCCTGCAGATTCCAAACAGGTATTGAACGCTCTTCGTTCGGCTCCTATCGCTCCGGTATATAACGAAGAATATGGATTATATACGGCTCTGCCCGAATTCCAGAAAGCGCAGATCAACAATCCGATGGTAGACGTCGAATTGAAAGCGAATACTACCAAAGCAGAGAACTACCGGGCATCCGGTAACATTTACGGTGAGGTAGACTTCCTGAAACATTTCACTTTCAAGGCTATGTTCTCCATGGACTATGCATCGAACAACGGGCGTACGTATACGCCGATTGTGAAAGTATATGATGCCACTGTCAACGGAGGTGTTTCTACTTTGGGAACAGGAAAGACCGAGGTCAGCCAGTTCAAAGAGAATGAAACGAAAGTGCAGAGTGACTACCTGCTGACATACACCAACAGCTTCGACAACGGCAACCATAACCTGACAGCGACCGCCGGTTTTACTACTTACTACAATTCGTTGAGCCGATTGGACGGAGCACGCAAACAGGGAGTAGGCTTGGTCATTCCGGGCGATCCGGACAAATGGTTTGTCAGCATCGGTGATGCGGCTACCGCAACCAATGGAAGTACCCAATGGGAACGCAGCACAGTATCTATGCTTGCACGTGTCATCTACAACTATAAAGGTAAATATCTATTCAACGGTTCTTTCCGCCGGGATGGTTCTTCCGCTTTCTCCTATACAGGCAATGAATGGCAGAACTTCTTCTCACTGGGTGGAGGTTGGCTGATGTCTGAAGAAGAATTCATGAAAGATATCAAATGGCTGGATATGTTGAAAATCAAAGCATCTTACGGTACATTAGGAAACCAGAATCTGGACAAGGCCTATCCTGCCGAACCGTTATTGACCAATGCTTATTCCGCCGTATTCGGCAAACCGTCCATCATTTATCCCGGATACCAGCTTGCTTATCTGCCTAATCCTAACCTCCGTTGGGAAAAAGTAGAAGCATGGGAAGCTGGATTTGAAACGAACTTGCTCCGCAACCGCTTACATTTCGAGGGTGTTTACTACAAGAAGAACACCAAAGATTTGTTAGCCGAGGTTCCCGGAATTTCCGGAACAATCCCCGGCATCGGCAACTTGGGAGAGATTCAGAATAAAGGAGTGGAGATGGCAGTAACCTGGCGCGATCAGATCGGTGATTGGGGATATTCCGTCAGTGCCAACCTGACTACCATCAAGAATGAGGTCAAAAGCCTTGTTCAGGAAGGATATTCCATCATTGCCGGAGATAAACAGCAAAGTTACACAATGGCAGGTTATCCTATCGGATATTTCTATGGTTATAAGGTGGCGGGCGTTTATCAGTCGCAAGCAGATATTGACGCATCACCTAAAAACACGTTGGCTACCGTGACACCCGGTGACTTAAAATTCGCTGATGTGAACGGTGACGGAGAAATCACCCCGGAGGACCGTACCATGATAGGTAACCCTACCCCAAAGGTGACTTATGGTTTTTCCCTCGGAGTAAACTACAAGAATTGGTCGTTAGGCATCGACATGATGGGACAAGGCGGGAACCAGATTTTCCGTACATGGGACAACTACAACTTCGCCCAATTCAACTATCTGGAACAACGCATGGATCGTTGGCACGGAGAAGGTACCTCCAACTCCCAACCGTTACTGAACACCAAACATTCCATCAACAACCTGAACTCTGAATATTACATTGAGGACGGCAAGTTCTTCCGTATCCGCAACGTACAGTTAGCATATGCATTTGACAAAAGCTTACTTGCCAAAATACGCCTGCAAGCTCTGAAAGTCTATGTCAACATACAGAACCTGAAGACGTGGAAACATAACACCGGATATACTCCCGAACTTGGAGGAACCGCCACCGCATTTGGAGTAGATGACGGCAGCTATCCCGTACCGGCAGTCTACACCTTCGGTATCAACCTGACTTTTTAACGGCAGAGTGTCACGGGCAAGTTTTCTCATGCGGAATATAACTTTAATCTTTAAAACTATAATTGTATGAAACTAGATAAATATATATACTCAATTTTTATCGCTGCAGCCACACTATCGCTAGGCAGTTGTAGCGACTTTCTGGATCGCAGTCCACAAGGACAGTTCACGGAAGATGATAATCCGAACGCACTGGTCAACGGTAAGATTTATAATGTCTATACGATGATGCGTAACTATAATGTCACTGCCGGACCTCCCGCTTTTGCCATCCACTGTTTCCGTTCGGAAGATTCGGAAAAGGGAAGTATCGCCAGCGATGGTTCTGATGTAGCCGAGATGTATGACGATTTCGTGTATACGCCGACCAACGGTCTGCTAGGAGCTTATTGGGGGCAGAATTATGCCATCATCTACCAATGTAATGACATTCTTGACGCCATTGCAGAAAAAGAAACAGCCGGACAGACAGAAGCTGAAGATATTATCAATAAGGGAGAGGCTTCTTTCTTCCGTGCTTATTGCTACTTCAACTTGGTAAGAGCTTTCGGTGAAGTCCCCTTGGTGACTTATAAAATCAACGATGCATCGGAAGCCAATATCCCGAAGACAACCACTGATAAAATCTATGAGCTGATTGACAAGGACCTGAAAACAGCAGAAGAATCATTGCCGGAAACTTGGAGTACCGAATACACCGGACGACTGACTTGGGGAGCTGCCCGTTCCTTACACGCACGTACTTATATGATGCGCAACGATTGGGACAATATGTACACAGCCTCCACCGATGTCATCAGCAAGGGACTCTATAACCTGAAAACTCCGTATAACGAGATTTTCACGGATGACGGTGAAAACAACGGCGGTTCTATATTCGAACTTCAATGTACAGCCACTGCCGCCCTTCCTCAAAGTACCGTTATCGGTAGCCAGTTTTGTGAAGTGCAGGGTGTGCGCGGAGCAGGTCAATGGGACTTGGGCTGGGGATGGCACATGGCAACAGAAAATATGGCACAAGCTTACGAGCAGGGTGACCCACGTAAAAACGCGACCCTACTCTACTTCCGCCACTCGGACAGCGATCCTATCACTCCGGAAAACACCAATGAGCCTTATGGCGAATCTCCGGTTTCCCCGGCAATAGGGGCTTACTTCAATAAGAAAGCATATACCGATCCGGCTTTGCGTAAAGAATATACCAACAAGGGATTCTGGGTAAACATTCGTTTGATCCGCTACGCAGATGTATTATTGATGGGAGCTGAAGCGGCCAACGAAAAAGGAATCCCGGGTGAAGCAATCGACTATTTGGAACAGGTCCGCGCACGTGCCAGAGGTTCCAATACCAATATATTGCCTAAAGTGACGACCACCGACCAGGGAGAATTGCGTGATGCCATCCGCCACGAACGCCGCGTGGAACTGGGAATGGAATTCGACCGTTTCTACGATCTTGTTCGCTGGGGTATTGCAAAGGAAGTGTTGCACGCAGCCGGTAAAACAAATTATCAGGACAAAAACGCATTACTGCCATTGCCTCAAACAGAGATTGACAAGTCTAAAGGAGTACTGGTACAGAACCCCGACTATCAATAAAAAAGTTTCTCGGTGCCGAACGGTTGTTTCCTCGGTGCCGAAACTATAGTTTCCCGGTGCCGAACGATGTCCTCCTCGGTGCCGGACATTCAACATATAGGGAGGACTTTATATGAATGGATATAAAAGTAGAAATAATAGCATGATATACAAAAAGTTAAGTCTATCCGTCCTGTTGTTTGCCGCAGGTTTTCTGACCGCATCGGCACAGAAGTCGCCACAGGATATGGATCGCTTCATCGACGTATTGATGAACAAAATGACTTTGGAAGAAAAGATCGGACAGTTGAACCTCCCCGTCACCGGAGAGATTACTACGGGACAAGCCAAAAGCAGCGATATTGCCGCTAAAATCAAGAAAGGCGAAGTGGGAGGGTTGTTCAACCTGAAAGGAGTGGAGAAAATACGTGAAGTACAGAAGCAGGCTGTGGAACAATCCCGTTTAGGAATTCCATTGCTGTTCGGTATGGACGTCATTCACGGATACGAAACGATGTTCCCTATCCCACTCGGCCTGTCTTGCACTTGGGACATGACAGCCATTGAGGAATCGGCCCGCATTGCAGCCGTAGAAGCCAGTGCCGACGGCATTTCATGGACTTTCAGCCCGATGGTGGATATTTCACGCGACCCTCGTTGGGGACGTGTGTCCGAAGGCAGCGGCGAAGACCCGTTTCTCGGAGCTATGATTGCCGAAGCGATGGTGCGCGGCTATCAGGGGAAGAACATGGAACGGAATGATGAAATCATGGCCTGTGTAAAGCATTTTGCACTATATGGTGCGGGAGAAGCAGGACGTGACTATAACACCGTAGATATGAGCCGGCAGCGGATGTTCAATGATTATATGCTGCCGTATGAAGCAGCCGTTGAAGCAGGTGTAGGTAGCGTGATGGCTTCTTTTAATGAAGTGGATGGTATTCCGGCCACTGCCAACAAATGGCTGATGACAGACATTCTCCGCGGACAGTGGGGATTCAACGGTTTTGTGGTAACCGATTATACGGGTATTTCAGAAATGATCGACCATGGTATCGGTGATCTTCAAACGGTATCTGCCCGTGCCATCAATGCCGGAGTGGATATGGATATGGTAAGCGAAGGCTTTGTGGGGACATTGAAGAAATCCGTTCAGGAAGGAAAAGTCTCTATGGAAACGCTGAATACGGCTTGCCGCCGTATTCTGGAAGCCAAATATAAACTGGGATTGTTTGATAATCCTTATAAATATTGCGATCCGAAACGTCCGGCACGCGATATCTTTACCAAAGCGCATCGCGATGCAGCCCGCAGTATTGCAGCAGAAAGTTTCGTTCTTCTGAAAAACGACAGTCCCGACGGCAATCCGAACGGAAATCCGTTACTGCCTTTCAATCCGAAAGGAAATATTGCAGTGATCGGTCCGTTGGCAAACAGCCGGAGTAATATGCCGGGTACATGGAGCGTAGCAGCCGTGCTCGACCGCTGCCCTTCTCTCGTGGAAGGACTGAAAGAGATGACTGCCGGAAAAGCGAATATCATGTACGCCAAAGGAAGTAATTTGATTAGTGATGCTAGTTACGAAGAACGGGCAACGATGTTCGGCCGTTCCCTGAACCGCGATAACCGCACCGACCAACAATTGTTGGATGAAGCGTTGAACGTAGCCCGCCGGTCGGACATTATCATCGCTGCCTTAGGCGAATCTTCCGAAATGAGCGGTGAAAGTAGCAGCCGCACGGATTTAAACATTCCCGATGTACAGCAAAATCTGTTGAAAGAGCTTTTAAAGACAGGCAAACCGGTAGTACTGGTATTATTTACAGGTCGTCCGCTTACGCTGACTTGGGAACAGGAACACGTGCCCGCCATTCTGAATGTATGGTTTGGAGGTAGTGAAGCAGCTTACGCCATTGGCGACGCCCTCTTCGGTTATGTCAATCCGGGTGGTAAACTGACTATGACTTTCCCGAAGAACGTAGGCCAGATACCTCTTTATTATGCGCACAAGAATACCGGACGTCCTTTGAAAGAAGGTAAATGGTTTGAGAAATTCCGCAGTAACTATCTCGACGTGGATAATGATCCGCTTTATCCGTTCGGTTACGGTCTTTCTTATACCACTTTCTCTTACAGTGATATCGACTTGAGCCATTCCAGCATGGACATGACCGGATCATTGACCGCAGCAGTGGAAGTTACCAATACCGGCACATGGCCCGGCACGGAAGTGGTGCAGCTTTATATCCGTGACGTTGTAGGCAGCAGCACCCGTCCCGTCAAAGAACTGAAAGGCTTCCAGAAAATATTCCTGGAACCGGGAGAGATGAAGATTGTCCGTTTCAAGATTGCACCGGAAATGCTACGGTATTATAATTATGACCTGCAACTGGTTGCCGAACCGGGCGACTTTGAAGTGATGATCGGCACGAACAGCCGGGATGTGAAAACTGCGAAATTTACATTGAACTAAACTTTTAGGCACGGATTACACGGATTACGCTGTTGTTTTATGTAACCACAATTCCTAAAACCGTGAAATCCGTGTAATCCGTGCCTAATCCTATAAATTATGACCTTGATTATGAACGATAAATATAAAAGAATCGCAGTGATGAGCGCACTTCCGCTCATGTTACTGTTTCTATCCGCCATCGCCCTGACTTTCCAAAGCTGTAAAGGGAAAAGCAAGAATGACAACCTTACTGCCGCCACCGACTCCCTGTCGGACGACGCCCTGATGGACACCGTTCAGCGACGGACTTTCCTCTATTTCTGGGAAGGTGCCGAACCGAATAGCGGTCTGGCTCCCGAACGGTATCATGTGGACGGCGTATATCCTGAAAACGATGCCAATGTAGTCACTTCCGGCGGCAGCGGTTTCGGCATCATGGCTATCCTTGCGGGAATCGACCGCGGCTACGTCACCCGCGAAGAGGGACGGGCACGGATGGAACGCATCGTTTCTTTCCTCGAAAAAGCAGACCGTTTCCACGGAGCCTACCCCCACTGGTGGTATGGTGATACCGGAAAGGTGAAACCGTTCGGTCAGAAAGACAATGGAGGCGATCTGGTAGAGACAGCTTTCCTCATACAAGGTCTGCTTGCCGTGCACCAATATTACGTCAACGGAAATGAGAAAGAGAAAGCACTCGCTCAACGTATCGACCGGATTTGGCGGGATGTCGACTGGAACTGGTATCGGAAAGGCGGGCAAAATGTCCTCTACTGGCATTGGAGTCCGACGTATGGCTGGGAAATGGATTTCCCCGTACACGGTTACAACGAATGTATGATTATGTATATTCTTGCTGCCGCTTCTCCCACACATGGAGTACCTGCAGCCGTTTATCATGACGGTTGGGCACAGAACGGAGCCATCGTCTCTCCACACAAAGTAGAAGGAATCGAATTGCATCTCCGCTATCAGGGCACGGAAGCCGGACCGCTTTTCTGGGCTCAATATTCTTTCCTCGGACTTGATCCGGTGGGATTGAAAGATGAATACTGCCCCAGCTACTTCCACGAGATGCGCAACCTGACATTAGTCAACCGTGCTTACTGCATCCGCAACCCCAAACATTACAAAGGTTTCGGACCGGATTGCTGGGGACTGACCGCCAGTTACTCCGTCGATGGATATGCAGCTCATTCACCCAACGAGCAGGACGACAAAGGAGTCATCTCCCCTACCGCCGCACTTTCATCGATTGTCTATACACCGGAGTATTCCATGCAGGTAATGCGCCATTTGTATGGTATGGGAGATAAAGTGTTCGGTCCTTTCGGATTCTATGATGCTTTCAGCGAAACGGATAATTGGTATCCGCAACGGTATCTGGCTATCGACCAAGGACCTATCGCTGTAATGATCGAAAATTACCGGACAGGGTTGTTATGGAACCTTTTCATGAGCCATCCTGACGTACAAGCCGGATTGACCAAACTTGGTTTTAACACCAACAAGCAAGACGTGAGACAGAAATAAATGGGAACTACGGTGCGTGGAAGTGGTCTACTGACCACCTCCGCCACCCGTGTTTCCACCTTCTCCGCCACCTTTCACATCATCATTGTCGATGCTGCGCGCAGCTTTCTTCACACTGGCTTTCAACTCTCCAAGCCGATAGCTGACACTAAAGCCGAAATACCGGCTCGGATATTTACTCGAACTTTTCGAGATAAAGTTAACTCCTTCCGTGTGATTATTGTAAGTTCTGTATTTCTCTACGATATTGCTACAATAAATATTCAAAGAAAGACGTTCTTCTTTCAGGAAAGAACGGCTCAATCCCAAGCTATAATAATTATATCCCGAACCTCTTCCCTGCAAACTGATACGCGGTGTACTTCCCCCTCCGTTCAAGCTCAAACGGACTTTTCCCGGTAAGGTTTGCTGAATACCTCCATACGCAGAGGCATTCCATCCATAATTATGCAACTCTTGGGCAGGACTCCGCAAATCACTATAATTTCCACGCCCATTGATGTAAATCCTCGTTTTGGGAGAAGCATTCCAGTTCAGATAAAAGTTCAATCCAGTTTCCCGGCTTTTGCCAATATTATCATACGTGCTATACAAAGCCCCATAAGGAGCTTTATGACCACCTTCAAATATTTCTCCGTCTTTATCGGTAATCAGGCGGCTGACTCTTTCGATTCCATTGTTATTGAAAGAATGGCGCAAAGAGAGATTGATGTTGAACTTGGCGGTGAAACTGCTGTAAGACAAATCAAACGAATGGCTCTTTTCACTCTTCAGGTTCGGATTTCCCTGATTGATAAACATCGGATTCTGATTATCAAAATAAGGATTCAAGTTCCAAATGCCCGGTCGCCAGATACGCATATTATATCCGCCGCGAAGGTTCTGCGTCTTACCTAGTTTTATTCCCAAGGAGACGGAAGGAACCAGATCGCTAAAGTTCGAGTTAAAGTTTTCCCCTGCACCGACCAGATACTTCACTTCCTGTATGGTTTGCTCATAACGAAGTCCCGGTTTGAAAGTAAAATCCTTGTATTTCAGCGTATATCCGGCATAAGCGGAAAGGATATGATTCAGATGGCGGTACTCGCTGCTACGTTTCTCATTATATGCATAGTTTTCACTTTCCCCTTCGGTGTCATAAAACCGATTATCACTGGAGTTGCGCCGGAAAATATATTTAGCACCGGTTTCAAGCGTATGCAACTTTCCAATCGGAGTGGTATAGTCCACCTGGAAAGTTTGTTCCATTGTGTTCGTCTTTCCGTCCGAATGGAAATTCTTCAATGACAGTTCTTTGATGATCTCCAGTTTATTCTCATCAGGCTCGATGTCCAGATAAGTATTATAGGAATCATTCGTTTGAGGTTGGGAGTTGATTTTATAAGAAAGGGTAATCATCCGTTCTTTGTTCTTCCGGGAAGTACGTTGATAGTCTATATTACCGTTGATGGAATACCATGATCCTTTTCCATGATTGTCCGTTCTATAACGATATGCAAAATCCTGACGATCAGCTCCGTGCATAATCGTAGTTCCGCCACTGTTGCTTTTGTCATTGCTACCATACATTCCGAAAGCCACAGTCAGCAGCCTCAACGTATCAATCTCGTAACTGGCTTCTAAATTGCCATACTGGAAATTACCTTTCGATTTGGAACTGCTTTCCGATTCCAGGAACTTCTCATTCTCCTTATCAGGTTCATAATTCTCCCGGTAACTGTCGGAATAGCTGCGCGGACTATTATTATAATTATAGTTGTAGTTGGCAGAAACCGTCAGTTTGCCCTGCTTCACCATTGCATAAGTGCCGGCGCCTACTCCGTTGTTGCTGGCATTTCCTCTGAAAGTAGCCGTATATCCTTCAAATCCGGTACCCACTGTGACGATATTCAAAATACCTCCGATACCTTCCGCATCATATTTGGCTCCCGGTGAAGTAATCACCTCAATATATTTAATTGTATTTGCCGGCATACTTTTCAGTACTTCCTTCGGATTATTACTCATCATATTATTGGGCTTTCCATTCACATGGATCTTGAAGCTGCTACTGCCGTTCACTTGCACATTGTCTTCTCCATCCACCGTGACCAGAGGGACTTTCCGAAGCATCTCCAATATACTGTTCGATTTTGAATCCGGATCATCTTCAATATTATATTCGATCTTATCCACATCTACCTTCACCAAAGGTTTCTGTGCAACAACCTCCACTCCTTTCAGCACATTATTGGCTTCTGAAGAAATCATCGTTCCCAAATCAATCTCCCTGACCGAAGGTTTTAAAGTGAACTCTTTTACTATAGGCGACTTGCCAATGGAAGAAATCGTGATTATATAACTGCCAGCAGCGACATTCAGTTTCTCCTGAAATTTACCATTCGCCCCTGTGACCGCCATCTTTACAGCTTTATCCGGAGCATTTTTGGGAGTAATCTTAATCGTGGCATACGGTTCTCCTTCTTGTGTTAAAGAATCAAGAAGCACTCCTTTGATAGTATAAGAAGGAGCCGTGGATTTTTGTGCCCACCCAGCCACAGACGTGGCGAACACGAATAGCAATAGTAGTAACAGTCTGTGTTTCATGACTAGAAATATTTAGTTTATGTTTATTAGACGCAGAATATTCAAAAATGCTGCGAAATCAGGAGCCAAAAGTAATTGGTTTATCAACGCTTACGAATTTTTCGGAGTTAAGAATATAAAACGAATGGATAAAAAATCTTATGACAGTATATTTCTAGTATTTTTAAACATTTCTGTTCAGGGGTGTCTTTAAATAAATGAGATGGATAATATTTACCGTCGTATCAACCGTATCAGCCGCCTTAAGTTAGCGCAGATTCTTCCAATCCAACAGAAACTAAAGTTTTCTTCATATTCCGTGAACACTTTTTCGCAGTCCCGGAGTCGGCTGTTTTGCCTTTTTATAACAGTTTGTATTTCTTTCATCCGGGCGATTTGCTCCCTTTGATTCAGAAGTTCCTTGTCTTGATAACCGATGATTTCAGCATATAAAAGACAAATCTTTGTCTTTCCAATACACAGCTCTTCCAATGTGTCGATATACTCGGCTGTAATTCGATCCTTATTCTGATGCAGGAATCCTTCAAGACTTTCTTCATCAACAGCAGTGATAGCTCCCTCATATGACATAGGGAATCTTTTCATCTCCGCCCAAAGCCAGATTACCTCTTTGTTAATTCCATACTTGACCGCCGCTTCTTCTACGCTAATCCATTTCGACATAATACATTTGTTTTAATGTGTTCCACAATAAAGATTGAATATTATTTTGTTTATGTGGAGCAACGGGCATTCACGTTTTCTGTATTTCGGGCGGACGGGGAATTGTTTAGGTTAGACTTTTTGGGGTAATCATAACCGACCGGACACAAGAAAGACGTGAATGCTGTTGCACCATTATCTACCTCTAAGGCTAGCAATACCCTCGTAAAAGACAATGATAACAACAGACACCCACGTCAATCGTTTATATATAACACATCTTTTACGGATATGTTGATATACAGCCGTTCACGTGGAGTATCTGTCGAATCATCTCTCTTTACTTAAACTTGCTATTTTTAGAGGTGAGAGATAATACACATATACTCAATTTAGTAATATATACTGCTTCCCGCTAGTTTCATCACGCTGATGAGCAGAAAGCACATGACAAAGATATACATATTTTTTTAAATGTGGTGGAAATAGGGAAATAAATGCTGGAAGTTATGTATATCCATCAAACTCTCTCATACATAAAAATGAAAATCCTCTTTCAACCTATCACCGGCATCACCAAACCCTTTATTCATCGTACTTTCAGAACGGTGACAGGTTGTCATTAACCTATCACCACATCTATCACCTATCACCGCTTGATTTTTGAAAAAAGCCTATAGCAAACAGTCATTTTAATAAGGAGTAATCTTTGTTTCATACTTAGATACTCTTGTTTCCAAGGCTTGAAACACTTAGTTCCAAAGGCTAGAAACTTTAGTTTCAAAGCCTAGAAACTTTAGTTTCCTGCTGATGGAACCAAAGTTTCCCCATGGTGAAACTTTAGTTTCAAGCCGGGAAAACAAGAGTTTCAAGCCTTGAAACCAAGTGTTTTGAGGCATGAAACATTTTTTATCCCGTAATGAACTACATTCTTCATTTTAGTATATTCATGCGATAAGCTCTCTTCACAATAGAATTTTGCGACCACATAAAAGAACAGAATCCACCTCATAAAATAAACAATAAATAAGTACGATATAGCTTGGCAAACCGGATAATAAAGCCTATCTTTATGAGCCTTTAATAAAGAGGCATAACAATAAACACTTTTAACATGAAACTTACTTTGATGCGGGACAACAACGGAACATCAACCATGCGGACGTTGGACATAAACCTACAAATAGAAGCGATGAAGCATGAAACGAAAGCCCGCCCGATAAGTAATCTACGGACAAGCATACGTTATGCCTCACCGGACAGCAAACTGGAAGCTGCTCAAAAACTACCCAAAGTCATCCCTGCGGCTAACTTCCGCAAAACAACAAATGGCGCACAAATGACCGGATATAACGGCATTGTGCAAATAGAAGTAAACCATCTGGCAAACCGGACGGAAGTAAACCGTATCAAACAGGAAGCAGCAGAACTTACACAGACTTTTGCCGCCTTTATGGGTTCCAGCGGTCATTCCGTAAAAATATGGCTACGCTTCACCCGCCCGGACAAATCACTTCCTAAAGACCGGGAAGAAGCAGAAATATTCCAAGCCCACGCCTACAGAAAAGCCGTCAGCCTTTATCAACCGGCACTCTCCTACTCCATCGAACTGAAAAATCCGACATTGGAGCAATTCTGCCGGCAAACGTGTGATCCGGAACTTTACTATAATCCCGACTCCACCGTCATTTATATGCGTCAGCCATTGGAAATGCCATCGGACACAACCTACAAAGAATCCGTACAAGCAGAAACATCTCCTTTCAAACGGCTGATTCCCGGTTATGACAGCTTTGACACTTTGTCCGCACTCTTCGAAGCAGCCCTGAACAAGGCTTACCATTCATTAAGCGAACTTCACCCCAACATACACCTACATTCCGACGAAGATCTCAAGCCATTATTGGTCCACTTGGGGGAAAACTGTTTTCAGGCAGGCATACCGGAAGAAGAAACAGCCCGTTGGGCAATCGCTCATTTCTACACCAAAAAGAAAGAATTTCTCATCCGGCAAACCATACAGAACGTATATACAGGAGCTAAAGGATTCGGACAAAAATCACCTTTATCAACCGAACAGGAACTGGAATTTCGAACGGAAGAGTTTATGCAACGCCGATACGAATTTCGTTACAACACAATGACGACTGTTACGGAATTTCGCGAACGGAACACCTTTTGTTTTTGTTTCCGCCCCATCACCAACCGTATACGCAACAGTATCGCCATGAACGCACGTCTGGAGGGCCTCAACCTATGGGACCGGGACGTGATCCGTTACCTCGATTCCGACCGCATCCCGATATTCAGCCCTATTGAGGATTTTCTTTTCGGAGTGGATGTCCGTTGGGACGGACGCGATCGGATTCGTGAACTGGCTTCCCGTGTTCCCTGCAACAACGCTCACTGGCCGGATCTGTTTTACCGCTGGTTTCTAAATATGGTGGAACACTGGCGTCACACCGATCGAAAGTATGCCAATTGTACAGTACCGCTACTTGTCGGACCGCAAGCTTATCGAAAATCGACTTTCTGCCGGAGTTTGTTGCCACCGGAATTACAGATATATTACACCGACCGCATTGATTTCAGTAATAAAAGGGATGCCGAGCTGGCTCTAAACCGTTTTGCGCTCATCAACATGGACGAGTTCGATCAGAATAGAGTGAATCAACAGGCTTTCCTGAAACATATCCTGCAAAAGCCCGTGGTTAATATCCGTCGTCCTCACGGCACAGCCACACAAGAGATGCGCCGTTACGCTTCATTTATAGGAACAAGCAACCACAAGGATTTACTGACTGACACTTCCGGAAGCCGACGCTACATTGTTATCAATGTGACCGGTCCGATTGACTGTTCTCCAATTGATTACGAACAACTTTATGCGCAAGCAATGCACGATATTTACAGGGGAGAACGTTACTGGTTCGACACTGAAGATGAAAAGGTGATGACCGAAGCCAATCAGGAATTTCAAGTAATTCCCATTGCGGAGCAGTTGTTCCACCAATTTTTCCGGGCTGCTAAAGAAGAGGACAAAGAATATGAGTTACTTCTTGCTATTGAGATACTGGAACAGGTGCAACACGACAGTAGAATTCATATATCCGATTGCAATATTATTCAATTCGGGAGAATATTGCAAAAGAATCAAGTGCCTTCTATACACACCAAGCGCGGGAATGTTTATAAAGTGGTTCGAATCAAGCCAAAAAGAGCATAAATATACACCTCTTCGTTCAGGTGATAGGTGAAAGATACGGTGATAGGTTAGGGATGACCTATCACCGCTCTGTAAACACGATGAATAAAGTGTTTCAGGATGATGGTGATAGGTTGAAAGAGGAATTGACGAAATCAACAGGGAGAGAAAGAATCATACTTCCTCTACGATTTTCCAATCACCAATGCTTCTTGTCGCAGTATCGAAGTTAACTCCTATTTTTACCACTTTCCGATGATCGGACTGATAAGGAATAGCATATCCTTTATTGTTTATCTGTTCCAGAGCTTCCTCCGGAGTTCCATCTACCTTAAATTCAAAGACATAAATGGTATCTTGCATCTTTACTACTACGTCCGCCCGTCCGATTGCGCTCTTTACCTCTGCATCTACATACTGCCCCATCAAACGGAACAGCAAATAGAAGATTGTCTGATAATGTTTTTCCTGCTTATTTTCCAAATCATTGGGAATCGAAGCAAAGAAAGATCTTATTCGTTCCAGACATTCGGTCAGTTTTCCGGCACGCAAATCCTTGATAAAAGAGACTACATAGAATGTATTTTCACGGGCAGGTAAATGCACATAAGCGGGCATCAGAGATTCTATAAACCCTTTCCGCACTTCTTTGTTAGGATAAGCTAATGTGTAGAGTTGAAACTCCGGATCATACCCCTTGATGGTAAGATAACCACTTTGATAAAGTACAGGAAGAGGATCGGTAATAACACTCGTTGGTGCATCAAACTGCTCTGCAGTAGCCGTTGCGCCATCCAACTCGCGAATGTCGAAATTACTCTGCTGCAATATATTTATCAGGAAAGTAGGCGTCCCGGTAGAAAACCAGAAATTCTCATAGCTCTTTTGAGCAAATGCATTGAACAGACTGAATGGATTGTAAATATCTTCACAGTTTTTACTAAAATGATATCCGTCATATTGTTGTTTTAGATGCGTACAAGCCTCCTCGTAGGTTTCATTATTAGCCTGCGCCATCATTTCAATATCAGTTTTCAATTGTGTACGTAACTCCCGTTCGGTTATACCACAGATAGCACTATAATCGTCTCTCATACTGATATTCTGCAAATTATTCAATTCACTGAAAATACTCATTTGACTGAATTTACTGATACCTGTCAGGAAAAGGAAACGAAGATATTCTCCTTGCGCTTTCAAGGGACTGAAGAATTTCCGCATTTCTTCACGAAGTTCATTTTGCAGTTCCGGCAAATGGTTACTGTCTAATAAGGGAGCATCGTATTCGTCGATAAGCACTACTACCTGTAAACCAGTCTGCTGATATGCCCTTTTTATTATTCCGGAAAAACGAGCCGCATAACCTTCTTCTTCCGGATCATTACCATAAATTCGTTCCCATTCACGAAGTTGAAGATTTAAACGTTCTTCCAAATCAGACATAGCTGTGTACTTCGTCATGCTGAAATCAAGATGCAACACCGGATAGACATTCCACTCTTTCTCCAAACGCTCCATTGCCAGACCTTGAAACAACTCCTTCTTCCCCCGAAAATAAGCATCAAGAGTGGACACCAGCAAACTTTTTCCGAAACGACGGGGACGACTCAAGAAATAAACCTTATTGGTATTAGCCAAACGATAAATCAACTCCGTCTTATCGACATAGACGTTGTTATTATTGCGTAAGTCTTCAAAATTCTGTATCCCTATCGGGTATATTCTGAAAGTAGTATCCATAATGCCTATCCTTATAAAATTGAAATGTAGACAAATATAGGGATTAAAATATAGACTTCAAACAGTACGTACTGTTTTCTACACTTCATTCAGTTAAAAGCGACTATACTCATACTTTCCTTTTTCTAAAAGCAATGAAGTACCCGGAAATTTATTACCTTTGTGTAATTGATTTATAAAACCGGAGTATATGAGCACTAAAATTTATCCCATTGGCATACAGAATTTCGAAAAGATTCGTAATGACGGTTATTTCTATATTGATAAAACGGCATTGATGTATCAAATGGTAAAAACCGGTAGTTACTATTTCTTAAGTCGCCCACGCCGCTTCGGGAAGAGTCTGCTTATTTCTACTCTGGAAGCCTATTTTCAAGGTAAAAAGGAACTGTTTGCAGGATTGGCAGTAGAAAAGCTGGAAAAGGAATGGACCAAATATCCGATATTGCATCTGGATCTTAATATCGAAAAATACGACACACCGGAAAGTCTGGGTAATATACTCGATAAATCGTTGACTGCGTGGGAAAAGCTCTATGGTTCCGAACCGTCCGAGCGCTCATTTTCCCTGCGTTTTGCCGGCATCATAGAACGCGCCTGCAAACAGGCAGGGCAGCGTGTAGTTATTTTGGTAGATGAATACGACAAACCCATGTTGCAAGCCATCGGCAACGAAGAATTGCAAAAGCAATTCCGGGATACCTTAAAACCTTTCTACGGGGCACTCAAAACAATGGATGGGTGCATAAAGTTCGCGTTCTTGACCGGTGTTACTAAATTCGGCAAAGTTAGTGTATTTAGCGACTTAAATAACTTGGACGACATATCGATGCGGAAAGATTATGTTGAAATCTGCGGTATCAGCGACCAGGAGCTTCATGAAAATTTGGATATCGAACTTCATGAATTTGCAGAGACGCAAGGTTTGTCATATGACAAACTCTGTTCCAAACTAAAGGAATTTTATGACGGCTATCATTTTACACACAATTCTATCGGCATATACAATCCGTTTAGTCTGCTTAATGCTTTCAAATATAAAGAATTCGGTAGTTATTGGTTTGAAACAGGCACACCTACCTATCTGGTGAAATTACTGAAAAAGCATCATTATGATCTGGAACGGATGGCACACGAAGAAACCGATGCACAAGTATTAAACAGCATCGACTCCGAATCAACCAACCCGATTCCGGTGATTTACCAAAGCGGATATCTCACGATCAAAGGATATGACGAACGTTTTGGTATATACCGTTTAGGTTTCCCCAACCGTGAAGTAGAAGAAGGGTTCATTCGTTTTCTGCTTCCTTTTTATGCAAATGTAAATAAGGTAGAATCCCCGTTTGAAATTCAGAAATTTGTCAATGAAGTAGAAACAGGTGATTATAATTCGTTCTTCCGCCGCCTGCAAAGCTTCTTCGCCGATACGACTTACGAAATAATCAGGGAACAGGAATTACATTATGAGAACGTGCTTTTCATTGTTTTCAAACTGGTTGGTTTCTATACTAAGGTAGAATACCACACCAATGAAGGGCGTATAGATCTTGTCCTGCAGACAGACAAATTCATTTATATTATGGAATTTAAGCTGAATGGCACGGCAGAAGAGGCTTTACAGCAGATTAACGACAAACGCTATGCGCTACCTTTCGAAGCGGATGGGCGGAAACTATTCAAGATAGGGATTAACTTCAGTGAGAAGACCCGTAATATTGAAAAATGGGTGGTAGAAGTCTGAAGTATACCCTGCCTTGAAAAGAAAGTGTTACTATTAACGTGGCAATCTTATTCCAATCCCGGCCATGCTTTTGTTGAATATGTAGCCTCAAGCGCATTTTCCAAATTGTCATTCAAGTTCGGGAAAAAATCGATTCCTGTCTTTTCTTCCAGTTCATCTATGGATAATGCATAGTCAACAAGTTTTGTTGATTTCGGAGTGTCAGTATGCTCCATCCAAAAAGCGATCGCTTTGAATGAATCTCCTTTTTTAAACAACAAAGCCATATAATAATATTTAGGAATAGGTTTGCTAAGGTCGTTACTAATATATCCTCTGATCTGATCTTCCTTATCAATCGTTCCTCCTTTTACCACATATAAGGTATCTGAAGATGTGCAGCTACGTCCCCATGATTGCACCTGTCCCTCCAAAGTCAACCATATACCTGTATTAAATTTATTTCGTTGAGGACTCATATTCGTATAATAGAAGGTCTGTTCATTCACCTCACGCGAATAAAGTCTGTCGGCAGAAGCACAAAGATGCCCTCTATCATAACCTTGTTTTCCAAAATCGGCTTGCACACGTTGGTATTGTGAGCCGATAGCAGGATCTGCATCAAAAGGCTCATCACTACGTGACACATTTTGTTGCTTTGTTTGATTATCAAACCGAAAGGCAATCCAACGGGAATGTTTCTTACTCTTATCGTATTCCATACTGAAAGAGGTTACTTTCTGCCCGTTGAAAGTAGTAGAGTGGGTTATGAATACATCGTTTGCACCATTGCGGAGAGCAGGGAGTTCTACAATGCCGGTGGCAAAATTATTGGAGTCGTTATTTTCATCCTTGCTACAAGAATAAAAACTTATACACAACAGACTCAATAAAAGACATTTTTCTAAATATTTCATATTTCAATTCTTATGATAACCTACGATGCATATTCCTATTTCCTGCGAATAAGAGGAAAAAAAAAAAATATCTCAAAGAGAAGAAGAGAACCCCTCATTCTCCCTTTGAGATATTTCTGCTATATTAACCTTATACTATTATTTCACTTTAACCCCGAAGACAGCTCCACGCTCTTTGTCTGTCGAAAACTTAATCTTAGAATTTGCCGTAGTACCAGTTAAAGTATATTCATGATAGTCTGTATCAACAACGGGAACAATTGAATAAGAACTTCCTGAGCCTGAGAAACCTGTATTTGCAGTCAAACTTATTGTCTTTGAAACTTCGCCACCTTCAAAAGTCCCTCCACCTACAATTTCTACAGTTAAACTTGTATCATTCTTGCCTGTCCAAGCAACAGAATAGAAAGACAATTTTGTCTTTGCAGCTCCAAGAACTTCAGATGTCCATGTTCCAGCAAAACCACTTTTGCCCAATTTTAAACTAGCGAAATTATTTATGGTACAATTATAATAGAAATCTACTTTAGAGTCAGCAGTAGTAGGCATGGTTATATTACTTTCATATGGATCTAACTCCGGATCTGGTTCCGGATCTACTCCTCCACCACCTACAATTCCACCATCTGTTGTTTTTAAACTAGCATCATCAACCAACAAATTACCTCCCGGTTTCTTCGAATTCATTACAAGTAAGCACACCTTTTGTTGTTCTGATAAAGTAAATGTATAACTTTTAAATACCCAATCAGTATTAGCCAAATCATTAACATAATCATCATATTTGTAATCACTCCCACCAATCGTTCCATCTTCACCAATTGGCACATAGCCTAAAGCTGCACTTGCTTTACTATCCGCTGTAGCTGCTTTAAAATAAGCAGAGAACACATAAGTTCCAGCTTTCAATGTCATTTCTGTACTACCAAGACGCTTATTACCTGACGGATCCCCCTTTACTAAAACAGAATATGTACCACTTCGTTTATCAGTAGACTGTTCAAGAGTTGCACTACTTGCCGTAGACACAGACTTCCAACCTGTTGGGTACCCGTCTGCCCAAATTTCAAATCCTCCATTAGTCAATAGTTCTGTTCCTTCTCCCGGAGTTTCTCCACCACCCTCACCAGCAGCAACCTTCAAATTATAAATATACCATGTATTATTAGTTCCTCCTGCAAGATTTTTATACACAAAAGCAATTTGTGCTTTCTTTGCAGCAAAAGCTGTAAGATCCACAGTAGTAGTTACATGATTATCACGACCATTAGAGTAGTTAGAAATAACTAAATCAGTCCAAGAGGTCGCATTTTCCTCTCTAACTTTTAGCATTAACTCTTCAGGTTTACCTTCACTATAAGAAGAGTGTTCAAATGTCAATGTTGCTTTACTAATAGCTGTCATATCTAAAACCGGAGAAAGGAACCATCCTTCTGCTGGAACATTTGTAGATCCATTGTATGAACTGGCAGTAGCAGCAGTATATTTCTTACTGTAATACCAAACATCCCCAGTCAAGCCCTCACTTACTTTATTTTCAACTGCAAATCCTGCAAGGTCTGAAGCAAACGATACAGAATAAGGTTGATTTTCTGTAATCGTGGTACTACCACCCGGAGTTTCTCCACCTTGTTCTTCACCAATCTCTTTATTATTAAATACTGCAGCTGTCGTATTAATCAATGCTGCCTTACCGAAACCAGCACTCAACTCCCCTTGAATCAATAAGACTCCTCCCTTATTTTCAGGATGGTCTTTCAAATTTAAAGCATTGGCTAGATCACTACCATTTTTTATTTTAACCGGTAAGCATTTACTTTCATTGGTTTCATCTGGACTTTCAGCAATCAGTACATTAGATGTTATATTAAAAGGAGCTGTAAAGCTAGCCTTATTGCCTGCAAATTCCCCTTTATCATCATATACATTTTCTATAGCACCCACAATATATCCTTGCACCCAAGCTATGGAACCGTCTTGTTTCTGTTGTGCGGCTTCTATATTATATGGATTCTCTTTCGTACCATCACCCGTCAACCCTGGAACATCACCTTCTCCCAATATATCATAAGGAGCCGGTACATCACTACATGAACTAAATGTGAACACCGCAAGCAGTGTCATGAATAAAGCATTTAGAATCTTTTTCATAATTATATGTGTTAATTGAATTAATTATTTCGTTTGATATCGCTTAAAGTACGGACAACAACCTCCCATTGGTTATTGTAACGCAATAAAATACCTGTAATATTTACACTGCCCTGTGGCATTACTTCCATTGAGAAATTTGCATAAGCACTGGTATAAAGGAATAGATTACTTCCACTCTGCGTACCGTCAGCATAAGTAAAATAACGCTTTACCGAACCTTCATCTCCTGGAGCGTAAGTAGCTGTTCCATCTGCTTCAGAAAGTTTTACATCTTTGAAAGTAACCAGTACAGGAGCTTCCTTCAAATCTATAGCAGCAAGATCAGCAGGAGTAGTAATTTCAATCGGCGTCAATTCCGAATAGTACAACTTAGGTTCGTTTATCAAACGTACATGTTGTTTCCAAACATACTCTGGCATACGTCCTACAGAATTATTATAAACAGTTCCGATCTGTGCCTGTTTACGATAGCTACCTATCTGCAAACCCTTACAGTCAATCACTACTTTCTGACCTACCGGGCAGAATGCATACAATCCGGTTGCATTAACACCAATAACGATCGCTCCTGTTTCATCTGCCACCACGAGCTTCTTATACAAGTTTCCACTTTCATCATCACAGGTTATTACTCCTTCAATACGTGTCTCACCTTCGATAGTCGTATAAGTGTCTTTGCTTGTATCGATGAAATCATTATATTTCTCTTTCAATGCCGCTATTGAAATCGTACGTCCTTCCGGGATCGAATTATTGCCATAAGCATTTCCCGTCACCGGATCATCATAGTTCTCACAGGAAGTGAGACCTGCGCCACATAGCAGCAATCCGGTACATAATATAGATAGTAATTTCTTCATAATTGTTTCTTCCTTTCTTTTTGTTTTGGATTGATAACTACACATTCTTAAAATCTATAACCAATGTTCAAGAAAGCATTGAACGGGAATGCGTAGAAATACTTAGAATTCTTGGAAAACTTGTAAACACGTGCATCACCGTCTTTGTAATTATCATCACGGTTTTGCTCGAAACCACCTGTACGCAAATCTGTATTATTCAAGATATTAGTCAAACTCAAATTAAGACTAATGCTCTTTCCATTGCGCAAACGGATATATTTTCCAATAGAAGCATCCAACATAAATCCGCCATCCAGTTTCTCCTGACCCGGTACATTGAGAACCGGATTTCCGTTAGCATCTACACCGGCACCATTCTTATCCAATACACTGCCAAGACGACGATAACTTGAGAAATCGATATATACACGGTCATAATAATTTCCTGTCAAATTGAAGAACCAACCTTTTACGTTATAATCCAAAGCTAGACTATAAGCAGAAAGCGGAGTGCCATTAGCACGCATACCTTTAGCATAAACACGGTCGAGGTTTGACTCATTCTCACTTTCATACGTCAACACAGCATCCGGATTATTGGTATACTTAGCTTCGCTCCAAGTACCGATAGCAGTTAATGACAGTTCACTTGTCAATTTAAAAGTAGCTGCTGCTTCTATTCCCCAATGTTCCTTTTCAATACCGTTCATAGAAAGATAAGTGAAACGTGCTTCGCTATCATTATAGAAAGCATCCATCTCTACTTGATTCTGGAAACGAGTGTAATAACCCGTCAAACGTCCCATCACCCAAGGAGTATTGAAGTTGTAAGTCAAATCACCACCAATGATACGCTCTGTTTTCAAATCTCTCACAAAGTCGTTCTTGATACGCGGAGCGATGAAAGAGTTGTAAGCCAGCGGTGCACGTTCTTCATATCCGGCATTCAACGTGAAGGAATGATTACCATTGATAGCCCAATTCAGACCAGCTTTTATACCGCCTTCCAGAAATTTCGCCGTACCGCTACTACCAAGTGATTTCAATGGCGCACGTCCGTTTCTCATCAATCCGTCACGGAACATTTGTGTAGATCCTATTTTACCGGAAGCAAAATAATTTAATGATCCGCCATTATTACCCTGATAACGTACCCATGCGCTCTGCTTATTCACATAGATGTTATAGTCATAACCAAATTTATCACCTTCACCAATACGACGGTTAGGATTATCGAGGTCATTCTGCACCATGCTGGAACTAGCGCCATGGTCACGTACTGCGAACTTGTCGACATCCGTATAAAGCTGTCCGCCCAGCAAGTCTTTCATTTTCTTATAATGCATACCTTTGGTTGTATTCACTGCAATTCCAGCAACGTAGCTATTGTGCTCATTCCATTGATGATTGAATACAGAACTCAAGTTGAAAGCCAACTGGTCGTCGTGACGTTCTTCCACATAATAAAGCGCCTCTTTACCTAATGCATTCGCTTGTTTATTGGCAAAATAAAGAGCATCCCAATCCAACTGACGATAAGCTTTATTATTCTTCCAATTATCAGTAACCTCATTAAACTGCTGCAGTTCATCAGCAGTAGGAACGGATTCCCACACGTCGAAGATAGAGCTAGGCAATTTTTTATAATAATCCGGGCGTGGATCGGCTGCATTACCATTCCAGCCCAAAGCACTTTTGCCATAATTGGAATATTTGAATCCGGCACTCGTCACCAGTTTCTTATTATCATCAATGGTGAAATTCCATGAAGCGATAGCTGATGGCTCGAACTGGCGTACAATACGCGCATTTCGTTTTTCTCCATTCTGATATCCCCAGTTCGGATTATAATAATGACTGTTTGCTAAATAATAGGCTTCTTCAGTTGCCGCCATTTGCTGTCCTCTCTCCGTAGGTGTTCCCCAAGTTGCCAAAGAGAGACTATGGCGATCATTGAACACTTTCTCAGCACCGAGGAAGTAAGAAAAAGAGTTGTACTTGATTCCTTCAATATTTCCCTCGTTACCCCAACGATATCCCAATGAACCGGTAAAGGCCCATCCATTATTCATCAGACCTGTAGAATAAGTATACATTCCACGCAAGATATAGTTGCGGTTACTACCTGATAAGGTTAGTTTTGAACCGGCCGCATATTGGCTGGCACGTAAATTAATATTGGAAGCTCCCCCTATGGCTCCGAAAGTAAAGTTGTTAATTTCAAAAGGACCGATCCCCTCCTTATTACGGGTAGCATCGTTTAATCCTCCTATTAGTCCGTAACTGAAACGTCCTGTTTCTGCATCATTAAACTGTACCCCATTGATATACATGTCACTATACTGGGAATCATATCCCCTCACACGAAATCTCATTGGGCTAAACAGATAACCTACATTTGACAGATAAACATCATTGTTAGAAGTGACCAATGCAGATGTGCTCTGTGCTGCATCATCATCCTCATTCAATTGTGATTCTGTAAACATGAAAGAAGCATTGTCCTCACGGGCGTTTTGCTTTGCCTTTTGCTGTGCAAAAAGTGCTGGCATTAAGCAAAATAGCACGATCGCTAACCCTAGTCGTTGTTTCATAATTTAATTTATATTAATGTTAATTGGTCTTTCGTTTTGCAATACAAATGAAATAAGTTGTTACGCAAAATAACAAAGAATTTTATGAATAACAATGTTTTTTACAAAAAAAGTAACTAGTAAGGGTGGTTTTTCCGTTTTCTTTTTAGATATTTGTCATACGAATGACAAATTACCCACTTTTAAAATCAATTTTAAAGATGAAAAAAAGCTTAATTACTTTAGGTGTACTCACTCTTTTCGTCCTCATGGCCTACGGACAGGAAAAGAAATTTGCCCTCTACAGTGTAGCGTTCTACAATATGGAGAATTTGTTTGATACCATTCACGATGAAGGTAAGAATGACTACGAGTATCTTCCTAACGGTACTAATCAGTGGAATACGATGAAGTATAAGGCTAAGCTGAAAAACATGTCGGAAATATTAAGTCTGTTAAGTACTGACAAGTTACCAATGGGCCCCGCCATTATCGGCGTTTCTGAAATCGAAAACTACAGAGTATTGGAAGACATACTGAAACAACCTGCTTTAGCGGACAGAGGTTACCAGTATGTTCACTACGAAGGAGAAGACCAACGTGGTGTAGACTGTGCTTTTTTCTATAATCCCAAACTGTTTGAGCTAACGAATAGCAAGCTCGTACCTTATGTATATATCAATGACACAATACATAAGACGCGCGGTTTCCTGATTGCCAGCGGTAATATTGCAGGAGAAAAGATGCACTTTATCGTCAATCACTGGCCTTCAAGAGCAGCGGCTTCTCCAGCGCGTGAACGTGCAGGAGAACAGGTAAGAGCTATCAAAGACTCACTGTTAAGGGAAGACTCCGCAGCCAAAATTGTTATCATGGGGGATATGAACGATGACCCGATGGATAAAAGTATGGCTGTAGCACTTGGAGCTAAGCGGAAACCTGCTGATGTAGGTCCTACAGACTTGTACAATCCGTGGTGGGATACTTTGAAGAAAGGATACGGAACTCTGATGTACAAAGGTAAATGGAATTTGTTCGATCAAATCGTATTTACCGGAAATCTATTAGGTACTGACCGCAGTACACTGAAATTCTATAAACATGAAATTTTCCGCCGTGATTTTATGTTCCAAAAAGAAGGGAAATACAAAGGATATCCTAAACGGACACAAGCAGGTGGTGTATGGCTAAACGGATATAGCGATCACTTGCCTACTATTATTTATTTAATCAAAGAGATAAAATGACAAAAGCATTATTTAAACTATTCATCCTGTTCATAACCTGTAGCACAGCAATCTCATGTAGTGAACAGGATTCTCCCGAACTCCCTGATAATCCGGGCAACACGAATCAAGGAATCGCCTCTATTGACCAAACGCAAATCAATGGAAACGGAGGCGGATTTATCATTCGTGTAAAAGTTGACGGCACATGGCAGGCTTCAAGTAGTGAGACTTGGTGCACATTGAGTAGAACATCCGGCAACGGAAACGGCTCAATCAGCGGATATATGAAAGCAAATACCGGAGCTGAACGAAGTGTCGTTATTACAATCATAGCAGGGAAAGAGGCGGCTAAATTCACACTCAAACAATTAGCAGGCGATGGTTCAAATCCGGATCCAGATCCGGACCCTAATCCATCAGGGTATGCAGGAAGAATCGAAATTCCTAAACTGAAAGGTGGAAGCATGAACATTTTTCATACCTGGACAACTACAGAGAATGGAAAAAAGACTGTCACTTACAGTTATGAATACGATTGTACGAAAAAACATGTACGTTGGGTAGCATTGACTTTTGACAATGTGACTTCTCAAAAGAATGTGGATCGTAAAGACGATTATAAACCAGATACTAATATTCCGGCACAATACAGGACTGACAAACAAGACTACTATTCACCGTATAATAGAGGACACATGGTAGCTTCAAGTGACAGATTATATAGCCGTGAAGCAAATAGTCAGACATTCTATTATTCTAATATCAGTCCGCAACTAATAACCGGATTCAACCAAGGTGGAAGTACTTGGGATGCGATAGAGAACAAAGTACAGGAGTGGGCAAAGGTGTCAAATCCTCAAGATACAACTTACATTGTGAAAGGAACATCCATAGATTATGCAATACTGGAAACAGGTACGTATGGTGTCAAGATACCTAAATATTACTTCAGTACAATCTTATCTTATAAGAATGGACAGTACAAAGCTATTGGATTTTATATAGAGCACAAAAGCGACAAATCAAAAAATATTAAAGCATGTGCAAAATCTATCGATGAGTTAGAATCCATAACCGGACTTGATTTCTATCATAATCTACCTGATGAGATCGAGACAGCAGTAGAGGCAAATTACAAAGAGAGCGACTGGTCTTGGTAAAGGCTCTTTCTACAAATATCCCTATCTATTAATATCAAGTAAAAATAGATAGGGATATTTTTATGGAATTATATACATGAGCATTTTATTCTAAAATAAATCTAAGAATCTATCTCGTCCATACAAATAACAGTTGTTTTATACCTAAAAGCCCCTTTAAATATAAAAGAACAGCAACAACACAAGATTACAAGCAATCACCACACCGAACCCTCCCAGAATCCAAGGACGAAGTTTACTTCCTTTCCCGGCAAAGAATAAAGCATAGAACATATTTACCATTATATTACTGATGATAGCCTGCATACTACAAGCAGTAATTATCAATGCAGCAACACTACCCGTATTTTGCAACAAGTTTAATATGAAAGGAGTGATATCACTAAAACCAGATACAAAAGACAGGAGATTCAATCCGCCTGTACCTGCATAAACGAGTGTATAATGAGTTAAGAAAGTAAATACGACAAAGAGTACGGCAAAAATCAAAGCAACTTTAAATTCCAACGGATTGCTGCTATCATCCTCTTCCGCTTCGACAGGCTGGTCGTTGGAACGCTTTTGACGGGAATGAATAAACCAGGCCACAATAGCTGCCACCACTGCCATAGTCAACAGATACGGATAAATAGACAAGAAGATTTCCCGACTGAAAATAAGTATCAATATCATAAAGCGCAGAAACATCATACTGATAGCCAATAACATGGCAGCAACATAATCAGTAGCTTCCTGCTCCGAAGCTTTCCGGCTTTTACGGGCAAGTACCGAGATAGTAGCCGTACTGCTATATAATCCGCCGATAATACCGGAGACTAATGTTCCGGATTCATGAAATACATATCGCTTTAATAAATAAGAGAGATAAGAAATGCCGGATACCACTACCGTTGCCAGCCAAATAGAGTAAGGAGTGAGATTTACATCCGGAAGCAGATTTTTATGAGGAAGCATCGGCAATATAATACCACTGATAGCCAGGAACTTTGCCAACGTAATCATTTCATCATTCTTCATTCGTTGCGCAAATTCCGTAAAAGTATGTTTGAGTTCGGTCAGCAGAAGCACTGTCACAACCACCATGACATAAAACCAGGAAGGTTGGGTAGCTACGATAGGAGCCATACAATAAGTAATCAGGGCTATAATAATGGTAGTCACGCCAAAGACATGAAATTGTGATTGCTTTACATAATAGTTTAATCCCAATAGCAATCCCAGCACCGCTCCGCCCCCCATAAATAAGCGCATATCCGTAGGATCAAGTATATAAAGCAGGTAGCCCAGTATACCGATAAAGGTAAAAGTTCGGTCGGTTCCGAAAAGAGTAGTCTCACCTTCACGCTTCAAACTGATCCGACGCTGCGAAAGTCCGATTAGCAATGAAAACAAAGTAACTAAAACAAAAGTAACCAATTCACGCGGCACATAACCGTACAACTGTTCCATATCCATACACTGCTCTCTTTTTTTATATAAGAACAAATATACGGTTTATTTGTTAACGTTCACCACGTTTTATACGGTTTTTTCATTAACTGTGAGTTATAGTAGCGTATATCTCCGGTAACCTCTTGACCAATAAAACCGGGTTTCACAAAGGCCTCATCTTCTGATTCCAGTTCTACTTCCGCCACAATAAGTCCTTCATTCTCACCATAAAATTCATCGACTTCAAATGTATGTTTGCCACTGCGCACCAAATAACGGGTCTTGTCAATGATCCCCGGTTCGCAAAGTTTCATCAATTCTTCCGCTTCTGATAAAGGCAATTCCTTTTCCCACTCATAACGGCTGGTACCGGAAGCATTAGAAGCCCCCTTTATCGTCAAATACCCCTTATCATCCCGAATACGAACCCGGACAGTACGCCCACGAGCACTACTGATATACCCTTGTACAATGCGACTCTGCGCAAAAGCCAAAGATTTGAATTCACCGGTAACCAAAAATTTACGTTCTATTTCTTGTGCCATGACACAAAGATAAATTAAAAATTGAAAATTGAGAATCAAAACGCTGTAGTTTTCTGATACACGATGCAAGGTATCAAACTATCATTTCTTAATTCTCAATTTTCAATTCTCAATTTACATCAGAATCTCGTCATGAATTCAATCACGATCTTATCCCGTTCCGATTCTTTGGGGATGCCGGAGTTCTTATAGAAATATTTTTCGAAATTCAGCCGGAGGTCGGCAATGAAGGCTTTGGAAAGACTTAATGTGATTCCACCTGTCACACGGTGGCGGGCATAATCATTTATAATCAGGGCTTTTGTCGTTTCGTCCATTTTGCCATCACTATGGTCGGTCATCATATCATAGCGGGCCAAGAAAGAGATCTTATTGAATACTTTTTTCAGTGGTAAATCGTAATTGATAAAGCTATTCACTGCATGAACATCTTTGAATGCTTCATGCCCGTACATCTTATATAAATATTCCGCCTCAATATGAAAACGATCATTCTGATAATAAATACCGGCATCATACATATTAATGCGCACATTTTCCGGTTTTATCATTTGGGTACTAAGTGTCAGGTTCCAGTTCTTATTAGGTAATAGCTGTGCTTTTATGGAATAATTCAGCGTTTTGTGCCATTCCTTTTGATTGGTCAAACCGGAGCCGTTGAATAATCCTCCTTCAAGGATAAAAGGGAAACCGCCTTTATTCGTATAGCCGGCCGTGAAACCGACGTCACGCACATTTCCTACTTGTTTAGCTATGAATGAGCGATTTGCAAAATACTGTTGATGTGGTGAACGGTGAGCGTCTATCGTGAAAGGAACGCGCATCTGACCAATCGTAAAATTCAGGTCTTTCACCGGAAAAACACGTGCATACGCATCGAGCATCTTGATAGAACCTTCATCAGAAAGGTCGATTTCCGCTTTATAGGCAACTATCGGATGCACATTTCCCGAAACACTGAAGCGTGCATTACGTACTTCAAAACGGCTTTCACTTGTTTCTGTCTGGTATTCGTACTTTCCCCGGATAGTTCCGTGAATCTCCGGCAGATAATCCTTAAACTCCATGGTCTGCTTATCCAGCTTCTTACCATCCCCTGCATCTTCTTTTGCCTGTCCAAAGGCCATTGTCGCCAGCAAAAGCATAACGACGGTTGTTGTGATTCTACTCATTTCAGTTGTCTGCTACTAAATTCACGGCAAAAGTACAACTGTGAGGATACACGGAGATGACAAATTAACTACGGGAAAATGACAGAAAAGTTACATTTATATTACAGAGAACACAAATGCATTACAAAACAAAGAGTTCACCACAAATTACGCTGATTAACACACATCGGATTTGATATTCATCCTATCAATAACCAAACAATCTGGGTTAACCGTATAATTTGTGGCGAACTATCAGCCGAAAAAGGAAAATGCGATCAGCATAATCAATGCCAAAATAATTAATGAGACGAACACTATTTTGACAACCTTCTGGGCTTGTTCTTCTTCTTTTTTACTAATTGCTACTTTTTTCTTCACCTTACCCATAATAGTTAGCTTTAAAGTTCAACGCTAACAAAGTAAGTACAAATCTATTAACTTTCCAAAAATAACTCTTGCTAATTTTATTTTTTATGATTCCTGTGAAGAAAACTCCATCAAATAAGCTTTGATAAAACCATCTATTTTACCATCCATCACGCCGTTCACATCCGAGGTCTGATAGTTGGTACGGTGGTCTTTCACACGACGGTCATCGAATACGTAGCTTCGGATTTGAGAACCCCATTCGATCTTCTTCTTACCGGCTTCCACCTTTGCCTGTTCTGCCATACGGTGCTGCAATTCCTTATCATATAAGATGGAGCGTAACTGACGCATTGCATTCTCACGGTTCTTCGGTTGGTCACGGGTTTCGGTATTCTCGATCAGGATTTCTTCTTCCTCACCGGTATAAGGGTCTTTGTACTGATAACGCAAACGGACACCGGACTCCACCTTATTCACATTCTGTCCACCGGCGCCACCGCTTCGGAACGTATCCCAAGAGATATTGGCAGGCAAAATATTAACTTCAATACTGTCATCTACCAACGGAGTAACAAACACAGAAGCAAAAGAGGTCATACGTTTACCCTGCGCATTGTAGGGAGAAACACGGACCAAACGGTGCACACCGTTCTCTCCTTTCAAATAACCATAAGCAAAGTCACCTTCGATATTGATAGTACAGGTCTTGATTCCGGCTTCATCCCCTTCCTGAAGGTTGGCAATGGTAGCTTTATAACCATTCGTCTCGGCATAACGCAGATACATACGCATCAGCATAGAAGCCCAGTCCTGACTTTCCGTTCCACCGGCACCTGAATTGATTTTCAGCACACAATCCATCTGGTCGGCTTCATCACGAAGCATATTTTTGAGTTCGAGCGCCTCTACCGCCTCACTGGCTTTTGCATAAGCAGCATCTACATCTTCCTCGGTCACCAGTTCTTCTTTATAGAAATCAAATGCCAGTTCGAGTTCATCTGCCAGCGTCTTGAGTTCGTTGTAACCCTCAATCCACTTTTGCAGGTCTTTCACCAGTTTCATTTGAGCTTCGGCTCTCTTCTGGTCATCCCAGAATCCCGGAGCTTGTGTTCTTAATTGCTCTTCTTCGACTTGAATTTTCTTCCCGTCGATGTCAAAGATACCTCCTCAGCGCATCAGTGCGCTCTTTCACGTCTTTAAGTTGTTCAATAGTAATCATTTGATTTACAATTTTATTATTTACAAATTTCAGATATCGGGGACAAAGATAAGCAAAATTCTGCTACCTTTGTTTTTGTTATTAAAATGTTGTCATATTATGAACAAACGATTGAAACTTTCTTGCTTGTCACTCTTCCTGGCATTAGTGATTTGCAGCTGTAGCTCACAAAAGAAGTATAGCTACGAAACAGTGCCCGATGACCCGCTAAAGGCCCGCATTTACACACTGGACAACGGACTAAAGGTTTACCTCACCGTAAACAAGGAAACTCCGCGCATACAAACTTTTATCGCAGTAAGAGTGGGCGGGAAGAATGACCCGGCAGAAACGACGGGACTTGCTCATTATTTCGAACACCTGATGTTTAAAGGCACTGACAAGTTTGGCACACAAGACTACGCGACCGAAAAGCCTCTGCTGGATGCAATCGAACAACAGTTCGAGATTTATCGTAAGACTACGGATGAAGCGGAACGTAAGGCGATTTACCACACCATCGACAGCCTTTCTTACGAAGCTTCCAAGTATGCTATCCCTAATGAATATGACAAATTAATGGCAGCTATCGGATCTACCGGCAGCAATGCTTATACTTGGTATGACCAGACGGTCTATCAGGAAGACATTCCTTCCAACCAGATAGAAAACTGGGCGAAGATTCAGGCAGATCGTTTTGAAAACAATGTGATTCGTGGTTTCCATACTGAATTGGAAGCTGTATATGAAGAGAAGAACATGTCGCTCACCCGTGACAATAGCAAAGTGCAGGAAGCTATTTTTTCTTCTCTTTTCCCCAACCATCCTTATGGAACACAGACTGTGTTAGGTACGCAGGAAAACCTGAAGAATCCTTCTATCACGAATATCAAGAACTACTATAAACAATGGTATGTGCCTAACAATATGGCAATCTGTATGTCCGGCGATTTAGACCCGGATGCAACGATTGTGTTGATCGACAAATATTTCGGCGGATTGAAACCCAATCCGGAACTTCCGAAACTGGACCTGCCGAAAGAGACGCCAATCACGCAACCTGTTGTAAAAGAGGTGTTAGGTCCGGATGCCGAAAGCGTTGCACTGGCTTGGAGATTCCCCGGTGTGTCCGACAAGGACTTTGAAATCCTGCAAGTCGTTTCGCAAGTATTATACAATGGAAAGGCAGGACTTATCGACCTTGACCTGAACCAGCAGCAGAAAGTGTTGAATAGCTACGGTTACCCGATGGGACTGGCAGATTACTCTGCATTGCTGTTAGGAGGACTTCCTAAACAAGGACAAACACTGGAAGAAGTAAAAGACTTGCTACTCAGCGAAATCAAGAAGCTCCGTGCCGGAGAGTTCGACGAGAAAATGCTGGAAGCGAACATCAACAACTTCAAGCTCGGTGAACTGCAAAACATGGAAAGCAACGAAGGACGTGCCGATATGTTTGTCAACTCATTTATCAACGGCACAGACTGGAAAAATGAAGTTACTGCCATCGACCGCATGGCCAAACTGACCAAAGAAGACATCGTAGCGTTCGCCAACAAATACCTGAAAGAAGATAATTATGCCGTTATCTACAAAAAGCAAGGAAAAGACCCGAACGAAAAGAAGATGACGAAACCGGAGATTACTCCCATCATAACCAATCGTGATGTAGCCAGTCCGTTCCTTGTGGAGGTACAGGAAAGCGCAGTTAAACCGATTGAACCTGTGTTCCTCGACTATCAAAAGGATATGAGCCAGTTAAAAGCAAAATCGGATATTCCGGTTCTTTACAAGCAGAATGTAGCCAATGACCTGTTCCAATTGATTTATGTCTTTGATATGGGAAACAACCATGACAAAGCTTTGGGAACAGCATTCGATTATCTCGAATATCTGGGTACTTCGGACATGACACCGGAAGAACTGAAAAGTGAATTCTATCGCCTGGCTTGTACTTTCTATGTTTCTCCGGGTAACGAACGCACGTATGTCGTACTTTCCGGACTGAATGAGAACATGCCTGCTGCCGTACAATTATTCGAAAAGCTGCTGGCAGATGCGCAGGTTAATAAGGAAGCCTATACTAATATGACCGGCGATATACTGAAAGCCCGTTCGGATGCCAAACTGAATCAGGGACAGAACTTCTCCCGTTTGATGAGCTTTGCCATGTACGGTCCCAAATCCCCTGCCACCAATCTACTGACGGAAGCGGAACTGACAAATATGAATCCACAGGAACTGGTAGACCGGATTCACAATCAGAACAGCTACAAACACCGTATTTTATACTACGGTCCAAGCAGCAGCAAAAATTTACTGGCTACCATCAACCAATATCATCAGGTTCCGGCAACTCTGAAAGAGATTCCTGCCGGAAACGAGTATTCTTATCTCGAGACTCCCGTCACTAAAGTTCTAATAGCTCCTTATGACGCCAAGCAAATATACATGGCACAGATATCCAATCTCGACAAGAAGCATGATCCGGCTATTGAACCTATCCGCGCATTATATGATGAATACTTCGGAGGGGGCATGAACTCCATCGTCTTCCAGGAAATGCGTGAAACACGTGGATTGGCTTATTCCGCCTGGGCTAGCATAATGCCGCCGAGTTACTTGAAGTATCCCTATGTACTACGTACACAGATTGCCACGCAAAACGACAAAATGATTGATGCCGTCACTACATTTAATGACATCATCAACAATATGCCGGAATCCGAAGCTGCTTTCAAACTGGCTAAAGACGGATTAACCAACCGTCTGCGCACCGAACGTATCATCAAGGGTGACATTATCTGGAGTTATATCAATGCACAGGATTTAGGGCAAAACGTAGACCCGCGCATCAAACTCTACAACGATATACAGAACATGACGCTGAAAGATATTGTCGATTTCCAAAAGCAATGGGTAAAAGGACGTACGTATGTTTATTGTATTCTGGGAGATAAGAAAGATTTGGAGCTGGATAAATTGAAAGCTGTAGGTCCTATTGAAGAATTGACTCAGGAACAAATCTTCGGATATTAAAAGAAATGATCCGGCCATAAATAATAAAAAGAAGGTGTCAAAGCACCCCTAAATACAAAGTTTACCCCTGTTACAGTTCAATCTGTAACAGGGGTAATACTTTAAAGAGAGCTCCAATACACTCTTTATTGTTTGCGTATTTACGGTTTACCGTTTCATTTTTAACGATAAACCGCCTATCGCTTATTTCTCATTTTCTTCGTACATCTTCTCTATCTGCTCACTATAATTCTTGGCAACTACTGCCCGTTTCAGTTTCAGTGTATTAGTCAACTCTCCACGTTCCATACTGAATGGTTCAGGCAGTAAGGTGAAACGTTTAATTTGTTCATAGTGTGCAAACTGCTGCTGAAGTGTATCGATTCGTGCACGGAACAGTCCTACAATCTTCGGATGCTGCAACAGTTCCGCCATATCCTTGTATTCAATACCCTTTTCTTTGGCATACTCTTTTACGAATCCATATACAGGAACAATCAGAGCCGAGACAAACTTACGCTGATCGGCAATAATGGCAATCTGGTCGATATAACGGTCAATGACCAACTTCGTTTCCAAAGCTTGTGGAGCGACGTATTTGCCGTTCGATGTTTTAAACAAGTCTTTAATACGTTCCGTCAGGAAAAGCTGACCATTTTTAAAATAACCGGCATCACCTGTATGGAACCAGCCATCCGGCTCAATAGCGGCAGCTGTGGCTTCCGCTTTTTTGTAATAGCCTTTTGTGATCGTCTTACCCCGAAGCAGGATTTCATTGTCTTCACCAATCTTCACTTCAAGTCCCGGCAATACGACGCCTACCGAACCGATGTCATAGCCAACCGGCAGCGTACAAGATACAGTAGCCGTAGATTCCGTCAGCCCATATCCTACCACCATATTGATTCCTACCGAATGAACGAATTCATTGATTTCATCGGGAACGGCAGCACCGGCAGTCGGGAAAAAGTTACCATTCTCAATACCGATTGTTTTTTTCAGTAGAGAATAGATAGTCTTTTCGTAAAACTTATATTTCAGTTGATTCATCACCGGAGGAGTCTTTCCCTGACGCAGATAATCCAGATTATGGATTCTACCTACCCGGATAGCATCCAGCATCAGTGCTTTCTTCAACCCTGTTGTTTCGTTTATTTTTTCCTGTACCCCTGCATACACCTTCTCCCAAAAACGGGGAACACTGCACATCAGTGTCGGGCGAATTTCCTTAATGGTTGTCTGTATATCTGCCGGACGGAGATTGATACAAATCTGCACTCCTTTATGAATACAGAGATAACACCATGCTTTCTCAAACACGTGTGTTAATGGAAGAAAGTTCATCGATACATCCTTATCCGACATCGTCGTCAGACGGTCATCGTGTGTATGAAACTGTTCCAGATAGCAGGAATGGTGAAGCATAACTCCTTTCGGTTCCCCCGTTGTGCCGGAAGTATAGAGGATATTTGCCAGGTCATCATAAGAAGCCCGCTCCGTACGTTCTTCTACCGTATCATTATGAGGCAATCCCTCTCCCATCGCCATAAAGTCATCAAAATAGATAGATGAAACGTCACGAGGGTCTTTTACCACCGAACGGTCAAAGATGATCAGTTGTTGCAAAGAAGAGCAGAAACCAAAAATGCTGAAAGCGGCATCATACTGATATTGCTCACCGACAAAAAGAAAACGAATCTGCGCATCATTAATGATATATTGCGCCTGCGCAGGTGAACTGGTTGCATAAAACGGAATGGTAACCACCCGGTTGGCAAATGCACCAAAGTCTACATAGAACCATTCGGGTTTATTCTGTGAAAATATACCGATATTCTCTTGTTCTTCCACTCCCAATGCCACGAAAGCATTAGCTGCTTGCCGTACTGTTCCGGAGAACTGCTTCCATGAAATAGGAATCCATTGAGCTGTCTCATAGTCGCGGTATTTTAAGGCTACCTTGTCGCCATATTTTTCGGCCTGACGATGGACCAGGACAGATAAATGATGATAAGTCATACTCTTTGTATTAGTAAATATGGTACAAAGGTATTAGTTTTATTTGAAACTATTGCTCAAAACGACTATCTTTGTGCAAAGATTAAGATATAGATAAAAGATTTGCACTATGAAATATGATATTCCGTATATGTCGACAGAGGCTGTAAGCCTACTTAAATCGCTGATTAGTATCCCTTCAATCAGCCGGGAAGAAACCCAGGCTGCGGATTTCCTGCAAAATTATATTGAAATGGCAGGTATGCAGACCGGACGTAAAGGAAATAATGTGTGGTGCTTTAGCCCTATGTTTGATTTGAAGAAGCCTACTATTTTACTTAACTCGCACATAGACACAGTGAAACCTGTTAATGGTTGGCGGAAAGATCCGTTCACTCCACGTGAAGAGAATGGTAAATTATATGGGTTAGGAAGTAACGACGCCGGTGCCAGTGTTGTTTCTCTATTACAGGTGTTCCTGCAACTATGTCGTACTTCACAAAAATACAATCTGATTTATCTTGCTTCCTGTGAAGAAGAAGTTTCTGGAAAAGACGGAATTGAGAGCGTATTATCGGGACTTCCTCCTGTTTCATTTGCCATAGTGGGCGAACCGACGGAGATGCAACCTGCCATTGCCGAAAAGGGATTAATGGTATTGGATGTTACTGCCACAGGTAAGGCGGGACACGCCGCACGCAACGAAGGAGACAATGCTATTTACAAGGTATTGGACGACATTGCCTGGTTCCGTGATTATCGTTTCGAGAAAGAATCACCGTTATTGGGACCTGTGAAGATGAGTGTCACTGTCATCAATGCCGGCACACAACACAATGTCGTTCCCGACAAATGTACGTTCGTTGTCGATGTTCGAAGCAACGAGCTTTACTCGAATGAAGAACTGTTTGCGGAAATCAAGAAACATATTTCCTGCGAAGCACAAGCCCGTTCATTCCGCCTCAACTCTTCACGAATCGACGAGAAACATCCGTTTGTCCAAAAAGCTGTGAAGCAGGGACGTGTGCCTTTCGGTTCTCCAACCTTGTCCGATCAGGCATTAATGTCCTTTCCATCGGTTAAAATAGGTCCAGGACGCTCGTCACGTTCACACACGGCAGAGGAATATATTATGCTGAAAGAGATAGAAGAGGCTATCGGGCTGTATTTAGAACTATTGGATGGGCTTCTTATTTAATAAAAATCATTGGTGAATTGATAGTTGAAAGCTATTAGTATGATAACAACTATCAATTCACCCATCCAATAAAAACAAAGCAATGATTATTCAAACAACTTCGATAAAGCTTCCTCCAGCTTTTCCCCCTTAAATTTCTGTCTATAACAATCCCCGTAGGATCTACAAGAAAAGTTCTGGGTATAGCATAAATGCCGTATACGTCACCAGCATCCACATCCAATAATTGTGTCCAGTTCATTCCAAGTTCTTCAATAGCCGCCCTCCAAGGTTTCAGTTTCCGATCTGTAGATATGCTAATCACCTCAAATCCCTTAGAAGCATATTTTTCATAGGCAGCTTTCACATTAGGCATTTCATGCCGACAAGGTCCGCACCATGAAGCCCAGAAGTCAATCAAGACATATTTTCCCTTACCTACATAATCAGACAAGAGCTTCATGTTGCCAGTATTGTCTTTCACTTTAGCATCCGGGAAACGTTCCCCAATCTTTATCTTAGCGTCCATCTCCTTCCGTTTCTTTTGTTCTTCACGCTGCTCTGGAGTCATTTTCTTTTCAACTTCCGCCTTCATACGCAACTGTGCCTGGTTCTTCTTTTCCACAATGTTTCTCACTAGATTATTTTGTGAGAACATAGGCGAAGCTTCTTTCATCAAAATCTCCATGTCCTCGAAAGGCATCATCATACCTCCAATGGAGAAAAGGTATATACCCACTATACTATTCTTATAATCCCTTATACAATGCGATACAGAATCCATTTGTGCAAGAAATTTCTTCTCTATCTTATCATATTTTGCTCTAAATGCAGTATCATTCACCATCTTATCAGCAAATTCCTCAGGCTTCATTCCAGTCATTAACTTATAAATATCCTCTGATGTTTTTACCATATTATCCATTATAAGCTGCATACGATTTAAAGCTATATTCAATGAATCATTTAAGGGTGTTCCCCCTCTCTCGTTCGTAGTAGTATTCACAGATATTTTTCCTTTTTCGAGAATCAACGGATAGGTTTCTCCATCCATATCCTTGATGATTGCAATATCCGGCATCTGATATACACCGGAAAAAGAGAACTTACCTTTTTCCACTGTTGTACTGTCCAAAACAACTTCTTTAGCATTCTTTTCATCTCCCTCTCCCATCAAGCATAAATACAACAATTGATTATTCAATTCCTCATTAGCAATACCTTTGATTGAGTATTTCTCTTGGGCAGAAGAAAATATAGCAATGGCACAAAACGTGCATAGAATCATAATTCGATTTCTCATATAGAATAAATTTATATCAAAAACAGTAAACGCTCATGTTCATATACCTACTATTATCATTTCAAATTCTGATCATCATTTAAACTAATAATAGATCTTCTTATTTTTCTTACCGAAAGCAACCTGATAATCTTTCACCTTTATATTAAAATATGATTTAGACCTTCCATCGTCATTAGAAGGCAACTGTTCTTTATCCTTTTCATGCGGCAACTCAAGAATATCTATTTCTTTCACACTCTTCTTCAGTTTCGGGAATAGAAGGCTGATATAAATATATTTATGATTAAATCCTTTGACAGCCAACAGCCTACCCATCGGAGCTCCACCATCATATCCTCGTACATTATATTCATCGCCACTTTTCTTATCAACAATCTTAAATCCCGGACTATAATACAACCATTGCCAATCCCAATAAATAGGTTGTATGAATGTCACCTTAGTATCATTCTTTCTCCTTTCAATCGAATATAAAGAAGGACTTGTAGACCTCCCATTCTCATACGCTTTCTCATACACTTCTTCAGGAACTACAACTATACTATCACTAGGAAGCATATAAGCTTGTGCATATAACTCTTTATCACGCTTCTTCTTTTGCTCATATTCCTTCAGCCGTTGTTCATCTCTTTTTACTCGTTCACTTCTCTCCGGCATTACTTCTTTGAACATCTCTGTCTGGAGTTGCTGCACTAACAACGGCATTGCCTCACGCATAACAATCAACGAAGCCTCTTTATATTTTTCACCTACCGGAGATTCATAAAATGCAGCAACAGCTTTCAATTCTTCCAATGTTAAATGCTTCTCATAAATAGGCATATACATTTCAAATATCTTCTTTTCCATCTTCTGTTTCCAATTTTTAGCAAACTCATTCCAATAAGCCTCATTTTCTTTCGGCACATTTAATTTCATTATAGAAGATAATTTCTGGAAAAAGTCATCCGTAGTGGTCGAAGTACCAGAAAAGTCCATAATCTTCTTCAATGTTTCTTTGTACTCAGTCGCATTTGTTTTTTGTGCAGAAGCAGGTAAAATTAAAGTAAACAGCGCAATTATACACATCATTACTTTGGGAAGGAAAATGTTTTTCATAATTATCTAATTTTATTTATGGGATTTATATTGATTCCATGTTTCATCCCGCATTTCTTACAAATATACACATTAAACCAACATCATTCAATAGTATATTACAATCCATAAGGTTACCATTCACGCTCTCTGTAAGGTACAGACAAACAGAACATCCCCCTATTCATCTATAATTATAACATTCAGACACCTATTTTATCAGGATTACTTTGAACAATTCATTTCATCTTTTGAAACGATATTATTATCTTTTACATCTAAAACCGCCTCTAATAATTTTATGAAATAGGCACCCGTTACCGGTCTTCCCCACGATGTGACTCTTGTTTTCTGATTCACCACATTATAAGTGTCTGCCATTGGTACACGCCATTTGTTTTCATTCATATAATTATAAAGCGGAAGAATAAACTCACGAAACATAAGCCGGTCATTTTGCAATGCAGCCGCCCATACAGTCCAATCAGCTTTCGCATAATCAGTTTTACTATGCAACGGACAACCGTAAGTATTCGATTTAGTCCTATAAAAAACAGTCTCCAATTCTACGACTCTATCCGGAAAAACATGAAGGTCAAGAAGTTTATCCCAAATCAAGTTATATTTTTGCCCCCAACTATCCGTCTGATCAAAAGCCAAACGATAATGATCTCCATCTGATGCCAGTTTCTCCCATTCTTCAGCCATTCTTTTTGCTGCTGCCAAATATTTTTCCGCATCTTCCTGCTTACCTAGCATTTTTGCCAGAAGAGCATACGATGCAATACCTAAAATTCCTTTGGCAGACAAATTAGCATTATGAGAATAGCGGCCGGCAAAGCTATCGGTATCAATCTGTTTACCGGTATCAACCCCGTTCTCCACCAAATACCCCGCCCATTTGGAGAGAGTCTCCCAATGAACCTTTGCGTATGATGCATCTTTTTCCGCTTTAGCCATAGCAGCCACCATAATCAGCATATTTCCGGCATGTTCAACCGGTAAATCTCCCCCTTTCGCTTGTCCGTTTACAAACGGATAACCGCCCAAATCATGAGCCGGAAAAGGCTTATTCCATTTACCACTCTCACTATAATAAAAGAAAGGATTCAACATTGCTTTCAGCAGATCGGGATTATAACAAAGAAATAGCGGTGAAGCAGCATAATAAATATCCAGTGAACCCACCAACGTAGTAAAATAGAGCAACTCATCACTCGAATCCTTAGACATCTGGAAAGACGAAACGGCCTGACGATATGCCGAAGCACATAGTTCTGCGTACTCTTTACCACCGACACGGCAAGCATTTTCCATCAATTGCCTGTCAAAAGCATAACACCTTGCCATTGTTTCTTTATATACTTTTTCCGCGTCTTCATATAATCCTTCTATCGTTCTATCTCCGTCCTTATTCCAATAAGGTCGTAGGTCCTCACCGAAATAAGCCATTGTATACAATCCATCGAAAGCCACAATCAGATGTTGAGGAAACTCACTATTCATTTCCAGCTTCTGTGCTATAGCCGCATAACGTTTTTCATTCGACCGACGCATTTCTTTCAAATCACCTTCTTTCATAAAGTGTGCCCGCATCTCTGCCGCGTCCCCTTGTGCACAAGTAGCATTCTCTTTCGCTCCTAAATAGAAATACCCCCAGGCCGGAGCATCTTTCAGCTTATCTACCCATAACTTCTGATTCTCCCGACCGGTCTTCATCATCACCCAACCGTCTTTTTCATACATCTCCGTAGACTGCCCGGCACGAAAGGCTTTATGAGGATCCATTTCAAAATAAATAGCGACATCATGCTCCTTACCGTCCAAGGCTTTAGCCTGATAAGAAATATAATTGACCGGGCGACTTAACAGTTCCAAATCATCCAATAAATAAGGAGCCGTAAACGTCAGTTTCAATTCCACATCTCCACAAGCAAAAATATAATGTGTTTGGGTAGCCTGCACATCCACTGATTTTTGCCCGGCTTCCTTTAGCTCACCATACAACCCGAAATCTGCAAAGGAAGTACCTCCCCAATTCACACAACGGGCAGCAAACAAGGCTTTTCCATCTTTCATTGTTTCCAAGATAGAATCCGGGATCTGCACTTTCACATCGTTGCGTGCCTTCGTTCCTGTACGAACAAGCTCCTTTCCATTAATAAGCAGCTGCATACCGTCATTATACGAATAACGCACAAAAAGTTGTCTGTTTTTCACTAAAGAAGGATCGAATGAGACTTCCCTCCTAATCCATAGCCTATTGGTATTCCAGGGAGTACCAACACTCGGTCCGCCTTCCGTGCCAAAAGCAGCGCTTCCTTGTGCCCATGTGCTATCATTGAAAGCAGCCATTTCCCAACCCTCTTCCGGTTGTTCCGTTGTATATTTCCCAATCCATTCCTTCTCATTAGAAACAGGAGCTATGCCTTCTACCAATATTCCCAGCTCCTCTGCAAATAAGCCGAAATCAATCAATGCACTACCTGTTTTATTCTCACAATGAGCTGCAATAAGGGCTTTCCCTTCCTTCATTGTATTCAAGATAGAATCCGGCAACTCGACTTTTAAATTTGCCGCTGCGCGGTCCGCACTTACGACTAGTTTTCCGTTAATATATAATTGAACTATATCATCATACGAATAACGCAAATATATTTTCTTGTTCTCAAGCAAATATGGATCAATATCCACGATTTCCCTCCGCACCCATATATCAGTTGAAAGCCACTGCGTTCTCGTTTCACGTCTGTCGCGTGTACCGAATGCACCTTCATTTACCTGCCAATATTGATCATTAAAATCCGGTTGCTCCCAGCCTTCATCCGGTCTAAGAGAGGTGTACTTTCCTTCCCAGCTTTCATAATCGTATGCCATTGTTGCAATGGCTTGCATAGGTAGTTCACGTCTACCCATAAAGCGATACATCGTTCCGTCCACCCGCAGGAAACCGACAAAAGGAAGATTTTTCCCATTAGTAAAAATCATATTCTTCTCTGTCAGCTGATCTGTTGTCGACCATAAACGCAGATGCGGGTGGAGCATTAATAGCGGATAAGCAGGTACACGCAGGTCATTTTTAATGGTTTCGTCAGAATAAGGAACACTTTTTGAACAGGCTGCCAACAGGATAGCTAACGAATAAAGGATATACTTTCTCATAATTGTTTTTTGTTACAAATAATATATTGTCAGGCACTTAGTCCTAACTAACTTTCAATTTACAGTTTTGCAGTTAATAATGACTGCTATGGATACAGAGAGATACATATCTGCTCAATTCTTCTCATTCTTGATAGAAAATATCTCGACATATAGTAACTAAAGCACCTTAAACGAACCATAAGGAGAACTATTATAACCAAACAGAGCCTATGTTGGAATCACAAAATAAGCTAAGGTAAGAAGCGTTATAGATATAACATATCCTATCCTTTCTATTTTACTATGCCGAAATAAATAATTAAATACAAACAAAGCAATTACCCAACCAAACACTATTTTAATTAAATCATAATGTTTCTCCAAAGGATTCCAAATATAAAGGTATACATTAAGGAAAAACATTATGAATGTCGCATAATTACATACTATATTCATAATATTAAAAGTTCACACTCCTTTTTGAGTTGATATTTTATCCGTTTGATTAACATTGAATTTACTTTTGCAGGCTTTTCCAGAAGTATCTTTGCCAATTCCGAAGCCTTCTCTGTATTACCTATGCATTTATACAGTTCATACAATTGATAAAGAGGCAAAAAACGACTAGGGCACATATACGAAGCACTCATATAGTATTCTTCAGCCTGTTTATAATCCTTTTTCTCTCTATAAATATCTCCTAATAATAATTCAAGATCATAATCTGCCCAATACTTGCGACACTCCAACGCTACCTTCAAAGCCTTCTCGTATTCTTTGGCTTCCGTGAAAACAGCAGCATAATTATACAGGAAATAAGGATTATCTTCGAATCGGTGTTTCAGACTCACATAGTACGGAAGCGCCTCATCATACGAATGACAAAGAGCTAACTCCGAAGCCTCCTGCCAACTGCGTTCCGACTGTGTACGTGCGCCCAGCCTAACCTGTCCCCAAAAGAAGCCCATCAACGCTGCGGAATATATTATATTCCTGCCCCATGTACCTATCTTTATCCGCTTCAAATAATCAGCAGTCAACATGAGAACGGCAAGAAATGTCACCATCCACGTAAAAGGATACGTAAACGGATAGGAAAAGAAAGAGAATATGCCTATTGATAGCAAAGCATAAAGAGTTATTTTCTTTTCCTGTGTAGGATTTTGCCTATAACAATACACAAGTGCCCCCACAATACCCAAAAGCAAAGCCAATCCGACAATACCGAAATTAATCAGAACTCCCAAATATTCATTAAAAGGCTGCTTTACATTATCCGCTAACATTGCATAGCGATTTTGCGAACCATATTCTTTGAAGTAATCCGCCTGATAGTCCATATATTTAGCCTCGAAACTTCCGACGCCATGCCCCGTCCAAGGAGCATCTTTCACCATTTCCAAGCCACACCGCCAAATCAACAACCGACCATCTGCCGAATCTTTTTTCAACCAATAGGAGCCGATTATTAACAATCCTATCATAGATACCGATAATAAATATCTCCACAATCTCCCATGAACGAATCTTCCACACAAATACATGACACATACCGCAATGACACTTACCATGCCGGATCGCGAATGAGATAAAAATACTGCCAATACCATCACTCCCCCTGCCAGCCATCCGGCATATCGAATATACTTATTTCTATGTATGATCAAAAAAACGACAAAAGGCAATCCGGCACAAAGACAAGCTGCAAATCCTGCCGGATTATCAAAACTACCGGTCACACGGAAGGTTGCATGAGAAGGAAACAAACCTACATATTGCAATATTCCATAAACAGCCTGCAACCAACAACTGGAAACAATGATACTCCCCCATATCGCCATATCCACCACTATGGATTTACGCTGCAATGCCAAAAATGCAGCACACACCAGCATCCATAACAGCACAAACAAAACGCAGCACCATTTAGGCACAATATATGCGTCTGTAAATTGGTGGGAATATACAAACATACTGCCTATACATGCTGCGGCAAACAAAAGATGAAAGAGTCTTATCATTTTTATCTTAGTATTAAATTAAGTTCTCATCCTCCAATACCTTTCAACATTCTATTCATTTTCCGTAGTTGATAATGAATGATTAGGAACAACCTCAATAAAACGAGGCCTTTTAGCATCCAGACTGTCTTTCAAGGCCCTGGCCTTTGCCATATGTTCTTGCAACTCGGTTCTATACTCCCGCCAAGCTAAAAGAATATCGCGTTCTACCTCAGGCATTAAATCGACAACATGCAAGAATCGCGATAAAATAGCCTCATCTCCCGCAGTTTGATTAATAGGGTCTATATACATAGCCAACCAAGATCGGATAACATCGGGATATTGGGCATATTTTTCTCCAAAAAGCAAACAACCTTCTGTGGAACGTATATACGCATCTCGAAACAACGCATTTAAACGTGCATCACTTTTCATCGCTTCCTCTTCCTGCTTGGTTCTCATCAAATAGAGCATCTTGTCTACTTGCTTTTTACATTCGATAATGTACGCATTATAATCATTATTAATAGGAGCACCGGAAACATTCCCCTCACTTCCCCAATCAACAATGCGAAGTTGAATATCCCCCGGTTCTATAACGAAAGAGGTATTATAACGAAACTGTCTACCTTTACTGCAAGAGAGAGAAACCAAAAAAGGTTTCCGCTTGAGCGTTCCTTCGTAATGGAATGTATTACCAACTACCAATATGGTATCTTTAAATGCTTGCTTCATACGTTCAGGTTCTTCAACAAGAGCTGAATGTTCATATAGAAACACATACTCACCATCCAAAGAACGATCTGGAAACTCACCGCTGATTGTGTATCTTTCTTGCCCGTAAAATAGCTGGGCAACAGAAGCAAATACAATAATTAATAATGTCCGTGTATATTTCATTTTCGCATATATTAAATTTATATCTTTTATCATCTTGTTTCTATCTACCTCAACATATTTGCAATGGACGTAACCAGCACCATCGAAATTATAATTATGCACCCAAAATCTTTCTTTTTATTTATAAGTACATCTACAATTTCCCACAATAAAAGAAAAAACCAGGTTGAAAGATAAACGATATGCAGTGTTATATCTCCTATTGGATATTTCCTGTTTATCATTGATAACAATATATATAAGTGTTATTCTTGGTCGACAGCATCTTTTTAATTGACGTCTTATCTTCCCAGATCATAAGATATATTGGTTTTTAGTTACTTACTCAAGATTTCATTGTTTCTCCATTCATCAAGGTACAGATTCTATATACAATTCCGTTTTATCCTTTCCTGTCATAAAATCAATATTCACGCAATAACATAAATAACGCCAAAAGAAGAAAGTGAAAAACATCTGAACATCCCTATCCGTTTCAAAAGCATCTAAACATTGATGTTTGTTGGATTGGATCTTTCCCCAAACGACAGTAAAAGGTAAACTGCCGGTTGCTTCATACGCATTGCATATTTCTTTAAATAAAGGAGATGTAGCCTGTGACAGTTCCTTCTGATAATAAGTTTCTCCATTCAGTTGTTTTTTGAATTCATAGCCACAAATAATATGATAAGGATCGTACCGTTTCCAATTCGTATGAAGTGAATCAATCGGATGCTCATTAGTCTCTACAAAATAGCTACCAAACATATCCGGATAAAGTTTGCCATTAATAACTTTCAAAGCCTCCTTGTCCACATCAATAATATAATGGAATTTATAATGCAGAAAAGCATCCATCATCAACTTTACTGCTTTTCCGTCAGAACTGCCGTAGTTACGTTGCAATGTAGAACGGAAAAAATTAATCATTTCTGTCTCTATAGCAGACACATCGTTTATTGTAGATGCTTTTGTCTGATAAACAAACAACATTATTCCCAGAAGGAATAAAAAAATACTTCTTTTCATATTCTCCTTATTCACATTTTATTGCTTCACTTGTTTTATTGACTCCTACATAAGGTATCCAATCCTCCTACATAAATACTATCACCGAAAAAGCAATTGCTATGCACCATGACGACTGCCACGTCAGGTGACGTGACAACCACAGGTGACTGATCATTAATAGCTATTTCATATCCTATCATATTTTTCCGTTATTGATGATGAAGAATCGGAACAACCTCAATATGCTTTTTGGCATCTCGTTTGTATTTCCTGTTTATGAAATCAATATGGCTTTGTGGTATATTGGCTCCAAAAATATTCCCCCACTTCACAATTGCTTGCGTTTTAGCATTCACAAACATATAATAATGGTAAGTCGTATCCCACAATTTAAACACAACCTCCCATACTTCATAGCCTATTTTAACCTCCCTCATCATCTTACTGACAATGTCTTCATCTATTGTTTGAAAAGGATCTTGTTCAATTGTAAAACGCCAAGTAGAGAATTCACCAATATCAGAATTTCCTCCTTGACTTCCAGCTACTCCCCAATTGGGAACATATGGCGGAAAATTTCTCTTCACATAGCTTTTTATTTGCTTCTTGTTTTTAATCGTTTCCACATAGTGATAATATAGCAGTTTTATTTCATTAGCATTATCTACATAAATGGGAAAATTCCGAAACAGATTTCTAAAATTCATCTCACTTGTTCCAATAGACGGACTTCCATAAGTAAACAAATCCATTTGCGCAGATGGAAGAGTATCACAACGGTTGAATACTTCGTTAGCAGTTGCTGTACCAACTATATTAAAAACGATACTAACTAGAAATAAAACGGTTCGCATAATATACATATTAAATTAGTCTAACGCATTTGCAGAAAAGCCCTCACCACCAACAGCACCAGAATCTTCTCCATACATAGTAAAACTTGAGCCATTCATTGAAATTGTAATTTCTTTTGTACCAACCCCAACTGCATAATTATAAGAGAATGTTCCATTTTTACCATATTCAACCTCCGCTTGTATTTGACCTACCGCATAAAATCCAGGTTTCGAATCATGAGGTGCCTCATATTGAGCATAATCTATTGATTTTGTTCCATCAGGATATCGAGTTCCCGAAACCTGAACATAGTAATATGCAATTGCTCCTACAGTATGATTGGATGCATAACAAACATAAGTAGAGGACATTTTATCATACGAGATTGGATATTTGTCATATCCTGGATCACCACCACGTGTTTTAACAATTTTTCTTGAGAAAGTTTTATTATTGGCCGGTACTTCTATTGTTATATACCGAATATTCGACAATATATCATCATAAACCATCTGTTCATCTGTCACCAAGCACTTAGTTTCAAAATATTCATTCTTATTATACCTCCATTTAATTTTTACTATCTTTAATTGCTCATTAAGATACTCTCTCAAAATATCCATCTTTTTCGTCATATACAAAGATTTTGCATTTACATTGAACATTGAATTAAGTTCCAAAAACGACCATAATTTAAACCTATTAACATTTATAGAATCTCCGTAAATCGGAATAAACATACTATCTGCAATTATTTCTTTGATAGCTTGATGCCCTAATATCGTACTATCTTTTAACAAAGAATACTCTATCATCTCCAAACTACTACATTGTAAAGAGTCCTTTCCTGCACCATTAAACGAATAATTTAAATCATCTTCCCAATTTGTTTGCTCTTTTCCACAACTTAACAGGGTATGCTGATTACCCAATTGCAAGCTTTTAAATTCAGGCTCTTTTTCATATTCCTGACTACATGAAACAAATAACAACAGTACAATTAAATTAAAAATAGCTCTCATTGTTCTCAACTTTTTAATTATTATATCAACAAAAAACATTTTTCAAAAATATATTTACAACATTATTTTTTACCTCAACATATTTGCAATGGACGTAACCAGCGCCATCAAAATTAGAACTATGCACCCAAAATCTTTCTTTTTATTTATAAGTACATCTACTACTTCCCACAATAAAAGGAAAGACCAGGTTGAAAGATAAACGACATTCAGTGTTATATCTCCTATTGGATATTTCCTGTTTATCATTGATAACAATATATATAAGATACACAGTCCTATATAAATGTTATTCTTGGTCAACAGCATCTTTTTAGTTGACGTTTTATCTCCCGGATCATATTCTTTATTAATTCAATTTATTATTAGCAACTTCACGCATCTTCTCAAACACAGCAATAGACGCATCTTTACTTAATTTCAACTTATCAATAATCCTGAATATTTTAGAACATGCTGCCACATATTCCGCAAACTCTTTCGTTTGTTCCACATCTTCGCCCTCACGCATAGCATTCTTCTTTGTCCGATACTTTTTGTATGAATCAAGAAATACAGCATATTCATCCAATGCTACAATAGAATCGACCAATGCACGCTCTCTCTCACTGACGTTAAGATAATCCCATATTCTTGAATCACTCTTCATTTCATCATAATTCTTTGCTAATTTAGCAGAAGAGCCACAACTTGACATAAATAATACACATGCCAATGCCACTCCTGTACAAATATTCTTTTTACTCATAATAAAATATTAAATTGTTAAATATATTACATCCAATCATAAAAACTCTTCATTTCCACACCTGCTTTCCACCCTCATACACAAAAATCCGTTCCTGATTCCCTCGTGTATGATTCTGCAACAACAGCAACGCCCCTTTAGGAACCCTCTTGTAAACCAGCGAATCCAACATCGCCGTTTGCTGTCCTAACGTCCTCCACCCTCTCTTTGTACAATAAGACAACTCATAGTCATCCAACGAACGAACATAATTATCCCGGTTGGCAGGCGTATAGATTATCTTATCTATCACCTTCGACGTGCCTAGGTCTAACCCTGTCCAGCCGCCATAGGGTTCCGTATAATCAAAAGACGTTTCAGTATTACCGTCGAACGCATTCGTATATTCGTGCGAGCCATCCTGTTGATAGCAACCGGGAGTACCAATAATTCTACCGCTTAATGGCAACAGTCCACCCGCTTCATAAAACTCTATTTCCGCCACATTACAGTGCCCCTTTTCCGGTCCTATATATCGGACATACCGACAAGGCGTCAAGGAACGGGAATACGCCATTGTCCGTAACCGTTCGGGTTGCTTTTCTATCAGGAAAAGCACCTCTTTCTGACGAAAATCCGGATCATTGCTTCCTTCAAAAACACCTCCTATCATACGTTTCTGATACTTCTCATCTTGCCACAAAGGATATTTAGCAAACAGCGTTACATCCTGAACACTATCTGACGGAGTAAAAACATGAAATTCACCGGAAACAGTCATTTCAAAAGGGTCAGTCCAAAAACGAAGTCTTCCTCGTTCGTAAGTTGCTATCCGCATGACGGGTTCTATCTGGACATCGCTGAAAGCAAGATGTTCACCATCAAATTCCGCCCATGCCACAGACTCCCAATCCATGCGGCTACTGCCACAAAGATAAGCGATACGCGAACGGGGCTTTCCCGAATAAAGCATAGATGCAGGAATCTCCAGTTTCTTTTTGTATGTCTTTGCATAATCGGCTGTCACATCAACGATATGCGGATCTCGGAAGAAAGGCACAACAGCCGTATCTAAACGTTGCATTTCTGCCTGCATAATACGATTAAGACTGAACGTATTCCGATAAACCTTTATTTTCGAAGCTCCACACATCTTATCCTTACGGACTTCTTTTATCTTATCCGGATACTCCTGAAAATAAAGCGTACCATATTTATCTGTGAACGACACCCACTGATGCCCATCATTTCCACCTCCATGAAGAGGCATAAAATCTATGGCACAAGGAATTCCCAACGCACGACAAACATAAACGACATAATCGGAAAGTTCACGACAACTGCCCGAAACGCTTTGGGCAATCTCCGGCCCTACATGAGGAAGTCCTTGCGGAACCGTAGTTGTAAAAAAGCGGCTACGTTTACGAAGAGAATCGCACAAACAGCGGGCGGCAACAAGCGGATCTTCTATATCAAGAACCGTGGAAGCACGCAATGAATCAAGCAAAGGATTATACTTTCGATAAATATCCTCACGCCAATAGCTTAATGTTTCATCACCAATACGATAAGGAAGAATATACTCGCAAAAATCAGCAAAAGATACATTCTTCCCCCAAGGCTGTTCCTGCCAAACTTTAAATGCCCAGTCGATGTTATTACATAAATAAGCAGAATCGACTGTCACAACGTCTTTGCAATATTGCAAAGAATCTAAAGAGAATGGTCCATACATCCTTCTGATAGAATCTATCATTGCTTGTGGATATACCTTTTTACTTCGTGCTTCTTGCAAGAGAGTAAAAAAGGTGAGGTATTGTTCCAGCAGCTTACCTTTATAATAGGTATAAGATGGCATATTCTCTATCAGGAAACGAGCTGCCTTATATTTCAAGCTATCCGATGGATTGGATTGATAACGATGTAATACTTTCTCAAGTTCAACACGATTTTCTCCAGCCTGTGACAAAGCTGCCTCCAACGGAAGTACAATAGCAGTCTCCTTTTTCTTCTCTTGTGAACAAGAATATAAAAGAGAACCGCCTATAATAACAAAAAGGCAAATAATAGGAATCAGCTTTGTCATTGCTTTCATAATATTATTTTTACACAAAGATACGAGCATAACAAATGCCATTCAAGAGAGCGTTACACTCCTATCCCTGTCATATAGGCATTTATCGGGCATATAGAGCCCTAAAAAAGTCATTTTATATCTAAATTGTAACATTAATATATGAGTTATTATAGTCATCAAACAACTATTTGAGCAAATTATTTCATTTTTTGAACAAAACATTCCATCTAATTGCTGTAAAATCCCTTTCTTTGTTTTTCCTAATTTAAATTATAAACAAGACATGAAAAGCAAGAACAAAAAACAGAGTAGTATATACATAATTACACTGTTTGGAATATTATTGACCACATTCCTTATTTATAGTTGTAGCACCGATGAATACAACTATACAAATGAGACAGCAACAGAAGTAAACTCAATTGCTAAAACACGCAGCTTGGTCTCTCAAACTTGGAATACAGGAAATGTATTGATAGATTCCGTTGCCAATTCAGACGAGTTTTATGAATTTGAAAGATGTAGTGAGCAATTAGCGGACAAGTTCAGTGCTTATACTTCAAAACTAAGTGACGAAGAATATGACAAACTCATGGAAAGTCTGAATGATGATGAGTATATGGAAGATTTCATCAAAAAAGCGAATCTGGAAGAAGAACTCCGACAAATGGATGAAGCTAAAAAAGGCTTGCTTGAGCATACAGTATTCTTAAGATTGAGTGAAGAGGAACGGTTGTCATTATTCAGGCAATATGCCAAAAGTCGTGGGCTAGCAAAAAGAAAGATATTAAAAACACGCAAAGAAGGAAATGGAAACAGTAAATGTGAAGAATTGAGACAAGCAGCATACGAACAAGCTGAAACAGATTATAATAATGCCATAGCCAAATGCAAAGCTGAATCTCCAACTACTTATTGTTATACACAAGCATTAGCCAACTACAGAAGAAATCAAAGAGCAGCTGATAAAGAATACGAAGAATGTATAAAAGAATAATTATATATATATTTCTATATAATGTAATGTGGATTGCCAGTATTGCAATGTGTTATTTAGATCGCTTTATTGACAACATAAACTATACATTTCAAGATTTTCTAATTATTTTCTTTGAGCTCCTTGCACGAACAACATTTGTGGCAGGAGCTATCAGCCTATTTCCACAAGAACCATATTCTAATAAACGAGTATGGTTTTACTATATGATCATGGGTGGGAGTTTGACGATTATTGACACGTTTATACGATTGGTCGGTACCCTACAAAAATTATTATTTTAATTCGTTCTGCAAAAAATTTTCCAAATCCTCCTCTCCAATCCCCAAACGCTTTCGAACACGGGACTTCATTGTACGATAAGTGCCATCACTAATGCAAAATATAGATAAAATTTCCCCTTTCGTTTTACACATTCGAATAAGCACACATAATACAATATCTCGCGGTGTGAGTTGACAACCTTGCCTTCTCAACCAAGCAAATAAATCAGGATCAATCAGATGGCACCCCTCTACTAATAAAAGATAATCTTTAACAGATAATTGAGCGATAGAGCGATTCTCAATAAGTATACGAAGAAAAGAAACGCCTTTCTGTTCTGTTGGAGGATCATCCATTAATTGTTGTATTTTTTGAGCTTGAAGAATGGTTTGTCGACGTTCGTCAGCCAATTTTTGATACAATGCAATGGAGACTTTAATCGTGCCGGCTACCATTACACCAACGACAACCAATACAGGAATAGTATATCCCGACAATACAGGCGCTATATCCAAATGAATTTCTTTCGGCATGATGATATAAATCTGATCTGCCGTAATCAAAACAAAAGCGGCTATAAACTGCCAGTCTATTACTTCAGAAATACCGATACGTTCTCCTTTTACACGGAATGTCCATAGTAATGCCCCCACAAAGAGTGTCAGCCACATCAATAGATGTATAGAAGATGAAAACGCATCAACATACATTTCAGGGAAAAACGCCTGAAATATATAAGCAGCCAACAGAATCGCGCAACAAAGCAAGCCTCCCGACAGTAATTGTTTAAAAGAATAAATAGACTGTTTCATCATTCTCTTTATCTTGTGCTCTTGAATCACAAATATAAGAAAAAAGTATATTTACATCATTAATCGACCTCTATATTTTCACTGAAAAACAAAAAAGCCCTATATTATCATACGAAATGACTACATCCTTCACCGCTTTCACCTTCTTCCTGAAACCTCTATTCTAAGCAGGAATGCGGGTGAAAGCGACCATGCAAAAGCCCTTCTATCACGCTTTCACCACTTTCACCGACACACTTCAAATCGACGCTTACTCAAATCGTTTCCATCTACCGCCGGAGCACATCCCGAGATACCCCGTAATAACCCGCTGCAGCCACATAAATCGGCTGCATACGTTTGCCGATATTTTTCAATTTACCTTCTTCCAGTAATCGCCGGAGATGACGGTTCGCCGTAGTCCGTGTCATGCAGCATACTTCCTGAAAATCATAACGAAGCATTACGTCATGATCGGCGAAATATTCCTTCAGCCGCATATCTATCTCCACTGCCGACAAGGATTCCGAATGGCGTGCATACTTGCTTCGGCTACCCTTAACACCTACCAGTTCCCCCCGCAAACGAGCATCGGGACGAAAACCAATTGTTTTCAACTCCATTTTCGACCATTTGTTCTTAGTGCTGCGAGTCACTTTTTGTGTACTCCGCAAGATTGGAACAAAATAGCCAAGTCCCTCAATATGCACCTCACGTCCCTCGCGCAGTTCTTCACCACAAATTTGGGCAAGCATCTCGAACGCATTTTTTACATCACCTACGGAAAGCGAACTGCGCCCGTGAATCATCCGGCACAGTTTATCCGTTCCCACCTTACCATTCAAAAAAATGCGGGGATGCAAACCTTTCTCTTCCGAATCGTCGGACTCACCGGGATTCTCATACCAATCGTAAAGTATAGCCATTAGTCGTCAACGTTTTGATAGTGAATATATTTCATGTAAAAACTTTAAGTTTATCATCAAACCACTACCGTGGTTCATTTAAATCACAGCTGTTATCCAATTAGATCACTTTTGTCATTTGATTGAACCACGAAAGTGAATCATCAATAACTCTTCGTCAAAGATACGATAAAAAATAGAGAAAAGGACGATAAGAAGCCGACTTCTTCAGGTATGTAGAAATTAATATTTTTTCCGGAGAAATACTTGCAAACCGGTATCATCCTATAGTACATTCGCAGTATCAGCGCTGAACAACAAACCGATTTTAATCACTTAAAAATAGAAAAAATAATGAATACAATAACATTGATATGGAGACAGGTATTGAAGGAACTAAAATTGTTTCAAATGAAGGAAAACAAAGAAGATGCAGTTGAGAAAACAGACAAAGAGCTACAGAAAACGCTAAAATGTCATGAAGATAAATATACCGTTCCCCTGCCGGACACTGCACTGCCTACTGGAAGAGAGAAGGAGACAGAACGAAAACAACCGGTCCGATTAACCCAAGAGGTACGTACATTCCTGCAAAAACAGTATGATTTTCGTTACAACCTATTGACGGAAGAAACAGAATATCGTCCTGCCAACAAGCGTGCCGTTCCTTTCGAACCTGTAGGTAAGCGGGAACTGAACACTTTCTGCATGGAAGCACACGACCAAGGTATATCCTGCTGGGATAAAGACTTGAGCCGTTACATTTATTCCACTTGTATTCCTGAATACCATCCTTTCCGGCTTTACATGGAAGAACTGCCCGGCTGGGATGGGACAGACAGACTGGAGGCTTTGGCGCAGCGTGTCTCTGACAATCAGCTCTGGATAAAAAGCTTCCATACCTGGATGCTGGGACTCACCGCTCAATGGTTAGGCATGACGGGAATACATGCCAACAGTGTAGCCCCCATACTTGTCAGCAGCGAACAGGGGCGACAAAAATCCACATTTTGCAAGGCACTAATGCCGCCAGCATTGTCACGTTATTACATGGACAACCTGAAACTGTCTGCACAAGGAAAACCGGAAAGGTTACTTGCCGAAATGGGACTTCTGAACATGGATGAATTTGACAAGTACGGAACGCAGCAAATGCCATTATTGAAGAATCTGATGCAAATGGCAAACCTGAATATCTGCAAAGCATATCAAAAGAATTTCCGCAACCTACCGCGCATTGCTTCTTTCATCGGTACAAGCAACCGCTTTGACTTACTCACCGATCCCACCGGTAGCCGGCGATTCATCTGCATTGAAGCAGAACATCTGATTGATTGCGCAGACATAAAGCACGATCAAATCTATGCCCAATTGAAAGCTGAACTGCTCTCCGGCATCCGCTATTGGTTCACAAAAGAAGAGGAACGGGAGCTGCAACGCCACAACGCTGCTTTTTATCATCCGTGTCCGGCAGAAGAAGTCTTTCATGCCTGCTTCCGGATAGCTAAAGACGATGAAGAGGGAAGCGAACGTCTCTCGGCTTCGGACATATTTAGAAGACTGAAAAAGTATAACCCCGCCGCCATGCGAGGAAGTAATCCGGCTACGTTCGCGCAAGTTTTGCTTGCGGCAGGTGTCACCCGCAAACATACCAAATATGGAAATGTGTATTTGGTGAAACCGCTGAAAGCGGCATAAAGCTCCAAACAGAGAGAGGGTTCACCCGTAAGAAGTTGGATAGTAATGGTTTATAATAGAAGTGAAAGAGATGAAAAGAGAAAGAGGGCATTAAGAGAGAAATAAGCTGTAAATAGTAAGAATCTGAATAGAAAATCAGGAAAGACATGATTATCTATTCAGATTCTTACTATTTCCGGATATTTATCCTACTATCCATTTACTGCCTGGTATAAACGAAATAATCTTTGTCGTTACAAAGCAACAGATAAATGTAACCACTGCAATACATGGGATAGCGGAAACGGTGGGTAATCCCAATGTGTCCTTGAATACAGATACCCACAGTCCGAGCCAGAATATGTGCATAAGATACATACCATAGCTAAGTTTCGAAGTTTCTGTCACCAACTTGGGAGCTTGCGGACGTTTGATACATGTAAACATGAGGAATGTGCCCGTTGTGAGAAGCACACAGTTAATAGTACAGAAAGCCCATCCTATTTCTATTACAGGGGTGGAATGGAGTTCGCCGGGTATAGCCTGAACATAGAATGAATAAATAGTCCATACAGCACCGATCACCATTAAAATAGTTCCTATAATAAAACGTTTGGAACGGTTCCATGTAAGGTGTACACGAATGTAGTGTGCCAGAACGAGATAGCCCAGATAACCGGAGAAGTACCACAACATATGGTATTCATTCCAGAAACATTGTCCCCACACTTCACCGCACCAACGATTGAGATACGGCATACACGTTGACAATACGAATAGCCCAATGAAGAAACGTTCTTCTTTTGCCGTGGCTTTACGCAGCCATGGAGATATAATAGGGATAAACAGGTAAAGACTTATCAGGGGGGTACATGAACCACAAGTGTCCGGCCAGTGTCGGAAAGTTCAGCAATATTCGCGACAAGTCTTTCACGGATGTTTCTCCGTCTATCTGTCCCCACAACATTGGCAGGGTGCTGTATAATATCATGAATATGAAAAACGGTGGCAGGATGCGAAGACAGCGCTGGCGATAGAATTGCCACATCGTCTGTTCCTCTTTCATCGGTGCAAGCAGGAAGGCAGAGACTATCATGAACAGGGGTACCGCCATACGTGAAAAACCGTCGTATACTGATACCCATAGCCGGTCTGCTTCATTCGCTAGAAAAGACTGCGGTCCTGCCATATCGGTGGATCCGGGAGCACCGTAGAAATTTTCACTAGCATGAACTAGGATGACGAGAAAACATGCAAACACACGGATGTAATCTAAAAAAACTATACGTTTCATTTATTCTAAGTTTTCTAGTTATTAATTTATTCTCTTGTATTCGGGAACGCAGATATTCTCAACCGTGCCGCACCCATGGGGATCAATGTTATTTCTTCTTTATCACCTTTCACTGCATCTTCTTCCGGCAATACGCCACACAATCCGGTTTCGTCTATCTTCCATTCAGTAACCAGGCGGCCGGTAGCTTTTACCTCTAAAGGTACACTGGCTACTGTGAAAGGATAATTATCGGCAGGCCAAGATTTACGGATTACCTTAAAGTTTTTCAAAGGCTCTGTCTTGTCCAGTACCAATGAATAGTTCCAGGGACTATCCGGATAGATTTCAGTAGTAGGCCATTTCTGGGGATCAGCGCCTTTCTGCCATTTAGAATCACCGATAGCAGTCTCGCGGCTGTCTTTCTCTACATATTTCTCTGCAATCTTGAGAGACAAAGTGAGGGGACCATAATCTACGCTTACGCTATTTTTATTAACCTGCCAGGTACGCATAGACAAAGACATCGGTAACATCAGTTCCACGCGATCTCCATTCGACCATTCCCGATGGATGCAAAGGTATTTTCCCGCTACGGGAGCTACATTTACCTTCTTACCATTCACGCGCACTTCTGCTCCTTTTGTCCATGAAGGAATGCGGAGATAGAACGGAAAAGTGACCTTTTCACCGGTAGAAACAGAGAAGGCAATGCTTTCCTCAAAAGGATAATTCGTCTCTTCGTGAAGAGTGATTTCCTTTCCGTCGCCCACCTTTACAGTAGCTTTGCAAGCTGCATAAATAGCAGTTGCCACTCCGTTGTCGGGAGTTGCCAATACCAGATGTTCGGTAAAGTAAGGCCAGCCCTGTGCATGATTGTGTTGGCAACAACGGCTGCTGAAAGGATTCATCGAAAGGAATGGGCCACGATTGTCAATGCCCGGATGATGATTCTTGGAATCACTGATGGCATGGTTCGGACAGGTGATATAGCGCAATGCTTTAAAGTCCGGCATCACGGCAGCAGGATAAGAGTTGAATGCTACTTCTTCACAGTGTTCAGCCCACATAGGGTCTCCCGTCATGCAAAGCATGATTTCATCGGAGGCCATCTGTTCAACCAGTCCGCAGGTTTCCACTCCCTGACGGGGATCGATGTATCCCAAACGGGCATTCTCATCCGCACCGAACATACCACCGGGCACTTGTCCGAAAGTACGGCGAATCAGATGATGAACATTATAAGAGGCTTTCAGCATCGCTGAATCTCCGGTCTGCATATAATAAGTGGCAGGTTCACGGAAACATTGGGCGATATTGACATTGTGCCAGTTGGGTAAAGAGGTAGATTTAGTCCAGTCGGCAGTGTTGCGATGAATCTTTTCAGCCAATTCTAACAAGAAAGCATCTCCGGTATGGTTGTAAAGCCAATAGATGCTGATGATATTATCACCACCGCGGCTTTTCTCCCAGTAATCTTCCAGAAGCTGGTCATCGGGAACAGTCATCTGCCATTTAAAGTAGTTCGTCATCAGGTCAATGACACGCTGATCTTGAGAATACTCGTAATAGGATTGCAGACACCAGAGCATAATCATTTGTGCCCAAAGTTCACGTTTTCCGTTACGTTCGTTGACAGGACCGAAGTAACCATCCGGCTGGCGACTGGCAAATACGCCTTCAATCCAGTACTTGGTTTCCTCAATCATCTTCGGGTCGTTCAGGATATATGCCAGATTGCCGTAGCCTTTGAGCCAATAGGGAACTTCTTCCCAACCATGGTCACCACCGGTTGTCAACCAAGCATTATTATCTTTCTCCAGCCAGGCACTGATCTCTCCCAAGTGTCCGGTCAGACCGTCACGCTGCAATTCGAGATACTTCTTCACCCAACCTTCAGGCTGAATACTGCCTACCGGCAACTTGATAAAATTCAATGGACGAAGCGGAGCGCGATACCCTGTGTAATTGGTATTGACAGACTGCATATCCGGCCGATCCACTACGGTCACTGTGCCACTGGTGGGAGCAGGTGCGCAAGCTGTAACCGCTATCCCAAACACTATCGATGCAAAAAAAACTTTAGTCTTGATTATCTTCATATCGTCTATTCTACTGATTCCAGAAACTCCTCATCATCCAACGAACCTTAATGGGATGCCAGTACATGACATTCGAAACACAGAACGGATAATCCCTAATCAGACAATCCGTTCTTCAAAAGCAGGAGCCTGTTTTATTGCCTACTTATCTACAGAGAATTTAAAAATACATTGACTTGTATATTTCTCACCCGGACGAAGTACAGCCGACGGCCATTCGGGTTTGTTCGGTGTATCCGGATATTTCTGTGTTTCAAGACATACGGAAGCACGTTGGTTGTAAGTGATACCTTTCTTTCCTGTCAGTGAGCCATCGAGGAAGTTTCCGGCATATACCTGAATACCCGGTTCGTTGGTATAAACATCGAGTACGATACCTGTCTTCGGTGATTTCAGAGAAGCGCATTTACGAGTTACGTCACCTTTTGTATTCAATACCCAGTTGTGGTCGTAGCCGTTGCCGTTTTTCAGTTGTACGAAATCATAGTCATTGATACGCTCGCCTACCGGAGTCGGAGTACGGAAGTCCATTGGAGTACCTTCTACTGTAACAATTTCACCCGTAGTCATAAAGGTGCTGTCCACCGGAGTGTAATAATCCGCATCAACTGTCAACAGATGACCGGCGTTATTGCCTGCGTCTCCCTCCAGGTTGAAATAAGAGTGATTGGTCATATTCACAATAGTCGGCTTGTCTGTTTCTGCCTCGTATTGAATGTCGATAGCGTTATCATCTGTGAGTTTCATTACCACTTTACAAGTGATATTTCCAGGAAAACCTTCTTCACCGTCTTCTGCCAAATAGGTCAGTTGCAGTTCCTGCGGATTGGGTTGAACAGCATCAAACACACGATACTGGAAGCCTTGCGGACCACCGTGCAGGCAATGGCCATAATTGTTACGAGGAAGCTGATATTCCACACCGTCCAATGTAAATTTACCCTGATTGATACGGTTGGCATAACGTCCGATAGTTGCACCGAAATCCGACGGTTTACTGATATAATCCTGAATAGAATCGAAACCGAGCACGACATCGCGCATCTGTCCGTCTTTATCGGGGACCATCACTGAAACAATACGTCCACCAAAGTTCGTGATACAAACTTCCATGTTGTTCTTGTTGCGCAAAGTAAACAAATCGGTTTTCTTTCCATCCACTTCCGTCTGGAAATTACTCTGCAATAAACCGGAATCCGTAGTCTTTTCGGCTTTCGGCGTACAAGATGCCATTAAAAGGGCGGCAACGGCCCATACACATAAATTTTTCATGATACAACTTGTTTTTAGATATTCATTTTCAGATGCAGACGACGCGGATAACGCGTTTTTTCTCATTTTACATCAGAGAAAGAGCCGCATCATCCGCGTTATCCACGTCTAATTTAGTATGTCAGCATATTATTGTATACTATTCAATAAATCTACCTTTCCTTCATTAATCAACTTCAAAATCAGCTCACCGAAAAGAGTATTCTGCCAAGCGAACCATGCACGGGTAAATTTCTTCGGATTATCCTTATGGAAAGATTCGTGCATAAAGCCTGTGCCGGCATCCGTATCCATCAGCATCTTGATACAGGTCTTGATTTCGGCATCATTCTGACTGGTAAAGGCTTTCATCATAATACTCATCGGCCATACCATGTCATAACCGATGTGCGGTCCGCCGATTCCTTCACCTGCCTTGCCTTTAAAGAAGTAAGGATTGTCTTCGCTCCATACAAAGCGACGGGTGTTCTGATAAATCGGATCGTTCACATTCACATCGCCCAGATAAGGCATTGCAAGCAGGCTCGGCACGTTAGCATCGTCCATCAGGTAATGATTTCCAAAGCCATCTACCTCGAAGGCATAGATTTTACCATATTTAGGATGATTATATACCGCGTATTTCTTCAAAGCTGTTTCTACTTCCTGCGCCAGGTCTTTACATTCTTTAGACAAGGCTGTTTTCTTATTTACTTTCTCCAGAATCTCGGCAGCCTTACGCAAAGAAGACACTGCAAAGAAATTGGAAGGAACCAGGAATTGAAGAGTGGTGGCATCGTCCGAAGGACGGAAGCTGGAAACAATCAAACCGACAGGTTTCACCGGTGCTCCAAGGCCGTCATTGCTCACAGTATCCAGTGCACGTTCTGTTTTACGCTGGAATTTATAAGGGCCTACTCCTTCTTTACGTTGCTGTTCCTTGAAGGTTTTTAGTACGTTAGCGATTGCCTGAATCCATTCTTCGTTGAATATGCTTGCATCTCCGGTAGTCTTCCAGTAGTGATAAGCCAGACGCAACGGATAACACAGGGAGTCGATTTCCCATTTACGTTCGTGCAATTCCGGTTTCATATCCGTAAGGTCGCTCATCCAGTGACCGTTAGGAATGGCACCGTCATTAAACGCATTTGCATACGGGTCGATATTGATACATTTAAACTGGCGGAGGATCACTCCTGCCAGCATTTCTTTCAGTTCGGGGTCCGAATTAGCCAGTTGCACATAAGGCCATACCTGTGCACCGGAGTCGCGCAGCCACATGGCATGAATATCCCCCGTATATACGAATGTATCCGGTTTGCCATCACTTCCCTTACGGAAATGTACGGTAGTATCCAGGGTATTCGGGAAACAGTTGGCAAACATCCATGCCAGCTTCTCATTCTTCAGAAGCTTCTGTACACGGAGAATCTCCTTTTCCACTGCATTCGAACGGAACAGGCGGTTGGATATCTCAGGACGGTTATCTTTCTGAATGGCATCTGCCAGACATACATGCATTTCCATCATACGGTTGGAGGCTTGTAGCTGGCCACCGCAGAGAAGCATACCCGCCAGCATACCTGCACTGATATATTTGATTTGTTTTTTCATGATTACTTCTTCTTTTTGAATTCATTAGAGAAAGAGTAAGGGAAATCGCTTTCTTTCGTACCACGTTGCTGATTGGGTTTGGCATCCATCTTGAAAGAAATGGTGGCACCATTCATCAGGTCCTGATGGGTCAGGTAGTTTTTGGTGTGTTCCTTGCCGTTCAGCGTCATTGATGAAATGTAGCGCTTGTCATCTCCGTTATTCGGGGCGGAAATGGTTACTGTCTTTCCGTTTTCCAGATGCAGTTTCATCTCTTTGAAGTAAGGAGTACCCAAGACATACTCATCTGTACCGGGGCATACCGGATAGAATCCCATTGCCGAGAATACATACCAGGCAGAAGTCTGGCCGTTGTCCTCATCACCGCAATAACCGTCGGGAGCAGGAGTATAGAGTTTATCCATTACTTCACGAATCCAGTGCTGCGCTTTCCAGGGTTGACCGGAATAGTTGTACATATAAAGCATGTGCTGGATCGGTTGGTTGCCATGTGCATAGTTGCCCATATTCATAATCTGCATTTCACGGATTTCATGGATAACGGCTCTGTAATAGCTCTCATCGAATATCGGAGGCAGAATAAATACAGAGTCCATCATCTGGTTGAAGCCATCTTTACCACCCATCAGGTCGATCAGACCTTGAGGATCGTGGAATACAGACCAGGTGTAATGCCAGCTATTACCTTCCGTGAAAGCATCTCCCCATTTCAACGGGTTGAACGGAGACTGGAAGGTGCCGTCTTCATTCTTGCCACGCATCAGTTTGTGTTCGGGGTCATACAGATTCTTATAGTTCATCGCTCTCTTTGCGAAGATTTCAATCTCTTTTTTCGGTTTCTTCAAGGCTTTGCCGAGTTGGTAGATACACCAGTCATCATAAGCATACTCCAGTGTGCGGGCTGCATTCTCGTTAATACCTACATTATAAGGTACGTAGCCCAACTTGTTATAATATTCATATCCCAGGCGTCCGGTAGAACCCACTTTCGGATGCACAGCATTCGCTCCGTGTTTCACGGCTTCCCACAACGTCTCAATATCGTATCCTTTCAATCCTTTCAGGTAAGCGTCGGCAACTATGGAAGCAGAGTTGTTTCCAACCATACAACCTCTATGACCGGGGCTCGCCCATTCCGGCAGGAATCCGCTTTCCTTGTAGGTGTTCACCAATCCTTCCTGCATCTTCGTATTCATGGATGGATACATCAGGTTGAGGAATGGGAAAAGACAACGGAATGTATCCCAGAAACCGGTGTCGGTAAACATATAGCCCGGAAGTACTTCACCGTTATAAGGGCTGTAGTGCATAACGTCTCCTTTGGCATCTATTTCATAGAAGCTTCTGGGGAACAATACCGAACGATACAAGCAGGAGTAGAATGTACGCAAATGGTCGATATCATCGTCTTTCACTTCGATACGTCCCAGAACGTCGTTCCATACCTTGCGGCCTTTCGCTGCAATCTGTTCAATGTTGTCCGTACCCAGCTCTTTCAGGTTCAGTTCAGCCTGTTCGGGGCTGATGAAAGAAGAAGCTACACGCACATTTACCTGTTCGCCCTTGCGGGTTTTGAAACCGATCAGTGCACCGGCATGATTGTCTGTCACTTCCAGTTTGTTGGTGTCAATCACACCACTGGCTACGGCAGCTGTATAAGTAAACGGTTTATCGAATACCAATACAAAGTAGTTTTTAAAGTTGGCAGGAACACCACCGCTGTTTTTAGTAGTATAGCCGATAATCTTGTTCTCCGAAGGGATCACTTTTACAAACGAGCCTTTATCGAAGGCGTCTACCACTACATAAGAGTGGTCGTTTTCGGGGAAAGTGAAACGGAAAGCGGCGGCTCTCTCTGTCGGAGCAATCTCCGTCACTACATCATGGTCGGCAAGATATACCTTATAGTAATAAGGGGTAGCCGTTTCAGCTTTGTGAGAGAACCAACTGGCACGCTGGTCCTGATTGAATACTGCTTCACCGGTGACCGGCATGATAGCAAATTGACCGTAATCATTGATCCAGGGACTTGGCTGATGGGTTTGTTTGAATCCCCTGATCTTGTCAGCGTCATACGTATAGGCCCATCCATCGCCCATTTTACCAGTCTGCGGAACCCAAAAGTTCATTCCCCAGGGTAACGCAATGGCGGGGTAAGTATTTCCGGTAGATAGTGCGTGCTTCGACTGCGTACCAACCAGCGGACTAACATAGTCCACTGGGCCGGTAATTGTTTTTGCAGTCATACTCCATGCACTAAGTAACGTAAAAGCGAATAGAGCTAGTTTCTTCATGGTATTCTTGTTTTATTTAATCAGTTTTCCTTCAAGCATCTTGATAAAATATCCACCTACAACGGAACGTGCCTGGAAGCCTCTCTGATTCGGTTCATCTGTAAATACCCAGTCGGACATCGGAACACGGTTAGGTGTCACGTTCATAAACAGATATACCGGTTCAATAAATTTCTCAAAGGTAGCTTTGTCGTCAGCCAATGTAGCTGTCCACATGATCCAGTCGGTTTTGGTGTATGTTTCACGGTTATCCAATGGAAGACCATATTTATTTTGCTTCGAAAGATAGTAAGCTATTTCCGTTTCTGCAACATTTTTAGGGAAGATTTGCAGATTCAACAGTTTATCCCACACTAAGTTATACTTCTGGCTCCATGTTCCCGGTTTGTCAAATGTCAGACGGTAGTGGTCGCCATCATCCGCCATTTTCACCCATTCGGCAGCCATATCTTTTGCTTTCTGTGTGTATTTCTCGGCTACTTCTTTCTTGCCCAGCATATCTGCCAGATAGCCATATGAAGCAACACCCATGATCGCTTTGATAGAAAGGTTGGCATTGTGTGCGAAGTGACCTGCAAAGTCATCGGTACAAAGTTGGTTGGCCGGATCAAGTCCGTGCTCTGCCAGATAATCCGTCCAAGTAGTCAGTGTTTCCCAATGTTTCTGTGCATATTCTGCATTGCCTTCCACCTTTGCAATAGCAGCAGCCAACACTACCATATTACCCGATTCTTCTACCGGCATATCACCGCCATAAGTCTGGCCGTTAGCTAATGGATAAGTACCTACATCATGTGCCGCAAACGGTTTCTCCCATTTTCCGCTTTCGCTATAATAGAAAATATGGTTCATGGTAGCTTTCACCAGTTCCGGGTTATAGTACAAAAGCAGCGGAGCTCCCGGATAAGTCAGGTCGACTGTTCCGATAGAACCATTACTGAAGTTTTCTTTAGAAAGGAATACCAGGTCACCGTTCGGAGCTTCTACCAATTTATGAGCAGCCAATGCCTGACGATAAGCCAATGCACAAAGTTCGGCATATTTACGTCCACCGGCTGCAATCGCTTCTTCCATCATTTTCTTGTCGAAAGCGGCACAGTTCTTCATCTGTGTCTTATATTCTTTCTCTGCTTTCCGGAATTGGGATACAATCGTTTCATTGCCCTGACGGTTCCAGTAAGGACGCAGGTTATCGCCAAAGTATTGGATAGAATAAATATCATCGTATCCGATCAATAGATGACCATCCGCTTTTTGTGTTTCGCCTAATGAGCGTACCAAAGCCAATTTATCATAACCATTCGTGGTAGGAGCTTCCAGTTTATTTGCTACAAAGTTTTTACGCAGTTCTCTGCCGTCACCGATTGCAGATGTGCTGTTTTCTTTTTCAGCAGCCAGATAGAAATGTCCCCAATCGATACGTACATCATCACCTTTCTTCTTCAGGATTTCCTGATTACGGCTTCCGGTACGAAGGAATAACAAGTCACCGTCAGTAAAGCTGTCGGCTACAGATTCCTGGTGAGGTTGGTCGATTGCCCATTGCGGAGATACTTCGAAATACAATTCAACCTGATGTTTCTTGCCGTCATTGGAAGCTACTTCATAAGAAATATAATTGACCGGACGTGACAGCAAATCCAGATTATCCATAAACATAGGAGCGGTAAATGTCAGTTTCAAATCTACCGGACCGCAAGTAAAGGTATAATAAGTCTGCATAGGCTGTACGTCTACAGATATTTGTTGTGCTGTTTGATGGAAAGAACGGTAACCGTCCAGTTCTACCAATAATCCGAAATCCAGTAATCCGTTTCCTACACGGTTACGGCAATAGCCAGCAATCAGATTCTCACCCGGTTTCAAAGAAGCTACCACTTCTTCGGGCAGTTTCACTCTCTCGTTCTTTTTACAAGCATTACCAGTATCTACCACTTTGATGCCGTTGATATAGATGATAGCATCATCGTCGTGAGAGAATTCCAGATATACATTCTTTCCTGTCAAGTCTTCCTGAATATCAGCTACCCGGCGTACCCAGATAAATTCTTCACCCCATTGGGTCTTGGCTGTATGTTCATTCTCCATGGTTCCGAAAGCAGCTTCTCCTTCTTTCCATGCTTTATCATTAAATCCGGCATTCTGCCATCCGTCAGCAGGCTGTTGAGTGGTATACTTTCCTATCCAGCTACCTTGTTCGGATGTCTTTACCAAAGGACGTAGTTCCAGTTCTTCCGTTCCCATGAAACGGTAAGTTTGTCCGTCTACTTTCGCCACTCCAAGCAAAGGGAAATCCTTACCTGTCCAATGTTTTACGGAGCCATCATACAGATTGTCAGTAGTAGACCAAGCACTAGTGTAAGGGTCAATCGTCACCAGCGGGTATGCCGGAGCACGTAATTCATTTTTCTCGTGCTGCTCTATCTGGGTCTCACAGCTACAAAGTACAGAAGCTGTTCCCAGCAACAGCATCATCAGTTGTTGTTTCATAATTTAAATCACCTGTTTTATTTAATCTATTTTACCATTCTATGGATACATTCACTCCGGCAGGATCGTTCTCGAAACTCAATAAAAGAGTTTTTGAAGATTCATCCCATTGCGGCTGTTCCGTCTTCCCGTTTACCAGAACTTTCCCGGGCTTGCGCGGCAAGAGGATTCTGGATACATTCGTCGTATGTAACGGACTCTTAGCTACAAATGAGTAGCTCTGCTTCCCGACTTTCTCATCGTAAACGCGAGAAGCTCCGCAAAGCACCTTCGCTTTCACCTTACCGGACACTTTACTCAAGTCATACAAATATCCTTGTTCGCCGGGATTAATCTGTTTCATGGTCAGTATCGGCAGGTCTTTGTCGAATAAATCGATATACAGTCCCGACAGTTTCAAAGGCTCTTTAGAGGAACTTTCATCCATTACTGCCGCGATTGTATAAGGTCCCCGTTCCACCACAAAATTATTTTTGATTTCTATCTTTTTACCTGTTTTGTCCAGATAAGCGGATGCAATCGTTTCAAAGTATTTGCGGTCGTTCCCATTCTTCAATACAAAATGCTTCGGGTCTTCGCGCATGACAATCACGGTACCTTTGCCAGAACGATATGTTCCATCGCCGGGAGTGCGGGACAAGCCCATTGTCTCAAACAAATGTTCCGAAGGGGCTTTGTAGGCGTTTCCTTCTGTATTCCACCATTCCAAAACGGTTTGATAGGGATCGACATCTTCTCCGCAATACACCAGTGTACCTCCCTTTTTAACCCAGTCTGCCAGATAGTTATGGTATTCCGGCTTCATCGGTTTCATGTTCGAGTAGGACATTACGAGTACCTGAAGTCCTTTGAAAGTTTCTTGGAACGGAGTATTCTCCATGTGTACCAGTTCCACCGGGATTCCTCTTTTTAATAATGGCAAAGTTTGGCCATAGAAGCTGGAGAATTGCGGATCGTCATATCCGTTATGATCCGGAAAACGCTGGAACATCAACGAATTTGCCATTAATACCCCAATGCCGTGCGTACCGTTGATCTGCTTGTCAGAGGTGCGAATGTCATTCAATGTATTAATCATCACCTGCATTTGCGTGGAGTATGAGCGTGGAATGCGTTCTTTCTGATCGGTTCCGGCTATCCGGTATAATCCCTGATAAATACGGTCCGGCCATGGCATCACTTCATAAGTATCTACCATCGGGTACATTAGCTGTGCGGCAAAAGTGGCCTGATAATTTATCTTATAATCCAGCCAGTCTTTGGCACGGTCTTCAATCGGATCGGTCAGGAAATACATTTTGCGATTCAAAGGATCGGTCATGGATTTCATGCAGCCATATTCGAGAAAGGCATTCTCAAATACACGCTCTTTCTTTACACCGTTATAGAAGTTCGGTTCACGGGCAGTACCCGTCCATACCTGTGCTATGTAGCCGTCTACACAATCCAATGAAGCCAGACTGGCTTCCGGGCTTACAATTTGCCAGGAAGTGTAGTTAATCAAAGAATGAGTAGGCACATAACATTTCACATCCAGCCCTTTCGATTTACCGTATTCTTTGGCATAAGTAAATATCTTATCCAGTGCATAATAGTAGAGGTGATATTTCAACTTATTGGAAAGATAGGTGTTCTCGGGAGATTCATGTTGAGGTCTCCAGGGGAAATTATAATATTTCTGCCATTCTGACTTGAAGGCTTCGCTATATCCGCCACGCATCCAGAATTCAGGTTCCTCCAGATAGATAGAAGTAATTCCGGCATCAATCACCCGCTTTATCTGCGTTTCCTGCATATAACGGATAAAACTTTCGGTAGGCACAATGTAGGGTATCAAGTGTCCGTGGGCTATCTCGTTTCCGTTACGATCCCGTTGACCTTCTTTCAGGTGACCGTCTATTCCATCCCATTTGCCGAGAAAATAGTCTTTATAGTCTCCCCATGCCACTCCGGTCATAAATTGTGTCTGATATCCCTTGTCTCTCCACGACTGGACACGTTGTTCAAAAGAAACACCTTTTTTATCGAGTGTACCATATACCATCGTGGCATCGGCACGCACATCTGTTTCCGGTTTCCAGGGTTCGGCTGTTTGAAAAGTTGTTTTTGCTTCCTTGCCGTTAGTCGTTTGAGCAAAGGAAACATTATTACCGGTTAATAAAAGGCTGAATACAATCAGTAGTTGTTTATTATTCATTTTCACGTGGTTCTGTGTCGTTTTCTATTTACTTCTTAGCCGGAAATAAAAGCATCAATGCCGGTATACCGGAAGCTGAATAACTGTCGATTTCCGCACCTGCCGGCAACTTCTTATGATATTCGCCTCCACACACATTCCGCGTCTCATCTCTGTTTGCCCAACCTGTTTTGATGGTACGTTTCAGGAACGGAAGATATTGGGTTTGTCCGCAATCATATACTAACCATGCCATGTATTCTGCAAAGATAGCAGTATAGATACCCTGTTCAATACCACCTTCGAAAGGTAGCACTTTATGTTCCGCAGACATATCTTTCACTGTATAGTCTGCTGCCAAAATTGCATTGTCCAGATAACGTTTCTCTCCGGTCGCCTTATAAAGCAGTATGGATGCACCGATAAAGGTTGCCTGATTGTAGACATGTGACTTCCACGCGGGATTGCCATTTCCATGACGGCTATCAGCTATCTTTCCCGTTTCTTTATCCAGCAGATTTTCCACTCCCCATTCGTAGATTTCTTTGCCTTTGGCAAGATATTGAGCCTTCGTCTGATAAGACGGACGTTTGTCGGTCGATTCTTTTCTATTTTCAGGCACATTATTGTAGAGCGTCAATGCCGCTACCACTGTCGGGAAGTTGATACATGCCATCTTTCCATCACCGAATTTATTCGGTTTCGGATTCCGAATGGGTTGCCATTGCCAGAACATACCTCCGTTTTCTTTGTCATACGAACCGGTATCACCCACCTTTTCCGAGCCATACCACACACGTTTGAAACTGGCCTCCGAGAGTTTCAGGTATTCATCCACTCCAAGAAGCTCGTATGCGCGCGCCAGACTGATAGTCCACCACATGATGTCATCGTAGATGAACCAGCCGGTGTTTTCGTTGTTATCATCAAAATCAAACTGGCAATATTGTGCTTTGTTTCCTGCGAAAATTTTCTCGCAAAGAGTTTTATACTCACGAGTCTTTTTTTTGTCTTTCTGTGCCTTTGCCAGTTTATAGGCATTCATCGCCATGTCCCAATAAATAGGCTGACACCAAATAGCCGCCGCTCCATTACCGCGGTCAACGGCGCTTGGATAGGAGGAATTTGTTTTATAAATATATTTATTAGAGTCTAGTAGGGTATTGTTAAATCCTTCGTAAGCTGCCCATACATCTTCGTTAGTATATGCGTGCTTCTTCTGGTTTGCTTTTCCTAAATTGCCGACTGCCCATATAGTAGTTGATGCTCCCATTAGCAGCGTCAGAGCCAAAAGAATTTTGCCTTTCATGATAGTTTATAAGTTTATAGTATTTTTCCTGTTACAAAGATTGCAGAAATAGCTGAAAAAAAACAATAATATTTATTCAATAAAGAACAAATACAGACCAAAACGCTTTTCTGCAATAAAAATATAGGATTAATAAAAGGGTATTGGAGAATAATTTCCCCTAACGACTTCCTTTGCTTCAAACTAGAAAATCATTTGTACCTTTCAATGAAACACTCAACAAAGGCACAAATGATTATTATAATGAACCTATTGATTTCCCTTTATGCAGGGATTTATAATCAGTGCTTTTTTATTTCCGGTCTTTTACATTCGGAAAAGTCAGCATCAGAGCGGGAATACCAGAAGCTGTATAAGCAGACAGGGGCATTGTTGATAATGGAACTTTTTCGAGGAATTTATTAGTCAGATTACGTTCCTTATCGCGGTTTTTCCAGCCCAGATTGATACTGCGTTCTATGTATTCGGTGTATTGGGTTTGTCCACAATCATTAATCAGGATAGGTATGTATTGGGCTAAAATGGCATTGTAAATACCCATTTCGTCTCCTAATTCTTCTTGAGATGGATTACCTTCCGGTCTTAAAACTTTGTTGGCTGTTGACTTCTTTGCTACAATATAATCCATCGCAGCTTTTGCATGATCCAGATAAGTTTGGTCCTTTGTCTCAAGATAAAGCATTGCTGCAGCACCCATACATGTAGCTTGGTTATAAATAAGCATTGTCCAAGCAGCATCAGCATTTCCATCATGTTTAGAGTCTGCCACCGCGCCTGTTACCGGATTGAATAAATTTTCCGAAGCCCATTTGTAAACGGTTTTTGCTTTTGTCAGATACTCGGAATTGTTTGTAGCCTTGTATAGCTCCATTGCAGCTATGATGGTCGGATAATTAATACATGCCATTTTTCCTGTACGACCGTATTTCCAGTCCCAGTACATACCACCGCTATTCGGGTCGAACGAACCTTTATCTAGTGGATCTCCTCCATCAGCCATCGGTTTTCCATTCCATACTCTATAGAAACCATCTTCTGATATTTTTAGGTATTTATTATCTTTAGTCAACAAGTATGCACGTGCCAATGAACCGACCCACCACATCATATCGTCATACAAATCCCAGTGGGAGTAATCATACCAATCGAATGTGAACTCATTAGAACATCCTTCGAAGTGTTTTTTCATCAGATCCATATATTTATTATCACCTGTGAGTTTGTAGGCATTCATTATCATATCAAACATCGTGGCTTGTGTCCAACCCACAGCAATTTCAGCGCTCCCGCTTCCTGCATCTCTGCGATAGACTTTGCGGGAATCTTGGAATAAGTACTCATTAAATGAGTCGTAAGCTGTAATTACATCGTTGTATGTGAATCCTTGATCATCAGAATTGTTGTTGTCATTGGCATCAGAGTCGGAACACCCGAATAACATAGCCATCAACATCCAACTGAAAACGATTATTGTTTTATTTTTATTCATAACTGTTTTTTTTACTTGAAATTTATGAAAGAGGTTATCCCCGTAAGGATAAGAAGATAACCTCTTTTCAAAATAGGATTGTTTTAATCTAAATGCTACGCCAATAATTACGGAATCAATACTTCCATTGGTTCACTGTAGTTCCATCGACGGGTACTTTCCGTTTCATAGTTTATACGGGCAGCTGCTCGTATAAATACTGTCCGGCCTGACGGTATTGTACCATTGGATTTAATGGTAACTTCTGTTCCAAAAAGAGGTTCAAAGTCTGTTCCAGTGTACTCTATCTTGTTAGACCAGCGATCGTCTCTTGCTCTATATCCCACAGTTGAAGAATAACTTACAAATAGTTGTATATCAGTCATATTCACGAAGTTGTCGTTGTATTTCCCTAGAGGTTCTATCTTTTCTTTGAAAATTTCCTTGCTGACCCCTCTCGTTACTTTGACTTTGGCTGTTATTTTGCCATTGCTGATTGTCGGCTCTCCTACGAATACTATTTTCAAGAAAGGTTCTACTTCAAAACGGACTTTTGTTACGCCTGATATTTCTTTCTCTATCGTTTCATCTGCTAAAGGCACTCCATATTCATCTTCCCGTACTAAGGGTATGAATGGACCATCAATACGGATGTTGTATGTACCTTTGAATAATTTTGTATTCTGGAATGTGCCATCGGGCATACAATAAAAATCAGGGTTGTGCTGAACGTTATCTCCCCAACTAAGTTCGGTCAAGCGTACGCGAATACCTTCACTACCTTGGTCGGTAAGTATTCTTTCTCCTGTAGCTACGTCGATCACTTCACCTTGCAGTGTCTCTCCCGGTTCGTCGTAATTATCAACTTTGAACATATCGCAGGAACCGAAAGTAACCAGTGCACACAATAAAGTACAAAATGTTATCTTTTTCATATTCTATGTTTCTTAATTAGTTTTTTATATCACTTATCTTTTTATCGATTAGGCTGCTGATCAATCACCGGACTCTTAGTCACTTGGTCACCCGGTATCCCGAAGTAGTAGTCGATAGTACTGTAGCTGGCCGTTCTGTTTGAAGCCCACTGAAAACGAGCGTCAAAGAAATACTTACCAGCTTGGGTTGAGAAGAAAGGATATAGTCCACGGAAACGGTATTGGGAATTATTGCTAAACTTACCTTTATCTCTTGTTTCACCCCAGAATCCCTCTCTGTTTTCGTAATGCTGTACACGCCAACGGCGCAAATCCCATTTAGTCTTATGTTCAAAGGCTAATTCTTTACGACGTTCTTTTCGTACGATGTCACGTCCTCCGTCTGTAGCTGTGAGTTTACTCGTCAACAGAGTAGCTCCTGCACGTTCACGGATATCATTTACCGCTTTAGTTGCCAGTTGGAGAAGATCTTCTCCGTCGGGAGAGGTTACTCCGGCCATAGATAATTCTATGGCTGCTTCAGCTGCATTGAGTAGAACTTCGGCATAACGCATCAATATAAAAGGCTGAGCTGATTTTCCTTCGCCTGCCGCGAACGATGGATCAGGATTTAACCATTTACGTCCATAGAATCCGGTCAATGCAGCTTCTCCCTGGTCATAGAACGGACCATTTTCTCCGCCTGCCGTCATATCTTTGCCGTTATATTTTACTACTTCCTGATTTTCCATCTTAGGACTGAGATATAGTGTCTTGGGATTACTGGTATATGCATTTAAGTCTTGGTAGTGAGTATCAGCATTGGCAAAAGAGTAATCATTGAAAAAAGGCTTGATAGGGGTATTTCCGGTATATATTCCCGCTCTGATTTCAATTTCTCTACCTTTAAACATGTCACCGGGGAAGATTACATAAGCACGTAAGCGAGGTTCCGCATTTTTAAAGAAGTCCATCGGTGTGTCAAACATCAGATAGTTGCCATCGGTGTTGGAAGCACCATCAGTCACTTTCATTGTTCCGTCGGCATAATGATCGAAGCCATCAAACAATTCTACAAAATCAAGAGTCGGGCACGTTTCTGATGACAGTGGAGCACGGAAAATTAATGGAGCACTGTAAGCGTCATATCCGTGTGTGATGGTAGGGTAGATGTATTTTCTTACATATATATTTTCAGGACTAGTCAGGTCGCTAAACATATCTACCATATTCTGATATTGAGCTTCTTTATCGTTTGCCGCCCATTTTTTCTTATAAAGATCGTAACCACCATTTATCATCACTTCACGTGCTGATTTATAAGCTTCTGTGAAATATTTCTTGGATGCATTTTCCCATCGACTCTCATCAAATCCGATGACACGCACACCGGTTTTGCGTCCTAGTCCTGTAAGACGTCCCTGAACTTTCTCATTATATTTAGCAACGGACCCTGCATATAGCATCGCTTCGGATTTGAATGCTAATGCGATGTATTTACTTGAATAGCCATCTTTTAACGGTTTGTTACTCAATAATGAAATGGCTGTGTCAAAGTCTGATAACACTTGGTCCCATGTTGCTTCCTCTGATGAACGAGGAACTTCCAGTGTACTTTCGTCAGCCGGATATTGTATTACTTTTGTAACCAGGGGCACGCCACCATAGCGCTTTGCCATCGTGTAAAACACAAAAGCCCTAACAAAATAAGCTTCACCCATATAGTGATTATAAGTAGTACCGGCAAAATTGCCTTCGTATTTTGGCAGGTTTTCAATTAGAAAGTTGGCATCGCGCAACAAAGGAAACGATTTTCCCCAATATTGAGTGTCTTCACCAGTGAAAGTTTTGCAGACGTCATCTCTGCCAACAGCTTCACCTGTGCCTTCAATACCGAACGCACCTAACCAGGAGTTGAAATCAAATCCCCATTTTGCCATATATTTGAAATCCTCAAAAGGCATATTACTGTACATTCGTGCCATATAAATATCCATTCCCGATTCACTTCCTATTAAGTCCTTATCAGTAATGAGATTTTTAGGGGCAATATCCAGATCATTGCAACCACTAAATAACAAGATACTAAACAATGATAATATAAATATCTTTTTCATATAGATAATTTTTAAATTATTTTTTATCCCAAACTTTAGAAAGAAAGAGACATCCCTACTGTATAGGTTTTGTTCAACGGATACATTCTACCCAGATCGTCGTCAGGATGTTCCGGATCGACAAATTTTACACCTGTGATGGTAAACAGATTGTAAGCATTGGCGAATATACGTAGATTCATGGTCGATAGAGCCTTTATTTTAGGTAGGGTATAGCCAATTTCTACACTCTTCAGACGCAAATAAGCTGTGCTGACACGATTGAATTCGGAGTTTCCTCTGGGGTAATGACCTGTATAGCCATAGTGACCGCTAACCCATTGAGTCTTCGGATCGTAGGGATCAGCCGTTGGGTCTGTCGGATGCCAACGATCGAGGAATTGCTCTAAAGCACCTCCGCCATTTTCACCCCATATATTATACAAAGGTTCTTTATATTCCATAGAACCGAGAGCAGAGCCTTGGAATAAGATATTCAAATCGAAATTCTTATAGTTGAAATCCAAGTTCAAACTGTAATTTAACCAAGGTGTCTGATCGAATGCAAAAGGATGCTCGTCTTGTCCATTGATTTCACCATCTCCATTCCAGTCCACATACTTGTAATCTCCGGGAAGTATATCTCTGTCTTTATAAATAGGGTATGACCAGATATCATTCCAATCGGTGTAACGTCCTGCTGCATTATAGCCAAATTGCACGCCTTGGTAACGATTATTTAAATTATCGTTGCGCCATCTGTCATAAGAACTGGACCAAGGACCTTTATCGACTGCAGTCATGTGTTTTCTACGAGTAATGGTACCTATTGCTTTTACCTTATAAGAAAGATCTCCTATTTTATTCCGGTGTGTAAGCTCCAGATCTATACCAAACTGGCGGTCACTGTTAACGTTCTCCAATGGAGCTTCAGCACCTACAACTGTTGGTAAATCACCGCTGCTACGGGCAAACATGTTTTTGCGGCGGCGGTCGAAATAGTCGATTACAAAACCGAATAAACCATCCCATCCCTCAAAGTCTACACCAATGTCGAATGTTCTTGATTCGTACCATGAGATACCTTCATTGGGAAGAGGTTTGGGTGAGGCGGCATAAACGAATTTATCACCGAAAACGAAACCGGGAGCATATTGGTTATAATACCCTTTTTCTGCATTTCCGCTGGTAGCAGGATAATTATATCCTTGTGCCCATTCATAGTTCCAACCATTACTTAAATCATCTCCCAACACACCGTAGCTGGCGCGCAGTTTTAATTGATTTACAAAAGAAAGGGCGGATATTGATTTGAAGAACGGCTCTTCAGAGATACGCCATCCGGCAGATACGGACGGGAAGAATCCCCATTTATGTCCTTTTGCAAATTTGGATGATCCGTCGTAACGGAATTGAGCTTCTAACAGATAACGGCTTCCGTACGCATAATTCACCCTGCCTATCAGAGCGGAATTGGCTTCTTCGTACAAATCAGAGTTACCCGAATACATTCCACCTTGTTGGGCGGTATCTTCGCCTACAAAAAGATATGGAACACTGAAAGCAAGATTACGTTGAGCATAGAAATTATCTCCCTGACGTTTTTGAGTCTCCCAGCCGACTAATCCGCTTATGGAATGCTCTCCAAATGTGCGATTATAATTCAATATCAACTGAGCCAGCGTCTGCTGTTTGTCGTACATTTTTCGGAGGAGGTTGCTCGGAGAACTGTTGTTGTACAATTTTTGAGCATAGGTATCGGTCAAATCATCATAAGCATATTGATAATATTCCTTACGATAACTTTCATTATTGTCCAATCGGTAATCGTAACTGAACAATGCTTTTGCCGACAAACCTTTTAAAACAGGGGTTATCGTTCCAAAATCATAATTGAGTGATGCTGAAGATTGGATGTTTTTCTGTTTGTTCTTTTTGTATCCCGACACGTCGGAAGTCATAAAGGCAACCGTATTATTTTCCAACTCCAATCCTTTGTAATTCAGCATTGTATTTTCCGGATCGGCATATGCCGGATACAATACACCCTGCGACCAATAGTTGCGAATAATGTCGACAGAACTGTAGTAAGGAGAATTTCGTTCATCAAGGAAAGCACTAAGATTGAGTTCAAAAGTCAATCCTTTGAGAATTCTTGTCGAGATGTTAGAACGAATATTATATTTTTCATAATTCAAATCTCCTGATTTAAAGAATCCTTCCTGATAGAAGTAACCCATACCTATATAGTATTGAGTTCTGTCATTTCCTCCTGAAATACTTATATCGTGTTGAGTCTGCGGAGAATGATCTGAAAATATTAATGAATTCCAATCAGTAGCACGACGAGTGCCATTACGGAAAGCTTCGAACTGATCTTCACCGTATATAATATTTCCGCCATCTACTTTATTCATCGCCTTTTCATTATACAGAGTCATTGTTCCATAAGGATCGGCCAGTTTAGGCATATCGGATGGCTGTTGTATAGTAAACGAACCATTGTATGAAACTTTGGTTTTCCCCTCTTTTGATCCTTTTTTGGTGGTTACCAGTACTACGCCATTGGCAGAACGTACACCGTAGATAGCAGCCGAAGCATCTTTCAATACAGAAATATCATCAATATCATTAGCGTTCAAACGCTGGAAGTCTTGCACATCACGGGGAACACCATCAATGATAACCAATGGAGCGTCATATCCACGAATATCGAAGTTGTTGCTATAAGAACCTGGTTCGGCACTTTTCTGCCATACACGTACTCCGGATATTTTACCGGTAAGCATATTCTGGGGATTCTCGTTTTTAGTTTTTAGCAATTCCGTACTTCTCACTCCTGCTATCGAACCGGTAAGGCTCACTTTCTTCTGTACACCATATCCCACAATCACTACATCGCTGAGAGTAATGTCGTTGGATTTCATAGAAACATTGATTTGTGTACGGCCATTTACTTTTTCTTCTATCGGGTTATAGCCTACAAAAGTGAATACTAAAGTAGCATTCGCCGGAGCTTCAATACGATATTGACCATCTATACCGGTTATCGTACCTATGCTTGTATTCTTTATTACAACATTGGCTCCAATTACAGGCTCATTGGTTTCATCTGTAACAATACCTTGAATGGTTTTCTTTTGTGCCCAAGATGAGGAACTCAAAATCAGAAGAAACACCATCAGAATGCAAGTGTACAGGTGCTGCATTCTTTTTGCACGTTGTGTTTTCATCATAATGATAATTATTAAAATTTAGTTATGTTTTTATTCACTCTAAATCGGTTTCCACCCGAATCTTTAACCTGATTAAAAAGGTTGACAGGGAAAAGATTCGAGTAGGAACAGATTCATCTTATTAATTTAATTCGACACTATGGAATACCAGCTTATTCTCATCGCTGCTCTTTTCTCCATTATACACACCTATAGCCAATACTACATTATTGCCGTTGAATTGAGATAAGTCGTATTCGAACTTAGCATAGGAATTCGGATTGTCAGGATTTCCGGCATCATGTTTGAATTTCCAACAACCGCCTTCGGCAGCTGCTGCTTCCCGAGCCGTATTGGATGTGGGTGCTAAGTGAGTGAATGTTCCGTCTTCTTTAACGACAGTAAGCTTGAAGAATGTCCATTGACCACCAAAAGTACGGGTTCTCAATGTTAGTTTGTTATTTCCATCGGCAATTGCAAATTTGGCATAGAAATAGGCCTCAGGTTTATTGATATTAGCAGCTCCGTTACCCGTCGTTTTTATCAGATAGCCTTCACTTGGGAATACTTCGGGGTCTTTTACTGTCGGCATAAATGTCCAGCCATAGGCTATATGATTCACATCTCGCCATGCACGATATGCCCCATAATAATCGTCTCTACCACCTCTAATTGGGCTTATTCCGGTGAATGATTTGGCTGTTTGAACCATTGTTGAGCGGACCATTTCATGAGTTAATTTCCACTCTTCCAAACCACTGATAGAAGTGCCCGGCAACCAGTTCCATCCTTCTACTTTTGTAGGAGCAAAACGAATAGCACGGAGAACCAACTGCTTCCAATAATCGCCTGTTGCGGTACGATAGATTCCGATAGCTATAATGACTTCTTTTCCAACATAATCACTCAAGTCAAAAGTATAATCAGTATAATCGGATGTACCACAGGTCTGGGTTTCTCCTACTTTTACAGCTACAGGTTCTGCTGCAGAAAGATCTACTACTTGTACTCCAAAATATGCTGGAGCCTTGTCATCTGCATTGTGGGTGCGGACTCTCAATGACAGTATCTTATTATCTTCCGTGATTTTCTTGCTACCATAAGTATAAGAGTCAAATGCGTCCAAATTAGCCGGATTCTTTTGTTCATTACCAGTATTTCTGATTCTTAAAGTTGTACCCTCCGACTGTTCTTCCATATTACCCCAGAAACTCAAAGTACACATATAGTCTGTTGACCAGTCCCAATGAGGATAACTGTCGCCATTTCGTCCGCCCCTGTATTCATTATAAAGCCATTTGTCCGCTTCCTTCAAGTCATCGGCCGTTAAGCCCGGTAATACTTCTACTCCACCCAGACGAATATCGAGAGTGGCTACCTTATCTGCGAACTGATCTTTCTTAATATCCCTTGAAACCGCTACATAATTCGTTTTGCTAAATGTAATAGAATAATTGTCGACAATAAGGCTTTCGAATAAGTATTTACCTTCATTGTCGGTCGTTGTAGCCAATGAGCCTAGTTTCACAGTTACGCCTGCAAGAGGAGCATTGTTATTTTTGGCGTCAGTGACAGTACCCATCACTTTAGCATCTGCACTTAACATTTGAATGTTAATAGAGGCTATTTTATTAGCATCGAATTTGCCGGCCAAAACTGTTGCACTGGTAGTCAGATAATCTTTTTTAGTGAATGTAATAGCACGCTTATCCATAGGAACATTGGGAAAAGAATATTTTCCGTCAGCACCGGTTGTTGTAGAACCCTCAACATCAGAGATGGTAACTGCAACACCACCAATTGGCGTGTTGTTTTCATCAGTAACAATACCTGTTACAGTACCGTAGTCGAACTTTGTAGAGTCATCGTCGTCGCTACACGAACTAACTGCGAACGCGATGGTTCCCAGTAGCATAAAGAGCGTGAACGTTCGTAAGTTTTTCATTAGTTTCATACGCAATTCAAAATGTTTTTTTTTGTTTTCCATAATTCATAATTAAATATTTATGTGTGTATTACAAGGGTTAGAACAGTCAAGCATGTTTTAGGCCATAGATCTATTGGACTTAATAATTCGTTTTCATCTTTTGGTTTTATATCCGTCATGGTTCGTTTGGTTATTTCTGGCAAAAAAAGAGTACGACGGTTAAATTATGGGTTAAAATGCGGTTATTAATCAGAAAAATGCATTAATCCCGGCCATTTTACAGGGAATATTTTATGGTCGTTTGGAGGATGACTAATCATCGGATAATTGGAAAAGGTATAGAGACATGTTTAAAAAAAAAGAATATTAAAAGGATTAAAACTATTATATGTGGGACTTTTTATGTAAGTTTGTATTTAATTATTTGATTGAATACACAAATTAAAATATATGAAACCGATAATTTATTATACTATGATAAGTCTGTCCTTCCTATCAACTGCTTTATATGGGCAAGGGCTGGAGTTTAAAGGGAATGATTATCCTATTGATGAGCGTACATTTTATAGTGTTTTCGGTGATACACCTATTCCGTTTTCGGACAAATTTACTATAAGCTTTGATATGTCATTAACCCGACCGTCTCGTTTAGGCTATATAGTCAGGATCAAGAGCGAAGATAATAGCAAAATCTATAATTTATCTTATTACAATGATGGCACATTCTCTGTGTTCAAATTAAATGAAGAGGGCAAGAACAGTCTCATTGCCGCTAAATTTGAAACTAAAGAGCTGGTTGTATCTCGTTGGTTTCCCATTTCAATAGAATTTGAGCCACACAAAGGTTCTTTATGTCTAACCATCAAACGGCAACAGTTTTTTGCTAATAATCTTAACTTGCCTACCAAATGGACTCCAGATATTTATTTTGGAAAGAGTGATTATATGATTGATGTGCCAACCTTTTCGATAAAGGGACTAACTGTCTCTGATAATAAACAGCAATATAATTTCCCTTTAAAGGAAAGTGAGGGGGAGGAAGTCCACACTCTTGAAGGTAAAGTATTCGGGCGTGTTAGTAATCCGATATGGCTCATCAATGAATCTTATAATTGGGATTATAAGCGAAAGTTTACGTCTTCTAGTGTAGCAGGCTACAATTTTGATGCCCTTGCAGACAATATCTATATATTTAATAAGGATACTCTAATTACGTATAATTTGTATTCGGGTGATGTGAGATACGATACTTTTACGAATGAGTGTCCCATGGATATTTTTTTAGGAACAAATTTCCTAGATGGTAAGACTAATAAACTTTATGTGTATGAAGCTCAAGCAGAGGTTGCAGGTAAACCAACCATCGCAACCCTTGATCTATACACCAAAGAGTGGTCTATAATGAGTTATGAAAGTTTGCCTATGCAGCTACACCATCATAGTGCTGCCTATGATCAGACAAATGAACGACATTTCATATTCGGAGGTTTTGGAGATATATACTATAGTAAAGAGCTATATATGTATAATTATAATAAAAACAGGCAGGATGCGGTAGCCTTGAAAGGGAAACAGATAGCCCCCCGATATTTCTCATCCATGGGATATCGTGAGGATAATAATTCTCTCTATATATACGGCGGTATGGGGAATGAATCGGGAGAACAGATTGTAGGACGTCAATATTTTTATGATTTACACAAGGTTAACTTGAGTAATCATACAATCTCTAAGCAATGGGAAATTCCATGGAATAAAGAAAACGTTGTTCCTGTAAGAGAAATGGTTATCCAAGATGATTCATGCTTTTATACGCTTTGCTATCCGGAACATTTTTCTGATACTTATCTCAAACTATATCGTTTCGCATTCAAGGACGGAGCTTTCCAGATATTGGGTGATTCTATACCGATACATTCAGAAAAAATAAAGACTAAGGCTAATTTATATTATAGTGATAAACTCAATAAACTTTTTGCAGTGGTACAGGAGTTTAATGATGATGATATATCTTCAGGCATCAAAATATATTCATTGGCTTTTCCTCCGATAAGTAGTGAATTATTGAGTATATACAAACCTCACAACAGCGATAAAAAATTTACTTATCAACTATTGATAACATTACTTATATTATCGTTTATAGCAATTGTATTTGCTCTGTTTTTTTTCTTAAACGTCGTTCTCATAAAAAACAAGGAGAAAATGATAAAAAAAACGTTATAAATTCAGTAAATGTGAAGCAGCCCACTACCTTGGAACAAAATCCAGTCAAAGCCAATAGTGTTTATTTGTTTGGAGAGTTTATGGTGCGTGACAGGCAAAATAAAGATATAACCTATATGTTTAGTACTAAATTGAAACAGGTGTTCTTATCAATTCTTCAATATAGTCATAAAGGAGGTATTTCATCGCAGAGATTGAGTGAATTGTTCTGGCCCGGTAAATCAGAAGATAAGGTGAAAAACTCACGTGGGGTTACTATTAATCATGTAAGAGGGATATTAAAAGAAATTGATGGAGTTGAACTGATACATGATAAAGGTTTGTTCAGGATTGAATACACTGATGAATTTTATTGTGATTATCTTGCTTGTGTCAAACTTTTAATGACAAATAATACGGGAGGGCATGAGACAGAGCTACTAAGAATCGTGTCTCGAGGCAAGTTCCTTCGTTCAATTGATATGCCGGAGTTTGATTCTTTTAAAGGAAGTCTTGAACAGAAATTAGAACCGATATTATTGATTGAAATCGAAAATTGTTTCAAGAAAGAAGCGTATAAAATAGTTGTTGCACTTTGTGAGAGTTTATTTTATATTGATCCTATCAATGATGAAGCTCTTTGTTATGCAATTCAGTCTCTAACAAAAATGAATATGGTAAATGAGGCAAAAGTGCAATACTTGCAGTTCTGTGTTGAATATATGAATACAATAAATAAAGAATACACTTACTCCTTTATGGATTTACAAAAGAGGAATATGAGCTAGTTTTCAGTAGCTATATCGACAATTGTGATATATTGAATTTATAAGGACAAAAATAAAACAATAAATCAAAAAAAGCCCATCTTTATTAAAATATTAATTACCGATGGGCTGAACTTTTCAGATTTTACTTCAATGGGCTGGCTTCTACTCCCTCGAAAGTCATCTTTATGGGTTTTATTTTTCCGTCTTTATCAAAAATCATGCGATCAATACAGGTCACACGAGCGTTTCCATCCGTTTCACCTAATGGATGGCGATGATAAATGATGTACCATTCGTCCGCTCCCGGACCTTTCACTACAGAATGATGACCGGCACCCGTTCCAATATTGGGATCTCGCTGTAAGATTTTTGCTTCTCTTTTAAAAGGTCCGAATGGTGAGTCGGCAATCGCATAGGCTACGCAATAATCCGGTCCGGTCCAACCGCCTTCCGACCACATAAAATAGTATTTACCGTTACGTTTTAACATGAAAGGTCCCTCTACATATTTTTCGGGAGTTACTTCCTTATAGATGGTACCATCCTCAAACGGTACGATACTCAACAAGTCCGGAGCCAGCTTCACCATATTGCAATGTCCCCAGCCACCATAATACATATAATACTGTCCGTCATCATCTTTGTAAACAAACTGATCGATCGGCTGTGCACCATTTACAAATTTATCAATCAGAGGTTTGCCCAGTGCATCCTTAAATGGTCCGGCAGGATTGTCGGCTACAGCCACACCGATACCTCCCAGCTCGTTATTACTTTGAATATCATTCGCACCGAAGAATATATAATATTTGTCATTCGCATGAACCACAGCAGGTGCCCATAAAGCACGTCTAAACCAACTTATATTCTCTTTCGACAACACTTTCGGGTGTTTTGTCCAGTTCACCAAGTCTTTAGACGAGAAAGCATCCATGAAGGTTTGTTCGTCATAAGGCGCCGAATACGTAGGGTAAATCCAGTATTCATCTCCAAACACAATTCCTTCCGGATCGGCATACCAGCCCGGAAATACAGGATTGCCACTTGTCTTTGGTTGCTGACCGGCCTTTTGCCCAAATACAGACAGGGAACAACAAATAATACAGAAAAGAATAAGATGTTTTAGTTTCATATAATATCAATTTTAAAGTTCGTGCTACAAAGATGAGAAAAAACGAATAGAAAATTCAATAATTATGAACCAATTAAGGATAAATACTAACCAATCTGCAAAAAAAAGATGATTTATCAAGATTTTGTGCTTTCTTTGCAGTGTCATTATAAAATGAAAAATACCATGAAAAGCGGAATCTCATTACTAACTGTACTTTTAGTCATTATTTGTGCATCTTGCCAACCCAAGAAGAAAACAGAGCCGGAAAAGGAAACGATAACAGGAGATACCTATACGAATCCGTTGCGCGAAAAAGGAGCAGAACCATGGGGTGTTTTTCACGAAGGGAAATATTACTACACACAAGGTTCCGAAAGCAGGATCATACTTTGGGAAACGAGTGATATAACAAACTTGGATGACAGTCTTAAAAAACCGGTATGGATACCGACAGACCCTAGTAATTCGCACCATTTATGGGCCCCCGAGCTACATCGGATCAATAATAAATGGTATATCTATTTTGCGGCAGATGACGGTAACATGGACAATCACCAGATTTATGTAATTGAGAACGAGGCTGCCACTCCTACAGAGGGAAAGTTTGTCATGAAAGGCCGAATACCGACTGACAAAGATAACAACTGGGCGATTCATGCAAGCACTTTTGAACATAACGGACAACATTATATGATCTGGTGCGGATGGCAAAAACGAAGAATCGACAGTGAGACACAGTGCATTTACATCGCTTCCATGGAAAATCCATGGACTCTTTCTTCCGATAGAGTCCTGATTTCCAAACCTGAATATGAATGGGAATGTCAATGGGTCAATCCTGATGGCAGTAAAACGGCCTATCCGATTCATGTGAACGAGGCACCTCATTTTTTCCAACCGAAGAATAAAGACAAAGTTTGCATTTTTTATTCTGCCAGTGGTAGCTGGACGCCTTATTATTGTGTAGGATTACTAACAGCAGACGCCAATGCTGACCTGCTGGATCCCGCTTCCTGGAAGAAACATCCGACCCCTGTATTTCAGCAGGAGCCGAAAAACGAAGTTTTTGGTCCCGGCGGCAGTTCTTTCATTCCTTCACCGGATGGAAAAGAATGTTATATGCTTTATCATGCCCGCCAGATTCCCAACGACGCTCCGGGTGCAATGGACTCACGTACTCCCCGCTTACAAAAAATGGAGTGGGACAAAGACGGAATGCCTGTACTGGGTGTTCCGGACAAAGCCGGAACGAAACTCCCCAAACCATCAGGAACAAAAACTGCTGACAAATAACAAAAAAACGATTGTTCAACAAAGAAAAAAACTGACCACTACTTCCGGTATTTATCATCAAAAGTAACTTTATAGGAGACTTTATATAGAAAAAGAAGAGATTTTGCTGTTTTTTGAACGGCAAGTTTCCTTTATTCTCTTTAAATTCCACTTTCTTTGCAATGTTCCTTCTTATGGAATTTATATCTAATAACTAATTATAATGTATACCATGAACATGAAAAAGAATTTTCTAACAATGCTACTTGCATTGGCTCTATGCAGTTCGACTTTTGCTCAATGGAAACCTGCCGGTGACAAAATCAAGACATCGTGGGGAGAACAGCTCGATCCTAAAAATGTATTGCCGGAATATCCGCGTCCTATCATGGAACGTAGTGACTGGAAAAACCTGAACGGGCTTTGGAAATATGCAATCACAAAGAAGGGAACTCCTGCACCTGCTGCTTACCAGGGTGACATTCTGGTTCCTTTTGCTGTAGAATCGTCTTTATCAGGCGTAGGCAAAATGATAAACGAGAAAGAGGAACTGTGGTACCAACGCACTTTCGACGTTCCTTCCAACTGGCGTGGCAAACAAGTCCTGTTGCACTTCGGAGCAGTAGACTGGAAAGCAGAAGTTTGGGTGAATGACGTAAAGGTAGGTGAACACACAGGCGGATTTACCCCTTTCTATTTCGATATCACTTCCGTACTTAATAAAGGCAATAATGATCTGGTAGTAAAAGTATGGGACCCTTCAGATCGTGGCGAACAACCCAGAGGAAAACAAATAGCAAACCCTCATGGCATTTGGTACACTCCGGTTACAGGTATCTGGCAAACAGTGTGGTTGGAACCGGTGGCAACACAATACATCGCTAATCTGAAAACTACTCCTAATATTGATAATAACTCTGTTAAGGTAGAAGTTGCTGCCAACACAACTTCTGCTGACAAAGTGGAAGTAAAAGTATTCGACGGCAAGAACCTTGTAGCCAAAGGTGCAGCGTTGAACGGAGTACCCGTTGAACTGGCAATGCCTGCTAATGCTAAACTGTGGTCTCCGGACTCTCCCTTCCTTTACAATATGGAAGTGACTCTGTATAAAGACGGAAAAGCAATCGACCAAGTAAAGAGCTATACTGCTATGCGTAAATATTCTACCCGCAAGGGTCCGAATGGTATCACTCGCCTGCAGTTGAACAACAAAGATTATTTCCAATTCGGTCCGCTCGACCAGGGATGGTGGCCTGATGGTTTATATACTGCACCGACAGACGAAGCTTTGGTTTACGACTTGAAGAAAACAAAAGACTTCGGCTACAACATGGTACGTAAACACGTTAAGGTAGAACCTGCACGCTGGTACACTCATTGCGACCAGTTGGGATTGATCGTATGGCAAGATATGCCGAACGGTGGTCCCAGCCCACAGTGGCAAGCACGTAACTATTTCAACGGTACAGAAGTGATTCGCTCTGCTGCTTCCGAAGCTAACTACCGCAAAGAGTGGAAAGAAATCATCGACTGTCTGTACTCTTATCCGAGTATCGCTGTATGGGTACCTTTCAATGAAGCATGGGGCCAATTCAAAACTCCGGAAATCGTAGCGTGGACCAAAGAATACGATCCTAGCCGACTGGTGAATCCTGCCAGTGGTGGTAATCACTACACTTGTGGCGATATTCTCGACCTTCACCACTATCCGGGCCCAAACATGTTCCTTTACGATCCGAGACGTGCTACCGTATTGGGTGAGTACGGAGGTATCGGCCTTGTAGTAGAAGGAAACACTTGGGTGAATGACAAGAAAAACTGGGGTTATGTGAAGTTCAATACATCGGACGAAGTAACCAACGAATACATCAAATATGGCAGACATCTGTTGGAATTGATCCAGAAAGGATTCTCTGCTGCCGTATATACTCAGACAACAGACGTAGAAGGTGAAATCAACGGTCTGCTCACTTACGACCGTAAAGTAATCAAAATGGATGAAGCTAAAATCAGGGAAATCAACCAGAAAATCTGTAACTCTCTGAATAAATAATAATTAGAATAATACTCTTTTCCTTGTTGAATTTAAAAACAGCACCTCTGAAGGTCTATATTCAGGGGGGCTGTTTTTTTATGTTTTCATTTTTTCCCGATGGGCTTACTCTTCTTCCTGCATGAAGATCTTTACCTGATTCCAGCTATTCTCCGTATCATTCGATACTTTCTCACCGGGTGTAGAGCGTCCTTCTTCCAGATATTTCTTCATAGTCCGTTTCATCTCTTTCACCTCATTCTCATAACGTTTATCACCGATGATATTTTCTTTTTCCGAAGGATCTTTCACGATATCAAACAATTGCATCGGAGGGAACTTAGCTACATCAACCGGTTTAACGGGATATGTCCACCCACCGGAGCCTCCGTAAAATACCAGTTTCAGTTGGGAAGTACGTAAAGACAGATACCCCTCTCCTGCCTCATGCACCAAGTCTTTGCGGGTGGAAGTGCCTTTCTTACTCAATATCGGCCACATACTGTAACTGTCGACGGCTTCTTCCGTCTCCAAATTGTGGTTAAGCATTTCGGCAAAGGTAGCATAAAAGTCAATCAACGAAACCAGAGAGTTATTTGTCTCTTTCCCGTATTTACCTTTCCAGGAGACAATAAGCGGTATTCTGTGACCGCCTTCATAAATATCACTCTTATAGCCTTTGTAGATATAACTGGGGAAATGCCCCTGTCTTTCCATATCTTTGACGCCTATATAGGCAGCACAGCCATTGTCCGAAGCAAATACGATGATGGTGTTATCCAGTTGTTTATTCTTCTTCAATGTTTCTACAATTTGGCGCACCATGTCGTCTATCATGACTACAAAATCACCATAGGGACCGATGCTGGTTTTACCCTGAAATTCTTTCGAAGGCAATATAGGTGTGTGGGGAGCAGTAATAGGCAAATATAAGAAGAACGGTTTCTTACTGCCTTTCTGCTCATTGATATAGTTCAGGCTGTGACGGATGATGTTGGGAAAACATTCTTCCGGTTTGAAGTCAGCTCCTGCCATTCCTCCGTGCATCAGTAAAGCCAGGTTCTTTTTCTGGGGTTCTATCACATGATCGGGGATAGAGGTTGCCTTATTGTTTTCCACGTAAACATAGGGAGAAATATCCAGTGATGCAGGGATGCCGAAGTAATAGTCAAATCCTCTGTCGGTAGGTCCGTTCTTGATCGGGAGCGAGAAATCGATATCTTTCATGCTTCTACCGTTGTCCGTATATCCCCAGTCCCAGCCTAAATGCCATTTGCCGATACAAGCGGTATTGTATCCGTTGGCTGAAAACATTTGTGCGATGGTGCGACGTTCAGGGTCGATCATAGCAGGTGAATCACCATTAAGACCGCCTCGTTTCAGTTTGGTACGCCACGGATATCTTCCGGTCAGGAGAGAATATCTGGAAGGAGTGGATAAAGCAGAGGAAGCATGGGCATCCGTAAAGGCAATTCCGTGCCCGGCCAGTTTGTCGATGTTAGGAGTATGGATTTTAGATTCGGGATTGAAGGCGGAGATGTCTCCGTAACCTAAATCGTCAGCCAATATAAACACGATATTGGGTGTTTGCGCCCTTACAGCAGTTACTGCAAAAAGTGCAGAAGAGATTGTGATTAGTTTATTCATATATATAATGTATTAAAACCGTAGTTAATAGGTGATATCGCCTATGCCTTCATGTTTTCCAAGCGGCATGCCCGTATTATCCTACTGCCATCTCTTTCGTTCCACTCCAGTGAACGCCCCCTTCCACTCCAGTAAACAGGTCTGTGCACTCTAGTAAACAGTTTGTGCCACTCTAGTGGAACGATGCAGATGCTTTATCAATAACAAGGCAAGAACGAATGGAAAACAGGAGGACATCAGGTTGTTTGAACGGAAAATGCTCTTCATCTGTTTTCAATGTAGGCGTTTACAGTACCCATCATCCGTGCAATTTCGATGAGAAGTGTATGAGAAATGATTGAAAAACGTATGAGAGAAAGCCCTTTTTCCGTTAAAATATCTATAAAAAGTATGAGAGATGCCTGTTTTAAAAACATCTCTCATACTATATACATTTAATTACAAGCTTATTATCGAGATTTTATGAGAAATGAGAAATAAAAAAAATAAAATCTCTTTCAGAGAGCAAATAACGATAGCATTGTTGGAATGCTATGCATTGGCTGCTTTCTTCTGCCTGTTCTTAGGGGTGCGTGGCTGGTCTTTATCAGCTCCGGTATCATTTTGCTGCTTCATCCATTTCTGCAGTTCCATCGTCAGTTCAGCTTTCTTCTTACTATATTTCTTCATATCCGCCAGATTATTCATCTCGAACGGATCTTTCTTGATATCATATAGCTCGAATTCAGGACGATTCTTGTAACGGTTCAATATTTTATGTGCCTGATCCGACTCCTGTGCTTTCCAGGAGAGATACCATTCTGCCTTTTCAATATGTTTTTCCACGTATGTTTCTTCCGGAGTCAGATTCCAGATCAAGCGATAGTGTCCGTCTGAAATGGAGCGAATCGGATAGGCCGGACCCTCGGGAACATTGTTGTGAACATGATAAGCATATTTATGGTGTGTCTTCGTTTTCCCCTGAAACACACCCAGCAAGCTCTTTCCGTCTATCACGTCAGGAATTTCTCCGCCTGCAACATCGATGAACGTAGGAAGAAGATCCTCATATTGAACAATGGCAGAAGTTTCCACACCCGGTTTAATGACACCCGGCCAGGAAGCAACCATCGCCGACTTGACCCCTGCACTCCAATTCGTCCATTTAGCTCCGGCAAATTGCGTACCTTGTTCGGAGATGAAAATGACAAGCGTGTTCTGCAGCAGATTCTTATCTTTCAGAATCTGCATAGCGTCACCCACCTGCTGATCGAGCAAACCGACTTCAGCCAAATATCTGGCATAGTATTCACGCGTTACTTCCGTATCAATAAATTGTGGCGGCAATTGAAGTTTCTTCCGGTCGAAGACGGAAGCGTCACCACCCGTCCAGGGAGCATGCGAGTTGATAGAAGCCAATACCAGACAGAAAGGTTGGGAAGCATCACGCTCCATAAACTTTTCGATACCTTTGGTATGATAGTCAGTGTTTGTACTTGTACATCCTTCAGGAAATCCCGGTACTTTCTCGAAGGGGAAGTTAGCCAAAGGCCTGATATGCCATTTCCCGGCTAATCCTACCCGATAGCCAAGTTCCCCTAGATAAGTGGGAAGAGACTTTACATCAGCATTGACCGCACTATGGTTTGCATAACCACCATGATGCATCGGATACATACCTGTATACACACAATGCCGGGTAGGCGTACTCATCGAAACGGAGTTATACGCATTGTTGAATTTGATCCCCTGCTCCGCCAGTGCGTCTATATGAGGTGTCTTGTTGTTTACAGCCCCGAAACAGCCTATATCATAATAGGAGCAGTCGTCGGCTATGATTAATAGAATATTAGGTTTCGAAGGAGTTTGGGCAAACCCATTCCCTATCGCCAATCCGCCTAAAAGGCACATGCTAATCATTGATTTTTCCATCTTGTATTATTTTCAATTCATAGGGTTAACAGATTCAACGTACTACTTTCCATTCTTTAGGAGCCTTGAATCCGTCACGGCCTTTACCGTATGGAACCTCCGGTATACAAGGAGTGATGGTGTCATATTTCAAGGCAACCTGATACAGGGCCTTCACAATCTTCTCGTTTCCTGCACTGGCATTTTTCTTTTCATAAGGATCTGTTTTATAATCAACCAGAAAATCCTGTTTCAAATCAAGTCCCGGTTTCATGCCTTTTCTGATCAGTTTATAGTCTTTATTGACTACAGCGCCGTGTCCCAGATAGAAATCGCGGTCGATGCAGCTCTTCTTACCATTCAATACAGGGAGTATGCTGATACCATCATATTCACGTTTCGGACGACTGTTATCTCCTACCAGTTCTTTCAATGTGGGAACAAGGTCAACAAAACCTGTCACCTGCGAACTCAAGTTCTTATACTGTTTCTCTGCTTTCTTCCAATAGAGAACAGCCGGAGCGTGCACGCCTCCATCCCACTCGTCGAATTTATGCCCACGCAATGGTCCTGATGAGGATCCCGGAACGCCGGCAGTACCGTTATCGCTAAAGAAGATAAAGAAAGTGTTGTCCATTATTCCTTTCTTCTTCAAGGCATCTACGATAGCTCCGATTCCTCTGTCCATACAGGAAACCATTGCACTATAAGTCACCTTTTTCTGTTCCTTCGGTGTCAGACTGTCGAAGTTATCACAATAAAGTTTAATATCTTTTTCCTGTGCTTGCAGCGGAGTGTGAGGCGCATTATAAGCTACATACAACATAAACGGACCTTCTTTCTCATAAGCATCGATGCAACGGATAGCTTCTTTGGTTATCAGTTCGGTAGAATATCCCTTGTCATGACAAGTTTCCCAATCGTTGTGCCAATCCAATTCGCCCTCACGCGTAAGGTCGAAATAATCTATTGCACCGTTCAGGTGACCGTAGAAATGCGAAAAGCCCCTATTCATCGGATAATGCACTTTCTTCGTATGTCCCAAATGCCACTTACCGATAATGGCTCTGTTCTTATATCCGTTGCGTGCCAACATATCGGCCATCGTTTCTTCATTCTCGTCCAGACCGTCTTCACGCCAAGGCGGAATAACAGCCGAACGAACACCAAAGCGGTTCGGGTAACGTCCCGTCATCAGTCCCGCACGGGTAGGCGTACTGATAGGAGAGGTATAGAAACGTTCGAGCTCCACTCCTTCTCCAACCAGAGCATCCAGACAGGGAGTCTTGATTTCACTTCCATGAAATCCGACATCTCCCCAACCTAAATCGTCGGCCAATACAATCACAATATTAGGACGCTCTGTCTGTGCATGAAGAAATGCCGGAAGCAGAGTACATCCACAAAGCAAACCAAAAAATTCTTTTTTCATGATATACGATTTATTAATAACATTCTGTGTTTCATTCGTTTGATATGTGACGGCTTATTTTTTTCTTTCCCGGCATGTGTTCGAAGGCACGCATCTCGGTAGCTTGTCCTTCGTCTCCACAATCCTTCATCCATCGTTTCAATTCTTTATCCAGCCGGCTGATGGTAGAGGCTTGTCCCGCATCTTCCGCCAAGTTTTTCATACAATACGGATCATTCTTCACATCGTACAGTTCGATAGCAGGGCGATGCTGGTATCTGGTCGTCATAGCTTTCGCATGACTATCCGTTTCCGCCAGACTTTTCCACTCCTTGAATAAAGGAGAACTCGTCATAACATTCTGAAAAGTAGCTTCCGGAGTGAGATTGACAATATATCTGTACCGACCGTCGTATACCGAACGGATTCCGTAATACGGCGATCCGGCATTGATACCTCTCGTGGTCTGAAGGGAGAAAGAATATTTTTTATGTTCCTTCTTTTTGCCTGTCAACACCGGTTTGAAGCTTTCTCCATCCATTTTCGCCTGCGGCTTTCCTCCTGCTATGTCGACAAAGGTAGGAACAATATCGACGTATTCCACCAATGCATCACTCACGCTTGCCGGCTTAATCACTCCCGGCCAGCGGACGATACACGCAGAATGTACTCCCGCATCATAACAAGTCCATTTGGCAAAAGGCAGGCTGTTGCCTTGTTCGCTCAAATATACGACAACAGATTTATCTGTCATTTTTTCCTGATCCAGAATAGAAAGGACGTTGCCAAACTCCTGATCCATAAAATTGATTTCTGCCAGATAACGAGTAAACTGCTTGCGTGTTTGGGGAATATCCACATACATAGGGGGTAAGGTTAGTTTATCTGCATTAAACTGCGAAGCGTCTCCTTTATTCCAGGGAGTATGCGGTTGATTGGAAGCAACAAACAGACAAAAAGGGTCTCCTTTTGCTTTGCAATCGGAAACAAATTTCTGAATCGCTTCAAAATTCAAATCTCCTCCTTTCAAAGAAGGTACATAAAGGTCGAAAGGAAATACTGATTCCGGAGCGATATGCGATTTCCCGATCAATGCTACTTTATAGCCCAATGGCTGCAGATGATGCACGACACTCAATGTTCCTTCATCGGCACAAGTATGATTGGGATAAGCCCCGCTACGTACAGGCCATAAACCTGTATATAAATTATGGCGGGTAGGTGATGACATCGGGACAGCCTGATAGGCTTGTGTGAAACGTACTCCCTGGGTAGCGAAACGGTCGATATTCGGAGTTTTCGAATCAACACTTCCATAACAGCCCAGATCATAATGGGAACAGTCGTCGGCTATAAACAACACAAAGTTCGGTTTTTCCGTTTGCTGTGCATATGCCAGGCTGGTAGCACCCAATGCAACGGATGCGCTCAATAGCAATTTATTCATTTTGTGTTCCTCCTAATTATTTCTTCGGATGTTTAGGCAATACAAAGTTAGCATTCGCCCATTTCTCCCATTCGGTAACCAGTTTCGTCAATACTTCAGGGTGCTGTTCTGCCAGATTGTTACGTTCGGTGCGGTCTTTAACCACGTCATACAGTTCCCATTCTTTTCCTTTTTCGTCGCGGATCGCTTTCCAGTTGCCCCAGCGGATCGCTCTGTTGTTTTGATGTTCCCAGTACATATATTCGTGCAAAGAGTCTGTTTTCTTTTGAATAGCAGGGAAAAGACTGCTTCCTACCAATGGATATATTTTGTTTCCACCGTGATAAGTTTCCGGGTAAGCGGCTCCTGTCGCTTCCAGAATAGTCGGCATAATGTCCGGCAAATAACCGGGAACACGACACCATTCACCTTTTTTATTCTTCAGATTGTTTTTCCACGACACGATGAGAGGGGTAGAAATACCTCCTTCATAAGAACGGCATTTGTATTTGCGGAACGGAGTATTGGAAACCTGTGCCCATGCCCTTCCATAAGAAGGGAATACGCTACAAGCCGGGTCGTTGATCTCTGACACTTTTCCGCCTCCTAATTCTGCATAAGGTTCGGCACAAGCACCATTGTCGGACAGGAACATGACAAGCGTATTGTCCAGTTTATGATTCTTCTTCAGGTAATCCAGCAATTTTCCTACATTATAATCTACACAATGCACCTGTGCTGCATAAACAGCCATCCGATAGGCTACTTTATCTTTCTCCTGCTCCGTCAATTCATCCCATTTCCGGTTTTCCCATTCGGCGAATTCTGTGCTCGAGTCAATAATTCCCATTTTAGTCATCCGTTTCCGTCTTGCTTCACGAATTTCATCCCATCCTTTTTCACGATAGATCTTTGTGAATTTCTGAATGTCTTCCTCTTTCGCCTGCAACGGCCAGTGAGGAGCATTAAAAGCCAGATAAAGGAAGAAAGGTTTATCGTCTTTCTGTTCATCAACAAAGCGGATGGCATAATCAGTAAATGCATCCGTTGTATAATAAGGCGCTTCCGGAGTCGGAAGTTTGGTGTTATCTAGCGTCAACCCGCGTCCTCCTGATGGTCGTAGATAACTGCAAGCTCCTGCCAGGATACCGTAGAAACGTTCAAATCCCCGTTGTAAAGGCCATTTTTCTTCTCCATGCATTCCCAGATGCCATTTACCAGCCATATAAGTATGGTAGCCTCCTTCTTTCAAGACCTCGGCTATTGTGACACAGTTCCGGTTCAGGAATCCTTTATATCCCGGCACTCCCCAGTCGTTCGGACTCTTTTGATTCTCTTGCTTAAACGGATCTTCGGACATTTGCCCGATGCCCGCCTGATGCTGATATAGTCCTGTCATTAAACTGGCCCGGGCGGGGCAAGAACGTGAAGTGTTGTAAAATTGGGTGAAGCGTACTCCTTTGGATGCCAACGCATCAATATTAGGGGTCAGTATTTCTCCACCGTAGCAGCCGATATCGGAATAACCCATATCATCTACCATAATCAGTACGACGTTCGGCTTTTCCTGTGCCGAACAAAACGATGCCATCAGTAAGGGGGCAGTCATTAAGAAATTCTTCTTTACCATAGTATTATCAATTATCTGGAAAACAAAAGTAGAGAAGTTTATGCAAAAGGAAGGAAAAATGCTAATCAATAAAGAACAAAATCAGGTATATGTGATACTAAACAGGCATACAACACGCTCCTGTACTTTTATTTCTATCATGAATAGTTTTTTTCCTTTATTGAACAATATGTTTTCTATTTTTAGATCCATTTTCTCTAACTTTGTACTTTAGTTAAAAATCTATTGAAATGAGAAACAAACGAATTATTCTTCTGCTTTCTTTTTGCTTATCATTAATAGCAACATGGGGAGAAGTACCTCCCGCCAAGGTCATATTCCAACAATATATGAACCAGGCACAAACATTCGCCAACAACTTTCCACGGGAGAAAGCGTATTTACATTTTGATAATACGAGTTATTACGTCGGTGACACAATTTGGTTCAAAGCTTATGTCACCCTTGCCGAAAAGCAGACTTTCAGTCTGATCAGCCGCCCTCTGTATGTGGAGTTAGTAGACCAGACAGGGCATATAGCAGATAAACAAATTATCAAGCTGACACAGGGAGAAGGAAATGGGCAATTTATTCTTCCTCATTCAATGCTATCCGGTTATTATGAGGTACGCGCCTATACGCGCTGGATGCTTGCTTTCGATGAGCCACAGTATTTTTCGCGCACTTTTCCTATTTATCAGCTTTCCAATAGTGATAAATTGGAACGTAGTATCACGACTTACGAACTAAGTTCGTCGATGAAGAACCGTCCGTCTGAAACGGAGGAGAAGTTTAATTTGCGTTTTTTCCCTGAAGGAGGACAATTAGTGGAGGGGGTAACTTCGCAAGTCGCTTTCAAGGCGGAGAGTAAGAATGGAGGGGACATTGAATTATCGGGAACGATCTATACCAAAGAAGGAACAGAGATCACCTCTTTCGAAACTTTGCACGATGGAATGGGACATTTTGAATATACTCCTTCCGCTCAACCCGCGATCGCTAAAGTCAGTTTTCAAGGAAAGAAATATGAATTCACACTTCCACAGGCATTGCCCAACGGGTATGTTTTAAGCACTGTCAGTAATGCCGGTGCCCTTTTGGTGAGAGTATCCTGCAATGCAGCCACTCCTCAAGACACATTGGCTGTATTTATCAGTCATCAAGGGCGTCCATCTATTCATCAGCTGATTAGTTGCCGGGCAGATGCTCCGCAGGAGTTTATTTTGCCCACCCGTAAACTACCGGCAGGTGTACTGCAGGTCAGCCTCATCAACCGGGCAGGTAATACATTGTGCGAACGTTTCGTCTTTGCCAATCCGCGTGCTCCCCTGCAAATATCGACGGAAGGATTGAAAGAAGTGTACGCTCCCTACGCTCCCATTCGTTGCGAATTGCAAGTAAAGAATGCTAAGGGAGAACCAGTATCCGGAGAATTGTCAGTCAGCATCCGGGATGGTGTCCGGTCGGATTACCTGGAGTATGACAACAATATTTTCACCGATCTGCTGTTAACCTCCGATTTAAAAGGATACATCCACCAACCCGGTTATTACTTCGCATCCCCGTCTCCGCGAAAGCAAACCGAACTGGATGTTTTATTGATGGTGCACGGATGGCGTAAATATGACATGAGCCAGACCATCTCTACCGCTCCTTTCACTCCGCTTCAATTGCCGGAAGCACAATTGGCACTGAACGGGCAGGTGAAATCAACCATTCTCAAAAATAAGCTGAAAGATATTGCGCTTAGCGTGATAGTGAAGAAGGACGATCAATTCATAACCGGAGGAACCGTGACCGATGAAAACGGTCGTTTCACCATTCCGGTGGAAGATTTTGAAGGAACGACGGAGGCAGTAATCCAAACCCGGAAAGTCGGTAAAGAACGTAATAAGGATGCTTCTATCCTGATCGACCGTAATTTCTCCCCCGCTCCGCGGGCCTACGGCTACAAAGAGCTTCATCCGGAATGGAAAGACCTGGCCTACTGGCAACAGAAAGCCGAGAGTTTTGATTCTTTATACATGGATTCTATCCGGAAGGTAGAAGGACTTTATGTATTGGATGAGGTGGAAATAAAAAGCAAACGCCGGCAAGGAAGTAACATGGCTACCAAGATCAGCGAGAAGAGTATTGATGCTTATTACGATGTACGCCGTTCGGTGGATGTATTACGCGATAATGGAAAGATTGTCACTACCATTCCCGAATTAATGGAAAAGTTGAGCCCGCAATTTTATTGGGATCGCACCAATGACAAGCATACGTATCGCCAGAAACCGATCTGCTATATTATGGATAATCACATTTTGTCTGAAACAGAAACTCAAATGATGCTGACCGAGGTGGACGGATTAGCTTCTATCATCATTAGCAAAGGTACCGGAGGTATTGATGACGACATCATCCAAAATACAAAGATGTCCGAGGTGACCGATAGTACAGGAGTCGATATAAGCAAACTGGATAAATATAGTGTTTTCTACCTGATTCCCCTGCCCAGACGCGATGTATTGAATAAAAACCAAAGTGCGGTACTAGGTACCCGGCAAACTGTTATCCAAGGATATACCCGTCCATTGGAATATTATTCTCCCGCCTACCCGACCAAGGAGCTGTATATGGACAAAGTAGATAAAAGACGGACGTTATACTGGAATCCATCCGTACAAGCTGATGAAAATGGGAAAGCGGTGATTGAATGTTATAATAATCAATATTCCACTCCGTTGATTATTCAAGCGGAAACACTGGGTAAAGATGGACAAATAGGAAGCATGAGGTATTCTACTATTAGCAAAACAGAACAATAATCTCTATTACGGATTAGTCAAGTTAGTATGTGAATATATTAATGGGGATGAAGTTATTCCTGACCCGGAATCCTTCATCCCCATTATTTGTTCAGTCCTCTATTAATCTGTTTTATATAAAACCCATTTTCTATGAAATAATTCTTATTTCTTTTTCTGTCCCGGATAAGGTTCTACCATACAACGTTTCGCCCATGCTTCATAAGCCTTTGCCATCTCTGCCACCTTTTCCGGATATTTAGCAGCCAGATCGTGTTGCTCACTACGATCTTCATTCAAGTTGTACAATTCCCATTGAGAGTTATTTTTCGGACGAACTAATTTCCAGCCATCATTAGACAGGAAAGCACGTTCGTTGAAGTGTTCGAAACCTAAATAATCATGTCCTTTACGATGTCCGGTCTTAAAGATCGGAAGCAAACTCTTTCCTTCCATAGGAAGAATATCATGTCCTTTGTACGTTGTAGGATATTCTGCATCCGCCAGATCAATACAAGTAGCCATAATGTCCATCACATGGCCGATTTCAGACGTCATGCCACCTATGTTCTTTTTGATACCTTTCGGCCAGTGGGCAATCATCGGAGTACAGATACCTCCTTCATAAGATTTAGCTTTCCAGAAGCGGAACGGAGTATTAGCCACATTAGACCAGCGGGCTCCTAATGAAGCGTATGTAGTTTGTGGTCCGGGCAATACTTGTTTATTACGTGGGTAAATGATTTTCTTTCCATCACGGGTCATATCCGGACGGTCGTTCTCCCCACCAGTCATATTCTGGCAATCTTCATTACTGCACCCATTATCAGACAGGAAAAGAATCAATGTATTATCAAGCTGCCCGGTCTTTTTTAAAGCCTCAATAACCTGCCCGATACCTTGGTCTACACGGTCGATCATGGCAGCATGAACAGCCATGGCACGGGCATCCCATTCCGCGTGCGGATTGTCTTCCCATTTGTCATGAAACTGACGTTCGGACAAGAAATTATCCATTCCCGGGAAAATGCCCAATTGCTTCTGACGTTCGTAGCGGGCATTACGGATAGCTTCCCAACCTACTTTATAGGTATCCTTGTATTTCTCAATATCTTCCGGCAATGCATGCAGCGGCCAGTGTGGTGCTGTATAAGCCAGATACATGAAGAATGGTTTGTCATCTTTTGCGTATTCTTCTACTTCCTGTACAGCACGGTCTGAAAGAGCTTGTGTGATGTAATACCCGTCGGGTACTTCTTTTATGGGTACCTCACCTTCTACCAGACTAAACGGATCAAAATAATCCACTACCCCATAAATAACTCCATAATGAGAATCAAACCCACGATTTACAGGATAATGACACAAATCAGAGAATGTGTCATGGAAAACACGGTGTGCCAGCCATTCGCGTTGATCTTTGCGCAGAGGAGTTTCTGCAACATGCCATTTTCCAACCATACTGGTGGTATATCCTGCTTCCTTCAATACTTCGGCAATGGTAACGGCATTACGTGAGAGTGTCCCACGATAGCCCGGTAAGTGAGCATCAAAGGTCATTCGTCCGATTCCGGCCTGATGCTGGTAAAGTCCCGTCAATAGGGAAGCACGCGTCGGACAACTACGGCTTGCATTATAAAAATGATTAAATCGTACTCCTTCTTGTGCCAGTTTGTCCAAATTAGGAGTATGAATCTCACTACCATAGCATCCCAAATCGGAGTACCCGAGATCGTCTGCAAGAATTACCAGAATATTAGGGCGTTTATCCGACTTTTTCCCTTTCGCTTCCGCTACAGAATTACCGGCAACCATCAAAGCAGTCGGCAATAGTAATAATTTAGAATTCATAAGTTTAATGTTGGTTTATAATTTGTTTTTCACTGTATTACTCTTTTCCTTTATCTTTATTCTCTTCAAACCATTTACATACTTTTTTACTTAACTTGGCTACAACTTCCGGATGCGACTGTGCTACATCATTTTTCTCGAACTTATCTTTTTCAATATCATACAATTGCGCATCACTTCCATCACTATTTATCAGCAACTTCCAGTTACCGCTGCGTATAGCCAGATGAGGACTTCTGTCATTCGGGTTTCCCGGTTTCTTAAAGAACTGATTTCTTCCGAAATCCCACATCAAATCTGTTTTACGTTTAGCTTTTGACTTACCCAAAAGAATTTTATCATAATTTTGTCCGTCTCCCTGATAGCCTTTTTCTGTTGCAATCCCGGCTATTGCACACAAAGACGGATATAAATCGACTGCACACAACACGCTTTCGCTATTCACTTGCCCGGCCTTTATCTTCTTGGGATATTTTATCAGAAACGGCATACGGATACCACCTTCATAAAGGCTATTCTTGGTTCCTCTTAAATAAGCAGCACGAGCGGATTGAAAGCTGGGAGCCGGTCCGTTGTCACTAGTGAAAATCACGATTGTATTTTCTGATAATCCCAGCTCTTCCAGTGCTTTGATAAAACGTCCGATCTGTTTATCCATTTCAGCAAGAACAGGAATGAAGGCTTCTTCCGTATTCCAGCTTTTGTTTTCTTTTTGCTTAAATTCCGGTACCCAAGGGGTATGCATATCATCCGGCCACAGATTCAGGAAGAAGGGTTGGTCTTTATGACGTTTGACAAAGTCAATACTCTTATTTACAAAGTATTCGGTACGTCTCCAACGTTTTACACTGTCTTTAGCTGACCAGATCCAGTTGGTAGCAGTGATTGCCGGATCAGGGTCAGGGCTTTCATACGTTGATATATATTCGTCGAAACCATAATTCCTAATAGAAGGGGCATTGCGCACGTCGCGTCCGCCTCCCATGTGCCATTTCCCGATATGTCCGGTAGCATAACCTGCACTCTGAAAAGCACGTGCCATAGAAGGAGCCTTATCGCTTAGAAAGTTGCGTTGCTCACATTTTTTATTAGCAGCTTTCCCATTTAAAAAGGTGTTGATTCCTTGTGTTATAGGAAATGTCCCTGTTGTCAGTCCGCAACGGGAAGGTGAGCTGACCGGTGCCGAGGAATAATATTGATTGAATAATAATCCGTCCTGCGCTATCTTGTCAATATTCGGAGTGGGGACAAACTTACCTCCATAACAACCGATATCTCCGATTCCCATATCATCTATATAGATAATGACAACATTGGGTTTTGTCTCTGCCTGCATATTGACCACGGGTAGCAAAGCTCCGAGCCAAGGCAAATGTTTCTTGATGTTCATAACTATTTTGATTTAATTAACTGTACTTCTTGTCGTTTTTTGTATGACTGACCTACAGAACAAAAGTAAAGAAGTTTTCTTTTAAAAAAGGAAAAATACAAATCAATAAAGGAAAAAAACAGGTAAACAGAGGTGAAAGCTGTCGGTCATAATCTATTTATAAGCAAATAGGGAAGATATAATTTCCTATATCTTCCCTATTTCTATTTATTAATAGGATTACCATTCAACCTGCTGATCTTCATCCGGAATCTGGGTATTGATATTCCGCTGAAGCGTCATGCTTCCTTCCACCCTATATTTGATGGGAATGACTTCTATACCACTTCCACCATAGGTGAAATCCTGAAAATCGTATTCAAACATGATTTGAACATAACGACGTTCCAAATAAGGGCGTGTAGCATCCATAATCGATGTTTTGCTATAGATAGGTGTTCCTATCAATTTGAACTGCATTTCGTTATTGGGATCATCTGGTTCCATATCCAATGTTTCATCGTCCCTAAAACGCACATTGATTTTGTATTTCTTACGGATATCCTTATCCATGTCTTCATTAATCAGACCGGCATAAAAGAATACGGAATTGTTGTCTATCACATATCCTGTACGCTTGTTCGTCGTTCTCGCGTTGTTATCAGGCTTGCCATTTATATAGGTGTACACTTTCATGGAAGAAGCCGTGTACGAACCGGAATAATCGTTAAAAGGAACCACTCTCAACAGAGCTTTTGCATAGTTCTTGCGCGGATGACCTTGATAATCATAGGATCCATCATCAACAATGGTCAATGGTAAAACCCATTTTTCCAACATATCAATACCTTGCAAATTAAAATCTATATTCAATTGCTCCACACACGAACCGGCAGGAATATGCACTGTCTCAGGGAATTCATATTTGTCTTCCTCCATTTCCGTATACCACAATTCCGGACGATAAAGACTAAAACGTTCGATATTCAACGTTTTCAGTGTGTCCTTATCCACCGCTATATGTATATCTCTGTCCTGTCCATTCACTGTAGAGCCACTGACAATGATAGGTAGTTGATAAGTCACCTTTCCATTGTCCTTATATCTGACATAGATGGTAGTAACACCATCGCCTCCTGAAGCGATAGGCGCTTTGAAAGATACGTATTGTTCATACTGCTCATCTTCCCACTCATTATTACAAGCGGTTCCCAAGATGATGACAGCCAATAAACTTAAGTAAATATATATATTCTTCATATCATATTCTTATTAGGAGATTAATCATTGTACGTCCATCCCGGATTCTGCGTCAACCGTTTATTACGTTTCAACTCATCATGGCTGATAGGCCAGAAATAGAGTTTACGCGAGAAAGCAGTAGGTAAGTCTGCAATTTCAATTGGAGTATAAAATTGTTCTCTCTGCTCCTCTGTGTCCGACATATAGAAATTACATCCGTAATTTTTCTTGGACTCTTCCACTTCTGCATCTTTCCATCTACGTAAATCAAAATAGCGCTGCCCTTCGGCCATTAGTTCAATCTGACGTTCGCGTTTCAGTTTCTTACGGAATATATCCCGATCTTGATACTCCGGTGTTGTATAATCGGGAACACCTGCACGGCGACGTACATCCCTAATGCCTTTTTTCATTTCATTAATGTCACGTCTAACAGTATAACTGGTAGAACCATCCCATGATGGAATGTCGTATGAGGATCCATCTTCCAGTTCATTCAAAGCTTCAGCATAAATCAACAGAATTTCGGCAAAACGAATGGCAGGTTCTGCTTTCGCTTTGATTTCCTTACGGTTCGTATCATCTGGATGTACATACTTCATGATACCGATGCCAGACCGTAAATAAACGCCCGTACCAGAGAAACCGTCAGTATTAATACCGTAATAATAGTTAACTTGTTTCTCAACGTCATTTTTATAATCAACTGTCTCTGCATTTTTTAGTAAAGGCCACACGCAACCATTGAACGAAACAGAAGCATAGAAACGCGGTTCACGCCATGCATACTCTTTCCACACCCCCTTCTTTAAATGAGGATATGTTCCTGCTTCTCCTTCCTTTTTAGTCACAAAACGATTTCCAACCTGACAGGTATCTAAAAAGGTTTGGCGGTTAAACTCCGAACCATCATACATATAGTAAGCATCACACATCTTTAATGTCATACCATAAGCATTGCTACCGTTGCCCAATGTTCTCGGCATTTGAAGTTCCACCATTTTAACCAAACTATTTCCACCCTGATTACGCCCACGACTAAAAATCAACTCCGGATTCTGATACATCGCTAACGCACCGTTGAAAACCGACCGATAAGATTCGTAAGGATCTATATCACTATAACCACCTTCATTCCATGTCTTTGTCGAAAAATCGCCATCCTGATATGGGGCAATGGTAGCAGGATATCCAGGTTCGGCAATATCAGTAGCCTTCTTATGATAAAGTTCATAACGACGCCCGTTATTTTCCCCGGGAAGTTCCATAACATCTCTGGCTGCAGCCGCTGCCTTTGCCCACTTATATTCATTATATTCTTGAGACATCAGACAATTTCCATCGTAGTCTACCATATCCGAAAACTTATCTGCCTCACCCGGACGTGGGTTATTAATGGGGCTTGCCGAGTACAACAACGCTCTAGCACGAGCCGCCAATGCCGCTCCACGTGTAGGACGCGAGCCCTGATTAAGAGCTCGACTCAAAGGCAAATCTTTGGCAGCCAAGAGCATCTCCGATTCGATATATTCTACGCATTCATCATACGAACTACGTTGGATGGCCAAATCATCGTAACTGGCAGTATAATCCAGTCCCTCATCGGGCAACAAAGGTACAGGACCGTATTTGCGCAACAATAACCAATAATAGTAAGCACGAACAAAACGGGCTTGCGCTTTCAGATCAGCCCTCTCCTTCTCGGTAAACTTCGTGTTCATATCAATATTTTGAATGAAGATAGAGGCCTGGCGGATACCTTTATAACTATCATCCCACGAATGGCGATAGCTTTCATTGTAAGTACCAGTCTTGAACTCCTTATACCCAGCAAGACTATTACCTCCGAAATAGATATCATCAGCAAAATTAGTGATAGTATTCAACATCATAGATACTTCCAAATTGTAACCATTTAAAAAGAGTAGGCATGCGCCAACCATTCTTCTGTATTTTCTTTATCAGTAAACACATCCTCTAAAGACCGACGGTCTTTAAAATATTTATCAGAGTCGAGTTTATCCGCACAAGCAACAATAATCGCACTCAACACAATACCAATACACAATTTATATATCTTTCTCATTTTTCATGTATTTAATTAGATATTCACAGTCAATCCCAAAGTAAATGTCTTGGCAAGTGGATACTTCTCTCCATTAGTACTTCCCATTTCTGGATCCCATTCTTTAAATTTAGCAAACGTCAAGAGGTTTGTACCGATAAAAAATACGCGTATCTTGTTAAACCGTATTTTGTTCACGATTGATTTCGGTAATGTATAACCTACTTCCAATGTTTTCAAGCGTAAATAAGAACCGTCTCTGAGCCAGAAAGTGGAAGCTCTATAGTTATTATCATTTCCTCCATAGCTAAGTCTTGGATACGAAGCATTCGGATTCTCATTGGCTGGAATACCCAATGTGGCTGCCGTTTCCGCATCAACATAGCGATCTTGCACCAAATTCGTCAAAACATTTCCCCACTGACTGCCACTAAAGGCGTATACTGTGGGGCCATTAATGAAGAATGAAGACTTACCTGCTCCCTGGAAGTGTGCATTGAAATCGAACCCTTTCCATTGTGCAGAGACACCAAATCCATAAATTAAATTCGGTTTGGTTGTCGCACCAATAGCCACTTTGTCTCCGTCATTAACAACACCGTCTCCATTGACATCTTTATATTTGATGTCACCCGGTTGTACTTTTCCCCATGCTGTCTGTTGAGGGCTATTGCGTATATCATCGTAATCTTTAAATAGTCCCAAAGCAATTAGTCCCTTTGCCTGATTCACCCGGTAACCTGCCTCCTTTTGATAAGGGTAAACCGCATTCATTTCATCTTTCTCCAAAATTTCGTTTTTGCTGTAAGTGAAATTACCTCGAACAGTCAGATTGACCTTTCCTATCTTTTGCTTGTAAGCAAAGTTGCCGTCGAAACCTTTCGACAGAACACTTCCGACGTTAGCTTTCGGATTACTATTCACACCTACAATACCAGGCAAATATTGACGTTCCATATAGATACCGTCACGCTGTTCATGGAAATAATCTACAGTAGCTGTAAACTTATCATTAAATAGAGAAAGGTCCACACCGGCATCGTGCTTGGTGGCAATTTCCCAAGTAACATTATTGGAAGCCAATTGCGTATAGTGCATTCCTGTATAGACATTGTCCGGAGAGCCGTAGTCACTCCATGTCCAGCCATTTCCATCATCTTTGATAGTATATAAATAGGGGAAACGATGTACAGTATCGCCTATTTTAAGTTTATCACTACCAACTTTACCATATGAATAACGTAACTTAAACATATTCATCCATTTCAGATGTCTTTTTATCAGTTTCTCTTCCGCTATGTTCCAAGCCAAAGAAAAGGCCGGAAAAAAGCCAAAGCGATGTCCGTCCGCAAAATTCTCCGAACCATTATAACCGAAATTGAAATCAACAAAATAGCGATAGTTCCAGTTGTAGTTGACACGCCCCGCCAATCCCATGTGCCGTTTGGCAACACCATTTTTTACATCCGTACCAATATCAACCGTAGTCCGGTAAGCGTCCTGAGTATATTTCAATATTGCACCCACATGATGTGCTTTGAACGCCCGATTATATTGTAAGAATGCTTCTAAGAATTCACGACGCTCACCACTCGAAGAACTAGTCTGCTCCATAGGCTTCTCTGCATTTTGTTGCTTAAAAACCAAATTCCCATCATCATCACGGTCTCTTTGGGCACGCCAAGTTTCCGGCATTCTGATGCGGTTTATTTCGCTCTGATTGCTCGTATCAAACCCGAAACGTCCCTCAAAACGTAGACCTTTCGTGATGAAATCCAACTTTTGCTCTAAAGAAATATTGGTCTGAATTTTATTGTTCCAGATTTCCTTATAACCGCTCTGGGTAGCAAGTACCCAGGGATTATTGCGATTATCGTCCGTTCCGTGTGAAGGAATGTACCCGTTAGAATACATTACAGGAATACTGATCGGGCTCTGTCCCATTAAAGAAGTCCATACGTTAGCACCTTGTCCCGGTGCATTACGCTTTTTCAAAGAACCGGATACCCCCACTTTGACAAGTGTACTTTTAGTAATGTCAATATCCGTATTCAGACGATAGTTCCAACGCTGGCTACTGGGATTAGTATTATAATCCTTACGCATAGCCTCATCCGTCTTATACATCCCCTCCTCATTAATGTAACTGAGAGATACGAAGTAACGTGCCGTGCTACCACCACCACTCATATTCAGATTGGCACGATAAGTCATGGCTCCATCCTTCATCAGCACATCCATCCAATCCACATTCGGATACAAATCCTGATCAAGCCCCAATCGCAGGATTTCCATTTCATCATCCTGATACATTCTCTCCTGATTACGCGTAATCCGCGCTTCATTCATTAACATAGCATAACTATAGCCGTCTGCAAATTCAGGTGTGATGGTGCGCGAATTATAAGAACTCTCCACCTTGGCATTGATCTTAATCTTACCTTCTTTACCACGTTTAGTGGTAATCAAAACCACACCATTTGCACCACGAGAACCGTAAATTGCTGTAGTAGAAGCATCCTTCAAGACAGTAAAAGACTCAATATCTTCAATGTTGATTTCATCCAAATCACGTTCAAAACCATCAACCAGCACCAATGCAGCACTATTGGCACCAAAAGTGGAAATACCTCGAATCCAGAATTCAGATGTGTTCACCCCTGGTTGTCCGGAAGTCTGCATAGCAAGCACACCAGACACATTTCCTGCCAGTGCGTTAGAAAGATTGGCTGTAGGGTTAGATTTCAAAACCTCAACATCTACATTCGTCACGGCACCGGTCACAGTCAACTTTTTCTGTGCACCAGTTCCCGTGATTACAACTTCATCGATTTCCCTAGCTTCCGACTCTTTCATTGATATATTAACCAGATTCTGACGTTTCACCAATATCTCTTGCGTATCGAAACCAATATACGAGAATACTAAACGAGAAAATTCCTCTGTTTTAATCTTGTAACGTCCGTTGATATCCGTTATTGCTCCCAATCCCGGTTTGTCCTTCACTGTCACATTGACACCTACCAATGGTTCTTTATTCATATCTGTCACGACTCCTGTCACCTCAATCGTTTTTTCTTGCGCAAAGAGAGAAACTGAGACAAACAACAAACAAATCGTAATAAATTCTTTTATCCTCATGCGTTCTTCTTTTTATTGATTTCCTTGGTTCTGATTATCATCGGATGCTTCTATGCCTAAATCGTCAGAGGCTTGTTCTTTAGCAATCTTCCGAATTTTATGATTTCCCCAATCACCTACATAGAAAGTCTTTGTAGCCTCATCATAGGCCAAAGCTGTCGGTTGATTAAAACGAGCTCTTTCACGCACCTCTCCATTCTGCTTACCCCATTTATAACTGGTTGATGAAGCAGAACCCCGTCCGGCAAATGTAGAAACCACTCCATCCGGAGTCAACACCCGGATACAATGATTCTCTCTATCTGCAAAATAAAAATCATACCAATCAGCTTTATTGGCAGCCTTATACTCCTCATTGAAAACAAAAACACCTTGACCGGGTCTATTGATACGTGCATTGATACCAACAAGATCTTTATAATCTGCCTGACCAGATTGTCCGCACACGATGTACGGAGTCACCAATTTTTTTGTTTCATCATCATAATTGGAACGAAGTATATAATGCGATTCATGCATAATGATATACACATATTTACCTGTTGGATGAGGAACCATACTAAAGTCAACGGTTTGGTTAGGTACGCTAAATGCCAAAAGCTCATCCAGCCCTTCTCCTTTAGGAACTTCCGGATTGTTATTATAACCATTCTCTTCAAAATTATATCTGTACACTTTACCCTCTGCACGATAATTGAAGTAAAGTTCTCCCGTTTGCGGAAGGACCATAGAGCCATTGCAAGCATTACCACGTGTCAAAGCTACCCAACTAGACTCTTTGAAATCCAGCCCGTCCGCACTACTTCCACGTTTTAAGATAATATTGTTTCTATTCTTAGAATTACCAGTCTGAGGAGTAGCCAATACCATATCACCATCATTAGTCCATGTAATAGTAGTTGCACGTTTAATGTCATTTAATTTTTTAGAGTAGATCATCTTCTTTTCCAAATCCAGTATCCTTAAAGGTCTTTCATTATCATTTTGAGACAAGTAAAGGATATTAGGATGTTGAGGATCGAAAGAAAACCAAAAAGGATAATCAATCTTTCCGCAATTATCAAACGGTCCAGTCTCTACAATATCGCCCTGGCCCAATTCATCTACATCACCACATAAGTCTGTCACCACCAATTGTGGTTCATACTGGTATTTTTCAGGCAATACTACAACTTGTTCACCGACTTTCACCTCTACAGTTCCTTCAAAACAACTTTCTGGCGTAGAACAGTAGATAGTGGTACCTTTAACACTGACAACAATAGCTTCTTTTCCGCCTACTTTAACAGAAATAATAGAACGATCTATTCCAAAATTACTTCCATAGATAATCATCTTCTTTTTTCCACCTCCCGATTTAGGCGTAAAATCTGTCACCTCTACCGGCTGATTCGGATCGTAAGGCGCTGATGTCTCATCTTTACTATCTTTACAGCTACCAAGACAGACTGCAAAGATGAATCCCAACATCATGCACTGTAGCCCTATGCTCCCATGTTTCATAGTTTTACATTTCATAATACACTAGATTTAAATTATTGATTATTCTGAACTTTGTCCATTAATACCTTCATCCAGTATCCTCCGATTACTGAACGTGCTCTGAAGCCGACCCATCTGCCGCTGTCTGTATGATGCCAGTCACTGATAGGCACACGAGATACCGTTTCGTTGATATATTTATAGAGAGGATTAGTAAATTTCTGAAAAGTTTCTTTATCCGGAGACATAGCTGCTGTCCACATAATCCAGTCGGATTTTGTATACTCTTTGCGGGAATCTAAAGGAAGTCCATAAGGATTCTGTTTTGTCAAGTAATAGCTGATTTCTTTTCCGATTACATTATTAGGGAACAGATTCAGATTCCACAACTTATCCCAAACCATATTGTATTTTTGGCTCCAAGTGTTCTTACGGTCAAAAGCCAAACGGTAATGGTCGCCTTCATTTGCCATTCCTTCCCACTTCACCGCCATTTTCTTGGCTGTCGCTGCATATTTATCTGCCACATCATTCAAACCGAGCATACGAGCCATCTCGCTATATCCGGCTACGCCCATAATCGCTTTCACTGAAAGGTTGGCATTGTGCGCCCAATGTCCGGCAAAGTCATCCGTGCAAAGTTGGTTTTCCGGGTCCTGTCCATACTCTACTAAATAATTAGTCCATGTAGTTAAAATGTCCCAATATTTCTTAGCATAATCAGCATTACCTTCGATCTTCGAAATGGCTGCTGTTAGAATCACCATGTTACCACTTTCCTCAATTGGCATATCACCACCATAAACTTGTCCATTAGCTATTGGGTAAGTACCAAGGTCATGTGCAGCAAAAGGTTTATTCCAGCGACCACTTGCACTATATTCGAAAATACTGGTCATCATCGCTTTCTCCAAATCTGGATTATAAACGAGGAACAGAGGGGCGGACGGATAGGTCAGATCGACTGTATTGATACAGCCATTACTGTTATTCTCTTTAGAGAACCACATCAGATTACCTTCTTTATCAGTAAAGAGCTTGTGAGCAGAAATAACTTGACGATAGGCTGCAGAGCAGATTTCTGCATATTTTTTGCCACCTGCTTTTTCTGCATCACTATAAATAAGTTCGTCAAGTGCACGACAACGCTCCATGATGGATTGATAGTTATCTCTTAGTTTCTCGAAAGCATCAAAAATCGTCACTTTACCATCATGTTTCCAATATCCCATACGTTTTTCATACATATATTCAATAGAATAAATGTCATCATAACCGATCATCATGAAACCATCTTTACCATCTTTGGTAACAGTTCCAAAATTATGTACATAAGCCATTGCAGGAGTATTTTCTTCTCTGCGAGTGATCCATTTAGTTTTACTTGAAGCTAAAGTTCCATTTTTAGCAAAAGATTCTTTCATTCCGCTATAGTCACCCAAGCTTACAGATTTTCCTGCTCCATTTACACTACCAAGATATACATATCCCCAATCCGCACAAATCAAATCACCTTTACGATCACAGATCGGTTGATTAATAGTACCAGCCTCTACATAACTAATACCATTTTTTGATAATGTGCGCGCAATAGTGGGTTGGGTTGTTTCATTCACTGCTAACTCCGGAGTAGTTTCTATATAAAATTGTACATCGTGCTCTTTTTTATCAAGAGGACGTACACGATAAGAGATGTAGTTAATCGGAGTTGAAAGCAAGTCCAAATCATCTATCAATTGAGGTGCTGTAAATACGACATCTAATTCGACTGGGCCACAAGTGAATGTATAGTAACTGGAAGTGGCTAATACATCTACCGACTTCTGTATGGCTTCATTATCAAATGTTACTGCATTTTTCTTTTCACGATATAAACCGAAATCCACGTAAGATCCTCCAGTTGTGTTATGACAATGTGCGGCAATCACATTTTTACCACTACGAAGTTTCTTCTTTGCTTCATCTGAAAGTTTTAGGTTTACATTATTCTTCCATACGAGATCCGTAGCCACCAGTCTTTCCCCATTTAAATATAATTCGAATACATCGTCGTGAGAATAAATGAGAAAAATATTTTCTGTTAAATCCAAATCATTAATTTCAAATGTACGTCGAATATAAATATCTGTATTATCTCCTTTCCATTCTGTACGGACCCGTGGCATATCACGGCTGCCGAAGGCAGCTTTACCTTTTTTCCAACTACTATCATCAAACTGGAATTCTTGCCATCCATTTGCGGGTTGGCTATTAGTATATGCCGCCTCCCAGCGTTCCACATTCGTCATGGGAGCAATAGGTATTAGAGCCACTTGATCTTTACCCAGGAAACGATACACTTTACCATCTACACGTAAGGCTCCTACTAAAGGCTTTTTAGCTGTAGTCCAGTGTTCTGTACTTCCTTCCATCAATTTATCATAAGGAGACCAGATAGAGAAGTGAGGATCTGAAACAACGATAGGTACTGATGGAGTACGTAGCGCTACCTCTTTTACTGGTTTAAATAAGTTGCCGGTTTGAGCATTTGCAAATAAACCGACCGAAAAGACCATTACTGTTAGTAGTTTCTTCATAAATATTTTCTAATTAATCTACAATTTTAAGGTTACCCATCTACAATCTTGTTTACCAATAAAGAAAAACAAACCCTACATTTTCTTTTATTCTTCTTTTTACCTTACTACTATTACCTCTTAAAAATGCAATTTTACCTTTCTTATCGCTATACCTAAATAATATATAAAATCAGTACTGTCGAACATTGATAAATGCTAGGGGGAAAAGTTAATATAGAATTGTGTGTTTCAGGCAGACCTGGGAGTCATACAAATCCAACTGTTTTTCTATAGCATTTTATTTGTAACGCTACAAAATAATGGAATTAATGCTAAATATTAGGAAAATCTGTGTTCAAGAAAGGACAAAATCTATTCTTTTTTCATGTTTTGAACGTTTTTAAAGTATAAAAAAGGTCTGTTACAGTATGATTTGAGTAGTTTTTTTCCTTTTTGAGCAATTTTTATCCACTTTTTTTAAAGATAGCGCAATACATTTTGAGATTCTAGCTTTTAACGATGAGATATTGCTCATTTCAGATAGCTTTTGTAACTTTGCAATACGAATGCAATACAGATTTTACTATCGCCAAATATACTCCATATATTAAACCAAGGTACGTCACTCGAGAGGGGACTACTGTCCTTTATGTTCGATATAACTACAATCGAACTAAGCGTACGCTCATCTCTACTGGATACAGTATTAAACCAGAACACTGGGATTCTAAAAAGAGATGGATTAAGCGCGCTTGTCCAAACTATGATGAGATTGATGCCTGTCTGATTAGAATGACATCCAAGCTTGGAGAAATTCTTATATATGCAAAGATAAATGGAATAAGTCCAACCGTAGATTTTGTTTTACTTGAACTAAAAAAGAATAGAGAATATGAATTACGACCTAATCGGGTAGATATCTTTGATGCATTAGAAAGATATATTACAGAAAAAGCTCCAGTTGTTTCTGCAGATCAAATAAAAGACTACCGAACACTTCGCAAACATCTGGTCGCTTTCAAAGAACATTCATCGCAACCAATTACTTTCCATAACCTGAATCTTATATTTTACAATGAATTTATGGACTATTTATTTTATAAAGTTATAAAGCCCGATGGAAGTGTTGGTTTACTCACTAATTCTGCTGGAAAAATTGTACGTTTGTTAAAAGGGTTTGTTAATTATCAAATAGATAAAGGAGTTATTCCTCCAATTGACTTGAAGCATTTTAAGGTCGTAGAAGAAGAAACTGATGCTATTTATTTAAGTGAAAAGGAACTTTCAACAATACACGAGTTAGATTTGTCAGATGATAAGCAATTGGAAGAGATTAGAGATGTTTTTATTACTGGGTGTTTTACAGGACTACGATATAGTGATCTCTCAACATTAAGTCCTGAACATATTGATTTAGATAATGAGATTATAAATCTCAAACAGAGAAAAGTGCATAAAGCTGTCATAATCCCTATGATCGATTATGTACCGGAAATACTCAAGAAGTACAACTACGATTTACCTAAAATTCCTAGATATATATTCAACGAAAGAGTTAAAGAATTAGGGCGAAGAGCAAAACTAGAACAGAAAATCGAAGTTGTTCGCAAAAAAGGAAAGGAACGGGAAAAGAGAGTCTATGAAAAATGGGAGATGATCTCTTCTCATACCTGTCGACGATCGTTTTGCACAAATATGTATTTATCCGGCTTTCCTGCTGGAGAGCTTATGCGCATATCTGGGCATAAGAGTCCATCTGCATTCATGAGATATATAAAGGTTGATAATCTACAGGCTGCAAAAAGACTAAAAGAACTTCGAGCTAAACTTGCCAGGTAAAGATTGAAATATTTTATCTTAGTTATTTCAAATTATGTTCTATTTTTCATGTATGCAGAAGAATTAATCTTCTATTGAGTTGCTAAATAGAAAAAAGAAAGTCACATTTACATCATATATATTCCTTTTATTGAATATATATAGCATAATTCTTTATAAACATGTACTTTTTCATACTATCGAAAACGAGTTTTGATATAATGAAACAAGTCGTTGGTTTAAAAGAAACATCTCCTACCTTTAAAAGAAACCACTTATTGGTTTAAAATGAACTACGCTATGGCTTCCTGAATAGGTTTCTAACATCTATTTTTCTTGTTTTCTTAAGCTATTATACGATAGCATTTCTCTGCAAAATAGTATAAAAAGATAGATAATTCATTCTGGAAAGCCTCATTTACGTCGTGTTCATTCAATAAGAGCCATTATTCAATCTATTTGATTTTTTATATCTCAAAATGTTGCCAGTTTTTATATCATAAAAGAAGTTACATAGATAAAAAGGGAAGAGAGAGAGGAAAAATATTCATTTTTTCAGATTAGTCCATATTTCATCTTAGACTACCATTATATTCATCCATTAGCTTTTTTATTTATTAAAAGTCTACTCATAAGTTAGAATTTTGTACTTTGTTTGATGCCCATAACAACACAAAGACAACACGAAATAACGATAATTCATTGTGTAACAACTAGTTATTTACTGTCAACTTAGTCTGGACAGGACCCAGGCAATCAACTTTGTACAGATGATTTTGCAGGTCATTGGGCTCACAATGCCAATCTTTCAGTGAAAGCGATTATGGGTGTAGCCGGATACAGCGAGATAGCTCGTATGCTTGGAATGAATGATGTGGCTGATAAATATGCAACGATAGCTAAGAAAATGGCGGTGAAATGGGAAGAAATGGCAAATGAGGGTGATCATTACCGTTTGGCCTTTGACCGTAAGAATACCTGGAGCCAGAAATATAATATAGTGTGGGATAAGATGTGGAGTCTAAATTTATTCCCAAATAATGTAATAAAGAAGGAGATTGATTATTATTTAACAAAGCAGCATCCTTACGGACTGCCTTTGGATTCCCGTAGAGAATACACTAAATCCGACTGGATTATGTGGACAGCGGCTATGTCACCCAATCAATACACATTCGAAAAATTCGTATCCCCCCTTTATAAATATATCAATGAAACAAATTCTCGAGTACCTATTAGTGATTGGCATGATACAAACAGTGGTGACTGGATAGGATTTCGTGCACGTTCAGTGATTGGGGGATATTGGATGCAAGTATTGATGAATAAATCTTATGAAGTGTTTGAGTTAAAGAATTTCTATTATTAATTAAAATGAAAAACATGAAAAGTAGAATGAAAAAAGTATTGAATGAATGGCAGTGGATGATACTGGCATTACTTGCAATTTGTAATTACAGTTGCAAGAATGAGAACAATGTAAAAGTAGGTGTTTTTGATCCTTCAAGCCCTATGACAATTTCTGATTTTACTCCACATGAAGGTGGAGCATATCAAAAACTTTTAATCTATGGGGAAAATTTTGGAACTGACGCTTCTAAAGTAAAAGTGACTATTGGTGGAAAAAACGCAATTGTTATTAATGTGAAACACACTCATATTTATTGTTTTGTTCCTTCTGGAGCCTTTAATGGAGAAATAGAAGTAACCGTAGGTGAAGGAGAAAATAGTATAACAGCTGTTGCTGATAGAAAATTTGAATATCAGAAAAAGATGGTAGTAGGAACACTTTGTGGTTATCGCAATAATCGTGATGATCAAGGATGGAAAGATGGACCATTTGATGGTCCCGATGGTATCAGATGTTGCGGTTTTGCTAATAGCGGTCGTATGGCATTCGATCCGCTAAATAAAAATCATATATATATATGTTATGATGGTCATAAGGCCATACAATTGATTGACTTGGAGAAACGTGAACTTTCTTCACCTTTGAATATTAATACCGTGCCTACTAACCGCTTGCGTAGTATAACCTTCAACAAAAAAATAGATGGATATGCTGATGAGGCACAATATATGATCATATCAGTTGACTATGATGGTCGGGGAGATGAAAGTGCCAGTGTTTATATCATCAAACGTAATGCAGATGGAACATTCAATGATAATTCTGATATTCAATTGCTAGCTTCTTATAAACAATGTAATGGTGCCTCTATTCATCCTATTAACGGGGAACTCTATTTTAACAGTTATGAAAAGGGACAGGTATTTCGTTTGGACTTAGCTGAATATTTCAAAACAATCAGAAATAATCAGGATTGGGATCCAGTCGTAAAAAAACATCCGGATATCTTCAAACAACTATTTACTATTGCTGACCCTAGTTGGGAGTTTCAGATTTTTATTCATCCTACAGGCAAATACGCTTATTTTGGAGTCATTAATAACCATTACTTTATGCGCTCTGATTACGATGAGGAGAAAAAAACATTCATTACTCCATATAATTTTGTGGGAGGTTATAAACAAAGTGGTTATAAAGATGATGTAGGAACGGTGGCGCGCATGAATCAACCTAGCCAAGGTGTGTTTGTCAAAAATGACGAGTATATAGGTGAAAATGATGAGTATGATTTTTATTTTGTAGATAAGCTCAATTTCTGTGTACGAAAAGTAACTCCGGAAGGTATCGTTTCTACATATGCAGGACGAGGAATATCTACAACTTTGGCTGATGGCAACCAATGGGGAACGGATGATGGTGATTTGCGCGAAACAGCACGTTTTCGCGATGTTACCGGGCTTGTTTATGATGATGAGAAAGAGATTTTCTACATTCATGATCAAATAGGACGTACCATTCGTACCATTTCAATGGAGAAAGCTGTAGCTATCGGTGACAAGACAGTGGATGACGAATATAAATAAAAGAAACTAACAAATAAACATACTATTGGAATATGAAAAAAATATTAGCTATTTTCTTATTGGTCGCAGTAGTTCCATTGACAATATTAGCACAGCAAAAAATTACTGTAGGAGGAATAGTCACCGACACACAAGGGGAGCCAATGATTGGCGTAAACATTACTGTAAAAGATGTAGCCGGTTTGGGTACTATTACAGATATTAACGGTCAATTCATCATTAAAGTAGAACCCTATCATCGTCTGCTATTCTCATATATTGGATACGATAATGTAGAAGTGCTTGTGAAGGAACAGCGTACTGTTAACGTAACAATGAAGGAGTCAGAAGCGAGCAAATTGGACGAAGTTGTCGTTACTGGTATGGGGACTCAAAAAAAGCTTACCGTAACGGGAGCTGTAACGAACGTAGATGTAGGTGAGCTGAAACGTTTTCCAACTTCTAATATCTCTAATGCATTAGCAGGTAATGTACCGGGTATTATTGCCCAACAAACTTCCGGACAACCGGGGAAAAATACATCAGAATTCTGGATACGAGGTATTTCGACTTTCGGAGCTAGCTCGAGTGCTTATATTTTGGTAGATGGATTTGAACGCAGTAGCTTGGATGAAATCAATATTGAAGACATCGAGTCGTTTACAGTATTGAAAGATGCTTCCGCCACTGCCATTTATGGCTCTAAAGGAGCTAACGGTGTGGTACTGATTACAACCAAGCGCGGTAAAGCCGGAAAGATAAATATTGATGCTAAAGTGGAAACCTCTTACAATACTCGTACTATTACACCAAAGTTTGTAGACGGCCTTACATATGCAGGATTGATGAACGAAGCGTTGGTGACCCGTAATAAGGGAGTGGCCTATCAACCTGAAGAACTGGAACTATTTCGTACTCAAATGGATCCGGATTTTTATCCGAATGTAGATTGGTTAGACTTGATTTTGAAAAATGGTGCATGGAGTTATCGTGCCAATCTGAATATGCACGGCGGTGGTAATACTGCCCGTTACTATGTGTCTGCAAGTTATACAGAAGACCAAGGTATGTATAAAACTGATGAAACATTACGGAAAGATTACAATACAAATGCCAACTATAAGCGCTGGAACTATCGTATGAATGTGGATATTGATATAACAAAGAGTACTATTCTGAAGTTAGGTGTAGCTGGCTCGCTTGCTAAGCGCAATAGTCCGGGATTAGGGGACGATACTTTGTGGGGAATGCTTTTCGGATATAACTCTATTGCTTCACCTGTGTATTACTCCAATGGATATACACCTATTTCTCATAGGGATAATGTGAATAAGCTCAATCCATGGGTAGCCTCCACACAGACTGGATATAATGAAAATTGGGATAACAATCTACAAACTAACGTAACCTTGGAACAGAAATTGGATTTTATCACTAAAGGTTTGAAGTTTATCGGACGCTTTGGATACGATACAGATAACAGTAACTGGATAAACCGCCATCGTCAACCGGATTTATATAAAGCAAATGGACGTGATCAGACAACTGGTGAAATTATCTTTGATAAAATGTTTTCTGCATATGATATGCAACAATCAAGTGGCAGCTCTGGTAAACGTCGAGAATTCCTTGACTTGTTATTAAGTTGGGACCGTAGTGTAGACAATCACCATGGAGGAGTTACTTTCCGTTATACACAGGATAGTGAGAAACGCACCGTAGATATTGGTTCGGATATCAAAAATGGTGTGTCAAAACGTAACCAAGGATTGGCGGGACGTTTCACTTATAACTGGAATTACCGCTATTTTGCCGATTTCAATTTCGGTTACACCGGCTCGGAGAACTTTGCTCCAGGACATCAATTCGGTTTCTTTCCTGCTTTTTCTCTAGCTTGGAATGTAGCCGAAGAACCATTCGTTAAACAACACCTAAAATGGATGAATATGTTTAAAATACGCTACTCACATGGCAAAGTAGGAAATGATAACCTTGGAAACGAAAACCGTTTTCCATATTTATATACCATAGCAACAACTGGATATAATGACAAAGGGGATCCTAATTATGTATATAATTGGGGATTTGGTGATTATAAAAAGCAATTCATTGGTGCTCATTATACACAAATGGCTTCAACCGGCGTAACTTGGGAAATTGCAACAAAAGATGACTTGGGAATAGACTTTTCTCTCTTTAATGACAAACTTACTGCAACGGTAGATTACTTCTATGAAAAACGTACAGGAATTTTTATGCCTCGTGAATTTCTACCAGAAATTGCCGGTTTAGAAAGCAAACCGAAAGCAAATGTAGGTGCGGTAAAATCTCGTGGATTCGACGGTAACTTTACCTACCATCAGAAGCTTGGTAAAGTGGATATGACTGTTCGTGGCAACATCACATACAGTAAAAATGAGGTGCTGGAAAAAGATGAAGAAAATCAAGTTTATTCTTATTTATATGAAAGAGGCTACCGTGTAAACCAGTGTAAAGGATTGATCTCTGAAGGATTGTTTGCCAATTATGATGATATCCGTAACAGTCCTAAACAAAGTTGGGGGACAGTACAACCTGGTGATATAAAGTATAAAGATGTCAATGGCGATGGGATTGTTAACGATCAAGACAAAGTGGCTATTGGTGCTACAACCAAACCGAACTTAATATATGGCATAGGGGCTTCTTTTGCATGGGAAGGTTTTGATATCAATATTCATTTTCAAGGAGCTGGAAAATCTACTTTCCCCATTTATGGTAAGTGTGTCTATGCGTTTAGTGAAAGTGATTGGGGGAATATCTTCAAGGATATGATAAATGACCGTTGGGTGGATGCAGAAACTGCTGTCAAGCTAGGTATTCCTGCTAATGAAAATCCGAATGCATCTTATCCTCGTCTGAGTTATGGAGGAAACAGTAACAACCAGCAAACATCCACTTTCTGGATGCGTGATGGACGGTATATTCGTTTAAAGAACTTGGATATCGGTTATACATTGCCAAAGAATTTCGTAAACAAACTGCATTTTAATAATATTCGTGTTTACATCACAGGATCAAACCTGATTACATGGTCAAAATTTAAGACTTGGGATCCAGAATCAGCCAATCCACGTGGCGAAGACTATCCATTAACAAAATCGATTACTGTGGGAATAACTGTCAACCTATAAAATACAATTAGAAATTATGGTAAAGAAAATTTTTATATTACTATTAGCTATAGTGGGAATAGGATTTATGCTCTCCTGTTCAGATTACCTAAATTCGGAGAAATATTTCAAAGATCGTCTAACCTTGGAAAAAACATTCGAAAGCAAGGATCATGTGGAAGAGTGGTTAGCTTATACTTATTCATTTCTAAAAGGAGAAAACGAAGAGGTTACGACTAAAAACCCCGGAACTAATCCTTTCTGTTTCGCTGACGATATGTATTTTGGTGATCGTGATAAAACAATTGATGCTACCAAAAATGAATTGTCGTATAATATGTTCAAATTGGGAGAATATGATGAAAACTCATATAATATTGGTGCTTGGGGAGCATGTTACAAAGGAATTTATCAAGCATCCGTCATGATTCATAATGTAGACAAATGTAAAGAAATGGAAGACTGGGAGATTCAAGACTACAAGGGACAAGCTCGTTTTGCACGTGCCTACTATTATTGGTTGTTGTTACGGCGTTATGGTCCTGTGCCTGTTATGCCGGATGAAGGGGTAGACTACACTGAAAGTTACGAACAAATTGCTACGCCACGCAACTCATATGAAGAAGTGGCCCAATATATTAGTAACGAAATGGTACTGGCTGCCAAAGAATTGCAATACGACCGACGTACAGATAATTATGCTGTTACTCGTCCCACTAGGGGGGCTGCACTAGCGACACGTGCCTATGCACTGATTTTTGCTGCTAGTCCATTTGCTAATGGTAATAACGATGAATACGCGCAGGCATTAGTAGACGATCAAGGTAATCGTCTACTCTCTCAGGAATATACTGAAGAGAAATGGGCGAAGGCCGCTGCTGCATGTCGGGATGTTCTTGATTTAAATGTTTACGACTTGGTTCATGTGAACAAATCCACTTCGGATAATGGGCCTTCCGAACGTCCGACTGTTAAAATACCGGATGATGGGGAATTTTCCACTAAAGAGTGGCCCAACGGTTGGGCTAATATTGATCCGCTTAGATCTTATCGTAACATATTCGACGGGACGTTATTGCCTGCTAATAATCAAGAACTCATCTTTACACGTGGTGCGACAGATATTAATATGATGGTGCTTCACCAAATGCCAAAAGATGATGGTGGGTGGAACTCACATGGTATGACGCAGAAAATGCTTGATGCTTATTATATGAACGATGGAACCGACTGCCCGGGTATGAATAGTATGTATATGGGAGTTACCGGTTATGAAGACCGTGTAGATAGCCGTGAGCGCAGGACTGGATTTACCGGATTACAAGATCTTAAAAATGGTAAGTACACAGAACTCGGATGGAAATATGATCCTAATAAGGGTGACAATGAGCAGGCTTCAACAGGCATGAATGTTTCTTTACAGTATGTAGAGCGGGAGCCAAGATTCTATGCCTCTGTGGCATACAACGGCTGTACATGGCATTACTTGAGCCAGACTGAAAGCAAACCCGCTGATTGTAATCAACAGGTCTGGTACTATTTTAGAAGTTCTGACGGTTATCGAAATGATGGTTTCTATTTGCGTACAGGTATAGGAATCAAGAAGTTTGTTCACCCAAATGATTATCCGGGTAATTATGTCGCAAAAGCAGAAACTGCTATCCGTTATGCTGATATTTTATTGCTTTATGCAGAAGCACTGAATGAGTTAACTGGAATTTATGATATTTCTTCTTGGAATGGAGCGATAACCTATACTATCAGTCGTGACAAGTCACAAATGGAACGGGGTATTCATCCGGTTCGTATTCGTGCCGGCCTACCAGACTATAGTGACGATGTATATGCTAATGCTGATAAGATGCGTAAAGCGTTGAAACGTGAACGTATGATCGAATTAATGGGAGAAGGGAAACGCTATTTCGATCTTCGCCGCTGGAAAGACGCACCTACGGAAGAGGCTGTGCAAATATATGGATGTAATGTTTTTGTGGCTGAAGACAAAAGAGAAGAATTCCATTCTGCTATCCCTGTATACAATCTTCCATCTACATTCTCTGAGAAATTGTGGCTTTGGCCAATCAAACACAGTGAGTTGAAACGCAATTCTCGTTTGACACAGAACCCTGGATGGACCATGTATGATTAATTATAAAAGTAGAGACAGATATATGAAAAAGATATATACTTTAGCAGTTTTAGCTGCAATTATCGTGTTAGGAACTTCCTGTAACTCAGAATGGGAAAAGGAACAGTATCAACATTACATCTCTTTTAGCTCTCCTTTAGACAGCAAAGGAGTCACGAATATTTATGTGCCTTATAGTCGCCATGATATAGAAGGTAATTATGCAGAAGGTGGCGAAGGAAGGTCCAGTTATCGCTTGCCAGTACTTGTCAGTGGTTCTACTGATAATACTCAAGATATTACCATACATATATCACATGACTCGGATACGTTGAACACTTTGAATAAGGCTCGTTTTGCAACTCGTACAGATTTATTCTATAAAGATATGGGAAATGAAAGGTTAACGTTTGTTTCCTATCCAGAAAACATGCTGATAGGGGCAGGACAAAATATTGGTTTGTTAGACCTCAAGTTTGATTTTCGGGGAATTGACATGTCTGAAAAATGGGTACTTCCATTACAAATAGTAGACAATCCGTCTTACGGTTATCAAGCACATCCACGTAAAAATTACGCTAAAGCAATATTGAGAATTTTTCCGTTCAATGACTATTCAGGTGATTACTCCGGAACAGGACTAACTAACAAAGTTGTGATGGGCGAAAATACAGATGGCACAATAAATGAAACAGCTGAATCTATTACGAAAGCTTCAGTAAGAGGATATGTAATAGACGAACAGTCGATGTTCATTTATGCCGGAATTGTAGATGAAGATTATACAGACCGCAAAAAATATAAGATTAAATTCAAATTTAAGGGCGACAAGAACGGGTCAGTCAGCATATCGTGCGATAATGCGGAAGAGATTGGATTCAAAGTGAATGAAAAAATTATGCCTTCATTCCGTATTTCATCATCCATGGATGAAGCAAAACCTTACTTGGAACATCGTTATGTAATTATCAATAACATAGATTACTTCTTCAATTATATTCCAGTAGAAGGCACTATCATTCGCTATCATGTAAAAGGTACATTGACTTTGTCACGCGATATCAATACCCAAGTACCAGATGAAGATCAGGCTATTGAATGGTAATTTGTAAGTATCCGCTTTATTCCCTTAAAGAGATTAGTGATTAATAGTTAGTAGGCTGCACAATATGAAGTGCAGCCTACTCGGTAAATGGCTTACATATCTTCCAGCCCTAAAACTCGTGTCTCAATATCATATTTTGCCATCTCTTTGTGTCTTAGATGCTCCACTTTTTCCATGAAGGCCGAATGGACATAATTGTTCTCCGGCATTCGTTTCACCTCAGCTACAAGTGCTTTCTTACCACTTGATTTGAGAGCAACAATATCAATTTCAAAAGAATTTAATCGTTCCTTGTTTGCAGAACTTTTAGTTTCCCACCAGGAGCCAATTTCTTTAAACCCTCCTTCCTCTGCTAATTTCTGTTTAAAATATTTCTCCAATACTCTACCTGAATAGGTCTGATAATCAGCCTTTGCTAGTTGACGAAGGTCTTCAAAGTTCTGTAGCTCAATATAGGAACGGTTCCGTTCAATGTATTTAAACCAGAAATTTAGAAAGTTATCACCAATAATATATCGTACATTCTTCTTTGTACCGGGTTTCGCAAAAATAGGCCGCTCACGAGTTATCAAATTATACACATTTTCTAATTTACTTAAATGGCCTCCAATAGATATACCACCTAATGCCGATTCTATTTCTCCTTGTGTATAATGTCCATTTGCTATTTCTAATAGGATAGAAAAGTAAATACCGTAATTTTTTCCAAATTCAGTAATCAACAAATTACGCCCTTCATCTATAAACAGGGAATTCTCTGAAAAAACGAAGTCATATATCCGGTCAACAGAAAGCGCTTGATTGTCACAGAATAACTCTACATATTTAGGGATTCCTCCGCTCAATGTATACAAAGCTAACAGGTCATCATTGGTATACCCGGGTGCAAAATCCTCCATAATTTGTTTTAGCACTTTGGTATTGAAGGGCCGAAGACATAAAATGTTGTCAGCACGTCCGAATAATGGTTCTCCATGATCTGTGAATATCTTTTGCATCAATGAATATACAGAGCCGCTAATTACAAGATTTATTTTAGTTTCTTGCCGATATTCATCCCAAAGATTTTGCATATCACTAAAAACATCGGGTCTGATATTATAAAACTCCTGAAATTCATCAATGACAATATTAAAAGAGCGTGTTTTTCCTATTTCGAAAAGATATTGTATCAAATTAGTAAAGTTGGATATGCCATCCGGAATAAAAATAGATAATGTCTCACGTACTATTTTTATAAAATCTGCTACTAATATACTCTCTGCCTTTCTTCCAATGAAAAAATAGACAGTAGGTGTTCCCTTCAGAGCCTGTTTTATAAGACTGGTTTTTCCAATACGCCTACGGCCTGTAACCACAATCATTCTGGAGTTTTGACCAAATGCAAGCTCTTGTACACGCTTTAATTCTGCAATTTCTTTCTCTCTATTATAAAACTTCATAATCAATAAGTTTTTCTCAACGGTCGTTGAATCAACCGCCGTTGCAAAAATATGAAATAAATTAAGAACAGGCAATTTTACAATACTTATTATTGATGTTTTCGCCATTTTTAGAGCTCATCCGAAAGAAAATGGAATAATAAAAAAATGAAAATAAGTGACTTTATTGAGAGAAAAATTACTTTGATTTTACTCAAAAAAGGTGTAAAGCACAATACAGAAACAATACATAAATCTATAATACCTAGATTATCAAATAGATATAATAAGATTTGTTAGTTTGGACAGGACCCGGAAAACCAACTTTGCACGGATGACTTCGCCGGGCATTGGGCGCACAATGCCAACCTTTCAGTGAAAGCGATTATGGGCGTAGCCGGATATAGCGAGATGGCTCGTATGCTCGGTTTGAATGATGTGGCAGATAAGTATGCAGCGACAGCCAAGAAAATGGCGGTGAAGTGGGAGGAAATGGCAAATGAAGGCGACCATTACCGTTTGGCTTTTGACCGTAAGAACACTTGGAGCCAAAAATACAATATGGTTTGGGATAAGTTGTGGAATCTGAATCTGTTCCCTAATAATGTAATCGGAAAAGAAATCAGCTATTACTTGACAAAACAGAATCCTTATGGACTTCCTCTAGATTCCCGCAAAGAATACACAAAATCCGACTGGATTATGTGGACAGCAGCTATGTCTCCGGATAAAGAGACTTTTCAGAAATTTGCTAATCCTCTCTATAAATATATCAACGAAACGGTATCTCGTGTGCCTATCAGTGACTGGCATCATACAGACAGCGGCAGATGGGTCGGCTTCAGAGCACGTTCAGTAATCGGAGGATACTGGATGAAGGTATTAATGGACAAAGTTCAGAATAATCAATAAAACTACTATGGTGTTAACTCAAAATTTATACGTATGAAGTTCTTAAGAGAAATTTTGTTAGTTGGACTATTACCCGGTTTTCTTATAAGCCAGGCACAAAATGTCCAAAACAAAGAAGATTTACCTTTAGATTTAGGTTATCGTGTACTTCCTATGGGAGATTATAACGGTTCAGCCTACACTATCTCGGGTAAACAGTTACGTAATCTACCCGTTACAAATCTTTCGGCAGTATTAGCAGGATTGGTACCTGGTTATTTTGCCCGGCAGGTCCAAGGTGGTGGATTGGTGAATGAACAGAATTCATTCTGGATAAGAGGACAGAGAAGTAATTCATCCGATGTGCTAGTACTGGTTGATGGACAAGAACGGGATTTTGCTGTTTTGTCATCACACGAAGTAGAATCAATTACCGTATTGAAAGATGCTGCAGCAACAGCTTTATATGGAATGCGTGCAGGCAGTGGAGCTATTCTGGTTACAACCCGTAAAGGAATAAAAGGGAAACCACAGGTTGAATTAACAGCTCAAATAATAGCTCAACAGCCACTTAAAGAGTTAGAGTCATTAAATGCAGCCGATTACGCAAGACAGCATAACATTGCCCGTCACAATGACAATATGGATCCACTGTATTCCAACTATGACATTATGAATTATGCAAACAATGACCCTAATTCCATATTGTATCCCAATGTAGATTGGGCCGATAAATACTTGAAAGATACCCGATGGAGCCAGCGCTATAATCTTAATATCCAAGGAGGGACTGAAAAAAGTACATATTTCGTGAATGCAATGTACACTCGTAACAATGGCTACTTCAATACGGATGATTCACATGATTATAGTACCAATCACTCTGCCGAACGGTTTAATATCCGTTCCAATATTGATTTTGCTGTAACTCGCACCACCCAACTGGACGTAAATTTGTATGGCTGGTATCAAAGCCAGAACGGGCCTGGCAGTGGAGCCGAAAACATTTATAAAAACCTGGTCACATTACCGCAAGGAATCTTCCCTGAATGGTACAGTGATCAAGGGTATACAGATCAATACGGCAATATTATCAATACAGAAGATGGAAAAATTGTAGCAGGAAATGCATTCCGTGAAAATCCATGGGCAATGCTAAACCGCTCCGGTTACTTCCAGGACAAACAATTGTATGGTTCTTTCCGTACGAAACTCTCACAGGATCTTTCCTTCATAACAGAGGGATTAAAAGCTTCTATTGCTTTATCTATGGATTCACGCACAGTTTCTTCTATCAGACGTACAATAACTTTCGCATATTACGAAAAGGACGCCACGAATGAGAACGTTCTCCGCCGGACCCGCGAGGATGACTCGATGATAAACAAGGTAGATAATACCAGTTCTTTCCGCCGGACCGGTATCGTGGCTCAATTAGATTATAACCGTACCTTTGGAAAACATGGAGTTTCGGCTTTAGCTTTCTATGAACAATATGAAAGCAATGATGAAATGGTATTACCAACCCGCTTCCAAAGCGTAAACGGTTGGTTCGGCTATAATTATGATAAAAGATATGGCATCGATGTTATCGGAGCTTATCAGGGTTCTCACAAATTTGGTCCGGGACACAAATTCGGTTTCTTCCCTACAGTATCTGCCGGATGGACTGTTTCTAACGAGTCCTTTTGGAAAGATGTTCAAAAATTAGTGCCCTACCTGAAACTAAAAGCATCTTATGGACAAGTCGGCAACTCATCGGGTGTAGATGCCTTTTATTACAGGGGACGTATGTGGCCGCAAAACGATGTCTACATCACAGGGGTAAACATGGGAACAAAACTTGGAGGATATATTCAGGATATACTTCCAAATCCCGGACTGACTTGGGAAAAAGCAAGAATTCTGAACATCGGAATAGATACCAGACTATTTTCAGACCACCTATCTGTTACAGCTGAATTTTTCAAGGACAACCGTCATGATATGTACGTAGTTAATAATAAAATCAGCTCTCTTGTCGGTAATGTAAAAGAATTTAAGCAGAATATAGGCAAGATCAATAGCCATGGAGTAGACTTATCTGCCATGTGGAATTCAAATATCGCAGATTGGAGCTATTTCATAGGAGGTACATTCTCTTATTCCACGAATGAGCTGATTGCAAATGGCGAAGTAGATCAGCCATACGAATGGTTGAAGAATCAGGGACGTCCTTTGGGAGAAAACCGAGGATACATCGCAAAAGGCTTTTTTAACTCTTGGGAAGAAATAGCAGCCTCTCCTGTACAAACATTCTCTGATGTCCAACCAGGCGATGTACGTTATGAAGATATAAACAAAGACGGACAGATCGATGTAAACGATATGATACCTATCGGATATGGAGATATTCCCAGAATGATGTATGGCATTAATCTAGGAGTCGGCTACAAAGGATTTTCGATCACCGCATTGTTTCAGGGAGCAGCAAAAGTCTCTCATCAATATTCGGACATCGTAATGAATCCTTTTACAGACAACGGAACCATATTTGAGCATCAACTTGATTATTGGACACCCGAACACCAGAATGCAGCATTCCCACGTTTAACAACACTGGACAATGCCAATCTTAACAACAGGCAGATAAGTACATTAAATGTGAAAGATGCTGATTTCTTAAGATTGAAAACGTTGGAAGTTTCTTATGACTTTCCTGTAAAAATGATACAGAAAATCCATCTTAAGGGATTGAGACTTTTCCTTAGCGGAACGAATCTGATTACCTGGACAAAATATAAATGGGTTGATCCTGAAGCGCCTTCACTGGCGGCTCCTTTGACGAGAAACATGAGTATAGGTTGTTCCTTAAAATTCTGATAGCATGAAAAAATCGATAATTTATTTAGCAATAAGCGCAACACTTACACTTTCTGGTTGTGATTATCTGGATGACATGCCCTATGACTGGGCACAACCTGATGATATTTTTACGAATGAGCAGAACTATCTGAAACCTATCAATCAGGTTTATGCATATATTCCCGAAGGCTTCAACCACGTAGGAAATGCCTTTTTAGATGCAGCCACTAATGATGGAATAAGCACAATCATAGATTCGGATATCCATAAGTTGTCTCGTGGATATATCACTTCTTCAAATCCGATTGAAGAATGCTGGAATAATTCATACAAGGGAATCCAACAAGCTGTTTTTGCTCGCAAGTATTTGCGTGAAGCCGACTTGGTGTTACAAAATAAGACAGAAGAAGATATCCAAGCATTTAAGGACACTTATTGTGCGGAAACTGAATGTTTACAGGCCTTATTTGAGTTTAACCTGTTAAGACACTACGGAGGTTTTCCTATTGTCGATCGTATTTATGAAGTCGACGATCCTGAACTGCAAACAAAAGCAAGAGACTCTTTCAAGGACTGTGTCAATCACATCGTACAGTTGTGTGAGAGTGCTGCCGCTGTGTTGAAAGTTGACCCGGAAGGTGGGAATGGTTCTTATGGCCGTATGACTAAAGGAATGGCACTTGCCATTAAAGCCAAGACGTTACTCTACGCTGCAAGCCCACTCTATAACAGAACAGATAATAATGACCCAGTACTAGGGTATACTGACGGCTCGGATGTGACAGAACGCTGGCAACTTGCCGCCAAAGCTTGTGCAGATGTAATTAACCTGAATGCAGATGGAACTATAAACCCAAATGGAAATAAGAAATATAGCCTGATAGCTCTTACTGCTGCTAAAACGTATGATAAGATCTTTATCCATGCTAACCCTAATCAGGAATACATATTGTTCTACACAGCTGCCAAAGACAATGCTCTGGAAAACAGGCATTATCCCCCTACTATTTCCAAAGATCAGGGAGGAGGTACAGTACCTTCACAGCAATTAATCGATGCATTTACTATGAAAGATGGAAGTAATTATACCCATTCTTCTGATGGCGAGAACATGTATAATAACAGAGACCCACGTCTGGCAGCAATTATTGGATATGACGGTTCGGTTTATGGAAAGAATACCATCTATACGCGAATTAGTGATAATATAACCATAGACGGACTCAACCAAGTGAAAAACCGTTCGACCAATACTGGGTATTATTTGGCTAAGTTCCTGGACAAAACCCTGAACTTCGGACAGGCTAATGTAGGTACTGTTTTCCACTTATTCCCGATGATTCGCTTATCTGATATCCTACTTTCCTACGCAGAAGCCATGCATCACGCTTACGGCATGAATGCGGACCCTGAAGGCTATGGTTTGACAGCAATAGAAGCCGTACAGAAAATACGTTCCAGAGCCGGATTCGGAACAGATGATAAATTTCTTAATGGGGTGACAGATGATAACTTCATGGAAAAGGTGAAGCAAGAACGTCGTATCGAACTCTGTTTTGAAGAACATCGTTACTTTGATTTGCGACGTTGGATGGATGGCAATCAACTAAGAGAACCTATTGTCGGAATGAAAGTAGAAGAAAATGTTTCCGGACTTCATTATACTCGCTTTACAGTAGATGAAGCACGCAATTTTAAGGATTACATGTATTATCATCCCATTCCTCTGAAAGTAATCAAGGAAAGCCCTTCCATTCAACAAAATCCGGGTTGGTAATGGGGATCAAAACTATTTAATAGATAGAAAACATGAAAAAAATAATAATATTATTCATATGCTTAACCAGTTCCATCTGGCATGTCTATGCACAAACCAAAGTTAGCGGAATTGTCAAAGATGCCCAAGGAATGGAGATGATTGGCGCTACTGTCCTTCAGAAAGGGACTAATAATGGAATAGTGACTGGTTTGGATGGCAAATTTACTCTTACATTGTCCAACGAAGCAGAACAGACAATTCTTATCTCAATGATTGGCTTTATTGAACAATCTATTGCCATAAAAAAGAATCATCCTTTTATCAATGTCACTTTAGAAGAAGATGTTGCGCAATTGGATGAAGTCGTTGTTGTAGGATATGGCACACAGAAAAAAGTATCTCTCACCGGTTCCATTTCTAATGTCGGGACGCAAGACTTGAAAAGTATGCCTGTATCAAGTGTCACAAATGCTTTAGGCGGCCGCATCCCGGGACTAGTAACCCGACAGGAAAGCGGACGTCCCGGTGGCGATCAGGCTACGATGTTTGTTCGTGGTCGCGCTTCATTGAACGATTCTAGCCCCTTGGTACTGATTGACGGGGTAGAACGCCCTATGGCACAAATCGACCCTGATGATATTGAAACCATCTCCGTGTTAAAGGATGCTTCTGCAACGGCGGTATACGGTGTACGAGGAGCAAATGGTGTGATACTGGTGACTACCCGACGAGGTCGTGAAGGAGAAACTCAAATTTCTTTCTCGTCTGAATTCGGTGTTACTTCCTTCAATCGTATATCTCAAACTCTAAGTGCAGAATCCGTTTCAAGATTCATGCGTGAAGGTGCTATCAATGACGGCTTTGACCCTTCCGATACTGGTAATACCCGAGGCCTTTTTCTTTCAGAATACGATAACTATCTCTATCGTACCCAAAAAAGTCCGTTCACACACCCGGACAATGACTTTGTAGATATGTTTACGAAGAATGGTTTCCAACAAAAATACAACGTCAACTTATCCGGTGGAAACAAGACAGTACGCTACTTTGTCTCTGTGGGATACTTTACTCAAACAGGTATGTTTGAGACAGATGTGGACAAAATTAAAGAACACGAAACGATACAAGCTCTTTTAGCAGCCTCACCAGATGTAGCAAAAGGCTTGTACAAAGAAGGCTATAATTCAGAATACAGGTACAATAGGCTCACTACCCGTTCAAATATCGATATCAATCTGACTGAAGATTTTAAAGTATCCGTGAATCTTGCTTATCGTTTCGGAAGTCAGAACCGTCCCTATGGCTACGATGCTGATGGACAGGAAGCCATGCGTTTGTTCGGTATGTTCTACCGCAATTCTCCTCAAGCATTCCCCATCTTGAATGCGAATGGTACCTATGCCGCTGCCGATGGGATATGGAGACAAAATCCACTCGTAACGTTATGTTATACAGGTTTTTTTCTTGATTTCAACAATAAGCTTGAGACAGATTTTGCTTTCAAATATAACCTAAGGAAACTGTTAAAAGGATTAAGTATAGACGGAAAGTTCTCTTACGATGCCGGTTGGAGCAATAACCGCAGCATACAGCAGCGTCCCAATATCTATCAATATAATCCTGTAAACGAAACCTATAAACAAGGGCTTGAAATGGTGTTGCCAACAAAAGCCACTAACAAAACGGCAGCTACACACCGTAAGTATATTGAAGCAGCAGTTCGCTATAAACAGTCCTTCTCCGGACATAACGTATCCGGACTGGCACTTTATAATATGAGTTACACCTCCACCCCTGGCGGACGCTATTCTTACGTGCCTCATATCTATCAGGCTTTAGTAGGACGTGTAAACTATGATTATGAAAATCGCTATCTGCTCGAAGTTAACGCAGGTTATAACGGTTCAAACCGTTTTGCGGAAGGACACCGTTATCAGCTCTTCCCTGCAGCATCAATGGGATGGGTACTGACTAATGAACCTTTCTTTAAAGAAAACCCTATCTTAAGTTTTACTAAACTACGCTTCTCTTATGGTGAAGTTGGTAATGACAAGCTGGGAGGCTTCTCTTACTATTATCGTTCAGGATATGATGAAGGATTAGGGTACACTTTTGGAGAGACACACAATCCTGCGATTAAAGGTCTGATTCAAGGAAAAAGTGCCAATGAAAACATCACATGGGAAGTTGCACGGAAATACAACTTAGGACTTGAGACAAAATGGCTGAAAGACAAAATATCTGCCAGTATCGACTTTTTTAAAGAACGTCGCAGTAACATCTTATGTGAACCGGAAAGATATTCTCAGGCAGCCGGTTCAAACGGACTGGCTCCCATAAACTATGGTGTCGTAACAAATCAGGGATATGATCTGGAAATAGGATATCAAGATCAAAAAGGAGATTTTGGATATTCCGTAAAAGGGATTTACGGATATGCCCACAATGAGATTGTAGAGAAAAGTGAATCAGTGAAACCCTATTCCTATATGTCACAAACCGGCAATCCTATCGGACAGTTTATCGGCTATATTTCCGACGGATTCTTCAGTTCTTATGAAGACATAGCAAGTTCTCCCGTTCAATTCGGACAAGTAAGCCGACCAGGAGATATTAAATACAAAGATTTGAATCATGACGGAGTGATCGATTCCAACGACCAGGCTCCTATCGGTTACAATCCGGTGCCCGAGATGACCTTTTCTCTTGCCGCCGGTATGAACTGGAAAGGATTTGATTTTAGCATATTACTTCAGGGAGCTGCCCGTTCATCTATCTATCTGCAACAAGATATTGCATGGGATAATTTCTGGGGGAATTATTACGAAGAGCATATCGGAAGATGGACACCGGAGACAGCGGCAACAGCAACATATCCACGTTTCACAAAAGCAGCCACTGCCGCACATCCTAATTATTATAAATCCGACTATTGGTTGAAAGACTCCAAATACTTGCGTCTGAAAAACATTCAGTTAGGCTACACTATACCTCGCAAACTATTGAAAAAATTCGGAGTACGTTCACTTAGAGTATATGCGAATGCCTACAATCTCTTTACATGGGATAACGTAAAAAAGGTAGACCCTGAATCATCGAACAATAGCAATGGACAATTCTATCCACAACAAAAAGTAATAAATTTTGGTATCAACCTGAATTTCTAATGTTTGAAATGAATAATTTATGAGAAAACTATTTATATCCTTTGTAACGGCTGTCCTGCTTACCAGTTGTAGTGCAGATAGCCTGATGAAAGAAACCGAACTGGATCTTACAGATACAGAGAAAGTTTATTCGGACATTACCTTGACCCGCAAAGTTGCATACGACTTGTATGCACGTATGCGCATGGGGAGAGACCGCCTGGGCAGCTTTGGCTTTTTGGCAAACATTGGCGGTTCACCTTGTATGCTTGACAACGCAACAGACGATGGAGCCGGAAATACAACCCGTGCCGGAGGTGCAGTCATTCCCGAACTCGAAAAATTTATCAAGGGAGGAATTGATGCTTCCAAAGGTTTGATTGGCGGTGACCATCCCTGGATATTCTACTATAAGGCCATTCGTTCTGCAAACACCTTCCTAAACAACGTAGACCGTTCACCTCTGGAGAATGCAGAGAAGATCTCCTTGAAAAATCAAGTACGTTTTCTGCGTGCATTGTATCACCACGAACTGTTTCGTTTCTACGGAGCATTAGTAATCGGAGACAAAGAACTCGATCCGTTGCTTTATGATGAAATCAAACGTGAATCGTTAGAGACCACCGTCCGTTGGATTACTAATGAATTCAAAGAACTTGCAGAACCGGGAGTATTGCCGGACAAATACGATGCGGCAGACTACGGAAGAGCTACCCGGGGAGCAGCCCTAGGCTATCTGGCACGCACATTACTTTATGCAGCAAGTCCCTTACACAATGCGTCCGGAGTGACCTGGAGGGAAGCTGCTGATGCTGCCTACGATATGATTGAATATTCTGACAACGGAGATTTCTATCGTTTATATGAAGATCCGACCACTCCGGAAAAGAGCTACACACGATTATTCAATACTCGTGCCAATGGTGAGGTAATCATGGGATTTCTCCGCGCACCGGCAAATGATCTTTACGGAATGATGCCTGCCTTTGACCCCTGGAATGTAAATAAGGAGCTACTGACTTGCCCGGACCAATGGTTGGTAGATTGTTATGATATGCTCGACGGTTCACAGCCCATTCTCGGTTACGAATCAAATACGAAAGCCATCATCAACCCGAATTCCGGTTACAATGAAAATTCTCCTTATGCTAACAGGGATCCCCGTTTGGCGCAAAGCATTCTATGTGATGGTGCTACCTGGCCTCTGGTCAACGGTAAGCCAGCTACAATAGACCTGTCAAAATCATATAGATGGGGAAGCGGATACTTCCTGACAAAGTTCCTGGATGACCGTATCGATCATCGAAAAGGTGGTACCACTTACATGGACTTTCCAATGATGAGATATGCAGAAATCCTGCTTGATTATGCAGAAGCCGAGAATGAAGCTGAAGATACGAACACAGCCAGAGAGAAAGCAATAGCCCAACTTAACAGGATCCGTCGCCGTGCCGGTATCACGACAGACTTACTGGCCGCAGATTATAATCAGGCAACCCTTCGGGAACGCATACGCAAAGAACGCCGTGTAGAACTTTGTTTTGAAGATCATCGATTCTTTGATATAAGAAGATGGCTGATAGCAAAAGATGTAATGAGATTACCGGCTGTCGGAATAAAGAAAATTAACGGTGAATATCAACGGGTAACTTTAGATACACGTAATTATAACGAGCGTATGAACTTGGCTCCAATACCACAGGATGAAGTTAATAACTGCCCGAATATCTACCAGAATCCGGGATACTAATCTAAATAGAATGTTTACTTAAAAAAATAAAGTCATGAAAACAAATAGTATAATTGCATTAATTCTGTCAATCAGTTTATTCGGACTATTTAGCTGCGCAGATAAATATGAAGTTGATTATGAAGCACCTGTCAAGATTGAATTTGCAGATGTCGATCAGAACAATAGAGTATCATTAGAGAAAGGAGTTGCAGAATACACGGCAACTGTCAAAGTACAGGGAGAGATCATGAGTTTTGAAATCTACCAGGCAGATTCCAAAACCGGAATGCAAGGAAATCTGATAGAAGAAACTGCCCAGTCATTTGCAGACGGAACCACTAATTATGAGACAAGTTACAAGTTTACTTCTTTAAAAGAAAATGCCTGTATTACAGTAGTCGTTCTAGGTGCCGACGGTCATACGTACCAACGCAACTTATTGGTAGAGATTACTCCTTCCGTTTTATTCTCCGATCCGGATTACGGAAAAGATGGAGAAATAGTAGAGACAGCCTCGGCCTACTATGGTTGTTATTATGCAACATGGCTTCTTGGACGCACCTATATGGCTGCTGATGCCATGAAATATACAAACGAAGTAGATTTCTCACTCGGAGATGTTATCTTGTCTTCGGGAAGTGAAGCAGTACCTGCTTTTGTTTCACCAGCTAAAAGAAGTGAGTATGGTTTGATGACAATTAGCGGTTTACAACATACATTATTTGCTGAAACCTCTTTATCACAAGCGGAATTTAATGCAATCTCCCAGGTAGATGCAACTCCGATAGAAAGTCTGGCAGATCCGACCTCCGAAGTTTTAGCTATTCAAGCAAATAAAGTTTACTTGTTCAAAACAGCTAATGGAAAGAAAGGATTGATTTGCATACAAAAAATAACAGCAAAAACTGGTACAATCGAAGTGTCACCGGATAATTGGGTAGAAAACACTAAATACTCATGGGTACAATTACTGACTAAAACTGTGGCAAAGTAAAGCTCCCATTCAAGATACTCTCTCCAATGACAGTACCATAGAATAATTAGAAGAATAGAGAAGTTTTCGGTTTCTACGAGCTTCTCTATTCCTGTTTTATCAACAGAAGAAAGGAGAAATCTATCATTCTACCATTTTTTTTCCTTTATTGATTAGTATTTTTCCTTCCTTCTCTGATATCTTCCCTACTTTTGCGGAAAGTCATCACGAAAAACTGAAGTTAATTAAATCAAAATAATTATGAACTTAAAAAAACATTTACCCTGGTTGGGAGCCCTCCTCCCCATTGCTAACACACAAGCTGAAACAAAACCCAATGTAGTAATTATCTATATCGATGATATGGGTATCGGTGATATCGGTTGCTATGGAGGTAAATTCGCTCCTACTCCTAATATTGATAAATTGGCACAGGACGGATTATTATTCAATCAGTATTATTCTTCTGCGCCGGTTAGTTCTCCATCCCGCTGCGGACTGACAACAGGTCTATTTCCTCTTGAAGTGGGAATCAACACTTTCCTGAACGACAAAGCGAGCAATAGGAAATGCGAACAACGTAACTTCCTTGATGATAAGTTGCCTTCAATGGCACGTGCTTTCCAAAATGCAGGTTACTCAACAGGACATATCGGAAAATGGCACATGGGAGGCGGACGCGACGTACATGATGCTCCTTCTATTAAGAATTACGGTTTTGATGAATACATTTCAACTTACGAGAGCCCGGATCCGGAACCCGCAATCACTGCTACTAAGTGGATATGGTCGGATAAAGACAGTGTGAAACGCTGGAGACGTACCGAATACTTTGTAGATAAAAGTATTGAGTTTGTAAAACATCACAAAGATGAGCCTTTCTTCCTGAACCTATGGCCGGATGACATGCACACCCCTTGGGTACCGGAATTCAAACAAAAGGAAAGAAAAAGCTGGGAAACACAGGAAGCGTTTGCACCCGTACTTGCGGAAATGGATAAACAGCTCGGACGTTTTATCAAAGCACTGGATGAGTTGGGACTGGCGGAAAACACAATCATTATTTTCACCAGTGACAATGGTCCCGCACCTAGCTTCAAATCTGTACGCTCCGCTTATCTGAGGGGAACTAAAAATAGTCTTTATGAAGGCGGTATCCGCATGCCGTTCATCGTCAGATATCCTAAGAAGATTAAAGCCGGACAGGTAAATAATGAGTCTGTATTATGTGCCGTAGATTTATATCCGACTTTATGTTCAGTAGCGGGAATCAAAACTGAAAAAGGCTACAAAGGTGATGGGCAGAACTATGCAAAAGTTCTTCTCGGAAAATCGGAAGCTAAACGCAAGACTGATTTAATGTGGGATTTCGGAAGAAACAAATTCTTCATGTTCCCCGGAAATGCTTATGATAAAAGCCCTCATTTAGCTATACGTAGCGGAAAATGGAAATTATTAGTGAATGGTGACGGAAGTGATGCACAACTATATGACATGGAAAAGGATAAGTTTGAAAAGAGCAATATCGCAAGTGAGCATCCTGATCTGGTTGCCAAGTTGAGCAAAAAGGTATGCCAATGGTATGCCGAAAACAAGGACAAAGGATTACAAACCTCTAATTAAACAATAATATTCATGAATTCTAAAGCTTTTATTCTGCCGGCGGCGCTAATGATAGCCGGCAACACTGCAGCAAACGCCAAAGGAAAAAAGTCTGATCAGAGACCTAATATCCTGGTAATTCTTGCAGATGACCTCGGCTATTCCGATTTGGGATGCTACGGTAGTGAAATTCACACACCTAATCTGGACAAACTGGCAAAACAAGGAGTACGTTTCAATCATTTCTATAACACCAGTCGGAGCTGTCCGACACGTGCTTCCTTATTAACAGGACTTTATCAACATCAGGCAGGAATCGGACGAATGACTTTCGATGACCACCTGCCGGGATACCGGGGTACACTATCACGCAATGCAGTTACCATTGCTGAAGTATTGAAAGAATCAGGATATGCAACCAGCATGGTAGGTAAATGGCATATCGCCGAGACTCCCTTACGCAAAGACCAACGCGAATGGCTCGCACACCACGTATACCACGAAACCTACTCTGACCTCTGTCATTATCCGGTGAATCGAGGATTTGACACCCATTATGGTACGATTTATGGAGTGGTAGATTATTTTGATCCATTCAGTCTAGTAGAAGGAGAAGTACCCGTAAAAGAAGTACCCGACGGATATTACATCACACAGGCACTTTCAGACCGTGCAGTGAAAGAAGTGAAAGAGTATGCCAAAGACGATAAACCATTCTTTATGTACCTGGCTTACACAGCACCACACTGGCCGTTGCACGCATTGCCGGAAGATATTGAGAAATACAAGGATACCTATAAAGTAGGTTGGGAAGCCATCCGTAATGCACGTTACGAACGTCAGAAACAACTGGGTATATTCCCTGACATGGATAATTTCCTGTCTGACAGACAGTTCAAAGATAAATGGGAAGATAATCCACATGCTGAATGGGATGCTCGCGCCATGGCTGTTCATGCTGCCATGATCGACCGTATGGACCAGGGAATAGGACAAGTAATCGATGCTCTGGAAAAGACAGGACAGCTTGAAAACACATTGATTCTATTCCTTTCCGATAACGGATGCAGCAATGAAAATTGTCAGAACTACTCTCCTGGAGAAAACGACCGTCCTGACATGACACGTAAAGGGGAGAAAATGGTTTATCCTCATAACAAAGAAGTACTACCCGGACCGGAAACAACTTATGCTTCACTGGGAGCACGTTGGGCAAACGTAGCCAATACACCGTTCCGTTTCTGGAAAGCTAAATCTTATGAAGGAGGTATCTGTACTCCGATGATTGCTCACTGGCCGAAAGGTATCAAGAAGAATGTCGGCAAGATGACTCCTGAAATCGGGCATGTGATGGATATTATGGCAACCTGTATCGATATGGCGGGAGCTACTTATCCTACCAAATACAAAGGAAACGACATCATTCCATTAGAAGGTAAGAGCTTGGTTCCTATTTTCAAAAACGGACATCGTGAAGGACACGACTATTTGGGATTCGAGCATTACAATGAACGTGCATTTCTTTCTAAAGATGGATGGAAGCTGGTTCGTCCGGGAGAAAACGCTAAATGGGAGTTATACAACCTGAATGAAGACCGGAGCGAAATGCATAATCTGGCAGCGCAACACCCTGAAAAAGTAGCGGAAATGACAAAAGCTTACGAAGCGTGGGCGAAACGTTGTATGGTAGAACCTTATCCGGGACAAAAAAAGAAATAAAAAGCATTCAATTGATTATTTTATAAAAGACTCCTGCCGCAATATCATAAGATATTTCCCGGCAGGAGTCTTTTTATATGCTTTATGCAATCTATCACTCCTCACCTGAAACCGGAGGCTGACCATTATATTCTTTAGGTAATACGCCATATTGCGCTTTAAAACATTTCGCAAAATAAGAAGAAGAAGTAAATCCCACCTGTGCTGCCACTTCAGAAATCCGGGTACCGCTCATAATCAGTTCAGCAGCTCTATTCATACGAAGTGTCTTCAAATAATCATTAGGTGACATTCCGGACAAAGCCTTGATCTTCCGATAGAAATTGGAACGGCTCATATTCATCTGTTCAGACAAGGTATCTATCGAAAAGTTCTCATCTGCCAGCTGTTCGGCTATCACCCCTTGTATCTTCGCAATGAATTCACAGTCTTTCTGCGACATCGCAAAGTCCGTTGTCGAAACAGCCACCGTATCCCCAGCCAGGCTCACCATCAATTTATGGAAAGACTGCCTCAACTTCAGCAAATTCTCGATCTGCATATGAAGTTGTTTGATAGAAAATGGTTTCTCCACATATACATCTGCTCCACATGTAAGTCCTTCGACTTTAGACTCCAAAGTGGTTTTTGCCGTCAATAAAATGACCGGAATATGGGAATAAGAGATTTCAGACTTCACTTTGCAACAAAGTTCCAGACCATCCATCTCCGGCATCATAACGTCGCTTACTATGACATCTACATTTTCCTGTGCAAGCACTTCAAGTGCTTCACGACCATTGGAAGCCCTCAACACACGGAACCATTCTGCCAACGACTCGCGAGTCAGATTCAATAAATCAACATTATCCTCAACCAGCAGAACCGTAAACTTCTTCCCTGAATACTCCGAAGATACAGCATCAGAAACATCCACATGTTCCGGATGCATTTCTACAATATCAGCCGTTTTCTCCGTCTCCCACTCTTTGACCGGAAGAGACAATATAAATGAAGAACCGCCTCCAACATTATCTTCCAAGTACAAATCTCCCTGGTGAGCCTCCGCCAAAGACTTTGCAAAAGCCAATCCGATACCGGTACCTACAGCCGTAGCCACCTTATCATCAGGCAGTTGATAGAAAGCTTCAAATATCTTTTGTTTCTGTTCATCCGGTATTCCGGGACCATCATCATTCACCTGTATCTCATATCCTTTATCAGTGACAACTAGTTTCAATTCAATATGCGCATGAGCATATTTGATGGCATTTCCCATCAGGTTAACAAGAATCTTACTTAATTTCTCCCGATCCACCGTAGACACCAGCTCTTGTTCTGGAACAGTCAATTGTAAATCAATTCCCTTTAATTCAGCAGGGCTTGTAAATTGGTTATAAACATCACTGACAAGTTCCTTAATATCACTCTTCTTCAAATTCAAATGCAGCGTGCCACTCTCCATTTTCTGGAAGTCAAGCAATTCATTAGTAATTCCCAACAGATAATTTACATTCTTATCTATCACAGACAGATACTTGAGATCTTTCCCTTCACGCTCTTTCTCCAACAGTTTTTCCAAGGGAAGACGTATCAAACTAAGCGGAGTACGTATCTCATGCACCAAATTGATGAAGAAGCTAATCTTCGACTTATAAACTTCCTGTTCCTTGGCAGTCTGATATTTTTCCATCCGCCGTTTATATTTGCGTTTAACGCGGAGATTCCATCGCCAGGCCATCCAGCCGATCCATCCCAATAACATGAGAACATAAACAACATAAGCCAAAGTACTACGCCACCAAGGAGGAGTAATCACCACCTTTAAAGTAGTAGTCTTCTCATTCCACTGACGGTCATTATTAGAACCTCTGACTTCGAACAGATACTCACCGGGAGGCAAATTGGTATAAGAAGCCACATTATTCTCGGTATTCATAATCCATTCCTTATCCACTCCCCGAAGTATATAAGAATATCGGTTCTTTGCCGGATCTTCAAAACTAAGAGCGACAAATCGGATGGAGAAACTGTTGTTCTCATAAGATAAAGTCACCTTATCGGCCATATAAAGCGGTTTATCCAACTGAAGCAGTTTCTTTACTTCCAGTTCATCAGTCTGATAAGGCAACCGGATGTCGGTCACATAAACCGGAGGAATGTATTTGTTATCCACAAACTGTTCGGGCTGAAATACATTAAAGCCATTTATTCCACCAAAATACAATTTTCCTTCGGATGATTTCAATGAAGATCGAGCCATAAACTGATTTCCCTGCAAACCATCATTAATCGTAAATTGTCGGAAATGATCTTTAGTGAGAGGATTAATCTTGAAAATTCCGGCATTACTGGATATCCAGAAATCACCTCCCTGATCTTGTTCAATCGCATAAATAACCTTATTAGGTAATAAGGTATTATGCGGATCAAATTCAATGAATGTTTTCGTTTTAGGATCAAAGGAACACAACCCTCCTCCATTAGTACCAAACCACATGGTTCCTTTCGCATCTTCAAACAGAGTGATGACCGAATTGCTGGTAATTGTGGTCGAGTCTTCCCGTTCATGCTGATAATGCTTCCAATGGGCATTCATCGTGTTGTAAGAAAACACACCACTATTGGAAGTCGCAATCCAAAGATGATTGTACATATCCTCATATATATCGACAACAGAAACCATTGAACCGACACTTGTGATAGTCATAAAGTTATCTTTCGCAGAGTCATAACAGCATAATCCCCAACTCGTCCCTACATAGATATCTCCTTTCCGTCCTTTATAGATACATAACACATCATTGCTACAAATTGTATTCGGGATTCCACGAGAGTGAGTATAAGCCTTCACTGCTCCTGTGCGCAAATTAACAACCCGTATTCCTCCGGCATAAGTCCCGATCCATAGGTAGTCGCCGTCCAACATTAAAGAACGAATATCATATTTCTGACTTTTAGCTCCTCCAATAGCATAGGGAGAAAGCTCTTGGGTAGCAGCATTAAAGAAATACAAACCGCTTTGAGTTCCAATCCAGATATTCCCATCTTTACTCTCACAGAAAGGAGCAACCACCTCCCCTGCTCCCGGCACCCCGGACAAATAGGCAGGCGAATAATAATCAAAGCGTTTAGTTTGCTTGGACATATAGTTGATTCCTCCCAGATTGGTCAACACCCAAAGAGCTCCTTCAGCATCCCACATCATTCCATTGATGGTCTGATCGCTCAAACTTCTCGGATCCGCCGGATTATCCGCCCGCTGGAATGTGTTTGTATTCTGATTGAACAGATAAAGCCCGTTATCAGTCCCTACCAACAACTCTTTGTCCGTATACTTCAACAAGCAATGAACAGCTCCGAAATTAAACGCCGAACCACTGTAGTTATCTATAGCTTCGGTTCGTTCATCCAAGCGACTCAGCAGATTGCTTCCTGCACCAATCCAGATTTCTCCATCGATATTCTGAATGCAGTTCACCTTATAACTATCGGAGGCATTTGTTTCCAATGAGATTTCGTATGCCCGGAGAAACTTGCCATTCTCGTCAAAACACAACAATCCTTCCTGTAGAGAAGAGATATACACCCTCTTTTGATCGGCACTCTGACAAAGGTCCCACACAAAAGAAGTCTGGACACTATTTTGAGTCAACACCTCTGTTTTCGGATCATAAATAAAAAATCCCTGTCCCAAAGTCGCAATCCAGATAAGACCATTTTCCGTCTTTATAATCTTTTTAATCTCACTACTGATATATACACCATACTGCGTAGTTTTATCAAAATAAGAAAAACGATCGGTATCGCGGTCATAAATATAAAGTCCGGAGTTCGTTCCGACCCAGATAGTCTTGTCCACTTCTATCAAGGCTTCTACGAAATTATTTTCTAATGAAAATTTATCGTTGAGAACATTCCGGTACACTTTATTGCCTCGTCCGTCATAACGGTTCAATCCGTCACTGGTACCCAGCCAGATAAAGCCATAACTGTCTTGAAGGGCACACCACACGGTATTATGAGACAACCCATCCTCCACCTGGTATTTCTTGAATGAAAAATAAGGAGACGCAGATAATGTTCCGGCCCAGAAGACCAGCAAGCATATTAGTATTTTAGTTAACTTCATTCTCTGTGTGTGTTTTTAATTCAATTATCGATTCAGCCAAGGTTCAGGGTTCAGCTTTTCTTTCTCCCTGCGCAACTGGAAATGCAATACCGTCCGCCCATTATCCGTAGCGTCGGAAAAGACCTGGCCGATAGACTGCTTCGTCTTCACCGTATCACCAGCCTTAACGGAGGCAGAAGAAAGATTGCAATAAACAGAAATATAATCACCATGACGAATGAGAACGTTAAATAATCCGTTCAATTGGAATACAGCCGCCACCTTTCCATCAAAAATGGCACGTGCCTGTGCACCCGGTCTTCCCTGAATATCAATACCCTTGTTATCCAGTTTCACGTTGCGTAAGCCCTCTACAGCATATTGCCCGTAACGGCTGGTAATGATATAAGCTCCGGATATAGGCATTGGCAGTTTTCCGCGATTAGCAGCAAAGTTACCCGATAATTCCCGATCCGCCTTGCTCATGGTATAAGCATCAAGAGGTTTCGATTTCGCAGCCGCTTCCGTTGCAGTGGATTTCCCCTCCTTACTTTCCTCTTTCTTACGTGCAGCGGCTTCACGACGGGCTTCTTCCTGTGCACGCTTACGGGCACGTTCTATTTCTTCCGCAATTAATTTATCAATACGGGCATTCAGTTGATTGGCTTCCCTGCGTTTTTTATTAATCTCATTCTGCAATCCTTTCTGTTTCTTTTGCAGATTAGTCACCAACGTACGCTTCTCCTTTTCCTGTTCCTCCAGCTTGACCTTTTCGCTCTCGCGTTCCTGCAGCAGGCTCTCCTTGGCAGCTTTCACCTGTTGCCGTTCCGCTTTCTTCTTGCGTATCTGTTCTTGTTTCTTCAGGATTTCCTCCCCTTGCAGACGTTGATAAGTAGCATATTCACGGACATAGCGCATACGGCGGTAAGTCTGTCCCAAGTTCTTTGCCGAAAAAATAAACATCAGCTTCTCCTCTATCGACTTATTCTTATACAAGTACTGGACAGAAGCTTCATATTTCTTCTTTTTATCTTTCAAATCCTTCTCCAACCCTCTCAACTGACGTTCCAATGACGCCAGTTCACGCTGGATAGCTTCCACATCATTGTTTATAGCCATGATATAGCGTTTCCGTTCTTCAATCTGCCCCGTCAACACAGCCAAGCTGTTCAACTGGCTTCCCACATCTTTCTTTGTATTCTTCAATATAGATTCCGATTCGGCAATCTGTTTTTGCAGCGTGCCGCGTTTACTTTCCAGCTCACGAATCAACTTGTTCGATTGAGCGAAAAGAGGAACTGCCAACCAAAGGCAACTGATTAGAATAACAAAGAAACGTTTCATCATAATAAAGCTACCAGCATTTTTACTAATTCTTCCAAAGGAATTTGGTTATACTTAGACGTCAGTTCCGTCGGAGTCATTGAAAACTCCTGTGTCGAAAACTCATAAAGTTGAACTTTAGCCTTTTCCAATGAGGGGATTCCTATATCCTTTCCTGTCAGTTCTGTCTTTCCGCCAGGAAGAGAAGCATCCATCAATATCTTTTCCAAACGGGAGAATTCCACGTTCTTTGATAACACATTCTTCAATTCAGCCTTTGTTGCACGAACGAAGCGTTTATTCATCCGGTCTACAAGCAGCACTTCGTCGGGAGTTACTTCTATACGTGCCACTTCCGTACGGAGAATAGGCATCAATAAGGAGATTTGTACCCGCTCATGAGTTTTCATTTTTAGGGTTCCCCCTACAGACATACTCCCCTTCTTACCGGGAATGGTCAATTGAAGCTTGGAAGCCAAATAACTGGAGGTCTGCGTCTTTGTCGAAGTCTTAGTTTCCGAGGTCGCTAAATGCTTCGAACTCTTACAGCCTGCCAACACTACCACCACCAACAATAGATAAACTATTCTTTTCATTCCGCAATATATTTCTTCTTTTCTATTTTCTGTTTCAACATCTTCGACTCGCTACCCATTTCCAGTGCCTTCTTCCAGTATTTCAACGCACCTTCCACATCACCGGTCATAAAATAAATATCTCCGCAATGCTCCACAATCACATCACTTTTCTCACCGTCGTTCTTCATCGCATTATCAATGTAGATACGGGCTTCGGCATAGTTTCCCTTTTCGAAAAGAATCCAGGCATAAGTGTCGAGATAGGTCGAATTATTAGGTTCAGCTTTCACCGTTTTGTAACTCATCTCCTCCGCTTTGTCCAAATCACGACGTTCCACAGACAGATAATAAGCATAATTATTTAATGCGCCAATATTGGAAGGATTATATACCAAAGCCGAATCGTAAGCAGCATAAGCCTCCGCCATCTGTTTCTTGGTATGATAAATATCCCCCATGATAGAATAAAAATCTGAAACAACTTCTTTCCTCGTATCAGGAGCTATATGTTCCAATGCTCTATTACAAACACTCAATACACTATCTCCCTGTTCTGCCTGATGATAAGCGATAGCCAGATAATAATAAAGCTCCAACGCATCCGGAGTGGCTTCAATGCCCGGTTCGCAGACCTTGATAATTTGCTTGTAATCTTCCTTCTTCACCGCCGCACTGACCAGCATCAAACGAGCAGCCTTATTAGTAGGATCCAGATCAACCACCTGCTCCAATACCGGCACAGCTTCCTGTTCCATATTCTTCGACAACAGGTATTGAGAATAAAGCATCGGTATCTGCGGATCATCCATATCCTGCTTCATCATCCGGTCAAACAACTCAATCACCTGAGTGCTATCTTTAGCGGATGACTGTTCATTTTCCGCAATCACCTGTCTCATGACACTGATTTTAGTATCAGAAGTCACCTTTTTGTTCAATAACAACGTATCCAGTTGCTGTTGATACAATTCTTTCTGACCGGTCTGTTCATAATAAGAAGCCATCGAGAAAAGAGCCATCGGATTATCAGGTTCTACAGCCAGAACTTTCTGGTATACATCATAAGCTTCCTGCTTTTTCCCATTCTGAAGATATACATCTCCCAGGATCACCTGATAACGCATATCCATCGGATATTCCTGTACCAGACTTTCTATTTCCTGAAATGCCTTCTTATCATCTTTCATCTGAAGATAAATCCGGAATTTCTCCATAGACAGCTGCTCATTCTTACCCAGACGTTTCTCTAAACGGTTCAATGTGGAAATGACATCATTATACTTCTCCTGGCGACTGTAAATATCAAGAAGGCTGAACAAAGGGTCCTGTTTCGACGGGAAACGGGTGACCATCTTCTCAAGCAAAGCCGCAGCCTTATCCAATTCATTTTGTTGCTGATACAGACTGACCAATCCCTGACTATACCAATAGTTATCAGGCGCAAAAGCCACTGCCTGCTCCAGAGCAGCCTGACCTTGCGGCACCTGGCGAAGGAACATATAATATTGCGATATTTCATAAAGCGCAGAAGAAGCAGTGGGGTTGATATCCAGACAATGCTGTAGCAATCCAAATGCCGCATCATACTCATTCTTTCCTTTCATCCGCATGGCTTCCAAGAAGAAGTAGTCATATTTACGCTGTTGTTCAGCAGAAAGCCATGTTTCCTTCATCAAAGAAGCTCCATCTGCTTTCGCTGTTGTTTTTGCTGTACGCACAGACCGGATTCCCCCACACGAAGTGAGCATCAATACCGTCACGAACAGCCATCCTATTTTTATCTTCATTCTATTTTCTCCATTAAGCATTCATCATACTCCGGTATGTCCGAAACCACCGGCTCCCCGTTCTGTTTCATCCAGCACCTCTACTTCCTGCCATGCAGGCTGTTCGTGCTTCGCTATCACCATCTGCGCGATACGTTCACCGTCTTCAATCACAAACGTTTCAGAGGAGAGATTGACTAAAATGATACAAACTTCCCCACGATAATCCGCATCAATCGTACCCGGAGAATTGAGCACCGTAATCCCTTTCTTGATTGCCAGTCCGCTACGTGGACGAACCTGTGCCTCAAATCCCTTCGGCAAGGCGATATACAGTCCTGTCGGCACCAGACAACGTTGCAACGGTTCCAGTGTGATAGGTTCAGAAAGATTAGCACGGATATCCATTCCTGCGGACAATTCAGTGGCATAAGCCGGAAGCGGATGCTTCGATTTATTGATAACTTGAATATTCATAAATGCATGTTTACTATTTAACGGGCGAAAATACACATTTTGAACTGAAAAATAGTTAAGTTTGCAGTTAAATAATGTACCGTTCCCTAAATTGTAAATAGTAAATATAGTCAAATCGTAAATAAAATGATGAATTGGAACCAATTAATATCAGCGAAACGTTTCGGAATGGAAGAATTCCATGAGGAACGACAGGAAAACCGATCCGAATTCCAACGGGACTATGACCGTCTTATTTTTTCGGCTCCTTTCCGCAGATTACAGAACAAAACGCAAGTATTCCCTCTACCGGGCAGCGTTTTTGTACACAACCGCCTTACGCACAGTCTCGAAGTCGCCAGCGTCGGTCGTTCACTCGGGGACGATGTTGCCAAAGCACTTCTGGAACGTCATCCGGAACTTCAGGATTCTTTCCTGCCGGAGATCGGCTCTATCGTTTCAGCCGCTTGCCTGGCACACGATTTGGGCAACCCGCCTTTCGGTCATTCAGGCGAAAAGGCCATTTCCACTTTTTTCTCTGAAGGGAAAGGAGTTCGTCTGAAAGAGAAACAGCCCGACGGAGAGCAACTTTCTCCGATGGAATGGGAAGATTTGACACATTTTGAAGGAAATGCGAATGCCTTCCGGATACTTACACATCAGTTCGAGGGACGTCGCAAAGGCGGATTCGTTCTAACATATACCACCTTGGCTTCTATTGTAAAATACCCCTTTTCATCGAGCCTTGCAGGAACAAAATCCAAGTTTGGCTTTTTCGTCAGCGAAGAAGAAAGCTTCCACAAAATTGCAACAGAATTAGGACTGATATTGCTCAACGAACATCCTTTGAAGTATGCACGCCACCCGTTAGTTTATTTGGTTGAAGCAGCAGACGACATTTGCTATCAGATGATGGATATTGAGGATGCATATAAACTGAAGATTCTCACCACAGAAGAAACCAAGGAGCTATTAATGGCCTATTTCAGCGAAGAACGACAGGAACATCTCCGGAAAACATTCCTGATCGTCAACGATGTCAACGAGCAAATCGCCTACCTGCGTTCTTCCGTCATCGGTTTATTAATCCGGGAGTGTACCCGTGTCTTTTTAGATCATGAACAAGAAATACTGTCCGGCACGTTCGAAGGATCACTAATCAAGCGCATAGCCGAGCGTCCGGCAGCAGCCTATAAACACAGCGTCGAAGTATCTATCAACAAAATCTACCGTTCACGGGATGTACTGGACATCGAGCTGGCGGGGTTCCGCATCATCAGCACCTTACTAGAATTGATGATAGATGCCGTAACTTCACCCGAAAAGGCTTATTCCAAACTCCTGATCGACCGGGTTTCCAGCCAATACAATATAAAATCGCCCGTACTCTATGAAAGAATACAGGCGGTACTTGACTATATATCTGGAATGACCGATGTCTTTGCTCTTGATCTTTATCGTAAAATTAACGGGAACAGTCTGCCTGCGGTGTAACCACTTTAGGAGTAAACACTTCTTCCCCTCCACAAGAAGACAATCTCAACGCATCCGGATAGCTTTCAATAAACGTCTGGATGTGTCGAATCCGTTTATCCTCGAGAATTTCGTCTACAGCAATCAGAATACCGGTTTCTTCCACATCGCCGAATTCATAATTGATAGCTGTTCCGAACATACGCATCGTAGGGCTTAGGCTCATATATGCATTTACCAACGGAGGTATATTATACCCCAGTTTACGGATTTCACAATTCAATATTTTATAGTCTTCCTTGAAAGAATGCTTGCAGAAGAGAGATTTCAGCTCTGCCTCGGAAGTTTCAAGTTTCAGAGGCTCGATCGGGGTGACAAGTTTCTCTTTGTCATAAAAATGCTTCTTAAGGAAATGAAGAATCATATCACGCCCACGACGATGATAGCTCGGATACATGGTCACTTTACCAAAGAAATATTTCACATTCGGCATAACCACGGTCAACGCTCCCAATCCATCCCACAAGTTATCTAAGGCAAACAAACCTTTGCTTCCGGCACGGGTAGACTGATATTCAAGCGTAACGAACGAACGCCCCAATTCAATTGTCTGCGGCAAGTATTCTTTAATAAAAGCATCAGAAAAATGAAACATATGGGAAGTAGCCAGAATCGGAGCACCTTTTTCATCAAAACGCACGTCCGTACCTAGCAAATACCGGTAACCACCCAGAATTTCTTCCGCTTCCGGATTCCATACAATCAACTGCTTATAGGGGTGTTCCATCGTGTCGTATTCATCGATATCCATTGACAGACCTGTACCTCCACCAGCAGCACGGAAAGCTATCTCACGCAAACGACCAATCTCTCTCATTACATTAGGAGCATTCTGATGAGTAATAATATAAATCTGATTATTACTCTTATTCGTCATTCGTAAGCGCCTGTCTTCCGTCAATTCTGCTTTTAGCAGTTCTTTGCTTACCGGTTTAATAATCTCTTCCATATTCCTTGTTATAGTTGTTCTATCAGTTACAGTTTATAAACAATATCCTTTACGTATTCAGCCCACTGCGCAGGAGTTTTCGATTTATCAAAAGTCTGCCAGGGTATGGGCTTTCCAAAAGTGACAGTAAAAGTTTTGTGGCGATTCTTAAACATTTCATCCGCAAGATACAACATAGCAATGTTAAACTTAATGCCCAGTGCCTTGCAAACATTTGCCAGATTGTAAAAGAAGTCAGAATTCCTACCCCCAAAATGCACGGGTATTACATCACGTTTTGTTTGTATGCTCTTTACTACAAATGTCTTTTTTCCATTCCACGTCACGAATGACTCCATTGTGACGGCGCGAACACAGTCCGGCAGGAAACATAATCAACTGATCGTCGGAATGGAATCCGGCTTCCACCATCTTCGGGAAATCCTTTGCTTGCTTGCCGGTTTTATTAATAGGTATGCAAAGGGGAGCCAGCCCGCGTAGATTCATCAACAAATCATTCACCAGGTATTTCACTTTCCCATCATAATGTTTTCCTAACACATAACCAAGCGCAACACCATCCTGTCCGCCCAGCGGATGATTGGAAACAAAAGTGTACAGACCATCCTTAGGCAAATTCTCAATGCCTTTTACATCCACTTTCGCATCCAGAAAATCCATACACGCTTCCAGAAAGTCCACTCCCAGTTTATCCTTCGACTCATTCAGGAATACATTAATTTCATCCTGATGAATAATTTTCTTCAAGTAAGAAATCACGAACTTAGGGACGTACTTATAACGCTTCGGAGCCTTTGTCCGAAGTATCTTATCGACATCGATCAAAAATAAAGAGTCATCAGTCATTCTTTTCAAATAAAAATGATGGCACAAAATTAACGGTTCTTTTTTATTAATCGCAATAATTTGGTAGAAAATGCAGGATTTAAGTTCAGAAGATAAAAAAACACCACCCAAAAACTATCAAAAATGACCTAAAAACTATCCGCGGATAGTTTTCGGGTAAAAAACGTCTGTTTTTCCCCTACCGGGTTTCAGAAATTCATGTAAACTTGCAACATCGAAAATAACAAACGAATATTCACCTTTAAAAAGCAACACATTATGAAAAGTTTAAGCTTCAGAAAAGATTTAGTAGGAGTACAAGATGAATTACTACGCTTCGCTTATAAACTGACAACTGACCGTGAAGAAGCAAACGATTTGTTGCAGGAGACATCATTAAAAGCATTAGATAATGAAGATAAATATACCCCTGATACAAATTTCAAAGGATGGATGTATACCATCATGCGCAATATATTCATAAACAACTACCGCAAGGTAGTCCGCGACCAGACATTCATCGACCAGACTGACAATCTTTATCATCTGAATTTGCCACAGGACGGAAGTTCTGAAAATACAGAAAGAGCATACGACCTGAAAGAGATGCACCGTGTAGTCAACAAACTCCCCAAAGAATACAGGGTCCCGTTCGCGATGCACGTTTCAGGATTCAAATACCGTGAAATTGCGGAAAAATTGAACCTGCCGTTGGGTACAGTGAAAAGCCGTATTTTCTTCACGCGCCAGAAATTACAGGAAGAATTGAAAGACTTCCGCTAAACCTTAACTATATAAAACTCAGTGATTTTGAGTCACATATTTCTTTAATACAGATTTTTAGTTTTGATAATGATTAAAAGGCAGAAATACTCCGGTATATTCTGCCTTTTCTTTTATTGCAAAGATTAGTTGTCCGACACCCGGGTGTCAGACACACCGGCACCCGGATGTCAGGCATGCCGAGACCCGGGTGTTGGGAGTACCGAGACCCGGGTGTCAGTCTATTTATTATTGCATAGAAATAAAACTCTTTTCTCTATATTATCAAATTTTACCTATACAGACATTTTTTTCGTTCTGCGGGCACAAGCTCCCCACCAGTAAAGCATTCTCGAAGGCACATCATTTTCAAGCAAATAGACATTTAACATTCTGTTGAAAACTTCTCTGAAAGTTTTTTATGGAAAGTTGTGGGGAATTGTGGGGAATTTCATACTTTTACGGTCGCTTATTATAATAAGGTAATGATACGTTTTTTAGGAAATATTGAAGCCAGGGCGGACGCCAAAGGAAGGGTGTTCATACCCGCCACCTTCAGGAAGCAATTACAAGCCGCTTCTGAAGAGAGGCTTATTATGCGTAAAGACGTATTTCAGGACTGTTTAACCCTGTACCCCGAGAGCGTGTGGAACGAGGAGTTGAACGAGCTACGTAGTAGACTTAACAAATGGAATAGCAAACACCAACTTATTTTCAGGCAATTCGTGAGCGACGTTGAAATAGTGACACCTGATAGCAATGGGCGCATATTAATTCCGAAACGGTATTTACAGATTTGCAGTATCTATGGGGATATCCGCTTTATCGGCATCGACAACAAGATAGAGATCTGGGCGAAAGAACGGGCAGAACAGCCTTTCATGTCACCCGAAGAGTTCGGTGCAGCATTAGAAGAAATTATGAACGATGATAATAGACAAGATGGAGAAAGATGAATTGACATATCACGTACCTGTATTGCTGAAAGAAAGCGTTGACGGTATGAATATCCAACCGGATGGAACGTATGTAGACGTCACATTCGGAGGAGCGGGACATTCGCGCGAGATCCTTTCACGGCTCGGAGAAGGCGGACGTCTGCTGGGTTTCGACCAGGACGAGGACGCTGAACGGAACATTGTCAACGATACTCATTTCATCTTCGTGCGCAGTAACTTCCGCTATCTGCACAACTTCCTGCGTTATCACGACATCGAGCAGGTAGATGCGATCCTGGCCGACCTCGGCGTATCTTCCCATCATTTCGACGATAGCGAGCGTGGCTTCTCCTTCCGTTTTGACGGGGCACTGGATATGCGCATGAACAAGCGTGCCGGAATGACAGCAGCAGATATCGTGAATACTTATGATGAAGAACGCCTTGCAAACATCCTCTACCTGTATGGAGAACTAAAAAATAGCCGCAAACTGGCTTCTGTCATCGTTAAAGCCAGAAGCGGACAGTATATCCGGACCATCGGTGAATTTTTGGAAATCATCAAACCGCTTTTCGGTCGTGAACGCGAAAAGAAAGAGTTGGCAAAAGTGTTCCAGGCACTGCGAATTGAAGTAAATCAAGAGATGGAAGCATTGAAGGAGATGTTGCAGGCTGCTACGGAGGCATTAAGGCCGGGCGGCAGACTGGTAGTTATCACCTATCATTCGTTGGAAGACCGTATGGTGAAAAACATCATGAAGACAGGCAATGTAGAAGGAAAAGCGGAAACCGACTTCTTCGGCAATCTGCAAACACCTTTCCGCCTTGTCAACAATAAGGTAATCGTTCCTGACGAAGCAGAAATAGAACGAAACCCGCGGTCGAGAAGTGCCAAATTACGAATTGCAGAAAAGAAGTAAAAAGATATGGAAGAAGAAGTAGTAAATAAGAAAGCAGAAGAGGGCAAGAAGAAAAAACGTACCTCACTGAAGAGTATTCTGGGTGGAGACATTCTGGCTACCGATTTTTTCCGCCGTCAAACGAAGTTGCTGGTACTTATCATGGTATTTATCATCTTCTATATTCATAATCGCTATGCCAGTCAACAACAGCAGATCGAAATAGACCGGCTGAAAAAAGAATTGACAGATATTAAATATGACGCGCTGACACGCAGTTCGGAGCTAATGGAAAAGAGCCGCCAGTCGCGCATTGAAGATTATATATCAAGTAAGGAAAGCGATTTGCAGACATCGACGAATCCTCCCTACCTTATTAAATAAGTGAGAGTGGATAGTTGATAAATGATAGTTAAAAAAGAAAGGCGCTGTGGCAGTTAATAAAAAGAACATAATGACCCGTTACTTCTTCGTCATCCTGTTGATGGCGTTGATAGGAGTAGCTATTGTTGTAAAAGCAGGCATCACCATGTTTGCCGAACGACAATACTGGCAGGATGTGGCTGATCGTTTCGTAAAAGAAAATGTGACGGTGAAACCCAATCGTGGAAACATTATTTCTTCTGACGGTAAACTAATGGCCAGTTCTCTGCCCGAATACAGAATATATATGGACTTTATGTCTGGTGAAAAAGATGAAAAACGCAGGCAGAAAGATCAGGCACGACGTGATTCTATCCTCAACGCGAACATGGATTCTATCTGTATCGGACTTCACAAGATATTCCCGGACAAGAGCGTGGCACAATTCAAGGCACATCTCAAAAAAGGACGCCAGGCAAAAAGCCGCAATTATCTGATTTATCCGAAACGTATCTCCTATATACAATATAAAGAGGTAAAGAGACTACCTGTGTTCTGTTTGAACCGGTATAAAGGCGGATTCAAAGAACAGGCTTACAATCAGCGTAAGAAACCGTTCGGTTCACTGGCTGCCCGTACATTGGGAGACGTGTATGCAGACACAGCCAAAGGAGCGAGAAATGGTATCGAGCTTGCTTTCGACACCATCCTGAAAGGACGGGACGGATTGACACACCGCCAGAAAGTGATGAACAAATACCTGAACATTGTCGATGTGCCGCCGGTTGACGGTTGCGATCTGATTAGTACTATCGACGTAGGTATGCAGGATATTTGCGAGAAAGCGTTGGTGGATAAACTAAAAGAGTTGAATGCCAGTGTGGGTGTGGTGGTATTGATGGAAGTAGCTACCGGAGAGGTGAAAGCCATCGTCAACATGATGCAAGGCAAAGATGGTGAATACTACGAAATGCGCAACAATGCCATCAGCGATATGCTTGAGCCGGGGTCTACTTTCAAAACTGCCTCTATCATGGTAGCTCTTGAAGACGGAAAGATCACTCCGGACTATGTGGTAGACACCGGTAACGGACAGATGCCGATGTACGGACGTGTCATGAAAGACCACAACTGGCATCGCGGAGGATACGGAAAACTGACTGTCACAGAAATCCTGGGAGTGTCGTCCAACGTCGGTACCTCTTATATAATAGACCATTTCTACGGCAGCAACCCGCAGAAATTTGTAGACGGATTGAAACGGATGAGCATCGACCAACCGTTACACCTGCAAATTTCGGGAGAAGGAAAACCGAATATACGCGGTCCGAAAGAACGTTATTTTGCAAAGACAACTTTGCCGTGGATGAGTATCGGCTACGAGACACAGGTTCCGCCGATCAATATTCTCACATTCTATAATGGGATAGCCAACAATGGAGTCACCGTACGTCCGAAGTTTGTCAGAGCTGCCGTGAAAGATGGGGAAGTCGTGAAAGAATATCCGACAGAGGTGATCAATCCCAAGATTTGTTCGGATAAGACTTTGGCACAGATCCGTGAGATTCTCCGGAAAGTGGTCGGTGAAGGACTTGCCAAACCTGCGGGAAGCAAGCAGTTCCACGTTTCAGGAAAAACAGGAACGGCGCAGATCTCACAGGGAGCAGCCGGATACAAAACGGGAAGAACGAATTATCTGGTTAGTTTTTGCGGATATTTCCCGTCAGAAGCGCCTAAATATAGCATGATTGTCTCTATCCAGAAACCAGGATTACCGGCTTCGGGAGGTTTGATGGCAGGTAGTGTGTTCAGCAAGATTGCAGAAAGGGTGTATGCCAAAGACCTGCGGTTACCGCTGACCAATGCGATTGATACTAATTCCGTAGTCATTCCGAATGTAAAAGCCGGAGAGATGCGCGAAGCGCAACGGGTATTGGAAGAGCTGCAGATTAATGTACAAGGCAAAATTGCTGATTCGGGCAAAGAAGTTTGGGGAAATACCCATTCTGCCCCACAAGCTGTGGTTCTTGAAAGCCGGAGCAATATGCAGAATTTTGTACCCAGTGTGATAGGTATGGGAGCGAAAGACGCTGTGTACTTGTTGGAAAGCAAAGGATTGAAAGTCAACCTGGTCGGCGTGGGCAAAGTAAAAAGCCAGTCGATAGCCAACGGAACGATTGTAAAGAAAGGACAGACGGTGACGCTTACGCTTCATTAAAAATTAAAGATTAAAAATTGAATAAAGTGATGTTATTAAATGAGTTACTGAAAGCAATCCAACCGGTAGAGATAGCCGGAGATTCAAACATAGAAATCACCGGTGTCAACATCGACTCCCGTCTAGTGGAAGCCGGACAGCTATTCATGGCAATGCGTGGCACACAAGCCGACGGCCATGCTTATATACCTGCTGCCATTGCAAAAGGAGCGATCGCCATCCTCTGCGAGGATATGCCGGAAAAGCCCGTAGCGGGGATCACCTATATACAAGTAAAAGACAGCGAAGATGCGGTAGGAAAGATTGCCACTACCTTTTACGGAGACCCGACTTCCAAGTTGGAACTGGTCGGTGTTACCGGAACGAACGGAAAAACAACAATCGCTACCTTATTATATAATACATTCCGTTATTTCGGATATAAGGTAGGATTGATTTCTACCGTTTGCAATTATATCGATGATGAACCGATTCCGACAGAACATACTACTCCAGATCCAATCACGTTGAACTGTCTGTTGGGACGGATGGCAGATGAAGGATGCAAATATGTTTTCATGGAAGTCAGCTCCCACTCGATTGCACAGAAACGTATCAGTGGATTAAAGTTTGCAGGAGGGATCTTTACCAATCTGACCCGCGACCATCTCGACTATCATAAAACAGTAGAGAATTATCTGAAAGCGAAGAAAAAGTTCTTTGACGATCTGCCGAAAAATGCATTCAGCCTGACCAATCTGGACGATAAAAACGGACTGGTAATGACGCAGAACACACGTTCGAAGGTCTATACTTATTCATTGAGAAGTCTTAGCGACTTTAAAGGACGGGTATTGGAGTCTCATTTTGAAGGGATGCTGCTCGACTTCAACAATCATGAACTGGCAGTTCAGTTTATCGGAAAGTTCAATGCTTCCAATTTGTTGGCGGTATTCGGGGCGGCAGTTCTGTTAGGTAAGAAAGAGGAAGAGGTGCTTGTAGCTCTTAGCACACTTCATCCGGTAGCCGGACGCTTCGATGCGGTCCGCTCACCGCAGGGAATTACGGCGATTGTTGATTATGCACATACCCCGGATGCTCTCATTAATGTACTGAACGCTATTCATGGAGTGCTTGAAGGAAAAGGAAAAGTGATTACTGTGGTAGGCGCCGGCGGCAACCGCGACAAGGGCAAACGCCCCATCATGGCAAAGGAAGCTGCCAAAGCGAGTGACCGCGTCATCATCACTTCCGACAATCCGCGCTTTGAAGAGCCACAAGACATCATCAATGATATGCTTGCCGGACTGGATGCGGAAGATATGAAGAAAACACTAAGCATTGCCGACCGTAAAGAAGCAATTCGCACGGCTTGCATGCTGGCAGAGAAAGGAGATGTAATTCTCGTTGCCGGAAAAGGACATGAGAATTACCAGGAGATAAAAGGAGTGAAACATCATTTTGATGACAAAGAAGTACTCAAAGAAATTTTTAAATAATGAATAGACTGTGCTAATATGCCGACCGGCTTCGTTATCTATCCGACAGCAACCGGCATAACAACACATCAATAAATTGGCAAATTATTTATGTTATACTATCTATTTGAATGGCTACATAAGCTCAATTTTCCAGGAGCGGGAATGTTCGGATATACCTCATTCCGTGCTTTGATGGCAGTTATCCTCGCGTTACTGATTTCAAGTATCTGGGGAGACAAGTTCATCAACCTACTCAAAAGGAAACAAATCACAGAAACGCAACGTGATGCTAAAACCGACCCGTTCGGAGTCAACAAAGTAGGCGTCCCGAGCATGGGTGGTGTTATCATCATTGTAGCCATCCTGATACCCTGTTTACTGTTAGGTAAACTGCATAATATATATATGATACTGATGCTGATCACCACCATATGGTTGGGATCACTCGGATTCGCAGACGACTATATCAAAATCTTCAAAAGAGACAAGGAAGGTTTGCATGGCAAGTTCAAAATCATCGGTCAGGTTGGTTTAGGCTTAATTGTCGGAATGACTTTATACCTTAGTCCGGACGTAGTGATCCGCGAAAATATCGAAGTTCATAATCCGGGACAGGAGATGGAAGTAATACACGGAACGAATGACCTGAAATCTACCCAGACAACGATTCCTTTTTTCAAGAGCAACAACCTTGATTATGCCGATCTGGTATCTTTCATGGGAGAACATGCGCAAACAGCCGGATGGATATTGTTCGTCATTGTCACCATCATTGTAGTTACCGCCGTATCAAACGGCGCCAACCTGAATGACGGTATGGACGGAATGGCAGCCGGGAACTCGGCAATTATCGGTGCAACGCTGGGGGTACTGGCGTATGTATCATCGCACATCGAATTTGCAGGCTACCTGAACATCATGTATATTCCGGGTTCGGAAGAACTGGTAATCTATATCTGCGCCTTCATCGGTGCACTGATCGGTTTCCTATGGTACAATGCCTATCCGGCACAAGTATTTATGGGAGACACAGGCAGTCTTACTATCGGTGGTATTATCGCAGTGTTTGCCATCATCATCCACAAAGAGTTGCTGATACCGATTCTTTGCGGTGTATTCCTGGTAGAAAACCTGTCGGTCATCCTGCAACGGGCTTATTATAAGGCAGGAAAACGAAAAGGTGTGAAACAACGATTGTTCAAGCGCACACCGATTCACGATCACTTCCGCACTTCGATGAACCTGATTGAACCGGGATGCACGGTGAAATTCACCAAACCCGACCAACTGTTTCATGAATCAAAGATTACCGTCCGTTTCTGGATTGTAACGATTGTATTGGCAGCAATAACAATTATAACGCTTAAAATAAGATAAAATGAAAACACAGATTACACGGATTAACGCGGTTTTAACTGCATAATCCCCTTAAAACCGTGAAATCCGCGTAATCCGTGCCTAATTAAAGATATAGAGAGTATTAACCCGATTATTAACTTTTAAAGATGTGCACAGCTAATAGGATCAATCAATTAGAAAATAAGGGCACATTATTGTAGATGAAAAGAATAGTAATTTTAGGAGCTGGCGAAAGCGGCGCAGGTGCAGCCGTACTCGCTAAAGTCAAAGGATTTGAGACGTTTGTTTCGGACATGTCCGCCATCAAGGACAAGTATAAGGAACTTCTCGACAGCCATCAGATTGCCTGGGAAGAAGGACACCATACCGAAGAACTCATTCTGAATGCCGACGAGGTGATCAAAAGCCCCGGTATCCCGAATGACGCCCCGATCATCCTGAAACTGAAAGCTCAAGGCACACCGGTGATCTCCGAGATAGAGTTTGCCGGACGCTATACTGATGCCAAAATGATCTGTATTACAGGTTCTAACGGAAAGACAACAACAACTTCCTTGATCTACCATATTTTCAAAAGCGCAGGTCTGAACGTAGGTTTGGCAGGCAACATCGGCAAAAGCCTTGCTTTGCAGGTAGCCGAAGATTACCACGATTACTATATTATCGAACTTAGCTCTTTCCAGTTGGATAATATGTATAACTTCCGTGCGAACATCGCCGTATTGATGAACATCACTCCGGACCATCTTGACCGCTACGACCATTGTATGCAGAATTACATCGACGCCAAATTTCGCATCACCCAGAACCAAACACCGGACGATGCTTTCATCTTCTGGAACGATGACCCTATCATCAGACAAGAACTGGCGAAACATGGTCTGAAAGCCCACCTGTATCCCTTTTGCCGCTGTAAAAGAGGATGGAGCGATTGCATACGTAGAAGATCACGAAGTGAAAATCACCGAACCGATTGCCTTCAACATGGAGCAGGAGGAACTGGCCCTGACAGGACAACACAACCTGTACAACTCTTTAGCCGCCGGTATCTCGGCAAACCTTGCCGGCATCGCCAAAGAAAACATCCGGAAAGCCCTCTCCGACTTCAAGGGAGTGGAACATCGGTTGGAAAAGGTGGCACGTGTGCGCGGAATTGATTTTATTAACGACTCTAAAGCCACGAATGTCAACTCCTGCTGGTATGCCCTGCAAAGCATGACTACCAAAACGGTATTGATTCTCGGTGGTAAAGATAAAGGAAACGACTATACTGAAATTGAAGACCTGGTACGCGAAAAGTGTTCAGCACTGGTATATCTGGGACTTCATAACGAAAAGCTCCACGAGTTCTTCGACCGTTTCGGCCTGCCGGTAGCCGATGTGCAAACCGGCATGAAAGATGCCGTAGAAGCAGCCTATAAACTGGCAAAGAAAGGTGAAACGGTATTATTAAGTCCTTGCTGTGCTTCTTTCGACCTCTTCAAGAGTTACGAAGACCGTGGCGATCAATTTAAAGAATGTGTCCGTGCCCTTTAATTCTCAATTTTTAATTCTCAATTCTCAATTTAAGAAGTGGATTTATTAAAGAACATATTCAAAGGTGACAAGGTAATCTGGATTATCTTCCTCTGTCTCTGCCTCATCTCGATCATCGAGGTGTTTTCGGCAGCGTCGACGCTGACTTACAAAAGCGGCGACCATTGGGGACCGATTACGCAACACTCCATCATTCTGATGGTAGGAGCTGTGGTAGTCGTATTTCTGCATAATGTTCCCTACAAATGGTTCCAGGTATTTCCGGTCTTTCTATATCCGGTATCTCTGGTTCTACTGGCATTTGTCACGCTGATGGGTATCATCACAGGCGACCGTGTCAACGGAGCAGCCCGCTGGATGACCTTTATGGGATTGCAATTCCAGCCATCGGAATTGGCAAAGATGGCGGTAATCATTGCCGTCTCATTCATCCTGTCCAAAAAACAGGACGAATACGGGGCCAATCCGAAAGCCTTTAAATATATCATGATTCTTACCGGACTGGTATTTCTGCTCATCGCACCGGAAAACCTTTCAACAGCAATGCTGCTGTTCGGAGTGGTATGCATGATGATGTTCATCGGGCGGGTATCTTCCAAGAAGCTGTTCGGAATGTTGGGAATATTGGGACTTATAGGTGGGGTTGCGGTAGGTGTACTGATGGCTATTCCCGCCAAAACACTGCATAGCACTCCGGGACTTCACCGCTTCGAGACGTGGCAGAATCGTGTTTCCGGTTTCTTTGAGAAGGAAGAAGTGCCGGCAGCCAAATTTGATATTGACAAAGACGCACAGATTGCACATGCGCGAATCGCCATTGCTACCAGCCATGTAGTAGGCAAAGGTCCGGGAAACTCGATACAGCGTGACTTCCTTAGCCAGGCATTCTCCGATTTTATCTTCGCGATTGTGATTGAAGAAATGGGATTGGTAGGAGGAATATTTGTGGTGTTCCTCTATTTATGGTTGCTGATGCGAGCCGGACGAATCGCCCAGAAGTGCGAGCGAACCTTCCCCGCCTTTCTCGTTATGGGTATTGCGCTGTTGTTGGTATCACAGGCAATACTGAATATGATGGTTGCCGTCGGGTTATTCCCCGTCACAGGACAGCCTCTGCCTCTGGTCAGCAAAGGAGGTACAAGTACGCTAATCAACTGCGCTTATATCGGAATGATATTAAGCGTAAGCCGATATACCGCTTATCTGGAAGAACAAAAAGCGCACGATGCACAGATCCAACTGCAAATAGAGGCGGATGCCGCAGCCAATTCCGAAGCACAGGCTGCAGCCGAACCGACAGCGCAGATTCTGAACAGCGACGCTGAATTTGAAGATGAGCATGATAGCAGAAACAACGAACGGTAAATGTTGAGAAAGAACGAACAGAAGAAAACAGTATGATGGAAAAAGAACTTAGAATTATCATCAGCGGTGGAGGAACAGGAGGACATATCTTTCCTGCCGTCTCTATCGCAAACGCTATAATAGAGCTACGCCCCGACGCAGAGATTCTCTTTGTAGGCGCTGAAGGACGTATGGAAATGCAACGGGTTCCCGATGCAGGCTACCGGATTATCGGACTTCCGATAGCCGGATTCGACCGCAAACATTTATGGAAAAATGTATCCGTATTGATTAAACTGATGCGCAGCCAATGGAAGGCGCGCAAAGTAATCAAAAACTTCCGTCCGCAAGTGGCGGTAGGTGTAGGCGGATATGCAAGCGGGCCGACACTAAAGACTGCCGGCATGATGGGAGTCCCCACATTAATCCAAGAGCAAAACTCATATGCCGGAGTTACCAATAAACTGCTGGCACAGAAAGCTCGTAAGATTTGTGTCGCTTATGAGGGAATGGAAAAGTTTTTCCCCGCCGACAAGATTATCATGACGGGCAATCCCGTCCGCCAAAACCTGACAAAGGATATGCCGCCAAAAGAAGAAGCGTTACGTTCCTTCCACTTACAGTCCGGCAAAAAGACAATACTGATTGTAGGTGGCAGCTTGGGTGCACGCACCATCAACAATACGCTGACAGCCGGTCTGGCAATTATCAAAGAAAACACGGACGTGCAATTCATCTGGCAAACGGGCAAATACTATTACCCGCAAGTGACAGAAGCCGTAAAAGCGGCAGGAGCACTTCCGAATTTATATGTAACGGATTTCATCAAAGATATGGCAGCCGCTTATGCCGCTGCCGATCTGGTCATTTCCCGTGCGGGAGCAGGTTCCATTTCTGAATTCTGCCTGCTGCACAAACCTGTTATCTTAGTGCCCTCGCCCAACGTGGCGGAAGATCACCAAACGAAGAACGCCTTGGCGTTGGTGAACAAGCAGGCAGCTATCTACGTCAAAGACAGTGAAGCGGCAACCACTTTGATGGACGTAGCCCTGTCCACTGTCAACGACGAGCAGAAATTGAAAGAACTAACAGAGAATATCGCCAAACTGGCTTTACCCGATTCAGCGAGAATCATCGCACAAGAGGTCATTAAGCTGGCGGAAGCAAAAAACAATAATAACAATTAGGCACGGATTACGCGGATTACACGGTTTAAGAATGATACACGAGAAATTGACAAAAGAGATTATAAGTGCTTTTTATGAAGTACACAGCACATTAGGATTCGGATTCCTAGAGCAGGTCTACCAAAATGCACTTTATAAGGAACTCTTAAAAAGAGGACTCTTCTGCCAAACTCAAAAAGAGATGAAAGTATATTATAAAGGTGAAATTGTAGGAAGGTATATTGCAGATATGATAGTAAATAATGAAATCATTCTTGAATTAAAAGCAGTAACAACTCTTCGTCCAGAACATGAATGGCAATTAGTAAATTATCTAAAAGCAACAGGAATAGAAGTTGGATTACTACTAAATTTTGGTGTAACAGCAGAGATTAAACGTAAAATATTGACACATCATGAAACCGTGAAATCCGTGTAATCCGTGCCTAAAATAAAAAAATAAAAAGAAATGAATATAGAAACGATAAAATCAGTCTATTTCGTAGGTGCCGGCGGCATCGGTATGAGTGCACTTGTACGCTACTTCCTTTTCAAAGGAAAGGTAGTGGCCGGATATGACCGTACTCCTACTCCATTGACTGAAACGCTGATTGCCGAAGGCGCACAAATACATTATGAAGAAAACGTCGACCTGATTCCCGAAGCCTGCAAAGACAAGGAAAGTACGTTAGTCATATACACTCCGGCCGTTCCGCAGGAACACGAAGAACTCGTTTATTTCCGTAACAACGGATTCGAAATACAGAAACGCGCCCAAGTATTGGGAACAATTACCCACTCGAGCAAAGGTCTGTGTGTGGCAGGCACTCACGGGAAAACAACCACATCGACTATGACAGCCCATCTGTTTCACCAGTCACATGTGGAATGTACCGCTTTTCTCGGAGGAATCTCGAAAAATTACAGCACCAACCTGCTGCTCTCTCAAGCAAGCCCTTACACAGTGATTGAAGCGGATGAATTCGACCGTTCTTTCCACTGGCTGTCGCCTTATATGTCGGTAATCACGTCTACCGACCCCGATCATCTGGACATCTACGGAACAGAGCAAGCCTACCTGGAAAGTTTCGAACATTACACCACGTTAATCCAACCGGGTGGCGCACTGATTATCCGCAAAGGCATCTCCCTGCAACCCAAAGTGCAGCCGGGCGTTCGTGTCTACACTTACTCACGTGACGAAGGCGACTTCCATGCAGAAAACATCCGCATCGGAAACGGAGAGATATTCATCGACTTTGTTGCTCCGGACACCCGTATCAACGACATCCAACTGGGAATTCCGGTAAGTATCAACATAGAAAATGGCGTAGCCGCCATGGCATTGGCACACCTCAACGGGGTGACCGATGAAGAGATAAAAAGAGGTATGGCAAGTTTCCGCGGAGTAGACCGCCGGTTCGACTTCAAACTCAAGAACGACCGGATTGTCTTTCTAAGTGACTACGCACACCATCCCTCTGAAATCAAACAGAGCGTGCTGTCTATGCGCGAACTTTACAAGGACAAGAAGATCACAGCCATCTTCCAGCCTCATCTCTATACCCGTACCCGCGACTTCTATCAGGACTTTGCCGATAGCCTGTCGCTACTCGACGAAGTGATTCTGGTAGACATCTACCCGGCACGTGAAGCACCAATCCCGGGCGTCACCAGCAAACTGATTTATGATAATCTCCGTCCGGGTATCGAAAAAAGTATGTGCAAAAAAGAAGAGATACTGAACATTCTGAAAGATAAAAACATTGAAGTATTAATAACTTTAGGAGCCGGAGACATCGACAACTATGTCCCCGAAATAAAGGAACTATTAGAAAAAAGATAAATAAATGAATAATCATCCGGCAGCCTGTCCGAAACAGTGCAAGCATTTTAATTTTTAATCTTTAATTTTTGATTATGATTAAAAGAATCCTTCTATCCATCGTCATGCTGGTGCTCATAGCCTACCTTGCCGTAGCTATCACCGCTTTCAACCGCAAGCCTGCCGACCAGACCTGCCGTGACATGGAATTGGTTATCAAGGATACCGCATACGCCGGCTTCATCACCAAAGAAGAGCTGAAAGGTATCCTTCAGCAGAAAGGGATCTATCCCATCGGGAAGAAGATGGAACGCATCTCCACCAAGTCACTGGAACGGGAACTAAGCAAACATCCGTTGATTGACGAAGCCGAATGCTACAAAACACCCAGTGGCAAAGTGTGCGTGGAAGTGACACAGCGTATTCCTATCCTTCGCGTCATGAGTGCCAACGGCCAAAACTACTACCTTGACAACAAAGGAACTATCATGCCACCGGAAGCAAAATGTGTCGCTCATCGGGTAATTGTCACCGGAAACGTAGAAAAGTCGTTTGCAATGAAGGATTTATATAAGTTTGGTGTATTTTTGCATAATAATAAATTCTGGGACGCCCAGATAGAGCAGATCCATGTGTTGCCCGACCAGAATATCGAATTGGTGCCGCGTGTGGGAGATCATCTGGTCTATCTTGGAAAACTGGAGAATTTTGAAGATAAACTGGCACGTTTGAAGGAGTTCTACAAAAAAGGACTCAACCGGGTAGGCTGGAACAAATATTCACGTATCAACCTCGAATTCAGCAACCAGATTATCTGCACAAAACGAGAGTAGATGATAAATGATAGGTGATAGATGATAGGTGATGAGTGAATAGTCTTTTTTCAATCGTAAATTGTAAATCGTAAAATCGTAAATAAATATATATGGCAACAACAGAATTTATCGCCGCTATTGAACTTGGTTCATCGAAGATAACCGGTGTGGCCGGAAGAAAGAACAGTGACGGAAGCATGCAGGTATTAGCGTATGCCCAGGAAGACTCTTCTACGTTCATTCGTAAAGGAGTAATCTTTAATCTGGACAAGACAGCGCAAAGCCTGACTTCAATCATCAACAGACTGGAAGGTGAGTTGAAAAACTCAATAGCCAAGGTATATGTAGGCATCGGCGGACAATCACTCCGCACCGTCCGCAATGTAGTAAGCCGCGACCTGGAGGAAGAAGCTATCATATCCGAAGAGCTTGTAAGCGCTATCGGTGATGAGAACATTGCCATCCCGGTGGTCGATATGGATATATTGGACGTAGCTCCACAAGAATATAAGGTGGGCAATAACCTGCAAGCCAATCCGGTAGGTCTGGTAGGAAGCCACATCGAAGGACGTTTCCTCAATATCGTTGCCCGTGCTTCCGTACGTAAGAACCTGGAGCACTGTTTCCAACAGGCTAAAATTGATATTGCCGACCAACTGATCGCTCCGTTAGTAACCGCAAATGCCGTACTGACAGAAAGCGAACGCCGTTCGGGTTGTGCACTGATCGACTTCGGAGCAGACACAACTACCATCTCTGTATATAAGAATAACATTCTCCGCTTCCTGACAGTATTGCCTTTGGGAGGCAACAGCATCACGCGTGACATCACCACCCTGCAAATGGAGGAAGAAGAAGCCGAACGCCTGAAAAAAGCCTACGGTGACGCCCTCTATGAAGAGGACCCCGAACAGGAAGAAGCAACCTGCAAACTGGATGATGACAACCGTATCATCAAAGTGGCGGATCTTAACAATATCATCGAAGCCCGTGTCGAGGAAATCGTTGCCAACGTATGGAACCAGATACAACTATCGAGCTACGAGGACAAACTGCTGGCAGGAATCATCCTGACAGGAGGAGCCGCCAACCTGAAGAATCTGGACGAAACCTTGCGCAAACGCAGCAAGATAGAAAAGATACGGATGGCGAAACTCCCACGCAATACGGTTCATGCGCCCAGCAACATACTGAAGAAAGACGGTTCGCAGAACACTTTGTTCGGACTCCTGTTTGAAGGTAACCAGAACTGCTGCCTGACCGAAACTGCTCCACAAGCTCCTGCACCATCAGTCTCCAAACCGGAGCCGGAAGTGCATACAGTAGATATGTTTGAGGACGATCAGGAACTGAAAGAACAGGCCCGCATCGCCCGTCTCAAGAAAGAGGAAGAAGAGCGGGAAGCCAAGTTAGCCGCCAAAGAAGCGGAAAAACTTCGCAAGCAAAAGGAAAAGGAAGAGAAAGAAAGACGGAAAAGAGAAGCGGGTCCGAGCTGGATTCAACGCAAGATCGATTCGTTGACGAAAGAAATCTTCTCCGACGACGATATGAAGTAACCTTCAGCAGCTTGTTAATCAATATTCATAATTCGTAATTCATAATTCAATCAAGATATGGACGAGATAGTACAATTCGATTTCCCGACAGATTCACCGAAGATCATCAAAGTGATTGGTGTAGGTGGTGGTGGTGGTAACGCTGTAAACCACATGTACCGGGAAGGCATCCATGATGTAACGTTCGTTCTTTGTAACACGGACAACCAGGCACTAGCCGAATCACCTGTCCCGGTGAAACTGCAACTGGGCCGTAGCATCACGCAAGGGCTTGGAGCCGGCAACCGTCCCGAACGGGCACGCGACGCCGCCGAAGAAAGTATAGAAGATATCAGAAACCAGCTGAACGACGGCACCAAAATGGTATTCATCACCGCCGGAATGGGAGGAGGAACCGGAACGGGAGCTGCCCCGGTCATCGCCCGCATTGCGAAGGAAATGGATATTCTGACTGTCGGTATCGTCACCATTCCCTTTATCTTCGAAGGAGAAAAGAAAATTATCCAGGCATTGGACGGTGTTGAACGTATCGCCCAGCACGTTGACGCCCTACTGGTTATCAACAACGAACGCCTGCGTGAAATATACGCCGACCTTACCTTTATGAACGCCTTCGGCAAAGCCGATGATACTCTTTCCATTGCTGCCAAGAGCATTGCCGAGATTATCACCATGCGGGGTACGGTCAACCTTGACTTCGCTGATGTGAAAACCATCCTGAAAGATGGTGGAGTAGCAATCATGAGTACCGGATTCGGTGAAGGAGAAAATCGTGTGACGAAAGCAATCGACGATGCCCTACATTCTCCGTTGCTCAACAACAATGATATCTTCAATGCCAAGAAAGTAATGTTGAACGTATCTTTCTGCCCGTCGTCCGAACTGATGATGGAGGAAATGAACGAGATACACGAGTTCATGAGCAAATTCCGCGAAGGGGTGGAAGTGATTTGGGGTGTTGCCATCGACAACTCACTGGAAACAAGAGTAAAAATCACCGTATTGGCAACAGGATTCGGTGTGGAAGACGTTCCCGGAATGGACAGCCTGCACGCTGCACGCAGCCAGGAAGAGGAAGAACGCCAACTGCAACTGGAAGAGGAAAAAGAAAAGAACAAGGAACGTATCCGCAAGGCATACGGTGAAAGTGCCAGCAACATCGGAAGCAAGAGCCTCCGCAAACGCCGCCACATCTATCTTTTCAACACGGAAGATCTGGACAACGACGACATCATCGCCATGGTAGAAGATTCTCCCACCTATATGCGTGATAAGACTACTCTTACCAAAATCCGGACGAAAGCCGCTCTGGAAGAGGAAGTAGCCACGGAAGAAGCTACAGATGACAACGGTGTGATTACGTTCTAAACAAAGAACTAAGAACGAAAATTATAAACTCGCAAAATCAGGCTTCAGATCTAATTTTTAATCTTTAATTTTTAATTACAATAGTATGGATTTATTCGATCAAGTCAGCGAAGACATTAAAACCGCAATGAAGGCGAAAGACAAAGTAGCCCTTGAAACTTTGAGAAATATAAAGAAGTTCTTCCTCGAAGCTAAAACAGCCCCGGGAGCTAACGATATATTGACAGATGATGCTGCTCTGAAGATTATCCAGAAACTGGTGAAACAAGGAAAAGATGCTGCTGAAATCTATATCGGACAAGGTCGTCAGGATTTGGCTGACGTAGAATTAGGCCAGGTAGCCGTTATGGAGAAATACCTGCCGAAACAAATGACCGCTGAAGAACTGGAAGCTGCCTTAAAGGAAATTATTGCTGAAACAGGTGCAACAAGCGGTAAAGATATGGGTAAAGTAATGGGAGTTGCCTCCAAGAAGTTAGCAGGTCTTGCAGAAGGACGTGCCATTTCTGCAAAAGTGAAAGAGCTTTTGGGATAACTTCCGGAACTTTCACGATACCGTTGCAGATGTGTGCAAGATGTTTTATCTTACACACATCTGCAACTTTCTTTAAATACGGCATTCACCACCTTCACCACTCTGAAACATCGATGAATAAAGGGATTCCGGGTGAAGGTCTACCTTTCACATAAGTTTCACCCGATTCACCGCATTTTTTGCAAGATTGAAATAAACTGCCTTATGTTTTTCTCATAGTCAGATACCATCCCTTTCCTCTTCTTGGTTCAAGATAAGCATTCGTTCTGATTGTCCCATATATTGTGGGAAAGTATTCCTATATATTTAGGGAATTTGTTCCCACAAAATAAGGGAATACTTTCCCAATTGACTGGGAATCTTTTCCCACAACATATGGGACAAAGGAAATATATAATGAAAGCCAAGCGGAGGATAAGTTTAATCCATTTCCGTACTGAAAGAATAGATAAGGTTGATAATATAGCATCAAAACTGAATGCTCATTCCATATTAAAATTATGTTCAAATTAATATCTACATTGATAACAATTGGCTTTGTTTTATTCACACTAATCAGTTGTCATAATAAAACAAATAATTCAAGAAACACTATAAATCTTGAATATGAAAATAATGCCGACTCTCTAAATTCATATAAAATGGATATATCACATTTCATTCATTCCATCGAGCCAGGAGAAACGATTGTAGAAGAAAAACAAATGCAAGGGAAAGAATTGATCACAAGAAAAAATGAGAATATAAAAGTCTACTTTTTATTACAAGACCCTTGTTCAAAAGACGGATTCTTGAATACTGAAATTACAAATGATACAAATGATACCATTTTTTATATGAACGATCTCTTTTCATACTATAAGATATGCTTAATGAGCACAATGGAAAAACTTATTTAGGCGAATCAGGAACTTATATCAATGAAGCTAATAACTTCGTCACATCTTCTAATTTCATTTCTGACGTAGGAAATGGCGCAGGAGTTGGAGCAAATATTCTACCCTCGCTAACCAACCTCACACACGAAGTAGCGGTTACGCCGGGTCATATTTATCAGATTTTTGATAAAAATACACTTATAGATTTTCCGTCAGGTAATCGTGCTATTCAAGTAGAAGCAAGTTATTACCAAGCCTATGTTGTATCTAAAATATTAAATAGCGACATGACTATCGGTGCAATTGTAAAATACATACCAGTTGTCCCTGACAATAATGAACTGCCTGCATATAAGTATAATATTGGAAGCCTTCACTACATAGGTGAAACGGTTGAATTAGCATTACCCCCAAATATTGAGTTTTTCTTGAAAGAACATAGTGCAGGAAAAAAAGGATTAAATGTAACATCTGCCAATAACAAATTAAGAATAACCCTAACTAAAGCACCTGACATAGTCAACGGACCTTATGGAACATTCGACCTTTATATCCGTTCAAATAATGTCTTTACAGTCGTAGAAGTGAATGTGAAATAAGAGCTTTATTATCCAGTAGAACTAAGGGAAAAGGAGAGGAATAAACATCTCTTTAATTATTGGTATCTTCATACAGTTGTTCTGAAGAGCAGTCGTACGAACCTGAAAAGATTACCTCTTTAACCCTAATGTATGACGATAAAACAGAGAAATTCGGTTTTAAATTTGCTACAAAAATGTCATACGGATATATTCTACAGAGTGATAAAACATCAGAATATCAGCAACGATATCCTGACGCCGGTATCACAGAAGTAAAAGTGAATCATGTTTGGAAGGACAATGGAATAATCCAATTAGGAGGACTTACATTTTAATTAAATTGAAAAAGGAGGTTATTAACAAACGAAGATTGCCCTTTCATCGTTTGTCATGGAATCTATATCCAAGTCCCAGCATCAGATTGCTGGGGTCTTTAAACTTGCTCAACTGATATCCCACGTGCAAAAACAAATGCCGGGTGACATAAGTTTTGAGAGCCAGAATCTGGTAGAACCCTTTTGTATCATCCCCACTGTATATCAGGTTCCGACCGACGCCGACATTGATAGAGAAAACAGGCATCACCAGTTCTGCCCGAAGAGATAACCCCATGGCAAATTGCTTACGGAAAGGAGGACGATGAAACTTCAAATCACCCGAGTAGAACTCGCCCACTCTATACTCCTTAAGATTGGCACTCTCATCATATTGCGCATCTGCAGAAAGCCCTGCCCGAAAATAGTTATTGAAATTATACATCGGAGCGAAATTGATGCCCGCCACGCCGAACGAACCGGGAATCAGACTCGACACATCGTCTCCAATCAGTCCTCTTTTGCGGGTGGCTCCGTAAATCACCAAGTCATAGCTGACGTGAGGCTTTATAAAGAGCCGTCCGGGAGTGATGGAACCGGGCGCCTCATCCGCGCCCAAAGTACGTACGATGCCGACTCTTCCTCCAATAACATTAAGACCGCCATTAGGATAATGCGTGTTTCCATTGGAGAAATGGGTGAGATCTACGCCTGCCGCCAGTTTCCAATACCTGTGAACTTGCCAGTTCAGCAAAAAGCCGAGATTGATGTATGCATTGATCTTGGAGCCAACCAACACGTTTTGCGGATTGGATAGTTCGCCATATTTCTTCCAGCCAAAAGAAGCTCCGAAGTTCCATTCGTAATCGAGCGATAGGCGGGGCAACAGTTGCGCGATACGTGACCCTTGAAAAGCGTATACCGACACCGGATTTCCCAATTCAACGGGACTAAAGAAGGTATGGTAGGAAACGCCAATACCCTGATAGGTATGAGGAAAGAGCCTGCCTAGATTGGATTCTTTGCCGAATCTGAAAGCGTACTTGAAATGGAAAGAAAGCGATTGGTCGATTTTCTTTTGTTGCGCATTGTCTCCTTGCAGAAAACTATGGGTGGAGACGATATAGCCCGGACGGATGTCAAAGCCGAGCTGATGGCGGATCAAGGGATGGCTGACGCTGTCGTTCCGTTGTCCGATGATTGTCTGGGCTTCCAGATTTACGTTGATTGCCGGATGTACCAGGAGGCAAAGGAGGCACAGCAACCGTATGGTGTTTCTATTTCTAATCATTAATATGCTAGTTATTGAAAGGTTAGTTGTTGAGAGGAACATCCCTGTGTGTTATGTGATATTTTACAGGCATTTCGCTATGTAACGTACCGCTTACGATTCGTTGTTTCTTGGTTTTGGGATGAGAAACATAGAGGGTATATCGCGTTTCCAACCAATCATACACCATCCATAAGGTATAGGTTCGAGCAGTTCGGGGAGGGACTATGTCTTCTTCCTGTTCCGTACTGGGGCAAGACAACATTTGTTGTGCAGAAATGAACGACACCCGTTTACCGTTCATCCCTAAATATCCGTCTTTCATGCTTGGTATTTCCACCGTCAGACCGGCTTTGCCCAGTAGCTGAAAAGCTTCGGGCACATCGCTTTTGAATCTCATAAAATGGTAAAAAGACTCGAAAGGAAAAAACGTGTATGTAGACGAAACATCTGTAAAGTTATGAAAGGAGACGCCTTCTTTTCTCTCTGTCTTGTTTTCCGGATCGTAAGAATATGCATCCAAAGAATAAATAATACTGTCCATTACATATCTGTCTGCCGGAGAGATCTCGACATGTATCTCCTGCCACTCATACTCGTTGCTTGCCGTGAGTTGAAATTGAAAAGGAGCGGAAAGGGCATTCTCGCCCACCGTTATCTTCACTTCTTCGGGATGAACACGCTCGATAGTGAAATCAATCATCTCCCCGACACACACAATCTTGCCTAATCCGTTCAGCAATGGACCTTGATCATCTGTTACCTGGCGATTGTCCGCATCATATACTTTATATTGAAAGGGAAAACCGGAAGCTGTATACATTGTTAACCAATCCCAATTGGCAGCTGCAAATTGAATAGTGGCAACATCCCCGTTCCCGTCCAACATCAGTTCGGAATCGGAAGGACGGAAGTCGTCGACAAATACGTCTCCGTTACAACCATAAAACTCCCCCAGGATAAGAAGACAGATTGTCAGGTATAAGAATCTTTTCATATTGTTTTCTCTCTTGTTCATGCTCTTTTATTCTCTACGGACAAAAGTAACATATATTTTCAGGAACAGCATACAAACCCGCATTAAGAAGTGTTATTATCACCTGATTAATTACCATATACAGTGGCGGACGCTAAAACGGAGCTAAAACAATATATAGCAAGCAGATGGAGAGAAGTTACTAATTAATCAAACAGTTCTTTCAATACCTCCAGTGATTTCAATGCCGGAAAGTCCGGCAGATGCAAACGATAATAATCATTCATGATCGTCAGGCAGCGAGTACGCTCCGCACGGCTCATACCGAAAAGATGCATGGTCTCATAGTTCATGCGCATCAACTGACGGAGACGGGCGGCCTCTTCAGGATTGATATAAGAAGAATGTAGCTGGGGACGAATGGAAGTGAAACAGGCATTCAATAAATCGAAGTAATCGCCGGTATGATAATCTTCCAGATTCGGGTAAAGCCCCAGAAAACGCGAAAGACGCATCAGGAAAACCAGATGGAAATTGGCAAATCCCTCTCCACACTCGTCCAGCCAAATGATAGAATGTTGCAGATAGGCGAATAACGGACGGTTCTCCGCCTCCTCCCGGATAGCCCTGTAAAGAAACTCCGACAGGAAAAGTGCCATCGAAGACTTATACGGATCATAAGGTATGGAAGAAAATGGATAAAAGGATTTCGCTTCCTTCACACGATAGAGTGTTGCATTGGGCCGATAGTCGGCCTCGAACTCGATAAAAGACAACGGTTGGAAAAGTACGGATTTTACAGCCGCCTTCCGTGAACGGGGTACTGTTACAAGGAAAGAAGCCCTGCCGGACAACTCTGTATACATATCTACAATGATAGAAGTATCATTGTATTTTAATGTATGAAGAACTATTCCTTTCGTTTTTTGCAACATAACCAAATAACCTCGTTTCCAATCCGAAGCAAAACTACAAAAAATAGATAGTAATCAGAGAGTTTTTAAAGGCATTAACAACAAAAAAGATAACTACTTTTGTTATAGTCCCTGAATAACAAGTAAAGATAAACAAGCTTATGAAACGAAAAAGTAATAAAAACGGATTTACCGGATGCGCCAAAGCATACATCCGGAATTTACAGGAAGAAGGTCGTTATTCGACAGCACATGTGTATAAGAATGCAATTCTTTCATTCACGAGGTTCTGCGGTACTCCCGGCATAGCTTTCGGACAGGTCACCCGCGATAGTTTGAGACGATACGGACAGCATCTCCACGAACATGGGTTGAAACCAAACACTGTTTCGACCTATATGCGTATGTTGCGCAGCATCTATAACCGTGGTGTGGAGGCAGGTATAGCCCGCTTCATCCCCCGGTTGTTTCGCGACGTATACACTGGCGTAGATGTACGGCAGAAAAGGGCACTCCCTGTCAGCGAACTGCATACACTTCTCTACAAAGCTCCTCAATCCCAACACTTAAGTCGTACGCAAGCTATCGCACGGTTGATGTTCCAATTCTGCGGTATGCCGTTCTCTGATTTCGCACATTTAGAAAAATCGGCATTGGAACACGGAATCCTTAGATACAATCGCATAAAAACAGGCACACCAATAAGCCTTGAAATCCTGGACACCTCCAAGAAAGAGATAAACAGACTGCGTAACAACAATCCGCCGAGAGAAGATTGCCCAGACTACCTATTTAATATAATGAAAGGAGATAAGAGACGAAAAGAAGAAAGCATATATAAGGAATATCAGTCAGCCCTCCGCCGATTCAACAATCAATTGAAAAGCCTGTCAAAAGAGCTAAACCTAAAATCACCTGTCAGTTCATATACTATCCGGCATTCTTGGGCAACAAATGCCAAATACCAGGGAATCCCTATTGAAATGATCAGTGAATCATTAGGACATAAATCAATAAAAACCACACAAACTTATCTGAAAGGTTTTGGTTTGAAGAAAAGAACAGAAGCCAACCAATTGAATTGTTTTTACGTAGAATCTTACAGCACAAGTCATCAATAAAATATAAGCAGCTATCTATCAGCAATCTACCTTATCCATTACTTCTTAGGTAACGGACATAAATACTGCACAAAGATATATAAAAAGAGTATTACATTCCAAATTAATTATAGATTATTTTATTCAACTTCTTCCGAAGAATAAAATAAGATATGAGAACACGAATCACTTTTAGTTCATGTTCCAACTATCTATTGCCAATCATCGGACCGTTTTTTCTGTCCGAAAGCTTCCAGAGACGTATATCAATAAAAGACCACTGTCTTTTTTACTTTTCCCCCATGTGCTCCTGTCATTAAACAGGAGTTCCGTTACCTAAGAAGTAACAGATACACATAAACAAATAATTATGACACACAAACCCGATATCAGTAAAAATGAAAGGCCTGCTGCCAGCAACAGGTGGAGATATGCGGCAAACATTAAACATGGGCTAGCCATCATTGCCTTTGTTACATGTATTCTGCCTGCTTCAAACCTTTGCGGACAAAATATAGCCATTAAAAGCAATCTGCTTTACGATCTAACCACTACTCTCAACATGGGAGGAGAAGTGCGATGTGACGATACACATACCATCAGCCTTTCTCTCAATTACAATCCCTGGGACTTCGGAGGGAACAAAAAGATGAAACATTTCCTGTTACAGCCGGAATACCGTAAATGGTTTAATGAAGCATTCACAGGAAATTTTATCGGCTTTCAGCTACACTATGCTTTGTTCAATTTTGGAGGAATGCTCCCTTGGGGATTCAGCGATGGGAAAATGCTGGGTATTGAGAACAGGCAGATTGCTCATAACAGATATCAAGGCAATCTGGCGGGTTTCGGCATTTCCTACGGTTATCAATGGATGATCAGCCCTCAATGGAACCTGGAAGCAGGAATCTCACTCGGATATGCACACCTTAATTATAAACGCTACGGACAGTCTGAAGGTGCAGCCCTATTGGAAAAATCAAGCTGCAACTACTGGGGACCTACACAAGCAGGGATATCAATCATATATTTCATCCGATAAATCAACCTAATAATAACCACATAAAATGAAAACGAAAGCATTCATATTTTTCAGCTTATTGATATGCAATCTACTCCCGGCACAAAACATTAAACTGGATATTACTCCACACTTTCTCGGAGTGCGGGCAGATTCATTACTACTCTCCATGGATGTATCGGTAGAAATAGAAAATATGGAGTCTAAAAATGCCGTCAGACTAACGCCCGTCTTAACCGGACAGGAAAAGAAAATCTTACTACCCTCCATCCTATTGAACGGCAAACAAAAACAGAAATTATATCTGCGCAACCAGATATTACGAAAAAAAAGCGGGCATAAAGAAGAGGATGCAACCTACCTCGTTGCCGGTATCGGCGAAAGTCATTCCCGCACCATCGCTTACCGGACTTCGTTGCCCGCAGAAGATTGGATGAACCACGCAACTCTCCTCCTTCGGAGAACAATCATCCGTCCTGAAAGCGAACAAGCGTTGAAAGACACTTTACTCATTACATCTCAACCTGCTGCACTCCCATCCCTCCAAAAGAATCCGGACGAGGCTACGTCAACAGCAGAAAACACGTCTCAGGCCGATACGACAACCACAAAAATGAAATATAAAGGTTCGTATGTTTCTCCGGCTACGGATGATGTAGATATACGAAATCAGAAAGAGTTGAATTTTAATCTTGAAGAGGCTAAGATTATGGCTGACGTCAATCCACAAATGTTGTCGCTCCGCGAACTCTATACCGTAGCTCTGTCATATGCAGATAACAAAGCCAAGTTTTACCAAATTATTAACATCAGTGTCAAACTGTATCCTGTACACCCCATCGCCAACCTGAACGCTGCCGCTGCCGCCATCGAACAAGGAAATACTCAATCAATAAGCAAGTTTTTATCGATGGCTCCTCATGACAACCTTGCTTACAAGAATTGCCGGGGTGTATATGAGCTAATGACTGGAAACACATACGAAGGCATTCGTATGTTAAAGGCCGCTAAGACAGAAGGGTCAGAAGAGGCTTCTTACAATCTGAATGTATTTTTTGAAAATAATAAACGTCCTTAACGAGCAGATACAATGAAATATTTCTTATTCTTATTCCTGTTCTTATCAGTTGGTTGGCTCCACTGTCACTCACAGAAAGTAGCAGTCAGGGTGAATGCGCTTCGTGCAATAGAGGGGGCTCTCGAGGTCGGAGTCTCATATGCCATCGGAAATAAAAGCACAGTTGAACTGACCGGCAGTCTGCGACCATGGAAACGGGAAGAGAAATATGTGAACCGCTATTGGCTGATACAACCAGAATATAAATACTGGACTTGCCAGAAGTTTAACGGCTTTTTCTGGGGTACTTACCTCAATGGGGCACAATTCAATATCGGAGGGAAAAAACTGCCTTTCGGTATATTCGCCGGGTTGAAAAAGTACAGATATGAAGGATGGCTGGCAGGCGGAGGTATCAGTGCCGGATATCACTGGATGCTGAATGATCATTGGAATATAGAAACAAGTCTGGGAGTAGGATACGATTTTATCCGCTACAAGCAATACAACTGCGTCAAGAAATGCGCCGGATTACGGGACAAAGGTGATTATCATTACATAGGGCCTAGTAAGGCTTCAATAAGTTTAGTTTATCTATTTTAAAATAAAACAGGATGAAAAGTTTATGGAAAGTCTGGTTCTCCAGAAAAAGAAGTATCTACATACGAATAGCACGTCAATGCCGTTCTACCCCATGGAGAGTATATTATCTAGGACATGGAGGCATCAGCAGATCAATAAAGGACATGAAGATATTGAAAGCATTGCAGCAGCAAGGAATCATTTCACGAATTTATCCATGGTGAGTTATGATTGCTTTTGTTACGGATAAGGAGTCATTTAGTTGTAAAATTATGAAAACAGGAGGAACTTTTATCATTGCAGCCATCTTATCTCTTTCTCTTCAGGCACAGACACCTGTAGCAGGAGATGATGGCACTGTTCGAGCCACTTCCTCCAGCCTGCACAAGGCCGGGAAAGAATTACTGGTTTCTATTGGAATAGAAGTCACTCGTGACTTCCTGCCCAATGAATCAATGACATTGATACCTGTTGTCAGTGACAGTCTGGAACACCGGTTGGAATTACCACCGATCTATATCAACAGCCGAAAACAACACATCATATTTTTGCGCGAAGCCGGCAAGAAGGAAAGAGAAGCCGAAGCATTGCAAAGAAAAAACGGAAGTCGGCAGACAATGCATTATCTGCAATCTGTACCTTTCGAAAGTTGGATGAATCATGCCACTCTCTCACTCGTTGAGAAAAGCTGTGGCTGTGGGATTCCGGGTGAAGAAAATTTCACTTGTATCGCCCGTTTACACCCACAGCCAACCCCTATTCCACAACTCGTATTCCTGACTCCCCAAGTGGAAACCTCGAAAATCAGAGAAGAAAAAGGGTGTGCGTTTATTGATTTTCCTGTCAATGTGACTGCTATATACGAAACATACAGCAACAATACAGTAGAACTGAATAAAATTATTGAAACAATCAACACCATTAAAAATGACACCAACGTTACCATCACACACATCAGCATTCACGGCTACGCTTCACCCGACGGACCTTACCGACTCAATGAGAAGTTGGCCCGTGAACGTACTCAATCTGTGAAAGAGTATGTAAATCAGCTATATGCATTCGACGGAGCGCATATCCGGACAGACTATACTCCCGAAGATTGGGAAGGATTTGAAGCTCTTCTCTGTGATACGACTTTTCAAGAGAAAGAAGCGATAATAAAAACCATAACAAGCGACATTCACCCCGACAGCAAGGAGAGAAAGTTAAAAAAACACTTCCCTGCATTCTACGCTTTTGTCCTGAAGCATTGGTTTACTCTACTTAGACATTCCGACTACACTATTGAATATCGTGTACGCCCGTTTACTCTTGCAGAATCCCGGAAAGTCTTTACTACAAACCCTAAAAATTTGAGTCTTGAAGAAATGTTTCGTCTCGCACTTGCCAGTACACCTGGAAGCGAAACTTATAATCAGATTTTCATGACTGCCGTACAACTATTTCCCGATAATCCCACAGCCAACTTGAATGCCGCCTGTATAGCCTTGATGCAAAGAGACGTCCAAACAGCTGCCACTTATCTGGAAAAAGCTCCGGAAGTACCGGAAACAATATTAGCAAAAGGAGTTCTATGCTTTCTTAAAAATAACTATGAGGAAGCAGAGTACTTATTCAGACAAGCTCAAAAAGCAGGACTATCACAAGCGGATAATAATCTGCAATTAGTCCTTGAATTAAAATAAATACTCATTAAAATCAAATGTAAAATGAAAAGATTCAGTAAATTAATGTCACTGCTTTTATTCGCGGCAGTCACACAGTACAGTTGCATCAATGATGCAGATGTGGTCATCGCCGATGACACTCATTCAGAGTCAAATGGTAATCTCGCCTTGTTCTTCGAGATTCCAAACGTTGCTACCAGCCGAAGTGCCGAATCGTCCGGCGTTACCACCGAAGGTTCGAAAGAAGAATATGCGGTAAAGAGTCTCACAGTTTATCTATTTGACTCGACCACAAAAACGCTCAAAGATCAGCAGGAACTGAAGAACATCAACCGGACAGTTACGAGCGGTCAAAACATACAGTACACCGCTGACAAAATCACTGTAAATCCGGGAACTTATAACATCTTTGCCATAGCTAACGGAAAAGCAATCACTGGAAATATCAGCACACAAGAGGCTTTTCTGAATGCAGTTGATGCCGTTACTTACAGTGCAGGAAAAATTCCAAGCGTACCCGAAAACGGTTTCGTTATGACCAATCGTGGAGCTGCCAATCTGAACGTTGAAGTGAAGAAACCTACAGATTCCGATAAAGTGACCAGTGTATCTATTGGTCTCGAACGCGTGGTTGCCAAAGTCGAACTGACTCAAACACAGGAAACTTTCCCGCTAACAGACCCAGCCGGAAAGACCTACTGTACAATCAAACTGAACAATTTCAGAATGTTGAACCTGGCAACCCAGTTCTATACTTTCCGCCATACAGCGGTACTGAACAGTTTCCAGGAACCAGATTCATATACTGATGAAAACTTCGGTGATATCAACGACAACAATGGTTATGTTATCGATCCTTATTTCTTCAAGAAAACAGTGGAGAATGCCGGGGACTTTACAAACGCCGATGGTTTCTTTGCACAAGCTCTAGTACAGTTGGATATCAACGACGGCAACTGGGCAGGTATGGCGCAAGCTAACAGTTGGTCACATATCTACTGCCTGGAAAACTGTATGTTCCTTGACGCCCAACTGAACGCATACAGCACGGGAGTTATGTTCAAAGCCAACATGGATATTGCCCCCGACCGCGTTTTCAATGAAAATGGCGATGTAGTTAGCAATCAGTCCAACTGGCCGACTAATATGTTCTACTTCAATTACAACTTTTATACCAGCGTAGATGCAATCCGTAAACTAGTCCTTAATAATTTGCCCAATGATGTCACTGACAACTCGACAACAGAAGAACTAGCCCGATATAGTATCAAACGTTTCAAGAAAACGGAAAACTACTCTTGTTATTACAATTACTGGATCAAACACCTTGATAATAATTCTCCGGAAATGGGTGTTATGGAATTCGGTATCGTACGCAACAATATATACAGATTGTCAGTCAACAAAATTGCAGGACTCGGTAGCGGCGAACCTTTCATCGACCCGGATCAGCCGGATGAATATAAAGCCGAACTAGACATCAATTTCAATGTTTTTCCGTGGGCCGTACGTAATCAAGATGTAGAACTTGAATAAGTATTGGCCACCCGAACTAAATTTATTATAAATGCGTCCATTTTTACTCTATATTATCAGTGCCATCGCCTTGTTCTCATCCTGTGACTGGGTGAACGACGACTTGTCAGACTGCCCTTCCGGGACTTGGCTGAAAATCTCGTATACCTATAATATACTAGATGTGGACGCTGCCTCCACACAAGTAAGCGATATTACCATCCTTGCTTTCGACAAGGATGATAAATATGTGGATCGAGTGGACGTAGACAGCATTACATTACATCAAGGCTACTGTATGGTAAAAGTACCATTTCCCGAAGGAACTTATCGTCTGCTTATATGGGGAGGGACATCCAACCATATGTACCAGCTCCCTAATCTCAAAGCCGGACAAACGGAACGAAGGTCCCTGAATATATCACTGGCATGCGACAATAAGAATCAGTCGGACAGGAAACTGAATGCACTCTTTTACAGTAGCCTTGAAAATATTACTATTAGTCAAAAATATCAGGTTATTACCGCCAATTTAGTGAAAGATACTAATTATTTCTCATGCATTCTTCAAGATGAAGCAAATGCTCCTCTACGCCAAGAGGACTTTTCCTTTACGCTAGAATCTGGCAACGGAATAATAGACTACACAAACACACCGGTCGGTACAACTCCAGTCTACTATCTTCCATATCAGAAGGAAGTGGCTGTAATGTCCGAGCAAACTCCGGTCATTCATGCGAGATTAAATACATTACGTATCATGAAAGGGGATCAGACAACCTTATCGATCAAACATATACCAAGCGGCCAGAACATTCTTCGTCTCCCACTCACCCAATATCTGTTGTTATCCAAAATCTACAATGATATAGGTGAAATGAGTGACCAGGAGTATCTCGACCGTCAGGACTCATATACGCTTTTGTTCTTTATCCAGTCATCGGATACCGGGATTCCGAAGATATGCCCAAGAATGCAAGTTAACGGATGGATTATACGCCTGAACAACTCCGAACTGGAGTCTTAAAAACGTATGGCGAAATAGTATGTGAACAATATTTAGGTGAGATGTATTTACAAAGGCTACTGCGAAGTACCCTAGCGGGCTCTTTTGCCCTCTGCTCATGTAATGTTTCCCACTACATGTAGCATCTTAATAAAACGATTTTTCAAAGAAAATATCGTTTTATTAAAATTGTTTGTTTTGTTTGTGTTTCGTGCATTCTGTCCAAGCGAGGAGAGAATGCACTTTTTTTGTTACAAGAGAAATCACAAATAAGTAGCCTTTTTAGTTCATTATAATATAATAAGGTATATGAAAGAGGACACCTTCCAGTTTTTTTACCGGAAAGAAGTTTTTTTATAAAAAGTAAAGCATTCTATTTCATTGAATATCAAGATAAAAGAATGGTCAATTTGAAAAAAAACGCATATTCCACGAAAATTTTCCTATGAATCATTTGTCAGTTTCAAAAAAGTTCCTACCTTTGCATCCGCAATCGAGAAACAAATACAGATTCGAGAAAGCAAAACGCAGAAATGCAACAATAGGATGGCCCGTTCGTCTATCGGTTAGGACGCAAGATTTTCATTCTTGAAAGGGGGGTTCGATTCCCCCACGGGCTACAAGTTAAAAGAATAAAGAACTAAAAAAATAGATTAGTCGAGATGGCAAATCATAAATCATCACTGAAAAGAATCAGACAAGAAGAGACTAGAAGACTTCACAACAGATATTATGGCAAGACCATGAGAAATGCTGTTAGAAAGCTTCGTGCAACTACTGATAAAGCAGAAGCAGTTGCAATGTACCCAGGCATTACAAAGATGTTGGATAAGTTGGCTAAGGTGAATATTATTCACAAGAACAAAGCTAGCAATCTGAAATCTAAGTTAGCTCTTTACATCAACAAGCTCGCTTAATAGAAAGAATTTTATAATTCTACATAGCATCCAGGCTGAACTTTTAAGTTCGGCCTTTCTTGTTTATAACCCATTGAATATCAAACTTATCAAGATAGCGGAGAATCCACTCACATTCTTTATTTTTCACTGATTATTCTTCGTCAAGTCGACAATTTTCACTATATTTGCTCTGTTATTAAAGTTAGAAAGGCAATTATGAGCGAAGAACAAATCACTCCCAATAACGGGTCTTATTCTGCGGATAGTATCCAGGTATTGGAAGGTCTTGAAGCAGTAAGAAAACGCCCTGCGATGTACATTGGTGACATCAGCGTCAAGGGACTTCACCATTTGGTATACGAAATCGTTGACAACTCTATCGACGAAGCATTGGCCGGATATTGCGACCATATCGAAGTAATAATCAACGAAGACAATTCAATCACAGTACAGGACAACGGACGCGGTATTCCGGTGGACTATCACGAGAAAGAAAAGAAGTCGGCACTGGAAGTTGCCATGACTGTACTGCACGCCGGAGGTAAATTCGACAAAGGATCTTACAAGGTATCCGGAGGTTTGCACGGTGTAGGTATGTCTTGCGTAAATGCGCTGTCTACCCACATGACTACGCAAGTATTCCGTAATGGCAAAATCTACCAGCAGGAGTACGAGATCGGTAAACCGCTTTACTCTGTAAAAGAAGTCGGTACAGCCGACATCACGGGAACCCGCCAACAATTCTGGCCGGACAATACCATCTTTACAGAAACGGTATACGATTACAAGATTCTGGCTTCACGCCTGCGTGAATTAGCTTATCTGAACGCTGGTCTCCGTATTTCCCTGACCGACCGTCGAGTTGTGAACGAAGACGGAAGCTTCAAGGGTGAGCAGTTCTATTCAGAAGAAGGCTTGAGAGAGTTTGTACGTTTTATCGAGTCTTCACGCGAGCACTTGATTAACGACGTTATCTATCTGAACTCGGAAAAACAGGGAATCCCTATTGAAGTGGCTATCATGTACAATACCGGATTCTCCGAAAACGTTCACTCATACGTTAACAATATCAACACCATTGAAGGTGGTACACACCTGGCAGGTTTCCGCCGTGCGCTGACCCGTACGTTGAAGAAATATGCCGAAGACAGCAAGATGCTGGAAAAAGTGAAGGTTGAAATCTCGGGAGATGACTTCCGCGAGGGTTTGACTGCCGTTATCTCCGTAAAAGTGCAAGAGCCACAGTTTGAAGGACAGACTAAAACGAAGTTGGGTAACAACGAAGTGATGGGCGCTGTCGACCAGGCAGTGGGGGAAGTATTGGCATATTATCTGGAAGAGCATCCGAAGGAAGCAAAAACGATTGTAGACAAGGTGATTCTCGCCGCTACCGCACGTCATGCAGCAAGAAAAGCCCGTGAAATGGTACAACGCAAGTCCCCAATGTCAGGAGGCGGTCTACCAGGTAAATTGGCTGACTGTTCGGATAAGGATGCAACGAAATGTGAATTATTCCTCGTCGAGGGAGATTCGGCAGGTGGTACTGCCAAGCAGGGACGTAACCGTATGTTCCAAGCTATCCTCCCATTGCGCGGTAAGATTCTGAACGTAGAGAAAGCCATGTATCACAAGGCTTTGGAAAGTGATGAAATCCGTAACATCTACACAGCCCTCGGTGTTACTATCGGAACTGACGAGGACAGCAAAGAAGCGAATATCCAAAAGCTGCGCTATCACAAGATCATCATCATGACCGATGCCGACGTCGATGGTTCTCACATCGACACACTGATCATGACGTTCTTCTTCCGCTATATGCCACAGATTATTCAGAATGGCTATTTGTACATCGCTACTCCCCCGCTCTACCTCTGCAAAAAAGGTAAAGTAGAAGAGTATTGCTGGACAGATGCACAACGCCAGAAGTTTATCGATACTTACGGTGGCGGTTCGGAAAGTGCTGTTCATACACAGCGCTACAAAGGTTTGGGTGAAATGAACGCACAGCAATTGTGGGAAACAACTATGGACCCCGAAAACCGTATGTTGAAACAAGTAAATATTGACAACGCTGCAGAAGCCGATTATATCTTCTCTATGTTAATGGGTGAAGATGTAGGACCACGCCGCGAGTTTATTGAAGAAAATGCAACGTATGCAAATATCGACACATAATTTAAATAATTACGTTTTATAAACCAACCTCACATCTTACAACGAGGAAACGCCGATGGCGAAGGAACATCCTTCGATCGGCGTTTTTCTTTTGCCCAAAGGGTCTTTATGTTCGAATAGTTCAACTGCCTATCTCTTAATAAAAGCTAACAGCAGAAACGTTTTCCATACAAAATCACTATCTTGCATAAAAAGCAAAGAAAACATAACTATGAAAATGAAAACTACTGCTCCTAATCCATTATTTGCAAAGATCAGGTTGTTTCTTATTGTATTGACTTCCTGTGTGATCGCCACTTGTATCTTCTTGATTATTATTCATCCGGAAGTATGGATGATACCGGCATGCGGAATAATAATCGCATTGTGTATTTTACTATATCAAGTATATTGCATACGCAAGAACCGGAAGAGAATTTAAATATATTGTTGCTTTTTCAGTTCTTCGGCAACAGTAACCAGTTCTTTGTACCATTCTTCACCGAACTTACGGATTAAAGGCTCTTTCAGAAACTGATATACGGGAAGATTCTCTTTTTTTCCCAGCAAAACCGCTGCTTTGCATATGTCCCAACGATTATAATTCACCGCTTTATAAGGTCCGTAATCTCCAATCCGGATAGGGTAAAGATGGCAGGACACCGGTTTATAGAAAGCAGTCTTTCCCGCTCGATAGGCCTTTTCGATTGCGCAATAACAACAACCGTTCTCATCATAACAAGTAAACACACAGTCCTTATTATTGACAATAGAAGTCACCAAATCACCTTCCTGATCCGTATATACCACTCCTTGCTTTTCAATCACCGCACGTGCCTCCGGAGCCAGTTCGTCCCAGATAACCGGCAAAACTTCTTCCAACTCCATCACCTCATCCAGCTCTACCGGAGCACCGGCATCACCTTCAATGCAACAAGCACCCTTACAGGCACCCAGATCGCAAAGAAACTTCTCCTGAAATACATCAAGAGATACTACTACATCACCTATTTGTATCATCTTAAATTGAGAATTAAAAATTGAGAAATAAATGTTTTGATAAAACAAACTCTTTTTCAGATCCTACTAAAAACTTGTATGCGTTTACTATACGAATAGCAAACGCATACGATTTAACATGAATAGCATTATTCTTAGCTATCATTTTTTAATTTTTAATTCTCAATTCTCAATTTATCAACACTTTTCCGTCCATTTCAGCCGGAACAGCCAGCCCCATAATCTTGAGAATAGTCGGAGCAACATCTGCCAGACGACCGTTTTCTACTTTCGCAGCTTTGTTCTCAGTTACGTAAACACAAGGAACAGGGTTCAAAGAGTGAGCAGTGTTCGGAGTGCCGTCTTCGTTCAAAGCGTGGTCAGCGTTACCATGATCAGCAATGATAATTGCTTCGTAATCCTGTGCTTTGGCAGCTTCAATTACATCTTTCACGCAAGCATCTACAGCAATAACAGCTTTCTCGATTGCTTCATAAATACCGGTATGACCTACCATGTCACCATTAGCGAAGTTCACTACGATGAAATCATATTTGTTCTCGTTGATGGCAGCCACCAGTTTGTCTTTTACTTCGAAAGCGCTCATTTCCGGCTTCAAGTCATAAGTAGCCACTTTGGGAGAAGGAACAAGAATACGATCTTCTTTGTCAAACGGAGTTTCACGTCCACCATTGAAGAAGAATGTTACGTGTGCATACTTTTCTGTTTCAGCGATATGAAGTTGGCTCAAGCCTTTAGAAGCAAGATATTCGCCCAATGTATTAGATACATTATCTTTGTCAAACAGGATATGAACACCCTTGAAAGAAGCATCGTACGGAGTCATACAGTAATATTGCAGGCCCGGGATAGTGTGCATACCGGCTTCCGGCATATCTTGTTGAGTCAATACAACAGTCAACTCTTTGGCACGGTCATTACGGTAGTTGAAGAAGATAACCACATCACCTTCTTTGATTGTTCCGTCGCAGTTGGCATTCACAATCGGTTTGATAAATTCATCTGTAACACCTGCATTATAAGAGTCCTGCATGGCCTGAACCATATCGGTAGCTTTCTCACCTATGCCGTTTACAAGCAGGTCATAAGCTTCTTTTACACGTTCCCAGCGTTTGTCACGGTCCATAGCGTAATAACGGCCGATGATAGAAGCAATCTTGCCTGCAGATTTCTCACAGTGTGCAGAAAGTTCTTCGATAAAGCCTTTACCGCTCTTCGGGTCAGTGTCACGACCATCCATGAAGCAGTGGATAAATGTATTGTCGATGTTATATTCTTTAGCGATATCGCAAAGTTTGAAGAGATGAACGAGTGAGCTGTGTACGCCACCGTTAGAAGTCAGCCCCATAAAGTGAACACTCTTTCCGTTTTCTTTCGCATAAGAGAAAGCAGAAACGACTTCAGGATTTTTCAGGATGCTATTATCAGCACATGCACGATTGATTTTTACCAAATCCTGATAAACCACGCGTCCGGCACCGATATTCAAGTGACCTACTTCCGAGTTACCCATCTGTCCGTCGGGCAAACCTACGTTTTCACCGCTTGCCTGAAGTTGAGAGTGAGGATAAGTAGTCATCAGATAATCCCAGTAAGGAGTGGGCGTGTTGAAGATTACGTCGTCTTTCTTTTGGTCACCTAATCCCCAACCATCGAGGATCATTAAAAGGGCTTTCTTACTCATAATATTTCAATATTTAAATTATCACTCTGATTTTCGGGCGCAAAGGTACAAAAAGATGGTTACGTAAACGTTTAATCTATGTTAAGTTACAGGGCAGAAGTGCACCAGGCTATGGATGTTTTTCTTACTTTGTAAAAGTACTTTCAATATATTGATCGAAAAACACGATACAAAAGGCGGAACCTACTTCATTTTTCCGTACCTTTGCATCGCTTTAAAAATAAAATCATAGAAATATGGACGATTCAAACCCGCGAACGTGCACAACTAGTATTAATTAAAGCGAACAGAGTCATTGAAACCTGATGCCTCTGCTCGTGTCAAACAAACGAAAGGAGGCAATAAGATGAGAACGTATCTTTATTGTGAAGCTGGCTTTGTGGAAAAAGCTCAATGGCTTCCTAACAGCTGGGTAAATGTAGTATGCCCGAATAACGATGACTTTGAATTTCTAACTCAAACTCTCAACGTACCCGAATCATTTCTTAATGACATAGCCGATACGGACGAACGTCCGCGTACGGATACGGAAGGTAACTGGTTATTGACCATTCTTCGTATCCCTGTACAGATTGCGCAAAACAGCACTCTGCCTTTCAGCACCGTACCAATTGGTATCATCACCAACAATGAGATCATTGTGTCCGTCTGTTATCATAACACTGATCTATTACCGGATTTTATTGAACACACCCGCCGAAAAGGGATTGTTGTGCGCAACAAACTGGATCTGATTCTCCGGATCATCTATTCTTCTGCCGTGTGGTTCCTGAAGTATCTAAAGCAGATAAACATAGACATCAGCGCCGCAGAAAAGGAACTGGAGCGAAGCATCCGCAACGAGGACCTGCTCCGGCTGATGAGACTGCAGAAAACACTTGTCTACTTCAACACTTCCATCCGCGGAAATGAAGTAATGATAGGAAAGTTAAGAACTATCTTCCAGGATACGGATTATTTGGACACAGAACTTGTGGAGGATGTTATTATCGAATTGAAACAGGCACTTAACACGGTGAATATTTACAGTGATATTCTCACGGGAACAATGGATGCTTTTGCCTCTATTATCTCCAATAACGTGAATACGATCATGAAACGTATGACAAGTTTATCCATCGTCCTGATGCTCCCGACATTGATTGCCAGTTTCTATGGTATGAATGTGGATATTCATCTGGAAGAGGTACCCTTCGCTTTCTCTTTGATTGTACTCTTCTCCATTGGATTGTCAACTCTTGCATTTGTGATATTCCGGAAGATAAAATGGTTCTAATACAAAAAACAGCTCACCATCTGTGATCCTTTAGAGGACTCTAAGACGGTAAGCTGTAAATTATACGTTTTTTATTCGATAGAGAATTAATTAAAAGAGAATGTTTAGAGAGAGAAATTAAAATATCTTATCCTTCTTTATTTGCTTTTCTTCCGCCCAACGGAATAGAAACTCCAACGAATCCGTTCACAGAGTTAGAGTTCTTACCTAAGAACATATAGTCAGTTCCGACAAACAGAGGACCTAATTTCAGACCCAGACCGAAAGATTTACCTGCTGACTGGATAGCTGAGTAGCTAAGTGCTACATTGAACCAGCTTTTCGGACGGTAGTTTGCAGAGAATGTTAATTCTGTAAGAGCATCAGGCTGTACAAAACGAGTTGTTGACAATACACCTACTGCTAATTTGTTATTGAAGAATCCATATTCTGCACCTAATACTAGGGTAGAAGCAAGACGAGATTTACGGGACTTGCTTGCTTCTTCCGTTCTAAGTTGCAACATTTCATAGTCAAGTACGTCACCGCCACTAACACGCTCCATATATCCATTAGCATCCGTCTGCAAATCCTTTATGTTATTTTCAATAGCAGTAATACTTCCAGGGGATATTATTAGGATCAATACCTGATGTGTAGTCACTTCCCTTCATATCAATGCCTGCTGCTTTAGCATTAGCTATTTGAGTGCTACTTTTCGACCATGATATAAACCCCAAGTCCAAAATAGAAGCAGATACAGTCAGATTATCCATAATCTTGTAAGACGCTCCCAAGTCAATACCGAAGCCGTAACCTGCGATTCCCATGTCTTTGCTCTCAAATTCGAAATCACTAATATAATCCTGTCCATCTTCCTTTTTCAAATTCAATCCTTTGAAAGAACTTTCCAAATGAGCATCTACTGCCAGATTAGCATGGTAGCCCTCAATTTCACTTCTTAACTTCGTAATATCGTCAACACCCAAACTAGATAAATATGCTGGATCCTGTAATTGATTAATACGGGCATCACTAGGCAAATTAGCATTCATCGCAACTTTATTAAGTTTCAACTCCATGTTGCCAATACCCAATAAAGCTTTCACTCTAGCACCAACCGTCAAACGGTTATTAATCTGACGTGAAAGTCCTAAACCAACTTCAGTATAAGCATTGATATTCAATTGCTGACCACTAATATCATAGTTACTATTTCTCCAGTTTTCTTCAACTGTTTCCATCTCATTCAAGAAGGTAAACATATTCTTTGTCAGGTTAGCACCAATATCTGTACGAAGACCAATATTGAATGACCAGAAGTTTTTTCCTTTATACCATCCTGCAGAAAGAATTTCTGTACTGAAGTTTACATTCAGTTTATTATTATCTTTCAGACGATTCATGAAATCCGGTTTAGTGTAGAAATCATCGCCATCATCAATAATGTCAATGATATCCTGATAACCTAACGAAGTAGAACCAACCGTTGCATTGACAGCACCGATCACCGGAAGATTGAAGTAACCTTTAGTCGGTGTTAAAGCCGGATTCAGTTGTTGACGATAGTGAGTACCTTCCATGAAATAGGAAGTACGTAAAAACTGTGCATTTGCAGAAAGAGTGCAAACCAACATAATAAAAAATACCCCAATGAGCTTAGAAGACCATAATAGCTTGTTCGTTGCCATGATTTTAAACTTTTTAATTCTTATTATTGTTCGCAAAGATATAGCATTTCAATAACAAATAAAAGCACTAGGCAACACTTTTTTAGCCTAAACGGAACAATTTCACGGTTATCCGTAACAAAATCGTGCTTATTCTGCAAAAAAATGTAGAAAATATGTGCAAAATGAAATAAAGCGACCTTAGAAGTTCAAAGTCAACTGTCCATCTCCCAACAGGTTGAACGTCATGCGATGGTAAGGAGTAGTGCCACGTTCGGCAATGGCGGCACGATGTTTCTTAGTTGGATAACCTTTATTGTGGTCCCAATCATAATACGGAAATTCTTCGTGAAGGCGGTTCATATAATCGTCTCGATATGTTTTGGCTAAAATAGAAGCTGCTGCTATTGAAAGATATTTCCCGTCTCCTTTCACTACTGTAGTATGAGGAACACCGGGGTATTTAGTGAAACGATTACCGTCGATCAGTAAATGTTGGGGACGGGTGGACAACTGGTCCACTGCACGATGCATCGCCAGAAAAGAAGCCCGCAGGATATTTATTTCATCAATTTCTTCCGGTGACACAATGCCAACCGCCCAAGCAATCGCTTCTTTCTCTATTACCTCACGTAATGCATAACGTTGCTTTTCCGTCAGTTGTTTGGAATCATTCAACAGTTCATTCTTAAAATCCTTCGGAAGAATAACTGCAGCAGCATATACCGCTCCCGCCAAACACCCACGACCGGCCTCATCACATCCGGCCTCAATCAGATTCTCGTTCAAATAAGGTAATAACATATTTATTGCTTCTATTTTGACACAAAGGTAATTCAAATAAGAAAAAGGAGACTTGTTTTGTCTCCTTTTTCTTATTTCTCTTCTGCTTTTTTAGAATAAACTCCAAGCAACAGTAAGTCCTGCCATCACAATGGCGACCATACTCATAAGCTTTATCAAAATATTCAAGCTCGGACCGGAGGTATCTTTAAACGGATCACCTACTGTATCTCCTACTACGGTTGCTTTATGCACTTCACCGCCTTTTCCACCAAAGTTACCTTCTTCCACATATTTCTTTGCGTTATCCCATGCACCTCCGGCGTTAGCCATAAAGATAGCCAATACGAAACCACTGCTCAAGCCACCAATCAGCAGACCGAGTACGCCGGGAACACCAAAGATAAATCCTGTAAGAATCGGAGCAACAATAGCAATCAAGGAAGGAATAACCATCTCACGCTGCGCACCCTTTGTCGATATTTCAACACAACGTTCGTAATCCGGCTCGGCCTCTCCAGTCAGAATACCCTTTATGTCACGGAACTGGCGGCGCACTTCGTCAACCATGTGTCCTGCCGCACGTCCTACTGCATTCATTGTCAAACCACAAAACAGGAAAGCCATCATTGAACCGAGGAACATGCCCGAAAGTACTTTCGGATTCATCAAGTGTACTTCGTAATAATCCATGAAGTCGATAAAAGTGGCATTTGCTACGCTGATAGAACTTCCATCTGCAAAAGTCAGGTCCACATTACCAAGACGTGTCAGACCGATTCGGATTTCTTCAATATAAGAAGCCAGCAAAGCCAAACCTGTCAGTGCAGCGGAACCTATAGCAAAACCTTTTCCCGTGGCGGCAGTTGTATTACCCAATGAATCGAGCGCATCAGTACGTTTGCGAACTTCAGCACCCAGGCCGGACATTTCCGCATTACCTCCCGCATTATCCGCAATCGGCCCGTAAGCATCCGTTGCCAATGTGATACCTAAGGTAGAAAGCATACCGACAGCTGCAATACCGATACCATACAGTCCCATACCGACATTGGCAAAATCACCTGCGGAAGCTAACAAATAGGAAGCTATGATACCGACAACCACTGCGATCACAGGAATAGCCGTTGAAAGCATACCCAAACCAATACCGGAAATAATAACGGTAGCAGGTCCAGTCTTACCGCTTTCACTTAGTTTTTGGGTAGGGCGATAGGATTGGGAAGTGTAATATTCCGTAGAACGTCCGATGACAATACCTACCAACAATCCGACTACTACGGCACAAGAAATCAAAATCCAGTTATCAAGCTGCAAGAACCACAGGATTAAGAATGTAGCTGCAACAATAAGCACGGAGCTAAGGTTCGTACCGAAAGCCAACGAACCGAGCAAATCTTTCATAGTTGCATTCTCTTTAGTACGGACAGCAAATATACCTATAATAGAAAGGATAATACCAACAGCTGCAATCAACATCGGAGCAATAACCGCCTTGAATTGCATCACTGTATCTGCCGAATGGATAAAAGCAGCAGCACCCAGTGCAGCTGTTGCCAGAATCGAGCCACAGTAAGATTCATATAAGTCAGCTCCCATACCGGCTACGTCACCGACATTGTCACCGACATTATCGGCAATGGTGGCAGGATTACGAGGGTCATCTTCCGGAATTCCGGCTTCTACTTTACCTACCAAGTCGGCTCCAACATCGGCTGCCTTCGTATAGATACCACCACCTACACGGGCAAAGAGTGCTTGCGTAGAAGCACCCATACCGAAAGTCAGCATGGTAGTAGTAATTACACAGAGTTTATGAGTAGGTGTCAGCGCATCAGCAGGAATCACTGCATTCAACAACAGATACCAGAAAGATATATCGAGCAATCCCAGACCAACTACAACTAATCCCATCACCGCGCCGCTTCGGAAAGCAATCCTCAACCCTGCATTCAGAGAAGTGCGGGCAGCATTAGCGGTACGAGCCGATGCATAAGTCGCCGTCTTCATCCCTAGAAATCCGGAAAGTCCGGAGAAAAATCCGCCTGTAAGAAAAGCAATGGGAACCCATGCATTCTGTACATGAAAGCCATAGGCCATAATTGAAAACAGAATAACCAACCCCAAGAATACCCAGCCTACTATTTTGTATTGCTGTTTCAGATAAGACATAGCTCCTTTGCGCACAGCAGCAGCTATCTTTATCATTTGGGGTGTACCTTCGCTCTCTTTCATCATTTGCTTATGAAAGTAATAAGCAAAGCAGAGGGCTAACACGGAAGCGACTGGAACCAGCCAGAAAAGAATGTTGTCCATAGGATCAATTTTTAAAGGGTTTACGAAGGCTAAAAGTATGGAAATCAAACGAAATAAGCAAGTAAAAAAAGAAAGAATTTATAAAGCTGAATCATTCTATCTTTTATACATCTCTTTAAACAAATGAACATGCTGTGGTTATTTACTTTATCCCTTATTTCCGCACTGGTTATGAACATTTCTATTTCACCACAGAGGACACCGAGTATACAGAGGAAAGAAATAATCTGTGGTGAAATGATTCATTTCTATGCCATTATAATTATCTTTGCGGCATTCTATGCCCACAAACTAACTAATACCTGTTAATTATTAAAAAACCATGAAGAAACTTTTCGTATTACTTATGGCATTGTTTACCCTGGCGCAAGTGGACGCCCAAGAAAAGAACATTATCCGCATCGCAACGGACAACACTGACTTAATTCTCCAAGTAGCTCCTAACGGACGACTCTACCAGGCTTATCTGGGCGATAAGTTACTGAACGAGAAAGACATTAACAACTTTTCTCCTTACGTAAAAGGAGGAAGTGACGGTAGCGTATCCACCCGCGGATGGGAAGTATATCCGGGCTCCGGCGCCGAAGATTATTTTGAACCGGCTGTAGCCATCACGCACAATGACGGGAACCCGAGTACGATTCTCCGCTATATATCCTCCGAGCAGAAGGCAGTGGCGGGCGGAACGGAAACGATCATTCAACTAAAAGACGATCAATACCCGGTGGAAGTCACACTGCATTACATCGCTTATCCGAAAGAAAACGTCATCAAGACGTGGAGTGAAATCAAACATGCAGAAAAAAAGCCTGTGACCTTATGGCGTTATGCTTCCACAATGCTTTATTTCTCCGGAAACGAATATTACCTGACAGAATTCAGCAGCGATTGGGCAAAAGAAGCACAAATGAGCACACAACCTCTGTTGTTTGGTAAAAAGGTGATCGACACCAAACTGGGAAGCCGTGCTGCCATGCACACCCACCCGTTCTTCGAGCTTGGTTTTGAACAACCGGCACAGGAAGCACAGGGACGTGCCATGCTAGGTACTATCGGATGGACAGGAAACTTCCAGTTCACTTTCGAAGTGGACAACGTAGGTAATCTCCGTGTAATCCCTGCCATCAATCCTTATGCATCTGATTATGAACTGAAGCCGAATGAAGTGTTTACAACTCCTGAATTCATCTTTACTTTCAGCAACAACGGCACGGGCGAAGCCAGCCGTAACCTTCACGCATGGGCACGCAACTACCAGCTGAAAGACGGACAAGGCGACCGCATGACTTTATTAAACAACTGGGAAAATACTTACTTCAAATTCAATGAGGAACTGCTTGCCGAATTGATGAAAGAAGCTAAACATCTTGGTGTAGATATGTTCTTGTTGGATGACGGCTGGTTTGGCAACAAGCACCCACGCAACAGTGACAATGCCGGACTGGGTGACTGGGAAGTGATGAGATCCAAACTGCCGGGCGGTATTCCTGCCCTTGTACAGTCTGCCAAAAAAGCCGGAGTGAAATTTGGTATCTGGATTGAACCCGAAATGGTCAACCCTAAAAGTGAGTTGTTCGAAAAGCATCCCGACTGGGCTATCCAGCTGCCTAACCGCGAAACATACTATTACCGTAACCAGCTGGTACTCGATCTTAGCAATCCGAAAGTACAGGACTTTGTATATGGCGTAGTGGATAAGATCCTGACAGAGAATCCGGAAGTGGCTTTCTTTAAATGGGACTGTAACTCTCCAATTACGAATATTTATTCTCCATATTTAAAAAATAAGCAGGGACAACTTTATATCGACCATGTACGTGGTATATACAATGTATTGAAACGTGTCAAAGACAAATATCCGAACGTGCCAATGATGCTCTGCTCCGGCGGTGGCGCCCGTTGCGACTATGAAGCTCTGAAATATTACACAGAATTCTGGTGCAGCGACAACACAGACCCGATAGAACGTCTGTTTATCCAGTGGGGATTCTCACAAATCTTCCCGGCAAAGGCCATGTGTGCACACGTAACCAGCTGGAACAAGAAGACAAGCGTGAAGTTCCGTACGGATGTGGCAAGTATGTGCAAACTGGGCTTTGACCTCGGACTGAAGGAACTGAATGCAGATGAACAGACTTATTGCCAGAATGCGGTTGCCAACTGGACGCGTCTGAAAAAAGTGATTCTGGACGGCGATCAATACAGACTGGTTTCTCCCTACGATGGCAATCACATGTCTCTCATGTATACCTCACCGGATAAGAACAAAGCTGTACTTTATACCTATGATATCCACCCACGTTTCGGTGAGAAACTGCTCCCGGTAAAACTTCAGGGACTGGATACGAAGAAAATGTATAAGGTGAAAGAAATCAACCTGATGCCGAATTCCAAATCGAATCTGGCTGCCAATGAGAATACTTATTCAGGAGATTATCTGATGAAAGTGGGAATCAATGCTTTCACAACAAATCAAGCTTTCAGCCGCGTAATTGAGCTGACTGCCGAATAAAAAGGAATGAAGTAATCAATAAAAAAGGGGATTCGCCGTTATAAGCGTTTCCCCTTTCTTTTTACACACAATAATATTCAATTCATCTTCAATCGTAACAGCTGTTTCAATGGTTACAACTATTCCATTAGACGGGGAAGTCCCCTAAAAAAGTTGCAGCTACACCGTATTTTTTTACGATATAGCTGCGATTAATGTTAAAGAGAGAGAATTTATATAATATAAGCATGGTCTCACGACCCTCCTGATATTCAATGAACATTTTGTTTCTTTACTTATTAGACGCACGAAAGTCCCAATCACTGCACTTGACTGCATCTTTTTTTAGTTAAAGAATAAAAAAGCCGCTACTCCGCAGGAATAGCAGCTCATATCTTTAAAACATCTTGCTGACACGTTCAATCCCTGCCACCAATGTGTCTATTTCCGATTTGGTATTGTACATGGCAAACGAAGCACGTACAGTTCCCTCTATGCCAAGACGTTGCATGAGAGGTTGTGCACAATGATGCCCCGTTCTCACGGCAATACCTAAACGATCCAGCAACGTGCCAAGATCGAAATGATGGATATCTCCCACCAGGAAGGAAATGACTGCTCCCCGTTCGGCTGCTTCACCGAATATACGCATATGGGGGATTTCTTTCAAGCGTTGCAAAGCGTAAGTTGTCAGTTCATGCTCATGGGCGGCTATCTGTTCAATACCATGTCCATTCACATAATCAAGGGCTTTTGCCAATCCGGTAGTTCCGATATAGTCGGGCGTACCCGCTTCAAACTTGAAAGGAAGTTCATTAAAAGTGGTCTTCTCGAAAGAGACATGCTGGATCATCTCTCCTCCTCCCTGATAAGGAGGAAGGCGATCTAACCATTCTTCTTTTCCGTAAAGCACTCCGACACCTGTCGGACCATATATCTTATGGGCGGAGAATACCAGAAAATCGGCATCCAACTCCTGTACATCTACTTTCATGTGAGGAATAGACTGTGCAGCATCTATCAGGCAAGGTACACCATGCGCATGAGCTGTTGCGATCATCTCCTTCACCGGATTCACTGTACCCAGTACGTTCGATACATGAACCACACTGACTATTTTCGTACGTTCGGAAAATAGTTTTTCATATTCATCCAGCAGAAGTTCACCTTTGTCGTTCATCGGAATCACTTTAATGGCAATTCCTTTGCGGGCAGCCAACAGTTGCCAGGGAACGATGTTACTATGATGTTCCATCACGGAAACAATCACTTCATCCCCTTCTTCCATAAACTCGTCGCCAAAGCTGGAAACAAGCAGGTTGATACTTTCTGTTGTTCCGCGTGTAAAGACAACTTCATTCGTGCTACGGGCATTGATGAACTGACGTACCGTTTCACGGGAAGCTTCATGCAGTTCCGTAGCTTGCTGGGAAAGATAATGTACGCCGCGATGCACATTGGCATTGACGGAATAATATTCATCCACCAGCGCATCAACCACCAGACGGGGTTTCTGTGTTGTCGCACCGTTGTCGAAATAAACCAAAGGTTTACCGTAAACCGTACGGCTCAATATCGGAAAATCTTCACGTATCTTTTGAATATCCACGTTCTTTATTTTTAGTGGTTACTTACAAATGGCACAACCCTGACATCTATTCAACTCGCCACGGAAACGTTTCTCTACCAATAGATGCAAACGATCTTTCAGCGCTTCCAGACGGATGGTATCGATCACTTCGTTGACAAATGCGAACATCAGCAGCAGACGGGCTTCTTTCTCTGCAATACCACGCGAACGCATGTAGAATAATGCACCTTCATCCAACTGGCCTACTGTTGCTCCATGCGAACATTTCACATCATCCGCATAAATCTCCAATTGAGGTTGTGTATACATTCTTGCATCACGCGTAGCACACAGATTCCGGTTAGTCTGTTGGGAATTCGTATGTTGTGCATCGGGACGCACGAGTACCAATCCGGCAAACGCACCTACCGACTGGTCGTCGAGTACATACTTGAACAGCTCATTGCTGGTACAGTTCGGTACGGCATGGTCAATACTTGTATGATTGTCTACGTGCTGGTTCTTGTCAGCAATCGCCATACCACAAAGATTTATTTCGGCTCCTTCTCCTGCCAGCAGCACTTCGGTCGTGTTGCGGGTAGTACCATTATGCAAAGTCATTCCGTTGAGCAATACATTGCTGTTGGCCTCTTGCTTTACATACAGGTTACTGATACGAACTGTACTTGTATGTGTTTCTTCCAGTTCATACATATCGAATACCGCATTCTCACCTGCAAACACTTCAATGACTTGTGTCGCCAGAAAGTTCACATTATCCATTGCATGGTCACAAATCAGCAAACGGGCTTGCGCGCCATCCTCCAGAATAATCAGTACGCGACGGTTCACCATAAAGTTTACATCTGCACGCAGGATATTTACCAACTGAATCGTTTTTTCCACCACCACGTTCTTCGGCACATAAAAGACAACGCCATCTTGTGCAAAAGCGGTATTGAAAGCAGTCACACCATCCTTGGAAGTATCTGCCAGTTGACCGTAATACTTCTTCACCAACTCCGGGTGTTGCTCGGCCACTTCTTTCAGGCTGCCGAAAATCACACCTTCCGGCAGATTTCCTGTGGGAAGTGCTCTATTATAAAATGTGTCATTTACCACAAAATACAAGGAGGTACTCATATTCGGCACATCACACTTAAACACCTCATACGGATTGACCGGAATAGCCAAACGATTCAAGTTCAAACCGAAATCCGGTTCAAAGTACTTGCTCACATCCGTATATTTGTACTTCTCCATCTTACGGGTCGGAAATCCGAGTCGCTCAAAATCGGCAAATGCTGATGCACGAGGCGCATTCAGCACTTCGGCACTATGCTTGCAGATCATCGCTTCCGTCTGTGAGAAAAGTTCTATATATTGTTGTTCAACCATCATAGCTTATATTTTTTTATTTACAGGCACGGATTACACGGATTTCACAGTTTAAAATACATGAGCAAAACCGCGTTATCCGTGTAATCCGTGCCTAAAATTATTCTCCTACTTCTTTCTTGATCCAATCATATCCTTTTTCTTCCAGTTCCAGAGCAAGTTCCGGTCCGGCAGTTTTTACGATACGACCTTTATAAAGGACATGCACAATATCAGGCTTGATATAATCGAGCAAACGTTGGTAGTGGGTAATAACGATTGTACTTGTTTCAGGAGTTTTCAGCTTGTTCACCCCTTCCGCAACAATACGGAGTGCATCAATATCCAAACCGGAGTCTGTCTCATCGAGGATGCTCAAACGCGGTTCCAGCATAGCCATCTGGAAAATCTCGTTCCGTTTCTTCTCACCACCGGAAAAGCCTTCATTCACCGAACGGTTAGCCAGTTTATTATCCAACTCCACCACCGCACGTTTCTCACGCATCAGCTTCAGGAACTCACTGGCGGTCAGTGCAGGCAGACCTTTATATTTGCGTTGCTCATTCACAGCAGCACGCATAAAGTTCACCATGCTCACACCCGGAATTTCTACGGGATACTGGAAACTAAGGAAGATTCCTTCATGGCTACGATCTTCGGGGCTCAACTCCAACAGATCCTTTCCATCAAAAGTGACCGAACCTTTTGTTACCTCAAAAGCCGGATTTCCCACCAGTACGGAGGAAAGTGTACTTTTACCGGAACCATTCGGTCCCATAATAGCGTGCACCTCACCGGGATTCACCGTCAGGTTAATACCTTTCAATATCTCTTTGCCATTAATGCTGGCATGCAGGTCTTTTATTTCTAACATGATTATATTTACTATTTTTTCATTTACTATTTACTATTAAAAACCTATACTACCGACAATTTACCTCCAATAAGCACACAGCCAAATAGTAAATCGTAAATTGTCAAATAGTAAATTACCCCACGCTTCCTTCCAATGAGATGGTAAGCAGCTTCTGTGCTTCTACCGCAAACTCCATCGGAAGTTTATTCAACACTTCCTTTGCATATCCGTTCACAATAAGTCCGATAGCATCTTCTGTCGGAATACCGCGCTGGTTGCAATAGAATATCTGGTCTTCACTGATCTTGCTCGTCGTAGCTTCATGCTCTACTACTGCCGTCTCATTGTGAATATCCATATACGGGAAGGTATGTGCACCACACTTATCTCCCAGCAACAGAGAGTCACACTGGCTATAATTACGGGCATTATCCGCTTTCTCGGCCACGCGTACCAACCCACGATAGGAGTTCTCACTATGTCCGGCAGAAATACCTTTACTTACAATCGTACTACGGGTGTTCTTACCCAGATGAATCATCTTCGTTCCGGTATCTGCCTGCTGATAGTTGTTCGTTACAGCTACGGAATAGAATTCAGCAGTCGAGTTATCGCCCGTCAGGATACAGGAAGGATATTTCCAGGTGATTGCCGAACCGGTTTCCACTTGTGTCCAGGATAATTTACTGTCCACTCCTTTACAGTTACCGCGTTTGGTCACAAAGTTGTATACACCGCCCTTGCCTTCCGCATCTCCCGGATACCAGTTCTGAACGGTACTGTATTTTACCTCTGCACGGTCGTGCACAATGATCTCAACGATAGCGGCATGCAACTGATTTTCATCCCGCATCGGAGCCGTACATCCTTCCAGATAAGAAACATACGAATCATCATCCGCTACAATCAGCGTACGCTCAAACTGTCCCGTATTACGGGCATTGATACGGAAATAAGTGGAAAGCTCCATCGGGCAACGTACGCCTTTCGGAATATACACGAAAGAGCCGTCAGAGAACACTGCGGAATTCAACGCTGCAAAGAAATTGTCCCGATAACCTACTACCGATCCCATATATTTCTTCACTAGATCCGGATGCTCCCGCACGGCTTCACTGAACGAGCAGAATATAATTCCTTTCTCCATCAGCGTTTCCTTGAAGGTAGTCTTTACGGAAACAGAGTCCATAACGGCATCCACTGCCATTCCACTAAGAGCCATTTGCTCTTCCAAAGGAATTCCCAGTTTATTAAACGTCTTTATCAGTTCAGGATCGACTTCCTCCATGCTCTTCGGTCCTTCTTTCTTCTTTGTCGGATCGGCATAATAAGAAATTGCCTGATAATCAATTTCAGGGATACGGAGATGTGCCCAGGTAGGCATTTCCAGCGTCAGCCAATGGCGATACGCTTTCAATCGAAACTCCAGCAACCACTCCGGTTCGTCTTTTTTCGATGAAATCAGACGAACGACATCTTCATTAAGTCCACGCTCAATGATGTCCGTATGCACCTCTGTGGTGAAGCCGTATTTATATTTCTCCTCCGCAAATTTCCGGACAAACTCATTATCAGTCTTCTTTTCAAGTTCGTCTTTCTGATTGGGTTTCATTTTATTGGGTTCTTGTTGCATCTTTATCTTTATTCTCTAATATATATTGTTGCGTCATATTCTTCGCGGCAGGGAAAAAGATCCCCGCAAACGTTTCCATCGGATAATATAACAAAGATTCTTCCTTTTTTGTTGCACTAATTAACTTATTATCGCTGTCCACAAACTCTATCGCACCAATCACTACACTCGTTAACAACAGAAACTTTAGTGCTCCCAGCCCACTTCCTAACCAGCGATTCAGCCAGTTCAGCGAAATAGCCTGCATTGCTTTTGTCAATAACGAGGCGATCAATACAAAGATCAATGGTACGGCAATCCAGATCATGATAAAAGCCAACACTTGCGCAACTGTCATTGAATCCGTCACTGTCGGGCAAAGCTTTTCCGCCAAAGAGGCATACAGAGCTTTCGCTGCCATCAGACCGACTATCAACCCCAAAATAGAAGCCAACTGACGAATGAAGCCTTTTACAAAACCTACAATCGCTCCGGCGCCTATTACAATAAGGATAATTATATCAATCGTTGCCATATTCTTCTATTCTATGATATAATTCAGGCACGGATTTCACGGATTACACGGATTTATTAAAGAACCGTGAAATCCGCGTAATCCGTGCCTGATATTGATTCAGCACTGCCTATTACAGTGTCTGTTTCACTTCTATTTCTTCGAATGTCTCGATCATATCGCCTACCTTCATGTCGTTGCAGTTCACCAGACTGATACCACACTCGAAGTTTGTACCTACTTCCTTCACATCGTCCTTGAAACGTTTCAATGCGTTGATGTTTCCGGTAAAGATTACGATACCATCGCGGATCAAACGAGCCTTGTCGCTGCGTTTCACCTTTCCGGTCTTCACCATTGCTCCGGCTACCAGACCGACTTTCGTGATATTGAATACTTCGCGGATTTCGATGGTTGCAGTAATCTGTTCCTTTACTTCCGGAGCCAACATACCTTCCATAGCAGCCTTTACCTCTTCGATTGCATCGTAGATGACAGAATACTTACGGATGTCAACACCCTCTTGGTCGGCCATCTTACCGGCAGCACCCGAAGGACGTACCTGGAATCCGACAATAATCGCATCCGAAGCGGCAGCCAGAGAAACATCAGATTCAGAAATAGCTCCCACACCCTTATGGATAACATTTACCTGAATTTGTTCCGTAGACAACTTAATCAACGAATCGCTCAATGCTTCCACAGAACCATCCACGTCACCCTTAACGATGATGTTCAATTCCTGGAAGTTACCCAAAGCAATACGACGACCCAACTCATCCAATGTAAGGATCTTCTGCGTACGCAAACCTTGTTCACGAGCCAGCTGCTCACGTTTATTAGTGATTTCACGAGCTTCCTGATCGCTTTCGACTACATGGAATGTATCACCTGCAGCAGGAGCACCATTCAATCCCAGGATCAATGCCGGTTCGGAAGGTCCTGCTTCCTTGACGCGTTGGTTACGTTCGTTGAACATAGCCTTCACACGTCCGTAGCTGGTTCCCGCCAATACGATGTCTCCCACTTTCAGAGTACCGTTAGATACCAATACAGTAGCTACATATCCACGTCCCTTATCCAGTGAAGATTCGATGATGGACCCCGTAGCATTACGGTTCGGATTTGCCTTCAGGTCGAGCATTTCTGCTTCGAGCAATACTTTTTCCAGCAAGTCTTCCACACCCATACCTTTCTTGGCAGAGATATCTTGTGACTGATATTTACCACCCCATTCTTCAACAAGGTAATTCATCGCAGCCAGTTCTTCTTTAATCTTATCCGGATTTGCAGTCGGTTTATCGACCTTATTGATTGCAAATACAATAGGTACACCGGCAGCCATCGCGTGATTGATCGCTTCTTTCGTTTGTGGCATCACGTTATCATCGGCAGCCACAATAATGATAGCAATATCCGTTACTTTGGCACCACGAGCACGCATAGCGGTAAACGCTTCGTGACCCGGAGTATCGAGGAATGTAATACGACGACCGTCTTCCAGTTGCACGTTATAAGCACCGATATGCTGGGTAATACCTCCAGCCTCACCGGCAATTACATTCGCCTTACGGATATAGTCGAGCAAAGAAGTCTTACCGTGGTCAACGTGTCCCATCACCGTTACAATCGGAGCACGCGGTTGCAAATCTTCCGGAGCATCTTCTTCTTCAACAATAGCTTGTGCCACTTCCGCACTTACATATTCAGTCTTGAATCCGAATTCTTCAGCCACCAGATTGATGGTTTCCGCATCCAAACGCTGGTTGATGGAAACCATGATACCAATACTCATACAAGTAGCGATAACCTGATTAACCGAAACATCCATCATCGTTGCCAATTCGTTAGCCGTAACGAACTCGGTCAACTTCAATACCTTGCTGTCTGCCATTTCCTGATCTTCCAGTTCCTGCATACGGTTGGAAGCCATTTCACGTTTCTCTTTACGGTATTTGGAGGTTTTATTCTTACCTTTGGTTGTCAGACGTGCAAGGGTTTCTTTTACCTGTTTTGCTACGTCTTCCTCGCTCACTTCCTGTTTGATAACCGGCTTCTTGAAGCGATCTTTATTGTTGTTATTTCTTCTGTTGTTATTTCCCTGTCCGTTGGCCTGACCGCCCTGACCGTTACCATTGCCGCCTTTACCCTGTACATTAGGTCTCGGAGCAGCAAAGTTGGAAGTTGCAACATTGTTAACGTCCACCTTCTCTTTATTGATACGGTTCCGTTTCTTCTTGTTTGCAGCTGCTTCCGCACTGTCCTTAGGTCCGCTCTTCGCCAATTTAGAATCATCCTTACGGATTTCCTTGATGATAGCTTCCTTCATCAACTTCTTCTGATCCTGACGGATTTTTTCCTTTTCTTCACGTTCGCGACGTTTCTCTTCCTTCGATTTCTTCTTGGGGCGAGTAGACTGATTCAATGCAGCCAGGTCGATCTGACCGATCACATTAATCTTCGCGCCTAATTCCGGTTGACGGATTTTGAAAACACCATCATCCTCCGGAGCCTTTTCCGCTACCGGGGTTACTTCAGCCTGTGCAGTTTCCACCTTTTTTTCTTCTTTATGTTCTTCCGCCTTCACAGGTGCAGTTGCTACTACCTTCGGCTCTTCTTTTTTCACTACTTCCACTACTTTTTCAACTTCTACCGGCTTCGTCTCCACTACAGGTTCCGGCACTACTACGGGCTCAACCACCACTGGAGCAGGCTCTACAACAGAAACAGGAGGTGTCACCACCTCTTCCTTCTTCACCTCGGGTTCTTTCTTCTCGGGCTCCTTTTCCACTTCGGGTTTAACGACAGGCCGTTCTACAACAGGTTCTTCCTGTTTCTGTTCCGGTGCTTTCTCCACCTTTTCAGGTTTACGACCGTTCAATTTATCCAAATCAATTTTTCCGACAGGTTTAAACTTCGGACGTGCATCCTCAGGTACGACTGTCTTAATCACATCTTCCGACTTCGGCTTTTCGGGCTGCTTTTCGAAGCCTTCAATCGATACCGACGCCTTATTACGTTCCTTATTCTGACGTTCCTGTATGAAACGCTCCGATTCAAGTCTAAGGTTCTTATCTGTACTAAACTCCTTTACGAGTATAGCGTATTGCTCCTCGCTAATTTTGGTATTAGGATTAGCCTCAACGGTATGCCCTTTCTTTTGCAGGAACTCAACTACCGTCGCGATTCCTACGTTCAAATCTCTTGTAACTTTGTTTAACCTTATCGTCATATTTTAAAATTAATGAATAAATGGAGCTTGTTTAATTGAAAATTGAGAATTAAAAAATAAAAGTCTGCTACATTATGTTGTATCGCAATTTTTTAATTTTTAATTTTTAATTTTCAATTGAAGAAGGATCTTCTTCTTCAAACTCCGATTTCAAAATGCGTATTACCTCGTCCACTGTCTCTTCTTCCAAGTCCGTCTTTTCAATCAACATCTCACGAGGAGCATTCAACACAGCCTTCGCTGTATCGATGCCGATAGCTTTGATAGCGTCGATCACCCATCCGTCGATTTCGTCTCTGAACTCGTCGAGATAGATATCTTCGTCAGCTACATTCTCATCCAACTCACGGAACACGTCGATAGTGTACTCAGTCAACATACTGGCCAGTTTGATATTCAAACCGCCTTTACCGATAGCCAGCGAAACTTCTTCCGGTTTGAGGAATACCTCTGCTTTCTTCTCTTCCTCGTTCAGACGAATAGAAGAAATCTTAGCCGGGCTTAAAGCGCGCTGTATAAACAATGAGATGTTCGATGTGTAATTGATTACGTCGATGTTCTCATTGCGAAGTTCACGAACAATGCCATGAATACGACTTCCCTTTACACCTACACAGGCTCCTACAGGGTCGATTCTGTCATCGTAAGATTCCACCGCGATCTTGGCACGTTCGCCGGGGATACGGGCAATCTTCTTGATGGTAATCAAACCATCATTAATTTCGGGTACTTCCATCTCGAACAAGCGTTGCAGGAAAACGGGAGAAGTACGTGACAAGATAATCTTAGGATTATTATTCTTGTTATCCACGCGGGCAACTACTGCACGAGCCGTCTCACCTTTACGATAAAAGTCGCTCGGGATTTGTTCGGTCTTAGGTAACAGCAATTCGTTTCCTTCATCGTCTAAAAGCAACATCTCTTTTTTCCAGATCTGATATACTTCCGCATTGATGATAGTACCTACCTTATCTATATATTTATTATAAATACTGTCTTTTTCGAGTTCCAGAATCTTGGAAGCCAGCGTCTGGCGAAGATTCAGGATAGCACGACGTCCGAACTTGGCAAAGATCACCTCGTCAGTCACCTCTTCACCTTCTTCGTAAGAAGCATCAATTTTCTGTGCCTCGCTCAACGAGATCTGCATATTCGGGTTAGTCAGATCTTCATCGGCCACAACTTCACGGTTACGCCATATCTCGAAGTCACCCTTGTCCGGGTTCACGATCACGTCGTAATTCTCATCGGTGCCAAACATTTTCGCGATTACGCTACGGAACGACTCTTCGAGTACGCTAACCATCGTCGTTCTATCGATATTCTTCAGTTCCTTAAATTCCGAAAATGTATCAATCAAGCTGATTGTTTCTTCTTTTTTGGCCATAACTATTTAAAGCTAATTAAGTATTTAGTATATTTTATTTGCTCATAAGTGAAGGTTTCGTCCTCTTCTACCAGTTTCGGACGCTTTGATCCTTCGGGTTTTACTTTCTTTTGTACGCCTACCGTAAACTTCTCTTCATCGGCATCTTTCAGTATGCCGGCCAACTTCCGTCCGTCTCCGGTCAGCACTTCCACCTCTTGTCCGATGTGGATATAATACTGTTGCAGAACTTTAAAGGGTTGTCCGATCCCAGCCGACCCTACTTCCAGTTCATAATCTTCCTCTTCGCGGTTCAGTTTCGACTCTATGAAGCGGCTAAGCTCCACGCAATCTTCGATCCAAACACCTTCTGCATGGTCTATTTCAACCACAATCTTGTCATCCGGGCTCACGGTTACCTCTACTAAAAAGTAGTCTTTTCCTTCCAGCCACTCTTCTACAATCTGACAAACAGTTTTCTTTTCTATCATTTATTAGCTATATAAGAACAAAAAAAGGAGCTTAATTGCCCCTCCACCTTTCATCCGTTTTCGGTTGCAAAGATATAAATAATCTGTTCGACTACAAAACATTAAAGAAAAAAAGTATGAATTAACAGTGCTATATTCGTATCTTTACGCCGTAATTCAAAAAATAACGACTATGGCACATCGTCTCAACACAAATAAACAGTTTATGGTAGGTAACGGGCTGCTTGCTTTTGCCGTCATTTTTGTCGTAGTTATTTTTGTCTATATGAGCATGCGACTACAACGGGAAAAGCAGGAAGAACGTCATTTTATCGAGAGCTATACAATCAGTCTGGTAAAGGGGTTTGCCGGAGATTCCATCTCTTTGTTTGTCAATGACAGTCTGATCTCCAACAAAACCATGTCGGAAGAACCTTACACAGTAGAAGTGGGACGTTTTGCCGAACAGAGCGCCTTGCTGATTGTAGATAATAACACAGAATTAGTGTCTACGTTTGATCTTAGTGAAAAAGGAGGGACTTATCAGTTCGAAAAAGAATCAGACGGAATTAAACAATTAGCCAAACAATAAGGGCATATTAACTAAGTTTGTGCCACCACGTTGGCACAACTATGCCATCGCATTGGCACGACTGTGCCAACGTGGTGGCACAAGTGTGACAATACGATGCCACTAATCCGGCAATGAAACATTCTAAATTTCCGTACGGTACTTTCTTAATTCTCCCCTTAAAGCCAATGCTTTTCCTTCTGTAAGCTGATTTAGCAACGCCCAAAATCGTTCGCTATGATTCATCTCACGCGTATGACATAATTCGTGCAACAACACATAGTCTATTAAATGAGAAGGCAGTAAAATCAGATAATAGGATAAATTAATATCTTTTCGAGCCGAACAACTTCCCCACCTGCCTTGACTGGAGTTTATTTTCACACTTGAATAGGGAAGTCCGCATTGCTTGGACAAGGAGGCCAAACGTGAAGGAAGGATACTTTTCGCATTCCGCCTCAACGATTCTTCGATTACCTTATGCAACCAGCTTTGCAGTTTCTCATCCGTAAAATCCGCATGAGGCGGACAAACTATTTCCATAACTCCCAACCGGGAATTAGCCAGAAACTGATCTTTTTCACCGGAAACCAAGGATAGTTTAAAGTGCTCCGCATCAATTTTATAATTCAGATCAATCAACGGCCGGGCTAGTTTTTGTCGGGAGGCCAGAAGTTTACCACGCAGATTCTCGACCGCCTGCTTCACTTCTTTCAATGTAGTGCCGGGAGGAACCGAAACATAAACAGCATCACTCTTTGTACGGAATACAAGACTCCTCGCACGTGAATTGACGCGCACTATCAGACGTCCCAATTCGTCATCTTCTATGATCTTATCCATTATAATCCTCCTATCAACAGGCACAAAAGTAATAAAAAAGAAGATTCTAATGAAAAACTTCGCGTAAGATGCAACTTTATATCAGACTCTTCCGTCTAACTGCCATATCAATCATAGAAAAACATAATTATGAAAACAAGTTTATTGCTCGTATTAGTCACCGGATTGTCTCTAGTACTTACTGCCGGCTCTTGCTTGCAGGGAAAACACGTAGTAGGCAGCAAGAACTACATCTCCCAAGAAGTAAAAGCCGACCACTTCAATGAAATCAAACTATTGGGAAGTGCCAATATCAGTTATCACCAAGATACACTCAGCCACGTTGAGATACATGGCTCCGATAACATTATACCACTTGTAGAAACGTATGTAGACGGCAATACATTAATTATTAAAATCAAGAAGAATGTCAGTATCCGGAAAGGGAAACTGGAAATAAAAGTTTTTGCTCCGGAACTGAATAAGCTAACGATTAATGGTTCGGGAAATATAAAATTAATCAATGGAATACAAACTTCTAAAGATATCGAGTTCCATATAAACGGATCGGGAAACATTCAGGGAGAAGGACTTAACTGCCGAAGAATGGCTGTTTCAATTAATGGATCGGGAGATGTAAGACTGCAACAAATTGAGAGTCAGGAATGTCAGGCAGGAATTTCCGGTTCGGGCAACATCAATCTTAAAGGCAAAGCCATTCAAGCAAAATATTCTATTAGCGGATCGGGAAACATTCAGGCTGCAGATTTAGAAGCAGAAAATACGGATGCAAGCATCAGTGGATCCGGAAACATCAGTTGCCATGCAAGTCAGAAGCTGGTTGCCCGCGTGAAAGGAAGTGGCGATATTGCCTATAAAGGCAATCCACAAGAAGTGGATGCTCCACGGAAAAACATACGGCAAATCAAATAAAGACAGTCTAAAACACATAAAAGGGCTACTGCATCGCGCGGTAGCCCATTTATTTAGTTAGTTTTAATCTAAAAATTTGAGAGAATTGAAAACTTCACAGTTTCGCCTTCGTTGTTGTTTTAATTAAGCACACTAACTATATTATATGTTTAAAGCAAATGAAAATGTCTATTCGTTTATAACTTGCACCTTGTGGTTGATCTTCGCCAAACTATCGGCTAAAACCTGTTCCGCTTTCACATCATTCGAGATAGCGACCGATGGTGCAGTTACTTGTTTACCAATGGTATCCGTTGCCAATACACTTCCGTCATCTCCGGAGAAAGAATGTTGTGCCACATTCCCCAAAGAAAGGATGATTGCAATCACGGCAGCGGCTTTGAACAGAGGAATAAAACGACCGGCCAGCGTCAAGCGTTTCGCTTTTACAACCGTAGGCTCCACCGCTGCCAGAATACGTGCATCAAAGTCTTCGCCCAGTCCTACTTCCTGCTGAACCTGTTGATAAACAAACAGGTTTTTATAGCGAAGCAAATGAGCCGGAACTTCCTCCTTTGCGAAGAAGTCGCGCAATGTTGCTTCCTCCTCAACGGAAGTTTCGCATTGCCAGTATCGCTCCAGGAGCTGTTCTATATCCTTATAATCCATATTCGTCAATTTCTAAGTACCTTTGTTTTACTTTTTGTCTGGCTCTGAAGAGGTTCACTTTGACTTGTTCCTCTGTCAGATTCAGCAACCCTGCAATTTTCTTATAGCTTTCACCTTCAATGTCCCTCAGTTGCATGATAAGCCGCTGTTTTTCGGGAAGTTCGTTTACCAGTCTATTAATAATGTTCATTCTTTCATCATGAATCATCTGGTCATACGGACTGTTTGCATCAGGTTCTTCCTCCATCTCGGGGGTGAGTTCCACGTTTTGAGCCTCTTTCTTTTGACTTCGATCTATCGCCAGATTCTTTGCCACTGTCAGGCAATAAGCTTCGACCGATTCAATTTGAGACCACTCATCACGCATCTTCCACACTCTTATCATGGTGTCCTGAACGACATCCTCGGCTTCGGCCCTATCCAGGGTGATTCTGAGAGCCAATCGAAAGAGTTTATCCTTCAACGGCAAAATATCGTTTCGGAAGCTGATTTCTTGCATCTCTATAATAATGACGGGCTAGGATATGAAAAGTTACAGTCGCCCACTACTTTTTTTTGAATTATTTTTTTATTCTTGTTCCACCAGTATCGTTAATCGCTGACGCTAAAGTGATTACCACTTCAGAGACTCCTGCATTTATTGCTTCAAAAGAATTCTCCAACTTGGGAATCATACCTCCCTGAATAACGCCATCAGCTACATATTGTTCAAATTCGGCACGGGTGATTTGGGGAATCACACTGTCATCATCATTCTCGTCACGCAACACGCCTTTCTTCTCAAAACAATATACCAATGTCACATCAAACAGCGTAGACAACGCTTTCGCTGTCTCCCCGGCAATGGTATCTGCATTCGTGTTCAGCATATTACCGTGTCCGTCATGTGTCAATGGAGCCATTACCGGAACCACTCCCTTATGTATCAAATCCGACAACAAAGTAGCATCCACCTTTTCCACATCACCCACAAAACCATAGTCCACCTCTTTCACCGGGCGTTTTACCGAACGGATCACGTTCATATCCGCTCCGGTCAATCCGAGTGCATTGACTCCGCGCGCTTGCAGGCCTGCCACAATATTTTTATTCACTAATCCGCCGTATACCATCGTTACGACCTTCAAGGTTTCGGCATCGGTAATCCGACGACCATTTACCATTTTGCTTTCAATACCCAGTTGTGCGGCAATCTTTGTAGCCGAACGGCCGCCGCCGTGAACCAATACTTTATGCCCAGCGATAGCGGCAAAGTCATTTAACAACTGACGAAGGGTGGCTTCCTCTTCTACGATTTTGCCACCCACCTTAATAACTGTTAGTTTTTCTCTCATTTCCTATTCTTATTTTAGGCACGGATTACACGGATTTCACGGTTTTAGTTGTGTGAGAACGTAAAGCAACCGTGAAATTATGCGAAGCCACCGTGAAATCCGTGTAATCCGTGCCTACTTATCTATTCCAAATAAGTATATCCGTAAAGCCCTGAACGATAGTTGGAGAGGAATTCTTTTCCTTCTTCCAAAGAAATCTTTCCCTCTTTCACAGACTTCGTCACCCAGGTTTCGAGTGTACGTACCAGTTTCTTCGGATTGTACTGTACATAGTCCAACACCTCCGCTACCGTTTCTCCGTCAATAATCTGTTCGATATTATATCCTTTCTCATTCACCGAAACATGCACGGCATTCGTATCACCGAACAAATTGTGCATATCTCCCAGAATCTCCTGATAAGCACCGACCAGGAACACAGCTACATAGTAGGGCTCCGTTTTTTTCAGTGTATGTACGGGCAGATAATGGGAAACGTTACGGGTAGAAATAAAATTAGCAATTTTACCGTCCGAATCACAGGTAATATCCTGCAAAGTAGCCGAACGTTCCGGTTTCTCATCCAGTCGCTGGATAGGCATGATCGGGAATATCTGGTCGATCGCCCAAGAGTCGGGAAGCGACTGAAAGAGCGAGAAGTTACAGAAATATTTATCGGCAAGCAATTTAGACAGTCCGCGGAATTCATCGGGCGCGTGCTTCAAACCACCGGCAATCTGATTAATCTCACGCGTAATAGACCAATACAGACGCTCAATTTGTGCACGGGTTTTCAGATCTACGATTCCATGACTGAACAAGTCCAGCGCTTCCTCCCTGATCTGCTGCGCATCATGCCATGCTTCCAACATCTTGTTCTGATTCAGTGTATCCCAGATACCATACAGTTCCTGCACCAGTTCATGAGCATCCGGAGCAATCTCTTCCTCGTCATCCCATTCGGGCAAGGTAGCAGTTTCAAGTACCTCAAAGATAAGAACGGAATGATGTGCCGTCAGTGCACGTCCACTCTCCGTTATGATATTCGGGTGTGGGATGCCATTTTTATCGCTCACGTCCACCAGAGTAGAAATAGAGTCGTTTACATATTCCTGAATGGAATAATTCACGCTACCTTCACTATTAGACGAACGGGTTCCGTCATAATCCACTCCCAGTCCACCACCAATATCGACAAATTCGACGTTGAATCCCATCGAATGCAGCTGCACATAGAATTGTGAAGCCTCACGCAAAGCCGTTTTGATACGACGTATCTTTGTCACTTGACTGCCGATATGGAAATGAATCAGTTTCAGACAATCCTTCAACCCTTTGCTATCCAGAAAGTCGAGCGCTTCGAGAAGTTCACTGGAAGTCAAACCGAATTTGCTGGCATCCCCTCCCGACTCTTCCCACTTTCCGCTCCCGGAAGAAGCGAGTTTGATACGTATGCCGATGTTAGGCTGCACATTCAGCTGTTTTGCCATCTTTGCAATCAGCTTCAGTTCGTTCATCTTCTCTACAACGAGGAAAATACGTTTACCCATTTTCTGGGCAAGCAAAGCCAGTTCAATATAGCTTTCGTCTTTATATCCGTTACATACAATTAATGAGTCAGAATCCGTATTGACAGCAATCACCGCATGGAGTTCCGGTTTGGAACCGGCTTCCAGTCCGAGATTGAACTTCTTTCCATGGCTGATAATCTCTTCCACCACGGGGCGCATCTGGTTGACTTTAATCGGATAGATAATAAAGTTCTCGGCTTTATAACCATACTCCTCGGCTGCCTGTTTAAAGCAGGACGACATCTTCTCAATACGGTTGTCCAAAATATCCGGAAAACGCACCAGCATGGGAGCTGCCACATCACGCAATTGTAACTCATCGACCAGTTCTTTCAAATCGACAGACACCCCGTCTCTACGAGGTGTAACAACAACATGACCCTTGTCATTAATACCAAAGTACGAGGTGCCCCAACCTGTGATGTTGTAGAGTTCCTCAGAATCTTCAATACGCCACTTTCTCATTTTCTGTTATTCAGTGTTTTTAGTAAATAATTGGACGGCAAAAATACGGATTAATCTACATGTTGGCAATTAATTAGACATTAAATCTTTCAAACGGTCCAGATAACCACTATTTCCGTTACGGGCGTCATAGCGATGTGCCAGCTCCTCTGCCTGTTGATAGAAATAATTGCGAAGTTCGTTTACCTGATAAATTCCATCCGGACGATAAAGAGGAAACTCTTCCGGCAAAGACAACGAGACTTCCGGACGAGTTTCATACTTCAAAGCCTCTACCATATCACAGGAGAAACGATAACTCTTCAACGTATTCGTACGCAAACTCCAACCGATACACCGTTCGACATATTCCCAAGCCCTTTCCGGCTTCGTCATCATATAATAGGCAATAAACAATCCCAGATAGAGCAAAAGATATTCATCCTTCTCCCTTCCTACCAACGCTTCTTCGGCACGTGCACACATATCAGCGGCAATTTCCGGTTTACCTGCTTTCTGCGCATAATAAGAAAGTTTCAAGTAGGCCCGCAGATTAGCCTCATAACAAGTGACCTGCTTATTAATCAACGGTTGCGCGCGGCTGTAAGCCTCATCAAACTGTCCTGTTTCCAGATAATAATCCAGCATAAAGTTCAATTCACAAGCCTCACACGACTGATCGTCTATCTTCTCATTCAACATTTTATCAATGTATTCTTTCGCCTTGTCATACTGCCGCATCCAGACACATTCCACAGACCAGCGGTGAAAATAACTCCGCAAAGAATATCCGTTCCGGAGGATACGGGTTTTATAATCCTCCCCGACTGCCTGCACCTGTTCCATCGGAATCTCCGGAAGATCGAACGTACAAGCCCATATCCACTTATATTTCCACAACAAGTCATCTTCCTTGATCACATCCTTGTGATTCTCGTAATCATCCAGAATTTTAGAGAACACGGTAATCTCCTCAGCATCCGCCGAGAGAAGATTCAGTTCATAAATAAGATCCAGTCTCATCTCCGTAGCCCATTCCACATCTTCGTTCTCATCAGCGATACGGATGGCTTCTTTCAACAGATTGGCTTTTTCGCGGGGATGCAGGTTCTTATTCTGTGTCTGCAACAGCAATTTTTGTATTTCAAGTGTGTATCTCATTCTCTTTCTTTAATTCAGGAAATTTATAAAATCATTCATTTTCGAAGTCATCAGTTCACTTAGCGAATGGTTGAAAAGCTCCATTTCTTCGCTGTTTACCGGATATTTACCTTGCAGAAGCGACTGTACATACAATATATGCACCACATGCTGAAACAGTTTATTGTCTCCTTGTATTTGCAATAAGGTCTGCACCATTTCATTATCCGCATTGAAAGTGAGTGTCGGCGGAATCTGCTTTGCAGTATTCACAGCCCCCAACACAGCCGCCAACGGGTTATTAGCACTTTTAGCGGCATTCTCCTTTTCCTCCGCCACAAAAATAACCGGAATATCTACCGGAGTAAAATGCTTCAGACGACAGATACAGCCAAACCGTTTCAACAGTTCGTTCGCTTTCACCTCAAAAGCCTGAGATTCCTGGTTCGCCTCCACTTCACCAAACTGCTCCAGCAACCGTGAAGGAGATATTTCATCCAAAGTAAGTTCCGGATTCAGACGGACATACTTTTTCAACAAAGTTTCATCAAACGTATAAGCAGCATTCACGACCAGCCAACCCTGTGCTCCGGCTATACGCCGCACTTGCCGGAAATCCTCCAGATTCTTGGTATAACATATCACATTGCTTGCCGAACGAATATTTCCAAAGCTACGCAACCCCTTATTGGTTTCAAAAGGAAGGTAATCCATAAACAAACGGAGCAATTCATTATCCTCCGAAGCAATCGCCTTGATATGAAAGTGATGAACATCCAGAATCCGGTTGAACATGGCACGGTCATTCTGCACCAATCCCCGCAGATAATCCTTGATAGCCACCCCGATTTCTTTTCGGGCATCCTTCAGCTGGTCATTACTCACCAAAGACTCCCGGGAAGCAGTAGACAGCAACCCGTCCGCATTCACCAGACAACGGATAAAGAAAGCCCACGACGGCAACAGATTGCAATCATCCTCGCTCAACAGCATACGCTTGAGATAGACCTTATGAGAGTTACGCACTGAAAATTGCGTACGGAAAGGCAGGACATAAAGCACCCCTTCCACTTTGCCGCTTTCAGTATAGATCCGGAAAGCATCGAGAGCAGACGACTGAAACACTTTCGCCCCATAATCCAGCAACTCCTTACGAGTCGCCTTCGGGTCAAGCCATACAGGTGAAGGCGTATTTACCAACTCCTCCTCCCCCTGATAATGCAGATAGATAGGATACGGCAACACTTCCCCGTAACTCACCAGTATCTTCTTAAACGTTTCATATTCAAAAAGATGCATCCAGTCTCCTTTCGGGTGCAATACCACCTGCGACCCGATGGGCCGTTCTTCGTCTGATAAAGTCAGCTGATACGTCCCATCCACTTTTCCACACCAGCAAACAGGTTGTCCGCCCATTGCCGAACGGCTCTCTACGGTGATTTCATTAGTCACCACAAAACAAGACAACAATCCGATACCGAACCTTCCGATAAAATCGTCCGCATCGGGAGTATCCCGCTTTGAACTCTCCCCGATAACAGTCAGAAAACGATAAACTTCCTCCTCTTTCAGTCCGATACCATTATCCCGGAATACCACTGTCTTGTCCTCATTCAGAAAGACATCGATGCGACCTTTGTAATTCTCGTCAATATTGCGTAGTGCCGTGATGGCATCTACACAATTCTGCAACAGTTCGCGAACAAAAGTATTCGGATTACTATAAATGTGCTCTGATAACAGGGCAATCATACCTTTAAGATTGACCTGAAACAGATTATTTCCTTCTTTTTCCATGTTCCTCTTCTACTTCCTCCTCCTTCCGGTGATTTTAAGAGCTTTCTCATTGCCATTCTCTGCGGCCTTTTCGAACCACTCCATGGCTATTTCATCGTTTTCTTCCACACCATTTCCTGTCAGATAGGCATTTCCAAGTTCAAATTGTGCTTTATCGTTGTTTTTCTCGGCAGCTTTCAGCAACCATTGCACCGCAGCTTCCGGATCAGGGTTACAACCTTCGCCATACATCATCATCTTACCCAGATAATAAGTCGCAGCGATATTCTCATGCCCCGCCGCATCCGTAAACCAGCGATAAGCTTCGGCATAATTCTGCTTCACACCTACTCCGTTATAATAGCAAAGTCCGGTACGATACATACTCATCGTATTCCCATTATCCGCAGCCAGTGTATAATATTTAAAAGCCTCCGTTTCATTATCTTCCACTCCGATACCCATTTCATAACAGATACCCAGTCCTTCACTGTACCATTCATACTCGGCAGCTTTCTTGAAATAAGCAAAAGCCTTTTCCGACTCATTCAGGCTGTCATAATCATACAGATAATACTCACCCATACGCAACATAGCCATCGGAATCTCATTAGCCACCGCCTTGTCATACCATTCCACAGCCGTTTTATTATCTTCCAGACAGGGACCGCAACCGAAGAAATAATAATCTCCCATCTTAAACTGCGCATAACCATAGTCCTGCTCGGCAGCCTTCATCATATATTCCACTGCCTTTTGAGGATTCTCTTCCACGCCATTGCCGTTCTCATAAGCCATCCCCAATTCGGTCAGACAACGGGCTTCATTCTTTTCCGCCCCTTTACTAAACCATTCGAGTGCCTTATCCCAGTTTTCTTCCGTCCCGATACCTTCTCTATAGCAACGTCCCAAAGCAAAGATCGCATCATTATCGTCCGCTTCAGCCGCCTTTGTATACCAAGCGAAAGCCTCTTCCGGTTTCACTTCGCCAAGAACACCCTTTTCCATATAAAGTCCTACACGGAACATTGCATAAGGATAACCCTGTTCGGCCGCCTTGCTAATCAGTTCAAAAGACTTTTCATAGTTCTTCTCCACTCCATCGCCATTCTCATATAAGAATGCCAGTTCCACAAGGGCAAAGCAAGCACCCAGTTCGGCCGCTTTTTCATAATATTCCCTTGATTTTACAGGGTCCTTCACACCACTATATCCATTAGCCAGATAAAGAGCCACACGGCAATACCCATCGGCATTATTCAGCGAAGCCGCCTTTTCATAATACTCCAATGCCTTCGCATAATCCGGTTCTTCAGACAAGAAGCCACGTTCATACATCCAGCCCAAACGATAAGCTGCACTTCCCGAACCCAATTCAATGGCTTTCTCCAACAACTCTTTCGCGCGATTCATGTCTTCCGGCACCAAATCACCGTTGAAATAGATATTGGCCAGTCCTTCGATACCTTGTATGTAATCATCCTCCACGCAGCGGTTCAGACACATCAGTCCACGTTCCACGTCCTTATATTCATCATTATACAGGTAGATCAATGACAGTTCATACGCACTGTATGGTTCACAATAAAGCATGCCCTTTTCCAACCACTCAATCGCCTTAGGTATATCCAGCCATTCCTCTTCCTGATAGTTATATCCCAGGAAATTGGCGGCAGACCACACACCGGCATGCCAGGCCTTTTCCCAAAGTTCGAAACTCAGTTCTTTCGGTTTATTCAGTTCCGGATAACGGAAATAAAGCGTAGCCAGATTTTTAAGACTATAAAGATTGGGAACAATTTCCAGAGCTTTTTCGTAGTAAGCAGCTTCCTCTGCCACGTTACCTTCCGCCCTGTCGAGCGCATCTCCCAACGACGCATATACATGAGCACGCAAACGTTCACCTTCAGGCAGTTCGGCAAGCAGGTCATTCCGTATCTGTAATGCCTTTGCTTTATCTCCTGTAAATTCTTCGACAAAAGCACGATAATGCTTTCCCCACCAAATAGCTTCGGGAGAAGTGAGAGCGGCAAAACGCCGTTCCCCCTCTTCTTTATCTTGTTCACAATAAAATCCCATGTATCGCCAATAGGCAACAGTTGCTTCCGCTTCAGCCCACCCCATATCGGCAGCTTTCTCGTAGTATGGAAACAAATAACTCATATCCCGCTTTCCATAACGGGCTTCAGAATATTGTGCACCTTTCTGCGCCCATCCCGCACCGCTAAACTCTGCTACACGGTCGCATACCTGCATCACCTTTTCCCACCAGAATTCATATTCTTCCGCATTGAGACCGACCTCTACGTTACAGTCAAAAGCACTGAATATCAGTTCAAAAAAATCTTCTGTTAATTTCTCGTCTTCTTTTGTGTCCAAAGCATATTCACATACAGCCAATGCTTCCCACCAGTTTTCCGCACTTAATAATGAAGCCGGTGTATACTGCGGAAACCATCCCCTTGCAGGTTGTCCGGATGCTTTAATTTTAGCGGATAACTCCCCAAATTTCTCTTTTAAAGTTTTCATGATATAGACTTTACCTTAATTTTGTGTCACTAGTCAATAAAAATCTCATAACGAGTGCAAGGTACAAATATTGACCGAATGCACAAACAAGAGTCTTAAAAAAGATAAGACTGATATACTATTTAGGCACGGATTACGCGGACTGCACTGTTACTCTATCATACAGATATTTAGAGGAACCGTGAAATCCGTGTAATCCGTGCCTATTTTATAATCCCAAAAGTTGTCGTAACCGTTGCACCGATGTTTCAATCTGCCAACGGTCTTCCAATTCGTCTGCATTAAAGATATATTGAGCCTGGTGATAAAAAGGAGCCCGCTTCTCCAGTGCCTGAATAATGAACGCTTTCAGTTCTTCATCCTCTTTCCCTTGAAGAATAGGACGTTGCTGCTTAGCCACACGCAAACGCCTGAAAAGCACATCCGGATGCACATCGAGAAAAACCGTCTTTCCGGTCCGGTTCATAAACTCCATATTATCATAAAAACAAGGCGCTCCACCTCCCGTCGAGATTACCACATTCTCAAACTCGGCTACTTCATGGAGCATATTTCTCTCCAGCTCCCTGAATCCTGTTTCGCCTCGTTCAATGAATAATTCTCCAACGGTTTTGTGAAAACGCTCTTCAATATACCAGTCCAGATCAATGAACGGTATATCCATATGCCGGGCAAAAGCCTTACCCAACGTCGTTTTTCCGGCACCCATATAGCCGGTAAGGAAGATACGAACCATAAATGATTAATTTTGCTCACAAAATTAATCATTTAATGAAGAATGAAGAATGAAGAATAAAGAATTTTAGCCATTATGTCATCCAATTCTTCATTATTCCTTCTTTATTTCCGATTTATTTAAAGATTCTCACCCGTTCTTCAAGCGGCTGGAATTCTTTTTCACCCGGTTTGCCGACAGGAAGTCCGAACGGCATTTCCGCAATCAGATGCCAATGTTCCGGCAAATCCCATGCACGGCGCACTTCTTCATCAATCAACGGGTTATAGTGTTGTAGCGATGCTCCGAAACCTACATCTTCAAGCATTACCCAGATAGCTAACTGGTGCATGGCAGAAGTCTGCAATGACCATCCCGGAAAATTCTCCTGATAAGACGGGAAAGCCTCCTGAAGCCCTTTCACAACCTTCTGATCCTCAAAAAACAACACAGTGCCATAACCACAGGCAAACGAATGATCTATCTTCTCTTCTGTCTTGACAAACGCTTCGGCCGGCACAATCTTCTTCAATGCATCCTTCACGATCTGCCACAATTTCTGATGCGATTCTCCCAATAGAAGTACCACACGGGTAGATTGCGAATTAAATGCCGACGGCACGTGGCGCACAGTCATATTAACGATACATTCGATCTCCTGATCGGATATAGGTGACTGATTAGTAATTGAATAGTAAGTTCGACGTTGTTTCAAAGCTTCACTAAAAGATCTTTCCATCATGGTTCCTTTCTTATTTTATATTCTTAAAACTCTCTTTTTTTTATAACAAGTAGCCCCCCTAACTTGTTCAGTTAGAGAATATATTTGTACCTTCGCAGCGTCAATTCATTGACTATCTAAAATTATCGTCGGAAAAAATGGCTAAACAGAAATTTTATGTAGTATGGGAAGGTGTCACACCCGGAGTTTATACTTCCTGGACAGACTGCCAACTTCAAATCAAAGGATATGAAGCTGCCAAATACAAATCATTTGACACGCGCGAAGAAGCGGAACGCGCGTTGACAATGTCTCCCTATGCTTATATCGGCAAGAACGCAAAGGCTAAATCAGGAGGTCCCAAACCTTCTTCAGATACTTTACCTTCTTGTGTGATCGACAATAGCCTGGCTGTCGATGCGGCCTGTAGCGGTAATCCGGGACCGATGGAATATCGCGGCGTACACATTGCCAGCCGTCAGGAGATTTTTCATTTCGGCCCGATGAAGGGAACAAATAATATCGGTGAGTTTCTAGCCATCGTACACGGCTTGGCTTTGTTGAAGAAGAAAGGTTTCGATATGCCCATTTACAGCGACAGCGTGAATGCCATCAGCTGGGTGCGACAGAAAAAGTGCAAGACCAAACTTCCCCGGACTCCGGAAACAGAAGAACTGTTTCTACTAATTGAACGGGCGGAGAAATGGTTGCAAGGAAACACCTATACTACTCGTATCCTGAAATGGGAAACCAAAGAATGGGGAGAGATTCCGGCCGACTTCGGCAGAAAATAAAAGAACATAAATTTCAATATAAGAAAAAGATGAAAACATTGACTTCAAGCAAAGCTTTCTGGCTGTTACTAGTCATTTGCGTAGTTACCATCCTGCCTTTCCTCGGTTTATCGGAGTACCACACCAAAGGGGAGCCTCGTGAATCTATCGTCTCCTACTCCATGCTGGATAGCGGGAACTGGATTTTACCCAGAAACAACGGAGGAGAAATGGCTTACAAACCGCCTTTCTTCCACTGGAGCATTGCTGCTGTCTCGGCAGCAGTAAACGGAGGGCAAGTCACAGAAATGACCTCCCGCTTGCCGTCTGCCATCGCCTTGATTGCCATGACTCTCTGCGGCTTTCTGTTCTTTGCCAAAAGAAAAGGAGTGGAACTGGCGCTGTTAGCCGCCTTTATTACCCTGACTAATTTTGAACTGCATCGGGCCGGAGCAAACTGCCGGGTAGACATGGTATTGACAGCTCTCACCGTTGGCGCTCTTTATTGTCTCTACAAATGGTATGAGAAGGGGCTTAAAGGTATTCCCTGGCTGGCCATTCTCCTGATGAGTTGCGGCACACTGACTAAAGGGCCGGTAGGTACTATCATTCCATGTTTGGTTGTAGGCATCTTTTTATTACTCCGGGGTGTCAACTTCTTCAAAGCATTCCTGTTACTTTCCGCCTGGGCCATTCTTTCACTCATCCTGCCTTTCTGCTGGTATGTCGCTGCTTACCAACAAGGCGGAGAAGAATTTCTGGCATTGGTTATGGAAGAAAATCTCGGTCGTATGACCAATACCATGAGTTATGATTCATGTGTGAACCCCTGGCATTATAATTTTGTGACCTTGTTTGCCGGATACGTTCCCTGGACACTGTTAGTCGTGCTCTCCCTGTTCAGCCTGACTTACCATAAATTCAGCATCCAACCTGCCGCGTGGTGGAAACGTTTCACCACATGGATAAAGAATATGGACCCGGTGGATTTATTCTCTTTCACCAGCATCGTCGTAATCTTCGTCTTCTACTGTATCCCGCAGAGCAAACGTAGTGTATATCTGATGCCGATCTATCCTTTCATTGCTTATTTCCTTGCCAAATATCTATTCTATCTGGTTAAGAAGCAATCCAAAGTCATCAAGGTATACGGAAGTATTCTTGCAGTAATCAGCCTGTTACTGTTCACCTGCTTCATCGTATTAAAATGCGGACTCATCCCCGAAACGATTTTCCACGGTCGCCACGCACAAGACAACATTAATTTCATGCGTGCCATACAGAATATCAACGGAGCAAGAGCCTTGATACTGATTGCCATTCCTACCATTCTCGGTATCTACTGGTGGTTCTATCAACGGAAAAATGCATTAAGCAACCGCTTCCTGTATGCCCTCGTTGTGCTAACAATGGGATTATACCTTGCACTGGACGGTGCTTACCAACCGGCGGCATTAAATTCGAAATCGGTGAAATTCATCGCTGCAGAAATAGAAAAGGTTGCGCCGGAAAACGAAGGGACTATGTATGAGTTCATTGAAGAAAGTCTGCATGCAGCAGGTGACCCCGTACATTACTTCGAACTCAACTTCTATCTGCGCAACCGTCTCGACAACTTCTACCGGAAACGTCCTTCGGAAGGTTTCTTGTTAATCGGCACGAATGATGCAGAGAAATATCTTCCCGAATTCGAGAAAGAAGGGTATCAGTTTGAGCAGGTGTATGAATCTCCCAAACGAGTACTCCGGCAAATAGCCAAGGTATACAAGTTCGTTAAAAAACAACAGCCTGAAAATACCGAAACGACTACTCCTATTGTTGAGTGAAAGGTATAGAATTAAGCGTTTTTCCATGCTTCACAAGGAACTCCGCCGATTGGAGCATGGAAAAACTATATTCTTTCAAAGGCAAAAAGCTATCATCCATCGGAACAGCATTCAATTTGCCGTTACCTATATGATAAGTAAGTTCCTGCTGAGTCTCGTAATTATAAAGATAGAGTAACGTATCATTGCGTCCCACCACCATATTGTCAGCAGTATAGAACATACAGGGACGTTCTTCCTTCAACAAGTCTACCCCAAAATTATTCTGTAAATAATCAATATTCAACAACCCTAATATCGTTGGCTGTATATCTACCTGACCGCCAAATGTAGTTTTCTCTTCCGGCTGAATACGGCTGGAGTAAATCATCAGCGGAATATGGTTATAAGACTCCGGCAATTCACATTCGGCGTCTCCCACCAGTTTGCCATGATCCCCTTCCAATACGAATATCGTATTATCAAACCAGGGTTGTTTACGCGCCTCTTCAAAGAACTGGCGCAAAGCCCAATCCGCATACTCAACGATCTGCGTCTCCGGTTCACTTGTTTTCGGATGGAAGAAAGGAGGTATCACATACGGCGGATGATTACTGATGGACAGTAACGTAGCAAAAAACGGTTGTCCGGTAGCAGCCCGCTGATTCAATACCGGAATTGCGTAGTCATACAAGAAATCATCCTGCACTCCAAAGCTATTCACCACCTTATCAGCCGGATAGTTTTCTTGTGAGAACACTTCATCATAGCCGTTTGTCCGGAAGAAAGCGTTCATATTATCATACTGCCCTTCATGCGTCATAAAGAAAAGGTTGTAATAGCCGTTTTCTTTCAATACGGTAGGCAGTCCCGAATAGCGGGGAATGACAGAGCCTTTCATCAGGTTCCGTTTCATCATAGCGGGAAAAGAATACAAGGTAGCATACAAACCGTGGTTCGTATGGATTCCTGCGGAATAGAAATTGCGGAAACTGATAGAACGGGTATACAGGCTATCCAGGAAAGGAGTCAAGGTCTCCGATTGCCCGAAATGCTTCATAAACTTGCAGGACATAGACTCCATCATAATCAATACAACATTAGGACGGTGCCGTTGTACGCTATCCGTCATCGAAGGATGCCTATAAACAGCCAGCGGTGACACATTCGCTTCCCCCGGCCGGTTGAGCAGAGCCTGCGCCTTAGTGATTGCTTCCTGTTCATCCATCAGATGCAAGTATTTATTTTCAGGCCGCATATCATCCATCACGCTTGTCAGCAGATTAAAGGTAGGGCTTACTCCCAGCTGATTGAGAAAAGCGTCCTGACAGAAATATGCCGCACTCACTTTGATCGGATTATACCCTGTACGTCCCCGGATTCCAAAGATGCAGAGTCCGATTAAACAGGCTCCGATCAGAACCGCCCCTCCTCGCTTCCAATAAGGAAACGGAGCAGAAATGGTAAGGCTACGATGATGGAAATAACGCGCCAGATAGATAAGCCAAGCTACGAATCCGCCCAGAAGGAGAAGAAATAATCCGATGGACAGATAATAGGCACTTTCACCCAATATCATTCCGGCGGTAGTTCCCGCATAACCGAACCATTCGAATATGGAAGAATTGATATGTTTAAAGAAATAGGCAAAATAAGGAATGTCTGACGCACTGATTAAATAAACCAATCCATAAAAGACACTGAAAAAGATCGTAAAGAAACGGAACAACGCTTTCCCATAATAGTTGCAAACTCCACACACCACTGCAACTACCAGAGGCAACAGAAGTATGTAACAGCCTATCACATTGTCAAACCAGACACCATGCACAAAAGCAAGCATCGAAAGTGTCTTATCCGACAAGGCTTCAGAGGTCAACTGATGATAAGATGAGATGAAAAGTACCAGGCGAAACAGTCCTGCGACCAGCAAAGCCGAAACATGTATGGCAAGTATATATACAACAAGATTTAGAAAACGTTTCATAATAGCCTTTTCTTTTTATGAATTAAATAAAAGGGGTTGAATAGTGTTATTTCCTCCCTTTATAGATATAAACGAAATGAAGAATCAGGAAATTGACAGGCACCACGATAATCATTACCAGTATCGGTGCAAGCAGTTCACCCGCGCCTATCCAAAGGAAGAGATTCAGCAAACCGATCTCAAGCAGGTAATTAATCAGATGACTAAAACCAAAGCCAATCGCATTATGCGAGGATGGCTTGGAACGAAAGGTAAAGAAAGTTGTCAGGAAGTAGTTGCAGACAAATCCCACAGCATAACCGGCCGTAAAGGAGATATTGGCATTCGCAACCAACAAGACCAGGCAATATACGCCGTAATGAATGGCCGAAGATATAGTGCCGACAACTCCAAAACGAACAAACTGCCAGAACTTATCCCGCCAATCCGGGTACTTCTCAAGTATAGCCTTACTTATTCTGATCATCGTACAACACTTCTTCCACGTTATAGAGCGGACGACGTTTTACCTCTTTATAAATCTTGCCAATATACAGTCCGACAGCTCCTATGGATAATAAAACAACTCCGCCTACAAACCAGATTGATAACATCAAAGAAGCCCAGCCATGTTCCGCAGTACCCGAAATCAATGCGTAAAGAACATAGATTCCAATCAAAATACTGATAAAAACAAAGATACCTCCCAGATAAACAATTCCGTAAATAGGCTTTACCGAGAAAGAGGTTATCCCGTCCAAAGCCAGACTGAACATCTTTCTCACTGTATATTTGGAAGTTCCGGCTGTCCGTTCCCGGATCACATCATCTACCGTAGTAGAAGGGAAGCCGAGCAACGGGATAATACCACGCAGATAGACATTGCGTTCCTGATAATGAGACAACTGTTCCAGCACTCTCCGGCTTAGAAAACGAAAATCCGCATGATTGTAGATAGTCTCTACTCCCATCCGGTGCTGTAGTTTATAAAAAGCAGTTGCGGAAAGACGTTTCAGCATCGGGTCTGCCTGACGGGATACTTTCACCCCATATACTACATCATATCCTTCCGTATAGGCATCGATCATCTCCTCAATCGCATTCAGATCATCCTGCAAATCGGCATCCATGGTAATAACGGCATCACTCCAGTCTTTAGCGGTCATCATACCCGCCATGATTGCATACTGATGTCCTACGTTCCGTGCCAGATTCATTCCTTTTATATAAGGATTCGTCCCGTGCAGTTTCTTAATGATGCTCCATGTACGATCTTTACTGCCATCATTCACAAAGAGCACAAAGCTGTCGGCACTGATCTTCTCTTTCGCCACCAGTTCATCAAACAAGGCTGTCAAACGGGCGGCCGAATCTTCCAACACTTCCTCCTCATTATAGCAGGGGGATACAATAGCCAATTTTATCATTTTTCGTCCGGTTTATTCAGTTCAGCCAGTTTTATCTGTGCAAATTCCGAGTAAGTCATAAAAGCATATCCTTTTTCTTTCAGTTTGCGGATCAGCCTATCCAGACGTTCCTCCATTCCCTTACCGGAATGATTGCGGATAATAAAAGGCATCTTAAATTCAGGATGTTCACCCAACGGGTAGAATTCCCACGGGTGGAAATAAGTCACAAAATATCCGTCATGCTTCAATACCCGGTTTACCAGGAGTTGATACAGCCACATCGGCAGATTATGACAAGACAACCAAAATAGCGGGAAGCGAATCCACGGAGTTACAGAAGCCGGGATTTGAAGTAACTTACCCGTCATAAAGCAGGTACGCGGCTCCGACAAATGCATATATCTTCCGGGGATAAATGCGGGATTCAATGAGGAGTTATATACATACCCCATCCGTTCAAGTTCCGTATCTGATACGGGGAACATACGCGGCTGGCGATAGCCTTGTATCGTCCTGCCGGTAAGGCGTTCCAGAATTTCTTTTGAACGACTGACATCCGAAGCCTGTGGCCGCCAATGGTCACATCCATGCGCAGCAACTTCATGTCCCTCGTCCATAATGCGCCGCATCACTTCCGACGCATTTTCTGCAAAATTGCTTGTACAAAAGAAAGTAGCTTTCACCCCGTTGTTTTTCAGGCAGTCCAGTATCCGGTTCGTACCATAGACTGACACTTTCATTGCTTCATCCAGCGGAAAGTCTACACCATGCTCACGAGGTACATCAAATTCTTCCGTATCAAAACTTAATAATATCATTGCAATATCAAGAATTACAACTGCTGCATATCATGCAGACGTTTATAGTAACCGTTTAACTCAATGAGTTCTTCATGCTTACCACGTTCCACAATCTCACCCTCATACAGCACACAGATTTCATCTGCATTCTTAATTGTAGAAAGACGGTGGGCAATAGCAATCGTCGTACGTGTTTTCATCAAACGTTCCAACGCTTCCTGCACAAGACGTTCTGATTCGGTATCCAAAGCAGAAGTAGCCTCATCAAGAATCAGAATCGGAGGATTCTTCAGAATAGCACGCGCGATACTGATACGCTGGCGCTGGCCACCGGACAATTTTCCACCACGGTCACCGATATTCATATTATATCCTTCCGGTTTCTCCATGATGAAATCATGCGCATTGGCTATCTTTGCCGCTTCTACAACTTGTTCCATTGTCGCATTCTCCACACCAAAAGCAATGTTATTGAAGAATGTATCATTAAACAGAATAGCCTCCTGGTTTACATTACCAATCAAACTGCGCAAATCTGCAATACGTACATCACGAATACTTGTTCCGTCAATGGTAATATCACCCTCCTGCACATCGTGATAACGCGGCAACAAATCGACTAATGTGGATTTACCGGATCCCGATTGTCCAACCAGTGCAATCGTCTTCCCTTTAGGAACTGTCAGGTTTACATGTTTCAGCACCTCTCTCTTACCATCATAGCTGAAAGAGATATCTTTAAATTCTATTTTATCAAACAAACCTTTCAACGGTTTCGGATTCGGAATTTCCTTAATCTTATTCTCTGCCTTCAGGATTTTATCAACACGTTCCATGGAAGCCAAACCTTTCGGAATGTTGTATCCAGCTTTAGCAAAGTCTTTCAACGGATTGATTACACTATATAAGATAACCATATAGAAGATGAATGTAGGAGCATCGATGCTTGCATTCTGTCCCAAAATCAATGTACCTCCAAACCACAATACGGCTACAATCAGGATTGTTCCTAAAAACTCACTCATCGGATGAGCCATAGCCTGACGTATGGCAACCTTGTTTGTCGCATCCCGGAGCTCGTTGCTACACTTGGTGAAGCGGTTAATCATTTTATCTTCCGCAATAAAAGCCTTGATGATGCGCAAGCCTCCCAGTGTTTCTTCCAATTGCGACATCGTATCACTCCATTTCGACTGCGCCTCCAATGACTGGCGTTTCAGTTTTCTTCCGACTACTCCCATCAGCCAACCCATTCCCGGCAATACAACGATAGTAAAGAGTGTCAACTGCCAACTAACCGTAACCAATGTCACAAAATATATAATAATCAGAATTGGACTTTTCATCAACATATCCAATGAACTAGTGATGGAATTTTCCACTTCCCCCACATCACCACTCATACGAGCTATAATATCTCCCTTTCTTTCTTCCGAAAAAAAAGACATCGGCAGACGCATAACCTTAGCATACACCATAATACGAATATCACGTACCACTCCTGTACGCAATGGAATCATCACGGCTGAAGAAGCAAAGTAACAACCAGTTTTAAACAATGTCATTACCATCAGGAACAGTCCCAAGAATATAAGAGCCATAGTGGGACCATTATCCACGATCATCTGAGATATGTAATAATAGAAGTTATTCTTGGCAACATCCGCTAAATCTCCACTACCCCATTCCATAAAATGGTACACTTTATCCGCTCCTTCTGTTTTAAACAGAATACTCAAGATAGGAATCAAAAAAGTAAATGAGAATACATTGAATACAGCAGACAAAATATTCAGCAAAACAGCCCAGCCGATATACTTCTTATAAGGCGACACAAAACGTCGCATTAGTTGTAGAAATTCCTTCATTATTTACCATTAAAAAAGTTAAGACCGCAAAGATACAATAAAACTGATTAACAGACAGTAGTTTCAGCTAATTATTAACGCGATTTATCGAAAAGCGTTCTTCAATAAATGAAAAATGACTTAATAATTCTCTTTCAGCCAAATTCCCAAAAAACGATCATATATCTGACAGATTCCCATTTCCTGAGTCACGAAATCCTTTTCCAGTAACCCTTTTAGTGCTGCTTGGACTGAACTAGCAGAAGCCAGTCTGTATTTTCTAATGAAAGCACCGGAAGTGACAGCTTTAGCCTTTCCCTCTTTAGTGATAGCAATCAGCAACTCCTTTTGTTTTTCCGGCAAACGAAAAAGAATCTCCGAATAAGTATATCTGAATGAATCAATAATCTGCCGAATAGCGCCTGGCACCATTTCAACTCTACAGACTCCCTGTTCCGGAGTCATGTCATAAAGCGTATTCAACACTTTTTGTATATACCATGTGATTCCCTCAAACTGTTGATAAATCGCAACAATAGCGTTTTCTTCTATTTCTTTGCCCGCACGCTTGAAATGAGTACCTGCAAAACGAATATATTCTTCTAAAGGAATACTTTCCAAATGCATCATTGATACACTTTGATAAAAAGGCCGGGAAGGCGTTAAAAACATATTTCCCATCACATGCCGCTGACTCCCTGCAAAAATGAAACGTGCATTATTACAATGTTGCACATAGGTCCGAAGAGTAGCTTCCACATTTTTCTCTACATATCCGGAAATCTGCTGGAATTCATCAATTGCAACCAGACAAGGTTTATCCGCCTGTTCCAAATACCGAAAGATTTCATCGAGTGTAGTAGCCGGAGCTTGTATATCCCCTAGCCCCAAATTCAAAGAAGGCATACCATTCACATCAAAAGAGATACTGGCTTGCAAAGATTTCACACATTCCCAAAAGCTCTGCAAAGCTTTCTTCCCCACAGGTTTCAGCACTTCCAGAATCTCCTTACTAAGTGCAAAGACCAAATCACGCAACGAACGGCTATCATATATATCAATAAAAAAGGTATAGTAACCCTGTTTAATTTCAGGAAACTGAAAGCAATGACGGATCAGCCCTGTCTTTCCCATTCGCCGGGTAGAGACAAGAGCCAAATTATTCCCATTCATCACCTCGCGCACCAACTGTTCGCTCTCAAAACGGCGATCGCAAAAATAATCAGCAGAGACATATCCGCTTGTTATAAAAGGATTTCTTATCATAGTCTTCATACATCTCACGTTATTACGCAAAGATAATTATTATAAAATAATAAAAGCCATCTACTATACATTATTTCATCATCATCCTTACTCAACAGGCACCACATGATAATAGACCCCACGCGTTTTCCTGAACGACTTTACCCCCAATCTCTGCAAGATACGCCCGAAATAATTAACTTGTCCGGAAGAAAACTTCATTTTACTTGCCTTTTGTATACGCTGAAGGATATCTGCAGCAAGCAACCACTCTCCCTCTTCTTCCTCTTCCGCTGCCCGGTAATATACCTGAAACAATTGTTCAATCGCCGGAGACTGTTCAAATTCCCGATTAGCTTCCGTCATGATAGCCTCTTCCTTCTCATCAAACCAGTAGCGTTCATTACTACGCAGCAATGCCATTGCCTGCGCATACAATTGTTCATAATCAATAGGGTGGACCACATCAATCACTCCCGTCACCTCGACACCGATAAAACGACGACTGCCGGAAGTATCCGTCAGCAAATCTTTATGATTACTCGTACCTATAAAAGAAGCGTACCGGCGAAGCTCCTCCACTGCCGAAGCATTCGGACGTCGCGTATTGACAACAGGCTTTTGCAGAATATGCTTGAGAAAAGACTGCTGATTGATGCCAATCTGATCAAACTCATCCATATTAATCAATAGAAAACGATTCAAATACAGTTCGGCATCCCGTTTCCGGCTGAAATCAATACTGTCCGTATAATACGCCTGCAAACACGGGGGCAAGATCAATCGGCAAAATGTAGATTTACGATAGGCTTGCGGACCGATTAATATTGGCGAAGTACTGTTCGCGTGATTCTTACCCATCCCACGCCAGTGTGCAACCATACTAAGAAACCAGCGACGAAACAATTGAGTCCAATAAGGATGATCACAAGGAACCCGTTTGGCAAGATTACCAATATAATCTTTGCCGTTCCAGCGAGGAAGGTCATAAAGAAATTCTTCGACTGGCTGATAGAGCGGCACATGATCCGAATTCAGGTAACGCACGACATCTTTATCCCAAAGTTTAAGTCCCTCATATTGTGCATTCATTGTAATGCTTGCCATCAACCGTTTATCCACCGGACGAAAATAAAAATTAAAGCTATTCCGTTCGCGACATTCCACTTGTGATGTCAGTTGGTTGAAACGAAAATCATAACGCCGTTTCATAAACTCGTCCATCTGCATGACAAATAATTGTTCCGGCAAGAGACTACTCTTACTCGCAAATCCCTCACAAGTGCGGTATACATTTCGTACGGTTTCCCGAACCAATGTATCGTCCTTCGGCAAGCGATAATGGGCACGAGACCATCGTACTGTATCTTCTTCAGGAATACCGGCACGGAAACAATGTCCCGCAAGGTTAATCAAAAGCGATTGTTTGTCTCCTTCCGATTGATAATCAGTCTCTTCATCCAGCGCACGTGCAAAAGCAGCTTCGAAAAGTACAGAAAGCGCATTACATTTTTCATATCCCGGCGCAAGCCGTTGCAACGGCGAAGTTTCCGTTTGCACCCGTTCGCGATAAGTCACCTCACCCGGCATAGCCGCAGGCTGCTTCATATAAATAGGCATTGCATTGGGATTAAAATACAAGTTCGGGTCAAAAGTTAAACGACAATATTGCTCCAACGAAGGCACTTTCAGTTCAATATCATAAGGGAGTTGTGGCTGATAATATTTCACTGCCAACCGATAGGCATGCGCATGAAAAAGCTCTGCTTCCTCACTAGTTGTCGGCAGAAGATCATTGGGATAAGTAAAACGTACCCATACTTTCACAGACTTTCCGGAAGAACCGGTGAAAGCTAAGTAAGTCTGCGGAAGTTCCTTTACCCGTTCTTTCACTTCATCCGCTTCCATGTGCCCAGACAAATTGTTGACCTGAATCATCACAATGCCATTATATTCACTCATCGTCGTTATGCCGCCTTTGCGAAAAAAGGCGGCTGCGGGTATCAACTTCGGTACATTCTGTACATAGTCATTTTTATCACCCGGAAGCATAAAAGGCAGGACTTCTCTCATTTTTGAGACAGGCTGTGCTTTGGTTTCCACTTTCATTTGCTCCACGAGCTGTTCAATTCTTAACGTACGCATAGTGTTCACCTTGCCATCGTCTCTTACCAGTGTTATTCTCATTACTTCATTTATTTGTCCTGCATGTGTTTGTAGGGCGATTATTATGATACAAAGATACTGTAAATATTACATACAAACAACTTTTCCGGAAATACTTACTACACCTCTCTACTAGAAAAGATTTTTCAATTTCATTTCTCATATTCTCATAGATTTAAGATAAAGCACATATAATCAAAGAAGTACATTATGAGAAACGTTTTTAAAATAGGCATTTCTCATACTGTCCTCATCGATTTTCTTCAAAAAAACGCTATTTCTCATACTATTTCAGGGTATTTCTCATAGTCAGTTACAGCTATTCTCCTATTTATCCACCAAGCTTATCTTACCAAATATCTAGCTATTTCTTTCATGTAAACAACTAGTTAATTACTTGTTTTTCATCTAATAATGTCGTATCTTTGAAAGAGCATACCAATCGTTCCACTACAGTGCACAGGCCTGTTCACTACAGTAAAAAGATATGTCTACTAGAGTGAAAAGAACCGTTCACTGTAGTGGAACAATCAGGATGGCGGTTGAATAATAAAAGAATAAAGGCAAGATGTGATAAGCGCATCAGGTATATAACATATAAACAACCATTAAATTAGAACAAAGATGGCAATACAATTCGAGTTTTATAAGAATCCCCAACCGGAGAAAGAAGGAGAAGAACCTAGTTATCACCCGCGGGTGGTTAATTTTCAACATGTGATCACTCAAAAGCTGGCAAGAGAAATCCATATGGCAACTACTTTCGGGAAAGCGGAAGTAGAAGCCATGCTAATGGAATTGAGCAGATGTATGGGAAACCACCTACGTGAAGGAGAACGAGTACATCTGGATGGAATCGGCTATTTCCAAATTACATTACAGGCTACCGAACCTGTACATTCGCTTGCCACTCGCGCAGACAAAGTGAAGCTAAAATCTATTAACTTCCAGGCCGACAGAGATTTAAAAAGTTTATGTATGAGTACTCACTTACGACGTTCGAAATACAAGCCACATTCGGCGTCCCTCTCAGAAGAAGAGATTGACAAGAAGCTCACTGCCTATTTTGCAACCCATCCTGTATTGACCCGTAGTAATATGCAGTCACTCTGTTGTTTTACCCAAAGCATGGCCAGCAGACAGATTCGTCGTCTGAAAGCAAAGGGTAACTTACAGAATATCGGCAAACCCACACAGCCTATTTATGTACCAGCTCCGGGGCATTATGAGAAATGAGTTCAACGGGTATGAGAAATAAGCCAAATTAAGGCCTATTCGCGAATGAAACTATGAGAAATGCCAAATTCAAAAACATTTCTCATAGTTTATACTATTAATAATCTGACACTTAGAACATATTTATGAGAATATGAGAAATGAATATTTTATATCCATTTCGGAGGCGTGTCAATTCTCCACCAACCACTTTTCTATATTTCTTGTTTCAGCACTAAAGTTCACACCAATCTTGAAAAGCTTTCGTGAATCCGTTGCAAACGGACGAGCATAATGTTTATCCTCTATCTGCTGCAAAGCTTCTTCCGCCGTACCATTCAATTTAAATTCCATGATATAGATGAATTTATCGGTCTGCAATACCATATCCACACGACCCTCACTCGTATGGTATTCTGCTTTTACATAAAAACCAACCAGTTTACACACGATATAAAGTACATTCTGATAATGTAACTCCAATTCGCGGGCAAGCTCGTATGGAATATCAGAGAAGAAACTTTGCAAGCGACGAAAAAAAGATTCATAATCACCAGCCTCCACTTCACGAACAAATTTCTGAATTTCAAAGGGAGATTCCACTTTATCTACGTTCGCATAATAAGGAAGCAGGAAACGGACAAACCCTTCTTCCACTTCACGATTAGGAAAACCTAAACGGTAAATACCAAATTCTTCATCATATCCTTTAATAGTGAGGTATCCGCTCTGATAAATCACGGGGATAGGATTAGTAGATTCAGAATCTATACTGTTCAGTACCTGTTCATCGGTTTCTTCATGGGCCATTCGGTGTAGATCATAATGATGCTTCTTCAGCAACTCCACTAAATAAGTGGGAGTACCTGTTTCAAACCAGTAGCTTTTAAACTCATTCCTATCAAAAGCCAAAAGCAGACTGAAAGGATTGTACATTCCTTTGGAATTGTGCGTGAAATGATAGCCATCATACATTTCTTTCAACCGGACACATATCCCTTCATACGTCACTCCCTGCACATTGGCAAATTCATGAAGTTCGGCATCCAGATTATCGTATAGTTCCTGTTCGCTCACACCACAAATATCTATATATTTATTCCACATTGAAATGTCATTCAGATTATTCAAATCACTGAATACACTGACTTTACCGAACTTGGTAACTCCCGTCAACAAAGCAAACTTAATACAGCCATCCTGACTTTTCAATGCGCCATAAAAAGCTTTCAATGTATTACGGAAACTCTTTTGCAAAGCATCATCACCAATAGCCTGTAACATTGGTTTATCATACTCGTCCACTAGGATCACCACACTTTGCCCCTCTTGCCGACAAGCACGCTTAATAATCCCCTCAAAACGCATAGCCAAGGATTTCTCCGATGGCTCCGCACCATATATCTTCTCCCATTCCACCAACGCCCCATTCAGTTTATTCTCCAAGCTTTCCGGAGTATCATATTTTTCGGTATTCAGATCAAGATGTAATACGGGATACATTATCCACTCTTTTTCCAGCTTCTCCATAGCCAGTCCTTCAAAGAATTCACGCTTTCCTTGAAAGTAGGCTTCAAGCGTAGAAATAAGCAGACTTTTGCCAAAACGGCGCGGACGACTTAAAACATAGTAACTCCCGGTTTTCACCAATTGATAAATCAATTCCGTTTTATCAATATAAAAATAGCCACCTCTACGGAGTTTCTCAAAATTCTGTATACCAATAGGGTAAATCTTGCCACCCATATTTCCATCTGTTTAAGTTCACATCGTACAAATATAGTCATTTGCTGTTTGCAAACAGCAAAAAGTAGGAGAAAATGCTGTTTGCAAACAGCAAATAAACACACTCCAGCAATTCGCTAAGATATTTTTATTTTCTCGAAAAGGCACATGCCTTTTAATAATTTGATAAGGAAATAACAAAGAGTAAAATAATAAGTTGTATTTGTCCTTTCATTTTCTTATTTTTGTAAGATTGAATACAAAAATGAAAAGCATGATTAACACAACGGCAAAGATAGCCCCAAACGCACAAATAGGAAAAGGAACTATTATTGAAGAATTTACAGTTATCGCTCCTAATGCTAAAATTGGAAACGAATGCAAAATTCATCGTAATATATTTATTGATTCAAACGTAATAATCGGAAACCGAGTCAAGATACAAGACAATGTTATGATTCCTCATGGCGTGACACTGGAGGACGGAGTCTTTGTCGGGCCATCAGTATCTTTCACAAATGACAAGTATCCCCGTTCCATAAATCCTGACGGAACATTAAAATCATCCGAAGATTGGGACGTCAGCGAGACTGTGGTTAAATATGGCGCTTCTATCGGAGCCAACGCGACAATTTTGTGTGGAGTAACTTTAGGAGAATGGTGCATGGTTGCCGCTGGTGCCGTTGTCACCAAAGACGTCCCGGCATATACCCTGGTAGCTGGAAATCCTGCAAGAATTGTAGGACCTGTGAATTTCTGACCTTTGAACAAACATCTATCAAAATCAATATTATGGAAAATAATCTGATTCAAGCGGCAGTGGACTATGTCCATAATCTGGACTGGAGTGATATCTTCACAAATATTATTTCAAACAAACTTCTCTTTATCTTATCTATCGCGATACCAGTAATCATTCCATTACTCAATATCTACAAAAGAATTGTAAGGATAAGAAAAATTGTAATATTAAAAGTTTTGAATTGGAAGTTGGTATCACAAGTCGATCTGGCACGATATAAGATAAGAGCCATATTTGACATTACCTTGTTTGTTATAACAATAATTATTTTCTTTATAACCGATGGCCAATACAAGTGGTATGCAATGATACCAGTCGGAGGGATAGTAATCACCGAATGCTGTGCCAATTACAGGCATATACTACAACGGATACCGTTCAAACGGATAAAAGAATTTCCCTATCTTAAATATGAACAAGCTGCACTAATTATCCCCAAAGGATTAGTCGGTATATTATCCACCACATTAAAGGAAGTAAAAGACATACCTGCTAATCCCAGAATGATGAAAATTCATTTTGCCACTACTGACGAATCATACGAAACCCGCCAGGTGATAACAGATAAATCTATAATTGAAAGAATCATAAAGAACGAGATTGTTGCCTATTATGATAGCCTGACAGAAAAAATCAGAGAAAAAGGATATGACCGAAGTCAATTTTTCTATATAGAAAATGAAAATGGGCACAAAGAATTTATATGTGATATATTAAAGGGTATATATTCTCTGGAAAATGTTTATAATGCCATTATACAAGTCCAGTCGGATATCACAAAAGATGGTTCTATCCGCTTTATTGGTGATAAAGTGGGAATCAGAGGTTACAAACTGGAAAAAGGCGAACTTTTATTGGACATATACGAGACGGATCATTTTACATTTAAAGTTTTCAAAAAAATATTCAAGGACCGCAGATTCAAGAGAATCTTTCAAGAAATTATCTGTAGAACCAACAAAGCAAATGATAACATAAAACCTCTACTGGTGGAATCGCTAGCCTTCTTGTTTTCTTCTTTCGGGATTGATATAATTATCGGAGGTAGAGATGCCAGAGGAGCTAAAAAGATGTTGGTAGCAGCAAGAAGCGGGCATATAGAAAGCGACAACAGATCCACTTTGCACGTTCCTGTCAATGAATCCTTTTCCCGGACAGATCTGGTTGAACACGACCAATATTATAGTCCCTATCATTGTGTGCTTCGCGGCATTAAAGAAGAGTTAGGAATTCCGGAAGAAACTTGCAAAAAAGCATCTGTATCATTCCATGACTTTGCCATTGTATCCGATGAAGGAGAGATTGGTTTAGGATGTTACGTCGACTTCTCTTTTGTCATGCCGCTGGAAGAAGCGAGATTATATCCGGGACAGGACAAGTATCTTGAACTTGCTGATATCCTGATAGTGCCTTATCCGCCTTTCAAATGGTCTCCATTCGCTTATGAAGATTATTTTTATAAAACGACAGGCAACGAAAAATTCTGTATGCAGTGGCAAAGTTTTACGACACTGTTATATCAACGAGCTATTCTAAGGAATGCCGAGGCGTCTATCCCCATAATATGGTTAGTGGACTCTATTATTATACTGACTTTGCTTTTCTTACTGACAAATTATACTCAGATTGATTTAACGAGTACGGTCATTTCTTTAATATTAGGAGGAGTGGCACTCTCTATAGTGAAACGGTTCAACAATAAACCCGCACATAAACTTACTTACGGAAAATTCCTGAAACCTTTCGTTCCACAATGGAATGGAGATGTAAGAGTTTTACAGTCAACGATGCACTCTCAAATCGTCAAAGGATCAAGAAAGGAAACAAATCCCATAGCTGACGGTATCATGTTCGGGCTAAACAGTCCTTCCGAACAGAAACTGAAATTGTCCGACATTCATTTGCTTACTCCCCCATTCTGTACCGTCCGACGTGAATTCGTTAATTTTACAGAATATCCTATCAGTTTTTACTATGTCACAGAAAAAAATGGAGATATCGGGAACTGCTTGTCTTTTATCAAGATACCATATGCTCTATCCAGCGACGACCTATCTTTATTGTTAACTATTAAAACAGAGAAAGGCCATATTGTCTCCTATAATTTTACTAAACCCATCCATTCCGATATTATACTGGATTTTACTAAAACACTAGATGAAAAACAGATTAATACATTTAGTAAATATTATAGAATAAACAAAGATTTACTCAAAAATGTACAAATCGCTTCCTTAGATGAGAACTTTCAAAAAAGATGGTTTCCTTTGGATTTACTTAATGCCGGTAATGACTACTTCTGGTCTGTCATCGACATGGAAGATGAACTGGAAAAACACGACAGTTATGATTTTGACTTTAAAATCGGAAAGAAGACCCAACCACGTGATTTGTATATGAAAGTGATCGCAAAGAATATGGATAGAAGCTGTTTTTCAATCAGACTCAATGGCCATTTGAAGGATATGGAAGCTTTTTTATGCGCTTTTACCTCCAGAAATGACAATAGAAGGAAAATGAGCGATTTGGATATTTATATGATGCAGCTATTTCTTATCAGAATTGGAATAGTATATGCAAAAAAGAAATAGGAGCGATTATTTAATATTGAACATTTATATATAAGCAGAAAAGAATTTCCAAATCTAATGAGAGTTTCTTTCCACTGCGCTGATAGAAGTCCATTGCCAGCTCAATCTGTTTATGTTCTGCAAAATACAAGTCATCAGCCGCCACAAACAAAGTATCGTCCATATTATCATACAACTAAATATTTAGAAAACCTTTAAAATACCAGACGGGAGACTTACAAACTAATCATCGTTTTTCAGTTCAATTTTCATGCAAAAGTACATACAAATTATTACGTTAAATAAAACTAAAGTAAATAGTTCGTTATTAAACTCTCACTTTTTATATATACCTTAGCTAGAAATTGAATTATACAATATCCATATGACATTTGAATTATTTACAAAAAATAAAAATCACCATATATTATATTCTTTATTAAATAGAAAGTGGGCTTATATTTCATATATACCTGAAGTATACTACAGAAAAAAAGATTTACATTATATGCTATCTCACCAAAATAAAAGAGAAGCTCTTATTATAGGTAAAATTTTTCATAGATTAGGATATAATGTGAAAGTAGCCCTATTTAATGACCCCAAAGAATGTGATAACAGAAAGTATGACATTATTTTTGGCCTTGAACCTAACTTCATAACAATGTGCCAGAAAAACCCCAAGGCTCTTAAGATATATTACGCAACAGGAGCATATTGGGAACATCAAATAGCTAGTGTAATCACTCAAACAGACTTATTTAACAAAGCCCACAATACTCATTTACAATATTCCCGATTAGTCAAGCCACACAATAGTTGTGAAATAGCAGATACTATATTTCAAATAGGGAGTTCATTCACAATCAAAACTTATCCACAAAAGCTACAACAAAAAATTAAAATTATTAATCAATCTAGCAATTTTACAGGTCTGTGCAATCTTGAAAAGAAATTAAAAACAACATCTAATACTGAATTCATATGGTTTGGCTCTGATGGTAGTATTTTAAAAGGATTAGACATTGTCATAGAATATTTCACACAAAATACTCATTTGAAATTACATATAGTAGGTCCCATCGACCCAGATTTCAAAGATTATTTTCAACCTAGAACTAAGAAATATACCAATATAATTTTTCATGGCTTCTTACACACACATTCTGAAGAATTTATGAATATAGCCTATAAAGCATCATTTAATATATTTCCTTCCGGAAGTGAAGGATGCCCTGGTTCTGTAATTACACTAATGCAAATGGGGGTTATTCCTATTGTGTCACCATGGGCAGCCTTTGATAAAATTGAAGAATATGGCTACTTACTACCAAATTTATCCATAAAAGCAATAGACAAGGCTATCCAATGGAGCAGAGCATTATCTCCTACCCAAACCCAAGAATTAATAATAAGAAACATAAACTATTCAAAACAAAAATGGAACATACAACAATTCGAATATGAATTTCAATATTTGTTAAAAAACGAAATCATTAATCATACAAAATGAAAAAGCCATATATATTATACGATTCCCAGATATTTGACCTTCAAAGGATTGGAGGAATATCACGCTATTTCTGTGAAATCATTTCAAGATTACAACAACCTTTTGACATTAGTATACGATACAGCGAGAATTACTACCTAAAAAATTCAACAATAGCACGACATCGAATTCCACTTCCACAATGCCTATTTAAACGGTATAAAGACAAATTACTTCACAAAAATCTTAAGTATACAAAGAATAGACTTAGAACATCATCTCCTTATCTTTTACATGCCACTTATTATGAACCTTATTTTTTAAAATATATAGGCAACAATCCTTTTGTCATAACAGTACATGATATGATATATGAAAGATTACCTGAATATTTTTCAAAAGAAGAAACTGAACAAATTATCCAACAAAAAAAAGAAATCATATCAAAAGCTAGCCGTATTATCGCAATTAGTGAAAATACCAAAAAAGATCTGATAGAGTTATTACACATTGACCAACAAAAGATAGATGTTATCTATCATGGGACAAGCATGCAGCGATTTGAAAAAAAAATCACCATGCAACTGCCAGAAAAATACGTCCTTTTTGTTGGCAGCAGATACTCATACAAAAACTTCAATCGTTTTATAGAAGCTTTTTCCTTACTAGCTCAAAAAGATAGTAAGCTATACCTTATTTGTACAGGCAATAGGTTCAGTCAAGATGAAGAAGATAAATTATCAAAATTACATATTAAAAACAGAACACTACAAATTAATGCATCCGATAAAGAGTTGAGCGAACTATACACCCGTGCCTCCTTATTTGTTTTCCCATCTTTATATGAAGGATTTGGTATACCCATCTTAGAGGCTTACGCATGTCATTGCCCTATTGCAATAAGTAACACTAGTTGTTTTCCTGAAATAGCAGGAGATGCAGCCATATATTTCAACCCTTATTCTGTAAAAGACATAACCAATACTATAGAAGCAATAATATACAATCCTCAAAAAGCCAATGAATTAATTCACAAAGGCATTAAACGGTTAGAATTATACTCTTGGGAAAAAACAGTTGTAGAAACAGAAAAAACATATAAAAAAACAATACGAGGTTACAACTTTTAAACATGTACAACAAACAAATCCGGCAGAAGTATTCAAAGAAACTGTATATACTTCAGAATAACTTTATTTCCTGCCAGAAAAAAAATCATTAGTTTTTAATATGAACAAAAGCAACGGTTTGATGCGATATTGAAGCCGATGAGTCTTACTTAAACGCAAAAAAACATCTAATAAAGGAAGCTTTTTCAATTGTTCTGCTTCCTGAAAATATTTACGCAAAACAGGAGAAAACAGATGGTCCAAAACTTGTTCTCGCTCTCTAATACATTCTTCTGCCGAAAGCGAACTGACACCACTCGTATCAAAATTACTAATAGTCCGTTTTACATGTCGATAAGAACACCCTTCCAAAATAATCTTCTTCACAAAAAATTCCCAATCTGAAACGATCCTCAAACTCTCTGTATAAAGATAACTTTGAAACAATTCTCTTTTAATAAACGTAGCAGGGTGCCCTAACGAACGCTCTAGAAAATAACCAACAGTCAAAACATCTGGATAAACAAAAACAGCTCCCCCTCCATTTGCCTCCATAAAAAATAAATCCCCATAAACAATATCCTCTCCCGACAAAAAACTATGAATATCAGACAAAACAGCCGAATCACTCAATATATCACCTGAATTCAAGAACAATAGATATTCACCGGAAGCCCTCTGTATTCCTTTATTCATGGCATTATAAATTCCTGAATCCTTTTCAGAGCACCAGAAATCTATATATTGTTGATACCCCTGAACGACTTCTTTACTTTTATCAGAGCTAGCACCATCTATAATAATGTACTCATATTCATTATATGTCTGTTCCACAACACTTCGAATTGTTTTCTCCAATCCAGAAGCATTATTATAATTTATCGTAATAATAGAAATTTGTTTCATTCTACTTCTTTTTCAGGTTGCCCTTTATATATTTATAAAACAAACGGCGATACCACTTATTTTTGTGTCGAGCAATTCGCGATTTGCAATCTTCCAGCTCTTTCTCACAAAGGAACAATCGACGTAAAGGAAGAATTGCACTTCCATAATACAACAAATAACGTCTTATATGTTTCTGATAAATATAATTCTCAACTTCCGCGATATTCTGAGCTGCGGTTACGTTTTTAGAGACCGCCTTTATTCGATAAAAGAACAAAGGTTCCTGTATTTGATATACAATACTTTGCTCATCCAACAATCGTATATAAAATTCCCAATCCTCTAATCCCAAATGCATATCTTCATCAAAACCACCAATCCGAAGCATATCGCTCTTTCTAAAAACTGATGAACAAAAAATCTCATTGTTGACTAATAACTTAGCATAACCTTTATAAGATACTTGACTGTGATTAGTCGCTTCCCCAAAAAAGTCCCATTGACAATACACCAACAATGTTTCCGGATGATGAGTAAAATGGGACAAGGCCTTTTCTATATAAGTTTTCTCCAATTTATCGTCTGCATCTAAAGGTAGAATATAAGTACCCAACGCTTGTGCAGCTCCTATATTTCTTGCTTTAGAAACACCCCCCATTTTCCTGAAAGACATACTTGAACCTCTCATCCTTCTTCACATATTCCAAGGCTATTTCTTCTGTATTATCAGTAGACCCATCATTTACGATGATCCCCTCCCAATTCTGAAAAGTCTGCTTTTCCAATGAGTTCAAAGCATCCGAAAGATAAATTCCCTGATTATAACATGCTATAACAACCGAGATGATAGGAGCTTCTTCATATTTCATTTTAACATTAAATAATAAACAACTTTCTTCATTTCAAATTTTAATTATACAAACATACAAAAAATAACACTAGCCCCAAACAATTATTTTAAAAACTGTCTTTATTCCGAGATAAAACGTAAGTTCGCTTGCCACTTCTATTTTTCTTCATACCTTTGCATCTAACAATTTTTACGCACTATGGATATCGATATTATAATACCCATTTATAATGCTTTTGATTTTGTCAGAAAGTGCATTGAAACAGTAATTGAGCATACAGATCTTACCCAGCACACATTATTGTTAGTCAATGATAAAAGCACAGACGAAAGAATATTGCCCTTATTGAATTCCTTTATAAAAGAAAATCAATCGCTAAATATCATATTAATAAATAATAAAGATAACCAAGGATTTGTCCGAACTGTGAATATTGGCATGCAATATTCACACCATGATGTAGTCTTATTAAATAGTGACACAGAAGTAACCAGAAATTGGCTTTCCAAGATGCAAAACTGCGCATATAGCAAACCAGCAGTAGCAACTGTTACTCCCCTATCCAACAACGCGACTTTAGCATCTGTACCTGTTTTTTTGGCAGAAAACACCATTCCTCCAGGTTTAAGTGTAGAAGAATATGCTAACCTTGTCGAAAAATGCAGTATGAATTTATTTCCAGAAATCCCTACTGCGCACGGATTCTGTATGTATATTAAAAGGGAGGCAATAGACGATCTAGGTCTATTTGACGAAGAAACTTTTGGGAAAGGATATGGGGAAGAAAATGATTTCTCATATAGATGTTTACAAGCTGGATATAGACATTTACTATGTGACAATACATATATTTATCATAAAGGAACCCAATCTTTCACTCAAGAAAAAACCAATTTGATAAACTCTCATCTACAAATATTAAAAGAGAGATACCCAGTATGCTTCGCAAACACAGAAGCTTTTGTTCAACAAAATCCAATCTCAGACATACAACTAAATGTACGTTATAACACAGATATGTATTCTAAAAAAAACATACTGATCGTAATACATGAATTCAAAGCAATCAAGGAAAGAAATATTGGTGGAACAACATTACATGTACATGATTTAATTAGAAACATGCGAAAGGAATTTAATTTCCATGTAATCTATTATTCTGTGGATGATTTCAGATATTATCTAACTTCTTATTTTTCATCTGACGAGATTACTGTTTCACTAGGCACGTATTCTCAATATACAGCTTTAAACCTTTATAATGATGTTTTCAAGAAAGATATTGAGAGACTAATAACAGCCCTAAGAATAGATTTAATCCATATCCATCATTTAAGAAACATGTATTTGGATATTTTCAAAGTGGCACAAGATAAGAACATTCCCTTTATATATACAATGCATGATTTTTATTCAATATGTCCTTCCGTAAAACTCTTCGACGAGGAAACTTTTCTTTGCAGTTATAACAACCGAAGTGGATGTGCTTCATGCATATCAAAAAAGTTTAAGCAGAATATTAATTTTATACCTTTATGGAGAAAAGAATTTTATTCGAATCTAAAATTGGCAAAGAAAATAGTCGTCCCCTCTTACAATACCAAGAATATTGTTTTAGATGTATACAAAGACCTAACAATTGATGTGATAGAGCATGGCTACAATCAAGTAAACAAAGATTCGAATTATTCTAACACAAAGAAAAATAAAAAAGAAAAGTTTAATATTGCTTTTATTGGTGGGATTTCAGAAGAAAAAGGATTAAGATATTTAAAAGGGTTAATAGCTGAAGCAAAAAAATCCGAAATAACAATCCATCTCTTTGGAATGGCAGAAAATAAAAAATATAACACCAATAAACAAAATTATATCTATCATGGTGAATATTTACAGAAAGACTTACCTAATCTACTACTTGAAAATGATATTAAATTAGTATGTTTAATGTCCATGTGGCCAGAAACATATTCCTATACTTTATCAGAAAGCCTTATTGCAGAAATTCCTGTAATCACATTCGATTTAGGAGCTATAGCTGAACGGGTGAAAGCCATTGATGCAGGATGGATTTTTCCCATACACAGTACTGTAAAAGATATTTTTAAGTTTATTTTAACAGTCAAATCAGACATCACCGGAGAATACCAAAAGAAAAAAGAGAATATCAGGCATTACATAAAAGATATGAAGTCTGTAAAAGAAATGACTGATGAATATGCGAGAATATACAATAAAGTCATCAATACGTTCCCTGTTTTGACTTATGATATCAATGACATACAATCAAAGATTGAATTCTACAAAAAAAGCAGAGAACTCAATCCATCAGGTATAAAGTTAATACAAGAAAATAAAGAATATAAACGCATAAAGAATATCATTAAAGGATCAGCACCTTTTAAACGTGCTTTTAGAGAGTTGAAGCTCTATCGTGAGACTTATACAAACAGTAAGTGGCGAAATAAAATCCTTTTTAAATTTATATGGTATAGAATTATATGTCTTAATATTTGTAGTATTTTTACCAAAAGATATTATTAAATAGTTCATCTTAAAAATACACCATACACATAACAAAAGAAGTCATAAACCCAATTCAATAAAGTTCTATCAAAATGATTAACGTCTTATACATAGCAGTAGGTGAAGGAGGCTCTGACCAAGCATTAATCACTTTAATTAAAGAACTCAAAAGCAAAATAAGGCCTTATGTCACATTAGGAAAACTAGCAAGCCAATCAACCATTGATAAATTGAGATCGGAAAATATACCATATAGTATTCTCAATTACGACTTCTTCTGGTATCCCTCAAAAAAAAATTTATGGAATTATATTACTCGGCCCATATATGCCTTCAAATTAAAAAATAAAAATAAATTCTTTGCCAAACAAATTATAGAATTATCTAAACAATATAAGATTGATATTATTCATACCAATTCTTCCGCATATCAGTTCGGGGCTGCTGCTGCTCAATCACTAAAGATTCCACACATATGGCACCTAAGAGAATATCAATCTTTAGATTTCGGACATTCACACGCTTACTCACTTCCATATTTAAAGAAACAACTACACAAACCCGGCAATTTCAATATAGCAATAACAAAAGGTATATATAATTTCTACCAACTAAAGGAGGAAAACTCGACTATTATTTACGACGGTGTTTTGAAGCAAAATTATAAACCTAAAGAACTTCCTAAAGAAGATTATTTTCTATTTGTAGGACGTATCGTAAAAGAAAAAGGTATCTTTTCATTATTAAATAGCTATAAAGACTATCTAGTAAGAGGGGGTAGCTTCAAATTAATACTTGCTGGGAACTATTCTTCAAAGACAAAACAAAAAATTGATAGACTAATAGAAAAATACAATATACAAAATAGTATTATGTTTAAAGGACTACTACCCACCAATCAAATATATGATCTAATGAATCGAGCAACAGCTTTAGTCGTCCCATCACCTTTTGAAGCATTTGGCCTAATTACAGCAGAAGCAATGTTTAACAAATGCTTAGTCATTGGAAAAGATACTGCCGGGACAAAAGAACAATTTGACAATGGTCAAAAGAAATACAATAAAGAAATTGCTCTTCGTTTTACCAATGAACAACAATTAACCACCCATTTAACAGATATAGAACAGAAACAGATACAACAATACACCAAAATCATCGAACGAGCATATAATTATGCTTCATCATTATACTCTATTGAAAACAATGCCAAACAGATAGAGCGTCTATATATAGACGTTCTTATAACATAGTTATTTATAAGACGCAAACAAAATTTCATGCATTTACAATACCAATAATTATTTTATATTTATCTTTGCAAAAAAAATTAGACCGTGCTATTTAACTCATTCGAATTCTTAGTCTTTCTACCAATAGTATTCTTATTATATTGGTTTGCTTTCAAAAAATTAAGGGTACAAAACTTATTTGTTGTTGTAGCTAGTTATCTATTTTATGGTTGGTGGGATTGGCGCTTTCTTATCCTAATAGCGTTTACTACTTTATGTAGCTATGCAAGCGGGATCCTGCTCGAACGCCAAGAAAATCATAGACATATTCAGCGTTTAATAAGTATTGCCAACATTGTATTAAACCTAACCATATTAGGAATATTCAAGTATTTCAACTTCTTCTCTGAGAATCTACAACATCTATTTCAATGGTTTGGTTTTGAATTGGACTGGGTTACATTAGACATCTTACTTCCAGTAGGAATTAGCTTCTACACATTTCAGGCACTTAGTTACACGATCGATATCTATCGCCGCAAAATGAAGCCTACACATGACATTGTAGCATTCTTCGCCTTCATCAGTTTTTTTCCTCAACTAGTTGCAGGCCCTATTGAAAGAGCAACTAATTTATTACCTCAATTCGAAAAACGTCGAACTTTTGACTACACAGCAGCAGTAGACGGTATGAGACAAATTTTATGGGGACTATTTAAGAAAATTGTTGTAGCAGACACATGTGCCGCTGCAGCTAATGAAATATTTACAAATTACCAAACATTAGACAGTCTAAATCTAGTTTGGGGAGCTTTCTTATTTACCTTCCAAATCTACGGAGACTTTTCTGGCTACTCTGATATTGCTATCGGCACAGCTAAATTATTTGGTATTCATTTACAACAAAACTTCAATTACCCCTATTTTTCTCGTGACATTGCCGAGTTTTGGAGACGCTGGCATATTTCACTCACAACTTGGTTTAGAGATTACATCTATATTCCTTTAGGAGGAAGCCACTGTAGCAAATGGAAATCTTTCCGCAACACTATGATTATCTTCTTAGTTAGCGGGCTCTGGCATGGAGCCAATTGGACATTCATTTGTTGGGGTGCATTCCATGCTCTATTATTTCTACCATTATTACTTATGGGAAAAAACAGAAAATATAAAAATATAGTAGCTGAAAACAAATATCTACCATCTATCAAAGAACTTGGACAGATCATCTGCACTTTCATTCTTGTGATGATTGGCTGGGTCATTTTCCGTGCCGAAAACATAAAAGATGCCTATCAATATATTATCTATATGTTCACTAAATGGCAGCCTTCATCACTTGAATATGGAGTTAAATGCATCCAATATATTGCTATTTTGATTATTATAGAATGGATTAATAGACGCAAAATGCATGGACTAGAAATTAACATAAAATCCCCAATAGTCAGATGGGGGCTCTACTGTGCCATATTCTATTATATATTTTATTATTCGAATGAGATTCAAACATTTATCTACTTTCAATTCTAGAACGATATGAAAAAATTTATATTAAAATGCTTGTTCACCATTTTTCCTGTCATGCTGTTAATATACGCCTATGGTTTCTATGTAAACTTCTATTTAATAGGAGATGTATTAACCAAAGCTGGCGATTTAGGAAACCTAGGATACTTCTATATCAATAAGAGTCAAACAAATTTAGGGAAAAAACTATACGAAAATAAAGTAGATCAATACCATGAAAGTATACAAGAAAAGTATAATATACTCACTATAGGCGACTCCTTTAGTCAACAAGGCTTCGGTGGCTATCAGAACTATTTAGGGAATAAATTAGGAGAAAGAATCCTCAACTATCCAGATCCTAGAGGAAAAGGATATTGCTCTGAAGAAATCGCATTATATTTACTGAATAATGACATATATACTAAGTTAGGATGTAAAACTGTTATTATCGAAACTGTTGAAAGAGAATTTGTACAACATATACTAAGTTTCAGAGATATTACAAATATTGACTACAGCATTGACAACGAAGACAATACTAGTAAGAGTAGCTCTACGAAGAAAAGAGATTATTTAATGGAAACATTCAAATACATCAAATATCACTTGTATAAATCAAAAAGACCAGTAAAAGAAGCACAATTAAGTATAGACTGTTTTTCTGTTCCACCTTATAAAACCCTTTATTTTTATAATGACGATTTATGGAAATTATCAATAACTGAGGAAGAGTATAATACTATTTGGGATAGACTTAATAACCTTCATAAACGCTTCCAGGAAAAAGGTATTAATCTCTATTATTTAATAGCCCCTGATAAATATGATGTATATCAACCATATATAGTAAACAATCCATACTCACCTAAGACAGTTATTGATCAATTAGAAAAAAATGGAATTAATCAACTAGAGTGGCTAATCAACCCTAGAAACAAATTTAGGGAAATGATTTCTAGTGGAGTCAAAGACGTTTACCATATAGATGATACACATTGGGCAACTATAGCCAGTGAGACAGTGAGCAATATTATCGCAAATAAAATCACACATCCTACCAAATAAATCATTTCCTTGTTTCCAAACAGGATTTATATCATTCATCTAAAAATAAGAATATTGAGTGACTACAGCCGATCTTTATCACGAGTAATTAAACACGGTATTAAACAACTAAAACTTTTATTTAATCGTTCTACATAATAATCACAGGGATTTGCTCTTAAAGAAGATACTAAGTACAACATAAGTTCCTTCTTAATTGTTGGAGAAACCTTCAGCCTTTTTATCTCTTTATAAAAACTTCCATGACGTACAGCCTTTCTTTGTTTTCCTATATTAAGAAGAAATTGTTCTATTGTATTTACTATATATACATCTTCTCGAATCCCCTCACCTGTCTTTTGTGCCTTTTTGGTAGTACTCACATTATGCAAGCGGAACTTGTTCAATTTTTCATAGACTTCAAGCACCACACCTTGCCTTGCCATCTCTATCCAAAAAAGCCAATCACCACTATATCGCATTGAAAAACAAGACAAATCCTTTATCCGTTCAAAACATTGCTTACGAAAAACAACACCGCTAGCGTTGTAAATATAATTACGCCAATAAAGATTATGTTTTATGTAATCTTCACCATCAAAAATACCTATATTATGAGGACGGCATAATTGTTTTGAAGTCCAACGGTCAAAATCTGTAGATAGTTCATTCCCTTTCTCGTCTATACAATGTGAACCTAAAAAACAGAAAGAAGCCTGAGGATATTGATTTAAGGCAGAAACAGCCTTTTCCAAAAAAGAAGAATCAGCCGCATCATCGCTCTCGGCAATCCATATATATTTTCCACGAGACAAACTAATCCCTTTTTGCCACTGTGCAAAAGGACTCCCTGTATTGACAGAATTTATCTCCAAATGAGCAACACGAGAGTTTGTTCTATAATGGTTTAAAATAGACACACTATCATCGGTTGAAGCATCATCTAATAATATAATTTCATAGTCTGTATATGTTTGTGCCAATACCGACTCGATACGTTGTTGCAAAAAACGAGCATAGTTATAATTAGGGATGATTACACTTACTTCCACCGGATGATTTTCCATTACAAACATACTATTTATCTTAGTTATTATAACAAACTGGTAGTAAAGATACGGATATTATTCTTAAAAAGGATGCTAACCCTCTAATGTTTAGCAAAAAAGCCTTTAACGCTTGTCACAACCAAATAAAATGTATACATTTGTAGAATTTTAGTGCAAGCCCCCTTAACTATTTAATTAACATTGTAATAATTATATGAATAAACCAATGGCGAGCAACATTAGTACATCGCTAATTATATCCACCTATAATAGAAGCGACGCATTAGAATTATGCGTTAAAAGCGTGCTACGTCAATCTCTCCTTCCTAATGAAATTATCATTGCCGATGATGGTTCTAAAGAAGATACAAGAGAACTAATTCATCAATTGGCTGTTTCTTCCGAAGTCCCCATTATTCATGTTTGGCATGAAGATTTAGGTTTCAGACTGGCCTCCATCCGCAACAAAGCTATTGCGAAAGCATCTAAAGAATATATTATACAAATTGACGGAGATATCGTCTTACACAAAGATTTCGTCAAAGATCATGCACATTTTGCTAAAAAAGGCAGTTTCGTAACCGGTAGCCGTGTATTAATCCGGGAAGGTTTAACCCAAAAGATGCTAGCAGAAAGGAACTGTATTATCTCTATTCACGACAAAGGTACTAAGAATGCAATCAACGGAGTACATTTGCCTTGGCTAAGCCCATTACTTCAGCATTATCGCCAATGGGATATTTCATATTCCAGAGGATGCAATATGGCTTTCTGGAAAGAGGATTTATTAAAAGTCAATGGGTACAATGAAGCTATTACCGGATGGGGAAGCGAAGATCATGAATTAGTGTGCCGCCTTATCAACAGCGGTGTACGCAAGCGTACCATCAAATTTGCGGGAATTGTGTTCCATCTTCATCACGAACTACATGGAACAGATAATTTGAGCAACAACCGCAGCATTTTGAACGAAACGAAAGTCAGGAAACTAACCTGGTGCGATAAAGGAATCATACAAAACTAATATGGAAAAGAATTTGAACTTTTTAGATCGAAACGAATTTAACTACAGTCCATCAAAAGAAGTAGTAGAAGCTTTAAAAAACTTCGATATAAATAAACTTTGTTTTTATACCCGCATTTATGATGAAGGAAAGAAAAGTATATTATCTGTTTTCTTATCCGAACTTTACGATATAGATGAAACACAAGTCTTATTAGGATACGGCGGAGAAGATATTCTGAAACAAGCCGTACACTACTTCCTGACTCAAGAAGATGGAAATAAAACGATGTTGATTCCCAAGTTCTCATGGTGGTATTATAAATCAATTGCAGATGAGGTGAATGGCCATACTTTGCAATATCCTCTCTACGAAGACGGAAATACTTTTAAATATGACTTTGAGACGCTAAAAAATATGATTCGGAAAGAGAATCCGAAGATTCTTTTACTAGCTTCTCCCAATAACCCTACCGGCAATGGTTTGACTCCGAAAGAATTGGATGAACTACTTGCAGAAGTACCCGGCCAAACAGTGGTATTGATAGACGAAGCATACGCTTCTTTTGTTTCAACTGATACCAGTTATATCAAAAAGCTGGTTAATAAATATCCGAATTTGATTATTTCCCGTACCTTATCTAAATTTTATGGATTGCCGGGTTTACGTATGGGATTCGGATTTATGAGTAAGGAGCTGGAAAAATTCAGCAGATACAGCAATAAATATCTGGGATACAACCGGATATCCGAAGATATCGCCATTGCGGCTCTTAAATCGGACGCACACTATCGAAACATCGCAAAACTGATGAACGAAGACCGTGAGCGTTACGAAAAGGAAATCGGCGTGTTGCCCGGATTCAAAGTATATGAATCGGTTGCCAACTTTATTTTAATCAAATACCCGATAGAGCTGAAAGAGGCTTTACAAAAGGCTTTTGCTGAACAGAGTTATAAAGTGAAATTTATGAATGAACCGGATATCAATACTCATTTGCGTATCACATTGGGTCGCCCAGAGCAGAACCGGATCGTTATAGATACAATCAAAGAAATCGCATCCAAATGAAAGCAATAATATTAGCCGCAGGAATAGCTTCACGCTTACGCCCGCTGACCGATACGACGCCCAAATGTCTTCTCAAGATAGGAGAACGATGCCTTTTGGAAAGGGCTTTTGATGCTCTGATACAAAACGGATTTGATGAATTCATCATTGTCACCGGGTATCGCCAGCAGCAAATCGTTGATTTCCTACAGGCACATTATCCAACCCAAGATATTACTTTCATCTATAATGACAGGTATGAATCAACCAACAATATCTATTCATTATGGCTCACCCGCCCATATACGGATGGGGAGGAAATTCTGTTATTAGACAGCGACATTGTATTCGATCCGCAGATTGTAGAGAAGCTGCTTCATTCGGATAAGGACGACATATTGGCACTGAATCGCCATGAGCTCGGAGCAGAAGAAATAAAAGTCATCGTGGACGACGCACAAAAGGTCGTGGAAATCAGCAAAGTCTGTTCGATATCCGATGCTATCGGAGAGTCCATCGGTATCGAAAAGATGTCAGCTGAATATACCAAGGCGCTATTTCGTGAACTGGAAATTATGATTACTACCGAAGGACTGGATAATATATTCTACGAACGGGCTTTTGAGAGACTGATTCCGCAAGGATATAGTTTTTACGTTATGGACACCACCGAGTTCTTCTCGGCCGAGCTGGACACAGTAGAGGACTTTCAACAGGCACAGAAGCTGATTCCATCCAGTCTTTATTAATTAAAATCAGATAAAATGGCTAATTACGACATCCGCCCTCTACAGCTTCGCATATTAAAGAACTTATTAGCTGTTGACAAAGTTTGCAAAGAACATAATCTGCGATATTACATCATGGCAGGCACCATGTTGGGAGCTGTACGCCACAAAGGATTCATCCCCTGGGATGATGACTTGGATATCGGAATGCCAAGAGCTGATTATGATTTACTAATGGCTAATGCCAAAGAATGGTTACCGGAACCTTACGAAGCGGTATGCGCCGAGAATGATAAGGAATATCCTCTTCCGTTCGCAAAGGTGCAGGATGCCAATACAACCTTAATCGAGCGTATGCATCTCAAATATCTGGGAGGTGTATATATTGATATATTTCCACTGGATGGAGTTCCGGAAAGCCGCATGGCGCAAAGAATGCATTTTGCGAAGTATGAGTTCTACAAACGAATACTTTACCTGATTCATCGTGATCCATACAAACATGGAAAAGGTCCCAGTTCATGGATACCGCTATTATGCAGAAAGTTTTTCACCCTTACCGGAACACAGGAAAGCATCAGGAAGGTAATGAAGAAATACGATTTCGACCAATGCGCATTAGTCTGCGATTATGATGACGGAATGAAAGGAATCATGTCGAAGGACATTCTGGGCACTCCTACTCCCATCCGGTTTGAAGATGAAGAAGTATGGGGAGTACAGAAATACGACACTTATCTGTCACAGAAATATGGAGATTACATGACCATACCTAAACAAAGTGGACAAAGACAACACAATTTCCATTATTTAGACTTGAATAAACCTTATCGGAATTTTGAAGTCTAAATTATAATCATATAAAGGTAAGAAGTAGAAATGAGAATAGGTTTTGACGGAAAACGTGCAGTACAGAATTTCACCGGTCTGGGTAATTATAGCCGCTATATAGTGGATATTCTATGCCAATTCGGTCCGGAGAATGAATATGTGCTGTATGCCCCCAAGAAACGGGAAAACAAGAGGCTGGACAAATTAACGAAGCAGTATCAGCAACTACAGCTTTCTTATCCCACTACTTCTTCCTGGAAAAAGTTAAGTTCATTGTGGCGAGTATGGGGAGTCACCCGCCAATTGGAAAAAGAAAAAATCGATATATTCCACGGGCTTAGTAATGAGCTGCCCCTGAATATTCATCAAAGCGAGGTAAAAAGTATTGTAACGATCCACGATCTGATCTTTCTGCGCTATCCGCAGTATTACCATTCGATCGACAGGAAAATATACACATACAAATTCCGTAAAGCCTGCGAAAATGCCGATAAAATCATTGCTATCAGCGAATGTACCAAGCGTGATATTATTGAGTTTTTCAGGATTCCCGCCGATAAGATAGAAGTTGTTTATCAGGGATGTGACCCTTCATTCATACATCCTGTAGCAGAAGAGAAGAAAAGAGAAGTCCGGGCTAAATATCAGCTACCGGATCACTATATCCTTAACGTAGGAAGTATTGAAGAACGCAAGAACGCCCTTTCAGCGGTGCAGGCACTAATGATGCTTCCTGAACAAATTCATCTCGTCATCGTAGGACGCCATACGGAATATACTGATAAGGTTGAACATTTCATTAAGGAGAATAAGCTGGAAGAAAGAGTGCATATCATCAGCAATGTTCCTTTTGATGATCTACCGGCTTTTTATCAGTTAGCAGAAATTTTTGTATACCCTTCCCGTTTTGAAGGTTTTGGTATTCCCATCATAGAAGCTCTGTACTCCGGTATTCCGGTAGTGGCCGCTACAGGATCTTGTCTGGAAGAAGCGGGAGGTCCCGATTCTATCTATGTACATCCTGACGATATCAAAGGAATGGCCGATGCCCTCAAACAGATATACACAGATCCCGAGAGAAAAAAGAACATGATTGAAAAGGGGCATTCTTTTGCCAAAAGATTCTCTGAAGAAAAGCAAGCGGAAGAGATCTTAAACATCTACAAGAAACTAATGAAATGAACGTACTTAAACATACAATAAAGAAATTTATATATGGCACTCTTCCATATTATTTCATGAAAGGGTATAAACCTGATTCACCCTATCTGAAATATTATGAGTATATTAAAAAACACGGGTATTCAAGACATTTGTATGAATTCAAAGATGAATATACAAATATGCCTGTCAATGTACAAAAGGATGAGAAAAAAGGCTTATACTATGTACAACAAGAAAAGAAACGGCTATATTTCAGAAAGAGTACTCCACCCAAGAAAATTCAAAAGTACTACAGGGCTTTGAGTATGGAGCAGGACAAGCGATCACCGCACCATTATTTCGATAGTGTAAAAGATGTCACAGGAAAAGTTTTTGTGGACATTGGTTGTGCCGAAGGATATTCTTCACTGGAAATCGTAGAAGAAGCCAAGCATATCTATTTGTTTGAGCAGGACGAACAATGGCTGGAGGCTATCAGAGCTACTTTCGAACCATGGCAGGATAAAGTTACAATCATACAGAAGTATGTGAGCGACCATAATTCTTCGAGAGAGCAAACTCTTGATGATTTCTTCAATAACCAGACGGATGAACATCTGTTTCTTAAAATGGATATAGAAGGAGCCGAACGGCACGCATTGACCGGATGCAAGAACTTATTTCAAAATTGCCAAAAGCTGGATTTTGCTATTTGCACATACCACTTGCGTGATGACGAAGAAGTTATCTCTACATTCCTGAACAAACACAACTGCGCATATATTAATCAAAAAGGTTTTTTCAGGCATAGAATCCGCAGTGTAGTGATGCGCGGAAGTAAGAGGTAATCAATCATTGATAATCAGCAGAAAGCAATTCACAATAATCATACTTGCACAAGTATGTATCATAGATATGCTTTTCCTTTTTCAATAAGAAACGTGAGATATGCGGCTCCCAAGAAAAGAATTTACGTACGGAACGGTATAAACGGAAGAATAAAATCAGGGATACAATATGCTTTTCTTTTTCTTTCCGTGCCGCACGACGATAAATGTAATGAGTAAAGAACTGATCGCTGTAACGAAGAGCCAGACTGACCGTAGATTCGATGTCCCATCCACGCAAAGAAGCATATTCTGTCATGATGTAAGTCAGTACCTCACGCGAAATACACAAACGGCACATATTACGGCATACCGTATCACAATCAATTTCCGATAGCAACTGCATGCGATTCACATCGACCAGGGAGAAACTGTATTCATTCGTTTCATTCTGATGGATCAGTATATTACCGGGAGAATAGTCTAAATGGAGGATACCTGCCTGATGCAAAGCAGCAGTGTAGCGTGCAAAAGCTGAAAGTTTGTCTTCATTCCCCTCCACCTTTCCATCCATCAGGGAACGGACAGTTTCGCCACCATCATAACAACAAATGTAATAGCTATGCGAGAGAAGACCATCTTGAAATTGCTCGATCATAGCCACTGGCTCCGGAGTGTCAAAACCATGCTGTTGGATCTCCATAGAATAAATATAGGAACGTTCTGCCTTCGACTGGCGGAAAAACGAATATACAACACGATTGATGATGTGAGGCTTTTTAAAGCTCTTCACCACAACATCAATGCTGCCCAAACTAATCCGTTTCAGAACATTACGACCATCGTACACCACATCTCCTTCGTTCTGGAAGGACCTCGGAACTTCTTCTATCTCCTTCTGCAAATGTGCGTACTTGGGATTTACAATCACTCTCATTACACTCTCCTATATAATCCTAATTACAAAGATTGAGCAAAGATAAAGAAATTAGGCCATATTCCGACTATATTTTTCTCTTTTCTCACAAAGATTGGCTAACTCTCTCCACATATAAGCAGCATCACGGTGGCTTTAATCGTTTTTTCTTTTTTCTTTTCATTTATATTTAGACATAAATGCTTTTTTTTAGTTATGTTTGCACGGTAAAAAGCATAAAGAAGTTTAAGCATGAAACCAATCAAAAGAATTCTGATTATTCGATTTAGACAAATAGGGGACTCTATTCTGGCTGTTGCATTGTGCAGCACACTGAAAAAAAGCTTTCCCGATGCAGAGATACACTTCGTGCTTAATAAAAATATTGCTCCACTCTATGAGGGGCATCCGGACATAGACAAAGTCATTACATTTGACAAGAATGAGAATAAGCCGTTCACTGCATATATAAAAAAAATATGGCAGGTAATGCACCAAAATAAATACGATGTAATCATCGATATGCGTTCTACCATCCGGACTCTTTTTTTCTCTCTTTTCTCATTAAAAACTCCTTTCCGAATAGGACGTATCAAAGGATATACCCGTTTTCTATTGAACTACCGGACAGATACTTACAGTAAGAATCTGACAACTGATATGGTACAACGCAACCTGTTACTTGCGGCACCATTAGAGAAGATCAGACCTATTCAATACACAAAAGAATTCAAGTTATACCTGACTGACCGGGAGAAAGAAGATTTCCGATATTATATGGAAAAAGAAGGGATTGATTTTACACACCCCGTGTTATTAATAGGAGTCACAACCAAACTCATCCATAAGAAATGGAATACGGAGTTCATGATAGCCACACTGAAAAGAATATTAGAGGAACACAAGGACATACAAATGATCTTCAACTACGCACCGGGGTACGAAGAAGAAGATGCCAGAAATATCTACAAGGAATTAGGATGTCCGGAACGCATCAAGATTGATATACAAGCTTCTTCATTACGACAACTGGCAGCACTTTGTGCCAACTGTTCATTTTACTTCGGGAACGAAGGAGGAGCCAGACACATCGCCCAGGCCCTTGGAGTTCCTTCATTTGCCATTTATTCACCAAGTGCGTCAAAATCAATGTGGTTACCCGCCAATTCCGTACTTGCCGAAGGAATTAGTCCTGACGACATTCTTCCGCCGGAACAGCAGGCAACATTAACCTATGAAGAGCGTTTTGCATTAATTACTCCCGAAAAGGTATACGGGCAATTGACTTCAATACTAAGGCAATTGAGCTAACTCCCGATATAAATCAAGGTAGGCTTGTATATGCTTCTCGTAACTGAATGAAGCGGCATGTTCCTTGATTTTCTCCAGACGCTCCTTGTCTTTATAAAAATCAGGCAGATGCTCCCGGATACTTTGCACCATAGATTCTGTATCCAAATGCTCCCACATGATAGCGTGTCCATTACAAACTTCCGGCAAACTAGTGCGATTAGCGGCAAATACAGCCTTCCCAAATTGCATAGCTTCCACCACCGGCAATCCAAAGCCTTCTCCCTCACTAGGAAACAGGAATGCCTCACAGTTCCGATATAACCAGATCTTCTCGCTTTGAGAGATAACATCCGTCAAAAAGACATTAGTGAGCTGATTCTCACGAATCAGATTGCGCACTTCTTCAGCATAAGCAAAATGAGCATCTCCACAAATATATAGATCATATTCCGGGAAATGACGCATTACGTCAACCAAGAGATGGAAGTTCTTTTTTCTACGGATTTGTCCAATCGTAAAAAAGAAAGGACGCCCTGTAGCAAACGACGGTTTTGTTCCTTCCAGTGTATCAATCCTCTCCACTCCATTATAGATGACCCGTACCTCTTTCCCTTTCAAATCTACATGCTGTCGAATGACATCTGCCACATAATGAGAGATCGTAGTCACGACCGCTGCCTTATTGACCTTATTCTGCATCCGGCGAAGATACATTTTCGCCTTCCAGGGCTTTTTCTCGGTTAAGAAATTAAAGTCATGTATAGTAAAGATAAATTTTGTACCACCGGCAATACGCAACAACTTGCGCTGTTGATTCACTGCATGCCATACATCTACCTTGGGAAGGGTAAAAGGAAGAAACTTATTGATACGACGTACCGGAACAGAAGTCACATTCGGGCCAAATTCCTGCATATATTTCTGCCGCAATAAATATACAAAATGAAGATCTTCTACCGGCATAGACGAAAAGGCGGTTGCATAGTTGGCCGCAATCTGCCCGAAGCCGGCTGTGAGACTACCATAATTCGTAAGATCTATCAGTACTTTTTTCTTTCGTTGTATCTCTTTCATCATTATTTGATTCTACGCTCTTTCGGCTCAATAAACAGCTAATTTGAACTTCAGCAAGGATTAATCTACAATCCCTTCTATTTTCGCAATGACCTGCTCCGGTTTTATATCCCTCAGGCAGGCATAATCACCTCGCCAGCAAGGCTTCTGTCCATATACGGAACAGGGGCGGCATGACAAATCGAGTTGTACGGTATTGACCGGCAATTGTTTCCAGCCCATAAAACCGGCATAAGGATGGGTGGCTCCCCAAATAGAGACAACCGGAATATTGACCAAGGATGCCAAATGCATGTTGGCAGAATCCATTGAAAGCATCACATCCAGATGGCTCATCAGATTCAGCTCGGTACGCATATTCAGTTTACCGATCATTGAAACAACAGAAGGATATTTAGCAATCCATGCATCAAATACGTCCTGTTCGCTTTTACCACCTCCAAAAAGGAAAACCTTTACTTTGGGATTGGCAGCAAAATGTGCTATAACTTGCTCTTGCAGTTCTAACGGATAAATCTTACCTGCATGTTTGGCAAAAGGAGCTATACCAATCCACTTCTGGTCTTCTTTAGGTCCTGTGACTGGTTCTATTTCCGCAAAGTTTCCTTTTCCTTCGCCATAAATGGAAGAGAAATTTAATAGTACCGGTAAACCTAGCTTCTCAAGTACATCGGCATAACGACGAAAAGAACTCTTCTGATTTTCCATCACCTTATCATGACGGCGAACCAGCTTCTTTTTGCCTGCCCTTCCTTTACAAATGGAAGCTACCGGTTTATTGGCAAGACGGAATCGCAAACATAAATACTTAGAACGAAGTACATGATGAAAATCAGCAATGTAATCAAAATGCATCGCTTTTAATTCCGAATAAAGGCTATTCAAGCCCCAAAATCCCTTGTGTTTGCCAGTTAAATCAGCTCCGACAAAACCCACATTGGCAGGCAACCCCTGAAAGAGCGGCTGCCATACAGCACGACTTAACACTGTTATTTCGTGCTGCGGGTATTGCACAGCCAGCGAATGTATTACCGGGATTGTCATGGCTACATCGCCAAGAGCTGAAAAACGAATAATGAGAATACGCGCCATTCGTTATTTTTTCGCATAAAGCACCGGATTTAATGCCGGGTCATTATACATCTTCATCTGTTTATATACTTTCATATATTTTCTTCCGGCCTCGATATCAGCCAACAGCTGTTCAATAGCCGTAGAAAGGTCTTTGCGTTGTTCCAGCAGGATATTCAACTTAGTCTGGCATTGAGCACGGTGTTCCTCGGTAGTATCCGTACGCTCCACCTCCTGTTGCATGTGGTAAATTTTCAATGCAAGAATTGACAGGCGGTCAATTGCCCATGCAGGGCTTTCCGTATTGATCGTTGCGTCAGAGAGAGGTTTTACCTCTTTGTATTTGTCTAAAAAGTAGCTATCAATTAATTCCACCAGATCCGTACGGTCCTGATTTGATTTATCAATTCTTCTTTTCAAGGCCAATGCTTCTACCGGATCAATCTGCGGGTCACGGATAATATCCTCAAAATGCCATTGCACGGCATCAATCCAGTTCTTTAGATATAAATAATACTCAATAGTTTTCAACTCGTAAGGATTGTTCATCGGAGCATCCACACTATCCGTCACATGGTAATCAGTTGTCGATTTCCAAAAAATCTCGTTGCAAAGGTTACTAAATGTCATAATCTTAACTAGCTAATAGATATATAATAGGGCAAATCTATGTAATATTTTTCAGACAAGCAACCGTTTCTTACTTTTTTATTTGTTACCTTTGTGGGTACAAAAGATGAATTGTATATGAAAATTATTATCGACAATAAAATACCTTATATAAAAGAGGCGGTTCAGAGAATAGCCGATGAGGTGGTTTATGCACCGGGTAAGGATTTCACCCCGGAGCTCGTACGAGATGCAGACGCTCTTATTGTCCGTACCCGCACACATTGCAACCGGGATTTATTGGAAGGTAGTCGAGTGAGATTCATAGCGACCGCAACCATAGGTTTCGACCATATTGATACGGAGTATTGCAAACAGGCAGGCATTGAATGGACGAATGCACCGGGATGTAACTCGGCTTCTGTCGCCCAATATATACAGTCATCGCTTCTGGTGTGGAAATCTTGCAGAAACAAAAAGCTAAATGAACTGACGATTGGAATCATAGGAGTAGGAAATGTCGGGAGTAAGGTAGCTAAAGTTGCCCAGGATTTTGGCATGCGTGTTTTATTGAATGATTTGCCACGGGAAGAAAAAGAAGGTGCAGAACGGTTCTCTTCACTAAAGAAAATAGCGGAAGAGTGCGACATCATCACTTTTCACGTACCTTTATATAAGGAAGGAAAATATAAAACGTTCCACCTGGCAGATGAAGATTTCTTTCAGTCACTCAAACGGAAGCCTGTTATTATCAATACCTCACGAGGAGAAGTCATCCAGACTGATGCTCTTTTAAAAGCCTTGAACAGCCGGATGATTTCGGATGCCATCATCGACGTATGGGAGCATGAACCGGAAATCAACCGTGATCTACTGGAAAAGGCATTTATCGGAACTCCTCACATTGCAGGTTACTCTGCAGATGGAAAAGCAAACGCCACACGTATGTCATTGGATGCTATCTGCAAATTCTTCCAAATAAAAGGGGATTATGAAATTAACGCACCCGCACCCGCCTCCCCCATTATTCACGCTAAAAACCACGAAGAAGCAGTCCTCCAAATGTATAATCCAACCGAAGACAGCAACCGGCTAAAAAATCAACCGGAGCTATTCGAAACCCTGCGCGGAGATTATCCTTTGCGGCGGGAAGAGAAAGCATACATTATTAAGTATTAGGTGTTACTTAATACCTGTTCTATGATTTTCGGGAAGTGTTCATATTCCAAAGCATGCACCTTTTTAGCTACATCACCCGGAGAATCAGTCGAAAGAACAGGGCAAGTAGCTTGAAAAATCGTATTTCCTTCGTCGTAATGCTCATTTATATAATGTATAGTGATACCGCTTTCTTTTTCACCGGCAGCTACCACTGCTTCATGCACTCGGTCGCCATACATTCCTTTACCTCCATACTTCGGCAGAAGAGCAGGATGTATATTTATAATTTTATCGGGATAAGCATGCAAAAGCAAATCCGGTACACGAACTAAGAAGCCGGCCAACACGACAAAATCAATGCGGTACTCCTGCAAAATAGCCAAAATTTCATCTCCGGCTATCCAATCCTCCTTTGGAAACACGTTAGAAGGCACTCCCAAGCGATGCGCACGTTCCAAAACATAGGCATCACTCTTATTAGAAAGTACCAACGAAACCTGAACGGAATCGTTTTTTTGGAAATACCGGATAATATTCTCAGCATTAGAGCCGGAACCGGAAGCGAAAATTGCGATGTTTTTCTTCATAACCCTCAAATTCGATGCACAAAACAGTGAAAAATGTGCAAAACATTGCATTTATTTAGTCAAATATTTGCGCAAAACGATAAATATTCATTCCTTTGCACCGCAAATTTAAAGAAATAAAACTAATTATTAATTAAAAACTTAAAGTTATGTCTGAAATTGCATCAAGAGTAAAAGCGATTATCGTTGATAAATTAGGCGTAGAAGAATCAGAAGTTACAACCGAAGCAAGCTTCACTAACGACCTGGGAGCAGATTCTCTTGACACTGTAGAACTTATCATGGAATTCGAAAAAGAATTCGGTATCTCTATTCCTGATGACCAAGCAGAAAAGATTGGTACTGTAGGTGATGCTGTATCTTATATCGAAGAACACGCTAAGTAATTCGATTTCATCAATATGGAATTAAAAAGAGTGGTAGTAACAGGCCTTGGCGCCATTACTCCCGTTGGCAATAGCGTTCCCGAATTTTGGGAAAACATTGTGAACGGGGTTAGTGGAGCAGGGCCTATTACTCATTTTGATGCGTCGTTATTCAAGACCCAATTCGCATGCGAAGTGAAAGACTTCGATGCAACGAAATACATAGACCGCAAAGAAGCAAGAAAGATGGACTTGTACACTCAGTATGCCATCGCTGTTGCCAAAGAAGCGGTAAGTGATTCGGGGCTTGACGTCGAGAAAGAAGACTTGAACAAAATCGGTGTTATTTTTGGCGCCGGTATTGGTGGTATACATACATTTGAAGAAGAGGTAGGCAACTACTACACTCGTCAGGAAATGGGTCCGAAGTTTAATCCGTTCTTCATTCCAAAGATGATTTCGGATATTGCAGCCGGACAGATTTCTATCATGTATGGTTTCCATGGTCCTAACTACGCGACTTGTTCAGCATGTGCTACTTCAACCAATGCCATTGCAGATGCCTTCAACCTGATTCGTTTGGGTAAAGCAAATGTAATTGTATCTGGTGGTTCGGAAGCAGCGATCTTCCCGGCAGGTGTAGGTGGTTTCAACGCTATGCACGCCTTGTCAACACGCAACGACGAAGCTTCTAAAGCTTCACGTCCGTTTAGCGCAAGCCGCGATGGTTTCGTTATGGGCGAAGGTGGCGGTTGCTTGATCCTGGAAGAACTGGAACACGCTAAAGCTCGTGGTGCAAAAATCTATGCAGAAGTTGCCGGTGTAGGTATGTCTGCAGATGCACATCACCTGACAGCTTCTCATCCGGAAGGTCTGGGAGCGAAATTGGTGATGAGAAATGCACTGGAAGATGCGGAAATGGATCCGAAAGAAGTAGATTATATCAATGTACACGGTACATCTACTCCGGTTGGTGATATTTCAGAAGCAAAAGCAATCAAGGAAGTATTCGGTGATCATGCGTTCGAGTTGAACATCAGTTCAACCAAATCAATGACAGGTCACTTGCTGGGAGCTGCCGGTGCGGTAGAATCTATTGCAAGCATCCTTGCCATCAAGAACGGCATTGTTCCTCCGACTATCAACCACGAAGAAGGTGACAACGACGAGAACATCGACTATAACCTTAATTTCACGTTCAACAAAGCACAGAAACGCGAAGTTAATGTTGCCTTGTCCAATACATTCGGATTTGGCGGTCACAATGCGTGCGTTATCTTCAAGAAATACGCAGAGTAATATCGTGTTACGTAACGAAATAGATAAGATAAGGCTCTTGTTCCGCAAGGATAGAGAGTCTTATCTTTGTTTTTACCGGATACTCGGGTTCTACCCGCGCAATATCCAGCTTTATGAGCAGGCTCTCCTGCACAAATCGACTTCTGTCCGCTCCGACAAGGGACGTCCCCTCAACAATGAACGGCTGGAGTTTTTAGGTGACGCCATCCTCGACGCCATCGTGGGAGATATTGTCTACAAACGTTTCGAAGGGAAACGGGAAGGTTTCCTGACCAATACACGTTCCAAGATTGTACAACGGGAAACGTTGAACAAGTTGGCCGTTGAAATCGGCTTGGACAAGCTCATCAAGTATTCCACCCGCTCCTCCTCTCACAATAGCTATATGTACGGAAATGCTTTTGAAGCGTTTATCGGAGCTATTTATCTGGATCAGGGATATGAACGTTGCAAGCAGTTTATGGAGCAACGGATCATTAACCGTTATATCGACCTGGAGAAAATATCCCGAAAAGAGGTTAACTTCAAATCCAAACTTATCGAGTGGAGTCAAAAGAACAAAATGGAGGTTTCCTTTGAATTAATAGAGCAGTTTCTCGATCATGACAGCAATCCTGTATTCCAAACCGAAGTACGCATTGAAGGACTTCCGGCAGGAACAGGTACGGGGTATTCCAAGAAGGAGTCTCAACAGAATGCCGCCCAGATGGCTATAAAGAAAGTAAAGGAGCCTACATTTATATCAACTATCGAAGAGATCAAAGCACAACATTCTGCAACTGCTGCTGAACCGGAAAATATTTCAGAAGAAAACATCCTCGTCGATGAGATTTCCACAATGCAGGACGCAGAAGCTCCGGAGTCTAACCAAAGCAAATCCCCATGCGACGACCCTGAATCACCAAATCGTGATCTTCAGTAACTAATTTCAGTTTTCCTGCAACTTCTTCAAGAGGGATAGATGCTATATCATCCCCTTTTAAAGTCACCATACGCCCGAATTGGCCATTGGCTATCAATTCTGTTGCATGCCCGCCCATGCGGGTAGAAAGATTGCGGTCGAAAGGAGTAGGCGAACCACCACGCTGGATATACCCCAAAACTGTTTCGCGGGTTTCTATACCGGTTTCATATTCAATTTCCTGCGCGATATATTCAGCAGCACGTTTACGCCCGTCAGTCTGAATACCTTCCGCTACCACTACAATAGAATAGGGTTTGCCTTTCTTTAGTCTTTCCAGAATCGTATTGCCGATATTCTTAATGTCATAAGCAATTTCTGGGACGAGAATCACATCCCCTCCTCCTGCCATACCGGAATACAAAGCAATCCAACCCGCTTTATGCCCCATCACTTCAATCACCATCACCCTTTTATGAGAACTTGCGGTGGAATGTAGACGGTCAATGGCATCAGTAGCAATACTTACCGCCGAATCGAAACCAAAAGAGATGTCCGTGCCCCAAATATCATTATCAATGGTTTTAGGAACAGATACGATGTTAACTCCCATTGCAGCAAACTTGGCTGCGGTCTTCTGTGTTCCATTTCCACCGATACAAACGATACAATCCAGTCCCATTTCACGGATATTCTGAAGAATTAAAGACGGTTTGTCAACATCCGAGACAACACCTCCTTTTTTGAAAGGCTTCTCGCGAGAGGTTCCCAACATCGTTCCACCCAAATTCAGCAGACCGGAAAGCGACTTGTCTGTAATAGATTCGACATCTTTGGTCAGCAAGCCCTGAAAACCGCTGTGAATGCCTATCACTTCCATCCCATAATAATTGATGGCAGTTTTGCACACGCCACGAATGGTGGCATTGATGCCGGGACAGTCCCCGCCGGATGTTAAGATTCCAATTCTCATTGTCGCATTTTTTAGTCTAAAACTCGGGTATTCTATGGAAGTCGTCAATTTTTAACGATTATTTCCGTCGTAAAGATAGAAAAAAAAGATAAATAAGTTACTTTTGCACGACTAAACATTATTATGTTAAAGCAGAAATGAATATTACAAAAATTATTAGTAAGACTTTCGATTCCCGTTTAAAACAGATAGACCTATATGCTAGTCAGGCTAGTGAGATACAGCATCGTGTGTTAAGCCGCTTAATACACCAGGCCGCTCAGACTGAATGGGGAAGAAAGTACGATTACTCCTCTATCCGTAACTATGAAGACTTCCGGAAACGTGTTCCTATCCAAACATACGAAGAAATCAAACCTTATGTAGAACGTTTGCGAGCCGGGGAACAGAATCTGCTTTGGCCATCGGAGATACGCTGGTTTGCAAAATCCTCCGGAACGACTAATGATAAAAGTAAATTCCTTCCTGTCAGCAAAGAGGCACTGGAAGACATTCATTACAGAGGAGGAAAAGATGCGGCAGCTCTTTATTTCCGCATCAATCCGGATAGCCATTTTTTCTCCGGCAAGGGACTGATTCTTGGAGGTAGCCATAGTCCGAACCTCAACTCCAACCATAGTTTAGTAGGAGATTTATCCGCTATTCTGATTCAAAATGTGAATCCGCTTATCAATTTCATTCGTGTACCCAGCAAGAAAATTGCATTGATGAGCGAATGGGAAACCAAAATAGAAGCAATCGCCAACAGCACTATTCCGGTAAATGTGACAAGTTTGTCCGGCGTACCGTCATGGATGCTCGTACTTATCAAACGTGTTCTCGAAAAGACAGGAAAACAGACTTTGGAAGAAGTATGGCCCAATCTGGAAGTTTTCTTCCACGGTGGAGTGGCTTTCACTCCTTATCGTGAGCAATACAAGCAGGTGATTCAAACACCGAAGATGCATTATGTTGAGACTTATAATGCTTCTGAAGGATATTTCGGAACTCAAAACGACCTCTCCGATCCTGCCATGTTATTAATGATCGACTATGGAATCTTCTACGAGTTTGTTCCGCTGGAGGAAGTAGGAAAAGAAAGTCCACGGGTTTACTGCCTTGAAGAAGTCGAGCTCAACAAAAACTATGCAATGGTTATTTCTACTTCTTGCGGTTTATGGAGATACATGATTGGTGATACGGTGAAGTTTACCAGCAAGAATCCCTATAAGTTTGTCATCACAGGAAGAACAAAGCATTTCATCAACGCATTTGGCGAAGAACTGATTGTCGATAACGCTGAAAAAGGATTGGCAAAGGCTTGTGCCGAAACCGGAGCGCAAGTTAGTGAATACACCGCGGCACCTGTGTTTATGGATGAGAATGCCAAATGCCGGCACCAGTGGTTAATAGAGTTCGCTAAGATGCCGGATTCAGTAGAGAAATTTGCAGCGATACTTGATGCCACACTGAAAGAGGTTAACTCCGATTATGAGGCGAAACGATGGAAAGACATAGCTTTGCAACCATTGGAAGTGATCGTTGCCCGTGAGGGATTATTCCATGATTGGCTGGCACAGAAAGGAAAGCTGGGAGGACAACACAAAGTTCCCAGATTAAGTAATACGCGCGAATATATAGAAACAATGCTAGCGCTGAATGACAGTATTCCTTCGGAAGAATAACCAAAAACCAAGACATAACCGACACAAGTATCTTTATTACAGAGATTGCTTGTACAAGGAAGGTATTTCGAAGCAGAAGCACCATTCTAGTATCTTTTAGGCACGGATTACGCGGATTACACGGACAAGTTTATTCTCTTTCCATGTTCATCCGCGTAATCCGCGTAATCCGTGCCTAATCTTTGTCAGTCAATAAGCTAAATTTCGTTTTGACTCACCCCTGTCAGACGAATCACCTTCCCCCATATAAAGATTACCGGGCGTTGACTATTATCCCTCCTCCCAATAATAAGCCATCTTTATAGAATGCGGCAGCTTGTCCCGGAGCAATGGCGGTTAAAGGCTCATGAAGTTGCACATGTAGTAGATGATCCGGTGTAATGGTAATCGTAGCATGGTTTTCCTGTTTGCGATACCGTATTTTCACAATGATGTCAGAATGCCCTAAAGTACGCTCCTGATTGACAAGATTCCAGTCTTTCAACCACATTTCTGTTTTCTCCAGAGCAGAAAGAGAAGCTAATACTACTTCGTTCTTTTCAGGATTAATCTCTTTCACAAATACGGGACGGTTCAAATGAATGCCCAAGCCACGTCTCTGTCCAATGGTATAAAAAGGATAGCCCTCATGCCAGGCAATAAAATCGCCCTTTTCATCGACAAATCTTCCTCGTTTCACTTTATTGAGTCCTACCTGATTGCTTCCAGTCAATCTCTGACAATCTTCAACCAATGCTTGATCCTCCTCCATCATCCACTTTTCCCCTGCCAATGCCGCACTATTTTGAGTCAACCAGTTTTTCAAAAAAGTCCGATAGTCCATTGGGCAAAAACAAACGCCTATACTGTCCTTTTTAGTTGCCACCTTCCGGAACCCATGTTCGGCAGCCCAGACACGGGCTTCCACTTTCGTAATATCCCCCATCGGCAACAGCATCCTGCAAAGAATATCTTGTTTCAATCCCCATAGAAAGAAGGTTTGATCCTTATCCGAGTCGGCAGCGTATGTTATATAAAAGGTGTTATTTAGTTGTATATTCTGCGCATAGTGCCCGGTAGCTATATAGAAAACACCCATTTCATCGGCAATTTTAGCAAGCAGAGGCCATTTCAGGTAATTATTGCACAATGTACAAGGGACCGGAGTCCGTCCTGCCAGATACTCCTGCACAAAATAGTCAATAATCTGCTTACTGAATATTTCACGGGCATCGTACGTTATATGCCGTATTCCTAAACGTTCTGCCAGATTACGGGCATCTTCCAGATACTCTGTCGAGCCATTCAGTTCATAAAAACGAAAGGTTACTCCGATTACTTCATAACCGGCTTCCAACAATCGCATAGCAGCAACAGAACTATCTGTACCGCCGCTCATTCCAAGCAATACTCGTTTGTTTTCCTCCATCATGCTGCAAAATTAAGTATTTTCCCGTATCTTTGTCTGTTAAAGCCTAAAAGAGAATGAAAGAGAGACCAACTAACGGACAAGTTATAATCGTTTTCACAGAGCATCCGATACTCGGCATATTGCTGATTCCCTATATTGCGGAAAGGCTGGACGATGGAACCTTGCAATTGGTGGAACAAGCATTTCATGCCTCTCCCGAAGCTATGAGCAAGATGAGTGAGGCAGAAAGACAAGCTATTCATATCGCCTCTTATTATACAGAGAAGCATCTAATGAGTGTTTACTCCCGCGAAAAAACAGTATCGCGTTTTCTACATAAGTTATCCGAAGATCCGGAACGAATTAAAAATGATATCCGTCCGCCTATCGAAAAGAAACTGTTGGAGATGCTGGCACTAATACGGGACAATGGACTGCCTTTTTATCAGAAACAAGCCGGCAGTAAAATACTATACGCCCATCATGCCTATCACATAAATCCTCATAATGCAGAAATTCGCGTAACGTTTCATGTTGACAATAAAACGTTCCGTTATCAGTTGCAGTGCTATTATGAAGGGCAGCCATTCTCTTTGAGTGAGTTGAAACCTGTGGTTGTACTGACTTCCTCGCCGACGACGCTATTATTGGGAATGGAGCTATACTTCTTTCCGCACATTGAAAGTGCACGTATCTTACCTTTCACAAAGAAAAGATCGATCAGCGTAGACGCTTCCCAAATTGAAAAATACATAGATAACATTGTCATCCCGATTGCACGCTATCACGAAATCGAGGCTCACGGTTTGAGTATGATGGAAGAAAAATGTACTTGTGAAGCAATTCTCTCATTCGAAGACACGACGTACAACGGACAAGCATTGCAGCTTGGTTTCCGTTATGGAGATCAGACATTTACACCGGATAGCGCCCTTGAAATGAAGAAAATCGTCTATCGGAAAACATCCGGTGGGATCTTCTTTTTCGCCGGAACATTACTGCTGAAAAACAAGCCGTTCAGCTCTTAACGGATGCAGGCCTGCAACAACTCAATGATACACATTTCAGCCTATCCCCCGAAGCTCCGGAAAAAACGATTGTCGAATGGATCAACAGCCATCGGGAGATGTTGCAGCAGTCCTTCCATCTCACCTGCAATATGGGAAACACACCTTATTGCCTGGACGAGATACGCATCGAGCAAAGTTGCGACGATGAGGTCGACTGGTTTGAATTGCGCATCACCGTTGTTATCGGTAATCTGCGTATTCCTTTTTCACGTTTCCGCAAACATATCCTGGAAGAAAAGAGAGAGTATCTGCTACCCGATGGCCGCATGATTCTCCTGCCAGAGGAATGGTTCAGCAAATATGCGAATTTATTAGAGATAGGAATTCAAACGGAAAAAGGAATCCGCTTGAAACATACATTTGCAGGTGCTGCACAAACTGCCTTAAGTGAAGAGGAATTAAAGAAATTTCCGGTGAAGCAACAGATACAAAATGTTGCCGTACCCAGAAAACTCAAAGCAACGTTACGTCCCTATCAGCATAAAGGATTCTCATGGATGGTACACTTGCACAAACAAGGATTTGGCGGATGCCTGGCAGATGACATGGGACTTGGGAAGACACTTCAAACTCTCACTCTATTACAGTATATATATAAGCCATCTACTCCCAAGCAACCGGCTACCCTGATCGTTGTCCCCACATCGCTACTTCATAACTGGCGACGGGAAGCCAAACGCTTTACAGCGCTCTCGATGACGGAATACAACAACACCGTGGCTATAGACAAGGAACGACCGGAAAAATTCTTCGGTCATTTTCACTTGATCTTTACGACGTATGGCATGATGAGGAATAACATTGATATACTCTGTTCATACCGTTTCGAATACATCGTGCTCGATGAAAGTCAGAATATCAAAAATAGTGAATCGCTCACCTTCCGGTCAGCCATTCGACTACAAAGTAAACACCGGCTTGTGCTTACAGGTACTCCCATCGAAAACTCATTAAAGGACCTGTGGGCTCAATTTCACTTTATACAACCAGACTTACTGGGCACGGAAAGTGCTTTCCAAAAGCAGTTTATAATGCCGATTCGTCAGGGGAATGCCCGCGCAAAAGTATTATTGCAACAACTGACAGCCCCATTTATCCTCCGTAGAAGCAAGAAAGAGGTAGCTCCGGAACTTCCGGCACTTACCGAAGAGACCATCTACTGCGACATGACTGAAGAACAGAATACTTGTTACGAACAGGAGAAAAACAGCCTGCGTAACATCCTTCTTCAGCATCCTCAAAGTACCGACAGGCTTCATTCGTTTAGTGTATTAAATGGCATCTTACGTTTACGACAACTATCCTGCCACCCGCAACTTATCCTTCCCGACTATACCGGAACATCCGGAAAAACGGCACAGATAATCGAAACATTCGATACGCTACAGAGCGAAGGCCACAAAGTTTTAATTTTCTCCTCATTCGTCAGGCATCTGGAGGTGCTCGCCGAAGCTTTCCACGAACGGGGTTGGAAATATGCCTTATTAACAGGAACGACCAACAACCGCCCTTCCGAAATCGCCCATTTCACCGATCAAAAAGATGTCCAGGCATTCCTGATTTCACTAAAGGCAGGAGGCGTGGGACTTAATCTGACTCAAGCCGACTATGTATTTATCATAGATCCCTGGTGGAATCCTGCCGCCGAATCGCAGGCGATCGCCCGCGCCCATCGTATCGGGCAGGACAAGCAAGTGATTGCTTACCGCTTCATTACCCAAAACAGTATCGAAGAAAAGATTCTTCACCTACAAGATGAGAAACGGAAACTGGCGGAAACATTTGTTGCCGATAGTGAGCCATTACCTATGTTAAGTAACGAGCAATGGGTAGACCTGCTCTAATAATACATAAGTCACAATCTATCACAGAGGCGTGTAAAATGTATTATTTCATCGTATTCCTGAATTTTTTTATCCATATATTCTTATTTTATCCGGTTATCTTTGCCATTGTGAAAATTATAAATAACCCGAAATAATAAACGTATGAAAAACAGGAGCATTACCTACCTATTACTATTTGGTATTTGCAGCATGTTGGCAATCATGCAATCGTGCCAGAAAACAGATGACCTGGAAGCAGACATCAATTCTCTGAAAGACCGTGTCGCTGCTTTGGAAAAAGCAACGGAAGGACTGAATACTTCATTTGCCAGTCTGCAAGCCCTTATGCAAAAAAACAAAGTCATTATCGGAATTACTCCGACTAAAGATGGTCTGGGATATTTGCTGGAACTTAGTGACGGAACAAGCATTAAAGTCATGGAAAGTGAAGCGGTACAGGCATCTGTCCCTGAATTTTCCGTAGATGAAGAAGGCTACTGGATATATAAAACAAGTAGTGATACCGATTTCAAATATCTGCCGGGAGCCGATGGAGAGAAAGTATCGGCATGGCCCCGTGATGAAGAAGGCAATGTGGTGGCAACTCCATTAATCAGCGTATCCTCCAGTGGATATTGGCAAGTGAGCTACGATAATGGACAAACGTATACAAGCTTAGGAACTAAGGCCGAAGGTGGAAGTCAGGGAGGAACCAGTATATTCAGTAAGGTAGAATATAATGAAGCAAACCACACTTTCTCATTCACATTATCCGATGGAGGAAAAACATATACCTTTCCGGTAGATGACACCTTTGGACTGATAATTTATGGTCTCAATGATGCCGACAGCGAACAAGCCGTGCAGGTTTTCGCCCCCAATGAGAATCATAAGGAATATAAAGTAGAACAGAATGACGTACAACAAGCCGTAGTACAAGCTCCTAAAGGATGGAATGTTCTTTTGTCCGAGAACTTGTTAACTATCACACCACAAGCAACTGCGACAAAGGATGTGGAAGAAACTATTAAAATTGTACTGACTTCATCAAAGAATTATATCCGTATTGTATCTATTGAAGTTAAACAACTTTCCAGCGAAGCCGGAGCAGAAGCCTGGCAGCAGTTTGTTAACGCTGACCAACAGAATGTGTTATTAGACTTTTCATACGCCGGATATAAGTACGGTGAAATGGCTCCTCCCGAAATAGAAACGCTAACAGCGCAAGGATATAAAGTATACGATGTTACAGATCCCAAATATGGAGCTATCCCCAACGACGGTAAATCTGACAGAGCAGCTTTCATGAAGGTCTTGGCAGAAATAGCGAGTCAAACAAAGCAAGAAGACAACAATATGACCGACCGATATATCAAGGAAAATGCTAAAGCTATTATCTACTTCCCCGAAGGAAACTATATTCTGCAAGATGAGGATTCTAAAGATCGCAGGATTCGTATATCAATGAGTGATATTGTTTTAAAAGGAGCCGGAAAAAACAAAACGACACTCGAAATGACCGCTGCCAATAATTCTCCCAAGCCAACCGAAGAGATGTGGAATGCTCCTGTCATGATGGAGTTCAAACACAATACAGGATTAGGAGAATCTGTCGGTACCATCACCGAAGACGCTCCGATAGGCAGCAAAACCATAACGGCTAGTTTAACAGGAGTAAGCGGAGGCAGCTGGGTATGCCTTGTGTTGGAAAATACGGATGACAATGTAATTAACTCCGAATTATATCCACACAAATGGGAAGATATTAAGATACAGCAAGGTGGTACTCCCAATATCAAGACAAAAGGGATTCAGATATACGAATATCATCAGATTGAGAAAATCAGCGGTAACAATGTTACCTTCAAAGAGCCGATCATGCACGCTATCAATAAAGATTGGGGATGGAAAGTACATAAGTTCGCAAACTATGCCAATGTGGGTGTAGAAGACCTGACCTTCAAAGGACACGCCAAAGAGAAGTTCATTCACCACGGCTCTGACATTGACGATGGTGGTTTTAAGCTCATCGATTTTGTGCGTCTGACCAATTCGTGGATGCGCCGGGTTAATTTTGAGAGTGTTAGTGAAGCCATGTCAATCACCAGTTCTGCCAACTGTTCTGCTTATGACATCACTATCGGCGGTAATCGTGGACACGCCTCTATCCGTTCACAGGCTTCTTCCCGTATCTTTATTGGAAAAGTAACTGAAAACAGCAATGGCTACACACTTAGAAAAGGAGAAGGTGAAAGCACATTGATGGAATATAAAACGAACGTTGGACAATATCACGCTTGCGGTGTTTCAAAGCAAAGTATGGGTGCTGTAATATGGAATGTTAGATGGGGAGATGATTCATGCTTTGAATCACATGCCACACAGCCACGTGCAACACTAATCGACTGCTGTTCCGGTGGTTTCATGCATTGGAGACAAGGAGGAGACTCTGCCCAAATGCCTAATCATATGGAGAATCTGACAATATGGAATTTCTACGCAACAAATGCACAAACAGACCAGGACATCGATACAGAAGGTAAATTTACCTGGTGGGATGGTAACGGCTTTTGGTGGAAATTTATGCCTCCTATCATTGTCGGTTTCCACGGAAGTCCTTTAGATTTTGATGATACTCAAATGAAACGACTCGAAAGCAACGGAACTGCTGTGGAACCATATTCACTCTATGAGGCTCAATTACGTAAACGTTTGGGATATGTTCCTTCTTGGCTATCCTCTTTAAAATAATAACTTTAAAACAATATAATCATGAAAAAAGTATGGAGTATGTTCATGTTATTGGCTGTATGCCTGGTAGCATGTACCAACATTGACGATTTGGAAGATGATGTAGACGCACTGAAAAAGCGCGTTACCGCACTCGAAACACAAGTACGTGATATAAATAGTAATACTGAAGCTCTTCGCGAACTTTATAATGAAGGAACATTTATTACTAATATAGAGGAAAAGTCTGATTCTTACACACTCACTTTGAGCAATGGAAAGACAGTAAATCTATATATGAAAAACGATAATAACCTGTTATGCCCTATTATCGGTATTGATTCAGAAGGCTACTGGACTGTTCTTTATAACAAAAATGAAACTCCGGAACGTCTGACTGTAAACGGACAACCTGTGAAAGCTAATGGAGAGAGTGGCAAGACTCCTACATTCAATGTAGATAGTGAAGGTTACTGGCAGGTTAGCTATGACGGAGGAAAGAATTATAGTTATATATACAAAGAAGGAACTACTGACAAAGTCAGTGCAACCGGTGACGGTTCTGCTCCGACAGAAGACAAAAACTTCAAGAGTGTAACAGTAGAAAACAACGAACTGGTCTTAGTACTTGCAGGTGAGGATGCTCCAACCATACGCATCCCTATCGTTAGCGATTTCGAATGTAGTTTTGCAGCCGAAGATTTAAAACAAGTACAGGAGTTTTCGGCAGGTGAAGTGAAAGAGTTTACCATGACCGTGAGAGGAGTAGAAAATACAATGATTACTGCTCCCGAAGGATGGAGTGCTAAATTCTCTAAGGAAGCTGGAAAAGAAAATGTATTGGTTGTTACTGCCCCTGCATCAAGCGCAAAGATGATGACTCGTGCAACAGCTGATAACAGTACTGATATTGCGGTATTGGCAACAAGCGGAAAGTATGCTATGATTGCAAAGATTCAGGTTAGTATCAAGAATCGTACGGATTATAAGGCTGATTTTGATAATGGAAAAGACATTACTATCGGCGGCATCACCATCAACAACCAAATTTATTCAGATGCTGACATACAAATATTGGATGCAACAGATGCCGATGTAGCACTTGATACTTACTTTAGTGCCACAATGAGTAAACCCGTTATACTGTTCCTCACAGGTACAGCACACAATTTTACCACAGCCGGAGTAAAATCAATCAGTAATGATGTTATTATTATCGGTCAATATGATGACGAGCAAGTAACACTTCGTCCTGCTAATTGCTGGAAATCATGCAAAGGAAAGCTACTTTTAAAAAATATAAAAATAGATTTAAGTGATCTCGATGGAGTCGCTAGCAATACTGGTTACTTCATAAACAATGCAGGTGTTGCCAGCAGTGGAGACTTCACTGACATATGCTTTGACAACTGCCTGATTGCGAATGTCTTGAAACCAATTTATTACGATGCAGCACAAAAGGGATATTTTGGTATAAATAACATCTCTGTTCAAGACACTCGTATTGAAGTTAATGCTATAAAAATTGCCTTGATAAATATATATAAAGGCTTCAATTTAGGAGATTATAAAACTTTCAACTTCAAGAACAATATTGTGTATAGTCAGACACCTCAAGAAGGCGTACAAATATTAAACTGGGCTACTGGTAATATACCTTTATCAGATGGTGTACTTTCTGCCGAAATTATAAATAATACTTTTGTCAACATGGTAGGTAGCAATATATTCTTCAGATACCAAAAAGGAACATCATTGACTATAAGCAAGAATATCTTTGACGTAAGTCCGGAAGCAGAATTCGGCTCCTACTATTATTCTTTCTTAGAAAGTTGCACGCCTCAAATAGATGTAACCGACAATATCGTATATGGCTTAACCAAAAATTGGAATTATTATCATACAGGTTCTCAAGTTAAAGAACCAGCAAGCAGTAATAACATAACCAAGCACGCAACAGCTCCTATTACTCAATATGATTATGTAAATGGTATATTTACATTAGCTAGCGACGTAGCCGGTTATGGAGCAACAATTGAATAAAACTATTTTACCAGTTTAATAATAAAAGCCGCATAACTTTCGTTATGCGGCTTTTATTTATCTAAATGTTATATCATCAATCAAGAAATCAGAAACAGGAGAAGCTACTACATCCGAAAAATACGGGTCTGGTTCAAAAAGAAAATCCCTGCATCTGATACATAACAGCGCGAGGACTCGAATCTGAAGCTCCTTTATTAATATCCAATACAGATGAACCTGTAAAAACAATATCCAACTTTGAATGATAATCGTAAATCAAATTAAGCTCTTTCGACCAATCTTTATATTTATAAATTTCATCAATAAACAAGTACTTGCCTCCCATCTTTACAAAAGCATCTGCTAAGTCGAACAAACGATGGCTGGCTTAGATACGATTATTTGCACTATAATAGTGCAAATAACAAAACAAATTGCACTATCACAGTGCAATTTCAGCTAAAACCACATCTTTTCCCCCACCACCTTGCAGAAAAACTTTTTTAATTTATCTTTGCATCCAAAACAACCCTACATGAAATACAAACTTATCGTGCTTGATCTTGACGGCACACTCACCAACTCTAAAAAGGAAATCACTCCCCGCAACAGGGAAACTCTGATACGTATGCAAGAGCAAGGAATACGACTGGTATTAGCTTCCGGACGGCCTACTTATGGCATTGTGCCATTAGCTAATGAGTTACGTATGAATGAATTCGGTGGATTCATCCTGTCCTATAACGGAGGAGAAATCATTAATTGGGAAACACAGGAGATGGTATATGAAAATGTGTTGCCTAATGAAGTCGTTCCAATGCTTTACGAATGTGCCCGTACCCATCAACTAAGTATATTAACCTATGACGGAGCAGAGATAATAACCGAAAACTCTCAAGATCCATACGTATTAAAAGAGGCCTTTCTCAATAAAATGGCAGTTCGGGAGACAAACGACTTCCTGACAGACATCACGCTTCCCGTAGCCAAATGCCTCATCGTAGGAGATGCCGATAAACTGATTCCACTTGAAGCCGAACTTTGTCTCCGGCTGCAAGGTCGCATTAATGTTTTCCGTTCAGAACCCTATTTTCTCGAATTAGTCCCGCAAGGTATTGACAAAGCTCTTTCTTTGGCTGTCCTGTTAAAAGAAATAGGAGTAGCACGTGAAGAAGTTATTGCCATAGGTGATGGCTATAATGACCTATCCATGATTAAGTTTGCAGGATTGGGGATTGCCATGGGAAATGCTCAAGAACCTGTAAAGAAAGCAGCAGATTACATCACTCTAAGTAACGAAGAAGACGGTGTAGCAGAAGCAATCAATAAGTTTTATAATCAACAATAGCCAAACATTTACTGACATGCTGACAGAGTTTTAGTTTCTCGGTGAGAAACCTTTGGTTCCTCGGTGTGAAACTGTCAGTTTCATACCGGGAAACAAATCACCTTACTAGCAAAAACGACCCAACACTTAAAATCAACCGATTAAAGATAGGGCGCATATTCAGATTTTATACTAACTTTGCGATTCCAATAAAACAAATATAAAATGTTATGGAACATCAACTTACCATTTACAACACCTTAGATAGAAAGAAAGAGTTGTTTGTACCGCTTCATGCACCTCATGTAGGCATGTATGTGTGTGGACCGACTGTTTACGGAGATGCCCATTTAGGACACGCCCGCCCGGCTATAACCTTCGACGTGTTATTCCGCTATCTCACCCACCTAGGATATAAAGTACGCTACGTACGAAATATTACCGACGTAGGTCATCTGGAACACGATGCCGATGACGGAGAAGACAAAATCGCCAAAAAAGCACGTCTGGAAGAGTTGGAGCCAATGGAAGTTGTTCAATATTTCCTGAACCGCTATCATAAAGCAATGGAAGCGTTGAATGTACTTTCTCCAAGCATTGAGCCACATGCTTCAGGACATATCATTGAACAAATCCAACTGGTACAGAAGATTTTGGATGCCGGATACGCCTATGAAAGCGAAGGCTCCGTCTACTTCGATGTAGCCAAATACAATAAGGATTACCACTACGGAAAACTTTCCGGACGTAATCTGGACGACGTATTAAATACCACCCGTGACCTCGACGGACAAAGCGAAAAACGCAATCCTGCCGACTTCGCCCTTTGGAAAAAGGCACAACCGGACCATATCATGCGCTGGCCGTCTCCATGGAGCGACGGTTTCCCCGGATGGCACGCCGAATGTACCGCTATGGGACGCAAATACCTGGGTGAGCACTTCGATATTCACGGAGGAGGAATGGACTTGATTTTCCCCCACCACGAATGTGAAATCGCACAATCGGTAGCTTCGCAAGGGGACGACATGGTTCACTACTGGATGCACAACAATATGATTACCATCAATGGAACAAAGATGGGTAAATCACTTGGCAACTTCATCACACTGGACGAATTCTTCAACGGTACCCATAAGCTGTTGGCACAAGCCTACACACCAATGACGATCCGCTTCTTCATCCTGCAAGCTCATTACCGCAGTACGGTAGATTTCAGCAATGAGGCATTGCAAGCATCCGAAAAAGGCCTGCAACGTCTGATGGAAGCTATCGACGCATTGGATAAGATAACTCCCGCATCGGCAACTTCAGAGGGAATCAACGTGAAAGAGCTACGTGCAAAATGCTACGAAGCAATGAATGACGACTTGAATACACCGATTGTCATCGCACAGCTTTTCGAAGGCGCCCGCATCATTAACAATATCATTGCCGGCAATGCCACTATCTCCGCCGAAGACCTGAAAGACCTGAAAGAAACATTCCATCTGTTCAGTTTCGACATCATGGGATTGAAAGAAGAAAAAGGCTCTTCAGATGGTCGTGAAGCAGCTTACGGCAAGGTAGTAGATATGCTACTGGAACAACGTATGAAAGCGAAAGCCAACAAAGACTGGGCTACTTCCGACGAGATCCGCAACACACTGACAGCACTCGGATTTGAAATCAAAGATACCAAAGACGGTTTCGAATGGAGACTGAATAAGTAACAAGACAAAAAAGTGCTCAACGCGCAACAATGTAGATATAAAGAGACCGGCTCACCACGAACCGGTCTCTTCTTTTTCTCACAACATATAGTAATGCGAATCAGTGTAGTCAAAAACAAATAATACAGGGTGTTGATATTTTAGGCACGGATAACACGGATTTCACGGTTTTCAGAGATATGATTGCATAAAGCAACAGTGTAATCCGCGTAATCCGTGCCTAAAGACCATCATTTATTTTCCATGAGCATTTCAACCGGCTGTCCATGCTGACAAGTTACCGTCAGTACGGTCTGGTCTCCCTGCTGTTCCAACCGGACATTTTCCATCGGGCTTGTCAATCTCCAATGTCCTTTAAGCCGTATCTCCTTAACAATAGGACGACTGGGTTCTTTCGTTGTATACGTCTTCTCTTCTATATTCAGATTCGGATCACAGACGCTTAAACGGATCCCCTTATCAGATTCCTTTGCATACATCACCATTGTTTCCGCAGGAATAGCGACGAACACTTTATCAGTGGCAGGCTGATAAGCTTCAAAAGCAGCATACGCCGTGATACCTGTCTTCTTATCATAAACAACGTGAGCAGTCTGATCGCGTTGCAACACCTCGTATACAGAGGTTTTACGCAGCTCGTCGAGTTCGGAAGCCGAAGGCTGAATCAGCACCATATACTCGTATGTTCCGTCTTTCGGAGCCTTACCATGTTCTATCCAGGCAGAAGAGAATTTCCCCTTGGTTACTTCACGTGTCTTTTCATGTCGTGATTCCTGATCTGCCACTTGTGAACGAACGGTTCCGTCCACTACATGATAATAATTGTCATAACCATCATGAAGCCAATAGTTATCCTCTCCCACCTTGGGCTCCTTCCCATTGTATTTTGTCTGGAAAAGAGTGGTTTCCGTAGGATAGTCCGCATTAGAGTTCGAGATACCTGTTCCCAGGCAAACCATCCAGTTATCAAAACAGAAAACAGATTTACGGGCCACAAAGTCCGGTGTGAAGTTCTCATAATCCCGTTCTGACAACTTCATGGCAAACATACCATTTTGGCCATTCAAAGAACTGCTTCCGGAAAAATTCTCTTTGGAGTGTGCCATAGTTGTTCCTTTCAGCGGACTGTCGAGTAACTCAAAAGGCAAATGAATGGTCGTTGTACCCGGCAAGCGATTCCAGTCCCATCCCTCCTGCACAAAGCCGCTTCCGGCACGTGACACGGGACTTCCTTTCCCCATAATCTGCACGGAACCATAGCTCTGATAACGTCCGTAACGGTTATCTTTCGTATAAATTTCAGCCCCCCATACATCAGTGGTATATCCTTTCAATGTCACCATCCAATCCGCACGACGGAAAATCCCCGCCGAACCGTAGTTGTAAACGAAGAATCCCTGTGGAGCCTGTGCCGGTTGAATACCTTCCTTCTTGAAGAAACGCGCATTCGGAGTATCACTATTGCGTATCAGACGTAAATAGTCGGCAGCCAGACCACGATCAAACGCGTTTCCCTGACCGGACAAATCGCCGGATAAAGCGATATTGGCAAATGCTTCGATATCATCGCTTCCCATCTTCCCTCCAAAAGGATGACGGCCACTGATTCCGATGCCCCATTCATAGAGATTACAATAATTGCGCATAGCAATAAAGGCTGATTTCATGTGTTTGCGCGCATCTTCTGTCAGCTCAAAACTTGTGCCATTGGTAAATGCAATATATTCTCCTACAGTCGCAAGTACTCCAGTAGTATATCCCGGATAGAAACCGCCATGATGGAACGTCGTACCGTCTACCTTTATACCACCGATCGTTCCCGGAGTATAACGCAAAGAAGAAGACAACCAATGCGACAAGCCGCTCAAAGCTTGCGCTTGTTCCCTTGCATCGGGAAACATCATAGCGGAAATAAACTTCGCCATCAATAACGTATGCCAGGAATCCAACAATTCGTCACGCGTTGGAGAACATGGCTGACGGGTTTCTTGCAGAGCCGCCCAAAAACGCAATGTGGAGAGATAAGCATCCCGATGAGGATGTTTATAGATTGCATCACGCATCAGCCAGGCAGTCGTATATATCTTACGCACCTGATAACCATAATGATGATTGGTACCCATACCGCTGCCATAGGCAAATCCCTGATCGATAGCATAGTCGAACACAGTAAAGTAGTTTTTCTTTGATGTTTCGTTCCGGTTATAATAAGCATCATAGGCAAAACCGGAAAGCATCGTTTCAATATCATTCCATGACATCTCCCCTTTCTTCTTGTCCTGTTCATCAGGAGCAACAATAGGAGTTCCTATAAATCCCGTTCCGGCGATGGATGGACTGATAGCCGCTTTCTCAAACGTTTTATAGGCAGCATTAATCGGTCCTTGCGGAGCCTTTTTCACTTCCAAAAAGTCAGTCAAACGTTGTTCGATAGTCTTCAGCTCCTTCTTTTGCTCGCTTGTCAATTTAGAAGGCAGAGGAATAGCATACGACTGTTGTTCCCATTTCCACACCAGACACCAATGCCACAAATCACGATTAGACAGCCCATTATTAGCAGGCAACTGCTGGTCGGGAGTGGTACGAAGATTCATTTTCTTTTCCGGGAAAATGAGACGGTCAAGAAAGATACGTCCCTTCCGTTGCGGGGCAACCAGCCGATAGGCTACGATCTTCTTATCTTTCTTGTCGCCCTGCATATACTCAAAAGAGATCCAGCAAGCCCGCCATCCTGCTGCCTGCAAACGATAAGAGAACCAATAAGAGACTTCTCCCTCTTTATTCAGAAACTCAAAACGAATAGAATCCTGCTGTGGTTTCTCATTATAAATCCACAAAGTAATGCCGAACTGCTTCTCGTTTCTCGTATTCAACGATAAAGGAGCAATCTGAACATCCAGTGTAGAACCGGGCTGAAAGTCCCATTCCAGACAGCTTTCACCCTCCTTGTAAAAAAGAGAAGAGATTTTCACTTCTCCCTTTCCGGAAACTTTAAATGTTTCGGGCACTTCCTTTTCAAATCCGATGAGTTGGGCGAAAGCTGAAGGAATAATTCCCAAAAGGAATAATACTATAAAACAACTGTTTTTCATTACTGAATTGCTTTCGTTTTTTAGGCACGGATTACACGGATGAACGCGGTTGCCTTGCAACAATGAGAACACTAAAGACCGTGAAATCCGTGTAATCCGTGCCTAAATGATTATATAAGAATACATAAATCGCTAATAAGGGATCCGATCCGACAGAATCTTTTCCGTATACCAAGGATCGTTAATCTCTTTCAACATAGCTCCCATTTCACCGCAAAGTTTTGCCACAATCTCCTTATTTTCTTCCAAAGGCAAGTTATGCAGCTGATATGGATCTTTTACATCATCGAATAAGAGGCTTTTCTTCAATTGCTTCGTATCACGGTCAATATATAAAGCCAATGTATATTGAGCTGTCTTGATACCTCTTGAAGAAGGGAAGTAAGTCTGCACCAATCCATTTTCATCTTTATCACCGTCTACATTCTGAATATACAGTGCACCTGTAGGGCGAACAATTTCAGCCTTTTCATCGAAGAAAAGAGGAGCAAAATTACGTCCCTGCACTTCTGCCGGAATAGAATCACCCAGCCCGCATAAGCCAAGCACCGTAGGCATAATATCAGGAGCAGAGAGCAATAAATCATCTACCCGCGGCTGAATCTTACCGGGAAAACGAACCAGAAACGGAATATTCATGGATTCAGAATAAGGGGAATTCTTCGGATCATCAGTGCGCTGGCTACACATCGTCTCGCCATGGTCGGAAGCAAAAATTACGACTGTATTCTTATCCAATCCCAGCTCTTTCAATGTCGTCAAAATCTGTCCGAAAGCACGGTCTACTCCGGTTACGGAAGCGAAATAATAACGTGCGGACTCTGCTTTCTTCATCTTCAAATCGACATTCGGGCGAATCAGCAGACTATCCAGAGGCTGATCTTTATAAAGATTGAAATCCTGCTCTTCACAGTCATTCAAAGAACGATACGGGCTATGGGGAGGATTCATACCCACCATTATAAAGAAAGGTTTCTTGGTATCACGCACGTTACCGTCATTTTTCAGATAAGAAATGACTTTGCCTGATTCATGCAAAGGTGACCATTCCTTCGGATCATGTCTCTTACCATCCGTATCCCAGTAATGCGGATTCTTGTGTTCATCAAATGTTCCGTAAGAATACCAGTAGTTAAAACCGTGCCGGCGTTCTTTCGGTGTATAAGCATCCCATGCCGGACGTTTTTCCTCCACATACTGTCCCGGATGTTCGGGATCGTTCGGAGTTGGGAAGTCAGCATGAAGTTTGCCAAAATAAGCACAGTCATAGCCTGCTTTGCTGAATACATCGCCGATACATTCCGCATCCTCGCGCAAGGAACTGATCGGACGTGTAGAGTTGCAATTCAATGGTACACCACTTTTGTTCGGATACATACCGGTCAGTAACATTCCACGATGGGGGCTGCTCAACGGACAGTTACTCTGCGCAGACGACAAGACCATAGATTCACGTGCAAAGGCATCCAGATTAGGAGTATGCACGGGGTCTCCTTCAAAGTTTACTTTATCCCGGAATCCGTTCTGGCTCCAGAAGCCCATCGCCTGGTTACGGTATTGATCGGGAAATACATAGATTATATTAGGATGCTCCGCTTGTTGGGACACTTGTTTCGGAGCCTTGCAACCTTGTGCGGCAAACAGCGTCAATCCTCCTACAAGAAGGTTAATAGGTTTATTCATGATAGTTTATGATAAATGATTAAAACAGGTAAATGACAAACGGTCAATAGAGAGTTATAAACAATAAGTAGCGAATGATAAACGGTAAACATTTTCCGTCAGAATCCGCCAAGCATTCACCGTTCACTGTTTACCGTTCATTGTCTATTTCTTATTTCTTTTCCAAATCTCTTTTACGCATCAGTCCTTCCAGGAAGTAATAGTCAGCATAGTTCAAAGGAACGTCAATTTCCTGACCGTGAGGAATACTGCCAACGGAGTGCATCAGGATAAAGTTGCCGTTTGTTCCGACCTTTGCACGATAAGCAGGTGAGCCTAAACTTTCCATTATCTTATCAGCAGTTTCCTTGTAGTGGTTGCCCGGCAGGTAGCCATCCAGTTCGTAAAGGGCAGAGGCTGTACAAGCTGCTGCAGAAGCATCGCGAGGTTCGTTCGGAATATTCGGAGCATCATAATCCCAATAAGGCACGAGGTCTTCCGGCAAGTTCTTATTATTAAAGATGAAGTTATATACCTTTTGTACCTGGTCGAGATACTTCTTATCTTTCGTATAGCGATAGCAGATAGTATATCCATACAGAGCCCAAGCTTGTCCGCGAGCCCAAGCCGATTCGTCGGCATATCCCTGTGCAGTTTGTCTCTTACGTACTTCTCCTGTCTCCGGATCGTAATCTACCACATGGTAGCAGCTGTTGTCCGGACGGAAATGGTGAGCCATTGTTGTATCAGCATGTTTCACTGCAATATTATAGAAAGTAGAATCTCCGGAAAGGGCTGTTGCTTCAAATAAGAGTTCGAGATTCATCATATTATCAATAATCACCGGACATTTCCATCCCCGTGTTCCTTGCCAGCCTTTATCGGCATCCCATGACTGGATAACGCCTGCATTCGGACGAAAACGAGTGGACAATGATCTGGCAGCTTCTATAATGACGTCTTTATACTCTTTCTTATCTGCCATGCGATAGCCGTTCAAATAACTGCAACCGATCATGAACCCTACATCATGATGCCATTTCAAATATTTCACTGAATCAAGAGCCTCTGTGTATTTCTCTGCCAGCGGCAACCATTTCTTATCACCCGTCAGATTATAAGTCAACCATATACTACCGGGAAAGAAACCTGAGCACCAGTCTTCCATAGGTATGTAAGAAATACTCCCATCTTCGTTGATTGTTCTCGGATTCAAGATTTTACCGGACTTCTCAATAATGTCCGTCTGGATTGTGTTCTGTGCCACAGCGTTGTCGATGTTGTCCTGAATAAAGTCTACTTCAACCTTTTTTTGTCCACCGCAACTCGTAAAGATCAATAGGGAAAGTCCTAATGCGCTAAGAATTGTTTTCATAATACAGGGATTATTTGTTAAGTGATTAATTTTCCTGATGGCAAAAGTAGTGCATTTAAATAGAATTGACCGACCTAAATAATCCAAATGAAAGACAATTTTGGTACATTTCCCCGAAAATAATGAATTTACTGTCCTCATACATTAAACAATGCATATATTATAAAATGGAACTGTCATGTTTTTCATACACTGAATCACACAACAATTCCATTTTCACAAAACCCTTCTAAAAACCAGTTAAATTTTATCTTAATCAATAATTATATTTAGTAACTTCGTTTACCTGATTAACCGAATGGATAGGGACTAAGGTAAATCCCCAACTATATTCACGATTAGCCAAGATTTGATGGATTGATTCCGGACGTGCGCCCCAACTATTATAACCGCCCACTCCCTGCTGCTTCATATCCACACAGACTTCCACGAAGTCCTTCGGAGTGATATCATTGACATGATGCATTCTTCGCAATACGTTGCGTGCTGCGTTCTCATCATGGTTGGCAATCTCTTCGGGAGTAAGATTATGCCATTGATAAGAACGAGACGAAGCCTCTTCCGAGTCAAAGTCTTCAACAGAGTTGCAAAGAGCATTGAATCCGACAAGACTATCGGCTACAATAGCCAATCCGTTTCCTCTGTCAGGTGATAAAGCAACCCAGCGGGTATCCGTACGATGTCCGTTCTCTTGGGGGCGAACGTAATTGAAATACATCTTATCCGCAGTCGTCTTATATACGCCAACTAGTGTTCCATGATTGCGGTCGATATAGTTTTCTCCCGGGCCACGACCGAAGTATTGTACATTATTCATTTGAACCGGTAAACGGAAACGAACACCGATGCGAGGAACTTCCAGTTTGGAAGCAGCCTTGCGAGCAGCATCACTTCCGGGAGTAAAGGTAGCCGTGCGGGTAGCTTCGGAAACTTCTGTCTCAGCTGCTTCCATATCAGTAGAAGTAAACAAAGTTTTCACATTCACAATTCCGCTCGGATAGATTTTATAAGTAACGACATACAGATTACCGGTAGCCAAAAGATAAGTAGCTTTTAATAAGACAACTTTATCCTTTGTTGTCATATCAACGTCTGTCACACAGAAATTCTTACTTGATTGCTTCCATACCTGCAAACGTTTGGGAGCACCGTTCCCATAATCATTATCGGTAGGCGCACGCCAGAAGTTAGGCTGAATCCCAAATCCATCATTAAAATATTCAGTACCATTTACTCTATATGAGGTCACCAATCCGCTATTCTTATTGAATACGAAGTTTACCTTTGAAGAAGATACGATAAATTCATCGCCTTGAGTGGCTGTTTTCAATGCAGGTCCGTTTGCTTTATAAGTACTCTTTTCCGCCTGTACAGGCAGCTGAAACTGGTCGTAAGCAATTTCATATCCAGTTGGAATCAGAGCCTCCGGCTCTGTCGTTGTTACGCTGAAGTTTACAAAATAGTCTGTTCCCGGTTGAACTTTCAAGCCGTTTACAGATACAGTGAACTCTTTAGAACCTTGCGGAGCAATATCCAATGACACATTTCCATTTTTGATTGTCTTACCGTTGGCAAGTACACTATAATGAATCCGGTACTTTTTCAGGTTAGTAAAGTAGAAACGGTTCGTAATTCTGAACTTACCGGAAGCAGCATCGATTGCTTCAAAACCTACATTCTGATGTACATACTTCACTTCTGCCATAGCCGGATGCGGCCCACGATCGGGATTGACAAGACCATTACACAGGAAATTACCATCACTCGGAGCATTCACGCCAAAATCACCACCGTAAGCCCAGTATTCTTTACCATTCTTATCTTTTTGGAGAAGACCTTGATCTACCCAGTCCCAAATATATCCTCCCTGAAGGTTCGGATATTTATAAATAGCCTGCCATTGTCCCCACAAGTTTCCGGTAGAGTTACCCATAGCATGAGCATATTCCGAGGGGACAATAGGGCGGTCGCTGCCGTTCTTACCAACAGACGCCAGCCAACTGGCACCCGGATATTGAGGAACGTACATATCAGAATTCCATTCCCATTGTGCACGCTCATAGTTGATAGGACGAACCATCAGATTCTTGTCCGCTTCTTTCAGCCACAGATAAGTCTGATAGAAGTTGTATCCGTTTCCGGCTTCGTTACCCAGTGACCAAAAAGTGACGCACGGATAGTTCTTGTTGCGTTCGAACATATTGATTGTACGGTCCATGTGTGCCTTCAGCCATTCCGGATTATTTGCCAATGTACCTCCTTTGCGAAGGTTATAATACATGCCATGGCTTTCAATATTAGCTTCATCATACGCATAAAGTCCGTATTCATCGCAAAGCTCATAAAAACGACGGTCTTGCGGATAGTGACAGAGACGTACACTGTTCAAGTTATGCTGCTTCATAAGTTCAAAGTCACGACGCATCAACTCTTCCGTTACATAATGTCCGGTTTCAGGATTGTGCTCATGGATATTCACACCTTTCAGTTTCAACGGTTGCCCATTAATGAATAAACAAACATATGGTTTTCCATTGGCTGCCTTCTGTTCAATAGGTTTAATCTCGATACGGCGGAAACCTACATTGAACGGAATAATCTCATTGACTTTACCATTCTTCTTTACCGTCATCAATAACTTGTATAGATTCGGGGCTTCTGAGGTCCAAGTGCTAACATTCGTCAGATTTTGGTCGAAAGAAACTGCTCGAATCTCACCTGAAGGAATATAGGCTGTCTTTTCTTCGGCAGCAACCACTTTTCCCTGCGCATTCAGTAACTCGTATACCAATGTTAGATTAGCCGCCTCTTTTCCGCGATTTCTCAAGTCTACATTCAAGGCAAATATCCCATTCTTATAACTGTCATCCAAAGTCGACTTCACCCGAAAATCCTTGAGAGCAGCCTTAGGCTGTGAATACAAGAATACATCACGTTCGATGCCGCTAATCCGCCAGAAGTCCTGACATTCGAGATAAGAACCGGTGCTCCAACGAAACACTTTCAGAATTAGTACATTCTTACCCGGCTTCACATAGTTATTGATTAAGAACTCAGCCGGATTTTTTGAATCTTCGCTATATCCTACCTCCTGTCCGTTTATATACACATATACACCGGACTTGACTCCAGCAAGATGCAAGTAAATATCCCGCTCCTTCCAATCCGAAGGGATATCGATGTCGCGGCGATAGACTCCTACCGGATTAGCCTCCGGAAGAATCGGAGGTTCCGGATTGCGCGGTTTAAATTCATATCCGTGATTCGTATATATAGCTACTCCGTACCCCTGCACTTCCCAATTGCCTGGAACTTTAATATCATTCCAAGATGCGGTGCTGACAGACGGGTCGGTTATATTCTCCGGTAGTTTCTTGTAACTATCTACAAAAAAGAATTTCCAATCACCATTCAGTAACTGATAGTACTTGCTGTTTTCATATTTGCCGGTAAGTGCATCAGTGCGGTTGTCATAGGTCATAAAAGCAGTACGCGGATATTCTTTATTAACTGCCACTACTTGCACATCCTGCCAATAGGGTTTTCTCGGGGTACTATTAGCCATAGCGTTCATAGTTACCAAAGAAAAGACTCCCGTACATATACCTGTCAATAAGAGAGAAAATGATGGTTTATTCATGCTTTCAAATTTGTTTTTATTCGTATCACTCTTCTTAAACAACATCCATTATTTGGAAAAAGCATGTCTATATCCCTTCACCTTATTCCACCCGCCACGAGTGAAGTCAGGCACTTCCACTGGAGCAGAATTATTTACAATAGAAAGTCGGGTAAGTTCGGCCATACAGCACCATTCTGCCAAATCGTATACATCCATATCCAACGGTAAACCATTATGCAGACAATACACCAAGCGATAATCCATTATATAATCCATTCCCCCATGTCCCCCTACTTTCTTGGCTGTTTCTTCCAGTTCATTGTCTAATATCGGACTTTTGTATTTAGCCATTAATGCTTTTTTCACACCTACCGGCACAGCACCATGAGCATTCAGGTTTTCATGATCCGGTATTTGCGTGGGACTTACCTGAGAAGGTCGCAAACAGTACTCCGCTACCGGATATTTGCTGGCAAACCCATCCGTTCCTACTACCTGATACATACGGCTGTATGGACGTGGAGTCATAACATTATGCTGGATAAGCATTGTACGTTCATTCTCCGTACGGATCATAGTCGTCGTTTGATCCCCGTTCTGGAAATCCTTCACTTCTTTACCCGTACGTTTTTTAATATAGGCAGGTCCGTTCACTGCTTTCGTATCCATTGCCACCAGTGTCTTCATTCGGTCACCACGATGAATATCCAGCACCTGACAGGCAGGTCCCATACCATGAGTAGCATATACGTCTCCACGATATTTCTGATTATAATCCATACGCCAGTTATTCCAATAATGAGTCCAAAAATCTTCCAGATTATGAATATAAGCCCCTTCTACATGAAGCACTTCACCCATAACACCCTGCTGTACCATATTCAAAGTAGTCAATTCAAAGAAGTCATAGACACAATTTTCAAGTTGCATACAATGCTTGCGAGTTTTTTCCGAAGTATCGACCAATTTCCATATTTCATCAAGAGTCATAGCTGCCGGAACCTCAATCGCTACATGTTTGCCATGTTCCATCGCATACACTCCCATTTCAGCATGATGTTCCCAATCCGTGATAATATACACAAGGTCGATATCATCCCTTTTACAAAGTTCTTTCCATGCATCTTCCTTTCCACTATAAGAAGCAGCTTCGGGCAGACCTGCTTTTTTCAGTATTTTTTGTGATTTTTCCACCCGTTCGGTACGAATGTCACAAAGGGCAACGATCCTAGTACCCGGAATATGAATCCAACGTTCTACGGCACCTACTCCCCTCATTCCAAGTCCGATAAAACCTACACGTACAGTATCTATTTTAGGAGCGACAAGCTGGATTACATCTTTCTGTCCTGCAGGCCGGGAAGGCGTTTCTACTTTAATGGGAGCAAAGGTTTTAGAGTCTTTTTGTGCAAAGACACTCTGACAAGCGAATGAAACAACAAGTTCCAAAGCTATAATAGTAAATACTTTCTTCATTTTTTTTTAATTTAATCAACACATTGCCGATACAGAGTGTCCGGCAATGCAGAATCGAAATCTAATCCAAACTTTTATTATTTAAAAATAGATTTAGGTATCTCACCAACCCACGAAAGTGGCTGCTTCACTTTAAACAGATGCAAAATAACAGCAGCTGTATTGACCGTATTATTGGGTTCCGTTATTTTCAGCCCTTTGACAATACCGGGTCCTGTAATTCCCCAAGGAACAATCATCTCATCCGTGCTGACACCGCCATGACCGTTCCCTATTCCACCGTGGTCGGTCAGGAACATGAAATGCGTGTCATCATACAAGTCTTCCTGTTTCATCTTATCGATAAACTTACCGATTTCCACATCCGCTTCTTCTATCGAACGTATATATTCCGGTGACATCCATTTATACTTATGTCCGGCATGGTCCGTATGTACCGAATAAAGGAATACCAGCGTCGGGTCTTCACGGTTATCTACCAAAAAATTGAAAGCCTTTTCATAGTTCGGCAGATAAGCGTCGTTCTTCAGGAAACTGACTTCATCCAGATACTTTTGATTATATGGATAAATTAAGTTGAGCCAGTTGTAATAGAAAGCGGTTTTTATGCGTGGATTCGCATCTTTCAACACTTTAAATACCGAAGGATAATACCCGTCGGCATCTGTCTCGATAGCGGGAAGCTTATGCTTGGATAACGTCCAACTATTATTCACTACCCCATGTTGTTCGGGGCCACTGCCGGTTAGATGGCTAGTCCAGTTAGGCAAAGTGAACGAAGGCATCACTACACGCGTTTCGGTGGACAAAGCTCCTAGCGCAAGCAGCGCGTCCAAGTTTGGTGTATTCGCCTGGTGGAAACCTGCCACGCAGATACCATCCAAGCTGATTAAGACTACTCTTTGGGTCTTTTTTCTTGTTACTTCTTCTACTGAGGGAATCATAGCCGACAGCGGTTGCGGCAAAGAGGCTGTGCCAAGTAGCAAGGAGCCTGCTAAAGTCTTTTTAAGGAAGTTTCTTCTTGATATTTTCATATTTGTAATATGTTTATGATTAGAATGTTGTTATCTATTTTTTCAGTTTACGGTTAAAGAACTCATACAGACGGTGAAGTTCGTAATATTTTCCAAGTGCATGGTCTCTGCCCGGCAAATAAAGTTGTTCGAACATCTTATCCGCCTTGACAAGAGCATCCACCACTTGCAAAGTCGATGCGGGATCCACGTTATCGTCCAACTCACCGTTAATTAACAGCAAGTCGCCTTTTAGCAGGTGGGCATTATCCACATTGGAAGAGCGGGAATAGCTTTCATCTACAGGGTAGCCCATCCAAAGTTCGTTCCACCACACCTTGTCCATCCGGTTGTCGTGGCAACCACACAGAGCGACCGCCGCCTTGTAGAAGTCGTGATGGAACAGCAAGGCCGCCATGGCGTTCTGTCCGCCAGCTGACCAACCGTAAATACCTACACGCTGCGTATCCATGTATTTATATTTACGTGCTGCCGCCAGTATCCATTGGATACGGTCGGGAAATCCGGCATCTTTCAAATTCTTCCAGCAAACATCGTGGAACTTCTTAGAACGGTTGTTCGTCCCCATACCGTCTATTTTTACCACGATATAGCCCTGTTCGGCCAATGCAGCCGTGTGCCATGCTATCGATTTGAAATCCTTCGGCACGTGTGAGTCGTGCGGGCCGGCATAAATATCCTCAATAATAGGATAGGATTTGGTAGGATCAAATTTAAAAGGACGATAGATGATTCCCCAAATATCCGTCACACCATCCCTGCCTTTGGCGCAGAACACTTCCGGCATCTGCCAGCCTTCCGCCACCAATTCGGACACGTCACATTTCTCCAACACAGTCACTGCCTTTTTCTCTCCCGTCTTGCGCAACACGCTAATGGGAGGCAAGTCGGGGCGGGAACAAACATCCACAAAAAAAGCCTTGTCCCTGGAGAAAGTGATGCGGTGGTTTCCGTTCTCGGGAGTGAGTTCGCGCATCTCCGTACCGTCAAAACGAACAGTGCAGAGATGCTGATTGTACGGATCCTCTTTCTTGTGAAGTCCAGAGGCCATAAAGTAGATTTGCTGCTTCTCCTCGTCAACGAAAAGCACTTTGCGCACCACCCATTCTCCGCGGGTCACTTGGCCCTTCACCGTTCCCGTAGCTCCGTCTATGCGGTAGAGATGACGCCAACCGTCGCGCTCGGAGAGCCAGAGTATCTCTCTGCCGTCGTTCAAGTCATAGCGGTAGTTGTCAATGTAAGAGATGAAGGTTTCTGAGCGTTCGTCCACTAAGGAACGGATGCTTCCATCGTTGGCATTCACCTCGCCCACCACGTATTGCTGATGTCCGCGACGGTTGAACTCAAAAGTAAAGGCACGGCTGTCCTTTCTCCATCCCGTCAGTTGCAGGCTGAACTGCTCTTCATACGGGCGTGTATCTAGGACGATGGGCTTTCTCTGCTCCACGTCGAACAGCGCGGGCACCGAGATGGACAGTACATCTCCCGGTTTGGCATAGTCCCGCCATTGCAGTTTTGGTTGCAGTTGCTCTTTGGGACGCGACTCCAACAGGGGAATGCGACGGCAGTTGGCGGAGCGTGTCTTTACCGTAGCGAGTTTCTTTGAGTCGGGCGACCACAACAGGTGCGTGTCGTAGTAGCATCCAAAGGTTCCGTCCATGCTCAATGCAATCTCTTCCACTTGCTTTTTGCCCGCGGGAGAGATGTACACGTTGTAGTCTCGAACGTAGGCCACCCATTGCTTATTTGGCGAGAGGACTCGATTCCGTTCGTCGGTGTGTTCTTTTTTCTTTTTGGGAACAGGTTTCCACAATTCAGGAGCGAAAGCTTTCAGTTCGTCCATTGTAGTTGCCCGTTTCTTCTCGCCCGTTTCAGCGTTTACCCAGTAGTAAAAGGTACCGCCTTTCTCGTGGTTCTTGTACCAAAAGTAGTGAGAATCGCCCATCCATTCGGGAATCACCACTGCGGAATACACCTTGTTAGCCAATCTTCCCAAAGTGTCCGAGCGCAGATAAGGGTTCTGTTCAGTTGTTTGGGCGACCAGCGGAGCGTAGGCAAATAGTACGGACCCAATTATGCTATAAATTAATTTCACGGCGTTTTCTTTAAAACAAAGGCAGATACATAAGGATACTTGCCTTTGTTCTTTTAATGTCAAAAAGTCATTCAATAGAGCATCAGGTTCCCCTCCTTCCCAGAAGGAGGAGAACTGAAATTAGTTTAACTTATCAACTAATTATTTATATTCCAACCAAGCAGTTGCATTGGTATCCGCATCTATAGAGAAGCGAATCCATCTAGCTTGGAACGGAGCCTTGAACTCATGTTTCATCTGTTCGCCCGGTTTCACTGTCAGGGTGGCATATTTCACCCATTTGCCGTTACCGGTAGGGTCAACCTCTACAGTGAAGGTTACGTCCGATTGAGAAGAATGAGAAAGTGTCAAGTTCTTCTTGTCGTAGAATCCAATCAAGTAAGGATCGGATGCTTCGCCGGCTTTCACTGCTGTGTTCTTCCACGGCCCCCCCCTTTCCTACGGGTTTGCCCATTTCCCACAAGTCGTCAATAGCTCCTGCCCATACGGCAGCTTTACCGTCTTCGGACACGATGATATGCTCTTTGTTCTTCATCTCTTTCGGGTTGATACCGGTCATCACCAGCATACCACGGTAGGAAGCATAGTCGTGGATGCGAAAATTGTGAGAAGCGATGGGGCGCATCTTGGCATAACCGTCGGCATTTTCAGCGGGCAGTTCGTAGAAGGTGCCGTGGCAATTGAACAGGTCGCGTTCGGTAGCCACTTCGCGACAGATACGCAACACGTCTTGTCCTATCAGTGAAGAATATTCAGCATCTCCCAACGGCAAGCGCCAACGTCTGTTGCGGTCGTCCACAATCAGGATAGAAGATTCGTCGACAGTCACCACTTGGTGAGGAATGGCAAACTTCTCACGGATGAAATCGGCAGTCTGTGCGTCGTCCTTGCGAACCAAAGCCAATGTGTCACTCATTTCATAGTACCCGTTCTCTTTCACTTGTCCGTTTTCGATGGTAGTGGCCAATACGCCCAAGGCTCTTCTGTTCTTACCCAAGCCGTAAAGCAGACCACCCAATGAATTCTTTTCAGACACTTCAGACAAACCTTTGAACATCGGTGCTATAGCAGCCGTACGGTTGTCAGCAGAAGTGTAGATGAAACTGACAGAAGTCTGTGTGTCTTTGTCTGTTCTCACGCGAATCCATTCACCCTTGGTGACCGGGTTGAAAGCGACGTAAGCCGATTCACCGGCAGGAACAAGCACCTCTTGCAGGCTGGTCCATTGGTTGTTACCCTTTTCATCTACTTCAAAGAGGTATTTCACAGCTTTTGCGCCATCGTTCTTAATCCAGCAACAGCGTTCTTTCCATCCGGCAAACAGATAGGGATCAGAGTTGGTGTTGGCTTTCACCTCTTCTTTTTCCCAAATAGCACCGTCAGCAGTGGCAGGACCCAATTCATCGGGTTTGGTCAGTGAGGTAAACCACAGGTTGGAGTTAGATTGTCCCGGCCCTTCGATGTTACCTTTGGCTTTACGCTTGTTCAAGAATTCTTTCTGCGCAGAATCGTCGCAACCGAACACCAATTCGTCGTTCCAGCGGGCGAAGTCGCCAATCACTTTCAAGTAAGTGGTGCGCGGACGGATACCGGCCGAGTTGTCGGCAGTAAAGGTGTGGGGGAACCTCCAAAACAATCCGTGCATGGTCATCAGGTAGTCATTTTCTCCTTCGGCACCGACGTTGCGGATGCGCGGCCATTCGGTGTTCCATCCGTGTGCACCGTCGTAAGAGTGGCTTGCTTTGGGCAGACGGTAGAAAGTCCATCCTTTCTGTGCGCCTCTCACACCCAGCAGTACAGATTTGTGGTCCCAACCGGTAGCCCAAATCGGGTCGGTTTCGGGGTTAGGGTTTCCGTAAATGCCGCCGGGACCGGTCAATTCAACAAATTGATTGCGGCGAACCACCTTCCAGTCTTTTCCGTCCCATTCGCATAGCGAACCGGACAACGCATCGAAATGTTTCATCGCAGCCGCACTGTTTTCTCCATTGTTGGAGAAAACCATCACACCTTGTCCTGAATACAATCCTTTACCGTGCGCTCCCGGCAGCAAGTCTACGTATGGCGGGTTATTCTTCGGGTCTTTTTTGTGCAGACGACGTCCCTCGTTGCCGTCTTGATACAGTTCTTTGACTTTGAGTGTGTTTACGTCCACTTCGTAGAAACCTTCTTCCATCGTACCGATGTAAATCTTGTTGGCAGGGTCGGTCAAATGGCGGGCAGCACCCGTATAACGTCCCGGAGCCTCTTGCCAAGGCAATACGCGCACGTTTTCGCTTTGATCAATGAAGTAAGAACCGATGTTCAACGTGTTCGTCTCTTTATGAATCAGACGGTTGGCGGGAGTTCCACCGATGCTTTCCGAACGGACGACAAGTTTCTTGTCCGGCGTAATCTGATACAATTTGTCCGACGAGCCAAACGGCATGTGTGGACCATAAGTGATGGCCCACAGGTTTCCTGCCCAAGGCACTACGGCACCTGTTCCACATTCGCCTTCGTTGTTGTAGAAGGCGAGCTTAGGATAGATACCCGATATATTATCTTTTTGCGTTTGTTGCGGAGTAGTGCAACCCATTACTCCGATAATCAATGCCCCTGTAAATAAATGTTTCATGATTTAAAATCTATTTCCTTTTAATTAAAATGTAACTTCTGTTTTTTGTCCAGAGACGGATATGGCAAATACTTGCACTTTGGTGCCCACTACAAATTGGGCGGGCATAGTAAAGGTGCCGGCGGGAGAGATAAACAACAAAGTGTCGTCCGACCATACTTCGTAGGCTGCCACGTTCTTCCAGTTGATCATTCTGAAATTCTGTCCGGTTCTGGAAGCACTTCCGGCGATCACGCTGCTGTCAGACTCATAAAGACTCTTGTTGTCATCACAAATATACTCTATTCGCTTAGACGGTTTGCGCAGTCCCAGAGCCTTGATGCGGTCTTTGGTTTCGTCGGCCTTCTCTTTAGTCACTGTAAATTGGGCAGTTTCCCCATAAACAGTCAGTTTGTAATCCACCTCTGCAAAGAATCCCCATTTCTCGAAGAACTCTGTCAAATCCAGTCCGAGTGCTTCACTGGCCATTACCGTAAATTCCAATTGGATTTCGCCCGGTTTTTTCGAATCCTTGTCGGGGGTAGTGCGAATCTTTTCAAACAGATCTTTGTAGAAATCTTTGTTTCCTTCTATCTGGCTGTAGAGATGCAACTGCCAAAAAGGTACTACCTGACACCATTCGTCTATCCCAGTACCATCCGGAGTTTTTCTGACATGCGGCCACTCGATGGGCAGCAAGAGCGACATGCCCTTTTCGTACAAACTAGTATAGTTGCTACTAGGTGTACCCATCAATCGGGATTGGAGGCCAAAGGAAGTCTGTACGTCCAATGCTAAAATGTTGTTAGTTACTTCCGCCATACCAAGCCAACATAAGCCGGGTTTGGTTTGGAAGGTGTGTCCCACCTCGTGGGCAGGTCCCCAAACACTGGATTTCATCTTTTCTACACTACACAAATCATTCATTTCGCTGGCGATGTATCCGGTGTGATATTCAGCGGCATACATATAGCCTGCAGCTTTGTACATCACAGAGAAACAGACGTAGTTAGGATTCATGCGATTGTATTTCTTCAATCCCATAAACTCTTGCTCTGCCAATACCAAATCATCATAGACGTCTATCAGTGCTTTTCCGTCGGGAGTGTACAACTTGAAACTGCTTACCGGGAATATCAAGTGCGTGTATTTTCCCAATACATCGAAGTGAGGAGCCACAGCGCCATCCAATAGTTCTTTCCATTCTGTAGCGTCATGAATCTTGGAATCAAAATATCCATTCACCTTTCCGGAAGGAATATGAATAGTGATTTCGGGAGCTGTTTGGTAGTCCGGTGTATGATAGCAGATGTAGATCAAGCCATCCGAATCGGCGATGAAGCGATTCGTACCCTTCTTCAAGTTATAAGAATAATTGTGGCTGAATCCATCTTCACCCGGCACATTCAGGTTCAAGATGCGGGCTGTGAGTGGAAGCCCGTTGGTTTCACCCACCAAAACCATTACCTCTTTACCTTTCTCTACGAAGATACCTGTAGGATTGGACAACAAGTCATGTGCCTTGCTCAGTTTGTTTTCTTTCTTGTAGAGATCTGGATGCGGATGAGCCTTGTAGGTGTTGATACGGAACTTAGACGGGTAGTTGTTGTTCATCATATAGAAAGCCACGTTGCGGAACAACGGGTCTTCACACGCATTAATCTCTTCTTCGGTGATGCCCGGTTTTAGTTTCGTACAGGTTTCATCTTCAAAGAGGGTCAGCGGGTCGAAGTTGTTGGGGTTATGACGATAGAACTCTACTTCTCTTACCAATAAGTATCTTTTTACAGACTGATTGGTAGTGTACGACTTTTTGGCTACCACTTTGATTTCCACCGGATCGATCAATGCTGTCGGGAAATCAATACGAGTAGGAGTAACGCCGGCATCGAATGCCACATTTTCCATTACCAATTTGAAGTCTGCATCATTCTTGGTTTTGACATAAATATCTCCTTCGACTAATGCATCCTTGTTTTTATCATCATACCAAATCAGATAATCAATACGGGATTGATCTTCAAATCTGAAATAAAGACTTAATGGCCATGTTTTCTTAGCCGGATCGGTTTCTGCTTCCGAAGTTTTAAACTCATCACTATTATTACACAGCCAACCACTGCCGGAGCCAGACTTTTTACCATCCCAAATTTTCTCATAAGGAGTAGATGGTTGTGCAGTAATAACTCCCAAGTTATTATAAGCCTCACCTCCTGCGATGGGCACTATTATATCCTCTCCGAAATTAGATTCACCGCTCTCATATTCGCCAGCGCTTTGTGTCACAAGCACTTCCGCGGATATTTTCTTTTCATCATCGCTATTTTCTTTCACGAGAATAGTTCCGGTACGTCTATTCCCCACATTGCGGTCGATGATGTAGCGGTGTGTGTTAGTTTCCCACTCGATGGCTCTGCTTTTGGGAACTTCTTTAATCCAATCGGACGGAATGAGGTCATAGTCCACATTCGTAGTCACGGTGAACTCGATGGTTTCCCCCATGTTTCCCACTTCAAAATTTTCGGGAGAAATAAAGATTCCCTTGCCTGATCCCAACTGACGGACAGTGATTTTATGCACCACGTCTTCCAGTCTCACGACAATGAAAGCTTCGCGCGATTCGATGGCATTGTTCTTGTTGAGCGAAATCTCTAAGAAATGTTTTTTGCCTTGCACGTCGGCGGTTGCCGAGCACCAACTTCTGGCGTCCGTGTTCACAGCTGCCACCCAGTTAATACGATTGGCGATAATCTCAATTGTTTTCTTGCCGCCTTCTTGCTCGAAGTCGATGGTTTCTACGCCAACTTCCAGTTTCGGTATGCCGGCGGTTTCGTCTTCGTCGCTGCAGGCCGTGCAGAAACACGCTGCAAACAACATAACGATAAAATTCCAATGTAGATATTTTTTCATGATTTTCATTTTTGTTGATAGATGTAGGTTATGCCTCGGGGTCGAAAAAATAGTATTCTACCTCGTAAATGCGGAATTCGGCAAACGAAAAGTTCTTCACATCACTGCCTGTGTGCACAGTGGGCACCTGGAAACGAAAATAGTTGAAGGGGAAAGGCGTTCTGTATTCTTTGGAAACAAAGCTACCGAGTGGCTTAGTGGGGAGCTCGTCTTCATCTTGCTTCAAGGTGGTCACCAAGGTCCACGGATCGGACTCCATGGCTTTCACGTAACATTCAATAACGGCTGGGAATTTGGCATCCTTGTGGTCGCGGTTGATATAGGAAAACTTGATGAACTCCTGTGTCTTCGGATAATGGATGTCATAATAACGAGTCACTCCGGTGGCTGTGGCTACAGAATAGTCGAAGTTCACAAACGTACTATTGTTGCTATCGAACAAAGAGGCTGCTTTGGAGCCGCTGTAGATGCCTGGAATGTCGATGTCATCGGCGGTGATGGTCAGCTCTCGACTGGTAAAACTTTCGGCCACTCCGGCACGTTGCGGTGTAGCGGCAATTTCATGCACTGCGCCAGGGGTGAAACTCGTACTGAAAGGCTGTATCTCGAATTTGTATTCTCCATATTTCAACCGCAAGTCGTCAATCAAGATACCGTCGCTAAAGCTGCTCGCAGTCTTTTTCACCTCTTGCTGTTTGGCAGGATCAAAATAGCGCACTTCTACATAGCGAATATTGTGATTCTCCGTATTCGAATATGCCCAATTCAGTTGGATGGCACCAGGGAGGGCTTCTGAAGTCAGGTTAACAATATCAGCAGGAGCCACTCCTTCATCGTTGTCATTGCAAGATGTATGAGTGAAGGTCAATAGGACCATTGCGTATACTATATATTTTTTCATCATCGTATTGCTTTAAAATTATTCACTGTATCCCGGGTTTTGTACTAAGTTGGGATTCTTGTTGATTTCGCTAATGGGCAACGGCATCAGGTAGTGTGCCGGGATGAAATTACGATTTACATCCACTTCTTTGGGCTGTGCAAAAAGCTTCAAATCGGTCTCTTCAACCGAAAGTCCCATCGGCTTTTCTCCCAAAATTTCTGCTTCACCCCAACGACGAATGTCATAGAAGTTGTGGTTTTCCAAATAAAGCTCGATTTGACGTTCTTGACGAACAATTTGGCGCATTTTATTTTGATCGAGCGTGGCGATCCCTTCCCAAGATTTCTCTACCGTAGGAATGCCGGCACGCTCACGTACGAGATTCAAATATATCTTCGCATCGTCCAGATTGTTACATTCTACACAGGCTTCTGCATAGTTCAAGTAAAGTTCTGCCAAACGGATAACCGGCCAAGGATATTGTGCAATGGTAAAGCCGGATGAACTTACGGAAGAGGCGGGGCTTGCACCCTTCTTATTCAGATAACCGCTCTTCGTTCCTTGCTGATTGTCCGAAGTGAGTCCTTGGTTGGACAATTTGGTGAACTGCACCAAGTGTTTGGTCTCTTCTCTTCCAGTTTCACCTCTCAGGTATTTGATGGCAAAAGCATTGTTCGATTTGGGATCAGCATCTTTTCCCATTGCTTCGAAATAACCATTGTGGAATGCCACCCACGCATAAAAACGGGGCTCGCGTTGCATATTCATCACCAAAGTTTCTTCTTCAGCATTCGGATTGCCAGCCGGAACATCAGTAATGTTGAAACGGGTGGCATACGGGTATTTGGGATCTTCGTCGATAGGCAGACCGTTTTCGGTATAGAAGCGTTCGATTTGGCGCAAGGTGATGGCCAGACCACCCCAGCAGTATGAACCCCATCTGGGAATACTCTTACCTTGTATACCGTTACCGGTTTCTTTGCGACAATCGGCAAAAATAACTTCCGGTGTGTTTTCCTTGTCGATGAAGGTGAAACGCAGCGTGCGTTGGGTAAGATCTTTAGGCTCGGGAGTGTTGTTTAAGGCTCCTTCTGTAGCGTAGTACAGATTGTAACCATTGTCTTTTGCCAAATTGATGGCTTCCAAACAAGCTTGGGCGGCATCACGCCACTTCTGTTCGCTATAGGTGGTGCTGATAAGTTGAGTACCGTCTGCATTGGTGAAGTTGTTATACAGGGTACGGAACTTTTCACCTCCGTTGAACTGCGGTGAAGCAGCATACAGCAACAAACGACCACGGAGAGCCATAGCAGCTGTGCTGGTGGCACGTCCGTATTCGTCACCTGTGCGGACAGCCGGTAGACGATAGGCTACATCCTTGAATTGTCCAGCTACCCATTCCACACATTCGTCATATGGCGAACGCGACAAGAAGGTGGATGGATCACCTAATGTATTGATATCAAACAATTCCTTAATCAGAATGCTCGGGCCGTAGGTACAAATCAAGATGTAGTGGTAGTAGGCAATCAAGAAATCGGCTTCTGCCGTATATTGCGCTTTTAAATCATCGGATAATCCTGGTACGGATCCTACATTCTCTTTCAGCAGGTAGCATTGGCGAAGTCCTCGATACAAGTCGTGCCAATAGTTGATAATCGGGTTGCTCGGAGTATAGGTTCCTTGCACAAATTTACCAAAATTTTCATGCTCCCAAGGAGTTACCACCTCGTCTCCGGTCAAAAGATCAAGCGAACCACTGGGGTGTCTTTGGGGAATTTCCGAATAGCACGAATATAGATAACGTAATACTGCTTTCGGATTTTTAAACGCATCTTCTTCTGTAGCCTTTTCATCCGGCACGATGTCCAGATAATTACAAGAAGCGACCGTCATCAGGCATACTGCCAATAATAGATAATTTATCAATTTCATAATATCCTGCTTTAAGAATTTCATTTAATAGTCATTTGGAAACCTAAGTTGAATACACGTTGCGTGGGATATTTCAATCCGTTACCACCACCTTGCTCAGGATCCCACAAATCGAATTTGGAGAATGTCAGCAGGTTGGAGCCACGCAGGTAAAAGCGCATATTCTTATAGGTATAACCAATTTCCGCATTTTTCAACTTCAAGAAGGAGCCGTCACGCATCCAAAACGTAGAGCATTCGGAGTTGTTGGCGAGGGGAATGGCAGTCAGACGCGGATAAGAGGCGCGAATATTCTGATTATCGGGACTCCAATGGTCGTTGGCAATAAACGTTTGTATGTTTCTCTTGCGGTCGTTTCCAAACGGAGCCAGGTCGCTCAAGAACAAAGACGTCTTGGCTACTCCTTGGAAAAAGAAAGAGAAATCGAAGCCTCTCCAATGGAAAGAAGGACCGAAACCGTACACAATCTCCGGAGTGGTCGGGTCACCGATAGGCATACGGTCGTTTTGATCGATGACTTGGTCATACTCTCCATATCTATTAGGAATGTTGATATACTTAATATCACCAGCTCCCACCGTACCGCCAATCATTTGGGCTGGGTTGTTGGCCACTTCTACGTCGTCGGCAAACAGGTAATCGGCAAGGTATCCCCATTGTTGAGAAACGCTGTAACCCACTCTCGACAAGTTGGGATAGTCACGGATGGCTTCTTCGTATTTGCGGATTTCATTGTGTGCATAGGTGAAAGTACCCTTGAAGGTCATACTGAATTCTTTGTTGAACTGATGACCGAAGTCGATAGACGCATCCACACCCTGGTTGCGCACTTTGGCGCTGTTGACATACGCTTTGGTACCATATACACCGGTATATGAAGGGATGGTCGCTTTCTCCTGAAAGATGTCCGAACGGTCTTCACGGAAGACGTCAAACGTCAGGTTGAATTTGTTCTTGATGGTCAAATCGATACCGACGTTGAATTTACGTCCGATTTCCCAAGTCAAATCTTTATTGGCAAAACGGTTGTATTTCGGACCCTTCATAGAGACGTTCATATTGATACCAGTGGTAAATTCACTACTTCCGGTCAGATTGACGTCGGACAGATAAGCAAAACGAGCACCACCAATTTCACCATTACCTACCAAACCGTAAGAAGCTCTAACCTTCATACGGGTAACGACATCCTTCAGCGGTTCGAAGAATTTCTCTTCGCTGATGTTGTATCCCAAAGCCACAGAGGGAAAGAAACCCCAACGATTGCCTTTAGCAAAGTTTTCAGAACCGTTGTATCCCAAGTTCACTTCGGCTAGGTAGCGGTTGTCGTAAGCGTAAGAAACTCTGGCAGCAATACCTTGCCGACGGGTAGGCAGGGCTTTCAACAAATCAGTACCCGGATTGTTGTTGGCATATTCGTCTTGGTTGTAGATGAACAAACCACCCACATCGTGTTTGCCAAACGTGCGGTTGTATTCAAGCATGGCTTGTATGTAGATGCGGCGGTTACCAGTGTTTTCGCTTGTTGTTTTCAGCTCAGTTGTCTGTTCCGTACCCTCCATGGTCAAGTCGTAATCGTAGATTCCGTCATCGTTGAGTCTCCAGTTGTTCATGGAAAAGATGTTCCAAGTAGCCGAACGGGTTTGTACCGAGCTGGTGAAGTTCTTCAGTGAGGCCATGGCTTTGAATTTCAATCCCGGTGTAATCATACGGAGATCTTGGTCGAAATTCAACGAGGCAATCACGGTGCTTTGGAACGTATCTGAATACCCGTTCACCATCGAAGCTAACGGGTTGTAATCCGCTTTACCCTTCTGCGGCACCCCCCATTTAATATAGGTGGTCTCACCATCCTCGGGATACATAATCGGCGCATCTACTGGATTGGAGCCCATTACGCTGGCAAACAGTTCACCGGTGCTTTTTGACGGGCTACGCTTGTCCACCAACATCACGTTCAATTTCAACGACAGGCGTGAAGTAGCGCCCAATTTTGCGTTAATGTTGTTTTGAAACGAGTAGCGCATGCGGTTGATATTGTTGTTGTAAGAAAAGAAATCTTTGGAACGGCTCCGCAACATACCGTCTTCGTGACTGACAGAAACGCTAGAGAAGTAGTCTACCTTCTTACCACCACCACGGATGTTGAAGTTGAATGTTTCACTAAAAGAGCGTTCTTTGAACATTTCGTCGTACCATTGCACGTTGGGGAACACGTAGGGATTCAGTCCACGGCGAGTTCCGTCGATTTGGTCTTGTGTATAAGGCACTTTTCCCATAGATTGATTGCGGATGGCTTCGTTGTACAGCTCCATGAAGCTGACCCCATCCACAAACTCGGGAATTTTGGTCGGTTGGTGCATGCTTCCTTCAAAACGGAAGTTGATAATCGGTTTATCTAAAGCAGCTCCCGACTTGGTAGTCACAATCATGACACCATTAGCACCACGCATACCATACATGGCTGTTGCCGTAGCGTCTTTCAAGATAGAGAAACCGTCGATTACCTCAGGATCGAGCGCATTCAAGTCGGTCGTAGAAGCCTCTACACCGTCGATTATAATCAACGGAGAAGTACTGGCACTACCCAATGTCGAAACTCCACGAATCCAGAAGTTGGCCCCGTCGGCACCCGGTTCTCCACTGCGTTGTACAGCAATGACACCTGCCAGGCGTCCGGCAAAAGAGGTAGAAAGATTAGTTGCGGGTACCTTCAAGTCGGCAGGACGAATGGTTTGCACCGAGCCTACCATACTGGCTTTCTTCTGACCGGTTCCGTATGCTGTCACCACAACTTCCTCCAAATTCTTTGTATCCTCCTTTAATGTAATGATTATATTCTGGCGTCCTCCTACTTTTACTTCCTGCGTGACATAACCGATATACGAAACTATCAAGACTGAATTTTCTGACGGCACTGATAAATTATAAAGTCCGTCCATATCTGTAGTAGTACCTATTGTTGTCCCTTTTACTTTAATAGCTGCACCAATAATCGTTTCTCCAGTTTCATCTTTTACCAATCCTTGGATTAATCTCTTGCCTTTGGTTTGTTGTGCTTTTTGAAGCTGGAGCTGTTTCTTTCTTTTTCAATAGAATCTGCCGGTCTTTTATTTCATAACTCACCGAGGTGCCATCAAACAATTTATTCAGGATCTCATCGACAGGTAAGTCTATAACCCTAATACTAGTTTTTTTAGAATCATCAAAAACATCTGCATAATAGAAGAAAACATATTCGCTTTCTTTCTCAATATGCTTAATCAAATCTTTTATAGGAACATTTTTAAATTCAAATGTAAATTTCTTAGTTTGGTTATATTCGGACAACTCTGACGCATAAATAGTTGCCGAAATAAAAAAGAAGCTAAAAGCAAGAACGAATTTTATAAATTTAGCATTCGTACTTACGTTATTTTCTAAGTTTTTCATATTTTTGTAAGATTAAAGTTTGACCACTATGAGTGGTTAGATAAAAGTTTTTTTATCCGGATAATATTCCCGTATTATTCGGATATCTTTTTATAATTCGATTTTTATATCATAGGCTTTCAATTTAAAGATTAAACAATCGTTATCACTCACTTTTTTTCGTAATTAAGAATCCATTTACAGTATTCTCATACTTTATTGGCGCTGTTATTGCAATTCTTGATAGAACTTCCTCCAGTGAATAATTTAAATCCAAGATTCCGCATACCATCATATCCTTTACCGCAGCATCGTACCTGATAGTTTTACCATAATAGCGTTCTAACTTAAGAAAGACTCTTTCCAACGATTCGGTATTCATCACAAACAATCCTTCTGTCCAGGCAACATAATCTGCTGCATTCACAGTCTTTTTACCGGAGATTACCCCATCGCTGATAGACGCCAATTGATTGGGAGACAGTTTAAGGGTATTCTTTTTATTATCTTTCAAATTCACAGCCCCACGCAGCAATACCACCTCTGCATAATCGTCCCCTTTGTAGGCGCTTACGTTGAAAGCTGTCCCTAATACTTCCACTTCAAACTGTGCCGTTTTTACAAAGAAAGGAGCCGATTCATCACGCTTCACATCTATAAAAATCTCTCCGTCTACAAATATCTCACGTTTGTTCTTGGCAAAATGTTTGGGATAGACCACCTTTGTGCCTGCATTAATATGCAAACTGGAACCGTCGGCAAGAATTAAGCGGGTGAATTTTCCTTTAGGAACGATAATCTGATCATATAAATCCTCCGTAGCAGTATGGGATATTTCTTCTTCACCGACACTAACGGTACCGCTCTGAGAATAAGTAACCGTAGAACCTTTCTTTATGGAAATGACTTCTTCCTGTGAAACAATTAATTGGATATCGTCACCTACGGCTGATTCATTTGTCATTTTTGTAGCTACTACTGAAAAATCCAAACTATTATTCACAAGGAACTTTTCAGCACCCAGCCACATGAATCCAATCAATGCGGCTGCAGATGCAGTGGTAATAATAAAATATCGACGCTGCCTCTTTTGCTTTTTCTTATTTATACCAACTGCTATCTTATTCCACAAATCGGCCATTTCCTCTTGCGACGAAACTTCCTCCTGCATTTTGAAATATTCTATAATCCTTCGTAGGGCATTTCTTATTTCTATCTTACTATATTTCATTTCTTCCTGTTTATATTAGAATGGGATAAGATAGAAAACATACTCACTATTTCAAGTTTTTTTTTTGAAAAAAAACAAAGAAAGAATAAATAAGCAGATAAGTACGTAAAAATCAATACAATATAGCAGAAATAAATATTTGCCAGATTCAGAAAGATAATACCATCTTAATAATAAAAAGTTGCCATATACTTAGAAGATGTTCATCTTGCCCGATTAGAGAACGCAGTTTTGTTAACGCACGATTCGCCAGATTCATAGATGATTGCACATTTATATCCATAACATCTGCTATTTCTTTATAAGACAAATCTTTCACATAACGTAGATAAAGAACCGACTTCTGATTGGTAGACAATTGGGACATTGCATCCAGCAACCTGCGAGCTAATAACATATCATCGTCATTCTTAGGAAACAATTGCTCAAATAAATCTTCATTCTCAGGAATATGAAAAGCTACATCATCCAATGATTCCTCTTCCTTTTGAGAGGATAGTTTATAAATAAGATTATTTCTTAAAGCTCTCAATAAATAAGAGCGGACAGTGATATTGGCAGTGTTTATGTTAGTATTTTGGTATATATTCACAAAAAGGTCTTGAATGCAGTCCTTTACCAATTCTTTATTGGGATTACACTTCAATCCATAGTTCAACAAAAGAGAATAGTACTTTTGATAAAGTAGTTCCAAGGCCTTTTGATCACCTTTAATTAAAAGGCTCCACAAAGACAGATCATCTATTTTACCAGAAGGAGGTATGCTTTCCATTTTCTACAAGACGATTGGTTGAGCACAAAAATAATATAAATTTATGTATGTCTTATATTCCAGCGATCTAAATTTGAAAGAAAAAGAAAGCCTGATTGCTATCTCCTAATTACAAATATATACAAATCTTCCTTGCAAATACACAAAATAAATTGATACATTTGCAGAATAAACCTCAAAAGCAACTATCATGACCCCACAAGAATTCTTTAAAAATGATTTATTTGCCGAAAACGCAGGAGTAGTACTGCTGGAAGTACGCAAAGGATACAGTAAAGCCAAGTTAGAAATAAAACCCGAACATCTGAATGCAGGCGCCCGTACACAAGGAGGAGCCATTTTCACATTAGCGGACCTGGCACTGGCCGCAGCAGCCAACTCGCACGGTACACTAGCTTTCTCTCTCTCGTCCAGCATCACTTTTCTACGCGCAAGCGGACCTGGCGACACCCTTTTTGCCGAAGCACGCGAACGCTACATCGGTCGAAGTACAGGCTGCTATCAGGTAGATGTAACGAACCAGAACGGAGACTTGATTGCCACTTTTGAATCCAGCGTATTCCGGAAAGACCAGAAAGTGCCTTTCGAAGTTCAGGAATAAAAAATCTCTTTATCTATTTAACGATAGAAGTCAGCGGATGCCGGTTGCCGGTCACATTATTCAAGAATGCTTTTGCCGAACCGAAATTCAGGAACAAATCCAGACGGACAGGAAGATGGTTCAAATCGTCCGTTACGAAGAAAGTAATCACTTCCTTCTCTTTCCCTTTCTTATCATATTCAACTAATGAGAAAATCAGGCAACGATAAGTCACTCCATTTTCTGCTTTTACATTTTCTTTACCGCGATAAATAAGCGTCTGTTCTTCCACTTTACGTCCCGTAGCCATCGGAAATTTAATCTTGTCTCCCACCTTATAATCAGCAGGGTCGTAAGAACGTGCCTGTCCTAAGATGCTTAACATATCGTATATACAACGGCTATCGCTAGCTTCAGATTCATCAAACGCTCCATCCCGGTAAGTACGCTTCTGATTTACCAGACAAAGACCATTCTTATAAGAAAACCAAGCCTCATCGACCGTGTAACGTTTTCCCTCTTCGGCACCTTTACGGAAATAGCGCGGCTCCAGTTTTTCTCCAATCACACAAGTCAGCGTATCGCGCATCTTGAAAAAGAAGTCCGCCCGTTTACTGCCCAAAGCAAGCAGGTTAATCCGGTAGGCTGGTTGTGAATGATAAGTAGTCGCATTCGTCGTCAAACTGGCAAGTCCGGCTTTCACCCAGACAAACTTCCAGTTAAAGTATAAATCATACATTACGTGTTCGCCGGATTGAAACGCATCATTCTTCGCTTCACATTGAGCACTGGCAGGAAGGGCGAAAGCTCCCATCAGTAAGGCCACTAATCCGATAATAAAATTGCGTCGAACGCTAACGACGGCGGTTCTGACTATTTCGTTCCCGATCCTTTTTCTTCTTGTCTTCATCTGGTTTTTGTTTTTTAAGTTCATCCAGCTTTTGCTTATCCAGCGGAACTGCATGAATATCCCAACTTTGTTCTAGATCCCAGTTGGCTTTCGGCTCTAAAATCTGATTATAATAATACACCTCTTCGGGCTGCACCCCTTTTTCAAAATTGCCGGTATCCCATTCACCGTTTCCATTCCGGTCGTTAATCAACCGGGCGGAGTACTTACCGGGATTTAAGTAATAAAAGTCGACATAACCTCCCTCCTCTACTCTTCTTCGGCGCACCACTTTATCCTGCGCATCCAACAGTTCAACGAAAGCATTAGGTTCCGCTCCCGTCACCACAAACGTGATTTTGGCATATTCTTCCAAACTACGCACCTTGAACCCTTGTTTTATTTTGTCTGTAAACAGTCCGTATATACCATGGAACGCAGTCGAATCTACCGAAAATTCATATTCCAGCGTCGGCTCCCAATCATAATACAGATTAAACCTCTTTAGATTCACAGAGTCCTGTTCAAAGTCGAATGGTATATCTTTCCAAAGCGTATCTACCTTTTGCCGCAGATGGATGGCCGCAGTATCAAAACTGGCTATCGGTTCTTCAAAACTCAAAGAGATAGAACCATATACATCCATTGACGAAGGAGCCCCGACATTTACCGGCAAGAATTTTGTCGGTTCGGGTTCATCCTCTTCACCTTTCTTTTTCTTCTTTTTCTTTTTGTCCTTATCCGGCTCCTCTTTCTTATATTTTTGCTTCGAAACGAGGTTGAGCGTATCTGTACGGGGCACTAACTGATTCAATGTATCCGTATAAAGATAAGTCAGGCTCATAGCCAGCGTATCTTGTTTAAAGAGCAGGGAGTCTTTTACCCAATAATGGATGGTGTCATTCCGCTGATTCTTTTCGATAACAAAAGCATCCTTTTCATCGAAGTTCAAGCCTTTCAATACAGGCAAAGTATCGGCTTTACCGGCAAAGTAGAACGTGAATTTCTGCGGAACCAGTCTTTCCGACTTGATAAGATATTGCGAATAGTTGAGTTCTTTAAAGGCACGGAGGATGACATCATCCGGCAAATAATGCATATATTTCTTCTCAACAATCGTGTCGTAAGTCAATGAATCGACCCAAGCCGTATCCATGCGGACACGTTCTTCCATACGAGGGATAATCAACGAATCGTGGAAAGCAATCATCTCGCTCTTCTGATTAAAAGTAAAGTTCTGGTCGGCATCCATCAAACCGTAGATACGATACTTACCGGGAGCTATACCCCGGATAGAGAAACGGCCACGGCTGTCTGTACGTGCCACACGGTCGAAAGGCAATTTATTGAAAGCCGAATCGTTCAGGTTGGAATGCAGTCCGACGAGCATACCTTTAATCGGTTCCAGATTAGAAGCATCGAGCATTGTTCCCGACACCTCCATCGTATCGATCTCCGTACCGGTAGAGAACGTAAATGCAAAATTCCCTAGCGGATTACCTTCATTATTATCGACAATCGCATCCGAGAAGTCAATCGTGTAGGTAGTATTGGGCTTCAAAGAGTCGAGCAGGTTCACTTGTATTCTCTTGCCGGAAGCCTTTATCTCCGGTTGCTGTATCTGGGGAGGAGAAACAACGACTTTCTCGGTTGCTTTCTCCAACTTAATAAACTCATCAAATACCAAAGAAATTTTAGTCCTTTCATTATTCAGAGCACCCGCAGCAGGAGTACTACCGATGAAACGGGGTGGCGTCTCATCATAAGGGCCTCCGTCCGGCCGTCCAATACTGGCGCAGGAATATAACATAACTCCCAGCGTTACTACCGGAAGCACCTTGCGAACTATTTGCTTTATCTTTTGATTCTCAAATTGTAACATGCTGCAAAAATAAGGGTTCTTATTCAATAAACACCACACTTTCTAGCTAATTTATTAAAAAAGGAAAGGGTGACATAAGGTAATAAACAATATTTGCGACGTTTTTATTTCTTTCTCACTAATATAATTAGTTTTGTTAGCTAAAAAGATTACCTTTGTTACTTAATATTTTTTTCGTTCCACTATAGTGTTCCGCAAAGAACACTATAGTTTCCCTTGCGGAGCACTATAGTGGGACGAAAGAGAAACTATAGTGGAACGAAATAAAAGTAGCAAGTGAAATAAATCCGGATAGGCAAACGGATTTATCAATGTACCTACACAAAATAAATACGAATATGAGCATACATTATGACCTTTATGACACGCCTGACATTCAACAAACAGGCGACGCACAACCGCTTCATCCTCGCGTGGTGTTCAAAGGAACCGTCGACCAGGAAGAATTTCTAGACCGTGTACACAAATTCACAGGAATAAGCCGCAGTTTACTGGCAGGTGCTATGCAGTCTTTCCAAAACGAGTTGAGAGATCTGATTGCCAACGGATGGATTGTGGAACTGGGAGATATCGGATATTTTTCAGTGTCTTTAAAGGGGCCTCGTGTAATGAAGAAAAAAGATGTACACGCACAATCTATTGAGCTGAAGAATGTCAATTTCCGGGTAGGCAGCCAGTTTAAGAAAGAAGTAGGCCAACAAATGAGGCTGGAACGTGGAGAATCGATGACTCGTCACCACGGAAAAGGGCACAGCGAAGAAGAATGCTTGACAATAATCAACGAATATCTGAACAAATATCCCTGCCTGACCCGTACCGACTATTGCCGATTGACAGGACACGACAAAAAACGTGCTTTGAAAGAACTGAATGCTTTTATCGAACGTGGACTCTTAATCCGTTATGGAACAGGCAAACAGGTGGTTTATGCAAAGAAAATAGAAGGATGAATTTAGAATCATTTAATGGAATTAGCAAAAATCCTGCACTAAACAAAAAAACAATTGTTCAGTGCAGGATTCTTTATATATACTCATAATAATAGGCAACCTCAATAGTAAAAGCAAGTAACTAGAGTTGCTCTATCTCTTCCGACGACAGACCAGTAACTTCCATAATAGTACCAACAGGAATATTGAGAGATTTTAGTTTACGGGCAGTAACCATTTTTTCTTGTTCGATTCCTTGTTCAATTCCTTGTTCAATCCCTTGTTCAATCCCTTGTCTAAATCCAAGTTGTCGTCCTTCTTCTTGTCCTTCTAACTTAGCAGTGCTCAATACATCATTCTGTATCATAACTGCATCTATATGACGATCATATGCTAGTTTTTCAGCTATATCCATATTATAATAAACCAGTTTCTTACGAGCCTCTTCAAGTCCGGGAGCCTTTGTATCGGGACGTATACATCCTGTCTTCAGATATTCAATCCATTCTTCCAGAGGAGTAACAGCCACTTTATTAAACTCATTCACACGGATAAGAAAGTATTCGGGAAAGATTTCAGCAGGCAACTTACGAACGATAACTCCCTGTTCTTTAGTGGTAACTTTTAGATGATCGCCCGTATGTACTCCCAGGAATGTATTCTGCCCATGATAAAGATAGTCACTCCCCTGTCCTATGTCAAAATAAAGGATGCTGATAGAATATACCTTCTTCACATTAGAGTAGATTTCGCCCAAATCAATATGCTCTGTTATAGTTTTAGCTACTCCATAAAGAATTCGTTCCAGATAATAAAGTTCACGAGTATTCTGAACCTCAACAAGAATAATTTCATCTTTGCTATTACGGGCTTTAATATCTACACGATTAAATTTATCATCTTCCCGTTGCTGATTCCCTTCGCTTTCAAGAATTTCAATAATATGAATATTCTCGCCTAGTAATACTGTAAGAAAACCTTCGAGCACACCAAAGTTTGCCTTATTGCGTAAAAGCCTTTTGATTGCCCAATCAAAACGAATATATTTATCTTTCTGTTCCATTAGAATACGTTTTTAGCAAAGGTAAGCATTATATTGGTAAAAAGAGATAAAATTCAGCTAAAAGTATTATATATAGCCATTTATCCATGATAATGAATCACATATATATAAACCTTTATTAATTCAGAACTATCTATGAAATTATAAAACAAGATTACTTGCTTTATAGATATTTATTGCTACTTTTGTAGCGGTTTCCTTTTACAAGTTAAAAGGAGCTTTTATTTTATATTGAGAACGATTATTTATTGCATTCAACCATAAATTCGGCAAAAATTTACCGCGAATGGCAATAAGTGATGTCAGGTCTCGCGCACACTTCTGTATATAATTTGTTTATATACCCAATGGGCGTGGGACTATCACTTATGTCGCGGAGGGTCTTTGCCGAGCCTATGGTTGGCGGATCAGTTGTAATTCTTGGGGGATTTGGTTAAAATGCTTATTTTTGCATTATGAAAACGAACTCTAAAACTCCACTTCTTCCGGCTGATATTTTAAGCCTATTTCTGCCTTCCGGTATCCTTGAGTACTTCACCGTTGTTGATAGCCTTTCTCAAGAGACCTGCTTTATTCTCTTTTTAGAAGAAACCCCGGTTATTCCTTCTGAACTGTCCCATTTATCCCTTCATTCGAAAGGCTTTTTTCCTGAGATAGAAGTTCAGGATTTTCCTATTCGCGGCAAAGCCGTTTACTTGCGTATCAAACGTCGTCGTTGGGAAGATCCTTCAACCGGTCAGACTTATAGTCGTGACTGGAATTTAGTAGCCACCGGTACTCGCATCACAGCTGAGTTCGGTGCTTTTTTAAAAGAATTACTTAGATAATCATGCCGTTAGCTGTCAAAGTCTGGCCGAGCATTACTGCATGGACGGCAAACAGCTTCAAAATCAATATAAGGACCATTTGAGTGATTATCAGAGTTGGAATCAAAAAGAGCATGCCCAAGACCATATTCTTTACCCTAAAAATATAGGTTATAATCTATGTATCGATGAGACGGCGCTAAGTAAAGGTGAACTTTATACCATCTTACTCAACAGGGATAAACGAGGCCGTAAAGGTTCAATCATTGCCGTAGTCCAAGGAACAAAGGCCGAAGATATTATAGCTATCTTAATGAAGATTCCTAAAGAACAACGTAATCAGGTCAAAGAAATCACATTGGATATGGCAGGAAGTATGCAGAAGATTGCTAAAACTTGTTTTCCACGCGCCATGCAGGTTATCGATAGATTTCATGTCCAGAAACTCGTATACGAAGCCGTACAGGAGTTGCGTATTACTTATCGGTGGCAGGTAATGAAAGATGAGAACAAGGCAATAAAAGCTGCAAAGGAACAAGGAGTAGCTTATGAACCGGAGACTTTTAAAAATGGAGACACGCTTAGGCAGTTACTAGCAAGAAGTAGATATTTACTATTTAAAGCACCTGATAAATGGACTAAAAGCCAGAAGATTAGAGCTGAAATATTATTCAAACAATTTGATGATATCAAGCAGGTGTATTATTATTCTTTACACTTGGGAAAGATATTTTCCACAAACTATGATAAAGATGTAGCAAGAGCTAAATTAGCTTTATGGTATAGTAAAATAGAAGAGTATGGCTATGAAACGTTTGCAACCGTAGCAAACTCTATTGAGAATCATTATGAAAGGATATTAAACTTCTTTGTCAACAGAAGTACCAATGCGGCAGCTGAAGCTTTTAATGCGAAAATAAAAGCTTTCAGAGCCTCCTTCAGAGGAGTCGCAGATATGAGATTCTTCCTCTTTAGATTAGCTAAAGTATATGCATAGCAGAAATTAAGAATGGGTAATCCCCCAAGATTTCCAACTGAGCCTGGTTGGCATACAGTGGTAGTTTTCCACGCTCTCTTTTTTAACCGCGCACCACAGGGAAATGATGCGACAAACATAACAAAGATATGTACGACGACCTGAAAGAAAACATTATTCTATTAATGCAGCACCCTATCGCGCGCCGCCCCATCTCCAACTTATCAGATGAAGAACGAGAAAAAGCATCCGACCTGTTGAACTATCTTTCAACTTTATCCGTTGACGAAAACTATACCTTATTAGATTACATCCAAATGGCACGTCTTGAATATGCACTTGGAGAACTTGAGTATAGAACAACAAATGATGCCGAAAAAGTGATCCGCCATTTTAGAACCGCCCTTCAATACTTGGAGAAAGGAGGGTTCGACTTAAGCATCAATAAGTGGACAGAGTTAGTCAGTCTGCGGACCAAAGAAGATACGGAATAATTCAGATTCATAACCCTTCCTATTATATAAGAAGATAGTAAACAGAAAGATTGCTTGTGAAAGTAGCCCTTCTGCTCTATCTTCGAAGAGGATGCCTTCCCTACCCCTGATACCCCAATATCTCAATCGGCATCCTCTTCTTTTATCTTTCTATTAGATCTCTTTTTTTACATAAAATCCCCAATACAGCAGTATTCTACTTATTAATTAATTTATGAACGCACAATTCTTTTTTAGCTTGGCCATGAATTTCGGAAACCATACCTTTGCGTCGTGATCACAAAACAACAATAAAACAGATTAACTAACTATTAAAAAAAGAAAGATTATGGCACTAAAGTATGTTGTCAAGAAAAGAGTTTTCGGTTTTGACAAAACAAAGACTGAAAAGTATGTAGCACAGAATGTAATTACCAATACGGTAAATTTCAGAGACTTATGCAAGGAAGTATCCATGTTCGGTATGATTCCGGAAGGTGCAGTGAAACACGTGATTGATGCACTGATTGACACATTAAACACAAACCTTAACAAAGGACTATCTGTACAATTAGGTGATTTCGGATGTTTCCGTCCGGGTATGAGTTGCAAAAGTCAGAAGGAAGAAAAAGATGTGGATGCCGATACTGTACGACGAGTGAAAATTATATTTACTCCAGGATATAAATTTAAGGATATGCTGGATAATGTAAGTATTTACAAAACAGAAGGAAACGGCGGCAGCACCTCTTCCGGAAATGGAGGGGGAAATCCAGATGAAGGCGGTAGCGGTGAGGCTCCGGATCCCGCAGCATAAAACTGGAACAAGGGACCACACATAGAAAAGAACTTCTTTCCATAAAAATGAACCCTAAAAGTTTTTGTCTAACTTTTAGGGTTCGCTTATTCATAGTTACCAGCCTGTATTTTGACCTAAATTAGGATTCTTATAATATTCAGTCTGCGGTATAGGATATAAGTACATCTTATCATCCCAGTTACGTGTTTCAAGCAATTCCTTCTTATAAACGGGCAAGCCGTTTTCCATGGTAATCTTGATGCAGTAAATAGCTTCGGTTTTATCGCCGATCTTCCAACGGCGGATGTCCCAGAACCTATGGTCTTCGAACGCAAGTTCCACTCGTCTTTCACGACGGACACTTTCCGTAAACGCATCGCCGCTTGTTGTAATGGCAGGCATATCGGCAGCAGCACGCACCTGATTCAGTGCCGTACGTGCAGACAACGGATGATCATTATCCGTATAATCGGCGTCTTTCCAAGCATCCATTGCTTCCGCATAGTTCAAGAGAATTTCCGCATAACGGAATATAATAAAATGATGCGGTTTCTTTTTCTCATTGGAAGGAGCTAGAGAGACAGTCTCATTCATATACTTCTTCAAATAATAACCTGTGGTAGTTGCTCCAGCTGTTCCGGCACCGTCTTTTCCTCCTTCATAAGACTGGATAGTCGAGTTCATCCATGTATCACCGTTGCAAAGTACTGTTTTATAAAATCTCGGGTCCCTGCCTTCATACGGATTCTGCCCCGGCGCAATCTGTTCCCAATCAAAGTCTTTTCCATTGGTCATTTGGAAAGCATCCACCAAATTCTGGGTGGGCACGTTACCCGTTTTACCCTTTTCATAACTGATAGGTAAATTGTTTGCTTCAAAATCAAAGCTTTCCCCATTTCTACGTTCAAAAATTAATTGCGGAGATTTCAACACATCGTTCCCACCATTCTTGTCATACAGAGGATCAGCATTCGTCTTCGGCAAGCTGTACCAGTTCTCTTTTATGATAGCATAAGCCGCATCGGCAGCCGCTTTCCATTTATCAGCATCCCGGGCGGGATTATGCAACAAACTCGCCGCGTAAAGAAGAGCGCGGGATTTCAATGCCAACGCTGTGCCTTTGGTCACACGTCCCGTCTCCGCCCAAAAGTCTTGATGACTGACAGGCAGTGTCTTGGCCGCGTCACTACATTCGTCGCAGATATATTTTATCACTTCATTGAAAGAAGTCTTTTCCACATCGTTGATTTCATCCAATGCATATGTACGTGTCAAGAGCGGAATATCACCGTATCGTTTAGCCAGTTCGAACAGATAGAAAGCCCGCAGCACCCGTAATTCTTCACGATACATAGTAGCCTTGGCAATGTCTTCTTCATACGTGTCATTCCAGCGGAAGCGCTCCAGTCTTTCCTGTGAATAGTTTTCAAGAAATGAATTGACAGAACGGATAGCTCCATAGCACTTCGACCACATATTATCAACTGCATTGTTGGGGCTCCAGGCATTGTTATAAAAGTCATGAACACTATTATCACTCCAGACATAAACAGAATTATCCGTCGCAGACTCCCTCAAAGCCCCGTCAAGCACTCCGAGATCTCCGGGCAACTGGCTATAAACATAGGTAGCCAAACCTTTCACATTGCTAAAGTAGGAATAGGCCTCTTCTCTGTCCAAGCCTGTCGATTCGTCCAGTTCGAGCAAGCTACACCCCGATACGGATAGCAGCAAACCTGTATATAGTATGATATATTTTCTCATGGTCATCTCACATTTTAGAAGTTAATATTCAACCCGAAATAAACGGAAGTCATATCCGGATAATTGATGTTCAAATCCTCACAATTCATATACTTCACATGATCGAGCGAAAAAAGATTATTAGCTCTCGCATATACCTGAATCTTCTCCATTCTCATTTTCTTCACCCAAGAAGAAGGAAGGTTATAGTAGACATTCAGGTTACGAAGTTTGAAATAGCTCCCGTTCTCCAACCACTGTGTACTGTTTCTGAAGTTATTGGCATTATCCAGCGTGGTCAGGCGGGGAACATTTGCGATATCTTTCGTTTCTTCCGTCCAGCGGATTCTGTCGTTCAGATACCAGCTGGAAATATTCGTGTTGTTCCTCAACGGCCAATATACGCTAGCAGTATTCAACATCACGCTATAATGGCCTACTCCTTGAAACAAAGCATCCACACCGAAACCTTTATATTCAAATCCCAAGTTAATGCCATAATAAATCTCCGGTATGGCAGTGGAATATCCTATCGCCTTCTGGTCATTGTTGTCAATCACGTTATCACCATTCAAATCCCTGTACTTGACATCACCTGGACGTACTTCCGAGAATTTCTGTACCGGACTGCTCTTAATGTCCGCCTCATCTCTGAAATAACCGATAGCCTCCCAGCCAAAACATTGCCCGACAGGGTAACCTTTTTTAGACAAATAGCCATACGGCTGATATCCCTCACCATTTTCTATGACTTTACTTTTGGCATAGGAGAAGTTGGCTCCGATATAGTAGTTGAAGTCCTTATATTCCTTTTTCCACATAGCAGAGAGCTCCGTTCCTTTTGTTTCCACTTTCCCTGCATTCATTTTGGGAATAGTAACGCCGATTGCAGATGAAATCAGCCCACTTCCGTCAATCAGGATATTGGTACGCTTGTCATAAAAGCCGTCAATAGAAAAAGTCAGTCCCTTGAACAGGCTCATATCCAAACCGATATTATATTTATCCGCAACTTCCAGATCCAATTGTTCCATTGCAAGCACTCCTTCCTTCAGACTGCTCCCGGCAGAAGTATTTCCGGCCTGAAAATAGTAAGAACCGCTTCCTATCCAATATTGCTTATCCATGTCATAATCATAAATATCATATCCGGAACGTCCGTAAGAAGCGCGAAGTTTCAGATAATCGAAAGCGGAAATTCCTTTCATGAAATTCTCGTTCGAAAGTATCCAGGCGGCAGATATGGCGGGATATGCACGATACTTGTCGTTCTTCCCCAACACGCTGCTGCCAAAACAGTTGGCTACGATATCCACCATATAACGGTTGTCAAAATTATAACCTGCAGTTCCGATGATGTATTGGCGGTAACGACTATTATTAGCTCCTGTCAATGTCATTGATTCCTGACGGAACATAGCACTGGCCGTAAAATCATGCTTATCCCATGTCCGGTGATAATTGACCTTCGCTTCAAAATTGGCATGTATGTATTGATTGGCCAATCCTTTGTTGCTGATTTCCAGTTCATCGTTAGGGTTACCGTAATTTGTGTAAACCGGCTCTCCGTCTGTACCTTTTTCAATGGTCTGGTACATAAAACTTTTCTTGGCTGTTTCCTGATAGGTCGCATTATTATCATAAGCAATAGCGAGTTCCGCACTCAACCCGCGTGTCAATACAGACAAGTCCTGCACCAACCGCAAGTCCGCCTGCAACATACGCTGATTCAGTTTATAATAACCTACGTCCGCCAGATTGGCTATCGGGTTTGTTTTCAGCACATTATTACTACCCCAGAACCCATTCTTTGTCTGCACGGGGAATGCAGCGGACGGGGTGTTGAAAATCTGCTCAAACAAAGTCGCTTCCGATGTAGTGGGACGCTTGCTCTCTCGCAGCATACCGAGCATACTCAATTTCAATTTCGTCGCGTCTGTGATATCCACATCCAGATTCATGCGAAGATTGAGGAAGTATTTCTTCATCTGGGAGTTATAACGATCTGTATAATCGGTATACTTGCTATTCAGCAGTCCCATATCATTTTTGTAATTGAGGACACTGAAATAACGAAGCCGCTTGCCACCTCCGCGGAAAGTGATGTCCAGTTGATGACTGGTCGTATGATTGCGTAACGCTTCTTTCTGCCAGTCCACATTCGGATAAAGATCGCTATTGGCTCCGGACAGGAAAGAGGCTTCATCCATATCCGGTTGCAAGCCATCATATCTCAATGCTTCATTACGGGCCTTGGCATAGGTATAAGCATCGGCAAATTCCGGCTGATCGACAGGCAAGCCTAAACCGAACTTGTAGTCTACTTTTATATCTTTCTTGTTATATATACCACGTTTGGTAGTTATCAATACTACTCCGTTAGCACCTCTGCCTCCCCAGAGAGCAGTAGCAGCACCGTCTTTCAAAACGGATATCGATTCTATCTCCGAAAGGTTGATATATTCGAGAGGGCGTGCAAAACCATCTACTACAAATAAAGGCGTATCTCCATTCAAAGAACCGCGCCCCCGCACGTTGAGACGAGATTTATCTGTGCCCCAACTAGTGTTCTGCATCACACTCAATCCCGGCAATAGACCATAAATGGCATTATAAGGACTAGTGGTGGCATTTTTATCTAATTCATCCGAATAAATGGTAGATACAGCCTGTGTCTTCCGTAATTCGGTTGTCGTCTGCGTGCCCAGATCGATTACCTTATCTTGTCCTTCATTATTTTGCGCTATACCCGTAGTGGCAAATGCCAACGAGAAAGCTACGATATAAAGTGATTTATTCATAATCATTCTTCTTATTATTCAACGATTTGATTATTACCAACCCGGATTCTGAATCAATCCATATTTCTTGTTTATCTCATCTACAGGCAGAGGTAACAGGAAATACTTGTCATTCCACTTTTCGGGTTTCGCATACTGGCGTGTTTCCGCCATTGCATGAGATACGGTATAAGAAAAGCCGCTTGGCTCACCGGCCGCTTTTTTAATAATCAGACGTGACAATTGTCCGGTAAATATATCTGAGCGTTTCCAACGTACCAGATCGAAATAACGTACTTCTTCATAGCCGAATTCAATGGCTCTTTCGCGTAATATCGCTTCACGCAACGGTTTGCCGGCCGGAACATCTGTTGCCGATATCGCAGGCATACCTGCACGCAGTCTGGTTTTATTCAAATAATCATAAGCTGTATTGCCAAACTCATCACGGACTTCCGCCTTATTCAGTTCGTTCATCGCTTCGGCCATATTCAGATAAACCTCCGGAAGGCGAATCAACGGGCAAGAATAAAACTTACCATTCACTTCGTCATTGAAGTTCCGTATGAATTTTCTCATAGCAACCCCATTGTAGCTCATTCGTCCGTCTTTATAAGGCGCTTGGGTGGCTCCTTCGTAAATCTGCACTTTCTGGGCGCCCTTAAACTTATCTCCATTCACAGCAACCGTTTCATACAAGCGGATATCTCTTCTGGGGTTTCCGTCCTTATCAAAGAAGGGGAATTTATTATGATCCGGATTGTTCCAGTCGAATTCTGTTCCGTCTTTCATCTGAAACATATCGACATAGGTCAATGTAGGAGAAGCGACCCCGTAACGTACTTGGGCAAACGGAAGCTTTCCCGTAGCATAGGTGGTGAATCTTCTGGAAGAAATCAAGACTTCACCGTTATGGCGATTGAAATATCCTGCTGCAAAATCATCGCGAGGATTACCTGTATTCACCAGCTGATAAGCGTCCGAGTTCTTTTTATTAGCCCGCATAAATTCTAATCCGGCATCCAACGCCTTTTGCCACCTGTCTGGTGAATAGTTGCCATACCAAGTAAGGAATTGAGACGAAGCATCTCCTTCCAAATAGGGTTTATCAGCATTAAATAAAGGACTCGCCACAAATTGAAGCACTCTGGACTTTAACGCTAAAGCAGAAGCAGCCGTCATGCGCCCGTCATTATCTGCATCAACCTGCCAAGGTAGTACAGAGGCTGCCGCATCCAGTAGTCCAACGATCTTCTGTACAGTTTCCTCCACTGTCATACGGGGAAATTTCATCGCATCTTCTGCCGTATATGCATGGTCTATCCACGGCATGCCACCATAATAACGGAGCATTTGAGAATAATGATAGGCAATGATTACTTGCGCTTCCGCTTTTCCTATCGCTTTCTCATCCGCAGTCATATCCGGCACTCTATCCACATTTTCAATGTAGATGTAGGCTCTCCGGATACCATAAATCGGTCCTACTCCTATTGTAGCACTGGCAACATCCAACCGGTATGGAAGATGTTCCAGATATGTATTTGTTCCGTCCACCGTCCCTGTATAAAATTTAGGTGCCCCCTTTTTCGTCCAGTCACCCAGATCGGTAAGCATCTCCAAAACGCCATATCCCAGACGTCCTTGCATCGGCAGATAATCCGGTAAAGAATGATAAGTTTCCGCCAACGCCTGCTCAGCATATACCTTTTTTGTTAAAAACAGAATCAATATTCTGTTCGTTACTTATCGGCTTATCCAGAAATTTCTCTCCAAATTTAAGGTCTTCACACCCTATCAGTGTCAATGCAAAGAGAGAAAGACAGCCTATATACTTTTTATAGTTTTTCATTGTCAGCACTATTAAAAGGTTAGATTAATACCTAAATTATATATTTTAATGATAGGGTAAGAATCCGCATTATTCGGATTACATTCAGGGTCCATGATGTCAAACTTATCAAAGGTTAACAGATTATAACCGGTCAGTTTTATACCTAACTGCTGAATACCCAGCTTCTTTAACATCTTCTTATCTGTGAAGTTATATCCTATCGTCACATTCTTCAGCTTCAAATAAGAACCGTCTCGCACCCACAAAGAGGAGGAACGCATATTATAGACTGCATTTGTCTCGGTAAACCGCGGTGTAGTAGCTGTGTTTGCAGTTTCCGGCGTCCAGCGCGTATCTGCATGAAACTGCATCAAACCACGGATTTTACCATTTCCAAAAGGTTCTCTGAAAGCCCCGTCCAGCAACAAAGAGCGCTGTGCAGCACCAGTCCAGCTCATTGTCAGGAAAAAGCCTTTGTAATTAATACCATAATTCAATCCGAATGTATAGGCCGGACGAGTCGGGTTTCCAATAATAGTCTGGTCGTCGGAAGTAATTTCCTCATCACCGTTCAAATCCCGGTATTTCACATCACCCGGCTTCACAGACACACCCGGATCGGGCAGACCTGCCAACAGTTTGCCGTTCTCCCCGAAGTCCGCCTCTGTATAAAAACCGTCCGCCACATATCCGAAAAGCGTTCCGACCGGATTTCCTGTCCGCCACATATAAGGCTCATTAGGCTCAACCTCGTCTTGAAAAATAATCTTATTCTTTGAATAGGAAACATTTGCCTGAACATTATACTGAACCTGCCCGATCTTGTCATTCCACCTCACTTCTACTTCATATCCATGGTTTTTCACTTTACCCATATTTACGGCAGGTAGAATGGATGAAGTCAGCCCCGTTAATAAAGGTATTGTCTTACGATTGATAAGAATATCCTTACGTTCTTCGAGGAAATAATCCAAAGAGATTTTCAGACGGCTCTTCAAGAAATGAACGTCCAATCCATAGTTCTGTTTCAGCGCAGTTTCCCAAGTCACGTTCGGATTGCCCAGACGCTTCTCCAATGCACCCAGAATTAACGCCTTGCTGTTATAACCAAAGTTGAATCCATACTTATTGTTATTCCATCCATCTACTCCGCTCAGATTCACATCGTAAGAATCCGGCAGGAACAAGAAGCGGTTATTTCCAAGATTGTCATTTCCGACCAAGCCGACAGAAGCACGGAATTTCAGATAATCAACCACCTTCTGTTTTTTCATAAAAGCCTCTTCCGACAGAATATAACCGATAGAACCGGCAGGAAACGCACCGAATCTCTTACCCGGAGCAAAATTCTCAGAACCATTATAACCGAAGTTAACTTCTGCCATATAGCGGGATTTGTAATCATATGTCAGACGCCCTACAAAACCGATGTAAGCAGACGGTACTCCCACCCATTGGGTGGGATAGTATTTCTTGCTCTGATTGTATAAGAACAATCCCCCGACATTATGAAAACCAAATTTACGGTTATATCTCAGACTTGCTTCCAGATACCAGTCTCGTGCCCGCGAAGAAGTTTCCTCATATTGCAAGCTCTTGTTCTCTCCTTTGATCTTATAAACAATATTCTTGTTGAAATCCGGCGAATCATAACCAAGCGACGGGTCTTCCAAAGAAGACTGATAGAAAGGCATAAATTGTTCCACTTGCCCTTTACGCTTTTTGGTAAAGCCATAACTCGTATTATAAGCACCTTTTATTTCCGCCGACAGCCCTTTGGTTATGAAGTCCAACTTCTGATTCAACAGAAGGTCCAGATTCATCGTATTATTAATAGCAGTTGAGTAACCCGTCCCATAACACTTAGGCAAAGCACTGTTGCCCAGATTAATTTTATTATCAAAACGTTCTTCGGGAGTAACTATGAGTTGTCCGTCAATTACACCCGGACTGCTGAACGGAGTTGTCTGATTAATCAGTGTCCAGATCGAATTAGTCGCATCATTAATCATCGGCTCATTCCGGTTACCTACAATGCCACCGATACCAATCTTCAACGTGGTAGTCTTAGTTACATTAAAGTCTAAATTCGCGCGATAATTGTATCTTTTGTATTTATAATTGTTATCATACCCCACTCCTTCAAACTGTTTCAGCAAGCCATTCTGATATAAGAAACCTAAAGATATAAAGTAACGTATATCTTTTGTTCCTCCGGAAATATTCAGGTTATGCTGTGTTTGCACAGACGTTTTATTTAGCAAATACTTTCTCCAGTCGATACTGGGATACATAACAGGTTCATCATTCAACCTGAACCGTTCAATTGCATAATTATCAAAAACCAAATCATTTTCGGTAGCATTTGGTTTATCATTCGTTATAATCTCGTTCCTCAAAGTAGCATACGTATAGCTGTCTGCCATTTCAAGCATGCGGGTAGGCATCTGGATACCAACCGAAGAATTCACGGAGATTTTCGCTTTGCCTTCCTTACCACGGCGTGTAGTCACCAAAATTACACCATTTGCACCACGCACACCGAACACGGCAGTAGCAGAAGCGTCTTTCAAAACCGTCACGCTCTCTATTTCATTCGGGTCCATTTGATAAAATGAACGTTCTATACCATCCACTAAAATCAAAGGAGAGGAAGCGCTTTCTGTCAAAGACCCCACTCCGCGAATAAACACCTTAGGGTCTTCCTGCCCCGGCTGACCGCTAGTCTGGACGGATGAGAGTCCTGTAATCTGACCCGCCAGCGAATTGGCCACACTTGCATTTGGCGAACGTATCAGCGCCTCATTGTTTACAGCAGAAATAGCGCCTGTCAGAGTTTCTTTCTTTTGTGTACCATAGGCCACAACTGTAACTTCCTGAAGTTCATTTGCCGTTTCTTTTAAAATAATTTTCAGTTGTTTGCGACCATTTAATGGCACTTCTTGAGGTTCATATCCCATGAACGAAATCTGCAGAACTGCCTTTTGAAGATTGCCTACTTTTAAATGGAAAACACCATTCATGTCGGTAATAGCACCGTTAGCCGTGCCTTTTTCTTTTACATTAGCACCAATCACCTCTAAGTTAGATTCATCCAATACAGTTCCCGTCACTGTATTTTGCGCCCATACCAAGAGCGAACAACACATAAGCATTAACGTACTGATGCACCTTTTGCATCTTTTTAGTCTCGTCAGTTTGTTCATAATAATAAATTTAAGAATTTGAAATAGGTTTGTTAAAAACACTTGTCGCAAATTAAGTGAATATGACAGTTTTTAAGATACAGTTATCATACTAAAAAGATATAAAATAGTACATAACAAGAAATGTAAAGCTTTAAATCTAGCTGTATTATCCATAATATCAGGGCATCACACTAGAGAAATACAGCCTATTCATCGTTTCTTATTGATTTTACCATACTCGAAAAGTCGTTTTCAAAAAGTTAATTTACCAAGTTCTTCTCTCATCGTAAATCTATACCAACTCCACATATCATTATCAGCCTTCATTGGATAGTTCATAAATAAATTAAAATTGAACTATTGCCATACCTAATTAGACTTATTATTCTCCTTCATTAATCAAATTATTCCCTATCTTTGACTCCCGAAATTCAAACCTAATACAAAAAACCCATGAAGAAACAACTACTCTCTTGCTGCTTGGCTGCATTGGGACTGACAGCAATTCAAGCACAAAGCTTCAATGAGTGGAAAGACCCGGAAGTGAATTCCGTAAACCGCTCCGCCATGCACGCTAATTACTTTGCTTACGCATCGGCTGATGAAGCTAAAGCCGGCATCAAAGAAAATTCAACGAATTTCATGACCCTGAACGGTCCTTGGAAATTCAACTGGGTGAGACATGCAGATGCACGCCCGACTGACTTCTATCAAACTAATTTCAACGACAAAGGTTGGGACGACCTTCAGGTGCCCGGCGTTTGGGAATTGAACGGTTACGGTGATCCTATCTACGTCAACGTAGGATATGCATGGAGAAGCCAATTCAAAAACAATCCTCCGCAGGTGCCGACAGAAAACAATCATGTAGGCTCTTACCGCAAAGAAATTATCCTTCCCGCCGACTGGAAAGGCAAAGAGATTTTTGCACATTTCGGCTCGGTAACTTCCAATATGTACCTTTGGGTGAACGGACGCTACGTAGGATATAGCGAAGACAGTAAACTGGAAGCTGAATTCAACCTGACCAACTATCTGAAACCGGGTAAAAACGTGATCGCTTTCCAGGTATTCCGCTGGTGCGACGGCAGTTATCTGGAAGATCAGGACTTCTTCCGCTACTCCGGCGTAGGACGTGACTGTTATCTCTACGCACGCGACAAAAAATACATTCAGGACATTCGTATCACTCCCGATCTGGACAGCCAATATAAAGACGGTATGCTGAATATAGCCGTTGACCTGAAAGGAAGCGGCACAGTAGCTTTAAACTTGACAGATACTCAAGGCAACAGTGTAGCGACTGCCGACTTGAAGGGTTCGGGCAAATTAAATACAACCTTGTCTGTCTCTAATCCGGCTAAATGGACTGCCGAGACACCTAACCTCTACACGCTGACCGCTACACTGAAAAACGGCAATAATGTAGTAGAAGTAATCCCCGTTAAAGTAGGTTTCCGCAAGATTGAGCTGAAAGGCGGACAGATACTCGTAAACGGACAACCGGTACTCTTCAAAGGAGCCGACCGTCACGAAATGGACCCGGACGGTGGTTATGTCGTTTCTCTCGAACGTATGCTACAGGATATCAAAGTGATGAAAGAACTGAACATCAACGCTGTGCGTACCTGCCATTATCCGGACGACAACCGTTGGTATGACCTTTGTGACCAATATGGTCTGTATGTAGTGGCCGAGGCCAATGTAGAATCTCACGGAATGGGTTACGGCGATCAGACACTGGCAAAGAACCCGAGTTATGCCAAAGCTCACATGGAACGTAACCAACGCAATGTACAACGCGGATACAACCATCCGTCTATCATCTTCTGGTCACTGGGTAACGAAGCCGGCATGGGACCGAACTTTGAGAAATGCTACACTTGGATCAAGAACGAAGACAAGACGCGTGCCGTACAATACGAACAGGCAGGAACCAGCGAATTCACCGATATTTTCTGCCCAATGTATTATGACTACAACGCTTGTATCAAATATAGTGAAGGTAATATCCAGAAACCGTTAATCCAATGCGAATATGCACACGCAATGGGTAATTCGGAAGGCGGATTCAAAGAATACTGGGACATCATCCGTAAATATCCGAAATATCAGGGTGGATTTATTTGGGACTTCGTAGATCAATCCTGCCACTGGAAAAATAAAGACGGAGTGAGTATCTATGGTTATGGCGGCGATTTCAACAAATACGACGCTTCGGACAATAACTTCAACGACAACGGCTTAATCAGCCCCGACCGCGTGCCTAATCCACATGCTTATGAAGTTGCTTATTTCTATCAGGATATATGGACTACTCCTGCGGATCTTGCCAAAGGTGAAATCAATATTTTCAATGAGAACTTCTTCCGCGACCTCTCTGCATACTATATGGAATGGCAATTACTGGCAAACGGGGAAGTAGTGCAAACAGGCATCGTGCCCGACCTGAAAGTTGCACCCCAGCAAACCGTCAAAGTGCAAATTCCGTTTGACGTGAAGAATATCTGCCCTTGCAAGGAATTATTGCTCAATGTGAGCTACAAACTGAAAGCTGCCGAAACACTGCTGCCGGCAGGAACGACTATCGCTTACGACCAGTTAAGCATCCGCGACTACAAAGCACCGGAACTGAAACTGGAAAACCAACAGGCTTCCAACGTTCCGGTTATCGTACCCGATATTTTGGATAACGACCGCAATTACCTGATCGTGAAAGGTGAGAACTTCTCCATGGATTTCAACAAACAGGACGGTTACCTCTGCCGTTACGACGTCAACGGTATGCAAATGATGGAAGACGGCAGCGCACTGACTCCTAACTTCTGGCGTGCCCCGACCGACAATGATTTCGGAGCCGGACTGCAACACAAATACGCTGCATGGAAGAACCCGGAACTGAAACTGACTTCTCTGAAACACGCGATTGAAAACGATCAGGCAGTGGTTCGTGCTGAATATGACATGAAGTCGATAGGTGGAACATTGTCGCTGACTTATACCATTAATAATAAAGGTGCAGTGAAGGTTACTCAAAAGATGGTGGCAGACAAGAGCAAGAAGGTTTCTGAAATGTTCCGCTTCGGTATGCAAATGCGTATGCCTGTCAACTTCAACGAGGTAGAATACTACGGCCGTGGTCCGGGAGAGAACTATGCCGACCGTAACCACGGAGCCATGTTGGGCAAATACCGCCAAACGGTAGAAGAACAATTCTATCCTTACATCCGCCCGCAGGAAACCGGAACAAAAACGGACATCCGTTGGTGGAGACTTCTGAATATCAGCGGCAACGGACTACAATTCGTATCGGATGCTCCTTTCTCTGCTTCTGCACTGAATTATACCATCGAATCATTGGATGACGGTGACGGTAAAGACCAGCGTCACTCACCGGAAGTAGAAAAGGCGGACTTCACCAATTTCTGTATCGACAAGGCGCAAGCAGGTCTTGCCTGTGTCAACAGTTGGGGAGCTATACCACTGGAAAAATACCGTCTTCCTTACCAAGATTATGAGTTAAGTTTTATTATGACTCCTGTATATCATAAACTAAAGTAAAAAACATAGTTAAAAAACACGGTATCAGAGAACAAGAATACCGAATTTAAAGTACTTTTGCAGCCGGAAACTAATTTGCCTAAATTAGTTTCCGGCTTTTCTTCCTTAAAACCCTTGACTATATGAATGAACAGCACACTGGGAACAAACGCATTAAATTAAAAAACAGATATTTATAAGTATGAAAAGTAGAATTGTTTTATTTGCATTTTGCGTAGCCCTCTTGTCTAGTTGTGGCAATAAGGGCAATGGAACAGGAAAGGTTCCTGAATATGCAGTACAAGAGTTACAAAAGACGACTGCCCATTTAACAACTGCCTATCCGGCTACAATCAAAGGTAAACAAGACGTAGAAATCCGTCCGCAGGTATCGGGTTTCATCACGAAACTATGCGTGGATGAAGGAGCAACTGTCCGTAAGGGACAAGTATTGTTCATTGTTGATCCTACACAATACGAAGCTGCAGTGCGCACAGCAAAAGCTGCCGTTGCTACAGCCGAAGCTGCTGTCAGCACTCAACAAATGACGGTAGACAATAAGCGTGAGCTTAACAAGAAGAACATCATCAGTGACTACGACTTGTCAATGGCAGAAAATACGCTGGCGCAATCACAGGCACAACTGGCACAAGCAAAAGCACAGCTTACCACTGCACAGCAGAATCTCTCTTTCACCCAAGTGAAGAGTCCTTCTGACGGTGTAATCAACGATATTCCGTATCGTCTGGGAGCATTGGTAAGCCCTTCCATCTCTACTCCGATGACTACTGTTTCTGAAATTGATGAAGTATATGTATATTTCTCCATGACAGAAAAAGAGCTGTTGGCCATGACTAAAACCGGAGGTACTATCAAAGAAGAAATCAGCAAAATTCCAGCTATCAAATTGCAGCTGATCGACGGTACAGAGTACAGCATCGAGGGTAAAGTAGACGCAATTACAGGAGTGATCGACCAGTCAACCGGTTCGGTAAGTATGCGTGCCCTTTTCCCGAACAAAGAACACATCTTACGCAGTGGCGGAACAGCAAACGTACTGATTCCTTACACGATGGAAAATGTGATTACGATACCGCAATCAGCAACAGTAGAAATTCAGGATAAGAAGTTCGTTTACGTTTTGCAACCGGATAACACGGTGAAATATACAGAAATCAAGATCTTCAATCTAGACAACGGAAAAGAATATCTCGTAACTTCAGGTCTGAATCCTGGAGATAAAATTGTAATCGAAGGCGTGCAGAGTCTGAAAGATGGCCAGAGCATACAGCCTATCACACCTGCTCAAAAAGAAGCGAACTATCAACAGCATTTGAAAGACCAGCACGATGGTAATTTAGCTACAGCTTTCAATTAATAATTTAGATAATCGTATGAAGTTAGATAAATTTATTAACCGTCCGGTACTATCAACGGTTATTTCTATTTTGATAGTCATTCTGGGTGCTATCGGACTGGCAACACTGCCAATCACCCAGTATCCGGACATTGCGCCTCCTACCGTATCGGTAAGGGCCACTTATACGGGTGCCAGCGCGTCAACCGTATTGAATTCCGTGATTGCCCCGCTAGAGGAACAAATCAATGGTGTGGAAAATATGATGTATATGACCTCCAACGCATCCAACACCGGTGCAGGTGATATATCCATCTATTTTAAACAGGGAACAGACCCGGATATGGCTGCCGTTAACGTGCAGAACCGTGTTTCTATGGCACAGGGATTACTGCCTGCCGAAGTAACCAAAGTCGGTGTGACAACTCAGAAACGCCAGACTTCCATGCTAGTGGTGTTCTCTCTTTACGACGAAAGTGATACATATACAGAATCATTTATCGAAAACTATGCTAAGATCAACCTGATTCCGCAAGTTCAGCGTGTACCGGGTGTGGGTGATGCCTCTGTGATGGGACAGGACTACTCTATGCGTATCTGGCTACGTCCGGACGTAATGGCGCAATACAAGCTGGTTCCGGGCGACGTATCCGCAGCCTTGGCAGAACAGAACGTGGAAGCTGCTCCGGGACAATTCGGTGAACGCAGCAACCAGACTTTCCAATATACCATCCGCTACAAAGGACGTCTGCAACAACCGGAGGAATTCGAAAATATCGTCATCAAATCTTTGCCCGACGGTGAAGTGCTTCGCCTGAACGATATTGCAGAAATCCAACTGGACCGTTTGGGATACAACTTTACCAACCGTGTAAACGGACATAAGGCTGTAACCTGTATCGTTTATCAGATGGCAGGAACAAATGCGACACAAACCATCAGCGACATTCAGGTGTTGCTGGATGAAGCGTCCAAATCACTGCCTGCCGGTTTGAAGATAAACGTATCCATGAATGCCAACGACTTCTTGTTCGCTTCTATCCATGAGGTATTGAAAACATTGATCGAGGCATTTATCCTGGTATTTATCGTAGTATATATCTTCCTGCAGGACTTACGTTCTACATTGATTCCGACCATCGCCATCCCGGTAGCTCTTATCGGTACATTCTTTATCCTGTCCTTAGTAGGATTCAGTTTGAACTTGCTGACGTTATGTGCGCTTGTACTCGCCATCGCCATTGTGGTCGATGACGCCATTGTGGTCGTCGAGGGTGTACACGCCAAGCTAGACCAAGGCTATACTTCCGCCCGTCTGGCTTCCATCGACGCAATGAACGAATTGGGCGGTGCTATCGTATCCATTACACTGGTCATGATGGCCGTATTTATCCCGGTAAGTTTCATGGGTGGAACGGCGGGAACATTCTATCGCCAATTTGGTATGACTATGGCCATCGCCATCGGTCTGTCCGCTCTGAACGCTTTGACATTAAGCCCCGCCTTGTGTGCCGTTCTTCTGAAACCGCACAAGCAGGAAGGTTCCGAAGAAGTTCCTCCATTGAAGGAGCGTATGAAAACAGCCTACAAGACGGCTCATACAACAATGATAAACAGATATACCGAAGCAATCGGAAAGATGTTGCATCCGGGAATCACACTCACATTCACACTTGTTGCCATTCTCGGTATGATTTTCGGATTCTTCAGTATCAATCCGGTGATTACCGCCATCCTCATACTTCTTAGTATTTTGGCACTAATCGGAATGAGCACGAATAAATTCAAGAACAGATTCAACGATACCTATGAATCTATCCTGAAACGATATAAAAAGCACGTACTGTTCTTCATCCAGAAGAAATGGTTGTCCATGGGGTTGGTCGTTGCTTCTATTGTATTGCTTATGTTCTTCATGAACACCACTCCGACAGGTATGGTGCCCAACGAAGATACCGGTACACTGATGGGAGCTGTGACTTTGCCGCCGGGCACGTCACAAGACCGCTCGGAAGAGATTCTGGCACGTGTAGACAGCCTGATTGCCGCTGATCCGGCCGTATCTTCGCGCACATTGATTTCCGGTTTCAGTTTCATCGGTGGACAGGGACCGTCCTACGGTTCTTTCATCATCAAACTGAAAGATTGGGATGAACGTTCGATGATACAAAACTCTGACGTTGTGGTGGGGTCCTTATATATGCGTGCACAGAAGATCATCAAGGAAGCACAGGTGTTGTTCTTTGCTCCGCCGATGATCCCGGGTTATTCAGCATCTACGGATATTGAGGTGAATATGCAGGATAAGACGGGCGGTGACTTGAACAAGTTCTTCGATGTAGTCAACGACTATACCGCCGCACTGGAAGCCCGCCCTGAAATCAATTCTGCCAAAACAACGTTCAACCCGAACTTCCCGCAATATATGATTGATATTGACGCGGCAGCTTGTAAGAAGGCAGGCATCAGCCCGAGCGACATCCTTACCACTATGCAAGGATATTATGGTGGTCTGTATGCATCCAACTTCAACCGTTTTGGTAAGATGTATCGTGTAATGATTCAGTCGGACCCGTTATCACGTAAGAATCTGGAATCTTTGAAGAATATCAAGGTTCGTAACAGTGCCGGTGAAATGGCTCCTATCTCTCAATTCATTACGATTGATAAAGTGTATGGCCCGGATATCATCAGCCGCTTCAACCTTTACACTTCCATGAAAGTGATGGTGGCTCCTGCCAGTGGTTATACATCCGGACAGGCATTGGCTGCGCTGGCAGAAGTAGCCAAGCAGAATCTTCCGACCGGTTACACCTACGAGTTGGGTGGTATGGCGCGTGAAGAAGCTCAGAGCAGTGGAAGCGCTACCGGATTGATTTTCATCCTCTGCTTCGTATTCGTTTATCTGTTGCTGAGTGCACAATACGAAAGTTACATACTTCCGTTAGCCGTATTATTGTCCGTTCCGTTCGGTCTGCTAGGCAGCTTCCTGTTTGTGAACGGAGTAAGTGCTATCGGTAATATCTCGATGTTGAAGATGATTCTGGGGACAATGTCCAACAATATCTATATGCAGATTGCGTTGATCATGTTGATGGGTCTGTTGGCGAAAAATGCCATCCTGATTGTAGAGTTCGCCCTTGACCGCCGCAAGATGGGTATGAGTATCACATGGGCAGCCGTATTGGGCGCCGGTGCCCGTCTCCGCCCGATCCTGATGACATCATTGGCAATGGTAGTCGGATTGCTTCCGTTGATGTTTGCCTTTGGTGTAGGTGCTCACGGTAACCGTACACTGGGTACTGCTTCTATCGGTGGTATGTTGATCGGTATGATTTGCCAGATTTTCATCGTTCCTGCCTTGTTCGTAATCTTCCAATATCTGCAAGAGAAAGTAAAACCGATGGAATGGGAAGATATTGACAATACAGATGCTGTAACAGAGATTGAACAATACGCTAAATAATGAAATTCGATATGAAGAAACAGATTCTATATATGTTGTGTGCAACTGCTCTCTTGAGCAGCTGCCACATCTATAAGTCGTATGACAGACCCGAAGATATCACCACTTCCGGCCTGTATCGCGATCCGGTAGCGAATAATGATACACTGGTTTCGGATACAGCCAACTTCGGTAATCTGCCGTGGAGAGAAGTCTTCACCGACCCGCAACTCCAGTCTCTCATCGAAGCGGGACTGAAACAAAACACTGACCTCTTGTCGGCCGCTCAGAATGTGAAAGCAGCAGAAGCATCCCTGATGTCTGCACGTCTGGCTTATGCTCCGTCACTGGGGTTATCACCGCAAGGAACAATCAGTAGTTTTGATAAAAACGCAGCAACAAAAACGTACTCATTGCCCGTTACAGCTAGCTGGCAGATCGACTTGTTCGGTCAGTTGCTCAACTCCAAACGAAATGCACAAGTTACTCTGAAGCAAGTGAAAGCTTACCGTCAGGCTGTGCAGACACAGGTTGTCTCCAACATCGCCAATATGTATTATACATTAATGATGTTAGACCGCCAGCTGGAAATAACCAAAGCCACAGCTGAAATTCTGAAACAGAATGCCGAAACAATGGAAGCGATGAAAAACTCTGCTATGTACAATATCAATTCGGCCGGTGTAGAACAGAGCAAGGCTGCTTACGCGCAGGTACTTGCCACTATTCCGGACATTGAACAAAGCATACGTGAGACGGAAAATGCCCTGTCTACTTTCTTGGGCGAAGCTCCGCACGCCATCAAACGTGGCGTATTGGAGGCACAAGTACTTCCGACGGAACTTTCCGCAGGTGTACCTATCCAGTTGCTATCCAACCGTCCGGACGTAAAAGCTGCTGAAATGTCATTGGCAAGCTGCTATTACAATACTAATTCGGCACGTGCCGCATTCTATCCGCAAATCACGCTTAGCGGCTCTGCCGGATGGACCAACAGTGCCGGTAGCGCAATTATCAATCCGGGAAAGCTGTTGGCTTCCGCCATTGGTTCACTTACGCAGCCTCTATTCTACCGGGGACAGAACATTGCCCGGCTGAAAGCAGCGAAAGCACAGGAGGAACAAGCTAAACTATCCTTCCAACAAACACTTCTGAATGCCGGAAGTGAGGTCAGCAATGCGCTAAGTTTATACCAAAAGACCAGTGAAAAAGTAGAATCACGCCAAATGCAGGTAGAATCTGCAAAGAAAGCTTCGGAAGATACAAAAGAATTGTTTAACTTAGGGACCTCAACCTATCTGGAAGTACTGTCAGCACAACAGTCTTACCTGAGTGCACAAATCTCTCAGGTTTCCGATTGCTTTGATCAGATGCAGGCCGTAGTAAGCCTTTACCAGGCATTGGGTGGTGGAAGAGAAGAATAACTTTAAACATATACTATTATGATTAGTCCGTTAGCTTATGTAGACCCTGAAGCAAAGTTAGGCAAGAACGTAACAGTCCAGCCTTTTGCCTACATTGAAAAGAATGTGGAAATCGGAGATGACTGTGTCATCATGTCCTACGCCAGTATCCTGAAAGGTACTAGAATGGGAAAAGGAAACAAGGTACATCAGAACGCTGTTTTGGGAGCGGAACCGCAAGATTTCCACTATACAGGAGAAGACAGTAGCCTGATTATCGGTGACAACAACGATATTCGTGAGAATGTAGTAATCAGCCGCGCTACGTTTGCCGGTAATGCTACCAAAATTGGAAACGGAAACTACCTGATGGATAAAGTACATCTCTGCCATGATGTACAAATCAGCAATAACTGTGTAGTAGGTATAGGTACTACCATCGCAGGAGAATGTACGTTAGATGACTGCGTTATTCTAAGCGGTAATGTAACCCTGCACCAATATTGTCACATAGGTAGCTGGACACTGGTACAAAGTGGGTGCCGTATATCCAAGGATGTACCTCCCTATGTTATTATGTCCGGAAATCCTGTAGCATATCACGGTGTGAACGCAGTAGTTCTTTCCCAACATCACAATACATCAGAAAGAATCCTCCGCCACATCGCCAATGCATACCGTTTGATTTATCAGGGTAATTTCAGTGTTCAGGATGCTGTACAAAAGATTGTCGATCAGGTTCCTATGAGTGAAGAGATCGAGAACATTGTAAATTTCGTAAAGAGCTCGGAAAGAGGGATTGTGAAATAGACAAAAGAACTTACTATAAAGAAAGGGTGATGCTCAAAGAAAAGCGTCACCCTTCTTATTTTATAAATGGATGACGCTTTTATAGGTAGATGATGCTCTGGTGATTTATCTTTCAATCCAGAGATTCAATTCATTATTCAAATTCCAAAGTACCGAAGAAATCAGGACGGTGAAAATCCGGCTGTTGAATCTCTATCGGATTCCATGAAAGGAAATGAGGAGTCTGCAATTCATCTCCACACTTATAGAAATTAGCTTTTATCTCCTTTTCATCAAGCGAATCGATCTGATGCTTAAAGAACACAGAATACGGAATAATAAGAGCCACTTCCCAATCCGTTTCACCGATACGTTCTGCAAAAGGCTGATTACCCAAACTAGACCAGCGTTGTACAAGAGCAGTCACTTCTTTCGGTGCATGTTCCCGGTTGTTACGGACAGGACCTGCACCCACCAAGATCGTTCCGATGCAATTGCATTCTATATTATAATAGATCCCGTCACCTGCTGGTATAGAAAAGAATTCCACGCAGGAGTCAGTCCATACAGAACCATTATCCTCCCCGTACTTGGCACGCACACTCTCCTCTTTCACTTTAAAATGTAGTAAAATTGAGTTCTGTGTGTGAGCAATTCGAAAATTCACTTTAGGTTTGTAAGGATATTCAGCCCAATTGACACACTGGATCGGCTGAAAATCTATTTTCTCTTCATCGAATAATTTAGGAAGCGAACAAGCCTCCACGTTAGCCGCACTAATTTTCTTTACTTTCATATATCTTTCGTTTGAATGATACAAATATAGTTACTTTCTTTGGTTTACGCCTTATTTCCATGTTATTTTTAAACTGCAAATTATCCTATCATATTGCAATTATTAGTTAAATATATATCAAATATTATATAATGAGATATTTTTTTATATATTTGCCGTCACTTAACCGATTAAACAAATACTATTTATGAAAACATCCCTTAAAGACATAGCAGAAACCTTAAAATTATCCAAGACTACAGTCTCTTGGATACTTTCTGGTAAAGGGGATGAAAAAGGCATTAGTCTCGCTACACAGGAAAAAGTCTTTCAATGTGCCAAGCAACTGAATTACCAACCAAACTTATTGGCCAGAAGTCTGAATACAGGCATATCAGGCACTATCGGACTAATTATACCAGACATTACAGACTCTTTCTATTCCAAAGTTGCCCGTTCTATAGAAATGGAAGCAGAAGCACAAGGCTATTCATTAATGATTTGTAGTTCTGAATCAGAAATAGAAAGAGAAAACAGGATGATTCGATTGTTCAAAGCGAAACAAGTGGACGGGATTATAGTAGCCCCCACAAAAGTTTCCAAAATTGAAATACAGAATCTAGTCAAAGAAGGCTATCCTCTAGTCTTATTCGACCGCTACTTTCCCGAAATGCAGACAAACTATATCATTATTGACAACGAAGGAAGCAGCTACGAACTGGTTAAAAGAATGATTGACAATGGAGCATCCAAGATAGCTATTATCACGACTAATCCCCATCTCCGCACAATGAATATGAGGCGAGAAGGATATGCCAGAGCTTTAATCGAGGCCAATCTACCCGTTGATCCTGATTTATACGGAGAAGTGACTTTTGTGGATTATGAAGAGAATGTTTTCAAGGCACTGGATCAGATCTTCGGCAAAGTACCTGATGTAGATGGTTTCTTTTTCACAACACACATTCTAGCTTTGGAAGCATTCCGCTACTTTTATGAAAAAGGAATCAATATAAATAATGGATATGAACTAGCTTGTATTCATGGAGTATCCGCATTCCGTGTCTTAGCCCCCAATATGAACATTGCAAGGATGCCAATAGAAGAGATTGGGAAAAATGCAGTAAGGATTCTACTTGGCGATATTAAGTATCGCCTTGAAAATTCCAATGGCAAGAAAGAAGTAGAAACACTTGTCCTGCCGTGTTCATTACCTTAATCGTCATTTTATATTTTTTCCCTGATTACTTAACCGGTTTAGTAAAAATAAATAATGATATTAAATTAACAGATGTAACAAAAGAGAAAAACACTCCTTGATTATTAACAAAAAGAAACAGGATTATGAAGTTCCAAACTAAAAATGAAAAATACATGCTGGCTCTATTAGGACTACTAGTATGGGCATGTAACAGCAACAATATTGATATTGAAAATATGCGATGTGAATACCAAGTCGCTCCGCTCGGTATTGATTCACCAGCCCCGCGTTTTACCTGGAATTACACAACCAATAATAAAAATGGAAAAGAGTTTTCTCAAGACAGTTATCAGCTATATATAGCCACTCGGGAACAAGACTTGGGAAAAACATCCGATAATAGCTGGCAATCTGACACAATTTACTCTAATACTCCTCATGCGATCTATCAAGGATCAGAAAAACTAAAAACCAGAACTCGTTATTATTGGCAAGTAATAGCATGGGATAAAACAAAGAGACATAAGATTACCTCTCCGATATCCAGTTTTGAAACAGCTCAACTCAATCAAAGTGACTGGACAGGAGCATGGATTACTGATAATCATGATAAAGATTATATGCCAGCACCCATGTTGCGCAAGTCATTTATCGCTCAAGATGAGATACAGCAAGCAAGATTATATGTAAGTGCCGCTGCATACTATAAAATGACATTGAATGGTGAATCAGTAACATCTTCACATCTCAATCCGGGTTTCACTCATTATGATAAAAGAAATCTGTATAACACATACGATGTAACTCCCCTACTGCTTAAAGGAGAAAACGTACTATCTGCAGTGCTTGGAAACGGATTTTATAATGAAGCAGCTCCTGTAGCAACATGGAGCTATGAGCAAGCCCGCTGGCGTAACCGCTCAAGAATGATCTGCGAAATGGAGATATTATATAAAAATGGAGAAAAGCAAACTATCCACTCAGATTCTACTTGGAAAGCGACTACCGGTCCTTATATACAAAACAATATTTATAGTGGCGATACGTATGATGCGCGTCTTGCAATTGCCGGATGGAATAAACCGGGTTTTGATGACTCTAAATGGACAAATGCAATTCAGGTAGCTGCCCCTTCTCCCCTACTAGTATCACAAAACATGCCTGCCATTGAAACGGAACAATTTATCACTCCAATCAATATGCGTTCTTTTGGTGATACAGTCTATGTATACGATTTTGGAGTTAATATGTCAGGCGTCTGTACTCTTTCTGTTAATGGCGAGAAAGGCACTAAAGTCAGTATGCAACACGGCGAATTGCTAAAAAATAACGGACGCTTGGAAATGCGCAACTTAGATATTTACTACAAACCACTACCTGGCCTCGCTTTTCAAACAGACACTTATATATTGGACGGAAAACAAGGTACATTCACTCCAGATTTTACATACCATGGATTTCAATATGTAGAAGTTCGTTCAGACCGTCCTGTGAAACTTACCAAAGAGAGCTTAACCGCACAATTCATACATACGGCTGTTCCTCCTGTTGGCAAATTCAGTTGTTCAAATGAACTATTAAATAAAATATGGAAAGCTGCTAATCAATCATACTTATCAAATCTGATGAGTATCCCGACTGACTGTCCCCAACGAGAGAAAAATGGATGGACTGCCGATGCACACATAACAATGGATTTAGGATTATTAAACTTCGATGGCATTACTTTCTATGAAAAATGGCTGGATGATATGATTGATAATCAAAATGAAGAAGGACGTATATCGGGAATCATTCCGAGTTCCGGATGGGGCTATGACGACTGGATAGGTCCTGTATGGGATGCTGCCATGTTTATCGTACCTATGGCAATTTACCACTATTATGGAGATACAAGAAGCATCGAGAAACTATGGCCTGTATGTACTAAATACCTTAATTACCTTGCAGGACGCGAAGATGTGGAAGGAACTGTAACTTACGGAATTGGTGACTGGGTATTCCATAAGACACAAACCCCTACAGAATTCACCACTACCTGTTATTATTATTTAGACAATCTGTATATGGCTAAATTTGCAGAGCTCATAGGAAAAGATGGCAGTAGTTATACAAAGAAAGCAGAAGAATTGAAATTGCTTATCAATCACAAATACTTCGATACATCCAAAGCTATTTATGCCAATGGATCGCAAGCGGCACAAGGAGTCGCCTTATACCTTGGAATCGTTCCTAAAGAATACGAACAGCAGGTTGCAGATAATCTTTCTACAATGATAAAAGCCAATAATAATCTGCTCGATTTTGGAGTTTTAGGCAGTAAAACAGTCCTGCGGATGCTTTCCAAATATGGATATGCTGACTTAGCATACCAGATGGCCACACAAGAAGAAGCTCCATCTTGGGGTAACTGGATAAAACAAGGTTTCACTACACTGGCAGAAACATGGATACTTTCACCGGAGTTTAGAGACGCCTCTGTAAATCACATGTTTCTTGGAGACATTAATGCATGGATGTACAATGTATTGGCAGGCATTAATTATGATGAACAGGAACCCGGATTCAAACATATTCTTATCCAACCTCATTTCGTAAAAGGTCTTGACTGGGTAAAAGCCGAATATAAATCTGTAAATGGAATCATCCGTTCTGAATGGGAACGTAAAGAAGAACAGGTGATTCTCAAAGTCACGATCCCAGTCAATACGAATGCAACAATAGAATGTAATGGTAGAAAGATAGATTTAGGGTCAGGAGAACATCAACTCACGTTTTAATGGAAATAAAAGAAAGGAGGTTTTAATACAGATATACACAAAGAAGTAAAAATGAGACCGTTATGTAATACTATAAAAATACAGCACTAGTTACTTTGTCACACCATCAATTAAATCTATTAACAATGAATAAAATCAGTACACTACTATTTTTGATATTTCTCACTTGTACAAGTGGTGTTTTTGCCGATTCCGGTAATTCCATCTCCTTAAATGGAACATGGGAACTCTCTTATTGGATGCAACCTGAAGAACCTATAACTTCGCCCAAGGACATGCAACTCGCTGAAGTAAAGCATCTACCAGCCCAAGTCCCCGGTAATGTAGAACTGGACCTAATGGCTGCCAACTTAATCAAAGATCCGATGATTGGCAGTAATGTAAATGAATTACGCAAATGGGAAGGCTATCAATGGTGTTATTCCAAATCATTCGTAGCGCCACAACTAAAATCAGGGCAACAATATCAACTCTTTTTTGCCGGAATAGACTGTCTGGCCGATATATGGCTGAATGGAAAGCACATTGGCAAAGCAGAAAATATGATGATTGAACATGCTTTTGATGTAACTAAGGAAATAAAAGCAGGAGAAAGTAATCAACTCCAAGTGATACTCCGTTCATCTGTTATCGAAGGACAAAAACATCTGTTAGGGACATTCAGTATTGGAAACTTCCCGTCTGAAGAATCCGTATTCATCAGAAAAGCTCCCCACACCTATGGATGGGACATTCTGCCACGATTAGTCAGTGCAGGTTTGTGGAGAGATGTAGAATTACGCGTATTGAATTCGGCACGTCTCACAGATGTTCACTATATGGTCGCCAATGTAGACACTGCTACCAGAAATGTACGCTTATATACTGATGTACAAGTAAAACTACCTTTCGAAAAGTTCGACAAAGTGAAAGCCGTATATACATTAAGTCGCCATGGGAAAGAAATATATAAAGGAAGCTCTGTTGTCGTTTCCCCAGCATTCCGATATATAATGGAAATCAAGAATGCTGATTTATGGTGGCCAAAAGGATATGGAGAACCGGCTTTATATGATGCAAAAGTAGAGTTAGTAGATTCTGACGGCACTATTTTATCAACAGATAATAAACGGGTAGGTCTCCGCACGATTCAACTAGAGATTACAGACATCAACCTCCCACCGGATCATCCGGGTAAGTTCTGTTTCATTGTCAATGGAGAACTTATTTTTATCCACGGAACCAATTGGGTGCCCATGGATGCACTCCATAGCCGGGATCATTCTTTCGTAGACGAATCTATCCGCATGGCTGTAGAATTAAACTGCAATATGATACGTTGTTGGGGTGGCAACGTGTATGAAGATCATCATTTCTTTGATTTATGCGATGAAAACGGCATTATGGTATGGCAGGATTTTACAATGGGATGCACTTTCTATCCTCAACGCAGCTCATTTACACAAGCATTGGAAAAAGAAGCCATTTCCGTTGTGTGCAAATTACGCAATCATCCATCACTCGTCTTATGGTCAGGAAATAATGAAGACGATTGTGCACTGCGCTGGTCTTTGCAACCATTTAATATTAATCCGAATCTGGATGTAGTGAGCCGTAAGGTCCTTCCGGCAGTTATTTATGAGTTTGATCCTACCCGCCCTTATCTTCCTAGCTCTCCTTACTACAGCCAAGCGGTATATGAAAGAGGAAGTGCTGACCAATATTTACCGGAAAACCATTTATGGGGTCCCAGAGGATATTACAAAGACAAATTCTATACGGATGCTACCTGCTGCTTTGTCAGTGAAATCGGCTATCACGGCTGCCCTAATTTAGAAAGTCTCCAGAAAATGATGACGAAAGATGCCGTATATCCCTGGACAAAAAATCATGAATGGAATGATGAATGGGTTACCAAATCTGTTCGTAGATTCCCAGAATGGGGAAAGACATTCGATCGCAATAATCTTATGATTAATCAGGTACGTTTACTTTTTGGTGAAGTTCCCTCCAAACTGGATGATTTTATATTCGCTTCTCAATCCGTACAGGCAGAAGCTATGAAATATTTTATAGAAATGTGGCGTGGAAAGAAGTTTGAGGACAAGACTGGTATTATCTGGTGGAACCTGCGGGATGGATGGCCGGTGATCTCTGATGCGATTGTTGACTACTACAATTCAAAGAAGATGGCATATTATTTCATCAAGAATGTTCAACAGGATGTTTGCGTACTAATCAATGATGCGGAAGGCGGAAATTACCCACTGATAGGAACGAATGACACACGCAACGTACAAAGTGGTAATGTAACGGTAACAGATGCATCCTCGGGACGTAAAATCTATGAGAGCACTTTCCGTATTCCAGCCAATCAAAAGGTCAGAATAGCCTCACTACCGGAAGAAAGCGGTCAGGGAATCTATCTGATCCAATACCAGATCGGTAATCAGAAATTCATGAATCATTACCTATACGGCAAGGCACCTTTCAACTTGAAAGAATACAAGCGGCTGTTACAAAAAACCGGATTATACGCTAAAAAATAATAGTTATGAAAGAGAACTTGTTAGGAATTGACGTAGGAGGCACCAAATGCGCCATCATCTACGGTATCAAAGAAAACAACGAGCTACATATCATCGACAAAAAGAAATTTGATACGACCACCGTCGACGAAACCATAGCCAGAATTCTCTGTGAAACCGAAAAGATGATGAACCTCCACCAGCTAACCCCTACTAACACAAAAGCGATTGGAATTTGTTGCGGAGGTCCTCTCAACAGTGAAACAGGTATTGTGATGTCTCCCCCTAACCTACCGGGATGGGACAACATCCCCATTGTAGCAATGGTGGAAAAAAAGACGGGCATTAAAACCAGTCTACACAATGATGCCAATGCCTGTGCTTTGGCCGAATGGAAGTTCGGGGCAGGAAAAAGAACTAAGAATATGGTCTTTCTCACATTCGGTACGGGACTGGGAGCAGGATTAATATTAAATGGCAAACTGTATACAGGCACCAATGACAATGCCGGAGAACTGGGACACATCCGCCTGTCGGATTTCGGTCCGGTAGGTTACGGTAAAAGGGGCTCTTTTGAGGGATTTGCCAGCGGTGGAGGTATTGCTCAACTCTCCAAAATGTATGTGATGGAGAAATTGCAGAGCGGACAGAAAGTTGAATGGTGTACCTTACAGGAACTAGATCAGCTTACTGCCCGAAAAGTGGCTGAAGAAGCTGCCAAAGGTGATAAATTAGCCCAAAGCATATATGAGACGTCTGCCATTTATCTGGGAAAAGGATTATCCATAGTAATCGACATCTTGAATCCGGAAGTCATTGTGATAGGTGGCATCTATACTCGGAATAAAAATATGATGGAACCCATCATGCAAAAGATAATCGATCAGGAGGCATTATCCTGTGCAAACAGAGTATGTAAAGTGAAACCAGCCGCTTTGGGAGAGCAGATAGGAGATTATGCAGCTCTTTCTGTAGCCGCGAACTTAACCGATTAACTATTATGAAAGAGCTTATTGAAACAACACTGGAAGAGGCTCGGCAAACGTTGGAGAGTTTTCTTGAGGAAGCAACAACAGTCGGGGTAATTTCACAGGCAGCCTCTACCTGCGCTGAAGCATTAAAAGCCGGAAATAAGATTATCAGCTGCGGTAATGGAGGTTCCTTATGTGACGCCACCCACTTTGCAGAAGAACTAACCGGACGTTACCGCAACAACCGCATCCCGCTACCGGCAATTGCAATCAATGACCCGGCTTACATGACCTGTGTGGGAAATGATTTTTCGTTCAACGAGATCTTCTCCCGCTATATAGAAGCTATGGGATGTAAGGGAGATGTATTATTGGCCATCAGCACAAGCGGACATTCCGAGAACATACTGAAAGCTGCCGTACAAGCACACAACAATGGAATGAAAGTGATAGCGCTGACTTCAAAAGGAGAGAATGAACTGTCACGACTGGCAGACATTGCAGTCTGCGCCCCACGAGCAGCACATTCTGACAGAATACAAGAAATTCACATCAAAGTTATCCACATTCTGATTCAGGCAATTGAGGCAGAATTAGGCTTTGAATAATAACCTACTAAATTTAATCAATATGGCAATGAAAATGACACATATCAGTAAAACTCTATTGAGCATTGTTTGCACACTTTGGGGAATGTCCGCCTGCTCGGATGATTATAACAAATATGACGATTGTCCGGCTTGCAACTATTATCCTGTTGCAGTAGGGAATTCAACAGGAACTCCGGTTCATGCTATCGGTGTCGAGATGGATCCGCACTTCTTCTCACAAAACATCACCCGCAATGATGGTTCAAAGGCTGAAGATTGGGAAAATATAGTTGTACAACGGGTAAAGAAAATGAAAGTACAACAATTCCGAATCATGATGCAGCCACAATGGTGGGAACCCTCCAATGACAACAACGATCCTAATGTCGCGGATATGAGCAAATTCACTTTTGATTCGGAAGAAATGCAGTCTGTATACAAAGTATTGGATCTGGCCCAGGAGAATAATATCGGAGTGACATTAGTCGTATGGGGAGCCATTACCAATATCGACTTACTATCAGGCATTAACAATGGTCAAAAGCATTTCTTGTGTGATGCACGAAGTTATAACGTTAATCCGGGTTGGATTGCCGGTATAGATAACTATGAAGAATTTGCAGAAAACTTCTCCACAATGGTGAAATACCTGATTGAAGAAAAGCATTATACCTGTATCAATCAAATTACCCCATTCAACGAGCCTGACAGTCATATACCAGGTTACGGCCGCATCATGTGGCAAGGTGATTTTGAAACCATGGGTTGGCAGGACACCTACGCCCCCATGGTGAAAGCACTGGATGCCAAGTTTAAAGCAGATGGAATACGCAGTAAGGTACACTTCAACCTTTCTGACAATACAGACGGTACACCCGGATATATCGCTGCCTGTGTTTCCGCTTTCACAAACGATGAAGCCGACCTGTATAACTCTCATGTATACAAGTTTGACTACAACACCCCTAATTCGACTCTCGTAAATTGGGAACGTCAAAATATAGCTTCTGCAGGAGGTAAAAGACATTTTGTTGGAGAATTCGGTTTCCCTGGATACGGAAGCGCCCGCCAATATGGTATAGACACATATACGCGAGGGGTACAGCTAATCCGCGTTGCTCTGAACTACCTGAATGCCGGTGCTTGCGGAGTAAGCTACTGGAGTCTGATCGATCAATATTATAACCGCAATGCCTCCTATTCGGAAATGCAGCAACTCGGTTTATGGAAATATCTAAAATCCGCTTATACCGAAGATCCTGATGTATATGCCAAAATCAAGGAAGACTACGAGGTACGTCCTCAGTACTATGCATATAGTCTATTGACACGTTTTGTCCGTCAGGGCGACGAAGTATATCCATTGGATCTCGGCGACGAGTTGATAGCCGGAAGTGCTTTTCTCAACACAGAGGGAAAATGGACGTATGTACTTTCCAACGCTACAGACAAAGACAAGATGATACAGTTGGAAAATGATAAAGAAGGTGCCAATGGAGAATACAATGTCTACAAATATATGGAAGGACGCCTACCGGAAGGTGATAATCTTATAGAATCAACAGAAACGGTCAACACGCAAGAGAATAACCTAAAACTTAAATTATCTCGTTCATCAATCAGGGTATTAGTACAAAAATAGAAGTATATATACCCACCAACCAAGTAATTTATCATCAAAAGTACGCGAATGAAAAAAGAAATATCCATAGTAAAAATGCTCTCCGTCATGTTCGGATTCTTCGTTATGGGATTTGTTGACATTGTCGGAATAACCACGAGCTATGTGAAGAATGATTTCAGCCATCTCACCGATACGATGGTTAATCTCATCTCTCTATCCTGTTTCTTGTGGTTCCTGGTGCTTTCTATTCCCACCGGAATGTTAATGAATCGCATCGGACGCAAGAAAACCGTACTACTTAGCTTCGCATTCCATGTATTAGCCATGTGCCTTCCACTCGTTGCATACGACTTTACCGCCATATTAATCGCATTTGCCTTGATAGGTATCGGTAACACTCTATTGCAAGTTTCACTCAATCCATTAGTAACAGACGTCGTTGCAAACGATAAGTTGACAGGTACATTAACCCTAGGGCAATTTGTCAAAGCAGTCAGTTCATTCCTCGGTCCTATCCTGGCAGCTTGGGTGACTGGTAGTTTTTTCGGATGGAAAATGATATTCCCCATTTATGCCGGACTGTCACTGCTCGCTTTGATATGGCTATGGCTTACGCCTATACAAGAAAAACAACAGGAACGGAAGAACATTTCTTTCAAAGTCACTCTTGAATTATTCAAAGACAAATACATCCTTGCTTTCTTTATCGGTATTCTCGTGCTGGTAGGTGTAGACGTAGGTATCAATATGACTTTCCCTAAATTCCTGATGGAACGTTGCGATCTACCACTGACAGATGCAGGAATGGGAAATAGTGTGTATTTCTTCGCCCGCACTGTAGGAGCCTTTTTGGGTGGTCTCCTACTGATGAAATATTCAGAAAGTAAATTCTATATTTATAGCGTCTGGATAGCTCTCGCAGGATTGATACTGATGACCATTAGCACTAATCTCTGGTTTATCCTCGGATGTGTAGCAGTTTTCGGGATAGGATATGCCAATCTGTTTTCCATCATCTTCTCTCTGTCTTTGAAACGTGTTCCCGAGAAAGCGAACGAAGTATCTGCACTTCTTATCGTCGGTGTATCCGGCGGTGCCGTCCTCCCGCCTATTTTAGGGGTAATCACTGATTCATTCCACAGTCAGTTATCTGCAATTATAGTACTTGCCATTGTATGGTGCTATCTGATCGGAATAATGAGAAAAGTAAAAACCACATAAACCTATATTCTAATGAAACATTTCAAGAAAATCGAATCGAAATTCCTGTTCTCATTACTGATTATGAGTGTGTGGAGCATCATAGCCGTGGGTCAGACGACGGCTAAAATCTCCAAACACATTCCTGAAATCGAAAAATGGATTCAGAAACAATTCGCTAAAGGAAAAACACCTCCGTTCTCGTTTATATGTGACGGGAAACCTTCCGCAGAATTTATCCGCCAATGGGACTATTCCCAGCAAAAGATAGAATCCGAAGAAGCGGATGTGATAAAGTATCTCTTTACCTACTACAATCCTACCAACGGACTGAAAGTAGAATGTACCGTAAAAGGCTATCCCAGTTATCAGGCTGCCGAATGGGTATTGAACTTCACCAACAAAGGTACGAGCAACTCTCCCACTCTGGAACAAGTGAAAGTGGTGGACCTTGCCATGCAATACGCTTCTAAAGGAGAATTCAAGTTACACTATGCAGACGGAAACCATATCTCCAAATATGATTTCCATCCACGTTCAGTTACTCTGGCAACGGGTGAAACCAAACAGATGTCTCCACAAGGAGGACGCTCTTCAGAAGGGGACTATCTTCCTTTCTTCAACATTGAATCACCTGCCGGACAGGGAGTCATATTAGGAGTAGGCTGGTCGGGCACCTGGTATGCAGATGTATGCGCACAAGATAATCGTACAATATCCATGGCTTCGGGAATGAAAACCATGAAATTATACTTACGTCCACAGGAAACAATTCGTACCCCAAGTATCAGTCTGATGTTTTGGGAAAATATCGACCGGATGGCAGGACACAATAAATTCCGCCGTTTTGTCCTGGCACACAAGTCACGGAAAATCAACGGAAAATTTGCCGAATATCCTCTTTCCAGCGGATTCAACTATCGGGACCCCGCACCTTGTACGGAATACTCATGCCTGACAGCCGATTATGCCATTGCCATGGTGAAACGTTACATACAGTTCGGATTGAAGCCCGAAGTATTCTGGCTGGATGCCGGATGGAACACCGATGCTGCAGACTTCGAACATGGCAAGACCTGGGCCAACACAGCCGGTAACTGGACTGTAGATACATTGCGCTTCCCCAAAGGACTTCGTCCTGTAGCCGACGAAATACACAAAGTAGGAGCTAAATTCATGGTCTGGTTCGAACCCGAGCGTGTCATCCGTGGTACCCAATGGGCGGTAGAACATCCCGACTGGATGCTCGACATTCCCGAACACAACAATGACACCTACCTACTGTTCGATCTGGGAAATCCGGAAGCCTGCCGCTGGATGAGTAAATATATAGGTGATATGCTCGAGGAAAACGGCATAGACTATTACCGTCAGGATTTCAATATGCAGCCGGATATCTACTGGGCAGCCAACGATGAGCCCGGACGTACAGGAATGAAAGAGATACGCCACATCGAAGGACTATACTACTTCTGGGATTATCTGTTGAACCGGTTCCCGAACCTGCTCATAGACAACTGTGCCAGTGGGGGACGACGTATTGACTGGGAAACAATCGGCCGAAGCGCACCACTATGGAGGAGTGATTATTATCATTACGACGATCCGGACGGCTACCAATGTCACACGTATGGCCTGAATTTCTTCCTGCCTTTACATGGAACAGGTAGTTTACAGACCGATCCGTATTCTTTCCGCTCAAGCGTCAGCACAGCTTTGATTTATAACTGGAAAATAACCGATAAAAATGCCTCCGTTTACGAAATGCAACGTTGTCTGAAAGAATTCCACGAAATCAGACCTTACTATTACGAAGATTATTACCCACTGACGGGTACAGAAGAAATGACGCGGGATGATATCTGGCTAGCCTATCAAATGTATCGTCCGTCGGACGACAGTGGTATTATCGTTGCTTTCCGCAGAACCGCCTCCAAAGATAAACAAATCACCGTCAGACTTTCAGGAGTGGATCCGGAAAAATACTATACAGTGACAGACATGGATAGCCGACAGAGCAAAATCTATCAGGGAAAAGAACTGACCAGTCAGTTGCCACTGATCCTCGAAAAGCCACATAGTTCCTTATTACTAAAATATAAAGTTACCAACGAAAAACCGAATAAAGAATGAAAAAAAGAATACTATATTATCTATTCATTCTGCTTCTGTTCCCTCATAATGGAACAGGACAGACGGTAACCCGCATGAGCGACCGCCCGGTAAACACCAGCCAATGGATAACCACCCACTTTGCCCGCGGTGTGGTCCCTCCTTTCTCTTTCGAATATGGAGGTAAACCTTCACAGGAATTTATCAAAAGCTGGTCTTATACGGCTATGCGTCAGAAAAGTGACGATCCTAAGGTTCTGAAATACCTTTATACTTATCGTGAACCATCCGGAGGATTAAAAGTAGAATGTGAAGTGAAAGGCTTTACCAACTTCAATACGGTGGAATGGGTACTCCGTTTCACCAACCAGGGAAAGAAAAATACGCCGGAGATTGCCAACGTAAAAGTGTCTGATATCACATTCCGCTACCAGCATCCGGGAACATTCAACCTTCATCATTCCGAAGGCAGCCATGCATCCAAATCAGATTTCAGCCAGCAACTTACAATCTTGTCTCCGGGTGATAATCTTTATATGAGACCGGAAGGTGGACGCTCTTCACAAATGCGTATGCCATTCTTCAACATTGAATCTCCGAGCAATCAAGGAGTTATCGTAGCCATCGGATGGACAGGAACCTGGTTTGCCGATGTGCGTTGTGCAGACCAGCAAAGCGTAGCGCTTACCTCCGGAATTGAACGTTTGAAAACCTATCTGTATCCGGAAGAGAGCATCCGCACTTCCAGTGTATGCCTGTCATTCTGGAACGGTTCCGACCGAATGAAAGGACACAACCAGTTCCGCCGTTTCGTGCAAGCCCACCACACTTGGAAAGTAGATGGTAAACCGACCGTATATCCAATATCGACCAGTTTCAACTACGGTGATCCTACTCCCTGTAATGAATATACCTGCCTGACTACAGATTATGCCATTGCTATGGTGAAACGGTATGAACAATTCAAATTAGTACCCGAAGTATTCTGGCTGGATGCCGGATGGTACAATCACTCTGCAGATGTAGCCAATCATAAGAATTGGGCGAACACCGTAGGAAACTGGACCGTCGACTCTATTCGTTTCCCCGAAGGGTTACGCCCCATCGCCGACGAAGTACATAGAGTTGGTTCCAAGTTCATGGTATGGTTTGAACCGGAGCGTGTTATGAAAGGCTCAGCTTGGGCACTGCAACACCCTCAATGGATGTTGGATGCCAGAGGAAAAGCCAAACAGGAAGACTGGACAAAAGATGGTGAGCACGACTCTTATCTATTCAATCTCGGAAATCCGGAGGCATGTCGATGGATGAGTAAATATATCGGAGACTTCCTCGAGGAAAATGGCATAGACTACTACCGCCAGGATTTCAATATAGAGCCAGAGGGTTTCTGGGCTGCCAATGATGAACCTGGCAGACAAGGTATCTGCGAAATCCGATACATTGAAGGACTTTATTCTTTCTGGGAATATCTGCTGAACCGCTTTCCGGGCTTGCTGGTTGATAATTGTGCCAGTGGCGGACGCCGTATTGACCTCGAAAGTATCTCACGCAGTGCACCGATGTGGAGAACAGACTACAGTTATGGAGAACCAATCGGTTATCAATGTCATACCTACGGATTGAACTTATACCTTCCCCTGCATGGTACAGGAACTGTGAGTGCCGATAAATTCACTTTCCGTTCCAGCCTCGGAACCTCTATTATCTACAACTGGAAAATAACTGAAGCCGGACAATCCATCTATGATATGCGCGACCGCCAGGCAGAGTTCAAAGAACTCCGTCCCTATTTCTATGAAGATTACTATCCGTTGAGTGGAATAAACAACATTACCTCAGAAAATATCTGGCTAGCATACCAACTTTATCGCCCGTCGGATGACAGCGGATACATCGTAGCTTTCCGCCGCAAAGACAATCCGGACAAGAGCTATACTGTCAATTTATCAGGACTACACCCTGACCACACTTATATACTCACCAATAAAGATACAGGAGAGGCTATAAAGAAAACCGGTAAAGAACTGGCTAACGGCTTCACGCTAACACTGGATAACCCGCAAAGTAGTCTGATAATCAAATACCAAAGTTCAACAACTGCCATACAGAAACTTTCTGTAGGAAAGAAAACCGGTGTAAACCTCCGTGCTATAGGTGCAGAACTAGATCCCCACTTCCTCTCACAAAATGTGACCCGCAATGATGGAGCCAAAGCTGAAGACTGGGATCGCATCGTTGTGAAGCGTGTCAAAGAAATGGGACTGCAAAGCTTACGGGTGATGGTGATGCCACAATGGTATGAACCAAAGAATGACAATCCAGACGCATCCAAAATCGAGTGGCATAATTTCACATTCGACTCTTTAGAAATGCAATCACTCTACAAAGTATTGGATATGGCACAAGAACAGAAAATGGAAGTCACCCTTGTACTTTGGGGAGCCCCTCCGGGACATTTCCTGGCCGAAGGGAATTATGGTAACTGGGTAGTAGCCCCGACTAACTATGAAGAATGGAGCGAGAACTTTTCCGCACTTGTACAACACCTGCTCAACAACAAAAAATACACGTGCATCAAAGAGATTACTCCGATCAACGAACCAGATTGGTCATATATCATCAAAGGTAAAGCTGCTCCCACCGCCGACTATATTGAAATGTGTAAAGTACTCGACAGACGTTTCAAAGAGGATGGAATACGACATAAAGTACATTTCAGTCTTTCTGACAATTCGGACGGAGGTACAGGAACGCATAAATATCTGGCAGCCTGCACGAAAGGACTGGCGAACGTTGCTGACGTATTCAACTCCCACACCTATATCTTCGGCTACGAAACTCCGAACTCCACAATTCTGGATTGGGAAAAACAAAACTCTCAATTGGCCGCTTCAGTTGGAAAAGCCCATTTCATCGGTGAATTCGGAGGTAATCAATGCGTAGGTGCCACCAGACAAAAAGATATCGACTTGTATGAACGAGGAGTACTCATGACACGCATAGTCATCAATCTACTCAATGCAGGAGCAAGCGGTGTTAGTTATTGGAGCCTGATAGACCAATACTACGGTAAAGATGCAGACTACGGAGCAATGCAGCAACTGGGTTTATGGAAGTATGTAAAAAAGACATACGCTTCGGAGCCATACTACAACGATATCAAAAGTGATTACGAGGTACGCCCGCAGTACTATGCCTATTCTCTGTTGACACGTTTCATACGCCCGGGAGCTGAAATCTATCCGATAGCAACACCGGAGGAATGGTATGCAGGAACTGCCGTCCGGAACACAAACGGCAAATGGGTGTATGTCTTTGCTAACGGAATGGATCAGGAGAAAACAATAAGCCTCATCAACAAACATGCGCAAACCAATGGGAATTACAAGGTTTACCGGTATACCAAAGACAGTCTGCCTGTTACAGACCAAATGCTGCCTCCGGATGCCGAACCTCTAAAGGTAAAAGATGAAATTCAATGCTCTATACCACCTCATTCAGTGGTTGTCTTAAAACAAGAATAACGATGTACTCTATTTATTCATTAAACAAATAGTATTTATGAAAACACATTTCTACATTTTATTAATGCTTGGAATGGTATTCCTTTTGGGATGTGAAGACGAAAAGTTAGGCACAGACCTGGGAGTAACCAATGTAGTGCTTCCGGACATTTCGGAAGAATCCCTGGGCACAGAGATTACCATTCAGGGAAATGGCTTTATTGACTGTGATGTACTGGCACTTTCTCCTTTATCAGGAGGGACAGAACAGCCCATCTACATGGAAACCAGAGAAGTATCCTCCGACCATATTACGGTACTATACCCCTCTACTGCAAACAAAGATTCTTATGGACTTGTATTAGTACGTGGTAGTAAAATGCGAACATTGGGAGTCATCAACAGTACTGTAGGAGTAATGCCCGATGAGAACTTGCGCAATGCCCTCTCTGCTCTCTTCCCCGATATATTCAAAGGAGAGAAGATTTCTTCCAGTGCGAAGTATGTCACATTCACTGATGGCACACTGGATATCAGCGATAAGAATATCACTTCTTTGGAAGGACTCGAGTATTTCAGCAACATCCGTAAACTGATCTGCAACAACAATGATATAAGCGAAATTCCTGCTGAAGTTCTGTCCAGGCTGTCCGAATTGACTGCACAAAACACAGGATTGACTAAACTGGAACTGGCTACTGCAGAACATCCGAATAGCACATTGGTTTCTCTCAACATAGACGGAAGCATCCAACTAGAATCTATCGATCTGTATTACTGTTATACCATTGAAAGATTCTCTGCTCTAAACTGCAAACTGGTCTATTTGGATGTACGTAACTACCACAGCATCTATGGCGGATGTCTGAACTATAACAGTACAGACTTCAAATTTACTTTCAGTGACGATGCAAGCAAAGAACGACTTCTGAAAATGGAATCCTGGTGGATGGACTCATACTATAGCAATAGCGGTTCTATCGTAGATGCCATCAATAATGGAGTGACAGTGGAAGGGTACGATTGGATGCACGACTATCCGGATGGAAACAACAACTACTATTACAGTTACGGAAAATATCAGAAAACATTGAAAAAGTACGGGGAAATTCCTGATATAAACCTACGGAATGCCCTCAAAGCCTTGGTTCCGGATGTCTTCGAAGGGGATAAAGTTCTGACAGTGGCAGCTCTGAATACAGAATACTTCAAGAACAACACAACTCTTGATCTTAGCAACAAGGGAATCACCAATCTGGAAGGGTTGCAATACTTCTGCGGATATAAGAGCCTCATCTTGGACGGTAATAATCTGGGAGAGATCGACCTAAGTAAATATGCAATCAGCACCAGCTATACAGCAGGTCCGGTAGATGAGAAAGGCATTCAATCTTTCAGTGCTAAGAACGCAGGATTGACCAAGTTTATTTCCGGAGACCAGTATATGATAACCTCTATTGATGTAAGCAATAATCCGGGGCTGACATATCTGGATATAAACCGTTGCAAGTCCATCACAACATTAAATGCATCCGGTTGTCCGCTCGTTTATGTCGATCTGCGTAATTTGGCAGGCACTTATTCTGTTTTAGGTTATTCCGGAGGAACAATAGATCCTTCGAAAGTTCAGTTCTCATTTACTAACAACTCTTCAACTCAAAGAAAACTATTAGTAGAAGAGTGGTGGATGGATAGCTCATGGAATGGCACAAGTCCTTGTATTACCGCAAAAGACCAAGGTGTCCGGATAGAACGCTATGAATACATAGGATACGACAAGGACAAAATGTTGAGTTCATTTAATTAGACAGAAAATAATCTTAAACGTTATAGTTATGAAAAGAAGTTATTGGCTATACAAAATGTGCCTGTTGCTCGGATTGGGAATCTGTATTCCCGTTACAGGAAATGCATCAGATATTGGAGATGCTACCCTGATACAGCAACAGTCCAAGATAACAGCCTCCGGAGTCGTCGTGGACGAGTCCGGTGAAAGCCTGATCGGAGCTTCCGTCATGGAAAAAGGAGCAGCAACGAATGGTACTATTACAGACATAGACGGTCGTTTCTCTTTATCGGTTGCTCCCAACGCAATACTGGAGATCAGTTATGTAGGTTATCAAAAACAAGATGTACCTGCAAAAAAAGACATGCGCATCATTATGCATCCGGACGTAGCGAATCTGGAAGAAGTTGTAGTAGTGGCTTACGGTACCCAGAAAAAAGTTTCTGTCATTGGCTCCGTTGCTTCCATCGACCGAAAAGAATTGATGAAGTCTTCATCGCCCAACTTAAGCTCTGCTTTATCCGGAAAGCTCCCCGGACTGACCACTATCCAGACTTCCGGTGAACCGGGACGTGACGAAGTGACCATGTTCCTTCGTGGTGCAGCCACCACAAACGGCACAAATCCATTAATCATGGTAGATGGAGTAGCTGTAGACGATATGCGTTCCATCGATCCGAACGAAATCGCTAATATTTCCGTATTGAAGGATGCTTCCGCAACGGCAGTATTCGGCGTACGAGGTGCCAATGGAGTTATAATGATCACCACCCGTAGAGGTGAAAAAGGAACTGCCCGTATCAGTGCCAATGTAGAATTCAGTATGCAGGAAATGGCCTTCAAACCCGAACGTCTGGACTCATGGGATTGGGTAAGACTTCGCAATGAAGCACTCACTAACGATGGGAACTCTGCCGAGTTCTTCGGACCGGACATCGACAAGTTCGACTCATGGAAAACAGGTAACCCCGTAGATCCTGATTTCTATCCGAATAATAACTGGCAAGATATCTTATTCAGAGATTATGCACCTATGACCAGAGCTAACATGAACGTTTCCGGAGGTTCGGACAAACTTCAGTATTTTGTAAGTGCAGGCTACCTGCATCAGGGAGGTATGTTCAACGTAGAACCTAAATCCAAGTTAGGTTACAATGCCCAGTCTTCATTAGACCGATACAACTTCCGTTCAAATATTGACTATAAAGTCAATAAGTCAGTGAAGATCAACTTAAATGCCTCCTCTTATCTGGAACGGATCAACGGGACTTCTGCAAGCATGACAAGTGTATTCAATAGTGCTCTGACTTCACGGCCTACTTCCATGTATCTGACTCCGGAAGGTGCATACGCCACCGACGCTATACGCACCTTCCCTATCGGAGCCGGATTATCTGTAGAAGATCCTGCCAACAATTCGTTGAGTGCATATCCTTTAATCAACCGTTCGGGTTATCAACTGGAGACCAGATCGGGAATCAATGTCATCGGAGGAGTGGAAATTGATTTGGGATTTATCACCAAAGGGCTCTCTGTCAAAGGACAAGTATCTTTCGACTCCAAAGGATTCGGCAAAACAATAGGAAAACGTTCCTACACCTGGTATACCTATCAGACGTTAGCTTCAGGAGAACATCTGTTTATCAACCGGCATCCTAGCCTGGAAGATGAAGATGGTCCAATCGAGCTGACCAAGTCTTCCGAGTCCTATTGGACAATGAACCTGCAAGCGCAAATCAACTACAACCGTAGTTTTGCTGAGAAACACAATATTACTGCCATGTTCCTGGCACAACGGGATGTTAAAGAATCTAAAGAGACATCAGGTGATCTGCTACTGCCTTATAATGTAATCGGTATTGCAGGACGTGCAACCTATGATTATGACAGGCGTTATTTTGTAGAAGTAAATATGGGTTACAACGGTTCGGAGCAATTCTCTCCAGACAAACGATTCGGATTCTTCCCCGCCGCCTCTCTTGGTTGGTTAGTAACTAACGAAAGCTTTCTTCAGGATAATCCAGTCCTGACGAATCTGAAATTAAGAGCTTCTTGGGGAAAAGTAGGAAATGATGCATTTACAACCAGTGACGGAAAGCCTGCCCGCTTCCTTTATCTGGATAATATCAGTCAATATTCCGTAGTAACAGACAGTAAAGGAGACCACTGGTTATCTCCTAGTTTGGGATACGCTTCCAACGGTTCCGGCTGGGGACAAGGTTACAAAATCGCCGAAAACTACATAGGAAACAAAAGTATCACATGGGAAACAGCTGAAAAACAAAATTATGGTATAGACATATCTTTGTACCATGATCTTTCTTTCTCGTTCGACTACTTCGTTGAAAAAAGAAAGAACATCCTGATCATCCCTCAAACTACTCCTATGATTCAAGGTCTACCCTCCTCTGCCCTTCCATTGATGAACGATGGTGAAGTCAAGAACCAGGGATTTGAGATGGTACTCGGATATCAGAAGCAATTCAAGAACGGACTATCCGTTTCTGCCAATGCAAACTTCAGTTATGCCAGAAACAAAGTTTTGGAATATGACGAACCGCTATTAGGTAAGGATTATGCATACCGCACCCGCACCACCGGATTTTCATTAGGACAAAACTGGGGATATATTATCGACCACAGCTATGATCCCGAAAAAGGCCGTGACGGAACCGGTTTCTTCTACAGTGACGAAAGTATCGCTAAAAGCGGACTGACTTACGAAGGTGTAGGAACACCGGAACCCGGAGACTTTATTTATAAAGATCTCAACGGAGACGGTGTGATCAATGACCGTGACAAAGCTCCTATCGGCTATTCATCTCTGTTACCCCGCATCAACTACGGTTTCTCTTTATCTGCCAATTGGAAAGGATTCGACGTTTCCATCATGTTGCAAGGAGTAGGCCAATACAGCAAGACTTATTCGGGAGCCGGTATCTACGAAAGCAGTGGCAACTTTTACAAAATGCACATGGGACGTTGGAGCGAAGAACGCTATAATAATCATGAAAAGATTACGTATCCCCGTTTATCCAGCAGTGGCGGGCCAAGCTTACAGCCCAATGATTTCTTTATCATGGATGCCTCCTATATACGTCTGAAAAATGCAGAAGTAGGATATACATTACCGGAAAGCATCAGCAAGAAAATCGGTGCATCGAATGTACGTTTCTATTTAAGCGGTAACAATCTGTATACATGGACTCACCTCAAAACCGATAGCTTCGATCCGGAACAGAACGGTCCGGCAGCTTATCCGACAATGCGCACTTACAATGTAGGTTTAAATATTACATTTTAACGGCTAAAACAAACCCGATATGAAAAAAAGATTTATTTATATATGCATGTTTGCTTCTCTGCTCACATTCAGTTCTTGTAACGAAGCATTGGATGTAGCTCCTGACGGAAGATTATCGCTGGATGAAGTATTTCAGGATCCTGATCTGACCAAAGCTTATTTCAGCACTTGTTTTGACTACCTGCCCAAAAAGAGTTTGCGATATCACTTCTGGAGCAACTATCCTGTGGCACTTAGTGACGAAGCATGGGATTGCACAGATGGTTCCGGCGGTGGCTTTGCACATGCCGCATCAGGTAACTGTACTACTACAGACTTCTATCTTGATGTTCGTAGAGACATGGGTGATACCTACTCGGAAGGAGGATACTGGCAATTATACTGGGGACAAATCCGCACCATCAACACATTCCTCCAACGGGCAGCCACTGCTGCCATCCCGAGCGAAACAGATCGTGACCGCTGGGTAGCGGAAGCTCATGTACTCCGCGCTTATTTCTATATGGAACTGTTGAAATGGTATGGTCCTGTACCTATTGAAAAGGAGCCTTACGGGCTGGATTATGATTTTTCAACCTTATCACGCCCCAGCTTTGAGGACTGTGCCCGCTTCATTGTAGACGATTGCGAAACAGCCCTTAAATCAGCCAATCTTCCCTGGAGGCTGACAACGCTCAACGAAAAGATCAGAATGACCAAAGGCATCGCAATGGCTATCCGTTCCGAAGCATCTTTGTTTGCTGCCAGCACTTATAACAATGGTGGAAAGGATCTATGGGAATGGGCTTACACGATCAATAAAGACTGTTTGGAACAACTGAAAGCCAACGGATACGAACTCTATACTAAATGTTCGGATACGGAAAAGTATTATAACAATGCTTATATGGAGTACTTCACGCTCAATAACTACATTGGAACAGATCCCAGTGACAAAGAAACAATCTGGCAAAGCACAGAAGGTTATTGGCCCGACCCGTATACAAATCCTTTGTATGATGTTATCGGAGCACCGGTATTAGGGAATGCCCAACTCACCATTGTGCCTTCTCAGGAGTTAGTAGACGCCTATGATATGTTAGCAACCGGAAAACCAATATTGGATTTGTCAAAACCTTATAATGATGAGAAGCATCTGTCTCCTAATTACAATCCCAATAGTGGTTATGATCCTGCAAATCCCTATAATGGACGCGATTTACGTTTACAGGCTACTGTTTTTTACAATAACAGTCCAGTTCTGTTAGGCAAAGAACCGGCAGTTGTAGAAACATATGTAGGAGGAAACAGCGAAATCCGTACCAGTGGAAATACCAACACACGTACCGGTTATTATTGGAGAAAGAGAATGGTGAACGGTAACTGTAAAGCAGCCGGAGTGGCTGGATATGACGGACGTTTCCGTTTCTACCGGTTAGGCAAAATCTATCTGAACGCAGCCGAAGCAGCCATTGAAAGCGGTCATCTCACCGAAGGTCTGGGATGGATCAATGAAATCCGCCACCGGGCAGGCTTTGATCCCTCGGTTGATTTGTCTACAAATGATAAGAACGAAGCACGCTTGTTAGTACGCCATGAACGTCAGGTAGAACTGGCTTGCGAAGAAGACAGATATTTCGACATCCGCCGCTGGACACCAGCAAATGAGAACATGGAAAACGAGAAGTTTACCACAGGTATGAAAATCACCAAGAATGGAAATTCATTCTCTTATGAAAGAATTATTTTAGGAACAGACGGCGGCAAGCCGAGTAAAATGAGTTACGAAAAGAAATGGCACGTATATCCTATCCCTGCCAGTGAAGCAGCCGTATTGGAAGGCACAACGGGACAGACGTGGCAAAATGCAGGATGGTAATCATAAAACAGAATGTATATGAAAAACAGAATAATCACACTTTTGTGCATCGTATGCCTGTTTGCGGGCAACGAAGTATGCCGGGCACAAGTGCAAGAAGTAATATCCGGTGTGGTGCGAAATGAGAGCAACAAACCCTTAGAGGGTGCAATCATTTCTGTTCCGGACAATCCCGAATACACCACAAGCAGTGACAAAGACGGAAAATTCATCATGGAGATTCCGTCGGGAGCCAGTATGGTCATTTGTAAGATTCCAGGATATCGGAACCAGACAATGAAATTCACTCTGAATAAACCGGTGGAGTTTCGTCTGATATCAGATATCGCCGGTCAGGATACATCTCTCGAAGTAGCCATGCTGCAAAAAGAGAGAAAAGGAGGTTATACAGGAGCAATCTCTACCGTTCAGGGAGAAGAGTTAGTTAAAACACCTAATAGCGGATTTTCAGCTACGCTGACCGGACGCTTGGCAGGATTGACTTCTATCCAATCCACCAGCACACCAGCCGATGATGCAACAACGATGTATATACGTGGTCTGAATTCCATAAATGGTAATTCACCTTTGGTTGTACTCGATGGAATTCCGGCTCCATTATTCGATATGAATACACTCGATGCCAACACTGTAGAATCTGTCAGTATTCTGAAAGATGCCGCAGCTAAAGCATTATATGGTCCGCGAGCTTCTTCCGGAGTAATTCTTATTACTACAAAAAGAGGCGAAATAGGACGTACTAAAGTAAATGTGAACATGGACTTCTCCATACAACAGGCTACCCAGCGTCCTAAAATAGTAAGTACCGGTGAATACGCACAAATGCGTAACCAGGCCTTACTCAATGACGGTGGCACTCCACTCTATTCTTTATATGAAATAGCCGGATTTACAGATGGAACTATGCCGGGACACGACTGGTATGACACTTTTATGAATGACGCAGCCAGTATGCAACGTTACAACGTCAATATCAGCGGAGGTAACAACCGGGTTAAATACCTTGTTAATGCCGGTTATCTTCACCAAAACAGCCTGATTGATGCAGAGAAGAATGATAATTATAATCCTGCACTCAAATTGCATCGCTTCAACATTTTAGCTAATGTGGACGTCACTCTGCATCGTTATCTAAACTGTTTCCTTAACACAAATGTCACTATCGACCGGATGAATCAAGGATACAACGGGACAGGAGATATCATGAATTCGATCTATCAGATGGCCCCCACCGTACCTGGACCTATCACCGAAGACGGAAAAGTGATTACTGCAGAATACAATGAATATCCCACTTACGGACTTATCAACCGTTCTGGATATAGCCATCAAACAGGTATCAATCTGAACGTCGCTTATGGAATGAATCTGGATCTGGGATTCCTGACTAAAGGATTGAGCGTAAAAGGAATAGTAGGTTATGAAGCAAACTATGACGGAACAATCTATGGTTCTACCGACTACGCACGTTATGCAGCCAATGGCAGCGGACTTTTCGGTACTCACACCACTCTTCCTCTAAGTTTAAGCAAGACCGCTAATATGCGCTACTTTATCAACTTCCAAGGATTCATCAACTATAATCGTATTTTTGGAGGCAGACATGAAGTAGATGCATTTGTCAGCTATTTCAATGAGAATATGATGAAAAACGGTGATCTCCCATACGATCGTTTGTCATTGATGGGACATGTGAAATACGGCTATAATTCACGATACTATATACAGGGAGACTTTACCTACGATGGTACAGAACAGTTCAGACCGGGTAACCGTTTTAAATTCTTCCCGACAGTATCTGCCGCTTGGGTGGTATCCAACGAAAGTTTCCTGAAAGACACAGATTGGCTGTCCTTCCTCAAAATACGCGCATCTGCCGGATGGCTGGGTAATGACCAGATATCTGACACCCGTTTCCTGTATGCTACGGATGTACGTTATAAAGATGCAGGTTACTTACTAAGCAACTACTATGGCTTTCACACTGTAGAAGGTATGCAAGGTAATCCATATATCCACTATGAAGAATCTTTCCAGCAAAATTATGGAATAGATGTTACCTTATTCAACTCACTAGGTATCACATTTGATTATTGGAACGTGAAACAGACCCAAATGGCTATCCAAGATAACAGTGTATCTTCTGCACAAGGTATCGCCAGTGAAAATCTGCCATTTGAAAATCTGGGTAAGATGAACAACAAAGGATTTGATATCGAATTATCTTATATCAAGAATCTGAAATGTGGATTAAGAATGACTATCAGAGGGAATATGGGATACAATAAAAATGAAGTAACTGACATAAAAGAGTTGAACCGTACCGCCAGCGGATATTACTATCCATATCGTAAAACCGGCTATTCTGCAGGACAACAGTTCGGATATCTGATTGACTATTCCAACGGAAACGGCTACTATAATAGCCAGGAGGAAATAGATAAAAGCGGTCTGCGATTCTCTGGTGCTTCTCCACGCCCAGGTGATTTCATTTACAAAGACTTAAATAACGACGGAAATATAGATGAGCGTGACCAGGCACCGATGGACAAAGCCCAGACACTACCTACACTTTCTTATGGTGGTTCTATTCAACTGGAATACAAAAACTTTGACTTGTATGTTCAGTTACAAGGTGTATCAGGTACAGCAGCCTACTACAGTGGATGCGGTACCTTCGATAATGCTTACCAAGGAGTGTACACAGACCTGCACCGTAATGCCTGGACAGCAGATCGCTATGCGGCAAATGAAAAAATCAGCTATCCGGCTTTGACCACAGGAAGCTCTTCAAGTCTCCAATCAAATGAATTCTTCTATTCCAAAAATAACTATATGAGATTGAAGAATGTAGTATTAGGTTATACACTTCCTAAACGTTGGAGCAGTAAGCTGAAACTGGAGAAAATGAGATTCTATATCAGCGGAGCCAATTTATTGACCACCTCATCTCTCAAGTTCGATAATCTGGACCCGGAACAATATTCCTACTCTGTATACCCCATTTACAGAACATTTAACATAGGACTTAACCTGAATTTCTAAAGACTGAAGTTATGAAAATAAATAAAATCATATCAGGAGTATTCTCCTTGCTCATATTATCCTCATTCATAGGATGTACTGAAATTGAAGATCATCCGGACGGCCGTACGGATTACAGCGATTTGTTTACCACGAACCGTAAAACGTATACTTATATGAATCAATGTTATGGATGGATTCTGAATTACGGAATGAACTATAACTATACCATGCTAGCTGGTTGTACGGATGAAGCCAAAGATTCCTGGGAACTACAGAACGGAGTTACCCGCAAATGGAATGAAGGACAATTATCTCCCTTCAGCAATCCGCTGGAGGACATCGAAGGAAATCCGGAAAACTACAATTATTATTATCAAGGGATTCGTGCCTGCAACATCTTTCTTGCCAATATTCCTACTGCCAGTGTCTACTCAGAAGATATCCGTAACAGTTTCAAGGCACAGGTACTTACATTACGCGCTTTCTATTATCTTCAATTGGTGAAACGTTATGGAGGTGTTCCCATCATAACAACTCCCGACTACGATTATACCAAGGTTAAAAGAGGTACATTTGGCGAGTGCGCCCGCCAAATATTGGCTGATTGTCAGGCTGCTATTGATATTCCCACTGTTGAAGAATGGGGATGGCGTTCCTTAGATAAGGAGAACTACCGTCACGTTATGACAAAAGCCATCTGTGCAGCCATCCGTTCACAGATATCACTCTATGCAGCCAGTCCTCTGTACAATGACGGAACAATCACTTGGACAGAAGCCGCAGAAATTACTAAAAAGTCTCTGGATGACTGTCTGGCGAACAATTATGAACTTTATAAGAAACAGCCGAATGCTACAGCTGGTTATTCTCCTTATGATGTGTATTTCTATTCGCGCACTGACTTGCCGGTAGTTAATGACAAAGAAACCATTATGGAAGTTGGACAGATGTATATGTGGAATTATGCTGGCCTGCCAACTACCGACGGCCAGACAGATGCCGGTGCGTGTCCGTCGCAAGAGCTACTTGATGCCTATGAAGTTGTGAACGGTGACATGACAGAATCTTATCCTCTGCTCAATTTAGAGAGCCCTTATCTAGATGCCAATCATCTACAGCCTAACTTGAATTCGGCTGTTCAAGGTCTCTACAATCAAGCCAAACCGTATGAGAATCGTGATCCGCGTCTTAAAGCTTCTATTTATTATGATGGTTCCAAACTAAACCTGGAAACCGGTGCACTACTCTCAACCAAGACAGGAGGAAACTGTGCACTTGATCCCAGTAATGCACGTTACACCTGTACCGGCTATTATACACGTAAGTTCTCGCATTATAAATCCGGACGTTCCGGCAATCTGGATGGCTACTTCAAAGAGTTCCGCCTGGCTGAATTATATTTGAATTATGCAGAGGCAGCTAATGAAGCATCCACTACCGGAACTGTACCCAATGATGCGGTAGACGCAGTCAATGCAGTACGTTCCAGAGTAGGTATGCCAGGCATTCCTTACGGATTATCCTGTGATCAGTTTCGTCTGCGAATCAGGAACGAAAGACGCGTAGAACTTGCTTTTGAAGAACACCGCTTCTTTGATGTACGCCGTTGGAAGATACTGGATCAAACAGACAAAGTAATCACCGGAATGAAAGCAAACTCGGATGGAAGTTACTCCCGTTTTGTAGTAGATAATAACCGAAAAGCATATAGTGAAAAATTCCTATTATATCCAATACCGGGTGACGAAGCAATCCGGTTACAGAATGCTTCAGGAACTAACTGTCAGAATCCGGGCTGGTAATCAAATCTAAAAAATACAGATTATGCAAAAGTGGTTATTAACTATTATTATTGCCATACTTCCTGTTATCACTGCATGTTCCAAAACCGATACGGAAGTATCTGTACCGGAAGAAGAAACAGGAAAGAAAACAGAGATTAAGTTCCTTCAACTCAACTTATGGGTGGAGTGTACCAAGGTGGAGCATGCTCCGGAATATCTGATAGAACAGATTGCTGCCCTACAGCCAGACATTGCTACATTTTGCGAATTATATAAAGGTCCGCAAGACGATCCCGTGATGCCTAAACTAATGCAAGGGCTTAAAAATAAGGGACTCATCTATTACGATGCACGAATAGACGGAAGAGCGGTCATATCAAAATATCCGATCAAAGAGACAGAACGCATCAACAAATGGATGTTCAAAGCGATTCTGGATGTCAATGGGAAACGAGTGGCCGTTTACCCGGCACATTCGGAGTATCGTTACTACACCTGTTACTATCCCCGGGGATACAATGACGGTAGCGTTAATTGGGATAAACTTCCGGCTCCTATCACTGATGTAGACAAGATACTTGCTGTCTGCGAAGAATCAGACCGTATAGAATCCGCCCAAGCTTTTATCAACAACGCTGCCAAAGAGCTAGAGCAAGGAGCACTCGTGTTTTTTGCCGGAGATCTGAATGAGCCTTCTTATCTGGATTGGCAGGCCGATACAAAAGAACTATTCGATCATCGCGGATGTATCGTCAATTGGGGAACTTCCAAATTGTTGGTTCAACGGGGATATAAAGATGCCTACCGGGTAATTCATCCCGATCCGGTGAAATGTCCGGGATTCACTTTCCCTGCAGACAATAAATCTGTCATTCCAGAGAATCTCTCATGGGCACCGGAGGCAGATGAACGCGAACGAATTGATTTCGTTTACTATTATCCAAATAAAAATCTACAAATAAAAAATGCCCAGATAGTAGGTCCAACAGGCTCTATTGTACGCGGAAAAAGAATAGAAGAACAAACCAAAGATCCAATCATTCCGCCCGTAAACAATCAGTGGCCAAGCGATCATAAAGGAGTGCTGATTACGTTTTATATCAAAGAGTAATTACAATGATTAACAGGATGCAAAAGTGGATATACATCATTATACTCCTGACCGGATACTCAATAAAAAGTTATACACAGGAGACCATAAATCTCAATATTCCTGTTGAGCAAAACTGGATGTTCGATAACGAACATCCAGTACGCTTCATGCTGGAATTGACATCTGCACAGTCAGGTTTTTCGGATAGGATACGTATGGACATTGCAACAGATTTCGGCAATGCTGTATCGTCTACCTTTATAACCTACTCTTTCGGAACAGATTCGATAGCTCCCGGTGGAGGCTTTCGCAGTCGTGCATCAGTCACTCTCATGAATCTCACTCCCGGGTTTTACCAGGCTTGTTTCATTGCTGGCACCGACACTCTGAAACATTTCTTCTTTGGATACGAAGCCGAACAGATTTTATCCAAACCGGATGGTCTCCCTAACTTAAAAAGATTTTGGAATAAAACCATCACCGAACTTAAACGTGTACAACCTGCCTATAAAATGACACGTCTACCTGAATCTTCGAAGCCAGAGCGTGATGTTTACGAAGTAGAAATGTGCTCGCTTGAAGGAGAAATCTTACGAGGGTATTGGGCAGTCCCTACAGATGGTCAGAGTCATCCGGCCGTAGTGGTTTATCAAGGTTATGATGCCGTCACCTGGATTCCCGGTCCCGACGACTATCCCGGTTGGTGTATCTTGGTCATTCCACCCCGTGGACAAGGCCTCAACAAACCTTATAACCGCTTTGGTGAGTGGATTGCTTTCGGACTCGATTCACCCAAACATTATTATTACAGAGGTGCTTTTGCTGATACAGTCCGCAGTATTGATTTTATTTTTGCTCAGCCATGCTTTGACGGACAAAACCTTTTTGCTACAGGTATTTCGCAAGGTGGAGCGCTCACATTAGCAGCAGCGTCACTCGACCATCGTATTTCCGCAGCTGCGCCTATCGTACCCTTTCTGTCAGACTATCCCGATTATTTCCGTTTGGTTCACTGGCCTGCCAGCTTGGTATTCGAAGGAGCTGCCCGGCAGAATATTGACAAAGATAAAATATTCTCATTACTAACTTACTTTGACTTGAAAAATCTGACCGGATGGATCAAATGCCCAGTATTAATGGGATTCGGACTTCAGGACAACATTACACCACCACATACAAATTTTGCAGCATACAATCACATCCGTACACCTAAACGCTGGATATGTTACCCTACATCAGGACACTTTGCAGCTTATGAGAACATGGACTCATGGATTGCTGAAAGTACTCGTTTTTTCAATCAGTATGTAGTGTGGTAATAATCTGAACTGATAAAAACGAAACAGGCACAAACACTATAACAAGAGGTTAGTCAGGTTAGAAACCGGGAGAGTAATTCTGTTAAATAGGATTCTCTCCCGGTACTTTATAGTTACTTTCTTCTAATAAGGTTCACAGAAATCGAATAAAAACAATATATTTGCATAGATGTAAACACCTTAAAAAATAAATTAGTGAGAAAAGTAATTCTTTTATTTCTGCTATTTTTAAGCGTAGCTGGAGTCCGCACACAAGGTCAAAACATCACTTTTAGCCACTTGACCACGGACGACGGACTCTCCCAATTTTCTGTCAATAGCCTTTATATTGATGAACGGGGAATTATATGGATCGGCACTCGTGAAGGACTGAACCGGTATAACGGTAACGATATCAAAAGTTTCAAACTTAATAAAAACGATCCGAACAGCTTGTTCAGCAATACAGTGCTGCGCATCACCGGAAACAAAAACGGAAAGGTATACCTGCTCTGTACGGACGGGGTGGCAGAATTCGATCTGACCACACAAAGATTCAAAACGTTGCTGCAAGGCAATGTGGATGCTATTTATTTCAATGAGAAATTATATATCGGGAAAAGAGAAGAAGTATTTGTATATAATGAAAGTACGGGAAACTTCGATCTCTACTATCATCTTGCCGGAAAAGATATCACCCTCTCCTGCCTCCACCTGGACGAAAAGAAAAATCTGTGGATGGGAACTACCAGTAACGGACTTTACTGCCTGTCCGACGATAAGAAAATTTCCCAACCTGTCACAAGAGGTAATATTGCCAGCATCTACGAAGATTCTTCCAAAGAATTATGGATAGGCAGCTGGGAAGAAGGACTTTACCACGTAAAGAAAGACGGAAGCATCGAAAACCTCCACCACGAACCCGGAAACCCGAACAGCCTTTGCTCCAACTTCGTAAGAAGTTGTAGCGAGGACAACGCAGGCAACTTATGGATAGGAACCTTTCACGGGTTAAATCGCTATGAAAAGAGCACAGGCAAATTCCAACTTTACACTGCCAACGCGAACAAACCCGACGGTCTCACCCACTCCTCTATCTGGTGCATCGTCAAAGATGAACAAGGAACAATTTGGCTGGGCACTTATTTCGGAGGAGTCAACTATTTCAATCCGGAATATGAAATCTATACCCGCTACAAGACGGGAGATACAGAAAAAGAAGGTTTAAGTAGCCCGATTGTCGGCAGAATGACTGAGGACAAAGACGGAAACTTATGGATCTGTACAGAAGGCGGTGGCGTGAATGTGTACGACCGGAAAAATAATACCTATCGGTGGTATCGCCACGAAGAGGGCAAAAATAGTATTTCCCATAACAACGTCAAAGCAATCTATTACGACCGGACTAATGAAATTATGTGGATAGGTACACACTTGGGAGGATTGAACAAACTCGACCTGCGTACCAACCGTTTCACAGTCTACCGGATGAAAGCGGGAGAGCCAACTTCGCTACCTTCGGATATCGTCCGAGACATTGTACCTTATAAGGACAAGCTGGTTGTCGCCACACAAAACGGTGTCTGTCTTTTCAATCCGGCAACAGGTGCTTGCCAACAACTCTTTAAAGAAACCAAAGAAGGAAGAGGCATTGGCATGGTAGCCAGTCTTTGCATCGACAAAGACGGTACATTGTGGATTGCGGCTACCGGGGAGGGTGTTTATTCTTACCGGTTCGACAGCGGTAAACTTACTAATTATCCGCACAATCCCGCTAATCCGAACAGTCTTAGCAACAATAATATCAACAGTATCATGCAGGACAGTAATGGTAATCTGTGGTTCTGCACCTCCGGAAGCGGTCTCGACCGTTACCGTAAGGCAAGTGATGACTTTGAAAACTTCGATGTACAAACAGATGGTTTATCCAGCGACTGCATCTACGAAGTATGCGAATCATCCATACAGAAAGGCGACTTATTGCTGATTACCAATCAAGGGTTCTCACAGTTTGACTATCCAAGCAAGAAATTCTATAATTACGGTACGGAAAACGGATTCCCGCTAACCGCCGTTAATGAAAACGCACTATTTGTGACACATGACGGAGAAGTGTTCCTTGGTGGTATTCAGGGAATGATTTCTTTCTGGGAAAAGAAGCTACACTTCACTCCCAAATCATATAATATCATTCTTTCCCGCCTGCTTGTCAACGGAAAAGAAGTAGTTCCGGGAGATGAAAGCGGCATCCTGGAACAGTCAATCTGTCACACTCCGGAAATCAGTCTGAAAGCGAATCAATCAATGTTTAGCATCGAATATGCCACTTCCAACTTCATCCCTGCCAACAGAGATGAGATTCTCTATCGTCTGGAGGGTTTCTCGAACGAATGGAACCATACTTACCGGAAGCAAACGCTGATTACTTATACAAACCTGAATCCGGGTAAATATACCCTTGTCATCAAATCACAAAAGGAAGGAATAAAAGAGGCCAGACTGCTGATTATCGTACTCCCTTCATGGTATGAGACATGGTGGGCTTACCTGATTTATACCATTGTCACTATCAGCCTGTTATGGTATCTTATTCAGAACTATAATTCGCGCATCAAACTCCGTGAGTCTTTGAAGTACGAGAAGAAGCATATTGAAGACCTTGAAGCATTGAACCAGTCGAAACTCCGTTTCTTCACTAACATCTCACACGAATTCCGCACACCGTTAACGCTGATCGTGGGACAAGTGGAAACTTTGTTGCAGGTGCAGACATTTACGCCTAATATATATAATAAGGTGTTGGGAATCTACAAGAACAGTCTCCAATTACGGGAACTGATTACGGAACTACTTGATTTCCGTAAACAGGAACAGGGTCACATGAAGATCAAAGTAAGCCAGCACAACCTGGTTAACTTCCTGTATGAGAATTATCTGCTCTTCCTCGAATACGCCAGCAGCAAACAAATCAACTTCAAGTTCAACAAACAGAAGGATGACATTGAAGTGTGGTATGACCAAAAACAGATGCAGAAAGTAATAAACAACCTGCTGTCTAATGCAGTAAAGCATACCAAGGCCGAAGATACGATTTCGATTAATGTATCGCAGGAGAAAGACCATGTCATCATTGAAATAAAAGATACCGGTACAGGTATCGCCGCTGCCGAAATTGATAAGATATTCGACCGCTTTTATCAGACCGAACATCTCAACTCGCTGAATACCGGAGCCGGTACAGGCATCGGACTGGCACTGACGAAAGGTATTGTGGAACTTCATCACGGCACAATCCGGGTGGAAAGCGAACCGGGCAAAGGAAGCAGTTTCATCATTACCCTCAAACTAGGCAAGGAACACTTTACAGAAGAGCAAATAGCAAAGGATGATACGGAAACCCTCCAACAGACAGAAACTATTGTTCCTTCAGTAGAAGTAATCCCTGATTCGGAATGGAAAGAAGAAGATAACAAGCGTATCGAAGACGCCAAAATGTTGATAGTGGAAGACAATGAGTCTATCAAGCAGATGTTAGTCGGTATTTTCGAAACATTCTATCAGGTCAGTACGGCTTCCGATGGAGTAGAAGCATTAGAGATGATACAGAAGGATATGCCAAGCATCATTTTAAGTGATGTCGTGATGCCACGTATGTCGGGTACGGAACTTTGCAAACAGATCAAGACGGACTTTAATACCTGCCATATTCCGGTGGTATTATTAACTGCGCGTACTGCCATAGAGCACAATATCGAAGGTTTGAAGATTGGTGCGGATGATTATATCACGAAACCGTTTAATACCAATCTTCTGATTTCCCGCTGCAATAATTTGGTTAATTCCCGCCGACTACTGCAAGAGAAGTTCAGCAAACAACCACAGGCTTTTGCCCAAATGTTGGCTACCAACCCGATGGATAAGGAGATGCTCGACCGTGCGATGGCTATTATCGAACGTCATCTGGACAATACGGATTTCAACGTCAATATCTTCGCTCGCGAAATGGGTATGGCACGTACGAACCTATTCACCAAACTGAAAGCTGTGACAGGTCAGACTCCGAATGATTTCATCCTAAGCATACGTCTCAAAAAGGGTGCTGTCATGTTAAGGAATAACCCGGAGCTGAATATCACGGAGATTTCCGACCGGATTGGGTTCTCCTCCTCCCGCTATTTCAGTAAATGTTTCAAGGAGATTTATCACGTCAGTCCGCTGGCTTACCGTAAAGGAGAAGAGAGCGGAGAAGAAGGAGACGGGGAAGAAACAGATTAGCAGGCAACTGTACAAGCACTCTTGCAAAATAATCTTATATTATTAGGCACGGATCACACGGATTTCACGGATTAAAAAAACGATGAGTATGAAAACTACAGCGTTCATCCGTGTGATCCGTGCCTAAATTTATAATATAAACGGTTTCTTAGTCCGGACATCTTCGCCCGAATAAAAAAGGTAACTTCTTAAGTGTACTATTTTGTACTTCACTTGTACATTCCTACTCATTCTTTTTCTTCCAATCGCTTATCTTTGTGTTCATTACATTATTTCCTAAAACACTCAGCATTATGAAAAACGTTTCGCGTCTACTTCCCCTGTTGTCCGGCATCGTCACGCTGTCAGGATGCAATCAAGCACCCCAAAAGAGCAATGGGCAGAATAACCAAAAGCCTAACATTATTTATATATTTGCAGATGATCTCGGCATTGGTGATTTAAGCTGTTATGGAGCAACGAAAGTGAGTACCCCCAACATCGATCGGCTGGCAGGACAAGGAGTACAATTTACCAATGCTTATGCAACTTCCGCCACCAGCACTCCTTCCCGTTTCGGACTCCTGACCGGTATGTATCCATGGAGACAAGAAAACACAGGGATTGCTCCCGGCAACTCTGAACTCATTATCGATACTACGTGCGTCACCATGGCAGATATGCTGAAAGATGCAGGATACGCAACCGGTGCAGTAGGCAAATGGCATCTGGGACTCGGTCCGAAAGGTGGAACCGACTTTAACAACCGGATTACCCCTAACGCACAAAGCATCGGTTTTGACTACGAATTTATTATTCCGGCTACCGTAGACCGTGTACCTTGTGTATTTGTAGAAAACGGACATGTCGTAGGACTTGACCCCAATGATCCTATCACCGTAAGTTATGACCACAAAGTCGGCGACTGGCCTACGGGAGAAGAGAACCCGGAGCTCGTCACTTTAAAACCCAGTCAGGGACACAATAATACAATTATCAACGGTATTCCCCGTATCGGCTGGATGACCGGAGGAAAATCCGCTCTTTGGAAAGATGAAGACATAGCTGATATCATCACCAACAAGGCTAAGAATTTCATTGCATCCCATCAGGAAGAACCCTTCTTCTTATATATGGGTACGCAAGACGTACATGTACCGCGCATCCCCCACCCACGTTTCGCAGGCAAAAGCGGACTCGGCACTCGTGGCGACGTCATCCTGCAACTGGACTGGACCATCGGTGAAATCATGCACACACTGGATAGCCTCCACATCGCAGACAACACCATCCTTATCTTTACCAGCGACAACGGTCCTGTTATCGACGACGGCTATCAAGACCAAGCTTACGAACTTCTCAACGGACATACTCCGATGGGGATCTACCGTGGCGGGAAATACAGTGCTTACGAAGCGGGTACACGCGTTCCGTTTATTGTCCGTTGGCCTGCCCGGGTGAAGCCGAACAAGCAACAAGCTCTCTTCTCTCAAATAGATGTGTATGCATCGCTCGCCTCACTTCTGGACCAACCTTTACGCAAGGGAGCTGCCCCCGACAGTCAGGAACATCTGAACGTTCTCCTCGGCAAGAATAATACAAACCGTGAGTATGTCGTTCAACAGAATCTCAATAACACACTTGCCATCATAAAAGGCCAATGGAAATACATCGAACCGAGCGATGGCCCCGCCATCGAACATTGGACGAAAATGGAGTTAGGCAACGACAAACAGCCTCAACTTTACGATTTATCCTCCGATCCATCGGAGAAAACGAATGTATCAAAACAACATCCCGACATAGTGAAAGAGTTATCCGAATTACTAGAATCCGTAAAAGAGAAATAGTTTATGAGAACAGAAAAATTGTATGATTTTGCACCAATCTTGAATAATTCTATCCATATTAGAATATTCAATCCGTCTATCTTTGCAAGCGTAGATTCAATAAAATCACTTAATTTTTAATATATGAAAAAACATTTATCCACTCAAACTAGAAAAAGGATGCTCTCCTCCATCGGACTGATCCTGTTTTCTGTTTCTTTTGTACTTGCACAGGTACTTGTTAAAGGTACAGTGAAGGACAACTTAGGAGAAGGAGTGCCGGGAGCCAGTGTTCAGGTACAAGGTACTTCACAAGGAACAATCACTGACCTTGATGGTAAATTTGCTTTTAACGTACCCAATAAGAATTCAATATTGGTTATTTCTTTCATTGGTTATGTCACTGTAGAAATAAAGGCGGACACTCAAAAGCCAATGGTTATCACATTGAAGGAAGATACAAAGACATTGGATGAAGTGGTAGTAGTCGGCTATCAGGAAATACGCAAGAGAGACCTGACGGGTTCTGTTGCCAAAGCCAGCATGGCAGAACTGCTTAGCACTCCGACCGCTTCTTTCGGCGAGACATTGGGCGGACGTATCGCCGGTGTCAACGTAAGTTCGGGCGAAGGTATGCCGGGCGGACAGATGAACATCGTTATCCGTGGTAACAACTCATTGACACAGGACAACTCTCCTCTTTATGTCATTGACGGTTTCCCGGTGGAAGACCCTTCCGTAGCCGCAGCCATCAATCAGAATGATATAGAATCTCTTGATTTTCTGAAAGACGCCTCTGCTACCGCTATCTACGGTGCCCGTGGCGCTAATGGCGTTGTGATGATTACCACCAAGAAAGGTACAATCGGACAACCTAAAATTAAATACGACGGAAGTTTCGGTATTCAGCATATCACTAAAACAATCCCGATGATGGATGCCTATGAGTTCGTCAAACTACAAGCAGAACGTAGTCCAAAAGATATGGAAACTACCTACTTCATGAATTATGACGGCAAGAAATGGGGACTGGAAGATTATAGGAATATCCCGCAATATAACTGGCAGGATGAAATCTTCCGCAGCGCATGGATGCAAAGCCACAATGTCAGCCTGACCGGTGGTTCGGAAGGAGTTCGTTACAACGCTTCTTTATCTTATTATGACCAGGACGGTATCTTGTTGGAATCGAACTACAAGCGTATACAAGGCCGTATGGGTACTACCATTCAAAAGAAGAAACTGAAAATCTATCTGACAACCAACTATTCAAGCACTACAACCACCGGTGGTTCTCCTTCGCAGAACTCATATAGTGGTATGAACAACCTGTTCTATAGCGTATGGGGATATCGCCCCGTGACGGAACCGGACAGACCTTTAAATTCATTGATGGATAACATCATGGACGATGCGATAAACAATACCAACGACTATCGTTTCAATCCTATCATGTCTTTGAAAAACGAATATCGCAAGACGTACGCGAACTATATCCAGTTCAACGGATTTGCAGAATATGAATTTATCAAAGGATTGAAGTTGAAAGTTTCCGGCGGTTACACGTTCGATACCCGCAAAGGGGAAACATTCAACAACTCGAAGACCCGTTATGGTAATCCGAAATCATCCGATAAGGTGAATGCAGAAATCTATCATTCTCAACGTGCAACATGGTTGAACGAAAATATTCTGACCTATCAGACCAATATCAAACGGAAGCATTTCTTCAATAGTATGGTAGGTGTAACCCTGCAAAATTCTGACTATGAATACTATTCATACAAGACAGTGCAAATTCCGAACGAAGCACTCGGGATGGCAGGAATGAGCGAAGGAATTCCCAGTACGACCAAATCACTAAAGAGTTCCTGGTCTATGCTTTCTTTCCTGGGACGTTTGAATTATAACTATAAATCATTGTATTACGCAACAGTTTCTTTCCGTTCCGACGGTTCTTCCAAGTTCCGTGGTGATAACCGTTTCGGTTACTTCCCTTCCGGTTCATTGGCTTGGGGATTCATGGAAGAGGATTTCATGAAACCATTGAAATCTGTTGTTTCTTCCGGTAAATTAAGAGCAAGCTGGGGATTAACCGGTAACAACCGCGTAGGTGAATATGACACATATGCTTTATATCAGATATTAAAAGATAAAGTTGGAGATTTTATTTCGATCGGTAGCCTACCAAGTGGTGTATATCCGTTCGAAAACAGTCTGACAAGTGTAGGTACAGTGCCTACTTCTTTAAGAAACAGAAAACTGAAATGGGAAACGACCGAGCAGTGGAATCTGGGTCTGGACTTGGGCTTCCTGGACGAACGTATCGGACTAACCGTAGACTGGTATCGTAAAACGACTCGTGATTTGTTGCTGAATACTGCACTTCCCACTTCTTCCGGCTATTTCAGTGCCATGAAGAATGTAGGAAAGGTACGCAACCAAGGTGTCGAATTTACCTTGAACACGACCAATATCAGGAACCGCCATTTCTCTTGGACTACCAACTTTAATATCGCATTCAACAAGAACAAAGTATTGGAATTGGCCGAAAACCAATCCTCTCTGTTGAGTGCAGCCAAATTTGACCAGAACTACAACTCACAATACAGCTACATTGCCAAAGTGGGTTATCCGATGGGAATGATGTACGGATTCATCTATGAAGGTACATACAAATATGAAGATTTTGATAAAGTGGGCGATACATATACACTGAAACGTAATGTTCCTTACTTCTCTTCCGAAAGCAATACACAACCGGGTATGCCGAAATACGCAGACTTGAATGGTGACGGCATTATCGACGATAACGACCGTACTATGATCGGTAACGGTATGCCGAAACATACAGGTGGATTTACCAACAATTTCGAATACAAAGGATTCGACTTGAGTATCTTCTTCCAATGGTCGTATGGAAACGATGTATTGAATGCCAACCGCCTGTTCTTCGAGAACAGCAATAAGACACGCGACTTGAACCAATACGCAAGTTACGCAAATCGTTGGACACCGGAAAACCCGGAAAGCAATATTCCGAGAGCTACCGACTCCGGCTCTAACAAAGTGTTCTCTACACGTATTATCGAAGACGGTTCTTTCCTTCGTCTGAAAACCGTATCTTTAGGATATACACTGCCGAAGCAACTGACCAAGAAATGGAAGATAGACAATGCGCGTGTATTCGTTGCAGGTCAGAATCTATGGACATGTACAGGATATTCCGGTTACGATCCGGAAGTATCTATCCGTGAAGGCGCACTGACTCCGGGACTGGACTTCTCCGCTTATCCGAGAGCCTACTCTATCAGTTTTGGTATAAACTTAGGTTTCTAATCAATCATCCTTCAAACAATTATGTATATGAAAACAATAAAAATAATCATCATATCACTTCTTGTCGGACTTAACCTGACTTCCTGCGATTTCCTGGAAAAAGACCCGACGTACACTACCCCTGAAAATTACTTCAAGAATGGAAGCGGATGCTGCCTCTTGGCTAACAGGAACCTATGCTATTCTGGGGCAAAGTTCCTTCTACGGAAATGAATTCTTATACCTTGTAGGAGGTGACGATCTGGGACACTATGGAGGGGCTAACCGCGGACCTAACAAAAGTGGCTTGATCTGCAACAATGCCAATACGAGTGATCCGACTGTTGCAGCATTGTGGTATACCTTATACTCCGGTATCAACAGAGCCAATATTTTCCTGGAGAATATTGATGCAGTGCCCGATATAAACGATGATACCCGCAAGCAGTATAAAGCGGAAGCCCGCTTCTTACGCGCATTCTATTATTTCACTTTGGTAGAATGTTGGGGAGATGTACCTTTTAAGACTACTTCTACAGAAGATGCTTACAATCTCTCTATTCCACGTACGGACAAACAGACGATTTATGACTTTATCATCAAAGAGATGTATGGTTCTGCCGAGGATCTTAAATCTGCTCAAGAGTTGAACTATTTGCCGGGACGTGTTTCCAAATCAGCAGCTTGGGGAATGCTGGCACGTGTGTATATGTTCAGAGCCGGTGAGCCTAAACGTGACAAGGAAGTAGGTTTGGCCAACAGTACGACCAGCGCCGAGATTACAGAATATTTCAAGAAGGCAAGTTACTATGCGCAGTTAGTTAAAAACGAAGGTCATTCACTGACTGCCAAATATTGGGATTTCTTTATCGACATTTGTTCTGACAAGTATAACACAGCTCTCAATAAGGATGGTGCCAAAGCTAATGAGAGTATCTGGGAGGTAGAATTTGCTGGTAACCGTTCAACGGATGTACGCGCAGAAGGTAGAATTGGTAATATCATCGGTATTCAGGGAAAAGACCTTTCTTCCAAAGCCTCCATCACCGGTAAAGGTGACCCGGGTTATGCATACGCTTTTATCTGGAATACTCCTAAGCTACTGGAATTGTATGAAGCAAACGGTGACATTGACCGTTGCAACTGGAATATAGCTCCATTCACCTACACCCAATCAGCAGGAGAAGGCACTCCGGTAGACGGTCGTGAATTTGTGAAAGGAAAAAGAGATGAAGTGGAACAACAATATTGGGATCAATCCTTCAGCTATGGCAAAACAGATCCAGGTTCTACTTACGGTGATCGCGAATCGAAGAATGATGCTAATAAGAACCGTAACAGAGCTGCAGCCAAATATCGTAGAGAATACGAAGCAGACAAGAAGAGCAAGAACGATACTTCCATCAACTTTCCTCTTCTCCGCTACTCTGACATTCTGCTGATGATTGCAGAAGCTGAAAATGAAGTCAACCATGGTCCTAATGATCTTGCTTATGAGTGTATCAATGCAGTAAGAGAACGTGCAGGAATCAGCAAGCTTCAAGCAAATCTGGATGAAGAGAACTTCCGCAAAGCTATCAAAGACGAACGCGCTATGGAACTCTGCTTCGAATATACACGACGTTTCGACCTGATCCGTTGGGGAGACTATTACAAACTGATGCAGGAACAAGTGGACAAGGCACAGACTGACGAATCCTGGAAATTCGGAATCAATGTATACACTTACTTCAATATTCCGAAGTCTTACAACTATTTCCCGATTCCTGCCAATGAAATAGGATCGAACGGTGCTATTAAAACGAATAATCCGGGTTGGTAAATCTCTTATTAACTTTAAAAAGAAAAAGGATATGAAGACAATATATAAAAGTTTGATGACTATCGCTTTTGCCGGACTCTGTCTCGCTTCATGCGACAAGGAATTGAAAGAAGAGACAGCAATGGAAGTTGGCGTGGTGACAGACAGCAATGTCAGCTTCGACGGCAAAACTGTGACTGTAAAGAAAGGAAGCCCGGTAACGTTCAGCTTCGATGGTGATCCGGATTTTATAACATTCTTTAGTGGAGAAATTGACCATGAATATAGATTTCGGAACCGGACAGAAATGAAAATAGAGGATATCGAAAAATGTGAAATTAATTTCGATATGATTGCCCAATATGATGCGCCGCCTAAAAACACACCGCAGACTGCATTAGACATTTTCATTTCCGATAAATTTCCGGGAATGGCCAAGAATAATTTCGAAGCAGACAAGCAACTAGTGGAAGGATTTGACTGGACCTATTTAATACCGACAGATGAATTGCCGGTGAAAGTAGAAAATAACGACAAATCATATCCATACATTAAGAACTTGTCGTCTTATCTTGGAAAGCAAATCACCATTGCTTTCCATTACAAAGGCGGTCAGGATGGTGCTGTTAGACAACCTAAATTTTCCTTTAAAAATATACGCATAGAATTGGCTTTTAATAATAATAAATCAGAAACTGTCTATGCAAAAAATCTAGGTTTCACACCACTAAACATTGTAAATAATGAAAGTGACCAGCAATCGGACAAAGTTAAAGACAGAGAGTATGGAGCAGTTGATGGCGGTGTCCCCGGATTCTGGAAAACAAATTTACCGACGGAAATAATTGTATCTAGCTCTGCGGCTGGAGCTACACTAAAAAATAGTTGGCTAATCTCTGAACCACTTTTACTCAACGGTTCCTGCGATCCTGACGCTGGTGTAGCGATTAAGAATATCTCGCAATCGTTGGAGATATACTCACATACCTATGAAGAGACCGGTACATATACCGCTACCTTCGTAGCCAACAATGCAAACTACGTCCATCAAGGTGGTCAAGTAGTGCGTGAACTGACTATAAACGTTGTAGAATAAAAATATATCCCCCAATTTTTCTAACCTTCAATCATAGAAAACGTTTATAAAAATCAGACTTTAATCAATTTAACATCAGAAAGAGAGGGACCGCGAGGCTCCTCTCTTTTACTTTTTCTGTATCTTTGCACAAAAATAAAAACAATGCCAAAGACTCTTCCTATTCATTTTGCCCCATTACAAGGTTACACCGAAGTGTTTTACCGTAATGCTCATGCTGCCTGCTTCGGAGGTATAGATACTTATTACACCCCATTTGTACGACTCGAAAAAGGAGGATTCCGCCATAGAGATGTCCGGGGAATCGAACCCGGGAACAATCAAGTACCCCACCTGATTCCCCAACTGATAGCCCCCTCTTTTGAGAAAGCAGAAAAAATCTTATCCCTATTCATTGAAAAGGGATATAAAGAAGTCGATATCAATATGGGATGTCCTTTTCCTATGCTGGCTAAACGTCACAATGGTTCCGGTATTCTTCCTTATCCTGAAGAAGTTCAGGCATTACTTAACCTGATTACAGAATATCCACAAATAAGTTTCTCTATCAAAATGAGGTTGGGTTGGGAAGATTCGGAAGAATGCCTGAAACTGGCTCCGATTATCAATGAGCTACCCTTGCGACAAGTGGCAATGCATCCCCGCTTGGGAAAACAGCAATATAAAGGAGAAGTTGACCTTAAAGCGTTTGAAGCTTTTCAGGGAGTCTGCAAACATCCGCTCATCTATAATGGGGATATCAATGGCGTAGAAGATATTCACCGCATTCAGGAACAGTTTCCCGGATTAGCCGGAATTATGATAGGACGGGGATTGCTTGCCAACCCGGCATTAGCATTGGAATATAGACAAAACCGTGCACTTGAGTCCGATGAAATGAGGGAGAAATTGCAATCTATGCATAAATGCGTATACAGTCAATACGCAGAACAGTTGGAAGGAGGAGACGAACAGCTTTTGAATAAAATGAAAACTTTCTGGGAATATTTAATGCCGCAAGCAGACAGAAAATCACTGAAAGCAATTCATAAAAGCACAAGCCTCAACAAATATAATCAGGCAATCCTTGCCTTTTTTAATCAACGATAAACTAATAACCAGTAATTTTTCGTAATTTTGCGCCCGTTTATAAACAAGCACATTATGAAAAAATACATTCTAATCTTTCTTTGTCTGATAACCGTATCAGGCAGCTTCGCACAAATGCAGGATTTCAAGTTTAAGTTCTACGGACAGATTCGTACTGACTTCTATTATAATAGTCGTGCTAACGAGGAAACCGTAGATGGATTGTTTTATATGTATCCGAAAGACAAAGTGCGCGATCCGGACGGGAACGATCTGAATTCAACACCCAACAGTAACTTCTATACTTTATACTCACGTCTCGGAGTAGACGTTGCCGGTCCCAAACTGGGAACAGCCAAGACGTCTGCCAAAGTAGAAGTTGACTTCCGCGGCACAGGTACTTCTTATTCAGTCATTCGTCTCCGTCATGCTTATTTGAATCTGGATTGGGGAAAATCAGCTTTATTGCTCGGGCAAAACTGGCATCCGTTATTCGGAGATGTGTCTCCGCAGATTCTTAATCTCTCTGTAGGAGCACCGTTCCAACCCTTCAGCCGTGCGCCACAAATTCGTTATCGCTATACAAACAAGAATTTCCAACTTACCGGAGCCGCAGTGTGGCAATCACAATATACTTCACAAGGACCGGAAGGGAAAACACATAAGTATCTGAAGCAAAGCTGTATTCCCGAATTTTATGTCGGAGCTGATTATAAGAATGGCGGTTTGCTGGCCGGCGTAGGCATTGAGTTGTTATCATTGAAACCACGTACGGAGTCCACTGTAAATAAAGATACATATAAGGTAGACGAACGCATCACAACTCTTTCATACGAAGCTCATGTGAAATACACCAACAAAGACTGGTTCATCGCTGCGAAGAGTGTATTAGGATCCAATCTGACACAAGCTTCCGGCTTGGGCGGATTCGGGATCAAGTCTGTCAACGAACAAACGGGAGAACAAAAATATACTCCGATACGTTTCTCCAGCTCTTGGTTCAACGTTGTCTACGGAAAAAAATGGAAGCCGGGAATCTTCGTAGGCTATGCCAAGAATCTGGGAACAAGTGATGCACTATATGCTCCCAAAGGAAATGATGCAAAACTTTATGGAACAGGAACAGACCTTAACCAATTAGTTACGGCAGGAGCAGAACTGACCTACAATGTCCCCCACTGGAAATTCGGGTTGGAATATACATTAAGTTCTGCATGGTATGGTTCGCTCAATACGTCCAATGGGAAAATTCAAGATACCCATGCCGTATGTAACAACCGTATTGTTGCCGTTGCCATGTTTATGTTCTAACCTCTCTATACAATTATTTTAATTATATATCTGTCACCTGTCACCGATTGCTGCTTAACGATTTGATTATTAACAATTAACACTGTGACAGCAATAGGTGACAGCAGTGTGACAACAATAATGCTGTCACCTTTGTTTCTCGTGGGGAAACTTTTAGTTTCAACGCTTGGAACCAAAGGTTTTGTACCGGGAAACTAAAGTTTCAGCATTGGGAAACTGTAGTTTCAGCACCGAGAAACAACAGTTTCAACGGCATGGAAACTATAGTTTCTCCAAGAGAAACTACTGTTCCCCTATCAGGGAAAGCAAATGATCTCCTGTTGTCTGACTTTTATCTCCTTAACTCCACTTCAAAGCTAGCGCCATCTTTGCAACTGAACTGCAAAACTGTTTGCTTCTTATCAGAAGAAATCACCTTGCAAAACGGAGTTTCTTCTACATTCCATTGCCCTTTTATCGTTACAGTCACAGGTATTTCACCACTGGCATTTTCAATCCATGGTCGGGAATAGATACTACGTTCGATGCGTTTCCCATCTTTATCAAACGCTTCATCGCTTGGACCACGATACAAAGCCAAATCCGGTTGTGCCACCGTCAGCTTAATCTTATCAGCAGATTCTTTATGAGTCATAACCAGACAGGAAGTATCCACACGTTGTAATAAACCACCCGGCAATGTCGTTTCAGGAGTTTCAAACAACACATAAGAAATGATCTGTTCGGAAACGGACTCTACAATATGCGCATTCCGGTCTTGCCGTAATACCTTATAAGTGGGCTTCTTTGCAAATTTCTTCATGAGAGCTTCATTCGTCTGAGGCAAAACAGCGTATTCATAACTTCCGTTTTTCGGTGCCTTTCCATGATCTACAACCAAAGAAACCCAATCACCCTTTGTTTCTTTTCCTGTATTTTGCATTCGCGAGTATTGAGGAAAGTTCTTCTCAAACCGGATGGGAGTCGGAACATAATAACCCGTTCCCAAATGATCTACCCATACGTTCTTATCCCTTTGATAATTTTTCCAATAATCATGCCCTGCTTTATCAGTAACCGCTAATTGGAAGATAGTCGTTTCTGTCGGGAACTCCGTATTTGTATTTTCAATATCCGAACCAAGACAGACAATCATTCCATCGATGAAATGGTAAGATTTACGTGCCCGATGTGATCCGTTGTACTTATCATGCTCATGCAACTTCATTCCGAAATTACCATTCATCTTCTGTTGAGACAGACCACCGGCAAAAGCCTCGTCGGAGTAAAGCATCTCTTCCATTCCGGAGTAACTATCTACATTGAGCACCTTAGCCTGCAGTTGCTCCAATGGCAAATGAATAGATGTCACTCCCGGAATACGGTTCCAGTCAAAACCTTCCTGCTGCCAGCCACTAGTGGTGGGAGTTACTGTCTGTCCCGGCGTAGCAGTCAATATCTGTAAACTGCCGTGTGCCAGATAACGACCGTATAGATTTGCCCCCAGATAATGCTCTGCCGCCCATAAATAACGGGAATGTCCGCGTGCCACAGCCGACCAGTTACTACGACGTTGAACAGAGATGCAACCATATCCCATTGCTATATTTCCCTGCGGGTCCGTCTCCGGACGGAAACCTTTCTCTATAAGAAGTTTTGCCACCTTACGCTCTTCAGCATTTGAAACCTTAGGCATATATTCGGGAGAGTCATTTTCAATACTTGGGTCTGAAATCAGACGGAGGTAAGAAGAAGCCATTTCACTATCATATTCCTCCTTTCCATCGGGAGAACCGGCTAAAGCCATCATAGCAAAATGCATAGGAACCAGTTTACCTTTTCCATCCGGATGACGACCGGACATGGAAAGAGGGAAGTTCAGCTTATTGCAGTAAAAACGCATGGTCAACAGTACATTTTTCACGGTTTCATGAGCTAACTCGGAAATAGCAAATTCCGTCCGGCTGAAAAGATAGATCATATTGGTTGCTCCATCGAGTCCGCCCACAGCATAAGCCGGATAGTTGTTTCGATGATGGAAAGCACCTCCGTCTACTTTAAACGAACCGGACAATCCCAATGCAGGACGGCAACCAAAATCAATCCAACGGGAGAAAGACCGGAGATATTGTAGTTTTTCCGGTGTATCTTCCATCATTAAAATGCTGGCAATGCGTCCGGTGGTCTGTGTATTGAAAGAGTCCATATCAATTCCGTTGACTTCCGGTTTAGGGTATACTTCGTTAGTAATCGCATACCAGCGCAATGTCCGTTCGGCTTCCTGAAGTTTACCAGCTTCCCTAAGCACATCTTTCATCAGAAAATATGCCAGGTACAGACCGCGGACACTATAACCGTAATGATGGATGTTTCCCCAACAACTACCATAAGCTACTCCCTGATCGGTTATATGATCGTACATTGCCAAGAACTTCTTCTTCATTTCTTCCCGAATCACCGGATTTGCCGCATTATTATATGCAACGGCAATTCTTTTCATCAGGTCGAAATAAGCACGCATTTCCACTCCCAGTTTAGTCAGCATATCTTTGTCCCAGTTCGGTATGATCCGTTCATAAGCTTCTGAAGCACGTACCATATAAACAGGTACTCCCGATACTTGACCGTTCTTGTAGGTTATCTGATAGAAATCATATTTCTTGCGGATGGTTTCCACTTCTTTATCTGTAGTTTTCCCTTTCGTGTAGATCATATCACGAAAACGCTTTTCCAACAGTTGCATTTCTGCTCTTTGCTTATCGTTCACAGGAGTCAATTCAATATCCGGTTTCAAAAGCGAGTGTTGATAGACAACCAGCCAATGGTTGGTGGTTCCGGCATTGACAAAAGGGACTTGCAGATCGGCTGTCTGTTGACGTGCATCAACCTTAGTAGCCGTAATCAGATGATCGATGAAAAGGCTTCCTTTTGAATTTGGAGCAATCATCCGAAGTTCATTCATGCCTTCCTCCGGTGTGCCTTGCATATCACGTTCATAGCAGACCCATGCAGCACGCCAACCACTGAAATTAATGCCAAAAGGGAAAGATGTGCATTGTTTGCCATCTTTCAGAAACTGAAACTCAATGGTCGCATTCTGGGGAACTTCATTATAAACCCACACAATAAAAGCGGAAAGGTATAAATCCTTGCCGGTCGGATCTTTCTTCTCAAACTTCAAATCTTTCTTGAGTTCCAATATACCACCCGGTTCAAATGTCCATTCCAACGAATGTTTTCCATCTTTATAATGCAGATCAGATACCGACAGGCGGGATTGGGTAGCGGTGATACAATCCGGGATTTGCGGTTCTTCAAAAGAAAACATCCGCTCATCTGTTACGACTTGTGCATGAAGGAATGCTGAGCACAAAAGAGAAAACAGAGTTGTCACTCCAAATTTAGTAAAAGGTTGTTTCATCATGGAAATATTGTCTTATCAGGTTTTCAGTATATCAGTCAAAGTATGGTCGCTTTAAAATCTGTAAAGAGTATATGATTCTGCAAAAGACGTAAACCGAAGTGTCCGTCACCTTCACCACCCGCAAGGGTATAGCGGAACAACTTTTCATCATTCACAGAATAAGTTGTGATTCCCTTTTCCACTCGAATCCGAATCTCATACCACTGATTGGGAACAAGTAAGTGGGAGGTATCAGTATATTCTTTCAATAACGGTTTCACCTTATCATCTGCCACTCCATAGTACTCTCCTCTGTATCGACGAAAACGGGTCGTTGAGTTATCATTTCCTCCGTATCCAACGTAGAAAAGGTTTAATGTATTGTAGTTTTTAAAGATGCCGTCACGCCACTGACTACGGGCAAAAAGATCATTAGGGTATTTAGGATCATTGGCAGCCCAAAAGCAGTTCAGATCACTCAAGCGATCATACTTTCCACCTTGCATCACCATACAGATACGATAACTAATTTCATAATCACCTGCCAATCGTTGCCGATACCACATAGTCAGTCCGTCCGGAACTATCAATTCTAATGTATCTGCACGTTCTATTATCTGCAAAGCATGGGATGCATCTTCTATTTTCCACTGTTGCACAAAAGAAGCTTTGTGTTGTGCCAAAAGCATCACACTATCTAAGAGAAAAAAAGTAATCAAACTGTAGCCTATAAAAAATCGCTTCGTCATTACGGTATTAGTTTAAAGATTATTCTTCCGGATACAAAGAAACCCCTCTTTTTTCGAAAAGAGGGGTTCAAATTGTACAAAATATCTCAAATAATGTATTAACTGGTAATTTGTATTACCAATATTTTACGGTCTCTTCCGGTTCAAAATCCTCATACCAGTTTTTATATGAAGCACCATTATTTTTTGCCCAATCCTTAAACTTCGGGTATGCCGTTTCAAAAGCAACTTTCTCATACGCATGTCTTGTACCTACAGGAACTTTTATACCCCAAACGAAACCATTCATATTACAATATGGAATATTTTCATTTATTGCTTCATTTCCACTCATAGTTGCTGCATCTTTAGCATAGTCAGCATAAGCCGAAGTAGGCTTATAACCTCTCATGTGTATTTCTTTGCCACCATTGACAACTATAAAAAAGTTCTGTCTCTGCGTATCAAGAATAAGATCTCTGAATGCTTTTAGTTGATTTTCTCTATCCTGCCCTTTCAAACCATCCTTGCCTATCAGTCTAACTTCAGCACGTAACATAGGCAATCCTTCTCTAATTGCTCCCTTTGTTGTTTGGAAATAAGCTCTCGGTGTCCCATCAAGAAGATCACTATGCAAACCAGATAAACCATCCAATTTGATAACCGTTCCTTCTTCCGGAGTCGTATTCACAGACAAACCAGCATAACGTTTTTTATCAGCATCATCTTGATCCCATCTCCAGTCTCTTGCTTCAATCGATACCTCCGATTCCGTAGAAAGTTGTACTTGTTTCAGAAGTCTTTCAGTACCTTGTCCGCCTTTCAATGAAAGTTTTGCTGTAATCCGGTCGACATACTCACTCTTTAAGTTTTCCAAGACAACTCCTAACTGAGTAGGAATCTGACCACCCACCGCACGAACATCCAAAGTCAGTAACAACTCCTCTTTACTACCTTGAATCTCCATCAATTCTTCATTCTGACATTCGGAAACCTTTATGTCATATTCAAAAACTACATCATTAAAATCCTCGTCATACCACGTAGACTCCTTAGGCCAGCCATCTTCAAACATTGCCACACCGGTACTATGATAAAAAAGATAATCGGCTGTCGGCTCCGCTGTCGGTTTCACTGCATCTTCAGGAAGAGAAAGAGTAACCGATGCATTGTGAGTGGTTTCATAAGAAAAATCAGTCGGATAGCTCTCACTGCGAGTAACAGGAGATAAAGCAAAACTTGCCTTTTTCACCTCACCTGATACTGTGTTATACTCCATATATACCTTGTCCGCATGAATAGGGACATTTAAGGTTATAGTACGTGAAGAACCGTCTTTCACAAAAACGTCTTCTGCAAGCAAGTTTTCTCCTTTTTCATCAGCATACACTTTAACAAGAGGAGAAGCATTTACCGGATCAACAGTTCCCGGACCATCATTACCTTTTTCCAACTCATTATCAGAGCAGGAAGTAGTAACCAACATTGTCCCCATAAGGACATACACCAAACTTTTAATTTTCATCTTAATCTAATTTTTAAATTTATTGTTTGTTTCTGTTTCGCATGAGAGCCTGGCTTATCACACTTATTTTCAGGCTCCATTTGTTAACTTATCAAAAATATATTTAACGCTTAATAGCTTTCCACCCTCCTTTATTTGTAATTTCAATCCTTTCCATCGAAAATAATCACAAGAGCTAAAATATGCCTCAAAAGAGCTGTCCATAAACAATGGATAATATATACAAGTTATTTCGTATATTTGCATTAGACAGAACATTCAATACAACAAATATAGAACTTTTATTCTGAATATACAAGTTTTATATCTAAATATATCAAGGGAAATGGATCAAGTACTGTATGGTATAGATTACATAGAATATTATTTCTATTGGATATATTACAAGTTTATTGGCTATCCTTTAATCATAAGAATATGCTCAATTGCTGTAATGTTTTGTATTATTGCGTACTTATTTCTCCTATTCCATATTATATATGGTATATTTAAAAGGCGAAAAGAGAAGCGAAGATACAATAAAGCGTTTGATAAATATTACGAAGAAATGAAAACTATCTCACTAGATTCCAACACATTGAGTGAAGAAGAGATAGCTGACAGATTAGAATATGATACGAAAAAGCGCCCAAAACCCAACGAATTACGCATTATCACCCAACTGTTAACAGAAATCAAGAGTGTGCATGAAGATGAGATCAATGAACTAAACTATCAAACGATTCAAACTGTATTCCAAATCACACGTTTCCTTGAACGCGAACTTCAATTCGGTTCCAAAAGATCAAAGATACAAGCTCTGAAACTTATTCAGTCCATCAATGGTTATGCCTCTGAAGCGGTATTGGTGCGTTTCCTCTATCATCGTGAACTAGAACTAAGAAACTCGGCACGCTATACTTATATGTGGTTAAGTCAGGGTGATCCGTTCCGCTTCTTCGACGAAGATATCGGCATGAAGTTAAGGCAATGGGACATGATGGAGTTACACGCCATCTTGGAACACCGTAAAAAAGTGGGATATAACACACCCACCTTTATCAAATGGGTGAATACTTCAGCTGAAGAAAACGTTAAGATATTCTTTATCAACGAAATCCGGCTATATCATGAAACCGAAAGTGCCCCAATTCTCGCGAAGCAACTCAATGCCCGTTCTGTGGAAATACGGGGTGAAGCAATCAAGACTTTAGGTAAGCTAAAATACAAAGAGGTTGAACCTAAGCTGATTGAAATGTATAATGTACAACCGGAAGAAGTCAAACGACAAATCATTTCGGCTATTGCAGATCTGAAGACCGACAAGGCTTTAGGATTTCTTTACAACGCTTATGATGAAGCAGATAACTGGGGAACCAAGAGAGTCATACTCAAAGCCCTCTATGAGTATAGTGCAATGGGAAGGAAAACATTCGATCAATTGGAGAGAAAAGCAGATTCCCACACAGCTATATTGTTTGCCCACACCAAGCATCCGTTAATCAACCAGTTAAATTAGAGAATATGAGAGATATAATATTTACATTCTTCAATTATTTCGTATTCTTTTATACGAGCATGCTGGCGATATTCTTCGTCACATTCGCCTTCCTCTCTTTCATTTCTCTGAAACGGAGAAAGGATTACTATGTGGAAAGCTATATGCGGAAAACAATCAAGGAATCCCCCTATACACCGGGTATTTCGGTAATTGCTCCTGCCTTCAATGAAGAAAAGACAATCATTGATAATGTGAACTCCATGCTTGCATTGGAATATCCGCTTTTCGAGGTGGTTATTGTAAATGATGGAAGTACGGACAGCACATTGGAAAAGATGACCGAATATTATGAACTGGTAGAAGTGCCCTATGCTTATATCGAGCGAATCAAAACCAGACCGTTCCGAAGACTCCTCAAATCCTCCAACCCGAAATACAGCCGACTTATTGTTGTAGACAAAGAAAATGGAGGAACCAAAGCGGATGCATCCAATGCAGGAATCAACGTTGCTTCTTATCCGTATTTCATCTGCACGGATGTGGACTGCATTCTGGAAAAATATGCTCTTTATCGCTGCATCTCGCCCATTATATCTTCAGAAAAACAAGTAATTGCAGTCAGCGGAACGATGTTGATGGCTAACGGATGCGTCGTGAAAGACGGACAAATCATAGACGTTAGAACTCCCCGTACACCGATTCCACTTTTCCAGAATCTGGAGTATATGCGCTCCTATCTGATTGGTAAGATGGGGTGGTCCGCAATCAATGGAATGCCGAATGTCTCCGGTGGATTCGGTCTTTTCGACCGTTCGGTAGCGATTGCAGCCGGAGGATACGATGCTCCCTCTTTTGCTGAAGACATGGACCTCATCACCCGTATGGTAGGATATATGTGCGACTTCTCCCGTCCTTATAAGATCATACAGATTCCTGATACTTGCTGCTGGACGGAAGGGCCTCCCAACCTGGCAATGCTCTACCGCCAACGTACCCGTTGGGCACGGGGATTGTTCCAGACACTTAATATCCATCGCAAGATGATTTTCAAAAAGACATATAAGCAAATGGGAATGTTAACTCTCCCTTATATGTTCGTTTTTGAGTTTCTGGCGCCAATCATCGAGTTCGTCGGTTTGATAGTATTTATCTATCTGGCCTTTACAGGAGCGGTCAACTGGAACACGGCATGGATGATTTACCTGACGATATATACGTTCTGCCAGTTCCTTTCCATCGTCGTTATTACCTACGACTACTATGTCGGGATGCTATATAAAAGAGGATATGAATACCTATGGATTATCATTGCGTCCATATTGGAACCTATCTTCTATCATCCCATCATCACTTTCTGCTCATTGAGAGGATACCTTAGTTATCTGACCAATAGAGACTTCAAGTGGAAGAACATGGAACGTAAGGGATTCAAGCAGAAAGAAGAAAGTGCAGACGATACTGATATAAAGACAATGAAGCCTGAACCGGCCACGATTTAAACAAGAAAGATTAAAGACAAGATAGAATGAGCAGAGAGTTTCTCCATAAAATCACCATATTAGGTTGTCTGTTTTTACTGATAACCTCTTCCTCCGGGACCGACAACGGATTCCAGACACCGGAGCAATATGCCCAAATTGTACAAGAGCATTTTGCGAACGAGGAATGGGAAGCAGGGAAAGAGCTATTGGAGGAGGGCCTTCAGAAATACCCGAATGTTTCTGACCTTGAATGGCTCATGGGAAAATACTGGTTCCACGAAAAGAACTACGACCAATCGCGTTATCATCTTGTCAAAGCGATAGACGACAACTACAACAACGTCAATGCCAAACATCTGCTGGTAGATGTAGAAGACATCACCGAGAATTATTCCAGTGCCATTTGCTACGTTAATGAGTTGCTGGAAGTGAATCCGTATTGGAGAGGTTTATGGCGAAGAAAGATTGAACTGTACCGCAAGCAGAACAACGATGTGGAAGCAGACCGTCTGTTGAAACGTATCAATCAAATTTACCCGAACGATACAATTCTAAGGAAGGATTATATCTACAGCATGGAGGTAGGCTACCAGCAAATGAAAAAAGGTGGTAACCGGAAAGAGGCCATCGAAAAGCTGACGGAGCTCATCAAAGTATCTCCCCAAAACGAAGAATATTATCTGGACATCATTAACCTGCATTTGCAGGAAGGAAACCGGGAAGCCGCTCTAGGCTGGTCATCCAACGGTTTGGCTGCCATACCGGGAAGCGGTGCGCTTATCGTCAAAAGGGCAAGCATTCTCAGCGAATTGGCACGTTATCCGGAAGCACTGGTGTTTATACGCGAGCAAATGCGAAGGAACAACAGCCCTGCCATACGGCGCATGTATAACGACCTGTTAATGGAGGCTGCCCGTGCAGAAAAGCAACGGGATCCTTATGTATTATATGGCATGGCCTATGAAGGAGGCAATAAGAACAAGGAAGCATTGGACTACCTGCTGAACACTTCCGTCACCCGAGGATATACCGACGATGCTCTCTTCTATATCAGAGAAGCTAAAAAACAATATGGCAACAATGATAAAGGAATTCTTTATAAAGAATATATGCTTTATCGCCAGATGAATGAGGATGATCTTGCCTATTCAACGCTGAAAAAGATGTATGAGATGTATCCTGATGATTATGATATTACGCTTGCCATGAGCGCACAGCACATGAAAAAAGCAGAAAAGCTGATGGAACTCGGTCTGTACGCAGAAGCATTGCCGCACGTATTGTTCGTTTCTCAAAAACATATAGACAATGATATGAACGGTGCCGCATGGGAAAAAGCCTTGAGTTGCTATATCAATATGAAACGTTACAATGAAGCACTTGCAACATTGGACACCATCACTCTTCACTTCCCTGATTACGAAAACGGCACGTTGAAAAGGGCATTTATTCTCGATAAAATGGATAAAACCGAAGAGGCTTTGCAACTGTATCTATCTGCCATCGAACAGAGTGATGAGGATATGCGCATTTTTTATGTCATCGGATACGAGGAACTGGCAGTGCCCTACATCAAGAAATGTATGGAAGCCGGAGCTACGAAGAAAGCATACGAGGAATCTGTTAAGCTAATTAGCCTGAATCCATCGAGCGATCTCGGATTACGGTATGCCATCAATTCGGCCGGTTTACTCGGGAAATACGATGAATTCGAGAAATACACAGCACAAGGGATCAATTATTATCCTGAAGAACCGTTCTATCAGGCAAAAAGAGCTACTGTGCTTGAACGTGACAAGAGATACGAAGCTTCTTTGGAATTCCTGAAGCCGATACTCAACAAATACCCGAGCAACAAAGAGATTATAGGCGCATTCTCACAGAGCAGTGAATACCGTGCCCTGCAACTGACAAAGGCCAAAGAACCGGAAAAGGCTCTCGCAGTTCTTGATACTGCTTTGCTTTATGACAGTCAGAACAAATCATTAAAGTACGCCAAGGGAGTGGTATATGAAGCCAACCGTCAAGCGGATTCTGCCTATTATTACCAGAAGTTCTACGAGCCATCCATCATGGAATATCGCTCTTTCCAACGACATTTATCGGGTCTTAGAAGCATGATGCTCAAGAATGAGATTGCCTTGACCTATCTTCGTGCACGCTATGGAGAAGAAGATATCATTACCTCTGTTGCAACGGTCGAATATACCCGAAAAGGCCAGAAGAACAGCTATACGGGACGCCTCAACTATGCAGGGCGAAGTGGCTCGGCAAGCGACAGCATGGAAGCGGAAGAGCAGACACCGGGAGGGGTCGGCATTCAGGTACAAGGTGAGTGGACGCATCACTTCTCACCGAAGTGGAGCCTCACGGCCAATACAGCCTTGGCGACCAAATATTTCCCGGATATAACGGCTGATGTCGCTTTACGACATTATCTCAAGAATGATTGGGAAATAGGTGCGCATGTGGGTTATAGACGGGTAGCCGCCTATACAAAGCGTTATGAATGGAACGATGAATTCTTTGCAGGTGGCACCGGAGACAATGGTTATCTGTTTACGGGTTGGAATGAATCAAAAACTAACCTACTCACTGTAGGCGGAGAATTAGCCAAGACCATTGAAGTAGTTCGTCTCAACACGAAAATCGATATGCACTTCTTCAACTCCAACTTCTATTACAATGCGCAGATTGGCGCCAAGTACTTCCCGGCGAGCGATACAAAGACAAATATCAACGCCATGGCAAGCATCGGATCGGCACCGGAAACGGCCGTACTGGACTATGCGCTGCCCGGCTCTTTCTCACACACCAATACCATGGTGGGACTGGGAGGCCAGTATATGGTAAGTCCCAACATAACCATAGGTTTGATGGGGACCTGGAACACCTATTATAACCAAACCAATACGGTGCGAGGGACAAGTCCGTCCAACCAGATAGAATCCATATCGACACGCTATAAAAACTTATATAACATCTATGCACAAGTCTATATTTCATTCTGACACGCTTTGCCCCATATTGGCAGGAATGATCTGTATTTGCTGCCTTTTATCCGGCTGCCGTATGCAGGCACGCACGGAGATGTTCCCATCGAAAGAAGGATATCTCGTCACTATTGGCGAAGCCCCGACCGACAGAGACACCCGGTGGGCGAAATACCTGTACGAGCATCTCAAAAAGCGTGCAAATGACGATGAAATAGTAGCTTTTGGTGTTTCTGAGATGGATGCATGGCGTATCATTATACAGATAGACCCCACCTTACAAAGAGGGTTCAAAGTAGCCTGCAAAGGTGCTGATATAAGGTTGACAGCAAGTGACGACAAACAAATGCTCTGGCTGCAATACCAGCTAATCAAGAAAATCAGCAAAGAAGACCCGCGTATAGACGGCTCCGATCTTCCTCCCGCCCTTATCAATCTCAATGATACTTGTGGAACCTTTGCATTTGACTACCAAAGCATTTATTCCCCACACGGTCTGAATCCCGATCATACAGGGGTGATCGGACTAAACAACTTCGACGACAGCTGGGGAATATGGGGACACAACCTGCGGAAAGTATTGGGAAAAGAAGCGGAAAAAGTATACGCCACCATTCATGGAAAGACAGATGACTCACAACTGTGTTTCTCTTCCGAGGACATGTACCGCCAGATAGAAAGTTATATTGTAAATAACTTCGGTGAAAAGGGAAATTCCCGTTTTGTAATAGCCCCGGATGATGCTCCGTATGCCTGCACATGTGCCACCTGCACCGCACTGGGAAACATGGAGAAGAATGCCACTCCGGCCGTTACGGAACTTATTATCCGCCTTTCACAACGTTTTCCCAAGCATTTTTTCTTTACGACTTCTTATCTGACCACACAACAGGTCACCGACAAACAACTCCCCGCCAACACCGGAGTAATCGTCAGCGCCATCGACTACCCACTTCGCCGGACAGACGGCAAGGATGAGCAAGACAAGAAATTTGCCGACCAACTCGACAACTGGAAGAAAGTGACGAATAACATCTATATATGGGACTATATCAACAACTTCGACGACTACCTCACTCCTTTTCCCATATTAAAGATAGCCCAACAAAGACTCCAATTCTTCAAACAACATGGAGCCAGCGGTATATTCTTCAACGGAAGTGGATATAGCTATTCCTCTTTCGATGAAATGAGGACTTTTGTACTATCCTCCCTCCTTATCAACCCGGAACTCCCGGTCGATGACTTAATCAGAAGTTACTTTAATCAGGAATATCCAGTATCAAAAAAATGGCTATACGATTACTACACTGAATTGGAGAACAACGCCCAATCCGGAAAACGGCTCGGACTTTATGCCGGTATCAGAGAATCAGAAAAAGCATTCCTCTATCCGGATCAATTCATCAAATTCTATGATGAAATGGGAGATTTTGTTTCCGAAGCAAAAGGGAAAGAGCGTAAAAAGCTGCACGAACTTCAGACTGCTTTGTCTTTCACACGCCTGGAATTAGGACGTGACCACGGCTTTGATGCTTACGGATATGCCAAACGGAATGGAAAGGAGATCCAGCCGGTTCCCCAAGCCCGAAAATGGATCACCCAGCTCAAAGAACACAAAGCATTTACCGGAATGGAATATTATAATGAGTCAGCCTATGAGATCGACTATTATATAAAGGAATGGGAACAATACCTACTTTCTTCCGACATCAAGAAAAACTTGTTTTTAGGACTCAATCCTTCAGCAACTCCTAAACTGAATAAAATTGATTCCAAGAAACTGACTGATGGCACTCACGGTTTACCCGGAGACTATCATTGCGGTTGGATAATCATTCCGGGAGAAGAATGTACCATCAACCTGCCGGTGAAAGGTATCAACACATCAGGAACATTCTATATCAGCTTTCTGAATCTTCCCCGGCATCGCATCTATGCTCCACAACAAATTCAACTGTTGAAAGACGGAATAGCCTATAAAACAATAGACCTGAAACCGGAAGACGCTCCGGAAAAAGGGGAAATGATAAAAGCCACCGTTCCGGCAGACCTGAACGGAGCAGAACAACTAAGCATCAAAATCAGTTGTTTAAAGAAACCGGAAGCGCAAATAGGTATCGATGAAATTGCATTCATCCCTTAGATGCTGAAAAAGTGATATAATAAAAATAAATGGCAACAATGAATAAATCCATATTCTATATTTTCCTACTGACGGCACTTCCGCTCTGCTTTACAGGGTGTAGGAAGGAAGTACGTCCCACAAGCATGACGATAAAGGATTCGGTCAGGCACTATTACCCCATCAAGCAAGGTCAGCAGCTCGATATCATGTTTACTATCACCAATACAGGAGATGCTCCGTTAATCATTTCAGAAATGCAACCTTCCTGTGGCTGTATCATTCTGGATAAAAGTTCGCATATCATCATTCCCGAAGACGGAATCAGACAATTCAAGGCAACCTACAACAGCATTAAGAATGTAGGCGAGGTGGTTCACCGCATCCGGATTTTCGGCAATATGCTCCCCGACGGAAGAGCCGAACTTAAATTTGATGTTAACGTAGTCCCCGATGCAGACTATACACGTGATTATGAGGAACTCTATCAGGATTTCAACACCAAGAACGGTATTGTCAGAGAGATGGTGGATGGAAAAGAATCCGAACTGGGATATTATGTCGGAGAACCCTAATCAATATCATGTATTAAGTATCAAGTATTAAGTATTAACATCAAATGACTGGCTAATACTTAATACTTGATACTTAATACTTATTTCTCCTTTCTAAGGATGTATTTCTTTGAATGCGGCATTTTCTTCTTTCACATTCTGAATAGTCTGCTTTAACTCTCCAATCGGCAAGTCATATCCATACCAACCTGTATAGCAGTCTACCACATACCATTTCCCGTCCGACTGCAATTCGAACTCGACACGCAAATCAACCTCGGATTCTTCATAGCCTGCTTCAAAGATTTTATGCTTCGGTTCATTCAACGTAAACTTGGAAACATAAATACCTCCCTCTTCCTGGGTGATACGTTCTTCCTTCATTGTTTCGCTATCCAGCAACGGCCACTTTTCCCGAGTGAAAGGGAATGTTTTCTCGGTTTCTCCGTCATCTGCCAACAAAGTGATCGGAGTCTTTAATGGGAACTTGATACGAGTATACTGGAAGGCTGCACTGGAAGTAAATTTATCCAGAAAGGATTTGAAATCTTCACCGTCTTGTGTAGTCAGTTCATTATCGGCTTTTGCCTTAGAACTATTACCGCAGGAGATAAACGAAACGCCTGCGAGCAGCATCATAGCCAGCAAGCAGCATACAAACTTTTTAGCTCTCATAACACTATATAAATTAAGAGTTTAATTGACGACGCAAAGATAATGACAAGTTTGGCATCTTGGTTATTTTAAGAACTAAATCTTTGTATGCTTTAAATACTCATAACCGAAGCGGCAGTACAGACATTTCCGCTTATCGCAATACTCTTTTTGTAACTGTATCAGTGCCTGACTATCCGCCGCACTGACTACCGGAAGTCCGGCATCGCTCCACGAACGGATAATATGATTGCTCTCCGCCTTCAATTCTTCCAAAAAACGTGAGGCACGTTCACACATTCGTTCATCCGTCTTGTGCAAACCATAGGTATAAAGAAAAGGAACCACCGTATTAATGATAATCAAATCTTTGGAACGCTCTCCCATCGTCTTTTCCTTTTGTGGAGACAGTCGCCCGAATAAATAATGATTTTCCCAATAGGAAGACGTACGTGTATCCAGTAAAGCTCTCACATCCGTCAGAGTATCCGCTTCCAGTAAACGTGAAAACAGCTTATCTCCTTTCTGATAGAGATAAGCCAACTGCGCCAAGCGAATATGCGGAAAGTTTTCCGGACGAAGCCGGAGAAAACGCCATAAAGTAGCATCCATCCCCTGCCCGATTTCAAATTTTCGCTGCAGATAACGATACTCTTTACAAAGACGAATACTATACTCGTCCTCCTGTTCCTTTTTCAGAAATGTGTCTTCCAACAACCCTGCCAAACCATAGAAGAAAGCTTCTATCTGAAACAAATTATTCCGGTGCTTATCCATCGCACGAAATGGCAACAATTCCGCCCACGTTTCAAAAGCATCTCCGTTCAATCCAAAACCGAAATTACGGGCAAGGGTGATAAAGAAAGCATCTTCCCAATTACTGTTGCAAAGTTCGAGACGATGCATGATTAACTGTGCTTTCTGTTCCAAACGCTCTGTTTGCAAAGCGGTCAGCCAGGAATGGATAGTGAGTTTGGGAAGAGAGGCAAGGATGGGATAGCAAGCCGAATAATGATCGGCTACGCAAAGTTCATGATAATGGGATTGTACATTTTCCGGACAAGTCAGCAATAGTTGTGGTATCTGTTCACCGTTGGTACGGGTTATTTCCGTATCCACCTCGCTCACCACATGGAGAATTACAGAATCGTAGGCTTTGTCGCAATTATGCCCGTGGCGAAACCAATCAGAAGAATGTGTATGTATTTCTATATTCCCTACCCATAAGGTGTCATCAATCTTTAGTTTCGCGTTAAAAAAGTCGGGACCGGCATTCGGGTTTTGCAGACCGGAATCAATCACTTCTACCGGTAAGCCGTTGGTGGTTTGCAGTACTTTCAGAGGAAATAATTTATGTTTCCACACGTAGTGGAGAAGATGTTCCATGTTAACAAGACGTTAATGTGCGCTGCAAATGTAATAAAAATCTTATCTTTGCGACTATTATTTTGAATATAAGTCAGAAAACAATGAAAATAGCACTGATCGGTTACGGAAAGATGGGCAAAGAGATAGAAAAGGTTGCCCGTAGTCGCGGACATGAAATCGTCTGCATCATTGACATCAATAATCAGGATGACTTCGAATCCGAAGCGTTCAAATCGGCCGATGTGGCCATTGAGTTTACCAATCCGATGGTAGCTTACAGCAATTATATAAAAACTTTCAAAGCCGGTGTGAAACTGGTATCCGGCAGCACCGGATGGATGGCCGAGCATGGCGAAGAAATCAAAAAGCTCTGTACTGAAGGAGGCAAAACACTGTTCTGGTCGTCCAACTTCAGTCTGGGAGTCAGCATTTTCTCTGCTGTCAACAAGTATCTGGCTAAAATTATGAACCAGTTCCCCACTTATGATGTCACCATGAGCGAGACACATCATATTCATAAACTGGATGCTCCTAGCGGAACAGCCATCACACTGGCAGAAGGTATTCTGGAAAAGATGGACCGTAAGGACAAATGGGTGGAAGGAACTTTCCTTGCACCGGACGGAACCATTAGCGGAACCAACGATTGCGCGCCTAATGAACTTCCTATCGCCTCTATCCGCGAAGGAGAAGTGTTCGGCCTTCATACCATTCGCTATGAATCTGATGTAGACAGCATAACTATCACACATGATGCTAAAAGCCGTGGCGGATTTGTATTGGGAGCCGTACTGGCAGCCGAATATACTGCCACACACGAAGGTTTTTTGGGCATGAGTGATTTATTCCCATTCTTGAACGACTAAGATTTCAGAAGCTAGTTCTAAACAAATATAACATTATGAGACAAGCCACACGCGCACAATGGATCAAATGTGCCATTGCTATTCTACTTTACCTCGCTTTCCTTCTCTGGGTACGGAGTTGGTGGGGATTGATTATTGTTCCTTTCATTTTCGATATTTATATCACAAAGAAAATACCTTGGTCTTTTTGGAAGAAGTCGAAGAATCCGGCTGTCCGCAGTGTGATGAGTTGGGTGGATGCCATCGTATTTGCGTTGGTTGCTGTCTACTTCGTCAATATCTACATCTTTCAGAATTACCAGATCCCTTCCTCTTCGCTGGAAAAATCATTACTGGTAGGCGATTTCCTGTATGTAAGCAAGATGAGCTACGGTCCCCGCGTACCGAACACTCCCCTTTCTATGCCGTTGGCACAACATACGCTGCCTGTCTTCAATACTAAATCGTATATCGAGTGGCCACAATGGAAATACAAACGGGTACCGGGCTTCGGCAAAGTGAAGCTAAATGACATTGTTGTCTTCAACTTCCCGGCAGGAGACACGGTAGCAGTGAACTACCAACAGACAACGGACTTCTATACGCTGGCTTACGGTGAAGGACAACGCATCTACTCCAAACAGATTGAAATGGATAGCCTGACACGCTCACAGCAACGTGCAATCTATGACCTCTACTATGACGCGGGACGTAAACAGATTCTAAACAATCCGCGTACTTACGGTGAAGTACTGTGGCGTCCGGTAGACCGTCGCGAGAATTATGTGAAACGTTGTGTCGGCTTGCCCGGTGATACATTGCAAATTGTAGACGGACAGGTGATGATTGACGGTAAGGCGATTGAGAACCCCGAGAACCTGCAATTCAACTACTTCGTACAGACTACCGGCCCGTACATTCCGGAAGATATGCTGCGCGAATTAGGCATCAGCAAGGATGACACCATGCTGATAGAAGACTCTGGCTGGGAAGGCGGATTATTGGATATGGGACTGGACAACCGGAATGCACAAGGCAAACTGAATCCGGTATATCATCTTCCATTGACTAAAAAGATGTATGACACTCTCCTTGGCAATAAAAAGCTAATCAGCAAAATAGTAATGGAACCGGAAGAATACGCCGGACAGATGTATCCGCTGAACCTTTATACTAAATGGAACCGCAACAATTACGGCCCGATCTGGATTCCTACCAAAGGAGCTACCATTACCCTCACAGAAGACAACCTGCCTATCTATGAGCGTTGCATCGTAGCCTACGAAGGCAACAAGTTGGAAGTGAAACCGGACGGTATCTACATCAACGGTGAAAAGACCAATGAATATACCTTCAAAATGGATTATTACTGGATGATGGGTGACAACCGTCACAACTCCGCCGACTCCCGTTATTGGGGTTTTGTACCCGAAGATCACGTAGTGGGCAAACCGATTGTCGTATGGCTGTCGCTTGACAAAGACCGTGGATGGTTTGACGGTAAGATTCGCTGGAACCGCCTCTTCAAGTGGGTAGACTGATAAGTGTACGGATAGAATAGAGTGATAAGGTGATAAATATTGATGAACATTCGTAAATTCAAATGGATACTAGCATTTGCCGGAGCAGTAGTCGTAGTGCTTCTGCTCCGGGGATTTGCTTTTACGTCCTGCCTTATCCCTTCCACCGGTATGGAAAACTCCATTTTCCAAGGTGAACGTATCTTAGTGAATAAATGGAGTTACGGGTTGCGAATTCCTTTCATGTCGCTCTTTTCCTATCATCGTTGGTGCGAAAGTCCTGTACGGCGACAAGATATCGTAGTGTTCAATAATCCGGCCGGAATCCGGGAACCTATCATCGACCGCCGGGAAATCTATATCAGCCGTTGCCTCGGAATGCCGGGTGACACCTTATTTGTTGATTCCCTTTTCTCCGTTATTTCACCCGAGGCACAGTTCAACCCGGATAAGAAAAGACTTTATTCGTACCCCGCCTCAAAAGAAAATCTGATAACCTCACTGATGCATACTCTTTCCATCGCCAACGACGGATTGATGGGAAGCAATGACAGTACCCACGTGCGCAGTTTCAGCCGTTATGAATACTATCTGCTGGAACAGGCGATGAATGGAAAAGAGTGCTTCGTTCAACCTCTGTCGAACAAGGAAAACACTGATCCGAATCCGCTGATTGTTCCCGGAAAGGGGCAATTTATACGTGTCTATCCCTGGAACATAACCCTGCTACGAAATACGCTCGTGATGCACGAAGGCAAACAGGCAGAGATAAAAAACGATACCCTCTACGTGGACGGAAAGCCCACGAAACACTGTTATTTCACAAAAGATTATTATTGGATGGGGTCTAACAATACCGTCAACTTCTCCGACTCGCGTCTTTTCGGATTTGTCCCGCAAGACCATGTCATCGGAAAAGCCTCCGTCATCTGGTTCTCCAAAGAAAAAGACACGGGACTGTTTGACGGATACCGATGGAACCGTTTTTTCAGAACAGTGGAATAATCTTCTGATTTCCGATTCATAAAAGAAACAACTCCTTAATAATATCCTCAACTATAGAGTTCCCTAAACGAATTAAAATGAAAGAAATGAAAATAGCCTATTTATCTTCAGCTTATCTCGCTCCCGTCGAATATTATACCAAACTTCTGACTTATGACAAAGTGTTTGTAGAACAACATGACCACTACATCAAACAAACCTACCGTAACCGGTGTACCATTGCCGGACCATCCGGCGAATTAGCTCTTTCCATCCCAACCGTAAAACCCGACACATTGAAGTGTCCAATGAAGGATATCCGCATTTCCGACCACGGCAACTGGAGACATCTGCACTGGAACGCCATCGAATCGGCCTACAACAGTACTCCTTTCTTTGAATATTACAAGGACGACTTCCGTCCCTTCTACGAAAAGAAATACGAGTTTTTAATCGATTTCAACGAAGAACTATGCCGGATGGTCTGTGAATTGATAGATATTCACCCCACTATGGAGCGTACTAGTGAATATAAGATGGAGTTTGCTCCCGGAGAATCCGATTTTCGGGAAGTCATCCATCCCAAAAAGGATTTCCGGGAAGTAGATACAGAGTTTGTTCCACAACCTTACTATCAGGTTTTCGAATCCAAACTGAGTTTTCTACCTAATTTGAGTATCATAGACTTGTTGTTCAATATGGGACCGGAAAGTCTGTTGACATTAGGTAAACGATAACCTCACTTTTCTATTAGAATGTAAAAAGAGTATGTAGCATCGCGCTCCAAAAGACGGAGAAAGATGTTTACCGCTTCAATCTATCATTATCTATACATCAACTTTCTGATACAAGGAATGTATATGTTCTACGGAAATAGGTACATGCATTAAATGTCAAATTCTCTACAACTAATAAATAAATGCTCGAATGTAATTGATTATCAGTGAGAAATTGTTATTTTTTTGCAGAAAGCAAAGAAAGTATATGATGAAAGCAAAGAAAACAAGAGAAGAAGTCCTCACCAAATTTCAGACTGCAAAGGAGAAGAAAAAGGAATGTCTTGTCCAATTGGAAAAGTCGATGAAAGAGGAATACAAGAAACGTACAGGCAAGGAGGTTGAAAACTTTTTTGCACTATAATGCAATCTCTTTCGATCTGTTCGTTCCACTAGATAGCTTTCAGGATTCATAAAACAATTGAGGGTCAGATAAAAAGATATCATTTCATCATCGGATGAAAAGATAGCGTGCATGAGTTGCGTCGTGTCCCCCGGACGAGCCTGCTGGTTGCTTAAAACTTCTTCCATAAGAATTTTAATTAAATGGTGAATAAATTAAGTTCAATGGGGCGATACAGAAAGGTAGTTTTAAGGAATAAAAGAAGCGGTTCCGCCTGTCCCATTGCATTCCACTATCCACGACAGCAGTAGGTGCACTAACATCCTACATGGGGGTGCGAAACCGCCATATAGGATTAATGGGACGGGCATAAAAAAGCCCGCCACACTGATACGGCAGGTTCTCCGCCGTGGTTTAAAATGGAATGCACTACAAAGATAGAATATAAAATCAGAAAAGAGAAAAGAAAATCAGTATAAATTGAAGTTTACAGCAATAAGCTTAAGGCAGAACTTCCTAAAGCCTACTTGTTACTATAAGATTCATATGGAAGGTTCACCGGTTTCACCTTTAGCTGAATAGTTCTAAATCAAATGTTTATGGTGAAAGAGGTACATAAAAAAATAAAGAACCATCCTTCACCTCCTTCACAAAGATAAAATGCAGAGAAATAAATAGCAATATAGCATCGTGGAAATGCTTATATCGTATAGATTAAGTGTCTATACATCCAATTTGTTGGGTATATATAGCCAATGTATTGGGCATATATAGCCAGCATGTTGGATATATATATCCTGCGTCTTGGGTATATATGTCCAACAACTCAAGTATTAATAGCCTAGATACAAAGTATTAATGGCCTATAACTCAAGTGTTAATACTTGATGGAGCGTTTGCTATGAGCTTATTAATTTTAGCTTATAGCATATTCGTTTTTGCTTATAGCATATTTACTTTAGCTTATAGCATATAAAAAGAACGGTGAAGAGTGTGAAGGATGAATATTTCTATATTTTGCGTTTCCTTTCACCATAAATATCTGGTCTATAACTATTCAGCTAACGGTGAAACTGGTGAAACTTTATTTAAAACTATTAGAGAATTACATAAGTTCGATATTAATAAATGCAACAGTCGTTACTGTAACGGTGATTTCGTTAATGAAAAACAACACAATATACAATGGGTGGAAGTCTTATCAAAAGAAGCCCTACAAGATTAAAACATAAAACTAAATCCTTTATTGTGAGAAGCTTTATATTTTTGTATTTCCAAAGACAGTGTTTTTTTCAACTGCACTGCCATGAAATCCCAAAAAGGCTGGTTGGTTTCATCATCTTGCGCCTGTTGTAAAGAAAGGATATAATCTGCCCTATCCTCCTTAAAAATCTTAGCGGGGAAAAGATGATAGCAGAATTGAATATAGTTCATCAATAAACGAGCTGCTCTCCTGTTACCATCCACCCAAGGATGAATAGTCACAAAATTGAGGTGAGCATTAAAACTTAATTCGTATTGTTCACGGAACGTTTCCACATTCTTTTGCCGTTCCTGCAACAAGAAACAAAGTTCTTCTACTTTAACAGGTACTTTTTGATAACCCATATAAGAACGCCCACCTACACCAGCCGTAACGTCACACAAACGGAACTCACCTCTGGAAGAATCGAAAGAGCCGCCTATTGTATTATGCCTTCCCCCTGTTGTCCGCATCAAAGTAGCGTTTAACTTCTGCAAGAAAGCAGGAGTTATAACAGTATTGCGTTCCGCTTCCTTTTTAGCAAGCTCGTATGCTTTCTTACTATTTTTTTGCAAGCGTAGGGAAAATGAGGCAATAAAAAAACGCTAAGTCGATTTGTTGCAATCACTTAGCGTTTTCCGAGTACCCAGACTCTCTGTCATCTCCTTAAAAAAATCTCTAACCAAACATCTACCTATTTCAACTCAAATGGTACAGTACCTTTAATATCCCTGGATGAACTACCGATCATTGCCTCAAACTTGCCCGATTCGGCCACCCATTCGTGTTTAGCATCATCGAAGAAGCTCAATGCTTTCTTATCAATCGTCAGCGTTACCGCTTTCTCTTCGCCCGGAGCCAGTTTCACTTTCCGGAAACCTTTCAACTCTTTGATCGGACGAGGAAGAGAGGATTTCTTATCACTGATATAAAGCTGAACAACTTCCTGACCTTCACGAGTGCCTGTATTCTTCACATTAACTGTGAAAGAGATGGTATCATCTGCTGTCATTGTTTTCTTGTCAGCCGAGGGTTTTCCATAAGCGAAAGTAGTGTAGCTCAATCCGTGTCCGAACGGGAACAACGGTTTGATCTTTTCTTTATCCGCCCAGCGATAACCTACAAAAATATCCTCCCGATAGATTTCATTAATCGTATCTCCTCTATGTTTAGACTGTGCCAGTTCTTCCTTATTACCCGGATATTCGCCCAATTTATGCGCCCCTACATCTTCCAGTTTTGCCGGGAAGGTGAAAGGAAGTTTTCCCGAAGGATTGGCGTCTCCTACCAACACGGAAGCGAGAGCTGTTCCGGCTTCCGAACCCAGGAACCAGCCTTGTACAATGGCCGGCACTTCATTTACCCAAGGCATGGCCACAGCATTGCCGGAGATATTGACCACAATCAGGTTTTTATTCACCTTTGCCAGTTCACTTATCACTCTATCTTGTGCGTATGGTAAACCTAAAGAAGCACGGTCCGAATCTTCACAATCCTGATGATTACTCTTGTTCAAGCCACCGAAGAAGATAACATAATCAGCATCTTTAGCCACTTGCAAAGCCTCTGCAAGCAGCTCATCTTCCGAACGGTTGTCTTTCAAGTCCTGGCCGGTTTTCACACCGTTATACTCTCCTGTCGGATCGCCTACATACCCACGGGCATATACCACTTCCGCTTGTGAGCCCACACGACTTTTCAGTCCATCCAACGGAGAAATCTCATATTTCACTTTCAAAGAAGAACTACCACCGCCCACAGTCATCATCTTAATGGCATTTTCACCGATAACGGCTATTTTCTTAGCTTTATTCAAATCGATAGGCAGTACGTTACCATTATTTTGCAACAATACAATACCTTCTTCACCAATCTTGCGTCCGGCTTGCCCGTGCTCAGGAGAGCCTAAAGAGCCAAATGGTTTGTGCGGGTCCATTGAAGTACGGAAAATCAGACGAAGGACATTACTAACCTTTTCGTCCAGTTCCTTTGTCCCTACTTTACCCTCTTTTATCAATTTCAGGTAAGGGAAAGCAAGGAAATAATTATCATAGGCATTTCTCGTTCCGGCAGACAGTCCGTTCGTCCATGAACCAAACTCGAGGTCCATGCCATTGTGAATCGCCTGCTCGGTATTGTGCACACCTCCCCAGTCGGACACTACAACACCGTCAAAGCCCCATTCATCGCGAAGAATATCTTTAAGCAGACGCTTGTTGTGACAGGCGTGCTCTCCCTGATAGAGATTATAGGAGCCCATAATCGACCATGTGCCACCTTCCTGAACAGCTGCTTTAAAAGCAGGCAGGTATATCTCATAAAGGGCACGATCACTTAACTGTACATCGGTGGTATGACGGTTGAATTCCTGATTGTTCAATGCATAATGCTTCACGCAAGCAGCCACTCCATTCTCTTGCACACCTTTGATGTAAGGAACCACCATTGTGGCAGAGAGGTACGGATCTTCTCCCATATATTCGAAGTTACGTCCGTTCAAGGGTGTACGGTAGATATTCACACCGGGGCCCAACAGAATGTCTTTTTTGCGATAACGCGCCTCTTCACCGATACTTTTCCCGTAAAGATGAGACATTTCGGGATTCCATGTAGCAGCAAGGCACGTCAGTGCCGGATAAGCAATACAGGAATCGTTTGTCCATCCTGCCTGATCCCATTCATCCCATAAGACTTCCGGACGGATACCGTGAGGACCATCAGTAGCCCATACTTCGGGAATTCCGAGGCGGGGAACGCCTGCCGAACTAAATTTAGACTGTGCATGAATCATCTTCACCTTTTCTTCAAGGGTCATCCGGTTCAATGCATCTTTCACTCGCTCTTCGATAGGCTTACCTGTGTCCAAGTACACCGGCTTCTGCGCAAAAGCAGGCAGTGCAGCCATCACAGACAGGCCAAGTAACATTGCTTTGAATTTCATGTTCATTTATGATATAAGAAATAAGTTCATTCTTTTATTTATATAGACTCTCAAATGGGGGATATTTCCTAGTTGCGGATGAGTTTATTAATATTTATTATATTTATATCACCAATCATAAGCCGACCAACACTCAGTTATCCATTCACATTGTTCATTTCATTCTTTTATTTCGAACTTCTCTTTCTTGATGAGCCAAGCCTTTCTGAATAAAATCCATAGCAGCCTTAGATACACAAACAAAAAACTTGTGTATCTAAGGCTGCTATACTATTCCACTAATTACTGTAAATAACAGCTGGTCACACTTTGCTTATCCCTATAAAACAGTTTTGCTTTTACAACAGCAGACTGGCACGTTACAGGAGTCTCCCATAGTGTCGAATCAATCGTCGGTTCAGTTCCATCCGTCGTATAACATATCTGTGCTCCTTCGATAGGAGTATTCGCATACAGAAGTCCATCTCTCACGAAGAGTCCGGGATGCGGTAAACGGAAGTTTACCCCCATCCGGCTCCAATAAGGCATTTCCTTTACACTGATTTTCTCATAAAATAGTGCCAGATCCCGGTCAAAAGCCTGTTGCTCTGCTGCTCCGGAAAGAGTTTCCCAGTCCGGATGTGCATTCCAACCACGCTCTACCAGTCCCATCACTTTAGGGAACATATAATATTCTACCCATTGAAATCCTCGAATTGTTTCGGCAAACAGTTGGGCTTGTACGCCTTTTATCTGTTTCCTGCCGGATGCGGTCAAAGCCGTTTTTCCTTTTCCTGCGGAACTGATCTCAACCGGATTTCCCGCCATATCCGTACGGGAAGAACGATAGACATCGAATGGAAGCATGGAAAAGGCTTTGGATTCATCCACATATCCGCCCCAGAAATGTCCCGGTTCATCGGGATGAGCATCATAAGCCAAATCCAGATAGAAATTATTCACATTGCAGAGAATAACCGGATAACCGTTGTTGGCTATCTGATAAGGAATTTCATCCTCTTTCCATTCGGGAACAGTCTTCCATGAATTGATACCGGATGCGTGTTGAGCCAAATAAGTATGAGTATCTTTCTTATGCCCTAAAGCTACTTCTTGCCAGCCATTAAAGGATAAATTATGCTGTTGCAAACAATCAACCACCCGGGTAATGAAATATTCGGCCAAATCATGTGCCTTTTCCATTCCCTGTTCTTCCATGAGCGTTCTGCATAAGGGTGATCCCATCCATGCCCCTTTAGCCACCTCATCACCGCCTAAATGAATGGTAGTCAGTGGCGCATCCGCTTCCTTATACATGCTCACAATTTCCTGAATCACCTTCTCCATAAAACGGAAAATGGAAGGTAAGGCTACATTCATAACATTATCCGTATAGGCCTGTGCGGAAACATATCGGGAAGTATCCTGCAAGTCACTCAAAAGATATTCCTTCGCTTTCTCCGGGTCTGTATCGATGTATTTCCGATAACGCGCATTCATTGCTACAATTGCCGCACGCGCATGGCCGGGAGATTCTATTTCCGGAATGACCTGCACATGTCTTTCGGTTGCATATCGCAATAAATCAATGAATTCCTCCCGGGTATAATAACCATTTCCCGATGTAGCGGCACACGGATCATATCCACCATCATAAGCCGGATACAACCAATCTTTTTCATCGGTAGTATGTCCCCGTCGTGATCCGATGGCAGTCAGTTCTTCCAACCCCGGAATTTCCAGCCGCCAACCTTCATCATCCGAGAAATGGAACTGAAGCACATTCAGTTTGTAAGAAGATAGAATATCAATCAGTTTCTTCAAGTGATCCACCGTTGTATAATTCCGGGCAATATCCAACATCTGTCCCCGATATAATAAATCCGGATAATCCTTTATAGACATTGCTTCCAACCGAAACGGACTCTCCTGTCCTTTCAGCAACCCCAACAGGGTCTGCGTTCCGTTAAAAATACCATGCGGAGTAGTAGCGCTAATCCTGATCTGCTGACCGTCGATACTCAATTCATAATATTCCTCATTAACTGCTTTCTTCTTGTCAGAAAGGTAATCCAGAGTAATGGTTACCGGAGCTTCCGGCACTACTTCCAAACCATACCATCCGGAAAGTTTCTCTTTTAGCAGTTTTCCCTCATTGGCAAAATCCTCATGGAAAGTCAAAGCTAGTTGTTTTTCTAACAAGATATTACCTCCGGTAGTAATCACCTTTTTTATGGAAGGTATTATATCCGTCAAGCGAAACTCCGGAGTAATAGCATTGTTCAAACGAAGGTTTGTTTCGTACGTTTTCCGGGCAATCGTTCTTTGCCATTCCGTCATAGGTAATGGTATGTTATTCAATGTTACAGGAAGTGGCTTACCTTTCGATGCTCCCGACTGGCTCACCCAGTAGCTTCCTTCGGGCGCATGCGAATTCTTTGGCACTTCCCCATCACACTGGAAAATCACTTTCAATGAATCTCCCGGAGCTAATGAGATAAAGCCCTCTCCCGGATACATTTTAAAAAGGGTTGCATTCACCTGCTCCACTCTAACCGGTGACGAAGCATCTTGGCGGATAGTACGGGGAAACTGCGAATAATAAATCTCCCATTCTTTCCCTACAGGAGTATCTGATATATTCTTCAGCAGAAATGAATTTTCATAATATTTGCCATTCTCATCGCAGTTTCCCATTTCCCAAGTTAAAGAAACCGGAGCTATCGAATCATTCGTTGATTTACAACCGCCTGCAAAGAATAGGATGTACAGCCACCCTACTGTCCATAAAGAAAATTTTATATCATTCATAAATGTAGTCTTAGTGATTAGTCATGCCACCCTTTACTTCTCAAATAATTGAGCATAAAAGCCGGACTGTCTGTTTGAAGGATTCGTGCTCCCAACTTGTTTATCAGATACCCATAACTAGCATCCGGGTCTTTCTTTGCAGCCTCATCATCATGCCCGCCTGCCAGAGAAGCCCACAAAGTATTATACCAGATCAGACTTTTCCCTGCCAGCCTGCGCTCCATTTTGGCAGGTACCGGACTAGAAGCATTTCTGTAACAAAGCTCAAACGCAACCGGATGCAACTGTTCCATATAATCTTCAACAACCTTCATTGATTTTTCCTCATCAATCGTTACGACAGGCATATAAATCACCTTATCCAGATAAGAACCGAACTCCCGCTTCACCGTCTCCACCGGTTGAGCACCTTTCATTATAACTAAATCAGCAGTATCGGTTTTCTTCAATATAATATATACATCATCAAAAATGCTGTAGGCCTTATCCAGATTAACCATAATCTTACCTTTGGCTGCCAACAATGCTTCTTCCAAAGTAGGAACAGTATGTTCCGTTAACTGGCCATCCTTATCCTTCAATCGGAGTTGCTTTATTTCAGCCAACGTTTTATCTTTTACTTTTCCTGTACCATTGGTAGTGCGATCTACCGTATCGTCATGCATGAGAACCAGCTCGCCGTCTTTCGTCTTACGGATATCTATCTCTACAATATCCACCTTCATCTGAATAGCACTATCGATAGCCGCCAAAGAGTTTTCGGGAGCAATACTCCAATTTCCGCGATGCGCCACCACTAAAACCTTATCCAAGTGCGGATTCAATACATCTTTGCGAATGAGCTCCGCCCGTTGTGCAGCCAGGAAACCTGACTGCAAACAGAACAGCAACAAAAGCACTATAAACTTGCTTTTCTTCATATCTTTCATTTGTTATTTAATCTTCTTACTTAATTCAATATCTACTATATTTTGGTCACAGTTACAATCCTGCATCATAAGCACCAGCCTGCATCTTGTTGACATTACGGGTTGCTCCACGCTGGTCCACTCCAAAGCCGGCTTCACCAACCCAGTCTACAAATTGCTGCCCCACAGTTGCATCAAAGGATTTCACTGCATTTATCACAGCCTGCCTGGTTGCAAATTCATCAATAACACTGGTCACAGTCCATTGATAAACGCCATCCGTTAAAGTAGCAATAGGAAGAGTTTGAGATGAATAATCCGTATCCGTAGCAACTGCTCCCCAACCGGCATCTGCCGCCTGATATACATTGTATCCACCGGAAGTGATATTACCTACATAAATAGTTCTATTTCCGGCTCCTTTGGCAAATAAAGAGTTGACCACAAGAGAAGCATTTTTCCCTGCACGGAAAACACCATTCGGATTTCCTGAATTGCCGACAATCGTAGTATTAGCAAGCATAAAGTAAGCATCTCCATTGACAGTAACACTATTATTACTTGTGCCTGTCGTACCAAGTACAGTCGTATTATTCATACAAACATACCCGTTTCCGGCATGTATAGCGGTTCCCCAAGCTGCTGGTGCATAATTCTCATGCAACAAACAATTATTCATGAATAATGAAGGAGCATTATTATTACCTACCAAAATGGCTCCTCCTCGATTAGCACCTCTATTATTCACAAGTTCTACATGCTCCAAGAAAACATTTCCTTTGGCTATTTTAATAGCTGGACCAGCATCTGAAGCACTTTCACGATTAAAGTTTTTCACGACACAATTTTTCAGTTGCAGAATAGCATTGCCCGATTGACCTGCCGCTACATAGAATCCATTCACATTTCCTTTATCACCTTGCTTATATTGTCCATCAAAAACACAATCTTTGAAAGTTATATTTATTTGATTTCCAAGGCAAAACATTCCGTCATTTGTAGCAGATGCATTACTACCCGTATTTCTGACGAAAGCAGTCGTATATTTAGCAACGTCACGTTTCGTTAAATCCGTTCCCGTACTTAAAGGATTATATCCGCCTTCAATCGTTATTTCCACTTGCTTACTATAACCGCTATATTCTATCTTCACTCCGGAGTTTTCTTTCGCAATCTCATAAGAGCCCGCAGCTACATAAATCTTTTTACCATCCAGTTTGGCTGCATTAGCATTGGAAATTTCACTGTTACTATTCGTTTGCAACAAGTTGCGTAACGCATCTACTCCCATTGCATTATCCCAATCCATACCGGTTGCATTTCCGGCAGGTTGCTCTTTCACATAGTAAGCCGCCAGTTGCAGTTCTTCCGCATCTCCGCCCGGCAAAGTACCGCTATCCCACGGAGAAACAATCGGTTCACTGATAGTTATGATCGAGCCTTCCACTTTTAATGTGAATTCATAACACTTTCCGGGTTTCAGTTCCGGTATACCGGGCAACACCATATCTTCGCCCAAATAGTTTAAGGAGACAAAGGTAGCAGTTGTCCCGGCTTTTCCGGGAGCCACAATGGCAGTATACATACAACCATCCTGTCCTGCCTTACCACCTTCGGGAACTGTAATGAAAGGGGATATTAAAGAAGTACCCGATACCACTTCCCCGTTTGTATATCCCTGATAGGAACCAATCTTTACTCCCTGAACCTTAGCTTGTCCGCCTACATCTGCAAGCGTCATAATCACTTTTGCCATTTTCCGGTTCATACCCAGACGGAGAATACGGGAACCATCGTCCGTTGCATTCTCTACGGTACACGTCATATAATCAGCCATAGCCAGGTTTTCCAAACGTTGCTGGTTTGTGGGAAGCGTAAAATTAGCCGTACTGGCTCCGTTCACTACCGGATAAAAAGCCGAATAAGTTACCGGTTCCTCCCCCCATCTTAAATAATAATTATCGGTCGGCACCCATTTTCCTTCCGAAAGTACATAATTCAGATATCCATCCTCACAACTTAACTGAATTTCATCACCCTCATTAAATTGTTTCTGCAGATCTCCCGTTGCATCGGGATTACTACGTGTAAAGACGGTATTAATTACAGCTTCAATCTGAATAGCACCGGAATCTTCACTGTACACAGCTATATCCTTATCTGTATCACAAGCCGCCATACCCATCAACAAATAGGCAGCCAATATCAGTTTTGTAATCTTCATAGTTTATATCTCCTCCTTCTTTAGTTCCGGTCGATAAGTTGTCCGGTTGCCCAATTTCTGGCCATCTTACTAGCCAATCGGACAGTTGTGTTTACATTCAGAGTCAAAGTATGTTCCACTCCTTTTTCCAATTCAATGGCTTCCTTTGCAGTCCAGATATACAGTTTCCCGTCATAGCTGAAGTTCACAGAGAAGCCCTCTGCTATTTTTTGTGGAGGCAGAATACATTCGCAAGATTCCGTCCCTTTATAGGGAGCCACAGTAGCCACCACGGCATCTGGCGCAGGAACAACCATCGGAACCGTTGCCGACAAATCACAAATGCCATTAACAACAGCCCCATTGATAGACATATCCCCTAACTTATTCATCGCAGCATCTGTCGTTCCATTGACTGTGATTTTTATAATCAGCTTGCTCATGGCATGACTCAAAGAGATTTTCAGCTTTCCATCCGCAGTTAAATCCTGCTCCGGATCGACTGTTGCTTTCATCAACAAAAAATCGGAGGACTTCACATTCTCCTCAGTAGCCTGATTGGTAAGAGCATTGACTGCCAAAGAGGCATCTGGAGCGGCTTCACTCATATAAGGCGCATACGCTATCATCGTCACCGGCGTTCTTTCCGCATCCCAAAGCATCTGCTGACCGTCGGACGTACTCCAGGCACTTCCGGAACCAACCATTTGCTTATGATAGTTATAAGCAGCATTCTCGCTATTCCGGATCATCAATCCGAAACGTTCCAGATTCGTTGCGTCATACCCTGCACGCGACAAAGGTTCATTTACTTCTGTAATGATACGGATTACATGGTCTTCGGGGAAACTACCCGTTGACAGTAATTCATCCTCATTATTTGAGCATCCGGCTAGTCCGACGCCCAAAGCTATTATATAAAATATCTTCTTCATGTTACAGTCGTTTTAGAGTTTAATTGGCCAGAACAGCATCATAAGCACCGGCCTGCATCTTATTGGCATTACGAGTCACTCCCCGCTGGTCTATTCCGAAAGCATCTTCACCGATCCATTCCACAAACACTTCTCCCAAATTAGTAATAGGCGAAGCCACCGGGTTAAAGCTTTTCGCAACTTCTATCACCGCCTGCCTGGTAGCATATCCTTTTACCGAACCAATCTGATTAAGATCCCACACATACACTCCCTCCTCATTCAGCGCACCGTTCACCTGATTAGGATAAGCCGTATCGGACGCACTCATCGTTATCCCCGTCACACGCTGATACACATTATATCCTTTCGAGAAAGCCTCAAAATTACTACCATTCAGATTAAAACTCGGAGCCGAAGGATTTTCAGAAATCAACAGATTATTAATAAACTTCGTATCACCGCCAACTCCCGTCTCACAGCGCACAGCCCCATGACTGTCATTCGCATTTCCAATGATTGTGTTATTAGTCAGCAATATACTACCTCCTCCGTTCAAAGCGGCACCCGTCCCCATATTCTCTATCAGCGTGGTATTGTTTATACAAATATGTCCTTCCGACATCTGAATACCATTTCCCCACGAACCGTTATGAGAATTACCTTTCAGCAGACAGCCATTCATAAATACCACTGCCGTCTTGCTACTACAACGAACAGCTCCTCCACGACCTGCAGCCGTATTGTCCAACAAGCTTACCTTATTCAATCGTACCTGTCCCGACAATACAAAAACAGCCGGGCCACCCTGCTTGGCAGAAGTCGTTACTCCCGACTTACAATCTCTAATCACGCAATCGGTCAACTCAATAGAAGTATCGCCGGCACCGCCGCTCACGTAAATGCCACTACCACATTCGGTAGTACTCGCATCCGCTTCAGACACATACCCATATTGAAAAGTAACCCCTTCAATAGCTATATGCCCTTTCTTGACAAGCAACAAACCACAATCACCGGCATCCGCCTGCTTATTTCCGTTCACATCACCACTGATGACTGTCACATACGCATCTATATCACGTGCCGAAACATCCGTTCCTTCACTAAACTGGCTATACCCGCCCTTAATCGCTTTGACATCCTTGCGGACGATTACACCAAGCCCACTCTCTTCGGACATTATATATTTTCCCTGACTCATATAAATCGTACTCTTGGAGAGATCGATTGAACCGCTCAACAACTTACGGAAGCCAGCCGCATCCAGTGCCTGTTCCCAAGAACTGCCATCCATCTCACCTTCACCGAATTGAGTCACAAAGTAACTCTCCAATCCTTTCTGCATAATCACTTCTTCGTCCAGATCGTCATCGTAATCCGTCATCATAGGCGGGTCTATCATCTCATAATCTTCCTGGCATCCCTGTGCCAACAGAATCATGAAAGCCAGCATACATAGCTTCGATATTATGAATAATCTATTTTTCATTTTCTTTCTTTTTTAACTTGTACATTAGATAAGAATAATCGCAAATTCACCGATTTCACCGGGAAATATCCGGATAACCGGGATTCTGTTTCAGATATTCATTCTGTTCCAGTTGCGTCTGCGACAAGGGGAACAACTCATAATGATCGTCTGCATCTCGTGGTTTATCCCACCATGCTTCCTGATACCTGTCAAAGCGGATCAGATCTGTACGCCGACGACTTTCCGCCAGAAATTCCCGTCCCCACTCATCCAACATTTCTTTCAGATCGAGCACAACGTTACCTTCCGGCTGATAAGCGATATTCGCTGTAAAGTTTTCATAGTTGCGTTTACGTACGCTGTTCAGCAACTTGCCAGCCTCACCCGCCTGTCCGAGACGGAGAAGACATTCAGCCTGCGAATAAATAATCTCGGCCAAACGAATCTCCGTGTAGTCAGACTCGATATAATAACCTCCGGTAAACGGATAGAAAGGATACTTCACACAGTAAAGCCCGGAGTTGAAGTCACCATTGCCCAACTTGGATTCCTTATAAGCCGGATTGGAGATATAGCCTGATTCTGCATTTCCCTCAAATCGTCCGACCTGGTCACGCAAATAAATCACATATTGATTATCCGGGTTCTTGGCATATCCTCCACTGACAGCGGAGTTGGCAATCTTACCTTCAAGAAAGAACATACCTTCACGTGTGTTATTACCCGTGTTTATATATTGCTTATATCGTATATCTCCCTGATATTTAACAAATTTGCGGGTAACCATTCCCAAGCTATAGTCAAACAATTCGCGTGGTTGCTGGTTGTCATAGCTCGGTGAAAGTGCATATTTCGGATTCCGTTCACCATTTCCTTCTATCTTCAGGTAATACGCACTGCCATAAGGCAAACCACGGCCGTAAACCGTTCTTCTGTCATTTTGCAGATGCCAGCTGGTCAGTCCATAAGAACCGGGGAAACCAAAGATTACCTCATTACACATTTCATTATTCCAATCGAAAGGTGCATACCAATTATCAGCAATTGCATAATATCCGAACTCTCCCCCAGTGATACGTTTACACATATCGATACATTCCTGCCATTTGGCCTGGCCGATCCATACTTCTGCATTCAGATAGAGACGTACCAATAAAGATGCCGCAGCAGCTTTGGTAAACTGTCCCTGCTGGCTGCCATTGCCGGATTGTCCACTCTTGGAGGGTAAAGCTGTCAGACAGTAGTCTTTCAATTCACTTTCGATGAAATCGAACATCACCTGCGGAGAAACTTGTTTCCGGTTTTCCGGTAGTTCGTTCACTGCCTGATCCGACGTGGTCGTTAAAATGCAGTTGCGATGTGTATTCAACAGACGGAGATAACCCCAGGCACGCATACAACGCAGCTGTGCTTTAAAACTTTCAAATTCACTGTCGCTTAAACCAAAATTAGACGGGTTCAACTGTGCCAAGTCATCCAATACCATATTGCATTGACCAATGCCTACATAAAAGTTGTCCCATTCACTCAACCAGTCCCCCTGATTGATATCATCATATTGATGACGATGATACATTTCCCACAGTCCTCCATCGTACCACCAAGTACCACGAGTAGGAGTAATCAGTTGGTCTGCCGGTAGTTCTTCATTCTCATGACGTATCCAGATGCAGCAGTACATGTGTTCAAAAGGACGGAAGACAGCGTTGATAACATCCTGTTTCGTGTTATAATAGTTCTTGGACATCACCTGGTCATACACCGTTTCCGACAGATCAGTACAAGACGGTAGGCCTAACACTGTACCTGCCATCATACTCAATCCTATAATATATTTTGTTATTCTCATAATTGTTTTTCTTTTAAAAACTTACTTGTAAACCTAAAATAAACTGGAAAGCAGATGGATAATAGTTGTATCCTCCTCCGAAAGTACCCGGTGTCAGTCCATTCACTTCGTATGTAGAAGGATCTACACCCGTAAATTTCGTAAACGTATAAAGATTGTTAGCTGTACCGAACAGGCGTATCTTTTCGATGTACTTCTTATTCAGGTTCATCGTATATCCTAAAGTAATGTTGTCTATCTTCAGGTAATCACCCGGTTCGATGAAATAGTCGGTAATCACATTCTTACCTGTTGTGATATGGGCATTCTTCGAATAAGCGGTGGTCAACTGATTGGTACTCATACTCTGTAATCCGAAATAGAAATCGTGCACGTTAAAGATGTCAAATCCGGCAGCACCACGGAGAGCAACAGTCAAATCAAAGTTCTTGTAAGTGAAGTTGTGCGTCATAGAACCGGTGAATTTCGGCAAACCGTTTCCGGTTACTGCTTTGTCTTCTTCCGTACCTTGGGATACAGGGATTACATTTCCCTTCTTGTCATAAATCAACCAGTCACCCTTTTTATCCACTCCCGCATAACGGTATGTGAAGTAGTTACCGATACGCTCTCCCTCTTCAATCCGCTGCAAATATCCCGGATTATTGGGGTTTGCCATGCTACAGGTGGAGTAATATTTCTGTCCCTTGTACACATCATTGGAGAAGCTGACAAACTTGTTATTATTAGTAGCGCCCACTAATGTGAAACTATAAGTGAAGTCTTTTGTCCGGACAGCATTGACTGTTATATCAAGCTCGAAACCGGTATTGCGCAATGTACCTACATTGGCATAGATTGTAGAGAACAAATTAGGTGGAACCGATACGGAATAGCTACCGAGTAAGTCGCTTTGCTTACGGTGAAAATAGTTAAATGAACCGGTCACCTTGTGTTTGAGGAGCGAGAAGTCCAAACCGATGTTCTGGTTGTGTCCCTTCTCCCAACGAAGTTCCGAATTGACATTCTTACTCGGCCCCCATACATGGAAGTTGTTACCGCCATACTGATACCAGCCATAAGCCTTATAAGTAGCCAAAGACTGGTAGTTACCAATTTCCTGATTACCGGTTACACCATAGTCATAACGCACTTTCAAGTCATCAATCCATGAAAATCCTTTCATAAATTTTTCATCCGAGATACGCCAACCGACAGATACAGCCGGGAAATTACCCCATTTATGATTCTCACCGAAGCGGGAAGAGCCCTCGTGACGTAAAGAGAAAGTAAACAGATAGCGCTCTTTCCAGTCATAATTAACACGTCCGAAGAAACTGATTAGTTTATGGTCATTCTTATAAGAACTCATCATGGTCTTTCCCTCTTTGGCTGCTTCCAGACCGGAGCCCAGATTATTATACGTCAAGCCGTCGGAAGAGAAATCCCAGTTTTCGGCTCCCATACCCGAACTTACACCGTAATTATAACTATAACCCACCATTGCACGGATTTGGTGATCCTTCATACGTGTAGAGAAGTTGGTCACCCATTCCAGATTGTTATTGGTGTTTTTATCAAAGTCTCGGCTCGCTTTTCCGGCAACGCCCGAATTCACATTAGGACCGTAAGTAGATGGTATGAACCATCCGTTGAACTTATCCACCTGATACTGTGAAACAGTAACCTGCGATTTCAAGACCATATTCGGGTTTGCAGGATTAAACAATGGCAGCAAATTAACGGCAGCAGTAGCATTCCATTCCAACAATTTAATCTCCGTACCATTTTCTTCCTCATTCAATTGCTCAACAATATTCGAACTATCTCCTCCGGACGGAAAACGATAGTACCCATTAGCTGATTCGGGATCATAAACCGGCATCGTCGGATTATTCTTAATAACGCTGCCATACACACTGGCTGACTTGTTCCGGTCGATGACACGGGGAGTCATATTGGCTGCGAACGTAAACAAGCCATCTTTCGTTGTATGGCTGATGGTGGCACGTGCACCATATTCCCGACGGTCGGAACGCAGGTCGATTCCCTGCGCTTTACGATAATCGGCTGTTACGCGATAATTGGTCCTCGCATTACCTCCGGAGAAGGTTAACGTGTGCATGTGTGTCACTCCCAAACGGGTAACGGCATCAAACCAGTCTGTACTGGCTCCCATATCAGAAAGTGGATTAGACACCGTACGATAAGCACGATATTCCTCCGCATTCATAATGTCCAGCTCTTTCTTTGCTTTATTGAAAGTGACGGCAGCACTGTAAGTAGTATGCACTTCCCCGTCACGGGTTCCCTTTTTCAGATTAACAAGAATAACACCGTTGCTACCCCGTGTACCATAAATAGCAGAAGCGGCACCATCTTTCAATACATCGATAGATTCAATATCCGCAGGATTAATATTCGTCATATCACCTCCCGGCACTCCATCTACAACAATCAACGGACCCAGCCCGGCATTACGTGATGATATACCACGAATCTGAATACTTCCCGTACTATTCGGATCGGCCAAAGCCGTATTGGAAACAGAGACACTGGATACCTTTCCCTGCAACAACATGGAAGCATCGAGACTGGATATTTGATTCAGGTCTTTCGCACCGACATGCGAAATAGCCGAAGTCATTTCTTTCCGTTTCATCGTACCATAACCCACCACTACCACTTCATTCAAAGCAGTGGATTCTTCTTTCAACACAATTTTTAGTAATTGCCGGTCCTTGATAGCCACTTCTTGTGTTTCATAACCGATATAAGAGATTTTTAAATGTCCGTTCTGCGGAGCACTCACCTGGAATTTACCGTCCATATTGGTGATGCTACCTTGCTTTGTCTCTACAACCACCACCGAAGCTCCGATGACAGGTTCCCCCTTTTCATCGATCACCGTACCGGATATTTTACGTTCCTGCTGCACTTCCCAAGAAGCTCCTCTTGCCTGGATGCCGGAAAACAGCATCAGCACTATACCTAACAGACAGGTACACGTTCTACAATAAATATTTCTCATAAATAGATGATTTTTATATTAGATGATAAAGTTAACGAAGCCCTCTTGCCTGTAATGCCGGAATCAACAAGTCCGGTAAATCCGTCTGTATCATACATACCATCGGATAGATTTGCAAGAGTTCATCCAGATAAGTCTCGTTCAACGTCCATTCGGACACACTACTGCCACTGGCAGGAAGCATATTCACCGTAGCAAGCATTCCATCATTGATTGAACTTCCCAAAGGAGTGCTTTTCCCATTCGTCAGGTAGCTGTATTGCACGAAGTAGTTGCCCGGTAATCCTATCATCGGTTTATGACTTCCTGTCCATGTATACACATGTGCCTTGGGAGTAATACCCAATACTTCTTCCGCCTTCTGCGCACTGTTACAATAGAAAAATACAGATTCCATCATATCCAGTTTCATCACGATATCCACCACTTGTTGCGAAGTTGCTGTACGCGGAGAGTAGTCGAGATTGTAATAGATTCTACCGCGTCCTGCTTTCAGAAACTCTTCCAGAGTAGGCATCTTTTCATCAGTCACCCGACCGTTCCGGTCTTTCAAGTTGTACTTCTGTATTTCCGCATAGGTCATTTTCGTGATGTCCCCCGTGCCATTCGTTGTAGCATTGATCGTCTGGTCATGGCAAACCACTACTACTCCGTCACTTGTCACATGAGTATCACACTCGATCACTTCAGCTCCAGAATCAATGGCATCCTCTACGGAAGAGACTGAATTTTCGGGAACTGTCCTGTCGGACGTATGTGCCCGGTGTGTCATGACCCATACTTTTTTGTTATCCGGCTCTCTGAATTGCTTCATCGCCTCCGTCAACGCCAATAGATTATAGATGCGGATTCTCTTCTGCACCTCATACTGACCTGCCGTAACGTGTAGCGTGTAGTCACCACTCTGAGTATAGGCATAAGTGATAGGGGTGGCAGCTTTCCCCTCCTTGACCGTCCCGTCACCAAAATCGACAGTAATATCGGTATTTCCATCAATGTTGTTGAATTTGACCTCTACCACCTCTTTCAGCATGGCACGAGTACTTACTTGCAGGTAAGGATTCTTTTTCACAGGATCATCGTCAGAGCAAGCGTTGCAAACTATCCCCAATAGAATAGCCCAACAGCAGATCCAGCTTATAGGCCGGCGTTTTGTTCTTCCTTTTTCCGGAACAAAAAAATGCAGTAATTCATTTTTCATTTGTATTTCTATAAAGGTTAATAAAAAAAGAACTCCCGAAAGCGGAATCAGTTCGTTCCGTTCGGTTATGACAAAAATAGAGGGAAATGCCCCGATAAAAAATAGCAAAGGGAATATAAGTGGAAATGCATAATCCACTCAAAGAAATAACTATCTGATAATAAACATATTAATACTTAACAAGCTCACATTAAAAGGTAGATTCGGCACAGATTTTATTAACGGATTTTTGCCACCAAATCTTCAAAATCATCTCGTGAAACACGTGCTTTGGTCTTCACTCTTGAACGATAATTATAGATCGTATTTACCGAGTAATGCAGAAGCTCTGCAATCTGCGAACTGTCTTTTATTCCCAAACGTATCAAAGCAAAAATACGCAATTCGGTATTCAGTAATTCATCCGGCTTCAAGACAATCTGTTCTTCGGGCAACAATAATTCGTTGAGCGATTCCACAAAGTTAGGGAAGAGATGCAGGAAAGCAGAATCAAAGTTCGCATACAATTCTTGCACTTCAACGGTTACAATATCATTGCTAAGATGTGTCATTTTCAACAATTCTGCCACTTGCCCACGTTGCAGTTTCTTGTTTACCAGCTTTCTGTATGCTTGCAAACGGTCTACATATACAGAACACAATTTAAAGAAACGGGCGATATAGGCTTCTTTAATGAGATTGGACTCTGAAAGTTCCAGATTGGTGGAACGAAGATGGCGGTTCACTTCTTCGAGTTCTTCATTCAAAGAGAATAACCGTTCGTTTACTTCCTGCAATCCTTTTTTGGCGATGGAAAGGGCTTTCATCTGACGGTAAATATAGATTAACGCTACCACCAACAGTAGTGCCAACAAGGCTACACACGTAATATAAATCAGCAGTTCCCGATTCTGTTGCTTGATAATATCCTGATAATTCCCATTAATCATGGAAAGCGGAGTGATATTCATCCAACTCCGCAACCTCGTTTTATAAAATTGTGATATCTCCCATGAGAAATTGATATAGTCATAGGCACGTTTCAAATCTCCTTTGCCATGCAGTTCTTGTGCCAGTACCATCAAAGAAGATTGTTCTTTAATGGCGGAACGTACATCTGATATAGCTGAAAGTACTAAATAATATAAGTGTTCGTCTTTCTTGCCCATGCTCTCAAAAAGACGGAAACGTTGATAAGCCACCAATGCATATTGGGGAGTGCCAAAAGAAGCTTCTGCGAGTCGGCGGTCACTGAATTCCATAGCCTCATCATATTTTCCGGCCTCTCTTAGCTGTGTCTCACGCAGCCACAGGTAAGTAGCCGAAGACGAATCTAAAGTAACCTCCATAGAGTCCCGATATACATGACTCAACTTTACATAGCGGGAAGCAAACATTTTATATCGTGGTTGTGCGGCTCCCGCTTTCAGAATATACATGTTCATAACATGTATAATAATGGCCCAAAAGAGATGTTGGAAGGGTCTGGCGATCAATGGAATTTAATATATCTGCCGCTTCCATATACATTCCGATGGAAGATAACAAATAAGATAACTCCAATTGAATTTTAAGTTCTCTCTCTTTATCATTCAACTGTCTTGCAAGCAGCAAGTTTTCATTCAGATAATGGAGTGCAGAATCAGAACTGTATGCTTTATATTCAAGATAGATATCGTTATTCAAATGATAGCGTTCAATAGAAAGAGGAGCTGTCTTTCGGGCTTCTCTTTTCAACTCATGGAGTTTGTTTTCTTTAATCTGCACATAAGTATCGGCTTCCTTAATCGTTTTATCAAGTACGTTTAACAGTGAGTCCAAGCGTTCATCAGCAAAAGCTGAATGACAAGAAAAGAAGAGCAAAAGGCAAAATAGACAGTTCTTTTTCATGGGGCGGATAGACTTTAATGAGTATGAGATAACAGAGATTAACCAGACAAATGTAGAGAAATTCTTCGTATTTCAGCTATAAACAGCACATAAATTAGGAAAAGGAATGAAAGGTGATTTACTAAAAAATAACTTTTCGCTCATTCATTAACGGCATTTCCTGATTTATTTTTGTTAATCTATTGCCCGCTTTTATGCAAGCTATCCGATAAAATAGTATTTTCGGGGGTAAAAAATATAAAAGACTGCCGTGATATGAAAATTACCCGCGATGATTTATTGACAGCTGCGTTCAAACTGTTTATGTCCGTGAACTATGAAAAAGCTAGTTTTGCGGAACTTGGAAAGATGCTCGGAATGTCGAAAGCCGGCATATTCAAATACTACAAGAACAAACAGGAACTATTCATTGCCGTAGTGGACAGGTTTTGGTTCAGCACGCAAAATCCACGAAACAAATTCACCGAAACAAATGGTACGTTTGCCGAATTTATAGACGAATACGTGAAAGGTGTACAACGGACGATGGATATGCTGGGCAAGCTGATAGGTGCAGATAAGGTGGCACCAGAAAAGTTTTCATATCACGCCCAATATTTTCATTTTCTGTTCCAAGTAATCCAATATGATCCTGACGCCAAAGAAAAGCTCCATAATCTCGTAGCCAGCGATTATGCTTACTGGCGTGCCGCCATCCAAAGCGCCGTACAAACAGGAGAACTGAAAAAAGATGTAGACGTTGAAGAAGCGGTAGTCATGTTCCGGCAGGTTTACATGGGACTGTCCTTTGAGATGGCATTCCTGGGCGGATTGGATACCCAGCTACTCTCCAAACATTTACATGCTATTTACTCCTTATTAAAAAGCTAGACTGTATTATTCAATACATACCATATCCCTTCCACGTAGACTATCTATGCAAAAAAAGATAAAAAAGAAACGACCGTTTACTTTTTTCGGAATTGTTTTATAACTTTGGCACTATCATTCAAAGAATGGTAGTTATAATGTAATAAAACAAGCACTATATGGAAGTAGACAAACTGCGGAAAAGAAAGGGATTTTTCAAAACACTGGTAACGATTTTACTGGGAACGAGAAAAGAATACAAGGTGGAAGATTTAGGCATCTTTTCCGGCAAAGTTTGTGATTGGTGGCAGAATGACCATTACAACTGGTTTACCACCCTTCAACTGCCATCTTATTCAGCGGAAACGGTCATTGCAATGGCTGGCAATGCTTCAGCGCCGTCACCACAACAATTATTAGAATTACGGGCATTACTGAAAAATTGGGCATCCATAACTGCCCGATTAGACAGTATATTGCCTAATGAAAGCCGCCTGGTACATAAAGAAGAAATATATGCTTCCTGGCAAGATCATTTTTATCCGGAAGCGATAAATCCATCCGACAAGGACAATGAAGGTTGGGAAATTACATTCGTCAGAGAAGATATGGATGATTGTTTCAGCTTTATCTGGAAAAATAACACCGTGCGGAATCTAACTTTCAATTAAATCAAAAAAGCATATAAAGTAAATTATTACAAACAAAGAAAACAGTCAAACGCTGTTCCTCTATCAGTTATTAACACGTTAAATTACAATGATTATGAAAAAGATTTTATTTATTCTGACCGTCATAGCCGGTCTTTTGATGAGCAGTAATGCCGAAGCACGCAGAATCAGGATTCCTGTAAGTAACGACATCCCGAAAGTAGCTACCCTCCCCGACAGTTCTTATTATAAGACGGACGAAGGCACTCATCTGGATTTAGGATATATCGAGAAAGACGGCAAACGTACGCTCGTACTCTTTTCCGAATCAAAACCCGATACGTACTATGACATCTCCGACGAATATGCCGAAGCAATCCGGCAGGACCTGAATGTAAAGGAACTTAGCAGCCTCATCCCCGAACCTACATTCTGGGACAAATGGGGTGGCAGCCTTCTTTTCTACGGTTTTGCTGCATTGATAGTCATAGGCCTGCTATCCTACCTGAAAGACTTTATCCTGGGACTTCTGGGCATAGTGAAAAAAGAGAAGGATAACAACGAGGAAGAAGAAAAATAGTACGGACACCTAAAAATAAAACTCATGAACATTTATTCGCTTATTCCGATTGTCTGCATTATCCTGTCTTTGGGATATTGGTTTTATACAAAAAGCAAAATCTCCCAGCAGGTTCAGACAGTAGACAGCACCGATTTCAAAGCAGAATTTGCAAATGCGACACTATACAAGAACCAATTTCTGACATCCGAACTCCCCTTTCTGAAAAAAGCGATGGAGCAAAACCCTATCGACGCTTTCAACTATGCCAACACCGAGCACAATATGGTAGATGCCCTCAAAGACGGGGTGAAAGATAAACTGAAAGGAATGGCCACTTTGGGAACCGTACGTTTCACCACCGTGGCAACTCCCAAATATCTGGTATTAAGCGGTGATAAGCTGCACCTGTTCGACACGGACACCGATGGTGAAATAGACAAGCATCTGATATTCGAACCCACGCAACTCAAAAACTCAAGACTCGCCGTATATCCTTTGGAGGGACAGATAAAAGCACAAGCCCAGGCACGCGGCAAAAATGTAAAAGCCTATAAGCTCTCTTTGCAGACAGACGGAAAAGCGATTGAACTCATCCTTTATTCCTGCCTGATTTTCACAGACATTCCCGAAACTCCGGTAGACGCGAAAGAAACGGTAAAGGCCATTGTCATTGCCAATGATTTTCTAAAACGCTTGGGCGACTGTTATCCGAATCTGAAAGTGGCATTACCCATCGAAGAGTCCTGATGTAAAGAGCCTTGATATAAATATAAAGCAGCACTTATACATGAATCATCCTGTTCCGGAATAACGATGAAAGCAAAATTAAAATACCCGATATTTTGGTCCAGTCCGAACGACAACAGGGTCTATGTCTTTTGGAAAGAGAAAGAGAACAAGACAACGAAACTCGATATGCTAAAAGAAGCCAACGGGTGGAAAGGTGATATGATTATTGATGCCACCGGAACAAAATACATCGTCAAATGCTCCTACATGACCAAATGGAAAGGTATACATGGATTCACAGGCGGATTCACAGGCATGATATACTACGAACAGGAATACGAAGACAATCCCGAATCTCTCTCCTTGCAGCAGCTGCAAGACCGGATAGCGGAAAGATACCCCAAAACCCGATGGTTCAGAGAGGAAGGTTGGGGCAGCAGAGATGATTTCAGGCGGACAGTCTACGCCTGCAAGACCTTTGAGGAACTTGCAGGATTATTCAGACATCCGCCCGAAACCCTGCGCACACGGATTATAAAATGGTTGCATCCTACCCGGAAAGAGCTGAAAATGAGAATCGGAACTGTTTTGTTCCTTATCCTGTACCTGCTAGTATGTTATCTGATATTCGAATACAATATTAGCAACTAAAGCTCTTACCAATAAAAGTATTATCTTTGTTGCATGAAAAGATTAGTCATTGTAGGATGTGGACGACTTGCAGAAATCGTTGCGGATGCAGTTGTCAAAGGTTTATTACCAGATTATTATCTGGTAGGTGTCTATTCGCGTACGGCATCAAAAGCAGCGCACATCGCAAATAAAATGCAGCAACATGGAAAGCCTTGCATTGCTTGCGCCACATTGGAAGAGTTATTGGCATTAAAGCCTGATTATCTGGTAGAATCGGCCTCTCCTGCCGCCATGCGGGAATTGGCTTTGCCGGCATTGAGAAACGGAACGTCTGTCGTTACTTTGTCTATCGGTGCTTTGGCAGATGAGGCATTCTATCGGGAAGTGACAGAAACCGCCAGGGCAAATGGTACACGGGTCTATATCGCATCCGGAGCTACCGGTGGATTCGATGTTTTAAGAACTGCCTCCCTGATGGGAAATACGACGGCTCGCTTCTTCAATGAAAAAGGTCCGAATGGACTCAAAGGAACTCCCGTTTATGATGATTCTTTGCAAACGGAGCAGCGTACCGTCTTCTCCGGAAGTGCTGCGGAAGCTATTCGCCTCTTTCCAACGAAAGTGAATGTTACAGTTGCCGCCTCACGGGCTTCTGTCGGTCCGGAGAATATGCAGGTATCTATACAGTCTACTCCCGGATTTGTAGGAGATACGCAAAGAGTAGAAATCAAAAATGACCAGGTGCATGCCGTGGTAGACATTTATAGTGCTACATCGGATATTGCAGGGTGGTCAGTAGTGAGCACCCTGATTAATATCGCTTCACCCATTGTATTCTGACAGATTGGCCAGTACTTTTGCGCTCAGGCGGTCAAACGCCTGACGCGTGCGGCCAGTAGACACCTGCATACAACGTACATGCGGATGATTGAGAAGTTGCTCATCCCCCAATGCGCCTATCGTGTCACAAAAGCAAAGGTTGTCACCTTCCAGCCATTCAGTAAAAGCAGTCTCATCCCATGCCGGTGATAAACCGGTATTGAATAAAATCTTCCGGTTACCCATCTGCTTAAATTCCTCTTCATGCAGTAAAACCGTATTTTTATTAAGACAGCAGCAAATGACTTCACTCTCTGAAAGGAGTTCCCTCAATGGCAGAAAACGATATCCTTTGGCAGTAGCCGCTTCTTTCTCACTGCGGGCATAATATGAAATATCAGCACCAAAAAACTTCAAGGCGTCCGCTATCATGCCGCCAGACTTACCCAATCCGATTATTCCGACTTTCAATCCGGTGATCTCACGAGGCAATTCTTCCCACGGTTCCTGTCCAAAGCCGTGCAAACAGCGCACCAACTCACTGACTACATATTCCACCACTCCCTCGTCACCATAATCCCGGATACCTGTTACCGTGATACCTCGTTCATTGGCATAACGAATATCGACATTGGCACTTTCGGGAGAATAGAGTGAACAACACATTCCAATGTATTTCACATTCGGACAACATTCGAGTACATATCGGTTGATACGGGAGGTATAACTCAAAAGCACCGCATCAGCACCTCCGATACGGACAATTATTTCATCATCATTCGCAGGTATATCAGGATACATCACCACCTGATCTGCAAATGAATACAACGCTTTTTCGGCCGCCGGAACCAAGCTGACCGGTTCTATAGCTACAAGTTTCTGAAACATCATTTTTTATTTTAGAAGTATTATACAAACATATATGGTTCGGATTAGCAACCCAACATGGCGCTAAGATACAAATTTCCGGTCACAATATCATTTAAAGATGAATGATTACAGTGCGTTTTAGACACGCGAGCGCAAGTTAAACAGATCCATTCATAAACTGTTCACCGTCTGACTCCTTTGAGGCGTCACAATGATGCCATTAACGATATAATCCTTTTTTACTTTTCAAACACAAAGAAAAAAATTATATTTGCTGAGATTTAAAACAAAATAGAAACCAGACAGAGTTTGAATTACACTTCCACTGAGGCAAACGAACTACTGTCCCTTTCTTTCCCGGATAATCTTTTGCTTATATTCTGTTGGAGTTTCTTGGGTATATTGTTTAAACACAGTACTAAAATAACGTGAGTTACTAAATCCCACCTTCTCCGCAACTTCTGTGATACTCATATCATTGTTAATAAGGAACGATATCGCTTTTTCCATTCGGAGCTTATTGATATAATCATTACTTCCCATACCGGTAAGAGTCTTCAATTTATTATAAAGTGAGGTTCTTCCCATACCGATTGTCTGGCACAAGAATGGAGTATTCAAGTCCGGATTATCCAGATTCTCCATAACAATCTTGTTCAGCCGGAGTAAGAAAGTTTCGTCAGCCTGGCTGAAAGTCGTCTCTTCCGGTGTCGGGACAGGCCCCAGACTCATATATTTTTTCTTGGAATACTCCCTGCTTTTCAATCGGTTACGGACAAGTGCCATAAGCATATCTATCTCAAAAGGTTTCGTTATATAGCCATCCGCCCCATTCTTATAACCGTTCAGCAAACTTTGTTTGTCATCTCTCGCAGTAAGTAAAATAATCGCAATATGGCTCACCGTTATATCCTCTTTAATGGATTTACATAATTCATAACCATTCATACGAGGCATCATTACGTCACTGATAATAATATCCGGATTATGATTCCCGGCCAGTTGAAGAGCCTCTTTACCATCCGAAGCAACGTAAATATGTTTAAAATAGCTCTTCAATGATTTAGCCAGGAAATGAACCATATCCTGATTATCATCTACCACCAGTGCAACATAGGGCGTAGTATCAAAGTTTTCAGCATCAGAAGAAATAAAGCTGCTATCATTAAGCATCAATTCATTCAGATAATTCTGAGGCAGACGGACTATTTCTTTCTCATTCTGCTTCAAAGGCAGTTCGAAGAAGAAGGTAGCTCCGTGTTCGAGGTTATTTCGTGCACCAATTGAGCCCCCATGCAGTTCTACCAGGATTTTGGAATAAGAAAGCCCGATACCGGTTCCGGTTTGTTCCCCCGTCCCTTGGTAGAAGCGGGTAAAGAGCTTGCCCATATCTACATTCTGCAATCCGCAACCTTGATCAACTATCGAGATTCGCACTCTTTCAGTATCCGGAAGCAACTCTGTGACAATCGTAACCTTACTATCCGACGGACTATGCTTCAATGCATTAATCATCAGATTATTGAAAACAATCTCACACTTACTTTTATCATAATATACCTTTTCAATACGGGCATCTAACTCATAACAGATAGATACGCCCTTCCCGTTTGCCTCACTGTCGAAATCTTGCGAAATATCTTTTATCCACTCGTTAAGGAGATAAGGCTGTATCTGCAATTTGCTTTCACTGACCTCCATCTTACGTACTTCAAGTACCATATTGATAAGGTCTTTCATACGCTGCGACTGACGATAGATTGCTTTTAAAGGCAGATAATAAGTATTTGAAGACGAAAGCGATTTCAATATCTGGTTTAGCGGAGCATGAATCAGCGTCAGCGGTGTACGCAGCTCATGACTAATATTAATCAGGAAATGCACTTTCTCTTCATACATCTGTTTTTCATGTTCCTTCATTGCCCATTTCAGCTTTTCCTTCTTCCGTTTTAATATGATCCAGAATACCATGAAGGTTCCTCCTAGCACAAGAAGTATACAGCACCAGATGAACCACCACGTCCGATACCACGGCGACAGGACAGTTAATGCCAACACCTGATAGCCAAAAGTCCAGCTACCGTCTTTGTTTGTGCACGATGCAAGAATATCATAATTCCCCGAAGGAAGCGAATGCAATGTCAGTTCAGGATTATATGATTCGATATACTCCTCCTTCAGTCCCAGTATCTGGTAACGATAGAGCTTTTTCCGGAAAATATCTTTCTCCCTCGACATTATACCGATTTTTATATTGCTATTCCAAGGCACGGAAATACCTGCCGGATTACCGCTTAACTTATCATTAGCGGATTCTCCATTCACAGCAATATCAGATAATTGCAGTTGGGGCAGTTCGGATGTAGTAAAAGGCAATTCGCAGTTGATACGCAACAATCCTTTTACCCCTCCCATATAGATGTCCCCTTGTTCACTGGACAAACGGGAAGTAGAAAGATACTCGTTAGACAACGCTCCATCCGATTCTCCCCAAAGAATGAACTTCTTTTCTTTTGTAAGCCAGACAAAAAGCATATTATTAGCTCCTATCCACAATCTGCCCTGACTATCATAAGCTAACAGGGAAACAGTTGTAAACAAGACGGTAGAGATGCGTTTCTGTGTCTTGGAAACAACATCATAATAGCTTAATCCATAGTTATTCCCTATCCAGAAATTGCCATGTTCATCTTGAGCGACAGAATGAATAACGGTATCTCCCCTGCTTTTAAACAGTTTACTCAACTTATTGGTTGAATGATCCAATTCATAAATATACCTGAGATCATTCAGATAAGTCTTATCGCTCTTTTGGGCTACCGGTACCATAGCACCGATAGAGCCATCCTCTCTTTCCCTATCGATGATATCAAACCGCTTTTCCTTCAGATGATATTGATAAATCTGGTCTCTGAGCAGCAACACTGTGTTAGGAGAATTCTGGTAGAGATTGATTATCTTCGCCCGGTTGTTAAGCCTCTCTGTCGTTTCTCTGTCAACAATCGTAAAAGGGCTTTTCTCGCCGGTTTCCGGATCAAAGACAAACACTCCCTGAGCCCACACAGATATTAATAGTTTTCCCGAAGAAAAGCCGCAAATGGAAGTTATTTTGTTCTTCCATGTAGAAGAGTAATAAGTGAATTTCTCCGTATAAGGATTGAAAGAGTTGATACCTCCGCCATCTGTCCCAATCCATATCCGGTCGGGATTCTGCTGATAAAGAGAAAGTATTGACTTATTGCTCAATCCATTAGCATTGCCGGGAATCACATTGGTATATGTTTTCATATATACTTCCCGGATACTAATCAGACCATTCCGGACACTGCCGGCCCAGATATTATTATCTTTATCCTTATAAAGGCTAAGGATAGAGTTGGCAGGAAGTGAATAGTTTTCTTCGCCCGGAATATACTCCAATATTGTAAATTCACCGGTTTCCAAATCCAGCACATTAATACCACCGCCATCTGTTCCAATCCACAGTTTCCCTTCCCGTTCAACCATGCTTAAAATAATATCATTGTTTAATGAAGAATTACGGGTGGTGTAAGAAGCCAGTAATTCACCACTATGGCTGAAGCAATTCAAGCCTTTATTAAACGAAGCGACCCATAGCCGGTTCCGTGAATCGATAATCATACTGACAATTTCGGATTCGCTCTTAAACGGAGCACGTTTACATTCTCCCGTGGTTAAGTCCAACAGGCGTAAGCCCTGCCAACGGTTACAGCAAAGCAAAGTGTGCGAATCCCAAAATTCCAGCCCCATAATACTGTAACTGGGGGTTGTGCTGAATTGCTGTACCAATCGGAGTGAAGAGTCTTTATAATTATAATGATACACCTTATTATAAGAACCAAAAAACATACCTTCAGCGGAACGGCAGAAAGAAAAAGCAATGATCCTTTTCCCTTTTTCGTCTGTGGGGACTATAAAATTATCACTTTGACGTTGATAACAGGCAATCCCCCTTTCTGTCAACACCCAGATATTATGCTGTTTATCTTCTACAATATTATAAATCAGGTTATCAGGAAGAGAATAAGGATTGTCAGGATCGTGCACATAACTTTTCAACTCATATCCGTCAAACCTTCCTAAACCCGCCTGTGTTCCTATCCAAACGAAACCTTGCTTATCTACCAATGTACAATAAACCGTAGAAGATAAGCCGTCTCCCAAAGCTATTTGCTTATAATAATAATGCACCGCGTGAACAGGAAGTATAAAACCGCTTAACATGAATAGCAAAGTTAGAAGGATCTTTTTCATAAGTAGGACTTATTACGGTTTGAATTGAAATGCTTTCAGCAACAAAAGTAACATTTTTATATATATCTTGTATGTAAATAGTTCAAAAATCAGTTCAGAGCCAGCAAACCGACCTGCCACTCAAATATTTATACATCAGTAAAAGTCTGCATGGAGCTTACCCTGGCAATATTCAGAAAATAACCTATACTGCCATTCTTTCCGGCAGAAAGAATATTGTTTTAACCAACATACATTTTAAGACTGTAATAATCCTGGTTACAGTCCCCGGAAATAGTGATAAAATCGCTTTTTGAACAAAACAAGATATAATACGATGATTTTGAAACATCCCGCAATCATCAGAGTGATACATTTGCAGAGAAGTTTCTTTGAAAAGTTTCTCAACCCGGTCGAGGATAGAGTTTTTCAAAGATCATCGTTGTTAATCTAATTAAATTTTATTACATGAAAAGAAAATGTAGAAAACAATGGCGGAGATGGATTCGTCTCTTTATTCTTCCTTTACTCTTCTTTGTCGGTGGCATCACCAACACTTTCGCGCAAAGCGGGATTAAAATAACCGGTAAAGTTATTGATGCGAGTAAAATGGAAGTGATCGGTGTAAACGTTATGGTGAAAGGCACCTCGGTTGGCGTCATTACGGATTTAAATGGTGAATATACCATTACTGTCCCGGATGAAAAATCGGTATTAGTCTTTTCGTTTGTCGGTTATCGTTCACAGGAACAGATAGTAGGGAAAAAAAGAAAGATTGATATCCTGCTTGAAGATGACTCGAAAGCATTGGATGAAGTGGTGGTCATCGCATACGGAACACAATCCAAAGCAACGTTGACCGGTGCCCTGTCTTCGATTGACTCCAAAGAACTGATAAAATCTCCTGTTGCCAGCATTACCAATGTACTGGCAGGTTCACTGCCGGGAGTTTCTACCGTGCAGACTTCCGGGCAACCGGGTAGTGACGCCGCTTCCATATATGTACGCGGTGTCGGTTCTTTATCCAGCGCATCCTCTTCCCCATTGATATTAGTAGATGGCGTGGAACGGGATTTCTCACAAATCGACCCGAATGAAATCGAGAATCTTTCTATCTTGAAAGATGCATCTTCTACGGCTGTATTTGGAGTACGCGGTGCGAACGGGGTAGTATTGGTAACTACCAAACGTGGAAAAAACGGGAAACCGACGATTAATGTCAGCTCCCTCACGGGTGTGCAGCAACCGCTATCCTTTGTCAAGCAGACAGGCAGTTATGAATTTGCCCGTTTCTGGAATATGAAACAGCAGAATGACGGTGCCGCCAAGTCTACGTTCTTCACCCGTGAAGCTATCGAAGCCTATCGTACAGGCGGAGACCCGCTGCATCCCAGTATAGACTGGTCTGATTACCTATACAACGATTTCTTCCTGCAAACCAAAAACAATATCAATATTTCAGGCGGAACGGATGCGGTGAAGTACTTTGTATCTATCGGTTATCTTTATCAGAACGGTATCCTCAAACAGTTCAACGAACTCCCTTACAATAACAACTATAAGTACAACCGGTATAATTATCGCGCCAATCTGGACTTCCAGCTAACCCGTACTACTACCATGAAATTAAATATCGGTGGCAATGTCGGTCAGCAACAGGAGCCTAACACAACGGAAGATATACAGAACCCGTTTGTTTATACCCAAATCTGGGCACTTCCTTTTTCCGGACTTGGCATTGTAAACGGAACACGCACGATTGTACCTGTCAGCTATACGCCGGTGGGGGGCGCAAATGTAGACGGTCTGCGTACTTACTGGGGAACCGGTTACAAGCAGAAGTATGTGACAACCTTAAATATGGATGTGGATATTACCCAAAAGCTCGATATGCTTACCAAAGGGCTGTCCGTTTCAATCAAAGGTTCCTATGACAATCAGTTCCAACTGAACAAGAATCGCACAGGGGGGAATGTCGAATCACAATTCATCTATTACAAATCGACCCTGGAAAACAGTAACCTGTCCCAGACTGACCCGGACTTTGATAAAACCATTGTTTATGTAGGTCGTGGCGACGGTGATGCTTCCACCCCATTGTCGTATGCTGAATCATATAAACGCGACCGCAACTGGTATATTGAAGGACGCCTCAACTACGACCGCACATTCGGAGATCATAAAGTGAGCGCTCTATTCCTGTACAACCAGTCCCGCAACTATTATCCATTATATGCAGACGGCACGGTAGCCAGTTTCCAGTATCTGCCCCGTGGCTATGTAGGTTTCGTAGGACGCGCTACATACGGTTACAAATCCCGCTACCTGGCAGATGTGAATATGGGATATAACGGTTCAGAGAACTTTGCTCCCGGAAAAACCCGCTACGGACTTTTCCCCGCCGCCTCCATAGGTTGGGTGCTGTCGGAAGAGCCTTTCATGAAGAGCTTGCGATGGCTTGATTATTTTAAACTGCGGGCATCGTATGGCCGGGTAGGTAGTGACACCGGAACAAATACCCGCTTCATGTATATGCCCAGCACATGGACACAAAGCGGAGAATACAGTTTCGGCGTATCCAATCCTGTAAGTGCTCCGGGATATGCAATGGGAGTGCCGGGAAACTCGGAAGTCTCTTGGGAAACAGCCGACAAGCAGAATTACGGGCTTGAGCTGAAAATGTTGAGAAACCGCCTGTCATTAACCGCAGACCTGTTCTACGAGAAACGTACAGGTATTCTGATATCTCCTAAATCGACTCCAAGCATTATAGCAACCGGACTACCCAACCTGAATCTGGGTAAAGTGGACAATCATGGTTATGAGCTGTCATTGGGATGGAACGAGACTCTTAAAAACAATTTCCGTTATTATATCAACGCAAATATGTCATTTGCCCGTAACAAGATTCTCTACATGGATGAAGTCCCCAACGAATTTGATTACATGAATCAAACCGGCGGTTCGGTAGGACGTTCCACCAACGTTTACAAGTATATCCGTCTTTATCAGTATAGTGACTTCACGCAGGACGAGAATGGCAATCTGAAACTGAATCCGGCGTTGCCGCAACCTGCTGTCAGTGTCGCTCCCGGCGACTGTATGTACGCCGACCTGAATGGTGACAAGGTGGTGGATGGCAATGACAGAATGACCACAGGTTACGCCGAACGTCCCGAATATGTATTCGGATTAAATGCCGGTTTCAACTACAAAGGTTTCAATTTCTCCATGCAATGGTCCGGAGCCACGAATGTGAACAAGATGCTTCAGATAGAATACCGTATTCCATTCACCAATACAGGCAAACGCGGTTTATTGGAGTACTTCTATAAGGATTGCTGGACTCCCGAAAATCAGTTGGGCGCCAAATATCCGCGTGCCGCAGAAACTTCCGAGACATGGAATTCCGAGAACTCGACTCTCTGGCTGCGCGATGCCTCTTATATCCGCCTGAAAACAATCTCCATAGGATATACCTTCTCCAAGAAACGTTTCCTGAAAGCCATTGGTGCCAATACGCTCGGTTTGTCTATAAGCGGATATAATTTATTGACTTTCTCCCCACTGGATATCATGGATCCGGAAAGTTTAGGTAACAATAACGGTTCTTACCCGCTAGTGAAGATTTATAGTTTAGGGATTAACATAAACTTCTAATAATGAACAAGATGAAAAATATGATTAAAATACTATCCGTCTGGTCAATCGGAGTAAGCCTGTTTGCCTGTTCGGACCTTACTTTCGGCGATAAGTTTTTAGGAGATCAACCGGAAAGTTCCGGTGCTACGCTTGACTCTATGTTCAACTCCAAAGCCAATGCGGACAAAGTGCTCACACAAGCCTATTGCTATTTGCCTTACGGACTTCCAACCAAGTCCGGAGCCGGATACAACAAACTGGGAGTAAACATTCTTGAAGCACTGACAGATTTGTATAGCAGCTATCGGAATATGAGTAGTGACGGGCCTGTCAATCTATATTATAATGGTATGCTAAGTCCCAATATCGCCTCAAATTTGCAGGGATGTGAAGCCTACCGTTTCGGTTCCCAATTAGAATACCATGCCATCCGTTATGCATACCTCTATATCGAAAATCTGCCCAAAGTCCCCAACATGACCGAAGCGGAACGGAATGAACGGATTGCCGAAGCAAAGACGCTGATAGCCTTAAGCTATGCCGAGATGTTACGTTATGTAGGCGGAGTGCCCATTCTGACAACATATGTCGACCCCAACGATGATATGAATTTTCCCCGTGCCACATTTGACGCCACTGTCAAACATATCATCGGGCTTTTGGACGAAGCGATTCCTTACCTGAACTGGAAACAAAAGGATATAGACGACGGACGCATGACGAAAGCCGGCGCGATGGGTTTGAAAATCCGTGTCCTGCTTTTTGCCGCCAGTCCCACCTTCAACGGTCCGAAGTGGAGGGAAGATGCCAATGAATACACGTGCTACGGCAATTATGATTTACAGCGTTGGAAAGATGTCGTGACGGCCTGCGATGATTTTATGAAAGCACTAGACCTGAATGGCGAATACGGGTTGACTATGCCGACGGAAGCTACTCCCGAAGCGCGCCGTCTCGCCTACCGTTCGGGATATTATGACAGAGGCGGCACTGAAGTCCTGATTTCCGTCCGACGCGGATATGCCCCTTCTATCCACCAGAATATTTATGACCAACGTTATTATTCGGGGCCCACATTGAACTACGTGAATATGTTCCCCTGGGCGGATGGCAAGGATTTTGATGAAAACTTCAACTGGAGTAACCCGTCCAAACAACCGTTCTTCGATGCTGACGGAACACCTCTTCGCGACCCCCGACTTTATGAGACGGTAGCCGTTCCCGGAGATAAATATTTCAACGGAACTCCCCCGCCGATATATACCAATCATCCCAATTACAGAAATGACGGTACAGGATTCCTTATGATGAAGTTTATTTTGACGGACAAAGGAGTACGCGACAATCGTCCGGTACAATGGCCTTATCTGCGCCTCCCCGAAGTATTGCTAAGTTATGCAGAAGCTCTGAATGAAGTGAACAACGGTCCTACGGCAACAGCCTATAGCTGCATTAACCAAGTCCGCGCCCGGGTAGGATTATCAGCCATCCCCACTTCCGGCATGGACAAGAAAAAGTTCCTGACTGCTATCCTGAAAGAACGTGCATTGGAGTTTGGCTTCGAGGAAGTCCGCTGGTTCGACATGGTACGCCGCGGGATGGCAGAGGACTTCAAAAAGACACTCTACGGACTTGTTACCACAGGAAACGATGCCAATAATCCGACTGCATTTACTTTCAAAGAGGTATTCAAGTTGCCGACAACCAGATACTGGTCTTCCAACTGGGACACGAAGTGGTATTTGCAACCCATACCACAAAACGAGATTAATAAAGCCTACGGTATGACACAAAACCCCGGCTGGTAAACACGCATAATCTTAAATACATGAAAATGAAAAAATATATATTGACAGTATTATTCGGAGGAGCTTTGATGACGGTGTCTGCACAGGATATGAATGAAGACCACTCCGCTCTTCCGGCTGACAGCATACATCTGGGATATCAGATAATGCTCCCGAAAGCTGTAAGCCCCTATTCAGTAATAGGCTTGGGCGCTGATGTGTTCCTGAAGTCGCCCGAGATAGATGTGTCGAAAGCCCTCTACGGACACATCGCCGGACTCAATGTCTACCAGGGAACAGGCTCCAGCGCAACCAACGTCTCTTCATTAAGCATCCACGGACATAATCCATTGGTGCTGGTAGACGGATTCCCGCGAAACATAGAAGACATCACGGCAGCCGAAATAGAATCGTGCGAAGTGCTGAAAGACGCAGCGGCCTCTGCGCTCTACGGTGTACGTGGAGCCAACGGCGTAATTCTTATAACAACCAAACGGGGTTCGGAAGGGAAACTGACCGTAGGAGCAAGCTACCAGTTCGGAATCAACACACAGTTCCGCTCGCCCGAGTTCGCCGATTCACACACCTATGCCACGGCCATGAATACCGCCTTGCGTTTGGACGGACTGAATGAGAAATATAACAACTGGGAACTTGCCGCTTTTCGCGATGGAACTTACCCTGAAGAATATCCGAATGTAGACTGGTGGAAGGAAAGCATGAACAATACCGCGTTGAATCATCGTCTTACACTGACTTTCAACGGCGGCAGCAACCGTTTCCGCTATTATTCGGTGGTAGATTATATGCATGACACTTCCTTCCTGAAATCTGACGGAAGTGACAAACGCTTCAACGCATCCCCCACAGATGTACGCCTGAATTTACGTGCCAATGTGGATGTAGACATTACCTCTACTACTCTTTTCAGATTAGGTATCGCAGGCAAGCTTATGGAGACGAACGGTTCGTATGCCGTAGAAAACAATCAGGAATCCGGCAATCCGATGAATATCTATAATGTATTGTACCAGCTCCCTTCCGCAGTTTTCCCGATCCGCTATTCGGACGGCATTTATGGCGGCAACGCCATTTATACCACCGGCAATCCGGTGGCTATGCTGACCGATACCGGCAATATGCGGACTACATACGGCAAGTTGCTGGCTGATATGTCATTGAAACAGAATCTCGACATAGTGTTGAAAGGCCTTTCAGCCGAGGTGTCGCTCGCATTCGACAATATAGGATCTATGTTCGACGCTTCCAGCAAGGAATATCGTTACAAAGACCTGCAACCTGCCATTGCCGGTGACGGAACATTAAAAACAACCCCGCTCATCTCCGGAAAAGACAGCGAGACACTGGGACACGGGCAAGATTTCAAGTCGTTGTTTATGCGTTCCACTCTTCAGGGAAAAATAAGCTATGTACATCATCAAGGAGTACACTCCCTGAACAGTGCGTTAATCTACGACCAGCAATCATACACCAGCAGTGGACGCAACAAGAGCAGCAAACGCCAGTCGGCACTTGTGACAGCTACATATACATACGACAACCGCTATACGTTGAGCGGCGTGATGAACTATTCCGGCACGGCTTATCTGCCCAAGGGAGAACGTTTTCAACTTTACCCCGCCGTATCGGGAGCGTGGATTGTCTCCAATGAAAAGTTTTTCGGGAAAGTCAGAAGTTACGTTGACCATCTGAAACTGTTCGGTTCATTCGGAATCTCCGGGAATGACGGCAATATGTCCCATGAGTTGTACCTGCAATCTTTCAGCAACGCGAATGCCGGAAACTATTATTTCACGAACAATGCCAGCATTTACTACGGCCTTGCCGAAGGTGACCTGCCTGTCATCGGCTTGACCATTGAGAAATCGAAGAAAGCGACTTACGGTTTTGAGCTAAATGCTCTCCGGAACCGCCTGTCACTCTACTGTGAAGGATTCTTTGAACGCAGAAGCAACATTCTCGTATCCGGTTCCAATACAGTTTCAGGAATTATCGGTATCAATGTAGCCCAAGTGAATGAAGGGATACAAGAATACCGCGGATTCGACGCTTCGTTGACGTGGAAAGATAAAATAAGGGATTTCAGCTACTCCATAGGTGCCAATGTTTCTTATGTCGACAGCAAAATCATTAACGATAACCAAGCTTTTCAACAGTATGACTATCTCTATACGAAAGGAAACCGTGTAGGCCAGAAATACGGACTGGAAGTAACCGGCATTTTCCAGAATCAGATGGAAATCAACAACAGTCCGGTCCAGACATTCTCCACCTGCCGTCCGGGGGATCTTAAATATAAAGACCAGAACGGCGATAACCAAATTGACGAACAGGATGTAGTGAAAATGTACGGAACCAATATACCGCGTTTCTACTTCGGCTTCAACCTGAACGCGGCTTACAAAGGATTTGAGCTTTTCGCCGATTTCCAGGGGCTCACCGGATATACAGTCAACTTACTCGACTCGCCGCTTTACAAGCCTTTGGTGAATAATGGGAACATCTCCAAAACATTCCTTGACAACGAAACTCCCTGGACGCCCGAAAATGCAGCACAGGCCACAATGCCCCGTCTGACTACGCAGTCGAACGCCAATAACTACCGTGCCAACTCAATGTGGTTCAAGGACGGCTCGTTTATCAAATTGAGGAACTTGCAGATAGCATACAACATCCCCAAGCGGTTTACCCATTTTGCCGATATAAAAGTGTATTTGCAAGGAACGAACTTATTCTCACTGGACAACATCGGATTTGCCGACCCGGAGCAGTTAAGTGCAGCCTACCCATCCACCCGCTCATATTGGGCCGGACTTAAATTTAATTTCTAATCTGTGTAATACGATAAGAATATGAAACTAAAACATACCCTTCTTTCATTAGTTGTGACACTGGTTTGCTCGTCTTGCAATTACCTAGAGTTCGACGAGACGAACGGATTGAATACGAAAGAGTATATCTACAACTATTTCAATAAAACCAAGCAGATGCTGACGAACGTATATTCGTATATGCCGCAGGATTTCGGCGCCATCAGCGGTGCGATGCGCGACTGTGGTTCGGATGATGCCGAATATGCAGCTACGGGTGCCTCCATACAATATTTCAATGACGGAAACTGGTCTCAACTGAAAACAGTTGATGCCTGCTGGTCTTTGTACAATGGCATACGGGCTGCCAACGAGTTTATTGTTTCCGTTGCCGAACTGGACTTATCCCGCTATCAGTATGATACAAGCTTCCAGAATAACAGCAAGCAGTTAAAACTGTTTCCTTATGAAGCACGTGTATTAAGAGCCTTCTACTTTTTTGAACTGGCACGCCGCTATGGTGACATTGCCATGCCCCAAAGTGTATTGACTCCGGAAGAGGCCAACGCTATGGGCAAGACCCCGTTTGACGAAGTGATTGACTTTATTGTGTCGGAATGTAACGACGCGGCTGCCAATCTTCCCGATACCTACGTAGGGCAGCCTAATAATGAAACGGGACGCATCACAAAAGGATTTGCCATGGCACTCAAATCAAAGGCCCTGCTTTATAAAGCAAGTCTGTTGCACAATCCCTCTATGGACCCGGAAAGATGGAAGGCTTCCGCCAAAGCAGCTCTGGACATCATTGATTTGAACTTATACGAGTTGGACCCTGCAGAAAAAGCGAATAACCTGAATTCTAAAGAAGTGGTGCTCTTCCACATGAACGACGCCAATTACAACTTTGAATTAAACAACTTCCCCATCCGTTTTGTCGAAGGAAAACGCAGCACACCCGCGCTAGGAGTCTTCCCTTCACAAAATCTGGTAGATGCTTTTGAAACGGTGAAAGGATATAAAGTGACACTCACCGAAAACGGATGGATATGTGACGACCCGGAGTTTGACCCGCAAAAGCCATACGAAAGACGCGACCCCCGTTTCTATTGGACTGTGTTAGCCAACGGAATGAGCTTCAAGGGAGACAAGATTGAAACATTCGTAGGCGGTAAGGATGATGCGCCGGTCAATGCAGGTGGTTCGGCCACCGGCTATTTCCTGCGCAAATATATTCAGGAAACAACCAGCTTTGTTCCCGACCAGGAAGTAAAGAACAAGCATCATTGGTGTATCTACCGCTATGCAGAAACATTGCTGACGTATGCAGAGTCGATGGTAGAAGCATTCAACTCTGTTACTTACAAGGATGCCACCTATCATACAACGGCCTTGGAAGCCTTGAATGAAGTGCGTATCAACGCTGGAATGCCCGTTATCACAACCACCGACAAGGATGAGTTCATCCGGGCACTCCGCAATGAATGGCGTGTAGAGTTCGCCTTCGAAGACCACCGCTTCTGGGATGTCCGCCGTTGGAAAATAGGAGATTCCACCCAAAAAGAGTTGAACGGAGTAACCATTACAAAAACGGCAAACACCTTGTCCTTCCAGAAAACGCTCTATGAGAACCGTACGTGGACAGACCGGATGTATTTGTATCCGATACCACAGGAAGAACTTTTCAAGAATGAACACCTGTATCCGCAAAACAACGGCTGGTAATGAAAGAAAGACCTTATTATTATAAACTATTACAATGAATAATTTAATACGATTCCATATGAAAAGAATTTTGACAAGTAGCATCCTACAACTGATATTTGTTGTGTGTGCATTAAACTTGAACTCATGTCAGGAAATGAATATTGACTCCCAGGCTGAATTTCCCGTAAAACTGGAAACAGACGCCCAACCACAGTATAGTGTATTAGCTACATCTCCGCGTACAATTATCTTCAACATCAGTTCCAACACCCCGTGGAAGATAACAAGCAGCGAAGAATGGTGTACTCCCACCCCCGCCATGAGTTCTGCCAGTTCACTGGTTGCCGAGGTGTCGCTGAACATCCTTGACAACCCGGAAGAAAAGCCACGCACGGCCACGCTGACCATTGCAGGCGAGAATTATGAACCGGAAACTGTGATAACCGTTACCCAGGATGCAAAAAGCAAACTGGTGGTGCAATGGATTGATGACAAAATGGGTTCGGAAACAAGCACTGCCGAATTCAAGATTATATCCAACAAGGCATGGACCGCAACGTCTTCCAGCATGTGGTTAACTCTCGACAAAGAAGCCGGCACAGGCTCCGCAGAACCGGTGACCATCACAGCTACAGCTGCCGCCAACGCCGGAAAAGAGCGTACTGCTACCGTAACCATATCCAACGGATTGGAAGAGCAGACTTATGAAGTGATACAGAAAGGCTTTATCCTCGAATTTGCAGGTCTTGACGAAATGGAAAACCCATACGAGTTTACCGGTAACGGCACTGGTACTACAACGGCAGAACAAAACACAAAAACATATAGTGTAAATGCAAATATCGACTGGAAGGTTTCCACAGAAGCTTCCTGGATTGAATTAGAAAAAGCTGAAGATAATAAGACATTCACTGCTACGGTGAAGAATGAATACTATTTCGACACACGCACGGCAACTATTGCATTGGAAGCTGCAGATAAGACACTGGGACTTGAACCTGTGGAGATTACCGTCAGCCAGATGGGAGGAGATGTCGTGTATGACGGAAAGGACCATACAGTCGATACAGACGGACATCTGACTTTAACTACAACAGCAAGAGTAACATCCCGCTTCAACCTGAAAGGAAACAAACGAAAGTTCGCTATCTACGAATGGAAATTCTCCGATACAGATTTTACGGATGACCATGCGATTGACCTGAACCTAGACGGCAAACCCGCAGCCCATATGTGGATGGGCCCCAATGTAAACTTCACCACTAACTCTTACAAATTCCAAATAGCGGGTAGCCTCTATTCTCTGATAGAAAACAAAGTGAATAAGGATAGCAGGAATAAAATGCATACATTAAGAGTAGAAATCAAGCCTCTGGAGAATAATGCGAACAAAGCGTCCTATAATGTATTCCTGAATGATGAAAAAGTGATGGACACAGTTGAAATAGACATCTCTGCTATAGAAGTCGGCTACACACTCTATTTCGGCTTCCATGCAAGCTCTACGGGTACAGCTTCGATGACTATCAGTTCTTTTGAAGTCATTCCGGTTGAATAAGTTTGTTTACCCATCTTTGATAACATAAAAAGAGAAGAACCATGAAAGATATCTTGAATAAATATAAAACCGGTTGGTATGCCGTTTGGTGCATACTGGCTATTGGAACTTCATTGCTGATGCATTCGTGCACGGATGACGAAGCAACGAAAATCGTAGATTTGCGGTATCGGGCCAAAGATACCTATAATCTGCCTGCTTCTAATCCGCAAGCGATTAAGATTCAGGTCAAGTCTTCGGAACAGTGGATGGTATACAGTGACCATCCCGACTGGTGTTCCATATCTCCCGAACAAGGAGAAGCCGGCGAAACGTTCGACGTCAGCATCCAATATAAAGCAAACACGGAGCTGGACGACCGTACAGACACCATTACCGTCAAAAGTGACTATTGGGTGGGCAAATGGATTACTGTCATCCAGAAAGGTATTGCCTATCTGAATACGGAAAATGCAGATGATATATTATTGAGTAAAGAAGAAGCCGATGCAGAAGCCACATTCAAGGTACTTGCCAATCAGAACTGGACAGCCAAAGTGACCGAAGGAGAAGCCTGGCTCTCCATTAAAGGTACGGCAAGCGGTACGAACGATGGTACTTTAACGGTAACCGCCATATCAAATCCAAGTGAGAAACGTTATGGAACGGTGACATTATATGACCGTCATAACGTGGCACAGCAGACCGTCAAGATAACTCAGGACGGCATTCAGATTGACCCGGATAAGACGTCATTCCGTGAAAGTTATGAAGCTCATAGCATTGAAATCCAAGTGATTTCCAACGGAACATGGACAGTCGCCAAAGAGGATGCCCTGCAAGACTGGTATTCATTCTCTTCCACGTCATTCAACGGTGACGGAACATTAACGGTTACATTGAATGAAAACACAGGAACAGCCATTCGCAAAGCTACCTTCACTCTTTCCAGCGAAGCAATTCCAGGCGTCGAACCTGTTGTACGGACAATAACGATTCAACAAGCATACAACGGAACCGAACGTCACATCTTTGATGCCGCCGAAGGCAAGAACTGGAATGTGAACAATGGAACATGTTCCTTCTCGGATGCAGGATTTTACAGTAAGGTGGGACGCGTCACCCAAGCGGGTATGCAACCGGGCTACTACTCATTCCACATCAAAGAAATGGCGGCTGACGCACAAGCGGTAATTTTCTTCACTTATAGCGGTGGAAGTGAGATACGCTGGCACTTGAACATGGCTACCGGAAAGACAAATTACAGCACCTTGCCTTATTCGGAACTGGCTCAGAAATCCTTTGATAAATCGAAAGGTTCCTATACCCTCGGCTTGTCACTGACGAAGGCCGAAGATGGCAATATGAACGTTGCCTGGTATCTGGACGGTGAACTTTGCACAACTTATCGGGGTACGTTCGGAGTTGAATATGGCACCACTTCACTGGTATATATAGGAACCAACATTTCGGAAGCTACTTATGACTGGTGGGAATATACTCCGAACTATGAATGGGGAGATTAAGAATAGATCAGTTTAGTAACAATAGAAGAAACAATATGAAAAAAAGTATATATCAAATGATGGGGATGGTGATAGGGATTATACTAATCGCCACCTCGTGTAGCAGTTCGTCATCGGAGGAAACTCCGGTGACAAATGCAGGACCTCTGCAAAGCTTTATCATCCAATGCGGAGGGTCTTACTACCGGCGCACCATTGACCAAAGCAGCCGTGTCATCAGCCTGAGCGGTATCCATTTCTCAGCAGATATTACAGGGGTAAGCTACCAATTGGCAGAAGGGGCTACCATTGCCCCCGACCCCCAAAGCATCGCTTTGTGGAATAATACCCAAGAGTTTACAGTGACCACCGCCGACGGAAGCCAAGTGGTGTACACAGTCAACCTTCCGGACTTGCAGGAGCCCGAACCGGAACTGTACAAACCGGTAGTATTGGGGTATTTGCCACTTAATGACTTCCAGTATGACACTCAGCTCTCCCATATTCATTGGGAATACCTGACTCATGTAGCCATTTGCTTTCTCAAAGTGAAGAGCGACGGAACGCTCAATCCGGAACAGGTGGCCGGCCATATCGTAGAAGCAAGGAATACGGCAAGGAAGAACGGCGTGAAAGTGCTGATTTCTCTCTGCAAGAACACTCCCAAAGAATTTACCAATGCCATCAAAGAACCTTCCACACGCACTAAATTAGTCGAAGGTATTATCAACTTCGTGGAGCAATATGAATTGGACGGATTTGACATTGACTATGAAGAATACTCGGGCGACCAGGGAGCTCCGTGGTGGAACCAGTACAGACCGGTGTTGATGGAATTCTTTAAGGAATTATATGAAGCCAAAGAAGCGGCTCACCCGGAATGGCTCATGACATCGGCAACAGCCGACCCTACATGGCTGAATTATGGAGTGGACTGGCAACAGTATTTTGACTTCCTCAATCTGATGTCCTACGACCGTTATGTGCCTAAAGGCGGCTCGAAAGGCAGTTTCACAAACGCCCCCGGACCGGATGCCACTATGGCTAACTTCACCGGTGACCTGACGTATTGGAATACTACCCTCAAGACCCCCAAAGAGAAGTTATTGGGTGGACTTCCTTTCTATGGGTTCACGTGGGAAAATCTGGCTACCGCCGATGATACAGGCGCCATCCGTTACTTTAATATTCTCTCGGAATATAGTACAGTATCCGGCATCGAATCAATGAACCATTACGGGAAAACTTATTGGAACGGCCCGGAGATGATTCGCGAGAAATGCCAATATGTGAAAGATAACCAGTTTGGCGGCGTCATTATCTGGCAGCTTTTCATGGATGCCAAAGACGACAGTCCGCACAAATTGCTGGATGTTATAGGAAAAACCTTCCAGATGGACAAGAATTAACCGCATACTCACTTAAATAAAAAGAATCATGAAAAAAGAACTCTATATGCTGCCGTTAGCACTGACCTCCTGCTTTGCAACCAAAGTCTGTGCACAAGCCAAACTCCCCAGTACGCCTAACGTCGTCTTCATCTATGCGGATGATATAGGCTACGGTGACTTGAGTTGCAACGGAGCCAAAACCATCCATACTCCCAACGTAGAACGCCTGGCAAAAATGGGTGTGCGTTTCACCAATGCACATAGCGCGGCTGCCACCAGCACGCCCGCCCGTTATGCCATGCTGACAGGAGAATATGCCTGGCGCAAAGCCGGAACAGGAATAGCCGACGGAGATGCCGCTTCTATCATCCGCACGGAACGCTACACGATGGCGGATATGTTTAAAGAAGCCGGATACAGTACCGGAGTGGTAGGCAAATGGCATCTCGGACTGGGCGACAAGAACGGGCAACAGGACTGGAACCAACCGTTGAAACCGGGAACCGGTGATATCGGCTTTGATTATTCGTTTATCATGGCAGCCACAGGCGACCGTGTGCCTTGCGTTTTTGTAGAAAATGACCGGGTAGTCAATCTCGACCCTAACGACCCGGTTCAGGTCTCTTATCAGAAGAACTTCCCCGGTGAGCCTACCGGGAAAGATAATCCTGAACTGCTCAAAATGCACCCTTCCCACGGACACAACCAGAGTATCATAAATGGTATCTCGCGTATCGGATATATGAAAGGCGGAAAATCGGCTCTCTGGAAGGATGAAGAAATAGCCGGAACATTGACAGGCAAAGCCGTTTCCTACATCGAGAACCATAAAGATGTACCTTTCTTCCTGTATTTTGCCACACAAGATGCGCATGTTCCCCGCGTACCGGCTCCCCAGTTTGTAGGAAAAAGCGGAATGGGGCCTCGCGGCGATTGCCTGCTGCAATTCGACTGGTCAGTAGGAGAAATATTGAACACACTGGAGCGCTTGGGACTGGACAAGAATACATTAATCATCCTCTCCAGCGACAATGGCCCGGTAGTAGATGACGGTTATAAAGACCAAGCCGTCGAATTGCTGGGTAACCACAAGCCCGGCGGCATTTACCGTGGCGGAAAGTACAGCGCTTACGAAGCAGGCACACGCGTGCCCTGCATCTGGAGCTGGAAAGGCGTCATCCGTCCGGGAACCGTTTCGGACGCGTTGGTTTGCCAGATAGACTGGTTTGCCACCTTTGCCGAAATGATGAACTTCCGTCTGCCCGAAGGAGCTGCACCGGACAGTCAGCCGATGCTGAAAGCCTGGACAGGCAAGGAGAAGAAAGGGCGCGAATGGCTGGTACTGCAAAATGCCCACAATAATCTGTCGATTACCGACGGGCAATGGAAATATATTCGTCCCGGAAAAGGCCCCGCTGTCAATAAGTTTGTAAACATTGAACTGGGAAACAGCATGGAACCGCAGCTTTACAATATCACCAAGGACCCTTCGGAAAAAAATAACGTGGCAGATAAAAACCCGGATTTAGTAAAAAAGATGGCCGCGAAACTGGAATATCTCGTAGACAACCGCTACGGGCAACCTTTATAACCTCTAACACACTCAACACGGCTTTCTTCCCCCCTACAAAAGGAAAGCCGTGTTCTTTTACAATTATAAACAGAAAAACAAGACGATGAAAAAAGTATTATTCTTCGCATTACTATCACTCGTGTGTTGCCAATCGTATGCACAAGATTTTACTCACTCAACCTACTTGACCGGACGTTCGTTAAAAAGCGCTGAAAAGGTAAAGCAGATTGATTACCGCCAGTTCCAGTATATTTACCTGATGGCAGCCCCTCAATGGAATCAGGAGGATTTCACCTGCCCGCAAGAAGAAATTACAAGGAAACTGGTAACAGAACATCAATATATAAAAGACAGGAATGTCGAAATAATACCTCTGCTAATACAACAGGCTCATGAGAACGGGACCAAGGTTCTGCTATCATTTGCCGGAGAGGGATTCAATGAAAAGGTATCTTCCATTGACCGGCAAAACAAGTTTATCCATATGATGATGCAGTTTATTGACAAGTACAACTATGACGGAATTGAGATAGACTGGGAGAAGCAGCTCCAGCTTCCTCTGCACGCCGATTTCCTGTCCAATATAAGACTCAAGCTGGACAGCCTGGAGAAGAAACGCAATGACGACAGGCATCTATACCTCACAACGGCTCTTCATTCCTGGCAAATCTATGACAAAGAACTAGCCGATAAACTGGTCGCAAACGTAGACTGGATCAATATCATGACTTATGACATGGGAGGTGGCATTTGGGGAAATATACCGAAACATAACACGCCTCTCGACAAGATAAAGAAAGAACTGGCGCATTGGGAAGTATTCGACCGCGATAAACTTTGCATCGGTCTGGCCAATTACGGATTTATCTATAAAAATTTAACACCGGACACAAAGATAGAAGGCAAATTGAATGAATATGGGGAGTACTTCAGCTATAACGATATGCTCCCTCTCTTGCAGGAAGGGTGGACGGAAGAATATGATAACAAGGCTAACGTATCCTATTACTTTTCTCCTGACAAATCAGCATTTGTCACCATGGAGAACCCTGCAACTATCCTGACCAAAATACAATGGATAATGGAAGAGAAATACAAAGGAGTTTTCTGGTGGGAGTTTAACTACGACGCCATCCAGCCCGCATCCCAAACTGGTAAGATAAGACATCATCTGATCGATGTTGTCAGCCACTATTTGGATGGGATGACAGAGAAATAAAAATCACCGGGAAAGCTGCGCGACGGATTCTTTCCCGGTATCACCACCTTGTCCGTTTCTACTCCTCTTTCGGCAGTGCAACGAAATGCATCTGGTTTCCATGTCCTATCCGCTTGATAATTCCTTCGGATGCAAAAGATTTGAGGTCGGCAAGTGCGGTATTCTTCAACCGCCCTGTCAGTTCCGTATAGGTAGTTCTTGTGATGAAACCATGTTGCCGGATATATTGCAGGACAAGTCTCTTCAGGGCTTCCCTGTCCCATTTCCGCGAGGTGTTGAAGTCCACACACTTCTTACGTTCCAGATCTCCCCGAATCCCCTGCCGGAAACTCTTGGAAGCACGGAAGTTCACTCCATCAAAAGCAACAGATTCGGAACGGAGGTCATTTTTGTTTGCCACCAAACGGGAGGCTTTCACTTTGGCCGAGAAGAAACCGAATTCTCCCAGTTCGACATGGTATCCTTCGCCCAGATACTCCAACACATCGTCTTTCAATTCCGTAAGGATACCGTCTATCACGCCTTCCTTGAATCCTGTTCTCTTGGCAACTGTACGAATCAGCCGTTCTGCCGGAATCGTTCCGCTATAAACAATGTCGGCATACATCGTTTCAGTCTCGCCCTCTTTCGTGGTGAGGGACGGTTTCTTCTTTAAATTGTAATAAGCCATCTTTCTTTTCTAACTATGATTAAGAACTTTCAGTGCAGAGATTAAGGATTTTCAGTGCAGAGATTAATGTATTTTTGTGCAGTCGGGAAGTCGTCACCTTGCAAGGTGACGATTGTCACTTTATAAAAGGATAAATGGCATCTTATAAAGTGATAAATGTCACCCTATAACGTGACATCCCCTTAGTGAAAGGAAGAAAATCTGTAAAGGTACAAAATTAAGAGACGAAAAGCAAGAGGGAGAACCTTATTTCTATTATGATACGGTTCTTGCTATTAGTCCTGAAACTTAATCTTCAGTATCTTACTGATAGCGGGTTTATACTTCTTCAACATTCGGTCGAATCCCAAGTCGTTCGGATGGGTTCCGTCTACAGTCCCCTCATGGTCTGTTCCCAAGAATTGATCTTCTTTTATGAAATGCAGGTTCTTGACATTCTTCTTTCGCAATACTTCTACCTGTTCAGCGATGGCTTCGTTCTGCCGTTTCACATTCTCGCGGGCTTTCTGGTTGAAATTACCTGTTTCACGTATCAATGTCTGTATCACAATAATAGGAGTATCCGGATGCTTCTGGCGCAACGTCATTACAAAATCAACAGTTCGGTCGGTTATCTCTTTGGGAGAAGGATTAGGAATACAATCGAGAATGAAAGCATCTGCATCAATATCCGCCAACATCTCGGCAACTTCTTTCTCCATCTTGCCGTTTCCGCTCAATCCTAAATTGATGAAATTATACCCGCTGCTACGGGATAAACGAGCCGGATAAGCCATACCGGGACGACTGGCAGATGCTCCCTGCAAAATACTGGACCCGTATACCACTATCTTTTCTTTGAACGGATTTTCTCCTTTACGTATGTGTGCATCAGAAGAAACGCCTATTTCCAGACTTTTCAGTTCATCATATAAAGGCAAATACAGCAAGCATTCTTTCTCTTCCGTACCCATATTATCAACAAGCACCTTTTCCGTAGTCACACCACCCGGTATCCCTACTCCGGCAAATTGCCATTTTCCATCCCGTTTGATATATAAATCCAAACCTTTCTGTGCAACTCTGGTCAGATTGGGTAACTGGTAATTATCAGGAACCGTCCATTTGGCTTTTATAACAGGGCTATTCGTTGTAAAAGAGATAGCCAGACCAGCAGAATTTGTGAACAGTTTCTTCACAGTGGCAGGCATTGTACGATACTTGGCTGTATCTACCCGATGGAAATATTCGCCTTCGGTAGTTGCTTTGCCTACCAGTAAAAGCTCTTGAGCCGGCACATAGGTAAAATTGTTCTTTTGTTGTCCGAATGTTGTAAGGGGAAACATCATCAGACCCAAACAAATACAGACATTACGTGTTAAGTTCTTCATGGTCAATTTAATATTAACAGTTTATTAATCGTCAGTATACTATAGTAGCGTCAAAAGACTATTTATAAATCAATGTGGATAAATACTCCTCTGCAAACATCTCATTGGCAACTTCCAACAACATCTCTGCTGTTAGCTCTTCTATACGCTTAAAAACAAGCTCGGATGATTCATACTTATGATAATGCAGGAATGTTTTCGCCATCCCTAACGCATTATTCTCAAAGTTATCAGACGCTACTCCGATTTGTCCGATCAACTGCTTCTTCGCTGCCGCCAACTGGGAGGAAGTCATCTTTGTATCGCGCATCCGTTTCAGTTCCTTATAAGTCAATTTCAGGCAAGTATCCATGTCATCCACATCCGTCCCGAAATAAATACAGAAAGCTCCCGTATCCGTATAGGAAGTCAGATTGGATTCGACATTATAGACTAGTCCTCTGCGTTCGCGAAGGGACACATTCAGTTTACTATTCATTCCGGGACCTCCAAGGACATTATTCAGCAGATAGAGTGCAGTACGCTTGTCATCATACGCATTATAGCCACGGCTACCGATCATGACATGTGCTTGGTGCGTATCTCTGGCCACCGTCAAATGTTCCGGCACATACAGAGGCGGAGGTGTACGGAGATTCTCTACCTTCACATCAGGAATATCCGACAGGTATTTTTCTACCAGACGGATGATTCTCTTGAACTCGTATTGCCCCTGAACAAAAAACACCATATTTCCCGGTTGGTAAAAACGGCGGGTAAACGATAGGACATCTTCCGTGCGGAAACTCCGCAGAAGTTCCGGTTTACCAAGAATGTTTCTTCCCAATGGATGATTGCGGAAGATCATGTCTTCAAAATCGTCAAAGATCAGTTCCGACGGAGTATCTTCATACGACTGGATTTCATCGATAATGACCTCCGTTTCTTTTTCTATCTCATGCTGCGGAAAGGTGGAATGAAATACAATATCCCCCAACAACTCAAGCGCACGTTCCAGATGTTCTTTCAGGAAAGCGGCATAGACGACAGTTTCTTCCTTATTTGTGTATGCATTCAGGTCACCACCTACATTCTCCATTCGGTTGAGAATATGCCAAGCTTTCCGCTTCTCCGTTCCCTTAAAAATCAGATGTTCTACAAAATGGGCCATTCCTTGCTCATTCTCCGCCTCATCACGGGTTCCGGCATCAATCGCAAAACCACAATAAGCTACTTTTGAGAGGGTTGGTTCATGGATAATACGCAGGCCATTTGGCAATGTATATTCGTTACCTTGCATCGTTTTATACTTCCTTATTGAATTAATGCCACAAAAATACAATAAAACTTATTGCTGTTTATAGAAAATTGCAGATATTTGTGGACTATAACAGCAACAACGTATATGGAAAAGATAGGAATATTCTGTTCCGCCTCCGATAACATTGACAAAATGTACTTCGAAAGCGCCGGCCAAATAGGCAAATGGATGGGGCAGACAGGCAAAACCTTGATATATGGAGGAGCCAGCCTCGGATTAATGGAATGCATAGCCCGTGCCGTGAAAGAAAATGGCGGTAAGGTCATTGGAGTAGTTCCTGCCAAACTGGAAGAGAACGGCAAGGTAAGCACTCTGTTAGATGAAGAAATTCATACCCGTAACTTGAGTGACCGCAAAGATATCATAACGGAGAAGTCGGAAGTATTGGTTGCTCTTCCCGGAGGCGTCGGTACACTTGATGAGATTTTCCACGTAATAGCCGCTGCCTCCATCGGATATCACCGGAAGAAGGTCATTTTCTACAATGAATATGGTTTTTACGATGAGCTATTAAAAGCACTCCACACCCTGGAGGACAAAGGTTTTGCACGACAGCCTTTCTCAACCTATTACGAAGTAGCAAACACATTAAATGAATTAAAAGAAAAAATAAACTGATCCTATATGATAGACTCCATCAAACAACTTTTGCAACAGGAAGCACAAGCTGTGCTCAACATCCCTGTAACAGATGCTTATGAAAAAGCGGTGAAACTGATTGTAGAACAAATACATCAGAAGAAGGGAAAACTGGTAACTTCCGGTATGGGAAAAGCCGGACAGATTGCTATGAACATTGCTACGACTTTCTGTTCCACCGGTATTCCATCCGTCTTTCTACACCCCAGCGAGGCGCAACACGGGGATTTGGGTATCTTACAAGAAAACGATCTGCTCCTGCTGATCTCTAACTCTGGCAAGACACGTGAGATTGTGGAATTAACCCGTTTGGCTCATAATCTGGACCCGGATCTGAAGTTTATCGTTATCACCGGAAATCCGGATAGTCCGCTGGCAAAAGAATCGGATGTCTGCCTAAGTACCGGCAAGCCTGCAGAAGTCTGTGTGTTAGGGATGACTCCTACTACATCTACTACTGCCATGACAGTGATCGGAGATATATTGGTAGTACAAACCATGAAGGAAACAGGATTTACTATCGCTGAATATTCAAAACGTCACCACGGCGGTTATCTGGGAGAAAAATCAAGATCACTATGCGAAAAGTAATCGGTATCGGAGAGACCATCCTCGATATCATCTTTCGAGGTGACCAGCCTTCTGCCGCCGTACCGGGAGGTTCTGTATTCAACGGTATTGTCTCATTGGGACGAATGGGAATAAACGTCGGCTTCATCAGTGAAACCGGAAATGATCGTGTAGGCAATATTATCCTGCAGTTCATGCGTGAGAATCATATCCCGACCGATCATGTGAATGTATTCCCGGATGGAAAATCACCCGTATCTTTAGCTTTCCTGAACGAGCAGAGTGATGCCGAATATATCTTCTACAAAGACTACCCGAAGCAACGTCTGGATGTTCTGTTTCCGAAACTGGAGGAAGACGACATTGTCATGGTGGGTTCTTATTATGCACTGAATCCGGTTCTAAGGGAGAAGATTCTTGAACTACTAGATCAGGCACGTGAAAAGAAAGCCATTATCTATTATGACCCGAATTTCCGTTCTTCACACAAGAATGAAGCCATGAAGCTGGCTCCGACCATTATTGAGAATCTGGAATATGCGGATATCGTACGTGGTTCTTTAGAAGATTTTCTATATATGTATGGTATGCAGGATATAGACAAGATTTACAAAGATAAAATCAAATTCTACTGTCCCCGGTTCATCTGTACTGCAGGTGCGGAAAAGGTAGCGTTACGCACTAATCTGGTCAATAAAGATTATCCGATAGAGCCATTACAGGCAGTCAGCACCATCGGAGCCGGTGATAACTTCAATGCAGGGCTGATCTACGGATTAATTAAATACGATGTCCGATACCGCGATCTAAATAACTTGAATGAAGAGATCTGGGATAAAATAATCCAATGCGGAAAAGACTTTGCAGCTGAAGTTTGCCGAAGTTTCAGCAATTCGGTTTCGGTGGGGTTTGCACAAAAATACAAGTGATATTACAAATAAGGATTTGGATACAAGTCGTTCATCCAGCGAAATCCCTATTTCCATAAAATCCATATTAAGTTAATCTGTCAACCTTAACTTAATATGGATTTCCTTATCTTTGCAAACAACCATGTTCAATAAGCAATCTTACTTAATATATGAAAAGATTTATTTTACCTCTATTGATAGTCCTAATCTTCATCAGTTTGCCCGTAAAAGCGAATGATGAAGTGAAAACATTATTAAAAGTACTAGATAAATCTCTACAAAATAAAGCTAGCTATACCAAACAGAAGCAAAGACAGATAGACAGCCTGAAAATAGTATTAAGGCAATCCGGAAACATCCGGAAAAAAGTCGGGATAGCGCAATCCCTTTGTTTTGAGTATTCATCTTTCCAAAAAGATTCCGCTTTAGCCTATGCCATCCATATGAACAGGTTTGCTCAAGAAAGTAATGACAAAGAACTTTTAATTGAAGCAAAACTGGATTATTCAAGAATATTATCTTCGATGGGCTTTTTCAAAGAAGCTCTGGCGATTACCAATTTGATGCAACAAGAGCAGCTATCCCCTAGACTCAAAGCCGAATTCTTTCTCGGACAAGTCACAATCTACAATCACCAGAAAGCTTTTGCCTCCAACGAGCACGATTCACAAGAAAATGATCTGATAGCACAAATTTATCGCGATTCACTGCTTCAATGTAAAGAAGTACCATCGAACGTACGAGCTTTTATAGCCGCCCCGACTCTTCTTTTCCATAAAAAGTATGATGACGCTATTCACATACTGGACAGTGTTTACGAGAGTTATGCACCATATTCACGAAATGCCGGAATAATAGCATATTCTCTGGCATCTGCCTATCAAGGTAAAAATGACCGTGAAAATGCGATTAAATATTTCGCAATATCAGCCATCTCCGATGTATTAAATGGAGCCAGAGAAAATCTTTCCTTAAAAATATTAGCCAAGCTGATTTTTGAAAGTGGAGATATAGACCGGGCATATAAATACATGAAAAATGCAATGGAGGATGCTATCCTATGCAATGCGAGAATTAACACAATCGAAGCCTCCGACATGTATCTTTTCATAGATAAGGCATTTCAAGAGAAGGAAAAACATAAATTTATCATCATAACAATATTGCTTACTGCATTGTGCCTGGTTTGTATTCTGCTATTTATTTTGTTCATACAATTAAAAAAGCAAAAAGGAAAAGTAGAGCAAACTAATGAGAGTTTGTCGCACCATCTTTACGAAATACAACAAATGAACTCAATATTGGCAGATAACAATAAAATCAAAGAAGAATATGTAGGGTTGTATATGGAACAATATACCAGTTATATCACTAAAATAGCCAATTTTAAGAAAAGAGCACTCAAAATAGCCAAAAGTGAAGATATAAATAAAGTAACCTCTTTCCTCCACTCTTCACTCAATACAGAAGAAGATCTGGTAGAGTTTTACAATAATTTCGACAAAGCAATCTTGAATCTCTTCCCTAATTTCGTTGAAGATTTTAACGCATTGCTCTTACCGGAAAATGCAATTATTCCGGGACCCGGCAAACTCTTAACACCTGAATTGCGAATCTTCGCACTTATCCGGCTCGGAATTACAGACAGCGTGAAAATTGCGCATTTCCTACAATACTCCTTATCTACCATCTATAATTATCGCTCAAAAATGCGGATCAAAGCAAATGGAGACCGGAATGAATTTGAAGAAAAAGTAGCTCGAATCGGACAATAAATCCGGGAATAATAGTGTATTAATCATACAGCATCGTTTACATTTATTGGATGTAATTCAATCGTCATACTACTAATTATCAATAACATAACACTAACAGCTATTTACAATCTACTTACTTCCCATTTAAAAAGTTGCAGGAAAAAGGTATTTTTGTAGAGTCGCAGTGCTACATTTGGAAATTTAATCTCCAATGGCTACTGCCACAATAAAACCTGCGGATTAATTCAAACTACTATTTATATAAACACTACTTAAAGAAAAAATTATGAATAGCCTATTACTTAATGTTATTTGCGCTTTCACCATTGCAAATGCAAATCCCAACACAGAAAAAGCACAGCAAACTTTGGATGCCCTGTACCAAAACTATGCAGCACCCAACACTTGCCTTTTACGTGAAAATTATCCTTTTGACCAAAATAATGAAGCAACTTATCTGGCATCACAAGAGCAAGCAAAAAGACGAAACGAATACTCTTACCTCTGGCCATATTCAGGTACATTCTCTGCCGTGAACGCATTACTGGAAACAACTGAAAATAAGAAGTATAAAAAACTTCTGGAAAAAAGAGTACTGCCCGGACTGGAAGAATATTTCGACAAAAAAAGAGAGCCATTCGCCTACTCTTCTTATATAAGCAACCAACCAGTTTCCGACCGTTTCTATGATGATAACGTCTGGTTAGGCATCGATTTTACCGATTCTTATCGCATGACAAAGAAACAAGCATATCTGGAAAAAGCCAAACTCATATGGGAGTTCATCCTTAGTGGAAAAGACGATGTACTTGGCGGAGGAATCTACTGGTGTGAACAAAAGAAAGAATCCAAAAATACCTGTTCCAATGCACCGGGAGCTGTATTTGCTCTCAAGCTATTTCAGGCAACTCAAGACAATACCTATTTAAAGCAAGGGAAAGAATTATATGAATGGACTAAAAAGAACTTAGAAGATCCAGAAGATCATCTATATTTCGACAACATCGCACTCAATAAGAAAATCGGCCGTGCCAAATTTGCCTATAACAGTGGACAAATGATGCAGGCAGCCGCCCTGCTCTACCAAATTACCAAACAGAAAAATTATCTGGAAGATGCTCAAAACATAGCAGAAGCGTGTCATAGATACTTTTTCACTCATTTTACCTCTCCGGATGGACAAACATTTCAATTACTGAAAAAAGGGAATATTTGGTTCACGGCAGTTATGCTTAGAGGTTTCATTGAACTTTATCAGATAGACCATAACAAGACTTATCTAACCGATTTCCAAAAAAGCCTCGACTATGCATGGGATCATGCCAGGGATGAACGGGGACTATTTCAGACAGACTGGAGCGGAACAGATAAAAGCGAAAAGAAATGGCTTCTTACACAAGCTGCTTTCGTAGAAATGTATGGAAGACTAGGCGGAATCGATTTACAATAACCAATTTTAATAATCCTCTTAAAAACATGGAGATATGAAGAAAAAGAATATCGGAATATGTATTATTACAACCACCCTGTTAATGGGAAGTCATGCCAAAGCTACAGAACTCGTTTTAGCTAAAGATCATACAAATGTAGTGAATCAGGCAGCTGAAATTGCCGCTTATAAAAGCAACCGTCCACCTGTAAATAAGCGTCTTTTTACATCAAAGGCTGTGGAAGCAGAAATCATCCGAGTGAAAAAGCTGCTTACGAATCAAAAACTGGCATGGATGTTCGAGAATTGTTTTCCCAATACCCTCGAAACAACTGTCCACTACCGTACAACAGACGGTAAGCCAGATACTTTCGTTTACACAGGTGACATTCATGCCATGTGGCTACGGGATTCCGGAGCACAGGTCTGGCCTTATATACAACTGGCCGATAAAGATCCGGAATTGAAGAAAATGCTTGAAGGAGTGATCCGGAGACAATTCAAATGTATCAATATTGATCCGTATGCCAATGCTTTCAATGATGGTGCTGTCGGAGGAGAATGGATGTCTGACCTGACCGACATGAAACCGGAACTGCACGAACGTAAATGGGAAATAGATTCCCTATGTTATCCGCTGCGTCTGGCCTATCAATATTGGAAAGAAACTGGTGATGCCAGTATTTTTGATAATGAATGGATACAAGCTATAACCAACATACTGACAACTTTCAAGGAACAACAGCGCAAAGAGGGAGTAGGTCCTTATAAATTCCAGCGTAAAACAGAACGTGCACTCGACACATTAAACAACGATGGATTAGGTGCTCCCGTGAATCCTGTCGGACTCATTGTTTCAGCTTTCCGTCCGTCTGACGATGCTACAACTTTACAGTTCCTCGTACCGTCTAATTTCTTCGCAGTTTCTTCCCTGAAGAAGGCCGCGGAAATTTTGAATACCGTAAACAAGAATAGTGATTTGGCAAAGCAATGTACAGATCTGGCACAGGAAGTAGAAACTGCACTAAAAAAATATGCAACTTACAATCATCCTAAGTACGGCACTATCTATGCTTTTGAAGTAGACGGATTCGGAAATCATTTCCTAATGGATGACGCCAATGTTCCGAGTTTGCTGGCAATGCCCTATCTGGGCGATGTAGACATTAATGATCCTATTTATCAAAACACACGCCGTTTCGTATGGAGCAAGGACAACCCCTATTTCTTCAAGGGAAAGGCAGGAGAAGGTATCGGAGGGCCCCACATCGGCTATGACATGATATGGCCCATGAGTATCATGATGAAAGCATTTACCAGTCAGGATGACCAGGAAATCAAGGCTTGTATAAAAATGCTGATGGACACAGATGCAGGAACAGGATTCATGCACGAGTCTTTTCACAAGGATGATCCTAAAAACTTCACACGTGCCTGGTTCGCTTGGCAAAACACCTTATTCGGCGAACTCATATTAAAGTTAGTCAATGAAGGAAAAATAGACTTATTGAACAATATTCAATAAAGCAGACTTGGGTTATTTCCCCATTCAGGGCGCTCTTCTACAAGAAGTAGCGCCCTTTCTTAACACGTAAATTACTATTAACTTTGGCTAATTATCGCAAAGGAATTATCAGTTCTTGGGGTAATTCTTATCTTTGCAGTATACGATTCAAGACAAAGAAACTATGTACAAAAACCTGTTAAGCTGGCTTACTGTTTTATTAGTGCTCCCATCATGTTCCGGCACATCACCTGCCATATCCGTGGTATGTGAAGAAAATAATATAGGCAACTGCATCATCAAATGGGAGACAGCACCGGTATTGAAAGGACAGGTAAAAGTATACACCTCCACTTCTCCCGGACTTATTCCGGAAGATTCACCCATCGCGATGGCTAACATTTCGAGCGGAAAAATGACAATCGTAACCAACGATCCATCGCAACGTTATTACTACCTGATGGTATTTAATAATAAATACCGGATTAAGGTGGCCACCCGCAACATTAATATCCCCGGCATACAGAATTTCCGTGATTTAGGGGGATATGAATCTTATGATACAGGAAAATCACTTCGCTGGGGAATGATATACCGTTCTGCACAGATAGACAGTATTCCTCCCTGCTCCCGCAGGGAACTTAAAAACATGGGAATACGAACGATCATAGATTTACGCTCTGAAAATGAACGTCACAATTACCCGCAACTGCATGATGATGAATTTAACATCATACATATCCCTATCCTCACAGGAAATATGGAAGAAATTCTGCAAGGAATTCAAGAAGAGAAGATAAAGAGTGACACTATTTACCGTCTGGTCGAACAAATGAATCGGGAATTAGTTCTAAACTACCGAAAGGAATTCAAAGAACTGTTCACCGTCCTTCTCGACCGTACTCATTATCCGGTTGTAATTCATTGCACATCCGGGAAAGGGCGTACAGGAGTCGTTTCCGCTTTATTGCTTGCCGCTCTTGGTGTCAACGAGGACGTTATTATGGAAGACTATCGTTTGAGTAATGACTATTTTAATATTCCAAAAGCTTCTAAATATGCATATAAGCTGTCGATCAATTCGCAAGAAGCCATTACAACCATCTACTCTGCAAAAGAAGATTTCCTGAACGCTGCTAAAGAACAGATTGAGGCAGAATATGGAAGCGTACAAGCCTATCTGAAAAAGGGAATCGGACTTTCTGCAGAAGAAATTGAACAGTTACGCAGTATCCTGCTGGAATAAATCGCAAATCGTAATTCGTAATTCGTAATTATTCTCTATCTTTGCAGCCGAAATAAAAGATATACAGAGATTTAATGAAGACATTTGAAGAGCTTGGCGTTTCTCCGGAGATACGTAGAGCAATTGAAGAAATGGGATACGAGAATCCCATGCCGGTACAAGAAGAAGTGATTCCGTACCTTTTAGGAGAAAATAATGATGTAGTAGCTCTTGCACAGACAGGAACAGGTAAAACAGCCGCATTTGGTCTGCCCCTGATCCAACAGATTGACGTAAAGAACCGAATCCCCCAATCACTTATCCTCTGCCCCACCCGCGAGCTTTGCCTCCAGATAGCAGGAGATTTGAACGACTATTCCAAGTATGTTGACGGATTGAAAGTACTGCCTGTTTACGGCGGTTCTTCCATTGACAGCCAGATACGCAGCCTGAAACGCGGTGTACATATCATTGTGGCTACTCCCGGACGTTTACTGGACTTGATGGAACGGAAAACCGTATCCCTGTCTACTATCCGCAACGTAGTGATGGACGAAGCGGACGAAATGCTGAACATGGGATTTACAGATAGCATCAATGCCATTTTAGCGGATGTTCCGCAAGAACGCAACACCTTGCTGTTCTCGGCAACCATGAGTCCGGAAATTGCACGCATTTCTAAAAAATACCTGCGTGATGCGAAGGAAATTACGATCGGTCGCAAGAACGAAAGTACCAGCAATGTGAAGCACGTCGCTTACACTGTACAAGCCAAAGATAAATTCGAAGCACTGAAACGCATCGTCGACTATTATCCGCAAATTTATGGTATCATCTTCTGCCGCACCCGTAAAGAGACACAGGAAATTGCAGATAAGCTGATGCAGGAAGGCTACAATGCCGATTCCCTGCATGGAGAACTTTCACAAGCACAGCGAGACGCAGTTATGCAAAAGTTCCGCATCCGTAACCTGCAACTTCTCGTTGCCACTGACGTAGCTGCCCGCGGACTGGACGTAGATGATCTTACCCACGTTATCAACTACGGACTGCCGGACGATACGGAAAGTTATACGCACCGTAGCGGACGTACAGGACGTGCCGGAAAAACAGGAACCTCTATCGCTATCATCAATCTTCGTGAAAAAGGAAAGCTCCGCGAAATAGAGCGTATCATCGGCAAGAAGTTCATTCCCGGAGAGATGCCAACAGCAGCAGGCATCTGCCAGAAACAGCTGATCAAAGTGATTGATGACCTCGAGAAGGTAAAAGTAAACGAAGAAGAAATCTCCGAGTTTATGCCGGAAATCTATCGCAAACTGGAATGGTTAAGCAAAGAGGATTTGATTAAACGAATGGTTTCTCACGAATTCAACCGCTTTGCCGAATATTATCGTAACCGTGCAGAAATAGAAGTACCGACTGACATTCGCGGAGAACGTGGTGCAAGAGGTGACCGCAAAGAGGGTGGCTTTGAAAAGAGAAGCCGGAAGGCTGCTCCGGGCTTTACCCGTCTGTTTATCAATATGGGTAAAACGGACAACTTCTTCCCCAGTGACCTTATTGGTCTGCTGAACAGCAACACACGAGGGCGCATAGAACTAGGACGCATCGACCTGATGCAAAACTTCTCTTTTTTCGAAGTCGTTGAAAAAGAAGCGCAGAATGTAGTGAAAGCATTGAACCGCGCCAACTGGAACGGGCGTAAAGTCTCTGTTGAAGTGGCCGGCGAAGAAAGCGGAGAAGGCCGTAAAACAGGTGGTTTTGCAGATCGTAAAGGCGGAAAAAGGTTCGGAGGTAAAAACGACGAACGTACACCACGCTACGAGAACAAAGACAGAAAGGATAGAAAATCAGAAACTTCGACAAGAGGAGGTGCTAAATCTGCAAAGAAAGAAAAGCCAAGCCGTGCCGAACGAGGATATGCCGACGCCCGTGGCCCGAAAAAGAAAGAAGACTGGCAGCAGCTCTTCAAAGATAAAGAGCCTGATTTCAGCGAAGAGGGATGGGCACGCAGGAAGCCGAAAAAATAAGTATCTTTTCCCCCAGAATATGACTTAATACAAATTTCACGTTTGAAATCTATCTTATATAAATTCCCCTTATTTTACTTTTCTCTTAAAAGAGAATAGAGTAAAATAAGGGGAACTCTTATATTCTTTCCTGCCTAATGAAAACCGAAGAAGAGAGATAATTTACCAAATATAAGACTGATCTTCATCTGGTATATTGATATTACGTTTACGTTCCATAATCATAGAACCTGTTACCTTATAATTCATTGGATATGCCTCGTTTGCAACGTCACTATAATGATATTCAACATACAAGGTCACATATTTATGTTCCAAATAAGGAAGCTTGGTATCCATATTAGTTTCAATTTTATAACTTCCCGAAATCGGTACAAACTTCATGCGATTATCAGGATCCGGATTAGTTAATATCAACGGTCCCGTATGCGTCACTTCATCAAATTCTCCGAATGTAGCTACCACCTTATATATCTCGCGCTCTTTTAGCTCTTCATCAATGGCCCCGGCATAAAAGAATACCGAATTCTCATCCTCTACCCATGTATTACGAGTAGAAACAGAAAAAGCTGTTTGTTTGTCATCAGCCACATCTCGATTATAGATCATAGCAGTAGTTGATGAATAAGAACCTGAATAGTCATTGAAAGGAATCACATTCAATAACGCTTTCCGGTAATGCTTCCGATAGTTAGGAACATATCCATCTCCTTCAAGAATCGTTAATGGTAAAATATGTTCCCGCGAGAGATTGATACCATGCAGAGAAAAATCTATATTCAGCAACGCAGTATTAGCACCTGCCGGAATATTGACTGCCATTTCCGGAATCGTATAATATTCTTCGGCCAACTGCAAATAATATAAATCATCGCGGAATCTGAAACGTTCAAAATTAAGAGTTTCCAGAGTATCAGGATCTAGTCCTATACGGACATGCAGATTTCTATCATTGTTGGTAGAGCCGCTAATAATAACCGGCAACTGATAACTTACATTTCCATCCGATTTGTACTTCACATAAGTCGAATAAACACCGTTTTTGGCAAAAGAAACTGACTGTTCAAACAACTCATCTTCCCATTCTTTGTTACAAGCAGTAAAAGCCAGGACGGTCGCCAGTAACATTATATAATACACATATATCTTCTTCATAGCTTTATCTTTTATTAGTCAAAATAAGTCCAACCCGGATTTTGAGTCAGCTTTCTATTCTTACGCAATTCATCATGTGAGATAGGCCAAAAATACATCTTCTTCACAAACACTGAAGGAAGGGAAGAGATAACTACCGGAGAATGGAAGGCTTCTCTTTGAGCAGATTCCAAATTCATATTACAACCATACACCTGAACTACTTCCTCTTTTGAAGCATCTTTCCAACGCCGTAAGTCATAATAACGATGTCCTTCAGCAAACAGTTCAATCTGACGTTCACGTTTCAAACACTTACGGAATTCATCCGGATCGTCATAAATTGTTTGATCAAAATCCGGCAATCCGGCACGAATACGTATCTGCGACATTGCTTTCTGCATTTCTCTTGTATTACGACCAACAGACATCGTTTTACTTCCATCCCATGAAGCTATTTCGTAAGGTCCATTTTCCAACTCATTCAAAGCCTCAGCATAAATCAGCAAGATTTCAGCATAACGAATAGCCGGTTCTATCTTATTGGAATGCGTACTTTCTGCATCTTTAATATAAGAATCCTGTGGATTATAGTACTTTTTAATACCAATACCTGTGCGCATATTGTGAGAATCAGAAGCAGAAACTTGCTGCCCGTTAGGATAATCACGATAATACCATATTTTCTGATAACGCTGTGATTGATCTTGCGCACTGGTCATCTCCCAAACACTCCCATTATAAGCCACCGAGGCATAGAAACGTGGTTCGCGATGAGCATATTGCTTACTAATACCTTCTCCTTGTGGTCCTAGCTCCGGATATGTACCTGCATTTATTTCCGCCTGTGTTACAAAATCCTTATCACGCGGATTTAAATCAACCCGTCCTTCGTATCCTGCTTCACCGGCATATTCCGAATTCATTCCCTGACAATTTTTACCATCATTCATATAATAAGCATCACACTGCTTTTGAGTCATACCATGGCAGTTCCATCCTCCGACAGACGAAGGCATCTGATGTTGCCCCATTGCTACAATATCCTCATTAGCATTCTGATTTTGCCCGCGTGTAAAAATCAATTCCGGATTATCAGAAGCTGCTACATCCCCATTAAACAAGGATCGATAAGATTCAAACGGATCAATATCTCTCCATCCGTCAGGAAAATCCCTGTTAGAATAGATTTCATGATAAGGAGGACGTACTGTTGCCGGATATGCTTGATTAATAGCCTGTTCTCTGAAAGCAGCAGTATATAACTCATAAAAATTCAAATCCATTACATCTTTAGCAGCTGCAGCAGCTCTGGCCCACTTTGATTCATCATACGTCTGTGAAATCAGACAATTACCCTGATCATCAGTCAAATCCACCATTTCTGTATTTCCATTAGCCAAAGGACTTGCAGCATATAACAAAACTTTCGCACGTGCCGCAAGAGCAGCTCCCCGAGTTGGTCGGGCAATATTCCGATTGTCACGTAACATCGGTAAATCATAAGCAGCTAATACCATCTCATTAGCAATGAAATTTGCGCATTCATCATAAGTGTTACGGGAACAGGCAAGAGCATCATAATCTTGCATATAGTCCAAACCTTCATCCGGAAGAATAGGGACCGGACCATATTTACGAAGTAGTATCCAGTAAAAATAGGCCCTTAAAAAACGTGCTTGTGCCTTATAATCAGCAACATCCTCATGAGACATTTCCTGATTAATATCTATGTTATGAATCATTGTAGAAGCATCACGGATACCGATATAAGCATTTGTCCATGTATCCTGCCGAGTCCCTTCATTATAAAACCCGTTTCGGAATGTTGCATAATTCAAATCTCTGCTATCTCCAAAAAACATATCATCAGCAAAATTATGTAAAGCAGCACCTTTACTGCCTACATCCATCATATTATTTTTCGACAAATAAGCATATACTCCTGCCAACCAGTTATCACAATAGTCTTTGCTGGCAAAGACTTTCTCTTCCGTCATGCGATCTTTGAAATACTTGTCTACATTCAGATAATCGGAGCAGGAACTCAGGACAAAGATCCCCAAACTCAAAGCACTCCATAAAATAATATTTCTTTTTTTCATGTCTTTAATATTAGAAGTTAACAGTCAATCCTAATGAGTAAGTACATGCAATTGGATATTTCATTCCATTACCACTTGCAAGTTCCGGGTCCCACAACTTAAGACTATCCCATACAAACAGGTTATTGCCCAGAAAGAAAATACGTGCATTATCCATACGCAGTTTATTAACCCATGTTTTTGGTATAGAATAACCTATTTCCAGTGTTTTAAAGCGTAAATATGCTCCATTACGAAGCCAAAAAGTAGACTCACGATAATTATTGGCATTCCCCCCATAACTTAGACGAGGATATTTAGCATTTGGATTCTCTGTTGCCGGATCACCCGATATTTCTGCTGCAATCCAACGATTTCCCGGTTCTGCCATATCAGTCAGAATATTTCCCCACTCGCCTTTGTTAAAGGCAAAAACCGTAGGTCCATTGATGAAATAAGAAGATTTACCTGCTCCCTGAAAATGAACATTAATATCAAATCCACGCCACTGCAAAGAAATACCCATACCATATATTAAGTTAGGAATACGAGTAGCTCCGATAGGTACTTTATCCAAATCAGATATCACACCATCACCATTCACATCTTTGTATTTGATATCACCCGGAGCATAATCTCCGAATTCTTGCTTCGGACTATTACGAATGTCATCCCAATCTTTAAATAATCCCAAAGCAATCAAACCGCGCGCCTGATTATATCGGAACCCTTCAGTTTTTCTATAAGAATATTCTTGTGCTTCTTCGTCATAAGCCTTCATCTCGTTTTTGGTCAGAGTCATGTTGCCTCTTACCGTTAACTGTACTTTCCCTATCTTCTGTCGGTAAGAAAAATTCCCGTCTATACCTATAGACTCCATTTTACCGACATTTGCATACGGTTGACTAGTTACACCTACTATATTGGCAAGATGTTTGCGCTGCATATAAATATCTTCACGAGTATCTTTATATAAATCAATCGTTGCCGTGAGGCGATTATTTAAGAAAGCCATATCAAAACCCAAGTCATGCTTTTTAGCAACTTCCCATGTTAAGTTATTAGAAGCAATTTGATCATAATGCAATCCATTATAACTATTACCACTTCCATAATCACCAAAATTAAAACCATTACTATCACCGAAAGAACTCAAATAAGGGAAACGGGTACCTACACGGTCATTACCAACCACACCATATGAATAGCGAATCTTAAACATATCTACCCATTTCAGATTGTCTTTTATAAAACTCTCTTCCGCAATATTCCATCCACCGGAGATAGCCGGGAAAAATCCAAACTGATTTCCGGTCGCAAAATTCTCACTACCTGTGTAACCAAAATTCGCTTCTATGAAATAACGATATTTATAAGAATAGGTAAAACGCCCGGCTAATCCTTGATTGCGTTTAGATATACCTTTCATTATATCACTGTCAGTACCGACTGTTTGTATTTCTTCTCGCTGCGTATATTTCAGCATGGCGCCTACATCATGGTATTTAGCAAAAGAACGATTATAATGCAATTCTGCCTCAAAATTCTGCAAGCGTATTCCTTCTGCATTAGATGATTGCGTCATTACCTGTTCTTTCACAATACGATTCATTATCAAACCACCATTTGCATCCCGATGACGCTCCGCACGATACTGCTCCGGCTTACGAATACGATTGATAGAATTTTTGTTTTCAGTATCGAATCCAAAACGACCAATAAATTTCATCCCTTTGGTAATGAATTTCAGGTCCTGCTCCAATGTTACATTTGTCTGAATTGTATTTTCCCACTTTTCCCTGTATCCAGTCTGGGTAGCCAGCACCCAAGGATTCATACGGTCTCCTTCTACAGAGTCGAAAGCTGAATAAACAGGTACTGATCCATCCGAATACATCACCGGAATACTAACAGGATTTTGTCCCACCAATGAGCTCCATATATTATCTGCCAATCCTGGAGTATTGTACTTTTTCAATGAACCAGACAATCCTACTTTCAACAAAGTTAATTTGGTTAAATTAATGTCCACATTCATACGGTATGTCCAACGTTTAGCATCTGCATTTGTATTATATTCTTTACTAAATGCTTTATCTGTCTTATACATACCTTGCTCATCCGCATAACTGGCAGAAACAAAGTAGCGGGCCGAAGTACTACCACCACTCAAGTTTAAAGAAGCCTTATATGTCATAGCACCATCCTTCAATAAAACATCCTGCCAATCTACATTCGGGTACAAATCCGGATCTACCTTTTGGTTGATAATTTCCAGTTCATTAAGAGTATAAGCAGGCTCAAGATTCCGGGTAGTACGAGCCTCATTCAACATTTGAGCATAAGTATATCCGTCAACAAACTCCGGAGTGCGGGTACGTGTGTTATAGGTACTCTGTAACTTCACATTCACATTGACTTTACCAAGATTACCGCGTTTTGTTGTAATCAGTACTACCCCATTAGCACCCTTTGAACCATAAATAGCAGTAGCAGACGCATCTTTTAATACAGAGAATGATTGAATGTCTTCTACACTAATTTCATTCAGGTCACGTTCAAATCCATCAACCAACACCAATGCACCGGAGTTAGCACCAAAAGTAGAAATACCACGAATCCAAAACTCTGAAGTAGCCCCTGGTTCACCGGAAGATTGCATGGCAATAACTCCAGCTACATTACCCGCTAATGCATTGGTGATGCTAGTAGTCGAATTAGAACTTAAATCTGCGACATCCACCGAAGTGACAGCACCTGTCAGTGTTGCTTTCTTCTGAATACCGGTACCAGTAATGACAACCTCATCCAATGCAGTATTCGAAGTTTCTTTCATTGTCACATTAATCTCCGTCTTTGTTTTTACGCCGACCTCCACCTTATCATAACCAATGTAAGTAAACAATAGAGTTGAATAAGGACTGACCTTTATTCTATATTTACCGTTTATATCTGTCACTGTTCCAAAACCAGGGCGATCTTTTACAACAATATTAACTCCCACAAGGAGTTCTCCCTGACTATCCCTTACAATACCTGTCACATTTATTGTCTCCTCCTGAGCTATAATATCCAGCGGAAAAGTCAGAATTAAAGTTACCAGAATTAATAAATATTTTTTCATTTCCTATAATGTTTTTCATGAGTATTATTCTGCAGTTATCGTGCGGATTCGATAGTTGTTCTCATCTGCAATATAAAATGTCTTGGTCTCTTTGACATACACAATTCCACTCGGTTGATTAAATTGAGCTTTTGTTAATTCGCCATCTGCATACCCTTTTTCATTCGGTCTCCCTGCAAAAGTCTCAACCTTACCTTCCGGAGATATTTTTCGGATACAATGATTGTATCTGTCACATACATAGAAATTACCTTCTTCATCAAAAGTTCCCTGACGGGGTTGTGAAAATTTTGCTGCTTCTCCTACCCCATCGCTCCACTGTACATTATATTCATCATTACGTCTTGCACCGCAAAGTAGAAGAGGCTTACTTAGCGAACGAGTTTCACGATTGTAAGTTGATTTAAACACAACATGCTTATTTTCAGCTGTAAGATAAACAAAGTCTCCACTTGGATGAAATTGCATCGCATAATACATATCTGAATTACCATCAGTCACATGCTGGGATTTTTTTCCTGTTACGGGATCGTCCAACTTATAAACATAACCGTCAGCGCGTTGAGTAAAGAAACAAGTTCCATCCTGCGGATGCATAGCAACAGCATCGCATCCTTTTCCTTTGGCTAATACTCCATAGCTCCCCACTGCACCACTGTATCCCTTATCCTTAAACAGCATGACAACGGCTTTTCCATTGTCATCTCCTTGCACCTGATTAGCCACTAATAACGTATCTTTTGTTGGAGAAAAGCACATGGAATGCATACTACTAATTCCTTGTCCCTGCCCTCCTACAAGCAAGGTAGAAACCTTATCTCCATCAATTGAGATTCTACGTACAGACCGATTATTTTCAAGTAGAAACAGATCACCATTATCGTCTATTTCCAACCAATAAGGAGCCTCAAACTGTGCCTCTTTAAGAGTTCCGTCCACACGTGCAGTTTTACCATCTTTATCTGTAAAGCCGCACAAAGTCCCCACGCGTAGTTGATATTCATATTTGAATTCCTTATCGAAAACATGTTCTTCAGTATTACCTATTCGTACACTAACCTTACCGTCACCGGCACGAATCGGCACTACACAATAGATACAATGTCCGTTAGATCCAATTACAATAGCTTTTTTCCCAGACACTGTTACATTGATCTTCGAGATATCGGTTCCGAAATTCTCACCATAAATAAATAGTTCACCCTGACCTTTGCTAGATTCAGGATAAAAACGGTCAATCACAACCGGCTTAGAAGGATCAAATTCTTCACCTTTAGCGTCATCTTTGCAACCATAGATACAAAGAAGACAACCTAAAAATAGAAAACTGAAACTCTTAAGTTTTTCCATGATTTTGTTTCCCATAATTTTAAAAGATATAATTGATTAACTTTATCGTCAAACACTATGTCCGCCATATTTAACGGCACAAATATAAATAGAAGGATTAGGGATGCTTTTATAAAAGCATGACAGAAATTTCCACGTCTAACAGAAAAACAGAAAACAACACAAAAAAGACAGAAAAGCAGACTTTAATCGAAATGTATAAACTAAACAGCAACATTCATTGACATATCATTACCATAATATATGCCTCCATGACACTATCCAAGTTTCTTTCACTGCCTGATTAAATTAATGATATTTCCTTTTTCAGTCTTTAGCGGGTACTCAACATACGGGTCACATTCTCAAGCAAAGAAGCTCCGCTTGCATGAGCACACATATAAGCAGTTCCATTCTTTTCATCACTTTTCACCGAATAGGTATTTCCCCAATAAGGACCGCAATACATCTCGGGCCACAAGTCACGATTCATGTGTTCGAACCATAGAGTTTTAGCATTATGAAGCAAGAAATTTCTCACTTCCTCACGAGTCCTGTAAGAAGTCGATTCATCCAACACTAAATTAACTGCATAAGGAATGAATACCGCTTTAAAGATTAATCCGTCATCTGCATCAAGACTCCCTTCATTTCTCAATAACCCTTTGTCAACGCAACGACTACTGGAAATGGTATATACTACTGCCGTCTCCGCTTTCTTCAAATAACTACGTTGTTCAGTAATATGATAAAGTAAACGGGCAGCTTCAGCAAATGTACCTTGAGTATACGTCAATGGAGGTTCCTCCACTCTACCATCCGGGAGCATCAGGTTTGCAGTGATAAAGTCATATAGTTTCTGGGCATCTTCAAGATACTTAGGTTCTTTTGTTTTCATATAGAGCTTGCAGGCTACAACACAAGCCGGAGCATTCGTACAAATATAACGAGTATCCTTATCAGCGGGACTAGTCGTTTTCCATGGCAACGCCCAACCTTTCTCATCTTCCTTGCCCTGGGTGACCATATGTGTATCATAAATCTTCTTGGCCATATTGAAATAGGTATCATCGCCCGTTGCCTCCGTCATATGCAACATTGTCGACGAAATCCAAGCCATATCATCTATAAACTCATTCAGGAAGCCCGTCTCATCTCCCTGCCCCCTCCAATCATACCAATTATTGGCATGGTTCTCAAACCATAACTTGAAGTAATTCTCATAAGTTGCAGCCCGTTCAGGGTCTTTATCCTTAATACGTTCGTAAGCATATACCAACACATCCATGGCGTGCGCCTGTTGCCAATAAAGATATTGCGTCCTGCTTGGAAGTTTATTCTGAACAGCAGCCCAGAATGTTCCTTTCTCTTTATCCATAAATTGATCTATCAAGACTGAAATACAGCTATCGGAAGCCGCAGCCCATATCTCTTCAGGAGTCTTTGTTTCAGCGTTATTTTCATTTTCATCAGGAAAGGATGCTCCCTCATTTTCGTTACTACATGCTAGTAACGAAAAAGTAATTACAGCAAATGCCCAAAATAATCTCTTCATGTTTTTCAATTTAAATATGTTTTTATCAGTAGATTCTCTTATTTCATTTTAAGGAAAGTTATTGCTTGCCCTCCACCTTTTGCCATTACTATATCCAATTCGTCCTCGGAAGTAACCGCCTTTTCGTAAATTCTATATTCTGTCGGGTTGGTCTTCCAGTCGGTTTTCTCCGTATCTGCATAAATAATAGCTTTATAAGACCGATAAGGTTCCAGAAAATCCAGCTTAATATGAACTGTTCTCGCCTCCTCATTGGTAGCTGCGCCCAAAAAGTACTTGTCATCAGCCTTCCGCACAATAACAACAAACTTCCCCGGTTCCCCATCCAAAGCTTTCGACCAATCACAATCGGCATCAAAATCACGAAAGAATTGAAACGCCGGATGCCCGTCGTAGTTATCAATGAGGTCAGATGCCATCTGTACCGGTGAATATAAAATAACCCAGTTTGCCAATTGTTTGGCTAATGTAGTATTTACGCGGCTATTCCCTTTATCAAGTCCATGCCATTTTTTATGTTTGGGTGAACTTTTACTTTTCTCCAACAATATATCAAAAGTTCCCGGAGTATAGTCCATCGGCCCTCCCAATAAACGCGTAAAGGGCAATATCACGTGATGAGAAGGCGGATTACCTTCACTCCAGCCGTTCCACTCCATCCCACGGGCTCCTTCTCTTGACATCATGTTTGGCCATGTTCTGCGAATACCAGTGTCTTTGATCGGTTCGTGCGCATTAATAGTCATGTGATGGGCAGCAGCCAGTTCTACTACTTTCTGATAATGATTCACGCCATATTGTCCGTGATGACTGAGATGATTGGGGAAACCACCCGCATATCCGGTCTTCACATTGATAATCCCCAAGTCTTTATACCACTTATAAGCTTTCTCCATTTGAGCTTCATAATAAGGGATGTTCCCTCCTGTCTCATGATGACCGATAACAGTCACTCCACGTTCTTTTGCATAACGAGTGATTTCTTCTATATCGAAATCTGCAAAAGGTTTCGTATATTCAAAACGTTGATTACCGCCCCAATTCTGCCAACCATCATTCCAACCTTCAAACAAAACACCCCGGATGCCATTTTTAGATGCAAAGTCAATATATTTTTTGGCATTCTCTGTAGTAGCTCCATGTCGGTCGCCCATCGTCCAAGTTTCTACACCAACATGCATTCCCCACCATACACCTACGTATTTCATCGGTTCAATCCAGTCGGTGGTTTCCAACTGACAGGGAGGATTCAGGTTCAGAATCAGTCCCGAATTAATTAAGTCCACAGCTTTATCGCCAATCTGCAATGTTCTCCATGCAGTAGTAAAATGATTCGGTTTCTTCACTTTCACTCCATCGGGCCAAGGAGCCAGATTAGACTTGAAACTCGTACCTTCTCTATGTTGCAGTGTCATTTCGGGAAAGTCGTATAATGCCGCTTCATGAATACTGCCATATACACCGCTATTTGTCTTGAAAGTCATTGGTGTGTTGGCATCTTTAATGGCACTGACCGGTTTTTCCGAATACAATATTTCATAAGTATCAAAGTTAGCCGGAATAGACCACGAAACACCATCTTCAGCAATATTGAATGTAGTCAGTTCATCCATTACAAAAAGAGAATCGACACTTGGAACATCATATTCATAACGGAAACCAACTCCGTCATTAAAAGCACGAAAACGAATTGTCAGGTTTACTTTGCTATTCTTCAAGTGAACGGCCAACTCATTATAATGCTCACGCATGGATTTATTTTCTCCCCATGGCTGAGTCCAATGCTCGTCTTTTGTATGAAAGCTTGTCTTTCTGAGTTTGAACTCATTCGCCAGATTTATATTATTCTTCTCTATAAATCCCAAAACAGAGGGTGAAATCAACATTTTACCATCGCGAAGGAGTTGATAAGTCGGGGTTCCGCCAGCATCCAAAGAGAATACGATTGTATTTCTACCATCAGGTGACGACACCTTCTTATCATTAGCCGCCTGCAGACAATTTACATAAAAAAATGCCAATAACAATAAGCTTAATACTTTTACTTTCATCTTCTTTCTTATTAATTATTTTATTATCGTATTGTAAGAGCGCACGGTTAACTCAAAATTCATCGACTTTCTGTTCGGTCCGGATTTTATCCAATTCCTTTTGTAAGCGTGCCGCCACTTTATCATATTTCGGATTACCATACAAATTGTGTAATTCATTCGAATCTTCCTTTAAGTCATACAATTCATTGTAGTTAATCCCATTCCCGTAGAAATGGATTAATTTATAACGACTGTCACGTATCCCATCGTGACGGCGCACATTATGCACTGCCGGATAATCATAATAATGATAATACAAATATTTACGCCAGCCAGAAGGAGCCTTTCCCTTATTCTTGAAAAGAGGAGCCAATGACGTTCCTACCATAAAATCCGGTTTATCAATACCTGCCATATCCAGAAAAGTAGGAGCATAATCAATGTTCTGAACCAGTGCATCAGATACCGTGCCAGCCTTAATCCTTGTCGGATAGCGGATGATCAACGGAGTACGGAAAGATTCTTCATACATGAAACGCTTGTCAAACCAGCCATGCTCACCCATATAGAATCCCTGGTCGGAAGTATAAACAATAATGGTATTATCCATCAATCCCTCTTTCTCCAGATAAGCCAACAATCGTCCGACTTCTTCATCAACAGATTTGATACAACGCATATAATCTTTGATATAACGCTGATATTTCCACTTCAGCAATTCGTCTCCCTGCAGGTTTTGCTCGATAAACTTCCGGTTACGGGGTTCATAAGCTTCAAGCCACTTCTTACGGTCTGCCGAATCCATGCGGTTCAATGATCCCTCCATGCTCCGGATACTCCAGTCATTCTTCAATCCCGGTCGGTCGCCCAGCTCCCGCACCTTCAGGTCATATGCCAATGAAAGGTCTTTGGATATGCTCATCTGTTGCTTACGCGCAGCCTCACCACGGGTAGCATAATCATCTTTGAATGTTGCCGGATAGGGAAACTCTACCTCTTCATATAAATCCACATATTTCGTATCAGGCATCCAGTTCCGATGCGGAGCCTTGTGGTGTACAAACAAGCAGAATGGTTTATTCCTGTCTCTTTCTTCCAGAAATTCAATGGCATGGTCGGTGATCAGGTTGGTTACATAGCCTTTCTCTTTCACATATTTTCCATTCGTTTTTTTACTCCTGAAACCCGGATTATAGTATTCACCCTGATCCCACAGGATATGATAGTAATCAAAGCCCTTCGGTTCACAACGCATGTGCCACTTACCAACTACTCCGGTTTCATAACCATTCTCCTTAAGTATCTCCGATACAAATACATGCGCAGTGTCAATGCCCGCATCCAGACGACGTTGCCCGCTTTGATGGCTATACAGCCCCGTCATCAGGCAAGCACGACTGGGAGTAGACAAAGAGTTCTCAACAAACGCTTGCCGGAACAGCATACCTTCAGAGGCCAAGCGATCCAGATTGGGAGTCGGAGCCTGCACGGAAAGCGGATGTCCGTAAGCACTAATGGCTTGATAAGAATGATCATCCGTCATAATGTGGATGATATTAGGACGTTGCTGCACTTCTTTCTGTGCAGAGGCATCAGACAGCACAAAAAACATCGGCACAGATGCACAAATAAGGTTCATTTTGTTATTCATGTTCTTCTATTTTTTCAATCTCGTCAAACGCAACTGATCTATCAGTGCCTGATTGACATTAATATTCATATTTTCATTATGAGGTTCAAATGAAAGTGAAATGGTGTGTTCACCAGGTGTCAGATGAACCTGATGGCTATTGCTCCATCCCCAATTCTCCCACGCATTCATCCCACGCTGTGGGAATATCGAAACTCCCGACAAGTGATTATCTACATACAAGGAACGAATAGCACAACGGTTATCATCAGCAATGGTATTATTGCCGTTTGCGTATCTCCAGTCAATCGCATAAAGGCCTTCATCTTTAATTGATACCGGAATTTCAATCATAGTATTCTCTTTCTTGTCAATGTTGACAAAGCCTGTCCCCATGAATCCTTTGTGTTTCCTTTCTGACTTTGGTGCATAATCTTCTACTTCGTATGTGCTATGCTCTTCAATTACTATCGGTTCACTCGCAAATGAAGCCGTATATTTATCTGCGGCAACAGCGATTACCTGATATTCACCATACGCATCCTCCGGCAAACGATAATGAGTTGTCTCAACAAGCTGACATATCTTACCATTTCTCAAAATCCGGTAAGCAACGGCACTTTCTATTTTATTCCAAACTATCTTATTCGAGTCTTCCAGTTTAATAACCGGAGTCTCGATAGAAGCAATAGCTGGTTGCAAATTAACACCTTGCTTTTTGAGTTCATTGTTGGCCATGACAATCTTCACGTCATGATGTCCTGTCAATGTGCCGGCTACTATCGGATTCTGCTTCTTTCCATCCAGATAAAAGGCTTTAATCTTATTTCCATGACCCTCTACCTCAATATCGAGTGTAGAACTACGGTATGGAAAATTCTTTAGTATACGCCTGCCAGTCAACGCCTTCGGGACGAAAGGCTTAAACAACAATTGTTCGTCATCAAAATGGATGCCCATCAACAACTTGTACACAATGCTTAAGTTTCCTGACAAGCTCCATAGCATATTACTTGAATTAATTTGCGTACCTCGATAGTTACCTGTACTTAGCACAAAGTTTTCCTTATTGGTAACAAATAAGGCAGCTGCACGATAAATACTTCCAACCGCGTGAAGAACAGCCTCTTCATTCCCCGCCATAGCTGCAGCATGCATCCAATAAGAAGATACAAAAGGCCAAACGGCATTATTATGGTAAGGAGGTATATTGGGAATTTCCGGATAGAAAATCGGTGTTCCGAACTCGCAGACCGGAGCATTGCGGATAATTTCCGCACGTTTCCCGGCTGGCGCAATTCCCCACAGTATTGCTAAAGACTCGCCTAATGATTCACTTCTGGAAGAAAGTATATTATAATTGCGTCCGTACAAAAACTGGGCATAATAACCTTTCTCCGGCATCCACAAATAACGATTAACCGCATCGGCAACCTGCTTCGATCTCGTGGCATATTTCTTTTCAGCCACCGTATCACCCATCCTACCTGCCATACAACTCAAAACACGGAGGGCTTCCACATGCACCGCATTAGTTCCCAAACACTTCGATTGGAATATATCTACAGGTTGCATCCAACGGGGATAACTCTGATTTCTCCAATCAATAAATGAAGATTCGCCCATCACCAGCCCTGTCTTTTCATCATAGACAGTGAGATAATCATCTTCCACTGATTTACGGATAATCGGATAGACTTTCTCCAACCACTCACGGCTTCCCGTCACCTTATAGATCTCCCAAGCGGCAACAGCCCAAATCATACGGTCGGTACTGCAGGGCCAACTTCCTCCAGTACCCGTATCCTGAATGATACGTCCGAAACGGTCTACTTTCCGGAGCAAACAGTTCATCGAGACTTTAGGTTGCATATAAGCCATGCTCAAAATAATACTATAGCTTACATCACGTGTCCAAACTCCCGGAAAGCCGGAGCCCGTGCGCAATGTACTATCCGGTTCGATAGCATTGACCATTTCATCCAAAGACATATTATACAATGTATGCTCAAGTAAAAAAGGAGTTTGAAGTTGGGGATAAAAAGCCAAGTCATACTTAGGTTTCCATTCTCCTTTAAAATCCCTAGTACGTTCCTCCTCAAAATTAGAAGATAGATGGACAGGAGACAGTGCTTTACCTGTAAACTCCCCCTGTTCAATACGATCTGTATACCAGGCATACTTGTCATTCTTAAAAATAAGTCCATCAGACTGTGCATAAGAATGTCCTACAGAACAAACTGTAGCAATCGACGCGATAAAAAAAGTAGTGTATCTCATAATTTTCATTCTATAATCAAATCTCATTTTATTGCAGCTAAGCGGGCGTACATCTCCACAATGGCAGCTTGTGTCAATAACCATTTGCGATTCTCCTTTTCTTTGCCACTAAAGTCGACATTAAACAAGCCATTCTCTTCACGGGCATATTTCCAAGCACAATCCAAACTTTTCTTAAAAGTGTCCAGATATGTCTTGTTTTTATCTTGCTTATACAACTCAATATAGCCTCTAAGCATTATAGCAGTGAACCATATATCTCCCTTTCTGATTAGCTTAACAGATGATTCATCAGGAGTTGTAACATAATTAAAAAAGTAGCAATAAGCCTCTTTCGCAATATTCCGGGCATCCGTAAGATAAGCAGAATCGCCTGTCAGCTCAAACAATAATGCCGCAGCTTGCATCATTTGCCCGCTATTATATGCAAATTTCGCCTTTCCTATTTTTCCATCCAACTCTATGTGGTCAAAATAGAGATAATCCGTCGTATCTTGTAGTTTTTCTTTTGTCCATTCATATTGTCTTTCGGCTTCTTTAAGGTATATGCTTTCATGAGTTTCCTGATATATTTTCAATGCTAATACCGCAGCGGGAGCATTAGAGCAAGTATTTTTAGTATCTTTTCTCTGTTCACACCAATAAATACCACCACCTAATTTATCATCTGTCCCACTTTTTACAAACCTCCATATCGCCTTTGCTTTCTCCAAATATTGTTGTTCACAAGTCAGCCGATAGAGATCTATAAAATCAATACCCAACCAAAGGTTATCATCATAAAAGCGGTCGGAAACTGGAGCTGTTGAGATATAAGAAGAGTAAGCATGAGGTTCCCTTTTCCGGTCGTAATATGCTTCCAAGCCGGGTAATATGCTGTTTTCCAGAAGTTCCTTATAGATTTTATCACCTGTCGCCTCCAATAGAGCAACTCCCGCAGAGAATACGCCTGAATAAGGCCACAAATAAGCGTATTGATTGAAGCCTCTCTGGCTGCCGGACGCCAGACTGGGTATAGAATAATATGTATCAGAAGGATAATTCTCGTGAAGCAGACAAGTGGTATCTATGGCATAATTGGTATAAAGGGAGGTAAAAGTCTTCTCAGCCCTCTCTAACCAAATGTTCCGCTCAATAGGATGAGAAGAACAGGCAAGCAATAGAAACATGGACAACAACGTGCCCCAAACAGGAATCAATTTCATAGTCATTAGTATTCTGTAGATGTTCTGATGCGGCAAATATAGGAAGAAGCAGAAGTGGGGTTTATACAAATGCATGACAGAAAATTCCATAATTAGCAGAATAACAGAAAATAATACAAAAATGACAGAAAAGCATACTAATATCTTTTATGTGCCTAACCAGCATCAACACTCCATCCCGAAAAAAGTCATTTTTCTCATGTTTTTTATCTTTAAAAAAAGGTCTCATCCAACAAAATTAGTACATTTGTCACAATCAATCCTATGCTAAATATACTCCAATACTATAAGTACAATGAAATGTAAAAAAGGTTTATTCAAACTACTTCTAGCATTTTCGATGCTTCTTCATGTCCAAGTTTCCTCTGCCTATAATTTACACCAATACTCCAATAAAAACGGATTATCCAATAGTGCAGTTTTGTCCATTTGTCAGGAACAGAATGGAATGATATGGATAGGGACTTGTGAAGGACTGAATATTTTCGATGGTACCTCTATTCATGAATATACTCCAATCAATAGAAACCAGACCCTGTCGGGCAACCTGATAAATAAAATCATCGAAACCGAGAAAGGAGTCATATGGGTAGAGACACCTTATGGGCTAGACCGGCTGAACACTCAAGAACAAACGATCCAAAGCTTCAGGGAATTTAAGGATGTTCGTTTGGCCGCAAGCCAGACAAATGATGTTTTCATATTGAAAGAGAACGGAAGTATTTATTATTATCAGAAAAAAGAAAAACAAGTGAAGCCACTGATAATTCAGGCACTTAATCCAAATCATATCTTAGGAATGACTATAGATAACAATAACAGGTTATGGTTATTTGCTTCTAACGGTAATACGCAAAGTTATCAAATAGAAAGAAGCGGTGATGAAATCAAGTTAATTCCACATACGATTTTCAAGAATAATATCGAACTACGATGGGCCTTTTCTGATAAAGACCAGGCTTTTTTTATTGACGATTCCCTCTCTCTTTATGAATACAACTTCCAAAACCAAAGATTATATTATGTCTTTGATTTAGCGGACGAAATAACAAAACGCGGAGATATCTCCTCTATTGTCAAGTCACAGAATGATTTCTATATCGGATTCAAAAGCAGCGGTTTAGTAAAACTTACCTACCTGCCTGACCAGAAAAATAAATACCAACTGGAAAACATTGCCATCCAATCCGGTATTTTCTGCCTGGTAAAAGATAAATATCAAGATATTATCTGGATTGGAACAGATGGACAAGGACTGTATATGTACTTTAATGACACATTTACAATCACTAACACAGCATTGGACACTCCGACTTATCAAGTAAACCATCCTGTACGGGCACTATTCTACGACGAAGAATCGACTTTATGGGTGGGAACAAAAGGAGGAGGTATTCTACGCTTCCCCAACTATATCCCCCACACACAACACTCGTCTCCTTTTGAGCGATTATTTGCCGGCAATACTCTATTGGGAAATAACTCTGTATATTGCTTTGCTCCCAGCCGATGGAAAAGAATATGGATTGGCACGGAAAATGGTATAGACTACTATTCTTACAAAGAAAAGAAGATTCGTAATTTTCCGGTCACTGCCAGCGGAAAACCTGTGAGATATATACATTCTATCAATGAAATAAACGACAGTACATTGTGGATTGCCACAGTGGGAGAAGGCATTATAAAGGTATCTTTTTCGACAGACGGAACAAATCCGGTCGTAAAGGAAGCCAAACGGATAGTAATGAACGAAGGACGGGCAAACTCCAACTATTTCTTTACCTCTTATCAGGAAAACGATTCGACAATCTGGTTTGGTAATCGCGGATATGGAGCCTACCGACTTAATACCCTGACTGAAGAGATCACGCCATACTACATGGAGAATGCCCCAAGTCAAACCATTAATGATATTTTTGCCATTCATAAAAACTCCCAAGGATACTGGTTAGGCACAAGTGCAGGACTACTGCATTATCAATCCGGCAAGTATCAGCTTTATAATGATACAGATATTTTCCCCAGTAAAACAATCCACGGGATTCTGGAAGATCAACAAATGAACCTTTGGCTTAGTACAAACCAGGGATTAGTTCGTTTTGACCCGACAAAGAAGAACTTTCAGATATATCAGCAACAGGGAATGCTTGCTGTCAGAGAATTCAGTGATGGTGCTTTCTTTAAAGACCCATGTACCGGCACACTCTTTTTTGGGGGAACGAACGGGTTTGTTACAATCAGTATCAATCAATACCAACCCAAACTTCACTCTCCCGCTATTCAGTTTACCGATTTGTCCATATTCGGAACTGAATACAATATTCACAATTTCATGGACACACATAGCCAGCCGGAAGCTCTTACCTTAAATTATAATCAGAATTTCTTCTGTATTTCTTTCAATGCGATTGATTTTATCCATGGCAACAATTATACATATTCCTATAAAATAGAAGAACTAAGTAATCATTGGATAAAAAACGGTAAATCCAATCAAGCCATCTTCTCCAATTTAGCTCCGGGGAAATATACCTTGCTCGTAAAATACAAAAACAATATTACAGGCCAAGAAAGTGATATTCAATCACTCATCATACACATCACTCCCCCGTGGTATATGACAGGATGGGCATATACGGGATACATTCTCTTAATCATTAACATAGCTATATGGCTGATTTTCCTGGGTATTAAACGATACCGGAAGAAACAGAATGCAATACTGGAGCGTTTAACTCTTCAGAAGAAAGAAGAAATCTACGAGTCCAAACTTCGTTTCTTCACCAATATCACTCATGAGTTTTGCACCCCGCTCACATTGATTTATGGTCCTTGCGAGAAAATTCTATCTCATGCCAATACCGACCCATATATTCAGAAATACGGGCAAATCATTCTACAGAATGCAAAGAAGCTCAATGAATTAATCCTTGAGCTGATTGAATTCAGACGACTTGAAACCGGTCACAAGCAACTTAGCATCATCCGTTTATCTGCGTCTGAAAATATACAGAACATGGCTGCCTCATTTAATGAACTGGCAGAAAGTAGAAATATAAACTACCAGTTAAAAATAACGCAAAATATCGACTGGAATAGTGATTTAAGCTGCTTGAACAAGATTGTAAACAATTTGCTCTCAAATGCATTTAAATATACACCGGATAATGGCTCCATTGTTATAGAACTTAAGGTAGAACAGGAACAGCTCTATATTTCGGTTTCTAATTCCGGAAAAGGAATTGCCAAAGAAAATCTGGATAAGATATTCGACCGATATAAGATTCTGGATAACTTTGAAACTTCCAGTATCTACTCACGAAGCGGATTGGGACTGGCCATATGCCATAGTATGACAAAGCTCCTTTCCGGCAATATCGAAGTGACAAGCATTCCGAACGAAATCACGACTTTCACAGTCACTCTGCCCAATCTCCCACTGTCTGAAGAACATGTGGAATACCAGCCCAATGATCTGACACAAAATCCGGCATTTGAATCCCTGTCTGTACCCGGACAGGCATCTTTACCATTCGATGCCAATAAACAAACGGTCATGATTATTGATGATGACACTTCAATGTTGTGGTTTATATCCGAACTTTTTGCAGATACGTATAATGTACTTTCTTTCAACAATGCCGAAGATGCTTTGAAACAACTAGAGATAAAGCAACCTGATTTGATTATATCCGACGTAATGATGCCGGATATAGACGGTATTCTATTTACTCAAAAAGTGAAAGAAAACAAAGTATGGTGTCATATACCTCTCATCCTGCTATCTGCCCGCCATCAGTCTGAAGAGCAAATTAAAGGAATAGAGGCGGGAGCTGAAGCCTACATAACGAAACCTTTTAATAGTAACTATCTCAAAAAGATTGTCCAAAGACTAATACAGAGGGAAGAAGACTTAAAGAACTATTATAGTTCTATTGCCAGTTCTTTCCAGCTGGATGATGGCCGCTTCCTGCATAAAGAAGACAAACAGTTCTTTGACAACATGATGGAGATTATCAACAGCAATATCGCCAATCCCAATCTGTCAGTAGAAACACTTAGTAGCGAACTTAAATGTGGTGTCCGACAGTTCTATCGCAAACTGAAACAGATTACGGACAAAACGCCGGCAGATATTATTCGGGAATACCGACTGGAGACTGCCAAGCAATTGCTCTTCTCTTCAAATTTCTCTATTGATGAAATTATGGATAAAACGGGATTCAATAATCGAAGTACCTTCTACAAACTATTCTCACAGAAATTCGGATTACCACCCCGGCAATATAGAGAAGAAAATAAGAACCAATTCAAAGAAAAGATTCAAGATAAAAATAAAAGTCAGGGAGAGTAATTAAAAAATATGTTGGACATGAAATCTTTGACGACTATTATTATCATTGTAATTTATAGTATGGATTTATGAATTTAAGGCTGCTATATTCAGAACATAGATATACAAGGATGTTATTTTATGGATGTAATATTACAATACTTATTATTTACTTTGTATTTCCACTTTTCACTTTCTTCACGGAAAGATAAGTTTCTATCCGATAGCCATTTCCTGTGAATCAAAACCGGAGAGTACTAGTTTCACAGTTCTTCACAGCCTTCACTGTGAAATAAAACGATAGTCATGTATATGGATGACTGTAGTCAGCTATTCAGCCGACTACAGTTGTCTTACAGGTCAATTGCAGTCGGCTTATAAGACAACTATAGTCGACTATCTATTGATAAACGCTAAACAAATGAGAAAGAGACGACTTATCTGCATTAAGAAAGGACATTTTTATCGAAGAAGCATGACGTCAATGATATCGCTTGACAACATACAATATCGGGAAATTTGTATCCGGTGAAGAGTGTGAAGGGCTGTGAAAAAGCAAGCAGTGCTGTTCATTCACAGGAGATATCTGAAAATAAACGGTTTAGCATGATGTGAAAAAGGTGAATAGAAGAATAAGACTGAACATTGTACTTATCCGCATAATCTACATTACAGAAGATAAATCCCGGACCGATGTAAAGACATCGGTCCGGGATTTACTGTTTTCCATTAACGTTTTAGTTTCAATTCCAGTACATGTTCTCCCGCTTCTAGTTTTACTACACGTTCTCCCTCCACATTGTCGGGTGCATAAAAGGTAGCAGTGCTATTTGCAGGGACAGTTACCTGATAGACAATACGGTTCTTTTTACGTTCCCATTTTGAACAGATTTCACCATAAGGCGATTGATGTCTGGCTTCGAACTGATTTAGTCCACTGGGGAAATTAGGGCGAAGGAGGATATGTTTGAATCCGGGATTTTCGGGGTCAGGGAAGATTCCGCCCAATCCTTTATAAAACCACCCGCCAATTTCACCAAACATCATATGATTGTCTGAAATGTCGCGCGTTGCATTCAAATCCCAGTTCTCCAGCAAGGTGGTAGCCCCATTGGCAATCCAACAGCCCCATGATGGATAAGTATCTTGTACGGCTAATTTATAAGCCGTTTCGGCTTCACCGTTCTCACTCAACGCATTCAAGATAGCTTTTGCTCCCAACACACCTACATCCAAATGAAAACCGGCTGCCTCTACCTGTTTTGCAAGATTCCTGGCCACTTTCCTCTTCAGTTCTTCGGGAACAATGCCCCATTGCAAGGGAACGCTCTGTTCTGTCTGGACTCCGCTACCATAAATACCCGTTTCTCTATTCAAGAATTTATCATTAATCGCATTCTTTATCTTGTCGGCAAGGGCAGAATAATACTCGTAATCTTCCGTTTTATTAAACATCTTTGCGGCATTGGCAAGTATCTTGGTATCCACGTAGAAATAGACAGAAGAAGTCAGTTCCTTGGAAGAATGGGATTTAACAGGCACCCAGTCTCCTCTTCCCCACGAGGTTAATCCGGTTGGACTAGTACGATCCACATAGTCTACATACCGTTTGATGTTCTCATAACAGTCCGCCAATAGTTTACTATCACCGTAAAACATATAAATATTCCATGGAATGATGGCGATGGTACTCGTCCAGTCCAGCCCATTATCCGTGCCATATCCCCAGCCTCCTGTAGGGATAATGTCAGGTAATACGCCATTGGGCTGTTGCTCGTCTCTGTGGTCGGCAAGCCATTTCTCGTAGACAGTGATACCGTCATAATTGTACAATGCCGTTTCAATAGCAAAGTGACCGTCGCCCGTCCATCCGTTTTTCTCACGCTGGGGACAGTCGGTAGGATAACCCATTAAGTTGGATAAATAGGCATTATTCGTAGCCCACCAAAGACGGTTGATAAGTGCATTCGAAGTATGAATCGTCCCTTTCTGCGGAACATCACTATGCACAAAGTAGGCAGTCAGACTATTTTCATTCAGTACAATGGGGTTATTGCTTGTTACTTCCACGTATCTGAAACCTTTATAATTGAATCGTGCCATAAACTCATCCTCTCCTTTCCCGCTCAAAACCAGCATATCCGTTTGGAAAGGATCGGAGTTGTCTACCGGGCGGTGATACACATCAATATTTGACGTATTCACTCGTCCGTTGTCATACAACCGCTCGCCATGTTTCAACCTCACGACAGTTCCTTCTTCTCCGGATACTTTGATGCGGGTGACACCTGCCATATTACGGGCAAAATCAAATACATACGTTGTGTCATTGAGCTTTTTCCATGTCTTTACAGGAATTGTTTCTACCGCACGGATCGGCTGCACTTGTTGAGACACTACATTTAGTGAAGGAACAGCCCTATATCCTACCCCACTCCATTGGGAATCATCAAAGTCCGCTGTGTTCCAACCTTTTTGCTCCAGGCGGGCGTCGTAATGTTCGGCTGTATAAATACTATTGAAGACTAATGCCCCCGATGAAGTTTTCCAGTCGCGCTCTGTAGAAACCACTTCAACGGAACCGTCTTCATACGTAATCCGCACATCCATACAGAAAGCAGGGCGGTTGCGCCACGGTGCACGGTGGAAATCCCACACAGCCATCGACTGATGATTATACCATCCATTACCCAGCAATACACCAATCGCATTCCGTCCCTTCTGTATTTGAGGGGTAACGTCATAAGTTACGTAGAAATTACGTCTGTCGAACCGGGTATATAGCGGGTCCAGTCTATGATTTCCTATTTTCTCGCCATTGATGTACAGTTCATACAAACCTGCCACGGCAATGTATGCCCTTGCTGACCGGACACTCTTCTTTGCATCAAACACTTTCCGGAAATAAGGTGCTGGTTGATAATTAATATCCCTGTTATCCCCAATCCAGGCGCCCTGCCAGTTCTCCATCCCCATCATTCCGGTTTCAAAACAATTGATATCCGAAGAAGATTGGATTCCATCCTGATCCCATACATTCACTTTCCAATAATACTTGGTGAATGGGGTGAGGCCCTCGCCCGAATAAGTAATTAGAATCTCTTCAGTATTCTTTTTGCCTGAATCCCAAGTATCTCCTTTTCCGGCAACAAGTTGAAGAGAGTCTTTACCCACCATGACTTGATAAGCTGTTTGTCGTGCCCCTCTCCGGGTATCATTCAACATCCATGATAACCGGGGAGCAGGATTATCCACTCCCAGAGGATTCACTAAATAATCGCAAGCCAAATTCACGGGTTTGCAATTGCCCGGTACCTGCACCTGCGAAAATGTTGTTTGCAACATTAAAAAGAGTAGCCCCGATACTAATGTCAATCGTTTCATTTTATTCAAAAATTAGTCTGTATTTTCTTTCCATCTCATAAAGAGCATATTGCGCGCTAATTTACGAAAAATATCGCATAGGGAAGTTATTTTGCTGCAATACTCTTACTTTATCAGTTTATAGGAAATGAATCGGAACGGTACACTTACCTCAAAAAAAGCTATATCTTTGCGACCCGAAATATACTTGACTATGAATAAAGTGAATGGTTTGCTATATGGGCTGCTTTCATCGGCCTCTTTTGGACTTATCCCTCTATTTACCATTCCTGCCATGCAAGCGGGAATGCAATTTGAATCGATACTTTTCTATCGGTTCCTGTTTGCCTGTCTGGCAATGGGAGGGATTTTATTGATGAACGGACAGTCATTTCGTATCAAACAACAGGACATTCCTTCGCTGTTTTTTCTTTCACTTCTTTATTTAATGTCCGCAGTATTCTTATTTTGGGGATATAAATTTATGGCCAGCGGAGTTGCCACCACTATTCATTTCATGTATCCGGTGCTTACCACGCTAATCATGATGCTCTTTTTTAAAGAAAAGAAGTCCGGCTGGCGGATCGCTGCCATTGCGTCCGCAGTAGCAGGAGTCTATTTCTTATCCGGCGGAAACACAGAAACGGGGGGCTTTTCTTTCATGGGTCTTTTCATTGTCCTGCTGTCGGCACTCGGATATGCGCTTTATCTCGTTACAATGAGCCAACTAAAGATCGGACAGATGAAAGGCTTACTGCTTACTTTCTACGTATTCCTTTTCGGGAGTATTCTTCTTTTTATCGGAACGGAATCTATCAGCCAACTTCAACCCATCAGCGAATGGCATATTGCCGGCAACTTGATCCTACTGGCCTTAATCCCCACCGTAGTTTCTAACCTCGCTTTAGTAAGAGCCGTAAAAAGCATCGGCTCCACACTCACTTCTGTATTGGGAGCCATGGAGCCGGTAACTGCTGTATGCGTTGGAATCTTTCTTTTCGGAGAAGCCTTCACCACAAGCATCGGTGTAGGCATTGCACTGATTATTGCCGCCGTGATCGTTATTATATTAAAACGATAAAAGAGAGGGGGAAAAATGCACTGCCCCCCATTACTTGATTTACCGGGCAATGTTCAACTCCTGAACAAGATTCCCCGCCTTACCGTATTTCTCCATAATAAAAAGCATATACCGCACGTCCACTCCGATACACCGCTGCAAATCAGGCTCGAATACGATATCGCTACTCATTGCTTCCCAGTTGCCATCGAAAGCCAACCCTAGCAATTCTCCTTTAGCATTGAACATGGCACTGCCGGAATTACCTCCTGTTATATCATTGTTGGAGATAAAGCAAACATTCATATCCCCCTGTTCATTGGCATATCTTCCGAAATCACCGGAGGAAAGCAGATTTAACAACTCCGGCTGGACAGCAAAGTCAATATCACCGGCATGTTCCTTCACTTTCTCAAAGATGCCTTTCACGGTTGTATAATAATCATAAGTAGCTCCATCAAAGGGAGTATATCCTCCAACCGTTCCGAAACTAAGTCGCATGGTGGAATTGGCATCCGGATAGAAATTACGTTCGGCATACATACGGCGCATGGCAGCATTGAATAAACGCTCCCCCTGCTCTATCTGCTCGGAAGCCTCGGAAATGCTCTGATTCATCTCATAATACTTCACGATCAGATCCAGACTCAAGGAAACAGCAGGATCCTCTATGAGATTGTACGTAGTATCTCGCTCCAGAAAGCGTTTCAAGCCCTTAGGAGACGTTATATTGGAAGTTGCATACAAAGAGTCTACATAGGCCTGAATATTCCCGTTGTAGAGCGTATCTATCTTCTCATACATAGCAGGCAGAAACTTTTTATCCACTTTCGACTGATACTCTTTAAGCATGGCAGCAAAAACCTCCTTATCAATGGAAAGATCGAGATTATCATATTTCTCCAGTAACTTCTTCATGCGGGTTATCACCAACTTCTCTTCCGCCTCAAAGTCGAAATTGAGAATTTCAAGAGCAAGCTGCACCAACTCGGGACCATTGATAAACGATTCACCGAAATAAGCCAACGCACGATTGGTTTCCCGACGATTACTATAACTCAACTCTAAAGAAGAGAATAAACGAATCAGTTTCTCTCTCTCTTCCGGATGAGACTGAATCCAGTTACGAAGCGCTGCTTCAGCCACCCGTTTCTTTTCCAACACTTTCAAATGCTTGATGGCTTTATTCGTTCCGATGCTATTTTTCCAATAATTGGAGCTTTCATCGTATTTTGAAGCATACTTAATGCGAATATCCGGACGCCGGTCCATCTCCCGTTTCCAGATGGTTTGTTTCACTCCCCGTACATCAATCATTGCCTGATTGATTCCATTCATCATCTCTTCGATACCATACGAGGAAAGGTAACGTTCCGTACTGCCCGGATAGCCAAGCGTCATGCAGAAAGAACCTTCTTTGTATCCATCCAAAGAAATAGGTGCTACATATTCGGGATGATAGGGGACGTTTTCAGGAGAATAATCCGCCGGACCATTCTTGGCATCAGCATAGATACGGAATACACTGAAATCACCCGTATGACGCGGCCACATCCAATTATCCGTATCCCATCCGAACTTCCCGACAGAAGAAGGAGGTGCAAAAACCAGACGGACATCGTTATAATCACGATAAACAGAAAGCCAGAATTCATTCCCTGCATAATAAGCATCTACAATGCCAGTCAATGTAGAATCCTTTTCAGAGACTTCCATACTGATTACATTCATAATCGAATCAACAACCACACGGCGCTCTGTTTCCGTTTTAGCATGCCGGGCGGCAGACAATACCCGTTTGGTAACGTCTTCCGTACGAAGCAGGAAACGAACATACAATTCCGGATTCGGCAATTCTTCCTCAAGACTACGTGCAAAGAATCCATCTTTCAGATAATCATGTTCCACTGAAGAATGTTGCTGAATACTGCTGAAACCACAATGATGATTGGTAAACACCAGACCGTCTTCGGAAACTACCACTCCCGAACAGAAACCTCCGAAGCTGACAACAGCATCTGCCAGACATGGCTTCTTCGGATTATATATTTTATTTACAGGCATCTGCAAACCAAGTTCTTTCATTACCCGGTCAGTCTGTTTATTCTTTCGGAGATTTCCCAACAGCCACATTCCCTCATCGGCAAACACATTCGACAGACAGAGAGAAAAGACTATCAAGACGGTTAGTCTGAACTTCATATTATTATTTTTAGATTCATTATTCTGTAATCAGCCTCAACTTCTTCGTTCCTACGCGGGCTTTCAACCATTCGCTGATTTTCTCTTTTTTCGGCAACAGACGGATGTCTGGCGAATTTAAGGACAGCCAATGTTACCGTATCCGTCTTCATCGAATCGACCCGCACTTCGAGCGAGTGAGCGATGGAAAGAGTAGTGATGGAAGGATAAAGCACCTTCAATTCGGGTACTAATGTACGACTCATAGCATCGTACGTTCTGTATTGCTCCAGTGTTGTCTCCAGTTGGGAAATTTTCACCGCCTGTTGTTGAAGCCGTTGCTCACTGTTTTTATAGAAGTCTTCCATGACCATGGCACGGATAGAAGATACATCTACCGCCTCATTGTTCATTCCCTGTAATACAATCAGTTTCGTATCTTCCAGCTTATACTCTTTCAACTTGCTACGGGCAATAGATATCGAAGCGTCAGGCACTTCAGGACCAATCAAGACAACCCGTACTTCTTTATGTTCATAGCTGATTTTCTTATCAAGTACCTGCGTATTCTCAAAGCTCAACTGATCGTTTATAAAACGATTGGCTGCTGCTTCATAGAAAGTGCTCTTTATAATTCCAAATGTCAGATAAACTGCAGGGCACATGGTAAGTACCACAATCAAAACAATGTATTTACGTACAGTCTTCTCACGGGTTTTATCCACAAATTCCTTTCGTTGGAAATGCATCACACGAACCCCGAGGAAAGTAGCGAGACTGATAAAAACAGAGTTGATGAAATAAAGATAAAAAGCTCCCAGGAAATAAATAAGATTGCCGGAAGCCAGTCCGTAACCTGCCGTACAAAGCGGCGGCATCAATGCGGTAGCAATGGCAACGCCCGGAATCACATTTCCTTTTTCCTTGGTAGAGAGAGCCACCACACCCGCCAAGCCACCAAAGAGTGCGATGAATACATCATAAATAGTGGGCGATGTGCGTGCCAGCAACTCTGACTGTGAACCGGCAATAGGAGCAAGAAGGAAAAAGATGGTTGCCGTCGTCACACTGAAAGCGGTCGTTATGAGAAAGCTCTTCAAAGAGCGTTTCATTAATTCAAAATCATTCAGTCCGACAGACAATCCTACTCCCATAATAGGTCCCATCAATGGAGAAATCAACATGGCACCGATAATAACGGCAGTGGAGTTCACATTCAATCCGAGTGATGCCATGAATATGGCAAAAATCAGAATCCATAAATTGGCACCCTTGAACTCTACCCCCTTACGGATAGAATCCACTGTAGCCAGTTCGTTATCCTTATCTTTCCTCAAGTCCAGATATTCTCCCAGAAAGGACTTGATAGCAAACTTATTACGTTCATCTGTCTTCATAGTTATTTCTTCTTTATAAATCGATTAATAACAGGAATCTGACTCAATGGTAAATCCTTCTTGATAATATAAGCTATAAATAGCAATAAGAGTACGGTACGGAAAGCGAGACGGAGCACTATATTAGGGATAGGAACCTGCTCTCCGATAACGTAGAGTACCGCTGCCAGCAGAACATAAAGTCCGAGGCTCTTCAAGTCATAACGAATCGGATATTCTTTCTGTCCTATCCAATAGGATAGCAACAAGATGACTGCATAGCCTGCAACAGAAGCCCATGCCGAAGCAAGATAACCGTAAACCGGCACAAACAGAATGTTCAATACGACAATAATAACACAACCAATCACCGAGAAGTAGGCTCCCCAATAGGTCTTATCCGTCAGTTTATACCAAAAGGAAAGGTTGAAATAGATCCCTTTACAGATCTCTGCAAGCATTACAATGGCTACTACCCCCAGGCCTTCCCAGTAACCTCTTGCCACCAGATAACGCAATAAGTCGAGATAAAACATGACAGCAAGGAAAGCCAGCAAGGAAAATATAAGAAAATACTTCATCGCAGCGGCATACATCTTCCGGTTGTCTCCTTCGCGGTCTTTGCCAAAGACAAACGGTTCGTAAGCATAACGGAAAGCTTGCGTAAACATTGCCATTACCATCGCAATCTTACTGGTTGCCGCATAGATACCCAATTGTACCAACCCCTCCTGCCGGTCTTCAAAAAGAAACGGATATATCATCTTATCCACAGTCTGGTTTAGAATACCTACCAAGCCTAAGATTAATACCGGGAAAGAATATACGACCATTCGTTTCAACAATACCCGGTCTAATTTATAAGCAAAACCTGTCAGTTCCGGGATGAAGAAGAACATCTGAACAACTGAGATAATCAGGTTGCTAATAAAGATATATCCCACTAAATAATCCGGATCATAAAACCAGGAGATAGTTGACGGACAATGTACATTCAGCCACGGGCACACCAGTAGGAAAAATAAATTCAAACCGATGCCACCAACGATAGAGAGCAGTTTGATAGCAGCAAACTTGATGGGCCGTTTTTTATACCGTAAATAAGCAAAAGGGATGCATTGGAAAGAGTCTAAAGCTACCACAACAGCCATCATCGCTATGAACTCCGGATGATCGCCATAATCCAGTAAATTGGAAATAGGTTGCAGGAATAACAGGCAAAGGAAAACAAAAATCAAAGATACCCCTCCTACCGATAACAAGGAGTTGGCATATACTTTCATCGGGTCTTCTCCCGATTTATTGGCAAAACGGAAGAATCCCGTTTCCATACCGAACGTAAGCAATACAAGCATCAGGGCTGTAAACGCATATACGTTTGATACCACTCCATAACCTCCGGTGGAAGCCGGCAATACCGCTGTGTACAAAGGCACCAGCATGTAGTTAAGGAACCGTCCGACAATACTACTCAACCCATAAATTGCAGTATCTTTAGCTAATGATTTTAGTCCAGCCATGTTTTATTATTGATTATCATTCAGATTGGCTCAACGTTGCCTCTTTTGTTTGAACAACCAATCCATAAATCCGGGATAATTGAAAGCCGGATTCCAGCTTCCATGATTACAACCGGGAAATTCAATATATTCCACATCTGCACCGGCAGCTTTCAGTGCTTTATACGCTTCACGAGAACCTTTCACCGGAACTACATCATCCGCATCTCCATGGAAGATACGAAACTTCACATCCTTGGCAACTGACAGCCGGCTCGGATTGACTGTACCGCAAATAGGAACTGCAGCTGCAAAAATCTCCGGATAACGCACTACTAAATCATACGTTCCCATCGCTCCCATTGAAAGACCGATAATATAAACCCGCTGTGTATCCACTTCGGGCATTACCAGATAAGAATCGAGCAACTGTTTAAGCGTTTGCAATATAGGACTGATCTCCTGTCCCACTGGCATTTCTGTAGGGATAAGCGACTTCGGACGTCCTGTATAAGCCCAGTAACCGTCTGTCGGACACTGTGGAATTAGAACGAAAGCGGGATACTTTTCTTGATTGACCGGATTAAGAAACATCTGTCCACCATGAGTCAACTGTTTCTCATTATCATTTCCCCGTTCGCCGGCTCCATGCAGAAACAGTACGAGCGGATACTTTTCACCGGGCTTCACCGATTCGGGATGAATCATCCGATAAGGTAAAGAGTCTCCTTCAGAAGAGACAAAAATATCCCTCCCATATTCCTGTTGAGCCGATAAAGAGAGGCTCAAAAAGAGAAAAACAAGTAAAGTAGTCCATTGCTTCATCATCCAACTACGCTTTATAAAGTTCTTTAATTCCGTTTTTATCAGTCATTAAACAGCGTTTTCTGGCTGTTATAAAGACTCCTTCCCAAATGTTTATAGGCAAGTTCAGTCACTTCACGTCCACGGGGAGTACGCTTCATGAATCCTTCTTTTATCAGGAAAGGTTCGTAAACTTCCTCAATGGTTCCCGCATCTTCTCCCAAAGCCGTAGCAATGGTAGTGATACCTACCGGGCCACCTTTAAACTTGTCTATAATAGTGCAAAGTATCTTGTTGTCTATCTCATCCAGACCGTATTTATCGATATTCAGTGCTTCCAATGCAAACTGGGCAATCTCCGTATCGATAGAGCCGGAGCCTTTCACCTGCGCAAAGTCACGTACCCGACGGAGCAAGGCATTGGCAATACGAGGCGTTCCGCGGCTACGGGAAGCAATCTCCGATGCCGCGCGTACCGAACAAGGCACATCCAGTATGGATGCAGAACGACGGATGATATTGCTCAAAACGTCGTCATCATAGTACTCCAAATGAAGATTAATGCCAAAACGTGCACGAAGCGGAGCTGTCAGCAAACCGCTACGGGTGGTTGCGCCAACCAGCGTGAAAGGATTTAAATCTATCTGGATACTGCGGGCCGAAGGTCCCTTATCAATCATAATATCGATGCGGTAATCTTCCATGGCCGAATAAAGATATTCCTCCACCACAGGCGACAACCGATGAATTTCATCGATAAAAAGTACATCATTCGGTTCGAGACTGGTTAACACTCCTGCCAGATCACCCGGTTTATCGAGTACCGGACCGGAAGTCACTTTAAAGCCAACTCCCAATTCGTTGGCGATAATATTCGAAAGAGTTGTTTTTCCTAATCCGGGAGGTCCGTGCAACAGCACATGGTCGAGTGCTTCGCCACGCAGACGTGCCGCCTTCACAAAAATGCGAAGGTTTTCCACCACCTTGTCCTGCCCGCTAAAGTCTTCAAAGCTTAACGGACGGAGTGCATTCTCGAAATCCCGTTCTTTTGAAGTAAGCTGATGTTCGCGTATGTTAAAATCTTCCTGTTCCATTTATTTCTTGAAAGTAGGAGACAAAGATAGAGATTTACATTCATTTTCAGTATAAGAAAGACGAAGATTTAGTTTATTTGAAACGTAATAACTACTTTTGCACTATCTATATACACGTTATCAACTATGGTTCTAAATTACATTTGGATAGGATTCTTCGTCATTGCCTTTATCATCGCTCTTATAAAAGTGATTTTTCTGGGAGATACGGAGATATTTACGGCTATCATGAACTCTACATTCGACTCCTCCAAAACGGCATTCGAGATATCACTGGGACTTACGGGTGTACTGGCTCTTTGGTTGGGTATCATGAAGATCGGAGAGAACAGCGGATTGATTAATACACTGGCGCGCTTTCTAAGTCCGGTGCTATGCCGTTTGTTTCCGGACATTCCTAAAGGACATCCGGTGTTGGGTTCCATCTTTATGAATATGTCCGCCAATATGCTCGGTTTGGACAATGCCGCCACTCCGCTGGGACTGAAAGCAATGAAAGAGCTGCAGGAACTAAATCCGAAAAAAGACACGGCTTCCAACCCGATGATTATGTTTTTGGTGATTAATACCTCCGGCCTCATCATTATTCCGATAAGTATCATGGTGTATCGTGCGCAAATGGGGGCTGCACAGCCTACGGATGTATTCATTCCTATTCTGATAAGTACTTTCATTTCGACTCTAGTAGGAGTCATAACAGTCAGCATCACTCAAAAGATAAACTTAATCAATAAGCCTATTCTCATTTTAATGGGCATTATCTGTCTTTTCTTTTCGGGATTGATTTATCTGTTTCTAAGTGTATCGCGGGAGGATATGGGTACTTATTCTACACTGATAGCGAATATTCTGCTGTTCAGTGTCATCATCCTGTTTATTTTAACGGGAGTCAGAAAGAAAATCAATGTATACGATTCTTTTGTGGAAGGAGCCAAAGAAGGATTTACGACGGCTGTACGCATCATTCCTTATCTGGTTGCTTTCTTGGTAGGAATTGCAGTGTTCCGCACTTCGGGAGCAATGGATTTTCTGGTGGGAGGTATCGGCTATATAGTAGGCCTATGTGGGGTTGACACGAGCTTTGTCGGGGCTTTACCTACTGCACTGATGAAATCACTTAGTGGCAGCGGCGCAAACGGCCTGATGATCGATACGATGAAAGAATTAGGACCGGATTCTTTTGTTGGGCGTATGAGCTGTGTTGTACGCGGAGCTTCAGATACTACATTCTACATTCTGGCCGTTTATTTCGGCAGTGTGGGAATCACCAAAACTCGTAATGCGGTAACCTGCGGCCTGATTGCAGACTTTTCGGGTATCATAGCCGCTATCTTAATCAGTTATTTATTTTTCTTTTAAATCATAACATTCAATTATGGCTGTAACTTATCAAACAGAAGGCGTAAAAATGCCTGATATCAAGAAACGTGAGACTACGGAATGGATAAAAGCCGTAGCAGCTTCTTACGGAAAAAGACTCGGTGAAATCGCTTATATCTTCTGCTCGGACGAAAAGATTCTGGAGGTAAACCGTCAATATCTGCAACATGACTACTACACGGATATCATTACTTTCGATTATTGTGAAGGCGATCGTTTATCAGGAGACTTATTCATTAGCCTGGACACAATACGCACTAATGCGGAGCAATTTGGCGCTTCTTATGACGACGAACTGCACCGTGTCATTATCCACGGGATTCTTCATCTCTGCGGTATTAACGATAAAGGACCCGGAGAACGGGAAATTATGGAAGCTGCGGAAAACAAAGCATTAGCTATGCGACAAGTGTAAGCAAGCCTCGATAGCAAACGATTTCAAAAAGTTTTCAATTTATTAAAACATACACTGTAACGTACACTATAACAAAGACGCCCCATCGTAATCACTACAGTGGGGCGCTTCATTAGCAATACGATGCTAACATTAAATTATTTAAGAGAGAGAAATTTATTATTTTATCTCTACCGCTTTGTTTATGCGATAGATTAAAAGATCATAATGTGAACGATCAGCCTCAGGCATAGTCGAAATACTCTTTTCCAACATCTCTTTCGTACGCATCAACAGATCAAAATAATATGCAGCAACTTTCGTCTGATTCGTATAAATAGGCGGAACAGATGAAAAACCACTTATTTCTTCAGGAGCCTGCAAAGAGCACAAATGATGCTCTACATTCTCTCCTTCACGTAAAGCCGTCAGATTAATTTCCGATTTCCGTGTATCTGCAAATGACGCCTTTGAAGCCTTAAAGCTACCAATAGGTGCAGTTACCGTAGAGGTGGCAATGATACTTTCCAGAAAAGCTGTCTGCAGAGCTTTCTCAACATTACCCAACGGACGATGTTTCAGAGTTCCTTCCCATACTACATTATAAATGTCATCCAAATATTCGGAAGCCGTATAAGCTGTTTCCGGGAAACGTTCCGTACACACTTCGATATAAGGCAAACGATTAAAGATATTCTTGAAAATATTCAAACGCATCATATCGGCCTTTTTATCAGCAATTGTAAAATCTGTAGCACGAGCCGTACTCTCTATCCAGTCCAGTTCTTTTGCCAGGCGAAGAACCCTATCCAATGCTGCCTTTTGCTTCTCGCGGTCTACCATCGAGTAACTCGGAATCACATCTTTTTCACGAATATCGTTAAGATAAATACCACCGACATACGAAAGAACCGCATATACACGACTGTTCAATCGATCACAAAGTGCTGAATATACCCGCTTCCGCATTGTCATATCCCTGTCTCCTTCTGAGAACCAAGTATAATAATTCTCACAACCGGTACGGATATTGGAAAGCATATAATCAAATGACTTCAAATGATCGTCTCCCAAACCGCCACGACTATTACGCGGATCCGAATCGAAACGGGGCTGACTACGTATATAAGCATAATGAGGATCTCCTGTGCGTTGACGAATCCAGCTATCCAACGTCACTTTCTCTTCTTGTAATGAAGAAGCATAAATAGGTTGGTACAGATATTTAATAACCAACTCATCATACGGTCCAGGGTTCGTATTAACTAAGCGTACTCCCTTCCGGACATCATCTGCCGTAGCTACATCATTAATCACTACCCCACCCATAACAGAAGAAGCCAAACCATACTTTTGTGTAAAGCTAGCAGAACGCAAAGAGTCTACCGGATAAGCAACAGAAGCTCCCCAGTTCGCAGAAAGTCCCAGCCCTGTTCCTACCGCCTGGGCAATAGCAGCCTGAATCAGCTCACCTTGTACCTCTTGTGGGAAAATGACAGTACGGACACGAGGATCGGTTGCTACAGTTGCCGCAATACGGTCTATATACTGTACACTGATCAGGTTTGCATTAATCAAAATAGAAGCATTCAAGATCTCACCGGTACGAGCATCAGAGTGAAGAGTTGTTTGTGCAGTATTCATCCATGAAGCAGAATAACGGATGGTCATGCAGTCCAAACTGTGTGCATTAAACAAAGTGTCATTTTCAGGAAACTCCTTCACACAAATCACATTCTTAAAACCAATCTTTTCAAAAGCTCTATTCCAAGATTCCGCTCCAGCTTTAACATAAGGATGCCATTTGACGGGTAGTAAGCTATCAATATAGAATACTAATTGTTTCTTCGGTTCCACCAGTTCACCCCGACGATAAGCAGCAGAATCCGAAGGCTCAATCCGCCAACGTTTTGCATAGCGTATATTCTTCACCTCTTGTCCAGCTCCGACAAAATCACTTTTCAACTGTGTGGTCAATCCAAGACGTGAATCAGCCAGGCGAGGAGTCATCGGCTCTTCGGGCAAAACGCATAACATTTTATTTACTACAGCCGTCAACGGAACATTCTCATACATGCTATAAGCTCCCATCAAGGTATGATTCACCTTATATGCCAATTCCTCACGAACGGTAATATTATCTCCGGAAGCAGAAACGCCTAAAATAGACGATTTATCAGATTCTAATGAGTGGTCGCGAGACACAAAACCATAATAGCCGTTAGCAGAAGTCGACGGAAAAGGTTTGGTAAAAGCCGAACCTTCCAAGAATAAGCTTTTCATATTCACCACAAGAGCCGAACTATCCGGCGTACACGCCAACACTTTAAAGCTCTTGAAGATGCCCGGATTATGTGAATTATTCAGCGCACGGGCGATATCAGAATCACCACTCGTATTGACAGGTTTGCTCAACAAAGGCATACGTGCCACGACTGTAGAATCGATCATCTCAAAACGCAGACGTACATCTGTTCCTCCCAACTGTCCCGGTGCACCTTCTCCCCCATCACTTGTATTCTCAATGGAAGATGTGAACAACAGCTCACGACCCAACATCGCAACCGGAAACTCCACATATATCTTGTCTTCCACCTTATGAATAGTCATCAACCCATGAGCTGTCTGTACTTTCTTATTCTTAAAAAGCTTCTGATAAGGTGTCAGTACTTCTTTCTTTTCCTCTTTTTTCTTCTTTTTAAAAGGCCATATCGCATTTCCGTCTTGTGGCAGGCAACACATAAAAAGAAGCAATAAACAAAGTATCTTACTATATCTATTTCTCATACTTCCTATCATTTTAATGCCTGGTCAATTTTGTACAACAATAAGCGATAATGGCGTTGCGTATCAGCAGAGCCGGTAGAAGCACTTGCTGCAACCAAGCTGCGGATTTTCTTCAGTTCACCGAAATAAACGTGTTCCATCGGTTCCAACGGAGCCTTTAAATCAACATCATCTTCAAAACCGCTAATTTCCTCCAGACGAGCTGCCTGCATCTCAGCATGCTTATTATTAAAACATCCCATAAACTCTTCCGAGATAATGCCGAAACGCTCACGCGAAGCAGCCTTCAACCATTCAGGAATTTCAATAATACCATACATATCCGTAATGCCTTTACGAGTCGCATTTTTAGCAACTCCAGTTACAGATCCTTCTATCAATTTTGTCAAATAATTCATCTGCAAACGCATCTCCGTATCTGTCAAAGTTTTACCAGCACGTGTTGGTGCCCATACAAAACGTTCGATATCTGCCAGATATTCTTTTTGAGTATAAGGAGCGGATGTTGCCTTGTTCGAGCAGATAGAAACAGCACCACAACGGGATAAAATACCATCAATAATCGCATTCTCCATTTGCATAGCTACAGAAGTACGAATAGGGAACTCTTTCAAGGTCTCATCCGCCTCCAACCAAGAAAGATCCTTCAACTCATTCAGCAAAAAATTCAATGCTTTTTTCTGTTGTTCTTTCGACACAGTCTGATAACTCGGACGTTGATCTCCATCATAACGCTCATTCAGGTAAATACCTCCGATATCTGCTAACACGAAGCTTAAATAGCGTACATATCCGTAGACAATCTCATCATATAAAGCAGTACGGAACTCAAAATCCTTATCTTTGTCTGCTACCCATTCATTAATATGTTTCAGGATATATTGCAGATTACGACGTCCATACTCTGAAGCTTTCACAGGATCATCCCCTAAATCTTCTTCTACGGAACTCGGGTCAAAGCGACGTTTAAACTGCTGCTTACCATAACGATACTTAGGATCACCCGATTTCTCACTGATCCATTTGTCCAGTATAGGAATTTCTTCTTCAGATGTTTTCGCTTCAAATATCGGTTTATACAACCAAGAGATCGCATAATAATCATAAGCACCAAGTTCAGGAGGTGTCATACGTACTCCTTTCTCCTTATCACCCGGCTGTGCTATATAGTTATTACGTGCATAATCCATGATAGAATAGGTTGTTCCATATTCCTGAGTAAACTTCGGATCACGCAACGACTCTACAGGAATGGAAGAAGAACCCGCCATATTGTGCATCAGGGACAAAGTATGCCCTACTTCATGAGAAAGTACGTAAGCGATACAGTCTCCCAACAAATCTTCACGCAACACTACATCACGAACTTCTTTATCTGCCGGGGCAGTCTGCAAGAAACGCCAGTATTGAACCAACTGCACAATATTATGATATACCGTTACTGATGCGTTTATAATCTCTCCCGAGCGAGGGTCAATCCAAGAAGGTCCCATTGCGTTAGCTACTGTAGAAGGGGCATAACGGATACAAGAATATTTGATGTTTTCCGGATCAAAGTTAGGATCGTCTTTAGGAAAATCCTTTGCTATAATCGCATTCTTAAAGCCAATCTTCTCAAATGCTTTCTGCCATACCTCAACTCCTTTATGGATATATTTATTCCAACTCAACGGAAATGCATCATCAATATAGAAAATAATAGGTTTTTTAGGCTCTACCAACTCTCCACGCAGATATGCGGCAGAATCCGATGGTTCCAGATTCCAACGATGAGCAATATGGCGAGTACGCAATCCGCGTCCTTCGGAAGCAAACTCAACAATAGAGTGTTCGAAAATACCAATACGCGGATCGGCATAACGATGACGCATCGGCTTTTCCGGCAACAAGATAAAGCTACGGTTCATCACAGCCGAGAAAGGCATGTTTTTTACTGCATAACTTCCTTTAGCTCCTACACTTACTTTATAAGTCAGCAAGGAACGAACACTGATATTGTCTTCGAAGCCTTTGATGCCTTGTATAAAAGAACTTTCCTTTTCAAAATTCTTATCAACGCTCCCTCCCATCATTTCTATCAATGAATAAGGAGAGAAAGGAGAAAGCATTTTCTTATCACTCAACAGATAGCTGGTCATATCAAATACAACCGCGGTACTGTCATTATTGTAAGCCTTTATCTCAAAAGTTTCGGCGATAGCCGGCATTGTACTACTCTGCAGACGTTTTTTAATCTCACGATCGTCCGAGAATTGCCCTGCCTGCACACGACGCAATGTAATCGTTGAATCACGCTGCACGAAACGAATCAAGAAAGGATCACTAGACTTCTCTCCTACACATCCAAACTGATTGTCCGTTGTTTCTGCAATTGTAGATCCCAACAGGATATCACGATTGAGCACTTTGAGCGGCAACTCAAAATAAACTTTGTTATCAAACTGATGAAGAGTGATGAAACCTTTTGCCGTCGTGACTTTCTTACCCTTAAACAGCTTATCATACTTGGTTTCTTTTTTCTCTTTCTTTTTTTGTCGTAGCTTCTGTTGAAGCTTTTTTCTTGCTTTTCTTCTTGGCTACAGCGGGAGTAATCATAGCCCCGCATAATGCAACCAAAAGAAGTAAATAGATTTTTTTGTACATTACTATATATTTCCTTTAAGTGTTTTCCTTTTTCATATTTGACAATTTTACCAGGAATCACGAGTTGCCTTCCGTTTGAAAAGCACTTGCACAATTTTGCCTAAACTTTCTTGTTTAAACAACACTTTTTTATCACTATCCCCATTTTTAATCACCTCTTCTAATACCGACTTACTTAAATCCAGCACATAAAAGTCTCCATTTTCCAATCCTACTCCAGCGTGTCCTTCGTATGCACCACCTCCGGTGTCAATTCCTGTTATCGGTGCGTTAAATGTAGCAAACTTTACCAATTTTTTACCTGCATCGCCTTCAAAATAGTATAAATAAAGGATATTATCGCTACTAAATAACAAGTATGGACGATCTGTTTGTTGATAATAGCAAAGTGAATACACGTTTTTCTTACCTGCACCTATCAATCCGTCAAAAGGGACTTCATCTTGACTATTAAAATAAGCACCTGGAGGATAAGAACCACCTGTATAATCATCCACCTCAAAATCTTGAATATAGTATTTTCCTCCTTTCTCTATAACAGATTTATAACTTAAAGAACCACCCCAATCATAAGGAGATTCTGCAACGCCAATATAATGTACTACACACCCCTCCATATTGTCAAAACGTTCATCCCAAGCTTCTAAAGCAAGTACATTACCTGAATAATTCTTTTCTGTCATGCCACCTCCAATTACAAAAACTTCAGTTTTCAGGTCAGCTATATGTAAATAACGATTAGAATTCTTATCAAATAACAAAGTTCCTCCATGCGTATAAAACTCAGGCGTCTTGGCTATCATAGTTCCATCTACAGGATTGCCTTCATAAAGTAAAGGTCTGTCATCCAAAAAATAATTAGTATTAAATAACTCGTACACATCCTTTACGCGAGTATAAATTTTACCATCCTTCCCTATAGCCATTGAAAGATAGATCATATCATATACACTTTGCGGTTCAAATCCTTGCGGATAACTGGCATTAATGAACATGGCCGGCAATGTTCCTTCTATTTGGTATGAGCTACCGGATACATCCACACAGCCTTGACCTCCTTGTTGAGTAATCCACAACCAGCTTGTATTATCTTCCCCTTCCCATTGAGTAACAAAATGTTGCTCCATAGATAGCGGTTTTCCACCCAATGATGCCCCTTCATTAGAAAGACCAAATACATCTTTAGTAACATCCAATGTGTATTTCCGATCTTCCTCATTTTCTGCTTCCGTACGAGTGGGACGCATATAAGTCAACATCGTTGTCCCATCTTCTTTGGCCGACAAAACCACCCAAGCACTCGAAGCATATGGAGAAATAACCGATATCAATGCTGTACCGAAATAAGTCACACCAGTAATTTCATCCTTTACAGCCAAACGCAAATCCTTATATTGTCCCGGATCGTCCACAATCCAATTCAAATTTCGTTCTGTAGATATCTCCTTCCCACCGAAAGTCCACGAGTAGGTTAATTCATTCGATTCCTTTCCAACTGCGAACTCCAGGTTGGGAGTTATTTCCAATTTATCTCCCATCACGTATTCATTGTTTTCCAATGGGATGTGTATCGTGATATCATTTATCTGCCGATAATCATAGTTTCCCTTATCCTCATAACAAGCCGAGAATAGGCAACATGATAAAATCACCGCTACAAACATTAATTTTATCTTAATCATTTTCGTCTTCATTCTATAAAATTAGTAAATAGGTACGGTCATAGCCTTTCCATCGTCCTCTTTTAAACCATATAGTGCAATGGCATCCTTCAAGCGTAAGGCACATTGGCGTTTTTGCGAAGCATTCATACTACCAAAATCAGCTGCTCCCTCACCACCATATTGTACCAAAGCTCTGTACTTGGCACGTGAATAAGTGCCCAAATAAACGTTCTTCACATCCTTATCCCACCATAATGGCTGACTTTCCACAGCATTGAACACCACTCGAATAGTATCAAAGTTCTGAACACTCCCCGCGAAATAATCGTTTGCCTCAATCTTCAATAGAAGCGAAACATCTTCAGTCAAGTTTTCTGTCTTAATAAGTTTCAACTCCAAATTATCCGTAGCAGAATTTGCTTTAAACACAGGATTCTGAGGGATACTATAATTTTCAGGCAAAGCTGTGGTTTTTTCTTTCACAACACCTATCTTGTAAGGAGCATCCTTCGTAAACGGATCACCTACTAATCCCAAACTAATTTTTACAGTCAATTCATTATCTAACGGATAGTTATTGAAAGAAACCCGAATTGCATTTTCATCTTCTTCAGCATCTTTCAATTGACTAAAATATAAGTATTGCCCACCATAATATGATTCTATCTCATCTTCCGAACAGGAAAACAAACAGCAAGCAAAAAGTAACAACAATATATATGGTTTCATAAATATGTACATAATCATTTTATTCATTAAATATCTTCATTCTCTGGAAGGTCGAATACAAATTTCACATTATCGGACAATGATTTATCATTGAAACGCTTGTATTGAAAATAAAGCTGTCCCTCACCCACAAATTCTTTACGCATCTCTTTCAGTAATTTTCTCCTAAAGTCCTCCATTGAAGAGAAATTAGAAGAACTAGAAATCAGTCCTCTTGCCGAACGAACCTTGTCAACCATCTTCCCCGCCTCTGTGAAATTCCCATTTTGGGCATAATACTCTGCCATAATGTAGTACATTTCACTCAAACGAAGTACCGGAATAACATCATATCCCGTTTCTGATTCCTCTAATAAGTATTTCTTAGAATATTGTAAGCTTCCCAAATTGCTGACCCATACCTTTCCCCGCTGATCCTCACTTGAACCTTCATAAATATCTTCTACATTGAACAAGAATAAGTTATCATTACCACTTGTTACAAAAGGCTTGTAATCATCAAGCAACGTTTCACTATTCACAGAAAAAATCAAATTCGTACAATCCTTCATATCACCACTCAACGTTTCTGTAAATCCAAATAACGTTTTTTTGTTATTAGAAGCTTTTGTTACCTCATCTGCACAATCAAACGCTTTCTTATATTCCTTTTCCCACATATATACTCTTGCTAATAAAGCAGTAACAGCATAATAATTCATACGGAATCCACGAAAAGCAAAGAAAACCTCTTCAGGAAGCTCACCAGCAAGTCCCTTTCCAAACATACGGTATTCTGTTTCCATCCACACCGGATGTTTCTCCACATCACACTTTGCTACCAACTTCTGTGCTTTCAACAAGTCAGCTTCTATTTTTTTCAAAATATCAGCATTAGAATAATATGCAGTACTTATCACCGGATAAGAATCTACGTAAGGAATATAGCTTTTCCCATCATTTACCTCCATAGAAGGAGCAAACATACGAAGAATATCGAAATGAAACAATGCCCGTAATGCTAACGCTTCTCCCCAAACCAAGTCCCTTTCCATCTCATTCTCAACAAAAAGAGCAGGATCAGCTTCACTCACCATACTAATAAGTTTATTACATCCGGCGATGGCATTATAGCTTTCGGTCCATAATCCTGAAATGATCGACTTTACATCGGTATCATCATATTTATATGAAGCTGCTTTAGCATAAACCTCCGTAGCTTTCATCTTCTCTGTCAGATACTGCTGTCCTAATACTTCTATAAAGCCCCAACTCATATTTTTGCCGTAAAGAGTACTTCCCGACAATTGCAAATAAAGCCCATTCAATGCATTGCGGTAACCATCTCCATTGCTATACATATCGTCAGCGTTCACCTCGTTGCTCGGTGATACTTCCAACCAATTACAGCTACTCATCAAAAGCAGAGTAAGCAACGAACATAATATGTTTTTTTTCTTATTTATCATTATTCTAACTTTAACAGTTTCAAATTATAAACTCATTTTAAGTGATATAGCAAAAGAACGAGAATACGGATAATCCAATCCACGTTCAGCACGTACTGTAGACACATGGAAAAGATCGTTACCAGAAAGTTCTAATCGCAACATGCCTAAATGATACTTCTTCAACCAAGAAGAATCAAAATCGTAACCCAATGTAAGTGAATTAAACGTCAGCATATTATAATCCTGTATAAAACGACTAGTAGGACGAGTGGTAGCAACCAATTGAGTCTGCAATGCAGCATACGGTGTACGATCCCCTACATTTTGCCAACGTCCAGTCAGGACCCGACGGTCTACGTTCTGTGATGAAATACGGGCATTCTCAACCTTATCTATCAAAGTACGATTGTAACGCTGTCCACCAAATTCATACAAGAAAGAAGAAAATAAAGTAAAATTCTTCCAACGCAAATTCAACCCAAAAGAACCTTGGGCCTTCGGCTCTTCATTACCTACCACCACTTGATCGGCAGCATGCCAATCGTAAGTGATAGTTCCATCACGTTTCACAAATATCTCCTTGCCATCAGACGGATTAATCCCCAATGAACGTACAGCAAAGATAGAGGTCAGTGAACCACCTTCCACATATTGCAGATGAGTATCCGCATACTCTTGTTTGGTTCGCTCATATGCTTTGTCATAATCTTCATATTTAGCCAAAACCTTGTTATTGTAATCTTTCAGACTATCTGAGATTTTTAAAATTTCATTTTTATTGTGTCCTAAGTTAGCATACAAAGCCACCATCCAGTCCTTGGTATTAAGTAACGTACTTCTAATTTGAACCTCTATCCCCTTATTCATCACCTCTCCGATATTATCCTTATAAGAAGTAAATCCTGTAGAACTAGGTAGTGTAATATTAGTCACCAAGTCTTTTGTCTTTTTACGGTAATAAGAGAAATCCATTTGAAACAGTCCATCAAACATATTCAAATCAACACCAAAGTCCCAGTTTCCTGTCTTTTCCCAACCTAGATTAGAATTCCCCAAAGCAATAAGCGAAGCTCCAAGCCCGGTTTTATACCATCTATCTGTAGTAATACGATACATAGTTTGTGCATCGTAGGGAGAAAAGTTTACCTTACCTGTCACGCCGTAAGTTGTACGAATTTTCAAGCGATCAAGCCATTCCCAATCTTTCAACCTTTTATAGTTATGAATATTCAACCCTACCCCTCCTGAGAAGAAAGGAGCAAAACGATTATCAGATCCAAACTCTGAGTTTCCATCAAAACGGGTAGACACATCAGCAAGATAAATATTATCATACGAATAGTTGAAGGTAGCCAAAGCACCCAACAAGCGGCTCTTCATATCAGACGCAGAGGGATTACCATAAATAGAGTGCGCATATCCCGGCGCAGAGAGTGTTCCTGAAGGGAATCCCCGATAGGATATAGCCAATCCATTACCTGCGCTGGACCTAGCATTCACACCTGCCAGAAAATTAAGATTATTCTTCTTTATACTATGATTATAAGAAATAGTCAAATTTGCATCCCAGCTCAAGCTATTACTAGTTACTACGTCCAATTGTCCGGAAACAACATTATTAAATGCAAGTTTTTCTTCATTTTTTTGCGAACGGGGATCTAAAAAATCATTTGCTTCCGAATTTGACTTCGTAATACTAAACTGCCCCTTCAATAACCAGTGGGGAGTGATATTCCAAAGTAACTCGATATTGTCAATTAACTCCCATGATTTATCATGACTATAACTACCCAAAGTAGCTTCATATAAAGGATTTTCACTCCCGTTTGTGGCATTCCACCCATAAGTCGTTTTCAAATAATTCCCATATTCATCCAAATACTCATCATACGGCAACTTAGAAGTATAATCAGAGAAACTTCCATAAGGAGAGTCTGACGATTTAGTATATGTATAAGATAGATAATTACGCAATTGGAATGCCCCCAATCTATAAGACAACGAAAGCCCGGCTGACATACGATCACGAAAAGATTCCTTCATCACACCTGCATCTTTGTGATAAGAGAGATCAACTCCCCAACGCAGGTCTTCCGTACCACCATCTAAATAGAGACTATGTTTATGATTAAAAACAGTACGTAATGGTTTTGATAACCAATATGTATTCACTCCACGAACTACATTATTCAACTTTTTATTATAAATCTCATCCAATTTATTTTGTTCAGTAATATAATTCTCACTTTTCGGATCAGCCTTAAATAGCTTTGCAGCTACTTCTGTTTCCAACTTTTCGCGTGCATCCATAAGGTTATAATCCGTCAAATCCGGATATTCCAATGTTCCTGTAAAATTATAGTTCACATTAATCTTACCCGGTTTAGGAGTTACAGTGGTAATAATAACCACACCATTCGCAGCACGTGAACCATACATTGCCGTAGCAGCAGCATCTTTCAAGATAGTAATACTCTCAATACGACTCGGATCCATATCGTACAACTTTTGCACAGAGATCTCAAATCCATCCATAATGAAGGTAGGAAGATTCGGATTATTTTCCAAAGATGACTTAGAAAGACTTTCCGCATCCAGCTCGGTTGTTCCAATACCGGAACGGCCACGAATATACAATTCTGGCACTTTATTCGGATCTGAACCGGCCAGATTATTTTCTGCAATACGAAAAGAAGGATCAAATACCTGCAGAGCCCCCAATACATTGGTTTTTGACACTGACATTAATTGATCTGCAGAAACAGTCACCGAAGTTCCTGTAAAACTATTCTTACTAATTTTCACATAACCGGTCACCACGACTTCATCCAGCTGCTTTTCGTCCGGCTTCATCACTATTCGCAAAGGTTTATCATTGACAACTTTTATTTCCTGTGCACTCATACCTAAATAAGAGATTGACAATACAGGATTGTACTGATTCGATAAATTAATAGAAAATTTGCCCTGACTGTCTGTTACCGCTGAAGTATTTGTTTTTAGTAACTTGATATGAGCTCCCGGCAAGGGTCCTCCTTCTTCATCTACTACAACTCCGGTTACAGTTTTTTTCTTTTCTTTTGGCTGTTGATATACAATAGTCACAATATTGCCTTCAATCTCGTAAGTATAGCCTGTATTAGCCAATACTTTATCCAAAACTTCAGTAATAGGTTGCCCCTTACTTTGGATCGTGATACGAGACATACTCTTTACTTGCTCAGTGTTATAAATAAAGTTCAAGCCTGTCTGAGCTTTCACTGCATCAAAAAACTCTTTAACTGATGCAGACTTTAAATTAAGGGATACTTTCATTGAATTAGACTGCGCTGTTGCCGATATCGGTGCGAACAACAGAAAAATAATACAGAGAGACATCACAATACGCTCTCTGGCCCTTTTTATTTGCATGGACTCCTCCTTTTTTAGTAAATGTGGTTAATAATTGTTTTATTCTCTTCTAATAATAATAGCTTCGCCTTCAACATCCATTTTCAGATGAGTAACTCTTTGAATTGCTTTTAATATAGGGATTATGGAACCGTAACGATCAAGGTCGCCGGTAAAACGTATCGTCTTTATATCTTCATCTTCAAACATTATCTTCTTATCATACCAACGGGATATCACCTCCATAAGAGTTTCCAAAGAACAATTGTCAAATACAAAACGCCCACTATTCCAAGCTATATAAGGTGATATGTCTACCTTGCTGATTTGAACATCTTGTGTTGCTCCATTTAGTACAGCCAGTTCTCCAGGATGTATCTTATGTTCATCTCCCTGATTAGGAAGGACACTGATAGCCCCTTCCACCAGTACCACTTTCGTGACTCCGGCTACATATGTATTAACATTAAAAGAGGTACCATATTGCTTGACAATCCCATTTGCTGTTATAACCCGAAACGGTCGTTTGTCATCCTTAGCTATTTGAAAATAAGCCTCTCCATCCAAATAAACAGTACGGCTAACAGTGCTAAAATGCGACGGATACTTTAAAGTTGTGTTATAGTTCAAATGAACTTTTGTTCCATCCTCAAAGGTGAGCCAAAATTCACTATCATCATAAGTGACTAATTTATTATTGTCAGTAGCAGCAACTTCTTCATTTTCTGTTTGTGTTTCTTTCACAACCTTGGGGGATAACACCGGCAAAATAGTCGAATCCTGCAATGATTGATTAGTAACCGATTTCAATTCAATTTCTTGCCCACCGGCCAATACAAGGATAGCTTTCTGCTTTCCCATCTTTTCCGACCGTAACATTGCTAATTGATCGTCCTGTACTCTTACAGGTCCGGTATCGGCATTTCGCCACATTCCAACCCAAATGGCTGCACCAATAATCACGGGTATCATAAGGATAGCAGCATATTTCCAAAGCATTCTGCGATGGATTCCACGAACTTGAAAATGTTTTTTCTGAAATTTTTTCCATGCCTGTTCTTCGTCTACCGTTGCAGACAGACGATATCTTTCAGCCAAATCAGTACCATGCATTAAACATTCATAGTTCTTTTTATTTTCCAAAGAACTTTCAATCCAAACCTGCAATCGCTTCCTTTCTTCTTCTGAAAGCCGTCCTAGTAACTGATCATGAATTACAGAATTTATGTTTCTTTTACGTTCCATTATATGTTTTTGCATCATTTATATAAAAGACGACTAAACAGATAAAATGAGGGACAAGTTAAAGCAACTTTTTTTTAAGAAACATCTTTTCTATGGAAGAATAGACAAGAGCAACGCAAAATGATGTGGACCTAATTTTTTCCTAAGAAAAGACATTGCCCGTTTCTTTTGTGTCTTAACGGTCTCAAGAGAAACACAAAGCACGGCTGCTATTTCCTCGTTTTTCTTACCTTCCATATACAACAAAAAAACTTGTCTGCAACGTTCTGGCAAAGAGTCAATAGTCATAAACAGTTGGCGAAAAATCTCCTCAGTGAAGAAACCATCCTCCTCATCATCTCCTATACTGTATGCCTGATGTGATTCTATTATCTTTTGCAAATAATCAAATTCAACATCCTTATGCTTGAGATAATCAATTGAAGCATTCCGAACGGAATTATATAAATAAGCCTTAAATGACACCAATGACTTAAATGACATTTGCTTTTCCCAAATGGTAGAGAACAGCTCCTGTACAATATCTTCTGCAGCTCCAGATTCCCCTGTTATCTGTATTGCATAGCAAACCAATGCCTTATAATAAGTTTTATAAAGCATACGAAAAGCTGTAGCATCCAGTTTATTTATCTGCTCTATGGAAATCTCTTTGCTATCCATTTTGGGTATTTTGTGCCAAAAATACAATTAAATAGCGATATTCCATACTAAATATAATATTAAATTACTCAGAGCATACCTCATGAAATTAATATTTTTTTACACAGAAAGATACAATTCAGATACTAAAATAACAAAAAACGCCCCATCATAATCACTACGACAGGGCGTTTTCATTAGCAACACGATGCTAATATTAACACTAAATTATTAAGAGAGAGATTTATTACTTCTTGTCAGGAGCTACTTCAGGAGTAACCAATTTCTTGATTGATTTCATATTCAGATATAGAAAAGCCAATCGCGGAGGTCCATCCTGAGCTACCAATTCCAAAGAATCAGTTGTCAACTTTCCAATGCGTTCACGTGTTTTATACACTTCTACCTTTCCATCGTCTTCCTTGCTGAAACCTTCGATAATCAAATAACCGTCCTTATCAATCTTCCAAGTCTTTAAATCCAAAGAAGGAATATTAACAGCAGAACATTTCCCGCCTTTTTTAAACTCAAATCCTTTGAGTTCACCAGTAGATTCATAGGTATAAGGATTACACCATTTACCAATAATTTGTTTTTCCACCTTGTCTTGTCCGTAGCTGCTGAATGCAAAGCAAGACAGAGCTATTACTGTAATTAATAGTTTCTTCATTTTTTTATTTTTCTAATAAGTCATATTTTTGATCAATTCCGCGTTCTCTTAGATGAATACCCTCTTTCATCCAACGCGGCTCTTTTGTTCCTTTCAGGTAATAGTCAAAGAACTGCATCATCCGAATGGTCCAATCTTTCTGAGCGGCCTGACTACTAAGGAAATGTCCCTCGCCCTTGTAGTTAAGATGCCATGCCGGACGCTGTAAACGACGCATAGCCAGATAAAGTGCACGACCTTGTTCGTAAGCAACGGCTTCATCCTTATCATTATGCCAAATTAGCAATGGTGTATGTATCTTATCTGCCTCTATGAGAGCCGAACTTGCCAAATACTTATCCTTGGCTTCCCACAATGTCTTTCCCATACGACTTTGCCATTCTTCGTACATGAAATAACGCGGCAAGCCGCTACCATTACGGATTCCCAGATAACCAGTCACCATATCAGTAATAGGAGCTCCGATATTAGCACAAGCGAATATATCTGTCTTTGTCACCAGATAACTGGTTTGAAATCCTGACCAGCTATGCCCTTGCAAACCTATCTTCCCCGGATGTGCTATCCCCTGTTCTATCAAATATTTTGTTCCACTTACCACGGCATCGTAACAACTCTGCCCAGGTGTTCCTATGGTGAAGTGTACATCCGGCATAAATACAACATATCCATTGCTGACAAAATACATCACATCCGCCATTGCACTGCTCAACATAGGAGCATGATAAGTATTCAATCCTCCGGAATGTGTCTCGTAAAACTGCACCAGTACGGGATATTCTTTTTTTGCATCATAATCTTCCGGCAGATAAAGTATTCCCTTATTAGGTTTATTCTCATAATTGGTCCATTCCACTAACTTTGCAGTACCCCATTTGTATTCACTTTGTTGAGGATTAGCATTCGTTATACGAATTGGATCAGAGAAATCAGATTTACTCCACCACAGATCACGAAATTCTGATATATTCTGACGATTCCAGATACAAAACTTCTGATTGTCAGAGAAACGATGAATTGCATAGATATAAGGACCTTCTGCGAGCTTCTTCAAGCGACCTTTCATGTCAAGTAAATAAACACCTTCATCCATTGTGTTTTCATCCCATACGCTGACCATGACCGTCTCGTTCGGTTCGAATACTTCCTTATCAATATTGCTGGTCATTTTACGGATAGATTTCTGATTTTTACGACCATATCCTTTGGTTAAACATTCTGGTTGACTTTCTCCGGTCAAATCTATTTTCCACCAGTCATAAGCGTCATAAATCAGCACATGATTACCATCGGCAGTCCAGCCTGCAATACCATAAGCAGGTGCAGGATTCGGTTTGTCATAAGTCTCCTCGAATACAGGATATCCAATAGCCGTTGAAACATCAGTAACCTCACCCGTTGTTCCGTCAAACTTATTCCACACTTGTGCAACAGGATCATACATTACAGCCCATTTGCCGTTCATCGACCACTTCGGTCTTGTCCGATAACTACGTCCTACTAACCGCTTTTCCCCCGTATGTACATTCACAGAATAGACATCAAATGGTATATCATGATGCCATTCCTTCTGCATATGGTAAGGGGTTTCGTCTGTATAAAGTACATGATGAATCTCTTCCGCACGGTCCGGCACCAACAAATCAGCATAATCCGGAGCTACTTCCGTCACTTTTTTGGAAGCAATATCATAAATATATTTCGAATATTGAGGACGGAAATAATGGCTGCGAGTCTGCAAAGGAGGAACTTCGCATTCATTCCAAGTCCACAATTCCAGTTCGAAACTCTTATCCGGCTTTGCCTCTTCTTTATTTTGCTCCACTTTTTCCTGACAAGGCCGGAGTTCCATCGTCAGAAACGCCTGACTATGCGACAGACTAGCGCGAACAAGTTCCATCCCAGTAGGAAGAACAATGTTTTTACGATCAAATACCAAATCACAGGTATTCTTCTTCAAAGAAAAATTGTACCATAATGAATCTTTCACACAAAACTCTCCTGTCATCCGCTTTGTATTCAAACTGAAAGAAGCCGGTTCCTTCTTTACAGGACTCTGATAAATAGTCTGATAAGGTCCGGCCAGTGGTCCATAGCACAAAGCATTACCCTTCGCTTGTCTGTGTACAAAGACAATAGACCGTCCCTCATTGTACAAAGTATAATAGCCAATACTGTCAATCTGGAAAGCAGTGCCGGTTTTGATATTACGAACCACTAAACGATCAAAAGAAGGAACATGATTGATTGTATCTTTCGGAACGTTTGTTACTGAAACCGAATAAGGAGTCCCATTTACCGGTCGAAAAATTTCTTTATACGCCCATTCGGTCTTTACACCTGAAGGCAACTCCATCAAAATCGTTTTCATATTTCCCACAGAGTCCGCCTTCTGATAAGAAAGAGCCTGATCTGAATTATAAAAATCTATGTTTTCCACATCATCCAACAAAATCTCCTTACGGGTATGTGTATCAAACAAATGCAAAGTCTTTGCCTCTTTGTTTTCAGGATTATATTCCATAGGAGAAATCCGATAGGTTACCCATCGTCCTGTCGGAGAAATATCAGGTGATTCGACACGTTTCCACGACATACAGGCTTCAATATCTAGCGGTTTCTTCTGTGCATGAGCATCGACATTCGGAACAAAACCGATTAACAACCCTACCATTAATCCGATTCCCATTTTTGTCCGCTTCATTTTATCTTCTCCTTTCATCTTTTATCATATCTTTATTCAAATCAACATCACAATCCGCCGAATTGTCGTACAACAACAAACGTGCAAAATGACGCCACATTTTATGCTCAAAAAAGCGCTCGGACTCACCGAAGAATCCATGAGTACATTTCGGCAGCACAAACATATCAAAGTCCTTGTCCGCTTTAATCAAAGCATCTACCAGACGTAAAGTATTGGCCGGATTCACAGTCTGGTCTATGGCACCGGTAAACAACAGCAATCCATGCTTGTAATTCTTCGCCAGTTCCTGATTCGGACGCACACGTACACTATAATCATACGTTTTGCTTTCTACTCCCAAACTGTCTTTAGTCGTTGTCACCTTCTCATCTACACCATAATGAATCTCCACGAAACCTTTATTGTAAATACGATTGTCATGGTTACCAGCCGATGAGACAGCAGCCGAATAAAAGTCCGGATAAGTGCAAATAGCAGCAGCCGACATAAATCCGCCGCCTGAGTGACCGTAAATACCTACCTTGGTAGCATCTATAAACGGATAGCGGGCAGCCAGTTGCTCAATAGCATATTTATCATCCGCCAGCGGATAATCACGCATATTGTTATATCCGTAGGTGTGATAAGCCTTTCCACGCATCGGAGTACCGCCTCTGTGCCCTACGGTAATTACAATAAATCCCAATTGAGCCAAACGGGTATTATAAACATCATTTATTGTAAAACGAGTCGGCACATACTCGAAGAACGGCCCCGGATAAACATTCGAAATGATAGGGTAAACTTTCGTCGAATCAAAATCGGCGGGCTTCCACATCACACCATAAAGGTCGGTTACTCCGTCGGCTGCTTTTACTTTAAAACGTTCCGGAGCTTTCCAGCCCATTTCATAGACAGGTTGCAAGTCTGGTTTCTCCAATGTCATGATTACCTTCCCATTCCGGTTACGAACCACATTTACCGGCTCCTGCGACACAGTAGAATATGAATCTACCAGATAGCGACAGGACGGAGAGATACTGACTTCGTGTGACGCATTCTCCGGCGTCAACAGACGGAGTGCATTCGGACGATCCAAATGAGCTTCATAAAGAATATAGTAATAAGGGTCAATTCCTTTCTCCCGTCCGTAACCATAGAAATACATCTTGCGTCCGATAGTATCAATCTGCGCAACCGGACCGGCTACCCAAGTGCCGTCTGTCAGTTGATTTTTCAGGTTTCCTGTTGCTGTATCATACAGATAATAATGCCCCCAACCGTTACGTTCGGAACGGAACAGGATTTCTTTTCCGTCATTCAGGAAAGAAACATTACGCATCTGATAATCGAGATACGGCTTATTTTCTTCATGAATCACCACACGCACTTTTCCGGTCTCTACATCCACTTCGCAAATATCCGACTGGTTCCATGTACGGTTATAACGTTGGAAGTACAAGCGTTTTCCGTCTTTTGACGCATACAATACATCAATATACTGATCCGGCCAACGATTGATATCCACCTTCTTAACTTCCCGCTTGTCTATATCTCCCAACAGTAATTCATATTGAGTCACGTTTTTATCGCCGGCCAATTCGGCTTTATAAGGAATCAATTCAGGAGAAGGCTTGGATAAAGAATTAATAACCCACAAGTCACGAACCTTTCGGTTGTCTTCACGGACAGCATAGAAACGGTGGCTTCCCGGAATCCAGTGAGCTGATTCGGCTCCGAAACGACCTTCCATCTTACCTTCGTCTTCACGATTGAATGTATAATCCGGCATACCGTCCGTCGTCAATTGAACCGGGATTGTATCCTGTCCCTTTTTCGGGTTTCCAACGAAATACAAATTATCCTTGCTGGCGTAAAGAAAATACAAGCTATCCGGAGAATATTTCATCCAATACGGGTCGCCAGTCTTATAAGTCGGCTTCTCATCAAGTTGCTTCAATTCTTTCGTATGGATATTGTATGTATAAAGTCCACTGTCAAAATCAATACGAATAGTTTCGTTGTCTTCCATAAATGTGAAAGACAAATGCGGATCTGCTGAAGAATAGGCTTTCTTAGTATATACTGCAATTTTGCTCAATAACTCATCCGTATCAAACAACAAGCATTTCTCCTTTTTCTTCGGATTAACATAATAGTATTTCTTCCCTTCACGTGTTGTAAAGGAGTAATAAAAACAATCCGTATCATTGATAAACCTCGGCCTGACTTCTGTAGAATACTTAGCTATAGGGTTCTGCTCCAACAAACGGAACTTTTCCGCTAACTGATAATTCGCTTTTTGTTGTGCACCAGTAAGGTTGCATGATACTAAAGCAACTGCCAAGCACAAACATCTAAAGAGATAGTTTTTCATAAAATCTTATCTATTGTCTTATTTACTACGGTTAATATCTCCCCAATAGTCTGCACGGGCATCACCTAGCAAATGTTTGGCAAAGAAACGGTACATTTTCTTCTCAAAATACTTATCGGCAGAACCGTACCCATGACCGGCTCCGGGAATGACAAGCATATCAAAATCCTTACCGGCCTCAATCAAAGCCTGCGCCATACGGTATGTATGTGCAGGATTCACGTTCTTATCCATATCTCCAGTGACAAGCATCAAGTGTCCTTTCAAATTTTTGGCAATCTCAGCATTCGACTTTACGCTAAACTTGTATTCATAATCTTTAGTCTCATTGCCCAAACTGTCTTTCACCACTTTCTCTACTTCTCTTACACCGTTGTAACATTCTCCCCAACCACGATTATAGATACTGTTATCATGGTTCCCAGAGCAAGAGACAGCTGCCGTATAAAAATCAGGATAAGTACAGATAGCAGCTGCAGCCATAAATCCGCCACCGGAATGTCCGTAGATACCAACTTTCTGACCGTCAATAAACGAGTGACGTTGAGCCAACTGCTCAATAGCATATTTGTCATCTGCCAACGGATAATCACGCATATTGCCGTAACCATAACGGTGATATGTCTTTCCCCGCATCGGAGTATCTCCCCTATGTCCTACAGTGATTACAATAAAGCCAAGCTGCGCCATACGAGTACAATAGCTATCATCCAACGTAAAGTTAGTAGGTACAAACCCAAAGTATGGCCCCGGATAAACAACCGAGATAATCGGATATTTCTTTTCCGGATCAAAGTTAGACGGCTTCCACATCACTCCATACAAATCTGTAACATTATCGGCAGCTTTCACCACAAAATTTTCCGGTTTCTTCCAGCCAGCAGCATATACTTGACTTAAATCAGGTTTTGCCAGCTCCATAATCACCTTGCCGGTATTATCCTTCAATAATATCTTCGGCTCCATATCGACTCTTGAGAATGTATCAATGAAGTAGCGCTTAGACTTCAAAAAGATTACCCGATGCTGCCCGTCTTCTTTAGTGAGTAGAGTTGCTCCCTCGCGATCCATATTGGACTTATACAAACGATAGTAAAACGGATTGATCTTCGGGTCATCTCCATATCCATAAAAATAAACCGTACGTTGCAGCGTATCAATAGCGGCAATATGTCCGCTTACCCACGGTCCTGAAGATATCGCATTTTTCAGGTTCCCTTGACCGTCGTAATGATAATAGTGTCCCCATCCAGTACGTTCGGAACGAAATAGAATATCTTTTCCATCATTCAGCACTTCCACACTACGTGCATGCGGATCACGATAAGGCTTATCCACCTCATGAATCAGTTCTTTGACTTCCAAGGTAGAGGTATTGACCGAACACACATCAACCTCATCCCATGTACGTTTGGTACGTTCAAAAAAAACATACTTGCTATCCGACGTTACATTAAAAGGCATCACATACTGGTCATTCCACTTCTGTATCTTCGCTTTTCTCGCAGTCCGCTCTACAATATCAATGATTACAAGTTCATTCTGGGTTACATATTTATCTCCCGGAAATTCATACTTATATTTCTTCAACTCCGGCTTGTCCGAAATCGAGTTAATCACCCAAAAGTCACGCAATTTCCGATTATCATCAAGCACAATATATGCATGCCGGCTATCAGGACACCAACGAGCATTAGAAGGAACTTCACCATTCTCCCCCGCATCATCCTCACGAGCATACGAAAAATCAGGGACTCCGTCCGTAGTCAATTGCACTTCCGTAGTGTCTACTCCCAATGCCTTGTTGCCCTTCACATACAAGTTATGGTCTTTCGCATACAGTATGTACTTCTTATCCGGAGAAAAATTCATCCATGAATATATCGGCTCGGCATCTCTGTCATCTGCCTTTTTCTCCTGCACCTCTTTCAATTTGCGGGTAATTCGATTGTAATCATACTTTTTCGACCTGTAACTGAATACAAATGACTTTTGATCTTTTGCAAACTTTAATTCTGACAGATCCAATCTTACCGAATTCACAACCTCATGAGTTAAGCCGGAAAGCAACATAGCCATTTCTTCGTTATCGAAAAGTAACTCCTTCTTTCCCTCCTTGGGGTTGACATAATAGTAGTGTTTACCTGCCGAAGTCGTAAAATCAAACCAGAAATTATCCGTATCATTGATTTCATGCGGATAAAGGGACATACTATTATTAGACAGTTTTCCCCCTAATGTAAATTCATGAAACTTCTCCGCCAATTCATAATTAGCTTGTACTGTATCATGCCCAGTAGAAGCCTGTCCCCATCCTTGCAATGCAAGAGTAAAAGACAAGCTGCCGGCAATAAAAAGTTGTTTTAATACCATAATGGTTATTTATTATCAAAAAATGCTTTTAAAGTTCTTCTAGAACGCAAATGACATATAATCCATACCGCGTCCCAGTTTATAAAGAACATCTACTATTTTACCAAACTTCTTGTTTTCTTCCGAAGTGGTTTCATTCGGGAATTGTTGTTTAAGAGAAACCGCCGTACACGTCCCATCTTCCAATCTTGTTTCTACAACACTGTATATATAGAAACTTCCGTCTTCCAAAGCAACTCCTAATTGCCCGGCATAAGGATACTTCTGTTTATATAAGTTAGTGGTTACATCCATACCCGACAACGTCTTAACAGCCGCAGGTAACGGTTCCCCCAATGGCATCAATTCACCTCTATATTCCACATCTCCATAAGCATCCCAACCATATTGATAATAATAAAGTTGGTTTCCGCTGGCAATGACCGCATAACGCTTGTTTCCAAAATTAGCCATACCACGATAATCATTGATAAGGCCCAAAGAAGCCTCGTAATACCAACCTTCCAAGCAACCAACATACCTTCTTTCAGCCTCCAGTCCGAAATAACGTAATTCATACACCGATGTTGCTTCATCTTTCAGCAGAACTGTCCAATATGGTTCAGCTGATGTTATATCATTCCCAGAGTTGTATGGAGCGGGTAATGCATCCACCACAGTCTTCTCTATATTCGAGAAATGATCTTCTCCACTCGGATCAGTGATATTATACATATTTCCACTTGTATAGCTGGAATTTTCAGTAATCACTGTACCATTAGTAGCATATCCCATATCCAAGATTCCCACCAATGAATTATCTTCTTCCGTCAATGCAAGCATCACATCTGTAATATTGTTATTAAACTTGTAGGCTTGGAATAAACGACTGAACCGAGTATTATTATTCAATCCTATGGGCATATAAGTACCCGCATGAAAATCCGTTATATCCGCCTTTTTTTCCCAATAAATCAATCCATTCTCGTCCAGTAGTGCTTTGGATGAAAAAGTCATAGCAGCTTCTACCGGAGAAAAATCAGCTGGGATATCTCCGTGAAATTCTTCATCCGTATATACCTCGCGTTCCAACGTATTGCCATTAAGTTCGACCCATCGATCTTGCTTCACCACCAACTCATCATACACGCCAATCCCATACTCGCTATTATAATCCATTTCACCAATATTGTTCATTAACCCTTTCGGATTTGAACCAAGATTGGAGACAATATCACGTTTTACTATATGATAAACCAACGAATCGCGAGTAAACGTCTCTCCACCATACGTTACCTGATAACGTTGTGTTGTAGGCACAATGAAATGGAGCACAGATCTCCCACCATCATTCGACAAAATCACCCAGCCACGCTGATAGATAGATCTCACATTAATGGTTGTGGATTTCCCGAACTGAACTCCCGTCTTATTATCTGTTACCGCAAATGTCACTTGATATGTGCCACTCTTTTCGGCTTTAAATGTATAAGTGGGACCTGTTTCGCCTGTCTGCAACTTCTTATCTACATACCATTCATAGCTGACATCCGGTGTAATACTATCTATTGTAAACTTAAAAGTAGGTGCCAATACCAATTCTTCTCCTTCTATCACACTATAATCCAAATTAAAGTTCTCAAAATTGAGTGCACCACCTTGCATTTCATTTATCAGCTTGTAGTTATAGTTGTTATCATCATCCAAGCAACTGGAAACAACTCCGACTAAAACTACTATCACTGCATATATTCCTAATTTTTTCATACTTTGCAATTTTATAATTTACCCTGCCACTTCTACAGTAATCACATTATTATTCTCATCTTTCACCCAATCTTTCATATCCTTTCCTGCGTTCATCTGCTTCAAGGTATTCTTCAATCTCAATGAATACTTACGCAACACCTGCTTGTTCTTTCCATCAAATACCATATCATCCTTTTTCAACTCGTCCAAAAACATCTGATACTTTTTTTCTGAGTACTCACCTAAATAATACCAATCAACCGAATTTCCTGGATTTTCCTCCGTCCCAGCATCGTTCACCGACCACCAGTCGGGCTTAAACAAACGATCGGTAACAGAAATGAGAGCACGCGAATACAAATAATCACCTTGTTTCACTGTATTTGCTTCTACAACCTGCAACGCTAATATCTTCGTTTCTGTCCTCAATATCGGATCATTCTTCAATGTTACATAAATAGTATCCGTAAGCAATCCTTTTCTAATCTTACAATCTGCAGGCAATACATACAAATTAGCCGGCAAAGTAGTACGTTCGACATCTGCAATTATATTGAAATGTAAATCTTCATCCTGCATCTGCCCATAAACAGAAACCTCTATCGGTATCTCAGCATCCTCACCTTCATTATACATTTTAAAAGATACTGTAGTAGTATCCTTAGTCATATCGTTAACGAATTTCAAATAGGCTGTGTCGTTGCTGCTGACCAACAATCCCTTCTCTTCACATGAAGCGAGCATCAGACATACGCTGTAAAACAACACTCCCCATATAGCATATCTTTTCTTCATTTTCGTTTCTTTTAAGTAGTTATTCTAAAATAGTATCACACTTAAATGTTTGATTCCGAATCGGGCTTGGGTAATATCATATTTTCGTCAGTTGGTAACACGGGATTACTATAATAAGAACTGGCAGGCATCGTCCTATTCAACCGTTTATACATATAGAAAATCTGTCCTTCACCTAAGAACTCACGACGGGCATCATTTACCAGCAAGTTTATAAACTCTGACTTATTTGTGACATTATCAAATTTCTTTGATACTCCTCTTCCTTTCTTTACCAATTCCAAATACCCCTGCGCTTCTTGGGGATTAGTATCAAAAATTGCTTCAGCGGCAATGTAATACACTTCAGACATACGTATCATAGGAATTGTCTGATTATTTGTTATTCCGACAGTAGTACTCTCCGTCTGTTTGTAATATTTCAAGGTACGATAATAAAATCCATAATACTTTTCTTCCAGTTGATACTTAAACCGCCAGTCACTGTCTTTTTCATCTCCATACAATTCTTTTGCCACCTCACTATCAAGACACAGATAATGTTCCTCACTAGAGCCATCGGAACTATGATTTATTTCCAGATCCCATTCCACCAATTCCTTGGGGGAATAAAGCCCAAAAATAATATCATTATACATCTTCATATTTCCATTCCTGAAACCGGATGAACTGGTTGATGCTTTAAAATAACCTGTTTCACTTTCCTCATCAATGATTTTTTTGGCTTCTGCATAAGCTTCCGCATTCTTTCCTGCATACAAATAAACACGAGCTAGTTCTGCTGTTACCGCATAATAATTCAAACGATATCCCCTAGATCCAGCAAACAGGCTTTGTGAAAGCTCATTGATGTCAAATCTAGAGTCTGTGCCCATTTTGGATTCTTTATCGACTTCCCCCAATATACGCTGTGCTTCCTTCAGATCAGCAATAATCTGTTCCAAACAATAACTAACCGTCTGATGATCGTTAACATAACTAGGATAAACATTGACATAAGGAATAAAAGTACGGTTATCTTCTCTGAAACCAACAGATGAAGGAGACGGAGCATAAATACGAAGCAAATCAAATTGTACAAATGCACGCAATCCAATAGCTTCTCCCAAAATCATCTGACGTTCACCGTCAAGCCCGTAAAAAAGACTAGGGTCAGCTTGAGCAGCTTGCTGAGCCAATTCATTACAATTGGCAACCACATTCCAAGCAGCATTCCACATTGCATCAGTAACAGGAACCAATTCGGTATTTTTAAAAGCAAGATTTGCAATCTTTCTCATGGGGGTACCACCAGCTATACTTGGAGCTTGTTCTATGTAATAAGCCTGTGCCCAGGCATCCAGAATCCCCCAAGTAAGGTTACTTCCATACAAATCGAAAGTAGCCATTTTCCGGTAAATACCATTCGTCGCTGTACGAAAACCATCACCGGAAGAGAACAAATATTCCTCCTTTATCTCGTCGGAAGGATAAAGGTCCAGCCAATCTGAACACGAAGAAAGAGTCAAGGCTACAAACGCAAAAGAAATAAACGTAGTATATATTTTTTGTATCATAATGGTATACTTAGAATTGTGCTTTAATAGAGAAATCGACCGTCCATGACTTCGGATAGCTTAAGCCTCGCTCCTGACGGATAGAATTCCAGTTAATAAAATCGCGTGTACTTGCTTCCAATCGGAGCATATTCATCCCCAAATGTTTCTTTATCCACTCCCGATTAAAATCATAGCTCAAAGTCAATGCACTCAAGCGCAGATAAGCCTTGTCCTGAACGAAGCGTGAAGTCGGCATAGTAACATTATCAGCATTTTTAATATCTTTAAACTGAGCAATATCTCCCGGTTGTTTCCATCTGTCGGTCAACACACGCAAGTCTACATTTTGATATTGTATTCTAGCGTTTTCCACCCGATCCACCAAGGTCTGGTTATACTCCTGTCCGCCCCATTCGTATTGGAAAGCCGCAAACAAGCTCCATGCTTTATAGGCAAGATTAAACCCAACAGAACCGTTGAATTTAGGTTCAGTATTACCAACAACCACTTCCTGAGTGGCATTCCAAGTATCAGACACACTACCATCACGATTCAAGAATATTTCCTTACCTGTAGTGGGATCAATACCCAAAGACTTCACAGCCCAGATAGAAGTAAGTGACTGTCCTTCCTCATATTGAGAAATAGGTACTCCATATTTAGAATTATATTTACCATACTCTTCATTCACTATATTCTGATAAAACTCTTTTACTCGCTGATTGTAGGCACGTTGTGAATCTGATATTTTCACAATCTTATTCTTGTTGTGTGCCATATTTCCCCACAGAGCCACCAACCAGTCACGATTACGGAATACTTCACCACGTACTTGCAACTCGAATCCCTGATTCAATACTTCACCCATATTGTCTTTATAACTAGAGAAACCTGAAGTTTGAGACAAACTGACATCGTTCACTAAATCGATGGTTTTATCATGATAATAATCCACATCCACTGTCAAGCGCTGATTCAAGAACTGCATTTCAATGCCTACATTAAATTTATCAGTCTTTTCCCAAGTCAAGTCATTATTTCCTAAAGCTTTCAGCACTGCTCCAAAACCAGTTGCATACCATTCATCGAAAAGTGATTCATACATGGTTGTTGCGGCGTAAGATGGGAAACTAGCCTTACCTGTCCGACCATACGATGCACGTACCTTCAATTTATTGACTATCTCGTTTCCTTTTAAGAACTCATAATTATGAATGTTCACTCCCAAACCTCCGGAGAAGAACGGTGCCCAACGTTGATTGGACCCAAAATCAGACGACCCATCAAAACGTACTGAGAAATCAGCCAGATAAATATCATTCCATGTATAGTTTCCGGTAGCCCACGTACTGACCATACGTGAAGTATTTTCGGTACGCGACGGTTTTTCATATATCTCGGCCGCATAATTCGGTGAATGGAATTGTCCGCTCGGAAATCCGCGATAATGAGCATTTGTCGCATCTGATGAGCCGGAAGATGCCTCCCACGCCACAGACAGATTCAAATTATGTTTATTGAAAGAACGTGTATAATACAAGGCTGCATTCGCATTCCAACTCAAATTATTCCCATTATCTACATAAAGGTCACCCAAATTATGCCCACCGTCACGAGGGGAAGCGGTTGTTTTTGAAGATAACGGATCGATGAACCGTTCTCCGCTAGAATACTTGCGGTTCACACTGAATTGCCCCCTGACGGTCCAATAATCAGTTAAATACCAATTCAAGCTCAAATTATTAGATACTTCATCATAAGCACTCCAAGTATAATTGCCAAGAGTCGCTTCATATAATGGGTTTTTAGCCGTGCGCCCACCACTAACTTGCGAAAATTTTAAATATTCTTTCAATGTACCGTTATCATTATAAGGTGTATCATACGGCTGTAGAATAGTATAATCACTAAAAGAACCATAAGGCGACTCTTTAGATTTGGAATGAGTAAACGATACCGTGTTTTTCACTTGTAAAGACTTCATTCGATAATCCAAGGAGAAACCAACACTGTAACGATCACGACCGGAACCTTTCATCACACCGTTCGCTCCATTATAAGATGCATCTACACCCCAACGCAAATTCTGCGTACCTCCTTCTATAAAAAGACTGTGTTTATGATCGAATGCATTTCGCAGAGGCAATACCATCCAGTCAGTATCCACACCACGTTGAATCTCAGCAAACTTCCGGTTGTAATCATAGATCTCAGTACCAAAATCATTATTATCGAAAAGTCCGGCAAGACGTTCCATTTCCAGTTTCTCCGAAGCGTTCGCCAAACTATAGTCGCGCAAATCGGGCATTTCCAATGTACCGGTGAAATTGTAAGAAACACGAACTTCGCCCGGTTTCGGAACAACCGTAGTGATTACCACCACGCCATTAGCAGCACGCGAACCGTAAATAGCCGTAGCAGCAGCGTCTTTCAATATAGTCATACTTTCTATGCGGCTAGGATCCAAGTCATATACCTTTTCGATGCTAACCTCAAATCCATCCATAATAAATGTAGGAAGATTCGGATTATTTTCCAGATTCGATTTGGTCAATTGATTCTTATCCAAATCTCTGACACCTACTCCTGAACGTCCACGAATATACATTTCAGGTAATGCGTTAGGATCGGAACCAAATTGCGTATTAGTCATCAAGCGGAAAGAAGGATCAAACGACTGCATGGCATCAAGCACATTTGTCTGTGACACCTTACGCAATTCATCACCTGTTATTTGCGTAGAACTACCCGTAAAACTGGATTTACGGATATTACTATATCCTGTAACGACTACATCCTCCAATGTTTTCACATCGTCCACCATAGTAATCTCAATCATCTTCTTGCGTGTAGCATCTACCTGAAGAATCTGCTTTTTCATACCGATAAAAGAGACTTCCAAAGTCACTTTGTCACTTTTCACATCCAGCGTAAACTCACCTTCAATATTAGTAGAAGTACCCGTACGAGTACCTTTCACAATAATGCTGGCTCCTGGTATCGGTTCCTTATTCGAATCAATAACCGTACCATGGATGCGGTTGTCACGCTTCTCGGTCTGCAATTTACGGACAACAACAATACCGTCTTTCACCACATAATCAAATCCTTGAGGATTTAAAATTAACTTCAGAGCGACTTCCCATTTCTCATTTTTTGCATTAATTGATACCGGAGGAACACCTTTAAACATTTGTGAATTATACAACATATTCACTCCTGTTTGTTTCTTCACTGCATCCAAAACTGTCTCGATAGAGACATTATGCAGATTCAAAGTTACCGTCTTATCCTGTGACGGTAGAGCCCATGTGCTAAATGTGCAACACACTGCCACTAAAAAACATAGCAGCCATCGTTTTTCTCTCATAAATTAATGATTAAACTTTACCTAATATTCTATTTACTCTTAATCTTTCATTCTATCGTATATCAATACTTTCCGACCACTGATTTTATAGGTCAAATCACCTGTCAGTTCTAATGCATCCAGGAATGAATTGATCGCTCCGTTACGCTTCAAACTGCCACTGTAAGTTATATCCCGCAAATCCGGTGTTTCATAATAAACTTGTATATCATACCAGCGTTCGAACGTCTCCATAATCTCCCCTAAAGAACGATTTTTAAAGTTGTACACACCGTTTACCCACCCGATATATTCATCCAAGTCGACGGTACGTTTTTCTGTACCATTGGCAGAGACTGCCGCTTGTTCACCCGGCTGAAGAGTTACCGTTCCTACATTCGGTGCAGAGAATTGTACTTTTCCATGTACCAATGTAGTGTAACAAACAGAAGCATCGGTATAAGCATTCACATTAAATGCCGTGCCAAGCACCATCACTTCTCCTAGATGAGTTTGTACCACAAACGGATGGGATTCATCCTGTACAACCTCAAAATAAGCCTCACCCTCCAGAACTACAGTCCTGCGTTTACCCGCAAAGCGTACCGGATAAGTCAGCTTGGAACCAGCATTCAAATAAACTGTCGTTCCATCGGCGAGGATTACAGTATTTTCCCCTCCACGTGGTATGACAAGTTCATTTGACTTGACTGGCTTCTCTTCGACGTTTTTCTCTTCGTGTTGTGTTGTGACGGTTGGCTCATATGACAGCACTCCTTCCTTATATTTTACCTGGACGCCATCTACTATTACGTCAAATTCTTCCTTACGCACATCAATAATGCTGCCATCGGGTAAAGTCAATTGTGCCTGTTGAACTCCCGGCTGAATCAATGGTCTGCTTTCCTCTTCAATCGAACCATAATTCGACATATAGAAAGATAAACCGATTACTAAAAAAACAACAGCTGCTGCAACAGACCACCAAATCCGGAAAGCACGAGGCTTCTTTATTATCGCCGGTTCCGTTTGTCCGATTTTCTGAAGGAAAGATTCATAGGCTTTCTTTGATGAATAATTTTTATATTCTTCAAATGCAACTCTTAATGTCTCGCCATTCTGCAACTGTTCAAACACTTTTTGTAAGTCCGGGCATTCCGCCAATCGCTTTTCAAGCTCTTGCTGTTCCGATTCGTTAGCTTCTCCTAAAAGAGCTTTTTTCATTAAAGCGGCATCTTGATATACATTTTCGAACTTCTTCATCTTATTTCTCCTTTTTAAATTAAACATTGTTTAATTTGCTTTATTATAGATATACATAACTCATAGAAAGGGGTGACAAAAAGATGATATTTTTTTGAGATAAGAGCGTAAAGAAGAGGATTTTAGGGACAAAAATATAACATTATGTCACAATTTGAAAGAAATCTATTCGCTTTTAACAAAGAAAATAAATCTTAAGCAATCAATAAAAAGATAAAGAAGTATCAATTTGACTTTTTTATCTTTTTAGAGAAATAAACAAAGAATTATAGAATGTACAGAGTCGCCCAGTCTTTCACGAAGGAATTTATAGCTACGTGTCTTTTGAGTTTTAACAGTATTGATACTTATTTCCAAACGTTCGGCTATCTCTTCCCATGTATGTCCTTCGATTCTCATTAAAATGATCCGGCGTTGTTCGGCCGGAAGTTCTTCAATATGGCAATAGAGCTGCCGGATAATTTCTTCTTTTACCGTTAACGCATAGATTACGTCTTCATCCTCCACGTCTTCTTCCTCGGCGAGAGAACTTAAAATAGTATCATGAATCTGATTATTGCGTATATATAATAAAGTATTATTATAGCAGGCGCGATAGAGATAATTTGTGAGCTCTTTGATATCGGAAAAGGTACGTTTACCTTCCCAAACAGAAATGAAAACTTCCTGAACCAGATCTTCCACTGCATCCGGAACAGGCAATATTTTGGCGACATAAGCGCATAGAGCAGCATAAAAACGATCGTAGAAATCGCCCCATATCTTTTCATCCTTCCGGTTGACTCCTGCTACTATGATGTCAATCTTATCGTCCATACTGTCACTCTACCTATCAAAAAACGAAATAGATTTCTCTGAAATCGCTATAAACACTTACTATAGCGGCATTTATAAATGCAAATATATTGTTTTTTTTTCAGAAACGCAGGCCCAACTAACCTACAAAATAGAAAATAAAAGGCTTCTCTCTTCCAATCAAAAAACACAAAGTCCTCTATCACCTATCACCGCACCTCTCCAATCGACTTATTCATCGTACATTGAAGCATGGTGATAGGTTGAAAATAATCTTTCACCTAACCTATCACCTATCACCACCTATTTCGGTCAATATAAGACGCAGAATACGGCAGTGATCTACTAAAGGAAACGGTAAAAGAAAGCTTTTTAGTCAGTTCAAACGGCCTAAACTTTAGTCTTCTGCCTTCAAACAAGTTGTTCCCCAACCTAAAACTATTTGTTTCAAGGCTTGAAACCATAGTTTCCATGCCGTTGGAACTATGGTTTCTCGGTGTTGAAACTACAGTTTCCCAATGCCGAAACTTTAGTTTCACGATACGAAACCTTTGGTTTCAAACCATGAAACACTTTTTTTAAAGGCATGAAATCAAACTTTCCCAACATGATTGAGAGTAAAGTGCTTACGAGATATATTTAAAAGAGGCATAAAAAAAGAGCGAATCATTCCGCTCCACCTTTAAAGAATCCCCATAAATGGGATTCTTCTTTTTTCTTCATTTTCATTTACTCGTTACCTAAAAACGTCTTTTTCCTAATACCTAATCAAAACAATCCTTTTCCTAAAAACTAATCTTAAAATCTAATACCTTAATTTTATAAACTAATACCTTTTAATTATAACCTTTTTTCTAATACCTAAAATATAAGTAGTTTCACAACTACACTGCAAAGGTATAGCTGTTTACGAAAACAACAAAGTCCATGATGCTAAAAAATACATTTGGGCTTGTTTTTTTGACTTATGTCAAGACATGAAGCAAATTTTGAGTGTAAACCTCACATTTATTCTGACGATAGCCTCTATTTTGAACAAATTCTCCATTTTGCTTTCTAGTTTCATCCATTATTGAGCAAACAAGCAACTAATAAAAAGACAGCAAAACAAGGCATAAAAGAGCATAATATCACTATTTTTCACAAAAACGCACGATTACAAAATTCGAAGAATAGTCAAATCTCGAACAATCTGCATATTTCTAATCCAAAATTACGGCGTTTTTTTCAGTTAAGCCGGATTCCTCCCCGGATTTTCAGAAGCAAAAACAGCTTGAAGATACAAGTCTCACAACTTTTCTGTAACTTTGCAGCGTTTGATAATAAATAAGATAGGAATGGATTTTAAGTACGACGTAATTGTAATTGGTGCCGGACATGCTGGTTGTGAAGCAGCGGCAGCCGCTGCTAATTTAGGTTCCAAAACTTGTCTCATCACTATGGACATGAACAAGATTGGACAGATGAGTTGCAATCCGGCTGTAGGAGGAATCGCCAAAGGACAAATTGTACGTGAAATAGATGCACTGGGTGGACAGATGGGATTAGTGACAGATGAGACTGCCATTCAATTCCGAATTCTAAATCGCTCGAAAGGTCCAGCCATGTGGAGCCCCCGCGCCCAATGCGACCGGGCTAAGTTCATTTGGTCCTGGCGGGAGAAACTGGAAAATACACCCAACCTTCATATCTGGCAAGATACCGTATGTGAACTGCTCGTTGAAAACGGTGAGGTCACCGGATTAGTCACCGCATGGGGCGTCACCTTCAAAGCGAAATGCATTGTGCTCACCGCAGGAACTTTCCTCAACGGACTGATGCATGTAGGACGTCATAAATTGCCTGGAGGAAGAATGGCCGAGCCGGCTTCTTATCAGCTGACCGAATCCATCGCCCGTCACGGAATCTCTTACGGAAGAATGAAAACCGGTACTCCGGTACGAATCGACGCGCGTAGTGTTCATTTTGACCAGATGGAAACACAAGACGGCGAATCAGACTTCCACAAGTTCTCATTCATGAATACTAGCACGCACCACTTAAAGCAACTTCAATGCTGGACATGCTACACCAATGAAGAAGTACACCGGATTCTGCGCGAAGGTCTGCCGGATTCTCCCCTATTCAACGGACAGATTCAAAGTATCGGACCACGCTATTGTCCAAGCATCGAAACCAAAATTGTCACTTTCCCGGATAAAGATCAGCACCAGTTATTCCTCGAACCGGAAGGAGAAACAACACAAGAGTTATATCTTAACGGATTCTCTTCTTCGCTTCCGATGGAAATACAAATTGCAGCATTAAAACAAATCCCGGCTTTCAAAGATCTGGTTATCTACCGTCCGGGATACGCTATCGAATATGACTATTTCGATCCGACCCAATTAAAACATACGTTGGAATCGAAGATTATCAAAAACTTGTTCTTTGCCGGACAAGTAAACGGAACCACCGGATACGAGGAAGCAGGAGGACAAGGATTGATAGCCGGTATCAATGCACACATCAACTGCCACGGCGGAGAAGCATTTACTTTGGCTCGAGATGAAGCATATATTGGCGTATTAATCGACGATTTGGTTACCAAAGGTGTGGATGAACCTTACCGTATGTTTACCTCGCGTGCGGAATACCGTATTCTGCTTCGTATGGATGATGCCGATATGCGCTTAACAGAAAAAGCATTTAAGCTTGGTTTGGCAAAAGAAGACCGGTATCAGTTAGTAAGAAGCAAAAAAGAAGCCGTGGAACAAATCATTTCTTTCGCACGCAACTATTCGATGAAACCGGCACTAATCAACGATGCTCTCGAAAAGATAGGGACAACTCCCCTACGTCAAGGATGTAAGTTGATAGAGATTCTGAATCGCCCGCAAGTGACAATAGGAAATATAGCAGAATATGTTCCGGCGTTTCAACGGGAGCTGGAAAAAGCAACGGGTTCGGACCAAGACCGGAAAGAAGAAATTCTCGAAGCTGCCGAAATCTTAATCAAGTATCAAGGATACATTGACAGAGAAAGAATGATAGCAGAAAAACTAGCACGATTGGAAAGTATAAAGATTAAAGGAAAATTTGACTATTCTACTATTCAGTCTCTTTCCACCGAGGCCCGACAAAAGCTGGCAAAGATAGATCCGGAAACAATAGCACAAGCGAGCAGAATTCCGGGAGTCTCTCCAAGCGATATCAACGTGTTGCTGGTACTTTCCGGACGATAAGCGACAACGTTTCACGTGAAACAAAACATTTAAAGAAACGATATAATTCAATGATTATGAGCAAAGAAACGCTAATCAAAAGCATTCGGGAAATACCCGATTTTCCGATTCCCGGAATCCTGTTCTACGATGTCACCACTCTATTCAAGGACCCTTGGTGCTTGCAGGAATTATCAAACATTATGTTTGATATGTATAAGGATAAAGGGATTACTAAAGTAGTAGGTATAGAATCAAGAGGATTCATCATGGGACCTATTCTGGCAACCCGCCTGAACGCAGGTTTTATTCCAATTCGCAAGCCGGGCAAACTCCCTGCAGAAACGATTGAAGAAAGCTATGACAAGGAGTACGGCAAAGACACGGTGCAAATCCACAAAGATGCACTGGACGAGAATGACGTAGTTCTATTACATGATGATTTACTGGCAACAGGAGGCACCATGAAAGCAGCTTGTGAACTGGTGAAAAGACTAAAACCAAAAAAGGTATATGTAAACTTCATCATCGAATTGAAAGACCTGAATGGAAAATCATTGTTCGGAGATGACGTAGAAGTAGAATCGGTATTGAGTTTATAAAGAATTTGGTTCTATTTGCAGAAAATATGCCAAAAGTAAGCAACTAACCTTTTGAGACGCGAATGACGTGGATGACACGGACCATAAGAATAGGAATCCATATTATCCGCGTCATTCGTGTTTAAATAGCCACCGACTGCGGGTATGCTTCATGTCAGGCACATACTTTTCACTTATTAGCCATCCTAAAACAATTATGAATACAGAACCAGAAAGCAGAGCCAATGAATATTTGAAAGGGATCGTAGCCAACCTTCCCGAGAAACCGGGTATTTACCAATACCTGAACACGGAGGGTACAATTATATACGTTGGAAAGGCCAAAAATCTAAAGAAAAGAGTCTACTCTTACTTCAGCAAAGAACATGAACCGGGAAAGACACGAGTACTGGTCAGCAAAATCGCCGATATTCGTTATATTGTAGTCAACACGGAAGAAGACGCGTTATTGCTGGAGAATAATCTGATAAAGAAATACAAGCCGCGCTACAACGTTCTATTAAAGGATGACAAGACCTACCCTTCTATTTGCGTACAAAACGAGTATTTTCCCAGAGTTTTCAGAACAAGGAAAATTATCAGGAACGGTTCATCTTATTATGGACCGTATAGTCACATACCATCCATGTATGCGGTACTGGATCTGATAAAGCATTTATATCCTTTGCGAACTTGCAGTTTAAACCTAACTCCGGAGAATATACGGGCAGGAAAGTTCAACGTATGCCTGGAATATCATATAAAGAACTGTGCAGGACCATGCATCGGACTGCAATCACAGGAGGATTATCTCAAAAATATCGATGAAATCAAAGAAATCCTGAAAGGAAATACGCAAGAAATCAGCCGTATGCTACTGGAAAAGATGCAGACATTAGCCGGCGAGATGAAGTTTGAAGAAGCACAGAAGGTGAAAGAAAAATTTCTTCTGATAGAAAACTACCGCTCCAAATCGGAGGTAGTAAGCGCTGTATTGCACAACATAGATGTATTTTCTATTGAAGAGGACGAGTCCAATTCCGCTTTCATCAACTATCTGCATATTACAAACGGTGCCATCAACCAGGCGTTTACATTCGAATATAAAAAGAAGTTGAATGAATCAAAAGAGGAACTTTTGACACTGGGTATTATCGAAATGCGAGAACGCTATAAGAGCCAATCCAGAGAGATTATAGTGCCTTTTGAGCTTGATTTGGAGCTAAACAACATCGTATTTACCGTTCCACAGCGGGGAGACAAGAAGAAATTGCTGGATCTTTCGATTCTAAACGTAAAGCAATACAAGGCCGACCGACTAAAACAGGCGGAAAAGCTGAATCCGGAGCAAAGAAGTATGCGATTAATGAAAGAGATACAGCAAGAGTTGCATCTGGACAGACCGCCTTTGCAAATTGAATGCTTTGACAACTCAAACATACAGGGTTCTGATGCTGTGGCAGCTTGCGTTGTCTTTAAAAAGGCTAAACCATCAAAGAAAGATTATCGAAAATACAATATAAAGACTGTTGTAGGACCTGACGATTATGCATCCATGAAAGAGGTCGTCAGAAGACGTTATCAGCGCGCTATTGAAGAAAACACCCCTCTACCCGACCTGATTATCACCGACGGCGGAAAAGGCCAAATGGAGGTCGTTAGAGAGGTGATTGAAGATGAGTTGAACCTAGCGATCCCTATCGCCGGACTGGCAAAGGACAATCGCCATCGCACATCGGAACTGCTTTTTGGATTTCCTCCGCAGACTATCGGTATCAAACAGCAAAGCCCGTTATTCCGTTTGCTGACCCAGATTCAGGATGAGGTGCACCGTTTTGCCATCAGTTTCCATCGTGATAAACGCAGCAAACGACAGGTAGCATCGGCATTAGACAATATCAAAGGGATTGGAGAAAAGACAAAAACAGCGCTTCTGAAAGAATTTAAAAGCGTAAAGCGGATAAAAGAAGCCTCTTTTGAAGAGATTTCCGCTGTGATTGGAGAAGCAAAAGCCAAGACTGTAAAAGCGGGATTGAGCGATGAATCATCAGAAAATTAATAAGAAGTTGGGGAGTAGGCCTGTTATCTTTCTATCACTTTTAGGCACGGATTACACGGATTTCACGGTTGAATTACTAAAAAACCGTGTTATCCGCGTAATCCGTGCCCCAATAATAAATCATTAACGCTTTCGGCAAAGCCTTATAATATTTTCCCACCAACACACCGTTTTCTCTTCTGAATTTTGTAAATTTGCCTTTCCTAATCATGAAATAGAATAAATAACAATGAGAATAGTCATACAACGGGTAAGCCATGCGTCAGTAACCATTGAAGGATACTGTAAGTCGTCCATTGGGAAAGGAATGCTGATATTAGTCGGCATTGAAGAAGCGGATGGACAGGAAGACATCGACTGGCTTTGCAAGAAGATTGTAAATCTACGTATCTTCGATGATGAGAATGGTGTAATGAACAAATCTATTTTAGAAGATGGAGGCGAGATTCTGGTTATCAGCCAGTTCACGTTACACGCTTCTACCAAGAAGGGAAATCGCCCCTCCTATATCAAAGCCGCCAAACCGGATGTCTCTATCCCACTCTACGAACAATTCTGCAAAGATTTAAGCGGCGCATTGGGAAAAGAAATAGGCACAGGCACCTTTGGGGCAGACATGAAAGTTGAACTTTTAAACGACGGCCCCGTTACTATATGCATGGATACAAAAAACAAAGAATAATAACCAACCATCAACAATTATGACTCTGGAAGAAGCACAGAAACAAGTGGACCAATGGGTGAAAACATACGGCGTCCGCTACTTCAGCGAGTTGACCAATATGGCAGTTCTGACGGAAGAAGTAGGAGAACTGGCGCGTGTCATGGCCCGCAAATATGGAGATCAGTCCTTTAAAGAGGGAGAGAAAGACAATATAGATGAAGAAATAGCAGACGTTTTATGGGTTCTTCTCTGCATTGCCAACCAGACAGGTGTAGACATAACCACTGCTTTCCGGAAAAGCATGGAAAAGAAAACGAAACGAGATAATAAAAGACATATCAACAACCCAAAACTGAAAGATCATGGAAGAGAATAACTCACAGCCCAACAAGTACAATGCCGCATTGGCAAAGTATAATACCAATCTGAGCGATGCAGATATTCAAGCTCGCGTAGCTGAATTGATTGAGAAAAAAGTGCCGGAAAACAACACGGAAGACGTTAAGAAGTTTCTGTTCAACTGTATTGACCTGACTACTTTGAATAGCACAGACAGTGACAAAAGTGTGATGCACTTTACCGAAAAAGTCAATCAGTTTGACGACGAATATCCTGATCTGAAAAATGTTGCAGCAATCTGTGTATACCCCAATTTCGCAGCCATCGTTAAGAATACGCTGGAGGTAGACGGAGTCAATATAGCCTGTGTATCAGGAGGTTTCCCCTCTTCACAGACATTCATTGAAGTAAAAGTGGCAGAAACAGCATTAGCAATCGCAGAAGGTGCCGATGAAATAGACATTGTCATTTCCATCGGCAAATTCCTAAGCGGAGACTACGAAGGAATGTGTGAAGAAATACAGGAATTAAAGGAAGTTTGCAAGGAACGTCATCTCAAAGTGATCCTTGAAACAGGTGCACTAAAGAGCGCTTCCAACATCAAGAAAGCTTCTATCCTATCCATGTATTCGGGCGCAGATTTCATCAAGACTTCCACCGGTAAGCAACAGCCTGCCGCTACTCCGGAAGCCGCTTACGTGATGTGTGAAGCCATCAAAGAATACCACCAGAAAACCGGAATCAAGATTGGATTCAAACCGGCAGGTGGCATCAATACCGTTAATGATGCGATTATTTACTACACAATCGTAAAAGAACTATTGGGTGAAGAATGGCTGGATAATCAACTGTTCCGTCTGGGAACCAGCCGTTTAGCCAACCTCCTTCTTTCTGACATCAAAGGAGAAGAAATCAAGTTCTTCTAAGTTAAAGGCTACATTAGCAATCAAATACGCCTTACCGCGCTGTTCCCGTACTCCGGGAACCGACGCGGTATTTTTTATTTAAGAAAATCTAAAGATAGTTACAGGAAAATTCAGAAAAATACTTATCTTTGTAAAAGGTTTAGCGATGAAAATATAGCTAATTAGTTATATTAGAGAACGTTTCATTTATTACCAATTCCTGGAATTCGGCAAAATTCAAAGTTATGAATGGTAATAAGCAAACGGGTCTCACGCACCTTCATGTATATACTTTTGTTATATATCGAATGGAGCGTGGGACTGTTGCTTGTATATTCATAACGGCTTGCCGAAGCCTCAGGAAAATACATGGCAACAGTTCTCACGCTTTTCATGAACCTTATGAAGGTATTAGGATGGACGCATATACGAAAACCTTAAGATTCAATCACAACCCTCTGAACCTCATCCTCGGAACAGAGAAAAAGAAGGGGTTACGCATCGGTTATATGGAAGCCGGACTGCAAGGCTTCTATCTCAACTCTATGGAGACCGGAATCCATCCGCTAAAGCTATCCAAACTGCTGGCAGAAGAGTTTCACTGCACCGACAATGAGTCCGTCACCGGACTATTCCAATTCCTTATCAACGAAGGCGACAGAGTCTCCTACCAGATTATGCTCCCCTATTTACTCTCTACAGAGAACATCAACGAGTTCGAAAACATCATTCAAAAGCGTTTTTTCGGGGTGGAACGTTTCATCCGTCAAGGAAAGAATCTATACAAATTCGTGAAATATACAGAGGAAAGAAGGGACCCGATTATATGGATAAATGACTTGGAAAAAGGCATTATCGGATGGGATATGGGACTGCTTGTGAACTTGGCACGCGCCTCCCAAGCATGTGGTCACATCACCAAAGAGAAAGCCTGGGACTACATAGAACAAGCCGACAAATTATGTTCTTTAGATCTTCATACAGCGGAAGAAATAGACAAGAGTTTCCTTTTAGGAAAAGCGATGAAATCGGAAAAGATAGAAGATTGGGACCGGTTGTTATTATGCTATTCACTCCTGGGAAAGTACAGGAAGTAATTATTTTTCGCGGTCTACTACATAATCCAGATAAGACCGGAGAGCTGCACAGACATCGGAATCCGGCAAAGAAGCCAATAGATTGAAAGCTTTTTGTTTATAGCCATTCATAGTCTGAACCGCATATTCAATTCCTCCGTTTTCTTTAATAAACGAAATCAAATAAGCTATTTCATCGAGAGTAGCCGTACCCTCCTTTACTTTGATTGCAATTTCTTGCGCTTCCTCGTTTTTCGTCGTATTCAGCACATACAAAGCGGGCAATGTCAGCTTACCTTCAAGCATATCATTACCCGTAGGTTTACCAATCTCCTTATTATCAAAGTAATCGAAAATATCATCCTTTATCTGGAAACAGATACCAATATATTCGCCCAGCAAACGGGCAAGTTCAGCTTCCCCCTCACCCACACCCACCGAGAAAGCGGCAGCCTTTGTGCAGGCAGCAAAAAGAGCAGCAGTTTTCTTGCGGATTACATCAAAATAGACTTCCTCGGAGAAACTGTGATTACTTACATTTGAAAGCTGAAGCAACTCACCGTCAGCAAGATCCTGTCCAAGAGTGGACACCAGCTGAATAATACGATGGCTGTTTGTCAATTCAGCATGTACGAGGCTGGTTGCCAATAAATAGTCACCCGTCAACACGGCCACTTTATTATTAAAGATTGCATTTACCGAGAGCTGTCCACGGCGTTCGGTGCTTTCATCCACTACGTCATCATGTACCAGGCTGGCCGTATGAAGGAGTTCCAGCGAAACAGCCGCGTGAAGAGTGGAAGGACATATAGCGCCATAAAGGCGTGCCACGAGCAAAACAAGAATAGGCCGCATCATCTTACCATTCCTCTGCCGTATGTGAGATACGACGCTATCGAGCAATGCATTTGAACTGGAGAGAGAACTATCAAAAAGTTCTTTGAAGTCGCCCAGTTCCGCTTCAATCGGAGTTCTGATAAGTGAGATGCTGTCCATTTATTACACAATTTGAGCACAAAAGTAATAATAAAACGCTTAATACCGTATTTTTTTGTACTTTTACCATGAAAAATTAATTAAATCTATGGATTCAGGTAATAAATTATTTCTTTTAGACGCTTATGCATTAATATATCGGGCGTATTACGCCTTTATTAAAAACCCAAGAATCAATTCCAAAGGATTCAACACTTCAGCCATACTGGGTTTTGTGAACACCCTCGAAGAAGTGCTGAAAAAAGAGAATCCCACTCATATAGGAGTAGCCTTCGACCCCGCAGGTCCCACCTTCCGCCACGAAGCTTTTGAACAATATAAAGCACAACGCGAAGAAACTCCGGAGGCAATCCGTCTTTCCGTACCTATTATAAAGGATATTATACGTGCCTACCGCATCCCTATTCTGGAAGTGGCAGGCTACGAAGCCGATGATGTGATAGGTACGCTCGCTACCGAAGCCGGTCGTCAGGGTATCACTACCTATATGATGACTCCCGACAAAGATTACGGGCAGCTGGTAAGTGACAAAGTATTTATGTATCGTCCCAAACACACTGGAGGTTTCGAAGTGATGGGCGTTGAGGAAGTGAAAGCCAAGTTTGACATTCAGTCTCCGGCACAGGTGATCGATATGCTCGGACTAATGGGCGACTCTTCGGATAACATCCCCGGATGTCCCGGAGTAGGAGAAAAGACTGCTCAAAAACTGATCTCCGAATTCGGAAGTATCGAGAATCTATTGGAACATACCGACCAACTGAAAGGAGCATTGAAAACAAAAGTGGAAACTAACCGGGAAATGATTACGTTCTCGAAATTTCTCGCCACCATTAAAATCGATGTCCCCATCCAACTTGAGATGGATTCTCTTGTCCGTGAAGAGGCAGACGAAAATTCACTCCGTAGCATTTTCGAGGAATTAGAATTTAGAACGCTCATTGACCGGGTACTCAAAAAAGACATTTCCGGAAACGGAATAACCTCCGCCACCGGAAGCAAAGTTACCACTGGAAAAAGCGCCCCCTCTCCTCTTCCACTTTTTCCCGAAGAAGGAGGCGGAATGCAAGGCGATTTATTTGCGAATTTCACGCCCGATGAACCGGGTGAAGCAAAAAAATCGAACCTAGAGACGTTAGAATCGCTCACTCACAACTACCAACTCATTGATACAGAGGAGAAAAGACAGGAAATTATTCAAAAGTTACTTACATCGAAAATTCTCTCGTTAGATACGGAAACCACCGGAACTGAACCAATGGATGCCGAATTAGTCGGAATGAGCTTTTCGATTGCAGAAAACGAAGCTTTTTATGTTCCCGTACCATCGGACCAAGACGAAGCGTTAAAAATCGTAAATGAATTCCGTCCGGTCTTCGAAAATGAGAATTCGTTGAAAGTCGGACAAAATATCAAGTACGACATGATTGTTCTTCAAAATTATGGCGCAACAGTAAAAGGTCCGCTTTTCGATACGATGATCGCTCATTATGTTCTTCAACCGGAACTTCGTCACGGCATGGATTATCTTGCGGAAATTTACCTGCACTATCAGACTATCCACATTGACGAACTGATAGGTCCCAAAGGAAAGAATCAGAAAAACATGCGTGATCTCGATCCGAAAGATGTATATCTATACGCCTGCGAAGATGCAGACGTAACTCTGAAACTGAAAAACGTATTGGAGAAAGAGCTGAAAGAGAATGACGCAGAGCGTTTGTTCTATGATATAGAAATGCCGCTAGTTCCCGTATTGGTTCATATAGAACGGAACGGGGTATTGCTGGATACGGAGGCCCTGAAACAGTCCTCCGCCCATTTCACCGCCCAGATGGAGCAAATCGAAAAAGAGATTTACGAATTGGCCGGTGAGACTTTCAACATCGCTTCGCCCAAGCAAGTCGGTGAGGTACTGTTTGACAAACTGAAGATCATAGAGAAAGCAAAAAAGACTAAGACCGGCCAGTACGTCACCTCGGAAGAAGTACTCGAAAGCCTCCGGCACAAACATCCGGTAGTAGAAAAGATTCTGGAACATCGCGGACTGAAAAAGCTATTGGGCACGTATATCGACGCACTCCCCCAGCTTATCAATCCACGCACAGGAAGGGTGCACACCTCTTTCAACCAGACTGTAACCGCTACGGGACGTCTTAGTTCAAGCAATCCGAACCTGCAAAATATTCCTATCCGAGACGAGAATGGAAAAGAAATCCGCAAGGCTTTCATCCCCGATGAAGGCTGCCTCTTCTTCTCTGCCGACTATTCGCAAATCGAATTGCGCATCATGGCACACCTTAGCGAGGATAAGAATATGATTGATGCTTTCCTTAGCAATCACGATATTCATGCGGCCACTGCTGCCAAAATTTATAAGATCGACCTGAAAGACGTAGGCTCCGATATGCGCCGTAAAGCCAAGACTGCCAATTTCGGTATCATCTATGGCATATCCGTATTCGGTCTTGCCGAACGAATGAATGTAGACCGCAAAGAAGCCAAAGAGTTAATCGACGGTTATTTTGAAACTTATCCGGGAGTGAAAGCATATATGGATAAAAGTATTCAGGTGGCCCAGGAAAAAGGCTATGTGGAAACAATCTTCCATCGGAAGCGCTTCTTGCCGGACATTAACTCCCGGAATGCCGTTGTACGCGGATATGCGGAACGAAATGCCATCAACGCCCCTATTCAGGGAAGTGCGGCAGATATTATAAAAGTAGCAATGGCACGTATCTATCAACGGTTCCAGGCCGAAGGAATACAAGCCAAAATGATCCTGCAAGTGCATGACGAATTAAATTTCAGCGTTCCTGTCAATGAAAAAGAGCGTGTAGAAGAAATCGTCATCGAAGAAATGGAGAAAGCATACCGCATGCACGTCCCCTTGAAAGCAGATTGCGGATGGGGCAAAAATTGGCTTGAGGCACACTAAACCATCAAGTGAATAAAGGCCACCTCAATCAGGAATTGCTATCTTTTAGACATTAATTACATAGGGAGACTCCATCTTATCCAAAGCCTTCCCTTACAAAATAGAAGCAAGTATGGGTAATAACATTATTTAACTCCATATCCAGAAAGCTAGAAAAAAGATTCCTTTTTCGACGAAGTGATTCATTCTATATCCGGCAAATTGACTGCCGGATATTTTTTTGTCACCAATATTGGCAAAAAGCTAGTTATCATCCATCTCCACTCTTGACATTTTGACAATCTTTTATCTTCAAAAATGCATAAATACCAAATTAATATGTAGATTTGCAGCGTAAAACCAATGCATTTGGTAGACAAATGAAAGTATAACCCAAAAACTTAAATAGCCATGAAAGCAAAAGTATCTTTAAAAATGTTCGTTTTATCTGCAGCTCTTCTTGTTGTATCGCTTGCTACTTCTGCACGTAGCTACGATAATCAATTGATTTATAATCCAATCGAGGAGAATGGTATGACAGTGGGACAAACCGTTTACAAAATGGATGGAAATACACTTGCCAACTACATGAAGTACAACTACAAGTACGATGACAACAAACGTATGATTGAAAGCGAAGCCTTGAAATGGAACAATAGCAAGGACGCATGGGAAAAAGACCTACGCATCAATTATACTTATGAAGGCAAGACCGTTACTACGAATTATTATAAATGGAACGCTAAAAAACAAGCCTACGTACTGGTACCCGAAATGACCGTTACGATGGATAATACAAATATGTAACATAAACTCTCTCTCATTCTAATATTCTAACAAAAGGATACGCCGCTTCTGCTGAAGAAGTGGCGTATTTCATAATATGAGGTCTACATTACAAAACGAAGAAACGCTCTTGCAGTTCTTTTAGATAACTTCGGGAAATAATCAGATCATTCTTATCGTGAAAAGGCGGATAGAGTTGACAGCATTTACCATCAATCATTGCCAGATAATTAACATTTACAATAGCAGATTGGCTAATCTGTACGAAAGCTTGTGAATAACTGATAATATCTTCTGCTTTTGTATTCCGCTTCAAATTCAGACAAGTTTGATTAAACAAGACCACCTGCCATTGACGTTTGTCTTTCAGATATTCAAAAAAGCCGATTTCCTCCAGCCGCAAAAGCTTGAAACCTGTCACTGTGCTAATCATAAACATGCCTTGCTGGGGCATCAATGCACTAATAGAAGAAGCAAAAGAAGGCAAAAGAGGAAGCGAAGTAGAGGTCATAGCCTTCCGGTAACGGTCTATAATTACTTTCAGGTCTTCCGCTTCAAAAGGCTTCAGCAGGAAGTCGAAAGCCGACTCACGCAACGCCTGAAGCAAGTATTTGTCATAAGAGGTGTAAAATACGACCTTCATATCCCACAAAACATCTTCCCTTATTTCACTTAATAGATTGAGTCCCAACGTATCCGGAAGTTCCACATCAAGAAACAATAAGTCCGGATGCAACTCCATAATCATCTTTTTACCCTTTGCACCATTCCCTGCGATTCCTTTTACTTCAAATTCACGATAGGGCTCCAATTCCCGGCGCAAAGCATCAATCGCTGTACGTTCATCGTCAACGATAACTACCTTATACTTATCCTCTGTATCCATCATAAATCATAAGAAAAATGAAACGGGATATATACCGACACTTCCGTACCGGTTTGTCCATCGCTTCTGTTGGTTATATCAAAACGTATTTTATCACTCTTATTCTTTGTATTCAATAATTGAACGGTCTGATACAACACTTTCAATCCTGTACCAGTACCCCGTGTGGCGGAAACCACCTGCGGGAGATACCCGCGTCCGTTGTCGGTAACCGTTATGCGAATCCCATTTGTTTCACGGGAAACATATACCATTAGCTCCTTTTTTCCGTCCTTTCCCGCCAGCCCATGTTTAATTGCATTCTCCACCGGAATTTGCACAATCATAGATGGAATCATGATGCGGGCTGCCTCTAATTCGTCCTCCACCGTAATTGTTGCGACAAAATCTTCTCCAACACGCCCACGTTCCAGTTCGATATATGTACGCACGAAATCCAGTTCGTCTTGCAAAGACACGCTCAATTTCTCGGTAAGTTCGAGGCTACGACGGAGATATTTCACCAGTTCCATCAGATTATGTTTCACCTCTTCCGAGCCGTTAAACTGGTTGATTTCACGTCCCAGTACATTAAAAGTAAAATGAGGAGAAATCCGGCTTCTCAAATTCTCCATGCGGACACGGTTGATTTGCTGGAAGAAACGCTGGCGAAGAAACTCCCTTTTTTTACGCATATACCAGACAATTACCACTACCCCTGCCACAAGCAACACGCAGACAAGTACCCAGATAGATACGCTCAATTTGAGCACTCTCATCTCTGCCGCCTGCCGCTGAATCTTCATTTCCTTACGAAGCACTATCGTATCCTGCCGGTAACGCATATCCAATTCGGCAACACGCATCTGTATCCGTTCGCTCCTAATGGAATCGTCCAGATGGCGATCGCGTTTCAGGTATTCATAGGCACGACGGTAATCACCGGTATGCTCAAAATAATGTTGCAGATACTGATTGCGTATAGTCAGCATATTGGCGTCAAGATGCCCCACAGGAGCGGTCCGGGCAATCATAGTCTTCGCTTGAGCTATATTTCCTTTCTTTAATGCCAGTTCAATCATCTGGGTTTCAATGTAATGAACGGCCGAATTATGCTGTATATCGGAGAAAAAACGATAACTTTCGTCCAGACAGATCTGTGCGGAGTCCAGTTTGTCAGTCAACAAATACAATTCTCCCAGGTTTACTTTGATAAAATTCTGTTCAAATACCATCTGTGGATAAGAAGATACGAGTGCATTGGCCTTGCGCATATATTTCAAAGCCTCCTGATAGTCTTTCCGGTAATAATAATGGTTGCCGCGATTGTTGAGATAAGTCCATTGCTCGCTCACATTCATTTCATTGAAAAACTGTCCGGCCAATTCATAGTAATGATTGGATAAATCGAAATCACGCAGTTCCATGTAAGTCTGCCCCAATCCGTAGTAAACAGGAAATTTCGTGTGCTCGGACAAGTTCAAAGAATCGCAGAGAAAGAGGGCGCGCCGGTAATACGAAGCAGTGTGCGCCAAGTCACTGCGGTGCAGATAGGCATCAGCGATATTGATACAAATATCCGGAAGCAGATGCAGTTTTTTTCCTTTCAGGCGATATCCGTAGGCTTTCTTATAGTCGATAATTGCAGAATCGGGACGGTTCAGCTGCATCCACACATTGCCTTCTATATTATAAACATCGGACAATACATCATTCCATCGTGGAGATTGGAGAGATTCAGAAGATTGGGAAGCATTGCGGGAAAATCCTTTTACCCGGCGGTTGTAATAGAGTATAGAATCAAAATCGGAAGAGACAAAAAATGTTTTCCCGTAAAGGGCGAGCAGACGATAATAAACCAGGGAATCTTGCGTCTGCGTCAGTGCCTCAAGCAGTTGTGAGCGGGAATAATGCACATTGGAAAACAACGAATCCTGCACACGAACTTCCAAAGAATCAACCAAAACCTGTTCGCACGAAGAGCTATTGTGATGTCTATCAGCGTATCCGCAACTTAACAACACCAACAGTCCCAACAGCGCAAATAGTCTCATAGCAGTCCTCTGATTCATCAGTCCCCTTTATATATGTCATGTTTTGAATGTGACAAAAATACATTATTTATCCTGAATCCCAGCGAATTTTATTATTTTTTTTAATACCTTTGTCCCCATATAAATATGAGCAACTGACCTAATGAGTCCACTGAACTTCACCCACATTTTGACACAGGCAGTCGATGAGCTATCGGAAAGCGAATCTTATAAAGGACTGTTTCATCAGCACAAAGATGGCGAACCACTGCCCTCTGCAAAAGTCTTGTATGAAATTATTGAGCTTTCACGCTCCATTCTTTTCCCCGGATATTACGGAAATTCTACGATTAACAGCCGGACTATCAATTATCACATCGGTGTAAACATTGAAAAATTGTTTGATTTACTTTGTGAGCAAATCCTGGCCGGATTATGTTTTAGTACTTCCATAGAGGGGAAATGTAACGTCTGCTCCGACTCGAAACGGGAAGAAGCTGCGCGTCTTGCCGCTAAATTCATCAGTAAGTTACCTGCCATGAGAAGGATACTGGCAACAGATGTGGAAGCCGCCTACAACGGTGACCCGGCTGCCGAAAGCTACGGAGAGGTCATATTCTGTTATCCGGCTATTAAAGCGATCAGCAATTACCGTATCGCGCATGAATTGCTGGAACTGGGTGTTCCTCTGATTCCCCGTATCATCACGGAGATGGCGCATAGCGAAACGGGAATCGATATCCACCCGGCCGCCAAGATTGGCACTCACTTCACCATCGACCATGGAACGGGTGTCGTAATCGGTGCCACGAGTATCATCGGAAACAACGTCAAACTATATCAGGGTGTCACACTGGGAGCCAAGAGTTTCCCGCTGGATGCCGACGGAAAACCAATCAAGGGAATCCCCCGCCATCCGATCCTGGAAGACAATGTGATTGTTTATTCCAACGCCACTATTCTGGGAAGAATCACCATCGGGCGTGATGCAACCGTAGGCGGTAATATCTGGGTAACGGAAAACGTGCCCGCAGGAGCAAGAATCGTACAAACTAAAGCAAAAAAATAAAATCAAAAAAAATCTATATGAGCGAACAATTCGAGATGATAGCCAAGACTTTCCAAGGACTGGAAGAGATACTTGCAGAAGAACTGACAGCATTAGGAGCCAACGACATTCAAATAGGACGTCGTATGGTTTCATTTACAGGAGATAAACGTATGATGTACAAGGCAAATTTCTGCCTACGCACCGCCATCCGTATCCTGAAACCCATCAAGAACTTTACGGCCAAAGATGCTGACGAGGTTTACAATCAAATACAGGCTATTCCATGGGAAGAATATCTCGATGTGAACAAGACATTTGCTATCGACGCAGTAGTATTCAGTGAGGAGTTCCGCCATTCGAAATTCGTTTCGTACAAGGTGAAAGATGCGATTGTGGACTACTTCCGCGAGAAAACGGGTAAACGTCCGTCGGTACGCATCAACAATCCGGATGTACTTCTGAACATTCATATTGCACAGACTACCTGTACTTTGTCTTTGGACTCGTCCGGAGAATCACTTCACCGCCGCGGTTATCGCCAGGAAGCGGTAGAAGCTCCGTTGAATGAGGTATTGGCTGCCGGCATGATTTTAATGACCGGATGGCGTGGAGAATGTGATCTGATCGATCCGATGTGTGGTTCGGGCACGATCCCTATAGAAGCCGCACTGATCGCTAAGAATATCGCTCCGGGAGTATTCCGCAAAGGATTTGCTTTCGAAAAATGGGTGGATTTCGATGCGGATATGTTCGATGAGATTTACAATGACGACAGTCAGGAGCGTGAATTTACTCATAAGATTTATGGGTATGACAACAATCCGAAAGCGAATGAAATTGCTACTCACAATATAAAAGCTGCCGGTGTATCGAAAGATATCGTGCTGAAACTGCAACCGTTCCAGCAGTTCGAACAGCCGCAGGAGAAGTCGATTATCATCACCAATCCTCCTTATGGGGAACGTATCTCTACGAATGATTTGCTCGGTCTTTACCAGATGATCGGCGAACGCCTGAAACACGCATTTGTAGGAAACGAAGCATGGGTGCTTTCTTATCGGGAAGAGTGTTTCGACCAGATTGGCTTGAAGGCAAGCCAGAAGGTTCCTTTGTTCAATGGACCGTTAGAGTGTGAATTCCGCAAATATGAGATTTTTGACGGAAAATATAAAGAGTTCAAGAGCCAGGAAGAGGGCGAAGAGAAGAAAGAGGGTGAAGGTGAACAGGCTCCAAGATTCAGAGAAAAAAAAGAGTTTAAGCCACGTCGCGAAGGTGAATTCAAACCACGCCGGGATGGTGAGTCCAGACCTCGCAGAGAGGGAGAATACAAGCCACGCAGAGAAGGTAGCGACTTCAAAGGCGGCGACAGAGATAGAAAGCCACGGGGAGAATTCCGCGGAGGAAGAGATTCGAGAGGGCCAAGAGAATTTAGGGGGAACCGGGAGCCGAGGATTCCGAAGAAGGAAGAGGAATAATTGATTCATAATTAAGAACAATCCACAACACCATATATCTACTAACGCACTGATACTCAATATGAGGTCGCAAATTGCGACCTCAAGTTTGAACAACAATAATGTTAAGTAATAGGCGTAGATAGTAAACCAAAAAGTTAGACTAGAAAATGAATGAATTAGTCATTATAGAAAATAAGATATATGAAATCAGGGGACAAAAGGTTATGCTTGACTTTGATTTGGCAGAAATGTATGAGATTGAAACAAAGAACCTGAAACGAACAGTAAAAAGGAATATAAATCGTTTTCCTGCGGATTTTATGTTTCAGCTTACAAAATCAGAAGCTAACTTACTGATAAACAATATAAGGTGCCAAAATGGCACCTTAGAAATAAACTGGTTTAGATATCAGCCCTATGCCTTTACCGAACAAGGAGTCGCAATGCTATCAGGTCTTTTAAATAGTGAAAAAGCCATCGAAGTCAACATCAACATCATGCGAGCCTTCGTCCACATGCGCCAATACCTGCTCTCCCATGCTCCCAAACAGGAATTGGAAGAATTGAGGAAAAGGATTGAATACTTGGAAGAGGACATATCCTCCGACAGAGAAAGCTACGAGAAGCAATTTGACGACCTATTCACCGCTTTTGCCAAATTGAGTGCTGCCATTCAAATAAAGCAGACTCCTTTGGACAGAGTAAAAATAGAAGGATTTAAAAACAAATAATAAAAAAAAGAGCAATGAGTAAAATTGGAAAAAGAGCCATTCTGTTATTATTGGCACTACCAATCGGATTCAATGTTATGGCACAAGAAACCAAAAAACCGACGCTGGAAGAACTGATTCCGGGCGGCGAGAGTTACCGCTATGCAGAAAACCTGTACGGGTTGCAATGGTGGGGCGACGAATGTATCAAGCCAGGAGTAGATACCCTTTATTCAATTCAACCCAAAACCGGGAAAGAAACAATGGTTATCACTCGCGAGCAAATCAACAAAGTGCTTGAAGAAAACAAGGCAGGAAAATTATCACACCTGTATTCCGTCCGTTTCCCATGGGCAGACAAGCCACAAATGCTATTCACGATAGCAGGAAAGTTCATTGTATATGATTTCAAGAACAATCAGGTTGTCAGCACTTTCAAACCAAAGGACGGGGCGAATAATGAGGACTATTGCGCAGCCAGTGGAAATGTGGCTTACACGATAGATAATAATCTATATGTAAATGAGAAAGCAGTAACCAATGAGCCCGAAGGCATCGTTTGCGGACAAACAGTGCACCGCAATGAATTCGGTATCAACAAAGGAACTTTCTGGAGTCCGAAAGGTAACCTGCTCGCTTTCTACCGTATGGATGAAAGCATGGTGACACAATACCCGCTTGTAGACATCACTGCGCGCGTAGGCGAAGTGAACAATGTACGCTATCCGATGGCAGGAATGACGAGCCATCAGGTAAAAGTAGGGATTTACAACCCCGCTACCGGCAAAAGCATTTATCTGAATGCAGGCGATCCGACAGACCGTTATTTCACCAATATCAGCTGGGCACCGGATGAAAAGAGCCTCTACCTGATCGAAGTAAACCGCGATCAGAATCATGCCAAACTCTGCCAGTACAATGCAGAAACAGGAGAACCCATGGGAGTTCTCTATGAAGAAATGCACCCTAAATACGTTGAGCCGCAAAACCCCATCGTATTTCTGCCGTGGGACCCTACCAAGTTCATCTATCAAAGTCAGCGTGACGGCTACAATCATCTTTATCTCTTTGAGGCAGATGCAGCAAACAAGAAAGGTGAAACCTATAATAGCGCCAACGGTGGCAGTTATTTCCAAGCCGGTAAAGTGAAACAGTTGACCAAAGGTAACTGGCTGGTCAGCGAAATTCTGGGATTCAACACAAAGCGTAAAGAGATCATCTTCACTGCCGTAGAAGGTTTGAGAAGTGGACATTTTGCAGTAAACGTAAGCAATGGCAAAATAAGCCAGCCGTTCGAAAATTGCAAGGAAAGCGAACATAGCGGAGCACTTAGTGCTTCCGGTACATACCTTATCGACCGTTATTCCACCAAAGACCAACCCCGCGTCATCAACCTGGTAGACACCAAAAACTTCAAAGAAACAGCCAACCTGCTGACAGCTGAAAATCCTTACGACGGATACCAGATGCCAAGCATCGAAACCGGAACAATCAAAGCGGCAGACGGCACTACCGACCTGCATTACCGCCTGATGAAACCGGCAAACTTCGATCCGGCTAAGAAATATCCCGTCATCGTATACGTCTACGGAGGCCCTCACGCGCAATGCGTCACCGGAGGATGGCAGAACGGCGCACGCGGATGGGACACCTACATGGCAGGCAAAGGCTATATCATGTTCACCATCGACAATCGCGGTAGCAGCAACCGCGGACTAACATTTGAAAATGCCACCTTCCGCCGTCTCGGTATCGAAGAAGGCAAAGACCAGGTGAAAGGTGTTGAATTCCTGAAATCCCTCCCCCTACATAGACAGCGAACGCATCGGCGTACACGGATGGAGTTTCGGAGGCCACATGACTACCGCCCTGATGCTCCGTTACCCGGAGATATTCAAAGTAGGCGTTGCCGGAGGTCCGGTAATCGACTGGGGTTACTATGAAATAATGTACGGCGAACGCTATATGGACACACCGGAAAGCAATCCGGAAGGCTACAAAGAATGTAACCTGAAGAATCTTGCCGGTCAACTGAAAGGTCACCTGTTGATTATTCACGACGATCATGACGATACCTGCGTGCCACAGCACACCCTGTCGTTTATGAAAGCCTGTGTAGATGCCCGCACTTATCCCGACCTGTTTATCTACCCGTGCCACAAGCACAACGTAGCAGGCCGTGACCGTGTACATCTGCACGAGAAAATCACCCGGTACTTTGAGCAGAATTTATAAAAACTGTAAAGTCCACCGCATCTATACGAATCATATATAACAGTATAACTTATAATAGCACAAAGATGAAGATATTATTACTTGGCTCGGGCGGCCGCGAACATGCACTGGCATGGAAAATTGCCCAAAGTCCGAAAGTTGAAAAACTGTACATTGCTCCGGGAAATGCCGGAACAACTGCCGTAGGCGAGAATGTCAACATCAAAGCAACCGATTTTGAAGCCATCAGTGCTTTCGCTCTGAAAGAGAACATTCAAATGGTAGTAGTAGGCCCCGAAGATCCGTTGGTAGAAGGAATCTACGACTACTTCCAGAACCGTCCGGAGCTAAAGCATATTGCCGTTATCGGCCCTTCGGCTCAAGGAGCAGAACTGGAAGGAAGCAAAGAGTTTGCCAAAGGCTTCATGATGCGCCATAACATTCCGACAGCCCGCTACAAAAGTATCACTTCTGCAAACCTCGAAGAAGGTCTCGCTTTCCTCGAAACGCTGGAAGCTCCCTATGTATTGAAGGCTGATGGTCTTTGTGCCGGAAAAGGAGTACTGATCCTCCCTACACTGGACGAAGCGAAGAAGGAATTGAAAGAAATGCTGGGTGGCATGTTCGGCTCTGCATCGGCAACTGTTGTAATCGAAGAGTTCCTAAGCGGTATCGAATGTTCTGTATTCGTACTGACAGACGGAGAACACTATAAAGTCCTCCCCGTAGCCAAAGATTACAAACGCATCGGTGAAGGCGATAAAGGACTGAATACAGGCGGTATGGGTAGCGTAACCCCCGTCCCGTTTGCCGATGAAGTGTATATGGAGAAAGTTCGCACCCGCATCATTGAGCCGACCATCAACGGCCTGAAAGAAGAAAATATCACCTACAAAGGCTTCATCTTCCTCGGTCTCATCAAGGTGAAAGGTGAACCGATGGTGATCGAATACAACGTCCGCATGGGCGACCCGGAAACAGAAAGCGTGATGCTTCGCATTCAAAGCGACTTCGTAGAACTGCTTGAAGGCACTGCCGCAGGCAACCTGAACGAAAAAACACTGGTGATGGACCCGCGTTCGGCAGGCTGTGTCATCCTTGTCAGCGGAGGTTATCCCGAAGCCTACGAAAAAGGATTCCCTATCAGCGGACTGGAACAGGCTGCCGCCACCGACAGCATCATTTTCCATGCCGGAACAGCAATGAAAGACGGACAAGTAGTGACGAACGGAGGACGTGTGATTGCCGTTTGCTCTTACGGTGCAACGAAAGAAGAGGCACTGGCACAGAGCTACAAAGTGGCAGACATGATCGACTTCGACAAGAAGTATTTCCGCCGCGATATCGGATTCGATTTGTAATTCAAGTTTCGCACGCAAGTAGCCCTATTCCGCATAGCGTTGAACATCATTGACTTGTCAAGCATTAATAGTTGAGTTATCAAGTATTAATAGTTTAGACGACAATTGTTAATACTTGAGGAATCAGGTATTAACAGCTGACAGGATGGTTGTCAACATCGAGCATGCAGGATATTAATATCCAGAATATCAACCGAATGTACCTATAGTATCAAGAGATAACAAGTAATAAACTCATGAGAAATAAAAGACTACAAAGTCAAGTGACGGCAGGACGGTGGACCCTGCCTGCCGTTATCTTTATCTGCGCCCTGTGCTGGGTGTTGACTTACTTTTTATTTCCCAATTCCATAACCTCAACCGTACTCGAAGGCAGCCCTTCTGCCTGGCAACCCACCCGTGATTTTCTGCTTCCGGGATGGGCAGACCGGATTGTCAGCTTCCTGATTTATGCAACCATCGGCTACTTTCTGATAGAGTTGAACAATCAGTTCAGCATTATCCGTATGAGGGCATCCATGCAGACGGCTATCTATTTCCTGCTGGTCACCGTCTGCCCGAAAATGCATTTCCTATATACAGGAGATATTGTTGCCCTGGGCTTTCTCATTTCCATTTATTTTCTGTTTAAAAGCTACCAGCAAACTCAAGCTGCGGGTTATTTATTCTATTCCTTCTTCTTTATCGGAGCAGGAAGTATTCTGTTCCCACAGTTCACCATCCTCTCGGTGCTTTGGTTGCTCGAAGCCTACCGTTTCCAGTCGCTCACTCCGCGTAGTTTCTGCGGTGCGCTGCTCGGATGGATGCTGCCATACTGGATGTTGTTCGGACATGCCTTCTTCTACAACGAGATGGAGTTGTTCTACCGCCCTTTCAATCAGCTACTAACTTTCGGGGAATTCTTCAACCTGCAAATCCTCCAGCCTTGGGAACTGGCAATACTCGGCTATCTGTTGGTGATGTTCATCGTCAGTGCCGTCCATTGCATCGCCGCCGGATTTGAGGATAAGATACGCACACGCGCCTATCTCCAATTCTTGATAGACCTGACGATTTTCCTGTTCCTGCTGATTGCCCTGCAACCGATATATTGCAGTGCCCTATTGCCTTTGCTTATCATAAGCAACAGCATCCTGATCGGACATTTCTTTGTACTGACCAATAGTAAAAGTTCGAATGTGTTTTTCATCATTTCATTGGTCGGTCTCATCCTCTTATTCGCTTTTAATATATGGACGCTTTTATAGATTCAACGATACAACTCCTCATAGAATGGGGACTCCCGGGATTATTCATCTCGGCTTTATTGGCTGGGAGCATCGTGCCTTTCAGTTCCGAACTGGTACTGGTGGCACTGGTGAAACTCGGTCTGCCCCCGATAGCCTGTCTGATCTCCGCCACTTTGGGCAACACAGTAGGCGGAATGACCTGCTACTACATGGGGCGTCTGGGCAAAATCAGCTGGATTGAGAAATATTTCAAGGTAAAGAAAGAGAAAGTAGACAAAATGGTGAAATTCCTGCAAGGAAAAGGAGCATTGATGGCCTTCTTCACCTTTCTTCCCGCCATTGGGGAAGTGATAGCCATTGCACTGGGATTTATGCGAAGCAACACATGGCTCACCATCGTTTCCATGTTTGTCGGCAAACTGATACGCTATATCCTCCTCCTGTATGTGCTCGAAAGTGCCTGGGATGCTATGGCAGGATAGGAAATAAGTATTAGGTAGTAAGTATAAAGTATTAGACGTTAGGCAGTAAGTATTAGAGATTGTATGATGAAAAGGATTATTGAGAAAACCGATGACGGGAGTGCTACCCTGTTTGTTCCGGAATTGAATGAACATTATCATTCAACGAAAGGGGCACGCACGGAGTCTCAACATATTTTCATCGATATGGGACTTAAAGCCTCTTCCGCCACTACTCCGCGTATTCTTGAAATCGGCTTCGGGACAGGGCTAAACGCCTGGCTCACCCTCGAAGAAGCAGAAAGAAGCGGACGAAATATACACTATACAGGATTGGAACTCTACCCGCTGGAATGGCAGACGATAGAGCAACTAGGATATATCTCCAATGATGAACAATTAACAACGACCGACCGGCAACAACCGGCCATCGAATTGTTTAAGCAACTTCATACATCACCTTGGGAGAAAGACGTGCAACTCACTCCACACTTCACCCTACGGAAAGTAGAGACAGACGTTAATAAATGGGTTGAAAACAGAGAACAGACAATAAGCAATGTCAATGATAGCGTAACCAACGCTGAATCACCTGCCCTGAATCCTTCATTTAACCTCATTTACTTCGATGCCTTTGCACCGGAAAAGCAGCCGGAAATGTGGTCGGAAGAACTATTCAACCGCCTCTACGTTTTATTAGATAGAGATGGCATCCTGACCACTTACTGCGCCAAAGGTGTCGTCCGCCGGATGTTACAGACAGCCGGATTCACAGTAGAACGCCTGCCCGGACCTCCGGGTGGTAAACGGGAAATATTACGGGCCCGGAAATAAGAATAGGAACAAGATAAGAAAGAAACCCCGAAATAGAAGAAGTCATGAAAAAACAACTAAAAGATATGAGAACCCTTTTCCTCCTTAGTGCCTGCCTCCTAATGGCAGCCTGCACAGGACGCTCTTCCCAAGCAGGCAACGATGACGAAGCAAAACCGGTGATTACCGTCACCCTGGAACCGCAACGTTATTTCACGGAAGCTATTGCCGGAGATAAATTTAAAGTAGTCAGCATGGTCCCCAAAGGTTCCAGCCCGGAAACTTATGATCCTGTCCCCCAACAACTTGTTTCTCTGGGAGACAGCAAAGCTTATTTCCGCATCGGATACATCGGCTTCGAACAGACCTGGATGGATCGTTTAATGAACAATACCCCCCATATCCAAGTGTTCGACACCTCCAAAGGGATCGACCTCATACTCAACAATGATGATCACGACCACACCCACGGACATAACAGCCACGACGGACATATCCACGCCGTAGAGCCGCACGTATGGAATTCCACCGGTAATGCTTTAATCATTGCAGGAAACACCTACAAAGCCCTTAGCCAACTGGATAAGGCAAATGAAGTATACTACAGAAACCGTTACGATTCGCTCTGCCAGCGCATCCAGCACACCGACAGCCTGATTCGCCGTCAACTCTCCGTTCCCGAAGCAGCCAAAGCCTTCATGATTTATCATCCGGCCCTCTCCTACTTCGCCCGCGACTACGGATTGCATCAGATTTCCATCGAAGAAGGAGGCAAAGAGCCTTCCCCCGCCCATCTGAAAGCCTTGATAGACCTGTGTCAGGCAGAAGATGTACGCGTTATCTTTGTGCAACCGGAATTTGACAAACGCAATGCGGAAACCATCGCGCAGCAAACCGGAACGAAAGTGATCCCTATCAATCCGCTAAGTTACGACTGGGAAGAAGAAATGCTGAATGTAGCCAAAGCCCTTGCGCCACAGGCTGCAACAAAATAAACGTATAAAGAAAGAACCCATCAAGCCATTTCCAACGATGAAACCAATAATCGAAATAAAGAATCTTTCTGCCGGATATGACGGCCGCACTGTTCTTCACGATGTTAATCTAAGCATCTACGAACGGGATTTTCTAGGTATTATAGGTCCGAACGGAGGCGGCAAGACAACGCTTATAAAGTGCATCCTCGGTCTGTTGAAGCCAACGGGAGGGGAAATTATATTCCATACACCTGAAGAGACCCCTGAAGAGACTTCTGCAAAACCATCTGCCAAAAGTTCCCGGCAAAGTTCTTCCGCAAAATCCTCTCCCCTCCTCGGTTATCTGCCTCAATACAGCACCATAGACCGGAAGTTTCCTATTTCCGTGGAAGAAGTAATTCTATCCGGATTGAGCATACAAAAGTCACTCACTTCCCGATTCACTCCCGAACAGAAGGAGAAAGGCAGACAGATTATTTCCCGCATGGGGCTCGAAGGCCTCGAACACCGTTCTATCGGACAATTAAGCGGCGGACAACTGCAACGTGCCCTGTTGGGACGCGCCATCATCTCCGACCCTGCGGTATTGATTCTCGATGAGCCCAGCACGTATATCGACAAGCGTTTCGAAGCGCGTCTTTATGAGTTATTGGCTGAGATCAATAAAGAGTGTGCCATCATCCTTGTCAGCCATGATATCGGCACTGTGTTGCAGCAGGTGAAATCCATCGCTTGTGTCAACGAAACGCTGGATTACCATCCGGATACAGGCGTCACTACCGAATGGCTGGAAAGGAACTTCAACTGCCCTATCGAGCTATTGGGACACGGTACATTGCCTCACCGGGTTTTAGGAGAGCATCATCACCATCATTAAACATAGACTTTATATAGATATCCGGCTATCTTGTTTTAAAATGTATCTTCCCTCTCTGCTGCCTCCCGGAAGAGTGAAAGAGATAGTAAATCACCCCTTTGTTACTTAATATTTCTTACTTTCTTCCTCATTATCCTTACAAATCACTATCTTTGCGACCTCATAATTTGTTTTTAACGAATAAACTACGATAGTGCTAATGAAACAGTACAGAACCGTAAACAACCTTATGGGTTGGCTTACATTCATCATTGCGGCAACCGTCTACTGCCTGACAATAGAACCAACCGCAAGTTTCTGGGATTGCCCGGAGTTCATAACCACCGGCTATAAACTGGAAGTCGGACACCCGCCCGGCGCACCTTTCTTCATGCTGATGGCGAACCTGTTTACTCAATTTGCTTCCGACGTGACTACCGTTGCTAAAATGGTGAACTACATGAGCGCCCTGATGAGCGGTGCCTGTATCCTGTTCCTTTTCTGGAGCATCACCCATCTGGTACGCAAATTGATTATCACTGACGAAAACAATATCACCAAAGGACAGCTTATCACGATTATGGGTAGCGGACTGGTGGGTGCACTGGTCTATACGTTCAGTGACACATTCTGGTTCTCCGCTGTAGAAGGTGAAGTATATGCCTTCTCCTCCCTGTTTACCGCTATCGTTTTCTGGTTGATTCTGAAATGGGAAGACGTGGCCGACCAGCCTCATAGCGACCGCTGGATTATCCTCATCGCCTATCTGACGGGATTAAGTATCGGTGTCCACCTGCTGAACCTGCTTTGTCTGCCCGCCATCGTATTGGTATACTACTACAAGAAAACTCCAAACGCTACTGCCAAAGGTTCGTTAATCGCTCTCTGCGGTTCAATGGTGCTCGTTGCTGCTGTGCTATACGGCATCGTACCGGGTATTGTGAAAGTAGGCGGCTGGTTTGAGCTGTTGTTTGTCAACGGACTCGGAATGTCGTTCAATTCAGGTGTAGTGGTTTACATCATCCTGCTTGCAGCCGCTCTAATCTGGGGCGTATACGAAAGCTATACCGAAAAGAGCAAAACACGCATGGCTATCTCCTTTATCCTGACGATTGCTCTACTGGGTATCCCGTTCTACGGACACGGAGCCAGCAGTATCATCATCGGTATTTTGGTGATCGCCGCACTGGGACTTTACCTCGCTCCGAGTGTACAGGCCAAGATCAAAGAGAGATGGCGTATCACCGCCCGCACCATGAACACGGCTTTGCTGTGCACCATGATGATCGTAATCGGATATTCTTCTTATGCACTGATCGTTATCCGTTCTACTGCCAACACTCCGATGGACCAGAACTCACCGGAAGATATATTCACACTGGGCGAATATCTCGGTCGTGAACAATACGGAACCCGCCCGCTTTTCTACGGTCCTGCCTTCTCTTCGAAAGTGGCACTCGATGTAAAAGACGGATATTGCATCCCGCGCCAGTCGGAAGCAGGAAGCAAGTTTGTCCGCAAGGAAAAGACTTCGCCCGACGAAAAAGACTCTTATATCGAACTTCCCGGACGTGTGGAATACGAATATGCACAGAATATGCTTTTCCCGCGTATGTACAGTTCGTCACACGCACCGCTCTACAAACAATGGGTGGACATCAAGGGATATGACGTTCCTTATGACCAGTGTGGAGAAATGGTGATGGTAAACATGCCTACCCAATGGGAAAATATCAAATTCTTCTTCTCCTACCAGTTGAACTTCATGTACTGGCGTTACTTCATGTGGAACTTTGCCGGACGGCAGAATGACATACAGGGTAGCGGAGAAATCGAGCACGGCAACTGGATCACCGGTATTCCGTTTATCGACAACCTGCTGGTAGGTAACCAAGAATTGCTTCCGCAAGATCTCAAAAACAATAAAGGTCATAATGTATTCTACTGTCTGCCGCTGATTCTCGGTTTGATCGGACTCTTCTGGCAGGCTTACCATAGCCAGCGAGGCATCCAGCAATTCTGGGTGGTATTCTTCCTGTTCTTTATGACAGGTATCGCTATCGTACTCTACCTCAACCAAACTCCTGCGCAACCCCGTGAACGAGACTATGCGTATGCCGGTTCGTTCTACGCCTTTGCTATCTGGGTAGGTATGGGAGTGGCAGGCATCATCCGTATGTTGCGGGATTATGCCAAGATGCAGGAACTTCCGGCAGCCGTTCTGGCTTCTGTTCTCTGTTTGTTCGTCCCCATCCAGATGGCGGGACAGACATGGGATGACCACGACCGCAGCGGACGCTTCGTTGCCCGCGACTTCGGACAGAACTACCTGATGACTTTGCAGGAAGAAGGCAACCCGATTATCTACACCAATGGTGATAACGACACCTTCCCATTGTGGTACAATCAGGAAACGGAAGGTTTCCGCACGGATGCCCGTACCTGTAACTTAAGTTACCTGCAAACCGACTGGTATATCGACCAGATGAAACGTCCGGCCTACGATTCTCCGTCACTCCCTATCACTTGGGACCGTGTGGAATACGTGGAAGGACAAAACGAATATATCTCTATCCGTCCGGAAATGAAGGCTCTCATCGACAGCTATTTCAAACAGGCAAACGAACTGGCTGCACAGGGAGACACTACCATATTGTCACTCGTTCACTCCATCTTCGGTGAGAATCCTTATGAACTGAAGGAAATCATCAACCGCTGGATGCTTGGCAAGAACGACCAATTGAAAGAACTTCTCAAAAAGACAGGAAAAGAAATACAGCTCCCGCTCATCCCTACGGACAGCATCGTCATGAAGATAGATAAGGAAGCCGTACGCCGCTCCGGCATGAAGATTCCGGAAGCTCTGGGCGACTCTATCCCCGAATACATGACAATCACCCTTAGAGACGCCAACGGCAACCCGAAACGCGCCCTCTACAAGAGTGAACTGATGATGCTCGAGATGCTTGCCAATGCCAACTGGGAACGACCTATCTATATGGCAATCACCGTAGGAAGCGAAAACCATCTGGGCATGGGCAACCACTTCACACAGGAGGGTCTCGCCTACCGCTTCACTCCGTTCGATACGGACAAGCTGGACAGCAAGATCGACAGTGAAAAGATGTACGACAACCTAATGAACAAGTTCAAGTTCGGCGGTATCGACAAACCGGGTATCTACATTGACGAGAACGTGATGCGCATGTGCTACACGCACCGCCGTATCTTCACGCAACTTGTAGGTCAGCTCATCAAAGAAGGCAAAAAGGACAAAGCACTCGCCGCGCTCGATTACGCTGAAAAGATGATTCCGGCATACAACGTACCGTATGACTGGGCAAACGGCGCCTTCCAAATGGCAGAGTCTTATTATCAACTGGGACAGAACGAGAAAGCCAACAAGATCATCGACGAACTTGCCAACAAGTCGCTCGAATACATGATCTGGTATCTTAGCCTGAACGATAACCAGCTTGCCATCGCCAGCGAAAACTTCGTGTACAACGCCAGCTTGCTTGACGCCGAAGTCCGCTTAATGGAAAAATACAAATCAGAAGAACTCGCAAAACATTACTCAACGCAACTCGATCAACTATACAACGAATACGTAACGAGAATGAAAGGGAAATAAATATCAAGTATTAAGTAATAAGTATTAAGTATTATTTGCAGCTTCCGACATGTCTTCCGCACGGTATAATACCTAATACTTATTACTTAATACTTATTACTTAATACTTGTTTAACGCAGATTTTCATGTTTATAGAACAACCACCTTGGCTTTTCCGGGCGTTGTATCCACAAGCTATCTTCCGGATGGACCCGAATGAACGGGCAGTCTATCTGACTTTCGATGACGGCCCCATCCCCGAAGTGACTCCCTGGGTACTGGAAATACTGGAAAAGCATCATATTAAAGCTACCTTTTTCATGGTAGGCGACAATATACGCAAACACCCGGATGAATACCGGATGGTGGTAGAGCACGGACACCGCATCGGCAACCATACTTTCAACCACATCCGTGGATTTGAATATTCCAATCCGGATTACCTGGCAAATGCCAGAAAGGTAGATGATATGATTCATTCCGATCTCTTCCGTCCGCCACACGGACATATGGGATTCAGGCAGTATTATACGTTGCGCTATCATTACCGCATTATTATGTGGGATCTCGTGACCCGTGATTACAGTAAACGGATGAGTCCGGAACAAGTGCTGAACAACGTGAAACGCTATGCGCGAAACGGTTCCATCATCACTTTCCACGATTCGCTGAAGTCATGGAACAACGGCAACCTGCAATACGCACTTCCACGCGCTATCGAATTCCTGAAAGAGGAAGGCTATGAATTCAAGGTGTTATAATCTTTGAGAAAACAGAAACTTCGAAAAGAACAGAGCTTCCTGATAAGAAAGGAAGGTTTCTGATGAATAAAAAAAGCTCCCTGACAAGAAGAAAAAATATAAGCCGAGGTATTATACCCCGGCTTTTGTAGTTTAAAGCCCGTTTCGTGCCCAAAATTGAAAGATTCCTCCTCTTTCTTATAAGATGTCAGCGCAACCGCATTTCGCCCGGTAAAGGGCAAAAAGAGGGCAAAACAACCTGCATTCAAAAAGTTTCTGATTCACATTACCCTTTCCAACCGTATTTTTTTATACATTTGCAACGTTCTCTTCCGCAGAAAGCCTTCGGGTGACGGGAGAGAGATGTTTATATTGAGAAGACGTTTACAAGCGTTTGTCATTTGTGTTCAAAACTTCGCAAACTTTGACCTATCGGAATGACGGACAGCAACTAAGACGTCCTCCTGATGTGTATTTATATACATCCGTGCCTCACTTTGACAAACAAAGGGAGGTTACGGGTGTTGTACATATCGGCGTGGGCTTTCTACGTTGTTCGTTCCCGGTAGTTGGCATTGCGAAGGCCTTGAACACGGAACGGACGAAGATGAGATTCCCACGCCTTTTCTATATATTCCTGTCAACATTAGATGAATTTGTCCGCCCAACGGGAGTCTGGGGGGGGACACACATAAGCAGAATAGGCACATGATTCATGCGGGACAACTTATTGAACGCACGCTTCACGAACAGGGACGCACCGTCACCTGGTTCGCTACCCAACTATGCTGCACACGCCCCAATGTTTACAAGATATTCCGGAAAGAGAATATCGACATCCACCTGCTCTGGCGCATCTCCTGCATCCTCGGACACGATTTCTTCCGCGATTTTTCCGACAGCATCAACACCGGAAACTTCCCGAGTGTATCCAAATAGGATACAATTCCGTTTCTTTCTTGGAACTATGCTTTCTCCCAGTGGTATACTCCTTTCGCATACCTTTGCAGACATATTAACATCTAATCACAAAAGGACATGAAAACGAAAAAACTATTTCTGATTATTGCTCTGGTTGTCGGTTGTGCCGTCGGAGCCCATGCGCAAAAGACGGTCTTCAAGTTTCGTGATGCACAGGCACGTGCAGGCGATGCAGTTACTGAAGTTTGTGTCAAACCCACAGTTGTCGAGGTGAAAATACTGGAAGATAAGGGACGGATCAAGGATGAATGGACACTAAGCAAAGAGGAAGTGGAGATCGCCATGAAAGGAGAACTTGACAACATCCGTGCATGGGGGACGTATCTGTCCACCATCAAATACAACTGCGATGTCATCATGGGAGCCACTTTCAAAGTGGAAGATAATGAAAAAACAGGGGGATACACGGTTACAGTAGTAGGTTATCCCGGCATCTTCGTCAACTGGCATCCTGCCACCCAGGACGATTATGAATGGATACGTCTGCAGAAGCTATCACCCACGGATGGAAGAAGCCAGATAGCACCTGTCGTTAAGAATAAGAATTAATCACTAAAACATAAATAACAATGAAAAAAGTACTATCAATGGTTGCCGCACTCTTATTGTGCGTAGGAACTCAAGCGCAAATCGTATCATCCAGAAGCGCAATCGTCAAAACAGAGAAGCAAGCCAGCAGCACACAATGGTTCTTGCGTGCAGGTTTGAATATCATGAACTTCTCCGGTGACGGAGCCGAAGGAGCTGACTCAAACATCGGATATAACGCAACATTTGGCTACCAGAAGCCTTTAGGCAGCACAGGAGGATACTGGGGAATGGAATTTGGACTCGGCTCCCGTGGTTTCAAAGTGGAAGACACGAAGTGCATGGCTCATAATATACAATACTCTCCGTTCACATTCGGATGGAAATTTGCAGTGGCGGACAATGTTCATATCGACCCACATGTAGGAGTCTTTGCCAGCTACGATTACACAAGTAAAATGAAAACAGACGGGGAGAGCATCAGTTGGGGAGATTACGCAGATTACATGGAAGTTGACTACAATCATTTCGATGCCGGTATGAATATCGGTGTAGGAGTCTGGTACAACCGTTTCAACCTGGATCTCACCTATCAACGCGGATTCATAGATACATTCAGCGATGCCGACGGATTCAAGACCAGTAACTTTATGATTCGTCTGGGTATTGCCTTCTAAGGACAACCAAACCTCAATAAACCATATTATTTATTCAGCGTCCACGATCTTTTCTCTTCGCAAAAAGGGCCGTGGATGCTGTTTTCTTAAAAATAACGGAATATGATGACCAAACGACAATTTCTGGCAATCATGTATCTGCTGACGGGAGTTATCCCGCTGATAGCACAGACTTTCACCGAACAGAAAAAGAGCTATCCCATCAGTGCAGACGGCAATAAATATGTGGTCAGCGGATTTACCCCTTTCAGCAGCATGCAAGACGAGAACATCTACGCTAATGCACTGTTATGGACCGTCAAAAATGTCTGTCCGCAGCTACGGGAAGGGATCACAGAGGTAAACGTACCGGCTAAAAACTTCAGTTGCGATCTGATACTTGCCTCGCAAGCAGATTCAAATCAGAAGAATACTTACTATTGCAAAGCCCTGTTTCAAGTAAAAGACGGCAAGTTGGTCTACTATCTTTCCAATATACGGATAGAATCATCAGCAGTGATAATGAAGAAAATCACTCCCATGGAGAAGTTGCAACCGGACAAGAAAGCATCTCACAAAGAAATCATGGATGACTTCGTACAGGTGGAATCGCAAGTATTAAATAAAATGTTCGACTTCATCGTAATGAAGCAACTTTCACCAATCACTCACTGGAATGAAATCAGCATCAACAAGCCGGTGAAAGGCATGACGGAAGATGAATGTCTGCTGGCTTTCGGCAAACCGCAGACTATTCAAGAATCAAATGGAGAAGTGCAATGGATGTATTCCAGCTCGTTCTACCTGTTCTTCAAGAATGGACATGTGGAAACGATTATCAAATAAACCCATAAAACAAATCATCTCAAAATCAAACAATTAAAACAATTTATTATGAAAACAATCTGGAAAGCAACTGTTTGCATAGTTGCAGTATTACTGTCATTCAGCATTTATTCCTGTGGCGATGACGACGATGACACTGTCGGTTCACGCGATTTACTGTTAGGAACATGGAATGGAGTGTACTATCTTTCACAAGAATGGGAAGATGGTGAAAAAGTAAGTGACTCTAAAGAAGATTTTGTAAATGGAACCAATCGTTACTCCATAGAGTTCAAGGAAGATGGTACTTATGTCGAGAAAGACGTTTATAACTCTTCCGGAAGTACTAATTATTATCATGGTACATGGAGTTACTCCGGCAATAAGCTGACTCTCATCGACACTGAAGAAGATAATTACACAGAAGTGTGGACAGTGACCACAATGACTGATAATGAATTAATCTATGAACTTCGTGAAAAAGAGAAAGAAGACGGAACGACATACGAATATTACGAACAACACGCTTTTAAGAGATAGCTCAAAAACATTGTAACACAAAAATTTCTTTCTTCTTTAGAAAGACAAGATTAGGCAAAAGTTTCTTTTTATCAAAGAAACTTTTGCCTAATCTATTGAAAAAGACGCATGATATTCAATAACAAATCACTCACTCCGTGACTAAAAAGAAATTAAAGAAGGTATTTCGACATACCCCGACAATCCTCTTTTTGTGATCGTATAAGCAATTTAGCGCATTAATATGCCACCGCCAGCGGAGTACGCAATTTCTGCGCATATTCAGCCATGTATTTATTCCAGGCATCCGGAGTCTTGATAGCCGCCTTATCCCAGGCAGATCCCCAGTAATAAGTATATTCAGCACCCGGCTCATATTCGCTGATAGCCAGCACATGACCGTCGGCTCCGCCACGATCTTTCTTTTCCTTTTCGGAAAGAAGAACCACTTTCGCCTCTTTTACCTGTGCAGGGAACGCAGCACCGACAAATATCTTACCGTTTGCACCGCTACGGTCAGTTGTAGGATCTACGTAAGTGATATAGCCATTTGCAGCATCTGCCACCACCGCACCGTCCGGTTCACGCAACACAAGTCCCGTAGTTACCGGCATTGCTTCTTTCAAATTGGTATATGAAACAACTGTTTTATTGAGATAAGAACCTGCATCCAAGGAGATGACGCGTGTTTCCACCACGTTAGAATCTCCACGGACCACCAGCGGATTAAACTCCAGCTTCACCGTGAAACGCAGCGGACCATTATCAAGGATTTCCTGTGTGCGATAGCAGTAAGGATAGATAATAGTGTCACCTGCCATCAAAGCGGCAACGCCGGCACCCAATGTGGGTCCTACGGCATAGCAATCCATACCGTATCCATGGTCGATATGGTAAGAGATGGCATTCTGCAGTTCGGAAGCGGCTTTCGGGTCTGTCTTTTTCAGTTCGGCTATCTTGGCACGCTTTTCAGGATTGAGCTCTTCAGCATACAGAGACTCCAAAATCGGCTCCGTAGTGTTATACTTCGTAAAAAGATCGTAGCCGAAACCACGTTCTCCACGAGCCTGCAAAGCAGGACCATAAGCACGGAATCCGCCAAGATCATTCTCCCAGGCAACGTCGTCCAGACGTTCGGGGTAGTATTTACCGCAAGCAATGACATCAAAAGGTGCAGGTGTGCCCGGTTGAATGGTATAAGTAACCGCACTGTTTGCCCCTACCGTAACGGGGAAGACCACCTTCTCATCATACGTCACCTGATAAGGCACTTGCTGACCGTCGACGTCAAGCACCACAATCTGTGCCGTATCCGCCAGTTTCAATTTAGCGACCACATCGCTCATCGGCACTTCAACCATCTCCCCTGCCCGTTCAAGAGCCAAAGGATTGGTCACTGTGACTGTCATTGACTGCTTGCTGTCGGCACAGGAAGCAAAACCGATCAAGGCCACAGCAAACAGAATTAATATCTTTCTCATAATTAGTCTACATTGAATAAATAACATATACTTTGTAAATTAGAGGCTATTATATCCTGCAAAGGGAATAATAAAAAATAAGGTGACAGATGAAAAGAGGATGCTCTTTGCCATTCTATCACCTTACCGGAATCTCTTCTATCTTATATTATTTCGGTTGTTTTCCGATATAAGCAAGAATACCACCATCTACGTAGAGAATGTGACCGTTAACAGCGTTAGAAGCTTCAGAAGCAAGGAACACGGCAGGACCTGTCAGTTCTTCCGGATTCAACCAACGACCGGCAGGAGTCTTAGCGCAGATGAATGAATCGAATGGGTGACGGCTTCCGTCTGCCTGCGGCTCACGAAGAGGAGCAGTTTGCGGAGTAGCGATGTAACCCGGGCCGATACCATTACACTGGATGTTGTATTCACCATATTCAGAACAGATATTGCGAGTCAGCATCTTCAAACCACCTTTAGCAGCAGCGTAAGCAGATACAGTTTCACGACCCAGTTCGGACATCATAGAACAGATGTTGATGATCTTACCTGCACGTTTTTCCATCATAGCCGGCAAAACAGCCTTAGCAACGATGAACGGAGCATTCAAGTCGATGTCGATTACACGACGGAAATCAGCAGCATCCATCTCGTGCATAGGAACACGACGGATAATACCTGCATTATTTACAAGGATATCAATTGTACCTACTTCTTTCGCAATCGTAGCAACCATCGCCTGAACAGCCGGTTCGTCTGTCACGTCGCATACGTAACCGTGAGCTTTGATACCTTTTTCAGCATAAGCAGCCATCCCTTTGTCTACCAACTCTTGATTGATGTCGTTAAAACAAATTTTAGCGCCTTGTTCTGCAAATGCAGAAGCAATAGCAAATCCGATACCATAAGAAGCACCTGTAACGAGAGCTACTTTACCTTCCAAAGAAAAATTCAAAAACTGATTCATAATTCTTTTTGTTATTAAATTAGGAAAATTATTGTAGTTGTTATTTCAAATCTGTAATCAACGAGAAGTCCTGATCGCCGTAGTCGAGGTTCTCGCCACCCATTCCCCAGATAAAGGTATAGTTGTGGGTAGCAGCAGCCGAGTGGATTGACCATTCGGGCGAAAGAACGGCCTGATCGCCTTTCATCCATACATGACGCGTCTCGCCTACCTCACCCATAAAGTGGCAGATAGCATGATCTTCGGGGATCTCGAAATAGAAGTAGGCTTCCATACGACGGCTGTGTACGTGTGCCGGCATCGTGTTCCACACACTTCCCGGAGCTAGTTCCGTCATACCCATCTGCAACTGGCAGGTAGGCAACACCTGATTCACCAACATCTTATTGATGTTGCGGTGATTGGAACCTTCCAAAGAGCCCATTTCAGCTACCACGGCATCGGCTTTCGTCACCTTACGGTCGGGATAGTTGCGGTGTGCAGTCAGTGAGTTGAAGTAGAATTTAGCAGGATGGGCAGCGTCTTTGCTTTCGAAAGTCACTTCGCGATCGCCCGAACCCAGATAAAGAGCTTCTTTATAGTCCAGTTCGAACTCTGCGTCACCAGCTTTCACAATACCGGGACCGCCGACATTGTAGATACCCATTTCGCGACGGGTGAGGAAGAACGGAGCTTTCAGCGGATCAATCGCTTCGAGCGTCAGCACCTCTCCTACCGGAAGCGCACCACCTACCACCATACGGTCGTACATGGAATATACCATATTTACTTCATTGGGGACAAATATGTTTTCGATTAAGAAATCTCTGCGGATTCTTGTTGTATCATAACTTTTTGCATCTTCCGGATGCGCAGCATAGCGAATTTCATAGTTCGTTTTCATACCTTATTTATTTATAGTTATTGAATAAGTTCTCTTTCTACGTGCACTTCGTTTACGTACACGATGCAAAAATAGCAAAAGAAAACGGGTTTACCTTGCAATTTTGTTCCAATTATCCACCAAAAATGTCCAGAATCTGTGCAATGTACACTTTTTTAACGAACTATAATACGTTTTGGGAGAGATTTCTACTTAATGCAGCTAGAAGCTTCCATTAAAATAAGATCAGCTATTGACTTTCCTCTTTTTATTTTGTATCTTTGAGGAACAGAAAAAGAAAAAGCAATATGAGTTATATAAAAATCAAGACATAATAACACATTATCAAAACATATATTTCCATATATGGAAGAACCGAATGGGAGAAAATCAGCACTGATCTTCTCCCATTTTGTATATATAAATCCCAAACATTCCAATAATTTCCTGAAAATAGTTTTTAATAAACCCAGATACCGTTCTTAATAAACTCCCCCACTATTTATTAAAAACGGTATTCGGATTTATTATAGAACTGTAAATATATTATCGCTAACAATATAGAAGTCTATTCAAATATGAGTAAGGCAAACATCGAAACAGTCAATATTACGTACAAATAAGCTATAATAAATTTCTTACATCCTAATAAAGAGATACTTCTTCAAGGCATTTTACTCGACTTCGGCAACCAAAATATAGAAATCATCGTGTTGTTGTTCCGTATGTGAACGTTGGCTCAGTTGGAAATCTTGGGGGATTACCCATTCTTAATTTCTGCTATGCATATACTTTAGCTAATCTAAAGAGGAAGAATCTCATATCTGCGACTCCTCTGAAGGAGGCTCTGAAAGCTTTTATTTTCGCATTAAAAGCTTCAGCTGCCGCATTGGTACTTCTGTTGACAAAGAAGTTTAATATCCTTTCATAATGATTCTCAATAGAGTTTGCTACGGTTGCAAACGTTTCATAGCCATACTCTTCTATTTTACTATACCATAAAGCTAATTTAGCTCTTGCTACATCTTTATCATAGTTTGTGGAAAATATCTTTCCCAAGTGTAAAGAATAATAATACACCTGCTTGATATCATCAAATTGTTTGAATAATATTTCAGCTCTAATCTTCTGGCTTTTAGTCCATTTATCAGGTGCTTTAAATAGTAAATATCTACTTCTTGCTAGTAACTGCCTAAGCGTGTCTCCATTTTTAAAAGTCTCCGGTTCATAAGCTACTCCTTGTTCCTTTGCAGCTTTTATTGCCTTGTTCTCATCTTTCATTACCTGCCACCGATAAGTAATACGCAACTCCTGTACGGCTTCGTATACGAGTTTCTGGACATGAAATCTATCGATAACCTGCATGGCGCGTGGAAAACAAGTTTTAGCAATCTTCTGCATACTTCCTGCCATATCCAATGTGATTTCTTTGACCTGATTACGTTGTTCTTTAGGAATCTTCATTAAGATAGCTATAATATCTTCGGCCTTTGTTCCTTGGACTACGGCAATGATTGAACCTTTACGGCCTCGTTTATCCCTGTTGAGTAAGATGGTATAAAGTTCACCTTTACTTAGCGCCGTCTCATCGATACATAGATTATAACCTATATTTTTAGGGTAAAGAATATGGTCTTGGGCATGCTCTTTTTGATTCCAACTCTGATAATCACTCAAATGGTCCTTATATTGATTTTGAAGCTGTTTGCCGTCCATGCAGTAATGCTCGGCCAGACTTTGACAGCTAACGGCATGATTATCTAAGTAATTCTTTTAAAAAAGCACCGAACTCAGCTGTGATGCGAGTACCGGTGGCTACTAAATTCCAGTCACGACTATAAGTCTGACCGGTTGAAGGATCTTCCCAACGACGACGTTTGATACGCAAGTAAACGGCTTTGCCGCGAATAGGAAAATCCTGAACTTCTATCTCAGGAAAAAAGCCTTTCGAATGAAGGGATAAATGGGACAGTTCAGAAGGAATAACCGGGGTTTCTTCTAAAAAGAGAATAAAGCAGGTCTCTTGAGAAAGGCTATCAACAACGGTGAAGTACTCAAGGATACCGGAAGGCAGAAATAGGCTTAAAATATCAGCCGGAAGAAGTGGAGTTTTAGAGTTCGTTTTCATAATGCAAAAATAAGCATTTTAACCAAATCCCCCAAGAATTACAACTGATCCTGAACGTTCTAATGACTCAAGAAGTGACTTCGCATCCACAAAAAAAAAGAAAAAGCCCCGAAAGATATTCTCTTTCAGGGCTTTTCTTCGTTGGACTACCAAGATTCGAACTTGGACAAACAGAACCAAAACCTGTTGTGCTACCATTACACCATAGTCCAAACTTATGTGCTTTCTGTTAAAAAGCGGTGCAAAGATAGAGGTTTGCAAGCAAACCTCCAAATATTTCGTTCACTTTTTTATATTCTATCGAGTGAATCGTGCATTATTACTTTGCAATCAGCAGATAATAGTTCTTTTTGCCGCGCTGAACAAGCAGATATTTCTCATCGAGCAGGTCAGCAGTCGTAATTACCTGATCAAAGGTCGCCAGCTTCTCCTTATTCAACGAAACGCCACCGCCCTGAACCAACTTACGCATTTCACCTTTCGACGCAAATACGGCCGCATTATCAACGAATAGATCAACAGCCTTTACTCCTTCTGCCAATGCATCACGGGAAATCTCAAATTGAGGCACTCCTTCGAATACAGCAAGCAACGTATCTTCATCCAGTTTGCGCAAAGCTTCCGAAGTCGCATTACCGAACAAAATGTTCGATGCGTCTACTGCTGCGTTATAGTCATCTTCAGAATGAACCATCACAGTCACTTCCTTAGCCAGACGTTTCTGGAGGAGACGCAAATGCGGAGCTTCCTGATGTTCGGCAATCAATGCTTCAATTTCTTCTTTCTCGATAGAAGTGAAGATTTTAATATAACGTTCGGCATCGGAGTCGCTTACATTCAACCAGAACTGATAGAACTTGTAAGGTGAAGTATAGCGAGGGTCCAGCCAGATATTTCCGGATTCTGTTTTACCAAACTTACCACCATCAGCCTTTGTAATCAGCGGGCAAGTCAACGCGAACACCTCTCCCCCATTGGTACGGCGGATCAATTCGGCACCGGTAGTAATGTTTCCCCACTGGTCGGAACCACCCATCTGGAGCTTACAGCCTTTCGTTTCATACAAATGAAGAAAGTCATATCCTTGAAGCAACTGATAAGTGAACTCGGTAAATGACAATCCATCACGCGCTTCACCATTCAGACGACGTTTCACAGAGTCTTTCGCCATCATATAGTTTACAGTGATGTGCTTTCCTACTTCGCGAACAAAATCAAGGAAAGTGAAGTCTTTCATCCAGTCGTAATTGTTCACCAGCTCGGCACGGTTAGGTACATCCGACTCGAAGTCGAGGAATTTGGCAAGTTGATTCTTGATACACGCCTGATTGTGACGCAATGTCTCTTCGTCCAGCAGGTTACGTTCTGCCGATTTACCGGAAGGGTCACCAATCATACCTGTAGCGCCGCCGATCAGTGCCAACGGCTTATGACCGCAGCGTTGGAAATGACGAAGGATCATCACTCCACAAAGGTGACCAATGTGTAGCGAATCGGCAGTCGGGTCGATACCCAAGTAGGCAGTCACCTGCTCTTTGCTTAACAACTCTTCTGTTCCCGGCATGATGTCCTGCAACATGCCACGCCATCTCAATTCTTCTACAAAATTCATCGTATTACTCTTTAATTATTTGGTTTTTATTGTATTTCAATTCCATGTGCGACAAAAGTACGACTCTTTCTCGGAAGATACAACTCTTACGCCTTAAAAAAGACATTTTGGATATTCCGGCGAATCACCTCATGCAACGCTTCCACTTCTACCCCACGCACCCTGGCTGCCCGACACAGGATATCTTCAATATCAAGCAAACTGTCATCCGTTTCCAAAAACAGGCGTTCATCGGGGACTATCTGCATCGTTTCATCGGGATAATATTCTCCAAAAGAAAGATAAAACCCTTTCTTCAACAACTGTACTGCCTGCTCCGGTTTTCCACGAAAGCCATGCCATATCCAAGGTTGTTGGGGACGAGATTCTTTTTTCACGGCCAGCAGTTCTTCCATTGCTTTCACGCAGTGGATAATCAACGGCAAACCGAGCTTTTCCGACAACTTTACCTGTTCCTTAAACACCGCTAACTGAAGCTCCATCGAAGCTTCCGCCAATTTATCCAGCCCCGCCTCTCCTACAGCTACAAACTGTTTTCCCTGCAACTGCTGTTGAAGAAAGCTCAATTGCTGACTGACATTACTCTCTCTCACCTCCCAAGGATGAATACCGACAGAATAATAAGATCCTCTACCCACAGTCACTTCCACATTCTCTGCCAGAGGCATATACGATGGAGAGTCCGCCAATAACGGATAATTGATGATAGATTTCCCTAGAGAATCAACTTCCTGTTTATGAGTATGGATATCTAAAATATCAGTCACATTCTTTTTCATTTCCTATTTCTCATTTCAGTTGTTTCAAGGCACGGGATCATAACCGGAACCACCCCAGGGATGGCATCGCAGAATACGCCGCACAGCAAGATAAAGCCCCTTTATAGGACCGTGTTTCTTAATTGCTTCGAGCGCATACGCTGAGCAAGTAGGCGTGAACCGACAAGAGGGAGGAGTAAGGGGTGAAATACAAATCCGGTAAAAATAGATGGGAACAAGCAGGAAGAAGGAAAATACCTTTCTCAAAATTCCCGTAACGAATACCCATGCGGTAGATATCCGGGAGTTATGAGGTTTCATGAGAATAGTTTTTCAGAGATGCGCGCAAGCGCTATTTTCATTTTCTCTTCCAGCTCGGCAGTAGCAACAAGCTCGTCCGACAGATAGATAAAGGCAACGGCCAACCGTTGCTCCCGGCGTTGCAGTTCGTCCACCAGAAGAGACTTGTTCTTCCGGTAGGCTTCACGTATCTGGCGTTTCACCCGGTTACGTTTCACCGCCCGTTTAAAACGACGTTTCGATACACTGATTAATATAGAAGCAGGAGCCTCTCCCTGCTCGACAGGCATATATACAACGCGTATCGGAAAGATGGAAAACGATTTAGAAGCACCGCCTTCAAACATCTTTCCGATCAAAATTTTACTATTCAGCCTTTCGGCTTTACACAAAGTATATATACCCACTCTGTTTATTTATTGTTTTCCTTGATAAACATGTCAAGTGCGGCAGTCATTGACGGAGCCTGCACCGTAGGAGCCTCAAGATCCAGACGGAGACCTGCGTCACGTACAGCCTGTGCGGTAGTAGATCCGAACGTTCCGATCTTAATCTCTTTCTGATTAAAATCCGGGAAGTTTTTCTTCAAAGAAGTCACTCCGGCAGGGCTGAAGAACACTAACATATCGTAATCAAACTCCTCGTCCGGTGTAAAGTCGTTGCTCACCGTGCGATACATCACAGCTTCCGTATGCTGAATGCCGTTCTTGTCGAGCAGGTTTTTCACATCGTCATTATGTACGTCTGACATCGGAACGAGATACTTCTCCGTTTTATGCTTCACGATGGAAGGAATCAGGTCTTCAATCTTTCCGGTAGCCCCAAAGAAGATCTTACGCTTACGATATTGCACATATTTCTGAATATACAATGCAACAGCTTCCGTCACACAGAAATACTTCATTGTCTCGGGAATTGTCACACGCAACTCTGTACACAAAGTGAAAAAATGGTCAATAGCATGGCGCGAAGTGAATATTACGGCAGTGTGGTCGAGAATCGAAATTTTCTGTTGCCGAAATTCTTTCGCCGAAAGACTTTCAACCTTAATGAAGGGTCGGAAATCTATTTTAACGCCATACTTCTCAGCTATGTCGTAATAGGGAGATTTCTCTGACGCAGGCTTAGGCTGCGACACTAGTACTTTTTTAATTTTCAACGTCCTAAAATTTTATTAGCAAAATATTGTTCATTTGAATCATACCCTGATACAGTAAAAGACAAGGTACTATTTCAAGAGCGCAAAAGTACAAAATTAATAGGAAAAGCCCGCTAAATTGATGAAAAAAAAGCTTTATCCACTTATAAAACATCAATATTTTAGTGAAAATTAAAATAATAGACCCGATTATAACCAAATTCGTTAGACTCAAATCAAAATAAACCAGGAAAAGGACGAACGGAAAAAGGGCAAATCCGACATAATATATGAGCGCAGAATACGATTCCAGCCATATATTTGTCTTATTTTTATCAAAAAAAAGTCCACCCCAAAAACATATAAAGCAACCATTTCAGTAAGAAATAAGCGAGGCAAAAACCAACGTAAATACCCAGCAAAAGGAGGGAGGATACATGGTCCATCAGAGCGGGAGATGTATCATGAAAATAATTAAAAAATGTGATGCCCGACAAGACACAGGTCTGCAATACAAGCACAAGGAGATAACGCACATCGGCCGCCGTAGAGCTATCAAAAATGCTCGTCCGTTCGCGATGCAACACAAAGTCTTTCACCTGTTGGGAGAGAAATTTCTTTCCGCGTGCCAAGGCAATGGAGGAAAGAAAGAAGCAAGCCAGTAATGTCAGTGCAATAGCATCGTCCGTACGGGGAGAGTAGGAGATAGGGGTTCCTTCAAAGCCGGAGTCAACCTCTTGTACAGCATGAAGATCGGCCAACTGCAGGCTATCACTGTCTGCCTTTGCCGGACTAATCTGTTTCTGCTGGAGAAGAGACAAGGTATCCGCGTTCTGGGAACTTAGTGTGTCGCCTATCATATCGCTGCAAATTTACGAATGGAAATATCCCATACAGGAGTCTCATAAAGGAGCTGAACCGCTTCTTCCGGCGTCTGTGCCACTTTCCATATATCACCGTGTTGGCGTCGCATAAAGTTCTCATCGATTGCCTTTTCAAGCATTTCGAGCAATGGATCGAAGAATCCGTTTGTATTGAGGATTATAATCGGATTGAGATACAACCCCAACTGTTTCCAAGTGATAATTTCCAGCAATTCTTCAAGGGTACCGCATCCACCCGGCAAAGCGATGATACCATCACTCAAATTGGCCATCTTCTGTTTGCGTTCGTGCATGGATTCTACCTCGATCAGCTCTGTCAGTCCAGTATGATGCCAGTTTTGTTCCACCATGAAGCGGGGAATCACTCCGGTCACTTCACCGCCATTTTTCAACACAGCATCTGCCACAGAACACATCAGACCAATACTCCCGGCTCCGTTTATCAAACGGATACGGTGTTCGGCAAGCAGACGGCCGAGAGTCTCGGCTGCTTGAAAGTAAACAGCATCTATCTTGGTACTGGAAGCGCTATATACGCATACGGAATTTATCTGATTCATCTTCATCACTATCCTTTATTATATCAAGGAGGCAAAATTACGAAAAAATTCCGTTATTCATATTCAACTTAATCAGAGATCATTGTTATCTCCACATTTATATCTTCATAAAAAAATCTTGGACTTCTTATTTATAGAAGTCCAAGAGCTTTTCTCACAGAGAATACATCTATCACAGATTTCTCATCTACTAACAGGTGTATCACATTGTTGCTGAATAAACTTTATTATCTGAACTATAAAATCGTTCAAATACCCTACCAGTAGTAATCCAGCAGACAATTAAAAGTGATTTTAATTTTACGTTTCAATATACCTTTATGGGCCTTTCACAAGGCTTATTAAGCCCACGAATAAAAGTGAACCGATTCTTTCCCCTTTCGGTCATCTAAATCGTCATTTCAGCAATGCGCCATATATTTCAACAGCGGGGCTTCAACAGTTAATGATTTAGGTATATCATCTTATGTTAGTTGCAAATAATATATATCCAAAGATTTAATCTAATTCAAAATCTCCGATAAAGGCTTCCTTCGGAAGTTGTATCTCCAAAGTATATTTACCTTTTTCCTCACCTGCAAGATCAATATAAACCTTATCTACATTTATATCAGTAGATGTATAAACTACTTCTCCTGTTTCTGCATCTTTGATGGTAACGGTTACAGTAGGAACAGTAGAAAGAAGGTCAATAGACAACAATGAGTTTTCAATACAAGCAGCAGGAGAGATAGGAATAGACCGGTGTTGTACCTCAGTCTTAGTTCTCAATTTAATCTGCCGTGCAGATATCATCTCATGCGCATAAGAAAACATACTCATTTGAAGCAAAACAATCAATAACAAAAGAGGAAAAAATTTAGCTTTCATAATAATTGAGTTTAAAATTTCGCTTCAAAAATACACAGATGAAGCAAAAGAAACGATTTTTATGTGGTAACAATGGTAACACACAGTTGCTTAAAAACAAAACAGCCAAGAAATATCTGTCATATTTCACTGATTATCAACGCCAAACACCCGTTCGAAAATTTGCGTATCCATTTTGTTCTTTATACGATTTTTACGTGTTTTAAGAGCATCTGATGTAGCATCCATCAACTCCATCACAACAGTCTTTGAACAACAAAGCAGTGAAAGAACACAAAAAAATATATCATCGCCAGTTAAAGCGGGGCAGCGCTCCTTAAGATTCATCATCACATCAACAAAAGCGTTAGAAATATCAGAACGTATTTCCTTCCTCAAGCTACGCATTGCCAATAACTGTTTAGGAGTCGCTCCCTCTAATGCTTCCAATTGATCGTAACAATTAGTAGTCTTAAGTACAGATATACACAATTGAATCTGTTGTTCCGTCAGATCTGACCTTTTCTTATTTATATGTTCCTTATTCGATTCAGAAACCTCCTCCTCTTTCAACAACATTGTATCTACTCGTTTTTGAGTTAATTCGTGTTGTAAATCAATATAATACTTCTTCCTTTGCCTATCATTCCACATAAACCAAAAGATACATATAATCATCAAAGAAAAAAATGTAGTAACTAAACTAAAAACCAATGTTTTTGTACGCTCAGACAACAACCTTTTATGTTCCTCCAATTGATGTTTATCCATGAGCCGGTTAAGTTCCTCATTGTCAGCCATAACTTGAATAGAATCATAAAGAACCTTATATGCATCCATATTTTTCATCGCAGCTTCCCATTGACCTTTTCTCTTTGCCACTTGATACATTCCATCATAACACACAGCCCTTCCATTAATATCGAGATAATCCATATCTTTATTAAAAAAATAACTCGCAGAATCAAGCTTATTTAAATTAAGCATAATTTCAGCTTTTAACAAATAAGCATTAGTCGCTTCATCCTGCCCCATTACAAGAATAGCTTTTGATATATATTGATCTGCTCGGATATAATCTTTTTCTTCATTATAAACCATAGCAAAGTCATGATAAATTGCACCTATCATACTAGAATTCTGCATTGTCAATGCACAATCAAGGGCTTGTTGATAATAACATAATGCACTATCTTTTTCACCTTGTGAGAAAAATACACCTGCGATCCCTCTCAATGGGTATACCTGTGCACTTTCGCCTTTTAATATCTGATAAGCTGCACGATAAGCCTCCATAGCCACACTATTCAAACCATCTTTTGCATAGCACTCTGCAAGATTATCATATATCATTGCTAAAAATTCATCTCGAACAGGCATCAGTCGAATTGCAGCCAAATATTCTTCTACAGCAAAAGAAGTATATCCTTTCTCTCGATAGGTAGCTCCCCAATAATAATGAGCTTTTGCAGCACGTACACTTTTCTTCTTATCACCATAGTATTCAACAGCCGTTTTTATCAGCGAATCATCCTCTAAAGCAATATAATTTTTATGCCTTGCTTGCGTAAGCAATAGCGCATAAAGTGCTCTGTCGGCACGTGGCAATTTCAGTGGGGAGGAAATTGATTCCAAAATAGATAATGCACTATCAGGATATATTTCCATCAATGAGTCAGCAGATAGTAGCAATGGACTCTTCACCGAAGAAGAGCAGGAAGATAGAAAGACAGACATCAGAATGCTACCTACGCTGACAAGTAAACTAAAAAACACCAATAAATAGCGTTTAGAACAACAACATCTTGTTTTCATTAGGCAGTCGTTTATTTACGGGGCAAAAGTAACAAATTCCGGCAAAAGAAGATTAATATCCAAAAGACATTTATTTAAATATAACTTATTTAAAATCAAGAGCCACAACCTCTATTTCCTACCAAAAGGAGTTGAGGTTGTGGCTCTTACTGAACGAGCTAAGCTCGCTTTCAGACTATTTTACAGACCAAAAGCAGCTTTAATTTTATCTACGTAGTCAAGTTTCTCCCATGTAAAGAGTTCTACTTCCACAGTTTTGTCCCCTTCGTAGCGAGAGAAGAATTTCTTCGTTACCACTTGCGGTTCACGTCCCATATGGCCGTAAGCGGCTGTTTCCTGATAAATAGGATTACGAAGTTTCAGACGTTCTTCGATTGCTTTCGGGCGAAGATCGAACAACTGGTCGATAACGCGGGCAATCTCACCATCCGTCATATTGACGTGGGAACGACCATAAGTATCTACAAAGATATTGATCGGACGAGCCACACCGATAGCATAGCTCACCTGTACAAGCATTTCATCTGCTACGCCTGCCGCTACCATATTCTTAGCAATATGACGCGCCGCATAAGCTGCGCTACGGTCTACCTTGCTAGGATCTTTTCCGGAGAAAGCACCACCACCGTGAGCACCTTTGCCACCATAAGTATCAACGATAATCTTACGACCTGTCAAACCGGTATCTCCGTGAGGACCACCAATTACGAACTTGCCCGTAGGATTCACATGATAAATGATTTTATCATTAAACAGCGCCAACACTTTATCGTGATGGATAGAAGCAATGACACGAGGCATCAGAATCTCGATCACATCACGACGGATGATAGACAGCATTTCTTCGTCAGCTTTCAACTGGGCAGCTTGAGAATCATCTTCCGGTTGGATAAAGTCATCATGTTGCGTAGAAACAACGATTGTATCAATGCGAACAGGAGTTCCGTTGTCATCATATTCAATAGTAACCTGGCTTTTGGCATCGGGGCGGAGGTAAGTCATCACCTTTCCTTCACGACGAATGTCGGCCAGCACTTGCAGAATGCGGTGTGCCAGATCAAGAGAAAGCGGCATGTAGTTTTCCGTTTCATTGGTAGCGTAGCCAAACATCATACCCTGGTCGCCTGCACCCTGTTCCATCGGGTCCTGACGCTCTACACCACGGTTGATATCGGGGCTTTGCTCATGAATAGCGGAAAGTACGCCACAAGAGTTACTTTCGAACATGTACTCTCCTTTGGTATAACCGATTTTCTTAATCACTTCGCGTGCGATGAGCTGGAGGTCAACGTACGCTTTAGTTTTCACTTCACCCGCTAGCACCACTTGTCCGGTAGTCACTAGTGTTTCGCAAGCTACTTTCGAACTGGGGTCGTAAGCCAACAGTTTGTCAAGCACGGCATCCGATATTTGATCGGCTACCTTGTCGGGGTGTCCTTCTGACACCGATTCGGATGTAAATAAGTATCCCATCTTTTTAAATTAAGAATTAAAAATTGAAAATTAAAAAATGAGAGAGAGTAGGAGAGGCGAGTGCTGCAAAGGATAAACCGAAAGGCGTCAATCAGACGTGTTTTAGCATTTTTTTCCGTGGTTGCAAGCTACTCAAATCTGTCCACACTTTCATTTCGGGTACAAAGATAAAGAGATTTCGGAGATTATGAGTATCTTTGCCCTGTATTTAACACATAAATAGATTTATAATGATTCTAAATAAGAAATTTAAAACGCTTTTGGTGTTGGCACTTTATATAGGCTTCACGATTGCTATCTATGCCATTGTCTGCCATTTCATCGACAAGCCGTTTCAGGAGATTCATTTGTTGTATGCAGTATTGGTAGGATGCATTGCCTATTTGCCGGTGTTTATTGCGGAGAAAAAGAAGAAGTAAGTTCCTTCATCGTTTTTCCAAGTACCGGATGCACTAATCCGGGAGCAATTTCTGCCAGCGGCTTCATAACGAAGTCACGTTCTGCCATCAACGGATGGGGGAGGATCAACTTCGCTCCGGAGGGAGAAGTGGTGGAAAGTATCAAATCATCATAAAGCAACAGGTCAATATCAATCAGGCGGTCGCTATATATACCGTTGACGGATTTCTTCGTACGTCCCAATTCCTGTTCAATTGCCTGCGTTCTCTGTAAAACGTCTATGGGAGTCAATCCGGTATCTACACAAACTGCTGCATTCAGGAAACTGTTATCGGAAGAAAATCCCCAAGGGGCAGTTATGTAAAAAGCAGACAGGGAAACTATTTTCCCCACCTGCTCTTCTATTTTTTGCACGGCATCCCGAAGATTTTGTTCTTTATCTCCGAGGTTAGTGCCGAGTCCCAGATAAACTTTTGCCATTATTTGTCCAAAATCAGCATTGCATCTCCATACGTGCCGAAACGGTAACCTTCTTTCAATGCTACATGATAAGCATCCATCACTTGATCATAACCACCGAAAGCAGCTACAATCATCAGTAAGGTAGAAAGCGGCATGTGGAAATTGGAAATCATTGAATTGGCTACGGTAAATTCATATGGAGGGAAGATAAACTTGTTAGTCCATCCTTCAAATTCCTTGAGATGTCCGTCGGTGCTGACTGCGCTTTCAATAGCACGCATCACTGTCGTACCTACCGCACATACATTTCTACCGTTATCTTTGGCACGATTCACAGTTTTCACCGCCATTTCGTTTACAAACATTTGTTCTGAATCCATCTTATGCTTCGTCAAGTCCTCTACGTCGATGTCGCGGAAGTTACCCAGACCGGCGTGCAGAGTGATATATGCAAAGTCCACACCTTTGATTTCCAGACGTTTCATCAACTCACGGCTGAAGTGCAAACTAGCAGTCGGGGCAGTCACCGCACCTTCGTTCTTTGCGAAAATTGACTGGAAGCGTTCAGCATCTTCCGGTTCTACAGGACGGTTGATAATAGAGTGGGGGAGTGGAGTTTCACCCAAAGAATACAGTGCCTTTTTGAACTCGTCATGAGGTCCGTCGTAAAGGAAACGGAGCGTACGCCCGCGAGAAGTGGTGTTATCAATCACTTCAGCCACCATTGAATCGTCCGGACCGAAATACAGCTTGTTACCGATACGTATCTTACGTGCCGGATCAACCAATACGTCCCATAAACGAAGTTCTTCATTCAACTCACGCAACAAGAATACCTCGATACGAGCACCTGTCTTCTCCTTGTTACCATACAAGCGGGCAGGAAACACCTTCGTATCATTGAATATAAACACATCTTTATCATCAAAGTAGTCCAACACATCTTTGAACATCTTGTGCTCAATCTTACCTGTATTACGATGCAATACCATCAAACGCGACTCATCCCTATATTTCATAGGATGTAGAGCGATCTTATCCTCGGGTAACTTAAATTTGAATTGTGATAATTTCATATCTATTCCTTATTACGTTAATTATTTTCTTCCTCATTTTCTATCTCCTGTCCGTCGATCCACTCTTTAAAGTGTTCGGGGTTCAGGCAGTCTTCCAACCGGACATCACCTACGCGGGTGCGGATCAATCCTGTCAGGTGAGCTCCGCTATGGAGTGCTTCACCGATGTCGCGGGCCAGGGCACGGATATAAGTCCCTTTGCTGCATACGACACGGATTTGAATCATCGGTTCCGGATCATCCAGACGACATTCCAGCAATTCAATCTCGTCGATAACAAGCTGTTTTGCTTTTAGTTCGACTTCTTCTCCTTTCCGGGCCAGTTCGTAAGCACGCTTACCGTCTACCATACAGGCAGAGAAAGCAGGAGGTACCTGATCGATGGCACCGATAAAATGCGTCAGCACTTCTTCCACCAGTTCCCTCGTGATATGTTTGGTAGGGTAGGTGGCATCTATTTCATGTTCCAAATCGTATGACGGAGTAGTGGCACCCAAACGCAACGTTGCAACATACTCCTTCGTATGATATTGAAACTCTTCTATTCGTTTGGTTGCCTTGCCTGTACATACAATCATCACCCCTGTTGCAAGCGGGTCCAGTGTTCCGGCATGGCCGACTTTTAGTTTTTTCACTCCTATCCGGCGGCAAATATGATAGCGGGCATGCCCTACTACTTTAAATGAAGTCCATCCGAAAGGTTTATTGAAAAACAGTACTTCTCCTTTTTTAAAATTCATCAGCCAATTTCTAAGTTATATCCAAGCAACAGCATTACCAGAATGATTCCGCCAACTATAATTCTGTACCAGCCAAATGCTTTAAAGCCATATTTCGTAACAAAGCTAATAAAGAACTTGATAGCCAGCAAAGCAACGACAAAAGCCACCACATTACCGATAATAAGTGCCGGCATGTTGTTGACAAGAATCTCGGTTCCACCATCCAGGAAGAGTTTCAAGACCTTGTAGCCAGTTGCCGCAAACATAGTTGGCACGGCAAGAAAGAATGAAAACTCAGCAGCATCCTTACGAGTCAGTTTCTGGGCCATACCTCCGACGATGGTAGCCATCGAACGGGATACACCCGGTATCATTGCAATACATTGAAACAAACCGATATTGAATGCCTTTTTTTCTGTCAGCACGGTATCTTTACTTCCCTTCGAAAAAATCTTATCGCAGAACAGCATGAATATACCACCGATTACCAGCATCACTGCTACTATCGCTACACTTTCGAGCATCTCGTCTATCTTATCGCTAAACAGGAAACCCAAAATTGCAGCAGGAATAAAAGCCACCAGCAGCTTCCAGTAAAAATCGAATTTATGCAGAAAACACTTCAAAGCAGAAGCGCCTGCAGGAGCCGGTGTATGGTTCAACCGGAAAAAACGTTTCCAGTAAAGGCAGACTACTGAAAGAATTGCGCCAAACTGAATAATTACAGTAAACGCTTTTACAAATTCCGTACTTTCTACCCCTAGTATGTTTTGTGTAATAATCATGTGTCCTGTAGAAGAAACCGGTAAAAACTCGGTCAGCCCTTCTACAATAGCAATAATAATCGTCTCAAATGTTGTTAAATCCCCCATTTTTATTCTTCTGTTTTTTGTGTTTTAGGTTTGCGCAATACTGCATAAATCATAGATATAAAGCCAAACAGGCAAACGACCGGCGCTACCTTGATTCTGCGTACACTGAAAATATCGGGTTCAAAAAGCGTTTCGGACGATGTAGGTCCCGTCATCAATAGAAAGCCGATAATAACAATCGCCATCCCTATTGCGAGCAAGATAAAGTTCACTTTATCAAAGGCAAATTTCTGCTTGTCAGACATAGTTTATTTTTTTTTAAATATAGTACAGGCTGTTCGCTTTCATTCTCAAGTATTTATTCATGGAGAAATAGGCGCATAGCCACGTTATTACAATTCCAAACGCCAATACGCTTGCACAGACTATCAACATGACTTCAGGCGTGATGACCTGAAGCAATTCCTGTTCGTATGTCACAGCCCAATAGGCGGTTCCCATCAATATGGAATCGGCAACGATGGCTGCCAATATCCCGCTCCATACATTCTTTCGAAGGAATGGCCCCCGGATAAATCCCCAACTCGCCCCTACCAGTTTCATGGTGTGAATAAGGAAGCGTTTGGAGTAAATAGCCAGTCTTATGGTATTGTTTATCAGGGCAAAAGAAATAAAAGTAAGCACGACCGCCAAGGCAAGCAGTACCAGACTGATATTTCGTATGTTATCATTCACGGCGTCAATCAACTCCTTTCGATAGAGCACATCTTGTATGTTGGTATTCTTTTTAATCATTTTCTCTATCTTCGCAATGCTGTCCGAGTTGGCATAGTCAGAATGGAGTTTGATTTCGATGGAAGCGGTAAAAGGGTTATAGCCCAGAAATTCTTCCGGATCGGTTCCCATTGCTTCCGTCTGTTCTTTCAGTGCTTGTTTTTTAGAGATATATTCGGATTGTTTCACGAAAGGTTCCTGATTCAGCTTCTTCTGAAGTTTCAGTATATCCGCTTCCTTCATGTCGTCGCTGATAAGAACGGAGAAACTGATATTCTCGCGGACATATACGGAAAGATTGTGCGCTGTCAATACAAAAAAGACAACCAGTCCGAGCAACAGCAATACCAGTGTCGTACTGATACTCGACGTGATGAACTGCATGTCGAAAATCGAACCTGACTTATATTTGTTTTGATTTCCCATGCGTTATCTCTTTTTTCGGAATACATAAATCATTGAACTGCTGCGTTCTTTCCTTCCCAAAGCATTGAACCAGGCCAACGTCCCGGCAAACATCCCTTTCAGGAAACTGCATGAACTGCCACGATGTTTCTCGCTCAACATAGATACGTAAAACGCATCGAACGGCATCGGATGACGTGCCGCCATAATAAAACCATGGCGGGAAGCCAACTGTTGTATAGTGCCCGGAGTGAAATGCCAAAGATGGCGGGGAACGTCATAAGCCGCCCAATACTCACCGTAGCGCTTGGCATCATAAGAAGAGCAGTTGGGTACTGCCACAATCAATACTCCTTTTTCTGTCAGCAGTTCGCGAAGCGTCTCCCAAGTCTCATTCAAAGATTCGAGATGCTCCATCACATGCCAGAGAGTGATGACATCAAAACTAGCAGGAGCAAACTCTTTCAGAGCCGATTCGGGCTTTACATCCAGTTCGAAATGTGTTTTTGCAAACTCACGTGCCTGCGGACTTTTCTCCACTGCCTCTACCTTCCATCCCCGACGAACCATTGTATCGGAAAAATAACCGGTTCCCGTACCTATATCGAGCAAACGCCCCGTCTTGCGATGCGCTTCCTTGGCTACCAGACGCGCTTTGCGACCCAGCATATAAGAACGTACGTAATGGTAGATATTATTCATCGCTCCCTTGCGCGTATCAGTGTGGGAGATGTAGTCGGGAGTCTCATAATACTTGCCTATCTCTGCTTCCACGGGAACTCCTTGTGTGAATGTAAATCCACAGTCTTCACACGAATACAGTTCAAACTGTTCGCCCGAAGCATAAAAATCCGTACAAGTCATGACGCGTTTCAAGTGCGTACCGCCACACACCGGACAAGCATTTATACTGAGTTTCTCCATTAATTTCTAAGCAAAATTAAGAGCCGCCTCGAATGACAAGACAACACTATACCCGAATTTGGTGCAAAGAAACAAATAAAAAGTGATGGATTGGGCTTTCGTTAAGGACTTTTAATAGAAGAGTTGCTCCCGATACAAGATGAGAGTAGTTTTGACAGCTCATATCGGGACAAGATATCTTTTTGAAGAAAGATTAAAAAGTCAGATTAACGGAAAAGCCCATGTTTCTGTAGCTGGGTTGACGAGACCATGATAGACTATTAACATTTCGACAAGGCGGAAAAATGGAAGAGACAACATTCGATTCAGCAGAGGAAATGGTCAAATTGGCAACTATAAAATTATTATTGAGGAAAATTTAAACAGACTCTAAAACAAAAAGAAACCGGTATGTATCAAAGTTCAAAGCTGATCCATACCGGAAGTCATGACTTAAAAGAATATTTCACAAAACATAATAAGACTCGAACATGGTTAACTAAATTGATTTCCAAGTCACTTTAGAGAATGTAATTTAAACTGTGTCAGGAAAGAAAAAAGAATTAACTTTGCTAACACAGTTTTTTTTTATGAACGAAGAATTTGATTTTGAAAGTATTAAGAACAAGGCTCTCGAACAACTTAAATCGGGTAAATCCTTGTTAGGTAAAGATGGTGCTTTTGCTCCTCTTTTAGAAAGTATTCTTAACGCCGCCTTGGAAGGTGAGATGGATGCGCATCTTAGTCCAACAGAGCGTGAAGAGGGTAATCGCCGTAATGGCAGGATGCATAAGCAGGTTCAAACTCCCTTAGGGGAGGTTACTGTTTCCACTCCCCGTGATCGTAATTCCAGCTTTGATCCTCAGTTTATAAAGAAGCGTGAAACGGTTCTTGCGGAGAGCGTTTCTGATCGTATTATCGGTTTGTATGCTTTGGGTAACAGTACGCGTCAAATCAATGATTGGATGGAGGAAAACTTAGGTAATCGTGTATCTGCCGATACAATCAGTTCAATCACCGATCGTGTACTTCCGGAAATAAAGGCTTGGAAGTCTCGCAGTCTTGATTCTGTTTACCCCATTGTTTTCATGGATGCTATTCATTATAAAGTAATGGATGATCGCGGTCAGTCTGTCAGCCGCGCTATCTATAATGTTTTGGGAATAGACTCGGAAGGTCATAAAGAACTTTTAGGGATGTATATTGCTCATAGCGAAGGCGCTAATTTTTGGTTGTCCGTCCTTACGGATCTTCAGAATCGTGGTGTGAAGGATATTCTGATAGCTTGTGTAGATGGCCTGAAAGGTTTTCCTGATGCTATTGCGAGTGTTTATCCTGATACTACTGTCCAACTTTGTATTGTCCACCAAATTCGCAACTCCATCAAATACGTAGCCAGCAAGAATCAAAAGGAATTTATGAAAGACCTTAAACTTGTTTACAAAGCTGTAAGCAAAGAAACAGCTGAAATGGAACTGGATAATTTGGATAAGAAATGGGGAAAACTTTATCCTATTGTGATAAAATCATGGAGGGATAATTGGGAACGGCTATCTGCGTATTTCCAATTTACTCAAGGTATTAGAACACTTATCTACACTACTAATACTGTTGAAGGATATCATCGGCAGATTCGTAAGGTTACCAAAAACAAGGGCGTATTCCCTACGGATACAGCCCTTGAAAAATTGGTTTATCTTGCTTACCGGAACGTACGTAAAAAGTGGACTATGCCTATTGCTAATTGGGCTATAATCGCACAATAATTAGCAATTAAATTTGGAGAACGATTGATTTTAATCTAATTTTGTCGCTCGTCGGGACGGGTGGTCCCGCCCCTTGCCGCTGGGCGTTCCCCGACCGAAGAGATTTTAGAGAAAAGAAGGCTTGACACAGTTTATTTTACGCTCCCTCACTTTATACTAGAATAGGACGCTATAATTTATATGTGTACTTATTATTATCAGCGAATACATATAGTACATCATCCTGAATATTAAAATCATCAATTAAATCAGTCGTCATATCTTAAACAATTTCCCCATAAGGGTTAACTGTTCTAATATAAGTTTCTTCCAAAACGAGCATTTTGTTATCATCTATTTGATAAACACCAATCAATGGGCTAGTTTAAGCCTATTTCTTTTATAACTTGGCCTTCCTTATTATCGATAATATACATAAGAATCAAAACTTATAATTACAATATTCTTAATTTATCCAAAAACATATATTTATATTTTCTTGAATAAAGTTGCTGCAAAATGACAACGCAAACTCCTTTTCTTGTGTATTTGCTACCTATTTGTACATCGAAGTGCTATCCATCTTGATTTAACCCAGAGTAATGCAAAAAAAACCTGACATGAAACTAATAATTAGGGATATTCAGTAAATGTCCCTCTTTCTTATAAATACAGAGATCAGCTCTCCTTTTCGTGAACTTTTCTCTGTATTTTTCTTGGCAAATTCTCGATTCTTCTATCTTTTTACAAGAATATTATTTACATATTGTTGTTTTTTCTTCGCAACACTGCGTTATGCACATACTTTTTTAGGTGAAGTTAAAAACCTCTCCTCTTCTGTTCTTATTTCAGTCTGATTATGCTGCCGCTCTTTTTTTCTTTTCAACCTTTTCTATCATACATATCGCGTTGGCCGTATGTATTCCAAAGAAAATCCAAAGAATTTCCGTTTTTCTGTTTCTGGCTTTTATCCTAGCCAGTGAGTAATGTTGTTTCTGTGTACCAAAACTTCCTTCCAGACGGGTAGCTCTTTCACGGCTAAGTTCCGACCGTAAGATCTTCCGAAGCGGCTCATCTTTGGCCGCTCTGCCCTTACGCTTAAAGGAAGTACTTATATGATATTTTGTACAAAATTTCCGGTTGGCATTATTAGCATAGATTGAATCCGCTGCAAGCGCCTTAACCCTAACCTTGATCAGTTGTTGTTGCAGATGAATACAGTCTTTTAAACGTACTCCTTCGTTAAAAGCCTTAAAGGAGATATGTTCTATAAAGGAGATTCCATCTATCTGTATATTGTTGACTTTGGCTCCGAATTCAACGGATTTGGTTTCCTTGCCTCTGATAATGGGGCGAAGGTAATGCCGGTCGATACTCACGATACGGTTAGGCACTTTTTTACCTGCAAATAAATTCTTCCCTTGCTCAAGGACCGTCTGTATGACCGAGAAACGTCTTTGATAATCAGAGGATAGTGTAAGCCTGTGCCTGTAGGATGAATGAAGCTGCTCCAGCTGGTCCAGTAACTTTTCCAATAACTGAAGTAGTCTGCGTTTAACCATACGAGTCTGTGATTTCCTGCGTTTACGCAGTTTACTGTAAGCAAGGTAGGCACGGCTTACATCAAGATACTTGTTACGGGGACGTTGTATGTGCAATGTCCGGCAATGTTTGCACAGATGACGATGAAGCCATACAATACCTTCCCATAAGAGTTTGACATCAGTAGGGAAACGCAGATGACTTTCATAACAGGTGGCATCGGTCATACAGACATGAAGGTCCTCAAGATAAGGTTTCCAACGGTCAGCCAGAATAGGCTGGAGGGACTCAATATCAAGGCGATCTGCTAGTTCCTGACGAATTGCACTGACGATTTTAGGATTGGTCAGTGGATGAAGAGGATCAATCTGAACACCACAAAATAACTGGTAATGAATATTATCGTTTAAATGTTCAATCAGTTGTGAATCTGAAAAGTTAGTATAGGACTTCAAGACCATTAAGGCGATTTTACCTTCAGGAGAAAAATAACTTTTACGACCCAGACGAGATTCATGTAAATCCATTTGTTGAGCCAGTTCGGAGAAAGGAAAAAGAGAATGAAGACGCCCCAATTCACTCTTTTCAAAACTTTGACGATATTTTTCGAGAATATCAAATTCTGTAAAACCTAAAGTAGGTTCAATTTCTGAAATTTTTCGTATCTTTACCATGTGTTTTTATTTTTAATTACCCCCGTTTTAGTCGTCAAACTGTATTTACGGGGAAATGCTTAAAGATACAAAAAAGGCAACTAATTCGCAATGAAGTAGTTGCCTTATGTTTTTTATTTACTGAATATCCCTAATTAAGAGTTCTCATGTCAGGGCAAGCATCAAATACGGTTATCGAATATGATTAACTAAATCACAATATGGTTCAGAAATATCTATTCCGTTATAATCGCCTTTTCGAACTCTATTCCTGTTAATTTTTCTTTTTGTATTTTCTTTTTTATTTCTTCATTAACATAGAATGAAGAAGGTATTTTCCAAAAATTATAGGATGAAGGACATACAAACAAACTGTAATTTTTAATCTTAGAGAAAGAAAAGACAGGCTTTATTACACTTTCTTTTCTTTCATCCATAAATAATGTTTTCTTCTTGTCCAGCACATCCATTTGCTTATTGAAGCGCAAAATGTAATACTCTCTAGTTTCACCTAAATTTCTAAGATTGCAAGTAATCCAATCTATTTGCTCATTGCCTTTCAAACTCGCTTCAATTATACTTTTAAACTTTTCAGACATTATAGGCCACACTAAGCTATTAGGCTGATAATCCTGCCAAACATCTTTTACTATTACTGTATTGTCATCAATAGTTAAGCCATCTTTTCCCTCCTTAATTCTTCTCAATTTAAAATCTAACGGCATTTCATTTTTGCCTTCCAACCGAGATATTAACTCATAATCGAATAGACTTTCATCCTCATAACATGCACTTGCAATCTCTGGATTATCTCTCCAATATACACAATAATATTTTTTCATTTCCAACCTGATTTATTTAATAAATTGGGATTATTAATAACTTTTTGTTTCACATATTTATTATAGAGTTTCAAAAACTTTTTAGGATTTCCACCGGCTTCCATACTAGCTTGTTTCATACCTCTCAATACAAACTCATGATATGCGTTTGGATGTCTTCCCAAATGCGGAAGTGCCATTTTGTTCCAAGCCTCATCTAGCTTTAATCCATAAATTTGAGCGATATCTGCCATCTTTTTCGTATATTTAGAGTTTTTATTTGTAGCAAAGTGGTGTATCTGAACAGGTAACTTCTGCCCCCCCTTGTATAACAGATTAGCTATCCCTCTTGCAAAAGTAAGAATCCCAAACTCAGGATATACATTGTTCAGGCTACCAGATGCTTTTCGATACCATCTTCCTTTACCTCCATCTATTGAAGCTCCACCTTCCCAAACATTGGATGCTTTTACAGAAACACCAACTCTAGTAGGGACTCCATCTTCAACAATACCATAACTTGAATAAAAAGTATTTGTTTCATCGTTGAATGTCAAATTGCCTGTGAACTCACCATCCGTAGCATGATCCCACGAGCTAAAGTTAAACCTCTCCAGGATAGAACTATTATTGAAACGAAGAGCATCCATAAAACGGGCAATCTCAGCCGAATTATTTGTGCTCCAATAATCCATTCCGTCAGGATCAAATCTATTTACAGGATTATTACCACAATAATTGTATGGACTGGTTTCACAATAAAGTTCTGCCATCGGATCCACCGTATGCCATCTACCCAACGTCGCATCATACATTCTCGACCCGTAATCATAGCAATCCAATCCGTTTTTACGATCCAATTCTTTCCCATTATACTTATAAGGCTGAACGGAATTTACAAATGAAGAAAGTAAACTTCCGAAAGGATAATAATCATTCACTTCTTCCATTGTCCCGTTCTGCGCAAGTACAACACGAATATTGCCCTGATGGTCGCAACAGAAATAATGAAACTTGTCATCGGAAGGTGTTATATATCCATCCGAAGTCAGCATTCGGACTAACACATCATTCTCATAGATCGCATTGCCAAAATAAGAGACGACAGTCGTATCATTACCTAAAACATAAGTAGAACGAAATTTCGTTCCGTCAGCTGAATAGAGGTAAAAGATACTGTTACCATTCTCAAACTCAACTTTCTCTGGCAAATCTAATAAATTATATTGAATAACAACTATCTGTTTATTCAAATCTTGCGTTAAGTTACCATTTTCATCGTAAACATACTCTATACTCTCCGTTGCACCGTTCTTAAACTCCATACCATTGCCGTACACGGAATGAGTGGCGTTATCATAGACCGATTGTAACTGATTTCCCGCATAGGTCAGATTCAAGTTATCAACCAGTCCGTAGCCAGCGGTAGAAGTCTGTCCGTAGCGAAGCAGTGAGAGGATATTTCCGTTCCTATCATAGTTCGTGATTTGCTCGTCAAAACGACCGACATTGTCACTCAGCAGGATACCTTCACCATACTTTGCGTCTTTCAGACGGGAAAATCCGTCGTATACATACTGATATCCTTTGAACGAACCGTTTTCTGTTTTCCATATTGTACTGCTGATATTTCCATTATAACAAGGAGTACCTGATCCGTCTGTATAGTGTAGCATTTGTGAGAAGTGCGGGCTCTCTATTCCTGTCAGCCAGCCGCGGATATTATAAGAGAGGCTTTCTGTCCATACGTCATTATATCTCTTGCCCGTCAGGCGACCTAACCTGTCATACGTATAAACCACTTTGTCGGAAGACGTTCCGTTCCAAGTATTGTCTTTAGTCAACAATCTACCTCTTTCATCATATTTGTATATGGTTTCCAAGACGTTTGCTCCAGTTTTATCCCTTAGCTTCAACACATTACCCGTAAAGTCGTATGCAATATCAGTCTGTCGTGATCCTTTTCCGGGATAATGGGAAAAAATCTGAATGGCACGAGAACGGGTATCATAGTAAGTGGTTTCTGTTATCCAATCGTCTGTACCGAGGAGACGTACCTTTACACTTGTTACCAAACCGGTAGGATATACATTATATAGCGTATCATATCCGATAACCGGAACAAAGAAATGACTTATCACGTTTTCCGTCGGCTCATAGCTATCATACACTGTATATTGCAAAGGCGTACGGATGCCCTCGGGAAGATAACGCGCACTTTCCCATGCCGATTGACGGAGTTCACTAAGAGACTGTTCGGAAGAGAGTTGCACCTCGCCTTCTTCTATCACGCGGTTATGGCAATCATAAAGAAAATAACTCCATTTCCTTGCATCAGCGTTCCGTTGTTTTCCATCTTGGGCCAATGCTATACGATCACGTCTATCATAAATCATATAAACGGGTTCGCAACCCGGAAGACATTTTGATATCAGGCGGTCCCGGTTATCGTACTCATACGTATAGACCAGACTTTTTAAGACAGAGACATCCACCGTATCCGTTTCCGCTTCCAACCGATGATCAGCTTCCGGAGAGAGGACATAACGAAGGCGGCTACGATCATCATACACATAGCAAGTTCTCAAACTATCTTCACCGTTGACAGATGTAATCTGAATGATACGTTTATCGGAATCGGTATAGGTTATACTCTGACATCCGTCTTCATCCGTTTTGGCAACGGTTTCCAGTTTTCCTGCTTCATAGAATCCAGAAATAGTCAACAAACCATCGGGAGCTACCTTGTAGTGCTTCACCTCGTCCTCCCCATTCATCCCATAAATGGATTGAACACTCTTACCAGCAATGTGCCATACCTTACCAGGCCCCATCTGTCGGGATACACGCATCAGCGGGTTGTCCTCATATTGAGTCAGATGATAGGCATAAGACTGCTCTTCCGTGCCATACATGCTCCAACGTTCCGAAGAAAGAGTATCAAAGGCGCCTCCGTTATCGTTTTTCGCATACGGCAGGTATTCTTTTTCAATCTTGCCCATTGTACTATAAGCGTAAGAAAATACCAAGTCGGCATTATCCACAGGGCTACCGTTTACTTGTATCTCCTGTTGCTTGAACCCGAAACCGTCGGTATAGACTATATTATGAACAGTTCGTACCGCATTCCTGTCCATTCGGGAACTTTCGTCCAGATAAATTTCTTCTGCTGTATAATTACGTGCTTTCGTATAGCTTGTCGCTTGTTGCCCATTCATAAAAAGAGAGAAAAAAAGCAGACAAAGCAGGCTTACTGCTCGTTTTATCTTTACTGTTTTCATATTAAATATCTAATTTATTCATTAATGGATTGGTTGTGTTCGTATATTTTCAGAATATTTCCGTACTGATCTTCTACTTTGGTCACTCTCCCTACGGAATCGTAAGTGTAATACTCTACATTTCCACTTTGATCGAAACGAGCGTATATCGTGCCATCTTCATTATAAGAGATAGCTTCAAAATTGGCTCCTTCGGGGACGAGTGCCATGTAAGAACCTTGACCTAAGGTCGTGACAGAAGTTATATCGGAATACTCCCCCAAATATATAGTGTATATTTTCAGTTTAGAGGAAGAAACACTCTCAACGGTATATGAAGTCTTTCCACCAGAATGAGCAATAACTCCCGAAGCAGTTTCATTGCCGTCCAATATATATAATTTTATGTATTGAACACCTGAAAGAGGAGTTAATTGTGGAAGATTAGCAAACCCGTTGTTGGCAACGTTGAATTTTAAATAGAAAAAATTAAAAAGCTCAAGTTTGTCAAATCTGAATAATGCTTCCACCTCATTTAAAAAACCTCTTAAATAATCGCTGGATTCAGGATAGAGTTTCATAAGCCGTTCATACTCATATACAAATACGCTTAATGCTTTGTAACCATTCTCTTCGATATGTTCATAATAGTTTCTAGCTATACTTAAATCCGGTCTATTTTTTATTATTTCCAACATAAATGAAGAGATCAAGTCATTTTCCGCTGAAGCTAAAAAACGAAGGAATTGTTTATCTTCTATTTCTTCAAAAACTCCTTCTTCTTGATTAAAAAAATACCTATACTTTCTTAAAGACTTCAATACGCTGTTAATTTCAGCCCCATTTACTGTCACATTCGCTCCTTTATATTTGTCACTTACCGCAATTCTGTTCGCATCGCTTTCCATCAATAATTTCCCGTAGTCATCGTAAGCATAGCTTTTCGCTGCCGTTCTTCCTTCAGTTTCTACCCGTAACCGGAATTCCTTTTGTCTAACATAACGATGAGAGGCTTCCACCACATATTTATCATCCCCATAAATAAATAACAGTGTATCAATAACAGCAGAAAGATACACTTTCGGAGTGTCAGGAGTATAAGTCAGTTCTTCCGCCAAAACTATAGATCCCGGCTTTCCCTTCCCATCCGATTGATATCGATATACTGTTTCATTGGTCAGTTTCCCATCAATCAAGTTTTGCAATTTTATTACAGGAGAAAGCAAACGAGCTTCTTTCATTTTGATAAAAACAGAATCTGCCACATTTGCCATGTCCATTACCCGTTTTACAACCTCGATCCGTTCAATACCGTCCGATCCAATACGAACAATACGAGTAGGAAACATAGACTTCTCATTATCATAGAAATACTTTGTCTGATAATACGGGGTATTTCCGTTATTCCTGTATTCCACTTCTTCCTTTAAAGCAATTTTCCAGCTATGCTGCAAATAATAGAGTTTGTCAGTATTCGTTGGAGTCAGGCGTGGCTTAATGTTACATTCATAAAACTCTTCTCCTGTCAAATAAGCAGTTCCTTGATGATTGTAAAAACTCCTCAATTCATCACCATCCAAATAAAAATTAGAAGGCTGTATTTGCAGAAGTCTATTTTCCCTGTCCGCATGTACATCATAAATATACCTAACTCTTTTTAACAACTCTCCATCGACATTGTACATCTGTTTTTCTGTCAGTAACCCGTTCAGCCAATATGGATAGTTATCAGTCGTCGACGAAGGAGAAACCACCTGATAATGGTAGACAGTGCTACCTTTACCAGAAACTATCTCCGCCACGCATGGATAATAAAAACCATTATTACCCGTATTTATTATCGGATGTCCTTCCGGCTGTACACAGTCATAAACAATTATGTCGCTACACATAGGATAAGTAATAGTAACCTTATTGGAAAAGTTATAATACACACTCACCCCCATTTGGGGATAAGCATAAAAAATAGTATCATTCCGTGCACCCTCCATGTCACCGAACACCAACGATTTTAAGCGTATTCCCCCTACTATGGTATTTCTTGCCCTATTTCTTTCATAACAGATCCCTATCTTTCCGCCGCCGGACAAGGCTATACTTTTCAAAGACTTGACCATAGCATATTCTTCACATACCTCATCTTCTTCATTTTGTGCAACAGGATATCCCCAAAGATCTTTTCCTTTCTCTTTCCAACCGGAAAAATCATCCTTATCATAATAATCAAACTTTGTGATGGATATTTTTCTGCCGTTCTTATCTAGGAAAGCCAGTTCTTTCAGAGGGGATACTGAACCCATCGAATATGACGACAGCAATTCCATATTTCGGTTATGCAAACTAACAGAAGATAAAGTAGAGGAAGAATGATAGGCAAACTTGATTACATATTCAGAAGAAGTAATCCTATCAAGCAACGGAGAAAGAACGGAATAACTGCTTCCTCCACTTATTTCTTTTGTCTTAATATACCGGACCTCAGATAAATACGATTCTATACAAAATGCCGCTCCATCCAAATAGCTACTAGCCATATCCGCATGATATCGATCACCACCAGACATATTTCTGCAATATTTTGCCATACTTTCCAGCGCTTCTTTCAATTGCTTTGAAAAGTTATCCATTTGAGATATATCAGATAATAATCCGACAATTCTGGCATTCGTTTTTATATAGCCGCTGTTAAGTGGCTGGATAACGGACAGACCGTATTGGTTAAAATCTCTCAATTTTGAATTCAAGTCTTCAATACTCATCTGTAAAGAACACATGCTCAAGTGAAATTTAGCCTTCGAAATGGAAAAGTCAAACTCCGACCGATATTTACCAAAATCAAAAGGTTGTTCTTTTACAGGACTGCCGTATGTGTAATTCATCTTGTAGGAATCATATACATCCATTACATATACATCTTCATCGGAAAATCTGTAAGTATCTCCATTGTAATAGAAATCGATTGGCGCACCGTTATATGGAAGTATTCGGGTAAGATACCACGCAGAGGTATACTCTGTACTAATACCATTCGAAGTGGATACATTCACATATTTGACATCTTTATGTTTGGCTTCCTGCCGGTAAATATACCGGTCTCCGTTATTATCCGTAATCACCCAACCGGTAATGTTCGCATAACCACCCTCACACTCGATGTGGACATCTGTCTGTTCCAGCGGAAGAGCGTATACATGAAAATCTTCATCCATCTGAATAATAAAATCGACCTTCTTTCCGTTGAATACTGCAGTAAAGATATCGCTTTCTCCATCCCGTTTGCGAAGCCCCACACTTTTGGCATCCTGTTCCAGAGGAGTAGTAAAGTATTCATTATTAATTAAATATCCTCTTTCCTCATCAGCAAATCCGCCACGCATTGTGCGGGTAACAATTCCACCGACATTGAGCGACCAGTTGTATCCGACCAAACCATAAGGGTCACTCACCTTCACCCCTTTTCCTACATAATCCAATGAAATAGGTAATTCATAATCACCGGATTTCAGAGTATACAGAGGAACCTTATAGTGAAACAATCCCGTTGCATAATCCACCACTACATTTTTTCCCTCCGTCAGATTCTGGACATCTGGTCCAGGAAAGAAGTCCTGAGCTTTCACAGATACGCCCACCAATATACATAATAATAATGCGTACAGTTTCTTTTTCATCATAAGTTTAATTTTTATATCTTATTTAGTTTTTGTTTATTTAAAGGATGTCGAAAGTCTGAGAAGTTATTGTTAACCTTCGACACCTTCATGATATTTTACAAATTCATCGCGTTAGCGCCCAAAACTCCTGCCAAAGCTGAAGCCACTGCGATAACCACTTTCAGGATCATGTCCCATACTGATTTCTTCATTGCCATCATTTACCTCCTTTCTGTTCTTTAATGTGTTGTGTTACTCTGTTTTTCTCCGTACTTCCAATCTCATCAGTTCTATCGGCAAATGCTCCGAACTCCTTGAATTCCTTTGCCACCTCAAAACACGGACACGATTTAATCCACTCTTCCGGTTCTATCTCACCATTCCCATTGAGATCGGGCGAAAGATCCCGGTGTCCGCATACCCGGCAGCCGGGGAATTTCCTTTGCAACTGCTCAACAAGTTGCCGGAGGGTAGCCCGTTGTGCCGGAGTCCGGGTATCTGCCGGGCGTCCCCGGCAGTCCAGACCACCTTCATAGCAGATACCTATTGAATGAGTATTGAAACCTTTTGCGTGTGCTCCGACACGTTCGATTGCTCGGGTGAGATGCACTGTTCCATCCTTGCGGATATAATAGTGATAGCCTGTTCCGTTGAATCCGCGACATCGGTGCAAACGGTCCAAATCTTCCGGAGAAAGTGTACAATCCTCCCTCGTGGCGCTGCAATGCACCACAATCAAGTTGATAATCCTCATGTTAGTGGATGATTTCTAGTTTAGTTAAAAGTCAAATGTTTAGTTAAGCCTACGAAGTTTGTCATTTACATTTTGTGTACTATTCACTGCTGTGACACCATTTATGCAGCCGGATCGGGTGCTTCTCCACCTCCTTCATTACCGCCTCCACCGGGCTTGTCGCTTCCACCGGAGTTACCGCCTTCCGCACTACCCGCATCGGAAACAAGTTTATCATAACGAGCACACTTCGCACCGGTCACCATCGAACGGGTAGCGGTAGTGCGGTCAAGGTTCCTGGTAGTCGCCGGTTGGAATCGGACGGTAAGCGTAGCCTGTGCAGCCGACACTTCGTCAGAGGTTTCCACACCTTTGCCGCGAGCCACCATCACCATACGGAAGGTACCAAGACCGTCCACGCTTACGCTTTCCGAAGATTGTAAGTGTTGCCCCATCACCGTCACTAGGTTGTCGAGTGTGTTTTTTACGTCACCCGGAGAGAGGGAAGAGTAGGCTGCTATTTCTTTCGAAAGTTGTGCGGAATCTACGTTTCCCGAACGTACAACTCGGGGATAGAAGAGTTTTTTACCGCTTTTTTTGTCTTCCAGAGTTGACTGGAAGGGTTTGTACAATACTGGCATAATTGTAATAGTTTTTAGTCGTTAATAATTCTAGTTAGTCTGTGTCTTTAAGCTTATCGACAATGCAAATATAAGACCTTATTTCTGTCTGTGCAAGAGATTTTAAAAGTGTGCGTTAATAAATTCGTTAATATAAAAATCTGTTATTATATTACTAATTTACAAAATATTATATAACAAAAAAGCATCACAACCCTTATTAATTCAGTTATTCAGGACACTCAACAAATAATGACCGGGCAGTTTGATCTTTCCGGCACTTGCCCGAATGACGCCGAACCCCTTCCAAACTTTACCACCGATTTCTCCGTAATTACTTTTCAGCACGATTGCATACTGTTCGGAGGGAGGAATATGATAAAGACGAAGGTTATCCAACAGTCCGGAAAGGTTGCGCGGGTGTCCGTCAGCAGGAGCTTGCATCCGGTCAATATCCGACTGTGTCAGTTCGTGTTTCTTCTTCGCCGGTTTTCTGTTAGAAAAATCTCCTCCCTCTTCTTCCTCATCCCCTCCTTTGGGCAAAGGAGGGTTAGGGAGGATGTTTTCTTTCCTTTCTTTTTCTTTTCTTTTTATGAGGGTGCTTTTTGTTGCAGTACCCGGGGATTCTGTTACAGTATCGAGGGTTTGCGTTACAATATCCGGGGTTTCTGCAACAGCATCCGGAAGGGTGGAGTGTACGGTTTCCTCATCCGGCAGCAGACAATAGTCCGGAGAAATATGACGGCGGCTGCGACGTTTAGTGATAAAAAGGAACTGCCGCTGAATGTCGGCGGAAGTCAGGATGCCGTAACGTTCGTAGAGAGAGGAATCGAAGAAACCGTACTCCACAAACAGATGAAGCACCCGCCGGACACTATCGTTATCCGTGCTGAAGAGCTGGTCGGAGAGTTCGTCATAGAAGTCATCGTCGACATGAATATAATAACCCTCGCCCGAATATAGATAAGACAGGGTATAGAGCAGGATTGTGAAGGCGGAATCGCCTTCACGCTTCATCACACGGCGTACGACACGGTCGTGCATAAAATCGGTATTCAAAGGGAAATAGTCAAGCCCTTGTTTTATTCGTCCCATGATATAAATTGTTTTTATAAATCAGTCTGCCAATTCTTATTTTAATCCTGATTTTGATTCTAATTCCAATTCAAAGACTGATCCGGATTGGGATTCAGAACCTGACTCGGGTTCAAACTCCGATTCACGGACTTTCCGCCTTTTCCGTTCAATGCTGGCAGCTACGGTTTCAAGGGCATGCAGAATAAGTTTCCGTCGCAACGCGGGATCTTCCGTAGAGGTAATTACCGGATAACTGCTTTCCCTGTTGCATGCCAGGGAGCATTTCTCGTTCTTCCGGTGGTTCCGGCTGACAGTTTTACGACATTCTTTACAGTAGTTGCCGGGAAGACCGGTTTTCTTATTGATATAAAAGGCACTTGCCGGAAGAGAGCGTTTGCAACATCCGCAAACGCATAGTGTTTGTACTTTTGAGCTTTTCATTTTGTTATCCAATTATAAATTATAAATACTAGTTTCTATCAGTCAGGTCTGTAATCATTCAAATACGGAGTATTCGTATACAATATGTTATCCTTTTGTTATCCTATTGCCAGGTATTAACATCTGGCGTCTCAGATATTAATGGTTAGAGAAATAGCTATTAACACTTGAGGAAATAGCTGTTAACAGGTATCAGCAAGCTTTCCGCAGGCGGCGGATGAGAAATTTTCAAGGTTTCGGTGTTTTTCTTGAAGTTTTGCATGGCATATCCGTTTTTAATTTATATTTTTGAAACGTTTTCTATTAATCAATGGGACAAAGATAGAATATTTTTTCATAAATAAAACAGCGATTTTCATTTTTAATCTTAACTATTTTACAAGTCATTGATTATAAACATATAGTAAACACTTTTTTTAGTCAGCCATTTTATAGCTGCCATTTATAAATCCGGGATTAGTCTTTTAAATAAAAAAACAGAATGGATACAAATTTGGATGTATTAGGTATCATCAAGCGTGCCAAACAGGCATTGAACTTAAAGAGAGACAGTGAACTAGCTGAATACCTGGAAGTTTCGAGAGCAACAGTAACCAATTGGGGAGCACGAAACAGTATTGATTTTCGTCTGCTGCTTGACAAATTCGGGGACAAAGTGGACTACAATTGGTTATTATTGGGAAAAGGGAATCCGAAACACCAGTCAAGATATTGCGAAAGCGAACTGGTGCAGGGAGAAGTCGAGATTATACACAATCCGAAAACACCCGAACCAATAGACGACCGTAGCGTGACATTATACGACATTACGGCAGCTGCGAACCTGAAAACATTGTTCACCAACAAAAAGCAGTATGCACTGGGAAAGATATTGATTCCGAATATTTCCGTCTGCGACGGAGCAGTCTACGTCAACGGAGACAGCATGTATCCTATATTGAAATCGGGAGATATTATCGGATACAAGGAAATTAGCAGTTTCGACAACGTGATTTACGGGGAAATATACCTGGTGTCGTTTATGATTGACGGAGACGAGTATCTGGCGGTGAAGTACGTGAATCGTTCGGAAAAAGAAGGGTATTTAAAGCTCGTGAGCTATAATACTCATCATGAGCCGATGGATATTCCATTCGTGTCCATCAATGCGATGGCAATTGTGAAGTTCTCCATCAGGAGACACATGATGATGTAAGGTCCACCACAGAGGACGCAGAGGACACAGAGGTCTTTTTCTTCCTTGAAACTCTGTGTCCTCCGTGTCCTCTGTGGTAAAATCAGATTTCTTCCCCCTTCAGCGTAGCCGAACTGGCTTCCGTGACACGCACATTGACGAAATCACCGACACGGTGCGTACCTCTGTCGAACACCACCACACGGTTCTGCTCCGTACGGCCGAACAGCTGGTCGCGCGAACGCTTGGAAACTCCTTCTACAAGCACTTCATACGTTTTACCGATGCAACGCTGGTTGGATTCGGCAGACAGACGGTTCTGCAAAGCGATAATTTCGTTCAGGCGGCGCACTTTCACCTCTTCGGACACATTATCTTCGAGATGCTTCGATGCATACGTTCCCGGACGTTCGGAGTATTTAAACATGAAAGCAGCATCGTATCCACATTCTTCCATCAGCGAAAGTGACAAGGCATGATCCTCTTCCGTTTCAGAATGAAAACCGGAGAAAATATCGGTAGTCAATCCGCAATCGGGAATGATACGTTTGATAGCTGCCACCCGGTCCAGATACCACTCACGGGTATATTTACGGTTCATCAGTTTCAGAATACGCGAACTGCCGCTCTGCACAGGCAGATGGATATGTTTACACACATTGGGGACTTGCGCAATTACTTCCAACGTCTCATCGCTCATGTCTTTCGGATGGGAAGTTGTGAAACGAATACGCACTCCCGGAGCAGCTTCAGCCACCGTTCGGAGCAACATCGGGAAAGTAACCACTTCGCCTGTCGGTCTTTCAAAACGGTAAGAGTTGACGTTCTGCCCCAACAGGGTGACTTCCTTATAGCCTTTCGCCACGAGGTCTGCCACTTCATTCAGGATGCTTTCTACGTCACGGCTACGCTCGCGTCCACGAGTATAGGGCACGATGCAATAGGTGCAGAAGTTATTGCAGCCACGCATGATGGATACAAAACCCGAAATATGATTGCCGCAGATACGCGACGGAATCACATCCCGATAAGTCTCGGTAGTAGAAAGTTCCACATTGATTGCTTTTTCACCGGTTTCTACGGCGGCAATCAGGTCGGGCAACGTCAGGTAAGCATCCGGCCCCACAACGAGGTCGACATGATGATTCGTTATCAGATCATCCTTTACCCGTTCGGCCATACAACCCAATACACCTACAATCAGGTGCTTTTTCTTTTTCTTCAGCGAGTGGAAAAACTCCAGGCGATTCAGAATCTTCTGCTCCGCATTGTCGCGGATGGAACAGGTATTCATAAACACGGCATCGGCTTCCTCCAGCGTTTCGGCTACGGAATAACCCGCCATTTGCATCACCGAGGCAATCACCTCACTGTCGGCTACATTCATCTGGCAGCCATAGGTTTCGATAAACAACTTTTTGTTGTCATCATTCATTTCAGTTGCGGATTTAAAGTCCGCTCCCGTTAATTCATTCATACTCAAATCTTAGTTTAAAAATTCGGATGCAAAGATACGGCTTCGCTTTCAATAAGTAGTGAATTGATATCAAAATAACGCAAAAACTTATGATTTGGCAAGCAAATTTGTAATTAATGTTAAGGGAATAAACATTTTTAGGCGATATGCTTGGCAAATTTAAATTTATTTTTCACATTTGTGCAATGAAAGAAACATTAGATTTTTTCATAGTTAAGGTTTAGGTTAAAAAAATTAAGGGGAGCTGTGAAGCTGCCCTTTTTTCATACTAAAAAGTTAGCCTGAACCAGATAAAATACGTAACTTTGGCAGATAACTAATTAGCAGTGAAACACAATGGAAGATTTTTTGAAATTTCTCTTGATAGCAGGTGTCATTCTTGTGGGAATATTCAAAGAGGTGAATAAGAATAGTAAATCGAAAAAAGCTAAGAATAAACGCCCCGTTTCCCCGATGCCATCCCCCGTTGAAGTAGCTCCGGATGCAGTTCCTATGCCCGAGGCATGGGGCGGCCCCAAGTCGCTGGAAGAATTGTTCCAGCCTAAACCTATCGAACCGCCAACCCGGAAAAAGCATTCACAACAGACGCCACCCGGAAAAGTTCCGAAGCAGAAAAAGAAAAGAGAAGAAGTTTCCGTTGCCGCATCCCTGGCAAACAGTGCCGCGCAAGATCAATTGAACAACAGGCAAGGTTCTCATTACGACGCTCTCAACAAATCATCCGATAACAACGAAGACTTCACAATTCATTCGGCAGAAGAAGCCCGCCGAGCCATTATCTGGGGGGAGATACTTCAACGGAAATACTGACGGAAATTATAAAGACATATATTTCAGGCACGGATTACACGGATTACGCTATTGCTTTATGCAATCCCTAACTTTCCGAAAACCGTGAAATCCGTGTAATCCGTGCCTGAAATTTTAATAAGATATCGAATTATTAACCGATAAAATATCAACTGTATTTTAACACGAAATTTACTATTTATGTCATTCAATCGTATTTCGGCAGCGGAAGCTGCAAGCCTGATCAAACATGGCTACAACATCGGCCTAAGCGGATTTACTCCCGCCGGAACGGCCAAGGCTGTAACAGCCGAACTCGCAAAAATTGCTGAAGCAGAACATGCGAAAGGAAACCCGTTTCAAGTAGGAATTTTCACAGGCGCATCAACAGGGGAATCCTGTGACGGTGTACTGTCACGCGCCAAAGCCATCCGCTACCGCGCTCCTTATACTACCAACGCCGACTTCCGCAAAGCTGTGAACAACGGAGAGATTGCCTACAACGACATACATCTCTCACAAATGGCACAGGAAGTGCGCTACGGTTTCATGGGTAAAGTGAACATAGCCATTATCGAAGCCTGCGAAGTGACTCCCGACGGAAAGATTTATCTGACTGCCGCCGGTGGTATTTCGCCGACTATCTGCCGTCTTGCCGACCAGATTATCGTGGAGTTGAACAGCGCACACAGCAAATCCGGTATGGGTATGCACGACGTATACGAACCGCTCGACCCGCCTTACCGCCGCGAAATACCGATCTACAAACCGAGTGACCGTATCGGACTGCCTTACGTTCAGGTAGACCCGAAAAAGATTATAGGCGTAGTGGAAACCAACTGGCCGGATGAAGCGCGTTCTTTCGCTGCTGCTGATCCGTTGACCGACAAAATCGGACAGAATGTTGCCGACTTCCTTGCTGCCGACATGAAACGCGGTATTATCCCGCCTAGTTTCTTGCCTTTGCAATCGGGTGTAGGAAACATCGCCAACGCCGTACTCGGTGCATTGGGACGTGACAAAACGATTCCTGCATTTGAGATGTACACAGAGGTTATCCAGAACTCCGTGATCGGATTGATTCGCGAAGGACGTATCAAATTTGGTAGCGCCTGCTCACTGACTGTTACAAACGACTGTCTGGAAGGTATTTACAACGATATGGATTTCTTCCGCGATAAATTGGTTCTCCGTCCGTCGGAAATCTCAAACAGCCCGGAAATAGTACGCCGTCTCGGTGTCATTTCCATCAATACAGCCATCGAAGTTGACCTGTACGGCAATGTAAACTCTACCCATATCGGCGGAACAAAAATGATGAACGGTATCGGTGGTTCGGGCGACTTTACCCGCAACGCTTACATCTCTATCTTTACTTGTCCGTCTGTGGCCAAAGAAGGTAAGATCAGCGCCATCGTACCGATGATATCCCACCACGACCACACAGAGCACGATGTCAACATCGTTATCACCGAGCAAGGTGTTGCCGATCTTCGTGGCAAGAGCCCGAAAGAACGCGCACAAGCCATCATCGAAAACTGTGCACATCCTGACTATAAAGAGCTTCTTTGGGATTACCTCAAGCTGGCCGGTAACAGAGCACAGACTCCGCACGCTATTCAGGCTGCACTGGGCATGCACGCAGAGTTGGCTAAAAGTGGCGATATGAAGAATACCAATTGGACTGAATACGCAAAGTAAATAGAATATAGAATTTACAGTATTCGATTCAAAACAAGTATAATTGTATTCTCTGGTAAACAAAATCCAACTATTTTTGTTTATTAGAGAATACAATTATATCTTTGTAGAAGAATCAATAAGTTACTCCTATGAAACAGTTATTCACCACATTCTATCAACTTAAAGAACGGGTCTCTCTGGATTTCATCAGATACCTGTATCATGAAATTCGTTGGAACAATCGACTGATAGCTATAACAGGTGCACGCGGAACAGGAAAAACTACCCTGATGCTTCAATACATAAAAGAGCATTACCCCGGCTATGGCAATGAAGCACTCTACGTTTCATTAGACAATATATGGTTCACCACTCATTCATTATTTGAACTGGCTGACGAGTTTCAGAAAATGGGAGGAAAAGCTTTGTTTTTGGACGAAGTACACAAATACCCCACCTGGTCAAGAGAAATAAAAAACATCTATGACAGTTATCCGGACATAAAAATAGTATTCACAGGATCTTCTTTATTGGAAATACACAAAGGCGAAGCAGACCTCTCAAGAAGGGCTGTTACCTATCATCTTCATGGCCTTTCTTTCCGTGAATTCTTACTATTCGAATATGGATATAAAATGGAAGCACTTACACTTTCTGATATTCTGAACCGACATATCGAAATGGCCATGAACGTAAACAAACAGTTGAAGCCGCTTGTAGCGTTCAACGAATACTTAGCTTACGGCTATTTCCCTTTTTATAAAGAAGATAAAATATTGTATCATGAGAAACTATTAGCCACCCTGAATACAATTCTGGATGTAGATCTACCTTCTACTGAAAAAATAGATTATTACTCCATTGGTAAAATAAAAAAACTATTTGCCATACTCGCCGGACTTGTACCCTATATTCCCAATATATCAATGCTTAGTAAGGAGATAGAAGTCAGTCGTATCAGTCTGTTGAATTATCTATCCTATCTCCAAAAAGCCCAAGCCATCCTACTACTTGACAAAGAAGCTTCCGGCATCAAACAACTGGCAAAACCGGAAAAAATTTATTTAGGTAATACAAATTATGCATACGCATTGGGAGGAGAAAAAACAGATATAGGAAATGTCCGGGAAACATTCTTCTTTAATCAAACAGTCGTAAAACATAAGGTTACCTATTCCTCCCAAATAGATTTCACATTGAATGAAACATATAATTTCGAAATAGGTGGTAAAAACAAAACTCAAAAACAATTAGCGGGAGTGGAGAATGGATACCTAGCCCTTGATAACATAGAAATCGGATTCAACAACGAGATTCCACTTTGGTTGTTCGGGCTAATGTATTAACATAGCCTATTTCCCGATAATCACCTCACACACCTTATCCTGAAACGCTCTCGCTTTAGCAGCCGAAAGCACATTCTGGTTCATAATGGCAAATGCCACTTCATGCCCGTTCTTCATCTTCAGATAGCCTGCAAGCGCATTTATTGCCGTAAACGAGCCTGTTTTGGCATGAACATTCCGGAAAGCGGGAGTACCTTTCATCCGGAATTTTAAAGTTCCGTCCACCCCGCCAACGGGAAGTGATTTATACAACATCTGAAACACTTCTGTTTGCGAGTACGCATATTTTAGAAAGTCGACCAGCAGAGCAGGGGAGAGGTAATTATAATTAGACAATCCGCAACCGTCGGCAATCTTATAGTCTTTCGGATCATGCCCCAGGCAGCGGATCAGCTTCATTATTTCGACAATGCCATCTTCGGCAGCTACTTGCTTCTTTCCCGTAGCCTGCGCTCCCAGGCGACAGAGAAATGCTTCCGCATTGAGGTTATCACTCTCTTTCATCAACTGGTTCAGCACTTTCTGCACGGAAGTGTTCCAGCAAGCCATACGCTCCACTCTCACACTGTCGCGAGGCAATTCGGCAAAACCATACGATTGGGGAGTGGTGATTCCTTTCCCACGAAGGCGTTCCAGAAAAGTGTGCATAAAGAAACGGGGGGAATCGTAGATGTTGACATCATCTTTCCGGATCGAAGTGACATTGCCCGAAACAAGGAGATTGTTTCCATTCGTCAGCCAATCTCTCGTGAAAGAGAATTTCCCGGCAGAAGAAGTGCGTGTCTTTGTCTGATTCGTTACTGTATAATAAGAAGATACAGGTTGGCAGGAAACACTTGCCGCATCGCCCTGCACGGTGGAGGGAACTACGGAGACCTGTACAGTCCCTTTGCAAAACATCAATGGAGAGAGATAAGGCTGATAACCCGCAGGCGTATCGTCCCAGGCCCATCCGCTGCCCCAATAAAGGGAGTCTTTCATTGAGACGTCACCATATACCTGACCGTTAATGACCGAAAAAGGAAAAGTGATTACCTCTTCTATCAATGAATCCATCGACTGGCTATCAAATTCCGGATCAAATCCGCCTACCACATACAGGTTGCCTTGCAAGGTGTCATGTTCTATCACGCCATCATGCCATACTTCCGTGCGGAAAGGCTCGTTGGCTTCGGGGCGGGAGAGTGCGGTAATGGCCGTCAGCAGCTTCATGGTAGAGGCAGGACGGGAAAGTTTCTCCGCACGATAGTTATAAAGCGATTTCTTAGCCGTCAGGTCGTAGACGGATATGCCGACTTCGGATGCTTCGGGGAGCATCTTCTTGATAAGCGAATCTATCCGGGAGAAGTTCTGTTGCCCCCAAAGTGGCAATAAACAAACTGAAAGGGCGACTAATAAAAAACTTTTTTTCATACAACACTGTTTATGACATCAACAAATGATAGTATCTTACATCTATCTATTTCAAGTTTTTCTCTACCTGTCCAAGAAGCGAACCAGAGCCATAGCCGGACCATACATCCTGGATTTTTCCATCAGGGGCAATCAATACATAATGAGGGATTCCCCGTACCTGATAGTTCAGGGCAAGACCGGTACGTCCTTTACGAAGTTCGTTCCACTGGTTACCGCCCATTCCTTTCGTCTTGATATACTCTTTCCAACGTGCTTTCGGGTCCTCACTAATACTAATCACAGTCATTTTATCCTTATACAGATCCATCACCTTCTCCATTTCGGGTATCGACTCCACACAAGGACTACACCCGCTACTCCAGAAGTCGAGCAAGATGAACTTCCCCTTGAACTCTGAAATATGACGGAGAGAACCACTCACATCATACAAGTCCCCATCCACCATCATATCTCCAATTCCCACCGTAGAGGGAGGAAAAACATAGGCTGTAATCTCCTGTCCGTCATCCGTTTGCTTATCGGCTTCCGACATCCGGGCATAGAGTTTTTTCACCTCTTCTTTATAAGGCATGATGGTTTCATATTTCATCATGGAAGCAAATAGCAATAACCTGTCCATCCATACCGGGGAGACGGGCGCTTCTTCCATGTATTCCATTTCCTTTTTCCAGATTTCCTGCTGCAACGGCATTGACAGTTTCCGGATAGAATCTATCTTGGCCCAGGCCTGACTTTCAAACTCCCGGTCGCCCGGATGATCTATGAACATCATCCGTTGCCAGTCATATTCTGCCGCCATGTGCTGCATCAGTTCTTTCTGTTGGGCCATCGCGCAAGCCGTAAAGCGGTTTTCTTCCTGCTGTTCCGGCACATCGCTTACTACTTCCCATGTTTTCACTAGTTTGTCCTGCCCCTTGATTTCGATGTATTCTCCCGGTGCGATCCACACTTCCAGCCATGTACCCGGGAAGCCCCGGTTATCAGACATAATCAGCATTTTCCGCGTGGTAGAAACCGTGTCGCGGAAAGAGAACTGCCCGCTCATAAGCGTATCTCTCCATACACAGTTGAGAATACTTCCGTCTTCCTCATACAGACCAATCACAATGCTGTCGGGAAGATTAGCCAGTTCGCCCTGAATCAAATATTCATTTGCAGCAACTGACGCTTTACGGTTGAATGTACAATGACACATCACCATACAAGCTATTGTCAATAAGACCGGAGTGATTATATATTTTTTCATCATCTATTCGATTTTATAAGTGAGATATCCTAGTCCATGAATCAGATAAGTATCTTAATCAATGCACAATGTCAGATATCAGAATCCGTTTATAAAGCCTCGCGGAAGATTTCTCCTACCGTGGGATGCGGGAAAACAATCTTTTTCCATTGCGCTGCTGTCAGTCCGAGTTCAATGGCAGTCCCCGCAAGAGTGATAATCTCCGAAGCGGGATTTCCCAATACATGAGCGCCAATCACCCGTTGCTGTTCATCCAGCAGTACTTTGCAAACTCCGTTCACACCTTCATTCTCCGCCACAAAACGGCCGGAGTAAGCCATCGGAAGTTTGATAACCTGATAATTGATTCCTTTCGTTGAGGCCGATTCCTCCGTTTCACCCACTCCGGCAATCTCCGGATTGGTATAGACTACGCCCGGAATAGCCCGGTAGCTCATGGTGTCTTCTTTCCCCAAAATGGAATGTACGGCAACTTCTGCCTCACGAACGGCCGTATGGGCGAGCAAAGAGAATCCTGTCAGGTCACCACACACATACACACCCGATACAGAAGTCTGCATCTTTTCATTGACTCTGATAGTGCCACGCTCTGTTTTCTCCAGATTCAGGTTTTCGAGTCCGAAACCTTTCGTCACAGGACGGCGACCGACGCTCATCAACAGCTTTTCTGCAACGACACTACCGTTTCCCTCTGCATTTTCATAAGAGACAACAGCTCCTTCTTCCGTTTGCGACAAGCCGATAACTTTCGTACCAAGCAGGAATTTAATACCACGTTTGGCATATTCCGCACGGAGCAAGGCGGAAAGCTCTTTATCCATTCCACCCAGAATTTCGTCCATCATCTCAACCACCGTCACCTGTACTCCCAAACTGTTGAAGAACGATGCAAACTCCATCCCGATCACTCCGCCACCGACAATGGCGAGAGAAGCCGGCAATTCCTTACTATCCAAAGCATCCCTGTGCGTCCAGTAGTTCACTGCATCCACTCCGGGAATAGGGGGAATAAAGGTTTCCGAGCCTGTACAAAGTATCAGGTTCTCCCCTTCGTAAGTCTCTTCTCCGCAACGAACTGTATTTTTATCAATGATCTGTGCTTCTCCCGATACGATCGTCACATTGTTGGCAGTCAGCTTTGCTTTCACTCCCAGCACCAGTTTACGCACTACCTTACTTTTACGTGCTATAATCTTAGGCAAATCGAAAGAGACTTCCGGGATATTGACTGCATACTTTGACGCATGTTTTGCACTGTCATAAGTCTTTGCCGAATACAGCAACGTTTTCGTAGGAATACAGCCTTCATTCAGACAGACACCACCCAGACTATTCTTTTCGATAAGCAATACGCTCAAACCGCCTTTACCGGCAGCTTCGGCAGCCGTATATCCCGCAGGACCGCCACCGATGATAATTACTTGATATTTCATAGTATATAATCAGTTAATCTTTTCATTATTATCAAAACACGCTATGGTTCATCCTCTTGAGAATCTACAGAGTCTATTGTCTCCAGCCCTTTTATCTTCTTTGCGAACATTCTCTTTTCGAGCAATTCCGCAAATTCCCGTTCCTTGACAGGCATCACCGAAACAAACTTCCCTTTTCCATATTCTATCAAGATATAATCCGTCACCGAAAAACTACCGAACTTCATGGAATGGTATTTCCTTACTGTGGTGATTTCGGAAAGCGGAATTACCTTCTTACGAATAAAACGGCCGCGTGAAACCTCCAGATTACCGTCTGTAGTCAATGTATAAGCAGTGTGTATAATCTGCTCGATTACTACAATCAGCATAAGCATGAACAGTACGGCTACCAAGATATATTTACACCACAATGCGCCGACGGCATTCACAGTAAGCACTACCAACAGGAAATATTGGTACCAGGCGATGCGGGCATGGAAAATTCGATTCATTTTGTCAGATTTTTGCCTGCAAGGTAGCAATTTTATGAATTAGTGACAACGAAAAGTACAACGAAGTAACTTATTTTGTAGCTTTGCGGTGAGAAATAACAAGATTATGGTAAGAAAATTCGATTTCCTCGTTATCGGTTCCGGAATTGCCGGTATGAGTTTTGCGCTGAAAGTGGCGCACAAAGGTAAAGTTGCTCTTATCTGTAAAAGCGGGCTGGAGGAGGCCAACACGTACTTCGCCCAAGGAGGGGTAGCCTCCGTCACCAACCTTCTGGTGGATAATTTCGACAAGCACATCGAAGATACGATGATTGCAGGCGACTGGATCAGCAACCGTGCCGCAGTAGAAAAGGTAGTGCGCGAAGCTCCCGCACAAATTGAAGAACTGATTAAATGGGGAGTGGACTTTGACAAAAACGAGAAAGGCGAATTTGACTTGCACCGCGAAGGAGGACACTCGGAGTTCCGTATTCTTCACCATAAAGACAATACAGGAGCAGAGATTCAGGACAGTCTGATTAAAGCCGTGCAACGGCATCCGAATATCACGGTCATCGAAAACCAGTTTGCCATTGAAATCCTGACACAGCATCATCTGGGGGTTACCGTAACCCGTCAGACACCGGATATTAAATGCTACGGCGCTTATATCCTCGATCCGAAAACGGGAAAAGTAGATACGTATCTTGCGAAAGTGACATTGATGGCTACCGGTGGAGTAGGAGCCGTTTATAAAACGACCACTAACCCGCTAGTCGCTACCGGAGACGGTATCGCTATGGTGTATCGTGCCAAAGGTACGGTGAAGGATATGGAGTTTGTACAGTTCCATCCTACCGCCCTGTATCACCCGGGAGATCGCCCTTCTTTCCTGATAACGGAAGCGATGCGCGGCTACGGAGGCGTACTGCGCACCATGGATGGCAAAGAGTTCATGCAGAAATACGACCCCCGTCTTTCCCTGGCTCCCCGTGACATCGTGGCACGTGCCATCGACAACGAGATGAAGAATCGTGGAGACGACCATGTATATCTGGATGTTACCCACAAAGATCCCGAAGAAACAAAGAAACATTTCCCTAATATTTACGAGAAATGTCTTAGCCTGGGCATCGACATCACTAAAGATTATATTCCGGTAGCCCCGGCCGCTCACTATCTCTGCGGAGGTATCCTTGTCGACCTGGACGGACAATCTTCCATCGAACGTCTTTATGCCGTGGGAGAATGTTCCTGCACGGGATTACACGGAGGTAACCGCCTGGCTTCAAACTCATTGATTGAAGCAGTGGTATATGCCGACGCTGCTGCCAAACACAGTCTGCAAGCGGTCGATCAATATTCTTATAATGAAGATATTCCCGAATGGAATGATGAGGGAACCCGCTCACCGGAAGAAATGGTGCTCATTACGCAGAGCATGAAGGAAGTGAACCAGATTATGAGTACTTATGTAGGTATTGTCCGCAGCGACCTCCGTCTGAAACGGGCGTGGGACAGACTGGATATTATCTACGAGGAAACTGAAAGCTTGTTCAAGCGCAGCGTAGCGTCCAGAGAAATCTGCGAATTGCGTAATATGGTGAACGTGGGTTATCTGATTATGCGTCAGGCAATGGAGCGTAAGGAGAGTCGCGGATTGCATTATACGATTGATTATCCGCATGCAAAGAAATAGAATTTACAGTATTATTCTTATTAAAAATAAAGAAACAAGAGGCTTTCTCAAATTATATTTTTGAGTTTAGCCTCTTGTCTTTTTATCTTGATACGTTTCTTTTCACTCCTCAAAGAAACTATACTATACATTTATGAGAATATAATACACTTCAGAATGCCACTTATCAAACTGTAAAACAAGCATTTACGCAACAATAGCATGTAAGTACGAATATCTCTGTCTATTCTAAAATTGTCCCTGAATATCACTCTCTTAAAAACATGTTCTTGAGCATGTGTACACTTCTTTGAGAATATAGTAAACGCTTTCCTGTCTCTCATCCCATACTTTTGCTCACAGAAATAATCACTAATCGAAATATTATGGATATAGCTAAAAGATGTGAGCAGAACCCCCTACTGGCTCCAAAAGATTTAAAAGCGGGAATCAACGGAATGGAAATTACATGTTTGTTAAATCCCGGAGTTTTCAAATATCAAGGCAAAATTTGGTTACTTTTACGCGTCGCAGAAAGACCTATACAGAAAGAAGGAATTATCAGTTTTCCTATATATAATGAAAAAGGAAAAATAGAAGTGGTTTCGTTTTTAAAGAATGATCCCGATTTGGATGCTTCAGACCCACGCGTTATCGGTTACAAAGGAAAGAATTACCTGACCACGATGTCTTACTTACGTCTGGTTTCAAGTACCGACGGTATTCACTTCAAAGATGAACCGGAATTTCCACCTATTTTCGGAAAAGGAGAGCTGGAAGCATTCGGCATTGAGGATTGTCGTGTTGCAACAACCGAAAATGGCTTTTACTTTACTTTCACAGAAGTATCATCGGTAGCTGTAGGGGTTGGACTGATTCACACCAATGATTGGAAAAACTATACACGGCATGGGATGATATTCCCACCGCATAATAAAGATTGTGCATTGTTTGAACAGAAGATAGGTGACAAGTATTTTGCTCTTCATCGCCCCAGTAGTCCTGAACTTGGTGGCAATTACATATGGTTGGCAGAATCGCCCGACCGCTTGCACTGGGGAAACCACAAATGTGTAGCAACCACTCGTGACGGAATGTGGGATTGTGCACGTATAGGGGCAGGAGCTGCTCCAATAAAGACAGAAGAAGGCTGGCTGGAGATTTATCATGGAGCCGATTTTAATCACCGTTATTGCTTGGGAGCTTTATTACTCGATTTAAATGATCCGTCGCAAGTGATTGCAAGAAGTGAAGAACCTATCATGGAACCTATCGCAGCTTATGAGCAAACAGGTTTCTTCGGAAATGTTGTTTTCACTAATGGTCATTTCGTGGACGGCGATACGATAACCATGTATTATGGAGCAAGCGATGAAGTGATTTGCAAAGCAGAGCTTTCTATTTCAGAGATATTAAATGTATTAAAACAGACACAAGAGAAGTAATGAATAAACTGAAAAAAGAATATCTGTTCTTTAAGCAACAGGAACCTAACATGAGAACACTGTTGGTTACCAATATGCTTTATGCATTGGTACTACCGATAGTAGAAATCTTTGTGGGAGCCTATATCATGAGGAACACGAGCGATCCGGTAATGGTTGCTTTTTATCAGCTGGCAATGTATATAGGTATCATTACGACCTCTTTTGTTAACGGTTATCTACTAAAAAAATACAGTGTGAAGACGCTTTATTCTGTAGGAATCTTAGTAAGTGGCATTTCCATGTTTGGTATGATGGCTATTAATTCACTTGGTTTCATAGAACTTGGTCTGGCCGGTTTTTTAATGGGAGCAGCTTCAGGTTTCTTCTGGACCAACCGATACTTACTGGCTCTCTATAATACCAACGATAATAGCCGTAACTATTTCTTCGGACTAGAGTCTTTCTTCTTTTCTATTAGCTCCATCGGTGTTCCTTTAATTATTGGTGCATTTATCAGCCAGATAGATGGAAAAGAAGTTTTTGGATTCCTCTTCAACATCAATACTTCTTACTGTGTGGTTACTATGGCAGCAGTAGTTGTTACTGTTATCGCCTGTATGACACTGTGGAAAGGTAAATTTGAGAACCCCAAAGAAACGAACTTCCTCTATTTCCGCTTCAACATTCTTTGGAAAAAGATGCTTTGGCTAGCCGCATTGAAAGGAATGGTACAAGGTTTTTTAGTAACGGCTCCAGCTATATTAGTGTTGAAGCTGGTAGGAAATGAAGGAGCTTTGGGATTGATACAGGGAGTTAGCGGAGCATTGACTGCTGTCTTGGTGTATGTATTAGGACGTATGGCCCGCCCGGAAGACCGTTTGAAAATTTTTGTAGGAGGATTAATCATATTCTTTGTCGGTACACTATTTAACGGCGTTCTCTTCTCTGCTACAGGAGTGATCCTTTTTGTGCTTTGCAAAGTGATATTCCAACCTTTGTTCGACTTGGCTTATTTTCCCATTATGATGAGAACAATTGATGCAGTTGCAAAGATTGAGAATAGAAACGAGTATGCATATATCCTGAGTCACGAGTTCGGTCTTTTCCTTGGAAGAGCTTTCGGCTTACTACTGTTTATCTTCCTTGCTTATTGTGTATCGCAAGATTTTGCATTAAAATATGCGCTGGTGATTGTTGCCGGATTACAATTAGCGGCATATCCTTTAGCTAAGAATATTACTAATCAAACAGATATTATTGAACATGAGAATGAGAAGTAAAGGTCTTTTTTTACTTATCGCCGTTTGTTTTCTGGCATCTTGCTCAAGCAACGGAAATAACTTTGGAGAAAAGGTAGAACAGGTTTCCATCCATAGGGTAGACTCTATGCCTGATATGCCTGAAACTTATAAAATGCTGGACTGGAAGCAAAAAGCAAAAATGTATGACCAGTTTATTTTTGACTGGAATAATAAAAGCGAAGTCGGACCATTAATTTGGTTAGATGATGCCCGCAGAAATATTGACCAAACTACATTTGGTTTATATACCGCCATTAAAGATATTCGTCAGGGAAAGGATGTCAATAACGGAGAGTTCCATGAAAGTCTGAATTCATTGGCGGCTATTCTTGGTGCTGGTCTTGTAGGGATTGATAAGACTAATCAAGACGGATATAACTACGTAAAAATGGTGCAGAATTATTTCAATTCTGATAACGGATGGAATATAGTAATGAACAATACGACTCCGTCAGTAGCCCTTTTAGGAGGAGGCTATGGTCGTGACTGGTGGTATGATGTATTACCCAATGCTTTATATTATGCTATATGTGATGTTTTCCCCGATGTAGACGGGGCAGAGAAGATACAAAAAAGCATTGCGGAACAATTTGTTAAAGCAGATTCGGTATTGAATGGAAATTACGATTACTCTTATTTTGATTATGCACAAATGAAGGGAATGGTCAATAATATTCCATTGCAACAAGACGCCGCCGGTGGTCATGCTTATGTATTGTTATGCGCTTATCATAAGTTTGGTGACCCACGTTATCTACAACATAGTAAGAGTGCCATCGAAGCCCTCCTTGCCCAAAAAGAAAGTCGTTTTTACGAGGCTCTTTTACCACTTGGAGTTTATACGGCAGCCTATTTGAATGCGGTAGAGGGAGCCAACTATGATGTATCCAAACTTCTTGATTGGGTATTTGACGGATGTAAAAGCCCTGCGGGAAGAACCGGTTGGGGAATTATTGTAGGAAAATGGGGTGAATATGATGTAAGTGGTCTGCAAGGAAGCATCACAGACAGCGGAGGATATGCATTCCTCATGAACAGTATCAAACCCGCCTGGCCCTTCATTCCGATGGTGAAATATCAACCTCAATATGCAAAGGCTATCGGCAAGTGGATGCTGAACAATGCAAGTGCGTGTCGTTTATTCTATCCGGGGGAAATAGATGAAAAACATCAATGGGCTCCAGAATTGAAGGACATTACGTATGACAATGTTTCTTATGAAGGTTTACGAAAGACGGATGACTATGGGAAAGAGTCATTAAAAGGGGTTAGCCCGGTTGCAATTGGCGATGGTCCCAAATGGATAAAAGGTAATCCGACGGAAAGTATGTTTAGCGTTTATAGCTCTTCTCCTGTCGGCATTTTGGGCGCAATTGTTTGTCAAACAAATGTGGAAGGTATTCTCCAGCTGGATTGCAATGTCACAGACTTCTATGTAGAGAAACCTTATCCGGTCTATCTCTATTATAATCCTCATAAAGAGGCCAAAACCATTACTTATCAGGCTACCCAGCCATGTGACTTGTTTGATATTGTTGCCAAAGAATATATAGCAAAAAATATAAAGGCAAATGGTTCTGTTGAGATTCCGGCCAATGACGCAAGAGTTATTGTGGAACTTCCCGCCGGAACAGAATTAGAACTGAAAGATGGTAAGATTATTGCGAATAAACAAAATATCATTTCATATAATTAAATCTAAGTGTATAAACTATGAGTAAGCATTTATTATTACTAATTCTTATTCTTGCTGTTTGCACAAATGTCTTTGCACAGCAAACCAAGAGTATTTCAGGTGTGGTATACGACAGTAATACCGGAGAGGCTTTAATTGGAGTTTCTGTTCTTGAAGTGGGAACGACCAATGGTACTATCACAGATTTTGACGGCAGATATACATTGAAAGTATCGTCAAATAAGGTTTCATTCTCATACGTAGGTTTTAAAACTGAAATTGTAAATGTAACAAATAGCGGAACGTACAATGTAAATCTATTGTCCGATAATAAATTGGATGAGGTTGTAGTTATTGGTTACGGTACTCAAAGAAAGAGTGACCTTACCGGTGCCTTGGCTTCTATAAGTAGTAAGGATATTAAGAACTATGCAGTATCTAATGCCTCTGAACTACTTACAGGTAAGGCAGCCGGAGTATTTGTTGCCGCCAGTTCCGGCCAACCGGGATCGGATGCAGTTATTCGCGTGAGAGGTTTAGGTACTGTAAATGATAACAATCCATTGTACGTAGTTGATGGTCAGTTCATGGATAACATTAGCAGTTTGAATCCCTCTGATATTGAACGTATGGAAGTATTAAAAGATGCTTCAGCTTGCGCTTATTTACGGTTCAAGAGGCTCCAATGGGGTTATTCTCATTACTACGAAGGGAGGGGTGAAAGGTGAAACAACTGTAACATTGGATGCTTATGTAGGTGTGAAAAACAGTTATAAAGCATTGAACATGATGAACAGCGACCAATATTATAACTTCATAATGAAAGCATATGAAAAAGATGAAAGCTTTCAAAATTCAATGAAGGATAAGTTTACCAATCAGTATCAGAAGGGTTATAATACCAACTGGTGGAATGAAGTAACTCGTACAGCTTTTAACCAGAACTATAATCTGAGTATTCGTAAAGGAACAGATAATTCGAGATCTTCTTTAAGTTTAGGATATGTAGACGATCAGGGTGCAATCATCACTACTGAATTCAAGAGACTTTCACTTAAAGCGAATCTTGAATATGATATCAACAAATTTATCACTGTTGGCGCCAATGTCAATCTGGCAAAGATAAGAAAACGTGACGCAGGAGCAATTCCTTCATTCGATTTCATTCAAAAAGCTGATCCTTTTACCCCTGTTATCAGCCCGTTGGTAGATCCGTCTTCTGAAAATTACGAATATAACAAATATGCGCCTACCGAGTGGTCTTACGACCCTAATCCGGTAGCCATGCTCGAACTTCCTAATAGATACAATGACATATTCAATGTATTTGGTAATGTGTTTGCCCAAATCAAATTGTATAAAGGATTGAGCTATCGGGTACAGTATAGTTTCGAAAGATACCATGATACTTTCAAAGACTTCCGTCCTGTCTATTCGTCTACTTTTTCGGAAGATAACTTAGCGAATCAGGAAAGTAAATATAATAAAGAAACTCAATTGAATAATAATAGCGCTGTTACTTCTAATTATCAAGTGGAACAACGTCTTAACTACAACACGACAATAGGCAGGCATAAACTGGATGCAATGGTTGCCATGACTTATGAGAAGAACAGCAGCGAAGGCATTAATGCATTTAAGAGAAAGGCTTTAGGTAACGATGAAATCTATCAGATACTTGATGCACAAACAGCCGGAGATAACACCTCGGGAGGTAAAGAAACATCTTCTATGTTGTCGTACCTGGGACGTATCAACTATGTATATGATGACAGATACCTTGCTACAGTCAATTTCCGTGCCGACGGTTCTTCAAGATTTGCCAAACGTAACCGTTGGGGCTATTTCCCATCAGTTTCATTAGGTTGGAGAGTGAGCAATGAAGAATTCTTCAAGAACCTGAACATTGAAAATACAATTTCCAATTTAAAACTGCGTGTAGGCTGGGGACAGAATGGTAACCAACGAATTGATAGAGACGCGCCTCTTACGTTGATTGGCACCAATAATGAGAATCAGTGGTACTTTGGAAACGGGTACTCACAAGGTTACGTCCCGACTTATGTGGGAAATGCAGATATTAAATGGGAAACCAGCCAGCAAACCAATGTCGGTTTAGATATGTCTTTCTTTAAAAACAGCCTTGATGTTAGCATGGACTTTTATGTAAAGAAAACAAGTGACATGTTGCTCAATATGCCTATTCCTTCTTTTGGCGCCTTCCCTAACAGCCCCTTCTTCAATGCAGGAGACTTGAAGAATACCGGTTTTGAAATAGTAGTCAACTACCGTAACCAGATAGGAAAAGACTTTAATTACAATGTAGGGCTGAACATGTCTACTTATAAGACAGAGGTAACCAAACTTACATCGGAATATTTGAGTGGAAACACTAGCCGTACGTATGTAGGAGGTCCTATCGGACGTTTCTGGGGGTACAAACAAATAGGAATATTCCAGAATCAGGAAGAGATAGACAATTATGTGGATAAGAATGGTACCAAGATTCAACCTAATGCACAACCGGGTGATTTTAAATTTGCCAAATTAGGAGAATCAGGCGAATTGAATGATGATGATGACCGTACTTTTATCGGTGATCCTAATCCGGACCTCATTTATGGTTTCAACTTAGGATTTAGTTATAAGAACTTTGATGTAAGTATGGCATTCCAGGGAACTATTGGGAATGACATCTGGAATGTTGCTAAAGGAAGCCTTGCTTCAGCAGGACGTCAGAACGCTTTGGCTGATGCTTACACAAAAGCATGGACAAAAGACGGAGATTTGGATGCTGTATATCCACGCATAACCAACTCTGATTCTAACAATAATATGAGAGGTTCTTCTTTCTATGTGGAAAATGGTTCTTACCTACGTTTGCAAAATCTGCAAATAGGTTATACACTGCCGAGTCACATTTGCCAGAAGAGTAAACTGTTTTCAAGTTGTAGATTCTATGTGAGCGGTCAGAATATATTTACTTTAACCGGTTATTCCGGGCTTGATCCGGAACTGGGTATCAATAACCCATTGGATATGGGAGTGGATACTACACGTTATCCGTCTTCACGTACATTCACTTTTGGAGTTAATTTGCAATTTTAAATCTAGCTAAAAAGACATTACATTATGAGAAAAATATTATATATAATATGCTGGGCTCTTGCCGGAGTGGGGTTGTATAGCTGCTCTCTCGACGAACCAAGTTATGGTAAAACCACAAGCGATAATTATTATCAGAAGGAAAGCGATATTGAACAAGCCTTGACAGGAGCTTATCTTCAATTACGTACAACTTGGAATGAATATGCATTAAATCATTATTTTGTAGGTGATTGTAGCACTGATGATGCCCTAAAAGGAGGAGGTAATGACGGTGACCGTGCCGAAGTACGCGACTTGTCCGACTTTACTGTCTACACAACTAATGGCGAAGTAGGGCGTCGTTGGGAGATACTGTACAGATTGATTAATCGCTGTAACGATGTGATTTATTATGCCCCTAATGCAATAGGAAATGAAGAACTATTGACGCGTTATGCAAACGAGGCAAAAGCATTGAGAGCATTCGGTTATTATTGCCTGGTCAGTACATTCGGAGAAGTTCCTTTAATCACTACGCCAATGCAACCCGCTGAAATACTGCAAATACCCCGTTCCCCATTGGAGAAGGTATATGAATGTATTGTGAGTGATTTAACCGATGCCTCTGCACTTCCCGCCAAAGGAGATTACTCTGATGATGATGCTTATCGTGTAACACGTGGCTTTGCAAAAACAATGCTTGCTAAAACATATATGTTCAAAGGTGATTTTGCCTCTGCCGAAACTGTACTTCATGATATTATTGAAGTAGACAAAGACTATACATTATTGAGCGATTATGGCATGAACTGGCGTACTGAATATGAAAACAGCTCGGAATCTGTATTTGAGATTGCCAACAAAGTATATGATAAAAACATTGCCACAGGTACCAATGTTCCCCACTTCTTTACAAGCAGACGCATCTCCGGTTATCAGGGATATGGATTTCACGTACCGACTCAAGATCTCTATAATGCCTTTGACGCAGATGACCCACGTATTACCTACGTATTCACACAAACTGGTGACAGATATAAAGGTGATACTGAAGCGCAAGACAACGCTGAATCTCCAAGCGGTTATCATGATTACAAAATGACTGTACCAGCAATAGAAAAAACAGGTTTCGACGTCTGGATGATTAGTTACAACATTCGTTTGATCCGTTACTCCGATGTCCTCTTAATGTATGCCGAAGTATTAAACGAAAATGGAAAACCAGGGCTTGCACTTCCTTTCCTGAATGATGTAAGAGAAAGAGCCCGCAAAACTAATCCGATAGATCCGAGAAGAGATCAACAGACGTATGTTCCTGCTACAACAGCTAATACCCTGCCCGACATAACAGAAACGAACCCAGAACGTCTAAAAGAAATCATTTGGAAGGAGCGTCGCTGCGAATTGGCTATGGAAGGCTGGAGACGGGATGACCTAATGAGGCAAAAACGTTTCGGAACCGTGATGCGTGCTTATGCAACAAAATATAATACATCGAAAGGTGCCAATTTTAGGGACGACAGAGATTATCTGTTTCCTATACCACAAGGTGAAAGGGATAAGAGTAACAATATTCTTTCCCAAAATCCGGGTTATTAATATGAATAAAATGATGGGGCGGGTTATAAAATCCGCCCTCTTTTAACAACCAACTGACCATGAAAAAGACATTATTATTTCTCGTAACAGGTTTTTTCTTTCTCAACAACCTGTCAGCACAAAAGCCGATAGAGCAAAAAGATATCCATTTAGTACAGTATATGCCTAACATACCTTTCCCTTATAAAATGAAAAACTGGAAAGATATAACAACGAAGCAGGATAAACTATTTTACGATTTCAACGCCAAAGGACAGAGCTTACCTCTTATCTGGTGGGACGACTCTCAAATAAACTTTCCATTCCGCACTTTCGGACTTCCAAGCTACGTAGATAAAAGACGTTTAGGAGGAAACTCTTATGAGTCTCTTCCCACTATGGGATCACTCATTAGTGCAAGTCTGATAGGAGTAGACAAAAGCAATGATGACGGAAAAGATTATGTATCGATGATACGCCAATTCTTCAACAAAAAGAATGGAACAAATCTTATATTGAACGGACTCGACAGAAAAGCCGGAGAAAGTTTCTGGTATGAGATATGGCCGGCAATGGCTTATTCTATGCTGGTAGATTTATATCCTCAAAAAACAGAGATGCAGGAGCCGATGAAGATCACTGTCGACAACTGGTATTCTGCTATCCAAGACTTGAGTGAAGGCAGGGAATATCCGGACTTCAACTTCACCGCCTTCAACTTTAAGAACCGCAAAGGGTATCATAATAAAGTATGGCGCGAACCAGATGCAGCCGCAGGACTTGCTTGGTTGCAATACATCTCCTGGATTAAATACGGAGATAAAAAATATCTGAATGCTACACGTCAATGCATGGCATTCTTGCAGAACCGTCCCTCAAAAGAAGGCACTTTCTATGAGATAATGATGCCCTACGGAGCTTACCTGGCAGTACGTATGAATGCGGAACTTGGAACCACTTATGATGAACTGAAAATGCTTAACTGGTGCTTTGACGGTAATAACTCTGACCGTGACGGATGGGGAGTGATGTGCGAGCGTTGGAACAAATACGACGTACACGGATTGGTAGGACAAAAAAAGGATGAACAATATGCTTTTGCCATGAACACCTTTTCACAAGCTGCCGCACTTGTTCCAATTGTAAAATACAACCCAGCTTATGCTTCCACAATAGGTAAATGGATGCTGAACCTGGCAAACGCCTGTCGCTTATTTTATGCAGACGAGCACCCCCGCAACCGCCAGTCAAGTTCCATTTGGGAAGGCGATCCTCAACATGTCATTTGCTATGAAGGATTGAGGAAGGACTTGTATCATGGCAACCATTTTGAACCGTTCCAGGGATTATTGTCCGATGAGGGCCCCTATGCTATTGGGGATCAGGTAAAAACCATGTCTTCGGCTACGGATATTTGCTTGTATGGTTCGGCTTGGGTAGGCATGTTAGCTTCTATTGTAGATACTACTAATGTAGAATGTATTCTCCAACTGGATTGCAATGTCACAGACTTTTATTCCACAAGAAAATATCCTACTTATCTTTTATTCAATCCTTATTTTGAGGCCAAAGAAGTAACCTTGAATCAACACTTTACTGAACCTACGGACTTATATGATCTGGTATCCAAGCAATACATAAAGAAGAATTGTATGGGTGAAACAAGCATTATCCTAGACCCTGATAATGCCGTCACTATTGTTTGTATTCCTTCTTCGGCAAAGAAAATAAAGAAGCATGGTAAATTGGTTGTTGACGGTGAAATCATAGATTATCGTTTGTAGTTCAGGTGGATTATTTCATAATCTTATAATCCTCTGTTACCGATAAAAATATGCGTGGAATAAAATAAATTCCTTATATTTGCTATCATCCTAACCGTATAAATAACATTCATTTACATGAGAAACATCTTATACGTACAAATAATTTTTATTTTGATTATTGCATTTGTTACTCCCATAAAGTCTTATGCATTTAATGTATCAAAACACATATCAAATGTTAACGGACTGACAAATAACTCGGTAAACTGTATTTTGGAAGATGAGGAACACACGATCTGGATTGGGACATGGGATGGACTAAATGCGTATAATGGAAGAGAAATTACAACATTCAGATATAGCAAAAACAATCCGAATTCTATAAGTAATAACGTTATCCGACAGATTATTGAATGTAAGGGTAGCTTATGGATAGCAACAGATAATGGAGTTAATCGGCTAGATAAACGAACTCGTCAGATAACAAGGTATTATTTGAGAACAGACAATAAAGTACCTAATCAGGAAAAGTCTTTTATTTTAGGAAAGAGTGCGGCAGGAGATATCATCTGTCTTATAAAAGGGCTTGGTTTCTTTGTTTATAATGATTCTGAAGATGAGTTTAATCCGATTAACACAGACTTTGCAAGTCATGTAAAGGATTATTCTGTGAGTGATTCTGATCATGTGCTTTTTCTTTTAAATAATGGAAGCTCTGTATATTTGAGTTATAATCTACTTGTGAACGGAGGAAAGCAGGATGATTTACGCACAGTCGGCATACATACTCCTGTAGATAAAATATTTCTGTCGAAAGGCAGATTTATCTTGAATAAAGACAACAGGATTTTCCTTTTGAAGCCCGACTTTACAGTTTCCCAAGACATTGAACTGGATAGTAACAAACCTGTATCGCAAGCTATTTTAGCAGAGGATAATATGTTCGTCAGCTTTATAGAAGGTGGCTGTATTAATTATGATTTAAGAAAGAAGACTTTTACCTATCTGAACGAACTTTCCAACCAGTTGTCAGTTTTCACTCTTTATTCCGGCAGCCAGAATATATTGTGGATAGGTACGGACGGACAAGGACTAATTCAGCTTTATCATTATGATTCTTTGTTTGAAACCGTTCACACTAGCCACCCTGTGAGATGTTTTTGTGAGGATGAAGATGGTAATATTCTGATAGGCACAAAAGGAAGCGGAATAAAGCTGTTGAATCCTGAAACTAAAGAGTTGGCAGATTATCTGAATGAGAGTAAAGGATTGATATCCAATTCCGTCTATGCATTGAAAAGAAATAAAGCCAATGATATTTTTATCGGAACGGAAGGAACCGGAATTAATATATTGAATGCCGCTACAGGACGATTGGAAAAACTAGAGATACCTGATAAATACCCACCCTTCAAGGCTGTGTACAATATTTATTTTACGAATAATGATTCTCTTTTATGGATCGGTACATCAGGGTATGGCTTAATCAAAATAAATATTTCCAGAGAACAAGGTCGCTACCACGTTAAAGGATTCCGGCAATACAACTCGTCAGATAAGAATATCTCATTGAATAATGATGTTGTTTATGCCATTACATCCGACCCGAAAGACAATATGTTATGGTTTGGCACACGTGGCGGAGGCTTAAACTGCATTAATATCAAAAATAACGGCATAAAATCATTGGAGGATATAGACAGTCGGATTTTACTCACCAATAATGATGTATTGTGTTTACTGCGCGATGATACCGGTATATGGATAGGGACAAGTTATGGACTGAACGAATTGAAAAAGGAGGAGAATGATTTTCATCTGATACAATATGCCGACGAGAAATTGAATAATAAAACGATTCACGGAATATTAAAAGATCATGAAGGAAATATATGGATCAGTACCAATCAGGGGTTGTCTAGCTTGAATATAAGAAGCAATAAAATAGATAATTATACTTTGAATGATGGATTGCAGAATGATGAATTCTCTGATGGAGCTTTCTTCAAGGATAAACGTAATTTCTTATATTTTGGAGGAGTAAGCGGGTTTAGTTATTTCAATCCTCGAAATATACATTTGCGCAAGTTTAATCCTTCACTTATATTAAGTAGTTTGAAGATATATAATACGGTGCAGGATATTAATGAACGAATCAAAAAAGGAGTGTTGAAACTTAGCTACGAAGAAAGATTCATGACTTTCAATTTCATAGCCAAAGACTTTATTAACAATGAAAACTGCGAATATGCTTACCGCTTGAAGAACCATTCGGACGATTGGGTGGAAATGGGTAATAATCCGAATATTATTTTTACCCAACTTCCTCCGGGTGAATATCAATTTGAAGTGAAGAGCACGAATGGAGACAAAGTATGGGGAGATAACATTTATCACTTAACCATAAAAGTAGGTTATCCGTGGTGGCTTAGTGTCCCGGCATTGATTATTTATGCCATATTATGCGTTATTATCTTCTATATTACAAAGTCTGTTATCAAAAACCGCATACGGTTAAGCCGTCAGATTCTTATAGCCCAGATAGAGAAACGGCATGAACAGAAGATATATGAATCCCGGCTAAACTTTTTCACTAATGTGGCACATGAGTTCTTTACTCCACTGACTTTGATTTATACACCTGCACAACACTTATTGGAACAGAATGGGCTAGATAGTAACACAAAGAAGTATCTTCAAATAATAAAGAATAATGCCGAAAGGATGCAGAAGCTGATTAGTGAGTTAATGGAGTTTCGTAAAACTAAATCGAGCAATATGGATTTGCATCCTGAAAGTGTGAATGTGAAAACATTAATGGAATATGCTTCCAATAATTATGTGGATATACTAAAAGAGAATAAAATAGACTTCAAGGTAGAGACGCATGATACGTCAGAGATATATTCCGACCGCAATGCTTTGGAGAAAATTATATTCAATCTGCTATCGAATGCTTTCAAATATACTCCTCGTTATGGATATATTCACGTTGAAATATCACAGAATGAACCTGATAAAACCTTATATCTGATTGTAAGAAATTCAGGTAAGGGGTTAACAGAGCAACAGATGGCAGAGATATTTGATAAGTATAAGATATTTGATACTCCAAAATTGGGTAACTCTGTAAGCAATGGCATAGGTTTAAATCTAACAAAGAGCCTGGTTGAATTATTAGGTGGGCAGATAAGCGTAAGCAGTGAGCTAGGAAAAAATGTAGAATTTTCAGTTGTAATTCCTCCTTTACCATCCGATCATTCACTTGTTGTAACAGATGAAAAGGATTCGTTGCAGAAAGAAAAAAACGAGCAGGACGACTTATCTCCTCGCAAAGACACTGTCATACTGATAGTGGAAGATGAAAAGAATATCAGGGATCTACTTAAAGATGTCCTCTCCGATTATGTGATACATGAAGCAAAAGACGGGATGGAGGCTTTGAAAGAGATAGAACACAATCATCCTGATATTATTATAAGTGATATTGTCATGCCCAATATGGACGGTTTAAGTCTAATTCATAAGTTGAAATCCGATTTGAAAACAAGCTATATTCCAATTATAGGAATATCGGCAAAAGCTTCTGTAGAAGACCAAATTAATGCCTTTAATCATGGTGCAGATGCTTATATCGTCAAACCATTTCACCCAAGGCAGGTTATATCCGCAATAGAGAATCTACTGTCGAGGCAGATGCTTTTAAAAGACTACTTTAATTCCAGCATGTCTTCTGTGAAAGTAAAAGACGGGATTGTGCTTCATCCGGAAGACGAAGAGTTAATACAGAATGTGACAGATTTCATAAAAAATAATATAGATGATGAGTTATTAAGCCCTTCTTCTATTGCCGAGTTCGTAGGAGTGAGTAAAGCTACTTTATATCGGAAGTTCAAAGAAATAATAGATAAAACTCCGAGTGAGTTTGTACGAGGCATCAGACTGGAATATGCAGCCAAACTACTAAGGACAACTAAATTGACTGTATCCGAGATTATGTTCAGATGTGGATTCTCTAATAAATCTTATTTCTATCGAGAATTTTTAAAGCAATACGGTGTATCTCCAAAGGATTACCGGAATCAATAGATAATATAAAAAAGGCTATCCGAAAAATAAATAAATCCTATCAATCTGTCATTAACTTTGTTCAAAGCATGGTCAAAATATTGTGAAGCATCTCTTCTTTAATATAAAGCGCGAATTCTTCCACAAACAGGATGACAGAGCAAAATGATAGCAAATAGTACTTTTTTCGGAAAGCCTTTTTATTTAATCAATCCGTAGATCAATAGTTTTCTTTCTTCACCTCGAAGTAAGCCTGCGGATGCAGACATGCCGGGCAAACTTCAGGAGCTTCCTTACCTACAGTAATATAACCGCAGTTACGGCATTGCCATACCACTTCGCCTTCTTTAGCGAATACAGTCATATTTTCGATGTTGTTCACGAAAGCAAGGTATCTTTCTTCGTGACCTTTTTCAGCGATGGAGATATTGCGGTACATAGCAGCAATCATCGGGAAACCTTCCTGTTCTGCCACATCAGCAAAGTGAGGATAATCCAGTGACCATTCTTCATGTTCACCCGCTGCTGCAGCGCGAAGATTCTCAAGCGTATTACCGATTACACCAGCCGGATAGCTGGCAGTGATTTCTACCATACCGCCTTCGAGGAACTTGAACATACGTTTTGCATGCTCTTTTTCCTGATCAGCTGTTTCTGTGAAAATGGCAGCGATTTGTTCGTAACCTTCTTTCTTTGCCACACTTGCAAAATAAGTGTAACGCATTCTTGCCTGTGATTCTCCTGCGAATGAAGTCAACAGATTCTTCTCTGTTTGAGTTCCTTTAATACTCTTAGCCATAATTCTAATCTATTTTAAATTGGTTGATTACCATACGTAACTTGTCGTACTATTTATAACACAAATATACGCGATTTGTTCATAACAAACCACCTTTTCTTCAATTAATAATAACTATCAGCTCATCGATAAAACCTATCAACAAATAAATAGTATGTTGAAAAACACACTTCTTTCGATTATTTTATATAATTTTGCAACCTCTACTTTACAAAAGGGCTGAATATATACATAACAACTAATAATAATGAAGCTATTTGAATTTAAACCCAAACTGGTTTCTTGTTTAAAGAATTACTCAAAAGAAACGTTCATGGCCGACTTGATGGCAGGTATCATCGTAGGGATCGTTGCGTTGCCATTAGCCATTGCCTTCGGTATTGCTTCGGGGGTATCGCCCGAAAAAGGTATTATTACCGCTATCATTGCCGGATTTATCATTTCCCTGTTGGGAGGAAGCAAAGTCCAGATCGGTGGCCCGACAGGAGCATTTATCGTCATTATCTACGGCATCATCCAGCAATACGGCGAAGCCGGACTGATTGTAGCCACACTCATGGCAGGTGTACTCCTTATTTTATTAGGAGTGTTCAAGCTCGGAGCGGTTATCAAGTTCATCCCTTATCCTATCATCGTCGGTTTTACCAGCGGTATTGCTGTCACTATTTTCACGACCCAGATCGCCGATATTTTCGGTCTGTCTTTCGGAGACGAGAAAGTACCGGGGGACTTCGTCGGGAAGTGGATGATCTATTTCCGTCATTTCGATACTATCAACTGGTGGAATACCATCGTAAGTTTTGCCAGCATTATCATCATCGCCATCACTCCGAAATTCTCAAAGAAAATTCCCGGCTCACTGATTGCCATCATCGTTGTCACAGTAGCCGTTTATCTGATGAAAACTTTCGGTGGAATCGACTGCATCCAGACCATCGGCGACCGTTTCACCATCAAATCGGAATTGCCTGATGCCACTGTGCCTGCACTGAATTGGGAAGCTATCAGAGAATTGTTTCCGGTAGCCATCACCATCGCCGTACTGGGAGCCATCGAATCCCTGCTGTCCGCCACTGTAGCCGACGGTGTGATAGGCGACCGCCACGATTCCAATACAGAACTGATCGCCCAAGGAGCAGCCAATATCATAGCCCCCCTGTTCGGAGGTATTCCCGCTACCGGAGCCATTGCCCGTACCATGACGAATATCAACAACGGAGGTAAAACACCGATAGCCGGAATTATCCATGCAGTGATACTGCTTCTGATTCTGCTCTTCCTGATGCCCCTCGCACAATATATCCCGATGGCGTGCCTTGCCGGGGTACTGGTCATCGTATCTTATAACATGAGCGGATGGCGTGTGTTCAGAGCTTTATTGAAGAACCCGAAATCAGATGTCACCGTATTGCTGATTACTTTCTTCCTGACCGTAATCTTCGACTTGACTGTCGCTATCGAGGTAGGATTGGTGATTGCCTGCGTCCTCTTCATGAAGCGTGTCATGGAGACTACCGAAATCTCGGTGATTACCGACGAGATTGACCCTAATAAAGAATCGGATATTACCGTACACGAAGAAAACCTGATGATTCCCAAAGGCATAGAGGTATACGAAATCAATGGTCCTTACTTCTTCGGTATCGCTACCAAATTTGAAGAAACCATGGCTCAACTGGGAGACCGTCCGAAAGTACGTATTATCCGTATGCGTAAGGTTCCGTTCATCGACTCCACAGGTATTCATAATCTGACCACCCTCTGCGAGATGTCACAGAAGGAAAAAACCACCGTTATCCTTTCCGGAGTAAACGAGAACGTGCATAACGTACTGGAAAAAGCCGGATTCTACGAACTGCTTGGAAAAGAGAATATCTGTCCGAATATCAATGTAGCGTTGGAGAGGGCGAAGAGCCTTGTAAAATAAATGAGCTACTGAAAGCGTAAAAGACGTATTACACAAAAACAATTTACAACAAAACGGGCTGCTACAGAATCACTTCTCCGGCAGCCCTTCTTTCTTTAAATTAAAAACAGAAAGAGTATGATGTCATTTATTTAAGTTTCACAAGTAGTAAACAAACCTTTGCTCATGGCAAAGATACCATCGTTTATATGAAGATGAGCATTCAATAAATCGTATGCAGGAGACAGACGGAATCAATATGAAGAAACGCATATTTTATCTATTCTGTGCCTCATAATTCGAGCTCCTCTCTTCTGAATCAGAAAAAACGCCTGCAATTTAAAACAGCACAATTCGCAAGCGGCACCAAACACCTATTATTGCTAGACAAATTGCAGTAAAGCAGACCTTTTAAAAGTATAAAAAGTCACTATATCGTCAGACACATATCAGATTGCTATTTACAAACCAACAGAAAAGAAAGACCAACCAGCTCTAATTCTGCTCTCCCAAAACCCAGTTTCGCTTCCTTTAAAAGGAACCGACGGTTTGTTTATACCAAAGAGAGCGTTTGTTTTAAACAAACCGAAGCTTTGATTACACCAAACCGATGGTTTAGTGACACCATATATTGCATATTTCAAGGAAATAAATGCAATATAAAAAGAAAAAGCGCATATTCTTGCAACTGAATATGCACTTTTTCTTCTATTAGGTCCTTTTATCTTATTCCGGTTTTCTTCTGAATCTTAAAAATGGAACAGAGATGGAAAACTCTATTTCCTCATACAGCCCCATAAGCCTAACGATTCTCGGTATCTTTCATACACCGTACAGAGAATGCATGAGAACGACCGGAAGAGTGAGTCCACGTCTTATCGGAAACTTTATAATACAAGGAAGTAGCTCCCTGATCCTTATCATTTCCATAACTACTTGCCGATGAGTTGGACCAATAGCAAGCAGCACCCTTGCTAGCATCCAGCCCTGTATTATTACCATTATTTCCACCATTAGATCCCCACTTACAACCTGCTAACGGCCAATAAGCATAGTTTGTACCATCATAGCAATATTTAAATACCGCAGTTGCGCTCTGTTTCACAAATTCACCTTTCTGCTCTATCTCATCCAATACACGGGGAGACACTACCCGATACCCTTTCGGACAAGGATCATAAATAGATTTATGACCGTCAGAAGGATTGAGATAAGTGCTCGATTCGTTCGGATTACCCCAGAAGTCATCCTTACGGTCGGTACGTGCACCGGTCCATGCACCCAGATACCAGTCGGATTTTGTATTCTCCACTTCATTGGTATAAAGCAATGCACGAGGATTTTCGATAGAGAAGCGGACATTGGTGGCTTGAGTAGGTATGTTAGTACCCACGGTTCCCGACCAGCCCACCGGCGTAGGACGTCCCCACTGGAAGTAAACACCGTTTTGCTTCCAGTTGTCTCCTTCGCATGTCATGTAAGTACCCAAATTACGATCCAACACTACATATCCCGTATTACCATAAGGGTGTTCTGCCGGAGTAGGGGTCATCCAGATAATAAAACTCCAGATAACAGTAGTCTGATCCTCTCCATAGATAGCCACCTGACCGCAACCGCCGTCATAACCTCCACTTACCTTATAGGTATTGATCGTAATATTGTAATCACCGCCAACGGGAGTGATGTCCGTAGTAGAACCATTCACAGCAATCATCTTATGATTAACATTCAAATCGCACCCGAGAATAGTCTTTGCATACTTAGGTTCTTCCACTTCCATGAAGTTACCACGTGCCTTCACACTAATCGTATTGCTCACACCACTGGCCGAAATATTCGTCATCAGACAGTTGGATTCGCCATAAGCCCATCCGCCTGCCAGCAGACGTGTCTCTACAGGCTCATACCATTCACAGGAATTATCCGAAAGTTTCAAGTTATTAATAGCAATCGTATTGACTGCATTGGCTTTCAACTGCTTTCCTTCCTTTAGAATAGGAATCGTAACCGTCTGCCGGTCATTCTCCAGAGTGACCACAATATACACCTCTTTGCCGCTTAAATCAGCAGGATACGTAGTCAGATATAGATCCTGTGCGGAAGCCAGCAACTCGGGAGTAGCCAGTGAAACAGTGGCATACGGCTTGACATCCGTACCGTATGTCAACTCGTCCGTATCCAGATTCGCGGTAAACGTACCGGAAAGAGGCGTTTTCGTCTCCTTGTCGTACAGGGAAACACTCTTTAGCCTGTACGTAGAAAGTTCCTGCGACGAGATGCTGAACTTCACATAAGCCATCGCATGACTCAACGTAAATTTGGCAAGCATATCCGGACCGCTGACTGTTGCCTTGGCAAATGCAAACCCATACTTTCCAATATGATGACTATCACCCGGACGACTTTGCCCCTGCTCTACAGACAAGGAAGAAGTAATCTTGTTCCCGTCTTCGGCCAGTTCCGTACTTGCCCGGTACGGGTAATAGATAAGAAGTTCCGTAGCTCCTGCTTCCGCCATCTTCACATCGTCCGAAGTAAAGACACCGGAATTCTGCCCGATCGATTCATCACTTAACAAAGACTGCACATTGTGAATATCAGTCCCTGCCGTACGGGAGAAAACTCCCAAGGCATCCCCCTCACTCCAAAGCACCGGATAAACATCACCTGTTTTATCACCGATAGAAACACGCGTCTGCGGAGACGAGAGTCCGACCAGCGTCAGACATGAACCTTCCATTACCGGTTCCCGGCCGTTATCGGACGAAATAAGCTCGTCCTGTGTGCAACTTGTCATCATCAGAATCGTTACACCTATTGCATATAATTTATTTTTCATACCATTCATTCTTTTAGGTTACATCCTCGTTTACCATTCATTCTCTTCCAGATCACCGGCAGAACCGCCATCACTCCATGCGCCTTCTGTTCCTGCCGCTTTCCAAGTTTGAAAAGCGGAACACACAGCACGCCCCTCGGCATTATAGGCAATGATAGCACTGATATAATTCACTCCCGGACGCAATCCTTCGGTGACTTTACGGGTATAGGGCAGAGATACCGGTTCTCCGTTTTCTTCTACGAATTTCACCAGCTTCACTTCAATGTTATAGTCAAAGCCGATGTCGGCCACCGGATAGAAATCAATGACTTTCGCTCCGAATGTAGTACCTGTTTGCTGTTCGGAAGTAATCAGAGCCGTATTGTCTGCAATCTCCGAAACTGTCAGGTTCATGGTGGGGATGACACGTGGAGCCGAATCATCCTTGTCCGAACAGGAGGCAGTTATCAGCAGTAATACGAAGATAAATGCCATGCTTATATGTAAGTTCTTCATAATCATATTGTATTAGTTTTATTTTTGTAGATTCTTATACCGTAGCAATGCTTCTAAAAAGTAATAATCGGCATACGTCAGAGGGACATCTACTTCGCTTTTATCTGGAAGTGCGCCCACGCTATGCTTCAGGAGGAAGTTCCCGTTCGTATCCGGTTCGGCCAGATACTCTTTCGAGGCAAGCGTGCGGAGTTGCTTTTCCGCCATGGCAAGATAAGATTCCTTGGCTTCCGTTCCGGGGATATAGCGGCTTAGCTCGATAAAAGCAGAGGCCATGATAGCGGCAGCAGAAGCATCCCGATAGGAGTGTTCTTCCACCGGAGCGTCAAAGTCCCAGTAAGGAATACCGTCGGCAGGTAGACGGCGGAGCAGCATATCGGCAATATGTCCGGCTTGCAACAGATAATTCTGATAACCCGTCAGGCGGAACATCATCGTATAGCTATACAAGGCCCATGCCTGTCCGCGACTCCAAGAAGAATTGTCCGAGAAACCCTGCACAGTCTGCTTGCCGCGCACTTCTCCGGTTTCAGGATCGTAGTCCACCAGATGATACGTAGAGTAATCATCGCGGAAATGATTCAGGATAGTGGTGTTGGCATGTGTGCAGGCTATGTTCTGCAAAGAATCATCGGCATAGGCTTTCGACATGGATAACAGCAATTCAAGATTCATCATATTGTCAATAATCACCGGAAACTTCCAGTCACAACCTTTGCGCACAAAGTCCCAGCTACGGATTACACCGGCAGTAGGTTGGAAGCGGGTTGACAGGGATTTGGCTCCCTGATAGAGCACCTGTTTATAAGCCTCATTGCCCGTCAGCCGGAAAGCATTCCCATAACTGCAGTTCAACTGGAAACCTACATCGTGATCTCTGGTCACGTACTGTATAGAGTCGAGTTTCAGCGTATTCTTCTCGGCCAGCGCCTTCACGGCATCGTTCCGGGTATATTCATAGATATACCAGAGGGAGCCGGGATAGAACCCGCTGCACCACCAATAGATATTCGAAGGGACAAACTCACCCTCGGCAGAGAGCGTGCGGGGAAGTGTCTTTTCCGTCAGGCGGGTATCCATATTCGTGTATTGTTGCTCTGCAACGGTAAACACACGGTCAATCAGCGCCTCCATTGGCTCCTGCCTGGAGCAGGATGCCAATGTTAGAAGTCCTAGTATAGATAATAATAAGATTCTCATACGTTCAATTCATTTTATTTGGGGGACAGGGTTGTAGTAAATGTGGCAGTCTGGTTGGCTGTGACCGTTGCTTCAAAGCCGACCATATAAGTACCCGGATTAGCCTGGTCATAAGAGTTTTCACTGGTAGTACTCCATGTTTTGTAGGTAGGCTTCACGGTTCCGCTGGCTGTGAGATACATCACTTTGCTTCCGTTAGTTAGTACGATGCGGTTACTTTCCACCGTCGGGACGGCAGGGGTCACCATACACCAGCGCACTTTGGCGGATTTATCCGTTCTTGCCCTTATCTCATCCATGACCACTAAATCTTTATCGTTCACGATTTTCACGGTACGGGTAGCGGATGCAGCCTGATCGGACACTACTTCTGTCAGATCGAAAGTGGCTCCCAATTCCGTAGCAGTGTTGATGGTAGTGGTCAGGGTAGCCGCACCGTCCACCCGGTGACGGGCATCATTGATTGAGATCGTGCTATGATTGAGATTATTCAGGCGGAATACATCCCAACGCATCGAATTCTGTCCCATATCCCAAAGATTACCACCCAAACCGGCCAGTACCGACTCAAGAGTTGTATAACTTTGCAGACCGAAATCCATCGACCAACGCACTCCATACGCATCGTATACAAATGAACCGGCATCCATGTGTCCATGACTAGAACCGGCCTTGCCGCCTTTGATACCGAGGTATTTATCCGTATCCGTGTATGTCCAGTCGGTATGCACCATCACGACGGGCGTTTCCCCTTTTCCACTCCATAGCTTATTGGAAGGGGCGGAGATCGCATCCAGATTCAGATTATTGGCGAAAGCCATAATCATTGGCAATAGGCGGTTTTCGGCACAGGAAGCATATTCACCGTTCTTCAGCATTTTCAGTTCATTATAGAGCAATGACGGGTTACTGTATTTATCGGCAAACCACCACGAAGCGAGTGCTGCGGTAGAAGAGGGAGCACAGTCCGAATAATTAAAGAACTTGCTGTTCAGCCCTGTCATATACAACATATATTCTGCCGTTTTGGAGAATCCCGGTGTATCGGAAAGTCCGTTATCCGTGCCAAGCGTACTGTTGAGGGCGGCAAGCATCAACACCTGATAAAGTGTGCCGTAACACCAGTAACCGCTGCCCTCCGGATAGTTGCCGTCGGGAGAATACATCACTTCCAATGCAGGTTTATTGGATGCTAAAGCCTTTTCAATCATGTCCTTTGCTTCGGAAGGATTGTTTTCATAAGAAGCCAGTGCCGCACAGACCAGTCCGCCATTACAAACCTGGTTCCAGTTGTTGGTAGCTTCATAGAAGTTCAGGTTCCAGTTCTTGTTCTGTGCCTGTTGGAAAGCAAACTTCAGCAATGCGTTGGCTGCTTTCGTACGGGTGGAGGCGCTTAGTTCGTTATAGAGCCAGTCGTAGCCGAAAGCAACGGCCGTAGCCATTTCGCCCACATCGAGAAAATGACGTTTCGAGTTCCAGTCGGGAAAGTTGCATACAGCATTGATATCGGTTTCCGCTTTAGTCAGGTATTTGGCATCGCCAGTCATCCGGTAGGCATAAGCACAGGTGAAAATACGCAATAGAGCATCACGGGAAACGTCGAGAATACGTTTGTTGCTAGCATCCAGTTTATAAGTCAGTGCCGTTGCATTCATCCCTTTGCTGTTGCACACTCCCATAATGGTGTTATGCAGCAAAGTCAGATTGGCACTCGTATTTGCATCCACTTTGGCTTTCAATGCAGTGAAAGCCTCGGCGTTCATCAACAGACGAGGATGGTTATCCGCAGTCAGTCTGGAATAATCCAGTCCACCCTCCGGCTCCGTAGGATTCGGTTTCTCATGGGTAGATCCCGGACGGAATCTGTTCTCATCCTCATCAGAACAACTTACGGCTGTTCCTACGAAGAAAGCTATGATGATTGTTTTAAAAAGAATCGTTTTCATGGTTCAATGAATTTATTTGTATTACTTCAAAGGAATAAGTCGTACTTTCAGTTGCGAGGCACGATGGGCAGGAATCACCGTTTCAAAGCCAACGCGGATGGTTCCCGGATTGCGGAAATCATATTCATGCGGGGGCACGTTGGACCAGATTTTCATTTCTACTTCCGTACCGGTATCTGCTGTCAGGAGCATCCGTTGTCCGTCTTTAGTCAATTCTATGCGGTTCTTGCCCGTAATCTTGGCTTCTGCCGGGGTGACCATCATCCAGGATACGGTAGCTTCCTTATCGCCCGTCTCCAACCGGTCTATTACCTCCAGATGGTCTTTCCTGTCCAATATCACGGTGCGGACAGCTTTCTTCACACTGTTGGCAAACACACTCGACAGGTCTACTTCCGCCCCTTTCTGTTTCTTCGACTCGAAAGTACGGGTAATCGGGGCATTGCTCTCTACCAAATGGCGTTCTCCGTTAATCGTCAACGTATTGTGAGCGATATTGCTTAACCGGAATACTTCCCAGCGTTGTCCGTTCTGCGACATATTCCACAGGTCCACTCCCTTACTTTCGAGTGTGATATAACTCTGCATCCCCAAGTCCATCGCCCAACGCACTCCGTCTCTCTCGAAGATAAACGACCCGGCATCCATGTGTGCATGAGAGGTAGAGGGCGAACCTCCTTTCACTCCCAGATAGGTGTCTTTCTTACTGTCCCATCCGCCACGGTAGATAAACACAGGCGTATCTCCGCGGTTAAACCAGAAGTTTTTCTTCGGCTTTCCGATCCGGTTCAGGTCGAGCTGTGAACAGAACACCATCAGGCTGGGCAGTAAACGGTCTTCGGCAAACTGCATATCCGGACGGTCGAGATACTGACGTTCAATCCACAACAGGGAAAGGTCTTTCTCCTTGCCTGCAAACCAGAACATCATCATGTTACATTCCGCCTCTACCGGAGAATCCGAGAAACAGAAGCAGTCTCCACTCGGAGCCGTCATATACTGCATGAAACGGGCAGACTTCTTAAATCCGGGGGCTTGGGAGAGCCCATTGTCTGTGCCGAAAGCACTTTCGAGCGCAGCAATGAGCATTACCTGAAAACTCGTCCCGTACCCCCAATATCCGAATCCTTCGGGATAACCTCCATCAGGACCATAGCCTACCATCGCTTTCGGATTTGTCTCCATGCATTTCTCGATAATACCTTTCGAAATCTCCGGAATCTCTTCGAAAAGAGCCAGTGCACCATACGCCAATCCACTATTACATACGGAATTCCAGTTATTCTTGGCAGTGTAGAACCAGGCATGACGAGTATTCTTTGCCGCATCAAATCCTTTTTCGATGATTGCTTCACGCACCACCCGGCGGGTGTCGGGCTGCAAAGAATCATAGAGCCAGTCGTAACCGATAGCCAATGCCATTACCATCTCGCCTACATCCAGGAAATGAGTAGGGTTCCAGTCCGTGAAACGGCTGACAGCGAGCATCTCCTGTTCCGCACGGTGAGCGTATTTCTTATCTCCCGTCATACGGTAAGCGTATGAGAGGTAATAGATACGCTTCAATGCGATGCGCGAAATCGCCAACAGGCGTTTGCCCTCCTTGATACGTTCCACAGGTGGTTCTGTAAGTGTCCGGTCGCAAAGTTCCATGATCCGTTGGTGAACTGCTGCCAACGGGGGATACTCCGCAATAGCTTTCTTAATAGCTTCTTCTCCGCCCTCCGGCAATAACAGACGGGGATGAGGCGCTATCTTGCCATAATCAAACTGTTGTGCAAACGCACCTGTGCAACCGAATACAAAAATGAGTAATAGTAAAAGTATTTTCTTCATCCTTATTCAAATCTTTATGATTAATACGCCCAACCGCTTCGTTTAGTCAGGTTCGGGTTCTTCTGCGTTTCAGAGATAGGAGCAGTCCACGGCCACATAGATTCGGTGTAATACCAGTTATACTCTACCATATCGCCCCACCAGGACTTGCCGCCATTCACGTCTTTCCCCTGGAATTTGGTTTCCTTATAGGTTCCCCAACGTACTTCGTCGAAGAAGTTGATTCCTTCCAGACAGAATTCCACGCGACGTTCATAGCGCACTCTTTCGAGCATGTCTTCTTTTCCGTTCACTGCGCACGGACCGCTTCCGCCCTCTGTCAACACAGGCATATGGGCGCGGGTACGTACTTTATTCACCAGGCGGATGGCTTCTCCTATCTGGTCGGTCTGTGCCAATGCTTCCGCATACTGTAACAATACATCGGTATAGCGAATCAACGGCCAGTCGGTATGACAACGGCTCCGGCTAATCAAGCGGCCTTTCTCAAACTCATTGTATTTACGATAGCAGTAGAAAGCGGAAGTACGTTTATCGAGCCAGAAGTCTCCTCCATTCGTGCCTTGTTCCTTCAACGGCCAGCGGAGTTGTTTACCGATTTGGTCGGCATCTCCGGCATAGTTAGGCTTGTAGCAATCTACCGGGATATAAGGGGTAACGACTGTCTGTTGCAAACGTGGATCGCGGTTGTCATACGCCTTTTTAATGCGGGCTTCGTTACCACTGTTCAGGTAGTATTTCTGATAAATATCTTCACCTACGCGTTTGATAAGGGCATTCTTTTGTGAGGACATGGATTCCAACCCGTCACGGCAGAAGAAGATTTCACGTTGTTGCGGAGTCAATAAGTCCCAATCTTCCAAACCGTCTACTTCCGACCATTTGAAGTCCGATCCGTCGGCATTCTTATAATAGTCTACAAAGTCTGCGGAAGGTTTTATTTCCGTCCATCCGTCATACGTATCACGCGCACCGGTCATTTGCTGAATGTTGTCACAGTAACCGGTTTCTTCGCTAAACTGGAGTGAGAAAATCATTTCTTTGTCTTTCTCGTTTTCATATTTGAAGAAGTCGGCATATTCGCCTGTCCACAAGCCGTAGCCGCAGGTTTCCACTTCTTTGAAATCGTTGCCTGCTTCCTTGTATTGCTTCTTCCACATATACACCATGCCACGAAGCGCATAAGCAGCTCCCTTGGAGGGGCGTCCGTAGTTTTCGTTCAGCGTGTTATGGGGGAAATCGGGATTATTGATACAATACGTCAAATCGTCCAGAATCACTTGCCAGACTTCATCTACCGAAGATTGACCACGCGTACAGTCTTCATTATTGATGGGTTCCAGATAAACGGGAACACCCTGATAAAGCATATTCAGCCGATTGTAGGCCCACGCACGGAGGAAACGGGCTTCGCATTGATAACGCGCCAGTTTACCGGCAGCCATATCCGCTTTATGCAGATTGGCAATCGCATCGTTACACGCATGGATGATGGTGTAACAGAACTTCCATTCATACCACACCTGAAAGTCATTGGCAGGTTTGGTAGCCAGCGAAAGCAGTTCCACCGGATAGTTGTTGGAATAATAATCGGTTGCGAAGCTCATGGCTTCGATTCCCTGGCGGTTCAAACCGTCGGCACGCCGGAGCTGGGTAGACGAGAGTTGGGTGGCATAGAACGGATAGTAGAGTCCTGCCATTCCCTTGTCGGCAAGCTCCTCCGTAGTCCACATGTTTTCACTTGCGATCTGGTCTTCCGGGGCTACATCGAGAATATCCATGCAGGAGGTAGCAGCCAGAGCCATCGTTAAAATCATTAATATCTTTTTCATATCAGATTCTGTTTTTTAGTTCTACATCATTAAAAGGTAATCTGTCCGCCAAAAGAGATCTGACGCATCAATGGGTAGCCGATTTCAGTTCCTATTTCCGGATCAAGTCCCGGGTAACTGGTAATCGTCAGGATGTTATCCATCGACACGAAAGCACGGAGCTTGCTTACAAAGAACTTACTGGAAATCCTCTGCGGCAATGTATAGCCTATCTGGATATTCTTCAACTTGAAATAGTCGGCCTTATATTCGTTCCAATCACTCTGGATTCTGTTATTATACGTAGTTCCATACGTCAGACGGGGGTATTTGCCCGACTGGTTGGTGCGCGAATCGTCCGGATTGGAAGGATCGAAGAAGTAATGATTGTCGGCAATATGTTCGATAATGCCATATCCGTGACTCACGAGCGTGGAGTTGTAGTAATCCGTATTCCAGTTGAGGTAATGTCCGAAAGCTCCCGACCACAACATGGAGAAATCAATATTCTTGTAAGAGAAAGCACAGTTGAAGCCCAGGTTGAATTTCGGCACACTGGTATGACCGGAGAAATCCCTGTCGTTCGTATCACCATAGTTCATATCCCCATTGCTGTCGGCATAGAGAATGTCACCATACCAAAGCTGGTCTTTGGCAATCGTCTTCATTCCTCCGAATGAATAACCGGAGTCAATCATGGCCTGTACCCATACCATGTCTTCCTTTGTACGTATCATTCCGTCCTTCGGTCCCGCATGGACGTCCACCGCACCTCCGGTATAGCCTTCGCCGGAACCTCTGTACACCTTATACATATAGGTTTCACCCAGTTGGCGACCTTCACAGATGTATCCTCCGAATCCGGATTCGGACACATCACTGAAGTTGTTGACATAGCTGACTTTGTTTCCCTGTGCATCATACGTCCAGTATTTCTGGAGATCGCCCTTGAATTTCATTACCTTATTGGCATTGAAAGAGAAGTTCATGCCTACCCGGTATTCAAAGTCTTTTCCGATACGGTCGTTCCAGTTCAGGGTAAATTCTACACCGCGGTTGCGCACTTCACCCAGATTTTCGGGAGCAGAGCCGACAACACCCATCGAGAGATAGAGTTCGGGATGGTAGAGAATGTCTGAAGTATATTTATTATAGTAGTCTATTTCACCCGTCAGGCGGTTGTTGAAGAAACCGAAGTCCAGTCCGATGTCGGTTGTTGCGGTACTTTCCCAATGCAGTTTGTCGTTGCTTAGTTTTTTACGTACCAGTCCTTTAGTTCCTTCACCATCGATTACGACATTGCCTGTGGCATAATTTGCCTGCCAGTCGTAGTTGCCCGTAGAGTTGTTACCTGTCTTTCCCCACGAAACACGCAGTTTCAAGTTGGAGAGATAGTCGGATGCTCCCTGCATGAACGATTCTTCCGAGATACGCCATCCACCGGAGAACGAGGGGAAATATCCCCAACGCTGGTTCACACCGAAACGGGAAGAGGCATCGGCACGGAGGTTGGCTTCGAAGAGGTAGCGTCCTTTATATCCATAGTTGACACGGCCGAAATAGGAGAGCAGTCCCCATTTGGCAGGTGCCGAGCTGGAAGAGCTGACGAGCGTTTCATAGGTGCTCAATTCGTTCAGTGTCCAGTCAGTAGCTCCTTTACGGGAAACGGCAAAGCTCTTGCTGTAATATTCCTGTGCGGAATATCCGAGTAATGCACCCAGATCGTGGTCTTTCTTGATGGTGGTATGATAGCGTACCAGTATTTCGGCACTCTGACGCCAGGTGCGCGCGCTTGTATTGGTAATGGAAGCGTTCTCCAGTGCGCTTTCGCTGACACGTTGGTCGGTCACGTAGTCCCAATAACCATTCTGGCGGCTATAGGAAGACTTGTCGGTAAATGTCGGCGAATAGTTGAATGTACCTTCGATGTTGAGGCCTTTATAAGGAGTGATAATTCCGTAGACTGAAGCGTTGAGACGCCATACGGTATTGAAACCGGTAGCTCCCGCCATCTGCCCGAAGATATTATTGGCATTGGAAGATTCTTCACTTGCCAGTGCGGGACGTCCCCAGTAGTTCGGTTCGCCCGGATATACACCCGGAGTAGTCTGGTAGAGATACTTGAATCCATTGCTGATGTTTGCCATCCCGTAATCCTGCTTTTGTCCGTAAAGGCGGGTACCGACGGTCATCCACTTCACAATCTTGGCTTCCAGATTGGTACGGAAATTGATTTTCTGCGTACTTGAATCGAGGTTCCAGCGGTTCATGACTCCCTGATTGTCGAGATAGCCCAAGGAAAGCATATACTTCACTTTCTCCGAGCTGCCGGAGACAGAGAGGTTGTGTTCCTGCGAATATCCGGTGTCGAATACTTCGTCGAACCAGTTCGTGTTCGGATAGGCCACGTAATTGGGCACTCCGTATTCGTTCAGTCCGTTCGGATCGGCAGAAGCAGCCCTCCAGCGGTCAATGCTTTCCTGCGAGAAAATGCCTTTGGTATTCACATTTTCGCAAGCCTCGTTGACCAGTCCCATATAGCGGGCGTAGTCGCTTACGAAAGAGAGGTTGTTGTAAGGCATTTGCACGACTCCCGAATAAGAATAGGAGATTTGCGGCTTGCCTTTTCCGCTTTTGGTGGTGATGAGGATCACTCCGTTAGCGGCACGCGTACCATAAATAGCTGTTGAGGCAGCGTCTTTCAGTACGGAGATGCTTTCAATGTCGTTGGGATTCACGTTGTCCATGCTCCATTCAATACCGTCTACCAGTACCAATGGGGAGTTGGTATTAAACGTACCGTTACCACGCACGCGGATGGTGGCGCCGTCCGATCCGGGTTGTCCCGAAGCCTGCGTCACGTTCATACCGGCAGCGAGTCCCGAAAGAGCGGAAGAAACACTCATGATGGGACGTCCCTCCGTCTGGTCGGCAAAGTTGATGGAAGTCACGGAACCGGTCAGGTTCACTTTCTTCTGCACACCGTAACCCACTACCACTACTTCATCCAGTACTTTCGTTTCCACCTTCATCCGGACGTCGAGTTTCGTGCGTCCGTTCAGGGGAAGCGTGGTGGTTTGATAACCAATGTAACTGAAAGAAACAGAAGGTTTGGCAGAAGTTGTTTTTAAGGTGTAGTGCCCGTTCAAATCTGTCAAGACACCGTTCGTTGTACCTACTTCGACGACGGAAACACCCGGCAGGGTTTCTCCATTCTCATCGATCACTACTCCACTTACTGTAGCAGATGTCTGTGCCCACACCACATCTGTCAGTAAAAAAGAGCGAAGCCAATAAAAATAATAGATAATGCTTCTTTTCCATTTGATTAGATTTAATGAAACAATTAGGTTGTTAAATACTCACAGTGCAAAGAAATGGGATATTTAACCAACCTAATAATACTGTTTAGGCGATTGATGCCACTAATTAAGAAAATTCGGCCGAGAATGAAAAGGAAAAACCAGCTTTTAAGATTTCGACTAGCTTTTATCAGAAAATGACCAGCTATTCTTATTCCATATTTAAAAATAGATTGTATTTTTGCCCGATACCTAATAACTATTCGTCGAATATCTAATAAAAAACAGTATGAAAAAACAATTTCTACTTCTGATTTTATCACTTTTATTCCTACCGCTTGCACAAGGCAAAGTAAAACTTCCCGCAATGATGGGAGATCACATGGTACTTCAACAGAACAGCTCCGTTAAATTATGGGGTTGGGCAGACGGCAAAAAAGTAACCGTCACTACTTCATGGAACAACCGGACTTATCAGGCATCTACCGACAAAGACGGGGCATGGCTGGTGAAAGTAGATACTCCCAAAGGAGGATATACACCTTATTCTATTACAATCAGCGACGGAACTCCGGTCACTCTCTCGGATATACTGATAGGGGAGGTGTGGATCTGCTCCGGACAGTCGAATATGGAAATGCGCATGATGGGAAATGCCGCACAGCCCATTGACAACTCGCTTGAAACGCTTCTGAACACAAGCAATTACCGCGACAGAATCCGTTTTATCACTGTCCCGAGAACAAAAGACGAGAAACAGCGGGCAGACTTCGAAGACAGGAAATGGGAAGTTCCCGCTCCTGAAACAACCATTGATTGCAGTGCCGCAGGTTATTTCTTCGCCCGCCAACTGACTGAAAGCCTTCATATCCCCGTAGGACTGGTTATCAACAGCTGGGGCGGTTCACGAATCGAAGCATGGATGGACGAGAAAACATTGGCTTCCGTTGAAGGTATGAACGTGAAAGCAGCCGGCAATCCTAAATTAAGTATGTCACAGCGGTTATCGGGACTGTACGACACCATGCTATGGCCTGTAAAGAACTTCACGGCACGCGGCTTCCTCTGGTATCAGGGAGAATCGAATATATCCAACTACCAGTTCTATGCCCCGATGATGACTGCTATGGTGCAGCTATGGAGAAATGTATGGGAAGCTCCTGATATGCCTTTCTATTACGTACAGATTGCCCCTCACCAATATAAAGACAGCCGTGACACAGGTGCCGCCTTATTGCGGGAGGCACAAATGGAAGCCTTGAAAACAATTCCCAACTCCGGCATCATACCGACCACCGATATCGGTGACGAATTCTGCATCCACCCATCCCAGAAAGAAGTAGTGGGCCTCCGCCTGGCTACACTTGCACTAACCAAAACTTACGGTGTGCGCAGGCTGCCATCTACCGGTCCGGTGATGACCAAAGTAGACTATTCCGGCAACAAGGCCATAGTGACATTCAATAACGCTCCTGCCGGACTGTTCCCCACTTTCTCTGAACTGGAGGGATTCGAGATAGCGGGAGCCGACAAGAAGTTCTATCCGGCAAAGGCAAAGATTATAGGACGCACCAACACGGTAGAAGTGTGGAGTGAAGAAGTTGCCCAACCGGTTGCCGTGCGCTATGCCTTCCGTAATTATGTAGGAAATATCACCCTGCGTAATACTTTCGGATTGAGTGCTTTCCCGTTCCGTACAGATACGTGGGACGACGTGAAGTAGAGACCTCTACAGAGGGGATAGTTACCCGGTTTACAGGATCTATATCTCCTGTAAACAGCATATAAATGAACCGAACCTGATAACAAAGAAAGGAAATTATGAAACGGTCCGTCTTATCCATATGCATACTGCTGGCATCGGTCTCTCTGGTCTTCGCCAATATCTACAAGAAATATGACGTTAGATCGGGGCTATCGGGCAATTGTGTCCGGAGCATCCTTCAGGATAGCATCGGATATATGTGGTTTGCCACACAGGACGGACTGAATCGTTTCAACGGCATCGAGTTTACCAACTACGGACATTCGTCAGAAAACGGCGGAAACAGTTATATGAATATAGTAACCATCTGCCGACATCCGGATAACAATCTGATTTGGGTGGCAAGCACGGAAAAACTGTATTTATTCGACTCGCGGGAAGAGAAATTTTCCGTATTCGACCGCCGGACAGAAGATGGAGTGACAGTCAACAGTGTCTTCGGGATGGCTTATGACAACTCCGGACAGCTATGGATCGGAACAGCCAGCGGATTGTTTGTCTACAACGAGAAAAGGGGAACATTGAAGCAGTATCTACATTCTCTCTCCGACCCTCACTCATTGCCGGACAACCATGTGTGGGTGGTCTGCAATGATTCATTCGGGACAATCTGGATAGGCACGCGGAATGGCCTTGCGAAATACAACCAGCGCACGGACAACTTCACAGGGTATATATCCGAAGAGACTTCTTTCGGACGTCCTGCCTGCAACGAAATTATTTCTTTGATGGAAAGTTCGCAGGGAGTGCTATGGGCGGGTACATGGTACGGAGGACTGGCACGTTTCAATAAGGAGACAGGGCAATTCCGCTATTACTTCGGAGAAGGGGACACACTCACCATCCCACGCATCCGCACCCTGTTTCAACGGACAGCCAACTCTTTCTATCTCGGCTCCGATGACGGACTTTACACATTCAACACCACCACAGGAGAGTGTCTGCCGACCGACGATGAACAAAGCAAAGAAAGTATCTATGCCTGTTATCAGGACAGGGAAGGGGGAATCTGGATCGGGACATATTTCAGTGGAGTAAGTTACCTGTCTCCCAAGCATAAGGATATCGAGTGGTATTATCCCAACGGTACGGAGAATTCTCTTTCGGGAAATGTTATCAGCCAATTTTGCGAAGATCCTGACGGCAACATCTGGATTGCTACCGAAGACGGCGGATTGAATCTCTTTGATCCCCGCACGAAGAAGTTTAAGAATCATCTATTGAGAAGCAATAATCCCAATATCGGTTATCACAATATCCATGCGCTGCTCTACAACGAAGGAAAGCTGTGGATCGGCAGTTTCTCACGGGGGTTATATATCCTGGATATCCAAACGAGAAAAACGAAGAACTATCGCCACAACCGTACTAACCCGCATTCCATTCCTAACGATCATATCTATTCCATTTATCAAACGAAAGATGGCAGTATTTATTTGGGCACTCTGTCCGGGTTCTGCCAGTATGATCCGAACAGTGATTCGTTCCGGACACTGGAACCTTTAAGTCATATCTTTATCTACGATATGGTGGAAGACCAGTATGGGGACTTATGGCTGGCAAGTAAAAGGGACGGCATCTGGCGTTATAATCGCCAGACCGGTAAGCTGCACAACTACCGTAACGATCCGGCTGACCCTGCTTCTCCCTGTAGCAACTGGGTTATCCGTGTGTATATCGACCATAAACAGAATCTATGGTTTTGTACCGAGGGAGGCGGCATCTGCCGTTATCACTATCAGGAGGACCATTTTGAAAATTTCTCTACCAAAGAGAATCTGCCGAACAATATCATTTACGGCATACTGGACGATCAATCGGGTAACTATTGGCTTTCTTCCAACAGGGGACTGATCCGTTATGAGCCGCAAAACAAGCGGGCACAACTTTATACCATTGAGGACGGATTGCAAAGCAACCAGTTCAACTTCCGTTCTTCCATGCAAGCCCGTGACGGGAAATTTTATTTCGGTGGGGTGAACGGATTCAACAGTTTCTATCCGTTCAAATTATCGATCAATAAGGTAAAGCCCACGGCATCTATTTCGGCAGTGTATATGCACAGTCCCGATGATAAGGTGAGCCTTAGCAAACGCATTCCTGCCCTTAGCGGACAGGTTACCATTCCTTATCAGGTAGTTTCGTTCGACATCACATTTGAAAGTCTAAGTTATGTGGCTCCCAGCAAGAATTTATATGCCTACAAACTGGACGGCATCCACAAGGAATGGATATACACGGACAAACATAACGTATCCTTTCTCAACCTGCCTCCGGGTGAATATACGTTCCGTGTGAAATCCAGCAACAACGATGAATATTGGAGCAATGACGACTGCTGTCTGCATATTGAAGTTCTTCCTCCACCCTGGAAGACGATCTACGCCAAGATTTTCTATTTACTAATTGCATGTGGATTCACTTATTTTCTGGTAAGGCTTTATCTGCGTAAGCAACAGGCCGTGAAATTAAGGAAGATGAAAGAGATGGAACAAATCAAGAATCAGGAATTGTTCCAGTCAAAGATAACGTTCTTTACACAGGTTGCGCATGAAATCAAGACTCCGGTAAGCCTTATCAAAGCTCCGCTGGAAGCTATTTTGGAAACACATGAATGGAACAGTGAAGTAGAAAGTAACCTGTCGGTGATACGGAAAAACACCAACCGCCTGATGGAACTTATCAAACAATTGCTCGACTTCCGCAAAGTGGATAAGGAAGGATATGCGCTTTCATTCAATGAGGTAAATATCAACCGGATGACCGAGGAAATCATCGACCGCTTCCGGGCCATCTCGCTGACCGGAATATCCTTCAGTGTCTCTCTTCCGAAAGAACATCTGCAATATAATGTAGATCAGGAAGCACTGACGAAAGTCGTCAGTAACCTGTTGACGAATGCCATGAAATATGCCCGCAGCCGTATTATGGTGATTCTGGACGAGCATTTGTCCGCCGAAGGACGTACTCTTTCCATCTGTGTACGCGATGACGGGCCGGGAATTCCGCAAGATGAATGCAGCAAGGTGTTCGAACCCTTTTATCAGGTGGGAAATGCCGGCAATAACGGATCGGGAGTAGGTATCGGGCTAAGCCTTGTCAAACTATTAGTCGAAAAACATAACGGGAAAGTTTTTATTAACCCTAATTATGCCGAAGGTTGCGAAGTGTGTGTGGAAATCCCTTATTTAGAGAAAAGTATTCCGGCAACCCACGCCGTCACTTCTATGCCCGATGAAGGTCCCGCTCCGGAAGAAGAAGCCGAATCCGGCGGTTACTCCCTGCTCGTTGTGGAAGATACGACGGATATGCTGGAATTTCTGGCTAAGAATCTGGGAAATGCCTATACCATCCACACAGCGACCAATGGCAAGGAAGCATTGGAATGTCTGGAAACAACGACAGTAGACCTTATTATCAGTGATATCGTCATGCCGCATATGGACGGATTCGAATTATTAAAAGCCATCCGTTCCGACAATATGCTTTGCCATATCCCGTTTATCTTGCTTTCGGCACTCGACAGCATCGATTCGAAAATTGCAGGTCTCGACTATGGAGCAGATGCTTACATAGAAAAACCTTTCTCCCTAAGTCATATGAAAGCCACTATCAATAATCTGCTGGAAAACAGGCGTATGCTGTTCAATCACTTCACAACCGTGCCGAATATGTCATACGACCAGACATTAATGAATAAAACGGATGTGAAATGGCTTACCACGATTAATGAAATTATTACCCGGAATTTCACCAATGAAGAATTTACCATCGACAAGATGGCGGAAGAAATGGCAATCAGCCGTTCTAATCTGCAACGCAAGTTGAAAGGATTGACCGGAATGCCACCTAATGATTATATCCGGTTGATACGGCTCAAAACGGCCGGAGAACTTCTGCGTGAAGGAGAATACCGGATTAATGAGGTTTGTTTCATTGTCGGATTCAATAATCCTTCGTATTTTGCCCGTTGCTTCCAAAAGCAATTCGGGATATTGCCGAAAGATTATGTGAAGAAAGGAGGATAAGATTCTTCTATTATACTTATATTTATGTATTTGTGCCGCCTCAACAAAAAGAGGCGGCATTTTATGAAAAAACTAATAAGAAGCTGTTGCCGAAATCCCTTCTTTCTCCAGTAAAGCTACAATACGGTCTAATTCTTCATGCGTAGCTTTCTGTAAGTCATGGTCGGGTGTTTCCCGGTCAATCGTATAAATCATCACTTGACGGGGAGCGATTTCCTTCACTGCTTCTATCCAGGGAAGCACATATTTATCAGATGTATTATCCATGTCCTTTCCCTGATAACCTCCTTTCAGAAACATCGTTTGCACAATGCAGTTTCCTTTGAACTCTTTCATCTTTCCGATGATCTTCTTAACGGAATATTTTCCATTAGGACGATCTAATAAATGAATATATTCTTCATCCACTGTATCCAGTTTCAATATATTATTATCTATCTTGTTCAGTGCTTCGAATACAGCAGGACGGTCTATAAATGTAGAGTTACTCAATACACTTACTTTCGCTTTCGGGAAATACTGATCGCGAAGCGCAAGCGTATCTTCTATAATTTCCGGGAAATGGGGATGAGCAGTCGGTTCACCGTTTCCGGCAAACGTCAGCACATCAGGGGCAGGACCGTTCGCCTGCATATCTTTCAGTTTTTCTTCAAGAGCCGCACGGACTTCTTCACGGGTTGGGAGAGGCTTCTTTGCACGATGATCGGCATTGAAACCACATTCACAGTAGATGCAGTCGAATGAACAGACCTTACCGTCACCCGGTAATAAGTTAATTCCCAAAGAAACACCCAGACGGCGGGAATGTATAGGACCGAAGATGGGTGAAGGAAAAATAATAGTCATCTTTTTATTATCATTTACTTCATAAATCTTTGCAAAGATAACCCAAAACTTACAGGTTATCCTACCTGTACCACCATTTTTTCATCATCCCCAATAAATCATCATTATTCAATGATACTCAAGAAACCACATGGAAATATTGGCTCATTCTTTCCACAAGCAAAATATACATATCACGCACTTCCACCTGGGGATGTGTTGTACTAAGCTTCTCCAACCTACCACACAGATGATACAATTCATCCTTTAAACGTTTCGCCATACCATTATGTTTAGCGTCTTCCTGTATCATATCCAGCCATGTTTCCAGACATATCAGCTGCATATCCATCTGTTCATAAGTAACGGCAGACGACGGATCAAAACCATTGAACAACCCTTCATAAAGATCCTGGAAAAAATCAATATCATCATAGGCTTTCCTGTCACTTCGCAATGCCTGCAATCGAAGAGCCGAAATTGTCTTAACACTCAACAATTGCTTAAACAATTTCACCAATTCCGGATATAGGATATGGTTCCTCACTTCCAACAAATTCTCTTTTACATAAGCACATTCCATCTTTTTAGCAGGATGAAATAAATATGTATCCAGATCAAGCATTGCCTGATGCTGTATCTCCGCCGGCTGAGAGCTGCCTACCGCTTTCGCTATTTCCACCAGATAACTTCCATACAAACGAATAGCCTTTCTATATATATCATTGAGTGAACTTCCCCTATCTCCTTTTTTTCCTTTATATACAATCTTATCCAACCGGCTTACTACGGTCTGCAAATCCGATATTCTTATTGCATAATCCTTTGAAAACCCAGTATCAAGCTTCTCTTCTTCTGATGATCGGAACAAACGAATACGATCCGGCAAATAATGATCTATCCATTGGCGAAGCTGCTCTCGTTCATCATAGCAGTTCTCACATCCTTTGAAAGGATGATAACCAAAGTAAACGGCCAGACAATCATCATCCCCAACTTTTAAAGTCGTCCCACATGAACTTTCCGACAAACTTCCGCGCAAACCCAAAAGATGCCCGATCTCTTCCGTTATTTCATTTTGCAGTAACTCTTTTTCCACTTCTTTAGAATAACGGTCAGCCAGAATACGCGGATCCGAGGCACCGCAACTTAGCAGATAATCATCTAATCGCCCTTTCAGAAATCCATGTCCGATATTCAGACGACATGAAAGTATCTCTCCCGTACGAGGATGATGTGTAAGGTCACTTTTTATCCCCGGCATTTTCAAGTCATAAGATATAAAAGCACGTTGTTCCGCCGGAATGATCTTCTTGTTTGCATACTTCACTTGCAAGGCATCATGGATGCCTGCCTTGCGGAATGCGGTATTCCATGCCGACACCCCTTCTTTCACCGCCTGAAAATATTCCTTCGGAAAAAGAGTATCTACATAGAAAGTGAGTGTCTTTGACATATCCCAACGAAGAATCAACGAATCTTCTGCCATACAGTAAGGATCTTGGGAATAATCTTTAAAACGTAATGTTTGATAAGGTATCCTGTAATCTGCCAGACGAATTCGATCCCTTTTCCGGGGAAGTAAGCGTATTACACAGGTAACCTCCAAAGGCATACTGCCGTCAGGCAATATGACAGTAGAACTGGAAAACATATATCTTTCCGATTCAGCTCCGTGATAGCGCCTGATTGTCAACGATACGCCTTCTTCGAAGGGATGTATTTTCGTTACTTCCGACAATTCCGGAACCAGAGAACGGATAAAACCATAATTATTATAACTGAACCAATCATCACCGTCCATCAGGTGCTCTGTTATCCGGATAACAGCTCCCCGCTCTTTTGAATAGGTTACCACCGGATAACTTTTACCGGCAGGTTGCACGTTTGACAAAGAGAAAGATGACTGATATGCGCTCGTTTCATCCAGAATACGTTCTGCATAAAAAGGTTTCTGAAAACAGATTGTAGCCTTATCAGGGGATACAATACGCACTACTCCCAGTCCGTCGACCGGACGATTCAGTAAATCAAACCCTCTATCTATCTGACCATTCACTTCGATTTCCCGACCGATATATTTTTCCGGTATTTCCAGATAGACTTCTTTCTCCGCCACATATACCGGAAATACACCGTCAAACTTATTCATCCCGGTAACCCAAAACTCATCGAATGGCTTGACGGAATTCTGCGCCTGAAGCAAAGCTGCAACACACAACAATATAAAAATTACATATTTTCTCTCCTTCATGAGTTTCTTTATTTGCTTTTCATCATTAAAATTAAATACTATCTACGAGAAACATTGCCCGTTTTTTAGCAACCGGATCCGTAATTCTATGACTATAATCAAGACCTTCTTCCTTCATTCTATTCAAAGTCTGCATAATGGAAACCAATAACCTCGACGAAGTTACCTTTTCTGATCTATCCAATAATTTAGAAAGTTTATTCACATAAAGTAGCTGCACTTTATATCGGGCATCACTTACAAAAACGTTATCATCCCATTCGGTAAATAATCCGTTATGTATGCTTTCCAGAAAATCATCTACAGACAACATATCCTCGCAGGCATTCTCCGTCTCCCCCACTTTCTGAAGAGAGCAGATTATTTCTGACATAAGCTCTTCATAAAAGCGGTCGAACTCACGACTACCATCTATTTCCAGATTGGTGGTCAATGTTTTATCAAACATCCACACAGGAGGCTGTAATACATAAGTCTGTATAAAGTTCATAACCTTTTGATTGTAAGCGGCTTTTTCTGGTATATAAATATTCTCATCCTCCGTTTCAGCAAGACGTTTCCCACCCAAATGAGACAAAACATGCCGCACCCACTGTTTATAATGATTTAATACCGCTTCATAACGTCCCTGCAATACGCGCAAAGACGTTTTATCCGTCACCTTCCAGGCATCAGGATGTTCACACAAATATTTCAGATTCTCTATCCCCTGTGCATTAACCACAACATGGTCATTACCTAAATCTTCCGCCTGCGCCCGTACATCCACTCCACCCGAGAAATGTAATGAAGAATCTTTCTGCTTTTCCTGATTCCACAAATCCCTGTTCTTCTCTCTTTCGGCAACATTCTTACCCGGGAATATGCGGTATCCCCATTCAATGGCCCATTTGTCATATTCACCGACACGTACCCACCTGTTTGTCAAATCAACCTTATCTTGAGGACGCAAAGCGTAATTACACCGCACATAGTCCATAATGGAACTTCCTATGCTATACCGGCTCAAAAAATCATTATCACGTAACTGGTCTATGGAATAATGGGAACTACCCAGAAAATTATGTTTCAACCCCAATGTGTGGCCGACTTCATGCGTCAGCACTTTTTTTATCTGTTCGTATTGCAAAGAGTCCGGCAACTCTATATTCCATGCCTGCGGATCATTCGCTCCACATTGAGCAAAATACCATTTCTGCTCCAGATTCAAGACACTGCTGAAAATTCCGATATGACACGCAATAATTTCACCGGACCGAGGTTCGCAAGGCGTTGGCCCATAGGCGTTATTTTGCCCTGATATTTTCCATGAAATAAACGGATAACTGCTATCATAAATACTAAAATCAGAATCTTCTTCAACGGTAGGAACCAGTCGCGCATCAATGGCGTTCTTAAAACCGGCTTTCTCAAAGGCCGGACGCCAGTCGCGCACTGCTTCAATGATACAGCCGATGTACTTTTCCGGTGTATTACGATCTATATAAAAGATAATAGGTTGTATGGGTTCCACCAATTCTCCCTTCATGTATTTTTCTTCATCTTCCGGCCTTATCTCCAGCCTCCATCGTTTGATAACAGCCTTCCGGTCGGCAGGCTGATCGCCCTGAAAGTAATTTTTGTCGATTACAAAATACGCTTCGGTATTAGCAAAAACGGGATCCAGCGGTTCTTTTGATAATAATTTTATGCAGATACCTGTATCCCAGTCTCCTATATAAGGAGGGGCAACAGGCTTACCGCGCATTCCCATTGATGAACTTTGATAAGTTCGTGTCGCATGTATCAACAGACGGTTATCAAATCCTTTGATTTCCTTGATACAGTCTTTTTCCCTTAAACGTGTACCTATCAACAAATCAAAAGACACAATATCAAGAGTAAACAAAGGAAAATCTTTTAATACTTCACCAATCTCTACCAGGTTACTTTCCGGATTCTTTGCTTTGACCGGCAATATTTTATAAAGTCTTTCATTTCCACGTCGGGCGGCGATCTTTGCATACACTCCTTCGGGATCTTCTATCACCCTTTCATGTTGTGGATCCAGCATCCACAATTCGTTCCCGTGTTTCCGGAAACTGAAGAATACCGGACCGATCATATCACCCGAATATCCGAATTTCTTTTCCATATCCCGATCCGGACGGGCAGGAGCAGCCAGAATAGTAGTCGTAACGACAAACTCGCGTCCAATCAATGAATCCGGAACTTCCCAATAGATACGACCGTTACTGCGATAAGTGGTAAACATACCGGGAATCACTTCTACAGATGCCCCTTCTTTAAAAAAAGCAGCAATGTCCGGCTGCTGACCGTACAGACAAGTACAGACAACAGCCAGAAATATTGCACCGATAATTCCTTTCAACATAAAAAACGATTTATACTATTCATAATTATAGGTAATATCTACAATCTTGCCAATGGGATGATCGGTGTCTTCGTACATACAAATACTATTCTCTTCACGCGAAACATCACCCGCCACCGTCAGTTGCAACTCTACAACTACACCTTTACCAGCAGTATTAATACCTAGTCCGATAGACATACCTATTTTCTCCTTATATTTGCCTGTCTCCTCATCATCATCTTCCGCTCTCACACTTTCAGGATCCTTAAATTTCAAACTGGCTATCTGTGCTGACGGATCTGCCCCGTAAGCATAAAGTTCAACCACCCTTCCACGATCAAGGTCAATGCGGTACAATCTATTACCTGACGTCATAAATATAAGATTTGCCGTATAAGCATAAGAAGCGGCGAATTTTGCTGTTTCTACATCCACTTCAGACGGCAGAGAAATTATATATCGGGCAGCACAAACAGGATCTTCATCCTGCGCACTGAATTTAAATACAGTCAATTCTTTCCCGTTTCGTGGAGCGGCAACTGCATAAGCGAAATTTCCCCAGTTTCCCCCTGTAACAATATCACGTACTTCTAAAGACGGATCAATCACATCCGGATCAAACACATTAGCTTCATCTGACATTGAATATGTGGAGACAGGTTTCTGGTCACTCCATTTAGTTCCATAATTACGTATATTTTGAGTGGCTGAATTCATCATATAATCACTGACACCTGGAATAAATGATCTAAGAAAGCAATGATTTTCAGGATCAAAAAATAGCATACCACCACTATACGAACCATAAGCGGAAATAGCAGGAAAGTCGCTCCCCTTTTTCACAGAGAATGGTACGCAAAATCCATCCATAGGAGCACAATATGCCCTTTCACTATTTACAAACAACTCACCATAAGCAGTCATCTTATAATATTCGATATTCAACGGTTCACCTTTTTCCACCGGTTCAAAAAGTATTTTATTTGAAGGATATTTCGTCATTAGTGTACTTGGAGTCAACAATGCCAAATCCTGATCCGTCACTAACATTAACGCCGGACTTACTTTAAAACCCATAAAAGACAGCATACCACTTAAAAGCGAATTCCCATACTCTTTTCTTGCACTTACCGCCAAAGGTTTCCCATCTAACGGAAAAGATTGATTCGATTCTGACTTAAATACATCCGGATAAACATAATATCCTTCCGGAGTACCTTCTATTGCTCCTAATACACCTTTTCCTTCTTTTTCCTGCAATACAAACCAGCAAGGATTCAAAGGACGGATAATTACAACCTCACCTGTCTGATACCAAGTTGTTCCGTTTATTTTATCCGTAATGACCAACATCAAACCTATATTTTCCGACTCATAAGCCTCGATTGTTACTTTACACTCTTTACCTATGGAATAATCTTTATAATCACTAAGTCTGTCCGAACCTGCTTTCTTCCCTTTTATCGTTTTCTTCCATTGAAACACTAGATTCTCCTCATTTTGCTCCAAAGTTTGAGAAATCTCGGGTATAATTGAAATTTCCACCGCTTCCTCCTTTGGCATACGCACTTTTGTTTCAGGTATTACGATGTCCATTGTATTCACATCATGATAATCGTAATCTCCCTTATCATCATAACAGCTTGTCTGTAACAAAGCTGCTCCAATAAAACTTACTATACAGATGATATATTTTCTCATAACGTTTCCTTTAATCTTATTCATATTCAATTTCATCACCATCGTCACCCAAAATGGGAGGATTTCCAGCCTCTATATACTCTTTATAAGCCTGCTGGATTTTTACCACGTCATCATCTTCCAAATCATCCCACACACGCTGGCACACATCCATAATAAACATATATTTATTATCACTATAACTGCCGAATCCTACATAATCACTCCATTCGGCCGGTTTAAGTTCCCATCTGACATTCAGCACCACCTGATTCTTCTCCACCAGTCCTTTATCAAACTGATGAAGAGGATTATCCAGATCAAATTCCAGATAACAACCATATACGTTTCTACCTGACTCTACTTTCGGACGATTGATCTTATAATAAAATACCTGATAAACAGTGTCCAGTTTGGTGTATGTATACTTATCTTCCAATATTACATCCACCGGATTTCGATAATCACTATTTGGAGTTACTTTCACACAGAAATCGCGATTTTCTTTTAAAAGGTCTCCTTGTATACTTACCGTAAAACTATCTATAGCATAAGGTTCTGTCTTCACATAATCTGTATCAACCAAAGTACGAATATATGTACTTCCATAAAAATTAATACGGGATGTCTGGCTATATAAGTCTATCTCACTCTCACTGCATCCTGCATAGATGCCGCAAACAAGAATAGCTAAAACAAAGTATATAATACGTTTCATAAGACTTCATCATTTAGAGTTGTTACCAAAAATATACTCATCATCCGGTAATGTCATCTGATAATGAGCTTCAGTCATTGCTTCCAGCCCACAACCATAATAAGTGCTATAATTATGTGCTTTCAAAAAATAAAAAAGCTGGCCTTCCGCAAAATATTCTTTTCTATATTCTTTCATGATTTCATTGATACGCTTAGTCTGGTCTTTATTTTCTTCCGAAATAATATCAAGATCATCATATCCGGTAGTCAGAATCTCATCACTGTAAGAGATACCACGTGCAAAACGCACAGTATTTAATGCGTCGGCACTTTCCGATGCCGAAGATGCACATTCTGCTACAATGTAATACATTTCGGGCAAACGGATCAAAGGAACAGCATCAGCACCGGAATAGGTATATCCGGCATTGAGGGGTTTTTGATTATATTTTCTGCAGAAAACGTTTGTGCTGCTTGCCCCATTAATGACCTGAAACATTTCCGTATTTTTTCTCCAGTCAGTATTCCCTACATCAGCTGTTTCATAGAAGAGACTGAATTTATCTCCATCCAAATAAAAATGTTGCTGAGTATTCGTATTTTCCATATCCATATAGTTTTCAATAAGCAGATTAGAAAATTCATTTACAGTGATTCCGAATATCTGCTCTGCGTAACGTATGGAATTATAATTAGAAGCAGTTTGTGATTTGTACAACGTAAAATACTTAGAAGCAGCAATCACTTGTTTTGCATATTCTGTAGCCAATCCACGGCTTTCAACATCACCTTTATAACAATATACACGAGCTAGCATCGCTTTTACTGCATACAGATTCATACGAAACTCACGATTAACAAGGAAATGGTTTTTCTCTCCATATTCCTCATCCGTTTGGTTTGTGAAGAAATCAAGCGGATCACTTTCCTTCAGCAATTCTTCAGCCTCATTCAAATCTTTAAGAATAGCGATAACCACTTCGCCGGCTGATAAAACAGGGGTGGCATCTTTATTAAAAGCAGTTCGATAGGGGATAGCCTTTGATGCAGGGTGTTCCTTATAAACAGGACCGAACATGCGCAACAAATCAAAATGAAGAAAAGCACGAAGCCCCAGTGCTTCTCCTTTCATTGTTCCGTAATACCGTTCGGTAACTAGAACATCTTTATTCCTGTCTACGTACTCCAGAAAATTATTAATGTTAGCAATGATATTATACATAGTCGAGTAAATTGCATTTTTCTTACTCAAGAACATATTTTCATAATCGAATACGATACTCTGTTCAAAAACAGCATTGGTATTATATCCGGGATAATCGGAGTATAATCCGGCCAATTCATCCAAGTAAGCATAAGTCAAATCTCCGGCGTATAAGGTAGTAGTTCCCAGCTTCAAATAAATACCTGTAAGAGCATCCTTGAATCCTGATTCCGATTCAAATTGTTTCTCGGTAGGGATAGAAGTCTTCGGAGATACATCCAACCAGTCGCTGCAAGACGTAAGCCCCAGCATTGTTGTTGTCAATAGTATATATATTATCTGTTTCATACAAATATGTTTTTAATTAGAAAGCAACATTCAAAGCAAATGTAAACTGACGGGAATACGGATAGTATAAACCTCTTTCGCGTTTCACTGTAGACCAATAGAAAAAGTCCTCCATATTAAACGTTACCTTAGCAGAACTCAATCCCCAATGAGTGATAAACTTCGTATTAGTACGGTCCATACGATAATAAACAGACAATGAACTTCCCTGAAATATATTTTCATCCATAATGAACCGTGAAGTAGCTTTCGTCTCCCATCCGCCAGGGTTAAGCCCACGGAATTGTGCCTTGTCACCCGGCTTCATCCAACGCAGTTGGGTCACCCGCCGGTCTACATTGTATTTCAAATTGGCATTTTCCACTTTGTCAAGCAGTGTCTGATTGTATACCTGACCACCAAATTGATACCTGAAACTAACATCTGCTCCCCATCCTCTGTACGTAAAAGAAGAATTAATATATCCCTGCCATTTAGGTTCTGTATTTCCAACAGGTACTACATCATTGGCATTCCAGTTAGTGGCATTTGTCATTTCTCCATTACTTTTCAGTAATATTTCATCTCCTGAAGCCGGGTCAATACCCAATGAACGCACTACCCAAATGCGAGAAAGAGATTCACCTTCTTCGTAGCGTGGCAGTGGTGTATCCTTTAGTTTTAATGCATTCTGATCGTTCACATATTTCATCGCTTCTGATATTTTGAGTAATTTGTCTGTATTATGAGAACCGTTTACCATAATTGTCCAATAAGCCTGTTTAGCAACGTTCTTATAAGGAATAGCAGAAAAAGAAAGTTCCCAACCCTTATTTTCAATCTTTCCCAGATTTTCCGGATAACTGCTAAAACCAAGAGAAGGAGCAAGACTTATATCTGTAATCATATTGTCTGTCACTTTCCGGTAGTATTCCACACGTGCGGTAAAACGCTGATCAAAAAGTCCTAATTCCAATGCAAGATTCGTGCTTTTTGTAGTCTGCCACTTTAAGCCTTCATTGTGCATGGCCAAAATTTCCGATCCTGTCGCATCGGATGAATAATAAGGAAGCAATAAATTGGAATAGGTGTAATAGCCATGTGCCTGATAAGGGTTGAAACCTTGTGAACCGGTCGTACCATACGTGCCTCTTAAAATCAAGTCAGAGATGAAAGAAACATCTTTCAGGAAATTCTCTTTTTTCAAATCCCAACGTAATCCCGTCGACCAGAAAGGTGCCCACCGATTGTCTTTTCCAAACTGGGAGGAACCGTCCAGACGCACATTAAAATCAAATGAATACTTATATTTATAAGAATAACCTCCGGCAACAACCCAACCAATGGAACGTGTTGTACTTTCCAACCCATCTACTTTCTCATTGTACTTCTTACCAAATAACAAGTTGTCCATATTATCATTCGGAAAACCCGTCACATAGTTTCCATACGTCTCCGAATTATTTTCCAATACACTCATACGGGCATTAGCGGTCAGATAATGATCTTTCAACTGTTTGTTCCAGCTTCCTGTCAAATCTATTCCCCACTTGACAGATTCACTCTGGCTTTTGCGATAATCACCTCTTAACGTAGGATCAGTCACATTATCAAAAAAAGTATGTTGCGCAGGACGGAACATATCGCGATGTCCCACACTTTTGGACAAAGAGAATGCACCTTCAAACCGCAATTCTTCAGTAGGATTATATTCTAACTTGAAAAGTTCGCGCACTGTAAAATTCTTACTCTGGTCTTTACTGTTGAACGTTGTATTATACATGGGGTTCAAATAACTCGATTCACCACCTAGTCCTTCAAAATTATCAAGACGTTTCTGTATCTCTCCATTTTCTCCATAAGGACGCAAATAAGGATTCAAGCGGGTGTATTCGCTAAAACTTCCCCATGGAGATTCATCAGCCACTGAATTATCCAATGTAATGCTATTCTTTAACAATACTTTTTTCAGACGATACTGAAAATCAAGCGAACCAGTCAATACATCACGATTACTGCCCTTCATCACACCCGGAGAACTGTTATATCCGACATACATACGATAACGCAAAGCTTCGTCACCTCCTTCCAGTGTAACTGTATGACGTTGTTGAAAAGAAGTCTGCAAAGGTTTATCCAACCAGTAGGTATTTACTCCCGCCAAAACTTCACGCAACTTTGATTGATAAAGTCTCCATTTTTCAACTGTTTCACCACCGTATGTATAAAGCCCGCTCTGTAATTCCGCATCTATCTTTTCTCTTGAATTCATCAGGTTATATCCAGTCATATCCGGAGCTTCAATACGAAGTTCACCGCCATAAGTTACCCAGATACGCCCCGGTTTAGGCGTCTTACTTTCGATGACAATTACCCCATTTGCCGCACGCGATCCATAAATAGCTGTAGCCGCCGCATCTTTTAGCAAAACAATGGAAGAAACCCGGTCGGGGTCCATATCGGCAAGCGCCTGTATACTGATTTCAAATCCGTCCATGATAAGCAATGGTTGATTGGCATAAGTCTCATATTCCCCTTGGACCGCCAATACGTCATTACTGGCTGAATTAAAGTCTACCGTAGCTTGTGCATTCAAATCCATATTTGCACTACCACGCATACGCATATCAGGTAGATTATTCGGATTTGACCCCATATTAATATTATCTACGATACGAAGCCCGGGAGCAACAGCCGCAATTGCTTTAGCTACATTATTCGTACTATATTTTTTCAGATCTTCGCCCTTTATAGTAACAGCAGAGCCGGTAAATCCTTCTTTTTTCCTATTAAACATACCTGTTACCACCACTTCATCCAGTGCTTTTGTATCAGACTTCATCACTACTGACATAAATGTTGAAGGATTCAACAACTGAGTTTCCAAACCTACATAAGAAATCCTCACCTGACTATCTTCCGGAACATCAGAAAGCTGGAAATTACCATTATTATCTGTGATGGTACGGATATTGGCATCTTCCACTATAATAGTGGCACCGATAACCGGAAACCCGTCTTCTTCGGAAAGCACTTTTCCTTTTACTTGTGAAATATTCTTTTTAGGATTCTTTTTAGTGATATTGATAAATTGTCCGTCAATGTGATATTTCAATGGATTTTTCCCGATAATCACCTTTAAAGCTTCACCAATAGTAGCTTTCTCAACTTTCCCGGTAGAAGTATAAGAACTAATCTCATCGTAGATAAAAAGAACTTTATATCCCGATACTTTCTCCAAATGTTTAAAAATAGAAGGTAATCCTTCATTTTTAAACTCCATCGTTATTTGCTTTTCTTTACCTGTTTGTGCTTCAATGCGCCACGAATACGCAAAAAGGAAAAGCAAGAACAAAACAATGAACTTTTGTGCCTGATTTTTTTTCATAAGCCTGAATAGTTAAATAGTATTTCATTCTTTTAATTGTATACGAAGTTTAAAAAAGAATGGTTACCCTTAAAAGAATTTATTTTCAGAAATATGTATTCCTATTCAGATTTATGACGTTTTGCTCGTTTTTTATTCAATAATAAGTTTTCCTGTTTCAAAATAGGCATGAATTCTCTCCATTCGATTCAATAATTCAATCAAATTAAAAATGTCTTGATGACGATTTGCAAAGAAATGCATACGGAGATCCATAATTTTACTGTTGCGGAATTCTATATCTATATTGTACCAACGCCCTATCTCTTTCATCATGTCAGCCAGAGGGATATCATCAAAATAGAAAAATCCTTCCTTCCAATACAAAAATGATTCTATATTAACTTCACTCACAGCAAATGTTCCGTCAGTAGAAAGTTGTGCACTTTGTCCCGGCTCCATTTCAACGTTATGAGTTCCGCAGGTATCGCTGACAGCTACTTTTCCTGTAATTAATGTGATACGGACATCGGCAGGAGAGTATCCACGTACATTAAACTCTGTTCCTAAGACACGAACCTGCACATTTCCGGTTTTTACAATAAAAGGATGTTCGACATCTTTACTTACTTTAAAATAAGCTTCCCCTTCCAACGAAACGATCCTCTCTTTTCCCTTAAAAACGGTAGGATAAACCAACCGGCTGTCCGAATTCAAAAAGACTTCAGTTCCTTCGGATAAAACAACTTTGAATGTTTCTCCCCTGGGAATACTTAATCTATGTATTTGTACTTTCTGTTTTCCGACCTCTTTATTTTCTGTCTGAATAGTACGATGATAGTCAATTTTTTGATCTTTCAAAGGTCTTATTTCCTTTTCGTCATCAATTTGCAAAGTAGCTTGTGCGATGGCATGGTTTGCTTCAAAAATTTTAATACTTTCCAGTTTTGGTTCCGGTGAAATCATCATTGTACGTAAAATCAGGATTACAATGACAGTTGCCGCTACTCCTGCAATAGCAGTCCACAGAATACGCGTATTCTTCTTTTTGTTATTATTCAAACGTTTATTATGAAAGTCTACCAATTCTTTCTGAACATTAATTGCCAGTGTATTTTGCTTTTGCCGCATCTCCATCACAACCTCTGCAATATCAACACATGCCTGGAAACATTCTTCATCTTTCTCCAAGCCATGTAATTGGTCAGAAGTTATATGGGAAACATTCTCCATAATTTTCAAAGCTTCTTCTTCCGACTTATTTATATTTATATTCTTCTCATCCATAAATAATTCATTCAATATATAATATTTACGTTTTAAAGTCCATCCCGGTTACCTTTCCGGCCTAATTCTTCACGAAGAATACGCAAAGCCTTCACTATATTCTTATGGATAGCCGCAACACTCACATTTAATTCTTCAGCTACCTCCTTGTACTTTTTATTATGAATATAACAAGCTTCCAGAATATGGCAGTTGTAAGGAGTCAACTTTTCCATCGCCTTGCGTATCTGAGAAATACGTGTATCTGTCTGCTGCGAACCAGACTCTATGATTTTATTGGTTAATCGTGAAGCAAATTCCACATATTCTTCATGAATATTTTGTTTACGAAGATAGTCGATACAACGCGTGCGGATAATTGTATAAAGATAAGTTTTTGCCGTAGCTTCTTCTATTTTATCATAATTACGCCACAAATATTCAAAAGCATCACTTACAATATCTTTGCATACTTCAACATCGCTTATAAAATAGTATGCAAAATACACGAATTGTGCATACCATTCATTAAACATTCTGTCAAAAGTAGTCCGGTCTTTCATTCAATATCGTATTCTTCTGTTATTTTTTGGCAGACAAATATACATTAAAACTTGATACGCAGTTGCATTTGTACATCTGCTTTTTTATTTCCACAGATCAAATTATTGCCGGAACCGATTTCGTTACGGTCGAAATAGACAGTTTCACCGAACTTGGTTATCAACAGGAAATGTTTGTTCAGTTCATATCTTAAACGAACGGCACATCGGAAGCCACGCCCTTGAAATGACGGAGTGTAAAACGTATAAAGCAGTCCGCTTTCCGAAACATATACACGCGAATCATAATCATCTGTAAAAAAATAACTGCCTTGAACGTCAGCAAACAGCCTGGCCCAAGGCAGTTGGGAGGATATCATTTGTGTAACCTGATATCCTTTATTAGCAGCTCTGTCCTGAGAATGAAAATGATTATAATCTAAAGTTGTACGACTGCTTAACACATCTCCCAAAGAATAGTTCAAACGATAGCGAAGCTGATGATGAAAAATAGGAAGCGTTAGCGTTCCTTTACTACCTGTCCAATCACGTTCTTTTTGTTTATAGCGATACTTTAGATACATGGATAGATTACTAAGTGGAGTGAAAGTAGCTTGAACCAGACCGTCTGTTCCACGGGAGGGTTTATTTATTCTGTATTTTTTCCATGGGAAGGAAAACAAATCGAATGATGCAAAGAACTTCCAATAGGCAAAAGGAGAAGTCTCCAATCCGATATAATATCCCTGTTCGTTTTGAGTCGTACTTCCCTCACCGAATGAATGGGTGAACATAGCCCAATAATTATAGGAATAGAACCGATGTATCAACATGATTTGGGTGTTTTGAACCGGTGAATACTGCAAACGGTTCAAAGAGGCCCAACCTTGTTTTCCTATCGCTGTCTCTCCCTGAAAAGAGAAACGATGCCAACGATAAGCATACTCTATTCCTAAATTGTAGAAGTTATTGCCGTGGAGATTGTATTTGGAATAGCCTGTTAATTCCGGTTCATAAGATCGGTTGAAAAGGTAGTAAATAGCGGTGATACCCAGTCTGATACGGTTGTGTTGATAACTCACATTTCCACCTGTTAATTGCATAGTGAACAGATGCTTTTTATCTGCTTCTTTCCGGCTCCGGTGTAATCCGGTTTTATAGATAGAGGTAATTTCTCCATCTGTTATCACGCCATCCAATGAACGATGCGAATAAAAACCGGAAATGTCCCAATCCTTAGATAAAGCAACTGTGGCAGCCACTCCTCTGAAATAATTGTATTCATCACTGGAAGAGTGTTTCTTTATCCTGCTGCTACGATTGTTGAAAGAAGAGGCATAGACTGTTTTTCCCATCAGATAATCAGTGCTAATCACCAATCCTTGTCCAAAACTAAGCCGATAGTTACCAACAGCTAATGCTTTTAATCGCCCACAATCTTTTAATAACAGATAAAAGGAATAATAATCGTAGCCATAGCGATTGTGTAAAGCTCCCAAAGGTTCTCCGGCATCTTTTTCTGCAACGACTCCTGCATAGAGTCGGTCACTATATCGGAAACTGTATTTCACAGAGTTATAAACAGAAGGTCCTAAATAAGTATGTTCATAACCTTTTCGTTTATAAAGTGGTATATCAAAGCGAGTTAACAGTTCATTTTTTCCATACTTCGCTGCGCTTTTCAACATAGTTTTCCACCGAAAAGAAGATTCATTGTTAATAGCTTTTATACAGACGAATGGTAGTAAATACTGAATTGTCTGCTTATCCATATCTTCCACTAGTTGAAGTTCATAGATAGTTTTCATCTGTCCGTGTATATAGATGTAAGCCAGCAGATGTTCAATCTGAATATCACTAAGGAAAGGAAACTGTTCGAGTTGTTCACGGGTAGCAACATTCAAATTAATAGGTTCTTGCAGACGATTGGAAAGTTCTTCCAATTCATTCTCCCAATTCAAGGTATTAACAGAGTTATTAATATCGTTATTAACAGATAAATCTTCAAGAACATCCTCTAAAAGACTTTCAGAAAGGTTTTGAGCACTACAAGCAGGAATTATGAACAGGCTGTTTATAATACTTATCAACCGGATTAGTTGAGTAGTTTTCATCAATAAAATGTGTATTATCTTCTCGCTTTTTTACATACAAGGGGGCAAAGATACTTTAAATAGGTTAACGTCTGAAAGATATGTCTGAATAATAAAATTTTAATTCTATTTTTGTATCGTGAAAAGAAGGCTTAACATAGTAGTAATGACACTGTTTGCCACTGTTTGCTGCTCACTACATTTGCAGGCACAGGAAAAACAAAGCATCAATGGATATTTGGTTCCGATGTGTATCTACAATGGAGATACAATCCCAAGTATCCAACTACCGACTGTGTATATCTTCAAACCACTTAAGTTCAAAAATGAAAAGGAACGTCAGGAGTACTATCGATTGATTCGGAACGTGAAAAAGGTATATCCTATTTCCAAAGAAATTAATCAGGCTATCATCGAAACTTATGAATATCTTCAGACTCTACCCAATGAGAAAGCCCGCCAAAAACATATCAAACGGGTTGAAAAAGGATTGAAAGATCAATATACTGCCCGAATGAAGAAACTCTCTTTTGCACAGGGAAAATTGTTGATAAAGCTTGTGGACCGTCAAAGTAATCAGACTAGTTATGAACTGGTAAAAGCGTTTATGGGACCTTTCAAGGCAGGGTTCTATCAAGCATTTGCCGCACTATTCGGGGCCAGTTTAAAGAAAGAATATGATCCGCAAGGTGAGGACAAACTAACGGAACGCGTGGTATTGATGGTGGAGAACGGACAAATCTGATACCACAAGTCTTTACCGGTGCAAAAGCAAGCTTTATCTACGTTTTTTTTGTTTATCTATATATCTTTTCAATTTGCTGGTCCAATCAGATACTCTCCCGTCGGACACATCTTTCAAAAACCATTTTTGTTGATATACCAAAGACTCTCCGGGTGACAGTTCTGTATATCTTCCGTGATTTTCAAGTTCCAGATACCGCCCCTTCGGTGCTACGAAAATCTCTGCTTCACCTTGTCCGGAAGGAACTTCACCGGGTCCAATGTCCGGGAAACATTTTATAAACAGAAGCTCCTTATAATAATGAGCGATCCAACCTTCATAAGCAGTCGAGTATAATTTCTGACCTCTCTCATTGGTACCATCCGGACATGGAACCCACATTATACCCTTATCCTCATATGCTCCCGTGACATCAGACTTATTCATCTGATCTGCCTCTCCTACAGGGAAAAAGCTCAAACCTCCATGCACTCTCACCACATCCCAGGGGGCAAATCTCTTTAGCTGGCAAGATACATTCCGAACAGAATAATTAATCAATATAGATGAATCTCTTTCTGATACAGAAAACTCCTTAATGATAGAGATACCGCTTAAAGAATCCGGCGAACTCACCAGTCGAAGAATTTGTCCGTCTATCTCTGCCTTATAAGGAAGCTCATCGACACACCGATATTGTGGCCAATAGTTTGACTGTGGAGATAACCAGAACGTTGCTCCGTAATACTTACTATGTACCAAATCAGAAGTCAGCAGTTCCTTATCTCTGCATTTAAAAGAAATAATCCGTCCCCCCTTTTTTGCCGATACGCTGAAAGAGAGGTCAGCAAAAGACAAAACATACACATCATTTTGCTTATTTATCCGGCTTTTTTTGGGCAAAGAAGACTTGCAACCAAAACACAAGCAAGATATAAACAGATATAACAGGAGCTTCAGACTTCTCATTATTCACTTAGAATTTCGGATAAAGACGGAGGTAAAACCGAATCCCCAAAGTTACCCGGAACCGAACCCATCGTAAATTCCAAGATTCCTCCATCCACTATATCGGTATGTGTAATAAAAAGCTTATTATAAACCTCACCATTAAGTTTCACCGATTGCACATATATGTTCTCATCATTCCACCCTGCTGTTTTCACTTTAAAGAGCTTGTTTCCAATGGTAATTTCAACATTTTCTACCATCGGTTTACCCAGAATATATATTCCTTCCGCGGGATTCACAGGATAGAATCCCATCGCGCTGAAGACATACCAAGCCGACATTTGCCCGCAATCCTCATTACCACATAATCCGTCCGGCCGATCAGTATACAAAGTAGACATGATTTCATGCAACCGTTGTTGAGCTTTATGAGGCTGGCCCGCATAATTATAAAGATAAGCTACATGATGGCTAGGCTCATTGCCATGTGCATACTGGCCGATAAGTCCGGTTATATCTATCGGCACATCATGGCCTGACATACCCATAGGCATGGAAAATAAGGTATCGAGAGCATTGACAAATTCCTCACTGCCCCCATATAGATTTATCAACCCTTGCACATCGTGAGGAACAAAGAAAGAGTATTGCCATGAATTTCCTTCCACCCAATCACATTCCCCATAAGATGAAAAGAAAGGATCAAACGGACGGCGGAAACTGCCTTTGCTCGAAAAACCGTTCATTAGTTTATATTCTTTGTCAAAATATGTTTTATAACCGGAAGACCGGCTTATAAAATAGTTATAATCATCCATCTTACCCAAGTCCTTGGCCATTTGAGCTATACACCAATCGTCATAGCAATATTCCAAAGCCGCAGAAACCGATTTATTGTAAATGTCATAAGGAATATAACCGTATTGTTTCAGCTCTTTCACACCAAAGTTATCCTGCATAGCCGATGTCCTCATGGCTTGATACGCCTTTTCCACATCATAATTTCTTATACCTTTGAAGTATGCGTCTACAATAACCGGAATGGCATGATAGCCAATCATACAATTTGTTTCACTCGACCATAATGGCCACACCGGCAGTAATCCATACTGATCATACTGCGCAAGCATAGATTGTACCAGATCGTTCGTTTTATCTGGAGCAATCAACGTTAATAACGGATTCTCAGCACGAAAAGTATCCCACAGCGACAACACTGTATAGTTATTGAACCCTTCGGCTGTATGTATCTGTTTATCAAGGCCCAAGTACTCTTTATTCACATCATTATACAAATAAGGGGCCAATAAAGAATGGTACAGCGCTGTGTAAAAAATTATTTTATTCTTATCAGAAGCTTCTACCTTAATCTTTGATAATTCTTTTTCCCATATCGACTGTGTCTCGCTAAGCGTTTTGTTAAAATCCCAATGCGGTATCTCTTCCGAAAGATTTTGAAGTGCATTTTCTGCACTTATAGCAGATATTCCCACTTTTACTAACACCATCTCATTAGAGGAAGTTTCAAAATTAAGAATAGCTTTTATATTTTTGCCGGAAGCTTGTTTTTCCTGAATAAACAGATCATCCACAGCAACAGACAAGTCAAATGCCTTAGATACTTTCAAAGCAAAAAACAATTGTTGTTCACTCCAGTATTTTTCTCCGGGCTCACCCCAGCCTTTTGTCCTCCTTTCACCTATTATTGTACAACTGTCTATCCTATTCATGGAAGTAAAAAGAACAGAATCAGTTGCGAAATGATGAGATAAATCCAATATAATATGAGAAGATTTACTTTCAGGAAAGGTATAACGATGAAAACCGCATCGAGGAGATACGGTCAATTCAGCCATAATATCATAATCTTTCAACCTTACTTTATAATATCCCGGAGATGCAGACTCCTCATCATGTGAAAAACGGGAGCGATATCCTTCATCCGGTTTATCTTTCGATCCCGGATTCAATTTCAAATTTCCCGTCGCAGGCATCAACATCACATCCATCAGATCGGAACGTCCTGTACCCGAAAGATGCGTATGAGAAAAACCAATGATGGAACTATCGGAATAATGATAGCCGGAACACCAATCCCATCCTTCAAGTCCTGTGTCAGGACTTAATTGTACCATTCCGAAAGGGTATGCTGCCCCCGGAAACGTATGTCCATGTCCACCTGTACCTATTAATGGGTCGACAAAGTCCAACAAACTATCTGCACTGATAGTACTATTTTCGTATCTGCACCCGGACAGGGCACATAACGCCATGATGGTCCATATTATTTTTCTCATCTTTTTCTTTAGATTATTATGAAGCAAATTTATCCCAAAATCTCCATATATATGTCTACAAAAAGCTAAGAAAGAAGAGAAAAAGGAAAAACAAAACGCGAACAAAACATAAACAAAGTACGATAATGACCACGCACATAAGCGATTGCTCCCAACCTTACCTCTATTTGATTTATAGCATCCCCAAAAAGAAACAAATTTCCGGTACAGTCATCCAATAATAGAATATATTTGTCTTGAACAAAGACGAGAGAAACCCTCTATTATCCGCCAAACCCTTGGCCAAAGCACTTTTGTTTGTATTTTGTTCATGTTTTGTTTTTACTTTATTGCTTTTTTCATTCGGTCACATTGATCTAAATGCAATACTTTTACAGCAAAATTCGTTTTGTATAACTTTAAAATTTAAAACAATGAAAAAGTACTTAAAAATTAAGCTTCTGATATTGATATTCCTGACGGGAATACAATATACGAACGCACAGGGTACAGCAGTCGTCAATGGAGCTGTTATTTCCGATCAGAATGATCCTCTGATAGGTGTTACAGTGACCGAGACGGGAACTACAAACGGGGTAATAACCGATATAGATGGTAAATTCTCGATTAAGCTGAAAAATGCTACCGGGAAACTGACTTTCAGCTATGTAGGATACATTACACAAACAATCGCTGTAAACAACCAAAGTAAAAATCTGAAAGTTGTATTAACAGAAGACTCTAAGCAGCTGGAAGAAGTCATCGTCGTAGGTTATGGTGTACAAAAGAAAGCGAATGTATCCGGATCTATTACATCTTTGGGCACACGAGACCTACATACGATGGCCACCAATGATGCCTCTCAAGCCCTACAAGGAAAAGCACCCGTCTATGTATCAAGGAAAAGCGGATTACCCGGTGAGGGTTCCTCTGTATATATGCGCGGTGTAGGAACACTAAATAATGCCGCTCCACTCTGGATTATCGATGGAGTGCCTGGAATGCCACTGGATAATTTTAATGAAGTGGAGTCTATCCAATTATTAAAAGATGCCGCATCCGCCGCCATCTATGGAATTGAAGCAGCCAATGGAGTCGTATTGGTGACAACCAAGAAAGGTGCTAAAGGAAGAATAGCCGTGAACTACAACGGATACGTAAAGATAAACCATGCCCTCGGACTTCCTGAAATGCTGGGAACCCAAGGTTACATTGATATGTACAAGGCCAGATGGATGTCCAACAATCCGGATAAGGGCGAACCTACAACTAATGATATTAAATCGTTCTATTTCCTGACTCCAAATGAAGTATCGCAATTACCTAATACTGATTGGGTAGACGTTATGTTTGGCACCGGAATAGAACATTCTCATAGCATTGACATCTCCGGAGCTTCCGATAGATCATCTTATTTCCTTTCTGCCATGTACGAGAATGACGAGGGTACCTATGTGAATACAAACTACGAGAAATGGGCCATTAAAACCCGATTCGAACAAACTCCATTGAAATGGCTAAAATTCAGTCAGACAGTAAATTTCAGTCACTCAAAAAGAAAACATAATGCATTGAACTGGCAACACGTCCTTCGCGCTAATCCAGCCATGAATGTATACGATGACACCAACCCGATGGGTACAGGATATGGATACTTCACTGATGAATTTGCAGGAACAATCGACTGGCAGGGAGGAAACCCATTGGAAAGCGCTGACTTGAAAGATCATTGGGAGAAATGGAACGTTGCATGGGGAAATTTGCAAGTAATCATCACCCCGATAAAAGGACTGGTATGGACTACCAACCTGACAGGAACTCTTAGCAATCATGCGACTTCAAGCTTCTTATATAATACATTTGGAGGCATATCAACCAACTCTATTGACTTTGTGGAAGGAAAAAACATCCAAGGACACCAATTGGATTATTCTCACAATCAAAGTACTTCCTACTTGTTGAATACATACGTAAACTATAATAAATTGATTGGTAAACACGATCTTGGAGCAATGGTCGGTTTCGAAGTAAGAGAATCACGTAATGATGACGCATCAGGATATGCTGAATGGGGTATACCGGCTCAAGACTTAAGAAGTACTGCTCTTACCGATCACAGAGACGGTACCAACTCTTGGGCTACAGGAAGTAGCTACTCCATATTCGGACGTGTTACCTATGCTTATGACAACCGCTATCTGCTAACAGCGAACTTTAGAAATGATGCCACTGATATATTTGCTCCGGGCAAAAGAAGCGCTTTCTTCCCATCTGTGTCTGTTGGTTGGAACATAGCCAATGAGAAGTTCTTTAAAGTAGAAAAGATTAATGACTTGAAACTAAGGTTTGGTATCGGAGAAATTGGCAACAACAGTATAGACAAAAACTGGTGGAGACAAGAATATAAATTACAAACGAATGGTACTTGGTTGGCCCAGAAAACTCCGAATAAAGACGTAACATGGGAAAAAACAAGAATAACTAACATCGGAATAGATCTTGGAGCATGGAATAATGCTTTTACAGCCACTATCGACCTATACAACAAGAAAACACGCGATGCATTGATTGAACAAAAAATGCCTTCACATATCGGTGTTGGTAGTAGTACTTATAAGTTGAACAAAGGAGAAATCAGCAACAAAGGTATTGAAGTGGCTTTGTCATACAGAGGATCAATCAATCATTTCAACTACCTCGTAAGTGGAAATATCTCGTACAACAAAAATAAAGTACTAAACATCGGTAATGCCAGCTATTTGTCCGGAGGAAGCTTCAATCGCACACTCGTAGACGGACCGGTAGCAGCATTTTGGGGATACGTAGCAGACGGATTGTATCAAACACAGGCAGAAATAGATGCCTTGAATGCGATATCAATGGAAAAATGGGGCGTAGCATACGATGCAGGAAATATAGGCCCGGGAGATATTAAATTTAAAGACCTGAATGGAGACGGACGTATCAATGATGAAGACATGACTTCAATAGGTAACCCTTGGCCAACATATGTATATGGATTCAATGTGAACTTGGAATACAAAGGTTTTGAGTTCAACATGAACTGGCAGGGGGTAGCTGACAGAGATATATACAACAATACCAAACAATGTCTTGAAAATATGAATGCTGACTGGAACTCAACTCCGGATGTGTGGAATGCATGGACACCCAACAATACCCAAACCAGCCAACCTCGTCTGGGTAATGCTACCCACAACTATCAATTGCCTAACTCATATATGGTTGAGGATGGTTCATACTTGAGATTAAAAAACATTCAGCTAGGATATAACTTTAAGAAATCGGTAGTATCTAAAATGAAATTATCAAAACTGAAAATCTATGTAGGAGTAGAAAATGCACTGACATTCACTAAATTCAAAGGATTTGATCCTGAATTTATAGGTAATAACAATGCCGAACAGGGAGTATATAGCTTAACTCAATATCCTCAGTCCCGTTCTATTTCATTTGGTCTTAATGTTGGTTTTTAATCAGATAAAAATATAAATATGAAAATTAAATATATGTTCATAGCAGGATGTCTGCTTCTGACATCAGCATGCAGTGATTTTCTGGATCATCCTCTAACAACGTCTGTATCAGACGATAATATTGGAGAAATCATACAAAAAAACCCCGCAAAGTTAGGCGAATTTTTGGGAAGCGCTTACAGGTCTCTAGGTTCTATCATGCTTTATGGAAGACAGACGGAATATATGTCAACCATGTCGCACGAAATGGATATTGATTGGCTGGGCGAAGAACAACGTAATCAATGGGCCATCAATGGGCTCACTTCCAGCAACAAGAATGTAGAAGAGGCCTACATAAAATACTATAAAGCCTTGGCTTCTGCCAATCTCATGCTAGACTTGATCGACCATGTAGACTTGGAAGCGCTGGATGAAGAGAAAAAAACAATGGTAATGAACTTCCAGGGTGAAAGTTTATTTTTAAGAGCATTCATACATTTCGATCTATTACGCCTGTTCGGAGAACAAGGACCTTCTTTCGGGGGAATGTATCCAAACAACAAGGATGCGAAAGGAATCATTCTGATGGAAGGTATTGCAGACGCTAGTAATGCAATTACAGCCAGATCAACTATTGAAGAATGTTATCAATTGATAATCAAGGATCTGAAAAAAGCCGAAACCTGCATTGGAGACAACCAGATCCCGGTCAATACTGCAGTACCCGGTCCCGGCTATACAGACACTGATTATACAAAAGACCAGGGATGGGCCCAAAAACCGGCTGTACATGCATTACTCGGGAAAGTGTATCTGTATATGAGCGACTATGCCAATGCCAAGACAGAATTTGAGAAAGTGATAGGCGACAGCCGCTTCAAATTGGACAAACCGGTCAACTTTACAGATTACATTCAGCATACGGACAACAATCCCGAATGTATCTTCTCCCTGCAATATTACCTCTCGTCAGGAAGTGCCTATGATGATGCCCCCCAACATCACCTGGTTCGTATCTTCGGAGGAGCTCCGGGTGCCTGGAACAACTTTTTCGTCGATCAACGTACTGCTGCACGATTCGGAGACGATCCACGTCTGTATGAAGCTACATTATACGATTATACATGGCAGGCTTGGAGTACAGCCACTACCGGCATTACATTTATAAAGGCGGATACGGATGTGCCCGATTACAGATATTACGCACGTAAGTATACCGACTTCTATAACGTGTCTTCACCTGTATTCTCAACCAAGAATGTAGATATCATCCGCTTGGCGGATATTTATCTGATGTATGCCGAAGTAATGCTCAAACTGAACTCTGTAGATGTGGCCACCGAATATGTGAACAAAGTCCGTCGCCGGGCATGGGGAGAAAGTAACTACGACGTACCCGGTACAAAAGGAGAAGATTTTTCGACTGTCACCATGGAAATCCTTCAGGAAGAACGTTACAAAGAGCTATTCTTTGAAAATATCCGTTGGTATGATATTTGCCGTTGGGGAATATTGGAACAGGAATTGGCCAAATATCCTTCAACAAAGGCAGGAACTGTACATTACGATCCACAAGACTATTATCTTCCGATACCTGAAAGTGAATTGAGAACGAATCCATTAATGAAACAAAGTAAAGGATATTAAGTATGAAAAAGCTGTTGATTTTACTGGCATTTGCTTTTCTGTTTCTCTCTCTCACCTCTGCGTCTTCTTTTGACGAGCGGAAAAAATATCTCCTTGATTATTACTCCAAAGCCCGTCCAAACGACCAATATTGGGGAGATAACGACATCAAGACAGCAATGGGATTTGTTTTAGCTCGCCTGGAAACAAAGAAAGATGTCAAGTATGCTCTGGATATGCTGAACCGGATGCAGGAAGATGCACCCTTCGACATGTTCGATTGTCATCAGAATATCGACGCGTATCTACGCTTTCAGTCTGTATACCCGAAAGAGCTGAAAGAGAAGGTACGGAAACGTATGACAAGCGAGGATTATTTGGCAGATGGAAGTACCGAAAATCATAGACTGATGTTTAAAACAGCTGGATATCTTACCGCACTGGCTTTCCCCGACTGGGGGAAAGCCGACACGGTAATGGCACATTGCCGTTCAGTACTTATGGATGTAATGGATAAGACGGTACGTTATGGTATCAAAGAGTTTGATTCTCCTACGTACGGCACATTCTATATCACTTGCCTTCTTTCTTTGTATGACCACAGCAAGGATGCTGAATTTAAGAAACAGGTACAAATGACTCTTGAATGGCATTTACTCAACATGGCACCCGAATGGTTGAATGGTTATTTCATATCTTCCTCTCTACGGGAATATTATTTTGCTTGTTCTCCTCATATGATGAGTCCTTATCCACTTTTAGGCTGGTTGTTTTTTGGTGGCGGTCCCAATCCGGTATTAGAGCAAAAGTATGAAAACGGAGAGTTGATTGTGAACAATGAAGGCTTTTACTCTGTACTGGCGGCCGTTTCTTCCTATCGTGTACCAGAGATTATACAGCATATAGCATCGGATAGAAAAAATGCATACGTACATAAAGAATCGCATGATATGACTCCATTTGCACAACTCAACTATCCATGGGGATTCAAGAAATATACATATATCAACAAAACGTATGGATTAGCCAGTCAATGGGATGGAATCAGTCTGGGATGGAGCGCGCAGATGCGCCGGTGGAAACTAGTATGGGAATCGGATGCACCCGCAAGTACTTTCTTCCTGACTCATATCAGTCATTATGGTAGATCAGCCGAAAGCCTTTTCGGAGCTACTTGTCGCGAACAAGTATTACAACATAACGGCACGTTGCTGGCCATGTATAAAATAGAATCGGAAGAACCCCATCCGTATGTGACAGGAGTAGTGCCTATTGATGCAATAAAACAAATGAAAGAGGACAAATCCGGCTGGATATTCTTTGACGGAGGAAGTGTTCTGTTTGCCGTAAAATTCTGTCATCCATACACATGGGACGAAGACCGGATGTTCCGCGGGGTAAAACATAAGATGTTACGCTGTGACCAACGTGGCACTGCCGCAGTCATAGAAACCTGTTTGCCGGATAAATATCAGCCTACAGGAACGCAAACAGCTTTGGACCTGTTTGCAGAAGATATACTGAAAACAACGAAACTGGAATACATCGTTACCAATCCGGAATACCGACAGACCATTTATCACTCACTTAGCGGTGATACACTAAAAATTATCTACAACTACGGACGTTTCGTCAACGGAGAAAAGGTGGATTATGAAAATTGGCCTTTGTATTCAAACCCATGGATGGAACAAGCGGTGAACGGACGTTTCCTGAATGTTTCGCATGGAAAAGAATCACGCGTGTATGACTTCAGAAATTGGAACGTGACAGATAGTAAAGAGGATTAATAATATGACGAAATCTATCTTATTCAGCTTGACACTGGTATTCATCACAATCGCTTGTTTTGCACAAGACTATTATGGGAACAACCGTAAGCAGTGGCTACAAAAAGCAGAGCAATATAAACCGAAACTTATAATCACAGAGAAAAAGCCACTGAAAGTAGTGGATATTGTACCCGACGCACAATCGTTTCAGAAATACAAAGCAGTAGATGTCAGTCCTATCGACTCCTTGTACTCTATGCCTTTCAGACTGAAAAAAGAAATTACGATTGACTTCGGAGAGCATCTGACCGGATATTTCAGTTTCTCTGTAAGGAGTACCGGGCTTGCAGCCGACGGTCCGTTAAGGTTGAAATTGACCTTCGGGGAAGTTCCTTCGGAAGTGGCTGTCCCTTTTGATTCTTATAAAGAAGGCTTAAGCAGGGCATGGCTGCAGGACGAAGTTGTTTCTGTAATGTATGTGCCGCAAACAGTCAATCTTTCACGCAGGCTGGCTTTCCGCTATGTGAAAATAGAGTTGCTGGGCAGTTCCCCTTATTATGATTTCAACATACATGATATAAAATGTATGGCTCAAACTTCTGCCAGAAACATACCTGAAGAGCTTCCGCAGACAGTTGATCCCATGATAAGGAAAATAGATCGTGTCGGACTCAATACACTGAAAGAATGTATGCAAACCGTTTACGAGGATGGTCCGAAGAGAGATCAGCGTCTTTGGATCGGTGATTTATATCTGGAAGCTCTTGGCAACAATTATTCTTACAAGCAGCACGACCTTACAAAACGGTGTTTGTATTTATTGGCCGGATTGAGCGATCTGAACGGATATCTGTTGGCTACTGTAATTGAAAATCCTGTGCCAAGAGCCCAGGACAAACAGTTTCTTTATGAATATGCGCTATTATATAATGTAACATTGAAAGACTACCTGGAAGCAACAGGCGATATGGAAACTGTCAAAGACTTGTGGCCTGTGGCTAAAAAGCAGCTGGATATTGTCCGTACCAATGTCAAGACGGACGGATTGATGGATTTTGAGAAAGTAAAGAAAGACTGGTGGGTATTTTTCGATTGGAAAGAGGATTTGTATAAAGAGGTTCCCTTACAAGGAGTATCCATATTCGCACTAAAGGAATCCTACAAGCTGGCTCAACTGCTCGGAAAAGAAAAAGAAGTTGCCGACTTGCCTCAATTAACTGATAAAATGATAAAGGCTGCCCGCAAAAACTTATACAACCGGAAAACCGGCTTTTTCGTCGGAACAGGCGACAAGCAGATTTCCTATGCTTCACAAATATGGATGATCTTAAGCGGAGTTGCCAGTAAAGCTGAAGGCAAAAAAGCTTTATCAGCATTGACTACAACACAGGATGTTTGTTATCCCGGCACTCCTTATATGTATCATTATTATATTCAGTCGCTGATAGATTGTGGAATGAACCTCGAAGCAAAAGAGGCTTTAGTCAATTACTGGGGAGGAATGATTGCCAAAGGAGCCGATACATTTTGGGAGGCATACGATCCTACAAACGACTTTATTTCTCCATACGATTTTTATCCTATCAACAGCTATTGCCACGCTTGGAGCTGTACGCCTGTTTATTTTATCAGGAAATACCCTGAAATATTTCAGAAGTAAGGTGTTCAATACAAACCACTAAGAATACTTTTAATTCTGTATATCGCAAAAATTTGGAAACGCTCTTTTTATGTTGTATATTTGTAGAACAAGGTGCGACAAGAAGTCGTACAAGTAATTGTTCAGCATAATGTCTGAACCTGTTGTTCCGTCAACAGTAGCCTAAAGAGGCGTGCTTTACGAGTAATTGTTTGGTGCGAAGCCCTCTTGACAATATGGTTCTATGCAGAAATATCCAATGTATAGGCTGTTAGGCTGACCGATATGAGTAACGTATGTGAACCGCTGCACCATCGTAACAAAAGAATAGCTTACGGATATTTACAAGCTATAGCCAAAATGGCGGGCAGTCAGGATAGTTCTCTCTTTTTCAGGACTACACGGATGCAGCACTGCCGGTGGATGGGCGGACTTTAAGTCGGTCGTAAGTTACTTGTACGGAACTTGGTAAGCCCGTATCTCTCCTGTCCTTTATCGGACAGGTAAGCCAATCGCAAGAGAAGCCGAATGATGTGCGGGTAAAGGATTGCGGAGAAAGCGAACGCTTCCGTGTAATGCGGAAGATAGAGGTTTAAACGTCACCTCATGCGAAAGCAGGCAGACTTCCGCAGGGTAATTCTTTGTGAAACGATTGTAGAACTTTAACGAAATGAAGAAACAGCAAAGGAGCAAGGCGAAAGCCGAGTGTGCATCTTCAGCCGAGCGTAACACAACATGGAAAAGCATTGACTTCTCCAAATGTGAACGAAAGGTCAGAAAGCTGCAAGTCCGAATAGCAAAGGCTCATAAAGAAAAGAGGTACAACAAGGTTAAAGCCTTGCAGCACCTGCTTGTCACTTCGTTCGAAGCCAAGGCATTGGCAGTAAGGAAAGTGACCTCCAATAAAGGTAAACGCACGGCAGGGGTTGACCACATAAAGTGGGATACCGATGCCAATAAAATAGAAGCTATACGTTCTTTGACACGGAGAGGATATAAAGCCCTCCCATTGAAAAGAGTTAACATACCTAAGGCAAACGGCAAGACAAGACCGTTGGGAATACCGACCATGAAAGACAGAGCCATGCAGGCACTGTATCTTATGGCATTGGAACCCATAACGGAAAGTGAAGCGGATGCAAACTCTTACGGATTCAGAAAGTTCAGAAGTACGGCAGATGCGATAGATGCGCTTCACAGATGGCTAAGCAGGGATTGCTCTCCCGAATGGATATTGGAGGGAGACATAAAAGGCTGCTTCGACCATATCAGCCATGAATGGCTTCTCGATAACGTACGAATCGACAGGCAGATATTAAGAAAATGGCTGAAAAGTGGAGTTGTATTCAACAGACTGCTTCAACCGACTATTGAAGGGACACCACAGGGCGGCATTATTTCACCGACACTTGCAAATGCAACTCTTGACGGCATGGAAAGGATGCTCAAAGAGAAGTACAAGGCAAGTTATGTCAATGGAAAACTTTACTGCCCCAAAGTCAATCTCGTAAGATATGCGGATGACTTCATTGTCACTGCTGACAAAAGGAAAACGTTACTTGAAATAAAGGAAATGTTGACAGTTTTTCTAAAGGAAAGAGGACTTACCCTATCCGATGAGAAGACACTGATAACACATATCAGTGACGGATTTGACTTTTTAGGTTTCAATGTCCGGAAGTACAACGGCACATTGTTAATAAAGCCGTCAAAGAAAAGTCAGAAACGTTTCACTGACAAGCTGCATGAGGTTGTGCTGACCAAAGGTAAGGCATCATCCCAGCAGGAGCTGATAGAGAAACTCAATCCTATAATAAAGGGATGGGGTAACTACTACAGCCATGTGGTATCAAAGGAGGTGTTCTGCCGATGTGACCATATCTTAATAAATCAACTTAAAAGATGGTCATATCGCAGACATACCGACAAGTCAAGGAAATGGATAAGGAAGAAGTATTTTATCCGAAAAGGTGGCAGAAATTGGATTTTCGGTTTTGAATATGTATGTGGAGAAATAAAGGATAAGTTCACATTACAGCAACTGACAGAAATTCCAATCAAGCGACACACAAAGATAAGATGCGAGGCCAATCCGTTCGACCCATCATGGGACGAATACTTCGAAAGGCGGAAACTCAAAAGTGCCCGTCAACGTGCGTGAAGAAAACTTTATCGGAAACAAGTCATCGCAAGATGATTATGAGCCGATTTAATTTTATGAGAATTAAATTTAGAATTATCGGAGCTGTATGCGGTGAAAGTCGCACGTACAGTTCTTAATGGGGAAAGCGGCAGCAATGCCGCCGACCTACATAACAATATAGATCATCAATCAAAAAAGACGAATAAAGTATGGATTTAAAAACAAATAAATTGAAACAAATAAACTAAGTAATTATATAAAAATACAGTGGACAGAAATCCTGTCAATAGCTAAGGCTGCGAAATTCTATGAATTCTGCAGCCTTTCTTGTTACATAAATTCAATATAAATGCCGATAAAATCTTCCATATAGTTTTTAATAAACTCAAACAACGTTTCTAATAAACTCTTCAAAAATCTATTAGAAACGATAAAGCTGTTTATGCATAAACAATAAAGATATTTCAATAAAATAAATATCGTAAGAAACAAACAACCGTGTACTATATATATAAACGATAAATTTATGATACATACACACTATTCAATTTATTATACAAATACACTTTCAGGACCGTGTACAGTTGGCCATTTTCATCACTGAATTCTAAATGACCAATGCTACACCTTATTCTGACGAGAGGATTGAAAGTTCCTGAAAAAAGAAATCACCTTTGCTACGATATGCTGTAGCAAAGGTGATTCATTAGATCAAGACTTTTCGGACGACCCTTTTATAAATTTAAAAGCTTATTGGACAGCCTTTTGATTAAGAACCGGATAAATACAAAAGCTAAAAGACACAGGTTCTGCAAAAAGTACATATTGTTCGAGTGGGGGGAGGTCCGCAACTCCTATTACCAATCGGATATGTTTTATAATCGATATTCCACGTGACGTTGTCAGTACGCTTTAATTGGCTCTCATCTATAGCTTCAGACAGGTTTTCAAGGGAGTAATGCATTACGCTGGATTCAATAAATGGCATACCTTCAACAATAAGTCCAATTCCCTCATTGTCGGTCAATGAAACCCATGAACAATGATATTTGTTTCCATTCTCTTGAGGATACGCATGATGCGTAAACTGTTCATCTACAGTTCCTGAGAATTTACCCAAACGAGCTCCCGAATGTCTGTCGTTATATGTGTCATACGGTCCGTAGCCATACCATGAAAAAGTATCATTGCCAGACTTTACAGTCATAGTATAGCCTATACGGGGGAAGCTGATTATATTGCCAAATGGCTTCAGATCAGTATCTATCTGTACTTTTCCGGAAGAATCAACAATATATTTAGTGATATATTCCACATACGACTTATTTCCCGTTTTTTGTGCAATAAATGTTGTTGCCACACTGACTGTACCATTCTTTTCTTCAGTCAGCTTAAACGATTTCAATTTATGTTGCAAACTATCTAGTCCGGCTTCTACCCATTGACGAGAAATTTCATTCTCTGTTTTAGGACGGTAACCGCCATCATTATGGGTCGGAGCCCGCCACAGACTGATTCGAGGACCTCTCTCCAAAAATTCCTTACTACCTACGATCCAACTTTGAATGAGCCCCGTTTTCTTGTTGAACACAATATTTATACGATCATTATAAATACCTATTTCATTCGCTTTCTTCTGTACAGTCAGCTTTCCGCCATTTCCTGTGTTTCCTTCCACCGTAGGATTTACCTTTCCTTCTTGCAAGGTGAATTGCTCCCATGCGATTTCAAATCCCTTAGGTGCCCAAATAGTACCCTTCTTTAAATAAGCACTGATTTCGAGTATGACTTCCCCTTTCTGTCCGGAATCAGGATATCCGGTATCTATTTTCACTCTGGCAGAAGTGCCCGGAAAAGCCTCAATATCGGTCAATTCGCCATTTTTTATCAATTCACCGTTTAGCATTAATTTCCATGAAAAATTAAATGCGGAAAGCGGCAGATAATTATATTCATTTTTGATAGTCAGTTCTCCGTTAGTATAATCAAAACGAATATGCTGATAGATCTTCTTACATTCATTAATAGCCGGCTTTATTTTCCGGTCTGCAAAAACAAGCCCATTAGTGCCGTTGAGGGAAGAGAAATATTCTTTGCCTGTTACATCGTCTTTTCTAATTACACTTTGATCCACCCAATCCCAGATATAGCCACCTATCAGGCGTGGATATTTTTTCACTGCATTCCAATATTCCTGATGATTACCCAATGCATTACCCTTAGCGTGAGCATATTCGCACATCAATACCGGACGTGTTTCACCTTCTTGAGTAGCAAGCTTTATAATCCCTTCTACAGACGGATACATGGTACTGACAACATCTACAGCCGGAGGTTCCGGAGGATTCACCGCCGGACGGTTGGTCTTCATAAAATCGATGCCATAACCATATTGCCTTGAACCTCCATTATGCATATAGGCCTCGAAATGTACAAGGCGGGTAGGATCGTAATCTTTGACCCACGAGGCTCGTGCGGCATTGTTTGCTCCAACACCCGATTCGTTCCCCAACGACCAGAAAATAATAGACGGATGGTTCTTATCTCTTTTTACCATTCCGGCAACACGTTCCATTTGAGCAAAAAGCCATAACTCATTATTTGAAAGTTCAGCATCTGCGCCACACGTTTCCACATTAGCTTCATCCATCACATAAATGCCATATTCATCGCATAAATCATAGAATGCCGGATCTGCAGGATAGTGGGAGGTTCTTACAGAGTTAAAACCGAACTGTTTCATTAAAGTCACATCCTGTACCATTCTTTCATAAGGAATGGTTTTTCCTTCCCAGGCGTCATGATCGTGCCTGTTTACTCCATAGATGTATTCACGTTTTCCATTCACGCACAGTTCATGGTTGTTCTTGAATTCAACTTTGCGAAAACCGATACGGGAACTTCTTGATTCTACTACGTTGCCTTTATTATCCTTTAATGTCAAGACTATGATATATAAGTTAGGCGTTTCGGATGACCATAATAAAGGAGCCTTTACATTTGTTTCCAGATATTTTGCCAATGAAAAATTCTGTTGATACTTTTCGGTCGTAATCGTCTTGACCGGCATTGACATATCTACTCCAAGAGCAGGATTACCTTCTTTAGTATATAATCTGGCTTCAAGCACCCAGTCCGAAACATCTACTGTTTTCTTGCTGGATATGACAGGGCGTATACGCAGTTTTGCGTCTTTATAATCCTTGTCCAAGTCTGTAATTACAGCAAAATCCTGTATGAAAACATCAGGGCGTGATTCAATATAAACATCCCGGGTGATGCCGTGAAAGCGCCAATGATCCTGATCTTCAAGATAGGAACCATCACTCCATCTCAACACCTGAACTGCCAATTGATTCTTTCCTCTTTTCAGAAAAGGAGTCATGTCGAATACTGCAGGCAGAGTGCCGCCATCTTCATTATAACCGACTTTTTTCCCATTGACATATAAATAGAAAGCCCCTCTGACTCCGGCAAAATGAATCAATACATTCTGTCCCTCCCATGATGCAGGTACTTCAAACGTCTTCCGGTACAATGCTATATGATTATCTTTACGTGGCACAAACGGAGGATTGACAGGACGAAATTCATAACCTTGTCCACAATAAACCTGATCGCCATATCCTTTCATTTCCCAGGTAGACGGAACAGGTATATTGTCCCAGGAATCATCATTTGTCTCTACTTTCATAAAATCAGACGGAAGATTGTCCCAATCTGTAATAAACTTGAATTTCCATGTTCCATTCAATGACTGATACCGGGAGGACGAAGAGCGTTTTACTTGCAACGCTTCTGTTTCAGTAGGAAATGAAATAGATGTTGCACCGTATGGTTCCCTGTTAATACTGTTGATTAAAGGGTTTTCAAATTCACTTTGCCCGAATCCTATGGGTGGCGTAGCATAGCTATCACTGCCATCAAAAGGTATTTGTGAAATCCCTTTAGCAGCCAGACATAATAGAAATATGATTATTAGTTGTTTTTTCATTTTCATTCTATCACTTTCAATAATTATCATTCCGATATCCTTTATTTCTCTACTCCAAACTCAACCTCGTTTGCCCAATGCTCTTTCCAGTCCGGATGGAATGCTCTGGAGTTTTTCTTCGAAACACTTCGTCCGCGTGCTATTTCCATACAAGCAGCCCCGGCGCCATCATCATTGATTCGGGCAGAGAATTTAATTTTATCGCCTTTATCAATGGCTTTTTTCACATCGGGTATTTCGGACCATGGAATGGCACATTCATAATACAATGTATTACCTTCACGTGTGGTAATCAATTTTCCATCTTTTACAGCCCCGTCAAATGGAGATTTGGGTTGGCGAGGATAGAAGTGTTTTCGCGGCATGCCCGGAACAAGCATTCTCCATATTTCAAAACCACCGCCATATTCGGGAGCAACAGTATTCAAGGCGTATTCATAATCTGTGCATTTATAACCGATGTAACGCGGCATGGTGCCTTTCGTTTCAGCTTCCATACCATCTTCGCCGATTGGAATTACATTAAAAGCAATAAGTATATTATCCGTTGCTATCCCATTGGTGCCATCCGGTAATGTCGGGCGTTTACGGTAAGTGAAACGACGTACCTGTTCCGGCCATACCAAAGGAACCAAATCATCTTGAGAAACAACATTGCAAGTAACATCTTGAGGCAAAGAAGAATCTGCACCAATCAGATAATATCCTAATTGCCCGTATTTACCAATCCAGTTTCCGACAGTATCAAAATCACGGTTTACAAGTTTTGCTGAAGCACCGGTATTACCCGAGTTAACAACATTGTCTGATGAATCAAAAAAGATACCTGATAATTTCGTTGTGTACCACCAACCATAAGATGAACAACGTATGCGCACATTACCACATAAATCCAATGTCAGATAAGTACCATTCCATAGCTTGTCTATCTTGGTAGAAAGTAATTCTTTGCCACTTTCTTTGTCATAAACAGTAACAGATAGCCCATTCTGATTTATACTTGGGAAATAAAGAGAAGTGCGGACATATTTATCTTTTGGCAAATGAATATCCATACCCATCGACAGAGTAGTAGATGTATTTTCCATATAATTCATCATGCGCCCTTTTGCCGAAGGCAATTGCAATGCTTTTGGATCGGATTCTGCCGCAGGCTGTGTCACTATGGTAGAATGCATGGCATATATGGTCTGCATATAAGCTGTGTCAGGATAGAAATAATCATCATCATTGCGAGTCTCAAATCTCAATGTTCCCTTATTAGGAGTTTTGTCCGCAACTTTTGCTGCAAAATAGAAATAGTCATCATCGTAAGCCAGGTAGGTATGTGCCAATCCTTCCGCATTACTATCAAACTTTTGATATGGATACCATGCAGCTTCCGTCAAAGAAATGCTGGCCTTGGAAGAACCTTCTATCGTTTGTGAGATCATATTTTGCCAGTCATTCAGATTACCATCTATCTTCATTGTTTTCTTTGCAATGTAATTGACATGCATATTTTCCCAATGTACGGCGAATCCATCTTTTCCGGCATCGAAATGAACTTCAAGCGGATAGTTATTATCTACACTGGCAGTCCCATTTGCCACTTTCACTCTGATTATTTTTGTCTCATTAGGCTTAAACGATACATTCTGCGGATAAGATATATCCAGATTACCAATAGAAACAGACAATACACCTTTCACCGGACGATTGAGGATATTGGTCAGTTGAAGTTCCATTTCCGGTTTGCTGGCAATGGGAGCTGTAAAGTCTTTCGCAATTATTTCTACAGGTTCATACCCCACGATGTCTGCCTTACTAATGGCAGAAACAAGTTTGTCAAAAGCTCCCTTCTCACCATTTACACGCATATAATATCCCTGATAATTAAGAGGGATTTCGTAGATTCCATTTTTAGGAGCAATGACATTTCCATAGAAATCATAAAGCAGGAAGGAGGGATTGGCTTTCAATATCATTTTCCCGTCAGTGATGGGATAGTAGGTATTCAGTTCATTTTCTATCTTTTTACGTTCAGCACTATTTGCAGGTAATGTTTTCAATTTATGATGCAAGTCGATTTTTTTTCTCGCTTCGCTTAGGCTACGCACATTTCTGAAAAGGATATTCTCTGCACCGAATGCTTCACCCAAATCTCCGGTAATCACAATTGTTCCGTCGTCTTTCTTATTTTCATACCCATCAAAGATCATTACCCAAGGCAACCCATTTTTAAAAAGAAGCCTGTCAAACTCTCTTTCTCCGATCATACTTTGTGCTGCTCCCACAGCAGCTGCCGCAGACCATGTATTGTGGAGTTTAGGCATTGTCTCCTTTCCTTTTTCGGTACGAACCTCCATACTACGCACTGACCGGTTCGGATCCCCGGAATACATATAACCTCCAAATATACCCATCGATCTGTCATATCCGGCGGAACGGTTGGCTGCAATAACAAGCCCCACACGGTCGTCGGTATTTCCTACCCAACTTTCGGTATCCCATATTTTCACACGCCCCTTGTTATCCTTACGCTTATTCCACTCGGGATATAATACCGGTGCCTCCATACCTTGATAGTGAATGGAGAGAAAATCAAAGATTGGCAACATATCCATTGTTCCATCAGCAAAAAACTTATCCAACGCATTCGAATTAGAGTCGCCTCCTCCCACAAGAACATCTATGTTTTTCTTCCGGGCTTCAAGCACCGCTTCAGCCATTTTCGTATATATCTCTTTATATCTTATCATATCAGCCTGCCAACCGGATATGGAAGTTCCTTCCCACGGTTCGTTCCACAAACAGACAGCCGTTACCGGTCCTTTGGGCCAGCCAAAATCAAGACATAATTCTTTTACGAATTTCTTAAAGTCTTCATCCAATTCGGGAAGCCATACCAAATCCTGCTTCGTATGAAGAAATTTTCCATTCTCATCCAAATGCGGCCTGGTAGTACCCAAAGGCATGGACTGTGCCATACGTCCCTCACCAAACATCAGCATAACAGTGATATTGTTATCCATGAAATCTTTCATCAATCTCTTCAACTCTTGTCGGAATCCTTGATAATCCGAACTATTAGTCGATACGAAAGGAATACCGTAGCGAATGGACTGAACACCTACTCTATTCAAAAAATCTACTCCCAAATAATCCAAAGATTGTTTGGGATATTGCATTTTCACTAATGACGGCTTCATGCTATAGACAAAACTTGTACCCAATCGACGCCCGTACTTTCCAAGATCAAACACAACGGCATATCCTCCAAAATCCTTAATATCGTCTACCGATACAGACGTATTGACATAGCCATTCGGCGAGATTGATAGGTGAACAGGAATCACTTTCTCATAATCAAGCTTAATCATCTGGGGCAACCAAATATCATTAGGGATTCCTTTCGTTCCATAGCGAAAGATATGTACTTTCGCATCTATATCTATTGATTGTGATGTGTTATTAATCAACTGAAACTTGAGCCGGATATCATCCTCCGGCCAAAAAACATTAGCAGGAGCAGACGATTCTATCAGATTTACATCGAAATCATAAAATCTTAGTCCATTTTTTACACCCATTATTTCTTCGTAGCCTACCCAGTCTTGGGGGTCTTTCATCTGTGCTGCCAATGTCGAGACAAGCATGAAAGACAAAGCCATTAGTACAAGTATCTTTTTCATAATATTATATTTGGATATCTATTTTTTTACATCAGTTATTTGGCGTATTCATCCATCATTCGCTGGACTTCTATACCTGCAAATATGACGGCAAACGATCCATGTGTATCATCATCGAAAAATGGACGGTTCATATAATAGTTTACATCTTCAGTACACATGGTTCCTATACAGATTTTATGTACCGTTCCATCGTCTTCGATCTCGGATGCCACTGCATCCCATCCTTTCAATGCAATTGGTATGAATTTTTTCTTATCCAGCCAGCCATACCTGATACCGCGTGCTATACCCATTGTAAATATGGCCGTACCCGAAACTTCCTTGAGAGAATCGCTACGATCGATTACATTATGCCAGAATCCGTCAGGACTCTGATATTTTATCAGAGAATAGACAAAAGTCTGATATTGCTTGAGTATTGCTTTGTATTTGGGATGACTCTTAGGCAATGCCATCAATACGTCAGACATAGCCCAAATAGCCCATCCATTGGCACGTGACCAATGAGGTAGTTTAATGCCGGGGCGTGATGTATAATTAGCATGCATATAAAGACGAGTGTCTTTGTTCCATACATGTTTCGTAAAATCTATAATCTGATTGGCTGCATCATCGAAGAATATCTTTCGCAACTCCGGTGAATTGCTATACAATCCAGCTTGTATCAAGAAAGGAATACCCATAAACATATCATCTACCCACACTGTATATTTTTCCGGAGTATCACGGGTATAATTGGTCATTCCTTCACTTCTGATTTGCCCGAAACGTGCATAGTTTGTCATTTTATCAATGTATGCCTGATAAATGTTTCTATTCTTAAAATCCTTATCTGTACGTAAACGGTATAGAATGGGAAGTGAGGGAGCTAATGTAAAATCAAGTAATGTGGAATTAATTACCATCGCATTGGCTGAATTATATGCCCGCAAATTGTTGACTTGATAGTCAACAAATGGCATGCCTTCCATTTGATAGTCGCAGAAGTCAGTTGCCCATTTGGTATATTTGTCTGCTCCGGTCAGTTCACCAAGTTGCTGCATGGCCCAGGCAACACCTCCATTATGGTAATTCCATTGGTAAGTAGTTCCCCAAACTTCGGGATCTATCATCTCTCCGAGTACCTCTATTTTAGGAATTGTCCAAGTCACCGGACAATGAAGTCCTTTATACATATATCCAAACTTGAATTCCTGTTCCGGTTCATGCACTACGTCAATGCCACCCCGAAAAGGTCCGATAATGAGCCAGTTGGTAAGGTTGGATACTTGTTTATCAACATTATTCAAATTGGTTAAACCTATTTGAGGATAACTTCGGACAATGGATAAAACGGCATCATTATCACTTGGTGGTTGTAAGAACACACACCATTCTTTGCCGAAAGTGGCCGACTTTATCAACACATTGTTATTACCACTTTTCAACGGAAGCAAGAATGAAGAAGTCATCTGCATACTTCGTTCTCCGCGGTTTATCTTAATATCCCGCTTCCCTTTATTTTCATAAACCAGTTGTCCGTTACACCAGATTTTACAGGCATCGTTATGCTCTGTTTCTACACGTATGGTGGTATCTCGGGGAAACGATAGCTGTGTATAGGCATAGGCCACAGCTTCTTGTCCCAAACCGAAGGTACGCCCGAAATCCACAAAGTTTAACGTGTTGAAAGAAGTACTACGAGAAGCAAGTCCCAGCTTGTAAGCAAAGGGAGTTTCTCTAATCAATTTATCACCAATCTTCTTTACTTTTTCTACAGGTGATTCTTTGCTCTGTTGAGGAAAAGCAGTGCCTACCCCCAACAATGCAGATAATAACAAGCATATCCATTTCTTCTTTTTCATCGGATCATTTCAGATTATATAGATTTAGTTAACGCGCCCAACAGGACAATGATAACAATTGCAAATCTATCCCAAATCATCCGCAACCATGCAAACAAAAGGCTAAGAAAAGAGAGAAAAAGGTAAAACAAAACAGGAACAAAATATGAACAAAACAAGACAACCACCTATGTATAAGATGGTTGTAAGAAAAGAGAGTACTATTTTCTTTTATCTGAATCGAAGTTTTCTTCATATACAACCTTACCATCAAGATTGTAGACTTTCACATAATCTACAGCTCCGCATCCCTTAAATCTTAACGTAAGTTCATTGGCATATCCCAAAGGTTCATTATAATCCATACCTAACACTTCTTCTCCATCTACGTAGAAGGTAGTTTTCTTATTCACTACTTTAATAGTCATGACATGCCATTCGGAAGAGTTAAAATTAAACCGGCTTAAGTTGTACTCATCTCCCTTAATTGTATTTTCTCCACTGATGAATTTTATATAAGCATATCCGTTTTCATTCATAGCAAAGCCATGCATAGCTGTATCCGAATGTATATACATGATAATATCCGAGCAAGGAACAGCATTCTCCTGTTTTGAATTGCGAACGCGTGCCTCGTATATGAAATTATCTCCGTCTATCAACTTTTCTTTATAAAACACATAACTGACAAACATGTGGTTAGTATGCGCTTCTTGTGGGACATTTTCTATTGGTAAACTTACATATCCCGAATCATTGTAAGCCTGCTCCATCGGAAAAACTCGAAATATTTTCTTTCTTTCCTCACGGACGAAAACCGACCACCCCGTCTTGCGGCACTCCACCGGAATGGTCTTTATAATTCTATCTTTATACTTCAGATGACAGAATGCTTCACCTTCATATATATAGGTGGCATTTATCTTATCTATATTTTCATTTAGTTTTCTTTCGGATACATCCCCATTAGCTTCTTCATATACAACAGTGATATCTTCAAATAATGAAGCTGGTATATGATAGGAGAATGTGACTGTAAGCGGGCATATTCCTTTTACTTGTGAAGTGGTAAATTCTATTTTTGAAATCAGATATTCCACATACATATCCTTCAATTTATATGTATACAACATATATCCGACTATTGCCAATAATAGTATAGCAGTAAAATTTACATACCATTTATTTTTCTTATAGATACGATTCGATACCTCTTCCGGATCTTTTGTCACTTTATTCGACGCGTTATCCAGCTGGGAACTATTTACATTTTTTTCTGTGTCATCTGTATGCTCCTTTGTTTCTTCAACAACGTCTTCCGTCTGGATACTGATAGCCTCTTCTTTCTTCGTTTTCTTCATTACAAAGTCGGTATACCCCGAATAACCTAAGAAACGACATAAAGCATCTTTTGTCGCCAACTGTGGATTGCCTGTCTTCTGCTGAAAAAATCGTTTAAGTGTATTAGCATTTACATCGATCTTCGTTGTTTCGAAGATCATATTTTCCAGTGTTTTAAATTGATTTAAGTCCCAGGACTCCGAAGAACCCCACGACTCTAATAAAATATTATATTCTTTTATTATTTCCTTTATGTACCTTTTATCCTTATATTCGTCCATCATTTATATTAAAATTAAACACGAACTAATTATTTAGAAATAAAAATCCGCTGTGAAAATACAAATAAAATCTAGTAATTGTCAAGCATAAAGTGGTTTATTTGCGTTTTGTCCGGATTTTGTTCTCATTTTATTCTCTTTTTTATTCAACTTCATCAATCCTATCCTATACTTTTGCAGTAAAGAATTTATTTTGTACTAATTTCAAATACAATGAAAAAATACTTCTCTACATTATTAATCATACTGCTTTCGAGCTTTACAACTGCTCCCCGTATAGTATGGTTAGATGAATTAGATCTCTCTAACGTCGATCAATCTGCAGGTAAAGCAATAGCCAATCAATCAATGTGGAAAACACCACTTTCTATTGCCGGAGAAAAATTTGACCGGGGTGTAGGTACACATGCCGCAAGCGTATTCCGCATAAAACTTGACGGCAAAACAATCTCCTTCAAGGCATCTGCAGGAATAGATGATTCGGCACCCGAACACGAATTAAAACAAGCCAGTGCCGAATTTATAATTTTAGGAGATGGTAAAATCATCTGGCGAAGTGGAATCATGCATGCAGGAGAAAAAGCAAAACAAATAGATATTTCTACTAAGGGTATAAAATCTCTAATCCTACGTGTCAATCATGCAGGAGATGGAATAGCCGGAGATCGTACCAACTGGGTAAATGCCAGGTTTGAAGTGAAAGGTGCCGATCCTGTTTCGGTAAAAAAGAACGTGAACAGGAATACATCCTAACTCCTGCTGTGGCAAGGCAGCCTATGATTAATGCTCCTTATATATATGGTGCCCGCCCGGGAAATCCATTTCTGTTTACAGTACCTGTTTCAGGAGAAAGACCACTAAATATAACTGCAACTAATTTACCCGAAGGATTATCCATCGATAGCAATACCGGCATTATTACAGGAAAAGCGATAAATCCGGGAACCTATACTGTTCATATCTCCGCTAAAAATCAATATGGAGAAACTACTAAAGACTTAACTCTTGAAATCGGGGAAAAGATAAGTCTGACTCCTCCTATGGGCTGGAATAGCTGGAACATTTTCGGAGCAGACATTGATGACAAGAAAATAAGAAGGATGGCCGACCGCATGGTAGAACTGGGACTCGTCAATTATGGATATGCTTATATAAATATCGATGATGGATGGCAAGGCGTACGTGGAGGAAAATACAATGCAATAATGCCGAACGATAAATTTCCTGATATGAAAGGTCTTGTTGATTATGTACATAGTAAAGGTCTCAAAATAGGAATATATTCTTCTCCGTGGGTACAAACTTTTGCCGGATACATTGGCAGCAGTGCTGATACACGTAATGGTAAAGTTGTCAATTCAAGCCGCAGATATGGAGAATTTTCATTTGCTAAAAATGACGTAAAGCAATGGGCAGAATGGGGATTCGATTATATTAAGTACGACTGGGTAACTAATGATATAGCCCATACAGCAGAACTATCATATCTTTTACGCCAATCGGGAAGAGATATTCTATATAGCATCTCCAATGCTGCCCCATTTGAACTGGCAGAAGACTGGAGCAATCTAACAAATGCCTGGCGGACAACAGGAGATATTTATGATTCCTGGTGTAGTATGACTACCATAGGTTTCCTTCAGGATAAGTGGCAACCATTTGCCAAACCAGGCAGTTGGAATGACCCGGATATGCTCATTGTAGGAAAGGTTGGCTGGGGAAAAAATATACATTCTACACATTTATCTCCTGATGAACAATATACCCATATCACTTTATGGAGTATTCTAGCGGCGCCTTTACTGATAGGATGCGATCTGGAACAGATGGATGATTTTACAATGAATCTATTAAGTAACAGAGAAGTAATAGCCATTAACCAAGATATTGCCGGTATACAAGGTAGCAGAGTATATGCTGATAATAATAAAGAAATTGAAGTATGGAGTAAACCATTAAAAGATGGTTCCATAGCAGTCGGATTATTCAATCTATCCGATAATAAACAGGACATATCTATTTTCTGGGATCAACTGAATATTCAAGGTAAACAGAAAGTGCGTAATCTTTGGGAGCAAAAGGATAAAGGAGTTTATATAAATAAATACCAATCTGACGTACCTTCACATGGTGTACTTTTCATAAAAATAGAACCTGTGAAATAAAACAACTTGATATAATTGGCAAGTAAAGACAAACTAATAAAACGTGTTGTGTTAGTGTTGATAGTGAAGAACAAACAGATTTGAATTACACATTCAATACTTATTAACCGACTTTATTAACCGGAGTTAGTAAAGTCGGGGTATAACCTTCCTTATACTCGATTGACCAATATTTATTCCGCTTTTACAGGACGTACATAAACAATATACAAGAGCTATAGATGCTACTTGCAGGAACTATAGATCCAATGTGCAGCGCATATATGTCCAATACGCAGGATATATATCCTCTGTAAACAGCATCTATATATCCTGCAAAGAGCATCATTACATCACTTGGATTCTACACTTATGAACAATTATAGATCTATTGATTATAAATAAATTAACTACATTATCCACCAGTTATCAACCTTTTATTAACCAATGGAGTTTTAAGCTGCTAGCGTAGCTTTTTGAATAAATCCCAGATTACAATACCGGTAGTTACGGAAACATTCAACGAATGTTTTGTACCATATTGAGGAATCTCTATACAGCCATCCGAATGGTTAATAACCTCCTGCTGTACCCCTTTCACTTCGTTTCCCATTACGATAGCGTACTTCTTGGTTTTATCCAGCTGAAGTTCATCAAGCATGATGCTTCCTTCCACCTGTTCTACAGAATAAACGATATACCCTTTGTTTTTGAGGTTATCAACAGCATCAACAGCGTTATTAACATACTTCCAATCAACAGTGAACTCCGCACCCAATGCAGTCTTATGCATTTCAGGGTGTGGCGGGGTAGCTGTTATACCACACAGATAGATACATTCAATACGGAAAGCATCCGAAGTACGGAACACAGAACCTATATTGTGCAAACTACGAATATCGTCCAGCACTACTACCAGAGGCAGTTTTTCAACTTGTTTAAACTCTTCGGCACTGATACGGTTCAGTTCTGTTATTTTCAGTTTACGCATACGTCTTTTCTTTTATTATGTTCTTGTCCACAAAGGTAATTCTTTTCAGTTAACAAGGTGTTGATAACGGTTTAAAACCTGTCAAAACTATCGGCAAAGATTTTGAAAAATAATTCTTGCATTATTCAAAAGAAGGTATAAGAGGCCTTCGTTATGAACATTCCAAAAAACTAACCCAAAACTTTCTACACAGACATAAACATATTTTTCAGCACTTATCTGCCTGTTTATATCCATAAAGTTTTTAACTTTGCACTTTATCAACAGGGAGTTAATAGCAAACTTCCATTTGATGGTATTTAACGATGCTTTCATTGATAATGAAGTAAGTAGGATAGAATATCTTGTCCTTTACATCAGTTCATAACCAACTCATAAAACAGAAGTATGGACTAATAACTTATCTGGCAAGAAAAATCATATTTATTTGCTAACATTATTAACAGGCTATCATCACTAACAAAGGATTTTTTTTAAAAGGAAAGAAATAAGAATATTATTATGAATGAACTCATAAAGGCTATTAACGAGCTAAAGAAAGAAAAGAATGCAATCATTCTGGGACACTACTACCAGAAGGGGGAAATACAAGACATCGCTGATTATGTTGGCGACAGTTTGGCATTGGCTCAATGGGCAGCCAAAACGGAAGCGGACATTATTGTGATGTGTGGCGTCCACTTTATGGGGGAAACGGCAAAAGTGCTTTGTCCGGACAAGAAAGTGCTGGTGCCCGACATGGCGGCAGGTTGTTCGTTGGCGGACAGTTGTCCGGCGGATCAGTTTGCGCAGTTTGTCAAAGAGTATCCGGGATACACCGTTATTTCTTATGTCAATACAACAGCTGCGGTGAAAGCGGTGACTGATGTGGTGGTGACTTCCACCAATGCGAAGCAGATCGTGGAAAGTTTCCCAAAAGATGAGAAAATAATCTTTGGCCCAGATAGGAATCTGGGGAATTATATCAACTCAGTTACGAACCGGAATATGTTGCTTTGGGACGGTGCCTGTCATGTGCATGAACAGTTCTCTGTTGAAAAGATTGTGGAATTGAAGACGCAGCATCCCGAAGCATTAGTGCTGGCACATCCCGAATGTAAGAGCACAGTTTTGAAACTGGCTGATGTGGTAGGATCTACAGCTGCTTTGTTGAAGTATGCCGTGAACCACCCGGAAAACACGTATATTGTGGCTACCGAATCGGGTATCTTGCATGAGATGCAAAAGAAGTGTCCGCAGACAACGTTTATTCCTGCTCCTCCGAACGATAGTACGTGCGGATGTAACGAGTGTAGCTTCATGCGGTTGAATACGTTAGAGAAGCTCTATGAGTGTTTGAAGAATGAAGCACCGGAAATAACGGTAGATCCGGAAGTAGCGAAGAAAGCAGTGAAGCCGATTCAGCGGATGTTGGAGATTTCGGCTGAACTGGGATTATAAACTATTGAGAATATATAATCTATAATTAAGGCTGTTTCAAAGATGCTTGGAACAGCCTTAATTTTTGGCAAACTATTATGTAAAAGAGATAATGATGACGCATTTGTATCAGTAATAGGCGTATTTGTGTTTTAGTAGACATCACTTCTTCTCTATCTTTGTGCTATTAATAATTGTAATATGGAAAACATAAATAATAGGGCAAGATGATTTTATTCATATTTCAATGAATGTAGATGATGAAATAACTATAACAACCTTTTAAATATAGAATGATGAAAACAATAAACCGACTTGTATTAGTACTATTATTCTCGATTCGTATTTTTTTATCTAATGCTCATGAACTAGTTGATTATGTGAACCCAATGATTGGCGCGACGACTTTGGATAACATAGGAAATACAGATCTTGGGTTAGGCAAAACTTTTCCGGGTGTATGTACCCCTTTCGGTTTGGTACAGTTAAGTCCGGATACGAAAACCGGTGGAGATAATGGGTCGGGATATTCTTATCATCATACAACTATTGAGGGATTTAGCTTTACTCACATGAGTGGCATTGGTTGGTATGGCGATTTGGGCAATTTTCTGGTCATGCCGACTACCGGTAAACTTCATACTTTTAAAGGAACAGAGGAAAATCCGGATGAAGGCTATCGTTCCAGATTTTCTCATGAAACGGAGTCGGCACATATTGATAAATATGAAGTGAAACTTGATGACTACGATATCAAGGTGGAATTGACTGCTGCACCGCGTTCGGGAATGATACGCTTCACTTATCCCGAACATGAAGAATCGCGTATCCAGATTGACTTGGCACGTCGTATAGGGGGGACTTCTACCGAACAATTTGTGGAAGTTGTTGATAATCATATAATTCGGGGATGGATGAAATGCACACCCGAAAACGGTGGCTGGGGAAATGGTGCAGGCCAGGCAAATTATACCATTTATTTCTATTGTTTGTTCAGCCGTCCTTTAGTGGATTTTGGTATTTGGAGTGCGGACATTCCCGAAGGTATTTCTCGCAAGAATGAATCGAATGATGACGAGAATTATTATCAGTATGTCAGAAATGCTGTTATTCATCCACAGGCAAAAGTGATGGAAGGTAAACATTTGGGATTTTATACTCAATTTCCAACCAGGAAAGATGAACAGGTTCTGATGAAATGCGGTATATCTTTTGTCAGTATAGAAGGCGCACAAAAGAATTTGGAACATGATATACCGGATTGGGATTTCAACAAAGTTTCTGTGTGCACGCGGAAGATGTGGAATGATGCATTATCTAAGATAAAAATAGAGGGAAACGAATCTGATAAGACTACTTTTTACACTGCGTTGTATCACACGATGATTGATCCGCGTTGTTTTTCGGATATAGACGGAAAGTATATAGGAGCTGACAATAAAGTTTATCAGACTTCTACGTTTACATACCGGACTATTTTTAGTGGTTGGGATGTGTTTCGCAGCCAGTTTCCTTTGCAAACGATAATTAATCCGGATTTAGTGAATGATGAAATTAATTCATTGATACAGATAGCGGAGAAAAGTGGAAAGGGGTATTATCCCCGGTGGGAGTTTCTGAATGCTTACTCCGGCTGTATGGTAGGCAATCCGGCTGTATCTGTTTTGACTGATGCTTATCAGAAAGGAATACAAAATTATCCGGTAGATAAATCCATTCAGTATGCTATCAACACCGTACGGACATTTGGCAATAATGAAGACGGATATGATTCCGGAGATTTATCTAAAACGTTAGAGTATGCTTATTCCGACTGGTGTGTCGGTACTTTGCTTCGTTCTCAAAATCGTGTTCAGGAAGCAGATATTTATTTGAAGAAATCAAAGGCTTACCGTAATGTATGGTGTGACAGTGTAAAGTGGTTCAGAGCACGCCTGTCAAAAGAAGAATGGTTGCCTTGGAAAGGGAAAAAAGTACATTGGCAGGGTTGTATAGAAAGTAATAACTATCAGCAAGGATGGTTCGTTCCGCAGGATATTGAAGGTATGATACAATTAATGGGAAAGAAATATTTTGAAGAGGAATTAATCGAATTCTTCAATGGGGCGGATGATGATTTTAAATGGGGAGACTATTACAATCATCCTAATGAACCTAATCATCATGTACCTTTCTTGTTGAATTATACTTCACAACCTTGGCTTACTCAATATTGGACACGGAAGATATGCCGCAATGCTTATAATAACACAGTTAACGGACTTTGTGGAAATGAAGATGTGGGACAAATGTCTGCTTGGTACATATTGGCGGCGATGGGGATGCATCCTATTTGTCCCGGAAATAATACATATGAACTCACATCACCGCTTGTTAATAAAGCTACGATTGAATTAGACAATCGTTATTATAAAGGAAAACGTTTTACCGTCATAGCCCGGAATAATTCGGAAGAAAATGTATATATACAATCTATAACTTTGAATGGCAAGAAAATAAACCGTTTATGGATTACTCATCAGGAAATAACTCAAGGAGGAGTATTGGAATTTGTAATGGGGAAATATCCTAATAAACAACTGAAAGGAAATCTATCATCCGGACAATCCAATTAATAAGGTAATACAGCACAGAACTATTTTACTGGTTGGAATCCTATGGTAATTTTACTCATTCTCCACATTTGTACAATGTTCCAATAAAACAGATTCTTTTGTGGAGATAGGGTAAATCCCATCAAAATAGTTTCCTGAAATTCGGATATTATCTGTCCAACGGGCATAGATTGCCTGTTTATCTTTCAGTGTCAGTGTAAAACGATTATTTTCGATACGGATCCCTTTATGAACAGTTCCGTTCGGACGGTTATTTTCGGGAGCAATATTGATAACCGGACTTCCACATTCTATGAAATGGTTGTTTCGGATGGTAAGATCATGTACGGGGCCTGACTCATACCAACTGCGAGCATCATTTGAGATAGCAATAGCACTCATTGGTGTACGATAAAATACGTTATTTTCGATTATAACTTTCCGGCGTGTCGTAACAAGTATTCCTCTTGTCGGTGTCCGGGCAAAATAGTTATTGCGGATTTCTACTTCCGGTGTCCAAGTGATATTTTCTATTACTACCTCCTGTTGTGGTAGGATAGAAGGAACGGAACCATTCAGTGTAAGTTTACAATCGTAGTCGTTTACTCTCTCCACTTTGAGTACTGATGCTTTATGCAGACATTGTAATGAATGTATTTCTGTAAATTCAACTTCATCTCCAGGAAAGAAAGCTTCAAATCCGTAAGATTGAGGATGCATGAAACGAACTACTATTTTATTTCCCGGTTCGTAAGCAATAACTTTCAGATGAGTTCCGTGTACATTGATCGGATCATCTTGTGCTCCTTCAAAACGAGAGTTGATGATACGGATTTTTCCTTTGCATCCGGACATTTGAACAAAGTCAGCAAAACTGGCACAGGTACGACCACTGCCATACTCCGGTTCACAGTTTAAATATTTGTAAGTCAGATTTTCGGAATATTGGCCGACAATTCCAAAGTTTCCTAGAAAATGCAGGTTCAAATGTTCAAGTATAATGTTTTTGCTCAAATGAATAAATCCACATGCTTCATCTCGGATGGCATCCCGCATCTGAAATATTTCTCCCGGATATAAAGTTATTTTCTTGTCGTATGTTGCGTGTATCTGATGATTTCCGATGTCGGTAAGAGAAACGACATGGTCGGTAGGCAGATTACAACGGTTTGTTATATTGGTATGTAGATTAAAAGTTTGGGCAATGCCACCGGTAAAACTCCATTCTGTTCCTATCCATTTTATCTGTTTATCTGCAATTTCATACCGGTCTTTGGGGTGAATTCTGAAAGTTGCCGTATAAGCTGTTGTATCAATAACTTTCATTTCCGTAACCGAAGGATCGGCAGCTTTCAAAGTAAAATTGCGGAGTGTTATATTTTCACTTTTGTCTATAACAAAAGAAGTCATTTCTCCGTGTGTAATCAGATGTGCGCCACCACCATCAATAATTAAGTTTTTCATATCCTTTATCCAAAGGCCAATGTGTTTGGTAGGGTCGGGATTTTCTTCTTTAGAGGCAGTGTTGGATATAAAATAAACTTGCTTGGAACTACTGTTGCGGTATAGATCATAGTTTCCTTGTTCAAGTTGAATCACTACTTTCTTCCCTTTCAAATGACGTGCTTGTTCTATGGCATTTTGTAGGCGTGGAGTTGCATCACCGGGTTGCGCTTTCACATAAATAGTTTCTTGTGCCGACAATATGCTGAATACACTTACTTGGAAAAGGAAGAAAATAATGATTCTGTACATAAGTTTACTTATTTGAATTTCAATATATCTTTAGCTTTCATGGATACGGTAATCAGTCCGTTGTTTATCACTGGGTTGATTCGTTTATTATTCAGCGTGATAGTGTAATTTTTCCCTTGTGGAACTTTTACTGTAAATGTATTGTCAGCAGTAGCTTTTAAAGTTGCTTCGTTAATCAACGACTGATTCCAGGCTGCTGAAACTTCCGCTCCTCCTTTCACACACAGGCCTTTATAATTTCCTACGTTCCATTGTTCGGGCAGACAGGGTAGGAATTCAATATATCCTTCGTGTCCTTGTACCAGCATCTCTGCTATTCCGGCCGCTCCGGCTGTATTTCCGTCAAGAATAAAAATATCATAGGGTGCTCCTGCAATACCGGCAGGAGAAATGCTCAACAGGTTCTCACGTGTGAATATACTCTCAAGAGTAAGGACACTTTGATAAGCTTGTTTGGTATCTTTCAGTCGGGCATAGAAACAAATCATATTGGCGCGACTCCATTCCGTGTCTTCCCAACCTTCCGCAGCCAGGCGGTCTTCGATTGTTTTGCGTGCACCTGCGGCGAGTTCGGGAGTTTTATCAAGGGTAATCTGTTCGTAAGGATAAAGAGCCAGTAAATGTGAAGTATGGCGATGATTAGGGTGTGCTTCGTCATAATCTTCCAACCATTCTCGTACACCTCCGTTAGCACGCAGACGGATGGGAGGGAATTTCTTGATGGCTTGTTGTAAACTATCACTGAACTCCTTATCAATGTTCAGGATTTGAGCTGATTGAATACAAGCATTGAATATTTCATAAGCTAATACACGGTCACAGGTGGGCATCATTGATGCACATAAATTATTACCTTCGTAAAGGAAAGAATTTTCCGGTGAAATGCTTGGTCCTGTTACCATATAACCTGTATTGGGATCTTCAACCATATAATCGAGAAGGAATTCTGCATTTCCTTTTAACAGAGGGTAAGCGGTTTTCGCTAGATAATCTTTGTCACGTGTGTATTCGTATTGAGTCCAGAGATGCGAGGCAATCCAACTGCTTGCTGTGGGAAATAATCCCCACAGGATGCTTCCTGAAGGAGCTGTGTATCCCCATATATTGGCTGTGGTGTGAGCTGTCCATCCTTTGCATCCATATATCTTTTGAGCAGTTTTCGCTCCATGAACAGATAAATCTTCGATATATTTGAAAAGGGGAAGATGGCACTCTGCCAGGTTGCCTACGTTTGCAATCCAGTAGTTTTGTTGTGTATTGATGTCCAGGTGATAATCATTTGTCCATCCCATGTTACATGCTAAATTATCATTAAAGAAACCTTGCAGGGCGGCTGGAAGAGGTGAATTTTCTCGCGATGAGGCTAGTAATAAATAGCGTCCGTATTGGAAAAGCAATACATCAAGGCCGGGATCATATCCGCCTTTTTTTACTTGTTCCCATCTTTTGTCAGTTGGCAGACCGGCATATTCTCCTGTTCCCAGTTGTAGGGAAACACGGTCGAACAGAGGAGCATAATCGTTGAGATGAGTTTTCTTCAGTTTTTCATAAGTCTTCTTTTCTGCTTTTACAACAGTTTCTTTGCAAAGAGATTTATAAGCGTCATTCTTATAATTCGTGCGTACATCTATTACAATAGTCAGCATATCAGCATCATTCACTGATATGGAAGAATCTTCAGCTTGTAGTGTTCCATTAGGCGCGGATATTGCAATACGGCCTTGAAAGCTGACACCACCGGGACCTTGCTTGGGAAAATTAACTGTTCCTTCAAAAATCAATTGATTACCATCGGTTGAAATTTCAGATTCCCGCAGCATACTTAATGATAGTTTTGCATTAATAGCTTTCTTCTTACTGGCGGACATTCGTAATACAAGAACGTCGTCCGGATTGGTTGCAAAACATTCGCGCACGTAATTAACGTCACCTATTGTATAATTGGTTGTACTGATAGCTGTACCTAAGTCGAGAGAACGACGGTAGTTACTGACTGTATTTTCCGGATAACTGAAAGTGAGTTTCAAGTCACCGATAGGAAGGTGTGTACCAAAAGAATGTCCATTACCATGTAGAAATTCTCCAGCAATTTGATTTCCTTCTTGTATTTTTCCTTCGAAAAAGAGTTTTCTTAATTCATTCATTCTTTCTTTTCCGAAAGGAATTTCCTGATTCTCGTCATATTGTCCTGACCACATGCTTGATTCATTCAATGCGATGGTTTCTTCTTCGATACCTCCGAATACCATTGCTCCGATACGTCCGTTGCCTATTGGTACAGAACTCATCCATTCTTTTGCGGGTTGTTCGTACCATAGTTCAACTTTATCCTTTGCTTCCAGATTCGTACATCCGGAAAGGGATATCATCATAATGGCTAGAGAAAAACTAATGGTTTTAATTTTCATGGCTCAAATATAATTAAATGATTAATATATAAATAGGAGTTGTTTTTTTATTATAGGACAAAATTAGTCCATCGTGATTTTATCTGCTCTATACAAATGATTCATAAAATAGAAAGAATACGTCCTGCAAGAAGCCTGGACGATATTTGAATCAAATATTCTATTTTTTGCAGCGTTCATAACTCAATTACTTGCTACATATCGGGTATATTTGCATTGCGTTTAAAGATAAATATTAGATCTAATAAAAAACATGAGATTCATTAAATACAATTTTGTTTTACCTATAAATTCAAACTACATGAAAAGAAGCTCGAAGGCGGTAATCTCTTTATTATTTGCCTGTTTATTGTTGGGAACTCCAACAAAGTCTTTAGCTTTGGAACCAACATCTGCTGTTGCTAATGACACGAAGGAGCGAAACTGGACTATCCAGGGACAAATACTTGAAAACTCGGTACAGCCTCTTCCTATTGCAGGTGTTAATGTTCTTATTAAAGGTACTACGATTGGTACTATAAGTGACACGAACGGATATTTCTCCATTAAAGCTCAAAAAGGAGATGTTATTGTGTTCACTTATCTTGGGTTCCGACCTTATGAATTTGTAGTATCCCGTGCTATCAGTAACTTGAGTGTCTCCTTATCCGAAGATTCTGAAGCATTGGATGAAGTGATAATTACCGGTTTTTCGGAAGAAAAGAAACTAAATTCAATATCCTCCGTATCTACATTAGATATTGCAAAAAATCTGAATTCCAAGCCTATCACTTCTATTTCGCAATCTTTGCAGGGAGGTGTCACAGGTCTGACGGTTACTCAAAGCTCCGGTATGCCGGGAGGAGACGGAGCTTCTATCAAGATTCGCGGTATCTCTTCATTACACACCAATAATGACCCGTTGGTTCTGGTTGACGGTATTCCAATGGATATGAACCAACTGGATCCGAATACAATTGAAAGCGTTACTATTTTAAAGGATGCTGCCGCAGCCGCTATTTATGGTGCACGTGCAGCCAATGGTGTGATTGTAGTAAAAACTAAACGAGGTACGGTAGGAAAGATTAATGTATCGTATGACGGTTACTTTGGTGTTCAGAAAGCAACTTATCTTCCTGATTTCGTGAATGCGGCAGAATATATGACTATGGCTAATATTGCCCAAAAGAATATTGGCGGTGATGAGTTGTATGATGGCGAGTTAATCAAAAATACAATTGCCGGTACCGATCCTTATAAATATCCGGATACAGACTGGGCAGATTTCTTATTTGGCACAGGATATGTACAAAACCATTCAGTGGCCGTTTCGGGTGGTGGTAGTCTGGCACGTTTCGCTTTGAGTGTAAACTATATGCAGAATGAGGGATTGACAGAGCATACAAGTTCTGACCGTTTGAATATCCGTGCCAATACCACTGTCAGTTTGCGGGATAACCTGTCTGTAAACATGGACTTCAATGCTTACCGTACCAACCGGAAGCAACCGAAAACAGACGCTGCTGATAAGTCATTGTTTGAATGGATGTATAAGACACCGCCCAATACCGTAACTCGTTATCCGAAAAAGGCAGGTAGTGATTTTACTTATTATGGCAACAGACCTAATATGACTAATCCGGCAGCTTATATCGATCGTGCGGGAATACGTGAAGATTATGAGGATAATATCAGTGTGAATATTTCTCCTCGTTGGGAAGTATTGCCAAATCTGGTACTGAAAGGTCAGTATTCTTATCGTATCAGTAGTCGCGGAGGTAAGAGCAAACGGGAAGCATATAATTTCTTTGATTATGATACAGATGCTTTACTGAATACTTGGGGAGCAGATTTTTCAGATTATAGAGATCATGATACCTATTATTATCTGGGTGGTACTGCTGAATATACGTATGATAAAGGCGATCATCGTCTGTTTGTCATAGGAGGTTACAATCAGGAGCTGACTCATCAGAACAGTTGGGACAGTTATTCAATGATTTCCATGTTTGCTAAAGCTAACTATACGTATGATCGACGTTATCTTATTGAAGGTACTGTGCGCCGTGACGGTTCTTCACGTTTTGGAGACGGTGAAAAGTTCGGAGTATTTCCTTCTATTGCTGCAGGTTGGAATGTGCATGAAGAAAAATTCATGAAATCATTAAAGAACGAAATCAATGAATTGAAGTTGAGAGCTTCTTATGGTTTACTTGGAAACGAAAATATCGGATTATATAAGTATCAGACTTTTATTGATATGGGTAATGGGGAGGAAAAAGAATATGGTAACCCTGAAATTACCTGGGAAAAGGTGAAAATGCTGAATATCGGTGCAGATATTCGCCTGTTCAAAGATTTGAGCCTGACTTTCGACTGGTACGAAAAAACGACTTCAGGAATGCTTATTACTCCTCCTATTTCTTCTATCGGTGGTACTTGGGCAACTGCTATTAACTCTGGAAAAGTACGTAACAGAGGTTGGGAATTTAGTGCAAATTACGACAAACAGTTTAAAGACTTTGGCTTCAGTATTCATGGTGGCCTGTCTCAAAATAAAAATAAAATCATAGATTTGTTTGGAGCACCTTATGATAACGGGTCTACAATCAACCAAATAGGTTATGCGTTAAATAGTTATTATGTTTATCCTACTGATGGTTTATTGCAGGAAAGTGACTTTACGAAAGATGCTTCAGGCAAATGGATACCCAAAGAGGGAGTAGTTATTTTTGATGGACAACAACCGGGTGACATCAAGTATTTGGATGTTTCCGGTCCTGACGGTACTCCTGATAATAAGATTACTACTGACGACCGCGTAATACGTGGAAATGACCAGCCTGACCTGAACTATTTTGCAAACCTTTCTTTTAATTATAAGAAATGGAGTTTTGAAGTTCTATTCCAGGGAGTGACAGGTGTGGATGCCTATTATAGTGCGCCTTTTTCTAACGGGCTGAACTTGACAGGAGACGGTTTGACGCCTATGAAAGCACAATTAGATTATTGGACGCCGGAGAATCCGGGCGCGCGTTATCCGAGACTGACGCCGTCTCCTGATTACGGTAATAATCATCATGCGTCCGATTACTGGCATTTTGACGCAAGCTACTGCCGTGTGAAATACATTCAGGTGGGATACACATTCGACCAAATGTCACTGAAGAAAGTAGGTATTTCCAGCATCCGCGTATATTTGAATGCCCAGAATCCGTTTACTTTTGCCAAAGAAAGCATGATTGATCCTGAAAACCGCGGTCAGATGGGTTCTTATCCATTGGTGAAAACTTATTCTGTAGGTCTTAGTTTGAACTTCTAATCATTAAAATATAGACATATTATGAAACGATATAATAAAATAATTTTTAAAGGTTTGTTTCTGGCCGGACTCATTGGCTTATTCAGTAGTTGTGAAGACTTTCTGACGAGAGATAAACCGAATGCTTCGACAGATAATGATTTCTGGAAAACACAACAGGAATGTGAATCGGCACTTGGTACTTGCAAGTTGTGGTTGAGAGGTGATTGGGGTGGAGATGAGATAGGTATGGTTTTTCAGGACGGAGCGTCAGACAACGTTTATTTTACAGGAAACTTTGACGTGCGTATCCAGCAGTTGGGAAATGGTTCTTTAGTGCCTCCGGCCGACAATAATAATCCCGGTCCATGGGAATATCAGTTTTACACCTGGAACCAATGTTACCGTAAAATCCGCAATTGCTGTCGATTGCTCGATAATATTGATAATGCCTATTTTACGAATGAGTCTGAACGCGACCGTATGAAAGCGGAGGCGAAAGTATGGCGGGCATGGTATCATATTCGTTTATTAAACTGGTATGGTAGAAATGATGGTATTCCGTATGTAGACAAGGCTTTGTTGCCTTCGGAGATTTATATGGCACGCACTCCGGTTAATGAATGTCTGGATAGAATTAATGCAGAGTTGGACGAAGTAATCAATTCGGAAGCTCTCCCGTTTATTTGGGATGAAGGAAGACGTGACCGCATGTCCCGTTCTATTGCCCTGACTTTGAAAATGGATGTAAATCTCCAATTCAAACGATATGATATAGCTAAAGCGGCTGCATGGGAATTGATAAAGAGTGGAGAATTTGAGTTGTATTATTCTACTGCTACCGACAATAATCCGGGTAAGAACTACCGCGACTTATTTACATATGTGGGTAAACAGAATAAAGAACGCATTTTATATAAGGGAGGCGGTTCGAGCGGTATATTTTCCCGTTGTATGTCGGGAAGTTTTGGCGGACAAGGAGTAATGAATGTATTGAAATCGTTTATAGATACTTATGAAACGATAGATGGACAAACAATTCAGTCTTTATCCACTTCTGAAAGAGAGGCTTATGAAAAAGATCCGTATCATGGAGCAAGAGATCCTCGTTTGAATGTCAGCGTTTTTGTACCGGGTGATAATACAGGACTCTCCAATTATACATTTAGTCCTTTCAATCCGGATTGTGGTGATTATATTGGCAGGAACGATGGTATTCGCAGCGGTTATATGGTGAAGAAATTTATGACTGAAGATGATCGTGGCAACAATGGACAAGGCAGTCTTGATTTCGTTATTTACCGTTATGCGGAAGTATTATTGGATTATGTTGAATGTTTGGTTGAAACCGGTGATTGGGATGATCCGAAAGTAAAGGAATATATTGATGCTATTCGTGTTCGTAGTGGAATGCCAAAAATGGATCAAACGGTTTATAATTCAGAGGAAAAGGTACGTGAATTATATCGTCGTGAACGACGTGTAGAACTTTGTTTCGAAGGCAAACGTTATGATGATATACGTCGTTGGGGAATTGGAAATGATGTAATGAACGGTCCTATTTATGGAGCATGGAATCCTGACACACAATCGTTTATTAAACTTGAAGAACGTCGCTGTACATTCCCGAAGTTTGATTCATGGCCGATTCCGCAGAAGGAAGATACTTCTAATCCTAATATAAGTCAACCTACGGGTTGGTAAACTTTTATTCTCCAATGAGAAACACTATATTTCTCATTGGAGAATACTACATTTGTTAATGTAATAATTAATAGAAATCAGATGAAACCATACCGCCTGTTAACAAGTTTAATTACTTTATTGTCTTTTAGCCTAGTATCCGCTTCCCCATATAATATTGCGCCTGATAGTCGTGTATCGGCCTCGTCTACATTAAATGAATCGTATGAAGCATCTAATGTTACTGACCGGATAATCCGTGTACCGGACAAAGGAGAATGGGCTTCTAAAAGCACTATGACGTTTTGGGGGCAGATTGATTATCCCTGGATACAATTAGACTGGGATAATCCGGTATGTGTTAACAAGGTTGTTTTGTATGACCGTCCCGATGAAAAAACACATATAGCAGGCGGTATATTGCATTTTAGTGATGGGAGTTGTATAAATGTGTGCCAAATACCTAATAATGGTAGCCCGAAAGTAGTTGAATTTTCTGCAAGAAAGACAAAATGGATCCGTTTTGAGGTAACTGACGGAGATGGGGTGAATCTCGGCTTATCAGAAATTGAGGTTTTTCCGGCTCCTGAAGATTATTCTGATTATGTGTCGTGGGTAGATCCCTATATCGAGTCGGCAAGAGGGAGATATTTCTTTTTTGTCACGGGGAGTCAGCCATTCGGGATGATAGGTGCTGCTCCTTTAACCCGGAATAAAAATCAATATGGCGGGGGATATAATTATAACTCTACCGATATACTCGGTTTTCCCCAGATACATTGTTGGATGTTGTCCGGTTTATCACTCATGCCTACCACTGGAAATGTGAACCCGACATTAGGTGAACAACATTGGAAATCTCACTTTACACACGATGGAGAGATTGTACAACCGGGTTATCACCGGTTATATCTGGAGAATTATAATATGTGGGTGGAGCAAACTGCAACAGACCGGGTTAGTTTTTACAGGTTGACATATACCGAACATGCATCAGCAAATATATTGTTTAATCTGGGAGGGTATGTTGGCACTTCCACTATGGTTAATTCCAAAGTGTATAAAACAGGCAATAATGAGATTACCGGATATTTTGATACAAAGGGACGTTTGTGGGGCGGACCGGATATTGTGAGAATATTTTTTGTAGCTCATTTTGACAAGCCTTTTGACTCTCTTGACGGTTGGGCTGATAAAGACTATTTTTCTGATATTGAGGAGTTTCAAGGAACTACAGAAAGTACGCCACGGATAAGTTCGGGATGGAGTTATCATGATGCTCCCACATCAGGAGTCAGTGCAAAATATGAAGTCCGGGCGGGAGATCAGATAAATGTTAAAATGGCAATTTCATATGTAAGTATTGCTAATGCGAAAGAGAATCTGAAAGAAGATTGTGATCATTGGAATTTTAATCAAGTTCGCCGGGAGTCACAAGATGAATGGAATCAATGGCTGGGTAGAATCGAAGTAAAAGGAGGGACGAATGCTCAAAGAATCAAATTATATACAGACTTGTGGCACACTTTGCTGGGACGTCATAAACTGGATGATTATAATGGCGAATATCCGGATTATACAAAAGGCGGAATACGGCAAGGATCACATACGGTAAATGTAAAACTGGCGGTTGGGAAATTGAAGAAAGACAGTCGCGGTAAGCCGATTCATCACATGTATAATTCAGACGCATTTTGGTTGACCCAATGGAATCTGAATACTTTGTGGGGACTTGCATATCCTTCCGTATTGGATGATTTTGCAGCGTCTTTGATACAATACGATGTCAATGGTGGTTTATTGCCCCGTGGTCCTTGTGCCGGAGGATATTCATATATTATGACTGGGTGTCCTGCCACATCACTTATCACTAGTGCATATCAAAGGGGCATAACCAAAAAGTGGTCGCCAAGGGCAGGTTATGAAGCGATGAAAAGAAACCATGCCAAGGGAGGTATGCTGGCGTTGGATATGGATAACGAACTTGATTTTTATATTCAAAACGGATATTGCCCTGATAATGCGGGATTGACGATTCAGTGGGCCTTTGAAGACTGGGCTTTAGCAGAAATGGCTGCTAAAATGGGTAAACGGAAAGATTATATCTATTTTCATAAAAGGTCGACAGGTTGGACGGAATCTTTTAATAAACAAGTAAATCTTATCCTACCTAGAAGAAAAGATGGAAGCTGGCTGCATACCGATCCTTTGAATGGTGCGGGATATGTGGAAGCTAATGCCTGGCAAGCTACATTCGGGTTATCTCATGATATACCTAAATTGGCGGAGCTTATGGGTGGTAGCGATAGTTTATGCTATATGTTGAATAATGCTTTTGAGCAATCCAGATCAACAGATTTTGTTTATGGTTACGGTGGTGGATATGTGAGTTATGCCAATCAGCCGGGATGTTCTAATGCACATGTTTTCACTCATGCGGGTAAGCCTTGGTTGACTCAATATTGGGTACGTCGTGTGAAGGAACAAGCCTATGGAGCAATAACACCGGATAAAGGATATGGCGGGCACGATGAAGATCAAGGACAGATGGGAGGTGTGAGTACCTTGATGGCAATCGGACTTTTCAGTTTGGACGGTGGTGCAAAACGTGATCCGGCTTACGATATAACAAGCCCGGTATTTGACGAGGTTATTATAAAATTGGATTCAGTTTATTATAAAGGTAAAGAGTTCAGGATAAAAACTTATAATAATTCGACAGAGAATTGTTATATACAGCGTACCTGTCTAAATGGCAAAGAATATGATTCTTATCAAATCCCGCACATTGATTTTGCTCAAGGCGGGGTACTCGAATTATGGTTGGGAAATGTTCCGAATAAGAAATGGGGAATTGCTGATTGATATATTTCATTTTATATATAATATTATGACGTTCGTTCGATATAAGAAAATTCGTGTATCTTTGCGTATGTAACGAATAATATTATCCATACTATGAAAAGATCTATACTCATATTGTCGGTAGTGTGTAGTTTGATACTTTCCGCAACATTTGTCAGAGCACAGGCATATTCTCAATTTTACTTTACTCATATTAATGGTGAAAATGGCTTGTCGGCAAGTAATGTCAAGGCAATCTTGCAGGATAGCTATGGATTCATGTGGTTTGGCACTAAGAACGGATTAAATCGTTATGATGGTACGTCTATTCTTCAACTTAACTGTGACGACCTGAAAGCAGGAATCGGAAATCATAATATCAGTGCTCTTTACGAAGACAAGGAACGTAAACTTTGGGTGGGAACCGACCGGGGAATTTATGTGTATGATCCCACAATGGATATTTTTACCCGCCTGAATCCAGAGTCACCGGATAAAATCACACCTGATAATTGGGTGGCGGAAATACTTGCTGATTCTGTCGGTAATGTATGGGTGCTTATTCCTGACCAGGGACTATTTCGTTTTGAAGGAACGAAGAAAGTCAGCCATTATCCTATCACGGGAAAAAGTAATTTTAAAAATGAAAGTCCCGAATGTATTGCCATTGACAAAAAAGGTGGAGTATGGGTAGGAACTTCCGGAGTAGGATTATTTAAATATAATCCGCAGAAAGATGCGTTTGAACAGTATCTGGAAGACCGTAACGGACATTCATTGGCTAATAAGAACATAATGAGTATGTGTTTTCGGGACGATGATACCGCTATTCTTGCTATTCATGAAGGAGAATTATTAAAATATAATACACAGTCTCGTGAACTGGCTACTATTCCTTTTCCGGGAGAACGGAAAACTTTTTTACGTGATGTGGTCTGTTTCGGAGATGAACTTTGGGTAGGTTCTCATCATGGGCTTTTCATTATTAACGAAAAGAAAAACAGTACATTGCATCTTAAAGAAGATTTGATGCGTTCGTTCAGTTTGTCGGATAACATTGTCTATTCAATTTATAAAGATACCAAAGGAGGTATCTGGATTGGGACAATGTTTGGAGGTGTTAATTATCTGCCTAAACATCGTCTTGTATTTGATAAATATGTTCCCGGAAGCGACGGACATTCTTTGAATACCAAACGCATCCGTGGATTAGCGGAAGATGATAACGGATGTATTTGGATTGGAACTGAAGATAACGGAATTAATGTGTTGAATCCTCAGACCGGAGAAGTACATCAAGTGTATGATAATGTACCGGGGCATCTTATCACTTTATGTGTAAGACATTATAATAATCATATTTATTGTGGATTATTCAAGCAGGGGATGAATGAAATCCGTCTGCCTGATGAACGGATCCGGTGTTTGTCAGAAGGGGAGTTAGGCATTGATGAAGGCAGTGTGTACGACTTTATGATAGATAGTAAAGGGCGTAAATGGATAGGAACCGGATGGGGACTTTATATGTCCGGACCGAATGAAAAGGAGTATCACAGGGTAGATGCTATCGGTTACAACTGGGCCTTTAATATCATGGAGGCGAAAGATGGTACAATTTGGGTGGCATCTATGGGAAACGGAGTCTGGAAATGCAGACCCGAATCAGGGATCTATCAGAACTACGCCTACGAGGCAGGTAAGAAAAATACGCTTAGTTCCAATTCCGTCAGTTTCATTATGCAGGACAGTAAGGGCAATATATGGTTCTCTACTGATCGCGGCGGAATCTGTCGCTATAATGAAGTACAGGATAACTTTACCTCTTTTGGAATTAATGAAGGATTGCCGGACGATGTCTGCTATGATATTCTGGAGGATGAACATTCTAATTTATGGTTTGGGACTAATAAAGGACTGGTACGTTTTAATCCGGAAAGTGGAGATGTAAGCGTATTCACCAATAAAGACGGATTATTAGGGAACCAGTTCAATTATAATTCGGCGCTTAAAGCACGCGATGGTAAGTTTTATTTCGGAGGGGTGGACGGACTGATTGCTTTTGATCCCAATACTCAGGATGAAAGCGGATCGCTGCCTCCGGTTTATATTTCCAAATTTAGTATTTATAATAAGGAAATCACTGTGCATACTCCGAATTCGCCTTTGAAACAGTGCATTGTACATACCAATGAAATAGAACTTCCTTATAATCAGTCAAATATCAGTTTTGATATAGCTATGCTTAGTTATTCTACTGCGGAGACCAATCAATATTATTATCGTATGGTACCGCTTGATAAAGAGTGGATACGTGCTGCCAGCAACAAGAATATATCGTATGCTAAATTGCCTCCGGGTAAATATACTTTTCAAATAAAGGCAACTCATCATGCGAGCAAATCCGATCCTTCAACCCGTTCGTTGACGATTGTTATTTTGCCGCCTTGGTGGCAGTCCGTATGGGCTTATATTGTTTATGCACTGGCTATTATCTTGTTTGTATTCTGTTGGTTTTTATGGTACAAGCATCGTAAGGAGCGGCAGATGGAAGAACGTCAGAAACTTTTTGAAATAGAGAAAGAAAAGGAATTGTATGAATCGAAGGTTGATTTCTTTACGGAGATAGCTCATGAAGTACGTACTCCGCTGACGTTGATTAATGGTCCGCTTGAGGCTATTCAGGAGGAGAATCTTCCGGAATCTAAAAAGAAGAAGTATATTAATGTAATAGTACAGAATACGAAGCGGCTGTTGGAACTGACAGGACAACTTCTCGATTTCCAGAAGATTGGTGCCAACAAGCTTTCCATGAAATTTGAAAGTGTTGACATTACGGCACTTCTGAAAGGAATCGTAGCTCGTTTTGAAGTAACTTTCAATTTGAATAACAAAGAACTGGTTCTGAAATTGACTGAAGAGGAAATATGGGCGGCAGTAGATAAAGAAGCAATAACTAAGATTGTGAGCAATTTGCTTAATAATGCATTGAAGTATGCCTGGCAGCATATACAAGTGGAACTGGAGAAAGACGATCTTTATTTCACGATTCGGGTTATTAGTGACGGAAATAAGATTCCGGAAGAAGCGAGCCAATATATCTTTGAACCTTTTTATCAAATGGAAAAGAAAGAAGCACCTAAGAACGGAGTAGGTATCGGACTTTCATTAGCACGTTCGCTGGCATCTCTTCACAAAGGGACACTTACCTTGGATACTACAAGAGAAAAGGATAATGTCTTTATTCTGACCATTCCTTTAAATAAGGAAGGTATCAGTCTGGAGAATAGCAAAGCGGTACAAAAAGATATAGTTGAGTTGGATGAGGAAACTTCTGTTGAAACAGATATGCACGGATACACTCTGTTGTTGGTAGAAGATAATGAAAGTATGCTGGCCTTTATCTCTGAAAGGTTATGTGAGTGTTTCACTGTGGAGACGGCGAAGAATGGTGCGGAAGCAATCGAAATATTGAGAAGCAGTCATGTCGATTTGATCATTAGTGATATTATGATGCCGGTGATGAATGGCTATCAGTTGTGTAAGGAAATCAAATCAGATCTTGAGCTTTCTCATATCCCTGTTATCTTCCTGACTGCCAAGAATGATATTGACAGTAAAATCAATGGCTTGAAGTATGGGGCGGAAGCCTATGTGGAGAAGCCTTTCTCGTTCGGTTATCTCAAAGAACAGATATTATCATTACTCAATAACCGTCGACGGGAGAGAGAGGCATTCTCGAAACGTCCGTTCTTCTCGGTAGATAATATGCAGATGAACAAAGCGGATGAGGAATTTATGAATAAGGTGATCCGGATTATTGAAGACAATATAACCGATGATAATTTCGGAGTAGAGAAAATGGCGGATATTCTCTGTATGAGCCGCTCTAGTTTGTTGAGAAAAATCAAAACGATATTTAATCTCTCCCCACTCGACTTCATTCGCCTGATTCGCCTGAAGAAAGCGGCGGAATATATTCAGGAAGGCAAATACCGGATTGGAGATATCTGCTATATGGTGGGCATTAATTCTCCGTCTTATTTCAGCAAGTTATTCTTGAAACAGTTTGGTATGACTCCGAAAGATTTCGAGAAACAGTATCAAAGTGGAAAACAAACAATCATTCCACAGGATATAAGGAATACGGATACTATAAATGATGCGGATAAATAGAAAATTTGCGGATTCAGAGAGATTGTGAAGCATATTGCCGTAAATCTTTCATTTTTTGACTTGTTTACGCCAAGCCATACTTCCGGCAATGCCTATCTTTGGGGAACACTTTTATTCTATTTAAAACCATATTCATTGTGCCATATGAAAAACAGACTTCGACAGTTTAAAATCATTTTCGGAACTATGTTCCTGTTATTCACTTTATCCGGATATGCTGCCGGATATAAAGGTCTGACGACGGGCGGCTGGCAAATCCGCTTCGATGATCAGAAAGGGGGAGTTTCACTTTATAAAAAGTCAAAAAATATTTGTGAAGGACTATATGCTTCTTACCTATGGGGAGAGCAGACGGTTACTACGCGTGACTATGCACGCCATAAGGTTAGTATTCGAAAAATATCAGATGCTTTCGGTAAAGGAACTCTTTATAAGATTGAACATACAGATAAATCTTTGCCTAAGTTGACACAGTACTTTTATCTTTATCCGGATAAAGAGTATATATTGACGGAGTTTAGTATAGAAGGAAAGAATAATGTCGCTTCCAATCGGATGGCACCTGTGAATGTAGACCGCATGGCTGAATTACTTCCGGCAGGTGACAATCGTGCTTTATTTATGCCTTTTGATAATGATAAATGGATCAGATACCAGTCTCATGCACTTAATTTCGACACATTGACCAGTTATGAGGTAACGGCTGTTTTTAATAATGAAGGGCGTAGCGGACTTGTTGTAGGTTCTGTGGAGCATGACAATTGGAAAACGGCTGTAATGTTAGGTAAAGGAGACCATAGAAACATCGGCTCTTTGACTTGTTACGGTGGAGTAGCTGATGAATTGACGCGGGATGTGAAACCTCACGGAGCATTGAAAGGCAAGAAGATCAAGTCGCCCAAAATATTACTGGGATTCTTTGAAAACTGGTGCGACGGATTGGAAACTTATGCAAAAGTTAATGCAATCATATCACCTCCGAAAGAGTGGGGAAAAGCGGTTCCATTCGGTTGGAACAGTTGGGGAGCTTTGCAATTCAACCTGACTTATGAAAAAGCGATGGAGGTTTCGGACTTTATCAAACAAAATCTTCAAAATAATCATTTTGTCAATCCGGATCACACGGTTTATGTCGGATTGGATTCCGGTTGGGACTGTATGAATGAAGAACAATTGAAGTCATTCATTGCAAAATGTAAATCGAACGGCCAGATTGGAGGGATTTACTGGACTCCGTTTACCGACTGGGCGCGTGACCCCGAAAGAACGGTGGATGCTGCTCCTGAATATAAATACAAGGATATCTACCTTTATGCTAACGGAAAACCACAGGAACTGGACGGTGCTTATGCCATTGACCCTACTCATCCTGCTGTAGAGGCAATGATGAAAAAGACGTCTAGCTTGTTTCACCGAACAGGATTCGAGTATGTGAAAATGGATTTTATGACCCATGGAGCGATGGAGGCTGATAAATGGTATCTTCCTGAAGTGACAACGGGTATCCAGGGATATAATTATGGGATGCAGTTGCTGGATAAATATTTTGGGGATATGTATATCAATCTTTCTATTTCTCCGGTATTTCCGGCACAATATGCACAGTCGCGTAGAATTGCCTGCGATGCATGGAACAAAATCAAGGATACCGAATACACACTGAATGCATTGTCTTATGGATGGTGGCAGAAGTATATCTATCAATTCAATGATGCAGACCATATTGTGTTGAGAGATGCTACAGATGGTGAAAATCGGGCGCGTATCACTTCCGGAGTTATTACAGGTATCTATATTGGTGGAGATGATTTCAGTGCTGCCGGAGGAAAAGATGGAAAAGAAAAAGCGTTGAAATATCTGACGAATCCTGACATCAATGCTCTTGCTACAGGTGAAGTATTTCGTCCGGTAGAGGGGAATGGAACTCAATCGGAACAGATCTTTGTAAGAAAGGAGAAAGATGGAACTTTTCATTGCGCACTTTTCAATTATTCGGAACAGGAACAGACAGTGACACTTTCGTTGGATAGAATAGGGCTGGAGCAAACACACAGTTATCAGGTGAAAGAATTATGGAGTGGCAGCCGGACTACTGCCAAAAATAAGATAGAGGTTACTATACCTGCCAAGGATGTGAAAGTGCTGGAATTCAACTAATAGCCGATAATCAATAAACTAACCGAAAAAATGAATAAATATAGAATTACTCTTATGGCCCTGTGCATGGCTATTTGTACACAGGCTAAGGTAACTTTACCATCGTTTTTCACCGATAATATGGTGATACAACAAAAGAGTACGTTGATATTGCCCGGAAAAGCAAAAGCCGGCAAGCAAGTCACAGTAAAAACGAGTTGGGATAACCGAAAATATACAGTTAAAGCGGGAGTGGATGGAAGTTTTACTTTGCAGTTACCTACTCCTGCTGCCGGAGGTCCTTACCAGATTGAGCTTTCAGACGGCGAAATGCTGACTTTGCGGAATATAATGGTGGGAGAAGTCTGGTTTTGTTCCGGACAATCCAATATGGAAATGCCAGTTGCCGGATGGGGCAAGGTTATGAATTATGAGCGGGAGGTGGCAGAAGCCAATTATCCGTTTATTCGTCTATTACAGGTAAAAAAGACTGTATCTTTAACTCCGCAGGATAACGTAGAAATGAACGGAGGGGGTTGGCAGGAATGTAGCCCTTCCTCTGTTCCGGAGTTTTCATCTGTCGCTTATTTCTATGCCCGCCAATTGTGGAAAGAATTAAATGTACCTGTTGGTGTGATAGATTGTACCTGGGGTGGCACTCCGGCCGAAGCGTGGACAAGCTTCGGTACCTTGCAACAGGTGATGGGTTTCCAGGAAGAAACAGCTAAAATGAAGAGACTGGATTTTAATAAAGAAGCTCTTTCTGCTGTTTATCAACAGGAGATGAAGGACTGGCGTGAACAATTTATTATCCGGGATGCTGGTTTTACTCAAGGGACTCCGCAATGGATTTCGGCTTTACAGACTGGGAAAGAGTGGAAGCCTATGGAGTTACCCGGTTATTGGGAAGAAAAAGGACTGGATGGGCTTGACGGTATTGTCTGGTTTCAAAAGGAGATAGATATTCCTGCCGAATGGGCAGGAAAGGAGGTAACTCTTAGTCTGGGAATGATAGATGATGAAGATATTACTTATTATAATGGTAAGGAAATAGCCAGAGGATCGGGGTTTGCCACCCTCCGGAAGTATACGATTCCGGCTGGGGAAGTTAAACCCGGCAAAGGAATTATCACAGTTCGTGTATCTGATTTCGGGGGAGAAGGTGGTATTCATGGAAAACCGGAAACTTTGTATGCGGAAATGGGTGGACAGAAAATATCATTGGCCGGAATCTGGAACCATCACATCGGATTAACTTTGGATGAATTACCATCTGCGCCCATGTCACCGGAGGGTTCCAGTTATCTGTCTGTATTGTATAACGGAATGGTTCATCCTTTTACGATTTTTCCAGTTAAGGGTGTTATATGGTATCAGGGCGAAGCTAATGTAGGCCGTGCCCGTCAGTATTCCCTTCTTTTTCAGTCGCTGATAGCCGACTGGCGGAAACAATGGAAACAGGAGTTACCTTTCTATTTTGTGCAGTTGGCAAATTACTTGCGTAGTCAGGAGATACAACCCGATTCGAAATGGGCTGCATTGCGTGAAGCACAGTCTGATGCACTTTTTATGGAAGGCACGGGTATGGTATCGGCTATTGATCTTGGTGTAGCGCATGATATTCACCCAAAAAACAAACAGGAAGTGGGAAGACGGCTGGCTCTCCTGTCGTTGGCAAATACTTATCAGAGGGGCACGTATGATGTACCGGCTTTTCTGGAATACCGTATTTCGGGAAATAAACTGATACTTAGTTTCGATTGTGAGGTGAAGACTGCGACAGGCGAACCCAAAGGATTCATTATTGCCGGACCAGATCAGGTGTTCTATCAGGCAACTGCTACTATCCAGGGAAAAGAGGTTATCCTTGAATCGCCGGAAGTGGAAATACCTATTGCGGCACGTTACGGATGGGCAGATAATCCGGAGTGTAATCTTTATGGAACTGCCGGACTTCCGGTTGCTCCGTTCCGTACTGATAAATAAGAAATGATTGTAATAACATTAAATAAATATACCGTGAAAGTAAAAGTTATTTTTTTATTCTGTCTTTTGGGCATCTCCTGTATGTTGAAGGCAGCTGACAAACCTATTATTAAGATTGAAACAGATTGCACAAGCCTGATTTTCCAGGTGGGAGACAACGGTCGTCTATACCAGCGTTATCTGGGTAAAAAACTGAATCATGAATCAGACTTTGTCTACTTGCCGCAGGGAACCGAGGTTTATATTACACATGGGGCAGAGGATTATTTCGAACCGGCTATTCAAGTGCTTCATAATGATGGAAATCCATCTTTATTGTTGAAATACGTAGAACATAGCAGTAGCCGACAAAATGACGGAAGTGTAGAAACAGTGATTACCCTAAAAGATGATAAATATCCTGTGACTGTGAAATTGCACTATATAACGTATGCTGCGGAAAATATCATCAAGACATTCACTGAAATCAATCATCAGGAAAAGAAACCTATTGTATTGAGCAAATATGCTTCTTCTATGCTTCACTTTAACCGTGATAAGTATTTTCTCACGGAGTTTTCCGGTGACTGGGCACATGAGGTCAACATAGCCGAGCGTGAACTGGCATTTGGTAAAAAAACGATTGATACCAAGTTGGGTGCGCGTGCCAATATGTTTGTTTCTCCATTTTTCCAGTTGTCTCTGGGTGCTCCGTCGGAGGAAAATTCAGGAGAGGTATTAGTCGGTACTTTGGGGTGGACAGGTAACTTCCGTTTTACCTTTGAAGTGGATAACAAGAATGAACTTCGTGTCATTTCCGGTATTAATCCGTACGCTTCGGAATATAGCCTTCCTGCTAAAGAAACCTTTCGCACCCCGGACTTTTATTTCACTTATAGCTTGAACGGTAAGGGAGAAGCTAGCCGCAACTTTCATGATTGGGCGCGTAAGTATCAGATTAAGAAGGGTGACCAGACCCGTATGACACTGCTCAATAACTGGGAAGCTACTTATTTTGATTTTGATGAGAATAAGTTGGTTGGATTGATGGATGAGGCTGTCAAACTGGGAGTGGATATGTTTCTACTCGACGATGGATGGTTTGGTAATAAATATCCGCGTAGCGGCGATCATCAAGGGTTGGGTGATTGGAAAGAAACGGCGGATAAACTGCCGAATGGTGTAGGACGTTTGGTAGAGGAGGCGCAAAAGAAAGGTATTAAATTTGGAATATGGATAGAGCCTGAAATGGTGAATCCGAAAAGTGAACTGTATGAAAAGCATAAAGACTGGGTGATTCATCTGCCTAATCGGGATGAATATTATTTCAGAAATCAGTTGGTACTTGATTTGAGTAACCCGGCAGTGCAGGATCATGTATTCGGTGTGGTAGATAAATTGATGACAAACTATCCGGGCATTGCTTTCTTTAAGTGGGATTGTAACAGTCCTATCACCAATATCTATTCTTCTTATCTGAAGGATAAACAGTCGCATCTGTATATCGAATATGTGCGCGGGCTGTATAAAGTGTTGGAGCGTGTGAAAAATAAATATCCGGATTTACCGATGATGCTTTGTGCCGGTGGTGGCGGACGCTCTGACTTTGAAGCATTGAAATATTTTACGGAATTCTGGCCTAGTGACAATACTGACCCTATCGAACGTTTATTTATTCAATGGGGATTCTCACAAATATTTCCTAGTAAGACGATGTGTGCACATGTTACGACTTGGAATCGGGGAACCAGCATTAAGTTCCGTACTGATGTAGCTATGATGTGTAAACTGGGCTTTGACATCAAATTGGATGATATGAACGAGAATGACCATATCTATTGCAATCAGGCGGTAGAAAATTATAATCGTTTGAAACCTGTTATCCTTGATGGCGATCTGTATCGTTTGGTTTCTCCTTATGGCAGTAACCATACCTCTTCTATGTATGTAAATAAAGGTAAGAGTAAAGCTGTATTGTATGCATTTGATATTCATCCGCGTTATGCAGAAAAATTATTACCGGTACGTTTGCAGGGATTGGATGCTGACAGAATGTATCGTGTGAAGGAAATCAATTTGATGCCAGGTAGCAATTCTTCGTTTCAAGGTAATAATCAACTATATTCAGGAGAGTATCTGATGAATGTGGGATTGGAAGTGTTTACAACCCAACAACTGAACAGCCGGATTGTAGAAATCACTGCTGAATAAATTAATATTATGCGTTGATTTATAACAGACTTCCAACATTTGTTTTGTTGCTTTTTACATATATGGGCTGCTTATTAAAGCAGCCCATATATGTTTTTACTTAGACTCTTCCGAACTTTGAAGCATCTGAAACAACTTATCCAGTTTCGGAGCCATGATAATTTCCGTACGGCGATTCTTACTTCTGCCTTCGGCTGTTTCATTATCATCCACAGGCATATATTCACCGCGACCACTAGGCTGAATCTGCAAAGGATTCACATTGTAATTCTTGATGAGGATACGAACTACGGAAGTGGCACGGATCACACTTAAATCCCAGTTATCTTTGAATTGTACAGTATTGATCGGTTTGTTATCCGTATGACCTTCGATAAATACATCAATGTCCGTCTGCTTGTTTAGTACTTCCGCCAGTTTACCGAGAGCTTCTTCTCCGCGTTTATCCAGGCGGGCACTTCCTGATTGGAATAATAGTTTATCGGACATAGCTACATATACTTTTCCGTCTTTCTCACGAACGGTCAGCTCGTCGGTACTGAAACCAAGTAAGGCATCTTTTACATTGCTCAAAAGATTCTGTACCTTATCGTTCTGCGCTTTAATCATATCCTGCAACTCATTGATGGTACGCTCTCTTTCGTTAAGCTCGTTTTTCTTCTGGCTCAACAGGGCATTCAGCTTTTCCTGTTCGGTCATATTCACGTTCAGCATGCTTTGATACTGACGGATACTGTTTCCCATTTTGGTCGTATCACGCAAAAGGTTCTTGATTTGTGCCGACATTTGCGCGTTTATATTTCGGCAGTCGGTCAATAATCCTTGCAAACTATCTTTGCTTATAGTAGCTGCCATTTCTGCCTGCATGAACTTCTTTTTTGTTACACATGAAGTACATAACAGTAACGTAAGTAAAGTAAATAAAGTAATTTTCTTCATTGTGTTTTATATTTTAAGTGGGTATGTATAATTAGCTTTGCAGAAACTCACAAAGTTTCTGTACAGCCAGTGCACGATGGCTGATTTGGTTTTTTATATCATTTCCCAATTCGGCAAAAGTCCGGTCGTAGCCTTCAGGCTTAAATACAGGATCGTAGCCAAATCCGGAATCACCACGTTTTTCTTTGATTATTTCGCCTTTTATCACTCCTTCAAAGAGATACTCCTTTCCGTCCAATATCAACGAAATAGCGGTGCGGAATTGCGCTTTACGGTTTCCCTTTCCGTCCAGTTCGTGAAGGAGTTTGAGCATATTAGCCTGGGCGTCATGTCCTTCACCTCCTGCATAGCGGGCGGAATAGACTCCGGGAGCTCCGTTCAAGGCTTCCACTTCCAATCCTGTATCATCGGCAAAACAATCCAGATGATAGTTTTTATAGATATAGGAAGATTTTAATAGCGCATTTCCTTCCAGTGTTTCGGCAGTTTCGGGAATATCTGTTTGGCAACCGATATCATTGAGACTTAGTAATTCCACTTGATCTCCTAAGATAGCGGCTACTTCTTCCAGTTTATGAGCGTTATTGGTAGCAAATACAAGTTTGCGTTTCATCATCTTATTTTTTTGTTTTAACAAGGTGGTTCAATACTTATCAACCAGTTATTATTTCACTTTCAGTTTATCGAATCCTTCGCCATACACGCCGATAACAGAACTTTGAGAGATAAAAGCATTTGGATCAATGCGTTTTACCAAACGGAAAATGTCGAGTGACTGACGTTTCTTGGCAAGTACTACCAATACTTTCACATTGTTTTTACTGTACCATCCCGTACCGTCGAGTACTGTTACTCCCCGGTCGGCATCTTTAATAATCCGGTCGGCTATTTCATCATATTTCTTGGAGAAGATGAAGAATTGAACCGATTGACGGGCACTGTTGATAATCCAGTCGAGCACAACGCCGATGATAAACAGAGTGACAAAACCGAAAATAACCCGGCGCCAGTCATGAAATATAAAGTAACAGGAACTGATAATGAATACATCACAAATCATAATCATTCGTCCGAGTGATACATCTTTGTATTTATTGACGATAGCGGCGATAATATCTGTTCCACCCGTACTTCCATTGTAGTTGAAAGTGATACCCAGACCTACACCGCACATGGCTGCACCGATAATGCAGGCCATGAAATCCTGCCCTGTACCGAGTAGCAACGGTTTACCGTCCGGCGTCATATCCGGCGCTTCTACATAATTGTTCACCACCAACTGGAATAACCAAAGCAGAAAAGTCAGTGTAAAAATAGCATAAGTGGTTTTTATACTAAATCTTGGACCTAATACCCGGATGGCAAAGGTCATCAGAACTGCATTAATAATGAAGTATGACCATTGGATTGGAAATCCCGTTGCATAATAGATAATAGCTCCGATACCGGTAGTTCCTCCGGTAGTTATCTGATAAGGTAACAGGAATGCAGCCCATCCCAAAGAATAGCTTATCAATCCGAGAGTGATGTAGATATAATCTTTCACTTCTCTCATTACTTCTGCTTTTGATAGTTTATGCATAGGATTTTAAGTAATAGGATTTTTAAAGTATTAGGTATAAAGTATTAAGTATTAACCTGGCGGATATATTGGGATAGCGGCTACGGATAATACTTAATACTTATTACTTAATACTTTAAATTACAACGTTTACAATCTTCTTCGGAACGACAATGATTTTCTTTGGAGTCTTGCCGTCAATCCACTTCTGCGAACGTTCGTCGGCCAATACAGCCGCCTGAATAGCGTCCGAAGCTTCATCTGCTGCAAATTCCATATTGAAACGTGCCTTTCCGTTGAAAGAGATGGTATAGTTGACAGTATCTTCTTTCAGATATTCTTCATTGTATGCAGGCCATTGGGCGTCGCATACGGAAGTCTCGTGTCTCAATACGTCCCACAACTCTTCGCAGACATGCGGAGCGAAAGGAGCGAGCGTGATAACGAGCTGTTCCAGAATCTCTTTCTTGCTGCATTTCAGGTTGAAGAGTTCGTTTACGCAAATCATGAATGCGCTGATAGATGTATTGTAAGAGAACTGTTCAATATCACCTGTCACTTTCTTAATCAATTTATGAAGGCTCTTCAACTCTTCTTTCGTTGCAGGTTCGTCCGTTACCAGATATTCATCCGTACGGCTGTAGAACAGCGACCAGAATTTGCGGATAAAACGGTGTACACCGTCAATTCCGTTTGTATCCCACGGTTTGGATTGTTCTACCGGGCCGAGGAACATTTCGTACATACGAAGCGTATCTGCACCGTATTTCTCAACAATCATATCCGGATTGACTACATTGAACATAGATTTACTCATCTTTTCAACTGCCCATCCGCAAACGTATTTTCCGTCTTCGAGGATAAATTCGGCTGTTTTATATTCAGGACGCCATGCTTTGAATGCTTCCAAATCCAAAATATCATTAGATACGATATTTACGTCTACGTGAATAGGGGTAACTTCGTACTGATTTTTCAGGTTCAGTGAAACGAAAGTATTGGTGTCTTTGATACGATATACAAAGTTACTGCGACCTTGAATCATTCCTTGGTTTACTAACTTTTGGAATGGCTCTTCCATTACAGACACACCCATGTCATACAGGAATTTATTCCAAAAACGAGAATAAATCAAGTGCCCTGTTGCATGTTCGGTACCACCTACATATAGGTCTACATTTTTCCAGTACTGGTCAATTTTCGGATCAACTAATGCCTTATTATTATGCGGGTCCATGTAGCGGAGATAGTAAGCCGAAGAACCGGCGAATCCCGGCATGGTGTTTAGCTCCAGCGGGAAGACAGTTACATGGTCAATCTTCTCATTTTCTATTACACATTTGTTTATTGTATCCCAAGCCCATTTAGTTGCGTGTCCTAATGGAGGTTCACCTGTTTCGGTAGGCAGGAATTTAGCGACTTCCGGAAGTTCAAGCGGCAGGCTGGCTTCGTCGATCATATAAGGCATTCCGTCTTTGTAGTAAACAGGGAACGGCTCACCCCAGTAACGCTGGCGGGAGAAGATAGCGTCACGCAGACGGTAGTTCACTTTCACACGGCCCAGATTGTGGTCTTTTACATATTTCTTGGTCGTTTCTATCGCTTCTTTGATAGTCAGTCCGTTCAGTGAAAGATCACAGTAAGGAGTGACATCCGGACGCGGAGAGTTACACACGATACCTTCTTTTGCATCGAAACTTTCTTCGCTAACATCACAACCTTCTACCAACGGACGGATTTCTAATCCGAAATGTTTGGCAAATGCATAGTCGCGGCTATCATGAGCAGGTACAGCCATAATAGCTCCTGTTCCGTATCCGGCCAGTACGTAATCGCTGATCCATACGGGTACTGCTTCACCTGTGAACGGATTGATGGCATACGAACCACTGAATACACCGGTAACGCTACGGTCGGCAATGCGTTCACGTTCCGTACGTTTTTTGGTACGGTCGAGGTAAGCGTCTACTTCTGCTTTTTGTTCAGGAGTCGTTAATTGTGCCACCAATTCACTTTCCGGAGCTAATACCATAAAAGTAACACCGAACATGGTATCTGCACGAGTGGTGAAAATTGTGAATTCGAGGTCACTGTCTTTTACTTTGAATTGCACTTCAGCACCTTCCGAACGTCCGATCCAGTTTCTTTGGGTTTCTTTCAGAGAATCTGTCCATTCGATCGTGTCCAATCCATCAAGCAAGCGTTGTGCATACGCAGATACACGCAAACACCATTGGCGCATTTTCTTCTGGATAACAGGAAAACCGCCACGTTCGCTGACTCCGTCTACTACCTCGTCGTTAGCCAGTACAGTTCCTAATTCGGCACACCAGTTTACCATTGTTTCACCCAGATAAGCGATACGATAGTTCATCAGGATTTCCTGCTTTTCTTTTTCGCTTTTGGCGTTCCATTCTTCGGCAGTGAAACTGATTTCTTCGCTGCAAGCGGCGTTCAGTCCTTTGTTTCCGTAGATGGCGAAGGCTTTTTCCAGTTCTTCGATAGGACGGGCTTGCTGTTCATCGTTGCAATAATAGCTGTTGAACATTTTTTGGAAGGCCCATTGCGTCCAGTGATAATATTCCGGGTCGCACGTGCGGATTTCACGGTTCCAATCGAAAGAGAAACCTATTTTGTCCAACTGCTCGCGATAGCGGTCGATATTGTTGACGGTAGTGATTGCAGGATGCTGTCCGGTCTGGATGGCATATTGCTCGGCAGGCAAACCGTAAGCGTCATATCCCATCGGGTTGAGTACATTGAAGCCCTGCAGTCGTTTGTAACGGGCGTAAATATCCGAAGCAATGTATCCCAGCGGATGACCTACGTGTAGGCCGGCTCCTGATGGATAAGGAAACATGTTTAGTACATAAAATTTTTGCTTCGAATCATCTTCCGTAACTTGGTAGGTTTTCTCTTCTACCCACCTTTTCTGCCACTTCTTTTCAATTTCTCTGAAATTGTACTCCATAGTGATAAAGTTTTTATTTATAGTGATTTATACTGTTATTTCTAATTCGAGGCACAAATTTACGTGTTTATTTTCAGATAACCACGCTTTCCCTATTGACTTTCTTCTTTTTATTTTGTATATTTGAGGTCAATAATAATAAAGAAATAACAATGAAATATATAAATTTTATTACATAAAGTTCAATAGGTTAATATGCGAATTGCATAACGAGGATAACGAATGGGCAAGAAACTGTGAAGGTTCTTGCCCATTTTTGTTGCAATAATTCTATTTTAGGTATTGAAAGTGTCAAAAAAGAGTTTATAATAAACTTGGATACCGTTTATAATAAACCTCTTCGTTATTTATTAAAAACTTGAATAGAGTTTATTCGATTTCGAGGATTTCGTGTAAAGAAGAAAGAATGATTGCAATGAATAACTGGCATCTTCTTTTCTTATTTGGTAAATAATAGGTACAATAGGCTGAATGATTGTATTGATTATATTATTTTACAATATATCATTGTTTTGCTTGATAATCGATCATTCAATGTACAAAGCTCCTGTCGTCTGTTCAATCAGATCGGACTTATGAGTCAGTTCCGGATTGAATAGAAACCAGCATTGAGTCAAAAAAAATGCAGAAATCGTCTGTCATATCATATAATTCTGTAATTTTGTTGTGCAAGCCCTGTAAAACTAAACAGCATTTCCAAGTTAATCTTTTAATACTAAAAAATACATATAAGTATGAAAATGAATCTTCATTGTTTTGCGAATCTTATCCCGATAATGATTCTCGCGCTTTTCTCGAATAGCGGACTGATAAACGCAACCGAGGTTGGAAAACGTACTGACCCATTGGAAGCGTCAGCCTGGAACGAATCCAAATGGATTTCAGCAGTAGATGCCCCTGTAGTGAAAGGACATAACAACGGTCGTGCGGCCGATGGCGCGAGTTGGTTTGTGTCCACCGTGAAAAACGAACAGAAAATTGTCTCCGCCAAGTGGATGACTGCTGGACTGGGAGTTTACGAGTTGTATGTGAATGGGAAACCTGTAGGTGGGGAATTCCTGAAACCGGGCTTCACACACTATGCCAAGACCAAACGTTCTTTCACCTATGATATTACAGACGTTATCCATACCAAGCCAAACGCCGAGAACATGCTTTCCGTACAGGTGACGCCGGGATGGTGGGCTGATAAAATCATAACCCCCGGAGGACATGACGGCATGATAGGCAAGAAATGTGCCTTTCGCGGTGTACTGGAACTGACTTTTTCTGACGGAAGCAAGAAGCGCTACGGTACCGATCTCGAAAACTGGAAAGCCGGAATTGCCGGTCCGGTGAAACATGCCGGTATCTTTGACGGAGAAGAGTACGATGCACGCGAACCGATGGGCTTCGAATGTGTGGACAAACTCTCCATACCCGAAGAGAACACCGAATTTTCTGGCGACATTCTGCCTTCGGACGGAGCGGAAGTCTATCTGCGTACAGATCTTGCTCTTGCTCCTATCAGAGCATATATTTGGAAGAATATAGAAGGAGCGAAAGAGAACGAGTTCGGTAAGGTGATTATCGCCCGTGAGTTCGCATCGGGCAAGGAGATGACCGTAAGTCCGGGAGAGACGTTAGTGGTGGACTTCGGGCAAAACTGTGCCGGTGTACCCTCTTTCGTATTCAAAGCTGCCGAGGGAACAGTGTTGATCTGCCTTCCCGCAGAGTTGCTCAATGACGGCAACGGTGCTAAGATTCGTGGCATGGACGGTCCGGAAGGAAGTTGCCATCGCGAAAATCTGCGCATCCCCCACACCGGTATTCGTCTGGATTATACTTTTGCTGCCGGAGATAATTATGTGACCTACTACCCTCATTGCACCTTCTTCGGCTACCGCTACGTCTCCATAACTGCCACCGGAAATGTCTCTATCAAGTCGTTGAAGTCTATCCCCGTTACTTCCATCACAAAGGAACTGGAAACCGGCACTATCACCACAGGTAACGACCTTGTGAATAAGCTCATTTTCAACACCTATTGGGGGCAGCTATCCAACTACCTCTCAATACCTACCGACTGTCCGCAGCGCGACGAGCGCTTGGGCTGGACAGCAGACACACAAGTGTTTGCCGAAACCGGTACGTTCTTTGCTAACACCATGAAGTTCTTCCACAAGTGGATGCGTGATATGCGCGACACCCAAAACAGTTTGGGCGGATTCCCCGGAGTGGCTCCCTTGGCACAATACGGTGATGAGAAAATGCGTTTGGGTTGGGCCGATGCCGGAATCATCGTGCCCTGGACGGTATGGAAGCAATTTGATGACACGCAAATCATCGAGGAGAACTGGAACGCCATGGACCTGTTTATGAACCATATCAACGACACCAAGTATAACCACGAGACCCTCTGCGGCGAGAACGGCAACTACCAATGGGCTGACTGGTTGAGCTACGAACCGCTGGAAAGTTGTAGCGGACTGGCTTTCTCTCCCCAAGGTCCGCTTCCCGATGCTATTAGTTACTGGAACTATTTGAGCGCTTCCTATTGGGTAATAGATGCTTTCATGATGCGAGACATGGCTGCCGCTACTGGCCGCAATGCCTCCAAGTACCAACAAATGGCCGACTTGGCAAAGGTATACATCAAAAAGAACTTCCTCAACGAGGACGGCACCTTCAAAACCGCCATCCTCAACACCATGCAAACTCCTGCCTTGTTTGCCCTAAAGAACCAGCTTTTGGAAGGCGAACCCAAAGCGAAGATGATAGACCGCCTGCGTGAAAACTTCGCACAGCACGATCTTTGCTTGCAGACCGGATTCTTGGGCACATCCATCCTCATGGCCACCCTCACGGAGAATGGCATGGAAGACATTGCCTATGAACTCCTCTTTCAACGTAAGAACCCAAGCTGGCTATACTCTGTGGACAATGGAGCCACCACCATTTGGGAACGGTGGAACAGCTATATGATAGACAAAGGAATGGGACCACGCGGTATGAACAGCTTCAATCATTATGCCTACGGATGCGTATGTGAATGGATTTGGGAAACTGTTGCCGGCATTGCAGCCGATCCTGCTACTCCCGGCTTCAAGCATATCATTATGAAGCCCATTCCAGACAAGCGATTGGGACACGTAACTGCCGAATACCGTTCCGCCGCCGGACTCATCAAGAGCGCTTGGAAATACGAAGGAGATACCTGGATTTGGGAATTCACCATTCCTAAGGGTGTTACCGCTACCGTAACCCTTCCCGGAGAGATGAAGTCAAAGGAGTATGGAAGTGGAACTTACAAGGTGACCAAATAGTTTTTCATGTAAGAATATGATATCAAGGAGATATCTAGAAACTCTCTTTTGACGTGATTACCCTCATTACAGCTATCTGTGATGAGGGTAATTCTTCATTTTTACAATATATGGTTATATCTTGTCTTTCTCTTCTTTTTCTATCATCTCGTCGTAATACGCTATGCGTGCAGCACATTCCCGGATAGTTACTTCGCGCAGCACCTCTGTTCGTGCCAGCATATACTCGTATTCCTCTTTGTTAACGGTGAACAGCCGGTTGTATCGCGCTTCGATATATGCCCTGCATAATTTATCAAACGCTTTATTTTCTTCGGGAGTATTGGTAGGAAACACATTAGCAAATCCTCGTGAACAGCTTCTGACCATCGCTCCTAGTACTTTCAATTCATGAGATTTAGGGCGAATACCGCTATACACAAGAGTAAACGTTTTGTAGTAACGTTCGCAGGCTTGATGTAATAAGAAAGAGCCATATTTAAAATTACCTTTTTCGTAAGCAGTATGCCCCGAATCTAGAAAACATTCTCCCATGTAGAAACATTCTTCATATTCTTCCTCTGCATATTGCTTAATCTCCCGATACGGCAACTTCTCAGGTTTACCAATCTGAAACGTACCATTGTCATACAATAGAATTCCGTCTTTTATAATTTCATAAAAGAAATAATGCTTCCTTCTTATAGCTCTATTAATAGTCACTGGAGTTTCTACAATAATATTAGGCGGTGCCGGATGCCGCTTTCCTTCCATTCTTGTATCATATTTAGGAACGATCACCTCGCGCGCATGCCTCTCTGCTTTATTTGCGTCTCTCGTATCACATATCACCAGAATATCCAAGTCACTTTGGTAGTAAGTAGTTACTCCACGTTCGTCGTATATTTCATCCCAGATGACATATTTTCCCCGCGCATAACTTCCATACAAGATAATCATACGCACATTCGTAAGATTTGACAATATCAGCTCTTGCAACACCGCCAACTCTTCTTGCGTGCGTTTGGGCAAACGTTTTATTGATCTTTTCATATTGTTAGCCTATCTGTTAAACCTCTTCACATACCGGCATATCCATTCCTTTGTACACCACCACAATCTTATGAAGCTGTGTAGTGCCGACTGCTCTCTTTACCGTATCAGTGTCAGCATAACGATTCGCTTGGGCAATAGCTTCCTGTCGCAGTTCTTCCACGCGGTTTTCAGGGTCTTTATACTTGGCATATTTCAGTTCCACAATGTAGCTGTGCTTCATGTCTGAATAGATATCCAGTAGCGGACAGAGGAAAATGTCGACATAGCCTGCCTGTGTGTCCTGTTCGGAAATGGGACGGTAGAAACGGTTTTGTGCCGTCATGGCAAGCGTAAAGCCGTGGACAAAAAATTCACCTTTCTGCTTGTCACGCTGGGAGGTGTAGCGTTTCAGGCAGTCAGCAATATAACCGAAATAGGCTTTCCAGTCGCCTCGGTAGGCAAGGCCGCTGGCAAGTTCATTTTTCTCGTAACTACTGAAATTGAGTTCGGCTTCGTTATAGGTACTTAGCAGATAAGTGTAGATTTGTTCGCGGACTACCTGATTAGGGATGGTGAGTTTGGTCCTTCCTTCATACGTGCCGCTAATGGTGAGCATACCGAAATAGTAGAGTAGGCTCACAAAGTTGTCGGGGTTGGTGATATTGACGGCAGGAAAACCTTTTTTCAGTTCTCCGGTGACGTAGCCTTCGCTCACCAATGTCTGTATGATGGAGGCATCATGGGCAAACTCTTTGTCCTTCCGGATGAGCATACGTAATTTTTCGTAGTCGATACGGATATTGTCTTCTACCATATCCCGGGGGGCTTTGCCTCGTTGGATGTAGTTCTTGACGAAGTAGAGTACCATGTTGGAGTTGTACATAGTGGTTTCACCGTAACATTCTTCTGCAAAGCAGTAGTTGTCATACCAGGGTTTCATTATTTCTATCAATTCGTCCACACTGTGGTTGAATGGACTGGTGGTGGAATAATAAGTGAGCATTTGGCGCACTTCTTCTTCCGTGAAACCTATCATCTCGTTGAATTCCGGTGTGAGCGAGTAGTTGGTTCCGATATTGAAACCGCTTGTGAGGTCGTCCATTGTCACGGGGCTTACGCCGGTAATGAAACAACGCTCGATGCTGGAATAGGTTCCGGCTTTGATTTTATTGAAGAAGGCGCGCAGATAACCTTCGCCATGTGTTTCGTCCGTATAGCGGTGCAGGCTTTCTATATCCGAGAGGATGGCATTGGTGAAATGGTCGTATTCGTCGATAAAGAGGTAAATACGTTGGTTGGTCTTATTACATTCTGTGAACAGATATTCAAATTGTTCGACAGCTCCTTCTTTTTTGTCGAGTTCTTCCTTGATGCCTTTGGGGAGATAGTCGGCGTAAATGTCACAGAAGTAGTCGAACATTGTTTGGCAATGCGCGTCCAGTCCCTTGCGGTAGTTGTGCAGTTCGCCTACTATTCCGGAGAAGTTGAGGTATAGTACCAGATAGCTGTTCCGGTCGCGTGTAGGGTGCTTCCCAATGTAAAGGTCGCCAAACAGCGCTTCGAACTTATCCTTGGCAAGTATATCATAATAGTGCTGCAACATATTTACTGTGAGACTTTTGCCGAAACGGCGCGGGCGAATAAAGAAGAAAAACTTGTCCGCTTCTTCTATCATGGGTATAAACCGGGTTTTGTCCACATAATAACAGTCGTCGCGGCGGATTACTGCAAAGTTCATCATACCATAGGGGATACGTTTCCTGTCCGGAGCTATATATTCTTCCATAACTTATACCTTATTTTAGGAGTTTTCTTTGAACATAAACAAAGGTACGGGCTTTTTGTTACTTCTCCAAACAAACATTCCATAACTTCTCGCTATCTTTGCACTCTATTAAACAAACATCACCACCATTATGGAATTGAAGCATGGATATTACCATCTGATTGCGATACTTGTAGTTGCTATCTGGGGATTGACTTTCATATCAACCAAAGTATTGATTAATCACGGACTGACCCCACAGGAGATATTCTTCTATCGTTTTCTCATTGCTTATCTGGGTATTTGGGTGATTTCTCCCAAACGTCTGTTTGCGAGTAATTGGAAAGACGAACTTTGGTTGATGGCAGGAGGTTTCTTTGGTGGTTCACTCTATTTTTTTACAGAGAATACAGCTTTGGGAATTACGCAAGCATCCAATGTCGCTTTCATCATTTGCACAGCTCCCTTGCTTACTACCATTCTTTCTCTTCTCTTTTATAAGAGTGAAAAAGCCACCAAAGGTTTGATTTATGGTTCCATATTAGCTTTAATCGGGGTGGGGCTGGTGGTCTTCAACGGTAGTTTTGTACTCAAATTATCTCCGGTAGGGGATTTGCTTACTTTACTTGCTGCCCTGTCGTGGGCATTTTATAGTTTGGTGATAAAGAAAATGACAGGGCGTTACCCCACAGTATTTATCACCCGCAAAATATTCTTTTATGGAGTATTAACCATACTTCCCGCCTTTCTTCTTCATCCACTGCAACCGGATTTCGATGTACTTTTAAAACCGGTTGTATTATCCAATCTCTTATTTTTGGCCGTCCTGGCATCCTTGGTTTGTTATGTCCTCTGGAATGTGGTATTGAAACAGTTGGGAACCGTTAGAGCCTCCAATTATATCTATCTCAATCCGTTGGTAACAATGGTGGCATCCGTAATCATTCTTCACGAACAAATCACATGGATTACATTATTGGGAGCAGGTTGCATTATTTTTGGAGTCTATCAGGCAGAGAAAAAATAAGAAAGAATTTCTTATTTTCATATAGAAGAAATTCTTTCTTATTTCAGTTTGAATGACAGATCTGTTTTATATCTTATTTAGCGAGTAATTGGAGAATTTTATTACTAACATCGCTGTTTTCCTGAACACCACCAAAAAGCTTGGATTGTGGACCGTATGCAAACAGTGGAACCATGATTGGTGTATGTCCTTTAGATACAAACATTGCTTTCATTTTGCCTTCTTTTATGTTTCCGTCACGTAAAGCTAATGCTCCGGTTTCATGATCAGCTGAAATAATCACTAATGTATTTCCATCTTTTTCTGCAAATCTGATAGCAGCTTCTACCGCCTTGTCAAAGTCCAATACTTCACGGACAACTGCCGAATAATCATTACTGTGCGCACTTTTATCTATTCGGGCACCTTCTACCATTAAGAAGAAACCGTTAGTACTCCTGCTCGAAAGATAGTCAATAGCCATTTGGGTGGTAGACGGAAGGAAATCTCCCCGGTTTTCGTTTACAGAAGCTGTTTTGCTTTTTGTGGGTAAGTATCCCAGTTTTTTAGATTTCTTGATAGCTTTGTCATTCGGTTCCTCTATGATGGTAAACTCTTTTTTGATTTCCTTTTGAACGTTTGGTACTTGTTTTTCAAATAGTTCATAACTACCGGCAGAAAAGAATGTCAGCTTACTGTTAGGAAGATCCGCCCAAATTTCTTTAGACATTCCACGCTCCGGTTGGTGAGCAAAAAAAGCAGCAGGAGTAGCTCCGTCGAGATTGTCAGTGGTAACAATTCCTGAAATGTAGCCATAGCCGGATAACTTCTCCGGTAAGTTTGGAATAACTTGGTTATTTTCATCCATTCCGAGCGCTCCGTTTTTAGTTTTTTTTCCGGTTGAGTAAGCAGTTCCGGAAGCAGCTGAATCTGTTGTAAACTTGTTGGCGGATTGCGTTCTGACGAAACCGCATGTTTTTAAATTAGTGATAGTAAGCTGTCCTTGATTGGCATACATTCCTGAACAGATATGTGCCAGTCCCATGCCGTCACCTATCATTAAGATGACATTCTTCACCGGTTTGTCGGTAGCATCCATGTCAAATGAAGGAACATACGAACTTTGTGGATTTTCGTTCTTAAAATCTCCTTTGACGATTTCTTGTGCTGATAGATTATAGCAAAAGAATAAGGAGAGAATAAATAAGTGAGTTTTAAATTTTACATTCATGGCTAATATGTTTTAATTAGAAGTAAGTAATTCGGATATGTTGACTGTATCGTATGGCTTTTCTCCAAATGCGGCATAATATTTTAATTGCATCTGGTTGTTTTCTTTGTCAATAGAAAGGATGCCGTAGCCCGGTAAATCCATTTGTTTGAAAAAACGGATATGGGGAGTTTCTTTATCAATCCATTCCATACGCTGTTGTAGAGTAGAAGGTTGCCATTGTGGGTGTGCCGTTACTAATTTAGGACTATAGTCTGTAACTACATTTTTCGGAATCAGCATATTTTTATCTTTGATGACACTGTTGACGAGAATCTGAACGATAGGTCCCCAAGGAGTGTCCCGACAGATAACGGAGTATAGATGCAGATGTGCACAGAGTACGATTGCTTGTTGACTGGCGATGATTTGCAGTAATTGTTCCCTCTTGGCATTGTCTTGTCGGAATACATGCCAGCATCTTTCGTTTACCGGAATCACAGGCTCGTGTAACATGACAAACTTGTAAGTAGCCTTCGAACCGGCTAGTGACTTTTCTAATTGTTGTAGTCCTTCCGGATTCTGATCCCATGGATCATAACACACAAATAATACATCATCAAGAGTAGTAGTGTAATTGGCTGACTGTAAGGATGGATATCCTGCCAATCTTGCCATATTGGGTAAGTAGACTTTTTCAAAAGCTTCTTTAGCCCCTGGCCCTGTGATATCATGATTACCTTTAGTCATAATGAAAGGTACTTTCAGATTCATTTTGTTGACAGCTTTAAAGGCACTGTTAGCCATCTGTATTGCTTTTTGTGGAGAACCGGCTAATCCTTCTGACAAGTCCCCCATTTGCAGAACAGCTTTTATTGACGGCTGGTGTTTTTGAACTTTCCCGCTGATTATCCGGGAGAATTCCGGCCATGTATTTTTCGTGAATACTGAATATTCTTTGGTAACTTGGCGCAGATCATCCGGTTTGGTGGATAACCATTCCATATCGTGATCTTCCAATAAATCATAGTGTATATCTCCCAACAAGAGAAATGAAACTTCTTTTTCATTTTGCTCTTGGGAGTATGATTGCAGAGAAGTCAAAAGCGATAAAAGGACAAATAATATTTTATTCATATTCTGTTATTTATTCATTTCAAAAGAAGGGGGCACACTGTCTGCCGCCCAATTCTTATTGGGAGTGTTTCCCATTGTAAATTCCAGTTTGCCGCCATTCATCAGTTCTTTATGTTCGAACCAGGACTGGTTCCAATCTTTGCCATTTAATTTGGCTGATTGGATATATTTATTTGTCGGCGAATAGTTGTGCGCAATGACTTCGAATGATTTGCCAGCTCCTGTTTCAATAACTGCTCTTTCGAACATAGGAGTTCCGATGACATAAATAGGCAAACCAGGAGTAATAGGATAGAAACCTAGCATGGAGAAGACTACAAATGCTGACATTCCTCCGCCATCTTCGTCGCCCGGAAGTCCCATCAGGTCATTTCTAAACCATTCATCGAGCAATGTCCTTACTCTTTTTTGAGTTCTCCAGGGTTCTCCTATATAATTGTATAGGTAAGGAATGTGCATACTGGGTTCATTAGCCATTGAAAATTGGCCTACATTACCCGTATGATCCGGTAATTGCGCATAAAATACATATTTGGCTTCGCCCAATGGGGTGTTATACATCGTTTCAAGATTATTTCTGAATGCTTCTTTCCCTCCCATCAGTTCAATTAAATCAGCAATATTATGGGGAACATCCCATCGGTATATCCAACCGTTATTCTCGCCGTATGCTTCACGAGCACCTAATCCGCCGGCAGTGGCATAATCAAAGGGTTCTATGAATTCGCCTTTTGCATTTTTGGGATGGAAGAATTTTGTTTCAGGATTGAAAATATTCCGATAGTTTTTACTCCCTTGTAGAAAGTAGTTATAGTCTTTTTCATATCCAAGTTGTTTGGCTATTTGTGCCAGGCACCATTCATCGTAAGACGTACCTAGAGTGACGGCTACCGGTTGGCGTTTTTCAAATGGGTGTACTTCGTCAGCTGTTTCTTGTTCTCCCGGTGCCAATGCCGGTAAATATCCGTTTTCCCAATAGAATTTTGTGATTTCACCTCCCTTTATGCCTGACCACGGGGCTAACGTTTTTTCTGTAATACCAAGTTTGCAGGCTTCGTAAGCAGCTGATAAATCAAAGTTACGGATCCCTTTTATATATGAATCAATAACAGTGGCTACACCGTGATTGGAATTCATTCTACGGCTGTCTCCCGTCACTTCAGGAAATGTAGGCATCCAGTTATATTCCATTTGCTGTGCCATTCTGATAAAAGACTGAATCATGTCAGCTTCCATTTGTGGTTCGATGATGACACGTAAGGGGTGGACTGCTCTATACGTGTCCCAAATCCAATCGTCGGTATAAAATGGGACAGAATCTTTGTGGATACTGTTGTCGAAAGCACTGTAATAGCGGTTGTCTTCCGAAAGGCAAATCATCCGTTCGTAAGTCCGGTAGAGGGAAGTATAAAATATTGCTTTTGCATTTTCGTCTATTCCTTCCACTTTGATTTTACTTAATGTTTGGTTCCAGATGTTTTTGGCAATGTTCATTTGGTTTTCCACATCATAATCTTTTATTTCCCGCTGTAGGTTGGCTTTTGCTTGCTTTTCATCAATGAAGGAAATGCCGTAGCGAACTTTGATTGTTTTTATATCTGTTGAATATAAGAGAGCGATACCCACGTTCTTGCCTTTTATGGCAGTGTGGCTGTGATTTATTTCTTCTTTGCTGACAGTCATCGTTTTTTCCGGTAGTGCGGAAGTCTCCATATAAACATATACTTTGGTTTGATGATCTATGTTCTGATAACCGGAAATGGTATTCTCCGTAGTTTTAAGCTCACCATTGGTGGTACTAAGTATTAAATATGGAGCATCGTTTTTCCGGAAACTTAGTTCATAGATTCCTGCCTGGTGGGAGGGAGCAAATTTAGTGGAAACCTCTTCTTCTTCAAAATAGGAAGAATAGGAATAGGGTTTTATCACTTCATTATCATAACAATAGTAATATACCGGTTGTAATCCGCTCTCTGCTCCCTGATAGAAAGACAGGCTGAATGCAGACTTTCCCCGATGCGAGGTGACAATGACCGGTAAGCCTTTTATTTTATCAGAGGTGTAATCTGCTCTTTCCGGATAGATGCGGAGCATACTATTGGGAAGATGGACAGTTGGGTAAGTAGGAACTAACAAATGGCTGATATTCCCCATATAAGGATTTACATAGTCAACCGGAGTTAACACTACCTCTTGCTTGTTGCTGCATCCATTGACGATTAAAATCATTAACAGTACTAACGGAATGAATTTTCTCTTGTACATAAACAGATTTTTTTATTTTTCGATGGTTTTAATTAGATTTGCTGTAAATATAGGATGGTTTGATTAATGAAAACTTAATGTAACCTTAAAATCTATCTTCTACAAATATTTTTTTTGTAAAGTCCCGCCATTAAGAGAATATTAATCTAATATTAATCACCATAAAATATCTTTGGTTCATCTTTAATGCATTAATCAATACTGTATTCTTTAATTTAATAATTAAGTATTATGAAAAACTACTTCCTATTCTTATTCTTTTTAGTAATAAGTGTATCGGGTTATGCGCAAGGAAAGCGTATAACGGGTAAAGTGACAGATGCTGCGGATGGAATGCCTATCATAGGAGCTACGGTGGTAGCTGTTGATCCGGATGGTAAGACGAATGCTAAATCGGTAGGTACAATTACCGATATAAATGGTATGTTTACACTTAATGTGCCTAATGGATGTCAAGAATTGAAATTTTCGTATGTCGGAATGGAGACGAAAACGGCTAAAATTACCGGTTTGACTCATATCAATGTATCTTTGGCTAGCACGGCGAAGGCTCTTGATGAAGTGGTTGTTACCGCTCTCGGAGTGACGCGTGAAGCTAAGAGTCTTAATTATTCACGGCAGAGTGTAAATGCGGAAGCCTTGGCAGAAAATAGTAGTGGCAATCTGATATCTTCTCTTTCCGGTAAGGTGGCGGGGGTTACCATTACTCCTCCGGGAACGAGCAATGGTAGTGCGCGCATTGTCATTCGCGGAACAAGCTCACTGACTGAAAACTCACAGCCCGTATTCGTGATTGATGGTATGATTATTGAAAACGAACCGGGTGATACAAGTGTGACCGTTGATGGTGGTACAGGTTCTACCGACCTTGGTAATCCGGTAGCGGATATCAATCCGGATGATATTGAAAGCATTGAAATCCTGAAGGGACCGAATGCTGCTGCACTTTATGGTTCGCGTGCAGCACAGGGGGTTGTATTGGTGACAACTAAACGTTCGAGCACATTCGAAAAAACAAAAGTATCTTATAGCGGAAATTTTCAATTTGAAAAAGTGAACCAGTTTTTAGATTATCAGAATGGTTGGGGAACAGGAGAGAACTCTTATTTGCTTGACCATAAATTGACGCTTCAACCTAATGGTAACAGGTTGCAAACAGATTTACCGAATTTCAGTGGTTATAATTCTTCTGCAGGTGCTAAATTGCGTAGCTGGGGAGCACCTTTGTGGGATCAGGTTATCTATGGACATGATGGCGTACTTACTACTCATTCTTCACATCCGGACAATGTGAAGGATTTCTACGAAACCGCCCATCGGTACACGCATACATTAGCTGTGGAAGGTGGTTCGAAAAAGAATAATTATCGCGTATCGTATACGAGAAGTAAGGGGAATAGTGTGGTACACGGTATCAATGAAAGCTTTAAAGATATATTCAATCTCCGGTTGATGAATACGATTACCAAATGGATGACTTTAGATTCTAAAATGACTTACTCACATGAAAAGGTAGACAACCGTCAATATATGAATGGTTCGGATAAGAATCCTATATATGCGTTTGTTACTCTTCCTCGTTCGCTTTCTATTGATGTATTGAAACATTATAAGGATGAAAATGGAAATGAAATGATTCCGATTGGTGAACGTGGTTATAATCCGTATTGGAATATTTATGAAAATACGAACTCTGACACGCGTGACAGGGTGAGTGGATCGATGAATCTGGAAGTAAAATTACTTCCGGGCTTGAAGGCGGTAGGTAAAGCCGGACTGGATGCTTATTGGTGGAAAGGAATGGAGTTCTTTAATCTGGGTGCACGTAGTGATGTGGACGGTGGTATGAAGAACTGGATCAATAACAGTACTTCTACTAACTTTGAAGCTTTATTGATGTATAATAAAACATTTCATAAAATATCAGTCAATGCCATTGCCGGTATTAGCCGATATGAACGCAACTCGGAGAAAAGAACGGAAAGTGTGAATAGTATATTGGTTCCTGATTTCAAGAATATTTCTAACTCGAATGAGTATCCTAGTGCCACTCAACTGCAATCTAAGAAGATAATCCGTTCTGCTTACGGCTCGGTGTCATTAGGTTACAATAGTTATGTTTATTTAGATGTAACGGCCCGCAATGACTGGTCGTCTACTTTACCACTGGATAATTGCTCTTATTTTTATCCTTCTTTTGGTGCTACGTTTATTTTTACCGATGCATTTAAGATCAAATCACCTATCTTGTCGTTCGGTAAGATTCGTGCTTCTTTTGCTTATGCCGGTTCTGACACAGATCCATATCGGATTAATCAAACCTATAAGTTGGGTAGCATTTATAATGGTTCACCTTTGCAAACTATTAGTACAACTTTAAATAATGATCAACTTTTGCCGGAACGTAACCGTTCTTTGGAACTTGGAGCTGATCTCCGCTTTTTCCATAATCGTTTGGGTGTAGATGTAACTTATTATCGTTCTGATGCCTATGACTTGATAACGAAAGTCGCTTTGCCGGTGCCTAGCGGTTATAGTTTTAAATTCTTGAATACAGGTCATGTACGTAATCAAGGATGGGAAGTTGTGTTGTCTGCTACTCCCGTCAAGACTAAATTGTTTGAATGGAATGCGAATATCAACTGGGCGCGTAATCGGTCGGAAGTGATTAAGGTAGTGGACGGAAATCCTAATGTGCAATTATTGAAATCAAGCAATGTCAGTATCATGTTGGAAGAAGGTATGCCTTATGGAGTCATTCGGGGACGTGCTTGGAAACGTGATGACCAGGGACGTAAATTAGTCGATTCTTCAGGTAAAATATTGGTAACGGATAATACGCAATATTTAGGCTGTGCCGAGCCGAAATGGACGGGAAGTTTTGGAAGCAATTTCAGAATCCAGAATTTTACAGTTAGTTTTCTGTTTGATGCACGTATTGGAGGAACTCTTTATTCGGGAACATGGAATAGAGCGACAACAGCCGGTGTTGTTGCCGAATCTGCCGAAGGACGTGAAGGATATTATTTGAGTAATGTGATCTATGGTGAGAGTAGCGCGAAGGCAACTTCCGGTTATCAATATCCGGACGCTTATTTTGAAGACGGAACGCCTTGTCTCTTGTTTGTCAAACCTAATAACCGCTATGCTAGTTTTGATGAAAGATCTGTATTTGATGCTTCCTATATTAAATTCCGTGAACTTTCTGTTGCCTACAGTCTTCCGAAGTCTATCATAAAGAAATTGCCGATTAGTGGTCTACGACTGGCTGTGGTAGGACGTAATTTGGCTATTCTTCATCAAAATACTCCTAAAGGCATAGATCCGGAGGCTTCTTCTTCATCAGGAAATGCTCAAGGTATAGAATATGGAGGAATGCCGCCCGTAACTTCTGTCGGATTTGATATTAAACTAACCTTCTAAAGATAGAATATTATGAAACAGATTAAAATATTATTAGCCGGATTTGCAGCAATGGCCATTTCTTTCGTTTCGTGTACGAATGACTTTGAATCTGCCAATGCCAATCCCAATGAACTTAATGAAATTAATCCTGAATATTTGTTCAATACAAGTTCTTATTATACGCTGAATGCTTTTTGCGGAAGCATGAAAAAAGTGTTGTTGGCCAACTATAGCCATTATTATGGTGGAGCTGCCGGCGGACAGGTACAACGGTATGGAAATCAAGGTTCAACCAATGATTCATATTGGAAGAATGTATATAATTATGCTATTTTTCCTGTTCACTTTATACAAACGCAAATGGAAAATGACGAGCAATATCACAATCGTGTACTTATTGCTAAAATATGGGAAAACTATCTTTTCTCACAAGCAGTTTCTATTTGGGGAGGTATTCCTAAAAGTCAGGCTTTTAATGCCGGCGAGAGAGTGCCTTACGATAAGGAATCGGATATTTATTATGCTATGCTGAATGATTTGAAAGCATGTGCCGACGGGTTGAAGATGGATGGAGATGTTTATAAAGCAGACCCTATTTTTCCTTCAGGACAGAAATCCAGCGATTTATTGAAATGGAAGAAGTTTGCCAATTCACTACGTTTGCGTTTGGCCGTTCGTATTTGTAATGCTGACCGTTCGAAAGCGACTGAAGTGATTGATGAACTTATGGAAAATGAACAGAACTTGATGACAAGTAATGAAGATAATTGTCTTTTGCAATGGGGAGATAACGCAGATACAAGAAATTATTTTTATGATTATCTGGTTATCAACCGTGAAAGTAATTTGGATAAGCTTCACTCTGCCGGCGAATCGATTCTGATGTATATGGCTCCCTATGCTGATCCGCGGTTGGAGAAGTTTTTCACTCCTGCCAATGCTGCTTCTATGCCTGATAACTTCCATTGGGCACCTTATTGGGGACAACCGAAAGTTTCTAATTTGCCTTCGGGAGTCAGCTTGTCTCCCAATCCGCATAGTGGAAAGACGGCGGATGATTACTCTCAATTACAGGATAAATTCACGGAGCAGAGTTATGCAGAAGTAATTATGAATTATGCAGAAGTGTGCCTGTTGAAAAGTGAATTGGTTCATAAAGGTTTGGGAAGTGGTTCGCAAACAGCCGAGGCTTATTACAATGCTGGTGTGAACGCTTCAATGGCTCAATATGGCGTAGACGGTGGAAAAGTAAATAATTATCTTCAGACTCCGGGAATTAAATGGAATACATTGACAGATCTCACAGTCACAGAAGAAGGTGAAGATTATTATAAAGATTTTATCGGCATTGTATCTTCTGCTATTACCTCTGATGAACCAGATCCGATTTATCGTCAGATTATCATGCAGCAATATATAGCTATGTTTTATCAATCGTTGGATGCGTGGACACTGATTCGCCGTAGCCAAGTATTGGAATTCCCGCCGCATTTCTCGCCGGAAACCGGATATGGCGCTGTAAATGCCGGTACCAAGGATAATCCTTATGCTTATATTCCACAGCGATTGGTATATCCCGATAGCGAGAAAACAAACAATGAATATGAATTGACGAAAGGTATTACGAATCTCGATGGTGGACAGGATGCAATGTCGACTAAGTTATGGTTTGCATTGCCGACTAAGACTAACCCTTATTTGACGAATAATTAAAAAATGAAGGATATGAAAAAGATAACTATTATATTGCTCGGATTCATCGCTTTGTTAGCTGTATCTTGTGATAAAGACGATCATTTGGCTCCTGATAAGAGCAAATATGTGTATGATATACCACAGACAGATTTACCTGTGGATGCGATAGTCGGTGCTTATTATACCAATATAACTTCCTCTTCCAGCTGGTTAAAGTCCGGTAATAAAATATATGCCGGTACTCCTTTGTTGGGTGAATATTTGTCTACAACCAGTGGCGTGTTACAGCAACAGCTTGCTTGGGCGGATGAGGCTGCCTTGGACTTTCTGATAGTAACTTGGGATGCTGCTTCAGCAGATAATACATTGATTACAAACTTTAAGTCTGTACGTACGGCAACCAATGCAAAAGTCCGCTTGGTGATCAATTATAACACCAAACATCTGAAAGTATCTAATGACAAACCGCTTCAAGAGGAAGAGAATTTGAATAAGATGATCAATGACTTTACGAATACTTTAGTGCCTTTATTTAATGATGAGGCCTATTATAAAATGAACGGAAGACCGGTTATTCTAATAACTCCGTCTAACCTTTCTTCTTCTGCATTGAAGAGTATTGATTATTCTTTGGTCATCCCGGCATTAAAGAAGGCTGTATCAGAATTGGGGTATGATCTTTATACGATTGGAGAATTTACTACCGGTTGGGTAGCTCCGGTGAATTATGAGGAACATCAGATTGCTTCTTTTGATGGAGTGACAGTGAACGACTGGTCAACGAATATGTATGACCGTTATTATGCCTTTTTCAGTTTTGTTGATTTGAATTGGGCCAATTGGAAGACTACAATAGCCAAATGGAATACAGACTTTGTTCCTTGTATCTTTCCTTCTTATAATGACCGTATCAATTCAACTTCAAGTTATAAATATACTTTCGGGCAAGATGGAGAGACTGCTGATTATATTAATTTCTGTAATGTAGCTAAACGGAATATCGGAAGTAAAAACATTGTGTTAGTCAATTCATGGAATAATTACCAGAAAGGAACGAATTTGGAACCGACGGAGGAAAACAAATCTGAATTTCTGAAGATAACCAGAAATCAATTTAAGAAGTAATAGTTATTAATAACGGGATACGATGTATCAGGCAGATCGTCGTATCTCGTGATAACAATAAATAATTTATGAGAAAGAAAATAATATCAGTCGTTTGTTTTCTCTTGGCTGTTTTTGTATCTCATGGGATAGCTGCGGATTCTACTCCCTTTTTCTTTTTGCAATTAAGTGATCCCCAATTTGGCTTCATGGATAATAATAAGAGTATTTCGGCAGAAACAGAGGCTATGAATAAGGCTGTGACAGCTATAAATCAGTTAAAACCTCCGTTTGTGGTGATAACCGGTGATTTTGTAAATAATTCGAAGAGTAAGGAACAGATTGCTGCTTATAAGTCAATGATTGCTCAAATAGACTCTTCAGTAAAGGTTTATATGATTCCGGGAAATCACGATATAGGTAAGGTCAGCCGGGCTTCTATAGATAATTATAAAAAAAACTACGGAGAAACCCATTTTTCATTCAGGTATGGTGATTGTGCATTTATAGGTATTGATTCAAATATAATAAAAGAAGAGGACAAGGAGAGGGAAGAAGTTCAATTTAAGTGGCTGGAACAGGAATTACAGAAAACGAAGGATGCCAGATTCAAGTTTGTTTTTACTCATTGCTCTGTTTTTCTAAAGCGGATGGATGAACCTGTGAATTATTCGAATTTCTCTTTGCCTATGCGAGAGAAATATGTGCGTTTGTTTCAGAAATATGGAGTAAACGCAATATTTGCGGGGCATTTACATAACAATGCTTATGGAAAGGTTGGCAATATGGAAATGATAACGATAGGTCCGGTAGGAAAGGTGTTGGGGACAGGGTATCAAGGGATGAATCTTGTGAAAGTATATCCGGATCGGTTTATCAGTGAATTTATTGGTTTAAATCAGTTTCCTAAAGAGGTGGTGATGTCTGATCCGGCGACAAAAACGACGGAGTCAATGAGTCGTGTCCGTTTCAAATCAATAAGGAGTTTAGTGATGGCAGGGTATCAGGGTTGGTTTAATACTCCTGAAGACGGTGCTGGTTTGGGTTGGAAACATTTTGAAAAAGAAAAAGAGTTCAAACCGGGTAAGTGTACTATTGATCTTTGGCCGGATGTTTCTGAATATGAGAAAACCTATGAAACGGCTTTTAAGTTACCTGATGAGACACCAGCAAAGGTTTTTAGTTCGTATGATGCTTCTACTATAGATCTGCATTTTAAATGGATGAAGCAATATGGAATTGATGGGGTATTTATGCAACGTTTTGTTGTTTCTATACTAAATCAGAAAGGGAAGGATAATTATAATAAGATACTGAATAATGCTATTCTTTCGGCAGAAAAGTATGACCGGGCAATTTGCCTGATGTATGACCTTTCCGGTATGGAAGCCGGTGAAGAAGATATATTGATACGTGACTGGAAAGAGCTGTGTGAGAAGTATAAACTAGTTTCCCGGAACAACAATCATTATGTTTATCATCATGGTAAACCGTTAGTTGCTGTTTGGGGAATAGGGTTTAATGATCGCCGTAAATATGGATATGAGCAGGTAAAGAAAATCATTGATTTCCTGAAGAGTGAAGGTTGTTCTATATTGGTAGGTGTACCTACTCATTGGCGGACATTAACGATAGATGCTGTTTCTGATACGAGATTGCTTGAACTGGTAAAACAGGCGGATATTGTTCATCCATGGTTGGTAGGACGTTTTGATAATAATACGTATGAGCCATATCGTAAATCGATAGAGGAAGATATAAAGTGGTGCAAAGCGAATGGTAAAGATTATATGCCGGTGTTGTTTCCGGGCTTTAGTTGGCATAACATGAAAAAGGATGCTCCGCAAAACATGATTCCGAGATTAGGGGGATGTTTCTTCTGGAAACAGGTGAAAGGTGCTGTAGGTGCAGGAGCAGAAAGCCTTTATTTGGCAATGTTTGATGAGATAGATGAGGGGACAGCTTTCTTTAAATGTACAAATACACCTCCGGTGGGTGAAAGTTCTTTTATAACTTATGAAGGAGAAGCCCCCGATCATTATCTTTGGCTGGCAGGTGAAGCTGCTAAATATTTGAGAGGAGAACTGCGTTCATCCCGGATGCCGGTTCGATAAGGATGTGGAGTATAATAGCCGGATATATTTCGTTATTGGTGCAGAGTAACTATATTATTTTAATATCCTAAGATTGAAAAAACATATTTTTTATATCTTTGCTTCAAATAAGCTTTTGCTATGAAATATATCCGACTGTTATTTTATATTTTATTTATCTCGAAGACTATAGTCACTTGGGGTGGTGAAAATATCGGAGGCCTTTCTTTTCGTGCTTATGAATATTCAAAAGATGAACGTACTTCATTAATCATACCGTCCGGCAATCAGGGAGTGAGATTCAAAGATTATTTATCTGTTTCTTTTGATTTGAAGATTAGGGAAAAAGGCGAGCATTTTGGTTATGTATGCCGTATGATTGTTGACAATAGAAATAGTCTCAATCTGATATTGGTTAATCCTGTGAACGAAGAGCCTTATTTATGTTTGATAAAAGACCAGCAATATTTAGGAAAGATACATTCTTCTGCGACTATCGATATTCATGAGTGGAATAGGATAAAGATAGAATTGGAGTATAAAAATGATACGTTATATGTCAGAAATAATGGTTTTCTTATTTCTAAAGAGAAAGTTGCTGCCCCGGATAATCATTCTGTTAAAGTCTGCTTTGGTGCTAATAAATTAGCTTCTTACACAACTTCGGATGTGGCACCTATTATTTTGAAAGATGTACAGATCGGTCTGGAACCTGGGAGCATAAAATATGAATGGTCGTTGGAGCAAGCAGTATCTGACACTTTGCTTCAGGACAAGTTTCGGCAGATGACAGCTTTTATATCAAATCCGGAATGGATTATTAATAGTCATATATATTGGAAACATAGGAAAACGTTATCTTTTTCATCCAAGACTTTTCCTGTCCCGTGTGAAGATCAGTCGGCATGTTATTTTATTGCAAAAGATCGTATTGTCAAATATGATTTAATACGGAGTACAACTAAAGAATATGTTTTCTCGCCATTGATTGATGTAAATCGGATCACTAACCAGTTTCTTTTTGTTCCTTTGAAAGATAAAGGTAGCCAGTTGGTTTATTATGACTTTGAGAAGCCTGATGGGGAGAATCTGTCTTTTTTCAATTTTCAAACAAAAAGTTGGTCTATTCCTATCCAACGGAAAAGGCAGTCTTCTTATACACAACATAATCGGTTTTTCAATCCAAAAGATTCATCGATTGTACAAATTCTGGGATATGGATTTCATTTGTATACCCGTGAGTTGAATAGAATATCTCTGTCGGGTGAAGTGATAAAGGGAGAGTTGCCAGATGTGATTACTCCTCGCTATTTGAGTGCCATAGGGAAGGCCGATTCGCTGGTTTATATTTATGGAGGATTGGGAAATGACTTGGGCAAACAGGAGTATGGGGTCGTTCATTATAAGGATTTGTATAAATTGAACTTGAATGATTATTCTTTGGAAAAAAGGTGGGCTATACCGGAGAATCTTTGTGATGAGGTAGCTGCTTCTACGTTGATAGTTGATGAAGTAGAAAAAGGTGAACATGCAAAAGGATTGTTTTTTTCTTCAGGCCGTTTTCTATCTTCTTTAGTTTTAAAAGATTTAAATTTGGAGAATGGGCAAGAAACTGTTTTAGGTGATACAATACCTTATACTTTCTTAGATGTTAATTCTCATGCAGATTTAATTTATCTTGCTTCAGAAAAATGTTATTATGCTGTAACAGTTCACCAAGTAGAGGGGAATAATTATGAAGCTAATATTTATTCTATTGCATCTCCAGTGTTGCCTATTCAAAATATAACAGTACAGGAAAACAAGGGGACTTGGTGGAAATTACTGTTTATATGTATTTGTGTAGCAGGTTTAGGGGGAATTGGGTGGAGATTAAGGAATAGCAGAAAGCATGATAAGAAAGAAGCTATATCTATTTCGCAACAGGATATTTGTGAAAAAGAAAAAGGGGTCGTTTTAGATATAAATAGTGAAAAAGAAATTCAAGAAAATGACCATCTATATTCCTCGTTTGAAGCTCCTGTATTGAACACCACACCAGGAATTTATATGCTAAACGGATTTCAGGTAATTAATCGGGATTTAAAAGACATTACCGGAAAATTTACGCCTATCATGCGTCAATTATTATCTGTTATTATTCTTTATTCCAATCAGAATAATAAGGGGATTTCTAATATCAAGTTAAAAGAATTGTTGTGGTATGATAAGTCAGAGGAGAGTTTCTCTAATAACCGTAGTGTAAATATACGTAAGATACGTCTTTTGTTGGAAGAGGTAGGAGATACGGAGATATCATCAGCAAATGGTTATTGGTACTTTCTTAATAAGGGGCATGTATATAATGATTATACTATAGCAAATCAATTGATGCAAAAGATGGCGCCTTTAGATGTGGTCCATAAGGAAGATCTGGAAAAATTATTGAGTCTGGCTTCATTTGGTCAATTACTTCCTAACATGCAATTTGATTGGGTAGATAGTTTTAAAGCAGATTATTCCGATTCAATGATTGATCTTTTGAGTCGGTTAAGAGATAGCAAGCAATTTGTAGGAAATGATAACTTGAGAATACAAATCTCAAATTGTATTCTGCGATTTGATTCATTAGATGAAGAGTCTGTTCGCGTTAAGTGCTGTGCTTTAGTGGATTTGAAACGTATGGGAATGGCATATACTGCATTTGATCAATTCACCAAGGAGTATAAGCTAATATTGAATGAGGATTTTAAATATAGTTTTGAGCAGTTTATAAGTGAAGTGTAATATAGGTCGATGCGTTTTCTCCCTTTTCTTGGTTGAAGATAAACAGCAATTTGGGTTGTCCCATATATTGCGGGAAAGGATTCCCTCATTTTGTGGGAACAAATTCTCATAATATTAGGGAATACTTTCCCACAATATATGGGACAAAGAGAATATGTACTTCCCTGATAATGGTTGACTAGTTGTTTCTTTATTCTTGTTATAGGTTGACTGGAAAGATACTATGAGAAATGAATCCAACAAGTATGAGAAACAAGGTAAAAACCGGGGTATTTGGCGGAAAAACTATGAGAAATGCTGCTTTAGAAATCATTTCTCATAGTCTATTCTATTAGTTTTCTGCCACTTATGATTAATGAATGAGAATATGAGAAATGAAAATTAAAAATACACTCTAGAGGAGCTGAGACTGCGCCAAAAGCATCTCATGATTGAGAAAAGAGAGTCTGTTAGTTTATATCAAATAGGAACGAAGCATACGGGCATAAAAAAAGGAGCAACGCCTTGCTCCAACCTTTGTTAACCTTAAATCTAATACTATGAAAAACACATTGCAAAGATACGGACTCTTGGGAAATTAGCAAATTATCCAAGAAAAATAGCATGTTTTATAACACGTTTTAATAGTTTTCTCCTACTTATTAAGAAATAAACTCTCCTTTTTTCAAGGTATGCAACATTTATTTTGAAAATTGAATCGGAGCATACCGTTGATTCTCTGCCGAAAAACCGCTATCTTTGCAAGGATAATTCATTATATACTCAACAAAAAAGAAAAGGAGACACCCGTGAACGAAGAAGAGATTGTCCTCACCCCGATGATGAAACAGTTTCTGGATTTGAAGGCAAAACATCCGGATGCAGTGATGCTGTTTCGTTGCGGTGACTTTTATGAAACATATTCTACGGATGCTATCGTTGCAGCCGAAATTTTAGGAATCACACTGACAAAACGTGCCAATGGGAAAGGAAAAACTATCGAGATGGCAGGTTTTCCTCATCATGCCCTTGATACATATCTTCCGAAATTGGTTCGCGCCGGAAAGCGTGTCGCTATCTGTGACCAGCTGGAAGATCCGAAAATGACGAAAAAATTGGTGAAACGTGGCATTACCGAACTGGTGACTCCCGGTGTTTCTATCAATGATAATGTTCTGAACTATAAAGAGAATAACTTCCTGGCTGCCGTTCATTTCGGAAAGGCTTCTTGTGGAGTTGCTTTTCTCGATATTTCTACCGGTGAATTCCTTACCGCAGAAGGTCCTTTTGATTATATAGACAAGCTGTTGAATAACTTTGCCCCTAAGGAAATTCTTTTTGAACGTGGCAAACGTTTGATGTTTGAAGGTAATTTCGGCAGTAAGTTTTTCACGTTTGAGCTGGACGACTGGGTATTTACAGAAACGACTGCCCGTGAGAAGCTGCTGAAACACTTTGAAACGAAGAATCTGAAAGGCTTCGGAGTGGAGCATTTGAAGAATGGCATCATTGCTTCCGGTGCTATTTTGCAGTATTTGACAATGACGCAGCATACGCAAATTGGTCACATCACTTCATTGGCGCGTATTGAAGAAGATAAATACGTCCGTCTGGATAAGTTCACTGTGCGCAGTCTTGAGTTGATTGGCAATATGAATGATGGTGGGAGCAGTTTGCTCAATGTGATTGACAGAACGATCAGTCCGATGGGAGCACGTCTGCTGAAACGTTGGATGGTTTTTCCGTTGAAGGATGAGAAGCCGATCAATGAACGCTTGAACGTAGTTGAATATTTCTTCCGTCAACCGGAATTCAAAGAACTGATTGAAGAGCAGTTGCATTTGATAGGGGACTTGGAGCGTATTATTTCCAAAGTGGCTGTAGGTCGTGTGTCGCCTCGTGAGGTCGTTCAGTTGAAAGTTGCCTTGCAAGCAATTGAGCCCATAAAAGAGGCATGTATGGAAGCTGATAATGCCAGCTTGAATCGTATTGGTGAACAGTTGAATCTTTGTCTTTCTATTCGTGACCGGATTGCTAAAGAGATAAATAATGATCCTCCTTTATTGATAAATAAGGGCGGAGTAATTAAAGATGGTGTGAATGCAGACCTGGATGAATTGCGCCAAATCTCTTATTCAGGGAAAGATTATTTGCTGAAGATACAACAGCGTGAAAGTGAGTCGACGGGTATTCCGAGCTTGAAAGTAGCTTATAATAACGTATTCGGTTATTATATCGAAGTTCGTAATGTCCACAAAGATAAAGTTCCGAAAGAATGGATTCGTAAACAGACGTTGGTCAACGCAGAGCGTTATATCACGCAGGAATTGAAAGAATATGAAGAGAAGATTTTAGGGGCGGAAGATAAGATTCTGGTGCTGGAAACGCAGCTATATACGGATTTGGTACAGGCATTGACGGAGTTTATTCCCCAGATACAGATTAATGCGAATCAGATTGCCCGTCTGGATTGTCTGTTGTCATTCGCCAATGTGGCTCGTGAGAATCGTTATATCCGTCCGATTATTGAAGATAATGATGTATTGGATATCCGCCAGGGGCGTCACCCGGTGATTGAGAAACAGCTTCCTATCGGCGAGAAGTATATTGCTAATGATGTAATGCTGGACAATACTACGCAGCAGATTATTATTATTACAGGTCCAAACATGGCCGGTAAGTCTGCGCTTTTACGTCAGACGGCATTAATTACGCTATTGGCTCAAATCGGTTCCTTTGTTCCTGCGGAGAGTGCGCACATCGGTTTGGTAGACAAGATATTCACTCGTGTAGGAGCGAGTGATAATATATCGGTCGGAGAATCAACATTCATGGTAGAGATGAATGAAGCGGCAGATATTCTAAATAATGTTTCTTCCCGAAGTCTGGTGTTGTTTGATGAGTTGGGTCGTGGTACGTCTACTTATGACGGTATTTCCATTGCTTGGGCAATCGTAGAGCATATCCATGAGCATCCGAAAGCTAAAGCACGTACCTTATTTGCTACGCATTATCATGAGTTGAATGAGATGGAGAAATCCTTCAAACGTATCAAGAATTATAATGTATCGGTGAAAGAAGTTGATAATAAGGTAATCTTCCTTCGTAAGCTGGAGCGGGGTGGTAGTGAGCACTCTTTCGGTATTCACGTGGCAAAGATGGCCGGTATGCCGAAAAGTATTGTGAAACGTGCCAATGAGATACTGAAGCAGCTCGAATCTGACAATCGCCAACAAGGAATTTCCGGTAAACCGTTGACGGAAGTGAGCGAGAACCGTGGAGGGATGCAGTTAAGTTTCTTCCAACTGGATGATCCGATTCTCTGCCAGATTCGTGATGAGATTCTGAATTTGGATGTGAATAATCTCACTCCGATTGAAGCATTGAATAAGCTGAATGATATCAAGAAGATAGTCAGGGGGAAATAATTATTTCCCCTTAATTTAAAGTCTGTAATATGAAGCAATGGGGGAGAATGATAATCCTTGTTTGTGCTTTATTTTAGTAACTCTTCTACTTTCCTGTAAAACAATGAAAGATGATGCCCGTCTACAAATCCATGATGAATGGTCATAGCGATAGGCATTACTAATTTGCCTTCTTTGGTGATTGCTTTTCCTGTCCGCTCCCCAAGTTTCTATATCTATGATATGTTTCATTTCTTTTCTACTTTCTTCCGATCATAGAAGAACATGAAATAAACGCCTATGATGATAAATGGAACGCTTAACCATTGGCCCATATTGAACATCATGTGGTCTTCAAATGCTTCTTGGTTCTCTTTCAGGAACTCGATGAAGAAGCGGAAGACAAAGATGTAAGTCAAACAAAGTCCGAAGAAGAAGCCGCGGTGCAGTTTCTTACTGTAATTCTTGTACAGATAAATCATGATGAAGAATAGGATAAGATAGGCGATAGCCTCGTAAAGTTGTCCCGGATGACGGGGCTGCATATCTACACGCTCGAATATAAACGCCCAGGGTACATCAGTCGGCTTGCCGATGATTTCGGAGTTCATCAGGTTGGCAAGGCGGATGAAACAGGCTGTGATTGGAGTGGCTACGGCAATCATATCCAATACATCCATATAATGGAGCTTTGTCTTACGGCAATACAGCCAAAGTGCGACTATCAATCCTAGTGTGCCACCATGGCTGGCCAATCCCTCGTATCCGGTAAACTTCCAGTTTCCATCCGGCATAAACTTGATGGGAAGAATCATTTCCCAGAAATGTGACAGATAGTATCCCGGATCATAGAATAAACAGTGTCCCAGACGGGCGCCGATCAGAATACCAAAGAAACAGTAAAAGAAAAGCGGATCAAACTTCTTTTCTTCTATCTTTTTATCCCGGAACTGGTAGTGAACAATAACATAAGCAAAGAATATTCCTACTGCCCACAATAATCCGTAATAACGGATAGAAATACCGAACAGGTTGAATAGTTCGGGATTCGGGTTCCAGTTGATGTTGAGAAGTGAATACATAGGCTTGGTAGTATTATTTATTTAATAGGTTTCATTCTTTCTCTAGTGGCTATTCTTTGAATTTTTCTGCAACCATCCGGTAGGTCGGTATGTCAATCCCTTGTTCTTCGGCTGCTGCAATCATATCGAAAAGCAGTCCCTGTATCTCGGATTCGTGTCCGCGTGCCAGATCTTTCTGCATGGAAGCAGTGCTTTCGGGATCCAGTTTATCGATGATTTTCAGATTGTAAGTGACAGGGTCTTCCGGAAATTCCACACTTAGCTTCTTTCCTAAAGCAGCGCTCTCTGTAGTGAGTCCGATGAATGTATTCCGTATCTTTCCCGGTTTTTGAACTTCACCCATCGGAACATCGTAGTATGCCCCTGTTAAAGCCATTGCAGAAATAAACGACCATTTGATAAATGTATCCCGGTTGATATCCGGTGAAAGGTCTACTTTGATACCTGCTTCCTGCAAATCCTGTTGGATGGCTTCCAGTAATCCGGTTTTAACGATAGTGCCGCGATGAGCGCCATACACTAACCGGAATATTTTCCCCATCTGGGTGATTTCTCCTGTGCCGGATACAAACCCCACAATATAGATGCAACCATCCAGAACGGTAACTCCCGGAACAAGTTTCTGTATCCGCGGTCCTGTTCCATACACATTCAGTATGGGGATGACAACCGTGTCTTTGTGAGCGGCTCTTTGAATGAGTTCTACAATAGAATCGACCGAGTAACCTTTTACGCATACAAATATCACATCCGCTTTTCCATTGAATTCTTCAGCGGTAGTTGCCGGAATCCGGAGCGTATGTTCGCCTTTTAAATCCGACTTCAGTTTTAAACCATCCGTTTGTATTGCTTGCAAATGAGCACCACGGGCAATACAGGTTACATCTTTGCCTGCCAGCGACAAAAATCCTGCGATACTGCCGCCTACACCTCCAGTTCCTGCGATGAGATACTTCATGTTATTAGCGAATTAATAATTAATGAGTCGTTGGTGATGACTGATAATCACACATTGAAACGGAAATGCATGATGTCTCCGTCCTGCACTATATATTCTTTTCCTTCCACACCCAGCTTTCCGGCTTCTTTCACAGCTGCTTCCGATCCGTATTGAATATAGTCCTCGTATTTGATAACTTCGGCACGGATAAAACCTTTTTCAAAGTCAGTATGGATAACACCAGCACATTGAGGAGCTTTCCATCCCTTTTCGTAAGTCCAGGCGCGTACTTCCTGCACGCCGGCTGTGAAATAGGTTTCAAGATTCAATAGTTTATAAGCTGATTTGATAAGGCGTGCTACACCTGATTCTTCCAAGCCTACTTCGGCAAGGAACATCTGGCGGTCTTCGTACGTTTCCAGTTCGGCAATGTCCGCTTCTGTCTTGGCTGCAACAATCAGGATTTGAGCATCCTCGTCTTTTACAGCTTCACGCACCATATCTACGTATTTGTTGCCACCCACTGCGCTTGCTTCATCAACGTTGCAAACGTACATCACCGGTTTGCTGGTCAATAAGAACAGTTCGTGAGCAATCTTTTGTTCGTCTTTCGTTTCGAAAGTCACTGTACGTGCAGATTTACCCTGTTCCAGAGCATTTTTGTATTGGACAAGTACATCATAAGCTAACTTTGCAGCTTTGTCTCCACCCGTCTGCGCCTGTTTCTGTACTTTCTGGATACGGCTTTCAATCGTTTCCAAGTCCTTCAATTGAAGTTCGTAGTCGATGATTTCTTTGTCACGGACGGGGTTTACGCTACCGTCTACATGTGTCACGTTGTCGTCATCGAAACAACGGAGCACGTGGATGATTGCATCTGTTTCACGGATATTGGCTAGGAACTTGTTTCCCAGTCCTTCACCTTTGCTTGCGCCTTTCACCAGTCCGGCGATATCTACGATTTCTACAGTTGTAGGAACAATTCGTTGGGGATGTACCAATTCAGCCAGTGCGTTCAGACGTTCGTCAGGAACGGTAATTACACCTACATTCGGTTCAATTGTACAGAAAGGGAAGTTTGCCGCTTGTGCCTTTGCGTTCGACAAACAGTTGAAAAGAGTCGACTTACCCACGTTCGGTAGTCCGACAATACCACATTGCAATGCCATTTATCTATTTCGTTTTATTTAGTTATCGATAATCTGACTGCAAAGATAGGTATTTTGATAGAGTTTTAGTATTTTGCCTGGTATTTCTTATAAAAAATCAAGAACAAAGTGAATCCGATCAAGGCAAACGGTACACCTGTCAGGGCAGGATAACGGTATCCGCCACTAACAGCCAGTCCGCCTACATAGGCACCGATGGCGTTTCCGAGATTGAACGCAACCTGTACGCAGGCTGCTCCCAACATTTCTCCTCCTTTTGCTACACGGATAATCAATATCTGTTCCGGACTGGATACAGCAAACAGTCCAGCCGTACAAAGGCACATTAACAGGGCGGCTGCCCATTTGTATGGAGAAAGGAAGAAAATAAGCAATAACATCATGCAGATGAGTGCTTGTGCGGCAGTTCCCACCTTTCCGGGAGTGTAACGATCGGAGAGACGGCCACTAATCAGGTTTCCCATCACCATACCGAAACCGGCAAGGATCATTAAAGGCGTAATGCTTTCTGTGGAGAAGCCGGACACATGGGTAAGCAGCGGATTGATGTAGCTATACCAACAGAATACACCGCCGTTTCCTAAGGCTGTAGCACCGAGAATCAACCACGGAGCCGGAGTTTTAAGAAAACGGAACTGCCCTTTAAAGCCGGTGTCCTGCAAACCTTCTACATGGGGAACCCATCGCCAGATATAGTACATGATAACAATTCCCCAAATGCCGACTAAGAGGAAGGTGGCACGCCAGGAAAGCATGGTACTTAAAGAAGTTCCCAGAGGTACACCGAATAGGTTGGCAATGGTCATTCCCGCAATCATGATGGAGACGGCTTCCGAGCCTTTACCTTTATCGGCCAGTTTCTCGGCAACAATAGAGCCTACTCCGAAGTATGCGCCATGAGGTAAGCCGGAGATGAAACGGGCAACGAGTAGCACCCAGTAATTGGGAGCCATAGCCGCACAGATGTTACCTATCATAATCAAGGTAACTAATACCAACAGAATATGTTTTAATGGATATTTGCGGGCCAATGTCAGTACAGGGGCACCGACACAGACTCCTAATGCATAAGCAGATATGAAATGCCCTGCGGTAGGAATACTAATACCTAAATCTTTTGCCACATCGGGCAAAATTCCCATCATCACAAATTCGGCAATACCCAATCCCAGTGTACCGAACGCCAATGCAATAAGACTCTTCTTCATACCAAACTTTACCTAATACCTGTTGCTTTTTACCTTTTTACCTGCCGCTTTTTTTATTTCGGCTGCAAAGGTAAAACAAAATCTTTCAAGGTGAGTTCAGACCGGACGATTTTGATTTAAATCAATTTATACAATGCTAGTGTGTAGCAAGATGATTGCCGGGAGGTTGGAAGATGGATAAAGCGACTATTTCGTTTGCTTTAGAATCCATTCCGCGATATCTTTTAAAACTTCCGGGCTGATGGTTTCCTCCAGTTGCCCGTATTCTGCCAGTGTTCCTTTTTCGCAAGTCTGAAACAGATGGTTTAAGTTGGGATAGGCTTTGATAGTTACATTTGTATTTCCATTTCCAGTGATTCTTTCTTGGATGGCGGTCAGGTTCATGGCGGCATCCATTTGAATGTCTTTTTCTCCGTTTAGTGCCAGAACCGGACATTTTAGTTCCTTCAAGTCTTCGGCCGGATCATATCGCATAAAATGCAGATACCACGGAGAAGTCATCGAACTGATTTGTGCAGATATCTGCTGGATGGTATTTAAATCTTTCAGCTGTTCGGGAGACATTGTTTGGGTAATGTCTGCATATAATTCTTTCTGTAACTCTTCGGGAGTCTTATCCGTTTGTTGCAGTATGGCGTACCTGTTTCGTATAGACGGTTTCATCCCTTGCCAGACTGCATCCGGCATTCCCTGGGACTTAGATATTAACTCTACCTGCTTCAACATCAGACTGTCGCCTTTCACACCGGCCCCTGCCAATGAAACGACAAATGCGATCGACGGATCTTTTTTTGCAACGATGAATGCAATGATTCCGCCCGCACTATGTCCGATGATACCGATTTTCTTCGCATTAATTTCTTTTCTGCTGCGCAGATAATTGATAGCAGCCTCCGTATCTGTGGCAAAATCCTCATTGGTAGCTGTTGCATGATTACCTTGTGAAGCGGCAGTTCCCCTATCATCACACCTAAGTACGGCAATTCCGTTCCGGGTCAGATAATCGGCGATGACGAGGAAAGGTTTGTGTCCCATGATTTCTTCATCCCGGTTCTGTGCACCGCTCCCTGTCACCATAACCACTGCCGGAAACTTAGTTCCCTTTTGGGGAAGAGTCAATGTTCCGGCAAGGCTGATGCCATCCTGCTCATTCCTCACAATGACCTCTTCGCTTTTGTAAGGGAAAGGCGGTTGAGGCTCCTGTGGGCGCTTGGGGCGACCGGCTTCTCCCTTTTCCAAATTCAATGGAATAGGCATTCCCTGTGTAAACGTCCCACTGATTGTTTGATTACTATCCAATTTTCCTTTGTAAGAGGCATGGATAATGGGTATCTGGATCGTCAATATAGAATCATTGAAAGAAGTAGTCTGCGTCTTTATGCCGTTAGCTCCCTGGTCGGGGCTGTCCAATGTCGTCACATAAGTTCCCTGTTCTGTTTGACTGATATGGAATACAATAGTCAATGAACCGGTGGGAATGGAAAGTTTTCCATGCCAGGTTCCCGAAATATCCTGGGCAGAAACAGGGGATGAAAAGAACACTCCGGCTACTACTAGTCCGGTAATGAGGATAACGATGCGGGCGGCTTTAATTATTTTCATAAGAGGAAAAATTAGATTTAATCTTATTGCAAATATAAGATATAACAAAGGTAACAATTTTCCTCATTATAAAAATAAGACATTACCCAATCTTGTCAGAATCTGGTAATATCTTATTCAGAAACATCTTAATCTATTCCGATGTCGTGTAATATTTATAATATACCTATTGAATTATTCTAAACTATATAACAATCGCCTTCTGTCCGTGCTGGATGGCTTCAGATATTTTTGGCAGATCTCCTCCCAACCCGATTTATTGTCATAGAAAGAAGCACGGTGCAATATCCAACAACTTGTTTGCAACTCTTTTTCCCAATCCCTGCTTTGCTGGTATGGAAACTCACTTTGTGGCTTGCCGATAAAAGAAGCCATATACTTCAATGCTTTCGCGATGCAACGCCCGTCTTTGGAAGTGCTGTTGTAGACATCTATACCTAATGTATGGCCGATTGCACACATATCCATTATAAGAGCCAGATTGTAGTTTGTGTAACTAAGTCCGTTGGTGCGCTCCAGTTCTCTAAGTTGTCTGCCGTCGGGTTCGATTTGTGGGAACAATCGTAACTTTGCAAACTCACTGATTGTCTTCCGTGCCAGGACAGAATCTCCGGTGAAGAGCGCATACACCGTTTGTTGCACGTCGAAAGATACCCCATGATTATTTTCAGATGTCCGTGCCTCGTCGGCTACAGGACTGGTGCGAATCCATTCCAGATAATCGGTAAACCAATCTTTCAGACCGGAACGGTCTGCTGTTGTAAAGGCGGTGGAAGTATTCATCATCTCTACTGCATCCAGTAAATTGATAAACGAATAAACATCAATCATGCCGAACCCTCTGCCCTTGTTCCCATTATGACCCGGAATCATTTGTGCATAATTCATGTTGGGATTCATGCGAGTTTCAGGGTTCAGAAACCAGATGCGGGTGAGTTCAGCAGCTTTGGCTGCATATTTCTCATTGCCGGAGAAATAGTAGGCGATTCCTAAAGTCGATATATCATTAATTGTCTTTCCGATGTTCGTACAGTCACTCGTTGCATTAGGGTTGCGTACTCCGTCTTTGCGGATATAAGGCAGACCGTCGGGTTTCGTCGGATCGGGCCACCAGTAAGGTCCCATACTAATGTAGTCGTGTTTGTCCCCGCTACCCGCAACCATCGTTTTATCCATCACGGAGACAGGTTTACTTTTCAGGGCTTTGTCCGCCTCATTCATCAATTTAGTGATGGCAGATGCATATTCTTTTGACTCCATACGGGCTTTTACCTTAGCCAGTTTCTCTCCGTCGTATATTCTGGTAGATGGAATTTGAGCAGTTACCCTTCCTGCTCCGGTGAATAGGAAGAGAATGACCATCCATAATTTAGTAGATTTCTTCATGGTTTTATCTGTTAGTTTAAACAATTAAATACTCCGTTTTCTTACCGACATGATTTAATATTAAAACAGTTTACCCGTTTTTTCTAATTTGTTTTTACGCATCAACGCTTCTATGAAATAATAGTCGGCATAGACAATAGGTACGTCCACTTCCGTATTAGTCGGTTTGGTACCCGTGCTGTGCAATAACAGGAAACCGTTGTCTTTCTTTAGCGTAGCGCGATAATGCTTCGTCAGGTTCTCTATGATCTTATCCGCATTGCTCCTGTAGCGTTCCCCCTTTTCAAGATCATACAGGCTAAGTTCATAAAGTGCCGAAGCGATGACCGTAGCCGCTGAAACATCACGTGGCTCGTCGGGTATACCGGGCGCATCGAAATCCCAGTAAGGAATAAGATCCTCCGGCATATTGGGATGAGTAAAGAGGTACTTCTCTATGTTTTGTGCCTGCTCCAAAAACTCCGGTAACCGGGTTTCGCGATAACACATCGTATATCCGTAGAGCGCCCATGCCTGTCCGCGTGACCAGGCAGATTCATCGGCAAAGCCCTGATGAGTATTCTTTTTTAATACCTGCCCTGTAATTGTATCATAATCTATCACATGATAACTGCTGAAATCAGGCCGGAAATGATGCTTCATCGTAGTTCTTGCATGATCGACCGCTATCCGGTAAAACGTAGAGTCTTTGCTCTCCTTAGTAGCCCAGAACAGCAGTTCAAGGTTCATCATATTATCAATAATCACCGGACATAGCCATTTGGCCGTACTATGATCCCACGACCGGATAATCCCTGCCGCCGGTTTGAAGCGCATAGCGAGTGTGCGTGCTGATTGCAGCAAGACCTCTTTATAGTGTTCATCTTGCGTCAGACGGTATCCGTTGCCAAAGCTGCAATAGACTTTAAAACCCATGTCGTGAGTACTTCCGTTCATCTTTTCCTTCTCTAATATATCAGTATGTTGCTGGGCTTTCTTTTTCCAGAAATTGTTTTGGGTATATTCGTAAAGGAACCAAAGTTCTCCCGGAAAGAATCCGCTTGTCCAGTCTTTGGACGGCACCAAGTTCAGTGTCCCGTCCGGTTCCGAATTGCGGGGGTTGGTCAATTCTCCCCAACCGTTCTTTTCCCGTTTTGCGCGGCTTTCGGGTGACTCATTGACGATGGCATAATCTATCTCATCAAAAGCAAACCGGAGTTGTTGCTGTGCAAACTCCATGTTATCTTCAATGAGGTTGGTTGCCGGTTGGGGAGTGCAGCCGGCGAAACCTGCTCCCAGTGCCAGAATCGCTATTTGTTTTTTCAGTCTCATATCTTTTATTAATGGTTTAAGTAATAGGTATTTCCTTTTTGGGTGGCAAATCTGATGCGGTTCTTACTTTCCCGGATAGTTTTCACTTTCTTTCCTTTGGCGTCTTTGATTGTAAAATTGGCAATATCCTTGTATTGAATGACGCATTCGCCACCCGCTCTGGATAAGACATCCATTTGAGTCATGAGTCCCTGTTTCCAGAAAACGGAAACTACAAAGTTTCCCCGGGCTACCAAACCTTCATAACTTCCGTCTCTCCATGCAGCCGGCAGGGCGGGGAGAGGGTTGATATACCCTTCATGACTTTGAATCAACATTTCTGCTACTCCGGCAGTCCCTCCCAGGTTTCCGTCAATCTGGAAAGGCGGGTGCATATTCCACAGGTTTTCGAGGATGTATTTCTTCAATAACAGCTGGTATCGTTGGTACGCCATATCCCCGTCTTTTACCCGTGCCCATAAGTTTAAACGATGGGCGACACCCCATCCTGTCGATTTATCTCCCCGGTTGTTTAAAGTTACGGTAGCCGCCTTCAACCATTCGGGAGTCTCCGCATTAATCAGCGTACCCGGATAGAGTGCGCATAAATGCGAAATATGGCGATGGCGCGGATCTCCGATGTCACTATACTTTTTTTCTTCACGATATTCCTTTATCTGCCCCGATTCTCCGATCTGGATGGCATCCAGTTTGCCAATCTGCTCTTTTATCGTCCGGAGGAAAGGCGACTCCTCTTTCAGGATATCCGCTGCTTTCAATACATCATGAAAACTCTCCCAAATCATTCCCTGATCGAATGCACAACCTTTCGTCTGGTAGGTCGTACCGTTATGATATTGTTCAGGCGAAGAAGACGGATCAGCCAGCAAATATCCTTCCTCTGTCGGTTTCAGAGTTTTCGAAAGAAATTTGGCCATACCCAGCATGGCGGGATAAGAGTGTTTCTTCAGTATATCTTCATCCCTGGTGAAATCATAATAATCCCAGAATAATTTGGTGGTGAATCCTCCCGTTCCAGGTCCCGAATGTCCGCCGGGGCTATCTATTGAGAAAGCGTTTGCCCCTGTTCCGATGGTCCATCCGTTTTCTTCGGGGATGGCCGATAAGGCGTCAGGGTTATTCTTTTTGATATAACTTGTCGCTTTCTCGTTGGCCGATTGACGGAAAGCTTCATTGTATTCCACATAAGGAATAAATACTTCCGCCAGATTCGTGTTAAAGGCAGCCCAGTAATTCATTTGTATATTGATGTTATGCCAGTAGCCTCCGGACCAGGGCGCATATTCATACTGGCTCCATGCTCCCTGAAGGTGGGGTGGTAACGAACCCTTTCTCGACGAAGCGATTAATAAATAACGTCCGTACTGGAACAATAATTCATCCATATATAAACTTTCTTTTCCTCTCTGATAGTCGTGCAACAGGCTGTCAGTCGGTATACCGGGAGTCTCATCACAAAGACGCAAGTCCACCCGGCTGAAGAGAGACTGATAATCGGCTATATGCTCTTTGCACAATGCCTCATATCCTTTGTCGGCCGCTTTCTGTATGCATTGGCTGACAGCACGGTGCGGATGCTCGTTTCCGGTAAACTTGTTTTCCGGAGATGCCGTGAATACCGAACTTTTCAGTTGATAAGCAGTTTGTGCATTAATCAGTAACACTACGCTGTCAGCCTGTTGTATGCGGATGGTTCCGTTGTTTCCCGATTCGTCGTTCATCGCTTTTAGCTGTCCCCCACTGGGAATTACTTTAATCTGCGCTTCATACGGCAGCCGGAAAAACTGTATATCTCCGGTCAGGGTAATCAAGTCATTCTGTGCTGATACCTTGCCTGTACGTCCGGTTCCTTCGTCGTTATATTCGTGCAGGTAAGGAAGCACGGGACGAAGAGTGAACGAAATCTTTCCGGGTTGGTCCGCTTTGAGCTTTACGACGATTACATTGCTTGGGTAGTTGGCGAAATATTCCCTTGTATAGTTCACACCCTCGTATTGGTAGTTTACCGTAGAGATGGCATCGTTGAGGCGCAGTGAACGTTTGTAGTTCAATGGCTGGTCATGGTGAATACCCTCTATATATATTTCCGCAAAGTTGCCGATGCCCCCTTTCTTGTACGGTCCTTTGACGCCGAATGTTTTTTCTGTCAACTGAATACGCTCCGTATCCGTGCGTCCGAATATGCAAGCCCCCATATATCCGTTCCCTATGGGTAAAGACCATCTCTCCCAATATTTGTCATAAGGGAATCCGCGACTCTTTACAATGTTTTCAGCTCCTTCATTAGGTGCAGGCTGACTGTACCACAACGAATATTCTTTCTGTTGTGCTGATGCCGACGGCAGAATAAACAGATACATAATAAGTAAGAGGAATAGTCTGGTTTTCATATATCTTATTTTTTAATTTGAGGTAATTTGATTTCTGTAATGCCCACTCTGTCACTGCCTAACACGATACGCAGGTCGCTGGCAGTAGTTCCTTTAAAAGGAAAGTTCAACAGCTTATGATACTCTTTCACTGTGCCGGAGTACACCGTCAGGAACTGTCCGCCACCACTGGAAAGCTGTATTTCAAAATCGGTTTCCAGTCCGTTATCGCGATGAAAGGCAATGGAAATGCCATCCACTTTCGCTTCGTTCTGTAAGGCAAAGGTGATGTAATCCCCTTTGTTTCCCTCCCAGAAAGTGGTAGGGTTGTTATCCACCACGTTATTCACCGTTTCCTGATTCGTACTTGCACTTATCGGAGCTTCGTTTTCCTTGTTTTGCGGAGTAGAGTCGTTTATGCAGTCAACCACCGTTAACGTGCCGTTCAGACGAATATCCGTAGAAGAAGCCCCTACCATCAGTGTGAAATCACCGGGCTCTACTACCCAATGCATATCCGCGTTCAGCAATTCCAATGCCTTCCGGTCAATGGGAAAAGAAACTTCCTTTGTTTCGCCCGGCTTCAGATGGATTCGTTCAAATCCGGTCAGGTTCTTCTCGTACGTAGTGACGCTGCTCAACACATCGCGCACATAGAGCTGTACTACTTCATCTCCTGCCCGTTTGCCTGTATTCGTCACTTTGCAGGTGACATACGTCTTTTGATTAGGAGTGATAACTGCCGGAGTTATTTTCAGGTCGGAATATTCGAAAGAGGTATAACTCAAGCCATATCCGAAAGCATACAATGCACCGTTGGCACGTGACATATTGCCATCCATTCCCGGATTCTTCCCCCCATCAATTTGAGAAGACGGTTTGCACGGGAAATTGAAAGGAATTTGTCCCACTGTTTTCGGGAAAGTGACAGTTAGTTTACCGCCCGGATTATAATCTCCGAAAAGCACGTCGGCTACCGCTTTTCCACCTTTCGCTCCCGGATACCACGTTTCGAGAATGGCGGGAACAAACTTGTCAGCCCAGTTAATAGACAAAGGTCTTCCGTTGATAAGCACCAGTACGACAGGTTTGCCCGTAGCCACTACTGCTTTCAACAGGTCAAGTTGCCTCCCCGGCAGATCGAGACTACTGCGGGATTTGTTCTCTCCGCACGTACGCTGTCCGCCTCCCAATACAACTACCGCTACATCCGCCTCTTTTGCCTGACTGACAGCTTTGTCTATTTCCTTTTGCTCTTCTTCTGTCAGCGGAAAATCAATCAATTCCGATTCCGGCCAGTTCGCATCTACCAGTTCGCATCCTTTGCTATAAAGCACTTCCGCTTTCCCGTCCGTCTTCTCTTGAATACCTTTCAGTACGGAAGTCACCTCTACCGCCAACGGCCCATAATGTCCCAATGCATAAGAACATTCATCCGCATTCGGTCCGCAAACCGCTATCTTCTTGATACCTGAAATATCCAGCGGTAACACGTCTTGATCGTTTTTCAGCAGTACGATCGATTCCCGGGAAGCCTGCAGGGCGACTTCCTCGTTTTCTGCTTTCTCCACTTCTTCATCCGCCCCTTTCAAATCTGTCTGATACGGATGATCGAACAGTCCGACTAAAAACTTGACACGCAGAATATCCCGTACCCGGTCATTGATGACCTCCTCACTCAATCCTCCCTCTTTCACTAATTCCCTCAACGGCAATACATAAGAATCGGGAGAGCGGAACGTGCAACGGACATTTAATCCGGCTTCTACGCTTTGCCTTACCGCCTCTTTCATATCCTTGGCAGTATTATGTTTGGTATAAAGATACTCCACAGCATCACTGTCGGAAACAACATACCCACGAAATCCCATCTCTCCGCGCAGGCGGGTAGTCAGCCAGTAATAGCTGCTTTGGATAGGAAACCCGTCATAATCATTGTAAGAACTCATCACTCCCAGCAATCCCGCTTCACGGATCACCCGCTTGAAAGGATAAACATGAACCATCTCAACCTCGCGCGGAGACATCTGCGGATCGACGCGGGACATACCTTCACGCCCGCCTTTGTTGTTACTGTAAGCGATGAAATGCTTTCCCGTGGCAGCCACCTGATAATCCTGCTGCATCCCCCGTACCATTTCAATGCCCAGTTCAGCTACCAGATAAGGAGACTCCCCGTACACTTCTTCATAACGTCCCCACCGCTGGTCGCGCCCCACATCGAGTATGGGCGCGTAAACATTGGTATACCCCAGCATACGGGCTTCCCGTCCGGTGATGACACCGACCTGGCGGATGAGTTCCCGATTCCAGGTATGTCCTAATCCGAGTTGAGTAGGAAAGTTCGTTGCTTTGTAACTTTCTACCCCACGAATCCCTTCGTTGGTGAAATCGGTAGGAATACCCAACCGGGTTTCTTCTATAAAGAACCGCTGCACCTCATTCAACGCCCACGCATGACGGGAAGCAGGCCAGACATATTCATTGTCCGATGGAGGAAGTCCCCATTGTTGAAATCCGTTCAGGTGCTCGTCAATGGCTCCGATACCATCTTTCCACAACTGGTTCTTCCATTCGGGAGTGGGCAGATCATCCTTTAATACCCTCTTATATCCATACAGAGTGACCATCTGACAGGTCTTTTCTTCCAGCGTCATCTGCTTGAGCAAATCCTCGATGCGTGCATCGACAGGTGCTGAAGGATCTTCATAGATGTCCTTCACCCCGTTCTTGTTAAAGTCTATCCATCCCTTTTTATACATCTCGGTACGGACAGGTTTATATATGGCAGGTGTTTTAACTGTTTTTTGTGCAGCAAGAAATCCGCAACTTCCTGACAAAAGGACTGTAATTAATAGCTGTTTCATGGTTTTTCTGTTGGGGGTATAATGTTTCTCAAAACGGGGAGATAAGACTATTCTGCTGCGTTACTCCAATAAGAGTTTTGTTTCAGAAGTAAGTTCACTCCCAATTCTTTCATCGGAATAGGCAGGAACTGATGCCTTTCTTCCGTATTGGCTGCATATTCTTTAGCTGCTTTATAATACCCGCTGGTAGTCCACCGTTTGTCGTTCGTGGCTTCAGTTAGTTTGTTATGAGCGGCATCATAATAGATTCCCCAGCGGATAAGGTCGTACTTGCGCAGACTCTCGAAACAGAGTTCGCGGGCTCTTTCATCGCGCACTTCCTGTTGGAATTCCGCGTATGACAGGTTCTCCACTTTATCGATTCCGGCACGTTCGCGTACCTCATTGATTGCATCGTAGGCCAGGTCAGTAGGAGCTTTACCGGCTTCGTTCTCGGCTTCGGCCAGCATGAGCAGCACATCGGCATAACGCAGCACCGGATAGTTGATCTGGTCGTTGTTCTTCTCTTTAGGAGAAGTAGTGGTCCATTCCCTGCGGTATTTGCCGCAACGGCGTGTCACGATTTCCGTATCTTTCCAGTATACCGCGGCGTCGCTGGCGTCGAGCTTGTAAGTAGCCATTGATAAGTCGCGACGTAAGTCACCGGGGTTTTTCTCGAACAAATCCCATAAGATCAGTGAACCGCAATAGAACCCGTAGGCATATCCCTTACCGGTGGAAGAGGTGTTTTCCTGCCAGTTTCCGATAGTGTTTCCTATGCGTGAGTAGGTAAACTTGCCGTCTACGCGGGTACCGATGAATTCCACTTCCCACATACTTTCATTGTATTCCGTATCATACTTGTCGGAAGCGATGTTTTTCCAGATCGCATAGATGTCTCCCTGATACAGTTTGTGCTTATGCGAGTCATACACAGCCTTGGCATACTTGGCCGCTTTTTCATAAAACTCCTTGCCGCCATTGGAGGGCGATCCGGCACGCCATAAGCAGACGCGTGCCAATATGCCTTGAACAGTCGTCTTTTTGACGTGTGATGGAGACAGGTCGTATTTGGAGTCATCCACCAGGTCGATGCAGTCTTCCATCTCCTTGATAATCCAGTCAATGGCTTCTGCATGCGGAGTTGCCGCAAGGGAGCTGTTATTGATGTCGGTCACGGTTTCCGTGCGGATGGGTACTTCATACCAGCTCTGTACAAGCAGAAAGTGGTAGTAGGCACGCAGGAATTTGGCTTCTCCCTTAATACGGTTCTTCACGGCTGCATCCGGAATGTTGGCTGCATCGATATTGTCCAATAATACGTTGGCGTTGTTGATACCGGAATAGAGCTGCGTCCACGTCTGGTAAATATCATTATTACTTGAATTGTGTGAGTTGGTATAAACCTGACCGCTTTGGTTCAGGCGGGCATAGTAACTCAAGTCATCGGTATTGGATAGGATATTCGAGTACCTCTCACCGTATACATGGTCGGTAGCCAGTGTCCAATAAACTCCGGCCAGTGCCATCATACAGTCACTTTCATTTTTGTAGAAGATTTCGGGAGAGACGAAATCATGCGGGTTTTTATCCAGGAAGTCTGAACAGGATGACAGTAATAAGGACATACATCCTAATGCCAGTACAGCGGTCTTTAAATTGCGATATATCTTTTTCATGTTGAATACTCTTTAAAATGTTATGTTTACGCCAAATGATGCATTGAATGAACGCGGGCAGGAAGACCAGTCGAATCCGGGAGTCAATACGCTGTTGCGGACGGAAACTTCCGGGTCTGAACCGGAATATCCCGAGAGGGTGGCTATATTTTCAGCGGAGAAGTACACTCTGGCTGCCTGAATACCCAGTTTGTAGAGTGCTTTTCTTCCTAAGTTGTATCCTAAAGAGATGGTCTTTAACTTTAGGAAAGAGCCGTCTTCCACGTACAGAGAACTGTAATGTTTGGCGTCCAGAGCTTGCGCTCTCGGCATGTCACTGGTAGGATTGGCTGCGCTCCAGCGGTTGTTGTAAGAGGCGAACATATTCGTATTGGTCCGGTTGCTCGGATTTTCGAAAACCATTCTGTTTGCATTCAGAATATCGTTTCCATAGCTCCATTGCAGGAAGATATTCAAGTCCCAGTTCTTATAGACAAAGTTGTTGGTGAATCCTCCCGTGTGTTTCGGTTGTCCGTTGCCGATAATGGTACGGTCGTCGTCGGTGATTTTGTTGGTTCCGTCGTTGGACAGTTTTTTGTATCTGGGGTCACCCGGTTGTACACTGTCGGAGATTCTGGGGATTCCGTCTTTCAGTTTGTATGATATGGAGCCGTCCGAATTAGTGGTCTGGTTAAAATCGTCGTACTTGTAAGTACCCTCGTAGATGTAACCATACAGTTTTCCGGCAGATTCACCTACGCGGCTGATATAAGCAGGCATATTGTTGTAGGCATTATCCCATCTGACGTAGCTAAGCATTTCTTTCTGTCCGGAGTTGAGGGCGATAATTTCATTATTGTTGAATGCAATGTTGAAGTTAGAGCTCCATGTGAAGTCTTTCGTTGTGATATTGGTACTTTCCAGGGTGATTTCAAAACCTTTGTTACGCAGCTTACCGATATTCAGTGTTGCTGTGGCATAACCCGAACTTGCCGGAACTTCCGCGTTCAATAACAGGTCTTTGGTCGTTTTGATATAGTAGTCCAGTGTCAGGTTGATGCGGCCTTTGAGGAAGCCCAGATCGATACCGAGGTCGAACTGTTCGGTCGTCTCCCATTTCAGGCTGGGGTTGGCCATGGAACTCAGTACATAACCGGTAGTGAAAGAGCTGTCCCACGGATATTTATAGTAGTCGCTGTGTGTAATCAGCTGCGCCATGTAATCATAATTTCCGATGCGGTTGTTACCCGTCAGACCCCAGCTTGCGCGTAATTTACCGTTTGATAGCCAGGGAAGATTCCCGCTTACAAAACTCTCACGTGAAAAAGTCCATGCCAGCGAACCGGATGGGAAGTATCCCCAGCGATTGTCCTTGGCAAACTTGGAAGAGCCGTCGGCACGTATGGTAAAGTTTGCGTAATATTTTGATTTATAATTGTAATTGAAACGGGTAAAGTAAGACATCATAGCGTTGTCGCCCAGCGATGCAGTGGTCGTCGGAGTAGCTTCACTCTTACCGATACCTGCCATGCCGAAAGATTCGTTCGTGATGTAATCCTGCGTGATACTGGTCGTATAATCGGAGTATTTCTGGAAAGTCAGACCGGCCAGTGCGTTGAAACTGTGTTTGTTCTTGTTGAACTGATAAGTCAACGTATTCTCATTCAGGTAATTTCTGGTTTCCTGTTGAGTCAGCTTGGCATTGATACCCTTGCTTTGTGTATTCTTAGGATGCGAGTTACCTGTACGGGTCTGACTGCCGTTAAACTCTTCTCTTTTGATGTCCCGTCCCGTATATCCGGCGGTAGTTTTGAATTTCAGGTTCTTGATAATTTCCCATTCCACTCCTAAGTTGGCTTGCAGGTGATTAGTCGTGTTGCGACGGTATTCATTCCGTGCGGAAAGTACCGGATTGAAACGATAGTCATCGCTCATCGACACATCTTCATCATACATGGCCGCCAACAGGTCGGAACCCGACGGAGAAACCGGACGGTATCCCCAAACACTGTATAATAAGGAATGAGACATCGACGAAGCCTGTGCCGACGGACTGACTCCGTTCTGCACGTTACTGGCGAAATTCGCATTCGCATTTACCTTTATCTTCTTATTGATTTGCTGGCTGAAATTGAAACGTCCCTGATAACGGCTCAAATCCGTATTGATAACAATACCCTGCTGGTTGCTGTAAGAGAGCGAAGCCGAATATTTCATTTTGTCGCTACCGCCGTTCAATCCCACATAGTGATTGTGGCTGACGGCTGTACGGTAGATTTCATCCTGCCAGTCATAATCTCTAAAAGTTTTGTAATCTTCCAGAGTGACGCCATTCTTCAGATAATAATTGGAGAAGTCGTCTGCCGACATGATTTCCTGTTGTAACAAAGCGAAATCATAACCGCTCATCATATCCATCGTTTTGTTGACTTTGCTTATGCTGACGCTTCCGTTATAAGTCACTTTCGCCTTGCTGGCCTGTCCCTGTTTGGTGGTGATGATGACGACACCATTGGCACCGCGCGAACCGTAAATAGCTGTGGCGGACGCATCTTTCAAGATGTCGATAGATGCGATGTCATTCGGATTGAGGGCGCTCATGCTGGAATTTTCCTGCGGGAATCCATCTATTACATAGAGAGGAGCCGTGCTTTGCGTCAGCGAACCCGCTCCGCGGATGACGATATTGAAGTTATCCCCCAAAGCTCCGTCGGTAGAAGTCACCTGTACACCGGCAATACGGCCACCCAGACTTTCCGCGATATTGTTTACCGGGGTTTTCGTCATATCACTTATATTGGCCTTGCCGATAGAACCGGTCAGGTCCCGTCTTCTGACGTCACCGTAACCCACAGCCACTACAGTTACCTCTTCCAATGTCTGGGCATCTTCTTCCATTACAATATCGAATCTTTTCTTATTGCCCACTTTCACTTCCTGGGTTTTATAACCTACAAAAGAGAATTTCAGAACGTCGCCGGATTTTACATTTCCTAATTTAAATTCGCCGTCCATGTTTGTAGTCACTCCATTTGTTGTTCCTTTTACCACCACACTGACTCCTGCGAGTTCTCCGGAGGCATCGACAACTTTACCTGTAATTTGGCTTCCCGTCTGTGCTTGAATAGCAGATGTACACCAGAACGAAATAACCAATAGCATGAAAGCTACTTTCTGTTTCATAAATATTAGTTTAATAAATTGTTAAATAAAAGATTTCTGTTCTATTTCTGATAACTACTTCGATCGCAGAGACAAAACTCCGACGATGTTTTTCTGACTCAAAAATAGGACGTTCCGACGAGAGTCGATTACACAGGCCATTCTAATGCTTGTAAAAACGGACATTCCCTGAAAAATACGTCATTTTACAAACGTATGGTGGAATATTACAAACTAACGTGCGGAAATGCAATCTATCCGTTCCGCCGATGAGGCAATATTTCCAGTCTCCCTCTTGCTTTTTACTGTTTAATTTTGTATCTTTAGAGTTTCTCATCCTTCTAAAGACAGGTAGTCATATTATAAAGTGACTAATGTCATCTTATAAGGTGATATTTATCATTCTATAAGGTGACTATTGTCACCTTACAACGGGACGACTACCCGACTGCATAAAAGTTCACTAATTCCTGCACTGAAAATCCTTAATCTCTGCACTGAAAAACCTTAGATACAATGATGAAATAATAATCTGTTACGGTGCAACAATCAAACATTTAATCGTATTGAAGGATAACAGTAGGTGTTATTTCCCCTCCGCTTTGTTCTTGAACTCGGTTGGTGAAACGCCGTACAATGCCTTGAAGCAATTGGAGAAATAGGCCAGACTGTTATAACCCACCGCACAATATACTTCTGTAATTGTCATATCTGTCTCTTTCAGCATCTTGGCAGCAGTTTCCAACCGGAAGTTACGGATAAACTCATTCGGCGAATATCCGGTGATCTGTTTTATTTTCCGGTAGAGGTTCGATTTACTTAAACCGAGTTCTCTGCAGAAAGCATCCAGGTTCAGGTCGGAATTGGCAATGTTCTGCTGCAAAGTGGCATATAGATTCTGCATAAATTTCTCGTCCACAGATGTCATATCCACTCCCAGGGATTCGAGAGAGAAGTTTTTGCTGTACAGGTCTTTCAGCCTTTCCCGGCTTTGAATGATGTTGTCCACTCTGACTTTCAATATCGAAGCGTCGAAAGGTTTGGTGATGTACTCGTCCGCTCCGGCGGCGTATCCCTCCTTAATATCGTTCGTACCCGTCTTGGCAGTGACCATGATGATAGGGATATGGCTGGTATTCATGTCTTTCTTCAGTTGCCGGATCAGTTCGATACCGTTCATTTTCGGCATCATTAGGTCGGTGATAATCAAGTTTGGCAACAGGTTGATGGCCTTGGCGAGCGCTTCTTCACCATTGGTCACTCCTATTACGTTGTATTTATCCGCCAGACAGGAACAGATATAGTTGTTCAGGTCGCGATTGTCTTCTACTATCAGAATCGTGGCCTGCTTCTTGCCCGAATGCTCGGCTTCGAAAGCAGTGTCCGGAAGTTCCACATTAAATAATACGGTTTCATTGGCGGATGATTCTACCATCGTTTCCGGGTCGAAACCGTTTTTGTCGATAGGCAGGACAAATTGGAAGACTGCGCCGGAGTCGGGAGCGTTGTCTGCCCATATCACTCCGTGGTGCATTTCTATAATGGCTTTGCTTAGGCTTAGTCCGATGCCCGTTCCCGATTTGGAATGTTCGTTTTGTGCTACCTGATAGAAAGGACGGAAGATTTTCTCCAGTTCGTCGGGATCAATGCCGACACCGTTGTCCTGAATGGATACGGTGAGGTATTTTATTTCCGGGTCCTTATACTTGTTCAGTCTGGCAGGCACGAAGATAGCAAGTTCGGAGAGTGATTTCACATTCAGTTCCACTCGTATGGAACCTCCGTCCGGTACGTTCTTGAAAGCATTGGAGAGAAAGTTGAAATAAACTTTTTCCAGCAGGTTCCAGTCGAACCACACCGGTTGCTCGTCTACGGCATGTTTGAACCTTAAATGGATGTTCCGGTACAGTGCCAGATCCTGAAAAGAGCTTACCGCTTCGTGTGTGAACTTGACGATGTCATGCTCGGAAACTTGTAGTTTCATGGTTCCGCTTTCATTCTTTTGCAGATCCATCAGGTTGTTGACGATACGGAGCAGGCGCTGCGCGTTGCGCAGCATTAGCTGGGATTTGTAGTGGACATCATCCACCAGATCCGTTCGCTTTACGAATTCCTCCAATGGAGCCATGATTAAGGTCAACGGCGTACGCAGTTCGTGTGAGAAGTTGGTGAAGAGGCGGTTTCGTTCCTGATAAAACTCTTCGTGCACTTCCGCTTCCATTTGTTTGAGCCTGATGTTGTTTTGCAGGCGTTTCTTCTCCGTAAAATAGCGGATAATGAAAGCGATCAGGGCAATGGCGACGACACTGTATATCAAGTAAGCCCACCAGGTCTTCCACAGGGGAGGCAAGACAACGATTTCCAGTGTGGCTCCCTGTTCATTCCAGATTCCGTCGTTGTTGGAGCCTTTCACGATGAAGCGGTAAGTTCCGGCCGGAATATTGGTATAGTAGGCAGTACGTCGGTTGCCGACCTTGTTCCAGTCGGAGTCGAATCCCTCCAGTTTGTAGGAATATTCGTTCTTGCTGTTGAAGATATAGTTCAGCGCACAGTATTCAATGGTTATATTGGTCTGATTATGATTGAGTACGATCTTCTTTTGGGTGGAGATGTTCTCCTGCAGTACATTTTCTTCGTCGTTGGGGCATACCAGTTTGTTGTTGATATATAGTTTGTCCAATATAATGGGAGGGACGTTGGGGTTGGTGACGATATCATTGGGGTTGAACAGGGTAAAACCGTTGTTGCCGGCAAAGAAAATCCGGTTGTCGGACAGGCGGAATCCTGCACAGGGAGAAAACTCCTGTATCTGTATTCCGCTTTCTTTGTTGTAATTGGTGATGCTCCGGGTACGGAGGTCCAATCTCGAAATGCCGTTTAGCGTGCTGATCCATAAACTGTTGTCGGCTCCCTCCACCACTTTGCAAACTTGATTGCTTTGCAAGCCGCTTTTCTCATTGTAGGTGGTGAATTGCTCGGTCGTGATGTTGAATTCACTTAGTCCGCCATCCATGCTGCTGATCCATATCCTGCCGGAACGGTCCTTTAGAATACTGCTGATATGTTTGGCGGTTAGTCCGTTGGTGTGGTTGTAGGAAAGCAGGGAGTGATTGATCTTGTCATAAAAGAATAAGCCTTTCTCTTTAGTGCCGATTAGAAACACATCGTTACTGATTTCGCATACACAGATGACACTGGCAAAACGGAAAGTGCCCTCGCCTTTTATGGCAAATTCGGTCTGCACATGGAGCGATGGGGTATCTGAAATAAACATCAGTCCCTCTTTCGGACTTGTAGAACCTACAACCAGTTCTCCGGAAATGCTTTTACTGATGTGGTAAATCGGATTCCGGTCATTATTCTGAAAGATCAGTGAGAAATGGTGATTGTGCAGGTTGAATTCATAGATTTCCCCGATGCTCGTTCCGCATAAAATCCGGTTCTTGTCGTAATAGACGGTTTTAATGACGCTTTGCATCGACTCACCGGGATTGTGCGGGAGTATGTATTGCTGGAAAGTCTGCTGTTCGAGGTCGAAAGTAATCAATCCTCCTCCTTCGGCTCCAATGTATAAAGTCCCTTCGTGTTCGATGGCAGGACCTAAGATACCCAAAGTTTTGTTTAGGGATGAGCTGGGATTGTAAAAGTCGAAGAGATGTCCGTAAGGGTTATAGTAGCTGATACCTCCTGCATACGTTCCGATCCAGATGGTTTGCATCCGGTCGAACAGAATGCTGTAGATGGAATGATGACTCAATGTGCCCTGTGTGCCGTAGCGATAGGTTTGTATCCGGTTGGTCACCGGATTGAGGATGTTCAGACCGTCGAAAGTGCCTATCCATATTTCACCCGAGGGAGACTCGTTGATGCAACGGACGTTATTGTTGGATAGTCCGTTCCGGGTATTGTAACACACCACTTCCTCCGGATCGTGTTTGATGACATAGACGCCGTGTGTGTCGTTTCCCAGCCATATATTTCCTTTTCTGTCGATGTGCACTTTTCTGATCCGGTTTGACGGGATAGGCAGTGATTCGGAATTTTGTTGGAAAGAACGGACTACTGCCTGCTGCTGTAAATCGTAGATAAGCAGTCCTCTGTTGTAGGAGGCGATGTAGAGTTTGTGGTCCCTTTCAATAATGTCATTTACCCAGTTCCCTTTCAGCTCTTTGGTGGAGATGTTTTTCAGGGAATCTCCTTGGGGAGTGTAGGCAAACAGTCCTTCGGAGGCGGCTCCTATCCATAAGGTACCCTGCTGGTCAAGACAAAGTGAGGTAATCTTGTTCTTGTCCTTGTTTTCCTGCTGGTTGATATGATACCGTTTAAACTCGTTCTTGTTCTTGTCGAGCCTGTTCAGACCGTTTTCTGTGCCTATCCACAGGTTGCCTTCTGCATCTTCCGCCATGCAATTAATGATATTGCTACTGATACTGTGCGGATCGTCGGCATGGTTCCAGTAAACCTCGAAGGAATTTCCGTTGAATTTATTGAGTCCGTTGCGTGTACCAAACCATATATATCCTAATTTGTCCTGATAGATACAGGTGACGTTCAGTTGGGATAATCCATCTTTGACAGACAAATGAGAGAAATGATAAGGCTGATTGGCAAAAAGAAACTGTACGGAAATAGCAAACAGCAATGTACAAAAAAGTCTTTTCATAAGTGGATGATTTTAAGGAAAGAGTGTTTTTACTTGCAACAAAAATAGCAAAAAACAGTAAAATACCTCCCAAAGATTCCCATTATTTTGTACCCTTTTCCCCATCAAATAGATAGTTGAACGATTCTTATAAGGTTTCGACGGAAAATTATAAGTGCGAAAAGGAATCTGCAATTCTTTGGTGCATATTAGAAAATAGATTGGAAAGGAAGTGTCTATTTTTACCATCGTAGAATTTGTTGAATTGAAAAACATATTATTATGAAAAAAAGCATTCTTTTTAATCGGACACTGCATCTGGTGTCTTATGTATTACTGTCTCTTACGTCCTGCCTGTTTGTATCCTGCGACAAGGACGATGACTGGGACAAGAACTTGGGAAATAACCTGCTGGAGGGAATTTGGACACGCGAAAGCACATCACAGAAGTTTGTAGCGACCTTCAATGCCGATCACACTTCGTACATCTGTACCTATAATATAGAGACGGAGGCACTCGAACATGTGGATTTGCAGGGCAAATATCGTGTGGTGGATGAATCGGTATTGATTTATCAGAGCGGAGACAAGCACCGGTTCAAACTAAGTGAGGACGGCAATACGGTAGAGATTACTTACGGATATGATACGGGCAGTCCGGAAACGGAGAAAACATATACCTATCAGCGGTTTGTTGAAGTGCAGGAACCGGAGTCGGAACCCGAAGAAAAGGAACTTGAGCTTGCAGACGTGAATGCTGCAAAAGCCGCTCTGGGTAGTTTGAAAGCCGGTGCTTCGGTAACGGTGGGAATGAGTAACTGGGAAGAGGTGGTGGTAACGAAAGTCAGCCTGCGTAAGCTGCTTACTATCGAAGATACTCCGATGACCAACAGTAGTCTGGCAAGTGGAAATCTGACTTTCACCGTTCCGGAGAATATGCCGGTAGGCTCTTATTCTTTGATAGTGGCTTACACGATGAATGGCAAAGCGAAAGAGGTGATGTTTGATGCGGTGACTTGCACGGTGAAAGAAGAAGTGACGCCTCCCGAACCCGGAGCCAAAGTGCTGGTGTTCAAAAATCAAATGATGGGAAGTGCGCAGAATCGTGATTTCGGCTGTCTGTTGACAGTGACCGATGCCGGCCAGTTGGATATACAGACTGCCTGCTACATGAACGACGATCCTACATTAAATGCCGACGAGAACAAGAAACGCCGTTCGGAAATAGATTTGATTGCAAACACTTATTCCGGTCCTGCTTTTGCTTTGGGTAATTTCGATAAGATTGCTCATAATCTTAGGAACTTCAGATGTAACGGGACGAATCTTTTCACAACGTCCAAAGATGATGCCAAGGATAAAGAGACTGCTGTCACGATGTTCCCGGGATATGCCGATATTCAGACTAAATTCCTCGTGCTTCAGGAAAGCATCGAAAAGGAGAAGAACATTATAGATTTAGTCAGAAACGATCAGTTGGCGGAAATTTCGGAAACGGCGACTCCGGCTTTGTTCGATGGAACTTCGAAGATAGACCGTATCACTGTGCAGAGCATCAAGCCTGGTGAGTCTGTGGGAAGAGACCGGTTCGATCTGAATGGCGTAGTTGTTTTCAAGAGTTCGAAGAACGGTAAGATCGGTATTATGCTGATTCGTCAGATCAATGAACTGGATGGCTCCAATGATGCTGCTGATGCTACCATTGTTTTCGACCTTTATTATCAGAAATAAGTGTTTTATCCAAATTAAATGAAATATCGAATGATGAAGAAAGTATGTTTATTGGTAATCATGGTTGCTGTTGCTCTGATGGGGCATGCACAATCCTTAAGGAATAATTTGTTGAAAGGGTATAAACCCGGGGATCAGTTGGAAAAGGGAGTTTATACGAGCGATCAGGATACACCGCGTTTCAATACCTGGTATGGTGCGTTCAATGCGAAAGCGGTGGAAGTGGAAGAGGGGCCTGTTATCGGTGAGCCGCTTTCTTATAAAGGTTACAATGAGGGCGGACCGTCGATTAATCTGGCGGGCGAAGGGCAGTTGAACCGGGTGAGTGTTTATCCGTTGACGAAGAGCAATAAGGAGTATGCCCGTGGTGCGTATTATCTGGCTTTTCTGGTCAATTTCGAGAAACTGGGTTCCACTAAGTTTTATGATTTTGCAGGCTTGGATATTAATCCGCTTAGCAGGGCCGTGCGCGGCAAAGTGTTTGTGGCCGGTGAAGGGAAAGACAAGATTAAATTCGGTGTGGCGGTACGTACGGATTGTACCGAGGGTACTGAAACTTACGATTATAATCAGACGCATTTATTGGTACTGAAAGTGGATTATGACAAGAAGCAGGCTGTTTTGTATGTCAATCCGGATTTGAGTCAGGGCGAACCGGCAAATGGGCTGGTTGCAAATGCCGAAGGAGATGAACTGAAAAACGGGCTGAAGTCAATCTATTACAGGTATCGCAAGAACTATAAAGGAAACATCGGTAACTTCCGTTTTGCAACGACTTGGGATGCGGTAATCGGTAAATAGACATCTCACAGGTTGAAACTCCTCTAAAGAAAATCCCCTTATTTCTCCCTTTTAATTGATAAGACAGGGTTGAAATAAGGGGATTGTTGTATGTAATTGACAGGTAATGCGTCAACTTCTTTTGCGCAACTTCTTTAATGATAAAGTCTTCCCGTCCGCTTGCGTAATTCCAGCTGTGCTTCGAAAAGAGAGGCAGGTGATACGGTGGCATTGGCCCTTACCCAAACACCGTCCGGACGAACCGGATTCTTAAAGTCTCCTGCATGTTTGGTTCCTTTAGTTCCTATACTATAATTCTTCGCCGATACCCAGGGATTCTGAACACATACTTCTTTGGCGGTGCAGTTCCAAAGTACCTGATTGGCTCCGGCCCAACCGTGTCCTGTTCCCCAGTTACTGCGATCCTGTATATTGATCGGACCGTCGCTGTTGATGTTGTCATAGAGCGTGCCTACATTCCAACGCTGGTGAGGGCCTGTGTCTCCATGTGCATTCCGTATGTTGACTCTGACAAATGCGTTAGGACCGACTCCCTTGCTGCCCGTAACACAGTCATGGCGTCCCTCGGTGGCTTCACAGTCTATCACTAAGCACTGCTGTGCCTGATTCATATTGTAAGAATAGCGTCTTCCACCGGTAATGATGGATTTTGCATCCAGGCATTTGCAGTCTTTCACTGTTACATACCGGGTTCCGGAGTTCAAACTAACCAGTCCGTTGCCGAAATACCTGGAAGTGATATTACGCACCCAGCTCTGCTCCATCTTATTGAATTCTATGGCAACCCATCCGTGGTCTTCATCGGTATCAGACGTATATTCGCTTTCTATCAGCATATTCTCAACTCCGCACCGGTTGATTCTTCCTTTGAAGCTCGATTTGAATACGGCACCTTTATTATATGGGGTTTCCATAGCCATCATGATGGGATTGTCGAAGTGCAGCGCATCGTCTATAATATGAGTGATGGTGCGTTCGTAACTTAGGTTGTAGCTTTCGGGAGTCCATTGCACAATAGGGTCTCCGGTGGTTCTTTCCGGAATCTGATTCATTTTCAGATCACTGATCCACTGGGCGGTTCCGGGACGGTAGATGGTCACTTCATCCCCTACCTGAAAAGAGGACGGATTTAAAACCCTCACCCAGAACTGTCCTACCGGAACGTAATCATCCTTTATATTGAATAGAGAAGGACTACTGGGAGAAGAAGAACCCGTACCCTCGAATTTAATGAGAGTTCTTTGTCCTTTTCCTGCGGCAATCAATACGGTTCCCGTTTTAGAATCTTCTCCTTCACCACGAAGTACGATTCCTGATGATTGGATGTTCAACGTTCCTGAAATGCTGTAACGTCCTTTTTTCAGAAGGATGGCTCCTTTGAAACCATTGGTTGCGGAAGTGATTTGAGCTACCTTGTCGATCGCATTCTGGATTAACCGGGTGGCATCTGCCCCGTTTGCGGGCGCTTCGATGGTTTCTACCACTTTTACATCGGGAATCTCCTGCTCGCTACCCATATAGCCGATATTACTGAAATCAGGCAGAATATTCCCCTGTTCATCGGTTAATGAAGAAAGAGGCAGATCTGAATCCACTTGCGGATAAGTGGTGGTGGAGGATGAGGCTGCCCTTTGGTAGATTTCCACTCTTTTTTCTGTGGAGCCGGAAGAGATGATTAACCGGGTCAGGCGTTCTTTCCCGGTTTGATTGGCGTCTGTGGATACGGACAGGACAGAGGGTGCATTTTCTTTCATCTTGTAATGACACCATTCTCCCCCTTTGGCCACTGTGACGGTCCATTCCCCTGAAGATTCTATCTGCAGTTCCTGCGTCTCTCCCGTACCGTTAAAGTAGAGCACATCCGCATTGACTTGAATGGATGCGGTTCCTTCATCGGAACAGGCCTGTAAGTTTCCCGCTAAAAAGAGTAATAGCCCCAAGAGTTTTACTTTTATACTTTGTAGTGCCAAAGTATGAATGAGTTTTTTCATGATAGTGTGTTTTTTGAGTAAATAGTATGATGATAATTCTTCTTTTCCGGACGGTGATTCGTAGGAGTTTTTGATAGAAACAAAGGTAGATAATCTTATAGAGACTGTTTTTTGATATTGAACCAAATAGTTGCAATAATATCCCAAAGAAGAACTGACACCCTCTTTTGGGTATTTTCATGAGGTAAAAGATGTATTTTTCGGGGGAATAAGTATAGGATGGACATGACTCCCCATTATTAAACATTTGTTCTATATAAATAGATAAGCGGTGGCTAAATTTGCATCGTTATTAACTGCATAATATGATGAAAAAATTAATCTATCTTGTTCCTACATTGTCTTTGGTAGGTTGTACCTCGCAGCAAGTAGAAGAGAAACCGAATGTGATTGTGATTCTTGCCGATGATCTGGGATTTGGCGATGTCAGCGCTTATGGATCGACTACCATTCATACCCCGAATATCGACAGTCTGGCTCATGGAGGAGTCTGCTTCACGAATGGATATGCCACTTCGGCGACGTCTACTCCCAGTCGTTATGCCTTGATGACCGGAATGTATCCGTGGAAAAATAAGGATGCAAAAATCCTGCCCGGCGATGCTCCTCTTATCATCAATGAGCATCAGTTCACTTTGCCGAAGATGATGCAGCAATGTGGTTATGTGACCGGAGCTATTGGAAAATGGCATTTGGGTATGGGCGACGGAAATGTCAACTGGAATGAAACCGTCAAACCGGGTGCCAGGGAAATCGGTTTCGATTACTCTTGCCTGATTGCGGCAACCAATGACCGTGTGCCGACCGTTTACGTGGAAAACGGCGATGTCGTGGGACTCGATCCGGCTGATCCCATCGAAGTGAGTTACGAGAAGAATTTTGAAGGAGAACCGACTGCCATCTCTCACCCGGAGATGTTGAAGATGCAGTGGGCACACGGACACAATAACTCCATAGTAAACGGAATACCCCGTATCGGTTATATGAAAGGCGGCCAGAAAGCCCGTTGGAAAGACGAGGACATGGCCGACTATTTTGTAGATAAGGTGAAGAATTTTGTAACCGAACACAAGGATGCTCCCTTCTTCTTGTACTACGGCCTGCACGAACCTCATGTACCCCGCGCTCCCCACCAGCGTTTTGTGGGCAAAACAACCATGGGGCCTCGTGGTGACGCTATCGTTGAGGCGGACTGGTGTGTCGGTGAATTGCTTGCTCACCTGGAGAAAGAAGGATTGTTGGAAAACACACTGATTATCTTCTCCAGCGATAACGGTCCTGTATTGAATGACGGCTACAAAGACGGTGCTCCGGAGTTGGCAGGCAATCATCTTCCTGCAGGAGGACTTCGCGGAGGCAAGTACAGTCTGTTTGATGGCGGTACGCATATTCCTTTGTTTGTTTATTGGAAAGGAAAGATTCAGCCGGTTGTATCCGATGCGCTGGTTTGCCAGGTGGATATCCTTGCTTCTTTGGGTTCAATGGTACATGCCGATTTGCCGGAAGGGCTGGATAGCCGGAATTACCTCGATGCTTTCTTCGGAAAAGCTTCAACTGCCCGCAAAGATGTAGTATTGGAAGCGCAGGGACGTATGGCTTACCGTTCGGGCGACTGGATCATGATGCCTCCTTATAAAGGTTCCGAACGCAACCTGACCGGAAATGAATTAGGCAACCTGGGTGAATACGGATTGTTCAATGTAAAAGCCGACCGGACTCAACATCAGAACGAGGCGGCCCAACACCCCGAACTTCTGGATTCTCTGAAACAAAATTTCTTTGCCGAAGTGGATGGTTATTATCGCAGTGAAGTAGAAGAAGAACCATTAAAATAAGGTCAAATGTTTATTCTGAACATAAATCCCGTTGATAAAACAATCGTTCTATTCTACCGGGATTTATTTCTCTACCTTTGTTCTGTTCGATGTCGGACAATTAACCTTGAAGTATGTATATGAAAATGAAAGCTTTTTTAATGTTTGTATTGCTGTTCTTATGTTCAATGGGAACAAAGGCGCAGGATTTGGGGGCGAACTATAATGAAAATATAGACTACCCGATTACGGAAATAGAGATGCTGAAGCAGTCGAAAGTGAATTGGGTGAGAGGGTTTGTCAATGTCCCCGCTCTGTTTCTTCAAAATGAAAACGGGAAAATTGTAGGCGTGAAAGAAGAAGCCATTAAGACACATATTCCCACACTGAAATTTATCCAGGCCAAGAAAGCGTTGGGCGACCGCGTGAAGTTCATATTAAGCCTGAAAATACCTTTTGAATTATATACCGATACGGTTCCCAAAGTAGGGACGAAGGAGATGGAGTACATATTCCGGGCAACGGAAGTGTTATTGCAAACTTATCAGATGGCGCAGAATATTGACATTTTGGTTATGGGTAACGAACCGGAGTGGGAAAATGCATTGGATACCGATCTTTGTCATGCTGACGGTGATGATTACCGGGCATTCCTGAATGAGTTTGCCAATCGGCTGACTACTTGGAAGCAGGCGAATGGCTGGACATTTGACATTTATGCAGGGGCATTGAACCGTGTGTCCGAGTTGCCGAAGAGCGAAACGGTTCCTGCGGTAGTCTCTGTGGTTAATAATAATCCTAATGTGGTGGGACTCGACCTGCATGTTCACGCATTGAATATCAATCAGGCGGAAGATGATTTCCGGATCATCCGCAATAAGTACGGTGTAACCAAAAAACTGATTTGCACGGAATTCTCTATGGTGCGTGCTTTGAATCCTCATGTGGCCGATGCGTTGGGAGAATGGGGAACCAAGAATGGTTATACAGCCGGAATGAAAATCTACGAATATCTTAATCTGATAGCTGAAAAGGCGAATGCCGGTACACCGGTTAGTGCTGCCGAGTTCAAGAGTCTTTTTGAGAGTTACTCCTGGTATCCGAAGAATTGGTATAAGACTTTTTATGAGGTATTCAAGAAATATGATACGTATGCCATTACCGGGCGTTTTAGCGTTGTTCCCGGTGGGGCGAGAGCTGTTTACGATGCGAATACTGAAATGTGGGAGCTTGGAGGAATTTATTTTTCCCGTTATTTAGGACTGGATGCAAACGGGTTCTACAATCCCAATCCATTATTATATCCTGATTTCATCGCTGCTCAAAATGGGCTGGCAATTTCCAGTCTTGTCGAAGGACAACAGGAGTTATTTATTAGTTGGGGTAACGGAGCTGATAAGACGGGAGTGTTGTCGGTGACAGACAAGGACGGGACCGAGGTAGTGCGTCAGCCGCTTGATTCGGAAAGCGATTATACGCTGGTTAAAAATCTTGTTCCCGGCACAACATACCATGTAGCGTTGCTGAAGTCGGATGACAGTGTGTTGTGGGAAGATGATGTCAAAACTAAGCTTGTGACGGGAGAGTTCCCTCTGTTGAAATATCAGCAAGTGGATGGATATGCGTTGGTGCAACTGTTGAATTTGCCGGCTGATGTCGCTTCTTACAAGCTAAAGGTGGATGGACAGGAAATCGATATAGTGAATAAGAACCTGAACGGGCAAGTGCTTACGGCCGAAGTGACTTATAAGGATGGATCGGTAGAAACATTGTCGGCAACTATTAGAAAGTAATGATCTTAAATTTATTCGCTTATGAAAGTAATATATGTATTATTGGCATACCTGTTGGTTTTCGCCTCTTGCGCAAAAACGGATTATGCTGAAAACGGCGTTGATAGAAAGGATATAACGGGATATACCGAAATAGGATTTTATAGTTTGGATGGAGTTTGTATTTTTGCAGAGCAGGAACAAGTTCAGACTGCAATCAATTCCAAGCGCCTGACCTATCGTTTACAGAATTCGGATCAAAGCCAATACATTCATGTGAAGTTTACCGGGAAACCTGCAACTATCGGTCAGAAAATAAAGGCAGCGTTCTCATTCCGGGGAGTTTCTTTCCTCAAAGAAGAGATGGAAATGGAGGTCGTTCGGATAGATGGTGGAAAAGTGTGGTTGTCAGGTGACAATGTTGGTATGGTAATCCCTGTTTTTTAATCATTAAAAAAGAATTGAATTATGAAAAGATATATTCCTATTGTAGCGTCGCTGATGGCGTTTTCATTGGTTTCCTGTGGTGAAGTCATGGATTTGACGCAGCCGGAAAAGGCGGAAGTTACTTATTCCGGTATCACTTTGTCACTTAATCAGACTGGCAAGTATGACCTATATCTGGATGAACCTGAATATGAATATACCATTATGGTAGAGAAGAGCCATTGCGAAAAGGAAGCGAGAGCGGAATTTGCAGTAGTCGATGCTCATTCGTTTGGCGAGGAATACACGCTATTGCCTGCGGCTAACTATGACCTGGATGCCAACAGTCTCGACTTTAAAGGTGACGATGTGTTGCATGCTGTGGGTCTGCGTTTCCACGATCTTACTACACTGGACAACACCAAAAAATACGTGCTTGGTCTGAAACTGAAGTCTGACGATCTTGCCGTCAATGAAGAAAAGAGTACCATGACTTTCTATCTGCAACAAAAACAAGGTGGTATCGGTAATCCGTACATCATCACTGCGGCCAAAGACTTGGCCAAGCTTGGTGAATATCTCAAAGACGGACAGACTACTTACGTACGTCTGGGTGCGGACATCGACCTGCAAGGAACGGACTGGACTCCGGTGGAAGCCACTGCTGTCAGACCTGTGGATTTCGACGGCTGCGGACACGTTATCAATAATCTGAAAATTACATCTTCTTCATCCGGTTATCAAGGCTTCTTCGGTATGTTGACAGGACGGTGTGCCAATGTGACCTTTACGAACGCGCAAGTTACCGCTGATAAGAAACTTGCGGGTATTGTTGCTGGTCAGGCGGGTAATGTTTCCGGTGCGGGTATAGTAGAGAATGTTCGGGTGTCAGGTACTATCAGTCTGACTTCGGGTAATGCCGCATGGGACGACGGTCAGGCGGGTGGTATTTGCGGACGACTTCATGGAGCAGACAGTAAGATTTATCAATGTGGTTCGGAAACGAAGATTACTGCTTTGTGGTCGGCAGGTGGTATCTGCGGTGAAGTGCGTGAGGGAGCTGCTATAGAACAGTGCTATCATATAGGTGATATCACTACCCAGTCATGCGTCGGTGGTATTGCCAGCCGGTTGCTTGGAAGCAAAATTTCCCACTGCTATTCACACGGAGTGATGAAAGCGGTTCCCATGGTGGTGGCTAATCCGGGTGGTGGTATAGCAGGATGGGTGCAACCTATGTCCGGTGCTTCTACAACCTCTACCATATCCTACTGCTGGAGCGACTGCGATGTATCTGCACAAAACCAGGTGGGAGGTATTATGGGTAATGCCAACAATACTACCGGGAGCGGTATTACTGTTCATCACTGCGTGGCATGGAATACGTATTTATTCTCTCAAGCTGCGCCCAAATCGGGTAAGGTATGCGGACGGTACAGCGAGAACGTCGCTTATTCCTGTTACGCTAATCCTGCTATGGAATGTGTGTTCCCCAATAATCCCATGTTGCCTGACCAAGCCAGCGTAAACGTGGACGCTGTCATTACGGTAGACCGTTACAATGGCCTGACTACCATCAATAACTTGATGGAAGCTGTCCGTACTCTTGACTGGGATAACTCTATATGGAACCTTGACGGTGAACAACCCCGTTTGGCATGGGAACTGGATTAATAAGAAGTGATATAATAATTAAGATATAAACTGATGAATACATTCAATAAAATCCTCTTACGAATGACACTTGCTTTGGGAGCGACATTCATATCTGTCTCCCAACTGCAGGCTGATGATTGGAAAGAAATATCTTTTGCCGACCCCACTATCTTTGTGGAAAATGGAAAGTACTACCTCACCGGTACGCGCAACCAGGAACCGTTGGGCTTTTCCATCCTCGAATCGACCGATTTGGAGCATTGGACGGTTCCCGACGGCAGTTCCCAGCAACTGATTCTTCGGAAAGGTGACCGTACGTACGGTGAAAAAGGCTTCTGGGCACCTCAATATTTTAAGGAGAAAGGAACCTATTATTTCACTTATACCGCCAATGAGCAAACGGTGATTGCTTCTTCAAAATCGGTATTCGGTCCTTTCCGTCAGAAAGAAGTCAGACCGATAGACGCTTCCGCCAAAAATATCGACTCATTCCTGTTTAAGGATGATGATGGGAAATACTACCTGTATCATGTTCGTTTTAATAAAGGAAATTACCTTTGGGTAGCCGAGTTTGACATGAAGAAGGGAGGCATCAAACCGGAAACGTTGAAACAATGTATGGACTGCACGGAGCCTTGGGAAAAGACTCCGAATTACAAGTCCGCACCAGTAATGGAAGGACCGACGGTTATGAAATGGGACGGAGTGTATTACCTGTTCTATTCTGCTAATCATTTTATGAATATTGACTACTCGGTGGGCTATGCTACTGCTTCTTCCCCTTTTGGTCCGTGGAAGAAACATCCGAACAGTCCGATCATACATCGTAGTCTCGTAGGAGAAAACGGATCGGGACATGGAGATGTGTTTAAGGGGTTGGATGGAAAATACTATTATGTCTATCATGTCCATCGTTCGGACTCCACGGTGCAACCTCGTAAAACGCGTATTGTTCCGCTTATGCTGGAGAAAGGAAATGACGGCGTATATAGCATCACCGTAGACAAAGATCACGTCATAAAGCCAATGTGGAAATGATTTGTTCAGAAATGTAGTAGAGAAATCTATTTTGCACATTTGTACGGGTTTTAAGGAGATTCTTCCCTTTCATTTGAAGATTTTCCCGCTTAATTTGTGCTATGAGATAAAGAATTTGTTAACAGTTAAAAATAATGTTTATGAAAAGGAACAGACTTTATTTTTCTTTCTTCTGTCTTTGTTGCTTTTTGCTTTGTACATTGAGCGTACATGCACAACAAATCTATTGGAAGGGACAAGTGAAGGATGCACTATCCGGTGAGCCGATGATAGGTGTCAGCGTTCGCGTGAAAGGTACAGGCAGCGGTACGATTACTGATTTTGACGGTAATTTTTCCGTGAAAGCATCGAAAGGAGACATACTTGTCATTTCTTATGTGGGCTATAAAACTCTGGAACTGGATTTAAGGAATAAGACGACGCTGGGAGTCATTTCTTTGGGAGAAGATGCGGAAACGTTGGAGGAAGTGGTAGTGGTAGGATATGGTGTTCAGAAAAAGGTATCTAGCGTTGGTTCCATTGCTACGGCAAAGGGAGACGACTTGTTAAAGGTAGGTAGCGTGAACTCTGTGTCCGAAGCCTTGCAAGGTCAGATGCCCGGTGTGGTTGCCATCAACTCCACTTCGAAGCCGGGAGCCGATCAGGCCTCTTTGTTGATTCGCGGTAAGTCCACTTGGGGAGAAGCTGCGCCGCTTGTACTGGTGGACGGCATCGAGCGTGATTTCAACGATGTCGATGTGAATGAAATAGAATCCATCTCTGTATTGAAAGATGCTTCGGCCACTGCGGTTTACGGTGTGAAAGGTGCAAACGGCGTTATCCTGCTTACCACCAAGCGGGGACTGGAACAGAAACCGGAGATTTCGTTCACTGCCAACTTTGGCTTCAAGCAACCGTCTGCCGCTCCCGAATGGGCGGATTATGTGACTTCCATGAAACAGTATAACAGAGCCCAGGCGAATGATGCCAACTGGGGGGCACTGGTTCCCGAATCTACCATTGCTGCATGGGAAAATGCGTATGCTACCGGAAATTATGGCCCTTACAATGATGCTTTCCCGCAAGTGGACTGGTGGAAAGAAATGGTAAAGAATGTAGGTTACGAGCAGAACTACAACCTGAATGTACGAGGTGGTACAAAGAAAATGAGTTATTTCGTTTCTTTGGGTTATTTGCATGACGGTGATATCTTTAATACGACCAAACAGGAGGAATTTGATCCTTCCTTCTCCTATCGCCGCTATAACTGGCGTAGTAATTTCGACTTCAATATAACGAATACTACCAAACTGTCATTTAATGTAGCCGGTAAGATGGGGTATCAGAATCAACCTTCTTATTATGAGAATGTCGATTCTCCGGATGAACGCTTTTTCGGAACGTTCTTCACGGCTCCGAGTAATGAGTTTCCGATTAAATACAGCAATGGAATATGGGGAGACGGGTTAAGTTCCGATCAGAACATTGTCTGTCTGATGACAGAAGGGGGGAGTCGTAACATTAAGCAACATCAAGGTTTCTATGATGTGATCCTGAATCAGAAACTGGACTTTGTCACTAAAGGATTATCATTGAAAGCATCCTTGTCTTATACCACTTCTTCATCATGGAGTACCCAGATTATGCCGGGTAAGATTCTGGGTAAAGATGATTTGGTTGCTCAACGTACGCATATTCGTATCAATCGTGTGTATGATTATGCCAATCCTATTTACAATCCCGATGGAACCATTACTTATAATTATACGGAGAAACGCTATCCGGATGAAAACGCCCCTGGAGATTTACCTGTCGGCGGTGCTTATGACGGATTCAAGGCTTACGGACGTAAGTTGTATTATGAAGTGGCATTGAATTACAACCGTCAGTTTGGCGACCATGATGTAAGTGCCTTGTTTGTGTTCAACCGTAAGATGAACGAGTCGACTAGTGATAATGTGGCCGTCATGAACTTCCCGGCTTACGAAGAAGATTGGGTGGGTCGTGTGACTTACAACTTCAAAGAACGTTACCTGGCCGAGTTTAACGGTGCTTATACCGGCTCGGAAAAATTTGCTCCGGGACATCGCTTCGGTTTCTTCCCGTCCGCTTCTATCGGTTGGCGTATCAGTGAAGAGCCTTGGGTGAAGAAATGGACCAAAGGAATACTGACCAACCTGAAAGTGCGTTATTCGTATGGTGTGGTGGGTAATGATAAAGGGGCTACCCGTTTCAACTATATTCAGAAATTCGAGCAACTCTCCGATAACGCACAGTTCGGTAAATACCAGACCAGTAATTGGGGACCTTTATATAAAGAAGGCAAACTGGCCGATCCGGATGCCACCTGGGAAGAATCCGTTAAACAGAATATCGGTATTGAGATAGGTTTGTGGGGCAAATTGAACTTTACGTTGGACTTGTTCGATGAAAAGCGAAATAATATTCTGATGACTCGTAATACAATTCCGTCTTGGGCGGACAGTGGTATTGCTTTCCCGCAGGTGAATCTGGGTAAAACTAAAAATCATGGTTTCGAACTGGATGTTACTTGGAACGATCGTATCGGAAAGTTTAATTATTATGCAAAGTTTAATTTTGCAACTAGCGAGAACCGTGTCGTCTTTATTGACGACCCGAAGAATCAGAGTGAATATCTGAAGAAAGCCGGGAAATCAATCGGATACGTCAACAAGTACCTGGCAACAGGTAACTTCCAGTCGTTGGATGACATTTATAACTCGGCGCAGTCTACCATTGCCAATGGTGCACACAACACACTGATTCCCGGTGACTTGTATTACATTGATTACAACGGAGACGGTATGATCGATGCTAAAGATATGGTTCCGATGAAAGACCTGAACTATCCGGTAACTACCCTCGGATTTACGCTGGGAGGTTCTTACAAAGGATTTGGATTCAATATGTTGTGGTACAGTGCCATGGATGTTTATAAGGAAGCGATACCGTCTTACTTGTGGGATTTCCCTGCAGGTAACATCAAAGCTCAACCCAATACATTGAACACATGGACAGCCGATGCCCCGATTCAGAGCGGAGCCGTCCGCCCTAGTATTCATGTACAGAGAAATTATAACTCGGTGGGCAGTACTTATACGTATACCAACCATGCTTATCTTCGTCTGAAGAATCTGGAAGTGAATTATGAGATTCCGAAACGCTGGTTACAACCTGTGCATCTGACAAAGCTGCAGATATATATCAACGGTACCAATCTGCTGACATTCTCGAAAGGCGATTCACGTCGTGACCCGGAGCATTCGGGACAGAATGTGTATCCGATGGTGAGACGTTATAATATTGGTTTTAGATTAGGATTATGAGACACTTTAAATTTACTGATATGAGAAGACATAAGTTGAATTGGATATGGATCATTATGCTGGGGTTGTTTTTCGGAAGTTGTGAGGACTACCTGGACCGTTCCCCTGATGACGGACTTTCCGAAGATGATGTTTATAAAGACTATAACAGCTTGTTAGGGTTCATGGACCGCATTTTTCTGAATGGTGATATATTGATCTTCACACATGGCATCAACTCCTATTCAAATACGTATGTAACGGTAGGTAATTTGTCCGATGAATATGCATCTGTCCGTGATGATGACCCGTCGAAGTTTGTCAATGCAGGCAACTGGCTGGAGAATGCGAGTACACGTTTCGAAATAGGAAGTAAAAGTGATGGAGCGAATTTCAAAAGTGCTATTTCGCGTGCCTATACCGGACTTCGTATCGTGAACCGTGTGATTAACGGAGTCGACCAGGTGAAATCGATTACCGAAGACCAGAAAAGAAAATTGCTGGGACAGGCTCACTTCCTGCGTGCTTACTTCTATTTTGAAATCATCAAACGATATGGCGGAATGCCTATCTTTGACCAGCTTTGGGGAGCATCAGACAACTTCGATCTTCCCCGTAAAACTTATCAGGAATCCAATGCATGGATGCAGACTGATCTGGATAAAGCCATTGAATATTTGCCATTAAGTTGGTCGGATGTAGAGCACGGTCGGCCTGACAGAGTAGGTGCTATGGCATTAAAAGCAATGACGCAGCTTTATGCGGCCAGTCCTTTGATGCAGAACGACCTGAATACCATTGAAAACAAAGGATATGGAAAAGAAATGGCTGCCGAGGCTGCCCGCAGTGCGCAGAAGGCTATCAACGCTATCGAAAGCCACGAATATTATCGCCTGATGAATCATGACGAATATCGCAGTATTCAGTTAATGCCTAATTCCAACCAATTCGCACAACCGGAATACTTATGGTTTCTGCGCTGGCATCACGGTAACTGGTCGGCTTTTGTCAGAGCGCAGTGGTTGACACAACCTTATGATAACAAGACCGGTGCCGAAGGTACTCCTTATAATGCTCCGACACAAAATGCGGTAGATATGTACGAACGCATGGGAACTGATGGTAAGTACTATCCGATCACTGATCCGCGTTCCGGTTATGATGCGGTGAAGACTACCGATCCATACTCGGATAGAGATCCTCGTTTCACTAACAATATCCTTGTCCCCGGTGAACAGTGGGGAAAGAACTTGCAGGGTGTTCCTTATTATGTAACCACTTATTCGGGCGGTTATTCCGAGAACTTCATTTCTACCAACCAGTTTACGAGAGGTTCCCAGCAGACCGGATATATGTGTAAGAAGTTTATCTGGCCGGAAGCAAGTGTGCCTTTGTTTGGCGAAGCAGGTTTCCAATTATATCGTCTGGTGGCTGTATACATTCGTGTTTCACAGGTTTACCTCGATATGGCAGAGGCTTCATACGAAGCAACAGGTGATCCGGATGCAATAGTGACAGGTTGTACGATGTCGGCCCGTCAGGCATTGAATAAAATCCGTGTAAGAGCCGGAATCGGTGAACTGCCGGATGGAGTGGACTTTAGAGAAGCTTATCGTCGGGAGCGCGGTGTGGAATTGATGTTCGAAGGACACCGCTGGTACGATATTCGCCGTTGGATGATTGCTGAAGACTTGTTTAAGGGTGAATATCCGATTATGGGCGTTAAAGCTACCCCGATCAACCATTCTTATACCGCCGACCAGTTGAAAGTGGAAAAAGCCTGCACTTATAAGTTGACCGACTTCACCTATGAGTATGTTCCGGTAAAGACAGCCGTGCGGACGTTTAACAAGCGTAATTATTGGTATCCGTTGCCGATGGATGAAGTGGCGGCTTTGGATAATCTTCAACAGAACCCCGGATGGTGATACCTAAAATAAAGAAAAGTATATGAGAAACAAGATTAGATATATAAGACTGATAGGGCTCATATTTGTCCTTATCGTTGGCTCTAGCCTGACTTTCGCACAAAATAAATCAAAGAGAAAGTCGGCGAAGAAGCCTTTGGTGGAAATAGTTTCTATTGTTACCGACGAGAAAGGTAGTCCGCTGAAGAATGTTTCTATCATTTGTGGAGAAGGTGCAGTCGTTCTATATACAGATGAAAAGGGACGTTTTCAGACGAAAGTGGAGAATGACGCAACCGTTATGATCGAAGCTTTGGGATACGAGGATAAAGTGTATAAACTGACAGGTAGCAATATCGTTCCTGAAAAGATTGTCCTGAAGAAAGAGCCTCTGTTTCTGACCGGAGAATCCTTGGTGAACAGAGCCGATGGCGGAAAGACATATAAAGGGAATGAAGTAGGTGCAACGAGTGTACTGGAGAACGGGCAGTTCGGAACGTTTCCGGATTTGACTTTGACGAATATGCTGCAAGGTAAAATGTTAGGTTTGCAGGTCCGCTCTACGGTCAGCGGATTGGGAAATAATACGCCTGATTTATATATCCGTGGCCAGCACGGTATGTCGGAAAATACGGCTATTGTTATTATCGACGGTGTGGAACGTCCGGTTGCGGATTTGATTCCTGAAGAAATTGAACGTATCGAGTTGCTGAAAGATGCCACTGCTAAGATTCTTTACGGAGCACGTGCAGCGAATGGAGTACTTTGGGTGACTACCCGCAGAGGAAAGGCCAACCGCCGTATTTATAATGCCACTGCCGAGGTGGGAGTGGTGCAGATGACACGCACACCGGATTTCCTGAATTCCTATCAGTATGCTAATCTGTATAATGAAGCGCGTGCCAATGACGGGATGACTCCTTACTATAACCAAAAGCAACTGGAAGGATATAAAAACTCCAAAGGAGCCAATGACCTGTTATACCCGAACGTTGATTTATATGATCAGTTGTTGAATAAGAATGCCAATTACCGGAAAGTATCATTCGATATGACGGGAGGTACCGACAGAGTGCGTTACGCACTGATTGCCGGATATGTAGGAGGTAGCGGATTTGAAGACGTTGCCTATACTCCACAACTGAACCGCTTGACGCTTCGCGGAAACCTCGACTTTAACGTAACGGATTTCCTGACTATATCCGCAGACGTTGCCGGACGTATGGAAATGCGCAAATGGGGACAACTGGACTGTGGACAGGTATTTACGGCCTTGTCTACTCACCGCCCGAATGAATACCCTCTGACAATGTCAACGGAAGAAACCGGACTGGCAGGCGGTTCGGACGGGATTCCTTTGTTCGGTGCAAGCCTCCGGCAGCCGATGAATGCTTATGCGGAAACCATGTACGGAGGATATACAGACGAACGCTATACGCGTAGCCAGACCAATATCGGTTTGAAATTTGATCTTGATATGCTGACGAAAGGATTGAAAGCCGGAGCTTTCCTCTCTTTCGACAACTATGATTACCTGCAACTTTCCTTGAGCAAAGTCTATCCGACGTATGCCATCAAGACATACCGTGACTTTGCCGGTGAGGAAAAAATCATGTACACCCAGATGAAGAAAACAGATGTAGCCACTTCACAAAGCCGGAAGTCGACTACCCTGCAACAGACATTGGGATGGAATGCTTTTGCCGGTTATGAGAATACATTCAATCAAAAACACGATGTATCGGCACGCCTGACTTATATGTACTCGAAAACAACCAATCAGGGAGTAACCCAAGACATCATCAATGCCAACTACGCATTGCGCCTGAACTATATGTACGACCACCGTTATGCTGTGGAAGCCGACATGGCATTGATGGGAAGCAACCGTTTCAAACCGGGAAACAAATATTTCTTCTCGGCTGCGGGGGGGGCTTGCCTGGATTCTAAGCAATGAAGATTTTCTGAAAGACAATGAATACGTGAACTTCCTGAAACTGAAAACCAGTGCCGGTATTCTGGGATATGACAGAAGCACGGAACATTTATTGTATGAACGTGCCTGGGCACAAGACGGCAGTTTCCGATTCGGAACAACGAACAACGGTGCTACGGCTTACTATTCTACTTTTGTCCGTGCAGGCAATCCGAACCTGAAATGGGAAAAGGCGGCAGAATGGAACATCGGTGTGGAAGGTCTGTTCCTGAACAACCGCTTATATACCGAAATAAACTATTTCCGTGAAAAACATACAGACATCATCGGTTCTGTCGATGCATCTTACGGGGATTATACAGGCAACTTTACTTACCAGGATAACATGGGTTCTGTCTTGAATCACGGTATAGAAGGAATGTTCACCTGGAGCGACCGCGTCAACGACTGGTCTTATTCGGTAGGAGCCAATTTCGTATGGTCAAAGAACAAAGTATTGAAATGGAATCAGGTGAAACATGGTGAAGAATACCGCTACACCGTAGGACGCTCTACCGATGCTATGATGGGATTGGTTGCCGAAGGATTATTTGGTAAGGACGTAGCTATCAACGGACATGCAACCCAGACATTTGCCGATTATCAGGAGGGCGACATTGCCTACCGGGATCTGAACGGTGATAAGGTTATCGATGGTCGTGATGTGAAAGAACTTGGAAACTCATTCCCGCGTACTACACTGGGTATTGACTTCAGCGTAAGCTACAAAGGTTGGGGGCTGTATCTTCAGGGATACTCCGAACTGGGTGTTCACACTTGGGCAACGAATGCCTATTATTGGAACAACGGAGAAAGTAAATACTCCAAACTGGCATTAGACCGTTACCATCCGGTAAACAACCCGACCGGAAGCTATCCTCGTCTGACAACAACTGCCGGTGAGAACAACTTCCGTAATTCTTCCTTTTGGCTGGAGAATACAAGTTTCTTCCGTATGAAGAATGTCGAGTTGAGCTATACGTTCAATCAGTTCTCTCCGAGTTCGGTGGTGAAAAAGATCAAGGTTTTTGCCCGTGGTGCCAACTTGTTCGTGCTTTCTTCCGTGAAGGATCTGGATCCTGAACTGCTGAATGCCGGTGTGACCAACTATCCGGTGACACGTAGCTTTACAGGTGGAGTCTCTTTTGTATTTTAATTTTGAACAATTAATAGATGGCAATATGAAACATATATTAGGAAGTTGCGTTTTAGCAGGTCTGTTTCTCTTTTGTGCTTGTGACGACACATTGGATACCAAGGTGACGTGGCAGATCGGAGACTCCGATACATGGAGAGTTCCGGAGCTTGCTCAAGGCGTACTATATAAAGCTTATAATGGCATAGCCAACCGTCCGGATTGCTTCGAAGATAACTTTCTGGATTGTGCTACTGATAATGCAATGACCAATTTGCGTAGCTCTTCTGTCTATAAATTAAGCATGGGCGGTATGACAGCGTTTAACAATCCGATTGGAAACTGGAGCAATGCATACAACATGCTGAATTATGTAAACTCTTTCCTCGAAAACGGCTTGACCGACCAGGTGCAGTACAACCGTACCGATCCGGAAGTGGACAAGCAAATCAAGTTACGTCTGAAAGGTGAATCGTATTTCCTGCGTGCATGGTGGCATTTCGAACTATTGAAGATGTACGGTGGAAAGGGTAAGAACGGAAAAGCATTGGGTATTCCGTTGGCAGATCATTTTATCTCGCAGGAAGAAGCTGCGCAGAATGGTGAGTTCCTCCGCCCTACATATCAGGCAACAGTCAATTTTATTGTAAACGATTTGAATAATGCCATCGAACTGTTGCCGAACGCATATCAGGGAGATGACCTGGAGTTTGGTAATACACAAATCGGGCGTGCCACGAAAGCTGCTGCGGCTGTTCTGAAAAGCCGTGCGCTTTTATATAGCGCCAGCCCAGCCATGCAGGATGATGACGTGACAAAGATTACCGGTATGGGACAATTCGAAATACTGAACCCAACAGTTTATCAGGCAAGATGGGAAGCGGTAGCTAAAGAGATTAATAAGATTCTGGGTATGGAAGGTTTCGGTACTTTTGTTCCTGTCACGGCTTCTTCCATAGCCGATGTCCAGACGGAAAGTTCCGATTATGCTTTCCGCAGGTATTTTAATAATAACCTGCTGGAAGGTTTTCATTTCCCGCCGTTCTATTATGGAAGTGCCCGTGCCACTCCTTCTCATAATCTGGTAAAGGCTTTTTATACGAAGAACGGTTATCCGGCAACTGACGTCCGTTCGGGTATCGACTTGTCTGATCCAGACTTTGATATGATGCAGCTTTATGCCATACTGGATAATCGTTTTGCATTGAATGTTTATTACCACAGTGCTACATTTGGTGATTCCGGTCAGTCACTGGATATGTCCGAGGGTGGAAAAGATTCTCCGTCGTTTAGTGAGAATGCTACACGTTCCGGTTATTACCTGGCTAAATTCGTATCCAAGAAATCGGCTATGCTGAATCCGATCCAGACGTTAAGTTCGGTTCATTACAATCCTTTATTACGGAAATCGGAAGTTCTTCTTAACTTTGCCGAAGCTGCCAATGAGGCATGGGGCAACCCGACGGTGAAAGGGGAGGGCTGTCTGTATTCTGCTTATGAAATAATGAAAACGATCCGTTTGCAGGCAGGAGGCATTAACTTTGATCTTTATCTGGATGAAGTAGCTCAAAGTAAGGATTCGTTCAGAAAGCTGATTCAGAATGAACGCCGCTTGGAGTTTGCTTTCGAGAATCATCGCTATTTTGATATGCGGCGCTGGGTATTGCCGTTGAACGAAGAGGTGGAAGGAGTTGCCGTCACCCGCAATGAAGACGGTACATTCAGCTTCAAAGTACAGAAGGTGGAGCAACGGAAATATGAAGTGAAAAACTATTTCACTCCACTGCCATATTCAGAGCTGGAAAAGAATAAGAATCTAATTAATAATCAGGGTTGGGAATAACATGTGGTTGATATAAATACTTATTTACAATGAAGAAACTAAATATATTATGGATAGGGCTGATAAGCGTTCTGATGACTGCTTGTTATGATGATTATGAAAAGGACTACGATAAGAGTACGGTGTACTTTGCTTCGCAGAAACCTTTGCGGACACTGGTAGCCGACACAGATATGTCGATAAAGGTAGGAGTGGCCATTGGTGGCAAAAGAGAAGTGCATACCGATGATTGGGCTACGTTCGAGATCGATCCGTCTTTATTGGATGGTACGGGCTTGACACTAATGCCGGAAAACTATTATCAGTTGGCTGATCCGAACAAGATGACGATCAGCAACCCGAACCTGGCAATCGCAGATGTGAAAGTGACTTTCTCCGATGCTTTTTATAACGATGATGCCGCTTTGGATAAACACTATGCCATCCCTTTCCGGTTGGTCGATCACAATCAGGATGAAGTAAGTACCGACGTGAATGGCAATTTGAAGGATTACAGTATTGTAGTTGTCAAGTTTGTCAGCCAGTATCACGGCACCTACTTTGTGAAAGGGAAAGTAACCAACTTATCCACCCAGCAGGTGACTGAATACAATAACAAGGATTTGAGTCAGAATATGACCCGCGACTTTGTTTCATTAGGCAGAAACAAGGTACGCAGACCGGGCTTCGGACAAACGTTGGAAAACAATGAATCGGTGAATCTGACAGTCAATTCAGATGGAAGTGTAACTATCGAAGCCGGGGGAAGTGTCGCTATCGCAGATGCATCCGCCACATTAGATCCTGCAGCCGAATCACTGGAATTTGTAGGGAAACAGCCTAAGTTTACACTTTCTTATAAATACACGAAAGGCGGTGTTACTTATCAAGTCAATGAAGAATTGATTCGTCGTCAGAATCCGGAAGCCGATTTACGCTTCCAGGAATGGTAGAATAGGTATTAGTCGATTATAGGTGTCTATCTGTCACCGGTAATTAGCTGAATCAACGATGTTGCAGGCTGATTACCGGTGATATTTTTAGACATTCTGTTAAATTTATATCGCTTAAATTAGCTTACGACTCTACTTTAGAATAGATTTTCCTTTTTCTGTTATCATCCAATAACCTATCTTTTTCGAGCCTTTTCGAATAATGCAGCCATTCACTTTTAAGTTGCGGAATGCTCTCTTGATCGTAGCACTGGAAACAGATAAAGATATGGCTAAATTATCATATGTTGACTGATTATCTTTTACTATCAATTTTAATATATCTTTCTCTAATGATGATAGTTTTAAAGGGTCATTTAAAGGGTCATTTAAAGGATCATTTAAAGGGTCATCGTTCTTAATTCTGTTAGGTCTATATATGATAAGTGTAACGCCACCGGCTTCATTTATAAACTCCGGTTTGCGGAGCCCTGCTTTCGTCATACCCTCATAAATTTTATGAATACCTCGTCCCCATGATTCAATAAATCCGGCACGGTAAAAAGTTTCGGCGATAAGGCGATTCCGGGGTTGTGAAGCGTGGTCACCTAATAATTGTTCGATAGTCATACCTTCGGGAAGTGTCCCCGGATTCCAAAGGCGGATGCGGTCATTATACACTTTCATTTGTATATGTACTCCCGTGTACAACTTATGCACAATACTATTGAATAAACTCTCCCGCAATGCATCTTCTGGAATTTCTAAAGGTTCAATGCGCTGCAATCCTTCATAATGGACAGGTGAAATGAGATACTTGGATTTCAATACTTCTATCACGCGATCGGTCATCTGAATGATATTTCCATCCACTACATCTTGAAACATCAGGTCGGCTTCATCACGACCAAACCTCCCAATACGAAATTGTACACTGGTGAAAAACTTTGCAGGATTTTTGCCGAATAGAAGTAAAGCAGCATTGCGCAACTTACCTTCCCCACCGATAAGATTCAGATTAGAGAGTACTTTTTCCGTAGTTTCATTCAATGAATCTACTGGCATACGTCCGGCATCGACGGCTTTACGCAAAAAGAAATCAATAGCTTGGCGGTCGATGTCATCCAATGTAGCTCTTTCGTTTTCAATATCATCCCACGAATGCCCCATTTTGCGAAGCAAAAACTGTTGCAAGGCTGCACCTTTCAACTCCTGTTTGGTAGAACCGCTGCGATAATGATATATACCGTGATAAGCGATAGGCAAATTACACGGTTGCACGGCAATCTCGATGTAGTCTTTATCCTCTTTATGCAAAAGATTTACATCAGCTACAATGCCCAGGTAGTTAACGATCTTATTAGGAATGTCTTCCATCAGTCGTTTGGTGTCTGCTACACCAACCACTTGTTGGTTATCGTCTATACCGATATAGATACGTCCACCTTGTGCATTTGCAAAACCACAAATCCACTTTAGATATTCGTCTCTCCACGATTCCTTATATTCAATATTCTGACTTTCACTCATAATTACTACAAAGTTACATATTCTTTTTCAAACTTTGTAGAGTATAAGGAGATTTACAAGTGCCAGTTCCGGCGAATTACTTCAATTGCTTGAGAAACTCTGTCGGAGTGATATTAAATTCCTTTTTGAAACATTTTGTAAAGTAGTTCGGGTCTGATATACCGACAGCGAATGAAGCTTCGGAAACATTCATGCCGTTCAGTAAATGGGTTTTGGCTTCCTTCATCTTGATGGTACGTATAAACTGTGTGATGGAGCATCCCGTGAGTGATTTCAGTTTCATGTGCAGCAGACTACGGCTGATGCGGAGATGGGCTGTGATTTCAGTTACTCCAAAATCTTCCTTGGTGAGGTTCGCCATGATCAGCTCTACCAGTTCTTTCATAAACACCTCATCCCGTGGATTATTGGTGATTTGCTTGATGTTCAGTTCCTCCGCCTGTTTGAAGTGCTCGATATTCTGTTTCCGGCTCTTCTGGATATTCTGTACCAGCAACTCCAGGTTCTTGGCGTTGAAAGGTTTGGTGATATAGGCGTCCGCTCCCCGCAGATAGCCTTCTGTATGGTCGTTTTCATCCGTCTTGGCAGTCAGGAGGATGACGGGGATATGACTGGTCGTTACATCTTGCTTGACGCGTTCCGTGAATTCCAGTCCGTCCATTACCGGCATCATTAAGTCCGATATAATCAGATTCGGCAGTTGTCTGGCTATCTTCTTGCAGGCTTCCGCTCCGTTGTAGGCACGTATGATGTCGTATTTCTCGCCGAATATACTGGCGAGGTAATCATTCATTTCTTTATTATCCTCCACAATCATGATAGATTCTCTGCCGGAGTCTTTCTCTTTGTTGGTCAGCTTTTCGGGGATGAGTTCGATTGTTTCCTTGATTCGCTGGTTGTATTTTTGTATTTCTTCGGTCGTGATGTTTTCGGAAGAGCGTTCGTCGGGTGCGTAGGCATCCTCCGATACGTTCAGGGTGACGATAAAGTCCGAACCTTTGTTGACTTCGCTCTCTACCCGTATTTCCCCTTTGTGCATGTGGATGAGCGAACGGGTGAGCGACAGTCCTAGTCCGAATCCCTCGCGGTGGTCACGCTTCTCTACCTGGTAGTAGCTTTCGAATATTTGTTCTTGGGCTTCCTTAGGGATGCCTCTACCACTGTCTTTCACGGAGATTTGCACAAATGTCTCTTTTTCTTCTTTTATCAGTTTGGCGCTCAACTTGACATATCCTCCTGGTTGTGTGTATTTAAATGCGTTCGAGAGCAAGTTATAAAGAATCCGTTCCAGTTTGGAAGGCGAGAACCATACTTCCTCTTCGGTGTCTTCCAGATTGACAATAAAGTCTATTTCCCGTTCTCCGGCTACGATGTCGAAGATGTGAGACAACTCTTCCAGAAAATGCATGATGTCTCCTTTGCGGACGCTGATATGCATCTGCTTCATTTCGATTTTACTGAACGTCAGTAATTCGTTAATCAGATAATTCATCCGGTTGGCATTGCGGTAGATGACTTCCAGCTTCTCTTTGTCGTTGTTGTTGATCTGTGGCTGCTGGATCAACCGTTGAAGAGGTGACAGAATCAGGGTTAGCGGTGTTTTCAGGTCATGGGAGATGTATGTGAAGAAATTGATCTTTTGTTGGTTCATGTTTTCTATGTTGACACGCTGTTCATGCTCTGTTTTCAGTCGCATGAGCAGGATGATACGTGTTTTGGTATATCTGTATGCGGCGTAAATGATTAACAGGGAGAGTAGCGCATAGGCAAGGTATGCTCCCGATGAGAGCCACCAGGGAGGAAGGATTCTGATGGCAAGGTCTTTTTGTCCCGTTTCATCCCAGTGGATGCCGTCTTTGCTGGCTTTGATCTTTAAGATATACCTTCCTGAAGGCAGGTTTGAGAAACGTACCTGATGCTGGTTGCCTACAAACTGCCAGTCTTTGTCGATACCTTCCATTTTCATGGCATATTGGGTGTTGTAGGTGTATTGATAATTCAGTCCGGAATATTCGAGACGCAGGGATTGGGCCTGGTCGTGTGTCAGGGTAATCTCTGTCAGCTCGGAGATGGAGGAAGGGATGGACGCCTTTTCATTATTGGGTGACATATATTCGCTGTTGCTCCATATAGCAGTCAGGGCAATGTTGAAATGGGGATTGACGGAGCGTACCTGTTCCGGATAAAAAGAAATCATGCCGTTGATGGTTCCGAAATACAGTTCTCCGTCAGGTTTCTTGCAGGCGGAGGAGTAGTTGAACTGGTTGATGGGCAATCCGTCGGCAGTGGTATACCGGTCTATATTTTTTGTTTGGGGATTGATACAGCAGAGTCCGTTTCCGGTTCCTACCCAGATATTACTCATTTCATCCTCAATGATACCTTTAATGGCGTTGGAACCCAACTGTTCTTTGCTGTAAAAAGCGATGATGCTGCCGTTGCGGTCTGATACATAAAGCCCGTTGTTGTCTGTCCCTATCCATATCCGTTGGTGCGAATCGGGGTAGATATAGGTTACATAGAGATCGGTGTGTGGTAAGATAGGGAGCGAGGTAACTTTCAGTGTACGGGTGTTTATCTGGAACATACTGCCTTTTCGGGTTCCTGCCCAAAGTATGCTGTCATTGAATTGTACCAGATTGAAGACGCGCAGCGGTGAGACCTTTTCCGGACGGGCATTGATTTTTTTCTTGTCGATCAGGAACAAGCCTGAAGGACCTCCGTACCAAACGTGGTCGTTTTTGTCTTCGATGATGCAGAAGCCGGACGAGACCTCTTCCGACAATAGATTATAGTTCACCGTACGGTTCAGATGCGGTATATAGTGAAGAGCTCCTTTCAGGAACAGTCCGAGCCATAGGCTGTTATCTTTGTCGAGCCATAGAGAGTGTATGTTCTTGGCGTAGATTTGCATCTGTTTGTGAAGCCGTTCGGCGCGGGTAATCTCTTTTTTACTGTTCAGGTAATTCAATCCGCCATCCTCCGTAGCGATGTACAGGCCGTTGTCCGGAGCATTGATAATCTGGCGGACAGCTTTTCCGCTCAAATGGTTGAAACTGCTTCCGTAAGGATATATCTGGAATTGGTCGGAGCCGAATATATAATAGTTGACTCCTCCGAAATAGGTTCCCACCCACATATTATGTGCCTTGTCCTGATAAAGACTGTAAATGGGCGAATCGTTCAGGGCACTTAAATCCCGTTCGGATTGTTCGTAGTGCGCAATCAGTTGGTAGAGTTTGTTGAACACGAAGATGCCGTACTCCGTTCCTACCCATATATTTCCGGTATAGTCGGTTGACGCACACCGGAAATCTTTCACTTCGAGGTCTTTCGAGAGGTTACACAGGGTGTTGCTTTGTATGTGGTAGACGAAGAAATCACTATTAGTATTCAACAAAAGCTGGTTGGACGAGATCAGGACAGCATTGTTACATTGTTGTGCAAAAGGCTGGATGAGAGTAGGGAGGGAAACGAATTGTTTCTTTTCCAGACTGTATCGCATCAGTCCTTTGTTGGTATCTATCCACAGGGTTTTGTCTCCGTCCTCTGCGAGGTATCTCACATGGGGCTTCTCTTCATTGAGCAGGAAAGGGACGAACAGGCTGTCCTGTTCATTGTAACGGTAGAGTCCGTTGCTGCAGGCCGCCAGGAGCATACCGTCGCTGGTGTTCAGGAAACAAACATCATCTTTGGTGTTCCCTTTGATCCGGTAACGGGTAAAATCTTCCGTCCGGTAGTCATAGCTGCAGATGCCCTGATCGGTAGAGATCCATAGAACGTTGCGGAGTGAGTCATTGTACAGACGGGTGATGAAGTCATGGCAGAGTGAGGTACTGTCGGCTTCATTGTGTGCGAACAGGTTGATATTATAACCGTCAAACCGGCACAAGCCGTTGCGTGTACCAAACCAGATGAATCCGTGATTGTCCTGTGTGATTGCATTAATGGTGTTATGCGGAAGTCCTTCGGTTATACTTAACTGTTTGAAACGTATGTTGGTATATTGTATCTGTCCCGTAGACAGGTTTATGTTTAAGAGCACGAGACTAAATAAGAGGATGATTTTAAGTGATGTGGTTCTCATGGCTTTTCTGATTAATTTTCACGACCAAAGATACGTCTTTTTTTGTTTTGGACGGTCGTAGGATTGTTCAAACGGACAGTATTAATGTTCAGTTTGTTGCCCGACAACTGATTTTTATACATGATTGCAGGTATTAAATACTATTTTTCTGTTTTTCTTGGATAGAAAAGACCACATTTGCAAGGTGAAACTCTAAAAGTCAGAAAAAGGATCACACGTTTGATGTGTGTCCGGATGCGGCGATTAAGGATATGGAAGGTATGCAGAAAATTTTTGTGACGATGGGACATGATATGAAGTCGGTTCCATGATTGTACACCGTTTTGAATAAAAGACTATAAGATTAAAATAAGCAAATATGAAAAATACACTCTTTTGTATCACAGGACTAGCTATACAGGGATTGCCTCTGTCGGTCACAGCGCAGAACGGTAAACCGAATATTGTGGTTATCATGACCGACCAGCAGCGTGCCGATCTCTGCGGCAGAGAGGGGTTCCCTCTTGACGTGACTCCTTATGTAGACCAACTAGCACAGGAGAATGTATGGTTCAACAAGGCATATACCGTGATGCCTGCCAGTTCCCCCGCCCGTTGCTCCATGTTCACCGGACGTTTCCCTTCTGCCACTCACGTACGTACGAACCACAATATCCCCGACATCTTCTATCAACAGGATTTGGTAGGAGTATTGAAAGAAAACGGATATCAGACAGCATTGGTCGGCAAGAATCATGCTTACCTGAAACCTGCCGACCTGGACTTCTGGTCTGAATACGGACACTGGGGAAAGAACAAAAAGGCGACTCCCGCCGAGAAAGAAACTGCCCGTTTCCTGAATCAGCAAGCCAGAGGGCAATGGCTCGAACCCTCTCCAATCTCCCTGGAAGAGCAGCATCCCACCAAAATCGTGAACGAAGCACTGGCATGGATTGAGAAGCAGAAAGAAAATCCTTTCTTCGTATGGGTATCTTTCCCGGAACCCCACAACCCTTATCAGGTATGCGAACCCTATTACTCCATGTTCTCACCAGACAAACTTCCCGTATTGAAGACATCGCGCAAGGATTTGGCAAAGAAAGGAGAGAAATACCGTATTCTGGCAGAACTGGAAGATGCATCCTGCCCCAATCTGGAACAGGACCTGCCCCGAATCCGTGCCAACTATATCGGAATGATCCGGTTGATAGACGATCAGATCAAAAGATTGATCGAATCATTGAAAGCCGGCGGACAATATGAAAATACCATCTTTGTTGTACTCTCCGACCACGGTGATTATTGGGGAGAATACGGATTAATCCGTAAAGGAGCCGGACTTTCCGAGAGCCTGGCACGTATTCCGATGGTATGGGCGGGCTATCAGATCAAGAATCAGCCTGCACCTATGGATAGCCACGTGTCGATAGCCGACCTTTTCCCCACCTTCTGCTCTGCCATCGGTGCCGAAATACCGGCAGGCGTTCAGGGACGTAGCTTGTGGCCGATGTTGACCGGGAAGGCTTATCCCCAAGAAGAATTCTCCAGTATAGTGGTTCAACAAGGCTTCGGCGGGGCTGACGTCGGACTGGACGCTTCCCTGACTTTCGAACAGGAAGGCGCATTGACTCCCGGCAAGATAGCCCACTTTGACGAACTGAACACCTGGACGCAAAGCGGCACTTCACGCATGATAAGAAAGGATGACTGGAAACTGGTGATGAATCATTATGGAAACGGTGAACTTTACAACTTGAAGAAAGACCCTTCGGAAGTTCATAATCTGTTTGGCGAGAAGAAATATAGCGAAATTCAAACGGAACTTCTGACCTGCTTGCTGGCATGGGAATTACGTCTGCAGGACCCGCTGCCTCTTCCGCAAAGACGCTATCATTTTAAACAGAACCCATTTAACTATCTTAAATAGGAAGAATACGTAAACATAAAACAGGAATATATGAAATTGATTGGACGATTAGGATTGATCTTGCTTACAGGATTTATTTCCATCTGTACAGCATCAGCGCAGTTATATGGAACGGCAAATACAAACGCTCCGGAACTACGTGTTCCGAAATCTGTAAAGCCGGCATTTGATTATTGGATGAGGGACACCTGGGCTACGTTGGGACCTGACGGTTATTATTATATCACAGGAACTACCTCTACCCCCGATCGTCATTTTCCGGGACAGAAACATTGCTGGGACTGGAATGACGGTTTGTACCTGTGGCGTTCCAAAGATATGAAGTCGTGGGAAGCTATGGGACAAATCTGGTCGATGGAAAAAGACGGCACCTGGCAAAAGAAGCCGAAAGTATATAAAGCAGGAGAGAAATATCAGAAAAAATCCATCAACGGTGATCCGATGGACAACCGCTTTCATGCAGTGTGGGCTCCGGAAATGCATTATATCAAAAGCGCGAAGAACTGGTTTATCGTTGCCTGCATGAATGAGTCGGCAGGCGGGAGAGGTTCTTTTATTTTGCGCAGTAAGACCGGAAAACCGGAAGGACCGTACGAGAATATCGAAGGCAACAAAGAGAAAGCCATCTTCCCGAACATCGACGGAAGTTTGTTTGAAGATACGGACGGCACAGTTTATTTTGTCGGGCACAACCATTATATCGCCCGTATGAAACCGGATATGAGCGGATTGGCCGAGGAACTGAAAACGTTGAAAGAGAAGAAATACGATCCGGAACCGTATATTGAGGGAGCGTTTATTTTCAAATACGATAACAAGTATCATCTGGTACAAGCAATATGGTCGCACCGTACGGCAGAGGGAGATACCTATATCGAAAAGAAGGGAGTGACTTCGCCGAAAACACGTTATAGTTATGACTGTATCATATCGACAGCCGATAATGTGTATGGGCCATATAGTGAGCGCTACAATGCCATCACGGGAGGAGGACACAACAATCTTTTTCAGGATAAGGCTGGAAACTGGTGGGCTACCATGTTCTTCAATCCACGCGGGGCACAGGCGGCAGAGTATAAAGTGACGTGCCGTCCCGGATTGATTCCGATGATCTATGAGAATGGTAAATTCAAACCCAACTTTAATTATAAAACCAAATGAAAACTTCTTTATTGATAGCAGGCAGTCTGGCTCTGGTTCCGATGGCTTATGCGCAGGACAAGCCGAATATTATAATTATACTGGCTGATGACTTGGGATTTTCAGATCTCGGTTGCTTCGGTGGTGAGATTCATACACCGGTATTGGATAAACTGGCGGAGAATGGCGTCCGTATGACGCAAATGTACAACAGTGCACGCAGTTGCCCGTCCCGTGCCAACCTGTTGACGGGACTTTATCCCCATCAAACAGGACTGGGACACATGGACGGCAGTCACCCTGCATGGCCGAAGGGATATTCGGGATTCCGTTCCAATTCGGATAATGTCACGATTGCGGAAGTCTTGAAAGATGCCGGATATTTTACGGCTATGTCGGGAAAGTGGCATTTGGGGAACAAGTCGAATCCTGTTCTTCGTGGTTTTCAAGAGTATTACGGGTTGCTGGGCGGATTCAATTCTTTCTGGAATCCGGCGGTATATACCCGTTTGCCGAAAGACCGTACCCCCAGACACTATGAAGAAGGGGCTTTCTATGCAACGAATGTGGTAACGGATTATGCGATTGACTTCATCGACCAGGCACATCAGGAAAAGAAACCGCTGTTCCTGTATCTGGCTTATAATGCTCCCCATTTTCCTTTGCACGCACCGAAAGAAGTGACTGATAAATATATGTCTCTCTATATGCAGGGATGGGACAAGATTCGTGACGCACGTTGGAAACGGATTGTTGACCTGAAACTGATGCAAGGCAAACCGGAACTTAGTCCGCGCGGCGTGGTTCCCGAAAGTCTGTTTGAAGATGAAACGCATCCGTTGCCGGCATGGGACTCATTGACGAAAGATCAGCAGACCGACTTGGCACGCCGTATGTCTATTTTTGCAGCGATGGTGGATGTGATGGACGCGAATATCGGACGGGTAGTGGATGAGTTGAAAAAGAACGGTGAGCTGGACAATACATTTATCATGTTTATGTCTGATAACGGAGCTTGTGCCGAATGGCATGAATTTGGTTTCGACAAACAGACCGGAGTCGAATATCATACGCATACGGGAGCCGAACTCGACCAGATGGGCTTGCCCGGAACTTATCATCATTACGGCACAGGCTGGGCGAATGTTTGTTGCACGCCGTTCACGCTGTATAAACATTATGCTCACGAAGGAGGTATCTCAACCCCATGCATCATTTCCTGGGGCAATCATGTGAAGAATAAAGGCGGACTGGATCATCAGCCTGCACAATTCTCCGATATCATGTCTACTTGTGTGGAACTGGCAGGAGCCACTTATCCGAAAGAATATCAGGGAAGAGCGATTCTGCCCACGGCAGGTAAATCCATCCTCCCGATTGTGAAAGGAAAGAAGATGCCCGAAAGGTATATCTATGCGGAACATGAAGGCAACCGCATGGTGCGTAAAGGTGACTGGAAGCTGGTTTCGGCCAATTTTAAGGGAGATGAATGGGAATTGTACAATATCAAGGAAGACCGTACCGAGCAGCACAACCTGATCGGCAAATATCCTGAAATGGCAAAAGAACTGGAAACGGCCTATTTCGAATGGGCAGACAAGAGCGATGTCCTGTATTTCCAGAAAATGTGGAATACCTACAATAAGAATCGACGGAAAGATTTTAAAGAATATAAAACCCGCTAACGCTTATGGATAAGAGAATCTTGTTTACTCTGGCTTTAGGAGCCATGTCGCAGGTGTTTGCCCATGCATGGGAGCCTAAAGGAGACAAAATCAAAACAGTATGGGCTGAACAGGTGACGCCGGAAAATGTGTGGCAAAGTTATCCCAGACCGCAATTGCAACGGGCAGAATGGATCAATCTGAACGGATTGTGGAAATATGCCGTAACGGATCAGAACACGCCCCGGAAGGATGTTTCCTTTGAGGGGGAAATCCTTGTTCCGTTTGCGATTGAATCGTCACTGTCCGGAGTGCAGAAAACATTTCTTCCTACGGATAAACTATGGTATCAACGTGAGTTCACACTAAATCCTTCCTGGAAGAATAAATCTACTATCCTGCATTTCGGAGCAGTGGATTATGAATGTCAGGTGTGGGTGAATAACCGGTTGGCCGGCACGCATAAAGGAGGGAATAATCCGTTCTCGTTTGATATTACTAGGTTTTTGAAGAAAAGCGGGCCTCAAAGCATTGAGGTAGCTGTAACCGATCCGACAGATACGGAATCTATTTCCCGTGGCAAACAGCAACTCAATCAGGAAGGGATTTGGTATACTCCCGTATCGGGTATTTGGCAGACAGTCTGGCTGGAAGCGGTAGATAAAACTTATATCCGTCAGGTGCTTCCTTCCACTGATATTGAGAAGAAGTCTGTAAAACTGAATTTCGACATAGCCGGAGCTAAAGGCAATGAAGAGGTAAAAATAGAAGTATTGGATGATGGTAAAGTAATCAGGACGGTGGAACAGAAGTTGCGTGATGCGATTGAGATAGATGTTCCGGATGCTGCTTTATGGTCTCCCGAATCTCCGAAACTGTATCATCTGAATATTTCCTTATCCAATGGAGGGCGTGTTTTAGATCAGGTAAAGAGTTACTTTGCTTTGAGAAAGGTAGATGTACGGAAAGATGAGTGCGGATATAACCGCATTTGCCTGAATAATCAACCCATCTTCCAATACGGTCCGCTCGATCAAGGCTGGTGGCCCGACGGATTGCTGACTCCTCCTTCCGAGGAAGCGATGCTGTGGGACATGGTGCAGTTGAAGAAGATGGGATTTAATATGATCCGTAAACACATCAAGGTAGAACCGGAACAATATTATTATTACGCCGATTCTCTCGGTCTGATGATGTGGCAGGATATGGTATCCGGTTTTGCTACATCAAGGAAGAAAGAGGAACACGTTAATCCGTCGGCTACTGCCGATTGGAATGCTCCCGAAGAACATACCCGCCAATGGCAAAAAGAAATGTTCGAGATGATTGACCGTCTCCGTTTTTATCCTTGTATCACTACCTGGGTTGTATTCAATGAAGGATGGGGACAGCACAATACGGTGGAAATCGTGAATAAAGTGATTAAGTACGACGATACACGTCTGATAAACGGGGTGACCGGGTGGACGGATAGAGGCGTAGGTGATATGTACGACGTACATAATTATCCTGTCACTTCCATGATTCTGCCGGAGAATAACGGTAACCGTATTTCCGTATTGGGAGAGTTCGGCGGTTATGGCTGGGCGATCAAGGAGCATATCTGGAATCCGAATATGAGAAACTGGGGGTATAAGAATATCGACGGGGCAATGGCATTGATTGATAGCTACGGTCGCCTGTTATATGATTTGGAAACGCTGATTGCCCAGGGATTGAGTGCGGCAGTCTATACACAAACCACCGATGTGGAAGGGGAAGTGAACGGCTTGATTACTTATGACCGGAAAGTGACTAAAATACCGGAAGGCTTATTGCACCTGATGCACAACCGTTTGTATGAAATCACCCCCGTGAATGCGGTTACTTTGATTGCGGACAGTCAGAATGGAAGCAAGAATACCCGCCTTGTCGGTGTGAACGGTCAGGAACTGAAAATGATTTCTTTGCCTTTCGAATGTTCCCCTCGTTCCACAATAGTATCTGAAGCAACTTTTAATGTAGATAAGGGCTTCAATCACCTGTCTTTGTGGCTCAATGTTGCCGGAGAAGCAAAAGTGTGGTTGAATGGAGTGGAAGTCTTTGCGCAGGAAGCAAAGCAGACCAGGCAATATAATCAATACAATATCAGTGACTACAGCCGTTACTTGCGGAAAGGGAGCAATCTGTTGAAAATCGAAGTGAAAGATAGCAAGAAGATGAGATTCGATTATGGGTTGAGAGCTTATTAACGGAATTGTTTTTCTTTTGTCTGTTTCTATTATAAGGTACTTACCTTTGTATTCTTCTTCCCGAATTGGCTTAGGAATCGAAACACTGTAGAATTTCTTGGTATCTGGGAGAAGCTGAACAATCCCACTTTTAATTGTGTAGAATCCGACATAATTAAAAGTGGGATTGAACAGTTATTGCCTTAGCGCAAAAGAATGGATACAAAATACAAATGCCATTGGTATTATATCAAAACTGCTAGATATGGTGGAACATGCCCACAAAGGCATTGATTTTATAAACATTCAGTGCAAAACTTCTTGTATTTATTGCCTTATTTCCAATATATTCCAAATAAATCATTTATCTTTGTCACACGCTTTCCGCCCATCAGCGTGATGGAACTGGTGGAAAGTGGTTTTATTTCTTATTGGAGTAAAAGCGTATTATCTCTCGTCTATGAAAATTAGCAGTTTTAAAGGAGAGAGGTGATTCAGCAGATACTCCACGCGAACGGTGTATATCAACATATCCGTCAGAGATGTGTTATATATAAACGATTGGCGTGGGTGTCTGTTGTTATCATTATCTTCCGAAGGGTATTGCTAAGCCTCATAGACGGATAATGGTGCAACAGCATCTACGCCTTTCTTGTATCCGGTCGGTTTATTCATAATACCCCAATATAATCTGACCAATCCCCGCCACCGGACTGCAGGAAGCGTAGATGCCCGTTGTGCTAATATAATAAAAAGAGTATCCCTCTTTCATTGTATCACACATAAAAAAACGAACACTATGTCAGAATGGATTAGCATAGAAGAAGCGGCCAAGAAATACGGTATCGAAAAAGAGTATATCCAACTTTGGGTGGATATGCAGGTAATCATGTCATATTTCAAGGATTACAGAACCGTCGTAAACGATCAGAGTCTCCGTGGATTCCTGAAGATTAGGGAGAAAGGAATTAGCCCGGAATACGTGAAAGTCTTGGAGCAGCTTTGCATCAGTAAATCTGAAGTGTGTTCGGCATATGCTTTTCTCTTAGGGGCACGCGACAAGGAACTCGAAATGTACAGGGAAGCCAAATCACAGCGGGATGCATTACGGGGCATGTGGATAGAGCTAAACGAACGGACACGGGATTTAGAAATAGAACTTGAATTAGGACGGGGTAGTTGTTATAAATGCCCGTTAAAAAAGCTGTGTATAAGAATCAAAAGAATAAAACAGAATTGGTCCACAAAGATGCAGAAATGAGCAATCATCTTATTTTGTTTAGGCTAATACTTAGCGATTTGTACTCTTTTTATTGTCAATCTGTCAGGATGACATTCAAGTGCTTGAATATCAATTTTATACTGCCTGACAATAGGTGCTGATAATAGGCTGACAGTAAAACATCTGCACTTTTATTGTCAGCCTTGATTTCTTGTCAAGTGCCTTGTTTTAAGATTAATCAAGTGGGACTTTATAGGAAGAGTAGCCGGTATAGTTATGTTGGGATACCGGTATAGTTACATTAAAGTATCGGTATCTTTAATTCGTCACGGTCGTGACGAGATCTTCCCACGGCTGTGGTAGGATCTCGTCATGGCTGTGGGAAGAAGCTACCACGGCCGTGGGAAGTTAGTGATATCGGCACGTTAATGGACAAATGGTTATGGGATAATGGAAGTATAACAGCTGTATAACGTTTGTTTAATGGGGACTTGTCACAAAAGGTAAGTAGGTTGGATGGATTGAGGATAATACGGGAGGACAAATCATTAAATAATAGACTGGCAATAGGAACTGCTAAATTTATATATGTGAATACAATCGGAAATACTGCTTATCTTCAACCAAGAAAAGGGAAGAGAGGGTAAGCTGACTATGAGAAATACCCTGAAATGTTATGAGAATAAGCTGAAATTTAAGCTAAAATAGAGAATATCTTATGAGAAATACCGTATTGAAAAGTATTTCTCATAAGATATTTGTTTGATTATCTGATGTTTATGTGAATTAATGAGAATATGAGAAATGCTTTCTATATCTCTAAATCCGGTAAGGTATCAACTAGTTTCTTTTCCACACGCTTACCACCGACTTGATCTACAATAGTCGTAGCACCATTATTCAAATCATAATCAAAGTTCAGCGAAACACCTTTCTTTTTATTTTCTATACGGAGAAATGCTTTCTCTCCACCATCTAAATTACATTCAATAACCCATTCTTTTACAGTTATGCGATTTCCTTCACGATCCACCACAGCATCAGCACGGTTATTCCCATGTACATCAATCACATTCAAAAAACAGACCTGATTGCTGGGAGACGTGGTTGCTGTGAAATGGTAATGATTAGGGAGTGTCTTGCCAAGTCGTTTTTTCCAATCAACAGCAGCCACAAAGAAGGTATCTGTCTGTGCGTAAGTCATCTTTTGTGAAGAAAACAAATGGGCTACAGATACTCCGTCTACCTTATTCTTTCCCAAAATACGCAGTCCACCCCCTTCTTCAACCACTTCCATCGGAAGTTCTACCGTATGCAGTAAATAATTCCACTTTACAGGTTCCTTACCTGTCAGTTCATCATAAATGACAAATAGTCCCGAACGTCCTAATTGGACAATGTGCCTGCGGAAGAAATCCAGTTTATTCTCATCCCAACCCATTTCTGGAGTAAAACGAGTGCCGGACAAACGTCCGCGTTCCAGCCATAACGGAGAAATGACTTTGCCATAGGCATTGGAAGCATCACCTACAACGTAAGAGATTTCTTCACCTTCGTAATAGCGGGGAATCCAACCATAACCTTCTGTTCCTATCTTTTGTCCCATACCGTTTACCAATATGGAATTATGGGCACGAGTGTTCCGATAGGCATACATGCAGTGGTCATCTGTAAACCCGGTACGATGTCCGCTGCTATAGAAGATGGCTTTACCGCCAAAGAAGGTGTTGAAAGCATTCTGATTCGCTAAGGCATGAGAAGTAGAACCGTAAGGACTGCTTCGGAAAGAAAGCATCGCATTGTTAGTATGGTGTCCGATGTCGGTATGCATCAAAGCAGTACCCGTTTGACTGAAGATTTTGCATGCCGGTAAATCCGACAAGCGCATGCTATAAGCAGGTCTTTCCTTTTTAGTAATACAACGATACCACGTCAGGTCTGCCGGTTTGGTTTCGAAAGCTTTCGAGAAGATATCGGGGTCTTCTTGCATGATTTCGTGTACATAGGCTGCCGCCCACGGGTTGTTACATTCACGCGCTATGGCATCAGCATATCCTACGCGGCCTCCGTTCGGAGTATGCTGTCCCTCATGCGAATTGCCATGACCTCCGGATTTGGAGAAAGGAGGTTGCTGGTAGATGACATATAATGCATTATTGTTATACCACGGATCAGCAAAGAAATTGAAGCCTGAAATACGTGAGAAGAAGGCCGGAATTTCTATTAAGGTGCGTATATTTACATGGAAATAAGCGTCTCCGTTATGCCAGGCACCATCTTTGTTCAGACCGGGAAGGCGGGAAATCCATTCATTATAGCAATAATCTGTCCACACTGATGCTTCCGGTATCTCACCAACCGTAGCGAATGCCGCCATCGTCAGAATACGGAAAGTCATCTGCCATACATGGTTGTCGGCGATACGGTTCTCCAGATGATTGACATATTCATTATAGAACTTATCGCCAATATTGCGAATGTTGTCCAATAGCAGTTGTTTCTCTTCAGGAGACAGCAAGCCATAGAATCCATCATATGTAGATGTACTCATAGATAATAAAGTGGATAGATTAAAGTCGCCTGCAAAGTATTTGCTTTCTTGCCAGGAAAGAATTTCGCTCAATCGGTCGATACCTTCCCGATAATATTTTTTATCTTTCGTCAATAGGTAGGCACGTACCAATGCTTCTACGTTAGCTTCTTCCCTATCCACAATCTTACGGCTTTCCCGTATAAGGGCAGACTTACGCTGTACAAGGTTGGTCAATGTAACTACATTCGTTGTATCTATCTCCTCCCAAAGATGTTTCAACGGATGCGAGATGCATCGGACAGCCTTGTCTATATATGCCCGAGCTTCCGGATTATTTTTATTTTTTGCTATGATCTCCTCCCAATCATCGGCATCTAACAATACACGGGGATGATGGGAAGGGTAACCCGCCAATACTTTCTCTAAAGCAGGTGGATTAAACTCCGGTGTATCTTTATTTATATAGAACTGATAAACCGGCGACCACTCTTCATTACCTTCGGGAGTAACATAAGCATGTTGCCAATACCATTTTCCCGGAGCCAGACACTGGAAAGGATTGAAGAAAGCCCAGGCACGTTCTCCCGTCAGAACATCCTTTTGGAAATTTTTGTCTTGGGAAATACGAATCCGGTAAAGTACTTTCGGCTTTTCGTCCACTTGCCCCGGTACACCATCTAAAACGGAACCTAAATGCGGAAATTTGTCCGGCCACATAAAACGCGGCGGATTCACCGCAACATGTGCGTCATTCAACGGTGAAGGAGTTGCACGGACTTCGTGCATCATCGTTTTTTCAGCGACTTTTATAACGGCTGTTTGTCCGGAACTGTTACATGACATCAACAGACAAAAGGCAGGTAAACCTAATAATATCTTTTTCATTTTTGAATCTTATTTTTATTTATTGAAAGTAACCAACTCTTTCAAACTGACTGTCTTATTATTGATTAAAAGGGGCTCAAAACCCTATAAATGTACTATATTTCATGCTTGCAAGGCATCAGTTCTTTATGAACCGTCTGTCACCTTTGAACAGTTCATTCTCTTTTTCGTCAGGATCTTCATCCTTATATTGTTTTTGAACCTCTTTCAGTAACGACATTAGTTCTGTTTGCTTATCAGCATACTCTAATTTGCCGAATATATTATTTAATTCATTCGGGTCGTTCTTCAAATCATACATTTCCCACTCATCCACATCATTGTAGAAGTGAATCAGCTTAAAATCAGCCGTGCGAATACCGTAATGCCGCTTTACCGAGTGTTCTGCCGGATATTCGTAATAATGGTAATAAGCCGCCTTTCTCCAATCGGCAGGAGTCTTGCTTCCATTGGTCAGAATAGGTTTCAATGATTTACCTTGAATATCATCTGGTATATCCACTCCCGCAAAGTCCAGCAAGGTAGGAGCAAAATCCACATTCATTGCAATTGCATCCGAAATACTACCCGCTTTTATTGCTTTCGGATATCGGATTATCAACGGCATGCGTTGACATTCTTCATACATAAAGCGTTTATCAAACCATCCATGCTCACCCAGGAAAAAACCTTGGTCTGAAGTGTAGATAATGATTGTATTATCCAATTCGCCCTTTTTTTCCAGATAGCTGAGTATGCGTCCGATGTTTTCATCCACAGCCACTACCGTTGCTAGATAATCGCGCATATATTGTTGGTATTTCCAACTTATAAGTTCCTTGCCTTGCAGTTTGCCGCTGCGATATTCGGAAATGCGTTGTGCATAGACGGAATCCCACTTGTCTTGTACATCGGCAGGCATACGTTTATAAACCTGATACAAACGGTTGGTCGTATCTCTCAGCATTTCTTCGCGAGTCAGCAATTTCAAGTCCCAATCGTTCGTAAGTGTATGCTCAATCGACATATCCTGTTCTTTGGCTGCAGAACCTCTGCCTTCATAGGTATCAAAGAATGTGGCCGGTTGGGGAAAAGTCGTATTGTTGAACATACCCAAATGACGGGGAGCAGGCATCCAGTTGCGGTGTGGCGCTTTCTGATGATACATCATACAAAAAGGCTTGCTCTTATCTCTATTCTCCAGATACTCGATAGCTTTGTCTGTTATAATATCAGTAGTGTATCCTTGTTCTACAATTTGCTTTCCATTCTCGTTGAAAGCAGGATTATAATAATCCCCTTGTTCATGCTGTCCTGTCAGGATACACCAATAATCAAATCCCTGAGGCTCTGTAATCAAATGCCACTTACCAACGATTGAAGTCTGATAGCCTGCTGACTGCAATAATTTAGGGAAAGTCTGCTGACTGCCGTCAAAAGTGCTGGCATTGTCCGTGAATCCGTTGACATGACTGAATTTGCCCGTTAAGATACAAGCCCTTGACGGACCGGACAGGGCATTGACCGCATAACAATTGTCCATGCGGATACCTTCGTTGGCAATTCTATCCATGTTGGGAGTCTGGAGAAGACGACCTCCGTAGCACGACATAGCTTGTGTAGTATGGTCGTCCGTCATCATAAAAATGATATTGGGCCGTTTCACCTCTTCCTTGAGTTTACCTGAACTACAAGCAGATACTCCAATAGCTGTGAGGGGCAAAAATAAAAATGATAGTCGATTCATAACCACTGCCGCTTATAAATGATACTCTAATTGGCGTTTCTTACCATTGACAGATACTTCTATCTTCACACCGTTTTCATCGAATTCTTTATTCAGGTATTTCGCCTTGATATAGGGGAAAGAAGCTGTATCCTTCACCGGATAAATAACTGTGATGTAACGTACCGGGGCCGGACTTTCCTTGACTATATCGAATGATACGGAAGTGCGGGCTACGCGTTGACGATAAGCAATCGAACTCCAGCCTTCCTTTTCTCTGGTAGAGATTTTTTTTCTCGGCAAAGCATTGCAGCTTCACATTGTTCGGTCCGTCAAAAGCGGTGGTCAGTATATTATTCTTTTCATCCACATTGACATTTCCTTCGCAGAAATGATAGTTCAGGTTCACTGTTCCTTTGGCATCTCCAACTGCCTCATCAACAATGACAAAATACGTCTGGTCAACAAAAAATACGGAACGCCTGTGTTTCAGCCCGTCATAATGCGGATTTTCCGTTACCAGGATCTGTTCATTACCTTCTGGTTTCCAAAGTTTAGTGACAGACTGCGTGGTTTGTAGATTCTTTTCATCCAATGTCAGTGTATTATGAACGCAAGTCTGGCGGAACCAGTTGCGAAGCTTCATCACTTCATCATCTCCGGCATACACATACGAGCCGCTGTCGGGAAACAGATTCTTGCCATTAAACCAAAGTTCAAAAGTTCCGTTATCGGGCTGACAGTGCCATTCGCCCTTCGGACCTGCTTTCACCACCATTACTGTAGCATCTTGTTTCCACCCGTTTCTGAAAGTGAAAAAGCCAGAAGTCAAAGCGCCATGAGACAGATTAGGCAACGGAGTGCCTTCACGTCCTTCGGTTGCATAATAGCGTATCCATTCACAATCCGGGAAAATATTGAGCCACTCCTTATAATTTTTAATTTCTGCCGGACGATTACCCAGTTTGGCATCGCTGAAACAAGGATTGCTATAATCAGGGAAGCAAATATTTGAGTAGAATTCGATCATGCTCTTTACCGTATTCACATATTCAGCAGGAAATTCCTGACGGAAACCGTTAACATCCGCCATGCGCAAAGCTTTACAAAAGATATTGATTGCTGCCAAATGATAATGAGGGTCCAACTCGTACTGACCTCCATCCGGATAAACTTGCTTTTTGATTTCACGGTTCAGAATGCTGATGCCACTTTCCCTCCAAGAGGCAGCCTCTTTAAACTCTGGAAAGAAGGCTCCTGCATACACCATGCGCTGAGCTTCAAAAAGCAAGTGATTACCCTGAGCGGAATAATTATTCAGAATGTGCAGTGCATGGCGATGATAATTCACTAGAAATTCAGTCAAAAATTCTGGAGTGAACGACGGTGAATCGACAAACAACAAGAACTGCAAGGTCTGGTCTTGCAAACGGTTGCTGACTTCCAATGGACGCCAGGCAAAACGTACATTCTCCGCATTGTCTTTTACTTCACCGGCACTGACCAGTTCATATTCTTCCGGTTCCACCTGTGTCAAAGGATTCTTCTTAATCCAATCCATATACTGGTATGCCCATTCTTTGGCATATTTCTCATCACCTGAAAGGCGATAGGCTTTTCCCATAGGAGTAAACCATTTATGGCGATGCAGTTGCCAACGTAGTTCATTGTCTTGCACCGGCCAATATTGCCAGTTGATGTCTTTGCCATAATTATAAGAAGGTTGATATCCTTTATGTACAAAGAATGTATGTTCCAAAGCGTCATCCGCCCACTTTTGCTCTTCTTTTGAAATTTGAATGTTCTTCAAATCAATATCAGGATGGAAGATTCCCGTGCGATGCCGGTAATAATTCAACAGTGCTTTGGCAGCTTCGTCATAATTTTGTGCAGCATAGGCGGCTTTAACCTCCTGCATACCCTGATAGTCCAGATTTAAGAGGCTGAAAGCTTCTTCTTTGAGTTGCTGCGCTTGAATGTAAAAGGACACTGTTAATAAAACAATGCTCAAAATGTATTTCAAATTTTTCATAAAAGTAATATTCTATTCAATTAAAGCGATTCGTAGTCTAATCTTTTTACCTGCATGTATCGCAGCAATGCTTCCAGATAGTAGTAGTCGGCATAATTCAGTGGGGTGTCGATCTCCGAACCATTAGGTAGTGAGCCTACTGAATGCATCAGAAGGAATCCTTGGTTGGTACCGGCTTTTGCCAAATACGCATCTGAAGAAAGTGAATGAAGTAATTTTTCAGCATAATTCAGATATATTTGTCCATTTTCCGTCAAGGTACTAAGTTCTATTAGTGCCGAGGCTGTAATAGAAGCTGCTGATACATCACGGGGTGTTTCAGGAGTATCGGGGGCATCGTAATCCCATAAAGGAATGAGGTCTTCAGTCTTCACACGGTCCATTATCATTGCTGCAATGTTTTTAGCTTGTTGCAGGAAGAGCGTATTTTTCGATTCGCGATAGCAGGATGTGTATCCATATACACCCCAAGCTTGTCCGCGTGCCCAAGCTGAATCGTCATTCTTTCCTTGGTGAGTACATTTCTCTTCTACACTCCGATCGTCATTATAGCTCACCACATGATAAGAGGAATAGTCTTCCCGAAACTGATGTTGTTGTGTTACGCGAGCATGTTGTAGAGCAATCTCTTTGTATTGCGGATTACCAGTAAGTCGATATACATAAAACAAAAGGTCCAAATTCATCATGTTGTCTATGATAACGGGGAAATTCCACCGTCCGAAGTCCCACGAACGAATACATCCTATCTTGGAATCAAAACGTCCGCACAGATTATCAGCGGTTTGTATCAATGCCTGACGTACACTGTCTGCAGGAGCCAAACGATAGGCATTGCCGTAGCTGCAATTCATCATGAATCCGATATCATGCGTACCTTTATATTTCCTTACTGGATAGAGAAAATTTGTAAAATGTATGGCAGCGTCCTTCAGATTTTCTTTGCCTGTTATTTGGTAGATTAGCCACAGGTTGCCGGGAAAGAATCCGCTTGTCCAGTCATAGATAGAAGTGCAATAACGACGAGTACCCAATACTTCTGTCACGGGTTTTACCCGTAAGGAGTCCTTAAAGGTCATAGGATTCTGTTGCAGTTGACTGCATAGGAAATCTATATCATAACCAGTCCAGATGGAACGAGGCAATAAAACAGAATCACCTATATCAGCTACAGTTTCTTCCAATTGCCTGACAGATGTATCTATTGCACTCTTTAGCCAACCATAGTCTTCTTCGGGCTGAGGAGACGCACAACTAGAACATTCCAATAACGTAACAACTACATATCCCAACAATAAAATATTCTTCATAAAAATATGTCTTATAAATAACTGTTTCTATATGCAAAATTGCCTACAAATCAAAAACTCATTACACGATTCTATGGAAAGAAGTTTCACAGGTAATAAAAAGATTATTACGTCTGTTTTATGACAGAATAATATTCTTTTTATTACCTGTGAAATACTCTACGGAGGGTTTTTATTCAAATCCCGGATTGTTCTGTCCATTCAAAGCTGCATTCGACTGTATCTCAGCTAACGGAATGGGATACAATTCATGTTTGCCATCCACAAAGTTATGTCCAGCCACATAATTGCTTGATGCCCATGAAACAGGATCCCAACTTTGTAGTGTACTTGCATTAATGTATTCATTAGCATCTGGATACCAGGATTCTATGTAAGCTTGTGCAGCTCTCAAAGCATCACCCAGACATCCCCACCGAAGAAAGTCATACTTGCGTTGTCCCTCGTAACAAAGTTCAAAACCACGTTCCCAATACAAAGCTGTACGAAATTTCCCAGCATCGTCACTATCATCAATAAAATCCAAATTATACACCTTAGGAGCTTTCATCAGACTTGCATAGTTGGCACTCGTAATAGGAGTAGCCTCTGCACGCTGGCGTACATCGTTCAGTAGCTTCCAGGCTTCTGTTGTATTGTTAGTCTCATTATAAGCCTCTGCAGCCATTAATACAACATCTGCATAACGCAAAGGACAATAGTTCACACCAGTATGGTTGGGATCCACAAAACCCAAAGCCATCCATTCTCTGCGCCATTTACCCGGATAACGATATAAACTCTTGGCTATAGAACTGGCCGTATATGACTTATCCTGAGTTTCGGTAGTAGCATTCCATACATACGCATAATCCACGAAATTTACATCCCGACGTACATCCTTTTGACTACCATCCGCATTCGATTCATAGAATGATTTCCAGTAGGGTAATACCGTAAAGAAAGCATTGGCGCGTCCCATGTATGAACTCGTGCCAGAATAACTACCCGGAGCATCTACTATCGGGCCATTGTAAGTAGCCCACATTCCAGAATTGTCTGTTTGTCCTTGATTGGGTTCAAAAGCAATCTCCCACAAACTTTCCTGATTATTCAGAATCAATTGAGAATAGTTTTTGAAGAGTTGCTCGTAACCGCCACCATAGAAATTATGATAACCTTCTGCCTTGAATGTCTCCCATTCCCTAATCACAGCTTCAAAATAGCTCTTGCGGGTAGTATCATCCGGACGGGTCAACTTTCCGGTAGTGCTGCTTAGGCTATAGCCGGCCCGTTGCAAATACACCCTCATCAATAATGCACGAGCCGCCCCCTTACATGGAATTTCAGAAGAAGCAACTGCACTTCCTACATACAAATGTTCCTTTGCAAAGTTTAAATCGTCAATTATCTGATCGTATATCAATTCACGATCCATGCGAGGTTTGGAAGTCTGTTCATAGCCGCTTGTATAATCTACGCTAAATGGCACATCCCCAAAGAATCTTACCAAATCGAAGGCCAAGAATGCCCGAAGAAATTTGGCCTGTCCAACTAATTCCTGTAAAGCTGTATTCCCTTCATATCCTTCCATCTGCTCAATACTAGCAATTGCTAGATTGGCACGGTCAAGACCTTGATAGGCAAACTCCCAAACGGAAGCAATCCATGTATTCGAAGAAGTATACATATAGTGAGACAAATCACGGCGAGTTCCATCTCCACCAACCCCTCTTACCATAAACATATCATCCGAACCGAAGAAAGGCATAATGTATTGGCCGTAATATTCACCGGTCTCCAAACAGTCATAGATTCCTACAACTGCCATTCGGGCCTTGTCTTCTGTCACGAAATAAGTATCTTTCTCATAATATGAAGTAGGCTTTTCCGTTAAATCACAGGAACCAAATCCTATCACCATCAGTGCGCCAAGCGCATATATCATTTTATTTTTCATTGTATTCCCTTTTTTTATCCTAATTAAAATGCTACATTAACACCAAATACGAAAGACCGACTTCTGGGATAAGCACCGAAATCAACGCCCGGAGTCAGAGCATCGCTCATTGTAGAAACCTCTGGATCAAAACCTGTATAAGGTGTCCATGTCAGCAAGTTGTTTCCAGTGGCGTATATACGTAATTTGCTTAAACCAAGCTTATTAATCATTCTTTTAGGGAATGAATATCCGATGGTTATATTACTAAGTTTCAGATAGGAAGCATCTTCCACAGCCCACGAATGAATGTATGTATTGTTCGAACCGTTGTCACCAAATACAGCAACGCTTTTTCCCCTATTTACAGCCGCCAGTTCTTCCGGATTCTTAATCAATTCTCCATTGCTGTTTACGGTTACCCAACGGTTAGCTTCATTGGCTATTGCCAACACGTTCTTATTGGTCAAAGCTGTTTTTGTATTAGTCAGTTTCGTGGCATTAAGTACTTCTGCTCCGTAGCTATAGGTCAAAAAAATGCTCAAATCAAAATCTTTCCAAGTAAAGGTATTGTTAATACCACCATAGAAATCAGGGAATGCATTACCGATAACAGTCTTGTCATTTTCCGTAATCAAATTATCCTCACTACCATCCACATTCTTAAATTTCCAATAACCCGGTTGAATTTGTTTTTTGTCTCCATGATAAGGAACCCCATCCTTCAAGGTATAAGTATTAGTCGTTGCATCATAATCGAAATCGCTTACCTGATACAGACCATCTGTAACATAGCCATAGAACTGTCCTAAGGGTTGTCCAACTGCAATTTGATGGGACGCACCGGCACCAGAATAACCAAAGCTTGCCAAATACAACTGTACGTCTTCACCTGTCAGCTTGTTGACTTTGTTCTTATTATGAGATAATGTAACAGTCGTATTCCATGAGAAATTCTTGTTGGTGAAGTTCACTGTATTAATAGTCAAGTCGATACCGATATTTTGAGTTTCGCCTGCATTAATAATCATATTCTGATAACCAGATGAGTAAGGCAATTTGGCCGCCAACAACAAATTACTACTTCGGTTGATGTAGAATTCCGGAGAGAAAGTGACACGTTGATTCAAGAAACCAAAATCCATACCTAAATTGAACGTCTTGTTAGCCTCCCATTTCAAATCGGGGTTAGGAACTTGATTGGAAGCATAACCAGCCTGTGCGCCGTTGCCATTAGCAGCTGTAACAGAACTCATGATTGCCAGACTCTGATAACTGTCGATTCGGTTATTACCTGCCAAGCCATAACCGACACGGAGTTTCAAATCAGAGAAGACATTCAAATTCTTGATGAATTTTTCTTCACTCAAACGCCATGCAGCAGAAAATGCCGGGAAATATCCCCATTTATTGTTCTTTCCGAATTTTGAAGAACCATCGGCACGTACTGAAGCTGTAAACAGGTACTTGTCCAACAAGCTGTAGTTTACGCGAGCAAAGAAAGAAAGCAGCTTATCATCATAATTCTCAGAAGAAGTAGGAGTACTTGGTGTTCCTAATGAAAGGTCGCCCAGTCCGATTTCGTCATTCGGAAATTGAGTAGCACCTGCTGAGAACGAACGTGCCCATTTGCTTATAAACTCGTGGCCAACCATTGCAGTGATATCATGTATCTTGTTATTCCAAGCATAAGTCAAAACATTGGAAGTCTGAAAACTATTATTTTCGAGATTCGTAATAGTACCTTTGATACTGGAACGCTTAGCTGTTTGCGATTCTGCACCATAGAACACATCATTACGACGAGTTTGATAGAGCATACCTACTGTACTGCGAAACGACAATCCTTTTAGCAATTTAATCGTAGCACCTCCATTGGCTTGGAAAGTACGCCACTCTCTATCATTAATTTCTTCGGCAGCAGAAATTAGAGGATTCTGCATTACATTACCACTGTCATCAGCTAAAATGGGGTCTTCACCTGCCAGAAGTTCTGCATCAGTTCCTTGAATACCGATTGTGGGGCGGTATTGTAGGATATGTTGCATCTTATTGAAACGGTCGCTATCTCCTGAAGTTCCCATGCCTTCTACACGTCTCTGGTCATAACTGATGCGAGAATTTACCGTGAGCCATTTGTTAACTTCATGATTCATGTTAAAAGAGATATTGTGTTTCTTAGTACCACTATACACCATAGCTCCTTCTTCATTATAGAACGAATAAGCCAAACTATAATTCATCTTTTCAGTCTTTCCGGAGACTGCAACACGATAGTTCTGTGTTAAAGCTGTACGTCCCAGTGCTTCATCTTGCCAGTTAATTCCGGGACGATTGGCATAGTTGGCTTCGATATCACTATATTTACCATATCTTTTCTCCCATGATGTCATACCGTCAGCACCAGCATCACCTGTACTCATTCTCCACAAGGTGCGTTCGTAATCCAGTCGTACAAACTCGTAAGGAGAAAGTACATCGAGCTTTTTGGCCAAAGTCTTGAAGCCTACATAACTATCAAAAGTGACTGTTGCTTTGCCGTGGGATTTACTACCATTCTTGGTGGAAATCACTACAACACCATTGGCACCACGTGCACCGTAAATAGCTGTGGCGGAAGCATCCTTCAGTACGTCAATCGTTTCTATTTCAGCAGGATCTAGGCTAGCCATACCATCTTCGCTGGGAAATCCATCGATAACATAAAGTGGTTCATTACTCTGGGTAATTGAAATTCCTCCACGTACGCGTATGGAAACAGTAGAACCTGGAGCCCCCTCACTTTGTTGTACCATCACACCAGCCATACGTCCGCTCAAAGCTTGTGTTACATCACTAACTGGAATTTTAGAAAGTTCTTGTCCGCCTACTGAAGCTACCGAACCGGTTAAATCCTTACGTTTTACAGTAGCATAACCAATAGCAACAACTTCGTCCAGCATCACAGCATCAGCCTTTAAAGTTACGTTAATTACACTTTGATTATTGACCTTCACTTCCTGTGAAGTCATCCCCACATAAGAAAAAATCAGCACATCTTTAGATGCATCTTTTACTTTTAAAGTATAGTTACCATTTATATCGGTAACTGTTCCAACCCCGACAGCACCTTTAATAGTAACACTACTTCCAATCAGTTCATATCCTTCGCTATCAACCACCTTACCGGTTATTGTCAGACTTTGTGCGTATGCAGCCATACTAACAAAAGCGAGGACAAACATTAAAAATAATTCTTTTAATTTGTACATACATAAATAAATCTAAGGTTTAACTTTAGAATTTTTCGATAACAAACATACGACAAGTGCTAAAAAAAGGGTAAAAGTATTGTTTTTAATCTCCCCATTTTTCCACTTTTTTCATATCAATATTGTTCACCATGTAATAGTTTTGTGCAAAAACAGCCTTATAGATACCTAAAACACAGGGTGTTGTTTTAATCAAATAGTAAATTTATGTATCTGATTACACGCCCTTTAGGTTGTTTTTCAGTACTTATTTCAGAAAATCCGCCCGCATCGGAGCAAAACAATCAATCAAAACTCCAGGTTCCAGACAAATGCAGCCATGTAAGATGTCTGGTTCAATATAAATACCGTCTCCTGCTTCCACAATTTTCTTTTCATCACCTACCGTAAATTCGAATTTACCAGTTGCTACATAAGTCGTTTGCGTATGATAGTGGGTATGGGGAGTTCCTATGGCCCCTTTCTCAAACTTAACTTTAACCAGCATCAGTTGCCCGTCGTAACCCATGATTTGCCTGGTCACGCCTTCACCAGCGGGTTCCCATGCTTTGTCCTTTTCATAAATAAAAGTGCCACTTCTTGTTTTCTTTACAGAATTGTCGGGAATTTTGTTATTGGCACATAAACTCGTTATCACCAAAAGAGGCACTCCAATTATAAACATGCATTTCTTCCATACTTTCATTTTCATAATTAATAAGTTTTAGTTGATTAAATATATTATTCTGATATAGTTTCAAATTTATAAATAGTCATTTGGCGGTATATTTCTCCCGGAAACAAGCTTGTAGTTGGAAATTGAGGATTGTTAGGAGCATCTGGAAAATGCTGCATCTCAAGGCAAAAGCCATAATACCGGCCATACTTCTTGTCGTCATGTCCGGCAAGATAATCCATGTTCGAATTCGGAATATAAAACTGCATACCTGGTTCAGTGGTGTATGCTTTCAGAACTCTGCCGGATATGGGTTCTACCACAATAGCCGCCAATTCCAAAGAATCTGAATACCTATTCAGTTTATAGTTGACATCATATCCTTTCCCCATTTTCCGTATTCGTTTTTCTGCCCGTTGTGGAGTAGTGTAATCATATACAGTTCCTGCTACGGCCAGTATCTCTCCGGTAGGAATGCCTGTAGAATCGACCGGAGTTATGGAATCTGCATTAATCCTATAAATATGGTCCAACACCGGTTCTTTACAGCCTGTCAGGTTGAAATAGCTATGGTTCGTAAGATTGATTACCGTAGGCTGATCTGTAGTAGCTGTATATTCCAAGATAATCTCATTCTGATTAGTAAGTTTATAAGCTACTGAAAGATTCAGATTTCCGGGAAATCCCCCTTCCAGGTGCGCACTTCTATATTTAAAAATTACGATGGCCGTATCTTTTACTGTATAGAATGTGTCCGTTTCAAAAATCCGGTTATTGAATCCTTTTGCCCCTCCATGGATGGAATGGCCTTTATTGTTTTTTTCCAGATGATATGTCTGCCCGTTCAATTTGAATTCGGCATTTTTGATTCTGTTGGCAAACCTTCCCACCGTAGCACCTAATTTAGGATGTTTTCCTAAATAATATTTCAAACTATCAAACCCCAGAACTACATGTTCAAAGTTTCCTTGCCTGTCGGGAACGGAAATATCAGTCAGAGAAGCGGCGTAATTCGTCACCTTAACAGACATTCCGTTTCCATTTACCAAGGTGAAAAGCTCTATAAGTTTGTCTCCACTCCGAATACTATCACTCTTAGATACTGACAACTGATATGAAGCCGATTGACTGCACGAAACCGATAGAACTAAAACTGCTGTCAAAACTAAAATAAGGTGTACTTTCATAAGTAATAAATATCATTTCTTTACATACTCTGTCGGCAAGCATCCGATATATTTTTTGAAGCGTGCTGCAAAATAAGAAGGTGTATTATACCCTACCATAAAGCTGATTTCGGAAACAGTATATTTTCCTTCTTTCAATAATTGGCATGCATGGTTGAACCGTATCTTGTGAATAAAATCAATGGCAGATTTTCCTGTTATCGCTTTTAATTTGAGATGAAGATTTGAACGGCTCATATTCATTTCACGTGCAAACTGTTCCGTAGAGAATTCTACATTATCCATGTTCTTCTCAATGACAGCAATGGCCTTTCGCAACAGTTCCTCGTCCATTGTATTATTCGCAAGTTTTTCCGGTTCAATTTCCATCATCTTGGAATACCGCTCGAAAATGCGGTAACGTGTGCGTAGCATATTCAGTATCTTAACCTTCAACACTTCCATAGAGAATGGTTTGGCGATATAATCGTCAGCTCCTACCTGCAAGCCTTCCAACTGGTACTTGACATCCACTTTGGCTGATAACATATAAACCGGAATATGGCAGGTACGTAAATTCTGTTTCACTAACTTGCATAATTTCACACCGTCCATTACAGGCATCATGACATCTGTAATAATCAAATCGACTTCCTGGTCTTTCAATATATACAATGCCTTTTGCCCGTTCTCCGCTTCCAAGAGATTGAAGAAAGCAGACAGACTGTTTACTATGTATTGTCTCAGCTCCCTATTATCTTCTACCACTAGGATGGTGCCGCGTTTACCGCCTTCATCATCTGTATTTTCTTCCTTTTCCAACTTCTCATCATCACTAATATAGATGTCATTTGCATTGGTGGAATATACACGTTGATCTCCTGCGTCCCCACTTCTGCCAGACAGTTCCTCCCGGGTATATACAGATTTATCCTGCGGCAGATAAATTGTAAAAATGGACCCTTTGCCTACTTCACTCTGAAGAACAATCCGCCCATGATGCAGTTCAACTAAGCGCTGAATTAAAGAAAGTCCGATACCGCTTCCTTCACAACCATTCTCCACCTGATAGAAACGTTCAAAAATCTTCTCCTGTTTCTCGAGCGGAATGCCAATACCAGTATCGGCTACTTGTAATACAAGGTTGTTATCTTCCTTATAGAGTTTCACGGTTATGCTTCCGCCGACTTTGGTGTATTTAAAGGCATTCGAAAGCAAGTTATTTGCAATCAGATCCAAATAGTTTTCGTCGAAAAGCACATTTTCAACTTGTAGTTCTGTATAGAAATTATAGTCTATATCTTTTCTTTTAGACAGACTTTCATAATTCATAAAGCAGTTTAGTACCCGTTTAGAAGCATTGGAATACACAGCTCTGAGTTCAAAGATTCCTAATTCTGCACGTCTGAAATCCATCAATTGATTAACCAAGTGCAGTAGACGGTTGGCGTTCCGCTGGACATAGGACAATAGCTCATGTTCCCAATGCCCGTTGATATGGTTGAGTAATTCCTGTAATGGCGCAACAATCAAGGTCAACGGGGTTCGTAATTCATGTGAGATATTTACATAAAAACGGATTTTCATTTGGTTGATTTCTTCCCGTTTTTCCTTATCGAGTCTTTCCATGCGTATTTCAGCTTGCATATTTTTGCGCAGCCAAAAGAACCGTACACTACCGAATACCAGCAAGGCAAACGACAGAATAAATAAAGTAAGTGCCCACCAAGTACAATACCAAACCGGCAGTATGCGGATGTGAAGCATAGTGGGATCCTCATTCCATTTTCCATCATTGTTCGCCGCTTTTATGCAGAAAGTATAGTCTCCTGCCGGTAAATTGGAGTAAGAAACGAGACTGATATCATTTTGCTTATACCATACATCATTATACCCTTCTAATTTATAAGCAAAAGTATTATGCTTACCTGCTATATAATTGGAGACGACAAACGAAATGGAAAATGAATTCTGGGATGACGACAAAGTTATATGGTCAACGTACGCAATGTTCTTTTTCAAAATACCGGTTTCATCATCCGGCAGTACCTCCTTATTATAGACAAATAATTTATTGATTACGGGTTTAGGGGTATAAGGATTATCGATCAATGTTTCAGGACGGAATAAAGTAATGCCGTTGACTCCTCCAAACAGCATATAACCATCGTCTTTTCTGCAGTAAGCTCCTGCATTAAACTGATTACCTTGTAATCCGTCCATAATCGTAAAATTACGGAATTTTCCACTTTCCAGATTCAAGCAACTCAATCCCTGATTCGTACTTATCCATAAACGACCGTAGGCATCTTCCAGGATACCGTAAATAACATTGCTCGGCAAACCGTTTGCTGTTGTATATTGCAAAAATTGCTTGTCACCCTCTTTCAAAGCAAATAAACCGTTGCGAGTTCCAATCCATATATATTGGGAAGAAGATTCGTAGAAACAATTCACAAATGCCTGCTTCAGTATAGAAACTATTTGAAAATCTGTATTAATGAGTAAGGAGGTACCTATCTGATTAAAAACCGAGACTCCCATTTTTCCTCCGGCCCATATACGTTTCTTGGAATCCCGAAACAACAAACGGTTATCTTGCTGCAATTTATGCCCGTTCCTATCTTTATCAACAATCGTGAAGCTGTGTTTAACCATATCAAAGTGGAATAAACACTCCAATGATGCCACCCAAAGTCCCTCGTGCCCATCAGAGATTATAGAATAAATATTATTACTCGGCAAATTGCTGTTCTGGCTATTATAATATTCCACATGACCGGATTTCCGGTGCAAGGCCATCATTCCTCCGGCATGTGCTCCTACATAGACCTTATCTTGCGCCTCATCCACATATACTGTTTTAATATCTTTAAAAGGTGCACTCACATTACCCAAATTAAATAAATAATTCTTATATTGTTGCGAAATATTATCATAGAAATTCAACCCGCCATTACTCGTACCGATCCACAAGTTATGCATATTATCCTCAACAATACAACTGACTACATTATCACTAAGTGAATTTAAGAACGGAACATGCTTGATACGCTGAAAGCGGTTACACAAAGGATGATAGTAATTCAATCCTCCCCAGTATGTACCCAACCACATACCGCCTTGCGAATCTCTGAAAATGCTTCGGACTGAATTCTGTGACAAACTTCCTTCCTGAATCTCCGAACTTTTTATAGACGAAAAGTTATCTGTACCTTCCTTGTAGATATTCAATCCTCCATAAGTTCCCACCCATAAACGATTCTCCGTGTCCAATGCCAAAGAACGCACATAGTTTGAGTTTAATCCGGATTTACCATCTGCATGACGGTAATTTTTCCATTCTTTTGATTTCACGTCATATAAATAAAGCCCATCTCCCTCTGTTGCCAACCATATTTTATTAAACATCTGGCACAATATAGCATGTATTTTCACACCGGCAGGTATATTCACCAGCTTCTCCAGAACACCGCTTGATAGAGTATAAATATACGCGCCATCTTCGGCACCTATATAAATGCAATCGTCCTGGCGTACCAAGGCAGTAGGTTGCAATCTATGCAAGGAAGAAGACAATGTATCATTCAGGAAACATTCCTTCTTTACATCAAAAAGCAAGATACCTTCGGCAGTTCCCAATATCAACCAGTCTTTTTTAATTGATACAATATTGGTTACAGCTACATTCAAGCCATTCTTTTTATAATAATAATTGGAGAAAGCATTCTTTTGATGGTTGTAGAGAGATAATCCCTCACGAGTACCAACCCATATCCGGTCTGAATCATCTACTGCAATGCAGTGGGAGATGTCACTGGCAATGCTACTGGAATTTGTATATTGATGACGATATACAGTAAAATTATAACCATCATATTTATTTACACCATCATACGTAGCAAACCATAAATTTCCTTCTTTATCCTGATTAATAGCAAAAACTGTACTGTGTGACAAGCCCTCTTTCAGACCAATATGGGAGAAATAAATATCTTCGGTTACACCGGCATTCAGCACACAGGGAAACAATCCTCCTAAAAGTACTAACAAAAATTGCAGTGTTTTCATAGTTCTAATCCATTATGAAGCAAATAGATGAAATATATTAGCAAAAATAGATATTTATCTGTATTTTCTTATCAGTGCCTTTCGGTATTATTTGCAAAGGTATAAAAGAAAATCCGGGAACCGGATTGAAGATTCGTCCATCTCCATCGGTCGGTGCCACTTGTATATTTCCAGATTCGCAGGTGATATGCAATACACCTTTGTTCTTCTTTATACAAACTTCACGGGCAGTTATTTCCACCTTTTCTTCAGGCGATGCGATAACCGGCAGCATAAGATAAGCCGATTCATTGCAATGCTCCACACTTATGCTGACTCCTTGTTCCGAGAACGCATAACCCATCACTACAGATACTGCTCCTTGTTTCGGAGACTGTTGATTAATATCAACCAAATGAGTCTGTACATCAAACCGGCAGATTTTGTTTCCGGTAAAACAAGTGATGTCCGTGGCCAAATCATCCAGATTACTATATGCAACCCCATCTTGAATTAATTCAACTCGGGGAGTACCTCCCATCAGATATTTACGGGTATTGCTCTGCATATTAGGAGCTTCAATCAGTTTATATTGATTCATAGTTGCAGCAAAAACAGGCCCTGCTTGCGCATGCCACAGCAAAGAGAGGGCACCTCCCATAGGATGAGTCCCTTTTACCTTATATTCAGCATCATATCCGGTAAATGTGGCACGCCAAGCTCCTTGGGACAGAAGCCAAGTACGAATATCTTTAAAATACTTCATGCCATAAACAGCATCCCGGGGAAGGCTACCCGAGGAATTTATCTTCACAGGAGGCAGTTCCAAGAAAGATGCTAATGCTTTGGCGTGTCCAAATGTATGATGAATACAGGGAGGAATACCGGATGCGAGATAATGCATTCCTCCATAAAGAAGACCGCCATGAGTCGCCTCATCCAGCAAACGGATATTGCGGTGAATGGCCTCCAAATATTCCGGATGACGGGCAGCCATCAGATAATAGCCTCCCATAAATCCGTCACTGGTACGTCCACCCCAGTATGTCCACTTAAAACTGCGTGTGCCCCAACTGTTATCCCAAGCACCGTCGGGCAACATAAATTCCAGATGGGTATTCATGGAACGTTCTACGAGTGACAATAATTCCGTATCATTCGCCATCACTGCATAATATGCCATATTGGGCAGGGATTCTTCTATATTATAAAGTAAATCGACCGGACGACAGCCGTTGCTAGTTTCAGAACTGATATTCGGTCCTTCACCATATAGGAAGCAATTATTCCCCGTGAAATAGCTTTTCAGTCCGGCAGCTATCTCTCGGGCTTCCATCTTGAAATCAGGGCGGTTACACAGTTCACCGATAGCGTACAAGGCATAGGTTGCAGAAGCTGAATAATTGACGTTCATATTCCGCATACCTTTCCGCTTGCGGCTATAAATAAAAGGATTGTCCATTATAAACTCACCGGCATTCAATAATTGTTGCTTCCAATGGTTACGGGTCGAGTCATCCAGTAAGTGCCCATGATAATGTAAGGCCTCGTAGAGGGCAATAGACGCAAATACCGTAGTACCGTTCCAGTCCGAAATATGTACATCATTCATCCATGAACCATCTGGACGGTGCACATTCTCCATCCACGCCATTAGGCGCTTGGCTCCGAGCAGATATTTGTGGTTGCCAGTCTTTTCCGCCAGATACATTAAAGGAAGTACGGCATCTCCTATTCGCCCGTGCATGCGGGCACATGCAGGGCACAAGACGCCTCCGTCAAGTGCGGAATCAGGATGGATGCACTGATAGGTCAAAAAGGTGTCCATCCATTTCGTCAACAGCTTATCTGCTTCACAGCGTAGTGAATTATCAAAAGAATTTCCATTCACATTTCGTGCTTGTCCTGACAAAAATGATACATAAAATAGTATCATTATAAAAAACATGTTTCTCATATCTTTTGCGTTAGATTTCAATATTTAAAATTAAAATTTTATCCTCGGTCTCTTATCTTTTTTTATCCAATATCATATGAATAGATGTTTAAGCGTCTTGCAATATTGTTGAATCGATATTAATTTTGTTGAAAAATTATTTGCCGAGACAATATTAACACACTTTTGAACATAAGAAAATCTCCGTTAGACACAAACGGGCTATTTTAGCAGAAAGAAACAAATATACTTAACATTTTATGAGACACTTACCTTTATTAATGTGTACCGCCTTCTACGGATTGTATTCCGCACCTACAGAGGCAGCAGACAAAAAAACGAGAGGCCAAATATTCTTTGGCTCACCTTTGAAGATACCAGTGCATACGAATTCGGTTGCTATGGCAACAAAGGGGTACATACCCCCAATGCGGATAGTCTTGCTTCCCGCGGCATACAGTTCATGAACGCATGGTCTGTAGCTCCCCAAAGTTCGGCGGCCCGTTCTTCACTTATCACCGGATGCTACTCGAGTACCTACGGAATGGATATCCATCCCGTACCCTATGATACACCCGCCGACATCTTCTTTCCCCAGAAATTGCGTGAAGCCGGATATTATTGTACGAACAACAGCAAGACACATTATAATTCCACCACCGACAATAAAATATGTTGGGACGAGTGCAACAACAAGGCTTCCTACAACAGTTCAAAACGGGGAAAAGATCAACCTTTCTTCGCCGTGTTCAATACGGTAACTTCACATATGGGACGCATTCGTACTTTCCACACCGACGGACGAAGAGACTACACGCAGGAAGGTATCTACCCGACATTACTTTCATTGCCCTCCTATGTTCCCGATTTGCCGGAAGTACGTTCCGATTATGCCGGTCATCTGGAAGCAGTACAAGACGTAGATATTTGGCTGGGCCTCTTCCTGAAAGATTTGCAAGAAAGAGGATTGGATGAAAATACGATTATCTTCTTCTTCAGTGATCATGGCGGTTGCGTACCCCGTGGTAAAGGATATTTGTACGAAAGCGGTCTAAGAGTACCTTTGATAGCCTACTTTCCACCCAAATGGCAACATCTGGCGAATCAGGCTCCAGGCAAAGAGTACAGTTTGGTCAACTTCACGGATTTGGGACCTACTGTACTTAGTCTTGCAGGGATAAAACCACCCAAACAGATGCAGGGCAAAGCACTTTACGGCAAGTTTGCAAATAAAGAAAAACGTGAAATGCAATTTGCGTTGGCAGCCAACCAGCTACATCATTTCATGCCGGTACGTGCCGTTACTGACGGACGATTCAAGTACATCCGCAGCTATATCCCCTACCGCCAGTTTGCCTTACGCAATTATTACCAATGGGGGATGCCATCCAATAAAGCCTGGGACAAGCTGGTGTTGGGAGGACACAATACCAACCCCGATTGGGGGCAGGCTTTTGAAGCCCATCCGGCAGAAATGTTGTTTGATCTTGAAAAAGACGCGGGTGAATTACATGATTTGTCCGATGTGCCCGAATATGCAGCAATTCTCACTAAAATGCGCCAAGCACTGTCTGACCATATCCGCACTACCTGTGACTTGGGATTTTTCCTTCCTACCTCACGTATCGGACATATACTTTATGATAAAGTACGGAAAGAGAAATATCCGTTGGATGACTTGTATGTCCTTGTCGAGACAGCTGGAACGGCAACTGCCGCTTCCCTTCCTTTATTGGAGAAAGCAATAGCAAGCTCTCTGCCGGAAATGCGGTTCTGGGGAGTAGTGGGATATGCCAAACTTGCTAGAGAAAAACAAATTGGGACTTGTCCGGAAACCTTATTGGCGCTCCTCCAAGATGACAATCCTTACATCGCTTCTGAGGCTGCCTATGCCGTTGCCTATCTGGGCAAAGCCGAAGAAGGTGTTTCACGCCTGATTACTCCCGTTTTGGAAAAAGACAGAAAAATAGCTTATTCATCACTGGAATGCCTGTCATTAGATCCTAACATGCGCGATTGTATCCGTCCTTTCCTGCCGGATCTAAAAGAAGCTGCGGAAACCTTGCCACGCCTTGAAAACGAAGATGCCGGTCTCATGGCACGGGGGATCCTCGTAAACTTGGGTGAAATGGATATCAACAACCTTCATGGTCCCGAAGCTTATCAAAGAGGTCTGAAGTTAAATTACGGTCGCAGACCAATAGTGCCGCTACCTAACTAAAAGAATAAATTTATATGTAATGTAATCGAGATAGTAATTTTATTGATTTTCGTATGTACTTTGCCATGTCTGAAGTTACATCTTCGGACATGGCAAAGTACATATGCCACACGCATTGATATGGGAATGGCTACCCTTACAATGGAATGCAGGTATTTTTTTAGGCAATGAATAGAGGATAAGACTGCCTATATGCCTAAGATAATTGCGAAGCACTCCAGGATATAATAGAGTTTAATCTTAGTGAGGATACGAGATGCTATTTATATCACACAAAAAGATACTTTGGGGAAAACAAGGGCATGGAAGAAGTGAATAATAGAGAATAAAAATTTTCAATACTTTCTCTAGTAAGGAGTGACCGGAATAAAAGAATTAACAATGACTGCATATTGATTATTATAAATACAATTATTGTGTTTATAATAAATCTGTTTTGCCCTCTCTTTAAAAAAGATTGTTTTTTCTACCTGCAATAATCTTCTCCTGAAAGCCGGAAGTTTCTGAAAGACTTTTATCTTTGCAGATATAATACATACGGCACTATGAAAAAAGTTATTCTGATTTTTGTGACAATCGTCCTTTCTGGTCTGCTTTATGCAAAAGATAATAAGAGTACCGATGCGTTGCTTCGTGAGATTGATGGTATCATTAAAAACCGCCAGACTTATGGAGCGGAAAAGGAGGCACGAATTGCTGACTTGAAGAAATTGTTGGTTGAGGCTGCTTCCGATGAGCAGCGATATGGTTTTTGCGGACGTCTTTTCGATGAATACCGGGCTTATAATCTGGATTCGTCTTTTGTCTATGCCCAACGGAAAGAGGAACTGGCACATCGTTTAAATAAACTGGACTACTTGGATGATTCTGCCATGAATATGGCGGAAGTGATGGGAACTACCGGAATGTATAAAGAAGCCCTTGAGTTATTGGGGAAAATTGATAAGAAAACACTGCCCGACTATCTATATGGCTATTATTATCATCTGTACCGCACTATTTATGGATTGATGGGTGATTATGCCGTTACGGAGAAAGCCAAGAAAGAATATTACCGGATGACGGATTTATACCGGGATTCTCTGTTACAGATCAATGCTTCCGACTCTCTGGGGCACGCATTGGTGATGGCAGATAAGTGCATCGTTCATGCCCGATACGATGAAGCGATTGATATGCTGATGGAATATTACAGTAAACCGTCTTTAGATGATCATGCACAGGCAATGATTACTTATACCATTTCCGAAGGCTATCGGTTGAAAGGAGATAAGCAGGGGCAAAAACATTACCTGGCTCTTTCGGCCATTGCCGATTTGAAATCAGCGGTAAAAGAATATGTGTCTTTGCGCAAACTCGCTTCTCTTGTTTATGAAGAAGGAGACATCGACCGTGCCTACAACTATCTGAAATGTTCCCTGGAGGATGCCACCCTTTGCAATGCCCGTCTTCGTACCCTGGAAATCTCACAGGTCTTTCCTATCATCGACCAGGCCTATCAATTAAAAACCAAACGTCAGCAGCAGGAGATGAAAGTCTCATTGATTTGTATCAGTTTGCTTTCCGTATTTTTGTTAGTCGCCATTTTCTTCGTTTACAAGCAGATGAAAAAGGTTGCTGCCGCACGTCGCGAAGTGATCGACACTAATACGCTCCTGCAAGAACTGAACGAAGAACTTCACGATTCCAATTCGCAACTGAAAGAAATGAATCATACGCTTTCGGAAGCCAACTATATCAAGGAGGAATATATCGGGAGATATATGGACCAATGCTCCACTTATCTCGACAAGATGGATTTATACCGCCGTTCCCTGAATAAGATTGCTGCTGCCGGAAGGGTGGAAGAACTATATAAGGCTATTAAATCTTCGCAATTTCTTGATGAAGAACTGAAAGAGTTTTATGCGAACTTCGATGTGACTTTCCTGCAACTCTTCCCCAGTTTTGTGGAAGATTTTAATGCCCTGCTTACCGAACCGATGCAACCCAAACCGGGAGAACTGCTGAATACCGAACTTCGTATCTTCGCTCTCATCCGCCTTGGAATTACGGACAGTACTAAGATAGCGCAATTCCTTCGTTACTCCGTCACTACCATTTATAATTACCGGACTCGTGTCCGTAACAAGGCTGTGGGAGAAAGAGATGAATTTGAGGCTAAAGTAATGCAAATAGGGAAGGTGGAAGAATAAGAAAACCACTACTTTTTTAGTCCGACTTATATTTTGTAACGTTCTTATATTTAGTGGTTTATACTGTGGGATACTGTATAAATCACTATATTTTTGCTATCTGCTTTAAGAAGCAGTATGAAATGTGGATACTTTTGTTTCACGGTCATTTCAGCAATGACACAGAAAGTAAAACAAAAGTAACCCTAATATTAACTTTAAATTAATGTACATGAAACAGAGTATGAAGTCGAAAGGCTTTGAACGCCGCCTCTTACTAATAATGTGGGGCTTGTTCCTATCTCTTAGTGCATTCGCACAACAGATTTCAATAAAAGGACATGTCGTAGATGCCACGGGTGAACCGGTGATCGGTGCCAGTGTGGTAGAAAAAGGTACAACGAACGGTACAATTACCGATGTAGACGGTAATTTCTCATTAAGCGTTCCGACTAACAGCACGCTGACTATCTCTTTTGTCGGCTATAAAATGCAGACAGTCCCGGTGAACGGGAAAAACGCTTTGAAAGTAACCTTGCAGGAAGATACGGAAGTATTGGACGAAGTTGTAGTAGTGGGTTACGGAACGATGAAAAAGAGCGATCTGACCGGAGCGGTATCTTCTGTCGGAGTGAAGGACATTAAAGACTCTCCGGTGGCCAATATCGGTCAGGCAATGCAAGGAAAGGTGTCCGGCGTGCAGATTATCGATGCCGGTAAGCCGGGTGATAATGTCACCATTAAAATCCGTGGCTTGGGAACAATCAACAATAGTAACCCGCTGATTGTCATTGACGGAATACCTACCGACTTGGGATTGTCTTCCTTGAATATGGCCGATGTAGAGCGGGTGGACGTATTGAAAGATGCTTCGGCAACAGCTATTTATGGTTCGCGTGGTGCGAACGGTGTGGTGATGATTACCAGCAAACGGGGTGCCGAGGGTGCCGGAAAGGTGACGGTAAACGCTAATTGGGCGATTCAGAATGCCACTAAAGTGCCCGATATGCTGAATGCTGCGCAATATGCCGCTTTGAGCAATGATATGCTGTCTAATAATGATGATAATACAAACCCTTATTGGGCAGACCCTTCTTTATTGGGAACAGGAACGAACTGGCTGGATGAAATGCTGCGCACGGGAGTGAAGCAAAGCTATTCGGTTAGCTATTCCGGTGGTACGGAAAAAGCACATTACTATGTGTCCGGTGGTTTCCTTGACCAGTCCGGTATTGTGGAAAGCGTTAATTACCGTCGTTTCAACTTTCAGGCAAATAGCGATGCCCAAGTTAATAAATGGCTGAAATTCACTACCAACCTGACATTCAGTACGGACGTGAAAGAAGGAGGAACTTATAGCATCGGTGATGCAATGAAAGCACTCCCCACCCAACCGGTGAAGAATGAGGACGGCAGTTGGAGCGGTCCCGGACAGGAGGCGCAATGGTACGGAAGCATCCGTAACCCGATCGGTACACTGCACATGATGACCAATGAAACAAAAGGATATAACTTCCTGGCAAATATCACCGGAGAGATCACCTTTACCAAATGGCTGAAGTTGAAAAGTACATTCGGTTATGACGCCAAATTCTGGTTTGTCGACAACTTTACTCCGGCTTACAACTGGAAACCGAATCCGGTAGAAGAATCTTCCCGCTATAAGAGCGATAACAAAGCATTTACCTATTTGTGGGATAATTATTTTGTATTCGACCACACTTTTGCGCAGAAACATCGGGTAGGGGTGATGGCAGGTTCTTCCGCCCAGTGGAATAACTACGATTACCTGAATGCTCAAAAGAATATCTTCATGTTTGATAATATCCACGAAATGGACAACGGCGAGAAGATGTACAGTCTTGGCGGTAGCCAGAGTGACTGGGCACTGCTCTCTCTGATGGCACGTCTCAACTATTCTTACGAAGATAAATACCTGCTTACAGCTACTGTGCGTCGTGACGGCTCTTCCCGTTTTGGTAAAAACAACCGTTGGGGAACATTCCCTTCCGTTTCGCTGGCATGGCGTATCTCCCAGGAGAACTGGTTTCCGAAAGACAACTTCCCGGTGAATGACCTCAAACTGCGTATCGGATACGGTGTGACCGGTAATCAGGAAATCGGTAACTATGGTTTTGTTGCTTCCTATAACACAGGAGTCTATCCTTTCGGCAACAACAACTCCACCGCTCTGGTATCTACTACTCTCTCCAATCCGAATATTCATTGGGAAGAAGTGCGCCAGACCAACTTTGGTGTAGACATGAGCCTGTTCAATTCACGCGTCAACCTTTCGCTGGACGCTTATATCAAGAAGACAGCAGATATGTTGGTGAAGGCTTCCATTCCTATCACTTCCGGTTTTGAAGATACTACCGAAACTTTCACCAATGCCGGCAAGATGCGCAACAAAGGGGTGGAAATGACCTTGCGTACTATTAATTTGAAAGGGCTTTTCTCTTGGGAGTCTGCCTTAACAGCCACTTATAACAAGAACGAAATTCAGGACTTGAACAGCGAAACTCCGATGTTTATCAACCAGATGGGGAACTCATACGTGACTATGCTTAGAGCCGGTTATCCGATTAACGTATTCTACGGATACGTAACCGACGGACTTTTCCAGAACTGGGATGAAGTGAACCGCCATGCTACCCAACCGGGCGCTGCTCCGGGTGATATCCGTTTCCGGGACTTGAATAACGATGGAGTTATCAACGATGAAGACCGTACCGTTATCGGCAACCCGAACCCGAACTGGTTCTTCTCTCTAAGCAATAATTTCTCTTATAAGGGATGGGAACTTTCCGTGTTCCTGCAAGGCGTATCGGGAAACAAGATTTATAATGCCAACAATGTAGACAACGAAGGAATGGCAGCCGCTTACAACCAGACCACAGCCGTACTGAACCGCTGGACGGGAGAAGGAACAAGCAACTCCATGCCGCGTGCTATCTGGGGAGACCCGAATCAGAACTGCCGTGTATCCGACCGATTTGTGGAAAACGGTTCCTACCTCCGTCTGAAAAACATTACGCTTTCGTATACACTGCCTAAAAAGTGGATGCAAAAGATTCAACTGGAAAATGCCCGCATCTCTTTCTCTTGCGAGAATGTGGCGACTATCACCGGATATTCCGGCTTCGACCCGGAAGTTGACGTCAATGGTATCGACAGCAGCCGTTACCCTATCTCACGTACGTTCAGCATGGGTTTGAACTTTAACTTTTAAATCAGGAGGAAAAATATGAAAAAGATAACAACTTTGGTGATGATGTTTGCCATGCTGGCATTGACCTCATGCAACGATTTCTTAGATAAATATCCTAAATATGGCGTCGATCCCGAATCGGAAGTAACGAACGAGATTGCCGTGGCACTGACTACTGCCTGCTACAAGACTCTTCAGTCATCCAATATGTATAATCAGCGTATCTGGAGCCTCGATATTATCGCAGGTAACAGTGAAGTAGGCGCCGGAGGGGGAACCGACGGACTGGAAACTGTGCAGGCTTCCAATTTCATAGCCCAGAGTGATAATGGCTTTGCTTTGTACGTATGGCGTTCTCCGTGGGTAGGTATCGGACGTTGTAACATTGTGCTTTCCAATCTGCCTTCGGCAGCTATCTCCGATGAGGTAAAGACTCGTTGCATGGGTGAGGCTTATTTCCTGCGTGCACATTACTACTATATTCTGGTTCGTCTGTATGGAGGTGTGCCTTTGCGCTTAACGCCGTTTGAACCGGGAGAATCTACGGATATTGCCCGTAATACGGTAGATGAGGTATATGCCCGGATTCTTTCTGACTGCAAAAATGCGGTAAACATGCTTCCTCCGAAAAGCAGTTATGGAGACAGCGATAGAGGACGTGCCTGCAAAGAAGCTGCAATGGCTATGCTGGCGGATATTTATCTGACACTGGCGCCCAATCATCGCGAATACTATAATGAAGTAGTAACTCTGTGTGACAACATTGCTGCGATGGGATACGATTTGACTCAATGCAATTATGCCGATAATTTCAATGCTACTATCAATAATGGTGCGGAATCCCTTTTCGAAGTACAATATTCCGGTAGTACGGAATATGATTTCTGGGGCGGTGATAACCAATCATCCTGGCTGTCGACTTTTATGGGACCTCGTAACTCAAGTCTGGTGGCCGGTGCTTATGGATGGAACCTGCCTACGGAAGAATTTTTCAAGCAATATGAGGATGGTGATTTGCGGAAAGACGTAACTGTCTTGTATCAAGGTTGCCCCGCTTTTGACGGTATGGAATACAGACGTTCCTGGTCGAATACAGGTTATAATGTGCGCAAGTTTCTTGTGTCGAAGACTGTTTCTCCGGAGTATAATACCAATCCCAACAACTTCGTAGTATATCGCTATGCAGATGTTCTATTGAAGAAAGCGGAAGCATTGAACGAGCAGGGACATCCCGACCAGGCTGCTGCTCCGTTGAATATCGTCCGCAAACGTGCCGGACTGGCAGATGTGCCGACTACTCTGACGCAGACTGAAATGAGAGAGAAGATTATTCACGAGCGCCGGATGGAACTTGCCTTTGAAGGACACCGCTGGTTTGATATGATCCGTGTGGATAATGGAAATTATGCATTGACATTCCTGAAATCCATCGGTAAGAATAATGTGACCAAGGAACGTCTCCTGTTGCCTATTCCGCAGACAGAGATGGACTCCAATCATCTGATGACTCAAAATCCCGGTTATTAATCTGTTTTATAATCATTCATTTAGATAAATAATATCATGAAGAAATATATATATCAGTTGTTATGCTCTCTTTTCATCGGCGGAACGATGGTTGCCTGTGCCGAAGATTATATGGAGACAAATAAAGGACATGATACCCTCACTCTTTCGGTGAATCAGCAGGACTTGGTGTTGAACGAAAAGAACCATAGTCAGGAAGCACTCGCTCTCTCATGGACTACCGGAACGAATTATGGAAGTGGTAACCGTATCTCTTATACGCTGGAGCTGGCAAAAGCCGGAACGGACTTTGCAAATGCTTATTCGGTGGATTTAGGTACGGGAACGTATCAATGGACTAAGAAAGTGGAAGAACTCAACCAATTCCTGAATACACAGTTCGGTATCGGCTATGCTGTGAAAGCGGAGTTGGAGGCACGTATCACAGCGGTTGTTGCCGGAATGGAAGAGCAGAAACAAAGTGCGACGACTGCTTTTACAGTGACTACATACCAGCCGGTTACTACTACGCTTTACCTGATCGGTGAGGCTGCTCCGAATGGATGGGCTGCCGACAATGCGACAGCGATGGAGCGTACGGATAACGGACAGTTTACATGGACAGGAAAACTGAACGCCGGATCATTGAAATTTATAACGACATTGGGACAATTCTTGCCGTCGTACAACCGTGACGCCACTGCCGGGGAAGCACTCCAGCTGACTTACCGTACATCGGGTGACCAGCCGGATGAGCCGTTTGTAATCGATGAAGGGGCAACCTATATTGTAAAAGTAGATCTGCTCAATCTGACGTTGACACTGACTGAAACGGAAGATATCGGTTGGAGATTTGACGAGTTCTTCATTGTCGGTTCGTTCACCGGAAATGGTGGCTGGGGATTTGAGGCACTGTCTAAAGATGCTGTTCAGATGGATTTGTTCCATTATGGAGCTGTGATTCCTTGGGAAGCAGACGGAGAATTTAAGTTTAGCTCTGTGGCGGACTTCGGCCAGTCGGATGCTTTCTTCCATCCTGCCGTAGCAAATGCTCCGTACACTTCGACGTCAGTAGTGCTTGGAGGCGACGATAATAAATGGCAAATGAAAGAGGCTGAATGTGGCAAACCTTATAAAGTATGCTTCTATACAGGCAAAGGAAAAGAAAAGATGCTGATGCGTCCGTTCACTCCTTACGCAGGATTGTATCTGGTGGGTGAGGCGACTCCGAACGGATGGAGTTTGGACAATGCTACGCCGATGACTAAGAGTGTCGACAGTCCTTATATCTTCACATGGAGCGGTACACTGAAAGCCGGTGAGATGAAGATTTCCTGCGATAAGCAGTCTGACTGGAACGGAGACTGGTTTATGGCGGATAAGAACGATAAAACTCCGACGGGTGAAGTGGAAACAGCTTTGTTTGTCACTAAATCGGATGCAGAGTTGAGCAGTATGTATCCGGATGCAGATTTGGGTGGTCTGGACTATAAGTGGAATATTCAGGAGGCCGGTTCTTATCAGATTACGATTGACCAGTTGAAAGAGACGATCTCGATTGTGAAACAATAAAACAAGAATTCAAGATGAAAAAAATAATATATCTGGTAGCTGCTTTCCTGTGTATGGCTTGCAGTGATGATAATGAGTCGAACCAACAGAATGGAGGAGCTTCGGGCGGTGTCACCGAAGTGACTCCGGTAACATCGGATTTGAGTGTAGACCTGTCGACAGACAAGGCTTTCTACAAACCGGGAGAGAAAGTGGTGTTTACAGCGGATGACGCTCTGCCTGCCGGAACTAAAGTACGTTATCGTCTTTCGGGTGAAACGGTGGGAGAAGAATCGGTAAATGGTACGAGCTGGACATGGCAGCCGCCTACCACTGATTTTAAAGGGTACATGGCAGAGCTTTATCGTCAGGAGAACGGAACGGATGTAATAGTCGGTACGATTGCGGTAGATGTATCCAGTGATCCGGCACGTTTCCCGCGTTATGGTTTTGTCGCTGATTTCAGTCAGGAGAAGACAGCCGAAAAGACACAGGAAGAGATGGAGTATCTGAACCGTCATCATATCAACTGGGTGCAGTTTCAGGATTGGCATAATAAACATCACTGGCCGTTGGGCGGTACACGTGCACAGTTGGATGAGGTATATATGGATATCGCTAACCGGGAGGTTTATACAAGTTCGGTGAAGAATTACATTGAAGCGCAGCATCGTTTCGGTATGAAGTCTATGTTTTATAATCTTTGTTTCGGAGCGTTGAAGGATGCTGCTGCGGATGGAGTGAAGGAGGAATGGTATCTGTTTAAGGATGCTTCTCACACTACTAAGGATAGCCATGACTTGCCGGGCGGATGGAAAAGTAATATCTATCTGGTAGACCCTTCTAACAAGGAATGGCAGAAATATCTGGGCGAAAGGAATGACGATGTATATGCAAACTTCGCTTTCGACGGTTATCAGATAGACCAGTTGGGACGACGTAGCACGCTTTATAATTATAGTGGTATTCCTGTTAACTTGCGTGAGGGATATGCCTCTTTTATAGATGCAATGAAGCAGGTGCATCCGGACAAGAGTTTGGTGATGAATGCGGTGAGCCGTTACGGTGCCCGTCAGATAGGGGAGACGGATAAAGTGGATTTCTTCTATAATGAAGTATGGGCGGATGAGGCTGATTTTACCGATCTGAAAGCTATTCTTTATGAAAATGGAGTATATGGCGATTATCAGTTGAATACGGTTTTTGCAGCTTATATGAATTATAACAAGGCGGATAACCGGGGGGAATTTAATACGCCGGGTATTCTGCTGACGGATGCTGTTATGTTTGCTTTGGGCGGTTCGCATCTGGAATTGGGAGGCGATCACATGTTGTGCAAAGAGTACTTCCCGAATGAGAATCTGACAATGAGCGAAGAGCTGAAAACAGCGATGGTTCATTATTATGACTTCCTGACTTCTTATCAGAATCTGCTTCGTGACGGAGGTACGGAGAATAGTATCACCATGAATTGTACCAACGGGGAAATGAGTCTGAATGTATGGCCTCCCCAACAAGGTTCGGTCACTACTTATACCAAGCAGGTAGGCAACAAGCAGGTGATACATCTTCTTAACTTCTCGCAGGCAAACAGCCTTAGCTGGAGAGATGTGGACGGCACGATGCCGGAACCGACCTTGATTACGAAAGCTGCTTTACAAATGAATCTGCCGGCCAAAGTGAACAAGTTATGGGTAGCCTCTCCGGATATACATGGAGGCGCTTTGCAGGAACTGGCTTTTACGCAGGAGAACGGAGTTGTTTCTTTCACATTGCCGTCTCTGAAATACTGGACAATGGTTGTGGCTGAATAAAAATGATTGTAAGTCTTCTAGCAAACTAATCTTATATTATTAGGCACGGATTACACGGATTTCACGGTTTTTAGAATGATGGAGTATGTAAAACAACAGCGTTAATCCGTGTAATCCGTGCCTTAATTTACTATATGAGCAATAATGCATGAAGCGGCTGTAGATAGAATAACTAAAATGATAAGTATGAAGATGAGATATAAATTCTGGGTATGGGCGTTGTGTTTGGTATTCCCGACATTGGTGTGGGCGGAAAGTGCAGCGCGCACATGCACTTCTTTTACACAACAAGGCCGTCAGGTGACTTTTCACCTGACGGACAGTGCTGCGTTGCAGTTACAGCTTTGTAGTCCTTCGGTAGTCAAAGTTTGGTTTTCGCCCGATGGACAACTGCAACGAAAGAATGCTTCTTTCGCAGTGATTAATGAAGAGTTGGAAGATGTAGGAACCGTCCATGTAGACGAACAGGCAGCCTGTTATGAGATCTTTACTCCGAAGTTGCGTATCCGGGTGAATAAATCTCCGATGAGTCTTCAGATATTCGATAAATATCAGAAACTCTTGTTTAGCGATTATGCCGATAAAGGTCATGTCAGTGAAGGAACGAAGAAGGTGGAATATAAAGTGCTTCGTCGTGACGAGCACTTCTTCGGACTTGGTGAGAAAGCGGGAAAGATGGATCGTCGTGGCGAGTCTTATAAGATGTGGAATAGTGACAAACCTTGTTATAGTGTGGTAGAAGATCCTCTTTACAAGAGTATTCCTTTCTTTATGAGCAATTATCGGTATGGTATTTTTCTTGATAACACCTATAAGACAGAATTCAAATTCGGAACGGAAAGCCGTGATTATTACAGTTTTGAAGCGCCGAACGGGGAAATGGTATATTACTTTATCTTCGGTAAAGACTATAAAGAAATCATCAGCCAATATGTCGGACTGACCGGAAAACCTATCATGCCGCCGAAATGGGCGTTGGGTTTTGCTCAATGCCGCGGTCTGTTGACAAGTGAAAAGTTAAGTCGTGAAATAGCCGAAGGCTACCGGAAACGGGGAATCCCTTGTGATATTATCTATCAGGATATCGGCTGGACAGAATACTTGCAGGATTTCGAATGGCGCAAAGGAAACTATGAAAACCCCAAAAAGATGCTTTCGGATTTGAAGGAGATGGGTTTTAAGGTAGTCGTATCTCAAGACCCGGTAATTGCACAAGCCAATAAAAAACAATGGGAAGAAGCAGACCGCTTAGGCTATTTTGTAAAGGACAATACGAACGGCAAAAGCTACGATATGCCCTGGCCGTGGGGTGGGAACTGCGGAGTGGTGGACTTCACCCTGCCTGCCGTAGCCGACTGGTGGGGGGCTTATCAGCAGAAACCGATTGATGATGGTATCTCCGGCTTTTGGACAGATATGGGCGAACCTGCCTGGAGTAACGAAGAGCAGACGGAACGCTTGGTGATGAAGCACCATCTCGGTATGCACGATGAAATCCATAACGTCTATGGCCTGACTTGGGACAAAGTGGTGAAGGAGCAATTTGAAAAGAGGAATCCAGACCGTCGTGTTTTTCAAATGACTCGTGCTGCTTATGCCGGATTGCAACGTTATACGTTCGGCTGGACGGGTGATAGCGGAAACGGAGACGACGTATTGCAAGGTTGGGGACAGTTGGCTAATCAGATTCCTGTAATGCTTTCCGCAGGGTTGGGATTAATCCCATTTTCTTCCTGTGATATTACCGGTTACTGTGGGGATATTGAGGATTATCCGGCTATGGCGGAACTCTATACCCGTTGGATTCAATTCGGTGCATTCAATCCTTTGAGCCGTATCCATCATGAGGGAGATAACCCGGTGGAACCGTGGCTTTTCGGACCGGAAGCGGAAAAGAACGCGAAAGCGGCTATCGAGCTGAAATATCGTTTGTTGCCGTATATCTACACTTACGCCCGCGAAGCGTATGATACAGGATTGCCTATCATGCGGCCTCTGTTTCTCGAATATCCAATGGATATGGAAACTTTCTCTACGGATGCTCAATTCATGTTCGGTCGTGAATTGTTGGTAGCCCCTGTGGTGAAGAAAGGTGCCCGCACAAAGAACGTGTATCTTCCCGAAGGTACATGGATAGACTACAACAACAAGCAGACGGTCTACACCGGAGAGCAGTGGACTACGGTTGATGCTCCCTTGTCCTCTGTTCCTATGTTTGTGAAGCAAGGTTCTATCATCCCCACCATGCCGGTGATGAACTACACCCATGAGAAACCGGTATATCCACTTACTTTTGAAATCTTCCCCGCACAGGAAGGCGCACAGGCAGTCTTTACTCTTTACGAAGATGAAGGAGAAAACTTAGGATACCAGCGTGATGAATTTGTCAAAACACCGATTGTTTGCAGCACTCTGGCAAATGGATATGAACTGACAGTCTCTGCCCGTGAAGGAAAAGGATACACTGTCCCCGGTCCGAGAAATCTGTTGTTCCGTATTTATTCTGCAAAAGCTCCGAAAGAGGTAACTGCCAAAGGAAAGAAGATAAAGAAGGTAAAACCGGAACGATTGGAAGAAAATTTAGAGAATGATACGGAAACTGTGGCGTGGAGTTGGGATAAAGAAACAGGTGTCTGCAGTGTACGAGTACCTGATAAAGGTGTTAATGAACAGCTGATGATTTCTTTTAAATAAGCAGTAGAGGGTATCTTCTATTTTTCGGTCAACAGCGTATAATAGATTCCTAACAGGAAAATGCACAATCCTTCCACTATTATCTGGAAGGAATGTGCATTTTCTGCATCAGGGATTTTATAGGATGGAGATATACATCTCCTAATTCTGTTGGTTGATATACACTCTTCTGTCGTTTCCAACTCCTTTTATAGTTACTTTTTTCCAATGCTTCGGAAGAATGGCTGGTAATTGAACAATCCCTTTATCGGTGATTTGCAAGCCACAAAAACCATTAATTACAGCTTGTAACAAGCCTCCGGCTCCGGTCATAAAATATGGATTATTGCTTGTTGGCGTTTCGGCCAATACGCCGAAAGGAGGACGTTGGTTGGGCTGATAGCTGCGAAGAAACATCTCGTAGGCTTTATCAACATCTCCCATTCTGGCATATTGCACACAAAATATGGCGAAAGACATAGCCGGACCGTGTTGAGGATCTATCTTCCCGGCATAATACTCTAAATCTTTTTTTAGTTGCTTTTCGTCGGTAATGATTCTCAAGGGATACCCTAGTAAGTTTACGTCAGCCTGTTTTATCATCTCTCCGTTATATGTAGCATGTTCTTTGGTTACTCCATCGGACATCCGGTGAATTTTCAGTCCGTTTGCTACGATTTCCCATTGTTTATTAGCTTTTGTATTACAAGTTGCAGCTGCCTTTGTCGCATACTGTAGGGCCAGTTTAGCAGAAGCATTAGTGAAAGCATTGTCTGTAGCGCCATGTTTATATTCGTTGGCACCTACTACATTGTTTATGGACCAAGTACCATCATCATTACAAGTAGCACGACTGCTCCAAAAATCAGCTACGGCTTTCAACAACGGATATCCTTTATTTTTTAGCCATTCCTTATCACGAGTAACACAATAATAATTCCAGCAGGCAATACCGATATCGGCTGTGATATGGTGTTCAAAAGGACCGGTCAAGGCTGTAGTAGGAGTAGCCTCTTCGCCGGCGTCATCACTTTCCCATGGATACATGGCACCACGATATCCATAAGACATTGCTTTTTGGCGAGCGGCAGGTAAGCGGTCGATGCGATAATTCATCATTGACTCGGCCAACCCTTGATTAAATAACAAGATGGGTGGAAACATCCAAATTTCAGTATCCCAAAATATATGTCCGTTATAATCTTGCGAAGAAAGCCCCATAGGAGATATACTCAGACCATTTCCTTCACGACACGAAGAATATAGATTGAATAATGCAAAACGTACGGCACGCTGAGCCTCATCATCACCTTCTATTAAAATATCTCCTTGCCATAATTCATTCCACAGACGTGTATGGGCTGCTAGCAGCGAATGAATACCTTCATGATGCGCATAGATAATTTCTCGCTCGGCTTCATTGCAAGGATCAATAAAGTCACGTGAGGAGCAAATACTACCCACCAAAGCGAATGTGATTTCTTCATTCTTTTTTAAACAGGTGTCAAAACACAGTTCTTTGGAACTGTTGTTGAATGTGGGGATTATTTCTTTTCCCTTTTCAAATAAAAAGGCTGACGAAGATGCCACTTGCTGTTTTCGCCAGTGGGTAGAGGCATAAGAATGTAGCATGTACACTTTGATACCATCGGATTCAGTGTCATGAAATTCGCGCGTACCACTCGCATATTCTTCGGGGATATCCATATGCGTGTCAACATCCAAATTTATGTCCTGTAAAGCTTTTACGGTCACACGAATCAGACCGGCATATGGCATATTACGCAATGCGCAGAGAGAGTAGGAAATCTCTGCTTTTCCGTCAGCAATAAATTCAGAGATATGAGAGGCCTCTTTCATATTGATTGTCTGCTTCCATTGTGATATATTGTCCGGGCTAATTGCATTTCCGTCGACTTTAAGAGTCATCAGAAAAGGATTGATACCCTTCAAAACGCGGCTCACGCCCCGTTCTCTATCAGCATCAAATACATGATTGAGAATGACATGCCTCACTGAAAACGGCTCACGCCATGGAAGTATTCCGATTCCTCCGTTGGACATGGGAGTTCCGACGTAAAGAGACTGTACATCTGTGGTTGTAAGTTGCCACAAATTTGGATTTTCTTTTGCTTTGGGAGATTGAAATCCAGAAAGAAGCAATAATAAAAAAAGTATTTTTCGCATACTTAAACGAGTTAATTGTTATTATCCTAAAAACGTTTATTTCAATTTTTTCAGTCCTTTTAGAACGGCTTTATCAGCGACCTCCATGATACTGATTGCATATCCACCTCCCGGTGCTGCTTGCAGCTTCAATACAGCTTTGGCTGAAACGATACCTTTACGGATATTGTAAGCCTGCGGATTGTTCCGATAATGAGCATCTTTGCCATCCTCATAGATCGTTGCGATGTACTCCTTATCCTTATCTAAAAAGTCTAGTTTTAGTGTGGATGTATGCCCTTCCTCACTGCTGGTGCACCCTATAAACCAATTGTTCGTACCTTTTGCTTTGCGAGCCGCCACGATATAACGTCCCGGTTCAGCTTCCAAATATTTACTGTCATCCCAATCGACAGCTACATCTTTTATAAACTGGAAAGCATCTATAAAGCGTTCATAGTGCTGCGGGTAATCGGCTGCCATCTGAAGTGGACTGTACATGGTGACATACAAAGCTAACTGACGGGCTAATGTCGAGTTTACATGCGAGTGGCTGTTGGCATTGAATTTATTGATGTCCATCTCAAAGATACCGGGAGTATAATCCATTGGGCCTCCTTGCAGACGGGTGAAAGGTAATATAGTCGTGTGGAAAGGTTTGCTGCCCACGAACGCTTCGTATTCTGTACCACGAGCCGATTCATTACCAATAAGATTCGGGTAAGTACGGCATAATCCGGTAGGGCGTACAGCTTCGTGTGCATTGACCATGATGTGGTGTTTGGCAGCTTCTGTCACTGCGTAAAGATAGTGATTGTTCATCCATTGTCCATAGTGATGTTCGCCACGCGGTATCATGTTGCCCACATAACCGCTCTTTACTGCATTATATCCATATTGGTTCATCAGTTGATAGGCAGCCTCCATGTGACGTTCGTAATTACGAACGGAAGCTGAAGTCTCATGATGCATCATCAGACGCACTCCTTTAGAGTGTGCATATTCATTTAGGTATTTGATGTCGAAATCAGGATAGGGAGTAACGAAATCGAATACAAAGTCCTTTGAGTTACCAAACCAATCTTCCCAACCGGTATTCCATCCTTCTACTAATACTTGATCGAAGCCATGTTCAGCTGCAAAGTCGATGTATCTCTTTACATTAGCTGTATTGGCAGGATGCTGTCCATTCGGATTCACCTTTTTGTAATCGGTTTCACCGAGTTTCACAGAGGGGAGGTCCCAAGTATATGACCATGGTTTTCCACCGGCAATCATTTCCCACCATACTCCAATGTATTTCACGGGTTTAATCCAAGAGGTATCCTTGTATTTGCATGGTTCGTTCAAATTCAGAATTAGGTTCGATGCCAATATTTCACATGCGTCGTCGCTAACCATCACTGTACGCCATGGAGTGCGACAAGGTGATTGTAGATACCCTTTGTTGCCTTGTGCATCTGGTGTCAGCCATGACTCGAAAGTCAGGTTCTTGTCATCCAAATTAAGATGCATACATGAATAATCTACTAAGGCGGCCTCGTGCAGATTGATGTATAATCCCTCTGCAGTCTTGAGTTGAAGAGATGTTTGTACTCCTTTGGGCGAGAAGATTGCTTGTGACAGATTATCATTGATGGCAGCAGCCAGCAAACCGGGAATTTCAGAAAGTTTTGATTCCGTATAATCATATTCCTGCGTATCATAGTCACCGGGAATCCACCAGGCAATATGGTCACCGGTCATAGCAAACTGGCTGTGTTCTTCCTTGATAACAAAATAAGACAGGTTTTTCTGTTGCGGAAATTCATACCGGAAACCAATACCTTCATCATATACGCGAAAGCGAATGTTCATAAAACGGTCGGTAGACGTCTGCTTAAGTTCTACTAATAGTTCGTTATAATGATTGCGTATATCTTTCGTCTCCCCCCACACAGGTTGCCAAGTTTCATCAAAACTGGAGGTGGACGCTTTTACGACTTCAAAACCATCCAGCAGGTTTTCTTTGTTATTCAGTTCGAGTCCCAACTTGCTGGGGTTGATGACCGGGATATCCTTGTATACCATGGCATACGTCGGAATCCCGTTGTCAGCTAAGTTGAAATTCAGAGATACAGTGCCTGACGGAGAGGAAATGCCTTCCGCTTTTGCCACAAAGGCAGAGAGAAGCAAGCCAATACCTAAAAAAAATCTTTTCATACTTGATTAATGTTTTATTTACTTATTATTTGCTCAGTCTTACAATTTTACATTCGTGAGCTCCAACTTCTACTTCCAGCTTATCGGTTTCACCTTCATCCTGGTGTTTCCACAAGTCGCGCACTTTTCTTGCTCCTTCTATACCTATTTCCGAAAACTGTAAGGAACGTTTTTTAGGTTCATTATCCCGGTTGAAGAATCCTACCACATAATCGCCATTGCTCATCTGTCCATACCATATCTGGCTTTTTTCATCACGTACGTTGCGTAATAAAGGTTTGCCGACAAAACGGTCGGTATTCAATGCCAGCATTTCTTCATTCTGATAAAACTTCAGATTGTCTCCGATGGTGTTATGTTGGTCGGCCACGGTAATCGGTCCTCCTGCCATCAGTTGCAGCGAGATGACAGACTCTTTCTCAGCATCTGTGTTGAATGTATTCAGACGGATAAAATCGCCATCAGGAATGACTTTGTTCCGGCCGGTAATCTGCGACCAGTGGATGAAGCCATCAAACATATTCATACAGTTGGGCCATCCATCGAACACGTTGCCACGCTTATCTTCAGAGAAATGTTTCCATCCACCGTCGCCTGTATCGGCCACAATACGTACCATATTGCCATACTTCTTCTCCAATTCGGCTTTATTATTAAGATGAGGCATCACCAGCGAAGTGAAGATGCCATAACGGGTGGCCGATGTACAAATATACTCCAAAGCTTTATCATAACATTCTTTACCATAGCCACGGCCTACGATGCCATTGCCCCAGTACTCGTTCATGCCACGATCAAAGCCATCTTCATACCAACTCAGAAAATCCATACGGATATATTCTATCCCCAGTTCCTTATAGTGTTTGAAGAAACCATCGATATACTCTTTCGCGCCTTTGTGTGTAGCTACTGCATAGGTAAAGAACTTGTCTTCTTCATTTGGATAATTAACCACATCGGTAGTGGCATCATATCTCAGTTGCCCCAACGTGATGTTGTCAGTGTTCTGAATGGGTGTTTCATCTTTTCCATGTAGCCAAAGTGGATTGTCGTAAACACCCAATTTTAATCCTTTTGCTTTGCATTTGGCAACAATGTCCTTTAAATACATACTACCGTATTTGTCCATATACCCATGCTCGTTTTTTTCACAAAGCATGGGGATAAATCCATCCGTACAGAGCATATCGTAACCATACGGTTTTAGGTTGGTAGCCATCCAGTCAATAGCTTTGTCCCATTCGGCCTCATTCATGTCCATCTGATATTCGGGAATACCATTCTGAGCCATTTGCCAGCAAAGCTCATAGACGCTCCAATAGAGCGGAGCCTTGAATGTATGGATATTACTGATATCCACTTTGTCATCCGGTGTCTCTACAATGGGATCATCCGAAATCATATCGGGAGTCCATCCTGTACCTTCTTCTTTACAACCAATAGTGGTAAGGGCATTTGCCATAAATAAGGCAATTAGGGCTAATTTATATTGCTTCATATTATTTTTTTAGTAGGTGTGAAGCCCAGAAGACCTCACACCTGTAAGTTTATTACTTCTTAATAAATTTAATCTTATTATTCATTACATCCAGCGTTATAAGATATTCACCAGCTTCGCTTGCTTCTACTTTCCATTGATAATCTTTAGTATCATTACGTGACACGTATTGTATGCCGGTCTCTGAAAGGGGGGCATATCCCTCACCATTTGCATTACCCGGCATCAGGTAATCGATGCTTCCGTAACCATCCAGATTCAATGGTAGCTTGAATGTTCCAGCTTTCAAATCTCCATTCCATGTGAAAATACCTTGCTGCGCAGCGTCGTAATCATATCCAAACATTTGTTTGGTGGTTGCGTTCAAATCCCATCCGGCAGCTGTGGCATCTCCCAAAATCCAAATTGTCTTATAAGGTACTTCATTTGGTACTTCCTGTTTGGGCTTTTCAAATTTAATGGTCATGGTATAAGTGTTCAGAGTCATGCGATACTTACCTGCCTTGGTGATATTCCACTTATAATCGTGTCCTCCTGCCTCAATGTGTTCCATACGGTTGTCTCCATTCTCTGTGGTTCCATTCTCTACAGGCATCAGGAACGCAACATTCCAATCCTCACGCAGCTCTAACGGGAATTTCATCTCTCCCGTATTTAGCCATCCATCATAGTAGAAAGCAACTTGGTTTTGTGGGTCTTTCTCTAGTTTTACCGATTTCATAATATCCCATCCTGCTGAAGTTGCTGCACCTATCATCCAGATGTTTTTATATTCGGTAGTCGGATAAGCAGATTCCAATGTTAATGCTTCAATATTGAGTGTCAGAGAATAAAATCCGTCTTTCTCAATGGTAAAGAGTGTCTCAGTTCCGGTTTCCGTTTCATTAAAGACAACACTGCCCGGTTCTGTTCCCTGTGTGTAAGAAGGCGTCAGGCTGTGATTGTTTAAAATGAACTTATAGGTGCCCTCTTTCATTACTCCATTCCATGTATACTTTTCTTCAGGTATCTCTTCTGTCATCTGAACGGCCTTCACCGGGTCCAAACCTTCAATAGCAGTACCTACTACAAAGATGTCATGCGGTTGTACCTCATATCCTACCACGTTGAAATGCACGGTTGATAGTTCCGGTTTGATGTATTGGCTTGCTCCTTCAATTTTAGCTATAACTTCAGCTTCTAAGGTGACGCTTTCTCCCGGTGTAACTTTCCAGCCACCCAACCACGCATTCAGTTTCTTGTGGGTTAAACTGAGACTGTTACTTCCTGCCGGCACTTCTATTTTGTCGATGGAACTCGCAAAATCGTTATCTGCGATATCTATCTTAAAGTAATAAGTCACCTGCGCGTCCTGCTTAATGTTTGACGTCTCATTCCATGTAAAAGTTACAGCTGTTTCCTGTCCGAGTTCCTGCTTCAGTTCGATACTTTCGGCAGATACCTTCAAACACATGGTATCATCGGGACGAGTAATGCTATAGCGTATATCTTCGTCCTGGCAACTTATTACAAAGCAGGAAAGCATAGCTAATAAAAGATATATTCTGTTTTTCATTTTTTTCTTGTTTTAATGTGATTATTTCCAGAGCGGAAGTTGTTTTAGCTTATTATTTTTCTCCATTTCGCTCTGATGTATAGGGAACCAGTAATAGGCTGGTTTATATACACGAGTCTGATAAACTGTGCGCTCATAGAAAGAAGCGGCCTCTTTACCATTATAATTCATTCCATAGAAATCACCATTTAATGTGCCTTCTGCTTCTTGCCAACGGCGCAAGTCATCGTAACGGATTCCTTCTCCACATAGTTCTACCCGGCGTTCAGCGCGAATAACTTTGCGTACGGCTTCTTGAGTGTCATCCACATGTATTTTTTGAGCAACAGCAGGATCTACGGCTTCCAATGTATATGGGCGGATACCGGCACGCTCACGAATCTTGTTTACATAGCTCAACGCTTCCTGCCGACTGGTATAGTCGTTTTTATATTCGTTCAACGCTTCTGCATAGTTCAGATAAGCCTCTCCCAAACGATAGACAATTCCCGGACGATACTGGTAATTCTTTTCTTTTACATTCGTCTTGGGAGATACACGTTTGCGGATGAGGTATCCGTTTTGTGGAGCATCGTGTGTATGCGTATTGTCTACTGCTCCGTTGAAGAAATCGAACAGGCGTTTTTCAGTAGGAAAATAAGAATTATTGAAAGCTACGCTTACATAAAAACGCGGTTCGCGGTTGCAATACATATTGTAGGTATTTTCATAAGTGATAGCACCACCATTCACTTCTTCATCCCAAATTGTATTGTTGAGTGTTACTTTTTGGGTAGAGAATCCTTCTTCTTTATATCCGGCTGAAGGATTGTCGATAGGCAGCCCGTTTTGCATGAAAAAAGCATCTACTAGTGACTGCGTTACACCCAATCCACCGCTACCACCACTGGCAGTCGGAGTAGCATGCTTTTCGTAGGAACCATAGTCGCTGCTGGGGCGGGCAAACAATATTTCGGTGTTTCCTTCATCAAAGCGCTTTAAAAACAGATTCTGATAGGACATGAACGGGTCAATGGTACCATCTCCATTCTTTTCTGTATACAACTTATATCCGGTCTTTTCGGCTTCGTCTATCAACAGTTTACAAGCCTGCACGGCTTTTTCCCAACGTTGGGGATCGGGAGTCGTCTTGAATAGGTTTTCACCTTTGTCGTTTTTGTAGTCTGCATAATCGGGATTGCCATTCACCAATGGGCTAGCTGCAAAAAGGAGCATTCGGGCACGTACGGCTAGACACATAATGCTGGTGGCACGTCCGTATTTGCGTGCTTCCGTATATTTAGCCGGTAAAACATCGGCGGCCTCAAGCAGAGTTTTATCCACCCAGTCTATTACAGTATAATAAGGCGTTTGTCCTTCCATAAGGTCGGCCAATACAAAATCAGTTGGGGCGATGTAGTCCGGTTTAAAAGGAACAGCTCCATACGTATTGGCAAGCAAATAGTAATAGTAAGCTTTCATAAACTTACATTCGGCTTTCATATATTCCACTTCTTTCGCGCTAATACCTTGGGCTGGCAGCGGGTGTATATTCTCTATAAAAATATTAGCTTCGCGGATGCATTGAGGAAGACGTTTCCAAAACTCTCCCTCCCAAGCGCTGTTGGGTGTCCATTCCCCTAATATATAAGGGATCACTTTCCAACCCCATTGGCGCCAGCGCTCAGAAGGTGTCTGGTCGTCGGCTAAGATTTCCCATCCTAATGTATTGGTATATCCCCAATAGGGATCAGGAATGGCTGAATAGACATTGGCAAGCCAACCTTCGATACGGGTTTTGTCTTCGAATACCATCGGAAGTGTCAGCTCGGTATCCGGTTCTTTATCAAGATAGTCAACACAAGACGTCAACGAAGCAACACCGATTAATCCTGTAAGAATATATTTTGCAAATTTCATAGTTCTATTATTCATATTTTATTCAATATTAAAAGTTTACTTCCACTCCCAGCATTAAAGAACGCATGGAAGGATATTTCAGACCGTCGGAAGTAGCTAATTCCGGATCCCATAATTTGAATTTAGAGAAATAAAACAGGTTGTTGCCACTGGCAAAGAAACGAATCTTCTGGGCGCAAATTTTGTCAGTAATGTGCTTAGGCAGGCTGTAACCTATTTCTAAAGTCTTCAGTCGGAGGAAACTCATGTTTTTTTTCCAGAAAGTCGATGCGCGATTGTTGTTCATATTTGTACTTTCGGAAAGACGTGGCCAAAATACATTTTGAGACGGATTTTCTTCAGTCCAACAGTCCGTATAGTTTGTGTAGACATTGCCTAATACTCCTTGTCCACTACCGGGGATGAAATAATCGGATCCGCCAATGATACGATATGCATCTCCTGTTCCCTGGAAGAAGAAGCTGAAGTCCCATCCACGGAAGTTTATATTTCCGCCGAAACCATAGACAATGCGTGGATCAGTGGTATTGCCGATATATCCTTCATCGGCTGCAGTAATGTAACCGTCATTATTCATATCACTGTATTTGATGTCTCCCGGACGTACTTCTGATCCCAGTTGTGGAACAGGAATTCCTTCCTTCAATTTGCCATTTTCGAAATCGTCTTCCGTAAAGAGTCCTTCAGCTTGCAATCCCCACAAAGTGTTGATGGAACGCCCCGTAATAGAGCGATAGGTGCCCTTGATGGATTCCGGCTCGTCACGTTCGATTATTGTATTTTTAGCATAGGTGAAAGTACCTCGGAAACTGATATTCCAGTCTTTATTGAAACGTTTGTTGTAGTTCAATGCAACATCTACACCTTTATTGTCAACTTTACCATAGTTTGCGTAAGGGTTATTGATAAATCCTATTTGAGTAGGGATAGTAGCGCGCTGCATGAAAATGCTGGTTCTCCGTTCCTTGAAAAAATCCAATTGAAGATCGAGCTCGTTCCAAAGACCTATTTCTAAACCGAGGTTCATTTTAAGTGCTTTTTCCCAAGTCAGGTTTTCTACACCGACTTCTCCTTCTTGTACGCCATCACGGTAGGTATCGCCCGTATAACCCCAATTGTATCCGCTGGCTTTAGAGTTGATAGTAGTAATGTAGGCAAAGCGGCGCCCGCCAATGTTGTCATTTCCTACCGAACCGATGGAGGCGCGAAGTTTCAGTTTGCTCATAATATCACGTGCCGGTTCCATAAAATGTTCTTCACTGATGAGCCAGCCTAAGGCTATTGAAGGGAAGAAACCAAAACGCTTGCCTTTGGCGAAATTTTCCGAACCGTTATATCCAAAGTTAAACTCAGAAACATAGCGGCGGTCATACGTATACGAAAGACGTCCTGCAATCCCTTGTGTACGGTTGGGCTGGATATCCCCCCAATCATAGCTGCGTTGATTATATAAGAAAAGAGCATCTACTGCATGTTTGTCGGCAAAGGTCCGATTATAGGTGATGGCAGCTTCCAAATAAACGCTTTGATTTCCATAATTGGCATTACTGGAATGATCCAAAAACTCACTTCCATATCTCAGGATACTGTGTACCAATTCTCCTTCGTCATTTCTATTCTTGGCAACGCTATAATAATCCGGCTCTTTGCCACGTGTCACAAAATTTTCGTTATAGGTATCGAAAGCAAAGGTAACTTTGGCTTTTAGTCCCGGTGTTATCATTTTGAGGTTTTGCTCTACTGCGAATAATGATTCGAGCTTGCTTCTCCCGCTGTGATAATATCCGTTCTGGGTATTGATGGCCCAAGGGTTGGGACGATTGCTACTCGCAACGGGAATGGTGCCGTCAGAGTAGACAGCAGGATGTACAAAAGGAGGAGTTTCAAAGGCTGCGCTGAACACCTCATCCGTACCACTGCGGCTTTTACGTAGATTTTGCAGGTAGCCTCCCACATTGAATCGTAACAAGGTTGTTTTTGTCAAGTCCAAGTCGACATTGGCCCGTATATTATAGCGGTTCAGTTTGCTTTGAGTATCATAGGGTAATGTTTTGTCGGAAGCCATAATACCATTTTCATGATAGAGGGAAGCTGTGAGTGAATAGCGAAGTATTTCGGTACCTCCACTTACTGTTAGGTTGGCACGTGTAGAGTTTGCATAATCCTTGGTGATGGCATCAATCCAGTCTACATCGGGATATAAATCCTTGTCATAACCATAATAGGTTTTCAGAATCTGGTCTTTGGTAAACATTCGCTTGGAAGGGTCGCTCTGCAATGTGTTAAGCAAGTTCATGTATTCAGCGGCTCCAATAAATTGTGGTAATTTGGTTGGAGTCTGAATGGATTGCTCCACGCGCACATTAATAGAGGGGGCGGCTACAGTTCCTCGTTTAGTATTGATGATAATGACTCCGTTGGCTCCACGCACACCATACATGGCACTGGCCGATGCGTCTTTCAATACAGAGAAAGATTCAATCTCGGCAGGGTCCAAGTCATTCAAATTGCGTTCTACACCATCTACCAATACCAATGGTGAGGTATTTCCGCTAAAAGAGGCAATACCGCGAATCCAGAAGTTGGAATTATCATATCCCGGTTCACCCGAAGGCTGTACGGCAATTACACCAGCCAACTGTCCAGCCAGATTATTACTCATAGAACGTGAGGAACCTACTTGAAGTTTAGTTGGCTCTAAAGTTTGTACTGAGCCAATGACTGACAATTTTTTCTGATTGCCATATCCTACTACTACCACTTCATCCAATGCTTCTACATCTTCGTCCAATGTAATGTTGAAGTTGATATCGTTTCCTACTACTATCTCTTTGGTTTTAAAACCGATGTAAGTCACGATTAATACACTTTGTTTGTTGGGCACTTCAATATAGAAATGGCCGTCCACATCAGTAATAGTACCTATAGTTGATTTTTTTACGGTGACATTAACACCTGGCAATGGCGTTTTTTCTTTGTCGAGTACGGTACCGCTGATGCGGATTCCTTTTGTCTGTTGGACAATCATACTTTCTGTCATCAGCGTCTCGGCATGTATCGGAAAAAGACCGATACCTAAGAACAACGATGCAAGAATAGTAGTTTTTACATTCATAGCTTTTTTAAATTAGATTGTTAATTGAAATTGGATTATTTTTATTGTTACCGTCATTTCTCAAAGGCTGATGCAAAAATCAATATTTCTTTTCCGATATAAAACGTCGTGCTATAAAAATATAAATCGATATATTTGTATGGTGTTGATTAATAGTGTATTGGTGAGAAATAGATAAACTGGAATACAAAGTATATACAAGATTCAACTTGCTTGATAAATCTTTAAAAACGTAAAATCAGAGTTTTTTCTATCCCTGTCGGCTTTGAAGTTATATGAAAAAGTTGGTTCCAAATCTTGCAACCAGTCTGCTTCTTTTGCAAATAATTAATAAGTGTATATACCTCTTGAAAACGTTGTTTTGTGGAATGATTATTCTGTGATAGCAGCCGATAATGTCATGGTATTGATGGTTATTACAACATTGTTTAAGTGAAGATAAATGACGTAACCTGCTTTTCTTATTCGTATATGAATTAAAGTTATAAAAATGACTTTGGCAGTTTATTACTGTCAAAACTCAATGGTTAAATGGTTACTTTGTACAGAGTTATGATATACAAACTTTTTTCAGGATTTAATGTTTGATTATAAATTGATTAACCGTTTAGGAAAATGTGAAAGGTCCAATGTGAGCCTAGGAGTATAGTATCTTGTTCTCTTATGTTATAAATTTATAGGTGCATAATTTGTTCTTCAAACTGTTCAGGAGAGAACGACTTTAAACGTACTCGTGAACGGTAGGAATAAATGGTAGCTTTGGAGCATCGGAGAAAAGAAGCTATGCGCTCATTGTCGGTAATGCCTAAACGAAGCAGAGCGAAGACACGTAACTCTGTGGACAATCCGCCTTTCTTGGGGGGGACAATTGCTTCATTTTCGCGAAGTAGGCTATTAAATTGTTCTACGAAATCGGGAAACAGATGAAGAAACGTTTCATCAAAAGTACTGTAAAACGAATCCAACTCTTTTTCTATGAATGAAGAAGATTTTAGTTCTTTATACAAAGAGTCTAACTTGCCTGCAGCTGCAAGTTTGTTGAGTTGCCGACGATAAGTGTCTATTTTGTCAATATAGGCGGAACACTCGCTCATAAATCGGGTTATGTAGGTCTCTTTGATATTGTTGGCCTCTGTTAATGATTGGTTGGTTAAAGATAATATATTGTTGGCTTCATTAAGCAGGTCATTAGTCGACAATAATTGTTCGTTTACAGTTTTCAGTTCTACGTTAAGCTTTTGCAACTGTTGATTGGCCTGATTTAGTTGACTCCGTGTTTTTGACAATCTTTTCAATTGTATTCGAATGAAAAATAACATGATTACCAAAGAAAGGATCAATGTGGTGGTAAAAATAAGAGCGTTTTGCTGACGCCGTTGTTCTGTATGGTTTTTTAATAGATAAGCATTTTGAATGATAGGTAGCGTTTGTGTTATTTCAAGAGTACGTAGGCGGGCATTACTGAAAGCTGCATCATCCAGAGAACGGCTCACGTATGTATAGGCGCGTTCAATATCCCCTTCTTGATAGAGAATTGTAGCCAATCTCCATAAGGATATATATTCTTTTATTCCCCATTTTATATCGGATAGTGCCGAAACTATTAGATATTTTTTCTCTTCTTCTATATTACCTTGCCGACGATAAAAATCAGAGATAGCATAAGCCGTATAAGCTATTTCCCGATTTTCAGGATTGACTTTTTCAAACGTATCCAATAATAACTTCAATCCTTTCTGATAATTTCCGTCTATGATGAGCCGGTCTGCATAGATATAAGGATTACTATAGTTGCAGTTTATTAAAATAGAATCTTTGTACTCTGTGGCTTTTTGTCTATACTTTTCCGTACTGGAGCTATCTAACGAATGTTTTAGCATTGATTCATATAGTATATTGTAAGTTTGGAAATAGTAATCTTTCAAATAATCAACCATCTGTGAACGGTCGATATTATCTAGAATGTCAGAAGCTTCCTTATACATTCCCGCTAATATGAGAACTCTAGCAATATTAATGTGCGAATCGTCTATATATTCCTGCTTTCCTATTTTTTGTGCTGAAATAAGTTTCTCTTTAGCATAGTGTAATGATGAATCCACTTTATATGCAGTATATTCGTTAAATAAAAGATTTTTTAGACGGTAACGTTCCTCTTCTGTTGTAGCCTCTTGAAGTGCTTTTTTATTAACATGAATATTTTCTTCGCGCTTGTTTACATAAATTTGTTGTTCTACTATTGCCTTATCTAAATCATTTAAAGAAGAAAATTTCTTTTTTTGGGCAAATGTTGGGTAGATGCACAAAGAAAGTAGAAAAATGATATAACTCCGGGTGTATATTTTCATTTTTAGTACAGTGTCTTCAATTTACAATAGCAAATATAATCTTATTATTTCGTTAAATGAAATATTCTTTGGAGTATCTTTGTAATTCAGTTTATTAATTAACACACATCGTAAGTTTTCAATCCGAAAAATAATTTGAATAATTAAATTGTTGCACCTCAAAAAAGGTAACACTTTCAATCCCTCTACTAGAAAGGAGAAACTTTTATGGCAAAGCATTTGAACCCTCTTGAAAAAGAGTTTCTGATACGCAAGTATCGGAGTAATCCTGCAATTAGACTGAACGATTTCTGTTCAGCTAACAGTGTGTCAAATACATCCTTTAAGAAGTGGCTGACGCAGTATGATGAAGGTGGTCTGGAAGGTCTGTCACGAGCGGATGCGGAACTTGGTGCGATACTTCCGGTTGGCGTCGACCGTACGGAAGAAGCCTATAAGCGTGAAATATTGCGGCTTCGTATAGAGCATGAACGTCTAAAAAAACTGTGCGGTGCGGGCGAATGCGGATGGGCAAACGGAGTATGTTCGTTTAAAAACGAAGAATTCAAAATAGTTGATATGCTCTCACGAGACTATGCGATAACGGACATTTGTGCCTTGATGGGCGTGAGCCATCCGGGCGTGATCTTAACAGAGAGGCTATGGTGGAGGTCGTTGAAGAGATACATGCCGGGCATCCTATGCATGGATACCGTTGGGTGGCGGCATTCATACGAAACGATCTTAATGTTTCTATCAGTGACAATTTCGTGTACAATTGCTTTCGCTATCACTAAAAAAGTCGCTAATGACTATTTTTAAAAATAACAGTAACTAAAAAGCATTTTTAGTGTCTACTTTGTTAGGCTGGTACTATTATTCTGAATTTTTTCTTTCGTTTTATATGGATAATGTGTATATTCGCACGAAACTCATATCAAAAATGTGTAAATTATCACATTCCCGATATTAAAAATGTGATTAGTTATGTTCGAAAGAGATATTATCAGGCAATTGGCAGTATGGAAAATGGATGTGAACAGGAAGCCGCTCGTCATTCATGGGGCTCGTCAAGTAGGAAAAACATGGGCTTTGAAATATTTCGGGAAGGAATATTTCGAGGATGTTGCCTATTTTAGTTTGGATAAGGATGAAAGCGGACTTTGCGATATCTTTAAAACGACTAAAGATCCTAGGCGGATTATTCAGCAATTGTCTTTCTTGCATGGAAAGAAAATCAATCCTCAAACGACTTTACTCATATTAGATGAGATTCAGGAGTGTAATGAAGCACTGAACGCACTGAAATATTTTTGTGAGGAAGCTCCCGAATATGCGGTAGCTTGCGCAGGTTCTTTATTAGGTATTTATTTGAATCATATTGGCAATTCCTTTCCGGTGGGAAAGGTGAATCATCTGTCCATGTATCCGCTTACTTTTACCGAATTTCTAAAGATAAAAGACCCGAACATGTATGAGTATATGTGCTCCATTAAAGAAATAGCTCCTCTTCCTCAAATATTTTTCGATAAGTTGCGTGAATCATTTATTGCCTATTCCATTTGTGGCGGTATGCCTGAACCTGCTACTCTGATGATTGACTTCAATGATATGGAAAAGGTGGATTCGGCACTTCGGGATATCTTGAATGACTATGCATTGGATTTTGTAAAACATACTACGTCGGCATTGGCTCCCCGCATTAATTATGTATGGAATTCCCTGCCTTCACAATTGGCGAAGGAGAACCGTAAGTTTGTTTATCAGTTGGTACGTCCCGGAGCCCGTGCTCGTGAGTACGAAGATGCTATTCTGTGGCTGGAGCAGGCGGGACTTATCAATAAGGTTGTATTGAGCAAGTCACCCAAATTACCATTGAAAGCGTATGATGATTTGAGTACATTTAAACTTTACGCATTAGATGTAGGACTGTTAAGGCAGTTGTCGGAGCTGGATGCAAGTGTTTTGCTTCTGTCTACTCCCGGCTATATGGAATATAAGGGAGCTTTGGCAGAGAATTATGTGTTGCAGAGTCTTATGGCGCAGTTCCAGGCATCTTTTCGGTATTGGACTTCCGGCAATAAGGCCGAGGTAGATTTTCTGCTTCAATACGACAATCATATTTATCCGATAGAAGTGAAAGCAGATCAGAACGTAACAGGTAAAAGTCTGATTCAGTATGAGAAGCTTTTCCAGCCTGCTTGCCGGATCCGGTATTCAATGCTGAATTTGAAACAAGATGGTAATTTGATTAATATCCCTCTGTTTTTGGCGGATAAGACAAAAGAACTATTGAAGGATAAAAGTTGAAGGAGCCTTCTGAAGAAATCAGTAGCCTTCTTAAAAAATGATGATTCTTAAAAAAGGAATATTTAATCATTGGAGAAGTACGTGAATTGCAGTTTGGTAAAGAAAAGCCGGAAAATGTCCAGCATTTGTAATTACACGATTTTTTATTTCTGCTGTTTCGAAAATATACCAATCGAGCTGCGGTAGATTTTTGATTATTTTTGTTATTTGGCGAGTAGATGCCCGAATAACTAATCATTTTATTGTTTTTTCCTTTCCGATATATTATGGTAAACAAGAGAAAAAATGCTTCTTAATAGTCCATTTTTATCTTCTTCACCGAGGAGCGATAGCTTCCTCGGTGAAGAACAAGTCGATGCACACCGAGGAACACTTCATTGGTTTTAAAGCAATGAACGGTTTCTAAATAGAGAAAGATGCATATTCTGTTTGCCTTTATGCAATATTAGGCATCTTTCTGTATACTCATGCATTTATTTATGCAGTTTATTTTCTGGTTCATTATTTTCTAATTAGCTATTTCCCTACAGAATATTAAAAATAGAACATTGAAAGTATATATTATCAAGTGTATAATTATTTAAAAGACACTTATTGATGGAGGGGCGTTCGGTACTGAATGTTCGGCTATAGACAGCGGGTGCTTATATGTGAGTATGGATGAGATGCAACTATATCTTTCCGGTTAATATTTACTTATTCTTATTTAGTAGGGTCTCTACTTTATTTTGTTTTTAATTAGAAGAAGTTATAAAAGTAATTTTCATTTTTTGTGTTTTTATTTTCCTCATATTGCATTGATATATCAAAAAGAGTGATATATTTGCAGTGTAATTGAATTGATAACTGAAATTTATTCTTTAACTTTTTAGAATAGTGTGTTTAAGTAGGGACTGTATTGTATGGATAGAAAATCAAAGGATATAAAGAGAATAAGTGATATTGCCATTATGCAATCTGGCATATATATGAAAAGTGATCCGGCAGGTAATATAAAGTATTTGCAGGTTAAGGATATTAATCCGGGGAGTAAACCTGATTACAGTCGGATCACTACAGTGGAGGATAGAGGGATTGGTGATCAATACTGGTTACGGAAAAATGATTTATTATTTGCGGCTAAAGGAGCCTCTAATTATTGTTTTTTGTATGATGGGTTAGTGGAAAAGATGGTAGCTTCTTCGTCATTCATTATTATACGTATTATATCAAAAGATATACTACCAGAATTTCTTTGCTGTTTTCTCAATACCCCATCTGTTCTTAATAAATTGAAAAACTCATCGGTAGGTACAGGAATTCAGGTAATTCCCCAATCGGTACTAAGTGATCTTCAGATCGGCATACCTTCTATGCAGACACAACAGCTTATTGTACAGATGGATCAATTGAGAAGAGAGGGGGAAAGTATTTACAGTGAAATCAATGAACTAAAACGGAGTTTGCAGGAACAGTTGTTGATGGATTCTTTAAAATGAAACATGTTATGATAGAAATTGCATATTATATAGCGAGTAAGGCGAAACAAATTTTAGGTGGAACGCTTTCTGTCAATCAGTATAAGGATTATGTACTGGCTCTGCTATTTCTGAAATCTGCAAATGAGTACTACAAATCAAACGATTCTTTTCAATCGGATGAGAATAAACCTCTCCTTCGGTTGTTGGTGTCTGAACGTAGTTCTTTTGACTATCTTTACAAACAACTTGGCTCGGCGGAGCTTGGTAAGTTGATCAATGTTGCTCTTTATGAATTAGAGCAAGCAAACAGCCGTGTAATTGAAGGTTATGAAATTAATAGAGCCATCAACTTCGAAAGTAATATATTGGGAGATACGAATGAGAGATTGGGTAAATTGCATGAACTTCTTCGTCTGTTTCAGAAACTGACATTAACAGATGATGCCGGTAAGTTAATAGATATCGGTGCTTTATATAATCAGTTATTGTACATTTTTGCCGAAGAGGCGGGTAAGAAGATAAGTAATGTCCTTACTCCTAAAGAGGTTATTGGTTTGGTGGCGGAATTGATAGGTAATAATAAAGATAATAATAGTTTGTGTGATCCGGTATCCGGCAGTGGTACTCTACTAGTTGAAGTTGGTAAAAGGGTTGGAATCAGAGGAGTTGGTATTTTCGGGCAAGAGGCAAACTGGAATCAATATGCATTGACAAAAATGAATCTGATGTTGAATGGATTCAAAGATTCCACTTTTTTTTGGGGAGATAGCCTTAGTAATCCTAAACTGACGGATGGCGACCGGTTAAAGCAGTTTGATATTGTTGTTTCTATACCACCATTTGCAGATAAATGGGCAATAGAGGAAGCTGAGTTTGATCGTTATGAACGCTTTCAATATGGTATTCCTCCTAGAAGTCAGGCTACATGGGCATATATTAGTCATATTCTGGCAAGTTTGAAACCTAATGGGCGGGCTGTTGTCGTGGTTCCGGCGGGGGTTTTGTTTCGTACCAGTGAAAGTAAGATACGGCATCAGATTATTGAGCATAATTTGCTTGAAACGGTTATTGAGTTACCGCAAAATCTGTTTTACGGTACGGCTATTTCTACGGCTATTCTTGTTTTCAGAAAAAACAGGGAGACGACGCAGACTTTGTTTATGGATGCGCGTAAAGGATATATTTCGAATAAAGGTATTTATAAACTTTCGGATGCAATGGTCGAACAGCTTTTAAACACTTACAAGGGTTTTCTTAGTGGTGAACAGGTTTGGCAGGAAAATAGTTGCCCGGCTTATATTGCTACACAGGAGGAGGTTCGAAACAATAAGTATGATTGGCAGACTGTCAAATATGTGGAGGAGAAGATTGAAAGAGTGGAAGTTGATGTAGAAGCAACTCTGCAAAGAATTGAAAAATTAGAGAAGAGACTGGAGTTTGTCAATGAACAGTTAGAGTATTGTACACAGCAGTTAATCAGGCTAACAAATAGAAAATAGATATACCATGGGAACTATAAATTCTATAATATGTGCTATTATCAGTGCACTATTTACAGTCTTTTTGGCACACATGTCAAGAAGAAAAACCAGAGTGACGATTTACTGTATGGAAAATACGTTATTGACACAAAGACCGAATGTTCCGGGCCTTGCAGTTTTTGTGAAGTATGAAGATACGACGCCCATTGAAAATCTTTGGAGAATATGTTATATGCTAAAAAATACAGGAAATCAGAATATTGTGGGTGAGGGAGCCCAGTCATCTTTGGTGACTAAAGGGCATGGACTTCCTTTGTATACGAGAAATATAAAACAGATTATTCAAATATCCGCAACAGATAATAGTATAGCCGAGTTGAAAGATAACGCCCTATATTTTAAACAATGGTTGCCGGATGAATATATCACTATTGAAGCTTTGGTGGAAAGCGCAGGTGAGAAGCCTGAATTGTACATTGATAAGCGTGATATTATTAATGCTAAAGTTATTGTTAAAAACAATATCAATAAGTGATTTTTCATTTCGAAGTGGTAAATTGAATAGCGTTTGTCCAAGTTGGAACTTTACCCAATCAATAGTATGAGCTCTTTTTTTAGTCTTTTTTACTTATGTTCTTGGAATAAGGTCTTATCTTTGTTCCTGTCTGAAAAAAGAATGAACTGCTTAGGTTGATAGTTAATGTAATACTGAATCATTGAAAATAAATAAAGTCATGAAAAAGATTTGCCTTCTTCTCTTTTTGCTTTGTACTTGCATTGCTCAAGCACAAACTGTTTATCGCACCGACAAGGATATATCTTATGTTTCTGGTTCCGAAATGGATGCCTATCGACTGGAACGTTGCAAACTGGATATTTATTATCCCGAAAATAAGAAGGGTTTCTCAACTATCGTCTGGTTTCACGGCGGTGGTATGGAAGGTGGAAATAAATTTATCCCCAAAGAACTGACAGAACAAGGGTTTGCAGTAGTGGCGGTAAATTATCGTTTGAGTCCGAAAGCGAAAAATCCGGCTTATATTGAGGATGCGGCTGAAGCTGTGGCATGGGTTTTCAAGAACATCGAGAAGTATGGTGGCCGTAAGGACCGAATTTTTGTTTCCGGTCATTCTGCGGGAGGTTATCTTTCGTTGATTCTGGCAATGGATAAAAAGTATATGGCAGCATACGGAGCAGATGCTGATAGCGTAGCTGCTTATCTTCCGGTCAGTGGCCAGACGGTGACACATTTCACTATTCGCAAGGAGCGTGGTTTGCCCAACGGTATTCCGGTGGTTGATGAATATGCTCCGGTAAATAAGGCCCGCAAGGAAACAGCCCCTCTTGTACTGATAACGGGTGACAAGCATCTGGAGATGGCGGCAAGATATGAAGAAAATGCACTGTTGGAAGCTGTCCTGAAAAGTATAGGTAATAAAAAAGTGACGTTGTATGAAATGCAGGGATTCGATCATGGTCAGGTGCTCGGTCCGGCTTGCTATCTGATTGTAGATTATGTGAAGAGGTTTAAATAATATAGTTATAAATAATAATAGATTGGAAGATGAAAACACGTAGTGATGCTTTTCAGTTTGAGAAAGAATTGGATTGGGATAAACCGGCTCCGGGAATCCGCCGCCAGATAATGGGGTATGACGGGCAACTGATGATGGTGAAAGTGGAATTTGAGAAAGGTGCCGTCGGTTCTATGCATCAACATTATCATAGCCAGGCTACTTATGTCGCAAGCGGCAAGTTTGAATTGAGCATTGGCGACCGGAAAGAAATTCTCTCTACGGGCGACGGTTATTATGTAGAACCTGATCAGCCTCATGGATGCGTTTGTCTGGAAGCAGGTGTATTGATTGATACATTTAGTCCTATGAGGGCTGACTTTCTATTGTAGTATCTGGTAGAAAGTCAGATATGTATGGTATGAATTTACCATATATGTGGTATTTACCTTGAACAGAATCTCCACTATCTTTGTACTATATTAAAAACAAAAGAAATTAAAAACAGATATATATGGAAAAGATAGCAAGAAAATTGACGGATTTGGTAGGTAATACTCCGTTGTTGGAACTTAGCAATTATAACAGGAGTAATGATTTGAAAGCTCGTCTGATTGTAAAGATTGAATCTTTTAATCCTGCGGGAAGTGTTAAGGACCGTATTGCATTGGCTATGATTGAGGATGCTGAAACGAAAGGTGTCTTACAACCCGGAGCAACGATCATTGAACCGACCAGCGGAAATACCGGTGTAGGATTGGCTTTTGTTTCAGCAGCGAAAGGCTATAAACTGATTCTGACGATGCCTGATACAATGAGTATTGAGCGACGTAATCTTTTGAAAGCCTTGGGAGCGGAATTAGTGCTGACTCCTGGTGCGGATGGCATGAAAGGGGCAATTGCCAAAGCGGAAGAATTAAAAGCTGTAACTCCGGGAGCTGTCATCCTACAACAGTTCGAGAATCCTGCTAACCCTGCTATGCATTTACGAACTACCGGTTTGGAAATATGGAGAGATACCGAGGGGAAAGTCGATATCTTTGTAGCAGGTGTAGGTACTGGCGGGACAGTTAGCGGTGTAGGTGAAGCGTTGAAGATGCGTGATCCGAGTATAAGGATAGTGGCAGTGGAACCATCTGATTCTCCGGTACTGTCGGGAGGAAAACCAGGTCCTCATAAGATTCAGGGGATCGGTGCAGGATTTATTCCTAAAACGTACAAAGCCTCTGTCGTAGATGAAATTATTCAGGTGCAGAATGACGATGCTATTCGTACGAGTCGTGAACTGGCCAAGCAAGAAGGGTTGTTGGTCGGCATATCTTCGGGGGCAGCTGTATATGCTGCTACCGAGCTTGCAAAGCGACCGGAAAATGCAGGGAAGATGATTGTTGCTCTGCTGCCTGATACTGGAGAACGTTATCTATCTACCATTTTGTATGCTTTTGAGGAATATCCTTTGTAAGGTATAATTAGTAAAATGAAAATGTGAGGTAACTTCCAAAGATTCGGGTTACCTCACATTTTTTTATATAGATATTATTTGGGATTCTTTATTGAACCTCGAAACTTCCCTTCAACCGAATATCCTCCGAAGAAGCCCCCCACCATCACCGAGAAACTTCCCGGTTCTACTGTAAACTGATTATTCTTATCCCATAACCCTAAGTCTTGAGGAGTAAGGGTAAAGTTAACCGTTTGTTCTTCTCCCGGTTGCAAATGAATACGTTCGAAACCACGTAATACTTTATCGTAGGTTGTTACGCTGCTAAAATCATCGCGGATATAAAGCTGGACCACTTCATCCCCTGCTTTCTTTCCTGTATTCTTTACAGTGCATGAAAGAGTGATATTCTCTTGTGCCCCGATAACCGGTTTGGAGATTTTCAAATCTGAATATCCGAAAGTCGTATAGCTTAAACCATATCCGAAAGGATAAAGCACACCGGCAACACGGACTTTTCCTTTTGAATCCGAACCCGGCTTGAATGGGAATGCAAAAGGAATCTGTCCCACTGATTTCGGGAAAGTAACTGCCAGACGTCCGCCCGGGTTATAGTCTCCGAAAAGAACTTTGGCGATGGCATCTCCCATGAATTCGCCGGGGAACCAAGCATGAATGATGGCAGGGACATATTTGTTTGCCCAGTTGATAGTAGCTGCTCTTCCGTCTACCATTACCAGAACGACTGGTTTTCCTGTGGCATAAACAGCTTCCAATAATTGCTGTTGGCGTCCGCAGAGATCGAGATTGGTACGTGAGAATTCTTCCCGAACCGTCTTCTCATTTCCACCTAATACAAGGATAGCGACATCCGAAGCCTTTGCTAATTCTACGGCTTCATTAATCATCGCTTGCTCTTGTGTATCTAATGGGACATTGTACAGTTCACTTTCTGGGAAATATTTATCAATAATATCACAGCCTTTTGCATAGCGAACTTCTGCATTGGGCAGATATTCTTTGATTCCCTGATAGACAGTCTTTATAGATGCATTGGCGGGACCGTATCTGCAAGTCAGTTCTTTCACTTCTTCCGCATTCGGGCCAATCACAGCTATTTTGCTGAAGTTCTTGGATAACGGAAGCATTTGATTCTCATTCTTCAAAAGTACGATAGATTCTAAAGCTGCTCTCATAGATACATCCTGATGGGTGGCATTATGCACTACCACTTCCGGGCGACGGTCATCACCGGGATATGGATTATCAAAAAGACCCATCATAAACTTGACACGGAGAATCTCACCAACACGTTGATCGAGCGTATGCAGAGAGACTTTGCCCTCACTAATAGCACGGCGTAATGGAAGAATAAAGTCCTGTGGCGGAGTGAAGTTCGTGCGGATATTCAATCCGGCATTTACCACTTGTGCCGCCATTTCTTCTTCTGTGGGAGTGATACGATGTTTAGTATGTAGAAATTCCACCGCTTCACTATCCGAAACTACATATCCTTTAAATCCCCACTGCTGACGCAGAATTTCCGTGAGGAAATGATAACTTCCGGAAACAGGCTCCCCGTCATAGTCGTTGTAAGAACTCATGACGCCCAGTGCACCCGCTTCCTGAATACCTTTACGGAATGGTTCCAGATACAGAGTCTTCATCTCACGCGGAGCCACGTGCGGATCGGTACGTGTACCTCCGTCGCGTCCACCGACCGGAATACTATAAACGGCGAAGTGCTTCGGAGTGGCAACGATTCCTTCACTTTGTAGACCAAGAATCATTTGCTTACCCAATTCGCCTACCAGATAAGGATCTTCTCCGTAACTTTCAACTACACGTCCCCAGCGAGGATCTTGTGCGATGTCCAGAATCGGAGCATAAATATTGGTATATCCGAGTGCTTTCGCCTCATCAGCAGTGACTTTCGCAATTTCCCGGATCAGTTTTTTGTTCCACGTGGCACCTTGCCCGCATTGAGCGGGAAACATGGTAGCCCGGTCGTGACATAATCCGCGTATTCCCTCGTTGGTAAAATCGACCGGAATACCCAGTCGTGTCTGTTCCACAAACCAGCGCTGAATGGTGTGGCGATTCTTCACACTGTTGGCATACGGATAGGAGATTTCAGAACCGAACTTACCCAGTCCGTTGGCCTGTTCGTCGATATTCCCGATACCGTCTTTCCAGATTTCTGTCGACCATCCGTCGGTAGGCCATGCATCTTTCAGTACCCGTCCCGAACCGTAAAGAGTAGCCATCTGACAGGTCTTCTCTTCCAGTGTCATTTGCGAAAGCAAATCCGCAATACGGGCTTCGATAGGAGCGGAGGGATCTTCGTATACGTCCTTTACACCGTTCTTGTTGAAGTCAATCCAGGTCTTTTTGTATATGTCCTTTGAGTTGCTCACGATTTGATTACCAGCGAGGCTACTATTGGTAAAGAGGCTACCGGTAGACAAGATTAAAGTGAGTCCACATAGTATTTTCTTCATATTCATGGCTTTTCGTTGGCTCGCAAACCGAAGACTTTTCCCGTCATCTGCTCGATGGGCACTTGCCATACTTTGACGTTGCGCACGGCAGGTTCGGAATAGTTGAACTCACTATCCGTGTAATGACGCATGATAATATCCAATACCCGACGTTTTTCATCCATATCTTCTATGAATGTCACCTTTCCACGACACATGGCGCTTTCGGAACGCATACTGTAACTGCACGCTACTTTCTCGTGCTGGTATACGAGTTTATGACCGACGCTGAAAGTGATGCAGACATTATTATTATGTTCCAACATCTCCAACTTGCTGCCTTCGGGACCCGAATGAAGATATAGGATGCCATTCTCATAACCGAAGTTCATCGGAACTACGTAGGGATTACCTTCTAAATCTGTGATACCTACAAAGCAGGCATCGCAATGGAGGATAATGGACTCGATTCGTTGTTTGTCTTCGATAATGACAGTTTTCATAGATATAAATAATATTTTTAGAATTTAGTAATGGTTTTATGTACTCCAATACGGTAATCGGTTGGAGTTTGATTTTTGTATTTCTTGAAAATACGATTGAAATTCGAGAGGTTTGAAAAACCACATTCGAAAGCGATATCTGCCACACTTTGTGTTGTTTCAGCTAACAAACGGGAAGCGTAACCGATTCGTACATCAGTGAGATAGGTGATGAAACTTCGGTTTGTACGTTTTTTGAAGAAGTGGCTGATTGCTGATTCCGACATATTCACTAATTCGGCTATTTCTTTAAGGGTAATATCCTTTTTGAAATTGACTTCAATATACTTGCAGATTTTCTCTATCCGTCGACTACGAGACTCCCGGACAAGAAGTGAACTGTCATAAGAGGCGCTAGTGAGCAATCTCTGTTCGTCTGCAATGGATAAATCATAGAGAATACTATAAAACTCCAATGCCGTATTGAAACCGCGGGCATTACTCAAATTCAACAATCGCTCTTTGACTCGTTCAAAGGTTTTTCCTGTGTAGACAATACCTCTGGTCGAACGGATTAGTAATTCTCTGATAGGTTCGAATACTCTTTTATTAAGGAGAAACGAATTGTACATTTGCTCATGAAATTGTATGGTGATAACCTGAGTTTCATCCAAAGTAGGAGCTTTCCATTTATGAGGTAATCCGGGACCGAGTAATACAAGGTCGCAATTTTCAAAGTCTTCAATCGAGTCTCCTATGATTCTTTTTCCTGAAGTATTCATAACCAGATTTAATTCATAATCAGAATGAAAATGAATTGGATAATCAAATTTAGCCTTCGGATTATTCAGGAGCACGAATAAATCTTCATCAGTTAAAGGTGTTACTTCACATTGTATAGTTCCCATAATGTATCATGTTTGGCTTGATTGAATGCAAAGTTATCAATAAATTCAATATAATATCAATAAAAAACAAAATAATATCATAATCATATTTGTAATATGCAATCTTTAAATCTCTGATATATAGTATTTTATTGATTTATTGGCTTTTTTTATTCAAAAAAGTATTATAAATCAGCATAAAAAGTGAATTCTAATTGTGCTTAACCTCATATATTTGCCCCGAATTCTATAATCAACATGTATAAGTGTTAACTTAAAGTGGATATATATGAAAAAGGTATTTATGTGTATGATTCCATTGCTGATTTTTGCAATGGGGGGCTTTGCTCAGACAATTGATTTGAGTGGGACGGTAAAGGATGATAAAGGGGAGCCTATACCTGGAGCAAGTATTCTTGTAAAAGGGACACAAAATGGAGCTCTTTCTAATGTGAATGGGGAATTTTCCATTGTTGTAAAGAAGGGACAAACGCTGGTATGCAGTTTTATTGGTTATGTGACAGAACAGGCGATCGTTAATCAGTCACGAATAAATTTTGTATTGAGGGAAGATGTGGCTCAGTTGAATGAAGTTGTAGTTGTGGGTTATGGTGGTGTGAAGAAGGGAGATTTGACAGGTTCTGTTTCCGCAATAAAAATGGATAAACTGGAAGATTTGCCTGCTAACAATTCAGTTTTCAGTTCTTTGCAAGGAAGGGTTGCCGGTTTGCAAATCGTGAATTCAGGGCAAGGACCGGGCAGTAATCCGGCATTTATCGTTCGTGGTATTAGTTCAATTAATGGAACGCAGTCTCCATTGGTAGTAGTAGATGGTTTCCCTTTGGGAGAGGGGGCAGACTTGAAGCAGATTAATCCGGCTGATATTGCCGATATAGTAGTGCTGAAAGATGCCTCATCTACTTCTATTTATGGTTCTCGCGGAGCTAATGGAGTGATTATGGTAACTACAAGAAAGGCAGGTAAGGGCACTACTCATATTAACTTCTCACACCAGACAATCATTTCACAATTCTCATCCAAACTGAATTTGTGGCGTGACCCTGTATTGATGGCACAACTGGATAATGAATCAAGAGTGAATGCCGGGCAGTTGCCTTTGTATGTCGGAAGAACTGATAATGGTACATATTATCCTTCTGTAGAAGAAATTTCAAGTGGAGCATGGCCTTATTTCACCCGTTGGGATGATGAAATTCTGCGTACTCCTGTTACAAATAATACGTCGCTTTCTATTAGTGGTGCAAATGACAAACTGATTTATAATTTAAGTGTGAACTATTTCGATGATCGAGGGACGTATATTAAGGATAATTATCGTAAACTATCTGCGAAGCTGGATGTAGACTATAAAGCTTTTAAGAACTTCTCTATTCGTACATCTAATATTTTATCAAAGAACTGGAGAAATGCAAATAGTGGAGATATAGGTAGAAATCCCTTGTTCCCGGTTTATGATGAAGAAGGAAATTATTATCAATCCAGTCCTACGGATTATGGTAACCCGATTGCTTTAACCAATACTGTCAAAAACAAAAATCAGGGGATGGATGTACTTTCTTCCTGGTTGGCGACGTGGAAAATAATAGATGGATTGACATGGAAAGGTCAACTAAATTATAAATATGGTACAACGGTGAACGATCTGTACAACCCTAAGAAATATACAGAAGATGGTACTTTCAATAATGGCCATGCTTATATTGGCAATTGGTATGGGCAGGATGTTATTCCTGAAACTTATCTGACTTATGATAGAATGTTGGGAATGCATGGGCATTTAACTGCAATGGCAGGTTATTCATATAAGTATAGTATGGAGCGTTCTTCTGCTTTGGATAGCTATGATTTTGTGAATGAGTCATTGGGTAATGAAAATATCGGAGCCGGAAATCCGCAAAAGAATCAGGTTTCTAATGGATTTTCAGAATCAGAATTAGTTTCTTATTATGGAAAAATAAATTTTTCATGGATGGATAAGTATTTACTTACTGCTACTTTCCGTTCAGATGGTTCTTCTAAGTTTGGTGATAATAACAAATGGGCTAGTTTCCCTTCAGGAGCATTGGCTTGGAAGTTGCATAATGAGAAGTTTATGTCTAATCTGAAGTTTATTAATGAGGCAAAATTACGTGCTAGTTATGGTATTTCCGGAAACCAGGGGATTGCTCCTTATCAGACATTAAGTCGTTATGGAAATGAAAAATATTATGATAACGGTGCATGGAATACGGCTATCGGACCTGGTTATGTGATCGGTTCTTATGGTTCAGACGGACGATACAAGTATTGGGGAGGGATTCCTAATAAGGATTTGAAATGGGAAACTACCCGTCAACTGAATTTCGGATTTGATGTGACTTTGCTGGATAATCGTATTCGTTTGGTATTCGACTGGTATAAGAAGCATACTTTTGATTTGTTGCGTCAGCGTTATTTGCCTTTGTCTTCGGGTTATGACAAAATGTGGGTGAATGATGGTGAGGTTCAGAATCGTGGTTTTGAGTTTACGATTGATGCTGATGTTGTACGTACAAAAGATTTCTCTTTTAATTCTACATTTATTTTCTCCCGTAATAGAAGTAAGGTCTTGAGCTTGGGAAGTGTGGCGTCATCAGGATTGAATGTGGATCCGAATACGGGTATGCAATACGAGTTTACAGGAGCTACACTTACTGAACAACCTGTAGGTAGCGTAAATATCCTTGCAGTGGGTCAGCCGTTAAATGTGTTTTATGGTTATAAGACAAATGGAATCATTCAATCCAATGCCGAAGGCATTGAGGCGGGGATGAGTGGTGATGAAGCGAAAGCCGGTGAATTGAAATACATGGATATTAATAATGATAGAGCGGTGGATGAAAAGGATCGCACAATCATCGGTAATCCGAATCCTGATTTTACAGCCAGTTTGAATTTGAGTTTTAAATATAAGAAATTTGATTTGTCGATTTTCTTAAATGGAGTATTTGGTAATGATGTGCTTTATCAATATGGAATGACTAATCCTGCCACAATGCCTTTACGCTGGACAGTTGATAATCCGAACAATGAATATCCGAGTTTGCGCCAGAACCGCACTCCGAAAGTTTCCGACTGGTTTGTACGCGATGGCTCGTTTGTGAGAATTCAGGATATAAACTTTGGTTATACATTTGACCATCTTTGTAAAGGTGTCTCCAGCCTTCGTCTGTATGGTTCGATTAATAATCTGTATACCTTCACTTCATTCGACGGATACGATCCGGAAGTTGGACTGGATGGTATTTACTGGGGAGGTTATCCGCGTTTCCGCAAGTTTACTCTAGGTATGAACATTACTTTTTAAATTCTAGCATTATGAGAACTAAAATACTATCTATATTTCTATGGAGCACTCTGATGGTCGGAGTTGTGTCCTGCGATTTAAGTGAATCGCCTTACGGATTTTATTCAGAAAAGAATTTTTATAAAACTCCTGAAGATGCAGAGTCTGCATTAATGTATGCTTATAATGCACTTACCTTTCTGGAGTATTCACGGGGAATATATTATATCGGCGAAGCTGCTTCTGAAACAGTCAGTTTGAAATCTGGTGAAGATGCCAATAACCCTGGTGCGCAGGCTTTAGATGAGTGGAAAATATCAGATAATGCCAATAATCAGACTTTACAGATATATTTCAAGTATTGTTATATTGCCATTAATCGGGCTAATGCCGTGATATATAACGTGGAACAGAGCGAACTGCCGAAAGAAGTTAAAGACAGAATACTTGGAGAAGCTTATTTCTTGCGTGCATATAATCACTTTAATTTGGTGAAGGTATTCGGTCTGGTTCCTATGCAGAAAGAGATGGTACAGACTGTGAGCGGTACAACTCCTTCCATGGCTAAATCGATGGATGATATATATAATTTTATGCTGGAAGATTTGAAGCAGGCAGAATCATTACTGGATTATACTCAAAAGACTGGACGTGCCAATAGAGCGGCAGCTCAAGGATTGATGGCTAAACTTTATTTGACCGCTGCTTCATCCAAGGAAAGCGGAGTAGCCAACTATACGGAAATGGCTGCTTCGGTGGAAGATTTGTATGCGAATGCAGCCACTTGTGCAAAGAATGTATTGGATGCTTCGCAAAGAGGTGAGTGCAGTTTTGGACTCTCGGAGAATTTGGCGGATATATATGATGTAAACAAGCCTGACGGACCGGAACATGTCTTTATTATGTCAATGGATCGTACAGGTCTTAATGAGGGTAATTATTCTAAGATAGGAATGCTTTTCCTGCCATATAATAATGGAGGCAACTTTTATGTGAAAGCAGGCTCCTCTCTTTATCCTTCCCACTACGGGTTTGAGGTGTTCCCTACCAATATGGCATTTTATCGTACCTACGATGAAACTGATAAGCGTCGTACAGACCTGATTAATACCGAGATTTATAATGCTGACGGTTCGGTATATGCCACTTCGGCTTATCCGTATACTTTGAAATATACTGACCCTGATCAAGTGACGGGTAATACTGGTGATAAGTCAAGTGTAAAACCTTACTTGCTTCGTTTTTCGGATATTGCTTTGATGTATGTAGAGGCTAAGGGAAGTGATGATGGGGCCTGGTTACAAAGAATTCGTGCGCGTGCTGGACTGGGTAATATTCCGACTCCTGCATCGGTGTCTGAATTCCGTGATATGGTTGTCCGGGAACGTGCGTGGGAGCTTGCTTTTGAGGGGAATCGCCTGTATGATTTACGACGGAAGGCAATGGTGACTAAAGTGGATCCTAATGCGAAGAGTGCAGGTATTACAGAAGCAGAAGCCGCATTCTATCCTATACCTCAACGAGAAGTGGATTTAAATCCTAATTTACGTAATTGATTCGTTTAATTTTAATGGAGTAATCATATGAAAGTACTACAATATATATATTGGCTTATTGTTTCCGCTTTTTTGCTGGGAGCTTGCCAGGTCAATCCATTGGATGAGGTGGAAGAAGGTGACTGGAATAAAGAGAGAAGAATATTGGGATTAACTTTTGAGAATCAGGCGGGAGATGCTACTATCAGCTTAAATGTAGATGATCCTACAAAAGGTACGGTTGAAGTGACAATTGTGAATCCAGACTTTTCACAGGCAATCAAAATTAAAAAGATGGAAGTTTCTTATAAAGCTTCTTCTTCTGTCAATTCCGGCGATGCGTTGAATTTCGATCCTGTCAGCCATTCTGCAACAATAATTGTAACGGCTGTGTCTGGCGAGAAGCGGGAGTATACAGTTCGGGTAACTCCATTGGTAGAATCACTTGTTGGAAAATGGGAGATTCACGAATTGGATGTATTTGGAGGAACAGGTCCCTATTATGGAGGTGTTGACTTTGTGAATCTGTCATCTGATCCATCTTGGTGGAATGAGCAGATCGGAGTGAAAACAGAGCTTGATAATACGCTTGAATTTACTTTTGAGGGAATTACCGAAAACGGACAGACGTATGGAACTTGCATCCATGATGCAGGTGCGGATGGTAAATTTGCCGATTTTATTTGGGCCGGAGGTTTGCCGGATGGACAAACTGTGATTGATGTGAATTATAATTATAGGAAAGTACCACAGGGTACAAGCCATTGGGTGCGTGACTATACTACGGAAACCGTAACGTTTACAAAAGGTGATAAAACGTATGTTGCCAGTTTGGTGAACAGTGGGGATATTGTGTATTGGGGTAAGACTCTTACCATACAGGATAGTGCTTTGAAATTTGGCAATCTGAAATCGGCTGGTGATTGGGGACCAATTTACTCTGCTTATGATAAGATAGTCTATGCTCCTTGGGATTTCTATGTTCAAATCAGAAAAAAACAATGATTTTATGAAAGTTCTGTTACAAATATTATTTCTGTTGTTTTGTATCGGCTGTCAGAAGCCGGTACAAAATGCCGAAGTGATTTTCAGGATAAACAAAGATAGTATTATCAGCACTTCTTATTTAGGTAATGGGGTACAATGGGACCCTTACCAGTTGGATTATGGAAATGGGCGTGTTACCATTTCCGAGTCAGACTGGAATAAACTTTATGCACGTCTTGATCACATGCGTCCCCAGTTTATCCGGATGATGGTGTATACTACAGATTATCTGAAGAATGGGAAACTAGATGAGATGTATGATTTCGATCAGGTCAGTAAAATTCTTACCTATTGCCAGGAACGGGGTATTACTGTGATGATGGGTGACTGGGGAGGTAGAATGGTGGATCCGGTAACTAACCGGATTGATACTTTCATGCTTTCTAATGCAGCACGTTATGCAGATTTTCTGGTCAACCGTAAAGGATATGATTGCATCAAATACTATAATATGATAAATGAACCGAATGGTGACTGGTCCTCTAATCAGGCCAATTATGATCTTTGGGCACGGGCTATTCGTTATTTTGACCGCCGGATGCATGATTACGGACTTGCTGATAAAGTGGGATTGGCCGGGCCGGATGCTGCTATTTGGGATCAATCGGAAGCTTGGTGGATAGACAGTTGTGCTACCCGGTTTAATGAGGCTATTAAACTTTATGATATTCATACGTATCCTCCAAAGTCGACTGTTAATTCTGGGGAGTATTCGAAGATAATTCGTGCTTATAAAGAAAGAGTACCTCAAGGAAGTCAAATTATTATGGGGGAGATTGGATTGAAATTTTTAAAAACAGATACTTTATTAGAAAAGGAGAATAACGAACGTATTTCCAAAGTTCCACACGCTTCGCGTGAGGACTCGCAGATGTTTGTCTATGATCATTTCTATGGGATCGATATGGCAGATGCGTTGTTTCAGACTATGAATGAAGGATTTTCCGGAGCCTTGATTTGGATGTTGGATGATGCTATGCACTCTAAGACAGAGGAAGGACCTGACAAATTGAAAATATGGGGATTCTGGAATATTTTGGGTGAAGAATATTTTGGAGGCGCTAAGGAAGAAGAGGTTCGTCCTTCATATTATGCCTGGTCGCTTTTGTCTAAATATATACCGAAAGGAAGTACTGTTTATGCGGTAGAGACGGGAGAAGATAAAGGAGTTCGTGCCGTTGCAGTAGAGCATAAAGGAAAATATACTATTGGAGTAGTTAATGTTTCCGGTCAAGAGAGAACTGTTTTATTCAAGAGTAACTCATTGCCTGTCTTGGAAGATATTCGTCAGTACAATTATATTGAGAATGAAATATTGAAGGAGGGTGATTGTAAGCAGTTACCGAATGTTACCGGAATAAAGCTAAATCTGGAAAAAGGTTTATTTCTTGAACTACCGACAGATGGATTAGTGGTTTATACAAATATGGAATAGGTATGAAGAATATAATAAAAGGATTGATATGTTTGGCTCTGTTTTTAACCGGTTGTGGTAAAGACAATGGAGGTGATACTCCTCCGGTTCCGGAACCGGATGTGAATACATTGTTGGTAACCCAAAAAGTATTAACGAATTCTTATTTGGGGAATGGGCCTCAATGGGGTGGGTATGATATTGTAAATGCATGGACAGGAAATGCTACCCTATCTGAACAGGATTGGAATACGCTCTTCAAGAGAGTCTCTTTTATGCGTCCTTCCTTAATTAGGATAATGGTGTCTCAGGGGTGGAACTACATGAATGGTGAAGTATACAGTCCGGAAAAAAGTGACCCGGTTCTGGGTAAGATATTGTCTTATTGTCAGGAGAAAGGCATTACGGTGCAGTTGGGTGAATGGGGACATGTAGGCGGTTCTGGTATTGATGCGACATGGGTGGATCATGCAACTGATTTTCTTTCTTATTTGGTTAAAGAGAAGGGGTTTACTTGCATCAAGTATTACACAATAGTCAATGAACCTAATGGAGACTGGTCTTCTACTGTAGGAAGTTATCCATTATGGAAGAATATAATTCAGCAGTTTTATAGAAAAATGAACGAAAAGCAACTCACAGATAAAGTTAGAATCATGGGACCGGATGTTGCTATCTGGAGCATTGCAGAGACTTCTTGGGTTGTGAATACGCGCAACGAACTGGCTGAAGAGGTAAAGGCATTTGATATACATGCTTATCCTAATAATGACGATGTGCATACAACTTCTTTTTTACAGTTATTGAAAGCTTATAAGGCAGCTTCTAATCTTGATGCTCCTATCATTATGGGGGAATTGGGATTTAAATATTCAGCAACCTCCTCGTTAGGTAAAGCCAATGCCAGCCGTATCAAGGCCGATCCATTTGCTGCGGATGACTCACAAATGCATGTATATGATGCTTTCTACGGAATAGATATGGCGGATGCGACGATTCAGGTAATGCTGGCAGGCTTTGGCGGAGTGACTTATTGGGATTTGGATGATGCTATGTATAATGATGACGGGAGTTCTTCTTCAACCAAGTTGAAACGATGGGGATTTTGGAATATTCTGGGAAGTGAGAAATTCCATAATCCGGATGATGAAAAGATACGTCCGTGGTTCTATACCACCTCTTTACTTTGTCGTTATTTTCCATCGGGGAGTACGATTTATGACGTGACATTACCTAACCCTGTGAAATCTGGTCTGCGTGCTATTGCGGGAATGAGGAATGGGAAAGTAACTATTGCTATTGTGAACTCCAGTACTAATGATTATTTATTCAATCTAGGCATGGAGAATGGAGCACTATTACAAGGAATAAAAACCTATAAATATCAATCTCAACAAGGCGCTCACTTTATTGGTACAGTGGATGCAGATGGTTTTGCTTCTCCTGTAGATGCAGGTGAAACAATCGATCTTAGTGGTGGAAAACTAAGAGAGATTAATTTGCCAGCGCAATCTTTTATGTTACTCACTAATATGGAGTAAGAATAAGTATGAGACGTATTTGTACATTCATAATGATATTGTGTAGCAGTTACCTGTTCTTGCAGGCTCAAGATCATTTGAGGTTTGCTTCTACTTTTACTGATAATCTAGTATTACAGCAAAAGAGCCGGGTCAAGATATGGGGATATGCTCCTCCCCGGAGTACTCTTCAGGTGCTTGCTTCTTGGAGTGGGAAAGAGAGGACTGTAAAGGCAGATACTTGCGGAAAATGGATGATAGAATTGTCAACTCCCGTTGGGAGCTACCAGACATATAACCTTTCTATTGCTAACACTGAACAGACTGTAGTATTGAAAAATATTTGTGTCGGAGAGGTTTGGTTTTGTTCGGGGCAGAGCAATATGGAAATGATTATGAGAAATGATCCTCAATGGCGGTTGTATGTTGATAATGCAAACGAGGAAATTGCTGTTGCTGATTATCCGGGAATTCGTTTTATGACTGTTCAACGTAATGAGAGTTTTACTGCATTAGATGAGGTCTTAACCGAAGGATGGCAGGTCTGTAGCCCACAGACTGTAGGAGGATTGTCTGCTGTGGGATACTATTTTGCTCGTAAATTACTCTCCAGTTTGGATGTTCCTGTCGGTTTGGTTGTTGATGCTTATGGAGGGAGCCCGATTCAGAGTTGGATTCCTTATGCAGAGACTTTAAAACCTCTTTATAAAGCAGAGCATGAGACCTTACAAGAGGCTGTGGAGAAAGGAAAAGAGAAGCCGGAATACAATATGCTTTCAAGTCTGTATAATGCGATGGTCCATCCATTGATTGATTATAAGATTCGTGGTTGGCTTTGGTATCAGGGTGAAGCTAATGTAGGAGATGCCGGACGGTATATTGCTATGATGAAAGATTTGGTAAGCTCATGGCGTAAAAAATGGAAGGCTAAACTGCCTTTTTATTATGTGCAGATAGCTCCATTTCAATATCCGGGTTATCAAAAGGAGAAGTGGGCTGAACTGGCTGAAGTACAGTCTATGGCATTACAGACGATTTCAAGTTCTGGTATGGTTGTTACGGCTGATCTGGGTGATTCAACTAATATTCATCCCGGGAAAAAGAAACCAGTAGGAGAACGATTGGCTTTGATTGCTTTATCTGATACTTATGATCAAAAGATAAAGAGCCAGTCTCCTTCTTTGAAGCGGTTAACTCCGGAACAGGGGAAATTGAGGGCGGAGTTTGATTTTGCTTATCATGGACTCCGATTGGAGGGAGTTCATCATGAGTTTGAGATTTCTTCAGATGGAATGACGTATTACAAGGCAATAGTAGAGATTAAAGGTAGTTGCGTATGGCTGTCTTCTCCTGAAGTTCCTTCTCCTCGCTATGTGCGTTATGGATGGAGAGATGCGTGTGTCTCTACTCTTTATAATTCGGAAAATCTACCATTAGGACCTTTTAAAGCATCTGTTGATATATGAGAATAGTAGGACTCTTATTAATTGTCGGATTTTTACTTTCTGCCTGTCAGTCGGAAGAGGGGGACAAGCAGATGGGGGAGTCAGATAATGAACTTATCGATATTGTCAAGATTCAGGATGATCCGGATAATGTATTAAGGATAGATGTTGAGGTTACGATGGAGGAGTCTGCTACATTGAAGTTGGTGTATTGGAAGGATGGAAATGAATCTGTCAAAAGGGAACTTGTTTTTGATGATCAAAAGCAGTCGTGGGCTACTAAATTAATTCTTTTGGAAGAGCAAACGAAATATTGGTTGAAGGTGTATGCAAGTAATCAAGACGGAATGGTAGAAGAATCAAAGCCGTATCAGTTTATAACCAAAGCATTACCGGATGGACTAATGAAGTTCACTAATTTAATGCCTGATTATACGTATACTTTCAATGGATATATCCATGTTGGCGATAAGCAGCAGGGTACTTTGTATTTAATTAATGCTGAAGGAAAAGTGGTCTGGTATCAACCTACGGATGATTTGTCGGTGATTTGTTCCGGATTTGATCCGAAGACGAAAACCTTTCAAGCAATTCTGGGCTTTAATCCGAATGAAAGTTTTACAGGAGAATATATTTATGTAGTTGATTTATACGGAAATGTGAAGCTGAAAAAATATTATGCTCATTTGGATAATCCTTATTTTCATCATGATATACAGATGCTTGATAATGGAGCTCTAGTGGTCGTGAACCAAATAAGACAGTCTTTTGATTTAACCCGTTGGGGTGGCTCTTCCAACGAGATGGTGACAGGGGACGGGTTCTCTATTCTTGATTTTTCGGGAAATACGAAGTGGACATGGTCGGCGTTTGACTTCATATCTCCGGAAGACGACCCGGATATAATGGGGGATAGAGGGGAATTTCAATACACTCCGAGAGAAGACTGGTTACATGCAAATACCGCTTATCCTTGTCCGGATGGAGATTTTCTTGTTTCATTCAATCGTATCAGGCAAGTTTGGAAAGTGGATGGACGTACAGGGGAAGTCATTTATAAGCTTGGGAGAAATGGTGATGTACACTTGACCAATCCTGAAGATTTTTCGGATAGACAACATGCCGCTTCTTTGACTCCGGACGGAGATGTGATGATTTATGATAATGGTTATACAAATAAACGTTCAAGAGTCATGGCTTATCGCATTAACGAAATAACAAAACAAGCAGAAGTGACGATGAGGATTGTATTACCCAAAGAAGACTTCTCTGTTAATCAGTCTAGTGCTTATTGTATGGATAATGACCGTATTCTATTTGGTTCTGTAGTACCGAAGACTATTGGAGTGATTGATAAGAATGGAAATTTGATGTGGCATTATAAAACGAACCGGCCCTTTTATCGTGCCTTGTATATTGATTTTAAATTATTAAAATAAAGTAAAGATGAAACTAACAAAATCAACTTTTAACCCTATTTTGTCTCCTAATCCAACGAATCATTGGGAGAATTTGGTTGTATGCAATCCTGGTGTTTGGTATGAGAACGGTAAGTTTTATATGTTATACAGAGCAGCGGGTGATGATAAAGAACACATTATTCGTTTCGGACTGGCTGTCAGTGAGGATGGTTTTCATTTTGAGCGTGTGTCTGATGAGCCGGCATTTGGTCCTTCTGTTGATGGAGAAGATGCAGGGTGTGTGGAAGATGCTCGCGTAGTGAAGTTTGATGATTATTATTATGTGACTTATGCTTTTCGTCCTTGTGCTCCCGGGCAATATTGGAAATTTGCGCATGATGAGGTCATTGTCCGTGATTTCGGAGAAAATGCGCCTTATTTCTTAAAACGTAATATGGCTAATACGGCATTGGCTATGACGAAGGATTTCAAGAAATGGATTCGATTGGGACGTATCACACAATCAAATTTAGATGATCGTGATGTTATTCTTTTCCCAGAGAAAATTAATGGAAAATATGCAATGTTACATCGTCCTAAGGAATGGATTGGCCCACAGTATGGTCCAAAACATCCGGCTATCTGGTTACGTTATTCAGATGATTTGTTAGTTTGGAATGAGCCCAGTCATTTACTGATTGAAGGAGTCGATGGTGGTTGGGAGGAAAAAATAGGTGGAAGCACTCCTCCTTTAAAAACGGATAAAGGGTGGCTCGTTCTTTATCATGGGGTTGAAAATGGCGGTTGCGGTTATTACAGAGTAGGAGCAATGATGCTTGATCTGAATGATCCGACTAAGGTTTTGGGACGTACTAAAGAATGGATTCTGGAACCGGAGTTTTCTTATGAGATAGATGGTTTCTATAAAGGGTGTGTATTCCCTACTGGTAACGTTATTGTTGGTGATACTCTTTATGTATACTATGGTGGTGCTGATAAATATGTCGGTGTGGCTACTGCGAACGTAGATGAGCTGGTAACTTTCATTTTAACTCAGAAAGTATGAACTGGACTAATACATTAACAATCACCGACTTGGTTATCATAGTTTTGTATTTCGTATTCATAGTCTATGCGGGATTACGCTACAGGAAAACGAGTGATTCGGAGTCTTATTTTTTGGCCGGGCGAAGTATGACTTGGCCGGTCATCGGGTTTTCAATGTTTGCAGCCAGTATATCAAGTTCTACTTTAATAGGGCAGGCCGGAGATGCCTATTCTACCGGGATTGCCGTATTTAATTACAACTTGATGTCGATCTTTGTAATGATTATCTTTGCATGGTTTTTTCTTCCTTTTTATATTAAATCGAGGATATTTACTTTGCCGGAATTTCTGGAACGCAGGTTTGATGTACGTTCGCGCTATTATTTCTCTGGTATCACTATTTTAATTAATATATTCTTAGATGCAGCCGGTTCGCTTTATGCAGCAGCATTGGTTATGAAACTGGTTTTTCCAGAGGTCAGTTTAACCACATTAGCTGTTATTTTTGCGGTAATAGTTGCTATTTATACTATTCCGGGTGGATTGTCTGCTGCTATCCGGGTGGATTTGATACAGGGTATTATTTTGACAATCGGAGCTATTGCCTTAACATGGACTCTGGCGGAAAAGGGAGGTGCGGCATACGTTGCCGAACAGTTTAATCAAGGAGTTATGATGAAATTGGTTCGCCCGTTAGATGATCCTTCTGTTCCTTGGTTGGGAATGATCTTGGGTATTCCTATACTGGGATTTTTCTTTTGGGGAAATAACCAGCAACTGGTACAACGTGCATTGACAGCAAAGAGCATTGATGAAGGTCGAAAGGGAGTATTATTGGTAGGATTGTTAACCCTGATAACCTTGTTTATTATTATAATTCCAGGTGTTATGGCGCAAAAGTTTTTTCCGGGACTGGAGAAGCCGGACATGGTATATCCTTCTTTGGTTATTGAAATGATGCCTGTCGGTATGGTTGGTTTTTTATTAGCTGCGTTAGTTGCCGCTCTGACTTCTTCTATCAGTGGTTTATTGAATTCTGTAGCAACTCTCTTTACGATGGACTTCTATTTAAAAATGAAGAAGAATGTTTCTTCGAAAGAACAGGTGCTTGTTGGAAGAATTGTTTCTGCTGTTGTGTTGATTATAGCAGTGGCCTGGGCTCCACAGATTGGGGAAAAATTTGGTTCTTTACTTAAGTATTATCAGGAAATGTTGTCCATGTTGGCTCCTCCTATTGTTTCTGTTTTCTTTCTAGGTATTTTTTGGAAGCGGGCTACTTCACAAGGAGCATTTTATGGTCTGATAGGTGGAGCACTTTTGGGAATGACTAATTTAGTTTTCAAGATTTATTTCGGATATTCTATTTTCGGAGATATCCATTTCTTGTTGACTGTACCGATTTATCTGGCATGGAGTATGTTGATAATGTTAGTAATCAGCTATTTGACTCCTGCTCCTGATTATAAAATAGTGAAGCCTTATATATGGACGAAAGCTGATTTTGATGAAGAAACAGTTGCTTTGCAGAAACTTCCGTTTTATAAGAATTATCGTAAGCTATCCTATATGTTGATAGCGCTTTGCTTAATTGTATTGTTAGTTTTTGCATAATTAAAATAAAAAGAACTCGATGTACGAGAAAAGTAAACAGACCTCTCCCACATCGAGTTCTTTTTAATATATTAGGGATAGAAACCGAGTCTTTGATTTTATTTCTCTATTAATTCAAAATCCAACTGTTTCTTTTCCAGATTAGCGCGGGCTACACGAACGGTGATGGCATCTCCCAAACTATAGATCTTGTTTTTGCGACGTCCGCGAAGACAATAATTCTTTTCATCGAATTCATAATAATCGTCATCCAGATCACGGACAGGAACCAGACCTTCGCATTTGTTCTCGTTCAGTTCTACGTAGAGCCCCCATTCGGTGACACCGGAGATAACGCCGTCGTAAATCTGTCCCAGACGTTCGCTCATGAATTCCACTTGTTTGTATTTGATGGAAGCGCGTTCAGCGTTGGCTGCAATTTGTTCCATGTTCGAACTGTGGTCGCATAGGTCTTCGTATTTAGCTTCGGATACACTGCGCCCTCCGTCCATATACTTCGTTACCAGACGGTGTACCATCATGTCCGGGAAACGGCGGATGGGTGAAGTAAAGTGGGTGTAATATTCGAATGCCAGTCCGTAGTGACCGATGTTGTGAGTCGAATAACGGGCTTTTTGCATGGCACGGATAGATACGGTCTCAATCAGGTTTTCCTCTTTCTTTCCGTGTATGTCGTCCAGCAGGTGGTTGATGGATTTTGAAATATCCGTTTTCGTTCCGCTTGTACGTACTTTGTAGCCGAAGCGGGCGATGAATTGTGACAGATTCTCCAGTTTCTCCGGATCGGGAAGGTCGTGGATACGGTAAGGAAGCACTTTAGGCTTTTTATTTTTAGGAACTCTACCGACGAACTCAGCCACTGTTCTGTTGGCAAGCAACATGAATTCTTCCACCAGTTTGTTGGCGTCTTTCGATTCTTTGAAATAAACGCTGATCGGTTTTCCTTTCTCGTCAATTTCAAACTTCACCTCGTAGCGGTCGAAGTTGATGGCTCCTGCTGCGAAACGTTTCTCACGAAGTGCTTTGGCAATGGTATCCAGTGTGAGTACTTCTTCTTTGTAGTCTCCTTCTTTGGTTTCAATAATCTGCTGTGCCTCTTCGTAAGTGAAACGGCGGTCGGAATTGATGACTGTATGTACGATGCGTGAATTTCTGACTTCTCCCTTTTCAGTAATATCAAAGATGACGGAGAAAGCAAGTTTTTCTTCATTCGGACGGAGTGAACAGATGAAGTTACACAACCGTTCGGGAAGCATCGGGATGGTACGGTCTACCAGATAAACGGAGGTTGCCCGCTTCTCTGCTTCTTTGTCGATGATTCCTCCTTCTTTCACGTAATGTGTCACGTCGGCGATGTGCACACCTACTTCCCATAATCCGTCTTTCAGCTTACGGATAGAAAGCGCATCGTCAAAGTCCTTGGCGTCTTTCGGGTCGATGGTGAAAGTGGTGGTCTTGCGGAAATCTTCGCGTTTGGCTATTTCTTCTGCTGAAATCTCGGCAGGAATCTTGTCTGCGGCTGTTTCCACAGCTTTCGGATATACGTATGGCAAGCCGAATTCTGCAAGAATAGCGTGCATTTCCGTAGTGTTATCACCGGCTTGGCCTAATATATCTATCACTTGTCCGATAGGATTCTTTGCTTTGTCCGGCCATTCGGTTACTTTCACGATGGCTTTATCGCCGGTCTTTCCACCTTTCAGTTTGTCTTTCGGGATAAAGATGTCATTGGCAAGTGTACGGTTTTCCGTCACTAGGAATGCATATGATTTAGCTACTTCCAGTGTGCCGACGAAAGTGTCGTTAGCACGTTCCAGTATTTCTATTACTTCGCCCTCGGCATCTTTGTTCTTGCGTTTGGCATAGAAGGTGATCTTTACTTTGTCATTGTTCATGGCATGTGCCGAGTTACGTTCGGCCACAAATATTGGTTCACCTCCTCCTTCGGGGATAAATGAGTTTTTGCCATTGCTTTTCCGTTGGAAAGTGCCTACCATCTCCGTTCCATGATTGGTGAGGCGGAATTTTCCTTTTTCTATTTCGGAAATATAATCGTCAGCTAAAAGGTCATGTAGTATATCGACGCATAGCATTTTCTGCGGATGGGTGGTGAGACGCAATTCCGAGAAAATATATTTCATACTCAAGGTTTCGTTCGGTTTGGCATGGAAAAAGTCTATCAATAATGCTGCCAGCTCTTTCTTACTCATTCTTTTGCCGGCCTTTTTCTCTTTCTTTTCTTTCTTTTTTGCCATAATATGTGGAATTTATTAGTAGTTCAATCATTGATGAGATACAAAGTAAACAAATTTTTGGTTAGTTTGTTGCCAAGGTCTGTTTATTTTTTGATTTGCTTTTCTGTGAAGCATTAAGTTAATAAAGAAATATTGCTTGATTATTCATAAACAAAAAAAGAGGTATGTCATCCCGACACACCTCCTTTATGTATACTAAGAGAGATTTATATTATCAAATTAGTTTTTTATACAGCGTATAGGAAAACCACGTTTGGGGGTTATTCCATATTTAGAATAAGTTATTCCGTAGCTATTATTACTAAAAGTAATATTTCCTGCCCCTTGGGTTTGCATATCTGTGGTCCAGAGATCGACACCACTTTCTGACCAGCCAAAGCTTCCTGTATGATAGCATTGCCCGGAAGGAATAATAGTAAGTCCGTAAGTATTACGAGGCCCATTTGCCAAGTCAGGGTTCATGTCGGAGTTTCCGGAAGGACTCCATCCTTCAAGACCTGCTAATGCCGACCAAACATTCTTGCAATTCGGATCAGAGTGTTTGTCTCCAAAGTCATCTTCCCATACATCTCCTTCAACAGGAGTTAATTGTTCAGCTACAAAATTTTCTAATATTTTCCACTCTGCTTTACTAGGTAGGTGCCATCCGCTTGGACAGATTCCTTGCACTCCACTTGGTACAGCATCTGCATCCTTTCCCTCTTCATTTTCTTTATTCATTGCAGCATACCAGTTATATAAAACTCCATGTGTTTTGTATATTTCAGTATTTTTTGCGGCATTTACATCTTCACCATCGTAGTCATAAACGAAATAGAGAGGTTCTCCTTCGCAAGTAGCGGCAGCGGCAGGTTTATTCACTTTAGGTAAATAAGCCAGATTTTCAGCCATCCATGTCTGCTCACCGATTTCTACGGTTTTGTATACATGGTTGTCACGTGAATCAACCATTTCTCCTTCGCCAGGTTCAGGAGTCGGTTCCGGTTTTGTCAGAGTGATGTTTACTTCGCTTGTAGCCATTGTTCCCTGATCACCTTTGACGGTTAATTCAATTTTCAGTGCTCCTTCGGCTTGGTTAGCTTCGAATGTATAGTCGTAGCTAAAAGGCACTACAGTAACTTCTGATATAGCTTTGCCTCCTACTTTTAATGTTACATTTGAGATTTCACCAAAATCAATCGTAGCTTCTCCTTTGATTGTCATTTTTTCTGCAATGTTTACCGTAGCTCCTTCAGCAGGTGCAGATATGGAGCATGTTACATGTTGCTCGGGAGTGGGGTCGTTGTTGTCGTCACCACAAGCAATTAGTCCTAAGACTGCGAATAAAAGGAATCCAAACTTTTTCATAAATGTATTTATATTTAGTGAGTAATAATATAATAGTTAGTCTTTGATACAACGGACAGGGAGACCTACTCCCGGATTGAATTCTGCATTGGTTACAAATGTGTGAAGGTCTGACCACAAACGTACGGTGATACCGAATTCAGGTCCCATTTGTACTCCAGCTGTCGAACTCCACCAGCCAGCACTGTAGCAGGAATGCATCCAGTCTTCATCACCTGCACATGCACGGAATCCGATGGGTAAACCATTGAACAAGGTTGCATTATTCTTTTCCATTTCAACACCAACCCAAGTTGGTTGTGGTTCTATTTCTGTATATTCTGGCAGCATCCACATCGTTGTTGAAGCTAAAGCTTTTGCTATTGCTGTTTCGTCTACCTGGCCATCACTCATAATAGCGGCCATGCCGGAGTCTAAAACATATTTAGATAATGTCTGCCATTCTTTCTGTGAAGGAATATGCCATCCGTCAGGACAAACGCCTTTTATATTCCGCGTCTCATTTTCTCCCGATGCTATTTCACTTTGAAGTGCGGCAGGCAAGTTATAGTAGGCTCCATAAGTTTTCAAATAAGCTTTTCCAAGTTCTGTTTTTGCATCATTATCAAACATTACGTAATATCTTGGTTCGGTTGAGGACACATCAAACTGTTGCTCTGGTAGATAGCGTAAATTTTCTGCCATCCATAACTGGTCTGCAAGTTGTACGGTTTTGTATGTATTTCCATCACGGGTATCGGTTAGCACTTCTCCATATTGAGGGGGAGCAGGTCTGTCACCAAGTTCTGTTGTGACAGTAATAGTTGCCAAAGCACTACCTTCGTGATCTCCTTTAACTGCTAACTCAATTTTCAGTTCTCCCGGTTCGGCATCTTTGGAGAAGGTATACTCATAATAGAATGGAATTGAAGTGATGTCAGTGATAATCTCTTCCCCGACTTTCAGTTCTGCAGAAATGATTTTACCATAGTTTGTAGTCCCTTCCCCTCTGATAATCAGTTTGTCTGACATAATAACGGTTGCGCCATCAGCCGGCATAAATATTTCACAGCTTATCTGCTGATCCGGAAGTATTTCTCCTCCTCCGCCTGCTGCATTATTATCATCTTTACAGCTTGCACCAAGTAATCCTAATGCCACAATAAAGCTGGTTAATAGTATCTTTTTCATATGTTATTGAATTATGTCTTCTTTAAAAAGAATACAGTTGATAAAAATGGATAGATTGTCTATAACTTTCTGTAGTTCTGCATCTTCATATACCCGGAAAACAAAACCAAAAGGATCACTTTCTTTTATTCCCGAAAAAGCGAAAACGAATGTACCGTCTGTTAACATTACAGGGCCTAATGAGATTGTTACGGAAGGGTCTTTTACATAATATAGATCAGAGCTAAGAATTTCGAATGAGAGATATGAGTTGTTTGCGAAGACTCCCAGATTTTGTCCGGCTTCAAGCGCCAGGCAGTTATCTACAGCTTTGGCTTTCAGTTTATAGGGCAAGCCGGTTAACATGTTTGAAAGCTGATATGTTCCGTTTTCCAGTTTTTCAATCGTAACATCTTTCAAACCGTAATTCATCTGTCCGTCTGAAAACATTCCTTGCCATGTTCCAATAAGCTCGTCCACATCATATTGTATCACCTGATAAGAAGTCGATCTGTCTTTAGCTGTCACGTTGACAATAGCTCCTCTCATTTTCCCGGAAGTGTTTTCTTTTATTTTGAAATTTATTCCTTTCGCATTCTGTTCAAATGATAACCAGCTTTGAGCTTCTGCGGGTATGTCTATTACATAATCGAAAGAACTTTGTAATTTTATAGGTAGCGTAGCTACTTTATTGTCGGTGCGGAGCATCCACTCATCTTTACCGAAGATGAAAACAGCTCCGGATTGATTGATATTGAATGCCTTTTTTTCTACTCCGTTACTGATTGTCAATAAAGCGTTTCTACCAGAGTATCCGGTGTTTTCTTTTACTTCGAATACTACTTCATTGGGGTTTACTTCTTTCAGCACACACCAGTCGGCATCAACATCTGCTGTGATATTCCCTGTTGATTGGAGTTGTATATACCCTTTTCCACCGGGGGCCTGGAAATTAGTATTTACAGCTTTGATTTCTAACTTGGATTCGCTGCTTTCCGTATCATTGCATCCCGCTATTGCTATGGTGCAAAGTACAAATAAGAATATATTAAAAAACTTTCTCATAATTGTATTAATTACCTTCGTTTTCTTTTACCATTAAGATTGAGTTATACCAGCTCCAGTAACCTATTAGCCCCGAAGTTGAATATTCATCGGATGAATAAGCCCAGATTATCAATGACGTATTTTCTTGGCTTGCTTTATCCGCGAAGTAGAAAGTGAAAGGATTGGTTTTCACCGTAACATTTACTAATCCACTGCGTAAGCGTGAAGGCAAACTTAATTCTGTGTGAGCGTATCCTTCTACACCTGCCGCACACGCAAAGTAGTAAGACGATGAAGAAGCCGGACTTATACTTTGTGAATCTAAAGTCAGTTTCCCACTGGCTTTGTCATACAGAAGAGTGAAGTTGAATCCGCCAATACTTTTCAGTGTATAACTTTCTCCTCTGACTTTAGGAGTGATGGTTACAGATTGTGTAATCGGGCCTTCATCGTAATCGTCAACCGTTGCAGTGTAGGTACCGATATAGTCTTCGTATTGCGGATAATTTTCGGGATAATACTCTTTTAATACAATATCCGTTGCATCTGCATCGGTACAAACAAATAGCCTGGACTTTTTATCCCATTTGAAGTGCTGGACTTCAACTCCGTTGACATTATATGGAGACTGTAACTTCAGCCCTTTTTCTGTATAAATATATGGTAAACTTTCTGCACTGCTATAATCGGTACTGTAAACGGAGAATGTGGACATTGTGCCATTGTCGCGTATAAAGTAGTTCAGTGCTTGGTCCCCTTTCTCCATGCGATATGTATTCAGAAAAGCATCTTTCTCGATGTTAATGATATCTTCAAGCTGGATACGCCATGGTATGTCTTTGGGCATAGGCGTCATTTCCATTATATTTTTATATTTTTTTCCTTGTAGAATAACCTTGTCGGGAGTTGCGCTCATGATAATAAACTCATAATCTCCTCCCACGTTCATGTTCAGGCCTAAAGGACCTGAAAACATGTGGATCAGCTGGTTGTATGAGTCGAAAGTGAGCATAGTGCTTTGTTCCGATTTAACTTGATATAGGGAGGTTATTATGGTACCCGGCTTGTAACCTTCTGCTCCTGCTTCCGACGCCATTTCTACCTGTTTTCCGTCAAATTTCATAAGTAGAGTGACTGCACCTGCAGAATAGTTGCTTCCTATGTAATATTCCAGTTTCCATCCGTTCGGAACATCTTTAAGAATCTCCTGGCATTTTATTACATCGGCTGTAGCTCTGTTGGCAGATGATTCGTCGAATATTTCTTCTTCAGAGAAAAGACAAGATTGTAATACAATGCAAGTCAATGCCAGAAGTGTGTATATTGATAGATATTTCTTCATAATTTTCATAGTTTATTCAATAATACTTAAGTCTACATTGCCGTTTGCTATATCATCCTGGCGGCGTAGAACGATGTCGCGTAATTCGTCCAGATTGATTCCCCAGGTTTGTTCCATATAACTATAGACTATTTCGAATTTCTGTTTGATAAGTGCACGGCCACGTTCACCGGCACTCTGTAACATATTATTCCAGTAGCTTTCTGTATTTGTGACATACACTGCAATGTTCTCGACAAAATCTTCACGCGATTCACTCATTGCATAAGAAGTGACAAATCCTTGTTGCCATGCGTTACGGTTAGCTCCCACCATATACCAATCGCTGCCGATATAGGCATTTTCTGTGATGCGATCAAATGCTGGATCATAGTTTTTGGTTTGATGCAGGATGTGGGCGAACTCATGGTGCATTGTCTGGAAATAATATTCGTTTAGCAGATTGATATCTATTTTATCAGGATTGATGTCATTTACATTGTATAATGTAATTTTCATGCCTCCTTCAGCCGTTCCTAATACCATGGTTCCATTGTCTTCATAGGCAGGAGAGCCGATAAAGTGAATGGTCTTGGGGATGTATTGACGTAAAAAGTCTGGATTACCGGTCGCTTCATCGTATGCTTCCAGCCATACATGTTTGATAATTTTAGCCAGTACTACGGATTTCTTATAGTCGGCAGGAGCTAATATATGTGTCATGTCGCTCTCGTTATCTTCCATGCGATATTTCAATGCGATATTATATGGATGGGTGTAATTGCCCAATATCCAGTTATCGAATAGGCTGCGTTCTACTTCCTCTGTAGAGAAGATGCTGTTTGCTTTGTCCACGTCCTCGTCGTTGTTGCAAGCACCCAGTCCACAGGTTAATGTCATGATTAAACTATATATGATGTATTTCTTCATATTTTTCCCTCCTTAAGTTAGTTAGTCATTTCTTGGATTTGGTTGCATACCTGCTGTAATGACACTGGCTGGTAGTTGAATAGCACGTCTGGGATCATTCGTGTCCATCTTGTCGGTGATATTCACTAAAGTATAACCTTCATAGTAGCGGCGGTAGATTACGATACCATAGCGTTTTATATCTTGCCATCTAAGTCCCTCTTCTAAAGTTAGCAGGCGTCTTGCATGTAGAATACAATGTATCAGATTCTCTTGCATGCCTTTTTCTATTACAAAATCCGGATGTAATTCCTTCTTTACCGTCGGAGCTTCCGGCTTGTAATATTTTAGTTGAGCATAAAAATCATTGATTGTTTCTTTGGTTAGGGGCCGCGTATTTTTCGTAAAGGCTTTCTGCCAGACATCTATATCGGCTGCAGCTTCGTCGTAACGCTTTAGTAATGTGTAAGCTTCAGCCCGGCAAAGCAATGCTTCATCGGTAGTGAAAGCAGGATACAGCATATAACCGATCCAGCTGTTGCCTGATGTGAATTGCTGATAGATGACTAAACGGCGGAATCCGTTTTTGATAGAGCCACCAGGCGCAAATGGAATTTGATGGTAGCTTGACTGGTCTCCCCATGGACCTTCGGATTTACAACTTTCCGAGGCAGTAATATTATTCATGCAGTATCTTTCACAGTTGGCATAACCCGGATCGGAAACTAATGGCCAATATGAAGCTGCTGATATAACCAGTAGATTTGCCCGATTATCTGCATCTACATAAGCGTTCGGCTGTATATTCTTGTTGGGAGATAAAGCTCCTAATGCAGCCCAGTCACGTAAATATTGGGAAGCATTTGTGCCGAGTACTATATTGGCATAATTGATAACCTTCTGGCAGTTAGAAAAATCCGGCTGTGTGTAATATAGATAAAAGCGGGCAGCAAATGCATAGGCAGCTTTTTTATTAAAATGATATTTCACTCGTGAGTAAATATTGTCGTCGATTAGAGGCAATCCTTCTTCTAAATCGGCTGCGATATTTTGGTAGACTTCGGCAACTGTTCCACGTGAGTATTGTGGATTTACAGATGTTTCTGGTTCCTTTATGTAAGGTATACCTAAGTCTTTATCTGCATTTGTACCATATGCTTTGCAGAATGTCGTAGCTAATATGAAATGATTATATGCGCGACATATTAAAGCTTCCCCTTTTTGCGCTGACAATGATTGAGGGTTTCCCATTTGCTCAATAGCTGCCAGAGCTTGGTTGGCTGATGCAATCGAATTATAACAATCATTCCATAAGGCATGAGGTGAGTCTTGATTCTCTTCAGTGGTTTGCTGCCAGCGATACAAGTGCTCATTTAACCGGAAAAGATAGCTGTATGCTTTACTATTTTCATCAATGTTGTCACTGTAGAATTCTCCTATGTGACAATTGGTGGTCATAGGGTATGCAGATACCAATACTTTGGTAATACTCTCTTCGGTAGTTAGTTCTGTTCGGTTATCCGGCATTTCATCCAAAAAATCGCTACAGGAGGTTGTTCCCAGGCATAAGGTTGAAATGACTGCTGTATATAATACGTTTTTGTATTTCATCATTTTTATAATTATCTGAATGGTTAAAATCCTAATCTAAGAGTTAATGTGAACTGACGGGGCACAGGGGAGGCAACTCCACCGGTATTGAAAAATTCCGGGTCCTGTCCGTTTAGCTTTTTATCTGCGTAAATTAGGAATAAATTGGTAGCCTGAAGTTTTAAAGATAAATTGGATATCTTTGCTGATGTAATCCATGATTTGGGAAAATCATAGGACAAGGAAATCTCCTTCATACGAATAAAGTCTCCTTTGGCAATTCGTTCTGTAGAGTAATTATAGGCATTATATGCATACATCAAATCTTTATTGTCTTCATATTGACGTTTGGAAATGATGGCAGGGATATTGGTATGCTTCTCATCACCCGGAACTGTCCAGCGATTTTTGAATTCACGGGGCATAGAGGATAAGTCACTGTATTGATAGTTGAAGCATGGATTTAAACGTACTACATTACCAAATGAATAGGTGATAAATACATTTAACTTGAATGCTTTATAGGTGAAGATATTACCAAAGCTACCTGTTATAGTAGGATCAGTGGGACCTTCATATTTTAGATAGTCTATATTGTCACGTGTTTGAAAATCAATATCCGTACTGGTTATTTTTCCATTGATATTATACATAGGGATACCATTTGAACTTAGACCGACAAATGGGATAGAGAACAAACCACGTACCGGGTAGCCCTGACGTGCAAAACCATAACCTGAAACCAGGTCCATCACGCTTGATCGGGCGTTAAGTTCGGTCACTTCATTTTTTGCTTTGGAAAAGATGAAATCCGTGTTCCATGAGAAGTCTTTCGATTGGATATTCTTGCTTGAGATGGTGAATTCAATGCCATGTGACTTCATGGAGGCTATATTGGCATATTTGTAGATAGAACCACCTACTCCCTGTGTTGGAGTTATACCAATCAGGTCATAGTTGTTGCGTTTATACCAGTCGATTGAGAAGTTGATCCGGTTGTCTAAGAATCCCATGTCAGCACCGATGTTTAACTCATGCTTCTTTTCGTAAGTCAATTCACTATTTTCGGGGTCGGATACATAAAGTCCGGTTTCCTGTCCGTTAGTGAAAGGGCGAAATGGAGAATAGCTGGTGATTATGGCATGTGAATTCGTTACATATTCCGGACCTCTGTCGGCCGTTAAAGAATAAGATGCTTTGAATGTTAAATGTGACAGCACAGAACTGAATGTTTCAAAGAATTTTTCTTCATGTACATTCCATGCTCCTGATATATTCCATGTAGGCAACCATCGGGAAGAACGGCTTTTTCCCATACGGTTGGTGCCTTCATAGCGGAATGTTCCGTTTATTGTATAACGGCCATCATAAGAATAGGTTGCATTGGCAAAACCAGCTACACTCCTTGTTGTGGTATGGTTTAATCCATAATAGTTTTCACCGGACTCAATACCTTTCTTGAAGAATTCATAGACGTACGATGGTATTTCCCCCATTGTATATTGCATTCCCCATCCTTGAAAATAATTTTGCATACGTTTTAAATCATTCACCTCCATGCCGGCGAAAAGATTGGTTATATGCTTTTCTGCAAATAAATGATTCCAGGATGCTGTGGCACGAAAGTCTACTCCTAGCATGCGATAGTCCTTACGTTGATAAATACCGCCTTCCGGCAGTATGCTGATGGGTAAAGCATAAGGATTGTCGGGGTTGGTGTAGAGTAAATTATTGTTGTCACGAATAGTGGCGTCATCCATTCCTGTGCGATATGCTGTTGCCTGATTCGAGTGGTCTTTAATATTATGCTCTTGTGAAGAAGCTTGATATCTGACTGCTCCTAATGCGCTAAGCTCTAATTCAGGAAGTGCTTTCCATTTTACTTCTCCTTGGAATTTAACGTCAACTACGTTTAAGTCCATATAATTGTTATCCAATTCATGAAGGATATTGAATGGTGCGTAGTTGGCTGTATAGTCCACTGCCGGATCCAATGCACGTGATGTGTTTAGTGCATACGAATATGGATTGATGTCAAATTGACGGGTGACTTCTCCACTGGCTGCATTCACTTCTGAACTTAGTGTTCCGGGCGCTTTTTGCTTACGGTAGGAAGCACTAGAGATTAAATTTATAGATAAATTCTTATATATATTATATGTTGTATTTAAATTAGCTGTATAGCGTTTTACTTCACTTTGCTTGTACCAGCCCGGGTCTGACATAGCACTTAATGAAGCATAGAATGAAGACTTTTCTGTTCCGGAAGTGATACTGACAGAATGATTCTGGGTGATGTTGTTGGAAAATAAAGCATCAAACCAATCGGTATTTCTCATTTCCGCTTCGCGCAGGTAAGCATTGCGTGCTTCTGGAGTATTGGCAAGTCCGAATAGCCCTGTAACTGGATTATATTGATTGATCAATTGATACATACGTCCATACACTCCGCTATCTTTTGCACGATAGGTATCGCTATTATTAAGCCATCCTTTTTGTTCCATCTCTTTATAGATTCCCATTTGTTCCTGTGAATTCATAATATTGAATTCTTTATAACTGGGAATCATACGAGTTGTAAACTCACCGGTGTAGCTGATTTTGCTGACACCGGCTTTTCCCTTTTTGGTAGTTACTACAATAACCCCTGCCATGGCTCGTGCACCATAGATAGAGGTTGCTGATCCGTCTTTCAATATTTGAAAGCTTTCAATATCATCGGAGTTCAAGCCGGCAATAGCAGAACTGATTAGAGTTTCTGCATCACCTGAGGATAAATCATCCGGACCTACATCAATTGCATCTTCCATAATTACTCCATCTACCACCCACAATGGCTTTGAACTGCCGAAAATAGATGTGGCACCACGTACTCGGATTTTCGGGGCGGTACCAAATGTACCGGAAACATTTTGTACGGATACACCTGCGGCACGTCCTTCGAGTCCCCGGCTAATATCAGGCAAACCATCTAGTTTGACTTCATCTGCGGACAATTGGTTGGTTGCTCCCGTAAACAGACGTTTATCCATTTTTTGCATACCTGTTACTACTACTTCAGATAGAGTTTGTACATCAGGCATTAATGTAACATTCATAGTCGGAGTAGGAGTCAGATCTTGCGGTTTCATTCCTATATAAGAAAATTGTAACAGAGATTTATTGGATACATTTTCTATAGAAAACTTCCCATCTATGTCCGTTAATACCCCCGACTTACTTCCTTTGATAACAACTGTTGCGCCGATGAGCGGCTGCCCGTCATCACCAGAAATAACTACTCCTTTTACATTAAATACTTTCGCTTGTTTGGAAGGTCCTTTGGTAGTGATTGTGATAAATTGGTCTTCAATATGATATTCTAATGGCTTGTTAGCTAGGATAATGTCGAGAGTTTGTTCTATGCTCTTATCTTTGATGGAGCCTGAAACAGTGAATTTCTTGACATCATCATACGTAAATAGGACTTTGTATCCGGAAAGTTTTTCTAGACGTTTTAGTACGGACGGTAATCGTTCGTTGCTAAATTCAATTGTGATTTTCTTTTGTGATTGTACTTGAGCATTTACCCGATAGGGCTGGAAGCACAATATGCATAGAAAGCACACAATAAATAGGTTCCAATAATTTCTCATACGTTTGTTTTTAATAACACTATTTGAATATGTTTATAATACTAGTGCGTATGAGTTCAAAAAAATAGATACCCCTTTTGCGAATTATTTTTTAAGAAAAGTGATATTTTGCTGTTTCTTGCATAGATTTGTTATACTTATGCAATAAAAACCTAGTCTACGGTGAGCGTATTGCCTTGCAAGGTGACTGTTACTTTTTTCATTCTGTTAAGTAATGAAATAGTGTGCTCTAAATCTTTGGTACGATCGGATATAAAGTGCATTTTATACTCCATTGCTTCTTTGTTTCTGAATTCTATGTTTACATTGTACCAACGTCCCAGATTTTGCATAATATCTTTCAATGTGACATCATCAAAATAGAAATAGCCATCTTTCCAATAGACGTATGAGTCTAGGTCTACTTCCGCTAGAATAAAGTTACCATCAGATTGCAGGTGTGCATCTTCTCCCGGATATAGTCTGGTATATGATCCTCCTTTAGTGTTGCTGATTTCTACTTTTCCATTGATAAGTACTACATGGGTATCTTCGGGCGTATAACTACGTATATTGAATTCAGTACCGAGAACACGTGTCTGCACTGTTTTGGTTTTTACGATGAAAGGCCGCTTCGGATCTTTGGTCACTTTAAAATAAGCCTCGCCTTCTAAAGTGACAATACGTTCGTCGCCAATAAAGGCCGTAGGGTAGACAAAGTTGCTATTGGCATTGAGCCAGACTTCCGTCCCGTCACATAATACTACTTTGAAGCTTTCGCCACGTGGTACGGTGAGTACATGTGTTTGTGTGGTCGTTGAAATCACTTGTCTGTAATCCAGTTCTTTTTCCTCCGGTTTTGAGATCACTTTCTGCGGTAAGGTTTGATTGGTTGATTGCGGTTCGTCTAATACAATCTTTTCTCCGTTATCTTTTTGCAGGGTGATGTGTTGGGGAGTAGTATCAGCAGTGAATACAGTGATTGGTTCAAGTGCAGGAGTTGTCAGGCTGTTGATTAGATAGTAAGTTCCAAATAGAACGGTAACCATAGCGGCTATTCCAATACTTGTTTTCCAGAGGTTGGAGCGCATTCTTGCTGCGTATTGTTTTTTCTTGAATCGTTCTAACTCCATCTCTATATTGGGTAGTTCTATTTCACTTTTTTGTTGCAGGAAAAGACTACTATCCATGATGTCACGACAAGCTTGCAGGGCTTCCTCATCTTTAAGCATTTCCTGCAGTTGTTCGACGTTTATTTCTGAAGAACTCTCCATAATGTCGAGTGCCTTCTCTACAGATTTATCTGTATTATCTATATTGTCAATATCTTTATTCATCACTGTTCGACTGTATCATACTTATTTATATTACGTTTAATCATAAAATAAAGACACCTGATTTATGATTTTTTTTGCACATTCTTCACGTATCACCTGCAATGCTTTCACAATATGCTTCCTGACTGCACTGACACTGATATTCAGTTCCTCCGCTACTTCCTGATATTTCTTACGTTGAATATAGCATTCTTCTAAAATGTGTCTGGTATGTGGAGTCAGCTTTTCCATAGCTTTGCTGATATGCATCATTCTTTCATCCTGCTCCTGATACTCCGTTTCAACATAACTTTTGGTCAGTTCAGAATAGATTTGTACATACTGTTCATGTGTATTCTGGTGTCGCAAAAAGTCAATGCTTTTGTTGCGGACATAAACATATAGATAAGATTTAGCAGTGGCTTTGTCTATTTTAGCATAATTGGCCCAAATAAATTCGAAGGCGTCGCTCACGATATCCTTACTAGCCTCCATATTATTAATCAGATGAAATGCGTAATAATAAAGTTGAGGATAGTACTCTTTAAAAAAGAAAATCAAAATCGGCCTTATCTTCCACGTGCTTTTAAAAGTGTTGAATAGTAAATAAATCGCGTTGCAAATAAACAAATAATAATTGAGAAAAGCAAAATGGCTTTTATTTTATATTTATCGTATCTTTGCGGCATCATATTTTTTGAATCAATATTCATGTAGAACCTGGGAAGTAATAATGGAGAGTGTTTTAATTACAGGCGCAAGTGGTTTTATAGGGAGTTTCATCGTGGAGGAAGCGTTGAAACGAAAGTTTGGTGTGTGGGCCGGAATTCGTCCTACGAGTAGCAAGCAGTATTTGAAGAACCGGAAAATTCACTTTCTGGAACTCGACTTTGCGCATCCTAATGAGCTTCGTGCCCAACTCTCCGGGCATAAAGGTACTTACAGTAAGTTTGATTACATCATCCATTGCGCTGGTGTGACAAAGTGTTCTGATAAAAAGACCTTTGATTATGTGAATTATCTTCAGACCAAATATTTTATAGATACACTGAAGGAACTGAATATGGTTCCGAAGCAGTTTATATATATTAGTACGTTGAGTGTATTCGGACCTGTACGCGAGAAGGATTATACTCCGATAAGCGGAGAAGACACTCCGATGCCTAATACGGCTTATGGATTAAGTAAATTGAAAGCGGAATTATATATTCAGAGTATTCCCGGTTTTCCTTATGTCATTTATCGTCCTACGGGAGTCTATGGTCCCCGTGAGTCAGACTATTTCCTGATGGCAAAGTCCATTCAGAAGCATGTTGATTTCTCGGTAGGTTTCCGTCGTCAGGATCTGACTTTTGTTTATGTGAAAGACATTGTGCAAGCGATATTTCTGGGAATGGAGAAAAAAGTAGTCCAGAAAGCGTATTTCCTGACAGATGGGAGAATCTATAAAAGCCGTGCATTTTCGGACCTGATACAAAAAGAATTGGGTAATCCGTTTGTTCTTCACTTGAAATGTCCGTTAATTGTGCTAAAAGTTATATCTTTGTTCGCTGAATTCATTGCTACACGTTCCGGGAGGAGCAGTACTCTGAATTCGGATAAATATAAGATAATGAAACAACGCAACTGGCAATGTGACATATCCCCGGCGATGAAAGAACTTGGGTATGTGCCCGAATATGATTTGGAAAAGGGAGTGCGTGAAACCATTGCCTGGTATAAAAATGAAGGATGGCTTTAGACTTATTTAAGCGCATAGAAACCCGGAAAGGGTTGTTTGCTGTGGAAAAGATTACACTGATTTATAATCTGTTGACTTCCATACTGATTCTGTTCCTGTTTCAGCGGATGGATCATCCATGGCATATGTTGCTGGATAGGGCTATGATTGCAGCAATGACTTTTTTACTGATGTATCTTTATCGTCTTGCCCCCTGTAAATTTTCAGCATTTGTGCGTATTGTCATTCAGATGAGTTTATTGTCTTACTGGTATCCGGATACTTTCGAGTTCAATCGTTTCTTTCCGAATCTGGACCATGTGTTTGCAACTGCCGAACAGTTTATTTTCAATGGACAGCCTGCTATCTGGTTTTGTCATACATTTCCGCATCTTATAGTTAGCGAAGCATTCAATATGGGATATTTCTTTTATTATCCGATGATGCTGATTGTGGCTCTGTTTTATTTCATTTATAAGTTTGAGTGGTTCGAAAAAATGTCTTTTGTTCTTGTCACTTCTTTCTTTATCTATTATCTGATTTATATATTCGTTCCTGTTGCAGGACCTCAATTCTATTTCCCTGCTATCGGAATTGATAATGTATCTAAAGGTATTTTTCCGGCTATCGGTGACTATTTCAATCATAATCAGGAGTTACTTCCCGGACCGGGGTATCAGCATGGATTCTTTTATAATTTAGTGGAAGGTTCGCAGCAAGTAGGGGAACGTCCTACGGCGGCATTCCCCAGTTCGCACGTCGGTATTTCTACTATTTTGATGATTATGGCATGGCGTGGCAGTAAGAAATTGTTTGCTTGTCTTATACCTTTCTATATGTTGCTTTGCGGGGCAACCGTATATATTCAGGCACATTATGTGATTGACGCCATTGTGGGATTTTTCTCTGCATTCCTATTGTATGTAGTTGCGACCTGGATGTTTAAGAAGTGGTTTGCACAGCCGATGTTCAAGTAGAAAATAGGAATATACTTCTGTCTTTTGAAACAGGTAATCTCCATCCGCAGGAGTCAGAGTTTGCGGATGAAGATGATGGTTTATAATGGATTAAAATTCCGAATTCTCTTTACGCTGGGAAGTGATTTCTTCAAATATGCGGAAAAGTTCTTCCTTTGTTTCTGCCCGTAGCATGGCGATGCGTGTGTTACGGAAATTAGGTATTCCTTTGAATAGTGGGCTAGCGGCCAAATGACGGCGTACGTGGAGAATACCTCTGCGTTCATCGAGCAAATCCACACTGTCGATCACTTCCTGACGAAGCACTTCCATGCACCATTCGAAACTTAGCGGTGGTAATTCCTCACCTGTCTTCAGATAGTGTTTTATTTCCTTGAATATCCATGGTCGTCCGAAGCTGGCACGACCAATCATGACAGCATCTACTCCATAACGGTCAAAACACTCTTTGCAGCGTTGAGGCGTCGTCACGTCACCATTACCGATAATAGGAATATGCATCCGTGGATTATTCTTCACTTCGCCTATCAGCGTCCAGTCGGCTTCTCCGGTGTACATTTGTGCACGGGTGCGGCCATGTATAGTCAGTGCAGCGATGCCGCAATCCTGTAGCTGTTCTGCCAACTCTACAATTACTTTGTTGTTAGCATCCCACCCCAGACGGGTTTTGACCGTTACGGGGATTTTCACCGCATCTACTACCGCACGGGTGATCTCCAGCATCTTGGGGATATTCTGTAACATACCTGCTCCCGCTCCTTTTCCGGCTACTCTTTTTACCGGGCATCCGAAATTGATATCCAGAATATCAGGTTGTGCCTGTTCCACAATCTTGGCAGCTTCCACCATCGTTTCCGTATCTTTTCCGTATATTTGGATGGCAACCGGACGTTCGGCATCACTGATACTTAGTTTCTGCGCGGTCTTGCTGACAGCACGTATCAGTGCGTCGCTTGATACAAACTCGGTGTATACCATGTCTGCTCCAAATTTCTTGCACATCAGGCGGAAAGCCGGATCAGTCACGTCTTCCATGGGAGCGAGTAGGATGGGATATTTACCCAGATCTATTTGATCTATCTTCATATATAGTATTACTGCTAATTATTTGTTTTTTTATTGGTTGCTTTATATTTCTGCTTCGGATGGTTAGGGATTCCGGGATATAGATGTTCGATTGTTCCATTTTTTATCATCTTGGGAATAATCTTATTTGCTATATAATCAATCGTTCGATCGACTTTCTTAGCTATTTCATTTATGGTGATATAATCCTCCGCAATAGACATTATTATGGATTGGAGTTCTTCAAACTTGAGTCTTTTTGAGGTTCCAACCTTTGTACCGGAATTCTCTATATTGTTCTCCGAGGTTCCAACCTTTGTACTGGAACTCTCTATATTATTCTCCGAGGTTCCAACCTTTGTACCGGAACTCTCCATATTATTCTCCGAGCTGTCAACCTTTCCCTCGGATTCATTAATATGGTATTTCGTTCCCCTGCCATTTCCTGCTGAAATCAAGAATCCTTCATTACAAAGTTTTTTCAGCATCTTTGTAATATCCGAACGATGTTGTGGAACGACATATTGTAATTGAGTGTTATTGATTTCGCTTTCACTATAACAAGTGACCAAAACGGTTAATTCATCTTGTGTCAGTGTTTCAATCTTTCCATCAAACAACTTTTTTAGTTTGATGACAGTGTCATCCGGTAATAAACTAATCATCGGTAGAGTTAATTCTACCTTGTCCGGACGATTAAATTCCTCAACATACGGTTTCTGCCAGTTAGCTTCTCTCCAACCTTTTATAATCTTGTTCACTCCGCTTCCTGCTTTCTCTGAAAAACCGATGAGCATGAACATTTTTTGCAATGCTTTATTGCGGCATACGCTATCTCCGCCTGAATAATATTGCGTTTTACTGACCAACATCGTTCCGGGGTTCTTGAAGCGGTATTTATCTACCCATTGTTCGACAACAATGTTCCCTTCTTCCGAGAAGTCGCAGTGAATAAGCGTATTGATAAATGCTTCGCGTATGGCAATGTGCGTGGGGGGGCGTCAATGCGTATACCATTTCTTATTTGGAAAGGTTTAGGCAATATGGCTGTTAGTTTGGGATATACTTTACGGTAGAACTGAAAGAGATTCGCTTCCCAGGTTCCGTCCGGACAAATGCGATCCGACCATCTAAGAGAATCGTCTGCTCCCAAATGTTCCCTGTAGTCGGGAAAATAATTGGGGGCACATTCAGGATCAGTGATACTTTCTGTTTTTCCGAACATAAGTATTCCGGCTAAAGTGAATCCTTCTTCTTTGGTATGCCGGTCTTTGCGATATGCTTCCAGCTTAGTGAGGAATTCTAAATCATTCAGACTAAGCCAAGGATGAGACGGTTTCAGATTAGCGAAGAGCTGTCTATATTGCGTCAAAGTTTCCTTGTCGATATCTTCCATGGAATAATTGCATAAAATCCTTGAATCCCGTGGATGACTTTCGTCCGAATCGGCAATCATACGTTTCACTTCAGCATCTGTACATTTATAGTTTCCTTCGTGGTTACGTTTAAATGTATGTCCGCTAAATGGATTTTTTGTTCTATAAATAGGGCGTTGCGTGCGACTGGCCCTGGGGACATAGATGAGAAGAAGATTTCTTTCTTTATAACAACCTTCATATAAGTCATTGTCTGAAAGTAGATTCTCGTTTACGCACTCCGTGTTATTAATCTGATTCCAGAAGTCTTTTTTGTACTGGCTGATTTGCTCTTTAGTCAGTCCTTCGATGATAAATTGCTGTTTATGCTCTTTCACTCCAAGTATAATGACTCCTCCGTCTGTGTTGGCAAAAGAAGAATAAGTATCCCACAAACTATTGGGAAGACCATCTTTGGCAATTTTGAATTCCAGATCTACAGCCTCCTCTTTTTGTATAAGTGAGTCTATATAGTCGGTAAAATCCCACTCTTCCAAATTGTTGAGTACGATTGGTTTCTTATTTTCCATTTCTTCTTTCTGCTTTATTCTCTGCAAAAATACGGATAAATTCGTACCTTTGCATACTTCTATCATATTTAATGATTATCAGACAATAAGATGAATATAAAAGATTTTGAAATAATGGCTCCTGTCGGTTCGCGTGAATCTCTTGCTGCGGCTATTCAGGCAGGTGCCGATTCTATTTATTTCGGTATAGAAAACCTGAACATGCGTGCCCGTTCGGCCAATACGTTTACGATTGATGATTTGCGGGAAATCGCCCGTACGTGTGATGAACACGGAATGAAAAGTTATCTGACGGTCAACACGATTATCTATGATAAAGATATTGCATTGATGCACACCATTGTCGATGCAGCCAAGGAAGCCGGTATTTCTGCTGTGATTGCTGCTGACGTGGCGGTGATGAATTATGCCCGTCAGATAGGGCAGGAGGTACACCTTTCTACTCAACTGAACATCTCCAATGCAGAGGCTTTAAAATTCTACGCACAATTTGCAGATGTGGTAGTATTGGCCCGTGAGTTGAATCTGGAGCAGGTAGCCGAAATCTATCGTCAGATTCAGGAAGAACATATTTGTGGTCCGAGCGGTGAACAGATTCGCATTGAGATGTTCTGTCACGGGGCGCTTTGTATGGCTGTATCGGGTAAATGTTACCTCTCTTTACATGAGATGAACCATTCTGCCAACCGTGGTGCTTGTATGCAGGTATGCCGCCGTTCCTATACTGTCCGTGACAAAGAGACGGATGTGGAACTGGATATTGATAACGAATATATCATGTCACCGAAAGATTTGAAGACCATCCACTTTATGAATAAGATGTTGGATGCCGGTGTGCGTGTATTCAAAATTGAAGGCCGTGCCCGTGGACCTGAATATGTACGGACAGTGGTAGAATGTTACAAAGAGGCGATCAAGGCTTATCTGGAAGGGACATTTACCGATGAAAAGATTGCAGCTTGGGACGAACGTCTGAAAACTGTATTCAACCGCGGCTTCTGGGATGGTTATTACTTGGGACAACGTTTAGGTGAATGGACCAGAAACTATGGTTCGGCAGCTACGGAACGTAAGATATATGTAGGTAAAGGTATCAAATACTTCTCTAATATCGGAGTTTCCGAATTTCTGGTAGAGGCTGCGGAAGTCAGCGTAGGCGATAAACTTCTCATTACCGGACCGACTACGGGTGCTCTATTCATGACTTTGGAAGAGGCACGTGTTGACTTGGAATCCGTGCAGACTGTGAAGAAAGGCCAGCACTTCTCGATGAAATCGGATAAGATACGCCCCAGTGACAAACTGTATAAACTGGTATCAACCGAAGAACTGAAGAAGTTCAAGGGACTCGATATTGAGCAAAAAAGAGGCTAACCATTATTTCTCAACTTTTAATTCTCAATTCTCAATTTAAATGAACTATATCTATGAATTGGAAATGAAGGTGCGTGATTACGAGTGCGACCTTCAAGGAATTGTTAATAATGCGAACTATCAGCATTATCTGGAACATACCCGTCATGAATTTCTGACGTCGGTCGGTGTCAGCTTTGCTGCACTTCACGAACAGGGAGTCGATCCGGTAGTGGCACGCATTAATATGGCATTCAAAACGCCGTTGAAAAGCGGAGACGAGTTTGTCTCTAAACTCTATATGAAGAAGGAAGGTATCAAATATGTGTTCTATCAGGATATTTTCCGTAAGAGTGATCATAAAGTAGTAGTGAAATCCACTGTTGAAACGGTATGTGTGGTAAACGGACGTTTGAGTGACAGCGAATTATTCGATAGCGTCTTTGCCCCTTACCTGAAATGAGCAGTTCCGAGGAAGAACAGATTTATAGTATCGCCCTGACAATGGTGCCCGGTATCGGGCACATAGGGGCGAAACATTTGATAGACGGAATGAACAATGCTGTTGATGTCTTCCGCCTGCGTAAAGAAATACCGGAACGTATTCCTGAAGTGAGTCAACGGGTGATAGAGGCGTTGGATTGTCCGCAAGCTGTGATCCGCGCCGAACAGGAATATGAATTTATCCGGAAGAACCGGATCTCCTGCCTGACTTTCCATGATGAGGCTTACCCTTCCCGTTTGCGGGAATGTGAAGATGCTCCTATCGTCCTTTTCTTTAAAGGAAATACCGATTTGAATTCCCTGCATATCATAAATATGGTAGGCACCCGTAATGCCACTGATTATGGTACCCGTATTTGCGCCTCTTTCTTACGCGATCTGAAAACACTTTGTCCTGATGTGTTGGTAGTCAGCGGGCTTGCTTATGGGATCGATATCCATGCACATCGTGAAGCACTGGTCAATGACCTGCCTACGGTAGGTGTTCTTGCCCATGGTCTGGATCGCATTTATCCTTATGTCCATCGAAAAACGGCCATTGATATGCTCGAAAAAGGAGGACTGTTGACCGAATTTCTGTCCGGCACGAATCCCGACAAACATAATTTTGTCAGCCGTAACCGTATTGTCGCAGGTATGTGTGATGCTACGGTTGTTATTGAATCGGCAGAAAAAGGAGGCTCATTAATCACTGCTGAACTTGCTGAAAGCTATCACCGCGATTGTTTTGCTTTTCCCGGGCGGATAAATGATGAATATTCAAAGGGGTGTAATCGGTTGATTAGAGATAATAAGGCTTCCTTACTATTATCGGCTGAAGATCTTGTACACGCAATGGGATGGAATATACCGGCAACTTTTTCCGGGAAAGTAAATGTGCAACGTAGTCTTTTTCCCGACTTGTCCGAAGAAGAACAAAAGATTGTCTCTATCCTGGAGAAACAGGGGAATTTGCAGATTAATTCTCTGGTGGTAGAAGCAGATATTCCCGTACATCAGATAAATGCTATTCTTTTTGAATTGGAAATGAAAGGAGTAGTTCGTGTATTAGCAGGAGGAATGTATCAGTTATTGAATTAACTCGTATAGACTAACCTTATATATGGATATAAAAAAAGGAGCAACGCCTTGCTCCAACCTTTGTTAACCTTAAATCTAATACTATGAAAAAAATCACATGACAAATGTATGTCTTTGCAAACTAACCTCCAAATAATTCTGTCGTATTTGTTTCTCTTTTAATTTCTTTCACTGATTTTCACTGTTATCGTACACGGTGCGCTTTTGATGGCTAAAGTAGGATGCTTTTGAGATAAGTAATAGGGAGGAAAGTAAGTCTTCCTGAATATCATTACAGCTTCTGGGAAAATTAGAAAATAAGGTCTGAATATAAGTGTTTTCTTGGTTTAAAAGGAACACCCCGTTGGTTTTAAAGGAACGATGCTTTGGTTTTAAACCAACAGGGCGTTCCTTTTAAAGGAAAGATTTTGCTATATTATAAGTGCTGTGCAATAATTGCAATGTCAAATATTGGAAAAATAAAATGATGGCTTAATTGGTTGATAATTAACTTTGTATGGATAAATAGTTCTTTATATTAACGGCAAAATCCCAAATGACTTGACAAACGCTTTTTGATGTTGTATATTTGTAGTACGAAAGAAACAATGAAACGACAAATTAAAACTTTAAAAACGAAATGAGACGAATCTTATCTTTTGCTGTATTAGCTGCATTGTACTTCCCCGGATGTACGACCAGTAAAAATGCAGTGCGTTGTCTGAGCCGATGGATTAAAGACTGTAACCCGTTGACCAAAGAGCTTGTACCGACCGGTTATATGCCGTATAATCATCGTTATCTGACGATGAAACAGTATAAGATTATAACAAAACATCTAGGAGATCCTTATGAGGATTAGGGTATAGACGACCCGATGAAAAGCTTGAGGCTGCAACCTTTTATAGGGTTTGCAGCCTTTTTTGTTGCATAAATTCAATGTAAATCCTTCTGAAAGCTACATTCGGGTTTTTAATAAACTTGGATACCGTTTTTAATAAACTCCTTAAGAATTTATTAGAAACTCAAAAGTTGTTTATGCAGAAAAGATAAACTTTTTTCGGTGTCCTGAAATGAACAGTATGAGAAGTTTCTTTATTGAATTCTTTGTGTGGTTAATAATTGTGACATTTGAGGGCGTTTTATCTAACAAGTATGGAACTTGTGATAATATGTTTCTCAAACTGGTAATGTTGGTAGTAGTGTTTGAGCTGTATTTTGAAATAACTTCCTTGTTGAGAAATTGTGGAGCTTTAACTAAGACTTAATAAGTTTGCTTGAAATTTAGGCAGCTATATACTTTATTGTACAAATGATTATATATAATAAAGTATATAGCCACATATCATTATCTTTAATGACTATACTATATCTTTTAAATTTACCTCTAATGTATTAGCGATTTTTACAAGAGTACCAATAGTGAAGTTTGTTCTTCCTTTCTCTATTCGAATGACATTATTGTATTCTATTTCAAGCTTATCTGCAAACTCTTGAATAGATAGATTCTTACTTTCTCGTAATCTTCTAATTCTAGTACCTATCTCATTTAATGTTTTTTGTTTATCGAGCATAATTTCTGTCATATATGATTGTTTTCAAAGAAAAGTATTTATATTTGCATATCTACAATCATATATGATTGTATTGTGGATTTTAGTGTTGAACATAAAATATTTAGCAAAGTAATAACAATAAAAAAATGATGAAATGGATACTCTTAAATTGCATTCACACTTTGAAAATTTACTGTATGTGGGAAGAAGCGTGCTCACTAATACAAGTAGCCGCATTCAAAGATTATTTTTTAAAAAAGAGATGTGTATATATGAATACTTGTTTAAGGAGGAAGCGAGTAAAGGCATTGAGATTGTAGTGGACAATGCTGTCTTAGTTTGTGTTTTGGAAAATGATATCTGTAATAAATCTATTCTTTATCTTAATGACTCCACTAATATAACATCTTATATTAATTATTGCAATAGTAATTTTGAATATGATAAACTCCGTGATAGATGGATTATGCCTGATGGTTATCTTACCCTTTTTATACCGAATGATGACTTTGAAAAGCGATTTGCATTCGTGCAAACTTTAGTATGAATGAACTTTGTGAAGTCTTTGGATTCTTAAGGGGATATATCTTTGAACATTAGACAATTTGATTTGTTATTTATACTGTTAAGATGTGTGTAGTAGTGTTTTGCTTTCATTATGATGTAAAACATCTATTTTTACCCGTTTTTTAAAGCCTGTTTTTGACTATATGTCAAAACAAACCTTTATATTTGTATATGTGAAGTTAACCAAAGAAAAAATCACTTATTATTGGCTATGATGAAAAAGGAAATCAAATTCAGTCTTGTTTATCGGGATATGTGGCAATCTTCCGGTAAGTATCAGCCTCGGGTTGACCAGCTTGTACGTATAGCTCCATTGATTGTTGAAATGGGCTGTTTTACAAGAGTTGAAACGAATGGAGGTGCTTTTGAGCAAGTGAATCTATTGTACGGTGAAAATCCTAATAAAGCCGTCCGTGCTTTTACCGCACCTTTTAGAGAAGCGGGCATTCAAACGCATATGCTCGATCGTGGATTGAATGCATTGCGTATGTATCCCGTTCCGGCGGATGTGCGTAAATTGATGTATAAAGTCAAGCATGCACAAGGGGTGGATATCACCCGTATCTTCTGTGGACTGAATGAGACGAGAAACATAATTCCCTCCATTAAATATGCTTTGGAAGCAGGCATGATTCCGCAGGCAACTCTTTGCATCACATATTCTCCGGTACATACCGTTGAGTATTATGCCCGGATTGCCGATCAGCTGATTGAGGCCGGTGCACCTGAAATATGTTTGAAAGACATGGCAGGTATCGGTCGCCCCGGTATGTTGGGGCAACTGGTCAGGACTATCAAGGAAAAACATCCGGATGTATTGATACAATATCATGGTCATAGCGGACCGGGATTGTCTATGGCATCTATTCTCGAGGTTTGCGAAAATGGTGCGGATATCATTGATGTGGCTATGGAGCCCATGTCTTGGGGCAAAGTGCATCCGGACGTGATCTCGGTACAGGCAATGTTGAAAGATTTAGGATTCCAGGTTCCCGATATCAATATGAAAGCATATATGAAAGCCCGCGCGATGACGCAGGAATTCATAGACGATTTTCTGGGTTACTTCATGGATCCTACCAATAAATATATGTCTTCACTTTTGTTGAAATGTGGTTTGCCGGGTGGCATGATGGGGTCTATGATGGCAGATTTGAAAGGGGTACATTCCGGTATCAATATGATATTGCGGAGTAAGAACGAACCTGAACTTAGTCTTGACGATCTGCTGGTAATGCTTTTCGACGAAGTGGAGTATGTGTGGCCTAAGTTGGGTTATCCTCCTTTGGTGACTCCTTTCAGTCAGTATGTGAAGAATGTTGCATTGATGAATCTTATGCAATTGGTAAAAGGGGAAGAGCGCTGGACAATGATAGACAACCATACCTGGGATATGATTCTGGGTAAGAGTGGACGTCTGCCGGGTACGCTTGCTACGGAGATTATAGAATTGGCGAAGTCTAAAGGATATGAGTTTGTCGATACTGATCCGCAGTTGAATTATCCGGATGCTCTGGATGATTATCGCAAGGAAATGGATGAGAATGGCTGGGAGTATGGAGAGGATGACGAAGAACTTTTTGAACTGGCTATGCACGATCGTCAGTATCGCGATTATAAGTCGGGTGTTGCCAAGAAACGTTTTGAAGATGAATTACAACATGCTAAGGATGCATCCATGGCAAAGAGTGGTTATTCCGAGGAAGATATCAAGAAGCTGAAGCGTGCCAAGGCGGATCCGGTTATTGCTCCCGACAACGGGCAGGTGCTTTGGGAAGTTTCCGTGGAAGGACCGTCCATTGCGCCATTCATCGGACGTAAATATCAGCATGACGAAGTCTTTTGTTACCTTTCTACTCCATGGGGAGAATATGAAAAGATTCTGACCGGATTCACTGGACGGGTGGTGGAAATATGTGCACAGCAAGGTGCTACCGTACGTAAGGGAGACGTTATCGGTTATATTCTGCGGAGCGATATCTTTGCGTAAGATTTTCATGTGAGTTAGACTATAGGTCACTTTATAAATAAGTCAGGCTGCAATCTGTGATGAGGTTGCAGCCTGACTTGTTTGTAGGCATTCAGTGTAAAAGTTATAGGAGGATTTTTATCTGTTAGAATTTCGATGGCTATCCATTGGTAAATTCGAGTGTTGAATATGGAAAATACGCATTTTATGAAAAAAATAATTCTTTGATATATCCTATTGATAACTAACAATATTCTCTTCCGATAATAATTGATTCCAAACGATGAAAGGAGACATAAAGGAGACAAAAGGGGACTGGACATTTCACGGTTGATATACCTTTGCAGAGTCATTCAAACAAAGAGAATGGCAAACAGATAACCTTTATTTTTTTAACCAATTAAACTTTAACAATTATGGGTTTAGAGTACGTAGTAACAAAAAGAGTGTTCGGTTTTGACAAGGACAAAAACGAAAAGTATGTGGCAAAATCGGTTCGTTCCGGTAAGGTGAATTTTGCAAAGATGTGTCGGAAAGTGAGTGAGCTTTGTGGTGTCCATCGTAAGGTGGTAGATTTGGTTGTCAGTGGCCTGGTAGATAAGATGGCGGAGGATATTGATGATGGAAAGAGCGTACAGATGGGTGAGTTTGGCATCTTCACTCCTACTATCCGTGCTAAGAGTACGGATGACGAAAAGGAGGTCTCATCCAAGTCGATCGTTCAGAGAAAGATCTTATTCTATCCGGGGAAAATCTTCAAAAATATGCTGGAGGATATGAGTATTACCCGCCGTGCGGAAATTGAAACGGATTATACGGACGGAAGTAGTAATGGGGGGAATAATGGGGGTAACCCTGATTCGGGCGATGATGGCAAAGGGGAAGCACCGGACCCGGCTGCATAATTGGATTGGGCTTTGTATGAAAGCAAGCTTTTAATTAGTGAATGCACAGAGAATCGATTCTTAATCGGTAATCTGTGCATTTTTTTATATAATTTTCTGCTTTTATACTTCTCAAACTTGCAAAATCGTTTCAATCGTTTCACAGAACCTTTCAGAGCTTGTCTTTTCTCCTGAAAGTATGGTTTGATTTGTTTTCTAACTTCTATATTTGTCAACAGAAACGAACGACAATGAAACATGGTATCTATATATTGGCTATTCTTATGGTTTTATTAAGCCTTTCAGAAAGTGGGTATGCTGCGGTACCATTTTTTACTGTTGTAAATGATACAATCCGCCGGGTGGTGATATATTTCGATGCGAATAAGACGAATGTGGATCCTTGTTATAAGGGTAATAATCAGGCAATTATTGCATTGGATTCCTTGTTGTCCGGAAACTCGGATACGAAAAATATAACATCGTTAAATGTAGTGAGTTTTGTTTCTCCTGATGGTGACGAGTTTTATAATAAAAGTTTGGTTACTAAGAGAAATGACTCGATAAAGGAATTCCTGCGGCGATATGAATTAGTTAATAATGTTGATAAGATTCATTTTTGTTCAAAGGGAGAGGATTGGTTGGAGTTTCGTAAGTTGGTGGCATCTGACACCAACTTACCCGACCGGGAAGAAGTGCTGATGTTGATCGACTATCATAAGGATGATATCACCAAAAGAAAGCAACTGTTGCGAAAGCTAAATCGGGGAGCCGCCTACCGATATATGGTTCGCAATATATTTCCGGAATTGAGGCGGTCTGTTATAATGATTGTCGGGGAAACCACGATAATAGATAGAGAGGCTTTTGAACCGGTATCTTCTGTCTCCGGGTTGTTTGTTTCGAATCAGGAAGAGGCGCTTCCGAAGAATCAACCTGATAAGCCTGTGGGAGAAAGTGAAGAAAAACAGACCTGTGAGGTCGATGTGTCGGAGGCAGAAGAGCCGGTGAAAAGCAAAACAGTGCTTGCGGTAAAGAACAATCTATTATATGATTTGGCATTGGCGCCGAATATAGAAGTAGAAATTCCGATAGGTAAGAGGTGGTCTTTGAATACTGAATATAAATGTCCGTGGTGGCTGAATAGTAAACACGATTTCTGTTATCAGCTCCTTTCTGGAGGGATGGAAGGACGTTGTTGGCTGGGAAACCGGCAGAAACGCAACCGATTGACCGGACATTTTATTGGACTTTATGCTGAAGGTGGAATATACGATTTCCAGTTACGTGGAGATGGATATCAGGGTAAGTATTATGGAGCTGCTGGAGTGACTTATGGATATGCAAAGCAATTAGCACAGCACTTTTCCCTTGAATTCAGTCTTGGCATAGGATATTTGACAACAGAATATAAGAAATATACTCCTTATGAGGGGGATATTATATGGACAAATAGTGGGCGTTATAACTTTATTGGTCCTACCAAAGCAAAAGTTTCTTTGGTATGGTTGATAACAACAAAGAGATAGGAGGGCGTTATGCGAAATGCAAGATTCATACTTCTTGTGCTTCTGTCCTCGCTACTGGTGCTAAACGGGTGTAGCCGTCGCGATATATTGGATGATTATCCTGTAAGTGGGGTGGAAATATCATTGGATTGGGATGGGGTAACGGACAAATTGCCGGAGGGGATTCGGGTCATATTCTACCCGATAGATGGAGAGGGTAAGAAAGTAGATAGGTACCTGTCGATACGAGGCGGAGAGATGAAAGTTCCTCCGGGACGATATTCGGTAGTAGCTTACAACTATAACACGGAATCTGTGCGATTTAGGCGAGATGAGTCCTATGAAACGATAGAAGCCTATGCGGAACATTGCAATGAAGTGGGTATTCCCGGAATAGAAAATATGGTTCAATCACCGGACTCGTTGTATGTATTGAATATTGATGAACTGAAAATAAAGAAGAGTGAAGAGGTGCTTCATTTGGATTGGAAGTTGGAATCGGTAGTGAAGAAATTTTCTTTTGTACTGGAGGTTAAAGGCTTGGAATACGTAACATCAATTATAGGATGTGTGAACGGATTATCGGACTGTTACCGGATAGGCAAAGGTTACGGAGCATCTTCCTCACAACCTATTTATTTCGAAGTAAAGAAAGAAGTTAATAAGGTAGTAGGGTATTTCACAGCTTTCAAACCTGCAAAGGAAATGTCAGTGCCAACACGAATTTCAGGATCGGGAAATGTAGCTTCCCGCGGTATAGGAAATGTTCAGTTGATCTTGAAATTTATCAGAACAGACAATACGGTGCAGGAAGCGGCGATTGATGTTACTGAAATAATAGAGACGCTTCAAGATACCGGAACAGGAGAGGATGGAAAACTGGAACCTCCACCGGAGATTGAGCTACCGCCTGATGATAAGATTGAAGTGGAGAAACCGGAGACACCGCCGAACCCTGATGGAGGCGGAGGCTTTGAAGGAGGTGTTGATGACTGGAGCAATGGAGGAAATGTAGAGTTACCAGTTAGTTAAAATGAATAGTGTAAACAAAATAATATTATGAACTTAAAAAATACAGTTATGAAAAAGATTTTATTGGCAGTAACAGCTGCTTTAGCAATTACGGGTTGCTCACAAAACGAAGAGTTTGATAATGCAGGACAGAAAGCTGAAATAAAGATGGGGACATCTGCTGTGACGAGAGCTACGCCTATGGTTACTGCTAAGTTTGGAGAGTTTAGGGCGTTTGGTTATGCGTATACTGAAGATGCATATAGTTCTTCGGTTCGAGGAACTAATATCCTTGAGGGCTCTTTTAAAAGTACTGACCAAACCAATTGGACAGAGGCAGATTCAAAGACATTTTATTGGCCTTCTGAAGGTAAGGTTGCTTTCTTTGGATATAGTCCATCAGTGTTGCCTGATTCTAAAGAATATATTTATCCGTCTGGTGGGGGATATCCTACTGTTGCATATAAAGTAAACAGTAACATATCTGATCAAGCTGACTTTCTTGTTGCTCAATTAGCTGATCAGGTTAAAAGTGCCAATGCTGTTTCTTTGACATTTAAACATGCTTTGACTCAGGTAGTGTTTAAGTTGAAAGGTGATGATAAAAATGTAGAATATACAGTAACTAATATTACATTTAAGGATTTGAAGGATTCTGGTACTTATAGTTATCAGGCGAAAGATTGGACTCTTGAGGACGCTTCAGTGGCTAGTTATTCGATAGTACTTGCTGATAATAATTCTTTTATGGGGGGGGATGCAACAGCTAAAACATTGGAAGCTACAGATCAATTGATGATTCTGATGCCACAGAAACTTACTGATGCTATTGTTGAAGTTACATTTTCTGCCAAGAAAGACAATGTTGAAATATTTAAGTCTGGGGTAAAAACAGCAAAAATTTCAGAAACTTGGTCTTCTGGTGAAAAATATATTTATACTCTAGTCCTTAAAGCTGGTGATGAGCTTAAGGTATCAGGAACGGTGGAAGATGAGTGGACTTCTAAAGATAATACTGCGAATGTTGATACTAATAAGGTGTCATAGACTATTGGTAAAAAAATAAATTATCTTATTTTTGTGTGAGGATATATCTATCTAATAAAATCCTGACTTTTCAAAAGTGAAAAGTCAGGATTTTATTAGTATCATTGCTATAAAACTATTAATATAACGATTTTCTTAAAAAATATATTTTGTTAAACTAGTATGTACTCTTTTTCTTGAGTAACCTCTTTTTCACTTTTCTCCCATTTTTTATGGCTATCTGAAAGATTTCATATATTTTTGTTGGCAGCATAAACAAAAACAAACACCGCCAACATATGCCATCTACTTGCCAAAAAAACTGGGATTGCCAAATTTGTCCGAGAGCAGTGGACAATTCGATTACTCATGTAGTCTTTCAGAGGGGATTTCATAAAGCAGCCCATAGATGTGAGGAAAACTTCATCCTTTTTCTAATGAAAGGGGAGATGTTGGTTAATAGTAAGGAATATGCGGGTACCATGCTCAAAGAAGGTGAATTTATTCTTCAAGCTATCGACTCCGTATTTGAGATGCTAGCTATGGTAGAATGTGAGTGCATCTTATATCGTTTCATCCAACCGGAGCTATTCTGCGATTTTCGTTTCGATCATATAATGAAAGAAGTATCTCCCCCACTTATCTATTCTCCATTAAAAATAATACCAGAATTGGAATACTTCTTGAATGGTTCCATCACTTATCTGAAAGAAAAAAAGGTCTGCCGGGATCTGTTGTCTCTCAAGCGGAAAGAACTGGCATTTGTATTGGGGTATTATTATTCTGATTATGACCTCTCGAGTTTGGTGCATTCACTCTCTAAATACATCAATAGTTTCCAGTATTTCGTTATCCAGAACCATCAGAAAGTAAAGACGGTGGAAGAACTCGCCCAGTTGGGTGGATATACACTTAGTACATTCCGTCGTATATTCAATAATGTTTTCCATGAACCCGTCTATGAATGGATACTGGCACGACGCAAGGAGGGTATCCTCGATGATCTGAATAACTCTACTTATAGCATTTCTGAGATATGCTATAAGTATGGCTTTGAATCTTTACCTCATTTCTCTAATTTCTGTAAGAAATCATTCGGTGCTTCTCCGCGTAATTTGCGTGGGAAAAATGGCTCATGGTAATTTATTAATAATAGTCGTGATCTATTAATAAAGAAATCCCCTGTCGGACTAGCCGGCAGGGGATTCTGTCATTAATCAAATTAAGCTCTCGCTATCTTGAAATCTAGCAATTTCTAGTCTTTTAATTTTGCGATGATGAAGTCACGGTTCAAGCGGGCGATGTTGCTGATAGAGATGTTCTTCGGACATTCAGCCTCACAAGCACGAGTGTTTGTACAGTTACCGAATCCCAGTTCGTCCATCTTTGACAACATAGCTTTTGCACGACGCAAAGCTTCCGGTTTACCTTGCGGCAGCAAGTTCAACTGGCTAACTTTTGCAGAAACGAATAACATAGCAGAACCATTCTTACATGCAGCTACACAAGCACCACAACCGATACAAGAAGCAGCATCCATAGCTTCGTCAGCGATAGGCTTCGGAATCAGGATAGCGTTAGCATCCTGCGGAGCACCTGTACGTACGCTCACGTAACCACCAGCCTGCATAATCTTGTCATAAGCAGTACGGTCTACCATCAAGTCCTTGATTACAGGGAAACCGGCCGAACGCCAAGGTTCAACAGTAATCGTATCACCATCCTGGAAACGACGCATATAGATCTGACAAGTAGTAGCACCTGTTGCAGGACCGTGCGGGTGTCCGTTGATGTAAAGAGAACACATACCGCAGATACCTTCGCGGCAGTCGTGGTCGAATACTACCGGTTCTTTTCTTTCGCTGATGAGCTGTTCGTTCAGAATATCCAGCATTTCGAGGAAGGAAGTATCGCCGGGGATATCTTTCATTTGGTAGGTTTCAAAAGCACCTTTAGCTTTCGGACCAGCTTGGCGCCATACCTTCAGTGTAAATGATATATTTTTATCCATTTTCTTCTAATTCTTTTAAATGTTTAACTTCACCGATTAGCTCTTGTAGTTACGGGTTTGAACCTTGATAGCTTCGTATACCAGCGGTTCTTTGTACAACACCGGAGCTTTTTCATCGTCACCTTGATATTCCCAGCATGCTACATAGAAGAAGTTTTCGTCATCACGTTTAGCTTCTCCTTCTTCAGTCTGGTATTCTTCACGGAAGTGACCACCACAACTTTCGTTACGGTTCAATGCATCGTAAGCAACAAGCTCACCCATTGTGATGAAGTCGTACAGACGGATTGCTTTGTCAAGCTCTACGTTCATGCCTTCTTTAGAACCGGGGATAAACAGATTCGTTTCGAATTCCTTGCGGATTTCTTTCAGTTCGGCAATACCTTTCTTCAAGCCTTCTGCTGTACGTCCCATACCTACATATTCCCACATAACATGACCCAGTTTCTTGTGGATAGAATCAACAGATTCTTTACCCTGGATGCTCATGAACTTGTCGATCTTAGCTTGAACTGCCTTTTCTGCTTCTGCAAACTCAGGAAGATCAGTAGAGAAACGAGGAACAGTGATTTGATCTGCCAGATAATTCTGGATTGTATAAGGCAATACGAAGTAACCGTCAGCCAAACCTTGCATCAATGCAGAAGCACCGAGGCGGTTTGCACCGTGGTCGGAGAAGTTACATTCACCGATAGCGAACAGCCCCTTGATAGTGGTTTGCAGTTCGTAGTCTACCCAGATACCCCCCATTGTATAGTGGATAGCCGGATAAATCATCATCGGATTATAATATTTTACGCCATTGATTTCTTTTGCCAGTTCTCCCGGATTAACGTCAGTGATTTCTTCATACATATCGAAGAGGTTACCATAACGTTGGAGAACGATGTCGATACCCAAACGGTTGATAGCTTCAGAGAAATCGAGGAATACGGCTAAGCCGGTGTTGTTTACACCGAAACCTGCGTCGCAACGTTCTTTGGCAGCACGGCTGGCAACGTCACGCGGAACCAGGTTACCGAATGCCGGATAGCGGCGTTCCAAGTAATAGTCGCGGTCTTCTTCAGGAATATCACTTCCTTTGATTTCGCCTTTCTGAAGTTTCACAGCATCTTCTTTCTTCTTCGGAACCCAGATACGACCGTCGTTACGGAGAGATTCAGACATCAAAGTCAGTTTAGACTGCTTGTCACCGTGTACCGGGATACAAGTCGGGTGAATCTGAACGTAAGCGGGGTTAGCGAATACAGCACCCTTGCGGTAGCAAGAGATAGCAGCTGTACAGTTACATCCCATAGCGTTGGTAGACAGGAAGTAAGCATTGCCATAACCACCGGTAGCGATAACTACAGCGTGAGCGGCAAAGCGTTCCAGTTCACCTGTTACAAGGTTTTTAGCGATGATACCGCGGGCACGTCCGTCAACGATTACCACGTCTTGCATTTCATAACGAGTGTACAGTTTTACAGTACCTACGTTTACCTGACGGCTCAATGCAGAGTAAGCACCCAGCAACAACTGCTGACCGGTCTGGCCTTTAGCATAGAAAGTACGGGATACCTGTGCACCACCGAAAGAGCGGTTGTCCAGTGTGCCACCATATTCGCGAGCGAAAGGAACACCTTGTGCCACACATTGGTCGATGATAGCGTTAGATACTTCAGCCAGACGATATACGTTAGCTTCACGGGCACGATAGTCACCACCTTTTACAGTATCGTAGAACAAACGGTAAACGGAGTCACCGTCATTTTGATAATTCTTTGCAGCATTGATACCACCCTGTGCAGCGATAGAGTGCGCACGACGGGGAGAATCCTGAATACAGAAATTGAATACTCTGAAACCCATTTCACCGAGTGAAGCAGCGGCAGAAGCACCTGCCAGACCCGTACCCACAACGATGATGTCCAAACGGCGTTTATTAGCGGGGTTCACCAATTTCTGGTGAGCTTTATAGTTGGTCCATTTCTCAGCCACCGGGCCTTCTGGAATTTTTGAATCTATCTTGATCATAATATTATTTACAATTTAATCATTTACAATTTACTATTTAGCAAGCACCGCCACAAATCAGTGTTTTCACAAAGAATACCACTACTACCAGTGCGAAACCGAGTACAACAATCGTAGAATAGATGTTAGAAATGCATTTCCAACGATTGATCCATACTTTGTTGTTCCATCCCAGTGATTGCATTGAACTCCAGAAACCGTGAGTCAGGTGGAACCACAAAGCAAACAGCCAAACGAGGTAAAGAACTACGTAAACCGGGCAAGAGAAAGTCTGCTGGATGTGATAAGCACCGTTAGCAGCATAAGCCAGTGTCAGTGTGTCAGCATGCATGCCCATGTTGTGCATCAGTTCCGGCAACTGCATTTTTGCCCAGAAGTTGAAGAGGTGCAAACCAAGACCTACGATAACGATAAGACCCAGCACCAACATGTTTTGAGATGCCCATTCTACAGTTTTCGGTTTGTCTGTCACTGCATAGCGTTCGCTACCACGCGCTTTGCGATTCTGCATTGTCAGCCAGAATGCGTAGATAATGTGAATTACGAAAAGAGCAGCCAGTCCTGCGGTAGCCACTAATGCATACCAGTTTGCTCCCAGGAACTCACAAATCATGTTGTAACCATCAGCCGAGATGATCGCAACCAAGTTCATCGCCATGTGAAATGTTAGAAACAGGACAAGGGCGATACCGGTAACGCTCATCACCACTTTCCTTCCTACAGATGAATTACTTAACCACATAAATGATTGAATTTAAATTATTTAATTGTTAGAACTAAAATTTCGACGTTTTACACCTCTTACGGACTGCAAAAATAGGGGAAATAGATTGATTGAGCAAGGAATTAAAGAAATAATTCTTTAATAATGAATCAATGTGCTAATGTGTCAATATGCCAGCCAGTATGCACGCATGGCGCAACTGATTGGCATATTGGTATTATGGGACTATTTATTGTATCTTTCCGATTTTCTCACCACTGGCTGCTTTCTTGCGTAAAGCGCGTGGGGTATCGCCAAAAGAGTCTTTGCAGAAGTGGGCGAAGTGAGACAGGGAGTCGAATCCGTATTTGTTGCAGATTTCAGTGATTCGCATTTTGGTGTGTTGCAGGTCTTCCAGTATTCCTTCCCGTTTCTTTTCCAGTATCCATTCATATACGGGCATGCCATACAAGTTTTTGAAAAGGCGGCGGAAGGTAGTGGTCGTGTATCCTCCCAGATGCGCAAATTCTTCCACATTCTTTACATTACTGTAATTCTGCATGACGAAATAGTGGAAACTTTCCGTATAAGTGCTGATGGGATAGAAGAATGAACTTAGCTGGGGCAGAGGATAGAAATTGGTGATCAAGAAAACAAGTTCCTTACATTTTAAGTCGATATACTTGCCGCAAGGAGTTTCTTCGTTGAGGAATTCGGGCATGCTGGTGACAAGGTGGTATAACCTTTCACTCATAATCAGTGGAGTGTAGGTCACCGGGACCTCTGTGTGTTCCATCATTTCCTTGTACCGGTCTTCGCAGAGCAGAGGCAGTTCGTTGAACCAGTAGACAACGTATTCAACATCTGTCAATGCTAGTATTTCGACCTTGGAACCAATAGCTTGCAGGATAAACTGTCTTTCACGCAGTGTATTTCCGGGATACTCCTCACTATTGATAAGTAACTCACCCTTTATCATGAAAAGCATACAATTCTGCGTACACTTATCCTTGGGGATATGTTCCCCTTTGGGTAAGTTTCTGTATATAAGGATATTCTCAACAGCTTTGGGACATCCTGTACAGTTGGTATATTGTATGCAAAATGAATCTCCTGGCATGAAGTTATTCGTGAATTGTTATTTACGGGGAACAAAGATATAATTTTTTTTGCGGAAAATGACATTCTTTCTTTCATTTATGTTTTAGTAGAAAGCTTTGTACGATTGTCTTTATTATAGTGGAATGAATTTATAACTAAAATTATGAACTATATTATGAAGAACAAAAAGGTATTAATAGGAATGGCGGGCATGGCTGTTTTGTCTGCCGAAGCTATCGCACAGAAACCGGCCAATATCATACTTATCAACCTGGACGATGCTGGAAACGGAGATTTCTCTTGTCGTGGAGCAGTTGGTTATCAGACTCCACATATTGACTGGATGGCTGCCAATGGGATGGCAATGAACAATTTTTATGCGGTTCAGCCTATTAGTGGTGCTTCGAGGGCGGGGTTAATGACAGGATGCTATCCGAATCGTATCGGATTTGCTTACGCTCTGAATCCCGGTTCTCCTTATGGGATCAGTGCGGAGGAAGAAACGGTTGCGGAATTATTGCGCGACAAAGGATATGCAACGGCTATTTTCGGGAAGTGGCATCTGGGAGATGAGAAAAAGTTTCTTCCGCTTCAGCATGGTTTCGATGAATATTATGGGCTGCCTTATTCGAATGATATGTGGCCTCATCATCCCCAGTACAAGTTCCCGGATCTGCCTTTAATTAAGGGGAATGATATTATCGGTTATAATACGGATCAAACAAGGCTGACTACCGACTATACCAATTATGCAGTCGACTTTATTCATCGCAATGCAAGGAGTAAGCCGTTCTTTTTGTATCTGGCCCATTCGATGCCTCATGTACCTTTGGCTGTATCTGATAAGTTTAAAGGAAAAAGCAAGCAGGGGTTGTATGGTGATGTGATGATGGAGATAGATTGGAGTGTGGGGGAGATTCTCCGAACCATTCGTGAGGAGGGGATAGAGGACAATACGATAGTGATTCTCACTTCGGATAATGGGCCGTGGGCGAATTATGGCAATCATGCAGGGTCGTCCGGCGGACTTCGGGAAGCAAAGGCGAATACATTTAATGGAGGTACCCGTGTTCCTTGTTTCTTCTATTGGAAAGGGAAGATTCAACCGGCTACAGTGTGCAACAGTTTATATTCCAATATCGATATTCTGCCTACTTTGGTTGAGATAGCGGGAGCTGAAAAACCGAAGCAAAAAATAGATGGAATTAGTATGTTGCCAGCATTGACGGTTGATCCTACGATTGCTGCCCGCAAATATCTTTGTTTTTATTATCATAAGAATTCGCTGGAGGCTATTACTGATGGAAGTTATAAGCTGGTTTTTCCTCACAAATATGTGTCTTATGACAGCCAGGTGCCTGGTAATGACGGACTTCCCGGAGCGTTGGGAAAGGGTGAAGTGAAGGAGTGCGAACTTTATGATTTGAGACGGGATATGGGTGAACGTGTGAATGTGATTACGCAGTACCCGGAAATTGTGAAAGATTTGATGAGAGAGGCCGATGTGTGGCGTGATGAACTGGGAGATGATCTGACCGGGCGTCAGGGAAAAGCACGAAGGGAAGCCGGTAAGTCGGATAAGGCTGCCAAGTAGATAAGATAACCTAATAGATTCAGAATATATATGGTTAAAGTCAATATCTGCCGGAGTGCATTATTTCCACCTATATCATTATTTCTATTCATTTTTGTAGGCTTCTCTTTGTTTACGGTGGATTCTGTGGCATCGGTTTCTTATCGGAACTTGATTCCCGAACCAGTGTCGATAGTAGAAAAAGATGGGAGACCATTCGTCGTGAATGAGCAGACGAAGGTGATTTATTCGGGGAACTATCCTGAATGGAAATCTGTTGCGGATTTACTGGCTGCTTATCTCTCGGAAAGTACCGGATATCCGTTGACTATTGGAAAGTTCTCAAAGCTGCAGCGTAGTAATGAAATTATTTTTGAAAGGAATTTCCAACTGCCGAAAGAAGGGTTTAAGTTAGAAGTTACGGAAGATTATATGATTATCGAGGCGGCAGACTTGGCGGGAGCGTTTTATGCTGTTCAGATGTTGCGGCAGTTATTACTTCTTGGGTGGGAAAGACCGGCGGAACAGGAAAAAAGAATAGGAGAAGTAATCGTATCGGGGAAGGAGTTAAGTTTTCCTCCTGTGGCGTTGGAAGATTATCCTTCCATGTCATATAGAGGGGCCATGCTTGATGTGAGCCGTCATTTCTTTTCCGTTGCGCAGGTGAAACGTTATATCGACTTATTGGCTTTTCATCGTTTGAATCATTTTCACTGGCATCTGACGGACGACCAGGGATGGAGGATAGAAATAGAAAAATACCCGAATCTGACTAAAGTCGGTGCATGGAGAGGGGCGGACAAATATGGTGGTTATTATACCCATGAAGATATAAAAGAAGTAGTGGCTTATGCAGCCGAAAGATTTATAACGATTATTCCGGAAATAGATATGCCCGGTCATACACAGGCTGCTTTGGCGGCATATCCGGAATTAGGTTGTATGGAGAAGAATTATGAAGTGGCTACGGAAGTTGGTGGAGTTCATAAAGATGTGATGTGCCTGGGAAATGATTTTACCCTGCCTTTTGTAAAGGACGTTTTGAAAGAAGTTGCCGGGTTATTTCCGGGGGTGTTTATTCATATCGGAGGGGACGAAGTGCCTAAAGACCGTTGGCAGCAATGTGATGCTTGCCAGAAGGCAATCACGAAACATGGTTTGAAAGATGCTGGTCGGCATACGGCAGAGGAGTTTTTGCAAAGTGCTTTTAATGAAGAAATAGCTGGTTATCTGCATGGATTGGGAAAGCGGATGATTGGCTGGGATGAAGTGCTTTCCGATAGTTTGAGCAGGGAGGTTACTATTATGTCCTGGCGTGGGCTAGGACGTGCCACGGCTGCGCTCCGCAAAGGTCACTCTGTGATTGTATCTGCGGATTCTCATTTGTATTTGAATCATTATCAGACAATAAACTCGGAACAGGAACCTCGTGCAACCGGCGGACTGGTGGAGATGAAGAAAGTATTTGAGACTCCTTTTTTCTCCCTGCAACTTTCAACGACCGAAAAGGAAAGAGTGCTAGGGGCGGAAGCATGTTTGTGGACTTCATTTATCGACAATGACTCATTATTGGATTATATGCTCCTTCCGCGTCTGGCTGCTTTTGCAGAAGCTGCATGGTGTGAAGGGAGGCGTGGCACTTACGATCATTTCTTGCACCGTTTGCCCGGTCTTCTGAATTGTTATAACCGGTTGGGATATGGACATGCGAATCACTTTTTTACTATTTCCGCAGCCTATCAGTCCGTTCCTGAAGAAAGGAACTTGCAGATTTCGTTGGAAAGTTTGCCCAATACGGAAATTTACTACACGTTGGATGGCAGTCAACCAATTAAATCTACTTCTTCCTTATATAAATCTGCCTTCCGGATAGATAAGAGTTGTGTCTTGAGGGCTGTTTCCTATTTATCTGACGGACTTTCCAGTGATGAATTGCGTCAGGAAATCTTTGTGAATAAAGCCACATTCAGACCTGTCCGGTTATTAAATGCCCCTTCCGAACGTTATCAGGGGGAAAATGGGAGAGTACTGGTAGATGGAATCCGAAGCATAAACTTTCATAATACAGGTTTGTGGGTAGGGAACCACTCCTCTGATCTGAGCGTAGTGATAGATTTGGAGTCTTTGCAATCTATTTCTTCGGTGGAAGTCTCTGCTTTGACTGATTTAAGTGCCTGGATTATGGGGCCACAGTCTATTTCCGTATTCGTATCTACGGATGGAGAGAAGTATGCTGCAGTATCCCGCCAAATATACGATGCGCCGACAGACGCTATGGGAGAAAAACAGAGTGATCTGAACCGGCTTTCTTTTGATGCAACGTCTGCGCGTTATGTAAAGATTGTGGCGGAGCCTTTTAAAAGCTTGCCTAAAGGACATTCCGGTGAAAACGAACCCCCTTTTCTATTTATTGATGAAATAAGAATCTATTAGTTATTAGTACTACTACTTCTTCCGGCAAGTCCCGTACTGTAGCCATTGGCTTGCAGAGTAGTTGTCAGTCGGCGGATGTTGCTATTACAGGCATAGTCTGCCGACAGACCGGTAAGTATCGTTTTATTCATAGATATATAAGTGTTGCATTTCCTCAAATGTCAGTTTGTGCCCGTCTTGCCACCAGTGGGAGTCGGATAAGTTGCAGAAATCTTTTTCTTCTTCCATACGGAAGGCTAATTGTTCTTTCAGGTCGTGCGCTGTTTTTTCCTGTCCGGGTAATAGATTATGTTGTTCCGATGGATCTTTCTGCAGGTCGAATAATTGTTCGGTAATTGTTCCGCCTACATTGTAAATAAGGTATTTGTATTTTCCGCTGACGAATCCCCGTTGCAGGTTGGAGTAGGCGAGAAATAAATCGCTGCGGTGTGTGGCGGTAGAGTCTTCCAACACATGACAGAGAGATTGTGCCGTCATACTTTCCGGTAAGGCAATGTTTGCCAGTTCACAAAGTGTCGGGGCAATGTCGTGCAGATAGCACAGGGCGTTACTCTTTCTCCCTTTCTGTACTTTGTAGGCGGGAGCGATAAGGGTGAGCGGTACTTTCACGCTGTGGTCGTAAAGGTTCTGCTTTCCCAGTAATCCGTGACGTCCCATTGCCAGACCGTTGTCGGAGGCAAAGACGACAATCGTGTTGTCCGCCTGTCCCGTTTCTTGCAATGCCTGCATAATACGTCCTATCTGTACATCCACTTCGCTAATCATCCCGTAATAATCGGAGAGTTCTTTTTGTATCTGCCCGCCTGTCCGTGGGACAGGTACCAGTAATTCGTCACGCACGTTCATCTCTCCATTGTCAAATGGGTGGCGGGGGGAGAAAATTGGCCGGCAGGTTAAGAGTGTCCGGAGCGTATTTCTGACCGTAAGCAGGGAGTTGGTTGCGCGGGTCGTGAGGTGAAGTAAATGCGACATAAGCAAGGAAAGGCTGCTTTTCATCTTTACGCCTTTGCAAAAAACGGATAGCTGCGTCAGCATACATTTTTGATGAGAATTCTTTTCCTGTAAATTCAGTCTCTTTTCCATATACGCCTGTCGAGTCGTAATGGTTCAGATGAGGTGAACAATGCCCGTTCAGTTCATACGGATGCATACCACCGAAATAGATGTTGTCTCCTTCCTGAAATGAGCGGTTGAAGGAGGCCTTGTCCGAATGCCATTTTCCTGTGGCAAAGGTGCGGTAACCATTCCGTTTGAATTGTTGCGGGAAAGTGGTGTGTGTTTCGGGAATTTTCATCCCGTCCGCCTGAATATCATAGATTCCGCGTCCGGTCATCAACATGGCGCGGCTTGGCATGGATAATGCTCCACACAACGCACCATTCGTATAAGTATTTGTAAAGGTGATACCTGCGGCGATGAGGCTGTCGATTGCAGGAGTGCACACGTCATTATTACCTAGAGCATGAATAGAAGAAGCTTGTAAATCATCTGTTAAAATGAATAAGAGGTTGGGATGCTTCGGAGTATTTTCTGTGTTCGGCTGACATCCGGTGACTAATGGCGTAAAAATGAATGGGAGATAGCAGATATTTAATGAATGTTGGATGATTTGTTTCATGTTGACAATGGCTGTATTTAAAGTTACCTTTAAAAGGTTTATTATGTTTTAGACGTGAATTAAGTTTGTAGAACGAACCGGGAAGAAATTCGTAAGGTCACTTAATTCACGTCTAAAGATAATGAATGTAATTTGCGCTATTTATTTTTCAACAAAAGTTAGTTTGTCTTTGTAAAGCATTGGTCGGCTTTCCATTCCTTGACACTTCCGGATACTAACGTTGCATGGTTATTGTTTCCTGAACTGTCATACAGAATTTCGTCTTTACCTTCCTCGACCGGACCTTCATCCATTTTCCAGTAACCGACAAGATTGGAGTTTACAGTGACTGGACCTGCCATGTTGTTTTGGATTTCAGACTGCGTGAGAGCTTTGTTCCAGAGTCGTGCCTGTCCCATCATGTGCTCATTTATCGTATTGGTGTTGAAGAATGCAATGGATGTGATAGGAACAGGTATGCCGCTTGCTTCAACGTCTTGTACTTTTTCTCCGTTGGCATAGAAATAACATTTCACTTGGTCGTAGACAAGAGCGACATGTGTCCAGGTCCGTTTCTGGAAGGAGAACTTGTTGAAGAACCCTTTGTTATTTTCGGCTTGCGTTCCGAAGATATTAATCTGCATCTGGTCTTTGGTAATCTGGTTGTTGGCATTACCCAAACGAATGTAGAAGGCAGAACAGTCGATAACACACTGGTTGTTGTAATTGAAGCCGTCCATCCACAGCCAGAATTCGATAGTGAAGTTTTCTACCGAAATAGTGTTTACATTTTCCGACTTGAAGCCACCTAGAGTACTCATATAAGGTGTATACTGAGTCCACGGCTTGTCGAGTAACAAAAGATATTTGGAACCCAGTTTTTCTTCGGGGACACTGCCGTCGCCTATCACTCTGATGGGCAATGCATATTTTACGCCTTCTGCCGCGTCATAAGGGCTAATGGTCACAACAGTCGGTTGAGCCATTGTCTTGCCGCTTGCGATGGTCACTTCTTTGTTGAATGAATGTTTGTCTGCCGGCAATAATGAATAGTTGGCCAGCGTCTTTTCATTGTATTCGTTCAGTATGGTTTCATCCACCACCAATGTGGCGTTGACGTCTTTAGACATGATGTCGGCGATGCGGACCGTAAAATCTGTTACTGTCTTTTCACCTACATTGACAGGCACGCTCTTTACATTCTTGAAAGCAGCTTCATTGATGTAAATGCGGTTTCCTATCGGGTCATATTCTTCCTTACAACCGGTTAAGGCTAACAAAGTCAATAATCCGGCAAATAATGTATATGCTTTATTCTTTCTCATAATATATTATTTTTTAGCTGGGTTCATTATTTGGATAGCTTGGCGCAAGTATTTGTAATTGTTGGAGAATTCGTATTCCATGTGGAATGTACCCAGTCCCCCTTTGCGTCCTTCAACAGGGTTCCAGTAAGCCATTCCGAGCAAGGAAGGCATTTCTCCTCGTTCCGGGTCACGGAAAGTAACTCCACCGGTTGCGGCCCAACTTTCAAAGTTTTCCGTTACGATGTAACGTTCGGGACCTATATATTCTTTTATCCAGTCGAACCGTTGTTTTAATCTTGTGGCGGAAGTTGCTCCGTATGCTTGCGATACTGCATAATTGGCATATTTCCAACCCTCTTCCGAGATGAGATCTACAAAGCCGTCTACAATAATCAACTTGTCCGGACCTAATCTTTGACGCATTTCCCTTAACAGGGTAGTCATGTTTTCTTCTTTGTACAGCAAGTCTTTGCTGGTACATTCGTGGTCGAAATCAATTCCGTCATAGCCGTATTTGTGTATACTGTCGGCTATCGCTTGTGCAGCTTTCGGAATATTTTCCGCTACGTTCTCGAAGTTACCGGGAAGATTGGCCATGTTGTGTGAGAATAGGGTGAATGTAACACGTGTTCCCAACACTTCCTGAACATATTTCAGGTCGTCTTTCTGGAATTGCGTCAGACTGCCGTATGATCCCCAGATAGAAACGATATCTACACTGTCCGGAATACTTTTCAGACTGTAGTATAACGAGGCTGCCCCTTGCGGTGACCAGCTTCCGAACCATCCGAATGTGAGGGGGTGATCACTTTTTTTATATTCCCTGAGTGCTGCATAATATTCTTCAGACAGCGGTTCAGGTTCGAAATTCTTGGTTTCCATTTCAGTCCAGTCATCGCAGCTATGGAAATTCATAGCTATGAGCATCACAAATAATAGGTTGAATATATTTTTCATATTGTTTATTCTTTGGTAATTTATCCGGTTAATCCTTCTTTGCCCACCATAAATCAGTAGCATCCGTATCCTGTCCGTTCGACAAGAAAGTACAAGCCTCTGTAACGTTGGCTCCATTACTGTTGTATTCATCTTCCGAGAAACGCAGACGGCGTTGCTGGCGTTCTTTAGTGACACCTTGTGTGGAAAGGTTGTCATGTGCGGGGAATACAGCCGGATATCCGGTGCGACGGAAGTCAGCCCAAGTTTCGTTTCCAATCGGGAAGTTGGCAATCATCTTTTGTGTCAGGATGCGTTGCAGGTTATCTTCGTCTGCATTAGCACCTGTCTTATCCCAAGCTACCGTTAATTTGCATGGGTTTGTGTAGTTGTAGGCAGCGTTCAACGGACATATGTAATCAGCCGGTACGTTCGTATTGTTGGCAATGTATGCATCGGCACCTGATATTCCGTGCTCGTTGAATGACAGGCGGATACCTTCTTTGTAGAATTCTTCTGCCGTTCCGCCCATGTTCCACTTTTTCAGTGCGCCTTCAGCCCGTAGGAAAGCTACTTCTGCTGCGTTGAATATCAACATGGGAGTTTTCGTTTCTACTTTGACGGTAGAATAGGTTGAGAACATACTGGTGGTAATACCTTGTATGCCGGAGCGCACGCCGATATAATCATAATCTCCGGATACGGATGATTTAGTAAAGTAGGCTTCGCAACGAGGATCCTGATATCCGTTCATAAAGGAGACGATGCAGGCATTGGCACGAACCTCCCCCAAGAGTTCACACTGGCAAGACCATTCTTATAGTTCGTTGCAGTGATGTTGTCGTAGGCGTCGCAGTCGTTACTGTCCATCACTCCGTATGGATGCGATACGGCTTCTTCTGCTTTTTCCTGTGCATATTCGGGTACTGCATTACTGATGCGGATAGCGATACGTAGTTTCAGGGAATTGGCGAATTTAATCCATTTCTTATAATCCCCCTGATAGATACGGTCTTCTGTGGTCAACTCGTTAAAGGACGGGTCGGTATTCATCAATGCGGTGAGTACGCCGATGCTGTAATCCAAATCGTCCATCATTGCTTTCCATGCAGTCTCTTCATTATCGTATCCTACGGAGTATTGTCCGCTTTCAACTTTTGTGTAAGGAAGCGGACCTTGCATGGTAGCTATAATCTGCATGATATATACCCGCATGATTTTAGCTAATGCATAATAGTGTCCCGAGGCTTCGCTGAAACGCTCGATGGAGAAATAGTTGGGGTAGAAATTTTTGAAATACCAGTCAACCGACCATTTATTCCAGTTGTCGTCTACATTATAAGTATAGAAATGTTGCGACCGGCTCCAACTGCTGGAAGGAGTCAGCATGCCACCGAACGGACCTGCCCAGAAAGTGATGTTACGTTGGGCGGGGTTCTCTTCGGTAGAAGACATACACGTGATAAGTTGTGCAAACAGCAGACGGGAGTTCAACGTAGGTGGCTGATACTGATTGGTGTTGAATTCCTCAAATTTTCCCGTACAATTACACATGAGTACTGTCAATAGTACCGAACATATTATTTGGGTTACTTTTTTCATAATTCTTTTTGTTTAGAAATTGAGTTTTACGCTAAATCCGAGATTACGTGTAGTGGGCTGCATAAAGTAGTCATAACTTTGATAGTAGTTCGACTGTGTTGATGCGGTTGCTTCTGGGTCGAAAGGTGCCTTGCAATAAATCATCCAGAGATTCTTACCTACTAATCCGACGGTCATTCTTAGTTTGTCACGGAACCATTCTTTAGGCAATGTGTAGCTCAGGCTCAATTCCGCCAGACGCACATTGGTGGCGCTGTATGTATAATATGCAGCGTATCCTTTCACAGTGTCAAAGTATTTTTCCGTATCTACATATCCATGATTGATAGGCACGCCACCAGTATCACGGTAGTTGGCAGTTACTTGTGAAACTCCGTACTGGTCAAGCACACTTTGTGTACCGGACAAGGCAATACCACCGAAACGAGCAGTAAGCGTCATACCCAGATTGACACCTTTGTAAGAGAAGTTGTTGCTCCATCCCATGTTTGTCTTCGGCAGGATCGAACCTAGTTTGAATTCGTCTACCGATTCGATTTCAATCTTTCCTTCCTGTGAAACGAAGACGTTACCATTACCGTCTCTCTTGATACGGTGAGTAGCATATACGTCACCGATAGAACCGCCTTTGTATAATTTTACACGTGCATCGAGATTGCCTAATTGTCCCATATCGTAATTATCTTTGGTAATTGGCTCTCCGGTCATCGGGTTAATGGAACCTTCGGTCAGCTTGATAATTTTATTCTTGTTCCAAGAGAGAGTCAGGTGGCTGTCCCATGCAAAACCGTTCCACTTGTCGCTATATCCTAATGCCATTTCTATACCTTCATTGCGGACATTACCACTTTGGATATACGCTTTGGAGTATCCGGACGAGATAGATAGGTCGGCGGTGAAAGTCTGGTTGATCGTGTTCGACTTATAATAAGTCAAATCGAAAGAAAGACGGTTGTCCAACCATTTTGAGTTCAGACCGAATTCCCATGAACGGGTCTTTTCCGGTTTCAGGTTACGCATCGGGTAAATGGATGTGGAAGACCATTTACCGGAAGCTATATTGAATTCGTATGTCGGACGTGTGATGAAACGCTCGAAAGAAGTACCTACTTCTGTATATGAACCGCGCACTTTCAGGAATGAAATCCATTCGGGTAGTCTGGCCATGCTGGAAATGACACCGGACAAACCTACGGATGGATAGAAGAAAGAAGATGCTTCGGAAAAGGCAAGTTGTGATTCCCAGTCGTTACGTCCGGTAGCGGTTAAGTAAAACATACTCTTGTAGCCGACTTCCGCATTGATGAAAACACCTTGCGACTGCTGGATATATCCCGATTGGATTCTTCTGTATTTGGCAGATGTGTCAATGTTGTGTACGGCAAAGAAGTTATAAATACCTTCCAGGTTACCGCCATGACCTATCTGCTCTTCTCTCTGGTCGTTGATAGAAGCTCCGATATTGGCATTTACGGACCACATGTTTTCGTTGAATGATTTGGCAATGTTCAGCATGATGTCACCGTAGAAACTGCTGTACTCTTTGCGGTTGTCATAGTAACCACCATAATCGCTGGCAAACTGCTCGATAGTAGAAGCGTAGCGCTTATCGGTGGAACGCATATCTGTTTTGTCATATTTCAGACGACCGGTAATGTCAATTCCGTCGATGATGTTCCATTTCAACGATGCATTGGTCATGAAACGTTTCTTTTTATTCTCACGGACAATGCGGTTCATGGTCCAGTAAGGATTTTGCAGTTCCATACTTTGAGTTTCGTACGGCCAGTATTGTTCATAAATGCCCAAACCTTCGTTGTAGCGTTCGTACATACGGATTGCATCGAAGTTTTCTCCGCGTGGGAACAGGTATAAAGCGGTAAGCGGGTTGAAATAACGTCCCTGTGCGGTCATATTTCTGTCATTCTGGAAAATCAGGTTGGCACCGAAGTCCAGAACCAGTTTGTCGTTCAGGAAACTAGCGGTATTGCGTCCTGATACATTATAACGTTCGTATTTGTTGTTTGGCAGAATACCGTTTGAGTTAGTTGCCGAGACGGAAACATACGTCTGGTTTTTTGACGTACCAGTAGAGAGCGATACCGAATTAATGGTATTTACACCTGTGCGGAAAAACTTTTCAGGGTCATAGTTGCTGTTCACAAGGTCACCCCAGCTGGCGAATACTCCATCTTTATTTCCATATTTACTTTGCATTTTGGGTAACATGGTGGGAGTAGAGAAAGTAGTACTGCTCGATACACTGATATTCGTTTTATCTTTTGTTCCTTTCTTGGTGTTGATAAGTACTACACCGGAAGCAGCAGCATTACCATAAAGTGCCGCTGCAGCGGGACCTGTCAGCATGTTGATGGACTCAATATCTTCCGGGTTGATATCCGCAACGGCGTCACTACCAGGCTGGTCGGCTGTGATACCCGTATCGGTCCCTTCGTTCACAACGTTGAACATCGGAATACCGTCGATAACGTAAAGGGCATTATTAGATTTGGTAATTGACTTCACGCCACGCATTACCACACGCGCTGCAGAACCCGCACCGGATGCCGAAGAATTGATTGTCACACCTGCAACCTTACCATTCAGCGAGTTCATAAAATTCGCATCCTTTACAGTAGTGATATCGTCAGAGCTTAACTGTTGCACATTGTAGCTCAACGCTTTCTCCGAACGTTTGATACCCAAAGCGGTTACAACCACCTGCTCCAGTTCAGTTGCTTCTTCCGACAGGACGATGTTCAGTCTCGTCTGACCGTTGAAAACAATGTTCTGTGTCTGATAACCGATATAAGAAACAGTCAGCACATCACCGACGTGTATATTTTCCAAACGGAAATCACCGTCAATAGAAGTAATGGTTCCCTGTCCGTTTTTAGTGGAGATGGAAGCTCCGATAACAGGACCGGAGGAATCATTTATTACACCCGAAACGGCATAGGATTTCTGTTGTTCCGTTCCTGATTTTTTGATAAACAAAACAATCCGTTTGTCTGTAATCCGATAATCTATGGAAGTGTTTTTCAGTAAAGAGGTTACGATTTGATTAATATCATTCGATGTCATCTTTATTGACGTCTTCTGATTAGTGTTGATGTCACTGTTGTAAAAGAAAGAATATCCACTTTGTTTCTCAATACTTTCGATTACTTTGGCAATGGAGGTATTCGTAAAGTCTAGCTTGACATCCCGTTTCACGGTCTGTGCGAGAGCAAAATAGGGAATCATTAAAAGTAATATTGCCAAAAAGAGGTCTTTTTTGAGCTCTTGTGTGGAAGTGTGGCAATATTTTTGATAAGAAATTTGGTACTTTCTTAAGTTTGTCATACTTTTATAAATTAGAAATTAAGGATTGTGACGATGGGCATCGTCATGATTTTTGCAAAGTCTCAGAAGCGGGAAAATATTGGTACTATTTTCTCGCTTTTTCTGTGTTTTTTACAGTACTATGTCATAGGCTATTCGTTTTTTAAGTTTTACAATATGGGTTATTTTAGTATTATATTTTTTCCTTTTCGTTCATACTTGAACGGGGTGCTTATCTGCATTATTTTTAAAATAGACTCAAGCGGCTCATTGGTATAAAACTCTCCCGTAAAGGATTTTCCTATCAGCTCATCATTCATGATGATAAATTTCACATTAAACAGTTGTTCCAGGCGTTGGCAGATGTCGAGCAAAGGAGTATCTGACAATACCCATACATTCTGGGTCCAACGTATCTCACGGATGGCATTGTTTAATTCTGTAAGCAGCATATTTCCGCTGTTAACATCGTACTTCAGTTGCTGACTGGGTTTCATCAACATCTGTTTCTTTTCATTGCTTACTTCAATAGAGCCTTCCAGTAAGGTCGCTGTAATCTGCGGAGACTGCGAACTGGCATTTACAGTGAACTTTGTTCCCAACACTCTGATCTTTAATTCACCGGCACGTACAATGAATGGATGTTTCTTATCATGCTTTACATCAAAGTAGGCTTCCCCTTCCAGAAAGATTTCTCTTGAATCGCCCGAAAAATGCTCCGGATAAATCAGCTTGGAATGATTGTTCAACTGAATCATGGTTCCATCGGGCAATGGCACTTTCTGTACGATCCCACTGTTGTTGGTCTTTATGATGAACGAAGGATCTGTATCCAACATCATGTACAACCACCCGCTCATTGCAATTAACAAAGCCACCGTAGCTGCTGCGAGCCATATTCGGTACTGCTTGTTACGGCGGCGGAAAATGTCAATAGAGTTGCTGTCAGTTTGGATTCGTGTCATCAGCCGGGAGAAAGACTTTTCTGCTGAGTGTTCTTTACTTGGTCCCGGAGATCGCAGTTTGATACCGGCAATCAACTCATCCATTTCATTTGTTTTTTCTTTTTCAATGCGCATTTTTTTCTTGTTTTCTAAAGCTTTATACTATATAGAAAACTCAAGTGGTAAAACTACTAAAAGGAAAAAGAACTTTTTTTTAAAATTTTTCTAGAAACGGTTTTATTGATTCCTTTATTTTAGCTTTGGCGAGTAAAAGCTGGCGTTCTACGGTACAAAGTTTCACGTTTAAAGCCTCTGCTATTTCGCGATGATTCATTTCATCTTCTTTCGCCATTTGAAAGATGACACGGCAACGTTCGGGCAATGAGGAGATTGCCTGTTTTACTGCTTGATGCAATTCTTTGTAGGATAATTCGTCCAGAGGATTCTGGGTAGTGATGTTTATTTGCAGTTCGGTCTCAGGAAGATCATCCCTTTTGGAGATATATCCACTTTTCAGTACATTGAGGCATCCGTTGCGTACTGCTTGATAAATGTAAGGGTGAAAATTAGGGATAGCCGTAAGCATGCTTCTGTCTTTCCACAAAACAAAAAATACGTCTCCTATAACGTCCTCGCACGCAGCTTCCGAATGAAGAAACAGCATCGCGAAATTGAAAAGGCGGTCGTAATAATGCATATATAACGTACGAAAAGCTTTCGAATCCCCTTCAGATACTAATTTCAGTATCTCTTGTTCATTGCTTATACGTTGTTTATTACTCATAGATTTTTCTCTTCTGGTAAAAGATTGTGGTTTGGCGTACAAAGAAACAGACTTTATTTTGTTTTTCCTAACGTTTTTATGAGTGGTGTTTGTTTTTTCTCTGTTATTGAGAAAACTTTATGTTGATTTTTGGAAGTATTATAGTAATTATTGAACATCTATTTCTATTTGTCATGCGTATTTTTGTGATCTAAATTCATTAATTATCAATCATTATGCTAATGCTAAGAAAAATTGTATTCTCTCTTTTTTTTGTTTGTAGGGTTATCGTTATTTGCACAACAAAACTATATGGTGAGTTCTTATGTGCGGGGTAATTTCTACAATCGCGGACGTATTTCTACTGAAAGTCTGCGGGCGAGTGACGACCTTATTTTCTTGAATGTTCATCCTGATAAAGATGGATCGCTTTCATTCGAGAACCCACGTGCATTTCAGGGAAAGGGGGTGACAACTTGGGAAGGATTGATTAAATCGGTTCGTGCAAAAGTAAAAGGAACAAAAGCGAAAATACGTTTAGGAGCTTCCAGTGGTGAATGGAAGGCAATGGTGGCTGATGAGACTGCTCGTACGGCATTTGCAAGAAACATAAAGAAAGTGCTGGAAAAGAATAAATTGGATGGCATTGACCTTGACTTTGAATGGGCGGAGAATGAGAAAGAGTATGAAGATTATAGTCTGGCTATCGTGAAGATGAGGGAGGTGTTGGGCGATAAGTATATTTTCAGTGTTTCTCTGCATCCTGTTTGCTATAAAATTAGCAGGAAAGCTATTGATGCAGTTGATTTTATTTCACTTCAATGCTACGGTCCTTCGCCGGTTCGTTTTCCGGTAGAGAAATATGATTCGGATATTCAGATGGTATTGAAGTATGGTATTCCCAAAGAGAAACTGGTAGCGGGAGTTCCTTTCTATGGTGTGACAAAGGATAATTCAAAGAAGACAGAGGCTTATTTCAGTTTTGTACAAGAGGGATTGATTACTGAGCCTGCACAAAATGAAGTAATATATAAGGGAGAGAAATATGTGTTTGACGGACAGGACAATATCCGCACTAAGACCCGTTATGCGATGGAGCAAGGACTAAAAGGCATGATGAGTTGGGATTTGGCCACGGATTTGCCGCTGGATGATTCTAAATCATTGCTCAAAGTGATGGTTGAAGAATTAAGGAAATGACCTCCCCTACAGGTCGCTGAATTTCCTATTGGGAGGTATCAGAAGAGATTCTTCATTATCGTTCTGAATAATAGAACAACATGAAGGCAGATTCTACTTCTGATACATCTCCCTTTCTCAAGATTGTTTAATTTGCTTCAGGTAATCTGAAGGAGAGAGCCCAAATTCTTCCTTAAAGCATTGACGGAAATATCCCGTACTGTTCATTCCTACTTTGTAGGCTATTTCAGAGATATTGAACTTCCCTTCAAGCAGCAAACGTTCTGCATTCTTCATTTTCACTTTTCGGATATATTCGTTGGTCGAGAGTCCTGTAAGTGCTTTCATTTTCCGGTAAAGAGTGGAACCGCTCATGCACATTTTATCAGATAGATAGTTAATATCAATCTTCTCTGAAGAAAGGTTTTCCTCGATTAAAAGGGTAATTTTTTCGATAAACTCATTATCTAATTTGCTCAAAGCTTCGGCAATTACTATACGCTTTTCACTTAAATCTATTTGACTTCCCGGAGTAGATTGCGCCTGGAATTGGGCTACTAACTTTTTCCTTGAATCGAGCAGATTATTGATTCGGCTACGTAACAGAGAAGCACTGAAAGGTTTCGTCAGATAAGAATCGGCTCCTACTTCATATCCTTCTTCTTTATCTTGGAGAGAATCTTTGGCTGTCAGCAGAATAATAGGAATATGGCTGGTGCGCACATCATCTTTTAATTGCTTGCATAAAGTGATGCCATCCATCACAGGCATCATAATGTCGCTGACTACAATATCGGGGATACGGCTAAGAGCTTGTTGCTTACCTTCTTCTCCGTTGTTGGCCGTGATTACCTCAAACGAGTCGGTGAAGGATTCAACTATATATTTCTGTATTTCTTCATTGTCTTCTACAATCAATAGGATTGGTTTACTGGTATCTAATGTCGCTTCTTGTGAATATTCCAGTTCCGTATTCTGGTTCATCTCTTCTTGAACCGGTTCCGTTGAGTCTGCGTGTAAGGCATTGGGGTAGATATTATCCGTCAGTAAACTGATATAGAACGTACTTCCTTCATTTTGGATGCTTTCTGCACGAATTTCCCCTTCATGTAAGGTGACGAGATTCTTCACCAAGGCCAGTCCGATACCTGTACCGGATGCCTGATGCTTGCCGCTTTCCTGATAATAGCGGTCGAAAATATGTGGCAGGGCCTCGGCGGAAATTCCGTACCCTGTATCACTGACTTTTATTTCCGTATAAGCTACCTCATTACGCATGGTCTGATGCAAACTTAGCGTTACGCACCCTTGTTCCGTATATTTGATAGCGTTGGAAATCAGATTGTCCAAAACAATCGTGATGATTTCTTTATCGAAGAAAAGAAACATTTCTTCTTTTTCTATCTGAATCCGGAAATCTATTTTGGTATTTTGATTTAATTCTTTGTATTTAAGCCCTATTTCATAAATCAGAGGGGCAATGTTTCCTTTGCTGACACACAATTTCTTGTTTTGTGTCTCCGTCTTTCGGAATTCCAGTATCTGATTGATCAGATTGAGCAAACGTAGTGCGCTCTGATGGATAACTGATAGTTTCTGGGCTTGTTTTGCAGGAAGTGATGCTTCTTTTTGCATATCTTCGAGAGGACCGAGGATTAAGGTCAGAGGGGTACGTAGCTCATGCGTGATATTGGTATAGAAACGCAAGCGTTCCTGATTTAACTCCTGTTCCTGCTCATGGTTTTTCTTTTCCAACGTATAGAGACTCTCCAGATCTAACTTCTTTTTGTAAGCATGCAAGATAAGATAAGTGATGCTGATAGATACCAAGATGTAGATAAGTTTTGCCCACCACGTCAACCAGAGAGGAGGATTGATACGGATGGTCAGGGAAGTGGCTTCTTCCGGCCATTTTTGATTATGAATTCGTGCTTTGATAAGGAACTCATATTTTCCCGGAGGAATGTTTCGGAAAGTGACACTATTATTTTCGTTGACGGTATACCAGGAATTTTCGAGTCCTTTCAGCATATACACATATTCTACCTGATTGACAAGTGAGTAGTTTTGTACATTGAATGTCAATCCGAAGCTATTTTGTGCATGACTCAACTCAACGTTTTGTCCTTTGGAGAGATTGATAATCATGTCATTGTTTTCCAGATTACTCAACCGTCCCAGTATTTTCATCTCTGTGACAACTGCTGCCGGGGCCGGTTGTTCATTCATAGTAATGTCTGGATTGAAACAACATACTCCATTGATAGAACCGAAATAAATCTGTCCATTCTTGCTTTGTGTGACACAACTGCTTGAAAAACTTCCTGCCGGAACATCGTCAGAGTGGTCATAGTTATAAAAACAGCCTTTATTCGTGACATAACAACTGATACCTTTATTATTGCTAAACCAGATATTCCCTTTTTTATCTTCTGTTATGGCACAAATATTCGTATTGATCAGCCCGTCTTTCCGTTGGTAAGTTTTGTAATTCAGCTCATCAGTCGACAGGAAACAAACTAATCCTTCCCCCGTTCCTATCCACATTCTTTTTTGTTTATCCTGTATGATCTGATTGATGGTGTTAGAACAAAAGCCATCTCTTTGAGTGAACGTCTTGATTTTCTGTAAGTTCGGGGTGTATATGCCAAGTCCGTCTCCGAAAGTTCCAATCCAAAAACGTCCTTTCTCATCTTGAGCTATAGAACGTATAAAATCACTGTGCAGTTCGCTATTATCTGTATTGTAATGTTGGATAATTTTCATGGTGAGAGGATTTAATACAACAATTCCTCCACTATATCCAACCCAAATGTTATGTTGGGCATCTTCATAGATCGTACGGACGTCTAGATTAGATTGTCCCATGAGGGAGATGGAACGGAATCTTTTATTCCGGCTATCATAATAGCTGATTCCTCCTTGGTAGGAACCGAACCATAAATTCCCTTTTGAATCCTGTAAAGAAGCTAATATAAAATTTGAAGGAATATCTCCACTCTCTTTCTTATAAATGGCAATCCGTTTCTCTCCTTCAAATACATTAATACCTCCTCCGTCTGTTCCGATCCAAATCCGTCCTTGTCTGTCCATACAAAGACTGCTGGCTACTTTGTTGTTCAGGCTGTTTTCATTGTTTGGAATCGGGGAATAGCTTAATGTGGTGAACAAAGGAGGTTTGCTACTAATAAAGTTGATGCCTCCTCCCCATGTTCCTATCCAGATATTGTCGAAAGAATCCTGAAATATACATCGAGCGCTTGCATTAGAGAGGCTTCGACTATCATCACCCTCCTGTATGTATTCAATAGAAAGCTCCTCTGGTGAGAGAAACATACCTTGCTTCAGGTTTAATATGGCAATGCCATTGAGCTCTGAAGCAATCCAAAGTCTATTATCTTTTAATTGCCGGATGGATAATATGCGACTGCATAAAGTAGCATACTTGTCATTCTTGTTATTTCTGAATGTGATAAAGTTATCATTGGCAGCATTATATAGAGCCAATCCATTATTCGTTCCTAACCAGATGTTGCCGTTTGCATCTTTTATGATACAAAACACATCATTACCGGGCAAGCTTGTCGGATTTCCCGTTTCATTCTGGAAATTCTTTACACTTTTGTCTTTGAGAGAAAAAATACTGAATCCGCTTCCGACATGGCCGATATACAAATTGTTGTCTCCTCCGTCCAATACTGTCCATGTCTGATTGGAGGGCAGACTAGGCACCGTACTCCTATTATAATGTGTGAATTGCCCGTTATTAATATTTAGATATTCTATACCTCTATAATAGGTGCTGACCCATAAACCATCGTCGTTTTGGGTGGAAGGAGAGATGTCCGTTACGTCATTTGTAATCAGGCTGTGTGGATTTTCCGGGTTATGTTGGTAGGCAGTAAATGTTTGTTCGTCATAATTGTATGCATTTAGTCCGTCTCGCTGAGTGGCTATCCAAATGATGGGACGTTTGGAATCAGCATACACCCGGTTGAGTTCGTTGCCGGTGATTCCCTGATTGTTATGTGGCAAATCATTTTTATAATAAGTAATGAAGCGGGTACCGTCAAACTTATTAAGTCCTTCTTCTGTAGCAAACCATAAAAAGCCTTGTTTATCCTGTGTAATACTGACTACATAATTGTTGGATAATCCTTGTTCTATCCCCAGTTTTTTTACAGAATGAGACTGGGCTGTCAATTGAAGAATAGACAACAAGGATAAAAATAAAGTAGAAGCAATGTGTTTTTTCATAACTCGTGCTTATTTGTTTCAATTACCAGTTCAAAAATAAGAATAAATATTTTATTTAGAGTGTGTAAATCGTGCAATGAATGATTTGCATAGCTCTTCTGCATGATTTTTGCTTAATTGATTTATATCAATACTCTATATTTGCATCGGAAAAAACAACAAAAAATGTTTAATCTTTAAATTCTAATTTATGAGGTATGTAAGAATCTTATGCATGTGTGTCATACAGTTGCTTCTGTCAGCTGCAGCATTTGCACAAACACAAGTTACAGGACATGTGGCCGATGTGAGAGGAGATGATATCATTGGTGCCAATGTTACTGTCAAAGGAACTTCTAATGGAACCATTACGGATATCGATGGTAATTTCACAATTAATGTAGATAGTAAAAATGCCGCATTGGCAATTTCGTTCATCGGTTATAAGACTAAAGAGGTGAAGGTGGATGGAAAGACACATCTTCAAATCGTTCTTGAAGAAGATACGGAAACCTTGGATGAAGTTGTGGTGGTGGGTTATGGTACACAAACCAAGAAAAGTCTGACCGGAGCCATCAGTGATGTTAAGTCTGATGCGTTGACGCGTTCTGTTTCTACGACTACTGCGGGAGCTTTATCCGGTAAGATAGCAGGTGTGTCTACGCGTGCTGTGGATGCCCGTCCGGGTAGAGGCATTAATCTTGAAATTCGTAATATGGGTAGCCCCCTGTTTGTAATCGACGGCATTCCTTACGGAGGAATGAACAGCCGCGACTGGTTGCAGGCATCGGATGTTTCCGGTAGCGATGTGTTTAATGCTCTGAATATCGAGGATATCGAGAGTATCACTGTCTTGAAGGATGCTTCTGCTGCTATTTACGGTCTGCGTGCATCAAATGGTGTAGTTCTGGTAACTACCAAGAAAGGTAAAAAGAATGATAAAGTAAGCATCAATGTAAATGGATACTATGGTTGGCAGAATCTGACCCGTTTCCCCGAATTGGCAAATGCAGGACAATATGTAAGAGGTTTGGCCGAAGCAGCACAGAATAGAGGTGAAGATCCAAGCAAATTATATAGTCCCGAAGAACTTGCTAAATGGGAAGCTGGTACCGAACCGGGATATAAGAGCTATGACTATTATGATATGGTAATAGAGAAAAAATGTGCCTCAATACCACATCAATGCGAATGTGACAGGTGGCTCTGAAAAGACCAACTATTATCTTTCTGTAGCTCATACCGGACAAGATGCGATGATGCCTGACTTTAAATATGAGCGTACCAATCTTCAGTTGAATATTGATACTAAGATAACAGACCGTTTTACAATAGGTGCACAGATTAGCGGTAAGTATGAAAAGAGTGAAGACGTAGGTTTGCCGGGTGGTGACGGTTATTATTCGGCTATATTGGCTATGTTCAAAATGCAGCCTATCGAAAGCCCTTATGCCAATGATAATCCGGAATATATCAATAATGTACATGAGAATGGTTACAATCCGGCTGCATTCAGTCGTGACATTGCCGGTTACAAAGATAATTTGACTCGTAATGCCAATATCAATGCTTATGCGCAGTATGATTTCTCTTTCGGTTTGACTGCAAAAGCTACGTTCTCGTACAATTACACCAACAGCCGTTTTGACGGTTATCAATATGCTTATCAAATCTATACATACGATAAGGAGAAAGATACTTATAACGGAACATCTGCCGCAGGACGTTGGAGAAATCAAATAGATCGTAGTGTGCCTGCGCGTTATATGCAATTGCAATTGAATTATGCAAAACAGATTAAAAACCATAATATTTCGGCGGTTTTGGGTTATGAAGCCTCCGATTATGATTGGACTAAGAAAACTTATGGTACAGAACCTTCTACTGACTATCTGCCGTTATTGCAGTTTGATGAGCTCAACAGTTTCGCTGATGAATGGAGTTACGAAGCGCGTGCCGGATGGATTGGCCGTATCAATTACGACTTTGCTCACAAATATCTGATTGAATTATTGGCTCGTTATGACGGTTCTTATCTCTATGCAGCAAATAATCGTTGGGGATTCTTCCCGGGTGTATCTATAGGTTGGAGAATCTCGGAAGAGAAATTCTTTGAAAAGTTGAGACCTGTTGTAGATGATTTGAAGTTTCGTGCTTCTATTGGTCAGACAGGTACAGAAAAGGATGTAAAACTGTTCGATTACTTGAGTGGTTATACGTGGAATAATGGTAATGCTGTATTGGATGGTGAACTGGTGACCGGATTGAACCAGAGAGGATTAACTATTACCAACTTATCCTGGACGAAGAATACAACATCGAATATCGGTTTTGACCTGACTATGTTCAATAATCGTTTGAAGATCACGGCTGATGCTTTCCGCAAAGATATTACCGGGGTACCGACTCCTCGTTATGACGTATTACTGCCTACTGAAGTAGGTTATGATTTACCGAATGAAAATCTGAATAAACAGGCTTATATCGGTGCGGAGGGTATGGTTACATGGACCGACCATATCGGCGATTTGAACTATACTGTAAGTGGTAACTTTACTTTCTCACGCTACAGAAGCATTGCGACTTATAAGCCACGTTTCAATAATTCCTGGGATGAATACCGTAATTCCGCAGAAGATCGTTGGGGGGGTATCTATTGGGGATATCAGGTAATTGGTCAGTTCCAGTCGGAAGAAGAAATTCGTAATTATCCGATAAATCTGGATGGCAATAATAACCGGACACTGCTTCCCGGTGACTTTATCTATAAAGATGTGAATGGTGACGGTATAATCAACAGTATGGATGAGCGTCCTATCGGTTATCCGGAAGGCTGGGCGCCTATCATGTCGTTTGGTGGTAATATTGGTTTGGCGTGGAAGGGAATTGACCTGAATATCGACCTTTCCGGTGGTGCTATGCAAGGATGGAGACAGAACTATGAATTGGCTAATGCATATCATGGTAACGGAAACTCACCTGCTTATTTATTGGAAGATCGTTGGCACCGTGCCGACTTGTACGATCCGGAAAGTGAATGGATACCTGGACGTTATCCGGCTATCCGTAAAGGTGAATTCAGCTATAACAATAAGAATAGTGACTTCTGGTTGCACAATGTGCGCTATCTCCGTATCAAGAATCTGGAAGTGGGTTACAGCCTGCCGGCACAACTGTTGAGACCGATTCGTGCACAGAAGGTGCGTGTTTATGCTAATGTTTCTAACTTGTGTTCGTTCGACAATGTGGGTAAGTTTGGAGTCGATCCTGAAATTACTGCCGCAGCTGCAGTGGTATATCCGCAACAACGTACATTCCTTCTTGGATTTAATATTACATACTAAAAAAGAACGCTATCATGAAAAGCAAATCTATAAAAATAGTTCTGTTGGGAGTCGTCCTTACTTCCATGTTATCGAGTTGTGGCGACAGCTGGTTCGAAAGAGATCCCAAAAATATCCTTACCAATGAATTGGTATGGAATGATCCGAACATGATTAAATCGCAGTTAGCCAATTTATATAATCGTATTCCGCAGTTGCACGGTGACTTCAACACCGGCGGTATGTGCGAAACGGACGATGCCATGTACTGTGGAACATTAGATCAAAATTATCGTAACGAGCTGCGTTATGGAAACGACTATGGACGTTGGTGGGATTATAAGTTGATACGTGACATCAATATGTCTATTGAGAATATTGATACGTATGGAACGGATATTTCAGCAGATGATAAGCTCCAGTTCAAAGCCGAATTTCGTTTTATCCGTGCTTACGTTTATTTTGAACTGGTAAGACGTATGGGTGGTGTGCCGTTGATTACTACTACTCTGGCATATGACTACAATGGAGATCCTTCTTACTTACGTAATCCGCGTGCCAAGGAGCACGAAATATATGACTTTGTATACAGTGAATGTGAAGCAATCAAGTCACAATTGGGCAATAAAGGTAGTCAAAGTCGTGCCAATTACTACACTGCATTGGCATTGGAAAGCCGTGCTATGCTGTATGCCGGTTCTATTGCCAAATATAATGCGCTGAAGACTCCTAATATTGTAACGTCTGGCGGAGAAGTAGGTATTCCGGCTGATATGGCAGACGATTATTATCGTAAATCGTTGACAGCTTCGCAGGAAATCATTAAAAACGGTGGATATGAACTTTATGAGAAGGAGTCAGATAAAGGAGTGAACTTCTATAAGATGTTTGTGGACAAGACGCTGAATAAGGAGGCTATTTGGGTGAAAGACTATAAGAATCCTTTGAAAGTGCATAGCTTCGGTTATGATAATGTAGTTCATCATTTGAGAGAAGATAACGATAATTCTTCTTGCATCGGTCCGTCTTTAGGATTGGTAGAAGCATTTGATTATTTGGATGGAACTTCGGGGACCTTACATTATAAGAATGGTAATGACTATGTAGTATATGATACTCCGAGCGATATCTTTGCCAATAAAGATGCACGTTTGTATGGTACGATCGTCTATCCGGGCTCAAAGTTCAGAAATCAGGATGTGGATATTCAGGCAGGAGTAGCAGTATGGAATGATAAGACCGGTTCCTACGACTTACTGACAGACTCGAAATTAGGAAGTGCTTATGACGATGATAAAACTTTTGTCGGCCAGGACGGTCCTCAGACTAATAGTCCTAACGTGAGCAATACCGGATTTTATATCCGTAAGTTTATCAGTGAGGCATCCGGTTACACTCTCCGTAACTACGCTGAAAACTGGTGGCCTTGGTTCCGTCTGGGTGAAATCTATTTGAATGCTGCCGAAGCTGCTTTTGAATTGAATGACGAGCCGACAGCTTTACCCTACATTAACCGCTTGCGTCAGCGTGCCGGTTTCCCGGCCAACAGTCTGACAAGCCTGACAATAGAAAAGATTCAGAACGAACGTCGTGTGGAACTAGCTTTCGAAGATCACCGTTATTTTGATATGAAACGATGGAGAATAGCTGATATCACCTGGAACGGAAATACAGATAACGATAAAGCGATCGTTTACGGTTTATATCCTTATCGTATTGCTAAACCAAAACCGGGAACATCGGATCAGGACAAGTACATTTTTGTAAAGACAAAATCCGAACGTTTCAAGGTGGCAAGAACCTTCCAGCAGTCTAACTATTATTCATTCATTGCTGATGATGTAATTAATAACAATCCGACGATTGTGAAGAATCCATTCCAATAAAAATAAGAGATTATGAAAAAGATTATACCTTTCTTTATTATGATATGTTGTTTGTTGGCAGTAAGCAGTTGCAGCTACGACAACTTTGAGGAACCTAAGGCTACATTGACCGGAAGAGCAATTTATGACGGTGAAGCAGTAGGAGTTAGAAGCGGAAGTTCAGAGTTTGCTTTATTCCAGGACGGTTATGCTTTGCATGGCTCTATTCCGGTGTATGTTGCGCAGGACGGAAGCTATTCCGTGTCCCTTTTCAATGGTGATTATAAATTGGTGCGTATGGGTAATGCTCCTTGGGAAAGACCTTCTAATGACACAATTTATATTACAGTGAAAGGAAACACTGTGCAGGATATTCCTGTGACACCGTATTTCTCTGTTAGAAACGTATCTTTTGCCAGAAACGGCAACAAGGTTGCCGCACGGTTTACTATTAATAAAGTGGTTGCTGATGCCAATATGGAGAATGTAGGTATCTATCTGGGTACAGGTGTTTTGACGGATGAGAAACAGAAAGAAGCAGAGTTGAAGTTGGGTAATACAGTATCACTCGGTCAGGAAAACACTGCTGAAATTGAGATCCCGAATGGTTTGATAAACGAATCCTATCTTTATGCCCGTGTAGGAGTCAAATCAGACAAATCATCGGAATATTGTTACAGTCAATCTATTAAAGTAGCATTGAAATAAATAGTATCAAGAATGTAAATACCGGAGGGGGAGTATCACAACCTGATATTTCCCCTTTTTATCCAACTAATGAAAATATGATAGTACCTATTAAACGAACTTTGATTACAATCGGCTTGATGCTGGCAGTGACGCTGCCCGCTTTCTCGTTGTCTGGTAATCCTGTGTTGCCAGGTTTCCATGCTGATCCTGAAATTTTATATTCCAACAAGACTAAGAAATACTATATCTATTCTACCACAGACGGACAGCCCGGATGGGGTGGTTGGTATTTTACCGTTTTTTCGTCTGTTGACTTAAAGGATTGGAGGGATGAAGGGATAATGCTGGATCTGAAATCAGACCAAGTACCTTGGGCGGATGGTAATGCGTGGGCGCCTTGTATTGAGGAGAAGTTGATAGGAGGAAAATATAAATACTTCTTTTACTACAGCGGTCATCCGAAAGCAGGAGGAGGAAAACAGATCGGAGTAGCTACGAGCGATTCTCCCACCGGGCCGTTTGTTGATTTGGGACGTCCCATCGTAACGGATTCACCCACCGGAAACGGTCAGCAAATAGATGTGGATGTGTTTACCGATCCGGTTTCGGGGAAGTCTTATCTGTATTGGGGAAATGGTTATATGGCAGGTGCGGAGCTGAATGAGGATATGGTTTCCATAAAGAAGGAAACAGTCACAGTGATGACTCCCGTAGGAGGTACTTTGCAGGATTATGCTTATCGTGAAGCGGCTTATGTATTCTACCGTAACGGGCTTTATTATTTTATGTGGTCGGTAGATGATACTGGTTCTCCCAATTATCATGTAGCTTATGGCACTTCAACATCACCTTTGGGACCGATTAAAGTGGCTGATAATCCAGTTGTGCTGATTCAAAACCCGGAAAAGGAAATATATGGTCCTGCTCATAATGCTGTTTTGCAAATTCCCGGCACTGATAAGTGGTATATTGTTTATCATCGCATCAATAAGAATTATCTGAAAAGTGATCCCGGTGTTCATCGTGAAGTATGTATAGATCGTATGGAATTTAATGAAGATGGGAGCATTAAGCAGGTAATACCTACTCCTTGATAATATCTTTCTTGATTTTGGTAGATGGTCAGGTTGTTTCAGGACGGAATTATATTGTATGATTTGAATAATGGAAGATTATAGATGAATAGGATTATAGGTAAAAAGAGAGTAGCGATTTTAGGTTTTCTGTTTGTATGTGTGGCGGGTGGATGTTCTCAATCTGTACCTGATGTAAGTTATCAGATAGAAACGGATAAGCCCTGTCAAACGATGGCATATTTCAGTGCTTCAGACGCTTGGAGTATGCAGTTTATCGGACTTTGGCCGGAGGAAAAACGCAACCAGGTAGCCGATTGGCTGTTCAGTACGGAGAATGATGCGAACGGACAGCCGAAAGGCATCGGCCTGTCCCTCTGGCGTTTCAATGTCGGAGCAGGTAGTGCGGAACAAGGGGAGCACAGCCAGATTGCTTCTCCCTGGATGCGAGCCGAGTGTTTCCTCAATGCAGATGGAATGTACGACTGGAACAAGCAACAAGGACAACGCAATTTTCTGAAACTGGCAAAGGAACGGGGAGTCAATAAATTCCTGGCTTTCCTGAACTCGCCTCCCGTACATTATACACAGAACGGATTGGCAACCAATACCGGTCGTGGAGGTACGGCAAATCTGAAGCCGGATTGTTATGAAAAGTACGTCCGTTTTCTGGCAGATGTAATACAGGGAGTGGAAAAACATGATGGCATCAAGTTCAACTACATCTGTCCTTTCAACGAACCGGACGGACACTGGAATTGGGTAGGACCGAAACAGGAAGGTTGTCCGGCAACCAACAAAGAAGTAGCTCATACTGTCCGTTTGTTAAGCAAAGAATTTGTAAGCCGGAATATGGATACGCAGATTTTAGTGAATGAATCTTCCGATTATCGCTGTATGTTCCGCACTCACGAAACAGATTGGCAACGGGGTTATCAGATTCAAGCCTTTTTCAGTCCGGATAGTGTAGATACATATTTAGGAGATACTCCGAATGTTCCCCGCCTGATGCTTGGACATAGCTATTGGACAACGACTCCGTTAAGTGAATTACGTAATATCCGCTGCCAGTTGCGGGATACCTTAGATAAACATCAAGTGGGCTTCTGGCAAACGGAGACTTGCATCATGGGTAATGATGAAGAAATTGGTGGTGGAAATGGTTTCGACCGTACAATGAAGACAGCGCTCTATGTGGCACGTATCATTCATCATGATATTGTGTATGCCAGAGCTGAAAGCTGGCAATGGTGGCGTGCCATTGGCGGTGATTACAAAGACGGACTGATTCGCGAGTACACTACTGACGATAACTTCTTGGATGGTAGAGTAGAAGATTCTAAATTGATGTGGGCTTTAGGAAATTATAGCCGTTTTATCCGTCCGGGAGCAGTCCGGCTATCCGTTTCGGCTTTCGATCAAACAAACGCTTTCATCCCTGATGGCGATACCGATCAGCAAGGATTGATGTGTTCTGCTTACAAAAACGTAGATGGAACGTATGTGATAGTCGTTATAAACTATGCTAATGAAGAAAAAGAGTTTTCTATTCATAAAGAAAAAGTAGGAAATACGCAATGGCAGATTTATCGTACTTCGGATAAAGAAGGGGAAAATTTGCTTCCGGTGAAGACAGTGAAAAGTGGAAAAACAGTTCAGATTCCGGCGCGTTCTATTGTAACGCTTCAGAGCAAATAATTAAAAACGGCTCTATATTTTTATTTCTTTTTGAAAGTTGTACATTTGTGTGTCCGTCCATTGCTACGAAGGTAATGGACGGACACAATGCATAAATAAGGAGGCATTTTATGGACAATAGAGGAGAAATTGTCATTTATCAGACGAAGGATGGGAAAACTTCCATTGATGTGAAGTTGGAGAATGAGACGGTGTGGCTCAATCAAGCTCAAATGGCGGAATTGTTTCAAACGGATAGAACTTCCATAGTGAAGCATGTTAATAACATCTATAAGTCGGAAGAGTTGGAGAAAGACTCAACTTGTGCAAAAATTGCACAAGTTCAGATGGAAGGGAATCGGACTATCAAGCGTCACATTATTTATTATAATCTTGATATGATTATTTCTGTCGGTTATAGGGTCAATTCCATGCGTGGCACCCAATTCCGTATCTGGGCGAACAAAATCCTGAAGGACTACCTGATTAAGGGTTACGCCATTAATCAGCAGGTCAAAGCTGCTCAACTGGAAGACCTGAAGAGCACCGTGCGTCTTCTTTCCAACGTCATCGAGCATAAGCAACTGACGCTGGATGAGGCTAATGGACTCTTGCGTGTGATTACCGATTATACTTACGGTCTGGATACACTGGATAAATACGATTACCAGCAATTGGAAGTAGACTCCACGACTCCTACTGAAGAATTTCGTGCCACCTATGAAGAAGCTATGGAAGCCATTCACCTTTTGCAGGAAAAGTTCGGAAGCAGTGATTTGTTTGGAAATGAAAAGGATCAGTCGTTCAAAAGCTCTATCAACACCATTTATCAGACATTCGGTGGAGAGGAACTTTATCCAAGCATTGAAGAAAAAGCCGCAATGCTTTTCTACCTTGTTGTAAAGAATCACTCGTTTAGTGACGGTAACAAGCGTATTGCCGCTTTCTTGTTTCTTTGGTTTCTGGAGAAGAACGGTATATTATATAAATCCGATGGCTCGAAGTTGATTGGAAACAATACGCTTGTGGCACTTACGTTGATGATTGCCGAAAGCCGGACGGAAGAAAAGGACGTGATGGTGAAGGTAGTAATCAATTTGATTAATAAGAATAATTGAATTTAGGTCTTATTAATGAGTGATATAGATAATGAGAGATACCTCGCTTCAAGGTGTCTCTCATTCTACCATAAAATAGGTTATTTTTTTGGGGGAAATTTATTATCAGGAATACCATTTTGCTGACGTCAGCAAAATGATCGGCAGTGTCTTCTTGGGCACTTTTTTCATACTCTTTACTTTATTGCTGTATAGTATTTGCTTCATCCTCTTTTATCTCCGCCTTGCCATAATATCCCGGCATCGGCACATAAATCGGATTATAATAAGTATTGATATTCTTCAACTTCTTCTCCTCCTCTTTCAGCCGTTTGATTTGCCGTGCGGCAGTGGTAGGGGTAAAGCCGCACAATCTTTGAAAGTCGCGACGGGTTAATACAGGGTTGCTCTTGAAGTAGTTTGTCAGCAATTTGTCTATCTCGTCATTTGAAAGGACAGCCGAATGGGGTTTCAGTTTACTTCGCTCCACATGAACAACACTGACTGACCTTTTCAGTTTGGCATCCGCTTTAAAGCTGATGTTGGCTTTGAGTTTTATCTGATTCGCTTTTAGTTTGGGCGAAGTGATAGGTTCTTGACTATTCAGCTTTATCTGGAAATAACCGATGCCATCCAGATGGACGCTTTGTCCTTCCCGAAGACGATCCCCCATAAAATGACTTAGGGATTCGAGAACAGACTTTACATCCCCTTCAGTTAGAGAAGTTGCTATCTGGATTTCTTTTGCCAGATAGTCTGTGTCAATGTGTTGGAAGTTGACTACACGTGCGTGATACACTTCCTTACCTTCCTCATCCTTGGGACGGGGAGTCTTGTACAATTCAAATTGTATTGCCATTATTTACTTGTTTTTGCCTTATACATTACTACGTATTTTAAATTTATCGTTGTAAGCCTATAAGGACATTGTTTTTTTGTTGTTGCGAAGCTAATCGATCATCTTCGGACTTAGAGGGAGGGTGTTATATAGCTGTTGTTTGTTTGCTATCAAGCGGCTTTTATAAGTTATCCTGCCTTTATTCTTGGACTAAGGCATAGGGATAGTTATCTTCCGGTGCCTTTATCATTAGTTTCCCACGGCCGTGGAGAGATCTCGTCATGGCTGTGGTAGTATCTTTCCACAGCCGTGGTAGGAATTCGCCACGGCCATGAAGAATGAACTATATCGGTAGCAAAGATAAACTATATCAGGGAGAAAAGCAAAGTATTCCTACTTGTTGTAGGTATTTATATGCCTTGTTCTATTTGATAGATATAGGGCAAGGGAGAATTAAACTATTTTACTGTGACAACTGTGGCATTGTCTGAAAAATATAGTTATATTTGTAGCGTGTCTTCAGAGAGAAGATATGTTTACTTTTGAATTGGAGAAAGTGTTTTTATTATCTGCTCCGTAAATCTGGTAAATTTAACACCTGCAGATAATAAGTGACCGGTCTCCACGTCCATGTTGTATATATATTTGTTATATATCTCAACGGGCGTGGAGCTATTGCTTATTATTCAGGTGTAGGCTTACCAGAGCCGTCGGAGGATAGTACAGTAATAGTTTCCGCGCCTTTTTTATTGGCAAACGGGAACACATAATTTAAAAATGATAGTTATGAGTAACTTTACTTGTTCCCGTTCCTGTCTGATGAAGCACGATTTAGAACGCTCCGTCGACAAGCTTAGTTTTATGAAAGAAAACTGGCCTAGCTTTGCAAATATTGAAAGTGTAGACCAATTATCAAAAGCTGAATTGCGGTGTTCTCTCTGTTTGTTGAATATAGTGATAGACGGACTGTCTAAAGATGAATTTTCATGTCCGAATAAAGAACTCATTCGTTTGGTCATCATGTATGTGTATATACAGGAAAGGTTCGATTTATGTGAGATCAAAGAACTGCATACTAAATTGGTGATGGCTCCTGTGAAGAAAAGAAAGAAATGGCTCTCTAAGTCATAGTTATTCAGGTTGTCTTTGCAAAAATGTGATGAAAGTAGTGCTTTTTGCGGTGATAGGTGACAGATGTGGTGATAGGTTGAAAAACAACCTATCACCGCCGGAAACCTCGATGAATAAGGTATTTGATTGTCGTCGGTGATAGGTGATAGAGAAAAGTGATTTTTTATATATGAGAAGAAGCTTATTAATGAAGAGTATTTTTATTCGGAGTATTCCATACTTTCGTCTGATCGCATACAATATCAATCCATTGGTCACCGCATTTGATCTTGAAATCTCCTTTTTCCAGTCTCCACTTACCGTCATATCCGACAAATGCCAAATCGCTTCCTTTTAGTTTCAACGTAACAGTCTTTGTCTCTCCCGGTTTCAAAGAGATCTTTTCAAAGTTCCGCAGACGGATATTGTCCGGTGTACTGCTTGCCACCAGATCTTTAGAGAATAACAACACACTTTCTTTTCCGGCAACTTTGCCCGTATTGGTTACATCAATCGTGAATATCAGCTCATCATCGGCATTGAAAGTCGGTTTGTCTACTTTTAGGTTATTATATTTATAATTGGTATAGCTTAATCCGAAGCCGAACGGCCATTGAATATCCATCACCGAATCATAATTGTAGTTACCTCCCATTTGCCCCATATTTTCACAAGGTTTGTAGTCATAAGTTGCCAAAGCGTTGATTAGGCGGGGATAAGTAAACGGCATTTTTCCACTGAAGTTGGCATCACCGGCCAATAAGTTAGCAAGTGCATCGCCACCATAATTGCTTGGCAGCATGATGTTGACGACAGCTTTTGCCAAAGGCTCTATGTCATTGATAATACGCGGACGTCCTTGGTTCAGAACCAAAACGATAGGTTTACCCGTAGCGGCCAGAGCTTTTACCAGATTGTGCTGATTTTCCGATAAGGTAAGATCCGTCAGGTTACCGGGAGTTTCGCAATAGGAGTTTTCGCCAATGCAGGCGATGATAATATCTGCCTGTGTTGCCGCTGCTACCGGTTTTTCAATTTCCGGTTTGTTTTCTTCCCACCAGTTATCGTTTTTGTAAGGAGCATAGGTGACTCCCGGTTCGTAGATAATATTCTCTTTTCCGTATTTCTCACACAAAGCCTCGTAGATTGTATGATATGCCTGCGTGTAATCATCGGCAACGTGTCCCTGCCAGCTATACGACCATCCGCCATTCAGGCAACGCATGGAGTTTGCGTTCGGTCCGGTCAGCAGAATCTTTTTGCCTTTCGCTATCGGCAGGGTATGTGCGTCATTCTTCAATAACACTTCCGATTCTTCGGCAGCCTGGAGGGCAACGGCAGCAAACTCCTTAGAACCGAACTTGTCATACTTCTTAATATCCCAATACGGATTGTCGAATAATCCCAGACGATATTTCAAACGCAACACACGGGCTACTGCATCGTCGATGCGCTCCATAGATACCTCTCCTTCTTCAACCAACTCTTTCAGATAATCGCAGAAACTCACTTCATAAGGAACCATTGACATGTCGATTCCGGCATTGATGGCAATCTTGATAGCTTCTTTCTTGGTGGCAGCAATATGATCCCGTGTGCAGAGATTGTTTATGTCCGCCCAGTCTGTTACAATCAGACCGTCCCAGTTCAAGTCTTCTTTCAGCCATTCGGTCAGTAATTCACGGTTGGCATGAAAAGGCAGGCCGTTGTCAACGCCGGAATTCACCATCACGCTCAATGCACCATGACCCACGGCAGCCAGGAAAGGAGCGAAGTGTTTTTCACGCATATCGCTGCGTGAGATGGAAGAAGGAGTACGGTCTTTCCCGGAAACGGGTACACCGTAACCCATATAGTGCTTCATACAGGCAGCTACATGGTATGCTCCGATGCGGTTCGGGTCTTCTCCCTGAAATCCCTTTACGGCCGACACGCCCATTTCTGCATTTACATAACAATCTTCTCCATAGTTCTCCCACATACGTGCCCAACGAGGGTCACGACCTAAATCGACAACCGGGGCAAACGTCCAGGGGATGCATCCTGCTTTGGTTTCATAAGCAGATATTTCGGCACTTTTCCTTGTCAGTTCCCGGTTGAAAGTGGCTCCCATGTTGATGCCTTGCGGAAACATCGTTCCGTCCAGCGTGTAGGTCGTTCCATGAATCTGGTCTACTCCATAGATGCACGGGATACCGATTTCTTTCATTGATTTCTCCTGTATCTGCTTGATGGCTTCCGCCCACTTCTCCTTCTTCTGTGCTACTCCCAGAGGGACATTCAGTAGTGAGCCTACCTTATATTTACCGATAACCGTGTCGAGCATCGCCTCGCTTAGACAGAATCCTTTCTCACGGCTGGTTTCAAGGTCAGACACCACATCAATGGTGATTTCACACATCTGACCGATCTTCTGTTCGAGAGTCATTTTTTGAAGCCATTTCCGGATGTTAGCTTCAATAGCCGGATCGGTTGGGATGGCGGGAGGGGTAGCCTGCGCGTGAGTTGTAAGGCAGGTACCGGCAAAGGCTGATACTAATACCATTTTCTTAATGCTTTTCATGAGTTGATATTTTTAGAGTGAGACTTAAAATCTACCACAAATGTAGAAAGATTTGCAGTCACTCGAAAGGGCGAAATACAATTGAATACATATGATGCCCCAATAAGATACATTCTGTGCGTATGGGGAAAACATTTGGCAGACCGGGTGTAAACGAAATACCATGTCTCCTTGAGGGAAAACATCTACTTTTGTATCGTCGGCCGGCAAAAGATGTTTAACTCTTAAATTATATGATATGCGAAACGCTTTATTCCTTATTTTCATCTCGCTTTGTTCTGTATGCAAATCATCGGCTCAAGGTTACAGTAATCCTGTAATTTCCGGTTTCCATCCCGATCCGAGTGTTTGCAAGGCAGGGGATGATTATTATTTAGTCAACAGCAGCTTTCAATATTTCCCCGGAGTGCCTTTGTTTCATAGCAAAGACCTTGTGCATTGGGAGCAGATAGGAAACTGTCTGACCCGTCCGTCCCAGCTTGATCTGACTAATGCCAATTCGGGAAGCGGTATTTTTGCTCCTACCATTCGTTACAATGATGGAGTGTTTTACATGATTACGACTAATGTTTCCGGTAAAGGGAATTTCCTGGTGCATACTACTGATCCCCGTAGTGAATGGTCGGAACCTGTCTGGCTCGAACAAGGAGGCATTGATCCTTCGCTTTATTTTGAAGACGGCAAATGTTTTATGGTCAGTAATCCGGATGGATACATCAACCTGTGTGAGATTGACCCCCTGACAGGCAAACAGCTTTCTTCTTCCAAACGAATATGGAACGGTACCGGGGGCAGATATGCCGAAGGTCCGCACATTTATAAGAAAGACGGCTGGTACTATCTGCTGATTTCAGAGGGCGGTACGGAATTGGGACATAAAGTAACGATTGCTCGCAGTCGTTACATAGACGGTCCTTATCAGGGAAATCCGGCAAATCCTATTCTGACCCATGCCAATGAGTCGGGACAATCCAGTCCGATTCAGGGAACAGGGCATGCTGATCTGGTGGAAGGCACTGATGGTTCTTGGTGGATGGTTTGCCTGGCATACAGAATTATGCCGGGAACTCATCATACATTGGGACGTGAAACGTATCTGGCTCCGGTGCGTTGGGATAAGAATGCCTGGCCTGTGGTCAATGCCAACGGAACTATTTCTTTGGAGATGGATGTAACCACTCTGCCTCAACAGGAAATGAAAGGCAGACCGGAACGGATAGGCTTTAAAGAAGGAAAACTTTCTCCCGAATGGATTCATCTGCAAAATCCGGAAGCGAAGAATTATATTTTTACCAAAGATGGCAAACTTCGTTTGATAGCGACTCCTGTTACGCTAAGTGACTGGAAAAGTCCTACCTTTGCCGCCTTGCGACAGGAACACTTTGATATGGAAGCATCCGCTCCGGTAGTCTTGCATAAAGCGGAAGCAAATGATGAAGCGGGACTTTCCGTTTTTATGGAGTTTCATTCTCACTATGATTTATTTGTCCGTCAGGATAAGGATCAGAAACGTTCTGTTGGTTTGCGGTATAAACTGGGAGAGATTACTCATTATGCCAAAGAAGTTTCCTTGCCAACCAGTGGTGAAGTGGAACTGGTGGTGAAGTCGGATATCAATTACTATTATTTCGGTTATAAAGTGAATGGAATATATCATGATTTGGGTAAGATGAATACTCGTTATCTAAGCACTGAAACAGCAGGTGGATTTACCGGAGTTGTCTTGGGACTTTATGCTGTATCAGCCTCTAAAGAATCAGAGATGTGCGCTGATTTTGGGTGCTTTAAGTATAAAGGAAAATAGGAAGAAAACAAATGAATCCCCTTTATAAAACAAATTCACCCCATCGTTTCCAAAACGCTCCCTATATGAATAACATTACAGAAGCGAAGTTACATACCGAATATATAATTTTGCAGTGTAGAAAACAATATGTTTTAAATTAACTATTAAACAATATACCATGAGTAAACACTTTTTTAGAAAATGCACATTTGTGCATCTCTTTAGCTTTTCGGTAATCATTCTATTATGTTTGCCGATAATGGCTGTGAAGGCTGCTCCTTCACAAACTTCAACTGTCAGTGGTGTAGTTATCTCGGCTACTGATGAGTTGCCTCTGGTGGGGGTCAGTGTCTTGGTGAAGGAGACAGCCAATGGAACGATAACCGATATGGACGGAAATTTCAAGCTGAATGTGGTATCCGGCCAGACTTTAGTCTTCTCTTATATAGGATACGTTACGCAGGAAATCGTTGTGACGGGTCAGAAATCGCTCAATGTAATATTAAAGGAAGACACCGAAATCCTTGATGAAGTAGTGGTGGTGGGTTATGGTGTGCAGAAAAAGAAACTGGTGACCGGTGCAACGGTGCAGGTGAAGGGTGAGAGTCTTGCCAAGATGAACACCAATAGCCCTTTGCAAGGTATGCAAGGACAGACACCTGGGGTGAACATTTCTTCCACTTCCGGTCAGCCGGGCTCGGATATGAAAGTCAGTATTCGTGGTCTGGGTACTGTCGGAAATTCCAGTCCGCTGTATCTTATTGATGGTGTGGGCGGCGATATTTCCACTTTGAATCCTGCTGATATAGAAAGTATCGATATATTAAAGGATGCAGCTTCGGCAGCTATTTATGGTGCACAGGCTGCCAATGGTGTAGTGTTGATTACCACAAAATCGGGCAAGGAAGGAAAGGCGCAAATTTCTTTTGATGCCTATTATGGTGTGCAGACTGTGGCACGTAAGATAAATATGCTGAATGCGAAGGAATACATGACCATTATGGACGAGCAGGCTGTTAATTCCGGAAATGCGCCTTACAACTGGAGTTCGTTCCGGAGTATTTATGATGCCAATGGAAATGTACACGACACTGATTGGGTAGACTCGATGTTTAAAGACAATACCAGGACGCAGAGTTATACATTGGGTATCACCGGAGGTTCGAAGACTTCCACTTATGCCTTATCGTTGGGATATATGAGTCAGGAAGGAGTAGTGGGCGGTAAGGACGTTTCGAACTATGAACGTTACAACTTCCGCGTCAATTCCGAGCATAAGATATTCAAGGATTCGGATTTGCTGAAAGTGGGCGAGCAGGTCAGCTTCGTCTACAAAATGAACAATGGTATTTCAGTATCCGACCAATATAACAATACTTTGCGCGGCGCATTTGCCACTTCGCCGCTTGCTCCAATCTATAGCGATAACAATGTTTATGATTCTTCTTATAACGATACATCGAACTCCGATTGGTATAACGGTGACGGCAATCCTTACGGCTTGATGATGACCAACAGCAACAACAAGAACAAGACGGCAACATTCTCCGGCAATGTATATGCCGAACTGCAACCGGTCAGGAACTTGAAGTTGAGAAGCGTATTCGGGGCGGTGTACGGTTCTTCGGAATATCGTAGTTTCAATCCGCTTTATCAATTCTCAATTTATACTTATAATACGACTCGTACATCAGCCACCCAAAATATGAATCATTCTTTAGGAATGACTTGGACCAATACGGCTGCTTATGACTGGACATGCGGCAAACATGCATTCAATGCTTTAGTCGGAATGGAAGTATATCGCTATTCCGGTACTTACCTGCAGGCCAAAACCGGTGCATTGAGAGAAGGCTTTGACGACTGGGATCATGCCTATGTAGGTAATGGTACAGCTTCGAGCGCCGACGACGGAATGTCTGTCGATGGATATCCGCATGATGAAAGTCGCTCCGTTTCTTATTTTGGACGTTTCGGATGGAACTGGAAAGAAACTTATATGCTGAATGCCACCTTGCGTGCTGATGGCTCATCGAAGTTTGCACGTGGCAACCGTTACGGTGTATTTCCATCTATATCTGCAGGATGGACTCTCTCAAATGAAAAGTTCATGGAGAATACTCAGAATTGGCTTGATTATCTGAAGTTGCGTGCAAGTTGGGGGCAGGTCGGCAATCAGAACATCGATAATTACCAGTATACGGCTCCTATCACCTCTTCCAATACCCATTACATCTTCGGAACAACTGATGGTGCTCCGGCACAGTCCGGTTACTGGGGGGCGTATCCTAGCCGTCTGGCCAATGAGAACGTAACTTGGGAAACCTCGGAACAGACCAATATAGGTATTGACGCACGTTTCTTAAAAAGCCGTTTGAGTTTGACCGCCGATTTCTATATCAAGACAACTAAAGATTGGCTGGTGGAAGCTCCTATTCTGGCTACGGCAGGAACGGGTGCACCTTTTATCAACGGCGGCGATGTGAAGAATACAGGTTTTGAACTGGCTTTAACCTGGAATGACCAAGCAGGTAAAGATTTCAATTATAATATTGGTGTGAACGGTGCATATAACAAGAATAAGGTAGGGAATATTCCTACTGAAGATGGTATCATTCACGGCAAAATCAATATGTTGTATGATAATACACCGGAGTTCTACCGTGCACAGAATGGTCATGCTATCGGTTACTTCTGGGGATACGAAACTGCCGGTATCTTTCAGAACAAAGAACAGATTGCCAACTGGAATGCCGACGGAAAGCATGGCATCCTGCAGGCCGACGCACAAGCGGGTGACGTTATCTACGTAGACCAGAATCAGGATGGAATTATCGACGATAACGATAAGGTGGATTTGGGCAATGGCACTCCCGATTTTACCTACGGATTCAATGTCGGATTTAACTACAAGAATTTTGATTTCTCATTGGTAGCCTATGGAGCCGCTGGCAATCAGATTGTGCAATCGTACCGTAATCATGCCAATAGCAAGGCTAACTATACGACTGCCATCCTGAACCGCTGGACCGGAGAAGGAACCTCCAACCGGATGCCTCGTGTGACGGATACTAATATCAACTGGCAGTTCTCTGATCTTTATCTGCAAGATGGTGATTACCTGCGTATTAGTAACATCACCTTGGGCTACGACTTTGCCAAGCTGATTAAACTCAAAGCTATCAGTCAGGCCCGTTTGTATATTCAGGTACAGAATGCGTTTACTTTCACCAAATATGATGGCATGGATCCCGAAATTGGTTACGGAACCTCCGACTGGGTATCGGGTATCGACTTGGGGTATTATCCTCGTCCGCGTACATTCCTCGTTGGTGTCAATCTGAAGTTCTAATTTATAACCTTAAAAAAATCAGAGAATATGAATAATATGAAATTATATATAGTGGGAATGGGACTAGCCGTGATGTCACTTACGGGATGTACGGCAGGCTTTCTGGATGTGGAATCGAAGAAAGAATCTACTACCGGTAACTTCTACCGGACTGAGAGTGATGCGTGGCGGGCATTGATAGGGTGTTATGATGGCTGGCAGTGTACTACGTCCAGTCAGGCATGTGCTTTTTATTTTGCTTCGCAAATCATGGCGGACGAGTGCTTTGCCGGTATGGGAAATACTGACGCCCGCAACTATCAGGTGATAGATCGCTTCGATGCTACGCAATCTCCTTCCGATATGAACTTGCTGGAAACGGAATGGACCAACTATTATGCAGCAGTGTATCGATGTAATGAACTTCTGGCTCATGAAGGTCAGATATCCTGGACAAGTGACCAGACGAGAAATACTTATATGGGTGAATGTCGTGCCTTACGCGCCTTGTGTTATTTCGATATGGTCCGCCTTTGGGAAAATATTCCCTTATTCACTGAACCTGTGAATGAGAACCGTGCACAGGCCAACCCGGAAGAGGTGTACAATCTTATCTTTAGCGATCTTAAGTTTGCTGCGGATAATATTCCGGCAGGTGCATACCCTAAAAGTGCAGCTGCTTCGAATGACGGTCATATAACCAAGTTTGCTGCTGAAGCGCTGTTAGCTCGCGTTTACTTGTTTTATACAGGCTATTACGGTAAAGAACCTCAGGTAGAAGGTGTCACCAAAGCTTCGGTATTGCAGGGATTGGAAGATTTTATCTCTGTTGCGGAGACCGAAGGCTACGGGCTGGTTGAAGAATTCAAAAACTTGTGGCCGGCTGCTTCCACTTCATGGAGCCGAAATGCGGCGACAGGTGATTATACACAGACTACAACCTATGCCGGAAAAGGTAATAAGGAGGTGGTATTGGCACAGAAATTTAATTATACGCAAGACTATGACGGAAATAATGATGGAAACCGCTGGCTGGTCTATATGGGAATACGTAGTTATTTGAATCATGCACCTTACGGAAAAGGATGGGGAGGATGTACGGTCAATCCCAAAATGTGGACTGTCTATGGTGCAGGTGATGCACGTCGTGAAGCTTCTATCATCAATCTGGATAGTGAAGGTATCGCCGATGATTCGGAATATGCAAAATCATATGCCGACCAACGTGAATACACCGGATATGCGGTAAAGAAATATACTCCGATGTCGAAATGGGTCAAAGATGAAAAGTCCGGTGCATGGTCGCTTGTTGATGAAGTTTCCGGTTTAGGCAAAGGCGATTTCCAGATTTCACAATATCAGGATTTCATTGTGATGCGCTATGCTGATGTGTTGTTGATGGCTGCTGAATTAGGAAGTCCGAGCGCACAGGCATATCTCAATCAAGTACGTCAGCGTGCTTATACGGTGAATGATGGTAAGGGAAACTTGTCGGTTTCAGGTGATTATCGGGAAGTTGCGGTCACAAAAGAAAATATAATAAAGGAGCGTATGCTGGAGTTTGCTTTTGAAGGACAGCGTTACTGGGACCTGCTGCGTCAGGGTGTGGATTATGCCGCTTCGCAGATTGCAGGCACTACGTCGGTTGTCAGCGGGGGAAATCCCGAGGATGTAAGCATTACAGTTTCGAATATTACCGGCAAGCGAGGTTTTTCTCAGATTCCGAATAATCAGATTACACTTTCGAATGGCGTTTTGAAACAGAATGTAGGTTGGTATTAAAAAATGGAAGTTATGAATAAGATTGTATCAAAGTTATATATAGCATTGCTGGCAACGCTCGTCACATTGTTGTCGGCATGTACTCCCGAAACTTATGAATTGGGAAGTCAGGATATCGTTTCGGATGATCTGGCTGAAGGAATTGCTTTTTCGATCACGCATGATGCGGTGAATCCGAATATTGTTTATCTGAAAAGTCTGATGCCTTCAAGTTATCAGGTATGTTGGGAACATCCGCAAGGGCGGAGTCAGAGTGCGGAAGTTAAGTTGCAGATGCCGTTTGAGGGGGAGTATAGCGTGAAGTTCGGTGTACAGACACGAGCCGGAATAGTGTATGGTCCCGCTGCAAAGTTTTCCATCGACAGCTTCTGTGCTGAATTTGTGAATGATGCTTTATGGACTTATTTGTCGGGAGGGGTCAACAATGAGAAGGTTTGGATTTTCGATAACGGCTCGTATGGCTTTGCTGCGGGTGAAGTGACTTATGCTGATCCGAGCACGACCGTAGAGTGGAACAACTGGAGTGCCAACTGGGATCCGGGCGTCGGTCATTCGGGAGATGATGCCATCTGGGAGAGTACGATGACTTTCGGTCTGACTGGCGGAGCGAATGTGACAGTTTATAATTCTTCTTCACAGAGTACAACCGTAGGTACATTTATGCTCAATGTGGACGATCATACCATCACGTTTACTGACTGTGAACTGTTGCACACGCCTTCATGGTCGGACAGAAGTACGAACTGGAACCGGAATCTGAAGTTGCTCGAACTGGATGAAAATCATCTGCGAATCGGGGTGATGCGTGACAATAGTGAAGGACCCTGGTGGTTGATATGGAACTTTGTTTCAAAAGAATATGCCGACAATTATGTGCCTGAAGATAAACCCGATCCGGAACCGGTATTGCCTGACGGATGGGAAGACATGGTATCAGAAGTCGTGACCACAGAAATCAAATGGACGATGTCGCCTGATGTTCCGTTCGACTGGGCAAATCTGGATGGTAGCCTGATGAATAACTTTACGGCCGGTAACTATCCTGATTGGGCAGCTCCGGTCAGCGGATTGGAGAAACTTGCTTTGACTTTGAATTCAAGTACGATGACATATTCCCTTATTTTGCCCGATGGTACTTCTTCGGACGGAACCTATAGTTTGGATAAAAAAGGTGTTTATACCTTCAGCTTGCCTTTGCCTGCCTATCACATCGGAGGTGGTGATATTATGTTTGGAGCAGATGCTAACAACCAACTCCGTATCTTAAGTATTGAGAGTGTAGGAGGATCGGTGATGGGTATGTGGCTTGGTGCACGCAGCTCTGAAAAGGATGAATACCAGGCTTATCATTTTGTGCCCAATGCCGGGGGAAGCACAGAACCGGAGGCAACCACTATTACTGTTGACAACAATAAATTGGTGTGGGGACATCTGGAGAACGATAAGAATAATTTCCGTATCGAACTGTACAATCAATATGGTCAGACTGCGTCTGCATCTCCGGTTGATCCGGCAAGCATTGTGTTCGACTATTCAATGGAACTGACTTTCACTATTAGCGGACTGAGTGGCGATGCGGCCACCAAGGAATATAATGCAGGTCTGATGTGTACGGCAAGTGGTTGGTGGCCTAGTTATTCGGGTACGAGTGATGTAAAAGTGAAAGGCAACGGTACTTATACTATCAACATTAAACCAGAAGCGGCATATAACGGTGTAATCGTATTTGTGATTGATATCATTGATATGTTCAGTGACATTGCAGAACCGGATAAAGTGAACGTTACTATAGATACTTTAAGAATCTTGTAATTGAATGAGTATGAATAAGATTTGTAGCCTTTGGACTTATTATATTTTCTGTTTGGCAGGTGTTTTGCTTATTTCCTGTACGGAAGATGAAGTAGCGGAAACTCCTTTCATCACAGTCTCAAAGCAAGAACTGACTTTCGGTAAGAATGGAAGCGAGACTTTACTCTATATACAATCAAATGTGTCTTATGAAGTAGTGTCGGATTCGCCGGAGTGGTGCAGCATCACCCGGCAGGAATCGGACTCAAAAAAGACTGGCAAGTATTTGGTTAGTGTAACTGCTAATCCTGATACAGAATCCCGTTCGACTACGATTAAGGTAACAGGAAGTGAAATGAATGAGGTGGTACAGGTGAGTCAGCTTGCCAGTGATCTTTTAGTGGGGGAAACACACGAAGTGACAGTTGCCGGTGAAGGAGAAAACTTTTCTATTAAGATGCAGGCATCCGGAGATTATGAGATAACGATCGATGCCGGATGGCTGCATCATAACTCCTCACGTGCTCTGACTGAAAAGGTGGAGACATTTACCGCCGATCCCAACGTTGGTAATGAAGTTCGTAAAGCCGTCATCACATTCATGCTGAATGACCTTATAGAATCGGTTACCGTGATTCAACAGGTTTCTTCGATACCGGAAGCAGATATGACAGGCATGGAGAAGAATGCGATGGAATTGATGAAGGAAATCGCGATTGGATGGAATCTGGGTAATTCGCTGGAAGCTACCGGTGGAGAAACCGCTTGGGGAAATCCGGCTACTACCAAAGCCATGATTACCAAAATAAAGGAACTTGGATTTAGTGCGGTACGCATTCCTTGTGCTTGGAATGATTATCTGGCAAGTGATGGAAGCTATGAGATACAGGCGTCGTGGCTCAACCGTGTGAAAGAAGTAGTAGACTATTGTGTGGATAACGAACTGTATGTTATTCTTAATATCCATTGGGATGGTGGGTGGTTGGAGAATGATATACCAAACGGCTATAATAAAGCTGTAGACCAAAAGCAACGGGCTTTGTGGCGTCAGATTGCTACTTTCTTTAGAAATTATGACGAGCATCTGATTTTTGCTGGCTGCAACGAACCGAATGTTGAGGATGCCGATGATATGGCAGTACTGCTACAGTATGAACAGACATTTGTAGATGCCGTTCGCGCTACGGGAGGGAAAAATGTGTATCGTAATCTCATAGTACAGGGACCTGCTACGGATATTGACAAAACTATCCAATGGATGGGGCAGTTACCCGAAGACCCGACGGACGGGCGTATGATTGTTGAAGTGCATTATTACAGTTCGTGGCAATTCTGCGGAATGGAGAAAGACGAGAGTTGGGGAAAGGCTTTCTATTTCTGGGGAGAAGAGAATCGCGGGTATGCTGTTGGCAATTACGAAGGTCGTTGGGACAATATTGGCGGAGAGGAATACATGAAAGCTCAATTTCAGAAGCTGAAGACCCGGTTTGTAGAACAGAATATTCCGGTACTCATCGGTGAGTTTGCGGCTATCCGTCGTCAATTGCAGGATGAAGAAGCCCAAAGAGGACATGACCTGTCGCGTGCGGCGTTCGACAGATGTGTAGTGCGCCAGGCGCGTGCTCATGGACTGGTTCCATTCTATTGGGATCGTGGGGACGGTGTTTTGAATCGCAATACGTTGGACATTTATGACAAATTGGAGTATAACGCTCTGATAGAGGGACTCGCGACAGAATAGTCCGGATTAGAGTTGTTCTGTTGTTTCTATTGAGTATCAATAAACCATAAAGACGGTCTGTACGGGAATCTCCGTTCAGACTGTCTTTTTCTTGGCGGGTTGGTTGATTTCGCCAAATAATCCGCAGACTCTTTTTCTTGGCTGTTTGATAATATTTTATTTCCTTTGTACAAATCTGAAAAACATGATAAGAAAGAGCCTTTTATTGTTAGCTTTACTTTTCACTTCATGGATTGTGTCTGCACAATCCTATCTGTTCAAGCATCTGGAAGTATCGGACGGATTGTCTAATAATTCTGTAAATACTATTTATAAGGATCGTGACGGGTTCATGTGGTTTGGCACGACTGCCGGATTGAACCGCTATGATGGATATACTTTTAAGGTTTACCATCATGCCGAGGACGAGCCGGGATCTTTGCCGGATAATTATATCACTGATATTGTAGAAATGCCTGATGGACGGTTTTGGATAAATACTGCCCGGGGATATGTATTGTTTGACAAGGAACGGGATTGCTTTATCACAGATGTTACCGGATTTATGAAGAATCTCGAGTCATGGGGAGTTCCGGAACAGGTTTTTGTAGACCGGGAAGGGAATACCTGGCTTAGTGTGGCAGGTGAGGGATGTTACTGTTACAAGGAAGGCGGAAAAAGACTTTTCTTCTCGTACATGGAACATTCGTTACCGGAATATGGAGTAACACAAATGGCAGAATGTAGTGACGGGATCTTGTTGATTTATAATACAGGACTACTTGTTTGCCTGGATCGTTCCACATTAGCAGTAAAATGGCAGTCTGATGAAATCAAAAAATATATTCCGGAAGGGAAGAAGATAGAACTTTCGCTCTTTGTAGACAGAGACAATTGTATCTGGGCATATAGTCTTATGGGAATCTGGGTGTATGACTGCGGAACAAAAAGTTGGCGGACAGACTTGACTGGTATTTGGTCGTCACGTCCGGACGTAATCATTCATACGGTGGCACAGGATATAGAAGGCAGAATCTGGGTTGGAAAGGATTATGACGGTATAGATGTGCTTGAGAAAGAAACTGGAAAAGTGACTTCTCTTGTTGCCCATGATGACAATGGACGGAGTTTGCCTCATAATACAATTTATGACTTATATGCTGATAGAGATGGTATCATGTGGGTGGGAACTTATAAGAAAGGAGTATCTTATTATAGTGAAAGTATCTTTAAGTTCAATATGTATGAATGGGGAGATATTACCTGCATAGAGCAGGCAGATGAAAATAAATTGTGGCTGGGAACGAATGACCATGGGATTCTTTTGTGGAACCGTTCAACAGGAAAGGCGGAACCTTTCTGGAGAGATGCCGAAGGACAGTTGCCGAATCCGGTCGTGTCTATGCTAAAGTCAAAAGACGGCAAACTATGGGTCGGAACATTTAATGGAGGGCTGTATTGTATGGATGGTTCCCAGGTACGTTCTTATAAGGAGGGTGCCGGAAATGCTCTGGCAAGTAATAATGTCTGGGCATTGGTGGAAGATGATAAGGGGAGGATCTGGATTGCTTCCTTAGGAGGTGGTTTACAATGTTTGGAACCGTTGTCCGGTACTTTTGAGACTTATACGAGTAATAACTCGGCTCTGCTGGAAAATAATGTTACCTCTTTGTGTTGGGGAGATGATAATACATTATTTTTCGGAACTGCTAATCAGGGAGTAGGTATGATGGATATGCGTACTCGTGAAATAAAAAAAGTTCAAGGTCAGAGCGGTAGCATGAAAATGTCGAACGATGCGGTTAATCATGTGTACAAGGATAGCCGGGGACTGATATGGATTGCTACACGTGAGGGATTGAATGTATATGATATAAGACGCCATCTGTTTCTTGATTTATCTCCTGTTGCAGAGGCCAAAGGAAGCTTTATTGCTGCGATTACGGAAGATCAGGAGCGTAATATGTGGGTATCGACCAGTAGGAAGGTAATCCGGGTGACAGTAACTTCTGACGGAAAAGGGAGTTACCTTTTTGATTCCAGGGCTTATAATAGTGAGGACGGATTGCAGAATTGTGATTTTAACCAGCGTTCTATCAAAACCTTGCACAATGGAATCATTGCCATTGGAGGTTTATATGGGGTAAATGTTTTTGCTCCGGATCATATACGCTATAATAAAATGCTGCCTACTGTGATGTTTACAGGTCTTTCGCTGTTTGATGAGCCGATAAAGGTGGGACAGTCGTATGGTGGAAGAGTGTTGATAGAAAAGGAATTGAACGATGTAGAAAATGTCGAGTTTGATTATAAGCAGAACATTTTCAGTGTATCTTTTGCTTCGGATAACTATAATTTACCGGAGAAAACTCAATATATGTATAAGTTGGAAGGGTTTAATAATGACTGGCTAACTTTACCGTTAGGAGTACACAATGTGACTTTTACAAATCTTGCACCGGGAAAGTATGTTTTGAGAGTGAAAGCGGTAAATAGTGACGGTTATGTCGGCGTGAAGGAAGCGACGCTGGGTATTGTAGTCAATCCTCCTTTCTGGATGTCATGGTGGGCCTATTTGTTGTATGCCATCGGTTTGGTGGTCGTGCTTTTTCTGGCACGCTACCGGATGCTGAAACGTGAACGTGAGAAGTTTCATCTTCAGCAGATAGAAAGCGAGGTGGCGAAGAACGAAGAAATCAATAATATGAAATTCCGTTTCTTCACGAACGTCAGCCATGAATTGCGTACACCGCTTACATTGATTATTTCTCCTTTGGAGGGTATGCTGAAAGAAACAACCGATGAATTGCAAAGTACACGTTTGCAGTTGATGCATCGCAATGCGCAGCGGTTGTTGCACTTGGTCAATCAACTGCTCGATTTCCGTAAAGGGGAGATGAGCACTCATCAGTTGTCTCTGTCGGAAGGAGATATTATCTCGTATGTGCATAGTGTTTGCAACTCTTTCCTATTGATGGCGGATAAGAAACATATTCAGTTCTCTTTCTTCTCGGGGATAGATACATTCTCGATGGCTTTTGATGCTGACAAGGTGGGAAAGATTGTCATGAATCTGCTTTCCAATGCCTTTAAGTTTACTCCCGAAGGAGGACGGGTGACGGTGATGATAGAGCATGTGGCAGGAACTCCTGATATGCTGGAGATCAAGATTGCTGATACTGGAATAGGAATTAGTGAGGTGGATAAGGAACATATCTTCGAACGTTTCTATCAGGCGGGTCATAAAGGGGTAGAGGAAACTACCGGAAATGGTATCGGCTTGAGTTTGGTACGTGACTTTGTAACTCTGCATGAGGGAGAAGTGAAGGTCTTTGATAATATAGGAACAGGCTCCGTTTTCGTTATTCAGTTTCCGGTAAAGCATGTGGAGACACAGGTGCAATTGCCGCCAGAGACAGGTATACCGGCCGGGGAGGAAGAAGATAAGGAGATAAAAGAGGAAACCAGAGAGGAAACGGAACGTAAGGATTTCCCATTGTTGCTGATAGTAGATGATAATGAAGACTTCCGTATCTTTATGCGTTATAGTCTGGAATTGCAGTATCGTGTCAAACTGGCTGTGAGTGGTAAGGAAGCATGGGAGATGATGCAGGAAGAATTGCCCGATCTGGTTATCAGTGATGTGATGATGCCTCAAATGGATGGTAATGAGTTGTGCCGTCTGATAAAGCAGGATAAGCGCACAGCGCATATCCCTGTGATTTTGCTGACAGCACGGCAGAATACCGAAGCGAAGCTGGAAGGATTGCAGACAGGAGCGGACGATTATGTAACGAAGCCGTTCAATATGACTATTCTTGTGTTGCGTATCCGTAAACTGATAGAATTAAGCCGCTATCATCGTGTCACCCAGGGAATGATTGACCCTGCCCCCAGTGAGATTGTGGTTACTTCATTGGATGAGAAATTGATAGAGAAAGCAATCAAGTATGTGGAAGATAATATGTCGCGTACCGAACTCTCGGTAGAGGAGCTTAGCCGGGAACTGGGTATGAGCCGTGTGCATCTGTATAAGAAATTACTCCAGATCACAGGAAAGACACCGATTGAGTTTATCCGCGTGATCCGCTTGAAACGGGCAGCGCAATTATTGCGTGAAAGCCAGCTTCATGTATCTGAGGTAGCCTTCGAAGTAGGCTTTAATAACCCTAAATATTTCAGTCGTTATTTCAAGGATGAATTTGGTGTTTTGCCCTCTGTTTACCAGGAAAAAGAAGGGAAATAACAAATGATACCTCTGAAAAAAACATATCGTCCGGTCACTGTTTAAAAGTTCCCCTTCTATAAAACATTAGAAGGGGAGCTTTTCATTTATAGTACTTACTTTTGCGATATGAGAAAATATATTGTTGAACCCTAAAGGTAGGTATGATTATGAATATGAAAAACATTTTCTGTTGTCTGTTGCCGGGACTTCTTTTCGGAGCATGTGCCAATAAGGTCTATGAGGAGACAGGCGATAGCGTGATAGTTAAAGTACAACAGGAAGTAACAGGAGGTCCCCGACTGGTTCGTCTGCAAGTGATGGGAGATAAGTTAATCCGTGTTTCTGCTACTGCCGACAGCAAGTTTGCCGATCCGCAAAGTTTGATTGTTGTTCCGCAGGAGAAACAAATCTCATTTGCCGTCATGCAGAATGGCGATACGATTACAGTGTCTACAAAAGAAGTGAAAGCGTCCGTATTGGCCAGTACCGGAGAGGTGTGGTTTGCGGATAAAGACGGAAAGTTAATCCTGCAGGAAAACAAGGGAGGAGGAAAGAAGTTTACTCCAATCGAAGTAGAAGGAACAAAGGGATATACGATCTGCCAGGTTTTTGAATCTCCTGAAGATGAAGCGTTCTACGGATTGGGGCAGCATCAGGCGGATGAATTTAATTATAAGGGTAAGAACGAAGAACTGTTCCAATACAATACGAAAGTCTCTGTTCCATTCGTTGTTTCAAATAAGAATTATGGTGTACTGCTGGATAGCTATTCATTGTGCCGTTTCGGTAATCCGAATGACTACTCCCAATTGAACCGGGTCTTTAAGCTTTATGATAAGACAGGTCGGGAAGGTGCGCTTACCGGTACTTATGTGCCGAAAAAAGGAGAGACGTTGGTTCGTCGGGAAGACTCTATTTATTTTGAGAATCTGAAAACGATTCAGAATCTTCCGGAGAAATTGCCGTTGATGGGGGCTAAGGTCACTTATGAAGGTGAAATAGAACCTGCTCAAACAGGAGAATTTAAGTTTATTCTTTATTACGCCGGATATGTCAAGGTCTATTTGAATAATGAACCGGTGGTGCCGGAACGTTGGCGGACTGCATGGAATCCTAATAGCTATAAGTTTGCTGTTCATCTGGAAGCAGGGAAGCGTGTGCCGTTGAAAATTGAATGGCAGCCTGATGGCGGGCAGTCTTATTGCGGGCTGCGGGCATTGACTCCTGTAGATCCGGCAGAACAGGGAAAACAGTCATGGTGGAGCGAGATGGCAAAGCAGCTTGATTATTATTTTGTGGTTGGTGAGGATATGGATGAAGTAATCAGTGGCTATCGGACTCTGACCGGAAAGTCGCCTGTTATGCCGAAATGGGCAATGGGTTTCTGGCAAAGCCGGGAGAAGTATAATACACAAGATGAAATGTTAGGCGCACTGAAAGGTTTCCGTGATCGTAAAATCCCGGTGGATAATATCGTACTGGATTGGAATCACTGGCCGGAAAATGCCTGGGGAAGTCATGAGTTTGATAAGGTACGCTTTCCGGATCCCAAAGCAATGGTCGATTCCATTCATGCTATGCATGGGCGTATGATGATTTCGGTATGGCCTAAGTTCTATGTTACTACCGAACATTTCAAGGAGTTCGACAAGAATGGGTGGATGTATCAGCAATCTGTCAGGGATAGTTTGAAAGATTGGGTAGGCCCCGGTTACCATTATGGTTTTTATGACGCTTATGATCCGGATGCACGTAAACTGTTTTGGAAGCAGATGTATGAGCACTATTATCCGTTGGGTATCGATGCCTGGTGGATGGATGCCAGCGAACCGAATGTACGTGACTGTACCGACTTGGAATATCGGAAGGCTTTGTGCGGACCTACGGCGTTGGGTTCCTCTACGGAATTTTTCAATGCTTATGCACTGATGAATGCAGAAGCCATTTATGACGGTCAGCGCGGAGTGGATAATAATAAACGTGTGTTCTTATTGACCCGTTCGGGATTTGCCGGGTTACAGCGTTATTCTACAGCTACATGGAGCGGAGATATCGGTACACGTTGGGAGGATATGAAGGCACAGATTTCTGCCGGACTTAATTTCGCCATGAGTGGAATACCTTACTGGACAATGGATATTGGCGGCTTTTGTGTAGAGAACCGTTATGTGGCGGGACAGAAGCAATGGAATGCGACAAAGACGGAAAATGCCGATTATAAAGAATGGCGTGAATTAAATGCCCGTTGGTATCAATTCGGTGCATTCGTTCCTCTGTATCGTGCACATGGACAATACCCGTTCCGTGAAATATGGGAGATTGCACCGGAAGGACATCCGGCCTACCAATCGGTTGTTTATTATACCAAACTGCGCTACAATATGATGCCGTATATTTATTCGTTGGCAGGCATGACCTGGTTTAATGATTATACAATCATGCGTCCATTAGTCATGGATTTTACAGCGGATACCCAAGTAAATGATATTGGTGACCAGTATATGTTCGGCCCTTCGTTTATGGTATCGCCGGTTTATCGCTATGGTGATCGGAGCCGTGAAATCTATTTCCCCCAAGCAGAAGGTTGGTATGATTTTTATTCCGGCAAGTTTCAGTCCGGTGGAGAAAAGAAAATGATAGATGCGCCTTATGAACGGATTCCGTTGTATGTGCGTGCGGGAGCTATCGTACCGTTAGGTGATGATATTCAGTATACGGATGAAAGACCGGCGGATCATATTCGTTTGTATATTTATCAGGGAGCGGATGGAGCATTTACTTTGTACGAAGATGAGGGCGTGAATTATAACTATGAACAAGGGATGTATGCCATGATACCGATGAAGTATGATGAGGCTACCAAGACCTTAGTGATTGGTGAACGTCAGGGAGAATTTCCGGGTATGCTGAAGGAACGCACCTTCACTGTGGTTACGGTCAATAAGGAGAAAGCCCAACCGTTTGATTTGAATGCGAAAGGGGTGACTGTGAAATATAATGGCAGCAAGCAGACATTGAAACTGTAGGCTGGATGATATAATCCGATGATGATGATTGGTAAATTGAAATATTTGATATTGGGGAGCTGTCTGATGCTGTTGGGAGCATGTAACAGTTCTTCCCCCATTTCTCCACGCGAGCGGTCTGACTTTAATGCGGATTGGCGTTTCCACTTGGGAGACGGATTACAAGCTGCACAACCCGGTTTTGCCGACAATGACTGGCGGGTATTGAATCTGCCTCATGATTGGGCGATTGAGGGAGACTTTAGCTGTGAAAATCCTTCCGGCACAGGGGGAGGGGCGCTTCCGGGTGGAGTTGGATGGTATCGCAAAACTTTTAGTGTAGACAAAGCAGATATAGGAAAGATCTTCCGCATTGAGTTTGACGGAATATATATGAATTCGGAAGTATTCATTAACGGTGTTTCGTTAGGAGTACGTCCTTATGGATATATCAGTTTCAGTTATGATCTGACCCCTTATCTGAAATGGGATGAACCCAATGTGCTGGCTGTTCGGGTGGACAATGCGGAGCAACCTAATTCACGCTGGTATTCAGGTTGTGGCATTTACCGGAATGTATGGCTAAGCAAGACTGGTCCGATACACGTAGCCGATTGGGGAACGTATGTCACGACATCATCGGTTGACAAGGGAGAGGCTGTACTGAATCTTGTTACTACTATTGTGAATGAAAGTGATACAAATGAAAATATCACGGTCTGCTCATCCTTGCAGGATGCTGAAGGCAGAGAAGTTGCTGGAACGCGGTCGGCCGGAAAAACGGAAACTGGCAGAGAAACTGTTTTCGCCCAGCAATTGACTGTAAAACAACTGGAGTTGTGGGATATTGATACTCCTTATTTGTATACATTGGTTACCAAAGTGATGCGAAACGAGGAATGTATGGATAGGTATACGACTCCTGTCGGTATCCGTACATTTAGTTTTGATGCCCGGAAAGGATTTACATTGAACGGTAGGCAAACCAAGATTAACGGGGTATGTATGCACCATGATCTGGGCTGTCTGGGGGCAGCTGTCAACACACGTGCCATTGAACGGCAATTGCAGATTCTGAAAGAAATGGGATGCAATGGCATACGTTGTTCCCATAATCCTCCCGCACCCGAACTGCTTGATCTCTGTGATCGTATGGGATTTATCGTGATGGATGAGGCTTTTGATATGTGGCGGAAGAAAAAAACAGCACATGATTATGCCCGTTACTTCAATGAATGGCACGAGCGCGATTTGAATGACTTTATTTTGCGTGACCGCAATCACCCTTCTGTCTTTATGTGGAGTATCGGTAATGAAGTCCTCGAACAATGGAGTGATGCTAAAGCGGATACATTGAGTCTGGAAGAGGCCAATTTGATCCTGAATTTCGGGCATTCTTCTGAAATGCTGGCAAAAGAAGGAGAGGAGAGTGTCAACTCTTTGCTGACGAAGAAGTTGGTAAGCTTTGTGAAAGGGCTTGATTCTACCCGTCCTGTCACTGCCGGATGCAATGAACCGAATTCCGGCAATCATTTATTCCGTTCCGGTGCACTGGATGTGATTGGCTATAATTATCATAATAAAGATATTCCTCATGTTCCGGCTAATTTTCCGGACAAGCCCTTTATCATTACTGAAAGTAATTCGGCATTGATGACACGTGGATACTACCGTATGCCCAGTGACCGGATGTTTATCTGGCCCGAGCGTTGGGATAAACCCTTTGCTGATTCTACTTTTGCCTGTTCATCTTATGAGAACTGTCATGTGCCTTGGGGAAACACTCATGAAGAAAGTCTGAAGTTAGTCAGAGACAACGACTTTATCAGCGGGCAATATGTATGGACAGGATTCGATTACATCGGAGAACCGACTCCTTACGGATGGCCTGCACGTAGTTCATTCTTTGGTATTGTCGATCTGGCAGGTTTCCCAAAAGATGTCTACTATCTATATCAGTCGGAATGGACAGATAAGCAAGTGTTGCATCTTTTCCCGCATTGGAACTGGACTCCGGGGCAGGAGATCGATATGTGGTGTTATTATAATCAGGCTGATGAAGTGGAATTGTTTGTGAATGGAAAGTCGCAGGGAGTGAAATGTAAAGATGCTGATAACCTGCATGTTGTTTGGCGTGTAAAGTTTGAACCGGGAACGGTGAAGGTTATTGCACGCAGAAAGGATGAAGTGGTAGCGGAAAAGGAAATTCATACTGCCGGAAAGCCTGCAGAAATTCGCCTGACTCCTGATCGTTCAGTTCTGGCTGCTGATGGAAAAGATTTGTGTTTCGTCACTGTAGAGGTGCTGGATGAAGAAGGGAATCTTTGTCCGAATGCAGATAATTTGGTGAATTTCACTGTGAAAGGTAATGGTTTCATCGCAGGAGTGGATAATGGAAACCCGGTATCGTTGGAACGCTTTAAGGATAAAAAGAGGAAAGCATTTTATGGAAAATGCCTTGTTGTCATTCAGAATGACGGGAAACCGGGAAAAACGGAGCTGACAGCTACTTCGGAAGGGCTTCGGCAAGCCGTGGTGAAGATCTCGGCAAAAGATTGTAAACTGTAAATGATTATGGGAATAATGAAGATATTTTTATTGACTATATGTTTCCTGTCTGTTCAGACAGGTATGGTGGTGATTGCTCAAGACAAGAAACAAAAACCGGTGTATCTGGATGATACACAACCGATAGAGGTCAGGGTACAGGATGCGCTGAACCGTATGACTGTGGAGGAGAAAACTCGTCTTAGTTATGCACAAGGGAAGTTTAGCTCCCCTGGTTGTCCCCGTTTGGGTATTCCTGAACTCTGGATGAGTGACGGTCCTCATGGCGTGCGTGCCGAAATTAACTGGAATGATTGGGGATATGCCGGATGGACGAACGATAGTTGTACTGCTTTTCCTGCACTGACCTGTCTGGCAGCTAGCTGGAATCCGTTATTGGCAGAGAAATATGGACAGGCCATCGGTGAAGAAGCCCGTTATCGTGAAAAGGATGTTTTGTTGGGACCGGGGGGTGAATATCTATCGTACCCCGCTCAACGGGCGTAACTTTGAATATATGGGGGAAGACCCTTATTTAGCCTCGGAGCTTTGCGTGCCTTATATTCAGGGAGTGCAGAAGAATGGAGTAGCCGCCTGCGTAAAACATTACGCACTGAACAATCAGGAATTATGGCGGGGACATATCGATGTGCAACTAAGCGACCGTGCATTGTATGAAATATATCTGCCTGCTTTCAAGGCTGCTGTAGAAAGAGGTAAAACGTGGTCTGTTATGGGAGCTTATAATAAAGTGCGTGGAACTCATGCTGCCCATCACAAATTGCTGAATAATGATATATTGAAGGGGGAATGGAATTTCGACGGATGCGTCATCACGGACTGGGGAGCTGCACATGATACTTATGAAGCTGCCATGTACGGATTGGACATTGAAATGGGATCTTATACCAATGGTTTGACTTCGGAATCGGAATTCGGTTTTGATGATTATTATTTGGGTAAGTCTTATCTGAAAATGGTTCGCGAAGGTAAGATTTCGATGGAGGTAGTGAACGATAAGGCCGCACGTGTGTTACGTCTGATTTTCCGTACAGCGATGAATCGTCGGAAACCGTTCGGTGCACTGACCAGCGAAGAGCACTATCGTACAGCTTATGAGGTTGCAACAGAGGGCATTGTCTTGTTGAAAAATGGGACAGGTAAGAAACAACCTGCATTATTACCCGTCCCCCAGGGAAAATATAAACGTATTTTGGTTGTGGGAGATAATGCTACCCGTAATTTGATGTTAGGCGGCGGCTCTTCGGAGTTGAAAGTTCAGAGGGTGGTTTCACCATTAGATGGTATAAAAGCGAAGTTTGGTGAGGATGTGGTTTATGCACAAGGCTATACAAGCGGTCGCCCGATGTATGGCCGGGCAGATGTTATTCCACAGACAACAGTAGATTCTTTACGTAATGACGCGGTAGAAAAAGCGATGAATGCGGACTTGGTGATCTTTGTCGGAGGACTGAATAAGAATCATTTTCAGGATTGTGAGGGTGGTGACCGTTTGTCGTATGGACTTCCTTTTGGACAGAATGATTTGATAGAAGCTCTGTTGAAAGTAAATAAGAATCTGGTAGCAGTAATTATTAGTGGAAATGCGGTGGAAATGCCTTGGGTGAAGGAGATACCCTCTATTATTCAGTCGTGGTATTTAGGCTCTGTCGGCGGAGAGGCACTGGCTGATGTGTTGAGCGGAGATGTGAATCCCAGCGGTAAGTTACCTTTTTCTTATCCGGTGAAACTGGAAGATTGTCCGGCACACTTCTTTGGTGAGATTAGTTACCCGGGTGATAGTATCCGTCAGGAATATAAAGAAGATATTTTGGTTGGTTATCGTTGGTATGATACGAAGAAGATCCGGCCGCTCTTTCCTTTTGGCTATGGCATGAGTTATACCACTTTCGAATATAGTAAGCCTGTGGTATCGGCTAAAACAATGAATGCTGATGGCAGTATTGATCTTACTGTAAGAATTAGGAATACAGGGAAAATAGCAGGGAAAGAGATCGTTCAGTTATATGTTGGCGACGAAGAGTGTAGTGTTCTTCGCCCGGTGAAGGAGTTGAAAGACTTCCGGAAAGTACGGCTTCTTCCGAATGAAGAAAAAGAAGTGAAGTTTACGATCAAACCGGAAGCATTGCAATTCTTTGATGATAAACAGCATACTTGGGTGGCAGAGCCTGGGAAATTTAAGGCATACATTGCCGCTTCTTCTTCTGATATTCGCGGTACGGTGACATTCGAGTATACCCAATGATAAAGTTAACAGGTTAATACACAGTGTTTAGTGGACATATAGATACAGCGTGGTGGATATATATACTCACCATCGTGTATCTATATGTCCACTACGATAAGTATATATGTCCACCAAATTGAAAGATGATGTCTTGGTAAACTATAAAAGGTAGAAAGCAAAGTATTACTACTTGTTTAAATTGTTCGTGTGGTTTGTTCACATTGATATGTCGTACTACTTTTACTCCTTAGTAAAAGTGAGTGTACGTTTATAATGCTTTAAAGGCGTATTGCTTTTAAGGGAATTAAGTTAGGGTTTTAATAGACCATTATCTGCCCATTCTTGTACTGAAAATGTGCAATTCCTAAATCGTTCAGTGCGTCCAACAGACTTTCTACCGAAACATTCCGGCTAAAACGAAAATGAATCCGTTTCTGTAAGAGGTTGGGTGAGTGGCAGATGACGCTGATATTATACCAAGTCCCTAAACTCTGTAATACTTGCATCATCTTCGTGTTGTCGAAATAAAACTCATTATCCGTCCATCCTTCTTTTTCGGTCTGCGTAGCCTTTGATACAACGATATCACCATTTGTTTCTAATGTGGCGGATTGACCTGGTGATATTTCCTTCCGGTGCGAAGAGTCGGTTTTTGCTACTTGCACCCGTCCTCTATATAATGTGACAGTGGGCGTATTACAAGGATAGGCATTTACATCAAATACTGTCCCCAATACCTGTGTCTGTATATCTCCGGTGGAAACGATGAAAGGACGAAGACTGTCTTTTGCCACTTCAAAGCGTGCTTCTCCGGTGAGGTTTACTATCCGCTTGTTTTGCGGAGTAAACTCTTTGGGGTATTCCAAACGACTGTTTGCACTTAACAGCACGTGGGTTCCGTCTTCTAATGTCAGATTAATGATAGTCGTTGGCGGGGTGGAAACGATTATTCTGCCGTTTTTTTCTTGTGTTGTGACCTGCTCGGGAACATTGAGAGCGGCAAATATTTTGATATCCGATGCTGTACTGTCTGATTTATTCCAGGGTGACCACAATATTAAGAGCAGGGCAATAGCTGCTGCCATGCCACCGGAAAGCCATATGCGGCGATATGCTTGTCGTTTCTTCTGCTCCTGTCGTTGCGAGAAAGCTGTCCATGCTTCCCGTGTCTCTTCCGGTAGGGGCAAATCGCCTAACGCTTCGCCAAAGGCATTTTGCAAACGACGTATCCCGGCATCCTCTGAAAAAGGGCGGCAGTCATCTCCCGTTAGTCCGTAATCGGGGGATTCCTCTTTGGGAGTATACTTTTTCTTTTCTTCCATTATCTGTTCTCCTTCCTTGATCGTTCATGATTTTCATCGTTCATGACTTCGCGTAATGTACGCAGTGCTTTGGATATATGCTTTTTTCACTGTATCGGGACTGATGCCAAGTTGTTCGGCAACTTCCCGATAGGTGAGATGCTCGTAGTAACACAGCCGTAAGATAGTGCAGGTAGGATCAGGCAAACTTCGGGCTATCACTTCCGCCTTTTGCAATAACGCTTCGTGCTCCTGATAGTTGCTCTCCACATCAGCTAGTGTCGCTTCGTAGATTGCTCTCGCATTATCATGCTCCACTTGAAGGTGTTTCAGGCGGTTGAGACAGGCGTTGCGGACTGCGGTATAAATCCATCCGCCCCGGTCGTTCTTATCCAACTGCTCAAAATGTGTCCAGACCTGTTCCATCACTTCGCTCACTATATCCCGTGCTTCTTCTTTATCTCCCGTCAATTGTGAGGCATAACGTACCATTCGCGGATACATTTCCACAAACATCTGCTCGAAAACTTCTTTCTTTGTATGGTCTTTATGAAACAGGAACATGCTCTCTTAGGGGGTTGATACTGCAAAAGTACACACTTCTCTTTAAAAAGAGAGTCTACAGACGCGATTTTTCACTCTCTCCGGCTCCGGTTCCTTTATATTTGCTTTTCGCCGCGTTGAACTGATAACTCAGCCGGATGCCGAAACGCTGCTGGTCTGAATAATCGCGGTTGGAACTGAATGTCCGGTCGCCATAGATGGTGAAGTATCTGTAGCCGGTGTGAAAGATGTCTTTGGCGGTTACCGATATTTTTAGCGACTGGTCTTTCAGGAACGATTTGGTCAGTTGGGCATCTACTCTTCCTTCGGTTTTCCAAATGGCGTAACTTTGTTTGGCTCCGGGCGACAGTACTCCTTTGATATTGAAGAACCAGCCTTTAGGGAAGTTGAAACTGTTGTCGAGACTGAAATAGAACCGTGGCTCATTCCAGTGCTGGGTGATGCCTATGGAAGTACCGTGGGAGTCAAACCAATTGATGCCGGTGGTCAGTTGAGGTTGCCAGATGCCGAATTTTGGTGAAAGGACGATGCTGCTTCCATAGCGGTTGGAATGCGGAATGCTTGCCATGCCGAACAGCAATACACCGGGATGATTGATGTCGTCATACGGGCGGGTGTAGCTGGTGTACATATTCCAGGAATGGTCGTAGTAAATACTGAAATTGATCCATTTCCATCCGGCGTCGAAGAAAGTTGCACGATGTATCTGGGGGACGAGAAACGGGTCTCCGCTCCGGTAAGAGTACTTGTTTTGATACGTGACGGCACTGGTGAGCATATCATAGCTGGGACTGTATTTCAGAGTGCGGTGGGAAAGGGCGAAAAACCAGTTGCCGGAGGTATATCTGATGCTGACTACCGGTATCCAGTCGCGATAGGTGGGGCTTTGACCGTCCTGGTGAATCCCTTTCTCGTAGTAATCTGTTTGTTGAAATTCATATCGCAGTCCGGCTAAGATATTGAACTTCCCCAATGGCAGGTTGTAGTCGATGAAGCCGGAAAACATAGTTTGTTTGATGCGGTCGTCGGCATCGGCGGAGAAGCCGCTTTGGAGAAATATGTCGTGGCGGTTGGTGAATGTCTCTTCTGTTCCGAAACTGAGTTTGCCTTTCCGGAGTGGGGTGGTGATCAGGAGTTTGGCGGCATAGAGGTGGTTGCGTACGCGGTTGCTCGAAGTGGCGTCTTCGGTTCCGTTGTTCTCGGCGTATTGACGGATGCGGTCCCGGCCATACAGATAGTCGGCGTTGAAGTCGATGTTGCATTTGCCGAACGTAGCGTTGTAGTATCCGTTGGCTGCCTGCCACCAGCCGGTATGCGCATCTGTCTGCTGGCGAGCATACAGGTGGTCTACTTCTTTGCCGTCTTGCAGAATGAGGGTTGTCCCTTCATTGGTAGTATGCGCATTACCTATGTTCGTACCGGGCATATAGCGCATACCGAATGACTGATCCTCGTCGATTTCGTAGTTGAATCCCAGTTCGCCGTTGAAGGTGCGATAGGTTTGTTTGCTTTTGTTCTCCGTTGATTGGTTCCAGTCGGACGAAGCGTAAATGTCCTGACTGTGGATGCTTGTCAGGTGATTGTTGATTTCGGCAAAGTCCCCTTTTACGAAAATATCCAGTCCGCCGGTACGGTAGTTCAAGGATATGCCTTCGTTGCCGATCGGTACATGTCCTTGCGAGTAATCGGTATAGAAACTGCCGCTCATGCCTTGTCCCCGTTTGCGAATGGTGTGGAGACGGATAACGGCACCTACGGAAGAGCCATATTGCACCCCCGGAGTGGTGATGATTTCTGCAGAAAGTATTTCGTTGGCTTGCAGGCGGTTCAGTTCTGTGTTGTCCCTGACTTTGCGTCCGTTGATATAGATTTCGGGAGTGCCCCTACCCAATACGGTGTATTCTCCGTCCGTACCTGTGACAAAAGGGAGATGTGAAATCATTTCGCTTGCCGATCCCATGAGTGAAAGGGGAGTTCCGGTTATATTGGCGGTTAATGTTCCGTCTTTCCTTTCTATCAATGGGCGTCCGGCGGTTACCACTATCTCTTTCAGCAGTTTCGTATCGGGTTGTAACCGGAGGATGTTTTGTTGCCGGCAGGAAATAATTTGCGGACAGTAACCTATATAGGTTGCTTTCAACAGGCAATCTTCCCCGGCTATGGCAGGCAGACGGAAAGAACCGTCCTCTTCTGTCACGCTCCCGGCCAGGAAACTGGAATCGGCAGCAAGCGCAAGTATATTGACGAATGCTAGGGGAGTTCCTTTCTCGTCATAGACTTTGCCTTGTACGGTTATGGCTTTGTTTGATTTCTTTCGTTGTACGACGAAATACTCTTCCCGTTCGACGGAAACGAAAGGTTTACCTTTCAATACGATGTCTATGGCTTCGCATTCTGTCTTTTCGTGAATACTGGCTGTCACGCGATAACTTTCGGTGCCGTTGTAAGTGAAGAGAATACTTTTTCCCCCTTTCTTTTCTATCTGTTTCAGTGCTTCGGGCAAGCTTTCATTCTTCAGTTCCAATGAGAACTTCTTGATGACTGCCTGTGCTTGTGCGTGGGAGGGAATAAAAGATAAACCGTATCCAATCAGTAACCAGCCGATTGTTGTCCAAGTAAAATTAAACTGTCGCATACTACTTCTGTTTTTGTAATTTTACTTATACTACAACAAAGGGGAGTGATCAGGTACGGTTTATCCGAATTATTTTTGCAGTTTATTTCAGTTTCTTCTGATACTCGTCCGAATTCAGTATTTCCAAAGCCTTTTGTATACTTTCATTCGTTGTATTCATTACCCGGAAATATTCGTTCATATCCCAAAGGTCGCGGGCGATCAGTGCTTTGAGTTGCGTTTTGATAAGTGGGAGCGATTTCTGATATTGTTCTTCATTGAACTTCACACCCTCTTTCTCACCCATTTCCCGTAAAGTAGCCAGCATATCGTCATCAATGACAAACTTCTCGTTGAATGATTCGAACTTCTTATACTTGTTAGCTAATTCTTTCCGGTGTCCCTCGATAAATTTCATGGTAAATTTGATAACCACTCCTTTAGCTACCAGGTTCCGGTGATAATCCGTATACAATGTAGTGTCGATGGGCACGAAATAATCAGGCATAATGCCACCTCCGCCATACACAGTACGTCCTAGTTTCTTTGTCTGCGCTTTCAATGAATCTGGGAAATGGATGCTGTCGGCATTCATAAGCTCACCGTGGTTGAAGCGCTCTATCAGGTCTTTATTGTAATCGACAGTGCTGTCGTATGGTTTTTGGATCGAGCGTCCCGATGGAGTATAGTAACGGGCGATGGTTAAACGAATCATGGAACCGTCCGGTAAGTCGATAGGACGTTGCACCAAGCCTTTACCGAAAGAACGGCGGCCTACAATAATTCCTCTGTCCCAATCCTGTACCGCACCGCTGACAATTTCGCTGGCGGAAGCTGTATACTCGTCTACCAATATGATGAGACGACCATTACGGAAGTCCCCGTTACCTTTTGCATAGAAATCACTACGCTTGGCAGTCCGGCCTTCGGTATATACGATTAGCTCCTTTTGTTCCAGGAATTCGTTAGCAAGGTCAATGGCTGCATTGAGATAACCACCTCCGTTTCCTTGCAGGTCAAGAATCATATCTTTCATACCTTGCTTCTGGAGATCTTTCATTGCTTTCTTGAACTCTTCAGCAGTTGTCGCTCCGAAGCGGTTGATGCGGATATAACCCGTTTTAGGTTGAATCATATAAGAGGCGTCGAGGCTAAGGATAGGTATCTTATCTCTTTTCACTGTAAACAATAAAGGGTCTTGCACGCCACGACGAACGATTGTCAGATTGACTTTCGAACCTTTCGGGCCACGAAGACGCTTCATAATATCTTCCGTACTCATTTTCACTCCGGCAATAGCGCTGTCATTCACGGCAATGATACGGTCACCGGCAAGGATACCGACTTTCTCGGAAGGGCCGTTGCTGACAGGCTGTACCACCAACAGGGTGTCTTCTATCATCTGGAATTGCACTCCGATACCCTCGAAGTTACCTTGGAGCGGTTCGTTCATCTTCTTCACTTCCTCTGCATCCGAGTAAGTAGAGTGCGGATCAAGTTGTGCCAGCATCTTGATGATGGCTTCTTCTACCAACTTGTCTTCATCTACTTTGTCCACATAGAAATTGGAGATTGCAAACTCTGCCATTTGTAACTTTCGCATGGCTTCGGAACCGAAGTTCTGGGCTTGTGCGGCAACTGCCCACAAGCAAACGGATAGTATAATCGTTAGTTTCTTCATCATCTTTTCTGACTCACCGCCTATTCCCTAACAAGTGTTATTCACTCATTTTCATTCCTTTGGGAATAAACTGGCTGATATCTTTATTATAGGTTAATAACTCGCGTACAATCGTAGAGCTGACGCAAGTCAGTTCCGGTTCTGTGAAGAGCAGGATGGTTTCAATCCCCGCCAGTTTACGGTTAATGTCCGCAATGGTCTCTTCATATTCGAAATCCTTTACCGTACGGATACCGCGGACAATGAACCTGGCCCCTACTTCCTGCGCAAAATCAATTGTCAGACAGTCGTAGGACATCACTGTGATGCGAGGTTCGTCTTTATAAAGTTCCCGAATCATTTCCTCCCTTTTCTCAATGGGGAAGTAGGTATTCTTGTTCTCATTGATACCGATTCCTATCACGATTTCGTCCATAAAGGTAAGTGCACGCTCCACTACCGAATAATGTCCGATGGTGAAAGGGTCGAAAGTACCCGGGAATATTGCTTTTCTCATGATGCCAAGTCTTCTTCTATAACCAGATTATCTATAATAAAGTTCTGCCGTTCCATAGTATTTTTACCCATGTAGAATTCGAGTAGTTCTTTTACTGCATCCGTTTTGCGCAGTGTCACCTGTTCCAGACGCATATCCTTGCCGATGAAATGTTTGAACTCGTCCGGTGAGATTTCTCCCAAACCTTTAAATCGGGTGATCTCCGGATTCGGTCCTAATTCGTTGATGGCATTGATACGTTCTTCTTCGCTATAGCAGTAACTTGTCTTTTTCTTGTTACGTACACGGAATAAAGGGGTTTGCAGGATATATACATGTCCTTTCTTGATGAGGTCGGGGAAGAATTGCAGGAAGAACGTAATCAGCAGCAAGCGGATGTGCATACCGTCCACATCGGCATCGGTTGCTACGATCACTTTGTTGTAGCGTAGTCCCTCAATACCATCTTCTATATTCAGGGCTGCTTGAAGCAGGTTGAATTCCTCGTTCTCGTAAACCACCTTTTTCGTCAGTCCGAAAGAATTCAACGGTTTACCACGGAGGCTGAATACTGCTTGAGTATTTACGTCACGACTCTTGGTGATGGAACCGCTTGCAGAGTCTCCCTCGGTGATAAAGATGCAGGAGTCTTCTTCCAGTCCTTTTCCTTTCGGGTCGTTGAGGTGGATGCGGCAGTCGCGTAATTTACGGTTATGCAGGTTCGCCTTTTTTGCGCGCTCACGAGCAAGTTTCGTTACACCTGCAATGGCTTTACGTTCTTTTTCGGATTCCTGTATCTTCTGTTGGATGGCTTCCGCTATATCCGCATTCTTGTGCAGGAAATTATCTACTTCAAGTTTGATAAAGTCGCCTACATATTTGTTGACCGTCACGCCACCGGGAACCATATTGGTAGACCCTAGTTTAGTCTTGGTCTGGCTTTCAAAAATCGGTTCTTCCACATTGACGGCAATGGCGGCAACCAGTCCGTTACGGATATCGGTATAATCCATGTTCTTGTTGAAGAACTCTTTGATGGTGCGGGCAATGTGTTCTTTGAAGGCACTTTGATGCGTACCACCCTGGGTAGTATGCTGACCGTTGACAAAAGAATAATATTCTTCTCCGTACTGCCCTGTATGTGTGAAGGCGATTTCGATGTCTTCCCCTTTCAGATGGATGATCGGGTAAAGTCCGGTTGCCGTCATGTTGTCGTTCAAAAGGTCTACTAGACCATTGCGTGACAAGATGCGGTGTCCGTTATAAATAATGGCAAGCCCTGTATTAAGGTACGTGTAATTACGTAGCATTGTTTCAATAAATTCGGGCTTGAAGCTGTAATTCAGGAATAGTGTATTATCCGGTTCGAAGAAGATATAAGTTCCGTTTTCTTCTTCGGTGTTCTGCGTCTCATCGGTCAGCAGGTTACCTTTTGAGAAAGTGGCGATACGTACTTTGCCATCGCGGTAACTGCGTACCTCGAAATGGGAGCTTAGAGCATTGACGGCTTTCACACCGACACCATTCAGTCCGACACTTTTCTTAAATGCTTTACTGTCGTATTTACCACCGGTATTCAGCATGCTGACTGCTTCGATGAGTTTTCCTTGCGGGATGCCCCGTCCGTAGTCGCGTACGCTGACACGAAGGTTTTCTTCAACGGTAATCTCGATTTTCTTACCGGCTTGCATTTTGAACTCGTCAATACTGTTGTCAATTACTTCTTTCAGGAGGACATAGATTCCGTCTTCGGCATGTGCACCGTCGCCCAGCCTTCCGATATACATACCGGGGCGTGTGCGCACATGTTCCATGTCGCTCAGATGGCGGATGTTGTCGTCAGTGTACTCTACTGCATTGTTGTTGTCTACAGGTATCAATTCGTTCTCTTCCATAGCTGTTTTTATTTTATCTCTTTGATGAACGCACGGCGGCGCTTATGTTGTTGAGTCTCAAAGTAATCCCATTGTGCCTGAACTTTTCCGTTCAGCTCCAGTTCGGGGTTGCTTTCCGCAAAGATAAAACCTAATTTTTGATAAACTGGAATTAAATCGGAAAATAACAAAGCATTAACACCTTTATTTTGGTATTCCGGTTTCACTGCAACAAGTAGCAGATCAAGCATTTTGGCACGGCGTTTCATGAATAGTGCTTTTAGCAGATAGAACCATCCGAGCGGTAACAGACGCCCGTGTGATTTTTGTAGTGCCTCGGCAAGGGATGGCATGGAGATACCTACACAAACCAGCTCGTCATTGGCATCGGTGATCAGGGTAACCATCCGTAAATCAAGGATTGGGAGGTACATTTTTACGTACTGGTCGATTTGTCGCTGTGTCAATGGAGAATAGCCGTAAAGTGGGCTGTATGCTTCGTTCATCAGTTCGAAAATCTTCTGTCCGTAGTCTTTGGCTATTTTTCTTCCGGAGGTGTATTTCTTTATTTTGAGGTTGTATTTTCGTTGGATCAGTTCGGAGATACGTTTGTGCTTGTCGGGAATGGCGTCCGGTATGTAGATTTTGTATTCCACCCAGTCGGCGTCTTTCTCGAAACCTAGCTTTTCCATGTGTACAGGATAGTAGGGGTAGTTGTAGATAGTGGCCATGGTGCTAAGCTGGTCGAATCCTTCAATCAGCATTCCTTCAGCATCGAAATCGGTAAATCCGAGAGGACCGGCAATGTGAGTCATGCCTCGTTCTTTTCCCCAGTCTTCTACTGCTTTGATGAGTGCGGATGACACTTCGGGGTCGTCGATAAAGTCTATCCATCCGAAACGAACGTTCTTACATTCCCACTTTGCGTTCGCTTGATTGTTGATGATTGCAGCTACACGTCCTACTATTTTATCGTCCCGATATGCGAGGAAATAATCTGCTTCACAGAATTCGAATGCTGCGTTCTTCTTCTTGTTGAAGGTGTTGAGCATATCGTCATAAAGATCAGGCACAGAGTAAGGATTATCCTTGTACATTCTGTAATTGAAACGGATAAATTTCTTAAGCTCTCTCTTTGTGGAGACTTTCTTGATTGTAATAGCCATATCTCGTATTTATGATTTGAGGAGGCAAAGATACGTGATAATCTTTAAATTACAACGCGTAGGGTGGCAAAAACTGCGCGAGGGTAAAACAATGCACATTGCCGGAATAATCGCAAACAATCATACAATTTCCGGATACGGCAACTGTTGAGAATATGGGTGCTCCAAGATTTAGTTTTTCTTTTATGATACCGGTTGACTGGTCGATGGCGTAAAGGTAGCCATCGGAAGCTCCGATAAACACGGTTCCTTGCGAAGCGACGGGACTGGTTTCTACTCCGGCTTGCGGTGTGGTGGAGTAAGGTGCAGTGTACACCAGAGACGGTAATGTTTCAGCTTTCCATTTGTTGAAAAGGGTTGATTTGTCCAGTGCCATCACTCCGCGTTCTACGGTTCCGAAAATGATCTCATTTTCAGTGACCAGAGGGGTAGAGGTGGCATCCAGATTGATTGATAAATCTTTTTGTTGAAGTACTGTTCCGGTTTTAGGATCGATGGTAAACAGGCTTTTGGAAGAGATAATCCATAATTTGCCATCTTTGTAAACCGGAGACGCACCACGATTGCCAAGTCCGTTGTCCGAGAGTTTCCAAAGTTGTTTTCCCGTGTGGATGTCATTGCCGTATAATCCTCCCCATTGAGTTCCGCTGATAAGTACACCATCGGCAATGGTTAATGTGGTGGTGGAGCCTTCACGTTGCCGCCAGTCTTTGTTGGTCCATAGAGTACGTCCGGTTTTCAGGTCATAGGCAGATAGACCTACACCGATTCCGGCATAGACTACTCCGTTATCTGTTGTCAGTCCCTCGGTGAGATATGGATAGCTGTCCAAGTTGATTCGTTGTTTCCATAGCAGCTGACCTGTTTTTGCATCAATGGCATATAGATGGCAGGCGGCATCCTGTGCTACAATAATTCCATCTTCGTAAGCAATGGTATTCTTTATTGAGTTTTCTGTCCGGTATTTCCATACGGGATTCCCGGAGTTGAGGTCGAATGCGCATATATAGGTGTTTAGTGAAACATTATCGTCTGTGGTAGCTGTAAATACTTGGCCGTCCGCAATGAGGGGGGAAGTCATAAAAATGTTGCTTCCGGCATTGGCGGTCCAAGCCAGTTGCAGAGGGAGATGGAGGTTGGAATGATTGATTCCTCCGGTATGGGCGGCATTTTGGAGTAAGGTATTCCAGTTCTCACCGGGAATGATGGACGGTTTGAAACCATTCTCATAAATGAAAGAACAGGAGTCTGTCGCTTTCTTTCCGTCATTGAAAGAGGAGGTGACTGTCAGTTTCAGTTCTTTCCCGTTTTTATCGGAGGGGATTGAAATATTAGCAGTCCAATTCCAGTCGGTGAGCGGTGTGAGAGTGCCTCGTACTACTTCTTCGTTACTTTCCGGAGTGGTCAATATATATGAGATTTGTTGGGTCTTTGCTTGCGAATTGTATGCATTTACAGAAATGGAAAGTTGTCCGTCAGTGTTGGTTCCCACTTTTTGTTGTTTCATTGGAAAAACAATGGTGGTTTGCGGGGCGACGAAAGCATATCGTAGCTGTGTGGTGATGTTGTCGTTTGCGTCTACTTTAATGTTGCGGAAAGAGGAGGGGGAGTGGTCAATACCACCTTTGTCCAGTGTGCCGGTACAAATGGTATAGATTCCGTTTTGATTGCGCACATAGTTGTAGTGCATGTGCCCGTATATTTGGGCTTTGGCATTGAATGGGCGGAAGTCGAGCACGTGCTGATTGTCTGCTTTGAATACGAAAGTATCATTGGGAGTAAATAGGTCGTGATTGAAAATAATCAGGGCTTGGCCTTTCTTCATGGAGGAGAGGTCATTTTTCAGCCAGTTATATACATCTTTCAGAGTGTAATCGGTCGGGTTGTCGCCGTGGTCGATGGGGGTGACCACGTAATGGATATTGCCGATATCAAATGAATACCAGGTCGGGCCGTAGATTGATTCATAAAGTTCTTCGCCGTAGTTGCCTTTTACAAGGTCATGATTCCCTATGCAGTAGTAAACAGGGCAGTTCATGGTTTGTGAATTTACTATCCGGTTGTGCATTTGCAAGCCCGGTTCGTAACAAATATCTCCGGTGTGAATCAGAAAGGCGGGCTTTTCGCTGTTGATGTAATTTTTCAAATCTGTCACCCATCTTCCCAGTCCTCCGGTAGCTTCAGTATCAGTGATTTGGATGAAAGAGTGCTCTTTGGATTGAGTCCGTTCACTTTCTGTCAGCAGGAAGTCATAGGTTTTTCTGTTTTCCTGGGTAGGCAAATAGAATTGTTGCGTTTCGAATCCGGCAGGGGTGGTAATAGTGATAAATCTTGTTTTTGCGAATCCGGGTAAAGAGAACCGACCTTTTTTATCTGTTTTTACCACATTCAATCCATCTGTTACCATGACTCCCATCAGCGGCTTATCGCTTTTATCCAATATGCCCGATTGGTTGCTGTCGATATAGACTGTCCCTTTAAATTGAGCGCATAGTGGGAGGCATAGTATCAATGACAATAGTATGACGGATAGTTTTTTCATGATCGGTTCTCTGTCTTTTAGTGTGTTAAGCTAATAATCTTTTTTCCTTATTTTAGTTGTTTCATTTCTTCATTATACCTTACTTCTTCTTTACACAAGGGTTTATACCAGGTTTTTCTTAGTATCAGTGTCGTAACCAGAAGTAACGCGATAGAACTCCATAACCCCAGTTGTTCGCGGACAACGAGATACATCGGAATGATCGTGAGGCTGCATTGCCAGATAATACCGATAACCACGTTGAATGCATCTCTTTTGAAGTTCTTGTTGGGCTGTATATGGGGGTAACGGGCTAATGCTTTTTCTTCAATCGGTTTCCACCATCCCCATGGACGTACACGGGTGTAGAAACTGATTAATGTTTCTTCGTCTGTCGGAGGTGCACTGTACGTTCCGGCAATACATCCTATCAGAGAGACACCGAACAGTACCGGGAAGAAGTAGAGCACCCATGCGTCGGGAACTGTAAACTTCATGACAATGGCTGCTATGACTCCGGCAGTCATTCCCCAGAAGTAACCTTCGCCATTGAAGCGCCACCAATGCCATTTCAATACATTGGCTGCGATGTATCCTCCGAAGAGTGCGCCTACAATCCATTGGAATATTTCATTGATGTCTTTCAGGAAGAATCCGATGATAGTGCTGACAACTACCACTGCAACAGAAATGATATAGCTGCTGCGTATCTGTGTTTTCACACTCGCTTTCGGATTGATATATTTCAAATAAATATCATTCACGATATAGGCTGGTGCGGCATTGACTGTGGATGCAAAGGTTGACATGAAAGCCGCCAGTAGTCCGGCTAATAGCAAACCTGCCAGTCCTGCCGGTACGTAACGTGTGATTAGGGGGGGGAGAATGGTCTCAAAATCGGTCCGTGTCACTTCCATTTGTGTCAGGCCGCCATCTTCCTTAAAGAAGTAGATAGCCAACAAGGCAAATCCCATAATCATCAGGTAGCGGGGAATTAACAGTACGACCGATACGGAGCCGCTCATCATAGCCGCTTCTTTAGGGGATTTGCAGGATAGAATTTTCTGCATATCATAGTTGGGTGCAGGTCCTGCCATACTCATAAATATTCCTTTGAGTAAAGCCATCATGACGAAGATACTAATCAGGCTATATGGTTCATTTGCCATGCGTTCCGTCAGGAGGTTCATTCGGCTGCTCCAGTCAATGTCCAGTGTCCATCCGAAGAAAGGGGAATCCCATCCGGCGGGAACGAAGGAGTGAATCATATCCGGTGCTACCATTTGCATTCCGATAATAACGATCACTATACCTGCTACTGTCATAATCAGGAATTGCACCACATCTGTCCATACAATACTCAACATACCTCCGAGCATTACGTAGAATGTGGCAATAGCGGTAAAGAAGATACCATATACGTGGGGGACGTATTCTGCCGGAACATTGAAAGGAATGTAAGGAGATACTACTTCCCAGGGGATGAATATCTCCATAAACTTGCCAATACCTATGAAACCGTAACTTAGAAAACCTAAGACACTCAATAGTGCGAAGATGATAACAATCGTATGTGAAAGAGTAGACCCTTTACCTTTTCCGAAACGTGTCTTGATCCATTCCGCTCCGGTAAGTACATTGGAACGGCGGAGCCACACCGATAGATATATCATTAGAAATATCTGATTGAATACCGGCCATAACCAGGGAATCCAAAGGCTCTTGAATCCGTAAGCGAATGCCCAATATACCATTAGCATCGTGCCTGTGATGTCGAACATTCCGGAAGCATTGGATAGTCCGAGCATATAGAAAGGCAGTGATTTCCCTCCTAGAAAATAGGAGTTCATATTTTGGGCAGCCCGTTTTTTTAGAATAAGTCCGATGGCAATCATAGCGATCAGATAAGCGCAAATGATGAGAAGGTCGGTAGTGTGTAATTTCATACTATAGGTTTGAATCGATTTATATGTTATGATCTTTGTGACAAAGGTAGGTGGAAAGCGATAACGAAACAAATATTATTTTAACTCATTCTGATACTATGTTGATATCACCGGAGTTTTCTTTTTGTATTGACATATTCAGTGATAGATGCGGAGATGCGGGTGGAAGTAGTTCTATATAAAGAGGAGAATGCAAAACTGCCGGTTTTAAGCAATAAAACCGGCAGTTTTGCGCTTTGTGCCTGAATACCTTAAAAATGAAACTGTTCTGCCAAGATCAGTTTGTTGGCTTCTACGGACTTACAAATGTTCTTCACAGAAGCAGCGGAACGGAAACCGTCCGCAGGTGTGTGGAAGCAATAGTCTATCAGTCTGTCGATTGTAGAAGTTGCCACATGCATACGAGTATCGGAAGAGGCATAATAGATATACACTGTTCCATTTTCATCAGCAATCCATCCATTAGAGAAAAGTACATTGGATACATCTCCTATCCTTTCTTCTCCCATGGGTGCCAGTAAGAAACCACCCGGTTCGGCAATGATCTTTGTCGGATCTTCCAAAGAAGTCATGTACAGATAGAGCACATAGCGCAGACCGGCGGCGCATGCACGGACTCCGTGAGCCAGGTGCAACCATCCTTGGGAAGTTTTGATGGGATGAGGCCCTTCACCGTTTTTCACCTCTTTGATGGTGTGATAATGACGGTGGTTTATAATGGTTTCTTCTTTTATTTCTGCATGGGTGATGTCGTCTATCAGTGCCCAGCCGATACCTCCGCCGTTACCGGCGTTGATAAAGTTATCCTGCGGACGGGTATATAAAGCATATTTGCCATTTACAAATTCCGGATGCAGTACGACATTGCGCTGCTGACTTTGGGAAATCAAATTAGGGAGACGTTCCCAGTTCTTTAAATCTTTGGTACGTATGATACCCGCTTTGGCTACGGCAGAAGACAGATCACCCGGCGCAGCGTTGGGATCAAGACTTTCGCTGCAGAAAATTCCATAAATCCAGCCGTCCTCATGGGCTGTCAAGCGCATATCATATACATTCGTTTCTTCGGGATATAAATCCGGGAGTTGAACCGGATACTCCCAGAAGTGGAAACGATCAATACCGTTAGGGCTTTCGGCAATGGCAAAGAATGATTTGCGATCATACCCCTCTACCCGTCCCATTACAAGATATTTCTCATTGAACTTGATTGCTCCTGCATTGAATACGGCATTAATGCCGAAGCGTTCCATAAAATATGGATTTGTCTCGGGGTTGAAGTCGTATCTCCATTCCAGTGGAGTATGGGCAGCCGTTAATATGGGATATTTATAGCGTTCGAATATTCCATTGCCTGGCAGTATCTTTTCATTTTCACGTGAGATGAGCGTTTCGTATTCTTCCATAAGAACACGTAATCTGTTATCATATCTATTCATATCTATTCAAAATTAATAAAAAGAGACTGACCACAATACAGACAGATACAAGGGATATACTGTGTTGCAAGAACAGTCTCTTTTTATGTTTGTCACTTCAAAAGTATGGGGGTACTTTTAAAATACATGCGTCAAGTTTACAAATTATTGTTTAGTTATAAAATACGAACGAGCTGTACAGTTCGGTTCCGTAAAACTAACCCAATACCAGTCGTTTTCAACTTTATCGATACGGCAATTTTCTGCCGGATATTTCACACTTTTATCTATTGCATTTCTTGTCACCTTATACAGTACAGCGTTGCTCTTATCGCCCACTGTCAAGTCTCCTGTAAATTGGATGGCAAAACCGCTGGCATACGTTCCTGTTCCTTTTATAACCAGTTCGGACATGTTGAACTCTGCTGCGTGAGTTACTGTGCCTACTGCTGAGGTAGATAGGCTTTGGTAAGAAGCAGAACCGGCTATAAAGTAGCGATAAGACGGGTTTGTCAGATAAGGGTCGTCGATATATACCACATTGATGCTGATTGATTCCCCTTCCTGGTCACTGATAGTTATCGTCTTGTTGAAACGGTATCTTTTAAGACCTTCGACTACGACATCCGTTCCATTCTCCGCCATTGTACATTTCAGATAAGTGGCAGAGCCATTATTGACACAGGTATATTCTCCGTTACCGTCCAGAATCTTGAGAATCAGAGGTTCACCAATAGTCAGATAAGCAATTTCTTCACTGTTGTCGAGCACTAGTTGTTTGACTACTTTCACAGAAAGTTCAGCAGTCTTATTCAGTCTGTCGGTAACTGTTACGGTCGCAATGCCCGGTGCCAGGGATTCCACTTGGATATGTCCCTCTTCATCCACCGTAGCTTTGGCTATGGATTCTTTATCGACTGTCACTTTGTATCCTCTATTTCCTGTATGTATGTTAATCACTTTATTTTCACCCAGATACATTTTAGTGGATGAAACAGCCAGAACTAGCTCACTTAACTGATCTACTATAACTTTTACATTGGTACTCATTTGTGCCCAGTCGGTGATTGTCAGATTAGTGATGCCCGCTTTCAAGGCTGTCACTTTAATCATATTTCCTTCGGCAACGGCAGTGGCCACTTCTTCATTAGAACTGACTATCTTGTAGTTGCCATTTCCCTGAAGCATCTGAATCGTTCCTTGTGGTGCTTCATCAAAATTAATTATCAGCTCCTGTGTATCTGTCACGAGATTGTGATAGGAGGGATCTTCATCGTTACAGCCAGAGAAAATAGTAGCGGCTGCAAGCAGGAATCCTGCTAAATATAATAGATTTCTTTTCATGATATTCATTGTTTATTTAGGATGATTATTCAGCTCCAATGTCTTTCATTTTACCGGTGATGGTTACAACGCTAAATTTGGGAACAGTGATGGCGCGCAATCCGCTAAGAGACGGGTTTACTTTCTTACGCTGCCATTTTACACCCTCGTCTGACGTATATGAAATCATTGTCTGGAATTCTTTTCCCTCAATCTCCAGTTTAGTTTCGAAAGCTTTGCTTGTAGAGTTATTCACTAATACGATCGTATAAGTGTCGTCTTTAACATAAGCTGTCATTAACAGTTCTTTAGGGAAAACTTCTTCACCATTTTCAGGAGCAATCGTTTTTACGTCTACGCGACGGCTTCCCTCCGGAATGAACTTGGTGAACTGTCCATAACTATAATAGCGGGCGGCTCTTTCATAATTTGTTCCGGGTAGTGCCTCTTCCAGTCTGATAAGTGCTTCATTATTGGTACAAGGACGTGCGCCTGCCCACCATACAAATGCATTCAGATTGGAAACAGCCAGATAATTGTGGAAAGTAGTGGCCCATTGCATTGCATTTTTCCAGGATGGATCGTATGTGTCTGTAGAGCTGGTCTCTGTATTCCATATATGAATGTTATTTTCTGCACAGAGAGGTGATTGTACGAATTCAGTGTTACCGATTAAAGTATATCCATGAGCAGCTGCAATGATATTAGAATTTGCTAATTCGGGGCGAGCCTTCAAACCGTTTTCAAGGAAGGTGACTCCCGCTTTCCACCATGAGTGTTCTCCAAAGATAATTTTCATATCCTGATAACCTGCCTTGTCTAAAGCCGGGCGAAGATTATCTTGGCAGAAATTTGCAAGATTGGTGTAACTCCAGCTACATCCATTCCAACCCGTTCCGCTACTGTTCGGCTCATTGGATGGTGAAATGGCATAAATCTTGATTCCGAATTTCTCTGTATATGCTTTGATGAAGTCTATCAGATAATCAGCGAATGCATCTTCCGAACCGGATTTCAAACTACCGCCGGAAGGCTTACCATTAGATTTCATCGTTCCGGGAGGACTCCATGTGGAAAACATGAACTTTACATTTTTGTATTTCCTCTGGAGAATGTCCACTAACCACATTTGCCCCAACTGTACCTGTTCGCCGCATCCTGAACCATTAAAGTCTCTCCAGTAATCATTAATCATAGACGGATCATTGGCTGCCAGATTGAATGTGCGGTTAATGCCGAAGTCGATAACGTTGGTGACAGGATTCTGATAGTGTGGAAATACTTCTCCCCGGAATATGTTCAGTTTTAAACCATTTTCGCCAAACAGATCGTCCACTACGTCTTCACGCATCATATTATTCCAGATGCGGTGTGACCATTCGGCAAAAGCACATCCGAAACCATCAATAATCTGATGCTCATGTCCATCCCCGAACTGCATTTTGATGACAGCCTCGGTGGTTGGTTCGGCAGAGAATCCGTCATCTTCATCGGTTTCTTCTACCGGATCAGGAATGTAGACATCACTGTGACTCAGACTTCCGTCGTCACAAGAGTATCCTAGAAATAGGAAGAGGGATACGAATAATAATGAATATATCTTTTTCATATTGTTTCTTTATTAAGTTAATCTTGTCTGGACATTATTTCCATAGACTGGTTTGCACCATGGCAGTATTATTGTTCAATTCACTTGTCGGTATAGGATAGTAAAGGTGCTTTTCCTGAAAATTTTCTGCACCCTGCTTCCCGTTGGCCTTGAAAATCAATTGAATTTCGCTGACAGAATACCAACGCTTGAGATCATAAAAACGGTGACCTTCTCCGAAGAATTCCAATAAACATTGATGTTCGATTTCAGTCATAAGTTCCTCTTGTGCGAAAGTCTTTTCCTGAAGTCCTGCTCTGTTGCGGATTAGTTTTAAAGCATAGTTGGCACCGTCCGGATCATTGGTTTTGGCACATGCCTCGGCATAAAGCAGCAAGACTTCCGCAAAACGCATCACACGTAAGTTGCTGGACCTTCCTTCCTTATTACCCATATTATCCGGTGCTTTATCATCTACATAGTATGCGGTATTTTTCTTGATTAAGAATTTACCTGCCGTTCCGTTGACATTGAAGCTGGGAGCTCCTCCTGCCATTTTACCCTCATTACCTTCCCAAAGCTCATCCATCGAGTAATTGTTTCCATACCATTTTTCGTTGGGTACTTTGTCGCCGTAGTTGGCTGCATCAAAGAAAAGACTGGCATACATACGTTTGTCAAACTTGGTATCTGCATCGCTCGGGCGAGTTTCTTTGGTGAATTCTCCTACGATGAAAGAGCTCGGCATCAGTTTGGCCCATCCGCCGGATTTTACCGGACCGATAAACTGTGGTATATAGCAACCCAGACAGATTCCACTTTCGTTGCTCCATGAGTATTCTCCGTCGGGACTGTATGCTATTTCATACACGGATTCTTTATTGAACTCATCTTCATTTGTGAAGTTCTTACCGAAGTTGTCAACTAACTCATAAGAATAAGGAGCTTTTAATAATGTTCCTAATAATTGCTTGGCTTCCGGATATTTATGTTGGGTGGCATATACTTTACCCAACATTGCGATAGCAGCGCCTTTGGTAACCCGCTCTTTGGCAGTGGTGCGTTCTACGGGCAGATTGCATTTGATAGCGTTACCCAGATCTTCTTCCACTTGTGTCCATAATGCTGCTTCAGTGGCAGGCCCTTTGTTGGTTTCATCTTCGTTAGACGGTATCAGTCGCAAAGGGACTTCTTTGTAGTTGTTGACTAACAGAAAATATTGATAGCCGCGCAGAAAGAGCGCTTCGCCCTTAATCATCGAACGATCTTCTTCCGTAATGCCCGAAGCCGGTACCTGGTCGATATAGCGTAATACGATATTGGCACGTTGGATACCCGAATAAAGCGCTCCATAAGGATCGTTGCCGGTGGACGGTGAATTCAGGAAGTTTGCAATATTCCACATGGGAACTTCTTCTCCTTTGATGGTGAAGATATCGTCGCCGCGACCGTTGAGGTTCAGCCAACCGTCGAATGCGCCGAAGTATCCGTACATGGCTCCTTTTATAGGTGAATAGGCGGCTGCCAAAGCACTTTCCGCATCTGCTTTATCTTTCCAGAAGTTGCTTTCAGTGAAATGGTTAGGGTCCGACAGATTCAAAAAGCTGGATTCGTTGCACGATGTCAGTGCTCCGGAAAGAAGAGCTGCCATGCACATATATGATAACCAATTTCTTTTCATGTTTATAGACTTTTAATGTTTAATATTAATTTAAGGCATTACAGGTTAACTTGTATTCCGAATGAGATGGTGCGGGGCAATGGATAACGTCCCTGGTCGATACCTCTTGAGAATACGTTGTAGTCAACACCGGCAACAGTACTTTCACCCAAATCCGGAGTATAACCCGAATATTTGGTCAGTGTGAATAGATTTTCCATTGAAGTGTATATTCTTACATTCTCAAGTTTGACTTTTTTGGTCAGGTTTTTGGGCAATGTATAGCCGATATCCAATGTTTTCAGACGCATATATGAACCATTCTCAAGCCATCTGTCGGAGTATGCCCATTTGTTGTCTGCACCATCTGTTTTAGAGAAGCGTGGAATATCGGTGTTCTGATTGTCCGGTCTCCACGAGTTTGCCAATACAGTGCTCATATTTCCGTTGAAGTTTCCTGATTCCAGGCGATAACGCGGATAATTATAGATTTTGTTACCTACCATACCGTCAAAGAAAAGGTTGAAGTCAAAGTTGTTCCACTCACCACCCAGTCTGACGCCGAAAGTGAAATCGGGGAAAGGGCTTCCTACATCATGCTGGTCGTCTGTATTAATCTTGCCATCACCGTTCCAGTCCTTGTAGCGGATATCGCCGACCTGGGCTCCGGGTTGAATGAGTTCGCCGTCTTTGTTCTTGTAATTGGCAATCTCTTCTGCCGAACGGAACAAACCGTCTGTTTCAATCAGGTTGAAATAGGACATGGAATGTCCTTCGGCAAACATATTGATACCACGACCACCGGCACCGTGTGCGCTATAACCGGAAATCATCAGATTCTGGCCGCCCAATGTGATTTTCGTTACTTCATTCTTGTCGGCAGCGATATTGGCACCTATATAATAAGTGAACTTATCTTTGATAGAACCCCGATAATTCACGGCAAATTCAAATCCCTTATTTCGTACCTGTCCTGCATTTTGGATCGAGTTTCCGCTGATACCGGTAGATGCGGTCGAGGGAATAGGCAGCAGTACGTCATTGGTGTTTTTCACATAAGCATCGGCAGTGAAAGTTAATTTTCCGTTCAGCAGGCTGACATCCAGACCGATGTTATATGTTTCTGTATTTTCCCATGTCAGATTGGCTGGTGAAATAGCCTGTACATAAGGCATGGAGCCAAACCATGGTGAATTGTTCGATATATAGTTCATTCCATCCGATACTACACTTTGCGTAGGATAGTAGCTGGTCATTTCCTGATTACCGAGTTTACCGTAGCTGAAACGTAACTTCAATTGGTCGAATACATTTTCCAACGGTTTGAAGAACTTTTCGCGGTTAATGTTCCATCCGATGGAAGCGGATGGGAATGCACCATATTGATGTCCTTTCTTGAAACGTGACGAACCGTCGCGACGGATGGAGGCAGAAAACAGATAGCGGTCGTCGAATGAATACATGACACGTCCGAATAGAGATACTAATGCCAGTTCATTCAGGCTGCTGGATGCTTTCAGGTTGGACGGATCCACATTGCCCGGCATTGTTTCTATGAATTGGGCCATATCGCTATTCTTTCCATATAAGCTGTGGCTTTTGTCTTTCTGCGCAGAGTAACCGGCGAGAAGTGACAGGTTGTGTTTGCCGAATGTACGGTCGTAGTTCAAAGTATTCTCTAAAACCCACGATTCCCAGGTGGATGATTTTTCTTCCAGGTCGGGTTTGTCATTCTTTCCAAATGTACCTAAATCGTATGCATCTGTATATTTGCGCCATTTAGTATGTTCTTTTCTGATACCTACGTTGAGCTTGTATTTTAATCCTTTGATGATTTCCGCTTGCAAATAGGCATTGAGGAAAATTCTGGTTGTTTCAGTTCGCTCATCATTGACCGTCATTTCTGCCAATGGGTTGGGTAAGTTGATATCGTTGGAAGTACCCCAGCCCCCTGAATTCGTCGGGTCATAGACGGGTACAACGGAGGGAAACTGGAAGATGTCGAACATTGTATCCTGATGAATGTAGCCACTTCCTTTTGTCATGTTTACAATCAGCGATTCACCTATGGTTAATCGATTGTTCAGGAAAGAATAATCGCTCTTCAGGCGGATATTATAAGACTCATGATCTGTATTGCGCAATATACCCTCTTTATTGAGATAACTTACGGATGAACTGTAAGAACCATTTTTCGAACCGCCGCTGATTGTAGCATTGGCTTTGTAGGTCATGGCGGTGCGTAACATTACATCCTGCCAGTCTGTACCCTCACCGATAAAAGGAGTTGCTCCGTTTTCTGACCCGTAACCGTCGCCCGCCAGACGATAATAACGTGCGAAACGACTGTATTCTTCTCCATTGAATACTTTTAGTGTTTTAGGGGTTTGGCTGATACCTGTGAAGAAGTTGATATCCAATTTGGTTGGCATATCTTTACGGCCGCTTTTCGTAGTGATCAATACCACGCCACCTGCTGCACGTGAACCGTAGATGGCTGCTGCGGCAGCGTCTTTTAATACCTCGATAGAAGAGATATCATTCGGATCGACCATGCTGATGTCGCCAAATGCACCATCAATTACATACAGTGGATTGTTGTTGGATAATGAACTGATACCGCGTACGTTAATTGTCATCGTTCCATTCGGATCACCGCTGGAACTTGCCACTGATACTCCGGGTATCTTTCCTTGTAATGCTGTTGCAGCATTGGAAGCAACCTGTCCGTTAAGCTCTTTGGCACTAACCGAACTTACAGCTCCCGAAAGATGGCTTTTCTTCACTGTACCGTAACCGATAACTACTACTTGTTCAAGAGCAATATTATCTTCTTCCATTGAGACGTTGATCGGAGCACCGGATGTAACTGCTCTCTCTATATGTTTCATACCTATTGTAGAGAATACCAGCGTATTCCCTTTGTTCGCTTTGATGGAGTATTTACCATCCATGTCTGTTACTGTGCCGGTGTCTTTTCCTTTAATTCTGACTGTGACTCCAGGTAAAGGTTCATTTGTTGCAGCTTCTGTTACTACTCCTTTTACTTCAATGTCTTGAGCCGCTAGTGGAATGCTAGTCATGCAGAGAAATAAGAATAGTAAGAAATGAATTTTTCTTCTCATAATTTATTGCATTAGATTTATAAACTCTGGTCAACTGTCAATTGATCCATGGAAACTTCAACCAACAATTGTATGATGCAAAAATAGAGGATTATGCCATGTGATGCAGATATTATCTTAGCACGTTCTGATATTATTTTGCCTGTCTTTGTGTGATGTATTTATTTTTTTATGGCGAAGATGTACTTTACATATAGAGCTTAAATGTCCTGCTTTTGGGCTGTGAATGGCTTGCTTGCTATATTTGTATATCCTGTATGTTGGATATTAATGTCTTATTTCTTGTTTTTGAAAAAGGAACAATGGTATTATAAGGGAGAAAGGTAGTATTGCTTAATTTGCAGAAATGATACTATTTTGCAGCTTAATACATGAAATTATAACGAGTGGGCGTATTCGATTTGATGAAATGTGTATCGAATGAGGGATAAGAATAGGCTTTTAATATAAAAAAGAAAAGCGCAAAGCTGCCGATTTTATGTATTGAATCAGACAACTTTGCGCTTTATTTATTGGACGCTTTAAAAATAAAGCTGTTCTGCCATGACGAGTTTGTTCGCTTCTACAAGCTTGCAAATGTTCTTCACAGAGGCAGTAGAACGGAACTCATCTGCTGGAGTGTGGAGACAGTAATCTACCAACCTGTCTATGGTCGAAGTTGCTACATGCATACGAGTATCGGAAGAGGCATAATAAATATACACTGTTCCGTCCTCGTCTGCAATCCACCCGTTAGAGAAAAGTACATTGGATACGTCGCCGATTCTCTCTTCTCCCATAGGGGCTAATAAGAAACCGCCCGGTTCGGCAATGCTCTTTGTCGGGTCTTCCAAAGAAGTCATGTACAGATAGAGCACATAACGCAGACCGGCAGCGCATGCGCGAACTCCGTGGGCCAGGTGCAACCATCCTTTGGGGGTTTTGATAGGATGGGGACCCTCACCGTTCTTTACCTCCTTAATCGTGTGATAATGGCGGTGGTTAATAATGGTTTCTTCTTTTACTTCTGCATGGGTGATGTCGTCTATCAGTGCCCAGCCGATACCTCCGCCGTTTCCGGCATCGATAAAGTTATCTTGCGGTCGTGTGTAAAGAGCATATTTACCATTTACAAATTCCGGATGCAATACCACATTCCGTTGCTGACTTTTAGCGATCAGATTGGGCAGTCGTTCCCAATTTTTCAAGTCTTTGGTACGCACAATACCCGCTTTGGCTACGGCAGAAGACAGATCACCCGGGGCAGCGTTGGGATCAAGGCTTTCGCTACAGAAAATACCATAAATCCAACCGTCTTCGTGGGCTGTCAGACGTATGTCATAGACGTTTGTTTCTGTCGGGTCTATGTCGGGTAATTCTATCGGATACTCCCAGAAACAGAAATTATCTATTCCATTAGGGCTTTCAGCGATGGCGAAGAATGATTTCCGGTCATTTCCCTCTACACGTACTACCATCATATACTTTCCATTCCATTTGATGGCTCCCGAATTCATGGTGGCATTCACACCGATTCGTTCCATTAGGTATGGATTCGTTTCCGGATTCAGATCATAACGCCACTCCAAGGGAGTATGCTCGTTTGTTAGAACCGGATATTCGTATCTTTCAAAAATCCCATTGCCCGGAAGAATCATTTTGTTTGGGCGGGTTATCAGAGCTTCATGCGCTTTTTTGAGAAGACGCAATCTATTGTCATAAGTTCTACTCATAATACTATTTCTTTATAAAATAATTCCAGGTCTGATAAAAGAGTCCGGAATTATTTTATCGACAATACATAACTTAATTGTTCCTCTTTCGAGTTACCGGATTGTCTTATTTGAACTTTCCGGTGATTGTTACTACACTGTATTTAGGAACATTCACAGAACGTTTGCCAGTCGAAGACGGATTCAATTTCTTACGCAGCCATTTTACACTGGAATTGGAAGTGTATGAAACCATGCTGTCGAATTCTTTGCCCTCTATCTCCAGCAAAGTGTCAAAGCCTGTGGTTTTAGATTTGTTCACCAGTACAATGGTATATGTGTTGTCTTTGATGTATGCGGATGCACTTAAATCTCTCGGAATTCTGTTTGCCGTTGTTGAGGCAGTTTCTACATCTACACGTATGGAACCTCTTTGAATATATCTGGAGAATTGTCCGATAGAGTAGTAGCGGTCTACACGGTAGTATGAATCACTAAAATCCCATTTGTCGGTTTGAAGTAAGTTTTCTCCCGTTGACGTGCAGTAGCGTGCTCCTGCCCACCATACGACGGCACTGGTCTGTGCTTTCGTCAGGTAGTCGTGATAGTTCTTTGCCCATTTCATTGCATCATTCCAAGTCTCATCACGGGTTTTGTCATCACAGGTTTCTGTTTGCCATACATGTATACCCTTTTCCTGAGCTGCTGTCATTGGCAGAATATTGGAGTCAACTGTAGAGTAACCATGTCCTGCAGCCACAATGTTGGCATTCACTAATTCCGGGTTATTCTTTAATGAAGTTTCTACCCATGTTACGGCATTTGCCCACCAGGGTAACTCTCCATAAATGATTTTTGTATCCTGTAAGCCTTGTTTATCCAGTTCTGGACGTAGGTTTTTGATTGTAAAATCTGCCATTTGCTGATTACCCCATAAACATCCGTCCCATCCGCCCATGGCTTGGTCGGGTTCGTTCCAGCCAGAGATACCGTAGACATTGATACCAAATTTGTTTTTAAAGGCCTTTGCAAAGCCGGTTAGGAACTCGGCATATTCTTTGCTATATTCACTGTTGAAAGAGCCACTTCCACCACTGACTTCTTCGCCCACGCCAAAAGATTTCCATACGATCGGAGGAGTTCATACAGAGAAGAAATAATAGATATCCATCAGTTTTCTCTTGCACAAATAGTCGATAATCCACAATTGCGAATATTCCTTATATATCTCGCTATCTGCACTCAATAGTGCTTTTTGTTCAGCAGAATGTGCTCCCAGATGATAGTTTTCTTCAGTTTTGAAATTGAAAGTTTTGCCATCTTTAGATGCGGATGAAGCACATACTTCCCCACGATAGATATTAAATCTCAATCCATTTTCGCCATACAATTCGTCCATGAGCTGTTCACGTTTTGTACATCCGTATACAGCTTCCGCCCATCCGAAATTACATCCGAAACCATCTATTTCCTGGTGTTTGCTTTCCGGCTGGATTCTGATAACCGACTCTGTAGTTGGTTCCGCTGAAATACCGTCGTCTTCGTCTGAAATGACTACCGGGTCCGGAATATTCACTTCATCATGGCTCAGGCTGTTATCATCACAAGCTGTGATACCTCCGAATAACAGGAACAATGATGTGCTTAAAAATAAATATATCTTTTTCATAAAATCGTTTCTTATAGTATTCTTAATTATTTCCACAAATTATTCTGTTCTACAGATGAGTTGTTCAGCTCTCCTGCCGGAATAGGGAAATATTTATGTTTTTCTCTGAAATTGGTTGCACCCTGTTTATCATTTCCTTTAAATATTGCCTGAATTTGAATGGTTGAATACCAGCGCTTCAAGTCATCGAAACGATGTCCTTCACCGAAGAACTCAAGTAGACATTGATGTTCAACTTCTTTCATCAGATCGCTTTGTGGGAATTCTTTTTTCGGCAAACCTGCTCTTTGGCGAATTTCGTTCAATGCCCAGTTGGCTTGGTCTGTATCTACCTCTTTTGCACAGGCTTCAGCATAGAGCAATAATACTTCTGCGAAACGTATAATGCGTACATTGTTTGCTCTTCCCTCTATATTACCCATGTTATCGGCACTTTTTGATTTTACGTAGTGAGCGGTGTATTTCTTCAGAAGAAATTTACCGACTTGAGCACCAGTGGCCTGACTGACATTAAAGGTTGGAGCACCACCAGCCATTTTGGAAGCATTTCCGGTCCAAAGGTCATCCATTGTGAAAAGACCACCATAGAACTTTCCATCGTACCAGCCGTTTTCTTCCGACACCCAATCGCCATACTCGCTCGGAGTGAAGAACATGCTGGCGTAGATACGTTTGTCATATTTTGAGTTGGGTTCTGCGGTTGGGTCTGTATCGGTTACCGTTTCTTCTTCTCCCTTGTCATTAATGATCGTTTTAGTAGGACGGTTGCCGCGCGTTTCAGTTGTAAATTCACTAACAAGGAATGCAGAGGGCATCAACTTCGCCCATCCTCCAGATTTTGCAGGTCCTACAAACTGTGCCAGTGAGCTACCTAAACTGATACCACCCTCATTACCCCATGACATATCTCCGTCACTACTGTATTGCAATTCGAATACAGATTCGGCATTGTTTTCTTTAGCAGTAGTAAAGTTGTCGACGAAGTTCTCCATCAATTGATAACGTTTGCCCGATGTTCCGAATGGACTGTAAGACGAATCAATCAACCCTTTCAATAACTCTTTGGCTTCTTTGTATTTTTGCTGCATTACATATACTTTTCCGAGTATAGCAATGGCAGCTCCCTTTTCGATACGTCCTTTTTGTTCGGCAGGACGGCTTTCCGGCAGATTGCCGTCATTGATTGCAGCGAGCAGGTCCTTTTCAATTTGCATCCAGATTTCAGATGCGGGAGAAGCCGTTTTGTTGGGATCATCCTCGTTTGACGGAACCAGGCGCAAAGGCACGTCTCCATAGTTGCTCACCAATAGAAAATATTGGTAGGCTCGTAGGGTGAGGGCTTCGCCTTTGATGGTGGCACGGTCGCCCTCCGCAATACCGCTTGCCGGTACCTGATCGATGTATCTAAGTACAATGTTAGCACGTTGTATGCCTGTATATAGTGCACTGTACGGGTCATTTCCTGTTGTTGCGGAGTTTTGAAACGTGGCTATATCCCACATACTGGCTTCTTCGTTCAGTATCGTGAAAATATCATCTCCACGGCTATTGAGGTTCAGCCATCCGTCGAATGCCCCATAATATCCATTCATCTGATATTTGATGGGCGAGTAAGCTGCCGCTAATGCACTTTCTGCATCTGCCTTATCTTTCCAGAAGTTTTCGTTGGTAAAGTGGTTTGGGTCTTTCAGATCTAGAAAAGAGTCGCTGCAGGATGTCAGCACTCCTGATAGGAGGGCTGATATAAGCATATATGATAACCAATTCTTTTTCATAATTTCATTTTTCTGTGTATTAATCTTAGTATTTATAATCCTAATTGGATACCAAAAGAGAACGTACGTGGAATGGGGTAGCGTCCTTGGTCAATTCCTCTTGAGAATACATTGTAGCTTACACCGGTTGAAGAACTTTCACCCAGGTCGGGAGTATAGCCGGTATATTTGGTCAGTGTCAACAGGTTTTCCATAGATACATAAATGCGCAGGTTTTGAATCATTGCTTTCTGTAACCATTGTTTCGGGAAAGTGTATCCGAGGTCAATTGTTTTCAGACGTACATAAGAACCGTCTTCCAGCCATCTGTCGGTATAAGCCAGTTTGTTGTCCGTACCATCTACTTTAGAGAAACGAGGCATGTCAGCGTTCGGGTTGTCCGGTCTCCATGAGTTGGCAACGTTTGTGCTTAAGTTACCGTTGAATGCGCCTGACTCGAGACAATAACGGGGATAGTTATAAATCTTGTTACCGGCTACACCATCAATAAAGATGTTGAGGTCGAAGTTATTCCAGTCACCGCCCAGTCTCAGACCAAAATTAAAGTTAGGAAGCGGGCTGCCTACATCATGCTGGTCGTTTGTGTCAATCTTTCCGTCACCATTCCAGTCTTTGTAGCGGATATCACCTACTTGTGCACCCGGTTGAATTAATTCGCCTTTGCTGTTCTTGTAGTTTTCGATTTCTTCCATGCTGCGGAAGATACCATCTGTTTCAATCAGGTTGAAGTAAGACATGGAATGTCCTTTCTTGAACATGTTGATACCACGTCCGCCTGCTCCGTGAGCTGAATATCCGGAGATAGACATATATTTTCCGCCGGCAGTGATTTCGGTAACTTTATTATTTGCAGTGCTCAAGTTGGCACCAACGTAGTAGTTTACTTTGTCGCCGATAGAACTGCGCCATGTAGCGGATACTTCGATACCTTTGTTTTGTACTTGTCCTGCATTTTGGATAGAGAGCCCACTGATACCGGTGGAAGAAGCATAAGGAATCGGTAACAATACATTATTTGTATTTTTGATATAGGCATCTGCCGTCAGTGCCAATTTTCCATTTAGTAAAGTTACATCCAGACCGATATTGTAAGTTTCTGTATTTTCCCATGTCAGGTTGTCTGGAGATACTGCGTTTACAAAAGGCAGTTTACCAAACCAGATACTGTTGCCTTGCAGATAGTTCATGCCGTCACTTACCACACTCAGTGTAGGGTAGTAGCTGTCCATTTCCTGATTACCCAATTTACCGTAGCTTAAACGCAGTTTTACTTGGTCGAAGATATTCTCCAATGGGCGGAAGAATTTCTCTCGGTTGATATTCCATCCTACGGAAACAGACGGGAAGCTGCCATAGCGGTGTCCATCCTTGAAGCGTGACGAACCGTCACGACGGATAGAAGCAGACAACAGATAGCGATCATCGTAAGAGTACATCACACGTCCGAAGAGAGAAACTAATGCCTGTTCATACAAAGCACTTCCGGCTTTCATCGTCGTTACGTTTCCGGTCATTGTGTCGATATATTTGGGAAGGTCCGAGTTGCTTCCATTTAAAGAATAGCTCTTGTCTTTCTGTGCAGAATACCCCACCATAGCGGATATATTGTGCTTGCCGAAAGTACGGTCGTAGTTCAATGTGTTTTCAAGTACCCATGAGTCGAAACTTGAGAAGCTTTCTGAAAGGTCCGGTGATTCGTTGATCCCGTAAGTTCCCAGATCATATGCGTCTGTATAATTACGGTTTTTGGTGTGGTTTCTTCTTAGACCCAGATTCAGTTTGTATTTCAAACCATTGATGATTTCGGCCTGGAGGTAAGCATTCAGGAAGATTTGCGTGCTTTCACTTGTAATATCATTGATTTCAGAGATTGCATAAGGGTTCGGAAGATTGATATCAGCAGATGTACCCCATCCTGTAGCGTTTTCCGAGTCAAAAATAGGAACAACGCTAGGGAAACGCAGTAAGCCGTTCATTGTGTCTTGATCTGTACCGCCTTTACCCTCTGCTAGGCGAAGAATTAAAGATTCACCTACAGTTACACGATTGTTGAGGAAGCTGAAATCACTTTTTAGACGAATATTGTAAGACTCGTGGCTGCTGTTACGCATAATACCATCTTTGTTCAGATAACCACCTGATGCGCTGAAAGATGCATTTTTTGAGCCTCCTGTAACGGCAACATTGGCTTTGTATACCATCGCTGTGTTCAACATGACGTCCTGCCAGTCTGTGCCTTTCCCAATGTATGGCACAGCATCGGTTTCTGCACCGTAACCATCAGCGGCAAGACCGTAGTAACGTGCGAAACGGCTGTATTCTTCTCCATTCAATACATTCAGTTTTTTAGGGTTCTGCTGAACGCCTGTGAAGAAGTTAACGTCGACTTTGGTCGGCATTTCTTTGCGACCGCCTTTAGTAGTAATCAATACTACACCACCGGCAGCGCGCGAACCATAGATGGCTGCTGCAGCAGCATCTTTCAAAACTTCGATAGACTGTATATCGTTAGGGTCTACCATGTTGATATCACCAAATGCACCGTCTACTACGTATAGTGGAGCATTGTTTGATAAAGAACTGACACCACGTACGTTGATAGTGGTTCCATCATTCGGATTACCGCTGGAACTCATAACGGATACACCTGCAATTTTTCCTTGTAGGGCAGTAGCGGCAGTGGTTGCCACGTCTCCATTCAGTTCTTTTGTTCCTACGGAACTTACCGATCCAGAGAGATGGCTTTTCTTTACTGTACCGTAACCGATGACTACCACTTGATCCAGTTGGACATTATCTTCTGCCATTGAGATATTGATGGGAGAGTTGGAAGATACTTTTCTTTCAACAGTTTTCATGCCAATGGTTGAAAAGACAAGAATGTCATTCATCTTCACCTGAATGGTATATTGACCATCTACATTTGAGATAGTCCCGTTGGTGGTTCCTTTCACCTGGACGGTAACTCCGGGCATCGGCTCATTGGTCGAAGCCTCTGTTATTATACCCGTTACCTTTATTTCCTGGGCGAATCCGGAAAGGGTAATGAGGCATAATATAAAGAATATGTAAAGTCTTTTTTCATAATACTTGGGTATTAAACATGTGCTGTTTTGGGGTATTTTTAAAGGTAACATACATTCATTTCCTAACCGATAATTAATGTCTATGCATCGGTCTATAAAATGTGGTTTGAAAGTGTGGAGAGAATATGTTGATTCTCTCCTTTTCAACTTTTTTAATTCAATGATAGTGATGTTTCCTGAAAACTCCTTTTTCTTGTTTGGTGCTATTTCTTGATAAACTTCAAGCCTATTTTAACGTATTGGCATTCATCCTCTCTCAATGCTGTCGGGAGACCTTCTAATAGATTGACTACAAAGTCTTTGGTATCCCCTAAACTATCAAATGCTCCGTCTAAATACGATTTTACAGTCGGGTCATTCACTACTACCATCGCCTTGGCCAAAATATTTCTCAGTGTAACCCCTTCGATATTGATTGCCATATTGTTACCATCGATTTTATATTCGCAAAGAATACCTTGCTCAAGGACTGGAACCAATAATTTGATTAGTGCTTTAGCTTTGTCGCGAAGATCACCATCATCCGCACGAGTACTGCCATCAGTACGAGTACTGCGAGAAAGAGAAGTTCCTAGACTGTTGATCATATCTATGAGGAAGCCGGAGTTGAGTTCCAAGTAAATTCTTTCATCCGGTTTTTCGGAATCATAATAATATCGCAATACATTGTGAGTCCCTTCCGTGCTGTAAGGTCCTGCTTGTGTTATATCTTCGTTGTAGGAGTAGCTGGCAAGCATACCTCCGTTAGGTTCTGCTTCTACATATTCTAATAAATTGAATACAATTTGATTCATTTTTATATTTTTGCCAGTTATTGCCTCCATAATCTTTGCACTGAAAATCATCCCGTCCACTGTGCCGAGCATTGTGTTAGGTGTACCGGATATATTAACACCAAATACTTTGCCAGGACTGAGTATTACGTCTGATTTCCAATCAGCCCAAAAGGGAGCGTGATTAGCTATTCCACCGATTTGGCTCATCTTTGCTGAATACCACTTACCTACTAATTTCTTATTTGTCAGTTCATAATTGATGGCTACTGTTGCTTTTTCGTTTCCAATCTTCCCCCTATAATCCATAGTATATGTTGGTTGGACGTAGCTTCCTTCAAATATATAATCTGTTCCATTTCTATATAAAGGAACATTAGTTACAGTAATTTCCTTTACTCCCGGAACAGGGCTGTTGCCTGTATATTTGAGTCCCCAGCCTGAGACCAATCCTCCCACACCGCCAGGGATTGCAGTAGCGATTGCTGTTTCCAAATCTGTTTGTGCTGCTGCAAATGTAATAGAGGCAGTTTCGTTATTTTCGTCTACTGTCATGATCATTTTCTTTCCCTCAAGCTTATCGCCGTTACAAGTCATCACCAGATCATAATCACCCTCTATACTATACTCTCCGTTCAAATCAGGAAGTTCTTCACTTTCATCATCAGTTCCACCATTATCAGTAAACTTCTGCTCAAGATATTCGTCATCAACTCCGTTTACACAAGAAGTAAATGTACCAGTGTAGCTCAAAAGGGAGGCTACTCCAATAAGATAAAATAATTTGTTTTTCATTGCATATATTTTTATGATGTTAAACTCTGTGGGCAAAGGTAGGGTGGTTTGTGGTGGGGGACAAATATAATTTTATCAAATACTAATACAAAATTAACAAAAAGCATAAAAATAGGTAAAAAGGATGATTGAACATCTTTGATATAATACTAAAACGTCATAAATAGATGTGTTTGTTGATATGGAGATTAGATGCACGTATATTTTGTTTGTCTATCTTCTCCTTTACTAAAACGAGTTGTTTGCTTATAAAAAGAAAGGGGATACTTTATTTTTCCTTGTTGGAATATTATGATTATATTTACTGCAAAATATACGGAAAATATGGAATGCATCTATATTTGGCAACGAAAAGGCTGGCCAGTTTTTATTTGGAATGACTCAAAGCTGTCCTATAAATTAGGTAGAGTCCGGAGCTTGCAAGGTAAACTTGTTGGTAAAATGAGTGCACTTGGTTTTGAACTAAAAAACAGCGCTATGCTTGATGCCCTCACAGCTGATATTACAAAATCATCAGAAATAGAAGGAGAAATATTGAATGTTGATCAAGTACGTTCTTCTGTAGCTCGCCATTTAGGAATAGAAATAGAAGGATTACCAGATACGGATCGTTATGTGGATGGTGTGGTACAAGTAATGATAGACGCTACTCAAAACTATATGCAACCATTGACAGAAGAACGTCTTTTTAACTGGCATGCTGCTTTGTTTCCTACAGGACGAAGCGGTGCATATAAAATAACAGTTGCTGATTGGCGACAAGGTACGGAACCGATGCGAGTTATATCGGGTGCGATGGGAAAAGAGAGAATTCATTATCAGGCACCAGATTCAAATAATGTACCTCATGAAATGAGTGTGTTTTTAGCATGGGCAAATGACAACCAAAAAATAGATTCGGTTTTGAAAGCAGCCATTGCTCACTTGTGGTTTGTTACTATTCATCCCTTTGATGATGGGAACGGACGTATATCCCGAACGATTACTGATCTGTTTTTGGCTCGTGCAGACGAAATGCCGCATCGTTTCTATAGTATGTCTGCTGAAATACGGAGACAGCGTAAAGGATATTATGAGATATTGGAGAAAATACAAAAAGGTGATTTGGATATCACTGCCTGGCTAGAATGGTTTCTCGATTGTTTGGAGGCTGCATTGCTTGATACTGAAAAATCAATTCGTACAATTCTACAGAAGGCAACTTTCTGGGATAAGCATCGGTCGATTCCAATGAATGAGCGGCAGATTAGGATGGTGAATATGCTTTGGGATGGTTTCGATGGAAAGCTGACCTCTTCCAAATGGGGAAAAATTACAAAATGTTCTCCTGACACTGCGTTGCGTGATATACAGGATTTAATAAATAAAGGAGTATTACGTAAAACGGAGGAAGGCGGACGAAGTACCAACTATGAATTAGCTTTATAAAAGAATTGCGGAGAATAACAATGTTATTCTCCGCAAAATATGCGGATAAAATAGATCTTATTCTTCACATTTCTCTCAAAGCTTCAATTACCTTTCTCTTTCTTTTATTCTTTTAAAGCAAAAGTCAAGGTTAGTGTAATAGCAGGAAGCAATTGTTTAATCCATATAATCCGTGCCTGAATTATATCATTTCAATATGATTATTTGAAAACCTGTTTCATCGGTCTGCCTATCCAGACTTGTGGTTGTTCAAGATTGAAAATAGATGCTATTGTAGAAGCTACATCGTATTGCATCATACTTATATCATCAAATCTAAGTCCTTTTTTGATATTCTTTCCGGAAATGATAAACGGAGTTTCCATTTCCTGCATTGTTTTTCCTCCGTGTCCTTTGTCAATACCTCCATGATCGGCAGTCAATATGAAAATAGTATCATCAAGTATTCCGGCATCTTTTACGGCTTGTACTATTTGTCCGATGTACGTATCCAATTCCGCTAATTTGGTATAATATGCAGGGGTGTCATGTCCTTCAGTATGCCCTGTGTGATCGGGGCTGTCAAAGCATATTGCAACCAATGCTGGCTGTTTTTCTTTAATATAAGCAGATGCCATATTTCCTAATTCTTTAGGAGTTTTGTTGCAATCAGCAACGTGATAATGATAGCTCATGGAAAGAGTATCTACCAAATATTTGATCCCCTCCCATTCGTACAAGCAGCCGATTTCTGCTTCAGGACGAGCATCACGCAGCAATTGGAAAACTGTTGGGAAAATGCCATGCTGGTTTAATACTCGTGAGGGAAGTTCCGGAGTTTTAGAGCCCCACTCGGTATATCCGTGCAGTTCCGGTCCGGCTCCCATGAACATGGAAGCCCAGTTGATGGCACTGGACGAAGGAAGTGCGGAGCGTTTCTTTAATGTATAGGCTCCGTCCTCCATTAATTTTTTGACATTAGGCATATCCGCTTTGGGGAGACTGTATGCACCCCAGCCGTCCAAACCGATGAAGACAACGTGTTTGGCTTTGTCTTTTCCTTTGGCATTACAAGAATATGTGAAACAGAAGAGTAATGCGAATGTAGCAAATAAAGTAAAAAGGTTTTGTCTATTCATGATACTTTTATTTAAAGGGTTAATGTTTTATTCGTTGTTTAATGAGATGTTGTAATTGACGATAAGCAAAGGTAGGGCTATTTTGAACGGGAGACAAATATAATATTAGCAGATACTAATACTTTTTTTCTATTTCCTTTGAAACTACATGATTTGCTTTTTGATTTTCTTATTTGGTAACTGGTTTTTTAGAGAGAAAGGATGTACTATTAATATATGTAAGAAAAATATCACGTAGTATTTGTATGTAATATTGACTATATAGTGACCTTTCTTGTTAAGATATGAATAAGCCTGCTGTTTTATAGAGATAATATATTTACAGCTCTATAATAAATCCGAATATCGTTTTTAATAAATAGTTGAAGAGTTTATTAAGAACGGTATTCGAGTTTATTAGAAACTATTTTTGATGAATATCAGAAATGTTTGTGAATTATATAAATAAAATGGGAGAAAATCAGTACTGATCTTCTCCCATTCCTATTCTTGTATATATGGAAATATATGCTTGTTAATACGTATTTATGTCTTGATATTTATATGTCTCATCTTGCTTTTCTTCTTTTTGTTTTCTCAAAGATACGAAATAAAACAGGAGAAGTCAAGGGTTTGGCTACTATTAAACTGTTCTCTTCTTTACTTGTTTCATCCACAACACAAAAAAGTGATATTTATTGATTTTCTTACTTATAAGGAATAAAAACAAGGAGCTGTGTTACATGATAGTTTCCATTCGTAATGGATAATAGTTTCCAGTGCGACTGGAAGCTATTATATAATGCTGATTATCAATTATTCCTCATGATAAGAATGATCTCTCGGAAAATCCTCTCCATCCCATGCCTTTTTCGAAGTCCAGGGCTGTGAAGCATCTGTCCAAAAGGGATCGTCGGCAGGAAGGCCTAACGGTAGAAAAGCAAGGGAAGCCATATATAAACTGCCATTGTTGGTGTAATAGTCTGAAATGCCGGGTTGGGAACCATTGAAACCTAGCGTGAGAAAATCTTTCTCATTGAAATTGCGGTTATTTCCAAACATGCGGTTGATGACGGCCGTCATGCCGGCACGTACTTGTCCGTTTGTCAATTCTTCAGGAAGCCATTTGCGCCAGGCGAGTAATGCCAGTGTTTGCAGTGAACCGGTGCGGTAAGTAATGGAACGTCCGACAACGGGCAGTGTTCCTTCCGGAGAGATGAGTCGTTCGAGGATCACTCCGAATCGCTGTGCACGCATGATCGCTTTGTGGTAATCGCAGCCGGGCATGTTCCATATCTTTTTATGTTTGCCGGCTTCGGTGATAATTTCCAATGCTTCGATATACATGGGGTGTATCACGAAACTATTATAATAATCGAATGCGAAGTTGGGGCCATCCGAATACCAGCCGTCACCTACGTACCATTCTTCTATCTTTCGTAAAGAAGAACTGATACGATAGGTGTCGCTGGGTGCGCCTGCTTTTCGAAGAAACGATTCGACAGTTGCGCTGAACAGTAACCAGTTGCTGTATGAAGGGTCCACTCGTCGGAGTTGGGTAAACTCATTGATATATCGTTGTTTGGTAACACTGTCTAAAGGCATCCATAAAGCATCGTACCCTCTTAAAAAACTCTCTGCAATATACGCTGCATCAACTAAAGTCTGTCCTTCCTGACGCCACAGCAGATAATCCGGTGCTGCAGGGTCAACAGCCTGTTTATAGCTATTCAAAGCCCATTCCCGTAGCTGCTTGCGTTGTACGCCTTCTGCCGTATCGTCATCCGGTAATGATAGCCAGGGAGCCAGCCCTGCCATCAGTCGCCCGAAACACTCCATGTAAGTGACTTCTTTATTGCGACCATCCCATGTCGGGCTTAGTTCTACAAGCATATTCTGTTTCAACAGGCCGTCACTCATATTCTTTAATACAGGGGTCGCCATCCGGTACATTATTTCACACCAGATCTCTCTATCGCTTTTTTCTGTTTTCTTTTCAGCAGTCATACTTTCTGCCGGAAGCAGCAGAATGAAAAGTAAGAGTAGCCAATTTTGTTTTTTCATGTATTACCTTAATTTTTGAGATGCAGGCAAAGGTAGGGTAATTCCTGTCGTGGGACAAATACAATCTTAGCATTATCCAATACTTTTGCATTATTTATCCCAAACTGATACTTTACTGTGCGAAATGAGTGATAACGGATGGTCGTGTTTCGATTTGTTATATATTTGCCGGCAAACAATATATTACTATGAAGAAGAACTGGATGTATGGCAGTGTAATAGCTGCTTTATTTGCCTTGTTGGCAAGTGGATGCGGTGATTCCCGGCGGACTGTTGAGTTTCGCGGAATCTGTGTCGATGATTTACACGGTGAGAATGGGCTCTATAATCCCGGAAGAGGATTCCGGCTGGAGACAGCGGTAGATGTGCTGCATGAAAAGGATAGCCCTACAAAAGAGCTGGTAGAATTGTCGGAGAAATATGTGGCGGATAGTGTTTCGCTGGCTCAAAGCTATTTCTATCTTACCTATTTAATCGGTGAAAAACTATCGGAGGAAAACTTCCTGACCATGCAGGCGTATTTCGATGAATTGCAGAAGCAGGGAAAGAAAGCCGTATTGCGTTTTGCTTATGAAAGAGATTTCATGGGAAGAGCTGCCGTTGGCCCCACCGGCGAACAGATTCTGGAACATCTGGACCAGCTGAAACCTTTCCTGGAGAAGAATAAAGATTTGATTCTGGTGGTGCAAGCCGGAATGATTGGAGCATGGGGCGAATGGCATAGCTCTATTCAGGGGCTTGAGAACTCGGAAAAGACAAAGGCTGCGGTATTGGAAAAATTACTGTCAGTAGTGCCCGAAGGCAGAAATGTGCAGGTGAGACTTCCGGAGTTTAAGAACCTGTTGAAAGATAAACCGGAACTGTATAAAAGGCTTTCATTCCACGATGATTTTATCGTCATACGACCTGATAGATGGGATGCCGACATGCACGAAGGGACTGCCAAATTCGATCAAATCGTAGCAGAATCTCCTTATCTGGTAGTAGACGGAGAACTCCCCTGGGGATTCTGGAGCGTAGGAGCCGATCCCGACAGCCCGTCTGCCGGATGGATTATTGACGGACTGCAAGCAGCGAGACGTCTGTTCCTCCAGCATTATACTTCTTTGAGCGTTATCCATAATTATAAGGAACAGCATCCTAATAACAGATTTGATGAGAATAATCCTCCCGAATATTCCATGATTGTCTGGAAGAAGACAATGATAACGGAAGATTCTCTTCGCCAGCATCTCATGCCTGTGTCCGACAGCTATTTCCGGAAACAGGACGGAACGAAAGTGAAACGCAATATGTTCGATTATATACGCGACCATCTAGGCTATCGTATAGAAGTGCAATCCCTTCAATTACCGGATCATCTGCAAGCAGGAAAAGAGAACCAACTGACTCTGAACCTGGTGAACAGAGGTTTCGCCACCGTCTTCGGAGAACATCCGGTTTATTTTGTATTGATTGATGATAAAGGAAAAGTGACAGAGCTCCTGACTGAAGCCAGTCCGTTGGATTGGCAACCTTTCCAACCGGGTGATATATTATGTAGACCATTGACACATTCTGTAGAACAAGCTGTTCAGTTACCCGGTTCAATGGCTGCCGGAGAGTATAAACTAGGTCTGTGGATACCTGATGGTTCAGATCGGTTGAAGTATAATCCCCGTTATGCTATCCGTTGTGCAAATGGGAATACTACTTGGTGGACATCTGCCGATGGAAAATATGGTGTAAATATACTGACGACTGTCGAGGTGAAATAAATATCAGAGTTTAATTGGCTAGTGGGAATAAAAGGCTTCCGGTGTTTTTGCCGGGAGCCTTTTATTATTTTCAGGTATTATAAATCAATACCACCGTATATGCCACATAACAAAGTATCATAATTCCTCCTTCGATTCTTGTAATGGTCCTTTTGGCAAAGAACAGCCCGAATAACCAAAGCAGAATACCGGAACCTACTAACGTAAACAGGTCGAAATTGGTGATTCCGCTAAGATGGAGAGGCGTGATGCTTGCGCTACACCCTAGTACAAAGAAAATATTGAAGAGGTTACTACCGATTACATTTCCGATGGCAATCTCCGGATTTTTCTTTAATGCGGCAACGATAGACGTAGCCAGTTCCGGAAGAGAAGTACCTCCCGCCACCAAAGTCAGTCCGATAATCGATTCGCTGACACCCAGATTGCGGGCGATGCCTGTGGCACCGTCGACAAACAACTGACCTCCAAAAATAAGTGCAGCCAGACCTCCGATGATATAAAGAATGGATTTCCACCAGGGCAGTGATTTGATTTCTGTTTCCTCTTCTATGACCGGGTGTCCGGCATCTCCCGTTGTGGCAGGCTTGGAGGCGATGGCAAAAGTGTAGCCCATGAAAATGACAAAGAAGCAAAGCAACAGCAAACCGTCTACCCTGTTCAGGATATTTTCTGAAGCTTTATCCAGAAAGACGTCATTGGCACAGATCAGCAGGACAATAGAAGAAAGTATGCAGAGTGGTATCTCTTTTCTAAGTGTATTGCGGGTGATGACTATCGGGGCAAATAATGCCGTGCAGCCCACAATCATCAATGTATTGAAAATGTTGCTTCCCACTACGTTGCCTATGGCAATATCCGCACTGCCTTTGAGGGCAGAAGATACACTGACCGTCAGTTCAGGGGCGGAAGTACCGAATGCGACAATGGTAAGACCGATCACGATGGGAGGAATGCGGAAACGTTTGGCTACCGAGGCGGCGCCGTCTGTTAATCCGTTAGCTCCTAGAAGAATGAGGATTAATCCCCCGATGAGTAGCAATATATTCATGGTTTTTCTCTTTTAGTGGCAAAGATAATCAATTTGGAAATGGTAATGTCAAAAACAATCCGTATGTTTGCTCTGTTTTTAATGAAAAGTTTGATTAACCTTAATTATAATCAAGGAATATAAGGTATGGAAAAAAATAAAATAAAGCGGTCGTTACTGGTGTTGTTCCTTTCTTTCCTGGCAATCGGGGCGCAAGCACAGCTGGAACAGGCTGTCAAGAAGATATTTGCCGGAGATACAATAACGAACGGACATGTTCCTTTGAGACGGGATTCGGATTCTATCCATCTGGCGAATATGCGGAAATCATTGGAAGAAGCCCGGCTCAACGAGGCGAATATGCGGATGGAAATGGAACAGATGAAGCTACAGATGGCTTCCGCCGACTCCGTAAAATATGCCCAGCAGAGACAGCGTATCGACTCTTTACGCCAGTTCACTAAAGGAGTGCCGGTAGTGGCGGACGGCGATACCTTATTTTACCTTTTCACCAAACGCGGAGGATATACTCCCCAACAACGTGCTCAAATGACCGGTGCGGCGATTGAAGAAATAGGAAGACGCTTTAATCTACGCCCCGATTCTGTTTCTATCGATCATTCGGACATTGTTTCCGATTTGATGTACGGCAGCAAAGTGCTGCTTTCTCTTACCGATCAGGATGCTTTGTGGGAAGGCATCTCACGTGATTCGCTGGCTAAAGAAAGACAGCAGAATGTCATTACCAAACTGCATGAGATGAAAGCGGAGCACGGACTTTGGCGAATGGCAAAGCGTGTGCTCTATTTTGTGTTGGTGATTGTGGGACAGTATTTCCTGTTCCGCCTGACCAACTGGCTGTTCCGTAAACTGAAAGCGCGTATCCTACGTCTGAAAGATACGAAGATAAAACCGGTATCTATTCAGGGATATGAATTGCTGGATGCGCAGAAACAGGCGAATCTGTTAGTATTCCTGTCCAGTATCGGGCGGTATATACTGATGGGATTACAGCTACTGTTTAGCGTACCGTTAATTTTCATCATCTTCCCGCAGACAGAAGGACTGGCATATCAACTGTTAGGGTATATATGGAATCCGATTCGCGGTATTTTTGTGGGGATTATCGACTATGTTCCCAAGTTGTTCACCATCATCGTTATCTGGTATGCCGTGAAGTATCTGGTGCGTCTCGTTCTGTATCTGGCGCGTGAAGTGGAAGCAGGACGGCTCAAAATCAACGGATTCTACCCGGACTGGGCGATGCCGACTTTCCATATCGCCCGTTTCCTGCTCTATGCATTTATGATTGCGATGATTTATCCTTATCTGCCGGGCTCCGATTCCGGTGTGTTCCAAGGCATTTCGGTATTCGTCGGATTGATCGTTTCATTGGGATCAAGTACGGTGATCGGTAATATTATCGCCGGACTGGTGATTACTTATATGCGTCCGTTCAAGATGGGCGACCGGATCAAGTTGAATGATACCACGGGAGATATTATCGAAAAGACTCCTCTTGTTACCCGTATCCGGACACCCAAGAATGAGGTGGTGACCGTACCTAACTCGTTTATCATGTCGTCTCATACGGTAAATTATAGTACCTCGGCACGTGAATATGGACTGATTATTCACTCGGAAGTATCTATCGGTTATGATATTCCCTGGCGACAGGTTAATCAGATTCTGATTGATGCTGCATTGAACACTCCCGGAGTGGTAGATGATCCGCGTCCGTTTGTGTTGGAAACCTCTTTAAGCGACTGGTATCCGGTCTATCAGATCAATGCATATATCAGGGAGGCAGATAAAATGGCACAGATTTATTCGGATTTGCATCAGAATATTCAGGATAAATTTAATGAAGCCGGCATTGAAATTATGTCGCCACACTATATGGCTGTACGGGATGGAAATGAAACAACCACTCCCAAAGAGTATCAGAAAAGTAACAATCCTTCCAATAAAGCGGGGGAAGAAAATAAACCTGAATAGTTATTACTGTCGCCGCCGTTATTGCTGTTGTGTTGTATAATGAATATCAAAACGTCCGTTAGTCAGACGTTTGCCGTTGCCGAAGGTTGCACTGATAATATTCAATTCTGTGTCGAAATGGCTTATAAAAGCTGTTCCGTCTTCCAGTTCTTCTCCTCTGAACCGTATATCGGTGATTGTTGACTCTTTGCCTTCTTTGGGGGATAAAATAGTGAAGTGTATGTTGATGTCAGGCTTGACGGAAACATTGACGGATAGTTTGTCCTCCTCCGGATAGTAGTGGAATGAATCATACGTCCATACATATGAGTGTCCCCAATTCAGGTATCGTCCTCCCACATAAATCCATCCGTCCATCAGACAGCCAAAGGTGTTGGCACCTGTAGTGGTGGCAGGAGGTAAAACTGTGATGTCGATCGATTCGTCTTCCGTACAGCTCCAAAAGCTGATGATGGAGAAAAGAATAAGTATATATTTCTTCATAGTGCTTTTTTTAGTGAATGTTAGAAATAATAGGATAATCCCGAAGTGATATTTATTCGTGTGAGGTTAGCATCAGCATTGCCATCGAGTTTTACAATGACCTTTTCTCCATGATAGTGGGTTCTCATTCTGAGTAGTTCGCTATACATATATTGTACTCCTAAACTGACTCCCAGATTGGGATTCAGCTTATAGGTAAGATTAGCATTGGTCAGAAGACCAATAGTGAAGGCTCTCACTTTTCGTGTCTTGCCGAATACCTCACTATTGTTCCGTAGAAAGACTCCACCGGGACCGGTTGTCACGCGGATTTGCCAATGTTTGGTGTTGGCATTACACATTCCGATTTGAGTGCCAATGAAATGAACCCATAAATGATCTTTCCCTTCCGGATGGCTTCCTTTGGAAGAAAATCCGGAGTAGATTCCTCCGAAGACAAAACGTTTGAGAGGGCGGAAATTATATTGTCCATCCCAGCTTACGCCTTGTGCGAGTGTACGTTGGTAACTGTGGGTACTCAACGTGAGTGTGGGAGGGTGATGGAACATAACGCCATAGCCCGCGTGAAAAGAGAACTCGTGTCGCTCAAAATCTCTCTGTGAGAAAAGTGGAGTGTGGCAGGACAGGGTGAGTGCGATTAGTAATAGAATCGCTTTTACGGGTGTTTGATTCATCTGGATTAGTTTAGATTGTGTTTGTTATGTAGGTCGGCGGCATTGCTGCCGCTTTCCCCATTAAGAACTGTACGTGCGACTTTCACCGCATACAGCTCCGATAATTCTAAATTTAATTCTCATAAAATTAAATCGGCTCATAATCATCTTGCGATGACTTGTTTCCGATAAAGTTTTCTTCACGCACGTTGACGGGCACTTTTGAGTTTCCGCCTTTCGAAGTATTCGTCCCATGATGGGTCGAACGGATTGGCCTCGCATCTTATCTTTGTGTGTCGCTTGATTGGAATTTCTGTCAGTTGCTGTAATGTGAACTTATCCTTTATTTCTCCACATACATATTCAAAACCGAAAATCCAATTTCTGCCACCTTTTCGGATAAAATACTTCTTCCTTATCCATTTCCTTGACTTGTCGGTATGTCTGCGATATGACCATCTTTTAAGTTGATTTATTAAGATATGGTCACATCGGCAGAACACCTCCTTTGATACCACATGGCTGTAGTAGTTACCCCATCCCTTTATTATAGGATTGAGTTTCTCTATCAGCTCCTGCTGGGATGATGCCTTACCTTTGGTCAGCACAACCTCATGCAGCTTGTCAGTGAAACGTTTCTGACTTTTCTTTGACGGCTTTATTAACAATGTGCCGTTGTACTTCCGGACATTGAAACCTAAAAAGTCAAATCCGTCACTGATATGTGTTATCAGTGTCTTCTCATCGGATAGGGTAAGTCCTCTTTCCTTTAGAAAAACTGTCAACATTTCCTTTATTTCAAGTAACGTTTTCCTTTTGTCAGCAGTGACAATGAAGTCATCCGCATATCTTACGAGATTGACTTTGGGGCAGTAAAGTTTTCCATTGACATAACTTGCCTTGTACTTCTCTTTGAGCATCCTTTCCATGCCGTCAAGAGTTGCATTTGCAAGTGTCGGTGAAATAATGCCGCCCTGTGGTGTCCCTTCAATAGTCGGTTGAAGCAGTCTGTTGAATACAACTCCACTTTTCAGCCATTTTCTTAATATCTGCCTGTCGATTCGTACGTTATCGAGAAGCCATTCATGGCTGATATGGTCGAAGCAGCCTTTTATGTCTCCCTCCAATATCCATTCGGGAGAGCAATCCCTGCTTAGCCATCTGTGAAGCGCATCTATCGCATCTGCCGTACTTCTGAACTTTCTGAATCCGTAAGAGTTTGCATCCGCTTCACTTTCCGTTATGGGTTCCAATGCCATAAGATACAGTGCCTGCATGGCTCTGTCTTTCATGGTCGGTATTCCCAACGGTCTTGTCTTGCCGTTTGCCTTAGGTATGTTAACTCTTTTCAATGGGAGGGCTTTATATCCTCTCCGTGTCAAAGAACGTATAGCTTCTATTTTATTGGCATCGGTATCCCACTTTATGTGGTCAACCCCTGCCGTGCGTTTACCTTTATTGGAGGTCACTTTCCTTACTGCCAATGCCTTGGCTTCGAACGAAGTGACAAGCAGGTGCTGCAAGGCTTTAACCTTGTTGTACCTCTTTTCTTTATGAGCCTTTGCTATTCGGACTTGCAGCTTTCTGACCTTTCGTTCACATTTGGAGAAGTCAATGCTTTTCCATGTTGTGTTACGCTCGGCTGAAGATGCACACTCGGCTTTCGCCTTGCTCCTTTGCTGTTTCTTCATTTCGTTAAAGTTCTACAATCGTTTCACAAAGAATTACCCTGCGGAAGTCTGCCTGCTTTCGCATGAGGTGACGTTTAAACCTCTATCTTCCGCATTACACGGAAGCGTTCGCTTTCTCCGCAATCCTTTACCCGCACATCATTCGGCTTCTCTTGCGATTGGCTTACCTGTCCGATAAAGGACAGGAGAGATACGGGCTTACCAAGTTCCGTACAAGTAACTTACGACCGACTTAAAGTCCGCCCATCCACCGGCAGTGCTGCATCCGTGTAGTCCTGAAAAAGAGAGAACTATCCTGACTGCCCGCCATTTTGGCTATAGCTTGTAAATATCCGTAAGCTATTCTTTTGTTACGATGGTGCAGCGGTTCACATACGTTACTCATATCGGTCAGCCTAACAGCCTATACATTGGATATTTCTGCATAGAACCATATTGTCAAGAGGGCTTCGCACCAAACAATTACTCGTAAAGCACGCCTCTTTAGGCTACTGTTGACGGAACAACAGGTTCAGACATTATGCTGAACAATTACTTGTACGACTTCTTGTCGCACCTTTTTTGCAAAAATAGAAAATAGTTCAGACTTTCTCACAGCGGATCAGAACTTTTTGCCCATTGTTTAATGTACTGGCAAATAAGTAGGTATCTCCTCCTTCAGCTAAATGGATTCGTTTGCGGAGTTCGGCTACTGTGGCGGGGAAGTTACGGACTGTCACATTTGCTTTTTTCAGGTCTGCCAGATTCTCCTTTACTTCTTTTTTATTGAAACTGCACTGGTTGATAATACGGAATATTCTTCCGGGGAAGTTTTCAATGAAAGTATCGGAAGTATAAAGATGGCTATTGGGATGCAATTTGCGGACAGGGTAAGCTGCTGCAATGCTACGGAAAGCGCCGGCTTTCAGAAGGGAGGCATTCGGTTCGTAAAGATAGGTTTCTAAAGAATCCGTATATGTGCATTCGCTGCATTGCTCCTGTTCGCGGGTAAATACAAAGTGTTGTTCTTCTTGAGTCCCTTTCGTGGAGAGGTTCACGCAATGAATGGAGATTTCTGACGGTGATGTTTGTCCGAGTAAGATTAGTAATTCCTTACATTCGTTGTTGACGGACAGAATGTGAACTTCTTGTGTATGTTTCAGCTCTTTCAGTGCCAACGAAAGATCGAGCATGGGGGAAAGTTTGATCATTACCCGGTTGGCTTTATGAAGTAAAAGCTCTTCAAGTTCGGCTACATTCGGTTCGCAGTCGGAGATGGCAACCGTTTTTCCGCCGTGCTCATTGCGGCGCGCGGGGTCGAGGAAGAGGCAGTCTACGGGGGACATTGCTTGCAGGTAGGCTACTCCGTCTTCGTTTCTTATGTTTATATGGTTTAGATTCAGTACGGGAAAGTTATGTGCCGCTATTTCGCAGAGTTCTTCCTGACGTTCTACGTAAGTGGCGGATTTGAATCCGGTGGCAAGAAAAGAACAGTCAATGCCGAATCCGCCGGTGAGGTCGGTCAGAGAATCTCCCTGCAAAAGACGTGCTTTGTAGCGGGCGGTGATTTCTGAAGAGCATTGCTCCAGCGACAGATGTTTTGGATACCATATCTTTTCCATCTCCCACCATGAGGGAATCTTTTCAGCCGCTACCTTCCTTCCTGCAATTTGGGTGATGGCAGTCGGCATATCTATATCCGGGTACTTTTTAGCTTGTAAAGCCAGTGCACGTACATCGTCCGATGAATGTTCTCGAATAAAAAGTTGGGTTTCAGGGGAGATTTGCATCATGGTGTTATTGTGTTATAGGATATTACAATGAATCGTCGAGCTCTGATTATGGGGTTGTTGAATGTCGGTTATGGTATTAACTTATACTTCTGTTTGGCTACGTCCCGGCTGCAAAAATTGAAATGCCACCATTCGCTGGGTAATGCACGGAATCCGGCCTCTTTCATCACCTTTCGTAGCAGTAACCGGTTCTGACGCTCCGTTTCACTTATTTTTCCATTATGTACCAATCCGATCTCGTCTGTGATGTGTGCTTCCACGCCTAAATGGTCTACTTTGGTTCCCATAGGCAGGGGCTGTCCCAGAGAGTCTTGGATACTGATGTCTACTGCCAGTCCGTAGTTGTGTAATCCGCCTCCACGGTTGGGGTTGGAGACATATTTATATTTGGACGTTCCTTTCACTACGTTCCACATCTTTTTCTGTACTGATATTGGACGTGCCGCATCGTAAATGATAAGACTGTAAGACGGGTGTAGTCTCTTCAATACTTTTTGTGCTTCTATCAGAGCGTATGCCGCATCCGGATGCAGGTAGGCTTCCGTTAAGTTGTCGTAAAGCACTTCACCCGTGAAATTATCAGCCTGTGTATACATTAGTTTTACGACGAGGCTGCTGTCCAGATCAGCTATATTGATGAGTCCTAATGAGTCCATGTAGAGAGCCATTTCGCTTCGCTCCGGTGGCGAGACGGTGGAACATTCTTCGCGCGGTTGTATATTCTCCGGCGTATGTTCGTATTCTACGAGGGGGATGCTTTCCTTTTCTTCTTTATGACTCGAAAGGAAAGAGCATCCTGTCAGTAGCAGACAGAGGATGGGTAAACTATACTTCAGAATGATCATTCAGCCTTTTGTATTTAGTGTGCCAAAGATACTTCTTTTAGGCTTTAGCTCCAATAAGCTGCCTTTAAATTCTGGTTGTTTAAGTGATCGGGTAGTACCATCTTACTGTCACAATTGTACTAATACTGTGGCATAAAGTAAGGGATTAAGTCTTTTCAATCCATTATAGATTGCTGAGTGAAGTTGCCACCTTCTTCAGGTTGCTGTTCGTTGCCCATTCTTGCAGATGTTGTAAGAGTTGTTCGTCTGTAACTTTGCTATGGTTGATAGTCAGTAGTTCCAGATAGAGTTCGAGCAGCTGTTTGAGTCCGGTGACGGGTTTGTCAGGCAATCCGCTGATAAAGACTGTGAGTAGCTCTTCCAATTGACGGTTGTGGAAAGTACTTCGTTTGTACATGCTTTCGTATACTTGGGTGGTGAAGCGCTTTAGCGGAGCAAGCTCCATCGTGATGAGGCGAGCCAGGATTTCTCCTACCCGGCGGTTGTTTATTCTTCTTGCGGCAAGTCCCTCTACCCATAATTCCGCTGCATAGGAACGGACTGTCTTGTCTACGAAAAGTAGTGAGCCGCCTAATAAGAGCAGGCTCATCTCCCGAAGCGGGCAGTGGAAAGAAAGGAGCATCCGCAAAGCACAGGTGAGGGTGCGTTTGCTGTCTTCCTGCGGAGTGCCGAAAGCCATGTAGCAGGTGATGATCTGGGCTATCAACGGTTCCGGCCGGTTAGGGAAGTAACATAGCAGAGGTTCCATGTAGCGGGAGTCGTCTATATTATATTTACTGTTGATAATCAGATGTTCCTGCCATAGCTGATGGCTGTTGAATTCGACGTATTTGTGCCATTTGTAGGAATCGAGTTCAAGCAGACGCCTGTCCGTTTCGTATGATTTCTCTTTTGGTTTCAATTTGTTCCACCCATAGTCTCCTGCCAGATAGTTGTGTGGCAACGTGCAGCAGGCGAAGGACTTGAATACTTCGAATTCAGTTTCCGGTGCTTTTACCAGTCCGGCGGCTACCCAGCCGGTCGGATGGTTGTAGGGCGGTTCGGGTTGTGTGTTCTCATCCAACAAGAACAGGCAGAGATGGAGGTATTCATCTTGCAATAGTTGCCGGGCGGTGGTGACGGCTTCTTCTTTGCCTTCCATGGCACAGCGGGCAATCGCTAGTTGGAAATCCCATGGACAGGGCTTTGTGCCTGCTTCCTGATATGCGGCGAGGCGGCGTATCAGTTCGGTGGCCTGTATGTATGCCGGAGTATGGGTAGGAGTGGAAAGTAAGGGCAATGTATTATTCTCCTTTAGTTGACGGATTACATTCAGCCATAACTGTTGGACGGGTGTGAAACAGGTTGCGTCGCTGTAGCCGGGTTTCCAGTCGGCAAGTCGTTTGAAAGAACGCTCGTCATAAGCTCCCCTGTTTTGATCTCTTCCTTTCAGTCTTTCTTCCAGCCGGGTGAACATATTTCTCAAGAATCCTGTGCGGGAGGTGTCTGTCGTCTGTGTCCATAGACGTTGATATTCCAACAGGAAGGTAGCCAGAAGCTCCTCGTATGGTTCCCAACTGTTGGCTACGATATTGGTTGCCCGTTGGAAAACAGGTCCCATCCGGTCGAAATCTTCTTTGTTCAGTTGAGGATGGAAGGCAATAATAGCGGCAACTGTTGTTTCTATCTCCCAGCTTTCCTCCATATCGAACAGGCGGCTAAGTTGGAACAGAAAATCTTCTTTGCTGGCAGGAAAGGGAATATGGTTGTCTTCCCTGCAAATGCGGACGGTTGCCGAAGACGGCTCCTCGTTAAAGGAGGTTTCGTCTGTAATATTTCCTCCGGTATGAATGATTTCTTCAAGATTCATGTCTGTCGCATTTGATACTCCGGCAGACTGTACTCTGAAAGATATGAGTATTGCTTGTACGCTTTGAAACATCTCCGGCTGATAGGATTGTAATGTCTCTTGGAGACTGGACGAAGAAGCGTCTCCATATTTTATGATGAAGTCGGCGGCTTTCTTTTGTAGGTTCTCGTCCTTCTTCAGGAACAGTTGGCAGAGAGTGATGCAGCAGACTTCTCTTATTTCGGGATGCCGTGCAACGATCTTCTCAAAGATAGTATGGATGGTAAGTAGCGAGTTTTTGGGGCTGGAGAAGAAAAGGGGAGCTGCACGTTCGATGAATTCCTGATAACGGAATCCTTCTTCGGATGCGATACTTTTCAGTTGTTGCAACATCACATTCACCGGTTTTGTATAAGAAGAGGTGAATATTTGCATCATCTCTTCTTGCAAGGATAACAGTTCTCCGGTAGTTGGTTGTAGAGTTTCAAAGAATCCGGCAAACCATCCTGCCATGTCTTTTTTGAAGCTCCGGTGAAAAGTGGCGAGTGTGGCTTTTAATAGTCGTTCTCTATCCAGATGGCCATCCAAAGAGAAGCGGTAAAGAGCGGCACTGATACTTTCATCCCGTGCGGTAACTCCTTTTTTATAAGCCTCTTTGGCACAATCATCCTGATAGCTGATGCTCGATTCGTACTCGAAAATCGTCCAGATGTGCTCTTTCAGTGTGATATCCCGTTTGAGCAATAACTAACTGTTGAACGTATCATTTCCTTTGGGGTTCTTATTTCTGATACGGGTAATCCAGGGGAGTACCTGTGCAATGCGGCTTGGAGCGATTTCTTTGAGGTATCCCATATCCATGAGCTGCGTCAGCTGTTCGTAATTGAGATCGAAATTAAACCAAGTTTTGTCATCGTTGATGAAATCTGTCAGCCAGGTGGGGTAGTAAAGCGGGAGCAGTTTGCAAAGCGTATCAAACTTCATATGATAGGCCATATCCATTTCCCGTTTGTTGGCGCAGACAAACTGGACAGCGGATAGAAAATGTGCCCGTGCCGCACTGCAGGTTGTCTCACTGCTGAAACCTGCAAACTTGCTTTTTATCCATTGTAAATCCCGGATAACCGGCAGCAGTTTCCGCCTTTCTTTCATTGGTAACTCCAGTAATCTCTTGACAAAAGGGATTAATATCTTCTCTTCGTTCTCCGGAGTATCCACATAAGCTTTGGATAATTTCTCCAGTTCTTTTTTTAATTCTTCCATTGTACTAGTTTCTTTACTGCCAGAATATGTTTGCAAGCTCCCCGTTCTCCCTGATTGCTGCTGAACCAGGTGCAAGTGCAACGCTCTTTCTCACTTTCTCTGTCGAGAATGACCGTATGCCTGACGCCTCCGCTTCCTGCCACACGTGCTTCTGTCCGTTTCTCGTCATTCGATATGATTTCTACTTTTTCTTCTTCCAATAGTTTTTCTGCAGCTATCATTCGAGGATTGAGACTTAAAATACGTTCGGTTTTGAAGGGCAGACGACGGTAGAAGAAACTGTTTTCATCCAGATCGAATCCCAATAATCCCATTGCTGCCAGCCGTGCCGAGAGGGAATCCACCTTATCCAAGTCAATATGTTCTTCTATGGCAAAAAGAGTGGGGTTGAACTGTTGGTTGGCATAACTGTATTTGTCCATTGCCTCTATCCATCTTTCGGGGACGTCTTCGAGCAGAGATTCCAGTGCGGCGCCTTCTCCGGAAAATCCTCTCCAACATTCGCGGGAAAGAGAAAGGCTGAAGCGTACCGGACCGAAATAAAGTTGCCAAATGGTAGATTGCATGGTGGGATGCGCAAAGACTTTCAGCTCATCGGCAAACGGAAGCAAGGGCTCGAGCAGACGTAAGCGATGAAGTCCTCCAATGCAGACGGCATTCATGCTTTTCACCGGTGAAAAGGCGGGTTTTTGACCACGCATCACTAAATAATAGTCGCATTTCACGCTACTTTTCGGAAGAGTCTGGAAGAGTTGCAAGGTTTGTATGCGATTGAAGGAGTAGAGCTGTTCCGCAGCGGATTGATAAATCTGTACCGTAGTCAGTCCTTTTATCCATTTCACGGGAAGAGGTACTTTCCGTTCTATCACTTTCTCCCCTTTATGATAAAGCCCCACCTTTTTGGGACCGACTGACATTACCACATTCTCTTGTCTGCCTATTCCTCCTAAAGCGGAAATCATTCCGGGATTAAAATCTACGTTTGTTGTCCCGTTTTCCGGAAATTCTCCGTCGTGTCCGTCAGGAAGTACGTCGACCCTGGCATATACACCTGCACAATTAGAAAATCCTTCAAAGCGCAGGCGGTCATTTCCTGCGGTTACAATCGGATCTTTCAGCATGGCAAGCTGTGCCGGTGTCAGATTGAAACTGGATTGCACAACGTTGGATAATGCGATGAGGCAGCGTGCTGTCATGTAGGGTTGTGTCAACTTTCCCCAAAAGAAACAAGGTGCTTCTTTCTTTTCTATTTCGCTGTATTTGGCAAGAAACAGTTCGTCCTGATTGGCCGACCGTTGCAGGGCGGAAGGAGCTGCATATTGGTAAGAGATGGTATCAGTCATAGATAATAAATCGGAATTTGGTTGTATATTCTCCAAATATAGAAATTAATTCTTAGTGAAAAAAAAAGTAGGAGAATTTACATCGCTTTGGAATGCTGATATTATAAAATATCATCAAATGAAGCATTTATATCTCTTTTGATGGCAAATATCAAATACAATTCTTAATAGTCAGACACAATTTTTTATACATAAAACAATTATTCTTTATAACTATTCTTAAATCCTACGTTTCTTTTTGCCAGAAAATAATATTTTTGTGCCCACAATTAGAATGTTCTAGCAACAGATTCTAAATTAAGTCTTATGAATTTTTAAAGATGAAAAAGACAGCTGTTTGTGAAAATCGCTAATATTGTTTGTTTTGTTTGTGTTATCCCATTTTGAGTCAGGTGTGGCTTCAAAATGGGATTTTCGCTATAAAGACAGTCTCAAAACCACCTGAATACTATCAGAAATGACCTAAATTCTATCAGCCGATAGATTTTCCCCTAAACAATGTCTGTTCTTCACCTGTCACATTTGTTGAAAACCCGTAAACTTGCAGCATCAAAATAATGATAACGAATACTCACAATTAAAAAAATAACGTATATGAAAAGTTTAAGCTTCAAGAAAGATCTGATAGGAGTACAGGATGAATTACTCCGTTTTGCATATAAACTGACGACCGATCGTGAAGAAGCAAACGATTTGTTGCAGGAAACCTCATTAAAAGCATTGGATAACGAAGATAAATATACTCCCGACACAAATTTCAAAGGATGGATGTATACGATAATGCGGAACATCTTTATTAATAATTACCGCAAAGTAGTGCGCGACCAGACATTTGTCGATCAGACTGAGAACCTTTATCACCTAAACCTGCCGCAGGATTCAGGTTTTGAAAGTACGGAAAGAGCTTACGATTTAAAGGAAATGCGCCGTGTAGTCAATGCTCTGCCGAAAGAATACAGAGTTCCGTTTGCTATGCACGTTTCAGGATTCAAGTACCGTGAGATTGCAGAAAAGTTGAATCTTCCGTTAGGTACTGTAAAGAGCCGCATATTCTTTACCCGTCAGAAATTGCAGGAAGAGTTGAAGGACTTCCGCTAACGTTTACTATCAATTTTCAGTTAGTATCAATAGGTATAGGGCAAAAGGAAACGAGATCCTTTTGCCTTTTTTATTTTATGTGTTGGAGGTCTGTATTTGTTATGGGAATTTTTTCAGTAACTTTGTCACTGGTTAATTGACTGCTCTGACTTATCAGTCGAGGATAGTCGATTTGCTTCCCTTAATTTGTCGAAGAATGAATAAAGATATAAATGTTATGATAAAAGCGATCATGCTCGATGTGGATGGAACATTGGTAAGTTTTGAAACTCATAAAGTGTTGCCATCCTCTGTTGATGCCCTTAGGAAGATTCATGACGGTGGAATTCGAATAGCCATTGCTACCGGTAGAGCGGCGGGCGACCTTCATGAAATAGCTGATGTTCCGTATGACGGAATTATCGCGTTGAATGGAGCCGACTGTGTTTTGCGGGATGGCACTGTGATAAGAAAGCACCTTATTCCGAAAGATGATTTTAAGAAAGCCATGGAAATAGCAAAGGCCTTTGATTTTGCAGTCGCTATTGAATTGGATGAAGGTGTGTTTGTCAATCGTCTGACTCCGACTGTCGAACAGATTGCTAAAATCGTGGAACACCCTATTCCGGCCGTTGTAGACATTGAAGATCTGTTTGAAAAGAAAGAGTGCTGTCAGCTTTGTTTTTATATCGATGATGAGATGGAACAAAAAGTGATGCCGTTTCTGCCTAATCTTTCCTTGTCACGCTGGCATCCTTTATTTGCTGATGTGAATGTGGCAGGAATAAGTAAGGCAACCGGGCTTTCGGTATTTGCTGATTATTATGGGATCGGAATGACGGAAATAATGGCTTGCGGTGATGGTGGTAATGATATTCCTATGTTGAAAGCTGCCGGAATCGGAGTGGCGATGGGAAATGCATCGGAGATAGTCAAGGCTTCAGCCAATTTTGTTACTGATACGGTGGAGAATGACGGGCTTTGTAAGGCGCTGAAACACTTTGGAATTATTTAATATTGGGTACTCTAAAGCTTAATATTATAGGTGTTATTCCCCTATTGTTTATTCTTCTGTATTTCTGCCTCTGTTGTTTTTACCTGTTTAGGAACAATTAAAGAACAACAATGCAGCAATATCGGGTAGATGTTGTATGATTTCAGTTATCTTTCCTCTAGTTGGAGGATAGCTATAAAAGGAAAAATTCCTGCAAGTGTTTCACTTACAGGAATTTTTCAGTGGGCCATCTTGGGCTTGAACCAAGGACCTCCAGATTATGAGTCTGTTGCTCTAACCAACTGAGCTAAAAGCCCGATGTATCCATTAACTGGATGCGGTGACAAAAGTAGTATTTTCCCTCGAATTATGCAAATCCTTTTGATAAAAAACTACGATACTTTATTTTTAGAACTTATATTTGCGCTTCGGGTTCTTGGGAAACCATCCTTTTTGTACCCGTTCTTCCTGTTCGAAAACCTCTTTAATCGTCCAGAAGGAAGAAAACGCAAACACGCCAAGCAAAGAAGATAAAATCACATTATCGATGCTTAATGAGGCGACCACACCGGCTATGCCGAGTATCAGGAATATCCACCAGCATTTTGTACCCCAATAGTATTCGGCCTTTACCACGACGGGGTGAAAAAGGCCGATAATCAAAAAGGTACATATTCCGATGAATAACCCTGCGAGGTGATATTCATTTAGAAACTCCATCACAATTATTTTTCAACGCGGATGGGGATTTCTTTCTTGATACTCTGTTCCAGAGAAATCAATGTCTCGGTAGCTACCACACCCGGTATTTCTTGCATTTTGTTATTCAGCAAATCCATCAGATGTTCGTTGTCGCATGCATAAAGCTTTGTCAGCATTGTGTACGGGCCTGTAGTGAAATGACATTCCACAATTTCGGGAATCTTTTGTAGTTCCGCTACGACAGATTTGTACATGGAGCCTTTTTCCAGTTTGATACCCACGTAGGTACAAGTTCTGTATCCCAGCGATTTCGGGTTAACATGGTAACCAGAGCCTACAATGACACCTAGGTCAATCAGTCTTTGCACACGCTGATGAATAGCTGCGCGTGACACTCCACATTCGGCTGCTACGTCTTTAAAAGGGATGCGGGCATTCTGGGAGATAATCTCTAAGATCTGCCTGTCGAGGTTGTCTATTCTTTCCATAATAATAAATTGTAATTTCCTGTTGTTATCAAATAGTAAGCAAATATAGAGATTTATTTTAATTATTCTTCTTTTCCGAGAAAAAAAATAGGAAAAAGCAAAAAAAGAGGCGCAAATGTTTTGCGCCTCTTTCCTTTTTCTATTTAGAAAGAACTTCCTTATTTTTCGATGCTTACCAGTTCAACTTCGAAAATCAAAGTAGAGAACGGTTTAATCTGGTTGCCGGATTCTCTTGCACCGTAAGCAAGGTCTTGAGGGATGTAAAGTTCCCATTTAGAACCTACAGGCATCATAGTCAATGCTTCTGTCCAACCTTTGATTACTTGGTTAGCACGGAAAGTAGCCGGTTCGTTACGTTTGTAAGAGCTGTCGAATTCTGTTCCGTCGATCAAAGTACCTTTGTAGTTTACTTTCACTTTGCAAGTGTCAGCAGGAATTTCACCCTTACCTTCAGTGATTACTTTGTATTGCAGACCGCTCGGAGTTGTTTTTACACCATCTTTAGTCTTGTTCTCAGCAAGGAATTTTTCGTTTTCAGCTTTGTAGTCAGCATATTTCTCTGCCAAAGCTTTTGCTTTGATAGTTTCCATAGCTGTACGAGTGTATTCTTGAGCTGCTTCCATGGTCATTACGCCGCCTTTTTCCAAAGTACCTGCGATGAAACCTGCCAGGAAGTTTTCTTTGCTGATAGTTTTAGTAGAGTCAGTGCCAAATAATTCCTGGTTGATACCTTTCATCATCTGGTTGCTGATTTGCTGACCGATTTGCAGACCTGCCATGTAAGCGATGTCTTTTTTGCTAGTCTTGTTTGCGCCTTCGTTCAAACCTTTGATGAAATCTGCCATGTAGGTAGTATCAACGTCCAGACGACCTGTCAGATAGCCTTTCAGACCTTGAGTCTGAGCCATACCGATAGAATAAGACAGTGAGTCGATGTCTGATTTCAGATTTGCTTTAGGAGCTTGAGCTGTACAAGAAGCAAGGCTTGCAGCAGCGGCGATTGCCATAAAAATACTAACTTTTTTCATTTTGCTTTGAAATTTTTTATTTATAATACTTCGAGTAATTCTACTTCAAAAATGAGTGTGCTATGAGGAGGGATCATTTCCCCGGCACCTCTTGCGCCATAGCCGAGTTCTGACGGAATATACAGTTTCCATTTAGAACCTTCCGGCATCAGCTGCAACGCTTCCACCCATCCCGGGATTACTTGGTTGACACCGAATACAGCCGGTTCTCCGCGTTGGATAGAACTGTCGAACAGCGTACCGTCGATCAATGTTCCTTCATAGTGGCATCTTACCTGGTCGGTAGCTTTCGGCTTTTTGCCTGTACCTTCTTTGATAATTTCATATTGTAGTCCGCTGGGAAGAACAACTACCCCCGGTCCTTTTTTGTTTTCTTCGAGGAAAGCCTGTCCTTGCTCGATAGCAACGGCACCCATTTTAGCTTCCAGTTCTTCGAAATACTTGTTTACTATTTCGCGGGCTTCATTGTGGCTGATAGCCGTCTGATTGCCTTCCAATACGTCTTTGATTGCTTGTGCGAAATCATCTACCGCAAGGTTTCCGATTCCCATACTTGATAAGTTTTGACCAATTCCGAGGCCAATAGCGTAACTGAATTTATCCATATAATGTTTTTTGTTGGCGATTGAAATGCATCACCATCATGGTTTTAGCTTTCAATCAATTGCAAATTTATGAATCGCAAAAGTACGTGTTTTATTTGAATGATTTAGCATTTGCTATTTAAAAATTCTTATATCTGTGAAAGTTAATCGCTTTTCTTTTAAGAATTAGTCCTTTTATTCGTAGGATTTAATCGGCTTATTCTTATTATTTAGGTTGGTTTATGTAGATAATTAATCGTCTGACAACTGTTGAACTTGCGTCTGACAATAGTTGTTGCCATAAATAATGCTAACTATCTGTATCTTTCATCTTAAAGTTCTGCATAAACCGGATTATATTAAGCGTAAGAAAGTGTTCTTTTATTCGATGATTCTGATTACATTTGTGTGGCTATTAAAAAAGAAGGAGGAATAGTAATGAAGAATCTGGTAGTTTTGACGGGTGCGGGTATGAGTGCCGAGAGTGGGATTAGTACATTTCGCGATGCAGGCGGTTTGTGGGATAAATATCCTGTGGAGCAGGTGGCTACTCCTGAAGGTTATCAGCGTGACCCGGCTTTGGTGATTAATTTCTATAATGAACGTCGGAAACAGTTGTTGGAAGTAAAGCCGAACCGTGGACATGAATTGTTGGCAGAACTGGAGAAAAACTTCCATGTAACGGTGGTGACACAGAATATCGATAACCTGCACGAACGTGCCGGGAGCAGCCACATCATTCATCTGCATGGCGAACTGACGAAGGTGTGTTCCAGTAGAGATCCTCATAATCCCCATTACATAAAAGAACTGAAACCGGAAGAATATGAAGTGAAGATGGGAGACAAGGCCGGCGACGGCACTCAATTGCGACCTTTTATCGTATGGTTTGGAGAAGCTGTGCCGGAAATTGAAACAGCCATCCAATACGTGGAGAAAGCGGATATTTTCGTTATTATCGGTACGTCGCTTAATGTATATCCTGCAGCGGGGTTGCTTCATTATGTACCGAGAGGAGCAGAGGTGTATCTGATTGATCCGAAACCGGTAGATACGCATACTTCCCGTTCGATACATGTAATTCAGAAGGGAGCTTCTGAAGGAGTGGCTGAATTGAAACAATTGTTGGGAGTTTGAGAGGTTTTCTCTTCCCGGTTTTATTCCAGTTCGGTGGCAAAAATATGATTGTTCCGGAGTACTTCCGATATTTCGAGTGCAGAGATATCCCTGCACTCGATTCTTAATATTTTCTCCCAGTCCTCAAAGTCCACATTCCATTTGTCTATTTGGGGGAACTCTGCCAAAAGCTCTCCTATGCGCTTGATGTCACGCCTTTGGGTGATAGAAGTTCGAAAAATCAGAATCTTATTTTCTTTTTCCATATTCTTTAGAGTTTTATTTTAATGAACGGAACTCCCGGATCGTCATACTGAAATGTAACCTGAAATTGCGACTTAAAAGTGAAAGGCTGCTAAAGCCGCAAAGGCGGGCGATTTCGGTGGCGGAAAGTTCCTTGTTTCGTTTTAATAATAGGGCTGCTTTTTCAATCCGGGTGCGTTTGATATAATCCGTAGGCGTTTCGCCCGTCAGGATTGTAAATACGCGATGGAAGTGGAAAGGAGAAAAGCAGGCGATACCTGCCATTTTCTGTAATGATAACGGCTGGTCTATGTGATTGTGAATATAGTCGGTCACTTTATTGATCCGTAACTGATATTCCTGTTTATTGATATCTTTCGTCTCCATGTTTTCTGCAAAGTAAAGGATAATAAATGCCGGAGAGTTGTCCTATCTTGCTAACTTCTCCGGCAGATAATCAATCTCTTTTTTGTCCTATATAGAATACGTAGCCGTAGTATTCTTTATACTTATTATATAGGCTCTCTTCATACCGTTGCCCGGTGATGAGGTCTGCGGCTGCGTCATTTCCTGCATATTCCTTTAAGAAAGCTTCCTGAACCGGGAATTGGGGAGCATAGAAATGCTCGGTCCAGCAATTTTCCGGTAAAATGAAATGGGCTGTCGGGATATATCCTGCTTTTTCCATTTGCATTATCTTTCTTGGGATCGTATCGATTTCCGGGTAATTGGCCATCCAGAAGTCTTCTATTTCGGAGGGACGTTCCGGGGTGAACCACGAGGCTTCCGTTACAGCGATAAATCCGTTCTTTTTCAGGAATTTGTTCCATTCGTTCATGCCGCGTTCGAATCCTATATTGTAGATAGCGCCTTCGGACCAGATCAGATCGAGCTCTTCCTCTTGAAACGGCAGAGCGTCCATGGAGCCGACGATACCCTTTACTCTGTCTTCACAATGGGCTTCTATTGCATTTTTGTTGAATAGCTCGATAAAGTTGGGGAAAAGGTCGATACCTGTAATTTCTCCTTTCGTATAGTTGGCTAATGCCATTGTCTGACCGCCCGTGCCACAGCCAATGTCGGCTATTCGTGCCTTGTCGGACAGTTCGTTGATGAAGCTTACGGCTTTTTGTGTGACTTCAGGACTTCCGGGACCTTGACGTTTTAGTGCCTTGAAGTAATTACATATCAGTGTAAAATCGAATTCGTGGATTGATTTAAAATCGTTACTCATTGTTTTAATGTTTTAGTTGTACGGCGAATGGAGGCATATAATGATGCTTGCAACCATTTGACCATACAAATAGTTTGAAAATTTAGATATAGAAAATAACTCTGACAAGAGTATGTCAGAAAACATAAGGGATAATCTGTAATGAGAGGAGGTTTACAGATTATTTACAGAACGGAATCCTTATGGAATGAAAATGAGTTAAACATCCAATTTTTCTTTTAGTTTGTGGCAAAGATAGGGCTTTAGCTGTAAAACTCAATGATAACTTGATTGAAAAAAGACTGTATACCTGCATTTTAGCAAGAATAGTCAAATAGGAATATGTTTATATATCCGGTTGTATGGATGAGATTGATCGCCCAAATTGATTGAAACTACATTTTTTTGAGTTATTTTTGTCGAATATTGAATACAAATCTCTCATTTAATGTATGATACCGATGAAAAGCAAATTATTACTCACATGTACCATCCTGTTTTTCTGTTCCTCTTTTCTGTGCGGACAGAATCAATCTTCTAAAGTGGCAAACTCTGTTGAAACGAATAATGGATGCATCCGGCACCCGTGGCAAGGAAAAAGAGTGGGATATTTGGGAGACTCTATTACAGATCCCAACTGTTATGGCGACAAGATAAAGAAATACTGGGATTTTCTGCAGGAATGGCTGGGAATTACTCCTTATGTATATGGTATCAGTGGCAGGCAATGGAATGATGTGCCCCGGCAAGCCGAGCTGTTGAAGAAAGAACACGGTGGAGAAGTAGATGCTATCGTGATTTTGATGGGTACGAATGATTTTAATGACGGTGTACCTATTGGAGAATGGTTTACGGAAACAGAAGAACAAGTGATGGCAGCCCGTGGACAAACCCAAAAGCTGGAAACCCGTAAGAAACGCACTCCTATAATGGATGGAAGCACGTATAAGGGACGTATCAACATAGGAATCAATAGACTGAAACAACTCTTCCCGGACAAGCAGATTGTGTTGCTGACCCCGTTGCACCGCTCATTGGCCAATTTTGGAGAAACGAACGTGCAACCGGATGAAAACTACCAGAACAGTTGTGGCGAATATGTGGATGCCTACGTGCAGGCTGTTAAAGAAGCCGGCAATGTGTGGGGAGTCCCCGTGATTGATTTTAATGCGGTAACCGGATTGAATCCGATGGTGGAAGAACAACTGATTTATTTCTACGATGCGGGATATGACCGTTTGCATCCCAGCACGAAAGGACAGATACGCATGGCACGAACGCTGATGTATCAGTTGCTTGCGTTGCCTGCTACATTTTAAATAGGCCGGACAGAATTCTATGAAATTGTACGCTATTCTATAGTACATTTTCTGCAAACCTGTAATTTTGTCTTCTATAAATAATAGAACCTATGAGACATAAACTTCTGTTTTCTTTTTTCATCTTTTTGATCGTTGCTTTACCGATTCGTAGTAAGGATTTTGTTTTGACTTCCGGTCAAACAGTTGTCATCGCTTGCAGCCCTTCTGAAGAACTGGTTGTACGAACTGCATTGGAAATGCTGGGGCGTGATATTCAGACAGTATTGTCGTCGACTACCCAAACGAATGAGAAAACAGGTGAAATTGTGATAGGAACGGTGGGACAGAGTGAGCTTATCAGCCGGACCGGTGTAGATGTTTCTGCGTTAAAAGGCAAGAAGCAGGCTTTTCTATTATCTGTTTCTCCGGAGAGTAAATTGGTAGTAGCCGGCAGTGACAAACATGGAACGGCTTATGGAATACTCGAAATATCCCGCTTGCTGGGTGTCTCTCCCTGGGAATGGTGGGCGGACGTGACTCCGGAAAAGAAGAAACTTTTTAAATTACCTTCCAAATTCCAAAGCCTTCAGGCTCCTTCAGTGGAATATCGTGGTATCTTTATTAATGATGAAGATTGGGGCTTGATGCCGTGGAGTAACCGGACTTATGAACCTTCAAAAGTGAAAGGGGAAATCGGTCCGCGTACCAATGAGCGTATCTTCGAACTGCTGCTTCGTCTGCGTGCCAATACCTATTGGCCTGCAATGCACGAATGTACACTTCCTTTCTTCCTGACCGAAGGCAACCGGGAAGCTGCCAAGAAATATGGAATCTTTATCGGTGCTTCCCACTGCGAACCGATGGCTTGCAATGCTGCCGGTGAGTGGAAACGAAGAGGGGAAGGGGCTTATGATTATGTGAATAATGCTCCGGCTGTTTATAAATTCTGGGAAAACCGTGTAAAAGAAGTGGCAGATCAGGAAATACTCTATACGCTGGGAATGCGTGGTGTACATGATGGCAAGATGCAAGGAGCGAAGACGGTGGAAGAACAGAAGGCGGTAATAGACCGTGTGTTTGCAGATCAACGCGGGTTGATTGAAAAATACGTAGATAAAGATGTAACTAAAGTACCGCAGGTTTTTATCCCTTATAAAGAAGTACTCGACATTTATCATGCCGGATTACAGGTGCCTGATGATGTAACATTGATGTGGTGTGACGATAACTATGGCTATATCCGCCATTTTCCTACGGCCGAAGAATGCGCACGTAAAGGAGGGAATGGAGTCTATTATCATGTTTCTTATTGGGGACGTCCGCACGACTATCTCTGGTTGGGTACGATGAGCCCGTATCTGATCTTCCAGCAAATGAAACTGGCTTACGATCAAGGCATACAGAAGATGTGGATACTGAACGTCGGAGATATCAAGCCTGCCGAGTATCAGATAGAGTTGTTTATGGATATGGCCTGGAATATAGAAGCTGTGTCCTCGGAAGGAGTGACCTCTCATTTGAAACACTGGCTGGAGCGGGAATTGGGAACTTCGTGCGCAAAGGCGGTATTGCCTGTGATGCAGGAACACTATCGTCTGGCCCATATTCGTAAACCTGAATTTATGGGAAATACGAGGGAAGAGGAGAAAGATCCTGTTTATCGTGTTGTCAAAGATCTCCCATGGAGTGAAAAAGAAATCAACGGACGTTTGCAGGCTTATGATAAATTGTCGGAGGCAGTGGAACGGGTAGCTTCGAAAATCCCATCCGGCAGACAAAGTGCTTATTTTGAATTGGTGAAATACCCGGTGCAAGCTGCTGCACAGATGAACCGGAAATTGCTATATGCCCAACTAGCCCGCCACGGAAAAGCGGATTGGGAGAAAAGTGATCTTGCCTATGACAGCATTGTGGTATTGACAAAACAGTATAACTCACTGGAAGATGGAAAGTGGAATCGCATGATGGATTTCCAACCCCGAAAACTTCCTGTATTCAATCGCGTGGAAAGAAAAACGGCTACTTCTCCGATGATGAAAGAGCGTGTAGCCATCTATAAATGGAACGGCTTGGATGGGAAGAATATCTCGAATGGAAGGAATACCTTGAATGCGCGGAAAGGAACTTCTGCTATTTGTGAGGGTCTGGGATATGAAAGCAAAGCGACAGGCATTGACAAGGGAGATGCACTGATGTTCTCTTTTGACAACTGGAAAACAGACTCGGTAGAGGTTGACATCCGCTTATTGCCTAATCATTCAGTGAGGGGAGATCAACTACGTTTTTCAATATCGTTGGACGATGCAGCGCCTGAAGTGATCTCTTATGAAACGAAAGGACGGAGTGAAGAATGGAAAGAGAACGTGCTGCGCAATCAAGCTATCCGAACGGTTCGACTCCCGATATCCGGAAAGAAGTCCCACAAATTGGTAATCAAGGCATTGGACGAAGGGGTGATATTAGACCAGGTGATGCTTTATATGCCGGATAAACCCTAATCAGTTTGTATGATAGATTAGAAGATGAATGCTGTAAAAGAGAATATACGATGGTATTCATGATAAAAAAACAGCCCTGCTGCCAGTTAAAGGTAACAGGGCTTTCTCAATCATGCAATTATTTGTAGGGTATTGGGGATTGTGTCATGATTGAGTACCTTATGAATGTGCGAAAAGTTCGTCTATCTTTTTCTTGAGTTCTTCTCCGCGTAAATCTTTTGCTATAATTTTTCCCTCCTGGTCTATGATATATAATTTAGGGATGGCATATACCTGATAAAGTTGTGCAATCGGGCACTTTTTCATGCCCTTGAGGGATGATACATGAGCCCATGGAATCTGTACTTTATCAATGGATTTTATCCATGCTGTTTTTGAATTATCCATGGAGATACCCACTACCTTTAGTCCTTTATCCTTGTATTTTGCATAGATTTCTTTTACAGTAGGCATTTCTGCTATACAAGGAGCGCACCAGGAAGCCCAGAAATCGAGAATAACAATGTGCCCCTGCAAGCTTTTGAGCGAAAGTTCTTCTCCGCTGACAGTCGGTAATGTGAATTCGGGCGCTTTTGTTCCCGGAGCTAAAGCTTTCATCTTGGCGATACTTTCCTTTAGTTCGATTCCTTTCGGAGAGTTTCTGGCCTTTTCTCCCATACGGTTGTAGAATGCCTCCGTCTCTTCTATAGGAATACCTTTCAGTAGATTCATGGTAATGAAGTAGGGGGCAGCGAGGCAGTTTCCGTATTGGTTTAGAAAATCATTCTTCTCTTTATCACGTGTGTCAATACATTCCTGCAGTTTTATTCTTTGGGCTTGTTCATTCTCGGAGTCACCGTTTGCTTTCGCACGTTCGGCCTCTCCCTCCAGACCGCCCATCGATATCTTTCGGATAAAGTCATTCCCCCAAAAAGATAGAATATTAGCGACAGCAGCATGCTCTATAGTGTCACCTACTATTGTGAAAGCTGCATCGGGATGTTTGTAGTAATATTTAATGTCCTTGATATTGACCGTTGCCGGGCGACCGTCTCCCATGAGAGTACGGAATCCTTTATCTCCTTCAATGGTAATCGAGAGAGGTTGCATTTCATTTAGATTTCCCGCTAGCCGATATGTTCCGTTCGAAGCTACAATGGCGGAATCGATACAGGTGCTTTCCGGTGTTCCGGATGGAAAAGCATTCAAGTATACCTTTTTGCCTTCAGCTCCTGTCCATGTTCCGGAGATTTGGTAGGGAACCTGTGCAAATATGGTGCTTATCCCCGATATATAGAGGAAGAAAGCTGTTATTAATGAAGATTTTATCATATAGTCTTATTGGATTATTTAGTCGTTAAAGTAATCTGACGGATACGGGTCGTCCGGACACGCTTCATTCTGCATTGCTATGGGGTCCATCATAAGTCCGTTTTTGATGAAATTCGCCACGAGTAAAGCACGCTGCTTGAGGATTTCAAAATCTGCTCTCGCAAATATTTTATCCATTTTTGATTTGGGAGTGGTAAGGATGAACGAAATATATTGTCCCAGATCGTTGGCTATGTTGTTATAAGGGGGAATAATCAGATCATTGTCCAGGTATATTTCTCCATCTACATAGGTATTTGCATATAAAGAATATTCTATGTTCGAGAATTCTCCTTGCGGGTCATCTTCTATATCCAGCATATAAGACCATGGTTGCTGTAAACTTCCGAATTGCTTGATGGTATAATTCTCCTTAAATGGTTGGTATATGGAGTTCAGGACAAATCCAAGCACATTGGTTTGTAATGTATTCCAATCTCCCTCTGTCCATGTATCCATTTCTTTTCCCAAATGGGCTATGGCAACTCCATGAGTCTCTACCTGCATTACATCTTGCAACCGGCTTTTATCATAAGTCACCGTGTTGCAGATAGAGTCAACGAAGAATATGCGGAAAGGCAGATATTTCTCAATGAATGTATCCGGATATTTTTGAAATGCCTTATCTTTCAGGAAAAGGGTAACGTCACTAATATAGTGCTTGTATTCTGCTTTTACGGGAGCATACCAGTAATTTCTTGAACTCGACCATCCGAAAGCCAGATCCGATCTGTTAAAATCATATAATATTCTACTCCCATATTTTTCATAGAAAGCATTGATATTCGCATCTTCCGGTGCATCAGACGGATCATAAATTGTTTTTCCCAATTCATCTATGGGCGATAAAGAGTCTTCGGAACAAGCAAATAGCGTCATTAGTGAGATGACGGTGCTGCAAAGTAAGATGTTGTATATGAATCTCCTAATCATAATCCTTATTTATTTTAGTCGTTATTATTCAAGGCTTCCAGATGAAGAAGCTCCAATGGTTTCGCGGAAATTATTAATAATAGCTGTATTATACGAGGTCTCATCTTTCGGAATTGACAATACATAGTTCGGGCTATTATTCTTTAGTTTGTATACTTCATAATTCTTCTTGGTACTGAAAAGCCAATGTTCCTGTGCCGGCATTCCTTGACGGCGCATATCCCAGAAACGCATAATCTCTTCAAAGCATAGTTCTCTTCGGCGTTCCTGCCAGATGAACTTAATCAGATCTTCTTTGCCGGAAAAATCGGCTGCAGTTTTCTCTGCATTCGGGCTGCCGGACTTATATTTCTTTACCCGCAGTTGGTTCAGAATCCTGATAGCATCTTCACTGACTCCGTTTGCTTTCTGTGCATAGGCTTCTGCCAGATTCAGATACAGTTCGGGAGTTCTCCATGCCTGGCTGGTATAGTTATTACCCGAACGGGCATCGTATTTCAGAGTGAAATATTGACCAACGTAATATGACGGTTTTTTGGCCGTACCATATTTGTAGTATCTTCTTATGAAGTATGCCAACTTACGCAAGTCATCTTCATCATACAGGTTTATTAGTGCATTGTCTCCTGTCCATGATGTATGGAACCCGAATTCATAGTACCTTAGATTAGTGTCAGTGGAAGATAGATAATCCAGTATCTTATTATCATTCCGACCGAAAGCGAATATGACTTCATTCAGGTTGGTATTATTGGCACAATAAGAAGGACCTTCGAGTCCAATATCCTTAACTCCTGTACTATTAAATCCAAGGAGTGCCTCTTTTTCGTCATTAAGATTGTAAATCGACTCATTCAGATTCAGGAACTTTTGGGCAGCCTTGATAACTCCATCCCAATCATTCTGAAACAATGCAATGCGTGCTGCCAGGAAATAGACAGCTTCGGGAGTGATCTCCATTTTGGAAGCTTGGGTATCGGCACCTTCCAGATGTTCCTGCGCTTTCTTGATGTCATCGTTGATTAGAGCATATACCTGCCCTATGGTAGCGCGTTCATGAGAAGTCACTTCGATTTCTGAAGATGTCTTGAGCACTACACCCGGTTGATTCAGGTTCTCCGTAGCATAAGGTAAAGCGTAAGTGTTGACTAGACAGAAATAATGGTAGGCTCTAAGAGTATATGCTTGAACGGCAAGTTTGTGATAGAGTCCCGTTTGCGTTTTTTCAGCATAAGTCATAGTAGGCAGGGCTTCTATGATAGTATTACATGCCAGGATATTGCTGTATCTTCCGCTCCAGAATAAGTCGGAAAGATTCTCCTGATAATCCTTTTGCCAAATGAATGCATTCTGACCATAGCCGGCTTTGGGGTCGATGCCCTCTTCCCAGTTGGTCACTTTGCTGTCTCCTACCATTTCCGTATCATAATCCAAAGGCCCCATTTCCACATCATCCGTCATTAGGTTGACGAAGGAGATTTGGGAATTGAATTTATCGGGATAACCCTCTCCAAGCAGGATGGGAGCATAATCGTCTACTGATTTAGGGATCAACAGGTCCGAGGAGTCCTCTTTCAACAGATTATCACAGGAGAAAAAAGATATTGCGATAATGCATGGTAAAGTGTATTTCGATATTTTAAGCATTGTTCTTTGTTTTAGTAGTTAGAATGAGATATTTACTCCTAAGCTGTAAGTGGGAAGCTGGGGAATTCCGGTTCCATTAGTTTCCGGGTCCAGACCATTCCACTTCTTATCTGCAATGGTAAAGAGATTGGTTACCTGCATTCTCAACATCAGGCTGCTGATATTAAGATGGCTGATAAGATGCTTTGGAAAAGTATAGCTTAAAGCAACCATTTTAAGTTTCAGGAAGTCGGCTTTAGCCACACGGATATCACTGTAATTATACATTTGATAGGCCGGGATAGCTACCCCTTTTGTCGAGTCGAATGTATCGTATACCTTACCTTGTTCGGTGGAAAAATAATTATCCTGGGCATTACTGTTGAATGCAGTCGGAAAGACGGTCTGGTCGCCCGCCTGTTTCCATGATGCCAGCCAGTCGGTGCTTAGGTTGGATAGCGGATCAATATAATAATTATTTCCGGTGAAATAATCAGGAATACGTGCCACACTTCCTATACTATAAGTAAAATTCATCGAAAGCGAGAAGTTCTTATAGTTGACTTGTGTATCAAATCCTCCTGTTAATTTAGGGAAGATAGAGCCGCAACGCACTAATGACATATCACTCTTATTCCCTTTGATGGAAACTTTTCCATCCTTGGTATAGAACATCGGATAACCGATATCTTGATTCAAACCTGCAAATTCGTAGGCATATAGTGAGCCGATAGGTGCTCCCTCGACTGCTAACGTACCTGCCAGCATCTTATTCACTACTTCTACGTCGCTCATATTTTCGGGATTGGCGTAGGTGATCTCATTGACATTGCGACTGAAGTTGACTCCCAACCGCCATTCCCAATCTTTGGTTTTCAGCAGTCCGGCATTGATAAAGCCCTCGAAACCTTTGTTGGTCATTTTACCCGCATTGTAATATAAGAGACTTCTTCCGTTGGAAGAGGCAACAGCTTTGCTCATGATAAGGTCGGATGTCTTTTTGCCGTATATATCGAGCCCTCCGCGGATTCGTCCCTTGAGGAGAGCGAAGTCGACAGCGACGTTCCATGAGTGTGTTTTCTCCCACCGCAAATCAGGGTTGGGCAATTTACTGATTTTGGATATGGGAAGTCCCAGGATATTATCTCTGTCACCTGTGGTTACAATCAGATAGGGAGTAGAGTCTTCATGGATATTTCCCTGAATACCGTATGAGGCTCGTAAAGACAACACGTTCAATAATGAGATATCTTCCATGAAAGCTTCGTTCATCAGGTTCCATTTTACGGCGAACGAGTAGGTAGGCAACCAGCGGTATTTCGGGTTACTTCCGAATTTATTGGAGCCATCCGAGCGGAAATTGGCGTTCAAGATATAACGTTCATCGTAAGAATAGGAGCCCACCCCATAAAAAGAGGCCACCTGTGTAAAAGAGTTTGTGTTGGACGGATCAGTTGCGTTCTTTTCGGCATAATCTGCAATGTATTTGTCTGTCATTACCGGGTTGAACTGCTCCCCGAAGTCCGGAATCCATCCATATCCTGTGGAAGAGAATCCTTTATAAGCAACTCTTCGTGTCTCGATACCTCCCATCAGAGTCACGTGATGAGCATTTTGGAGAAGTTGGTTATAGGTAATCTGGTTTCGGATGGTATAACCTGTCTTCCGGATATTGCTTTGTGCCAGCCTGCCACCGTAGGGGAGTGCGGAGGTCCAATAAGCGTCATCGTATGCAGTATACCTGCCATAGTCATATTCCCTGATTTTTCCTATTTCGTAAGATTCTGCGGTAGCCCAGTCCCGGGTATACGTATTTCCATTCTGCCAGGAGAAAGTACCCTCATAGGTCAGCCCGCGGATCAGTTTGACATTCAACTGTAACAGAGCGTTGAAGTCATCCATCTTGGATGATTTACCGGTGTTTTCCAACTCTTTGAGTATGTTGTAACCCACAGATTCCGTTCCAAGTGCTCCCGATTTCTCATAAGTCATGTAATAAGAATCATCTGTATTGTAGGCAGGGATGGTACGTGATTTGGTATAAGCGTAATCGAACGGATTCACTCCTGTGGCATAACCGCTGTTGGAAGTCGTGGTGAAATCAATTTTAGTCATAAAACTGATATGTTTGTTGATTTCTGCCGAGAACTTAGCCAATGTCGTGAATTTCCGCGAGTCGGACTGCTTGGATGAACCCTGAATGTCCTGATAGCTTACGGACACATAATAAGTGACTTGATCTGTTCCGCCCGATACATTGACATTATGAGTTTGGGTAATACTGTTGCGGAACAGATGGTCGAACCAATCGGTATTCCTTACCTGCATGTCGGATACTTGCGTTTTGAATTCATCCAATGTGATATCTTTATTCATAAGTGCTTCATAAGAAGCCTCATACGTAGGGCCATAAGGCACGCGGCCGAAAGTATAGCCCGCATCTACCAGTTGTTTGGAGAATGCTACACGCTCTTGTGAATTCATCAGATGGTAGTTGGAGTAGGACGGGCGGGTGTTGACCGTCATATTGCCGTTGTAGGTAATGATTGGTCTGCCTGCTTTTCCTTTTTTGGTCGTAACTACGATTACTCCATTGGCTGCTTTCACACCATAGATTGCGGTTGCGGATGCATCTTTCAATACAGTAATGCTTTCAATATCCTGTGGGTTTACTCCGGAGATGGCGTTACCGATTAGATACTCTGCATCCTCACTGTTGATGTCGGAAGCAGTGAAAGGAACATCCTGCTCCAGAATCACTCCATCCACTACCCATACCGGTGATTTATTACCATTGATTGTTGCATTACCACGAATACGAATCCTGGGTGTGGCGCTCGGCTCCCCCGAAGTATTCATCACTGCCATGCCCGGTATGGTTCCCTGAAGCATCTGGTCGATTGAACCGACTCCCTGTACCATGATGTCTGCCGCTTTTATCGATGAAACAGCACTTGCAGACTCCCGGCGATTCATCACCTGATATCCTGTAATGACCACCTCATTCAAGGTGGCATCACTTTCTTTCAGCATGATGGGAGATACTTTCTTGTTAGCAATTCCTTTTTCAACGGTAACTTTCACTTGCTTCATTTCCATTCCCAGATAAGAAATCCGGATGGTGTAGCTTGCATCATTTTCTATTAAAAAGCTATATGCCCCGTTTATGTCGGTAGTTGTCACCCACTTTGTTCCCTCAATGATGACGTGTGCTCCGGGAAGCGGCTGCTTGTTTTCGTCAATAACAACACCGTCCAATTGGCACAATCTGGCTTTTGCCGCGGCTTCCGGACTTCCGGGTTTTAAGGCAATCGTGATAAATTTGCCGTTTATCTTATACACCAGAGGTTTCTTACCGATCACTTCGTCCAGCGTTTCCGTAACCGTTTTATTCTTGATAATCCCTGTGACACCATAAACAAAAATGTCTTCATAGTTAAAGATAAACTTGTATCCACTTGCTGCTTCAATTTTTTTGAAAGCATCGGCCAGCCGTTCATTCTTGAACTCAAGTGAGATTCTCTTTTCACTTTGTTGCCCCTGCATAGTGGCGCTGAATGTTATTAAGGTTATAAATAACCATAACATTTTCGCCGCAAAGTGATTCCTTTTGTTCCTTTTGAAAGAATTAGTCCAAATTTTCACCATGATTGTGCGTTTAGTGTTTGATAAACTTTGTTCTTTTATTCCGATAAAACTCTCTCGAAAGCTTTTTTAAGGCTTCTATGTTTTTATTACGTTTCAAGAATCGGAATGGGTGACAGAAAAGATACTTTTTTTGAGAAAATATGTGCAATAGGTTTTAATATCTCTTTTTTGAATGGTTTTGTTGTGCCTGAAAGAATCACTATTCTAACAAAATGTAAAGTGTTAATGGATAAAAACTGCCATATGACTCCGTTGATGGTAGCTATATGGCAGTTTTTTAGTGCGGGATAATTGAAAAATTATTTTGTGAAAAGTTCGTCCATTTTTTCAGCAAGTTTTTCTCCGCGCAAGTCTTGTGCTATGATTTTTCCTTGTGCGTCAATGATGTACATACGCGGAATTCCTGTCACCTTGAACCGTTGTGCTACGGGACATTTCCATCCTTTTAGCGAAGAGACATGTTGCCAGGTCAGCCCTTTTCTTTCGATGGCACCTTTCCAGGCCGCTTCTTTCTCGTCCAGTGATACGCCGAGTATTTCCAGACCTTTGCCGTGATATTTCTCGTAGATTGCTTTCAGATTGGGCACTTCTGCCAGGCAGGGGCCACACCAGGAAGCCCAAAAGTCGAGCAACACAATATGTCCGCGGAGATCGTACAAGGAAAGCTTTTTTCCGTCGGGGGTAGTCAATTCAAAGTTGGGGGCCATACCGCCTATATTCACCTGTTGCATATCTTCCATTTTCTGCTTTAGGGCTACTCCGGGAGCTGATTTCTTTACCCGGTCTGTTAGGTTATCATAGAAAGCCTGTACCTCATCCAGCGTCTGGTTAGTCATCAGATAACGCTCAAAGAAATAGGTTGAGGTGATATCATTGCGTGTTGAGTCCATATAGTTTTGCACTGATCTTGTAATCAGGCTGTCTATCATGGCTACTTTGTATTTGGCAGAGTCGATAGCGGTAGTGTCTTTCGAGTCCAACGCCCGCGACAGGGTTATCATTTTTCCCAGCTGGAAGAAAGAAGCGGTGGTAGAAAGAGTTTCACCCGATTTCAGAACTTCCTGTTCGCGATCCCCTTTGACTGCTATCTGACAGGTATTTCGTGTTCTTCCTTTCTTATCGGTGACTGTTTTTTCTTGGATGGTGACTTGAAGCGGGGTGGTGTTGACAAAGATTTCGGCTTTGTTTCTGGGACTGCAACTGATGGCCATACGTTGTTCTTCTTTTACCTGTCCTTTCAGTGAAAAAGAGAAATCTTGGGCAACCTTTACCGAATCAACGGTTTGCAGGCTGTCGGCTGTAATATATTTCTGTAGATAAACCGTTTTTCCAGCTCCGTTTTTCCAGGTTCCTTTGATCTGATAGGGCACTTGTGCCACAGTCATTGAAACGGCTGGCAGGAGAATACAAAGTCCATAAAATCTTTTCATTTTCATCATTCTCGTTTTTATAGTTTACTTATGGTAATCCGGCTACCCTCGAGAGTAGCCTTTACTTTTCCTACCTGATTGAGAAGTTGAAGAACCTGTTCCGGTTGGTTGGTGCGTTCCGCCCAGAAGTTGAAATGATAGCGCATGGAAGCTTCGTCCGTGAAAACAATAGTTAGGTTGTACCACCGTCCGATAGCTTTCATTATTTCTGCCAGTTCTGCTTCCCTGAAACAGAATAAATCATCTTTCCAGACTACGTATTCATTGATGTCCACTTTGCGCGGGATTAGCAACAAATCGTTTTCATCCAGAGGTACATCTTCGCCGGGAGTGAGCTGTAACTCATTTTCTTTCTGGGTGTCGGATACGATGACACTGCCTGATACGAGTGTCACGTGCCGGTTTTCATGCGGATAGGCCCGGAAGTTGAATTCCGTTCCCAATACCCGAGTTTCCGCAGTTCCGCTTTTCACAATGAAAGGGCGGCTGGCATCTTTGGCTACATGGAAAAAGGCTTCACCCTCCAGTGTCACTTTTCGTTCCTTACCGGTGAAACGGTTCGGGTAGTGGAGCTTACTTTCCGCATTCAGCCAGACTTCGGTTCCGTCTTCCAGTACGAGTTTGAAATTCTTTCCCCGTGGCGTGCTTAATGTATGCGTAACCACTTCTTCCTGCACTTCTGTGTCGTTCTGGTAAATAAGGGACTCGGCTTCCAGCAGAGCCCCTGTCTCTGCTAATAATTGTTTGTTTGCCCGATCGGTTATCGATACAATATGTCCGTCACCGGTCTGTAGTTCTATATCTTGTACTCCATCAGAAGCAGGAAAAACAATGGCTGTTTCTGCATACGGATTTTCTTCTTCTGTAGTGGAAAAGATGGAATAACCTATTACAAGCAAGGCGATGGCTGCCGCACTTGCCACCCATACATAATATTTCCGGATGGATGAGACTTTGGGATGCGGGTCTATCCGTTTCCAGGCTTTCTCTATGTCCGGTGCCATTTGCGGGTTCAGGTTCATCAAGGCTTCCCGGTTATCCATCATTTCCTGGAACAGGGCGTGATGGGCTTCCTCTTCGAGCCAAGCAATGAATTCTACCGACTGGCGGAATTTCCAATCGTCCAATGCCCGTAAGGCATATTCATAATCTTGCTCCAGTATGGGTTGCTCTTCAGTTTTCATATTCTATATATTATTACGTTATACCATCAGAAAAGGGTGACAAGAGAAACTTTTTTTTGTTCCTCCATGCTGTTTTTATTCCCCAGTCTTACTCCTGATAAAGGATAAAGCTCTGGATATGTGCGTTTTTACGGTGTTGATCGTAATATCCATTTCTTCTGCTACTTCTTTATATTTTTTTCCGTGGAGAAAACAGGCTTCGAAAACTTTACGGGTTTGCGGGGGAAGCTGGTTGATGGCGGACATCACCCTGGAGATGCGCTCCTGATGATCTTCGTCATCATTGTTTTCTTCCCAATGCTCGGCAGTTTGAGAAATATTAGATGCGTATCTGCTTTTTACATCACAGTGGCGCAGATAGTCGATACAGCTGTTGCGGACGAGTGAATATAATAAAGGTAGTGGTGAAACATCTCCCACTACCGTGTCGTAGTTTTCCCATAAATAACTGAAAGTGTCTTCAACGATATCGTCGGCACATTCCTGATCGTTGACGAGATTAAGGGCGTAGAAATATAACCGTGAATAGTTTGCCCGGAACAAAGCTTCAAAGTCTTTATACTTCTTCTCTTTTGAATAAGTCATATCAGTGTCGGGTTGCTAACCGCAGAACGAACCATGCATGATGCGCCACGGTTCCAATCAGCCCGTAGTGCTTTGCCATGATCCTAAATCTTTCTTTGAGGGATGCTTTCTGATTCCGGGTAGTCATTCCCTCCTCCAGATAGTCGATGATTGTCAGGTGAGTATTGTGCAAAATACGTGCTTTCTTCATGATGCGGATGCACCAGTCGAAATCTGCAGAAAAGCGATATTGCAGATTGTATGGCTCTACGAGCGTGTGGCGGGGGAAGAATGCCTGATGGCAGACTGACATTCCCTGTTTGAAACTTTTCCAGGTGAGCGTTTCAGGGGCGGACAATCTGCGCATCCGCAGGAAATGCCTGTCCTTGTCTACGATAGCGGTTTCCCCGTAAAGTATATCAGGTAGTTCGTTGCCGTTAATGGTGTGCACCATTTGTTGCAGAGTGTCGTCTTCATGAAAACAGTCGCCTGCATTCAGGAAACAGAGATAATCACCGCTGGCAAGGGCGATTCCTTTGTTCATGGCGTCATACAGTCCTTTGTCAGGTTCACTGACGACGGTGTGTATGTGTGAGCGGTACCGGTTGATAATAGAGAGGGTTCCATCCTTGGAAGCTCCATCCACGATAATATATTCTATATGATGATAGGTTTGTGCGATAACACTTTGAATTGTGTCTTCCAATACCTTTTCAGCATTGTACGTTACCGTAATGATAGAGAACTTAGGAGTAGGATGGACACTATGCATATTTCCCCGTTATTTTATTGTAGACATCTGTGTATTTCTTTGCAACGATGCTCTCCGAATAATTACCCAGCACTTTGCGGCAGGCCTGTGCGGAGAGTTCGTTATATCCCGGTTCCGTCAATATCCAATGTATGCCGTTGGCAAAATCTTCCGAAGATTTGTATTGTGCCACATAGCCGTTGTGCAGATGATCGATCATTTCGGGGATACCTCCCACATTAAAACCGACACAGGGCACTCCGCAGGCCATTGCTTCCATAATCATATTGGGAAGATTCTCTTCCAAAGACGGGATGGCGAAAAGGTCTACGGCATTGTAGATATTCACCACTTCATGCTCATTCTTGATATAAGGGAGCGGGTATACATGGAAAGGAAGTTGTTCCTGCAATTGCTGCGATTGGTTGCCGAATACGACTACACCCAATGAGTCTTTCCATTCCGGATGTTTTTCTGCCAACAGTTTGCAGGCTTCGATTAAATAGTCGACTCCTTTGCGTTTGTCGGTGATCTTTAGCGAACCAAACAGAATCAGTTTCTTACCTTCCGGCAGCATGAACTTGGCACGCGCTTCCTTCTTGTTCATAGGTTTAAACAGGTTGGTGTTGATGGCGTTCGGTATATTGGTGACGCTTTTTCCTTCGAACAATGCACTGGTCTGTGCTTGTTCCTTCAGCCAATGGCTGCACGTGACGAAATGAATGGGAGCGTAGCTGTATAACTTCTGTTTTTTGTGGAACGTGCGATAGGATAAATCTTTTCGTCCCCCGCCTTTGTAGATGTACGGACAGTCATGACATTCCTGCTGATAGTTGTTGCACTCCCGCGCGTAATGGCAGATGCCGGTGCATGGCCACATATCATGCATGGTCCAGACTACGGGTTTGCCGGAGGTCAGTATCTTTTGTATATCGTTCAGTGAGAGCATTCCCTGGTTGATCCAATGCAGATGGATCACGTCGGCCTGGCGGAATTCCGGGAGTGAGGTGATGTCTGTACCTGTGTTGGCGATGTCTACGTCGAACAAATGGTAGCGCCGGAAACGGTTGGCGCTCCAGATCACGATACGTTCCCACATGAACTTCCACACTTGCAGCCAGTTGCTTTTCAAACGGACGACGCTGATCTGGTCGGTCTGCTTGTCGCGCACCAGCATTTTGGCTTTGATACCGTTGTTTTTCAGTGATTCCAACAATCGACTTGCTGCGATGGCTGCTCCTCCTATTCGTTCAGATGTATTTATAATCAGGACTCTCATGGGCAAAAGTTTATGCAAATGTACGGTTTTTAGAGGAAATGTTTGATATTTCCAGCAAGCTTTCTGCTATTTCGCGTGAAAAGATTTCGAGGTTGAAACGTTCTTCCGCCAGTTTGCGGGCATTCTCTCCCATGCGCCGTGCCTCTTCGGGGTGGTCGGCGATGTAGCGGATAGCGTCTATCCAGCCTTGTACGTCGTTATATTCTACGGTGATGCCTATTCCTTCCTTGTCGATGTCTATTTCGAAGTTGGGGTTGCGCGAACAGATGACGGGGATGCCGAGGGCGAATGCTTCCACGAGCGTGGTCAGTCCTACGGTATAGGGGAAGTCCAGACAGCAGATTACGATGCAACTTTTGCGTGCCACCAGTTTCCCCAGTTCATAGGGAATCACTCCGTCGGTATAATGGATGTGAATGGAGTCGGGCAATGCATACGGGTCGATGATCTTTTTATAGTTGATGTTACCGCATGAGACGGCAATGTACAAATCCAGTTTCTCGTTCGTTGCGGCAAATGCTTGGAGCAAGGTATCTACGTCCCGGTTTTCTTTGCCGGTGGAGATAAATCCTTCGGGCTTCCGGTCGGGCATTTCTGCAAGCAGGTGGTCGTAGAAAGGAAGATCCGGTCCCCAATGGATGAGTTTCAGTTTGTGGGACGGTGCTTTCCGGGTTTTCTGCGAGTCCTGAATCAGTTTCCGGCTGAATAGGAACATTTGGTCTATGCCTTTGTAGAAAAGGCGGGAGATTTGTTCGCGCCACGGTTTGGGATTGGTCACGACTGCCGTATGATGCCAGATCACGATAGGTCTGCGATACAGTCCCAGGGCACGGAGGAAGATGACGGGTTCTATGCCCCGGAAAGAGGTGGCGTAGAGGACGTCGTATTTCTCCGTGCAGAAGAGAATTTCTTTGGTGGCGTAAAGCATGAGTTTCAGACGACCGGAGAAATATTTGCATTTGTGCATCACGGAGTGTATTCCGTAATTCTCCAGTAAAGGAAGTCCGTATAGGATATGTCCGGGGAATTTATATTCTTTCCATTCCTCGTAGCTTTCCCGCGTGAGGCGGGTATGGTAAAAATAAATAGTAAGCAACTTATTTAGTGGTGCTTGTTTCTTTTCAGCCATTTGTTGATTCGGTTTTTGACAGCTTTCGTAATGAGGGAGAAATTACCGTATTTCAGGTTGAGGAACAGTTCTTCGAACGAACGTCCGATCTTGATCCACGGATGATCCCAGCCCATGATGCGGTAAACGCTCTCTTTGTAGGCAACGTTTTCGATGACGTAGCGGGGATGTTTCAGTGGAAAGTCCACCTCATAGCGCTTCATCGTGAAGATGCGGCGGTAACCTTTGGGCAGGGTATGAATCGAGCCGGCGAAGTGGGTGGAATCTGCCGTTGCTCCGAGGTTGTTGATCATGTTGCGGGTAGGCACGATGCTTAGTCCGGAGTTGAACAGTATGGAGGCGTGGAAGATTGTTTCATAAAAGGCTTTCTGCTGTTCCCGGTGACGCTGGCACATGTAGATAAAGTCGCTCCGGAATTTGCGTTCCTTGATAAGCTGTTCCAGTTGTTGCATGTTGAAGGAGTCGTCCAGGAAGCTGTAGAACTCATCCCATTGGTCGACTACCCGTTTCCAGCTTGCCCATCCCCAGATGGAGAAGGTGGTGGTAAAGAAATAGTCGTAGGGCATGTCTTGGGTGATTTCTTCGGGGTTAAATCCGGCAATCATGCTGATGCGGGTGTCATGTTCGTATTTATCCAGCATCTCCTTGCAGAATTGGAAAAAGGAGACGGCGGGCACATCGTCGTCTTCCAATACGATGCACTTGTCGACTTTCGAAAAGGCCCATTTCTGCGAAATGTATTCCGAAGGGTCGCAGCCGAAATTCTTTTCCTGATAAAGCCGTTCTACTTCACATTCCCAGTCTATCTGTGATACGATTTCACGGCAGGCTTCTATTCCGGGCAGGTCACGTTCGTTTCGTGCTCCGTCCTGATAGAGGAAGAGTCGGGACGGACGCGCTTTCTTCACTTGCTCGAACACTTGCGATAGTTGTTGCGGTCGGTTGAAGAACAGGATAAGTACCGGGACGTCTACTAAAGCGGATTTCATATTCATAGTTCTTGTTTTGAGGTTGTACTGAACGACAGGGCGGCAGGATAGTGGTTGTTCACTTTTTCCTGCTCTTCTTCTGTAAATCGATGCAGGGTTGGATAGTTGTAACGCAAAAATCCTTCCAGGTCATCGGGAGCGGTCACTGTGAGAGGCCCGAATTTCACCGGTTGCAGGTGGCGGATGCTTTCTACGGTTACGTGGTCGGCAGTGGCCATTACGTTGTTGTAGTAACGGGTGTTTCGTGAGTTGAAACAGCTTTGAACTGACACCAGCATGCGGTAGATTGCTTTTTTAGAGAAAAGCAGGTCGACTACCCTGTTCAGGAAACAGGAGAAGGCTCCCCGGTTCGTGGGGTTCTCTATTTCACATGTACCGAAGTGTTTCCACATCCATATCTCTTTTCCCATCAGGCAGCATTTGAGGAAGCCGAGTGCTTCGGATTGTATTCTTCGCAGCAGCTTGTTGTCGGGAATTTTGTCGAATGGGAATATATCGACAAAAATACCCGGATGCATCGGGACATTCTTGAACATTTCTTCTACAAAAAGGGTGTCGTTTTTCTTGACTTTGGCAAAATAATACGGGGTATGAGGGTCTGTTTCTATCCATGAAAGGAAGTAGGAAGGACCTAGTTCTCCGGGAGCCACTTTCAGAAATTTGTTGTAGTTCTCCCGCGTCATGCCTATGTCAATATCATCATCCCAGGGGAGGATCGCCTGGTCGTAGAGTGCACCGATGGCCGTGCCGCCAATCACAAAATAGGGAATGTTGTGTTTCTGACACACCCGGATGGTTTCTCCCAATATGTCGTAGAGTTCGGCATGTAATAAATCAAGCTCTTCGGCTGTATATTTCTTGTTCATCGGAAATGGTTAATGCACGTTGTGCTACAAAAGTAGCAATTATATTGCTAAGTTACTATAACTTTGAGTTACTATCATTTTAAGTTCCCTTGCATGTTGAGTTTCCTTGTATAAATTCGGTGGCCACTTGTCCGCGTCCCGGGATGGGGAGGACGGATGCTTGTGGGAAATCTTTGAGCAGACAGTCTGCCGGATGGATGTCCGGATAGAATTTCTTCAATAGGAACAGGCTGGGACCGGTGGTGATGCTTCCTATAAAGACGGAGGCGTCCATCAATATCTGTATTGAGGAAAGGAAACGTGCCATTTGTTTCTGTTTCAGCTCTTTGGTGGTTTGTGTGAAGGTGCTGTTGACATAGCCTTTTTCGTCGGGGCTGCAAAGGGTGTACCAGTGTATGTCCGGGGCAAGGGTTTTCACTTGTTCGAAAAGGCGGTAATCGTCCGTTAATACAAAGACGTCGCGTATGGCGGTCTTTTCTTTAATAAGCCGTATGTAGTGTTCCGGTGGAAGCAGGTTGGTTTCGGTGATTTTGTCTCCTCCCCGTATCTGGCATCCTGCGTATTGGGGTGGGAGTTGCAGGTCGGCGGCACATTGGCGACATTCCTGTGCGGTGGTGTCGTTGAGTTTCCAGGTGATTTCTGTCAGTTTTTGGAAGGTATGGAGATAGTCGCCGTCTATTCCCAGTTCGGGAATATGGAAATGCTGATTGGGGTTGAATGTCAGTTGAAAGTTGAGCAAGACCGGTTTGCCGTATGTGAAAAAGGCAATCGTTTTTCCGATGATGTTCTTACAGGTTACTTTCAGTTTCCATTTCAGTAACTTCGTCTTAGGCAGCTTTTTGTCTTTCATCAATGCTTGCCAGGAGGGGAGGCGATGGGTGTTATAGGTGTGATGAAACGGTTCGTGCACTTGCTCGCAGAAGGAGGCGAAACAATCTTCCCAACCTTTTTCCCATCCGAAGTTGGCGTCGTCGGAGTAAAGCTTGAACTGTATTTTATGTTGCAGGCAATAAAGTATTGCGTGAAGCATATAGGTATATTCGGTGAAGAAACCGGCATCTATGCCTATGTGATAAATCATCGTCTTTTTGAAAGAACTATTCAGAAGGCGGTATCGGGTGGCAAGGTCATTTGGGTTCATGTGTCTTCTTTTTGATGAAATATTGGATGCTTTCTTTAAAAGTAACCGATCGGCTGCCCCACATGGCTGCTACGTAGAGTGCTGCAGCAAGCACTATCTTGCTTGCCAGGCGGAGATAAATATTCTCGATGGAGCGGGTGGTGTAATAGGTGATTACCATAACCGTAGCCGCAATGGCAGCATAAGGAAGTATGTCCATCAAGGCATGGCGAAGCTTCAATCCTATTTCCTGCCATACGAAGTAGTGCCATGTCAGTAGCCACAATATATTGATGGATACATAGACGGTGAGCATGGTAAAGATCCCATAAGAGTGGGCTAATAGAACGCTTGACAGTAAGATGATGCCGAGTGCTATGGTGTTCCACATATAGATGCGGGATTTTCCTTTACTGATAATCAGTTGTTGATAGAGGTATGCGATGGGAGCAAAGGCTCCGCTGATACACAGTATTTGCATGATTGATATGCTGGAATACCACTTGTCGGTGATGGTGATGATAATCAGCTCTTCCGATACGATTCCCAATCCCAACATGGCGGGAAACGAGACAAAAGCGGTGAAACGCAGCATTTTGCGGAATACCCGTTTTTGCCGTTCAAGGTCGTCGGACACTTTGGTGAGTACCGGTTGCGCTACTCCGTTTATCATGCCGGAGATGAAGAGTTGTCCCATGCCGCACCATTTATTGGCTTGGTTGTAATATCCTACTTCTTTTTCGCTGTAGAATTTACCCAGTATCACGGAAAACAGATTGTTGTTGATGTGATTGAATACATTGGTAACCAGTAGTTTCCCACTGAATCCGAACATTTCCTTAATCGGGGTGAAGTTGAATTGCAAGCTCGGTCGCCAACGGGTGAAATGCCAGTAACAGGCTGTGTTGATGGTTACGTAAACGATGCTTTGCGTAGCAATACCCCAATAAGAGAAACCAAAGTAGGCGAGAGTGACTCCGGTGATTCCGGACACGGTGAGCCCGATAACCGAAGATAATGCCCGCTGTTTGACCATCAGGTTACGCAGGAGATAGGCGCTGTGGGATATTCCCAGACTGGCAATGAAGAAGCCGATAAAAGAATAACGTGCCAGTGGTGTCAGTTCGGGAGTATCGTAAAAGTCAGCGATAAGCGGTGCACAGAGGAATAACAGCAGGTACAGCGACAGACTGATGGCCGCGTTGAACCAGAATACGGCATTGTAATCATTGTGCGTCACTTCTTTCTTATTAACAAGGGCAGCTGTGAAACCACTTTCCTGTATCGAACTGGCAATGAGGGAGAAGATGGCCAACATTCCCACCATTCCATAATCTGACGGAGTGAGCAATCGCGCGAGGAATATTCCGAAAAGCAGATTTAGCAATTGCTGTATGCCGTTGCTGAATCCTCCCCAAAATAGTCCTTTGGCTGTCTTTTCTTTTAGTGACTGATTCTCGCTCATATTATTTGCAAAGAATACATGAAAAGGCTATGCGTGATGATAGCTTTTCATGTATTCCCTATTCTAGTTTTATTATTTTACTTCGCTACCCGGCTTCACTTCACGTCCCGGCATGATAACTGCCAGACTGCCGTCATTGTTTTCGGCACTTAGAATCATGCCTTCGCTGACGATACCTTTCAGTTTGCGCGGAGCAAGGTTGGCGATGAAGCAAACCTGTTTGCCTACCAGTTCTTCCGGTTGATAATGCTTGGCAATACCCGATACGATGGTACGTGTTTCCAGTCCGTCGTCGATTTTGAATTGCAGCAATTTATCCGCTTTCGGCACTTTCTGACATTCAAGAATGGTACCTACGCGGATATCCAGTTTCTCAAAATCCTCGAAGGCAACGTTTGCCCGGATAGGATTGGCTTTGTAGTTGGCTTCCTCGTTTGCTTTCTTTGTATCGAGCAATTTTTGTACCTGTGCTTCGATAGTAGCGTCTTCAATCTTCTCGAACAATAATTCCGGTTTGTTCAACTGGTGGCCTACGGGAAGAAGGTCGTCACGTCCCAGTTCAGACCATTCGAAAGTATCCATGTTCAGCATTTTGCGGAGTTTTTCCGAGCTGAACGGCAGGAACGGGTCGAAGGCGATGGCAAGGTTGGCAACCAGTTGCAGGGAAATGTTGAGGATGGTTCCTACACGTTCCATATCTGTCTTAGCCAGTTTCCACGGTTCGGTGTCGGCCAGGTATTTGTTTCCGATACGTGCCAGATTCATGGCCTCTTTCTGTGCATCGCGGAATTTGAATACGTCGAGCAGTTTTTCTACTTCTGCTTTCACGTCTGCGAATTCTTTCAGCGTTTCTTTGTCGTAGTCGGTCAGTTCGCCCTGTGCGGGTACGCGACCGTCGAAGTATTTTTGAGTCAGCACCATTGCACGGTTTACGAAGTTGCCGTATACGGCTACCAGTTCATTGTTATTGCGTGCCTGGAAGTCTTTCCAGGTGAAGTCGTTGTCTTTCGTTTCCGGTGCGTTGGCGGTTAGTACGTAGCGGAGTACGTCTTGCTTTCCGGGGAAATCAGCCAGATATTCGTGCAACCATACGGCCCAGTTGCGGGAAGTAGAGATCTTGTCTCCTTCGAGGTTGAGGAATTCGTTGCTCGGCACGTTGTCCGGCAGGATATAGCTGCCTTCTGCTTTCAGCATGGCGGGGAATACGATGCAATGGAATACGATATTATCTTTTCCGATGAAGTGAATCAGACGCGTTTCAGGATCTTTCCACCATGTTTCCCAGCTGTCGGGAAGAAGTTCTTTGGTGTTGGAGATGTATCCGATCGGAGCGTCAAACCATACATAGAGCACTTTCCCTTCTGCTCCTTCTACGGGAACAGGGATACCCCAATCAAGGTCACGGCTCACGGCACGTGGTTGCAGACCCATGTCGAGCCAGCTTTTGCATTGACCGTATACGTTCGGACGCCATTCTTTGTGATCTTCCAGAATCCATTTGCGCAGCCATGCTTCGTGTTTGTCGAGAGGAAGATACCAGTGTTTGGTTTCTTTCATCACCGGCTTGCTACCGCTGATAGCACTTTTCGGGTTGATAAGATCTGTAGGAGAAAGCGAGGTTCCGCACTTTTCGCATTGGTCGCCGTAAGCGCCTTCCGAATGGCAGTGAGGACATTCTCCGGTGATATAACGGTCGGCAAGGAATGTTTTTGCTTCCTCGTCGTAATATTGTTCGGACGTTTTTTCGATAAATTCGCCTTTGTTGTACAATGTTTTGAAGAAATCCGAAGCCAGTTGGTGATGCGTCGGTGAAGTGGTGCGGCTATACACGTCGAATGAGATACCGAATTCTTCGAATGATTTTTTAATCAGCGAATGGTAGCGGTCTACTACATCCTGTGGAGTAATTCCTTCTTTCTTGGCACGGATGGTGATAGGTACTCCGTGTTCGTCTGAACCTCCGATGAATAATACATCTTCTTTTTTCAGACGCAGATAGCGCACATAGATATCTGCCGGCACGTATACACCCGCTAGGTGACCGATATGGACAGGACCGTTCGCATACGGCAGTGCCGATGTGACGGTGGTTCTTTTGAATTTCTTTTCCATTATATAGTGTGATTTTTGTTGTTTTCAGCTTTGCAATGTGCAAAGATAGTGACTTTTCACCACAGATTACACGGATTAACACAGATTTTTCATTCTCATAGCCGTGGTTGTCTCATAAGAATGATGTAAACTTGATAGCTATTCTAACATAAAGCTATTTGCTGATATGTTGGATTTATTCTCACATGTTCTGTTTTTAAGATTAAAATAAAATATTAGTATCTAAATTTCGTTCTAATAAAATAAATGCTGTATAAGATATTGCAAGAATATGCAGAGATAACTAGGTGGCTTTGAATATAAATAAGCAAATATGTATAATTATTGGCAGAATTGAATACCGTTCCTTTTAAAGGAAGCTTCTGTTGCTTTTAAAGGAACGATTCATTGGTTAGAGAGAAACATGTTTTTGCTTTTAAACAAAGGGATAAAAGAGTCTTTTGGGTACAGATTTTCTTCTGGTTGCTCCTGAAATAGTGAGATGCTAATGGTGTTAATTTGAAATGTGGAATTGAGATAATCGATCCTTTTTTATATATAATCTCTTTGAACTATTAATTTAATTCGTTTTAATCTCTATTTCGTGTGAATTTGAAATTTACAAATGGTCTCTCTTTCCTTTTTTTGATACATATTGATCTTTGTGGCGTATATTCCAAATTCTCCATCAGTTTTATATCCGTTTTTTCTGCATAAAAAAAATTTCATCCCTGATGATCAGAATTTCATGAAGAGATGACAGCTTCACTTTTCAAAAAGTTAGTATAATCTATTTGTAATCTTAATCTTTTTCTTTTTTACAGTCTGTTTTTATATACAATTCTTCCCTTTTTCTTTCTTTTTTCTCATAAGAAAGAATATATTTGTATTTAAGTTAAACGAAAACCAAAGCATGATATGATAACAACCCAGTTGCTTCGTCCTGAAAGCATTGTTGTAGTAGGGGCATCGAATAATGTGCATAAGCCGGGTGGCGCAATATTAAAGAATTTGATAAACGGAGGTTATCAGGGAGAACTTCGGGCGGTGAATCCGAAGGAGAAGGAGGTGCAGGGAGTTCCCGCTTTTGCTGATGTGAATGATCTGCCGGATACGGATCTGGCGGTGTTGGCTGTGCCTGCTTCAATGTGTCCTGATATAGTGGAAACATTGGCTAGTAAGAAACAGACCAGAGCATTTATCATACTTTCGGCAGGTTTTGGTGAAGAGACTCACGAAGGGGCATTGTTGGAAGAACGCATTCTGGAAACAGTCAATAAATACGGGGCCTCATTGATTGGACCTAATTGTATCGGATTGATGAATACATGGCATCATAGCGTGTTTAGCCAGCCAATTCCTAATTTGAATCCGAAAGGGGTGGATTTGATTTCCAGTTCCGGTGCTACGGCGGTATTTATTCTGGAAAGTGCTGTGACAAAAGGTTTGCAATTTAATTCTGTCTGGTCGGTGGGAAATGCCAAGCAGATCGGGGTAGAAGATGTATTGCAATTTATGGATGAAAACTTTGATCCTGAAAAAGATTCCCGTCTGAAACTACTTTATATTGAAAGTATTCAGAATCCGGACCGGTTGTTATTTCATGCCTCCTCTTTGATTCGAAAAGGATGCAAGATTGCAGCAATCAAAGCTGGCAGTTCGGAGAGCGGAAGCCGGGCGGCATCTTCTCATACAGGCGCAATTGCCAGTTCCGATTCGGCAGTGGAGGCTTTGTTCCGTAAAGCGGGGATTGTGCGGTGCTTCTCCCGTGAGGAATTGACTACCGTAGGTTGCGTGTTTACTTTGCCCGAATTGAAAGGAAAGAATTTTGCCATTATCACCCATGCCGGAGGGCCGGGAGTGATGCTGACAGATGCGTTGAGTAAAGGCGGGCTGAATGTTCCTAAACTGGAAGGAGAAATAGCCGAAGAACTAAAAGCTCAACTGTTCCCCGGTGCTGCCGTCGGGAATCCTATTGATATTCTGGCTACCGGAACACCGGAGCATCTGCGTCTTTGCATTGACTACTGCGAGGAGAAACTCGACAATATAGACGCCATGATGGCCATCTTCGGAACTCCGGGACTGGTTACCATGTTTGAAATGTATGATGTGCTTCATGAGAAGATGCAGACTTGCAAGAAACCAATTTTTCCCATCCTTCCTTCTATTAATACAGCCGGGGCAGAGGTTGCCGCCTTCCTGGCAAAAGGACACGTGAATTTTGCAGATGAGGTGACCTTGGGCACTGCTCTTTCCCGTATTGTCAATGTTCCTAAACCGGCAGTTCCTGAAATTGAACTGTTCGGAGTAGATGTACCGAGGATTCGTCGCATTATCGATTCTATTCCGGAGAATGGCTATATTGCTCCCAATTACGTACAAGCATTACTGCATGCTGCCGGTATTCCGCTGGTAGATGAGTTTGTTTCCGATAATAAAGAGGAGATAGTAGCCTTTGCCCGTCGGTGCGGATTCCCGGTAGTTGCCAAAGTCGTTGGTCCTGTGCATAAATCGGATGTCGGTGGTGTAGTTCTGAACATCAAAAGCGAGCAACATCTGGCACTGGAATTCGAACGTATGATGCAGATTCCTGATGCAAAGGCAATTATGGTACAGCCGATGCTGAAAGGTACGGAACTGTTTATCGGTGCAAAGTATGAAGAGAAGTTCGGTCATGTGGTACTTTGCGGTTTGGGAGGTATTTTTGTGGAGGTGCTGAAGGATGTGTCTTCCGGTCTGGCTCCGCTTTCCTACGAAGAAGCCTACTCAATGATTCATTCGCTGCGTGCCTATAAAATCATTCAGGGAACACGGGGACAAAAAGGAGTCAACGAAGATAAGTTTGCTGAAATTATTGTTCGTTTGTCCACTTTGTTACGCTTCGCTACAGAAATCAAAGAAATGGATATAAATCCGCTTTTAGCTACGCAAAAGGCAGTTATAGCAGTTGACGCGCGTATCAGGATAGAAAAATAGGACTATTCTTTCATTCATTGAGACATATTTACTATCTTTCCGCTGTGATTTTGCCTACATTTGGTAACTCAAACGGAAAGATAGAAAACACGTATGTTTATGAAGAAAGTTCTAATACTTTTGATCTGTTTAATAGGCTATCAGATAGGCTGCCATGCACAAATGGCGGACGAACATTACTATTTTAAAAATCTTAGTGTACAAAACGGATTATCCCAGAATACGGTCAATGCAATTTTGCAGGACAGACAAGGTTTTATGTGGTTCGGTACAAAAGATGGCTTGAATAGATATGACGGTTTGTCATTCCGTAGATTCAAACATGATGACCGTACGCGGTGGAGCATCGGTAATAATTTTATCACAGCACTTTATGAAGATGCGAAAGGAGATATCTGGGTAGGTACCGATGTAGGACTTTATATCTATCATCCTGAAAAAGATTCTTTCCGGCACTTTGCCGAATTGAGTGAGGAAAACACTAAAATAGAACATACTGTAACTGCAATTTCCGGAGACAACAAAGGATGTGTCTGGGTGGCGGTAGAATCACAGGGGTTATTTTGTTATGACCTGGAGGAAGGAAAACTCCGGAACTATACATTAAAGAATTTTTCTTTTCTTACCACCAATATCCAGTCTTTTGTCTTCGATAATAGCGGAACTCTCTGGATCGGTTGCTATGGTGACGGGCTTTTTTATTCGAAAGACCGTTTAAAAACTCTTCAGCCTTATGTTTCGCCCGTAGATAATCGGGAAATCTATGCCAATGATGTCGTGACATCTCTGGTGAGAGGAGCATATAATTGTCTATATGTAGGTTCTTTAAAAGGAGGAGTGAAAGAGTTGAACCTGACTTCCAACAAACTGCATGACTTGCTTTCGGAGGATGAAAGTGGAGAGTCTGTTTTTTGTCGTGAACTGCTGGTTGCTTCTGACAATGAATTGTGGATTGGTGCAGAATCGGGACTTTATATTTATAATCTCCGGACGGCCAAATATGTTCATTTGCGCAGCTCGATTAACGATCCTTATTCTTTGTCCGATAATGCTATCTATTCATTGTGCAAGGATCGTGAGGGCGGCATTTGGATCGGTTCTTATTTTGGCGGTGTGAACTACTATCCGCGTTTTTATACGTATTTCGAAAAATATTATCCGAAAGGAACAGATAATGGTTTGCATGGAAAACGGGTACGTGAGTTCTGCCTGGATAATCAGGGTATTCTGTGGATTGGTACGGAAGACGGTGGTTTGAACCGTTTCAATCCGAGGACCAAGACTTTCTCCTTTTTTACACCTAGCAGTGCTTTTACAAATGTGCATGGGTTGTGTTTGATTGATAATTATCTTTGGGTAGGAACCTTCTCAAAAGGAGTGAAAGTGGTGGATACGCATACAGGGGCTATTGTGAAAACCTATCAGAAAACAGATTCTCCCCGTTCATTGATAGACAATAGTGTGTTCTCTATTTGCCGTACAACGACAGGTGATATTTATCTGGGAACTTTATTCGGCTTGCTCCGATATAATAAACAGTCTGATGATTTCGACCGGATACCGGAACTGAACGGCAGGTTTGTATATGATATAAAGGAAGATTCCGGCGGTAATCTATGGCTGGCAACTTATGCAAATGGAGCTTATTGCTACAATGTGAGCGAAAAGAAATGGAAGAACTATTTGCACGATGAAAATAATCCGAAGAGCCTTCCGTATGACAAAGTATTGAGCATCTTTGAAGACTCTCACCGGCAAATCTGGCTGACTACCCAAGGAGGAGGGTTCTGTCGTTTTCAGCCGGAAACAGAAACATTCGTCAATTATAATTTGTCTGCCGGATTGCCGAACGATGTTGTATACCAGATTGTGGAGGACAAAGATGGATTTTTGTGGTTGACAACTAACAACGGTCTGGTTTGCTTCCGACCTACCACTGGAGTGATGAAAGTATATACCACCTCCAATGGTTTGTTGGGCGATCAGTTTAATTATCGTTCAAGCTTTGAGACCGAGGATGGTACGATCTATTTGGGTAGCATTGATGGTTTTATCGCTTTTAATCCTAAGAATTTCTCGGAGAATAAGTTCATTCCGTCTGTTGCCATTACTGATTTCTTCCTGTTTGGTAAGGAGGTATATGCCGGCGAACCGGGATCTCCGTTGGAGCAGAGTATAACTTTCTCCGACCAGCTTGTGCTTCAATCCAATCAGAACTCTTTTTCTTTCCGTGTAGCAGCATTGGATTTCCAGGCTCCGAAAACGAGCCGGATTATGTATAAACTGGAGGGCTTTGATACGGATTGGCTGACGGTTGGCGAAAGCCCTATCGTTACTTATTCCAATCTTCGTTATGGTGATTATACTTTCCGGGTGAAGATTGCTAACAGTGATGGTATATGGAGTGACAACGAAGTGTCATTAGGGCTACATATTCTTCCTCCTTTCTATCTCTCTATATGGGCGTATTGTGTGTATGCTTTGCTGATTATCGGCTGTTCCCTGTATACGGTTATGTACTTCAAGAGACGTAGTAACAGCAAGCACCGCAGGCAGATGGAGAAATTCGAGCAGGAGAAAGAGCGTGAAGTCTACCATGCAAAGATTGATTTCTTTACGAATGTGGCCCATGAGATACGTACACCGTTGACGCTGATTAAAGGTCCATTGGAAAACATTATATTGAAGAAACAGGTCGATGCGGAAACGCGGGAAGACTTGAATGTAATGAAGCAGAATACAGAACGGCTGTTGAACTTGACTAATCAGTTGCTTGACTTCCGTAAAACGGAAAGTCAGGGATTCCGTTTGAATTTTGCGAAATGCAATGTAACGGAGGTATTGAAAGAGACTCATGTGCGTTTTACTTCTCTTGCCAAACAGAAAGGCCTGGAGTTCACCTTGCAAGTGCCTGAAAAGGACTTCTATGCACATGTGAACCGGGAAGCGTTTACGAAGATTATCAGTAATCTGTTGAATAATGGGGTGAAGTATGCTGAAAGCTATGTACACATATCTTTGGAAGTGCCGGAAACGGATGATAACAATTCATTCTGTATTCGTACGGAAAATGATGGAGTGATTATTCCCAATGAGATGAAGGAGGAAATATTCAAGCCTTTCGTTCGTTTCAATGAAAAAGAAGACGGAAAGGTGACTACCGGAACTGGAATCGGCCTGGCTCTTTCCCGTTCATTGGCCGAGTTGCATCAAGGGACACTGGCTATGGGAGAAGGAGAGAAAAACAATACTTTCTGTCTGACCTTACCGATTGTTCAGGATATGACAATTACCTTGACTCCGGAACCGGAAGGTGAAGTAGACAAGATGAGTGAGATTCCTGCCGGGGAGCCGGAAAAGAAAGATAACCGACCTACAGTGCTGGTTGTGGAAGACAATCCGGATATGCTTGCCTTTGTAGTGCGCCAGCTGTCGAAAGAATATACAGTATTGACTGCTACCAATGGTGCGGAAGCGTTGCAAGTGTTGGACGGCAATTATGTGAACTTGGTGGTTAGTGATGTTGTGATGCCTGTGATGGATGGTTTTGAATTGTGTAAGACGATTAAGTCGGATTTGAATTATAGCCATATCCCCGTCATCCTGTTGACTGCGAAGACAAATATCCAGTCTAAGATAGAAGGAATGGAGTTGGGGGCCGATGCTTATCTGGAGAAGCCTTTCTCTGTGGAATACTTGCAGGCTTGTGCTTCCAGCCTTATCCAGAACAGGGAGAAATTGCGTAAGGCTTTTGCACAGTCTCCTTTTGTGGCAGCCAATACGATGGCGTTGACGAAGGCCGATGAAGATTTTATAAAGAAGCTGAACGAGGTGATTCAAATGAATTATAGTAATCCGGAATTTAGTATGGATGATATGGCGGATAGCTTGAATATGAGCCGTTCCAATTTCTATCGGAAGATAAAAGGAGTGCTGGATTTGAGCCCGAATGAATATCTTCGTCTGGAACGTTTGAAAAGAGCTGCCCAATTATTGAAAGAGGGAAAAAACCGGGTGAATGAGATTTGCTACATGGTAGGATTCAATTCTCCGTCTTATTTTGCCAAGTGTTTCCAAAAACAATTTGGAGTGCTACCAAAAGATTTTGTAAGTTAATATTGATTTAGAGCTATAAAGATAAGGTAAAAAGGAACTTTTAAAAGAATGATTTGATGAAAAAGTATGTAAATTTGTTCGTTTTCATTTTCATGGTGGGTACTTGTTTTTCGCAGAACAAAGCACAGGCGAAATCTGCAGTGAGCTATAAGAATCCGGTTGTAGATATTGCTATGCCTGATCCTACAGTGATTAAGGCTGCGGATGGTTATTTTTATGTGTATGCTACCGAATCTACCAGAAACGTTCCGATCATGAAGTCGAAAGACCTGGTGCAATGGACTTTTTGTAACACGGCATTCACAAATAAAACTCGTCCCAGATTTGAACCTAAAGCTGGGATTTGGGCACCGGACATCAATTATATCAACAATAAATATGTACTTTATTATGCGATGTCGGTGTGGGGAGGAGAACAGACGTGTGGAATTGGAGTAGCTACGGCCGACTCTCCACAGGGACCTTTTACGGATCATGGTAAGATGTTCCGTAGTAATGAGATCGGTGTGCAGAATTCGATCGATCCCAGCTTCCTGCAATATGAAGGGAGAAACTATCTGGTATGGGGAAGCTTCCGGGGAATATATGTTATTGAGCTGACTGAAGATGGTCTGTCGTTGAAGCCGGGAGCGGAAAAAAAGAGAATAGCAGGAACTGCTTTTGAAGCTGCCTATATTCATAAGCACGGCGATTATTATTATATGTTTGCCTCTATCGGAAGTTGTTGCGAGGGGATTAGGAGTACTTATAAAGTTGTAGTGGGCCGCTCTAAAAAAGTCTGGGGACCATATAAAGATAAGTCGGGCAAACCGATGTTGAAGAATGGTTATTCTTTGGTGATAGGTGCGAATGACCATTTTGTAGGCAATGGACATGGCTCACAGATTATCCGGGATGATGCGGGGCAAGACTGGCTTTTGTATCATGGCTTTTCAAGATCGGCTCCGGAGAATGGACGTATCCTGTTGCTGGACCAGATCAAGTGGGATAAAGAAGGATGGCCTTATGTGGAAGGTGAAGCTCCTTCTTACGAAACACAAAAAGCACCTGTATTTAATAACTGATTTTCAGATAAACTAATTATAATCTTAAATACCACAAGCATGAAACATACCCCTATTAGCAGGCGGGATTTTCTAAAGAATTTAGGCATGGCTGGGGCTGGCACTCTTCTTGCAGCGAGCCCTTGGCTTTCTGCTTTTTCGGAGGTGACGAACACCTCAAACGAAAAGTGTCGTCTGGCAATTATCGGTCCTGGTTCCCGAGGACGTTTTTTAATGGGATTTTTGGCTAAGAATCCCAAAGTCGAGATCGTAGCATTGTGTGACATTTATAAACCATCTATCGAAAAAGCGTTGGAGCTTGTCCCTAATGCCAAAGTATATGGTGACTACCGGGAAGTGCTGGAAGATAAGTCGATAGATGCCATACTCGTAGCTACTCCTCTTAGCTCGCATTGTAAAATCGTATTGGATGCTTTCGACGCAGGAAAGCATGTGTTCTGTGAGAAGTCGATAGGCTTTACGATGGAAGAGTGTTACCGTATGTATCAGAAGCACCGTAGCACAGGGAAGATTTTCTTCACAGGGCAACAACGTTTGTTCGATCCTCGTTACATCAAAGCGATGGAGATGATTCATGCGGGTACCTTTGGTGAAATAAATGCAATCCGTACTTTCTGGAACCGGAATGGCGATTGGAGACGCTCGGTGCCTTCACCTAATCTGGAACGTCTGATAAACTGGCGTCTTTATAAGGAATTTTCGAAAGGACTGATGACGGAACTTGCTTGCCACCAGCTTCAGATTGGAAGTTGGGCTTTGCGTAAGATTCCCGAGAAGGTAATGGGGCATGGTGCCATTACTTATTGGAAGGATGGTAGAGATGTGTATGACAATGTGAGTTGTGTATATGTCTTTGATGATGGGGTGAAGATGACATTTGACTCCGTTATTTCCAATAAGTTCTATGGACTGGAAGAACAGATCATGGGTAACCTCGGCACGGTAGAACCGGAAAAAGGAAAATATTATTTTGAGAATGTGGCTCCTGCACCGGCTTTCCTGCAGATGGTGAATGATTGGGAAAACAAAGTTTTCGATTCTCTTCCTTTTGCAGGAACGAGCTGGGCTCCAGAAACAGCAAACGAGAATAAAGGAGAATTTATTATTGGAGAACGTCCCAAGAGTGACGGTACGTCCTTATTGCTGGAAGCGTTCGTTGAAGCCGTCATAACACAGAAACAACCGGAAAAAATAGCGGAAGAAGGATACTATGCAAGTATGCTTTGTTTGCTGGGACATCAGGCATTGGAGGAAGAGCGGACGCTCTATTTCCCCGATGAATATAAAATAGATTATCTGAACCATCAATCTGTAAAAACACCCGAAGCAGTATGAAAGACACGATTGTAACCGCACGACGAAAGAAAATAGAGTTAATCACTTTACTTATTTGTTTCGTAGTATCCAATTTGATACACCTCTATGCAGTTATTGCTTATCATGCGCCATTTACGGAGATGATAACCTCTATTTTCTATATCATCATATTTGCTTTTGTGCTTTATGCTTTTTGGGGGATTTTGCGTCTCTTGTTTTATGGGCTACGGGCACTGTTTACTCGTTCACGAACTTAATCAATATCAATGAAAATAAATAACTTATGGTAACACGAAGAGATTTTCTGAAAACGATGTCAATGGCTTCTGCCGGATTGGCGTTGGGAGCAGGTGACTTGCTGCATGCTCAAACGATTTCACCCAAGAAAGGAAGGGGTGACAAGGTAAAGATAGCTTATATCGGTATTGGTAACCGCGGGGAGCAGATTATTGAAGATTTTGCGCGGACAGGTATGGTAGAAGTGGTAGCGTTATGTGATGTGGACATGGGTGCCAAACATACGCAAAAGATAATGGCTAAATATCCGAAAGCAAAACAGTTCAGGGATTTCCGCCAGATGTTTGATAAAGCAGGTAATGAGTTTGATGCTGTAGCGATTGCTACTCCCGACCATTCACATTTCCCGATCAGCATGCTGGCATTGGCATCCGGAAAACACGTATATGTAGAAAAACCACTGGCGCGTACTTTCTACGAAGCCGAGTTGTTGATGCAGGCTGCGCTTAAACGTCCTAACTTAGTTACCCAGGTCGGAAATCAGGGACATTCTGAAGCAAACTATTTCCAGTTTAAAGCTTGGATGGATGCGGGAATTATCAAAGATGTTACCGCTATCACTGCCCATATGAATAACCCGCGGCGTTGGCATAAATGGGATACTAATATCTATAAACTTCCTTCGGGACAGCAACTGCCGAAAGATATGGACTGGGACACTTGGCTCGGAGTTACCCCTTATCACGAGTATAATAAAGATTATCATTTAGGACAATGGCGTTGCTGGTATGATTTTGGTATGGGTGCATTGGGCGACTGGGGGGCACATATCCTCGATACGGCTCACGAATTTCTGGAACTGGGATTGCCTTATGAAGTCACCATGCAATACGCAAATGGTCATAATGATTATTTCTTCCCTTATTCTTCCACGATTCTCTTCCGTTTCCCGCAACGTAAAGGAATGCCACCGGTAGACATTACCTGGTATGACGGTCTGGATAATCTTCCTCCTATTCCTGCCGGTTATGGAGTTTCGGGATTGGATCCGAACATTCCTTCGACGAATCAGGGAGATACTCCTGCGGCTAAATTGAATCCGGGAAAGATTATCTATACGAAAGACTTAATCTTTAAAGGGGGGAGTCATGGAAGTACTTTGTCTATTATTCCGGAAGAGAAAGCGAAAGAGATGGCTGGCAAATTACCGAAGGTTCCTAAAAGTCCTTCCAATCACTTCGAGAACTTCTTATTGGCATGTAACGGCATTGAAAAGACGCGCTCACCGTTCGAAATCAACGGTGTTTTGAGTCAGGTGTTCTCACTGGGTGTAATGGCTCAACGTCTTAATACACAACTGTTCTTTGACAGCCGCACGAAGCAGATTACAAATAATGAATTTGCTAATGCCATGTTGGCGGGACTTCCGCCGCGTAAGGGTTGGGATGAATTTTATAAATTATAAATAAAAACAGCTTTTTCCATTCCTTTCTCCAGGAGAAGGGGATGGAGAAGGACCAATAAATAATCATGAAAAATATTGTATTAACTTTACTTTTATTTTGTGCCGCTTCGTTGGGTGCACAAAACTGGGAACCTCTTTTCAACGGGAAAAACCTGAAAGGATGGAAGAAATTGAATGGCAAAGCCGAGTATAAAATTGTAGATGATGCCATTGTCGGTGTATCTAAGATGGGAACTCCCAACACTTTCTTGGCAACTACAAAGAATTATGGTGACTTTATTCTTGAATTTGACTTCAAGATAGATGATGGTTTAAATTCCGGTGTACAGCTTCGCAGTGAAAGCAAGAAAGACTATAAGAAAGGTCGCGTACACGGTTATCAGTTTGAGATTGATCCTTCTAAGCGTGCTTGGTCGGGTGGCATTTATGATGAGGCACGTAGAAACTGGCTTTATCCTTTGACGCTGAATCCGTCGGCAAAAACTGCTTTTAAGAATAACGCATGGAATAAAGCCCGTATTGAAGCTGTTGGTAATTCGATCCGTACCTGGATAAACGGAGTACCTTGTGCTAATATCTGGGATGACATGACTCCTGTAGGTTTCATCGCTTTGCAAGTACATGCTATTGGAAATGCAGCAGATGAAGGAAAAACAGTTAGCTGGAAGAATATCCGCATTTGTACGACGGACGTAGAGCGCTATCAGACATCGGAAGCGCAAGCTGCACCGGAAGTGAATCTGATTGCCAACACGATTTCTCCTAGCGAAGCAAAAGAAGGCTGGGCTCTATTATGGGATGGCAAGACTACTGACGGATGGAGAGGTGCTAAACTTTCTACTTTCCCTGCAAAAGGCTGGAAGATAGAAAATGGTATTCTGAAAGTAATGAAGAGTGGTGGAGCTGAATCTGCTAATGGTGGTGATATTGTGACTACCCGTAAATATAAGAATTTTATTCTGAAAGTAGATTTCAAGATTACTGAAGGTGCAAATAGCGGAGTTAAATATTTCGTAAATCCGGGGCTGAATAAGGGTGAAGGTTCTGCTATCGGCTGCGAATTCCAGATTCTTGATGATGACAAGCATCCTGATGCAAAACTGGGTGTGAAAGGCAACAGAAAGTTGGGGTCTTTGTATGACTTGATTCCGGCTCCAAAAGATAAACCTTTCAATAAGAAAGAATTCAATACTGCTACTATCATTGTAAAAGGCAATCATGTAGAACATTGGCTGAACGGAGTTAAGCTGATTGAATATGATCGTAACAATGATATGTGGAATGCATTGGTAGCATACAGTAAATATAAAAACTGGCCTAATTTCGGAAATTCGGAGGAGGGTAATATACTTCTTCAAGACCATGGAGATGAAGTATGGTTTAAGAATGTAAAGATTAAAGAACTGAAATAGTCCCGTTTTCTAGTTATTAGGAGATACGTTAAAACTCTTTTATGATTTTTCAGGCACGGATTACACGGGTTTCAGGTTACGCTAATGAAATAAAAAACGTGTAATCTGTGTAATCCGTGCCTAATTTGTATTTTATACGATGCAGACCACTATTCAACATCTATACAAACCGTCAAATGATGATAATTCCTTGTTTTATGCCTGGTTTCTTGCCATGCATACGCGGGTGGATATTATCCTATGCAGCCGGAAGTCGGAAGGAGAATTACTGCTTGTGGTCAATCGTATTTATGATGCATTGTGCCGGTTGGAAAAGATGGCAAACTTTTATAATCCGGCCAGTGAATTGTTCTGTTGTTAACCGGACAGCCTTTGTCTCTCCGGTCGTTCTTAGCGAAGAACTTTATTCAATGATCGATTTATGTTTGGAATATAACAGCAAGACTTTGGGATGCTTTGATGTCACAGTTCATTCGGAAAATTATAACCAGAACACAATACATTCAGTACATTTATCAGCCGGAGATCATAGTATCTGTTTTTCACAGCCGGGAGTAACTATCAATTTGTCCGGCTTTCTCAAGGGATATGCTTTGGAAACAATCAGAGGTATATTGAATGAGGCTCTGATAGAGAATGCATTGATAAATATGGGAAACAGTTCCATTCTTGCTTTGGGTAATCATCCGGTAGGTTCGGGATGGAAAATTAATGATATACTTCTTCACAACGAATGCCTTACAACCTCCGGCAATGACTCTCCCAATCGTCGGCACATCGTTTCTCCCCGAAATGGGAAATTGGTGGAAGGCGTTAAACAAATTGCTGTAGTAACGACTGACGGATCAATAGGGGAAATCTTGTCTACCGGCTTATTTGCCGCTGATAGCGAACAGCGTAAGGTTTTGCTGGCTGAATTCTCTTCTGTATTAAGTCAGTTTTTCTTGATTGGTTGTTAAGTGTTAGGTATTCAATAGTTGAGATGGTCACTATTAATATCTGACAGGGCTTTTTGGGTATATTCTTTCATTTATAGGTCGGTTTCTTTTATCCGTTTTGCTGCTTTTTGCCTTATTTTGCGATATTAATTGTCAATCTAACGTTTATATGAAAAATAAGATTTTATTGTTGGGCTTATTTTGTTGTAGCCTGATTTCGGCAGAAGCACAAGTTTTACTCGACAAAGGAACCGGAAAGAATAGTTTTCCTATTGTTTCTTCATCAACGAATGCAGTTGTTTGTTTTGATGGAAAAGATGCGACTGTAGTACGTAAGAGTGCATCTCTTTTGGTAGATGATGTTTGCCGTGTGACGGGGCAAGAGTTGAAGATGGATGAAAGTAAGCCCGGGAAAGTATCCGCGCGTTATGCGATTATCGCTGGGACTATAGGAGAAAGCGGATGGATTGACGCTTTGGCATCCGGAAACAAAATAGATACGACGGCTATTGCTGGAGGTTGGGAACGCTATATGATAGAGTTAGTCAACAATCCTGTTCCGGGTATAAAGAAGGCAATTGTCGTTGCTGGAAGCGACAGGCGCGGTACTGCCTACGGACTTCTCTCTATTTCAAAAGCAATCGGAGTATCTCCCTGGTATTGGTGGGCAGATGCTCCAATCAAGCAGCAGAAACAAGTAAGTGTGAAAGTCGATAAGTATATCTCCAAAACACCATCAGTTAAGTTCAGAGGTGTCTTTATCAATGATGAAGACTGGGGACTTTATCGTTGGTCCAAACGTAATTTTGAAAAGGAACGTGGAAACTTCGGACCGAGAACGTATGCAAAAGTATGTGAATTATTGCTTCGTCTTCAGGCCAATTATCTTTGTCCGGCTATGCATGATGCATCTATGGCTTTCCACCGTATTCCAGAAAATCGTTTGGTAGCAGATAGTTTTGCTATCGTCATGGGTTCCTCTCATTGCGAACCATTATTGTTTAATACAGCAAGCGAATGGAAACGTGATAAAATGGGCGAATGGGATTATATCAATAATAAGGATGATGTCGACAAAGTCTTGAAATCGCGCGTAGAAGAATGTGCTCCGTTTGAAAATGTATATACTCTGGCTTTGCGTGGATTGCACGATCGGGCAATGAATGCAAGCAATAATATGTCCGATAGAAAAGATATGCTTCAGGAAGCGTTGATGGCACAAAGGCAAATGCTGGTAGATGCCATCGGTAAGCGTGCGGAAGACATTCCTCAAGCCTTTACTCCATATAAAGAAGTGCTCGATGTATACGATCAGGGGTTGGAACTTCCGGATGATGTGACCATTATCTGGCCGGATGATAATTATGGATATATGAAACGCTTGAGTAGTCCGAAAGAGCAGAAACGTTCCGGACGTTCGGGAGTATATTATCATTCATCTTATCTGGGTAAACCTCACGATCATCTTTGGATGAACACAACTTCCCCTACATTGATGTATGAAGAACTCCGTAAGGCATACGACATGACGGCCGATCGCATTTGGCTACTCAACGCCGGAGATATCAAGTCCTGTGAATTTGCTGTAGATTATTTTCTGACAATGGCTTTCGATATTGACTCGTTCAATTTTGAAAGAGCGGCAAACTATCGTACCGAATGGTTGTGTGGTATGTTGGGCGATGACTACCGAGTTGAATATCAGGATGTGATAGATTCTTTCTATAAATTGGCTTTCGCCCGTAAACCTGAATTTATGGGATGGGGTTATCAGTGGGCTACCGATAAACACGGAAGAGAGCGAAATACGGATACTGATTTTTCGCTTGCCAATTATCGTGAAGTGGATACTCGTCTGGCTGAATATCAACGGATAGGAAATATGGCAGAGAAGATTCTGAAAGCTTTGCCTGAAGACAAGAAAGCATGTTATTATCAATCATTGTATTATCCGGTCAAAGGATGTGAACTGTTGAACCGTATGATTCTTAACGGGCAGAGAAATCGTTGGTATTCTATTCAACAGAGGGCGACTACTGCAGAACTGGAGAAAATGACCAAAGCTTGTTATGACAGTCTGGAAGTAATAACAAAAGGATATAACTCATTACTTGGAGGTAAATGGGATCACGTAATGACCATGAAACAAGGATTTGCCGCAGCCTATTTTGAACTCCCGGCTCTGCGGAAGGTCAATCTGGCACCTACAGCCTCTTTGGGCATATTAGCAGAAGGAGAAGATGTTTTGAAAGGACAGAAGAGTTTCCATTCACTGCCATCTTTCAACACATACTTCCGTCAATCCTATTACGTAGACGTTTTCAATAAAGGAGCGACTCCTCTGAAATGGAAAGCATCGGTTTCAGATAGTTGGATTCTGTTAAGTCAGAAAGCCGGAGAAACTGCTACGGAAAATCGTATAGAAGTCTCAATCGACTGGGCTAAGGTCCCGACTGGTGAGAAAGTATTCGGAATATTGGAAATCGTGTCTGATCGTGGTGAGAAGGAGAATGTCTATATTTCAGTCTTCAACCCTTCTTCTCCGTCATTAGCCGAAATGGACACTTTATTTGTAGAGCACAATGGATATGTTTCTATTGATGCTGCCGGTTTCCACCGGAAGGTAGAGAACAAAGCAATTCAAATGAGAACGATTCCTAACTTGGGAATAGAAAATACAGCTATTCAACTAGGTGATCCGACAGCCGCCCCACAGCGGACTGCAGGTCGCAGTGCCCCTCGTCTGGAATATGATTTCTATACATTCGAACAAGGTTCGGTTGATGTTTACACATACGTATTGCCTACATTTACCTTAAGTAAGGACCGTGGGTATGCCGGACATGAAGCAACGAATGTGGAAACGAAATATGGAGTATGTATTGACGAAGGTCCTGTGATGAATCCTTCTACTTCTTCTTTTGAGTATGCACAAATTTGGTACGAAAGTGTGTTGAAGAACTGTAGAATCAACAAAACCACTTTGCATATCGACAAACCGGGTAAACACACTGTGAAAATTATATGTGGCGATGCCGGAACTGTTCTGCAAAAGATTGTTTTGGATTTTGGAGGAATGAAGCGTTCTTATTTAGGTCCGCAACCGACGAGAAACTCAAAATAAGGGTTGCTCAGATCTGGGAAAATGAAAGGAGGAAGGTGCTGTAACTCTGTATATCGATGTCACAGCACTTTTTTCAATAATTAAATCTAATAAATTTATTCACCTTAAAATAGTGAGAATATGAAAACAAGTCGTAGTTTAATCTCTTTTTTATTATTGTTTTTAATTAGTTCTGTTGCAGCACAGAATTATTGGGAGGATTTTCCTGTACGCGCAAACCCTAAGACTGTGGGTGATAAGTTAAGTAAACGTTTTTTGGAAAGTAATCACCAGCTATATTTCGATAGAGGAATACATTATGCTGAAGTGTGTACTTGGTATGGTGCACTTAGGTTTGCCGAGTTGACGAATAACAAAGAATTGATCAAACAACTGCGAAATCGTTTCGAACTATTGTTTCATATAGAAAAAGATCTTCTTCCGCCTCCAATTCATGTAGATCAGAATATGTTCGGTTGTCTGCCTTTGAAATTGTATAGTATCACAAAAGATCAACGTTATCTTGATCTGGGGTTACCCTATGCCGATACTCAATGGACATTACCAAATACTACCAATGAGGAAGAATGTAGCTGGCATAAGAAAGGATATTCCTGGCAGACTCGCCTTTGGATCGATGATATGTATATGATTACAATAGTGCAATCGGAGGCTTACAAAGTAACGGGGGATAAAAAATACATAAACAGAGCTGCAAAAGAAATGGTGTTATATCTAGATGAATTACAACATCCGAACGGACTTTTCTACCATGCACCCGATGTGCCTTATTATTGGGGACGTGGTGATGGCTGGATGGCTGTGGGAATGACAGAGCTCTTATTTAACTTGCCAGAAAATGATCCCAATCGAGCACGCATACTTAAAGGTTATCTTTTGATGATGAATAATTTGAAAAAATACGTAAATAAGGACGGGCTTTGGAATCAATTGATAGATGAACCTGATTTTTGGACAGAAACATCTGGCTCTGCAATGTTTGCTTATGCCATGATTGTAGGTGTGAAGAACGGATGGTTGGAAAAAGATGAATTCGCTCCTGTTGCGCGTAGAGCTTGGCTTTCTTTATGTAATTATATAGACGATAATAATAATCTAACCGAAGTTTGTATTGGTACCGGCAAAAAGAATAGCAAACAGTACTATTTGGATCGTCCTCGTATAGCTGGAGACTTTCACGGACAGGCTCCAATATTGTGGTGTGCTTATGCATTACTGAATAGATAGCTTTTTATATTGATGGGAATAAATAAGAATGCTCACTTTTGTTTGATATTAAAGTGAGCATTTTTACTATTAGTATATTAGATAAAATCCAGCCTATAAAATAGGCTAGATTTTCTGACCAAATATAAGTGGAGTTTGCTTTGTTGAATAAGCAATAAATTATTCAATAAAAGCAATAATTTGTTCAGAATAAAAATATAAAAGGGACTAATAATTGTCTTAAGACAATTTTTCTATCTTTAGATTAGTTTGGGACTAATTTTTCATTTATTGACCTGTTTATAATATCTTCGATAATTCCATTTTTCTACTTTTGTATCAGTCAATAAGGACTGCTGGAGCTTCTATTATGAAGATAATGATCATTATTATAGCACGATTTTTAGTTTTTGGATACGGTTGAGGAGACTGTTAAAGGATAACATTTTTTGATTATAAAACACACTAAGTTTTACTTAAATCTATGTGTAATGAATAACAAATCGATTAAAAAAAACATTCTTAAGATTAGCACAATGTGCCTACTGATAGGATTATTCCTATTTATATCATGCGGTTCAAATGATAGTGGAGAGGATGACAAAGTTCTGACTAAACAGTATTTGTCATTGAAGTCATATGGTTTAACCGATTTTAAAGTTACTAATTATTCAGAAGAGGAAACATTTTCTCTTGGGATAAAAAGAATTGGTGGAACATTTACTACCGAACTCAATGCTAAATTGGAGACATGGAGTAAAGAGGAATTAGAAGCCTATAATAAAAAGGAGGAAGTTACTTATATTCTTTTACCAGAAACGTCTTACTCGATATCTAAAAATGTATCTTTTGCTGCGGGAGCAGATGAAACTACGGTCGAAATAAAAGTTAATCCAACAGAAATTTTTTCTAAGCAAGAAGATTTGTTAAAGGATTATGTAATTGCATTAAAACTTAAAAGTGATGATGTAGAGTTGAGAAAAGGACAATCGGATTTGCTGCTTCGTCTTGTTGTTGATTACGCTAGGGTTGGTTTTACTTCTACTGAAGTTGATAGAGTGAACGTAAATGAGGCAATAACCAACTTTAAAATAATGACATCTCTTGACTATAAAGTAAATGGCGTTATTAGTGGTAGTAATTGGGATTTTTCTTGTAAACTTAAAGTTCCAGATAATGCGGCGGAATTAGTCGCAGCTTACAATCAAAAATATAAATCTAATTATGAATTATTGCCTCAAGGTAGCTATACATTGGGTGATGTGACCTATACTGTAGGTTCTAAGGAAGCGGAAGGTATGCTTACTATTACGCGCAATGCTATAGAAGTCAAATATTATATGTTACCATTGACTTTAGCAAATATTTCTACAGAAAGTGTGTTGTGTAATGATGAAGTACATTATGCCACGATTGGACAAACGTATAGCAATCCTATTATCACACATACAAGTGCGGCGGATCCTACTGTAATAAATGTAGATGGAACCTTTTATTTGTATGCTACTCAGACGGGTAGTTATTGGGTACCAGTTTATAGTTCAAAAGATTTAGTGAATTGGAAGTATGAGCGTACCGCCTTTGTAAATGCTTATAAGCCTAACTTGCCAGGTGGAGGTACATTTTGGGCACCAGAAATACGTTATATCAATGGACAATATGTACTTTATTATTCATGGGCTAAATTGAATGGTGCAAATCAGAGCTATACGGCTGTAGCGGTTTCTGATAATCCGCTAGGTCCTTTTAAAGATAGTAAAGAATTGCTTGGTAATGAGGAGTTTGGCTCTAATTGTATTGACCAATTCTACATAGAAGATGGTGGGAAGAAATATATGTTTTATGGAAGTTTTCAAGGTATTTATGTAACAGAACTGACAGACGATGGACTTTCTGTTAAACGAGATGCGGCTAATAATCCAGTTTTGAAGAAAAAGGTTTGTGGTAATGCTTACGAAGGAGTCAATATTTATAAGAAGAATGGATTTTACTACTTGTTGGCTTCCATTGGATCCTGTTGTGCTGGTGAGAACAGTACTTATGAACTGGTGGTGGGACGTTCTCAAAATATTCTAGGTCCGTATGTCGATAGAAAGAATGTAGATATGATAAATAATAGCTGGGAGTCTGTTTTGGCTGGTAATATTACTAAATGGATTGGTCCTGGACATAATGCTATAATTGTCCAAGATGATGCAGGTACGGAGTGGATGGTATATCATAGTTTTCGTAAAATTGGTACCCAGTTTACAGGACGCCATGGAATGTTGGATCGCTTGCAGTGGTCGGATGATGGTTGGCCTTATGTTAAAGGTTATGTACCCTCTGATACAGATTTGATTCCAGTTTTCTATAATAAGTAAATCATTTCATGGAGTATATAGAGAATAATAGTGAATATGTTAATTAACTAAAATTTAATTTATGAAGAAAAGTAGTTATTGGAAAGGTGGGTATGCCTCTTTGTTGGGGGTGATGCTGGCATTGATTACTCTTTGCTTTATCGGTTGTAAAGATGATAAAGATTCAGCCGGAGTAGCATTCGATCCCAGTAAGCCCGTCGTAATTACGGATTTTATGCCCAAAGAAGGTGGGTATGGTAGTAATTTGATCTTGTATGGAGATAATTTTGGTAATGATCCTGCTAAATTAAAGGTAACAGTAGGAGGACAGTCTGCCAATATTATTAGTGTACAAAATGACAAATTGTATTGTGTTGTTCCACAGAAAGCCTATGATGGGGATATACAAATCAGTATTTGTAATGATAGTGGAGAGGAAGTTGCTTATGCAGAGGCAGAAGGTACATTTGAGTATACTAAAAAGTGGTTAGTGACTACTCTAGTAGGAACTCGTTATACGAATGCTAATGATGCTGAAGAAAAATCTGGTCCATTTAATGATTGTGGGTGGATTACATATCAAATGTGGTTTTCTTTTGATCCACAGTCAAATTTTGATCATCTGTATGTGACTACTCACAAGACCAAATTGCTTCGTAAGGTTGATTTGGCAAATGAACGTGTAGATATACTTCCGCAGTTTAGTAGTGGTCTTGACAGACCTGCTATTATTAATTGGACTGTAGATGAAAATCAGGATATGATTCTGACTGATGACCGTTCGGAGGGGAGTAATGTGAATGCGCATTTTGTATTTAAGCGTAGTACTGATTTTAAAAATTCCGAACCATTGGTAAATGCGAAAGCAAGAAGCCTTACGGCTGCGATAGTCCATCCTAAAAATGGTGAGCTTTATTATACTGCATATTACGATCAGAACATATTTAGATATGATTTTGAGACACAGCAGGTAACAACTCCGAATAGGCATTTTGCCACCAAAGAAACTATACGTATGGTGGTTCATCCAGAAGGAAAATATGCATATCTTATGAGATATTACCATCAGAATGGTGGAGGGTACATTGCACGTATGGATTATGATGATAATGCAAAGGCTTTTACCGACCCTTATATTATTTGTGGAACAACAGGAGCAGGTGGCTATGTTGACGGAGTAGGTGATAGAGCTAAAGTAAATAAGCCAGCACAAGGAGTTTTTGTAAAGAATCCAAATTATGAAGGAGAAGAGGATGAGTATGATTTTTATTTCTGTGATGAAGGTAATAATTGTGTTCGTATGATGACTCCGTATGGAAGGATAACGACATTTGCAGGACGTGGAAATGGTATAGCAACAGGAGATTACGCTGATGGTGAATTGCGTACAGAGGCCCGTTTTAATGCTCCATGTGCAATTGCATATGACGAAAAGAGAAAATGCTTTTATGTTGGTGATTCCGGAAATAATGTGATACGTAAAATTGCTCTAGAAGAATAATAAATGATAAACACACATTCTATGATGAGAAATTTCTTATTTATATTGATGTTACTCGGATTTTCTTTGGGTGTGCAGGCACAAGGAAATATAGAGGTAACAGGAGTTGTGACCGATGGGAATAAAGAACCTATGATCGGTGTGAACATTTCTATCCAGAATATGCCGGGACTTGGTGTTATTACTGATATAAATGGTAAGTATACAATTAAGATGCCTCCTTACAATAAATTGGTCTTTTCGTATATTGGATACGAGACCCAAGAGGTTTTGGTAAAGGAGCAACGTGTGGTGAATGTTACCATGAAAGAATCTTCTTCTACTATTATTGATGAAGTAGTGGTAACTGGTACAGGGGCACAGAAAAAGATAGCCGTAACTGGTGCTATCACTAATGTAGATATAGATGCGTTGAAATCTGTACCTTCTACATCGGTTGCTGACGGTTTAGCAGGTGTTGTTCCTGGTGTTATGGCTATGCAAACTTCAGGCCGTCCTGGTAGTGTGTCTGAATTCTGGATACGTAGTATTTCTACATTTGGTGCTAGTACGGCTGCTTTGGTATTAGTTGATGGCTTTGAACGTGATATTGATGAAGTGAATGTGGAAGATATTGAGTCTTTTACAGTTTTGAAAGATGCTTCAGCTACTGCCATTTATGGTAGCAAAGGTGCTAATGGAGTTGTATTGATTAATACTAAACGTGGTAAAGAGAGTAAGATTAATATTAATGCAAAGGTAGAAGGGTTTTATAGTACTTTTACTCAGGTACCAGACTTTGTGGACGGATATACGTACGCTTCTATGGCAAATGAGGCTAGGTTGACACGTAATCAGGATGCTCTATATTCTGCGTCGGAGTTGGAACTATTTCGTACAGGATTGGATCCGGATCGTTTTCCAAATGTTGATTGGATGGATGTTATGATGCGTGATGGTGCTTGGAGTTCACGTGCTACGTTGAATTTAAGTGGTGGTGGAAAAACTGCGCGGTACTTTGTTTCAGGAAGTTATCAGGATCAACAAGGTATGTATAAGGTGGATAAAACAATGAAGGATTATAACACCAACGCAAATTATCGGAAATGGACTTATCGCATGAATGTTGATATTGATATTACGAAAACAACTTTATTAAAAGTGGGTGTTTCTGGGTCGTTACGTAAACAAAATGATCCAGGTTCCGGGACAGATGCTATTTGGACAGCGCTGATGGGATATAATTCAATTATGATGCCTGTTACTTATTCTGATGGAAAGATTCCTACTTGGTCTAATCAAGATGATAATCTGAATCCTTGGGTACAAGCAACGATGACTGGATTTAATGAAAGCTGGAAAAATAATATTCAGACAAATGTGACGTTGGAACAAAAGCTGGATTTCATCACGAAAGGTTTACGATTTATTGGAAAATTTGGATATGATACTAATAATTCCAACTGGATTAAACGTTATAAATCTCCTGCACTATATAAAGCTGACCGTTATCGACAACCAGATGGCTCTTTACATATGCAGGAAGTGAGAAAGGAAAAGCCAATGGAACAAACTTCAAATTCGGAAGGTGATAGGCGAGAATTTTTTGAATGGGAATTACATTATGATCGTGGTTTTGGAAATCATCATGTCGGAGGAGTTCTGAAATATACACAATCTTCCAAGGTGTTTACGCAGAACTTGGGAACAGATCTAAAGACTGGTATGGCACAACGTAATCAAGGATTAGCAGGACGTTTCAATTACAACTGGAGTTATCGTTATTTTATTGATTTCAATTTTGGATATACAGGTTCTGAAAATTTCCATAAAGACTACCGTTTTGGCTTTTTCCCGGCTATTTCGGGAGCGTGGAATGTAGCTGAAGAATCATTTATTAAGAAGCGCGCAGGAAAATGGCTGAATATGTTAAAAATCCGCTATTCGTATGGAAAGACGGGTAATGATTATTTGGGAAAAGATATCCGTTTTCCTTACTTATATGATATAAAGGATGGTGGTTCATTTAATTTTATAGATGTATCTGCTCAAAATCCAGATAATCCAGGGACTTGGACTGGTAAATATTATGCAACAGTTGCTTCTCCTACTGTTTCATGGGAAGTAGCGACTAAACAAGACTTAGGACTTGATTTCTCTTTGTTTGATGATAAACTATCGGGTGCTATTGATTATTTCCATGAACGCCGTGAAGGGATCTATATGGAACGCAAATCTATTCCATATATGGTCGGAATAGAGAATAATCCAAAGGCAAACGTAGGTAAGGTGAAATCTCAAGGTTTTGATGGAAACTTTACTTTCAAACAGAAAATAGGTAAAGTCGATTTTACGTTGCGTGGTAATATTACTTATAGTAAGAACGAGATTTTGGAGAGAGATGAAGAAAATACAATTTATACGTATAAATTGGATGAAGGTCATCGGGTTAATCAGGCTAAAGGTTTTATTGCTCTAGGACTGTTTAAGGACTATGAAGAAATTCGGAATAGCCCGAAGCAGGAATTCAAATATACAAAGACTCAAAATGGATTCACAAAAGATGATATATATGAACTCATGCCGGGGGATATTAAATATAAGGATGTTAATGGTGATGGTATCATAGATGATAATGATAAAGTGGCTATTGGAGCTACAGTGAAGCCGAATTTAATTTATGGTTTTGGACTTTCTGCTAAATGGAAAGGATTAGATGTAAATGTGCATTTTCAAGGGGCTGGAAAATCAACTTTCTTTATAAATGGTACTACCGTACATATGTTTAGTGGTGGTGATGGCTGGGGAAATGTGTTAAAAGAAATGGCTAGTGGTAATCGTTGGATTTTGGGAGAGAATGAAGACACCAATGCAGAATTTCCCCGTTTGACTTATGGAGAAAATCCGAATAATTATCAGACATCGGATTATTGGTTGAGAAATGGTGCGTATTTACGTTTGAAGACATTAGATATTGGATATACACTTCCAAAGACTTTAGTAAACAAAATTCGTCTTAATCAGGTACGGATATTCTTTGTAGGAACTAATTTGCTTACTTTCTCTAAATTCAAACTTTGGGATCCAGAATTGGGTAGTTCGGATGGAAAGAAATATCCATTGAGCAAAACTTTCTCTATGGGAGTATCGGTTAATCTATAAACAGTAGAAATATGAAAAATATTATTATAATTTTGTGTTTTGTGACAGGACTTGGTACTACTTTGACAGGATGTACCGATTATCTGGACTCAGATTACATCTTTGACGAACGTACTACTATTGAAGATGTTTTCTCAGATAGAGACTACACTAATCAGTGGTTAGCATATGCTTATTCATTTTTAGGAAATAATTATCTGCAGCAGGTATGTAGTAAAAAGAGTGTACCATTTAATTTTGCAGATGATATGTATTATGGCGATGGTGATTATGTCGATTGGAAATATGGTAGGTACACTGAGAAAGGTTTAGGCAGCGGAAATAGTTTGTATATTTGGCAGGCTGCTTATAAAGGTATTCGTCAAGCATCTATATTCCTGAATCACATTGATACGAGTACGCAATTCACCGCAACGGAAATTGCTGATTTAAAAGGTCAGGCTCATTTTTTGAGGGGTTATTTCTATTGGATGTTAATTCGCTCTTTTGGTCCGGTTCCTATTCTTCCTGATGAAGGAGTTGATTATACAAAAGATTATGATGAAATAGCTCAACCACGAAATACTTATGATGAATGTGCAGATTATATATCTAATGAACTAGTAAAAGCTGCTGCCCAGCTTCCTGATGATCGGGGGTTGCAAGAAGTGGCTCGCCCTACGCGTGGTGCTGCGTTAGCACTTCGTGCCAGAGTACTATTGTATGCTGCAAGTCCATTGTATAATGGAAAAGCTCCATCAGAAGTACTTACCGCAATGGTAGATAAAGAGGGAAGACAACTACTCTCATCTACTTATGATGAGGTAAAATGGGCGAGAGCTGCTGCTGCTGCTAAAGATGTGATGGAGTTGGGAAAATATAATTTGTACGTAGTATATGCTAAAGAAAATGGTGATATTGCAGAGCCTGCAACTATTACTCCTCCAGATGATAATGGGACTTTTCATTCAAATCCTTGGCCGAAAGGTTGGCAGAACATTGACCCGTTCCTGTCATATCGTTCCTTGTTTGATGGAACGGCTATTGCGTATGGTAATGATGAATTGATTTATACCAGAGGTTCCAATCAAGGAAATGAAGGCATTGATATCATGGTGATTCATCAGTTGCCTCGTTCGCAAGGTGGAGGATACAATTACCATGGTATAACACAAAAGCAGTGCGATGCTTATTACATGAAAGACGGTGCAGATTGTCCTGGTATGAACAGTATGTATCAAGGCAGGGAGGGATATACTGATCCAAGCCGCTATGATGTCGAAGCACGTCCCTCTGGTGTGATAACACAGAATGAACTTGCAGAATATCCGGAATTAGGTTCAATGGGAACTGGGGTTTCTAAACAATATGCAGCTCGTGAGCCTCGTTTTTATGCCTCGGTTGGTTATAATGGTAGTATTTGGCATATGCTGAATGCAAATACAGATAAAGGAGAGAAAACGAATGTACAGATTTTCTATTATAGAGATAAGCCAGACGGATATAAGGCAGGGGCTTATTGGTTACATACTGGTATTGGCATTAAGAAATTTGTAAATCCACATGATAGAGCTGATTCTGAAAAAACGTATGATGTCAGCCGCGTACAAGCGAAGACTGCTCCTGATATTCGTTATGCCGAAGTTCTTTTGATTTATGCGGAAGCACTAAATGAATTGGAAAATGTGCATGAAATACCTTCTTGGAATGGTGAAAAAACGTACACAATTCAACGTACAGAAACTGAATTAAAGAAAGGGATACAACCTGTACGTATCCGCGCAGGATTACCGGATTATGACGTGTATGGTGATCGGGAACAATTCCGTATGAAGTTGAAACGTGAACGTCAAATAGAGTTGTTTGCAGAAGGACATCGTTATTTTGATTTGCGCCGTTGGTGTGATGCTCCTTTTGAAGAATCTACTCCTGTTTATGGATGTAATATTTATGTTGGTAGCTCAAATCCGGATGCATTTCATAAACCGGTTGAAATACCTTCATTACCTGCAATCTTCACTACTAAAATGTGGTTCTGGCCCATTCATCATTATGCGATGAAACGTAATGCGCTGCTAACTCAAAACCCTGGTTGGACTGATCCTGAATAAACTCAATAATTTGCATATAAAAATGAAAAAAATACAATACTTTTTTCTAGCGATGATAACAGCAATATGCTGTACTTCATGCAATAATGAATGGGAAGATGAACAATTTGTGCAATTGGCTTCTTTTAAAGCTGTACCGAATAGTGATGGAGTAACTTCTGTTTATGTGCGTTATAAACCTGGAGGTGTGGTGACATATAATCTTCCTATTCTTTTAAGTGGTTCTACTGCAAATACTCAAGACCGGACTATTCATGTTGCTTTAGATAAAGATACATTGAATACATTGAATGAAGAGCGTTATGGCCAACGCGATAAACTCTATTACCAATTGTTGGAGTCGCAATATTACACAACACCAGAGAGTGTAGAAATACCAGCAGGTGAGAGTATAGGTGTATTGCCTATTGATTTAACCCTAGGTGGAGCCGAGGGAGGTAATCCTATAGATATGTCAGATAAATGGATTCTACCTTTATCTATTATGGATGATCCCTCATATAATTATCAGGTAAATCCTCGTAAGCACTATCGGAAAGCTTTATTGAATATTACTCCGTTTAATGATTATTCTGGTACTTACAGTGGCAGTAACTATTTGATTTACTTGGATGGTCAGAGTGCTGCTTTTACTAAGACTCAATGTAAAGCTTATGTACATGATGATAAAACAATTTTCATTTATATGGGACTTAGAGATGGGGAATATTTAGATCGGAAAGACTATAAATTATTTATAGAGTTTACTGATGAAGAAATAAATCCGGTGAAAAAGAAACTGCGACTATATACAGATAGGCAAGATCAAAACAAATTTGAAATATCTAAAGGAAAAAATGATTATGGTGAAACTGTAGAACTTCAAGCTTACTACATGGTCGATACAGAAAAGGATGCGGCAAAACCTTATTTGGAGCATACTTATATTACACTTTATTTGGCTTATGAGTTTGAAGATAGTACACTTAGTCCAGGGAATCCGTTAAAGTACAAAGTGGAAGGTACATTGAGTATGCAACGTGACTTGAATACATTAATTCCTGATGAAGATCAGCAAATTCAATGGGATTAAATTCTACTTTTAATTAGAATGGAAAGAGGTTGGACTCAAATCCGAATTTGAGAGCAACCTCTTTACCTCTATACATATCTTTTTGATTGAATTATTAGACAACTCAACTTTCTCAACTTGAATTAAACAATATTTTTATGAAAAACCCGATTTACTTAAGGCTATTTTATCTGCATTTGGTAATGCTATCAGCAATCGTATTTGCTGGTTGTCAAAAAAACGACGATACTCCCAATGATTTACCTTTAAGCAAAGGAGAAATAATATTTAATTTGCATGTTCCTGGAGCATTTCTTACCAGAGCTACGGGGCTTGGTGATGAGAATGGAAGTTCCAGAGACAAGATTGCTTTCTATCAATTTAATAAGGAAGGAAAATATGAGCAGAGATATGTTCTCAATTATGCAGCGGCTAGTTCTGTAGCTGAAAGTGGCAATACAAGATCATATACCTTAGAATTAACTTCTTCGACTGGGGGAGAAAAGAGGTTCGTTATTGTAGAGAGTGAAGATGAGAATAATTTTCCCAGTATGAGTGAGTCAAATACAATCAATGATTTACTAAAAAGCAAAACTATTGTTGAGAATGGCAAGTTAAATCCTCCATTTGTTATGTCTAATGTTAGAACTGATGGAAAAGAGTACGTAACTATTGCTGATGTAGAATCTTCCGATAATCAAGTTGATGTAAAACTTAAAAGACGCGTAGCCAGATTTGATTTGTTGAATGATCCGGCTGAATCAGGAGTAGTTCTTGATAAAGTGTATATCAAAAATAGATATACTCAAGGATTCATTGGTGATGTAAGTGGAAATGCAGGCAATATATCTGCTGATGTTCTGGAAATACCGGCAGCTGATTTAGTTAATGATGGAAAGAGTTTCTATCTTTATCCGACTCAGTTGACGTCAACTCTTGACCAGAATGAAAAGACTGTTGTATGGGCTACGACCAAACTTGCTAATACCAATACAGCAGGTCCGACTCTATATCTTAATCTTGCATCTGATATTAACGTTGAGGCTAACTACTTGTATCAGCTTAATACAAAACGTATAGCAGGTTCTGCAGGCTTTGAGGTATCAGTAGAGGAATGGAAAGATGGTACATCTATTGACTGGGTAACAGTTGAAAATGGGATTTCTGTTATGGATGATAACGCTAAAATTATAGCAGGAACCGAGATTAAGGGAACTTATGTAAAAATTGGGGTTGATGCCACAATGCCATATACTATAAAACGTGTTGTTACGGATTATAGCTCCGCTGCTTTGGAAGCATTGTATGATGGAAGTCTGCCTTCATGGCTTACGATCTCTTCGTCTACCATAGCTGCAGGTAGTGGGCTTTATCGTCACGAAATTGTTTATACAGTGACAGGACGTCCAGGAAACTCTTATCAGTATGCAGTTACATACCTTAACGGAGCAGTATCGGATGAAAATTTACTTGTGATAGGGTTTATTGATCCGTATCCTGGAACTCCTCTTCCTTGTCTATCATGGGGCACTAAACTTTACTCACCTATTCATGCTAAACAGTCCACCTATCTTACACATAACAGTGTAGATAAGGCTTATTTCTGTGGTGCTGAGGGATATACGTTTAGCGCAAATATGTCTTCTATTAATAATGATGTTGCCGTAAATCCGTGTCCGGAGGGGTGGTCTACTTTGAATGATAAGGAGGCGGAAGATTATATTTCGTGGGTAGGTAAGAATCTCAAATCTCAGGTTTCTGAATCAGTATATGCCTATCGTTGGTTTGAACCGGTGGGGGAAGGTACTTATATGCGTATACTTGCAGGTTATCCATCAACGAAGGCGAATTTAAAAGATTTGGCAGCTTTTGGTACGTGGCCAAATGTTGCCTGGGTAAATATAAAATTGTCAGATCTTACCGTACAGGACCAGACTTTTGGTAGTGCATGGGTAGTGAAAAAGGAATATGGAATCCCTTACAGATGTATCCGTGATAAGGCAGGTTGGAATTGATTTGCATATTTATCGGTTGATATCTTCTAATATAATGACTAAATTTGTAAGACAATGCTAAAGAATACCTTATTAGTGATTCTCCTGATGATTTCTAGCTTGTTCACGGCTTGTGCTGAGGGATATGTAAGTGATGGGCAGAAAGAAGGAGACATAAAAGAAATATGTTTCAGTTTAAATATGGATGGAGGGAGTCCTACCAGATCCTCTGTGTCTTTGGACGGAATGAAATGGAAAATATTCTGTTTTGATGACCAGTATAATTATCTGTTTGAACGAGTTGGAAATGTAGGTGATGTGACAAATGAAATAAAACTTTCTGTAACTAAAGGTATCATTTATCGATTCCTGTTTTTGTTTACTACAGCTGATAATACGTTTCCTACGTTAACTTCCGGTGATACTTATTGGGATTTAGAAGCATATTCTCCGCAATTGCCGTTAACTGATCCTATGACAATGCTTGTCAGCAAAGGTGAACAAGATGGCACACTCCGTGTAGCTGCTTCTACGTCATCGGTGCAAGTTACTCTTTCCCCACGTGCATCCAGAATAGTGCTTGAGAAAGATCCGGATACTGCTTCAGATATTATAGTGAATTCTATGACTTATACGAATGCTGTATCTTCTGTTCCTTATCCTCATATTGAGCCGCAATATTATAATGAGTATGAGAAGCTTCCAGTAGCTGACAGAACAACTTATCAGTATGTACCTCAGGAAGGTATATGCTATATGCTTCCAGATATGTGTGCTAACTTATTCGGAATGAATGCCACTTTGCATATAACAGATCCAGTTTCAGGGAATCAGGATATACCAGTGGCAGTGCCGGTAGGTCTTGCGCTTAATGTTGGTGGAGGAAAGACCTATTATATTGAAATAGCAGCCGATGCAAACGGGAAAATTACTGCTACTTGGGCAACACGCGTTGTTCCTAAGACTCTGAAACTTGCAACCCAGAATTTATGGGGTAAAGCGACTTCTACAGTCATAGACTATTTTAACAAGATAGATGTGGATGTACTTTGTGCGCAGGAATGTAGTAAGCTTTCTGAAGCTGAAATAAAAGCACAGGGACTTTATATACATACTCATTCCAACAATGGACAAGGGAAATGTAGTATCATATCGCGTTATCCGTTTTCAGGGACTACTCCAAATGAATATGGAGTTTATATCGACTTGGGTGAGGGAATTGTCGCGTTAGTGATGAATTGTCATGGTGCTTTCTATCCTTACGGTCCTTATCAATTGAATGGCATCGAGTATAAAGGATATCCCGGCACGGACGATGTCGATTATGTGGTAAAAGTAAATAAAGAAGCGCGTCAGGCAATGGTGGACAAATTATTGGAAGACCTAGCTTCGGCTACTACTCCATTTATTTCCCTTTCAGGTGATTTCAACGAACCTTCATGGCTTGATTGGACTGTAGATGCTCAATCGGCAGGCATTGTTCCTTATGTGGTACAGTGGCCCACGACCCGTTCATTGTGGGAAGGTGGTATGCAAGGCGATGCATACAGGACAATACATCCGAATCCTGTCACACATCCCGGATACACATGGACACCTTTCCCGAGCGAGAAGGATACAAAAGATCGTTTGGATCTCACTCTTTATACCTTGTCGCCAAATACAACGGTGAAAAGTTGCCAGATAATAGGGGAGAATGCGGAAACATCGGATATTGTTTTTCCAGGATGGATTTCCGATCGGATTTTCGATCATAGAGGATTGCGTACAGAGTTTGTTTATACCAGATAAAATTTAAATTAAATATCAACAATCTTAAACCCATTAGTGAACATGTACAAATTATCAAATTTACTTTTTATTCTTTTATTGTTGTTCCTTTTTTCCCCTTTTTCCATGGGGCAAACTCCTCCGAATTTGTCAAGATCATCAGATCGACTTTGGCTCGATTCTGAAATAGGTCATCAGGGAGATTGTCAGTGGAAAATGATTAAAGCTGGAGATGCAACAGATCCCGGAGAAAAGATTTCGTTATCCAATTATGCAACTGCAAATTGGATGCCGGCTATCGTACCCGGAACAGTGTTGAATTCTTTGGTGTATAATAAAAAATATCCGGAGCCTTATTATGGAATCAATAATAAGATTGAATCTAAATTGATACCGGATATTTCTGAAACCGGACGTGATTTTTATACCTACTGGTTCCGTACAGATTTTACAGTTCCGCAGTCATTTAAGGGAAAGACTGTCTGGTTACAGTTGGATGGTATTAACTATCGGGCGGAAATTTGGGTGAATGGTAACTTGTTGAGTACAATGAACGGCATGTTCATTCAGGACTATATTGATGTCACAGACTTTGTAAAAGTCGGAGAGAGCAACGGGCTGGCCATAAAAGTCTATCCAGTAGATGTTCCCGGAAGTACAAAGCCAAAGTCTTGGGGGGCAGCCGGTGAGTTCCATAATGGTGGAAATGGCAATATTGGTTTGAATACTACCATGTTGATGACGGTAGGTTGGGACTTTACCTTTATGGACGGTATCCGTGACCGTAATACAGGCATATGGAAGAATATTTCTCTCTATGCTACAGGTAGAGTGGCATTACGCCATCCTTTTGTTAAATCTGAATTGCGAAAGCCTGATTATGACCAGGCTCGTGAGACTGTATCAGTTGAAATTGTCAATCCATCAACCAGTAACCGGGTAATCAGTTGCAAGGTAAAGGGTGAAATTGTGGGTGAGAATATCACTTTCGAAAAAACTTTCCGATTAATGCGTGGAGAAGAAAAGATAGCTACCTTCTCTCCTGAAGAGTTTCCTCAACTTATCATCAATTCTCCAAAACTTTGGTGGCCTGTTAATAAAGGACCACAAAACTTATATGACCTGAAGCTGACAGTGTCAGTTGATGGTAAAGAATGTGATTCAGTGAAAACGAGATTTGGTATTCGAGAAATTGTTTCGGATAGAAAGACTCCGGATAAATCACGTGTCTTTTATGTGAACGGTAAACGATTGTTTATTCGTGGTACTAACTGGATACCGGAAGCAATGTTGAGAACTTCAGATGAACGTACTTATGCTGAATTGCGCTACTCCCGTCAGTCCGGTGTCAACCTTTTACGAATGTGGGGAGGTGGAATTGCGGAATCTGATTATTTCTTCCAATTGTGTGATGAATTGGGATTGTTGGTATGGCAAGAATTCTGGATGACCGGTGACACTCGTCATCCACATGATAAAGCTCTCTATATGAGTAACGTGGAATCTACCGTAAAACGTATTCGTAATCATCCTTCTTTGGCTTATTATGTTGCTTCTAATGAAAGTACAGAAGTTACCGGCACTCCTGAATTACTTAATAAACTGGATGGTACACGTGGATTCCAGATGCAGTCCGAATGTGAAGGAGTGCACGATGGCAGTCCTTACAAGCAGGTAAATCCGATGCAACATTATGAAAATACAGCCTCTCCCAGAGGAAGCCGGGTAGACGGATTTAATCCGGAATATGGTGCACCTACTCTTCCGACTGTGGAAATTCTTCGAGAAATGATGGATGAAAAAGACCTGTGGCCTATCAATAAAGAAGTATGGGATTATCTGGATGGAAATGGTTTCCATCTGATGAGTACTATGTATACAGACTTGGTGAATAACTATGGAAAATCATCATCAATCGATGAATTTGCGCAGAAAGGGCAACTGTTGGGAGCTATTAATTCGAAGAGTATCTGGGAAGTATGGAACTATAATAAACTGGACTATGGTGATCGTTTTTGTTCCGGGCTCTTGTTCTGGTATCATAACTGCTCTATGCCTCAAGTGGCTTCCCGTATGTGGGACTGGTCTTTGGAACCGACAGCATCCCTTTATCATACTGCTAACTCATTAGAGCCATTACATGCGCAGTTTGACTATCTTAAAAATACGGTGTCTGTAGTGAATGACTATTACCGTGAATTTAAGAATTATAAAGTAATAGCACAGGTTTATGATATTGACAGCAAGAAAGTATTTGAAGAGTCAGCAATGGTTAATTTGCCTTCGGATGGAGTGGTGAACGATGCGTTAACTATTCGTTTCCCGGAAAATATATCTCAAGTTCACTTTATTAAATTGATACTGAAGGATGAAAAGGGAAAAGATGTTTCTTCTAACTTCTATTGGCGTTCTAATGACAAATATGAAGGAAGCAAAACTTTGACCGGGCCGGCTGCTTCTGGTTTTGAAGATTTGAGTAAACTAAAACAGGCAAAAGTGAAACTTACCTATAAAGTAAGAGAAGATAATGATAATTACTTTGTAGATATTACTTTGAGAAATACTTCCGAGCAAATTGCTTTCTTTAATCAGTTGCAATTCCTGAATTCAAAGATGAGTCCGATACGTCCGTCGTTCTATACAGATAATTTCTTCTCCCTGATGCCGGATGAAAAGAAAACGGTGACTATTGAGACTGCAAAAGGAAAGCTGAAAGACGGAGCTGTATTGGCGCTAAAAGGTTGGAATATAAAAAGACACACTAGTGTCCCATTAAAACTGGGACAAATTAAAAATTAAATAAATTTGGCCCACTTGGTCCGAATCGTTCTTTGTCATTTTGAAATTTAGTTTTATCAAAGAGGTCTCTCAGATGAGTTTTATCAGTCAATGAGATACTCAATATTTGTAGCATTTCGTATGTACTTCTATCTAGTTTCATATCGTGTTGAATGATTGCCACCAAACAGTAAGTACATATTGCAGCATATATCTGTATTCGAACAGCGTTCTCTGTAGTACCCCAAAATCTTTTAATTTTAAGATGCTGCTTGAGCCATTTGAAAAACAGCTCTACCTGCCAGCGATTTTTATAAAGTTCGGCAACTTGAAATGCAGATATATGCATCGCATTGGTTATGAATATGAACTCCCTTTTTTGTTCTTCATCCCAATATTTAACCAGTCTAATTGGCTCCGGATAATATTGTTTAGGATAGAATCCAGTCAGAAGTACACTTGCGTCTGAAAACACATTCTTAGGCAGCCTACGTTTCCATTTGATGGATTTGTACTGGAGATTCTTTTTTGCTCTGACAACGAAGTTGGCTTCAATCTGATGAATCTTATACAGCATCTTGAAGTTGTTATAACCGCGGTCAAAGATGTAATAAGAGCCTGGTTCATAAGGAACTTCAATCATCGCTTTAGAATCGTGTATGGATGCTTCCGTGATATGAAAGAATGCAGGGATCTGCGTTTCTACATCATATAATGTATGCACTTTGATACCACCTTTCTTCTTGCGGAATTTAGCCCACCAAAAGACTGAAAGACACAAGTCAACAGTTGTCGAATCGAAGGCATAAACGTTACCGCCAAGTTTGAAAATATGATTAACACGCTTTTGTCGTGCTTCACCAACCAAGTAGTAAGCGTATTCTTCAAAGATATGATAGTCTCTATCTTGATTTGCTCGTGCCAGCGATGACTTTGATACGTTTTTACCCATTCCTAAATGATAACATTTGGAATGATGGGCTTCAAGCGCAACTATTAAATCTCGCAGACTTTCACGATTAGAAAGTTGACCAAACATCAAAGCAAGTAGTTGATTCCAGCAAGTGAAGCGCTTCACATATTTGTCGCCATCATACTTGCGTACAATGTAGTTGAACTTATTCCTATCTAAGAATGACACTAGTTGAGCGAAAACGTATTTATCTTTATGCATTTGCAAATCTCCTTTTAGAGAGGCAAAGGTGCAAATCGAAATCCGTTTAATCGAAAAAACTCTGTAACTAACTAAATTTCAAATATTTCAAAGAACTATTTTAGGTTTTAATGGGACAGCAATGAAAAAGACAAGAGTATAAATTGAAACAATAGGTGCGGAATCAATCATTTGCATTATAGAAAAATCATTATTAATTATAGAAAAGGAATAGGATGAAACTAAAATTGAAACTTATTATTGGTGTAGTCGGTGTATTATCTGCGTGTGGATTTACTAATGCACCTTCTTTGGATATTAATCAGGAGGAACAGGATAATAATTGGATGCTTGGTCCATTCCAACGCCCTGAAGGAGTTAATCCTGTTATATCACCGTTGCCGACAGAGTTTTACTGTCCGATGCGCAAGCAGCAAGTTAAGTGGGAGGAAAGTGACACATTTAATCCGGCTGCTACTGTAAAAGACGGAAAAATTGTCGTGCTTTATCGTGCAGAAGATAATTCTGCTCAAGGTATAGGTAAAAGAACTTCGCGTATCGGCTATGCTGAAAGTAAAGATGGGATTAAGATGAATAGACTGGATAAGCCGGTACTTTTTCCTGGCGAAGATAATTTTAAGGATCAGGATTGGCCCGGTGGTTGTGAGGATCCTCGTGTGACTATGACTGAAGATGGACTATATGTGATGCTTTATACGGCATGGAATCGGAAAAAAGCGCGTCTTGCAGTAGCTACCTCCCGAGACCTGAAGAACTGGACAAAACATGGACTTGCTTTTGATAAAGCCTATAATGGTCGGTTTAACAACCTTTTCTGTAAATCGGGGTCTATTTTAACAAAATTGAAAGGAAATCAATTAGTCATCGATAAAGTTAATGGTAAGTATTTCATGTATTGGGGAGAACATGCTATATATGCTGCTACTTCTGATAACTTGATAGATTGGTATCCTATCTTGGATGAAAAAAATGAGCTAATGAAGATCATACAACCGCGTAAAGGGCATTTTGATAGCCTGTTGACAGAGTGTGGACCTCCGGCAGTTCGTACCAAGCATGGTATTGTTCTTATGTATAATGGTAAGAATAGTGGCAGTACTGGAGATCCCGACTATCCAACCAATGCGTATTGTGCCGGACAACTTTTATTAGATGGTGATGACCCTTATAAAGTATTGGCTCGCTTGGATAAACCCTTCTTTGCTCCAGAGGCTCCTTTTGAGAAGAGTGGACAATACAAGGATGGAACAGTATTTATTGAGGGACTTGTTTATCACAAGAAGAAACTATACCTTTATTATGGATGTGCGGATTCGCAAGTGGCAGTAGCTGTATGTGATGATGTAAAGAAATTGAAAACTAAATAGTAGATTATAAGACGATGAAAATAAGGCTGAATACATATATTGCTTGTGTAATTGTTTTTCTGTGTGCTTCTACAGAATGCATTTATTCACAAAAATTAAAATGGAATTTTGGTTTATCCCGTAAACAGAGTTCCGAAGTGATACCTCATTCAAAACATTCATTTCAGACAGCTAAGCCTAAAAAGAAGGTGGTAGAACCCGGAGAACTGAGTCCGCTTTCTGATTGGGAATATCAACTTTCCAAAGGTTGGGAGATGATAGAAGGATATAAAGCTCGGGCAGCTGAAAAATCGGTATTTGCACAAGATTTAGATACAAGCGAATGGTATTCGGCAACAGTTCCCGGTACGGTATTAACTACATTGGTGGATCAGGGAGTATACCCTGATCCCTATTGGGGGCTTAATAATCTGTTGATTCCCGATACACTTTGCCGGATGGATTGGTGGTATCGAAATTCATTTAATATTCCCCGTAATAGCAAGGGAGAAAAAGTAAAATTGATTCTGAATGGAATTAATTATAAAGCGGAGGTATGGTTTAATCATCAGTTATTAGGGACCATGACGGGTGCTTTTGAAAGAGGAATCTTTGATATAACTCGTTGGGTAGATTATGACAAAAAGAATCTGTTAGCCATCCGTATTCTTCCGCCTAATAATCCCGGCATTCCTCATGAGGCAAATAAGAAAGAAGGAATTGGTCCCAATGGTGGGGCATTATGTTTAGACGGTCCTACTTTTATCTCTTCGGAGGGGTGGGATTGGATTCCTGGTATACGCGACCGAAATATGGGGATTTGGCAGGATGTCAGAATAAAATTTGGCAATGAACTCGAAATTGTTGATACGCACGTGATTACGGATCTGCCTTTGCCTGACACTACTTCTGTTAATTTTATTGTTAATACGGAGATTTATAATTCTTCTAAAACTGCGTGTACTGCTGATTTGCATTTTAATATTGGAGGAGTATCTGCTATTTATCCGGTTTCTTTGAATGCTAATGAAAAGAGGATGATTAAACTGACTCCTCGTGAGTGTAAGGAATTGCAAATGAAGAATCCACGTCTTTGGTGGCCCAATGGATATGGAGAACAGTATTTATATGATGCATCTTTAAGTCTGGTCTCGTCAGGTAAGGACACACTTGATGTTAAGAAGATGCGCATCGGTATCCGTGAGCTGGAGTATGAATTGTCTGCATATGAGGATAATTCTCCTGTAGTGCGGTTAAACTATAATCCGACTGCTGCTTTGCAGGATGGAAAACCTGTTTTTGATGCTGTGAAACGCAAAAGAACGGATAGTAAGGTTCGCTATACGAATTATGATGGAGAATTTGTACCGAACTTATTGAAACCGGTATCTTCACAGGGAATAGAGTTAATAAAGGATTCGCTGATGAAAGAATATATGGTGATAAAGGTGAACGGTCAACGAATCTATTGCAAAGGAGGTAACTGGGGTATGGATGACGGTATGAAGCGTGTTTCCCGGGAGCGATTGGAACCAGCTTTGAAGTTGCATAAGAATATGAATTACAATATGATTCGTAATTGGACGGGTGAGAGCACGGAAGAAGTGTTCTATGAACTTTGTGATGAATATGGCATGTTGGTGATGAATGACTTTTGGCTTTCAACAGACGGATTTAATCTTAATCCATTAGATTATCGTCTGTTCATAAGGAATGTGACAGAGACAGTACGTCGTTTCCGTAATCACCCTTCCATTGCTTTATGGTGTGCACGTAATGAGGGGTTTGCTCCGAATGAACTTGAATACATGTTGGCTGCTACTTTGGCTAAAGAAGACCGTAGCCGGCACTATACAGGAAATTCTCGTTCATTAAATAGTTCAGGAAGTGGGCCTTGGCGTTATCAATATGATGCCGGATGGTATTATCGTTCTTTGGCTGGTGGTTTCCGTTCAGAAGTGGGTACTCCTTCGTTACCAACGGCTGAAACCATTCGTGAATTTATGGCGGAAGAGGATACTTGGCCTATCAGTGATGTTTGGTATTACCATGACTGGCATAACCATAGATATGGTGACAAGACTTTTAGTGAACTTTATAAGGAAGGGATGGATCGTAAACTGGGACCTTCCGATAACTTGGATGATTTTTGCCGGAAAGCACAATTGATTAATTACGAAAGTCATCGGGCTATTTTTGAAGCATGGAATAGCAAGATGTGGAATGATGCTTCTGGAGTGCTACTTTGGATGAGTCATCCCGCATGGCCTAGTATGGTTTGGCAGAACTACAGTTCGAATGGGGAAACAGCCGGTGCTTATTATGGCACGCAAAAAGCGTGCCGTCCTCTTCATATTCAGATGAGTCTTAATCATCATAAAGTAGATATTATTAATACTACGCTGAAGGAATATCGGAATTTGAAAGTGGAAGTTGTGGTTTACGATAAAGTAGGAAAAAAGATACGCTCCTCACAACAGAAGGTAGCTCATGTGAAAGCTAATGTACTGACTCCTGTAATACAATTAGAGGATATAAAAGGACTTCCTGATTTCTGCTGGGTAAAGTTGGTGTTGACAACTAATAGCGGAAAGTTGCTTGATGATAATGTTTATTGGCTCAATCAGAAGGAATGGGACGGAAAAGTCTTGGCTAATTTGCCGGTTTCTTCGGTGAATGTTTCGGTGAAGAACTTCACGAAAAAGGCTAACCATTATGAGGGCAGGCTTATTGTGAAAAATCCGGGGCAATACTTGGCTGCTGCAATAGCATTGACATTAAGAGATGCGAAAACTGATGCGCCTATTCGTCCGGCTTATTTTGATGACGGATACTTTTATTTGATGCCTGGCGAATCTAAAGAGGTCCGTTTCCAAGTAGACTGTAAAGAAGGTATTGATAAGATGCTTTTACGGGTAGATGGATATAATGTTGAATTGAAAGATATATTGTTGAATAATTAAAGACTAGGTGTTATGTATAAGAAGGTATTAATATTATTGTTTTTTGTTCCTTTTCAGTTGTTGTTTGCTCAAACAAGTATGTTGAAGGACTTTCCGGAAGGTTCTACTCCGGAAGAAATTGGTAAACGATTGGCATATCGCTTTCTAACCGAGAAGCATGCACTCCATATTGGAAAATGGATTGGTTATCCGGAAACATTTTATTGGAACGGGGCTTTGCGATATGCTTATCTTGCAAAAGATAAGGAACTTCTCAATCGTTTGCAAGATAAGTTTGAGCCTTTATTTACTGAAGAGAAGGCGTTGCAACCCATAATGAATCACGTTGATGTAAATATGTTCGGTAGCTTACCTCTTGAGTTGTATCTTGTGACAAAAGATAAGAAATATTGGTATTTAGGGTTGCCTTATGCCGATTCTCAATGGAAAGTGCCAGCAAACGCAAAACCGGAGGAAAAAGAATGGGCTGAAAAAGGATATTCCTGGCAAACACGTTTGTGGATTGATGATATGTATATGATTACAATCGTGCAGACTCGTGCTTATAAAGTGACGAAGGATAAGAAATATATCGATCGTGCAGCTAAAGAGATGGTGATGTATCTGGATGAGCTACAACGTCCGAATGGCCTTTTCTATCATGCACCAGATGTTCCTTATTATTGGGGACGTGGAAATGGTTGGATGGCTGCAGGTATGACAGAGTTGCTTCAATGTTTGCCTAAGAATCATAAAGACCGTCCGCGTATTTTAGAAGGTTATCGGACAATGATGGAAAGTCTGAAGAAATATCAGAATCCGGAAGGTTTGTGGAATCAGTTGATCGATCAGTCTGACTGTTGGACTGAAACTTCTGGTTCGGCTATGTTTACTTTCGCATTTATCAAAGGGGTTAAGAATGGCTGGCTAGATGCAGAAGAATATGCTCCTGCGGCTCGTAAAGCATGGATGGCTTTAGTTTCATATCTTAATGATAAAAATCAGGTGAGAGAAATTTGTGTGGGAACGAATAAGAAGAACAGTAAACAGTACTATTATGATCGTCCGCGCCGTACGGGTGATTATCACGGACAGGGTCCTTATTTGTGGTGTGCTGCCGCTCTTATGGAAAAATAATCGTTTGGGTATGGGATCATAGTTGAGGCTTTGGAGAATTTCTGCCGATTTGGATAATTATTTCTATTTATAGCTCAATTTGTTTTATTCAATGTGGAGGATGTTCCCTAATTTTGCCTTAACAATTTAGTACAAATAGAATCAGGCAGGCTGATTCACATTAATATTTTATATGAGTCTGAAATATTTACTTTGTGGGATAGCTTTTGTAGCATGTGCTACTATTGCTAAAGCTTTTAATAATGTGCCGGAATCGATTTCGGCATCTATTTCCTTGAAAGTCCCGGGAAATAGCGCGAAATGTTATCCATTGACTTTTCAGAAGTCGCAGAATAATAACGGCACTTATTATTTGGAGAATTCGGAAAAAATACCGTTGACTGTGTCTCAAAACATAGTGGATGGTAACGATGGGATATGTATTAGTGTGTCTATCACTGCATTGGAAGATATTTACTTTAATTACAATCAGCAGGTGGCAACAGACTTCCGCCATAACGATTGCCTGTTCTATATGCCGGGATTCTGGTATCGGCGTAATCTGCGTTCGCCCAAAGAAGCCCCTTCATTCCATACTTCAGACAGTTGGATTGTAAGTGAGGACAGGTTAAGCGCACCTCTCACCGGGATTTTCTGTGAGAAGAAACAACGTTTTATGACTGTCAACAGATTGGATAAATTCGTAAATAACACGTTGGCTACTCATCGCGAAGGGGAGGTTATTCTTTCGGATAAGACTTCTTTGGGGTATACCGGATTTGAAAATAAGGATGGGGTTGCTACTCTTTCTTTCGGCTTTCCTTATCGGGAGGCCCCTAAAAGTTATATCCGTAAATTGACATTAGCTCCGGCTGTAACGGCTTATCAGCATCTTAGAAAAGGAGAGACGATTTTGTTGACTTGGCAAATTACTGAAGGTGAAGCAAAAGATTATTCTGATTTTGTGCGCCATACTTGGGAATATTGTTATGATACATATTTGCCCAAGCCTGTAGATGCTCCCTATTCAATTGAATATATGAAGCAGACTCTTAGCCAATTCTTTGTAAGTAGTTTTGTGGATAAATATCCGTTGGTATATAATTCGGGCATACATCTTAGAACAGATGCATGTACAAGTAATGGGCAGGCAGAAGTTGGTTTTATAGGACGTGTTCTTCTGAATGCATTCAATGCCTGGGAATATGGTTGGGAATGTAACCGGGAAGATTTGAAAGTTAACAGTACCAAAATATTCGATAGTTATTTGAAGAACGGCTTCACGGTAGCAGGCTTTTTTAAGGAATCGGTAAACTTTGATAAGAACTTTGAGGATCCTGTTCATAGTATCCGTCGTCAATCGGAAGGGCTTTATGCAATCTTCCATTTCCTGGCTTATGAAAAAGAAAAAGGGCGCAAGCATCCGGAATGGGAACAGCGATTGAAAAAGATGTTGGATATGTTTCTGCAATTGCAAAATGCTGATGGTAGTTTTCCACGAAAGTTCCGTGATGACTTTTCCGTTGTAGATAAAAGCGGGGGAAGTACTCCTTCGGCTACATTACCTTTAGTCATGGGATATAAATACTTTAAGGATAAACGTTACTTGGATAGTGCCAAGCGGACTGCGGGTTATCTGGAGAAAGAATTGATTTCTAAGGCAGATTATTTTTCATCTACCCTTGATGCAAATTGTGAGGATAAAGAAGCGTCACTTTATGCTGCAACTGCTACCTATTATCTTTCATTAGTTACTAAAGGGGAGGAACACAAGCATTATGCTGATCTGACGAAGCAAGCCGCTTATTTTGCATTATCGTGGTATTATTTGTGGGATGTTCCTTTTGCTCCCGGACAGATGCTGGGTGATATTGGTTTGAAAACACGTGGTTGGGGAAATGTTTCGGTAGAAAATAATCATATCGATGTGTTTGTATTTGAATTTGCCGATGTACTTCGTTGGTTATCGAACGAATATAAAGAATCCCGTTTCTCGGACTTCGCAGAAGTGATTTCAACCTCTATGCGGCAGTTATTGCCTTATGAAGGACACATGTGTGGCATTGCCAAAGTGGGTTACTATCCGGAAGTTGTCCAACACACCAGTTGGGATTACGGGAAGAATGGCAAAGGATATTATAATGACATTTTCGCACCCGGATGGACTGTTGCTTCTTTATGGGAACTGTTTACGCCAGGGCGTGCAGAGACTTTTATGGAAAAGTAATTATAATAAATTAATTTGTAATGACGTCTAGAAGAGATTTTCTTAAAAAAGCCGGGTTGATTACTGCTGCTTTTGCAGTTCCCGCTCTTAATGTGAATGGAAATACCACACAATCCAAAATGCGTCTGAAGAACACCAAGATTGCAGTGGACGATCAATGGGATGTTATTGTAATTGGTGGAGGACCTGCCGGGTGTACTGCTGCAATTTCTGCAGCCCGGGAGGGAGCTAAGACTTTGCTGATTGAGGCAATGGGACAACTTGGCGGTATGGGAACAGCAGGTATGGTTCCCGCATGGTGTCCATTCTCTGATGGTGAAAAGATTATTTATCGAGGCTTGGCTGAGAAGGTATTCGAAGCGTCAAGGAAAGGAGTGCCTCATGAGAGAAAGCAAAAACTGAATTGGGTGAACATAAATCCTGAATATTTGATGCTGGTTTATGACCGGATGGTAGCTGAATCGGGGGCAAAAGTCCTTTTCTTTTCGAGGGTTGCTGCTGTAGAGATGTCAGCTGATGATACGGTAGATGCTATCATTGTAGCAAATAAATCCGGGCTTGTTGCATTCAAAGCAAAAGTTTTTATTGATGCGACGGGAGATGGAGATGTAGCTACCTGGGCAGGTGCTTCATTTAAAAAGGGAGGTGAGGATGGTATACTGCAAAGTTCTACTTTGTGTTTCTCGTTTGCCAATGTTGATAGCTATAACTACAATCTCATAGGCCCTTCATTGCATACGAGTAACAAAAATAGCCCTATCTTTGACGCGATTAAGTCCGGGAAATATCCATTGATAGGCAGACATTTCAATAGTAATCTGATCGGTCCGGATGTGGTACAATTCAATGCAGGACACATTGACAATGTTGATTCGACCGACCCGTGGGCTACTACGCGGGCGATGGCTACCGGTAGGCAAATCGCTGAACAATACTTGGAGGCACTGAAAGAACTTCAGCCTAAAACTTTTGGTAGTGCTTTTGTCGTAAAGACTGCCTCTTTGTTGGGAGTTAGAGATAGTCGTCGGATTGAAGGGGATTATACGTTTACTTTCCAAGATTGGCTGGAACGTAAAACATTTGAGGATGAAATCGGACGTAATTGTTACTATATTGATGTTCATAAACCGGGACATAAAGAGACTCGTTACAAAAAAGGTGAATCTCATGGAATTCCTTATCGTTGCTTGACTCCTAAAGGTATGAAGAATCTATTGACCGCCGGACGCTGTATTTCTACTGATGAAGAAGCTTTTGGAAGCTTACGAGTGATGCCACCTTGTCTGGTGACTGGTGAAGCTGCCGGAATGGCGGCAGTACATGCTATTAAACAGACAAAGAATGATGTTCATAAGATTGATGTCGGTTTTCTACGCAAAAGATTAAAAGAAGAGGGACAATACTTTTTATAAATATGTTAAGGACAATTTTTATAGGATATTCGTCTTGACAAATGCTTTTTAATGTTGTATCTTTGTAGTACGAGCGTGAATATCCACTTTAATAAATAACAGATAAAAGAAGATGAAATTAATAACTTGAATGATATAATATTCTAACAAATTCGGACATGTTCCTTGATTAGTATCAGAAATGGTGTATCAGATATAGGCAAAAAGGCTGCAAATTTTATGAAATTTGCAGCCTTTTTGTTGTAAAAGATGGATTTGAAAACTCGAAAATCCGATCGTAGAGTTTCTAATAAACTCAGATACCGTTCTTAATAAACTACTCAAAAGTTTATTAAAAACGTGAGATCCGTTTATATAGAAAGTTGTTCATATTTTTATATATTCTCAAGTTTGCGTTTAGAACCTTCTTGGTCGAAGGTAACTATACTTAACAAGTCAGAAAGTAATCAAATGAGACAATAGCTTTCTTGTTGGCTAAATTTATACGTGAAGCTCCAGAACAAACCGCGCTCCTTTCGTGTAATTCGTATCCAGTGTCAGGCTTCCGTTCATCTTGGCAGCAATCAGTGAACAGATCGGTAATCCTAGTCCATCCCCTGTAGTCAGGTCTTTTACTTCTGTGAAAGGCTTAAAGAGATTTTCCTGTTGCTCTGCCGGAATTCCTGTCCCTGTATCTGTAACGATGAATTGGTGCGTGTGTGCTCCCCGTTTCTTGAATTCGAGACTGATACGACCCTGTTCGGTGTAGAAAGCGGCATTTTTCAGTAAATAGAGAAGAATGCGTTCCAACTGTTCCTTGTTTGTCTTTACCTGAAGTTTTGGTGCATTGACTGAAGATGTGACATCCGGTTTTATGTGTTCTTTGGCTCTATCCATCACATTTTCACAGAAAGTTCCCACATTGGTTTCACTTAGTTCATAGAACTCGGTTAGTGAGTTTTCCAAAGATGACAGTTCTTGAATATCATCACTGAATTTCTTCAAAGCTGCAACTTGTCCCTGCATTTGGGCAGCTTCTTGAGGAGCCTTCTGTGACAGTTCTTCGGCTGAAGTAGCCAGCGTATTCAGGGTAGGTTCCATTTGCGAAGATATATTCTGTATAAATTTGGTTTTTAGTTCATTGTGTTCATTGGCAATTTTCACGCTTTTCTTTAATTTACGATTGCCGGCGATGAATCGCAGCAATATCACAGCCAGTATTGCCAGGCCGGCTACCAATATAGCCACTAGCACACAGAGACTTATGATAATATACTGCTTGGCAGATAGTGAGTCGTCTTTCTCCTGTATGGTCAGTTGGCTTTCGTCATATTTTCTCTTCAGTACATTTAGCTCATCCTGTGCGGTTAACGTTTTTACAGAGTCTGTCCAGACAATGAAGCTTTCGTAAGTGCGTTCCATCAGTGGAGCATTGTTGCCTTTCCGTGCAATACTGATAAGGTTCTTGTAGCAATCGCTCACTTTGGCATAGTCTTTCTTTTCTTTATATTGGTTGATAAGTTTGCGGAAACAGGCATCGCCTTGTGTGTTCTGGTTGAAAGTATAATAATAGTTGGCTTTTGTATACAGCAGTGCCTCCGTTAGGGAGTCGTTCTTTGCAAGATTAGCTGTTTCTTCCAGTTTATCCAACTGTGTCTTTGCCTGTGCGGGGTTTTTCAGTGCGGTGTACATCTGCAATCGTTCCTTATTGATAAGGAAACGCAGGTCATAAAAGACTTTCTTTTTATTCTGTTCTCCGGTCCATAGAAGCTGCTCCATGTCACGGCAAAGCTCGAATCCTTCTTTATAGAAATTCTCTCTGACATATAAAGCATTGGCCTGGACACCACATTCTATTGCCTGTGGGTAGTTTTCGCGGGCGGCAAATGCTTCGTATGCTTTTTTGAATAAATAGCGCGCTTTGATATAATCTTTCTGTTTAAGGCTGTTCTGCGCTTGTTCCTTTAGCTCTGTAGCTCTGTCTTGGGGAGTTTGCGCAGAAGTCAGTATGGTGAAACAAAATATTATCAGGAGGCTTGTTATGGATGCTTTCATATTATTGCTTATTTGTTTGTCACAAATGTAAAACAAATATATGAAAAAAGGTAGCGTTCACGGTGAAATAATTTTTATCTGTTTATATTTACTGTGATTACCCTGCCCAGTTCTCTCTGTCGAGATTCCGATAACTGATGGCTTCTGCCAGGTGGCTGGGAAGTATTTGCTCTGTTTCTTCCAAATCGGCAATGGTGCGGGCTACTTTTAAAATCCGGTCATAGGCACGGGCGGATAAATTGAACCGTTCCATGGCGTTTTTTAATAACACAAGCCCTTTATCATCCGGTTGGGCATATGTTGCCAGCAATCTGCTGTTCATCTGTGCATTGCAATAAATACCCGTACATTCGGCATACCGTTTCTCCTGTATCTGACGCGCTTTTATTACTCGCTGCCGGATGATACTGCTCGACTCTCCCTGTCTTTGATCGGATATCTTGTCAAAGGGTACGGGAACTATCTCTATTTGAATGTCTATACGGTCTAATAACGGACCGGATATCTTATTCAGGTATTTTTGTACTTGTCCGGGACTGCATACGCATGCTTTTGTCGGATGATTGTAATATCCACATGGGCATGGGTTCATAGATGCGACAAGCATCAGGTTAGCCGGATAACTAATGGTGCTTTTGATACGGGAAATGGTGATGTGTCGATCTTCCAGCGGTTGGCGCAATACTTCCAACACGCCCCTGTTGAACTCTGGTAACTCGTCCAGAAATAAAACCCCATTATGTGCCAGACTGATTTCTCCCGGCTGCGGGAAACTTCCGCCACCAACCATTGCTACTTGCGAAATCGTATGGTGTGGATCGCGGAACGGGCGTTGGGTAATCAATGAGGACCCGCGTTGCAGTTTTCCGGCAACCGAGTGTATCTTGGTCGTTTCCAGACTTTCCCCTAATGAAAAAGGGGGAAGAATGGACGGGAGTCGTTTAGCCATCATTGATTTGCCGCTGCCTGGAGCACCTATCATGATTAAATTGTGTCCTCCGGCTGCTGCAACTTCCAAGGCTCTTTTCACGTTCTCTTGTCCTTTTACATCTGCAAAATCCAGGTCACTATGATTCTGTTGTTGATAGAATTCTTCCCGGGTATTGACAATAGTTGGCTCCAGTTCGCGTTCGTTGTTGAAAAACTCGATGACTTCTTTGATATTACTGACTCCGTATACTTTTAACTGGTTGACAACGGCGGCTTCCCGTGCATTTTGTTGGGGAATGATAAGTCCCTCGAACCCGTCTTCGCGGGCTTTGATGGCGATAGGGAGTGCTCCCTTGATAGGCTGGATACTTCCGTCCAGACTTAGTTCACCCATCAGTAAATAGCGGGAGAATTTCTCGGAAGAGATTGTTTCACTGGCACCCAGCAGTCCGATGGCAAGCGGTAAATCATAGGCTGAACCTTCTTTGCGGATGTCAGCCGGTGCCATATTGACTACTATATTGCTTGTAGGCATTTTATAGCCATTCACTTGCAATGCGGAGATAATGCGTTGATGGCTTTCTTTGACCGCAGAGTCCGGAAGGCCGACGAGATAAAACATACAGCCGCGCGAGCTGTTGACTTCGATTGTGATGAGTGTTGCATCAATCCCTTGAACAGCCGCTCCGAAAACTTTGATTAACACGTTTGCTTACAGGTTATTTTTTTCTTTTTATTGTCTTGTTTTTCCTTTTCTTCAGCTGCTGTGACTACTTCTTCAATTTTCTTTTTCAGCTGCTCTCCTTTGAGGTTTTTTGCCAGAATCTTGCCGTCTGCTGCCAAAAGAATGTTGCTGGGAACTTGTTTGATAGCATATTGTTTGGCAACCTCGGAATTCAATCCACCAAAATCACAAACTTGTTCCCAATTTAGCGTATCGCGTTTAATAGCATCCTGCCATTCCTTCTTGTCCATATCAAAGGAGACTCCGAGCATAGCGATGTGTTTGTTCTTTTTGTACTTCTTATAAAGTTCTTTTAACTCGCTGTTGCTTTGATGATTGGAGATACTATCTGCCCATGAGGCCCAGAAGTTGATTAACAGATTCTTCTTTTTGAAATCTTCGGATGAACGGGTAATTTTCTCTCCTTTTATATTGGGCAGGCTGAAAAACGGAGCATATTTGCCTGTCTCTGTCTTTTCGGACAAGGAGATAGCTTCGTTCAATTTCTCGATATATAGCTTGTCTTGCAGTATTCCTGTCATGACTTCAATTAATTTCTTTATCTTGTTGAAATCAGGAGAGTCTTTCTGCACAAAGTATTTATCCAACAGGTAAAGACTGACAAAAGAAGAATGATGTGTCCTGATGAATTCTTCCGCCTTTTGCTCTAAATCTTTTTCGGAAGGGTTGTTTAAACTACTCAGCTCTTTCTGAAAGGCTGTGAACTCTTCATTATATCTATTCCCGTTGATGTCCAGAAATTCGGGGTGGTCTATATTTCCTTTTATCTTGATTTGGTTTCCTTTATCGAGGAAGATCGGATATTCTATTTGGTTGTCAATCAGCAGATAGGCCGAAGTTATGGTATCTATGGAGGTGGTGTAGGAGAATTTGTCTCCTTTCGCGAAAATAGTATCTATCCGGTCAAAGGATTCGTCCATTCCGTACAAGTAGAGCGTATCTGTACCCAGTCCCTTGATTTCTCCGGTTATGCTTGTTTTCTTAGACGATTTGCCACAACCGCACAGACAGATGATTATGAGGATTAAAATGCTGCTCTTTTTCATTGCTTTGAATTCTTTTCTGCGAAAGTACGGTTTTTATGGATAAAAAAAAGAATTGCCCGTCATTTATAATGACAGGCAATTCCTAATATTTAAAATAGAGTGGTAATTCTCTTATTTAATGATGCTCATGAAATCTGCATTTGTGAAGTATTTTGCAAATTCCAGGTCAGTAGCTGCTTTCTTAGCTAATGAAGAATCTTTAGCAACTGCGCTCTTCAAGCTGCTTGTTACCATAGAAGAATTGTTAGTTCTAGCACCTAAAACTGCCATCAGGTAGTCAGTGTAAGCATCCGGTCTTGTTACGTTAGCCAATGTATTTTTAGCTTTGTTGTAGTCCTTAGCAAGGATTTGAGCCAAAGCAGCACTGTTAGTCTTAGAGTCACCGAATGAGTTAACTGCTCTTTCATATTGACCTTGAGCGATGTACAGGTTACCCATAGATTCGCCAAGTTCTTTTGTTCCGGCAGCTTTACCGAAGTATGCTTCTGCAGCGGTTTTGTCACCCTTCATCAAAGAGATCAAACCTAAGTTCATGTTAACTTCAGGAGTAGCATTAACGCTGGCAGCTTTCTTGAAGTAAGATTCAGCTTTGTCAATGTTACCAGCTTGGTAAGCTAATTTACCCAAGTTGTTGTAACCACGGTAATCGTTCGGGAATTGTTTGGTAGCTTGAGTATAGATAGCTTCTTGTTTAGCAGGATCGCTAGTCAGTGTAGCAGCATACAGCAATTCTTCTACATTCAGTTCAGAAGGATTAGAAGAAGCCAGTTTAGTGATTTCTTCGTCAGACTTACCGATGATTTCATAGTTCAAAGTCAAACGAGAACGACGCAACTGAGGAAGAATAGTGTTAGCCAATTCTTTGTATACAGCAGAGATGTTTTTGATTTCGCTTTCTCTTTGAGCAGGATCTTGGTACATTGCAATAACGCGGAGGATCAACTCTTTGTCTTGGATGTTAGATTTAGAAACTAATTCTTGGAAACCTTCCCAGTCCTGTGCAGTATATTTAGCATCGATCGGAGCGTCGATTTTTGCTTTCTTCAGGTCTTTGCTCAACAGCTTAGTTGTGTTGTCTTCGCGGTTTTCAGCAAGAGTTGTATTCAAGCTTACACCACCATCAGGAGAAGCGTATGCAGAAACTTCGATGTTGCTGATCTTCTTGTTAGCAGCTTCGTTTACGTTAGCTACTTCTTTGTTGAATTCCTTAGCAGTCTTCAATTCGCTGGAACGAATGTTAGCCTGTTGGATCAAGAACATGATGTTAGCATCGTGTTTTTCTTTAATGATACGTTGGAAAGCGTCTTCGCCCAATGCAGGGTTAGCGTTACCTAATGTATTGTTTACTAATTCAGAAGTAGAAATTACACCATCAGCAATTTTCACAGCAGGAATAGTAACTACTTTCTTACCGATAGTAGCTTTGAATTCCAGGTACAATTCAGACTTAGCCATTTCCGGAACATAGTCGAAAGAAGTTTTCATAGTGTAGCTACCGCCCATCTTGTAAGAGATAGACTGGTCGTTACCTTCCACTTTTTCACCTTGGAAAGTAGCTGGTTGGCCTTTAGCTTCGCCGCCATTCCATTTCAAAACCGGAGTAACTTCTACAACCGCTTTCTTGTTGAAATACTTTTCAGGAAATTTACCATTGATGGTCGCAGGAACTTTACCACCTACTGCCTCCAGCACTTGCGGAGTAACAGTGAAGTAATCAGCTGATAATTCACCCATTTTTTTGCTGCAAGAAGAGAATAATGCAACAACCATTGCCATGAGTAAAGGCAAGTACAACTTCTTAGTCATTTTAGGTATAAATTAAATGTTTGTAATTGAAATATCGTCTATTTGTCAACCTCCTTCTGCTCGCACAGAAAAAGTAACGCAAAGATATTAATTCTTAATATAAATATATAGATAAGGGGCTGATTTTATCATAATTTAATGAAATAACTCCTCTTTTTCTTTCCGGTACTTGATATTTCGCGGGTGATGCTCAATAATCTCACTACGAAGCATGTTGCGGTCAATATGTGTATAGATTTCCGTTGTAGCAATAGATTCATGTCCGAGCATGCATTGAATAGCTCGCAAATTGGCTCCACCTTCCAGTAAATGAGTGGCGAAGGAATGCCGGAAAGTGTGCGGACTGATGTTTTTGGTAATACCTGCTTTTTCCGCTAATTCTTTTATCATGTGAAAGATCATAATCCGGGAAAGTCCTTTGCCTCTCCGTTGGCTGACGAAAACGAAATCTTCATGCCCTTTTTTAACTTCAATTTGATTGCGGTCTGGTATGTAAAGTTTTATTTCATTAATGGCTCGCGGAGAGATGGGGACGAGGCGCTGTTTGCTTCCTTTTCCTTCTACTTTGATAAAACCTTCATCAAAATAAAGGTCGGACAGCTTGAGAGTGACAAGCTCCGATACGCGAAGTCCGCAACTGTATAATGTCTCTAAAATAGCTCTGTTTCGCTGTCCTTCGGTTTTGCTGCGGTCAACGGCAGAGATGATCCGGTCAATTTCCTCCACAGTCAGTACTTCAGGAAGTTTAAAGCCTATTTTAGGTCCTTCTAATAACTCACTGGGGTCTGCTTCCAAGTAGTCTTCAATGATGAGAAAACGGAAGAATGATTTGATTCCTGATAAGATGCGGGCCTGTGAACGAGGGTGAATGCCAATATCGTGTAATCCGGCTGCAAAATGTTGAAGATCAGATAAACATACGTCTAATATATCTATCTTTTCCTGCTTCAAAAAACTCATCAGTTTGTTCAGATCCGTAAGATAGGCATCCAGCGTATTAGGAGATAAAGACTTTTCCAGTTTGAGATACTGCTGATACTTCCTGATTATCACGCCTTGTTGTTCCTTCTTCTTCTTTTTTTCGTTGATTTCCATTTCTTTTTTCTACCTTTGCACCTTGAAATATTGTTCTTTGGATACAAAGGTATATAAAAAACAGGATTGCGCGATGAAGATACAAATTATTAATGGCCCGAATATTAATCTGTTGGGTAAGCGTGAACCTTCCATTTACGGAAGCGTTACATTTGAAGATTACTTGGCTGATCTTCGCAAAAGATACGTTGACGTGGAGATCGACTATTTTCAATCGAATATTGAGGGTGAAATGATAGACTGCATACAGCAGGTGGGATTTGATGTGGATGGCATTATTCTGAATGCAGGTGCGTATACACATACTTCCATAGCCTTGCAGGATGCTATTCGCTCTGTGACGTCTCCGGTGATTGAGGTACATATTTCCAATGTGCATAGTCGGGAGTCTTTCCGACACGTATCGATGATTGCTTGTGCCTGCAAGGGAGTGATTTGTGGCTTTGGGTTGAATTCGTACCGTTTGGCCTTGGAAGCTTTGTTAGATAGATAATAAATAAGGTAATATAATATATAATAGGTAGAAAGACTATGTTATTGAAACAGACTAAAATTGTGGCTTCCATCTCGGATAGACGTTGCGATGTGGATTTTATAAAACAGTTGTTTGAAGCTGGGATGAATGTGGTGCGTATGAATACAGCGCACGCTAGCCGTGAAGGTTTTGAAGCTTTGATTGCAAATGTACGTGCTGTGTCCAACCGTATTGCGATCTTGATGGATACAAAAGGTCCGGAAGTTCGTACGACGGCTAATGCAGAACCAATTCCATATAAGACAGGTGATAAAGTAAAGATTGTAGGTAATCCGGATTTGGAGACAACCCGTGAATATATTGCTGTTTCATACCCGAACTTTGTGTCCGATCTGAATATCGGTGGTACGATCCTGATTGATGATGGTGATCTGGAACTGGAAGTTATTGATAAGACTAACGATTATTTGTTGTGTGAAGTCAAGAACGATGCTACTTTGGGAAGCCGTAAGAGCGTAAATGTTCCGGGTGTTCGCATTAATCTTCCTTCATTAACGGAAAAAGACCGTAACAATATCCTTTACGCTATTGAAAAGGATATTGATTTTATCGCTCATTCTTTTGTACGCAATCGTCAGGATGTGCTTGATATACGTGAAATTCTGGATGCTCATAATAGTGATATCAAGATTATTGCTAAGATTGAGAATCAGGAAGGGGTAGATAATATCGATGAAATTCTGGAAGTGGCAGATGGTGTAATGGTGGCCCGTGGTGACTTGGGTATCGAAGTGCCTCAGGAACGTATTCCGGGGATCCAGCGTGTACTGATTCGCAAATGTATTTTGGCAAAGAAGCCGGTAATCGTTGCTACTCAGATGCTCCATACGATGATAAATAACCCTCGTCCGACTCGTGCGGAAGTGACTGATATTGCTAATGCAATCTACTATCGTACAGATGCATTGATGTTGAGTGGGGAAACTGCTTATGGTAAGTATCCGGTAGAGGCTGTGAGAACAATGACTAAGATTGCTGCCCAGGCTGAAAAAGATAAATTGGAGGAAAATGATATCCGTATTCCATTGGATGAGAATAGTAATGATGTTACGGCATTCCTTGCTAAACAGGCAGTGAAAGCTACCTCTAAACTAAAAATACGTGCCATTATTACTGATAGCTATAGCGGACGCACTGCCCGTAACCTGGCAGCTTTCCGTGGAAAGTATCCGGTGTTGGCTATCTGTTATAAAGAAAAGACGATGCGTCATTTGGCTTTGTCTTATGGTGTGGAAGCTATCTATATGCCGGAACTGGCTAACGGACAGGAGTATTACTTTGCAGCATTGCGTCGTTTGTTGAAAGAAGGTCGTTTACAGCCTTCTGACATGGTTGGTTATTTGAGTAGTGGTAAGGCGGGAACGAAAACATCATTCCTTGAAATTAATGTGGTGGAAGATGCTCTGAAGCATGCAGAGGAGACTGTATTGCCTAATAACAACCGCTATTTGTAATTTGTAAGAGCTACTTTTATGCAGGAAACCGAATCGATAGACGAATATATTTTGCAGCATATTGATCCCGAGAGCGATTATTTAAAATCGCTCTACCGGGACACACATGTAAAACTGCTCCGTCCTCGTATGGCTTCCGGGCATTTGCAGGGACGGATGCTGAAAATGTTTGTAGAAATGATTCGCCCCCGTCAGATATTGGAAATAGGAACGTATAGTGGTTATTCTGCCCTTTGTCTGGCGGAAGGTCTGGCCGAAGGTGGAATGTTGCATACGTTTGAGATCAATGATGAACAAGAGGATTTTACCCGTCCATGGTTGGAAAAATCACCATTTGCCGATAAAATTCGTTTTTATATAGGTGATGCTTTAGAACTTGTTCCGCGTTTAGGTGTTACCTTTGATATGGCTTTTATTGATGGTGATAAGCGTAAGTACATTGAATATTACGAGATGACGTTGGTGCATCTATCTGCAGGCGGATATATCATTGCTGATAATACTTTGTGGGACGGTCATGTTCTCGAACAGCCTCGCAATACGGATGCACAGACGATTGGTATTAAAGCCTTCAATGATTTGGTGGCGGAAGATGTGCGAGTGGAAAAAGTGATATTGCCTTTACGTGACGGATTAACGATCATAAGGAAGAAAATAGTAAGTAGTAAATCGTAAAATAGTAAATAACTTTATGGAAACAACCAGACAGAATAAGATATCTCGCCTGTTGCAAAAAGAACTAAGTGAGATATTCCTGCTTCAAACAAAGTCCATGCCGGGTACACTGGTCTCTGTTAGTGCAGTTCGTATCAGTCCTGATATGAGTATTGCCCGTGTTTACCTCAGTGTTTTTCCTTCGGAGAAAGCGGAAGAGATGGTGAAGAATATCAATAACAATATGAAATCCATCCGCTATGAGCTTGGAACTCGTGTGCGTCATCAGTTGCGCATCATTCCCGAGCTGAAATTCTTTGTGGATGATTCATTGGATTATATTGAGAAAATAGATTCATTGCTGAAGTGAAATAATTCATTACAGAGGTGAACTTCCCTTTTTATATAGCCAGGCGTTATCTTTTCTCAAAAAAAAAGCATAACGCTATTAATATCATATCCGGTATTTCCGTATGTGGGGTAGCTCTTGCTACGCTTGCTTTGGTTTGCACTCTTTCCGTTTTTAATGGTTTTCAGGATATGGTCGCTAGTTTTTTTACGGCTTTTGATCCGCAATTGAAAATTACGGTCCGTGAAGGAAAGGTTTTTGATGCACAAGATGAACGGATTCGTGCCGTTTGTGCGCTTCCTGAAGTGGAGGTGTTTACAGAGACGCTCGAAGAGAATGCAATGGTGCAATACAAGGACCGTCAGGCTATGGTTGTACTAAAAGGGGTGGAGGATAATTTTGAAGAACTGACGGCCATAGACAGCATACTTTATGGCGCAGGTGAATTTCTTCTTCATGACTCTATTGTGAACTACGGGGTCATGGGAGTGGAACTGGTTGCGACTTTGGGTACTGGTTTAGAATTTGTTGATCCTCTTCAGGTTTATCTACCCAAGCGAAATGCCAAAGTGAACATGGCAAATCCCGGCGCTTCTTTTAATCGTGATTACCTGTATTCTCCGGGTGTCGTATTTGTTGTGAATCAGCAAGAATATGACGGGAAATATATTCTGACCTCTCTCGATTTCCTCCGTGAGCTTCTGGATTATACCACAGAAGTCTCTGCGATGGAATTGAAATTGAAACCTAATGTAAATACTTCATCTGTACAATCCAAAATTGAAAATATGTTAGGCGATGATTTTGTAGTTCAAAACCGTTATCAGCAGCAGGCGGATGTTTTCCGTATTATGGAGATAGAAAAATTAATTTCTTATTTGTTCCTCACTTTTATTTTAATGATAGCCTGTTTCAATGTAATTGGTTCCCTTTCTATGCTAATTCTGGATAAGAAAGATGATGTGGTGACTTTGCGAAGTCTTGGAGCTAGCGATAAACTTATTTCCCGGATATTCCTTTTTGAAGGTCGTTTAATTTCTCTTTTCGGTGCTATTTCTGGTATTGTTTTAGGATTAATCCTATGTTTTATCCAACAGAAATTCGGCATAATTTCATTGGGAGGCGGTGGTGGTACTTTTGTTGTAGATGCTTATCCTGTCAGTGTTCATGTATGGGATGTAGTACTAATCTTTGTGACAGTCTTAGCTGTCGGTTTCCTTTCTGTATGGTATCCAGTGCGTTATTTAAGTAAAAGGCTTTTGTAGTATTTGTTGTATAAAATTTTCTATAATTGATAACTTTTAATTCGTCTTTTATTTTTATATTTCCTAATATACCATTATATTTGGCTTAATTTTGTTAATTAAGAATAATCTGTAAAACACTTCCGTGAAACCTGAAAGTAACGACATAGACAGAATTGTAAACGGTGATGAAACGGCTTTTTGCCGTTTTATGGAGCATTATTCTTCGCGTTTATATCATTATGTATATGCTTTGATTGGCCAAAAGGAACCAGCTGAAGAAATTGTGAGTGATGTTTTTTATGAAGTTTGGAAAAATAGAAAAACTTTGGCTGATATAGAAAATATGAATGCTTGGATACAGACTATAACTTATAGAAAAGCTATTTCTTATTTGAGGAAAGGAACGGCTAAAACAGATTTGTTGCTTGATGATATAGGGGATTTTATATTTGATCCAATTCAATCACCAGATGAGGAGATGATTAGTAAAGAGGAAATGGAGAAAATAAACGATGCTATTCAACAACTACCACCTAAATGTAAACATGTTTTTTTTCTGGCAAAAATAGAAGGCTTACCTTATAAAGATATTGCGGCGTTATTAGATATATCTGTGAAGACTATAAATAATCATATAGCTTTTGCATTGGAAGAAATTGCTAAAAAACTAAATATCCACTTTCGAAAATAATCTTTTTATTTCTTCTCTATTTCTCTGTATATCATTTGCTAATCCAAAAAAGACTTTGTTTTTAAGTGCTTTTTGGGGAGGAAATGAAAAAAAGTTCATTTTAACTAGGAGATTCTTTTTTAAATTGCGTCTTTAATTATAGAACAACACTAAAAAGATTATGAACTTGAAAGAATACTTTCGCCTTGCAAATTTATTTGGTAAATTGAATTCTCAGGAGGAACTTGAGGATGATTTTACTACTATACCTGAAGGTGAGAAGTTGAGATTCTTTTGGGAAAGCTGCAAACAAGAGAAAATTGATGCTTCTTCCATAATAGAAAGAACGTGCATAAGAATGCGAAAAGACGCAATGAAGCGCAGACGGAACTATTTCTTGATAACTTCTGCTTCTATTGCTGCTTCAGTTTTGATTTGTATATCAACCATTTATTTTCTGAATCAAACAACAACTGCTGATGTTGATTTGCAGGCTATTGCAACAGAGATGGATAGTCAGACTGTTGATGAGGTAACTCTTATAACTGCTAAAGAACAATTAAATTTAGATGAAGATGCCTTTATCAAATATTCAAAAGAAGGGAAAGTTGCAGTCAATTCTCAAATAATCAAAGAGGAAGAGGAAAAAGTTAAGGATGAACAGGAATATAATCAATTGCTTGTTCCGCCGGGTAAGAGAGCACGAATCGAATTATCGGATGGTACCCACCTGATTGTAAATTCTCAATCAAAAGTAATTTATCCTCGTCGTTTCAAAGGTGATATTCGTAAAATATATGCTCAGGGAGAGGTGTTTTTAGAGGTTGCTCATGATAAAAAACATCCTTTTGTTGTTGAATCTGAAGACTTTAGCTTGCGAGTGTTAGGCACCAAATTTAATATTTCCAATTATAAAGGAGGAACAACTAATATCGTGCTAGTAGAAGGTGCTGTGGAAGTAACTGATAAAAATGAGAGAAAGGCACAGCTGACTCCTAATGACTTGTTGAATATAGCTAATGGTACAATAACTTCTCAAAAGAAAGTAGATGTAGCAGAATATATAAGTTGGGTAGATGGTATTATGCTATTGAATGGAAATGATTTGTCTCAAATTATTCAAAGATTGAGTATTTATTATGGTCTGTCTATTCAATGTGATCCTCTTGTTGGTAAAGAGAAGGTCTACGGAAAACTTGACTTGAAAGATGATATAGATGAAGTGATTGAATGTATTCAACAAACACTTCCATTTAAAGTAGAAAAGAGTAGTACTAGTATATACTTGAATAAATAATATTTTTTTAATTAATCTTTTAAATACGCTTGCCTATGAGAAACAAATGAATATTATGACGCACAAAAAAAAATCGGATAAATATTGGCGTATTTATCCGATATTAATTCCTTAGTTAAATCAATAAATCCAAAATTGTTAACCTAAAAAGAAATTTTTATGGTAAAGAAAACTATTTTTTTACATCTAAAGAAAAGGCTTAAGCTTTTTTGCATAATAAATGTCTTTTTTATGATTCCAACATCTTCATTCGGAGTAAGCTTTATTAGTTGGAACTCTGAAGAAGATTTATTCTCAGTCCAATATGAGAATACTACAGTTAAAGAGATCTTAGATTATATCGAAAAACACAGTAAATATATTTTTATATATTCAGAAGTTGTTCAGAAGAATCTGAATAATAAAGTCTCCATTTCAGTTTCCAATAAGAAAATAGATGCTATACTCAATGAGTTGTTTTCAAAGACAGGACTAAATTATAAAATGTCGGGAAGACAGATTACAATTTCAGTGCCAGAACAAGCTCCTGCGATAAAGCAGGTTAAAGGTTTTAAGGTTGTAGGTAACGTTACTGATGAGAAGGGTGAACCCTTAATTGGTGTTTCAATTTTCATGAAAACAGATTCTACGGTAAATGCGATAACAGATATGAATGGTGCATATAGTATTGCTGTGCCGGATAAATATGCTGAACTTTCTTTCCGTTATATAGGCTTTGTGCCGAAGAACGAAAAGGTCGATAATCGTAGGGTGTTGAATGTAATAATGGTAGAAGATGTCGGTCAGTTGGACGAAGTTGTTGTTGTAGCTTACGGTGCGCAGAAGAAAGAATCTGTAGTCGGTTCTATTACGACTATTGAGCCTGCAAAGTTGAATGTTTCTACTTCACGATCATTGAGTAATAATTTGGCTGGTACAGTGACTGGTGTAATTGGTGTACAACGTTCTGGAGAACCGGGATACGATAACTCTTCATTCTGGATTCGTGGTATCAGTACCTTTCAGGATGTAGGTAAGGACCCGTTGGTGCTGGTAGATGGCATCGAACGTAGTTTGGATAACATTGACGTGGAGGAAATCGAATCTTTCTCCGTATTGAAAGATGCAGCTGCCAGCGCAGTGTACGGTGTACGTGGTGCCAATGGCGTAATTTTGATTAATACTAAGCGCGGACATGTAGGTAAACCTCGTGTGGTGGTGAAGTCGGAGTTTGCATTCACACAGCCGATAAAGCTACCTAATTATATTGGTGCTGCCGATTATATGCAGTTGCTGGATGATGTACTAGTGGATACCGGACAGTCTCCGATGTATGCCGATCGGATTGCCAAAACCCGTGCAGGATATGATCCTGACTTGTACCCGGACGTTAATTGGATTGACGCTATTTCTAGAGATCACGCTGCCAACCAGCGTGTTACAGTAGACGTATCCGGTGGTTCGGAGAATTTACGCTATTCGTTTGTGGCCGCAGTTTATAACGAACGTGGTATTCTGACACGTGACAAGAGTCTGGACTGGGACCCTACTATCAAGCTACAACGTTACAACGTACGTTCCAATGTAGATTTGAAACTTTCTCCCACTACTCAAGTTCGTTTTAACATCGGTGGTTATCTTCAGGACCGTAATTCCTCGCCTGAAAGTACAGATCAAATTTTCAGTCGGGCGTTCCGTTTTACTCCGTTTATGTTCCCCACTCGCTATTCATCTGGTGAAATTCCTGCATGGCAAGAAGAAGGTAATCCTTGGGCAATGGCTACTCAGAGAGGCTTCGCACGTTCTAGTGCTAGTAAAATTGAGACACTGTTTTCTTTAGAGCAGGATTTGAAGTTTTTAACTCCTGGCTTGAAACTGAGAGGAACATTCTCGTTCGATCGTTATTCTACAGGTAAAGTGACTCGCTCTAAAACTATAGAATATTGGAATGCCGCTAGCGGTAGAAATGAAGAGGGAGAATTGATTCTAGCCCTAAAACAACAAGGAAGTAACTTCTTGGGTACCTCTACATCGGCAGAGTATGGTAACAAGAGTATCTATATGGAAGCAAGCTTAAATTACGATCGTACATTTGTCAATAAGCATGCGGTTTCGGCTATGTTGTTGTTTAATCGCCGTCATTATGATGATGGGGCTGCATTGCCTTATCGCAATCAGGGGTTGGCAGGACGTACTTCCTATACGTATAATGGTAGGTATGTAGCCGAATTCAATTTTGGATATAACGGTACTGAAAATTTTGCCAAAGGAAAACGCTACGGATTCTTCCCCTCAGCTGCTGTTGGTTGGATTGTTTCAGAAGAATCATTTATGCAACCGCTTCGCAATACGATATCTAAATTGAAGTTACGTGCTTCTTACGGTCAGGTAGGTAACGCTAATCTGCAAGGGCGTCGTTTTGCTTACATTTCCACAATTCTTGATCAATGGGATGATGTTCCTTATTTGTACCGTTGGGGATTGGATGGGGATTACGGACGCAATGGTATGGTAGAAGGCGATTTCGGAATTCCTGATTTAACTTGGGAAATTGTGAACAAGGCTAACGTTGGTTTGGAATTGGGATTGTTTAATGGTATGGTAGATTTGCAGGTCGATTTGTTTGATGAGCGCCGTAATAACATTCTTGTAGAGTTGAATTCAATTCCTGCTACATCAGGTTTTTATAGAAAACCGTGGAGTAATCGTGGTAAGGTGAAAAATCAAGGAGCGGAAGTGACGCTGAACTTCAACAAGCAAATTGGCAAAGATTTCTTCCTCGGTTTGATGGGAAGTTTCACTTATGCTCACAATGAAATTATTGATAAAGACGAACCTTTGGGTACAATCGGAACGACACGTGCTGAAACTGGTCATCCGGTGGGACAGCTCTTTGGGTATGTACACGACCGTCTGTTTACGGAAGATGATTTTACTACCAATGCTGCGGGAGAACAGGTGCTAAAAGAGGGTATCCCTACACAGACCTTTACGGCAAAAGTCCGTCCGGGCGATATTAAGTATGTGGATTTGGATCAGAACGGAGTTATCGACACTTATGACCAAATGGCTATCGGAGGTACTGAAAATCCGGAAATTGTTTATGGATTCGGAGTGAATTTACGTTGGAAAGATCTTGATTTTGGAGCTATGTTTCAAGGTATCGGACGTACTTGGCGTATTCTTTCTTCGAATATTATGCCAGCATCCAATAAGGGATCTATGTATAATATCTTTGACAACTATCAGGATCGTTGGACAGTGGATAACCAAAGTCAGGATGTATTTTATCCGCGTGCCGATTACGGGCCGAATGCCAATAATAGTCAGAAATCTACCTGGTGGCTGCGTAATATGAGTTTCCTGCGCCTGAAAAATGTGGAATTGGGATATTCTTGTCCGAAGAAATGGTTACAGGGATTTGTGATTTCCAATGCTCGTGTTTTCGTGCGTGGAACGAATTTGCTGACTTTTTCCAAGTTTGATTTGTGGGATCCGGAGCTCGCAACCGGTGACGGTGCTAAATATCCAGCCATGAAATCTGTGTCGGTAGGTTTTGATATTACTTTCTAAAATTAATATGATATGAAAAATAGAATTATTGCATATATTTTATTGGGTGTTTTGGGGATATTACCTTTAGCGTCCTGTTCTGATTATTTGGATAAGCAACCGGACGATCAACTGACGTTGGAGAATGTATTTGCTAATAAAACTAATTTGGAACGTTGGTTATCCTATCTCTACATTGTAATGCCTGAATTTTATATTTACGACGGACCGGATGCTATTGGTGATGAATTGGCTCCTTCTACAGGATGGGAATCACAGGGTTTTAAGGCAATTCAGTATCAGAATGGAAACTGGACACCTATTAATCCGGGTGTGGTGACTTATTGGTCAACGTACCCACAGGCTATTCGTCAGGCGTATACTCTCATTAAATATGCACATCCTTTGCCTGATGTATCTGAAAAGGAAATTAATTACATGAAGGCAGAGTGCCGTTTCTTTATCGCTTACTATCACGCTATGATGGCGATGACCTATGGTGGAGTGCCTATTATCCGTGAGGCAGCAGAAGAGATATCCGGTGAATCTTTGTTGTTGAAGCAAGAGCCTTTTTATGATGTGGTGGACTGGGCTGCCAATGAGTTATTGGAAGCTTCCCGCCAGTTGCCTGCTTCTTATGATGAAGCCAATAAATACGGTCGTATCACCTCGTTGATTTGCCTGGCTATTCGTGCCCGCCTGCTGACGTTTGCCGCCAGCGATTTGGTGAATGGTAATCCTGATCCGGAAATGCAAGCGATGACCAATGTGGATGGTGTGAAAATCTTTAGTGCAACTCCCGAATCGAATCATTGGAAAAGGGCGAAAGATGCTAATAAATTGCTGATAGAAGAGGCAGAGAAAGCAGGGCACACTCTATATAAAGAATATCTGTCTGATGGGGTCACCATAGATCCGTTTCTTTCGTATCAGAACATGATGATGAAAACTTACAAAGAAGGCAATACGGAAATTATCTTTCCGCGTACCAAAGATAACGCAGGTTGGTTTGATGATTGTGCTCTTCCTCGTGGTGCTGGTGGTTTAGGTTCGCTAGGTGTTACTCAGTTACTGGTGGATGACTTTTTTATGAAGGATGGTAAAATGCCTATTTTAGGATACAACAATAGTGGCAATACACAAACAGCTGTCATTAATGCAGAAACTGAATACAGTGAAACTGGTTACTCTACCGAAGATGATGTACGTGCCACCAACTGGCATTATGCTGTGGCAGGTGCCAGCGCTAGTGGTGATTCTCATGTGGTTGCCCCGAAGAATACATTTAATATGTACTGCAATCGTGAACCTCGTTTTTATATATCGGTAGTCTACAACGAACAATACCATTGGGGAAAAGGGAAAGCGACAAATTTTTTCTTTAATGGGGAAGACGGACAGCCGTCACATGATAATCCGTCGGCTGGTTATTTGATTCGTAAGCACGTGGACCCAACTTTTGTTCACTCAACAAATACGGGTACTTATAAGTCACGCCAGGGAATCCTTTACCGCCTCGCCGAGGCTTATTTGAGTTATGCGGAATCAGCACTCGAGTATAGTATTGCCAAAGGTACTTACAATTCGGAGAAAGAAGATATTGTAAAATACGTCAACAAGATTCGTGAAAGGGCCGGTATTCCTCAGTATGGGACATCTGGTCTTGGAATTCCTGCCGACGAGGAGGAGATGCGGAAACTGATTCGTCGCGAGAGAAGAGTTGAGATGAATTGTGAGGGAGGTTTGCGTTGGTTCGATTTACGTCGTTGGAAAGAGGCGGAGAATGTGCTGAATGGCAACTTCTATGGTATGAATATGTTGGCAGAAAAGGACAATAGAGATGACTTTTATAAACGGGTATCTTATCAGACTCGTAAGTTTATCAGCTATTGGTGGCCAATACCCCAAGATGAGATAGACAAGAATCCGAATCTAAAACAGATGCCGGGCTGGATGAATTGATTAACACTATAAAATCAATAAGAAATATGAGAAACAAATTATTTTATAAATATCTGTCATTGGTAGTACTGTTTATCCTTGGCGGATGTAAGGAGGAGAAGGAAGCAGACTTGACGTGGCTCATCAACCCTGGTGAGAAAATGGAACTGACTGTTTCGGCTACGGATATAGAACTGGACAGAGACAAGCCGAATAATGTGGCACTGAGTTTTGAGTGGACGCCTGCTCGTGAGATGCCCGAAGAATATGTTCTCTCTTATGTGACCAAGATAGATATCGAAGGACATGAGTTTGAGAGTTGTGTGCGTGTTGATGAGGACTATGGGGTGTTCAATAAGAGTTATACCACTGAAGAACTGCAAATGTTGCTGGTGGATAAGTGGGGGCAGAATTACTCCAAAGTAGTGCCTGTGCAGTTCCGTGTCATTGCAAAGTGGGAGGGTGGTCCTCGTTATGCAATGCCCGAAGTGCGTACTGTTACTGTAAATGTACGTCCTTATCGTCCGTTGGTGTGGGAAGCTGATCGTATTGTTCTCTCCGGTACTTCTACCGACAATGACAAGTTGGTAATGAGTAAGACAGTAGAGAATGAATTCCAGTATGCATTTGTACAAGATTTGGTACAAGGTGAGATAGGGATCACTTTAGAAACTGAGCAAGGTGATACTTATATTCAGTTGGCAGAAGGTGTTGATAATTGGGTAGACGGTGAAGAGGTAGATGTTGTATTGGGAGATGAGCCTGCGATGTTGAACTTGCCTAAGGATGGAGAATATCGTGTAATATTGAATACAGAAACCCGGAAACTGAAAATCTACTCACCGGATAAGAAGCTGGAACCATATAAGGCGCACTTTGTGGATAAACTGGATGGATGGCATGATGTGGAGGTTACTAATCTTTGGGCATATGGTGACATTACTAAGTGGGGTAATGACCTAAAGGGCGGCGGCTTCAAACCGAGTTTGGCCGATCCGCAACTGCTTGTCGGCAAGATTTCATGGACTTCTGCCTGGGGAGGCGGTTCGGATAAAAAAGAAAACGGTAAGTTCGTTCTTGATGTCCCGCATTTCGAAGGCGGTTACCCCGGTGGTCCTCATTTCTCATGGTGTCTTGTTCCTGTAATTCCTGATGATATACTTGCATTGGATCAGAGTGATAGCCGATGGAAATACAAGCAAGAACTGAAGCTGAACACTTGGACACCTATCCATGCGGAAAGTGAGGCCCGTGAGCAGTATCGTGAGGCTATGTTCACATGGTATATGAGACCATTGCTGACTATCGTCGACTTAAGAAATATGCGAATATACATGAGCGAATATTAAAGTCATTTATTGAAGAGGGTGTGCTTGCCCTGTTTTTAGGGCGGCATATCCTCCTTTTTAAAGAATAACTATATGAGAATGAACTGTAAACGAATAATGATGCCTTTGGGCGTGTTGCTTTTCGGGGCTATGGTAGCAATTGCTTGCTCGAATAGCGAAAGTGAGACGGAAAATACTGGTGATGGAGATTTGCTTGCTGAGAATGTCACGGTGCGGATTAACCCTAATAAGACACGTGTTCTTCGGAATCCTTTGAATGGCTGGGTGCTGTATTTGGCTCGTGAGAAAAACGAGACATTTTGGGAAGAAAGAGGCTACGACCATATGTATGTGCCCGATTTGGCAAAATACGTGAAGGTCTCTGATTACGCCTCCTCCTGCTACTTGCGTACGAATTGGAAGACACTGGAACCCCAAAAGGGAAAATATGCCTGGGACGATCCTAACTCTGATATCTCACGCATCATTAAAAGTGTACATGATAGGGGGTTACGTATTGCTTTTCGTGTACTGGTAGATGGACGTGACCAGACGCAGAACACACCAGAATTTGTGTTCGACGATGGTTGCAAATGGTATAATAACGAAAATAATAAGTGTCCGTATCCTGATGATAAAGTATTTCAGAAACACTATGAAGATTTTGTCGAAGCTTTTGGACGCCAATATGATGACCCCGATAAGGTGGACTTTATTGATGGTTACGGATTGGGTAAATGGGGAGAGTCGCATGCTATGGTTTATGCCAACAATGAGAACAAGTTTCCGGTAATGGAATGGATTACTGCATTGTATGCACGTTGTTTCACGAAAGTGCCCTTGGTGATTAACTATCATCGTATGCTGGGGGATACCTACCAGGATTCATGGCAAGAGACAGTGCCGCCTGATGCAGAACCGTTACTGAATATAGCCATCAATAACGGATACATCCTGCGTCACGACGCTTTTGGAATGAGCGGTTATTACAAGGATTGGGAGAAAAGCATTGCTCGAAAATGGAGATATAAGCTTCCTATCATTATGGAAGGTGGATGGGTTACCGACACGCATCGTTATTGGTATTTTGATGATGCCTATCGTTATCGGGAAGGTCATCCTGAAGATGTCCGTAAAGGAGAGTTTGAAGATTCCATGCTGGAATGTGTCAATACGATGGACTTCCGTTTGGGAGAAACAGAATCATGGTTTGAAAAAGCTTTCTCTTATGTGCAGCGCTTTATAGCGGAAGGGGGATATCGCCTCTATCCGGATATGGTTTCTTTGCCTGTCTCGGTAAATGGTGGTCAGGATGTCACTATTGTTCATCGCTGGCGCAACATGGGCTGGGGATATTGTCCTACTAATATCAAGGCTTGGAATCAGAAGTATAAAGTGGCTTTTGCATTGCTGAATGATAATAATGAAGTGAAAAAGATATTTGTGGACGAGCAAAGCGACTTGTCTACTTGGCTGAAGGAAGCTCCGACCACCTATACTACCAAATTGAGTATGAAAGGCGTTTCCGTAGGTGCTTATTCATGGGCTGTAGGTCTGGTAGACGTAACCAAGGACAATGAGATCGGACTTGAAATGGCAGTGAATCAGGATGATAATCTGTTGAATTCCGGCTGGTTGAAGTTGAAGACCATTACGGTGAATTAAGTAAAACATGTAGAAGAAAAGTATGATGAAAGGTAAAATGAAAGTTGGATTTCTTGTATCTATATTTCTTGGCTCGATGGCGCTTCAAGCCGCCAATTTGGGTGATGGGAAGCCTGCCAGTGCTTTGAAAGAAAACTTAGCGAGGGATAACAAGATCATAAGAATAGAACCTGATAGGCAACGCCTGTTGCGCAATCCGCAGACCGGATGGGTGCTCTATGCTACCCCCGGTGTGAAAGAAGACTTCTGGGAGAAGTGCGACCATATGCAGGTGCCCGGTGTGGGAACGGTAAAGGTGTCCGATTATGCCCATACCCTTTATATCCGTACCAGTTGGAAGAAATTGAATCCTAAAGAGAATGTTTACGGATGGAATACGGATCCCATGTTGAAAATGTTGATTGAGGGAGCACGTGCAAGAAATATGCGTCTTGCTTTCCGGGTAGTTGTAGACAGTCGTGACAAAGGTTACGATTTTACTCCCGATTTCGTACGGAAAGCCGGTACAAAGGGTTTTGTGTGGAGAGGAAGATGGTCACCTTATCCCGATGATCCTATCTTCCAGAAATATTATGAAAAGTTTGTCTGGGCACTGGCTAAAGATTTCGGCAATCCGGAGGAAGTAGACTTCATTGATGGAACGGGTTTAGGTAAATGGGGCGAATATCACACTACACTTTATTCTACGGGAGATGAAATGCCCCGGAAACCTGTACTCGACTGGTTGTCGGATCTGTATCTGAAAGCATTCAAGAATGTTCCGGTTGTCATCAATTACCACCGCTTTGTAGGTGCCGGTAAGGACTGGGATGATAACAAGTATGACCTTGACAGTGAGTTTCTGCTTGATGATGTAGTTGAAAAAGGATATTCTTTGCGTCATGACGCTTTCGGTATGGGGTTGTATTATGGTGAATGGGAACGTGACTTTGCCAAGAAATATTTTGGTGTTCGCCCCATACTAATGGAAGGCGGATGGATTACAGGCAAAATCCACAGTTTTTGGGTTGACCCCCGCAATTATCGGAAAGGACACCCTGAAGATGTGCGTCAGGGAGAATTTGATGATAGTAAAGAGGCGCGTGTCAATATGATGGACTTCCGTGTAGGTGAAACGGAATCATGGTTTCACAATACATTCCCGCTTGTGCAGCAGTTTATTTCGGAAGGTGGTTATCGCCTCTATCCGGATATGATTTCCGTACCTACAGATGTAGTGAAGAATCAGAAACTTCGGATTATACATCGCTGGAACAACCTTGGCTGGGGATATTGCCCTACCAATATCCCGCAGTGGAACCAGAAATATAAAGTGGCTTTTGCACTGATGGACAGTCAAAACAGAGTGCAGAAAGTGTTTGTTGACAAACAGACAGACCTGTCTAAATGGATGCAGGGCATTCCTGCGGTATACACTTTTGACTTGTGTCTCAAGGGGGTAGTCCCAGGAAACTATTATTGGGCAGTGGGACTTGTCGATACGACCAAGGATAATACGATTGGCTTGGAAATGGCTGTGCCGGAAAACTTATTAAGTGCCGGGTGGGCTAAGTTGCAAGAAGTTACCGTGAGGTAATTCATCCGTATAGTCAATCTTACATCTTTAATTTTTAAGAAGTCAATGGAAGAAAGTTACACTTTCTATAAGTGTATCTTTTCTTCGGCTTCTTCAGTTCAAACACAATAACAACGAATGATATCATGAAGAAACTAATGACTATTCTGTTATTGGTTATACCTCACTATATATGTTACTGATCTATTTAATGAGGCACATGAGCACTTGTCCGTCCCGCGTGCCTTAAAGAAATACTAATAACTTAATGAACCATGAAAAGACTATTTGCAACTTTGGTTGTTGCCTCTACTATATATTCGCTCTACGCACGGGAGACTTGTTATAGCGAGTTGAAGGGAGATACATTAGCGATTGGAAATGAGTGTATCGAACGAAAATTTATTTGGAATGACGGTAATCTTATCACCTATAGTTTGAGCGATAAGGTAAACCGGAAAACAACTTTTACAGTAAAGCAAGCACCGGACTTTTTTATTTCCAGGGATATCCGGAAAGTTTCCAACGGGGCTTATTGTGTAGAAAAGGTTGCTGCGACCGATATTCATCCGGCTTACTTGAAGACGACAGTAACATTTTCTTTGGGAGGATTGGATATACAAAGGATTTATCGCATATATGACGGTTGTCCGGCTATAGCATGCGACACTTATCTGCGAGGGACTGTTAACAGTCTTTTGGGCGGACGGGAAGAAAATGCGGCTGACCGGAAAAACATTGAGTTCGTTGAAGACATGAAATCCAAATCCGTTACGGCTATTCTCGACCAATTGTATCTCAAAGGACAGCACTGGCATGCTAAAGCTGTTGAGTTTTGGGATGTGACGGACTGGAATAATAATCTGTTGGCTGAAAGAGATATTATTGCTTATCGTAAGAATAATTACCGTGGAAATTTGCTTTTTGTGCGAAACGGAGAAGACGGTAACGGCTTTTTCTTTCTGAAGGAATCTCCTTGTTCGAGTGTTCAGTTGGCCTATAAAAACGTTGATTTTATAGCAGAATTTGGAAAGTTCATGGTTACAGGACTAGGAATTACCGAAAAGGATATTCAGAAAGAGGAATGGACAAAAACATACAGTTGTGTTACAGGGGTATATGGTGAAGGTGAATTGCAGGCACTGACAGCTCTTCGCAATTATCAGAAGAATATTCGCCGTCACTTTCGGGATCGTGATGAAATGATTATGATGAATACTTGGGGAGACCGTAGTCAGGATACTAAAGTCAATGAGGCGTTTTGTCTGCAAGAGTTAGAGCGTGCAGCTAAATTGGGAATCACTCATTTTCAGATAGATGATGGATGGCAGGTGGGCAAAAGTCCGAACTCTGCGGTGGCCAAAGGTTCCTTTAATAATATTTGGGATAACAAGGACTATTGGAAACCAGACCCTGTGAAGTATCCTCACGGGCTGGTTCCTATCGTAAAGAAAGGAAAAAAACTAGGTATTGAGATTGGCTTGTGGTTTAACCCAAGTGTGCAGAATGACTTTGCTGATTGGGAGAAAGATGCTGAAACATTGATAGGTTTGTATCATAAATATGGTATTCGTATTTTTAAGATTGACGGATTGACTATTCCTACCAAAAAGGCAGAGATTAATCTCCGCAACCTGTTCGATAAAGTCTTGGCACAAACCGATAATAAAGTCATGTTCAATCTGGATGTAACGGCCAGTCGGCGGGGAGGTTATCATATGTTCAATGAATATGGAAATATCTTTTTGGAGAACCGTTATACGGATTGGCAGAATTACTATCCTTACTGGACGCTTCGTAATCTGTGGATGCTGTCTAAATATGTTCCGGCAGAGAAACTTCAAATTGAGTTTTTGAACAACTGGAGAAATATCAAAAAATACGGAGATGATCCATTTGCTCCTGGTCGATATTCTTTCGAATATTTGTTTGCAACCACTATGGCAGGGCAACCATTGGCTTGGTTTGAGGCTTCAAACTTGCCGGAAGAAGCATTGGGCATTAAAGATTTAATCGAGAAGTACAAAACTGTGCAATATGATTTCCATCAAGGAACCATTTTGCCAATTGGCGATGAACCTTCAGGTCGATCTTGGACTGGATTTCAATCTATTTGTCAGCCAAAGAATGGTTATCTTCTTATTTACAGGGAAAATAATGACCGGGAGGAGACATGGATAGAAACTTGGTTGCCTGAAGGTGCTGAAGTGGTATGCACTCCGGTGTTGGGGAATGGGAAGAGGATAGCAACTACTGTGGATAGGAAAGGAGCCATCAAAGTCTCTCTACCAGAGAGTAATGACTTTATGATGTATCGGTATGAGATAAGATAGTTATCCTGTTCGCTGTATCTATAGATCTAGCGTATTGGGCATATATATTCAACACGCTGGGCATATAGATCCAATAAGTCGGGTACAAATAGCTAATAGCTACGAAAATAAATGTTAACTTCATAAACAGATAAATTAATGCAAATCAGTAAAAAGACAATCGTGTGTATGTTGCTATTTATTCTTTTTGCAGGGAATATGGTAGCTCAAAATTTGATGACTAATGTATATGGCCGGGATATTCGTTCCTTAAATGGTAAATGGAATGCCATCATTGATTTATATGACCAGGGGCGGGGAATGAAGGTATATAGGAATCAAAGTCCTAAGGGTGCCACTGATTTCTATGAATATTCTTTTAAAGGAGGATTGCGGTTGAATGTTCCCGGAGATTGGAATTCACAAATGCCGGAACTTAAATACTACGAAGGAACCGTGTGGTATGCACGCCATTTTGATGCTAAACGGTTGGTGGATAAGCGTCAGTTCCTTTATTTTGGAGCTGTCAGCTATCGTTGCCGCGTTTATCTGAATGGAACGGAAATCGGTAGTCATGAAGGGGGATTTACTCCTTTTCAGATAGAAGTGACAGACCTGCTGAATGAAGGCGATAATTTCATTGTGGTTGAGGTGAATAATCGTCGTACAAAAGATGCCATTCCCGCCATGTCATTTGACTGGTGGAACTATGGTGGTGTCACACGTGATGTATTATTGGTTACTACTCCACAAACATATCTGGAAGATTATTTCATCCAATTGGATAAGGAATCTCCCAATCAGATTATTGCTAAAGTACATCTTTCAGATAAGAAGCCGGGTGAGAAGATTACCATTGCTATTCCAGAACTGAAAACAAGCATTGATATGCAGACTGATGCAGAAGGAAAGGCAGAAGGAAAGTTCAACGTGAAGAAGTTACAACGTTGGTCACCGGAGAATCCCAAACTCTATGAAGTAATAATTTCCTCTGCTGGTGATTGTGTAAAAGAGCAGATCGGTTTTCGCAATATCACGGTGAAAGGAACAGATATTTATTTGAATGGTAAGCCGGCATTCATGTGCAGCATTTCTTTTCATGAAGAAATCCCCCAACGTATGGGACGTGCATTTTCCGAAGCTGATGCAGCTATGCTGCTTGATGAGGCGAAAGCACTTGGTGTGAATATGATCCGTCTTGCACACTACCCGCAGAATGAATACACGGTTCGGCTGGCCGAAAAAATGGGTTTTATCCTCTGGCAAGAAATACCTATTTGGCAAGGAATTGATTTTATTGATAATAATACTCGCAAGAAAGCTCAAAGGATGCTGACGGAAATGATTAAACGCGATCAGAACAGGTGTGCTGTCGGATATTGGGGGATTGCAAATGAGACACAGCCATCTAAAGAAAGGAATGAATTCCTTACCTCACTTTTGGAGACAGGTAAGAAATTGGATACAACCCGTTTGTATGTAGCAGCTTTCGACTTGGTGCGCTTTAACCGTGAAAAAAAATGTTTCGTGATGGAAGATTCATTTACTTCACAGTTGGATGTTGTGGCAGTCAATAAATATATGGGTTGGTATCATCCTTGGCCAATCGAGCCGGAAAATGCTGCCTGGAAAGTGATACCGGACAAACCGCTGATTATATCCGAATTTGGTGGCGAAGCATTATACGGACAGTCGGGAGATGAGAATGTGGCAAGTTCATGGAGTGAAGAATATCAGGCTCGGCTTTATAGAGACAACATCCGTATGTTTGATAATATACCAAATCTTCGAGGCGTATCACCCTGGATTTTATTTGATTTCCGCTCCCCGTTCCGTTTCCATCCGACCAATCAGGATGGTTGGAATCGGAAAGGCTTAATCTCGGATCAGGGGATGCGCAAGAAAGCGTGGTACTTGATGAAGGATTATTATAAAACAAAAGCTGGTGAGTAGAAAACTAGTTATGATGTCGGCTGGTAACTAGTCGTGTTATCAGGTACTGGCTATCATATTGCTCACCAACATTTGGAAAAAGACCATTAATAGATATTTATATGAGAAACAAGTTGATAGAATTAGCTTTTATTGCATTTGCGATGGTAGTTCAATTATTACCGATGAAGGCGCAGACGCAAGAGATAGACTTATCCGGTAAGTGGGGATTTCAGACAGATGTGATGGATTTCCGGCGTGGCTCGCTGGATGTTCGTTATATGCATCGTTTGCAAGAATCAATTGTATTGCCGGGGATCACGGATGATTATAAGATAGGTTACAAATCTCCTTATCGCCATATCGATCGTTTGACACGTGTGTATGAGTATATGGGGCCGGCTTGGTATCAACGTGAAATCATTATTCCGGAAGAATGGAAAGGGAAACGTATTTTCATGTACTTTGAACGGACACATTGGTTAAGTTCCATTTATGTAGACACGAAGGAAGTTAGTAAGATTGATTATGTCAGTGTACCTCACAATCATGAATTGACGGATTTTGTGAAACCGGGTAAGGCGCACCTTTTTACAGTATGTATTGATAATCGTTATCAGTACGATACGCACAAATGGGATCATGCCCATTCCGAATTTACGCAAATTAACTGGAATGGCATACTGGGTGAAATGAAGTTGATGGCTATAGACCCTGTATATATTGAAGATATGCAGTTATATCCGAATGTAGCAGACCGTTCGGTGAAAGTAAAAATGAAGATATTGAATCATACTCATAAACCGGTTACCGGGAAAGCTACTTTTACAATCTCCGGCAATCAGTATGATTTGAATAAAGAGATGGCAGTCAGTGGTAATGATTCTGTTTTTTATGTGGAAGATGTGATTGCATTAGGGAAAAATATTCAGTTGTGGGATGAATTTACCCCCAATCTTTATACCTTGCAGTGCAAGTTGGCTACGACTGCCGATAATGAAAACTATCAGCATTGTAAATCCACCATTTTTGGTATGCGTGAGATAGCGGTGGATAAAGATAAAATTTATCTCAACGGTCACCGGATACATTTACGCGGTACGGTAGAGAACGCTGTATTTCCTAAAACTGGGTATGCCCCGGTAGATGATGCTTCCTGGGAACGTGTATTGACTATTTTGAAGGACTATGGAATGAACCACATGCGTTTTCATTCCTGGTGTCCGCCTGCGGCTGCGTTCAGGGTAGCTGATAAATTGGGAGTTTACCTGGAAGTAGAAATGCCGATGTGGGGAAAAGATGCTGAACCGGATGAGGCCCGTTACAATTTCTTTCGTCGTGAGCAGAAAGCCATACTGAAGGAGTATGGCAATCACCCTTCTTTTGTACTTTATTGTAATGGTAATGAGATTACCGGAAACTTTGACTTTATTGAGGAACTTACTCATTATGGACGGACAAATGACAGCCGCAGATTATACAGCGGTTCGACAGCCCGTACCCGCGTCAAGTCCGACCAATTCTATATTACTCATCAGACAACCAAAGGGCATATGGCTATTTATGAAGGAAGACCATATACTGATTGGGATAAAAATAAAGAATTAGGTATTGACGTACCTGTGATTTCCCATGAGTCGGGACAACGTTGCATCTATCCTAATTTTAAAGAAATACCTAATTTTACAGGTCCTGTGCAGGCGCGTAATTTTGAAGTGTATCGTGACTCGTTGGAGGCACATGGGATGCTGGATCAGGCTGATGATTTCTATCAGGTTTCCGGTGCGCAAACCGTACTTGAATATAAAGATGTGATTGAAGCCCAGCTACGTACCTGGTTGAAGTCAGGTTTCCAACTTTTGTCAATTAATGATTTTACAGGGCAGGGGTATGCTCCTGTTGGTATTCTCGATCCTTTCTGGAATTCCAAAGGATTAATTACGCCAGAGAAATTCAGGGAATTCTGTGCGCCGACTGTTGCTTTGCTACGTTTTCCGCAACGTTCGTATTACAATGACGAAGTGTTCACGGGAAAAGCGGAAATCTATAATTATAGCCTTTCTACTCTAAAAAATGCCAAGTTTAAATGGTGGGTGACAGATAAAGATGGAAAAGTATTGAAAAGCGGAAAACTAAAGACACAGAATATCGGTAATAATGGTGTTTTTCCTGCAGGAGAATTTCGTTATGCACTAAATGGCATCGCTGCTCCTCAAAAGTTGACTGTCCATTTGTCAGTTAATCATACAATAAATAATAGCTGGGACATTTGGGTATATCCTCGCCGGGACCTGAAAGAATTGATGCAATCTACAGCAGATGTTCTCTATACAACGGTTTTTGATGCTAAGGCTAAACGGTTCCTTGAAGAAGGGAAGAAAGTTGTTTTATGTCCGATGCCGGCCAAAGTGAAAGGGCGTAGTTCTAATTTTCATAATCATTTCTGGAATCCTATCATGTTCAAGTGGAAACCGATGACATTGGGTTGTCTGATTCATACAGACAAGGGCATGTTTGATGATTTCGTCACGGAAAAACATCTCGATTGGCAGTGGTGGGATATCCTGGCACATGCTAAAGTAATTGAGATGGACGAGGCACCACGCCAGTTACGTCCGTTTATTCAAGTGATAGATAGTTATGAGACCAACCACAAATTGGGAATTGGTTTTGAGGCTAAAGTAGGAAACGGAAAGCTAGTGGTATTGGCGTTAGATACGAAGAAAGAAATGGAGAAACGTCCCGCTACTCAACAGCTGTTGGTTAGTATCGATCGTTATGTAAAGAGTGATCGCTTCAGCCCGCAGGTGAAGGTAGAGGAATCATTTATAGAATCATTCTTAAGAAAATAGAGAAAGGATGAAAAGTTTTAGTTTAATTCTAGGTCTGTTATTTATGACATCTGTATCAGCACAGGAAATACAGATGTCGGAGACGGCTTCTTTGGAACAAATTTACGGAGAAGTGCAGGAAGCACAGGAATTGTTGCCAATGAATGAATTGGGGATAGAGTTTGGATACGCTCTTTATGAAACAACGGTCACGGCAGGAGAGAAGAATCCCGTGTTAGCATTGGAAAATGTAAGGGACTATGCTTCTGTGTATGTAGACGGAAGGTTGCAGGGATGGATAACCGAAGAGAAAAAAACAATCGCCCTACAAATGTCTGCAGGTGAACACACCTTGCAGTTGTATGCGGAAAATATCGGTCGTATTACCTATGGACCGGAGATACTGGATAACTCCAAAGGGCTTTTTGGCAGCATAACTTTGTCAGGCACGGAAATCGAGAATTGGAAAATGATTCCTTTGGCGGTACGTGAATGTTCGGTCGGTGAACTGACTTTCACTCCACAGGCGAACGGTGGTATCCCTTGTTTCTATAAAGGATTATTTACGGTAGAGACGCCTGCAGAAACATATTTGGATGTTTCTGGCTGGGGAATGGGGGAAGTATGGGTGAATGGGCATTATGCGGGTTCTTACTGGGAACAGAATGCGCAGCAATCCATACAACTACCGGCAGATATATTGCAAAAGGGAACAAACTCTTTGATCGTTTTTGAACTGAAAAGTAACGGCAAACGCATTATGCGCTTGTCTGATAAAGCCATATTTAATTAAATGAAAGAAGTAATGATGACAAAAAGGTTTGTAGTGTGCGGGTTGTGCCTTTGTATAATGCTTTGTACACTTGAAGCAAAGAAAGAAAAGTCTCCTGTATATAAGAATGCAAATGCTCCGACAGAGAAGCGTGTGGAGGATTTACTCTTGCGCATGACAATGGAGGAGAAGGTACTTCAACTAAGTCAGTACGTTGCGGGACGGAATACGAATGCGAACAACATTGGTGAAGAAGTGAAGAATATTCCGGCGGAAATCGGTGCACTTCTTTATTATAGTACCAGCCCCCGTCTGCGTAACGATATACAGAAAAAGGCGATGGAAGAATCTCGATTAGGTATACCTGTCCTGTTTGGGCATGATGTGATTCATGGATTCCGTACGGTTTATCCGATTTCCATTGCACAGGCTTGTTCGTGGAATCCGGCTTTGGTGGAGAAGGCTTGTGCTATGGCTGCCAAAGAAGCACGCCTGGCTGGATTGGATTGGACGTTTTCACCGATGATTGATGTGGCACGTGATCCTCGTTGGGGACGTGTTTCCGAGGGATATGGGGAAGATCCGTATACGAACGGGGTCTTTGCTGTAGCTTCCGTGAAAGGGTATCAGGGCGATGACTTGGCAGATGGAGAGCATATTGCTGCTTGCCTGAAGCACTATATCGGTTATGGAGCTTCGGAGGCGGGGCGTGACTATGTGTACACGGAAATCTCTTCGCAGACTCTTTGGGATACCTACATGCTTCCCTATGAAATGGGAGTAAAGGCGGGGGCTGCTACCCTGATGAGTGGCTTCCACGATATCAGTGGTGTACCTGCCTCTGCCAATCATTATACGATGCGAGAGGTGTTGAAAGGTCGTTGGAATTATGACGGATTTGTAGTTTCAGACTGGGGATCCGTTGTTCAGCTGATTTCTCAAGGAGCTGCCGCTAATCTGAAAGAAGCTAGTGAAAAAGCAATAATGGCAGGTGTGGATATGGACATGATGTCTCGTGGATATGACAAATACCTGATTGAATTGGTGAAGGAAGGCAAGGTGCCGGTAGAGGTGGTGAATGATGCCGTTCGCCGTATACTCCGTCTGAAGTTCAGATTGGGTTTGTTTGAAAACCCTTATATCAGAGAGACTACAGAGAAAGAGCGCTTTTTACAGCCGGAAGACATAAGGTTGGCGGAGAAACTGGCAGAAGAGTCTTTTGTATTGCTCAAGAATAGGGAGAATCGGTTGCCATTGCCGGTGGATACGAGGGTTGCGGTGATTGGCCCCTTGGGTAAAAATCGCTGGAACTTATTGGGGTCTTGGACGGCTCACGGTAAAGATGGTGATGTGATAGGAATTTATGATGGACTAGAATTAGAATTAAAGGATAAATCGCAATTGCTGTATGCCAAAGGATGTGAATTTGAAGGCAATGATGAATCCGGCTTTGCCGAAGCTGTCGCTACGGCAAAGGAGGCGGATGTAATCCTGCTCTGTTTAGGTGAAAAGCGGAACTGGAGCGGAGAGAATGCTTCGCGTGCCTCTATTGCCTTGCCGAAAATACAGGAAAAGTTGGCCATGGAGTTGAAGAAGACAGGCAAACCGATTGTACTGCTTCTGTCGAGCGGACGTCCTTTGGAACTCTGCCGTCTGGATCCGGTTTGCGATGCTATTATCGAAATCTGGCAACCGGGCATTGCTGGCGGTAGACCGCTTGCGGGTATTCTTATGGGGAGAATCAATCCTTCCGGTAAGTTGCCTATTACTTTCCCTTATACTGCTGGGCAGATTCCTATTTATTATAATCGGCGTCAGAGTGCCCGTCCTCACCAAGGCAAATATCAGGATGTTACAATTGAACCGCTTTATGAGTTTGGGCATGGATTGAGTTACACTACCTTTGAGTATGGTGATCTCAAAGCCTCTGCTACTCAACTATGTCCGGGAGATAAGCTAACTGTAGAAGTACTAGTGACCAATACTGGTGATAGAGACGGTATGGAGACTGTTCATTGGTTCATTACGGATCCTTATTCTACAATTACTCGTCCGGTGAAAGAATTGAAATACTTTGAGAAGCGAATGCTGAAGGCAGGTGAGACTGGAATATTCAAGTTCGAAGTGGATTTGTTGCACGATCTGGGTTTTGTGGATGGAGATGGCAGACGTTTTTTTGAATCGGGTACATATTACATACAAGTGAAGGATAAGAAAGTAAAGGTAGAAGTAGCTACTGAATCATAAACTAATGAATATATAATGAAGAAATTTTTTTTATTGGGAACTTCTCTGATATGTGTTGCTTTGATAATGGCAGCAGAAGTTCCTTTTCAAAAAGCAGAGATCAAATCTATCATGCGAAAGGTTGCAGATTGGCAGATTGCCAATCCACATCCTGCCCCTGAGCATGAAGACCTGAACTGGCCGCAAGGTGCTCTTTATGTCGGCATGATCGATTGGGCTGAATTGGCCGAAAAAGAAGACAATGATGACAGTTATTATAAATGGCTGACTCATATTGGCCGCCGGAATTGCTGGCAGCCGGATAAACGGTTTTATCATGCTGATGACGTTGCTGTATCACAGTCTTTTTTGGATCTATATCGCAAATACAAAAATGAATCAATGATTATCCCTACGCTGGCTCGCACGGAATGGATTATTGATCATCCATCTAATGGTAGTTTCAAATTGGTGGATGGCGACTTGAAGACTTTGGAACGCTGGACTTGGTGCGATGCCCTCTTTATGGCTCCTCCTGTATATGCCAAGCTGTATATGTTGACTGGTGATAAGAAGTATATCAAGTTTATGAATCGCGAGTATAAAGCGACTTATGATTATCTGTTCGACAAAGAGGAAAACCTGTTTTATCGTGACTGGCGGTATTTTGGGAAACGCGAGGCCAATGGGAAGAAAGTCTTTTGGGGGCGTGGTAACGGCTGGGTACTTGGTGGTTTAGTTGAAATACTGAAAGAGCTTCCTAAGAAGGATAAGAACCGTAAATTTTATGAGGAATTGTTTGTGAAACTGGCTACACGAGTTGGGGGGCTGCAACATCCTGATGGCTTTTGGCATGCAAGTTTGTTAGATCCTGCTTCTTATCCTTCACCGGAGACAAGTTGTACAACATTTATAGTTTATGCTATTGCTTATGGTATTAATGAAGGGCTATTGGATAGAGAAACTTATCTTCCAGTGATGATAAAAGGATGGAAAGCTCTTATTTCAGCAGTGGAACCCAATGGAAAGTTAGGTTATGTGCAGCAAATTGGTGCTGATCCAAAGAAAGTAACCCGTGACATGACGGAGGTTTATGGAGTAGGTGCTTTCTTGATGGCAGGTAATGAAATTTACAAGATGGCGAAATGATTTATTTCTATATAAAAAGGAAATTGTATCAAAACTGAAAATACCCACTCTATAAAGTTCAGATTGTAATTATTGAGTATAGAAGAACCATATCAAACCCTGTTTTTGAGTGTTGATATGGTTCTTCTTATTGTTGGAAAAGAATAATCTCATAGAAAACATACTAAAATTAGAAATAATCAGTAAAACGAATATTTTCGTGGCATAAATATTTCTGTGTTTCCTTATTTTCAATACATTTGCGGCATGCATGAATTTATTTCATCATACCTGTGTAATTGAAAAAATATCGCGATAGCTTAATGGATAGAATCTTGATGAAATAAGCTTTTTAGGGAATGGTCAGGTAACTCCACATTAATTTTAATATTTGTTGAAAGATAAGTCGTTTTAAAATGTGCATTAATCGATTGAAAATGTTAATTTAGTATAACGATACCTATATAATACATGAAGTTTAGGTGTCAATATATAAAGTAGTAATCTAATATATCTTAAATGGAAGACCTGGAAAGAGAACTTTTGTTGATATCGAAAGGGGATGAACTGGCCTTTAATAGTTTCATGAATCGATACTCGAGAAGACTATACTATCATGCCTTTGGTATTCTTAGTAAGAAAGAAATGGCTGAAGAGGTGGTGAGTGATGTCTTCCTTGAAGTGTGGAGACTACGTAGGACACTTTTGGAAATTGTTAGCATGTCGAGCTGGTTGAATACGATTGTTTATCGAAAATCAATTTCTTATTTACGGAAAGAGATCAAAAGTAATCAAGAAATATCTTTTGAGGAACTCCAAGATTTCTCTTTCCCTGATATGCAGAGTCCAATGGACGACATGCTTTCACGTGAAGAAATGCAATGTTTGAATGAAGCGATTAAAAGTTTACCGCCTAAATGTAAGCACGTATTCTTTTTGGCAAAACTAGAACAAATACCTTATGCAGAGATTGCGCATATGTTGCAAATTTCGCTTCCTACTGTGAATTATCATATAGGATATGCTATGAATGCCTTGAAAAAGAAACTTGTGAATGGGTGATTTGAAAAAAAAGAGCCCTGAAAGAAAAAAGTTGAATTTAAACCTATAGATAAATCTAACCTCTGCGTCTTTATAAGTAGAAAGGAACTTCTAAGGTAAAGATTGTAAAAGGGAAAAGATTTTGAAAGGATAAAAAGAATTGAAAATGGATAAAGATATTAATGATTATACATATGGGGATTTGCCGGGTGACCTCAAGTTGAAGTCGTTTATGGAGCATAGTACTCCGGTAGAGATAGATATTTCTGCTATTAAGAAAAAGGCTTTCCTGAAAATACATCAACAAGAACGTAAACGCAAACGGCGACGCATTTTGATGTATGTTGCCTCGACGGCTGCTATGTTGCTTCTTTTAATAGGTGTTAGATATATAGTTGCAGAGGATGCAATGGACGGTTTACCCCGTGCGGAAGTTATGGAATTAATGGCTGATGTATACGATGAGGAGGTGGAAGTGCCTACTGGTGAAAAAATGACGTTGATGTTAGCTGACGGCACTAAGATTATAGCCAATTCCCGTACTATTGTTCGTTATCCCAAACGTTTTGAGGGCGATTGCCGTGAGATATACGTGAAGGGTGAAGCCTACTTTGATGTGGCACACGATGCAGAACATCCATTTTTGGTTTATTCGGATAATTTTAGGGTGAAGGTACTCGGAACAAAGTTTAATGTGAACAATTACGATGCTTCGGATTCGCAAGTGGTATTGGTTCAAGGATCGGTAGAATTGAAAACGGCAAACAATGATCGGGTTCGTATGAAACCAAATGAATTGGTGAATTTGCAAGAGGGGAGTTTCGCCGAAAAACGAACAGTGAATACTGATGAATACACTTGCTGGATGCAGGGTATGATTAACCTTGATGGCGAAAGTGTAGAGTCCGTGGCTCAACGACTCAGCCATTATTATGGGGTGACAATTATGTTTGACGACGGGATGTCGGCAGATAGATTTTACGGCAGGTTAGTGCTTAGTGATCATGTGAATGAAACCTTACATGCCATTGAAACCATGACCCAAACTCGTATGGAAATTCATGGTGATACGATCTACTTAGTGAAGGAATAACTGCTTTTTTTATCGGTTTTTCCCGGATTAAATAATTACATAGGAACTTATTGTCAACCAATTTGTAATGCCTTTATAGCAAGGTAGAGGAGACTTATATGCCTTCTCGTAAGGAGAAACAATGCTTTTTAATACCATTGGAAAATATGAAAAAATACACTTTGTTACGTACATTTATGCTTTTTATGCCCGTTTTAATACACTGTGGATGGGTTTCAGCGCATACGCAATCAGCTATGCTTAAAGAAGCGAAGGCACTTGGTCAAACAGTATATTTTGAGCCTGATACTACTTCTGTACTCAAAAATCCCCTAACAGGTTGGGTGATGTATTTGGGACGTGCATGGGATGAAAACTTTTGGCAAACTCACCATTATGATGCTATGCCCGTAAATGGTGGGGATTCCACTGTTCGCGTGAGCGATTACGCCGGTACATGTTACATTCGCATCAATTGGAATATGCTTGAGAGTAAAGAGGGAGATTATGTATGGAACGATCCGGACTCACGTATCTATAAATTGCTTGCTTCGGTGCGTGAACGTGGTATGCGACTGGCTTTCCGTATCAATGTAGACAGCCGCGACCAAGGACAGAACACACCTCTTTATGTGAAGGAAGCCGGTGCGAAAGGTTTTCAAGATCCTAATAATCCCCAAATATGGTCGCCTTATCCTGACGATGCTGTGTTTCAACAGAAATACGAAAAGTTCCTTCAAGCCTTTGCTGTTGCTTTTGACGATCCCGATAAAGTAGATTTTATTGATGCTTATGGGCTTGGTAAATGGGGAGAAGCACATGGCGTGAAGTATAATAACTATTCAAATAAAGTAGAAGTATTCGAATGGATTACCGATACCTATGCAAAAGCTTTCAAACGTGTACCATTGGTGATAAACTACCATCGTTTGGTGGGAGATACCATCAGCTGGGCAGAACCACACCCTGATAGTAAAAGATTGCTCGAAAGAGCCATTGCCAAAGGATACACCATTCGTCACGACGCTTTTGGCATGACTGGTTACTACGAACAGTGGGAAAAAGATTTTGCCCGTGCTTACCGCTTTCGCTTGCCCATCATTATGGAGGGAGGATGGATTACCGGAGCGCACCACCGTTACTGGATTGATCCTAGTGGCAAGTATCGCCAGGGGCATTCGGAAGATGTGCGGTGGGGCGAGTACGAAGAAAGCCGTAATGCCCATGTCAATATGATGGATCTTCGCATTGGTGATGAAGTAGCCTCGTGGTTTAATAGCTCTTTCGATTTGGTGAAGCGTTTCGAACGTGAGGGAGGATACCGGCTCTATCCCACTGAGGTCAGTTTTGTAAATAAAGCCCGTTCAGGCGAGCGTGTGAGCGTGCAACACAATTGGCGCAATCTGGGTTGGGGATACTGTCCTACCAATATTCCTCAATGGAAAGGAAAATATAAAGTCTGCATCGCTTTGATGGATGACAATCATAACATTGTGAAAAAACAGCTTGCAGATGAGGCTGATCTCTCAACTTGGGTACAAGGGCGTGATGGTCATTATACCACAACTGTCAATTTGGATGGACTTCAAAAGGGAAACTACACTTGGCTTATTGGTTTGGTTGATACAACCAAAGCATGCCAGCCGGGCTTGAAAATGGCGGTCGACAAGAATCTTTTATTTGAGGGATGGTGCAAAGTCGGTAAACTTAAAATCAACAACTAACTGGTAGATTACTCATAAATCGTTATGCAATAAATATTAATTATTAATCTTATATTATGAATCGAAAAACAATCACAACTACGGTGGTAAGCTTAGCAAAAGCTTTCTGTTTGGCTGGACTACTGTCTGTGCCCGCTTATTCTAGCGCGTCGACTGTTTCGTTCGAAAAGGTAAATGGGATGTATATCCTTAAAGCCGAAGATTCGACAGTGAAACAAGTGTTCGACTACATTGAAAAACATAGCCAATATGTTTTTGTCTATGATCAACCTGTAAAAGATCGTCTCAACAACAAAGTGAACATCGAATTGAAAGGAAAGTCGATCGATGCTATTTTGACGGAAGTATGTCGGCTAGCTGATTTGAAATATACCATTCAGAACCGTCAAGTAACCATCACTGCTAATCCTTCTAAAAAGGCTACTACTCAAGTGAAAAAGGCGAAGCGCATCTCTGGTCAGGTAGTCGATGCAACTGATCTACCGATGATTGGTGCTACGGTTCGTGTGAAAGGTAGTGATGCAGCTACTATCACCGACCTTGATGGTAAGTTTCAGATAGACGTTCCCGAGGGTAGCGAATTACTCATTAGCTATGTGGGCTTTGTGGATAAAATCGTGCGGATAGATAGCAAAAATATGTATGCCATAGTAATGGAAGAAGCTAGCAGAGCGCTCAACGAAGTAGTTGTTATCGGTTACGGTGTGGTAAAGAAGAAAGACCTTACCGGTGCGGTGGCAGCCGTGAAGGGAGAAGAGCTGGTGAACAAGCGTACAGCCATGCTTTCCAATGCATTGCAAGGATCACTCTCGGGTGTGATGGTGACGCGTAATAGCTCTGCTCCCGGTGCAGGAGCCGCCTCTATTCGTGTGCGTGGTATTACCACTATGGGTGAATCGAGCCCGTTAGTGATTGTAGACGGGGTGCAGAGTTCGCTCGACTATGTGAATTCTAATGATGTAGAGAGCATATCTGTATTGAAAGATGCTGCGGCTGCCAGTATCTATGGCTCGAAAGCTGCTGCTGGTGTTATCTTAGTTACTACCAAGCGCGGTAACGATACCGGTAAAATCAATCTGAAATATAATGCTGAATTTGGTTGGGAAATTCCTACCAAACAACCTAGTATGGTGGGAGTCACTCGTTACTTGGAGATGAGCAACGAGTTGAAATACAACGATAACCCTACTGGTGGTTTTTTCCAAGAATATACGGCTGACAAAACCAAGAATTGGGTGAAGTATAATGCTACTGATCCGAACAACTACCCCATTACCGATTGGACTGATCTGATTTTGAAGTCAAGTGCTCCCCGTATGACTCATACTCTCTCTGTATCAGGCGGTAACAAAGCGGTAAAGTCGGTAGCTACCCTTTCGTATGACGAAGTAGACGGTCTTTATGACGGTCGTGGTTTCCAACGCTACATGTTCCGTTCGAACAACGACTTTAATATCAATGATAAACTTAGTGCTCAAATAGACGTAAATATCCGTCATGCTAAGAGTACTGCCACAAACTATGACCCTTTTGATACCATGCGTAAAATGCCCGCCATTTACCCCGCAACTTGGGATGATGGTCGTTTAGCTTCGGGTAAGAGTGGTGCAAATCCTTATGGATTGCTTGTAGCCGGTGGTAATTCGGTAGCTCATAGTACGCAGGTGGCAGGTAAAGGTTCGCTAACCTTCAAGCCTATCAAGGGACTAAGCATCTCGGGTATCGTATCTCCTTTTATCAACTATCAAAAGAAGAAAGCGTTTAAAAACTCATGTGGATACACCTTGCCCGATGATCCCGAAACCTTTGGTGGTTATTTCGACTCTGGGAGCACTTGGACTACCAATTCGCTCACAGAAACTCGTAACGATGATTATAATGTCACTAGCCAGGCAATTGCCAATTATATGGGAACCTTTGGCAGTCATAATCTCACAGTAATGGCCGGTTTCGAAAACTACTATATGAAGAGCGAAAGTCTCGGTGCTGCGCGCGATAAATATGAACTGACCGGTTATCCTTACCTCAATATCGGTTCGGAAGATTTCCAAACCAATAGCGGTACAGGTTCAGAGTATACTTCGAACTCTGTTTTTGGCCGTGTTATTTATTCGTATGCCGATCGTTACCTGTTCCAGGCTAACGTACGTCACGATGGTAGTTCACGTTTTGCCAAAGGTTATCGTTGGGGTACTTTCCCTTCATTTTCAGCTGGTTGGGTAGCGAGTGAAGAGAAGTTCATGAAGAACCTCAAATGGGATTGGCTTTCATTCTTGAAGTTACGTGGTTCATGGGGTATGTTAGGTAACGAACGTATCGGCAGCAACTACTTCCCCTACATTGCTTTGATGAGTTTTGGTAATTCACTTTTCTATATGGCTGATGGAAGTGTAGTTTCTGATAAAACTGCTCGTCCTGCTGTGTTGGCTGTAGAAGATATTACTTGGGAAACGACTACCAGTACTGACTTAGGTCTGGATGTCAACTTTTTGAACAACCGTCTGCAGTTTCATTTCGATTACTATTGGAAAGAGACCAAGGACATGTTGCTGAATATCGAAATCCCTTATTTTATGGGATATAACAACCCTAGTACGAATGCAGGTAAGATGTCTACTCATGGTTATGATATTGAAGTGGCATGGAACGACCAGATAGGGGATTTTAAGTATGGTGTAAATGTGAATTTCTCCGACTTCCTTTCAAAGATTGATTATATGAATGATGGTGAGCAAATCAGCGGTGGTAAGATTAAACGTGCCGGCGTGCTCTTCAATGAATTCTATGGTTATGTGTGCGAGGGCATCTATCAAACTCAAGAAGAAGTGAACAACTCGGCTCGCACTAGTACTACCGTTACAGTTGGTGACTTGAAGTATCGTGACATCAGTGGTCCCGATGGTGTACCCGATGGCGTAATCAGTCCCGAATACGACCGTGTACCTTTGGGTAACTCACTGCCTCGTTTCCAGTATGGTGGTAGCCTTAACGCTTCGTACAAAGGCATTGACTTCAGTCTTGCTTTCCAAGGCATCGGCAAGCAAAATTCTTACCTCTCTACTTCTATGGTACAACCTTTGCGTGATAACTATGGTAACGTACCAGCCATTCTCGAGGGTAAATATTGGAGTCCTTTCAATACTACTGAAGAGAATTTAGCAGCCAAGTATCCGCGCCTTTCGAATGTGTCGAAGAGCAATAACTATGCTACCTCTAACTTCTGGATGTTCAACGGTTCATACTTCCGTTTGAAGAATATCACATTAGGTTATACCCTGCCTAAGAGTTGGACACAAAAAGCCGGTATAAACCGTGCCCGCTTCTATGTGAGTGGTAGTGACCTCTTCTGTTTGAGCAATTTCCCTAGTGGTTGGGATCCTGAAATGGGTACATCGGATTATCCTATTACCACCTCTTTAGTAATGGGTATACAAGTTAACTTTTAAATAAATAGGAATAGAATATGAAAACAAAGATATTATTAGCCGGAATGTGCCTGAGTCTTGCTGCTTGCGAGAGCATGGACTTGGTACCCAAATCGCAAGGCAATACCGAGTCTTGGTACACATCCGAAACAGAATTGCGTTTGGCTTCCAATGATTTCTATATTTTAGGTTATTGGCAAGAACCTCTTAGCTCATCCGAACAATGGTCGGACAACACAACCTATCGTCAGACGAACCGTAACCCGGGAAGTGGTGGAACCGTGCTTGATGGAACCCTGAACGGCCAGCAGTATGAAGTATATGCTTTGTGGCAGCAATCATTCAAACTTATTGCCCGTACCAACACAATGCTCGAAAATATTCACAAGGCAAAGGGTGCTGTGACCGAGGAAGTTTATAATCGCTATGCCGGTGAGGCTTATTTCTGTCGTGCCTGCAAATATGCTGAACTGATCTTCTTTTATGGTGATGTGCCCTATCAGGAAGAGACTATAACCATTTCCGAAGCTTTGCAACGTGGTCGCAGACCTAAAGCGGAAGTGATTCCTTTGGTGTATGCTGATTTCGATAAAGCCATTGCCGGTTTGCCTGAAAGCTATGGAAAAGACGAAAATATCCATCCTACCAAAGGAGCAGCCCTGGCTATGAAAGCGCGCTTTGCCCTCTATATGGGTGATTATGAGATAGCTGCACAAGCCGCCAAAGCTTGTATGGATCTTAAACTCTATTCTTTGGAACCTGACTATGCTAAACTTTTCAAGCAGAGCACCAAACTGAATGACGAGAAAGTGTTTGTGATACCTCGCTCCATTGAAAACGAAGTGATGCTCGATTCCTGGATTGTGAAGAACGGTCTTCCTCGTAATGCCGGAGGATATGGCTCATACAATCCCTCATGGGACCTCTTGGCCTCATATCTCTGTACTGACGGGCTACCTATTGACGAATCACCGTTGTTTGATCCTCGCAAGCCTTTCAAGAACCGTGACCCGCGTTGTACAATGACCATCGTTGAATTCAATACCGAGCACTGTGGTTTCGAATACGACCCCAGTCCTGCAGCTAAAACTGTAATGAACTATACCACAGGTAAGACACAAAGCAACCAAGATACCCGTATCGTGAATCAATATAGTTCATATACAGGATTGTTGTGGAAGAAAGGTATTGATGCTACGTGGACAGTAGACCAAAAGGTAGAACAAGACTATATCATAATGCGCTATGCTGACGTACTGTTGATTTATGCTGAAGCCATGATAGAACAGAACCTGATTGACGACAGCGTGCTGAAAGCCATTAATATGGTACGTGCTCGTGCTTATGGTGTGAATGTAACAGCTACTGATAGTTATCCTGCCGTGACCACTACCAACCAAACCGAACTGCGACGTGCCCTGCGTATAGAGCGCCGCATGGAGTTTGCTATGGAGAACCAACGCCTGCAAGACTTGATGCGCTGGAAATTGGCAGGAAAAGCATTGAATGGTTACAATTACATCATGCTTATTGACCCCACAGAATTGCTGAACAATATCGTGAACAAGAACCTCTGGTTCTGGGGAATGACTCCGCAAATCGACGAAGATGGTTTAGCAGACTTTGCAGCTCTCTTTAATGCCGGTTATTGTTCGCAGGGTGCTAAACGCATCTTCCCCGAACGCGAATATTTGTGGCCGCTGCCTACACATGATGTGGAGTTGTGTCCCAACTTGTTACCCAACAATCCGGGTTATTAATCCTATAAACTATTACGAACATGAAAACAATGCATTTATATAGAAACCTTGGAATGGTGGCTGTGGGAATGATGAGCATGCTTGCCACCTCGTGCGAAGAGGAGATAGACAATACTGCCTCACGCAACCAGTCGGAGATTGAGTTGACTCCTTCGGGCGAATATATTAAGCTCGATGAAAGTAAACCCAACGAGACAGCTTTTACGCTGAAGTGGAGCACCGCTCACAATTTTGGTGAAGATTATATTACAACTTATAAATACGAGATGCAGCTTATCGGTAGCGATGTTGCAAATATCAAGGAATTTGATGATGATGGTGAATTTCTTCGCTCGTACACCAACAAAGAGATGCAAGATATATTGGTCGATTACTTCGGTCTAACCACCAGTACCATTGGCGAAGTCCTTTTTACTGTTACAGCCAACTTTGAAGGTCCCCGTCTTATGGTGCCCGATATTGCTACTGCAACGGTGAAGTTCAAAACTTATGGCCCCAAACAGTATAAAGCTGATAACCTTTATGTGGGAGGTACTGCCGTAGGCGATGATAATATTAAGATGACGCTGAAAGACGAGACAAACAGAATTTATAGTTACGAAGGAGCTTTGGTTACCGGTAAGATAAACTTTCCCGTTGACTATGCCGACGAATTGAATGCCATTGGCCCGGAAACCGCCGATGCCCCCATCACCACAGGTGAAATGGCAGGCGTCATATCCGATCGCGCTGAAGCCAATTCGTGGTTAATTCCATCTGCAGCTACCTATCGTATCACTGTGAATATGAGTAAACAGACGGTGAAGATAGTAGAAGCTGGTGCTGTAGTTGAAGCCGACCAGATATTCCTGGCTGGTAGTGCCGTAGGTGGGGAACAGATTGAGATGGCTCAAGCCCTCGAAAATGACCAGATTTATGCTTGGCGTGGTGCACTGAAAGCTGGTAACCTTTACATCCCGCTCACCTTCGAAGGTGAACAAGCGATGGCCATTGTACCGGAAATAGCTGATAGTCATGACATCGAAGATGGTCAATTGTCAACATTCGGACAAGTACTCATTAGCAAAGTGGATAAACAATATTGGACAATTCCGGCCGATGGAACTTACCGCATTGTATTGAATAAGGAGGAGAAATCTATTACCATCTATTCGACCGCTACCGATCTGAAACCACTCACCGTATCGTTCAACAATACCGAACTGGGGAAAAACCCATGGAGTCAGGAAGTCAATGTACTGCACATGTATGGTGGTTTCAATAGTTTTGCTTACGATTCGGGTATTGATGAAGAAACCGGAAAAAGCTTCAAGTACTGTCAAGTGAAGTATAACCTTATTCAGAGTGTTGCCAATCCGAAAGTATTCGTTTATAAAGGTGATGTATTGCCACGTAATGAATATAAGGATAATTATGGGAAGACAAATGCCGGTTGGGTGAACTTCAGCACGCTGCGATATGCTAATAACGGATGGTTCGTTGGTTCTACTGCTGATGCTGTTCGTAATAGCTACAATGGATACACTACAGTAACAGCAGGTAAGATAGAAGGAACCGTAACAGGTCAGGGCAATAACCGCTATGCTTATTTCCTCATCCCGGAGGGCTGTAACTATGTGGTAGTGGACCTAGAGAACAACACTGTACTCTTTGATATTAAATAAATCCAAAATGAAAGAATAAGAGGTGGAGCTTTTATCACTTCACTTCTTATTCTACCTTTAAATGATAACAATAAACGAGATATATTTTATGAACAAAATAATAAAAAACAGCATCAAGACCTTGTCGATGTGTCTGCTAGCTACTACGCCTTTCATTGGCACTGCTTGTTCAGACGATGATGCCCCTATAACCGATTATAATTGGAACATTGAAGGCAACACGACCGTCAATATCATGCCCGAACGCTACAAACTGCAGCGTAACCCTATGAGTGGATGGGTCATTTACTCGGGTATTGGAAGTGGTATGATGATGGATTTCTGGGATCTTTATGATAACTTCGAGTCGTCAGAAGGTACTGTGAAGGTATCTGACTATGGTAATACGCTCTACGTTCGTGGTCTTTGGAGCCATTTTAATCCTGAAAAAGGCAAATATGTATGGGATGAGAGTGTACAGACTGAACCTGCCAAGCGTTTTCGTATGCTGGTGGAAGGAGCTAAAGAACGAAACTTGAAGCTCGCCTTTACCTTTGTGTGTGATAGTCGTGACAAACATGAAGATGCCTGTCCCGATTATGTAAAAGATGCCGGTGCCGAAGGGTTTACCACTACTACCGGTAGTGTAAACGTATGGACACCTTATCCGGACGATCCCATTTTCCAGAGGGAGTATGAAGGGTTCCTTACTGCTTTTGCTGCCAAATACAATGATCCTGATGTCACTCAATTTGTGAGCGGTTTTGGATTAGGCAAATGGGGTGAGACTCACACCCTGAAATACTCTACAGGTGATGAAGCTCCTAGACAAGCAGTATTTGAATGGATTACGGATGTAATGTCACGCCTTTTCACTAAAGTGCCTATCATGATTAATTATCATCGCTGTTTGCTTAGTGGCAAAGAGTTTAGTGATACCGATACCGAGGTAGCTGCCGATATGGTGAAACGTGCCGTAGCCAAAGGCTTCTGTTTGCGTCACGATGCTTTCGGCATGAAGCAATATTATAAGGATTGGGAGCGTGGCATCAGTACTACCTATCATGGTATCGTACCTATCACTATGGAAGGTGGTTGGGTAGAATCATCACACGGTGGTTCTATTGCCGGCGATGGTTACAAGAATTTTGCCGAGGTGCGCCAGGGAGAATATGATGAAGCCAAGGGTGGTTATGTCAACATGATGGACCTCCGCTTTGATACCAACGTGAACAAAGGTGAAACTCATTCTTGGTTCAATACAGCTTTCCATTTGGTGAAGGAGTTTATTGCTGAAGGTGGTTACCGTCTCTATCCCGACCGTCTGTCTATTCCTACTATAGCCCGTAGTGGCAGTAGTGTATCGCTTACTCACCGCTGGTCGAACTTGGGTTGGGGTTACTGTCCTACCAATTTGCCGCAGTATGGTGACAAGTACAAACTAGCTATCGCTCTGCTCGATAAGAATACAGAGGATCCCGTCCGCATCTATATAGAAGACAAAGCAAATATTGCCACTTGGATGAAGGGAGCTCCCAAGACTTACACTACTAATATCAAACTCACTGATGTAGCCGCAGGGAATTACATTTGGGCAGTAGGATTGGTAGATACTACCAAAGAGAATGCCATTGGTATCTTAATTTCAGCCCGCGATGAGTATCAAACCTCCAAAGGTTGGGTGAAAGTGGGTGATATAACTATTCAATAATTAAAAAACGCTGTGCTATGATGAAAAAAATCTTACTGACATGCATAGCCGTAGCCTGTAGCCTTGTGGCTGTAGCCGGAGAACTGCTCATCGAAGCAGAAAGCTTCAGCCAGCGAGGCGGCTGGGTGCTCGACCAGCAGTTCATGGATCAAATGGGTTCACCCTATCTCATGGCACATGGCATGGGTATTCCTGTGGCCGATGCTACGGCAGAAATCAATATTCCCCAGGCGGGCACTTACTATGTATATGCCCGCACCTACAACTGGACTTCACCTTGGACCGATGCCGAAGGGCCCGGAAAGTTTCGTCTGGCTTTAGGTGGTAAGTTACTGAAAACTACATTGGGACACACTGGTAATTCCTGGCAATGGCAGTCCGCCGGCAAGGTCGTATTGAAAGCAGGTACTATCACCCTTGCTTTGAAAGACCTTACAGGTTTTAATGGTCGTTGTGATGCCATCTATCTCACGACTGATATGAATGTGCAACCCACTGCATGGGGCGAGGCAGAGACAGCTGCACTTCGTGCCCGCTTGCAACAACAACAAACGGTGCCCACCCATCAGTACGACTTTGTGGTAGTGGGAGGAGGCGTAGCCGGCATGTGTGCCGCTACGGCTGCTGCCCGGTTAGGTTGTAGGGTGGCATTAGTGAACGATCGTCCTGTACTGGGTGGTAATAACTCGTCGGAGATACGTGTACACCTGGGTGGTATCATCGAAAAGGGACCCAACGAGGGGTTAGGTCGTATGATACGCGAATTCGGTCATGAACGTTCCGGTAATGCCCAACCGGGTGACTATTATGAAGATCAGAAAAAGGAAGACTTTATAGCTGCCGAAAAGAATATCACCCTTTATGCTTCACAACGTGCTGTGGCTGTAAAGATGCAGGGTGATCGCATAGCATCAGTCACTATTCAACATATTGAGACGGGTGAACAAACCGAACTTACCGCTCTTCTCTTTAGTGACTGCACTGGCGATGCTACCATAGGCTACTTAGCCGGTGCCGATTGGACTATGGGACGTGAAGGCCGCGATGAATATGGCGAAAGTCTCGCTCCCGAGCAGCCCGACTCGCTAGTGATGGGCGCATCGGTACAATGGTATAGCAAGGACATGAAGAAGAAGACCTCTTTCCCCCGCTTCGAATATGGTATGCGCTTTGGCGCTGATAATTGCGAGCCTGTAACTATGGGCGAATGGAAATGGGAAACAGGAATGAACCGTAATCAAATCACCGAGGCTGAACGCATACGCGACTATGGACTTTTGGTGGTATATTCCAATTGGAGCTATCTGAAGAATCACTATGCGGATCGTAAAAAGTATGCCAACCGTTCACTCGATTGGGTGGCGTATGTTTCCGGTAAACGTGAATCTCGCCGTCTTCTGGGCGACTATGTGTTAGCACAAGACGATATAGACAAAAATGTGGCACACGAGGATGCTTCGTTTACTACCACTTGGAGTATCGACCTCCACTTCCCTGATAGCGTGAACAGTGTGCGTTTTCCTGATAATGAATTCAAGTCGGCAACGGTGCATCGTTGGATTCATCCTTATGCTGTCCCTTATCGTTGTCTTTATTCGCGCAATGTGGATAACCTCTTTATGGCAGGTCGTAATATGAGCTGCACACACGTAGCCTTGGGTACGGTACGTGTGATGCGTACTACTGGTATGATGGGTGAAGTAGTAGGTATGGCAGCCGGACTCTGTCATAAGCATGGCGTAGAACCGCGTGATATCTATCATCATCATCTGCCCGAATTAAAGCAGCTTATGCAGGCAGGCTTGGGCAAACACAATGTACCCGATAACCAACGTTTCAACGAACCCAACAAGTTGTTGGAGGCTCCGGCTTACATCAAACCGCAGACAAACTATGAGTAAAAAAAGTATTATCACGATATTTCTCTCAACCATATTGGGATTGCCGCTTTGGGGAGGACAGCACTATTATGCTTTCCTGAAAGGTGATACACTACGTATGGGCAATAACTACATGGAGCGTACCATGCTGTGGAATAATGGTACACCTGTCACCATTAGCCTCACCGATAAGCTATGTGGAAAAGTAATCCCGGCTCAAGGCAAAGAGCCTGACTTTTCGATTGTGAAAGGCATCCCTACAGCTGCTACTTTCACTGTGAATGAGATTCCAACGAATGGTATACATGCCAGCTATCTGCAAGCCACTGTGGCTTGCACCATCGGTTCTCTAAGTATAGAACGTCGCTATCGCATTTATGCAGACTGTCCCGCCATTGCCTGCGATACCTATCTGAAAGGACAAGTAGAACTTTACCAGAATAAAAATGACAATCGTTCTAATGCTGATCGTAAAAATATAGAGCACACAGTCGATATGACTACGGGGGTGAAAACTCCGACGATCGACAGATTGCAACTCTTCGGTAATCATTGGCGTGCCCGTACGGTAGAGTTCTTCGACTATACTGATTGGAATGACAATCTGGTGACTGAACGTACCTGGCTTCCTTACCGTCGCAACACCTATCGTGGTAATCTGCTTTTTGCTCACGATGTGGCTACCCGGCAAGGTTTCTTTTTCTTGAAAGAGGCTCCTTGCAGCAGTACCCAATTACATTATAATGGTTCCGACTTCGTGGCCGACTTTAGCGATTTTATGGTAGTGGGTCTGGGCATTGCATCTGATGATGTGAAACCGGATAGCTGGACTCGTGTTTATGGATGCGTTACCGGTGTTTATATCGGAGATGAACAAGAAGCACTAACAGCATTGCGCCTTTATCAAAAACAACTGCGCCACCACACCGCCGCACAGGATGAGATGATTATGCTCAATACTTGGGGCGACCGTAGTCAGGATGCCAAAATAGATGAGGCTTTCTGCCTGGCCGAGCTGGACCGTGCCGCACGTCTGGGTGTCACCCTCTTTCAACTGGACGATGGTTGGCAGAGCGGAAAAAGCCCCAACTCAAAGACAGCCGGAGGCAGTTTTAAAGATATCTGGAAAAATGCTGATTATTGGACGCCCAACCCCACGAAATTCCCTCATGGACTGAAACGCATTGTAGAGAAAGGAAAGAAATTGGGTATTCGTATCGGATTATGGTTTAATCCTAGTATACAGAATGATTTTGCCGATTGGCAAAAAGATGCGCAAGTCATTATCGGGCTTTACAAGGAGTATGGCATCTGCTGTTTCAAGATAGATGGCTTACAAATACCTACTAAAACAGCCGAACAGAATTTACGCCGGTTGTTTGATACCGTGTTAGCACAAACCAACCATGAGGTGATTTTCAACCTCGATGCCACTGCCGGTCGTCGCGGTGGATATCATTATATGAATGAGTATGGCAATATCTTCCTGGAAAACCGTTATACCGATTGGGGCAACTATTATCCCTATCGCACCTTGCGTAATCTTTGGATGCTGTCTCGCTATGTACCGGCCGAGAAGATGCAGATAGAATTCCTGAATAAATGGCGTAATGCCGATAAGTATAGCACTACCGATCCATTTGCTCCCGCTCGTTATAGTTTCGACTACCTCTTCGCCATCACCCTGGCGGCACAGCCATTGGCTTGGATGGAGGCTTCGAACCTGCCCGAAGAGGCTTATGCTACGGCAACTCTGCTTAAAAAATATCAACCCTTGCAACTTCAATTTCATCAAGGTATCATATTGCCCATTGGTGAAGAACCTTCGGGACGCTCGTGGACAGGATTTCAATCAATAGTCTCTGATATGCAAGGTTATCTCATTATTTACCGCGAAGACAATGATATAGCCAGAAGAACCATTGATACTTGGCTTCCGGAGGGCAAGAAGGTAACTTTTACTCCTTTGATGGGAAATGGCAAAAAGTTTGTTGCTGAAGTTGGTGTACAGGGCAAAGTAAGTTTCGAGTTGAATGATAAGAATTCTTTCACTCTCTATCAATATCAGGTAAAACCATGAAAAGACTATAAACAATAACGGAATTATGATAAAAAGTTTGCGTTCTGTTTTTCTTGCTTTGTTTGTTGCCGTGCAATTCGTTGTGTACGGGCAACCGGCGGAAAGGCTGATTCAAGTACTGGTCACTCCCGACCACACCAATTGGTTGTATCAACCGGGAGAAAAAGTGAAATTCAAAGTAGCTGTACTGAAATGCAATATTCCACAGGATCATCTGGAAGTGCGTTATGAGATTTCGGAAGATATGATGAAACCTCATCAGACAGGTAAACAACCTTTGAAGAATGAAAAGCTCGAAATTAATGCAGGTACAATGAAAAAAGAGGGTTTCCTGCGTTGCCGTGCTTTTGTCAGTTATCAAGGGCGTGAATATGAAGGTGTAGCTACCGTTGGCTTTGATCCGGAGAAGCTACAACCGACTACTCCGTTGCCTGCCGATTTTCTTGAATTCTGGAAGAGCACCAAAGAAGCCGCTGAAAAGTGGGCGCTGGAACCTATAATGACTTTATTGCCGGAAAAGTGTACGGACAAAGTGAATGTATATCATGTTTCTTTTGCGAATAATGACTATGCATCCCGTATGTATGGCATCCTTTGTGTGCCGAAAGCTCCCGGAAAATATCCGGCCATCTTGAAAGTGCCGGGTGCAGGTATCCGCGCATATAACGGGGAGCCCGAACGTGCGGGAAATGGTTTTATCATTTTGGAAATCGGCATTCACGGCATTCCGGTCAACCTGACGGGAGATGTATATCACCGACTTTATAACGGGGCTTTGAAAAATTACCATTCGTTCAATACGGACGATCGGGATAAGTATTATTATAAGCGGGTTTATACAGGCTGTGTAAGAGCCATTGACTTCATTTACACACTTCCCGAATTTAATGGTAATCTGGCAACTTTCGGTGGAAGCCAGGGCGGAGCACTTTCCATAGTGATTGCCGGACTGGATAACCGTGTCAAAGGATTAGTTTCTTTCTATCCGGCTTTGTGTGATATTGCAGGCTATGCTCATGGTCGTGCAGGAGGTTGGCCGCACATGTTTAAGGATGAAAGGAACCGGACACCGGAGAAGATTAAAACCATTCAGTATTTTGATGTAGTCAACTTTGCCCGGCAGGTTAAAGTACCGGGATTCTATACTTTCGGTTATAATGATATGGTCTGTCCGCCTACCACCACTTATTCGGCTTACAACATGATTAATGCTCCGAAAGAGTTGTTCGTGGCCGAAACGACTGCCCATTATGCCTATGCAGAGCAGTGGAGTGCTGCCTGGAACTGGGTGATGAATTTCCTGAAGAATGAATCGAGAAATGAATAATGTATAAATACCACAAACTAATAGATAAATGAAAATAGGTAAGAAATTAAATCTATGTCTGTTGTTGCTGATCGCTTTTGCAGGAAGCGTTGCGGCACAGGAACTGATAACGAATGTCTACGGTCGTGACATTCATTCACTGAATGGTAAATGGAATGCCATTATCGACCTGTACGACCAGGGACAACGAATGAAAATCTATGAAAATCAGCAACCGAAAGGAAATACTGATTTCTACGAATATGCATTCGAAGGCGGCTTGCGTCTTAATGTCCCGGGAGACTGGAACTCGCAGTCGTCCGAACTGAAATATTATGAGGGTACTGTATGGTATGCGCGTCATTTTGATGCCAAACGTCTGGCAGACAAGCGTCAGTTTCTTTATTTTGGTGCTGTCAGCTATCGTTGCAAAGTCTACCTGAACGGAAAAGAAATAGCAGAACATGAAGGTGGGTTCACCCCTTTCCAAGTAGAAGTGACGGACCTGTTGAAAGACGGCGATAACTTCTTGGCAATAGAAGTGAACAATCGTCGTACCAAGGACGCCATTCCTGCTATGGCGTTCGATTGGTGGAATTATGGCGGCATCACAAGAGATGTGTTGCTGGTGAAAACTCCCCGCACATTTATAGAAGATTACTTCATCCAACTGGATAAAAACGCTCCCGACCGGATCATTGCCCGTGTACGTCTTTCTGATAAAAAGGCGGGTGAAAAGGTGACAGTCGCCATTCCCGAACTTAAAATCAATGCGGAACTTACTACTGATGCGGAAGGAAAAGCGGAAACCGTATTGAATGCAAAGAAACTGCAACGCTGGTCGCCCGAAGAACCGAAACTCTATGGCGTGGTCATTTCTTCAAGTACCGATCGCGTGGAGGAACAAATAGGCTTCCGTAACATCACAGTGAAAGGAACGGATATTTACCTGAACGGGAAACCGACATTTATGTGTTGCATCTCTTTCCATGAAGAGATTCCGCAGCGCATGGGACGTGCTTTCTCGGAAGCCGATGCATCCATGTTGCTGAATGAAGCTAAGGCGCTTGGTGTGAACATGATTCGTCTGGCACATTATCCGCAGAATGAATACACGGTACGCTTGGCAGAAAAGATGGGTTTCCTTCTCTGGCAGGAAATTCCTATTTGGCAAGGCATTGACTTTACAGACAAAGATACCCGTAAGAAAGCACAGAAGATGCTTTCTGAAATGATAAAGCGCGATCAGAATCGTTGTGCAGTAGGTTACTGGGGTGTTGCCAATGAAACACAGCCTTCCAAAGAACGGAATGATTTTTTGACTTCCCTGCTTGAAACAGGCAAACAGCTGGATACTACCCGTCTGTATGTCGCCGCTTTTGACCTTGTGCGCTTTAACAGTGAGAAACAGCGTTTTGTAATGGAGGATTCCTTTACTTCCCAATTAGATGTCGTAGCAATCAATAAATATATGGGCTGGTATCATCCATGGCCTGTTGAACCGAAAGATGCAATTTGGGAAGTAGTGACGCACAAACCGTTGATTATTTCTGAATTTGGTGGTGAAGCATTGTACGGTCAGTCTGGCGATGAGAATGTAGTCAGCTCCTGGAGTGAAGAGTATCAGGCACGTCTGTATAGAGACAATATTCGTATGTTCGACAATATCCCTAACCTGCGTGGAGTATCTCCCTGGATTCTGTTCGACTTCCGTTCTCCGTTCCGTTTCCACCCCACTAATCAGGATGGCTGGAACCGCAAAGGGTTAATATCCGATCAGGGAATGCGCAAGAAGGCATGGTATCTTATGAGAGATTATTACATGAAAAAAAGAAATAACTAATAGGTTTAGCTATATTTGATTGTGATGAAGAGATATAGAATTGTTGCGATTTGTATGTTCATATTGCTCCTTCTGACGGAGGGGGTATATGGACAACAAAAGGTAGTTAAGATATTGGCTATCGGCAATAGCTTTTCCCAAGATGCCGTGGAGCAATATCTGCATGAACTTGCGGAAGCCGAAGGTATTTCAACCATAATCGGCAATATGTTTATTGGTGGCTGTTCCTTAGAACGCCATGTGAAGAATGCCCGTGAAAATGCTCCTGCCTATGCCTACCGGAAAATCGGTACAGATGGAAAGAAACGGGAAAAAGGCAAGATGTCTTTGGAAATGGTACTGGCGGATGAAGACTGGGATTATGTCAGCCTGCAACAAGCAAGTACTTTTTCGGGAATGTATGAGACGTATGAAGCCTCTCTTCCCGAGCTCATAGAGTATGTAAAAGCACGTATTCCCAAGAAAACAAAGTTGATGCTGCACCAGACTTGGGCCTATGCATCCACTTCCAATCACGGTGGATTTAAAAACTACAACCGCGATCAGCTGACGATGTATCACGCAATTGTAGATGCAGTGAAAAAAGCAGGTAAGGCATATAAGATTAAGATGATTATCTCTACGGGCACTGCCATACAGAATGCCCGTACCTCTTTCATCGGCGATCATATGAACCGTGACGGATATCATCTGGATGTGAAAGTCGGACGTTATACTGCTGCCTGCACTTGGTTCGAACGTATCTTCAAACGCAATGTAATCGGAAATCCTTATGGCCCGGAGAGCCTGGATGAGGCTCGAAAAGCTGTTGCCCAGAAAGCTGCTCATGCAGCAGTGAAGCATCCGTATAGGGTGACTGATTTATCTGAAAGACAATAAAAAGAAGCCATGTTGTGGCTGTCTGATAAAGCTATATTTATATACTAATTAACCGACGAAAACATCGATGAGAAAGAAAGTATTGGTTTACGGATTATGTTTGCTAGGTTCTATATGCACCCTTTCGGCAAAAGATAAAAAAGATGTTGCACTATATAAAGACGCAAAGGCTCCGATTGAGAAACGCGTAGATGATCTCCTATCCCGCATGACTTTGGAAGAGAAAGTGATGCAGCTTAATCAATATACCCTGGGACGGAATAACAATGTGAATAATGTAGGTGAAGAAGTGAAGAAAGTGCCCGCAGAAATCGGTTCTCTGATTTACTTCGAAACAAATCCCGCACTGCGTAATAGTATGCAGAAAAAAGCGATGGAAGAGTCTCGTCTGGGTATTCCTATTATTTTCGGCTACGATGCAATTCATGGTTTCCGTACCGTGTATCCTATTTCGTTGGCACAGGCTTGTTCCTGGAATCCGGATTTGGTAGAGCAGGCGTGTGCTGTATCTGCACAGGAAGCGCGTATGTCGGGAGTGGACTGGACTTTCTCACCGATGATTGACGTGGCTCGTGATCCTCGCTGGGGACGTGTGGCAGAGGGTTATGGTGAAGATCCTTATACAAACGGGGTATTCGGTGCAGCTTCCGTCAAAGGTTATCAAGGAGATGACTTGTCAGCAGAAAACCGTATGGCAGCTTGTCTGAAACATTATGTAGGTTACGGGGCATCCGAAGCCGGGCGTGACTATGTCTATACCGAGATCTCCAAACAAACTCTTTGGGATACTTATCTGCTCCCTTACGAGATGGGTGTGAAAGCAGGTGCGGCAACACTGATGAGTTCCTTTAATGATATCAGCGGTGTGCCGGGTTCGGCCAATCCTTACATAATGACCGAGATATTAAAGAAACGTTGGGGGCATGATGGATTTATTGTTTCCGATTGGGGAGCCATCGAACAGTTGAAAAATCAGGGATTGGCAGCGACCAAAAAAGAAGCAGCCTGGCATGCGTTTACTGCCGGTCTTGAAATGGATATGATGTCTCATGCTTACGACCGCCATTTGCAAGAGTTGGTAGAAGAGGGCAGAGTATCGGTAGCTCAAGTAGATGAAGCTGTACGTCGTGTTTTACTTTTGAAATTCCGTCTCGGCCTTTTCGAACGTCCTTATACTCCCGCAACAAGTGAGAAAGAACGTTTCTTCCGTCCGCAAAGTATGGATATTGCAGCCCGGCTTGCGGCGGAATCCATGGTCTTGCTGAAAAATGAAAACAAAACATTACCGCTGACTGATAAAAAGAAGATTGCCGTGATAGGACCAATGGCAAAAAATGGTTGGGACTTGTTGGGTTCCTGGTGTGGTCATGGAAAAGATACGGATGTTGTCATGCTCTATAATGGACTGGCTACTGAATTTGCAGGAAAAGCTGAATTGCGTTATGCAGCAGGCTGTGCTACGAAAGGAGATAACAGAGAAGGATTTGCAGAAGCATTGGAAGCTGCACGCTGGTCTGATGTAGTTGTTCTTTGTTTGGGTGAGATGATGACCTGGAGTGGTGAGAATGCTTCCCGTTCTTCTATCGCATTGCCGCAGATTCAGGAAGAGCTGGCCGCAGAACTGAAGAAAGCCGGAAAGCCTATTGTACTGGTATTGGTGAATGGACGTCCGTTGGAATTGAATCGTCTGGAACCGATTTCCGATGCTATACTGGAAATCTGGCAACCGGGTGTGAATGGAGCGTTGCCGATGGCCGGTATATTATCAGGACGTATCACCCCATCCGGTAAACTTGCCATGACGTTCCCTTATTCCACAGGACAAATTCCTATTTATTACAATCGCCGCAAGAGCGGACGTGGGCATCAAGGATTCTATAAAGATATAACAAGCGATCCGTTGTATCCGTTCGGGCATGGATTAAGTTATACCGAATTTAAGTATGGCACCGTTACCCCTTCTGCTACTAAAGTGAAGCGCGGCGATCGATTGTCTGCAGAAGTGACTGTCACCAATGTCGGTGCTCGCGATGGAGCAGAGACTGTTCATTGGTTTATATCCGATCCGTATTGCTCGATTACCCGCCCGGTGAAAGAACTGAAACATTTTGAGAAACAGTTGATTAAAGCCGGAGAAACGAAGACTTTCCGTTTTGACATAGACCTGGAACGTGATTTCGGTTTTGTCAATGAGGATGGTAAACGATTCCTTGAAGCCGGAGAATATCATATTTTGGTACAGAGACAGACCGTTAAAATAGAACTGATAGACTAAAAATGTAAAGAACAAAAGTGTGTCAAGAGCTGATAGCCAAGTTGGTTTTTGACATATGCTATATTAATACAAAATCACCATGAAAAAGAAAATAGGAGGCATAGGTTTATGTATGCTTGCATGGAGCATATTAACCTGTGCGCAGACAATCACTCCCCAAGCCGAACAACGTGCCAGGGAAATTGTATCTAAAATGACTTTGCAAGAGAAAATAGAGTATATCTCCGGATATACCAGCTTCTCGCTTCGTGCAATCCCCCGTTTGGGAATTCCTGAAATAAAACTGGCGGACGGACCGCAGGGAATTCGTAATCATGCCCCCAAGAGCACTCTCTATCCTTCTGGAATACTTTCCGCTTCTACCTGGAACCGGAGTCTGCTTTATCAACTGGGGCAAGGATTGGGACAGGATGCCAAAGCTAGAGGAGTGAATATACTGCTCGGGCCGGGAGTAAATATCTACCGCGCTCCTATGTGTGGACGTAACTTTGAATACTTTGGCGAAGACCCTTATTTAACGGGTGAAACGGCTAAACAATATATCCTGGGCGTGCAATCGGAAGGAGTTATTGCCACCATCAAGCACTTTGCAGCTAATAATCAGGAATGGAGCCGTCATCATGCCAGTTCGGACATAGACGAACGTACTTTGCACGAGATTTATTTTCCGGCCTTTCGGAAAGCTGTACAGGAAGCGAATGTGAGTGCTGTTATGAACAGCTATAATCTTCTGAACGGTGTCCATGCTACCGAACATAAATGGTTGAATATTGATATCTTGCGTAATCTCTGGGGATTTAAAGGTATCTTAATGTCGGACTGGACTTCCGTATATTCTGCCGTAGGAGCCGCTAATGCCGGACTTGATCTTGAAATGCCGAAAGGACGTTTTATGAATGTCGACAATCTTATACCTGCTATCAAAAACGGTACGGTGACAGAAGAAACCATCAATCTGAAAGTGCAGCATATCTTGCAGACCTTGATTGCTTACGGCATGCTGGATAAGGAACAGAAAGACAGTAACATCGCGCAGGATAATCCTTTTTCCCGCCAGGCTGCTTTAGAACTGGCACGCGAAGGTGTAGTCTTACTGAAGAATGAAGGAAATCTACTCCCCTTAAAAGGAAAGACTGCTGTGATGGGGCCCAATGCCGACCGCATTCCTACAGGTGGTGGAAGTGGTTTTGTAACTCCATTTTCTACGGTATCTGTTAGTGAGGGACTGGGAAAACTGAAAAAAAGAACCTCGTTCAGTTGACGGACGATGTGATTTATGAGGATATTCTTCATGAATTTTATGCGGATGCCGCTCGGCAGACGAAAGGATTTAAAGCCGAATATTTTAAGAATAAAACGCTTTCGGGACAACCGGAGGTCACTCGTACAGAAGCATCAGTTGATTATGACTGGCAATATGGAGCACCACTGGAAGGTTTTCCGGAAGATGGATTTTCTGTCCGTTGGACAGCCAGTTATATGTCTCAAAAGGATGGATTATTAAAACTATCCATTGGTGGCGATGATGGTTATCGCCTGTTTGTGAATGATAAGCATATTACAGGCGATTGGGGTAATCATTCATATTCAAGCCGTGAAGTGGAACTGCCGGTTGAGGCAGGTAAAGAATACAGTTTCCGAATCGAGTTTTTTGATAATATCTCTTCAGCAATTATCCGTTTTAAAGCATCCAGGCTGAATGAAGAGAAACTTCGTCAAGGATTGGCAAAGGTGGATAACGTTGTATTCTGTACCGGTTTCAATAGCAATACAGAAGGAGAGGGGTTCGATCGCCCGTTTGGCTTGTTACATTATCAGGAATTATTCATTCAGAAAGTAGCTTCTCTGCATCCGAATCTGGTAGTAGTGTTAAATGCTGGCGGTGGAGTTGACTTTACCTCTTGGCATGAGGCTGCAAAAGCGATTTTGATGGCATGGTATCCCGGACAGGAGGGTGGACAGGCAATAGCCGAAATATTGACCGGAAAGATTTCTCCGAGTGGTAAGTTGCCGATTTCTATCGAAAAGAAATGGGAAGATAATCCGGTGCATGACAGCTATTATGAGAATCTGAAAGCGGAGATTAAGCGTGTCGATTATTCAGAGGGTGTTTTTGTTGGCTATCGGGGATATGACCGTTCGGGCAAAGAACCTTTTTATCCATTTGGCTATGGGCTGTCTTATTCTACTTTCGCTTATAGTAATTTAGCTGTGGAGAAAACCGGTGAACATCAGGTGACGGTTAGCTTTGATATAAAGAATACAGGAAAAATGGATGCTTCGGAAATAGCCCAGGTATATGTGCATGATGTAGAATCTTCCGTTCCCCGTCCTTTGAAAGAACTGAAAGGCTATGATAAGGTGTTCTTGAAGAAAGGAGAGACACAACGCCTTTCTATTGTATTGAATGAAGACGCATTTTCTTATTACGATATGAATCAACACCGCTTTGTAGTAGAAAAGGGTGTATTTGAGATTCTTGTCGGTCCGGCTTCCAATCAATTACCTTTAAAGGCTGCGATTGAATTATAATTACCGATGCATCAAATGCCTTGTTCATGCCGGTAAACAATCTGTTTCGAGGCATGAAACAAACTGTTCGCAGGTTTAAAACAAATAAAACTGCCGTCAACCGGAAATTAGCACCTAAGTAATCAGGCACTAATACTCTATCCCTAGGATATTAATACCTGAATTGTAGAGTATATATACGCAATGTGTTGGATATATATATCCAACACATTGCGTATATATGCCCTGTATATTGGATATATATGTCCTTAATCTATATGAAAGACCCTAATGGTGAAAGATGATATCTTCTGTGTTTTGTGCTTTATGTCACTGTAAAACGTTGATTCATAGTTGTTAAACTGAAAATGAAACCTGTGAACCTTCTAAATGCTTCTTAATAGTTGTATATTCGTTTTCAGAAATCTAGTGTTGAGTTTATAACTATGAACCAGGTTCCAGTTTTCTACCCTTTTCTCCACTCTTCTCCATTTTTTATTTATAAATAAGTACCTGTTAAAATAGCTTCTTATCATCAGTTCTCTATCCATAAAGTTAATGATATTGATAGATAGGTGTTATTTAGTCAAAGGAAATGGGTAGTGTATATTGCAATATCGATTAGAGAAAGAGAGAAATGAAAACCGAGTTCTTGACGAACTTGGTTTTATTTTGATATGAAAACGAATGCCTTATTATTTTTAATTCTTAATAACAACAAAATAATCGTTTATAATATCATTATAGTAAAACAAAAGTAGAATAAAATAAAGTATTACGCAAGTGAATCTACTAAAATATTTTAAAATAAAATAGTTGGATCGTTGTGCTTTCTGGCAACAAAAATGTGATAACAGTTTTATCAACTTGCCTTCGGTACCAAAATAAGTATTTATTATATAGCAATTTACATACAAATAGTATCGAACTCAAAACTGTGCGAGTGTATGGATGATTGTTTTATCTAAAATGTCCTTCCAAGTTGTATTTCCAAGCATAGGTAAAACCAAGTTCGTCAAGAACTCTGGCAAATATTAACCTAAGATAAAAATAGAAAAGCCTATGGAAAACTAAACACACAAATTGCCTGAAACATGGTGTCAAATAATATATGAAGGCACCACAAAACCTTAGAAATTCTAACTTACTAATGTCTAACTGAATAAATTAAAGTATGACAAGAAAAACTAACCGATGCCCGGCCTTTATGGAAGGACGGGGAACACGTTGCCTGAAAATGGCAGCAGTTGCTATTTTTATTGTTATGGTGCACACAACCTATGCAAGCAGTAGCTAATACTAATGAAACACAGGAAACTGCTGATATACAGCAGCAAAAAGTAAAGACTATAGGTGTTGTAGTGGATGAAAACGGAGAACCTCTTATTGGAGTCTCTGTAAAGGTGCAAGGTACTGCCACAGGTACTGTTACTGATCTCAACGGACGCTTCTCTATCGATTCCCCCAAAGGAGCAGTTCTCTCACTTTCGTTTATTGGTTATAAAACTATTACCGTGAAAGCTGATGGGACACCCCTTAATATCGTTATGAAAGAAGATTCGGAACAGCTCGACGAAGTAGTCGTTGTAGGCTACGGAACACAAAAAAAGTAAATGTAACCGGTGCGGTAGGTATGGTTGATGCGAAAGTGTTGGCTGCACGTCCTGTAACCAATGTGGCGCAGGCCCTGCAGGGTACAGTGCCAGGATTGAACTTCACGGTAGGAAGTGAAGGTGGAGCCTTGGATGGTTCGATGAGTTTTAATATTCGTGGTGCAGGAACAATCGGTGATGGTTCCGGGTCGTCTCCACTTGTGTTGATTGACGGTATCGAAGGTAATCTTAATTCGTTGAATCCGAATGATATAGAAACGGTTTCTGTTTTGAAAGACGCTGCTTCTGCCTCTATTTATGGGGCGCGTGCTGCTTTTGGTGTTATTCTGATTCAAACCAAGAAAGGGAAAGCGGGTAAAGCCAGAGTCAGTTATAATGGAAATGTCCGTTTCAGCGACGCGGTATCAGTGCCTGAAATGATGGACTCATATACTTTTGCCCAGTACTTTAATCGTGCCGCAGAGAATGCGGGCAGATCCGGTGAGGCTCCGTTCTCATCCGAGCAGTTACAGAAAATAAAAGATTATCAGGAGGGAAAGATAACATCCGTCACAACACTGAATACGAATAATAACCGTTGGAACAATTATGGCGGAGCGAATGCCAATACGGATTGGTTTAAAGAATTCTACAATGACTGGGTGCCATCTCAAGAACATAATCTAAGTATTTCGGGAGGTAATGAAAAAATCCAATTTTCATTGAGCGGTAGTTTTATGGACCAGAACGGTCTGTTGCGGCATGGTGAAGATAATTTGCAACGTTATACAATGAACAGCACCATTACAGCGCAGATCACAGATTGGTTCAGAGTGAACTATTCTACCAAATGGACACGTGAGGACTTTGACCGACCCTCTTATCTGACCGGGCTATTCTTCCATAATATCGCTCGCCGCTGGCCCACCTGTCCGGCTTACGATCCTAATGGCTATCCCATGAATGGTGTGGAAATTACAGAATTGGAGGATGGTGGCCGACAAACCAACCAGAAAGACTTGAATACTCAACAGTTGCAGTTTGTGTTTGAACCGGTCAAGAACTGGACAATTAATATCGAGGGTGCTCTAAGAACGGAAAACAAAAATGAACATTGGGAAGTATTACCTATCTTCTCTCATGACGGTGACGGTAATCCGTATTCTATACCATGGGGAAGTTATGGAGCCGGCAGTTCCGTTGTGAACGAATATAATTATAAAGAGAATTATTACAGCACGAATATCTATTCCGATTATTTTAAACAATATGAAAGCGGTCATTACTTTAAAGTGATGGCAGGTTTTAATGCGGAGTTGTATAAGACAAGAAGTTTGTCGGGGCAGAAGAATACGCTGATCTCCAATTCTGTGCCTACACTGAATACAGCAACGGAATCTCCTACTACTTCCGGTGGATATGCACACAATGGGGTAGCCGGATTCTTCGGGCGTATCAACTATAATTATAAAGAACGCTATCTGATAGAGTTGAACGGTCGTTATGACGGTTCGTCCCGTTTCATTAATGACAAGCGTTGGGGATTTTTCCCGTCATTGTCAGTCGGATGGAATATAGCACGTGAAGATTTCTTCAGGAATATAGCCGATAAAGCTCATATTGATGTATTGAAATTAAGAGGTTCATGGGGGCAGTTGGGTAATACGGATACTAAGGATGCATGGTATCCTTTCTATCAGACGATGCCACAAGGCACTGATTATAACTGGTTGGTGAATGGAAAAAGACCGAATTATGCAAGCCTACCCGGTATCGTCTCCAGCTTGAAGACTTGGGAAACGATTGAAACCTGGGATATCGGTTTGGACTGGGGGCTGTTTAATAATCGCTTGACCGGTTCGTTCGACTACTTTGTGCGTTGGACGTATGATATGATTGGCCCGGCTCCGGAATTGTCTTCCGTACTGGGTGCTACTCCTCCGAAAATCAACAATTCCGATATGAAATCCTATGGTTTTGAGCTGGAACTGGGGTGGAGAGATATGATTGGTGATTTCTCTTATGGTGCTAAATTTACGTTAGCCGATGACCAACAGAAAATCACTCGCTATCCGAATGAAAACAACAAACTTTCCGAAGCATATTATCCGGGAATGATGAAAGGAGAAATCTGGGGATATGAAACGGTAGGTATCGCACAATCACAGGAAGAGATGGACGCTCACTTGGCCAAAGTGGATCAGTCTTCTTTGGGAAGCAAGTGGGGAGCAGGTGATATCATGTATAAGGATGTAGACGGCGATGGAGTGATCTCGACAGGTGAAAATACCACAGAGAAACCCGGTGACCGTGTGATTTTGGGCAATAATACACCTCGATTTAAATATGGTATCACGTTGGATGCAGCATGGAAAGGTGTGGATTTCCGTATATTTCTGCAAGGAGTGGCCAAGCGCGATTATGTGTTGAGCGGTCCCTATTTCTGGGGAGCCAATGGAGTGGACGAATGGCAGGCTACCGGATTTAAGGAACATTGGGACTTCTGGCGCCCGGAGGGTGACCCGTTGGGTGCTAATACAAATGCCTATTATCCACGCGTGTTGAAAAGTGATTCGAGAAATATGGCGGTGCAGAGCCGTTATATTCAGAATGCAGCTTACTGCCGTATTAAGAATGTTCAGATTGGCTACACGTTGCCTAAGAGCTGGACGAATAAAGCTGGAATGTCTTCAGTTCGCGTATATGTGTCGGGTGACAATCTGTTGACATTCTCTCATATGTCCAAGATTTTCGACCCGGAGGCTTTGGAAAGCACTTATGATGCGAATAATGGTAAACTCTATCCGTTGCAGCGCACCATCTCGGTAGGTTTAAATGTTAACTTCTAATTTTAAGGCTTATGAAACTGAAACATATTATATTACAAACAATCTTGATGGCAGGAGCTACGTGGTCGCTTACATCTTGTAATGATTTTCTGGATATGGCGCCTCTGGATCAGGTGACTCCGCAAGAGTATTTCAATACGACGGACCACTTGGCTGCATATAGTATCTCGCAGTACAACAGTATCTTTTCAACGCATGGTGGATATGGAGTCGGTACAGTGAACAATGACCAGAATACAGATAATATGGTAGCCGGAGGATATTCTTCTACCTATTTTGAGAAAGACCAGTGGCGTGTTCCTAATACTGGAGGTGGCTGGGATTTTACTCAAATCCGCTATTGCAATTATTTCTTCGAAAATGTGCTTCCTAAATTCGAGGCGGGCAAGATTGAGGGCAATCGTGAACAGATTCTTCACTATGTCGGCGAAATGTACTTTATCCGTGCATGGATTTATTACAGTAAGCTGAAATCATTCGGAGATTTTCCAATTATAACCGAAGTCTTGCCGGATGATCAGTCTGTTTTGATAGAGAAATCTGTTCGTCAGCCGCGTAATCTCGTAGCTCGTTTTATCATCAATCAGCTCGATTCCGCCGCCAAATATATGGTGGATGATATTTCAGGAAACAAAACACGATTAACAAAGAATTGTGCGTTATTAATAAAGTCGCGTGTTGCTTTGTATGAGGCTACATTTGAAAAGTATCATAAAGGGACAGGGCGTGTGCCAGGGGATGCGACCTGGCCGGGTAAGAGAATACATACCGATTTCTCCACGAACATGGATAATGAAATCAATTTCTTTCTGGATGAGGCTATGAAAGCAGCGGAACAGGTGGCTGATGATATTACTTTGACCAATAATACCGGTCTGACCAATCCGAAAAACATATCGGGGATTGTTGGCTGGAATCCGTATTTCGAGATGTTTGCGGAAGAAGATATGAGCAGTTATTCCGAAGTTCTTTTCTGGAAGCAATATATGAATGGTAGTGGCGTGTCAATCACGCATGGTACACCGGCTTATATTTTTAGTGGAGGCAATAATGGTATGCTGAAGAGTTTTGTAGATTGTTTTGTCATGGAAGACGGACTTCCCTATTATGCAGCAGGAAATGAATATAAAGGTGACAAAACTATCATGGATGTGAAAGAGAATCGTGATCTGCGTCTGCAAATGTTTGTTTTGGGCGAGAAGGATTTGCTTCCATCCAGTTCGACAGAAGAGCCTGCACTTGAAGAATTCAAACAGCCTAATATTATATCATTGGAAGCCCAAACATCTGATAATACAGGGTATCGGATTCGGAAATGCTTGACATATAATAATAAGCAGATTATTTCCGGTCAGTCGCAATCGACTACAGGGTGCATTATCTTTCGTGGTGTCGAAGCTTATCTGAATTATCTGGAAGCCTACTATTTGCGTAATAATAAGGTAGATGGCAAAGCGAAAAGCTATTGGGATGCAGTACGCAATCGGGCAGGCATTACAGGCAGTTTCCAGACAACCATTGACAATACCGATATGAATAAGGAGACAGATTTGGCCGCTCATCCCGGTTCGTATGAAGTGGATGCTACCTTATATAATATCCGTCGAGAACGTCGTTGCGAGTTTATAGGTGAAGGAATGCGTTGGGATGACCTGGTGCGTTGGAGAGCTTGGGATGGCGTACTTACTAATAAGTTTATTCCTGAAGGGTATAACTTTTGGGAAGAGGCTTATAAAACTTATGAACTTCCGGAAGACGTTACTTTAAAAGATGATCCGGATGATGCTACTTCTAATATTTCCTCCAGAGAATTCAAGTATGTTCGTCCTTTTAGCAAGGTGAGAATCAATAATCAGGTATATGATGGATATTCTTGGGCTAAAGCCAACTATTTGAGTCCGGTTGCTATTAATGAAATGAGACTTGCGTCTCCTGATAATAGTACAGATAATTCTGTTATTTATCAGAATCCGTATTGGCCGGAAAAAGTGGGTGGCACTGCTCTCGAATAGGTTGATATAACTATAGGTTACACGATAGAAAGAATGAAAGGCGTAGACAAGAGAATCAATTCTCTTTCTACGCCTTTCATTCTTTTATGGATTGAAGTGGTGAATTACTTCACTTCCCAAGTATCATTAGTCATTAGCAATTCCTGGAAATTATGATATTTCTTCTTGCCTTTGATTTCTTCAATCTGTCCAATTACAGCATCATTGTAGGTTGGAGCATCTACATCGCGGATCACACCGAGTGCAATCGGGAAATCAGGACCTTCCATTAACGCTAGTTTCAACTGAAGCGTATTATCTTGGCAGTGGGCATCGTGAATAAGAATATCTTTTTCTGTGATACCATTTTCACCAAGTTTCACCACTTTCAGTCCGAAACCTTCCTGCATCAATCCGAATTCCTTGTTTTCACCAAACAACATGGGTTTGCCATGTTCCAGATAGATAGCGTTCTTGGCACGTCCTTCTTTGGTGGCTACAGAAGCATGAGTGCCATCGTTGAAGATCACGCAGTTTTGCAGAACTTCTATAACAGAGGCGCCTTTGTGATTAGCAGCAGCTTTCAATACCTCTACAGAAGCGGCACCGTCTACTGCAATACAACGTGCAAAGAAATGTCCACGGGCACCAAAAGCAAGTTCTGCCGGATGGAATGGATCTTCTACGGTACCGTAAGGAGATGATTTCGTAACAAGTCCACGTTCCGAAGTCGGTGAATATTGTCCCTTTGTCAAACCGTAGATACGGTTGTTCAGCAGGATCATATTCAAATCGATGTTACGGCGTAATGCGTGGATGAAGTGGTTACCACCAATTGCCAGACCGTCACCGTCACCGGAAATTTGCCAGATTGTCAAATCAGGGTTGGCCACTTTTGCACCTGTTGCAACAGCAGCGGCACGTCCGTGAATCGTGTGGAAGCCATACGTATTTACATAGTAGGGCAGGCGGGAAGAACAACCGATACCGGAAATGACGGCAATATTGTGCGGAGCTACTCCCAATTCGGCCATAGCTTTGTGCAGTGAGTTCAGGAAAGCGTGGTCACCGCATCCCGGACACCAGCGAGGTTGGCCTGATTTATAATCTTGTACGGTATATACTTTATCGCTCATCTTTTATTCCTCCAATAATTTAGTGAATGCATCTATCAATTCTCTCGTAACGAAAGGTTGTCCTTTCACTTGGTTGAACTGGCTGATGTTCAATCCGGGTATCTTCATCCGTAAAAAACCTGCGAATTGTCCCAAATTCTGTTCAGCTACTACGATCTTCTTGTATTTACGCAATACATCGGCTGTATTCTTTGGCAGCGGGTTGATGTACTGGAAGTGTGCGAAAGCCACTTTCTTTCCATGATCGCGCATAAAGTCCATAGCCAGACGGAGATGACCATACGTGCCGCCCCAACCAACAATCAGTAAATCTGCATCTTCATCACCCAGTACTTCGAGTTCGGGGATATAGTCTGCAATCTTATCCACTTTAGCTTGGCGGAGATGAACCATCTTATTATGGTTTTCAGGTTCGGTAGAGATCGCACCTGTTTCATTGCTCTTTTCAAGACCACCGATGCGGTGCATGAATCCTTCAGTTCCCGGAATCGCCCAGTAACGTGCACCGGTTTCTTCATTGCGTTGGTATGGAGTCCAGTTACCAGCCATGCCCGGAGTCACGTATGGAGGATTGATGGCAGGATATTCGTTTAAGTTAGGAAGTTTCCAGGCAGCCGAGCCGTTAGCAACGAAAGCATCTGTCAGCAGTACAACCGGAGTCATGTGTTCCAGAGCAATCTTACATGCCATGTATGCGGCATCGAAACAGTTTGTCGGTGAAGTTGCGGCAATCACCGGCATCGGACTTTCACCATTGCGTCCGTAAAGTGCCTGCAATAAGTCTGTCTGTTCTGATTTAGTAGGCAAACCTGTTGACGGACCGCCACGTTGCACATTCACAATCACCAATGGAAGTTCGCCAATTACAGCAAGGTTCATAGCCTCACTTTTCAAACAAATACCGGGGCCGGAAGTAGTCGTTACAGCCAAAGCACCGGCAAAAGCGGCACCAACGGCAGAAGCACAACCTGCGATTTCATCTTCGCACTGTACGGTTTTTACTCCCAGTGATTTATGTTTAGCTAATTCGTGCAGAATATCAGTGGCCGGAGTGATAGGATAAGAACCCAGGTAGAGTTCCAGACCTGCTTTCTCGGCAGCAGCAATCAAGCCATAAGCCGTTGCTTTATTTCCGTTGATATCTGTATAAAGTCCTTTTGATTTCGGAGCTTTACTTTCAATTTTATAAGTAGAGACAGAAGCATGTGTGTTGGCACCATAGTTGAAACCATCGTTCAATACCTTAATATTAGCTTCTGCAATTTCGGGTTTCTTGGCGAATTTCTCACGCAACATTTTTTCAGCAGCGGCAAGGTTGCGGTTGAACAACCAGCAAACCAGTCCGAGTGCGAACATGTTCTTACAACGGAGTGCTGATTTATTGTCTAGCCCGGAGTCTTTCAGGCTCTCTTTACACATGGAAGAGATGGGAACTTCCAGCACTTCCTTGTTTTATGCCTAATTCCTCAAAAGGATTGTCAGTCTTGAATTGTGCTTTTTCCAAATCTCTGGCTTCGAATGAGTCGGAGTCGGTAATGATAAGTCCTTGCGGTTTACAGAATTTGATTTGTGTTTTCAGTGCGGAAGGATTCATAGCCACTAATACGTGGCAACGGTCTCCGGGAGTGTAAACCTGTCCGGCACCGATGTGGACCTGAAAACCGGAAACACCGGTCAGTGAACCTTGCGGGGCGCGGATGTCTGCCGGGTAGTCGGGGAATGTACAGATGTCATTTCCTACCGTAGCCGACACGTTCGAGAAGATGTTGCCGGCCAGCTGCATACCGTCGCCGGAGTCGCCGGAGAAACGTACTACTACTTCCTCCAATTCTTTAACCATCATTTCGTCTGCCATAACTTTAATTACTATATTTAATTTAAAAACTGATTTTACTTTCAATTTGTGAGCGCAAAGGTCGGAAAGTTAATCGAATTATCAAAATAAATCGAACTTTATTGTCCTATTGACGCCAATTATTTGAAATATCTGAAAGGAACCTGTATTTTTATTCTTGTTAAATCGACAGAAACCGTTATCTTTGCAAGCAAATTTGAAGCGGCCTTGTAGTTCAACGGATAGAATAGAAGTTTCCTAAACTTTAGATAGGGGTTCGATTCCCCTCGGGGCTACTACGGAGAATCTGTGAGAAGTTGTTTTGGTTTGCTTTCATGCTGTATCTGGTTTTAAGTTTAACAATGGCTTCTTTTAAGATGAACGTCTTATAGCTTCTATTTGTTTTAATAATCAATAGAAAAAGCCTCTACCGAATTGTTCGGAAGAGGCTTTTTCTATTTCTGGAATTTATTATTCTTCCGTAGTTACTGGTACAACTTTTTTGTTCTTCATCATGTTGTATGCAATCGGAGATGCAATGAACAGTGATGACAATGTACCGATAACAACACCCAAGATCATTGCGAATGCAAAGCTGCGGATTGAATCACCACCAAGGATGAAGATACACAGCAATACGATCAATGTACTTAATGATGTATTGATAGTACGTGCAAGTGTAGTGTTCAATGAATCGTTGAACAACTGACGTTTGTCACGTTTCGGATACAGGCCGAAGAACTCACGCACACGGTCGAAGATTACTACCTTGTCATTGATAGAGTAACCGATAGCTGTCAGGATAGCCCCAATGAATGTTTGATCGATTTCCAGTGAGAATGGAACGATGCCCCATAACAATGAGTAAGCACCGATAATCATGATGGTATCGCACGATAGAGCTACGATAGAGCCAATACTATATGCGATGTTGCGGAAACGGATTAAGATATACAGACCGATAGCAATCAATGCCAATACTACAGAATAAATAGCACCTGTCTTGATATCGTCTGCGATACTTGGACCCACTTTTTGAGAACTTACAATACTACCACCAGTGTGATTATCACGGTCGATAAAGGTAGCTAGAGTGATGTTTTGAGTCAGCACAGGTTTCAAAGTCTCATATAAGTATGCTTCGATTTGAGAGTCAACATCGTTTCCTGCATCTTCAATACGGTAGTTGGTACTGATACGTACAGTTTTCTTGTCTGTACCGATAGCGATAACACTAACGTTAGCATCACCGAACTTGCTGGAGATCAATTCACGAATCTGTTCGGGTTCTACCGGATTCTCGAATTGTACTTTGAAATTACGTCCACCGGTAAAGTCGATACTCTGACTTAAACCACGCATGGCAAATGAACCGATACAAACGAGGATGATGGCTACAGTGATGATAAGGGATTTTTTATTTGTTCCCATAAAATCAAAACGTGTGTTGGTCATCAAGTTTCTTGAAACAGGGGTTGTGAATGTAAGGTTCAACAGTTTGTCCTTGTTCATGAAGTGTTCGTAAACTATACGAGTCATGAACACAGCGGTGAAGAAGGATACCAGAATACCGATAATCAATGTCGTGGCAAAACCACGGATCGGACCGGTACCGAAGTTAAACAGAATGATACCTGTGATGATGGATGTCAGGTTCGAGTCGAAGATAGCGGAGAATGCGTTGGAATAACCGTCAGCAAGTGCTTTCTTCACACCTTTACCCGCACGAAGTTCTTCTTTTGTACGTTCGTAGATAAGTACGTTCGCATCCACTGCCATACCTAGTGACAACACCATACCGGCAATACCGGACATTGTCAATGCTGCCTGGAAGGAGGAGAGGACACCTAATACGAAGAAGAAGTTCAGGAACAATGCACCATTGGCAATCATACCCGGTATGAAGCCGTACATCATACACATATAGATCATCAACAGAATCAGAGCCACTACGAATGAGAATACACCTGCATTGATAGATTCTTGACCCAATGACGGACCAACGATATCTTCCTGTACGATGTGAGCCGGAGCCGGCATCTTACCTGATTTCAATACGTTTGCCAAGTCTTTTGCTTGTTCAGGGGTAAAATGACCTGTAATCTGTGAACGTCCACCTGTGATTTCAGAGTTTACGTTTGGTGCAGAATATACATAGTTGTCAAGAACGATAGCAATAGAACGGCCGATGTTCTGTTTGGTCAACTGTGCCCAACGACGTGCACCGTCAGAGTTCATTGTCATGCTGACAGCCGGTTTGCTGTATTGGTCGAATTCGTCTTTCGCATCTGTTACTACATCGCCTTCCAACGGAGCTTTGCCGTTACGTTCGGTAGACTTGATAGCATATAATTCGAAAGTCTGTCCTTTCTTGTCAAATTCAGAAGGAGAAACACCCCATTTCAGACGAAGGTCTTTCGGGAGTTCTGCTTTAACTTCCGGCATAGCCAGATATTTGTTGATATCAGCAGTATCTTTGTAGTTAGCGTAACCGATGACAGGACCTTGTCCGCTAGAGTTTAATTGCAGGATAGCCAGCAGAGGATATTGTTTTTTAATTTCTGCTAGGTTGGCTGTTGAATTCTCTTCAGCAACTGCATCTCCTTTCAGGGCAGCAGCAAGACTGTCGGCAGCACTTACGCTTTTCTTGGCCGGAGTAGCTTCTGCAAGCGGAGCTTCTTTGGAAGAATCTACAGCGGCAGAGTCTACATCTGTCTCCTGTGCCAATATAGCGCGCAATTTAGCGTCTGCAGATTGCATGGCAGGAAGAACTTCTTTAGCTGTATAAGTTTCCCAGAATTCCAGGTTAGCAGAACCTTGGAGAAGTTTTCTCACACGTTCCGGCTCTTTGATACCCGGCAATTCCACCATGATACGCCCCATTTTGTCTTCCAGGCTCTGGATATTCGGCTGAACAACACCGAAACGGTCGATACGGGTACGAAGTACGTTATATGAGTTCTCAACAGCAGCTTTTACTTCTGTTCTCAATACTTTTTCAACTTCTGCATCCGATGATTTTTGGTTAACTTTGTCTTTCAACTGTTGTGTTGCGAAGAGTTCGGAAAGTTTTGCGTTAGGAGCAGCTTTGTGATATTCTCTAACAAACAGGGTGATGATATCGTCCTGGCTGTTGACAGCCTGTTTTGCAGCTTCTGCCAATGCATTGTTGAAAGCTTCATCCGGCTTGTTGTCAGCCAGTGCTTTGATAACATCAGGTACAGATACTTCAAGGATAACGTTCATACCACCCTTTAGGTCCAAACCTAAACTAATCTCCATCTCACGACATTGTTTCAGCGTCCAGTTACCCAACCATACTTTCTCATTGGAGAGAGAGTCGAGGTAGTCTTGTTCCACTTTCGGGTCACCGTTCGCAACTTCTTTCGCCTTGTTGGTATAATGGCGTGTTACGAAGGAGAAGGAAAGGTAGAACAAACATACCAATGTGAGTAGTACCGCAAAAACCTTTACAAATCCTTTGTTTTGCATTTTACTTTTAATTTATGATGATTACTTTTTTAATTTAATTTTCAGTTAAATTCTGTCGTACACAAGTTCTTTTTGCCGTATACAAGGCTGCAAATATAGTTTTTTTTTCACATTTATATGTAAGAAGCCCTCAAATATTTGATGTTTAAGGGCTTTTTTGCTGAATTATTTCATTCCTCTGTTTTTCAGTAGTGGTTCCAGGCTTGGTTCCGTTCCACGGAAATTTTTATAAAGCACCATCGGGTCTTCGCTGTCTCCCTTCTCCAATACGTTATGGCGGAACAGGTCAGCGGTGTTTTTATCAAAGATTCCGTGTTCTTTGAAAGCTTCGAAAGCATCATTGTCCAATACGTTGGCCCATAGGTAGCTATAGTATCCGGCCGCGTATCCGCCAATGATATGGTTGAAGTAAGTCACACGATAACGCGGTGCTATTTCGGGAATCAAATTAAGCTTGTCCATCGCTTCTTTTTCGAATGCAAGCATATCCAGATTCTTTACATCTGTCATCGTGTGCAGGTTCATGTCGAGGATAGCGGCAGCCAGTAATTCGGTGGTCATGAAGCCCTGGTTGAAAGTTTTCTGTTGCAGTATCTTCTCGATGATTTCGTCGGGTATCACTTCTCCTGTCTGATAATGTTTGGCATACATTTTCAGCACTTCCGGTTCAGTCGCCCAGTGCTCGTTGATTTGAGAAGGAAGTTCTACAAAGTCACGTACCACATTGGTTCCTGATGTTCCTTTGTATTCACATTTGGTCAGCAGTCCGTGCAGGGCGTGACCAAATTCGTGGAACAAGGTTTCCACTTCATCCATGGTCAATAAAGAAGGAGTGTCGCCTACCGGCTTGGTAAAACTACAAACATTGCATACCAACGGACGGGTTGTTCCACATTGCTCACGGTAGTTGCTCATCCATGCACCCCCGCTTTTCCCGGAACGTGGGAAATAGTCTACATAGAAGATACCGAGCTGGGATCCGTCTGCATCTTTCACCTCAAAGACTTCTACATCCGGGTGATAAGTCGGTATGCCTTCCAGTTTGCTTAGGGTGATGCCATATAATTTGTTGGCTACGGCGAAAGCACCATCGCGTACATTTTCCAGTTTGAAGTAAGGTTTTGTATCTTCTTCTGACAGATTGTATTTTTCTTTCCGCAATTTTTCGGTGTAATACCACCAGTCCCATGCTTCCAACTTTTCTCCTTTTCCTTCCTTGTCCATTAACTTTTGGAGTTCGCCAGCTTCTGTTTTCGCTTTGGGGAGTGCATAGCTCCATAGATTGTTCAGAAGGCTCATTACGTTGCTGGCGTTCTTTGCCATGGTTTCATCCAGGACGAAGTTTGCGTAACAGTCGAAACCTAATAAGTTCGCTTTTTCCAGGCGGAGAGAAACGATTTTGCGGATATTTTCCTTGTTGTCATTTCCATCGTTGTTGTTGCCGCGGTTGATATAGGCTTTGTATATTTGCTCCCGGAGAGGGCGATTTTCTGAATATTGCAGGAAAGGCAGACGGCTGGCGTTGTGCAAGGTGAACAGCCATTTTCCCGGTTGTCCGGCTGCTTTCGCTTCTTCAGCGGCACTTTGGCGGAACCATTCAGGCAATCCTGCCAGATCTTCTTCCTTGTCAACGAAAAGTTGGAAAGCATTATTCTCATTCAACACATTGTTGCTGAAAGTGATACCAAGTGTAGAAAGCTCCTTGTTGATTTCGCGGAGGCGAGCTTGATCTTTTTCGCTAAGGTTTGCTCCGGAACGGACAAATCTTTTATAAGTCTTGTCCAGCAGACGTTCTTGCTCCGACGTCAGATTCAATGAATCTTTCTTTTGGTAGACATCGTTCACCCGTTTGAATAGTTTCCCATTCAGGGAGATATTATCATTATGTTCCGAAAGAACCGGTGCCAGTTTGATGGAAAGTGCGGTCAGCGAATCAGTAGTTTCCGCATCTGTCATATTGAAGAAAATGGCGCTTACCCGGTCTAAGATAGGTGCGCTGTTATCTAAAGCTACAATCGTATTTTCGAATGTCGGAATTTCCGGACTTTCGATGATGGCTTCGATGTTTTGATTCTGTTCTTCTATACCTTTTAAAAAGGCAGGTTCATAGTGCTCTAATTCAATCTTGTCAAAAGAAGGAACACCATACTCGGTTTGAAACTCTGTAAAGAAAGGATTGCTTTCTGTTTTCGTAGCACAGGAGTACATCATACAACTTACTGCTAAAATGGTTAGTGTCTTTTTAATCATCATAAGTGTTTTTTTATTAGAGTTTTCAGTTCTCATCGTTTACTGATATAGCACCAGATCGGGTAATGGTCTGATGCCTTGATAGACCGGTCTACGGTGCAATTGTAGGCCTTCAGGTTGGGACTGATCAAGATGTTGTCTATGCGGAAATAGAACTTGTTCAGATTGTAGGAGATCCCCAGACCTTTGCCGGATTGTGTGAATGCGTCGTCCAGCTCTTGAGTTAGGATGCGGTGTGTGTACGAAATGGAACCATCGTTGAAATCACCGCATACGATGGTTGTCGGGTATTTACTTTCGGCAATGACTCTCGCCACGGAATCTGCTTGTGAAGCCCGAATGGCCGATGCTTCCGCTAGTTTTCTTATTAACTGTCTGAGTCCGGTTTTTACTTTCCTGGCATTCGGGTCTTTAATCATATCTTCATAAATCCCTCTGTCTTCTTTGGTGAGTTTGTTAGATTCCAGATGATTGTTGATTAATGTAAGAGTGTCGTTATTCACATTCAGTACATATCTCATGGAACCGTTATAATTGCTTTTATATTCGATAGGATGTGTCGAAAGTATAGGGAATTTGGAGAAACAGGCAAGCTGAACATCTCCTTTTCCTTGCTGGTGGATGGATTGGTAAGGATAGGCCTTCAATGCTTTTTTTACATCCTGTTCTGTCAGATACTTTTTGTTGGTAGCAGTGTTATATTCTTGCAGACAGATAATATCGGCATTACTATCTGCAAGATAAGACAATATCGGGTTCTTTCCGCCTTTCTTCTCCAGATTGCTGAAACTCATTACATTGTACGACAGGATTTTGATGCTTCCTTCCGGAATAGTTTTAGTGGTGGAGTTGAAAGGGATATAAGTCCGTATCTGTGGAATACAAATGAGAAGGCCAATGGCGGGCAAAAGAGCATAGCGGTAATTGACGAATGCCCAGAAACCGATAAAAATTAGATTAATAGTCAGGAATATCGGAAATGCAAGTCCCAGACTGGAGGCAAGTGGATTTATTTTCGGGTTAAGGTAAGGGCTATAAGCACTTAATATCAACGTTCCCACAAAGAGAGCGTTGACAGCAAGTATCAAATATGTGACAAATTTGCCAATATGTTCCATTCTTTTATCTTTTGCTTGCGTCGAACAAGCTTTTCTTTTCTTCTGTTGTCAGACTGTCGTAACCGGATTTTTTTAGTTTTTCCAGGATACGGTCTACTTCATCAGACTGTGCTTTCTTTTGAGCGTTGTAATCATAATCCTTCTCACGACCGGTAGCACTGTTGCCATAGTGTACTTTCATTTTCGGTTTCCGTTTCCATGTTTTTTTCTGAAACAGGGAGATGAAACCATCCAGAATCCAGTTGATCCAGGAAGTTAAATCAGTTCCTTTGCTTAGGCTGGCGGCAAACCAAAGTCCTGCAAGGGCACCGCCTAAGTGGGCGATATGTCCTCCGGCATTGCTTGAGGTAATGGACAATACATCAATTCCGATAACGATCAGTGCCAGGTATTTGAGACGGATGGCACCGAAAAGAAAAAGTTGTACCCTGTAATTAGGCTCACGATAAGCTGTGGCAGCTACGATGGCTAACACGGAGGCCGATGCTCCTACTAATGTTGCCCCCGCTACTTGCGAGCTGAATAAAGGAAATACATTGTAGGCAACCATATACAGCAACCCTCCACAAATACCTCCCAGTACGTATAAACCTCTTAAATGTTTTGCCGAGAAAAAGTAGAGAAACAAACTTCCGAACCAATACAGCCAAAGCATATTGAATAGAATATGCAGGATGCCGGCATGCATAAACATATAAGTAAATAACGACCACGGCTGATGAATAAATCCGATAAAGGATGCCGGCAGGGCAAATATACCGAATATATCGGGGGTGCTTACTTCAAACAGTCGCAAGAAAACGTTGATCAACGTGCCGATTACAAAGATGCCTACGTTGATATAAATCAGTTGGATAAAAATATTTCCTCTTCTGAATGTCTCCTTTAAATCAGCTATAATATGTCCCATTGTTATTGCTTTTTTTTCTCCAGTACAAAATCAGGATCAATCCGAACAGCATTCCTCCCAAATGTGCAAAGTGAGCGACATTGTCTCCGGCGCTATTGGCAAGTCCTGACCATAATTCAATTGCGGCATATCCTATAACGAAGAACTTCGCTTTGATAGGAAAAGGCAGCGGGAAGATAAACAACCGGTTATTGGGAAATAACATACCGAATGCCAGCAATATGGCGTAAACGGCTCCCGAAGCACCTACGGTGGTCATCATGTTCAGATACTCTTCCATTGGGATAACGCCTGTACCTATATTCACTTGTGCGTAGTGACTAAGTTCCGTTACATATTGAATATACTGTACTCCTTCTTGAATAAGTCCCGCACCGATACCGCATAGAATATAGTAGAAGAGGAAACGTTTGGGGCCCCAGGTTTGTTCGAGAATCGGTCCGAACATAAAAACGGCAAACATATTAAAGAAAATGTGGCTGAATCCGCCGTGCATGAACATATAAGTGATTAGCTGCGCCGGATTAAAGTCACTTGCAAGGAAAAAATGTAATCCCAGATAATTCGTTAAATCCAGACCGTAACGTTGGGCTACGATTGTTCCGAAAAATACTAGTACATTGATAATTATCAGGTTTTTAGTTACAGTTGGCATCATTTTAATTTCTGAATATTTAGATAATAGACGCAAAAGTACGAATAAATTCTGTTTTAAAGCATGAAAAATACTTCCTATTAGCTCTTTTTCAATAATTTGCTGCGTTTTTTTTATGTTTTTATTTGATATGTTGTTTTGTTCGGCTATATTTGTGAAATCAATCCATTGTGGGATAATCTTTTGTGTAACATATATATTAATTAATCATTTTACGTATTATGAATAAGTCTGATCTTATTAGTGCAATGGCTGCTGAAGCTCAAATGAGCAAAGCCGATGCAAAAAAAGCACTTGATGCTTTCATCACTTCAGTTACTAACGCTATGAAAGCTGGTGACAAAGTATCTCTCGTAGGTTTTGGTACTTTCTCAGTAAGCGAAAGAGCTGAAAGAACTGGTATTAACCCTTCTACAAAGGCAACTATTACTATTCCTGCTAAGAAAGTAGCTAAATTTAAAGCTGGTGCTGAATTATCTGCAGCTGTTGAATAAGATAGATAGTTGAAAGAAATTAAGAGAGGAGACGTGATGCGTCTCCTTTTTTTGTATCTTTGCGCGCAAGAAATAACTTGATTATGAAGATAGAAGATAAACTTGTAGCGTCCGTTATCAGCGGACTCAAAGCACTTTACGGTCAGGAAGTCCCTGAAAAGATGGTGCAGTTGCAGAAAACGAAGAAAGAATTTGAAGGACATTTGACGTTGGTGGTATTTCCTTTCCTGAAGATGTCAAAAAAAGGCCCGGAACAAACGGCACAGGAAATTGGTGAATATCTGAAGGTAAACGATCCGGCTGTAGCAGCGTTTAATGTGATAAAAGGCTTCTTGAACCTGACTATTGCATCGGCTACATGGATTGAGTTGCTGAACGAAATCCAGGCAGATGAACAGTACGGCTTGGTGCAGGTTACTGACGCTTCTCCATTGGTGATGATTGAGTATTCTTCTCCGAATACAAACAAACCGCTTCACTTGGGACACGTGCGTAATAACCTTTTAGGCAACGCATTGGCTAACATTGTAGCGGCAAACGGCAATAAGGTAGTCAAAACAAATATTGTAAACGACCGTGGTATCCACATCTGTAAGTCCATGCTGGCATGGAAGAAATACGGAAACGGTGAAACTCCTGAAACTTCGGGTAAGAAGGGGGACCATCTGGTAGGCGATTATTATGTATCTTTCGATAAGCATTATAAAGCGGAAGTAAAGGAGCTGATGGCTAAATTTACAGCGCAGGGAATGAGTGATGATGAGGCGAAGGCAAAGGCTGAAGCTGAATCTCCGTTGATGCAGGAAGCCCGCGAAATGCTGGTGAAGTGGGAAGCCGGTGATCCGGAAGTACGCGGATTGTGGGAAATGATGAACAATTGGGTATATGCCGGATTCGACGAAACCTACAAGAAGATGGGTGTCAGCTTCGATAAGATCTATTATGAATCCAATACTTACCTCGAAGGAAAAGAAAAGGTTATGGAAGGTCTGGAAAAAGGTTTCTTCTACAAGAAAGAAGACGGTTCCGTATGGGCCGACCTGACTGCCGAAGGACTGGATCATAAACTCCTTCTCCGTGGTGACGGTACTTCTGTTTATATGACACAGGATATCGGTACGGCTAAACTTCGTTTTGCCGATTACCCGATTAATAAGATGATTTATGTAGTAGGTAACGAACAGAACTATCACTTCCAGGTGCTTTCTATCTTGCTCGATAAACTTGGTTTCGAATGGGGTAAGAGTCTGGTACACTTCTCTTACGGAATGGTGGAACTGCCGGAAGGTAAGATGAAATCCCGTGAGGGTACGGTAGTTGATGCTGACGACTTGATGGAGGAAATGATTGCCACTGCTAAAGAAACTTCACAAGAACTTGGAAAACTGGATGGTTTGACGCAGGAAGAAGCTGATGATATTGCCCGTATTGTGGGGCTGGGAGCATTGAAATATTTCATTCTGAAAGTCGATGCCCGTAAGAATATGACATTCAATCCGAAAGAATCTATCGACTTCAATGGTAATACAGGTCCGTTTATCCAATACACCTACGCACGTATCCAGTCTGTACTTCGGAAAGCTGCCGAATCAGGTATCACAATTCCTGAACAGATTCCGGCTGGTATTGAACTGAGTGAGAAGGAAGAAGGGTTGATTCAGATGGTTGCCGACTTTGCTGCTGTTGTAAAACAAGCCGGTGAAGATTACAGCCCGTCTATTATTGCCAATTATACTTATGACTTGGTGAAAGAATACAATCAGTTCTATCATGACTATAGTATTCTGCGCGAAGAGAATGAAGCGGTGAAAGTATTCCGTATCGCTCTGTCTGCTAATGTGGCTAAAGTCATTCGCTTAGGAATGAATTTACTGGGTATCGAGGTTCCTTCCAGGATGTAAGACTTTCTCTGAATAAAATATACTTTTGCGGGGTTTCTTTTATATAAAAGGAACCCCGCATGTTTTATTCTCCCCATCCAATATCCGGCCTGCTCTTATTTAAATCGTATTAATCTTTATTTGTACCAATCTTTATTTTGTTTTCCATTCGATGATACCCATCCTGCGAACTTAGGATATGATTGATCGATTCGTTTCCCTTCCTCCGGAACCGGGAGATTACTTACCGGCATATTGATAGCAAACGGCATCAAGTCTGCTGAAACATAATACATCCCTTCTTCCGGTCTGTAGATGTCTTTTCCGGTTCCCAGTATTGATAAGTCGGCTTTGTCAGTCGGGGGGGTAATTTATCAGATGTAATTCTTTGCCTCTACCCTCATTGGAACTGATGAAGATAAACGGATTGTAAGGAGGTACCACATCTTTCTCACTGGCTCCATCAAGCGTGATGGTTACAGTATATTCTTTCTTTGATTCATCAGTGACGTTTTTGAATTTGGTCATGTCGTCATACAACAAAATGGTTGGGTGAGACTGTCCAGGCTCTGTTTCTTTTCCTTCCATGTATATAGAACTTGATAAACCATTGGCATCAGGCCCCGTTATTTTTACACTCTTGACATTGCTGTTTGAGAGCTTGTGGAATTGATATCCAAATCCGTTTTGCAGATAACCTCCACAGTGCTGTAAGATAAACTTGTCTTCTATTTCGTAAATGCGATTGTCGAGAGCGTTTCGGGTCATGGTACTGGTGTACTTTACCATTACGTCATTCATATCGTAATCACCTAACTTAGGCCATAAATCTTCAAAAGCCAGTGTGCCGGAATAAGAAATTTTATATTGCTCAGGGATTGCTTCGGGGTTCTCAGGCAGTGAAGGCAATGTCGGGTCAATCGCATTCTTTTCTGACGTATGAATATAGAATATGGCATCTGCATAATCAAAGTCAGTATTATCTTCAAATCCTACCGCTACAATCTGCCCGGACTTGGAATCACGGAGAGATACGGTTCTTTGTGTATTATTCGTGTTTAGATTCCTGGTGGAGTAGCGTGCTCCCATACCTTTTATAATATCACCCACTTTGTCTTTATCTGTTTCTGAGGTGAGTTTGCTCTTGAATCCCATACCTTGCAGGCACCAGCCAATTGTGACTCCGGCGGGAAATTTGTCCTCGTATTCTTGTGTAGCTTCATTCCAATATTTGAGTTTTATTTCTTCGCCACACACTAATGCTCCTGCTCCTAAAGTCTTGTAAATAGGAGAGGTGTTTGGAAATGCGATTATTTGTTTTATATCACTTGCGCTCTGGGGCGGATTATCGGTCGGATAGGTATAATATCCAACTGTATTGTACCATGCAGCAGAGCTGGTTATAAATACGAGGCTCACTTCGGTCGGGTTAACAATTGGAATATCTGAAGTCATTTTAATGGTACCATCAAAAAACTCCGTATAATTCTGACTGATGTTCATAACCTTGTTTTTACCGTTTTCATCTTTGACTGTAACCTTTCGGAAAACATACTTGATGTTGTATAGTACGTCTGCCGGCGGTATATTTATTTTAGGTTCCAGGTTGGTTGGTCTTCCTCTGTCATCCCAGTCTGCATCGGGAAGAACATTCCATTCTTTTAGATAGGTATGTTGGTTCGTGGTTACTCCTCTGGTTTTTGATGCCGTTTGTGAACGTAAGGCAGCGATATATGCATCTTGATTAAATAAAAGCCGATGACTCTCGTCAATCGTTAGTTTAAGAGGAGATACGGTAGCTAAATAATCCGATGATAACCATACTTCCGAGATGTCCGCCGAGATATTATTCATCTCCCCGCTGAATTTGCCATCTTCATCTGTAACTGCGCGGTAGATAGGCTCTATGTCTTTTTTGGACGCGGTGCCGTCAGTTGAGTATTCAATGGGATCTTGATCGTAAACATCAAAAAGGACACGATAATTTTCGCTTTTAAAACAATAATCAATATCCAAAGCAACAGCTTGGGTCATGTTGAAGTCGAAGTATGCTTCTTTTGGCATATGTCTTCTCTCCCAGGATAAGTCACGCTCTTTGTCCATGCAACTGATGGAAGATATGATAAGTGCTCCTATCATTAAATACTTTAAATTTGTTTGCTTCATAAGTTTGTGTATTAAATAGATAAAGAACAAATATATACATTTAATTATATAATTTGCTCTTTTTCTGTTTTTTTTTATTTCTTTTTTGCGAATCGTCCTTTTTTTGTGGTCGCTGGTCCTTTTTCATCTTGCAATTTGATGAGTTCCAAACAGCTAGCCAAACTCAAATCCTGCGGGACGATATCTTTAGGTATTTTATAATTGGAACCCTTATAGGTAATATAAGGTCCGTAACGTCCATTCAGAATCTCAAGTTCCGGCTCCTCTTCAAACGTCTTGATGTGGCGTTCCGCTTCCTTCTGGCGTTTCTCCAGAATCAACTGTTCTGCCTCTTCCAAAGTAATTTCCATCGGGTCAAGTGTTTTCGGGAGCGATACATATACCTTATTATGCAGGACATACGGACCGAAACGGCCTACGCCTACACTGACTGATTTTCCTTCATATTCGCCCAGTGTACGAGGTAATTTGAATAATTCCAGTGCATCTTCCAAAGTGATGGTTTCCATGGATTGACCTTTTTTCATTTGTGCAAAGCGTGGTTTTTCTTCATCTTCTACAGTACCAATCTGTACAACAGGACCGAAGCGACCAATCTTAACAGAAACAGTCTTACCTGTTCCCGGTTCTTCTCCCAGAATACGTTCGCCTACTTTATGTTCCGTCTTGATAGCCAATGTGTTTTCTACAGACGGATGGAACTTATCATAGAAATTCTTCATGATAGAAGTCCATTTCACTTCTCCTTCTGCAATCTCGTCAAATTCCTTTTCTACGCTGGCGGTAAAGTTGAAATCCAGAATGTCCGGGAAATATTCGGTAAGGAAATCATTTACCACAGTGCCGGTGTCTGTCGGGAATAACTTCGCCTTTTCTGCACCGGTAATTTCAGTATGGTTTTCATCCTTAATCTGACGATCTTTCAATGTCATGACATTAAACTGCCGTTCTTCCCCGTCTTTATTACCTTTTTCCACATATTCGCGTTGCTGGATGGTAGAGATAGTAGGTGCATACGTAGACGGACGTCCGATACCCAGTTCTTCCAACTTGCGTACAAGACTTGCTTCCGTATAGCGTGGAGGACGTTGGGTGAAACGTTCTGTTGCGGTGATAGGGCCGTGTTCCAACTTCTGGCCTTTTTTCAGAGGAGGAAGCAGGTGGCTCTCATCTTCCTGTTCGTTGTCATCGTCATAAGATTCACGGTATACACGCAGGAATCCGTCAAACTTAATCACTTCACCGATGGCTGTAAATACATCGCTGCTGCCACTTATTGTTATGGTAGCAGTTGTTTTTTCCAGTTCCGCATCTGCCATTTGTGAGGCAATGGTACGTTTCCATATCAAGTCGTACAGTTTCTTTTCCTGTGCTGTTCCTTCAATGGACTGGTTTTCCATATAGGTAGGACGGATGGCCTCATGCGCTTCTTGTGCACCCTTAGTCTTTGTTTCGAAATGGCGGGGATGTACGTAACGGTCGCCCATCATTTTAATGATAGCGTCTTTACTGCCTGCTGTCGCAAATTCCGAGAGGTTGACAGAGTCCGTACGCATATAAGTGATGAATCCCGATTCGTATAAGCGTTGCGCGAGCATCATGGTCTGCGCTACGGTATATCCCAGTTTACGTGCGGCTTCCTGTTGCAACGTAGATGTTGTGAACGGAGCAGGAGGTGTTTTCTTGACCGGGCGGGTAGTGATATCGTCGATGGCAAAGCTTGCTCCCTGACATGCGTTGAGGAAAGCTTTTGCTTCTTCTTTTGTTTTGATACGGCGAGCCAGTTCAGCTTTCATTTCCACCAGTTTTCCGTCCGTGTCCGGAACGAGGAATACGGCAGTGATACGATAAGCAGCTTCCGTTTGGAAAGCATGTATTTCACGTTCACGTTCAACGATCAGGCGGACAGCAACTGACTGAACACGTCCGGCAGAAAGTGCCGGTTTCACTTTTCTCCAAAGCACGGGAGAGAGTTCGAAACCTACGATACGGTCCAGAATCCGTCGTGCTTGCTGTGCATTTACGAGATTGAGGTCTATGTCTCGTGGTTGTTCAATCGCTTTTAAGATAGCGCTTTTCGTAATTTCATGAAATACGATTCGTTTTGTGTTTTCCGGTTTTAGTTTTAAGACCTCATAAAGATGCCAGGCAATCGCTTCTCCTTCGCGGTCCTCATCGGATGCGAGCCATACGGTTTCTGCGTCTTTAGCTTCTGTCTTCAGCGTGTTAACCAGAGCCTTTTTGTCTGCCGGAATTTCGTAGCTGGGTGTAAAATTCTTCTCTACGTCGATGCTGAATTCTTTTTTCTTCAGATCACGTATATGTCCGTAACTAGAAAGGACTTTAAAATCTTTCCCAAGAAACTTTTCAATCGTTTTTGCTTTTGCCGGAGACTCGACAATGACAAGGTTTTTCTGCATAATTCTTTCTTTTATAATGGCTTGTACCACAATATTCGGGGACAAAAGTAAAAAAAAAGATTCTCCCTACCTTATAATATAAGGAGAATTTAATAAAATCTTAAGATTTACATTTTATTGCAGGAAATAAAATATCAATTGGTATAGGTTAGTTTCTCTATATTCTACGTACATTTGTCTCATTAGTAAGTTGGTTTTCGTTTGACTTAAGTTGAACTATCGCTTGACTTAACTAAAACTATCGCTTGACTTAAGTCGAACGAAGATTCAATAGCATGATAAATAATTAATAATAGGGAAGTGGAGTTTAATCTTTCCTAATGAAATACTAATAGATAATGAGTGTAAATTATGATCTTTATGAGACTCCCGATCTCACAAAAAGTGGGGAAGAACAACCTTTGCATGCACGTGTCGTTTTGAAGGGAAGTTATACAGCCGAAGAATTTGTAGAACAAGTGACTGCATTTCAGCATATGCCTCATGCACAAGTGGTGGGTGTCATAGAAGCTATTTCGAAAGAATTGAGACATTTGCTTTTGAAGGGATTTTCCGTTGAATTGGGTGATATTGGCTATTTTACTCTTTCTTTGAGTGTGAACAAAGAAGTGACTGATTCAAAAGACTTGCGTTCACCGTCAGTATCTCTTAAAGATATTAATTTGAGAATCAACCGTCAGTTTAAGAAGGATATTGAGACTGAATTGGTATTACAACGTTATCATTCGCCTTTTCGTGTGAAGAATCTATTGGCAGAAGAAAAGTGCTTGCAGCGACTTAATAAATTCTTGGAAAAGAATCCATGTATTAACCGGCAGGATTATGCCTTACTTGTTGGAAAGACAAAAACACAGGCATTGCAGGATATTAATGCATTTATTGAAAAAGGAATTTTGAAAAAATATGGTTCAGGACGTTCGGTCGTATATATTAAGGCTGGATGAACCATTTTATCGGATATATATACTTGATATTAAACATTTTCTGCTTACCTTTGTTTGCATGAAAAAAGAAAATGGGAAAGGAGACGAACCTATGGCCAGTAATTATATTCGTTTCGATTGGGCTATGAAACGCTTATTGCGTAATAAAGCCAATTTTGCAGTTCTTGAAGGCTTTCTGACTACTCTTCTCAATGAAAAGATTGTCATTCAGAAATTGTTGGAAAGTGAGGGTAATCAAGAAGATGAGTTTGATAAGTATAATCGTGTTGATATGCTTGCGGAGAACTCTAAAGGAGAACTTATTCTGATTGAAGTTCAGAATAACAATGAGTATGCTTATTTCCAACGTATGTTGTTTGGTACTTCTAAATTGGTGACCGAGTACATCAATCGTGGAGAAGGTTATGATAAAGTACGTAAAGTGTATAGCGTCAATATTGTCTATTTTTCATTAGGCAATGGAAAGGATATAGTATATCATGGTAAAACGGAATTCAGAGGGATTCATCAGAATGATGTACTGGAGTTGACTCCGTTCCAAAAACAGACGTTTAAGGTCGATGCTGTCAGCCAGCTTTATCCTGAATATTATATACTAAAGGTGAATGACTTTAATCAGGTTGCCAAGAGCCCGTTGGAAGAATGGATTGGCTATCTGAATACAGGTGATATTCCTGATAGTGCTACTGCTCCCGGTTTGACGGAGGCTCGTGAACGATTGAAACTTGATAAAATGACGAAAACCGAACTTGAAGCATATTATCGTCATTTGGATAATATTGTAATATTGAAAGATAATATATTAACAGAACGTGCGGAAGGTCGTGCGGAAGGTCGTGCAGAAGGTCGTGCGGAAGAAAAAAAAGAAACAGCACGTAATATGAAGATTTTGAATATTCCTATTAATACTATTTCACAGATAACAGGTCTGTCGGTAGAAGAAATACAAGGCTTATAAATCTATTGGTGGCGGATTTGTGGTGGAGACAACGGAATAATTGAAGTTTAAGTTTTTGAGAAGGGGCGTTATCCGGAAATGGAAACGCCCCTTTCATTAATTTAGAACCGGAAACTCAATCCTCCTAAGAAGTTGAATCCTTCTGTAGGATAACCCAAATAATATTGATATTTCTTATTCAGCAGGTTATGTACTTGCGCATAAACGGATACTCCTTTGAATACATTATAGCTGGCTCCGATATGCAAATCATTAATTGCGGTCATTTTTGCATATTCTTTCACTTCTTTCCGGCTGATGTAATCATAGCCCAGATTTATGTTAAGAGCAGAGATCGGATGAATACGTACATTGAAAGACATTTCACTGACGGGTTTCACAGCCAACAGATATTCCTCTGTTTTGCTGTCCCAATTATGATAAGTGTATTTAGCTGATATTCCGAGGATATCTTTGTAATCGTAACTGATTTCACCGCCAAGGTAGAGATTATCTGTATTATCTTGAGCAAAAGTAAGATAAGAGCCTGAATGAATATTACTCGGGTCAAAACCTAAATAAGATAAGTCGTTCTTTAGATTTTGATAACCACCGAACACGTTGAACCAAAGTCCCGGATAAGGGCTTGCTTTGAATCCGATACTACCGTTGATTTGCTCGTAAGTATCATAAGGACGTTGTACATATCCCAAAGTAGCAGTGGTATTTGCCTCCGGCAGTTCACCGTAAGGACAGATGTTTTCTAATCTGCGGAAATCATTCAGTTGCTTACCGCCAGTTGCTTTTGCATAAACAATGTAGCTGTCAGAAAAAATATACTGTGCAGTGATATCGGGTGAGATACGGAAAGACTTGTCAAATCCGAAAGATAAATCTACATTGGCTCCGATATGCAGTTTCCAGTCATCATTATCCAGTTCATAATATGGATTTAAAAGAAGCGTTGTGTAGTTCTTGAAATATTCATCTCCGGTGGAAACATTCTTTGTATATCCGCTGTAGAGAAGATTGTTCATTTCCAAAGCGATAGTTATTGATTGTTGGTCGCCGATAGCTCCCGTGACATCGCCTTTGGTACGTATGATTGTCTCCTTGATACCTGTATTGGCTTCAGATTCATTGAACATGTTATGCTGGCGTTCATACATCAACAGATTTGTTTCTGCATTGAAACGCAGTGGTGCAGTCTCATCAATGAAATGAATGCCTGCATGAAAGTCACCGGATGTGAATTTCTGCTTGCTGTTTACGCTTTCCGGTTGGAAGTTGAAGTTGCTCAATCCGAAGTTTCCGGCAATATTTAAATCCAATTGATCGAATTGATGCGTATAATCCACATTAGCACGTGTGCGGTAGTAGAAAGCGTTCCATTTCTCTCCATCTGTGAAAGGAAGAGTTAACTTACCATCCATCCCATCCATTTGGAAACGTACATTCAGCTTATCTTTCTTCGACAGGCGGAATAGATAATTGGCAAGAACATCCAAATTGCCATAATTGCCATATCCGGCACGTACATATCCGGGAGTAGTGCTTGGCTGAATTTCTTTTCCGGTATAGGGACGCATCAGACCTGCCGGAACAGAAGTAGCCGGAAAGAATGTCGTAGCATATTCCACCTCTTTCTTACTCACTGTCGGTTCTTCTACTTTAGGCAGGACGTTCACTTTCGAAGCATCCATAATGTCCGGGTTATATTCTTGTTCCACAACGACCGTGCGGTTCATTGTCGTATCCTTCGGTTGGGTAGTTTGGGCTTGAAGGCAGGATGGCATTGAGATTGCCAATGCGAGTCCTCCTATTATATAATAAGATCGTTTCATACTTTTCTATTTTTTAATTCTCAATTCTCAACTTTCAATTTATGAAGTCTGCTTTCAATCATACTTTGAATATCGTCATTACCCTGGTAATTCTGTTGCAAACTTAACAGATACTGACGTGCATCCAGATCTTTACCCGTAGCGTGGTAAACATCAGACAGAAGGACAAAACTACGTGCCAGCCAATAAGCATGAGGTGTGCTCTGTTCTATATAGTTGAGCAACTCTTTCTCTGCAGCGGCATATTCTTTTGCATCGTAAAGTGATTGTGCAACCTGATATTTTGCTTCGGCACCATAAGAGTTACGCGTATCTTTAGCCAGTTCACGGTAGTCTTCCAGTGCTTTTTTGTCGGCCTTTTGCTTGGCGTAGGCTTTAGCACGGTAATAAAGAGCTTCGTTCCTTAACTCCGGACTTAGTTTGGCTTCTGCAAGTAGGTCAGTAGCTGCATGGATGGTTTCTATATCATCTCTCAACAGGAAGGCGCAACGCAAAATACCTGTTTCGGCAAGTTGGCGACGTTCTACGCTAGTTGCTTTTTCTTTCAGCATTTTATAGCTAGCCAATGCTTCAGCCATGTTTTGTTGGTTGAACTGCACTTCGGCACGCAAGATTAGCGCTTCTTCTGCAAATGGGTTGTTAGGATATTCCAATAACTTATCGGAATGGAGAAGTACCATATCGTAATTCTTCTGTTCGTTACCAATCAGGCAGAGGTAATAATGCGCATTCAGACTGAAAGCACCTTCCGGGAAAGTCTGCAAGTATTTGTTGAAACTTGTTTTGGCTTCTTCCATCCGGCCTTTTATATAAATCTTTTCTGCAGCGGCATACGTAAGTGAGTCTTGTTCATTGGCATCGAAACGGATATGTCCCGGCATGGCATTTGCTAAAGCTGCAAATTCGTCGATGCGGTTCAGGTCTACATAAATAGATTTCAAGTCACGCATGGCAAGGCGGGCTTCTTCGCTGCCCGGATATTTCTCGATCACTTCCTTGTAAGCTCCGATAGCCTGATTGTAGTCTCCTTTCTGATAGTACAATAATCCGATTTCTGCAGCGGCTTTCCGGCTGACAGGGCTTTCGGGGTATTTGTTCAGTAATTCTTTAAAAGAGGTAATGGCTTGATTGTTGTTATCCATCAGGACATAAGAACGTCCTTTCTCATAAATGGCATTTACTGCATAAGGCGAAGAAGGATATTTACCCACCAGTCGGTTTAATAAAGTGATTTTGCCGGAATAGTCTTTCTGTAATCCCGATACGAGAGCGAGTTGATAGAAAGAATAGTCGCCAGAAGAAGTATTCATTTGTTCCGCTTGTGAGTAGTAATGTTTGGCCTCTTCGAAGCTGCGTACATGCAGGTAGCAGTCGCCGATACGGTTATAGGCATCGGCAAGTGCGGTTGTATTTTCACCTTTTTCCAGTTGAATATATTTCTGAAAGTAGTTACTTGCCTGTGTATAGTCTTTGCGGTGGAAAGCGATATACCCTAAGTTGTAGTTGGCAAGTGCGTACATTTCGTTATTGGGCTGGGTGGTGAGTTGCAGGTAAGCGTTGAAGTCACGGGTTGCTTCCGTCATTCGGTTAAGGCGATAGTAAGATTCGCCGCACCAGTAGTAAGCGTCTGCTTTGGTCTGCCGGTTGTATTGTCCGATGGCGATGGATTGATTCAGATATTTAAGAGCCTGTGTGAAATCAGCATTGGCAAATGCTTGTGTACCTAGTTGGAACAGGATTTTCTGTTTGGCTTCCAATATTTGTGCACTTGGTTTGGCAATCCGGTCGATGGATTTCAGGGCTGCATCATAACTGCGGGTATTCATGTAAACTTCTACCAAATAGCTGCTGACTTTTTCAGCGTAAGGAGAAGTCGGAAATTCATTCAGGAACTTTTCGAAGGCAGTGACGGATTCGCCGAAAGCGGAGAAGGAAGTTTCATGCAGGCAAAGAGCGTAATTGTAAGCTGCCTGTTCCTTGATTTGCATATTGGCACTGGAGGCGGCTGCCTGTTCGAAAGCCATGCGGGCTTTGCTTTTTTCCGCCAGTTGCAGATAAGAGAGCCCCATGTGGAGGTATGCGTTTTGAGTAAGGGCATCATTGGCAGTTGTAACCTTGCCTAATGTTTCGGCTGCTTTGGAATAGACTTTCGTCTGATAGTAGGAGAGCCCTAACATATAAAGAGCATCGCGACGTGGAGCCGAATGATCTTTGTTCAGGTAATTGTTGAATGCTTCTACAGCTTGGTGATATTGTCCGAAGTGGTAGTAGGCATCTCCCAGAATGCGATACATTTCTGCGGCATGTTCATTATTTGGATAGGCCGACAGATAGTTTTGTGCTACAATCTGTGCCTTATCATAGTTTTGGAGCTGTGCATAAATTTCGGCAATGTAATAGGGGACAAGTGCCTTGTATTTTGAATCGTCCTGCAACGGCAAGAAACCTTTCAGTGCTTCGTTATAGCGTTTTTGCGTATAGCGGATATAAGAGAGATAATAATCACAGTCTTTAGCATATTTGGGACTGTTGGCGCGCAATGTTTCAAACCAAATTGCGGCTTCTCGTAGATTATCGGTTTTCAGATAACAGGTAGCCAATTGGTAAGTGCAGTCATCCCGTTCCTCATTACCCAGTAGACCGAGGTCGGCAGAGTTGAAGAGTGCCAGTGCTTCGTCGTATTTTCCTTCATAGAAATAGCAGGAGGCTAATAGTGCATAAATACGGTTGGCGTAAGGAGTGTCAGGATAGCGGTCGAGATACTTGCGCAGGATTTCGATCCGGTTCTTGTCTTTCAGTTCATAAGCGGAACTGGCCAGCATGTATTCAGCGTCTTGAAGAAGGCTGGCGGCAGGCTTTTGTTTTACAAATGCTTTCAGTGCCGGTAGGGCGGCTGCATAATTTTTTTCCTGGAAAAGTTCTTTCCCTTCTTTATAAAGGTTGTCGGTCGAAGTGAACTTATCACTTGTCTGGGCAAATCCTATCATAGGAGTGCAGCAGATAGCCGCACAAATGAGTCTAGTAATTTCTTTTTTCATAATCGGGTGTTTATGCAAAAGTACAGAATGAAAGGGGATATGTTTCTGTAGTTTGTTATATTTTAACGAATTATCTGTCAGATAAGAACTTTTTAAGTCCTCGCCGGATAGAATCCAGCCCAAAATCTTCCGGTTGAATCTCGGAGAGAGGTAGGAAGAGAGAATCTGCTACATCATCCATGGCGGAGAAATGGCTCATGTCTTCTACGGTACAGAGGAAAAACATATCAAGTGTGTGTACTGGAAAACCTGAATAAACATAAATATTGGGAAGTGTGAACTGGTAAACGGCTTTTTTAACTTTCAGCCCTGTTTCTTCCAGTACTTCGCGGATAACACCTTCTTCGCCTGTTTCATTCATGTCGATGAATCCGCCGGGTAGGTCGAGAGTTCCTTTGGCCGGCTCTTTGGCACGTCGGCAGACAAGCAGTTCATTTTTCTCATTCAAGATAAGTGCTACTGTGGCGGCAGAAGGATTGAAGTAATAGACAAAGCCGCAATCTGCACATTTTTTAGATTTCTCGTTGTTGACCTCAAAATGAGGGGAACCGCATTCAGGGCAATATAGGAATTGGGCAAGAGGATGTTCCATGATCGTATATATTTTCAGGTTTTTGTTTATGCTTGCAAAGTTATAAAATGCTTTTATTAATTTCATCTATCATGGCATAGAAATATTCGATTGGACTTTTTTTGCAAAGGCGGGGGGCTGCCTTTATCTTTGCATCAGAAACAAAAAACAAAACGTTGTTTCTGATGTTATAAGTCAAATCAATTAATAACAATAAAAGCAATAAAGATTATGGAACCAATTTTAAATTCTCAACTTCCTGAATTCAGCGTTCAGGCTTTTCACAACGGAGCTTTCAAAACTGTAACCAACAATGACCTGAAAGGTAAATGGGCGATTCTTTTCTTCTATCCTGCTGACTTTACTTTCGTATGTCCTACTGAATTGGTGGATATGGCTGAAAAGTACGATCAGTTCAAAGCGATGGGGGTAGAAATCTACTCGGTAAGTACTGACTCTCATTTCGTGCACAAAGCTTGGCATGATGCTTCTGAAAGTATTCGCAAGATTCAATATCCGATGTTGGCAGACCCGACTGGCGCTTTGAGCCGTGCACTGGGTGTATATATCGAAGAAGAGGGTATGGCTTATCGCGGTACATTCGTTGTCAATCCGGAAGGAAAGATTAAAGTGGTGGAATTGAATGATAACAATATTGGCCGTGATGCAAGTGAATTGCTTCGTAAAGTGGAAGCTGCACAGTTTGTAGCCAGCCATGACGGAGAAGTTTGCCCGGCTAAATGGAAGAAGGGTGAGTCTACCCTGAAACCAAGCATCGACCTGGTAGGTAAGATTTGATAGATCTTGATAATGGTGATTATGGGAGGTCGGTAACGGAAGACGCTGCCGGCCTTTTTTCTCAAAAAACGAAAGGAAAAAGATATGTTAGAATCTGCATTAAAAGAACAACTAAGGGGTATTTTTGCTGGGCTGGAGGCAAACTTTACTTTTGATATATCCGTATCATCCGGCCACGAAAACAAAACCGAACTGGTGGAACTGCTGGGAGATGTAGCGGATTGTTCCGATCACATCACTTGTGTAGTGAATGAGGGAGACGCGTTGAGGTTTACTTTACTGAAGAATGGCAACCGTACCGGAATCACATTCCGTGGTATTCCTAACGGACATGAGTTCACATCGTTGCTTCTGGCTATCCTGAATCTGGATGGCAAAGGAAAGAACTTTCCCGATGAGGCCGTTTGCAACCGTGTGAAAGCACTGAAAGGCCCTATACATCTGACCACTTATGTTTCGTTGACTTGTACGAACTGTCCTGACGTAGTGCAAGCTCTGAATGCAATGACTACTTTGAATCCGGCTATTACGCATGAAATGATAGACGGTGCGCTTTATCAGGATGAAGTAGATGCACTGAAGATACAAGGAGTGCCCTCTGTCTTTGCAGACGGAAAATTACTTCATGTAGGCCGTGGTGAATTTGGCGAATTGCTTGCCAAGTTGGAAGAACAATATGGTATTGACGAAACCAAAGCGAATGCAGAGGTGAAAGAATATGATGTGATTGTGGCCGGTGGAGGACCTGCAGGAGTATCGGCAGCTATTTATTCTGCCCGTAAAGGACTCCGTGTAGCTATCGTGGCCGAGCGTGTCGGCGGACAGGTGAAAGAAACGGTAGGTATTGAAAATCTAATCTCTGTTCCGGAAACGACAGGAAATGAACTTGCCGATAATCTGAAAACACATCTCTTACGCTATCCGGTGGATTTACTGGAGCATCGTAAAGTAGAAAAAGTAGAAGTGGTTGGAAAACAGAAGCAGATCACTACCTCTGTTGGTGAGAAATTCCTGGCTCCGGCACTGATTATTGCAACTGGTGCAAGCTGGCGTAAACTGAATGTTCCGGGAGAAGCCGAATATATAGGTCGTGGTGTCGCTTTCTGTCCTCATTGCGATGGTCCGTTTTATAAAGGAAAGCATGTAGCAGTAGTAGGTGGAGGAAATTCCGGCATTGAGGCAGCCATTGACTTGGCTGGTATCTGCTCCAAAGTGACTGTTTTTGAATTTATGGATGAGTTGAAAGCAGACAGTGTACTTCAAGAGCGACTTAAATCATTGCCGAACGTGGAAGTGTTTGCAAGTTCGCAGACTACGGAAGTGATAGGAAATGGTGATAAGCTGACTGCCCTGCGCATCAAAGACCGCAAAACGGAAGAAGAACGTTTGGTTGAATTGGATGGTGTATTTGTACAGATCGGGCTTTCTGCGAATAGCAGTGTATTCCGCGACATAGTGGAAACTAACCGTCCGGGCGAAATCATGATTGATGCACATTGCCGTACGAATGTGACGGGTATCTATGCAGCCGGAGATGTTTCTACGGTTCCTTATAAGCAAATTATTATCTCTATGGGCGAAGGGGCGAAAGCTGCGCTTTCTGCATTTGACGATAGAGTGAGAGGGATTATTTAAAATGTACAGATAGAACTGGACACACACAAACAACTCATGGTAAAGGCAATAAAGGTATGAATACATATTTTTGTTGCCCTTTATTTTTTTCTTACCTTTGGGGCACTTAACATTAACCCCCAAAAATGAGAAACATGAAAAAGATCTTTTTACTAATTTTCGTTATCCTATTTATTTTTCCGGTACAGGCCCAGCATACATTGAGACTGATGACTTATAATATTAAAAATGCGAACGGCATGGATGATATTTGTAATTTTCAACGGGTAGCCAATGTGATAAATAATGCTTCTCCTGATGTTGTGGCTATACAAGAGGTAGACAGTATGACCCGTCGGAGCGGACAGAAATATGTGCTGGGTGAGATAGCTGAACGTACACAGATGCATGCTTGTTTTGCACCTGCCATAGAGTTTGATGGAGGTAAATATGGAATCGGACTGCTGACAAAGCAAGTTCCGCTACGTTTACAAGCTATCCCTTTACCTGGTAGAGAAGAGGCTCGCACCTTGATTCTGGCAGAATTTGAGGATTATATTTATTGTTGTACTCATCTGTCATTAACGGAAGAAGATCGCATGAAGTCCCCTGGAAATAGTGAAGTCATTTACTGCTTCCTATAAAAAGCCTCTTTTTCTGGCTGGGGACATGAATGCTGAACCGGAATCCGATTTTATAAAGGAGTTACAGAAAGACTTCCAGATACTCTCCAATCCTAAACAATCTACTTATCCGGCTCCTGATCCCAAGGAGACTATAGATTATATTACCGCATTGAAGTCAAATGCTAATGGCTTCGCTCTTATATCCTCTCAAGTGTTGGATGAACCGATGGCCTCCGATCATCGCCCTATCCTTGTAGAGCTGCGTACCGCTGAAAAGGCAGATAAAATATTCCGTACTAAACCTTATTTACAGAATCCCATAGGTAATGGTATGACAGTTATGTGGGAAACTACCGTTCCGGCATATTGCTGGGTGGAATATGGAACAGACACTACTCAACTGAAACGCGCTCGTACAATTGTTGACGGGCAGGTAGTCTGCAATAATAAACTACATAAAATACGTATCAACGATCTAATACTGGGACAGAAATATTATTATCGCGTATGTTCGCAAGAAATATTGCTTTATCAAGCATATAAGAAAGTATTTGGAAATACTGCCCAGTCAGATTTCTCAGAATTTACGCTTCCGGAAACGGATACAGATTCTTTCACTGCTATTGTTTTCAATGATTTGCATCAGCATACAAAAACCTTTCGTGCTTTATGCAAACAGATACAGAATATCAACTATGACTTTGTAGTTTTCAATGGTGATTGTGTAGACGATCCTGTCGACCACGAACAGGCAACGACTTTTATTAGTGAACTTACCGAAGGTGTACGCAGTGATCGCATTCCAACTTTTTTTATGCGTGGCAATCATGAGATTCGCAATGCTTATTCTATCGGTCTGCGCGACCATTATGACTATGTAGGGGATAAGACCTATGGTTCTTTTAATTGGGGCGATACCCGTATTGTCATGCTTGATTGTGGAGAGGATAAGCTAGACTCTCACTGGGTGTATTACGATTTGAATGATTTCACACAGTTACGTAATGAACAAGTCGATTTTCTGAAAGAGGAGTTATCTGCCAAAGACTTCAAGAAAGCGAAGAAACGTGTTCTTATTCATCATATTCCGCTTTATGGTAATGATGGAAAAAATCTCTGCGCTGACCTATGGACTAAATTATTGGAAAAAGCACCTTTTAATGTGAGCCTGAATGCTCATACTCATACGTATGCCTATCATCCGAAAGGTGAGTTGGGAAACAATTACCCGGTCATTATTGGTGGAGGATATAAGATGGATAGCGCTACGGTGATGATTCTGGAAAAGAAGAAAGATGAATTGAGGGTTAAGGTGTTGAATGTGAAAGGGGAGGTTTTGTTGGATATTACAGTTTAAAGTTAAAAAAAATGGAGGTGTATCAGACTTTTAGACACACCTCCATGAAATAATTGTTTCATAAAATGTTATTCGGAGAAATATGTATAATAGAATTTCTCAATATCTCCGTCATAGTTCTTGCTTTCTTCTTTGATACAACTATTTTCATCATATTCGAATGTGTAAGTAGATGCAACGGATGAATGCTGCCAGCCGCTACTCGTATGACAATTAGCTGAAGCTTTTCCAAAGAGGCCTGTTTCAACCAACCAACGGCTTAGCCCACTACCTTCTGCATAAATACAATGTGCACCGCCAACATTAGGTACAGCAGAATAAGTCTGAACTTTGAACTGCTCTACTCCATCAGAGAATCTGGTCCATTGCGTAATATTGCCATTCTCTATTGTGATGTTAGATGCGATATTGCCATTCTTTTCAGCTTTTGTCATGTAGCCATTCTCGTCGTAAGTATATTCATATGTATTTGAACCGTCTACAAAGGTGGCGACATAGCCTTGGTCATTTAAAGTCATTGTATATGCGTTCTTACCTGTTACCGTAATATTGTTTCCTTCGTAAGCAAAGAGCCATTCTCTATCTAGTTCTCCTTCATATAATCTGTAGACACGTTTAACTGTACCGTTGTCATTATATTCATAATACCATTTATCCCAATCATCAGCAAAAGTAGCTATCCGGTAGACTGTTACTTCAGAAGTCGTTGTAAAAGTGATTTCTGCGTATTCTGAATCTTCAAAATAGATCGATCCGGTTTTTTGAGCTTTCACTTTGAATGTGTAACTTTTCTCCGGCTCTAGACCTGTCAGTTGAATGGTATTCTGGTCGGTACTTTGTTCACTACCGTTATTCAAACTATAAATATAAGCTGTTGCATTTCCTATAGCTTTCCATGTAATAACGGCCGAGCTTTCTTTTACATCAGGAACGGTGACTTCTGGTTTATCCAACACATTTGTACTGGGATGATTGTCGTCATCACTACAAGCAACTGTACTTAGTACTACTGCCAGCATGGTTAATAAATAAAAATACTTTTTCATGTTGTTCTATTTAAGGTTAATAATTTAATTTCCAGCAACTACTATCATTCCTAAGCCAATCAGGAAGAAGATAAACATCGAAGCCAGCAACTGATTAACAGATTTGGTTGATCCCTTAAACTCTTTCCAGATAAATACTCCCCAGATAGCAGCGATAAGCGGTGCGCCTTGTCCTAACGCATAAGATACCGCCGGACCAGCTTCACCCGATGCAATATAGCTGAATGCGGAACCAAGTCCCCATATTGCTCCACCAAGCATTCCGCATATATGAGTTCTTGCATTTCCTTTAAAATACTCGGAATAGCTGACTTTTTCCCCGACAAAAGGATATTTCATTACTAATGTGTTGAAGATAAAGTTACTTAGTAACACGCCGATTGAAAAGACAAAGATGGCAGAATAAGGAGTCATCATTCCTATAGCGGGAGAATTGAAGTTTTCCACGTCCATACCTTTCACTACGAACCTGTAGAATAAAGACATCAATACACCGGCAATTAATGCAATGATAATTCCCTTTTTGTTGTTTTTCTTGCTCTCTTCACCCTTTTGCATCTTTCCGGAGGCCACTCCGTTACAAATGATAGCAATGACAATGAGAGCTACACCACCGAATAAAAGCATGGGATTGCCGGTAGGAATTCCCAGATAGTTGACAATCACCCCTAGTACCAATGCGATACCGACTCCTAAAGGAAATGCTACCGACATTCCTGCTAAAGAAATGGAGGCTGAAAGGAGAATGTTTGAAGCATTAAATATCACACCACCCAAGATGACCCAGCCGATGCTGTCTCCTGATGCTTGTCCCAGATCTTCAAGGAACGGACGTCCGGTATCTCCGTGGCTACCCATCGTGAAGCCCAATAAGATGGTGAACAACACCATTCCAATCACATAATCCCAATAAAAAAGTTCATAACGCCAATTCTTGGAAACCAGTTTTTGGGTATTACCCCAAGAACCCCAACAAATCATGGTTACGATGCAGAATATAACTGCTAATAAATAACTGTTTACTGTAAACATACTATTAGTATTTAATTGTTAAACATGGATTCTGTTATTTAAATAGATAATCCAATCTTCCCAATAAGTGAAAGCATTGGTTTCTTTATATTTCCTTGACCGGAACTCATGTTCCAGATTTGATGCTTTCAAAAGGATATGAATATTACTACTAAGACCATATTCCTTTGATTCGGGTAGTACTTCTATCCAGCATCTGGGATATCTTTTATGAGAGTTAACTGCTTTTATAAAATTGGAAGCGTCACTTTCATCACCAGTGGTATTTACACAGACTATACCGGTAAACAGGTTCTCTCTCCGAATAGTTTCTATGCTTTCTTTGATATGATTTTCCCAAGTGATTAGCGCCCTCATGCGTTGAGAACCTCTGATCCCGGAGCATTGTTTCTCCACATCGGAAATTGTTTTTGACAGATCTACATTCTCTTTTACGAAGCAGAGAACAGCAGGCCATGTTTTGTTGTCATTCACCAGTTGATGAAACTGACTGACGAGAGCCTTTTGTTGCTGCCCGTTAATTTCTCCCTGTACATAGATAATAGGATATTTTCTAATGCTTCCTTGAGCCTGTTCCGGATAATAAATCGTTGTATTACCCATTTTTATAAATGGAGTCTCATTCGGAGAGTTTTTCTCTCTATTTTTTTGTTGATTTTCATTGAAATATCCGTTGATGAATCTGAATGCTTTTGGCAGTGCTGCATTCCAGCAGGTAAAATCATGTCCTCCTGAACGAACTTCCCATTCATGAGGTATTTTCCTTTCTAACAATAATCGGTGCAATTCTTCATTACTTTCGCATAGAGTACCTTCTTTATCTCCGATATCCAACATGATGCCAAATTCTTTTAAATCGGAATTACGGAGAGTGGAAAGAATGTGGTAGGGTGAATGTTGTTTATAATAACTGGTTAGGCGTTCATTGCCATTCTTTCCTACTCCTCCGAAAATCCGTCCCCATTGACTGTCCCATCCTATTTGTGGTCCCTCTTCTATATATTGTTTTTCTGTGCGGATAGATGGTGATAAAGCAACAACAGAACCGAACAGGTTATGATTGCGCAGGCTAACGGACAAGGCTCCGAATCCTCCCATGGAGAAACCGGCTATTGAACGTGCATTAGCATTTTTGCGGGTGCGATAGTTAGTGTCAATGTAGGGAACCAGCTCTTTAGTGAAGAAAGTTTCATAAGGGAAACTGCCATCATAAGTATCACTATAATAAGACAGATAACCGTCGGGAATGACTATGATGAAAGGTTGAATTTCTCCTTTCTTTGTCATTTGGTCCATAATACGGGCCACGTTGCCATATTCAAGCCAACTGGTATAATCGCCTCCTATTCCATGAAACATGTACAGGACGGGATATTCCATATCTGAATGCTCATAACCTTCCGGCAAGATGATAGAGTAGGAGACTTCTTTTTTTAAAGCCGGACTATAAATGCTCATTCCTTCTTTTTCTATGGGAAGTGCCCGAACTCCATCTATACTTGATAGGAACAGGATGATATATAGCAGTATCTTTCTCATATCATTTCTTTATTAACTGTTCACCAATATAATAACTCATTGAATAAATACCTGTTTGGGCAGACTGTGAACTATCCACTCCGTTTCTGACACGATATTGCACTGGAGCTTCCGCTTTCCGCAATCCATTGAATAGCGTGAACATACTGTTGTAGTTAGTGCCTTCGTCTGTTATATCCAGATAATAGATTTGGGTCTGATTCTCATCAGAAGGGTTGGCAATATCCGCATCTTCAGCGAAGAAGAAATGGATGGCAGGTGTATTACCTGTTGATTGATGGTATAAATAATCGGCGCCTGAACCGTATGCCAATCCTAATCTGAAATCTGCATTATTTTCAGTATGAATTGTTTTCTCCACTGCATTGGTGATAGCTGAAAAACTTATTCCATTTTGAATGATTTCCTTCACATCAAAACCGGCAATTATCATACGTTTGATTTGCATAAGAGAATCCAATGCTACGGCTACCTGTTCTGTTGTAAGGTTAGTATTGCCTTCTCCTTTACTATAATAAAGGACTTTGTAGGTTAAGGTAGAATTGTAATCGTCCGGTATGTATAGCTCGATATTGGAATTACCGACTTTAATGTTTTTAGTTGTAGAATGTAATTCCTCCGTAAACTTCTGCAGCGTTTCCTGCGGATAACTTTCTCCTTTGAATGAACGTTCGATAAAAGGTAGTGCTTCTTTCATGGATTCACGCCAATAACTGTCAGTATGAGCACCGTTCCGTACGCGATATTCGTGTTGGATATTTTTGTCCCGTAATAGAGAATGTAATTCACCGTTGCCTGCATATAATCTCTCTTCATCATCACCACAGTCTATATAATAACGTATGGCTTGAAATGTGGAGCTTGATTTATCTTTGAAAAAGTGCAGAGGGCATTGGCTTTTATAATAGCTTGTCAATCTGCCGGTTCCTGCCTGACCACTTCCCCCGAAGTTGTTTCCCCATTGAAGATTCCAACCGTCTTGTGATAGGGAAATGTATTGTTCATCTGTATTTAGAGATGGGCTTAATCCTACTGACACAGAAAATGTTTCGGGATGTTGTGATGCGATGCTCAATGCTCCAAATCCTCCCATAGAGAATCCGGCAACAGCTCTTTCCGTCTTAATGGCTGTTGTCCGGAATCGTTTGTCAATCAGGGGTACTAGTTCGTTAATGAACATATCCATATAGTTGAATTTTCCGTCATAACGGTTACAAAAATAAGAGTTGAAACCTTCCGGCATGATATAAATCAATGGACGAACACTGCCATTGTTGGTTTGTGTATCGACTATGGTTTGAATATTCAATCCTGAAGGTCCCCATGAATTCTGGTTTCCTCCCCAACCATGCAGAAGGAAAACTACTCCATATTTAGCTGTGCTCTCCGATAGATATTCTTGAGGCAGTAATACTGAATATTTGATTTCTTGTCCTATTATTTTGCTATAAAAACTTTGGTCGGGATTATAACGTTTCGTGAACTGTTCCGGTGTTTCGGTTTGTTCATCTTCGGACGGGGGATTGTCATCGGACGAACATGATGACAATCCGTAGGAGAATAATAAGGCTAATAATATGAGTAGTTTTCTATTCATAGCTTTTTCTTTTATTTATAAGGATTGATAGGCTCTGCCGGTGTGGATGAATAAACCACCATGTCTTTACACTGAACAGCATATTTTTCGTTCGGGTTGATCCATTTGATGACCAGCTTGTGAGGTCCTTCCTCTAAATCGTAGTTATAGAAAATATCGTACTTTCTTTTTATATAGTCGTAAGGCATTTCTATCGTTTCTATTTTTTTTCCGTCAATGTAAGCCTCTAAAATGGCGATGTAGTTATCATTATTATCTTTAATATCCTGCCTGATTAGTCCCATTAGAACAACGCCTTTGCCGTTGAATTCAAAGGTCTTTTCTGTACCAAGGTCATATTTGATGACTCTTCTTTCAGAAGGATATAGACCTTCGAACGAAACTTCCCATGCTACGGTCTTTGGCTTTTGGATTGTGGTGTAGTATTTATCTCCTTTCACTTTACCTCCATTTGCTTTTAGTACATCGCTCAATAATTTGAGATTGATATCATAAACAGAGCTTAAAGAGATGTCAGTGTATGGAAATTTAATGTTTTCACATCTTTCGAGTGCCGGTTTCCAGTATTCGGGGATAGCTTTGTAGCCTTGTATAACTCCGAGGATTCCTGCAGCAGTTGCCGGGTTACAGTCGGAATCTTGTCCGCAGCGGGTTGCTATATCCATTGTTTTGAAAAAGTCGCCGTTACCATATAAAAGTCCCATAACACAGTAAGCAGCGTTGATAGTGGCGTCAATATTAAATGCATTGAATACTCCTTCCGGACAGCCGATCTCAAAAGCATGACGGTTTTCTATTTCCAACCAGCATTTACGCCAATCATCCGGATATTGTTTCCAATACTTAATTACGTCTGTGATGCAATGGTGGAATTTGCTTTGTTCAGGAATAGTTTTGAGGGCTTCTGTGACAATGGTATAAATATCGTTGTTAACATAAGCTAGTGCATACATTGCTCCCATATATACACCTCCATACCATCCGTCACCGTAGTTCATGATATGTCCTATCCTGTCGGAAAAATCAGATGCGGTATTTACCATTCCCGGGCATATCATTCCAATGAAGTCTGCTTCAATCTGGAAATCAATATCGTCAGCGTGCGGGTTGTTTTTCCAGTGCCCGGATGCTGGTGGCATAATGCCATGTAATATATTGTATCTAGCTGCCTGGTTGGCATGCCATAGTTTGTAATCTGCATTTGCAAAGGCTTTGGCGAATGATTCGGCAGGAGCATTTATTCCTTCTTTCTGCATAACTTCCAGAAAAGTGAGATCCATATATACATCATCATACAATCCGGGATCTTCCGCAAAGATGTCTTTGCAATAGTCGTCATACCAGATAATTGGAATTTTCTCATGGATGATCGCTCCTCTGTATTTGAACTCTGTGGGACCGCCATAAGTGCATCCGATTGTTTGTCCGGCCCAACCTCCTTTAATCTTGTCGAGCAGTACATCTTTGCTTATTTCAACTGTTTTTCCATATTCTATTTGTGCCGTTCCCGATATGGAGAAAGCAAGTAGTAGAATCATGTTAATCAGGACTTTTTTCATCTTAACTTATTTATTAAAGTAAAATCTATCATGTTCTTTTTTCTCTGAATAATACATTATGTCGTTGATACGAATAATATAGTCTTTCTTACGGTTCAACCATTTCATTTTTACGTGGTGTCTTCCTTCTTTCATGAGGTATTTCCAGGCTGGTTCTACTTTCCGATCCGTGTTTTTCATGGGTAATGCTGCTACATGATCCAGTTCTCCATCTATCCATATTTCAACTTTAGCAACATAGGAATCATTAGGCTCTGCTAATCCAAAGACCTCGGAACCAATGTGGCGTGTAGACACACGATTGATATAATCTGGAGTAATATTTCTTGTGCAGCATATATTTCCCCAGATAACAAATCCATTGCCATTGAAATCGAATTCGAACGTATCTGTCAGGAAACAGTCTTTGCGCTCCCTGTAAAGTGGGTAGGTATTTTCAAAATTTTGTTCTAGAGGAAGGACGTCTGCTTTTCTGATTGGAATTTCTACTTCTCCACTAGATACAGTACCACCTGTTTTGACTATAAGCTGTTTGGCTTGTTCAAAACTCATGTTGTAGGCTTTAGCCAGGGACATATCGGTTCCTTCAAATGTGAGATCTTCTACTTCTTTCAGGGGATTCAGCCAGAATGAGGGGATGTTGTCATAGCCATACATGACCCCGAGTACACCGCCAACTGTAGATGGGTTACAGTCAGAGTCTTGTCCACAGCGTGCTGCAATATCGATGGAATTAGTAAAATCTCCTTGACCATAAAGCATAGCTAATGCCACGAAAGCGGAATTGAGCTTGGCGTCAATGTTAAAGTTAAGAAATACACCTTTTGGACACCCTACATCACAGTTCCATTTTTCTTGTAGAAAGTACCAACAATTTTTCCAGTTGTCCGGATGCAAAGAATGGAAATTGATTACATCCTGAATACATTGATGGAATGTGCTTTCTTTAGGAATGACAGAGATTGCGGTCCTTAGAATTGCTTCAGGGCTCTGTTCATAGAAAGCAGAACTGTAGAGAGCTGCTACGAAAGCACCACCATAGAAACCATCACCACTATTCATGATGTGACCTACTCTTGAAGCGATATCCAACGCCTCCGGCAGCATTGCCGGAGCCATCAGGCCAATAAAGTCTGCTTCAATCTGGAAATCCAGATCGTCTGCATGTGGGTTATTCAGCCAATGTCCGGAAGCTGGTGGCATGATGCCTTGACGGATATTATATCTGCCTGCTTGATTGGCATGAGCCAGGTGATAATCGGCAAATGCGAATCTTTTGGCAAGCTCTTCTTGTGAACAATCCAGACCGAGCTCATTGAACGCTTCGACAAACGTGCAATCGTTATAAATATCGTCAAACAGTCCGGGTTTCTTTTCCCACCAATATTTTACGTAGCCTTCCGCCCACGGAATCGGTTGGTAGTCTTGGATATACGTTCCCGTGAACTTAAACTCCGTAGGTGCTCCGAAAACAACACCAATGGTTTGTCCTGCCCATCCACCTTTAATCTTATCCAAAAGTTCTTTTTCAGATAATTTTAAAGTTCTTACAGGCTGGGCTTGTACGTTGAGAGCGAAAAGCCCTATGATACATATAGTAATTATTTTCTTCATTTTTCTTTCTTTATTTCTCATAAACTCCCAATTCGGTAATAGAGATGAATGAGGATACATTCTTTGTGTATTTATGCCAGTGCTCCTGTATCTTGGCATCCATTAGTACGCGTATTCCCTTGGTTTTAACTGCCGGAAATTCTAAAACATATTGTGCAAAGGGAGGCTGAAAAAATACAATATCAGTTTCAGGTAGTGCCGGAGTTGATTTGAATTTGCCTGCATCATACCAATGTCCGTCATTCCCAAGATACTGGATGCTTAGAGAAGTAAACCACCCTCCGAATTCCTCCAGGCACCCCATGTCTAAAACAACCATATTGATAGTATGCTCTTCTTTCCAGCCATATCCGAAATAGTCTATTTTAGGCAGGTTACTTTTGGCGGCCAATGAATAAAATACAGAGCCAACACCATCTTTAATCCCGTCATTAATCACTTCCACATTGGTTGCGTACATCGGTTTTCCAAAGGTGATCCAGCAAGAATCGAGAACTTCCTCGTTCAGTTTGCGGACATTGGCATAAATAGTGTCGGCTTTTGGGGCTATATTCTTTGTTTTTACTAATAACTCAAAGTCTTTAGTAATTGCATTTTGGTTATTGGCACTTAACTGAAGGGTAATCGGGTATTTACCGGCTTCTGTAGGAGTTCCTGCCAATTTACCATTCTGGAATGTAACTCCTGCCGGGAGTATACCTTTTACCAAGTCCCATTTGAAATTAGCATTTGTCCTGCAGGCAAATGAATAATCCGTAGGCTGTCCGATTTCCAAATCCGGGTTCGGGCCGATACAGAATTCCAAAGGAGGGATGAATTGTGCTTTTGGATTCACATATACCATGTCACCTTTTACTTTTCCTCCTTTTGCACAAACTAGTTCGATTGCCTTGTTGTAGGTCCGTTCAATCATGTCTTCAATAGAAGCGTCAGGCATATCAAATCGGGTGATATTGATATATCGGTCGTTGAACGGCTTTTCCCATCCTTCGATAGGTTTGGTCAGACTTTCGGGAAGTGACTTTGCACCGTACATTACTCCCAGAAGTCCGGAAATGGTAGCTGCTTGATTATCGCAGTCAAATCCCATTGCGCAACTTAAATCCAATGTCCGTTGGAAATCTCCTTCACCGTACAGCATGGCCAATATTCCGCATAGTCCGTTCAGATTGGCATTCCAGATTGTTTTTGTCATGGCCGGTTCATCTATGTAGTACTTCTTAGCCATGATTTGACGTGCTTTGACCCAATCTTTAGGATACTTGTCATATAAAGCGATCATCTCTTTTACAGCTATTGCATATCTGTCATCAGCTGGTAATTCTTTCAGAGCCCGTGTAATGAGCTTGCGGATATCTTTGCAGAAAAAGGCATCAGCGTACATTGCACCGTATAGGACAGTGGGGGACACGGCCCATGAATCACTTGTGATACGGGCAGCCCAGTCGCTTTTCCCTGCAGCATACGAGATCATTCCCGGTGCTGTATACGCCCATATTTCATTAATCAATTGAGGGTCGATTTGATACCAATGAGGATTCAGGTTTTCATCACCGGTGAACGGAGGGGTAAATCCGAGATGCATTAATCCGAGTGCTGCCCTGTTAGCCAACCATACACGATCGCGGATATGGTACATCCAGCCTTCACGCATATTGGCATAAGTGGGTTCTACACCATATTTCTCCATTAATATCAAATATATATACTCAACATCCGTATCATCATCAGAAAATGCACCATTATACTGCTGTAATTTATCTATGTTTTTGGTGTAACCGAATGGAAATCTGGATTCGGGAGCCGGTTCATCTACAAACTTGTTTTCGAAAGGAAGTCCATATATGTTTCCTACCATTTGCCCGATCCAGGCTCCGGCTATCTTGTCTTTTAACTCTGCTTTTGAAATTTTCTGTGCAGAGATAAATAAGATGTTGGTGATTAATACAAATAAAAAGATAATTGGTTTTTTCATACTTATCAGGATGTTGTAGTTAATAATCTTTGTTTTGAGATAATTTCGGATTTGCGTTCAATATATCCGTAGGAATGGGGAATACATTTCTAAAGGTTTCTGAACTTTGATCGGGATGTGCCCAATATTTCTTCAAATATTTCCCGAAGCGTATCATGTCTTCATGGCGCCATCCTTCCCATGCTAGTTCTCTGCCTCGTTCTGCATAAAGTTCATCGATTGTCAACTGGCTCGTGGTATATGCGTCAAGATTGGCTCTTGTACGAATTTTCTTAAAGTCTGCCAGTTGAACGGCTTCACTGGCTCTGTTTTGTCGTACCAAAGCTTCCACATACATTAATACAACATCGGCATAACGGAAAATAGCGAAATCGTTGTCCATGCTGACTGTATATTCTTTTAAAGAACCGTCAGTCTGATAATGCCATTTCCAGCAACGTGCACCGTCGTATGTTCTACGTCCTCCGTTGCTATTATAATATTTTTCCTCGGGGAAGTCAGGAGTATATTCGAACCCAAGAGCTTTTCCGCTTAAGTCTACCTGCGGACCATATAGCCAACTTTGGCTTCTGCGAAGATCCTTTTCATCGTATGTTTTGAAGAAGTCCGGTTGGCAGAGGAAACCTGACCACGGAGCTGCCGGAATATTAAATGTTGCTTGTGATGCAGCTTCCAGTGTCAGCGTATGCAGATAAAATGAATTGCTGTCACCGCTAGTATATACTCTGTCATAGAGGATCACAAAAATGTTCTCTTTGGAATCTTCATTTTTAATGTCAAAGTTGGTAGAATAGGAATCTTCAATGCTGTAAGCATTTATATCCATAATATCTTTGCAAGCTTTTTCTGCCTTGTCGTACATAGGAGTTCCGAACCATGCTTCTGCATTCAGATACATTTTCGCGAGAATACAATAAGCGGCCGCTTGTGTAGCCCGTCCGTAATTAGTGTCCGAAGGTTCTCTGTCCAGAAATTCGATATTGTCATTAATTTCTTTTTCCAGGTAGTTGAAAATATATTCTCTACTTTTTTGCTCCGGATATCCGGTTTCTGTATAGTCAGTTGTAAAAGGAACGTTACCCCAACAAGAAATAGCCTGATAATAGTAGAAAGCACGCAATATTTTCATTTCAGCTACAATCTTCTCTTTTCCTTCAAATTGGATAGGCGACAGTTCCGTTTCGTAAATAATTTCATTACATGCGGCAATGCCATTAAATATCCAGTTCCAACCTTTTGTCAATAATTTGTTTGCAGGTGGAATCTTATTCGTTTGGATTTCTTCATAACGTCCATTACTGTACCAGGATCCGCCATAAGCTGGAACGGCACATTCATCAGAGGCTTGTAAAAGTAGTGTCCATAGACTTTGTTCGGAATTGTAACCTTGTAATTTCGTATACGCTCTACCTGCGTTGGCTACTAGCTTTTTCTCATTCTTAAAGAAGTCATTCATAGCTACTCCTGTGTAGACTGTTTCGCCGAGATCGGTACATCCGTATGATAATATACAGATAACGAAACTTAATATTATATTTGTCTTTTTCATGGTAATCGTGGTTTTTAGAATACTATATTAACCCCAAAAGTAAATTCGGTAGTACGTGGATAATAACTTAGACTTTCCATACCGGGTTCCAGTCCGGAAAGGGCTACTTCAGGATCGACGCCGGAATAACCGGTGATGCAGAATACATTCTGTGCCGTGAGGGATAGTCTTAGTCTCTTGACCATTTTCGATGTGAAGTCCCAGGTATATCCGAAAGTAATATTATCCATTTTCAAATAAGAGGCATCCTCTACATATTTGGAGGAATATTTATAGGTCGTACTTGTGAAATTCGTTTGTGACAGCCAGTTGGATGAAATGTTTCTAAGTCCGATGCTGCTTAGATTTTCATATTCCATGGCGTAGTTGTTTAGAATTTCTCCACCGATAGAGGCGCGGAGCGAGAAACTCAAGTCGAACTTCTTGTATCTGAAAGTATTGCTCCAGCTAAGAGTGGCATCCGGGTAAGCACAGCCGATTTTCTCCCACTGCTCTTCCGGTACAGAGCCTTCTGCATTTTGTCCTAACAATACATCTTTTCCGTCTGTATCAGTTCCCAACCATATAGGACCATAGAAAGTTCCTAGTGACTGTCCTTCTATTAAGCGTTGAGTATAGCAGGCTGCACTGGTAGACCATCCTACTTTGTATGTTCCGTTAGTGAATTCATCATTGGTGAATTTTACCAATTTGTTTTTGTTGTGCGAAACGGTAAGTGAGGTGTTCCATGTAAAGTCTCTGGTGTTGAACGGTGTACCGGATATTGTCAGTTCCACTCCTTCGTTGGTTACTTTTCCAACGTTTGTGAACAGGGTATTATATACATAAGGAGGAGTCGGCACGATGTAGTCATATAGCAAGTTGGAAGTAGTCCGTTTGTAATAATCGAAAGTGAATGAGAGTCGGTTATTAAACATGGTCATGTCAACACCGACGTTAAACTCTGCTTTCTTCTCCCATTTCAAATCAGGATTTGCGTTACTCGCAGGTTGATAGGTGTTTATCCATTGACCATTATAGTAGAATTTACCGGCTGTAGTCATCATCATCAAAGATTTGTAATTTGAGAAATCCTGATTACCGGTCACACCGTATCCGGCTCTCAATTTCAAATCATTGATCCATTTGACATCCGAGAGAAACTTTTCCTTATTTATGCGCCAACCTACACTGACAGCCGGGAACCATCCCCACTTATTATTGTCACCGAAGCGGCTGGAACCGTCACGACGTAAAGAAGCGGATAAAAGATACTTATCATCGTAGTTGTACATGAACCGTCCGAAAAATCCGATATATGTATTATCTTCTTTATTGGATGACATACTGGCTTTGCCTTCGGTAAGATTGGTTCCTGTTCCGATGTTATGAGTCTGGTTGTCATCGAAGTCGAAGCCGGAGTTAGTCATGGATGCAGATGTGCTGTAAGTATATTGGTACGTATATCCGAGCAATGCCTGGACCGAATGTTTCCCAAAGTTATTTGCGTAGTTTAAAGTAGACTCATATTGTGTATCGTTTTCCTGATAGTTTTCAATATAAGCCTGTCCGTTCGTTCCTATTAAGCTTGGATAATAATGTGTGTAGTATTCGCGTGTTTCATATTGTTCTTTATTGTATGAAACGAAGTTCTCCCATTTCAATCCTTTTATTGGCAAAATGTTTAGAGTTGCGCGGATATTTGCACCGTAATTATCATTTTTGCTTTCCATGTTCCTCTCGTTGATGATCGCTACCGGATTATAATACTCCATTGCTTTGATACGACTATAACCTCCGGCATCCGGGTCACTATCATCGTAAACTGCTTCTGTCGGGTTATGCGTAAATGCTTGCATGAAAGCACTTGTAGAGGAAGGACTATATTTGCGATGAATGATATTAAGATTATAATCCAAATCTACCCACTTGTCTAATAATGACTGGCGAATATTGGTGCGTGCCATTAGCTTCTCGGAACTATTGTGCTTTTGCAAACCATCGCTCTTTTCGTAGTTGAAAGAGGTGTGGTGTGAGAACTTCTCGGAGCCTCCGGATATAGACAAATTATGTTTATGGCTGAACGGAGTCTGTGTAATCTCTTTGAACCAATCGGTATCACTATCAAAAATATAACTTTCCAATTCAGGACGATACTCCTTGATAACGGATTTATATTCACTTGCCGATAAGGGTTTTGCCCTGCGTGAAACTGCTCCCACTGTAAATTGTCCGTCATAGGAAACTTCTGTTTTACCGCTTCTTGCGCGTTTGGTTGTGACGATGATTACTCCATTCGTGCCCCTTGTTCCGTAAATAGCGGCTGCCGAACCATCTTTTAAAACGTCGATTGATTCTACTTCCTGGAAATTGATATTTCTGATATCTGCACCTGCTACTCCATCAATAATGATTAATGGCCCTTGGCCTGCGGAAAGCGTATTTGTTCCACGAAGTAATACTTCATATTTGGCTGTCGGATCGGCACCATTCGGGTTGATGATTTGTAATCCTGCCACTTTTCCTTGGAGCATTCCCATAGCATTGGTGAATGTCCCGGGATTGAGATCATCTTTCTTCATGCTAGTGACCGATCCTGTAAGTTCTTTCTTAGTGGTGGAACCGTAGCCGATCACTACTACATCATTGAGCACTTTAGAGTCTTCGCGCAGGTGTATTACAAGCTGTGTCTGGTTTCCTACCGATTGTTCGACAGTTGCATAACCTACATAAGATACCACCAGTACATCAGAAGGATTGGCTTTTACATTAAAGGTTCCGTCAACTCCTGTAATAGAACCATTTGTTGTGCCTTTGACAAGGACACTGGCACCGATAATAGGATCATTTGCTTCATCGAGGACCGTGCCTCTTATTGCCTTCTGGGCAATAACATCATTGCTCATCAAAGAAAATACTATTAACAACATACTTGTCAATAGGCTGTGGATTGAACATTGCTTTATCATAATAACAGAATTAAGGATGATTATTGTATTTCTTTTCTCAAAGGTATAGATACTTGTGCTCCCATTCTGGTGACAGAAATAGAAGAGGCTTTGCTTGCAAATATAATTGCATCTTTCAGGTTTTTCCCTTCAGACAGAGCTACGCATAGTCCACCGCAGAAAGTGTCTCCGGCAGCAGTCGTGTCTACTGCTTCCACTTTGAAAGCTGGGATGTGGATAAATTCATTGTTTTCATAGGCGAGAGCTCCTTTGGCTCCCATAGTGATAATGACGGTTTTTATGCCTTTCGAACTGATATAACGAATCACTTCTTTAGCTGATTCGTCGTCTGTGATGTGCATTCCCGATATGATTTCAGCTTCTGTGACATTAGGAATTAGAATATCAACATTGGCTAATAAATCGTCGGGAAGTTGGTGGGTAGGGGCAGGCGCCGGATTTAATATAACGGTAATTCCATCTCTTTTCGCCATTTTGGCTGCATAGGTGACACTTTCGATGGGGGTTTCAAGTTGCATGATGACGATGGAAGCCTGTTTGATGGCAGATTCTGCATGCTGAATATCGTCAACAGATAAAGTCCCGTTAGCTCCGGAAGCAACAACAATGCAGTTTTCGCCTTTTTTATCGACATTGATAAGAGCCACTCCTGAAGGTTCTTTCGGAGTAATTCCTACATATGTAGTGTCGATTTTCTCTTTGTGAAACATTTCCAAAGTTTCATTTCCAAAAATGTCATTTCCTATTTTGCATATAAAAGTGACATTTCCTCCTAGTCTTGCAGCAGCTACCGCCTGGTTGGCTCCTTTGCCGCCGTGATTCATTAAGAAGTTTCCTCCTAGAATGGTTTCTCCGGGTTTTGGTAGACGGTCTGATTTGATAACCATATCCGTATTACTACTTCCTATCACTACGATTTTCTTCTTTGTGTCCATATAATGAGTATTAAGTATTAAGGCAAACTGAATAGTATACGATGCGCAATCGTTTGCGCAAATATAGAAATTTTTTTCAAAACAAAATATTTTTCTTGCTTTTTTCTCAAATAAAATGTTATTTTTGCAAAAAACAGCCAGTAATGAAGAAAACTCTGATTGATGTATCAAAGAAAACCGGGTATTCTATCTCTACGATTTCCAGGGTCTTAAATGGAAAATCGGAGAAATATAGAATAAGCCAGTCTGCTAAGGAGGTTATTCTGCAATCCGTTAAAGAATTGGACTATCAGCCTGATATAGTTGCGCAAAGTTTGCGCAATAACACGACATATACTATAGGCCTTCTTGTACCGCACATAGATAATCCCTTTTTTGCCAATATAGCAAGTGTTGTCATCCGTGAAGCACAACGTTATAATTATACTGTTATGCTTATCGATACGCTAGAAGATTCAGTTCAGGAAAATAAAGCTATCGATTCACTGCTATCACGTAAGATAGATGGAATTATTCTGGTTCCAACAGGTGAGAATCCTTCTAAGTTGGAGGAAATTAGTACTAAAACTCCGATTGTCTTGATTGACCGCTATTTTGAGAAGCATAATTTGCCATACGTAGCTACTGATAATTATGTAGGGGCTTATCAAGCGACGAAATTATTATTGGAATCGGGACATAGTAAGATTCTCTGTATTCAAGGGCCGGATATCTCTATAACGACTAAGGAACGCGTGCGTGGTTATCTTGATGCGCTTCGTGAGGCTGGTCATCAGGATCATGCAATGATAAGAGGAAATGAATTTTCGATTCAAAATGGTTATATTGAGGCCAAGTTAGCTTTGAATTCTACCACAAAGCCAACCGCTATATTTGCATTGAGTAGTACAATTCTTTTGGGAACGGTCAAAGCGTTGAATGAGCATAAAGTGAGAATTCCTCAAGATATGTCTATCATTTCATTTGATGATAACTTATATCTGGATTATCTGAATCCTCCTATCACGCGTATCGCCCAGCCGTTGGAGAATATTGGTATTATTGCTGTGAAAATGTTGATGCAGAAGATTTTGGAAGAAACTGAACTTCATTCGGAGATTCTTTTGAAACCTACTATTATCAAACGGGATTCAATAAAGGTGTTAAGTGGCGGAAAGTAATATTTTCTATAACAGGTAAAAAATCCGGTTTGAAATCTGTCAAACCGGATTTTTTACCTGTTAATATGGCTTTATGCTGCCGGATCCGGCGCCTCACCACCGCCTTCGTTTCCACCTTCTCCGCTGCCTCCATTTCCATTGTCAGGCGTAGCGGAACTGCTGGTTTTAGAACTATCCAACTTTTGGATACTTATCGATTTTATCATACCTTTAAACAGACTTCCGGGGGTGAAAATAATTTTACGGTTCTTTAGAGTTTCCGTAGTAACCTCTTTTTCATCATCCTGACTTTTACACCCGAAAGAAGGGCGGAAAGTTCCGAATTCTCCAAGGCTGACTGACGCCCCGATTTCCATATACGTTATCAGTGAATCAATCAATCCGTCTAGTACGGATTTTACAGTACCGCGTGGAACGAATCCTACTTTTGTTACTTGATCGCATAGCATTTTAAAATCAACAGTAACCACGTTGAATGGTCTTGCTACATATTTTTCGGCTTTTTCCTTATCAAAGCCAAAGGTTGTTTTCTTGACTACATATTTCAGTGCCATAATCTTTAATAGTTTTAATCGTTAGTAAATCTAGTTATTATTTTGTGATCACGTTGCAAAGATATGTTATTGGAATTTGCTGGGCAAACGATTTAGAAGAAGTGCGTTCATAAAATAATTAATATTGGTGTAATGTTTTGAATCATAAACGCTTATTCGTTTTTTTATATTTACATCGCTATATTCCCTTATGTTAATTTGTGATTTTTGTGCTTCTCTAAATACTCTTTAGGGCTTTTCCCGAATTTCTTCTTGAAATCATCGCTGAAATAGCGCCTTTCTGAATAGCCTACCATATAAGCGATTTCAGTAATATTCAGTTGGTTTTGGACAAGTAGTTGTGCGGCTCTTTTCAAGCGGAAGTCTTTTATGAATCCGATAACCGTCATACCTGTTAACGCTTTTATCTTTTTATATAGATTGGAATGACTCATTGCCATCATGCTCGCCATCTGTGCGATATTCAGTTCCGGTTCTTCAATATGTTCCTCGATATAACCGACCAATTTGGACAGAAAGATACTATCCTGTGACGTCAGGCTTATCTCCTGCGGATTGATAATTATCTCTTTACTTATTTGCTCCCTGATCTTTTTTCTGTTTTGCAATAAGTTGTTGACTCTGGCTATCAGGATACGCTCGTTGAATGGCTTTGTCAGATATTCATCGGCCCCAGTTTCAAATCCCTCGATGATAGAATTGACTAAAGTTCTGGCTGTTAATAAAATAACAGGAATATGGCTGATTCTCATATCGCTTTTTAGTTTTCGACAGAAGGTAATGCCATCCATGACAGGCATCATGATGTCGCTTATGATAATATCGGGAACAAGTTCCAGCGCTCTTGCGAATCCCTCTTGGCCGTTTGAAGCCTCGTATATGGAATATTGTGGTGATAACAGGTCTTTCAGGTAGGCTCTGATATCCGGATTGTCTTCAACTAACAATACAGAGGATTCTTTTAAAGTATACTCCGGCAGCAAACCGGGCGCCACATTTACCTCATTATCCGTGAAATACTCCGACAGGATATTGGCTTTCGACGGTGATGAAATGAACTCTGCATTTTTTAAGAACTTTTTTCCCGGATGAAGATAGATAGTAAATTCAGAACCTTTTCCCAAAGTACTTTTTACTTGGATATTTCCACCATGTAACAGTATGATTTCACGTGTGATGGATAGCCCCACGCCGAAACCGTTGCCTTCTGCCTGTTTATCAATCTGATAGAAGCGATTGAAGATATGATTGATTTTCCCGTCTTCGATTCCTTCCCCTGTGTCGATGATTGAGATAGTTGCTTTTCCATCATTGGAATAACCGACTTTTACTGAAATCTCCCCTTCTTCCGGAGTATATTTGAAGGCGTTGGAGATGAGATTGCAAACAGCTCTCTCAAATTGATTCTTATCTATCCATACTTTGATTTCAGGCTGCGAATATTCGAAATTGTATTTTATATTCTTGTTGATGGCAAACTGGGTGAAGCTGATATAGATTTCTTGTACAAAATCAACTAAATTCTCTTCGGATGCCTGAAGAGTGACATTCCCCGTTTCCAGTTTTCTGAAATTCAGTAATTCGCCGGTGAGATTCAGTAAACGGTTGGTGTTGGTTCTTATTATCTTTAGGTATTTCTGTTCGGCAGTGTCCATATTTTCCCTGTTGAATAGTTTGTTGATAGAACCGGCAATCAGTGTAAGCGGTGTGCGGATATCATGCGAGATATTCGTGAAAAAATGCTGTTTCAGTTCATAGATATGTTCTTCCTGTTCACGCTTGAATTTTTCAAGTTTCAGCTCATTATTGATTTCCGACCATCTTAAAGTATATTTTCGGAACAGATACAGAGTGAGTACAATAAGGCATAAATAGATAAGATAAGCCCACCAAGTAAACCAGAAGGGGGAAGTACCTGAATTTCAATTTGTGCCGGTGTCGTCAGACGGTATGAAGGTTCGCCGACGGGACGCACCATAAAGGTGTATTGGCCGGATGGAAGGTTAGTGAAAGTAACGGTATTCTGCGTACCCACACTTTGCCAGTCTTCATCTCTACCAGCTAGCTTGAACTCATAGTTTATGTTTTGGGAGAATGAATAGTCTAAAGCTGCATATTCTATGGAAAATACCGATTGATTGTGCTTGAGAGTAATTTTTTTCTCATAACCGATCTGTTGTTTCAGCACACTTTTGGCATCTATGGGCACCGACTTGTTGAACAGTTTAAAGTCTGTGAAACACATGGTGGGGGAAGGCATCTCAAATTGTATTTGGGAAGGATAAAAGGCCACTACGCGTTCGTTGCTGCCGAAATACAATTTCCCGTCCTCATCCTTAAAAGCGGATTTGAGGCAGAAGTTATCATAAAGTCCGGGAATGAAACTAATCTTATTATTCCCCTTTTGAATGCGCATGATTCCTTTTTGAGTCCCCGCCCAAATATTCCCTTCTTTATCTTTCAGCAGGCTTACAATACTTCGTCGTTGTGTATCGGCTCCATCCATCGGGATTGTTTCAAATACGGAAGTCTTGAGGTTGAACCGGACGGGTCCTTCTTTAGTTGCCAGCCATAGGCTGTTATCATCTCCGGGTAATAATGAAAATATATAATTGCTGGCTAGTCCGGGATAATTTTCCGACTTATAATTCTTGAATTTCTTAGTGACCGGATTGTACATTGATAATCCGTCGCCATAAGTAGCCAGCCACAAACATCCGTTATTATCGGGACTAAGTGCCAATACATTGTCGCCACCGAGTGATTCTGGGTTTCCGGGTTCGTGCCTATAGGGCCAGCTCATTTGAACTTTAGTGTCGAAATAGACAAGTCCTCCTCCCCAGGTGGCTATCCATAAATCTCCTGAAGGCAGGACGAGAATATCCTGAACGTTATTATGGGAAATGAAATGCCGAGGGACAGACTTTTCTGTTTCATTGCGGGTATTCTGTAGATCAGGATAAAAGCGATGTAACCCCTGGGCGTAAATGGCAATCCAGAAACTCCCGTCATTAGCTGGTTTGATGCATTGGATGAAATCGCCTACATATCCATTGTTGGTTGTTTTACAGAAAAAGCGGGAAATCTTATTTTGAGATTTTAATAAGGTCAGGCCTTCTCCGTCAGTTCCGATCCAAAGTCCATGTTTATCATGGAAGACAGAGAGAATTGGTATCTTATATTCTCCTTTTCCATCGCTGTAATATTGTTCGATATTTGTAGCTTCCTTTTTTATCAGGTTGATTCCTTTTTTTTGCACTGCCTATCCACAAGTTGGATTGCCGATCCTCGAAGAACACATTAATTGTATTGGAGGAGAGGGAGTTGTGCACGTTGTGGTTGTTTTGATAGTTTTTAATGGCGAGCGGCTGCCCGGGGGAGCTTGTGATGTGCAATATACCGAGCCCGTCTGTACCTATCCATAGGTTGTTGAGCTTATCCTTCCAGATACATCTGACAATGGCAAGATCATCATAATGAGTCCCGGACAGATAGTTTGATATTTTCTTTTGTTGAAAATCGAAGAGTTTTAGTCCCTGTCCATTGGTGCCGATAAGTAAATTACCGTTTTCGTCGGTAAATAATGTGTTGATATAATCGGCATTATCCTTTGGTTTGTCGGACGACTTTGTGTTGAAACAGGCAAACTCACCCGACTTTTTATTGAAAAGATAGAGTCCCGAACCGAATGTACCGATCCAAAGCCGGTCGTCAGTTGCTTCGGCGATGGCTCTGATATCATTCTTGTTTGATGATTCGGACTTGTCCTCTTTCAATGGGTAATGTTTCGATTTTCCGGATGGATCGTACGAGTAAAGTCCCTTTTCGGTGGCAATCCACATCAGTCCGTTCCTGTCTTCAAGCAGTGCGTGAACTTCCATATAGTTATAACTTTTTCCGGGAGAGTACTCCAGTGATATGGGTTGGAATGTATCGTTGAGCGGATGGTAGAGGAAAAGACCGTCGCTGTTGGTCCCTACCCAAAGACGGTTCCGGCTGTCGATGTGCAATACCGAAATATCGTTTCCTATTTGATAAGGTTGGTGTTGGGAATATACTTTGAAGTTTGTACCGTCATATCTGTTTAACCCATGCTTGGTTCCCACCCAGATAAATCCGATGCTATCCTGGACAATGCAGGTGACGCTGCTGTTTGAAAGACCCTCCTTGATGCCGATGTTCAGAAATTCGGTACGTTGGAGTTGTGCCTGGGCATTTGTTAATATAAAAAGGAACAGGACCAGGAATCCTTTCGATAAGGTGTTGTTTTTCATAAGAGCAATCTGTAATTGGATTTTCTTTTTGAGAAAATGATGATAGCAAAACTACAATATTTATTTTTATTTTTCCATGTTTATCTACCCGAATATCCGTTGAAAATGCCTGTTTACGAATTTATCGCACCTATTGTACGATTTTGTATCCCTCTTAAAACTCATTATTGCCGTATTTTGCGAATCGAAATCACACACAAGTATTATTTCATTAGTTAACTGAATAATAATTAAAAGTCAAAATGCTTATGAAAAAACTAGTTTACAAAAAAGTCCTTTATTTTTTCTTACTTGCAACGTTTTTGTTGCAGTACGGATGTAAAGAAGATCAGCAGGACATCGCAATTGAAAGTTTCACGTTAAACACTTCGGATGTATTGATAGGAATTGATGAAATACAGTCTGTTGTAGCCATTGCGTCTCCGGATAATATGACGGATAAGCTAAGGTGGGAGTCCGCCAATCCGGAAATAGCACAGGTACAATCCAATGAACAAGGACTGGTGTCAGGCATTATCGGGCTTAAAGTGGGGACAACTATCATCACTGCCTCTACGGAAGGCGGACAGGTCAAACAAACGGTTCCGGTTCGGGTAATTGTAAAAGTCACAGGAATAAAATTATCGCGGGAAATAGTTATAGCTCCGGATAAGATACAGTACGATATTCTTTTCACACCGGAGAATGCGTCCATCCAGGATTTGAATTGGACTTCAAGCGACCCTGACGTTGCCAGTGTCGATAATGGGATTGTAACGGCACTTTCGCGCGGGTCTTCCATTATTACCGCTACAACAGTAGAAGGTGGACGAAGCGCGTCTGTAGAAGTGTTTGTGAGCGGTAATCCGCCAGTCTTCGGTAAGGAATATTGTACCATAACAGGTTATGGCGACTATTGTCCGGATGAAGTACGTACCGAAGGGGCTGTACAAAACCTGGCACATACGAATACCGCCATACCGACCAATAATTATAAATACTATCCCGAAGACAGGCTTATCGTGAAGAGAGGAAGTGACTTTACCCTTCACTTGGTACAATCGAACAATTGGTCGTGCAGTGCTGTGTGGATAGACTGGAATGGTGACAGGAATTTCACAAATGACGGAGAACGCATTGCGGTATTCGGTGATTTTGAAGGAACGAATAATGGTCCGTATAGTGTGTCCGTGCATGTTCCGGCAGACGCTATGCTTGATGTTGTACGTATGCGGGCGGCTACTGTGGATTCATGGGGTGTTGATCTTTCTGTTTTCGAGCCGTGCGGTAGTGTAAGGTATGGTACTGTCAAGGACTTTGACGTGGAGATTACAGACTAAATTAATAATCGAATAATATGAAAAATATGAAGAAAGTAGTGTTATTAATTATGCTCGGACTGATGGTTTCGTTTTCAGTCTTTGCACAGCAGGCGTTAAAAGGTACGATACGGTCGAAGGCCGATAAGCAACCGCTACCGGGAGTATCTGTTGCAATAAAAGGGACGCTCACCGGAGGAATCAGCGACTTGGATGGAAATTTCTCTATTAATGTGAAGTCCGGGGATATACTTGTAGTCAGCTTTATAGGCTATAAAACACGCGAAATACCGGTTGGCAGTCAGACAAGGATGGACATTTTGCTCGAAGAAGATGTTGCCTTACTGGATGAGGTAGTCGTGATAGGTTATGGTATTCAGAAAAAGAGCGATATTACAGGTTCGGTAAGTTCCGTTAAATCCGAGAATATACAAAATGCAGCTTTCACCCGTACCGATGAGGCTCTTCAGGGATAGATAGCCGGGGTGCAGGTGGTGAATAATGATGCCTCACCCAATTCCAGTATTTCTATCCGGATTCGTGGTGTAAATTCAATCAATGCCGCAAGTGATCCTCTCGTTATCATCGACGGTATGCAAGGCGGTTCGATGTCGAATGTGCATCCGAATGATATTGAGTCGATTGAAATTCTGAAAGATGCCTCCGCTACTGCAATTTACGGTTCGAGAGGAGCCGGCGGAGTTATTCTGATTACAACTAAAAAAGGCGGCAGCCAAAAACCGACTATCACGTATAATGTATTTGGTGCCCTTCAGCAGGTACGCAAAAAACTGGATATTATGAATGCCTCGGAATATGCGCAATACATTAATACGAACAGGAAGGTGAGAAAACTGCCTGCCGTATTTGACGATGTGTCTACTTTTGAGAATAATAGTACGGATTGGCAGGATGAGATATTCAGAACCGGAGTAACCCAAAACCATCATCTTAGTATCAGTGGAAAGTCGGGTATCATCTCGTATAATATTGCCGGAGATTATCTGGGAGCCAAAGGAATCGTTATCAACTCAAAATACCAGAAAATGTCGCTGCGTTCCAATCTCACTATCGACCTGAATAAGAAAGTCAAATTGAATCTGAATACATTCTTCTCTTCTTCTAAAGATAATCCGACAGTTCAGAATGCCCGTGATGCTTACGGAAGCCCTATTTATGCCACTCTGAACTTTGCACCGACAAGACCGGTCTATGAGAGTGACGGCAGTTACTCCCAGCCGGGAGGTGGCTACGGTTCGAATACGGAATATAATCCGGTGGCGCTTGCCAATGAACAGACGAACGTATATCATCAGAAAATGAATATCATTAATCCTGAAATAGTCATTCAGTTGTTTAAAGACCTCAAGTTTCAGTCGTCCGTTTCCTGGCAGATGTCCGATGGTGAAAGTGACTGGTATTATACTGAAAAAGTGATTAATGGAGACGAATCAACGAGAACTGCCAGCATAAGTAATGATAAGTGGATGCAATTCCAAAATACCAATATGCTGACGTACGACCATACATTTGCAGGTAAACACCATTTGATTGCTACTGCGGTACTGGAACAGCAATTGTCTAAATCTACTTCCAGCTATGCCTCTTCCAAAGGCTTTTTCACGAATGAGAAATTATATAATAATTTGGGACTCGGAAGTGAAACCATTCAGCCCGGTTCTTACAGAGCCGATCAGACTCTTTTATCCTATATGGGACGAATCAGTTATACCTATTCCGACCGCTATTCAGCTACGCTGACCATGCGTGCAGATGGTTCGTCCGTATTTGCAAAGAATAATAAATGGGGATATTTTCCTTCTGCCGGACTGGCGTGGAATATTTCCAACGAGAAATTTCTGAAAGACGTTTCTTCAATAGATAACCTTAAATTGAGATTGAGCTATGGAGTCGTTGGCAATCAGGCTATTTCTCCTTATCAGTCATTGGATCTGCTGGTGACAGGTTCTAAGGCGGCCTATGCATTTGATGGCGAAAAATTGCATCAGGGTGTTTCACTGTCCACTTTGGCGGGAAACTCGAATCTGAAATGGGAAACTACCAAACAGTGGAATGCAGGAATTGACCTTTCTTTATTCAAAGGCAGGCTCAACCTTACTGCCGATGTCTATCGGAAGATTACCTCGGATTTATTATTTGAAAAACAACTGAAAATGGCTTCCGGACAGGCTACTCAACTGGTGAATGCCGGAAAGATTCGTAATCAGGGAGTTGAGTTGGTTGTGGGTGGAACACCTGTGCGGGTGAAGAACTTTGAATGGACTACCAATCTGACTTACGCTGCAAACCGGAGTGAAGTGTTGGCACTCAATGAAGGAGTGGACGAAATGATTCTCGGTGGAGCCGGTATGCCCGGATTCTCGGATGCGGTTCGCCTGGAAGTAGGGCAACCTATCGGACTGGTAAAAGGTTTCAGATACGATGGAGTATGGAAAAGCAGTGAGAAGATTCTGGCTGGTGCATACGGCGTCACTCCCGGTTCACCCAAATATTTTGATAAAGACAATAACGGGGTGATAGATAGTGAAGACATGGTGACAATAGCCAAGACCTTGCCGGACTTTACTTATAGCTGGAGTAATAGCTTCCGGTATAAAGACTTGTTCCTGAATGTCTTGATTGTAGGAGTGCAGGGAAATGATATCGTGAATCTTGGCAAGTTTATGTTGGAAGGAGGTTCGGACGGAATCGGCAGGAATCTACTGAACCGCTGGACGCCGGAAAACGAAAATACGAATATTCCGGGACATGATGTGTTGGGAAATCAACGGAATTCCAGTCAGTGGGTAGAAGACGGGTCATATGTCCGGGTGAAAAATATTACTTTCGGTTATAATTTGCCTTCTAAATTCCTGAAGAAATTGAAGATCAATGCGGTGAAAGTATATGTAACCGGGACGAACCTGTTGACTTTCACCAAGTATTCGGGATTTGACCCCGAAGCCAATAATGCTTCCAGTATCGCTTCCGGCAATAATTCGGGACCATTCACCGGTTTTGATATGGCTTCCTATCCTTCCCAGAAACAGTATGCAATCGGTTTGGATATTACTTTCTGATAGTGTTGGCAAAATGAATTAAAGAATGATAATCAAAAAGATAGATATTATGAAACTTATGAAAAATATAGGACTACTTTCTTTTTTATGCCTGATAATCCCGCTGACCGTTTCATGCGTGGATTTAGACGAGAATCCACCGTCGGACTTATCCCCAGAGAACTTTTATACGTCCGAAAGCGAGTATAATGCAGCCTTGACGGGTATTATCAAAGCTCTTTACTCCGATTGGTCAGGGTTCGATTATGGCTATGACCTTATTCTTGCGTCCGGTGCGGAAGATGTCCGTTCTGATGCGGACCTGTTTAAGAATTTCGATCGATTGATCCCTAATGACCGGGAAATAGTCATTCATGATTTCTGGATGAAGTGTTATCAGGCCATTTCCAATGCCAATGCGCTGATTAGTAAACTTCAGAATGCGAAAGACATCTCGGTGGAAAAACTCGATGCGCTTGAAGGACAAACACGATTCTTACGCGCTTTTACCTATTTCTATCTGGTACGCTTTTTCGGTCCTGTGCAGGTGACGACTTACGAAAATCAAAATGATATTGAAAACGTGAAGCAGTCGAGTGTAGCTGAAGTTTATGATGCAATTCTTGACGACTTGACGATAGCCGAAGTTAAATTACCCCTGTCGTTTTCAGAAAAGAGCAGACCGACAAGGGGAGCTGCCAAAACATTGATGGCTAAAGTGTATCTGACGATGACGGGATGGCCGTTGAATGATAAATCCTATTATGTGTTGGCCAGAGATAAAGCGGCAGAAGTGATGGATGATAAGTATGGCTATGACTTGGAAAATGATTTCGCGGATTTGTGGAAACAATCCAATAAGTTGAAATCAAAAGAGTTCATTTTCACTTTCTACGGTTCTGTTGCAGAGGATGGAGTGGCCGGAAGTCACATGGATTTGGCAACAAGATATTTTGGAAATGGCGAAGGCGGATGGGGCGACTATTTTAGTGAAACCCGCTTCTTTGACGCTTTTCCTGAAGGACCGCGGAAAGATGCTACTTTCACTTCCGTATTTGCCGACGGTACAACTTTTACAGAAGCCGGTGTTGAGCCTTTTATAGCCAAATATCGAGATGGAGGTCGTAGGGTGAATACTTCCAGTGAAGGCTTCCGCCCGATGTTGCGTTTTGCCGACGTTTTACTGATTTATGCGGAGGCTGCCAATTATGTGAATCATGGGCCGGACGAGGCGGCATTAGACGCATTCGACCGGGTGTATAGCCGGGGACGTGGTGAAAGTTCTCCATACACACTTAGGACATCTCAAAATGAATTTGACAGAGCTATCTTGGAAGAAAGAGCATGGGAGTTTGCTTGTGAAGGAGATAGATGGCATGATCTTGTCAGAAAAGAGATGGTAGTTGCGGCTAATGCCGAGCGGTTTCCGACAGTGAAGGAGTCTGCCAGGTTATTGCCTAAGCCGGGTACTGAAATTATTCCGGGTATCCTGGATCAGAATGAGTATTAATCAAATCTATTGAATAGATGAAAAATAGTATTAGTTTAAGTATATGCGCGTTTTGTGTGCTCGTAGCCCTATGTAGCTGCGGGCAAACGCAATCAGGTGGAACGGTTCGCAATCAGGTAATGGATCCGGTCACCGAAATACCCGAATGGCTGAAAGTGACAGTGGAGTCGGCATTACCTTCGGATTCATTGAATGTATGGATACCTACCGGAGAACTTGCGACGTCGTCATTGATACGAGTTCCCAGGTTTCCTGCACCCAAACATGAAAATGATAAATCTCCTTCACCGTTTGATATTCAGCCGGTTGATTTCTCCGCCATTCATTCAATCACAGGCGTGCGCAACGAGCAGCAGTCTTTCCAACTGTCGGTTGCGTCTGTCCATGAACTTACCGGGCTTTCTGTCAGAGTAGGGGATTTAATCTCGGAAAAGGGGGATACGCTGGATGCCGGACATATTAAAGTCAGATATGTCCGTTATGTGCCGGTAGAACGTGCCCGGAGCGAATACACATGGACGGCCCGTCAGGAAGACGTGTATGGAGAGGAAGTGAGTGGGACAGGTTCGCCGGATGTAGTGGCCGATCCTTTGATGGAGCTGGAAGCGGTAGATGTGCCTGCCTATAGGGCGCAGCCGGTCTGGTTTACTGTAGAGATTCCGGAATCTGCCACTCCTGATATTTATCGTGGAAAACTTGTGATTCATACGGACCAGTATCAAGAGGTTGCCCTAAATCTCGCTGTGAATGTACTGGAACCTACGTTACCGGCCCCAAAGGATTATAGTTTCTTTTTGGATTTATGGTTCAATCCCAATGCGATAGCTGTAGAGAAAGGGGTGGAACCGTGGTCTGAAAAAACATTGGGAACTGATAGACCCCTATCTGGAAGATTTGGCGTCAAGAGGAGCGAAAACGATTACAACCACTATTGTGCCTTATCCCTGGAAGGTAGACTGGCTGGCAGGAAGCCAACGTTCGCAGACGTACATCGGTTATCCCGCTATGATTACCTGGCTATTGGATGATTCGGGAAAATGGAGCTTCGATTACTCAGTTTTCGACCGTTTTGTAGAGACGTGTTTCAAACATGGGATTGACCGCCGTATAGATGCGTTTTCGCTGTCTCCTTTCAATCACAAGACAGATCGTCGCGAAGTTATTTATCGTCATAAGGAGACGAATGCTGCGGATACGTTATATTATGACCAGTTTGCTCCGGCGTATAAGGAAATATGGAAATCTTTCCTGCGTGACTTCGAAAGTCATCTGACCTCAAAAGGATGGCTGGATAAAACCTATTTGAGTTTTGATGAAAGTCCGCACGAGGTGATTGAATCGATCTTGGGTATCGTAGGCGACAGTGCCCCTGTATTTCTGCAACAATTCTCAATAGCCGGCAGGAAGGAAGCCTCCGCATTGGCAAAGTCATTCTCGCTGTTTTATTCTTTCTTGCCGGAGAAACTGACCGGGGATGACGAAACCACTGCCTGGTTGCAGGACAGGAAAAAAGATCCGGATAAGATCACGAACTTTTATTTGTGCGGAGATCCTGCGCATCCGAATACTTTGACCTATTCTCCGGCTATTGAGTCAAGAATGATCCCTTGGCTGGCGGCTCATTACGGGCTCGACGGATATTTGCGATGGGCATATAATAGCTGGTCTGATAAAGATCCGTACAACAAACCCGTTTTCAACTTTATTCAGGGTGATGATTACTATATTTATCCGGGGGAAAATGGCCCTGTCAGCTCCATTCGCTGGGAACTGCTGAAAGAGGGTATCGAAGACTTTGAATTACTTAAGATAGTAAACTCTACACAGAAAAAAGAGGCAATTGACATGGCTGTGAGAAACCGCGACGGGCGCCAGAAATCTGTTACGGATTTTGAAAATGCCAGGAGACTGCTCATTCAATAATAAACTGACTGAAATGAAAAAATATATGATTTTAACTGCCATATTCTGTTTGTTGATTGCATTTCCCGGTTGCGGGAGCGATGATAAAGACACCCCTAATGGTGGAGTGGTGGAACCTCCGGTGGAAGTGCCCCAAACAATGAAGGGCTCATTTGAGAGCAAGTATAAGCGGTATGCGCAAAGGGATAAACATGAAGGCCAGAGCTCATCCGATAAGATTGTAACTCAATGGCGAGATACCGTTTGGAGAAACGAACGTGTACATACCCAAATTATTCTTTGGGCAGAGAAGAACGTGAAAGGGATCACTTATCAGGTGAATGACTTGAAGTGCGGCGGCCAAACGCTCTCTTCTTCGAATATCCGTTTGAGATTTCCGACCTATGTGTTGGGGGATACGAAAGCTTTGGACTGTGGCTCGCAGACTTCGCGTCAGTCGGCATATATTGCAGATGCGTTGTCGGAGCAGCAAGTTACCCAAATTTCGTCAACTGACCCGACAAAGGTGTGGGTGACGATTGATGTACCCAAAAACACTTCGCCCGGTTTATATGAAGGGAGCATTGACGTGAAGCAGGAAACAGGAGAAAAACTTTCTTTCAATATCCAGCTTCTTGTGACGAATCATGTCTTGCCGGATGTGAAAGACTGGACATATCATTTGGATATATGGCAATTCCCTTTCCAATTAGTTACTTTGTGTGGGAAAAGTGGCAACGAGGTGAAACCTTTTTCTCCGGCTTATGAATCTTTGATGTCTTCTTTCTATAAGATGTTGGCCGATGCAGGTCAGAAGGCTGTTACGACCTATATCAAAGATGGTGCGTTTCTGGAAGGGCAGACAATGATTAACTGGAATTTGAATGAGGATGATACATGGAGTTTTGACTATACTAATTTTGATAAATTTGTAGAATTCATGTTCTCTTTGGGAATTAATAAACAGATAGACTGCTTTTCTTTAGTAGGCTGGAACAATTCAATAGGGTATTTTGATAGATCGAGCTCAAGTCACAAGACTAAAAAACTGCCGATAGGAACAGATGAGTACAATGAGGTATGGACAGCATTTCTCACTTCATTTCGTGCACATCTGATATCTAAAGGCTGGTTTGATAAAGCTGTTTTGTTCCTTGACGAGGCACGCGACGAAGAAACCCGGCAAGTGGTAAATCTTATCAGGCAAAATGGCTCGGATTGGAAGATAGGTCTGGCAGGAAGTCGTATCGCTGCTGATATTGAGAATGAACTCTATGATTATTGTACACTTTTAGGCTATGAAAGGGCTTCAACTAATCATATCTCAACCTTCTACACCAGTTGTTCGCAGATGTTTCCTAATAATTATGTATCCAAGGAGACATCTCCTGCCGAAATGGTATGGATGTCATGGTATGCTGCTTCAAAAGGATTAAATGGTTATCTCCGGTGGGCTTTTGATTATTGGCTAAATACTGACCCCCTAAATATACAGGATGGAACCAATACTGCCGGAGATTTCCATATGATTTACCGCACGGACAACACGGCTTCGAGCAAGGCGGTAGCCAGCATCCGTTTTGAAATGCTTCGTGAGGGTATTCAGGATTATGAAAAGATTAAAATATTATTTGTGCCGGCTTTGGATACTGCTGTAAAGAGCGTAGATGTAGCCAGTGGCCGGATAGCAGAAAAGACAATACTTAACACACAACATATCCTTAAACAAATCTCAGCAAATTGATGAAAAAATGTTATTGATGTTTTGCAGCTGCTAATTATTAGCGGCTGCAAAATTGTTATATGATGGTTTTGTTTGAATAATATTCCACCTCCTAATATATTCTGCGAAGAGTATTTGGCTTCTATTTCTTTAAATATACCACCGTCTTTCCTCCTCCGTATTTTCGTATAATTCCCTCTTTTAAATAGGTATTTAACAGCCCCGTTGCTTTGTATCGACTTATGCTGGCTAGTCTCGTGAAATCAACACAAGTGATGCAACCTTGTTCATCCAGATGTTGCATAAGGATGTTACGGCATTTGTCTTCATCGGGATTGCCATTGCTTCGGTAAGGTGATTCCATGCGTTCCAATGGTAATGGCTCCATGTTCTCACGGAATTTTTTGTTGATGCGAAGGTTCACTTTATTCAGGTGGATGGAAGGAGAGCGGATTTCTTTCTTCTCCATTACCGGATGGTCGCATTTCAGCGATAAGGAGAAATAACCTAATTCTCCGACTTCCACAATCCAGCCTTGTTTCAACCAATGTTGTAATTCATCGGTGACTGCTTGCAAGCATCCTTCAATGGTGGCCTGACTGAAGCCGTTGCTTTTAGATACTAATTCAATAAACTTCTTAGCATCAAGAGTTCCCGATGGAATCACTCGTGCGTGAAGTGGTTGCTGCTCATCCTTTTTTTGTGGGTTGCCACTGGCATAAAGATCGTAATAAACACTCATGTCTTATTTTGTTTTTAGTTATTCAGTAAATATTGTCTCCGGCTGCATAATTTTATTCGTTTGACTATAGTCATTTAAAACGTAGGCTATAGTGCTTCTTTTATTTGACTATACTCTAACGAAAGAAACACTATAGTCAAATGAATTAATTCGTGCACTCAAAGGTACTAATTATTTCAGGTAAAGACACTAATTTATGCATTAAATGAGAAAATACTATTTACCCCTCTCTATTTTTGCTTTTAAAAATATACTTTTAAAGTGTTTTCTTTCTTTTTTATCAAGTATGGATTGATTTCCGGCAAATTCTCTCATATTTTTCCAATTAAGATTCATTAACTTATTTGCCGTAATACTTTTTAATATCTCTTGTGTATTAGCTAATAGATATCGAACTATAAACTTTAAAGACTAATATTATGGAAAAAGATTCTCCTTTTTCATCCACCGGCAGAAGGTGTATTGTAGCCCTAATGTGCATATTTGTCACAGCTCTTGTTTATGCACAGCAGCAAAAAATATCAGTTAGTATCAAAGAGCTTCCTCTTAAAGAAGCTATCAGTCAGATAGCAGAGAAGGCATCGATGAATGTAGCCTATAGCAAAGAATTTGTAGATACGAGTAGGAAAGTGTCATTGGAGGTGAAAAACACAGATGTAAACAAAGCATTAACTCTTTTGCTAAAAGGGACTAACATTGGGTTCCGTTTCCTGGATGACAGCATTTTATTTTATAATAAAGAATATCAAAATAAAAACACGTCCGAACCTGTTGATTCGCAAGAGAGTAAGAGAGAACTGTATGTGAAAGGTAAAGTTACTGATGAGAATGCGGAACCGATAATCGGAGCCACCGTGTCTGTAAAAGGATCGACTACGGGTACAATAACCGATATCAATGGTCAGTATTCCATCAAAGTACCCTATGGAAGTACACTTCGGTACTCATACGTCGGTTATCGTGAAGAAAGCATCATAGCGAAAGAAACGACAGTAAACGTAGTGATGAAAGAGAATGCTGTCAGCTTGGAAGATGTAGTAGTTGTGGGCTATGGCGTACAAAAGAAAGTAAACGTAACAGGTGCTGTATCTATGGTTAAAGCAGAGGCTATTGAGAACAGACCTATTACTAACGTAACTACGGGGTTACAAGGGTTATTGCCCGGAGTTAGCATCGTTTCTTCTTCGGGACAGCCGGGTGCTGTGCCCAGTATCAATATTCGTGGTACGGGAACCATCAACAGTAGTACAGCACCTTTGATCTTGATTGATGGGGTAGCTGGGGGAGACATCAATTTATTGAATCCTTCGGACATTGAAAGTGTATCAGTGCTGAAAGATGCCGCCTCATCAGCCATTTATGGAGCACGTGCCGCCAATGGTGTTATTCTTGTAACTACTAAAAAGGGAGAAAAGAAAGAACGGGTAGTATTCCAATATAACGGATATGCCGGATTTCAGACTCCCACAGCATTACCGGAGCTTGTTAACGGAAGGGAATACATGGAACTCTCCAACGAAGCCATGAGTGCTGCCGGATTTTCCAAACCTTATACACAAGAGGCTTTCGATAAATATGATTCGGGACTGTACCCCAATGAATATTCCAATACTGACTGGATTGACGAAATATACAAAAGCCGGGCTTTTCAGACGGGGCATAATGTGAGTGCACGGGGTGGAAGCGAGAAAACCGGATTTTTTATGTCGTATGGTTTCTTGGATCAGGATGGGCTGATTGTAGGTGACGGATATAGTTCCAAAAGACATAATGCGCGTATCAGTGTAAACACAGAAGTGTACAATCGTTTGAAACTGAATGGGCAGATGAGCTATGTCGATTTCTACAAGAAGGACTTAGGTTATAGCGGCACATCAGGGGTATTTCGCCTGTCACAGCGTATGTCTCCGCTACTTCCTGTCAAGTGGCAAATTCCTGACGAAAACGGCCGGATGGTAGATAGCGAGAATTGGTCGTACGGTTCGGTGCGTAACCCCTTGCAGGTAGCCTATGAGTCGGGAATGGAAGAACGGAAAACTCGTGTGCTCAATGGAATATTCAATGCAGATCTCAAAATTATAGACGGATTGAATGTCGGTATGCAGTATTCTGCTAATATATACACCCGCCAGGTGGATGAGTTTAACCCGAAGATGTTGTCTTATTACTCGGACGGTAGCCCGTTGAAAGCAAATGAAGATGCCAAGGACTATATTTCCCAAAGCCATCTCGACGTTATGACCCAAACGTTGCAATTCACCCTGAACTTTAATAAAACCATAGGACGCCACGAGTTGGGAGCGTTGTTGGGATTTTCGCAAGAGTGGGAAAACCGAAGCACATTGGGTGCTACGCGTGATAATGTGATGGTTGAAGATATTCACGTTATCAGCGCCGGAATGATTAATTTCATGAATAGCGGAACAAAAGATGAGTGGGCTTTGCGCTCTTACTTTGGTCGTGTCAACTATGCTTTTGACGGTAAATATCTGTTTGAAGCCAACCTGCGTGCTGACGGAACTTCAAGATTTGCCAAGGGCAATCGTTGGGGATATTTTCCATCGTTCTCGGCAGGATGGAACTTTTCACGTGAAAAATTCATGGAGTTTGCTACTTCGGTATTGAACTCGGGTAAGCTGCGTGCTTCCTGGGGTGAATTGGGAAATCAAAATATTCCCGGTAATTACTACCCCTACTTGTCACCTATCATTACCGAGGAGTCCTATCCTATCGGAGCTTCTAATACACCTGTTATGGGACTTTGGCAGAACAAAATAGGTAATCCCGATATCAAGTGGGAAACCATCCGCATGATTAATTTTGGAGTAGACCTTAGTTTTTTGAGTAATAGACTGAATGTGGACTTTGATTGGTATAAGAAAGAAAATATTGACGCGTTGGTTCGTCCCGATGTTCCGGCTATTGTCGGGGTTTCCAGCAGTAACGTGGGCTATGTCAATCTTGGTAAGATTGATGTCAAAGGATGGGAACTCAATTTGTCATGGCGTGATAAGATCGGAAATGTAAATTACAATCTCGGGTTCAATCTGTCGGACGCCCGTAATAAGATCACCGATTTGGGCGGAACTCCGGAGTCCCTGACCAGTACGGCTTCCGGTTCGTATCGTCGGGTAGGTGATCCGATAGGTGCTTTCTATGGTTATCTTACGGATGGGTTGGCACAAGTGTATGATTTCGAATCGGTGAATACAACTACAGGTAAGTATCAGAAACCAAAGTTCCCTCTTGTTGCCTCACAAAATGGCATTGTACAGCCCGGAGATATTAAGTATCGGGACATCAGTGGTCCTGACGGTGCTCCCGACGGGGTGATTGATGACTACGACAAAGTGGTATTTGGCGAGAAAGAGCCCCATTACACCTATGCAATCAAGGGTGGTTTGGAATGGAAAGGTATAGACTTCAGTTTCTATTTGCAAGGTGTAGGTAAAGTTGCCGGTTACCTTGAGGATGAGGCTCGGCATGCATTTATTAATGACTACTCGATCCCTAAAAAAGAACATCTTGACAGATGGACGCCTATGAATCCAAATGCTTCTTATCCCAGACTTTATCAGTCGCAGGAGCACAACAGGCTCTTCAGTGACTATTGGAAAGAAGATGCATCGTACTTGCGTCTGAAGAATATTCAGATAGGTTATCGTTTTCCTGCCCGGATGGTGGCACCTCTTGGCATTAATAGTCTTAGAGTATATGCTTCGGCAGATAACTTGTTTACTAAAACCAATTACTTCGGGGCTTATGATCCGGAAGTGAGGACCACCAGCGGAGATGTCTATCCGCAAGTAAAAACCTATGTTTTTGGATTATCAATAACATTCTAACCTATTAAACGACTATAAAGATGAAATACTCAAAATACTTTTTAATCATTGCTTTATTTGGTATAGTTACCTCATGTAGCGATTTCCTGGATAGAACGAACCCTAACGAGCCGGATAATGTAACATTCTGGGTAAATGAAGAGCAGCTTAAAAATGCTTTGCCACCCTGCTATGAAGCTTTACAAAAGGACTATCTTGTGAATTGGAGCGAATCGACGGCCGAAACAGTTATGTGGGGGAATATTACCAGTGGACTAAGTAAGGTTTCGGGAGGCAAGCACTCTTATACTGACGGTTTTCCTTTCACTACCTATTGGACAGGAGCGTATAGCTATATTTATCGCTGCAATAATTTTTTAGACAATTATAATAAAGCTCAAGTGGCTCAAAACAAAAAAGACGTTTATGCTGCAGAAGTAAAAACTATCCGGGCACTTATGTATTTTTACCTCACGACATTTTGGGGAGATGTACCTTGGGTAGGAGAAGTTATCCAGCCCGAAGATGCATATATCGAACGTACTCCCAGAGAGAAAGTCATTGACCAACTTGTCGAGGATTTGAAATGGGCGGCAGAGCGCATGCCTGAAGAAAGGTATACAGGCGATAAACTGGGAAGACTTGACCGCTGGGGCGCTTTAGCCATATTGGCACGTATCGCCTTGCAGAACGAAAGGTGGGAACTGGCTGCAAAAACGAGTGAATATATCATCGAAAACAGTCCCTATGGCCTTTATGAATACGAAAAACTATTTCATCACGAAGGGGATGTCGAGAATGATCCGAAGAATATCGAAGCCATCGTATATAGCCTTTTTGTACCCGAAGTCCGTACACAAAGTCTGCCCAATGAAACTTGTAGCCCGACAGACTATATACGTCTCAATCCAACGAAGTCGTTGGTAGATGCTTATCTGTGTACAGACGGTAAACCGGCAAAAACCGGATTGGAATATTATAAAAAGATTGGTGTGCAGACCTCATCATTATACAAGTCGCCTGAAGAGCATTATGCTGATTATTTCCAAAACCGGGATCCTAGAATGAAGATGACTTTATATGCTCCGGGTGACAAATGGCCGGGAGGAGATGACGGTGACCCTGATACAGATAAGGCCAACGAGATATTTAATCTACCTCGTTTTGCTTCATTACAAGATAATAATCGTGTGGGGGCAAATAGCCGTACAGGTTTCTATCTGAAAAAGTATAACGATATTGATTTGGCCGGCTCAAGTGTAGGTGGGCACGGTAATCTCAATGTCATCCGTTTTGCCGAAGTCTTGCTGATTTATGCGGAAGCCACTTTCGAACTACAAGGTAAGAAACTGACACAGACACAGGTTGATTACTCCATCAACAGACTTAGAGATCGTGTGAATATGCATCGTATGAACCTTGACGAACTTAGTGCATGGGGGATGGATCTCGAAACTGAATTGAGAAGAGAACGTCGTATTGAGTTGGCAGGTGAAGGTACAAGATATGCCGATGTGATGCGCTGGCGTGAAGGTGAACTTCGTTTTGGACGTGCCATCACCGGTCCCAGCCTGAAAGTATGTATGAACGATTTGGGTGCCAACCCATATCCCGATACCGGTGTAGATGAATTTGGCGATGTAATCTACGAAAAGTCTACCGCAGAAGGTGGAGCACGCTACTTCGACGCAACGAAACATTATTTGTGGCCTGTGCCTAATCCCGAACGTCAGAAAAATCCTCTGTTGGGACAAAATCCAGGATGGGAAAAGTAATCATTAAAAAATAGAAACCATGTATTCAATGAAGAAATATTTATTATTGTTTTTATGCCTGACTTTGGGCGTTGCCTATGCACAAGACACTCTACGAGTGCGGGTAATGACATATAATTTGAGATTTGGCGAACTGGCATCTTTAGAAGAACTTGCTCATCACATCAAATCCTTCAAACCTGATTTTGTGGCGCTTCAGGAAGTGGATAGCAAAACAGACCGTAAGCGTACCCCGCATCAGAAGGGGAAGGATTTTATATCCGAACTCGCCTATTATACGGGAATGTTTGGGCTTTACGGAAAAACGATTGATTATTCTACCGGTTATTACGGTATTGGAATGTTAAGTAAATATCCATATATTTCTGTTCAAAAGACAATGCTGCCCCATCCGGTCAAAGAACATGAGAGACGGGCTATGCTAGAGGGATTATTCGAAATGGGTAATGATACTATTGTTTTCACCTCTACGCATCTGGACGTTAACTCTCAAGAAACACGGGCGGAGCAAATAAAATTTATTACCGGGCATTTCAAAAATTATAAATATCCTGTAATTTTGGGAGGCGATTTCAATGCGCGTCACTACTCCGAGGCCATACGTGGTATGGATAGTTGGTTTGCCGCGAGTAACGATGATTTTGGAATGCCGGCATGGAAACCTGTGATTAAAATAGATTACTTGTTTGCTTACCCGCAAAAAGGATGGCGTGTGATTAGTACACAAACTGTCCGGTCGCTTTTGTCAGATCATTTACCGATTATTACGGAACTGGAATATGTGAAAGAAGCATCGAAAAAGAAATATTGATACTCACTTATAACATTTTGATTTTTTATGATACATACGATAATCAAGTATTTATTAATTTCAACAACGCTTTTTTTCTGCTCATGCCACAAGCCTAAGACGGATATTATCACCCCCGCCAAGCAGTTAATAGAACGTCAGATTGGGGAAAGAGCAAAGTCTATCCACTTTGAATATATCGAACCATCCGAAGGTAAAGATATATTTGAAGTGATAGCAAGCGACGGCAGGCTTACTTTAAGGGGAAGTAGCTCCGTTGCTATTTGTTACGCTTTTCATACGTACATGAAAGAAGCTTGTAAGAGCATGAAAACATGGAGCGGTGAACATCTAACATCAGTGATGCCGTGGCCCGATTATGAATTGTATGAACAAGTGTCCCCTTATGAGTTGCGTTACTTCCTGAATGTTTGTACATTCGGCTACACTACTCCTTACTGGGACTGGGAGCGTTGGGAAAAGGAAATTGACAGGATGGCTCTTTATGGTGTAAATATGCCCTTGGCTACAGTGGCCAGCGAAGCTATTGCTGAACGGGTGTGGCTGCGTATGGGATTGACCAAAGAAGAAATCCGTGAATTTTTCACAGCTCCTGCACATCTTCCTTGGCATCGCATGGGTAATCTGAACAAGTGGGACGGTCCCTTATCTGATGCCTGGCAACGTAACCAAATCGGCTTGCAGCACCAAATCCTGACCCGTATGCGCGAGTTGGGAATGCAGCCCATAGCACCTGCGTTTGCCGGTTTCGTGCCGGAAGGATTCGTACGGAAACATCCCGATACACAATTCCGGCATATGCGGTGGGGTGGTTTTGATGAACAGTATAATGCCTATGTACTGCCACCGGATTCGCCTTTCTTCCAAGAAATAGGTAAACTGTTTGTCGAAGAGTGGGAAAAAGAGTTTGGAGAAAATACTTATTACCTGTCGGACAGTTTTAACGAAATGGAACTACCTATAGATAAGGAAGATAAAGAAGCGAAATACAAGTTATTGGCCGAGTATGGAGAAACGATTTATAAATCAATTACAGCCGGAAACCCTGATGCCGTTTGGGTTACACAAGGATGGACATTCGGATATCAACATTCATTCTGGGATAAAGAATCGCTTAAAGCCTTGTTAAGCAATGTACCTGATGATAAAATGATTATCATTGATTTGGGCAATGATTATCCCAAATGGGTATGGAACACCGAACAGACATGGAAAGTACACGATGGGTTTTACGGAAAGAAATGGGTATTCAGCTATGTACCCAACTTCGGTGGGAAAAATACAATGACAGGAGATCTGGGCATGTATGCTAGTTCCTCGGTCAAAGCGTTACGTGCTGCAAATAAAGGTAACTTGATTGGGTTCGGTTCTGCCCCTGAAGGCCTCGAAAACAATGAGGTTGTTTACGAACTGTTAGCCGATATGGGGTGGACTTCAGACAGCATTGATCTGGACGATTGGATGAAGATATACTGTGAGGCCCGCTATGGGGGATATCCCGATGCTATGAAAGAAGCTTGGAAACTTTTTCGGAAAACAGCATATAGTTCTCTCTATTCATACCCCCGTTTTACCTGGCAAACCGTAGTACCCGATCAACGGCGGATCAGTAAAATCGACCTTAGTGATGATTACTTGCAGGCTATACTTTTGTATGCCAGTTGCGCTAACGAACTGAAAAACTCTGAATTATACAGAAACGACCTCATTGAGTTTGTTTCGTATTATGTAGCGGCTAAAGCTGAAAATTTTTATAAGCAGGCGCTGAAAGATGATTCGGAGAATCGTGTTCTCGCAGCGCAGCGTAATCTGCAACAAACTGTTGATTTGTTGATTGACGTTGACAGGCTGTTGGCTTCTCATCCTTTATATCGATTGGAAGAATGGGTGGAACTTGCACGTAATAGCGGAACAACTCTTCAGGAAAAAGATGCTTATGAAGCAAATGCCAAACGCTTGATTACAAGTTGGGGTGGTATTCAGGAAGATTATGCTGCTCGTTTCTGGAGCGGGTTGATTAAAGATTACTATATTCCTCGTATACAGCTCTATTTCACAAAAGACCGGAATAAAATTCGAGAATGGGAGGAACAATGGATTACATCTCCCTGGAGCAACAGTACAACTCCGTTTGATGACCCGGTCAAGGCTGCATTGGGTTTAATAGAGAAAACAAATAAGTGATAGCTTTTTATGAAAAAGATTGTATTGGCATTCGATTCGTTTAAAGGTTCGGTCAGCTCTTTTGAAATAGCGAAAGCTGCCGAAAAAGCGATTCAGGAGGAATTACCTGACTGTCAGATTATACGTTTTCCCATAGCTGATGGTGGCGAAGGGACTACAGAAGCCTTATGTTCTGCTCTTAGTGCTCAAACGGTGTCATGTCGGGTGCATGATCCATTCATGAAGCCAATCGATGTATCGTATGGTATCGCGAACAATGGTGCGATGGCTATTATCGAAATGGCTTCAGCCTGTGGTCTTCCATTGATTGATTCAAACCGGAGAAATCCAATGAAGACTACGACTTATGGAGTTGGAGAAATGGTTGCTGACGCATTAAAACGAGGGTGTCGGGAATTCATTATCGGGATTGGCGGAAGTGCAACAAATGATGCGGGAATGGGTATGCTGAAGGCTTTAGGGGCACGTTTTCTGGATAGAGAGAACAGTGAACTGGAACCTGTCGGCGAAAGTCTGATAAAAGTCCATCAAATAGATATTTCTCAATTAAATCCGGCATTGAAGGAGAGTAATTTTACGATCGCCTGTGATGTTAGTAATCCATTTTATGGAAAAGAAGGTGCGGCCTATGTATATGCTCCTCAAAAAGGGGCAACTATGCTGCAAGTGATAGAGTTGGACAATGGGTTGCGGCATTATGCACAGGTAATAAAGGAATATACAGATATGGATATATCGCAACTTCCCGGTGCCGGAGCAGCCGGAGGAATGGGAGGCGGTCTGCTTCCGTTTCTGAATGCAAAATTGCAATCCGGGATAGAAGTTATATTGAAAACGCTTCGTTTCGAAGAAGTCGTTCAACAGGCAGACTTGATACTGACTGGAGAGGGGAAACTGGATTGCCAGACTTGTATGGGAAAGGCGCTGGACGGAATCTTACGTGTCGGTGACAGATGTCAGGTTCCGGTGATAGCATTAGGAGGAGCGGTCGAAGCCGCCGAAGCACTTAATAGGATGGGTTTTACAGCCGTACTTCCTATCCAACCTTTCCCGGTAACACTTGAAGAGGCGATGCAACCGGAGTTTACGAAAGAAAATATAGAGAGAACGGTGCGACAGGTGGTGAGAATCATCAAACAATTTACTAAATAATACTCAATGACAGCGATAGGCGCATTAATCGGGCTTTTATTATCCATACTGTTAATCATAAGAAAGCTTTCTCCGACATACAGTCTGATTATCGGAGCGATAGTTGGAGGGTTGTTGGGAGGACTATCTTTAAATGAGACCGTAACGGTGATGACCGAAGGGGTGAAAGAGGTCACTCCGGCGGTATTGCGGATTCTGACGGCCGGAGTCTTATCAGGCATATTAATACAAACCGGAGCTACCACTGTCATCTCCAATGCAATTATACATAAAATGGGTGAGAAACGGGTATTTATGGCATTGGCACTCGCAACTATGTTACTTTGTACCGTAGGCGTATTTATTGATGTGGCTGTGATAACTGTTGCACCGGTGGCTCTTTCGATAGGTAAGCGTCTAAACCTGTCTCCATCCGTGTTGCTTATTGCTATGATCGGGGGAGGTAAGTGTGGAAATATCATATCACCTAACCCGAATACCATTATAGCAGCCGGAAATTTTAATGCAGATCTATCGGCTGTGATGTTTGCCAATATTTTACCGGCAGTGATCGGTTTGTTTTTCACTGTTTTCGTTATTGTCCGTCTAATGCCTCAAACAGTAAAAAACAAAAAAGAGGTGATACAAACTGTGAATAAAGAGGAAGAGAGAAATCTGCCGTCGCTAAGAGCCAGTCTGATTGCTCCTGTTGTTACGGTTGTTTTATTGGCATTACGCCCTATAGCAGGAATCAATATTGATCCTTTGATAGCTTTGCCGGTAGGTGGTTTGTGTGGCGCTATCTGTATGAGACAATGGAAAAATATTCTTCCAAGTATAGAGTATGGACTGCAGAAGATGTCTGTGGTAGCTATTCTGTTGATAGGAACCGGAACTATTGCCGGTATCATAAAGAACTCTTCTTTGAAAGACTGGATTCTTACAGGATTGGATCATGCTCATATTAGTGATGTGTTGATTGCTCCTATATCAGGCGCATTGATGTCAGCGGCTACGGCATCGACAACAGCCGGAGCGACACTGGCTTCTTCTTCGTTTGCTGAAACAATATTGGCTATAGGGATTTCTGCGGTTTGGGGGGCAGCTATGATTAATTCGGGAGCTACAGTTCTTGACCATTTGCCACATGGTTCGTTCTTTCATGCGACAGGAGGCGTATGCGAACTCAATTTTAAGGAACGTCTGAAGTTGATACCTTATGAATCGCTTATAGGAATAGTGCTAACTGCCGGAACGACTATTTTATATATAATAAGTAATTAAAAGAATAAAATATATGAATCCGAACAAACGGTTACTTTCGCTTGATGTACTTCGGGGTATTACTGTTGCCGGGATGATCTTGGTCAACAACACAGGAAAGTGTGGGTATAACTTTGCTGTTTTTACACACGCCAAGTGGGATGGCTTTTCGCCAGCCGATCTGGTATTTCCGATGTTTATGTTCCTGATGGGTATTTCGACCTACATCTCTTTGTGTAAGTATAACTTCCAGTGTCGACCGGCTATTGCGAAAATCATAAAAAGAAGTCTCTTGTTAATATTTATAGGTCTGGTTATGGAGTGGTTCATTACATCAGTAGATGGTGGTAACTATTCTGATTTGAGTCAGCTCCGGTTAATGGGAGTGATGCAACGGCTTGGAATTTGTTATGGCATTACAGCCCTGTTGGCTGTAACAATACCGCATAAGCGGTTTATGCCATTAGCCATCATCTTGTTGGCTGTCTACTTTATTTTTCAGTTATTTGGAAACGGATTTGAGAAAAGTGCGGATAATATCGTCGGGATTGTTGACTCGGCTATTTTAGGGTCTAATCACATGTATCTTCAAGGCCGGCAGTTTGTCGATCCCGAGGGGATACTTAGCACGATTCCCGCTGTATCTCAAGTGATGATAGGTTTTGTTTGCGGAAAAATAATCATCGACATTAAAGACAATGACCGCCGGATGCTGAATCTATTTCTTATAGGTACCACTCTGTTGTTTGTCGGCTATTTGTTAAGTTATGCCTGTCCTTTGAATAAACGTTTGTGGTCTCCTTCGTTCGTTTTGGTCACTTGTGGGATCGCAGCATTGTCATTGGCTTTGCTGCTCTATATCATTGATGTGAAGCAGAATAAAAAGTGGTTTTCATTTTTCGAAGCATTTGGAGCGAATCCGCTTGTAATCTATGTGTTTAGTTGCATAGCCGGAGGATTGCTTGTGCATTGGCATATCCATACGGTTGTATTCAGTAATTTGCTTAACCCATTATTCGGAAATTACTTCGGTTCATTTATGTATGGTGTGTTTTTTCTGTTGTTCAATGGGCTGTTGGGATATGTTTTATTAAAAAGAAAAATCTATATAAAATTATAAATCAGAATGAAGAGAAAAAGTGTATACATGTGTCTGGTTATGTTTTTTATGTCGTTGGCTCTTCAGGCTAAAGACAAAGACGTAGCTGTTGCCGAAGCATTAGTGAAACGTTTGCTGCCGTCATACATCGAGAGTTTTCAGTTTCAAAAGTTAAAAGGGGAGAAAGACTGTTTTACGGTAGAGTCCGTCAAAGATAAGATTGTAATCGGTGGAAACAACGCCAATTCAATGGCGATGGGACTGAACCATTACCTGAAATACTACTGTTTAACTACGGTATCGTGGTATGCGGATATAGCCGTTGAAATTCCTGATGAATTGCCAATGGTTGGCGAGAAGGTCGTTTCGGAAGCGAGAGTGGATACTCGCTTTTTCCTGAATTATTGCACGTATGGTTACACGATGCCTTGGTGGCAATGGAAAGAATGGGAACGCTTTATTGACTGGATGGCCCTTAATGGCATAAATATGCCTTTGGCAATCACCGGACAAGAAGCTGTGTGGTATAAAGTCTGGTCGAAAATGGGAATGTCGGACATCGAAATACGCTCTTACTTCACGGGACCGCCGTATCTGCCCTGGCATCGGATGGCTAACATAGATGGTTGGAACGGTCCGTTGCCGATGGAATGGCTGGAACATCAGGTAAGTTTGCAGAAAAAAATACTCGCACGTGAGCGTGAATTGAATATGAAGCCCGTATTGCCAGCCTTTGCCGGACATGTCCCTGCCGATTTAAAACGGATTTACCCCGAGGCCGATATTCAGCATTTGGGCAAATGGGCAGGTTTTACTGATACATACCGTTGTAACTTTCTGAATCCTAACGACGCTTTGTTTGCGAAAATTCAGAAACTATTTCTTGATGAACAAAAAAAACTTTTCGGAACCGATCATATTTATGGCTTAGATCCTTTCAATGAGGTTGACCCGCCAAGTTTCGAACCCGAATATTTGCGGAAGATAGCTTCGGATATGTACGCCACGTTGACGGCTGCCGATCCCAAAGCCCAATGGATGCAAATGACATGGATGTTTTATCATGACAAAGAGAAGTGGACATCTCCGCGAATAGAAGCTTTACTGACGGGTGTTCCGCAGAATAAGACGTATCTGCTCGATTATCATTGTGAAAATATTGAACTTTGGAAAACGACTGATAAATTTCATGGACAGCCTTATATCTGGTGTTATCTGGGCAATTTCGGAGGAAACACAACTTTGACAGGTAACGTCAAAGAAAGTGGCGCACGACTTGAGAATGCTCTCATTAACGGTGGAGACAACCTTAAGGGAATCGGCTCTACGCTGGAAGGATTGGATGTTGTACAGTTCCCTTACGAATACATCCTTGAGAAAGCATGGAACTTGAATGTAGATGATAACAAATGGATAGAATGTCTGGCTGACAGACACGTAGGATGTGTATCGCAACCTGTGCGCGATGCTTGGAAAATATTATTCAATGACATTTATGTACAGGTGCCGCGTACATTGGGCACTTTACCCGGATATCGCCCCGTATTGAATAAGAATAGTGAAAAACGGACAAGTAATGTGTACAGTAATGTTGAACTATTAGAGGTTTGGAGAAAACTGAACGAAGCGCCTTCTGACCGGAGGGATGCTTTTCGTCTGGATTTGATTATTGTAGGCAGGCAGGTGCTTGGAAACTATTTTCTTGATGTAAAAATGGAGTTTGACAGGATGGTTGAAGCTAAAGATGATCAGGCTTTGAAAGCTTGTGGCGAAAAAATGAAGGAAATATTGAATGATTTGGATAAACTGAATGCCTTTCATCCTTACTGTTCTCTGGATAAATGGATGGATGATGCGCGGAAGATGGGGGATTCTCCCCGGTTGAAAGACTATTATGAAAAGAACGCTCGCAACTTGATTACTACTTGGGGAGGAAGCCTGAACGATTATGCCAGCCGTTCATGGGCAGGACTGATAAGTGATTATTATGCAAAACGTTGGGAAGTGTATATCAATACATTTATCAATGCGGCTGAGAAAGGTGTGGAAGTGGATCAGAAACAACTTGAAGATGAGTTAAAAGAAATAGAAGCTGGTTGGGTAAATGCAACTGATAGGAAAGATATTCGGAAAGATGTTCATTCAACAAATGACGGATTGCTATCATTCTCAACCTTTTTATTCAGCAAATATCAAAGACTGGTGAAATAAACAAGAGGCCTGTTTCATTTATTGTTTGCGATTCATGCTATATCAGAAAGAATTAATATATTTGAAAATAAGGACTTGATATCATAAGCTTTTTGTTTTCATATTTAAAATGATTAAGATGTTCCAGAAATACTCACAGGATGAAGCCCAAGCTTTGGTTAAGGCTCTGAAAGAGGGGAACCAGCTGGCATTTAGTATTGTATACAAGACATATGCGGCGCAGACCTTTTCTTTGGCATTTAAATATTTGCTGAATAAGGAATTGGCTGAAGATGCTGTGCAGAACTTATTCTTAAAACTCTGGCTGAAAAAAGAAGAGATCGACGAAACAAAACCTATAAACAGATACCTTTTTACGATGTTGAAGAACGATCTGCTCAATACGTTGAGAGATTCAAAGAAAAATATCTATTTACTTGAGGATTGCCTTTCAATGGTTTTGGAATTGGAAGACAATTCTCAAAACGAAAACCTTAAGCAAGAACAAATGAACATTATACAACAAGCTCTTGAGCAACTTTCGCCGCAACGTCGTAAGGTTTTTGAAATGAAAGTTTCAGGAAAATACTCCAATCAGGAAATAGCTGATAAACTTAATCTTTCGATAAATACAATTAAATTCCAATATAGCCAATCTTTAAAGCAGATTCGCTCGACAGTGGGAGAGCTTAGCCTACTGTTACTTTATTGTATGATGTAGTTCTATCACTTTTACGGATATGGAACGTTCTTTTGAATTAACACGGTTTAACGTAGTCTGTATAATACTTTTTTGTAACAGTGTGTATTACTAATAGATATTGAAATATGAAATCAAAAAAGAAACATACAAGTCAGGACTTTGAAGTGGTTGACGGCATCGGAAAATATATTGATGACGACATTCAGAGGATAGTAGAAGGCAAACAGCTCGAACTGGGTGGCAGAGAACTGCCTCCTTTTGATGAATATCGCATTTATAAGAATATTCAGGAAGCCGTAATGCAGGAAGAAAAACGAAAGAACAGGAGAATCAGAATGCCATTGTTATTTAAGTGGACGGTGGCTTGTGCTATTGTTTTGCTTGTGATAAGTGCGGGATATAATTATTATCAAAGCCACAGTGAGGCAAATCTTGTTTATCGTGAAGTCTGTGCTGTAAGAGGTGAAAAGCTGCTTGTATTACTTCCTGATGGTAGCCGGGTGTGGTTAAATGCCGATTCTAAATTGACTTATCCGGAACAGTTTGCGAAATACAACAGGAATGTTATGCTGGAGGGAGAGGCTTATTTTGAAATAGCAGAAAATAAAAAATCACCATTTCAGGTACTTGCCGAGAATGTAAAAATACAGGTGACAGGAACGTGCTTCAATGTAAAAGCGTACGCTTCGGATAAGGTAGTAAAAACTACACTCGACGAAGGAAGTATCAATATCGGACATGTGCAAAGCCGTAGACCTATGCAGCAAATGCTTCCCGGGCAAACGGCCGTTTATGAAAAAAGGAGTAATGTAATAAAAATAAAAACTGATAGATATCACGATGATGCTTCGAGTTGGAAGAGCAACCGGCTTATTTTCAGAAATGCATCACTGAAAGAAGTGCTTACAACACTTTCGCGGCATTTTGATATAGAGATTACAGTTAAAAACGAAAAGATTGCTTCGTTTACATACAACTTCGTTTGTAAAGGGAACGACTTGAACTATGTGTTGGAGGTGATGCAATCAATAACACCGGTTAGCTTTAAAAAAATATCAGAATATGCATATACGGTTGAATAAGTAAACTTAATCTAATAACAAAAACAAATTTATGAAAGCACTTTTAAAGCCCATTGTATGGGTATGCCTTTTCTTCTTTGCGTATCAAAGTACGTATGCGCAGGCTCTTAAAATAATGAGCTATAATTGCCGGATGTCCGGTGAGATGACTGGTTACTCGGTGAAGGAGTATGCTGTATTTATCAGGAAATACAATCCGGATGTTGTAATGTTGCAAGAGATAGATTACAACACAAAAAGGAATAAAAATCAAGATTTCACCACTCAACTGGCCGCGGAGTTAGGGTTGTTTTCCGTATTCGGGAAAGCGATGGAGACTGGTGGTGGAGAATATGGAGTAGCCATACTTTCAAAATATCCTTTTGTTTATATCAACAACAAGCCTTTCGAAGGTATAGACGGAGCCAAAGAACCCCGGACGCTATTATATGTAGATATTCAGCAACCCGGCACTTCAAATGTAATCAGGATAGGAACGACTCATTTGGATCATTCGACGGACCTGATAAGGAGCGCAATGGCCGAACAAATTAATGAGCGGATTGGTACGGGAGATACACCGACGTTGCTGGGAGGAGATTTTAATGCCAGAACAGACTCTAATGTGATTTGTGAAGTAATGAAAAACTGGCAGAGAATCTGCGATGATACATTCACCTATCCGGCAGATCAGCCGACAATCAAGATTGATTATCTATTCGGGCTTCCACAGAATAAGTGGAAGGTGAAGTCGTTTGAAGTTTTATCTAATCCGGCGGTATCTGACCACAGAGCTTTGTTTGCCGAAGTTGAATTTGTAAAATAAGTGAAATATGAAATCAAACTATCTATATCTGCTATTTATATGTATTACCTCTTGCCTGTTCGTTTCATGTAGTGATGAGGATAACAAGAGAGAAGAAATCCCTGAATGGAATCGGTTCAGAACAACTAACGTGTTGGTTTATGCACACTTGTCAGAGCAAAATTTATTTAGTTCTTGTAGTTATAAAGAGGTGGCGGCGTCTATCAGGAATACTGTTCATGCAGTGGCATTGTTGGATAGAACGAACGCTATTTATGGGCAAACTGCAATCATAAATACGGGTACGGAGACTGCTAGAGAGAGTAAAAGAGTGCCGGTGTTTGTACCTGTCAGCTATAGTAGCGGGAGAAAAAAAGATAATCGGTAGTACTGTGCTTTTTCCTTCTACTATTTCCGAGATGACACAATATGTGGTAAAAAACGATTGCAGATATCTTGAAACAAAAACAGAAGCAGTGAACGGAATAGATATGCTCTTCTGTTCTATGTCACTAAATAGTGAAGATCTGATAGCTCCGGCCGTTGATGTATTCAAGAAAAGAGTAAACGAACAGACAGTTCTGGTGGGCACTGTTAAACGTGCGTTGTTGTCTAATCTTGAGTCGGCAATTACTTCTAACTTAACTTCTGATACTTATTTTTTCTCGGAAGTGGAAAATAGAAATAGAGACTCCGAGTATTGTATATTTGTCCTGACTTCACACAAATGGGCTTTTAGGGGGGTAACCGAAACAAGTGTAAGCGGGGATTTACATTGTTTTCAATTACAAATCGAATCTTTAAAATAAAAAATGAACAGTCATGAAGCAATATATCAAAAACACAATGATCCTGATGCTTGCCCTGTCATGGGGCTTGCTATTGACAAATTGTAGTGATAGTGAAGCCGATTATTCGGATGACAACGCATATCCGCCACCTACTGTAGAACTAACTTCTCCTTCCGAGATAGATGTGGTGGAGTATAATTCTACGGTGACTGTATCTGCCAGAAGTTTCTCTGCTGTGGGGATACATAGTATATATGCTACCTTGTTGAAGGTGGATGAAAATGGAGAATATGAAGAGATAAATGCGAATGAACGCCAACGTTTAAAGATAGATACTCTGGAAACTGATATGACACTTGAATTTGATTTGAATGTCAAGGTCAACACGCGTGAAGCAGCCGGAATACTAGTGACATCGACAGATGTTTTGACAAAAACGGCACAAAAGGTAATACCGATTAAAAAGATAACCAAACTTCCGTCCCAGATATTTACAGAACCATCAGATTTACCAGTTTTAGTACCCGATGAAGAGGTTTCTCTGTCTGTGGTGATCCGTTCTGCAGTGGGCATTAAGTCCGTAAAACATACTTTGTGCAATAAGGTACTGGGTGATCTGAAGGATTATACAACTATTCCGGTATCAGGTAATCCATTGGAAATGGAATTTATCTTGAAAACTGTCGTAGACAATAAGGATACTGATGGAATCAAGATTGTGGTGGAAGATATAGAAGGGTTGAGAGAGGAGAAGATTATCAATATCGAGGGCATTGAGGGTGTTGACAATAATGTCGCGCTTGTTTTCAACGATATTGAAATGGCACCCGAATGGGAACATTCAATAGAACCGGATCAACCTTATATTTTCTCCATAGAGGGAATAATGATACGCGGTGTGCAGAAGCATGTGTTAAGCTTGAAGGAAATTAAAGGATATGGCTCAAAGGCAAACGGCGTAGACTTTGCTTTCATTAATATATGGAGAAATCCAAGCTTTGTTGCCGTTAAAAACAGAGGTTTCTCTTATGTCAGTGCGTCAAGAATTAGTGGAGGACCAATAGGGAGAGCTTACGATGTGAATGACTGGATTAAACCGGCCGGTGTAGCCACCAACAAAACGCTGTTTACTCTTATACCTGATGATAAGGTTGCTGACCTTGGTATTGATGTGATGATGGCGAACGCGGCTCCGGACGTCAAGACTTTTGAGGCGTTGAATGTGTTGGAAAGTATAGCTAAAGGAGGTGCTGATATGTTAATGCAAAGAGTCAATGCGTCTGACGGGTATCCGGATGATCCTTGTAGCTTGCAGATAAAAGACAATACTTATATTGCTTTTGTTACCGCAATGGGTAAGTATGGTGTGATTCATGTTATTGAAGCCGCAAACGATATGGATGCATTAGTTGCCGGAGGATGTAAAATTGCTACTCCTACAGGAGTGGTGGGAAGCCAGGGGCCAGCCTACTCGGGAGCTGGCATAACCGGACTCACTTATGATGGCGTAGCATTACTCTATGGGCGTACATGCAAGTTGAAAATTGTGGTTCAGAAGTAAAGTTGTTATAATTTAAAGAATAAAGAACTATACATTTATATTTAGATGTAAAAGTTAAGAAAGGTCGGTTCAAAAAAAGAAAATGAACCGGCCTTGTTTTTTAGATGTTTCCTCAATATTGATTATGGTAGTTTGGGTGTTACTTCACTAATTAGTGTGTCAAACATGAAAATATTATTTTCTTCTATGCTTTTTGCAGGAAAAGTTATAACTTCGGAGCACTTTTTAATTTGAATAATAAATGTTGGATTTAAAGCAACTTACCACTGATGTATGCCGGATTGCTACAGAGGTTGGACATTTTTTGAAAGAAGAACGGAAGAACTTCCGTCGTGAGCGTGTGGAGGAAAAACATGCACATGATTATGTGTCTTATGTAGATAAAGAGTCAGAGGTGCGAGTGGTGAAAGCACTTGCTGCTCTACTGCCCGAAGCGGGATTCATAACAGAAGAAGGCTCTGCCACTTATCAGGACGAACCCTACTGTTGGGTCATTGATCCGTTGGATGGAACTACAAATTATATTCATGATGAGGCTCCTTATTGTGTATCTATTGCTTTACGCAATCGCACTGAACTTCTTTTAGGTGTCGTTTATGAAGTTTGTCGGGATGAATGTTTCTATGCCTGGAAAGGTGGAAAGGCTTTCATGAATGGTGAAGAAATTCATGTATCGAGTGTTGAGGATATCCAAGATGCCTTTGTTATTACAGAATTACCTTATAATCATCTGCAATATAAACAGACCGCTCTTCATCTCATCGATCAACTTTATGGAGTAGTGGGAGGTATTCGTATGAATGGTTCGGCTGCCGCTGCAATTTGCTATGTAGCTATTGGGCGTTTCGATGCGTGGATGGAAGCGTTTCTCGGAAAATGGGATTACTCCGCAGCGGCATTGATCGTCCAGCAAGCGGGAGGAAAGGTTACTAACTTCTATGGCGAAGATAACTTCATAGAAGGACATCATATTATTGCAACGAACGGAACTCTGCATTCTTTCTTTCAGAAACTTCTGGCAGAAGTCCCTCCATTGAATATGTAAGTGGTATTGCAACTTTGAAATCTCTATTATTATGAAACACACACTTCTTGTAAAAGACTGGCTTAGTTCTTTTTTATCTTTACTGTTTCCCCGTTGCTGTGTTGTTTGCGGCCGACCGTTAGCAAAGGGTGAGGAATGTATTTGTACAGTATGCAATATCAAACTACCTCGTACGAACTATCATCTTCGAAAAGATAATCCGGTAGAGCGACTTTTCTGGGGACAAATTCCTTTGGAACGGGCTACTTCTTTTTTCTTTTATGAGAAAGGAAGTGACTTCCGGCTGATTCTTCACCGTTTGAAATATGGTGGACAGAAGGAAATAGGTGCAATTATGGGACGGTATATGGCAGCAGAACTTTTATCTTCTCATTTCTTTCAAGGAATTGATGTTATAATCCCTATACCGCTTCACAAGAAAAAACAGCAAATCCGCGGTTATAACCAGAGTGAATGGATTGCCCGTGGAATCACTGCTGTAACAGGAATCCCTATAGATACAGAATCCATATTGCGTAAGAAAAATACGGAAACGCAAACACACAAATCCATACTTGAACGTCGGGATAATGTGGAAGGTATCTTTGAGCTTCAACGTCCCGAAACACTTGTAGGGAAACACATACTGATCGTTGACGATGTATTGACTACCGGTTCTACTACGCTGGCATGTGCTTCTTGTCTGGTGAATGTGGAGGGAATACGGATTAGTATATTGACGTTGGCAACGGTGGAGTGATTATATACGAATAAATGATATTAAATAAGAAAGCCACCCATTCAGGTGGCTTCTTTTTTGCTCTTCCTCTTGGACTTGAACCAAGGACCCTCTGATTAACAGTCAGATGCTCTAACCGACTGAGCTAAGGAAGAATGTTTGCAATCAAGATTTTCAACTTTGCTCTTCCTCTTGGACTTGAACCAAGGACCCTCTGATTAACAGTCAGATGCTCTAACCGACTGAGCTAAGGAAGAATGTTTTTCTCAATTGCGATGCAAAAGTACTAGGTTTTTTTGAAATATGCAATATCTTTGCAAAAAAAATATTAGGAATGGACAAAATAATAGGATTGGGCAACGCCCTGGTAGACGTACTCGCAACCCTGAAGGATGATACTCTTTTGGATGAAATGGGTTTACCCAAAGGAAGCATGCAGCTCATCGATGACGCTAAGTTACAGCAGATTAACACAAAATTTTCACAGATGAAAACCCATCTGGCAACAGGCGGATCGGCAGGAAATGCCATCCTCGGACTGGCTTGTCTGGGTGCCGGAACAGGGTTTATCGGAAAAGTGGGAAATGATCATTATGGAGAATTTTTTCGTGAAAATCTGCGGAAAAATAAGATTGAAGACAAATTATTGACGTCAGATCGACTGCCTTCCGGTGTGGCATCCACTTTTATTTCACCGGATGGGGAGCGTACTTTCGGAACCTATCTGGGAGCAGCGGCTTCTTTGAGAGCAGAGGAACTGACCTTGGATATGTTTAAAGGTTACGCGTACCTATTTATAGAAGGCTATCTTGTTCAGGACCACGAAATGATTCTTCATGCCATTGAACTGGCTAAAGAAGCCGGTTTGCAGATTTGTCTCGATATGGCTAGTTATAACATTGTGGCTAATGATCTGGAATTCTTCACCTTGCTAATCAACAAATATGTCGACATTGTCTTTGCAAACGAAGAGGAAGCGAAAGCCTTTACCGGCAAGGAGCCGGAGGAAGCTTTGAGAGTGATTGCCAAGAAATGCAGTATTGCTATCGTAAAAGTCGGGGCAAATGGTTCTTATATCCGTAAAGGGACAGAAGAAATAAAGGCTTCAGCCATTTCGGTTCAAAAGGTGGTGGATACTACCGGTGCCGGTGACTATTTTGCTTCCGGATTCTTATACGGATTGACTTGCGGATATTCGTTGGATAAATGTGCAAAAATAGGTTCTATTCTCTCGGGAAATGTTATTCAGGTAATCGGAACAACGATATCACAGGAACGCTGGGATGAAATTAAGTTAAATATTAACAGGATTCTGGCGGAATAACAAAGGATTGAGCTACTTTTACGACTCATTTAGATTGAAAGAGGTATGAAAAAATTGCTGAACAGGCAGATAGCTATTGTTGCAGTAGCGGTGATAGCCACAGTTGCTTTCTTTAGTTTCAAGAGTGGAGACGACCGTAATTTCCAGATTGCAAAGAATCTGGATATATTTAATGCGATTGTGAAAGAACTGGATATGTTCTATGTAGATACCATTGATCCGAATAAAACGATTCGGGAAGGAATCGATAATATGCTTTATACGCTGGATCCTTATACGGAATATTTCCCGGAAGAGGATCAGAGTGAACTGGAGCAGATGATTAAAGGATCATTTGGTGGGATGGGTTCTTACATTGCTTATAATACAAAACTAAAGCGTTCGATGATTTCTGAACCTTTCGAGGGAACGCCTGCTGCAAAAGCCGGTCTGAAAGCGGGAGATATCCTGATGGAGATTGACGGACAGGATCTTGCCGGTAAGAATAACGCGGAAGTCAGCCAGATGTTACGCGGACAGGCAGGTACCAGTTTTAAGTTAAAGATTGAGCGCCCGAATGAGAAAGGCGGACGTACACCGATGGAATTCACGATTGTGCGTGAGTCTATTCAGAATCCGGCAATTCCTTATACTGCCGTATTGGATAACAAGGTAGGTTACATCAGCCTTAGCACTTTTTCCGGCAACCCTTCCAAAGAGTTTAAGAAAGCATTTCTGGATTTGAAGAAACAGGGCGCTACTTCGTTGGTGATAGACCTTCGTAGTAATGGCGGCGGATTGCTGGATGAAGCAGTGGAAATTGCGAATTATTTCTTACCGCGTGGAAAGGTGATTGTGACGACAAAAGGAAAAATCAAACAGGCTAGTAACACTTACAAGACATTGCGCGAACCGTTGGATTTGGACATTCCGATTGCGGTACTGGTAAATAGCGGAACCGCTTCTGCTTCCGAAATCTTATCAGGTTCTTTGCAGGATCTCGACCGTGCCGTTATCGTTGGTAACCGTACCTTCGGAAAAGGACTGGTACAGGTTCCCCGCTCTTTGCCTTATGGCGGAACGATGAAAGTGACTACCTCCAAATATTATATTCCGAGTGGCCGTTGTGTACAGGCTATTGATTACAAGCATCGTAATGAAGATGGAAGTGTAGGAACCATTCCTGATAGTTTGACTAAGGTATTCCATACGGCTGCCGGACGTGAAGTACGCGACGGAGGTGGTGTAATGCCGGATATTGTTATCAAACAGGAGAAATTACCGAATATCCTCTTCTATCTGGTACGCGATAATCTGATTTTCGATTATGCAACACAGTATTGTTTGAAGCATCCTACCATCGTTGCTCCGGAGAAGTTTGAGGTGACAGATGCCGATTATAATGATTTTAAAGCGTTGGTGAAGAAAGCCGACTTCAAATATGACCAGCAAAGCGAGAAGATTCTGAAAACGTTGAAAGAAGCTGCCGAGTTTGAAGGATATATGAATGATGCTTCAGAGGAGTTCAAAGCACTTGAAAAGAAGTTGAATCATGATCTTGACCGCGACTTGGATTATTTCTCATCTGATATAAAGAAGATGATTGCTACCGAAATTATCAAGCGTTACTATTACCAACGTGGTAATATCATCCAGCAGTTGAAGGATGATGACGGTTTGAAGGAAGCAATGAAAATTCTGAATGATCCGGTGAAATATAAAGAAATGCTTAGTGCTCCGGCTGCTAAGGAATAAATGAATATATTTCGAACATAGATATATGCGGAAAACGCGGCTTTGTTACTAACAAGCCGCGTTTTCTGTATATCTATATCTAATTGTAAAAGTCCTGTAAGGTCATGCCCGGACACTGATATTTGTGTCCTTAACCGATCTTTATTGGCGAATCAAAGGCAGGGTAAAATAGAATCTGCTTCCTTGTCCTTCCTGAGAGCGCAACCAGATACGTCCACCCATCTTCTCTACCAACATTCTGCAAAGAGTTAATCCCAATCCTGTTCCCTGAACAAAATCGTTGACCTTTCCAAAGCGCCGGAAAATAGTGGCAATTCTTGCTGCCGGAATGCCGATGCCGCTATCTTTAATATAGAACTCTACAAAATCCTCCTTTTCCCGATAGCCGAAATGGATTTCTCCTTTCGGGGTAAACTTCGTAGCGTTACTAAGCAAGTTACTTATAATTTGTATGATGCGATTCCAGTCTCCCGAAGCATACATGTCCGTATCTACGTCGTCCAAAATGAGCCTGACACCGTTTTGCGTCTTATGGCAGAATTGTTGTTCCAGTTGCAGGCAGATATCTATTAATTTGATCGGGCGGATATTGAATTTTAGAGAATCAGCTTCAAGAGATGCCAGATCCAGAATATCATTGAATAGATTCAGCAGCATTTCCGAATTTCGTTCGATGATTTCCGAATATTGGTTCTTCTCTTCCGCAGATGCTGCGGAAGTTATTAGTTTGGAGAACCCTACAATGGCATTGAGCGGGGTACGTATTTCATGACTCATATTTGCCAGAAAAGCAGATTTCAGCCGGTCCGACTCTTCCGCCTTGATTCTGGCGGCCTTTAGCTCTTTCTGTTGTTGGGCATTCGTCTGTTCCGCCTCCCATTGTTGGGATATATCACGGCACATACACAATAGATATTCCTTATCCAAAGGAAAGATACGGTTTTCGTAGTGATGTAAAACACCGTCCAACATAAGATCATGTCTGGCTGTTGAACTTTCTCCTGTGAGAATCACCTTATCCATATTTTTGCGGACACTTTCATAAGCCTCTTTGGGTAGAATGTCTTTTACGTTAGTAGTGGTGATATTGTTGGCGCTGATACCTTCAACGTGATTAGTTGCCGGAGAAGAAGCAAGCTCTATGATGTTGGCGTCATGGTCGAAGACGGTGAGCATGTCAGGAAGAGCATCCAGTATCCGGGTGCTATATTTATCACGAAAACGTTCTTTGGAGGGAGAGGAAGAATCAGAAGAAGAATGAGAGGAAAGAAAATCTATTTTCTCCTCTAATTGTTCGATTATTTCTAAAAGGTCTTCCTTTGTTTTGTTTTTGTAATTCCTCATAGAAGATTTATTGTTATTCATTAGAATGTTGTAGAATTTGTTTTATCTGTTGCAAATATAAGACAATATTCCGAGATGCTGACTGCCTCTCTAGTTATTATAATATAAAAAAAACGGATAGCTTTTGCCCTACTAATCAGAATGTTCTATCTTTGCGTCCATTATATATAAATGATTTACAATATGTCTACAGAATTATTCTCTACTCTGCCCTATAAGGTGGCAGATATTACACTTGCTGATTTCGGACGCAAGGAAATCGATTTGGCAGAAAAAGAAATGCCCGGCCTGATGGCTCTTCGCGAAAAGTATGGAGAATCCAAACCGTTAAAAGGCGCCCGCATTATGGGCTCGTTGCACATGACCATTCAAACGGCTGTGCTGATTGAAACATTAGTGGCTTTAGGAGCTGAAGTACGTTGGTGCTCTTGTAATATATATTCAACACAGGATCATGCTGCTGCTGCAATAGCTGCTGCCGGCGTGCCGGTGTTTGCATGGAAAGGCGAGACTCTTGCCGATTATTGGTGGTGCACGTTGCAGGCATTGAGCTTTGACGGCGGCAAGGGACCGAATGTGATTGTAGATGATGGCGGTGACGCGACAATGATGATCCACGTGGGTTATGATGCAGAAAATAATGCTGCCGTATTGGATAAGGAAGTACACGCAGAGGATGAAATAGAACTGAATGCCATTTTGAAAAAACTGTTGGCAGAAGACAGCACCCGCTGGCATCGTGTAGCGGAAGAAGTGCGTGGCGTATCTGAAGAGACAACGACAGGTGTACACCGTTTGTATCAGATGCAGGAAGAAGGCAAATTGCTGTTCCCGGCATTCAATGTGAACGACTCGGTAACGAAATCTAAGTTTGATAATCTGTACGGTTGCCGCGAATCGTTGGCCGACGGAATCAAGCGCGCAACAGATGTGATGATTGCCGGAAAAGTAGTAGTGGTATGCGGTTATGGTGATGTGGGTAAAGGCTGTTCTCATTCCATGCGTTCTTACGGAGCGCGGGTGCTCGTGACGGAGGTAGACCCGATCTGTGCACTGCAGGCTGCAATGGAGGGTTTCGAAGTAGTGACGATGGAAGAAGCTTGCATGGAAGGTAACATCTTCGTGACCACGACAGGAAATATCGATATTATCCGTATCGACCACATGGAGAAAATGAAAGATCAGGCTATCGTTTGCAACATCGGCCATTTCGATAATGAAATTCAGGTAGATGCTTTGAAACATTATCCGGGCATCAAATGTGTGAATATCAAACCGCAGGTAGACCGTTATTATTTCCCGGATGGACATAGCATCATCTTGTTGGCCGACGGTCGTCTGGTAAATCTGGGATGTGCAACAGGACACCCGTCATTCGTGATGAGTAATTCATTTACCAATCAGACATTGGCACAGATAGAACTGTTCAACAAGAAATATGATATCAATGTATATCGCCTGCCGAAGCATCTGGACGAGGAAGTGGCCCGCCTGCATCTTGAGAAGATCGGTGTGAAACTGACTAAGCTGACTCCCGAACAGGCCGCTTATATCGGTGTGTCGGTGGATGGCCCTTATAAAGCAGATCATTATAGATACTAATTAGATTTACGATTAGACGATTTACCATTTACGATTGATAAATGCAGGAGATTGATATCCCACCGTTATCAATTGTAAATGTTAGATTGCCAATCGTATTTATTTTTATATTCAAACTTCAATCGTAAATAGTAAATCGTCTAATCGTAAATGAAAAAGTTTCTTCCCGACTTAATAGCCATTCTGGCTTTTATCATTCTTTCTTTTGCCTATTTTTTCCCGGCTGATATCGAAGGTCGTATCTTGTTTCAGCATGACACGGCTGCCGGAGTCGGTGCAGGACAAGAATCGAAAGAGTACCTCGAACGTACTGGAGAACGTACACGTTGGACGAATTCGATTTTTGGAGGTATGCCTACCTATCAGATGTCTCCGAGTTACGACTCGACAACGTCTCTGAAAGGAGTGGAGAGGATTTATCGCCTCTTTCTCCCGGATTATGTAGTGCTGACTTTTATCATGATGCTGGGATTTTATATCCTCTTGCGGGCATTCGGAATATCGGCCTGGCTGGCAGGATTAGGCGGAGTGATATGGGCATTCTCTTCCTATTTCTTCATTCTGATACCGGCAGGGCATATCTGGAAGTTTGTGACATTGGCTTATATACCACCTACGATTGCAGGTGTCGTCTTGGCTTACCGGAAGAAATATCTGTTGGGCGGAATCATTACGGCCCTGTTCATCGCCCTTCAGATTCAGTCGAATCACATTCAGATGAGTTATTATTTCATGTTTGTGATCCTGTTTTTTGTAGGAGCTTACTTTGAAGATGCTTATAAAAAGAAAGAATTGCCTCATTTCTTCAAGGCCAGCGGGGTTTTGGCACTGGCTGCCGTGGTAGGAGTCTGTATCAATATTTCCAATCTGTATCATACGTATGAATATAGTAAGGAGACGATGCGCGGCAAGAGCGAATTGAAGCAGGAGGGAGCTGCTGCCAGTCAGACCAGTAGCGGATTGGATCGTGATTATATAACCAACTGGAGTTATGGTATCGGTGAAACGTTGACGTTGCTGGTTCCGAATGTGAAAGGCGGAGGGTCAGGAGCTACGATGTCGCAGAGCGAGGTTGCTATGGCGAAAGCCAATCCACTATATAGCGGCATTTATTCACAGTTTCCACGACAATACTTCGGTGAACAGCCATGGACTGCCGGACCAGTATATGTAGGGGCATTTGTGATGTTTTTGTTTGTTTTAGGCTGCTTTATTGTGAAAGGTCCCCTTAAATGGGCATTGTTGGGAGCTACTATTTTCTCAATTCTGCTTTCATGGGGAAAAAATTTTATGGGACTGACAGACTTCTTCATCGATTATGTCCCGATGTATAATAAGTTCCGTGCCGTATCTTCTATCCTGGTGATAGCTGAATTTACAATTCCTCTGTTGGCGATTTTTGCTCTGAAAGAAATTCTGGGCAAGCCGGATACGTTGAAGTTGAAAGAGAATCGCGGAGGATTGATTACTACCCTGATACTAACAGCCGGTGTGGCGCTGATCCTGGCGGTTGCTCCGGGAGTCTTCTCCTCCGGCTTTGTTACAGCACAAGAAATAGCTACTTTGGAGCAAGTGCTTCCTGCTGAATCTCGTGCCCAACATCTTGCACCGATTATAGCCAATCTGACCGAAATGCGTAAAGCTGTCGTTGCTTCGGATGCATGGCGCAGCTTCTTTATTATAGTGATCGGTTGCCTGTTCTTATTCTTGTATCAACTCCGAAAGTTGAAAGCCTCTTTCACACTGGCGGGTATTGCGCTTTTGTGTCTGATAGATATGTGGAGTGTCAATAAACGCTATTTGAATGATGAACAGTTCGTGCCGAAGTCGAAACAGTCAGAAGCATTCGTGAAGACACAGGCGGATGAGATTATTCTTCAGGATACGACTCCGAATTATCGTGTACTGAACTTCATCGGTTTCCCCGGTAATACATTTAATGAAAACAATACAGCATATTGGCATAAGAGTGTCGGCGGCTATCATGCAGCGAAGCTTCGTCGCTATCAGGAAATGATAGACCATCACATTATGCCCGAAATGGAGGAAACTTATCAGGCTGTAGCCACTGCCGGTGGACAGATGGACAGTGTGGATGCTTCCAAATTCCGTGTACTAAATATGCTGAATACCAAATACTTCATTTTCCCTGCCGGAGAGCAAGGGCAGGCTGTTCCTGTTATGAATCCTTATGCATACGGTAATGCATGGTTCGTAGATAAGGTGCAGTATGTAAATAATGCAAATGAAGAAATAGATGCTTTGAACGATATTCTTCCAACGGAAACAGCCGTAGTGGATGTGAAGTTTAAAGAACAGCTGAAGGGTGTGACAGAAGGATATAAAGATTCATTATCTACCATCCAGTTAACCAGTTACGAGCCAAATCGTTTGGTTTATAAGGCTTCCACTCCTAAAGACGGAGTTGTCGTTTTCTCTGAAATATATTATCCGGGATGGCAGGTTACTATCGATGGTCAGCCGGTGGATATTGCCCGTGCAGACTATATCTTGCGTGCAATAAATATGCCGGCAGGAGAACATACCATCGAGATGTGGTTTGATCCGCAAAGCATACACGTCACGGAAAGTATTGCTTATGCAGCATTGGCTTTATTGTTAATCGGAGTTATGCTTCTTGCGTGGACACAGCGGAGCAAGATAGCGAAGAAGCCTTAAAATGTAATAGTCATCAACCTTATAATGTATTGTAAGGCTGTAAAATAAAGGCGGCTCTCTTCCTCACGAAGAGAGCCGCTACTTTGCATTCACTAAAAAAATTATGAAAAACAAACGCTGTTCATAGAAATATATTAAGTGTGATGTTTTAGAGATTTTTCTGTTCAAAATCCGGTTTTTCGCCAGAGTGATTATCTTTGTGCATTCTTCTTTGAGCAGCCTTTTTCCGTGCGGCATTTTGTTCTGCCTGCCACTTTTCGTACTGCTCTTTTGTCAGAATCTTTTTTATCTTCTTTTCTTTGGCTTCTGCAGCTTTCTTTTGTGAATCGGCAGAATTGTTATCTTTGCTCATCATCGGTCCACCTCCCATTCTGCCGGGAAAACCACCTTCTCTCATCATGGGCGGTTGGCCTCCACCCATTGGTGGGCGTCCTCCCCGCATTTCATGACCTTCTCCCATTGGCGGACGTTGGCCATCCGAATTTTGCATAGCCTTGAAGAATGCTTTCTGCTCTTTCAGGTTCAGCTTGTATATTTTTTTATATTGTTTATCTGTCAACTGGAGTAACTTGTTCATTTGGTCTGTCATCTGCGTGGCTACCTTTTCCGGATTCAACACCTCACGTGGAAGACGCTTTTCTTGTTGCCTTTCTTGCGGCTCATTGGCTTCTTGTGCATTTATAAAACCTGCACAGCACGTTAAGCAGACTGCCAATCCTATCAATTTCATGTTTTTTCTCATCTCTCTTATGCTTTTATTTGTTTTAATACTTCAAAGCTAAGCAGATATCGGAACAGATAAAAATAAAATCGACTAAGTGCGGAGTTTTGTCTATCAAAAGCTCGACTCTACTCTCCTGTGGCTTATATTATCTATGCCTTGGGATGGAAAGGAGTTACGAGGTGGTAAACAAGTAGTTTCAAGCGTTGAAACTGTTGTTTCTCCGGCGTGAAACTATTGTTTCCCCAGCGTGAAACTTTTGTTTCTCCACCTTGAAACTTTTGTTTCTCCAGCGTGAAACTATTGTTTCTCCACCTTGAAACTGATAGTTCCACGGCTTGAAACAAGTCGTTTCAATACGGGAAAGACTATTAAGAACGCGTTGATGTTCTCTTTAGCAATAACTATTATTTAATTTAGGTGGTGATAGGTGATAGATGCGGTGATAGGTTACTGACAACCTATCACCGCTCTGAAAACACTATGGATAAAGGGTTTGATAATGCTGGTGATAGGTTGAAAGAGGATTTCTGTTTTTATATATGAGAGAGAACCGGATATACACAGATTTCTATATCTATTCCTGTGTCGGCTGAATCAGCTGATGGTGTATCGGGTTGAATCATTTATTCTTTTTCGCCATAAGCAAGATCACCTGCATCACCCAATCCCGGAACAATATAAGAATGTTCGTTGATTTCCGGATCAATGGCAGCGCACCAAATGGTTGTCTTGTCTTCAGGAAATACATTCTTTATATGGTCAATGGCCTTTTGGCTGGCAATAATGGAAGCAACGTGAATTTCAGCGGGATGACCTTTCGTCAGCATTGCCTGGTAACTCAGTTCCATACTGCCTCCTGTTGCTAACATAGGATCGGTGATAATCAGTGTTTTATCGTCAATACGGGGGGATGCGATATATTCTATATGTATATCGAATTTCAGCGTATCTTTATATTTGCGGTAAGCGGAAACAAATGCATTTTCCGCCCCGTCGAAATAACTAAGGAAACCTTGGTGGAAAGGCAGACCTGCACGTAGAATAGTGCTGATTACTAAATTGTTGTCCGGCGTACTGACCGGAGCAATTCCCAGTGGTGTCTGGATATTCTTTACCGAGTATTTAAACTCTTTACTCATTTCATAAGCCATGATTTCTCCAATCCGTTCAATGTTACGGCGGAAACGCAGGCGGTCGTTCTGAACTTCTACATTTCTAATTTCGGATATGTACTGGTTTAGAATCGAATTAGTTTGGCCAAAATCAATTACTTTCATATTATATTTTAATCAAATTTTAATCTCATTTTCATAGTATTGTCAGCATACTGGCTTGCAAAGTAAATGATAATCTTTCAAATTGCAATATTCAGTTTGCAGATATTGTTAGGAATTTATAAAAGAGTTTCAATTAAGGAAAAATTTCTTCAATACCTTCTTCCTTTCCAAAGAAAGTATTACTTTTGTAGCCGGATTTACAAGGGGGTATTCAAAGCTCCCCATGTTAAGGTGAAAAGAGATAGAAAACAAAATACCAATTTTAATTAATTCAAAGAAAATGGCAAATTTAGATTTAAGCAAGTACGGCATCACAGGTGTGACCGAGATTTTGCACAATCCGTCTTATGATGTTTTGTTCGCTGAAGAAACAAAACCGAGTCTGGAAGGCTTTGAAAAAGGTCAAGTAACTGAATTAGGCGCTGTGAACGTGATGACAGGTATCTATACCGGTCGTTCTCCTAAAGATAAATTCTTCGTTAAGAATGAAGCTTCTGCTGATTCTGTATGGTGGACTTCTGAAGATTACAAAAACGACAACAAACCATGTACTGAAGAAGCTTGGGCTGACTTGAAAGCTAAAGCTGTAAAACAACTTTCCGGCAAACGTTTGTTCGTTGTTGATACTTTCTGTGGTGCTAACGAAGCTACTCGTATGAAAGTACGTTTCATTATGGAAGTAGCTTGGCAGGCTCACTTCGTAACTAACATGTTCATCCGCCCGACTGCTGAAGAACTTGCTAACTACGGAGAACCTGATTTCGTATGTTTCAACGCTTCTAAAGCAAAAGTTGACAACTACAAAGAACTGGGCTTGAACTCTGAAACTGCTACTGTATTCAACCTGAAGACTAAAGAACAAGTAATCCTGAATACTTGGTACGGTGGTGAAATGAAGAAAGGTATGTTCTCTATCATGAACTACATGAACCCGCTTCGTGGTATCGCTTCTATGCACTGTTCTGCTAACACTGATATGGAAGGAACTAGCTCTGCTATTTTCTTCGGATTGTCTGGTACAGGTAAGACAACTTTGTCTACTGACCCGAAACGTAAATTGATCGGTGACGACGAACACGGATGGGATAACGAAGGTGTATTCAACTACGAAGGTGGTTGCTACGCTAAGGTTATCAACCTGGATAAAGAAAGCGAACCGGATATCTACAATGCTATCACACGTGATGCTTTGCTTGAAAACGTAACAGTTGACGCTAACGGTAAGATTGATTTCACAGATAAGAGCGTGACTGAAAACACTCGCGTTTCGTATCCTATTTATCACATCGAAAACATTGTTAAACCGGTTTCTAAAGGTCCTCACGCTAAACAAGTTATCTTCTTGTCTGCTGATGCATTCGGTGTATTGCCTCCGGTATCTATCTTGAACCCGGAACAGGCTCAATACTACTTCTTGTCTGGATTTACAGCTAAATTGGCTGGTACAGAACGTGGTATCACTGAACCGACTCCGACATTCTCTGCTTGCTTCGGTGCTGCTTTCTTGTCATTGCACCCGACTAAATATGCAGAAGAATTGGTTAAGAAGATGGAAATGACTGGTGCTAAAGCATACTTGGTTAACACAGGATGGAATGGTTCTGGCAAACGTATCTCTATCAAAGATACTCGTGGTATCATCGATGCTATCCTTGATGGTTCTATTGACAAAGCTCCTACTAAGGTTATTCCTTTCTTCGACTTTGTTGTTCCTACAGAACTTCCGGGTGTTGATCCGAAGATCCTTGATCCACGCGACACTTACGAATGTGCTTGCAAATGGGAAGAAAAAGCAAAAGATTTGGCTGGACGTTTCATCAAGAACTTCGCTAAATTTACTGGTAACGAAGCTGGTAAGGCTTTGGTTGCTGCTGGTCCGAAACTCTAATTGGAGAATCAGATATAATATGGAAGGCGGTTCGATTTCGAACCGCCTTTTTTTTGTTTATGCCTGTGCCTTTCTATGGGAATAAATGCTGCCTGTTTAAAACTTTTCCCTATATTTGCCAAAACAGGAGTACTAACCTTTAAAGGCAGTTATGGTATATTTTGATTACTTTTGTGCAAATTATATATAAGTGGATAATCTTGAATAATAATACGACGACCATGAAGAAATTTTATTTCCTTCTTATCAGTTCCTTATTCCTTACCTCCGGGCTTTATGCCGGAGAAACCGATTATACTCAAAGACTTTCCATCTGGTTTGACACTCCCAATACTTTGCAGGGGTATGCTGCCTGGTATGGCGGAAGACCGGATTTGTGGAAAGGTGAAAATAAACCGGTAACAGCAGGAAGCGGACGTAATCTGGATGCCAGTTGGGAGTCACAGTCATTGCCTATTGGTAACGGCAGCCTCGGCGCAAATATTATGGGATCGGTGGAAGCCGAGCGTATCACTTTCAATGAAAAAACGCTTTGGCGCGGTGGTCCGAACACAGCGAAAGGTGCGGACTATTATTGGAATGTCAATAAGCAATCGGCCCATCTTTTAGATGAAATACGCAAAGCATTTACAGAAGGAGATCAGAAAAAGGCTGAAATGCTGACGCGGCAGAACTTCAATAGTGAAGTATCGTATGAAGCTGACGGAGAAAATCCTTTCCGTTTCGGCAGCTTTACTACAATGGGAGAGTTTTATGTAGAAACCGGACTGAATATGATAGGAATGAGCGATTATAAGCGCATTCTGTCTTTGGATTCGGCTATGGCAGTCGTGCAATTCAAAAAGGATCGTGTGGCTTATCAACGTAACTTTTTTATCTCTTACCCTGCCAATGTAATGGTGGTACGTTTTAGCGCGGATCAACCGGGGAAACAAAATCTGGTTTTCAGTTATGCGCCCAATCCCCTGTCTACCGGCAGCATGGCTTCTGATGGAAATAAAGGATTGGTTTACACAGCTTCTTTGGATAATAATGGAATGGAATATGCTGTTCGTATCCGGGCAGAAGCGAAAGGAGGAACACTGTCTAATGCAGATGGAAAGTTGACGGTGAAGGATGCAGACGAAGTTGTATTTTATGTCACAGCGGACACTGACTATAAGATTAACTTTGATCCGGATTTCAAAGATCCGAAAACATATATAGGTGTTAATCCCGAAGAAACTACAAAGCAGTGGATGAATAACGCAGTGGCGCAGGGATATACTGCTTTATTCAATCAGCATTATAATGATTATGCTACTCTGTTCAACCGGGTCCGGCTGAATCTGAATCCAGCGGTGAAAGGAGTGAACCTGCCTACTTCTCAACGTCTGAAAAATTATCGGAAAGGACAACCGGATTATTATCTGGAAGAGTTGTATTATCAATTTGGACGTTATCTCCTGATTGCCAGTTCCCGTCCGGGCAATATGCCTGCCAATCTGCAGGGGATCTGGCACAATAATGTTGATGGGCCGTGGCGTGTGGATTATCATAATAACATCAATATCCAGATGAATTATTGGCCTGCTTGTTCTACCAACTTGAATGAGTGCGTGCTTCCGTTGATTGACTTTATCCGTACGCTCGTGAAACCGGGCGAGAAGACTGCACAGGCTTATTTCGGTGCTAGAGGATGGACGGCATCTATCTCAGGCAATATTTTTGGCTTTACCACTCCGTTGGAAAGTCAGGATATGTCGTGGAACTTCAATCCGATGGCAGGTCCTTGGCTGGCTACCCATATCTGGGAGTATTACGACTATACAAGAAACTTGAAATTTCTGAAAGAAACCGGTTATGAACTGATTAAGAGTAGTGCCGATTTTGCAGTCGATTACCTGTGGCATAAGCCGGATGGAACCTATACGGCTGCTCCGTCCACTTCGCCCGAACATGGTCCTATCGATCAGGGAGCTACTTTTGTGCATGCCGTGGTGCGTGAAATTCTGATGGATGCGATTGAGGCAAGCAAAGTGTTGGGTGTAGATAAGAAAGAACGTAAGCAGTGGGAGCATGTGCTTGCCAATCTCGTTCCCTATCAAATAGGTCGTTATGGTCAGTTGATGGAATGGTCGGTGGATATTGATGATCCGAAAGATGAACATCGTCATGTGAATCATTTGTTCGGCCTGCATCCGGGGCATACGGTTTCTCCGGTCACTACTCCCGAACTGGCGAAAGCTGCTAAAGTAGTATTGGTGCATCGTGGTGATGGTGCTACCGGTTGGAGTATGGGTTGGAAGTTGAATCAGTGGGCGCGTTTGCAGGATGGTAATCATGCTTATACTTTATTCGGCAATTTATTGAAGAACGGAACCATGGATAATTTGTGGGATACGCATCCGCCTTTCCAGATTGATGGAAACTTTGGCGGGACAGCGGGAATTACCGAAATGTTGCTCCAAAGTCATATGGGCTTTATTCAATTATTACCGGCTTTGCCGGATGCATGGAAAGATGGTTCTATCAGTGGTATCTGTGCAAAAGGAAATTTTGAGGTGGATATGATTTGGGAGAATCATCTGTTGAAGGAAGCTGTTGTGCGCTCTAATGCAGGAGGCAACTGTGTTATAAAGTATGCGGATCAGACTATCTCCTTTAAAACAGTGAAAGGACACAGTTATCAGATTAGATATGATGCAGCCAAAGGGCTCATTAAAAATTAAACGCAAAATATCGGAAAGTTAGAAAGAGAGGATGGTACTGGAGTATTTAAAATTATTCGTGACATTTGCGAAGATTGGAATGTTTACTATTGGTGGTGGTTATGCCATGATTCCGTTGATTGAACGGGAGATTGTTGCCAAACAATGGATGAGTAAGGAAGAATTTATGGAGATGTTTGCTTTGACACAGTCACTTCCGGGGGTGTTTGCGGTGAATATTTCTATCTTCGTAGGATATAAGTTGTATAAGGTGGGTGGGAGTCTGGTGTGTGCATTGGCTACGATTCTTCCTTCTTTCGTTATCATGATGCTGATAGCCATGTTTTTTGCACGGTTTCAGGATAATGAAGTGATGATTCGCATCTTTAATGGAATACGTCCTGCCGTAGTAGCATTGATTCTGTTTCCTTGTATTTCTGCTGCAAGAGCTTTGAAACTGAAGTATTTTCAGTTGGTTGCTCCTGCCATAGCTACCGTGTTGATCTGGCAGTTCGGCTTATCACCTATTTATATTGTATTGGCCGGAATTATAGGGGGATTGGTATATACATTATGGTTGAAAGAAAAAATAGCGAATAAACAGGTATGATATATTGGCAATTACTTTGGGTGTATCTTAAAATAGGTATGTTCGGTTTTGGGGGTGGATATGCGATGCTTTCCCTGATTCAACATGAGATAGTGGATCTCCATCATTGGCTGACTCCTCAACAGTTTACGGATGTGGTCGCAATTTCGCAGATGACTCCGGGACCGATTGGTATAAATAGTGCTACGTACGTAGGCTATGCGGTAACACAAAGTGTTTGGGGAGCTGTGTTGGCCACTGTAGCCGTTTGTTTGCCTTCTTTTATTTTGGTATTGCTCATTTCTTATTTCTTTGCGAAGTGTAAGGATAATAAGTATATTAAAGCGGCTATGTCTGGACTGCTTCCTATGTCGGTCGCCCTGATTGCTTCTGCTGCATTGCTTATGATGAATAGAGAGAATTTTATGGACTATAAAAGCATCGGTATTTTCGCAGTCGCCTTTGGGGTTACATGGAAATGGAATCTTCATCCTATTCTATTGATTTGTCTGGCGGGTGTGGTAGGATTGTTGCTGTATTAGTAATGCTTATAGGAAAAAGAAAATCCCGGTTAAACACTGCGTTTAACCGGGATTTCTATTATAATATTATGAAAGAATGGTTAGTTCTTGTTTGCACGTTTACGTTCGATTTCGTCCAAAATCACTTTACGCATACGCATTGCTTTAGGGGTAACTTCTACATACTCGTCTTCCTTGATATACTCCAGTGCTTCTTCGAGTGAGAACTGGATAGGTGGAATCAGACGTACTTTATCATCCGAACCGGAAGCACGCATATTCGTCAACTTCTTCGATTTGGTAACATTGATAACCAGGTCGTTGTCGTGAGAATGCTCACCTACTACTTGTCCTGCATAAACATCATCCTGCGGGAAGATAAAGAACTTACCGCGATCCTGCAATTTGTCGATGGCATAAGCGAAAGCTGTTCCACTTTCCATAGCAATCATAGAACCGTTCGTACGACGTTCGATTTCTCCTTTGTGCGGCTGATATTCTTTGAAGCGGTGTGCCATGATGGCTTCACCGGCAGAAGCAGTCAGTACATTGGTACGCAATCCGATGATACCACGAGAAGGCATATCGAATTCGAGATTGATACGTTCGCCCGTGTTTTCCATCTTCACCATCTCGCCTTTACGACGGGTAACCATATCAATAATCTTGCTGGAATATTCTTCCGGTACATTGATGGTCAACTCTTCAATCGGCTCGCATTTCACACCGTCGATTTCTTTGAAGATAACCTGCGGCTGACCCACCTGTAATTCGTAACCCTCACGACGCATTGTTTCGATCAATACAGAGAGGTGGAGTACGCCACGACCGGAAACAATCCATTTACCGTCTTCCTCACTCTTTCTTACACGGAGAGCCAAGTTCTTATCGAGTTCTTTCATCAGGCGGTCATGGATGTGGCGTGAAGTCACAAACTTACCATCCTTGCCGAAGAAAGGAGAATCGTTGATCGCAAACAACATACTCATAGTCGGCTCATCAATAGCGATTGGCGGCAATGCTTCCGGATTCTCGAAATCACAAACTGTATCTCCAATCTCGAATCCGTCGATACCTACCAGTGCGCAGATGTCACCGGAAGAGACTTCGCTTGTTTTCACGCGGCCTAAACCTTCGAAAACATGGAGTTCTTTGATTTTGCTCTTGAACATATCGCCGTTGCGTTTCGCAAGCGTTATATTCATACCTTCTTTTAATGTACCGCGATGTACGCGACCTACGGCGATACGACCGGTATAAGAAGAATAATCCAGAGAAGTAATCAACATCTGGGGAGTGCCTTCCAGTTGTTGGGGTGCCGGAATATTTTCGATGATACAATCCAATAGCGGAGTAATACTGTCAGTCTGTTGCTTCCAGTCGGTGCTCATCCAGTTGTTTTTGGCGGAACCGTAGATTACGGGGAAGTCCAGCTGGTCTTCCGTTGCGTTCAGGCTGAACATCAAATCGAAAACCATTTCGTAAACTTCTTCCGGACGGCAGTTAGGCTTATCTACCTTATTAACTACCACGATAGGTTTCAAACCGATTTCCAGCGCCTTTTGCAGTACGAAACGAGTCTGGGGCATCGGACCTTCGAAGGCGTCTACCAACAGAATACAACCGTCGGCCATATTCAATACGCGTTCTACCTCACCACCGAAGTCGCTGTGTCCCGGAGTATCAATAATATTAATTTTTGTACCGTTGTAATTGATGGATACGTTTTTGGAGAGAATCGTTATACCACGTTCACGTTCCAAATCGTTGTTATCCAGGATAAGTTCACCACTATTTTGGTTGCTGCGGAATAAATTTCCGGCCAATAGCATCTTGTCAACCAGCGTTGTTTTCCCATGGTCAACATGGGCAATGATTGCAATGTTTCGAATATTTTGCATATAATACCTATTATTTGGCTGCAAAGGTACGAAAATAGGATTAGAAATATATGCAATGATAGCAATTTTTTCTTGTAAATCGTTGTGTGATATAAAGATAATGCCTATCTTTGCACGCTCAAAAGAATAATTTATCAATTAAAATTCTAAGAATTATGTATTTAGACGCTGCTAAAAAGCAAGAAATCTTCGGAAAGTACGGAAAGTCTAACACTGATACCGGCTCAGCTGAGGCCCAGGTGGCTTTGTTTTCCTACCGTATTTCTCACCTGACTGAGCACATGAAGCTCAACAGAAAAGATTATAGTACTGAAAGAGCGTTAACAATGTTGGTAGGTAAGCGTCGTCGCTTGCTCGATTACCTGAAGGCAAGAGATATCGAAAGATATCGTGCTATTGTTAAAGAGCTCGGTTTGCGTAAGTAATCTACTTGTCGCGAAAAGATTAAGAGCCGTTCCTCATTATAGAGGAGCGGCTTTTTTAGTTTCTTCTTTTTCTTCCTGACAGTCGTATTTTCTTCAGTTATAATTGTGTCCATCTAAAGATTTTGCTATTTTTGCAACTTAATTATTATAATTTATCACCTTTGATAACTAAAATGCTTTCAAAATGGATACAAGTAAGATTGTTGGCGAAAAGATTAAAGCCCTCCGCGAAGATAAATCAATAAGCATAGAAGAGTTGGCACAACGTTCGGGTTTGGCTATCGAACAAGTTGAACGTATTGAGAATAATATTGATATACCTTCTCTTGCACCGCTAATTAAAATAGCGCGTGTGTTGGGAGTACGTCTGGGGACTTTTCTTGATGACCAGGATGAAGTCGGACCGGTGGTATGTCGTAAGAAAGAAGCCAAAGATGCGATTAGTTTTTCCAATAACGCGATTCATTCTCGCAAACACATGGAATATCACTCGTTGTCCAAGTCAAAGGCAGATCGTCATATGGAACCGTTTATTATCGATGTGATGCCAACGGAGGATACCGACTTCGTGCTTTCTTCTCATGAAGGGGAGGAGTTTATCATGGTTATGGAAGGTATCATGGAAATCAGCTACGGTAAGAATACCTATTTGTTGGAAGAGGGTGATAGCATTTATTATGATTCCATTGTTCCTCATCATGTACATGCTTACGAGGGGCAGGCTGCAAAAATCCTGGCAGTAGTTTACACGCCGATTTGAGTTGAGTATAAAGTATTAAGTATTAAGTATAGAAAGAATCCCATGCAATTATTTGATCGTACTTTGGGACAGTGGCTCGAGCACTGGGCTGAAGAGACTCCCGATAAGGAATATATCGTTTATTCCGACCGCAATCTCCGTTTTACCTGGAGCCAGTTAAACCGTCGTGTGGATGATATGGCGAAAGGGCTTATCGCCATTGGTGTGGAACGTGGTACCCATGTGGGTATCTGGGCGGCTAATGTTCCCGATTGGTTGACATTGTTGTATGCTTGTGCGAAGATCGGTGCGGTATATGTTACTGTGAATACGAACTATAAACAATCGGAGTTGGAGTATCTTTGCCAGGATTCGGATATGCATACGCTTTGTATCGTGAATGGCGAGAAGGACAGTGACTTTGTGCAGATGACCTATACAATGCTTCCCGAATTGAAAACCTGTGAACGCGGACATTTGAAGAGTGAACGTTTTCCGTACATGAGAAATGTAGTGTATGTAGGGCAGGAGAAACATCGGGGTATGTATAATACAGCGGAGATTCTGTTATTGGGAAATAATGTGAAAGATGATTGTTTGAGCGAACTCAAAAGCAAGGTGGATTGTCACGATGTGGTGAATATGCAATATACGTCGGGAACTACCGGTTTTCCGAAGGGAGTAATGCTGACACATTATAATATTGCCAATAATGGATTTCTGACTGGTGAACACATGAAGTTCACGGCAGATGATAAACTTTGCTGCTGTGTTCCGTTATTCCATTGTTTCGGAGTGGTGTTGGCTACCATGAACTGTCTGACTCATGGTTGTACGCAGGTAATGGTGGAACGTTTCGATCCGCTGATTGTATTGGCTTCCATTCATAAAGAACGTTGCACGGCTCTTTATGGAGTACCGACTATGTTTATTGCCGAGTTGCATCATCCGATGTTTGATCTCTTTGATATGTCTTGTCTTCGTACAGGTATTATGGCAGGTTCTCTGTGTCCTGTCGAACTGATGAAGCAGGTAGAAGAGAAAATGTATATGAAGGTGACTAGTGTGTATGGACTGACAGAGGCTGCACCGGGTATGACAGCTTCTCGTATTGATGATCCGTTTGATGTACGTTGTAATACGGTAGGGCGTGATTTTGAATTTACGGAAGTAAAAGTGATCGACCCGGAAACTGGTGAAGAATGTCCGGTTGGCGTACAAGGTGAGATGTGCAACCGTGGATATAACACCATGAAAGGATATTATAAAAATCCGGAAGCAACGGCAGAAGTGATCGATGAAAACAACTTCCTGCATTCCGGTGACTTGGGTATCAAGGATGAAGATGGAAATTACCGGATTACCGGACGCATTAAGGATATGATTATCCGGGGTGGTGAGAATATTTATCCGCGCGAAATAGAGGAGTTTCTTTATAAACTTGATGGAGTGAAAGATGTTCAGGTGGCAGGTATTCCTTCTAAGAAATACGGTGAGGCAGTCGGAGCATTTATTATCTTGCAGAAAGGTGTGAAAATGCAGGAAGCCGATGTTCGTGATTTTTGCAGAAATAAAATATCCCGTTATAAGATTCCGAAATATATATTCTTTGTGAATGAGTTCCCGATGACAGGTAGTGGAAAGATTCAGAAGTTCAGATTGAAAGATCTGGGATTGCAACTTTGTAAAGAGCAGGGAATAGAAATTATCTAGGACCTGTGATTGCTTAAAGACACACAAAGTTTTTCAATATAATAAACGGTGAACGGTGAACGAACTGCATGATTGTTTGCAGAGAGTTCACCGTTCATTATTTGTATTATTGTCTTATCCGGTTTTTGCTGTGGCGGGTTAAGTGCTGCGCGCTGCTAAATGAAATCATCACCCAGTTGCATTTGGGCGTCATTCACATATTTACGGATGGCATGTTCTTCATCTTTGCGGCAGATTAAAAGAACGTTGTCTGATTCTGCTATTAGAAATCCTTCCAATCCATCAATTACGGCCAGTTTTCCTTTTGGAAGTACTACCATGTTATCTTTACTATTATAAATAAGCGAATGGCATTTCAGAGTAACATTGCCTTCTGAATCCCTTTCCGATAAATCATAAAGTGATCCCCAGGTTCCAAGATCAGACCAGCCAAAATCTCCTAACGATACATACACGTTGTCCGCTTTTTCCATAATACCGAAATCGATGGATACATTAGGACATGCGGGGAAATTTTCTTCAATAAATGCTTTTTCCTTATCGGTGGCATAAATATCTTTTCCCGGTGCCAGTTTGGAAGCTAATTCAGGCAACAAATCTTCATTTGCTTTGATGATTGTATTTACATTCCACATAAACAGTCCGGAATTCCAGTAAAATTCTCCGCTTTCTACGAATACTTTAGCTAATTCCAGTTCCGGTTTTTCAGTGAATGTTTTTACTTTGTAGAAGTTTTCACCTGCGGGTTCATCTATTTGTATATATCCATATCCTGTTTCCGGACGATTGGGTTTAATACCTAATGTTAGTAGTTTTTCAGAGCGTGAAACAAATTCAAGTCCTTTTTCAATAGCGGCAAGAAACTCATCTTCTTTTAAAATTAAATGGTCTGAAGGTGCAACTACGATATTGGCGTTTGGATTCAGTGCCCGGATGTGGTAAGAGGCCCATGCTATACATGGAGCCGTATTTCGTCTTGCAGGTTCCAGCAGAATTTGGCTTTCGCTTACTTTTGGCAATTGTTCCTTCACTAAGTCTGCATACATTGCATTGGTAACGATGAAAATGTTTTCTGTTGGAATAACCTTTTGGAACCGGTCAAAAGTCTGCTGTAAAAGTGAACGACCCGTTCCGAAGAAATCTAAGAATTGTTTAGGCAATGTTTTGCGGCTAAACGGCCAGAAGCGGCTTCCAATGCCGCCACCCATAATCACGCAATAATTATCCTGGTTTGTCATGATAGTGACTCTATTTTAAAGTTTCTGCTAATGTACGGTTTATTCTCTGAATAGAGAAGTGTTTAAGATATGTTTTATTATTTTTTTCTCCTTTTTTTTGCCAAACTATTGTGGATTCAAAATAATGTCGTATCTTTGCACCGCAATTGAGAAATCAAGTATGCGCCCAGATGGCGGAATCGGTAGACGCGCTGGTCTCAAACACCAGTGGATTCACTTCCATCCCGGTTCGACCCCGGGTCTGGGTACTGAAGCGGAGAAAGTTGAAAAACTCTCTCCGTTTTTCTTTTCTACTCCTCGTAACTCGTTGGTTTGCTGATAGATTAAATCGGCTCAGTTGGAAATCTTGGGGGATTACCCATTCTTAATTTCTGCTATGCATATACTTTAGCTAATCTAAAGAGGAAGAATCTCATATCTGCGACTCCTCTGAAGGAGGCTCTGAAAGCTTTTATTTTCGCATTAAAAGCTTCAGCTGCCGCATTGGTACTTCTGTTGACAAAGAAGTTTAATATCCTTTCATAATGATTCTCAATAGAGTTTGCTACGGTTGCAAACGTTTCATAGCCATACTCTTCTATTTTACTATACCATAAAGCTAATTTAGCTCTTGCTACATCTTTATCATAGTTTGTGGAAAATATCTTTCCCAAGTGTAAAGAATAATAATACACCTGCTTGATATCATCAAATTGTTTGAATAATATTTCAGCTCTAATCTTCTGGCTTTTAGTCCATTTATCAGGTGCTTTAAATAGTAAATATCTACTTCTTGCTAGTAACTGCCTAAGCGTGTCTCCATTTTTAAAAGTCTCCGGTTCATAAGCTACTCCTTGTTCCTTTGCAGCTTTTATTGCCTTGTTCTCATCTTTCATTACCTGCCACCGATAAGTAATACGCAACTCCTGTACGGCTTCGTATACGAGTTTCTGGACATGAAATCTATCGATAACCTGCATGGCGCGTGGAAAACAAGTTTTAGCAATCTTCTGCATACTTCCTGCCATATCCAATGTGATTTCTTTGACCTGATTACGTTGTTCTTTAGGAATCTTCATTAAGATAGCTATAATATCTTCGGCCTTTGTTCCTTGGACTACGGCAATGATTGAACCTTTACGGCCTCGTTTATCCCTGTTGAGTAAGATGGTATAAAGTTCACCTTTACTTAGCGCCGTCTCATCGATACATAGATTATAACCTATATTTTTAGGGTAAAGAATATGGTCTTGGGCATGCTCTTTTTGATTCCAACTCTGATAATCACTCAAATGGTCCTTATATTGATTTTGAAGCTGTTTGCCGTCCATGCAGTAATGCTCGGCCAGACTTTGACAGCTAACGGCATGATTATCTAAGTAATTCTTTTAAAAAAGCACCGAACTCAGCTGTGATGCGAGTACCGGTGGCTACTAAATTCCAGTCACGACTATAAGTCTGACCGGTTGAAGGATCTTCCCAACGACGACGTTTGATACGCAAGTAAACGGCTTTGCCGCGAATAGGAAAATCCTGAACTTCTATCTCAGGAAAAAAGCCTTTCGAATGAAGGGATAAATGGGACAGTTCAGAAGGAATAACCGGGGTTTCTTCTAAAAAGAGAATAAAGCAGGTCTCTTGAGAAAGGCTATCAACAACGGTGAAGTACTCAAGGATACCGGAAGGCAGAAATAGGCTTAAAATATCAGCCGGAAGAAGTGGAGTTTTAGAGTTCGTTTTCATAATGCAAAAATAAGCATTTTAACCAAATCCCCCAAGAATTACAACTGATCCATTAAATCTGGTACTTTGTTATAAGAATTGGTTCGATATTACGGGCTTTGATGTCACTTTCGTGGATAATCTGATAAAACAGGATGAAATGTACATCCCCGCATTAAAGAAAAAAGTGCCGGTATTTTATTATTATGATTAGTGGTTTTTCGGATTTTTCGTTAGAATTTCCGGATTATTACTTCTATAGGTTGTAGTTGTGTAGTGTGTTGTTGTACTATGTACTGCCAGTGTTTGCAGGGTGTCCTGATCTTTCGGTATGACACCCCAGCAAATCTTGATTATAGAGCTAGTCAGTCGTTATCTGTCCAGCCATTTCTTGAATGTGGCAGCTTTCTCCCGGCTTATCAGAATTTCCTCCTGCGGATATCCGTTCATTTCTACCTTTAATTTATAGTTGAACCAGTTGCTGACTTTCTTAATGTGCCCCACCTGTATCATATGCTGGCGGTTTGCACGGAAGAAAGAAGTAGGGTTCATTTCCTTTTCCAGTTGGTCCAATGTGGAAGGAATGGTGGCAGAGGTGCCATCCGTCAGATAAAGGCGGGTTATGTTCTGTTGAGAGTGGATGAAACAGACGTTTTGGACTTCGATAGTGATATATTCGTCTCTGCGGGATACCAGAAATCTTTCCCGATAATGAGGGGTGGGAATAGCCCCACTCAGGTATTCCAACAGCTGTTCCAGATTCGGGGCAGTGGTAGTAGGAGATGAGGGGGATATTCTTTCTATCGCTTTTTGTATAGCTGCTTCCAATTCATCCGAGTCGATAGGCTTCAGCAAATAGTCGATACTATTGAATTTAAATGCCTGTATAGCATACTGGTCATAGGCAGTGGTGAAAATGATGGGCGAGACTATCTCCATTTGACGGAAAATGTCGAAACTTAATCCATCCTGTAGGCGGATGTCGGAGAATATCAGGTCCGGCTGCTCCCGTTGGAGGAAATCTATGCTTTGGACAATACTTTTGGTGATGCCGGAAATTTCGTAATCAGGGTGCAGTGCACAGATGTAACGTTGCAGGCGTTCGGCACTGTGGTTTTCGTCTTCTATAATCAGAACTTTCATGGAATTTATCATTTCGTTTAAAGCGTTGAAAGGGTGACACGATAGATGTGTTCATCCTGATAGATTTCAGGGGCGGGAGCACCAGTGAGCTGATACCGCTCTTTGATATTTCGCAGCCCGATGTGGTGGGTGGAAGAGTTCGGAGTAAGAGGTTTGCAGTTGTTTTCCACTACCAATTTGTTCCCATCAGAATATACACGGATGAATAGCGGTGTTTCTTCCGACACTTGATTGTGCTTGATAGCATTCTCCAGTAACATCTGCAATACAATGGGAGGGATCTGTCTCTCGCGGATAGCGTCCTGAACTTGTACTTCTACCTGTATGGCATCCTCAAACCGTATTTTGAGTAGGAAGATATAAGCCTCCAGACTGGATAATTCATCGGCAACGGATGAAAGATTCTTATCTACATTAGCTACGATATGCCGGTAAACTTTGGAGAGACATTTGATGTAGATGGGAGCTGTGGCATCTCCCGTCTCTACCAGGTCGAGCAGGATGCTGAGATTATTGAATATAAAATGCGGGTCTATCTGCATCTTCAGTGCGTCAAGGCGTGATTGCTGACGTTTCAGTTGCAGGTTTTTTTTCTTCTTTTGCAGAATGATGGAGATAGACATTAGAATGAGGATGACGGTAAAAGCAATGACAATAATCCGGCAATAGAAGACCCAGTACCGGTAGTATTCTGCCTCTGCGACTTCGGAGTCACGGATCGTTTTTCGAAGTTTATCCACATTCTCTATTTGAGCAAGGTCCTCGTTATAAGCGATGCTGTCTATCTGTGCTTGATAGTGCGTCAGTCTTTCCAAGCAGTCTGATACACCATTGAGAGAACCGGTACGTATATTCAGATCTGTCAACTGGCGATAGGTTTTCAGGCAGATAAAGGGGTTATTACTCTGACTGCTTCGGTTTAGGTAAAAACGAGCGGAATCGATTTGTTGAAGATCGGAATGTATCTTGCCGAGCAGATAGTCGACCGAGTCCTGATATAAATGCGGGATTTGCAGAGCATAGATACGAGCGGAGTCGGACATGTGCTTGTCGGCATATTTTTCGCTAAGGAGGAATAATAACCGGGCTTGCAAGGAGCCGGAGTAGCCTTTCATAGAAGCTGTTTTGAGCAGAGGAATACTCTCATCACCGTCATTTGTCCGGGCGTAATAGTGGGTGAGTTCAGAGTAGGCTTCGGCAATGAGAGAGGGATTGTTTAGTTCCCTGGCTAGAGAGAGGGCGGCGAGTTTGGCCTCTTTCTCTTCTTTCATCATGTGCTTAGTGTGGTAAACCTGCCCTTTGAAGTTGTTGAGGTAGAAGTTTAGTTCGCGAAGATCGTACACATCGTTGTTGTATTGTGTGCAGAGGGTGAAATATTCTACGGCTTCGAGCAGGAAATTAGAGTGGCGGGCTATCTCGCCCCGGTAGTAATATATTTCCGTCAGGTGTAATGAGTCCGCTTTATATTTGAAGTAAGGACTGACGATGTTAAGTAGCGAATCCGGCACAAGATATTCCTGTATGCCGATAAGAGCACCGGCTTTTACTAAATCGCACATCATGTAGTTCCTTTCGCTCAAGAAAGTACGGTTTATCTGTTCCACATCTTCCAGTGCTTTTCGTGGATTCACTTCAATGAGTCCGTTGGCATACTCCAGACGGCTGCGTGCGGAGCGGTTCACACGATAGAGGTAGTAAGCGGAAAAGCTTACCACAAGCAGGAATATTGCGGCTGTGAGATAAATACGTTTTCTTATCATAACTGCGTAATCAAGTCTGAAATGCAAGTCTATTTATTAGGATGGACTCTTATCTTTGTTTGGGCAAAAGTAGTAAATAATACCAAATAGCATTACATCTTCATCACAACTTTATATGAAGAGGGTAGGTCTTTGGCTTCATTCATTCCGTTTCACCACTTATCTCTGCGGTTTCGTCCCCCAAAAATCCGGCTTTGACCAGAATTACATTGCGGGAGCGGGCGCTGACACCTACTTTTGCACCGCTCTTGTGAGAACTAATCAATCACTATAATACATTGAATTTTATGAAAATGGAAACAAACAAAATGTGGCAAATCTTCATGCTGACAACACTCCTTACTCTTGCCGGATGCAAGAACGGAGGAGGAGAATATTCGCAGTCTGTATCGGAATATGCGACGATGCAGGTGGCACCAGTCAATAAAACTCTTTCTACCCAATACCCGGCGGCTATCCAGGGTAAGCAGGATATTGCTATCTTTCCGCAGGTGACGGGAACCATCACCCGATTGTGTGTAAACGAGGGACAGGCGGTGAAACGTGGACAAGTGCTTTTCATCATCGACCAGGTTCCCTATCAGGCAGCTTTGGCCACAGCCCGGGCGAATATGGAAGCAGCCGGTGCTACATTGGCTACGGCACAACTGACTTACGATAGCAAGAAAGAACTCTTTGCTCAAAACGTCATTTCGGCTTATGAATTGAAAACGGCCGAGAATAATCTGTTGATGGCGAAAGCCGGACGCGCACAAGCCAAAGCGCAGGAGCTGAGTGCTGCCAATGACCTTTCCTACACCGAAGTGAAAAGTCCCTCGGATGGAGTGATCGGTACACTTCCCTATCGCGTTGGTACACTTGTTAGTGCCGGAATGGCACAGCCACTAACTACTGTATCAGACAACTCGGACATGTATGTTTACTTCTCAATGACGGAAAATCAACTCTTAGGACTCATTCGCCAATATGGTTCTAAAGAGAAGGCTTTGCAGTCGATGCCTGCTATCGAACTGGTGCTGAATGACCGGACTACCTACGAGGAAAAAGGTACCATAGCAACTATCAGCGGAGTAGTGGATGCTTCGACAGGAACCGTCAGTGTACGGGCAGCATTCCCCAACAAGAACGGACTGCTGCATAGTGGAAGCTCGGGAAATGTGGTGGTGCCGGCGGTCTACAAAGACGGTATCATTATCCCTCGTGCAGCAACATACGAAGTGCAGGACAAGGTCTTTGTCTATAAGGTAGTGGATGGCAAAACGCATTCTACCCAAATAAGTGTGGAGCGTGTGGACGGTGGACAGGATTACATCGTGACGAACGGACTTGCCGTAGGGGATGAAATCGTGACAGAAGGTGTCGGACTACTACAGGATGGAATGCCGATAACAAAGAAGAAGTAACTAACTCAAAATTGAAAAAACAATGAACTTACGAATATTTATAGAACGCCCCGTGCTCTCCGCCGTCCTTTCCATTGTGATTGTAGTGGTGGGGATTATCGGGTTATTCACCCTACCCGTGGAGCAATATCCTGATATTGCCCCGCCTACTGTCCAGGTGTACACTGCATACGACGGTGCCAGTGCTGAAACGGTGCAGAAGAGTGTCATCGCTCCGTTGGAGGAAGCCATCAATGGTGTGGAAGACATGACTTATATGACTTCCAGTGCTTCCAATGCCGGTTCAGCCGAAATAACCATTTACTTTAAGCAAGGTACCAATCCGGACATGGCCGCTGTCAATGTACAGAACCGTGTGTCAAAAGCTGCCGGACAACTTCCTGCGGAAGTGACCCGTGTGGGTGTCAGTGTCAATAAGCGACAGAACGGTATGCTCCAGATATTTACCTTGCATAGTCCCGATAGCTCATTAGACGAGAACTTTCTCTCGAACTATATCAATATTAACTTGAAACCTGCCATCTTGCGTATTTCCGGAGTGGGAGATGTGCAGGTGATGGGTGGTGTCTATTCCATGCGCGTATGGCTTAAACCTGACGTCATGGCACAGTACAAGCTGATTCCTTCCGACGTGACTGCTGCACTGGCCTCACAAAACATTGAAGCTGCAACAGGCTCCATTGGTGAGAATTCCAAGGAAGCTAAAGCGTATACCATGAAATACCGCGGTCGATTGATGACTCCTGAGGAATTTGGAGAGATCGTGATCCGCAGCACTAAGAATGGTGAGGTACTTCGTTTAAAAGAAATTGCCAACATCAGTCTCGGACAAGAATCGTATTCTTATCAAGGTAGTTTCAATGGTAAACCCGGTGTGTCATGTATGGTTTATCAGACTGCCGGTTCTAATGCCACAGAGATTAATCGTGAGATTGACGCTTTTCTGGCAGACGCTTCCAAACGTCTTCCCAAAGGGGCGGAAATAACCCAGCTGATGAGTACCAACGAATTTCTCTTCGCCTCTATCCATGAGGTATTGAAGACACTGATTGAAGCGATTCTGCTGGTAATCCTTGTGGTATATGTTTTCTTACAGGATATTCGTTCTACACTGATTCCGCTGGTGGGTATTTTTGTTTCTCTTATCGGAACTTTCGCTTTCATGGCGTTGGTAGGATTCAGTATCAATTTGATTACGCTTTTCGCATTAGTGTTGGTCATCGGTACAGTGGTGGATGATGCCATTATTGTGGTCGAGGCAGTGCAATCCAAGTTCGATTCCGGCTACCGTTCGCCCTATATGGCCAGTGTGGATGCAATGAAAGGACTGTCGGGTGCTATCGTTACCACTTCACTGGTGTTTATGGCGGTATTTATTCCGGTGTCTTTCATGAGTGGGACTTCGGGTACATTCTATACGCAGTTCGGTCTGACAATGGCTGTGGCGGTAGGTATATCTACCATCAATGCATTGACACTAAGTCCTGCCCTCTGCGCCTTGATTCTGCGTCCCTATACCAATGAGGACGGCACACAGAAGCAAAACTTCGCAGCCCGTTTCCGCCGTGCGTTCAACACTGCGTTCGAATCATTGTCAGAGCGGTATAAAAAAGGAGTTCTCTTCTTTATCCGTCGCAAATGGTTGACGGGCGCCTTTGTTGCCGGGACAGTCGTAATCCTTGCCCTGCTGATGAACAGCACCAAAACAGGCCTTGTGCCCGATGAAGATCAGGGACTGGTGTTTGTTGCCGTATCCACTGCGCCGGGTAACTCGCTCTATGCTACCGATGGCATAATGAACCGTGTAGAAGAACGTATTCAGCAAATCCCACAGGTGAAACAGGTACTCAAAGTGACCGGTTGGTCAATGGGTGGTGCGGGTAATTCTTCCGGTATTTTCTTTGTTCGCCTTACTCCGTGGGATGAACGACCGGAGGAAGAAGATCACGTGCAGGCAGTAATCGGACAGATTTATGCCCGTACCGGAGATATCAAGGATGCCACAGTTTTTGCCATGGCTCCGGGTATGATACCTGGTTATGATATGGGTAATGCGCTCGATATCCAAATGCAGGACAAGGCTGGAGGTGATCTCACAGAGTTTTTCAGCATCACTCGCCAGTTTATCGACTCGTTGAATCAGCGGCCTGAACTGGCAATGGCCTTTTCATCTTTCGAAATCAACTATCCCCAGTGGCAGGTCGATGTGGATGCTGCTAAGTGTCTGCGTGCCGGAATCATGCCTGATGAGGTGCTTTCTACCTTGGGGGGATATTATGGAGGTAGCTATGTCAGCAACTTTAACCGCTTTTCGCGCGTCTATCGTGTGATGGTGCAAGCTGATCCGAATTATCGTCTGGATGAGGCTTCGCTCAACCGTCATTTTGTTCGCTTGAGCAATGGAGAGATGGCACCGTTGAGTCAGTTCGTCACACTGACCAAAGTATATGGAGCCGAGAGCCTGAACCGTTTTAATATGTATAACTCCATTGCACTCAATGCCATGCCTGCCGAAGGGTACAGTTCGGGTGAAGCCATCCGTGCCGTACAGGAAACTGCTGCCCGTGTACTTCCCGCCAACTATGATTTCGATTTTGGCGGACTGGCGCGAGAGGAGAGCAATCAGAGTAATACCACCATCGTGATTTTTGCTATCTGCCTATTGATGGTTTATCTGCTATTGAGTGCGCTTTATGAGAGTTTCTTCGTTCCGTTTGCCGTCCTGCTTAGTGTTCCGGCCGGATTGATGGGTAGCTTCCTCTTTGCCAAATTGCTTGGATTGGAGAATAATATCTATCTGCAAACAGGACTTATCATGCTTATCGGTCTGTTGGCAAAAACTGCTATTCTTCTCACCGAATATGCTACCGAGCGCCGTCGTGCCGGTATGAGTCTGACGTCTGCTGCGCTTATTGCTGCTAAAGATCGTTTGCGTCCTATTCTTATGACGGCACTGACGATGATTTTCGGTATGGTACCTTTGATGTTAGCATCTGGCGTAGGAGCCAACGGAAACAGTTCACTCGGTACGGGTGTGGTAGGCGGTATGCTGGTGGGTACATTGGCACTGTTATTCATTGTGCCGGCTATGTTTATTGTCTTCCAGGCAATACAGGAGAAAGTGCGACCGATTCAGTTTGAAGCCACTGTTGCCGACTGGCAGATAAAGGAAGAGGTGGAGAAAGCCGATGAAGAAAGAAAACAATATTTGGAGAATAAGAAGAAATGAAAAGAAATATCATCACCCTTGCCATAATGGCGCTCATGCTGAGTAGTTGCGGCATCTATACAAAATATCAACCGGCAACGACCGTCCCCGAAGATCTTTTTGGGGCGGCGGAAACGGTTTCTGATACAATTCATAATATTGCCAAGTTGAATTGGCGTCAATTGTTCGTCGATCCTCATCTGCAATCCCTCATTGAGCAGGGGTTGCGGAATAACACCGATCTACAGTCCGCTCACTGGCGAGTGGAAGAAGCCCGTGCTTCACTTAGTGCGGCCCGCCTGGCTTATCTGCCCTCATTCGCTTTTTCACCGCAGGGCACTGTGAGCAGTTTCGATAAGGGGAAAGCTGGACAGAGCTATTCCCTGCCTATTACTTCCTCTTGGGAAATTGATATCTTCGGTCGGCTGACGAATGCCAACCGTCGTGCTAAAGCTCTTTATATTCAAAGTCAGGAATATGAACTCGCTGTTAAGACACAATTGATAGCCAATCTGGCGAATACCTATTATACACTTTTAATGCTGGATGCTCAATTGGCCATCTCCGAGGAAACAGAAGTAAAATGGAAAGAATGTGTACGCGTTATGCAAGCTTTGAAGAATGCCGGTCAAGGTAACGAAGCAGGTTTGGCACAAACCGAAGCTACCTACTATTCCATCTGTACCACTGTTTTGGATTTAAAGGAACAAATCAGGCAGGCGGAAAACAGTCTTTGCCTGATGCTGGGAGAAACTCCGCAATTTATCCGTCGTGGCACACTGGACGGACAGGTTTTGCCACAGGATTTATCCGTAGGTATCCCTTTACAACTTCTTGCTAATCGTCCTGATGTCAGATCATCAGAATTGGCTTTGGCGCAAGCCTTTTACACGACAAATGAGGCACGCTCTGCCTTTTATCCATCCATCACCCTCAGCGGTTCTGCCGGGTGGACAAATGGAGTAGGTGAGGTGGTTATGAATCCGGGTAAGTTGTTGCTGTCAGCTGTTGGCTCCCTTACGCAGCCCTTATTTAATAAGGGGCAGAATATAGCCAGTCTAAAAATAGCTAAAGCGCAACAGGAAGAAGCGAAGTTGTCTTTCACGCAAACCCTACTCAATGCCGGTGCTGAAGTGAACAACGCTTTGAAGCAAAATCAAACGGCCCGGGATAAATCCGATCTTTACCGGCGCCAGATCTCTTCTCTACAAACGGCTGTTACCAGCACACAGCTGCTTATGCAACATGGAAATTCCACTTATCTTGAAGTCCTCACCGCCCAGCAAACTCTACTGACAGCACAGTTGACACAGGTGAGTAACCGGTTTCAGGAGATACAAGGAATAATCAATCTGTATCAAGCACTAGGAGGAGGTAGGGAAGAGTAATGGAAATAATTGAATGACACTCATATCCGGCTGAATATTTATAATGTGGAGAAACAATAAATAATGTAAAAAAGCAGATTTTCTTTTCATCGTAGAATTAACTTTCAAACTTTAGTGAGGTCTAACATACATTACTCACTTAATATGATATTTAGAATTATGAGAAAGCAAATTTTAAGTTTGGCAGTTGCACTATTGATTGGCTCAACTGTATGTATGGCTCAAAATCGTCAGAAAGGAAAAGCTGATAGAGAGAAACGCATAGAACAAATGGTTACTGATTTGGGACTGAATGAAAAGCAGGCCAAAGATTTTAAAGCTGCAATGGAAGAGATGAGACCTGCAAAAAATAAATCGGATGAAAAACCTTCACGAGAAGAAATGCAAAAGAAAAAGAAGGAAGTCGATGCTAAAATAAAAAGCATTCTGACCGATGAACAATATAAGAAGTATCAGGATATGCGTAAGAAGGATAACGAGAAGAAAAAGAAAAAAGCACAATAAGTACTGTGAATTTAAGCTAAACCTATCATATGGATGATTATAAAAGATTGTCTGTTATGAGGCTATGTTTATTTCCTGTCCTTTCATAAATATTTATTTAATCTACCCTTTAGTTTTCGTTCTACTAAAGTTGGATGTATGTTCTCCATTTAAGGTGAAAACATATATTCAACTTAGGTGGAGCGATTTTTTTATGAGATAATGAAGAATATGAAGTTAAAGAGGAACTACAAGCAAAAAAGTAGCGGTAGTTATATCTATCTAATTGTGGGCTATTTTTTTATAATTAATGCATATTGAGAAATGCTTTGTCAACACATATATCTTCTATAAAAGCATGAGATAGATAAAGCCTGCCAGTTTGGTAAGTCAAGATTGATAATCAAATTCGGAGATATTACTTCGGCAGTGACGGATGTTATTGTTAGTGCTGACGACGCTTATCTTTCAATGGGTGGAGGAGTTTCTGCATCTATCCTATGCAATTACGATAGACTGGTCTCAAAAGGACGAATTTACAGTAGAGAAATCCATTAACAGTATTATTAAAAAGAGCTTGAATGTATTGTCCGTTCTGGGATTGAAGAGCATTGCTTTTCCTGTAATAGCTACCAGAGCTGCGCGATACAGCCTCATCGAACACACTTGCTTCAGAATACCATAAAAGCAACCCTGCTGGACTTCAATGTATTTGTCCGAATCCTGATAACCTCAAATGAATTATTCGTAAATTTTATCCAAAAGAAGAAAAAAGAATAAAATAAACAAGAGACGTCGTAACAACCTATCCATAAAAAGATTATATTTATTGCAGCGAGAGAGCACTTTAAGTAATGCTTAAGAGGAAAAACGAAAAGTAGTATATATACTATATATTTTCTATTATTAATTACTTAAACACATTTTTTATGGAAGCCAAGAAATCAAAAAAGGCTGCAATTGAGAATCAACGGGGTTCTTGGTTGTTGATGGGTTTGGTTGTTGCGCTAGCCTTCATGTTCGTTTCGTTCGAATGGACACAACATGATGTCAGAGTTGCAGCACTATCACCAGATGATGAATCCATCTTTGTAACAGAGCTAGTTCCAATCACATTCCCAGACGAGAAACTGGAACCGCCTCCTCCTCCCGAAACTAAGGTAACAGAATTGTTCGAAATAGTGGAAAACAATATGGAGGTGACGGATAACGTTTCTACAGTGTCAGAGGATATGAATGCAGTTCGTGACGTTATTTGGATACCCCCAGTGGTAGAAACAGAAACGGTAGTTGAAGACATTATTCACGTAAGTGTTGAAGTCATGCCGGAGTTTATTGGAGGTACAGCTGCTTTAATGAAATATTTAAGTAGTAATATCAAATATCCGACGATTTCGCAGGAAACAGGTTCACAAGGAAAAGTCATTGTTCAGTTTGTTGTAGACAAAGACGGAACGATTTCCAATCCTGAAGTTGTGCGAGGGGTTGATCCTTATTTGGATAAAGAAGCTATCCGCGTGATAAGTTCTATGCCGAAATGGACTCCCGGAGTGCAAAATGGTAAGAAAGTTCGAGTGAAATTTACTGTACCGGTATCATTCAGACTACAGTAGTAACTTGGAATAAATGAGTATGAGGGTCGGTTCTTGATGGGAACCGACCCTTTTTCAATAAAAAAATATATCTTTGTCGGGAGAATAAAAATACGAATGATTGTTTTATGAATCTTCTACTCTGTATAAAAAGACCTTTTATCTGGCTTTCCCGCTTTCGTTATCGTTGCGGATATGGCGTACATTCCCCTTTTGCTTTTAGTCTGATTACCGATGTGATTTATGAGAAGATGCCTTACTATGCCTATTCTTCTTTGAAAAAAGAACAGCAAAAGATGATGAGAGAGCGTGGGTGGACGAAAGGTTCTCAAAAAGTGAACCGTTTCCTGTTCCGGTTGGTGAACAGAGTACAGCCTGATACAATCATAGAAGTTGGGCGTCCGTCCTCTACAACCCTCTACTTACAATCCGCTAAACCGTCGGCTTCCTACCTTTTTGCATCCGACTTGTCGGAACTGTTTCTGGATGCAGACACTTCAGTCGACTTTCTGTATCTGAATGATTACCGGAATCCCGACTTACTGGAAGAAGTCTTCCGGATCTGCGCACATCGCACTACTCCTAAAAGTGTATTTGTTGTTCATGGCATTTGTTATTCCAAAGAGATGAAAACACTTTGGAAAAAGCTGCAGACCGATGAAAGAGTAGGCATCACTTTTGACCTCTACGACCTCGGTTTATTATTTTTTGATAAAACGAAGATAAAACAGCAGTATATTGTCAACTTCTAAGAACCTTTGTACGTTTACCTTATAGTAACTGTAAAAAAGAAGATCATGAAAAAGAGCCTTGTATATACAAAGACCGGAGATAAAGGAACTACCAGTCTTGTTGGTGGAAGCCGCGTCCCGAAGACCCATATCCGTTTGGAAGCTTACGGAACTGTAGATGAATTAAATTCTCATCTGGGATGGTTGAACACCTATCTGCAAGATGAATCAGACCGTGGTTTCATCTTAAGTATCCAGCATAAGCTATTTGCTATCGGTTCACACCTCGCCACCGATCAGGAGAAAACACAGCTGAAACCTGCTAGCATCATAACTCCCGAAAACGTGGAGAATATTGAGCGGGAGATTGATAAGCTGGACGAACAACTTCCGGAGCTTTGTGCTTTTATTATTCCCGGAGGAAGTCGTGGAGCAGCTGTTTGTCATGTTTGCCGTACTATTTGCCGGAGAGCCGAAAGACGTATTCTGGCTTTGTCCGAAACTTGTACAATTTCTCCTGAAGTATTAGCATTTGTCAACAGATTATCAGATTATTTGTTTGTATTATCCCGAAAAATTAATTTTGATGAACAAAATAATGAAATATTTTGGGATAATAGTTGGAAATGATAGATTTTGTTATACTTTTGCCGAAAAATAGAAAACGAGACAAATTTAGTATTCATTTTAAATACTCAAGATTATGTATTGGACATTGGAACTAGCATCAAAACTTGAAGATGCTCCCTGGCCGGCAACCAAGGATGAATTGATTGATTATGCCATGCGTTCGGGTGCTCCTCTTGAAGTTATTGAGAATCTCCAAGAGATGGAAGATGAGGGCGAAATCTATGAGAGTATCGAAGATATTTGGCCGGATTATCCTAGTAAGGAGGATTTTTTCTTTAACGAGGAAGAGTATTGATTTAAGACCGAACATATAAAAATACCCGATAACCTTTGCAAGAAGGCTATCGGGTATTCTTATATTGTCAGCTACGGTTTCTGGCTTTAGAACTAGAATACAGGCATCTGCCAGATAAATCCCACAGAAATACGGTTAGTACTGTAATTCTCCTGTCCCAGCACTTTGGCGCGGGAAGTAAAATCATACGAACGTCCCACGTAGGTAACAAAGAAGTGCAGATTAGTTTCCATCGGGTAATATTCGATACCGCCCAGATATCCCCAGGAAGTACGGTAATTGCCCTTTTCTATACCTTCGGATGCCTTGCCTACGGAAGCCGTTTCGTACATACCCTTCACAAAAACATTCCATTTCGGAAGAAAGCGGTAATTACATTTGGCAACAACCGAAAGATAGTTCGCATCAAAAGCATTATGTCCGCCCGGACGACCTACGATACTGGTAATGATTCCTTTGCGGTCAATATCCTCTTTTGAATACATGAAATCGACAAAAGCATTCCATTTTCCAAGATTCAACTCATTACCTAAAGCATAATAATACATATTGTGACTTTTGGCCTCGTTCATGACAGAAGCCGACCAACGGGTTTTAAATACATTATTGAAATTACCGTTCCAGTTCAATGTGTAGACTAGTGGCATTTTGCCCGATTTCAGATCGGGGAGATTGCCTTCGGCATCCTCTGTAATCCCGTAAGTGCTGTCGAAAGAACTGTTACGGCTGTTCAATATCTGCAGGTTAAGCTGCTGTTCGGGAGTAATGTTATAACCCACATTCAATCCGGTCATGAAGTTGCTCATGTAATCAATCATATCGCTGTATTGATAGATGTCGATCGGATTCAGGTCGAACTCGATACCACCGTATGCGGCACATTGCTTTCCTGCAAAAAGACTAAACTGGTCATTCAGCTTGATACCGATTCCGGCATAGTCGATAGAAGTCGGGAGATTATCAATCATGCCGTTTGCATCGTTCGAGCGGTTGAGGCGCTGACGATAGCGGTAAGACAACCAGTTGTTGATATTTCCTTTCGCTTCGATACGGAGTTGGTGCATATTAAAGTCACCCTCTTGAAAACCATTCTGGAAATGAGCGTCAAAGCTCCCTTGCATATTCAGATAAAGATTGAATTTATCTGTTTTCTTTTTCACGTCTGTCAGCTCTTCAAACAGGGGAGTGTTCGGATTGAATTTCTCCTTTTTCTCTGTTTTTTGAGCATATACTCCCTGTATGCTGCCCGCCAGAAGCAGCATGAATATCCATTTTTTCATAAGTAAGTCCGGTTTTTAGTATTCGTTGAAATATTGCTGAATCTGTTTCCAGTCTGTCGTTCTTGTTAGTGCAAGCATTAACAAAACACGAGATTTCTGCGGGTTCAGTTCCTGCGAAGCCACAAACTGATATTTGGCGTCGTCCACCTCTGCATCCAGTGTGGTAGGTCCGGTCGGGACACGGGAAGAACGAACGACAAGAATACCTTTTTGGCGGGCATCCGTCAATACCGGGAAGATGTTCTGGTGAATATTTCCGTTTCCTACTCCTGCGTGGATAATTCCTTTGTAACCGTTGCTAAGCATCGGAGTCACCATATCGGCTTCAATGTTGGAATAGCTGTACACGATACCTACTTTGGGAAGCGCGTTCAGATGAGTGACATCAAAAACGGACTGGGTAGTATGTTTCTTTAGCGTTACTTGATTATAGAACACTTTTCCGTTCAGTACATAACCCAGTGCGCCGGAGTTGGGGGGCTTGGAAAGTTTGCACATCGACAGTGTTCATTTTAACCGTACTTTGCGCTCCGAGGATAAGGCCGTTCATGGCAACCAATACCCCTTTGTCTTTCGATTCTTTTGCGGCTGCGGTAACAACGGCATTGTAAAGGTTCAACGGGCCGTCGGCACTTAGAGCGGTAGACGGACGCATGGCACCTACTAATACCACCGGTTTGTTGCTCTTGACAGTCAGATTCAGGAAGTAAGCAGTTTCTTCCATGGTGTCTGTTCCGTGAGTAATCACGATGCCGTCAATGTCCGGGCGTTTCAGTAGTTCGTTGATTTTCTTGGCAAGCGTCAGCCAAACCTGGTCGTTCATGTCCTGCGAGCCGATTTTAACGATCTGCTCTCCCGTTACGTTGGCGATGTCTTTAATTTCGGGCACAGCATCGAGCAGCGCGCCGATGGCAACCTGTCCTGCCGTATAACTAGTTCCGGTAGCCGAGCTTCCCGTACCTGCGATGGTTCCTCCCGTAGCAAGAATATGAATATTCGGTTTTGCGGCGAATGCCATAGTTACGGAAAACAGTAGTGTGACTACTACCAGTCCAAAGCTTTTGAATTGTTTCATAACTGAATGATGTTTAGGTTAATAATATGAATCTATTAGAATATTTGTATAAAGAGCAAACCTAGTGCGATTGCCACAACGGTCGATATCAGACCGGGCATCATAAATGAATGGTTCAACACATATTTGCCGATTTTTGTTGTCCCGGTACGGTCGAAATTAATCGCAGCCACCACAGTAGGATAATTCGGAATAAAGAAATATCCGTTCACGGCAGGGAATAAAGCGATCAGCATATAAGGAGAAATTCCCAACGCGATACCCAGAGGAACGAGTGCCCGTACGGTGGCGGCCTGACTATACAGCAGAATAGACATCACAAACAGGGCGACACCGAACAGCCACGGCATTTGTTGTACGATCCCCTGGATAGAGAGCGTCAGTTGTCCCATATTTCCCTGAAGAAAAGTATCTCCCATCCAAGCAATACCGAAGATGGCAATCACCGCCTGCATACCTGCCGGGAATACGGAACCTTGCGTTGCCTTAATCCCGTCCGTCTTCGTTACTAACAGGATAATTGCGGCAGCCGACAACATCACGATTTCGATGATGGAAGACATTCCCAAGGTGACTATTTCCCCGTCAATCAGGAAACTGGGGCGCATTCCTTCAAAAGAACCGAAAAGCACGATAAAAGCAGTTGCCAATATAAAGATGATGACGGAAATCATTGCCGAACGTTTGTTCTTGACATCTTTAATCTCCACCTTTTTATTGTTGAATAAACCTTCTTTCAATCTTTTCTGATATTCGGGATCTTCCACCAGTTCCTTGCCGACTCTCATGGAAAACAAGGCGCCTACCAAAACTCCGACGATGGTAGCGGGAATCGTAATCTTGAGAATGTCGAACAGGGTAATGTCGAATCCGGCTAAAAGTCCGAGAAGTGCCACGGTAGCGGCAGAGATCGGACTTGCCGTAATGGCCTGCTGGGAAGCGATGACGGCAATCCCCAACGGACGTTCCGGGCGTATCTTTGTTTCGGTGGCAACCTCTGCGATCACCGGCAGTACGGAATAGGCCACGTGCCCGGTTCCGGCTACAAAAGTAAAGAGGTAAGTCACCAGCGGACTAAGCAGAGTGACGTGTGAAGGATTTTTACGAAGCAAATGTTCTGCCAGTTTCACCATATAGTCCAGACCTCCGGCTGCCTGCATACAGGAAGCGGCCGAAATTACAGCGGCAATCATTAACATAACGTCGATAGGAGGCGCAGTGGGTTGTAAACCAAAAACGAACGTAAGTATAGCCAACCCTACGCCTCCCATTACGCCAAGTCCGATACCTCCCAGGCGCGCGCCAATAATAATGGCTGTCAGAACAAATGCTAATTGTAATATCATAGATTGCTGTTTTAAGTTCCAAACAAAGATAAGTGATTTCTCTCTTTGTATTTTCTTTTTCTTGTATTTACAACAAAAAAGTCTTTGAATAGTTTTTGCATATTTATTAAAACAATAACAAAGTTCATTGGTTATTATAAGAACTAACGAAAACGTTATTACTATAAAACAACCGATATGGAACAGAATTTATCAAAAAAAACTCGTACAGAGAGTGACCTGATAGGTAGTCGTGAAGTGCCGGAAAGTGCACTCTATGGAGTACAGACACTCCGTGGTATCGAAAACTTTCGCATCAGCAAGTTTCATTTGAATGAATATCCTTTGTTCATTCAGGCATTGGCTATTACCAAGATGGGAGCCGCCGTTGCCAACCGTGAACTGGACTTATTAACAGAAGAACAAGCGGATGCTATCTTGAGAGCCTGTAAAGAAATACTTGAAGGAAAGCATCACGAGCAATTCCCCGTAGACATGATTCAGGGAGGAGCCGGTACGACCACTAACATGAATGCCAATGAAGTGATTGCCAACCGGGCATTGGAACTGATGGGACATCAGCGGGGAGAGTATCAATACTGTTCACCCAACGATCATGTCAACCGTTCGCAATCGACCAACGATGCTTATCCTACTGCCATCCACATTGGACTGTATTATACTCATTTGAAGTTGGTTAAGCATTTGGAGGTTCTGATCGAGTCTTTCCGGAAGAAAGCGAATGAGTTTGCGCATATCATCAAAATGGGGCGTACCCAACTGGAAGATGCCGTACCGATGACGCTTGGGCAAACCTTTAATGGCTTTGCAAGTATTCTGTCGCATGAAGTGAAGAATCTCGATTTCGCCGCACAGGATTTTCTGGCAGTCAATATGGGAGCAACGGCCATCGGAACAGGAATTACCGCCGAACCGGAATATGCGGAGAAGTGCATTGCCGCTTTGCGCAAGATTACGGGATTGGATATCAAACTTGCAGACGATTTGGTAGGAGCCACTTCGGACACTTCCTGCATGGTAGGCTATTCGGGAGCGATGAGGCGTGTTGCTGTTAAAATGAATAAGATATGTAATGACTTGCGGTTGCTGGCTTCCGGTCCGCGTTGCGGATTGGGGGAAATCAATCTGCCGGCAATGCAGCCGGGCTCTTCCATCATGCCGGGAAAAGTGAATCCGGTTATTCCCGAAGTCATGAATCAGATAGCCTATAAAGTAATAGGAAACGACCTCTGCGTAGCCATGAGCGGTGAAGCGGCTCAAATGGAACTGAATGCAATGGAGCCGGTAATGGCACAATGCTGTTTCGAGTCTGCCGATCTGTTGATGAATGGTTTCGACACTTTGCGCACGTTATGCATCGACGGCATTACGGCTAATGAAGAAAAATGCAGGAGAGATGTGCATAACAGTATCGGAGTAGTGACAGCCCTGAATCCGGTGATCGGATATAAGAACTCTACCAAAATAGCCAAAGAAGCATTGGAAACCGGGAAGGGAGTTTATGAACTTGTTTTGGAGCATAACATTCTTTCCAAAGAAGACTTGGATACTATCTTAAAACCGGAGAATATGATTAAACCGGTGAAGTTGGACATTCACCCGAATCGTTGATTGATATATAGTAAGTGGAGATTGGTTTAAGATGAGAAATCGCCGGGCAGATCATTGATCTGTTCCGGCGATTTTTGATTATTTATTACTTTGACCTTATATGGGAATAATTGCTAATTTATCCGGCGAAATGGTTATTGTTTATTACTTCGAAAGCGACGAACTTTGCAATATCATTCGTTGTTAACCTGATAAGCAAGTCTTGAACCCATTAAAAGTTATATAGATATGAATGCATTTGATGTTATTATTATCGGTTTCGGTAAGGGAGGAAAGACCCTTGCGGCAGAGTTTGCAAAACGTGGGCGGAAAGTCGCCATTGTTGAACGTTCTGATAAAATGTATGGAGGAACGTGTATCAATATCGGCTGTATTCCGACAAAGACGTTGGTTCATCAGGCTAAAATTGCTTCCGGTATGGAAGACTCCACATTTGAAGAAAGAAGTGCGTTTTATCGCAATGCTATTGCTGTGAAGGAGTCTGTGACAAGTGCGTTGAGAGGCAAGAATTACCATAATCTGGCGGATCATCCTAATGTAACAGTTTATACAGGTGTAGGTTCTTTTGTATCTGCCGATGTGGTTTCTGTCCGTACATCTACTGAAGAAATATGGTTGACATCAAAGCAAATAATTATCAACACCGGAGCGGAAACAATAATTCCGCCTATTGAAGGAGTTGCGGACAATTCTTTGGTTTATACCAGTACTTCAATCATGGAATTGACCGATCTTCCCCGTCGGCTGGTTATTGTTGGCGGCGGTTATATTGGTTTGGAGTTTGCGTCTATGTATGCTTCGTTCGGTTCACAAGTGACGGTACTCGAAAGTTATCCGGAGCTGATTGCCCGTGAGGATCGGGATATTGCTGCAAGTGTAAAAGAAACATTGGAGAAAAAAGGCATTGTTTTTCGGATGAACGCGAAGGTACAATCTGTGAAGCATGTTGAAAATAGGGCTGTCGTTGTTTTCTCTGATTCACAAACTGATGAGGTGTTCGAACTTGAAGCTGATGCCGTATTGTTGGCTACAGGACGCAGGCCGAACACGAAAGATCTGAATCTGAAAGTTGCCGGAGTGGAGACGGACGCACGTGGAGCGATCATTGTGGATGAATATCTGAAGACAACTAATCCGAATATACGTGCCGTGGGTGATGTGAAAGGTGGTTTGCAGTTCACTTATATTTCATTGGATGATTATCGGATTATCCGCGAAGATTTGTTTGGAGATAAGGAGCGGAAAACAAGTGACCGTAATCCGGTTGCTTATTCCGTATTTATTGATCCTCCATTGGCACGTATCGGATTGAATGAGGATGAGGCTCGTAAGCAGAATTTGGATGTGATTATCAAGAAGTTGCCTGTTATGGCGATACCGAGAGCAAAGACATTGGGAGAGACGGACGGTCTGCTGAAAGCTGTCATTGATAAGAATACGGGAAAAATAGTAGGTTGTATGCTGTTTGCGCCTGATGCCAGCGAGGTCATTAATATAGTTGCCATGGCAATGAAAACAGGTCAGGATTATACTTTCCTGCGTGATTTCATCTTTACTCATCCCAGCATGAGCGAAGCGTTGAATGATTTGTTCTCATAGAGTAGTAAGAATACGTCTTTCTAGTCGCACACGCTGTGTGGGGCTCATCCTGATTTCAGTTGTCGGGTAAGTTGTGTTTTTCCCGTGATTACTGGTTGGCTAATTTCCGGTCAGTGGTAGCTTGAATTTGTTTAGAGGCTTGAAACAATTTGTTTAGAGGTGTGAAACAATCTGTTCGCAGGCTTGAAACTAAAGTTTCCCCTATGGGGGAACAATGGTTTCCCTACGGGGAAACTATAGTCTCTCACCGGGAAACTATTAGTATCATTACATGAAACTTTTATTCGTACTATTGGAAACTGGAACTTTCCTAATGGATAAGCCATTTGCAACGTGAGGGTAGTGTGAGGGTAACTTCTACCCTCACCTTTACTCTCACACCTGTAATGCTGATGAATAAAGGGATTGAACCAATGGGTGAGGGTGTGAGAGTAAAAACCACTACAACTTTTATTTGTGAGAAAGTTCCATAATCAAGAACGAGAAGTAGAGTCGTCTTTTGTCAGATTCATTTTAATACATAACTTCCAGTATTTATTTCCATATTTCGACTGCATTTCAAAAAAAACATATATCTTTGCCGTACGCTTTCAGCCCATCAGCGTGATGGAATAGGCAGAAAGCGGTTTTATTTCCTTATTGGAGTAAAAGCGTATTATCTCTCGATCTTAGAAATAGCCAATCCAAACAAAGAGAGATGATACGGCAGATACTCCACGTGAACGGATGTATATCAACATATTCGTAAGAGATGTGTTATATATAAACGATTGACGTGGGTGTCTGCTGTTATCATTATCTTTTGTGAGGGTGTTGCTAGCCTTAAGATCAGATAATGGTACAGCAGCATCTGCGTCTTTCTTGTATTCGGCCGGTTATAAATTGCCCCAATTTTAACCTAGCCAATCCCCACCCGGCGGACTGCAAAAAAGTGTGGATGCTCGTTGTACTAATATATATGAATAAAATATTATTCATCCCTTATTTGTATCACACATGAAAAAACAAACGCTATGGCACAATGGATTAGTATAGAAGAGGCAGCTGCAAAGTACGGATTCGAGACAGAATATCTCTGGGTCTTGGTAGAAATGCGAGAAATCACTGTGGACTACGAAAGGCCGGGCATCGACATCATCAGTGATGACAGTGTTCAGGAGTTTATGAGTCGAAATGAAAAAGGAGCTACCTTGATGTATATCGAAAAACTGGAACGATATTGCATAGATAAGTCAAAACTTTGTTCAATATACCTATCACTCTTAGGCAAACAAGATAAAGAAATCACAAGATATAAAGCAGCCGGAATCCTCTATGATACCTTACAAGTCAAATGGCTGAAACAATGCGACCGGCTACAAAAACTAGAAAAAGAACTCGTCTTGGGACAGACTACTTGCTGTACCTGTTGGCTGAAAAGAATCTGTATGAAAATCAGGAAGTAAAATCGGATTAATTTAATACTTATTTGCTAAAATATCAATTGCTTCATAACCGTACCAATTGGATAAAATCGAACTTATAAGAAATTCTTATTAGTTCGTCAGGAGGGGCAACGACGTCTTTAAATGAACAAACAACCAAGAATTTGTGTTTATTTAATCTAAATATATATCTTTGTCCCGAATTATAAACACGTAAATTTATGAAAAAGATTTTTGGTGCTTTAATGATTGCTATGTGTATAGCTATGGCAATGCCTGCTCAGGCGCAGATACACTTTGGTGTAAAGGGAGGTTTGAACTTGTCAAAGGCGAGTTTCTCTAATGTGAGCGAAAACTTTAAAAAGGATAATTTCACAGGCTTCTTTATCGGTCCGATGGCCGAGTTTAATATTCCAATCGTAGGGTTGGGAGTAGATGCATCTTTGCTTTTTGCTCAACGGGGTATCAAAGTTTCAGAAGGAAATGAAGATTTTACTGTTAAGCAAAACGGTATTGATATTCCTGTGAACCTGAAATATACCATTGGCTTGGGAAGTCTGGCAGGCATTTATCTGGCTGCAGGTCCTGATTTTTATTTCGATTTTGAAAAGAAATCGGGAATTGATAAGAAGAAAGCAGAAGTAGGTATCAATGTGGGTGCGGGTGTGAAATTGCTGAACCATTTGCAGGTGGGGGCTAATTACAATATCCCATTGGGCGATACTGCTGATATTGAAGGTACAAATGCTTCTTATAAGACTAAGACTTGGCAAGTATCTGTAGCCTATATTTTTTAAGTGGTCTGTCGCTTTACATAGTATATGAAAAAGAGTTTCCGATAACCGGAAACTCTTTTTTTGTTTGAGATGATCTTGTTACACTCTCGAATATATTTTCTTCTATTCTCGTATAAAGTAGAGTTTTCTTTTTAAGTGTTCTCCCTTCCTTCTTTTAAATCCCCGTTTTTTTATTGTATTTTTGTGGCTGCAATGAAAAAGTATGTAGATGTCATATTACCGCTTCCGCTTCCGAAGAGTTTTACTTACTCTTTGCCGGATGAATGTGCGGAAGATGTGAAGATAGGCTGCCGTGTGGTAGTTCCTTTCGGGCGGAAGAAGTTTTATACGGCTATCGTCCTCAACGTTCATTATTGTGCTCCAACGGAATACGAAGTGAAAGATATATCTGCATTACTGGATGCTTCTCCCATCTTGTTACCCGCTCAATTCAAATTTTGGGAGTGGATAGCCGACTATTATCTCTGTACACAAGGCGATGTCTATAAAGCGGCACTTCCCTCCGGACTGAAACTGGAGAGTGAAACGATTGTTGAATATAATCCTGATTTTGAAGCGGATGCGCCATTGCCGGAACGTGAACAACGTATTTTGGACTTACTTGCCATAGATTCGCAGCAGTGCGTCACTAAACTGGAGAAAGACAGCGGCATCAAAAATATCCTTGCTGTCATCAAGTCTCTGCTCGATAAAGAAGCGATTTTCGTCAAGGAGGAATTGAGACGTACTTATAAACCGAAAACAGAGGCACGGGTCCGGCTTGCGGGTGCAGCGGATGAGAAACGGCTTCATATCCTGTTTGATATCCTGTCTCGTGCTCCGAAGCAGTTGGCGTTGCTTATGAAATATGTGGAGTGTTCTGGTGTTTTAGGAGCGGGAACTCCGAAAGAAGTCTCTAAGAAAGAACTGTTGCAGCGGGCTAATGTGGCTCCTTCTGTATTGAATGGATTGGTGGATAAGAAGATTTTTGAAATCTACTACCATGAAATCGGCCGGTTGGACAAGCAGGAGAAGGAGATTGTCGAATTAAATCCTTTAAATGAGTTTCAACAACGTGCATTTGATGAAGTCGTACAGTCTTTTCAGGAGAAAAACGTTTGTTTGCTTCATGGGGTAACGTCCAGCGGTAAGACTGAAATTTATATCCATCTGATAGAAGAAGCGATTCGCCGGGGAAAGCAGGTGTTATATTTGTTGCCGGAAATTGCATTGACCACTCAAATTACGGAGCGTTTGCAACGGGTTTTCGGTGCTCGTCTGGGTATCTATCATTCTAAATTCCCCGATGCCGAACGGGTTGAAATATGGAGGAAGCAACTGGGAGAGAAGGGATATGATATTATTCTGGGCGTTCGTTCTTCTATTTTCCTGCCTTTTCGGAATCTGGGATTGGTGATTGTGGACGAAGAGCACGAAAATACATATAAACAACAAGATCCCGCTCCCCGCTATCATGCGCGTAGCGCAGCTATTGTACTGGCTGCCATGTACGGAGCTAAGACTCTGTTGGGTACGGCTACTCCTTCTATCGAGTCGTGGCAGAATGCAAGAGAGGGAAAATATGGTTTCGTACAACTGAAAGAACGATATAAAGAAATCCAGTTGCCGGAGATTATTCCGGTGGATATTAAGGAATTGCATCGCAAAAAACGGATGGTCGGACAATTCTCACCGCTCCTGATACAATATATGAAAGAGGCTTTGGAACAGAAAGAACAGGTGATTCTCTTTCAGAACCGTCGTGGGTTTGCCCCGATGGTGGAGTGTCGTACCTGCGGCTGGGTGCCCAAGTGTAAGAATTGTGACGTAAGTCTTACTTATCATAAAGGAATCAATCAGTTAACTTGTCACTATTGCGGTTATACCTATCAACTGCCGAAATCCTGCCCTGCCTGCGAGGGGACAGAACTGGTGAACCGTGGTTTCGGTACGGAAAAGATTGAAGATGACATCAAAATTCTTTTCCCGGAAGCTGCCGTAGCCCGGATGGATTTGGATACTACACGTACCCGCTCCGCCTATGAGAAGATTATTGCAGATTTCGAGCAGGGAAAGACGGACATATTGATCGGTACGCAAATGGTTTCAAAAGGATTGGACTTCGATCATGTCAGTATAGTAGGCATATTGAATGCCGATACCATGTTGAATTATCCCGATTTCCGTTCCTATGAACGTGCGTTTCAGTTGATGGCGCAAGTAGCGGGACGTGCCGGACGTAAGAACAAACGCGGACGGGTGGTATTGCAAACCAAGAGCATCGATCATCCTATCATTCATCAGGTCATTGCCAATGATTATGAAGATATGGTAGGCGGACAATTGGCGGAACGCCAGATGTTCCATTATCCTCCTTATTATCGGCTGGTATATGTTTATCTGAAAAATCATAATGAAGCGTTACTGGATCAGATGGCGGCAGTGATGGCGGATAAGTTGCGGTCAGTATTTGGCAATCGGGTATTAGGTCCGGACAAACCTCCTGTTGCCCGTATCCAGACTTTGTTTATCAAAAAGATCGTCGTTAAGATTGAGCAGAATGCCCCGATGGGACGTGCGCGGGAATTGCTGTTACGCATCCAGCGCGAGATGTTGGCGGACGAACGCTATAAATCTTTGATTGTTTATTATGATGTAGACCCTATGTGATTTAATATTTTTCCCCCATATAATAACCTTTATTAATTTAATTAACTAACCATGAAACGACTTACTATTTTTTCTCTGACTTGTCTTTTTAGCATGGGTGCAGTTTTTGCCCAGCAAGGAGTAACTCAATGCGGTGTTCCGACAGGACAACCGAAGTTCCCTTTACTGACTTATCAGGAGTTGCCTGATCCTACTGCACCTTCTGATAAAGAGTGGGCAGCGGTGACTTCCACTCAAGTCTCTTGGGGTACAACAGATATCCGGTATGCAAAACATCAACTCCCGCAGTTGAAGAAACAACAGACTGTTTCCCTGAAAGGCTGGCGTGGCGAACGGGTGAACGCGCAAGCTGTTGTGTGGACAGGCGTAGAACTGAAAGACCTGAATTTCAGCTTTGGTGATTTCAAGGAAAAAAAAGGGAAATGTTCTTCCCAAAGATGCATTTACAGGTGGTTTTGTCCGTTATGTGATGACGGATGAATTGAACAAAGATGGGAGAGGGGCGTGCGGACACCGGAAATCTGTGGATTATGATTCATTATTGGTGGCCGACCCTATTGATACCAACCTGAAAACGATGGCTTTGCCTGCTCGTACTGTTCAACCGGTTTGGGTACAGTGCTGGATTCCGCAATCGGCTACTCCCGGAACTTACCGAGGGGAGTTATTAATCAATGACGGCTCGCGTTTATTGCAACGCCTGAATCTGGAAATTACCGTTTCTCCCCGTGAGCTTCCTCAACCTTCGGAATGGGCTTACCACTTGGATTTATGGCAAAGTCCTTATGCAGTGGCACGTTATTATCAGGTTCCTTTATGGAGTCAGGAGCATTTCGACGCCATGCGTCCTTTAATGAAAATGTTGGCAGATGCCGGACAGAAGATTATCACGGCGACTTTGACGTACAAACCCTGGAATGGTCAGACAGAAGATTATTTTGATACAATGGTCACCTGGATGAAACGGGCAGATGGAACATGGGCTTTTGATTATACCATCTTCGACCGTTGGGTGGAATTTATGATGAGTGTAGGCATTGATAAACAGATTAATTGTTACTCAATGGTTCCCTGGGAGTTGTCATTCCAATATTACGATCAGGCAACCAACTCTTTGCAATTCGTGAAAACTGCACCGGGTGAAGCGGCTTATGAAGAAATGTGGGGAGCGATGCTTGCCTCTTTCTCCAAGCATCTGAAAGAAAAAGGATGGTTTGATATTTGTGCCATTGCGATGGACGAACGTCCGATGGAAGTGATGCAGAAGACGTTGAAAGTGATTCGTAAAGCTGATCCGGATTTTAAAGTTTCATTGGCTGGAAACTATCATGCGGAGATTGAGCCGGAACTGTATGATTACTGTATTGTCATCGGACAGGATTTTCCGGAAGAGGTGCGTCTTCGTCGTGTTGCCGAGAACAAACGTACTAATTACTATACTTGCTGTACGGAAGCCCATCCTAACACGTTTACTTTCTCTGAGCCTGCAGAAGCAGCTTGGATGAGTTATTATTCATCTAAGAAACAGCTGGATGGCTATCTGCGTTGGGCATATAACAGCTGGCCGTTGGAACCGTTGCTCGATTCCCGTTTCCGTAGCTGGGCAGGTGGAGATACTTATCTTGTATATCCGGGAGCTCGCAGTTGTATCCGTTTCGAACGTTTGATTGAAGGAATACAGGCGCATGAGAAGATCCATATTCTTCGTCAGGAATTTGAGAAAAAAGGAAATAAGGCCGGATTAAAGAAAATTGAGAAAATGCTTGCTCCGTTCCATTTGGGTAGTATGCCGGAAATCCCGGCCGCAGTAACCGTGAACCGGGCTAATCAGATATTAAATTCGTTCTAGTACTGTGGTGAACTATCATATTTAGGCACGGATTACACGGATAACACGGTTTTTAATTGGTTAATCTTTTAAAACCGCAAAATCCGTGTAATCCGTGTCTAAAAATATATAAGTATTCTATATCATTTCTGTATCGTTAAAAGTAAATTATGAAGAAAATATTATTTGTCTGTTTAGGAAATATCTGCCGTAGCTCTACGGCTGAAGGCGTAATGCTTCATTTAATTGAAGAGGCGGGACTGGAAAAAGAATTTGTGATAGATTCTGCCGGAATCCTGTCTTATCATCAGGGCGAATTGCCGGATAGCCGGATGCGTGCTCATGCTGCTCGTCGCGGTTATCAATTAGTGCATCGTTCTCGCCCCGTCCGTACGGAAGATTTCTATCATTTTGATCTGATCATCGGTATGGACGACCGGAACATAGATGATTTGAAAGACAAAGCCCCTTCTCCTGAAGAATGGAAGAAGATTCATCGCATGACGGAGTATTGCACCCGTATTCCTGCAGATCATGTCCCTGACCCCTATTATGGAGGGGCCGAGGGTTTTGAATATGTACTCGATGTTCTTGAAGACGCTTGCGCAGGTTTGCTTACTTCTTTAACTCAGGATAACTGATCCGGGTATGATAAGCAATCTTTAGTTTTTCTTTGAACACAGTTTTCACAGTCGCTATGTCCTTGAAAGTGATAGGACATTCCTTAAAGTAACCTTCAGTGACCTGGGAATCGATAATCTTGTCGACCAGGTTGCTGATTGTTTCTTCCGTATATTCCGGGAGACTGCGTGATGCGGCTTCCACGGCATCCGCCATCATCAGGATAGCCTGCTCTTTGGTGAACGGATTCGGACCGGGATAGGTGAACTGTTCTTCATTCGGTTCTTCGTCCGGATGCTCGTTCTTCCAGGAAATATAGAAATATTTTGTTTTTCCCCGTCCGTGATGCGTGCTGATAAAGTCCTTGACAGCTTTAGGCAGATTGTGTTTATCAGCTAATTTCAATCCATCCGTCACATGACTGATGACGACCTGTGCACTTTGTTCGTAATTCAGGTTCTTATGCGGGTTTATTCCTCCTGACTGATTTTCTGTGAAGAAAGCAGGGTTTTCCATCTTGCCAATGTCATGATACAAAGCTCCTGTACGTACTAACTGGCTTTTGGCTCCAATACGGATGGCTGCTTCCGCAGCAAGATTGGCCACCTGCATGGAATGTTGGAATGTGCCCGGAACCGTTTCGGACATTTGCCGTAAAAGGTCATTATTGATATTCGAAAGTTCTACCAACGTTACATTGGAAGTAAATCCGAAAGTCTTTTCCAATAAAAAGAGTAAAGGATAGGTGAATAATAACAAGATTCCATTGATGATGAAGTAGGTGTACATTCGTATGTTTAACTTCGAAAAGTCGGTGGAAAGGCCGTTCTCTGTCATCAATTCGAAGGCGAAATAAATGGCTGCATAAGTCAGTATGACCAATAAAGCTGTCCGGAAAAGTTGGGACCTTTGCGATAGCTCTCTTAGACTGAATATTGCCACCAATCCTGCTGCCAACTGTGTCAGAATGAATTCATGCGGAAAGCGTAGGGATATGGAGCATATCAGTATGGTAATGACATGCGTCAGGAAAGCAGTCCTCGAATCAAGGAAGACGCGGATGATAATGGGCAGCATCGCGTACGGGATGATATACACATTAAATAGATTATGTGTTACCATGAAAGCGGTTATGACACTGTAAAATACAATCAACGTGAATAGCAATGACAGACTGCCTTTCCGTTGATAGTAGTCTTTCCGGAACAGGTCGAGATAAAGCATAAAACAAAGCATCAGCATTCCTACAAACAGAATCTGTCCGCCGAGAATCAGACGGTTCTGTCCCATGGACTCATTCCGTTTGATGGATTCTTTGCGTAATGACTCCAGGATATTATAGGTATGCGGGCTGATGATTTCCCCCCGGTCAATAATCTTTTGCCCGCTGACTACCAATCCGTTTGCCCAGGAATAGTTGTTCAGAATCTCTTCTTTGGCAGCCTGGGTACGTTCCTCGTCAAAGGTAAGGTTGGGAGTGATGTATTCGTTCAGTGAGCATTGCCTTAAAATTTCCCGGTTGAAATGAGTGGAATCTGCCGACAACAAGTGCTCATAGGCTTTTTTTACCGTGTAAAGATTCTCGGTAGCCTGTGGATTAGCCAGTTTATCATCAATCACCATGACGGATGAAGTGCTGTCTTTGTGAAGCTGCTGTATATTCTCTGTCGAAACGATACCTGCCTGATAGATTTCTTTTAAAGTGCGTTCGATGTACCGTAAATAATCAATGGAAGGGAGAATACCTTTCAGATTCGTGTGGTAATTCTCCTTCAGTTTGGCGATTGCGTCTTTCTCTATATTCTTATCCAGTTGATAATAAGGTTGGAAGAAAGCCATCAGGCTATCTTGTTCCCTTTTACTACTGCATCCTCTTTATAAATAGGAAAGTCGAAAGTAGCGATCAACTGTCCGTACTTCCAGGGCTTGTTGATGTCGAACTGGTAATTGAATTTTCCGTCACGTGGCAGGAAATAGACAATCAGTGTTACAGTGCCCACAAATAGCAGTGATTTATATAGTAAATCTCTCCATGAAAATTTTTTTTCTTCTTCAAATGTTCCATATCCACTGAAATTTTTGCGAAAAGTACAAAAAAAAACAATAGTGTGGAAAAAAAGGTTTAATTTTGCCACGATTTACCTATACTAACCCAAATTATGGCAGAAAGAAAAGTAAGAGTTCGTTTTGCTCCAAGTCCTACGGGAGCATTGCACATCGGTGGTGTGCGTACAGCTTTGTATAATTATCTATTTGCGCGTCAACACGGCGGAGACTTGATATTTCGTATTGAAGACACTGACTCTAACCGGTTCGTTCCGGGAGCGGAAGAGTATATACTCGAATCTTTTAAGTGGTTGGGTATCCACTTTGACGAGGGGGTGAGCTTCGGTGGTGAACACGGTCCGTACCGTCAGTCGGAACGCCGCGAAATCTACAAGAAATATGTGCAGATTTTGCTGGAAAATGGAAAAGCATACATCGCTTTTGATACTCCGGAGGAACTGGACGCTAAGCGTGCTGAAATTGCTAACTTCCAATATGATGCATCTACCCGTGGTATGATGCGCAACTCATTAACTATGCCGAAGGAAGAAGTGGATGCACTGATTGCTGAAGGCAAACAATATGTTGTTCGTTTCAAAATCGAACCGAATGAAGATATTCATGTAAATGACCTGATTCGTGGTGAAGTAGTAATAAACTCATCTATTCTGGATGATAAAGTGCTTTATAAATCGGCTGACGAACTGCCTACTTACCATTTGGCAAATATCGTGGATGACCATTTGATGGAAGTTTCCCACGTGATTCGTGGTGAGGAATGGTTGCCTTCCGCTCCTTTGCATGTGTTGTTGTACCGTGCTTTCGGCTGGGAAGATACGATGCCGGAGTTTGCTCACCTGCCTTTGTTGTTGAAACCGGAAGGTAATGGAAAATTAAGCAAGCGTGACGGTGACCGTCTAGGATTCCCTGTATTCCCATTGGAATGGCACGATCCGAAATCCGGAGAAATCTCTTCTGGTTATCGTGAATCCGGTTATTTGCCCGAAGCTGTGATTAATTTCCTGGCTTTATTGGGATGGAATCCGGGTAATGATCAGGAAGTGATGTCGATGGACGAATTGATTAAATTGTTTGATCTTCACCGTTGCAGCAAGTCGGGAGCTAAGTTCGACTATAAAAAAGGAATATGGTTCAATCATCAATATATACAGCAGAAACCTAACGAAGAAATTGCGGAACTGTTCTTGCCTTTCTTGAAAGAACAAGGCGTAGAGGCTCCTTTCGAAAAGGTAGTGACTGTGGTTGGCATGATGAAAGACCGGGTAAGTTTCATTAAAGAACTGTGGGATGTATGTAGCTTCTTCTTTGTGGCTCCTACCGAATATGACGAAAAGACGGTGAAGAAACGTTGGAAAGAAGATTCTGCCAAATGTATGACCGAATTGGCGGAAGTGATTGCCGGTATTGAAGATTTTAGTATTGAAGGACAGGAAAAAGTCGTTATGGACTGGATTGCAGAGAAAGGTTACCATACCGGTAATATCATGAATGCTTTCCGTCTGACATTGGTGGGTGAAGGAAAAGGCCCGCACATGTTCGATATTTCCTGGGTATTGGGCAAAGAGGAGACGATAGCTCGTATGAAACGGGCGGTAGAGGTTTTGAAGTAATCGACACAGTACTATGCTTTACGACCTGGCAATAGTCATTTATGACTTTATCGTCCATTTGGCTGCTCCGTTTAGCCGCAAGCCCCGGAAGATGATGAAAGGGCATTGGGTGGTGTATGAACTTTTACGCCAACAAGTGGAAAAAGGGGAACAGTATATTTGGTTTCACGCTGCTTCACTGGGGGAGTTTGAACAAGGACGCCCTCTGATAGAAATGATTCGTGAGAAATATCCTAACTATAAGATATTGCTGACATTTTTCTCTCCTTCCGGGTATGAAGTGCGCAAGCATTACCGGGGGGCGGATATTGTCTGCTATCTGCCGTTTGATAAGCCGAGGAATGTGAAGAAGTTCCTGGATATTGCAAATCCTTGCATGGCGTTCTTTATCAAATATGAGTTTTGGAAGAATTATCTGGATGAGCTTCATAAGCGCCGTATTCCGGTATATAGTGTGTCGTCCATCTTCCGTCGCGAACAGATATTCTTTAAATGGTACGGTGGCACTTATCGCAATGTCTTGAAAGATTTCGATCATCTGTTTGTTCAGAATGAGGCATCCAAACGTTATTTGTCGAAAATCGGCATCAGTCGTGTGACAGTGGTGGGGGATACCCGTTTTGACCGTGTACTGCAAATCCGCGAAGAGGCTAAAGAACTCCCGTTGGTGGAGAAATTTAAAGGAAACAATTCTTTTACTTTTGTTGCCGGAAGCTCATGGGGACCTGATGAGGATTTATTCCTCGAATATTTCAATAATCATCCGGAAATGAAGTTGATCATTGCTCCGCATGTGATCGATGAGAATCACCTGGTTGAGATCATCGGTAAACTGAAACGTCCGTATGTGCGCTATACCCGTGCTGACGAAAGAAATGTATTGAAAGCGGATTGCCTTATAATAGATTGCTTCGGCCTATTGTCCTCTATTTACCGTTATGGTGAAATAGCTTATATCGGCGGTGGTTTCGGAGTAGGAATCCACAACACATTGGAAGCGGCTGTATATGGTATTCCGGTGATTTTCGGACCGAAGTATCAGAAATTCATGGAGGCTGTTCAATTGCTGGAAGCAAAAGGTGCTTATTCTATCAAAGATTACGATGAGCTGAAAACTTTGTTGGATCGTTTCCTGACAGATGAGGTCTTTTTGCGCGAAACCGGAACGAATGCCGGTTATTATGTGACTAGCAATGCCGGTGCGACGGAGAAGATTATGCACATGATTAATTTCTAATAGCTTACTAACTGATATAATTTAGGCACGATAACACGGGCTATGCGGTTTTTAGAAATATAACAGCATAAAGTGACCATGTAATCCATGCCTGAAATAAATTAGAAAGGGCGTTTTTACACACTACCGTTATTTCATACTTTTCACGGCGTTTTGTTATCAGACTGCTATTTCTTGATTTAATATGGTGGGAGAATGATGGGAGGTAGCTAAAAATAGAATGAGAAATAATTATATGAATGTTATTAGGTGGATAAAAAGATGAGAGATACTTGTTTTGAAATGTATCTCTCATCTTGTATCTGTTTAGTTATCTAATGTTTATCTTCTACTTATACCATTGAGAATACATCAGATAATTGTGAGCGATCTTCTGATTAAGCTCTTTGGCTTGCTCGGGGTCTACGTTTTTGATAAACTTGGCAGGTACTCCTCCCCAGATGCTTCCGGGTTCAATAATGGTATTGCTTAATACCAACGAACCGGCAGCAACAATTGCGCCTTCTCCTACTACGGCATGGTCCAGGATGGTTGATCCCATTCCAACTAGAGCATAGTCTTTGATGGTTGCCCCATGGATCGTGACATTGTGTCCTACAGATACATGGTCGCCTATTTCAATAGTCGATTTCTGGTATAATGTATGCAAGACACTTCCGTCTTGGATGTTAACGCCATTGCCGATTCGTATAGAGTTGACATCTCCTCTTAATACGGTACTAAACCAGATGCTACAATCATTTCCTATTTTTACATCTCCTATAATAGTTGCGTTATCTGCGAGAAAACAGTTTTCTCCGATTTCGGGGGTGAATCCGCGTACTGATTTTATTAAAGCCATGAGATTTGTTTGATTTAATAATGTTTTTTAGTTGATACTATGTTATGTTGTCCGACACCCGGGTCTTGGTAAGCTTGACATCCGGGTGTTGGGTATGCTGACACCCGGGTGTCAGACATCTTATTTCTTAAATAGAAGTGGTAGCTTCCTGTAACCAGACTTTTTCTTCCTCGTTAAGATCTGGAGATAGCTTTTCGTAAACAGTCTGATGGTAATTATTCAGCCATTCGATTTCCTCCTTTGTCAACATCTCCTTGATGATCCCCTTTTTGCAGATAGGACATAAAGTGATAGTCTCAAATTTAAGATATTCTCCAAACATTCCTTCTCCATCTTTGCAGACTAACGTCAGATTCTCCGTACGTATCCCGTGACTGCCTGCCTTATAAACACCAGGTTCGTTGGATGTAACCATACCGGGTTGGAGAATTACAGGGTTCTCATTCATACGAATGCTTTGTGGACCTTCGTGTATACTCAAGAAATGCCCGACGCCGTGCCCTGTGCCATGGAGAAAGTTCATTCTGTGGTTCCAGATAGGCATACGCGCCAGTACATCGAGTTGCGCACCACGGGTTCCGGCTGGGAATTTGGCCATAGCCAATGCTATGTGTCCCTTTAATATTAAGGTATAATCCGTCTTTTCCTCTTCCGTCAGTTCGCCTAATGCGATGGTACGAGTGATGTCAGTGGTTCCGTCCAAGTATTGTGCCCCTGAATCTAAGAGTAGGAACCCTTTAGGCTGAAGGGGTACATCGCTTTCCGGCGTTGCCGAATAATGCACGATTGCTCCATGCTCTTTATATCCTGCAATGGTGTCGAAGCTTTCTCCCATGTAGAGAGGCTGTGCTGCTCTGAACTCATGCAGCTTTTTATCTATACTTAATTCAGTTTCTTTTCCGGTGGATACAGATTCTTCCAGCCACTTGAGAAATCTGACAAGTGCCACTCCATCCCGTTGCATGGCAGCATGGATGCCGGCTATTTCCTGCTCATTACGAATGGCTTTCAATAATGTGACGGGAGACTCGCCGCGAATAATGGAACATTTCGGATGGATGGCCGAGTAAATCGCATAATTCGTTTTCCGTGGATCAATAAGAATATTTTCTCCGGCGAAAGAATTCAGGAATGTCTCTACCTCATCATATTTCTGTATTCCTATTTGTTGTTTTTTTAGATAAGTCTCGACCTCCGGCGTCACTTTTTCCGGAGAAATAAAGTAAGTCACCTCATCCTGTGTAATTAACAGGTAGCTCACTATGACTGGATTGCAATGTACGTCGTTTCCTCGTAGATTGAGAGTCCATGCTATTTCGTCCAGTGCAGATATGAATAAAGCATAGACGCCTTTCTTCTTCAACTCCGAACGGATGGCGGATATTTTTTCTTCGCAGCTTTTTCCTGCATATTTGATATCATAAATAAAAGCTGGAGAGTCAGGGATGGAGGGACGGTCTTTCCAGATGTTTTTTAATGGATCTCCAAATATATCTACCTGTAACTGATGTACCGCTAGTTCTTCTTTCATTTGTTCTACCTGTTGCACGGAGAACATTTTCCCGTCAATGCTTACAGATTCTCCGGGTTTTAAGTGCTGGCAGAGAAACTCTGTTATGCTTGGAGTTTCCGGCAACATCTCTTTGTAGAGTGTGATGCCGCTGCCTTCCAGCTCTTTCTCTGCCTGAAGGAAGTAACGTGAGTCGGTCCATAATCCCGCTTTGTCCATCAGGATGACCGCTGTTCCTGCGGAACCTGTGAAACCGGAAATCCATTCGCGTGACATCCAGTGGGGAGCCACATACTCACTAAGATGAGGGTCGGTGCTGGGGATAATGAATGCTTTGATGTAATTGGGATGGAAGGTCATGCGCAAAGCATGCACTCGTTCTTTTATGTTCTGTTTCATACCTTATTATATTATTATAGACATGTAAGTGTTTCAAAGGTACTAACTTTCTGCATTTAATGACTTGTTTATGAATAGTTTTTGAGAAATATTTGCCGAAAGTTTTGTGAATAAAGAAAGTATGTGTAATTTTGCGGCGCAATTTGACTGCGGAATTTTTTTAATCATAACATATTAATAGTAACAAAATGATTGTAGTACCTGTAAAAGAAGGCGAAAACATTGAAAAAGCGCTGAAGAAGTTCAAAAGAAAATTTGAGAAAACTGGCATCGTAAAAGAATTGAGAAGCAGACAGCAGTTTGATAAACCGTCTGTAACTAAAAGACTTAAGAAAGAACGCGCAGTTTACGTACAACAACTTCAGCAAGTAGAAGATTAATAATTCGTAATTTCCTTTGAATTATTGAATTCTTTTCATACATTCGTTGCACGATTTTAGATGTAGCGATATTATGTTGATAGAATCTTTTCTTGATTATCTCCAGTATGAGCGGAACTATTCTGGAAAAACCGTTCTTGCGTACGGTGAAGATATAAAGCAACTGCAGGAGTTTGCTCAGGAAGAGTATGGAAAGTTTAATCCGTTAGAGGTCGAGGCGGAACTGATTCGTGAATGGATTGTTTCATTGATGGATAAAGGGTATACCTCAACTTCTGTAAATCGTAAGCTAAGTTCGCTCCGAACGTTTTACAAGTATCTCATAAGACAGGGAGAAACGACTATAGATCCTTTGCGTAAAATAAAAGGACCTAAAAACAAAAAGCCGTTGCCTGTGTTCTTAAAAGAGAACGAAATGAATCGGTTGTTGGATGATACGGATTTTGGCGAAGGATTTAAAGGTTGTCGGGACCGGTTGGTGATTGAAGTGTTTTATGCTACTGGCATGAGACTTTCGGAATTAATAGGTTTGGATGATAAGGATGTGGATTTTTCGGCTTCTCTTCTGAAAGTGACCGGGAAAAGAAATAAGCAACGACTGATACCGTTCGGTGATGAACTGCGGGAGTTGATGCTTGAATATATTAATGTAAGAAACGAAACGATTCCGGAAAGGTCGGAGGCTTTCTTTATTAGAGAGAATGGCGAACGGCTTTATAAGAATCTGGTCTATAATTTAGTGAAACGGAACCTGTCAAAGGTGGCAACGCTGAAGAAAAGGAGTCCTCACGTGTTGAGGCATACTTTTGCTACCACAATGCTGAATAATGAAGCGGAGTTGGGCGCGGTAAAAGAACTTTTAGGTCACGAGAGCATTACGACTACCGAGATCTATACGCATGCCACATTTGAAGAACTTAAAAAAGTGTATAAACAAGCTCATCCAAGAGCTTAAAAAAAGGAGGTAAGTATGGATGTTAGAATTCAATCAATTCACTTTGATGCGTCAGAGCAATTGCAGGCATTTATTCAGAAGAAAGTGTCTAAGTTGGAAAAATATTACGAAGATATAAAGAAAGTAGAGGTGTCATTAAAGGTAGTAAAACCAGAAGTTGCTGAAAATAAAGAAGCAGGCATTAAAATATTAATCCCTAATGGAGAGTTTTATGCAAGCAAAGTGTGTGATACATTTGAAGAGGCAATTGATTTAGATGTGGAAGCGCTCGGAAAACAGCTGGTTAAATACAAGGAAAAGCAACGTAGCAAATAAAAAAATCCCAAATATTTTGCGGGAAAGAAATAAATAACTAAATTTGCAGCCGTTTCGCTCGCGTTAGAACGTGACGGTTGCATTTTTTAGTAAGTTTGCCTCTTTAGCTCAGTTGGCCAGAGCACGTGATTTGTAATCTCGGGGTCGTTGGTTCGAATCCGACAAGAGGCTCAAAAAGAAACTGAAGAACAAAGAAAGAACATCTGTCTTTATCATATTGTTTGGAAAGAGTTCTTTTATTTCTTGATTTTGAAAAGGGCAAATACCAGAGTGGCCAAATGGGGCAGACTGTAAATCTGCTGGCTTACGCCTTCGGTGGTTCGAATCCATCTTTGCCCACAATCAGAGTGACAACTTTGGCAAGAATGCGGAAGTAGCTCAGTTGATAGAGCATTAGCCTTCCAAGCTGAGGGTCGCGGGTTTGAGCCCCGTCTTCCGCTCTCTTTTCTTGCTGTTATAGCTCAGTGGTAGAGCACTTCCTTGGTAAGGAAGAGGTCCCGGGTTCAAATCCCGGTAACAGCTCATAAAGGATGTAAATGCTGATTATTAATCAAATAAATAACAAGTAAAGCTATGGCTAAAGAGAAATTTGAACGTACCAAACCGCATGTGAACATTGGTACAATCGGTCACGTAGACCACGGTAAGACAACGTTGACAGCTGCTATCACTACAGTGTTGGCAAAAAAAGGTCTTTCAGAATTGCGTTCTTTCGATTCTATCGACAACGCTCCTGAAGAAAAAGAAAGAGGTATTACTATCAATACTTCTCACGTTGAATATCAAACAGCTAACCGTCACTATGCACACGTAGACTGCCCGGGTCACGCCGACTACGTAAAGAACATGGTAACTGGTGCTGCTCAGATGGACGGTGCTATCATCGTTTGTGCTGCAACTGATGGTCCGATGCCTCAAACTCGCGAACACATTCTGTTGGCTCGTCAGGTAAACGTTCCTCGTCTGGTTGTATTCTTGAACAAATGCGATATGGTAGACGACGAAGAAATGTTGGAACTCGTTGAAATGGAAATGAGAGAACTTCTTTCATTCTATGATTTCGACGGTGACAATACTCCTATCATCCGTGGTTCTGCTCTTGGCGCATTGAACGGTGTTGAAAAATGGGAAGACAAAGTTATGGAGCTGATGGATGCTGTTGATACTTGGATTCCACTGCCTCCGCGCGATGTTGATAAACCATTCTTGATGCCGGTTGAAGACGTATTCTCTATCACAGGTCGTGGTACTGTAGCAACAGGACGTATCGAAACAGGTATTATTCACGTTGGTGATGAAATTGAAATCCTTGGTTTAGGTGAAGATAAGAAATCAGTTGTAACTGGTGTTGAAATGTTCCGTAAACTGTTGGATCAAGGTGAAGCTGGTGATAACGTGGGTCTTTTGCTTCGTGGTGTTGACAAGAACGAAATCAAACGTGGTATGGTTCTTTGTAAACCGGGTCAGATTAAACCGCACTCTAAATTCAAAGCTGAGGTTTATATCCTGAAGAAAGAAGAAGGTGGTCGTCACACTCCGTTCCACAACAAATATCGTCCTCAGTTCTACTTGCGTACTATGGACTGTACAGGTGAAATCACTTTGCCGGAAGGAACAGAAATGGTAATGCCGGGTGATAACGTAACTATTACAGTTGAGTTGATCTACCCAGTAGCATTGAACCCGGGTCTTCGTTTCGCTATCCGCGAAGGTGGACGTACGGTAGGTGCTGGTCAGATTACTGAAATTATCGACTAATACACAATAATTAATCAGTTCCCGGTTTTTCATCGGGAACTGATTATGTACACACGGGAGTAGCTCAGTTGGTAGAGCACCGGTCTCCAAAACCGGGTGTCGGGAGTTCGAGCCTCTCCTCCCGTGCTAATATTATTGAAATGAAAAAGGTAATAGCTTATATTAAAGAATCTTACGACGAACTTGTACATAAAGTATCGTGGCCTACGTATTCTGAACTTGCTAACAGTGCAGTAGTTGTTTTATATGCTTCCCTGCTTATTGCATTGGTAGTATGGGGTATGGATGTCTGTTTCCAGAACTTCATGGAAAAAATCGTTTATCCACATTAAAAAAATAGGAATTGAAAATGGCTGAGATTGAAAAGAAATGGTACGTTCTGCGTGCTATTAGTGGAAAAGAAGCTAAGGTAAAGGAATATCTTGAAGCTGATCTTAAGAACAGCGACCTTGGTGAATATGTATCTCAGGTATTGATTCCTACTGAAAAAGTTTACCAGGTTCGCAATGGCAAAAAAATTGTGAAGGAAAGAAGTTATCTTCCTGGTTACGTTTTGGTGGAGGCTGCTTTGGTTGGTGAGGTCGCTCATCACTTGCGCAACACTCCGAATGTGATAGGCTTTTTAGGTGGCTCCGAAAAACCGGTGCCTCTCAGACAATCAGAAGTGAATCGTATACTTGGTACAGTGGACGAACTGCAGGAAACGGGTGAAGAACTCAATATTCCGTACGTAGTGGGTGAAACTGTAAAAGTTACTTTTGGACCTTTTAGCGGATTCAGTGGCATCATTGAAGAAGTGAATAGTGAAAAAAAGAAACTAAAGGTCATGGTAAAGATATTCGGGCGCAAAACACCGCTTGAATTGGGCTTTATGCAAGTGGAAAAGGAATAACACGGAATTGTTACGCTGTTGTTGTTCTTCGTTTAATGTTTATATATAAATCAATAAAAAAAATGGCTAAAGAAGTTGCTGGACTAATCAAATTACAGATTAAAGGAGGCGCTGCAAATCCATCACCTCCCGTTGGACCTGCTTTGGGTTCTAAGGGTATCAATATCATGGAATTTTGCAAGCAATTCAATGCCAGAACCCAAGACAAAGCAGGTAAAATTTTACCTGTTATCATTACTTACTACGCAGATAAGTCTTTCGATTTTGTAATCAAGACTCCTCCCGTTGCTATTCAATTACTTGAAGTAGCTAAGGTAAAGAGTGGTTCTGCTGAGCCTAACCGTAAGAAAGTTGCCGAGCTTACTTGGGAACAGATTCGTACGATTGCTCAGGACAAAATGGTTGACTTGAACTGTTTTACTGTGGAAGCTGCCATGAGAATGGTTGCAGGTACAGCTAGGAAGTATGGGTATCGCTGTAAAAGGGGAGTTCCCGGTTAATAACTAATAAACTTCAATTGTAATGGGTAAACTGACAAAAAATCAAAAGTTAGCTGCAGAAAAGATTGAAGCAGGGAAAGCATACTCACTGAAAGAAGCTGCATCTTTGGTAAAAGAAATCACTTTTTCCAAATTCGATGCTTCACTGGATATTGATGTACGTTTAGGGGTTGACCCGCGTAAAGCTAACCAGATGGTGAGAGGTGTTGTTTCACTTCCTCATGGTACTGGTAAAGAAGTGCGTGTGTTGGTACTTTGTACACCGGATGCTGAAGCTGCTGCAAAAGAAGCAGGTGCTGACTATGTTGGTCTTGACGAATATATTGAAAAGATCAAAGGTGGATGGACTGATATTGATGTAATCATCACTATGCCATCTATCATGGGTAAAATTGGTGCACTCGGTCGTGTACTCGGTCCTCGTGGATTGATGCCGAACCCTAAGAGTGGTACTGTAACTATGGATGTTGCTAAGGCTGTAAAAGAAGTAAAACAAGGTAAAATTGACTTTAAGGTTGATAAGAGCGGTATTGTTCACACTTCTATCGGTAAGGTATCATTCAGTCCTGATCAGATTCGCGACAATGCGAAAGAGTTCATCTCTACTCTGAACAAACTGAAACCGACCGCAGCAAAGGGTACATATATTAAGAGTATTTATCTTTCTAGTACAATGAGTGCGGGTATTAAGATCGACCCGAAATCAGTGGATGAAATCTAATAAAACAGAGAAATAATGAGAAAGGAAGATAAAAGTACGATTATAGAGCAAATTGCTGCTACAGTAAAGGAATATGGTCACTTCTACTTGGTGGACGTTACAGCTATGGATGCTGCCGCTACCAGCGCATTGAGAAGAGATTGCTTTAAATCAGACATCAAATTGATGGTGGTTAAAAACACTCTGCTTCACAAGGCACTCGAAAGTTTGGAAGAAGACTTTTCACCTCTTTACGGTTCTTTGAAAGGTACTACTGCTGTTATGTTTAGCAATACTGCAAACGTTCCTGCTAAGCTGATCAAAGACAAAGCAAAAGACGGTATTCCCGGACTGAAAGCTGCATATGCAGAGGAAAGCTTCTACATTGGTGCTGACCAATTGGATGCTCTCGTTTCAATCAAGAGTAAGAATGAAGTTATCGCCGATATCGTTGCCTTGCTGCAATCTCCGGCCAAGAATGTTATTTCTGCTCTTCAATCAGGTGGTAACACCCTACACGGAGTTCTCAAGACTCTTGGTGAACGTACCGAAGCGTAAAAATGGAAAAAGGTGTTATAGCCTTGGGAATAACATCCCGAATAATTTTCAAAAATCAACAAAGTATTTAAACAATTAAAATCATACAAAAAATGGCAGATTTGAAAGCTTTTGCAGAACAATTAGTTAACTTGACAGTAAAAGAAGTTAATGAACTTGCAACTATCCTTAAAGAAGAATATGGTATTGAACCTGCTGCTGCAGCTGTAGCTGTTGCTGCTGGTCCTGCAGCTGGTGCTGCTGCCGCAGAAGAAAAAACTTCTTTCGACGTAGTATTGAAGAGCGCTGGTGCAGCTAAACTTCAGGTAGTTAAGGCCGTTAAGGAAGCTTGTGGTCTAGGTTTGAAAGAAGCTAAAGACTTGGTAGACGGTGCTCCTAGCACAGTTAAAGAAGGTTTGGCTAAAGACGAAGCAGAATCATTGAAGAAAACATTGGAAGAAGCTGGAGCTGAAGTTGAACTTAAATAACATTGGCCTGGTAATCAGGTAATTCGGTTAAGAATCCTTCACAAGAGGGTTCTTAACCTTTTTGTGTATATATTTCAAATTAAGTTCTCCAAATTCATTAATAGATGTCTTCAAATACTGTAAATCAAAGAGTTAATTTTGCTTCGACTAAGAATCCGCTCGAATACCCGGATTTCCTGGAAGTACAATTGAAGTCATTCCAAGACTTTCTACAATTAGATACCCCACCTGAAAAGCGCAAGAATGAGGGATTGTATAAAGTATTTGCTGAAAACTTCCCTATTGCCGATACAAGAAACAATTTTGTTCTTGAGTTTCTGGACTATTATATTGATCCGCCGCGTTATACCATCGATGATTGTATAGAGCGTGGGCTTACTTATAGTGTTCCCTTAAAAGCGAAACTTAAGCTTTACTGTACGGACCCCGATCATGAGGATTTTGATACAGTGATTCAGGACGTATTCCTCGGCCCGATCCCTTATATGACTGATAAGGCTACTTTCGTCATTAACGGTGCCGAACGCGTAGTTGTGTCACAGCTTCACCGTTCTCCGGGTGTGTTCTTCGGTCAGAGTGTACATGCCAATGGTACGAAACTTTATTCGGCTCGTATTATTCCGTTTAAAGGTTCGTGGATTGAGTTTGCTACTGACATCAATAATGTGATGTACGCATACATCGACCGTAAGAAGAAATTGCCGGTAACGACTTTGTTGCGTGCAATTGGCTTCGAGAATGACAAAGATATTCTTGAGATTTTCAACCTTGCAGAAGATGTAAAGGTGAACAAGACAAATCTGAAGAAAGTGCTAGGTCGTAAATTGGCTGCACGTGTCTTGAAAACATGGATTGAAGATTTCGTTGATGAAGATACCGGTGAAGTGGTTTCTATTGAGCGTAACGAAGTTATTATCGACCGTGAAACCGTACTGGAAGAGGTGCATATTGATGAAATTTTGGAGTCGGGAGTTCAGAACATCCTTTTACATAAAGATGAACCGAACCAGTCCGATTTCTCTATCATATATAATACGCTGCAGAAGGACCCGAGTAACTCGGAAAAAGAAGCTGTGTTGTATATCTACCGTCAGTTGCGTAATGCCGATCCGGCTGATGACGCAAGTGCAAGGGAGGTTATCAACAACTTGTTCTTCTCTGAAAAACGATATGACCTTGGTGATGTAGGTCGTTACAGAATCAACAAAAAGTTGAATCTGACGACTGATATGGACGTGCGTGTCCTCACGAAGGAAGATATCATTGAAATCATCAAATATCTGATTGAGTTGATCAACTCAAAAGCCGATGTGGATGATATTGACCACTTGAGTAACCGTCGTGTACGTACGGTAGGTGAGCAGCTTTCTAATCAGTTTGCTGTTGGTCTGGCTCGTATGTCTCGTACGATTCGCGAACGTATGAACGTTCGTGACAATGAAGTGTTTACTCCGATTGATTTGATTAATGCGAAGACAATCTCTTCTGTAATCAACTCATTCTTCGGAACGAATGCATTGTCTCAATTCATGGACCAGACAAATCCCTTGGCTGAAATTACGCACAAGCGTCGTATGTCTGCCCTTGGTCCTGGTGGTCTTTCCCGTGAACGTGCCGGATTTGAGGTTCGTGACGTTCACTACACACACTATGGTCGTCTTTGTCCGATTGAAACTCCTGAAGGTCCGAACATCGGTTTGATTTCTTCATTGTGTGTATTTGCTAAGATTAATGATCTGGGATTCATTGAAACTCCGTATCGTAAGGTCGAAAACGGGAAAGTGGATCTTTCTGATAACGGTCTGATTTATCTGACTGCTGAAGAAGAGGAAGAAAAGGTTATTGCACAGGGAAATGCTCCGTTGAATGATGACGGTACATTTGTGCGTAACAAAGTTAAATCTCGTCAGGATGCTGATTTCCCGGTTGTTGAACCGACAGAGGTTGATTTGATGGACGTTTCTCCTCAGCAGATTGCATCAATTGCTGCTTCATTGATTCCGTTCCTGGAACATGATGATGCTAACCGTGCATTGATGGGATCAAACATGATGCGTCAGGCGGTTCCTTTGTTGAGAAGTGAAGCGCCGATCGTAGGTACAGGTATCGAACGTCAGTTGGTAAGAGACTCTCGTACGCAGATTACTGCAGAAGGAGATGGTGTTGTTGACTACGTTGATGCTACTACTATCCGTATTTTGTATGACCGTACAGAAGACGAAGAGTTCGTAAGTTTCGAACCTGCTTTGAAAGAATATAGAATACCTAAGTTCCGTAAGACTAACCAGAACATGACGATTGACCTGCGTCCGATTTGTGACAGAGGCCAGCGTGTGAAGAAAGGTGACATCTTGACCGAAGGTTATTCTACAGAAAAGGGTGAATTGGCATTGGGTAAGAACTTGTTGGTTGCTTACATGCCTTGGAAAGGTTACAACTATGAGGATGCTATCGTATTGAACGAACGTGTGGTGCGCGAAGACTTGTTGACTTCGGTTCACGTAGAAGAATATTCTCTGGAAGTTCGTGAAACAAAACGTGGTATGGAAGAGTTGACTTCTGATATCCCGAATGTAAGTGAAGAAGCTACAAAAGACCTCGACGAAAATGGTATCGTTAGAATCGGTGCTCGTATCGAGCCGGGTGATATAATGATTGGTAAGATTACACCGAAGGGTGAATCTGATCCTTCTCCGGAAGAAAAATTGCTTCGTGCCATCTTTGGTGATAAGGCAGGTGACGTGAAAGATGCTTCCTTGAAAGCTTCTCCTTCTTTGAAAGGTGTTGTGATCGATAAGAAACTTTTCTCACGTGTGATTAAGAATCGTAGCTCTAAACTGGCCGATAAAGCATTATTGCCTAAGATTGATGATGAATTTGAAGCTAAGGTAGCTGACCTGAAACGTATTCTGGTTAAGAAACTGATGACTTTGACTGAAGGCAAGGTTTCTCAAGGTGTGAAGGATTATCTGGGTGCGGAAGTAATTGCGAAAGGTTCTAAGTTCAGTGTTTCTGATTTTGATTCACTCGACTTTACTTCTATTCAATTGAGCAACTGGACTAGTGATGATCATATTAACGGTATGATTCGTGATCTGGTAATGAATTTCATTAAGAAATACAAAGAGCTGGATGCAGAATTGAAACGTAAGAAGTTTGCTATTACAATTGGTGATGAACTTCCAGCTGGTATTATCCAGATGGCAAAAGTATATATTGCTAAGAAGCGTAAGATTGGTGTGGGTGATAAGATGGCAGGTCGCCACGGTAACAAGGGTATTGTATCCCGTGTTGTTCGTCAGGAAGATATGCCGTTCTTGTCCGATGGTACTCCGGTTGACATCGTATTGAATCCGTTGGGTGTGCCTTCTCGTATGAACATTGGTCAGATTTTCGAAGCTGTATTAGGGCGTGCCGGAAAAACATTGGGTGTGAAATTTGCAACTCCTATTTTTGACGGTGCTACAATGGAAGATCTGGATCAGTGGACAGACAAGGCAGGATTGCCTCGTTACTGTAAAACTTATCTTTGTGATGGTGGTACAGGTGAGCAATTTGACCAGGCAGCTACTGTGGGTGTGACATACATGTTGAAGTTGGGCCACATGGTTGAAGACAAGATGCATGCTCGTTCTATCGGTCCGTACTCATTGATTACTCAGCAACCTCTTGGTGGTAAAGCACAGTTCGGTGGTCAGCGTTTCGGAGAAATGGAGGTTTGGGCACTCGAAGGTTTTGGTGCTGCTCATATCCTGCAGGAAATCCTTACTATCAAGTCTGATGACGTGGTAGGACGTTCGAAAGCTTATGAAGCAATTGTGAAAGGTGAACCGATGCCGCAACCTGGTATTCCGGAATCCTTGAACGTATTGTTGCACGAGTTGAGAGGATTAGGTTTGAGTATCAACCTAGAATAAAATAATAAAGAATATGTGGTGTCAACAAGCCGATGACGGTCTGTTGACATCCGTGTCTTTTCAATTTCCAATGATTCAATTATCAAATCTCAATTATATAGAGTATGGCTTTTAGAAAAGAAAATAAGACGAAAAGTAATTTCTCGAAGATCTCAATTGGTCTGGCTTCTCCGGAAGAAATCCTTGAGAATTCGAGTGGTGAAGTTTTGAAGCCTGAAACCATTAATTACCGTACGTACAAACCCGAACGTGATGGTTTGTTCTGCGAGCGCATTTTTGGTCCTATCAAGGATTATGAATGTCATTGCGGTAAATACAAGCGTATCCGTTATAAAGGTATCGTCTGCGACCGTTGTGGTGTGGAAGTTACTGAAAAGAAAGTACGCCGTGAACGTATGGGACATATCCAGTTGGTTGTGCCGGTGGCTCACATCTGGTATTTCCGTTCGCTCCCTAATAAAATCGGTTATTTGCTCGGACTGCCGACGAAGAAACTGGATTCGATTATATACTACGAACGTTACGTTGTTATTCAGCCGGGTGTAAAAGCTGAAGACGGTGTAGCTGAATATGATTTGCTCTCTGAAGAAGAATATCTGGATATTTTGGATACACTTCCAAAAGACAATCAATATCTTGAAGATAATGATCCGAACAAATTTGTTGCAAAGATGGGGGCTGAAGCTATCTATGATTTGCTGGCTCGTCTGGATCTGGATGCTTTGTCTTACGAATTGCGTCACCGTGCAGGTAACGATGCTTCACAGCAACGTAAGAATGAAGCTTTGAAACGTCTTCAGGTAGTAGAGTCGTTCCGTGCATCACGTGGACGCAACAAACCGGAATGGATGATTGTACGTATCGTACCGGTTATCCCGCCTGAACTTCGTCCGTTGGTTCCGTTGGATGGTGGCCGTTTTGCTACATCTGACTTGAACGACCTTTATCGTCGTGTAATTATCCGTAATAACCGTCTGAAACGACTGATTGAAATCAAGGCTCCGGAAGTGATCTTGCGTAATGAAAAACGTATGCTTCAGGAATCTGTCGATTCTTTGTTTGATAACTCACGTAAGTCAAGTGCTGTGAAGACAGACGCCAACCGCCCGTTGAAGTCATTGTCTGATAGCTTGAAAGGTAAGCAAGGACGTTTCCGTCAGAACTTGCTGGGTAAACGTGTTGACTACTCTGCTCGTTCGGTAATCGTCGTGGGGCCGGAATTGAAGATGGGTGAATGCGGTATTCCTAAATTGATGGCTGCCGAATTGTACAAGCCGTTTATTATTCGTAAGCTTATCGAACGTGGTATCGTTAAGACTGTAAAGTCTGCCAAGAAGATCGTTGACCGCAAGGAACCGGTGATCTGGGATATTCTGGAACATGTAATGAAAGGACATCCGGTACTGTTGAACCGTGCTCCGACATTGCACCGTTTGGGTATTCAGGCTTTCCAGCCTAAGATGATCGAAGGTAAAGCTATCCAGTTGCACCCGTTGGCATGTACGGCATTCAACGCTGACTTTGACGGTGACCAGATGGCTGTTCACTTGCCTTTGAGTAATGAAGCAATTCTGGAAGCACAAATGTTGATGCTTCAATCACATAATATCTTGAACCCGGCAAACGGTGCGCCTATTACTGTGCCTGCACAGGATATGGTTCTTGGTTTGTACTATATTACTAAGTTGCGTGCTGGTGCGAAAGGTGAAGGTTTGACGTTCTACGGACCGGAAGAGGCGTTGATCGCCTACAATGAAGGTAAGGTAGATATTCATGCTCCGGTGAAAGTTATCGTGAAAGACGTTGATGAAAATGGTAACATTGTAGACGTAATGCGCGAAACTTCGGTAGGACGTGTGATTGTTAATGAAATCGTTCCGCCTGAAGCTGGTTATATCAATACAATTATCTCTAAGAAATCTCTTCGTGATATTATTAGTGATGTAATTAAGGTATGTGGTGTGGCTAAGGCTGCCGACTTCCTGGATGGAATCAAGAACTTAGGTTATCAGATGGCGTTCAAGGGTGGTTTGTCATTCAACTTGGGTGATATTATCATTCCGAAGGAGAAAGAAACGTTGGTACAGAAAGGTTACGACGAAGTAGAACAAGTCGTAAACAACTATAACATGGGTTTCATTACCAACAACGAACGTTACAACCAGGTGATCGATATCTGGACACATGTAAACTCGGAGTTGTCTAATATCCTGATGAAGACAATTTCTTCGGATGATCAGGGATTCAACTCTGTATATATGATGCTTGACTCTGGTGCCCGTGGTTCTAAAGAACAGATTCGTCAGTTATCAGGTATGCGTGGTTTGATGGCAAAACCGCAGAAAGCAGGTGCTGAAGGTGGTCAGATCATTGAGAACCCGATTTTGTCAAACTTTAAAGAGGGACTTTCCGTGTTGGAGTACTTTATCTCTACCCACGGTGCTCGTAAAGGTTTGGCGGATACCGCTTTGAAGACTGCCGATGCCGGTTATCTGACTCGTCGTCTGGTGGACGTATCACACGATGTGATTATTACAGAAGAAGACTGCGGTACACTTCGCGGATTGGTTTGTACAGACCTTAAGAATAACGATGAAGTTATTGCTACTCTGTATGAACGTATCTTAGGACGTGTTTCCGTACATGATATAATCCATCCTACAACAGGTGAATTGCTTGTTGCCGGTGGTGAAGAAATCACTGAAGAAGTTGGTAAGAAGATTCAGGATTCTCCGATTGAGAGTGTTGAAATCCGCTCGGTATTAACTTGTGAAGCGAAGAAAGGTGTTTGTGCTAAATGTTACGGACGTAATCTGGCAACGAGCCGTATGGTTCAGAGAGGAGAAGCTGTCGGTGTAATTGCAGCTCAGTCTATTGGTGAGCCGGGTACACAGTTGACATTGCGTACATTCCACGCCGGTGGTACTGCTGCGAATATTGCTGCTAATGCAAGTATCGTTGCTAAAAACAATGCACGTCTTGAATTTGAAGAGTTGCGTACGGTAGATATCGTTGATGAGATGGGTGAATCTGCTAAAGTGGTAGTGGGTCGTTTGGCCGAAGTACGCTTTGTGGATGTGAACACTGGTATCGTTCTTTCTACTCATAACGTTCCTTATGGTTCAACACTGTATGTAGGTGACGGTGATTTGGTAGAAAAAGGCAAGCTGATTGCTAAGTGGGACCCGTTCAACGCTGTAATTATCACAGAAGCAACTGGTAAGATCGAATTTGAGGGCGTAATTGAAAACGTTACTTATAAGGTTGAATCGGATGAAGCAACAGGTCTTCGTGAAATTATTATTATTGAATCCAAGGATAAAACCAAAGTTCCTACAGCTCATATCTTGACAGAGGACGGTGATTTGATCCGTACTTATAACTTACCGGTAGGTGGTCACGTAATCATCGAGAACGGTCAGAAGGTAAAAGCTGGTGAAGTAATCGTGAAGATTCCGCGTGCCGTAGGTAAAGCGGGTGATATCACGGGTGGTCTTCCTCGTGTTACTGAATTGTTTGAAGCTCGTAACCCGTCAAATCCGGCTGTCGTTTCTGAAATCGACGGTGAGGTAACAATGGGTAAGATCAAGCGTGGTAACCGTGAGATCATTGTAACTTCTAAGACTGGTGAGGTTAAGAAATATCTGGTTGCATTGTCTAAGCAGATTCTGGTACAGGAAAATGACTATGTACGTGCAGGTACTCCGTTGTCTGACGGTGCTACTACTCCAGCAGATATCTTGGCAATTAAAGGTCCTACAGCTGTACAAGAATATATCGTGAATGAAGTTCAGGATGTATACCGTTTGCAGGGTGTGAAGATCAATGATAAGCACTTCGAGATTATTGTTCGTCAGATGATGCGCAAGGTGCAGATTGATGAACCGGGAGATACTCGTTTCCTCGAACAGCAAGTTGTAGATAAACTGGAATTCATGGAAGAAAATGATCGTATCTGGGGTAAGAAAGTCGTAGTGGATGCTGGTGATTCTCAAAATATGCAAGCAGGTCAGATTGTAACTGCCCGCAAGTTGCGTGATGAGAACAGTATGTTGAAACGTCGTGACTTGAAACCGGTTGAGGTTCGTGACGCTGTTGCTGCTACCTCTACTCAGATCCTTCAGGGTATTACACGTGCTGCTTTACAGACTTCAAGCTTCATGTCAGCGGCTTCCTTCCAGGAAACAACGAAAGTCTTGAATGAGGCTGCTATCAACGGTAAGGTCGATAAGTTGGAAGGTATGAAGGAAAATGTGATTTGTGGTCACTTGATTCCTGCAGGTACCGGTCAGCGCGAATTCGAAAAACTCATCGTTGGATCAAAGGAAGAGTATGACCGTATCTTGGCTAACAAGAAAACAGTACTTGACTACAATGAAGTAGAATAAATACAATTCAATTGACTATATGAGAAGGAGCGATTGCCAGATTGGGCAATTGCTCCTTTTTTTATTTCTTTTTTACTTGTGTGTATTGCTATTAGTCTCAGGAAAAATGTGTTATTTTGCAGGATAACTTTTTAATCATATAAAATATGGAAGAACAAAATAACAACGGACAATTACAGATTGAATTGAGAGAAGAGGTAGCGCAGGGCACTTATGCAAATCTAGCTATTATTACTCATTCTAGTTCTGAATTCATTCTTGACTTCGTGCGCGTAATGCCGGGTATACCGAAGGCTGGGGTGCAATCTCGCATTATTGTGGCTCCAGAACACGCAAAACGTCTGCTGCGGGCACTGGAAGACAATATAGCAAAGTATGAACGGGTATTCGGGCCGATTCGTACTTCAGATGAACCTTCTCTTCCTCCCTTGACAGGTGTAAAAGGCGAAGCGTGAGGATGATATAAAAACATTAAAAAAAAAAAAAAGTTGTAGCGCATTGAATATTCAAATATTATTCGTATTTTTGCAGCCCAAAATGTATAGTTACGAAATTAATATAACAATAATATAAATCAAAAAACAATTAAAATGCCTACAATTCAGCAATTAGTAAGAAAAGGACGCGAAGTGCTGGTGGAGAAAAGTAAATCTCCAGCCTTGGATTCATGTCCTCAAAGACGTGGCGTTTGCGTGAGAGTATATACTACTACTCCGAAGAAGCCGAACTCTGCAATGCGTAAAGTAGCTCGTGTACGTTTGACTAACCAAAAAGAGGTGAACTCATACATTCCGGGAGAAGGTCACAACTTGCAGGAACACTCAATCGTTTTGGTACGTGGCGGTCGTGTAAAAGACCTTCCGGGTGTACGTTATCACATCGTTCGTGGTACACTTGATACAGCAGGTGTTGCTGGTCGTACTCAGAGACGTTCTAAGTATGGTGCTAAGCGTCCGAAACCGGGACAAGCTGCCGCTCCAGCTAAAGGTAAGAAAAAATAAGGATTAAGACCTAATTAAAATTAAAGTAATAACTTACGTTTTAGTTTGTTGGAAATGCTAAAGGTTGAGTAAATTCTCCGGAGGGAGAGTTGAAGAAGTCAAGAAGTAGACAACCAAGAACAAAAACATTATTTTTCAAACAAATGAGAAAAGCAAAACCAAAAAAACGCGTAATCCTTCCGGATCCCGTGTTTAATGATCAAAAGGTTTCTAAGTTCGTGAACCACTTGATGTATGATGGAAAGAAAAATACATCTTATGAAATCTTTTATGCCGCTCTGGAAACAGTGAAAGTAAAACTTCCTAACGAAGAAAAATCTGCTCTCGAAATCTGGAAAAAGGCTTTGGATAATGTAACTCCGCAAGTGGAAGTAAAGTCTCGCCGTGTAGGTGGTGCTACTTTCCAAGTTCCTACCGAAATCCGTCCGGACCGTAAAGAATCAATTTCAATGAAGAACCTGATTCTGTATGCTCGTAAAAGAGGTGGTAAATCAATGGCTGACAAGTTGGCTGCTGAAATTATGGATGCCTTCAATGAACAAGGCGGTGCATACAAACGTAAAGAAGATATGCATAGAATGGCAGAAGCTAACCGTGCATTTGCTCATTTTAGATTCTAATACTGTAAGAAACCAAATATAAACTTAAAGTAAAGGAATTGAAGATGGCTAAACATGATTTACATTTAACTCGTAATATCGGTATCATGGCTCACATTGATGCCGGAAAAACAACTACTTCTGAACGTATCTTGTTCTACACTGGATTGACTCACAAAATTGGTGAAGTTCATGACGGTGCTGCTACTATGGACTGGATGGAACAGGAGCAAGAACGTGGTATCACTATTACATCTGCTGCTACAACAACTAGATGGAAGTATGCTGGTGATACTTATAAAATTAACTTGATTGACACTCCGGGGCACGTTGACTTTACCGCAGAGGTAGAACGTTCATTGCGTATTCTTGATGGAGCTGTGGCTGCTTACTGTGCTGTTGGTGGTGTTGAGCCTCAATCGGAAACAGTATGGCGTCAAGCTGATAAATATAACGTTCCTCGTATTGCTTATGTAAATAAGATGGACCGCTCTGGTGCTGACTTCTTTGAAGTAGTTCGTCAGATGAAGGATGTTCTTGGAGCTAATCCATGTCCTATTGTTGTTCCCATCGGTGCTGAAGAATCTTTCAGAGGTCTTGTTGATCTTATCAAAATGAAAGCTATTTATTGGCATGATGAAACAATGGGAGCGGATTATACTGTAGAAGAAATTCCGGCAAATCTTGTTGACGAAGCGAATGAATGGAGAGATAAGATGCTTGAAAAAGTAGCTGAATTTGATGATGCTTTGATGGAGAAGTATTTCGATGATCCTTCTACTATTACTGAAGAGGAAGTGTTGAGAGCTCTTCGCAATGCAACAGTTCAAATGGCTGTAGTTCCTATGTTATGTGGATCTTCTTTCAAGAATAAAGGTGTTCAGACTTTGCTTGACTACGTTTGTGCTTTCTTGCCTTCTCCGCTGGATACAGAGAATGTTATCGGTACAAATCCTAATACAGGAGCTGAAGAAGATCGTAAGCCAAGTGATGATGAAAAAACATCGGCTTTGGCATTTAAGATTGCAACTGACCCATATGTGGGTCGTTTGACTTTCTTCCGTGTTTATTCAGGTAAAATTGAAGCAGGTTCTTATATTTACAACTCTCGCTCTGGTAAGAAAGAACGCGTTTCTCGTCTGTTCCAGATGCACTCTAACAAACAGAATCCGGTTGAAGTAATCGGTGCTGGTGATATTGGTGCAGGTGTAGGATTCAAAGATATTCGTACAGGGGATACTTTGTGTGATGAAACTGCTCCGATAGTACTTGAATCTATGGACTTCCCGGAACCGGTTATTGGTATCGCTGTAGAACCTAAGACTCAGAAAGATATGGATAAACTGTCTAACGGTTTGGCTAAATTGGCTGAAGAAGATCCGACGTTTACAGTGAAAACTGATGAACAAACAGGGCAGACTGTTATTTCTGGTATGGGTGAGTTGCACTTGGATATTATCATCGATCGTCTGAAGCGTGAGTTTAAAGTAGAGTGTAATCAAGGTAAACCACAGGTTAATTATAAAGAAGCTATCACTAAGACAGTTGATCTTCGTGAAGTGTATAAGAAACAGTCTGGTGGTCGTGGTAAATTTGCTGATATCATCGTTAAGATTGGTCCGGTTGATGAAGACTTCAAAGAAGGAGGTCTGCAGTTTATCGATGAAGTAAAGGGTGGTAATATTCCTAAGGAATTCATCCCTGCAGTTCAGAAAGGCTTTACGAATGCCATGAAGAGTGGCGTTTTGGCAGGTTATCCGCTGGATTCATTGAAAGTAACTTTGGTTGATGGTTCATTCCACCCAGTTGACTCTGACCAGTTGTCATTCGAAATCTGTGCAATGCAAGCCTATAAGAATGCATGCGCTAAGGCAGGTCCTGTTTTGATGGAACCTATCATGAAACTGGAAGTTGTAACTCCGGAAGAAAACATGGGTGATGTTATCGGTGACTTGAATAAACGTCGTGGACAGGTTGAAGGAATGGAATCTAGTCGTTCTGGTGCTCGTATCGTGAAGGCAATGGTTCCGCTGGCAGAAATGTTTGGTTATGTAACAGCTTTACGTACTATCACTTCTGGACGTGCAACTTCATCAATGACTTACTCTCATCACGCTCAACTTTCTTCTTCTATTGCCAAAGCTGTATTGGAAGAAGTAAAAGGACGTGCTGATTTACTCTAAAATATCTAAAGCAGCAGGCTAGCGAATGACTCTTAGCCTGCCGCTTTATCTTATTATAAATGTATTAATTAAAAAAAAATAATGAGTCAGAAAATTAGAATTAAATTGAAATCTTACGACCACAACTTGGTTGACAAGTCAGCTGAGAAAATTGTAAGAACTGTAAAAGCTACAGGTGCTATTGTTAGCGGTCCGATACCTCTGCCTACGCACAAGCGTATCTTTACTGTGAACCGTTCGACTTTCGTAAACAAAAAGTCTCGTGAGCAATTTGAACTCTCTTCTTATAAGAGATTGATCGACATCTATAGCTCAACAGCTAAGACAGTAGATGCTCTGATGAAGTTAGAATTGCCAAGTGGTGTGGAAGTAGAAATTAAAGTTTGATAATTAAAAAATAGTGAAATGCCAGGATTATTAGGAAAAAAAATCGGAATGACATCCGTTTTCAGTGCCGATGGTAAAAATGTACCATGCACTGTTATCGAAGCAGGTCCTTGTGTTGTTACTCAAGTTAAAACTGTAGAAAAAGATGGCTATGCAGCTGTTCAGTTGGGTTTCCAAGACAAAAAGGAAAAACATACAACTAAACCGTTGATGGGACATTTTAAAAGAGCAGGAGTAACACCGAAGAGACACTTGGCTGAGTTCAAAGAATTTGAGACAGAATTGAATCTGGGTGATACTGTTACCGTAGAGATGTTTAACGATGCTAACTTTGTTGACGTTGTTGGAACTTCTAAAGGTAAGGGTTTCCAGGGTGTAGTAAAAAGACATGGTTTTGGTGGTGTGGGTCAGGCTACTCACGGACAGCACAACCGCGCTCGTAAACCGGGTTCTATTGGTGCTTGTTCTTACCCTGCAAAAGTATTCAAGGGAATGCGTATGGGTGGACAACTTGGTGGTGACAGAGTCACTGTACAAAACTTGCAGGTATTAAAAGTAATCGCGGATCATAACCTTCTTTTGATCAAAGGTTCTATCCCGGGTTGCAAAGGTTCAATCGTATTAATTGAGAAATAATGGAAGTTAACGTATATAACATTAAAGGTGAAGACACTGGGAGAAAGGTTACGTTAAACGAATCTATCTTCGGAATTGAGCCCAACGACCACGCTATCTATTTGGATGTAAAACAATTTATGGCCAATCAGCGTCAGGGTACTCATAAGTCAAAAGAAAGAAGTGAAATCAGTGGTTCAACTCGTAAGATCGGTCGCCAGAAAGGTGGTGGCGGAGCTCGTCGTGGTGATATGAACTCACCGGTTCTTGTAGGTGGTGCCCGCGTTTTCGGTCCGAAGCCAAGAGACTACTTCTTTAAGTTGAATAAAAAAGTTAAGACATTGGCTCGTAAGTCAGCTTTGTCTTATAAAGCTCAAAACGATGCAATCGTTGTCGTTGAGGATTTCACATTTGAAGCTCCTAGGACAAAAGATTTCGTTGCAATGACAAAAAATCTTAAAGTTTCCGATAAAAAGCTACTTGTGATTTTACCGGAAGCAAATAAAAACGTATATTTGTCAGCTCGTAACATTGAGGGTGCTAATGTGCAGACTATCTCGGGATTAAATACTTACAGAGTATTGAATGCTGGGGTTGTTGTGCTTACAGAAAACTCTCTGAAGGCTATTGACAATATCTTAATTTAAAAAGGAGGCTTAAATAATGGGAATTATTATTAAACCGTTGGTAACAGAGAAAATGACTGCAATCACAGATAAGCTGAATCGTTTCGGCTTTGTTGTACGTCCTGAAGCTAACAAACTGGAAATTAAGAAGGAAATTGAAGCTCTTTATAATGTTACAGTAGTTGATGTGAATACTGTGAAGTATGCTGGCAAAAATAAGAGCCGTTATACCAAAGCAGGTATCATCAATGGTCGTACGAATGCTTTCAAAAAAGCAATCGTGACATTGAAAGAAGGAGATACTATTGATTTTTATAGCAATATTTAATAAAAATGGCAGTACGTAAATTTAAGCCCACAACACCGGGGCAAAGACATAAAATTATTGGTACTTTCGAAGAAATTACTGCATCAGTACCAGAAAAGTCTCTTGTATATGGTAAGAAATCATCTGGTGGTCGTAACAGCGAAGGTAAGATGACTATGCGCTACATTGGTGGCGGTCATAGAAAGGTGATTAGAATTGTTGATTTCAAGAGAAATAAGGACGGTGTTCCAGCAGTAGTTAAAACAATTGAATACGATCCGAATCGTTCGGCTCGTATCGCTCTGTTATTTTATGCTGATGGAGAAAAAAGATATATTATTGCTCCCAATGGATTGCAAGTTGGTGCGACTCTAATGTCAGGTGAAACAGCAGCGCCAGAGATTGGTAATGCTCTTCCTCTTCAAAACATTCCGGTGGGTACTGTGATTCACAATATCGAATTACGTCCGGGACAGGGTGCTGCTCTGGTTCGTTCAGCTGGTAACTTTGCTCAGTTGACTTCTCGCGAGGGTAAGTATTGTGTAATTAAGTTGCCTTCAGGTGAAGTTAGACAGATTCTTAGCACTTGTAAAGCTACTGTCGGTAGTGTAGGTAACTCTGATCATGGATTGGAAAGTTCAGGTAAAGCCGGACGTTCTCGTTGGCAAGGACGTCGTCCTCGTAACCGTGGTGTTGTAATGAACCCGGTTGATCACCCGATGGGTGGTGGTGAAGGACGCGCTTCCGGAGGTCATCCAAGATCACGTAAGGGATTGTACGCTAAGGGACTTAAGACTAGAGCTCCTAAGAAACAGTCGTCTAAGTACATTATTGAGAGAAGAAAAAAGTAATCTGATTAATTGAGTAAACTATGAGTCGTTCATTAAAAAAAGGTCCATATATTAACGTTAAGCTTGAAAAGAGAATTCTTGCCATGAATGAATCTGGTAAGAAAGTCGTAGTAAAGACTTGGGCCAGAGCTTCAATGATTTCGCCTGATTTTGTAGGCCATACAGTTGCAGTTCACAATGGAAATAAATTTATTCCTGTTTATGTTACCGAGAATATGGTAGGACACAAGTTGGGCGAATTTGCTCCAACTCGTACATTCAGAGGACATGCTGGTAACAAGAAAAGATAACAGGATTTATTTGAAATAATAAAGTAATAAATAATAATGGGAGCAAGAAAAAAAATATCGGCTGAAAAGAGAAAAGAAGCCCTTAAGACCATGTATTTTGCAAAATTGCAAAATGTTCCTACTTCTCCGCGTAAGATGCGTCTGGTTGCAGATATGATCCGTGGTATGGAAGTGAACAGAGCACTTGGTGTTTTGAAATTTTCTTCAAAAGAAGCTGCTGCAAGAGTGGAAAAATTGCTTCGCTCTGCAATTGCTAACTGGGAACAGAAAAACGAACGTAAAGCGGAAAGTGGCGAGTTGTTCGTAACACAGATTTTTGTTGATGGTGGAGCTACACTCAAAAGAATGAGACCGGCACCACAGGGTAGAGGTTATAGAATTCGCAAACGTTCAAATCACGTAACATTGTTCGTTGGTGCTAAAAGTAATAACGAAGATCAAAATTAAGGTAGATGGGACAAAAAGTTAATCCAATAAGCAACCGTTTAGGAATTATCAGAGGATGGGATTCTAACTGGTATGGTGGAAATGATTACGGTGATTCTTTGCTGGAAGATAGCAAAATCCGTAAATATCTTAATGCAAGACTTGCAAAAGCAAGTGTATCAAGAATCGTAATTGAACGTACGCTGAAGCTCGTTACTATTACTGTTTGCACTGCTCGCCCGGGTATTATTATCGGTAAAGGTGGCCAAGAAGTTGATAAGTTAAAAGAGGAGTTGAAGAAGGTTACCGACAAAGATATTCAAATCAATATCTTTGAAGTGAAGAGACCGGAACTGGATGCCGTGATTGTTGCTAACAACATCGCTCGCCAGGTTGAAGGTAAAATTGCCTATCGCCGTGCCATCAAAATGGCTATCGCAAACACAATGCGTATGGGTGCTGAAGGTATCAAAATTCAGATTTCAGGACGTTTGAATGGAGCTGAAATGGCACGTTCTGAAATGTATAAAGAAGGAAGAACTCCGTTGCACACTTTCAGAGCTGATATCGACTACTGTCATGCAGAAGCATTGACTAAAGTAGGTCTTTTAGGTATCAAAGTTTGGATTTGTAGAGGTGAAGTGTTTGGTAAGAAAGAATTGGCTCCGAACTTTACACAAAGCAAAGAAAGTGGTCGTGGAAACAATAGTGGAAACAACGGCGGAAAGAACTTCAAAAGAAAGAAAAATAATCGCTAAACGAATTTGAATTTTAGGAAACTATGTTACAACCGAAAAAGACAAAATTCAGAAGACAACAAAAAGGCCGTCAGAAAGGTAATGCCCAGAGAGGCAACCAGCTGGCCTTTGGTTCTTTTGGCATAAAGGCTTTGGAGACTAAGTGGATTACAGGCCGTCAGATCGAAGCTGCTCGTATTGCAGTAACAAGATATATGCAACGTCAAGGACAGATCTGGATCCGTATATTCCCGGATAAACCGATCACTAGAAAACCTGCCGATGTACGTATGGGTAAAGGTAAAGGTGCTCCAGAGGGATTTGTGGCTCCTGTGACTCCAGGTAGAATCATTATTGAAGCTGAAGGAGTATCTTACGAAATCGCGAAAGAAGCATTGCGCTTAGCTGCTCAAAAGCTTCCTATTACAACGAAGTTTGTCGTAAGACGTGATTATGATATTCAAAATCAAAATGCGTAAGTGTTATGAAAATTGCAGAAATAAAAGAAATGACTACTAATGATTTAGTAGAAAGAGTAGAGGCGGAAACAGCTAATTATAACCAAATGGTTATCAATCATTCTATTTCTCCTTTGGAAAATCCTGCTCAAATCAAACAATTACGCAGGACTATTGCGCGTATGAAAACAGAATTGCGCGAAAGAGAACTTAACAATAAATGATCAGCTTGATGGAAGCAAGAAATTTAAGAAAAGAAAGAACAGGGGTTGTGTTGAGCAATAAGATGGATAAGACCATCACAGTTGCTGCCAAATTTAAGGAAAAACACCCTATATATGGTAAGTTCGTTAGTAAAACGAAGAAGTACCATGCTCACGATGAAAAGAATGAATGCAATATCGGTGATACTGTAAGCATCATGGAAACTCGTCCTTTGAGCAAGACTAAAAGATGGAGATTAGTAGAAATAATTGAAAGAGCTAAGTAATTATGATACAAGTAGAATCCAGACTTACAGTATGTGATAACAGTGGAGCGAAAGAGGCGTTGTGTATCCGCGTTTTGGGTGGTACAGGCCGTCGTTATGCTTCAGTGGGGGATGTCATTGTAGTTTCAGTGAAGAGTGTTATCCCTTCTAGTGATGTTAAAAAAGGTGCAGTATCAAAGGCTTTGATTGTACGTACAAAGAAAGAAATCCGTCGTCCTGATGGTTCTTATATACGTTTTGATGATAATGCTTGCGTGTTGTTGAATAATGCAGGTGAAATTAGAGGTAGTCGTATTTTCGGTCCTGTAGCAAGAGAGCTTCGTGCTACAAACATGAAAGTTGTGTCACTTGCGCCTGAGGTACTTTAATTTGTAAAAGATTTAAGTAATGAGTAAATTACATATTAAAAAAGGCGATACAGTTTACGTAAATGCTGGCGAAGATAAGGGCAAAACTGGTCGTGTATTGAAGGTTCTTGTTAAAGAAGGACGTGCATTTGTAGAAGGTATCAATATGGTATCTAAAAGCACAAAACCGAATGCTAAGAATCCGCAAGGTGGTATCGTGAAGCAGGAAGCTTCTATCCACATTTCAAACTTGAATCCGGTTGATCCAAAAACTGGTAAAGCAACGCGTATTGGGAGAAAAAAGAGTTCGGAAGGAACTTTAGTGCGTTATTCTAAAAAATCAGGAGAGGAGATTAAGTAATGAGTAATACTGCTAGTCTTAAGAAAGAATATGCAGAGCGTATAGCACCTGCATTGAAATCACAGTTCCAGTATTCTTCTACAATGCAGGTACCCGTACTTAAGAAGATTGTTATCAATCAAGGGTTAGGTATGGCTGTTGCTGATAAGAAGATTATCGAAGTTGCAATCAATGAAATGACAGCTATCACAGGTCAGAAAGCTGTAGCTACCATTTCTCGTAAAGATATTGCAAACTTTAAGTTGCGTAAAAAAATGCCGATTGGTGTTATGGTAACTTTGCGTCGTGAAAGAATGTACGAATTCCTTGAAAAATTGGTTCGTGTAGCTCTTCCTCGTATTCGTGACTTTAAAGGTATCGAAAGTAAGTTTGATGGTAAAGGTAACTATACCCTTGGTATTCAGGAACAAATCATTTTCCCTGAAATAAATATCGATAGTATTACAAGAATTCTCGGAATGAATATTACCTTTGTAACCTCTGCGGAAACAGATGAAGAAGGTTATGCTTTGCTGAAGGAATTCGGTTTACCTTTTAAAAACGCTAAAAAAGACTAATAGATATGGCAAAGGAATCAATGAAAGCACGTGAAGTAAAACGTGCTAAATTAGTAGCCAAATACGCCGAAAGAAGAGCTGCTTTGAAGCAAATCGTAAGAACAGGTGATCCTGCTGATGCTTTTGAAGCTGCACAGAAGTTGCAAGAGTTGCCAAAGAATTCTAATCCGATTCGTATGCACAACCGTTGCAAACTGACTGGACGTCCTAAAGGTTATATTCGTCAATTCGGAATTTCGAGAATTCAGTTCCGTGAGATGGCATCTAACGGACTGATCCCAGGCGTAAAAAAAGCAAGCTGGTAATTATTGTTTAAATATTGTCAGGGTAGTCCTGATTAATTTAATTTATTTTTATATGACTGATCCAATAGCAGATTATTTAACGAGGTTGCGGAACGCGATTGGTGCAAAGCACAGAGTTGTTGAAGTTCCCGCTTCGAACTTGAAAAAAGAAATCACTAAGATTCTTTTTGAAAAAGGCTACATTCTTAATTATAAGTTTGTAGAAGATGGTCCTCAAGGAACTATTAAGGTTGCCTTGAAGTATGATTCTGTTAACAAAGTTAACGCAATCAAAAAGTTAGAAAGAATATCTTCTCCGGGTATGCGTAAGTATACTGGTTACAAAGATATGCCGCGTGTTATTAATGGGCTGGGTATTGCTATAATATCTACTTCCAAAGGTGTAATGACTAACAAAGAGGCTGCAGAACTGAAGATCGGTGGTGAAGTCTTGTGTTATGTATATTAATTAGGAGGAATTAGAATGTCAAGAATAGGAAAATTACCCATTAGTATCCCTGCTGGAGTGACAGTCACTCTGAAGGATAATGTGGTTACCGTAAAGGGACCCAAAGGCGAAATGAGCCAATATGTGAATCCTGCTATCAATGTTGCCATTGAAGACGGACACGTAACTTTAACAGAAAACGATAAAGAAATGCTTGATAACCCGAAGCAAAAACATGCTTTCCACGGTTTGTATCGCTCTTTGGTTCACAACATGGTTGTGGGCGTATCTGAAGGATACAAGAAGGAACTGGAACTTGTAGGTGTAGGTTATCGTGCTTCTAACCAAGGTAACATCATTGAGCTTGCTTTAGGTTATACACACAATATTTTCATTCAATTACCTGCTGAGGTAAAAGTTGAAACTAAGTCTGAAAGAAATAAGAATCCTCTTATTATATTGGAATCGTGTGACAAACAATTGCTTGGTCAAGTTTGCTCTAAAATACGTTCTTTCCGTAAGCCTGAACCATACAAGGGTAAAGGTATTAAGTTTGTTGGCGAAGTAATTCGTAGAAAGTCTGGTAAATCAGCCGGCGCTAAGTAATTCATATAAAATTAGATTATTATGACAACAAAAATAGAAAGACGAGTTAAGATCAAATATAGAGTACGCAACAAAATTTCAGGTACTACTGAATGTCCGCGTATGAGTGTATTTAGAAGTAACAAGCAAATTTATGTCCAGATTATCGATGATCTTTCTGGTAAGACACTGGCTGCCGCTTCTTCTTTAGGTTTGACTGATAAAGTTGCTAAAAAAGAACAAGCTGCTAAAGTGGGTGAAATGATTGCTAAAAAGGCTCAGGAAGCAGGTATAACTACTGTTGTTTTCGACCGTAATGGTTACTTGTATCATGGGAGAGTAAAAGAAGTAGCTGATGCTGCTCGTAACGGTGGACTTAAATTTTAATCATTATGGCAGGAGTTAATAATAGAGTTAAGATTACTAACGATATAGAACTGAAAGATAGATTGGTTGCTATTAATCGTGTTACTAAAGTTACCAAAGGTGGTAGAACTTTTAGTTTCTCTGCAATCGTTGTTGTAGGTAACGAAGAAGGTATCATTGGTTGGGGACTTGGTAAAGCAGGTGAAGTAACAGCTGCTATCGCTAAAGGTGTTGAATCAGCTAAAAAGAACTTGGTGAAAGTGCCTATTTTGAAAGGTACTGTTCCTCATGAACAATCAGCTAGATTTGGTGGTGCTGAAGTATTCATCAAACCTGCATCTCACGGAACTGGTGTTGTAGCTGGTGGTGCTATGCGTGCTGTTTTGGAAAGTGTTGGTGTTACTGATGTTTTGGCTAAATCTAAAGGTTCTTCCAATCCGCACAACCTTGTTAAAGCTACAATCGAAGCTTTGAGTGAAATGCGTGATGCAAGAATGGTTGCTCAGAACAGAGGTATTAGTGTTGAAAAAGTATTTAGAGGATAAGGAGGAGATATGTCAACTATAAAGATTAAACAAGTTAAAAGTAGAATTGGTGCTCCAGCTGATCAGAAAAGAACTCTTGATGCACTGGGACTTCGTAAACTGAACCGTGTGGTTGAACACGAAAGCACTCCTTCAATTCTTGGGATGGTAGATAAAGTAAAACACTTGGTTGCCATTGTTAAGTAATTATTTGTTGAATAATAAAACGAAATTACAATATGAACTTAAGTAATTTAAAACCTGCAGAGGGATCTACTAAGACAAGAAAAAGAATTGGACGTGGAACTGGTTCTGGCTTAGGCGGTACTTCTACAAGAGGTCATAAGGGAGCTAAATCAAGATCTGGATACTCTAAGAAGATCGGTTTTGAAGGTGGTCAGATGCCTCTTCAACGTCGAGTTCCTAAATTTGGTTTCAAGAATATTAATCGTGTAGAATATAAAGCCATCAATCTGGATACTATCCAGAAACTTGCTGAAGCTAAGAGCTTGGCAAAAGTTGGTGTAAACGACTTTATCGAAGCAGGATTTATATCTTCAAATCAGTTGGTAAAAGTATTGGGTAACGGAACTCTGACTAATAAGCTGGAAGTAGAAGCTCATGCATTCTCTAAGACTGCAACTGCTGCTATTGAAGCTGCTGGTGGAACTGTAGTAAAACTCTGATTCAATGAGAAAAGCTATTGAAACATTAAAGAATATATGGAAGATTGAGGATCTGAGACAGCGGATCCTCATCACCATATTGTTTGTGGCAATTTACCGTTTCGGATCATATGTCGTATTACCGGGTATCAATCCGGCGATGCTGGCTAAATTGCACGAACAAACAAGTGAAGGCCTTTTAGCCTTGTTAAATATGTTCTCTGGAGGAGCATTTTCTAATGCCTCTATTTTTGCATTAGGAATCATGCCTTATATCTCTGCATCTATCGTAATCCAGTTGTTGGGAATCGCTGTGCCGTATTTCCAGAAGCTGCAACGCGAAGGTGAGAGCGGCAGAAGAAAAATGAATCAATATACTCGTTATTTGACGATTGCTATATTGTTAGTTCAGGCCCCTTCTTATTTGCTCAATCTTAAAATGCAGGCTGGCCCTTCCTTAAATGCTTCATTAGATTGGACTCTGTTTATGGTTACCTCTACCATTATTTTGGCAGCAGGTAGTATGTTTATTTTGTGGCTTGGTGAAAGAATTACTGATAAAGGTATTGGTAACGGTATTTCATTTATCATCTTGATTGGTATTATCGCTCGTTTCCCTGATGCTTTGTTGCAAGAAGTTGTATCCAGAGTAGCAAATAAGAGTGGTGGTTTGATCATGTTTATAATTGAAATCGTATTCTTGTTATTAGTGATTGGTGCTGCTATTCTTTTGGTACAAGGTACAAGAAAGATTCCTGTACAGTATGCAAAAAGAATTGTTGGTAACAAGCAATATGGTGGTGCTAGACAGTACATTCCTTTGAAAGTGAATGCGGCTGGTGTTATGCCTATCATCTTTGCTCAGGCAATCATGTTTATTCCAATTACGTTTATCGGTTTTTCAAATGTAAATGATGCGGGCGGTTTCTTGCATGCGTTTACAGATCATACAAGTTTCTGGTATAATTTTGTTTTTGCGGTAATGATTATATTATTTACATATTTCTATACTGCAATTACAATTAATCCGACTCAGATGGCTGAGGATATGAAGAGAAATAATGGTTTCATCCCTGGTATTAAACCGGGAAAGAAAACTGCAGAGTATATTGATGATATAATGTCTCGTATTACTTTGCCGGGTTCTTTCTTCTTGGCTTTAGTTGCTATTATGCCTGCTTTTGCCGGTATATTCGGAGTGCAAGCAGGATTTGCTCAATTCTTCGGCGGTACATCTTTGTTAATTCTTGTAGGTGTTGTTCTTGATACACTGCAACAGGTTGAAAGTCATTTGTTGATGAGACACTATGATGGTCTGTTGAAATCTGGTCGTATTAAAGGACGCGCTGGTGTAGCGGCATATTAATTCTTTAGATTAGAAATGATATTTCTTAAAACAGAAGATGAAATAGAATTGCTCCGTCAGAGTAACCTGCTTGTTGGTAAAACTCTTGCAGAGGTTGCCAAACTGGTGAAGCCTGGTGTGACTACACGTGAGTTGGATAAAGTTGCTGAAGAGTTCATTAGAGATCATGGGGCAACTCCAACTTTCAAGGGATTCCCGAATCAATATGGAGAACCATTTCCCGCATCTCTTTGTACTTCTGTTAATGAACAGGTTGTACATGGAATCCCAGGGGATATTGTACTGAAAGATGGCGATATCGTATCAGTGGATTGTGGGACTTACATGAATGGTTTTTGTGGTGATTCTGCTTATACTTTTTGTGTAGGAGAGGTGGACGAAGAAGTTCGTAACTTGTTGAAGGTGACTAAAGAAGCGTTATATATTGGCATTCAGAACGCAGTGCAAGGCAAAAGAATCGGAGACATCGGGTATGCTATTCAGCAATATTGTGAGTCTCACTCTTATGGTGTAGTGCGTGAGTTTGTTGGTCATGGCATCGGTAAAGAGATGCACGAAGATCCTCAAGTGCCTAATTATGGTAAAAGAGGATATGGACCTTTGATGAAAAGAGGCCTTTGCATAGCGATAGAGCCGATGATAACATTGGGAGACCGGCAAGTGATTATGGAACGTGACGGATGGACTGTGAGGACCAGAGATCGTAAATGTGCTGCACATTTTGAACATACGATAGCTGTTGGAGCTGGTGAAGCTGATATTTTGTCTTCATTCAAATTCATAGAAGAAGTTTTAGGAGATAAAGCAATATAATATGGCAAAGCAATCTGCAATAGAACAAGATGGAGTTATAGTTGAAGCATTGTCAAATGCAATGTTTCGTGTTGAATTAGAAAACGGACATGAGATTACTGCACATATTTCAGGTAAGATGCGGATGCATTACATCAAGATCTTGCCGGGAGATAAAGTGAGAGTCGAAATGTCTCCTTACGACTTATCGAAAGGAAGAATTGTGTTTAGATATAAATAAAATAAGATATGAAAGTAAGAGCATCATTAAAGAAACGCACGCCAGAATGTAAGATCGTTAGACGTAATGGCCGTTTGTATGTTATTAACAAGAAAAATCCTAAGTATAAACAACGTCAAGGATAATTTGTTATTTTTGCAAAAAAAATAATTAAGTATATGGCTATAAGAATAGTTGGTGTAGATTTACCTCAGAACAAAAGAGGTGAAATTGCGTTGACCTATGTATATGGAATAGGTCGCAGTAGTTCAGCAAAAATTTTAGATAAAGCTGGTGTAGATAAAGATCTGAAGGTTAAAGACTGGACAGATGATCAAGCTGCTAAGATTCGTGAGATTATCGGTGCAGAGTATAAAGTGGAAGGTGATCTTCGTTCTGAAATCCAATTGAACATTAAGCGATTAATGGATATTGGTTGCTATCGTGGTGTACGTCACCGTATTGGTCTGCCTGTTAGAGGTCAGAGCACAAAGAACAATGCACGTACTCGTAAAGGTAGAAAGAAAACCGTTGCTAATAAGAAAAAAGCTACTAAATAATAATTGTTGATATGGCAAAAAAAACAGTTGCAGCTTAAAAAGAGAAATGTGAAAGTAGACGCTAATGGACAGTTGCATGTTCATTCATCTTTCAACAATATTATTGTTTCTCTTGCAAACAGTGAAGGGCAGATTATCTCTTGGTCATCTGCTGGTAAAATGGGATTTAGAGGTTCTAAAAAGAATACTCCTTATGCAGCTCAGATGGCTGCCCAGGATTGTGCAAAGATTGCATTTGATCTTGGCCTGAGAAAGGTAAAAGCATATGTGAAAGGTCCAGGTAACGGACGTGAGTCTGCTATTAGAACTATCCACGGTGCTGGTATCGAAGTTACTGAAATCATTGACGTAACTCCGCTTCCACATAATGGTTGTCGTCCTCCAAAAAGACGTAGAGTTTAATTTACCTTTAACTTACAATGATCTTGATTTTGTTTTTGGATTACATTTAATTTCTCTCTGTAATCGCGGCTGCAACAAATTAAGTTCATGAATAAACAATTAAATATTTAAAAAGAAATGGCTAGATATACTGGACCAAAATCGAGAATCGCCCGTAAATTCGGTGAGGGAATCTTTGGAGCTGATAAAGTTTTGTCAAAGAAGAACTATCCTCCCGGACAACATGGTAATTCAAGAAAAAGAAAAACTTCTGAATACGGTGTGCAACTTCGTGAAAAGCAGAAAGCTAAATACACCTATGGAGTTCTAGAAAAACAATTCCGCAATTTGTTTGAAAAAGCAGCTACTGCTAAAGGTATTACCGGTGAGGTACTTCTTCAATTGTTGGAAGGCCGTCTTGACAACGTAGTATTCCGTTTGGGTATTGCTCCTACACGTGCTGCTGCTCGTCAGTTGGTTAGTCACAAGCATATTACTGTAGATGGTGAAGTGGTAAACATCCCTTCATTTGCAGTAAAACCAGGACAATTGATTGGTGTTCGTGAAAGATCTAAATCTTTGGAAGTAATTGCTAATTCTCTTGCAGGTTTCAATCACAGCAAGTATGCTTGGTTGGAATGGGACGAAGCTTCTAAGGTTGGTAAAATGTTGCACATACCTGAAAGAGCAGACATTCCTGAGAACATTAAAGAACATTTGATCGTTGAATTGTATTCTAAATAATAATTAATTTCATGGCGATATTAGCATTTCAAAAACCTGATAAAGTATTAATGTTGGAGGCGGACTCCAGATTCGGTAAATTCGAATTCCGTCCGTTGGAACCGGGTTTTGGTATTACTGTAGGTAATGCATTACGCCGAATCCTTCTTTCTTCATTAGAGGGTTTTGCTATCACTACTATCAGAATTGATGGTGTGGAGCATGAATTTTCTAGTGTACCTGGAGTAAAAGAGGATGTTACCAACATTATCTTGAATCTGAAACAAGTGAGATTCAAGCAAGTAGTTGAAGAGTTCGAGAGCGAAAAAGTGAGCATCACTGTCGAGAATTCCAGTGAATTTAAAGCAGGTGACATAGGTAAGTATTTGACTGGATTTGAAGTGTTAAATCCGGAATTAGTTATTTGTCATTTAGATTCTAAGTCAACTATGCAGATTGATATTACAATTAACAAAGGCCGTGGTTATGTACCTGCTGATGAGAATCGCGAGTATTGCACGGATGTTAATGTAATTCCAATCGACTCTATTTATACACCGATACGTAATGTCAAGTATGCTGTAGAAAACTTCCGTGTAGAACAGAAGACTGACTACGAAAAGCTAGTACTTGAAATTAGTACCGACGGTTCTATACATCCGAAAGAAGCGCTGAAAGAAGCTGCAAAAATTCTGATTTATCACTTCATGTTGTTCTCTGACGAGAAGATCACGCTTGAAAGTAATGATACTGATGGCAATGAAGAGTTTGATGAAGAAGTATTGCACATGCGTCAGCTGTTGAAAACCAAACTCGTTGATATGGACTTGTCAGTTCGTGCCCTCAATTGCTTGAAGGCTGCTGACGTAGAAACTCTCGGTGACTTGGTACAATTCAACAAAACTGACCTGCTGAAATTCAGAAACTTCGGAAAGAAATCGCTTACCGAGCTTGATGATTTGCTGGAAAGTCTGAATCTGTCGTTTGGAACCGACATTTCTAAATATAAATTAGATAAAGAATAAAAAATGAGACATAATAAAAAATTCAATCATTTAGGTCGTACTGCTTCTCATAGAAGCGCTATGTTATCTAACATGGCTTGCTCTTTGATCAAGCACAAAAGAATCACTACGACTGTTGCAAAGGCGAAAGCTTTGAAAAAGTTTGTTGAGCCTTTGATTACTAAGTCTAAAGAAGATACTACGAACTCTCGTCGTGTTGTATTTAGCAATTTGCAAGATAAGATTGCAGTAACAGAGTTGTTCAAAGAAATCTCTGTTAAGATTGCTGATCGTCCGGGTGGTTATACTCGTATTATCAAGACTGGTAACCGTTTGGGTGACAATGCAGAAATGTGCTTCATCGAGTTGGTTGACTACAATGAAAACATGGCTAAGGAAAAAGTGGCTAAGAAAGCTACTCGTACTCGTCGTTCGAAGAAATCTGCTGAAGCTGCTCCTGCTGCTGTTGAAGCTCCTGCAACTGAAGCTCCTAAGGCTGAAGAACCAAAAGCTGAATCAGCTGAATAATTTTACAGTTATTCTTATAGATATAAAAAGGGCTACCCTCATAGGTAGCCTTTTTTGTTTGTCTGCCGTTTACTAATACTAAGATACATTAAAATATATCTTAATAGAACTTTTCATAGAGAGAATCTGTTATATTTGCAAGTGAATATGGCAAAATTTGTAAAGGTAATATTGTTTCTGTTGCTGACAGTTGCTTTTCATAGCATAGCAGGCAATATTTCTACCGCGAAAGTGGTGGATGAACAGGAGCGTGCTATTACATATGCAATGAGACAACATGGGGAAATCAGCGCACCGGATCTTCCAGGTAAGCCTGTGGCTGAATTGAACAACTCGCAAAGCCATCAAATATCTGTAACACGTATTCAACGTGTGCAACTTGGAGAATATTTCTTTTCTTTGAAGAATGCGCTACAATGTTGTGCTGATCGTGAGAACTCACTTTCACAACACTTGGGGCGGATTTATGGTACAACAACTTCCTATTACTGCCAGCCATCAAGTGAATACTATGTATATACTTTGAGGCGCATAATTATTTAGTAGTAACTTATTAGTTTTGTTTATTTTGTGGTTACTGGTATCTTCTGTAATACCGGTGACTATATCTTTTTATCTTTATATTTTCACTAATAATTTAAACTTTAAATATTATGGCAACTACTCAAATGATTGATGCTACTATCTTCACATCTTCACACCCCGATATCGCAAAACGTACAAGTATTTCAGGAGTTTTAATTTCTTCTGTAATGTTATTGGTCGGTATCTTAGCTTTTGCTTCCACTTTCGAATTGGATGATAAGTCTTCTACGGTTAGTATGGCTTTGATGGTTCTGGGAACAGGTTTATTCCTTATGGGGATTTTCCGTCTCTTCTGGAAATCAAAAGAAGTTATTTATTTGCCAACCAAAAGTGTGGCTAAAGAGCATAGTATATTTTTTGATTTGAAACACATGGATGCTTTGAGGGATCTTGTGAATTCGGGGGCATTCTCTGCAGGTTCGAATATAAAGAGTGAGGCTAGTGGTAATATACGTATGGATGTGATACTCTCTGCTGATAAAAAATTTGCAGCTGTACAGTTATTCCAGTTTATACCTTATACATATCAGCCAATAACATCAGTGCAGTATTTCACTAATGAACAAGCTTCAGCGGTCATAGCATTTCTGGCAAAAAGTAAAATGCAGTAAAAGTATATCTCCAGAAACTGTTTAACTTTGTTTTCCGGCAGATTAAAACAGGTAGCTTGAAATTTTATATTCAGTTTGCTGCTGCTAAATAAAGCAGGTTTTGGATGTTACCGCAATAGAAAACTTTGATTTTCATATAAGGAATGGGGATTAGTCGTTAATGACGGCGATTCCCATTTTCTTCATTAAGAAGCAGGCATTCATATTTTGTGCAACTCCATTTCTCATTTGGTAAGAGAAGGTAAGTTCGTTGTTCGTAATGTCAGCTTCGAAACAGTAATTCCGGATATTTTGTGGGAAGGAGTCCACTAAAGTCCCTAGCAACAAGTCATGGGTGGCGATGATGCCATTGGTGTTCATGTGCATGAATTGTTTGATGAGGGCGAAAGAACCTTTCTGTTTATCCATGGAGTTTGTACCTTTCAATATTTCATCAAGGATGATGAAAAGTTCTTCTCCTGCTTCAAGCTTGTCTATGATTAATTTAAGTCGCTTGAGTTCGGCAAAGAAATAAGATTCGTTGTCGGCTAAGGAGTCACTGGTCCGAAGACTGGTAACGAGGCGAGCCGGATATATTTTCATCTGCTTTGCCCAAACGGGAGCCCCTATACATGCTAGTAGATAGTTCACTCCTACAGTACGTAAATACGTGCTTTTTCCTGCCATATTGGCTCCTGTGATAATAATAAAGAAAGGACGTTTTTCAATGTCTATTCCGTTGCGTACACATTTGTTGCGATCCATTAAAGGATGCCCCAAAGCTTCAGCCTGCAGATGGAAAGATTGAGCAGCAATGGTAGGATAGATATAATCCGGATGATTATATGCGAATGTTGCCAGAGAACAATAAGCATCAATCTCTCCGATGGTTTCTATCCAGCGGGGGAGATCGGATGCATGGATTTCTTTCCACTTCTCGATTCGCATTACTTGGCGCAGCTCCCAGAATATCAGTCCGTTGAGTATCGTGCTTATTAGCAGATTACTTCGTTGATCGAGCGCGTTCATCAGTTTTGAAAGCTGGCGTACTGCTTGAGAAGCGGTTTGATTCTGGCTTGTAAGCTCCGCTTTTAACTTTTGCAGTATATGGCTTTGCATTTCTTTCTGTTCAGTGAGAAGAATCTGGTCGGCGTATGTCGAAAGAATTTGTAGCTTTTCCCCGTAGGTCGTTTGCAATTTAGTGATTCCTTTAGAGAAAATAGTGCTGAATAATACAAAGCTAACAAATACTCCTCCAGCTATATTAGCCGAGATAATACCTAAAATGGCTAAACCTATACATAAGAAATTAATGATCGTTACCGCTGTCGGGAGGATACGTAGAAGCGTTCGCTTCCGATAATAACTTGGACTGTTTGCCCATTCCTTGATTTCGGTGGTATCGGCAGGTTTTCCTTTATAGAGTAAGCCGAGTAAGCGGATTTGTTGACGATATTCTAAGTCTGTGGACAATTCATGTATAGCTTCCTGGCGATGTTCAATAGCTTCTTTGTTTTCCAGATGTGCATTGAACCAGTTTGCAAGATGCTGTTTGCCAATAGGCGTTGCAGTGCGGTTGATGTATTGGAAAAGAGAATGTTCACCAAATACGTCTAAATCAAGAGTGTAGAGATGAGATGGATTAACAAATTCTTTTCCGTCATCAAAATCAGAAAAGTCATATTGCATGGCACGTAGCTCCTGCTCATTGATTTCTATTTTCTTTTTCAGAAAATCTTTCCGATAGAACCAGAAATTATGGCGTTTTACCAGCCAGATGAATAAGATAAAAGGTAGGATAGCAAAAGCAAAGAGACATAACCACCCATCAGGCCAAAAGATTATAGCATTTGCTACAGCTCCTACGAATAAGATCAGACGGAGGAGACTGATATAATAGATACGTTTCCGGGCATTCTGTAACTCCAGTTCTGTTTTCTGAATGATTTGCTGATATGTAGTAATGATCTGCTCTTGTTTTTCCATGACAAATTTAATTCTTTTCCACAAAGGTAATATAATTCATAACGGTCGGGATAAGAGCTTGTTTTTGTCGAGAGCAGATTTACTGTTTATTAACGGAAGATAGAAAGGAATAACAAGCTCATATTGCGACTTGCCTGGATAACGCCTTTGCTAGCTGTAAGGAATGGGTATATAAGTTCTGTTTCCGTTTAACGAAAGTAGGGGGTATTTCCTGATAGTAGTTTTTTTTCAATATTTCTTTTCTCATTCTTGCATTTATCCGCTAAAATTTATAACTTTCCACTCGAAAAGGCGTTAGACAGGAAAGGAGGATGCTTATGAAGAAAGGATATATCTTATGTTTGCTGATAAGCGTGATTAGCCTTCCGTTAATTGCGCAGAATGTTATTTATTCCAACCTGAAAGAGTTGTTGGCTCAACATGGCGATACGACAGCCGTGTTGCGTATAGAAAAAACGCTCCAGAAATCAGATTGTATTGACAGGAGGGGCTGATTACCGGATAACAGCCGGTGATGACGAGTCGATGTGCCGACGTTTGAAGAAGCGTTGTTTTGCCGTGCGTGACGAAAAAGGAGATTTATATTTGAATTGTCGTAAGTTGCGCTATAAAAAGTTACGCTTCGGAGCATGGTATGCCCCTGCCGTTCAGTTGGGGAAAAATATCTATTTTTGTGCCATGCCTTTAGGCTCGGTTATCGGAGGAAACTTTGTGGAAGAAGATGACGTAAAACTGGGAGGGAATATCGGTGATGCTCTTGCCGCTTCAAGCTTGGTTACGAAACGTGTCTGTTATGAGCTAAATGGTGAAACAGGAAAAGTCGATTTTCTGGGGAAAGATAAAATGCTTCAATTATTGAAGAATGATCCGGAACTGAGACAGGCATATTTGAACGATGATAGCCAGGAGGCGAAGCATACCTTTAAATATTTGTTGGAGTTGCGGAATAAGCAAAAAAAGTAACCTTGTCGATCTTTGTTGGTATAGCAGGGAAGGAGTGTATTCATATACAACCATGGTCATAGTGATATGATTAGGGGTGCGGATTATGTCAATAGCATAGAACTCATAGCTCTGATTTAATGGAAAAATCCGCTATCCATTTTAATAAAAGACCTATTAATCCGTTTGGATAAAAGGCCTGCATTTGTATCTGTATAAAAGTATAAGCGACTCTTGAGATGGCTTATATCTTATCATTCTATTAAATTGTAAACCTAATAATGCCTTTCTGATAATAAAACCGTCTTTTTTCTTGCCTTTTATCTTCTTTTTTTCTATATTGCGAAGAGTTATAAGACTGTATTGCTTACAGTTTGTAATCCTTAATTCTGTTTATTATGAGAATAACTCTTGGCAACACACTACCTCCTTATCCGGATTTTGTAGAAGGTATCCGGAGAGCTCCCGACCGTGGTTATACACTTACCCCGGCGCAGACAATCACAGCATTAAAAAACGCTTTGCGTTATATTCCCTCCGAGTGGCACGAGCAACTGGCTCCTGAATTTATGGAAGAACTACGCACTCGCGGGCGGATTTACGGATACCGTTTCCGTCCTGCCGGAGACTTGAAAGCAAAGCCGATTGATGAATATCAAGGACAATGTATTGAGGGCAAAGCCTTTCAGGTAATGATTGATAATAACCTTTGCTTCGATATCGCCTTATATCCCTATGAGCTTGTTACTTACGGTGAAACCGGGCAAGTCTGCCAAAATTGGATGCAATATCGACTGATCAAGCAATATATGGAAGAACTTACCCAGGAACAGACACTGGTTATTGAATCCGGACATCCATTAGGGCTTTTCCGCTCCCGTCCCGATGCTCCCCGCGTTATAATTACCAATTCGATGATGATCGGGCAATTCGACAATCAACATGATTGGCATATTGCCGCCCAGATGGGAGTTGCCAATTACGGACAGATGACAGCCGGAGGCTGGATGTATATCGGCCCTCAAGGGATTGTTCATGGCACTTTCAACACCCTCCTGAATGCCGGACGATTGAAACTCGGTATTCCACAAGACCAAGATTTGCGGGGACACTTATTTATTTCTTCCGGTTTGGGAGGAATGAGTGGTGCACAACCTAAAGCAGCCGAAATAGCAGGAGCAGTCTCCATCATAGCCGAAGTAGATCGTTCACGCATTGAAACACGCTATCGCCAAGGATGGGTGGGGCATGTGACTGCAGATATAACAGAAGCATACCGGATGGCAGCTGAAGCAATGCGACGCCGTGAACCTTGTTCCATTGCCTATCATGGAAATATAGTAGACCTACTCGAATATGCCGAGCGAGAAAAGATTCTGATCGAACTATTATCCGATCAAACCTCCTGTCATGCCGTTTACGAAGGTGGATACTGCCCTGCCGGACTGACTTTCGAGGAACGCACACGACTTCTTCACGAATCGCCGGAGCAATTCCGTCACTTGGTAGACGTATCTCTACGCCGTCATTTCGAAGTTATCAAGAAACTGGTAGCCCGCGGAACTTATTTCTTTGATTATGGAAACTCCTTCATGAAAGCCATATACGATGCCGGAGTAAAAGAAATCTCCCGTAATGGCGTTGATGAAAAAGACGGATTTATCTGGCCGAGCTATGTCGAAGATATTATGGGGCCCCAACTTTTTGATTACGGCTACGGTCCGTTCAGGTGGGTCTGTTTGAGTGGTAAACACGAAGATCTGATAAAAACAGACCGCGCGGCTATGGAATGTATCGACGTCCATCGGCGTGGTCAGGATCTGGACAACTACAATTGGATACGGGATGCAGAAAAGAATCAACTCGTGGTGGGTACACAGGCACGTATTCTTTATCAGGATGCAGTTGGAAGAATGAAGATAGCTCTCCGTTTCAATGAGATGGTTCGCCGGGGTGAAGTAGGACCTATTATGCTGGGACGAGACCACCACGATGTAAGCGGTACGGATTCTCCTTTCCGGGAGACGTCGAATATCAAAGACGGAAGTAATGTGATGGCAGATATGGCTGTGCAATGCTTTGCCGGAAATTGTGCCCGTGGAATGAGTCTGGTAGCCTTGCACAATGGAGGCGGAGTCGGTATCGGCAAAGCAATCAATGGCGGTTTTGGTATGGTATGCGACGGTAGCGAACGGGTAGATGAAATACTTCGTTCGGCAATGCTTTGGGACGTGATGGGAGGAGTAGCCCGCCGTTCATGGGCGCGTAATCCGCATGCGATGGAAACGAGTGAAGCATTTAATGAGTCCCATGCAGGAGATTATCAGATAACAATGCCTTATGTGGCGGACGAAGAATTAATAAAGAAGATAGTTCCATATATTGTGGGAAAGTAGTCTCACAATATAAGAGAAAACATTCCCATAAAATGAGGGAATAAATTCCCATAATATATGGAATAGTTTAAACATGCAGTTATTTTGGATAAACCAAGTAGTTATTTGATGTAAAACATATAGTTATTCAGTAAAGTATAACCTCTATAATAATAGATATTTGATATGAGTTGGAATAAGATTATTGAATGCGTCCCCAATTTTAGTGAGGGACGTGATTTGGAGAAAATAGATCAGATAGTAGCACCTTTCCGTGGTAAAGCTGGAGTAAAACTGCTTGATTATAGTAATGATGAAGACCATAACCGTCTGGTTGTCACACTTGTGGGAGAGCCGGAAGCACTGTGTGAAGCAGTAGTTGAAGCCGTTGGTGTAGCTGTCCGTTTGATAGACCTGAATCAGCACACCGGGCAACATCCTCGTATGGGAGCGGTAGATGTAATTCCTTTCATCCCGATTAAGAACACCAGTATGGAAGAAGCCATTGAGCTTTCTAAAAAAGTGGCTGCGAAAGTTGCGGAGCTATCTAATCTTCCCGTCTTTCTGTATGAAAAGTCCGCTACTGCACCACACCGGGAAAATCTCGCTTCCGTTCGTAAAGGCGAATTTGAAGGAATGGCCGAAAAGATCAAACTGCCCGAATGGCAACCTGACTTCGGACCTGCTGAACGACATCCGACCGCAGGTACCGTAGCAATCGGAGCCCGTATGCCACTCGTAGCCTACAATGTCAATCTAAGTACAGATAATCTGGAGATAGCCACTAAGATAGCGAAAAATATCCGCCATATCAATGGAGGCCTCCGTTATGTAAAAGCAATGGGAGTGGAGCTGAAAGAGCGAAACATCACCCAAGTGTCCATTAACATGACCGACTATACCCGTACCGCACTTTACCGTGCCTTCGAACTGGTACGTATCGAGGCCCGTCGTTACGGTGTTACGATTGTAGGTAGCGAAATAATCGGCCTTGTACCGATGGAAGCTCTGATTGATACCGCTTCCTACTATCTCGGACTCGAAAACTTTTCCATGCAGCAAGTTCTCGAAGCTCGTATCATGGAATAGACAATAAGAAAATAGAATGAATCACAATTGCTTTATGGCAAACATCATTCTAAAAGAACGTCCCATTCATATCTCCATTTATTATATGAACTAATTATGATGAACTATTTATGAGTGAAAACCTAATCATATTTAACGCCCGTATCGTAACCCCCATCGGCTTTTCCGCCCGTAAAGGAGAGGAAATGTCCCAACTGCAAATCATAGAAAACGGAACCGTGGAAGTGACCAAAGGAATCATTACCTACGTTGGTGAAAACCGTGGCGAAGACCGGGATGGTTACTACCAGCACTACTGGCATTATAACGCTCGCGGACATTGCCTTTTGCCCGGTTTCGTCGATTCCCATACCCATTTTGTATTTGGCGGAGAACGTTCCGAAGAATTTTCCTGGCGTCTGAAAGGCGAAAGCTATATGTCAATCATGGAGCGGGGAGGGGGAATTGCAAGTACCGTAAAAGCCACCCGGCAAATGAACTACCTGCAACTTCGTTCAGCCGCCGAAAGCTTCCTGAAGAAGATGAGCACTATGGGAGTAACCACCGTAGAAGGTAAAAGTGGCTACGGTCTGGATCGGGACACAGAATTACTACAACTAAAAGTAATGCGCAGCCTGGATAACGCCGAGCATAAACGCGTCGATATAGTCTCCACTTTCCTCGGCGCCCACGCCCTTCCCGAAGAATATGCAGGAAGAAGCGACGAATACATCGACTTCCTGATTCGTGAAATGCTTCCCCTTATCCATTCCGGTAAGTGGGCAGAATGTTGTGATGTCTTTTGCGAACAAGGCGTTTTCTCTGTCGAACAATCCCGTCGCCTGCTTCAGGCGGCCAAAGAGCACGGTTTCTTGTTGAAACTTCATGCCGACGAAATCGTCTCTCTCGGCGGTGCCGAACTGGCCGCCGAACTCGGAGCACTATCTGCCGACCATCTCCTGCACGCTTCCGATGCCGGCATCCGTGCAATGGCCGATGCCGGAGTAGTAGCTACGCTGTTACCTCTGACAGCTTTCGCCTTGAAAGAACCCTATGCGCGAGGTCGTGAAATGATTGACGCCGGTTGTGCTGTGGCACTTGCCACCGACCTGAATCCCGGTAGTTGTTTCTCCGGTTCCATCCCGCTGACCATTGCTTTGGCCTGTATCTATATGCAAATGAGCATCGAAGAAACCATCACCGCTCTCACCCTGAACGGAGCCGCCGCTCTTCAACGAGCCGACCGGATTGGAAGCATTGAAGTAGGCAAACAAGGCGATTTCATCATCCTCAATTCCGACAACTATCATATTCTACCTTACTATATAGGCATGAATTGCGTAATCATGACTATTAAAGGCGGCATACTTTATCCCGTCACTTAATAGTTGAAAAACTCTCATTCATTAATCACTTAAAAAAATAGAATACCATGTTAGCAGATTTAACCGTAAAAGATTTCTTAGATAAAGTAGCTTGCAGTGACCCTGTGCCCGGTGGCGGCAGTATTGCCGCTTTGAATGGAGCGTTGGCTTCCTCCCTTTCTACGATGGTGGCACGGCTGACCGTAGGAAAAAAAGGATACGAAGTCAGTGAAGAAGTAATGCAGCACGCACAAACCATCACCCTCCGTTTGCTGGACGAATTTATGGCACTTATTGACAAAGATTCGGCTGCCTACAACGAAGTATTTGCCTGTTTTAAACTACCCAAAACAACCGACGAAGAGAAAGCCGCCCGAAGTACCGCTATCCAGAAGGCAACCAAACAAGCCGCCCTCGTTCCGTTGGAAGTAGCCCGCAAAGCACTGGATATGATGTCCATTATAGCCGATGTTACCCGCCTCGGCAACCGGAATGCCGTCACAGATGCCTGTGTAGCAATGATGTCCGCCCGTACCGCCGTATTGGGAGCCTTGCTGAATGTCCGTATCAACCTCGGTTCGCTCAAAGACAGAGATTTTGTCCTCCAACTGCAAACCGAAGCCGATGCCATCGAGCAAACCGTTTGCCAGAAAGAAAAAGAATTGTTGGATGCCGTAAATCAAGACCTGCGCGTATGAGTAAGAATGTATACCATATCGGTTCCGGAGCACTGACCTTCGAAATCATCGAACGGATTATAAACGAAAACCTGAAACTCGAACTAGCTCCCGAAGCCAAGTTGCGCATCCAGAAATGTCGCGACTACCTCGACCAAAAAATAGCTTCTTCCGAAGAACCGTTATACGGCATAACAACAGGTTTCGGCTCTCTATGCACTAAAAATATATCTCCCGATGAACTGGGGACCCTTCAAGAAAACCTGATAAAAAGCCATGCTTGCAGCGTAGGCGAAGAAATTCGCCCTGTCATCATCAAACTGATGATGCTTCTCAAAGCCCATGCCCTTTCATTAGGACATAGCGGCGTACAAGTTATCACCGTGCAGCGCATCCTCGATTTCTTCAATAATGACGTCATGCCTATCGTCTACGACCGCGGTTCCCTTGGAGCCTCCGGCGACCTGGCACCGCTCGCCAATCTTTTCCTTCCTCTGATAGGTGTCGGTGATGTCTACTATAAAGGAAAAAAGTGCGAAGCCATCAGCGTACTCGACGAATTTGGCTGGGAACCGGTCAAACTAATGAGCAAAGAAGGACTAGCCCTGCTGAACGGTACCCAATTTATGAGTGCCAACGGTGTGTTCGCTATGCTCAAAGCCTTTCGCCTCTCGAAAAAAGCCGACCTGATAGCCGCACTTTCCCTCGAAGCCTTTGACGGCCGTATTGACCCGTTTATGGACTGCATTCAGCAAATCCGCCCCCATCAGGGACAGATTGAGACAGGCGAAGCCTTCCGCAAACTACTGTCAGGCAGCGAACTAATCGAACGCCACAAGGAACACGTGCAAGATCCCTATTCCTTCCGCTGTATCCCGCAAGTACATGGCGCTACCAAAGATGCCATCCGCTACGTTGCCTCCGTACTGCTGACCGAAATCAATTCCGTCACGGACAACCCCACCATCTTCCCCGATGAAGACCGGATCATCTCCGGCGGAAACTTTCACGGGCAACCGCTTGCCATCTCTTATGATTTCCTTGCCATCGCTCTGGCCGAATTGGGAAATATCTCCGAACGCCGTGTCTCCCAACTGATTATGGGTCTCCGTGGGCTACCTGAATTTCTTGTAGCCAACCCCGGCCTGAACTCCGGCTTCATGATTCCGCAGTATGCCGCCGCCTCCATGGTCAGCCAGAATAAAATGTACTGCTATGCAGCTTCGAGCGATTCCATCGTCTCTTCCAACGGACAGGAAGACCATGTAAGCATGGGTGCCAATGCCGCAACCAAACTCTATAAAGTGATGGACAACCTGGAACATATCCTTGCCATCGAACTGATGAACGCCGCACAAGGCATCGACTTCCGCCGCCCGCAGAAAACCTCTCCCGTTCTTGAGCGTTTCCTCCATGCCTATCGGAAAGAAGTACCTTTTGTAAAAGATGACATCGTGATGTACAAGGAAATACATAAAACAGTCGCCTTCCTGAAGAGGACACAGATTGAATACTGACAATAAATTGATCCTTTTTCGCTTTTCGTTAATAATGGTGACTGTTATTGCCGGGTAAGTGTCGATTCTTATCGATATTTATCCGGCATTTATTGCCGGCCATCTCTTCTATTAGCGATAAAACTTTACTTCCTATATTCCTCCCTTTTACCTTTCCTCTGTGTTTGTTCCAAATTTCCTATTAACACTTGTTTTCATTTTACTCTATTGAATGATAATAAATCCCAAATGGACTATAAATAGATGGAAACTTAATTTGTTAATTGAGTTTTCTATATATCTTTGTTCCGTTTTTCCTTTGGAAATGAAGAGAAAACGAAAACTGCATTTTAATAAAATAGAAAAACGGATGATGACAGAGCATGGAAAAGACGCTTCCCAACGGGTAGAGTTAAGAGAACGGATCATAACGGCAGCAACAGAAGCTTTTACTTCAAAAGGCATCAAGAGTATTACGATGGATGACATTGCGGCAGCATTAGGAATTTCCAAACGTACGCTCTACGAAGTCTTTTCGGATAAAGAATCGTTGTTGAAAGAATGCATACTGAAGGCACAGGCAGACAGAGACAAGTATTTGCAGAAAGTCTTTGAACAGTCGCACAATGTGTTGGAAGTGATACTTGCAGTTTTTCAGAAAAGCATTGAGATGTTTCATCAGACGAACAAACGCTTTTTTGAAGACATTAAGAAATATCCCAAAGTATATGAGATGATGAAGAACCGGCAGGACAGCGATTCGATGAAAACCATGTCCTTCTTCAAAACAGGAGTAGAGCAGGGCATCTTTCGTCCGGATGTAAACTTCTCCATCGTCAATTTGCTGGTACGTGAGCAATTTGACGTGCTTTTGAATACAGACATCTGCAACGAATATCCTTTCATTGAAGTGTACGAGTCCATCATGTTTACTTATATACGCGGTATCTCCACCGAAAAAGGAGCAAGGGTACTGGAAGACTTTATACAAGAATATCGCAAGAACCGCATCGAATACTAGAGCAAAAGTGAGGTTCTATTGACAAACAAGTAAGATTAAATTAGAAATTCAGTTTATGAACAAAATGAAAAGATTGACAGGTCGGAAGATTCTTCTGGTAGCTGTGGCACTCTGCGCATTTGGTTTTGCAAAGGCACAGGACACGCAGATGGAGAAGAATACACTAACCTTAACCTTAGACAAAGCCTTGGAAATTGCATTGGATGAGAATCCGACAATGAAAGTGGCAGCAGAAGAGATCGCCTTAAAAAAAGTTGCCAGCAAGGAAGCCTGGCAGAGTCTGTTGCCGGAGGCTAGCATTGCCGGTTCCTTAGACCATACGATTAAAGCGGCTGAAATGAAATTGAACGATATGTCGTTCAAGATGGGGCAAGACGGAACGAATACCGCCAATGCCGGGTTGAGCATTAACCTGCCACTTTTTGTGCCGGGTGTTTACCGGGCTATGTCGATGACAAAGACGGATATTGAACTGGCAGTAGAGAAGTCACGTGCTTCCAAACTGGATCTGGTGAATCAGGTAAGCAAGGCTTATTATCAGTTGATGCTTGCGCAGGATAGCTATGAAGTGCTTCAGGGCAGCTATAAACTGGCAGAAGATAATTACAATGTAGTGAATGCCAAATATCAGCAGGGAACTGTGAGCGAATATGACAAGATCAGTGCGGAAGTACAGATGCGCAGCATTAAACCGAACCTGATCGCGGCAGCCAATGCGGTGACTTTGGCTAAGTTGCAGTTAAAAGTTCTGATGGGCATCACTGCCGATGTGGAGATAAAGATTAATGATAATCTGACCAACTATGAGACAACCATGTTTGTCAATCAGTTGAAAGAAGAGAATGTAAATCTGAACAACAATACCACCATGAAGCAGTTGGACTTGAACATGAAGTTGCTTGAAAAGAATGTAAAGTCTTTAAAGACGAACTTTATGCCGACTCTTTCCATGAGCTTCTCCTATCAATATCAGTCATTGTATAATCCGAATATCAATTTCTTCGATTATAACTGGAGCAACAGTTCCAGCCTGATGTTCAATATCAGCATACCTTTATATAAGGCAAGCAACTTTACGAAAGTAAAATCTGCCCGTATACAGATGCGCCAGCTCGATTGGAACCGTATCGATACGGAAAGACAGTTGAATATGCAGATTGTCAGTTGTCGCAATAATATGAGTGCCAGCACAGAGCAGGTAGTCAGCAACAAGGAAAATGTGATGCAGGCAAAGAAAGCGGTGGTGATTGCCGAAAAACGTTATGATGTGGGTAAGGGCACGGTGCTCGAACTGAACAGTTCGCAAGTGTCACTGACACAGGCGCAACTCACCTACAATCAGTCCATATACGATTACCTGGTTGCTAAGGCAGACCTCGATCAGGTGCTGGGAAAAGAATAAAGATAGACAACTAAAAAATTACAAGTAAGGAATATGAAAAGAAGTATCCAATTGGTAGCCCTGCTGTTAACTGTGTTTATGGGCTCATGTACAGGTGGAAAAGACAAAGCTGCTGCGGAACATGCCGACGCAAAGCCCATTGTGAAGCTGGCAGACGTAAAAGCTCGTCCCGTAGATCAGATACAGGATTACACAGCAACGGTGGAAGCAGAAGTAAAGAATAATATTGCACCTTCGTCTCCCGTGCGTATCGACCAGATTTTTGTGGAAGTGGGCGACCGTGTGTCCAAAGGACAGAAACTTGTGCAGATGGATGCGGCCAACCTGAAACAGGCGAAGCTGCAACTTGACAATCAGGAAATAGAATTCAACCGTATCGACGAACTATATAAAGTGGGCGGTGCGTCCAAATCTGAATGGGATGCTTCGAAGATGCAACTCGATGTGAAGAAAACCGCTTATAAGAATTTGCAGGAGAATACCTCTTTGCTAAGCCCCATCAATGGTGTGGTAACTGCACGCAACTATGATAACGGCGATATGTACAGCGGTGGAGAACCGGTCTTGGTAGTAGAACAGATCACTCCCGTGAAACTCCTGATCAATGTGTCCGAAACCTACTTTACGAAAGTGAAGAAAGGTACCCCCGTCAACGTGAAACTCGATGTATATGGAGATGAAGTATTTACAGGAACCATCAATCTGGTTTATCCGACTATAGATGCCACTACCCGTACATTCCAGGTAGAGATCAGACTGGACAATAAAGACCAGCGCGTACGTCCGGGAATGTTTGCCCGTGCCACATTAAATTTCGGAACGGCAGAAAATGTAGTTGTTCCTGATTTGGCAATTGTTAAACAGGCAGGTTCAGGCGACCGTTATGTATTCGTTTATCAAGACGGCAAGGTGTCTTATAATAAAGTCGAATTGGGTAGACGCATGGGTGCGGAGTATGAGTTGAAATCCGGTGTGCCTGATAATTCGCAGGTTGTAGTTGCCGGACAGTCACGTTTGGTGAACGGTATGGAAGTAGAGGTGGAAGCCTCTTCCAAATAGAAGGTGTAAAATTCCTTTCGCCTAATGCTTTTATTAATTAACCAGATTTATAAAACAACATGAGTTTATACGAAGGTGCGGTTAAGAAACCGATTATGACCTCCCTCTGCTTTCTGGCAGTCGTGATTTTTGGTCTTTTCTCTTTGTCCAAGTTGCCTATTGACTTGTATCCGGACATTGACACGAATACAATCATGGTGATGACCGCTTATCCCGGCGCAAGTGCCTCGGATATAGAAAATAATGTGACTCGCCCACTCGAAAATACGTTGAACGCGGTGAGCAACCTGAAACATATTACCTCCCGTTCTTCCGAGAATATGTCACTGATTACATTGGAGTTCGAGTTTGGTAACGATATTGACGTGCTGACCAATGATGTGCGCGATAAACTCGACATGGTAAGTTCGCAGCTTCCCGATGATGTCGAGAATCCGATCATCTTTAAGTTTAGTACGGACATGATTCCGATCGTGTTGCTTTCCGTACAGGCTAATGAAAGCCAGTCGGCACTTTATAAGATATTGGACGACCGTGTGGTAAATCCGCTGGCACGTATTCCGGGAGTCGGAACGGTGTCTATCAGCGGTGCGCCGCAGCGTGAGATTCAGGTATATTGCGACCCTAACAAACTGGAAGCCTATCATCTGACTATCGAAACAATCAGTTCCATTATCGGAGCCGAGAACAAGAATATTCCCGGTGGTAACTTCGATATTGGTAGTGAAACCTATGCGCTGCGTGTAGAAGGTGAGTTTGATGATTCCCGCCAGCTGGAAGATGTAGTGGTGGGTACATACAATGGGGCGAATGTCTTTCTGCGTGATGTAGCCCGTATTGTTGATACCGTGGAAGAACGTGCACAGGAAACCTATAATAATGGGGTGCAAGGTGCTATGATTGTAGTTCAGAAACAGTCGGGAGCCAATTCGGTAGAAATCTCCAAGAAAGTGGCCGACGCGCTGCCGAGGCTTCAGAAGAACCTGCCGAGCGATGTGAAGATTGGTGTCATTGTCGATACTTCGGACAACATTTTGAACACCATCGACAGTTTGACGGAGACCGTTGCTTATGCCTTGCTCTTCGTTGTCATCGTCGTGTTCCTCTTTCTGGGACGTTGGCGTGCGACGTTGATTATCTGTATCACCATTCCGCTTTCATTGATTGCCTCGTTCATCTATCTGGCGGTTAGTGGAAATACAATTAATATCATTTCGCTTTCGTCACTTTCTATCGCTATCGGTATGGTGGTGGATGATGCGATTGTGGTACTTGAAAATGTAACGACCCATATCGAGCGTGGTTCCGATCCGAAACAGGCAGCCGTGCACGGAACGAATGAGGTGGCAATCTCTGTAATCGCTTCTACACTGACCATGATTGCCGTGTTCTTCCCGTTGACGATGGTAAGCGGTATGTCCGGTGTACTTTTCAAACAGTTGGGTTGGATGATGTGTGCTATCATGTTTATTTCTACGGTCGCCGCACTATCCTTGACTCCGATGCTCTGTTCCCAGTTGCTTCGTTTGCAGAAGAAGCCGTCGAAGATGTTCAAGCTCTTCTTTACTCCGATTGAGAAAGCGCTCGACGGACTCGATACCTGGTACGCGAAAATGTTGAACTGGGCTGTACGTCACCGTCCGATTGTGATTGTGGGATGTATCGTTTTCTTCGTTATCAGTTTGTTGTGTGCAAAGGGGATTGGTACAGAGTTTTTCCCGGCACAGGATAATGCCCGTATTGCCGTACAGTTGGAACTCCCGATCGGTACACGAAAAGAGATAGCGCAGGAACTTTCAGAAAAGTTGACTAACCAATGGCTGACGAAGTATAAGGACATTATGAAAGTTTGTAACTATACGGTTGGTCAGGCTGACTCCGACAACACTTGGGCATCCATGCAGGACAACGGTTCGCATATTATCTCTTTCAACATCAGTTTGGTAGACCCGGGTGATCGTAACATTTCTTTGGAAACAGTCTGTGATGAGATGCGTGAAGATTTGAAAGCCTATCCGGAATTCAGTAAGGCGCAAGTAATCCTTGGAGGTAGTAACACAGGTATGTCCGCTCAGGCAAGTGCTGACTTTGAGGTTTACGGATACGATATGACAATGACCGATAGCGTGGCAGCCCGCCTGAAACGTGAACTGCTGAAAGTGAAAGGAGTGACTGAGGTAAATATCAGCCGTAGTGACTATCAGCCTGAATATCAGGTAGACTTCGACCGTGAGAAACTGGCGATGCATGGCTTGAATCTTTCGACTGCCGGTAACTACCTGCGTAATCGTGTCAATGGTGCGGTAGCATCTAAATATCGTGAAGACGGAGATGAATATGATATTAAAGTGCGTTACGCACCCGAATTCCGTACAAGTCTGGAAAGTCTGGAAAATATCCTCATTTATAATGCGCAAGGACAATCCGTTCGTGTGAAAGATGTCGGAAAGGTAGTCGAACGTTTTGCACCTCCTACCATCGAACGTAAAGACCGTGAACGTATCGTGACCGTTTCCGCCGTAATCTCCGGAGCTCCGCTGGGCGACGTGGTGGCTGCCGGAAATAAGGTGATAGATAAAATGGATCTTCCGGGAGAAGTCACTATCCAGATTTCCGGTTCGTACGAAGACCAGCAGGATTCGTTCCGCGATTTGGGAACACTTGCCATCCTGATTGTCATTCTCGTATTTATCGTGATGGCAGCACAGTTCGAGTCACTGACTTATCCGTTCATTATCATGTTCTCACTGCCGTTTGCGTTTAGTGGTGTTTTGATGGCATTGTTCTTTACGAACAGCACATTGAGCGTCATGAGTTTGTTGGGAGGTATCATGTTGATTGGTATTGTGGTGAAGAACGGTATTGTGCTTATCGACTACATCACCCTTTGCCGGGAACGTGGACTTGCAGTGTTGAACTCTGTGGTAACAGCTGGTAAGAGCCGTCTTCGTCCGGTATTAATGACTACTGCCACTACCGTGCTCGGTATGATTCCGATGGCTATCGGTGGCGGTCAGGGTTCTGAAATGTGGAGTCCGATGGCGATTGCCGTCATCGGTGGTCTGACAGTATCTACTGTGTTGACATTGATTTTGATTCCTACTTTATATTGCGTATTTGCAGGAACGGGTATCAAGAACCAGCGTCGCAAACTTCGCCGTAAACGTGATTTGGATGTTTACTTTCAGGAGAATAAAGACAGCATTATTAAGAAATAACAAAAAAAGAAATATGAAATCAGTATTGATAACATTCGACCAGGCTTATTACGAACGAATCATGGCGTTACTCGACCGTTTGGGATGTCGTGGTTTTACCTACCTCGAAAAAGTACAGGGGCGTGGTTCGAAGACAGGTGATCCGCATTTCGGAAGCCATGCCTGGCCAAGTATGTGTTCGGCTATCCTGACGGTAGTAGATGATAGCAAAGTCGATCCGCTGCTGGACACCTTGCATAAGATGGACTTACAGACGGAGCAATTAGGCCTGCGCGCATTTGTGTGGAACATTGAACGGACCATTTAAGAACGATCCGGTAGATAGATAAAAAGGAAAGGGGAATCTAATAAATAATGTAGATTCTCCTTTCTTTTTGTGGCTTTTATCTATCTTTGCGGTCGTTTTGGATTTTAGGAACATGATGGAGATAATAAAGAATTATTTGAAATATTCGTTGTGGTTTGTACTGATTGTATTTGCAGCCTTACTCGGGCTTCATTGGCTTCCGGTATTGACTATTGACGGACACACGATGAGGCGTGTAGACCTTTTGAGCGATCTTCGTTACCCCGAATCGGAGACTGCTGCAGCTGATTCGGACAGCATCCCTTTGCCTCCTGTTGTAAAACCGGCTTTTGTGGATACCTGCCGTGCGGGCATGACTTGCATAGAAGATTACAGTGATTCCACCCTCCGGGGAATGGCTCCTTTCTATGAAGCACTCGACCGTGTCTCTTCCGCTGACTCCGCTGACAAACAGGTACGCATTGCCGTATTCGGAGACTCTTTTATCGAAGCGGATATATTTACGGCCGACTTGCGCGAAATGCTTCAGAAACAATTCGGCGGTTGCGGTGTAGGTTTTGTCACCATCACTTCCATGACCAGCGGTTATCGTCCTACGGTGCGGCATACATTTGGCGGATGGTCCAGCCATGCGGTAACAGACAGCGTGTATTTCGACAAGAAGAAACAAGGAATTTCCGGACACTATTTCGTCCCCCGAAACGGAGCTTATGTAGAACTGCGCGGACAAAATAAATATGCCTCCCTGCTCGATACTTGTCAGCGTGCCTCCATCTTTTTTATAATAAAGATTCTGTTCTTCTTTCTGCCCGTGTGAACAAAGGAGAAAACAAGAATTACTCTTTAGGTCCTTCCGATGGATTACAGCAAATTCAGATGGACGGACACATCGGTTCTATCCGTTGGACAGTAGATCGTGCGGACTCTACCCTGTTCTATGGCTTGGCAATGGATGGAAAGAAAGGAATCATTCTCGATAACTTCTCGTTGCGTGGCAGTTCCGGTCTTTCCCTGCGTGGTATTCCGGTACAAATGCTGAAGCAGTTTAACCGCCAACGTCCTTATGATCTGATTATCCTCGAATATGGCTTGAATGTAGCTACCGAACGGGGGCGCAATTATGATAATTACCAGAAAGGATTGATTACTGCTATCGAGCATCTGAAAGAATGTTTCCCACAAGCGGGAATCCTGTTGTTGAGCGTCGGTGACCGTGATTATAAAAACGAAAACGGTGAACTCCGTACTATGCCCGGTGTCAAGAATCTGATTCGTTATCAGCAGAACATAGCTGCCGAAAGCGGCATTGCATTCTGGAATATGTTTGATGCAATGGGTGGAGACGGCAGTATGGCAAAACTCGTCCATGCCAAACCTTCTATGGCAAACTATGATTATACGCATATAAACTTCCGTGGCGGTAAACATTTGGCAGGATTGCTTTATGAAACCATGATCTATGGTAAGGAACAATACGACAGGAGGCGTGCTTATGAGAAGGAGTAATCTGCTGTTCATCTTTGTTCTTATTTTCTCCGGTCTGTTAAGTAGCCCTTGTTTTCTTACAGAAACAATTGCGCAAGACCGTATGCCTGTATGCCCTCCATTGGGAAAGACTGCAAAGCGGATAAAGCCTTTACGGGAAATGAATTGGGCGAATGATACGATCAACGTACAAATAGCCTTCCCTGCAGCTTTTCGCGAAACCGGACGGAATGAGATTATTGACAGCATTGCTCTGTTGGCTCCCGTCTTTGAACATCTCCGCCAGGTACGTGCCGGACTCTCCGAAGATACAGTCCGCATCGTTCATATTGGCGATAGCCACGTGCGTGGACATATCTATCCTCAAACCACCGGTGCCCGTTTGACAGAAACCTTTGGCGCCATTTCTTATATTGATAAAGGCGTCAACGGAGCTACTTGCCTAACATTTACCCATCCGGATCGTATTGCCGAAATTGTTGCCTTGAAACCCGAATTGCTGATTCTCTCTTTCGGAACCAATGAAAGCCATAACCGGCGTTATAATATAAATGTGCACTACAATCAGATGGATGAACTTGTGAAACTGTTGCGCGACAGTCTTCCTAATATCCCTATTCTTCTGACTACCCCTCCCGGTTCCTATGAAAGTTTCCGGCAACGGAGGCGTAGACGCACGTATGCCATCAATCCCCGTACGGCAACAGCAGCGGAAACCATCCGCCGTTATGCAAAAGACCATCGCCTGCTCGTGTGGGATATGTACGATGTAGTCGGAGGGAAGCGTCGTGCCTGCACCAACTGGACAGAGGCAAACCTGATGCGTCCCGATCATGTACATTATTTACCTGAAGGATACATCCTGCAAGGAAATTTATTATACCAAGCACTTATACAAGCATATAATGACTATGTTTCCCATTGATATAGATTTCAGTAGACTAAAAGAGGTACTTACCTACGATCCGCAAGCCCCGATGATATTCAGCAGCGGTATCTTCCTTTGGCTGTTCGCTGCTTTCATGGTGGTGTATGTGTTGTTACAACGTAAATACACTGCCCGTATCTTGTTTGTCACCCTCTTTTCCTATTATTTCTACTACAAGAGTAGCGGCACATATTTCTTTCTGCTTGCTATAGTCACCGTTGCCGACTTCTTTCTTGCACAGCTAATGGACCGTGCAGAGGGGTATTGGAAACGTAAAGGATTAGTCGCTTTGAGTCTGAGTGTCAATCTGGGACTTCTTGTCTATTTCAAATATACCAATTTCCTCGGTGGAGTGATAGCGTCATTGATGGGAGGAGAGTTTACCGCTCTTGATATATTCCTGCCGGTCGGTATCTCCTTCTTCACTTTCCAGTCGTTAAGCTACACCATCGACGTTTACCGGAGAGATATAAAGCCTTTGACCAATCTTCTGGATTATGCTTTTTACGTATCTTTCTTTCCCCAGTTGGTAGCGGGACCTATCGTGCGTGCCCGCGACTTTATCCCGCAAATCCGGAAACCTCTCTTTGTTTCGCAGGAGATGTTCGGCCGCGGAATCTTTCTGATCGTATCCGGTCTTTTCAAGAAAGCCATTATCTCCGATTATATCAGCATCAACTTTGTAGAACGTATTTTTGATAATCCTACTCTCTATTCGGGGGTTGAGAATCTGATGGGAGTGTATGGTTATGCTTTACAGATTTACTGCGACTTTTCCGGATATAGTGACATGGCTATCGGTATCGCTTTATTGTTGGGCTTTCATTTCAATCTCAACTTTAATTCTCCTTATAAGTCTGCCTCCATTACCGAATTCTGGCGTCGTTGGCACATCTCTTTGTCCAGTTGGCTGCGGGATTATCTGTATATCTCTTTAGGAGGAAACCGGAAAGGCAAGTTCCGGCAATATCTGAATCTTATCATTACCATGTTTCTGGGTGGATTGTGGCATGGTGCATCTTGGAACTTCGTTCTTTGGGGAACTTTCCACGGTGTTGCTTTAGCATTGCATAAAATGTGGATGACTATCACCGGGCGTAAGAAAGGAGAACAAAGTTATGGTTGGCGGCGTGTGTTCGGAGTGATTATTACTTTTCATTTTGTCTGCTTCTGCTGGATTTTCTTCCGTAATGCCGATTTTCAGAACTCAATGGATATGCTAGGACAGATATTCACTACTTTCCGTCCGCAACTGTTCCCACAGTTACTTGAAGGATATTGGAAAGTATTCGCATTAATGTTGCTCGGCTTCCTGCTTCATTTTGCTCCTGATAGCTGGGAAAATGCAGCTTGCCGGGGAGTGATCCGTCTGCCTTTCGTAGGAAAAGCAGTATTGATGGTAGCGTTGATTTACCTTGTTATTCAGATGAAGAGTTCGGAGATTCAGCCGTTTATTTATTTCCAGTTCTGATCCGCCTTCTTTTTAATATCCGGTTAAAGCTGTAATTGGAATATTTTTCCTTTCTTTGTGAAAGGAAAATATAAACATTCTGCTTTATGGAAAACTCTTTCAGTTATCAGCCGGCAGCCGGTCGCTACGAACAGATGCCATATAAATATTGTGGCAAGAGTGGCTTGCAGTTACCTCTAATCTCTTTGGGATTGTGGCATAATTTCGGTAGTGTGGACAATTTCAATGTAGCAACCGACATGATTAAGTATGCTTTCGATCACGGTGTTACTCATTTTGACTTGGCAAATAATTACGGTCCTGCTCCCGGAAGTGCCGAAGTAAATTTCGGACGAATCTTGAAAGAAAACTTTCAAGGCTACCGGGATGAAATGATTATCTCTTCCAAGGCCGGTCATGACATGTGGGCAGGTCCTTATGGCGGAAATAGCTCTCGAAAAAATCTGATGGCGAGCATTGACCAAAGTCTTTGCCGGACAGGTTTGGAGTATTTTGATATCTTTTATAGTCATCGTTATGACGGAGTCACTCCAGTTGAAGAAACCATTCAGACATTGATTGATATTGTGAAGCAAGGTAAAGCATTGTATATCGGAATTTCTAAATATCCTCCCGAACAAGCCCGTGTTGCCTATGAGATGATGGCAAAAGCCGGTGTTCCCTGTCTTATCAGCCAATATCGATATAGTATGTTCGATCGTGCGGTTGAGGCTGAATCACTTCCTTTAGCAGCGGAGTACGGTTCCGGCTTCATAGCTTTCTCTCCTTTGGCACAAGGATTATTGACCGATAAATATCTGAACGGCATTCCGGAAGGTTCCCGTGCTGCCCGTTCTTCGGGTTTTCTTCAACAATCTCAAGTGACGCATGAAAAGGTAGAAGCTGCCCGTCAATTAAATGAAATAGCCCGCCGCCGTGGGCAAACGCTGGCTGAAATGGCTTTGGCATGGGTGCTGAAAGACGAAAGGATGACATCGGTGATTGTAGGTGCAAGTTCTGTGAATCAGTTGGCCGACAATTTGAAAGCGCTGGAACATTTGGAGTTTACGGCAGACGAGTTGAAAGAAATAGAGCAAATTTTACCCGGATAAATTCAGCCTGATTCATAAGGAGGTGTCGTATTTACAATTTGAATTCAGCAGTCTCCGTTGAATTCAGCTTCTGCAAACGTTTTTTCATATTCATTTCTCATGTTCTCATAAATGATATGATAATAGTTTGTAAATCAATGATATAATACTATGAGAAATGAACTGTGAAATGGCATTTCTCATAGTATTTCCATCATTTACCCCTAAAAAAGATGCATTTCTCATAGGTTTCAAATCATTTCTCATCTTATTCTCATACTCCTTCTTATTTGTTTTGCTCATTTCTCATACATGATGGCTGCAGCTTTTCCCGGACTCTCGCCGGACTTACGATTATTCCTTTCCCTATGTCGTTTATTAATCAACTTCATATTGTTTACTGCTTTCCTGTGTATCATTCACCTTATATCTTACTGTTTTCCCTTACTCACTGCTATTTCTTCCTGCTACTATCTGTATCATTGCACTCGAGTGAACAGATCATTCCACTCTAGTGGACGGTTCTTTCTACTCTAGTGCACAGGCCTGTCCACTGGAGTGGAACGATATAGATGCCGGTAGGAAAATATGCGAATATCTGCTCTATATACTTCCAATAAGCACTGATAATATATTGTAAATAGGTGCATGGTCTGGTATTCAACTTGGTCTTTAGCTTAGGATCTAGCTTGAGAATTTATAGTATAAATAGTCAAAATACTATGAGAAATACCTTGAAAAGGTATGAGAAATGCGTTGTTTTATGGACAAAATGCTGGTAATACTATGAGAAATGCTATTTTCTATTTTATTTCTCATAGTGTTATGTCTTTGATTTACAAGATATTATTATGTGCGTTATGAGAACATGAGAAATGAAAATGAAAAATCGTTTCTAGTAGAATGTCAGATTCGTGTTTTTTATATGATATAGACTAGATTAATTGATAAAGCATATCTTTTTTCTGTCAAAATTGTTTGTTTAATAGATATTTATTTCTACTTTTGTCATAGTTTACTTTCGAGCGAAGGAAGTAGCTTTTTAATCATTTTATTGAGAACGGTTATTTATTATATATCTCTCCAAAAGAATCCGCTAATTTTTTTCCTGGGGATTGTAATAAGTGTCGGGTCTCACGCATCTTTTGTATATATACTTTGTTATATACTCAATTGGGCGTGGGGCTATCACTTATGCATCTGGGAAGGGTCTTAGCGGATACCATTTGGAGGGCGTAAGTAGATAGTTCCCACGTTCTCTTTTTATATAAACCTCGCACCACCGGGAACTGATGTGGTAATTCATATAAACTATGTGCGGAGACTTTAATCGTATCATCATTCAGCTATCGCAGCATCCTGTTGTGAACAAATCTTTCTCTGATTTAACCTGTACCGAATGCGAACAGGCGTATGTCTTGATAAATGAATTGATTAGTTTATCAGTAGAAGAAGATTATACCCTATTGGATTATATTCAGATGGCACGCCTGAAGTATTATCTCGGTGAGCTTTCTTGCAAGATATATTCTGTAAAGGAAGATGCCGCCCTTCATTATGGTAGCGCCCTTCATTTATTGGAGAAAGGCGGTCTCGATCTGAGCCTAAAGAAATGGATTGAACTTGTCAGCCTGCGTATGGAGGAATAAATCGTCGTTGCATTTCAATTCTGCATTTCCTGACGTATGTTTGCCTCATTTCTTTTTGCATATACTTGATTGAATAATCCTGTATATGCAAAAATCATCATGTCTTATAATCCGGTTTTGGTATATTTTATATGGCACTTCTCTTTTCTCTTATGATTTTCTTCTTAATTTATCTTTGCCTTACGCTCGCCCGCGTGTGATATAATAATGTGTAGCTCTCCGGTTGTTTCCGCGCACAATCTATCTGTAACTTAAAAATATGTTCTACAACATCGTTCTTCCTCAGCACTTTAGCAAATGTATTCAAAAATAATTAGAAAAAATAGTTTGATATATTTGGATTGTATACCAAAAGGGGCTACTTTTGCACCCGCTTTCCAAGAGAAGAAAGCCTTGATAAATTGACTTCGTGAAAAAGTGGAATCCCACTTAAAGAAAAGAACAAAAAACTTCCGAAAAAGTTTGGAGTATAATAAATAAAGTTCTTATCTTTGCAGTCCGATTCGCAAAGAAAAACGGCAAGAGTTATTCTTTCATACATTCTTTCCCTTTCGCATAGAGAGCCAGAGAAATTGAGTAAAAAGAAAAACTGAAAAAAAACTTCCGAAAAAGTTTGGTAGTTAAAAATAAAGCCCTTACCTTTGCACCCGCTTTTAAAACGAAAGCAACAAGTTCTTTGAAATATTGATAAACAATACAAGTAGTACAAGTAAAAATAGAACCGTCAATGCTTGTCTTATGAAGTAGCGATACAATTAAGACTAATAGGTATTTGAATAAGGTCAATAAAATTACGGCGTCCTGAACAGAGCAAAAAGATCATCTTAACTGATGATAAAAATACTTTTACAATGAAGAGTTTGATCCTGGCTCAGGATGAACGCTAGCTACAGGCTTAACACATGCAAGTCGAGGGGCAGCATTTCATTTTGCTTGCAAAGTGAAGATGGCGACCGGCGCACGGGTGAGTAACACGTATCCAACCTGCCGATAACTCGGGGATAGCCTTTCGAAAGAAAGATTAATATCCGATAGCATATCAATCCCGCATGAGATTGATATTAAAGAATTTCGGTTATCGATGGGGATGCGTTCCATTAGTTTGTTGGCGGGGTAACGGCCCACCAAGACTACGATGGATAGGGGTTCTGAGAGGAAGGTCCCCCACATTGGAACTGAGACACGGTCCAAACTCCTACGGGAGGCAGCAGTGAGGAATATTGGTCAATGGACGTAAGTCTGAACCAGCCAAGTAGCGTGAAGGATGACTGCCCTATGGGTTGTAAACTTCTTTTATATGGGAATAAAGTTTTCCACGTGTGGAATTTTGTATGTACCATATGAATAAGGATCGGCTAACTCCGTGCCAGCAGCCGCGGTAATACGGAGGATCCGAGCGTTATCCGGATTTATTGGGTTTAAAGGGAGCGTAGGTGGATTGTTAAGTCAGTTGTGAAAGTTTGCGGCTCAACCGTAAAATTGCAGTTGAAACTGGTAGTCTTGAGTACAGTAGAGGTGGGCGGAATTCGTGGTGTAGCGGTGAAATGCTTAGATATCACGAAGAACTCCGATTGCGAAGGCAGCTCACTAGACTGTTACTGACACTGATGCTCGAAAGTGTGGGTATCAAACAGGATTAGATACCCTGGTAGTCCACACAGTAAACGATGAATACTCGCTGTTTGCGATATACAGTAAGCGGCCAAGCGAAAGCATTAAGTATTCCACCTGGGGAGTACGCCGGCAACGGTGAAACTCAAAGGAATTGACGGGGGCCCGCACAAGCGGAGGAACATGTGGTTTAATTCGATGATACGCGAGGAACCTTACCCGGGCTTAAATTGCATTTGAATATGTAGGAAACTATATAGCCGCAAGGCAAATGTGAAGGTGCTGCATGGTTGTCGTCAGCTCGTGCCGTGAGGTGTCGGCTTAAGTGCCATAACGAGCGCAACCCTTATCTTCAGTTACTAACAGGTCATGCTGAGGACTCTGGAGAGACTGCCGTCGTAAGATGTGAGGAAGGTGGGGATGACGTCAAATCAGCACGGCCCTTACGTCCGGGGCTACACACGTGTTACAATGGGGGGTACAGAAGGCAGCTACCTGGTGACAGGATGCTAATCCCAAAAACCTCTCTCAGTTCGGATCGAAGTCTGCAACCCGACTTCGTGAAGCTGGATTCGCTAGTAATCGCGCATCAGCCATGGCGCGGTGAATACGTTCCCGGGCCTTGTACACACCGCCCGTCAAGCCATGAAAGCCGGGGGTACCTGAAGTACGTAACCGCAAGGAGCGTCCTAGGGTAAAACTGGTAATTGGGGCTAAGTCGTAACAAGGTAGCCGTACCGGAAGGTGCGGCTGGAACACCTCCTTTCTGGAGCGATGTCGTAACTGTCACCTAAACGTGACAGCCACTTAAAGACTTTAAAGGTTCTGTTTTTTGTACTACTGGTACTTGTTTATTTATAATATATAGATCAACCATCTATAGAAGTATAGATAGAGATAAACAAGAGAAAAAAGAAGCCGAGTCTAACATACAGGTAGACAAGGTTGAACTAGTCCTATAGCTCAGTTGGTTAGAGCGCTACACTGATAATGTAGAGGTCGGCAGTTCAACTCTGCCTGGGACTACCAAGCTCAAGAACGAAGGAATGACGCGTCAGCGGAATGCAGCAATTCTTGATAACCTCTTGGGGGATTAGCTCAGCTGGCTAGAGCATCTGCCTTGCACGCAGAGGGTCAACGGTTCGAATCCGTTATTCTCCACGATCTCTGAAAAAGAGAAACGATCTTTGACATGATGTACAAAAAGTAAAATTTTAGTAAGAGCTAAAAGTATATATCAAACCGTACGTGATTGATATTGTCATTGAGTATTATTTTTAAATTCTCAATTCTCAATTTTCAATTTAAGAAGTTTGAAAGAAAGTAAGCAAGGGCGCATGGCGGATGCCTTGGCTCTCGGAGGCGATGAAGGACGTGATAAGCTGCGATAAGCTTCGGGCAGGTGCAAATAACCTTTGATCCGAAGATTTCCGAATGGGACAACCCGGCATTCTGAAGGAATGTCATCCATCCTAGATGGAAGCTAACGCAGGGAACTGAAACATCTTAGTACCTGTAGGAAAAGAAAATAATAATGATTCCCCTAGTAGTGGCGAGCGAACGGGGATTAGCCCAAACCAATGTTGTTACGGCAATATTGGGGTTGTAGGACCACGACATCGCAAGACATTTCATGAGTAGAACCCTTTGGAAAATGGGACCATAGACGGTGATAGTCCGGTATACGAAGTGAAACGAAGCGTAGTGGTATCCTGAGTAGCGCGGGACACGAGAAATCTTGCGTGAATCTGCCGGGACCATCCGGTAAGGCTAAATACTCCCGAGAGACCGATAGCGAACCAGTACTGTGAAGGAAAGGTGAAAAGCACTTCGAATAGAAGAGTGAAATAGTCCCTGAAACCGTGCGCCTACAAGCGGTCGGAGCTGCGTCAGCAGTGACGGCGTGCCTTTTGCATAATGAACCTACGAGTTACTTTTTCCGGCAAGGTTAAGTGTCTCAAGACATGAAGCCGAAGCGAAAGCGAGTCTGAACAGGGCGATTAGTCGGAAGGAGTAGACGCGAAACCAAGTGATCTACCCTTGGTCAGGTTGAAGGTTAGGTAACACTAACTGGAGGACCGAACCGATAAGCGTTGAAAAGCTTCCGGATGAACTGAGGGTGGGGGTGAAAGGCTAATCAAACTTGGAGATAGCTCGTACTCCCCGAAATGCATTTAGGTGCAGCCTTGGGAATTACTACTGTGAGGTAGAGCGACTGATAAGATGCGAGGGCTTCACCGCCTATCAAGTCTTGATAAACTCCGAATGCGCAGTAGTTCGATCCCAGGAGTGAGGGCATGGGTGCTAAGGTCCATGTCCTAAAGGAGAAGAATCCAGACCATCAGCTAAGGTCCCGAAATAATTGCTAAGTTGAACTAACGAAGTCAGATTGCTAAGACAGCTAGGATGTTGGCTTGGAAGCAGCCATTCATTTAAAGAGTGCGTAACAGCTCACTAGTCGAGGAGTTTGGCGTGGATAATAATCGGGCATCAAGCAATTTACCGAAGCTATGGGATCCGTAAGGATCGGTAGGGGAGCATTCCACTCCGCGTCGAAGGTGAAGCGTGAGCTTTGCTGGAGCGTGTGGAAAAGCAAATGTAGGTATAAGTAACGATAAAGGGGGTGAGAAACCCCCTCGCCGAAAGACTAAGGTTTCCTGATCAACGCTAATCGGATCAGGGTTAGTCGGGTCCTAAGGCTCAGCCGAACGGTGAGGCCGATGGCAGAACAGGTTAATATTCCTGTACTACCTTAAAGAGTGACGTGGAGACGGAGGAGTGACAGCGCCGCGGACTGACGGAATAGTCCGTTGAAGGGTGTAGATGTTGATTGCGGCAGGCAAATCCACCGCA